>JACRBN010000004.1 GCA_016213105.1 Chloroflexota bacterium
AGTGGGAGAGAAACGCTGAAAAGCATCTGGTTTTTGGTGTTCCGCACAACATTTTGGCAATATTTTGGCTGTTTTTTAGCCTGTTGTGGGAAGTTTTTTTGAACTTTTTTCGAACCAGGAGTTTTTCGACAGTCTCGTTGGGCGTTTCACTGCAAATGATAGCTACATGATTTTGTGGATGGAACTTTATCCGCACATTAGCCGTCGCAAATCACAAGGAAATCATGAAAATGAAAACCAATTGGCTGGCTATTGCAATATTAGTGTTTGGCCTTTCAGCATGTGGTGCTCCAACAACACCTCTACTGGAACAGACTATTTCGCCTACTACTGTAATTATCTCTACAAACACCCCTCTTCCAGTAATTCCTACGGCAACATCTATTCCTATTGCTACATTATCAGCCTCTCCAACACCTCTGCTGTTTACAGATCCTTCCATACCGTTATCAGAGAGAATCGTTTACTACTACTTTGTGACACCTGTGGAAACTCCCATCCCAGAAGGCAGTGTAACGATCTCGTCAACATACATCCTTGCGCCAACGTTCTCTGACATAACCTATGGCCCTAATACCGTCGATAATCTTAGGACGGCATTCGAAGCCGTTCTAAATGATGGTAGAAACGGTTGGGTAAGTGGTAAATTGGAAATCGTCGATATTTCTTTTGATGATGTTCATGCAAATGTGGTTTTACAAGGTGAGTATTTTGGCGTAGGTGATGTCACGCTGATAGCTGCCAGTATGCAAATACTCATGACGGTGTTTGCGAATCCTTCTGTACAAACTGCTACCGTCACGCTTAATGGAGATACGATTGGTAATCTAGGCATCTCGAATAGTATGAATGCTAAATCCGCTAACTATGTGTTTACTCGCGCTGAAATCGAAACATTCATTAAAGAACATGCCTATGTATCACCTTGATACCTAAGAGAAGACGGTATCATTGGTAAGAAAAAAACGCCCAACAAAGCGTGCACCTGACGTGTGGGATTCTGCGGCATTTTCGAGTATTTTTCTGGCTTCGAGTTTTTTCTGCTCTCAGGCATTATCCAAGCCCGCCCTTGCCACTGCCACACGCCGTTAGCCCGCCCTCTCCATCAGTTATTCAATCATGGTGTATGGAAAACTATGAGACATTGGCATCCCGACTCTAGCGCCGAACGGAACGATTGCCGCGCACGTGAACGGATGGCAAAGCAATTGTATGAATCCATTGGTTTCAAGATCGTCAACAGGTATCTTGACTATGAAAAATCAGGGGAAGATTGACACCTGATTATGGCAATCCGAATGTCCTGACCAGGAAGACCGCCATCTGGGCGCGCGTGACAGACGACCCCGGGCAATATTTCCCCGAGCCGCAGCCGCCCGTGACCGACTCCAGCGCCAGTTGTTCGATCCAGGCCGCGGCCCAGTACGTTGACGGAATATCGGTGAACAACGTCCCGCTGGCGGCGGGAGGAGAGTAGTTCGGGTCATACTTCGCGCGCAGGAGGAACACCGCCATCTCCGCGCGGGTGGTGGTTTTCTGCGGGCAAAAATTACCGTCCCCGCAGCCGCCGGTCACCCCGTCGCTTCGCAGGGCTTCGATCCAGTCCGCGGCCCAATGTCCGGCGGTATCGCCGAAGGTGGGCGGAACGTCCGGGGGCAGGTATGAATTTCCGTGCATGCCGCGCTCCAGAAAGACCGCCATCTGGGCGCGGGTCACACTTTGGGAGGGACAATACCGCAAGGGGAGGATTGCGCAGCCGCCTGTCAGCCCGGCATCGTATGCCCGCTCGATCCAGGTGAAGGACCAATAATTGTAGGGGACATCCGAGAAGACGGGCGGATACATCTCCGCATGAGCCGCAGTCACACCTTCATCCAAATAGAAATGCTCCCAGATAAACCCGTTCCCATAATTGGCGAGCGCGAGGAAGAGCCACTCCTGGGCCAGGGCGCTGAAACGCTGACTGCATTGCCCATATTCCGCCGCGCCCGGGTCGGCCAGGACGGCATCGGGGAATCCATAGGCCGGGTCATAGGAACAGATCGAAAGCGCCGACAGGGCCTGCAAATTCGCAGCCGCCTCGGGCGCCAGGGAGGAGATCAAGGCCAGGGCGCTGGCGTGCGGCGTCACCAGTCCGGGCCGGGTTTCGAGCGGATCAGGCGAGGCTGCCGGTGGCGCACCCTGCTGGACGTATCCGCCCCCGCCCAGATCGTAACAATCGGAGAGGCCCCAGGCGGCATATCCCTGGTCGGCGGCGTAGGCCGCCTGCGCCTGCGTGACAGGCAGGAGGGTCTTCCTGCCATAGGAGGTGTTCTGTTCCTGGATGAACAGCGCAGGGCTGGTGTACGTGAAATAGGAACCGTCCCAGTTCATCCGCTCGACTTGCACATCCCCATAGAGGCCCGATGGCTTTTCGAGCGCCGCCAGACTCAGTTGGAACTCCTCCGCGCTGAACTGACCCAGGGCCCGCGCGACGAAGTTGATGATCCGATTCTCGTTCGAATAATAGTCCGCCTGGGTGCCGCCCTGCGGATCCTCCACGCCGCCCCACGAGAAGCGATGCGTGTCGTAGTGATACCACAGCATGAAATCCATATCCGCCAGGATCTCGTCGGCTTTTTGCGCCAGCGCATTGTGGCCGCCCGCCTGCGCATATGCGCGGATGGTGATCAGGCTGGCCGCCAACCAGGCGTTATCGACCGAAGGCACCAGGTGGTCGTCCACCCCCGCTCCCACCACCGGCGGCGACCAGGAAATCCAATACCATTGATAGAATACGCTTTGGTCATAGGCATTGGGGCCGTTCGGCTGTTGGACTTGCGAACCGCTCTGCCAAGCGCGCAGCTGGTCCAGGATGGCGCCGATCTCGCTCTCGGTCTGCGGCCAGGCCGGGCTCCAGACTGCCTGCATATCGTAGGCGGCCAGCCAGGACAGGGCATAAAAGCCGATCTCCGCGGTATTGGCGTAATCGCCGCCGCTCACGGTCGTGGAGCGCCAACTCCAGGGCAGGTGGTTTTCTGTGGCCCAGTCGGAGCTCAGGTAGGTCCACGTGTCGAGGGACAATTCATCGAGAAACACATTTTCCGTGTACGCCTGGGTGGCGTTCGTCGTGGATGTGGGCGCAATACAATTCCCCAGAAGGAGCGCAACCACCAGAACCTTCATCAGGGTTTTCATGTTTTCTCCAGAGGTTATTGGGGACAACTCCCCGAACTTCCATCGTAGGGATAAAGCTCGATATCATCCAGGAGGAATTCCCCCGCCGCCAGCGGATCTCCCGGGGCTGGGAAGAACAGAATGGTTTTGAGCCTGCCCAAATTGACCTGGGACTTCACACTGGAATAGTCAAAGGTCAACAGCGTCCAGCCTTCGGGGTCGACAGCCTCCTTGATGCCGATCTCCGCCTGCCTGAGATCCTGGTCCTCCAGCTTGACCAGCAATTTCACCGCGCCATAGACCCAGACCCGCAACTCCTGGTCCACGCCGCGCGGGAAACAACAGCCTACATTTGCGGCTGCAACATACTGGTATGTATCAGTTTTATGGTACACCACACGGAAGGAGTATGTTCCAGAGTGGGCGCGTAAATCGGTTTCCGCATAACTGAACACTTGTGGATCGGGGCTGAACCAGTTGACCTTCCGCGCGCCTTCAAAATCTTCGATCCGACAGCCCAAGTAGGGTTCAACAGTTGGGGTCAGCGTGGAGAGGGTTGTCGGCTGGCTAAGTTGAGAGGGGTCGTCCGTCATGGCGGGGTCTGGACTGGCAACAGGCGTGTTCGTGGCTGAAGGACGATAGACCGAGGCGGGTAATTTAACGCGCGTACTGAAGATACGCTGCCAGCCTGAAGGGACCTCACTGCTAGTCAAAAGTTCGCTCTCGACCATGATCAGGTACTTGCCCTGGGGAATGCTGTGAAACTCGAAGGCGCCCTCCTCATCCGTAACAGTCTTGTGGTCCACGCCGCTCGAATCGGTCAGGACCAGCCTGGCCCCCGTCAGGGGCGCGTTCTGCACATCCACCACCCTGCCGACCACGGTGGCGGGACGGGAAACCAGCATATAGATGAACAGGATCAGGACGGCGGGCACGATCCAGGTTGCGATGGCGGTGGCATAGTTGATGCTCTTCCTCTTAAGAAATACCCCCGTGATCACCAGGCCCAAAAGCAATGCCAGAACAGGCCCAAACAAACTGGCAGGAATGGTCAGCGAGAAAACCCCAAAGATGGCCGCCATGGAACCCGCAATGGCCAGGATCTCCAGCATCGGACGAACAACGGGACTTTCCTTTTGCTCAGGCATGACACTGCCCTCCACTCGTAACAGTCGTCACAATCAGTATAAGAAGTTTTCCGTCGAAATACAATCATGGAACGGGAAACGAAAACTCCCCGCCAATCAAAATGACCGGCGGGGAGTTAAGTCCAGTTGTCGCGGGCCTACTTCACCTTCGGCCCCGCGTCGAGCACTTCCTGCGGGGTGCCTTCGGTGAACTTGGCGAAATTTTCGATGAAGCGCTGGGCCAGGTCCTTGTAGCGCTTGTCGTACTCGGCGCGGCTGGGCCAACTGGACCACGGCTCCAGCACGGAGTCGGGCACATCGGGACAGGTCCTAGGCACTTCGAAGCCGAAGACTGGATCCTGGTAGTATTCCACGCCGTCCAGCTTGCCGGTCAGGGCGGCGTTAAGCAGGGCGCGCGTGTAGCGGATCGAGATGCGTTTGCCCACGCCGTAGGGTCCGCCCACCCAGCCGGTGTTGACCAGCCAGCAGGTCACGCCGTAGCGTTCGATCTTGCGCTTGAGCAGTTCCGCGTACTTGTAGGGATGATGCACCATGAACGGTCCGCCGAAGCAGGCGCTGAAGGTGATCTCCGGCTCGTCGCGCAGGCCAACCTCGGTCCCGGCGATCTTGGCCGTATACCCCGAAATGAACTGGTACAAGGCCTGGTCCGGGGTCAGGCGCGCGATGGGCGGCATCACGCCGCTGGCGTCGCAGGTCAGCATGATGACGTTCTTCGGGTGGCCGGCCTTCTTCTCGGGCACGGCATTGTCGATGAAATCCAGCGGGTAGGAGGCGCGCGTGTTCTCGGTCAGCGAGTCATCATCCAGGTCGATCAGGCGCGTGACCGGGTCGAAGGGCACGTTCTCGAGGATGGTGCCGAAGCGTTTGGTGGTGGCGTAGATCTCGGGCTCGGCGGATTCGGACAGGCCGATGACCTTGGCGTAGCATCCGCCTTCGAAGTTGAAGACACCCTCGTCGCTCCAGCCGTGCTCGTCGTCGCCGATCAGGCGTCGGGTCGGGTCGGCGGAGAGGGTGGTCTTGCCCGTGCCGCTCAATCCGAAGAACAGGGCCACATCATTCGCATCCTGCGGGTTGACGTTCGCCGAGCAGTGCATCGAGAGCACGCCTTCCAGCGGCAGCAGGTAATTCAGGATGGTGAAGACCGACTTCTTGATCTCACCCGCGTAGGCCGTGTTGCCGATAATGGCCAGCTTCTTCTCGAAGGACAGGCAGATGAAGGTCTCGGAGTTGGTGTTGTCCACCATGGGCATGCCCTTGAAGGACGGCAGCGCCAGAATCGTAAACTCGGGCACGAAGCGCTTGTATTCCTCCAGCGACTGCGGCAGGATGAACATGTTGCGCACGAAGTGACTGTGCCAGGCCAGCTCGGTCACGATGCGCACGGGCAGACGGTAGTTCTCGTCCGCGCCGCCGTAGACATCCTGGACGAAGACGTCACGCCCTTGCAGGAAGCCCAACATGCGGTCGTACATGACCTCGAACTTGTCCGGCGCGAACGGGCGGTTGTACACGCCCCACCAGACGTTGCCCTCCGAGTCGGTTTCGCGCACCACGAACTTGTCGTTGGCCGAGCGCGCGGTGTGCTTGCCCGTGTTCGCCACGAACGGCCCGCCCGTGACCAGCGCGCCTTCATTGCGGAAGGTGGCTTCTTCGACCAGGGCTTCGGTCGGCAGGTTCCAATAAGCCAGGCGCAGATTCCCGACGCCGTGCTGGGACAGGTTGTAATCCGCCTTGCGCACCTGGGCGATGCCCTCGGCGGGAGTTTTGATGTTGAGTAGGTTATTCATGGTTCCTCATCATAAGATGATTAGAGAGCAGATACGCAGAGAACAGTCACGCAGTTACCATTTACTATTCTCTACTCCCTATTCTCTACTCTCTCTATAGCCAATCCCGAATCATCTTCTTGTCGCCGATGTAGATTTCGTTCGGCGAGGTCGGGTCGAGCGCCCACTTGATGCGCGCCAGCCCCTCGGTCACGTCCTTGACGGAACCCGCGAAGGACAGGCGGATGTGGCCTTCCATGCCGAATTCCTTGCCGGGCACGGTCACCACCAGCGCCTTCTTCAACAGGAAGCGCGAGACCTCCACCGAGTTGCCGTTGAAGGCGCGCAGGTCGGGCAGGGCGTAGAAGGTGCCGCTGGGCGGAATCAACCGCGCGCCGTTGAAGGTCTTCATCTCCTGCAGCAGCACGTCGCGGTTGTTCTGGATCTGGAGCCGCAGCGCCTCGACCACAGATTGCAGGCCGTTCAGCGCGCCCTCAGCCGCCGCCTGGGCAATGGGCGAGACGCAGGAGGTGGTCTGCGCCATGACGTTGGTCATCACGCGGATCAGGTCGCGCGGCCCGACCACCCAGCCGATGCGAAAGCCGGTCATGCCGTAGAGTTTGGCCACACCGTTGACCACGATGATGTGCGAATTCTCCACGTCCAGTTTGGTGAACGAGTAGGCGGGCGCGGCCACGTTGCGGTCGAAGGTCAGCTTGTGGTAGATGTCGTCGCAGATCAGGTAGAGGCCCTTACGTTCGCAAAAGTCCACAATCTTTGCGATCAACTCAGGCGGATAGATGGCTCCCGAGGGATTGTTCGGGCTGTTAACGATGATCGCGCGCGTGGACGAGGATACGGCGCGCTCGATGTCCTCGAAGCGCGGGATGAAGGTGCCGTCCTCGGGCGTCACGATGACGGGCACGCCCATGCACATCTTGATCATCTCGCAATATGAAACCCAGTAGGGCGCGATGACGAGCACCTCGTCCTGTGGGTTGAGGATGGAATAGAAGATATTGAAGAGCGACTGCTTCGCGCCGTTGGTGATGGTCACGTTCTCGGGCGCAACCAGGCGGTTGTAGCTCTCCTCCGTGTAGCGGATGACCGCCTTCTTCATCGAGGGCAGGCCGTCGGGCGGGGTGTATTTCACCTCGCCGCTGGTCAGTTTGGCGCCCGAGGACAGGACGGCCGCGATGGGCGTCTTGTTTTTCGGTTCGCCGATCCCCAGGTTGATGACCGGCTCGCCGCGTTCCCGCAGCAGCCGCGCCTCTTCGTTCAAGGCGAAGGTGGGAGATTCTGCGATCCCGCTGGCTAATTTGCTGAGTTTCATGAATTCTCCTTGTGTTTCCGCAGGTGCGGATGTGTCTTAAAGCAAATCTGGTCAGGGAAACCCTGACCAGATATACGTTCAGAACCGCTGGAGAGCGGCGTCGCTCATCCGATTGTCAGACAAAACAATCATGCGGTCATTATACCGCAGGCGCCCGGCTGCGCTGTCACGTCCCCGATGTTACAAATATCGCCTGTCGTGGGCCGCTACGCCGCCTGCAAAGCCTCGAAATCCTGCGGCGCGCCGAGGGCCAGCCCCTCCACTGACGAATCGATGCGGCGGATCAGGCCGAGCAGCACATTTCCGCTGCCCAGTTCGACGAAGGACTGGATGCCCTGCCCGATCAGGTATTGCACCGACTCGGTCCAGCGCACGCGCGAGGTGTGCTGCGCCACCAGGTCCCAGCGCAACTGCTCCGCTGAGGTGATCGGCCCGGCCTTGACGTTGCTGACGACCAGGATTCTCGCGGCCCCCATCGGCGCGGCCCTGACGGCGGCCTCGAAATCGGCCTGGATGGGCGCCATCAACGGCGAGTGCGCCGCGATGCTGACCGCCAGCGGGATGGCGCGCTTGGCGCCCGCCGCCTTGGTCCCCGCGATGGCGCGCTCCACGGCCGCCTTCGCGCCCGAGATGACCACCTGCCCGGGACAGTTGTCGTTGGCCACCTGGACGATCTCCGCTTCGGTGCTGGCCTGCGCGCAGACCGCCTCCAGCGCGGGGATGTCGAGGTTGAGCACGGCCGCCATGCCGCCCGGGGCGATCTCGCCGGCGCGCTTCATCAATTCACCGCGGCGGCGCACCAGTTGCAGGCCCTCCGCGAAGGGCAGCGCGCCCGCCGCCGTCAGCGCCGACAGTTCGCCCAGGGAATGTCCCGCCACGGCGGCGGGAACGAAGTCAGGATAAAGCTGGGAGAATACACGCAGGGCCGCCATCGAATGAACGTACAGCGCAGGCTGGGTGTTGACGGTTTCGTTCAGTTCCTCCGCGGGGCCGGCCCACATCAACTGCGAGAGGGAAAAACCCAGCAGGGCGTCGGCTTCCTCGAAGGTCTGCCTGGCAATGGGATACGCCTGGGCCAGGTCGCGGCCCATGCCCACGGCCTGGGAGCCTTGCCCGGGGAAAACAAATGCGGTCGTCTTGGGATTGAGATTCATATCGATTTCCTTTGCCCTTTAAACACAAACGGGCCGTGTTCGTCACGGCCCGTCGGGATTTGATGATGACTACGCGGCGGATTTCTTTTCTTTTTTCACTTCCATGACCTCACGACCGTCGTAGAAACCACATTTGGGGCAGACGGTGTGCGGCAGGCACATGGAACCACAGTTCGAGCAGGCAACGGTGTTACGGGCTACCAGCGCATCATGTGCGCGGCGGCGGTCGCGGCGGCCTTTGGAATGTTTACGCTTTGGATGGGGCGGCATGATCTTTCTCCTTTATGACAAAACATGCCGGGCAAACGCCCGGCGGATTTTCCAGACAAGCGGGCAGATTATAGCGGCATCAGGCGCAAGCGTCAAGGAAAATTGCTGTGAATTATATGAAAACTTGCGCGCGCCGCAAAACCCCGCCCGAAGGTCGCGCCGTTCGTTCAAACCCATAGTAAAATCAACCTCATGGAAGTACAAATCGCAGTTGCCAAGGTCAACAAGTACGCCGTCTCCGAGAGCGGAGACACGCTGGAGGTCGTCGAGCGGCCGAACGGCGGAGTGTCGGTGGTGCTGGCCGACGGGCAGACCAGCGGGCGCGGCGCCAAGGCCGTCTCGATGATGGTTGTCCGCAAGGTGATCGGCCTGCTGGCCGAAGGGGTGCGTGATGGCGCCGCCGCGCGCGCCGCCTCGGACACCCTCTTCACCGAAAAACAGGGCAAGGTCACCAGCACGCTCAACATCGCCTCGGTGGACATGCTGACCGAGACCATCGTGCTCACCCGCAACAATCCCTCGCCCATGTACATCTGCCGCGGCGAACAGGTCGACTGTCTGTGCGAGGAGGGCATCTCGCTCGGCACCTCGCGCAATGTGCGCCCGCTCATTTCGGAACTCGAGCTCGAGCCCGGCCTGACGGTCGTCCTCTACACCGACGGCCTGACCCATGCCGGCAAGCGGCGCGGCCAGCCTATGGATGTGGGCGAGACCATCCGCTCGGTGCTGGAGGAACAGACACCCTCCCCGCAGGAACTGGCGGATGCGCTGCTGTCCCATGCCGTGCGCCTGGACGAAAACCGCCCCGCCGACGACATCTCGGTGGTGGTCATCAGCGTCAGGCGGCGGAACGGCGACGACGTGCGCCGCATGTCGGTGCGGCTGCCCATCCAGGCGAGGCGGATGGTATGAATACCAGACTTCGCCAGTGGAAGGCCTCCTGGCGCGACACGATCATCCTGCTGCGGGAGTTCCGCGCCCCAGTTCTATGGTTTGCCGGCGGCATGTTGGGCGGCGGGTTACTCTATCGCTGGCTGGCCGCCCTGGTCGGCGACCCCACCTCCAGCTACGCAGAAGCGGTGTACACCGTCCTGACCGCCACCTTCCTGCAACCGCTGGGCGACTTCCCGCGCCACTTCCTCCTGCAAGCCTTTCATTTCATCATGCCCGTCTTCGGCATCAGCGTCCTGGCACAGGGCCTGGCCGATTTCGGCAGCCTGCTCTTCAACCGCCGCGCGCGCAACAAGGAATGGGAAATGGCAGTAGCCTCCACCATGAACAAACACATTGTCCTGATCGGCCTGGGTCACCTGGGCTATCGCATTGCCCTGAAATTGCACGAGATGGGCGAAAACCTGGCCGTCATCGATTTCAAGGCCGAACCAGACGCCGTGGCCGTCGTGCGCGCCAAGGGCATCCCCGTCATCCCCGACGACGCCACGCGCCAGTCGGCCCTCGAAGCAGCCAATATCCAGGATGCGCGCGCAATCATCCTGGCCAGCCAGAACGACGCCATGAACCTGCAAATCGCCCTCAAGGCGCGCAGCCTCAACCCGAACATCCAGGTGGTGGTGCGCATCTTCGATGAAGACTTCGCCCACGCCCTGCAGGAGCAATTCGGGTTCAACGCCATGAGCGCCACCGAAATGGCCGCCCCGCTGTTTGCCGCCGCCGCGGCCGGCGCGGACGTGTCCAGCCCCATCTCGGTCGAGGGCCAGCAGCTCAGCCTGGCGCGTCTCGTGATCAAGCCCATTTCCGTACTGGCAGGCAAAACTGTCGGCTTCGTCGAAGATACCTACCACCTCAACATCGTTTTCCTGCGCCGCGACCACCATTCACACATGCATCCGACCGATTCGCACCCCGTCCATGCAGGCGATACCCTGGTGGTGCTGGGCGGCCCCAACGAGCTAAATCGCCTGATGCACGATAATGACTGATTCCTCGCCGCCCGCCAATCCCCTGGTCGGCGTCGTCGGTCCATGCGGCTCGGGAAAATCCACGCTCATCGCCGGGCTGGAGGCGCGCGGATATGCCTGCCGTCACATCGCGCAGGAACATTCCTACGTCAAGGACATGTGGAAGCGCCTCAGCAATCCCGATGTCCTCATTTACCTGGGCGCCTCCTTCCCTGTCAGCACCGCCCGCCGCAACCTCAACTGGCTGGAGCGCGACCACGCCGAGCAGGAACGCCGCCTCTCCCACGCGCTTCAGCACGCCGACCTGGTCGTGGATACGGACATCCTGACGCCCGCCCAGGTGCTCGAACGGGTGCTGGCATTTCTTGAGGAGCAATTCCCATGAAAAAACTGCTGCCCTTTCTCCTGGCCCTCAGCCTGCTTGCCGTTTCCTGTCAGTTTCCCAGCCCCAGCCCTGCCCCCACTCCCCTCCCAACCACAGACCCCAGCCAGCCCTTCGAGCGCTCCCTCTTTCGCGAGGGATTGATCGAAGAAAGCCGGCCCATTCTGGAGAAACTTCAGGGGGCCAGCGAATATCGGCTCGAGTTCGAAATCGCCGCCGACTTGTTGAACGTGACAGGCAGGGAGATTATTCACTACACGAATAACGAGGATATGCCTTTGGACGAGGTGCAACTGCGCCTGTTCCCCAACCTGCTGGGCGGCAGGATGCAGGTCACAAATCTGGTCGCGGACGGGAAAGCCGTCACCCCCGTCCTAACCCTGAACGACAGCCTGATGAGCATCCCCCTCCCCACCCCGCTGGAGCCTGGACAACACGTCACCCTGGGCATGGATTTCAGCCTGACCGTCCCCGACACGGTCGAGTTGAACTACGGCGTGCTGGCCTACGCGGAGGGTGTTTTGACGCTGGCCCATTCCTACCCAATGGCAGCCGTCTACGATGACGAAGGCTGGAACGCGGAGATCCCGCCGCAATCCGGCGATCTGACCTATGCGGACATCTCCTTCTTCGATGTCACGGTCACGGCCCCCAAAGACCTGACCCTGGTGGCGGTGGGACGCGAGATGGGCCGCCAGGTCGAGGGAGAACAACAGATCGTGCGCTATGCGGCCGGCCCCGTGCGCGATTTCTATCTGGTCGTCAGTGACGATTTCGAATCGATCAGCCGCGAGATTGGCGAAACAACCGTCAACTTCTACGCCCCCGCCGACCTTCAAAGCGGGGCCGAAGCCGGGCTGGAAACCGCCATCCGCGCCCTGGAGGATTTCAACGCCCGCTATGGGACCTATCCCTACACCGAACTGGACCTGGTCACCACGCCCACCCTGGCGCTCGGCATCGAATACCCGGGCATGATCGCCATCACCGAACGTATCATGGATCCCAAGCACGATTATCTCGAAAGCGTGGTCGCCCACGAGGTCGGGCATCAATGGTTCTACAACCTGGTCGGCAACGACCAGCTCGACGATCCCTGGCTGGACGAATCGCTGACGCAGTTCATCACCCTGCAATACTTCGAGGATGAATACGGCTCCAACGGCTATCAGGGATACCGCGCCTCGTTAACGCAGCGCTGGCAAAGGGTGGACAACAAGCCCATTCCCGTGGGCCTGCCGGTGGCCGATTACAACGGCGCGGAATACAGCGCCATCGTCTATGGCCGCGGGGCGCTGTTCTTCGAGGCCCTGCGGAAGGAGATGGGCATCGAAGTCTTCGACGCCTTCCTGCGTGAATACACGGAGACCTACGCCTGGGACATCGCCACCCCACAGGGACTCAAATCCCTGGCCGAGGCCCGCTGCGGCTGTGACCTGACCCCGCTGTTCGACGAGTGGATCGATCCATAGACACCCAATGCTCCCGCTGGATGCGAATCCAACGGAGCATTGGGGACACAACCGCAGCTTTGGCCCAAATCCATCTACACGCCCCCTTTCAATGGGAGTATAATCATGCGGCGCCAGCCCCGGGCTGGTATTTTTTTGGACGGAGTACACCATGAATCGTAACAACTCTCTATGGCTGATCCTGATTTTGCTGCTGACGGCTTTCTCCCTTTGGATCGATCTCAGCGACCGAATCCTGATCATCAACCCCTTCACCAAGGAAAACATCGTCGATCGCAATGTAGCCGTCAAGCTGGGGCTTGATCTGCGCGGCGGCCTGCAAACCTTGCTCGAAGCCGATGTCCCCGCAGACCGCGCCGTGGCCTCGGAAGAAATCAACAGCACCAAGACCATCCTTGAAAACCGCGCCAACGGCTTGGGCGTGAATGAAGTCGTCATGCAGGTGGCCGGTGAACGCCGTATCGTGGCGGAATTCCCGGGCGTAAGCAACCCCGATGAGGTCGTGGCGGCCCTCAAACAGACCGCCCTGCTCGAGTTCGTGGACATGGCCGATATGCCGGCCGGTCCGCAAACCGAAGGCCTGGTCATCGTGACCGACACCGACGCCTCGCAGGCAGCCGCAGGCGAGACGGTCTATCACACCGTCATGACCGGCGCAGGGCTGGATACGGTCGCTGTGGGGCCTGGCACCCTGGGCGGCTTTGTCATCAACTTCACCCTCAAGCCTGAAACCTCCCAGACCTTCGCCGATTACACCACCGCCAACGTGGGCAAGACCCTGGCCATCGTCCTGGATAAAAAGATCATCTCCGCCCCCAGCATCAACGAACCGATCACGGGCGGACAAGGCTCGATCTCGGGCAATTTCACCCAGGAAAGCGCCAACACCCTGGCTATCCAGTTGCGCTCAGGCTCCCTGCCTGTGCCGATGAAGGTGGTCGAAAGCCGCACCGTCGGGCCCACGCTCGGCGAGGAATCCGTGCGCAAGAGTGTGCTGGCGGGCGCCATCGGCCTGGCCGTGGTGATCCTGTTTATGGCTCTCAATTACCGCCTGCCCGGCATCATCGCCGACCTGGCGCTGATCATCTACGCCCTGGCCTCCCTGATGCTGTTCAAACTCATCCCCGTCACGCTGACCCTGCCTGGCATCGCTGGTTTCATCCTCAGCATCGGCATGGCCGTGGATGCGAACGTGCTGATCTTCGAACGCCTCAAGGAGGAATTGCGCGCCGGCCGCACCCTCAGCCAGGCCATCGACCTGGGCTGGAGCCGCGCCTGGCCCTCCATCCGCGACTCGAACATTTCCACGCTGATCACCTGCGGAATTCTGTGGATCTTCGGCAGCACATTCGGCGCCAGCATGGTCAAGGGCTTCTCGGTCACCCTGGCGCTGGGCGTGATCGTTTCATTATTCACGGCCATCAACGTTACCCGCACCTTCCTGCACACCGCGCTGGATAACCTCAAGCTGGGCGAACACCCAACCTGGTTCGGCCTGTAGGAACAGAGGAAACAGACATGAATATCATCAAGAATCGCTACTGGTACTTCTTCATCTCCCTGGTGATTATTATCCCCGGCCTGTTCTTCATGGGTCTTCACTGGGCACAGCACCCCGATGTCGGCCCGATCCCGCTGGGCATCGATTTCCGCGGCGGCTCCCTGTTCGAGGTTCAGTTCGAGGGCGCCCGCCCGAGCGTCGACCAGATCACTGATATGTACGCCCAATTCTCCTCCGAGACTGAGCTTCTGGCCGATCCCGTCATCCAGCCGCTGGGCGAGGATGCCTATTCCATCCGCTCCAAGAAGATGGAAGAGGAAACCAAGACCAAAATGGTGGCCGAAATGGAAGCCAGTTTTGGCAAGGTGACGGTATTGAACTTCACCTCGATCAGCGCCTCGGTCGGCGCCGAGGTGGCCAAGGCGGCCTCCATCGCCATCCTGTTCGCCGCCGCCGCCATCCTGTTCTACATCTGGTGGGCCTTCCGCGGCGTCGACCACCCCATCCGCTACGGCACGGCCGCCATCATAGCCATGCTGCACGACGTGCTGGTGGTGCTGGGCGTGGAAACCATGCTGGGCTTCTTCCTCGGCTGGGAGGCGGATGCGCTCTTCCTGACCGCCCTGCTGACGGTCATCGGCTTCTCGGTGCATGACACCATCGTGGTGTTCGACCGCGTGCGCGAAAACTCGCGCATCTTCCGCCGCCTGGAATACGAGGCGCTGGTCAACCACTCCATCGTGCAGACGCTCGACCGCTCGATCACCACGCAGTTGACGGTCATGTTCACGCTGACGGCCCTGGTGCTGTTCGGCGGCGACAGCATCCGTCACTTTGTGATCATCCTGCTGGTCGGTATCTTCAGCGGTACCTACTCCTCCATCTTCAACGCGGCCCCCATCCTGGTGGTGTGGGAGAACCAAGAGTGGAAGACCTGGTTCAAGAAGAAAGACGAACTGGCGCCCCTCTCGTAAATTACAACAAAAAAGCCGGTGCAGTCACCTGCATCGGCTTTTTTGATTCATGGAGTCTGGAGTCCAAAGTCTCCAGACTTTGGACAGGGTTCACATCCCAAATCACAGCCTTGCAATGGTTGTGGCAGGGATGGGAGCAACCTTCGAATCAGTCCGACGGTGTCAAGCAGCCAGGCCTTTGAGAAAAAAACTGAAACATCCAGAAGCAGAGCTTCTGGACTCCATATCAACTCAACAGAACCTGCACCCGCGCTTTTCCGCCTCGACGATGGCCTGGTCGCTGGACCAGAAGAAATTCTCCTCGCCGATGATTTCCAGCAGGCCGCCGCGTTCCATCATGGCGCGCGCGTTGTCGTGGACGCCCGCGAACATGAGCGTGCCACCCTGCCTGTGCAGCTTTTCGTACAGGCGCTGGATGGCCTCCAACCCGGCCGAGTCGACCAGCGGCACGCCGCGCATCGAGAGGATCAGCGCGTGGGTATCGCCCAGGTTCTGGAAAGCCTCGTTGAACTGACCCGTGGCGGCAAAGAACAGCGGACCCGTCAGAAAGGCCACGCGCACGTGTTGGCATTTGCCCGCCGTCTCGATGCCCTTCTGGCGCAGCTTCTCGACATCCACTTCCTGGACAGTGATGTCGATGCCCGCGATTTTGTTCAGGAAGACCGCCCCAGCGACGAAGGTACCGATCAGGATGGCCTGGGTCAGGTCGAGGGTGATGGTGGCCAGCATGGTGATGGTAAAGGCGATCATGTCGGTCTTGAAGCGTTTGCCAAACATGAACCTGATCGACTCCCATTCGTTCATGCGCACGGCAGTCACCATTAGCACGCCCGCCAGCGCCGCCAGCGGAATGCGCGCCATGACCGAGCCAAGCAGGAACATCGAAAGCAGGATGCCCAGCGCGTGGACGATGCTGACCAGGCGGGTTTGTCCGCCCGATTTGATGTTGACGCTGGTGCGGGCGATGGCCGCCGTGGCAGGCACCCCGCCGAAGAAGGGAATGAGCATGTTGCCCACGCCCTGCGCGATCAACTCCTGGTTGGCCTGCAGGCGGATGCCGGTCATGTTCGAGGCGACCGCGCCGCACAGCAGGGACTCGACCGCGCCCAGGGCGGTGATGGTCAGCGCGGGGGCCAGCAGGTCGGGGAGGTTGGCCCAGGGCAGGTTGGCCAGGTTCAGGCGCTGGTCGAGAAACAGGGTCTGGGGGATGGCGCCGATCATCGGCGTGGACCAGCCGAGGATCCAGTTCAGGGCGGTGGCGAGGATGATCCCCAGCAGGGAGGCGGGGAAGCGCGCGCCCCATTTGGGCGGCCACAGCAGCATGGCCGCGATCACCACCGTTCCCAGCAGGACGGCGTGTCCATCGGGGACAAATCCGCCCTTGAAATAGCCGATCAATTTCAAGGCGGCGGTCTCGACGCCCTCGGTCTTGACGCCCAGGAAGTTGTCGATCTGGCCGATGAAGATGATCAGGGCAATGCCCGAGGTAAAGCCGCTGATGACGGCCGAGGGGATGAAGGCAATGAAGCGCCCCAGCCGCAGCAGCCCGATGATGAGCAGGGCGATGCCCGAAAGCAGGCCCGCAGCCCAGATCCCCTCCAGGCCGTAGCGCGCCACCAGCACGATCAGCACGGCGGACATGGCGCCCGTCGGCCCGCTGATCTGGTAGGGCGCGCCCGAAAGCAGGCCCATGACAATGCCCGCCAGGATGGCGGTGACCAACCCCGCGGCGGCAGATGCGCCCGAGGCCACGCCAAAGGCCAGCGCCAGCGGCAGGGCCACCGCGGCCACGGTCAGGCCTGCCAGCAGGTCCTGCTGGAATTTGGCGAGTGAATATCCAGAGAACTCGTCCCGGTAGAGACGAGCGAGATTCCGTCTCGGCATACGTTGTTCTCCAAAGCAAGTAGATTTCCAAAGGCTCGGGTCCTCCCCCAAGGCGTCCTTTGTGCGAACGGGCGGTATTTTATCACAGGAAGGAGGTGTACAGGTTCAAATTTCCAGCAGCTTGCGCAGGGAGTTTTCACGTCGACAGACACCCCCGCCAGACAACACACTTCTTCTTTCTTCAAAACAAGTCCAAAACTGCGCAAATAATATTGGTTGAAACAATCATAAATATACGCAGAATTGTTAAGGTTTTTTCCTTAACCTTTCTTTCTTGACAACTCGTTGAAACCTGCCTGTAAGGTTCCGGGCTCAAATAGGTGCTATTATAGTTTTACAAGAAACATCCGATAAAGGCAAACCCGGTGAAAACCGGCGACGCAAAGCCATGGGTCTACCGTCACGCCAGTGACCACGATTGCCAGGCCGCCGAAGATCACAAAGAATTTCTTCTTTGGTGTGTTTAGCCTGGCTTGTTTCAAGCCAGGCTATTTTAATCGGATGGCTTGGTCACTTTCCTAAAACAGGAAAGCCCACCTCACTAGCGCAGCCCCAATGAGAATTGGATCTGCAACAAAGGAGAAAGCCATGTTCCGCAATTTCAAAGTTATGCTCGTTGTCCTGGTCGTGATCGTGGTCGCTGCGAGCGCCTACGCTTTCGCTGCCGCCAACACCGTACCGGACAGCGCCGCGGGTTACAAGGCCAATGTGGTCCCCGGCTACACTGTCACCGATATCGTGTACGACCTGGATGCATCCGACCCCACCATCGTCGATGCCATCACCTTCAAGGTCGGCCCCACTACCGGAACCGTTGACGCCGCCTTGGTCGAACTTCAGACCGCGGATCTGGGCACCTGGAAAGTCTGCACCCTCGGGACTGCCGTTTCGCATGTCATTCCCGTGACCTGCACCTACGGAGCCCTTGAGCTTGCCGACATCACCGCGCTGAACATCGTTGCCAGCAGCAGTCTCGATCCCGCCCCGTAATACCGGTATGTCAGCAAGATCGGATTAGTTCTTCCCACAGCGTAAGGCCTGGTCTGATGGCCAGGCCTTACCTGCAATCAACGAGAGAGCCAGGCACCACCCGCCCCGGAAAATTCAAATGAAATCCACCCAGCGCCGTTCATCCATTTTTTTCGATCTCCTCCTGTTTGCAGGACTGGTGGTGATTTGGATTGCCTTCGCCCCGGCCAAAGTCGGCGGGCGGGCTTCCTACATCATGGTGAATGGCATCAGCATGGAGCCCAACTACCATACCGGCGACTTGGTCATCGTCCGCACCTCAGAGACGTATCAAGTCGGGGACGTTGTGGCATATCGTGATGCTGAAATGGGACAGTACGTCATTCATCGAATCATCGGCATCCAGCAGAGATATTTCGTAATCAAGGGCGATAACAACTCATGGATCGATGCCTACCGCCCCACCCGTGATGAAATCGTTGGAAAACAATGGATCCACGCGCCAAAAGCAGGCAGGTTAATGATATGGCTGCGCGCACCCGTCAACATGTCGCTTACCATCGTTTTACTGGGAGGTATCCTTATGTCCAGTATGTTTACCAAACCATCGCAAAACCAAAAGGGGAAAAAACGTTCTGCACTCCGCTCCAGCAGCACGCTCGAAGGCGCATTTTACGTGCTTGGATTTTTCGCGATCGGATTCCTCGGCCTGGCCATTTTTGCCTTTACCCGCCCCACCACGCGCGCCGCGGATAACATCACCTATCAGCAGGATGGCAATTATTTTTACTCCGCGGCAGGGACACTCGGCGTCTACGATACGGATATGGTCCGCACCGGGGAACCCGTCTTCCCCAAGCTGACCTGTTTTCTCAACGTCGGATTTATCTACAACGTTCTGGGAAACCAGCTTCAGAATATCTCGGGAAGCAACCAGATGATTGCCCGTATCATGGATGCGCAAAGCGGCTGGCAGCGTACGATCCCGATGAGCGCATCCTCCACCTTTTCGGGCAATTCCTTTTTTAGCATGACCACCCTGGACCTGTGCCAGATGGAATCAATGGTGACTTTGGTGGAGACGGAAACAGGCCTGCGCGCGGGAACCTATACCATCGAAATCGTTACAAACGTCCTCATCTCCGCCAATGCCTCGGGGCAGGTCGTCACCGATTCCTTTGATCCCGTGCTCACCTTCAGATTCGACAAGGCACACCTTTATCTTGCCGATGGCAGCGCCGAGGTCGATCCCATGCACATCATGAAACAGGGACTGGTATCCAGTTCCAACTACGAAGCCAATACCCTGCCCATCCTGGGCTGGGAGCCCACCATCAGCTTCCTGCGTGTGTTCGCCCTGGTGGGGCTGGGCCTGGCGCTGGGCGGACTCGGGGCGATGGGTTGGTCCGTTTTCAATATGGCCCGCCAAAGCGAGGATACCCTGATTCGCCTGCGCTATGGACCGTTGCTCATGGATGTCTACGAGCGCAGCCTGGATGGTACGCTACCGGTCATCGACGTCACCTCCATCGATGACCTGGCCAAACTGGCCGATCGGCAGAACGCGATGATCCTGCACATGACGCTCAACTTCATGCATGCCTATATGGTTCAATGCAATGGGGCCGTTTATCGCTATGTACTTGGCAGCGGGAAGAGGGGCGTCGCTGAACAGGATGCGGGCAGCCATGAAATATTAGGCTTCATCGCCAGGGGCGGGGAATATCGCCAGGAATCCCAGCGCCCCATCCAACGGGAAGCGGTGGCGGACGTGATCGATATGGAGCAGGCTGCGCCCGCAAACGCCGCCCCTGTGGAGACTCAGGTCTTGAGGAGGATAAAGATTTGAGAATGCCCTTTCCGCTAAAGTTCGTGATTTTTGGATTGTTCGCGTTGATCGCCGTGAGCACAGCCACTGCCTTCGCGGCGGGGATCGCAGCCCCGGACTCGAACGTCGGCAGAAAATCCCTGGCAGTCACGGCTGAAGACATTAAGCCCTCCGCCTGCAACGAAATAGCGCTGACGCAGATCATCAGCGGCTCCGGGACGTTGAACGGCACCAGCGGAAATGACCTGATCATTGGAAGTTCGGGCGACGACATCATCGACGGCATGGGCGGGGATGACTGCATCCTCGCTGGCAGCGGTGACGATTCCCTGGCCGGGAATGAGGGCGCCGATATTTGTCTTGGCGGCCCGGGAAGTGATACGTATACCAGTTGCGAATACGAAGAATAACAAAATGGGGGGAAGTACTGGCGTACGGGCGGGCCTGGCCAGGTCCGCCCGGTTCTTATGGGATCTTCCTGGCAGCTACATCGAGGGCAGCTTGACGCCCAACTGGCCGAAGATGGGCATCCAGCCCGCGCCCTTGCTGGACGGCCCACTCCCTGACTTTGCCAGTCTGCACGACAAGGTGTCCGTGTGCAGGCAGAGAGAGTATCTTCGACCCTGAAGAAGCGACTGGCTTATCACTGGATTGGTTCGAAAGTCCCGTCGAGATGCAGATAGAAGGTCTCCACCTTCAAATGCGGGAACAGGGCTTTGATCTTCGTGCGCGCGTCCGTCAGATCGTGTTTGTGACGTTTGTATGTCCCTTCGCGGCCATAGGCGCGGCAGTCCTCGTGGTTGATCAGGCAGACCGTGTCGATGCTGTGAATTTGAACGGCAAGCTGCACATACTTCAGGACCATCTCGTAATCATGCACGCCGCCCGCCAGGGAGATGATGTCGAAGTTGTCATACCCAAAGCGGACCGTGATCCACGGCTGGAGGAATTTTTGCAGGCGGTAGTCCATGCAATGGACTACGAGGGCGCCACAGTGGATGATGGGTTTTCGGGGTGGCATGTCTCTCTCCTCTAAAGTTATCAAGCGGGAAATAAAAAACGAGGAGGTTGCTTCATCGGCTTCGCCTCCTCGCAACGACATATACGAGCTATACCACTTCACCCTGACCGCGCTTGAGGAATTTTCCGCCGCCGCGTTTGCCGAGCCACTGTTCGCCGTCGACGATCATCTGTCCGCGCAGGAAGACCTTTTCGGGGTAGCCGACCAAGTCCCAACCTTCGTACAGGTTGTAATCGGTGCGCTGGTGCGACAGGGCCACGCCGTATTTGACCCGCTTCTCGGGGTCCCAGATGACGATGTCCGCATCGGCACCGGGGACGAGCGCGCCCTTGCGCGGGTACAGGCCGAAAATTTTGGCGGGATTGGTGCTCATGTAAGCCACGAACTGATTGGGCGTGATCTTCCCCGTGCGGACGCCATGTGTCCACAGCACGGGCATGCGGTCCTGGATGCCTGGCAGGCCATTGGGGATTTTGGTGAAGTCGTCCCGGCCCAACTCCTTGCCTGGGATGGCGACCTGCTGCCCCTCATAGACGATGGGACGGGTTCCGTCAAAGAAGAAGGGACAGTGGTCCGTGCCGATGGTTTGCAGGACGCCCTCCGAGATCCCCTCCCAGATGCGGGCGTTGTCGGCCTTCGAGCGCATCGGCGGCGAGCAGATCCACTTGGCGCCATCGGGACGGCGCAGATCATCGACCGAGAAGAACAGATAGGGCGGACAGGTCTCGCCCATGACGGGCACGCCGCGCTCGCGGGCGTACTTGAGCATGTCCACTTCACCCGCCATGTTCATGTGGACGATGTAGACAGGCGCGTCTGCGGTCTCGGCCATGGCAGCCATGCGCAACGTCGCTTCGACCGCGCCCCACCCGGGACGGGTCAGCGCGTGGTATTCGGGCGTGGTGTGTCCGGCCGCGAGAGCTTCAGGGATGAGCGTGTCGATCACGTCGCCGTTCTCGCAGTGCGCCATGACCAGCATGCCGTTGTCTTTGGCAACGCGCAGGGCGCGGAAGATGCCGCCATCATCCAGGCGCAGGCGCCCGTTGTAGGCGGTGAAGACCTTGAGCGTGGTGATGCCCATCTCGACCAGAGAGGGAATTTCCCTGGCAATCTGGTCGTCGAAGTGGGTCAGGTTCATGTGGAAGGAATAATCGATGGCCGCCTTCTGCGCCATCTCCATCCACACGTCGACCGAATACTTGAAGCCTTTTAATTCCTGAACCACGAAGTCCATGGCGGTGGTCGTGCCGCCAAAGGCCGCGGCCTTGTGGCCCGTATAGTGATCGTCGGATGAGACCGTGCCAAACATTGGCAGGTCGAGGTGAACGTGCGGATCGATGCCGCCCGGCAGGATCAGCCTTCCCGTGGCATCCACCACTTTGGCGGAGCCAGGCTCAATGTCCACGCCGATCTGGGCGATGGTTTCGTCTTCGATCAGGATATCCGCTTTAAAGGTATCTGCGGCAGTGATCAGAGTCCCATTTTTGATCAAGATGCTGGTCATATCCAATGCTCCTATTTCCAAATTTCGAAGGCCATTTGTTTGACTTTGGGGCGGCGCTGGGCGCGGGCAGATAGTAACACGGCGCGGCCCGCCTGGGAACGGGTGAAAACGATCTCCCCACCACCGACATATTTCTGCCAGAAATGCGCGAACTGTTCGACCCGCTCCTTGCGCGAGGCGAGAATCTTCGGCACGGGATGATACGCGGGCGGATACATGCCTGTGTTTCGAATCCACATGCGCAGGGGCAGCCAGAAGGCGCGCAGGGCTAGGTTGGGCAGGCGGTCTTCGGTGCGCTGGATGAGGTAGCGTTGATCGACGACGGGCGCGAAGATTTCCTCGTAGGCGCTGATGAAGGTGGCGGCATCCTCAGGGGAGGCATAATCGAGCATCACGTCGTAGGTGTGGGCTTCGGTCTCGATCACGCGAACGTAATCGGGGCTGAGGTTGCGGCTGATGAGATTCTCGGCGCGCAGGGTTTCCACCAGGGCACGCGCCACATCGAACAGGATCGCATCGGGGATTTGTTCGGTGAATAGTTTTTTGAGCAGGAGGTAAATCTGACGCAGGTTGAGCAAAAGGACTGCGCCAAAAACCACAGCCATCAGGCCCAGGCCGCACAACAGCATGAATACAGAACCTGAAAAAATCAAGGACAGGACTGGGCGGGAGAAGTAGATCAGGGCCAATACTCCGGTCTGGATGAGCGCAAAGAGCACCCGCAGGGCCAGGGCCTTGACCGTATTTTGCAACGTGAAGGCTGTGCGGATTTTCAAGTCGCGCGCGTTTATGGATGTGGCGCGATAGGCAAAGTTGCTGTAATCCTCCCCGATGCCCCACAGGTCGTAGACCTGGTCGCGGTAATGTACCTGCTGGATCATGAAGCGGTTATGCTTTCCAAAATCAATACGCTTCAAATCGCCCTGCTGATTAAGCCAGTCCTGCACCAGGTATGGATTAACGTGTTGGATTCCTTTGACAATGCTGCCACGCCCAGCGAGATTTATATTTCCAACAGACGGCAGGGCGGATTTGACATTTGAAGGAAGCACCGGTTGAGCGGAACCAACCAGCAAGTCGGTCAAGCTGCTCTGCACCACCAGACCCCAGTATTGCTGGTGGCGCTTGATAAAGCGGTTGAAATCCACATCGCCGCGGTCAAATTCCTTGGCGACGCAGATCACGTCCCAGTTGTGGGCGACCTTGCGCTTCCAGTTCGGGTCGAGGCGGATGGTGCGTCCGCGCAATTGCTGAACGGAGGTGTTGGTGGTCACGCTGGTCAGGTCGATGAGTGTGTTGAGCGAGAGCGAGTCCCAGCCCTCGCCGAAGATGCCGCGCGTGCCGACCATGCACTGGATCAGGCCGCGGTCGAAGAGCGACGTCAACATGCGGACGTAGGTGCGCGGCGACCAGTCCCTGCCTTCGCCAAGCACTTCGACGATGGCGTGATCCCGAGTCGCTTTGGCGCTGCAGGCTGCCTTGAGCTTTTGCTGCTGCAAATACGTGTCGAACTCACGCAGGAGAACTTCCTGCGCAGAAGCGGGAATCATCAACGATTTGCCTGTGATCAAAACGGGATTCAGGTGCCTGACGTCGGCATGTGAGACCAGCAGACGAAAGGCACGGATGGCGCTGCCTGCATCCGAATCCAGCACACCCTTCAGGCGTGGCACGCCTGTCCCAACCTGCTCGAAGTCCGTGACGACGATGGCGCGCAGTTGAGCGCCCAGCGCCCTGGATTCCACTTCGAGGATGTGGGCGACAGCGTGATCCTTGGATTCGGAGAAGGTCAACACCAGGTCACCAGGCGAGCGGCTCTGGCTGATGCCGCGCTCGGTCAGGGTCAAGCCAAAGGGCAGGAGCACTTTGCGAAGGCGCTTCAACGTCTCATGGTCGGCTTCATCCGCGCTGGTCTTGAGGATGTCCAGTCCATAGCGTTCGAGCAGATGGATCCAATCCTCCATCTGGATGGGGTCGGTCGCTTCGACAGGCATGAGCAGATTCTTTGGAAGCGGTACCTGGTTCGCATTCAAGAAACGGACGGCGGCCAGTGTGAGCAGCGGGGATTCATCCCAGTAGTTTTGCCAGACGGAACTCGGATCGGCGGCATCCGCAGGGATGCGAACCAGTCCCTGAACCCAATCGCGAAAGCGGGCGTCCCCCGTCAATGAAGCAATCGCCTCCTGAAACTCGGCCTGAATCTGCTTGAGATACTGCGTTTCGCGCGGCGTCGGCTTGACGATGTAGGCCAGGTCGCGATAGGGCGCGAGGTCACCTTCCTTGACCACGGCGGGCGTGGGGATCTCGAAGTCCACGTCCCCGAGCAAGCTGGTGTAGTTTTCGTATTCGGCGTCCGTTTCAGGACTGGGCAGAGTGGCGGTCAGACCGATGATGCGCGGTTCCTGAATTTTACTGACCAGGTACCGCAGCACGATGGCCCAGTAATCCAGCAGGTGATGGCACTCGTCCAACACCACGGTGCGGACGCCGTAAGCCACCAGGTCATCGATCAACTGGATGGCGTTCGGGTGGAGGAAACGCGCGATATCGGCATCAGGCTCGAGCAGGAGTTTTTTTCTGACACGGCCCATGAAGCGCAGCACTTCCTTTTGGTATTCCTTCGGGTTATTCTGCTCCAAAGCGTCGAGGCGCGCCTGGGCGGCGGGTAAATCCGCAGCCTGCCCATCCTGGACAAGATTTTCCTTCCACAACAGCAGGGCTGCTTCCCTGAGGTATTCACGCGCCTGCGTGGGCGTGGAAATGAGCTGGTAGGTGAAGATGTGGATCGGCGCGCGGCGGTCGGCATCCATGCTGGCGAACTGGGACGCCTCCAGCGCAGGATCGAGGAACATGCTCACCTTCTCGCTCCACTGGGCCTGGATGGTGGTCGTGGGCGTGAAAACCACGGCAGGCGACCCAAACTGACGGATCAACTCGAGGCCGATGATGGTCTTGCCCGCCCCGGGTGGCGCGACGAGATGATGTTTGTGATCCTTTTGCTGGACAACGATCTGCTCCAGGATCATGCGCTGATATTTTCGAAATGGCTGGCGGAATGAAAACTGCTCGAACAAGGCGGCTGTGCTCCAGGCGTTATAAGTTCCAGAACAATATCATACCAGCCAGCATCGCCAGGAATACAACTGCCATCAGTCCCAGGCCCACGCGCAGGAAATCGCTGAAGCGGTAATTGCCGGGACTCATCATGATCACGTTGACGGGATGTGCAAACGGCGTGAGGAAGGAGGCCGAACAGCCCAGGGCAGTGGCAACCGCAATCGCCTGCGGATTCACGCCGAGGTGGATGGCCGCGCTGATGGCAATCGGCCCGACGATGAAGGCGCTGGACTGGCTGCCCATCCACTGGGTCAGCAGCGCCGAGAACAGGAAGGAGGCGGCGGCCAGTCCCAAAGGTCCGTGGTTGCCGACCACCTCCAGCGCATTGCGCCCAATCAGGGCCGCCAGGCCCGTGTTGACCATGCCGAGCGAAGCCACATACATACCCGCGATAAAAAAGATCACCTGCCATTCGACCGAGCGATAGGCCTCCTGCATGGGCAACAGCCCAAGCAAAAGAGTCAGCACAGCCGCCGACAAAATGGACAGATACACGGGCAGGCCCAACAACGATGCGATGATCGCGCCGATGAAGATCAGCACGCTGGCCAGCGCCCGCTTGCGCGGAATGGCGCGCGCGGCAGGCACGGGTTCAAGGATGATCACGTCGGGATTGAGGCGCAGGTCGCGCAGGCGCTCCGAGGGGCCGAGCATCAGCAGCGAGTCGCCCAGTTCCAACGGCATGTCACCCACGTCGGTGCGGTAACTGCGCCCACGGCGCATCAGGGCCACCACGGTGAAGCCATACTTGCGGCGGAAGTTCATCTGCTTGATGGTCTTGCCCACATAGGCCGAATGTGGTTCGAGGATCAACTCCAGCAGGGTCACATCGAACGCGCTGATGGAGCGCGAGTCGCGTCCGACCTCGAAGCCAAGCTCGGTCAACTGCACGACGCGGTCTTCGCGGCCCACCAGAAGCAGCACGTCATTGGCTTGCAAGGTTTCCGTGGCCTCGGGGGTAAAGATCGTCTGGCGTTTGCGCAGGATGGCGATCACCGCCAGCCCAAAGCGCTCCCCCACCCGCGCCTGCTTCAACGTCCTGCCGCAATATTCGGAAGTCGACAGGATGTGCGCCTCCCACAGGCGCTCGCCCAGCGCGTACAGATTCTCCAACTCGTCGCTGCCGCGCCGCGCCAAAGTTTGTTCGGGGCCAGGGTCGCGGTTGGGAAGCAGGCGGCTGCCCAACACGGCCAGGTATACGATGCCCGCCACGGCGGCCAATCCGCCCACGGGCGCAAAGGACAACACGCCCAGCGGAGCCTGCGGCGGCTCGGCGCTGGTCAACAGGTTGCTCAACACGATATTGGCCGTGGTAAAGTAGGTCGCCATGCCGCCCAGGGCCGTCCCAAAGGCAATCGGGATGAGCAGCTTGCTCGGGCGGATTTTCGACTTGCGCGCCACCTGAATGGCGCTCGGTAGGAGCAAGGCCCCCACAGCTACATTGTTCATCAACAGGGAAAGCATGGCCGAGGCAAAGGTGAACAGGAAGATCAAGCGCATCTCTGACCCCGCGCCCGCCGCGGCGAGGCGCTGCCCGAGCCAAAGCATCACGCCGTTGGCCGAAAGCGCCTGGGTCAGCACGAACAGTCCGATCAGGGTCATCACGACTGGCTGGCTGAAGCCCGAGATCACGAGGATGGTTTGCTGTGGGGCATGCGCATCTCCCAACACGGCCAGGCCGAAGTATTGTCCCAGTCCCAGCATCACCAGCATGAACAGCGCAGCCAGGTCCACCCGCCAGCGGCCAAGGGCAACCAGCAGGAGCGGGATGGTGATCACGGCGGCGACGAAGAGCATGGGGATAGTCATGAGGGTTCTGAGGTCTCTGAAGGACTAAGGTTTCTGATGGTTGTTGTGTTCAATGGATGCCTTCAGGCGGGATAAAAGGTAGCCGACCTCGCGGAATTTTCCTGCGAGGCTTTCATACGATGAATCAGAAAAATAACCCAGGTCGTGGGCAATTTCCAAATGGCATTCTGTTTCAGCCAGAGAGCCGATCGAAATATTCAAATGACGCAAATAATTCGGTGCAGTTCCAAGCGCATACCCTTCTGCGATATTTGCCTCTACAGAAACGACGGAACGTCGAACCTGATTGGTCAATGCAAACAATTCATGTTTGGGAAAAGTTTCAGTAATTTTATAAATCATCAAAGTCAATTCGTGCGCACGCTTCCATACCAACAATTTACGAAAAGCCTTCTCCTCTTTTTCAACCATTACCAATTCCCTCCATCAAAACCATCAGGCACCTCAGAAACTTTAGACCCTTTAGAAACATCACCTATCCCCAACAACGCCATCAACACCTCGGGCGGAATGTCCACATCGGGCAGGTCGACCTTGTAGATCTGATCTTGTTCGGCGCGTTCGCGCAGGCTTTGCCACAGCAGCAGACGCTCCTCGCCTTCCACCACCAGATCGTTCAGCGTTTTCGCATGGAGCAGGTATTCCCCCGTCGAATACAGGAAAGTCAGCCGCTTCCACTTGTCCGCGCGGATGGGCTGGGGCAGTTTCTCCAGCGCACCCAGTTGGATCTTGTAATACTCCTCGCGCGCCCGCGGATGGTCGGCCTCGTCGCGCAGCAGCTCGCCGCGCGTGGTCAATTCATGTCCGCGCACCTCGGCCACGAATTCCACTTGTCCACCGCGCTCGCCAAACGAGGACGGCTGATAAAAGGCCAGGTAATCCACGGCGACAACTTTGGGGGCGGTGCGCAATGGGATGCGATACCACCCCAACAGCCGCGCCAACTCCAGGTCACGCTGCGCAGGCAGCAAACATACCAGGATGAGATCGGTCGGTTTCAGCATGGCTTTATTATAATGTGGGATATGAAACTCAATTCCCTACTCCTGATTTGCATCCTGCTGACCGCCTGCGGAACGACGACAACCGCCACCCCGCCCATCGCAGCCTCGCCTGCTCCCGTTTCGACGGTTGTCCCCACGCCCACGCCGATTCCCGTCACCGCCACGCCCGAGGGCATCTGCCCGGGAACCCTGCCCGACGGCTTCATCATCCTCGGCTACCTGCCCGAGTATCGCACACTGAATCCCGAATGGGGCCAGTGCCTGACCGACATCGCCTACTTCTCCGCCGAGCCGCGCCCCGACGGGACGCTGGACACCTCGCGCCTGAGCGACGAAACCTGGCGGGGCCTGCGCGCCATGAAAGCGGAATATGGCACGCGCCTGCACCTCACCGTCGGCGGCTGGGAGCGTTCGGCGGGATTTGCGCCGATGACTTCCAATCCAAACACGCGCGCGCTGTTCGTACAGAACCTGCTGGTTTTTGCCCAGGAGCATGGACTCGATGGCGCGGACTTCGATTGGGAATTCCCCGAAAATGACGAAGAGTTCGAGAACTATATCGCCCTGCTGACCGAAGTCAAGGCGGTCTTTGTGGAACACGGCCTGACCGTCAGCGTGGCCTTGAGCGCAGACAATGCCTCCACGATGGACCTCTCGCGTTTTGCTGTCGTCGACCGCGTTCACGTTATGTCGTATGACCGCGGCAATTATCATGCCACCTATAACGCATCCGTGGAGGATATGAATACGTTTACGATCAACAACATCTCGCCAGGGAATTTATTGCTGGGCGTGCCCTTCTATGGACGGCTGACCTCCGAGCCATACACGGCCACAAGCTACCAGGAACTCATGTCCCTGCACCACCCGCCCGCCGACGTCGACGAAGTAAATGGTATTTACTTCAACGGCATCGACACCATCGGCCTCAAGACCTGTTTCGCGCGCGAAGGAGGCTACGGCGGGATCATGATCTGGGAACTGGGACAGGGTACCTGGGATGAAACCTCGCTGCTGCAAGCGATCCACCAGGCGGCGGTATTGGGATGTGATGTGAAATAAAAAAAACGGCGCAGGCCTGGAGACCTGCGCCGTTCTCTTGAAACGTAGGGCGAGATAGTATCTCGCCCCACAGTATTTAGCCCAAGCCAACTTCCTTGTTGAAGTCGACGATCAGCTCGTCGATCTCATCGGCCTGTGTCTGGACTGAAGTCCAGTAATCGGGCTGGTACCACTGATCCTGGATTTCCTGGTAGGTCTTGCCCTGCTGTTCGACCCAGGTGTAGTACTTGAGGTTGTGTACGCGGCGCCTGTCGGTGTAGCGCAGTTCGAGCATGTTGTCCGTGGACTGGCCGTGCAGGTAGCGCGCAAAGTCGGCGGCGGCGTCGACTTCAGTGTACTGGCCGTATTCCTGGTGCATCTCGTGGATGCGTGAGCGGTACAAATCCATCGAGTCGGTTAACACAGTGACCATGATGTCGTTCTCGTCCATCTCGTAATACTTGGCCGCCTTGATAGCGCTGAGCACGTTCGAGATGCCCGAGAAACCAAGCAGGTCAAGCTGCGCGACGATCGCTTCGGGGACACCCTTCTGCACAAGGAAGGCGCGTCCCGTTTCTTCGTTGAAGAGGCGGGAAATATTCACGACAGCCTGGTCATCAATCGCCACGACCACGTCGGTATTCTTGGAGTTGTGGATCCACGGCACGTGCTTGTCACCGATGCCCTCGATGCGGTGGGCGCCAAATCCGTTTTCGAGCAGGGTCGGGCACTGCAAGGCTTCGCTGGCCACGATCTTGCTGTCGGGGAAGAGCTGCTTCATGTAATCGCCGCTGGCAATCGTGCCCGCCGAACCCGTGGCGGAGGCCATGCCGCGATAACGTCCATTCGGTCCCATCACCTGTTCGAGCACTTCGGCCATGGCAGCGCCTGTCACGGTATAGTGCCACAGGTAGTTGCCCATCTCATCGAACTGGTTGAAGATCATCAAGTCCTGGCCTGAGTTGCGCAGTTCCCAGCACTTGTCAAAAATTTCCTTTACATTCGATTCGGAGCCAGGCGTCTTGATCGTCTCGCCCGCCACCTTGGAGAGCCACTCGAAGCGCTCCTTCGACATGCCCTCGGGCAGGATGGCAATCGACTCGCAGGCCAGCAAAGCGGAGTCATAGGCGCCGCCGCGGCAGTAGTTGCCCGTCGAGGGCCAGACGGCCTTCTGGGTGGTCGGGTCGAATTGCCCCGTGACCAGTCGCGGCACGAGACAGGAGAACGCGGCTCCCACCTTGTGCGCGCCCGTCGGGAACCACTTCCCAACCAGCACGATGATGCGGGCCTTGACCCCCGTCAGCGAGGACGGAAGCTCGAGATAGTTGACCCCGCCATAGGTTCCGCCCGAGGCAACGGGCTGGTTGTGCCAGTTGATGCGGAACAGGTTGCGGGGGTGGATGTCCCACAGCCCGATCCCTTTCAATTCCTCTTTGACTTTGGCGGGAATTTTCGAGGGGTCTTTCATTTGAGCATAGGTGGGGATGATGATGTTGCGCTCTTTGGCGCGCTGGATGGCGCGGGCGCGGCGATCCTGGTGGATGGTCAGGTCAATCGTGGTCATGGAATTCTCCTTACAAAGTTGTCTGACAACTTAATTATACACCCAAGCGGACAGGACATAAAGGTGATTAATGTCTATGACAATACATGGTATTCTGCACCACTTTCGTACGGGTATAGAACAACCACACAGAAGAAACTGCCGCCGCGCTTTTCCAGCCTGTCTTCAATGAGGTAAAGCAATGACGAGTCATCGCATCCTTGTTCGGCACCGATATTCCCCTCGCACGACAGCCAATCTTGTTTTCTGCGCCTGCGCGCCAGATAACACAACCATCGAAGTCCAATTTCCTGACATATAATTCAACCATGAACCAGATCTGGACCTTCCTATCCATCACCTTGATCATCAGCGGCCTGACCTCCCTGCTTCTCGCGATCCGCTCCTGGCTGATGCGGTCGCGGCCCGGGCAGGCGGCCTTCGCAGGTTTGATGCTGGCTGTAGGAACCTTTTCCATTTTTTCGGGCTTCGAACTGATCGCGCCCACCACGGGAGAAAAGACCTTCTGGTTGATCCTGGAAAACCTGGGCATCGTCTGGCTGGGGCCTTTCTGGTTCCTGTTTGTCATCGGTTATACCCAACGCAAATGGATCGGATCCCACTGGACCTCCCTGCTGTTGGTCATCCCCACAATCACCATCCTGTTTTTTATCAGCGGGCTGTGGAGGGACCTGTATTACACATCCCTGACCCTTCTGGCGCAAGGCAACGGCCCCTTGATGGTGGGACGGGGGGCCTGGTTTTGGGTGCAATCCATTTATGCCTACGTGATGATGTTCTGTGGATCAGTCCTGCTCATACGCAGCACCCAACACATGCCCGGCACGTATCGCCGGCAGGTATCCATCCTCCTGGCGGGCATCCTGCTGCCCTGGGTTGCCAATGCCTATTACCTGCTGACCCCGATCCTGTTCCCGGCCTACAGGCCGCTCCTCGATCCCACCCCCTTCGCCTTCACCCTCAGTGGACTCGCCTACAGCGTGGGAATATTCGGTTTTCGCCTCTTCGACCTAATGCCCATCGCGCAAACCGCCGTCTTCGAAAGCATCCCCGAAATGGTGGTGGTGCTCGACGGCCAGGACCGCATCGTGGAAATCAATGCCACGGGCCGCAAATGGTTAAGATTGAAGGAAGGGGAGGCCATTGGGCAGCCGGCCCGGAGCGTGTTCAGTCCGTGGCCCGAGCTGCTGAAACGATACATCCACATGCGCGAGGTGCGGGAGGAAATCCGCATACCGGGCGGCGGCGGGGACCTGCCCGAAATGGCGGAACTGGTCATCATGCCGTTGAAGGATGCGCGCGGGCGCTATGTGGGGCGGCTCATCATGGAACGGGACATTACCGCCCGCAAAAAAATCGACGATCAATTGCGCCTGCAAAGCGCCGCCCTGAATGCCGCCGCGAACGCCATCGTCATCACCGATACCAGCGGCATATGCATCTGGGTCAATTCGGCTTTTACGAAAATTACGGGCTATGGTTCCGATGAAATCCTGGGACAGAGACTGTCGATCCTGAAGTCCGGACTTCAGGATGATACCTTCTACAGGTCCCTGTGGGAGAGCATCCTGTCGGGCAAGACCTGGAGCGGCGAGATCATCAACAAGCACAAACAGGGACACCTGTACATCGAAGAGATGACCATCGCCCCCGTCCGCGACCCGGACGGCAGGATCAGCAATTTCATCGCCGTCAAGCAGGACATCACCGAGCGCAAGCGGATCGAGGGCAACCTGCAGGATGCCCATCAGCGCCTCAAACTCCACGTGCAGGAGATCGAGGCGCTGCAAAGTCAGTTGCGTGAGCAGGCCATGCGCGACGCGCTGACGGGGCTGTTCAACCGCCGCTTCCTCGAAGAGACCCTGGAACGCGAGGTGGCGCGCGCCATCCGCGAAAAAAGCGACCTGTGCCTGGCCATGATCGACGTGGACCACTTCAAGGAGTTCAACGACCAGTACGGACACAAGGCGGGCGACATCGTCCTGCAATCCCTGGGACGGATGTTGCTGAACACCACCCGCGCCGGCGACGTGGCCTGCCGCTATGGCGGCGAGGAATTTGTGGTGGTCATGCCCGGGGCCTCGCTCGAAGCCGCCCGCAAACGGGCCGAGGAATGGCGCGCGGAGTTTCAGGCGGTCAACCCGACCCTGCCCGAATACATCATCGCCGCCACCATCTCCATCGGCCTGGCCTGTTTCCCGAAACATGGCAGCGACAGTGACACCCTGGTGGATGCGGCCGATAAGGCGTTGTACCAGGCCAAGGACAGGGGCAGGAATCGCGTGGTGATCTTTGGGCAGGACTGATTACGCCAGCGACTTGCGCACCCGCTCCAGGCCCTTCTCCAGCGTCGCGCGCGGACAGCCGAAGTTCAGGCGCACAAAATTCTCATAGCCCGCGCCAAATATTTTCCCATCGCTAAAGGCCACTTTGGCGTTCTCGAGGAAATATTGAAAGGGCGTGCCCGTGATCCTGCCCGATTCAATCAATTTGCTGAAATCGAGCCAGGCCAAATAGGTGGCGGACGGAAATGTGACGCGCACCTCGGGCAGGTATTCCGCCAGGTAGTTGACCAGAAAATCGCGGTTGGCGGATAGGTACTCGCGCAATTCCTCCAACCAGCCGTCACAGCGACCCGAGAATGCCGCCTGGGCGGCGAACAGTCCCATGCTGCTGACGTGCAGGCGCATGTGATGGACTTCCTTCTCGTAACGCTCACGCAATTCCTGGTTGGGAACAATGGCAAAACCGCAGAACAAGCCGGGCACATTGAAGGTCTTGGACGGGGCGATCAGCGTGATCGTATGATTCGCAATCTCAGTGGATAGTTTCGCCAGCGGGGTGTGCTTGTTGTCGTCCAGCAGCAACTCGGAATGGATCTCATCCGAGACGATCAACACATCGTTGGCGATGCAGATCTCCGCCATCTTCAACAAGTCCTTGCGGGAGAATATGATTCCCAGCGGGTTGTGCGGATTGCACAGCAGGAACATGCCCGCCTTCCTGGCCTGGGTCTCGAAGACCGCCCAATCGATCTCGTAGCTCAGGATGTTGCCTGTGACCTTCTGGATCAACGGCGCGTCGAGTTGGGGAATGCCTAGGTTGTTCTTCACTTCATGGAATTCGTTGTAGACCGGTGTCTGGATCAGCACGCCCCGTTCGGGCGAGGCGAAGGCGCGCGCCGCGACCGTGAATCCGCTGACGATGCCCGTCACCGCGACCACCGCCTCAGGCTTGACCTTCCAGCGATACAGTTTATCCATGCGCGCGGCGACGGTTTCCTTCAACGCCTGGGAGGGCAGTTCGTAGCCAAGCACGCCGTGGTCGACGGCCTTGTGCAGGGTCGCGAGGATCGGCTTGGGCGCGGGGAAATCCATGTCTGCCACCCACATGGGCAGGACATCCTTCGGGTAATAATTCCACTTGTTCGAACGCTGGGGGTTGCGGCGGTTGGGGACCTGGTCGAATTTAAAGCTCATGGTTTTCTCCTGGAACGGTGCATTGGGTGGATAACGCAAGTCTATAGACTTGCGTTACTTTCAGGGAAGTATACAACGGGCGAAAGGGGAAAGCAAACGAACCGTTTAAACGGGAAGGCGGCCCCTCACGGGCCGCCTTCCACACACAGGAGGAGAAAGGTGCTACAAAGCGCGCACCTTTAACCATAAAGAGGGGATGCGCCGAATCTTTTCCCAGGCGCTCAGGCTGGCGCGGCGGTTGAACACGTCGAAGTCGTGCGCTTCGATGTCGTCCAGGATGCCGCTGTAGAAGACGGCCGAGGCGCCGATGGACATGCGTCCGTCGGGATCCAGCATGGCAATGCCCTGCCAGCCTTCTTCATACAGTTTGCGCGTGCGCTCGATCTGGAACTGCATAAATTTGCGCCATTGCGGGGTGACCCTGCCCATCTCGATGTCCGTCTCGGAGATGCCGAAGTCGAGCATGTCCTCGCGCGGCAGGTAGACGCGGCCGTTGCGGTAATCCTCGCCTATATCGCGCAGGATATTGGTCAGTTGCAGGGCCACGCCCAGCTTGATGGCGTAGGACACGGCGGCTCGGTTGTGGAACCCGACAATGTACATGCTCATCAACCCAACCGTGGAGGCGACGCCGTAACAATAAGTGGCCAGGTCGTCGAAACTGGCGTAGCGGGACTGGGTCAGGTCGCGGGCCACGCCGTCGATCAACTGCAGGGCGTAGTGGCGCGGGATGTGGTAACGGGTCATGGCGTCCACCCATGCGGCGGCGACCAGGTCCCCGTCGGGGGCCGAAGCGGTGTTGACGATGGCGCGCCAGTAATCCAGTTGGCGCTCTCGGTCGCCTGCCGCGGATTCATCCACGATATCGTCGACGGTGCGGCAGAAGGCGTACAGGGCGCGGACGGCGGCGCGCTTTTCCTCGGGCAGCAATCCCGATGCCAGATAAAAGGATTTGCTGTGCTCGGCGGCGATGCGTTCCGCTAAAAAGTAAGCCTGGCGCAGGGAGGCGTCCCCGGCCCAATAGGAAAAGAAGGGGCGATGAGATGGATGGGGATCATGACCCGCCAGGGCCAGCAGTTGATGTTCCCAGTTCATTTGAATCTCCATGTCAACCTCCAAAGTTGATGTAGGTATATTTTATCCAATTTCCAATGCTTGTCAAGGTTTTGCAAAGATATTACCTAGAATAACTTGACAAATACTGTACAAAAGGTATAATCAGCCCTGTTCAACTTGGATAAGCACCCAGAAAGAAGGAAACTCATGCCCCAAAAACCAACCGCTCTCGTGATCGGCGCAGGCATCGGCGGGATCGCCACCGCCGCCCGCCTGGCCAAAAACGGATACAACGTGACCGTCCTCGAAAAAAATGACACCCCTGGCGGCCGCTGCAACCAGATCGTGCGCGACGGCCACCGCTTCGATGTCGGCCCGACCCTGTTTCTCATGCCCGAGGTCTGGGAGGAGACCTTCGCTGCGCTGGGCGAGAAGATGAGCGACCACCTCGACTTGCGCCGCATCGACCCGACCTACAAAGTCCACTTTGCGGATGGCCTGCAACTGCAATTGACTTCGGATATTGGCGAGATGCAGACCCAGCTCGAAAAAGTGGAGAAGACCGCCTTTACCGGTTTCCTCAACTACATCGCCGAAGGCTCCAGGCATTACAAACTCTCGCTCGAAAAGTTCGTCGGGCGCAACTTCTACAACATCTTCGAGTATTTCAGCCTGGCCAACCTGCCGCTGATCTTCCAGCTCAAGGCGCTGGCCAAGCACTACAGCAACACGGGACGCTTCTTCAAGGATGAACGCCTGAAGGCGGCCTTCACCTTCCAGAACATGTATCTGGGACTCAGCCCTTACGACGCGCCCGCCACCTACTCCCTGCTCCAGTACACAGAACTGGCCGAAGGCGTTTGGTATCCGATGGGCGGTATGTACGCGGGCATCCAGGCGCTGACTGGGGTGGCCGAAAAACTGGGCGTGAAATTTATCTACAATGCGCCCGTGAAATCGTTGAACGTTGAACGTTCAACGTTCAACACGCAGCGCATCAAAAGCGCAACATTGGAAGACGGGCGCGAATTCGCCGCCGATCTCTTCGTCGGCAACGCGGACCTGCCCTACATCTACGACCAGTTGCTGCCCGACCGCGCCGAAGCAAAGAAACTGGACGAAAAACTCTACACCTGCTCCACCATCATGTTCTATTGGGGCGTGGACAAGCCCTATCCGCAGGTGGCGCATCACAACATCTTCCTGGGCGGCGACTACAAAGGCTCCTTCGACCAGATTTTCAAGGAGCACCGTCTGCCCGATGAGCCGTCCTTCTACGTTCACGCGCCCGCCCGCACCGACGCGGCCGCCGCACCCGAGGGGCAGGACACCTTCTACGTGCTCGTCCCCGTCGGCCATCTCGAAGCCCGCAGCAAACAGGATTGGGACGCAATGGTGAACAAGGCCCGCGAAACGGTCTTCACCCGCCTCGCCAAGGAGATGAACGTCACCGACCTGCGCGAACACATCAAGTTCGAGATCAACTACACCCCCTTGACCTGGCAGGAACGTTTCAATCTCGCCAAGGGCGCAGCCTTCGGTCTGAGCCACAACTTCTGGCAGGTCGGTTTCCTGCGCCCGCAGAACCGCCATGCCCAATACAAGAACATGTACTTCGCGGGCGCGTCCACCCACCCGGGCACGGGGCTGCCCATCGTGCTGCTCTCCGCCCGCCTGACCACGGAACGCATTCTCAAGGAATTCCAGGGCTTGCAGGTCAAGGATTTCACATTGGAGCACGCGGCGGCGCAATCCTGAGAGGAAATTAGAGACAAAGCAGGTACAATATCCTTGCAAAACCTTTGCAACCTGCCATCTCATCCCTGGAGCTCGACAAATATGTCCATCAGCAAGTCGCCCGCCTACAACCTGAAAGCCGTCTTGAAAGAGACGGGCATTTCCGCCGATACCCTGCGCGCCTGGGAACGCCGCTACGGCCTGCCCCTGCCCCAACGCACTTCCGGCGGTCACCGCCTGTACTCCGAACACGATATTCAGACGATCAAATGGCTGATGGCCCGCCAGAGCGAGGGACTCAGCATCTCCCGCGCGGTGGACATGTGGAACGAACAAAACACCTCGGGCCTGGACCCTTTGGTTGCCTCCGCCACCAAAGGGACGCCCGCCGCCTCAGCCGGGTACCGTGTCCCCGAGACCAGCCTGGACGCTCTGCGCAAGCAGTGGCTGGAGGCCTGCCTCAACTTCAATGAGACCGAAGCCGAGGAGGTGCTCAACCAGGCCTTCGCCATGTACCCCGTGGAAAAGGTCTGCACCGACGTGCTCCAGCGCGGCATGTCGGAGGTCGGCGAATATTGGTACGAGAACCGCGCCAGTGTCCAGCAGGAACATTTCGCCTCGGCCCTGGCCATGCGCCGCCTGGATACGCTCCTGAGCGCCTCGCCCAAGCCCACCCGCAACCAGACCGTGCTGGTCGGCTGTCCCTCCAGTGAGTGGCATACCTTCACCCCGCTGCTGCTGGCCCTGCTCCTGCGCCGCCGCGGATTGAACGTGATCTACCTGGGCGCGAACGTCCCCGCCGAGCGCTTCGAGGAAACGGTCGCGGCCGTCCATGCGGGGTTGGTCATCCTGGTCGCGCAGACGCTGACCAGCGCCGCCGCCCTGCATTCCACGGCCCAGTCCCTGTCGGGCATGAATATACCAGTGGGCTTTGGTGGGCGCATCTTCAACCTGCACCCGTCCATCATCGATTACGTTCCTGGCCACCACCTCGGCGGCAGCGTGGAAGAGGCCCTCGATCAGGTCGACGCCCTGCTTAAGGGGAGCAGGCCCAAGGTCCAGGCCAGGGCGATCTCCGAGGAATACCAAAGGGCGCTGGCCTCCTTCAATTCCCAACGCCTGCATATCGAGAGCAGCATCAAGGAAATGGCGCAGTTGCTGCCGGTCAGCGCGGAAGGCCTGAACACGGGCATCCACTTTCTGGGCGACAATATCGCAGCCGCCCTGCAGCTGGGCGACATGGCGCACGTCAGCGCCGAACTGGATTGGCTGAAGACGCTGATGCAGTCACACCGTCGCCCCGCCAGCGAACTGGCCGAATTCATGCAAAACTACTCCCATGCGGTCGACAAGCATATCAACGGCGCGGGCGCGCCGATCAAGGCCTGGCTGCAAGCGCAGGCTCAATTATCCGTATAGCGAGGTCCCATGAGCATCCGTATTGTCACCGACAGCACCTGCGACCTGCCGGAAGAAATCGTCCGTCAGCAAACCATCACCGTGATCCCCATGTATATCAACGTGGGCGAAGTCAGCTACCTGGATGGAATCACCCTAACGCGGGCTGAATTCTACGCCCAACTGCCTGGTTATTTCCCCGCCCCCAAGACGGCCACTCCCAGCACCGAGGCCTTTCTTCAAGCCTATGAGCGCCTCGCGGATGAAGGCGCGCAGGCCATCCTCTCCATTCATATCAGCGAGAGCCTGAGCGCCACGATCAACTCGGCGCGTATCGCCGCCGAACAATTCACCCGCATCCCCGTCACCGTGCTCGATTCGAGCCAGCTCAGCCTTGGCACGGGCTTTATCGTCGAACGGGCCGCACAACTGGCGCAGGTGGGCAAAAGAATGGACGAGATCCTGTCTGCCTTGCAGGATTTGATGAAGCGCACCTACGTCTTCGCCTCGCTGAAAACGCTCGAATACCTGCGCCGCAGCGGGCGCATGAATTTTGCCATTGCCAAGTTCGGCGAGATTTTACAACTCAAGCCCCTGCTGCACATGAACATGGGCAAAGCCTCAGCGCACCGCACGCGCACAAACAAACGCGCCAGTCAACGCCTGCTGGACTGGCTGGCGGAATACGCGCCCTATGAAAGATTGGCCGTTCTGCACGCAGGCGTACAGGAGGAAGCCCAGGCGCTGTATGAACAGGCGCGCGCCTTCTTCCCCGAAGGCGAAATCCCCATCGTGCAAATCACCCCGGCCATCGGCGCACATCTCGGCATTGGCGCGCTCGGCTTCGCCTGCATCTCAAAGGAATAAATTCATGAAAATCGCAAAGCTCATTTCCATTCTCGGCATTCTGGCCATGACGGCCGTGCTGATCTACGGCTTCACCGTCGGTGATTTCGCTGGCGAAGGCAGCCGCCTGCTGGGCATGCCCTGGGGCATCGTCTCGCTGGTGGATCTGTACACAGGCTTCACGCTCTTCTCCGCCTGGATCATCTACCGCGAGAAATCCCTGCCCAGCGCCATCCTGTGGACGATTGCAATGATGACATTGGGCTTTTTCGCCGGCAGTCTGTACGCCTTCCTCGCCCTGCAAGCCAGCGGCGGCGACTGGCGCAAGTTCTGGCTGGGCAAACACGCTTAACGGACCTAATGACAGAATGCAGACTTAAGTCTGCTTAAAAATCGCGGACTGAAGCCCGCACTCCGGGAAATTTTGAACTGACACTAGAGGTATTTTCATGAAAAAAGCAGATCGCATTTCGTTGATCGTTTTTCCTTTTCTGATCCTGATCGGATTTCTGGTGGCCCTGGCAGGCAGCCAGGGTGGAGCCGCGGTCAAGGGTGTGCCCGTATTTGCCTTGTCGGTCGGGCTGGCCTTTGTCATTCAATGGCTGGTCTTTATCCCGTCGTTTCTGCTGCAAACCGAAAAATTCTTCGACCTGACGGGCAGCCTGACCTACATCTCCATCGTTCTGATCGCGGTTTTCTCCAGCGCGAACCTGGATGGCAGGTCGATCCTGCTGGCGGCCTTGGTCATCCTTTGGGCGCTTCGGCTGGGAACCTTTCTGTTCGGTCGCATCCAAAAGGCAGGCAAGGATGACCGCTTCGATGAGATTAAACCCTCCTTCGTCCGCTTCCTGAACGTGTGGACGATCCAGGCCTTGTGGGTGACGTTTACCGCGGCAGCGGCGCTGGTCGCCATCACGAGCGCCCATCGAAAAGAGTTGGATGTGTTTGCCATCCTCGGCGCGCTGATTTGGGTGCTGGGCTTTGCCATCGAAGTCACGGCCGATACGCAAAAAAGCCGCTTCAGCGCGAACCCGCAGAACAAGGGTAAATTCATTCGAACGGGACTATGGTCGCGCTCCCGCCATCCCAATTACTTCGGCGAAATCGTGCTGTGGATCGGTATTGCGGTCATCGCCCTGCCCGTACTGCAAGGCTGGCAGTGGGTTGCGCTGATCTCGCCCATCTTCGTCACCCTGCTGCTGACCCGCGTGAGCGGCATCCCCCTGCTCGAACAGAAGGCGGATAAAAAATGGGGCGGCCAGGCGGATTACGAGGAATACAAAAAGCGCACGCCCGTGCTCATCCCGCGCCTGTAGCTGTGGGGTGGGTTACCCTTCGGGTACGATGTGGTAATCCGCCAACCCATACATTTCACCCAACAACACGCGGGATGCCAAAGTGCCCTGCAAGGGTATCCCGCGCCACGACAACACCTTACATGTGGGGTGGGATACCATCCCGCGCCACAATGACAAGCGTCACGCCCAAGGCGTGGCCTACAAGGAAACCATGTTAATTCAAATTTTGCAAATCATCGCCGCCGTCGGCACGATCCTGACGGGGCTGGTATCGCTGGTCAAACCCGCGTCCGTCACGGGCTTCACGGGACTGCGCCCCGAGGGCGGCCGCGGCCTGACCGAGATCCGCGCCATATTAGGCGGGTTCTTCATCGCGCTGGGGGCCGCGCCGCTCATCCTCAACTCGCCTGTTGCGTACCTGATGCTGGGCATCGCCTATCTGGGGGTCGCGCTCGTGCGCGGCATCTTCATGTTCGTGGACCGCTCCGTCGTGCAGTCGAACGTTATCAGCCTGGCCGTCGAGATCGTCTTCGGCATCCTTTTGGTTATCCCCGCATGAGCCGCGCCGAACTCAACAAACCCGCCCCCGACTTCGCGCTGACCGACTTCCACGGCAGCGAAGTGCGCCTATCCGATTTCCGCGGACGCAGGAACGTCCTGCTGGTCTTCAATCGCGGCTTTTTCTGACCGTTCTGCCAACGGCACATGGCGCAGTTGCGCCAGGAGTATGACAAGTTCACCGCACTGGATACCGAGATCGTCGTGGTCGGCCCCGAGGATTCGAAGGCCTTTGCAGCCTATTGGCAGAAGCACAACCTGCCCTTCGTCGGCCTGCCCGACCCGACCCATACCGTGCTTAAGAAATATGGGCAGGAGGTCAGTCTGTTCAAGTTTGGACGCCAGCCCGCCCAGGTGCTGATCGACAAGCACGGAGAGGCGCGCTTCGTTCACTACGGGCACGACCCGAGCGACATCCCCGCCAACCAGGAAATCCTGGACTTGTTGAAACCGATGAATGAGGAAAACCATGCCAGCCATTAAAGACATGGTTGTGGTTATCACTGGCTCCACACGCGGATTTGGTTATGCCATCGCTGAGTCGATGCTGGAAGCAGGGGCGACTGTCGCGATTACGGGCAGAAGCCAAAAGGTAGTCGAAGGCGCGTTGACCCGTCTCCAGACCAAGGGTCGCGTGAGTGGATTCGTGCTGGATGTCCGCGAAGAAGATCAAGCCTACAAGTTGGTCGAAGATGTCATCCAGGAATTCGGTCGCATTGATATCTGGGTCAACAACGCGGGCTACTCCAACGCGGCGGGCATGATGCTGGACATGAATCCACGTGACGCGTTGGACATGTTTATGTCGAACGATCTGGGCGTACTGCAATGTACGCAGGCGGTCATGCGCTACATGCTGCCACGCAAGCAGGGACTGCTGGTGAATATTTATGGCAACGGAAGTTTTCTGCGCCCCGCATCGCCGACTGGACTCTACGGCGCGTCGAAAGCATGGGTCACATCCTTCACGCGCAGTCTTGCAAAAGAACTCAAAGGCAGTGGCGTGCAAATTTTGGGATACAGCCCGGGCATGATGACCACTGATATGCTCACAAGTCCCATCGTGGTTGGTGAACGCGGACGCGAGATGTTGAAGAACTTCGGCTTCGTTCTGCGCTTTTTGGGACAGCCCGCCAACTATGCAGCGAAAAAATTGGTGAAAGCCATCGCCAGCCATCGCAGGGAATTTACCGAAACAAAATTGTTCAAACCCTGGACTCCCCTGCTCGGACTGATGCGCGTCGGCTGGGAGAACATTACCAAGACTGGCAAAACACCCGGGTTCGAATTGAACTATCAGGAAGCGTATCAATTCAAAAAAACAAAAGCGTAAAGGAAAATCATGGAAGCGCTGAAACAATTTGAAAAACAAAAATATTTGAACATCGAGACATTCCGCAAAAATGGACAGGGTGTCAAAACTCCCGTTTGGTTTGTGCAGGAGGGAGAAACACTTCGAGTCTGGACCAATGCAGGGGCTGGCAAAATAAAGAGAATCCGCAACAATGGTAGTGTGCGCGTCATGCCATCCACGGTTGCAGGCGAACCGCTCGGAGATTGGGTCGATGCGCAGGCAATTGCCGAGGATGCCCCCGAGGCCATTAACCATGTCGCGGCGTTGATGAGAAAAAAATATGGGCTTCAGTTTTTATTTTTCAACGGTTTGGGAAAAATAAGAAAGTCAAAGACCGCGGTTATAAAATTAACCTTGTCATAAAAGAGAGTGCTTCGAGCGGAAAACCCCCGCCCTTGTAATATACACACAAAAGGAGATCATGAATAACAAACGCCTCTTCTCCATCATTTTTGTCGTATTCATCGACCTGCTCGGCTTCAGCCTGATCCTGCCGCTGCTGCCCTACTACGCCGAAAAATACGGCGCAACCCAACTGGTCACGGGCCTGTTGGTGGCCTCTTACGCATTGATGCAGTTGATCGGCGCGCCCCTGCTGGGACGCCTGTCCGACCGCTTCGGCCGCCGTCCCGTCCTGCTGGCCTCGGTCTTTGGCACCTTCATCGGCTTTGTGCTGCTGGGATTTGCCGACCCCATCGGCACCGCGCTAGCCAGAACCTTCAGCCCGCAATCCGCCAACCTGTTCGTGCTGGGCATCCTCTTCCTCAGCCGCATGGTCGACGGCCTGACAGGTGGCAACCTGAGCGTGGCCCAGGCTTACATCTCGGACGTGACCGACGCCCAAAACCGCTCGAAGGGCCTGGGCATGATCGGCGCCGCCTTCGGGCTGGGATTCATCATCGGCCCCGCCACGGGCGGATTGCTCAGCCAGTGGGGCTATGCCGTGCCCGCCTTCGTGGCCTCGGCCTTCTCGTTCACCAATCTGCTGTTGATCTACTTCTGGCTGCCCGAATCGCTCACCATTGAAAAGCGCGCGCAGATGGCGGATACGAAACCCGCCGTCACCCTGGGCGCACTGCTGGATGCGCTCCGTCGTCCGTTCTCGGGGTCGCTGCTTACCACGCGTTTTTTCTTCGGGCTGGCCTTCGCCGTCTTCCAGACCATATTCTCGTTGTATGCGCTCAATAAATTCAACCTGCAGGCGCGCGACACGGGCCTGATCCTGACTTACGTGGGCGTGCTCTCGGTCTTCGTGCAGGGCTTCCTGATGGGACGCATCACCAAACTGTTCCGCGAGGATGTTCTGATCCTGTTCAGCGGCGCGCTGATGACCCTCTCGCTGATCGGCTGGGCGCTGACCCCCAGCGTCTTCTGGCTGCTGGTGGTGCTGACCCCCACCGCCATATCGGGCGGCATTCTCAACACGCTGCTCTCGTCCACGCTGACCAAGGCTGTACAGCCGCAGGAAGTCGGCGGCATTTTGGGCCTCTCGGCCTCCATCGAAAGTTCCACGCGCATCATCGCGCCCATTCTGGGCGGCTACCTGCTGCAATCATTCGGGACCTGGTCGCCGGGTGTGTTCGGCGCGCTGCTGATGCTGGGCGTCAGCGTATTCATCTTCCGCACCATTTACGATCACCCGATTGCGGCGGAGATCCGCGCCCGCTCCGTGGAGCCAGCGCCCGCGCCCCACGGAGATTAGATTCATGACGGCAATTTGGTGGATTCGCCGCGACCTGCGGCTGACCGACAACCTGGCCCTCGAAGCTGCCTTGAAAGAAGGGGCGGTCATCCCCTTGTTTGTGATCGACCCGGCCTTCGATTCCGCCTCGCCGCGGCGCAGGAACTTCCTGTACGAAGGGCTGCGCGCCCTGCGCGCCAGCTTGATGGAACGCGGCGCTCACCTCATCATCCGCTCGGGGGAGCCGACCCAGGTCCTGCGCCGCCTGCTGGCCGAAACAAACGTCTCCGCCATCTTCGCCGAGGAGGATTACACCCCCTACGCCCGTGCCCGCGATGCGCGCGTGGCGCGCGAACTGCCCCTGCGGCTGGTGCCCGGACAGGTGGTGCAGCACCCCGCCATCGTCAAAAAATCGGACGATACGCCTTATGTGGTCTACACGCCCTATTCACGCGCGTGGAAGGCCCTGCTGCCGGGCGTCTCACCTCTGCGGGCTGCCCCCAAGTCTTTTCCTCCCGTGCGCTATCCCACCTCTGAGAGCCTGCCCTTTTCGGCGGCCAGTCCCCTCTTCCCCGCGGGAGAGGAGGAAGCCCTGCGCCGCCTGGCCCGATTTACCAAGTACCAAATTACCAATTACTCCGACAACCGTGACCGCCTCGACCTGGACGGGACCTCGTCGCTCTCGCCCTACATCCGCTTTGGGATGCTGGGGATGCGGCAGGCCGTCCACGCGGCGAGACAGGCCCAGGCGGGGGCCCAAGGCGAAGACGAACGCAGCGGCGCGGATGTCTGGTTGAACGAGCTGATCTGGCGCGAGTTTTACATCCAGATCCTGTATCATTTTCCGCGCGTCGCCAGGGGTGCGTTCAACTCTGCGCTGTCAGACATCCCCTGGCGCAACGACGAGGCCGAATTCACCGCCTGGAAGCAAGGCCGCACAGGCATGCCCGTGGTGGATGCGGCCATGCGTCAACTGGGCGAGACCGGCTGGATGCACAACCGCGCGCGCATGATCGTGGCCTCCTTCCTGGTCAAGGATATGCTGGTCGACTGGCGCTGGGGCGAGGCCTGGTTCATGGCGAACCTGCTGGACGGCGACCCCGCCGCCAACAACGGCGGCTGGCAGTGGACGGCGGGCACGGGCACCGACGCCGCGCCCTACTTCCGCGTGTTCAACCCCGTACTGCAAGGCATCAAGTTCGACCCCAACGGCGACTACGTCCGCAAGTGGGTTCCCGAGCTGGCGCACCTGGACACGGCCGCCATCCACGCCCCGTGGGGGCAGGGACTTAAGGTCCCGGGCTACCCCGAGCGCCCGATCATCACCCGCGACAAGGAGCGCACCCTGACGGCGTACAGGGCGGCCAAAGAGAGCCATTCACAATGAACGAAGCTGAAATCATCATCCGCCCCCTGCAAGCGGCGGACATCCCCGAAATCGCGCAGGCCTTCAAGGAGTTGGGCTGGCACAAGCCCGCCGCCCAATATGAAGCCTACCTGGAGGAACAATCCAGGGGCAGGCGCAGCGTCCACGTGGCCTTTGTCGGCGGGGAGTTCGCGGGCTACGTCACGGTCTGGTACGAGACGCATTACGCGCCCTTCCGCGAGGTGGGCATCCCCGAGATCAGCGATTTCAACGTGCTGCCGAAATTCCGCAGGCGCGGCATCGGCTCACAGTTGATGGACCAGGCCGAGGCTGAGATCGCGCAGGTCAGCGCGGAGGCGGGCCTGGGCGCGGGCCTGACCGCCGATTATGGCGCGGCCCAGCGCATGTACGCCAAACGCGGCTACATCCCCGACGGGCGCGGTCTGCACTACCGCGATCATCCCGCCGCTTACGGCGAAACCGTGCGCGTGGACGATGACCTGGTGCTGTACCTGACCAGGAAGCTGAAGGCATGAAAAACAAGCCCACCCCCGAACTGGGCCGCGCGGTCATGCGCTCGTTGATCCAGGAACGCTCCCCGCTTGGCCCGCTCAAGGTCATGGCGGCGCATATCGGGCGCTTCTTTCAAATTCCGCTGCCGGGCTTCCGCCCCTATGTGGTCTTCGGCCCCGAGGCGGCGCGCAAGGTGCTCGTGACTGAAAAGCACAAACTATTGTGGCGCAACCACGATCCCGTCACCGACCTGCTGCGGCGCGGCGTGCTGGTGACCGACGGGGAGGAACATGAACAGCTCCGCGGCTTGATGGAACCCAGCCTGCATCCCGCCGTCCTTCATGGCTACGCGAAAATGATTGTCGCCCAAACCGACCGCGTCACGGCCGCCTGGGGGAACGGCCAGATCGTGGACCTGCTGATCGAGGCGCGCAAAATCGCCCTGCTGATCATCCTGGAGGCGCTCTTCAGCGTGGACGCCTGGGACGACCTGCCGCGCATCTGGAAGCCGATCCTCAAGGCCATCGAATACGTTTCGCCGGGCGCGTGGATCCTGTGGCGGAGAATCCCGCGGCCTGGATATGCGAAATATTTGAAGGCGCTGGATGATTATCTGTATGGCATCATCCAGGAAAGAAGAAAGAGGAAAGAAGGAAAGCAAGACCTGCTGCAACATTTGATCGATGCGGGGCTTTCAGATGACGTCATCCGCGACCAGATGTTGACCATGCTGATCGCGGGGCATGATACCTCCACCGCCCTGCTGGCCTGGGTCTTCGTGCTGCTCGGCCAGCATCCCGCCGTCCACGCGCAACTGGTGAGCGAAATCGACACGCTCGACAAATCGCCGCTGCTCGACCAGGTCATCAAGGAGGCGCTGCGGCTGTATCCGCCGATTCACATCGGCAACCGCATCGCCGCCGAGGAGCTGGATTTCGGCGGCGGGAACTGCATCCCTGCGGGTGAGCGCATGTTCTACTCGATCTACCTGACCCAGCGCGACCCTGCCATCTGGGAAGCTGCGGACGAGTTCCGCCCCGAGCGTTTTACCCGCGGACGCAAGACCCCGCCGATGAGTTACATCCCCTTCGGCGGCGGACCGCGCGCCTGCATCGGCGCCGCCTTCGGGCAGGCCGAGGCGCGGCTGGTGCTGTCGCGGCTGCTGCAAGGCTTCACCTTCGAGCCGCTCGACATGGACAAAATCCATGCGCACATGGGCGCAACGCTGGAGCCGCGGCCCGCGGTGCGGATGAAGGCGACAAGACGGACTCTCCCCTAGGAAGATACAAAAAAATCCCATGACCTACTTTGGCTTTCTCTTAAGGTTTCTGATTCCCCCCATCCTTGCGCTGCTCATCGCGGCCTGGCTCGACGGGCGCACCCAACGTCCGCTGCCTGGCTTCGACGGCAAAAGGGTCTGGCTGATCATCGGCGCCCACGTGGCGCTGGCGCTGGTCTACACCACACCCTGGGACAATTACCTGGTTGCCACGGGTGTGTGGTATTACAACCCCGCCCTGGTGACGGGCATTGTCCTGGGCTACGTGCCCATCGAGGAATATACCTTCTTCGTGCTGGAGACGATCCTGGCGGGACTATGGTGGGCTTTCCTGGCGCGGCGCATCCCGACGCCTGCCGATTTCAAACCTTCCCGGCTGGGACGCGTCCTCTCGGCGCTGGGCCTGGCCGCGGTCTGGGCTTTCTTCACTTTCGTGTTCTTCAGCGGTCATCCGCCGATGACCTATCTGTCAATCACGCTGTTTTGGGCGCTGCCCGCCATCTTCCCGCAACTGCTCTTCGGCGCGGACATTCTTTGGCATCACCGCAGACTCGTTCTGGCGGCCATCCTGCCGCTGGGTCTCTATCTTTCGTTGATGGATATCGTGGCCCTGAAGGCCGCCACCTGGTCGATCTCCCCCATCCAAACCACGGGCGTGCTGTTCTTCGGCATCCTGCCGCTCGAAGAGGTGCTTTTCTTCTTCATCACCAATGTGCTGGTCGGCTTCGGCATGACGCTGATGTTGTCGGACCTGGGAGCGAAGCGTCTCGCGGCGTGGAGATCCAAACATTTCAGAGGATTGCCGTGACATTCCAGGCGTTCGAACTACAGGTTGAGGGTTGAGAGGGATTGGACGGCGAGGCCGCCGCGCTGGGATGCACCTCCATCCTCGTGCAGCCTAAATCGCCCAACGGCGTGCTGACCATTGCCAAACAGGCGGACGCATGAAGGTCAACCGCCAGAGTCCCGTTTTTTTATCCACAGCAACGTTCAACCCATCTGGGTACACGGATTTCACGGACACACGGAGAATATCTGATCGTATCTTCTCGATAACCCGGGGACGATCATCCCATTCTCACCAAAAACGGACAATCTGATAAAATCTCTTCCCGATGAACATCTCCGTTATCGTCCCTGTTTACAAAGGCGCGCAGACGCTCGAAGCGCTCGTGCAGCGCCTGGGGGAAGTCCTTCCCAAAGCCGCCGAGGAATATGAATTGATCCTGGTTGACGATGGCAGCCCCGACGCCTCGTGGGAGGTGATCGGGCGCCTCGCCCGGGAGCAGGCCTGGGTGCGGGGCGTAAAGCTGCTGCGCAATTTCGGCCAGCACAATGCCACCCTGTGCGGCATCCGCGCCGCGCGTTACGAGGTGATCGTGACCCTCGACGACGATCTGCAAAATCCGCCCGAGGAAATTCCCCTGCTGCTGGCCAAACTGGAGCAGGGCTTCGATGTGGTCTACGGCTCTCCCCAAATCGTGCGTCAAAACCTGTGGCGCAGCCTGGCTTCCCACGTCATCCGCCTGGTGCTGCGCAACGTGATGGGCAACGAGGTGGCCTGGCAGGTCAGTCCCTTCCGTGCCTTCCACACGCGCGTGCGGGATGCCTTCGCGAATTATTCTAGCCCATCCGTTTTCATCGACGTGCTGTTGACCTGGGGCGCGGCGCGCTTTGCGGCGGTGCCCGTCCGTCAGGATGCGCGCGCGGCGGGCGTCTCCACCTACACCTTCGGCAAACTGCTCAGCCTGGCCATGAACATGCTGACCGGCTTCAGCACCCTGCCCCTGCGCGCCGCCAGCACGATCGGCTTCATCTTCACGCTGTTCGGCCTGGGCGTGCTGGCCTACGTAATCGGCCGCTTCCTGATCACCGGCTACAGCATCCCCGGCTTTCCGTTCCTGGCCTCGGTCATTGCCATCTTTTCAGGTGCGACGCTCTTTGCACTCGGTATCATGGGGGAATACCTGGCGCGCATCTACACCCACTCGATGGGCCAGCCGCCGTATGTGATTCGGGAAAATTAACGGATGCAAATCACAACTCTTCATCCCACGGATTTGGACTCGCTCACCCCCCTGCTGGCGGCCAGTCCCTTTCAGCCGATGCGCTACCTGGCCAGGGAATTGGGCGCGGACCTGACGGCTTTCTGGTCCCGTTCCATCGCGGATCTGGCGGCGGCCTCCGCTTCGCGGGGTTTCCTCGCCCTGAGGGAGAGCGCGCCGCAGGGACTGCTGATCTACTCTGACAACCCCTGGGAGAGCGACCTGCTCGGACGCAAAGCCGCCAGCCTCAACACCCTCCTCGCAGACGGTCTGCCGACCGCCCAGGCCCTGCTCGACCAGGCCCTCGCTCACGCCGCCGCGCAGGGCGTGCAGTTCATGGCGGGCAAGGCTTACACCGACGACCTGACCTCGATCCACGCACTCGAATCGCGCGGCTTCCAGTTGATGGACACGGTCGTGGACTGCACCTACGACTATCGCCGCGTGCCGCTGGCGTCGATTCAGCCGCCCGCGCTGGCCGAGGGCTTCAGCCTGCGCCTGGCAACTCCCGCCGACCGCGAGGAACTGGCCGCGGTGGGCGGCCAGTCCTTCCGCGAACACTTCGGCCGCTACCACGCGGACGAGCGCATCGGGCGCGCGCTGGCCACCCAAGCCTACGAACAATGGATGCGCTCCTCGCTGGACGGCTACGCCGACTGGATCCACCTGGCGCTGGCGGGCGGCAGGATCGCTGGCTTCTCGATTTGGAAACGCCCTTCGAAAGCCGAGAGCCGGCTCAAGGTCCGCCTGGGGCATTACAGCATCGCGGGCATCCACCCCGATTTCCACGGCCAGGGCCTGTTCACCGCGCTGACCTTCGCGGGCATGCAATCCCTCATGGGCATTGCGGACGTGATCGAAGGTCCCACCCACATCAACAATTACGGCGTGCAGTTCGGATACGCCAAACTGGGCTGGCGCGTGTTGAGCGACGCCCGCCACACCTTCCACAAATGGATGGACTGATGCCAGACTTTATCCCCTTCAACCGTCCCATCCTGGTGGGCAACGAGATGGAATACATGCGCCAGGCCGTCGAAAGCGGACACATCTCGGGGGACGGCGCGTTCACCAAAAAATGTCATGCCTTGCTCGAAAAGGAGTTGGGGCTGGCCAAGGCCCTGCTGACCACTTCGGGCACGCACGCGCTGGAGATGATGGCCTTCCTGCTCGACATCGGCCCCGGGGACGAGGTCATCATCCCCGACTTCACCTTTGTCTCGACCGTCAACGCCTTCGTGCTGCGCGGCGCGAAACCCGTCTTCGTGGACGTGCGGCCCGATACCCTCAACCTGGACGAATCCCTGCTGGAGTCGGCCATCACGCCGCGCACGCGCGCCATCGTGCCCGTGCATTACGCGGGCGTCGGCTGTGAGATGGACGCCATTCTCGACATCGCGAAACGCCACAACATCCCGGTGGTGGAGGATAACGCGCACGGCCTGTTCGGCAAGTACAAAGGCAAATACCTCGGCACCTTCGGCAAGCTGGCGGCGCAGAGTTTCCACGAAACCAAGAATTTCACCAGCGGCGAAGGCGGCGCCCTGCTGATTAACGATCCCGAGCTGGCCGAGCGCGCCGAGATCCTGCGCGAGAAGGGCACCAACCGTTCGCGCTTCTTCCGCGGCCAGGTGGACAAGTACACCTGGGTCGACCTCGGCTCCTCGTACCTGCCCTCGGATATGCTGGCGGCCTTCCTGTATGCCCAGTTCGAACAGCGCGAGCGCATCCAGTCGCACCGCCGGGGCATCTGGGAGTTCTACAACCAGTACCTGGACGAGTGGGCCGCGCAGAATGGCGTGCAGATGCCGACCATCCCTGCGCACACCGAGCAGGCCTATCACATGTTCTACCTGCTGCTACCCGACCTGGATACGCGCCAGCGCTTCATTATGTACCTGCGCGAACAGAACGTCTACTCGGTCTTCCACTACCTGCCCCTGCATCTCTCCGACATGGGACGCAAGTTCGGCGGCCAGCCCGGGGATTGTCCCATCACCGAACGCATCAGCGACCAGCTCGTGCGCCTGCCCTTCTACAACAACCTGGGCGGCGCGGACCTCGAGCGCATCGTGGATGCGATTCTGGAATTCAAGTTTTAGAGCAGGAGGACACAGAGAACACGGAGAAAAAACAAAAAAACTCTGTGCGCTCTGTGATCTCCGTGGTTGAACTCCAGACGGGCCATAAGTTCGCTGGCTTCCGCGCTCCCGCGGAATATGCAATCCATCGGCTGATTGGCAGATTACAAATCCACCCAGAGCAACCAAAAAAAACTCCGCGTACTCTGCGGCATCCGTGTCCGACGCTTTTCCAGGTGGGCGGCGTGGTACAATTTTTCCCCATTGGAGAAATTGCGTGTCCCCACAGAAAATAACGACAGTTGACCTTGTCATCCCTGTGTTTAACGAGGCAGGCGTGGTCGAGCAGACCCACGCCCGCATTGCCGTTGCGCTCGAAGGCCTGCCCTACGAGTTCCACATCCTGTATGTGGACGACGGTTCCCACGACGGGACCGACCAGTCGCTGCGCGCGCTGGCCGCCCGCGACCCGCGCATCGCCCCCCTTTTCCTCAGCCGCAACTTCGGGCACCAGGCCGCCATCAGCGCCGGGCTGGACGCCGCGCACAGCGACGCCGTCATCACCATGGACGGCGACGGCCAGCATCCGCCCGAAATGATCGCCGAAATGCTGCGCCTGATGGAACAGGGCTATGACATTGTCCAGACCCAGCGCATGGACGAGGCCCAGCCTGCCTCCTTCAAGAAGTGGACCTCGGGCCAGTTCTACCGCCTGATCAATTCCATCAGCGGGACGCCGATCCTGCCGGGCGCGGCCGACTTCCGCGCGCTTTCGCGCCAGGCCGTGGACGCGCTCAAGTCCATGCCCGAGTATCATCGTTTCCTGCGCGGCATGGTGGCCTGGATCGGTTACCCGACCGTGATCCTGCCCTACCAGCCCGCCGAGCGCATCAGCGGACAATCCAAGTACTCGCTCAAGAAAATGTTCCGCCTGGCGTTGGATGCCATCTTCTCGTTCTCGCTCGTGCCGTTGTACATCGGCCTGAGCATGGGCGGATTGTTCCTCTTCCTGGCATTCGTCGAGGCGGTCTATGTGCTGTCGTTTTGGGTGACAGGCAGCACGTCGGGGCTGGCCGCAGGCTGGAGTTCCCTGATGTTCATGCTCCTGATCGTGGGCGGCATCCTGATGATCCTGCTGGGCTTCATCGGCGTGTATATCGGGTACATCTTCCAGGAAGTGAAGCATCGACCGATCTACCTATTGAAGAAGGAGGGACCCAATGAGTGAAACACGTCCGCGCTTTGTGTTCACCCTGCTGCGCCACGGAGAGTCGGTGGGCAACGCCGAAGCACGCTGGCAGGGACAGGCCGATTTCCCGCTGACGGATACGGGCTGCGCCCAGGCGCACGCCCTGGCCGAACGCTGGCAGGCCGAGGAAGTCACCTTCGACCGCGTCTTCGCCAGCCCGCTCGAACGCGCCAGGGAGACGGCTGAAACCATTGCCGCCGTGCTCAACGTGACCGTCGAGACATGGCCTGTTCTCATGGAACGCGCCATCGGCGAATACTCCGGCCTGACGGGCGAGGAGATGCGCCAATTTACCCGACCCGATTTCATCAATCCCTACGAGGCAGTCGGCGGCGACGGCGAGGGCGACTGGGCGCTGTTCCTGCGCGCGGGACAGGCCCTGCATCAATTGCTGCGCCAGCCTGTCGGCAGGTACCTGGTCGTCTCGCACGGCGGCCTGCTCAACCAGTTCATGCACGCGGTCATGGGCATCGCGCCGCACGCCAACAACGGCGGCCCAAGGTTTCGTTTTGGCAATACGGGCTTCTCCCGCCTCTTTTATTTTCCCAGCCAGCACCGCTGGGAGATCGACACGCTCAACGATCACACCCACTGGAAGGGCGTCGCGCCGTATTGATCTTGTGCCACCCTTGCGAAGGTTCGGATTCAAATCACCCTCCCGCAGGAAGAAATCTGTGCTTTCGAAAGAAAGAGCAGACCACAGCAAAACCTTCGCAAGAATGTTAACCGAGCAACCATGCAACCATCCAATTCCCAATCCCTGAAAATCCTCTCCTTCGGCGCGGGCGCCATCGGCACCTACGTCGGCGGGAGTCTCGCGCTGGCGGGACACCAGATCGTGTTCATCGAGCGCCCCGACATCGCCGAGGATCTGCGCGCACGCGGCCTGCGCCTCGACCTGACCCTGGACGAAAGAAGAAAGACAAAAGACGCCTTCACAATTGATGCGCGTTCCTTCGTGATGGCCTCCTCGCTGGAGGACGCGCTCAAATACGGCCCCTTCGACGTGGTCCTGTTCGCCCTTAAATCGTTCGACACCCTGCCCGCGCTGGAGCAGATGCAACCCTACGCGGATAAACTTCCGCCCCTGCTGTGCCTCTCCAACGGCGTGGACAACGAACCCGCCATCGCCGCCGCTTTGGGCGCGGACAAGGTCATTTACGGCACCGTCACCTCGGCCATCGGTCGGCGTGGACCTGGCGACATCATCCTCGAAAAACTGCGCGGCGTGGGAGTCGCGGCCGGGCATCCGCTCTCCGAACGGCTGGTCTCCGCGTTGGATGGCGCCTACCTCAACTGCCGCCTGTTCCCAGACGCCGCCGCGATGAAATGGTCGAAGATGCTGACCAACCTGATCGCAAATCCCGCCTCGGCCATCCTCGACATGACTGCCGCTGAGATCTTCGCCAACCGCAAGCTGTATAAACTTGAGATCGGAATGCTGCGCGAATGCCTGGCCGTGATGAAAGCCCAGAACATCGAAGTCGTCGACCTGCCCGGCACACCCGTCAAGGCGCTGGCTTTTGCGGCCAGCCTGCCGCCCTGGCTGTCCAAGCCATTCCTGGGACGCGCCGCCGGCAGCGGACGCGGGGCGAAGATGCCGTCCTTCCACATCGACCTGCACTCGGGCCGCAGCAAAAGCGAAGTGGAATTCCTGCACGGCGCGGTCGTGCGCGCGGGCGAGGAAAACAAGGTACCCACCCCTGTCAACAAGGTATTCACTGAAACCCTGCTGAAGCTGACGAACAGGGAAATCCCACTCGAAGAATTTGCGCATCAGCCTGAAAAATTGCTGGCGTTATTATAGGAGTCCAAAGTCTCCTGAATTTGGAAGTTAAGTTATGAAAAGTACCACCTCCATTCAAATGATTCCCCCCCGCCCCACCGTCGAGGTGCAGTTGCCCAACGGGCGCATCCTCACGGGACCGCGCGGGGCCACGGTGGCGCAGTTCCTCCAGGCCGCCATGCGGCCCGAGGATGCTCCGCTGGTGGCGGCCATCGTCAACGATGAACTGCGCGAGCTGACCTACTTCATCGACATGGACGCGCGCGTCCAGCCGATCACGCTCGGCGAATCCGACGGTTCGCGCATCTACCGCCGCTCGCTGACCCTGCTGCTCGAAATGGCCTTCTCGGACCTGTTCCCCAACGCCAAACTGACCATCGACCACTCGGTCTCCTTCGGCGGCTACTACTGCCAGGTCAGCGGACGCGGCCCGTTGACCCAGGCCGAACTCGACGCGTTGAAGGGGCACCTGCAAGACTTCATCGATGCCGACCTGCCCTTCGAGCGACTGGAGGTGCCGCTGGCCGTGGCCAGCGAGTATTTCCGCTCGCATGGTTACGATGACAAGGTGCACCTGCTGGCCTACCGCCGCAAGCCCTACCTCACGCTCTACCGCCTCGGCGAGCGCATGGACTATCACCACGGATACATGGTGCCATCCACAGGGTACCTGCGCTGGTATGACCTGTACCTGACCGACGGCGGCTTCACCCTGCGCTTCCCGCGCCACAACACCCCGACCGAAATCTCCAACCTGTCCGAGTATCCCAAACTGCTCAACGCCTTCCGCCAATATGGCGACTGGCTGGTGCGCCTGGGCATCGACAACGTTGGTGCGCTCAACGACGCGGTCCAGGCGGGACGCGGCAGCGAGATCATCCTGGTCTCCGAAGCCTTCCACGAGCGCAACCTCTCCGACATTGCCCGCCAGATCGATGCGCGCCGCGACCAGGTCCACCTGGTGCTCATCGCGGGGCCGTCCTCCTCGGGCAAGACCACCTTCTCGCGGCGACTCACCATCCAGATGCTGGCGCTGGGCATCTCGCCCTTCCCGCTCGAACTGGACAACTACTTCCTCGACCGCGACGAGACTCCGCTGGGGCCTGACGGCAAGCCGAACTTCGAAGCCATCGAAGCCCTAAACCTCGACCTGCTGGCCAGGGATTTGCAGGCCCTCGTCCGCGGGGAGGAGGTGCAGTTGCCGCACTATAACTTCAAAACGGGCAAGCGCGAAACGGGCGACCTGATCCAGCTCAAGCATGGACAGATGATCATTCTGGAGGGCATCCACGGGATGAACCCGCGCCTGATCCCCGAGGCCCTGTCGGGCGAGGTCTTCCGCATCTACGTCTCGGCGCTGACCCAGCTCAACCTCGACCGCCACAATCGCGTCTCGACCACCGACACGCGCCTGATCCGCCGCATCGTGCGCGACGCGCGCGAACGCGGATACAGCGCCGCGCAGACCATCAGCCGCTGGGAATCGGTGCGCGAGGGCGAGAAGAATTACATCTTCCCCTACCAGGAAAACGCGGACGTGATGTTCAACTCCGCGCTGGTCTACGAGATGGCCGCCCTCAAGCCGCTGGCCGAACCCCTGCTGCGGCAGGTGCAGCACGGCACGCCCGAATACATCGAAGCCAAACGCCTGCTGGCCTTCCTCGAATGGTTCCTGCCCCTCGAAGTCGACCTGATCCCCGAGACCTCCATCGTGCGCGAATTCCTGGGCGGCTCGATCTTGAAGGATTTCAAGGTTTGGAAGTAGATCTGTAAAGTAAAGACTTCGGAAGCCTGGGTACAAATACAGGTGACAGTCACCCTAAAAATGACCGTCACCTGTATATTTTAAATTTCGTCTTCAATCAATTTTATAAAGGTTTCTGCTGCCGCTTCAACCTGTATGCTACTTCCAAAATTCACTTAATTTGATGTCTTTCGTTTGATGCCTGGCCTTGAAGAAAAACTGAAACAGTTCATGGAACCAAACCCTTCGACCAATGTTTGTATACCATCGCATGGCGGCTCGAAGCTTGGCGTCTTTGTGAAAAAACAACCGCTTCAATGCACGGGGGCGCGCCTGCATGATTAGCTCGATCAACTTGACAAACAAAATCACCGCCCAGGGTTTCAAATTTTCCATTGCCAATACCTGGTGCTTATAATCCCACCTTCTCTGGTCCGGTTGAATAATTTGTTTATCCTTTATTTCTTCAAAATAAGGTGTCCATTTATGGGGCGTCACATACAATAACTGAATCTGGTCAGGGTCGTAAAGAAGAAGTTGCTTCAGGCTGGTGTAAAAATCCCTGGCGGTCTCCTCGCCAAAACCAACCACATAAGTTGCCATTGATAAAATAATGTGTTGTCTCAATAGCCGAATCGCTTCCTTATCCTTGGCAATCGATCCGTCTTTTTTTATTTTCTCCAAAACGACTTCGTCATAGTTCTCGATCCCAAGCAGGAATCTTTCAAATCCCGCCTTTTTATATAAGTGCAGGTGCCCTACGTCCCGCACAATGCTATCCGCTCTGATTGAACCAACCAGAATCAATTTTAGATCTTTCTGAATTAAGGCCTCCAAGAATTTTTTCCATTCTTTTTGATCGGCGGCCGGATTTTCATCCGCAAAATTTATCACTTCAACCCCATATTTTTTGTGAAGCATTTCAATCTCGTCGGCAAGTAATTGGGGGTCTCTGTGCCGCCACTTGCCCCAAAACAAGCTTTGTCCGCAATAACTGCAGGAATGAGGACAGCCTCTTGAGAACTGAATTACAACCGCTTTTCTTTTGCCCCAATACGTGTAGTTGTAATTTTCCATCAGTTCCCAGCCAACCCGATGGGCATTCAAGTCTTTTATGTATGGAGATGGGGATGTTTTTAATACTGTTCCGTCTGATCGAATGGCAATTCCTTTTACCAGTTCCAATGGGGATTTATTTTCAATCGCTTCAACCAGATTGACAATCGTTTCTTCCCCCTCGCCGCATACGATACAGTCAATCTGGGATTCGGTTTCCAGGATTTCCTGCCAATGATAGGTTGGAAAAACTCCGCCAATTACAATCTTTATGGATTGATTTTCCTGTCGAATGAGTCTGGTGATTTCTGAAATAACAGGTTGCGCAGAAGTCGAGCCGGAATGTCCGAGTAAAACAAAAGAAGGATCGTATTTCAAAGTTTCGGCAACAATATCGCCAAATTCCATTGGCCCAAATTCTGCGTCAAGCAACCTTACTTCATGTCCCTTGTCCATTAACGGCCCGCCAATGGATAACAGCCCCAAAGGAGGCAAATGCTCGCCAGGCAGTCTGCTTCCTATCGATAAATGTGGTGGATTGATTAATAGTATTCGCATTTCCATCCTTTTTGTATTCTATTGAACTATCGAAAGAATCATAGACTCACTTGAATTGCGTATTTCTTGTCCTTGGTTGTCAAAGGACTCGTCTGGTGTGTAAATTGTCAGGGTGACTTTTTGGATTCCCGTATTGGCATTTTAATTTCAGGCGCTTGCCTTCCCCAGCGGCTTGACGTATTTCACCACTTCCGGTTGAAAATCATATTTTTCGTAGATTTCCCTGGCGCGGATATTGCTGGCAAACACGTTCAACGCCAGGTGCGGATATCCCTGTTCGCGCGCCCAGGCTTCGGCAGATTCCATCAAGAGGCGCCCCACGCCCTGACCTTCGAAGGCCTTGTCCACGGCCAGGTCCGAGAGATAGCCAACCTTTTGTCCATTGAAGAAATCCGTCTGCGCGTGGACGTAGACGAAACCCGCGGGTTGACCTGTCTCACTTACAGCCAGCAGCAGCGCCGACTCAGGTTCAGGTTCTTCGAGCACTTTTTTCAAGGCGGTCTGATTGGCCCCATCCAGTTCCGCGCGGGAGCGCCAGGCGGGCAGCTCGAAATCGGAGAAGCGGTCGGCCAGTGAGAGGACAAAGTCCTGATCTGCGGTAGTAAACAATCTGATCTGGAATTTCATGAACGTCACTAAAATCCTTCGTACAACTTCGTCTCGAACGGCAGACAGCCGCGGCGGATGGCCTCCACCTGTTCCATGCTCAACGAGTCGCGCCACTTGTCGGCCTGTTTGCTGGCATCGCGCTGGACGTCATAGAAGCCGCCGTCCCCGCCCGTGGTCTTCTGCCGAATCTCGCTTTCGATCCGCTCGTTCCAGGTCAGGCCCAGCCGCTCATACAATTGCTTAAATTCCTGAACGGGCTGATTCGCCAGGGCTTCGAAGGAAACCCAATGCCAGTCGGGGTGTTCACGGAACAAGGCCTGGATCTGGCTGGTGGTGCGGCCCCAGGCCTGTCCCAGCATCTCGAAATACTCCAGCGAGGTTGTGTCGACGTTCTGGTCGTGCTTGCGCTGGCGCACGATGCTGTCGCTGCGCCCGGCGGGATGGCGGCAGATGTAGAGAATTTCCGCGTTCGACAGCGCCCCGCCCGCCTCCTTCATCACATCCGTCAGCGAGATCGGCTTGATGCAGATCATCCGCACCGCGCGGGGCGAACGGAGCGCGGCCAGCAGGGTGGCGCACACCAGTCCATGCACCCGAAAAGCCTTCTGCTCCTCCGAATAAACGAATTTCCAAAAGCCCACCTGGTCACTGAGACGCTCCTGCCCAAAGCGGAATTTCATCAGCTCCGTATCGGGTTCGTGGATGTAGGCCGCCGAGGCGTCCAAGGTCAGGAAGCGGCCCAGCATGGTCGTCCCGCTGCGGCTCAGCCCAAAGACCAGGATCAGTTTCCTGCGGCGCAGCGCGAGCATGCCGCGGGTCAGAAACGCGACCAGACCCCGCAGCGGATAAGTCAGGCGGGCAAATTGATAAAAATTTTTGCTGACGTAGCGATCCATCTAGAAGCCTTCGTACAGGTTGGTCTCGAAGGGCAGACAGCCGCGGCGGATGGCCTCCACCTGTTCGGAGGTCAGCGCCTCGCGCCACTTGTCGGCCTGCTTGCTGGCATCGCGCTGGACATCGTAGAAGCCGCCGTCCCCGCCCGTGGTCTTCTGCCGAATCTCGGCCTGCACCTTTTCCTCCCAGTCCAAGCCGAACTTGTCGTAGAGTTTTTTGAATTCCGCCAGCGGATTGTTGGACAGGGCCTCAAACTGCACCCAATGCCAATCGGGATGCTTCCTGAACCAATCCTGCACCTTGCGGTTCGTCCTGCCCCAATCCCGCCCCAAGTCTTCGACCTGAGCCAGGGAAATCGAATTGATGTCCTGATCATGTTTCAACTGGCGCAAAATGCTGTCGGTGCGTCCCGCGGGATGACGGGATATATAAACCATCCTGACCCCGCTCCCCACCGTCCGACTGATCTCGGGCATGATTTCGAGCAGGGCAATCGGCTTGATGACAACGGTGCGGATGGATTCGTTGGATTTGAGCGCCGACCGCAGCAGGATGCAGGTCAGCATGTGGATCTTGAATTCCTTCTGGGTCTCGGCATTGACGAAATCCCAGAAGGCCTCCTGCGTGAAGAAACGTTTCTCACCAAAGTGTTTTCTCAACAATTCAGAATCAGGCTCGTGGATGTACAGGGAGGTTTTACCCAGCGCCAGGAATTTGGCCAGCATACTCGTCCCGCTGCGGCTCATGCCAAAGATCAGGATCATTTTTTTTCTGCGGAAGAGCAGCACCAGGCGCGTGTATAACGCAATGAAAAACCTATACTTGTACGTGTCCATCACGAATTGATAAGTTTCCTGGCCGGTAATGTAGTTGTACATCCTCAGTTACTCCGTTCGGAAAATATTGGGGTTCGCGGAGCGCGGACTTCAGTCCGCAGTTCCAGGGCAGACTTCTCTACATACATTTGAGTTAGAACAGGTGGTTGAGTAGGCGACGTTCCCCAGTCGCCGTATCTAAACCACCGCTTTGTGGTCTCGATATGCAGCAAAAACCGCTGCTACTCGACCACCATTACGGGTTTCAACTGAAATGAAACGCACCCAAATCAAAAGCCTTCGTACAGATTCGTCCCGAAAGGCAGGCAGCCGCGGCGGATGGCCTGCACCTGCTCCCCAGTCAGCGACTTGCGCCACTTGTCAGCCTGCTTGCTGGCATCGCGCTGGACGGCATAATATTCGCCGTCCCCGCCGCTGGTCTTCTGCTGGATTTCATTTTGGATCGCCTCATTCCATGCCAGGCCAAACTGTTCGTAGAGTTGCCTGAACTCGGGCACGGGCTCACGGGTCAATGGCTCGAAGGAGACCCAGCGCCAGGCGGGATGTTCCTGGAACCAGGCCTGCACCTGGCGGTTGGTCCCGCCCCACTCCCGCCCCACCTGCTCCAGGTCCGCCAGCGAAATGCTCTCGATGTCCTGGTCGTGCTGGAGCTGGCGCAGGATGCTCTCACTGCGCCCGGCCGGGTGTCGGCAAATGTACAACACCCCGGCCGACGGCAGGGCCTTGCAGGCCTGCGGCATGACATCCAGCAGGGCGATTGGTTTAATGACGATGGTGTGCACCGAAGCAGGCGCCTTGAGCGCCGCCAGCATGGCGATGCAGACCAGGCTGTGCACCTTGAATTCCCGCTGGGGCGCAGAATGGACGAAATCCCAAAAGGCCTGCTGGGTGAAGGGCCGCTGCGGTCCGAAGCGCTGCTTCATCAGTTCCACTTCGGGTTCGTGCATCGAAATGGCGGTCGGCCCGAGCGCGAGGAATTTGGTCAACATGCTGGTGCCGCTGCGGCTCATGCCGAAGACCAGCAGGATGCGCTTCCTCCGCGCCGCAATGATCCAGCGGGCGAGGGGGGCGATCAGGCTCCTGAGCGGATAGGTGGCGGCGACAAAGGTGTAGGATCTCATGCCGGCTGCCCATTATACGCCAGGCATCTTCGCTTCCCGGGAGAATTTTTCCCATGCGCCGCGGTGCAAAAATTGCGCGGATTTCTGGATGGGCAGGACCTGCACCTGTTTGAGCCAATCCGCTTCGGCCTGGTCGGCCCGTTCGAAGCATTGGACCGAGAGCTGCCTCCGCTTCGACGGGTCGTCCTGCGTCCCGCTCAGCGCCTGGCGCAGGAACTCGGCCTCCAGCGCATCGCGTTCGCGCCGATAGGCCGCCATGCGGGTGGGATAATCCTTCAGGGTGGCGCGGTGCAATTCCTCGTGCCGCCAGAACAGGGTGTTCGCGTCGTAATGCTGGGTCGGCTCGGGGCCCAGGTCGGGCAGGCCCGCATCCAGCCACACGGGTTTGAAAATGCCCGTGCAGGGCGCGGAGGTGCCCGTCGCAAAAAAGGTTGGCAGGCGCGGGTCGAGATGCGCCGCCAGCGAAGCCGTCGACTGGCTGGAGCGGATCGGGCCCCAGCCCTCGTGCATGCACACGTTCGCGCCCATGATCCCGTTGTCCGGACGCCAGTCCCCGCGCGCTTCGCCGTGATCGCGCAGGTTGGCCAGCACGTGCTGGATGGTCAGGACGCCCTTACTGGCATTGAGGTTTTTGAGCGAGCACGAGCGCCGCGAGCGGCTGTCGCTGAATTGGGTGTAGAGCAGGTCCGAGTAGCAGCGCGAAAAATCGAAATCCTCGCGGCCCTTGCACCAGCCCTTCTGCACGGCAAAGGAGACCAGGTTGGGTGAAGCCAGGTCGAAGTCGTTGCCCAGGGTCAGCACGTTGGAGATGGCATACACGCCGCGCACCTGTTTCGCCGCCCAGTGACGGTCGACGCTTTCGAGCACCCAGGCCTCGCGCGGGTCGACCATCAGGAAACTGTTGTGATAATAAAATGGATGGAAGAAGGAACAGCCGCCGCCCTGGCCGTATTTATCCAGCAGGTTGGTGATCACGTCCACGGCCTGGCGGGCGGTGGACGCGCGTTCGAGCGCCAGCCGCAGCAGGTCCATGCCCAGCAGGGCGGGTTCCTTTTGCGCGGGCACCTTCGAGAAGATGGCCTCGTTGCCGATCACCAGGCCGCGCTCGTTCGCGCCCATCTCCGCGCCCCATATCCAGAACGGACGCGAGAGCAGCACGGCGTTCGTCCGCTCCACCTGCGGGATTTCGATGTAGGTGCATTTCAGGGGGGAGCCTGCGGCGTGCGTCTGCGCAGGGACGTATTCCAGGTACTGCGCCTCGTTCGCATCGCGGTCCGAGTTCTTGCCGAACAGCATCACGCCATCGGCGGTGACTTCAGGGGTGGCTACGACTGTATCGCACATGCTTCCTCCAACAATAAAACTCGAACAGATACCCCTTGCGAAGGTTCGTTTTTTACCAAAAAGAATAACCTTCGCAAGGGTGGATGGATACGATGACCTGCCCGCGTGTATCTACTTTGAATCTACAGCCGCACCCCGTGCTGGTCGGCCAGTATGGACAGCGCCCGCGCCACCTCGGCCTGCTTCTGGGACTCATCCCAGCCCAGGGCCTCGCCCGTGACGTCGGCCAGTTCATCCACGCTGGCGCGGGTCAGCTTACCCAGCATGGCCAGCATCGAGCGGCGCAGCAGCAGGTCATCCAGGTGGACAACCTTTTCGTTGAGCGCCACGTAGGCGATCTCACGGCGGGTCGAGTCGGGCAGGGTCATGAGCGCCGTATCGGGAGAACGGCCCATGTAATCGGCCATGGCTTCCAGACGGGTGCCGTAACGCAGGAACAGGCTGCTCAGGCGTTCCCCAGACATACCCGTCCAGGCGGCCAGGCTGTCCACGCGGCGTTTGAGTTCCTCGTCATTGCGCGGATATCCGCGCCCGCCGCCGATGGGCAGGGAGGCCGTATCCTTTTGCCGCGTTTTGCCCAGGAAGGCCAGGGCCTTGTCGGTGACCTGTTCCCCAAAGGCGCGGAAGGAGGTCCACTTGCCGCCCACCAGCGAATAGATCGGGAAGTCCAGCCCGGTCCACTCGCCGCTGATGACCTGAATGGTGTGGTCGCGGCTGATCTGGCCCGTGGTCTTGGCGCCGCTATGTTCGAGCGGACGCACGCCCGAGAACCTGAAAACGATGTGCTCGTGCGTGACTTTGATCTTCGGGAAGACGCGTTCGACCATGCCGAGGAAGTAGCCCACCTCCTCGTCGGTGCAGCGCACGTCGTCGGGGTTCTCGACGGGCAGGTCCGAGGTGCCGATCAGGACGCGGTCATAGAGAGGCAGGATCAGCACAATGCGGCCGTCCTTGTTCTCGAAGAAGAACTCGCTCTCCCCAATGGCGGCGCGCAGTTCGGGGTGATCGAGGACGAGGTGCGAACCTTTCGTCCCGCCGATGAAGCGGGTGGCGTGCCCGATCTTCTTGTTGACCGAGTCGATCCACGGCCCGGCCGCGTTGATGACCAGCTTCGGGCGCACGTCGTAGACTTCGTCGGTTAACTCGTCGCGCAGCATCAGGGTATCCTCCGCCCCGCCGATCATACTGACGTAGTTGAGGGCGCGCGCGTTCGGGTTATCGGTTTCGGCATCCAGCAAAATTTCGAGCGCCAGCCGCTCAGGGTTGACGATCTCGCCGTCAAAATAGGTGGCGGTGGCGACCACTTCGGGATTCAAATCCTTCCACTTTGCCAGCGACTGTGCGCGACCGCGGAACGTATGCGGCGGAACGGTACGCGTCCGCCCTGTGAAGGCGTCGTACATGATCAACCCCAGCTTGATGATGACCGCCCCGCGCTCGGAGGGCTTGTCCAGCAGGCGCAGGAACTTGAGCGGCGCATTGAGCAGGCCCGAGAAATATTTGAACATCGGCACGGTGGTCGGCAGCGGCTTGACCAGGTGCGGCGCGTTCTCGATCATGCGGTTGCGTTCCTTGACCGCTTCGCGCACGAGACGGAACTCGCCGTTCTCGAGGTAGCGGATGCCGCCGTGGGCCATGTGCGAGGAGGCCGCCGAAGCGCCCGAGCAAAAGTCGCCGCGGTCGACCATCAAGACATCCACGCCGTTGAGGGCCAGGTCGCGGAAGGTGCCAATGCCATTGATACCCGCGCCCACGATCAGCACGGAGACTTTCGGATTGGCTTTCAGGGCAGTGAGAATTTCAGTACGGTTCATGGTGCTCCATTGTTAATAACGATTGTCATCGAGCGGCGCCGGCCGCCTGGATGTTTTTTTCGATTGAATCATGCGTTGTCATGTACCGATAATTCTGTCTTTACGGGCCGCGGGCGGTTCACCATGCACAAGAAGGCATCCCTCGCAGCATGAATTCCAATTATTCGACCCAATCGAACGTGCGGGTGACGGCCTTCTTCCAATTCGAATACAGGGCGGCGCGCTGGCCCGCGTCCATGCGCGGAGTCCATTCGCGGTCGCGGCCCCAGTTGGCGCGCAGCTCATCGAAATCCTTCCAGAAGCCGACGGCCAGTCCCGCCGCGTAGGCAGCGCCCAGGGCGGTCGTCTCGGCCACCTTCGGGCGGATGACGGGCACATCCAGCAGGTCGGCCTGGAATTGCATCAGCAGTTCATTGAAGACCATGCCCCCGTCCACCTTGAGCGCGGTCAGGGTCACGCCCGAATCGGTCTCCATCGCATCCAGCACCTCGCGCGTCTGGAAGGCGGTGGCTTCGAGGGCGGCGCGCGCGATGTGACCCTTGTTGACGTAGCGCGTCATGCCGACGATGGCGCCGCGCGCGTCGCTGCGCCAATAGGGAGCGAACAGCCCCGAGAAGGCGGGGACGAAATACACGCCGCCGTTGTCTGTCACCGTTTGAGCCAGCGTTTCCACGTCTGACGATTTCTCGATCAGCCCGAGGTTATCGCGCAGCCATTGCACCAGCGCGCCCGAAATGGCAATCGAACCTTCCAGCGCGTAGACGGCCTTCTGGTTCCCGATCTTGTAGCCCAGCGTGGTCAGCAGCCCAGACTTCGACGGGATGGGCGTCTCGCCCGTGTTCATCAACATGAAACAGCCCGTGCCGTAGGTATTCTTGGCTTCGCCCGGGGCATAACAGGCCTGGCCGAACAGCGCGGCATGTTGGTCGCCCAGGTCGCCCGCCACAGGCACCCCGCCAAGCGAGCCTTTGGCCGTGCCATAAATTTCAGAGGAGGATTTGATTTCAGGCAGCATCACGCGCGGGATGGACAACAAATCCAAAAGCTCAGCATCCCAATCGAGAGTCTGCAAATTCATCAAGAGCGTGCGCGAAGCATTGGTCATATCCGTGACGTGCGCCCCCGTCAGGTTCCAGATCAGCCAGGTGTCCATATTGCCGAAAAGCAGCTCGCCGCGTTCCGCCCGTTGGCGCGCGCCCTCGACGTGATCCAAAATCCATTTGATCTTTGGGCCTGAAAAATACGTGGCCAGCGGCAGGCCCGTCTTCGCGCGCAGGCGGTCCTGGCCGCCGTCTTTGGCAAGCTCATTGCAAATCCCGTCGGTGCGGGTATCCTGCCAGACGATGGCATTGTAGATCGGGCGGCCCGTCTCCTTTTCCCAGACGAGGGTCGTCTCGCGCTGGTTGGTGATGCCGATGGCGGCCACGTCCGAGACGTCACAGCCCGCCTTGTCGAATGCGCCGCGCAGCACGCGCTGGGTGCGCTCCCAGATCTCCAGCGCGTCGTGTTCCACCCAGCCTGGCTGGGGGTAAATCTGTTCATGTTCCTTCTGGTCCACCGCAACCACGTTCCCCCCGTGATCGAACAAAATACAACGCGTACTGGTGGTCCCCTGGTCAATGGCAACTACGTATTTGGGCATGTCGGCCCTCCACAGCAAGGATTCCACCTTATTGTAAAACAAAAAACGGGCTGGGATGAAAACTCCCAGACCGTTTTTTGATTATCCACGAATGTGACTCCCGTAATTTTCCACGGGGTTTTCGCGCGCTTAGACGAGATCGAAGCGGTCGAGGTTCATGACCTTATTCCAGGCGGCGACGAAGTCACGCACGAACTTTTCCTGGTTGTCATCCTGGGCATAGACTTCGGCCAGGGCGCGCAACTGCGAGTTCGAGCCGAAGACCAAATCCACGCGGGTGCCGCTCCACTTGACTTCGCCCGTCTTGCGGTCATGAGCGTTGAAAGTGTCGGCGGCTTCGGATGTTGGATGCCAGGCAACGCCCATGTCGGTCAGGTTGACGAAGAAGTCGTTGGTGAGCTTGCCAGGCTGTTTGGTAAACACGCCATGCTGTACCCCACCGACGTTGGCGCCAAGGACGCGCAGTCCGCCAACCAACACGGTCATTTCGGGCGCACTCAGGGTCAGCAACTGCGCTTTGTCCACCAGCATTTCTTCAGCGGAAACGGTGTAGGTCGTCTTCTGGTAGTTGCGGAAGCCGTCCGCTTCGGGTTCGAGAAAGGCGAACGATTCCACGTCGGTTTGAGCCTGGGAGGCGTCCATGCGTCCGGGGATGAAGGGAACAGTCACTTTGTAACCGGCATTTTTCGCCGCCGCTTCGACCGCCGCACAGCCAGCCAACACGATCAGGTCAGCGAGCGAAACTTTCTTGCCGTCAGACTGGGCGCTATTGAACTCTTTGCGGATGCGATCCAGAGCCTTGAGCACCTTTGCCAATTGCAGGGGTTGGTTAACTTCCCAATCCTTCTGCGGCGCAAGGCGAATGCGCGCGCCATTCGCGCCGCCGCGCTTGTCCGATCCGCGGAAGGTGGAAGCCGAGGCCCAGGCGGTGGAAACCAGTTCGGAGATGGAAAGACCCGAAGCCAGAATCTCCTTCTTGAGCGCGGCAATATCCTTCGCGCCGATCAACTTGTGATTGACGGCTGGGATGGGGTCCTGCCAGATCAAATCTACCTTCGGAACTTCCGTTCCCAGGTAGCGGACTTTGGGTCCCATGTCGCGGTGGGTCAGTTTGAACCAGGCGCGGGCGAAGGCATCGGCAAACGCTTTGGGATTCTTGTGAAAGCGGCGCGCAATCGGTTCGTAGATCGGGTCGAAGCGCAGCGACAGGTCAGCGGTGGTCATCATCGGCGCGTGCTTCTTCGACGGGTCGTGCGCGTCGGGGATCATGTGTTCGGGCTTGCAGTTTTTTGCCTGCCACTGTTGAGCGCCCGCAGGGCTTTTGATTAGTTCCCACTCGTAGCCGAAGAGCATGTCGAAATAGCCCATGTCCCATTGGGTGGGGTTGGGTTTCCACGCGCCTTCGATTCCGCTGGAGGTGGTGTGGACGCCCACGCCACTGCCGAGGCTATTCTTCCAGCCGAGTCCCATCTGTTCCAGCGGGGCGGCTTCGGGTTCGCGTCCGACCAGTTTCGGGTCGCCTGCGCCGTGCGCCTTGCCGAAGGTATGTCCGCCCGCGACGAGCGCGACGGTTTCTTCATCATTCATCGCCATGCGGGCAAAAGTCTCACGCACATCAATGCCCGAAGCAACAGGATCAGGTTTGCCGTTGGGACCTTCGGGGTTGACGTAGATCAGCCCCATCTGCACCGCCGCCAGCGGATTCTCCAAATCACGTTCGCCGCTGTAGCGTTTATCGCCCAGCCAGGTTTCTTCGTTACCCCAGTAGATGTCTTCCTCGGGTTGCCAAATGTCGGCGCGGCCCCCGCCAAAGCCGAAGGTCTTGAAACCCATCGACTCCAACGCCACGTTGCCTGCCAGAATCATCAGGTCGGCCCAGGAAAGTTTGTTGCCATATTTCTTTTTGATGGGCCAAAGCAGACGGCGGGCCTTGTCCAAGCTGATGTTGTCGGGCCAGCTATTCAACGGCGCAAACCGCTGATTGCCCGTTCCGCCGCCGCCGCGTCCATCCGCGGTGCGATAGGTGCCAGCGCTGTGCCAGGCCATGCGGATCATAAATCCGCCGTAGTGACCCCAGTCTGCGGGCCACCACTCTTGAGAATCTGTCATCAATTTGGTCAGGTCTTGCTTGACCGCAGCGAGATCAAGTTTCTTGAATTCTTCAGCATAATTAAAATCGGCACCCATCGGGTTGGAGGCGGGCGCATGCTGATGCAGGATGTTCAGGTTAAGTTGATTGGGCCACCATTCACGGTTGGATGTGCCACGGCTGGCAGAGGTCATGCCGGCATGTCCAGTAACAGGGCATTTGCTTTCGTCACTCATTTTTTGTTCTCCTTTATTGGCGTCAATTCATTACCTATGAAAACATTGTATAATTTTCGAGTATAGATGTAAAATATCAATTACCTATATTGTTTATAGGCAAAAACTATGGAACGTTTTCGTTTTACGTAGGGGCAGAGCAATGCTCCGCCCCTACGACCAATCAACAAAGAGAGCCAACATGGAAATTCACCAACTGACCTACTTCGTGGCTGTCGCCGAAACAGGAAGTTTCAGCCGCGCCGCCGAACGCTGCAACATCGCCCAGCCCTCGCTCAGTCAGCAGATTCAAAAACTGGAGCAGGAACTGGGCGAGCCGCTCTTCGACCGCCTGACCCGCCGCGTGGTGCTGACCGACGCCGGGCGCAGCCTGCTCCCCCGCGCCGCCAGCATCCTTGCCGAGTTGCAGGACATCAAACATTCGATGAAACAGGAAACCGATATCAGCCGCGGCATGTTGTCGGTTGGCTTCATTCCCACCATTGCGCCTTTTGTCCTGCCGCGAGTCATCCAACGCTTTAGCCGTGAGTTTCCCCTCGCCCGCCTCTCCGTCCACGAAGACCTGACCGAGTCCCTCGTCCGCGAGTTGGTGGATGGAAAACTGGATGTGGGAATCACCAGCAGTCCCATCCACAACAAATTGATCCGCACCCAGGAGTTGCTGACCGAGCCGCTGCTGGTGGCATCCTCCAAAAAACATGACATCATCACCAGCGCAGACATCCACATCAAAGAGTTGGATGAATTCCCGTTCATCGCACTCAGCGAAATGCACTGCCTCGGCGAACAGGTGCAATCCTTTTGTTACCAACAGCATTTGGAATTAAAGATCGTCTGCCACACTTCCCAACTGACTACCGTGCAAAACTGCGTTGCATTGGGATTGGGCGTTTCCCTCGTTCCCAAAGCGCTGGCGATGGGCGACATCTCGAAGCAGGTTGTCTACCGCGAGTTGAGCGACGCCACGCCCCAAAGAAAAATCGCTGCCGCCACCCACGTCGAGCGGACTCAATCCTTCCTCGCCAAAAAGTTCATCGAGATCGTGCGCGAGGAATATCCAACGTAGGTCGGAGTCCAGAAGTTCCACTTCTGGACATCTGCAAGTAGAACTTGCAGACTCCATTTAATAAAAACAGTCCCCGCCTTTCGACGGGGACTGCCTTAAAAAACTATTTTCGACCAGACTAAACCAGCACAAACTTCTCGGGCTTGGTCCCGCAGACCGGGCAGGCCTCGGTCGGTTGACCAAACTCAATGTAGCCGCAGATCGGGCACAGATAGAAATCGGTCTGGGTCAGATCCTTGCCCGCCACCACCGCTTCGAGCGCCAGTGCATACAGCCTGGCATGAACGGCTTCGGTTTCGAGTGCGTAGCCAAACATGCGCTTGGCCTTGTGCTCTTCGGCGGTCGCCTGCTCGAACATGGGCGGATACATTTCCTTGTACTCATAGGTTTCACCGTTGATGGCGGCCTGCAAGTTATCGGCGGTGGAACCGATCCCATCCATCGCGCCGAGGTGGCCTTCAGCATGGATGCGCTCCGCTTCGGCGGCAGTGCGGAACAGGCGGGCAACATTCGGGAAACCATCCCGCTCGGCTTTCTTTGCAAAGGCGCGGTACTTCTGATTCGCCTGGCTTTCGCCTGCAAAGGCGTCCTTCATGTTATCCAAAGTGGTGGGCATTGTGATTCTCCTATTTTGAAATGTGAAATGAAACCGTCTTATTGGGATATTTTTCACAATTATAACCCACAAAGCCGTATAGCAAAATATCTTATGGAAAAATTGGTAAGCGGCTGTAAAAAAAGTTCCCGCTTACCGCGGGAACTTTTTTGTTCTTGCAATACGAAACCTGTAAACAGGTTCCCGATGGGCTTACGCCTTCTCGGCGCCTTCCACGTCATCCTCTTCCACGTCATCCTCTTCATCTTCTTCCTCGACATCCATGATGCCGCTGAAGTAGTTGTAGGCCAGGACGGCCAGGGTGGCGCCGAACAACGGGCCGACGAAATAGACCACGTACAGGAAGGGATCCTTGATGCTCTGCACGGTCTCGGAGGCGAAGATGGCCACGCCCAGGGTGCGGGCCGGGTTGAGCGAAGCGCCCGTGAACAGGCCGCCCGCCAGAATTGCCATGGCATACGTCGCGCCATAAACCCATCCGCCCATCCCGGTGCCCTTGCCAACCGCCACGGTTTGCAGGTAGGCGCTGACGAGCAGGAAGGTCAGGATGGCTTCGAAGGACATCGCCATCATGTTGGTCTGGGTCGTGACGGAGCCTGGATTCGTAAACGCGCCAAGGGAGGCGCCGCCGTCGATGGTCCCGCCCAAAGTGGTCACAAAGTAGTTCATCAACAGGGCCGCCAGGATCGCGCCCGCAAACTGGGCCACCCAATAAAAAACGGCCTGCATCCATTTGACGCTGCCGTTCAACGCCATGGCAAAGGTGACCGCCGGGTTGACGTGCGCGCCGGATACATTGCCAAAGATGTAGACCAGCACCGCCAGCATCAGGCCGCCCGTCAGTGCATTACCCACGGGGCCCCCGCCCGCGCCGGAAACGATCCCTGCAGAGGCAACCACGAACACCAGTGCAAAGGTGCCGATCAGCTCGGCCAAAAACGCTTTCAGGTTGAACATGAAGACTTCTCCTCTTCGTTTGAATTGCAAATATTAACCCACGCCAGATCAAAGCGTTTCCGCATCCCTGCGTATCCGCCTCAAACCAGCGCCTTATTATATCCTGATTGGGAAAATCCCAACCCGCAAAAACAAACAGGATCGGCAGGAAAAAACACCCGGTCAGTCCTGACAGGCGCGCGAACCGGGCTGGGATGACAATTGTACTGGCCACGGTTCCTTCATTTCCCGTATAATCGCTCAATTCCACACCCCGGAGGTGAAACACCCGTCAAAAATACGCGAACCGTACCGCCAGCATCCCAGCCCTGTTTCAATAACCAAGTTGTGGTTCAAAAAACATGGCCCGCAAATGCGGGCATTTCCATCCTGCTTTTCCTTTGAACACAATTGCTACACTCGAATTCATTTTGGAGGATCGAATGTTAAGTAAACGCTTGCAAGCAACGTGGATTATCCTGATGATCGCGGCCCTGATCGCCCCTGGCGTGGCCGTCTCAGCCCAGGCATCCGCGCCGCAACAAACCACGATTGCCTATCACGAACTGACCGGCATGGCCCGTTACATGGGCGCCCCCGCCGACGGCAGGCCCATCCTGGAGGCCACAGCCGCCCAGCAGTCCCAATCGAACGAGGAAATCGCGCGCTCCTTCCTGGCCGGGTACGGCGACAAGTTCGGCATCAGCGACGCATACGATGATCTGCGCGTGCTGCGCGAGACCACTTCCGAGGCCGGCTACGGCACGGTCCGTTTTCAGCAGACCTATCGCGGCATCCCGGTCATCGCCGGGGAAATGATCGTCCACATGGACTCGTCCAGGAACGTTCTCTCCGCCAATGGCGAGATCCTGCCCAACATCGAGTTGAACGTGACACCCGCGGTGGATGAAGCCACGGCGGCCCAGACCGCCCTGGAACTGACCTCCAAGGAAAGCGGATTGGCTGTCGAGGCGCTGCAAGCCAGCGCCCCCAAATTGTGGATCTACAATCCCGCCCTGCTGGCCGGCTACAAGGGCGCGACCCTGCTCACCTGGCGCGTCGAAGTGACGCCCCGCGAGGGGCTGGCGCCCGTTCGCCAGTTCGTCCTGGTCGAGGCCCAGCGTGGAGGCGTGGCGCTTTCCTTCAATCAGGTGGACTCAGCCAAAAACCGCCTGACCTATGACGCCAACGGCAACAACATCCTGCCTGGCACCCTGGTCTGCAACGAAAGCACCGCGAACTGCAACGGCGGCACGGGCGACGCCTACAAGGCCCATCTGTACGCCGGTCATACCTACGACTTCTACATGACCAATCACAGCCGCGACAGCATCAACGGGGCCGGCATGTCCCTCATCTCCACGGTCGACTTCGATGATGTGCCCGGCGCGCCCGCCTATGAGAACGCCTTCTGGAACGGTTCCCAGATGGTGTATGGCGCGGGCTTCGCCAGCGCCGATGACGTGGTGGCGCACGAGCTCACCCACGGCGTGACCGAGCGCGAGTCCAACCTGTTCTACTTCTGGCAGTCGGGCGCCATCAACGAGTCCTTCTCGGATGTGTGGGGCGAGTTCGTCGACCTGACCAACGGAGCCGGGACCGACGGCGCAGCCAAGCGCTGGCAAATGGGCGAGGACCTGCCTGCCAGCATCGGCGTCATCCGCAACATGGCCGATCCCACCATTTACGGCGACCCCGATAAGATGACCAGCCCCAATTACTACACGGGCAGCGGCGATAACGGCGGAGTGCATTTCAACAGCGGCGTGAACAACAAGGCCGCCTACCTGATGGTGGACGGCGCCACCTTCAACGGCAAGACCGTCACCGGGCTGGGCATCACCAAGACCATCAAAATTTATTACTACGCCCAGACCAACCTGCTGACCTCCGGCTCGGATTATGCCGACCTGTATTACGCCCTGCAAACCGCCTGCACCGCCTTGACCGGCACGGACAGCATCACCTCCACCAACTGCCAGGAGGTAAAGGATGCTCTCGACGCGGTCGAAATGAACCTCCAGCCAGTGGCCGGTTACAACCCGGATGTCGCGGCCTGCGGCACGGGGCTGTACGCCGCATCACGCTTCTACGATAACTTCGAGGCCGGCTCGAGCAAATGGACCTCCGCCTCTGCCACCGGCACCAATCACTGGACCTTCGACTGGCCCTACACCGCCGACCTGGGCATCTTCGCGCACTCGGGCACGCACTTCATGTACGCCGACGATTGGCCGGATGACCCGACCGATACCACCCTGCGCATGAAGACCAGTGTGACCGTTCCAGCCAACGGGAAGTTGATCTTCCATCACGCCTATGCCCTCGAAACCGGCTATGACGGCGGCGTGATCGAACTCAGCACCAACAACGGCTCCTCGTGGGTCGACGCCGGGCCGTACATCGACGGCAACACCTATGACAGCGCCCTTTCCTCTGGATTTGGCAACCCGCTGGGAGGCCGCTCCGCTTTTACCGGCATCAGCCACGGGTATATCTCCACGCGCCTGAACCTGGCCTCGCTGGCCGGGCAGAACGTCATGCTGCGCTTCCGCCTGGGCCTGGACTCGAGCGGCTATTCGCTCGGCTGGTTCGTCGACGATGTCCAACTCTATGAATGCGTCCGCTTCAGCGACGTGGGCACCAATCACTGGGCCTATACCTGGATCGAAACGCTCGCCGCCAACAACGTGACCGGCGGCTGCGGCACCGGTCTATATTGCCCCTCCAAAGGCGTGACCCGCGCCGAGATGGCGGTCTTCCTCCTGCGCGCCAAGTATGGCTCGGCCTATGCTCCGCCTGCCGTGGGAGCCGGCACCGGCTTCAACGATGTCGCCACGAGTTACTGGGCCGCAGCCTGGATCAAACAACTGGCTGCGGAAGGTATCACCGGCGGATGCGGAAATGACAACTACTGCCCCGAGAAAACCGTAACCCGCGCCGAGATGGCGGTCTTCCTGCTGCGCGCCAAAAACGGCTCGGCCTATACTCCACCCGCCGTGGGAGCCGGCACCGGCTTCAGCGACGTGCCGACCGATTATTGGGCCGCCGCCTGGATTAAGGAACTGGCGGCTCAGGGCATCACAGGTGGTTGCACGGCGACTGCCTACTGCCCCTCCACGCCGGTCAAACGCGACCAGATGGCCGTTTTCCTGGTTCTGACGTTCAGCCTGCCCTAACAACCCTTTCTTTGCAGCCCGGGTGGAATGATCCACCCGGGCTTTTTTTATGAGCACCACCCCACTGCCGTTCCCAGATGAAGTTGTAGCGCAATTGGCTACATTGCGCCCGGCAAATTGGCAATTTGCCCTACAGATATATACTGAGCACGGTCACTTTCTGCGCTTTTTCTTACTTACCGCCAAGACCGCGAAGAACGCGAAGGAAAAGCCTTTTCTTTGCGCTCTTAGCGCGCTTCGCGGTTCAATTTTGCCGATGCTCAAAACCGCAATTTGTGGCCGTTCGCAGTATATAAGTTTAAAGGCTCTCTGGGATCTGCCGTGATTCTGTACACGGACGACACGGATACACGAATTCGCACGGAAAAAGCCTTTAAAAAATCCGTGTTTTTCCGTGTTCGTCTGCCGAAGGTCCGTGTCCAAAAGGTTTCGATCACGGCGATTCCCAATGAGCCGGTTTAAAGCGCAAGTCACAAAGCGGGGAATTTGGATACGACAGAATGAATGTTCTCAAACGAGCTTTGTCATATCCCGCCAGGGTAATTCACGCCCGATGACTTACAGATTTGAAAGGCAATATTCATCCAATTTTTAAGAAAGTCGCTATTTGTCGGGAAAAATTCCTGTGCTATACTATTCCTAGCGCCACACAGGCAAGGTGGCTTGCTTTAGTGGTCAGCGCGGATATACATATACAGTTCCACAATCAATTACAAACAGTTCGGTTAGCGCAAAAAACAAGTGAGTAATTCGGTCAGTGCTTGATTTCAAAAGGTATTTAAATCCAGCCAAATGAATGCTGTCCTGTCTTGATGGTTCAATGCGAACGCGCCATATACCCCATAACTGCTTCTCCAGCTTTTCCCAGGTCCCCCCAATTTGGTCTTCCGCGTCGGCTTCCTCCGATGCTGTCTTTTATCATCCATCCAAGAAGTCGGAAGATGGTTTCTATTTGCACAAGAAGGAGGTGAGGCGATCGACTAAAACGAAGTCCCGTTCAATGTACGCACAATTTTAAGCAAGCAAGATTCTTTTGAGGAGAATACTACAATGCATAAGACTACATGGCGAATTGCCAGCCTGATTACCGTGCTGGCTATGCTGATTAGCGCAGTTGGCGTTTCAGGCACAGCCTACGCCGCCCCGCGCGAAACCCATACCCCCGCCTCCATGCCCAACGGCATGACGCTCATCGAAGCCGCGAAAACCGGCACCTTGGAATCGTTGCGCGCCGTCGGCAACCGCCCGATCGTGGCCGACCCGCCCAGCTACCTGAAGCAGAACCCTGAACGCCTGCTTCTGCCCAAGACCTCGAATGGTGGAACCAGCCTCGGCGCCCCCATCAACCTGGATGCGGTGCTCCCGAACAACATGCCCGCCACCGAAGCCAACTTCGAAGGCGTCAATAACGTCAGCGGCGTGCTGCCCCCCGACACCGACGGCGACATCGGTTACGATCCCATCACTGGCAACAAGTACTACATCCAGTGGGTCAACCTGGCCCTCCAGATCTGGGATGTGACCAACCCGGCCGCCCCGGTGGCCATGCTGACCAACCCGGTGCCCGGCAATGCCCTGTTCACCGGCATGGGCGGCATCTGCGAAGCCAACAACGACGGCGACCCGATCACGCTCTTCGATCCCATTGCCAACCGCTGGTTCATCAGCCAGTTCGCGCTCGGCTTCCCGAATGACTTCCATCAATGCGTGGCGGTCTCGGCCTCGGGCGACCCGATGGGCTCCTGGTACCTGTACGACTTCATGACCAGCGCCACCTTGATGAACGACTATCCCAAGTTCGGCGTCTGGCCCGACGGCTACTACATGAGCGTCAACCAGTTCAACGGTGCCTCCTTCGCCTGGGAAGGCGCTGGCGTGGCCGTCATGGAACGCTCGCAAATGCTGCAAGGCCTGCCCGCCCGCATGATCTACATCGATCTCGGCGCGGTTACGCTCAACTACGGCGGCATGCTGCCCTCCGACTTGGACGGCCCGGCTCCCGCCTACGGCACCCCCAACTACTTCATGGAATGGGATGACAGCGCCTGGCTCGGCGACCCGGCTGACACCCTGCGCATCTGGGAATTCAAGACCGACTGGGTCACTCCCGCCAACACCACCTTCGGCGCAAATGCCAGCTTCGATCCAGACCTGATGCTGGCCACCCAGGATGTGGACCTGCTGCCCTGCGTTATCGCCAGCAGCCGCAACTGCATCGACCAGCCCGATACCACCCAGAACCTGGATGCGATCGGCGACCGCCTGATGTTCCGCCTGCAGTACCGCGACTTCGGCACCTACCAGACCCTGGTGACCAACCACACCGTCGATGACGGCGCCGCTACTGGCCGCGCCGGCGTCCATTGGATGGAACTGCGCGATACCGGTGCAGGCTGGACCCTGTACCAGGATGACGTCTTTGCCCCGGCCGACACCGAAAGCCGCTGGATGGGCTCGATTGCCATGGATGACTCCGGCAACATTGCCCTCGGCTACTCGGTCTCCAGCGGCACGGTCTATCCGTCCATCCGCTACACTGGCCGCCTGGCCGGTGACCCGCTCAACGATAGGCCCCAGGGTGAAGGCACCGTTATCAACGGTACCGGCTCCCAGACCCACAGCGCCGCGCGCTGGGGTGACTACAGCAAGATGAGCGTCGACCCCGAAGACGGCTGCACCTTCTGGTACACCCAGGAATACATGCAGACCACCAGCAGCGCTGGCTGGCAGACCCGCGTCGGCTCCTTCAAGTTCCCGAGCTGCACCGCCCTGCCCACCGGCATCCTGTCTGGCACCGTCACTGACGGCGTCAACCCGGTCACTGGCGCCTCCATTGACGTGGACGGCACCTACCACACCATCACCGACGCGAGCGGCAACTACTCGCTCGAACTGCCCGACGGCACCTATAGTGTGGTCGCCTCCAAGTACGGCTACACTTCCAGCACCGCGCCCGCCGTGGTGGTCACCTCTCCCAACGTCACCGACCAGGACTTCACCCTGACCCTGGCGGCCACCAGCACCATCACCGGCACCGTTACCGACCTCGGCGGCGGCTGGCCGTTGTATGCCCGCATCGACATCTCCGGCTATCCTGGCGGCCCGGTCTTCACCAACCCGGTTAGCGGCGCGTACTCCGTCAACCTGGTCGACGGCCCCTACACCTTCACGGTCGTTCCGCTCAGCGGCGGCTACACCCCCAGCGGCACCCCGATCGTTGTGGCTGGCAACGCCACCCATGACTTCGCCCTGACAGCGAACACCTCTTGTACGGCGCCCGGCTATACGGCTGGTGCAACCCTCTTCTCTGAGGGCTTCGAGGGCACCTTCCCGCCCACCGGCTGGACGCGCTACGAGACCGGCGGAGATCCCCTGGGCTGGTTCCAAGGCCCCTTGGGAACCGAATCTCATGGCACTGCCCACAGCGGCGCTACCTTTGCCTTCCACGACGATGACTTCGCCTCCGTCGCTGGCATCGAAAGCTGGATGGTCACCCCGCAATTCACCGTCCCGGCCGGCGGCACGCTTTCCTTCTGGCAGCGCGGCTATTGGGGCGCCTATTACACCTTCCACGGTGTGGCGATCACCACCGGCGCCAGCGCTGACCCGTCCGTCTCCACCTACAATCTCCTGTGGAACGGCAATACCGCTGAAGCCTGGTCGCAGTCGGTCGTCGACTTGAGCGCCTATGCCGGCCAGAATGTGTACTTGGCCTTCTACTATGAAGGCGACTTCTCGGATGAGTGGTACTTGGACGATGTCTCTGTCCAGGGTGCCTGCCATCCGATCGCGGGCGCAGGCCTGGTTGTTGGTAACGTGTACGATGCCAACACCCTCCTGACCATGCCCGTGGCGAGCGTGGTTGACGGCAGCGCCAACCATGCGCTCTTCGTCGACAACTCGGCCGATCCCGCCGAGGACACTCCGTTCTACATCTACGCCGCCCCGGCCGGCGCGGTCACACTGACCGCCAGCGCCCTGGGCTTCGCCGAAGATGTCCAGACACCCACCGTGGTGGCTGGCACCGCCATCCGCCAGGACTTTGCGCTGGGCTCGGGCTTCCTCACCGCCGATCCGGCCAGCCTGACCTTCGACGTAACGATCTCCAACCCGACTGACGGCCTGCCGGTTGCCCTGGATAACACCGGCTCCGCAGACGCGGGCTACCGCATCTTCGCCATCCCGGGTGTCTTCAACGGCTACGCCCCCACCGGGCCTTTTGCCGCGAACACCCGCCATGTCGGCCCCAAGAACCTCATGGATATGATCGCCAACATGCGCATCCCCTATGAGATGCCCGGTGAACTTAATCCAAATAATGCCGGCACCGTGCTCGACTCGTGGGATACCGGCCTGGTTTACCCGTGGGGCATCGCCTATGACACCGACGCCAATGAGGTGTGGGTGGGTAATATCGGTGCAGGCGGCGGCGACGACCTGAACTACGGCTTCCTGCCCGATGGCACCCCCACCGGCGACACCATCGACACCAGCTCCTGGCTGGGCGTCTTTGGCGGCGACATGACCTACAACCCGTTCACCCAGACCATCTGGCAGGTCAACGTTGGCGGCGACAACTGCATCTACGAGATGGACCCGACTGCGTTGATCCCGACCGGCAACAGCATCTGCCCGCTCTTCGGCACCAGTGAACGCGGCCTGGCCTTCGACCCGCTGACCAACACCTATTACGCCGGCTCCTGGAACGACGGCATCATCAACCACTTCGCCCCGGATGGCACCATGCTCGCTTCCGTGGCTGTGGACCTGCCCGTCGCCGGCCTGGCCTTCAACCCCACCACCGGACACCTCTTCGCTATCACCAGCAATGACGGTTCCCCGGATGTCTACGTGCTCGACACCAACACGCCCAATTACGACATCGTCGGCGCCTTCTACATCAAGGATGGCGCTGCCTTTGCCGTCAACGGCGCCCAGGCCGGCCTCGAGATCGACTGCGACGGCAACCTGTGGATGGTCAACCAGACCACCGGCGAGGTCATCAAGGCCGAGTCCGGTGAAACCGGCGTGTGCGATTGGCAAGCCTCCTGGCTGAGCGTCGCTCCCGCCAGCGGCTCCGTGACGGCTGCGGGCAGCGCTGCCCTCACCGCCAGTGTGGACGCCACCGGCATGCCCGGCGGCACCTACCAGGGCTACCTGCGCATCGTGAACGACACCCCCTACGGCGACGAAGTCGTGCCCGTTACGATGAATGTCACCGTCTTCGAGGATGTCCCCAATACCCATTGGGCGAATGACTTCATCGAGGCCCTCTACAACAACGGCATCGCCGGCGGTTGTAGCGCCACCCCGTTGAACTACTGCCCGAACGCCACCGTGACCCGCGCCCAGATGGCCATCTTTATGCTGGTCGCCAAACACGGTTTCGGCTACATGCCTGCGCCTGCGACTGGCAATGTCTTCAATGATGTGGGAGAAGGTGACTTCGCTGCGGCCTGGATCGAACAACTGGCTGCGGAAGGCATCAGCGGCGGCTGCGGCGGCGGCAACTTCTGCCCGAACGCCCCGGTCTCCCGCGCCCAGATGTCGGTCTTCATCCTGCGCGGCATGAACGGTTCCGCTTACACTCCCCCGGCTTTCACGGGTGGCGTCTTCACAGACGTTACCGCAGGCACCTTTGCGGCAGCCTGGATCGAAGAGCTCAATGCCCTTGGCATCGCTGGTGGTTGTGGCGGCGGCAATTTCTGCCCGAACAACCCGGTGACCCGCGCTCAGATGGCGGTTTTCATCGCGACTGCCTTCGGTTTGGTTCCGTAAGTTTGCACGTGCAATAAAAACAGGGACGGGCAATTGCCCGTCCCTGTTTTTTTATTCTTCAAGATGGCAACCTGGGTAAATTGATCTCTTGCAAAAGCCCAGAGCCTCACCACTGAGGTACTGAGTTTTTAATTGGTTTTCTTTATGTCTCACATCGTCCCGATGCTCTTTCGGGAGCGCCTCCGTGGTTCAAAAGGTTTTGGCTCATGTGCAAACAGTGTGCAAGGGCCGTAGCGCAAGTTTATAGACTTGCGCTACAAGGCGCGGCCTGTTCATAAACAGGTATTCGTCACGTTGAAAACGCGGTCATCCACATTCCCGGCATCCGGCAGGCTTTGCAAAAGGTCGGTACGAATCCCGGGGTTTGCACATGCCCAAATACTTTACAGAACAGAAAAGAAAAAACAGTCAGCCAGGGTCTCCCCAGGCGGGCTGGCTATGCTATACTCATCTCCGATACCCTCCAGCGGGGCAATATCCCTGATTCACGGACACAGATCCACGCCATGGACGGCTTTCGAAATTTGGCGGCGGGTCTTCTTTGCAAGATCATCCTTCAAGGTTCGCCGTTCATTTATTGGTGGGACGAATCAATCGATGGAAATACGATATTAGTGTATGGGAAAAATCCTGTCATCCACCCTCGATGATTGTCTCGGAAACGACCGTCATGCGGTGCTTTTCCGCACATGGAATTGCAGGAGAAATCGCTCGAAACAGGAGATGCCAATCGAAAAATATCCGCCACACATCGACCCCATGCAGTAACCCCACACTTTCATCAGCACAGGAGAATGTCATGTCACGCAAGGTTTTGCGACAACTGTTCACGCTTTTTATCCTGAGCGGTTTGGTCCTGAGTCTGGTTGCGTCGATGCCAGCCGCGGCCTCCGCTTCACCCGCCCAGTCGGCCCAGGCGGACGCGGCCATCCAGGTTGAAGACGCGCTCGCCCGTCAGTTCCAACAGCAAGGCAGCGCCGGGTACCTGATCTACTTCCGCTCCGACGCCGACTTGAGTGCCGCCGCGAAGATGGACTGGAACGAACGCGGCCAGTACGTCATGGAGACCCTCCAAAAGGCCGCCGAACGGAGCCAGGCCAACGTAAAGGCCTACCTCGACGCACAGGGAATCAAATATCAATCCTTCTGGATCGACAACATCATCCTGGTGGATTCCTCCACCCAGCAGGTCTTCAACGGACTGACCGCCTTCCCCGAGATCCAGTCGCTGAAAGCCCGCCGCACCATGAGCCTGATCGAGCCGAAACTCGAACCGACGCCCAAGGATCTGTTTGCCATCGAATCCAACATTACGCACGTCAACGCGGACGATGTGTGGGCATTGGGTTATGAAGGCACGGGCGTGACCATCGCCAACGTCGACACCGGCGTGCGCTACACCCACCAGGCTGTCAACGCCCAATACCGCGGCAACCTGGGCGGCGGCTCCTACGATCATAACTACAACTGGTACGATCCCTACGGCGACCATCCCACCGCGCCCGCCGACGATAACGGCCACGGCACCCACACCATGGGCACCATGGTCGGCGACGATGGCAGCGCCAACCAGATCGGCATGGCCCCCAACGCTGATTGGATGGCCTGCCGCGCCTGCAACACCAGCAACTGCACTGACGCCGCCCTGCTGGCATGCGCCCAGTTCATTGCCGCGCCCACCGACCTGGCCGGCGCCAACGCAGATCCTGCCAAGCGCCCGGTAGCCGTCAATAACTCGTGGGGCGATTGCTCCACCAGCTACGACAACTGGTATCAAGGCGTGGTGGATGCCTGGCATGCGGCCGGCATTCATCCCATCTTCTCGAACGGCAACGCCTCCAACTGTGGATACTCCTCGCCTCCGGGCCTGAACACCGTCGGCAACCCGGCCCGTTACGGCAACGTGACCGGCGTCGGCTCCAGCGGCACCAGCAACGGGCAGTATGCCTCGCATTCCAACTGGGGGCCCACCGACAACCTCGATACTGTCAACCCCAGCCCGAATGACCCCTTCGGCGCGGCCCTCAAACCCCAGGTGATCGCCCCGGGCGTGTTTATCCGCTCGAGCGTCAACGACAGCGACACCAGCTACTCCTTCTACACGGGCACCTCGATGTCGGCCCCGCATGTGACCGGCTTGATTGCCCTGATGGTACAGGCCGCGCCCTGCCTGGCGGGTGACTACGCCACGGTCGAGACCATCCTGGAAGAGACCGCCGTGCCGGTTCCCTACGCATCCGGCGGCTCTCCCGCGCCCCCGGCCGGCAACGCCGTCAACTATGCCACCGGACATGGTGAGATCGACGCCCTGGCGGCCGTGAACATGGCCCTGAGCATGTGCGGCAACAGCACTCTGTCCGGCCTGGTCACCAACAGCGGCAACGGCCTCCCGCTTTCGGGTGTGCGCGTGGATGTGGTGAACGCCACCACCAACCGCCACGTTTCCAGCGACACGAACGGCGCCTACTCGCTCAACCTGTTCGACGGCACCTACGATGTCACCTTCAGCAAATTCGGCTACATTTCGGAAAGCTACCCGGGTGTGGTTCTCGCCACCTCGGCCACGCTCAACGCAGCCCTTGACCCGTCCCCATCCTATACCATCAGCGGCACCGTGACAGACGCCGTGACCGGCTGGCCGCTCTATGCCAGTATCGAGATCAGCGACTATGCCGGCGGCACGGTCTACACCGACCCGCAGACTGGCGCCTACTCGGTCGACCTGATCAACTGGAACTACACCTTCACGGTCAACGCCATCAGCGGCGGCTACGTGGAAGCCAGCATCCCCGTCACCGTATCGGGGAACGCCACCCAGAACTTCACCCTGGCCGTGGACAGCAACGTCTGCATTGCGCCGGGCTATATCGGCAGCGGCTTCGTCCAGCGCTTCGAAACCTGGCCGCCCGCCGGCTGGGCAATCGTGGATAATATCGCCGCCGGCGCGGGCCTGGACTGGAACACCAATACCGTCCACGGCGAAGGCAATTACACCAACGGCAGCGGCCTGGCGGCAACCGTCAGCAGCGATAAAAGCGAGAACACGGAATATGACACCGAACTGCGCACCCCGCTGCTCGACCCCGCCTCCCTATCCAGCCTGACCCTGATCTACAAAGCCAATTACCAGGATTATTCGAGCTACGACGCCTTCGACCTGGACATCTCCAACAACGGCGGCACGAATTGGACAAACATCAGCCACTGGACAACCGACCACGGCACGCTGCAAGACGAAGGGGAAACGGTCAACATCGATCTGACCTCCTACGTCAGCGGCCCCTTCATGCTGCGCTGGCGCTACTACACCACGGAGATCGATCCGTGGGATTGGTACGCGGAGATCGATGACGTCCAGATCGGCGCAGTGAACTGCGATCCCATCCCCTCGGGCGGCCTGGTGATCGGCTACGTAATCGACGGCAACAGCGGACTGCCCCTCGCCAACGCCACCGTGGTCGACGCCGGCGCCAAACAGGCCCTCTTCGTCGATAACTCGGCGGACGCCAGCCAGCCGCACCCGATCTACTTCCTCGGCGAACCGGCCGGCCCCGTCAGCCTGACCGCCAGCGCCCCGAGCCACGGCACTAGCACCCAGTCTCCCACAGTGACCGCCGGCGGCGTGGTGCGCCAGGACTTCAACCTGGGCACGCCCCCCAACGTGGTATCCATCGTCCGCGCCGGGACCAGCCCGAGCAACGCCGCCAGCGTGAACTTCACCGTCACCTTCTCTGAGACCGTGACCGGCGTGGACACGGGCGACTTCACCCCGACCCCGGGCGGGGGCGTGAGCGGCGTCAGCATCGGCACCGTGACCCCGGTCAGCGGCAGTGTCTACACCGTTGCCGTCAACAGCGGCAGCGGCAGCGGCACCCTGCGTCTGGATATTCCCGCCTCCCCGACCATCGTCGACCTGGATGGGAATCCCCTGAGCGGCGCGCCTTACACCAGCGGCGAAAGCTACACCCTGGACAAGACCGCCCCGACGGTCGTCTCCAGCTCACGCGCCGGTACCAACCCCACCAACGCCGCCAGCGTGAACTTCACGGTCGTCTTCTCCGAAGCCGTCAGCGGCGTGGAGATTGGCGACTTCGCCCCCTTCATGGATGGCGTCAGCGGCGCGAGCGTGACCACCGTCACCCCGGTCAACAGCACCACCTACACCGTCGCCGTCAACACCGGCACGGGCAGCGGCACCCTGCGCCTGGACGTGCCGAACACGGCAGCCATCACCGACGCGGTCGGCAACGCCCTCGGCAGCCTGCCCTTCACGGGCGGCCAGGCCTACACGCTTGACAAGACCGTTCCCACGGTCGTCTCCAGCGTGCGCGCCGACGCAAACCCGACCAATGCCGCCAGCGTGAACTTCACCGTCACCTTCTCCGAAACCGTCACTGGCGTGGGCACGGGTGACTTCAGCCCGGTCATGGGCGGCGGCGTGACGGGTGCAAGCGTCACCACCGTCACCCCGGTCAACGGCAGCACCTACACCGTATCCGTCAACACGGGCACGGGCAACGGCACCCTGCGCCTGGACCTGCCCGCCACGGCAGGCATCAACGATGCGGCCGGCAACGCCCTCGGCGGTCTGCCCTACACCGTCGGCGAGGTGTACACAATCAGCAAGACGCCCATCTTCAACGATGTGCCCTTCACGCATTGGGCCAACGATTTCGTCGAGCGTCTGTACAATTATGGCGTGACCGGCGGCTGCGGCGATGGCAGCAACTACTGCCCGGACGGTAAAATCACCCGCGCCCAGATGGCAGTCTTCCTCCTGCGCGCCAAGTACGGCGACACCTACGCGCCCCCGGCTGCCAGCGGCACAGTCTTCAACGATGTGGCCCAGAACAGCTTTGCGGCGGCCTACATCGAAGCCCTGGTCGCGGAAGGCATCACCGGCGGCTGCGGCGGCAACAACTACTGCCCGAACAAGAACATCACCCGCGCCGAAATGGCGGTCTTCATCCTGCGTGCCATGTACGGCAACACCTACGCCCCCCCCGATGCGAGCGGCGCGATCTTCACCGATGTGGCGCAAAACAGTTTCGCGGCAGCCTACATCGAAGCCCTGGCTGCGGAAGGGATCACCGGCGGCTGCGGCGGCGGCAACTACTGCCCGAACGGCTACGTGACCCGCGCCGAAATGGCGGTCTTCCTGGTCGCGGCCTTCAATATCCCCTAGACCCGTTGTAGCGCAATTTGGCAAATTGCGCCTGCCAACACAAAAAAGCAGGACGGGAGTTTCCCGTCCTGCTTTTTTATCTGCCTGTCAGGCCCAGTTCCGCGCGCCCGCCAGGAAGGATTTTCCGCTCATGGGCTTTTTGCCCGGCGGCTGGATCTCATCCAGGAGGAGCAGCCCTTCCCCACACCCGACTGCGGGCTGGCCCCGTACCACCAGGGTGTGCCCAACTGGAGCGGACACTGCCTCCGCGTGCGCGCGGTGAACTTTCAACACCCCGCCTTCCCGCTCGAAGAACGCGCCCGGCCACGGATTAAAGGCTCGCACACGGCGCGCCAACTCCGCGGCGGGACGGGTGAAGTCGAGCAGGCCATCCTCTTTTTTCAGCATCGGCGCATAGGTCATGCCTTCCTCGGGCTGCGGCACAGGGACGAGGTCGCCGCGCAGGTAGGCGGGCAGGGTCTCGATCAGCAGGTCCGCCCCCAGCGCGGACATGGCCTCGAAAACGGAACCAGCCGTATCGTCCGCGCCCAGTTTGAGGCGGCGCTGACTCAGCATCGGGCCGGTATCCAGCCCGGGGTCCATCCTCATGATGGTCACGCCGGTTTCCTCATCCCCGGCCAGGATGGCGGCATTGATCGGCGCGGCGCCCCGCCAGCGCGGCAGCAGCGAGGCATGCACGTTGATACAGCCATGCTGCGGAAGGTCGAGTACTTCGGGGCGAAGCAGTTGCCCGAAGGCAGCCACCACGATCAAATCAGGCGCCCACGCGCGGAGTTGATCCATCGCCTCGGGCAGGCGCAATTTCAGCGGCTGAATGAAAGGCAGGCCCAGTTCCTGCGCCAGGGTTTTGACCGGCGGCGGCTTGAGTTCGCGCCCGCGCCCGGCGGCGCGATCAGGCTGGGTGACGACGCCCACCACGTCGTAGTGCTGCGCCAGGGCGCGCAACGTGGCCAGGGAAAAATCGGGTGAACCCATGAAGACGACTTTGGTTTGCATGACCCGATTCTAGCACAGCACGGAAATAGTACCAGTGGGGAGGGGGCGCTTGTTGCTTTTTGGGGGGATTGGCTGTAAAATACCTGAAACTCAAAACAAGACCATTCCGAGGAGAATAAGATGTCAAACGAAAATATGAACATGGGCCTGACCAGCGACGATAAACTGTGGGCGGCGCTTGGGTACGTTTTCCCGATCATCGCCATCGTCGTGCTTTTTATGGAAGATAAGAAAGCCCGCCCCTATATCAAATTCAATGCCGTGCAGTCGCTGGTTGCCACGGTTGCGCTCACAATCATCTCCACCGTGACCTTCGGCTGCGGCACCATTCTCTTCCTCGTCATGTTCTGGTGGGCTTACCAGGCGTACCAGGGCCAGGACGTGAAGATCCCGATGATCAGCGACTTCATCAAGAACCAGGGCTGGGCGTAGTAGTCCATTCCCTCAGTAATCAAAGCCCGCGGAAAATCCGCGGGCTTTTTTTATTTGGTGGTACACTCACGCGCAAGGAGAATTGCCATGAACGAAACTTCCAGCTTTACACCGCCTGCGCCCCTCTCCGAATCCGAGGAGCGCCAATGGGCCATGTTTGCCCATTTGAGTATCCTGCTCAACCTCGTCACCGGCCTGCTGGGGGTGGCCGCCCCGCTCGTGATCTACATGCTCTACAAGGATCGCTCCCGCTACGTGGCCTATCATTCCCTGCAATCCCTGGTCTTTCAGTTGATCTGGTGGGTCGGCGGCGGCTTCGTGCTGGGGATCGTCTGGGCGATCACTGGCGTATTGAGCAGTGTGATCGTCGGCCTCCTGTGCATCCCCCTGGCCTGCATCCTTTCCCTCGTCCCCCTGGGCGCTTTGGGTTACGGCATCTACGGCGGCGTGGAAGCCAGCCAGGGCAGGGATTTCAAGTACTGGCTCATCGGCGATTGGGTGCGCGGAACGTACACCAGCTAATCCTCCACATCAGGTCATCAAGAGCCTGCCAGCGCGCAGGCTCTTTTGTACCGCACTCGGGTGAAAATTGTGCTTTGTTAGAGGGTGGAATGCGCAATTTTCACCCGTGGGTATTATATTTGCAACCTGTCCCCTGCTCCTTCGTTATATTCCACAGACAAAGGAGCAAATCATGAACAACAATCAAAGACCCAATCTCGTCACCATCATCGCGGCGATGACCCTCGCCAGCGGTATTGTCAATGTCTTCTGGGGCGCAATTGCCTCGCAGGGCGCCTTCGCCAGCGTGGTCGGCATCGTCTGCACGCCCTTCACGATCCTGCCCACCGTCCTGGGCATCTTCGAGATCATCTATGCCGCCAAATTGTTCGGCACCCCCGCCCAGGCCGTGCGTCCATCGACGGGCATCGCCGCCTTCGAGATCGCGGCCATCCTGGCGGGCAACGCCTTTTCGATGGTGGTCGGCATCCTGGCCCTGGTCTTCTACAACGACCAGGCCGTCAGGAGTTACTTCGACGAGATCAATGGGATGGCTGCGCCAGTCTCCGCGCCCGCGCCGGCTCCTGTTGAATCGAGCCCCTCCCAGCCCGAGGAGACACCCGCCGAACCTGTCGACCCGCAGTCGCCCGCCAGCCCGCGCCGTCCGCGCAAGGTGGCGTAGTAAGTAAGAGGAAGTTTGTCCTCTTGTCCCCTTGACGCCTGCCCCGCTCGCCCGTAGAATGGATTGACAAATGAACGGCACGCAGGGAAGAGACTCGGGATAGTGACGATCTTGATGTTCGCCACTGCAATTCGAAAGAGCGCCGAAGGTGCAAGCCTGGAGTTAGCGAACCCAGGTGAATCTCTCAGGCAAAAGGACCCTGCCCCGCAAAACTCTGGAAAGTCCCACCCGGGCACCGACGGTGTAAAGTTTAGTCGAATAGTCTGATGGTCAAAAGGTCTAATAGTCAAAATCAACCGACTATAAGACCCTAAGACCAACGACTATCACACTACACTAATCTCTCAGGTCCAATAACAGAGGCGCACGATTAATCCCGTGCGCCTTTTTGATTCTCGCCAAAATCCATATCTGTTTGAGGAGTCCCACACATGAACACCCCCGCCACCCTGAAATATACCAAGTCCGATGAATGGTTCGATCCCGCCACGGGCAACCTGGGCATCACCGACTACGCCCAGAGCCAGCTCTCCGACATCGTCTTCGTGGAATTGCTGGTCGAAGTCGGCGAAGAGATCGAAGCGGGCAAGCCCATCGCCTCGGTCGAATCCGTCAAGGCCTCGGCCGAGATTTACGCCGCCGCGGGCGGAAAAGTCGTGGCCGTCAACAGCGCCCTGGCCGACAAGCCCGACACGCTCAACAGCGATCCCTTCGGCGACGGCTGGATGGTCAAGCTGGAAGGCGGCAAGGCAGGCGACGTGATGGATGCCGCCGCCTACATCGCCGATTGCGACGGGCGCGCGCATTAATATTTTTCGTCATTGCGAGGAGCCGCGCTAGCGGCGACGAAGCAATCTCCTCCACGACGAGGAGATTGCTTCGTCGGGAAGAACGCCCTCCTCGCAATGACGTGGAGACTATCATGACCTATATCCCGATCTCCCCCCGGGAGCGGGACGCGATGCTGGCGGCCATCGGCGTGCAAACGCTGGATGAGCTGTTCGAGGCTGTACCCGCCAAACATCGTTTCCCCGCCCTGAACCTGCCCCCTGCGCTGACCGAAATGGAAGCGCTGGCCGAACTTTCCCATATCGCCGAAGCCAACGAACACGTGCGCGGCGAACTGGTTTCCTTCCTTGGCGCGGGCATGTACAACCACTACATCCCATCGGTCATCGACCACATGCTGCGGCGCGGCGAGTTCTACACCGCCTACACACCCTACCAACCCGAGATCTCGCAGGGCACCCTGCAGGGCATCTTCGAGTACCAGTCGCTCATCACCACGTTGACGGGCATGGAGCTTTCGAACGCCTCGCACTACGATGGCGCCACCGCCACCGCCGAAGCCGTCAACCTGGCCTTCGCCCAGTTCCGCGGCAAACGCAAAAAAGTCGTCGTTTCCCCCACCGTCCACCCACAGTATCGCGCCGTGTTGCGCACCTACACCCAGGGCATGGAGTTGGAAGTGGCAGGCGATGACCCGAACGTTGATCTCAACTCGAGTCCCGCCGACCTGGCAGGCCTGATCGATGACGGCACCATGCTGGTGGTTGTGCAGTATCCCGATTTCTTTGGGCGCGTCTACGATTACACCAAACTGATCGAAACCGCCCACGCCAGGGGCGCGCTGGTCTGCGTGGTGGCCAACCCCACCGCGCTGGCACTCTTCAAGACGCCCGGCGCGATGGGCGCGGACATCGTCGTCGGTGAGGGCCAGCCGCTGGGCATCCCCATGTGGTACGGCGGCCCCAGCCTGGGCTTCTTCGCCACGCGCAAGTCCTTCGTCCACAAAATGGCGGGACGCCTGGTCGGCGAGACCGTCGATGCGCGCGGACAGCGCTCCTACGTGCTGACCCTGACCGCCCGCGAACAGCACATTAAACGCGAGCGCGCCACTTCCAACATCTGCACCAACCAGGGATTGCTGGCGCTGGCCTCGGCCATTTACATGAGCGTGCTGGGCAAAAGCGGCATGCGGCAGGTGGCAGAGTTGTGCTATCACAAGGCGCATTACGCCGCCGAACAACTCAGCAGGATCGAAGGCATGGGTCTGTGCTTCAGCGAACCCTATTTCCACGAGTTTGCCCTGTGCGTCAATCGCCCCGTGGAGGAGGTCAACGCGCACCTGCTCGATCACGGCATTCTGGGCGGCTACGACCTGGGCCAGGATTATCCCGCGCTCAAGGATCACATGCTTATCGCCGTCACCGAAATGAACAGCAAGGAAGAGATCGATGCGCTGGTCGAAATCCTCGCGGAGGTGAGCCATGACTAACGCTCCCGTCACCCCCAAGATCGTTGAACCGACCCTCTTCGACCTGTCTTCGCCCGGCCGCATCGGCGTGACCTTCCCCAAACCCGACGTGCCGCTGGCCGATCTGCCAACCGACCTGTTGCGTGAAGACCTGCCCCTGCCCGAGCTGGCCGAGGTGGATGTCGTCCGCCACTACATGCACCTCAGCAAGTTCAACTACAGCGTGGACAGCGGCTTCTATCCGCTGGGTTCATGCACGATGAAGTACAACCCCAAGATCAATGAAGATACTTGCCGCCTGCCGGGCTTCCTGTTCACGCACCCACTGCAACCCATCGAGACCGTGCAGGGCAACCTGGCATTGATGTATCAGATGCAGGAATGGCTGAAGGAGATCAGCGGCTTCGCGGGCATCACCCTCCAGCCTGCGGCGGGCGCGCACGGCGAGTTCACGGGCGTGCTGATGATGCGCGCCTATCACAAGGCCCGCGGCGATCACAAGCGCACCAAGATGCTCATCCCCGACGCGGCGCACGGCACCAATCCCGCCTCGGTCGGCATGCTGGGCATGTCGGTCGTGACCATCCCCTCGGATGCGCGCGGCAACGTCGATCTTGAAAAGCTCAAGGCCGCCTGCGACGACACCGTCGTGGGCATGATGCTGACCAACCCGAACACGCTCGGCCTGTTCGACGAGCACATTGAAGAGGTCATCAAGCTGGTCAAGGACTGCGGCGGCCTGATGTACGGCGACGGCGCGAACCTCAACGCCCTGCTGGGCATCGTCCGCCCGGGCGACCTGGGCTTCGACCTGATGCACTTCAACCTGCACAAGACCTTCGCCGTCCCGCACGGCGGCGGCGGACCTGGCTCGGGTCCCGTGGGCGTTTCCCAGCGCCTGCTGGATTTCCTGCCCGAACCGTTGGTCGGCATCCTCGAAGAAGGCGACGGCGACGAGCTGGCCCCGCTCTTTGGCTTCGTCTCACCGCCCAGGACAATCGGCCGCATGAAGGCCTTCCACGGACATTTCGGCGGCGGCCTGGTGCGCGCCTACACCTACATCGCCATGCACGGCCCCGACGGCTTGAAGGACATCGCCCAATACGCGGTGCTCAACGCCAACTACCTGCTGGCGCGCCTGCGCGACACCTACAAGGTCCCGTTCGACCGCATCTGCATGCACGAGTTCGTGGCCGAAGGCCGCTTCGAAGGCTCGGACGTGCGCGCTCTGGACATTGCCAAGCGCCTGATGGATTACGACTTCCATCCGCCGACGAACTACTTCCCGCTCATCGTCCACGAAGCGCTGATGATCGAGCCGACCGAGACCGAGAACAAGGATACGCTGGACGCCTTCGCCGACGCGCTGATCAAGATCGCGGAAGAGGCCAAGTCCCAGCCCGAACTGCTGCACGAGGCGCCGCACATCACACCCTTCGGAAGAATGGACGAGGTCAAGGCCGCGCGCGAGCTGGTCTTATGCTGCTGGCTGCCGGAGAATTATAGTGAGTAGAGAGTAGTAAACAGAAAGCCCCATAGGTGAAAACCTGTGGGGCCTTTTTTTATGCTCCCGCTGGATTTGTGATCCAGCAACTGGACAGAGAAGCAGCGGGCAAAAAGGGCCGACGATTGCAAATCGTCGGCGAGCACGGGTTGCTCCCGCTGGATTTGCAATCCAGCGGCTGGCAAATCGTCGGCGGACATGAAAAAAGCCTCGGAGAGTTTTACTCCAAGGCTTTTTGGGAGAGTCTTTTTCTATCATTCCACAATTCTGCGGTTCAACTCGGTCCTAATTGTATCGAAAACAGATTCCGCCAAAGCAAGCGTTTCTTGAGCTTCATTCTCTGTAACATCGGGCGTGTCCCCAGGGTAACGCGACTCAACCGCCCAGATCGTAAGTTCCGCCAGATCGGGAAAAGCTTCCTTGAACTCCCAACCTTCTGGGATCAAATCGCGCAGACGGTCGAGGTCGTGGCTTTTCGGAAAATTGACCTGCTCGAACACAAGCACGGCTTTTACAGATTTCTCGGCGCATTGCTGTGCAAGGAAACTGATCTGCCGCGGAAAGAATTCGCCGCTCTCGAACAGGGTGTGCGCAGCATGTAAATCCTTGGCGGCATAATCCAACCACTTCCTGGCCTCACCCGCGTTCATAGATGACCCTCCCCTCACGCAGCGCGGGCCGCAAAATATCGCCCACCAAGTCGCCTCGCGCCTTGATCTCCTCAGGTGTGGTTACCACCACGTCCTTGCTGATCGGCAGGCCGTTCAAAACCCGCAAAATTTCGACCGCAGCTCGTCGTTTATGCTCGACTCGTGACAAAACGACCAGCAAGTCCACATCACTGTCGTCATTCGCTTCGCCGCGCGCCCATGACCCAAAAAGGATGATACGCACAGGATCGAATGCGCGCGCAATGCGCTCGACTACTTCGGGCAGGCAGGGAGGCTGGACAGTATATGACAAGGTCATGTTGTAATAATTTTACATCATTTTTTCCCGCTTCCGCTGAGTATGAAACAGCCAATCCAAAGAGCAGTGCCTGGTTACAAAACAGCCGACGATTGCAAATCGTCGGCGAGCACGGGTTGCTCCCGCTGGATTTGCAATCCAGCGGCTTGTACATCGTCGGCGAGCGTGGGTGTAAAAAAGACCTCCGAGCTTTCACTCGGAGGTCTTTGCTGTCAGGTTATTTCGGCGTCCATAAAACGATGTTGCTCATCTCGCAGCGCGTCCCATAATCGCTGTTCCCACCTGAGAGGAGCGAGAGGGCAAATTTTCCCTTCGCGTCCTGGTCCGAGGCGAGGATGTAGTGAACGAACACGTCATTGACCAGCACGTACAGGTTGTTCCCCCAAACAGCCGCGGCAAAATCCGCTTCGGCGGGTTTGGGGATGATTGGGAATCTGCCGCTGTCGTCTGCGGCCCCCATGCGCTTGACGGTGGTATCCGTCCCCTTGGCGAAGGCGATATTTTCCCGGTCTAAAAAGACCGCGTAGTGCGTCCCATCATCCTTGATGCCAAAGCCGATGCCGCAGCCCGAGATGTCGGGCGTGGAGGTGTACGAGTCCCATTTGAAGTGCGCGCTGAAAACAAAGTTCTCGTATTCGCCATCCGCCTCCTCAGCAAAGCCCCACTTGTAATACCAACCCTTCTGCGCCAGGGACTTCCTGAAATCCGCAATGGGAATCTCCTGGCCGTCGGTGGTATCGATGTACCCTTTTTCCTTGAACTTTTCCAGCAGGGCCGGGAAATCGACTGTTGTTTGGGCGGCTTGCTCGGTCTTCGTCCACAGCAGGATGTCGGTCATCTCGCAGCGAGTCCCATAATCGGTGCTGGAATTTGAGAGGACATTAAAGGCCAGTTTCCCGGACGAAACCTGGTCAGCCGACAGGGTGTAGGATGTGACCGCCCCGTCCACCCAAACGTATGCCGACTGGCCTTTTACCATCAGAGCCACGTCGTGCTCGGTGGGCGTCCCCGGCTCGGGGCCAGCCGGGCCGCTCGTCCTTCCAACCAGGTAGGACCAGTAGCCTCGTTTCAAGGTGAACAGGATGCGATCCTTGTCCACGATGACCAGGTAATTGTCATCGTTCTCCTGAACGCCAAAGGCAATCCCGCACCCCGACAGGCCCTCGGTCGCGGAAGCCGATTCCCACTTCATGTGGGCGCGGATCATGAACGTGTCGGGAAGGACTTCACCCGTATCGTAGAGGTCGCTCCAGGCTCCCCGTTCAGCGAATTCCACCTTGTAGTCGGGCAGGGCCTTGCTGGTTCCCTCGCTGGAATCCAGGACGCCGTTGTCCAGATACACCTTCAAGATGGATTGAATGTCCTCCGCCTGCTGGGTGGCCGTTGCGTTGGGCGTGGCGGTGGGAGTTAACGTTGAGGTTGCGGTGGGCAGGGGCGTGGGCGTATCGGTTGGCAGAGACGTCTCCGTCGGCGGTGGGGCGGTGAAGGTGGGCGTGGCGGGTGGCGCGCCCACAGTACAGGCCGAAAGAACCACAGCCAGGGTCCAAAAGATCACGGTCTTGAAGAGATTGAACTTGTACATGCTTCCTCCTGAAAAATATTGGTGAAAAGCAAAACTCATCTTTTCATCGGCATCCGTGAGGGCTGGGCGGATTGCGCCTCATTCTTTTTCCCTCACTTCGGTGTCCAAAAGATGATATTCGACATTTTACAGCGCGTGCCGTAGCCGCCATTCGTCCCCGAAAGGACCGAGAAGGCCACCTTCCCCTCTCCATTCAGTTCAGAAGAGAGGATGTACGTGACGACCGTATCGTTCACAGATACGGTGACATTCTGATCCCATACTGCCATCACAAAATCGGCCCTGGCAGGGATGGGAATGGAGGGGAATCGCTCCCCGCCCGAGGTCCCCATGCGGTAGACCTGGGTTCCCCTGGTGCGCATCAGGAAAAGGTTCTCCCGGTCGAGAAAGATCGCATAATGATTCTCGTTCGACTTGATGCCAAACCCCAACCCACAGCCCGAGGCGTCGGAAGTGGAGCCGGAAGACGCCCATTCGAAATGGGCGCTGAAAACAAACCGACTGTATTCCTTGTCGCCCAAAGGCCACCACCACTTGTAATAATACCCAAGCTGGGCATACTCGCCCTTGAAATCCTTGAGAGAGGTCGACTCGCCGTCCGTGGTGCTGATATATCCCTTCCCCTGGAATCTTTCCAGGATTTCCTGAAAAGCCTCCGCATTTTGGGTGGCCTCGACGTTGGGCGTGGCAGTCGGCTTGGGGGTGTGGGTCGGCTTGGGCGTGTTGGTGACGGTCGCAGTCGGTTCAGGGGTGTTCGTTTGCGTGCTGGCCGGCAAGGGGAGCGGGGTGGGGGTCAGCGCGGCCGACTGGCTGCATGCCAGGGTCACCATGATTGTCAGGACTGAAACCGTCAGAAAAATGGGGAACGCGCGTTTCATCATCATAACCTCCTTTATACTTGCACAAATTTTAAGGCATTTCATATAAGTTGTCACCTTACAATCTGCCAACTTCATCGGATGAAAATCACCCTGACGGGCTACCATAGACGCCCCTCCTGCCGCCCTCTGCCGCGTCAAACAGGTCATGCGGATTTCCTTCCATACAACAGAACTCCCCGCAGATTTGAATCGCGGGGAGTGTGTTTTTATCTTTTCAAGCCTGGCTTTTCCACCTGCCCCCTGACGGATCGGCATTTATTTTGCGACCCACAACATCATGTCGGTCATTTCGCAATGGGTGCCGTAATCCTTGTTCGTCCCGGAGAGGATCGAGAGCGCAAACGTCCCCTGCGAGGTCTGATCCACGGACAGGGTGTATTTGGTGACGTCGCCGTCCACGGAAACGTAGGCGATCTGGTCGTGGACGGAAACGATCAACTCCGCTTCGGCAGGGTTGCCGTAGTTCAGGCGCCCCGAGCCGCTGGTCTTGCCGACGTTGTACACGTTCGATCCGCGGCCCATCAGGAACAGGATGCGGCCCTTGTCGATGAAGACGGCATAATGATCGTTGTTCTCCTGCAGGCCGAAGACGACTCCGCAGCCCGAGACTTCAGGCGTATTGATCCCCGACGACCAGGAGATGTGGCCTTTGAAGACAAAATCGCTATTGACTTCATCCTGCGGCCACCACTGGTACCAGCCAAGCTGGGCCCAATCCTCTTCGAAATCATCCAGGTCGGTGATCTCGCCGTCCGTGGTGCTGACGTAGCCGCTGTCCAGGTATTCTGCAAGGATCGCGTTGAAGCCTTCGATCCTTTCGGTGGCGGCGATGTTGGGAGTGGCGGTCGGCTTGGGTGTGTTGGTCGGCTTGGGCGTGTTGGTCGCGGTTGCCGTCGGCTCAGACGTGTTCGTCGGTGGGGCTTGCGTGGCGGTCGGCGTGGGAGCAGCCGCCTGGCCGCACGCCAGAGTTACAACCGTCAGAACCGAAAGAGCGATGAAAATGGGGGACATACGTTTGTTCATCATAACCTCCTTAATGGTTGCGTCAAATCTTACGCCACTTTATGAAAATTGTCACCTTACAATTTACCGATTCCATTGGATGAAAATCACCAACCCGGACTACAATAGGCCATTATGAAAATCCTTACTGTTGACATCGGCACGGGCACCCAGGATGTGTACCTGTTCAACTCGCACCTGGATGTGGAAAACGGCTTCAAACTCGTCCTGCCATCTCCCACCATGATGATCCACCGCCGCGTCAAACAGGCGCTGCGCACGCGCACCCCCATCCTGCTGAGCGGACATCAGATGGGCGGCGGACCTTCGGCCTGGGCCATCGAGGAGGCGGCGCGGGCGGGCATCCCTGTCTACATGACGCCCGAGGCGGCCACCACGCTCAACGATGAGTTGGACAAGGTGCGGGCGCTTGGCATCGAGATCGTCTCGGAGGATGAGGCGGCGGGTCTCCAGTCAAAGGTCGAAAGTCTTGAATTGAAGGATTTCGATTTTTCTGCGCTGGCAAAGACATTTGCCGAGTATGGCGTATCCCTGGACGATTTGGCGGCGGTGGCCGTGGCGGTCTTCGATCACGGCAATGCGCCCGCGGGGGTTTCGGACCGCCAGTTCCGTTTCGATTATCTCGACGGGCGCATCCGCGCGAAAAATTCCCTTTCCTCTTTTATCTTTCCTTCACACGAAATCCCCCCGCTCATGACCCGCCTGCAAGCCGTGGCTGACTCCGCGCCCGACCTGCCCTGTCCGCTGCTGGTGATGGACACGGCCCCCGCCGCCGTGCTGGGGGCTGGCTTTGACCCCAATGTAGCCGCGCGCAGGAGGAAGATCGTGGTCAACGTTGGGAATTTCCACACCATCGCCTTCCGCATGGACGGCGGGCGCACCGAGGGCCTCTTCGAGCACCACACGGGCGAGATCGATCTGCCCAAGCTGGAGGGGCTGATCCGCAAGCTGGCCGACGGCTCCCTGAAACATCAGGACGTGTTCGACGACATGGGCCACGGTGCGTTGATCTACTCGGACGAAGCGTTCGAATTCGGCCGGGGTGACTTCGATGTCGTTGTCACAGGCCCGCGCCGCAGCCTGTTCAGCCCAATCGCCAATCGTCAATCAGAAATCGCAAATCGTCAATCGCTGCGTCCCTACTTTGCCGTGCCCTTCGGCGACATGATGATCGCGGGCTGTTTCGGACTGCTGGCGGCCACAGCCGAGGCGCTGCCCGATTTGGCGGAGCCCATTCACAGGTCCATGCAGGGCGGGCGCGGAGTCGCGCCGTGGGATGCGGGGTCGTAACATCCAGTAGGATTTGAGAATCAGTGAGAGCGTATGCGAGCGCCCGCAGCGTATGATGCGCATGGAGGTGAAAACATGTCGTCGTTCATCCATCGTGTTGCAACTGCGTTCTTTACCGCTCTGCCTGCCGTTTTCTTCTTCCTGCCCGTGATCGCCATCGAAAGCATGCGGCGGGAATATTACTGGATTTCGCTCCTGGCGGGGACCTCGGTGCTGTTGGGGAGCGCCCTCGTCCTGGGCTTCTTCCAACCGACGTGGCTGCGGCCAAAATGGGTCTGGATCATGATGGCGGGCGCCACCGCAATGGGTCTGGCTTTGTTTGCGACGGCGGTCATTGACGTCACCCCGCTGTGCGTGGGACAGAACAACGGCGACGGGAACAATGACCTGGGTCGGTGCCTGGGATATGTGTTGCTGTACGCCTTCTTTTACGGCATCCCCTACCTGCTGATGCTGGCGGTGAGCGCGGGCATCGGGCATTGGGTGCTGAAGTTGCTCGATACAACCACGAAAAACAGTGAGCCGTTCCTTCCTCCCAACAGGAAGGGTGGAATATAATACGGTCATCAGGAGCAGCCATGAATCAACACTTGCATCTCATCACATTGGGAGTCGGGGACCTGGCAGTTTCGCGCAAGTTCTATGCCGAGACACTAGGCTGGAAGCCATCCGCCGCCAGCTCGGAAAACGTGGTTTTCTTCCAGGCGGGCGGTGTGGTATTGGGCCTGTATCCGCGCGAAAAGCTGGCAGAGGATGCGCAACTCTCCAACAGGGGCAGCGGCTTTGCAGGCATCACGCTGGCCTATAATACCCTCAGCGAAGGCGAAGTGGACGAGATCATCGCGGATTTGAAGGCGAAGGGTGTGACCATCCTCAAGGAACCGCAGAAGATCTTCTGGGGCGGGTACAGTTCCTACTTTGCCGACCCCGATGGCTATGCCTGGGAGGTGGCCTACAATCCCTTCTTTGCATTCAACGAGCAGGGCAACCTGAAGCTGGATTGAGAGGCGCTCCGAACATCGGAATGCAGACTTTAGTCTGCTCTGGAATGGCGGACTGAAGTCCGCGCTCCGAGAGTTCCCGAATGAATACAAACCACCGACATCCTGCTTTATAATTTTCCCAGAGGAAAACGCCCATGTCCACAACACCCAACCCCAAGGAAGAAATCGCCAGCCAGATCGCGTCCCTGCGCTCCCAGTTGAGTTCGCTCGAACAAAACGTCCGCCTCACCAAGATCCGCGATGAGGTGGAGGATTTGCAAACCGACGTGGGCAGCCTGGCGCAGAAGATCGCCGTCCTGCGTTCGCGCGGCTACGTGTTCGGCAGGGATTTCGAGGCCCAGGCGGCCCAGTTCGCCAAACAATGGGCGCAGATGAGCGCCAACGTCCTGACGCAGATCAACCAGCAGGCCAACCGCCTGCAAACGGCAATGACGCCCCTCTCGACGCGCAGCACGTCGCTGGCGGGCGCGGCGGGCAATATCGCCCAGGCGCGCACCCTGCTCAACCAGCTCAAGCCCCAGGCCGATGCGCTCGAGGCGCAGGTCAACGCCGCGGAGGGACAGTTGCGCGGAATGTACGACTCCTTCGACAGCCAGGTGGGCGAACTGGTCGACCAGGTGGAAAAGGTTGATTGGATGCTGACCCAACTGGCCGAGGCCACCTTCCCACTGCTCGCCACCGAGGCGGGCGTGATGGCGGTCAAGGCCGTGCTGGTACGGGACGGCAAGGAGGACAAGGAAGATCCCGACGGCGTGCTGTTCCTGACTGACCAGCGCCTGCTCTTCGAACAAAAGGAGGAGGTGGCAACGAAGAAGATTTTGTTCATCACCACCGAATCGCAAAAGGTGCAGAAGCTGCTCTTCGAGGCGCCTGTCGCGCTGGTGGAAGGGGTCGAAGCCGTCCGAAAGGGCCTGTTCAAGAACGAGGACAACCTGGAGGTCAGGTTCGCCCCAGGCGCGCCCGCCCCCAAGATTTACGTCCACATCTGGCAAAACTGCGACGAGTGGAAGGCGCTCATCAACCGCGTCAAATCGAAGGATATCGAAAAGGAGCGCGCCGTGGCCGTGGACGCTGCCGCCGAGGCCAGGGTCAAATCCGCGCCCAGCCAGTGTCCCAGCTGCGGCGGGAACATCACCCAGATCGTCCTGCGCGGACAGGACAACCTCAAGTGTGAATACTGCGGGTTCGTGATCCGTTTGTAGGCCGATCCAATGGCTTTTCCAGACCGCCCCTGACGATGTCGGGGGCGTTTTTTTGGGTGTGGAGTCCAACGTCAGGAGACGTTGGACTCCATGCCTTAATCACATAACGCGGATATAAAGGTCCCTGTCACTTCGTGAGTAACATCACCTAGCCCGCGGTGGTCTATAGCATATAATCCAAAGAAAAAATGGAACACTCTGGTGGTCGAGTAGTTCCGAGCGCCAGCGAGGAACGTACACCTGCACTGGCGCGCAGGCGCAAGTGTCGAGACCACCCATAAGTAAAGCCACTTCCACTGCATGGTGGTCTCGATACGAGCGGGGAGAGCACCCGCTCTACTCGACCACCGAGTAACGAATACACAGGAGAACACACAACCATGTGCGGAATTTTCGGATACGTAACGAATAAAGACGAAGCCCTCGGCCCGATCCTGATCGAGGCGGCCAAGCGGCTGACCTATCGCGGCTACGACTCGGTCGGCGCGGCGACGATCAACAACGGGAAGATCGATCTGCGCAAGGATGTCGGCAAGGTGGATGTGGTCGCGGCCAAATACAACATCGCCGAGATGCGCGGACAGCGCGGAATCACCCAGCTGCGCTGGGCCACCTTCGGCGAGCCGTCGCAGGTCAACAGCCAGCCGCACCTCGACTCGGATGGCGACATGGTCGGCGCGCATAACGGCAACGTGGTCAACAACGTCGAGCTGCGCGAACAGTTCATGGCCGAAGGCATGACCGTCCGCTCGCAGAACGACGGCGAGACCTGTGTCCACGCGGTGGAACGCTACATCAACCGCGGCTACCAGTTCATCGACGCCATCCGCCTGGCCTACGGCGACCTGCAGGGCGATTACGCCTTCGTCATCGGGCGCGCGGACGATGACAAGCTGTATGCCTTCAAGAAAGGCTCGGGCATGGTGGTGGGACTGGGCGAGGGCTTTACCTGTGTCTCGTCGGACCTGCCTTCGATCCTGCCGCTGACCCGCAGTGTGATCCGCCCCCAGGACGGGGAGATCGTCACCTTGTGGGCGGATAAGGTCGAGGTGCGCTCGGTCAAGGACGGCAAGCTTATCGACCGTCAGCCTGAGCTGGTGACCGAGACGATGGACGCCGTCCAAAAGGGCGGTTATCCGCACTTCATGCTCAAGGAAATCCACGAGCAGGGCCAGGTGGCGCGCGAACTGCTGCACCTGCTGGATGGCAGTCCCGACGTGGCGCCGCTGGTCGAGAAGATGAAGAACGCCCGCCACCTGTACCTGATCGGCTGCGGCACCAGTTATCACGCCGCGTCGGTGGGCGCGGTCTACTTCGCGCAACTGGCGGGACGCGCCGCCATCCCCGTGCTGGCCCCGCAATTCATCGCGCAATATGCGCCCGCCGTCAACCACGATGACGTGGGCATCTTCGTCAGCCAGTCGGGCGAGACCAAGGATGTGCTCAACGCGCTGGAGGCCGCCGAGAAGCGCGGTATGGCCTGCTTCGGCCTGGCCAACGTGGTTGGCTCCACGCTGACGAGGGCCACTTCCTTCTGCCTGCCGCTGTGCTGCGGCTACGAGATCAGCGTGCCTGCCACCAAGACCTTCACCAACCAGGTCGTGACCTTCCTGTACCTGGCCTACCGCCTGGCTGGCATGGGCCCTTCGACTTCGCTCGACGATCACTCGCTCCGCTCAGGGCGGCATGTGCTCGACAGCATCCCCGACCTGATGGAGCAAACCCTTTCGATGGTCGGCCCGCAGATCGAGACCATCGCCAGGGACATCAATGAATGGAACGACATGTACTGCCTGGGCTACGGCGCGACCTACGCCATCGCGCTGGAAGGCGCCTTGAAGTTGAAGGAGATCACCTACGCCCACTGCGAAGGCATGCTCTCGACCGAATTCAAGCACGGACCGCTCTCCGCGGTCAGCAAGGGCTTCCCGATCGTCTTCGCCGCGGGACCGAACGATGTGCCGCTCATCATCAGCGGCATCAACGAGGTCAAGGTACGCGGCGCGCGCACCATCGTCATCGCGGAGGAGGATGCCCGCCTGCGCGCCAACGGCGACGACCTGGTCGTGCTGCCCAAATCCGACCCACAGGTCAACGCCCTGCTGGCCGTCCTGCCGCTGCAACTGCTCTCCTATCACATGAGCGTGATGCGCGGCTTCGACCCCGATTTCCCCAGGAATTTGAGTAAAACCTTGACCGTAGACTAGGATGAATTAGACTTCGGAAGTCTGTGAGACTTCCGAAGTCTTTTTGTTGATTTCTTGAGGATTTGTCGAAGATGTTGACGGCAGATTGAGGTAAATTTTATGGATCCATATACTGAAGGCGATAAAATTTTTAGAAAAATTGCCCAGGCATTTGGTATTGATGAAATTGATGATATTAATTTAGCTGATACATTCTTTAAGATGCTGCTGGCAGAAACTCAAGGCGCAGTGATAATTGATTTCCTAGACGCTGGTAACTGGGATAGCTTTTGTGGCTATAATATTGACAAAGATAAAGAACTTCTATATCTGTATTGGTATGGATGCGAAGAAAATAATAACAAACTGGACTCGCAAACAGCAGTTATTCCCTTGCATGGGCTTTTGTTGCGTTTTCATTCAATTGGAATATTGAACGAGGAAACTAAGAATCCTTTGTTCCTTCTCCGAGGATATACTATGTCAGAAAAGGAGATTAGGAAAATACTTAGTCAGCATGGGGATGAATATTACAATTTCAAATTCAACTATTTTTCTGAAAGAGTTCTCAGAATGGTTGAGGATGCCAATCAAAAATTTCTCTGTCTAAATACGCCTTTGTATTCGGTAGTTATCTTGCCTAAATCATTAAATACTTCCGCTCAATGGTCAAAATTCTTTTTATACAACGTAAATCTTTCCCTTTGTAAAAGAAAACTTGAACAGATAAGAGAATTTTTGGCTTCAATTCATCATAAAGATATTGATCTAATTTACGAAAAGTCAAGCACAATTCGAAGAACTCTGGAAAATGTTTTGAAAATAGAATCCTGTTTTAGAGAAATCGAATATAAAAAATCTTACTCTCAGCAATTGTTAGGAGACCTTACAAGCGCATTAAAGAATTACCACGACGAACCCGTAAAGAGCACTTTCGGGAAAATGGCAGAATGGGCAAACGAATTATCACATGATACTGGTTTGCCAGTAACTAAGACCAAAGCAGTTGAATTGTGCAATCTAGTTGCTGATTACACAGAACAAGTTGTTCAATTAATTAATAGCGATGCTTCCGAAGACGATGCTAACATTTAAATGTATCAGCTTCCAATCAACTTATAGCGCAATATGGATTTGAGAAAGAGATTGCGGAGGAGATGAGGATGGGATTTGACCTATCCCCCCGCCCTTCCCACCCTTCGACAGGCTCAGGGCAGGCCTGGGAAGGGGGCTGGTCGCGTGATAGCTGTGGTAATTATCCATTCGGTGAGGCGGGTTTGGTGCGTGATGAGATTGTTGATTTTCCATACCAAAGAAACTTTTGTTTGAGGAAGCATTAGCCTCTCCCCCTTGGGGGAGACGGGAGAGGGGTTTTCCTATTTTGCATTACAATCTCGCCATGCCAGTCAAAAACATCATCCCAGGTCAAACCGTCACCAAAGAAAAACTCCAACGCGCCCGCGAACTGCGGCGTGACATGACTCCTACCGAGAAAATCCTTTGGCAGGAATTACGCGGGAATAAGCTCGGCGTCCATTTCCGAAGGCAACAAGTCATCGCAGGCTTCATCGTCGACTTTTATTGTCACAAGGCTGCGCTGGTCATTGAAGTGGATGGCGACATCCATGATCTGCAGCAGGAAGAAGATGCCAGGCGGGAAAAGGTTTTGAGAGAGATGGGGCTGAGCATTGTTCGATTCAGGAATGAAGAGGTTGTGAAGAACTTGTCTGCTGTGATGGGGAAAATCCGCGAATTGGTTGCGAAGTGAGTTTTGTAAAGGAGTTGCGCAATGGCGTCAAAATCCAAAAGAAGTCTTCAGGATGTGGTTGAAAAAGAAACGTATTCCGTTTGGGTAGAAATGCTTCGTGTGCTCGTTCCAGGTGGACGCACACATCGTGTTTCAGTTATGGTTGCGGGGATGCTGCAATATGCGCTTGAAGTTGCAGATAGTGATGCCGAAGAACCGTCGGTTTCTAAGTCTTTGATTGACTCGGCAGAAACAAGCGACCCTGACGAGATCAAGTCTATGTTACACGATGTGGTATCCCAATTATTCAAAGATGCAGGGGTAACATATGAACGCACAGCTAAAAGCGGCGAACACTACAGCATCGCAGATGAAGTTTATGATGAGTTTTCTCGTTGGTTTGATCATCCGTGGGAGTAACACCTGTCCATGCCACATGGGTGATGCGAGTGAACAACACCATGAATACGTTCGATACCAAGGAATCATCAAATGACCAAACAAAATAAAACCATCAAAGCCATTGGCGAAATCGTCCTGCGGGTTAAAGATATGCAGGTCATGCGGGAGTTCTACGAGAACATCCTTGGTCTTGAACTATTTGGGGAATTTGAGAAAATGATCTTCTTTCAAATCGCGCCAAGCTATGGGGGACACATTCAACTTCTGGCGCTGTTCGATGAGTCAATGCCGCCAGACCATAGGTCACGTCACTTCACAAAAATAAATCCTCAAACAACTTCACTTCATCATATCGCCTTCGCGATCGATCAGGCAGACTACATGTCCGAAATGGAACGATTTCAGCAACTTGGTTTCGAAGTAGAGACCATGGAACACGAATGGACGCATTGGCGTTCTTTGTACGTGCTTGATCCAGAAGGCAATCTGGTCGAGTTGATTTGTTATGATGAGAGTGTGCAGTAAAAGGCGGCGCTGATCATTGAAGTGGATGGCGACATCCATGATCTGCAACAGGAAGAAGATGCTAGGCGGGAAAAGGTTTTGAGAGAAATGGGGCTGAGGGCTTGTGCTGAGCCTGTCGAAGCATTGTCCGATTCAGGAATGAAGAGGTTATGAAGAACTTGTCCGCTGTGGTGGGGAATGTCCGCGAATTGGTTACGAATTGAATTTAGAGATCGCAGGAACAATTTCTCCCTCCCAGCGTTTCTATGGAAAGGAGAATTCCCATGCTCAACACTGGAAAAGCCTTTCTTGTTCTGATCCTGTTGCTTACCGCCTGCACGTCATCACAGCCCGCCTCGAGTGCAGAAGGGGAAGATTGGATCGCATTTTCCGCAGACAAGGCGCAGACAGACAAAATGCTCGACTGGCTCTTCCCCGCCGAGGCCGAATACTGGTCGCCCACCGAAGCGGACGTCCACGCATTGGAGGACGGCCTGCCCGCCTATTTGCAGGAGAACCAGTCCGCGTTCCATATGACCGAGTCGCCCGTCTGGGAGCAGTTGGAGGAGTACAACCGCCAGTATGTCGGGATCGTCCTCGATGGCCAAAAGGTAATCTACGCCAATTACCTGTGCAGGATTGGAGCAGAGACCGAGTGGAAGGAACAATTCATCTTCGTGGCGGATGGCGGCGCGTGCTATTTTCAATTCAAGTTCGACGCGTCCACGGGCAGATTCTTCGACCTGTTGGTGAACGGTGAGGCGTGACGCGCGGGTTCGCTCCTGATTTCCGAAGTCTGACCACGTTACCAGCCGCGATTCGTCCAGCCGTTCTGGCGTTCCTGACGGAAGCGCTGGGCCCATTCCTCGGAGACGGCATCCGCCAGCTTGGTCAGCGCAGGCGGCGCGATGGTGGCGGACTTCGAGTCCAGTTCGAAGTGATCGAGAATTGTTCGAACAGTCCCCTCGTAGTTTTGGATGAAGTCCTCGTAGAAAATATTCAGCGGGGTGATGCCGCCTTCGGCAAAGAATTCCTGGATGCCCGCTTCGCGCATGGAACATTCGTTATACAGGTGGTTGATGGCGTCGAAGGAATACTTGTCGGACAGGTCAACAGGCTTGCGGGGCTCATTGTCTGGCACGTGCCACTCCCCCGATTGGATCGCCTTCCACCACGAGACCGCCAGCCGAATCTTGTTGCGGCGCGTCATGAAGACGTGACGGTGATTGGGAAAGACTCCTTCCCAAACTTCTGTCCGCTTTGCAGTGGGTGGACAGGCAGGGAAGTTTTGAAGCGTTTCGGTCAATTGGCTGAAATGCGGCTCATAATAGGAATGACTGATGCCGAAGACGCCGTTGGGCGTACTGCCAAGTTTGTATAAATATTCCTGAAGTTCGGCGTGACTTGACCTTCTGAATGTCGTGAGCAGGTCGGGCGGACAGTTGAACCACTCGCGCGGGACGCCTGCCACACCCGTCGATTCGAGTGCCTTGTAGAGCAGGGTGCTGCCCGTACGTTGGGTGAACCAGATGGTGTAGGAAAGAGTAGGTTGCATGGGAAGGTTTCCTTTTCTCTGAAGGATCACGCTGAAAGCGTGGCCTACGATTTGGCCGCCTTCGCGCTGCCGACCGCGCTCAGGATCACGCCGCAAAGCACGACCAGTCCGCCAAAGAAGGCGTACCTGCCCATGCTCTCGCCGTAAAACAGAAACACCCAGATCGGATTCAGCACAGGCTCCAGCGTGCCGATCAGGTTCGCCTCCAGGGCGGGGATGTGTTTGATGCCCTTGCTGAAGAAGATGAAGGCCAACCCGATCTGAATGATGCCGAGGAAGGCCAGGATCAGCCAACTGTTCACCGTCCAGGTCTGCTGCAGGACAAAGGGAAAGCCCAGGGTCGCCGTGAGCAGGAAGGCGATCAGGTTGCTTTCGGCGGGGTCGCCATTCTTCTGGGCGCGGAAAGCGACGATCATCACCGCCGAGGTCACGCCGCTCAGGACGGCCAGCAGGTTGCCGTAGAACCCGTCCGTGCTGAGTTTATCGCCAAAGAAAAGCCCCAGCCCGAGGAAGATGAGGCCCATCGAAAACCAGTCCGTGCGCGAGGGCTTTTCGCGCAGGAACCAGAACGCCAGCAAAACGATATAAATGGGCGCGGTGTATTGCAGGAAGATCGAGTTCGCAGCGGTGGTCAGCTTGATGGAGGTGATGTACAGGAACTGCGTCAGGATGAAGGCGCCCGCCGCCAGCAGTTGCCAGCGGTTGAAGCGCGTCGGCACACGCCGCAGGTAGATCAGGAATACAACTGACGCAAACAGGCTGCGTCCCGCCAGGATGGCAATCGGCTGCCAATCCAGAATCTTGACGAAAAATCCGCTTGTGCTCCACAGGATGGCCGCAGCCACGAGATAAAAAACCGCCTTGCGGCGTTCTGAAATTGAGTCCATACAACCTCACAAAAGGGGTAACTTCAAAGGCTGATTATACTGTCCGCCCAGGTTTGTTGCATTCCTGTGTTTCCCGCTGCACATGGATTATACTTTTCCAAATCGAAAGGAAAACTTCTCATGAGCACACGCTACAAAATCCGCCAAAACATGATCTCCATTGGGGACGATTTCTGGATCGAAAATGCCGAAGGCAAAAAAGTCTACAAAGTGGATGGCAAGATCCTGCGCATCCGCAAGACGCTGGTCTTCGAAGACTTGAAGGGCAACACGCTGTGCCAGATCAAGGAGCGCCTGCTGACCATCAAGGATACGATGGTCATCGAAGACGCCGACGGCAGGGATCTGGCCGTGGTCAAAAAGGCGCTGCTCACCCCCCTGCGCGACAAGTGGGACGTCAACGTCAAGAACGGCCCCGACCTGGACGTGCAGGGCGACATCCTCGACCACGAGTATTCGATTAAGCGCGGCTGGAACAAGGTCGCCGAAGTCTCCAAGAAATGGTTCAGCTTCACCGACACCTACGGCGTGGAGATCGACGAGGGCCAGCATGACATCCTCATCCTGGCTATTGCGGTGGCCGTCGACATGATGGCGCACGATGACGACGGTAAAAAGGATAAAAAGGACAAGGACAAGAAAAAGGACAGGTAACCGACCCATCCATCTTGCCCTATGTTTCACTGAACAAGACCCGCCAGCGAAATATTATTTTGCGGGCGGGTCTTGTTTTTAAGGGAAGTGGGGCGCAGGTTGACGCCGAAAACGCGGATTTTTTATCGCTTCCGCTCTCGTCAGGATGTGTCCGTATCCCACATTCGGATGATTGGTGTTTTATCCCTTGACAAGAATAAGACTGATTGATAATATAACTGCATAGGAATATAAAACAAAAGGAACAATATGCCACTCGAACATGCCATTCTCGCTTTTATCGAATACCAACCCATGTCTGGCTACGACCTGAAGAAATTCTTCGATGTGTCGGTAGCCCACTTCTGGTCGGCCACCCAGAGCCACATTTACAAGTCCCTAGAAGGTCTGGAGAAAAAAGGCTGGGCGGAAGCCCGCGTCATCCAGCAGGATGGCAAGCCGAACCGCAAGGAATACCAGATCACGGACGAAGGCCGCGCCGAACTGCGCCGCTGGATGGTCACCCCCCTGCCGATGGATCCCGTCCGCGAGGCGAGTCTCATCCAGATCTTCTTCTCACACTTCAGCAGCAACGAGCAGATCGCCGCGCTGTTGGAAGCCCGCATGCAGGAAATTCGTGAGCACCTGTATATCCTGCGCACTTCGGCGCAAGCCGCGATCAACGAAAATGCACAGCGAATCAGCATCGAGCGCGCCCGTCAACTCTGGCAGATCACTCTCGATTATGGGATTGATTATTACGAATTCGAACTGGCCTGGTACGAGAAGACTCTGGAGACCGTCCGCAACCTTCCGCCCCTGATGCCGCCAAATCTACCCTCACCCTAGCCCTCTCCCAAAGGGAGAGGGGACTCCCTGAAAAATAATATTCTAAAAAATCAAAACTGCCTGAATCAAGGCGGGGCTATTCAATGCGCCCTGTGCGCAAAAAGGAGATAAACATGAAAGTCGGCACCGCAATCAATATTCACAAAGCCCTCGTCACCCCCGTTGTGTTGGGACTGATGTGGTTCTTCAATAACTGGTCGACCGAAGCATTCATCTATTTGGCAATTCACGGCAGTTACAGCATCCTGTGGCTCATCAAGGATTCGCTTTATCCCGACAAACGTTTCGATGAAAAACAACCCTTGGCGATTGCGATCCTCTTCGTCTTCCTTCCGCTGGCTGGATATTACGTCGCGCCGTACCTGCTGATCAGCCGCCACCTGACGCTCCCCTCGCCGCTCATCGGACTGGTGGTTGTTCTCTACATCTTCGGCATTTTCCTACACTACGTCAGCGATGCGCAGAAGTTCTACACCCTGCAAAACAAAAAAGGATTGATCGAAGATGGCCTGTTCAAATACACCCGCAACCCGAACTACCTCGGCGAGATCATGATCTACGCGGCGTATGCGACCATGTCCATGCACTGGCTGCCGTTCGTAATTTTGAGCGCATGGGTCTTCGGCTTCTTCGTGCGGAACATGCTTTCAAAAGATAAGTCTCTCTCACGCCACGCGCAGTTTGCAGAATACAAACAAAAATCTGGACTACTGTTTCCAAAATTCTTCTAAACCATCTAAATCATAAAAGGAAAATAAATCATGACTCAAAAAATTCTCGTCATCGGCGCGGCTGGCTTCGTCGGCGCCCCCATCGCAAAGCGACTTCTGGCAGACGGCTTTTCCGTCCGCGCACTCGTCCGCAACGCAGACAAGGCTCGCCAAATGCTGGGCGACCAGGTTGAACTCATCGTCGGCAATTTCACGGACAAAACCACACTCGAAAAAGCCCTCGCAGGCGTGGACGGAGTCAATCTCAGTGTGCCGTGGCAATCGGAAGCGCAAGTCGCTCGCGATGTGACTGACATCCTCGCCGCGCAGGGACGCAGGAACGTCCGCGTCACCTACATCTCTGGCACCACCGCCCTGCCCGAAAATCGCTGGTATCCGATGATCGATGAAAAACTCAAAGCGGAAGAAGCGCTGACCAAGAGCGGCGTCGCGTACACCATCTTCCGCCCCAGTTGGTTCATAGACGCGCTGGCGCTCTTCGTGCGCGATGGACGGGCGACGGTTTTCGGCAAGCAGAAACAGCCCTATTATTTCCTCGCCGTAGCGGACTTTGCCCGCGCAGTTTCCAAATCCTATCAGACCGAAGAAGCCGCCAACAAAACCTTCGTCATCAACGGACCGAAAGCCATGCTCATGCAGGACGCGCTCCAGCAATACTGTGACGTTGTCTACCCTGGAGTCAAAGCCGCGACCATGCCGACCTGGTTTGGCAACATGCTGGCGGCGATGATGAAAAGCGCGACCATGAAGGACTTTGTCCAAATGATGGCATATTTTGAAAAGTCACCCAAAGTCACCGCGCCCAACGGCGCGGAAAAAATCCTCGGCGCGTCCAGCACCACATTGGAAGAATGGCTCAAGACCCAGAAAAAGGCATAAGGAAAAACATAATGGAAAAATTTGACGTAGTTATCATCGGCGCAGGTCTGGGAGGGCTCAGCGCCGCGGGATACCTCGCAAAGGCGGGGAAGAAAGTTCTTGTGCTCGAGCATCACACCGTCCCTGGCGGATATGCTCACGAGTTTCGGCGCGGAAAGTATCGCTTCGAAGTTGCCCTGCACGCCCTCGATGGCGCTGCGCCTGGCGGTTGGTCGTATCCCATTCTCAAAGATTTGGAAGTGTTCGATCAGGTTCACTTCCACCGCATTGATCCTTTCTACTCGGTTCAGTTTCCCAAACAGAAAGTTGTGGCGTCTGCCGACTTGATGATATACGAGTCCGAACTGGTGAAGCACTTCCCGCACGAGCGCGATGGCATTCACAAGATCATCGCCGACATGGTGGAAACCTATTGGCAGGTGCGCCGCTTCGACGCGGAAGGTCAGTTGGGCATTCGTCCGCCGTTGGAAAAAATGCCCATACTCTATCCAAAAATGCTGGCAGCCATGACCATTTCACTGGAAGAATACATGAGCCAGTTCATTCAGGATAGCGAACTCAAGTCAGTCTTCACCACGCTCTGGGGCTACTACGGACTGCCGCCCGAAAAACTGAACGCCGCCATTTTTATTTTCCCCTGGGTCAGTTTTCACCTGATGGGCGCGTACTACCCCGAAGGCGGCAGCATGGCGATCAGCCGCGCGATGGAAGCCACGTTGAAAAAATTCGGCGGGGAGATCCGCTACAAGGAAACAGTCAACAAGATCGAGATTAAGGATGGACGCGCGGTGGCAGTCATCACCGAGAAGGGATTGCGCGTCGAAGCAGATGTCATCATCAGCAACGCGAATTCTCCCGACACAATGCTCAAGTTCGTTGGGCGCGAGCATCTGCCCGCTGATTATGTGCGCGGCATTGAAGAAGCCAAACCATCTATTTCGAATTTCGTGCTTTACCTCGGTTTGGATCGCGACCTGCAAGCCGAAGGTTATACCGATCACGAAATATTTGTGCGGGATAGTTACGACAGCAACGCAGGTTATCAAGCCGCGCTGGACGGTGACTTCGCCAACGCTGGGCTTTCGATCACCAACTACAGCATCGCCGATCACGGCAGTGCGCCCGAAGGTGGAACGGTCTTGAATATTTTTGCGCTCGCCGATTGGAACAGTGACAATCAATGGGGCACGGGCGGCAACCTTGAAAACTACAGCGACAATCCGCAGTACAACGAGTTGAAGAAAGCCGCGACCGAAATTCTTCTCGACCGCACCGAAAAACTCATCCCAGGCTTGCGCAAATCGATCAAGTACATCGAAGTTGCCACGCCCATCACCAACTGGCGTTACAGCCTCAACGTCGGCGGCGCGATCTACGGCAGCGATCAAACCGTCGAGAACGCGCACGGCGGTCGCTTGAGCGCGCAGACGCCCATCAAAAATCTTTTCCTCGCAGGCGCGTGGACGTTTGGCGGCGGCATGAGCGCGGCAATGCTTTCAGGTCGCGATACCTCGCGCATGGTGATCGGACACTTGGACGGCACCGAAGTCGTTTTGATGGCTGCGCCCAGCATGGATGTGGAAGATGAAACCCCGCTTCCCACCCCGCCGACAATTGCTCCCGTCAAACAGACAATGGTCAACGCCTCAGCCTCTTCCACCTCCGCCCCAGCCGTGACCCTCAAAACCTCAGGCTCTGGACGCGAAGTTACGCTCAACGCCATCGGCAAACGCAGTGTGCTCATCTTCCACACCGCCGACACTTCCGAAGACGCGGAACGAATCAATCAAGCGATCCGCGCGGTTGAAGAATATCAACCCTGCGAATCTGTCACCATCGCCAACGTCGTGGATTTACATTCCGTGCCGAAATTGTTCCGCAGTTTCGCCGAGAAATCCATGCGCGAATCTTATGACAAGGCGAGCAAATCCATTCCGCAGGGACAAGACCCGCAAGATTATGTCATCATCCTGCCCGATTGGGACGGCAAGGCAACCCAAGGCTTTGGTCTCGGAGACACGAGCAAGGTCGTCGGTCTTGCCGTGCTGGACGCGCAAGGCTGCGTGGTTGGTACATACCAGGGCGCTGAGCCAGAACTTCACGCGCTGGAATTGTTGAAGAAAATGTAATGACCTCAAGAGGCTTCGATGTGAAAATCACCGAAGCCTCTTCTCAAGGAAAATCTTATGAACAATTTCATCACCATTCTGCGTTGGGTAGCAAGAATCATCAGCATATTAGCAATTTTGCTGTTCGGCTTGATGTTCCTGCAAGATGGACTGCCTCTCTTCCTGTTTGCGGACGATGATCCTGAACTTGCGTTTCACATGTGGGCATTGTTTGGAATGCTGATCAGTTTGGGACTAGGTTGGAAGTGGGAAGGTCTCTCCGCCGCGCTGACCTTGCTTTTCTTCATTGCGGATGAGATCGCCCTGCTGATCTATGGTCTCAGAACTATTGGGTTGCCCAACGGACTCGTCATGCCGCTCTCCGCTCTCTCTTTCCCCTTCATCCTCTTTCCACTGGGCGGAGTGTTTTATCTCATCAGTTGGGCGTGGAAAAAATCTGCACAGGCAAAATTGAAAATTGATGTCACTCCCAGTGAATAGCAACAAACAAAGGAACAACCCATCATGAACATTCCAAAAGACCTAAATCTTCGCCAAACTCTTGAAGGTATGACGTTGACCTTCGACGCGAATGTCATCCCCAACCTCAAGGCGATCATCCAATTTGATGTAAGCGGAAAAGAAGCGGGCGTCTATCATCTCCGCATTGAAAACGGCGAATGCTATTTTCACGAAGGCGCCGCCAGCGAACCGACCATGACGATCATCACACCGTCAGAAGTGTGGATGAAAATCAGCAACGGCGAGATGACTGGCTACGAAGCCTTAATGCAGGAACTCTATACCGCCACGGGTGATCTGGAACTGCTGATGAAAATGGGTGACCTGTTCAAGAGCGCAGACAAAGTCGTCTACGAAGCGCCGCCTTCCCAACGCCCAGGCGGATTCATCTCCCTGCCAGGCATGGCATGGATGACGGTCGCCTTCATCCCGTGGATTATCCACTGGAGTACCTTCGACATCCCAAGAGTCAGTCATTGGATCAGCGTTGGGATTCCGCTGTTTATCTCCGCGCTGATCGTGGCGTATCGCTTTATCTTCAGCCGCCCCAATTCCCAATCACCAATTACCAATCTCCAACCTCCAACTTTCATGGAATGGGGCGGACTTGGGTTCTTCGTCATGTCTGCTGGGCTGGCACTTACGGGAAGCGAAGGATATTCCAAATGGGGTTCCATCGTCAGTAGTGTGGCGATGGCTGCGCTTTGGTTCAGCAGTTTGCTGATTTCCAAAATACCGCTCTCGGGTGAATATTCCAAATGGGGTTTCATCAAAGCGATGTGGCGCAACGGCATGTTCATCTATCCCAATGCAGTCATTAGCCTGATGTGGGGTTGGCAGTTCATCTTCGCATCAACGCTGGGCATTGCCGCCATTCTTCTTCCCGACCAAAAACTGGTCTTCACTCTAGCCCGCTATCTTTTGCTCGTTCCCGCATTTATCTTTACATCCACCTACCAGAAACGCGTCCCCATCAGCAACCCCAAATTTTCTGAATCGCAACTCCGCTTTTGGGCAGGCATGGGACTCTCCGCCGTTTCAGGTTTTCTACTAGCCGCGTCCATGCCTGGGTTCGACGTCCCCTTCATCGGCTGGGTCGCGCTCGTTCCGCTGTTGATCGTCCTCCCCTACGCCGAATCCAAACACGTTTATCCGCTGGCTCTGCCGTTTGGCGTTGTCTTTTCCATCGGCGTCCACAACTGGTATCCAAATATTTTTCCGCCAGCGCTTGGATATTTTCTCATCATCGCCGTGGGAGCATTTTATGCAAGCATGCTTCAACTTGGCGACTGGCTTTACTCGCGCCTGCCCGTCGCATTCAAAATTCTTGCGTTCCCTGTCGCCTGGTCGGCAATTGAATTTGTCAAATACATCACGCCCGTCGCGGAAGATTGGTGGTTCGTCCTTTTAGCAAACAGCCAGTGGCGCTTTCCATCCGCGCTGCAAATCTTGAGCATGACTGGCGTTTTTGGATTGAGCTTCCTCGTGATGTTGGTCAACGTGGCGATTGCGTTTCTTTTGATGAAAAAATCCACGCGCGCCAGCCTGATCACTCTCGGTCTTTCCGCGCTGATAGTTGGTGCGGGCGCGATCAGCATTCCCCAGCCTGAGAACACATTCAAAGTCGCCGTCATCACCGATATGATTTACCAACTGCCACTCGTCAGCGGACAGGGAGAATTTGCAGGCACACTCGTTCAATCGCCCGAAGTGTCGCAAGCCATCTTCGACGCCGACGCGGAGTTGACCCGTCAGGCAGCGGCGGAACAACCCGCATATATTGTCTGGCCTGAAAATGAATTCACCAACGCAGACGATCCGCAATTCATGGATCAATTGAGTGCATTGGTTGGCGAAACCAATGCCTACTTCACCGTGGACACAGCCTGGAATGCCCCGACAGGTTTACACGACACGGCTGTTCTGGTTGGCCCCGATGGGAACGAGATTGGACGCCGTGCCAAAATTAACCTCGTCTCTGGCGAGATAGACGCAGGCTTTACGCCTGGCCCGCGTGAGTTCCCCGTCTTTGATACGCCCAACGCAAAAGTTGGCATCTCCATCTGTTGGGATGTTCATCGCCTGTGGATCATGCGCGAATTGGCACGCTTTGGCGCAGAGATCGTCCTCCTGCCAATGGACAACGACTTCAACGGCGTCGCCACCTTCCCCCCGTTCCACGCCGCCGACGCAGTCTTCCGCGCCGCAGAGAATCATTTGGCGTTTGGGCTTGGCACAGTCAACGGACTCTCGATGGTCATTGATCCATACGGAAGAATCACCGCCGAAGGAAAGGTCAACGAAAAAGGTGTGACCATCGGTGAGACATTTGTCGTCAACGACCAAACCCTCTACACCCGTTTCGGCGATTGGTTCGGCTGGACAATGGCGGCTGTGTTGGTTATCCTTGTCTCAATTTCAATTTTGAAAAAATAGGAAGTAAACCTTGAACAATCCTGCTCCAAAATCCAACCGCCTCTGGTGGACTCTGCTCGCCGCGCCGATTCTCGCGCTGGTTTTGATTGTCCTCGCGTCCGTTTATTTTGGCTTCGTCACACAGGGCAAAGACCCCGCGGCGATTCCTCAACTCGTCGCAGACTCCACACCCTATCAACTGGTGGCGCTGCAAATCTGGCTGCTCCTCATCCTGATGAAAACCATGAAGCGCGAAGGTCTCTCGTGGAAAGACATCGGCTGGAAACTTCAAGACGGTCAACAACTTTGGCGTGAGATTCTCATCGGCGCCATTCCTGGTGTTGTGATTGTCCTGCTTTACTTTTTCGTCCTCACCCCCGTCCTCGTCAGCCTGCAAAACATTTGGGATTACGTCCCCGCTGGCTCCGTGCTGACCGCGCTCGGCGCATCGCTCATCCCCTTCGCCATCGCGGATGTGCTTCTCGCGCCCTTCGTCGAAGAAAGCATTTATCGTGGCTATGGGCTCACTCGCCTGCTCGAAAGATTTGGTCAACCCGCCGCCATCGCCATTTCGGTTTTCTTCTTCGGCATCCTTCACTGGACGGGCGGATTTTGGTACATCGTGTTGGTGGGACTTGTCGCGGGCGTCCCCTTCGCATACTTGCGTGTCACGCGAAAAAATGTCATCGCGCCGTTTGCCGCGCATCTGGCATTGAACCTGCTTGAGACAATTTTCATCATCATCGGGATTGGAGGCTGATATGACGCCGCTTCTTACCGCCCTGATAGTTGGTCTCGCCGCCGCAGGCATTTTCGCCCTTCGACCTGTCACCGCCAAAATCAAAACCGTGCTCAACCAAAATTCAGTGGTCGATTTTCAAATTAAATTTCAATCTCTGCAATTGGTCTTGACCTCCATCGTTCTGCTCCTCATCTATTTCCTCAACCCTGAAAACTTCGCGCGCTTCTTTCGCATGGGAGATGTCAATGTGCATATCAGCAAGATCACATGGCTCGGAGTCACAGGCAATGAGACCTGGCTGGAGATTGCCACAAGCATTGGCATTTTCATCACACTTGGCACGGCAATATTCATGTTCTTTCAATTAAAAAAAGCAGGCGTGGACTATCGCTACTTCGTCTTCAGTCTGCTCTGGTCAATTCCATTTTCGATGGCGAATGCCTTTTCAGAAGAAGCCATTTTCAGAATCGGAATCGTCTCGCCGCTGTATGGAATTTTCTCGGTGTCCGTCATTGTCCTGATTTCGGGTGTGGTATTCGGCGCACCTCATTATTTCGGAATGCCCAGCGGCGTGGTCGGCGCACTGATGGCAGGCTTCCTCGGCTGGCTGTTAGCGATGAGTCTCGTCGAAACGCAGGGACTTTTCATCGCGTGGGCAATCCACTTTGTGCAAGATGTGGTCATCATCACTTCGATGATTTTGATGAGCAAGAAACTTGGCTCTGTCCCCGTATAGGACTTTATTCCAAAGGAGAACTGACAATGCTCAAGACGGTACTGCGAGTTTTTCTCACTCTCATCATTGCGCTTGTTTTGGGAGTGATTGGTTTGCTCATCGCCATGTATATCGGCGGGAATTATGCCGAGGATTTCGTGTTCAATGGCGTTCGCGGATATGAAGCAACGGGCCAAATCGGCTTTATCATCGGAGGGATAATCGGTTTAGTCACAGGCTGGTGGTTTCTGCTCAGAAGGAAGAAATGACAAACTCAAATAAAACCATTCTCGTCATCGGCGGGACAGGCATGTTAGGAAAGCCCGTGGCACAACAACTTAAAGCGGACGGATTCAACGTCCGCTTGCTGGCGCGCAACCCTGAAAAGGCGCAAAAACTTTTGGGCGCTGGATATGAAATTATCAAAGGTGATGTGGATAATGCGGCGGCTTTGAAAAAAGCAATGACTGGCGTGGACGGAGTCCATATCAGCCTGAAAGGCGGTCCCACCGAAGCGGACTTCGACCGCATGGATCATCTCGCCACCCGCGACATCGCAAATGCCGCAAAAGAGATGAACGTCGGGCGCGTGACGATTCTTTCCGCGTACGCTGTCAGCGTGGAAAAAGCCGATACGCCAGAGAGCAGGTCAAAGGTTAAGGGCGAAGCGGCTCTTAAATCCAGCGGCGTGCCGTACACCATCTTCCGCGCTTCGTGGTTCATGGAAACGCTACCGCTATTCATCCAGGGGAAAAGCATGTCGCTGATTGGCAATCAAATCCACCCACTGCATTGGATTGCCGCCGCAGATTATGCGCGCATGGTCTCGAAGAGTTATCAGACCGATGAAACGCTCAACAAGGAACTTTATATTTTCGGACCCGAAGCCTACACCATGGGCGAGGCGATGAAAATCTACGCTGACCACGCTGGCGTTAAGGTTTCGCCGATGTCCACTCAAATGCTTGCCGTGCTGGGCGCGCTGACCTTCAACACCGAATGGAAAGGCATGGCGACACTGATGAAGCATTACGAGAACTGGGGCGAAGACGGTTCGCCAGAGGAAGCAAATCGTTTGTTGGGTATGCCACGAATCACGTTGAAAGAATGGTGCAAAGAGAAGCGCGGGTAGATCAAATTAACAAATCATTATGTGCCGCAGAATCTGCGGCACATTTATTTTCCCCCCGCCTTTGGCTTGACATAAAATAGAATTGGCTTATAATACATCGGTAATTACCGATATGACAACACCGGCCATTCCCACCGACCTGTTAGGCTTCCTCAAGTCACTCGCGAGCGAGTCGCGTTTGAACATCATTTTGCTTTTCCTAGACGGCGAGGAAAGGACGGTCAATCAAATTGCGGAATCCATTGGCTTGGGTCAGCCAGCCACCTCGGAACATTTGGCAGTCTTGAAGCAGGCGGGTGTATTGCTGGCTCACAAGGAAGGCAAGGAGATGTACTATTCCCCCGACCGCGCCAAGGTGCTGAGCATGATGAAAATGCTCGACAGCCTGTTACGCAGTTGCTGCAATTAATCCACTATATTTTTTTATTCAATATATCGGAAAACGCCGATATATAAACAAAGGAGATAAAAATGAACATTTCTACAGCAAAACTCGACAAGCCCGAAGTGGTGGATGTCTACTCAAAGACAGCGCCCGTCTACAATATTTGGGGCGCAGTGACCGAATCCAAAGCCAGAGAGAAGGCGATAGCGCGGGCAAAGATCCGCGATGGCGAATCGATTTTGGAAGTGGCAGTCGGCACGGGGTTGACCTTCTTCGAAATCCTGAAAGCGAACCCGAACGGAGAAAACGCGGGCATTGACTTGACTCCCGCCATGTTGGAAAAAGCGCGTCAAATAGCTGCCAGGTCAGGCACGACCAATTATCAACTGGCGACGGGTGACGCGTACAATCTGCAATTCCCCGATCATCACTTTGACTTGCTGATGAACAACTACATGTTCGACCTGCTCCCCGAAAAAGACTTTCTGACCGTGTTAACTGAGTTCAAACGCGTGCTCAAACCAGGCGGACGACTGGTGCTGGTCAATATGACACGCGGCGAACGCTTCTATCAGAAATTCTGGGAAGGCCTGTACAACTTCAACCCGCGCTGGCTGGGCGGATGTCGCGGCGTGTTGCTGCATGATACCCTGAAATCGGCGGGCTTCCAAAACATCGAACGCGAAATGATCAGCCAGTTCGGGTTTCCGTCCGAAATTATTTCCGCCAATATTTGATCAGTGAACGACTACAAAAAAGGCTTTGGATAAATATCTCCAAAGCCTTGTCGGTTTCAGCGGGTAATTACTTTTCCCGCTTCTTGTACAACAACAAAAACACCCCCACCCACCGCCGCGGTCGGGCCAACGATATGCGGAAACACCGCCCCGCCATAGGTCAACAGAATGAAGATTCCCAGCACGCCAACCACGAGCAACACAATTGCGATGATTTTCTTTGCCATTTGATTTCTCCTTTTGATTCAGACTTATCCGCCGTGGAGTTGTTTCAGGAATTCGGCGATGTTGAAATTAGCGACCAGCACGCTGGCAACCCAGAACAATGCTGCGATGATAACGACAACGATTACAACTGTGGCGATTTTCTTCTTGCCATCTTGTTCATTCTTCTTTTCCATTTCGGTTCTCCTTTTTTACGAAAACACCATTCTGAAGGTTTTCGGACAGGATTCACTCTTATCTCAAAATCCTTCGGAACGTTTTTTATAAATCTTTTACACGTACGCCAATGTTTCTCGGATCGTCAGCCGCGACGCCTGGCGGGCGGGATAGAAACTGGCGAAGACCGCGCCGAGCAAGACCAGCAACAGCCAGCCGAAGACCGCCAGCGGGGACAATATCAACGGCAGGGCAGCGCGGAAGGACAACATACCTACGAGATAGTCCACACCCCACGACAGCGGCAGCGAGAGCGGCACGGCAGTGATCCAACTCATCAAGCCGATGAAAATCCCTTCGCTGATGACGTTGCGCAAAATGGTCTGCGATTTAGCTCCGATGGCGCGCATGATTCCAAACTCGCGTGTGCGTTCGATGACACTGGTGCTCATGCTCGACATCAATCCCAACACGCCAACAACTGCCATGACCGCCGAAATCAGGATCAGCGAATAGATGAAGATGTACACATGTCCGCTCGTTGCGCCTTCCAACATCGTTTCGGTGATGGATACTTTCGTGCTGATCTTCTGCGCCGCCAGCGCAGACTCAATCGCGCCCGAAGCGGCGCTGATGGTCTGCGCGTCGTGCTGGCTCAAGACGATTCGCACGGCGTTGGTCATCGGCGCGGGTTGACCTGTCGTCGCGGCGAAGGTGCTCGGGGTCACGTAGGCAGTCGCGGGGGTGAGAATCTGCTTGATAATGCCGACCAGTTTGAAGGTCGCGGTTTGACCATTGACCGTCAACTGGATCGTGTCGCCCACTTTCGCGTTCGGGAAAAACGCGGCGGACATCTGGTTCAGCACCACCGTGTCCACATCATCCGGTTGCAGGGTGCGACCTGTCATCAGCGGCGCTTCCATCATCTTGCTTTCGGGCGGCATGGAGCGCAGGCTGAAACTGCCGTGCCCGCCATCGGGGTACGTGCGGACGATGTCCAACCCATCGGGGCGAACCAGCGCGGCGGGATTCAAATTCCACGCTTCCACTTTCTGGACTTCGGGGATGGTCGCCAGGATCGAGTTTATCTGCGCTTCGGATTGCGGCGCGTTGAAGCGCAGTTCCAGATCGTAGTGACGATACGACGCGGCGTCGGTGAGATAGGTCTCCCAACCCGTTTTGACATTCAGCCCCGTGATGAACATCGCGCCCGCGGCGGCGAGCAAACTCAAGGTCAGGATCAATCGCCCGCGGCGGCGGAACGTGTTGCGGAGCGCCATCAACAGGGTGTTGTCCACGCCCCGTAGTTTGGCAACCCAACTCACCAGTCCGCGTGAAGCGACGGTTTCGCGCGTCGTGCCGTAATAGTTGAGGGTCTCGCGGACAGTGGTGCGCGTCGTCTTCAAAATTGGATTCAGCGCGACGAGCAGCGGGATGAGGACTCCCATCAGCAGTTCGACGACGTACACCCACGCAGGAATCGCGTTGCTGTAAATGGTGAAGTTCAGCAGTTCGCCGACCACGCTGGCAAAGCCGCGTCCCACCGCGACGCCAAACGGCACGCCGAGAATCACAGCGATCAGACCGAGCGCCGCAATCATAACCAGATACAAACTCGTGATCTGACTCGAGCGCGCGCCGATGGCTTTCATGATTCCGATCTGGCGAATCTGTTGTGCGAGCAAACCACCGATCATGGTCGCGGTCAAAATCGCGGACAAGACCAACGCCATCAAAATAAAAATCAGCAACATGAAGAGAATGGAATTCATCTGGCTTTGGTGCGGGTGCATGTTCGGCGGCGGAATGCGAATCTCTTCCACCGTATGCCCTTGCGATTTCAGCCACGCCGCCAAATCACTGACGGCGCTTTCGATTGCCGCTTGATTGGATGAGCCATCTTTGATTTTGACTTTCAAAATTTGCAGGGTGTCACTCTCGCCCAACCAAGCCAGCGTGGACGGCGTGATGTACCCGTACACCATTTGCTCCTGCCACGCGGGCGCGAGACCAGGGTCATGCACCAAACCAGAAATCACAATGCTTTGTTTTTGTCCGTTCGGCGTTTGGACATTGATCGCGTCGCCGACTTTTGCATTGGTCATCGGCAGGGCAAGCCGTTCCAGCAAAATAGTTTGCTCCTGCGGCGGGAACGCGCCTTCTTCCGATTTGAAGGTGTTGAGACGCAGGGCGTTGAAATCGGGGATGACGAACAACAACAGCGGTCGCCACTCGTTCGGCGATACTTCGACGCGCGCCATCACCCACGAAGTTGCTTCCGCCTCGGCGATGTTTGGTTGCGCCTTGACCGACTCGACCAGAACGTCATCCACGCGCTCCAATTCGATGTACGCCGACGCGGGATTCGTGCCAAGATAATTGCGGCTCACTTCGCGCATTAAGATGGTGTACGCGCTCGTGATGGCGCCTACGCCGAAAATGCTCACCGCGATTGCCGCCACCATCATGATCATGCGACCGCGCGCGGCTTGCAGGTCGCGCCATAATTTTTTCCAGCGTGTGCTGCTCATTTCGCACCCGCCACAATTTCGCCATCCGCCAGCGTGATGGTGCGCGTGAAAAATCTCGTCAGGTCGCGCTCGTGCGTCACCATCACCACGGTCTTGCCTTCGGCGGCGAGTCCCGCGAACAACTGCATGACCGCGTCCGACGTGTGCGAGTCGAGATTGCCCGTCGGTTCGTCAGCAACCAAAATCTGCGGATCGTTCGCAAGCGCCCGCGCAATCGCGGCGCGTTGCTGTTGTCCGCCCGAAAGGTCGGATGGCAGTTTATCCGCCTGCTCGGCAATGCCCACTTTCTCCAGCAGGGCGAGCGCGCGTGCGTTTCGTTCACGGGCAGGGAATGTGCCGCAAAAATCCATCGGCAGCACGATATTCTCCATCACCGTCAACGTCGGCAGCAGTTGGAAAAATTGAAACACCACGCCCACGTTCTTTCCGCGCCAGACCGCGAGTTGCTCGTGATCCAGTTCATGCACAGGCGTCGCCGCCACCAGCACTTCGCCCGACGTGGGATTGTCAATGCCCGTGATCATGTTGATCAGCGTGGACTTGCCGCTCCCCGACTTGCCGACCACCGCCACGAACTCGCCCGCGCCGACCTGCATATCAACATTTTTCAACGCGACAAATTTTCCACCCGCGACATCATACGCCTTCACGACATTTCGCAACTCGATCAGCCGCGCTTCGTTCTTGGCCTGAACTTGATTCTGCTTCACGGATTTCGTCTCCACTTTGATGTTTCTCCTTTTCATTTCGGATGAACAGATGTACACTGTATACGTTTTCGAACACTATGTTCGATTTATCTTATACGAGTATTTCGCTCCGCAGTCAACAACCAATGTGAGCGGAAATGTTCAATACCGAACAAAACAAGCTGAATTGTTCATGAATGAGTGAGACCCTAAAGGTTTCTAAAACCTTTAGGGTCTATGAAAGGAAATATCCATGACTGAAAAATCCCCCGACCGCCGCATTCAACGGACGCGGCAATTATTGCAAGACGCGCTGATCGCTGTCATTCTCGAAAAAGGATACGACGCCGCCACCGTGCAGGATGTAATCGACCGCGCCAATGTGGGACGATCCACGTTCTATGCCCATTTCCAGGATAAGGAAGATTTGCTCTTGAGCGGCTTCGAGCACCTGCGGACAGAGTTCGAAAAGCACCTGCTCAGCGCCTCCGTCACCAGCGCCAGCCCGTGGGGGTTGAGCCTGTCCATGTTCCAACACGCGGAGGGACAACGTCAACTCTACAAGGCGTTGGCTGGCAAACAAGGCGGCAATGTGGTCATCACCTACATCCAAAAATATCTGTTTACCTATCTTCACACCCATTTGAAACAAGCACTGACAAAACGGAAAAATGGCATTCCTCCCGAGATCCTTGCGCAATATCTCTCCAGCTCCTTCATCTCCCTGCTCACCTGGTGGCTGGATACCGACTCACCCTACTCCGCCGCGCAGATGAACGAGTTCTATCGTCAACTGGTGGAGCCTGGCGTAAATGGCGTGATGGCTGGGATGTTTTTTACAAGTTGAAATTTCCCCTTGACAAATAAATAAACTAAATATAAACTATATTTAGTTTATGAGTTATTCACTCTCCTTCTCCCAAGCCATTTTCACCGTCCTGTTTGTCGGCGACAAAGTCGAACAGGGATTTTATGACTTTGTCCCCACCAAGGAATTGTCCACTGCGCTGAACATCCCCAACCCGTCGGCGGTCAAGATTCTGGGCAACCTTGCCAGCGCAGGCATCATCGAAACCCGCGAAGGCTCACGCGGCGGGGTGCGCTTGGCAAAACTCGCCCAGCAAATCACCCTGCTGGATGTGTTCACCGCCATTGAAACGGGCAAACCCATGTTCCGCCAGGATCATAAACTGCGAGTGACTGGAGAAAAGCCCACCCGAGCCCAACAATCTGTATATGCAATTCTCACGGATGCGGAAACCGCCATGAAAACCAGATTGGCGCAAACAACAATTGCTGATTTGATGGCGACCTTTTACAAGAAGTAATATTTTTTGCATAGTACTATATATAATTTATATGTAGTATATAAATAACCAGCAAAACAAGGAGATTGAAAAATGAAAGCACAAGAACTATCAAATATAAAATGGTATCACTATGTAGCAAATTTCTTTGCCGGGATGATTCTTGCGAATGTCGTACCACATTATGTCAATGGCATTTCCGGCAACCCATTCCCATCCCCTTTTGGCAATCCACCGGGTTTGGGTAATTCATCGCCATTAAGTAACGTGCTGTGGGGGGCGCTTAATATGGTCATCGGATATTTGCTCTTCAGGTTCAGCAAGGTTTCAGAAAAAAGAATCGTTTCATTGATCATTTTCTTCGCTGGCATTGTTTGCCAGGGGGTTATATTAAGTATTGCATTTTCACGTTAATAACTCACCTTACGCACCTAAAGCGTGATTCCCTGAGCGGAGCGAAGGGTCTCTACCTTGAAATAAGAGGTTCTTCGCTTCGCTCAGAACGACACTGCGTAAGGTGAATTAATAAAATTGTTTCAACCTGGCAGTTGATTTGATGACGAACCGCCATAAGAAGTAATACTTTTTGCATACAACCACATGGATTCCATGTCTGGTTGTAGAAAATCAAAATAAGGAGATAAATCATGAAATTGAAAGTTTTGCTGCGCCTCATCGGAGTTGTGCAACTGATTCTGGGAGCATTCTATCTGTTCCTGCCGCTGCAATTTTTGTCCATGCAGGGACTCTCGACCCCTGGCGCCGACAACGCCTACCCGCTCGGAATGCTCGCCGCCCGCTTTCTGGCGTATGGCATCGGCATGTTTTTCATCGCCCGCGACTCCGAAAAGAATCGCTTCTGGATTAACAACATGATTCTGATTCAAGCCGTGGATTTGGCGGTGGGGATTTTTTACACCGCGACGGGAATCGTGGGGCTGAGTCATTCCGCCTTCCCCATGTTCAATGCGGCGCTGTTCATCGTTCTGCTGATGCTGTGGCGTCCCACGAAATAGGGAGAATAATGATCTCTACCCTTTTATTCACCTGGTTACAAGGCGCGGACTTTTATCACGATCTGCACAAACAGGCGGTTGATTTGTTGCCGCAGGGCAATGGTCAACTCTGGCTGGACATTGGCAGCGGACCAGGATTAGTGTCGCGGCTGGCAGCGCAGCGCGGATATCGCGTAACGGGGATTGACTCAGACGCGGCAAGCATTCAAACCGCCAAATTGATCGCTGTCAGTCAGGGATTATCCATCGAATTCAAGTCGGGAGATGTCTTCAAACTTCCAGCAGAATCTGCGGACGTGGTTTCAGCCGCGTCGCTATTGGCGGTTCTGCCCGACAGGGAAAAAGGACTCAAATCGCTGTGGAGCGCAGTCCGCGCGGGTGGGTCGCTGCTCATCATCGAGCCAACTCATCAAATGAACAGCGAGAACGCCGCCCGCGCCATCCAAAACGGACTTCCAAAAAAACGCATTGCGGGACTTCGCATGTGGGCAAACGCCAGGCAGGGAAACATCGTTGACCCAGCCATCTATGAAACCCTCGGCGCGGAATCAATCCGCTTCACGCCGCTGCTGCAAGGCTTGGTGGGAGCGTGGGTGATTCAGAAACCGCAAACCTAAAGCAAATCAAATTTTGCTCTTGACAAAATGACCTGTGGTCAGCTATAAATGACCATAGGTCATTTATTTATGAAAAAACAACGCGCAACCAATAGCGAAGACAAACTGGCAAAGCGTCAGGTCATCCTGACTGCCGCCCTGCAAATTTTCAAGCGGACTTCCTACAACGAAGTCACCATGTCTGCCATTGCGGATAAAACCAAACTGGCGAAAGGCACGCTCTTTCTATACTTCCCCACCAAGGAGGAATTGTTCCTTGCCTTGCTGGAAGCACAGCTCATCGAATGGTTTGACGCGGTGGACGCGGAACTCGACTCCCTTGAAGGAAAGTCCATCCCCGCCATCGCTTCTCTGTTTGCCAACTCTCTCGATGAACGCGCCGAGTTTACCCGCCTGCTTGCCATCCACTCGACCATCCTCGAACAAAACGTCAGCTATGAATCGATTTTCAAACATAAGCAACTGATTCTGCAAAGGCTGGTTGGGACAGGCGCTCGCCTTGAAAAATCCCTGTCATTTCTACAAGCTGGGCAGGGGGCGCATTTCATTTTGCAATGTCAGGCTCTGGTGGTTGGCTTGTGGCATCTCAGCGACCCAGCCCCCACCGCGCGTAAAGTTATTGAACAAGAAGGATTGACCGCTTTCAAGTTGGATTTCAATTTCGAATTCAAAAACGCACTGACCTCTTTGCTCTATGGCATCGAGAAACAATCAAAATCATAAAAAGGAATCAACTCATGAAATACTTTATCACTGGCGCAACAGGTTTTATCGGCGGACGGCTGGCTCGTCAATTACGGGAAGCGGGACATGATGTGGTTGCCGTGGTGCGGAAGCCCGCCAAGGCGCAGGATCTTGCCCAATTGGGCGTCACCCTCTATCAGGGCGATGTGACCGAAAAAGAGTCCATGCGTAAACCGATGACAGGCGTGGATGGAGTCTTCCACGTGGCGGGCTGGTACAAAGTCGGCGTGCGGGATAAGAGTCAAGCCTATGCGATCAATGTGGATGGCACGCGCAACGTGCTGGAGTTGATGAAGGAACTGAAGATCCCGAAGGGTGTGTACACAAGCACGCTCGCCGTCAACTCGGATACGCACGGCGTGGAAGCCGACGAAAATTATCACTTCACTGGAAAGCACATCAGCGTGTACGACCAGACCAAAGCCGAAGCGCATGACGTGGCGGTGAAGATGATTAAAGCGGGTCTGCCGCTCGTCATCGTCCAACCTGGACTCGTGTATGGTCCTGGCGATACCAGCAGCGTCCGCACTTCGTTCATCCAATACCTGACCAAAAAACTGCCCGTCATGCCCAAGCAGACCGCCTTCTCCTGGGCGCACGTGGACGACATCGCGCACGCGCATTGGCTCGCCATGGAAAAAGGCAAGGCTGGCGAGAACTACAACATCTGCGGACCGACTTACACCTTCGTCGATGCGCTGAAAGTGGCAAACGAAATCACAGGCGTCCGCCTGCCGATTGCTGTGCCCGCGGGCATGATCCGCGCCATGTCTGCGATGATGTATCTGTTCGATAAATTTACCCCCGTTCCCGAAAGTTACACGGGCGAAGGCTTGCGTATCATTGCAGGCGTCACTTATATTGGCAGCAACAAAAAAGCCAAAGCCGAACTCGGCTACAATCCGCGCCCGCTCAAGGAAGGTCTTACCGAAACCCTGAAGCATGAAATGAAATTACTTGGGATGTAAAATGAAATCCATCCACCTTGGGAAAATATTTGGCTTGCAAATCGATATCTTGCCCGTGACCTTTCTGGCAACGCTCCTTTTGTGGATTGGACTAAGCGCAGCCGCCTATGCAATTGGATCTCCACTGGGAGAATCGTTCCTGATTGGGTTGGTCGCCGCGCTTCTTCACTGGACCTCGGTTCTGCTCCACCATCTGGGACATTTCATTGCATCCCGAACAGCAGGCTACCCAATGTCGGGACTCGAAATTGGCATGTTTGGAATTCTGGCACGCGACCTCTACCCCGCAGATGAACCCGAACTACTTCCTGCAATCCACATCCAACGCGCGCTGGGCGGACCCATCGTCAGCGGCTTGCTCTCCGTTATTTTCTTCCTGTTGCTCCCCCTCTGGCCTGGGAACTGGTATTGGCTCGGCTGGTTCATCCTGCTTGAAAATTTATTTTTATTCACCTTGCAGGTTTTCATTCCGCTTGGGTTCAATGACGGCGGCACCATCCTGAGAAATTTGCGAAAGAAGTAGCTGACATTTCCCAAACAATTTCCATCCACAACACTCTGATGCGATTCGTGTCAGAGTGTTTTTTTTGCCTCTTGACAATTTAGTAAATATATACTAAATTAGTAAACACATACTAAAAAAGGAGCGCAAATGTCGCCACGAACTTACAAGGCATCGGAACAAACCAAAAGCAACATCCTGCAAAAAGCGATTGAACTATTCAACGAATCGGGGACGGCTTCCATTTCCATGAACGCGCTTGCCGAAGCGCTGGGCATCAGCGCGGGAAATTTGCAATATCACTACAAAAGCAAGGAGGAGATGATCCGCGCCATCTTGGAGCAAATGTTCAGTGAGTTTGATGTGATCTACCAACCCACCGAAGGACAATTCACGCTCGACACCCTGCGGCAGCTCATGCGGCTTAATTTTGGCATCATCTGGAAATACCATTTCTTTTACCGCGAACTTACTGCCCTGCTTCGTAATGACAAAAATCTCGCCAAACGCTATCGCGAAATTCAGGAGCAGCGGATCATACAGCAGGAAAATCTCATTAAGCGGCTGGCAGGCGAAGGCATAGTCCGAAGCGATCTGCATCCCAATGAATTGCGCAAGGTGGTTAGCATCGGCTGGGTACTGGGAAATACGTGGTTATCCTACGCCGAAAGCATGGGACATAAGATCAACGAAGCCGCGCTCACCGAGGCGGTGGAGATCATGGTGCAGCATTACAAGCCCTACTTGCAGGAGTCTAAATGAAACTATCCCGACGTGATTTCCTCAAACTTGGCGGCGCAACGCTGATCGCTGTCGCGGGCGGAAGTGTCTTCCGCGCGGTAGATCAAGGCATGTTCAGCGTCGGTCAGAGCGTTGCCTACGAGCTGTGGACAAATTGGCGCGACGCCAACTCCCCCACTGAACGCATCGTTGCCGCAGGCATTCTCGCATCCAACCCACACAACTCCCAGCCGTGGCTCTTCCGCATCACCGACGCGAGCATTGACCTGTTCGCCGTCCCCGAAAGACAGATCGGTGTGATCGATCCCTTCCGCCGCGAGATGTACATTGGACTTGGATGCGCCGTGGAAAATATGCGACTCGCCGCCGAAGCGGAAGGATTCAAAGCAAACATCCGCCTCATGCCCGACCCGAGGACTGAATCGCACGCCGCAAACATTTCCCTCGCTTCGGCATCACCTGCCACCTCTCCTCTCTATGAAGCGATTCCCCAGCGTCACACCAACCGCGCCGCCTACGACACAACCCGCGCCGTTGCGGAAGAAATTTTCAGTGGAATTGATTCACTCGTCACAGAATCAGCCGTCCGCTTATTTTGGTTCAAAGACGAATCCGCCCTCGCACAATTTGGACAAATCGCCATCACCGCCGCCGAAGCCTTAATCGCCGACGAACAGCAAAGCCTCGACAGTCACGCGTGGTGGCGGCAGGACTGGGACCAAGTACAGGAATCCGCTGACGGTATCACCCTCGACGCGCAGGGACTTGGATCGTTCATTTCTGGCATGGCAAAATTCCTACCCGACCTTTCGCGCCAATCCAACGATGAGTCATTTTTCAAAAACGTGCGAGACATCATGGTTCCCACCGCTGCCGCGTTTGGCATCCTCGCTGTTCCCGATGGCATGAATAACACCCAACGCCTGCAATGCGGACAAGTCTGGCAGCGGATTCACCTGTGGGGTACCACGCAAGGACTCGCCATGCAGCCGCTCAATCAAATGACCGAGCGGGCAGACCGTGAAGTTCAACTTGGAATCGAACCTGTCTTTGGAAAATCAATCGCCGATTTAATCGGCGACGACCAATGGCAAGCCATCATGCCCTTCCGTTTGGGCTATCCCACGGCAGAAGCCTTGCTCAGTCCGCGCCGTGGGTTGGAGAAGGTAATCGCGTAACTTTGGATTGCGGACTTTAGTCCGCATGTTCCCAAAAAAGGTAAGCGGACTAAAGTCCGTGCTCCGTCAAATTACAAAGGATAAAATGAAAAACTTGCTAAAACTCGAAGAACTGTTCATGTTCGCTCTCAGCATTTTCTTTTTCACAAAACTGGATTTTGCCTGGTGGTGGTATCCCGTGCTTTTATTTACGCCAGATTTAAGTATGCTTGGCTATCTCATTAACGCTCAGATTGGCGCGGCAACATACAACTTCATCCATCACAAGGCGCTGGGAATCAGCATCTTTATTTTGGGAATCATTCTTGTAAATCAACCCATTCAATTTGCGGGTTTGATATTGTTCGGTCACTCCAGCATGGATCGGGTGATGGGCTACGGCTTGAAATTCCCAGACGCCTTTCAGCATACTCATTTGGGAATGATCGGGAAATCATGAAATCGCAACAAAACAATAGCGCGATAAAATAGAACGATGAACCTCAAGATCACCCACATCAGCACCGCCACCCTGCTTTTGGAAATTGGAAACCTGCGCCTCTTAACCGACCCCGTGTTTGATCCTGCTGGCGGACGGTATTCCTTCGGCTGGGGCACTGGCTCGACCAAGCTGACAAATGCTCCCATTTCGTCAGACTCGCTCGGAGCCATTGACGCCGTGCTGTTGAGCCACGACCATCACGAAGATAATTTGGACAAAGCCGGTCGCGCGTTTTTGCCGAAAGCCAACCGTGTGCTGACCACCACCTCAGGCGAGAAACGTTTGCGCGGCAATGCCGAAGGAATGGCAAACTGGCAAAGCACAATTTTGGAATCAGGCGACACACAAATCAAGGTCACCGCCACCCCTGCCCAGCACGGCCCGTTGATTGTGCGTCCGTTTGCGGGGCAGACGATTGGTTTCATGCTTGAATGGCAGGGACAACAAAACGGCGCGTTATACATCACAGGTGACACAATCTTTTATCACGGCATCGAAGAAGTAGCGGAGCGATTCACCGTCAGCGTAGGAATTTTCCATTTGGGCAGAGCCAGCTTCCCCATCACGGGTCCGATCCGCTTTACAATGGATGCGAAGGATGGAGTGAAAGCGGCGCAGACGTTAAATCCGCGCACGCTCATCCCCATCCACTACGAAGGCTGGAAACATTTCCGCGAAGGGCGCTCCAGCATCGAAAAGAATTTTTTCGCAGCGGGCTTGAGCGAACGCATCCGCTGGCTGGAACTGGGACAACCCACCAATGTTGAAATCTAAACTGACCATTGTCTGGCTGGCCTGTGCCCTGCTCCTGTCCGCCTGCGGCATCGACCTGGCGGGCACGCCGCCCTTCGATGACCTGACCTTCAGCAACGGGTACAGCAACATCGCCGCGCCCGACGGCCGCACCTGGAAGGTCACGTTCGAATTCCCAAAGGACTCCAGGTTTACGGGCGTCGTGCGCCACACCTCGCGCTGGTACGATTCGTCCGTGCCGTTCATGTCGCACGACATCCTCGTCACCACGGGGGATTTTGCCTCGCAGGATTTCGTGGATGTTTCGGTCTTGAATCACAAGTTCTTCTATCACTACCAGGATCGGGACAATCCGCCGCAGGGCAGCATCAACCTGCTGCACATTTTCCCCGCCACGAAAGAGGTTTTCGAGCAGTTGAAGCAGATCCAGGACTGGAACAACGTCAGCATCCGTGGGCGCGAGATTCTCAAGATCGACCTGTTCGATGCGGAGGGGAAAAGCAAGGGTTTCTTCATCGACATGGGCTGCAATACCATCCTGGTCACTTCTGTGACGATCAACGCCGAGGGCACACCCGTTCCCTGATATTCTTCAGCCGATGGACATCATCAGAATCACGAGGGAAAAATCTGAAACATCCTCACATTGCAACCACGCTGGCGGAGATTCGTAGGAAAAGCAGAAACCCAACACTGGAAAGAGGCTCCTCATGAATCGCCGTTGGTTCACCATCCCGTTGACGCTCATTCTTATCCTGGTCTTCGCCCTCGCGGAGACTCAGCCCGCTTTGGCGGGGCCAGCCCACAGTCCAGACGATCCAGCAGAGTTGGAAGCCTTCGTCGACGAATGGATGTCCGCCAACCTAGAAGCCAATCATGTTGTCGGCGCAACCGTCAGCGTGGTCAGGGATGGGGAAACGTTCTTCGCCAAGGGCTACGGTTCCGCCGACCTGGAGAGTCAAATTCCCGTGGATGCAGACCAGACCCTGTTCCGCATCGGCTCGATCACCAAGCTCTTCACCTGGACGGCGGTGATGCAGTTGGTAGAACAGGGCCAGCTGGATTTGGACGCGGACGTAAATACCTACCTTGATTTTCGCATTCCAGAGGCATTTTCCGCGCCCATCACCATGCGCCATTTGATGACGCATACCGCAGGCTTCGAGGATCGCAACTTTGGGCTGTCGGCCCGTACAGCCGATGGATTGCTGCCCCTGGGCGAATGGCTCCCGACCCATCTCCCGGCCAGGGTGCGCGCGCCGGGCGAGGCGTCCTCCTATTCCAATTATGGGGTGACGCTGGCGGGCTACATCGTCGAGCGGGTATCGGGATTGCCTTACAACGAGTACATCGAGCAAAACATTTTGCAGCCGCTGCACATGGACAGCACTTCGGCGCGCCAGCCTTTGCCCGCCGCGCTGGCCGCGCGCATGTCCACAGGATACGACTATGTCAGCGGGGAGTTCCAGACCCTGGAATACGACCTGATTCAGGGGGCGCCCGCAGGGTCTGCCGCTTCCACTGCGACCGACATGGCGCGCTTCATGCTGGCGCACCTGCAAAATGGAAAGGGCATTCTCTCGGCAGAGACCGAAGCGCAAATGCAATCGACGCTGTTTCGACATGATCCGCGCCTGAACGGTTTCGCGCACGGCTTCTACGAAATGAGCCGCAATGGACAGCGCGTCATCGGGCACGGCGGCGACCTGGGCGCGTTCCACAGTCTGCTGGCGCTGCTGCCCGAGCAGGACATGGGATTCTTCATCTCTTTCAATACCGCGGATGCAATGGATGTCTTCCTGCCCGAGGTCTTTTTGTACGCGTTCACGGATCATTATTTTCCAACGGCGGCGACTGTCCGCGCCGACAACGTCACAGACCAGGCCACCCTGCAGCGTCGGGTGGGCGGCAGTTATCGCATGAACCGCTCCACGTACACCACGCTGGAAAAACTGTTCAACCAACTGCTTTCCCCTGTCTCCATCCAGGCCGCGGAGGATGGTGTCCTACTCATCAGTTCGCCCTACGGGCAGTATCGCTTCATTGAAGTGGAGCCGCTCCTGTTCCAAATGGAGGATGACCAGGAATTGCTCACCTTCCGCTTCGATGAACAGGGACAGGCCACCCATGCCTTTTCCAACCTGGATCCGACCAGCGCCTTCGAAAAACTGGCCTGGTATGAATCCCCGCTCCTGCATTTTTCGCTGCTGGGAATCAGCTACCTGCTTTTGCTTTCGGAACTCGCCGCCGCGTCGATCCGTTTCTTCCGCCGCAAGCGCAACCCGCAGATCGGGACTTCCCAATCCAGGTGGGCGCGCCGCCTGCTGCTGGCATCCGTCTGGCTGGGCGTGTTATTCATCCCTGCGTTGATCGTCTTCCAGGGCGGATACTTGTATGGCGAGACCCTTGCGTTGAATTTGGTGCTGGCCCTGCCCGTGCTCATGCTCCTGCCCACGCTGGGCACCGTCCTCCTAGCCGTCCCCGTCTGGAAGAATCGCTCATGGAGTTTGGGCGGGCGCATCTATTACAGCCTGGTCGCCCTGGCTGCTGTCGCCTATTTGTGGTTCCTGAATTTCTGGAACGTGCTGGGATGGAAGTATTAACTGGTAGTACGCGGCGACTTCCAGTAAATCGCGACTGAAACAAAAAGCAGGAATCGAGGAAGTGGATCGTGAATCAGATCACCCAGACCGCTGACCGCATCGAATTCACCGAACGCATGTCCGCAAGGCTGCGTGTCTTCCTGTTCGTTGTCGGCCTGCTCCCGTGGCTGGCGCCTTATGAATTGCTCATTAAACCTGGCTGGTCAGGGTTCAGCATCTTTACGCTGTTCCTTCTGGTCATTTCGTTGGGGGCTGTCGCGGTCAGCCTGGCCTTCATCGGCGGGGCGATCTTTGGATTGAACCAGACCCTCACGTTCGACCGTTCCAGCCGTGTCATTACGCATGCCTATGAATCCACGCTGATTCCCCTGCGTGTGAAAAAATATTCCTTCGCCCAACTCAAAAGCATCGAGATCATGAAACACGATTGGGACAGCGGCCCATCCACCTACGGCTTGAAGTTTACGTTTAGCGACGGCCATCACACCGAGCCTGGGTCCCTGTCCTCGCGGGAGGAAGCCAGGCAGTGGCAGGAACGGCTCGAAGGCTGGCTCGGCTCCGCCCAGTGAACACTGGATGCGCGCGTGACCATTTTCAAATTTGTCATCCAACACTGAAAGGCAGATCCAACTTTCTTTAACAGGGACCGTTTTTCATCCCATGTAGCGGGCTCTTGCATAACGGCTCACGGAGGAGCACATGCAAATCAATTCGTTGCTTTGGTTTGGGATTGGATTTCTCGTGCTGTTTGGCGGCATGGGCTTCCTGCTGATCCTGATCGGCCTGGTCAACGCAGACAAGGCCGATGTCACACACGAATGGCCAGTCGTCCAGGGAGTGGTGACCCAGTCCAGCATGCGCGCACATCGTTCGAGTAACAGGCACAGACATGGGGGTGTTCGCACGCACTATTCATACGAGCCTGTCGTCGAATACGATTATACGGTGAACGGCGTCCCGTACACATCCGCACGAATCGGATATGGCGCATACCGCTTCAATCAGGAGCAATGTCAGGAATTCCTCGCGCAGTACCCCGCCAGGACAATGGTTCAGGTTCACTACGACCCCGAACACCCCCAGTCAGCCGTACTGGAAACTGGCGCGCACGGGCAGATCGGGTTGTACATCGTCGGCGGCATCCTCCTCCTGTCAGGCTTCGTGGCCGGAGGAATGACCATCCTGCAGGCGCTCAAGCCTTAAAAACGCACGCAAGGCCATCGACAAAATGAAACAGGTACGTAAAGGGACGGATGGCCTTTCTCAAAAGTCCGTACGGTTTTGCGCCTTGGCGTTAAAAATCCAGGCTGCTTGTAAACCATGAAATCGGGATATTATTCTACAACCTCTTAAGCATGGAAGGTCGGGGTCAAGGCTGGATACAAATCCCGGTAAAGCGGATATAGCTTTTCATAAATCGCCTGGTCTTTTCCAGGACGGGTCGCCCCGATGATCTGGATGGTCGCATCGCAGGCCGACTCCACGCTGTCAAACACGCCTGCGCCTGTCGCCGCCAAAAGGGCCGCTCCGTAGGCTGCGCCTTCGGTCGTGTTGACTGTGACGATCTCGGCCCCAAACACGTCCGCCAAGATCTGCCGCCACAGCGGACTGCGCGCCCCGCCCCCGGTCACGCGCACCTGGGTGATGTTCGCCAGCCCCGCGCTTTTCATCAACTCGAAACTGTCCCGCAGGCCAAACGAGACGCCTTCCAACACGGCGCGGGTCAAGTGTGGGAATTCATGGCGCACAGTCAGGCCGACGAAGGCAGCGCGCGCCAACGGGTCGGGATGCGGGGTACGTTCCCCGCTCAGATAAGGCAGGAAGAACAGGCCGTCGCTCCCGGGCGGAATTGCGGCTGCAGGCTTCAGCAGTGTGTCGTAATCCATGCCAGGCGCGAAGGTGTCCCGATGCCAGCGCAAGCTGCCCGCGGCCGAAAGCATGACCCCCATCAGGTGCCATTTTCCTGGCACGGAATGACAGAACGCGTGCAGGCGTCCATCTGGCTCGATCACGGGGGCGTCGGTTGTGGCGAAGACCACGCCCGAAGTTCCCAGGCTGAGCGAAACCACCCCCGCGCGAACGGCGCCCGTGCCGACCGCGCTGGCGGCCTGATCCCCGCCGCCGCCGAAGACAGGGATGCCCGCAGGAAGGCCAAGATCATTCGCCACGGAGGGTAGCAGCGCGCCAGTGGCGTCCGTGCCTTCATAGGTCTTGGGCAGGTATTCAGCGGGGATGTCGAGCGCAGCCAGCACCTCGGGCGACCAGTCGCGTTTGGCAAGGTCAAACAGGATCGTGCCCGCCCCATCCGCGCGGTCGATGGCGAATTCACCCGTCAATTTATAGCGCACGTAGTCCTTGGGCAGCAGGATGTGGCGCACCCGCTTCCAAATCTCGGGTTCGTTTTCCTGCACCCACAGGATCTTCGGAGCAGTGAAACCTGTCAGGGCATCGTTGCCCGTGATCTGGATCAGGCGCTCGCGTCCGAGCCTGGCGCGGATGGCGTCGCATTGCAGGCTTGTGCGTTGATCGTTCCACAGAATCGATGGGCGCAGGACTTCACCTTTCTCATTCAGCAGCACCAGTCCATGCATCTGCCCCGTCAGGCCAATGCCCCGAATGAGCGTAGCATCCACGCCCGTTTGGGCGACCACCTGGCGGATGCTTTGCCCCGTGGCAAGCCACCACAGGGCGGGATCCTGTTCACTCCACAGCGGCTGCGGAATTTCATAAGGATACTCGTTCGAGGCCACGCCCAGTACCCGTCCGCTCTCGTTCATGAGCAGGGCTTTGGTGGCAGTGGTCGAGGTGTCGATGCCAATAAAATACATGGGTTCTCCTTGGGGAAGGTAACAAGTAACACAGGTACACAAGTAAACTCGAGTCTACCTGTGTACCTGTCTACTTGCCTGCCTGTGTACTTTTCTATCTAGCACCGAGCAGCAGGTCGATGGTCAGTTGATCGAGGCGTTCGTAGCGCAGGCCGCGTGAACTGATCGCCGGGCGGTCGAAGGGTTGAGCCTTGAGCGCGGCGGCTTTTTCAGCGGAGTATTTGCCGAAGAACTGTCTCATCGAGCCGTCGTCGGCGTTGACATCGGCCAGCAGGGACTGGATTTCCGCATCCGCGTTGAACTGGGCAGCCTTTTCTTTCAGCATGAGATAGGTGCGCATGCAGCCGCGGGCGAAATCCTTGACGCCCTCGAAGTCTTCGGTGCGATAGGCATGCGCATCGAAGTGGCGGGAACCGTCGTATTTAACGTCTTCGAGGAATTTGACCAGGAAGAAAGCGGCCTTGAGATCGCGCGAACCGAAGCGCAGATCCTGGTCGTAGCGGCCGGGATACTGGTCGTTCAGATCGATGTGGAAGAGCTTGCCCGCTTCCCAGGCCTGGGCCACGCCGTGCATGAAGTTGATGCCTGCCATGTGCTCATGCGCCACCTCGGGGTTAACGCCGACCATCTCGGGGTGGTCAAGGGTTGCAATGAAGGCCAGCATGTGACCCGTGGTCGGGTTGTAGATGTCACCGCGCGGTTCGTTGGGCTTGGCTTCGAGGGCGAATTTCAGGTCATATTTCTGATCGAGCGCATATTCGCAGAAGAAGTTCATGGCTTCGCGGTTGCGCTTGATGGCATCGACAGCGCTCTTGGACGAGTCCGTTTCGGTGCCTTCGCGTCCGCCCCAGAAGACGTAGGTCTTCGCGCCAAATTCCACACCCAGATCGATGGCTTTCATCGTCTTTTGCAGGGCATAAGCGCGCACCTTTGAATCGTTGCTGGTGAAGGCGCCGTCCTTGAAGATCGGGTCGCTGAACAGGTTGGTGGTCGCCATCGGCACGACCAGACCCGTATCGGTCAGCGCCTTGCGGAAATCCTTCTTGATGGCTTCGGCTTCAGCAGGTGTGGCATCGATCGGAATCAGGTCATTATCGTGGAAGTTGACGCCATACGCGCCAACCTCACCGAGCAGGTAGACCAACTCGGCGGGAGATTTATGTTCACGGGTGGCCGAACCGAACGGATCGACGCCGCGGTTCCCCACGGTCCACAGACCGAAGGTGAATTTATGTTCAGGTTTGGGTTCGTATGTTTTGCTCATTTTTTAACCTTTTCTCTTGAAATAGACATCAGCCAATACTGCGAGTACCAGCACAATTGCCTTTAGTACATATTGCCAGGCGGGAGCTACGTTCATCATTTGCAAGCCGGTGGATAAACTGGCGATGATGAGCGCGCCGATCATCGCGCCTTGAATGGTTCCAACTCCGCCCAAAGTGGATGTGCCGCCGAGGATACAACTGGCGATCGCATCCAATTCATAGCCTGCGCCGGCTGCGGTTGTCCCGTAGCCGACGTAGGACGCCAGCACCACTCCGCCCACCCCGGAGAGAAATCCCATCAGGATGAAAATCTTGAAAACCATGCCAGATATGCTGATGCCGGAGAGGCGCGCCGCATCCCTGTTCCCACCGATGGCGTAGGAATAACGACCGAAGCGGGTGTTGTTCGAGAGGTAGATCATGATCAAGGCTGTGATGGCCAGCAAAAGCACCGGGTTTTGGATGCCCTTGTAACTGTTGACGTTGTACACATAGACAAGGATGACCAGCGCCAGGAAACTGGTGGACAACAGGTCAATATAAATATTTCCCAGTTCAAAGCCATGCTTGCGTTTGCTTTGACGGCTGCTGAACATATTCCAGAAAAGGAAGCCGATTGCCACGACTCCAAAAACCCAGCCCCAGGCAATTGGCACATATCCCTGGGCCAGGTCAGAAAACCAGGGTTGGTTTGCGGGAATGGTTTTACCCTGTGTGACCAATAGGATAAGTCCAGTGAGAAGCCACTGACCGCCCAAGGTCACTATGAAGGATGGCACGTTCAAATAGGAGATGATATAGCCTTGCAGGGCGCCAAATAGCGAGCCAACCCCCAGACTGATGATCACAGTAAGCGCCGCCGATAACAATGGTTGATCGGGCAGGTATTTAAACCAGATTTCCGCCTGTAAATATGCCGCAACCACTGAAACAAAACCTGCAAGCTTGCCCACGGAAAGATCGATGTTGCCGGTCACAATGACCAGCACCATGCCAGCCGCCAAAAACGCCGTTACAGACATTTGACGGAAAAGGTTGGAGATGTTCTGGGGAGCCAGATAGGTGCCGTTGGTTGTAAAGAAAAAGATCGCCCAAATGCCGATCAACGCCAGAAGGATCGTATACGTTTGCACATTGAGGCGCAAAACCTGGAATAACTCGGACTTGAAATCAGTTTTTTTCTGCACAGTTGGGGTGGACATAGCCATGGAATTACCTCGTTTGGATTTTGTCAGTTTGTCAGGATAATGACATGCCTGTGGCTAAAGCCATTACGCGTTCCACAGTCGCCTCGGCAACAGGCAGGGTGGTGGTCGAATGCCCACTGCACATCACCATGACACGGTCGCTCATGCCGAGCACTTCTTCCAGGTCGCTGGAGATCATGATAATTGCAACACCATTTTCTGCCAGATCGTTCATCAGTTTATAGATCTCGTACTTGGCCCCCACGTCGATGCCGCGGGTGGGATCGTCCATGATCAGCACCTTGGGCTTTGACAGCAGCCATTTGGAGATGACAACTTTTTGCTGGTTTCCACCCGACAGGGTTTCGACTGCCGCCTCAAGCGACGGAGCTTTAATGGTCAGACTTTTTGACTGAAGCATACTGGCTTTTAGTTCAGCATCCTTGTCGATTCTAAAGAAGCCGGAAAATTGATCCAGGTTGGGCAGGGAAATGTTTTTTAATATGGATTGGATCAGCACCAACCCCATTCCCTTGCGGTCTTCTGGAACCAGACTTAATCCCGCGTCAATCGCCTGGCGGGCATTGGTTGGTTTGATTTCCTTGTTGTTTAACAGGATCTTTCCACCGACGATTTTGCTGTATTCGCCGAACAAGGTCATAACCAGTTCAGTCCGCCCCGCTCCCATCAACCCTGCAATGCCAAGGATTTCACCCTTGCGCACATCAAAGTTGACGCCGTTCAACACTTTATGGCTGGCTTCATTAGGGTCGACCGCCTGGAGATTTTCAACTTTAAATATAATGTCCGTTGGCTTGCGATTTCCCTTCGGGAAGCGCTCTTTCATTTCGCGCCCCACCATGTAACCTACCAGTTTTTCCTGCGTTAATTCACTCGTCGGCTTTGTCGTAATTTCTTTACCGTCACGCATGACGGTAATTTTGTCTGTGATACGGAACAGCTCATCCAATTTATGGGTGATATAAATACAGGTAATTCCGTTGCTCTTAAGGATTCCCAGAATATCCATCAGTTTGTCGATTTCGGCTTCGCTGAGGGCACTGGTCGGCTCATCCAGGATTAAAACCTGCGCTTTTTCCGAAAGGGCCTTGGCGATTTCAACCATTTGCATCTTGCCAACGCCAAGACTCTTGACAATCACGTGAGGCTGGACATCCAGTCCGTACTTTTCCAGGATTTCGCGTGTATTCGCGTATAACCTGTTCCAATTGATGGAACCATGTTCCAGCGGCTCTCGTCCGAGGTACACGTTTTCACCTACAGACATGGTGGGAACCAAGGTCAATTCCTGATAAACAATTGCAATACCTTTATTTCCCGCCTCTTGAATGGCGCTTTCACCCAATTTCAATTCCTCACCATTAAAGATCACGCTGCCTTCGTAGGTGCCGTGAGGATAGACACCTGAAAGTATCTTCATTAACGTGGATTTGCCTGCGCCATTTTCCCCGCATATCCCATGAATTTCGCCGCGATGAATCTTGAATGAGATGTCGTTCAATGCCACCACGCCAGGGAATTTTTTGGTTACGTTCCTGAATTCGAGAATGATGTCATTGTCCACTATAAACTCCTTTGATCATTCCAAAGCGGATTTGCAAAACGTCCGTACGATTATCCATTTTACCAATTTGTGCAGTTAAAAATATGCTGCACGGGGTGATTTTTACGAAAAGCATCTATGTAAACGCCTTGAAGGATCAGTTCGGTATTGTTGAAAGTTCCCTGCCCCCAAACCGGGGACAGGGAACCAAAAAACAAGGATTAGGGTTTGGCGGGACGGTCGCCTTCGGGGATGTCGCGATAGACATCATCGTAGGACTGGAAACCGCTCACAACAACGAGATCGTATACATTTTCTTTGTTGACCTGCTGAACCTGGAGGAACACGCACGGCACTTCGCCCTGCTTGCTGTCATCCACGGTCAATTCAGCGAGCGTGAAGTTCTTCATACCTTCTACGGCCTCACCCTTGAGCAGCTTGTCCATGACATCGATGGCCAGCGGGGAGAGGTTGCGGATGTCCTTGAGGATGGAGACAGTGAGTTCACCCTTGACGATGCTGTTGCTGCCGTCAGCGGTGGCATCCTGACCAGAGATCGGAACGGTGCCGGCCAGACCCTGGGCCTTCATGGCCTGGAGAGCACCGAGCGCGGTGCCGTCATTGGAGGCGACAACGGCATCGATATCATTGTTTTGGGCAGTGAGGATGTTTTCCATCAACTTGAGCGCATTGGCAGCATCCCAGTTCTCAACACCCTGCTTGGCAACGATCTCGATCTTGCCGCTGTCGATGTAGGGCTGAAGCACTTCGGTCTGACCCTTGGTGAAGAGGGTGGCATTGTTGTCGGTGGGAGAACCAGCCAACTGAACGACGCGGGCGGGACCATTGGCGGCCACATCCCAATTATCGGCATCAATCGCCTTCATCACACCCAGCGCCTGCTGCCGCCCGACTTCCACGTTGTCGAAGGACAGGTAAGCCGCAATCTTGGCGGTCTTGATCAGGCGGTCGTAGGCGATCACCTTCACGCCAGCATCAGCAGCCTTGTCAACCGAGGTAACAACGGCATCGCCGTCTTCAGCAATCACGATCAAGCCCTTAATGCCCTGGCTGACCATGTTGTCGATCTGGTCATTCTGCAGCTTGACGTCATGGTTGGCTTCCGCAGAGATGACCTCATAGCCCTTATCTTCAAGAAGCTTGCGCATCAAAACTTCTTCGTTCTTCCAACGTTCGGTCGCGAAATCAGAGAAGGACAGGCCGACCTTGATCTTGCCGGAAGACTGCGCAGCGCCGCTGCAAGCGGTAAGCGCCATGGAAACGATGACCAGCAAAGCGAAGATGGTCATCAAAACACGATTCGATTTCATTTTCATACTCCTTATACATATTAGGGATTTGACGACGACAGGTCCTGGGAGTAAAAGTCAGTTATCTGGGTGGGACGCCTCCAAAAGTGAAAATTAAATCATGCCGACGTGATCACTTAACTAATCACCATCTCGCGCAAGATATCATCCAATACAACAGCTACTGCGCCCAACACACATGCCTCGGTAGTACGTTCCGAAAACCTTATTTGCAGGTTTTCAACCGATGGCTGCAATACGTTGGAAAAGATCGTTTTTTCGATGATCGAGTACAGGATGTCTTTTCCTGCAATGAATGCTCCGCCGATGACAACCAATTGGGGATTAAAAATATTGACAAGGTCGGCTATTCCCACGCCCAAATTCACGGCAACTTCCTCCATCGCCTGGCGGCAGATGGAGTTTCCATCCAGGGCAAACCGCACGATCATGTCAAATGTGAGATTGCCAAAATCACCCGAGCAGGCCTCAAGCAGCTGCACATCCTGTTGTGCAAGCACTTCTTTCTTAACACGGCGAAGTACTGCGCGCGGTCCAACCAGTGTTTCCCAACAGCCAACCCGCCCACAAGCACATTGTTCACCTTGTGGATCCCGCTGGATGTGACCAATCTCCCCGCCGTATCCGTTCGCGCCGCGAAATAATCTTCCATCGATTACCACGCCGCCGCCAAGTCCAATATCAGAGGAAAGATAGATAAAATTATCCGTATTGCGAGCCACACCAAAGTAGTACTCGCCCAAAGCGGATAAATTCGCTTCGTTGTCAATGTAGATGGGCAGATGAAAACGCTGGTTCCACATCAGGCGGAAAGGCACATTCTTCCAATGTAGATTTGGGGCCATGATCAGCATGCCCTGCCGAACATTGACAAGGCCAGGCAGCCCGACGCCGATTCCCAACGGCCTCAAGGTATGCTCTTTTGCGATAGCAAGTGCCTGCTCTATATATGTTTCCGCCTGACCAATGATTTCTGTTTGAGTTTGAGAAACGGACGTTTTTACTCTGATTTCCCACAAGGTTTCCGCTACGAAATTCGTAAGAAGAACTGATATAAAGTCCACCCCAATTTCCACACCGACCACCGCGCCGCCGTCGGGTCTCAACCCCAATAAAATGGATGGGCGCCCTATCTTTGAATCTTGTAACTGATCTTCGAAAACCAACCCATCTTCAATCAAGGAAGTGACAATGTTTGAAATTGTCCCACGGGTTAAACCCGTAATATTCGCGACCTGGGCACGGGAAACGGGTGCATGAAGCCGAAGAGTATTAAGGATGAGAGACCTGTTTACTTTCCGTACCTTTTCCTGGTCGCCAGTGAACATAAGAAGGGCCTTCGACTTTGTTTAATGGTTATATAAACTAACTATCCATATTATAAAGAGATTCCGAAAAAATGCAAGAGGAAATTTTCACAAATGTCTGAATACCCTCCCAACCAATTGAAGTCGCCGCTTGTAACTAAAAAATATAGCCCATTTGAACCTATTGCAAGGTTCAAATGGGCTAACATCCAACCCTTGTCCAAGGGGAAAGGAGAAGAAACGCACGTTTCAATCACACATTCGACTTTTTACTCCACCGTGACCGGGCAAACAAAGACACGTTCCTTGATGGGCATCTTCGCAGCGCCCACGATCTCAAACTCACCGCTCAAGTGGATGTCGTCACTCGAGCTGCCGACCATGATGAAGATCCGCCCGGGTTCGAGCACGAGTTCCAGGTCGGCGTTGTAAAAAGCCAGTTGATCGACGGGCAGGCCGAAGGTCACGGTCTTGGATTCGCCGGGATCAAGCGTCAGCCGGGCATAGCCTTTCAATTCCTTCATCGGGCGCGGCACGCTGGCATATTCATCGCGGATGTAAAGCTGGACGACTTCGTCGCCCTGCACCTCTCCCGTGTTGGTGACCCTCAGCACGACGTCCACCGCCTCCCCCGCTGTGGCTTGATCCCGTTTAATCGACAGGTCGCCAAACTGGAAGGTTGTGTAGCTCAGTCCGTGCCCGAATGAATAAAGCGGCGTGGCTTTCTCGGAGACGTAGTCGCCGTACCAGTGCGACTTCATGCCCGAAGGTTTGTGGTTATAGAAGATCGGCAACTGGCCGACGTGGCGGGGGAAGGTAATGGGCAGCTTGCCGCCCGGGTTGGCATCGCCGAAGAGGATATCAGCCACCGCCGCGCCGCCTTCCTCACCCGGCAGCCAGGCTTCGAGGATGGCATTCGCGCTCTCATCCAGCCAGGGGATGGCATAGGGACGTCCATTGACCAGCACCGCCACAACCGGCTTGCCCGTGGCAAGCATGGCCCTGGCCAAATCCTCCTGGACGCCGGGCAGGCGCAGGTCGGCGCTGTCGCGTGTCTCACCCGTGGTGCAGGTCGGGACCAGGCCCGAGCAATCGCCCAAAACGAGGATGACTGCATCCGCCTGTTCGGCAACCTTGATGGCTTCGTCAAATCCGCTCCTATCAGCGGACAGGTTCTCACAACCCTTTGCATATAGCACTTTCGTCTCAGGGGAAACGGCAGACCGAATACCCGCAAGCACAGTGACAATCTTTACTTCATACTCCGCCAACTCATCTTCATCCACGTTGACAAAGGAAGAATCGGGCGGGGCCTGGAAAGTCACCAGTTCCTTTGTGGCCGCATACGAGTAATCCCCCAACAGGCAGCGGCCGCTGTCCGCGTTCGGGCCGATGATCGCCAGGGTGCCAATCGTCTTCTTGAGCGGCAGCAGGCCATCGTTCTTGAGCAGGACCATGCTCTTGCACGCGATCTCCCGTGCCAGCGCGCGCTGCCCGGGCGTTTCGAATACTTCGATCACACGGCCCTCATCCACATAAGGATGGTCGAACAGACCCAGCTCAAACTTCTTTTGCAGATGACGGCGTACGGCCGTGTCCACGGTCTCGATATTCAGGTCGCCTGCTTCGAGCGCCGTTTTGAGCGCATCGCCATAACAGACCACGGTCGGCAACTCCACATCAATGCCTGCATCGAGCGCAAGACGTCCCGCAGTGGCGAGATCCACTGCGGCGTTATGGAAGCTATGGATCATCACCACGGCATCGTAATCCGAGACGACAATGCCATCAAAGCCCAGTTCCCCACGCAGCAGTTCGGTCAGGATGCGGCGGGAGGTGGCCACCACCTCCCCATCCAGTTCAGGATAGGAGTTCATGATGGACGCCAGACCCGCGTCGCGGATTGCTGCCTGGAACGGGGCCAGGAAGGTATCGTACAACTCGCGTTTTCCGATGTGAACAGGCGCGCAGTTCTGTCCGCCTTGCGATAGGCTGTGACCGATGAAGTGTTTGCCCGTGGCCATCACGCCCTCGGCCAGATGCGTCCCCTGCAGGCCGCGCACATAAGCCATGCCGAAATGACTGACCAGCGTGGGATCCTCGCCAAAGGTTTCCTCCGTGCGTCCCCAGCGCGGGTCGCGCGATACGTCCAGCACGGGCGCAAGCGCCTGACGAGCGCCGATGGCAAGTAGCTGCCTGCGGATGGCTTTGGTCATGGCTTCGGCCAGTTCGGGCTGGAAGGTGCTGGCCAGTCCGATCATCTGTGGAAACATGCTGCCGCCCAGGATCATGGCGCCAGAACAGCTTTCCTCGTGCAAGATGGCTGGGATACCCAGGCGGGTCTCCCCAACCAGAAACTTTTGGATTTGATTCCCAGCCCTCGCCGCTGAAACAGGATCCAGTGTGGATGCGCCCGCGACGCGGGTGACCTGTCCAATTCCGTGGCCGAGCCTGGCCCTGACCCTGGCAGAGTCTAATTGACCCTCCGTTTGCAATTCGTACATCCAATAGGAACCAAGCTGGGCGAGTTTTTCGTCCAGGGTCATTTGGGTGAGGAGTTCTTCAAGACGTTGTTGATATGGCATGTAGTCCTCTAGATCTTCGAAAGTTACCTTACACCTCCCGTCATCCGACCCGGTAAAGTCATGGATGAACAGGCAACACAAAACAAGCCTCTGCGGCAGCGCAGACAACCGATATGGAACAATGGGGTTATCGGTTTATTATTACTCTTTCACGGCCCCCATGGCAATACCGCTTACGATATACCTGGAGAAAATGCCATAAATGAGGATGATCGGCACAATGGTCAACGCCAGGCCCAAATAAATCGCGCCGTATTCGGTTCGATACACGTCTCCGCGCAGGGTTTGCACCAGCATCGGCAGCGTGTATTTTTCTATGGACGAGATCAAAATAAACGCATTGAAGAAGTTGTTCCAGGAGGCCACAAAGGCAAAAATACCCATGGTGACCGCACCCGGCACCGCCAGGGGCATGATGATGCGGTGAAATATGCCCAATTCGCTGGCGCCATCGATCCTACCGGCGTCGATCAAATCCTGGATCAACATTGATTCCAGATATTGCTTGCCAAAGAAGACCGCGCCGGCGTTTGCGATAAGCGGCAGGATCAAGGCTGCATAATTATCTGTAAGCCCCAAATTGGACATGAACCTGTAGAACCCAATAATGGAAAGCTGCATGGGGATCATCACCAGGACGATGATTAGATTGGAGATGAGTTTTTGCCCGGCAAATTTATAAACCACCAGTCCATAGGCTGCCATCAATGAGAAGTACACCGTGACAATCGTCGAGGCGGCGGCAAGGAACAGGCTGTTCAGGAAACCTCTTGGCAGGTTTAATCCCTTGCTGAGCAACAAATTGTAATTATCGAATAGGTGCGTGCTGGGTATCATGCTGATGCCCTGCTGAATCTCGGTAGTGGAGCGGGTTCCATTCACGATCAGGATCCAGATCGGAATAATGGTAATGAGCAATAACAAAAACAGCAGGATATAAACCAAAAAACGCAACATGAATGTGCCGAATTTATATTTACTGATCATGATTGCGACCTCTCAGGGTTCTTCTTTAAAAGCTGCTTGCCTGTCGTCTTTGGTGCATCCAGGTCTCTATCCCGCAGGAAATAGAATATTCCCAGGGCGCAAATACTGGTCATGATAAATATCAATACGCCAACCGAGGAGGCCGCCCCAATATGTCCCTTGCTGCTGGCAAACTTCATGTACATCAGGATATTGTTGGTCTGGATCGAGCTAAGCGGGGACCCTCTCCCGTCCGTCAACAGGAATGGGATGTCGAACATCTGCATGCCGCCCACCAGTGAAGTAACGAAGACAAAGATCAAAATGGGCTTCAACAGCGGCAAAGTGATCTGCCTGAACATTTGCCAGGCGCTGGCGCCATCCACCATGGCAGCTTCATATAAATGAACAGGAATGGATGTCATACCTGCCATAACGATGATCAGGGTCTGGCCAAACCAGGTCCACCACTGGATGAAAATCACCAGCCCGCGCGTCACCCAGATGCTCTCCAGAAAGCGCATGGCCTCAGGCAGGTACCCGGCCCTGACCATGAATTGATTCGCAGGCCCGTAATAGGCGAATAATGCGTTAAACAAAGCCGCCACTGCTGCCGGCATCAACAGATTCGGCAAAAAGAATATCGCGCGCCAGAGGCCGACTGCCTTGATCTTAAGTCGGATGCTGGTAAATAAAACAGACAATAGCAGTGCAATGCCGATTTGCGGAATAAAATTCAGGATCCAAATTAACCAGGTGTTCCCCACTGCCCTCAAAAATACATCGTCCGCAAATAAACGCTTGAAATTATCCAACCAAATAAAATGGCTGTGCCCTGACATCAGAGTGGTATCCGTGAAACTAAGTGCCAGGGTATTAATAACCGGGTATAGGCCAAAGACGAGAAAACCGATAATGAACGGCGCAAGAAAAAAATAGCCGGTTAAATTTTTCCTGATTTTGGCAAGGTTCATGCTGCCTCCATTGATGATTAAGCTGGTTCTGTCAACTTGCTGAAAGCTACCAGGGAAACAGGTGGGTCAGTGCATACGTGGACACACTGACCCACACTTTTCAGAACGGAATTACTTTACGGGCGGTTCGGGGATGATCAGATCGGGGAATTCATTCCGAACTGCATCCAGCCATGCGGCCCACATTTCGGCCTCGGTCATGGTTCCGCTGAGGTAAGCCGCCAGCGGGTCATTCAGCGCGCGCTGAATGGCATCATCCGAGCCGGTGAGGAAGGAGCCGTCAACGCTTGGAGCAGCCTGCGCAAACGCGCCGTAGGAATTCTCACCGCCCAGGAATTCGGACAGCGTGGAATTATCGAAGGAGCTCGTGATCTTCTCGACGACAAACTGGCTGGAAACAAAGTCGCCAGCGGCCTGAGCCTGGTCATCGGGCGTAGTCGGATCAATCGCCTTCAGATACTCATTGGTATACACACCAGTGGCCCAGTTGGTCAGGTTTTCTTCATCCAGGGCGACGAACTTGACGAATTCCTTCGCCAGTTCAGAGTTCGGGCTGCCTTCCAAAACGCCGACCCAGGTACCGCCCCACTGATAGGACATCGGGCCGTTGACCATGGCCCAGTCGCCACCGGTGCCGGCGCCGCCGCCATCTTTGGGCGTGGAGTTCGGGCTCAGAACATAGGGCAGACCCCAGGTGGGCAGGAAGTAGCTGAAGACCTTCTTCGAGGTGCCGTTGGCATCCTTCAGGGTGTCGTTCATGCCGGCAAACCAACCCTCAGTCCACTGGGTGGCGCCCGACTCGTAACCGTTGTCGCGCATCATCTTCGCAAAGTGGACGTATTCCACGATCTTGGGATCGATGACCAGCTTGCCATCCACCACCCAGGGCTGGGCACGGTTGGCCAGGAAGGGGGTGAACAACTCAGCGCCGCTGCCGACAGTGTAGTAATCGCCCGTGCCGCAAGCCTTGATCTTGGCAGCGGTTTCGACGAACTTGTCCATGTCCGCAACCATGGCCTGGACCTTCTCAGGATCATCGGTGCCGAGGCATTCCTTCGCGATACTGCGGCGATAGAAGAAGGCGCCCGGGGTGGCCTGGTAGGAAAAACCCTTTGTAACGCCTTCGTATGTGCCAACCTGGATGACGGCCGGGTAGGTCTTGAGTTCCTTGGTAAGGGGAACCAGATCGTTCAGGTTCGCCAGGAGGTCGGACTCAACCCACTCTTTCACGAAAGCAGCTTCCAGAGCCACAACATCAGGGGAGTCGGCGGTGCCGGAGGCAGCCTTGACCTTGGTCTGATATTCGCCGTTGGTCATGGGGATCATGGTGTAAACGACTTTTACCTTGGGGTGCCTGCCCTGGAAGGCAATTGCCATGGTCTTGATTTCATTGGTGAATGACCAGACATTCAGGGTGCCTTCGAGCTCAGTTACGGGGGCATCGGTTGCCGCAGGGGCATCAGTCGCCGCAGGAGCATTGGTTGCCACAGGAGCATCGGTTGCCGCGGGGGCCGGGGTGGTGGTGCCACAAGCAACTAAAAGCACACTGGCAACTACCAGCAGGCTCAAAAAAACAAACACTGACTTACGCATGTTTCTTCTCCTTCAAGATTATTTTTGAATAGGGTATACTCATTTTTGTGTGGAGAAGTCTCCGCACGATTGCGCAGGTCTTCCTTTTGTCTGTCAGGGCGAAGAGAAGACCTGCTATTTTTATTGTTTTTTTGAGACGCACCTCCTCTATTCAAGTCTCCGGTAACGATACCGGAAGGCATAAAAAAATACATTTGCGCTTCTTTCGGTTACCTAAACAGATCCCGTCAAAGCCCGGCAGGAACTGCGTACAACCAATTTTGTAGATATCTTATGGATTTGTTTCTCAAGCGTCTCGTTTTTAATCAACTGGATGAGCATCTGGATCGCAACATAACCCATATCGGCCAGGCACTGATCCATGGTGGTAAGACCCAGATACTTCGCCTCTGAAATGTTGTCAAAGCCAACAACGGATAGATCATCTGGAATGCGCAATCCCAATTCATCAGCCGCCTGATACACGCCGATGGCAGACTGGTCATTGGCGGCAAAAATTGCCGTGGGGGGATTTTCCATGGAAAGCAATTGGACACCGCGTTCATGGCCGCTTGGCGTGGTGAAATCTCCAGGAACAATCAAATTTTCATCCACTTCAATGCCGGCACTCGAAAGAGCGTCGCGATATCCCAATAGGCGGCGTCCCGCACTGCCAATCTCCGGGCGGCCACAAATAAAGCCAATCCGTTGGTGCCCAAGGCTCAGTAGATAATTCATAATTTCCAGTGAACCTTGATAGTTCGTACCCTGAACGGAGGGATAATTTGGCTTAACCACGTGAGGATCCACCGCAACGATGGGCGCATCAGTAATAAAGTCCGCGGCGGCGGAGGCTACGATGATCACTCCGTCTGTCAGGGAATTATTTAGAAGAGAAACATAATGTTGTTCGTGTGAGGCCGCGCCGCTTTTATGCACATCCCCCGTTGTATAAACCAATAAATCATACGCTGATTCTGCAATTGCCTGATTGATCCCTTTCATGATCTCAATCGAATATGGAAAACCAATATCTGGAACCACTAATCCGATCAGATTTTTCTTACGGCTGCGCATACTGCGGGCTGCCAGGTTCGAGGTGTATCCAAGCTTGCCAATAACAGCCAGAACGCGGTCCTGCGTATCGTCTGCCACATCCACTTTGCCGTTCAGTACCCGCGAAACAGTGGAAACAGATACGCCTGACGCTTTTGCTACATCTTGTATGGTTACGGAACGCTTCCTGGTTGGCATGGCATCTCGTGGGTGAAAACGTTATCGGTATCGTTATCGGTACCGTTACCGACATTATTGCACAAATTTTTTTACCTGTCAACAGGTTTGACTGGGAATTCCAAAAATTGGTCGGGGAGCCATGCGCAATTGTCCTTCCCCACTCACAAGAAAACAACAGGGAGCCTGCATTCAAAACAGGCTCCCTGTTGTTTTGGCCTAAAGCTCAGACGTAGATTTCACAAAATCAAGGACTTCATCCACCTGGGCAAAGGCCAGGGCCGTGACCGTGTCCGCGCCGCCGTAGTAGATGGCAATGCGGCCCGTCGGCTGGTCGTAGAGCGTGGCACACGGGAAGGCCACGTTCGGGACATCGCCCACGCATTCGTACAGGGTTTGCGGGGAGAGCAGGTAGGGTTCGCCGCGGGCGATCACCTTCCAGGGCTGGTCGAGATCGAGCAGGGCCGCGCCGAAGCTGTAGACGAATCCGTTGCAGGAGGTCAGCACGCCGTGATAGAAGAGCAGCCAGCCCTCGGGCGTCTCGATGGGCACGGGGCCTGCTCCGATCTTGGTGCTCTGCCAGCCGCCCTTGGTTCCCATCACAAAGCGATGCTGGCCCCAATGCACCATGTCCGGGCTTTGGCTGATGTAGATGTCACCGAAGGGCGTGTGTCCGTTGTCGCTGGGTCGGCTGAACATGACGTACTTGCCGTTGATCCTGCGCGGGAACAGCACGCCGTTGCGGTTGAACGGCAGCAGCGCATTTTCGAGGAAGGTGAACTTTTCGAAATCAAAGGTGTAGCCGATGCCGATGGTCGGGCCGTGGTAGCCGTTGCACCAGCTCACGTAGTAGCGGTCTTCGATCCACACCACGCGCGGATCGTAGCGGTACTGGAAGCGGCTGAGTTCGGGGTCGGCGTATTCCCACGCGATGGGATCGTTGTCCAGCTTCCAGGCCAGGCCGTCGTCACTGAAGCCGCGGTGGATGTTCATCTCGCGCTTTTTGTTGTCGCAGCGGAAGACGCCCGCGAACTTCCCGTTGAACGGGACGACGGCGCTGTTGAAGATGCTGTTGGAGGAGGGGATCAGATCGCGCGGGATGATCGGGTTGCGGCTGTAGCGCCAGACCACGTCCGATTTGCCGGCAGGGCGGTCTTCCCAGGGAATGTTGGGGAGTGCTGAGAAATTCATGATGTACCTCGGCAGGAAGAAGATGGTGGAATGAAATTTTTTCCAAAAGCTAAAGCGCCATTGACGCCACGCTCGAAAAAACCTATAATGCGATTTTGAGAGCGCTCTCACAATCATACCATAAACACGCACAGAAAACAGCATATTTACCGCAAAATACGCTGTAAACATGCAAAATCATGAAATGTGGTGGGAGCGCTGCCAATTTCAGGAGCAAATGGTGCCAGATCTAACCTTGGAAGACATCGCCAGACAGGCCGGGGTATCCCGTTCCACCGTCTCGCGGGTCGTCAACAATTTCCCCAACGTCAGCGCGGACGTGCGCCAGCGCGTGCTGGATGTCATCCAGCAGACAGGCTACCACCCCAACGCGGCCGCCCGCACCCTGGCCTCCCAGCGTTCCTGGACGCTCGGGCTGGTGCTGCCCCAAAGCGCGCACCAGATCTTCACCGACCCCTACTACCCGCACCTGATGAAGGGCATTGCCCAGACCTGCAACGATCATAACTTCACGCTGGCGCTTTTCCTGGTCGGGAACGAGGAAGACGAGCGCAAGATATCTGCCCGCATCACCCGCAAGGGATTGCTGGACGGGGTGCTCGTCCAGTCGGGCCACCACGGCGACCAGCAGCTCATCGGCCGCCTGGTGGATGCGGGCATCCCGCAGGTGGTCATCGGGCGGCCCTTCCGCTATGACAACGTCAGCTACGTGGACGTGGATAACGTCAACGCGGCTTTCAACGCCGTGACCCATCTCATCCGCCAGGGACGCCAGCGCATCGCCACCATCAGCGGACTGCTGCAAAGCACCGCGGGACTGGATCGAAAAAGCGGCTACCTCAAGGCCCTGGGCGAGCGCGGATACAAGCTGGATGAGGCGCTTATCATCGAGGGCGATTTCACCGAAGCGGGCGGATACTACGCGATGCAGAGCCTCCTGCCCGCCCACCCCGACGCCGTATTCGCCGCCTCGGACGTGATGGCCCTGGGCGCCATGCGCGCCGCGCGGGAGGCGGGATTGAGTGTGCCCGACGACCTGGCCGTGGTCGGCTTCGACGACATCCCCATTGCCGCCACCTCCGAGCCGCCGCTGACCACCATCCGCCAGCCCGTCAGCCAGACGGGCATCCGCGCCGTCGAGGCGCTGATCGACCAGATCGAGAACGGCATCCAGCCGCCGCGCCACATCATTATGGACACCCAACTGGTCATCCGCGATTCCTGCGGAGCGAACCGAAAATAGTACTTGCCAATCAACAGGAGCTTTTCATGCGTTACGGATATTTCGACGACATCAACCGCGAGTATGTGATCACCCAGCCCGACACTCCCCTGCCCTGGATCAATTACCTGGGCAGCGAGAATTACTTCGGTTTAATCTCCAACACAGCGGGCGGATACTCCTTCTACAAGGATGCTCGCCTGAGGCGGCTCACCCGCTACCGCTACAACAACGCCCCACTCGATATGGGCGGACGGTACATCTACCTGCGCGACAACGCCACAGGGAAAGGGGATGCGGAGACCGCGCCCCTGTATTGGTCGCCGACCTGGATGCCGACCCGCCGCCAACTTGATTCGTACAAGTGCCAGCACGGCATGGGCTATACCATCATCAAATCCAGGCTGGAGGGCATCGAAGCCGAGACGCGTTATTTTGTACCGCTCGGCGCAGATCTCGAAATCTGGGATCTGACTCTCACCAACCGCCGCGCCCAGACCGCGGATTTATCGGTCTTCTCGGCGGTCGAATTCAGTCTGTGGGACGCGCTGGATGATTCCACCAATTTCCAGCGCAACTATTCCATTGGGCAAGTCGAGGTTTGGTCTGACCTCGCTTCCTCTTCTCCTTTGCGTGAGCCCCTCTCCTCGGCTGGGAGAGGGGCCGCCGCAGGAGGCGCGGCCATCATCCACAAGACGGAGTATCGCGAACGCCGCGACCACTTCGCCTTCTTCGCCTGCTCCGAGCCGCTGGCAGGCTACGAGACCAGCCGCGAAGCATTCCTCGGGGCCTATCGGGGCTGGGATTCGCCCCAGGCCGTGGAATCAGGCCAGTCGTCCAATTCAGAAGCGCATGGCTGGCAGCCGATCGGGTCGCATCACGTCAAAGTCCAGTTGAAGTCCGGTGAGCAGAAGCGCATCCTCTTCGTGCTGGGTTATCACGAGAACCCGAAGGATGCCAAATTTGACCCGCCTGATTCGCAGAACGTCAACCGCCAAAGCGTCCTGCCCATCCTCCAGCGCTATCTCGACGCGGACGAGGTCGACCGCGCCTTTGGCGAACTGCGCAAACATTGGGATACCCTGCTGGGCAAGCTGACCGTCAAGACACCCGACGTACACACCAACCGCATGGTCAACATCTGGAACGCATACCAGACCATGATCACCTTCAACATGAGCCGCTCGGCATCGTACTTCGAGAGCGGCATCGGACGCGGCATGGGCTTCCGCGACTCGAACCAGGATCTGCTCGGCTTCGTGCATCTCATTCCTGAGCGCGCCCGCGAGCGTATCCTCGACCTGGCCGCCACGCAACTCCCGTCGGGCGGCGCCTACCATCAATATCAACCGCTGACCAAGCGCGGCAACAACGATGTGGGATCAGGCTTCAACGATGACCCGCACTGGCTGGTGCTGGCGGTGGCGGCCTACGTCAAGGAAACAGGCGACTGGGGCATCCTCGAAGAAGCTGTCCCCTACGACAACCAGCCTGGCAGTGAGATGTCGCTGTATGAGCATTTGCAGCGCTGCATCCAATACACGCTCGAGCGCCTCGGCCCACATGGCCTGCCGCTGATCGGCCGCGCCGACTGGAATGACTGTCTGAACTTGAACTGCTTCTCCGATACCCCAGGTCAATCCTTCCAGACGACCACCAGCAAGGACGGCACGGTGGCCGAGAGCGTGTTCATTGCAGGATTGTTCGTGATGGCGGCACGCGAAATGAGCGTATTGGCAGAACGGGTCGAACGTCAAAGGTCAAAAGTCGGCTCGACCTTCGACCTTCGACCTTCGACGTTCTACCTCGATGCTCTCGCAAAAATGGAACAAACCGTCTGGGCCCACGGCTGGGACGGCGAATGGTTCCGCCGCGCCTACGATGATTTCGGTCACGTGCTGGGGTCGAAGGAGAATGACGAGGGGCGCATCTTCATCGAGCCGCAGGGCATCTGCGTCATGGCGGAACTGGGCCTGGAGGATGGCCGCGCGGAGAAGGCGCTCAACTCGGTGGACGTGCATCTGGCCACGCGGCACGGCATCGTCTTGCAACAGCCTGCCTTCACCAAATATTATTTGCATCTCGGCGAAATTTCATCCTACCCGCAGGGCTACAAGGAAAATGCGGGCATCTTCTGTCACACCAACCCGTGGATCATGATCGCCGAGGCCAAGCTCGGACGCGGCGACAAGGCCTACGATTATTACTCGCGCATCAATCCGTCGGCGCGCGAGGACATCTCCGAGCTGCATCGCTGCGAGCCGTACGTCTACGCCCAGATGATCGCGGGCAAGGACGCGCCCACGCACGGCGAGGCCAAGAACTCGTGGCTTTCGGGCACCGCCGCCTGGAACTACGTGGCCATCTCGCAGTGGATCCTCGGCATTCGCCCGACGTATGACGGCTTGCAAGTCGCGCCCGTCATCCCGTCCGCGTGGAGCGGCTTCAGCGCGGAGCGCGTCTATCGCGGGGTGCGCTACTTCCTCAAAGTCGAGCGCACAGGCTCGGGCAACGGAATCCAACTTGAGGTCGAAGGCCAGCCCGTGGCGGGGAACGTCATCCCGCTGCCCGCTGAAGGGACGCAGGAAGTCCACGTTACGGTCAAGGTGTCGTGATGCAATACGGATATTTCGACGATCAAGCGAAAGAGTACGTCATCACCCGCCCCGACACCCCGCAGTCGTGGAGCAATTACCTCGGCTCGACCGAATACGGCGCGATCATCACCAATAACGCGGGCGGCTACGGCTTCTATCAATCGGGCGCGCGTGGACGCTTCCTACGCCTGCGCTTCAACAACGTGCCGCTCGACCAGCCTGGCCGTTACTTCTACCTGCGCGACAATGCCAGCGATGACTACTGGTCGGCTTCGTGGCAGCCCGTAGGTAAGCCGCTCGACCAGTTTCAGACCACCTGTCGGCACGGGACGGCTTATACGGTCATCACGTCGCAGTACGCGGGTATCGCCAGTGAAGCCACCTACTTCGTGCCGCTCGGCCAGAATTTCGAATACTGGCGGCTAAAGGTCACCAACGAGAGCGACCGTCCGCGCGAGATTTCGGCCTTCTCGTTCTGCGAGTTCACCAACCAATGGAACACCCAGCAGGATCAGGTCAACCTGCAATACTCGCTGTTCATCGCGCGCGGCGAGCTGACCGACGACAAGCTGCTGCGCATCGCCATTCAGGACAACCTGACGCCTGACTCTGAGGCCTTCTTCAAGCATGACCTGGCCATGCATTCGTGGATGGGGATGGCTGGTTCCGCCATCGACGGCTTCGACTCCAGCCGCGAGTCTTTCCTCGGCCCCTATCACGGATATCACAACCCGCTCGTGGTCGAGCAAGGACATTGCACCGACAGCCGCGTCTACGGCGACAACGCCTGCGGCAGCCTGCAAACCAACCTCACGCTCCAGCCTGGCGAAAGCCGTGAGGTACTGATCCTGCTGGGCATCGGGGATGCGCGCACAGTTGGCAAACGCACCTTTGCTGAGTTCGGCTCGCTCACTCGCGCCGAAGCTGAATTGCAAAAGCTGAAAGAACATTGGCACGCCAAACTCGGCAGCCTCACCGTGGACACACCCGACAAGGAACTCAATCATACGCTCAACGTGTGGGGCCTATACAACTGCCTGATCACCTTCGCCTGGTCACGCGCCGCCAGCCTGGTCTACAACGGCGAGCGCGACGGACTCGGCTTCCGCGACTCGGTGCAGGACATCCTGGGCGTGCTGGCCGCCATCCCTGAGGAGGCCCGCCAGCGCCTCGAATTGATGCTGACAGGACAAGTCTCCAACGGCGGCGCGATGCCCATTGTCCAGGCGTTCGGGCACAAACCTGGCAGCGAGACTCCGCCCGCCAACGAGGAATATCGCTCGGACGACTGCCTGTGGTTCTTCAACGCCGTACCCGCCTACGTGGGCGAGACAGGCGACTTCGACTTCTACAACAAAATCCTGCCCTACGCGGATCACGGCGAAGCGACCGTCTTCGGTCACCTGCGCCGCGCGCTGGAATTCAACCTCGAACGGACGGGCAAACACGGCCTGCCCTGCGGCCTCTCCGCGGACTGGAACGACTGTCTGCGCCTGGGCTACTACGGCGAGAGCCTGTTCGTCGCCTTCCAGGTGCGCCTCGGGCTGACGGTCTACGCGGAGATTGCCCAACGCCTCGGCCAACCCGCCGAAGCGGACTGGGCCTTATCCCAGCGCGAAAAGCTGGATGCCGCCATCCAGGCCTGCGCCTGGGACGGTGACTGGTTCATCTGGGCCATCGGCGAGGACGGCACGGTCTACGGCACAAAGGAATACACCGAAGGCCAGGTCTACCTCAACACACAGGTCTGGTCGGTGCTCAGCGATGCGGCCACGCCCGAGCAGGCCGCCCGCAGCATGGAGACGGTCCACAAGCAGTTGGCCACGCCCTACGGGTTGATGCTCTCCGCCCCGCCTTTCGTCAAGACGCCTATCGACGTGATGCGCGCCGTGGTCTTCAACCCTGGCATCAAGGAGAACGCGGGCATCTTTAATCACACCCAGGGCTGGGGCATCATGGCCGAGTGTCTACTCGGGCACGGCGAGCGCGCCTACGAGTATCTGCGCGCGTCCATGCCTGCCGCCTACAACACCAAGGCCGAAGTCCGCCAGTGCGAGCCGTATGTGCAGGCACAGACCACCTACTCCACCTACTCGCCGCGCGCGGGCAACACCCGCACCGCCTGGCTGACGGGCGCCGCCGCGTGGAGCTACTTCAGCGCGACGCAATACATTCTGGGCATCCGCCCCGAAGCCGACGGCCTGCGCCTCGACCCGTGCATCCCGTCCGCGTGGGATGGCTTCTCGGCGACACGCCAGTTCCGAGGGCAGACGCTGCACATCGTCGTCCATAACCCCGAGCATGTCTGCAAGGGCATCGCCAGACTGACCGTGGACGGGGTCGCCGTTCAAGGAAATCTGATCCCCGCCGACCTCTCTGCGGGAGAACACCAGATCGAAGCCTGGTTGGGAAATTAGCATGGAAGAATCATTGCTCGAAATCCGCTCGTACGAAGGGCCTGGTTACCAGCCCCTGATCGACTTCAACGACTGGCGCGTCGCCATCCTGCGCTACCTGGATGAACTCCAGCCCGAGCGCATCGACTCGATGGAACGTCACTGCGAAACGGACGAGGTCTTCGTGCTGTTGCAGGGACGCGGCACGCTGTTGCTCGGCGGCAATGGCGCCACGCTGGACGGAGTCCAGCCGCAGGCGATGGAGCCAGGCAAGCTCTACAACGTCAAGCGCAACGCCTGGCACGGCGTCCTGCTCTCGCAGGACGCCAGCGTGCTGCTGGTGGAGAATCGCAATACGGCCCGCGAAAATTCGGAATACGCACAGTTGACCGCCGACCAACGCCAGGTCATCCTGGAGATCGCAAAGCGCGAGGGGTACGAATAATCCCCCGTCCCTGAAAAGGCAGGCTGGCATTGCAGCGCGCAATGCCAGCTTTTTCTATCCACTACGCAGCATGCCGCGCACGAACAGGCCGAAGGGAATAAAACACACCAGGCCCATTACGAAGATCACTAAAAAATCCAGCGCAGGGAATGGCTCCGCCAGCAGGAGCGGCTGCAGGAGGAAGAAGACCAGCAGCCCGACGAACAGCAGGCTGGCCTGAAAGAGCAGGCCCGCCCCGAGGGCATATCCCGCCGCACGACGCCGCCACAACAGAATTCCGCCGATGATCCAAGCGGGCGTGACCAGCAGGTCGGCGACCGCCACGGCAAACTCGGGGGAAAGCGGCGCGGCGCCGCCTGCCACCTGACCGACGCTGCGCAAGAAAAACAAGCTCCCCAGGCCGACCAACACGCCCGCCGATAGCCGTTCGGGGACGCGCCCCGCAAGTCCGCGTTGGAGGGCGGGCAAATCCAGGCTGGTGAATACGCCGGCCAGAGCCGCCAGGCTCAAGATGAACAGAGCGGCATGGGGCATAAATATCCACGATGGAAAAAGCGCCACCGCATAAGCGACGGCGTTATAGATCACATAGAGCAATGCCCCCGACCAGAAGAGTTGTCCGAACCAGCCACCGCGCTTTGCCGAAAGCAGGGACGCAGCCAGCACAGGCAGGCCGATCAGCAGGTTGACCACATCATTGGCAAGGAAGGCGCGGCGCAAGTCCGCGCTGGGGTAGATCGCAGACGGGAACAGGAGTCCCGCCAGCGAGAGAATTGCCAACAGGGCGGCGATCAGCCATGAGAGCGTGAATAGACGCGGGGCAGGTTTCATCGTCGGCTCCTACCGCGCCAGCAGCGGACGCAGGCCCTCGGCCCAGGCGCGGATGGCGTTCCAGTCGCGATGGTCGCCCTCAGTCCAGACGCCAAACCACTCGCTCAGGCGGAACATCAGGCGATCCTTGAAGGTCGGCACTTTGGAGATGTCCAGCACGCCCGCGAACAATCCTTCGCTGACGGGCCGCACCAGCGCCCGCACGGGAGCCAGGAATTCGGCCACGAAGGGACGATACGTCTCGCCGTTGCGCATGGCCAGGGTCATGCAGACCAGGAAGGCGGCGAAGGGCTTGCGCGCCAGTTCCGCGCGATGAGCCTGGACGAATTGCACGGCCTCGGGCAGCCAGCGTTTGTCCTGGATGGCACTGCCCGCCACCACGGCCGCATAAGATGAAAGATCGGTGACCTCCCGCATGGGCCGCACGTCCACTTGCGCGCCGCCTTCGGCCAGGGATTTGCCGATCGCTTCGGCCACACCAACTGTGGAGCCCGTGCAGGTGGCATAGGTAACGAGAATTTTGTTCGACATGTTCATGCTCCCATTCTAAGCGCTTCGGCTCATTTGGAGAAATCTTCTGGCAAGCAGGAAATACCAGAGCATATAACCAGGCAGGGACAGAAACAGCAGAAGCGTGCCAAGGCCTGGGATGAAAAAGCCGCAGACCGCCAGGTTGGTGACGATGCCCACGTAAGCCGTGGATTTGGTGAAGATTTTACTGCGCAGCATCAGGACGGAACTGATCAGCAGGGACAGCGCGCCAAGCAGCGTGTTCATGAACCAGCCGATGCCGTCGAAAAGCGCCAGCAGGGCCCCGCCCGCCGCAAGGTACTGACTCCTGGCTGCCTCGGTCGCCGCGCCTGCATATAGTTTGCTGAGGGACAACAACTCGACGAGCGGCCTGGCAGGGACAAGCAGAATGATGGCGATCAACCCCACCACCAGGGCGATCAGCGCATACGATTCGTTGACGGACTTGAGCGAAACATACAGGCCCAGAAAGAGCATGACACCGAACAGGTTGCTCAGCAGGAGAAAGAGATCGAGGGAGATCAACCCGCCCAGGGGGTTCTTTTGCAGGAGCAGAAAAATGCTTTCCGTGCTTTGGTTTCCAGGCGCATACGGCCAGATGAAATAGGTGACGAGTCCGAGCAGAATGGTGGCCTCTGAAACGATGGCTGCGGCGGCGGCAACCTTGTAGAGATCCTTCCAGCGCGGGTCAAAGGTTGGGGTTTCCATGATTTCATTTCCTTCTTTTATAACGTTTTCCCGGCGAGCAGGGCAATGATTCCAGCCATCGCAATAAATTCTAGCGGCAGGGCGATTCTGTGAATGGTCAACATCGCCTGATAATTCAAATTTCCGATGCTCATAAACGCGCCGCTTGCAAACAAGGCCAGCACACACAGCACCGCGATGACGGTCAGGGCGGTCAGCCATCCCTGGGGCGACAGGCCCTTCATCAACGCATAGACCTGTATCCCCGCCAAGATCACCGCGCCCAGCGCGGCCAGTTTGTGAACATTGAACAGCAGGCCGTTGTAGGGCCTGCCCGCCAGGCTCAGCCAGAGACCGAAACCCAACGTCAGGAGAAAGACGATTCCAGGAGTGAGAAATTTCGAGACAGTGTCCATCGCGCATACCTTTCGTAATTCTAATGATAGGTCAAATGGGAGAAAACGGCTATGACTTTTTCTGCACAGAGTGTGCCTTTTCGTGCAAATTAAGTTATGATTGCCGCATGGCAATTTCCCCGGAGCCCATCAGCGTTTCTGTCACCGTCCTGTCGCAGATGTTCGTCTACCTGGCTTCCTTGAAAGTGGACGTGGACAGTTTCCTGCGGTCCCTGGGGGTCGACCCTGAACTGGTCAAGTCACCCGATGCGCGCATCCCCGTGGACACGTACCTGCTGATCCAGGATAAAGCGGCCGATTACGTCAACGATCCGTATTTCGGCCTGCACATGGGCGAATTCGCCGAGGCGGGCAGTTGGTCGATCCTGGGCTACGTGATGATGAATTGCAGGACCCTGGGCGAGGCCTTCGAGAAATCAGGCAAATACTCGCGCATCATCGGCAACATGATCGAGGGCAGGGCCGAGCTGGGTTTCAAAAAGGTGCGCTTTATCGTTTTCACCCCGCCCCACACGCCAAAGATGTCGCGGCATTGCTATGAGTCCACACTATCGAGCAGCGTGCGCATGATGAGAATGCTGGCAGGGGTGCATATCAACCCGCTCGAAGTCACATTCATCTATCCCCAGCCCGAATCAACCGCGGAATATGAGCGTGTTTTCTGCTGCCCCGTGAAATTTGGGCAAAAGGAAAATTCGATGACCCTGGATTGGAGCGTTGGCAATCTGCCCATCCGCATGGCCAACGCCGACCTGCTCGAACACTTCGAGCAATACGCGCAAAATCTTTTGGATGAGATGCAGCGCAGGGATGAACACACCCGCGCCGTGACGCGCATCATCCTCTCGCGGCTGGACGATGAGTCGCTGTCCATCGAGAAGGTCGCCAAAGAGATGGCGGTCAGCGTGCGCACCCTGCAAAAACGGCTGGAGGACGAGGGTGTGGTCTTCAGCGATCTGCTGCGCGATATCCGCCAGCGGCTGGCCCAGAAATACCTGCGCGAGAATTATTCGGTGGAGCAGATCACCTACCTGCTGGGCTTCTCTGAGCCGAGCGTCTTCCGCAAGGCCTTCAAGAAGTGGTCGGGAGTCACGCCCAGGGAGTACCGGGAGGGATCCCTCCCTGCGGCCCGCGCCTAGACAGACTGCAAACTGTTACACGAATTTTACAGGCCCGCAATACGGACATAAAGCCAGCCTGCGAAAATGGGGATCATCAGGAGTCCACCCATGAAAACCATCCTTTCGAGAATCGTCCTGCTTTTCGCGCTGACCTTGTGCGCCTGTTCGCGCCCCATTCGCTCCGCTTCCACCGAAAATCCCAGCGCTTCCCTTCCATCGGGCAACCACGACCTGTCCATGAGCGTGGATGGGCTGGAGCGGACGTACATCCTGCACGTTCCGCCCGCTGCCGACCAGCCCCTGCCGCTGATCATTGTCCTGCACGGAACCTATGGCACGGGGCGCAAGATGCAGCTCGGCCTGGGCTTCGATCCGTACGCCGACGAACGCGGCTTCCTGGTGGCCTACCCGGACGCCTACCAGAAGCCGGGGGAAAACGAGACCGCCCGCTGGAATGATGGACGCGGCACGCTGGCATCCTCCCTGGCGGGCATCGACGATGTGAAGTTCATCACCAGCCTGGTGAATGAGATCGCCGCACAGGTTCCGCTCGATAAGAGCCGCGTCTTCGTCACAGGCGCGTCCAACGGCGGGATGATGACCTATCGCCTGGGCTGTGAAACGGACAGAGTCTTCGCGGGCATCGCCCCGGTCATCGGGAACATCCCCGAGCCGATCTTCGACTCGTGCAATCCGCAAGCCCCGCTCGACTTCCTCGCCATCAACGGCGACGCTGATCCGTTTGTTCCCCACAATGGCGGCGAGGTCTGCGCCGACACGCCCAGCCGGCTGTGCGAAGGCGGCTGGGTGAAATCCCAATCTGAATCGTTGACGAAGTTTTCTGCTGCGAATGGTTGTGACCTCGCGCCTCAATCGGTCATACTGCCCGCGCAAATTGACGACGACACCTCCATCGAAGAACAGACCTACGCCAACTGCGCGGGCGGCGCACAGGTCAAAGCCTACATCGTTCAAAATGGCGGTCACACCTGGCCCCCGCGTGAAAGTCAACTGGAAGCGGGCGGGCAGGCCACCGGCAACCTGGACGCCACCCAAATCATTGTGGATTTCTTCCTGCCATGAAAAAACACCTTTTCCTTTTGATGCTCCTGCTCGCCTCCCTTGCCTGCCGCTTCAGCGCCTCGGACTCCACACCCGCGCCTGTCTCACCCACACCGGCATCTTCCACGCCGACAGTTTCGCCCTTGCCCACTACCATCGCCTACAAAACCATTCCAGGCATCGACCCCGACCTGCTCAGCCTCGACATCCACGCCCCAGCGGACGCGCAAAATGCGCCCGTGGTGATGTGGGTTCACGGCGGCGGATACGCCATCGGCGACAAAGCCTACCAGATGCCCGACAAAATCACTTTGTTCAACACACAGGGCTGGATTTTGGTCAGCGTCAACTACCGTTTGAGCGACCCCGAAAAAGGCGCGGCGCAGTACCCCGACCATTTTCTGGATGTAGCAGCGGCAGTTGCCTGGGTGCATGAAAACATCGCGGCGTATGGCGGCGACCCGAACCGCATCGCCCTGCTCGGTCACTCCGCAGGCGCAGACATCGTCTCGAATGTGGCGGTCAATCCCATCTACTTGAAAGAATACGGCTTGGAACTTTCCGCGCTGACCTGCGCCGCCCCGCTCGACACGGCAGGCTTCGACAAGGCAAAGGCGGGCGACAGCGAACAGGAGCAATGGGTGAACGCCCTCGGCAACAATCCCAACTACATCGCCGAAACCTCCGCGGCCCTGCTCATCCGGCCGAACATCGGCATCCCGCCCATGCTGGGGGTGACGCGCGGCAACGAGCGCCGACAACAAATCGAAACCGAGTTCATCGCGGCCTTACAGGCGGCGGGCATCCCAGCCACGCTGGTGGACGCGGCCTCGCTGACGCACAACGAAGTCAACAGCCAGATCGGCGCGCCAGGCGACACGGTCATGACCACGCCGCTGATGGATTTCCTGAAAAGATGCTTCGTCCAGTGAAAAAACTCGTTCCCCTGATTTTGCTTCTTGCCCTCGCTGCCCTTGCCTGTCGGTCCGCCATCCCAGCCCACAGCACTACAGAAGAGGCTTCGTCTCTCGATTCATGTTTGGGCCTCAGCATCGAGTCGGTTACCACCCTGGTGGAATTGGGCGGCAATGTGGATTGGTCCCCCGATGGGCAATGGGTTGCCTACGACGCCCCGGATGCCGAAAACTGGACCCAAACCTGGCTCATGCATTCGGACGGGAGCGGACCGACCTGCCTGACCTGCGGCAACCCCGCCGCTCCCACCCCCCTGCACCTGGGGAATCCGACCTGGCACGCTGCGCAGGAATGGCTTGTCGTCCAGGGCGTGGAGCAATCCTTTTACGAGCGTTTCCCGTCCGACGACCTCGATTACAAACAGCGCATCCTGAATGTCGGCGTGGGCATCGGCAACGAGCTATGGGCCGTGAGCACCGATGGAACGCGCTTCGTCAAACTCACCGATACCTGGCAAGAAAGCCAGTTCGCGGGCGGCATCCTGCATCCCCACTTTTCGCACGATGGCCGTTTGCTGGCCTGGACACAGCGCGTGAGCAATACGCCCAAAAACCTGGGCGGCGCATGGGTCATCAAAGTGGCCGACTTCGTGCTCGAGAATGGACTTCCCAGCCTCGCCAACCTGCGCACCCTTCATCCCTGGTCAGGCGAGGGCATGACCGAAGTACATTCCTTCTCTCCCAATGACGCCTCGCTGCTGTACGCCACCAACGGCGACGGGCAGGGTGAACACGGATACGACATCTACTCCCTCGACCTTGCCAGCGGCCGCTCCACCCAACTGACCGACACACGCCTCGAATGGGACGAACATGCCCAGTACTCCCCCAACGGCAGCTGCATCGTGTGGATCAGCAGCCGCAACGCCGGCTCGACCTCCAGCCTGCTCAAAACCGAATTATGGCTGATGTCGGCTGATGGAAGAGGGCAGGCCCAACTGACCTACTTCAACGACCCTGCCAGCCCGCTCCACATGCGTGATGCATACGGGGTCGTCCCTGCCGACAGCGCCTGGTCGCCCGACGGAACCCAACTGCTCGTTTACGTCATCGTCAACCAGGGCGAACAAAGCGCTTACTCCATGCCCGGCAGGATCATCCTGCTCAGGCTGGGGACGCAAAAATGAAATGGGGCGGATTCTCATTCATCCTGGCGGCCGCTGCGCATATCAACGACATGGTCAGAACAAAATATCCCTGGCTGCCGTCAAGATTATCTACGTAACATAAAGCAATGACCTTCGGCGTTCGGGTCCGTGACGCTTTACACTGGCAGGGACTTTCACAAAGAGACATAATCAGGATGGCGGCTAAACCCGCCTAATCTTGTCCAACTTCTCATATAAGGAGAATTGAATGCCCGCGAAAGGTTGGATCGAAGTCAGCGATCTATACTGCAAGGGATGCGAAATTTGCATCAGCGCATGTCCACAGGGGGTGATGGAACTGGACATGTCCCATCTTACCCCGAAGGGCTACCACCCCGCGCACACGTTCAAAGACGGCTGCACGGGGTGTGCTATTTGCGCCCTGGTTTGTCCCGATGCCGCCATCACCGTCTATCGGGAAGTGACGAAAGCCGCAGCGGTAACAGGATAATTCGGAGAATCCATGACTCGTGAACTTTGGAAAGGCAACGAAGCCATCGCCGAGGCCGCCGTCCGCGCGGGGTTGCAGGCTTATTTTGGCTATCCCATCACCCCGCAGACCGAGATCCTCGAATATCTCTCCCGCCGCATGCCCGAACTCGGCCGCGCCTTTGTGCAGGCCGAAAGCGAGTTGGGCGCGATCAACATGGTCTACGGCGCGGCCTGCACGGGCGCGCGCGTGATGTCCTCCTCCTCCAGCCCGGGCGTGAGCCTGATGATGGAGGGACTCTCCTACATCGCCGGCACCGAAGTGCCCGCGGTGCTGGTCAACGTGATGCGCGGCGGACCCGGGCTGGGCAACATCGCCCCATCGCAGGCCGACTACAACCAGGCCGTACACGGCGGCGGACACGGCGACTATCCGCGCATCGTGCTGGCGCCCGCCTCGGTGCAGGAAGCCATCGACCTGATGGGCCTGTCCTTCGACCTGGCCGAAAAGTACCGCATGATCGCCATGGTCATCCTGGACGGCTCGGTCGGCCAGATGATGGAACCCGCCGAGATGCCCGAGATGAAACCCATCGTGGACCGCAAGTTCGAGTGGGCCACGAACGGCGCCATCGACCGCGAACGCCGCATCCTCTCCTCCATTTATATCGACCCGCCCGCCGAGGAAGTAGCCAACCTGCGCCTGGGGGCGCGCTGGCAGGTGGTGCAGGCCAACGAAGTGCGCTACAAGGAATATTTCCTCGACGACGCCGAGATCGTGGTGGTCGGCTTCGGCACGGCGGGACGCGTGGCGCTCTCCGCCGTCCGCGCGGCGCGCGCGCAGGGCATCAAGGTCGGGCTGCTGCGCCCGATCACCGTCAGCCCGTTCCCCTATCAGATCATCGACCAGCTCGCAGGGCGGGCGAAGGCCTTCCTCGTGGCGGAGATGAACATGGGACAAATGCTGAGCGACGTCCGCCTGGCTGTGCGCGGGCGCGTCCCCGTGGAATTCCACGGCCGCCCCGGTGGCATGGTCCCGTTCCCCGACGAGATCCTGCGCGAGATCCAGCGCGTGAATAGCACGCCCCTGTCGATGACCGTCGACCCCGTCGATGGCTGGCTGGCGCGCATGGCCGACGTCAAATAGAGGTTTGAGATGACAACACCTGAAAATCTGGTTTACGACCGACCCGAATCCTTTACCGATACCCCCACCCACTACTGCCCGGGCTGCACGCACGGAGTGGCGCACCGCCTGGTGGCCGAAGTGCTGGAGGAGATGGGCGTAACCAACCGCACCATCGGCGTGGCCCCCGTGGGCTGCGCGGTCTTCGCCTACAACTACTTCGACACCGACTTCGTCGAGGCTCCGCACGGACGCGCGCCCGCCATGGCGACCGGCGTCAAGCGCGTGCTGCCCGACCGCGTGGTCTTCACCTACCAGGGCGACGGCGACCTGGCCTCCATCGGCATGGGCGAGATCGTCCACGCGGCCGCGCGCGGCGAGAACATCACCGTCATCTTCATCAACAATGCCAACTTCGGCATGACCGGCGGACAGATGGCCCCCACCACCCTGCCAGGCATGAAGACCACCTCCTCGCCCAATGGCCGCGACGTGGAAAGCCAGGGCTACCCGATCCGCATGGCCGAGATGCTGGCCACCCTGGACGGCGTGGGCTACTGCGTGCGCCGCTCGCTGCACGACCCGAAGAACATCCGCCTGGCCAAGAAGTCCATTCGCATGGCCTTCGAGACGCAGGTGCGCGGACTGGGCTTCTCGATGGTGGAATTGCTCTCCACCTGCCCCACCAACTGGGGCATGACGCCCGTCCAGTCGCTCAAATTCGTGGAAGAGCACATGGTGCCCGCCTTCCCGCTCGGCGACTACAAGATCAGCGACGCGATCAAACAGGTTAAGATTTAGCAACGTCATTGCGAGAGCGCTCCTGCCCTTTGCCCGAAGCAATCTCCACCTTTGTGTGAGATTGCTTCGTCGGGGAGAGCACCCTCCTCGCAATGACATGGAGATAACCATGCAAAAGGAAATCATCATCGCAGGTTTCGGCGGACAGGGCGTGCTCTTTGCAGGCCAGGTGCTGGCCTATGCCGCCATGGACACGGGCAGGGTCGTGACGTGGATCCCCTCCTACGGGCCCGAGATGCGCGGCGGCACGGCCAACTGCACCGTCGTCATCGCGGACGAGGAGATCGGCTCGCCGCTGGTCCAGAATCCCCCGCTGGCGGTGGCGCTCAACCTGCCGTCCTTCGACAAGTACGAGGAGACGCTCGAGACCGGCGGCACGCTGATCGTCAACCAGTCGATGGTCGACCGCGGCGCGAAACGCACGGACATCCACTGCATCTTCGTGCCCTGCAACGAGATCGCCGAGCAGATCGGCGACAAGAAACTGACCAACATGGTGGCGGTGGGCGCGCTGCTCTCCTCCCTGCCCGACCTGGCCATCAAGGACGTGGAAAAGGCGCTCGAAGGCCACCTGCCTGCGCGCCACAAGCACCTGCTGCCCAAGAACTTCGAAGCCCTGCGCCGCGGCTACGAACACGCACAAAAGGAACTCGACAAGGCGCCGGCGTAGCAATTGGTAAGTGGTAATTGGTAAATGGAAGCCCGTCTCTGGGAGAGGCGGGCTTTTTGGAAGGCAGCAAGGATATGTCGTTGCGAGGAGGGTCGAGACGCGTGAGCGTCGAAACCCGACAAAGCAACCTCCCCGTAAAAACAGGAGATTGCTTCGCTGCGACATTCTGATATAAGGACTTGCTGTAGGAACTTAGAAGTTAAATCCTTGTACAAAAAGGAAGAAAATCTTACCACGGAGCACACGGAGGCTTTTTTTAAGGGTTTTCTCAGTGATCTCTGTGCTCTCCGTGGTTAAATCTCTTTCGGCTTGTCCGAGTTAGGGGAAGGGAAACTCTTTGATTTTGAGGGGATTTGTTGTATATAATACCCACGGGTAAAAATTGCGCATTCCACCCTCTAAAAAAGCGCAATTTTCACCCGAGTGCGGTATAGTTGAAGAAATTTGGGACAGGAGACTTTAGCGGTGTTGGGTCAAAGCGATATTCAAATCAGTTCTGTAAACAGCAAATATCCATAGCTACTTCGTATGGTGGTTCTGGCTTTGAGTTTTTTCTGCTCCCAAGCAGAGTCCACGCATGGTTGTCGAGCTTGTCGAGACACACACGCAGGTTAATGTAAAGTTGTTGGGCAGATAAACATATAGAATATTGCCACTTCATTGAGGGCTACTATGCCTATATACCTACAACTGAGATATTTAAGTGTTTTGGGGGTATTTTTCGTAGTAATTCATTGGAATGTTTTTCTACGTCAAGTCGTATTTAAAAATTCAAAACCAGAAGAACTTTTGCCCCTTTACTTCATTTCAAGTGTTGGCACTTTTATTTTTTCGCTTAATTTAGAGGGCGCATTATGGTACTTAAGGCTAGGCAATCAAGTAAATGCAATTCAGCAAATTTTGCTTTCGCAAGGTTTCTCATTATCTTTGTTCTTTCAATTATTTACAGGCGTGCTGGCAGCTCAACTAGTAAAGAGAAAGGCAAAAAAAAGCGCACTCCTTTTCGGAGTATTTTTCTTAATTACAGATGTTATTGACATAGGCAGAATCATATCAATAGAAAGCAGAATAGCAAGTTACTGCGGGATTGCGCCAACGTTTTCATATTCATTTTATAAGATTACAGCAGTTATAACGGCAAATTATATAGTCGACTGCATAATAGAAATTATTGCAGGTAACTCAATTGGAATGTCACTATACCATTTACTCGAAAGGTCATTGTTTCAAATTAGAAAATTATCAAAGTGTATCATTTTATTTAGTCTAATAATTTTGGTTACCAGCACATTCATTGTTGCCAGAACGCAAAACATAGCAACAGACAAACTGAAACCACTTGATGGGGGAACCGAAAAGCAACTTAGATCCATTTTATTGGAATTGGAAGAGATACAGAAAATTTCTTTCCCCACCGAACCTCTTCGTCCGATAGATATGGGTGGAACTGTGGCAGCGGTAAGCAAAAATGTATTAGCATCACGGTTAAACGATGGAACCATACGGTTATGGCAATTGGCTAACAGGCATCACATCACTTCAATACAACTAGAACATCCGGAAGGGAATCTTATTCTGTCCAGAGACGAAAGATTTCTTATTTTTCCAACAACGGACAATATAACAGTGTGGAATTTGGAAACAGGTACGCCATACAAAACCCTTAATTTTATGGAGCATCAAGAACTACAATTTGTCGAGATACCTACTGGAATAAATTTCATTCCACTAGCAAGCATATCGCCCAATAGCCATTTACTAGCGTTTACAGTCTCTAATCCATTTATTGTAGGGGGGGAAAATTATAGCAGTGTCATTTTCTGGAATTTGTTAACCAATGATATTACTAAAGTTTTTGAGACAGAGAATTGCTACGATTTAGAATTCTCTCCAACAGGGGAACACCTTGTGGCGAGTTGCGGCGTCCATCTTTATATTTGGGATATTAACAAACAAATCCTTAAAGTATTTACAGATTATACAAGCCACAATACAGCTCTTTCATTTTCTCCAAATGGAGAATACTTAGCAGTTGGTTGCCTTACCGAATGTATAGCGACCATTTGGAATACAAAGGATTGGACACTTGACCATAGTTTGCAATACAATGAATGTTATGTTCGCCACGATGGAACCTCCGCTATTGTTTTTTCTAATGATAGCAATCTTATTTTTACAGGAACATATGAGGGGGGTATTGATGTTTGGTGGATATATGAATTAGACAACCCTAGAAAAACTATAATTACGCATCATTTACGAACGCTTTTCTCTCACAAAAATGCTGTCGTCAATTTGAGTATGTCATCGGATAGTAAATTACTTGTTTCGGGATCTGTAGATGGCACAATTCGTCTATGGGGGATAAAATAAGTGAAATGTCTAAGTCAATCTACCCAACAAAGCGCGTACCTGACGTGTGGGATTCTGGCGCGATTCCAAGCCTTTTTCTACGCCTCTGCATTTTTCCAGTCGGACGGCGTTCCGCCACCCGCCCCAGCGCGGGTAACGCAAGTCGTTGAAACTGTCGAAAAAGTCACTTTTCAAAAAATATTTTTGAAAAGTGGGAGAGAAACGCTGAAAAGCAGCTGGTTTTTGGTGTTCCGCACAACATTTTGGCTGTTTTTTAGCCTGTTGTGGGAGGTTTTTTGAACATTTTTCGAACCAGGAGTTTTTCGACAGTCTCGTTGGGCGCTGATATATGTAGATATTCCAGGATAAAACCCATGAAATACACCTTTGTCCCAATGAACCAAGAATATGCTTCTACTATCGTTGATACATGGAAGTATGAAAAGGAATATTCCATTTATAATTACTCAAACGAAGCAGATCACATGCTTGATGAACAAGGTTGGGGTAGAGGAATATTTGCTGTTCTAAATCAAGAAGGAGATTTGATCGGCGAACTTTCCATCGAATTCTTCGATGCACAGGGACAATATACTGAATACTGTAACTTTGATGATGAAGCACTGCTTAATGAGCGTGAATTGTGGATTGGTTTTGGACTCAGACCAGATTTAGTCGGTCAAGGGCTTGGTGTTGAATTTGTGTTGGCTTGTGTGAAATACGCTATCCAAAATTGTCACTATCGCGGTGAATATATTCGGTTGGGTGTGGCAATGTTCAATCAACGAGCAATCAAAACATACGAAAAAGCAGGATTCCAAAAGTTTGAACAAACAGTTGGTGAAATCAGCGGAAATACTTTTGAATGTGCGCACATGTGCAAGAGCCTATGATACACAGCGATCATAAAAACATCAGTTCACAATGGAGAAATACGCTCCAAGTCCGCGCCCGACAAAGCGTTCTAAGAAACAAATATAGGCTATTTGCAAGGAGGAATCTGTTGGTGAGTTAACCACAAAAAGGCGTCGCGCCCATCTTTTCAAAAACGACGCCGCTCCTTTATATCGATTTTCCTAGGGCAGACCCGGTCACTTAAGGGTAATAGCTTTCTAATCGGGGTCGCCCTCTTCGCCACCAGTTGATGTATCATTTTGACCGGAAACCAAGGTGCACCTCGGGACTACAGCAAATGCGAGTCTCCACTGCTTTGTACGGCTTATTCGTCTGCCGCTTTGCAGTATACTCCCATTGCACCTTTGTTTCTTTGGTGAAACATGAAGCCCGCCTTCATGCCTAGGTGCACCTGACGTGTGGGAGTCTGCGCAATTTAGGAGCATTTTTCTGGCTTCGAGTTTTTCCTGCTCCCAAACAGAATCCACGCCCGCCCACACGCAGGCCAATGTCAAGCCGTTGGTGGCTAGCATATGATTTTGCACCAAACAAGTGACCCAATATAAAATAGGCATATAGGAGATTCTCTTTGGAAATCTTATTCTGGATTTTGGGTATTGTTGGCACAGTCATCGCTTATGTCGTCGGTGAAATGATATTCAATAGACCTAAAATCATAATTTCATCTTCAGAAGGGTGGAAGGAAACAAAGCAAGTAAACACTTTTGTTATACGGGATCACTCTACTGATACTGACTCCTATACAGAAAAAGAATTAAAAAGCCGTGATTATTACAATGTGTATGGAATACAAATAAGAAATGAAAGATTTGCTTTCAGTGGAGTGAACGCAAAACTCACGAACGTAACGATAAAACTATGGGACTCTGATGGCTCCCCGTTAACGGATTGGTACGATGGCAGGCTGTGGGGCGGACGCAAAAATGCTTCTAATGACCCCTTATTTCCAAGAGAAAGGGTCACTAATGAAAAAGAAATAGGTGAAGGTCAAGAGTTGGATGTGGTGCTTGCTTATAACCAAGAAAACGAACAAACCTTTTATAAATTTACAGTTGAAACACATTTGCAAAACAATTTTATGATCTATAAAGATTTACTAAAAAGAAAAATGCCCTTGTATGGTGTAATAAGAATACATGGTCATCGGATAACTAACAACAAGATTCGCTTTCGTATAAATCCAAGTGCCGAAAAAAATATTTTAGAAATAAAGACGATGTCAGAAAAAGAATTTCCGCTTGCAAAAGAAGAAATAGCGTAAGAATGGTGTCTTCTAAAACCCGCCACCTAACAAAGTGTGCATTGGACGCTGGGATTCTGCGGCACTTTCAAGCATTTCGCGCAGCGTGGCTTCGAGTTTTTCCTGCTCCCAAGCATTGTCCACGCCCGCCTGGTTGTCGAGTGTTGGTTGAGCCTGTTGAAACCCTGTCGAGACACACATGCAGGTCAATGTCAAACCGTTGGGTGGCTTTCTTATGTCCAATTAATCGGAAGGATGAAATCTCACGCAAAGGGATTAATATGCATCAACTTCTTCTCGATATTCCCGACCAAATAGAAACAGAGCGTTTAGTTCTCCGCAGCTACCAGGCTGGCGACGGAGCTTGGTATTATTCGATGAGCCAGATGAACAAACTACACCTGGCACAGTTTGAAGCTGACAATCCAGTGATGTCAATCAATAATGAAGTAGATGCCGAGATCATAGTTCGTGATTTTGCAGCAGATTGGGTGGCTCGGAAAGCTTTCTTCATGGGAGTATTCCTGAAAAGCACTCAAGAGTTTGTTGCTCAAATCTATGTTGGCGTGGTGAACTGGGGATTACCAGAGTTTGAGATTGGATATTTCGTAAACAAACAACATGAGGGTCAAGGATATGTAACTGAAGCTGCCAATGGAGCTCTACAGTTTTGCTTTGGCTCTCTGGGAGCGCATCGGGTAAGTCTTAAGTGTGATGACACCAATGTACGAAGCTACAGCGTAGCAGATCGCTGCGGAATGGTTAAGGAAGGGCACATCCGAGAAAATAAGACAAATGCCGATGGAAGAAAGAGTGGCACTCTGCTTTATGGATTATTGCGTAGTGAGTATGAAGCTCACAAAATATAACGCCACCAACCGATAGATCGCAGTACCAAGGGTTGGACGGCATGCCTCCAGGTTCGGCTCCCAGGCGGAGTCCACGCCTGGTTATCGAGATGACGGGCCAAGTCCCAGCGCCGCAGTCCACAGGACAAGTCCGCGAATGCGAAGCCGTTTGCCTATGAAATTTCTCTCCATCTCGAAGGAAGCAACCTGTGCAGATTGACTGCATTTCCCTGGAAACCTGCGCCTCGGCCAGCGGGAGCGTTGTGGTGATCGATGTGTGGCGTTCTTTTACGACGACTGCCTATGCTTTGGCCGCAGGCGCTCATAACATCCTGATAGCCGCTTCGGTCGAGGAAGCCCTGGCCTTGCGTTCGCGGTTTCCGCAGGCCGCGCTGATGGGGATGGGAGAGTTGGGCGGAGAACCTGCCAGGGGCTTCGATTATGGCAATTCTCCCGCCGAAGTACGGGAATGTGATTGGCGGGGTCGGCGCATCATTCTATGCACCCCCAATGGCACAGCGGGTCTGGCGCGAAGCGTGCATGCGCGCACCCTGATGGCAGGCAGTTTGGTGTGCGCCCGTGCAACGGTCGATTTCCTCAGGCGGCAGGCGCCCGAACAGGTCACCTTAGTCTGCACGGAAGATGGAGTCGCGGACCAGGCCTGCGCAGCGTATATGACCGCCCTCCTCCGCAAGGAACACCCGCAAACCGATGCGATGCTTGGTACAATTCGCGCGGCGTGGCTGGAACACGGTCACGCCCTGCGGACGCGCGGAGTACTCACACAAGCGCAATGGGAGCGGTTGGGGGCCGACTTGAACTGTTGTCTCGACCTGGATCGGTTTGACTTCGTGATGCAGGTGGAGCGGCGTGACGGGCTCCTGGTGATGAAGGCGCGGCCAGCCTGACCCTGCGCGGATGAAGATGAAAAAGGGCTCTGCCATTTTTAATCCCTTTGTGTCGCTTCGATACTCCTTGCATTCGCAGCGCAAGACTTTGTGTCCTTTGTGGTGAGGTTCTTTCCCGTTAATTACGGAGAATCCACGCCGCTGGTGGGCATCCCGTACGGGGATGGCTACATCCTGATCGGCTCGAACTTCGGGCAGGCGCACCATCCCGCCTGGGCCAGCAACCTGCGCGCCCATCCCAACGCCAGCCTCACGCGGAGCGGTCTGACCCGCGCCTATCTCGCCCGCGAAGTCCGCGGCGGGGAACGCGAAACCTGCTGGCAAAAAACGGTCAGCCATTATGCAGGTTACGCGGCCTGCCAGGCCCGCGCTGGGCGTGAGATCGCCGTCTTTGTGCTGGAACCCCAAGAGTAACCTGGAAGAATTTTTGCGTTGTTCCGTTCCAACGGTTGGCGTGCCCTCTTCAAAAAACTCTGCGGCCTCCGCGCGCTCTGTGACGGAGACCCTGTTTTTCACAGTAAAGTAAACTTAAAAACGCGCTCCCGGGAAATCTTTTATGACAAAGCTGATTACCACTCTTGGTCCCAAAATCGGGACCGAATTGGGCCTGATGTTGCCTCACGAACATATTTTCGTAGATTTCAGATCCCCTGATCACCCACAGCATGGTGTGGCTGAGGTTGCTGATGTGGTTGCACTCATGGCGCCCGAGGTGGAAAAGGCCAGGGCATTGGGCGTAACCGCAATGGTCGATTGCACTCCGGTTGGCGTGGGAAGGAGAATCGATATCCTGAAGTCGATCTCTGCGGCCACAGGAATGCCCCTGGTGGCGCCCACCGGGATCTATCGCGAGCCTAAAATTCCGGCTTGGGCTCGCGCCGCCAGCGAAATTGAACTAACAGAGTGGATGTTGGGTGAACTGCAAGGCGAAATTGAAGGCAGCGGGGTACAGGCGGGTTGGATTAAGTTGAGCGTCGGTGACGACGGCATATCCAATTGTGAGGCCAAAATTTTGCGCGCCGCAGCCAGGGCAGGTCGGGAAACCCAGGCTGTGATTGGGGTTCACACCAAACGAGGACGAGTGGTTCGAGAGCAGCTCGACATCATCGAAGCCGCAGGATATACGGCAGAACGATTTATATGGATCCACACGCAATCGGACCCGGACTTCAACTTGCATTTGGAAATGGCGCGACGTGGAGCCTGGCTGGAGTATGATGGAATTGGCTATGGGGATGATGAGTTCTATTTGGAATACATTCCACGCGCATTGGAGGCCGGACTGATCGACCAAATTATGATTAGTCACGATCGAGGCTGGTATGATCCTGCCAAGCCGGGTGGAGGTGAACCAAAACCCTTTACGTATCTATTTGAACATTTCCTACCCAAACTGCAGGCGGTTGGTGTAAATGAAGAAACGATTCACAAGCTTACGCACATTAATCCTTTCCGGGCATTTGCCCGCTAAAACCCGTACGGTGCGTGAGTGACCCACCTCGGCAAAGAATTCAAGTTGTTTATGTTGGTGAAAGGACGGAGATTCTTTGCATAAAGAAGCCGTACCTGATCAGGCAAGAAATTAATGCAAAGAAAAACCGATTCTCGAAAAGCGGCTGTGCTGGCAGGTCAAGGAAACGCCCACTGATCAATCGCAGTGCCCGGGCGTCTTCCCCCCCGCGCCACCGCCTGAAACGGCCCAGGCGGAATGAGAAGACGCGACACGCCCCTTTCCAGGCTGGGAAGGGGCGTGTGTTTTATGCCTTTGGCAAAGTCCTTCCACGCCAGATTTCCTGTACAGGGTTTTTGATTCTCATGTAAAATACCTATGGTCGTACCTTTATCGGTGGGCTTTGGGTTCTTCCGACCTTTTTGCCAGACGTCCCTGGCTTCTTTTTCCAAATACGGCTTCGTCCAACTCGGACAGATGCGGCGGCGCAGTGCCCCCCTTTTTTTCGCTTTGACACTTTCCGCAGCATCCATCCTTAATTCGTTGGGTTTCATACTCTCTAGCCCAATCGAGATTAATAACTTCATGAAAACTGACATTCTCACTCCACAACAATACTTATATGGTGGTATCTCAGGCGTTAAGCTTGATATTGAGTTTTTTGACCTTGGTGAAGGCGTCGAAATACGCCAAACTTTTGCGCATCTATTCTCTTCAAATATGATGGCGTTTGCGCCGCCTGGACATAAAGGTTATCACCCAGCACCTTGGAAAGCAGCAAAAGGCGGATTCAGTTATGATGTAGAGATTGAGATTAGAGCGCCAGAGCACACCAGTCTTGGCAAATCCTTTGACGCAAGAGAAACAATATGGTGGATTGCCACCTTACTCAGAATGGCACACTTTCCTTATCTTTCTATTCCCGTAATCTCTAATCGTTCTTTCGGTGAAATCGCTCAATCAGATGTAGAGCCAACCATTACGCCATTTGAAACTGAAGGAAGAATATTCGGTCCCGCCAATGGAAGCAGTGGTATTTTGGAAGTTGAGCACCTCGAATGGGTTAAAGATAAGTGGGTTGAAGCAGGAAAACTCCTAAATCAAAACCCAAAATTCTATTCAGCATTGAAGTCATTTGATGTTGCGACACTGCATGGTCGAGCATCATCTTCATTACTGGCGATGTGGGGAGCAATCGAACAAATCTTTGCCCCGTCAGCAGGTGAACTTCGCTTCCGTGTAGCTGCGTTGATGTCATCATATCTGGAACCACCAGGCACTCGTCGCCTAGAACTCTACAAAGAGATTCTCAAGCTTTACAATGAAAGATCCATCGCTGCACACACAGCGCAGAAAGTTGAGATAGAGCCACTTGTGCAAACATACGTGCTAATGCGGAATGCATTAATCAAAATGGTCGACGCCAATCAGGTACCAACACAGGCAAGTCTGGAAGCCTTGTTATTCTGTGGAGACTCTCCTGCAGAGCAGTCACTATAACCATAAAGAAACCTAACAAAGCGTCCCAAGAAACAGGAATTCACGAAATATCAACTCTTTTTGCTCACTTTTTGATCTTGTCTTTAAACTAAAAAAGACACCGCCTTGTGTTCTGTCCAACGACGCCCTGGTAGTTTGATGACATCCATTAATCAGGCATGAACGGCACGGCTGTTATCTCGACCAGCTTCCCAAACGGGGTTGCATTGTATATCGCCCAGCAAGCCATCTTATTGAAAAGTGACCTGCGATATATGCGCCGCCAATGTGTAAATCGTCTTGCCGCATCCCAGAGTCCTCAGCGGGGGGACCTTGCGCAAAGGTCAACGCCACCATTGCTTCATACGGGCTTTCGCCGTCATGCTGATGCCAATGTAACGTAGCTCGACTGTTTCTTGCAGATAAAATGACGGCCCCGCCCGTAATTCCTTGTCCTTAGAAACCGTCCCACCCTCAGCGCCCCGGAGGACGTCCTCCGGGCACTCTTTTTGGGGATATCAACGTTGATCTTCCGCGCGGCGGCTCGCGATTGTCGAGCCGGTCTTTGCGAACATCTGTGTGCATAAACACATGGATCGATTCACCCTGCGCTCCAAACGCAAACTGGATGTACAATGGGGTTTGTTCGCTCTGCTACACAATATCGGCAAGATCCACGTGTTCGGGGCGCGGTCATAAGCCTATTTTGAGCCTGTCACCCCATTCTGCCCCTGTCCGCGGTGAAAATCCGAGCGTCTGACACGGGGGCGACCCTTCAATATTCCGGTTTTTCGACAGTCTCGTTGGGCGCCATCAAATAGTTAACCATCACGACCAGAGAACACACTACATCATATGGAACTACAAGATATCGGCTTTGACCAATGGTTTCAAGAACAGCAACAAAAGTTGCAGATACCTCATTGTAGCGTAGCTCGCGTGACCGCAGTCAACAGAGATAGCTACTTGGTCCGAAATGAGAATAGCGAGGTTCAAGCTGAGGTTACGGGCAATTTTCTCTTCTCTGCCGAGTCGGGTATGGACTTCCCCGCTGTAGGAGATTGGGCATTTGTGCAGTACTACAACGCTGACACGCTTGCCATTATTCATGGCCTATTTCCAAGGAAGTCGATTCTGCGACGGAAAACACCCGGCAAGAAAATCGAGCACCAAGTGATTGCATCCAACATTGATGTTGCCTTCATTGTTCAATCATGCGATAGAAATTTCAATTTACGCAGACTGGAACGCTATCTCGTAATGGTCAACGAAGGGCATATTGAGCCAATGCTCCTGTTGACCAAGAGTGACTTGGTTAGCGCCGAGAAGTTAGAACAAGAGATTTCAGATGTTCGACAGGCGAATATTCACTGCGAAATCGTTGCACTTAGCAGTAGAACCGGCTCCGGCTTGGATCAAATCCGTCAGGTATTGGAAACTGGCAAGACGTATTGTCTGTTGGGATCATCAGGAGTGGGTAAAACTACGCTCTTGAACCATCTTATAGGCCAAAATCTATTCGAGACGAACACAGTCCGTGATTATGATGGAAAGGGAAGACATACAACAGCTCGTCGCCAATTAATTGTCCTCGATCAAGGCGCAATGTTGATCGATACCCCTGGAATGAGGGAATTAGGCAATATTGGTGCCAACAGTGGAATAGATGAGAGCTTCTCTGATATTTGGGAACTCTCCAAGAGATGCCGTTTCGCCAATTGCACTCACACCACAGAAATCGGTTGCTCACTCTTGGCGGCGCTAGAGAACAGAGAATTGAGTGAAAAGCGATATCAAAGTTATCTAAACCTACTCAAGGAATCTGAATACTATCAAATGTCCTATGTCGAAAAGCGCGAAAAGGATCGAAAATTCGGGCAGTTCATTAAGTCAGCAATGAAGCACAACAAGAAGAAGTGAGTCGTGAATGCGCCCAACACCGCGTGCACCGGACAAGTGCGGGCATTCGCCCACACTTTCGGGATTCTGGCCCCAACGACGGATTCGGCGTCTGGCGGCTTTCCCCGCCAAATCCCGCGCTTGCCGGTAACGCCTGCCGTTGAAACTGTCGAATAAGTCACTTTTCAAAAATAAATTTTGAAAAGTGGGAGAGAAACTCTGAAAAGTGTCTTGTTTTTGGTTTTCCGCACAATATTTTGGCTGTTTTTAACCTGTTGTGGGAGATTTTTATGACCATTTTCAGAATCAAGGGTTTTTCGACAGTCTCGTTGGCACTCTTTCCTTCATAATAAAGGATTAAAATAATGTCAGAAGAACAACAAATGAGAAAAGTTATTTTTGCAATCAACATCACGATAGACGGCTACTGTGGTCATGAAACGGGGATCGCCGACGACGAATTGCACGAGTACTTCACTGGGCTCTTGCGTGATGCAGGCGTTGAAATTTTCGGACGCAACACGTATCACTTGATGTATCCGTACTGGCACGATGTCGCAGTGAATCAATCGGAAACGAAAGTGATCAACGAATTCGCACGTACATTCGATTCCATACCAAAGATTGTCTTTTCAACGACGTTGAAGAGCGTAGAGTGGAACAACACGACGCTCCTCCACTCAAATCTTCGAGAAGAGATTATGAAGTTAAAACAACAGCCAGGAAAAAATATTTCCATTGGTGGACTGAACATCGCATCGCAAGTTGCACAATGGAATCTCATCGACGAGTATCACTTTGTCGTTCACCCGATCATTGCGGGAAAA
>JACRBN010000005.1 GCA_016213105.1 Chloroflexota bacterium
CCTTTGGTTGGTTGGGTCGCTATCGCCGATTGGCTCGCGATTATGAACATACAACCTTATCCAGTGAAACCATGACCTATATTGCCAGCGTTCGCCGTATGCTCAAGCTGGTGGCTACCTGACTTTTCATACACTCTCTTAGGAGTTCCATGTCTAAAATCTTTACCCGCGCCTTCCGTGTGCGCTGGGGGGAACTGGATCCCAGCGGCACGGTCAGTCCTGCGAATTACCTGCGTTACCTGATCGAGACCGCCTGGGATTGGGGGGTTGCGGCGGGTATGGATGCGAATTACAGCCAGAGCCCGGATGTGTTCTGGTTGATCCGCGAAACGGAGATTCGATTCCTGCGTCCGCTGCGCCACAACGATGAGTTCGACTTGACCATTTGGATGGTCAACTGGCAGAGGGTGCGCGGCACGCGCTGTTTTGAACTCACGCGCAAGGATGGTGGGGAGGTGGTCGCACAGGGTACGCAGCATATCGTGTATATGGATGCGAAAACCGGGCGGCCGACGAATTTGCCCGAAGCGGAGATTGAGAAATTTCGACTCGAAGACCCGCGCGTGTTCCCGTTCGAGCGCTTTCCGAAAGTCCTGCCCGCCGAGGCCGTGTACACCATGCAGAGACGCGTGGAATGGATGGACCTGGACTCGTATGAGCATGTCAATAACGTGATCTACGTCAATTATGCCGAGGAGGCCGCCGCGCAGGATTTTTCGGCTCGGGGCTGGAGTCCCGCCCAATTGGCGGAGGCAGGTTTGGGCGTCGCCGCGAAGCGTGTGCATATCCAATACCTGTCGCTGGCGCTGTGGGGTGAAACGCTGAACATTTCCACGCATCCGCTCGAGGTCAACGAGACGGGCGGCTCGCGTTATGTCGGCATGACCCATGCGGATGGTTCCCTGGCGGCCGAGTGCATCCTGGATTGGGAACTGGTCGACCGCCAAAGCGGTGAAGCGCGGCCCCTGCCCGTCGAATTGCGTGGATGATTTCGAGAGTCTGGGTGGCGCCACAATCAATCGTGGAGACATCCTTTCGGAAAGGAATCAGCCACGGATTTCACGGATATCCACGGATTGGAACAAAAAAATCGGTGAAAATCTGTGCCAATCCGTGGCAGAAACCCCACCACCCTTAAGTGCGGTGACACCAGAATCTTTTTCAGGTCTGCATATCGGGTAAAATCAAGCAAACATAAAGGATGACAATGAATAAATTCACTGGCTATCGTTGTTCGATTTGCGGCCGCGAGTACCTGCCCGGTCAGGTGACCTACACCTGCCCGCAGGATGGCGGCAACCTGGATGTCGTGCTCGATTTCGATGCCCTGCGCGCCAAGTATCAGCCCGAGGATATCACCTCCCGCACCGACCCCTCGCTGTGGAGATACCTCCCGCTTCTGCCCGTCCCCGAGCCTCCGGGCGAGGCGACCCCGCTCCACGCCGCCGGCTGGACGCCCGTCTTTGCCCTGCCGCGCCTGGCGGAGAGCCTCGGCCTCAAGCACCTGTGGCTCAAGGATGAGTCCCGCAACCCCTCTGCCTCCTTCAAGGATCGCGCCTCGGCCATTTTGGTGGCGCGTGCCCGCGAGATCAAGGCCGAGGTGGTGGTGACCGCCTCGACCGGCAATGCCGGCGCAGCGCTGGCCTGCATGGCTGCCGCCGTGGGTCAGAAAGCCATCATCTTCGCGCCCAAATCCGCGCCGCCCGCCAAGGTCGCGCAATTGCTGGTCTTCGGCGCGAAGGTCATCCTGGTGGATGGCACCTACGACGATGCCTTCGACCTGACGGTCAAGGCTTCGCAGGAATTCGGCTGGTACTGCCGCAACACGGGCTACAATCCCTTCACCGCCGAAGGCAAGAAGACCGCCGCCTACGAGATCTGGGAATGGTGGGAAGGCGTACACCGCGCCTGGCACGAAAAGACTGGCCCCGATTCGGATCACGCCCCGCTGACGGTCTTCGTCTCGGTGGGGGATGGCAACATCATCTCGGGCATCCACAAGGGCTTCAAAGACCTGTACACCCTGGGCTGGATTCCGCGCGTGCCGCGCATCATCGGCGTGCAGGCCGAAGGCTCCGCCGCCATCGCCAACGCCTTCCGCGCCGGGACCGAGATCATCACCCCCGTCTCCGCCACCACCCTGGCCGACAGTATCTCCGTCGACCTGCCGCGGGATGGCGTGCGCGCCGTGCGCGCCGCGCGGGATACGGGCGGCTCCTACGTCACGGTCAAGGATGAGAACATCCTGCAAGGCATTGCCGACCTGGGGAAGATGGGCATCTTTGCCGAGCCTGCCGGGGCGACCGCCTATGCGGGCCTGGTCCAGGCTGCGCGCACGGGGCTGGTCGGCAGCGACGATCCCATCCTGGTGTTGAACACGGGCAGCGGCCTCAAGGATGTGCGCGCCGCCATGCAGGTCGTGCCCCAGGCGCCGATCATCGAGCCGACCCTCGCAGCCGTCAAGAAAGTGTTATGAGTCAATCCCAAAATTCCTGGAGCCTTCCCTTTCGTTACGTCAGCGGGCTGCTCCTGCTGGCCGGTTTAATTGCGTTCATGATCTATGCCCGCGACGCTGTGCGGGCATTGATCATCGCCGGCTTTGTGGCCTACCTGATCAACCCTGCGGTGATTTTCCTTACCAGCCGGACGAAGCTGTCGCGGGCCGCCGCGGTGAATATCGTTTATTTTTCGTCGCTGATCCTGATGGTGGGAATTCCCGCCACCCTGACGCCGATCTTCTTCGATGAGCTGCAATTCGTTGTCCGTGACGTGCTCGATCTCAACGAACAGTTCAGCGAGACCCTCTCACAGCCCCTGAGCTTTGGCGGCATGGAATTCCATTTGGAACGCCTGGCCTCCACCTTTGCCCACCTCCAGGATGTGGTGCTCAGCCCGCTGCCGGAGCAGGTCTTTGCCTGGCTGGAGACCACCTCCGTGGGGGTGCTGTGGCTGCTGGTCATCATCGTCAGCATCTATATTTTCATGACCGAGTGGCCGCGGATGCGAGATTGGCTGATCGAACTGGCTCCGCCCGCCTACCAGGATGACATGCAGGAGTTGTATCGGCGGGTGCGCCGCATCTGGATGGCCTACCTGCGCGGGCAGATCGTGCTTATGTTGATCGTCGGCGTGGTATTTACGATTGCCTGGCTGATCCTGGGAATTCCCGGGGCGCTGGTGCTGGGCGTGGTGGCCGGACTGTTCACCCTCGTCCCGGATGTCGGACCGTTCCTGGCAGCCGTGATCGCCATTGCCGTGGCCCTGCTGGAAGGCTCGAACTGGATCGACCTGCCCAATATCGGGGTGGCGGGAATTGCCCTGCTGGTCTACCTGGTCCTGATCAACTTGAAAAATTTCTTCCTGCGACCCATCGTGATGGGACGCAGTGTCCATATGAACGAGGCGCTGGTTTTCATCGCCATCATGATCGCCACCATCCTGGAAGGCATCATGGGCGCGCTGCTGGTGGTGCCTGTCCTGGCCTCCGCCATCGTGATCATGGAATATTTGCGCCGCCGCGTGTTGGATCAGCCGCCCTTCGCCGACGATGGTGAAAAACAGTTCGTCGCACCGCAGGAGGAAGTATCCCGCAGGCGCAGTTTTGGAAGGAAATCCTCGAAAAAACAGGAAGAGACTTCATGAGCGTTACCTATTCGATTGTTGCCCCGATCTATAACGAAATCGACAACCTGCCCCTGCTCTATCGCCGCCTGACCGATGTGATGGAATCCAGCGGGGAGCCTTGGGAACTTATTCTCGTGGACGACGGCTCGACCGACGGCTCCACGGAAAAAATCCGCGAGCTGGCGGCGGACGATGCCCGCATCCGCCCGGTCATCTTTGCGCGCAACTTCGGACACCAGATCGCCATCACCGCCGGCTGGGATTATGCGCGCGGCGATGCGGTCGTCATCATCGACGCCGACCTGCAGGACCCGCCCGAGGTCATCCTCGAACTGGCTAAAAAATGGAAGGAAGGCTACGAGGTGGTCTACGCCGTGCGCGCCGAACGCGAGGGCGAAACCTGGTTCAAGAAGTTCACCGCCTCCATGTTCTACCGCATCATCTACCGCATCACCGACGTGAAGATCCCCGTGGATACGGGCGATTTCCGCCTGATGGACCGCAAGGTGGTGGATGTGCTCAAGCAGATGAAGGAACGTCATCGTTTTCCGCGCGGCATGTCGGCCTGGGTGGGCTTCAAACAGATCGGCGTGGAGTATAAGCGCGCCGCCCGTCACGCCGGCGTGACCAAATATCCGTTCAAAAAGATGCTGCGCCTGGCCTTGAATGCCATCACGGGATTTTCCTATTTCCCCCTGCAGGTGGCCACCTTCTTTGGCTTTATCTCGGCGGGCGTCTCCATCCTGGCCATCCCGGTGGTGGCGATCCTGCGCCTGGCCGGGTCGCATTTCTTCGAGGGACAGACCACCACGCTTGTCTCGGTCCTTTTCCTCGGCGGCGTGCAGTTGATCTCGCTCGGCATCCTGGGCGAGTACATTGGCCGCCTGTACGATGAGGCCAAGGGCCGTCCGCTCTATATTGTCCGCGACGCGCCCAGGGATTGATTCAAAATGACTGAACAGAAAACGACCCGCATTTTCATGGTCCGCCACGGCGCGACCCAACTCAGCGCCGAGGATCGCTTCGCCGGCGCGGTGGACGTCGAGCTTTCCGAGGAAGGCAAGTTCCAGGCGGCGCAACTGGCGCAGCGCCTGGCCGACGACGCCATCACGGCCGTCTATTGCAGTCCCATGCGGCGCACGATCCAGACCGCCACCATCCTGGCCAAACCGCGCGAACTGCCCGTCATTCATCGGGAGGGGCTGCGCGAGATCCATCACGGGCACTGGGAAGGCATGCGCCGCCCCGATGTCGAGACGCAGTTCCCGGATGAGTTCGCCGCCTGGGAGCAGGATCCGTTCACCTTCGCCCCGCAGGGAGGGGAGGCGGGCGTCAACGTGATTGCCCGCGCCCTGCCCGTCATCCGCGAGATCGTCCTGGAGCATCGCGGAGAGAACGTGCTGGTCGTCTCGCACAAGGCCACCCTGCGCCTGCTCATCAGCAGCCTGCTTGGCTTCGACGCGCGCGGCTACCGCGACCGTCTCGACCAGTCTCCCGCCTGCCTCAACGTGCTCGACTTCAAAGACCCGGTGCGCGCGCGCCTGATGCTGTTCAACGACGTCTCGCACTACATCGACCAGCCCAAACGCTCCGACGGGCGCCTGTCCAAGTGGTGGGACGCGGAACAGTCCTGACCCGATCCGCCTGCCGCGTGATGAACGAGACCCCGGAGTCCCCGGGGTCTTTTGATACAATGAGAGCCTTATGAACAATTCCTCCTTTATTCGCACCATGTTGTCCATCGCCGTGCCTGTGGCCTTCCAGCAATTGATCAGCGCCCTGCTCAACATGGTGGACGTGCTCATGGTCGGCCAGTTGGGCGAAACCGCCATCGCCGCGTTGGGGCTGGCCAACCAGGTATTCTTCCTCTTTATCCTGTTCCTGTTCGGCGTGACGAGCGGCATGGCCATCTTCACCGCCCAATACTGGGGCAAGGGCGACGTGGCGAGCATCCGCCTCGTGCTGGGAATTTCGTTGACCATCTCGGTGCTGGTCAGCGGCCTGTTTACCGTGGCGGCCCTGGTTTTCCCCGAAACCATCATGGGCTTCTACACCCAGGACCGCGAGGTGATCGAACTCGGCGCAAGCTACCTGCGCATCGTGGGAATCAGCTACGTGATGGTGGCCATCGTCACCTCGTACATTGCCATCCTGCGCAGTGTGACGCTGGTCGCGCTGGCGGCCTTCGTGACCGTCGTGGCCCTGGTTCTGAAGACGGGACTGGGCTACATGCTCATCTTTGGGCTGGGCGGATTCCCCGCGATGGGCGTGCGCGGCGCGGCCACCGCCACCGCCCTCGGCTGGACCTTCGAGCTGGTCCTGCTCCTCGTCCTGGTCTACACCCAGAAGACGCCCCTGGCCGCCAACCCGCTGACCTTTTTCCGCTTCGACCGCGTCTTCCTGTTCAAGGTTTTGAAGACCTCCATGCCTGCCGCGATCAACGAGGTGTTCTGGTCGTTTGGCATTACGGTCTATAACGCGGTCTATGCCCACATCGGCACGGATGCGATTGCGGCCATCAACATCAATGCCACCATCGAGGAGTTGTTCTTCGTGTTGTTCATCGGCATGGGCAACGCCTGCTCGGTGATGGTCGGCAACAAAATCGGCGCAGGCGAGAAGGAAGTGTCCTACGAGTACGGCCGCCGCTTTCTGAACATGGGCGTCCTGGGGGCGCTCATCGCGGGCGGAGTGGTGGTACTGATCCGTGAGCCCTACATCGCCCTGTATGACATTTCAACGTCCGCCGCCGACAACGTGCGCATGTTGATGCTGTTCTTTTCCATGAGTCTGTGGCTGCGCGTGCATAACTTCATGTTGTTCATCGGCGCGCTGCGCGCAGGCGGGGACACGCGCTATACCATGTTCATGGAAATATTCTCCATCTGGGTTGTGGGTGTGCCGATGGCCCTGCTCGGCGGATTCGTTTTCCACCTGCCCGTGTACTGGGTCTACGTCATGGTGCTGGCTGAGGAGGCGGTCAAGGCGGTCGTCATCCAGTTCCGCTTCCGCTCGCGCAAATGGATCCATGACCTGGTCAATGTCGAGGCATAAAACATGCGGGGCCGTCCAAAAGGAACGGCCCCGCACTGTCACCAGATGAAGTTGTAGCGCAATTTGCTAAATTGCGCTGGCAAATTGCCAATTTGCCTGCATCGCCCTCAGTTCGCCGCTTTCTTTACGAGTGCAATTATTTTTGCCTCTTCGGCGGCGGTCAACTTGTTCAAAGCAAAGCTGGTCGGCCACAGGTTGCCATCGTCCAGATTCGCATCCGGCTGGAAACCGAACGTCGCATACCTCACGTTGAACTTGCTCGCAGCCTGGAAGAAACAAATCACCTTCCCATCCGTGTTGGCATAAGCAGGCATTCCATACCAGGTCTTTGGCATAAGATTTGGCGCGCTGCCTTTAATGATCACATGCAACCGTCCCGCCATGCTGCGATCCGGTTCCGGCATTGCAGCAATTGCCGCGAGCACGGCGCTTTCGCCGGCCGCCTTGTCCCTGTTCGCGCGCGCCTCCGCCTTCAATTCCTGGGTGCGGGCCTTCATCGCGGCGCGTTCCTCGTCCGTGAATCCACCGGACGTCTTGCTGGTCGCGCCGGCGCTCCTGGCGGACGCTTGCGTATCCTTCTTTGGGCTCATGGAAATCTCCTTGAATCGTGTTCGATTGTCGGTGAAATAAAGTCATCACCCACGCAGGATGGGTGGCGACTACATTCTAGAACGTTTATTCTGGGCAGTCAAGAGCAAATTTGTCCGAATTGGCGGTGGTATGCCTTGCCAAGGTTTCCCAAGTTCGCCCATGATTTTCTACCGTACATTTTGGAAATAGGACGCGGACGAGCGCCGAAAACGCGGAGAAAACCCCCTGAAAATCCGCGTACATCCGCGTTAATCCGCTTCCCATGTAGGTTTTGTACGGTAGAGAAGCCCATGAGTGGAAATCAGGCTCAGGGAGCTTCATACAATTGAACCTGCCCGCCATAAAAATCGCGCGTGCGGATTAATTTCATCTGTGATGCGAGCGTGCGCGGGATCAATCCCATTGGATCCGTGTAGTCGTTATGACTGTACACCAGCCAGACTCTGGCATGCCCGCGCAGCAATGCGATCAACCTGGGGATATCGTTCTCCGTCATCCTGGGTTCCAGGACGCCGTCGTCGAACAAGTCCAGAGGCAGCCCTTGTTTCACCACCTGGATGGAATACAGGTCTTCATAGGTCCTAAAATAATAGTCGAACGGAATGACCACAAAGTTGGAGTTGAAAAGAACCAGATCATCCTTTTGAGCGTAATTCGCGACATAACCGGCGGCCGTGCTCCAATCCTCCTTTTGCACGAAACGAAAATAATCGCTGTCTGAAAAAATGTAGTTCATCCCCAGGATTCCCAGCGCCGCGATCATCAGAAAGCGAAATCTTAATTGAGCGATGCCAGCCGCCAGCACCAGGAGCAATGGGATTGTTGTCCAGATCAGGGTTTTATCGAAAAAAATGGGACGGCGGATGCTCACGATCAGCTCCCCCAGGAAGGGGACCGCAAACAGAGCCGCCAGAAATAAGATTACCGAAAGCTTTTTGCGGAAATACACCAGCCCGAGACAAAGCACCGCGCACAGGATCCACGTCATGATCTGGCTGGCTTGAGTTGGCGCAGATGCATTTAATAAGGCCCGCAGCGTCCAGGTAACCGCGTCCCAGTCTGGTTTCGGAAGCCAAAACTCCCGGTCGACGCGGGCGGCCTGTCTGATAAAAACCAACAGCCAGGGACTCCATAACAGGAAGATGCCAACCTGGGACTTTATCCAGTTTCCAAAAGAGGGAGCTTGAAAAGCGGGTATCGATTCCGATTTCCTGATCCTTTGAGAAAGCATCAAACCCAGAACGTAGAGATTGGCGGCTACAGGGAAAAAGACCGCCGTATTGTGGGTAAGCAGGGTCGCAGCCGAAAATACGATAAATGCAACCCAGGCCAGGTCGGTCTCGATGGTCTGGATGGGCGGCCAACGATGGCGGGATATCCAGGCTCTCCAGCCGCTTTGGTTGCGGGGGGCAACGTGATAGAGGAGATCCCCTTCGATGTCTGGTTCGAGCGGCCCAGGCGTGCGCCAGGATTGCAGATATTCCCGAAATTGGCTGCCAATCGGCCTGACGGAGCGCGGATCGGTCAGCAGTCTGACCAACGCATAGATCGCCACGGCTGCATTGAAGGTCAGGAGGGTGTACATGCGCGTTTCCTGGGCGAAGTAGACGTTGAACAGTGAAAAAGCCAGGAACACGGCCGCCGCCAATCCCACCACCGCGCCAGAGATGCGTTTGCCGATCAGGTACATGACCGGGATGGTGGCGGTGCCGAATAACGCGGAAAGCAGGCGGACATAATAGGGTGAATCCCCGTAGTGCCTTATCCAGTAATGGAGCAGAAGATAATAAAGGGGAGGATGTTGGTCGATCCTGACGATCCATTGCAGCATGTCAGGGACGCTTTGGTTTGCCATCCACACGCTGAACGCTTCATCCAGCCACATGCCTTTGGCGTCGAGCAGTAAAACCCGCAGAAAACCGCCCGCCAGGGCGATGACGATCACCAACCAGGGCGCCCAATCTTCAATATCGATTTCTTCGCTCATTGTCTTCTCGAATCCTGCAGTGCGATTTGCGATTTGAACAGTTTTTCAAGGATTGAAAGTCCATCCTCCGTAGGTGGTGGCAAATCGGCCTTTTTGGAATTCATCCTCAGACGGAGATTATACTCATTTGCGGGAAATGGAACCTGGTATTTTGTGGGATTTTATGGAACTGGGAACCCAATATACCCAGGGAGGGAAACGCCGACTGATCATTGATTACCCGCTTCCGGGAAGGAACTCTGTCAATAGCCGGACTAAAATAAGAACGCTGCAATCGCAGAGATCAGTATTAGCAGTATCCCACTCAGCACGCCAAGCAGTACCAGATGCAGCGGACTGTTTTCGTTAACGATATGATTTATCCGTTGGCTGCTGCTCATTTCACGAAAACTTTCCGCATTGAGCAATTGATATTCATTCCAATCCTGACTTGCAGCATAGCGGGACGACGTTCCGGCGATGATCAATAAGCATCCAGCCACGAAAAACGCATTGCTATATGCAATCGGCGAATTCCACTCTTTGACATAGCCAATAATGCCGATTACGACTCCAATAATCGTGGTGATCGCAAAGGATTTCGCGCACAATTTGGTGATTTCCTTGATGACCGGGCTTTTCATGTAGGCTTTCTTAGCTCCTTTCGAACGAATTTCAGACAGCTTCAACGAGACTGTCGAAAAACTCCTGGTTCGAAAAAAGTTCAAAAAAACTCCCACAACAGGCTAAAAAACAGCCAAAATATTGCCAAAATGTTGTGCGGAACACAAAAAAACAGCTGCTTTTCAGCGTTTCTCTCCCACTTTTCAAAAATAATTTTTGAAAAGTGACTTATTCGACAGTTTCAACGGTTTGCGTTACCCGCAAGTGGGCGGGCGACGGAACGCCGTCCGACTGGGAAAATGCTGAGGCGTAGAAAAAGGCTTGGAATCGCGCCAGACTCCCCAGCGTCGGGTGCACGCTTTGTTGGGCAACCTGCCTACCAGAACGATGGCAGAAAAAAGACACCACCGCAAACACGACAAGATTTTACACGCAACTTTGGTTTTTGACTAAAACCAGAGGAGACCAATTGGCTATGGACTAACCCCAAAATAATCTCTAGGACAAAATCCTTCTTCACCAACTTCACTGCCAAAACTTGGGAGACAAGCAGCAAGAGTTTCACCAATACCCTCAACAGCCCAAAAAGTTCCAATCCCAATCGCGTAGCATGTTAAGTCGTTATACCCATCATTAAAAACTACCCACGACTTAAAGACCAATTGAATGGTGCGCTCGTATTTCCAGATTGCATAACCTTTTCTAGTCGCTACCACTTTACGACATTCGCCATATGCAGAATATTGATTAGTCTTTACTAATCCAAAAAATATTGTTGTTATGATAATAACTGCAAGAAAAAGTAGTGGTATTTTAATTATCCATTTTCGTGACATTTACTTTATCTCATAGTATGGAGTAGTTTAAGTATATGCGTAGAGAGTTTCAATTGGAAAGTCATTTAATTTTTAGAATTCAAAGTTGAGCAAAAGGCAAAGTGTTTGATTAAAAGGATTTTGGTTTTGCTCTGGGTTGCCCAACGGTTTGCGTTATTGGCGGGTGGGACGCGCTGATTCGCTCGACAGGCAGAAAAAACTTGAAGCGAGAAAAATGCTCGAAAAGCCGCACCGTACCCACCCGTCCAGTGCACGCTTTGTTGGGCAGTTTTATGGAAAGTTCAAATTATTCCATATTGCTACCAGCCCTGGTCGTTCAGAGCCTCCGCCTGCTGCTAATTGTTTACCATCAGGACTAAACTCTAAGACTTCTGCCGAAAAGCCAGATAACAAATACCAAAACTGTCCTTTATTTGTATATATGGTTGTGTAACCCCTGTTACCTATTGCAGCATATTTTCCACTTGGGTGATAAGCGATTAATTCTCCACTATATAAACCTAAGTTTTTTGAACCTATGAAATTGAATAGTTCTGTGGCACTATCAGAATGCACAATATTGACACCCCCACCTATAGGCGTAAATGTATTTCCATCTGGACTAAAAGAAAAGCCAAAAAAATCTCCTGTAAATGTCTTTGTAAGTTTCCAAGTATTTGTGTCCCATCTCAGAAATTTTGGTTCTTTGGTATTTTCTACGATAGAGTACCTTGTAAAAAGTAGGTTTTTAGCAGGATTAAAGAACAAGCCTGAAGTCAAAAAATTAGTATCGCTCGTAAATAACACTTTAATTTGATTCCCACTTGCAAAATCCCATAAAGTTATTTGCTTACCGCTATTCAATATAAATGTCTTTCCATCAGGAGCAAAAATTCCTTCGCCGCGATAAACTATATGAGTATTTCCCCTAACAATAATAGGGGGTTTTTCAACTTTGATAGTTGAAATTGTTTCACCCGTTTCTAAATTGATAAAACGAACTGATGCACTGTCCCCAATGCCCGCAGAAATGGCTGCCAGAGTTTTTTTATCGGGACTTACTGTAACAGATGTGACCCACAAATTTACGGGGTGTATAGTTGCTTTTTGGCTTTGTGTATCATAATAAACCAGATAGTTTTGTTGGGATGCGATAATTAATGTTTTCCCGTCTCCTGACCAAGCGAGAGAATTCACATGGTCTACAAAACCTTCAAGATAAGTAAAATATGTCCCTCCTTCCCCTTTGAGACTTACTTTTATTTCGGGATATTCTGCGGTTGGAGTTGCAGTAGGAATTATTGTGGATACAGGTATGACGGTTAAAGTTGCAAGAGCAGTTGCTGTTGCAATTATCGGTTTATATGTTGTAGGCGTTGACACAGGCATTGATTGGGAAGTAATACACCCTGTAAGTAGGAAGCCTAGTAGAAACAGTTTGAATGTTAGTCGCATATTACATCATTGCCTTTGTTTTTAATAACCGATTATTGATTGCAAAGAACTGCCCAGCGGTTTGCGTTACCTGCGCTGGGGCGGGGACGGCGAAGCCGTCCAGCCAGAAAAATGAAAAGGCGTAGAAAACTGCTTGAGATTTGCGCAGACTCCCCAGCGTCAGGTGCACGCTTTGTTGGGCGGCTTTTGATTTGAAGACTCTTTGAATAAAAAACGGAAACCATATTACAGACTCTAATCAGTAGAGTGGCTTGGCATTTTTTATTCTTGAGTTAAGTATTGCAGGCTTCTTCAATTAGTTGCTTAATCTCTAGTTGTTTCAATTCTTCTAGAGTTTTAATATTAATATGTCGCATTTCTTTTCCCGTCCCCTTTAGAATTTTACTTGGATCTTTAAGTGATGCACCTTTTTCGAAACCTAATGTGACGTGGTTTTTCGTTATATTGAGGTAACAAAAAAGTCTACCGTTGTTCGAATAGCATGGGCGACTCCATTTAATTTCCTCTACAACCTTATTGCTTTGAGACATTATTATTCTTCTGAGTGTATCAAGAATTACCTTTTTATCATCTGGAGCCGAATCAAACCATTCTTGAACATTGTTACTTGTCACCATATGGGTCTCCTTTATATTTGCATTACGCGACCTGCCGCCCAACATTCGGCTTCAGCGGCAGCGGCGGGGCGGGCGGCGGAAGAAAGCCAACTAGAGAGATTGCTGGCGAAGCATGCATCCCCTGAGCGGCGGGAGCCGCTGTCCGCTGCAAGCCGGGGTTAGGCAGGTTCTGGTAAGAAGACGATTCGGTATTGGTATGCAATTCATCGGTGGGCGGCCAATCTTGAGTAGTTTGAGCCAAACTGCCAAGGAGCAACAAAGCGGATCATCATCTTGCTCATTACTCCCTCCAATACACCCTAAACTTCCACCGTATGGTTGTTTTGCTTTCTCGCTTCAAATACTCAATCACTTTCTTTCCAAAAATAAATCCGTATGTGCTCACAATATGCTCGACTGTCCCATATGCCTGGTTCGAGAAGATATCCTGAAACGCAAATTGGAACTCTTCGATGAAAATATGGTCCACCTCGTCATCTACCTTCTCTACACCCTCGATTACGTCATACAGATCACCCCCATACCAACCAGGTGAGATGCCTATATAGATCAGCGAACCCTTCGCCACGCGCAGACCTTCACGGATAAAATCGCGGTACTGTTTTGGTGGATACAGCGCTAATGTAATGCCAGTGACCAGATCCACTGAGTTGTCCGCTAGAGGTAGTGTGAGGGCATCGCCACTCAGAAAGGTGACCCGACGTACCCCATCTCCTTGCACCTTTTCCTGTGCTTGTCGCAGCATGGCTGCCTCGCGCTCAATGCCAATCACCTTCCCCGCATACTGTGCCAGCGCAAGGCTTGAGCTGCCTGTTCCCGCCCCCACATCTGCGATAGACTTGCCGCGCAGGTCGATTATGCCTGACAGTTGCTCGTAGACTGTCGGGTGATAGGGCGTGTTCGAAAACGCTTCGTACACTTCCGGGTAATCGCGGTAAAGAATATCCCAACGGTTCTCAATGGACTCAGGTCGTGACATAACTCATCCTTGGGTAATAATCGAATACCTCTTGGCTAGCTGCCTAACGGCAGGCGTTACCGGCAATGGCGGGACTTGGCGGACAAACCCACCAGACGCCGAATCCGCCGTTTGGGGCCGCTTCCCTGAAAGTGCGGCCGACGGCCCGCACTTGTCCGGTGCACGCGGTGTTAGCCAGCGGATCGATAAACTACACTTCGCAAATTACTAAATATATTCAACACGCCCATCTTTCTCCAGTTGTAAGAAATCTTTCAACCTGTCGATCGTTCCGTAGGTCATGGAATTAGTGATCTTCATGTTTAGTGTATCTACGTTTCTGGATAAGACATACACGGTTTTCATATTTTCTATTTTTTCAGGTGACGTTCCCGCCAGGACATCATTATCACCTGAAGCAGCCACTATTTCACCCAACACAAGCACGCCAGCGTCATCTTGTCCACGGCGATGAGTCTCCTTGTACCAGCACAACCTGCACTCAAAATGAGTCTTGCATTCTTCTATGCGCGGCACTTTCACTGCGATGGATGGAATAGCGGTCAACCCAGAAGCAGCAATCTCATCTACTCCGCGGGGATAATGCTCGACGGTTCTCATGGCTTGGGAAACTTGGTCTTCAGAAGGGATGTTTATAACGAACTCTTTGGTGGTGATGATGTTTTGTATCGTGTGATGAGATGCCCAATCGTAAAAGACAAAGAACTGGGCGAACTTATCTCCAAAGGGCAATCCCCAAGTATTTGGCTGAGCATTAGGTATGCCGTGCTCATCAACCGTAGTGATAATGTATAGAGGGCATGGAATTAGGATGTTGCTATGAAACCAGCCAACAAAATCGGGAAACCCAATTTCTTCGGGGGGAGTGAGAGGAATATCAACTTTCATCAACAGTTACTCCTATTCTGATAGAGTTGTCATAGCTGCTACCGTCTGGTGAAAACTTCGATATCGCTGGCTAACGGTTTGCGTTACCCGCGCTGGGGCGGGCGGCGGAACGCTGTCCGACTGGAAAAATGCTGAGGCGTAGAAAAATGCTTGGAATCGCGCCAGAATCCCCAACGTCGGGTGCACGCTTTGTTAGCCTGCGGTTTTATGGGGTAAAAGGGTCGAATAGCTCACCAGTTTTTGCGCTTAGATAATAGGATTTGAAACTATCCTTTTCAGGGCAACTTAAGATGGTAAGCTCCCAAGCAGGATATTCTGTATGGACTTTGTTCAAGGATAATTCGATACTCGCTTTGGGCGAATTAAAACATAAACTGACTTCTTGGTCTTTGGCAAAAATATCTAGAGCGTCTTGACTATCTATAGACCATTCTCCTTGATAGATCGGTTTTTCTGCTGAACTGCCAATACTTACCGTAATTTCGTCTGACTGCGGCTCTGTTGTTTGCCCAGGCATCATATCGATTGGACGATTCACTACCTTTCCAGAATTAGTAACTCCAACGAAGAGCATTTCATCACTTGGCACATGCGAAGAATGAAATTCAGCACCTATTTTAAATGCAGATGAGTCTATTATCTCTCTGGTGAGATAAAAACTTACGTTTGTAAGATATGCATCATCTTGCCAATCACGAGCACTGTTTTCCAATAATGTCCAGGTTTCTTTGAGTGAAACAACTTGTCGAACATTGTTTTTTTCGGGCTTGAAGAATACCCAACCTGCACCTAAAAGAACCATCAAGCATACTAAAACAACAAGCGTAGTTCTTTTTTGTTGCTTGACGTGAAGTCCATTTGCTATTTTCTTATGTTTCATTTTTTATTTGCGCCTATGAGGGGTGTATTGTTTGTAGCAGGCTAACAACGGATGGGCTGCGGCGAATATAATTCCTTTTGGACTTTACAAAAACCCGCAATCTAACCCCCCAAATTAATGTAGGAATTAGGCTGCAAGCGCTGGTACAATTTACCCATACCGATAGTATAGCATCTCGTTTTCTTGTTGGAAAGGGAATCCGACACAGGGCAATCGCATCATGGACAAATGTTCCAAAACATCTGCGCTTTTCAACCCGTTGAAGCGCATTTTTGGCAAAAACGTTCTTGTGTGGAGTAAAGACACTCCCCTGCTGGATTGAAAGTCGATTTTGAACGTTCATTTTTTACCTCTGAGCCGCGTTTCCTGCTGTTACCAATTTTGATGTGATTACCCTGACATCCCCGCGTGAAAAAGCATCTCCTTCGTCGTCTTCGACGAGATCGGAATTCGTACCCCATGGCCAAACTTATCCCCGCCGCCGAACGCATCCTGCGCGCCCGCGCCCTGATCCAGCAGGCGCGCGAACTGCCCGTCCCCGCCGACCTGGGCCGCAACGACATCCATTACATCGCCCTGGTCAAGGACTTTTTCCGCCAGGCGAAGGATCTGGTCAAGTTCATCTCCATGACCCCCACCGCCACGGCGGAGATGAAGGCCGAGGTCAAGGCGATCTACGCCGAGATCGAGCAGGCTGACCGCGAAATTCTGCACCCTTCACTTTGACCAGCCGTTTAAGATACAATGAGTTTGCAAGACGACTTCCACTTTGAGGAGGCTTTCCATGAACGACCAGGCGCTTCGACAATTGCTTGAACAACTCCAGGGTGAGTTGAAAAACGCGGGGAGTGTGGACGACCAGGGGCGCGAATTGCTGCGCGGCCTGGAAAAGGAGATCCATGCCTTCCTCGACCGCTCCGAAGATGAGCAGGCCGAACCCTCCTTCCTGGGTGGATTGGAGGACACGATCACGCATTTCGAGGTTACGCATCCCGATCTCACCCGCATCCTGTCCGATATGCTGACCACCCTCAGCAACGCGGGCATTTGACCCTGTCCGTTTCTGCGAACAAAAAAGGCCTCCGTACCAACGGAGGCCTTTGAATTTGTCAGGCTGGGGCTGCGATCTTTTGAATGTTCCTCGGGTTGAAGACCGAGATGTGCTTGACGCCCAGGATGGCCTGCGCCTCCGCATCGAGTTCCACCCAGTGGAAACTACGGTGCGCCGAGTACGGGTCGATCTTGAAGACCGTGCCTTCGTACCAGCCCGCCCTTTGCCCGTACCTGGCATCCAAATGGACGCGCACGCGGTCGCCGATGCGGAGGTCGGTCATTTGGCCTGCCTGCGTCGGCCCCACCAGAAGGCCGCGGCGCCGACGAGCATGCTGATCCCGCCGTTGACGGCCCACTGCGAACTTCCCGACATAAAGCTGCCAGGCAGGATATTGATCCCTTGCAGGAACCAGACCGCGCCCGCAAGAAAAAGAAGGATACCGATAATTCGAGCGGCTAATTTCATTTTGATTTCTCCATGGATCCAATAAAGGGGAATGCGGACTTAAGTCCGCACTCCAAATGTCATGGCTGCTTCGCGACCAGGATCCAATCCCAGGGGTAGGGATCGCCCATCCATTCGGGGACGTGATCATCTTCCATCTCGGTCGCCCAGTCATATTCCATTTTCAGCACGTCGAGCACGTCCAGCCCCATCTCCTGCTGGCCCAGCACGATCAATTCCTCGCGCAGGTAATGCTTGGTCGGCTCGGTGCCGCGGATAAAGATACCCTGCGCCGTCTTGTCGGGCTGGATGATGTAGCTGGCATCCACCAGCGCCTCGGCCTCGCGCGGCGGGTTGCCCAGTTTGCGCCACCATTCCGTTTCGCGGAAGTAGCTGTAGAGCAGGGACTCCACCGACGGCACGTTTAGGATCAGGTGCCCGCCGGGCTTCAGGCGCGAAGCCATCCCGCGCAGGAAATTCATCCGCATTTCGGGATCAGGCATCAGCACGGCGTTGAGGGACACGATCAGGTCCACCATCGGCAGGTGATCCACAGGCAGGGTCAGGTCCGCCTGGGCAATGTGGACATTCTTCAGGTTCTCGCAGCGTTTGTGCGCGGATTCAAGCAGTTTGTCCGAGAAATCGAAGCCGTACACACTGCGGAATTTTTCCGACAGGTAGGGCAGCATCTTGCCAGGTCCGCAGCCGAAATCGGCCACGTCCTTTTCGGGCGAAGCAAAGCGTTTCACCTGCTGTCCGACCGTTTTCGAGCGGCCGTAGGTGAAGGCGTCGATGACATGATCGTCATATTCGTGCGCGAATTCGTTCCAGTAGTTTACGTCCATGCCCTTTTGTGTTTCCTTCTGTTTTAAGACCCCAAAGATTCGGCGCCTTCAGGGTCTGTGGTATTTTTTCTATCTTACATCTGGACGCGGGAAACGACAAGGATTTTACAACTTGACGGCGCGGGTGGCCAGGTAAGTGGGGATGTGCCGGCTGAGGACGAGGTCCGCGTGATGGTCTTCGTACACGCCGACGATGGCCAGCCCTGCCTCGGTCTGCCCTGCGAGTTGGTCGCTGAGCGAATGGCCGAACTCGGCGGGACGGTCCTCCGCCCGAAGTTTTTCCTCGCCGTAAACCTCGATGTCCGAGTAGGGGATGGTGTGCCTGACCAGGAAGTTGCCCTTGTCCAACTCCTCGAAGTCGAAGATGTACACGATGGGCTGCATGAAGCCTGCCAGCAGCGCGCCGCCCTGACGCAGAACGCGCGCGGCCTCCCGCCACACGGGGCGGATCTCGTGGATGAACAGGTTCGAGACGGGATGAAAGACCAGGTCGAAGGACTCGTCTGCAAAGGCGGAGAGGTCGCGCATGTCGCCCTCCACGGTGCGGATGTCCAGCCCCTCGCGCGCGGCCACCTCGCGGTCGCGCGCCAGTTGGGCGGGCGAGTTGTCGAAGATCGTTACCTGCGCGCCCGCCGCCGCGAAGATCGGACCCTGCTGCCCGCCGCCGCAGGCCAGGCCGAGGATGCGCAATCCGCGCATGGGCGGGAACCACTCGCGCGGCACGGGCACGTTCTCGGTCAACAGCACGGACCAGTCGTCGGCGCGGGCGCGCGCGATGCTCTCGGGGCCGACGGGCACTGTCCACTGATTGCCCCCTTGTACCTGGCGGTCCCAGGCGTCGCGATTGAAGGCTCGAATGTCGGTCATGGGTTCTCCTCTTGCTTGTCGCAAAAATTCAGCCGCATGTCGATGCGGCTGGAAGGCCTGATTGTACTGCTTTATTGATTTTCCACGATGAGTTTATGTACGTCCCCGGCGTGTTCCTCTTCGTGCGGGCCGAAGATGTTGATGATATCTTCGAGCGTGCCCTCGCCGCCCCAGGGCAGGGTGAAAGGCTGCGTTATCTTCTCTTCGGGCATCGCGCGGATCAACTCCAGCAGGACGCGGCGCGTCTCGATGTACTCGCGGTAGATGTGATCGTAGCTCAAGCCTTCGCGGGTGGAAACGGTTTCCGCATTGTACACGTTGGGACCGCGCGCGGCGGGCGTGGCGGGCTGGCCGCCCGAAACCAGCGCCTTGATGAAGGCAATGGTGGCATCGTCCCAGCCCGAGAGATGGGCGATGATCTCGCGGATCGTCCACAGGGGATAGATCTTGCGGTTTTTGTCAATTTCTTCAAGGTGCGCGATCATCTGCGCGCGGGATGTTTCGAGTCGTTCGATCAGGGCCTGGCGTTTGTCCATGAGAGTCTCTTCCAAGGTTTGTTTCTTTTCAGACGCGTTTTCTTACCGTGATTTTACATGGGGATCATATCCCCGTAAACAATTTCAATTAAATTGTAAGCAAGGAGCCAGTATGAAATCGATGCGTTTGTTTCTCCCGTTTCTGATCGTGACCCTTGCCTGTTCATTTTCGAACACGCTGGCGACGCCGACCCTGTCCGCGCCGACTCTTGCCGATCCCGCAGTGGATTCCGTTTCCCCCGCGCCGACGGCGGTCCCTGTTTCGAGCGGCCCGCTGCTGTACATCTCGGGCACCAGCCATATCGAATCCGCGCCCAAATCCTGGCCTGACCACGATGCCTTCCTGGCCTTCCTCCAGCAGGTGACGGATTTGGGCCTGCGCTGGTCCGTGGGTGCGGACGTGGGCTGGCTTGAGGGCGAGCCGCGTGCGGCGGAGATCATCCAGAAATCCGAGGCGCTGGGCGTGCAGTGGGACGTGCATACGCATGACACGGCCGACCGCGCGAAGGCGGCCTGGCTCGTTACGCAGCTCGGCGGGCATCCCAACTCGGTCGTCTCGGGCATGCTGGTCACGGAGCTGGACGCCATGCGCCAGCCATTGACCTACCAGGGTTACACGTGGACTCCGCAGATATTGTGGGGCGGCACAAACTGCCCGGGACACCGTCCAGGCTGCGATGACCTGGCGGCGGGCCTGTGGAGTCCGCTCAGCAGCGACCAGTACCAGGTCCACGACCCGAACGGGACGCTGATCCGCGTGGGCGGCGGCACGCACCAACTGGCCGATGCCCTGGCGCTAGCGCGATCCATTTCGGCGGGGGCATATGACCATCCCGTCATCAGTTTTACGATCATGGTCGTGCCGTCCACGTTGAGGATCGTCGAGAGCGCAGACGGCATCGAGCAGATCGCGGACTTCGCACGGCAGATGAACGCCTATCCCTTCGTGCGCTGGGCGACCATCGAAGAGATAGCCCAGGCCTGGGTGCAGGCGGGCAGGATTCCCAGCCGCATCGAGATGCCTTAAATGCGTTGGGCCGACGGCGTAAACGTCGGCCCAACAAAAATGAGGAGAATACTCTTGTCTAATCCGCCGCGGCGGGTTCGGGCAAAGCCGCGGGGGCGGGGGAGTGGTGCAACTTGTGCAGCAGCAGGTAGCCCAGCGTGGACACGGTCCCAATGATGCCACAAGCCAGCCACAGCAGGTTCGGGTTGAAGTTGTCGAGCACGATGCCCGCCAGCAGCGGGCCGACCGCGAAGGCCAGTCCCCAGGCCAGGCCCGAGACGGCCATGTAGCGTCCGCGCATTTCCTCGGGGGCGAAGCTGGCCACCAGGGTCTGCCCGAAGGGCGAGACGATCATCTCGCCGATGGTGATGATGACCATCGCCGTGACGAACATTGCCATACCCGCGACAAATCCGTACATCGCGAAGCCCAGGGCGTAGAGCGCCGTGCCGACCGCCATCATGATCATCGGTTTCTGTTTTTCGAGCTTGCGCGTCAACCAGAACTGGAACACGACCACCATGGCGGCATTCAGGCTGAGCAGCCAGCCGTAACTCGACTCGGGCACGCCGTGATGGTCGCGCAGATAGACTCCCAGGGTGGTGTTCATGTTGATGTAGACGATCACCTGCAGGAAGGTCACCACTAGGAAGGCCAGGAAGACCGTATCGCGGAAGACCTTTCCGTAGCCCGCGAAGGTTTGCAGCATGCTCTCGTGCCGGGCGTCGGGATGCGGGGCGGGCTTGGTCTCGGGCATGTACAGGTACACGATCAGGGCGGCGATAATGCTAATGACCGCGTCGGTGATAAAGAGTGCCAGGTACGAGCGCGTGGCCAGGAAGCCGCCGATGGCAGGCCCGATCACCACCGCCAGGTTGAAGATCACGCGGATGATGCCGTAGCCCTGCGGGCGCTTCTCGGCAGGCAGCACGTCGGCCACGATGGCCTCGTGCGCGGGTCCGCCGATGGAGCCGAGGATGCCGACGAAGACCGAGATGGCCATGAAGACCATCAGGTCGTTCACCAGGCCCATGACCAGCGCGCTGAGCGAGGACATGACCAGGCTGAAGATCAGCATGGATTTGCGTCCCATGCGGTCGGTCAGCGCGCCGCCGATGGCGCTGCCGATGAAGCCCGAGACCGAAAAGAGGGCGAACAATCCGCCCACCTGCGCCATGTTGATGCCGAATTTCTGCGTCAGGTACAGGGCGTAGAACGGGAAGAGCAGCGAGCCTCCCAGGCGGTCGATGAAGACGACCGCCGAGTACACCCAGAAGGAGTGCGGGAACTCGTTGTAAATGTTCTTCAACTTGCCGAGTTGTTTTTGCATTCTTCTCCAATAAAAAGCGAACAGGTGCGGGCGGACTGAAATCCGCGCTCCGTTTTGCAGCAAGGGAACGCGGACTTAAGTCCGCATTCCGTGTCCTATGTGGGCGAAACTGCTGCGGGCAGCGGCGGGGATCTCGTAGCGGCGGCGCAATTGCTTGCCCGTGGCGATCATCCAGTTGGCCAGGTCGACCATCGCGCGGGTGAACAGGCTGGGGTGGATGCCCGTCCGTTGCGCCTGTTCGGCTTCCCTGAGGATCTCCCTGCGGTGCAATTCAACGACATATTCGAAATTCGGCTGATACATGGCAAACTCCTTTGGTCACACTACGAACGGCCCAGCAAAAAGGCGGAGACCGCCTTCAAGGTTTTCTCGATGCGCTCACGATTCAGGTTGTACACTTTTGCGCCGTTGATTCTCCTTTCCTGTAGGTATCCAGCCGCTGTCAATTGGATCAGATAACGCGAGACGCTGGGCTGGCTCAGACCGGTCGCGTCGATGACCTCGGGGGCGCGCATTTCGCCGCGCTCCGCGATCATTTGCAGGATGTTGAGGCGGGTATCGTCGGCCAGGGCCGAGAGGCGGGCGACGATCTCGGCCCGATCCAGTTCGGGGATGCGCTTCTCCGCGCTTTCAGGCTGGCGCGCGCCGAAGTAGATCAGCAGCCAGTTGCCGCTGTGCGCGCGCTGCAGGTAGGGGCCAATATGCGCGTTGGGAATGAACAGCAGTGTCTCGGATTTTTCGAAGGCCTTGGCCCATTGGGCTTCGTCCAGTTCCTGGCCTGTGATGAAGCGCGCCGCCTCGATGCGCGACATGCCGCTCATGTCCGCTTTGCGGAAGGCCTTGGCCGACTCTTCCAGCATGGGCTGGATGCGTTTCCACTCGGGTTCGAGGTGATTCTTCCAGGCCCAGCGCAGGTGACTGACGATCATCTGCTTCATGGCGGCGGGGTCGAGCACGTACTCGTAGGCGCGCGTTTCCAGTTCCACATCGACGTTTTCTTCGCCGAAACGGCTTGCCAGGAAGGCGATGTAGTTCGATACAGAGGAGAGCACTTCGTCCCAGTCCACAGCGATGGCATCCTCTTCGGTCAGCGAATCTGTTTTATGGATGCCCGCATAGGAGTTCAGCAGTCGCTCGCGCAGCACGGAGGGGGACTGGCGGTCCAGGTAATCGATGTAATCGAGGAAGGAATCATGGCGTTTCTCGGGAACGACTGCGTAGAAGAAACCGATCATCACCAGCTTGTGGCGCATGAACTCTTCGCTCGAAATGGCCGCGTGGAAGCGATTGATCCATTCGTGGATGCCCGGGTCCTGATCGTGTTTGGCGGCCAGCAGCAGGCTCATGAACCCATTCGAAGCGGGCTCCACGGAAACAAGGATCTCGGCCTGCGGGGCGGTTTTTTCAAGTTTGAGCGCGAAGGGTGCCATGTTTTTTACTCCGTTTATTTACTTATTCACAATATTGAATAATGCACATATTTTAATCAGATTGGGAATTTTGTCAAGAGGGAAATGGCTTATGGAATGGAGCTTCTTCGGTCGCTTCCTCAGAAGGATACGCCAAAGATGCGGATGCCAGGGAAATGAAAACCCGCTGTTTTTCAGCGGGTCGATGCGAATCACGTGATGACATTTTGTGTTACGGCCATAGCCAGGCGGGCGACATGCCTTCGCCCGATTCCGTCACCTGGCCCGAATCCGTATCGATCAGGATCAGGCGCGGCTCGGAGAGCGGTTCGTTTAGCAGGAACTCGTGGGCCAGGAGGAAGCGTCCATCGGGCGACCAGGCCAGGCCGTCGTGGATGACGGCGGGGGTATCCGTCAGGGCGGAGGCGCTGCTGCCGTCGGCGTTCATCTGCCAAATCTGGTCGCCCAGCGTCCCATCCAGCCGCCGGCGGATGACGGCGATCCTCGTCCCATCGGGGGAGAAGGCCGCCAGGCCATCCTCAAGGCCCGCCTCGTTCGGGAGGGCTTGTGATTTCCCCGTGGCCAGATCGAAGAAGAATAAGCGCGTCACGAATAAATCGCCTTGCGCGTAGCCATCATTGCAGAGCAGGCCATTGCTGCCGGGTGACCAGAACGCGCCGCCGCTCATCAGGCTGGGGATCAGCAGGGTTTCGCCCATGCCCAGGTTTTGCAAATGGATGCCGCCGCTGGGCACGCTGTAACTCAGCCATTGGCCGTCGGGCGACCAGCGCGGGTTGTAGCCAGGCAACTGCACATCCTGGAAGACCGCCGCTGTTTCGCCCGTGGTCACGTCCACCCAGGCCAGTGTCGTCCACTGATTCGTGTCGGCGCCGCCGCTCAGGCGCAGGGTCTCGTAGATCACCTGCCTGCCATCCGGCGACCAACTGGCGCGGCTGCACAACGCGCCGTCGCAGTTCACCAGCTCGCGGGTGGTTTCAGTTTTCAGATCCAACAGCCACAGGTCGGTACCTGGGCCGGGGCGATAGGTCACGTACACCACCTGCGCGCCGTCGGGCGAGAGCGCAAAACTGCCCACGCCGTTCGGGGCCTCGGTCAAGGTGCGGATTTCGCCGCCCGTCACATGTTGGAGGACGACCTGCCTGACCTTGGTGCCGTTCTTGGAAAGGAACAGTATTCGCGCCTGGTCCAGCTCGAACGGCGACAAAACCAGCGCGGAGCCTGGGCCTGATTCCGTTCTCGCGGCCTGACTCTCCGCCCGTACCTTGCCCACCGCGCCGACGGTCAGTGCCAGTCCGAGGATCACCACCACCAGCGCGCTGACGATGGGCATGGCGGGCGCCAGGCGGCTGAAGGCATCCATGCGGTCGAACAGCCGGCGTCCATGCACCATCAGCAGGCCGATGACGATCAACACCGCGGCCAACCCGAGGCTGAAGGCCACGATCAGCGCCAGCCCCAGCAGGATGCGGTTGATGGCAATTGCCACCAGCAGGATCGCCACTGCGTCGGGGCAGGGCACCAGGCCGCCGCTCACGCCCAGGGTGATGAGCGAACGCCAGGTCAGTTGATCGGGCACCTCATGTGTGTGCGGACCTCCGCCGTGGTCGTGGGTGTGTCCATGCTCGTGCGGATGCTCATGCTCGTGATGATGATCGTGCTCATGCTCGTGGTCATGCTCATGATTATGCTTGTGCGGCGTCCCGCCCTTGCGCCAATCGCGGATGCGCTGCATCAACAGGCCAAAGCCGAGCAGGAGGATCAGCGCGCCCGAGAGCACTTCCAAAATGGGGATCAATCGCGTGGGCAGGAAGTAGCGTGAGGCCAGCAGCGTGACCAATCCCAGCAGGAAGACCGAGCCGGTATGCGTCAACGTGACGATGCTGCCCAGCGCCACGGCATGACGGGTCGTGCCGCGCGAGCCGACCAGGTAGGCCGCCACCACGGTCTTGCCGTGACCGGGCGTCATCGCGTGCAGCGCGCCCAGCGCCAGCGAAATTCCCAGCGCCAGCAGGTAGAACGGAATGGACAGGTTCTGCTGGTGAACCAGGTTCGTGAGGATGTCCTGCGGCGTGCTGGTCTGCAGTTCGGGGATGACCTGTTCCACCGCGCGGGTAATGGAATCCTTTTCCTGGCCTGCGGGCAGGGACGGCTTGCCGCTGTCCCAATTGGTCAGCAGGCTCGACTCATTGGAAGCCCCCTCGCGATTCTTCACAATATTGACCGTCAGGTCGCCGCCGTTCTGAACAGGCGGCTGAAAGGCGGCCTCTCCCAGCGCGGACAGATAAAACCAGTTAATCGAGGTCTGCCGCTCGAAGTCGTTGAACAGGGCCAGGTGGAGGGTGTCGTTTTGGGAGGAGGGCCAGCCCGCGCTCAGGGCCAGCGTGATGAATTCGCGTCCGCCCTGCAGATCGTCGATGCTGGCAGGGAAGCTGGCCTGGTCGAGCCGCAGGGTCAGCGGCGTTCCGTCCGCGCGGACGGAGAGGTGTGCAGCGGTGGCCTGTCCCCAGGCTTCGGCTTCGTCAGCCTCGATGCTCCCGTTTTGATTCGCGTCGTTGTTGTCCCAAATGTAACGCGCCAGCAGCGGTCCCGGGCGGATGACCCAGCCAATCGCAATGCCCTCCGTAGTCAGGGTCAGGTCGAAGGTTTGGAAGTACATGTCTGCGGGGTGGGCGGCGGCGCGCGTCACGGGCTGGACGGCCAGCCAAAGCGCGATTAAAAGCAAAGCCAGGCGCTTGAATCGTCTCATGGTTTTCACCTATCCTTCCGTGAAACGATGTGCGCCTGGCATGTTTGAATTCGAGCGGGCTTACTGTGAGGGTGTGCCTTCGACGGCCACCCCAACCCAGGAGAAGACCCATTTCTCGCTGGCCGCGCCTGAAGGTGTGTAGATCGGCTGGCCTTGTTCATCGGTGCCGGTCTGGCGCACGGGCACGACCCACCAGCGCAGCACGTGGGCCACGTTGTCCTTCGGGCGGAAGGAGGTGGGCACGATGTACTTGGTGTCGGTCACGTAATCCGTAATGCGGTCGCCCTGGTTGCCGGTCACATCCATGATGACCACCTGGTAGGCTTCGCCTTCGCGCAGGGTGCCGACGGAGGCCCATTGCAGGGTCACGACATCGTTCGCCAGGGTGAAGGCGCCGCCGTCCGCAGGCAGGAGCAGGTTCGGCGCGGGATAGGGCGGCGGGATGGTGGCCGTGGGCGAAGGTCCAGCCGTGGCGGCGCGCGCGCACAGCGGGATGGTCAACGTCTGGCCGACGAAGACGTTATCGGTCGAGAGGCCGTTGTAATCCTTGATGGCCTGCATCGACACGCCGTAGTTGAGGGCGATGCTGGAGAGGGTGTCGTTTTCCTGCACGGTCACGTTCACGCGCTCACAGGCCAGCATGGTCTGTGTGGCAGGCAGGGGCGTGTTGGTGGGCAGCGGCGCGGGGGTGGCGGTCGGGAAGGGGATCTTCATCACCTGGCCCACCACCAAGTCGGTGCATTGGCTGGACAGGTTGTTTAGAACGATGATCGACTGCGGCGAGACGCCGAAGGCGAACGCGATCCCGTTACAGGTATCGCCCGATTTGACGGTGTAATCGAAGGGCGGCTGGATCGTGATCGTCGGGATCGGCGAAGGGATGAGCGTTTCGGTCGCTGTGGCGCTGGCCGTGGGGCTGTAGGTGGGGCTGGGAATCTCCGTGGGCGGCGTCACCTGTCCGGTGGTTTTGAGGGCAAAGAAAACCACCAGCGCGCCGACGACGAGCAGCAGCACCAGCAATCCCAACGCAAGCGGCAGGCTGAGGGTGATCTCGGGCATGCGCGAGGCCTGGACAGCCTGTTCGGCCTTTTTGGCGGCCTTGGGCTCGGGCCTGGCGGCCAGGTCCGTACCGCAAACCAGGCAGCGCGTGGCATTTTCGCTCAGGCGCGTGCCGCAGGTTGGGCAAATTTTCGTTTTTGGTTGTGCGACGTTTTCAGGGCTCATACGGGCGGGGATTATACCATTGAACTTGGGGATGGATTTTCAACCGGGCGCTGCCGCTCTTCCGATACTGAAAACCTGTTTCGCACGGTTGGGAGGGCATCCCGCATCATTTCGTTCCTTCGGATTCGGGGGGTGTGGGGGTGCGATTCGCCAGCGTGGACACCAGCACCTTGTCCACGCGGTTGCCGTCCATGTCCATGACTTCGAAATTCAGGGTGTTCCACTCGAAGCGATCGGCCGCCTGCGGGATGCGGCCCAGCGAGGTCATGACGTAGCCGCTCAGGGTCTCATACTCGGACTCGTGCGGCATGGTACGCAGGTTGAAGATTTCCTTGAAGTCGTCGATGGGCAGCATGCCGTCCAGCAGCCAGGAGCCGTCCTGCCGCTGGGTGGCCTGCGGCTCCAGCTCGAAGTCGCCGACGATCTCCTCGATGATGTCGTTCAGGGTCAGCAGGCCCTGCAGGCTGCCGAACTCGTCCACCACCAGCATTAACTCGCGTTTCTGTTCCTTGAAGATTTCCAGCGCGCGCGAGGCGAAGCTGGTCTCGGGGATGTACAGCGCAGGGCGCAGTTTGTCCTTGAGGTTGATCGGTTCGCCCGCCAGGCTGGGCACGAGCAGGTCGCGCGCCTTGACGATGCCCAATACCTTGTCCAGGCTGATATCGCAGACGGGGAAGCGCGAATATTCGCTCTCCGAGATCTTCCGCAGGATTTCGTGCTGCGAGTCATTGATGTCCAGCCAGACGACATCCGTGCGCGGCGTCATCAGCGAGTACACGCGCTGATCGCCCAGGCTGAACACGCCTTCCACCATGTCCTGCTCGGACTCTTCGAATACGCCCGCCTGCGTGCCCTGGTCGATCAATACCTGTAATTCCTCTTCCGTGATCGGCGGTTCCAGCGATGGCCGGATGCCGATCAACCGCAGGATCAGGTCGGTTGCGGCACTCAGTAAGTTGATGATGGGCGAAAACAGCTTTGAGATAAGCAGCATCGGTCCGGCCACTACCCGCGCAATCTGCTCCGGGCTGTGCAGTCCCAATCGTTTTGGCACCAACTCCCCGAGCCAAAGCGACAAAATCGTGATGATCAACACCACTGTACCCAGCGCAAGCGGTTCGCTGTATTCGTTGATCAATGGGATCTTGGCCAGTTCCACTGCCAGCATCTCGGATAACGTAGCGCCACCTACTGCGCCGGAGAGCACGCCGATTAATGTAATTCCTATTTGAATCGTTGAAAAAAAGACGTTTGGATTTTCAATCAACTTGATTGCGGTCAGGGAGGCCTTATCTCCTTCGGCGGCGCGGCTTTGCAACCGTGCCTTGCGGGATGCGACAAGCGCGGCTTCTGACATGGCCAACACACCGTTTATTAGAATTAAAAACGCAATAACTAGCATTTCATTTATGGAATTCATCTTAGCACTCTATGGTTGATTCGATCATCTGTTATCACGGTCTCACTATTCCACACAATAAAGGCCCAGCTCAATGGTGGGAGTGGACTGACATACCAACGATGAAAATAACCCAGTGGGAGGGCTGTTTGTTTTTTGTCCAATTTAAGGATCGACCCTGTGTGCGGCTCCCCCTGGTTGCTCAGATTTTGCAGGCGGGCCCTGCGCGCCGAAAGCAGCGCCGTCTCCGCCATCGCCAGGACACTGTTCAAAAGAAGCAGGATTGCTATGGACGCCAGGCCGGTCTTGAAGTCGATGGTAAGCGAGATTTCTGACATGAGCGGTTTCGGCAGGACTCCTTTCCCTGCCAGGGGTATTTTACCTGATAAATAGAAAATGAATTCATAACCTCGAAGGCTACGTGAGAGCGGATGTTTCCATTTCAATGTGAATCGTTTTGAAAAAACGGGTTATCGCAAGTTTTTTATCCAACCTTGATCCCGCTCCCGGCCTGGACGGTTCCCACCGCCCAGGCGGGTTGTCCCATTTCGCGCGCGCGCGCCTCGAAGGCGGCCAGCTTGTCGGCGGGGACTCCCAGCAGCAGGCCGCCGCTGGTCTGCGGATCGTAGAGCAGCATCTGCGCCGGTTCGTCGATGGCAGCGTCGAACCGCACCTTGGGCCCGTAATGTCCCAGGTTGTCGAATGCCCCGCCGGGGAAGGTGCCGCGTTCGGCGTACTTGCGCGCCCCGCCCACGAGTGGGATCTTGGCAAGCTCGATGTGCAGCGAAACGCCCGAAGCCTCGGCCATTTCCAGGCCGTGGCCGAGGAAACTGTAGCCCGTGATGTCGGTGGCAGCTTTCAGCCCGAATTCCACCGCCAGTTCTGAAGCGGAGCGGTTCAGGCGCTTCATCCACTCCACGACTTCCTGGATGTCCTGCGGCTCGGCCTTGCCCTGTTTGAGCGCCGTGGTGGTGACGCCGAAGCCGAGCGGCTTGGTCAAGAGAAGCGCGTCGCCGGGCTTCAGCCCGCCCTTGGTCAACGCCCTGCCTGGGTCGACGAAGCCGATCACGACCAGGCCGTACTTCGGCTCCTTGTCCTTGACCGTGTGTCCGCCCGCGATGACCACGCCCGCCTCGCGCGCCTTCTCCGCGCCGCCGCGCAGGATCTCGGCGGAAATCTCCAACGGCAGGTCGGGGGGCAGGGCGGCGATATTCAACGCCAAAAACGGACGCCCGCCCATGGCGTACACGTCCGAGAGGCTGTTGGCCGCGGCGATGGAGCCGTAGTCGTAGGCCTCGTCCACCACGGGCGTGAAGAAGTCCGTGGTGACGACCAGCGCGCGCGAGTCGTCCAGCCGCCAGATGGCGGCATCATCAGGACCCTCCAGCCCCACCAACAAATCGGGGTAGGCTGTGGGATCGAAAACGTCCTGGATGGGGCGCAGAACCTGCGCCAGCGCGTCCGCGCTTAGTTTGGACGCTCAGCCGGCGCAGGCTGAAAGCGAGGTCAGGCGAATCTGCCGCCCGGAAGGATGGGTCTCGTTCAAACGAGTCTCCAGAAGGAGACCCTAAGGGTTTGTAAAACCCTTAGGGTCTGGATATGAGATTACTCCGCCGGGATGACCGGCGTGGTGGGCGTGGGCGTGATGTTCGGCAGCGGCAGGATGAACTGATTGCCGGTCGGGAGGAAGATGGTCTGCACGCCGGGCGCCAGTTTCAGAATGTACTGGTATTGCAGCATAAGCGGATTCTTCGCCAGCACGGACGCAATCAACTCCAGCGCCTTGGCTTCCGCCTCCGCTTCGATGATGCGGGCCTGGGCCGCGCCCTGCGCCGCGATCACGGCCGCATCAGCCTGGCCCTGGGCCACCTGGCGGGCCTGCTCGGCTTCCTGTTTCTTGGACTCGACCACAAACTTGGCTTGCTGGGCCTGCTGTTCAGCAATCTGCTTCTGTTCGACCGCGGTGGCGTATTCAGGGCTGAAATGAATATCGCGCAACAGGAAGCTATCCAGCACCAGGTCATTTTTGGATAGGGTGTCAAACAATGTCGCGGTGATCATCTCTTCCATTTCGGCGCGCTTGGTGCTGACGATTTCCTCGACGCCGTATTGCGAGACCGCATCGCGAATGGCGTTGCGGACGGCGGGGCGGATCAAGTCATTTTCGTAACGGTTTTGCCAGTTGATATGCAGTTCGATCAACTTTGTCGGGTCAATCGAATAGATGACCGAAACATCGATGAACACTTCCTGGCCGTCCTTGGTGCGCGCGCGGATCGAGTCATCTCCCTGCACCTGTCCCTCAGCTGCGCTTGCCGACATGGTGTACGTTTGCCTGGCGATGCTGTACGTTTCAAGATGCTCCGCCAGAGGGATAATGATGTGCAGGCCCGATTGCAGGGGTTCCTGACGATAGCCGCCCGGCGAGAAAATCGAGATCACAACCGCGCTGGTCTGGGGCGGGATGAAGACAAAGGTCGAGGCCAGCAGCGCGCCGATGGCGATCACTACGGCAATGATGACCAGGAAGCGGGTATTGGGTCTTCCGCGATTTGCAAAGTTCTGATTAGACACGTTCTCCTCCGATTTGAAAAAAAATTAGATTGGACCTGATTATACTTGCTTGTCCCGTTTACCGAAGCATGATAGCATCGGCCCATGCATACTGGTGAGGGACAACTGCTCGAACTGTATTACGAGACCGAACGGGCCGCCGCGCGGATTCTCTGTCCGCCACTGTTGATTCCCGCGCCCGGGCAGTATCTGCTGGCTCACGACGGCTCGGACACGCCCCTGGCGGTTCCCGTTTTCCCGGCCGGACCCGCCGCTGACGGCTTCCTGGCTGCGTCGTCCCTGCCGCGCGCCTGGACCCCTGGTACTCAACTTCACTTACGTGGTCCGCTGGGACGGGGTTTCTCCCTGCCGATCACGGCCCGCCGCGTGGCCCTGCTGGCCTGGGACGATTCGCCTGCGCGCCTGCTGGCACTGCTCCCTGCGGCGTTCAAGCAGGACGCGGCCGTGACCCTGGTCTGCCAGACGGCCCCGCGCGACCTGCCCCCCGAGGTCGAAGTTCAGCCTTTGCAGGCCCTGGCAGAGACGCTCGCGTGGGCTGACTTCCTGGCCGTGGATGCGGGGCGCGAGTCCCTGCCCGGGTTGAGGTCAAAACTTGGGGAACGGAATCAGGCCGCGGCGGAGATTCAAGTGCTCGTCCGCACGCAGATGCCTTGCGGCACGTTGGCCGAGTGCGGTGTCTGCGCTGTCCGCATCCGCGGCGGTTGGAAGATGGCCTGCAAGGATGGCCCCGTGTTCGACTGGCGGGAGCTGAGAGGATAGGAAACGCCGCCCAAACGGGCGGCGTTTTTTGAATCAGTGGGGCGGAATGGTATTCCGCCGTGTTACGGGATACCATCCCGCGCCACCCATTAATACCAAATGCGGAACGAAGTGCTGGTTGTGCCGGTGTTGCCGTTGAAGGAGCAGGCCGCATCCACGTAGATCACCTCGCCCTGCGGCTGGTTGGTGAAGGACAGGGCCACCACCGACAGGCCGTTCTGGTCGGTGAGGGTGGCCGCGCTTTCACTGCGCCCGTCGGGCCAATGGATCGTGGTGATGCATTCGGCACCCACAATGGGCTGGGTGCTCTGGTCCTGCACAGCCAGGTAGATGGTCTGCAGGTCGGTGGAGAGGACGACTGCCTTTTCCACGAAGGCGCGCACCTGCAGCGACAAAACCAACGGTTCGGTGCCTGCGTTCATCGGCTGGACAGGCGGCAGCAGGCCCACATCCTCGCCCATGCGGTCGAAGTAGATGCGGCCCAGGTCGGTGACCACCACACGCTGGCCGTCCTCGCGCATGGGCTGCCATTCGACGCGCGCATTCTCGAAATACTGCACGATCATGTTGTCCTGGAATTCGAAGGGTGAAACGGGCGCTCCGAATTGGGCCAGCCCGCCGTAGGCATCGAAGAATTCCAAAAAGGCGAAACAGACCGAATGGCCCGTCTGCTCGAAGGTGCGGCAGGCGAATGGATTGGTGAAACTGATCGGCAGGATGGGGGTATAAATCTCGCGGCCAATGGGTGTCAGGGTCACGCGCTGGCCCTCGGGCAGTTCAGGGTGATATTCGAAACGCGCGCGCTGGAAGTATTGCACCAGCAGCCCATCGCTGCGGATGAACTCCTCGGTAAGCGGGTATCCATACAGCAGGGTTGGATTGGAAACCCTGTAATAGAATGTCAGGAACTCGCCGCGTACATTATGGCCCGTCTCGTCGAAAAACTCAAAATCCTGGGATTGCGCACGCGCAAGACCCCAGGAGGAGAGCAGCAGGCAGACTGCCAAAAGGTACGCAAAAGGCTTTTTCAGCGTTTGCATTTATTTCATTATACTCAGAAAGCCTTTGGTTAACATTACAATGCGTTAACGGGAGAACTCCAGCAGTGCGTCCACGATGCGCTTGGCGGCATGACCGTCGCCATACGGGTTGACGGCCCTTGCCATGGAGGCATAGGCAGTTGGATCATCCAGCAGGCAGGTGGCCTCGCGCAGGATGACCTGGGTATCGGTGCCGACCAGCTTCAACGCGCCCGCATCCACGCCCTCGGGGCGTTCGGTCACGTTGCGCAGCACCAGCGCGGGGATGCCGAAGCCCGGCGCCTCCTCCTGGATGCCGCCCGAGTCGGTCAGGATCAGGCTGGCGTGTTTCATCAACTGCACCAGCGGCAGGTAATCGAGCGGCGGCAGGAGCGTGATGTGCTCCACGCTTCCCAGCAGGCGGTAGACGGGTTCCTGCACGTTCGGGTTGAGATGCACAGGGTAAACGATCTCCACGTCGCCGCGGGCGGCCAATGCCTTGAGCGCCGCGCAGATGTCCTCGATGGGCTGGCCGAAGTTCTCGCGCCGATGCGCGGTGACCAGGATCAGGCGGCGGCCGTTGGCTTGTTCGACCAGGGCCTTGATCTCGGCGGGGGCGGGTTGTTCGGCCACCACCTGCAGCGCGTCGATGACCGGGTTGCCCGTCACCTTGATGAGTGTCTCGTCCACGCCCTCGCGCAGCAGGTTCTGGCGCGCCCAATCAGTGGGGGCAAAGTGCAGGTCCGCCACCGCGCCCGCCACACGGCGGTTGATCTCCTCGGGGAAGGGCGCCCACTTGTCGTAGGTGCGCAGTCCCGCCTCCACGTGCCCAAAGCGGATGCGGCGGTAGTAGGCCAGCAGGCTGGTGATGGCGACCGTGGTCGTATCGCCTTGGGCCAGCACCCAGTCGGGTTTGAAGTCGGTCAACACGGGGTCGAGATGGGTGAATATGGCCGCGCTCAACTCGGGCAGCGACTGGTTGTCGCGCATCAGGTCGAGGTCATAGTCGGGGTGGATGTCGAACAGTCCCAGCACCTGGTCGAGCATCTGGCGGTGCTGGGCGGTGACACAGACGCGCGCTTCGATGCCAGGCGTTTGCGCGAGCAGGCGCACGACGGGCGCCATTTTGACGGCCTCGGGCCGGGTGCCAAAAACGGAGAGAATTTTCATGGTTCCCATTGGGTGCGATTAGCGCGTCCCTACTCCCAAACGAACAACGTTGAATCCAGCCTTGTCCCAGTCCGCGCCCCAGCCGCCGACCGTGTCGATGACGGTGCGGGCCGGGGTCAGTTTCAGCATGCGGCCTGGATTCAGTTTGATGAATTCGGTGTGACGCACCAGCAGGATGACTGCGTCCGCGTTTTCCAGGGCAGATTCGAGCGTGGGCATGCATTGGATGCCAGGCAGGCCCTCAGGCTTGAACGGCTCGAACGCGCGGACCTGCGCGCCTGCTTCCGTTAAAAGGTGAATTACCTCGGCTGCGGGCGACTCGCGCAGGTCGTCCACGTCGGGCTTGAAGGCCAGACCCAGGGCGGTGATGCGTTTGCCCGCCAGCGGCCCAAGCGCCGACTTGACCTTGTCCAGCACAAAGTGCGGCTGGCCGTCGTTGACCTGACGCGCGTGCAGGATGAGCGGGGTCAACTCGGGCGCGGCCTCGACGAAGAACCACGGGTCGACGCTGATGCAGTGTCCGCCCACGCCGGGGCCTGGGTTGAGGATCTTCACGCGCGGGTGCAGGTTGGCCAGGCGAATGGCCTCCCACACATCCACGCCGAAGCGGTCGGCCAGGCGCGAGAACTCGTTGGCGATGGCGATGTTGACGTCGCGGTAGGTGTTCTCCATCAACTTGACCATCTCGGCGGTGGTGGCGTCGGTCTGGATGATCTGTCCCTTGACGAAGGTGGCGTACAGCGCCGCGCCCGCCTGCGCCGACTCGGAGGTCACGCCGCCGATGACGCGCGCATTTTCGGTCAACTCGCGCAGGATCTGGCCCGGCAGCACACGCTCGGGCGAGTAACACAGATGGAAATCGGTGCCAGCCTTCAGTCCGGACTTTTCGAGAATCGGCTGGACCAGGTCGACGGTGGTGCGGGGCGGGGAGGTGGATTCCAGCACCACAAGGTTCCCCTTGCGCAGATGCGGCACGATGGCTTCGGCGGCCGAGGTCACGGCGCGCATGTCGGCCAGTTTGTACTTCGCGCCATTGAATTCCCCGAACTGGTTGTCAAGGAACGGGGTTGGCACGGCGATCAGGAAGGCGTCCGCCTCCGCGGGCTGGGTGGAGACGGTCAGGTTGCCCAACTGGACGGCTTTTGCGACCGTTTCGGGCAATCCAGGTTCGTGGATGTGCAGGCCTCCGCCGCGCAGGGTTTCGATGATCTGGGGGTTGACATCCACGCCGAGCACGCGCAGGCCGTGTGTGGCAAAGGTGGAGGCTGTCGGCAGGCCGATATAGCCCAGGCCGAGTATGCAAATATTTTGAAAGTTCACTGGAACTCCTTGGTGGAGGGATTTTCCTCTGGCGGGCCTATTATATAATACCCCCGCTCACAAATTACATTTTCCTCCCTTCAAAAACGCAAATTTTGACCACCTGAGGGTGCGTTCCAGGATTGAGGCAAATAACGGCTCCCGCTGGATATGTAATCCAGCGGCCTGAAACACCAAAAGCCCGTGAATTGTTCTCTTCCAAAGCTGGCGGATTGCAAATCCGTCAGGAGCACATTGGTCTTATGCTCCCGCTGGATTTGCAATCTGACGGGAGCGCAAATTTACACTTCCTCCTTCCCGGGAATATGCCACGGGGATACAACCCACCCGTACCAATTTCGTATATAAAGTCGAGATGGTCTTGTTGTATAATGAATTGGAGGTAACATGGAATTCATCCTGGATGCCAACTTTGCCTACTTGATCCTGATCGTCGGGGTATTGTGCAGTCTCCTGGCCGTTCTGACGCCTGGAACGGGACTGCTCGAAGTGGTGGCGTTTTTCTGCCTGGCCCTCTCGGGCTTTGCGGTCTACAAACTACCTTTCAACTTTTGGGCGCTCCTGTTGATGGGCCTGAGCATGATCCCCTTCATCGTGGCGGTGCGGATGCCGAAGCGCGGTTTCCTGCTCGGCCTGTCCATCCTTGGGTTTGTGATCGGGTCGGTTTTCCTGTATGCCCAGTCAAACGGCCTGCCGGCGGTCAACCCGATCCTGGCAATCGTTGTCTCGGTCATTTTCATCGTCTTCCTGTGGTTTACCGTCGGAAAGTCCATCCAGGCGATGGCCCAGCGTCCGACGCATGATCTGGGATTGCTCGTGGGGGCGACGGGCCAGGCCCGCACGAGTATTCACGAAGAGGGAAGTGTTCAGATCGGAAGCGAGTTGTGGTCCGCCCGCAGTGATGCCCCCATCCCGCTGGGCAGCGACGTGCGTGTCGTGCGGCGGGACGGTTTCGTGCTTGTCGTCGAGAAGAAATAAACCAACCTAACTTCAAAAAGGAGAAAGAGCGTATGAATGGCGTCGTTGGTTCAGTAGGTGCCGTATTGGCATGTGGAGTTGTACTATTCCTCCTGTTCATTGCATTCAATTTTTTCCGCATTGTACCGGAGTACCAGCGCCTGGTGGTCTTCCGCCTCGGCCGCGTGCTGGATAAGCCGAAAGGCCCGGGTCTCGTATTCCTGATCCCCGGCGTGGACCGTCCCGTCAAGGTCGACCTGCGCGAGCAGGTGCGCGAAGTGCCGCACCAGACCTCGATCACCAAGGACAATGCGCCGATCTCCATCGACTTCCTGTGGTACTACAAGGTGCTCGATCCCGCCCAGTCCGTGCTGCAGGTCGGCAACTTCGAGCTTTCCGCGGCCGGCATTGCGGCCACGACCCTGCGCGCTGTGATCGGCGGTATTCCGCTGGACGACGTGCTTTCCGAACGCGAACACATCAATAACATGCTGCGCACCCGCCTCGATGAAGTGACCGAGCGCTGGGGCGTCAAGGTGACCAACGTCGAAATCCGCGAGATCATCCCGCCGCGTGACGTTCAGGACGCGATGAACCGCCAGATGTCCGCCGAGCGCATCCGCCGCGCCGTGGTGACCGAATCCACGGGTACCCGTGAAGCCGCCATCAACGTGGCCGAAGGCGAGAAGCAGTCGAACATCCTGCGCGCGGAAGGTCAGAAGCAGTCGGCCATCCTCGCCGCTGAAGGTGAAAAGTCGGCCCAGCTCCTGCGCGCGGAAGGCTTTGCCCTGGCGCTGGAGAAAATCTACTCCGCCGCCGGCCAGGTGGACCAGAAGACGATGACCCTGCAATACTTCGAAACGCTCAAGTCCATCGGCATGGGCGCATCCACCAAGTTTATCTTCCCCATGGAATTTACCAGCATGCTGGATAACTTCCTTGGCAAGGATGACGGGAAGAAGTAAGCGCAAGTAAAAAGTAACAGACAGACCTGACGGGTCTCCAAACCTGTCAGGTCTTTTTATTTTGGTCTCCAAATCTTCTGCGAGATTTTTTGATACAATCACCCCGCCATGCAAATCATCCCCGCCTCCTTCCGCGACCTGACCGCCCTGCGCAAACTGGAACATGCCTGCTTCGATAAAGATGCCTGGTCCTTCCTAGACCTGCTGGCCGTGCTGACCTTCCCTGAAGTGATACGGCTCAAAGCCGTGGAGGATGGCCAGATGGTGGGATTCGTGGCGGGCGACCCGCGGCCCTCCGAGGGCTTCGCCTGGATCGCCACCATCGGCGTGGACCCGCACTACCAGCGCCGCGGCATCGGACGGGCCATGCTGCGCGCCGCCGAGGGGCATCTCAAGACCCCGCGTGTGCGGCTGACGGTGCGCATGTCCAACCAGGGCGCAATCACCCTGTACGAACAGGAAGGCTATCACACCGTCGACATCTGGAAGGGCTATTACAACGACGGTGAAGATGGGCTGGTGATGGAGAAGATCAAGTAATTGGTTGAAGCAATACCTTCGCCAATTTTGAAAAAGTTACAAATTGTGGTGCGGGATGGCATCCCGCAATGCCAGATATGGCAGGCGGATTGCCAATTCGCCCCACAAAATTAGGTCTGTTAAATTCTGGCGAAGGTATTGTTGAAGGCGAAGAATAAAAAAGAGAGACAGCCGCAATGAAAAGGCTGTCTCTCTTTTTTATTTGTGGCTCAATTTTGCTGAAGTTTGCTTCGGATATATTCGAGCAGGTCATTCAGGTTCCACTCGTCTGTTTTCGAGACGGCTTTGTCGTCAAGGATTTCATATACGCCGCCAATGGCATTGACGGCAATGTAATCCCCGGGGTTGACAACCTGGGTTGGGCCATCATCTGCGACCAGGAACAACAGGTAAATGCTGCCTACCTTGTACTCGGGTTCGCTTGAATTTGACCAGCGCACCTGCTCTGTTTCGCCGGTGAACATGCGTACACGTATCGTGGGAGGCAGGCCGCCCCCTTTGATCGTCTCGGTAACGGCGAAGATCGAGTCTGTAAACAGGCCCTCTGCCATGAAAATCTCTTCGGCAGTGGCGTCCTGTGGTTTGCCCTGACTTTGATTTATCCACAGGCTTGGCAGCCTTTCTTCGACCCTGCCCATGATGATGAGTTCAGCTTCCTGAATGAGGTCGTCGATTGTCAATTCTCGCAGGGTGCCACGCGAGCCGAATGTAACAGGTTCGGCGTTCGGTTCTTTTATCTCACTTTGTTCTCCTGCTTTGGTTTGATACCCATTCCTGCTGAACACGAATCCAAACAAAACCAGCAGGGCCGTAAAAATGATGACCGCAATCTTTTTATTCATTGGATACGTTCCTCCTTATGGTGTGTGACGCCTGGGAATCTGTTTTGGTTCCCCCATAAAGTGCCTTGGAGGAGAAATCTCTTCCTCTCGAATATTATAGGCCATTCTGACCACGCCCACCTGCGATATAATCACGGCCATGCCCGTTGAACCCCTCACACCCCCCGTATGGGTGAACACACCGCAGACTCTGGCGCGCATGGCCGAAGACCTGGCCTCCCAGCCGCGCATTGCCGTGGATACCGAGTCGAACAGTTTGCACGCCTATCGCGAGCGCGTCTGCCTGATCCAGTTTTCCACTCCAAAGACCGATTACCTCCTGGACCCCCTGGCGCTGCGCGACCTGTCCAGGCTGGCCCCCATTTTTTCCAACCCCAACATCGAAAAGATTTTCCACGCCGCCGAGTATGACCTGATCTGTCTGCGGCGTGATTTTGGTTTCGCCTTCGAAAACCTGTTCGATACGATGCAGGCCGCGCGCATCCTCGGCTATTCTGCCGTGGGGCTGGATAAATTGCTTGATGAAAAATTCGGCATCAAGGTGGATAAGCGTCACCAAAAGGCCGACTGGGGCGCGCGTCCGCTCAAGCCCGACCAGATCCACTATGCGCGCTTCGACACACACTACCTGTGCGCCCTGCGCGACATCATGGAAAAGGAATTGTGTGAGAAGGGCCGCTGGCCCCTGGCGCAGGAGGATTTTCGCCGCGCCTGCGAGGCGGATGAGCCAAAACCCAAATCCAATGGCGAGGCCTGGGAGCGCTTTGCGGGGCGGCGCGACCTCAGCCTGCGCGAGTTGACCATCCTGGGGGAACTGCTCTCCTGCCGCGATGAGTTGGCCGCCCAGCTCGACCGCCCTCCGTTCAAGGTGATCGAGGACGACAAATTGATCTCCATCGCCCGCACCGAAGCGTCCACGCGGGAGGAACTGTCGGATGCGGGGATGAGCGAGAAGCAGATCCGCTTGTGGGGCGGGCCGATTTTGGCGGCGGTGCTGCGCGGGGTGGACCTCCCGCCCGTGAAACGGAAGCCGACCCATCGTCCCAATGATGCGGTTGCCGTGCGCCTGGATAAACTCAAGAACTGGCGTAAAATGGTCGGCCAGCAACTGGGCGTCGAATCGGATGTGATCCTGCCCAAATCCTATGTTCAGTTGTTGGCGGAACATGCTCCGCGCACGATTCCCGAACTCGAGGCGCTCATGGCGCCGCTTCCCTGGCGATACCAGCAATTTGGCGGACAAATCTTAAAACTACTCGGAGGCTGACATGCGAATACTCTTTCACGGCGCGGCTCATACGGTGACGGGCAGCCAGCACCTGCTGGAGATCAACGGCTCGCGCCTGCTCCTGGACTGCGGCCTGTATCAGGGTCGACGGGAGGAGACCTACGCCCGCAATCTGAACTTCCCGTTCGATCCGCGCTCCGTGGATGCGGTCATCCTCTCGCACGCGCACATCGATCATTCGGGCAACCTGCCCAACCTCCTGCGCCGCGGTTTCGATGGTCCGATTTTCGTGACGAAGGCCACCGCCGACCTGGCCGACGTGATGCTCCAGGACTCGGGCCACATCCAGGAATCGGATGCCGAGTTCGTCAACAAGCGCCGCGCCGAACGCCGCCAGCCGCCCATCGAGCCGCTCTACACCGAGGCGGATGCCGCCCACGTGGCCGAGCATTTCCAGGGTGTGGATTACAACGCGCCGTTCGAGCCTGTGCCCGGGGTGGTGGCGCGCCTGGTCGAAGCGGGGCACATTCTCGGGTCCGCGGCGGTTTCACTGGAGATCGAGGAAAAGGGGCGCAAGATTCGCCTGTGGTTCTCGGGCGACATCGGCCGCTACAAACTGCCTTTGCTGCGCGACCCCATCCTGCCGACGGCCGCCGATTACATGATCATGGAATGCACCTACGGCGACAAGCCGCACCGCGATCCGCTCAACGCCTTCGAGGAATTCCGCGGCGTGGTCAAGCGCACGGTGGAACGCGGCGGCAAGGTCATCATTCCCGCCTTCGCGGTCGGCCGCACCCAGGAACTGGTCTACGACCTGAACCAGATGATGACCGAGGGCGACGTGCCGTCGGTGCCCGTCTACGTGGACAGTCCGCTGGCGGTCAAGGCTTCGCAGGTCTTCAAGAATCACACCGAGTGTTTCGACGCGGAAACGGCCCAGTTCGTGCGCGAGGCGCGTCACCCCGCCCTGGATTTCAAGATGCTGACCTACGTGCAGTCGGTGGAGGAGTCCAAACACTTGAACGAAGTGAAGGAACCGATGGTCATCCTCTCGGCCTCGGGCATGGCTGAAACGGGACGCATCCTGCATCACCTGCGCAACAACATCGAAAACCCGAGGAACACGGTCTGCATCGTCTCCTGGCAGGCGCCCGATACCCTGGGCCGCCGCCTGGCCGACCGCGAGAAGCAGGTGCGCATCTTCGGCGAACCGTACAACGTGAAAGCGGAAGTTGCCACCATCGGCGGTCTTTCGGGTCACGCGGGCCAGGATTTGCTCACCCAGTATGCGCTGGGAGTCAAAGGCCAGGTCAGGCAGGTTTTCCTTGTGCACGGCGAAGAAAAATCCGCGGCGGCGTTCCAGGCCAAGCTCAAAGAGAACAAAATGAATCAAACGCATTATCCAGAACTGCACGAAAGCGTGGAGATTTAAGGTATAATCTGCGCCGCGCAATTGATGGAAACGGAGCGCAGACTTTTGTCGGCTCCCGTGAAAAAGCGGACTGAAGTCCGCGGTCCGAAAAAATTGAAAAATGCGCAACTGGGAAGGTGCCAGAGTGGTTGAATGGGACGGTCTCGAAAACCGTTGTGGGCCTCCGGTCCACCGAGGGTTCGAATCCCTCCCTTCCCGCCAAAGAGAGTCCGACTAACCGTCGGGCTCTTTATTTTCCCCCGCGCGCCCTCATGGAGAGGGTTGTTCGCAAAATAGGTTCGATAAAAGACCCGCGGAGCATAAGCCCGCGGGTCTTCTTTGGTGGTAAGATTCCCCCACCTATGAGACTTCAACTTGCCCTTGCCCAAATCAACACCAAACTCGGCGACGTGCAGGCCAATCTCGATAAACACCTTGGCCTGATCGACAAAGCCAAAAAACAAAAGACCGACCTGCTGGTCTTCCCCGAGCTTTCGCTGACGGGTTACGTCTTGCAGGATCTGGTTTCCTACGTGGCCCATCGCCCAACGGAGGAGGATCCCGTTTTCAAGCCGCTCCTGGCTGCCAGCCATGACCTGGATCTGGTGGTCGGCTTCGTGGACGAGGACTCCCGTCATCGCTTCTTCATCGCCTCCGCCTATCTCTCAGGCGGAAAGGTGCTGCACGTCCACCACAAGGTCTACCTGCCCACCTACGGCCTGTTCGACGAGGGCCGTTTCTTTGCCTGGGGCGATTCGGTGAAAGCCTTCGACACGCGCTTCGGGCGCATGGGCATGTTGATCTGCGAGGATTTCTGGCACGCCTCGCCGCCCTACCTGCTCTGGCTGGACGGCGCCGACATCATGCTGTTCTCGTCCGCTTCACCGGGCCGCGGCCTGGGCGACAACGAAAAGCTCGAATCCGCGCGCTGGGTGGAACGCATCAACATGGCCTATGCCAGCATGTTCACCTCCTTTGTCGCGCACGCCAACCGTGTCGGTTATGAAGACGGCCTGCACTTCTGGGGCGGGACGACGGTCTTCGACCCCAATGGGGAGGAGCTGGCCCACGGTCCCTACAACGAGGAGGCGCTCACCTACGCCGAACTGGACCTGAATCAACTGCGCCGCACCCGCGCGCGTCTGCCGCTGCTGCGCGACGAGCGCACGGGCCTGGTGCGCAGCGAACTGGACAGGATCCTATCCCGTGGCTGAAATCAACCTCACCATCAACACCCAACTGGCCCGCGAGATCCTGACGGGTTTCATCCAATCCGAGATCACCCGCGTGGGCTTCTCCCGCGCCGTGGTGGGACTCTCGGGCGGCATCGACTCGGCGCTCTCGTGCGTCCTGGCCGCCCAGGCGCTTGGCCCCGAGAACGTCCTGGCCGTGCGCATGCCCTACAAAGCCTCCAGCCGCGACTCGCTTGACCACGCCCAACTGCTGATCGATCAGTTGGGGGTGCAAAGCAAGACCATCGAGGTCACCGACATGGTCGAGCCGCTCATCCAGCTCGACCCCGACATGTCCAAGGTGCGCAAGGGCAACCTGATGGCGCGCGCCCGCATGATCGTGCTGTACGACCAGTCCGAGGCTTTCAAGGGACTGGTGGTTGGCACCAGCAACAAGACCGAAATCCTGCTGGGCTACAGCACCATGTTCGGCGACTCGGCCAGCGCCATCAACCCCATCGGCGACCTGTACAAGACCCAGGTGCGCCAGCTCTCGCGGGCTTTGAACATTCCCGCGCCCATCGTGGACAAGCCGCCTTCCGCCGACCTGTGGGCGGGTCAGACCGACGAGGACGAGCTGGGCTTCACCTACGAGGAAGCCGACAAGCTGCTCTACCTGCTGGTCGACCAGCGTTACATGCCGCAGGAAGCCATCGAAGCGGGCTTCGACGAGCGCTTCGTCAATACGGTCGTGGCGCGCGTGCGCCGCTTCCAGTTCAAACGCATGCTGCCGCCCATTGCCAAGATCAGCAACCGCACCATCGGCTACGATTTCCTCTACCTGCGCGATTGGGGCACCTGATGCGTGTAGGTATTCGAGCAGCACCTGCCAACCGTTTGACCTACGTCCCCTCTACGAAATTGAAAGATGTGACATTTGGGTGTTGACGCATCCCCTGAAAGTGGCTATACTCACGGCTAAGGTAAATTGCTGATATGCGAATGTTTCGCGAAAATTCCCGCTTTTGAAACGAAGGCACGCGGCCTGTCCGTGTGCCTTTTTGTTTACCTTTTCCCCCAAAAGGAGAACACAAGATGGATTATGGACTGATCGGCAAGCTCGAAAAAGCAAAGCGCTACGCGGAAGACCGCCGCCGCTTCCGCTTCAACCAATTTGATCTCACCTTCCATGGCGACAACAATGACCATCATGTAATGTATGACAATGGTACCTTCACCTGTGATTGTGAGTTCTTCCTGACTCACAAGCGTTGTGGTCACACCATGGCCCTCGAGATCCTGCTCAAGGATATGATCGCTGATTCCATCCAGGCATGACCTGAAAACTGAATAACCCGGGACTGCCCCTCGCAGCGCGAAGGGCAGTTCTCATTTAACCACGCGTTTTTTCGGGTAGAATAACCGCCATGACTTCCAAATTGACACGGCGCGATTTTCTCAAATTCGGCGGTCTCAGCGCAGCCAGCCTGGCCTTTTCGCCGCTGCTGCCCGTGAGCCTGGGCGGATTCGATGACAGCAACGTCGTGCGCGTAGCCACTACATCTGTTAGCGTTTACAAACAGCCCTCGGACCAAAGCGTGATCACCGGCACCTGGTATCGCGATGACCTTGTGCATGTCTACGGCGAAGTGACCGCTGAAGAGCCGGCCTACAATCCCGTTTGGTACCAGGTGTGGGGCGGGTACATGCACCGCGCCCGCCTGCAGCGCGTGCGCACTATCTACAACCTACCGCTGGATTTCATCCCCGAGGGCGAACGCCGTCTGGTGGATGTCTCGGTCCCGTACACCCAGCCCTATCTCTACACCAAAACCTATGGCTGGAAGCTCATGAATCCCAGACTGTACTACGGATCCGTGCATTGGGTGGATGCGGTCATGGATGGCCCCGACGGCACGCCCTACTATCGCATTTTCGATGAACTGACCGGCACCTATTACGCTCCCGCCATGCACCTGCGTCCCATCCCGCATGAGGAGATCACGCCCATCTCCCCCGACCTGGCCTGGGAGGACAAGCAGATCGAAATCGACCTGACGACCCAGATCCTGACCGCCTATGAGAAGGGCAGCGTCGTCTTCCAAACCAATATTGCCTCGGGACTGCCAAATGCGCGCAGGAATCCGAAGGAAATCTCCACGAAGACCCCCGAAGGCAAATTCAATATCCAGGAGAAGATGCCCTCCAAGCACATGGGCAACGGCAACCTGCTGGCCGACGCGGACGGCTATGAACTGCCCGGTGTGCCCTGGACCTGCTTCTTCACCGACGTGGGGCACGCCTTCCACGGCACGTACTGGCACGAAAATTACGGTTCGCCGATGAGCCACGGCTGCATCAACATGCGCACCGAGGAAGCCAAGTGGATCTTCCGCTGGGCGATGCCGCTCCACACCACGCAGGGGTTGAATACCAAGTATTATTTCCGCGGCTACGGCACGCCGGTCGAGATACACTACTAATGCCGCAAATCACCTGGCCCGGCAAATGCCTGCGGGAACCCGCTCCTGCCACACTAAACCTTGATTCACTGGTTTATCCGCAGGGGCAGGGATACCCCGATATCCGCCCTGGGAACCGCCTGTTCCAGGGCGATAATTTTGCCGTCATGTCTGCGCTCCTGCCGCAGTACGAGGGGAAACTCGATCTCATCTACGCCGATCCGCCCTTCTTCACCAATCGAAAATATTCCGCCCGCATTGGCCGCGGCGAGGATTCGCGCAAGCCGCAAACCTGGCAATTAACTGTCGGCTATCACGATGACTGGAAGAGTCTCGACGAGTACCTGCAATTCCTGTATGAGCGTCTGGCGCTCATGACCCGTTTGCTGGCCCCCAACGGCACGCTCTACCTGCACCTCGACTGGCACGCCGACGCCTACGCCCGTCTGCTGCTCGACGAATTGCTGGGCGCGGAGCACATGCTCAACGAGATCATCTGGACCTATCACGGTCCTTCGCCCATCCGCAGCGCCTTCAATCGCAAGCACGATACCATCCTGGCCTTTGTCAAGGGACAGGAGTACACCTTTAACGCCGATGCCGTGCGCGAACCGTACAACCCCAACACGGTCACCACCTTCAAGTCCTCGTCCAAGGCTGGCTTTGGAAAGGTCCCCGACCTCGAACGCGGCAAGGTGCCCGAGGATTGGTGGTATTTTCCCGTGGTGGCGCGCCTGCACAACGAGCGCACGGGCTATCCCACCCAGAAGCCCGAGGCCATGCTCGAACGCATCATCCTGGCCTCGTCCAACCCTGGCGACCTGGTGGCCGATTTCTTTTGCGGATCGGGGACCACGCCCGTCGTCTCGGCCCGTCATGGACGGCGTTTCCTTGCCTCGGATGCCGCCCCCCATGCGATCCAAACGACCTGGAACCGCCTGGCCGTTTCGGGGGCGGCCTTCACGCTGGAGCATGACTCCGTTTCCCCCGCCGTGAATGCGAAGCCGCCCGCCACGAAGGCCAGCCTGACGCCGACCACGGTCGCGCTGGAAACCTCCCTGCAACTGGGCGCCTGGGAGGTGGATCCCGATTGGGACGGGGAAACCTTCCGCAGCGCCGCCCAGGCCGTTCGGTCCGCCCGCCGCGACGAGATCCCGCTCGAACTGGAAATAAAAAGCGGACGCAGGGTCTGCATCCGCATGGTGACTGTCGAAGGGGAACGGTATCAGCTAGACGTCTAGGCGGTAGCCGACGCCGCGAATGGTCTTGAGGAATTTGGGGTGTACGGGGTCGAGTTCAATCGCGCGGCGCAGCCACGAGATGTGCACGTCGAGCGTGCGCGTATCGCCCGTGTAATTGGTTTCCCACACCTGTTTGAAAAGTGATTCACGTTCCACCACCTCGCCGTGATGTTCCATCAGGATTTGCAGGAGGGTGACCAGGCGCGGCGTGAGTTTGACGCTCTTCCCCAGCGAACGGACACGGCGCTGTTCCACATCCAGGCGCACAGGCCCGACGTGCAGCACGTTCTTGCCCTCGCCGGGCAGCAGCGGTTTGATGCGGTTGACCAGTTTCTGGACGGTAAAGGGCAGCACCAGGATCGCATCCACTGCATCCTTTTCCACGCCGTTTTCCGTCGCGAGGATCAGGATGATGGGCAGTTTGGAGTCCTTCTCGCGCAGGGACTGGCAGATGCGCAGGCCGGTGCTTCGCAGGGAGGCGGCATTGACCACGACCAGGCTCGGCATGATCTCCTTCAGACGTTCGACCGCCTTGCCCCCGTTCTGAGCGGTTTGTACATCAAATCCCTTCTTTTGCAAGTCTGCTGCAAAAGAAGGGATTTCTGCATGTCGGCCTTCGATCACGAGGATGGTTGTTTTTTTTGTCATAATTGAAAGTGGTTGTCGTAAGCGATAAACGATTATTTCGAAGTGGACGGTTTCCAATGTCCACGCAAAGATTACTCATGGGGCAATCTTTTAAGGTTTGCGTATTATACACTAGAATTATGCCCGCGACCTTCGTACCAAAGTACTGGTATTTTTTAACATTCCGCCGGCGCCCGAAGCCGCGACGGGGACTGGATCGGAATGGGGAAGGCGGAATGAATCAATTGCCTCGAATTCTGCTTGACTTGCCTTCCAGCTTATGGTATTATCCGCGGGCTAGAAAAACCGATGCGGGGTAGAGCAGAGGCAGCTCGTCGGGCTCATAACCCGGAGGTCGCAGGTTCGAGTCCTGTCCCCGCTACTGAATGCCTATCAACGACCGCCAGGCTCCGTGAAAACGGGTAGCCCGGCGGTTTTTGATTCGAAGAGTCTCCCGAAAAGGAGATTTTTTCATGAACCGTAAACCGCAAGGCTTGGTGATATCGAAAGCAATGGTTGGATTCCTCCAGTACAAAGGCGCCGAAGGTCTTGCGCCTGTTACGGTCGCCGGCTATGAGCGCGACCTGGAACTTTGGATCGAGCATATGGGGGATATAGATGTTCTCAAAATCACCCCACAACATGTTTTGTCCTTCATGAATTTCGTGCGTATGGATTACAAGCCGCGTCGCATCGCAGGGGATAACTCGAAACGGCTTGCTCCGAAAACCGTCTACAACATCTATATCAGTCTGGCATCCTTCCTGACCTGGGCAAGTACTGAGTTCGAATTTGCCAATCCCATGAAGGGTGTCCCGCGCCCGCGCGTGCCTGAGGATACGCCCGTACAGCCGTTCAAGAAAGAGGAGGTTGAGCTTCTGATCAAGGCCTGTGATTTCAGCCAGGAATCCGTGACAGATAAACGGCGAAAGTTCAGCATGGAGAGGTCAACCGGCAAACGCGATAAAGCTATTTTGTTGACCCTTTTGGATACGGGGCTGCGCGCCAGTGAATTGTGCGCATTACGCATTGCGGACGTCGATATGAAAGCGGGTAAGGTTGTGATCCGTCCCGGCGAGGCAGGCAAAGCCAAGGGTGGCAAGGGGCGGATTGTGTACCTTGGGCGATCCGCACGGAGGTTTATCTGGCGTTACCTGGCGGAACGTGACGATGCGGACGATCCGGAAGCGCCACTTTTTCTTGGTAAATTCCGCCGCCCATTAAATCGCGATGCGTTGCGTCAGCTCATCAAGGGGTTGGGCACCAAGGCTGGCGTGGCGAAGTGTCATCCACACCGTTTCCGACATACATTTGCCATCACCTATTTGCGTTCGGGCGGCGATATCTTTACGCTTAAATCGCTGCTTGGGCACGGCAGCCTGGACATGGTGCAACATTACGCCCGCGTCGCGGAGGTGGACGTCGAGCAGGCTCATCGGAAGGCCAGCCCGGCGGATAATTGGAGGCTTTGATTTCGGAGCCTTCCTACCGCTTTTCCTATCTTTTTACAAGTAGTCCGGCCGCTATGGTGATGGCGCGGTGCAGATCGTTCCTGTCCAATTTCGTCAGCAGCCCCTGCAAATCATCTTCCGGTGATTGGCATGGATGGTTGGAGATCTGCCCCAGCAATTTTCCCCTTTCCATCTCCTCCAGATGAACGTAACGCTCATCGGTAATGGCAATGTTGGCATGCATGAGATTACGGGAAAGGGCGTGGTATTGCGCCATTGTCTGGCAGTGCTGGAGGCCATAGATTGCATATCCATGTCTGTATTTATGGGGTGACTTGTGTGGCAACCCTGCAGCGGAATCGAGGATTTTCAGCCTGCGGTTCAGTGCCGTGATGCGGTTTTCGCCAGGCTTGAGATTTGAAAGCCGCTGATCCCCCCAATTCTGTTGGATGGGGGCATACCAGGGATACTCTGGCGGACAATTTTTTCTGACATATTCATCCCACGCATGGATCCCTTCCAATAATTCCGGGATATGGTGCAGAAAGGTGGTGGCGCTCTGTTTGTTTTTGGTGCTGACGCCCAGGGACGGTTTTTGCTCGATGTTGGGGTACTCAACCTGCAGATGGACTGCCTTGATTGGCAGACTGGTGGCGGCACCCGCCCTGGCGCCACTGAGGAAGAGCAGGGCGCTCATCGCCTGGTCGCGCCAGAGGGCGAGGTTACTCCTGTCTATTTTCAACCTGGCAATGGCGAGCGCGTTTTCCAGTGTCACGTATTCGAGATTGGTCCCGCAGGGCAGCCTGGGCGGGGTCAGATCCTCGATCCAATACGCCGGCAGGCGGGCATAGGGACGGTGGTGATACAGTTTGGCCCATTTGAAGAAGGAGCGGGTGGTTTCAATGATCTTCTTTTTGCTCTCCGTGGCAAGCTCAAGTTCATTGATGTATTGTACAAAGGGAGGTTTGATCTGGTCGGCGGTTTCCAAAGAATGCTCCATCGCCCAAAGAAGCACGCGGCGCAGCCAGAAGCGATAACGTTCCACGCTCTTTTTATTTCTGTTTCTCACAGAAAGCAGGTACTCCAAATATTCCTGGACGATCAGGTAGTTGCTGCGATTGATGAGTCGGTTAAATTCGTTCATGGTTTCTGCTGGTGGCTCCTTATCGTCCTGGTGCTGGGTTGGAGGGTATACGCCCGCCGCGATGGATTGGATGTCCGCAATGGGCACAAGTCCCGCGGGTCATGGTCAGTTTTCCACGCATATGCCGTGTGTGGATGTCCAGCATTTCCACGGTTTTTCTGCAATGCATACAATATCCTTCGTTGTCCTTCATCTTTCTATGTTTCTGGATGGGCCTTCTGGTCTTTGCGACCCACTTTGAAAAATCCGTTCCCTGGATCCAGATGTGTCCTTTGGCATCCTTCGAATGTGGAGCGCCATTGGCCAGCCAATCACGCAGCGTGCGTTCCACTGCGTCCAGTTCTTTGGCCAGTTCATGAACGGTATAGAGCATCGGGAGCAGCCCGGAGGCTTTGACAATCACGGAATGCGGCAGTTTGATCACCGACGGCTTCACTGGGAGCACTCCATATCGGTTGTATTTCCACCTGGGCGGTGGATGGACGTGAGGGGATAAATAGATTCGTTTGGCATCATGGTATGCGGCAGAATCTATCTGGGTGGTAAGTGGGGTGGTTAGTTTGTGTCGCTTAAAAGGGATAAAAAAACTCCCCAGTCGGTTTGCCTATTGAGGGCTGACTGGGGCGCTGGGTGGAAGTGGATATGGTTTCTAGAAATTGAGAAAGAATTGGGAATTTGATGTGGTGACTGGAAAGGACGGCGTTATGTCCAGGATTTTGGATAACGTGATTGCCGACTGGTTCCACACCTGCAGATATTGTCTATGCTTTTCTATTGTTGGCTTTTTCCAGACTTTTCATTCTCGACCAATGCATCCAGGAGTTTTTTTGCCATCTCTCGACGTGTTGGGTCCTTGATCTGTACGATCTTATCGCTCATCTCCTCGACCCATTCATCTGTATCAGGTTCACTGGGTAACAATCCTGCAACGCGAAAAACCGTGATGGGGGAAAGTTTAAAGGCTCGCGCAATTTGCCGCAAGGATTTTTCGTCGGGAACTCGTCCGGCTATGTAGTTTGCGATAGCCTGACGGGTTAAGCCCGATTTTCGAGATAAATCAGCCTGCGACCAATCCCGTTCCTTTAGTTGTTGAATCAACCAGGTTTGAAATTTCTTGTCCATAAGTGTTGACATTTTGTCACAAAAACTATAAACGAAAGATAACTTCAATGTCAACACCTGTTGACAGATATATATGTGTGGGTATAATTTGATTGTCAACGCTTGTTGACAAAAATACAATAAATGTAGGGAGCCTCATGAACGAAAACATTTCAACAACGCTTAAGCGGGGATTGATTCTTTGGGCCCAGAAGCATGGCGTAACCCCGGCTGTTTTCGCCGAGAAAATGGATTACGCCTATGCCACAGCCTGGGATTTGATCCGGGGAAAGCGACAGTTCACCCAGGAGGCATTTGGGCGATTTGCCATCGCTTATGGAACAGATGCTGCTGCTGAGTTGCTGGCTTTGGCGGAGATTTCTGTGGATGTAAAAAATGGGGAGGAGGCCAAGTGAGATTAATCCGATCTCTATCCCTTTTGTTCCTATCACTGGCGTGTTCACTTACAACCCCGCCGTCAATTTCCCATGATGTGCCGACACAACAGTTGTCCAATAACTATTATTTGGCGACACCAACACAAATCCCTGTTCCCACTCCCCATACAATTCCAGCCACCTGCACAGTATTGGCGCAAGCCCTGCATCTGCGTGAATGCGCAGGTTTGCATTGCACCGTACTCACCTGGTTGTCCAAAGGAGATGTTTTGGAAGTTCTGGATGCGGATCAGGATTGGATCAAAGTCACCACCCCTGCCGGACAGAGCGGCTGGGTACATTCCAAATACTGTGGAGGATCAAAATGAAAGCTTTGCTCAAGTTTGTGGCGCTGGTTGCCTTCTTCGTAATCGGCGGTGGTCTGCTGGCTTATGCCGCCTCCCGTTCCCTGGACTTCATCCAGTCCACCCTGCCGGCCAATGACCAGGTGCTGGGCTACTTTGCTTTGCTGGCCACCTCCGGTGGCATGATCGGCTGGCTGCTGGTCTTCCTGTTTCGGGCGGATGGCATCATCCAGCGCGGCACCTCCCTGCTGATGGTCCTGATCGACTTCCTGGGCGAAGCGGCTCTCTTTACGATGGACACGCTCTATCGCTCGGGCGAGAACGGCCTGGTTGGCCGAATGACGCCCGACGAAATCCGCACGGTCATCCTGGGCATGTCTGCCCTGATCGCACTGAACATCTTCGCCACCATCGTTTTCGAACTCGGCAGGACGGAAGTGCTGCGCGAGATCGCCGAAGGCGCCGCGCGCGACCTGGTCCTGTTCAAGGCCCTGGCCCAGATCGAAAAGGACTCTGAAACCGTGGCGGATGAAATGATGGAGGAAATCGTCGGCCAATGGCGCGGCAGTTTCCGTTCTGCGTTCGGGACAGCGGAAAAATTGGGCTTGGGCCGCTATGAGATAAAGGATCAAACCCAGCCCAGACGGGCGCCTGGGCGCGGTCTTTCGATCTGGCCCTTCCTGCGCAAGGGAAAGGCTTCCAATCCCGTCCCAGCACCTGAACCAGAACAGGTGCCCATCGAAGCCCGCAGGAATGGAAACGGGGCCAAGTCTCCCCAGGAAAACCCTACCTGAGCCGGTGGGCCGATGGAGACGGCCTCCTGGATGCGGCGCGGCGCATCGTCCCGCCCACAGCCATTCAGGTGGTCAAACGGAGCGCCTCCCGCCTGCCCCATTCTGCTGAGGCGATGGCGCTCACCGTCAGCGCATTGGGCGCGCTGGATCGGCACACCGGCGTTCACACCCTCAACCTGGAACTGGACGGACAGCCTGTGGCGCTGGCGCTCATCCAAAACGCGACCTTCAAGCAGGATGAACAAGGCGTCACGGAACTTATCAAAGTAGAAGCGAGGAACACGCCATGAAAACCATTGTTTTTGCCAACCAAAAAGGCGGCACAGGCAAGACCACTTCTGTCATCAATGTGGGTGATACGCTGGCCCGTTCAGGAAAACGGGTCCTGATTGTCGATCTGGACCCGCAGGGACACGCCGCTGTCTCCCTGAATTTGGACCCGGACAACAGCGTCACCAGCTGGCTGGTACATCCAATCCTGAAGGACGAACCCATCACGCTCGAGCTCACCCGCGGCTGGGTGCGCCCGACGCGGGTCGAAAACCTGTCGCTGCTGCCCGGCAATCAAACCACCGCCAAGGCTCAAAAGATGCTGGCGTTCGAGGAAAAGCCCATCAACTACATCCGCGACTGTCTGCCGCCCCTGCGGCGCATGGGCTTCGATTATCTGCTTTTCGATACCCCGCCTTCCACGGGCGGCCTGCAGGAGATGGCCGCCTGGGCTGCGGACCTGGTCGTGATCGTCACCAGCCTGGACTACCTGGCCTCGGACGGGGTCATGAGTTTCGTGGAGCTGCTCAAGCTGCTGACGGCGGAGAAAAAGTGGAGGGGCAAGCTGGCCGGCCTGCTGCCCACCTTCTACGACGAACAGACCCGTACCACGCGTGAGCAGATGGCCAACCTGCAAGCTGCCTTCCCCGGCCAGATCTTTGCCCCGATCCATCGCGCCACCCTGCTGCGCGAGGCGTCCGCCGAAGGCCTGACCATCTTCGAAAAGGCCCCAACCAGCCGGCCGGCCCGCGAATATCAGGAACTCACCCGCCAATTGGCAAAACTGGAATAGGAGACCCACATGTCCGGACGAAATGCATTCGGAACGGCCGTAACGAGCGGAACGGTAGCGCATGACCTGCCACTTGCGCAGGAGCGCGAACGAACCCGTACCTGGGAGAAGAGTCATCCTGCGCGCCGCTATCTCATCCCGGTCGAGGTGCGCGATGAAGTCGTGGCGCTGGCCGAGTGCCTGATGGAAAATGTCGACCCGCTGGCCTGCGTGCTGTTCGATTATGCCGACACCTGCCATACGCGCGGGACGCTCAAATTCCAGCCACGGCTCAACCCGCAAGGACGAAAGCACACGCTTGCGTGGGAGGAGGCCGACGAGGAGCCGATACAGATAGCGTCCCGCCGACACAGACCGACCCGCAAGACCGATACGGGTTACCACTCCCTCAAGGGACAGACCGCCGCGTATCGGCTGGGCGGGGAGCGCCACACCCGGCTCAAGACCATCGCGGAGGCATACAACCTGCGCCTGGCGGACGTTCTCTCCGCCTTTTTTCGTCACAGCCTGCAAGCCTATCAGGCTGGGAAACTTAAGATCCGCCGCGAGCCGGTCGTGATGAAACTCCAGGTCAAGGGCTGGTCCGAATGAAATCCTCCAAAAACGAACCTGCGAGTTTCTGCGAAATATGGAAGCATATTTTTCGACAAGAAAGGCAAATAAGCGTCACGCTTACACATCCGTTTCCCTCCTGCTTCCTTTGGCTTACTGCCCTGATTAGCCTGCCGCTTGCCTTCCCGACACAAGCAGGCCAGGGAGCCCCCTGAAAGCCGCCCTGCGACTCGCAGCATGGCCGTTGGAGACCGGCCCGTCCACGGGCTTCCTGATCGTTTTCGCGATGATTGAAAAACAGAGGACCGCAACCAGATGATGAACCTTTTCGAAGAATTTCAAAAACACCTGGAGGGGCTCGACCTCTCCACCCTCACCGTGCGCGGCTACCTGGCCGACTTGCAACATTTCTCGCGCTGGTTCGAGCAGACCAATGGGGAAGGGCTGGCCGTCGAGCGCATCACTCCCACCGACGTAAAAGAGTATAAGCACTTCCTGGTCGGTGTGGAGAAACGCAAGGCCAGCACGGTCAACCGCCGCCTGGCGGCCCTGGCAGCCCTGGCCAAATGGGCGCGCCTGGCCGGCCGGATCCTGAGCGACCCCACCGAGAACATCAAAGGCATTGCCAACGTGGTGCATGCCCCCAAGTGGCTGGATCGACACGAACAGTACGCCCTGTCGCGCGCCATCGAAAACGATTTGCAGTTATCGAAGATGAAATATCCCAAACGCTGGGTGACCCGTAGACGGGATGCCTCCCTGGTGCTGTTCCTGCTCCATACCGGCCTGCGCTTGAGTGAAGCTGTAGGATTGCATCTGAAGGATGTGCAGCTGTCCGAACGCAAAGGCAGCGTGCTGGTGCGGGAGGGGAAGGGCGGGAAGCAAAGGATCGTTCCCCTGAACGCCGAGGCGCGTAAGGCTCTGCTGGAATGGCTGGCGGTCCGTCCCGCAGGCGAATTCCTGTGGACAGTGGTCGAAGGTCAACACGAACAGGCCCTGAGCGGGCGGGCTGTCCAGCGCATCCTGCATCGCTACGGAAAGGCAGCCAGGATCGAGGAACTGACCCCGCATGTCTGCCGCCATACCTTTGCCAAGAACCTGGTGGATCATGAGGTTGGATTGGAGAAGGTCGCCGCCCTGCTTGGGCACGCCAACCTGAACACCACTCGTATTTACGTCACTCCCAGCACACGCGATCTGGAACAGGCTGTGGAACACCTGGCCCAATAACATCAAGGAGATCTCATGGACTTAAAAAACAAGGCCGCCGGAGGGAAGCCGGCGGCGTCATCAAGGATCTCGACTGTATTCAACAGCCGGGCGCATCATACCATAAAACCCAATTCGTTAAATCTCGCGCTTTTGCTTTCAAGGGTGGATCTGGCTGAACTGGCGCAGCAAGCCGGCGGCAAGTTGCAGCCCAACGGACACGAATTGCGCGGCGCGTGCCCCCTGCATAAGGGCGATAACCGCACGGCATTCAGCCTGTATAAAGGGGAGGATGGCCAGGATCGCTGGCGTTGTTACACGCGCTGCGATACCGGCGGAGACGCAATCGACTTTGTTCAGCGCTGGCGTTCCCTGGATTTCATGGGCGCTGTGAAATACCTGGCTGAATTCACCAAATTGAGTCTCGAAGATATCGGCTACACTGGCCATTCCCTCCAGGCGGAAACAGAAGAGCATAAACGCTCTGACCTGCTGAATGAGGCAGCCAGCTATTTTGCCTCTCAATTGTGGAGCGAGCTGGGGCAGGCTGCACAAGTCTATCTCTTTCAGCGCGGCCTGACCGAAGCCACTCTGCGGAAAGCAGGCTGGGGTTTCAGCAACTCTGATCGTGGATTGTTGCAGCATCTGCAAAAAGCCGGCGCAGACCTTGCCCTCGCAAAGGAGCTGGGTCTGCTGCGTGCAGATGGTCTGGATTTCACCGCCAATGCCAACGGAAAATCCGCCTCTCCTACTGGGTACGTTCTTTATCCCCATACCTGGAATGCTCGCACCACCTACTTCTCGGCGCGTGCCCTGCTGCCCCTCGACCCGCATGACAAATCCCGCAACCTACCCGGCGGACGCCAGCTTTATTGGGCGCTTGTGCCCGGTGATCCTCAGCTCATCCTGGTGGAAGGGCAGGTCGATGCGGAAAGCCTGCGGCAGCTTGGACGTTCGGCTTTGGCGCTGTGCGGAGTGGGGAACCTGCCTGCCCATGAAATCGAGCGCATCCGAAAGCGCCGCACGCTGTATCTGGCACTGGATAACGATCTGCTCCAATCCGCTCTTCCAGTGGCAGAACACGATCAGTTGCGCAGGCACAAGGCAGATATTATCCAGCGTCTGTGCAATTTGCTCGGTCCGCTGACGATGGTGGTCCCGGATCTACCCTGCAAGGATCCCAACGAATGGCTCCAGCAAGGGATGAACCTGTCCGAACTGGAAGCCCACCTGGCCACCTCCCAGCCCTGGTTGGAGCTCCTGATCGAGCAGGGGCGGGCCCTCCCGCCTGCGGAACTGGATGAGCATTTACAGTCCATCGCCGCGCATCTGGGGAAGTTGCCAGACGCAATCCAATCCCGTTATTTGGGTCTGATCGAAAGAAAACTCAACCTTGGCCGACGGGAGATCAAACGGTTGATGAGCCGTCAGCATTCTGGCTCGGATGCGTTGTATTCCGAGATCAAGGAACAGCGCCTGCACTTCATGGGCGAACCGCTTGGAAACTTTTGGGCGCGCATCAGCCACGAACTGATGGTGGACGACGGCCTCAACCCGCCCACGGTGCGCTACAGCATCGAGGGCGGGCTGGCCAGCGGACCATCCCTTCAACCTGTGCAGGTGGAAGCCAAATCTTTTGGAAAACTGGACTGGGTCGCGGACAACTGGGGCATGCGGCCGATCATCAGCCTGCCGCCTGGCAAATCCTACCTGGTGGCGCGCGCCATTCAGGAGGTTTCCATGGAGGCCGTCCAGCGCGAGCGGCTGTACACCTTCACGGGTTGGCACGAATGTGAGGGACAACGCGGCTTTCTGAGCGCCTCGGGCTGGCTGGGTGTGGGCGGTCTGAATGATCAGGTGCGGGTGGATCTGGGTTCCAACAATCTGCGGCATTATGCCCTGCCAAAAGAACAGGTTCAGCGTGCATCTGCAGTTCAAGCCACGCTGGATTTCCTGATGCTCGGCCCACGCCAGGTGACTGCTCCGCTGTGGGCCGCCATGTATGCTGCGCCGCTGACCAGCCTGCGCCCGTTGAATGCGGTGCTTTCCGTGTACGGTACGACCCAAAGCGGCAAATCCACCCTGGCCCACCTGGCCTTGACGCATTTCGGAATGGGCTTTATCCAGGGCCGCGATTATCATGCGCCCATCGACTGGACCTCGACCGTGACCGCCATCGAAGCGGCCATGTTCCTGGCCAGGGATGTACCGTTGGTGATCGATGATTTCGCCCCGCAGTTTTCAAGTGCGGCAGAGGCCCAGAGCATGCACAAGAAGGCACATTACGTGGTACGTTCAGTGGGCAACCGTTCCGCACGCGGACGTTCACGCTCGGATCTGTCCCAGCAGAACACGCGCTTTCCGCGCGGGCTGGTGATCATGACCGCCGAAAATCCCTTGATTGGACAAAGCATCGTGGGACGCATGTTGTATGTGGGCGTGGAGCCAGGCGACATCCTGCCTGCACCCGGCGCACCGTGCGGAGACAATCGTCTGACGAGCCTGCAGGAACGGGCCCAACAGGGGCTGCTGGCCGGGGCCATGTCGCTCTACCTGGAATACCTGGCCAGGCATTGGGAGCGGATTGCCGGCACCTATCCAGAATTAGTGGACAAGGCCTCCCAGACCGCCAGACAGGTCGGCAACCTGCAAAACCGCCTGCCGGACGCCTATGGGGTGCTGGCCGCCTCCCAGGAACTGGCCTTGCGCTGCTTCGAAGATCTGCGCTTGATCTCGCATGAGGATGCGGAACGGATGGTCTCAGAAAACAATACAGCGCTTCTGGCGATCATCCAAAATCAAGCCGAACAAGTGGCGGCAGAATCACCGGTGCGCAAATTCTTCACGGCCATTGCCAGCCTGCTGGAACAGCGAAAGGTCTACCTGGCGCCGCGCATCCAAACCATTGAGTTCATCCCGCCATACAATGCCGACCTGATCGGGTACTTCGAGCCTGGCATTGAGGGAAGCACCCTCTACCTGCGCACGGAGGCCTGCCTTGCCAAAGCCAAGGGATTCTGGCGGGAGCTGGGGGAAAACCTGGACATCCAGCCGGATGCCCTGCGCCGACAGTTGAGCCAGGTACCCGGGCTGCTGTCCAGGGTGGGGGAGGGCCAGGTGGAGGTGAGCAAGTATTGTGCCAGGGTCCACCAGCGGGTGCTGATGGTGGAACCCCGCGAGGTGGAACGCCTGTACGGGATTGCACTCATCCAATCCGAAAGAGAAGATTGATCGCAAAGCCTGGTTTCGAACGAAGCCAGGCTTTTTTGACGCCTGGTCTCGGGGGGAATTTAATTAAAAACGGATCAACCCCGGCAGTTCACCAGTTCAGTCCCAAAAACAGGCACCCATATATGGGATAAATAAGCAATTAATACTACTTTACAACAACATATGGGGGCATTTTGACTGAACTGGTGAGTGAACTGGTATTGAACTGGTCCTGAACTGGGCAGTTCACAGTGAACTGGTTTGACTGGCAGCAGTTCACTGACCAGTTCACTTAAATACCCGCCAGATATTGGGATGAATCCCAAATATCGGCTTAAAAAATCCATATATGGGGGTAGTTTTAAACGAGTGAACTGGTGAACTGGTGGTTAAGCAGCATTCTGAAATTAATTTAATTTCCCCTCGATTTCCAGGCCGGTTGGGTGATTCAACGAACATTTAGCGACACTACTCCGCCACCCCTGGCTGGAAATTACTATCATGCGCTTCAAAAGGAGCACCATGACCACCACTCTTGAATATGAAAAATTAAAGTCCGAACTGAATGCCGGCGAATTGTCCGTGATTGCAAATGAAATTCTAGAATTGCTGTCGCAGGCGCCCAACGGCCTGAGCCGCAGGGAACTGGTTTGCAAAGTATTCGGCGGAAAGCCGATCAGCCATCTGGGAAATGACACACGCGACCGAAAGATCCGCAAAGGGATCGAGAGTCTGCGGGACCGGGGCATTCCGATTGTGTCCACTTCGAGAAAGGCTGGCTACAGGCTTGAAACTGATCCGGAAAGAATAGCGGAAATGCTCGATGAAATGCGGAGCCGCATCGCGCACTTGGAACGAGAAGTGCAGGCGATCCAGCGTTTTTCCACTTCAGTGGCGAAACCCGCATCTCGGGGTGAAAATGCCTGTTAGCGCTTCTCTGGATTGCTTATCCCGCCTGGCCCTGGAGTGGACACCCATCCATCCGCTCAAGCGCACGGATGTGAAACTGGATGTGTTCAAGCACAGCCTGTCTGCCACGGATGGGTTGCCGCCTTATGCCCAGGCAAGGATTATCGACCTCATTTCCAATCAACTGCTAAAGGCGCGACCCCGCCCCTGCCTGTGGGTTTCGGTGGACGCGCCAGGAGCCTGGTATTTTAACGAAATTTTGCGGTTGGTAAAACGCAGGATCCCAATGGCCATTGTGTCGGCAGAACAAACTCAAATGGATGAGTTGGTTTTCCATCCGTATGCCAGTCCATCCTACATAGAGGGCTCGATGGCTCCTGCGATGAGGCCGCGTTTCACCCTGGAGGAGAATGGGATCAAGGCCGGCGCTCTGCGCGTCCTGCGCATCCTGGCGCGTCTGAAGACTGCCCATACTCCTGAGATCCGTTCCCTGGCCGGCGTCAGCGAGACATATGTACGAACTCTTCTGAAGCAGTTACAAGGGGAGAAATTTATTGAGTGGAAACAGATCGGAAAGTATCAGGGTTGGGGGATTCTGAACAAGGGATTGCGCCTGGCGCATCGCTCCTGGAACCTCCCGAAGGGCGTACACTTCACACAATACCGCGGGGAATTCCGATACGCCGGCGAACGGCACCGCCGCGTGGCGCGGATGTGGCGGGCCTGGCTGGAAGCCGCGTATCCCGAGATTGAAATATGGGAATGCTGGACTGAGGTCCCGCTCCAAAAGGGAATCCCCGATGCGCTGGCGTGGGGAAGATATCGAGGGTGTGAAGCGCTCTTCTGGTTGGAAGTGGATAGTGGACATAGTTCCAGGCAGATCATGCAACGAAATTATCGGGATCGGGTATGGAATGCCTACCTGCATGCTAAGGAGTGGGGGATACCGATTGTGTTTTGCATCATGGGACCGCCCTGGGTAGTGGATGAATTCCCGTTTTGTATTTCCCAAACTTTTTCGAACCTGGCTTTGATCGGACATGACTGGCGGGATTTTGGAAGTTTGCCAGTTTATGGGATTGGTGAGTGGCACCAGGATCTGGATCACTCTCGATATTGGCGAAGAGTAAATTCATGTGAGCAGTTACCCTTTGATCCGAAACAATATCCACCCAAGCCAAGGGAGGATAAGAAGAGTAGAGCATCGAAACCAAAATCGACAAAGCCCCGATTTTCCAAGGGGCGTGAAGATGCCGACAGGTGGTATCGGAAGCGATCTGAAGGGGAGGAGTGATGCACTAATGAAAGTGGCGGGACGGGGGTGCAGTATCTATTGTCGCTTCAGCAATTATTCAATTCGCTTTTGCAATTCCAGAAGGCCTTCTATCGATGAGCTATGAAGTATTACCAAGCGATACCCTAAAGCATTCAATCGGTTACGCTTACGCTCATCTGCTGCCTGAACATAATCCTGATGATGTGGCGAACCGTCTACAAAAACCACAATTTTGGGTTCGTAGAAGAAGTCTGCGCTGGCCAGCGGAATGCCATTATCATAGATTGTATATTGGGCATTATCAGGCAGGCGCAGGTCGTGATCCTGAATTGCCTGCAAAACCTGGCGTTCCAAGCCAGACTGGCAAAGAGAAAGCAGCCGCTCAAAGGCATGGGTGTCAATTTCAGGGCGGATACTCAAACCGGTATTCAGCGTTTGCATCCAATTTAGGGCAACGTTATGATCGAGCAAAAAGTGTTCGCGCTGATTGAAAAAGGAAAGTAAACATTCGTAGCAGGCTTTTTCACAGGCATTTTCAGGGTCGTTGCCATGCAACAGTTCGATGGCGCGATGGATAACCATTTGCATTCGGTTTGATTCAGCCAGAGAGGCCAGAATACCGCTGCCACCCAAGGCAGTCTCATAAATGATAATGCGCTGTGGCGCATCCGCATCCTTTCCAGGAGCAAGGAAACCGCCCAGTTCGCTTTCATCGATGTTAAAAGCAATCATCAGAGCGCGTTGCCAGGTGTGAAGCAAGGATGTATAAAAAGTTAGCGAATCGACACCTTCGGGTAGAGGGATATCCAGGATGGCCAAATCACTTGAAAGGTTATGTATGAGCCATAGCCCATGTTGCAAATCGGCATCACGCGCACCCTGGTGACAATCCCCTTTTCGTTGCGGTGTATTAATGTGATCAGCCGCAGCTTTATCGGTCAATAACCAGTGGTGACACTTTCCACAAAGTGTAAAACTGACTGGCTCTTCCTGGCCGGGTTTGCGGTTGCCGCGATTGATCAGCAAAATTTTACCGTCGTGCTCAATGGTCAAACCGAATTGTGGCTTTTCATTCAACAGAACAGCATAGCGGCTGGTGCGACCAGCACTTAGGTAGTGAGGAGTGATTACATAGCCCAAGCGCAGACGTTCTTCCTCGTCGGCGGTGATGCGGGCGCGGCGGCGGGCAAACATATCGCACATTTTCAAACTGGTGACTGCGTGACGTGTGGTTAAATCCTGCCCGCAATCACACATCGAGCGACGAGTTTCCTGCTCACCCAGATACACGCGCTGGCAGGTTGGACAAACCAGCGTCTTTTCAGTATCCAAAGCCATTTCGCGCGTAGCAGGACGAGCATACGCGACTTCGTAACGCTGACCGCGATAATACACCAGGTTGCCGGGAGCATATTCACTCAGAGCAATGAAGGGATCTCGGCTGAGTTCATCCTCCTGGTCATCGAAGGAAAGATGAATCGCGATCGGCGGGAAAGCATATCCCGGCAGGAAGCCCTGCCCCCCCAGATACCGGTACACATACCAATCCTCGCTACCATCGCGCATCTTCTGGCGTTTTTGATCAATGACCCATAGCCGGCGATGCAGGGCTGAGTCCACCTGCTCATGCCCAAGTTGATGGTTAATTCGTTCGTGTTCATCGCCCAGGCGTTTGTATTCGGCACGCCAAAAATCAAATGCTTCATCGAATCTGGCTAGGAATTGATCCACCGTTTGGGCGGCAAACTCCGCAGTAAACCAGGTGAAGTCGCGCATTTCGGTGGCAAAGGCATCGGAAACGGCTTGTAGAATTTGGACGCGGTGGCGGGAAACGCCGGTATCAAGCATCAAGCGTACATCCGGGCGTAACGGCATGGTTTCAAGGGCAGTCAAGTCGAGCAAATTATCAGGGCGGGCTGGGAGTTTCTCGGAACCGTATAATCCCAGAATCTCCAGCACCAGGGCATGGATGTGAGTGGTTAGGATCACTTGGTTATCCAACCTGAAGCGCGGAGCGGCAATTGCGCCCGCGATCATCTTTTCAGGGAAACGATAAAAATACTGATCGTGTGGACCGCGTGCTGAACCGACGCCTGCAAAAGCCACTACAACTGACGACTGCCCACTGCGCCCTGCACGGCCAGCACGTTGAGCATAATTGCTTGGGCTGGGCGGAATATTGCGCAATGTGACCGCGCTCAACTGACCAATATCAATTCCCAATTCCATCGTGGGAGTACAGATCAACACGTTGAGTGGGTTATCAGGATTCTTGAAGTTGATTTCCAGCTCGCGGCGTGCTTGCCCGGAAACTTGACCAGAATGTTCCTCCGCCTGGATTGGAGTAGCCAACTCAAGCGAAAGTGCGTATACACCGCGGAAATAATTCTCATGGCTGGGGCGACGCTCCAAACCCGTGCGGCAGGTGGAGTTGGTGCAAACGTTCAGACTGCGGAAGCGGTGAACGGTGAGACAGCGCGGACAAATCGTGTGTTCATCAGCAATATCTGCCTGGAACGTGAGTACATCCGGGTTGAGCATCCACAAATCGTAGGGTGTGCGTTGATAGCCCTGATGATGGGTCACCTGGCGTTTTTGCAGGAAGGCAAAACGTGGATCGCCCAGTTTTTCTGTCAATTGGGAAATTATTTCCATAGTGGCGGCAGGCTGAACACCCAGGGCGCGTCGTGTCCAAACACTGAGCTGCGTACTGGATGAACTGGCCAGGCGCACGACCATGTAGCCGCGCGCTTCCGGAGCCTCGTCACTATAGCCGGTTGGCTCGAAGTAATCCTCATCGTGGATCAGGACTTCATCATTGAGTTTATCCAGCACATCGCTGCGGAACAGACCATAATTGAGCAACGGCTCGAAGGCCACTGCCAGGCGTTTACGCATCAGATGCAGAAAACCCAGCAGGAAATCATAGCGGACATCCGTTGGAAGAGCAGCAAGCATGGGGATATCTGTCCAATAGGATTCCTTGGCGGAAAATTCCTCCAGTCCGGAGTAGCCAACCGCGAGCAGTCCCACATCTTCCAGGTTTTGATGGGTATATCTGTGGGTACCACGAAGTTCGAGTAATGCCAGGAAGCGCAGGTATTGACGGTAACGCTCTTCAGCTTGGCGATCACGCCCTATTTCGCGCTGTTCACGGCGGAAGACCGGCAATTGATTATGATTTTGTAGGGTATCAAAAATCATGCGCCCGATGTCACCCAACTCAGCATACTCACCGCCGGAAACTAAGAACCCATGCTCGGACAGGGTATGAAAGAGCGTGCGACGGAAGCTCAGCCGGTGGTGCAGACTATTCATATGCGCCGCCTGCAAGGCAGTATCCTGGCGGTTATCCGAGAAGGCAATTACCTTGCGCTGCTCCACCGGTAGGGAGCGGATCTGGGCATTGACCAGCACATCTGTGGCAGTGGAACGCCCAACCGACCCAAAACTGAATAGCTTGTTAAATTCACGACTGCGGCGGTCATGAACGATACCGCAAGCCGGGCAGAAGAGAAATGGCGCCGGCAGAAAGGTAAACTCCACTTTAGGGTGGGTACATGAGCTATTAACCCGGTTGCACTCCGCACAATAAGCCAATGTCTCTGGCTGGATATCCTGAAAATCTTTTTTGGTTTTGCCGGTGGGTGTGAACCAGTGTTCGGGCAGCGCTTCATTCTCCGCCAGGTGACGTTTGAGCACATAACCAACCCGCCCGGTAATATCCACAGCATCCAATTCGGCGGCAGAAAGTATGTCACCTTTACCGATTTCTATACTGAGATATTCCTGCCCACAGGCACGGCAAAAGACCATCGGAAAAGTGTTATGCATCTTCCCATTTTCGGCACAAATGGGACAGGTGTTCTCGCCCCGATCATTGAGATGCAAATCGGGTGTAAGGCAGGCCGAGATGCCGCGTCCCTGTGAGAAAAAAGCGTGCAATTTGATCGGCAGATCCGGCAAGGAAGTGACCAGCGCGAGGGTTGCCTCGGCTGTCTTGCCGGTTTCGAGGGCCAGTTCCGGCACATTGCGAGGGCGCTCGGCCAGCAAATCCACCACCTGGCGCTGGTCGGGACTAAGATTCTCAGCGAGCGGTGCGTAATGTTCGGTGACTACATCCGATGGGTCGAAGTGTTCGCCGAACAAATCGGATGTAAAGCGGGCAATGGACTCGGTTGCGCTATTCTGAATATCATCGCCGGATGCTGGAGCGCTGTCATCCGCAATTGTGGCGCTGGTGGCAATGCAACGAAGTTGGCCACGCGTGCCGGTGTGTTGTTTCAGTCGGCGGATCAGGGCAGCGACATCTGCGCCGCGCTTGCCCGAGTAGGTATGGACTTCATCCAGAACCAAAAACTGCAAGACACCAGGTTGGTTGAATAGTTTGCGATCATCGAAGCGCGTCAACAGCAGTTCGAGCATGACGTAGTTGGTAATGAGCAGATCGGGCGGGTTATCCTGCACTTCCTGACGCGAGAGCACTTCACTATCATAAGGAGCCTGCCGGCCGGTTGCGGCGCGGTAGCGTTGCAGGGCTTCGCCGGGTTCATAGGCCATGTCGCCGGTGTAGAGCGCAATGCGCAGACCAGTGCCATGCAGGCGGCGGGCGAAATCATCATACTGACTGTTGGCCAGGGCGTTCATAGGATAGACCAACACAGCCTTGATACCGCGTACGCCGCGCTGGAGTTGGGTCAGTGCTGTGGAAACGATGGGAATGCCAAAAGCGAAGGATTTGCCCGAGCCAGTACCCGTAGAGACAACTACATTTTTTCCAGACCTCAGCCCTGCCCCCTCTCCCACGGAGAGATGCGCCCCCATAATCTTTCGGATAGCTTGCGACTGGTGCAAATGAGGGTGCACCGCAAAAATTCGTGGAATATCACGATGTAAAAGCCCTTCATCCACGAGAGCTTGAAGCTCCTCGCCCAACTCAAACGGGCGCGCAATTTGCACATAGGGTGATTTCCACAGCAAGGTTCCATTTTGTACCCGCTCCATCACCCAATCGTGGATTTGTGGATTTTGGAAGCGCTGAAAGGTTTGAACGTAGGCAAGATAATCTGCCCTGACTTGCTGGAGGGTAGTGAAGGGATTGAGGTCAGTCATAGGTTTTCTTCCAGCACTCCAAGTTAAAAATGAGTTTCCAACGCACGCTGGCAAGCAGCTTGAGTTCCAAATAGGTGTAGCCTTGATTTAGCTCTTGAGAACGCAACATAAAGATCTTCTTTATCCTGTTTTGGGTCAAATTCATCCAGTCCCCAAAGAATCAGGATATTTGATTCAAGGCCTTTAAATCGTGTAACAGTATCTACTAAAACAGTGTTTGGAACACGATGGGCTTCTATTGAGTATTTTATTCCCTTGTGTAAAGTAAGAGAACGCAACTCCTTATAATAGTTTTCTTTGGCATATCCTGCCACCAGTATTACGATATCCTTTGGCTCCATTCGTTCCTTGCTAATCAAAGCCGAGACTAACGAATGTAATTCGTCAACTTGTTCAGGCAAGGTTTCCTTTGTATGAGTTTCAACTGGGACTCCTTCATTATCTGGCGGATCCACTTGATCACCCTTATAGAAATGATATGCTGCTTCGTGAATGTATTTTGTATTCCTGCAATTCACGGTTAGAGTGAATGGCTCATCCTTAATAGGTAAACTCGCATTTTGCTGGTATAGTGCTTGGTTAAAATCATAAAATATATACAAGTAACTTTCTTTTCCATCACGCAACAACCATTCAATGGGCAGCCAATAATCATCTCCCTTAAAGTCTTGACCTTCATCCACAATGATTGCGTCAAATCGCTCTTCAGGAAGGCATTCTGTTGACAATGCTAAGGCATAAGGCTTTTGAACATCATAAAGATTGCGGCTAGGATGGGCTTGTTCGGCTTCAGATTTTAGATCTCGGCCCGTCTTACTTAATACTTGCTGAATACGCCAATCACATAATTGATGAAAAGTCATTGGGAAAAGGTTATCATTTTTGCCAATCACATCCTTTAAATGATCAGCAAGGGGACGATTGTAGCAAAGCAAGAGAGTTTTTATGCCAGATTTAGCCAATTGGCTTGCACGATCAACAGCCAGTAAGGTCTTTCCTGTTCCAGCTCCTCCACAAATAATTGCTCGTTTACGTTTTCCAATAACTCGTAAAGATTGTGTTTGTTGATAAGTTAGTTCTATTCTTCTATCTTCCTCGTCCCTGATTTGTGACGACAACAGAGGTCGCACTTTTTTCAATGTACAAAACATTTGCTCAACAATTTTTAGTCCGCCTGCACCCAATGCTTGTGAATTATGTTGATCGCCTTTCCAATAGGCAAAAACTTTATTGATCCAGGATTCTAGATTTTGTAGGTCTGCTCTACTGCCTATAATCTCAGGCGGAGCTTCCGGCATTTCTAACGGTTGAACATTATCAATGTCTGGAAGAAATACTGCGTGGCCGCAAGTCAAGTGGGAAATATGTAAACCTGGCCATTGGCTATTTTGTGTAATTTGTCTAAGAATGGCTTTTTTCTCTACGAGAGCTTGCTGAAAGGGATCTTTGATAGGATTGATTTCCCTTTGCGCATTTGTAGATGTCCATTTACCCGTTGCCGGATCAAACTCAACGCCACCACCTTTTACTTCAACAACCAAAAAACCTTGTATCGGTGAAAAGATGACAAAATCAGCCTCACCGTCTCGAGGTGTGCCGCTCAGCTTATGAATAAAGGGGATTGAATGGAATATAAGCCACTCAGAGCTAAGTTGATCTACGCACGCACGGTAAAAGCGCTGTTCGGCTTTTGATTTAATCTCTTTTATCTGTAATTCTGTTAATTTGGGGAAGATTCGCATATAATTTCATTCTCCAGGAGCAGCAATCAAGTCCATTAGATTTGGTTTATATAAAACGCCTTCTTCTCGACCATCTTCGAAACGAATTGTTATTTGTTTTAATACTCCGCTTCCTCTTACTTTTACTATTAAACCTACTGTTTGATCTTCTTTGTTTAGAACGTACAGACCCACTGCTGGCTCAGGTACAAATTGGGCTTCGATATTGGCTAAATCTTTCCAGCCGTGATCAAAACGATAATGAGTAATATGCCGCGTGGGATTTTGGATCGGGTAAATTTGGGATGCGTTATTGTCTAATGCATATTCAACCACGTAAAGCCAGAATTTATCTGGATGTAATTCTCCGAAATCATATTGCGTTGAAGAGATACTGACACCGCCTACACCCCAAGAACCATTAATCCCTTTAACCTCAATGTACTTCAGCAAAGTTTGTCCATCAGCGTCATATACCTCAATATCGTAACCAGGATTGTTATGCGGCATACGTATCGGTTTATTACCCTGTTTAATTTCATGATTAATGACACGATCTACCGCTCGATTGCCGATTTCATCGTTTTGAGAATCGGTTTCGCCCAACTCTGATTGCTGACCTTGATGTGAATAGACTCCAGAAGTAAAGATACGGTCATTTGTGGAATGACTGCCTGAATGTTTGCCCGATTTTTTACCAGCCCACGATTCTCTTGGGGGATAGTTACTTCCCAAGCCACCACTATCTGGTTGATCGCTTGCAGGTGATTTCCCATCACCTGGTTGGGTAGGTGGAGGCACATCTTCACCAGTAGGTTCCCTAAATTCAGGATCTTCATTTCTGTGATCAATATTGCCTCTACCAGGCTGATGTTTCCAATCTTGTTCGCCTTGCTCATGGCCTAGGTATTCATCTTTTTCTTTCTGACCACTTTGTTGTATGTCTGGTGCATTAAATTCCTCTGATCCTGGCTCTATTGCAGGAGCCTGCGACTGTATTTCGGTTGAAGGCTGTTGCGTGTTGTTTTTGCCAGTATCTGTGCGATCCTCAGATTCTTCTTGTCTCTCATCGAAACTTTCAAGAGTAGGCAATTCATCTTCATTATCATTGCCAATATACCCAATTGTTCCGTCAATCTCTGGAGAAACAAATTCACGTTTAACCTGTTCAGGTAATGCCGCCACGTGCAATTGATCCAATGTTTCATCAATTTCATCCGGCGAGAAACCTAAAATAGCCGTAAGAAAAGCTGTATCACTCAATTTTAGATCGCCAAGTTGAGAATTTATCGCCTGACCAAGAACGTTATGCATGACGGTTGGCTTTTGTGGGGTAAGGTAAATTGTCAATTTGTCTCGATCAATAAAATAATTATCTACCCCCGAACCAATTTGGTGATCAGTAAAATGTTCTTCAACCAACCAGATATCTACATTGATGGATTCTACAGCACAAATACTTGTTTGCTTAAGCCAATTTAAGTTTTCTGTATGATCCCCATACTCGGCGCGAATTAAACGCATAATTCCAGAATGGAATTCTTTAGAGCAGATTAGATTTTGTAACTGATTGCACTGGATCTGCAACTCTGGACTATTCGAAGGCGAAGGATCAAACGGCATTCGCTCCTGGATGCTTTTGGAAAGCAGTCGAATGCCAACAACTTTAATTAACTCACTTGGCACCTCGGCATGAAGTAAGAAATGAATAGAATTTTCAAAAAGTTTATCTTGAAGCCAACGCGCATCGAATACGTAGACGTCGGTGTAATCAATTAGTCGGTTAGATTGTGTCAAAACCGGGAAAATAGGCTTCGCATCATTATCCATTAGTGCAGTAGACAGACGACGCAGAACCTCCAAAACCTGACGGGAGATTTCGTCTGTTAGAAATAATCCTTCAAATTTATTTTGCAAATTATTTAGAAAATCAACAAAATCTTCGATCCTTGGTTCGTTCAAACGCCCTAAATTTGTATAGCCTTCATCTTGTTGGGGATTATTTATAAAAATTTGAGTTCGCCAAGGCTCCATGTACTGAACAGATTCTCTGAATACATAGTTCGGCATGCAAAATATTTTCTTTCTTGGATCCCATAAACATTCAATTTTGGCGTAATGCGTTTTCAATACAATCAAATCAGATGCATCTGTCAAGTTGCCGAAATATTGATAGATTGCCCCAATAGATCGGGTAAGAATTTCTTCTTTAATCCCATTGTGATCTTCTTCTGACCATTCTTTTAAAATAGCGTCAAAATGCTTGATTACTAAAATTAAAGGTGGGTAATCAGGAAACCCCAAAGCCTGCGTCACTTCTTTGTCGGGCTGTCTAACCATTGCAAGAGGCATTTGGCTGACTACCAAATGCCCTTGAGCCGCCATGTATAACTCTTTAGGTTGATAGAGGCGATTGGCGGGCACTTGATAAGTCGCGTACCGACTCAACTGTTTTGTGTCTCTTTGCGCAGGTAGCCATTTTCGTTCACGAAGCAAATCGGTTAGTAAAAGAGGATTAATTCCAGACATTCCTTCACCGATTTTTTCTTGAATGAGCTGGTTCCAATTTTCTGTTAAAACAATGTAATTAAAGATCGAGAGCAGGCGATCACTGACGAGTGGAATGCCACCTTCTTCACTTTCAACTATCAATTTGTCGACCGCCTGCAAGATCGCAGATGCGCGCGGAGATGATGCCATCCCCAAATCCTCGCGGAAGAATTTTAGCCAACGTTCCTGATCGAGATACACTCGTAAATTCGGAAAATTGGCAGCATCACCTAAGACACCTCGTATTAGCTGCTCTTGTCGAGGGTCATAAACAGCAGAACATGGATGGTAGTTCCCATCTGTGCAAAGTATGAGGGGAGAATTTGCTATAAGATCTGTTATTTTAGTGTGCCCTACTAAATTCTTGCTTTGTTGCTCGGTTTCAGCGAGATTTAGGTTGTCGCGAATCCATTCAAGAATAAGAACCTGGGCTTCAAGTGATAAAGTCACGTATTCAGGAACTAAAACCTTTTGGATCAAGGTTGGTCGATCTAGCTCTTCGATCTTCATCAACCTGAGTAGCGGTTTCCACCTTCCATCTGGACCTGTACTTAATAAACGTAAGGTTCCTACTCCATTTGGTGGATCATAATTAGCTGGTAAATAAAGTTCAGGGTCACTGGCACGTACCAATACTTCATCAATAGTTGGGTAGACCAGCAATCCCTTTAGTTTTGCAATACGATCTATGTTTTGCTGTTGTTGTAAATTTTCTATCACCAATGGTGATGATAAAAAATCTAAAACCGGGTTATGGATTTCCGGAATATAGGCAGGAAATTTTTCTTGCCAGTCATGGCTAAAAGCGCTTAATGTGTCAACAAAATCCCTACCTGTAAATCCCCAGATAAATTTATCGGATGCTTTCTTTTGAAATTCACGGATTACTGAAACCAGATGTGAGGCTCCAGTCACAATTGGAAATCCAAATTTTGTAAGAGCGCTTTGGAAATCTTGTGATAAATCTTCAGGCGGAATAAGCGGGGTGGTAAATTCTGAAAACTTCCACAAGCGGTTAAACTGATCCGGCACCAGATGTAATTTTTTCAATTCATCTTCGTTTTGTAAAGCCTCTGTTATATGCAAAGATAGGTATTCATATACTAATTTTAGCCAGTTGCTATTCGGTGAGTTCTCTGCTTGAGGATCCCAATTGGAAAAGGGATTCCTTTTTGGGAAATTCAGAACATAGTGCAGGGAATTGATTATCTGTTGTGGGGTGCTCTTATGTAGATATGCCTCAGGGATAGGGGTAAGTTCACATTCTTCGGCGAATTGTGTTTCAACAAACCAATATTTGAAATCAGAGAAAAGATTTTGTTCCTCTTCGCTAGCCAGGAAAGCCACATTCCCAATAAACATGCCTAGTGTATGTAGTTTTTGATCTGCCAAAATAACGAGCGGTACCCCTACCAGATCCTTGCCTGGATTATCGCTCAGACAGAATTTAAGCAGGTCTACAATCCATGTTCTCCTCGATAAAATGTTGCGATTAATTTCTGACAGAGGTTTATTAATATCTTTATCAACGCGCAGCCGATTTCGGATTAGCGCTGGAGTCACAAAGTTAAATTCAACTCCTGCCGCTTGATACCCTTGAGTGATATGCGTTGGCAACGCTGGCCTTGGAATAGGCATTCCATCAGCAGCAAAAGGAGACTGTAGTTGGCTTTGCCATTCGTCCTCTATTACAACCAGAGACTGAATGCTGCGCCACTCGTTTTCAGGATCAGCGGAACGAATCACTGGTACAGTCTGCAAGTGTCGGTAAACAGCTTGCGAAAGACCTTCCATCGCTCCGGGTAAATCTTTGCGTGGATCAGGCCAATATTTGTAAAATGTTTTTATATCAGATCGACCTATATCATCCACAAGGTCAGTAATCAGAGTAGCATAAGCGCGCCCAACGCACAGATTAACAAGCTCGGTATTCCATTCTGCTCTTACTGCATCCTTGCCCGATAGAATATGGCGATCTGTTGTGAGTGTTTGGCGTGAAGAGTCCAGGTCAAAAAAACCATTAATATGAACTGGTAAGCGAGTCTCAATATGCAATGGCAAAAAACAAAAGACTTTTCCCTGAAATTTATCGTTGATATCCGATTTTGAGCCAGATCTCTCTAGACTTAACCTAGTTGCAGCGCCAGCCCATGGAATAGCTTTTTCTTCGAACAAATGCATCTGTTCGACCAAGTCAACGATCTTTTGTTGATCGTCAACAAATAAACCGCTCACAACGCGCCAGGTTTGATTTTCTTCAAGGGCTGATGTTCTCAACTTTATTTGATGACAAAAAGAAACTACAGGAGGGATTACACTATTATTGCGTAGAGTACGAACCATCTGCTCTGGATCATCGTTCACATATTGATTTACTAGATCTCTATTTTTACGGACATCTGTTTCGTTAACAGTTGTGATATCCAATAACTCAACCAGATCATTTCCATCGCTTGGAACTTCATAAATTGAAATTCGGGTAACATGCTTTAAAAAGATCAGCATGTCAGCACCTAATGGAATAAATTGCTGGAGTAGTTGATCGAAATCTGTCTCTAAAAAGGGTTCATGAGTGATCTTGCTAGAAGCTGCTTGCTTGATAGTTCGAAGCGGCAGGCGGAAAGCCGTTCCAGAGAAACTGGGCTGTTCTTTCTGGAGACCAAAAATTTCAAACGGGCGAAATAAATCTGGATAATTTTCCCAAACATCAAGAGTTAAGTCCCAGACCTGTCCAGGGGCATCATTAGTTGCGCCTACAACTGCTTTGCAGTGTGGATCAAAGAAATAAATGCCTTCCCTTGTCAAGAAGCTGGGATAATCTGTAACGTTATAACAGGCGTTAAATCCCAAACCGAAACGGCCTGTTTTCGATGAACTCTGGCTTTTACTCCCCATGCCAATTTTCTGAATACTAATCAGGTCATCATCTGAAAAAGACTGGTCATTATAAATTAATATGGCAGGACCCATTAATTCAAGCATTGATTGTGATGGAAGATGAGCGCCTGAAAATGTTCGCCTGTCTAAAACGATCTTAACCCAGGAAGCGCCAGCATCGTCGGCGTTTTGGATAAACTCCTGAAATATGCCTACTCCCTTGGGATAACTTCTAATCAAGCCGTGTAACCGAACGGTTAACGGCTCACTTTGACCAAATTTACGTCCAAGGCTATTTGCGTTTTTATTACGATTTTCGGTCATCATACTTTCTAAAAACCTTTTACAAAATTTGGTATATCACTTCTTTTTTAATTTTTCCGGCGACACTGCAGCAAGGATTGGACTCTGTACTGCTCGATCCTGAATTTCTCTTATTCGATTTACCTTTCCAAGTATCAAGCCTGCATCCGCACAAATATTTGTAAATGTTTCAAATTTGATTTGACGATATTCTTTTGGCATTTCTAGGTATAAGTAGGTGACGAATTTGCCTTTTTTATTCTTGAATTGCTTTTTATTCAAAACACGCCCATGTGGGCATACTTTGTAGGGTGCTTCTTTTCCTTCCCTAAATACCTGTATAGCTAAATCGCCACGCTTAACTTCTTTCGTGAATTTCAGATCCACTCCAAAACGCCATTCCTCAATGTCATGAGTTTTGGGTTTCTCCAAATGCTTTTTCGCGGTCTGAGATCCACTTTTTCTCTCTTTGCCTTCATCTGCAGGAAAATTTGCTGGGGATCCAAAAAGAATCCAAACACGCTGCTGATTTTTGTCTGCCACTGGCTTTTTACCAGTGGATATCCCGCCTTTGGGCGGTCTGTAAACTTCTTCGCAATGCTCAAGCCAACCAGGTGTGACAGGTTCTCCAAGTCTCTCGTTGAACCATTGACGAACTTCCTTTACTACAGCGGGGTCATTGGTCAATATGCCTGCTTCATCCAAGACGCCTTTTGAATGCTTCGATAAATTGGACGAGCAGATAACAACTTTGTTGCCGAACAGATAAATTTTGGCGTGCAGAATATCTCGTTGATATACCCTTATGCCCTGTTTTTGCAGGGAACGTATCTCGGCTGGATTAATATTTCCCGCTTTAGAATTTCCCTCGGTGAGAGCGCAAAGCAAAACATCATTCTTGCGGAATTTCAATAGCGAAGAACTATCTTTCCCGACATAAGGAACAGCGATCATTTGCCGAGTGCGACACTCTTTACTAAGTTTCCCTAAAGTTGACCAGAGCTCTTTGCCTGATAGAAACTTTTCCATAACAACGTGTCCTTTGGGTTCGTCAACCTATCGGCCTCGTCATCGTCAACAGGACTTCCAGCCAATCAGTTTCATCCGTTGATGCGGGGCGCCACAAATCTTGCAGGGACTTGATTGTCTTGAGAAAGTCAGGTTCGAGCAGCCACCATTCCCACGGCAGGTGACACCAATGTGCCTGACGCTCTTTCTCTGTCGGGCGCAGATCATTGAAAATCTTCCTTATATCGTTTGGTACTTCTTTTTTCTCAACTTTCTTTCCCTTTTCTTCACTTTGCCACATGAAGTTGTCAGAAATTCTCTGCGAAATTAGATGGAGAAAAATGGTGAGAGAATTCAACTGGGGCTCGTCATATAGGTGTCTGACCAAACCTGACCAACGAATAGTACAAGCCGTCCAAATGGCAAGTTTATCTAAGTTCAAGCCGCTTTTTTGTTTTTCGATTTCCTTTTCTTCCAGTATTGCGCGTTCGTTGGCAATATAGATCGAAAGCCTGAATAAATTAATAAATGTCTTGACTTGGCGTGGATTATCCGCCAGAAGTTTTGTTCCTACAAGGATCGCTTCACGGACTTCTTTTCTAGTATAACTCGCAGGATCCACTTTCGGTTTTTGTGGCTCAACGGGAGAAGTTGACTTGAGAGGTGGAGGTGTTTGCGATGGTTGCTGGCTGCTAGCTGGTGTTTGTGGTGTTCCTTGCGTCTGCCCGACTTCTCCCTCAGGCATTTGTTCACTAGGGGCAGGAGCGGTTGCGGAGGGAGATGGCTGTCCTTGTCCAATCATGTCTTCTACCATCTTGGTTATTTGACCAGGAGTGGCACGCGGCACTGAGAACGGAATTTGCACGATCTTATCCAGAAACAACCTACCCAGTGAAACCACACCTGTATTTTCTGTCTTCATGCGCTCGAACAAGTCTTTGTATTTGACCTCGATACTTCTCGCAACAGACTCGGAATCCATTCCAATGACAAAGACACAGCCTTCGGCGTCGAGAAACAAGTTGACGGCTTCCACAATATCTGCGGATTTGGGCGGTTCGCAGCGGTCGAGATCGTCAATGAAGATGACTAACTTGGATGGTTTCCAGCCCAAGCCGTTTTTCGTGGCGGCGCGGATAATTCTGGCAAAGTCTTTCTCGAAGTGAGAAAGGAATTTGACTTTATCTTTGTAATTCGGGCGGTCGAAGACTTTATCCAGTGGGATTTGGAATGGGTCTTTGAAAATGCTTGAAACCGCGAGAATCCCGCTGATGACAAACCCCGCCCACAGTAGTGGACTACCGTAGTCCTTGAAGGCATCCAACGGCACGGTGACACTTTCAATGATGGTGGTGTAGGAAGCCAGAACGATGGCGAAAATTAACGGCAGGAGAAATTGCTTGACCACCTGCCACAGCCCTTCCAAAAACGAGAAACGGCTAAAGGTGATTTCCAACCAAAAGCGCAGACGCCAGAGCACACCATGTTTCTGCTTAATCTGTTCCATCGTCGCCAGCGCAAGGGACGCCCAGACTTCCTCTTGATTGTCGAATTTCCAGGCGTTCAACCACACGGCGTAATGATAAGGCGGCTGCATAGGTTCACAGTTTGCGTGAACCTGCGCCCACCATCGCACACTCTTTTCCATTGCATTGATGCCAGTTTGATTGGGGACATCTGGGTCAGCGCTCTTTTTCTTTTCATCATTGGCAATTTGAATAAGAACTTCTGGGTCAATGGAAAAACCTTCCACGATATCGGAAACATATTTGTGGAAGCGTTTATTCTTTTGCCCAAAATACATATATATGCCGTCTTCATCCACATCCTTGCGGACAAAGAGCGAGATAACGGTTTGACCAAACCACTTCGCAACGGATGACTTCAAAAAGCCAAAATACCATCTCCACCACGGACGCAGACCTGCGAACCACTCATACAACTTGCGGACTCCATCCCGCTGTGGATCCAACTTCCCCCTCAGCATGGACATCAAGGAAGATTTGCCAGAACCCCAAACGCCATCTATTGAAATCGTTATTGGGGTAGTGGTGTATTTTGAAAGGATAAAACTATGCAAGGCATTGACATATATCTTGAAATCAAGTTTATCCTGTTTAACACTTTGGATTGGCTTGTCCGTTGCAGCATGTTTTTCAAGACTGTCATCTGTGAAACCATATTGCCTGACAATTTCAGATACATCTTGTTTCCTATCTTCTGAGATAGGCGCTGATAAGGGTAATGTTTCATATCTATCAAGCAATCTGGCATCATTTGTGTTGTCAACTTTGAGCAATTGGTCACTGGCGATCACCATTTGAAGTTTGGTAGACTCAATTAAGGATGTCAGAGTAACAAGAAATTCAGGCGAAAAATTTGAATTCTCTCGAGTGGCATTAAACTCATCAAGCAGAAGCAGCAATGGCTGAGTTTGCAAAAGCACTTTGATATCTTCCAAATTAGTTCCCCTGCTTAATCCCAAGAATTCAGCAAGAGAAGAATAAAATTCTTCCTCAGTTTTTACTTGGTCTAAGTTGATCTTGTGTACTTTAATGCCTGTTTCTGATTGAAACTTATCTCCTGCCAATACCATTAAAGATGTTTTACCAGTTCCATAAACACCCGAAATCCAAACACTTCTGCCTTTTTTTAGTGAATCCAAAACAAAGTTTATTTCTCTCTCTCTAAAAATGACGGTAGAAGGTTTATCCATTGCGACATGTTTATCAAGAGCATCTTCTTCAGTGGTGCTATTAACAATTGACGGGCTGGGCGGTTGACCACTACTTCCAGATTCCGAGAGTTTTTCCGAAACACCAGAAGCGTTGTTTTGCCTTACATTTAACTCAGAAATTATTGCATCTAATTTCAGTTCAATCTGCTTTGTTTTTTCCTCAGTATCGCGTTGATATTGCAACACATAAAACTGTTGCATGGTCGGCGAATTCCGCAACTCCTGAGCGATACATTGCAGTAAAAATATTATTGCCCTGTTTACTCGTTCGCGATTTGCTCTTTCTGGCAACACCGAAGAGAAATTTTCCGCTGGAATTTCATGATTATTGGATAGATATTTTGCGGGATTAGCTGCTACATCAGCAATTGCTTTTTGCAGTTGCTTATTTTCAAACACTCTTGGATCTGATAGAAGTGCATCTACTAAATCTTCATCAATTTTTGAATATTCATTTCTAAATCTTATTAGCGCCTTCTGTATACCATCTTCCAACTCTAATTTAAACCCTCCATCTGAACGCATTTGTTGAATCTTAATCCCCATTTCGTTTCCAATATACTTTCTTGCCTGTTCAGATAAAAAATTTACAACTGAATCTTGAAAGACAGTTTTAAAAGATTCTGGAATGATACTAAAATCAATTGGAGACATTTTTTCTCCTTAAGAAGTTAAAAAAATCAGCATATCCATGTAAGCAATGGACGTCCGTTTTCATCCGTTTATCCGTTTCCAAGTCCGTTGACAGCATCCCACGCCCCCAGCACGAGACGTGACGTCCGATACTCGCCGTACAATCGTTCTTCTTTATCCTTCAGCACGCGGAAAGTTTCGCCAGGGAAATCTGCCCCGTGGACTTCCTTTGGATCAAGGATGTAGCGCAGTTCATCACGGGTGAGTCCGTAGAGACGGGCGTAGTAGGCGTCCAGTTCGGCGCGGACTTGCGCTCGGCGGGACTCGTCCCACTTGAATGGTTCGCCGTGATAACCCAATTCTTGAGCAAAGCCTTTCAATGCAGGCGAAGTATAAGTAAGTTCCAAGCCCAGATTTATGATTTTTGTTTTTATTTCATCAGGAATATCAACAGGCGCAGGTATTGGTAACTGCTTGCAAGATGTAATATTTAAGTGGGTGCCGCCTACTTTTTGCCGAACAACATAATCGCAGACTAATGAGTTCATTGCACAAACCCAAAGCAGTGCCGCCTCAGCGTCGCAACCAATAAACATATTCATTGGTTGCGATGAGCCTACAAAAGGCATAATTGAAGCAATGGCTGTCCTTTCATTGGTTGCATTTGTTATATCACGATAGCCAACAGTCCAACTTTTCACCCAATTTCGGTTTTTGTAAATTCCAATGATTTCTCTGTCAAGTGCCCAATATCGTGGCTCTGCTAGATATACATTGTCTTTCTCGTTATTTTCGATAACCTGAGCATTGCCGTTATCTTTATCTTGTTGAGACAATCCACTATAAGTAGAGTAACGAAAATCAAACTGATGAATTTGTTTTGCTTCGTAAATAGGCAAATAAACTAAATCGTCTTTTACAAAATTTAATTCATTTGAAATAGAAAAACCTTCTTGCTCAAGTTCCGTTCTTGTTCTGTACAAATCCGATTTCGAATCAGAACGAAAGACAATCAAGAAGTCAGCATTTTTCCATCCTTTGCGGGGCTTCCCATTTTCGTCAAAGATGGTTGGAAAATTGTTGTAAATCTTTTTTGCGAGAATGGCATCCGTTGAATTTCGGAAAACTGGACTTGTTTTTGTAATTGGATTAATTTGGAAAAGGTCATCTTGTGATAACGAATAAACTCTCTCTGTTGAGTTCAAATCTTCAACAGAATTAAGGAAAAATGCAAACTTAATACTTGAAACAACTGTGTTGCCAGTCTGCAATGTTAACAAGCAAAACTTAAACCTTCGATCCACAGATGGAAATAGCCCAAGCCTGTTTTCGAAATCAAATAGACTAACTAAATTCTTCCCTGATATAAGACTCTCAAATAAGTCTTTGTAAGGCATATCAGTTGCAATGCCGCTTGGAACTATCATGCCAAGCATTCCCTTATTATTTATTAAATGTCTTCCTTGTTCGACAAATAAGGCATAAGTATTTAATCTTGATTGGGTCGAGTAGCCAAACCCACCAGAGTTAAGAGAAAATTTTATTTCTAGTTCAGCATCTCTTTTTGCCTCTAAAAATTCAGCAAATAATTCTTTTGAACTCTCTGCAAGTTCTTGAATAACTTTTTTCCTTTGGCTAGTAGATAACTTGGCTATATCGGGACGCAAAGCCTCAAAAAATTGTTGCTCTTCGAGATTCAATCGCTCCCACGGCGGATTGCCCAGAATGACATCAAACCCACTATTCTGCGAGAACACATCTTCAAACTCCAAACCCCAATGGAAAAAGCGATAACGGTTTGTCAATTTCTGCGCTGTCTGCACCATGTCGGCAGGCAGAATCTTCGGGTCAACCTGCGCCTGACGCACCGATTGAGTCGTCGGCGCGCGCACGCCATCAGGCGTGAACGACCAGAAGAACGCGGCAGTCCACAGATCCGCCGCCAGTTTGCGGCGCTGAAAATCGTCGGTCTCCAACAGGCTCAGGTAACGCGCTTCGGCGGCTTTCGGGTCGTCCTCTGCCAATTGCGTCAACTCGCTCCACGCGCCCAGATCCTCAGGCGTTTCCACCTGCGTCATCTGCCAGAGCATCAACTGTCCATCACGCGCCTTGCGATTATCGTCCCGCGCCGAACGCGCCAACTTCTTATCATCATCCGCCACGGGCGTAAACGCTTCATCGGGCAGGTTGGGGAATCTCGCAGCAGAATCAGCCTCGGGGGAGTCCGAAGCGCGCGCCGTCCCATTCAGCGGCGGCACGCCCACCAGCGAGTTCCCAAACTTGATGTGATGATCCAAAAAGTTCAGCGGCGCATCCTCCACCGCGGCATTGATCCACAAACTCACCTTGCACAGTTCCACCGCCATCGGGTTGTAATCCACCGCATACAGACAGTGCGCCAGCACATCGCGGCGCGCGCGGCGGATCTCACGCTCGGCAGGATAAAAATCCCCCGCGCGGATTCGCGCCAGCATCAACGCCAGCACATTCATGGCGGATATGAGGAACGCGCCCGAACCCGCGGCTGGATCAAGCACCCGTAGACCTAGCACCGCCGCCTCAGCCTTTTTCCGCTCCGCTTCAGACAACGCCTCAACCTGATTCTCATCGAAGGCAGGAACCGCCGCCCGCAGCCTTTCCATCAACACAGGCACCAGCGCGCTCTGCACCTCTTGATTGACCAGCGCGGGATGAGTGTAGTACGAGCCCGTGGTCTTGCGCGTCGAACCGCGCGCATCCAAAAAGAACTCGCCAGGGTTCAAACCTTTAGAGTCTTCAGAGATCCTCAGGGTTTCATTACCAGTAACAATTCGCGGCGTGAAATCAAGCAGGCTTTCATAAATACTGCCGATCTCCTCCACCGAAAGATCGAGATACGAGATCAACTGCAGCACGCCATCGCGATTGATGGTGGTCAGCGATTGGACAGCCCGCAGCAGCGCGTCATTTCTCAGGGCGGCATGGTTGCCCTCCCCGATCTGATTCAACGTCGGAGTGCGATCCGCGCCGAACAACGCGCCGTTATAGCCGAACACGCCCAACTCAGGCGCGCCCTTCTCCACCATGCGGAACGTGGTCAGCAGGCGTTCCCACAGGTCAAGGTGTTCATCTTCCATCACAGGACGTTCCGCGCGTTTGCGCAGCGCCACAATGCTGAACTCATCTGCATACAACGATCCGCGTCCAGGCAACATGCCCCGCTGTTCGGCGAACAGCAAAAACAACATGCGGTAAATGATCGTCAGCACATCATGGAAGAACGCCTGCACGGGCGGCAGGTCGCCGATCTCAGGATAATGCACAGGCTCGGTCTGCTCGCTCATCCGCGCCAACAACCCAGGCGTGGATTGCAGGAACCCGTTGGCAAGCCGCTCGATTGCCAAACGCACATTCCCGCGCAAATCCTCGCCCACCTTCACCCCCGTCGCCTGCGAATGCTGATAGAAAAGTTCCAACGGAGTAGCGTGCTGCGTTTCAGAAGTGGAAGCGCCGCCCGTCAATTGAAATCTTGAAACGTGACACATCCGATACAACGCGCGGAACGCGGCGAAATCACGCGTCTCGAATATCCCCTCCAGATCAAACTCCACGTACCCGCGCTGCGACGTGTGATGATAATCGCGCAGCAACCGCAACCGCAGACCGTTGGTCAACAAACCCCAACGCATCTCGCGGTTCAAATTCAAATAACGCTGGAGCAGATCATGCGGCGCGAGTCCCTTGAGTCCGCGCCCCGCATTGGCTTGGCGCGCATCCAAATCCGCACCTGCCGCCACCGAATGAACGGGGATACTTGGCAGAACATTCACCGCCACAGGTCTGCCCAAATATGAAATCGAAAAACGCAGATCCTCTTCCAACACCAGATCCGCGCGCTGATACTCCAGATCAAACTCCAACAACGTACACAGCGGACGAATCCACCGTTCACGCACCTCAGAGATGGTCATTGCCCCGAGACCGCGCCCCACGCTATCCCAACGCTCGGTCAACAACTCCCACGCCGCCGCGATCTGCTTCTCCAACTCCCCCGCCGAAAGCGACCGCATCCCCTGCAACCCAAACGTCTCCGCCGCCGCCGCAGGATGATTGAACGAAGCCTGCTGTATGGCTTCAACGAAATGGTGGGTAAACAGTCCGCCAGAAGGGGTGATGTGGGAGGAATTAGTCATTGGATTAAATTATCACATTTTTCCATTTCAGTTTTTATGCCAATCCGTTCGAATGTTCCTTTGGCAGAAAGTGCATAAGTTTTTGCTGCTGAAAAATCACCTTTTCCCGCAAAGATATAAGCCAACTCAAGTTCAGCCTCTGCTATTTCTAATACAAATCCTTCCCGATTGGCTATTTCTCTAAATTGTAAAATCCACTGCTCGGCATCTTCAAGATTCCCCTTGAGACGCTCAAGTATTCCTCTTAAGTGCAAGTTCTTGCCAAAAACAGTTACCTGTTTATTTCTTCCTATTGCCAACTCGTACCCGTTTTGAACATGCGCTAGTGCAGCATCTAAGTCATTCTTGACCAACATAGCCTCTGCAAGGACATTGTGCAATCTGGTTGCGCCGCGGAAGTCGTCTCTTTCCATCGCAATAGCTAGGGTATTTTGCAGTATATCGATAGCTTCGTCTGTTCTTCCCTGTTTCAGTAAAGCACGTCCTAAATATGTCTGCACACTAATCCATTGCCAATCTGTAACTAAATAACTGTCTGCCGATTTAATAAGAGTTATTTCTGCATCTTTATATTTGCCTTGATATAAATTGAATCTTCCTAGCCAATGGCTAAAACGTGCTCTGGTATCGCGATGTCCACTAACTTCAGCCCAGTCAAGAATTTGTGTGGCGATTTTTATACCTTCAGCCCAGTAACCTCGACGCCACAAAAAATGATAATAATGTCCAAAAAGCTCGACCATTAAACTGTGGTTTTCCTCATTAATTAATTTATCGATGATCGTAGAAATATTATCTTTTTCAGATTCCCATATCAGTAAAGCATCTAATCCACCTAATTTCTGTTCGTTCATAAAGCCTGTATAATACTCAAAAAGCTTACCAGTTATTTTCTTTTCTAGCTCTGAATATTGATTTATCTCGCCTCGCATGAAATAACGCGTCAAAGGAAGAATCGAAAATCGATCGTTTACCTTGTTCACTAAAGACAGTCTTTCAAGAGTTGCCAAACCGTCTTCGCATTCAAGTTCAGGTAACTCAGTAACGTATTGTAATGATATCCTGCTAGCGCTTGCTTCAAATAAACTAAGCGCAAAAAGGATAATATATGAATTCGACTTGCGAATATTTTCAATTACTTCATAAAAACAGTATTTAGCTATATCTGATGAAGGAATGCCTAGCTTATTTAAAACACCTTCTGGGCTATGCCCCATACTTACCTGAGCAATACTCCAAACTAACGCCAAAGGTATTCCACCAGTGCGCTGATAAAAACGGCGAATATGGTCTTTACCGAGATAAACGCCTTTTCTCTCGCACTCGTTTAAGATTAATTGCTCTCCATCATTCCATGGCATCCCGACTAAACGAGTAGGATATGCAACATCAATTCGGTGACGGGTTGTCACAATACATTTAGTTGGCGCAGGCAATTCTCTAAGAAACGTGAGAACAGAATCATCATCTATAGTTTCTAAATTGTCAACAATTAACAAAGTTCTTTGTTTTTTCAAGGCTTGACGGACAATTTCAGATTGTTCATCCAGGCTTGCTCTAGTAATATCTTCTCTGTGTAAAGTTATAGAAATTGCGGAATAAATATCATCCAGTGTATTTAATGTGTATGCACGAGGTTTTATTCCATCGGCGGTTAATATTGTACGTTTGGCTGATACCCAAATTATGGCTTCAAATCGCTCGTCGATTGGCAATTGGCTGTCATTGCGCAAATAGTGATTAGCAATTTCTAAAGCAAGAGTACTTTTTCCGATTCCTCCAATACCATCAATTGTTAATAAATGTGATTGGGATCTTGGATATGGTTGTAGAATGCCCAATATTTGCTCAATCTCTTTTTCGCGGCCAACAAATTTACCATAATCTGGTTGTGGAAGATTGTGAATGATAGATTGTTTAAATTCTTCTTGTGGGGTTTCTCCCGAAAGGAGCATTTCTTTCTTGCCAATTGCATCCGTCAACTGCAACAAAGCCTGTCTCACGCCTTCGTTCACTCCCACAAGCGCTTGCAACTGACCCTTCTGCAATTCCACTTGCTGCTTCATTGCCTCGGCAGTGATCTTCTGAAATTGTAGACTATATACTGGCTGTAACTCTGGCAAATGCCACAATTCCTCCACCAAACAGCGGAGCAAATACATCATCGCCTTGTTCACCCGTTCGCGGTTTTTCCTACCAGGCAGCACACTATCAAAGGTCTGCGCTACCACATCACCTTCATCTGCCAAGTATGAACCTGGGGATTTGAGCATAGTCATCAGCGCCTGTTTCACCTCAGGATTTTTGAATAAATCTTTTTCCTGCGTTATTGTTTCGACCAACACCTCATCTTGATCGTAATATTCTTCGGAAAACCGCTTGATTGCACGATCCAATCCCTTATCGAACTGGCGCCTAAACGCCCCATCCGAGCGAAGTTGCTTCAATTTATCCGCAGTTCCATTGCTCACGAACTTTTTAGCCTGTTCGGATACAAAATCCACCAGCGCGTTCTGTGCCTGCTGTCGAAGTTCCTGCGGGATAAATTCAAGGATGTTGATCTCGATCATGTTTTCCTCACGCTGTCCATAATACTTTCACCGCCAATAAATCCCACGAACCAACGGAGATTTGATCCGCACCTGCGAGCCACGGGGCTTGCCCAGCGTCCGTCAATTTTGTTTGCAAAGAACGGCGTTCTTCTATCAACGATTTTTTGCGCGCTTCGATCAGTTCGTTGGCATGTTTGTCAAGGTCTGCGCGGTTGAGCGCTTCTGTAATGACATCCTTTTGCTCCTGCATGGTCAACTTGCCAGAGACAGGTTTGGCGTGAATCAACCTGCGGGTTGTCTCTGCGTCAAAGGGCTGGTCGCCATACACGGGAATGGCAACCGTCATCAAGTCTTCCAAAATCTGCGGCGGCTGAGTCCAAACCACAAAGCGCATCAGCAAAGTATATAAGGCAGTCACTTCGGGAGCGTCTTTGGTCAGCATGACTGCTGTCCGTCCGTAGCGGGTCGAGTCTTTGGGGTCTGGCTCGAAGGCTTCGCGCTTGGTCATCTCGATCAACCTGCGCACCAAGGGGTGTCCCAGGTCAAGCCCGATCACATCCGAGCCATCTTTTTGCGGCTCGAAGGTTACACGTTCTAATTCAGTTGGCAAACCAGGCAGGCGCAGGTCAGGGTGATTGAGAATAATCCTGTACGTGCCATCGCCGTTATCGCGCGTGTCACAGCGCAGGCGGTTAAGTCCGCTCAAGACGAATTGCTTGATCTCGTCCGCTGTGCCGATGGCATCGCTCGTAGCGCGCATCTTCTGTTCCACTTCATCCAAGGAAATGTGGTTCTGTCCGTAGAACGACTCGTCTTGAATGCGGCTAAGCACATCATCGCTGAATGGGTCTTTGACTTCATCTGTGCTGGTGGTTATCATGGCGTCGAAAAATGAAAGTTGTTTTGCGCCCAAAGTCATGCCATGCTCACGGATCAGTTCAAGCATATTGGTCTCATCCCCGAAGAAGGGCGGCGAGAAACCATAATCTTCACGAATGCGGCGGGATTTTTCCACCAGCACTTTCATGATCGTGGCGTCAAGCGTCTCATCCATCACCAGCGTGCGAATGGTCACAACCTTTTCGGGTTGCCCAAACCTGTCCACACGCCCGTTGCGCTGCTCCAAACGATTGGGATTCCACGGCAGTTCATAATGAATGATCTGGCTGGCGATATGCTGCAAGTTCATCCCCTCGCTGATTGCATCCGTCGCCACCAACACCGCCCTGCTTGCAGATTCGAATTTTTGAAAGGCTTCACGCCGTTGGGCGTCATTCAGTCCGCCGTGAATCGGAACGACGGTCACTTCCTTGTATCGGTCTGATTTTCCAATTTGTTCTTCGATGTATTCCATCGTGTCGCGGTAACGGGTAAAGACAATTACTTTAGGTTTCTTGCCAAGCAACCCCCAAAGGTGTTTCTTGAGAAAGTCTTGTAATTTAGTGTCTTTCGCTGGGGTTAAATTCTTGGCAAGAGCGGTCAAATCTTCCAACGCTTCGAGTTCGGCATTCAACGCGTCCACTGTCCCAGGTAAAACACGCTCAGCGCGGGTGACGATTTCCTCTTCATCAAACTGTTCACCTGGGTCTTCATCCAACACGTTGGCGCGGGCAGTATCCGCAGATAAACCTGCGTCTGACTCGGTCAAGCCTGCAATCTGCTGCTCCAATGCCTCGCGGCGATTCTTCAACGAATGGCGCAACGCCTCGGGGCTGGATAATACGCGCTTATGCAAGTGAAGCACTGTCCACGTTGCCAGAGTCTGCACGTGCAGGTTTGCATCCTTGACGTGTTCAAGAATCATCTCGCCGTAGTTTTCCACCGCCTTGATCACTGTCTGCATTGACTCGCTGGGCTGTACGATCGCTTCCTCTTGATCGCGTGTTGGAAAAGCACGTTCGCCTGTTGTTAACCAAGCGTCCACATCCTGGCGGCGGCGTTGCACCACGTGATGTCTTGCGACCGCGCGATTGATAATCGGCGCATGAACAGATCCGCTGACTGCGCCCACATCCAGCAAGCGAAGCAGGCTGGCGAAGGTATCTGTATATCCATTATGTGGGGTTGCGGTCAACAAAAGCAGGTGTCGCACCTTTTGGGAAAACGCCAAAGACTGGGCGAGATCCCATCGATCCATACTTGTTCGTTGGTCAGGTCCACTTTGATGCGGCTTTGCAAATTGGTGGGCTTCGTCCATCACCACTACATCCCAGGGAACTTCCAGTATTTGGTTTTTGATCTCTGGCATTTTGGCATAATCCATCGAGACCACAAACACATTATGGAACTCCCACGGATTCATTCCCGCAGGCATATCCCGCTCAAGTCCGCGGCGATGTTGCCGTGAAAATAAATGTGTTTCAATATGGAAGAAACGATCGAGAGCGTCTTTCCACTGCTCGCGTAGGCTGGCTGGGCACACTACCAGAACGCGGCGCGCTTGTCCGCGTGCCATGAGTTCGCTGATGACGAGCCCCGCCTCGATGGTTTTTCCCAAACCAACATCGTCCGCGATCAGCATCCGCACCCGCGGTTGTTGAAGTCCCATCACAACGGGAACAAGTTGATAAGAAACTGGAATTACCCTTGATCTTTGAAGGGAAAGCAGGGGAGCCGTACTGTGCATCATCGAGAGCCGAAATGCCCTCAACATTAATTCCTGCGCTTGGGGATACCCAACTGTGTCAGCGGATGGCGGGTTGATTTTCCCTGGCTGCGTTGTCTCGAATTCTAAATACAACCGCGCTTGTTGCTGGGCGTCATCCAAGGCAGTGACATACAACACCTTCTCTTCCTGTGCATCCACACGCCACAGGCGACGGCGGGAGTTGATTAGTGTTCCAGGCGAAACCATCGGAATAGTGTTTGGCATGAGAATTCCCCTCATCTAGGTGAGCAGGATTGTTGTTTTTGAAGTGCGACCTCGATGGTTTTATTATACGACCTATTTTTCAAATGTTATTTCCCAAAATTAGCCTATACAGCCAAGATAAAAACAGAAAAATTGTCGCACAATGGGCCTTCTGTAGAGCAAATATTCCCCTTGCAAAGGGACAGAAGCGCAAAAATCAGAAAGCCCGCAAGTATTGCAGTGGGACAGGCGCGGGCTGTTTGAGCCTCTGTGCTGCGTGCAGCGCCCAATATGGATTGCGCAGCATTTCGCGCCCGAGCAAAACCAGATCGGCGCGTCCGTTGCGGATGATCTCGTCTGCCTGTTCTGGGGCGGTGATTAAACCCACTGCCGCAGTTTGAATGTCCGCGCCGTGCCGAACGGCTTCGGAGATAGGGACTTGGTAACCAGGTCCAAGCGGGATTTTGGCTTGCGCCACTCCGCCCCCGGACGAGCAATCGACCAGGTCAACGCCTTCGGCTTTGAGACGCCGCGCCAACTCCACCGAATCATCCACGCTCCAACCTCCATCCACCCAGTCCGTGCCTGAAATGCGGACGGCCAGCGGGAGGCGCTCATCCCAGACCTCACAGACGGCGCGGACAGTCTCCAGCAGGAAGCGGATACGGTTCTCGAAACTGCCGCCATATTCATCTGTCCGCTGGTTGGAAAGGGGCGAATAGAAACTGTGGAGCAGGTAGCCGTGTGCCGCATGGATTTCGAGCCACTCGAAACCAGCAGTCAGCGCGCGCTTTGCCGCCGCCCGAAATGAATCCTGAACTCCTCGAATCTCGTCCGCGCTCAGTTCTTGCGGCGCTTCGTAATCATCGTTGAAAGTAATTGGGCTGGGAGCGACGCCCTGCCAACTGGGCAATTCGTCGGGCTGGCGCGGTTTTCCAATGTTCCACGGACGCCGCGAGCCAGCCTTCCTGCCTGCGTGGGCAATTTGAATCCCTGGCACGGCGCCACTTTCTTTGATGACGCGGGTCACGCGCGCGAGCGGCTCGATGTGTGCATCTGACCAAATGCCAACATCGTACGGCGAGATGCGCCCAATAGGGTCAATGGCGGTGGCTTCTGCGATGATCAGCCCTGCGCCGCCTGCCGCGCGGGCTCCCAGATGAGTCACCTGCCAATCATTGGAGAATCCGTCTTGATAGCTGTACATGCACATCGGCGAGACGCCAATGCGGTTGCGCAAGGTGATGTCTTTGATCGTGAGAGGTTCAAACAGGTGGGGCATGGAAGTCTCCAGTTTTGTTGAGTGATGTATCTATCTCGCGTAAGTTTGAAATCTCTCCACCACATCCAATAAATCCGCTGGCAGCCGCTTGCGGACTTCAGCAACGATTTCCTCCGGCACGCCGTAATATGCCTCGGCTATGGAACCTGCGATGGCTGCCATCGTGTCCGCATCACCGCCAAGCAGAATGGCATTGCGGAGCGCGCTCTCGAAATCGGCGGCTTCCAAAAATGCGATGATCGACTCTGGGACGGATCCAGGGGAGGTGGAGTCCCATTGATAGGTGGGTCTGATTTCATCCAGCGTTCGATGCAGGTCAAATCCAAATCGCGCCTCGATCTCTTTGCGGATTTGGTTTTTATCTGCCCCAGTCCGCGCAAGGTAAATCGCAAGAGCAACCGATTGCGCCCCTTTGATCCCCTCGGGGTGGCTGTGTGTGACTGCCGCGGAGCGTTCCGCTTCACGCAAAACCTCCTCCCCTGTGTTGAATGCCCAAGCCACAGGGCTTACCCGCATGGCTGAACCGTTTCCAAAGCTGTTGTACGGTTCCATGCCATCATTGGCAAGCCAGCGACGAAAGAAACTACCGTAGCCCGCTTTGGGGTACCGTCTGGCGTATTCAACGATGACTTCGCCATATCCGCGCTGGGTGAGGATGGCATCCGCCACGGCAACGGTGAGTACCGTGTCATCGGTGAAGTGCGGATTATGGGTGAACAGCACAAAGTTCGGGTCTGTGCATTTATTCCACTCGAAGCGAAAGCCGATCATATCGCCTGCAATCGTGCCGAAGAGGCAAACGGGAATGAGTGCGTTTTTTTTCATTTTCAAGGGCTACTTCTTTACCTCGTTCTCTTTGCCAGCGATGATGGATCGTTCACTTGGCTTATTGCCTTTTCACTTTTAGATATCTTCCACGTACATTTCAGCGAAGTGTTCCATCAACAGGCGGTGGACGAAGATATATCCGCCACCGACGCGGCGCAGGAAGATCAGGTCAACGCAGTGATCGAGGAAGGGGACGAGGCTCCACGGGAGGAGGTCGTTGAGGGCAAGGATGATGCGGAGGGTGTAGTGTTGCAGGATGGCGTAACCACCATAATACAACCCAAATATCAACCCAAATAGCACCAGCCCAAGAATCGGAAAAAATGGTGCTGAAATTAGCATGCCGAATAAACTAAAGGGAATGCTAAAAATCAGAAAGGTTGAAAAGAAATTCCTTGCTCTCATTACAAGCCTTTGTCCAGGGTATGTTGTTTGATCAACCTGTTTCAAATTCAACCCACCAGTGAGAACACTGGGGAGTGTCCCAACCAATCCAACAAAAAGACCGACGATTAGTCCAATAAACGGGCCCCCATACAATCCAAAAATCAATCCAAAAACAGCTCCGACCAATAATGACGCTTTCAAGGTTTTCATGGCGTCTCGCCAATTCCAGAACACAGAATCAACAGTGGAAATCTTATAGTTCTTTTCTAGAAATAAAAGCCCTAAGATCAATCCCCCGATCACTCCCCAAATAAAATTAATATGAATACTGAAAACTGGAGAAACAAACCATTTGCTAAACAATCCACAAAACAGTCCAAAGAATAATTCGTTCATCAACGCAAATGGAAACTGCCCCCCTTTCACCGATTTCCTCCCGTTCAACCAACTTGGTTGCATGTTTTCAAAATAATATGGAATATGATCCTGCTCCACAATTTTCATTGCCAACCAATAAAGCCAATACAGTGTATCCAACTTATTGAAAGGCTTATTTTCTGAACGCCGTTCAAACATGCGTTCAATATAAGTATCAAAAAGATGTTTGCGCTGCGCCTTCTCATCTCCCGAAACTAACATATCCACATCCTGTTTATCCCGATACGCCATGAGCATAATGCTCAAAAACAGCGGCGTCTCTGCCATTTCTCTTAGGCTACCGTCTTTTTCAAGCGCCTGCTTAATGCCCGCCATCTCATCCCCAAAGCGATTGAAGAACTCGGTGATCTGTTTTTGCGTCAACGGCTGGACTTCGATTGCGCCCTCAAAGGATAATTTTGCTTTGAGAGCTGCATAATCCTGGCTGCGGCTGCACACGGCAAGGGAGGTCAGGCCGTTTTGTTTTCTAAACTCGTTGATCGCTTCCACGCATTGGACGCGGCTTTCCTGCCGCACTTCATCCAAGCCATCCAGAAGCAAAAGTAATTTATTGCCCTTTACCCAATCAGGCGCGGTCTTGCGAGGAACGCTGTACAGGTTGTTCAATTCCTGCGCCAGCCAATCGGCGAGGGTGAGTTTCTCTGTCCACGAGGCGAGGTTGAATACTATTGGGATGGGTTGGGTGAAATCTTCCCTGGCACGCTGAATCAACTGACGGGCGAGTTCCAGCAGCATGGTCGTCTTGCCAGAGCCAGGCGCGCCGAGAATCAGCAGGGAACGTCCCATGCCGATGGAGTCGAATATCTCCAGCATGGATGTCCCCGTGGGCAGGGGTTCGTCGGTGGATTCCTTTTTGATCGCCCACGGATATTTGGTCACTGCTTCGAGGTCTTGTTTGATTCCCAAGTCCAATAATGCCGCGCCGTGCAGGGATGCGTCCAGCACGCCTTTGATCCATGCGCTTTCAACGTGTCCAAGCAGGATACGGCGGTTGCGATGCTCGAGGGTTTCGGAGTCGCTTTTGAAGATGTTGAAGAATTTTTGGATGATGGTCGTCTTGTTGACGGTATTTTCATTCCCCACGATAACAACACTGTCCACGACATTCCCGCCGATGGTGACGCGCTTATCGGCAGGAGTATTCTCAGTCGCGGGAGGGTCTGACTTTTTATTGGCAGCCATGAACAGATCTTTTTGTGGGGGTGCCCCACTTTTTCCTTATTATACGACCTCTTTTTAGACCTCAATCTCCAGTTTTTGCCCTTTTGTAAAGAGGATTGATTCCATATATATTCGCACAAGAGCAGTTATCTAAGCATATTCTGCCTGTCTGCTCTTGGGCGGATTTACACATCCAAACCTTGGAAAAGGGAATGTATGGCTAGAGAATATCGCGCGGGATCTCAAGCTCGTTGTTCTGCAAACCATCCTTTTTGGAGGCTGCTTTCCAGCTGGCGAATTTCTCGCGCAGTTCGGTTTTTAATTCCTGAACCGTTGTGAAAAAAACAGGGGTGGATTTGGGAGCGAGCGCGTAGGCACTGGGACGCCAAAACAAATTGTTGAGGAATGCCATCTGTTTCTGCTCTTTGGGAAGCAGGAACGCCCTCTGCGTCTCCACGCCCTGGCTCTTGAAATGCTCCTGAATGGCCTCCAAGAGTTTTGTGCCCCAGTATTGCCTGCGCCATTGCGGGGTGACGTAGACACCGTCTATGTTGGCGGTGTTGTTTTCCACGCAGCCGGTCGCAAAGCCGATCAACTCATCCTGCGCGCGCAGGCAGAGGATGGCGCGATGGGTCTGGGCGAGAAGCGCCTGCCAGTCTGCTGTGACGGGGAAAGCGCTGAGTTTGGGCAGGTCGCTTTCGGCGGCGGGGGAGATGGAAAACAAATCGGGGATGGCCACTGATTTCGTAAAGCGCCGCTTCAAGGTCAGGAAGAGGCCTGGGAGTAAGGGGAGAGCCAGAACAGCCAGGACCACCATCCCAGAAAACTGGAAGTATGGATCGCTGGAACGCAGGAGCGGCACGGATACGAGGATCATGTTGTAGGTGAAGTGCGCCATGATGGTGGTGAACAGGTCGAACTTCAGGAAGATGACGCCCATGATGATGGCGTGGATGGTCAGCTCGATGCCGCGCGCGTAAATGGGATAGGACACGTAACTGGTGTGGGCAAAAGCCCAAAGCACGCCAGGGATCAAAACCGCCAGCCAGCGCTGCCTGGGGAAGATCCACAGGAAAAAGGAGATGCCGATCAGGCGGAACAGCAATTCCTCGGTCAGTGCGGCGTTGAGACCGGTGTCGAACGCCAACAGGAAGGGGAAGGGCGTGGCGTAGGCGTCGCTGTATTCAGCGTTGACGGGCGACCACCAGCCCAGCACCTTGGTGGCGAAGATGTAGAACATCACGACATACCCAAGATCGAATCCGCCAAGCGCCAGCCCGCGCCAGGCGGAGCGGCTGAACTCGATCCAGCGATTGGGACCGCGCGCCAGGATGCGGTCCTGGGTGTGCCAGACCAGCTTGGAGATTCCCTGTCCGCCTCCCCAGCCAACAAAAACCTGCAGGGAATAAAAGAGAGCCGTAAACAGGGCGCCAACCACAGCCATGACCCAGAAGAGGGTGTAATCCTGGGTAGTGGTGTAGTAGGAGCGATAGAGCGGAATGAGATTGAGCGCGGCCGCCAGGCTGACAGCGGCAGATAACAGGGCTGGAAGCAGGATGCGCCGCAAGTCGGGTCGGGCGATGGTGATACCCGCAGCGGCGATCATCACGAAACCGCCAAATCCCAGGAGCAGGGCGAGGCCGTTAATGAATCCAGCGCGGTTGCGTTCGGCGGCAAAATCGCGGCTGAAGGTTTCGGGGACCTTGATCCAATATCTCAAATTGCCCACCTGGTCGCCCTGTATGCTGACCGAGTACCGCAGCTCGCTCTCGCCCGCCGAGAATGAACGGGATTTCCAGACGAAGGTGTGGTCTACGCGGCCCGCAGGCATGGCCTGGCTGGAGGCTTCGACCCGCTCCCAATCGGCGGCGTCCCAGTTCGAATTTTGGGTGAGGAAATCTTCCGCAGTGACCTGGGCCTGTTCGATCGGGATGGATGCGCCAGGCGCATCTTCGGCGATGATGTGATTGAACCCGAGGAATTCGCCTTGGGGCGAGAAACGGATGTTGTACTCTTCCTTTTCAAGCGGCTTGAACCAGCGCGCGCTCCAATAGTGGAGCGGCCACTTTTCATTTGCAAGGCGAAGGTTAGTTTCTTCGACGCCCAGGCTACGCTGGAGATAGAAGGACGCCAGGTTGTCTTCATTGAAGGCCAGGGCAAATTCATATCCTGCGGACGAGAAACCCAATTGGCGCAGTTGGGCTTCGGCGAGCTGGCTGATCTGCTCGCGTGAGTATTTCAAGTCAATGGCCGCGCTGGGCAGGGCGCGGTCGTAGAATGACAGGAACAGGATGATCCCGATCACTCCGAGCAGGGTGATGAGCAATTCAAGCCAGATGGCTTTGTTTTGATGGGTGACTGGATGGGTTTGGTTCATGGTTACTCCCTTTAGCGGCAGCGCTAAATTGCATTTGAGACCTGATGTTTCTTTATTATATCGTTATGCAGCAGGGATTATGCCTCCTCCTATTGCCCGCCTCTCCAACCTGTTGTATAGTTGATGTATCTTCGCAAAACGGGACGAAAGCAGGGTGACCCATGACCGAAATCGAGCGACTCAAAAAAGAACTGCAAGAAATCGCGAAAGAGCTAAAAAAACTCGAAAGAAACAGTAGAGCTTACAAAGCCTTGATTGAGCAGGGGAATCAGATGTACGAGGAGTTGAAACAGCAAGAAGCTGTATTAGAAGGCTCGGGTGCGATTGCGCAGGGGGATGGCGCAACCGCTGCGGGCGAGGGTGCGACCGTGATCCAGGAATCGATCATTGTCAACGCGGAGAAGGGGGCACGGGTTGTCATCGGAACGGAACCCGTCAAAATGTCCAGTAAGATGCGGGCGACGGCCTTGGGGCGTTACCTCGAACACATCATCGCGCATAACCGCTATTTGCAATTGCAGGGGATCCGCTCCGGGGGAAAGTTGGTCAACATCGAGTTGGAGCATATCTACATCACGTTGCGCACGACTCAACAACGTACCATCCAGGCGGTAGAAAACTGGCTGCACGAAGAAGCGGGGCTGGCGCCTGGCGAAATGGGGCGCATGAAGATCGAGTGTTCGACTTTGCGCGAAACCATTTCAGTGACCGTTGACCAGGCGCTGGCAGATAACCAGCACATGGTCATCCTGGGCGATCCTGGCTCGGGCAAGACCACCCTGCTGCGGTATCTGGCTCTGTTGTACGGGCGGGACCTGGCGGAAGGCGCGAAGAGTGTCCAGGAAAAGCTGAAATTGAATGAGGCGGGTTATTTGCCTGTCTTGTTGCAGCTGCGCCAGTTCGGTTCGTTCCTGAAAGAACATCGCACCAAGGATGACGGCACGGAAGGGCATGGTGTGTTGTTGGAGTTTCTCTTCCGCGCCTTGAAAGGGTTTCGGATCGACCTGCCGGATGATTTCTTCGATGCGTATTTCCAAAGCGGCAAGGCGGTGATCCTGCTGGACGGCATGGACGAAGTCGCGGATCCTGACCTGCGCGCGCGGGTGGCGCGCATGGTGGAAGCCTTTACGCTGGGGTATCCGAAATGCAGGTTTGTGATCACCAGCCGCGTGGTGGGCTATACAGGCGCATCCCGCCTAACGGGTGATTATGTCACCACCACAGTGCGTGACTTTTTGCTGGCCGATGTGGAGCAGTTCCTCAAGCACTGGCACAGGCTGGTGGCAGTGGGACAACTAGGGCCTGGCGAAAGCGCGGATACCTTTGCCGCTTCGCAAACGGGACAGTTGATGACCGCCATTCGCGGCAATGAGCGCATCCGCGACCTGGCGATCAACCCGCTCTTGCTGACGGTGATCGCGCTGGTGCATCGAGACCGTGTGAAACTGCCTGACCGCCGCGCCGAACTGTATGCCGAAGCTGTGGATGTGCTGCTCGGCAAATGGGACGAGGCGCGCGGCGTGGGCGCTGCCTCCATTTTGGAAGACCGCCCGTTCGAAGTGGGGGACAAACGCCTGATGCTGCAGACCCTGGCTCTGTGGATGCACGAACGCGGGCAAAAGGAAGTGACGCAGGCCGAGTTATTTGCCTTTCTTGAAAGGCAATTTGCGGGCATGGCTCCCGACCCGCAGAAACGGCGCATGGCGATTGAAAGATTTCAGCGTGTGATCGAGGAACGCACAGGTTTGCTCTCGGCGCGCGGCGAAGGCGTATACGCTTTTTCGCATTTGACCTTTCAGGAATACCTGGCGGCGATGGCCATCGCTGCGCGTGACGATTATGTGGAATATGTTTTGCGAAATAGTGACAGCGAGTGGTGGCGGGAAGTCATTCTTCTTACGGCGGGTTTCCTGAGTTCGATGAGTTATGAACGTACCACCAAATTGGTGCGCGCAATTGCAGAAAAGAAGAAAGAACCCGTGCAATATCACAACCTTGTATTGGCTTCGGAATGTATACGTGATGCGGGCTCTAATCGTTTGGATGCAAAAATTGATGAGTATATAAAGAAACAGATACGAAAATCGTTGGATATTCCCCCGCACGCATTGAATACTTTTGAACGCAGGATTCTGCGCAAACAAAAACCTGATTGGATGGAGCGCCGCGCACAGGCGATTGAAACATTGGTTCGTGCAGGTGCTGGGTATTGGTATCCGCCTTACGGGGAACCAGAATGGATCAAAATCCCCTTTGGAAAATTCTGGATGGGTGAGGAGAATGAAATCCATTCGGTTGAATTACCGGAGTTTCAAATTGCGCGTGTTCCAATCACAAATGCCCAATATGCTTTGTTTGAGCAAGACGCAAAATATAAAGCGCCAAAGGATTGGGAAGACAATCGTCTGCCAAAGGGCAAAGAGAGTCATCCTGTGGTGAATGTGACCTGGTACGATGCCATCCAGTATTGTGAATGGTTGAGTGGAAAAACAGGAAAATCGATCACCCTGCCCAGCGAAGCGGAATGGGAGAAGGCCGCGCGCTCGGATGACAAACGCGAATACCCCTGGGGAACATGGCAGGAGTATCGTGCGAATACAGAGGAACTCGGTCTTGGAGAGACAACGCCCGTGGGCATCTTTTTGGAAGGCGCAAGCCCTTATGGATTGTTGGATATGAGCGGCAATGTCTGGGAGTGGACGAGAACCAATTACAGCACAGGCAAAGATGACTTGGAGACAAATGACACCCGTGTCCTTCGCGGCGGTTCCTTCAGCTATGCTGCGTCCGACGCTCGTTGCGCCTTCCGCCGCAGGAACGGCTCGGGCCACAGGCTCAGGAACATCGGGTTTCGAGTTGTTGTGGTCTCCCCAGCTCTTCCATCACGACGACTCTGATTTCTGGCGCTCCGGACTCTGGGGCTCTGGAGTCTCTGCACTCCGGTTGAGCAAGACCAGCCGATTGAAACAAGACAGGGTTTCCCCGCGAAGCGGGGCCGCGTTAAAAATTTTAGGAGGCACACCATGATCGAAATTCCCGCACTCGTCACCACAGCCTGGACTATGCTCCAGCCGTACCTGCCTGTGATCGCCACGAAAGCCGCGGAGGGGCTGGGCCAGACCGCCGTGGTCAAAGTTTGGTCAACGATTGAAAAGCGATTCGAGGCCAAGCCCGCCGCAAAGGAAGCCCTGACCGATCTGCTCAAGACCCCGCAGGATGCCGATGTACAGGGCGCCTTCCGCTCGCAGTTGAAGAAACTGCTGGAGGAAGATCACGCCTTCGCGGGCGACCTGGCCCAACTGCTTCAATCCGCTGGCAGTGATTACAAGGCCCAGGTCATCGGCGATGGCGCGATTGCCCAGGGAGAGGGTGCCATTGCCGTGGGAAAGGGCGCTGTTCACATTGGCGGAAACGCCTCGGGCAATACCATCGTCACAGGCGATAAGAATTCAGTCAACACTGAGAAGAAAAAGAGATGACAGATCCACGCGCTGAAATCCAAAAGATCAAAGAAGATATCCGCAGGCTGGAGGAACTCAGGCAGAGCGGCGCCCTGCCCCCTGACCTGGCGGATGTGAGTATCGCCGCGTTGAAAAGCAAACTCCCAATCTATCAGGCCGAGCTGCAGGGAGCTGGCGCGATCGCGCAGGGAGATGGCGCAAAAGCGGTTGGCAAAGGCGGCGTGTTGGTTGGAGATCATTTTCAGGGAAACATCTATGTAGGCGAACAACCTGAGAACGATGAACAAGCCTTGATGATCTTCAGGCGCATGGTGATGCAAACCACATCCAGTATGCCGTTACGCGGCGTGGACGTAGGCGCGTCTGACGCCACCCAATCTAAAAATACAATCGGGCTGGCCAATGTGTATGTGGATTTGGATACCACCACGCGCACACTTCGGGAAAAAGAAGAACTCTCACACATACAAGGCAAGGAAGAAAATTCTCTTTCTTATGAATCTGTGATCCGTGAGACCAAGCCTATATCGCTTCTCCAGGCAGTCAGCGCGAACCGTTCGAGCGTTATCCTGGGCGACCCAGGCAGTGGAAAGAGTACCTTCGTTAACTTCCTGGCTTATTGCCTGGCTGCGCATACCCTGGAACCCACGTCGGGCTGGCTGAAACATTTGCAGGGTTGGAAAGAGGAGGATGCCGATCTGCTGCCCGTGGTGGTGATCCTGCGAGACTTTGCGCGCGCATACGCGGATGCCCTCCCGCAAAAAGTGGAGGTTTCGCATATTTGGAATTTCATCGAAGACAGGCTCAAAGCGCAAAATCTTGAGAGTGCCATCAAGCCGCTGCGCGCAGCATTGGAGGCTGGCAAAGCCATTTTATTATTCGACGGCCTGGATGAAGTACCCACCGAGAAGCAGCGAATTTTCGTGCGTGACGCCGTGCGCGTCTTTATCAAGCGCTATGACCAATGCCGCTATTTGGTGACCTGCCGCGTGCTTTCCTATCAACCGCCCGCGCACGGCAAGCCTGACCTGCGCCTGGACGAACTATCTTCCTTCGAGATTGCCGAGTTCGATGACGAGAAAATATCGCGCTTTGTGGAAGCATGGTATTCAGAACTGGCCAGGCTTGGCACGGTGAAGACCGAAGATCGGGAGGCGCTCACTGCCAAATTGGGCGAAGCCGTCCAACGGTCTGATCTGAGGCGCTTGTCATCCAATCCACTACTGCTGACAGTCATGGCCCTGGTTCACACGCACAAGGGCAGGCTGCCAGATGCGCGCGCATTGCTGTATGAAGAGACAATTGAAATCCTGCTGTGGCGTTGGGAGCAGATCAAGCTGGGCGGGCAGGATGACTCGCCGCGCCTGCGCCAGTATTTGATGGAGGCGGGCCGCACCGACCTGGACTTGAAGCGTTTTCTGCGGGAGATCGCCTATCAGGCGCACTCGGCGACGAAGCCCGATGAAAAGAACGAGGCGCTGGCCGATATTGACGAACATTCCTTGATTAAATCGCTCTCAGCCCTGAAACGCGATGATCAAAACCCCGACGGCGATTGGAATTGGGCGCGCCGCATCGTGGATTTGATGAAGCTGCGCGCGGGCTTGCTGCTCGAAAGACAGCCAGGTATCTTTACCTTTCCGCATCGCACGTTTCAGGAATATTTGGCGGGCGCGCACCTTGCCAGCCAGAATAATTTTGCGCGCTGCGCCGTGGAACTCACTCCGCAAAAAGCGCTATGGCGTGAGGTGATTCTGTACGCAGTGGGCAAGCTGGTTTATGTGGCGGAAGATCTCGATAAGCCCCTGGCCCTGGTGGCGGAACTGTGCCCTGAAAAGGGAATTGATACCGACCTGGCTTGGGGACAAGCCTGGCTTGCGGGAGATGTGTTGCAGGAAATCGGGGTAAATCGTGTCAGCGACTCTGCGTTTGGGCGTGACCTGTTGTGCCGGGTGCAGAGCCGATTAACCGATTTGATCAAAAAGGGAAAACTCGCTCCGCGCGAACGAAACCATGCGGGCAACACGCTTTCCACCCTCGGCGACCTGCGCTTCAACCCTGACCTGTGGCATTTACCCGCGGACGAGACGCTGGGCTTCACCCTGATCCCTGCGGGCAAGTTCCTGATGGGAAACAATGATCGTGACGATGAAAAGCCGCAGCACGAAGTGCCCCTGCCTGATTTTTGGATGGCCAGGTATCCCGTAACGGTGGCGCAGTTCCGCGCGTTTACTGAAGCGACAAAGTATTCTTTTGAATATTGGAAATACAACAACACAGCAACTCACCCTGTTGTTGCCGTCACTTGGTATGAGGCCTTAAAATATACGCAGTGGCTGGATAAGGAACTTCGTCAACACGCTGAAAGGCAGATCCAATCGGGCGTGAAGAATTCATTGTGGCAGGGACTTGCCGAAGGTAAATTGCGCGTCAGCTTACCAAGCGAAGCGGAATGGGAGAAATCCGCGCGAGGCGGCTCCCCTTTGCGAAGCATCCCTGAGGGGCGCCTTTTAGGAGATGGGCAGGGGGGTGAGGTCTATCCCTGGCAGGGTGGGTTTGATCCCGATAAAGCCAACACGTCTGAAACAAAGATCGGCGATCCCAGTGTGGTGGGCTGTTTCCCTGCGGGTGCATCACCGTATGGTTTGCTCGACATGAGCGGCAATGTCTGGGAGTGGACGCGAAGTGTTTATAAGAAATATCCGTATCAGCCTGGTGATGGGCGTGAAGAAATTCAATCGAAAGATGCACGTGTACTTCGCGGCGGTTCCTTCTTCAGTGAGGCGTCCATCGCTCGTTGCGCCTTCCGCCGCAGGGGCAACCCAGTCGGCAGGCTCAGGAGCTTCGGGTTTCGAGTTGTTGTGGTCTCCCCAGCTCTTCCATCACGACGACTCTGATTTCTGGCGCTCCGGACTCTGGGGCTCTGGAGTCTCTGCACTCCGGTTGAGCAAGACCAGCCGATTGAAACAAAACAGGGTTTCCCCGCGAAGCGGGGCCGCGTTAAAAAAATTAGGAGGCAGGATGGCAAATGAACAGGAAATGCCGCTTTTCACGCGCACGTTTGATTTCATCACCTGGCTGCTGCCGGTGACGAATAACTTTCCACGCGCGCACAGGCATTTGAACTAAAGAATGAGCAAGACTACTTTTTAGAAAAACTGTGTTCTGTTGAATTGTGATATGGCTGAGTAGCATTTTTCTCCCACCGCCGACGAAGGAAAACTGACATGGCTTTCAACTTTGATCTATGGAAAGAAGCAACAAAGCAAAAACTGCAAGGCTGGAAGGGCCGCATGGATCGAGCGGGCGTCAATTCTGCCTATTATTTCCTTGCGGGTGTTTCGTTGATTCCCATTGTGCGGGCAGTTCACAGCGGAGATTGGAGCGGGTTGGCGGTAATGGGAGCCTCGCTTGGCGGCGCGGTCAGCACCAATTTGCTGGCGAATATCGTGCAGAAAGCAAAAGATAAAAGCGAAGCCGAAGTTGCTAAGATTTTGGAGGATGAAGTCAAGGCTACGCCTGAACTAAAAGCCGAAATTGACACTCTGCTTCAAAAACTGGACGCCCTGCAGGAGGCCGAGAAAGCCCTGTCCGCACCTGATAAAGCCTGGTTTGTGGAAACCATCCAACGCGAGTTGAAACGCCTGAATAGCGGGATCAAGTACGAAGCAAAATTGATCGGCTCTGGCGCGATCGCGCAGGGGGATGGCGCAAGAGCGGTTGGCGCAGGCGGGATCATGATCGGCGGGAATGTGACTGGCAACTTCATTGCAGGCGACAAAAACCGTGTCGTGCAAACGGATACCTACATTGAAAAGCAGGTTTTCGAAGCGTTATCCAAAACAGATCCCGAGGTTGAGAAAAGGCGCAAGTCGCTCGAAAAATATCTTAACCGTCTCAGCCGCGTGTGTTTATCCCTGCCGCTGGCCGCGCTGGGCGGAGGCGATGGCGACGAAAGCGACATTACCCTCGACAAAGTTTATATTGCACTGAACACCACGCTGAGTCATGAACATATCGAAGAAGCATCGGAGCGGCAGAAAAAAGAGGGAGTCATTGGATTGACTCGACGTCCCGAAAAAGATAAGCCCATCACCGCACTTGAATCTGTTTCAGAGCATAAAAGACTTGCCTTGCTGGGCGATCCAGGCGCGGGTAAAAGCACTTTTGTCAAAAACCTGCTGGCCTGGCAGGCGGGTGCTTTGCTGGGTAAATTAACACCCCCCACCGAGGGGATTAAAGCCGATCTTGTCCCTGTGCTGATCATCCTGCGCGACATGGCTCCGCGGCTTGCCAGGCTGGATGTGGACAGTCTTCCTGCTTATCAGCGTGATGAAAAACTGGCTCAAACCGTCTGGGAGCAAATTCAGGCCGACCTGGGCGAGGAATGCGCCGATTTTTGCGATGTGCTGTATGAAGCCCTGCAAAGCGGCGAATGTCTGCTCGTGCTGGATGGTCTGGACGAGGTGCCGCATGATCTGCGCTTCCGCGTTCGCCAGGCGGTGGATGCCCTTTTCAAACAGTATCATCTCCAGCGCGTGATCATCACCTGCCGCGTGCGCTCGTATGTGGGTGATTCTGTTTTGCCAAACTTTACCAGCCGCACGCTCGCGCCTTTCAACGAAGAACAGATCGGCAATTTTATTCAACATTGGTACAACACCCAACGCGATCTTGGAAAATTCAATGAAGAGCAGGCCAAGGCGCGCATGAACGATCTTGCCCGGGCCGCGCTGGAAAACGACATGCGCGAGCTTTCCAGCAACCCGATGCTCCTGACCACGATGGTAATCATCCATCAACGTGAAGTGGGCCTGCCGCGCGAACGGGTGCGCCTGTATCACCAGGCGGTGGAAGTGCTCCTGCGCCGTTGGCAAAAACACAAAGTAGGCGACGCCGCGCTGGCTGAATTCCTAAAGAATGACCTGAAATTGCGCGCTGTGATGGAGGTCCTGGCCTACCAGGCGCATCGCGCCAGCGCCGAGCAAAGTGGAACGGGCACGCTGCTGCGTAAAGATGCGCTGGATTTGCTCGAAAAAGGTGAACATCTTGGCGATGTGAAACTGGCCGCCGATTTTTTGGATTACGTGGATCAACGTGCCGGGCTTTTGGTTGGCTACGGCGGCGAATTGACCAAACCCACCTCGTACAGTTTTCCACACCGTACCTTTCAGGAGTACCTGGCGGGTTCCTTCCTGGCGGGGCAGCGTGACCGCGTGCGCACCTTCCACAACCACGCGGCAGAAGGGGACAGCTGGGATATTGCTGCGCAGCTGGCATTCGAGGAAATGTACTACAACCGCCGTGGTGAAAACGAGCTGCTGGATCTTGCTTATCAACTGGACAAGCCAGATGGAAAAGGCGAACAATGCGAGCGCGTCCGACTGTGGGCAGGGCAGATCATTGCGCTGGTGGGAAAGGAAGTTGCCGAACGTGATACACACCCCAATGGCGGAACTGCCTATCTAAGCCGCCTCCTGCCTGGACTGGTGTATATTTTGGGCAGCGACACGTTACCTCCGCTCGAGCGCGCTGAAGCGGGACGCGTGCTGGCGTCATTGGGCGACCCGCGCGAAGAAATCATGACCCTGGAAAAGATGGTTTTCTGCCGCGTGCCAGTGGGTGAATTTAGGATGGGCGAAGGAAAGGAAGAACACGAGGTTGATTTGCCCGAGTTTTTCATCTCGCGCAGCCCGATCTCCAACGCCCAATTTGACCAGTTCGTGAAGGCCGAAGGCTACAAACAGGAAAAATACTGGCAGGAAGCTGAACAGGCTGGGTATTGGAGCGAGGCTGGCTTTAAAGGTAGATTTGAAAACGAAACCAGAAACGCGCCTGTTGATATTGGCGCTCCATTCAATTTATCCAATCATCCCGTTGTGGGCGCATCCTGGTATGAGGCGCTGGCCTTCACGCGCTGGCTTACCGAGTATTTGCAGGTTACAAGTTGTAAGTTGCAGATTTACGATGATCGGAATGACACCATTTCCCTTGACGATAACCTGCAATTGTCAATCATAAATCGTAAATCGGAAATTTATTTGCCCAGTGAAGCGGAGTGGGAGAAAGCCTCGCGCGGTTTGGGCGCCAGGGAATATCCCTGGGAAGGGAAGTTCAATCCGAATTTTGCGAATGTGTCAGAAACAGGAATTGGAAGCACCTCTGCAATCGGCTGTTTTCCGAAGGGTAAGAGTCCTTATGGCGTTTTGGAAATGAGTGGCAATGTCTGGGAATGGACGCGCACTAACTCTGATGGCAAGGAAGATTTTCAATCAAAGGACGACCGCGTCCTTACCGGCGGTTCCTTCGACGATGATGCGTCCCTCGCTCGTTGCGTCGTCCGCCTCGGGGACTACCCAGACCTCACGCACGGGGACTACGGGTTTCGAGTTGTTGTGGTCTCCCCAGTTCTTCCATCACGACGACTCTGAACTCTGGCGCTCCGGACTCTGGGGCTCTGGAGTCTCTGCACTCCGGTTGAGCAAGACCAGCCGATTGAAACAAGAGAGGGTTTCCCCGCGAAGCGGGGCCGCGTTAAAAAATTCAGCCAGGCGCATGTATCACCAAAAGCCTGGCTGAAAAGATTCTGGGAACTTCCAACTGATGATGCTTTTCGCCCTGTTTTGTGGGGATGATTCTCGCTCAAAATTATTATGTGACTTGTTTTTCTGTCCTTGTTCGAGTGCGCCTACCCATAGCTGGGATGGTTCAATGACCGAATGTCGTCGCACAATGGGTATTATTTTATTGGACTTTGGACAAACACAACGGACCTTGTTTGCGAAACCGAACAAGGCAGCACCTTAACAATACTATCAACGAACAAGAATTATCCAGGCAGAAGCTTTTTTCATCACCGGTTGGCGACTTCTCGGGACAAGTTTTGCACCTCTGTACGCCTGCCCGGGGATTTACCTCGGGGTTTAGGGGCGCCGGGTGCAATGACGGAAACAATGCCATCTTGGATCAAACGCTTTTGTAACAACTCCAATGTCCAACGCACTCGACCAGTCGGTGGCGTAGTCACCATATCAGAGCAAGGATAGCTGTGTATGAAAGAATTATCAGGAAGGGCGGCAGGTTACATGCATCACTCAATAGGGACAACATCAAAATGAACTAAACGTCGGCTGGACGCTTGGATAAGCGTTGGACCGCTGCGGTCGTCGGTAGGATGCACTTCAAACTCACGCACGGCTAGGCGCAGAGGGCGACCGTCTGGGGCGGGTAATAACACTTCCCCAGACCATTCCACATTGGACTGGCCCTGGAACACAGCCGCAAGCAGGGTTTCCTCCCCGGTCGGGATCCAGCCGAGCGCGGGATCGTTAGTATAAGTTTCCTGCACTTCAACAACCGCCGCCGCCTGGTTGGTTTCGGTCTGAAGGCTGCCGTCGACGCCACGATGGCCGCGTGGGCCGGGACCGCGCAGCTTCACAGAAAGCTTATCGGGCGCCTGACGTACCACCGTCAGCGAGCGGTCGGGAAGCGGTTGCAGGAATGCCGCCGGCACAATAGCTGATACCTGGCAGTCCTGCAAGGACTTGGGCTGATAACGGACCAGTCCCAGACGTACGAACGGGAAGTAGGATTCACTTGTCTCAAAGGCAATGTCACAGTACCATGCATCGCGTTTTGGATCGTATCGCGGTTTAAAGGCGACCAGGTCGCTGACCAGGTTGTGCAGCGGAAGGGGAACATTTTCGGCGACCAAATCGGCGCCTGGGAAACTCTGCGTTCGCAGCGGCTGCGGCAGCACCGAAGCGTGGGCAGGATCCTGGGAGATGATGCTCATCTCCCGGTAAAGGTCGACAGACGGTGCCAGAGGCCCTCCTCTACCGCAAACCAATCCCAGCATTTCGCCGGCCCCTGAGGTGAACCAGGGTCGCGACAACCAAACCCGAAGTCCGGCGCTGCGTCGGGTGCTCACGTATTGGTAGCTACCTGCCTCCCCCTCCCGCTCCCAGCGAGCTATTGGGACGATGTCCAATACGACCGGAGCGGGCGGATTGGCGCTGCTCAGCATGTCCACTTTCACCAGGTTGCCTTTGAGCAGGCTCTGCTCAACAGGCAGGCTTGGGTCGAAGTATTCCCGGAAGCGGGCCGCGGCGATTATCTGATAGGTAACCTCGCGGTACTTCGTGTCTCCAAACTCGTGAGAACGAAATCCCTCCAGTTGCACCGCTGCCGCCGCCAGACGGTTGCGCTCCTGCACTGTCAGGGCAGGAGCCGCTGAGAGGCGCAGTAGATCGGTTCTCCCTCCATCTGGGTTTTCGCGGCTGGAGAAAATCACAGAGTTCCATTCCTGCCCACCGTCGGTGTCCTCGGCTTTCAGCCATTTTTCAATCTCATCCCCCCAGGGCGTAGCGAAGGGTTCGGGCAACACGATCTTGAAAGCATTGGTGTGAACCGGTCGGATCAAATTGTGCTCATCGACGAGCGGGCCAAGCGCTGGGTCATCCACCATGTCTTCCCATTCCGCCGTCAAATCCAGGCTGGCTGTGGAGGCGCCATCCATCCTCACTCTACCCGCAAGCTCGGCAACTGTTGCGCCATTCTTGCGCTTGAAGGATCCATGCACTATATCCTCCAGATCCAGGCTAGGCTCAAACAACGGCTGTTGGACGGCATGCACCAGGTTAAGCGTTCGCCAGGGGGTGGTCATCCAATGCCGGCTTTCACGGATGGCCTGAAGGACGTTTTCGGCGTCTGCCGGCGACAGCTTTTCGTGGCACCAGGCCATGATTTCGAAGAGATCGGGGTCGTCTAGGAACAGGCTGTTGAGGCGCATCCGGGCAATGCGCCCCTTTGGCAGGCGCACAGTGAACAGATGCTGGGCATCATCATATTGTGTCGAGGCTTGTTCGCCTTCCTCCAAGCGGAGCCGGAAAGGGAGAAGTTCGTACCAGTCCCCTTGCTGGTCGAACGCAATTTCGAAGCGCTGCTCCGGTTCGATCGGCGAAAATTGGAGACGGATTAAAACACCCCGGCTGACGGGATCGGGCAAATAGGGGAGAGTCACCCCGTCAGCGTCGATAGTCACATAGCCCTGCGGCTGGTCCTGGTGATTCCCAGTTGGAATAAAGCGGGAGTCCGGGTGGTCCCGGAATGAGCCATTCTCGCGCCGGGCAATCTCATAGAAATGGGCCGCGGCGTCTGCAGCAGCCTGGTCAGACAGGCCTCGAACCGAGTCAATTGCCTTGTCAAACAGGCCATGTGCCTCGGTAAGTTGGAGCGAGGCTTTGGGCGGAGCAACGTGCCGGTCGCAGAATGGATGGTAGATCAGTGTCTCGTCGGGAGCAGACTGGCTGATGGCGGCATAGTCTGCTGAGGAGACGCCAGCGTTGCTGCGCACCACGAGCCGTTCCAGTCCCTCTCCCGGCGAATAGATGAAGCGCGGGGTAAGCTCGGGAGGGGGCACGGGCTCCAGCCGACGATAAACGAACCGGCCATCGGGCAGCGTTACGCGCAGCTCGGGCAGGCCGCTTCTGTCTAGCAAAAAGCTCAGGTTGTTGGCCAGCGACAATGGGAGCGATCTGCCAGCCAAGTCAACGGTGCGCAGGCGCAGCCGGTAGTCCACTCCGAATCGGAGACGGGGGAGCGAGGCGGGAAGTGCCTTGACTGCCAGATCCAACTGAAGCGGACCGAATTCGGCCGATGCAGCCGGAGGGGCAGGCTCCTGCGGAATGGCCGTCCCTGGACGTGGTACAGCCAAACTCCAGCCATCCCAAGTCACCAGTGCCTCGTGCACATACAGCGCGCCGTCAGGGTCGGCCGGCGCGCCGGGCCGGTCAACATCTCCCGTCAGCGATACCTGAACAAAACCCTCATCCTCAACCGAAAATGCCTGACCAGAATCACGCAGCGGAGTGTAGGTAACCTGGCGGGCATGGAGCGAGCGCCACGCATTCGTGTTGCTGTCAAAGATATCCAGACGGTAGCCGCGGACTAGTTGTTCGGCCACCAGCACGGGCGGGTTGGTGGGGTCCAGTTCCAGGGCGTCGTTTGCTTTGCGAGCCAGGTAGAAGTCATCGTGGATGTCTTGGGCGCGGTCAGCTATAGCCAGCGCTACACCGCCGGTGCGTGGGGCGGGTGTTCCGGCGCGGGCCTCTTCCTCCACCGGGCGCTGGGACTGCTGCTCTTGCGTTTCTAACGTGGAAGCCATGTTGAGCGCCTTGAGTGCCAGGCCATCCACGTCAACGGCGGCAACCAGGAAACGCTGCGGGTTCAGGTTCACAAATCCATGGGCAAAATCGTGGCTGCCTGGCAGTTCTGCGGCTGAGAACGAAGCACCAGCGGGTCCCATGACGAGCCGGCATTGGGTAAATGGGGTGACATCCAGGTTCCATGGCGACTGGGCTGGATTGGACCGGGTGGGAAAGTTGGACGAGCGTTGGATCGACACTTTTACCAGGGTTGGGGGGTCCTGGTCAGTCAAGGTGGGCAAGAAGTCAGGCCGAATAATCAAATCGAAGACCAGCCCCAGCGAACGCAGTAGTTCGGGGTGGTCGCCCAAGGTGGAGAGCAGGTGATGGAATTCAAGCTTCTCATTCAGCTCAGCGATGGCCGCATCGTGATCTGCAGGAAATTCGGACGGGTCGGCTTCTGGCCGACGGTGGAAAGTGGCCAGTTGGTAGAAATGACCTGGGGTTGAGTCTCCCTGGTTGAAGGGCTGGATCAAGTCTTGGGGCAGAGTAGCGTGTTCAGCCCTCAGCGCTGCCGCCTGCGTGGCCACGCCGCGCAGCACGCCGGCCAGGTTGTCAGACACCGCTTTGGCGTCCCGGGCGTCCTTGAAAATGCCCGTCCGGTTGGCAACCATCAATTCGTCAAAGAACCCTGACAATGTATGCCCGTCCAGCTGTTGGCCACCAACCAGGGGGCCAACCGGCGAAACATTGCTGCTGGAAAAGGGCAGGTCATCAATAGAAGCCCTGGCCAGGGAGGCCCACTGGCCTTTCAGGTATTCCAGCACTTTACCATACGGATAGGAGACCAGGGGACGGTCGGCGTAATCCTCGAAAATAAAGGGACGCACAAGGGTATCGGCTGGAAAGAGTGCTTGCCAGAGTTCGCGGCTACCGCTACCGATCACCTGCATGGGCGCTTCTGTAACACCGTCGCCGCGCTGCAGGGTCACCTGTAACTGCCCGGAGCCCACTAGCGCCGGCCAATCTACGAAGTCGGGAAAATCAGCCAGCGTATGGCCCTCGTCGCTGCGCAGGCGAGGCGTTACAAAGATGGAGGCGGCCAACTGCCCATCTTCCGTCAATCCACCGGGTAGAAAGATCCACTGTACAATTTGATTGCGCATTATCATCCTCCAGCGTGCAAACTTCGACAGGTTTTAGGCAAATGCCAGCAGGTACTCCGCCCACTCATTCAGGCTCACGGTCTCGGCGAAGCTGGGATCTCCGTCCGAGCCGGCAAAGCGCCGCTCAATGGATAGCGAGACGCTTTTACTGAAGAAGGCGATCTTCACGCAAACTGTCAAGCTCGCCTGGCCATACACTTCGCTGCCGCCGCCATCCTTCTTATGATAGGTAAAGGCTAGATAAAACTCCACCGAGATCGAAATCAGTCCCAGCACTTCCAGGTAGCCGCCACAGCGCAAGAAGCCGGTGAGAGTGACACTGCCAGCGGTCAGGGCGAAGTAGATGCCAGCCATCACGTATACCCCACCGGAGGCGATGAAAAGGTTCAGGGCGATGTTGCCGCCGAACTCAATCGAAGCCTCGATCTGTTCAAGCCCCTTAGCACTTACTGCCAGCCCGAAAAATCCGCCACCCCCGAACAGCGAGACAGTAACCAGAAAGGGTTTGTGGCGCTCAGAGATGGAAAAACGCACTCCGGCCGGTCGGTCAGTAAAGGGAATCGATATAGCGGCAGTTAGGCCGATATTCTGGATGCTGAACACCCCTACTCCGATCGTGGGTATGCCCAGCGTATAACCGGCCACCACGCCCTGTCCATCCACTTGCAGGAAGGGAGGATCGTCAAAGCCGCTTGGGGGCAGGATGCTGCGCAAAGAATTCACAAACTCAAGCGGGCCTTCAAAGGTAATAGCAATATTTTTCGCACCAACCTCCATCTTACGGCCTTCCTCGGCGCGGAAGATCAGCTCGCCAAAGGCGACCGTAATCGTTCCGGCGAAGGCCAGCGCCGCGCCACGCAGGCGGCCGATTACCAGAGAAGTCCCTTCACCAGATGGGGCGCGGGTCGTGCGGGCATCCAGGAGCAACTCTGCATGGTCCAGGTCCACCGTAAGGGGACCGAAAGATTTGGTCAGCAGAGACGGCTTCCACAGAAAGCGGGTTTCGACGCTTTGCCCCGCGTGCCGAGTGATCAGGCGAGGCTGGTTGAGGTGGAATGTAGGGTCGTTAGATAACTGCTCCTGGGTAGGCGGTTCAGCAGAGGCCGAAGCGGCGTCAAAAGGCAGGTCGAGATCGCCAGGAGAGTCGGGGAGAATGAGATCGAGCAGCCGGATGGTGCCCAGGAAGCGAGCGTTACCGAAGGCGGAAAGGTCGATCTTCCCAGTAGCCAGCTTGTCGGGTGCGGAAATCGGACCTAGTGTGCGGGAGAGTGCCTCTGCGGCTGAATTGGGCCGCACCAGCCCACCGCCGCTCTGCGAGGCAAACTCCAGCGGCAGGGAGTCCAACAGGCGGACAAAGGTTTGGGCGGGGTTAGTCGCAGGGTTGAATCCACTGACCAAGTAATTTAAGTCATGCTGCATCGCTTGAGGCTTCGCGCTGCCTAACAACTGCTCTACAGCCGGTACCGAAGCGTGGGCGCTGCGGATGAATGGGAGATAGCGCGGTGGATAAGAGGGCGGCAATCCGGCGGCTTGCAGGCCGAATCCGGATTCAACGTCACCTACAGAGGCAAGCCCAAAGTGGAAGGTATCTGCCTTGACCTGGGTGGAACCCGGCTTGTCGCCCGGCTCAGCCATAGCCAACAATTGGCCGTTAAGATGGATGTTAGTCGCCAGATCGGGACTGAAGGGAGGCGAAAAGTAGGTATGGCGCACCAACCCGATATTATCGGTCGCCTCGAGAGGGACAAACATCAGCGGCAGTTCGAAATCGATCTGGTTCCCAGCCACGTCGAGCGCGGTGGCCTGAAAAAAGAGCGGTTGGCCTTCCGGGGTGAGCAGCCAAGTTGGGTTCGTGAAAGGGTTCTCCGGCGAACCCTTAATTTCTGCCGTTCGAGTGACTAGATGGATAGAGCGCAAGGGCATCTCGCGCCCACTGAAGGAATAGGCGCTTGCCAATGAGCCGTATTCCATGTCTGGTCCGATTACAAATACTTCATAGCGCTGGATTAGATAAGCAGCCGTGCCAAACAATGCTCCACCTGCTGGGGAGTTGCCCACGACGGCCTTGGTGACCGGAGCCCGCTCGGTAGTGGTGATCACCACCGAGCGATGACCCGTGCCGCACAAGAAACCCATGCGTACAGTGCGCACAAACTGATCGCGCCCTTGGGTGGCGACGTGTTGATACTTGCGCAGGCTGATCGTTGCCGGGCCGTCCGGCCACTCGCCGAGCAGGCTGGCCGTTGCGCCGAGAGTGGACAGCGACAGCAATTCAGCATGCAGTGGCCGGTTTCCAACCAGGCCGGCGGCGATTGAGGTTAGCTGAACAAGATTTCTACGGTCTTCGTTGCCCAATGAGGTTGCATCGGTCACAGGCGGGGGAGGGGAAAACGGTGATTGACCCTCAATCGCCGCCAGAGCTCGCAAATCCCCGCCAGGCGTCAGCAGCGCCGTGCCGGCATCTGACTCGCCTAGGTGCATCAGGTGTGTGCGCCACACCTCGGTATTTCCATCAATTGTGATCGGCTCGACGGTGTGCTGCCAGCGCGCCTTTTCGTCGGGTGACAGGACAAGTCGCCAAGGGAACTCAATGGCTGTTTCCAGATCGCTGGGTGGTCCAGAGGCAATGATCGGTTCCCACATTTCCCAGTTCAACAGGGCCGGCAAGGTGAGTGACAGGCGAACTATCGTCTCTGGCAGCCGAAAGACGAGACGGCTCTCACCCGCCATCGCCGTGCGAATCGGTGGTGGTTCCAGCGAGGCCGAGTTTCCGGAGAAAACTTTCTCAGTAAGATGTTGAGGTGGAAAATGAACAATGATAAATGCCGGCTGTCCGGGCGCCACCCGTTCCAAGGTATTATCCGCAGCAAGCTGGAGGTTGGCGAATTCAAACTCCAGGGCCAGCAGGTCATCAGGCCGCAGGGCAGATAGATGTATCCGATTCGACATTAAAGTCTCCTTGTACAATCACCCATCGATAAATAGCAATCCAATAAAAATACACACATAACTTGCAGCGTTCATATTGATAGACGAACTTATTGGAAAATTATGGTCTGTTCGACTTTTAGCCGGCGCGTCCTGCCGCGACAAACATCATCGTTTGCGGAATCGTCCCGTGAATTTGTAACAGAGCCTGGTTGGGATCGACGGAAAAAGAGTTTAACCACGGTCCACCCCAGCGCGGCTTGGTCAGTGGAAAGATATTATTCGCGCCCAGGGCTCCCAGATCCTGCGGATTGGCAGGCATTTGGGTCATTTTTACGATATGACCGGGCGGACCTGAGAGCGCAGCTGAAAGCTGGCTGAAGCTGGATATGCCTCCGTCAAAGTCAATCACTCCGGCGAGACGTGCGCCGAGCGTGGCGCTATTTCGAAACTTGTGAGAGTATACGATGCCCGAACTAAAGCTCGACACCACAAGGCTGTTCACATAAACCAGCGGCGCAGCAGGAGACATATCGCCGGTTGACAACATCCCCAGCATGCGTCCAATGATCGACTCCCAGCGTTGGGGAAAGATTCCGCAGTCTTGCGCTGACCCCTGTGTCATTAGCGGCATCACCAAGACGCGATCCGTGCCAGTGGCGCAGAATTGCGACCCCATATCGTCTGTTAGATAATGGAAGATGTCCGGCCAATTTCCCAGACCCTGATAATCGGCATCCTGAAAGCCAGCTTGGGCTGGCGTAGGATGGAAGAAGAGGTGAATCTTGTCAAAACTGCTGACCCCTTCCGGAACCAGGACGCCAAACCACTTAGGCACCACGGCTTCGTCCAGCTGAAAATACGAGATTGTGCCTTTGCCCGTGACGCCGGTCCATTCAAACACTAAGTCGCTAACCAAGGAAGCCTCCACGGGACTCCAAGAGGTTGATTCTACCGAAGTCGCCCGGCCGGGGTCAAAGGGCCGGACGGTCAAACCGGCGGCAAAGGTTTCTGGATCTAGGATTTCATTGAAGCGGCGTAAGGTGCGTCCACCCGGATCAACCCGCCCATCCTGCACTGGTAAGCCCTGGAAGTGCTGAAACCCCTCGATCGCCTGAGTTAGACCCTCAAGCTCCAAAGGCGGGGCAAAGACTCCACCTCGATCTCCCCCGACCTCCACCAAAGCCGCGCCAATAATAAAAATATCGGAAGCCAGATTCACTCCATTTCGGCCAACGCTCTGCTCAATAACGATAAAAGCCATTTCGTAATCTCCTTCTGCGAACTATTGGTGTCTTGTGAAAAGTCCACTCCAAATGGATAAATCAATTAAACATCGGACAAATAGGTATTAGTAGTGTTCCCAAAAAGTATGTTTGAAAATGCTTGAATTCAACTTGTTCAGGATACGATGGTGATCTGATGAAGAAATATCTTAATCGGTTGATTATAGAAAAATATATTTATGCATAAGCCAAAATTAATTAAGGCTAAATTCCAAAATATTCACCAGATCGCGTTCACTATAATTCTTCAAAAACGGAAATAGTGGAAATCTAATTAACCTTCAAGTTGATTATATGCAGAATAATATAAAAAACAATTTTAGGAATATTTTCACATTCAGATAAATTATTTAAGAATTTAAGAACACGATTGTGAAGAAGAAATCAAATGAGCGATAACAATTTCATATGAGCATCTCAAAGGATTACAGGATTTATTAGTGATATAAACCCATTGATTAAAAGAATCAATCTCAATCCTATGCGTAAGGTGAGTTAATAAAATATTTGATTGAAGAATAATTTCGTTTGTGTTATAAGATATATACATTGGTCGCCAATTCGACGATCAAAACTCTACAGGCTCTTTCAAATCAAGGACCGCATGTCAAGCCAAAATCGGCAGCCTGACACTGGTAGGTTTGTGGTCGAGGATTGCAGCTCATAACCCGGAGGTCGCAGGTTCGAGTCCTGTCCCCGCTACTCTGACAAAAACGCGCTCAATTTGTGAGTGCGTTTTTTGTTTTAACATGTGGGTCATTTGGGAGGCATGCTCTGTCTTCTACGGCCTTCGGTTGACAGTGCCGGGGCTGGACGATACAATGAATGAGCTTTCCATCCTGCTTTCATTGTGTAGAAGCCATGCCCAGACAAAAACAACCCACCATTTATGACGTCGCCGAACGAGCCGGGGTAAGTATTACCACCGTCTCGCGCATGCTCAATGCGCCCGACAAGGTCAACCCCGAGACGCGCGAACGCATCCTGGCGGCCATCGACGCCCTGGGGTTCGTCCCCAAAGCCGAGGCGCGCGCGCGGGCCTTGCAGCAGACCGGGCGCATCGGCGTCATCACGCCGTTCTTCACCGCGCCCTCCTTCGTGCAGCGCCTGCGCGGGGTGGCCTCCGTGCTCTCGAAGGAAAACTACGAGCTGGTCATCTTCACCGTCGAATCGGCCGCCCACCTGGAGAGTTATTTCGCCAGCCTGCCGCTGACCGGCAACCTGGATGGGCTGGTGGTCATGTCCCTGCCCGTCAGCGATGCCAACGTCAAGCGCCTGGAGTCTCACAATATTCCAACCGTGGTCATCGAGTATCCGCACCCGAACTTGAGCAGCGTCGAGATCGACGACGTGGCTGGCGGACGCATGGCGACCGAATATCTCATTCAAAAGGGACACCGCCGCATCGCCTTTTTGGGCGACACCGACCTGCCCGAATACGCCATCCACCCCGTGAGTATGCGCCTGATGGGCTTTCGCCAGGCCCTGCAAAACGCCGCCATCCTGCTGCCCGAGGAATTCGTGCGGCTGGCTCCCTACACCCAGGAGCAGACCCGCCAGGTGGCCGGGGAATTGCTTCACCTGCCCCAGCCGCCGACCGCCATTTTTGCCGCGACCGATTTCCAGGCGCTGGGTGTGCTCAAGGCCGCCCGTCAGCTGAAGATCGACGTGCCCGGGCAACTGGCCGTGATCGGCTTTGACGATCTCGACATGGCCGAATACGCCGACCTGACCACCATCCGCCAGCACCTGGATGAATCGGGCCGCCTGGCCATCGAGATCCTGCTTTCGCGCATCGCCGACCCCTCGCGCCCGGTCCAGCATATCCACCTGCCACTCACCCTCATCGAACGTCAAACGGTGTAACCCCATGCCCATTCATGCCTCCCCAAACGGCTGGGTCCTCGAGACCCGCCATACCGCCTATGCCTTTGGCCTCAACCAGGCCGGACTGCTTACCCATCGTTACTGGGGCGCGCGTCTGCCCTACCTGGCCGATTATCCAGCGCCGTTCGACCCTGTCCACTGGGCGTCGACCGACGGCTTTCATCACTTCGTGCCCGAGGAATATCCCGCCTACGGGGGCGTCAAATACATCGACCCGTGCCTCAAGGCCACCTTTGCGGATGAAGTGCGGGACGTGGTTCTGGGCTATGAGGATTTTTCCGTAAAAGACTCCCCCACGCCCGAGCTGGCCGTCCGTTTAAGAGACTCTTACTACCCCCTGCGCGTGACCCTGCACTACCGCGTCCACGAAGCCTATGACCTGATCGAGCGCTGGGTCACACTCGAAAATCTGGGCGCGGATCCAATCCTGGTGGAGCGCGTTTTTTCCGCCAAGTGGACCATGCCGCACGGCGACGGGTACTCTCTTACACACATGTACGGCCGCTGGTCTGACGAGTTCAACCTGCAGCGCGAAACGCTCACGCCCGGCTTGAAGATCATCGAAAGCCGCCGCATCATCCCCAGCCATCGCGCCGTGCCGTGGTTCAGCGTGGATAAGAACGCGGACGAAGACCACGGCGACGTATGGTTCGGCACGCTGGCCTGGAGCGGCAATTTCAAGATCACCGCCGAAGTGACCGAGTTCGCGTCCACCCGCGTCAGCATCGGCCTCAACGATTGGGACTTCGCCTGGCAGCTCAAGCCGAATGAACCGCTGGTTACGCCGCCGGCCTTCTCCGGCTACACCCCGCACGGTTTCGGCGCTGCCAGCCGCATCCTCCATGATTATGTGCGGGACGAACTCCTGCCGCACGGCAGGGTGCTGCACAAAATTCTCTACAACTCTTGGGAGGCTACTCTCTTCAACGTGGATGAAACCTCGCAAGCGCACCTCGCCGAAATCGCCGCGAACATGGGCGTGGAACTCTTCGTCATGGACGATGGCTGGTTCCACAACCGCAACTGGGACAATGCCGGTCTGGGCGATTGGTTCCCCGATCAGGTCAAATTCCCGCACGGACTGGGCGGCTTGATTCAACGAGTCAACGACCTCGGCATGGACTTTGGCTTGTGGGTCGAGCCGGAGATGGTCAACCCCGACAGCGACCTGTACCGCGCGCATCCCGACTGGGCCATTCACTTCCCCACCCGCGCGCGCACCGAATCCCGCAACCAACTCATCCTCAACATGGCGCGCGCCGATGTGCAGGAGTACATCATCGCCGCGCTCGATAAAATCCTCAGCGGGAACAACATCGCCTTCATCAAATGGGACATGAACCGTCCCGCCAGTGAACCGGGCTGGCAGGATGCGCCCGGCGACCCGCGTGAGTTGTGGGTGCGTTATGTCTATGGTTTGTATCGCGTGTGGGGTGAACTGCGCCGGCGGCATCCCCAGGTCATTTGGCAATCCTGTTCCAGCGGCGGCGGACGACCCGATTTCGGTATCCTGCAATTTGCTGACCAGGTTTGGGTCAGCGATAACACCGAAGCCACCAAACGCCTGTCCATTCAGGAAGGCTTTTCGCAATTCATGCCCGCCATCACGATGGAGGCGTGGGTCACCGATTGGGGTAAAGAGCTCGTGCCGCTTGAGTTTCGTTTCCACGTGAGCATGTGCGGCTCTCTCGGTGTGGGCGGAAACCTGTTGGAATGGGATCAAGCTGAACGTCAACTGGGCAGCGATTGCATTCAGTTGTACAAAGCGATTCGGCACATCATCCAATTCGGCGACCAGTATCGACTCCTCGCCCCGCAAAAGCACGCTTACTCGGCGGTGCAATACGTCAGCAAGGACAAGGGTGAAAGTGTGCTGTTTGTTTTCCGTACGCACATCCCCGATCCGTTCAATTTCCCCGTCCTCCACCTGCGCGGATTGGAGCCAGGGACGTTGTACACCGTCGAGGGCTTCGAGCAGCCGCGTTCGGGCGCCGCCTGGATGGAAGCTGGCTTGAAAGTGGAATTGAAGAACCTGCAAAGTAAAGTGTTGAGAATCAAGCAGGTCTCGTGACCTTCAAGGAGCATGATATGACTGACGTTTTTCGCCCAGGTTACCACTTCACCCCTCCAGCCCACTGGATGAACGACCCCAACGGCCTGGTCTTTTACGATGGCGAATATCATCTCTTCTACCAGCATCACCCGCACAGCAACGTGTGGGGACCCATGCATTGGGGACACGCCGTCAGCCGCGACCTGGTCAACTGGCAGCACCTCCCGATTGCGCTGGTTCCCGATGAGCAGGGCATGATCTACTCGGGCAGCGCCGTGGTGGATTGGGAGGACACGGCTGGGTTTGGCAAAGAGGCGCTGGTCATCTTCTTCACCTATAACAAGAATTATTACGAAACTCAAAACCTGGCCTACAGCCTGGACAAGGGCCGCACCTGGACGAAGTATGAAGGAAACTCCATCCTCACACCGCCGCCCGATACGCCCGATTTTCGCGACCCCAAGGTGATCTGGTATGGCAGCCGCGAGTCGGGGCACTGGGTCATGTCGCTGGCGGCGGGACGGTCGATCCGCTTTTACACATCGAGCAATTTGCGCGACTGGGAATTCTCGGGCAGCTTCAGCGGACATGGCTCCGCCGACGGCGTTTGGGAGACGCCCGACCTATTCGAACTGCCCGTCGACGGCGGACCCGCGACGCGTTGGGTGCTGACGGTCGGCATCGGCAATGGCGGACCTGCGGGCGGCTCGGCCACCCAATACTTTGTCGGCGGCTTTGACGGGATGACCTTCCACTCCGAGAATCCGCCCGAGGCCACCTTGTGGGCCGATTGGGGCGCGGACTTCTACGCGCCGCAATCCTGGAGCGACGAACCCAACGGACGGCGCATCGCCATCGCCTGGCTGTCGAATTGGAAGTATGCCATTTTCACGCCCACCGCCGCGGAAGATTGGCGCAGCGCCTTCAGTGTGCCGCGCGAACTATCCCTGCGGCGCACGGAGGCGGGCATCCGCCTCGTGCAGCGGCCCATCGCGGAACTCGAGTCACTGCGCGGCGAACATCGTCACTGGGAAAACATCATCGTCGGCCCTGCTCAGAATCTGCTGGCGGGCCTGGAGGGGTATCAATATGAGATCATCGCTGAACTGGAGCCTGAGCCAAACACAACAGAATTTGGTTTCAGTTTGCGCGTAGGCAGTGATGAACAAACCGTTGTCAAGTATGAGTTGGAGCGATGCCGATTGGTCATCGATCGCACGCACTCGGGCAGCGTCGATTTTCACGCCGACTTTGCCGCAGTCCACGCGGCTGACCTTGCATTGCGGGAGAACCGCCTGCGCCTGCGCATCCTGGTCGACCGATCCACGCTGGATGTGTTTGCCCAGGATGGCTTGTTGAGCATGACCGAGGCCATCTTCCCGTCAGCGGGAAGCCGTGGGATGGAACTCTTCACCACGGGCGGCGGGCTGAAGGTCAGACGGCTGGACGTGTATTTCATGTCTGCGGCAAAATTTTTGTAACAACGTACCCTTGCGAAGGTTATTGCAGCGTCCAGGCGTGTTGCTGCGAAAAAAAGGTGACAACGGACGTTTCATTTGTAAAGAACAAACCTTCGCAAGGCTGGCTGAATAATTTTTTCCAAATCATGGAGTCTCATGGAATCATCTCTTTCCCCTCTCGAAATCGAACGCACGCTGCGCCGACTCCTGCCGCGGGTGGAGGTGGCGCTTTCAGCGCAAATCGCCGCCGACCCGCAGGGCTGGGAGCAGTTCACGCGGCGGCTGGAAGAGCACCTGCCCGCGCTGTTCCAACTCTACCTGGGACTGTACAGCTCGCGCTATGACTTCTTCTTTCATCTTGAAGACCTGTTCATCAGCCTGGCGCGCGCCTGGTTCGAGCGTCCCGCCGACCTGCGGGCGTTGGATCAGGCCCGGGAGCGGAACCCGCTCTGGTTCCAGTCGAATCAGATGCTGGGCGGGGTGATCTACGTTGACCTGTTCGCGGGTGACCTGGAGGGCGTGCGCTCCAAAATCCCGTACTTCCAGGAACTCGGCCTGACCTACCTGCATCTCATGCCGCTGTTCAAGGCGCCCGAGGGCGAGAATGACGGCGGCTACGCGGTCAGCAGTTACCGCGACGTGCATCCGCCGCTCGGAACGATGGAGCAGTTGGCTTCGCTCTCGCGTGACCTGCGCGCGGCAGGCATCAGCCTGGTGATTGACCTGGTCTTCAATCACACCTCGGATCAGCACGTGTGGGCCGAGCAGGCCAAGGCAGGTGCGCCTGACTTCATGGAGATGTATCGCATCTACCCCGACCGCGCCCTGCCCGATGCCTACGAGCGCACCCTGCGTGAGATCTTCCCCGACGAGCATCCTGGTTCCTTTTCCCCCCTGCCCGGGGATAGCTGGGTGTGGACGACCTTTCACAAGTATCAATGGGATTTGAACTATGCCAACCCCGCGGTGTTCAACCGCATGGCCGAGGAGATGCTCTTCCTGGCCAATCAGGGCGTGGAAGTCATCCGCCTGGACGCGGTGGCCTTTATCTGGAAGCAGATGGGTACGAGCTGCGAGAACCTGCCTGAGGCGCACCAGTTGATCCGCGCCTTCAACGCCGTGGCGCGCATTTCCGCGCCCGCGCTGTTGTTCAAATCGGAGGCCATCGTCCACCCGAACGATGTGGCCAAATATATCGATCCCGCGGAGTGTCAGCTTTCGTACAATCCGCTGGTGATGGCGTTGTTGTGGAACTCGCTGGCGACGCGCGAGGTGCGGCTGCTTTCGCAGGCGCTGGCGACGCGCTTCAAAATCCACGCGGGCACGGCCTGGGTCAATTACGTGCGCTGCCACGATGACATCGGCTGGACGTTCTCGGACGAGGATGCCGCCCAGTTTTGGATCAACGGCGACGATCACCGCCGCTTCCTGAACGAGTTCTACCGCGGACGCTTCCCTGGCAGTTTCGCGCGCGGCCTGCCGTTCCAGGAGAATCCCAAAAACGGCGATTGCCGCATCAGCGGCTCCTGCGCTTCGCTGGCGGGACTCGAAAAGGCTTTGCGTGAGGAAGGTTCACAGGAAGTGGAACTGGCCATCCGCCGCATCCTGCTGATCCACGGCGTGATTCTGACCGTGGGCGGGATTCCGCTGTTGTACCTGGGCGACGAGATTGGCACCCTCAACGATTATGGCTTCTACGATGACCCCGACCACAGCCGCGACAGCCGCTGGGTACACCGCCCGCAGGCGGACTGGGACGTGTACGAAGCGCGGCACGACGCCACCAGCGTGCAGGGACGCGTGTACCAGAACCTGCAAAAGCTGATCGCCCTGCGCAAGGCGCAGCCCGTCTTTTCGGACGGCGAGTTGGAAGCCATCGAAACGGGCAGTGAGCACGTGCTGGGCTACATCCGCAGCTTCGACGGCCAGCGCGCGCTGGTGCTGGCGAATTTCTCGGAGGCCCCGCACACGGTGCCTGCCTATGCCCTGGAAAGTCACGGCTTCGCTGCCAAGTCCATCTGGCACGGGATGGGGACTCTGGCCGCCAACGGCGACCTGTCCCTGCCGCCGCTGGATTTTGTGGTGATTGGATAATGAAATGCTCCCGCGATGAACGGGAGCATTTTTTTACCAGGATTAGCTTTATTTTCGAATCTACAGGTGGTCTCGACACTAGCACCACACTGCGTTCGGTGCAGTGCAGGTGTACGGTCGGAAGAGCACGGAGCTACAAAGACTGTAATATAGACACTTTTTGAGGTTTTTGCAGAATCCTCAGCGTCAAGTATGCGCTTTGTTAGACGTATTATGTGGGGCTAAGTATACGTATTCGAGAGAGCCCTTCTTTATAGGTAAAAATTGAACAATCTCTTTCAACATTCCAGCGCAAGCTACATCATATTTTCGTAGATAAGCAGTAACCTCCATGTGTGTTTGCGCAAGAGTCCTTAGTTCACGATCATTTGCTCCGACTAGACTCACATATCCAAAAGAAATATCTTCCAACGTGTCTGCGTCAGTTGGTATTGAAAAACCCCAATTTCTGCCAGCACGTGAGTCAATGTAATCCTTGTTTTTTGGGCCACCCCAATGTACAACGGTGTGGTTTCTTACCAATCTTAGACGCTGTATATAAGCATTTCGCTTTGGTTTTTTAGGAATCTTAATTGGTAGATCGAGTTCTTTGGCGAGACCCTTTAATTCATCAAACATAACATCAAAACCATTTTCTAGTAGGAAAATGAAATTGATGTACGAGAAGAGACAATTGATAAAGCGAGGTTCTAATTCATCAAAAGTGTTAAATTGAAATTCGATTTTTGAGATATTAGGGTCATTCACGCTTGTAAAAGAAAATTCGGCAGAATACTTTTTCCAATCATCTATAATTTGTTGAAGGATAATCCAGAGAGTCGGTATTACTTCCATATGGTTTAAGCTTGGTAAAACCCATGTTCCTCCTCCTCCTTCTTGATTATCCCAGACTCGAATGGGCCAGATATTTGGTAATTCCAATTCTGTTTTGTTCATTTTTAAGCGATTTTGAAAAAGATTTGTTGACCCATTTTGACCCGAAAAGGTTGTGTCAGCACAAAAAAACTATACAAACTCGGATAATTTTCGCTAACATCCTTTGTTCTTACTATATACAACAGAAGCCGATATTGTGAAACCAAACAGCAGCCAAAATTGCGCGCCAAGATAGTATTTGTTTGGGATTGAATGAGATGTATCATGTGTATCCCATCCTATCGAACAAAATTATACGCTTATAGAGGATAGCGAGCAAGAGAAAAACAAACTCAAAAAGAGGGGGAACTTTAGCAGGAAGGGGCCTTTTGTGATGTTACTGTACTTGAGTGGGAGTTTAGGTGATCAGGGTGGCGGGGTAAATGATAGACATGATAGTTTCAATGTAATGGTTGTCTCAGCCACCATTTTTTATGGAAAATTCTGCTGAATATTGTAATGGTCAGACAAAGAAATGCTCCCGCGATGAACGGGAGCATTTTATTGAAACACTGTGCATCGACTCCGCTGCCCAAACGGGGACTCCGCGCGCGGATTTATGCCTGCGGGAAGACCGTCACGCGCAGCAGGGTGGCGGCGTAGGGGATCAGTTCGATCTCTTCGGCTTTGGCCGCCAGCCTGGATGCGACTTTGTGCGGGTCGGGCAGGGATGGGGTGAACTGGAAGTCGCCTGCGATGGTGCGCATGCCGCGGCAGAACTCGGTGCCTTCCGTCCAGTGGCCGAAGTGCCTGACCTTTTGGGTGTGGATGAGGTGCCATCCACGCACGCGGCTGGCTTGGACGCGCAGCTTCAACGCGGGATTCGTCGCGTCCAGTGGGTCGGCGCATGCGTCATTCCATTCCACCTTGAGATCTTTGAGCGATTGCTCGTCGATGTGCAGGGCGTAATTCCACGGGCCGGCGGGGTAGAGATTCCAGGCGGGGAAATCCTCCTTGACCACGGTCGGGCGCGGCTCGTACAGATTACCCAGCGTTTGCATGCGCTGACGGGTGGTGGAGTTTTCAGTCTCGATCTCGGCGCGGGTCGGGATGGGGAATGCCAGGGTCAGGGGGCCATACGTCAGGCTGACGCCGTTTTCGGGCCAGCGTTCGAGTCCCAGCTCGAAGGGCAGTTCCAGGTCGACGCTATCGCCTGGCTGCCAGGTGCGCTCCAGCTTGAAGAAGCTGCCAGGCTTCAGCTCCGCCTGGACGATCTGCCCGTTGACCTGGAGGCTGGCCCTCTGGCACCAGCCTGGGATGCGCAGCCAGAACGCGAAGTCGAGCGCCTCGGCAGGTTGCACCGTGAAGTGGATCTGCTGCTGATACGGGTAACGCGTCTGCGCCGTAATTTGGACAGCCTTCCCACCAACTGTAGTCTGCAACTCGCCCGGGCCATACAGCGCGGCCATGACGCCGCCGTCGGCGGAGCGCAGCCACATCCGCGAGATGTAGTTGGGCATGGCGCGATGCAGGTTGCCAGGGCAGCATTGGACTTCGTGGTCGGGGCGGTAGCTCATCCAGTTCAGGCCGCGCATGAAGAAGTTGTGATTCGAATGCTCGGTCGCGACCACCTGGTTGGCGCCCGACAGATACTGCAGCGCGCGGAAGTCCTTGGTGATCGAGCCAGGCAGGGCGTTGAAGATGACCTGCTCGATGGTGTCGGCGTAGTGCGCGTCGTCCGTGGCCTGCAGCAGATAGAACAGCGCCCAGGTGTGGTCGGTCAGGTCGCAGGTCTCGTGCAGGTCGAGCGCGGTCCTGCCGTGGATGTGCTCGGAGCAGGAATGCAGTCCGTCCGCGAGGCGCGCCTGGGCTTCCAGTTTTTTGTAGCCGTGGACAACGGCCTCCAGATATTTCGATTTGCCCGTGGCCGTGTAGAGCATGGCCGCCAGCTTGGCCTCCTCGTTGAAGGTGACGCCGTGCTCGCTTTGTTCCTTGTCCGAGAGCAGCGTGTCGAGCGCGCAATCGTGCGCGGGCCATTGCTCGTTGAAGCGCGCGTACAGGTTCTCGGCCATTTCGAGCAAGTCGGCCTGGCCCGTCTCGCGATACAGGAGGAGCAGAATCTCCACGCCCGTCACGTCGCGGTCCCAGCCCATCGGGTGCGGCGTGGACTGGTAATGGCGCACCAGCGCGTCGAGGTAGCGTCGGTCGCCTGTGATCTCATACTGGGCCAGCACCGCGCGGAAGAAGACCGCGTGCGGCCAGCGATCCTTGTCCCGTAAACTGTCGGGGCCGATGAAGCCATCCTCGGCGGCGTGCTCGACCGCGAACTCGACCTCTTCGAGCGCCTGCTGGTACAGGTTATCGCGGCCCGCCAGGTAGCCGCATTTCAGCGCGCCGTCGATCCAGTAGGCGGTCTGCTCGTAGGGCCACCAGGCGGCATACGAGCCTTTGGTGTTGTCGGCCTGGGTGCCCCAAAACTTGTAGCCGTAGGGATAGCCTGAGACGGCCACGTTGCCCGTCAGGCCATCGGCCTGGCGTTCGAGGAAATTTTGCAGCCAGCCCGCAGGGCGGATCTCGCGCAGGGGAAAGAATTGTGTGTTGGACATGGGGTTATCTAAAAAGACCTGACAGGTTTCTGAAACCTGTCAGGTCTTGATTGTTTACAGCGCGATCACGCAGCCTTCGTTCGGCCGCAGGGTGAGGTCGGCGAACTGGACGTCGCCTTCGCGATCCAGCCGCGTGGAGAGGACGAGCTTGCCCGAGCCAGGCAGGGACAATCCAATCTTCTGTTCCCTGGCCGAGAAGTTGAGCGCCACGAGCATGCGCTGACCTTCGGCCTGCCGCTCGTAGACGAAGCAACTGGCCTGCGCCTTGGGCGAGCCCAGTTCGAGCGAGCGGTAACTGCCCACCGTCAGCGCGGGCGAGGACTTGCGCAGCGCCATCAGCTTCTTGAAGTAAGACAGGAACGAGTACGGGTTGCTGGATTCCTGCTCCACGTTGACTTCGGTGTAGTTGGCGGCCAGCGGCAGCCAGGCTTCCTTCGCGTCGGGCGCGGAGAAGCCCGCGTTGGGCAGGGCGTTCCATTGCATCGGAGTCCGCTCGGGGTCGCGGCCGACGATGTGAGCGATCTCGGGCATGTTGACGGCAGGCGGGTCCTGGATCATGTGGGCGGGAATCGGCACATCCTGCATGCCGATCTCGTCGCCGTAGTAGCAGGTGGGCGTGCCGCGCAGGGTCAGCAGCAGCATGTTGGCCACGCGAGCCTGGTGCGCGCCGATGCGGGTCGACAGGCGGTGCTGGTCGTGGTTGCCGAGCACCCAGTTGGGCCAGGCATCGGCAGGCAGGACGGCCTCGTAGTCGTCGACCATCTTCCTGACCTTGGCGGCATCCCACGGGGCCAGGATCAACTGGAAGTTGAAGGGCAGGTGGCACTCGCGCTGTTCGGGCGTGCCGTAGTAGACCATCAGCATGTCGTTGGGCAGGTAGGTCTCGCCGACCATCATGCGGTCGTCGTAGGAGTCCAGCACCTTGCGCATGCCTCGGATCAGGTCGTGGACCTCGGGCAGGTTGGCCGTGTAGATGTGGTCCAGCTTGCCGAAGGGAGTGCGGCCATCCCAGTTGGGACTGATCGGCTCGTCGCGGAACTGTTCGTCCTTCATCATCAGGCCGATCACGTCCACGCGGAAGCCGTCCACACCCTTGTCGAGCCAGAAGCGCATGACGTCGCGCATGGCCTCGACCACCTCGAGGTTGCGGTAGTTCAGGTCGGGCTGCTGCTTGACGAATTGGTGCAGATAGTACTGGCCCGTCTTCTCATCGAAGGTCCAGGCGGGGCCGCCGAAGTGGCTCAGCCAGTTATTCGGCACGCCGCCGTCGGGGGCGGGGTCGCGCCAGATGTACCAGTCGCGTTTGGGGTTGTCGCGGCTGGAGCGGCTTTCGAGGAACCAGGGATGCTCGGACGAGGTGTGATTCGGCACCAGGTCGAGCATCAGCTTCATGCCGCGCTTGTGGACTTCGGCCAGCAGCACGTCGAAATCGGCCAGCGTGCCGAAGGTCGGGTTGACGTCGCAGTAGTCGGCCACGTCGTAGCCGAAGTCGTGCATCGGCGAGGGGTACATGGGCGAAAGCCAGACGGCCTCCACACCCAGGTCTTTGATGTAGTCGAGGCGCTGGGTGATGCCAGGCAGGTCGCCGATGCCGTCGCCGTTGGCGTCCATGTAGCTGCGCGGGTAGATCTGGTAGACCACGCCGGTCTGCCACCACAGATATTTGGGGTTTGCGTTGCTTGTCATAAAGTCTCCGTTTCTTGGATGGTTTGGATTTGGATTACAACAGGATGAGACAGCCCTGGTTGGGCGCCAGGCTGAATTTCGACAGATCGATTTCGCCTTCACGGTCGAGGCCCGTGGACAAGAGGATGGTCCCGTTGCCCGGGAGGGACAGCCCGAGCGCCTGCTCCCGCCCCGAGAAGTTCAACGCCACAAGCAGGCGCTGATCCTCGGCCTGCCTCTCGTACACGAAGCAGTTGGCCTGCGCCTCGGGCGACCCCAGCTCGAGCGAGCGGTAGCTGCCCACCGTCAGCGCGGGCGAGGACTTGCGCAGGGCCATCAATTGGCGGAAGAAGTTCAGGAAGGAGCGCGGATCCTCCAACTGGCGCGCCACGTTGACCTGCTTGTAGTCTGCGGCCAGCGGCAGCCAGGGACGTGCCCCGGCGGAGGTGAAGCCGGCGTTGGGCGAGTCGTCCCACTGCATGGGAGTCCGCTCGGGGTCGCGGCCCAGCAGTTCGGCCAACTCCGGCTGGTTGACGGCGGGCGGATCCTGCACCAGTTCGGGCGGGATGGTCACGTTTTCCATGCCCAGCTCATCGCCGTTGTACCAGGTGGGCGTGCCGCGCAGGGTCAGCAGCAGCATGGCCGCGGCGCGCGCGCGGTCGCGCCCGGCGCGGGTGGCGATGCGCGGCTGGTCGTGGTTGCCCAGCACCCAGTTCGGCCAGGCCCCGGGCGGCAGGGCCGCCTCGTAATCCTCGATCTTTCCGCGCACCGCCTCCAGCGTCCATGGAATCCAGATCAGGCCGAAGTTGAAGGGCAGGTGGCATTCATCCAGATTTGCGCCATAGTATTTGACCAACTCCGCGTTGGGCAGGGCAAAAATTTCGCCGATCAGCACCCGCTGCGGATAGGAATCGACCAGCGCGCGCATCCGTCGGATGATCTCATGCACCTCGGGCAGGTTGCTGGAATGGATGTGCTGCAAACTGGCAAACGGCTCGACGCCGTCCCAGGCGGGGTTGGCGGGTTCATCGCGCAGCAGCGCATCCTTGATCATGCCGGTGATGACGTCCACGCGGAACCCGTCAACGCCCTTGTCCAGCCAGAAGCGCATCGAGTCGAGCATGGCTTCGACCACCTCGGGGTTGCGGAAGTCCAGGTCGGGCTGCTCTTTGGCGAAGGTGTGCAGGTAATACTGGCCCGTCCTTTCATCCCATTCCCAAGCCGGGCCGCCGAAACAACTTAGCCAATTGTTGGGGGGCAGGTCCTCACCCCCGGCCCCTCTCCCGTTGGCGGGGGAGGGGAGAGGATCGCGCCAGAAATACCAATCCCGTTTGGGGTTGTTGCGGCTGGAGCGGCTTTCGAGGAACCAGGGATGTTCGTCCGAGGTGTGATTGGGCACCAGGTCGAGCAGCAGCTTCATGCCTCGTTTGTGTGTTTCCTCCAGCAGTCGGTCGAAGTTGGCCATCGAGCCGAACATCGGGTGGATGCCGCAATAGTCCGAGACGTCGTAGCCGAAATCCTTCATGGGCGAGGGGTAGATGGGCGAAATCCAGATCGCATCCACGCCGAGGATCTCCTTGAGGTAATCCAGGCGCTGGATCACGCCAGGCAGGTCGCCGATGCCGTCGCCGTTGGCGTCCATGAAGCTGCGCGGATAAATTTGGTACACCACGCCTGTCTGCCACCACAGGTATTTGGAATTGTCGGACATCGTGAAATCCTATTCTTCGTTTAAAGACTTCAAAAGGTCGGCCAGATGGACACCGTCCAGGCTGGGGAAGACGGCCTGGGCCTGCCCAACCCGTTCGCGCGGGCCCAGCCCAACGGCGCGGAATCCGCCCGCGAGCGCGGCTTCGATTCCCGCCGCCGCATCCTCCACCACGACGCAATCCGCCACGGAGAGTCCGAGTTGTGCCGCCGCATGCAGGAACAGGTCGGGCGCGGGCTTCTGGCGCTCCACGCTGTGACCGTCGGAGAGGGCGTCAAACAGGTCGCGGATGCCCAGTCGGTCGATGACCTCGGGCGCGTTCTTGCTGGCCGAGCCGAGCGCATTCTTTCGGCCCGAGGCATGGATCTCCTCCAGCAGTTCGCGCGCGCCTGGCAGCAGATCGCGCGGGGAGATCTCCTTGATGAAGTCCAGGTAGTAGTTGTTCTTGCGTTCCATCATTTCCAGGATTTTTTCCTCGGGGTAGCTGCGGCCCTTGAGGATCAGCATCAGCGACTCGCGGCGCGGGACGCCGCGCAAGTGCTCGTTGTCCTCGCGCGAGAAGGGCAGGCCCTCCTCGTCTGCCAGGCGCTTCCAGCCGCGGTAATGATATTCGGCGGTATCGGTCAACACGCCGTCGAGGTCGAAGATGAAGGCTTGGATCATGAGTAGGTTCCTTTGATTTTGATTTGATACTTCACTATATGCCAGCGCCAATGGATGAAAGCACGGAGCCGATGCCCAGCAATCCCAGGGCGGCCAACATGAAGAGGAAGAAACATCCCATCGAACTGCTGCTGTTCTCGGCGATGCGCCTGAGGTTCTCGCCCATGTCGCCCGCGCCTGTCAGGGAAAAATCGATGACATCCTTGGGGCGCGCAGCGAATCCGCCGATGCCCAAACAGGTGGAGAAAACCGCCAGGGCGATCCCCGCCCAGGTGAGGAAGGTGCCGAAGGCCTCCAGGGTGACCAGGTCGATGGCGAAGCAGATGACAAGCACCACTGCTGCCACGCCCAGGTCGATCAGCAGGGCAGAGCGTAGAAGGCGCAGGATGATCTGTAAATTTCCTTCGGTTTTCATGACGACTCTTTTCTGGACTTTTTCACGTCCGCAAGCAGAGCTTGCGGCGTCCATTATCCGCTTATGTCGACCGTGTGTATCTCGCCGCGATGGAAGAACTTGAACGACAGGCGCTTCCAGTTGTGCGGCAGGCGCGGATTCGTCGTCCATCCGTCGGCGGTGATGCGCAGGCCGCCGAAGCCGAAGACCACCGCCTGCCAGGTGCCGCCCGTCGAGGCGGCGTGGATGCCGTCGCCCGCGTTGCCGCGCACGTCGCGCAGGTCGGCGCGCACGGCGCGGATGAAGTGTTCGTAGGCGTCGTCGGGCTTGCCCACGTCACAGGCCATGATGGCCATGATCGACGGGCCAAGCGAGGAGCCGTAGGTGTGGTCAGTGCGCGGCATGTAGTAATCGTAGTTGACGCGCACGGACTCGTCCGTGTAATGGTCGCGCAGCAGGTATTGCAGCATTAGCACGTCGGGCTGTTTGAGGATTTGCGTCTCGTTGCAGCCTTCGATGCCGAATATCTCCTGGGCCGACTTGGTGCGCGGCTCCAGCGCGGCCAGGTTGACTTCCTTGCGCTGGTAGTAGCCTTCGAACTGCTCGATCAGGCCCGAGGGTTCGATGTGCAGGTATATTTTTTCGATGACCTCTCGCCATGTGGCAAGCCTATCTGGATTCAGGTCGAGGCGCGCGATTAATTCGTCGGCTTTGGCGGGGGCGTGTTCGCGCAGCCAAGCCAGCACATCGAAGGCGGCCTGCAAATTCCATTGTGCCAGGCGATTCGTGTAAGCATTGTTGTCGACGTGCTCGTGATATTCATCGGGGCCGATAACATCATTGAGTTCGTAGCGCTTTGCTTCGGCGTTCCACTCGGCGCGCGAGCCCCAGAATTTGGCGGTGTCGAGGATCAGCTCGGCGCCTTTCTCGATGTACCAGGCGTCATCGCCCGTGGCCTGCCAGTATTGATACGCGGCGTGCGCGATGTCGGCGGAGATATGCACCTCGATGTCGCCCGTCCAGATGCGGACGAGTTTGGTGCGGTCGGCGAAGTGCGGCACCCAGGTGGGCGTGACCTCGTCGCCCGTGTCCGCGCTTTCCCAGGGGAACTGCGCGCCCTCGAAGCCGTTGCCCTGGGCCTTGCGTTGCGCGCCTGGCAGGTTGCGGAAACGATAGTTGAGCAAGTTCTTCGCGATGTGCGGTGCGGTGTAGATGAAGACGGGCAGCATGAAGATCTCGGTGTCCCAGAAGGCGTGGCCGCGATAGCCGAAGCCCGAGAGTGTCTTGGCGCCAATGTTGACACGGTCATCGTGGCGCGGGGCGGCGATCAGCAATTGGAACAGGTTGAAGCGGATCGAGATTTGCGCCTCGTCATCGCCTTCGATGACCACGTCGGTGCGCTCCCAGTCGGCGGCCCAGGCCTGGGCGTCGGCCGCGAAGGCCGCTTCCCAGCCCGCGCCTGCGTTCACGTGCTGGATGGCAGACGGGATGACCGCATCCGCTGCGACATCGCGCGAGGTGAAGACCGCCACCCGCTTTTCCACGCCGACCGTTCGGCCTGGTTCCGCTTCCAGGCGGAGCATCAGCGTCGGGCTGTTCTCCACATCCCAGACCGCGCGCTCCACCTCGCGCCCGCCGAATGAGTCGACGCGCATGGCCGAGGCCATGTCGATGCCCGAGGTGCGCGTGCGGTTATGCAGGTATTGCACGCCATCCTGCTCACCCTGCGCGACCCAATGCCAGTGGACGATGCCCTCGTTGTTCATATTGCCGTTCAAGCCCGCGCGGAACTCGACCATCCCAGCGAACTCGGGGGTGACGCGGCAGCGCACGTACAGCAGGTGCTCGTCAGCCTGGGACGCGAAACGCTCGAACACCAGGGTCGCCTTCAGTCCAGAAGGGGAGCTCCAGCGCACGGTGCGGATCAGCAAGCCCGTGCGCAAATCCAGGCTGCGCTCGAAGCCTTCCACAGTGCCCGTGTCGAGCGAGAAGCGCTCGCCGTTGAACAGTACCTGCAGGGGCAGCCAGTCGGGCGAGTTGGCCAGCTCGGTGAAGACGATGGGCGCTTCATCGAACACGCCATGCACGAACGTGGCGCGGTGATCCTTGGGATAGCCTTCCTCGAACGCGCCGCGCGTCGATAGGTACCCATTGCCTATGGTGAAGACTGTTTCCTTGTGATGCTGTTTTTTTGCGTCGAAGGAATCTTCAGAAACAATCCAGAGGTCATTCATAGAGTCGTTATCCTTTGTATTTGATAAACCTTGCGAAGGTTATTGTTTTTAGAATACTTCGGTGGTTGAGCAGGCAGCGGGCTAAAGCCTGCGATTGATTTCTCGTTGCATGAGCAAACCTGCAGCTGCGCCACTGATGCCGAATAAAATGGCTGTTGTGATGACAACTCCAGAATAAGCAATCATCCCATTCGCCTGAAGAATTACAAACCCTAAAAGGAATAAAGTCATTCCCAAGAGACCAATAAGCGCCACAACAGCCAAACGACGAAAGTGGGATTTTACTTTTGGTGTATTCAAATCAGAGAATGTACCTTTGGCTTGCGCGTCAAAAATTTGTTTGGCATATTTCAACCGTGAGGTTATGCCAAAATAAATGACAGGGATCATTAGCGCTATGAACGCAGCAACGCAGAGCCAGGAAAAGTTCATGATGTCCTACATTGGTTGGTTTTTGAAGAAGATTTGAGATATCCAAATTCAGCCAAGCACAAAATCGATCAACTCATCCAGCCGACAGGTCGCCAGACCGATGACATGATCCGCGCCGCCGTAGTAGACGTAGACCGTGCCGTCCACCACGGGGTTGGCGCACGAGAAGACCACGTTGGGCACATCGCCGCGCAGTTCCCACAGCTCGCTGGGTTCGAGGATGAAATCCTTCGGGCGGGCGATGACCTTGGATGGGTCGTCTAGGTCGAGCAGGCAGGCGCCGAGGCGGTAAACGTGATCGTTGTTGTAGGCGTGATACAGCATCAACCAGCCGTGTTCGGTCTCGATGGGCGCAGCATTGCCGCCCACGCGCAATTCATCCCAGCCGTTGCCAGGGCGCGGGCCGAAGATGGGACGCATGCGCTCCTCGGGCCAGTGGACGAGGTCATCGCTTTCAGCCAGCCAGACCTGCGGAGGTCGTCGATGCAGGGCTACGTAGCGGCCGTTGATGCGGCGCGGGAAGAGCACGTGATCCTTGTCGTCCTCGCCGCGCACAATGGAGCCGATCCGCTGCCAGGTGATGAGGTTGTCGCTGACGGCGATCATGGGGGTCACGCCGCCGCCCGCGTGGGTGGGGGCGATGCCTGCGGGCGTCTCGCGGCTGTAGGCGGTGTAGGTCATGTAGAAACGGCCTTCGATCTCGGTCACACGCGGGTCTTCGAGTCCGCGCGCATCCGAGACATCCTGCACATCCAGCACGGGGCGGCGCAGGCGGTTCCAGGCGATGCCGTTGGCGCTGACGGCGTAGCCGATGCGGCTGATCCAGTCCATGCCCTGGGCGCGGTAGTGCATGTGGAACAGGCCGTCGTGGAAAATCACGGACGGGTTGAAGACGTTGTACGTTTCCCAATCTGAAGTGGGATCGGGCAGGAGCAGGGGATTGGCGGGATGTCTTTGAAGTTTCATTTTGAACACCTTTCGTAGGGCGAGATACTATCTCGCCTTACTGTCGCAATTGGATAATCAACCGCCCGTAGGGTGGAATCTCGGGCAGAGGTGTGTAGCCGTTAAATCCGCCTTGCGCGTCGACTTGCAGCGGGGCGAAGTCGCCCGCGCCGAGCAGCGGGGTCAGGGTGTAGCTGCCCGAGAGCGGACTGTCGCTGAGGCGCAGTGTGTAATTCGTTACAGGAGCGGAACTCAAGTTGAACAGGATCAACACCGTCTCTTCCTGGCTGACGCGCAGCACGGCGTAGAGCGAGCGGTTGTCGGCCATAACGCGCTGGAAGTCACCCACGCGCAGGGCGGCGTGCGCATTGCGCAGGTGAATCAGCGTGCGGTAATACGAAAACAGCGAACTGGGGTCGGCGCTTTGCGCGACCACGTTCTTGAGTGTGTAATCCGAGCCAGGTGTGCGCCAGGGTTTGCCCGTGCTGAAGCCCGCGTTGGCATCTGCGCTCCACTGCATGGGCAGGCGGATGTTCTCATCGGGTTTCTTGCCCAACATGCCGATCTCCTCGCCGTAGTAGAGGAACGGCACGCCAGGCGAGGTCAACAGCATGGCCGCGGCCGACTTGGCCTGTTCCACGTTGTCGTTCAGCACCGTCATGGCGCGATCCTGGTCGTGGTTGGTGAGGAAGACCGCGTACTGCCCAGGGCGGAAGACGTCCACGTCACGGGCCAGGATGTCCAGCGCGTATTTGGGCGTGCCTGTGCCCGCGCTGAAGACGAAGTTCTTGCCCAGGTCGAAGTCGAAGGCCAGGTCAAGTTCATCGCCTTGCAGGTAGGTGGCGACCGTGTCGCTGTCATCCCAGATCTCGCCGACCGTCATGGCCTGCGGGTTGATGCTCTTGTAGTAGCTGCGCAAATCCCTGTACCAGTCATGTGTCTGCGGCGTGTTCTCGATGGTGCCGCCGTCCTCGACGATGTACTTGGCCGCGTCCAGGCGGAAGCCGTCGATGCCCACGTCTTCGAGCCAGAAGCGCGCCACGTTCTTCATCTCGGCCACGACGGCGGGGTTGGTGTAGTTCAGGTCGGGCATAGGCGCGCCGAAAAAGGCGTAGTAATACTGATTCCCAGGCGCGGGGATCCAGCCCGAGGTGGTGGGTCTGCCCGTCTGCCAGACGTACCAGTCGTGATAGGGCGAGTTCACGTCCTGGGCCTGCACGAACCAGTCGTTCTGGCTGGAGGTGTGGTTGAGCACCCAGTCGATGGTCACGTGGATGCCGCGCTTGTGGGCTTCGGCCAGCAGGCGCTTGAAGTCGTCCATCGTGCCGTATTGTGGATTGACCGCGTAATAGTCGCTGACGTCATAGCCATGATAGGAAGGGGATGGCATGATCGGCATCAGCCACAGGCCTGTCACGCCCAGGTCTGTACTGGTGGCTGGGTCGCCATCGTTGAGGTAATCCAGCTTCGAGGTGATCCCGTTAAAGTCGCCGATGCCGTCGCCATCTGAATCGGCGAAGCTGCGCACGAAGATCTCGTAGAAGACGGTGTCGTTCCACCAGGGATAATCGTCCGTGCCCTGCGGCAATCCGACCACGGGTTGGACGGGTTCGACCGCGCCCGTGGGGTAGGGCGTGAGGATCAGTCGCGGCGTGGCCGTGGCGGTCGGCTCGCGAGTCGCTGTCAGCGTGGGAGCGGGCTGGGTAACGGTGACAGGCGCTTCGGTCGGCGGCGGGGCGGCGGTTTCCGTCGCGGGCGCGGCGCAAGCCGTAAGCAGGATGAGAGTCAAGGTGAGGAGCAGGAGTCGGTGAGTGAATCGCATGGGATTTCCTGTTATGTCATTGCGAGAGCGGCGTTCGTCCGCTCGAAGCAATCTCATGTTTGAAGTATTAAGCACACCTTCCATGGGGAGGTTGCTTCGCTGTCGCTCGCAACGACATCATTATCCTCCCGAACTGGAATAGCGCTGCAAGGCGAAATTCCACAGGCGGGCGGAGAGGTAAACCATGAGGATGGCCACGATGGGTGACATGTAGCTGAGCCATCCCCAGCCACCGAGACGGTCGGTCTTGTCGAGCAGCATCAGCGCGGGGTAGTAGTTCATGAAGGCGACGGGAATCAGCCCCGTGACCACGACGCGGAAGGTGGTGCCAAAGATGTCCATTGGGTAGTGTTGGATCATGCTGTTGAGCTGCATGATCAGGCCGCCCACGCGGCGCGAGCGTCCCGTCCAGAAAGCGACGCAGGCCACCAACAGGTTGATGGTGGTTTCGAGCAGTGTACCCGACACGATGGCCAGCCCAAAGAAGACCCACTTGACCCAGTCCCAGTGCAGGCCAAGATTGGTGTAGGCCAGAACGAAGCCCGCGATGCCGAAGGTGGCATCGGCCAGACCCAGGTATTGAACCTCGCGCCCGATGAAGAGGATGAAAGGGTTGGCGGGGCGCAGCAGGAACTGGTCGAAGGTGCCCTGGATGAGGTAATCCTCCAGCGCGCGGATGTGCCAGAAGAACAGGCTGTAGATGCTGTGTCCGAGGATCCACAGGCAGTAGAGGAAGACCATCTCCCACAGCGTCCAGCCATTGAGATTGTTGAAGCGGCTGACCAGGATGCCGATCAGCCCCAGGTTGACCACGTTGAGCGTGATGACGCCGATGATGCCCGTGAAGAAATCGGCGCGGTATTGCATGCGCGCCTGGAAGGCGATGCGGATCAGCTTGAAGTACAGTCGCAGAGAGTCCACGCTAGCCTCCCTGCACCACGAGGCGCGCGTCCATGCGGCTCCAGGCCCAGCGCGCGATGAGGGTCAGGATGACGACCCACACCAACTGGAAGCCAATGGCCTGCAAAGCTTCCTGCCCTGTGAATGCGCCGATGTAAATGGACGAGGGGATATAGTAGGCGCTCTTGAAGGGCAGCACCTCGGCCACGGCCCGCAGGGCAGGCGGGAACAGCCATAGCGGAACCATCTGTCCCGCGAAGAAGGAGATGAGCGAGTAGTAGGCCCAGGCGATGCTGCGAATGTCAAGCGTGGCCAGCACCAGCGTACCGAGCAGGAATCCCAGATGAAACAGCACCAGAAATCCCAGCGTGATGCTGACGGCAAACAGCAGTCCCGCTTCGAGGGTGGGGGGCATCTGCAAGCCGAAGAAAATGAATCCGACCGTGAAGGTGGGCAGGGCCAGCACGCCCAGGCTGAAGAGCATCTCGCCTGTGCTGCGCGCCAGCATGTGCAGATGGAAGTCGAGCGGCTTCATCAGGTCGGTGTCGATGGCGCCTGTGCGCACCTGTTGTGAGATGTACCACTCGGGGCCGACATCCATGAAGGTTTCGAGCGCCATGCCTAGCACGCCGTAGGTGACCATCTGTTCGAGGCTGACGCCGAACGCGCCCGGGCGCTGGGTGTAGAGAATGCGCCAGACCCACTGGATGGTGTACATCCACAGGAAGATCGAGAGGAAGCGCAGCCAGAATTCCACGCGAAACACTACGGAATTGTGGAAGGCCTGGCGCGTAAAAGCCCAGAAGATCTTCACGCCACCTCCGCCGTCCCCTGGTAAATGGTGCGGACGATGGCTTCGATCTCGGGTTCCTCCACGGCCAGGTCGAGGATCGGGTAACTGGTGCTGATGTGCGCGATGAGCGAGGAAGGCGAGGTCTCGAAGCGGTTGAAGGCGAACCACTTTTTGCGTCCCTCGCTCTTGACGATCTTCGCGTGGGGCGTCTCGAAGTCTGGGACGTGCTCCTCGAACTCGACCACCAGCGTGCGCTGTTTGCCGTACTGGTTGCGCATCTGGTCGGCGTTGCCGTCGTAGACGATGCGGCCGTGGTCGATGATCATGATGCGCGAGCAGACCTTCTCGATGTCGATCATGTCGTGCGTGGTCAACAGCACGGTCACCTTGCGTTCATGGTTGATCTGCTGGATGAAGGTGCGCAGGCGCTCCTTGACAACCACGTCCACGCCGATCATGGGTTCATCCAAAAACAGCAGGCGCGGATTGTGCAGCAGCGCGGCGGCCATGTCGGCGCGCATGCGCTGTCCGAGGCTCAACTGGCGCACGGGCGTGTTCTGAAATTCGTGCAGGTCGAGCAGGTCATTGAACAGTTCGAGGTTGTGCTTGTACTGCGCCCCCGAGACCTTGTAGATGTCGCGGAACAGGCGCAGACTTTCGATGACGGGCACGTCCCACCAGAGCTGGGTCTTCTGCCCGAACACCGCGCCGATCTGGCGCGCGTTTTCCATGCGATTCTCGTGCGGCGTGAGCCCATTGACCTTGATGTCGCCGCTGGTTGGCACCAGAATGCCGCACAGCATCTTGATCGAAGTGGACTTGCCCGCGCCGTTCGGGCCGATGTAGCCGACAACCTCGCCTTCGTCGATGTGGAAGGAGATGTCGTCCACGGCCTGGGTGGTCTCGTATTTGGTGCTGAAAAGGGTGCGGACGCTGCCGAGGAAACCTTCCTGGCGCACGGGCCGTTGGTAATATTTTTTCAGATGGCTAACGGTAATCATGGCAATTTACACTCTATCGGTTTCCTTGTCTTGAGTTCCAATTGCGAGGGTAATTCGATGCCAATATAGGGCCTGGGATCGAGCACCATTTCGGGGGTGACCTCGGCTGGGAAGTCCGCGCTGTCGGCGCGAAGGACGGCAAACAGCACGTGCATCCAGGTGGCCCAGCCTGGGCGTCCGTTCCACGTGCCCTGGTAGCCGACGATCTGCCCCGCCTTGACGGGCATGTTCGTCACCCCAGGCGGGAAGTCTTCGGCCACGAAGGAGGTGAATCCGTCCGAGCCGCCCATGTTGCTGTAGATGCTCCAGACCTGCTGGCCCGGGTTGAGCGGGTCATCGTGCAGGATGGCGACCGTATCGAACCAGTCCTCATTGCGGGTGAGCAGGCCGTCGGCGGCGGCGTACACGGGCACCTTGCCCTCCTGGCCCCAGCCGTAGAAGTTGAGGCCGTTCTGGTTCCACAACACACCCGTGGAGGAATTATTGGGCAGTTGCCAGGCTGCGCCGGGGCAGGCGGCGAGAGTCTCCATTTCGACCTGTTCCACCAGCGTATAGACTTTGTTGCCCGCAACCAGGCCCGAGAGGGTGTAGTTGCTGTAGATCGCATCCAGCATTTCCTGCGTCCAGCGCTCGTTCGACCAGGGCTGATCGTAGAGGATTATGGCGGCAAACTCGCGGTTGCGGATGCTTTCGAGCAGCGGGGTCTGATCCCACACGCCTGCCTTGGACAGTTGGGTGACCTCGAAGGGCTGGATAAAGAGCGGGCGTCCCTGCAGGGTGAGCATGCCCATGTACTCGTCCGCCAGAATGTCGCCAGGCGTGTCCTTGACGAGGGTCTCCAGTTTGTTGAGTTCGGTGGAATTGACCTGGCGGTTGCGCATGTCGCCCGTTTTTTCCATCAGGGTGATATGCATCATACGGCCCAATCCCAGCGCGAGCAGGATCAGGAGCAGCGCCCGCAGGCTGTGGGGGACGGCGGCTTGCGTGCGGCTCCAGGCGATGACCGCGCCCGCGGCCAGTCCGAGCGCGGCGCACAACTCCAGCAGGTAGTTGACGTTCGAGCCGACCTTGCCGATGGTCAGCGCCGAGAGCGACGCGCCGATCAAATAGGGGGCTGCCAGCGCCCAGAGCGGATTCTTCCAGCGCGGGAGCAGGAAGAGCGAGAGGCCGCCGATCAAAAGCGGGAACAACGCGGCGGACACGAGGGTGTCAAAGTTATAGCGCAGGATGTCCATGCGGAACTCGTTGATGTTGGCGGTTACGATATTGAAGAAGAAACCGCCGCCTGTCAGCATGTTGAGAATGAAGAACATGACCAGCGAAGTCCCGCCGACCAGGGCCGCGTAGAGCAGGCCGCGTTTCCAATTCCACGTGGGACTGATCAGCCAGACGAAGGCCGCCAGTGGGGCGGCCAGCGCATAGGACTGGCGCGTGAAGATGGCCGCCGTCAAAAGCAGCCCCGACAGGATGAACCTGGGCAGGGAGACGGGTAGGGAGGCCAGCAGGGCCAGTCCCGCCATGCTCAGGGCCAGGGCGAACAGGTCGATGCGCAGCAGGGGCGACCAGAAGGTCACGAACGGGAGGGCGATGAAGACCGCCGCGGCGATGAATGCGGCCAGGCGATCCTTTGTCACTTTGTGGAGGATGAACGCAATGCACAGCGCGGCGATCCAGGCCGAGAAGGCCGAGAGCGTGCGTCCCGCCGCGAAGGCGCCTGCGGGGCCGACAGCCTTGACCGCCAGCGCCACCGCGGCCACGTACAACGGCGGGTAATTGGAGATGGTGTAGGGCGGGGTGGAAATGTCGGCGCGGTAGATGTTCTGTCCGTTCGCCAGGCGCATGGCCTGGTCTACCAGCGGGGCCTCGCCGTAGTCCATTGAGTAGCGGATGGGGATGACCTGCGCCTGGTAGATCAGGCAGATCAGCAGGGCCAGCGCCGCGAAGATCATGAACATGATCCTGCCGCCATCTGCAAGAATGGGGCCGACGTACGAATCGAATTTTCGCAGGAATTGAGTCATGGGGTTCCTATTTCGATTGCTCCGCGTTCCTCACCAGGAAGCGGTTATTAACGATAATGATGCCGATGACGATGACCAGCAATACGATGACCATGCCAAAGGCCTTTTGCAGGCCGAGGCCGTCAGCCAGCGACCCAAGGATGAGCGGCGCCACCAGCAGGGCTGTGCCCACTCCCAGCGTGACGCGCGTGCTGGCCTGGTTGGTCTTTTCCTTTGCCAGCCCAACCGCGATGGACAGGGTCAGCGGATACTGATTGGCGATGCCCAGTCCCATGATGACCAGCCCCAGGATGTTGAGGGCGGGGATGCGCGCCAGCCAGAAGAGCGGGAAGCCAATCAGGGTCAGGCCGAGGGCAAAGGCCAGCAGGGTTTTGGAGGGCCAGCGGCGGGTGAGGCGGCTGCCCGCCAGGCGTCCCGTCAGCATGGAGGCGGGGAAGGCGCCGTAGGCCAGGATGGCATCCTTGCCGCTCAGGCCGACCACGCTGATGAAGAAGTCCGTGGCCCAGACGGCGATGGTCATCTCCATCGCAACCATGAAAACCAGCGTGATCCAATACAACCAGAAGGGGAGCGGCAGGCCACCCTTCCCGTCGGCCTTCCCAGGGGCGGCTTGAACGCTGTTGGGAACGGGGACGCGGCGGAAGGAAAGCGCCAGTGTGCCGAAGAATAGAACGGACAGGATCGAGATGGCCCGCCAGTCCACGCTGATGCGCTGCAAACCGCTGAGCACGAGCGGGGTGACGGTGGTGCTCAGGCTGGCGGCCACGTTGGCCTCGGTGATGGCGATGGCGCGCCGCTCGCCGTGATGGTCCGAGAGCAGGGCCTGGATCATGGCCTGGGTCAGCGAACCACCCACGCCCATGCACAGGATGGTGATCAGCACCAGCCCAAAGGTGTGGCTGAACGTCAGCAGCACGATGCTGACGGCCAGGGTCGAGGCGCCGCCCCAGAACAGGATGCGGCGGTCGATGTAGCGGGAGAGCCAGCCGCCGAACAGACCCGTCAGGATCAATCCCGTGGCGGCGGTGGCGGGCAGAAATCCGCCTTGCGTGTAGTTAAGGTTAAGCTCATTACGCAGGAAAGGCATCAGCGGCCCCAGGATGGCCTGGGAGAAGCCGATGAAAGCCAGCATCGAATAAGCCAGCCAAGTCAGGCGGTCACGGGCGAAGGCGGGGGGGGAGATGGTCATAGTTTTTGCAGGGTGTAGGCAGCCAGTATCTCGCGGTGCAACTGAATGTTTCCGATGAAGGTGTTGCGGTAGGCGCTGTCGGGGGGGATCAGCGCGTGTTTGCGCATCATTTCCTCGTAGGCGCGTTTCAGGAATTCGAGGGCCTCGGGCTTGCGGTCGTTGGCGTACAGGGCCTGCCCGTGGCCGAAGAGGATTTCCTCGGCGGTGCATTCCACGACCTGCACGAAGCCGAATTGGTCATAGAGGTTGACTGCCGCCTGCGAGGATTCGAGCGCCTGGCGCAGGTGTTCGCTGCGGACTGCGGCGTTCTTTTCCCCGCGGAACTTCCTGGACAGACCCAGGTGACTCGCGGCGGCCTTGCAGGCGGCGGCCATCTGGTATTGACGGGAGACCAGGTTGCTGGACGCCATGCGCTGGATCTGCGAGACGATCTCCAGCGCCATGCTCAGGTGTTCCTTGTCGCCCAGCGTGTTGTAGACAATCACGTCCACCAGCCCCAGCCCGGCGCGGCCGATGTCCCAGACGATCTCCTGGCCCAGCGGGCGGACAGAATCGAGCGTGACCAGCGCCTCGTCGCACTGTCCACGGGCGGCCTGGATCTGGGCGATGCGCAGCAGCGGGAACAGGCGCGAGTTGATATTTTCCCAGATGTGCAGGGCCTGCCTTTCCGTCTCAAGGCCGCTTTCATAGTCGCCCAGGTACAGGGCCTGGATCTGGCCGCAGAACATGAGCGCGCTGCCCTCCTCCATGCGGTTGCCGATCTTGCGGCTGATGTGCAGGCGCTTCATCTCGTAGTCGGTCAACTGGCGGAAGTAATCCCCGTCGCGCTCGAACTGCTGCCCGATGGCCGAAAGCAGGGATATTTCCGTGGCCTTGTCGTTGAGTTTTTCGGATTTGGACAGGGCCTCCTGCAGGTACTCGCGGCTGCGCGGCAGGTCGTCGAGGCCATAGGCGTCGCCGATGCCGATCAACAGCTGCACCTCGGTCTTGAGGTCGCCCATCTGGCGGGCCATGGAAAGGGCCTGCCCGGCCGCATCGTGCCAGTTGTGATCTCTGAGCAGGAAGAGGTCGTCGGCCACGCGGATCAGGCTGCGCATTTCCCGATTGCGGTCGCCGATCTTCCTGGATAGCTCAAGGGCTTCCCTGGCGGCCTGCAACCCCTGTGACAGGGACTCCAGGTTGTGGTGGGAAATTTCGGCTTCGGCCAGGAGCGCGTCGATCAGCCAGGTGGGGTCGTCCCCCATCTGGCGGGCCAGCGGCAGGAGCGCGCGCGTGTCTGCGTGGGCGGCCACAACCTGTCCCAACTGGTACAGCACCTCCCGACGATTATTCAGTACCTCGAAACGCTCGGTGCGCAGCAGGTGGGTCTCTTCATTCGAATGGCTTGATTCCTCCAGGCATGCGAGCAGTTCCACCGCGCGGGAGTAATGCTGGAGCGCTTCGGTGTTGGCATAGATCTTGCGGGCATGGTCGGCCGCCAGCAGGGTATAGAACAATTCCTTGCGCGACTTGCCTGCGCCGCGATAGTGATAGGCCAGCATTCCATCGTATCCGCCCAGGGCGTCGGTGGTGGAGAGGCCTTCGAGATATTCGGCGACCCTGAGGTGGTAGGCCGCCCGCTGGCCGCTGAGCAGGCTTTCGTAGGCGGTGTCACGCAGCAGCGGGGAGCGGATGGCGTACTGCATTCCCAATTCGGGCACGCGCCCACTTTCCTCGATGAATTGGGCGCGCTGCAGGGCGGCCAGGTCGGCTTTGAGGGTGGGGGTATTGCCCAGCAAGGCTTCCAGGATATTGAACCAGAAAACCGACCCGATCACGGCCGCCACCTGGAAGACCAGCCGTTCGTGGGCCGACAGGCGGTCGAGGCGGGCGACGAGCAGTTGCTGCAAACTCTCGGGCAGGTCGAGGGTGGTCATGGCGCGGGTCATGTGCCATTCGGTGCAGTCCTCGTTGCAGGCCAGCACGCCGCGCGAGATCAGCACGCGCACCAGTTCCAGGATGTAGTAGGGATTCCCGCCCGCGTTGCGGATGATCAGGTCGCTGGTTTCGGTGGGCAGTACCTCGGAGCCGATCAGGTGGCCGATCAATTCGAGGCTTTGGGCCTCGGTCAGCGGCGAGAGGGTGATGCTGGTCAGGCGGTGCGGATATTCCGCGTCCAGGTATTGATTGAAATTCCACGCGACCGTTTCACGCTCCAGGCGCAGGGTGAAGACCCACAACAGCGGCTCATTGTCGCAGACGGGCAGGCAGTATCGCAGCAGGGCCAGCGAGGAGTCGTCTGCCCATTGCAGGTCCGAGAAAACCAGTACCAGCGGGCTTTTGTGACTGGCCGCCTCGATCCAACTGCGCACGGCCAGGAAGATGCGCTGGCGCAGGCTTTCGCCATCCAGGTGGTGAATCTTTTCGCTGAAGATTTCCTCCAGCGGCAGGTCGAGGAAGGTGGCGATATACGGGTAATGCTCGCCCAGATCGCTGCCCCATAATTCCCCGGCGTGGCTGCGCAGGCAGGCCAGCTTTTCCTCGCGCGAATCGTCGGGACTGAATTGCAGCCAGTCGCGGAACAGGTCGAGCCAGGTGGAATAGGGCCAGGTCTGGCTGTATGAGCGGCAGCGTCCGCTGCCCCAGGACAGTTTGGAGGTTTCGGGCGGAGAGACCGGGTGAGACTCGGCCAGCAGCGATCCGCGGTGTACGAAGTATTGCTGCACCTCGCGCGTCAGGAAGGATTTGCCGCTGCCCTGGTCGCCCTGCACGACGGCGATGCGTCCGCGCCCGGCGAAGAGGCCCTTCACGCAATCCTTCAGGGTGTGGAATTCGAGCTCGCGTCCGATGCGCGGAATGAAATTGGGGAAGGACTGGATCTGGGGAATCTCATTCGGGCCGACCACGTGCGTCAGCGGGCGATAGACAGCCATCGGCTGGCTGACGCCCTTGACGGTGATCCTGCCCAGGTTTTGCCAGGTGAACAGCGGGGCGACCAGCTCGTAGGTGTGCTCGCTAACCAGGACGGTGCCCGGCTCGGCGGACACCTCCATGCGCGCGGCCCCGGTCACGGCCATGCCCATGGCGGCCTCCTCCCAGTGCTGTCTGCCGCTGACGTTGACCACGATCACCTCGCCGGTGTTCACGCCGATCCGCATCTTCAGCTCGACCGATTCGTTCTGGTGCCATTCGCGCATGTACAGGTCGAAGGCGCGCTGCATAGAAAGCGCCGCCAGGATGGCCCGCTCGGGGTCGTCCTCGTGCGCCAGGCTGGCGCCGAACATGGCCACCAGCCCGTCGCCGCGGAACTGGCTGACCTCGCCGCCGAAGCGGTTCACCTCGGATTCGAGCACGTGCAGGATGCGGTTCATCAACTCGACCCAGTCCTCGGTGCCCAGTTTTTCCAGGAGGCGGGTGGACTCGGTCAGGTCGGTGACGATCACCGTCACCACGCGGCGTTCGCCCTCCAGGGGCTGGGCCGTCTGGATGGGGACCGGGGCGCCCAAGGTCTCGAGCGGGGCGGGCAGAGGCTCCGCGGCGGGCCTGGCAATTTCCGCGTTCAGACTCGCGCCGCACATGCCGCAGTAACGGTAATTCAACGGATTGGAAAATCCGCACTCGGAACAGGCGACGGTCAATCGCGTTCCGCACATGCCGCAATAGCGCATTTCGGGCGGGCTGTCAAAGCCGCAGTGAGGGCATTTCATCAGTCACTTTTCGCAAAAACAGGGCGCTCCGGCATCGACGGGTGCGCCCTGTAATAAACACCGTGAATTCGACGAAACCTTTTACAGCGCGTCCAACGCCCGTCGGAAGCGCTTGGCCAGTTCCTGCAGGATGGTGACGGACATTTCCGCGTCACTTTCCCGCAGGGCGGTCAGGAAATCCCAGCGGGTGAGCACCAGGCACTGGGTCGATTCCTGGGCAATGACCGAGGCGGTACGCGGGCCGTCATCGAGCAGGGCCAGTTCGCCGAAGAAATCGGTGGGGCCAAAATTGTTCACCTCGGCTTTGACGCCGTCGGCGCGCTGGCGGAAGGCCTCGGCCTTGCCCGAAATGATGACGAAGAATCCTTCGCCACCCTGCCCCTGGTTGACGATGGGCTGCCCGGCGGCATAGACGCGTTCCACCATGCGCACAGCCAGGTGTTCCAGGTGTTTGGGGGTCAGGCCCTGGAAGAGGGGCACATTTTGCAGGAAGCCAACGGTTTGTTTCAGGTCACTCATGGTTTTGCCTTTCTGTCGGGCCGCATGGGCCGCAACGATCAGGAGATCAACTCGGTTACAAGTACTTCGAACGGCGCCAGTTGCAGCCCGTTGAGATGGAGTGCGCCGTTTTCGGGCCTGTGGGTGGAGAACAAGCAACGCGCCTGAGTATACCCTTTCAGGTCGAAATCCGCCTGCTGAACTTGTGCAGACAGATTCAACATGACCAGGCAGGTCTGTTTCCCGTCCGCGCTGCGACGCAGGAAGGCCAGGTAGTCTTCCGCGTTTTCGTTCACGGCGATGTAGGCGCCATCGACCAGCGCTGGGGTCTGGCGGCGAAGGCGCAGCAGGCGCTTGTAATGATTGAGCATGGAGCCCGGGTCGGACTGCTGGCTGGCCACATCGACGCCCTGTTTGTAGTTCGGGTTGAGCGGCAGCCAGGTGGTCACACCTGCGGGCGAGAAGCCGGCGTTGGGCGAGTCGTCCCACTGCATGGGGGTGCGGCAGCGGTCACGGCTGTAATCGGCAGCCAGTTCCACGGCCTGCTCCACGGGGGTGCCTTCCTCCAGTTCGTGTTTGTAGAACCAAACGGCGGGCGGGTCGCGGAACAGGCTGATGTCGGTGAGGCGATAATCGGACATGCCGATCTCCTCGCCATTATAGAGGAAGGGCGTGCCCCACATGGTCAACATCAGCGCCGCGGAGGTGCGGGCGATGGCGTCTGTGTGGACGCCGTCGCTATAGCGGCTGTAGACGCGCGAGGCGTCGTGGTTGTTGAGGGTGTTGCAGGGCCAGGCTCCGGGCGGAAGCAGGGATAGGCGTTCCTGCTGGTTGGCGCGGATCCAGTTCGGGGTCAGGCGGCTGGTCTTCATCAGCGGGAAGTTGAAGGCCATTTGCAGTTCGTTCGAGCCGTTGCCGTAGTAGCTGACGTCATCGTTCTCGCCGACCAGGATGCGCTCGTCGTACTCATCCAGCACGCGGCGCAAATCCTGCATCAACTCATGCACGCCGGGCTGTTCGACTTGCAGTTTGTACATGGCGTCCCAGGCGTCGAGCAGTTCCTGATCGCCCTCGTAGGGGAAGCCGTGTTTGAGCTTGCGGCGCAGGTCGTCCTGCGAGAGCTTCGAGGTGTGATCGGCCAGGGATGGGTCTTCGAAGATGGTTCCGATGGCGTCCAGGCGGTAGCCGTCCACGCCCAGGTCGAGCCAGAAGCGCACCGCGTCCCACATGGCCTGCCTGACTTCGGGATTGCGCCAGTTGAGGTCGGGCTGTTCCTTGAGGAAGAAGTGGTAGTAGTACTGGTCGGTGGCAGCGTCATACTCCCAGGCCGAGCCGCCGAAGGGCGACATCCAGTTATTGGGCGGGCCGCCGTTCTTCCCGTCGCGCCAGACGTACCAGTCGCGTTTGGGGTGGTTGCGGTCCGAGCGCGAGTCGATGAACCACTGGTGCAGGTGCGAGGTGTGATTGAGCACCAGGTCGAGGATGACCTTCATGCCGCGTTCGTGCGACCCGTCCAGGAATTTCTTGAAATCCTCCAGGCTGCCGTATTCAGGGGCCACACTGACGTAATCCGAAATGTCGTAGCCCACGTCGAACTGCGGGGATGGGAAATGCGGCGAGATCCAGATGGCATCCACGCCCAGGTCGACCAGGTGGTCGAGCTTCGCAGCCATGCCGATGAAATCGCCGATCCCATCGCCGTTGCCGTCGGCAAAACTGCGGGGATAAATTTGGTAGAAAACCGCCTTCTGCCACCACTTCAATTCAGTCATGCAGGAACACTCCTTTTAGAGCAGGTAGTAGAGGATCAGAATGCTCAATTCGACTGTAAGCGACCAGCCGAACAACCGCCAGGATTGGATCTGCCCGACCCACTTGCGATGATACTCGGTCATGCCGATCACAAATACCAGGAAAACCACGCCCAGGAAGAACACAAACAACAGCACCAGTCTTGCGGCCGCTTCTATGGCGCCGCCAAGCTGAACGAAGACCAGATAGAAGATCTCCTTGCTGGTGTAGATGGCTTCCATGCCCAGGCCGATGGCGGCAAGCCACAGCACAAATGCCAGCGCCATGGGCGCAGCTTTCCTTGCGTTCGATTGCAGGCTCATTGAGCTAGATTCCTTCGAGTTTCAATTCCTCCGCGCGATGGCAGGCCACGAAGTGATCGGGTTTGAGTTCGCGCAGCTCGGGGTTCTTCAGTTTGCAGACCTCCTGGGCGTAGCGGCAGCGCGGATGGAAGTAACAGCCGCTGGGCGGGTTGGACGGGTCGGCCACGTCGCCCTGCATCACGATGCGGTCCGACTTGTAGAGCGGGTCGGCCTTGGGCACGGCGGAGAGCAGCGCCTCGGTATACGGGTGGAGCGGGGCGGAGTACAGTTCCTCGGCATCGGCGATCTCGGCCACCTTGCCCACGTACATGACGGCGACGCGGTCGGAGATGTGCTGGACGACGCTCAGGTCGTGTGCGACGAAGATGTAGGACAGGTTGAAATCCTGTTGCAAATCCTGCAGCAGGTTCAGGGTCTGCGCCTGGATGGAGACGTCGAGGGCCGAGACCGGCTCGTCGCAAATGACCAGTTGCGGGTTGAGCGAAAGGGCGCGCGCGATGCCGATGCGCTGGCGCTGTCCGCCCGAGAATTCGTGCGGATAGCGGCGCAGGTGGTCGGGGCGCAGCCCCACGCGTTCGAGCAGATTCACGATGACGGCTTCCGTTTCGGGGCCCATCCTTTGCCCGTGGATGAACATCGGTTCCCCGACGATGTCCGAGACGGTCATGCGCGGGTTGAGCGAGTTGATCGGGTCCTGGAAAACCATCGAGATTTCCTTGCGGATGGTCTTCATCTTATCGGGCGGCAGGCCCATCAGGTTGATCAATCCGTTGCCTTCCCCGCCGAGATGGCGGGACCTGAAGAGCACGTCGCCTGCGGTGGGTTCGTACAGGCGGATGATGGAGCGCCCGGCGGTGCTCTTGCCGCATCCGCTTTCGCCCACCAGGCCCAGCGTTTCACCTTCACGGACGAAGAAGTTCACATCATCCACGGCTTTAACGTAGCCGACGGTCTTGCGCAGCAGGCCCTTCTGGATGGGGAAATACTTCTTCAGTCCCTTGACTTCCAGCAGGTTCCTGGGTTTGGCTTTGGCTTCCGTAGTTTGTGTTTGCATATCAGGGGCCATATCTACGCCTCCTCATTCGTAAAGTAAACAACTGACACTGTGATCCTCGCCAACTTTCTTCCATTGGGGCGCGATCTTGTCACACTTGCCGGCCATGAACATCGGACAGCGCGGGTGGAATACACAGCCAGTGGGGAGGTTGAAGGGATCGGGCACCATGCCGGTAATCGAGGCCAGGCGTTCGCCCGTCTTCTTTTTGCCAAGTTTCGGAATGGAGCGGAGCAGGGCCTGGGTGTAGGGGTGTTTTGGGTTCTGGAAAATTTCCAGCACCTTGCCCTGTTCCACCGCCTTGCCCATGTACATCACCACGATTTCCTCGGCCATGCTGGCGATCACTCCCAGGTTGTGGGTGATGAACATGATGGCCATGTTGGCCGATTGCTGGAGGTCGCGCATGATGTCGAGGATCTGGGCTTCAATGGAGACATCCAGCGCGGTGGTCGGCTCGTCGGCGATCAGCATGGCGGGTTCGCAGGAGAGCGCCACGGCGATCATGACGCGCTGGCGCTGTCCGCCGCTCAACTGGTGGGGATAGTTATCCACGCGTTCTTCGGGTTTCGGAATACCGACGCGTCTGAGCATGTCGATGGCGATGACGCGGCTTTCTTCCTTGGTCACCTTGCGATGGGCCTGGACCTGCTCTCCAATCTGATCTCCCACTTTTTGAAGGGGGACCAGGTGATGCAGGCTGACGGCCTCGTTGATATGCACACCGGCGGTATAGACGGGTGTGAGGGAACTCATCGGCTCCTGGAAGATCATGCCAATCTCGCCGCCGCGGATCTGGCGGATGACCTTCCCATCGGGGTCGACCTTGGTCAGGTCGATGATGTCATCCACCTGCGATTCGAGGGAGTTCTTCATGCGGCGATGGTAGATGATCTCGCCGTTGGTGATCTTGCCCGGCTTGGGGATCATGTTGAGAATGGCGCGGGCGGTCATGGATTTGCCGCAGCCGCTTTCGCCGATCACTCCCAGGGTTTTCCCGCGATGAATGGTCAGGGTGAGGCCATCCACGGCCTTGACAATGCCGGCGCGGACATCGAACTCCACGCGCAGATCTTTAACTTCGATCAATGGGTCATGTAAGGGTTTGCTCATGGCATTCTCCACTAACGGGTGCCGTACGGGTCGAGGGCATCGCGCAGGCCGTCGCCAAGCATGTTGTAGGCCAGGATCGTCACGAGAATGAATGGGACGGTCCACAGTTCCCAGGGCGTGGTGTGAATGGCGCGAACCGTCGCCGCGTCTTGCAGGAGCACGCCCCAACTGGTCAACGGCGCGCGCAGGCCCAGTCCCAGCCAACTGAGGGCTGTTTCGGAGAGGATCATGCCGGGGATGGCGAGGGTTGCGATCACGATAACGTGGCTCATGGTGCCAGGCAGCAAATGACGGAACATGATGCGGGCATCAGACGCTCCGGCGCTCTTGGCTGCCAGCACGTATTCGCGCTCACGCAGGGAGAGGATCAGGCCGCGCACCTGGCGCGCCAGACCGCCCCAACGCACAAAGGAAAGAATGATGGTGAGCATGAAATAAACCGCGATGGGCGACCAGAAGGTGGGGATGGCGGCCGCCAGCGCCATGAACAGCGGAATATCCGGGAAGGCGTTCAGGAACTCCGTGGTGCGTTGGATCACCTGGTCGATCATGCCGCCATAGTATCCAGACATCACCCCGAGGGTCATGCCAAATATGATGGTCATGACCTGGCCGATCAAGCCGATCATCAGGGACAAGCGGCCGCCGTACAGGATGCGTGTGAACCAGTCGCGGCCCAACGCGTCGGCGCCCATGATCAGAACGATGGCTTCAGGATTGGCCTTTTGGTCCACACCGTAGAGATGCAGATCCGAGGGAATGAAGCCCAGCAGTTTGTATTCATCCCCGTGTATGAACAGGGAGATGGGATACATCCTGGTGGTGTCTTCCACGTAGGTGCGCGCGCGGGTTTTGAAATCCAGCTTTCTTTCCATGCCATAGACGAAGGGCTGGAGGTGGAACTTTCCTTCTGTGTCGATGAAATGGAGTTTGGTGGGGGGCGCTTCGACAAAGTCGGATGTGTGGTTCAGTTCATAGGGGGAGAGGAACTCCGGGATGAACACAAAACCAAAATAGAAGCTGAGCAGGAGGATGCCGCCCAGCACGGCGATGCGGTTGCGTTTGAATTTCCACCAAACCAAGGCCCAGTAACTCTGGCTTACTTGCTTTTGCTTGGCGGGAGCAGCGGGTGTGGTTTGTTCTACGACAGTCATAGTTTCTTCTCCTAATCGTGTCTGGCGTTCAGCGGCCTCGACTGGCGCGCTGTTGGGCAAGAAGTTCGTAAGGATAAGGCAGCGGCAGTCTGCTGACTTGATCCAGTCGGGCCACCTGATCGGATGTGAGCGCCCAGCCGGTTGCGCCGAGGTTGTCCTCCAGATGGGCCAGGGTGCGCGCGCCCAGGATGGGCGCGGTGACAACCGGGCTCTGCAACAACCAATTCAACGCGACTTGCGCAGGCGTCTTGTTCAATTCCGTGGCAATTTCGGACAGGCACTCAATCACCTGCCAGGTTCGTTCGTTGGCATAGGCCTTCCATGATTCGCTCCAGCCGCGCTTCTCCGCCTCTTCGATGCGCGTATCGGGCAGGGGAGCATCCATGCCGCGCTGATACTTTCCACTCAACCAGCCTCCGCGCAGGGGACTCCAGGGAATGACTCCCACGCCTTCCGCTTCGCAGACCGGCTCGAGTTCCCATTCAAAGGAACGGTCAAGCAAATTGTAGAGCGGTTGCAGGCAGACGAAGGGTTCCCAGCCGCGCTGGCGGCTCAAGTCCACGGCTTTCTGAAGCTGGTACCCGGCGTAATTGCTGGCGCCCAGGTACCGCACCTTGCCGTTGACGACCAATTGCTGGAGGGCGTCTAGGGTTTCTTCTAGCGGGGTGCCGGGATCCCACATATGCACCTGATACAGGTCGATGTGGGAGGTGTTCATGCGGCGCAGGCTGTCATCGACAGCGGACAGGATATGTTTGCGGCTCAGGCCAACATCGTTCGGGCCGGGTCCCATGGGAAAACGCACCTTGGTGGCAATGACGAAGTCATCGCGGCGTTTACCGGCCAGCCAGCGCCCCAGGATCTCTTCCGAGATGCCCTGAGAGTACACGTCGGCTGTGTCGATGAAGTTGCCGCCCGCGTCCACGAAGCGGTCCAACATGCGATAACTGTCTGCCTCTGACGTTTCACGACCGAAGGTCATGGCGCCCAGGCACAGTTCGCTGACTTTCAAGCCGCTGCGGCCAAGGTAACGATATTGCATGGAAAGCTACCTTTCCTAATCCAGGCGGATGCGAGGATCGGCCCAGGCCAGGGCCAGGTCTGCAAGCAGGTTTCCCACCAGCAACAGCATGGTGATGAACACGATGCAGGTGCCTGCCATGTACATGTCCAGCTTGCGCAGGGAATCCACGAACAGCGGGGTGATGGTGGGCAGGTTGAGCACGATGGAAACCAGGCCGCCGCCGGTGATGATGCCGGGGATGGCTTCCGAGCCTAGGATCACGATCAGGGGATTGATGGCGATGCGCACCGCGTGCTTCCAGATGACGGTGCCATTGGCCAGGCCGCGGGCGCGGGCCGCCTCCACGAAGGGCTGACCGAGCGTGTCGAGCAGGTTGCCGCGCATGATGCGGGTCAGGCCGCCCGTGCCGGTCACCGCGCTGATGAAGGCCGGTATCCACAGGTGGTTTATCAGATCCCCGACCCGTGCCCAACTCCAGGGGGCATCGATGTAATCCTTGGAGAACAGGCCGGTGGCTTCCACGTTCAGCACCGTGATTGCAAAATACAAGACCAGCAGGGCCAACAGGAAGCCTGGCATGCCCAGGCCCAGGAAACTTATCGTTGTGATGATTTGATCCCCCATGGAATATTGTTTTACCGCCGAATAAACTCCCAGGGGAATGGCCAGGATCCAGACGACAATGAGGGTCGCGACCGACAGGATGATGGTCATGGTGACGCGTTCACCAAGCATCTCGCTGACGGGGCGCTCGTATTCAAAGGACTCGCCAAAATCACCTTGAATGAAGTTCCAGGCCCAGGTGGAATATTGCCACATGAATGGCTTGTCCAGATTGTAGCGTTTGCGGTAGGTCTCGATCTGCCCCTCTGCACTTCGATCGCCGCGCGCGCGTAACTGGGCCAATTTTTGAGTGAGGAAATCACCCGGGGGAAGTTTTATGATCACAAAGCTGACAAAGGAAACCAGCACGATCATGATGACAGCATAGAGGATGCGCCGGATAATATAATTGACCATGATCAACCTCCACGGCACAGCCTGACAGGTCCACCAACGCGGCAGACCTGTCAGGCCTGCAAGATAGAATGGCGGGCAGGGTTACTGCCCGCCATTTTGCGTTATTCGAATTACTTGTCCATCCACCACAGTGCGGCAATCTGGTTGCCAGGCGTGGAGGGAGCCCACGGACCGACCACACCAAAGTCGAGGATGTTGCGCATGTAATCCTTGACGATGATAGGCATCGGCTGGTCACCGGCGACGCCGATGACGAACGGGCCCTGCTCGATGTGGATGTTGATGGCTTCCCAAACAACCTCGTGGCGACCCTGTTCGGTGCTGGTCTCGCGAGCCTTGTTGTACAGCGCCTGCAGGAGCTGGGCGGGGCTGCCATCTTCAGGCTTCAGACCGCACGGATACTTGTTGGTATCGGTGGGTTCCTCGGCGCAGGCGTCACCGCCCTTGGCGAACCAGCGGCCTTCCAGCGGGAAGTAGTAGCGGTTCACGACGGGGAACAGCCAGTCGGGGTAGGTCAGGATGTCGATTTCGGAGATGTGCGCGCCGCGGAGCATGAAGTAGCCTTCGTTGGTGCGGGTGTCAAGATCGGGCTGGCCCTGGAGGTTGTTGATCTTCACCTTGATGCCCAGGTTGGTTTCCCATTGCTTCTTCATTTCTTCGGAAGCATCGACCTGAACCTTGAGGCTGCCGCCCCAGTCGGAGATGTCGATCACGAGTTCGAAGGCCTTGCCGCTGGGCAGGTTGCGGAACCCGTCCGCGCCCTTTTCCATGCCGATTTCGTCGAGCAGGGCATTGAAAGCGTCGGCGTCGAAGTTGATGAAGTTTTCGGCCCACTTCTTGTACACGGCCTGGCCGTCAGCGCCGGTAAAGTGCCAGGACTGCGGGCTGAGGGTGTAGTTCTTGACATCAGCGATGCCGCCCCAGGCTACATCGATCACGCGCTGGCGATCGAAGCCCATGGAGAGCGCCTGGCGGAACTTGGCGTCGCGCAGCAGGTCACGGATTTCCTTGGCGTGCTCGGGGGTGTCATCCTCGTAGTTCTTGCCACCTTCGACGTAGTCCTGGTTGACCATGTAGCCAGGCCAGGCGCCAGCGCCGTTCATGTAGTTCTCGAGGAAGTGGTAGCCACCCGCAGCAGCGTTTTCCTGCAGGAAGGGGATTTCGTTCGGGCCGCCGCAGATGCGGAAGGCGGTGTCGTACTTGCCCTGCGAGCAGTTCAGGATGCGGGTCTGTTCGTCGGAGACGATCTCGACGCTGACGGCATCGATGTAGGGCAACTGGTTGCCGTCGCCATCCACGCGCCAGTAGTACGGGTTGCGGGTGAATGTGTAGTTCTGGCCGTCGGAGGACAGTTCAGTCAGACACCAGGCGAAGAGGCAGGGGTAACCGGGGGTCTGCCACCACTTGTCCTGGTTGGCGAAATCTTCCCAGGTCTTGCCGGAGGTGGTGTAGGCAGGGTGGTATTCCTTGAGGTAATGAGCCGGCTTCATGAAGTTCTTGGCGAATTCCCAGAAACCCTGGGCCATGAAGTAGGGGTCGACCCACAGGCCACGATCCTTGGACTTCCACACGATGGTGTAGTCATCGGGGAATTCCATATCGATCGGGGAGCCGTCGGCATTGCGCAGGTAAGCCGGGATGCTCCACAGCTTCTGGTCAGGATTCTTGGCGAAGTCTTCCCACCAGAACTTCCAGTCAGCGGTGGTGTAGGGCTCGCCGTCCGACCACTTGAGGCCCGGGCGCATGTGCATGGTGAAGGTCTTGCCGTCTTCCGACCACTCGTAGGACTCAACCAGGCCGGGTTCGTAACCGGTCAGGTCGGCTTTCCATTTGACCGGGGCTTCGACAGCGAAGTACAACTGAACGTTGCCGACTTCAGGCCACCAGGAGGCGGAGTACAGCGTGCCGCCGTACTTGCCGATTTCAGCATAGTCAGCAACGGTCACGACCGGGGTGTCGGGCAGGCGCTCTTCCACGGGGGGGAGGGTGCCGGCGGCAACCTGCTCGGCCAGGGCGGGGGCTTCGCCGAACGCGGAAACGGCTTCAGTGGCGACCGGTTCGACCGGCTTTTCAGTGGCGACCGGTTCGACCGGCTGGTCGGTGGCCGGAGCAGCTGTCTGGGTGCCGCCGCAGGATGCAATCAACATGCTGGCGATAACCAGGAGGCTGAACAGCAGTGTATATTTGGTCTTCATACGTCCCTTCTTCTCCTAATTTGGTAGGAATTTGAGTTGAATTGTTTGAACTTGCTCGAACACACGGTTTGGTTGGATGGGTTGAATATTATTGGGCCAGGTCATCACCTCCTTGCAGCAACTTCGGATAGTTGTTTTCCCTTTGGGTAAACAACCTCAGACACGGGAGTTCTCCATTCCACCATATTGTGGATGGCAACACCGGCGGCCTGGACCATCGCACCGATCAGGGTGGAATGGCGGCCAAGCATGGCGGTTGTTATCTTGACGGCGTGTTCAGAGGCCGGCAGAGATCTTTCCTTGACCATCTTACGGATCGGCGCGGTCAGGATATCACCCACTTCGGCCACGCCTCCGCCGATGATAACAACGCTCGGGTTGACTAGGTTGATCAGACCGGCGATGGCAATCCCAATGAATGTCCCGGAGCGGTTCAGGATCTCCTGAGCCTCCAGGTCGCCTCTTCGCGCCGCATCGGCCACATCGCTCACACTGATATGCTTGCGGTTGAATTCGGCCAGCAAGGTGCGCCTGCCGCTTTCCACCAGCTTTTGAGCCTGAAGCTCGATGGCATTCCCGCTGGCGAAAGCCTCCAGGCAGCCATAGTTGCCGCAGGTGCATAATGGGCCGTTCTTGTCGATGGTCAGGTGCCCAATCTCGCCAGCGGAGCCGGTTGCGCCCACAAAGATCTGCTGGTTGATGATCAGGCCGGCCCCGATGCCGCTGCCCACCTTGATGTAAGCGAGGTTCTTTTCACCCCGCCCGGCGCCATAAGCCCATTCCCCCAGGGCGCCCAGGTCGGCGTCATTGTTCAAGGTGACCGGGACGTTCCATTTTGCTTCGAGCGTGTCGCGGATCGGGAAGCGGTCCCAGCCTGGCATGATCGGCGGGGCCATGACCATACCCGCGTCCGTGATGACCGGGCCCGGGACGCTGACGCCGACCGCGGACAGATCCTTGAGTTCGACCCCGCATTTTTCCAGCACCGTCTGCAAAGCCTGGGCGGCTTCCTTCAGACAACGCTCGGGGCCGTTCGAGATTTTAAAGGGCAGTTCCACTTCATCGATGATGCGGGCCGAAACATCTCCCAGTGCGACGCTCAGGTGAACGGCGCCCATGTCGATGGCGGCCACCAGGCCGCACTTCGGGTTTACCTCCAGCACGACGGGCGGCCTCCCGCTGGGGGTGGAGCGGCTGTCGGTTTCGAGGATAATTCCATTGTCGATCAGTTCATTGATGATGACGGTGACCCCGGCGCGTGTCAACCCCAATTCCTCGGCAATATCCGTCCGGGAAACACCCTTGCTCGCGAAGCGGATTAAATCAACCGCTGCGTGTTTGTTATATTTCTTAACATTATGATTGGCGGGGAGAAAATATGAAGCGCTCAAAGCTCACCATATTGGATACTTTTGGCCGAATAACTTCCTATATATTATCACGAGGTAAATCATTTTTCAAGTAGTTTAATAAATTGGTTTGGGAATTTGATAAAGTAGTCCTATTTTGTTGGAGGGGATCAGCGAGGGGTAAAAAAACGACGGATTGTGAAAGCAGTTTCATTGTATCACGGCCAAGGGGAATATTCAATGTAGATTATGCAAAATGCTGACCTAAATGCTCCCGCCGGATTACAAATCCGCAGGAACGTGAACCCGCAAAGATTGAACGGCAATACGATATAGAACACTGACATGGAACCATCCCTGGCATATCTTCGTCTCTCTACAGATCGTGATTCGGTCGGCCGATAAATTTCGTGTAGCATAATAGCCGCGCGCTTGACAGGCTGTCCTTCCAAAGGCATACTCACCCAATACATACTGGCTTCGCGCCGGGGAGGTTGGAATGAAAAAACTGCACTATGCAATTTTCTACCTGATCCTGATTTTATTGGCAGGCTGCACGCCCTTGGAGCCGGCCGAACTCCAGGTGAAGGTTGCGCCGATGGGGCCGCAGGTCATCGCCCAGTCTCCCAGCACGGGGGAGCGCCTGGTGCTGGAACCCGTCATCGAGGTGCGCTTCGACCGCGAGATGAACAAGGCCAGCACAGTGGCGGCCTGGACTCTGCTCGATGCGCAGGATCGGCCCGTACAGGGCGATCTCGCCTGGGTCGACGGGACCCGCTTGCAGTTCAAGCCGGCCGCCAGGCTCGAGGCTGGCTCCGCCTATACGGGCGTCCTCGCCGCCACGGCAACCGCCCTGGATGGGATTCCCCTGGCGGGGGAATTGCGCATCCCATACCTGACCGTGGACGCCTTGACGGTCAGCCAGGTATTCCCGAAGGATGCAGTGGGGAATGTCACGACCGATACGAACATCACGGTCATTTTCAATAAACCCGTCGTGCCCCTGACCATCCTGGAGGAGCGCGGGGAGTTGCCCGACCCGCTTACGATCTACCCTGCCGTGGACGGCACGGGCGAGTGGATCAACTCCTCGGTCTACGTTTTCGAGCCTGCTGCGCCCATGACCAGCGCAACGCAATACAAGGTATTGATCCGCCCGGGCCTGACCGATACGACCGGCAGCGAGCTGGCGGAGACCCACACCTGGACATTTACCACCATGCCGCCGCTGGTCTCGCATTATTCGCTGGTCAATGGGGAGATGAATCCCACCGACCTGGTCAGGAACGTCCTGCTGGATCAGGCGTTCGAGATCGCCTTCACCCAGCCCATGCAGGCAGGCAGCGTGGAAAATGCGCTGGCGCTGACCAACCGTGAGACGGGGGCGGCGGTCGCGCTCGACCTGACCTGGAATGAGAACGTGACCCTGCTGACGATCAAGCCCAAACAGCAGCTGGAGCTGGCCAGCTTCTATGATTTGGTGCTGGCTGACAATATCCAGGCGGCCGATGGGGGCCTGGTGCCCCAGGGCGTCACCCTGAAAATCTCCACGGTGCCCCAGCCGCAAATCCTGGGCACGGATCCATCTGCGGACAGCAAAGCCAAAAGCTATTTTTCGCGGGCGATCATCAATTTCGCGTCGCCCATGGACGAAACCAGCTTCGAGGGCAGGATCAAGATTTCCCCCCAGCCCGAAAACATCGATATGTACTACTACAATTATGGCAGTTGGAGCCTGTCGATTGGCAGCTTCGAACCCTCCACGGAATATGTGGTGCGCATCCTGCCGGGCTTGAAGGATATTTACGGCAACGAGATCCAAAGTGAGTATGCCTTCAGCTTCACCACCGGGCGGCGCGATCCCTTTGCGTATATGCTGCTGCCGTACGACACGCTGGTCTATCGCGAACAGGGCAAACAGGAAATCTATTTCCAGTACACCAACGCGACGGATATCAACATATCGGTTTATGAACTCAGCTTCGAGGAATTCTCCCGTTACGAATATGGGGATGCGCGCGCTGCCTACTTCAACCCCGGGGAAAAGGCGCCTGTTTTGAGTTGGACGCCCGCGGGCGAGATGGAGGAGAATGCCATCCGCCGCGTCAGGCTTGACTTTGCGCAGTTGGGCGGAGCGCTCAAAACGGGATACTACGTCATCGGTCTGCAAGCCGAGCCGTTCGAAACCAGCAGGCATTTCCTGCAGGCCGCCACCTTTGTGGTCGCCTCGGACAACCTGACCTTCAAGACCACTCCCACCGAGGCCCTGGCCTGGCTGGTGGATGTGGAGACGGGCGAGCCGGTCGAAGGCGTACCCGTCACCGTGTATAACGATAAAATGGCGGCCCTGAAAACGGTGAAAACGAACCGCGACGGGTTGGCGTATTTTTCCAACGTGGACAAGCCCTTCTTCGCCCGCGCCGAGGGTGGGGAACGCCTGGCCTATGCCGCGCGGAATTGGGGCAGCGGGGTATCCTTTGGCGAGTATGGGGTCTGGACGCAATATTACGGCGACACGTCCGGGCCTTTTGCCTACCTGTACACCGACCGTCCGCTCTATCGCCCGGGCCAGGACGTGATGTTCAAAGGCATCGTCCGCAACCAGGATGACCTGCATTACAGCCTGCCCGGTGAAACCCAGATTTTCGTGAAAATCTTCAACAGCGAAGGCGAGGAGGTGTATCGCGAAACGCTGAATCTTTCGGAGATGGGCACCTTCGACGCGAAGTTCAAGATCGCAGAAGATGCCATGGTGGGCACCTACGACATATACGCCGGCTTCGAACCTGACGAGATATTTGCCAGCATGTCCTTCCGTGTGGCGGAGTATCGCAAGCCCGAATTCGAGGTGACGACCAGCGCGAAGGAGGCGGGCGTGCTGGCGGGCGACCCTGTCACCTTCGAGCTGGATGCGGCCTATTACTCGGGCGGCAGCGTGGATGGCGCGCAGGTCGAGTGGTTCACCGAGGCTTCCCTTTATAGCTTCAATCCTTCCCCTGAGTATGCAAACTACAGTTTCAGCGACTCGAACTTCGACTGGTACAGTTACAACGCCAGCCAGCCCTCGGGCGGGACTTTGAATGAAGGCTCAGGGGAAACCGATGACCAGGGTCGCTTCTCCGTGGAGCAGCCCTCCAGCCTGGGCGAGGATAACCTCAGCCGCCGCATCAACTTCAGCGCGAACGTGACCGACGTGGCGGGCAACCTTGTCAGCGCGGGTACCAGCGTGGTCGTGCATCAGAGCGCGGTCTATGCAGGCATCCGCCCGCTGCAATATCTGGGCAGGCAGGGCGAGGCGCAGGCATTCGAAGTGGTCGCGCTCGATTGGGATTCCATTCCGCAGGCGGGAGCCACCGTCAGCGTGGAGATGATCAAGCAGGAATGGTTCAGCGTCCAAAAGCAGGACAAGAACGGCAAGTTGACGTGGGAGACTTCCCTGAAGGAAACGCCGGTCGGTCAGGAGCCCGCCGTCCTCCTGGATGAAAATGGGCTGGCCCAGGTCGAGTTTACGCCGGCCGAGGGCGGCACCTACAAGATCGTCGTCACTGTGAACGATGCGCAGGGTCACACGCACAAAGCCTCCACCCGTATCTGGGTGACGGGCAGGGACTTCATCCCCTGGCGGCAGACGAATGACCGCTCCTTTGAGCTGGTGGCCGACAAGGCACAGTATGCCCCGGGCGATACGGCCAAAGTCCTGATCGCCTCACCCTTCGATGGGGAAGTGTACGCGCTGGTGACCTATGAGCGCGGGCACGTCTACGAGCGCGAAGTTATCCTGCTCAAAGGCAACAGCACCATTTACGAACTGACTATTTCCAAGGATATGGCGCCTGGCGTCTATCTCTCGGTGACGGTCATCCGCGGTGCGCAGCAGGGCGGGCTGGACTTCAAGATGGGCGTGACACAGCTCAAGGTGGATACGACCCAGCAGGAACTCACGGTGAGTGTGACTGCCGATAAAGAGACGGCGGGTCCCGGCGACGAGGTGACCTATACGGTTGAGACCAAGGATGCCTCGGGGCAACCCGTTTCGGCTGAGGTCTCACTGGCCCTGGTGGACAAGGCCGTGCTGGCTTTGGCACCGTCCAATACCCTGCCGATGATCGAGGCTTTTTATCCGCAGCGGGCGTTGAGTGTGCAGACCGCGGTCGGCATTGTGCAAAATGCGGAGGATTTCAACGCGAACTATGAAGGCACCGAAACCGACGGCCTGGCCATGGGCAGCGGCGGAGGCGGCAAAGGCGCGGGCGACCTGGGCGTGATCGACGTGCGCCAGAACTTCAAGGATACGGCCTACTTCCGCGCCGTGGTGCAGACCGACGAGAACGGCACCGCCAGCGTGACCGTGACCCTGCCTGACAACCTGACCACCTGGCGGATGGATGCCCGCGCCGTAACGGAGGATTCCCGCGTCGGCCAGACGACGAGTGAGCTGGTCTCCGCCAAACCGGTTTTCATCCAGATCCAGACGCCGCGCTTCTTTGTCGTGGGTGATTCTGCGCAGTTGGGCGCAGCCGTCCACAACAACACGGATGTCGATATGCAGGTCACGGTGGCGCTGGATGCGCAGGGCGTGACGATGAAGAGTGGGAAGACGCACGTGGTGGATGTGCCCGCCCGCTCCCAGGCTTACGTGACCTGGGACGTGAAGGTCAAGGCCGATGCCACACGCGTGGACTTGCTAGCGAGCGCGGTCGGCGGCGGATACGAAGACAGCACCCGTCCCACCCTGGGTACGTTGGATGGGAACGGCATCCCCGTCTACTCCTATCGCGTGACGGAAACGGTCGGCACCTCGGGCATCCTGACGGAGGCGGGGTCGGCCAACGAGCTGGTCGTCCTGCCCGAGTCGATCGACGCCAGCCGCGCCGAACTGTCGGTGGAGCTTTCGCCCTCACTGGCCGCCTCCATGACCGACGGCCTGACCTTCCTGCGCGATTATCCGCACCTGTGCATGGAGCAGACCGTTTCACGCTTCCTGCCCAATGTGCTCTCCGCGCGCGCGCTCAAACTGGCGGGGATGAAGAGTCCGCTCGAGGATGGCCTGGATGTAAACGTCAACCTGGCCCTGCAGAGGATCTACGCCAACCAGATCAGCGATGGCGGCTGGGGCTGGTGGAGCAGCAACGAGAGCCAGCCATTGACCACGGCTTACGTTTTGCTGGGGCTGGTCGAGGCGCGCCATTCAGGTTATGCGGTCTCGAAGGATGTGATCGAACGCGGCCTGGATTATTTAACCTCCCGCCTGCCGAAACTGCACGTCAATTCGAGCACGACCGATTACAACCGCCAGGCCTTCATTATCTACGTGCTGGCGCGGGCAGGCGAGCCGCACGCCACGCAGATGAACTTCCTGTTTACCCATAAGGAAAAACTGGATGTGTATGCGGAGGCCTACCTGACCCATGCCCTGTTCCTTGCCAACCCCGAGGACGAACGCATCGCGACCCTGTTGTCCGATATCACCGGGACGGCGATTTTGTCCGCGGCGGGCACGCACTGGCAGGAGAAGGCGCCCGATTATTGGAACTGGAACACCGACAAGCGCACAACCGCCATCGTGCTGAACATGCTCACGGATGTCGATCCAAAGAATCCGCTGACAGCCAACGCCGTGCGCTGGGTGATGGCCAACCGCAGGGGCGGCAGCTTCGACTCGACCCAGGAGACGGCCTGGACTCTGATGGCCCTGACCAACTGGCTGAAGGTCTCGGGCGAGTTGGAGAGCAATTATCACCTGGCGGTGGGATTGAACGGCACGTTGGTGCAGGAAGCCAGCATCACAAAGGAGAATCTCTCCGACCCGTTGGTGGTCAGGCAGGCTCTGGTGGACGAGGTCAACACCCTGGTCATTTCCCGCGACGGGAACAAGGGCAACCTGTACTACAGCGCCTACCTCGACGTATCCCTGCCCGTCGAACAGATCGAGGCGTATGATCACGGTATCGCGGTCTCGCGCCAATACTATGCCTTGAATGACTTCGAGACGCCCATCACCGAGATCCAGCGCGGGGAACTGGTGCAGGTGCGCGTGACCGTCGTGGTATCCGAGTCCCTGCATTATGTTGTGGTGAACGATCCGCTGCCCGCAGGCTTCGAAGGTGTGGACGCTTCGCTGAATACGAGCGCGGAAGTGCCCACGTCCCTCTCCAGGGAAACGTTCAAACTGCGCGGCTGGGGTTGGTGGTACTTCAACTATATCGGCATGTTCGATGAGAAGGTGGTGCTCTCTGCAGAGTATCTTCCCCAGGGAACCTACGTCTTCACCTACCTGGCGCGCGCCAGCACGGCGGGCACCTTCCAGGTCATCCCAGTCACGGCTCAGGAGTTCTATTTCCCCGATGTGGCGGGACGTGGGGATGGGAGTATCTTTGTGGTGAAGCCGTAGAGAGGGAGAAGAGAGTAGAGAGAAGTGAGCAGTAGCGCGAGATATTATCTCGCGCCACTTTTTTGTAGGGCAAATTGCCAATTTGCCCTACGGGCTTAGAACGGTGATAACGATAGGCGGTGTGGTGAGGATTTGTCCATCCACGGTGACGGCCTCCAGCCAGATGCGGTGTTCGCCGACGGCCAGCGGCCACCAGGTTCGATACGGCGCGGAGGTGAGCGTGATGAAGACGTTTCCGTCCACGATGACCGAGAGGCTGGTCAATGCCTGGCGGCTCTCGGCCTGGATGGGAATCTGCTGGGACTGCGGGTCGAGGTCAGCAGAGAGGCGATAGGTGATGTCGGCGGCGGGGGAGATCATCACCAGGGGCGAGGCTTGGGAAACGGGAGCAGTCGACAGGTCAGCGAGCAGGGGCAAGCCCTGGCTGCGCGCCCAGGGAAAGGCCGAGGCGGGCAAATCCAGCGCGATGACGGGGAGTCCATCCACCTCAACTTGTTGATACAGAGTATCGGGCTGGGTTGGCTCGGTGCCCGCAATGAACCATTCCGTGCTGGTATTCGGGCAGAGCGGCGTGGGTAACATGCCTGAGAGCGTACAGACCTGCGCCTGGACGAGTCCCTCGGGGCGGACGAAGGGTTGGTCTGGCTGACCCGTCAGGGTGGCGCGCATGAAGTTGTTCCAGATGGGCGCCGCGCCCGTCAAGCCCGTGATGTTGTGCATGGCTTCGTAGTTGCTGTTGCCGACCCACACGCCGACGACCAGACTCGGCGTGTAGCCAATTGTCCAATTGTCGTGGAAGTTGGTGGTGGTGCCTGTCTTGACGGCGGCGGTGCGGTCGAGCTTGAGGGTGCTGTTGCGCCCAAAGCCGATCTTGCGCGCCCCGTCGTCGCTGAGGATGTCGCTGATCAGCCAGGCTACGCGCGGATCGAAGAGCTGCACCTGCGGACTTTTCTGCTCGGTGTAGAGCAGATGGCCGTCGAAGTCGCTCACATCCAGGATGGCGTAGCGGCTGGGATACGCGCCCTGATTGGCGAAGGCCGCGTAGGCGCTGGTCAGTTCGAGCAGGGACATCTGTCCGCCGCCGAGGGCCAGCGAGAGGTCATACTCGTCTGGGTCGGGACTCAGGGATTGGATGCCGAGCTTCCTGGCGAGGGTCAGGGTCGCGTCCACGCCGACATGGTCGAGGGTCAGCACGGCGGGAATGTTGAGCGACGATCCCAGCGCAATGCGGACGGGAATCGGGCCGTGTTCGAGGTTGTCGTAATTTTTTGGGATATAGGGCGTGCCGTCGTGGGTGGGGAAGGTCGTCTCCACGTCGAGCAGCGGTGTGGCGGCTGTCCACGGGGCGGGGGAGTTGGGAGAGAGGGCCTGGGCGTAGATGAAAGGCTTGAAAGCGGAACCAGACTGACGCGGCGAGATGGCCATATCCACCGAGCCGTTGATCTCCTCGTTGAAATAATCCGCGCTGCCGACCAGAGCCAGGATCTCGCCCGTGCGCGGATCCATCGCGACCAGCGCGGCGTTGTTGACGTTCTGGTCGAGCTCGCCTTCCTTCGGCGCGTACAAGGCGAGGCGGCGGGTGATGGTCTCCTCGGCCAGCTGTTGATAATCGAGGTCGAGCGTGGTGCGAACGATCAGGCTTTGCGTCGGCGCGAGTTCTCCGCTCTCGAAGAGTTTATCCATGCGGGCTTTGACGATCCACACGAAATGCGGCGCGTGGATCGGGAAAGGCGCGGGGTTATAGGCCAGCGGCGTGATCTCGGCCAGGGCGCGTTCCTCGGCTGTGATGAAGCCATCCTTCTGCATGAGTTCGAGTACGATGCGCTGGCGTTCCTGCGCGGCGGCGGGATCGATGAACGGGTTGTACAGGCTGGGCGCCTGCGGAAGCCCTGCAATCAGGGCGCACTCGTGCAGGAGCAGTCCGCTGGCGGGTTTATCGAAATAGATTTGCGCAGCGGCTTCCACGCCGTAGGCGAAACTGCCGTAGTAGGTCTGGTTGAGGTAGAGTGCGAGAATTTCATCCTTCGAGAGCTGGCGTGACATCTGCCAGGCCAGCACGGCCTCGCGCAGTTTACGGCGTAGCGTGCGCTGACTGAGTTCCTCGGGCAGGAGCAGGTTGCGCGCCACCTGCTGGGTGATGGTGCTGCCGCCCGCGATGGTCTCACCGCCGGTCAGGTTGATCCAGAAGGCGCGCGCGATCCCTTCCACATCCACGCCTGGGTTCTCGTAAAAGTTGCGATCCTCGATGGCGATGGAGGCATCCTGCATACACTGCGGGATGGATTCCAGCGGCAGGACGGCGTTGCGTCCGCCCACCTCAGGCATGATCTCGTAGAGCAGGCGTCCGTTGCGATCCGTGACCCGGATGCTGGGTTGGTTCAGCTTCGACGGCAGGGAATCCACTGAAGGCAGGTCGTGGAAGAGATAAATGGAAACGCCCGCGATGAGCAGGAGGATGGTGAGGATGAAGTACCAGAAGTTTTTTCGTTTCATCAGTGAAATTGTATCCAATCAAATTTCGGGAGTCTGCGGGAAGATTCTCTTTAAAGACTCCGAAAGAACCTGCGAAGTTCCGAGGTGGGTGAATTAACTCTCTCCTAAATTTTGACAATGGACGTGAAGCAAAATGAATAGCGGCGGATTACAAATCCGCCGCAAGCGTTTAAGATTCAAAACAATTTTTACCGCAGAGTCGCTGAGGTCGCGGAGTCTTTTAAGGATGTCTCTGCGCTCCCTGTGACTCTGCAGTGAAGGCTTGCGGTGAGATTCCTACCACTCGCATCCTGGGGTGGTCGTGATGCCTGCGTGTTTTCCCACACGTTTGTACATGGTCACATTCGTGAACGGCTCGCCCAAAATCCCGTCGTGGATGGCCCACGAGCGGCGGCGGATTCCGTTCCCCGCATCGGGCTGGCGGAATGGGGTCGAGCCATCCAGCAAAGCGGAGATGTCGCCGCCTGGCTGGAAGCCCGCCTGGATGCTGTCCATCAGGCGTTTGCCCATCTGGTAGGCGAACCCGTAGCGCTCGAAGATGACGGCGTTGTGATAATACAGCGGCTCGACAAAATACATATCGTGTCCCAGGCTGGTGACGAAGCCCTCGAAGGCCTCGATGGCGTCACCCAGCAGGCGCACCCCGCGCCGCACCTGACCTGGGGCCAGCCCCGCTTCGAGGGCGGCCTGCTCCGCTGCGAGGTTGCGGTGGAGCGTGCCGAAGCGCGTGGGCGTGCCGTCGGGAAGCTTGTCCACGTCGAAGCGCTGGGAAGCGGGATTGTTCAGAATGTAGAGCAGGATGTGGATCTGGCCGTTGATGGTGTCGGTCAGATGCGCGTACAGGATCGGGTCGGGGAAATTCTGTTCGTGGTACAGGCTCATCTCCACGTCGCTGGAGCCTGGCGCGAACCTGAACTGCATGAAGGATTGCAATCGCTGGGAATCCGCTTCGGGCAGGTTGAAGCGCTCCAGCAGGGATTTTGGGATGTAGCGGGCGTAGATGGCCCGTTTTTCATCCTCGGGGAGTTTGTTGATGCCGCCGATGGTTGATGGGTTCATGTGCTCGCTCCTCTTTGCCTACCGTGCGCGTGATTCTCGATCTGCCTCGCGCGCCTGGTCGCGTTTGGCGATAGCCTCGCGCTTGTCATAATTCTTCTTGCCCTTGGCCAGGGCGATCTCGATCTTGGCGCGTCCGTCCTTGAGGTAGATGCGGATGGGCACCACCGTCATGCCCTTCTGGCGGACTTGATTCCACATTTCGCGGATTTGCTTCTTGTGCAGCAACAGACGGCGCTTGCGCTTGGGTTCATGGTTGAAACGGTTGGCCTGCGCGTACGGCGCGATGTGCGACTCGATCAGCCAGGCTTCCTCCCCGCCTTCGATGTCCACGTAGGCTTCCACGATGCTGACCTGCCCCGCGCGGATGGACTTGATCTCACTGCCCTGCAACGACAGGCCCGCCTCGAACCTTTCGAGCAGGAAATATTCGAAACTTGCCTTGCGATTGGTGGCGACCACCTTAACGTCTTCTGTCATAGGAAGTTCATTTTAACACAATAGGATATGTCATTCTGAGCGACCTGCGCAACGGGAGCGAAGGATCCCCTGTTTCGTAAACGAAAGAGATTCTTCGGCGCTTTGCGCCTCAGAATGACATGTTGGAACCTAGTACCGCTGCCAGATGAAGTTGTAGCGCAATTTGCTAAATTGCGCCTGGCAAATTGGCAATTTGCCCTACATCTTTAACTTGTGGAGATACTAGCCCCACTTCAAAATGGCCGCGCCCGCCAGGAAGCGCAGCACGCCGAAGACGATCAACGCTGTGGCGATCCCGATCCCGTCTGCGACGGCGGGGCCTGCCAGCGAGCCGAACAGCACCGCCGCGTTGAGTACCACGTTATACCAGGCCAGGTGCGCGGGGCGGTCGTGGGCGGGGATATGTTCGAGCAGGTAATTGGCATACGCGCCGCCGACCAACGCCCATACAAATCCGCCCAGGATGGAGAATCCGTAAAACTGCCAGACCTGCGTCGAGAGCGCCATCAGGATGGGATAGAGCGCCAGGCCCATCACGCCGTATCCTGTCACGCGCTTATGTCCCAGGTGTTGGACGATGCGCCGCAATTGAGTCGAACCGAGCAGGACAGTCAGGTAGAACAGGGCGGTGCCGATGCCGATGTGGTCATCGGTCAGCCGCAAGTTGTTGACCATGTAGAGTGAGAATAATGGAAGGGCAATGTATTGCGCGATGTGGAATCCCAGCAGAACGAGCAGGTGGCGCCGATAGTCCGTCTTCCAGATGTCGAGGCGCAGGCTGGCGCGCCAGTCGCGGCGGGGGGAGGCGGCATCTTTAACGAGATCAGGCGCGGGGGCGGATGGGGGCTGGTCCGTTTTCAGGGGGCGGATGAAGTAGAGGTGGAAACTGCTCATCACCGCGCCGACGAATCCAATCGCAAAGACGACCTGGTATCCCGTGGGGAAGGGCAGGTGTTCGAGCAGGGTTCCGCTCAGAATCGAGGAGAGCATGAACATGATCGAGAGCAGCACGTTGCGCATGCCCGCCACGTGGGCGCGGAATTCGGCGGGCACGGCGGTGGCGAACAACGCGTTGAAGCCGACCGACAGCGCGGTGAGCGGGATGCCCATCAGGAGCGAGATGCCGATCAGCGCCCAGATCTGTCCCTGGCTGCCGAAGAGCCACGGCAGGGGAATCCACAAGGCGAAGCCGATGCGGTACAGGACCGAGGTCCAGAAGACGGCCCTGCCAACCGAGCGCTTTTCGAGCCAGCGGCCGGCCGGGATGGCGAGGAACAGGCTAACCATGGCCGAGACCGCCCCCAGCAGGCCGATCTGGGAGGCGCTTGCCCCGAGGCGGGCGGCGTAGACGTTCAGGAAGTTGATGGCCGACCCGCTGAGCAGGCCGAACCAGCCAATGTCCAGATATAGATGAATGAAGTTGGCCCGATATTCGGGCGGGACGTCGGATTGACGAAAGAGTTTGTTGAGCATGACTGGACGATTATACCCACTGCAATCAATTCCTGCTTCCCAAGGCGACCTTTCCCACGGGGACTTTTCAAAGGCGCTGGTTCCACCTCGATGGCACACGGATTGGATGGATTTGCCTGTGGGTGAAAATGATACCTGATGAAAATGCCATCCAATTTTGGAAGTTTCGAGAAAAAAGTCTATAATGTGAGGGTCGGAATTTAATAGGAGAGGTAGGACGGTATGGAACTTCAGTTTCGTGAGACCAGGGCATTATGGGAAGGGACGCTCGAACAGCCAGCGCTTGGTTTTCGCGGCGTTGAAAATGTCCTTGCGAGTATCGGTGAGCCCTTTCAATGGGCGGACGGGGAAATGTTGGGCGGCAATTGGAAAGCGCCAGTCGGCGGCAATCGTTTTTATCTTGTACAACTGGCATTCACGCTTGATCCCGGCGGGAAGACGAGAGTGTCTTCGGCGGAATTTTGCCTGACGCTGGGCAAGCAGGGAGATAAAAGGGCGATGGGCTTTGATGCGTTTCCTCGTGAGCAAACCATCGCAATCGATGATTCAGTAACGCTTCGCATTGGTCCCGATTTCAAATTTGGGACAACGGATGTTTCGCTTGCAAAAGCAGACGCAAATAATAACCGAGCAAGCAAACAGGATTAAAAGTCGTGGCCATTACTACCAACCCATACATCGCTGGTGATCCAGTTGGAAAAACTTCCTGCTTCGTTGGGCGTAGTGATGTATTGCTTGCAGTAGAGAACCTTCTTCGGCGCCCTACCGAGAATGCCATTACGCTTCATGGACAACGTAGAATTGGGAAAACTTCAATTTTGCACTATCTTGCGATGCATCTTCAAGATACTGGACCAAGAGGAAGGCCAGCGCCTGATGCGCTCGGCCATGAGCCAGCTTAACCTCTCGGCGCGCGCCTATCATCGCATCCTCAATCTATCCCGCATCATCGCCGATTTGACTGGGAGCGAAGAAATCCAGTCCGTACACCTGGCAGAGGCGCTGCAATATCGTCCGAAGATTATGATGGGGTAATAGGAAGGGATTTTTGGAAGATTTCCTTTCGGACATCTTTTCTTTTTAATTTAATTTCCCTCTTGAAATTTCCCCAAAAAATGCTATGATTGATTGTGACGGATTTTGATTGAAAATGAGTGATTTTATCCCCACCCCTGAACGACAAAAACAGATCCTTTCCCTGCTTTCCAGGCAGGGAAGTTTGAGCGTGGCCGAGATCGTGGAGCAGTTCGCGATCAGTGAGGCCACCGCCAGACGCGATCTCGAGTCCCTCACCTCGCAGGGCAAGGTCCATCGTGTGCATGGCGGCGTGATCGCCATCGAGCAGGCGCCGCCCGAGCAACCCATCCTGCAGCGCGAAAGTGAACAGGCTGTGGAAAAGGCCGCCATCGGGCGCGCCGCCGCGGACCTGATCCACGACGGCGAGACGGTTTTCCTCGGTTCGGGGACCACAGTGCTGGAGGCGGCCCGTCATTTGCGCGAGCGCCGCAATCTGACCGTGGTCACCAACTCGCTGTCTGTGTTGAATGCGCTGGCTGGCCTCAAGAACATCACGGTCGTCTCATTGGGGGGACAACTGCGCGAGAGCGAACTCTCCTTTATAGGTCACATAACCGAGCAGGCGCTGTCTGAGTTGCGCGTAGGCAAAGTTGTAATTGGTACGCGTGGGTTGAGCCTGGAATATGGCCTGACCAACGATTACCTGCCCGAGACGTTGACCGACCGCGCCATTTTGAAGATCGGAAGCGAGGTCATCGTGGCGGCGGACCACACCAAGATCAACCGCGTGTCCACGGCTTTGCTGGCCCCGCTGAGCAGCATGCACACCTTTGTGACGGACGTGGGCGCGGACAAGAAATTTCTGCAGGCTTTGAAGAAACTTGATATCCAAGTGCTGATCGCAGAATAAGGAACAGCCATGCTTCTGGAAAATTTTCGCCCCAGGTCGCAACTGGTGACCAAAACAACCCTGGTGAACAAGCCGCGCTTTCCCGTCATCGATGCGCACGACCATCTGGGCGAAGAGTTTGGTGGCGGGTGGGATCAGAAACCATTGAGCGAATTGCTCGACCTGCTCGACGAGGCGGGCGTGACCCATTACGTCGACCTTGACGGCGGCTGGGGCGAGGATATCCTTGCCGCACATCTGAAGCATTTCAAGGAAGGCGCGCCTGAGCGTTTCCAAATCTTCGGCGGGGTGGATTGGTCGAAGTGGGAAAGCCTGGGCGATGGATTCCCCGCATGGGCAGCGGCCAGGCTCAATGTCCAGAAGGGGATGGGTGCGCAGGGCTTGAAGATCTGGAAGCCGTTCGGCCTGCACGTCCGCGATCACCACGGGAATCTGGTCCAGGTCGACGACCCGCGCCTGATTCCGTTATGGGAAGCGGCGGGTGACCTCGGGTTGCCTGTCCTGGTCCACGTGGCCGACCCTGTGGCCTTCTTCGACCCAATCGACGAGACCAACGAACGTTGGGAGGAGATCGGCGCGCATCCCGATTGGGCTTTTACCAGCCCGCCGTTCCCCCCGTTCATGGAGATCATGAGTGGCTGGTTCAACCTCGTGAAGCGTCATCCGCACACGACCTTTATCGGTGCGCACGTGGGGTGCTACGCTGAAAACCTGGGATGGGTTGGCAGGATGCTGGATGCCTGCCCGAATTACTACATTGACATTTCTGCGCGGCTGGGGGAATTGGGACGTCAGCCGTACACAGCGAGAAAATTCTTCCTTCAATATCAAGATCGAATTCTATACGGCTCGGATATGAGTCCCGATCTGGAAGCCTATAGCCTGAGCTATCGCCTGCTTGAAACGGACGACGAGTATTTCAATTACAACCGAGGCGATCTGCCGCGCCAGGGACGCTGGTACGCGTATGGGCTGCACCTGCCCGATGAAGTCTTGCGCAAGGTGTATCGTGAGAACGCAATGCGCGTTTTGGGATTGGAGATGAAATGAATGAACTGAACTTTTCTGCCATCGGTGATAGTGCAGGGGATATTGAAGAGATTGGCCGCCTGGTAAAGGAATTTCAGGCCGCCAACGATCTGAAGGTCAACATCATGCGCCTTCCTTGGGACAGGGCCTGGCAGGCGTTGCTGATGACCGCCATGGAAGGCAAGGGCGGCGACGTCTCGCAGGTGGGTTCCACCTGGGCGCCGACCCTGGCCGCGCTCGACAGCCTGCGCTGGTTCAGCGAAGCCGAAGTCCGCGAGTTGGGCGGACCGCTGGTCTTCGCCCCTGCCGTATGGCAGACGGTGCGCGTGGAGGGCGTGGGCAAGGTGTGGGCCATTCCCTGGTCGGTGTACACTTTCGTCATCTTCTATCGGCGTGACCTGCTGCAGAAAGCAGGTGTGGATGAAACCACGGCCTTTGCCACACCCGAGTCCATGCTCGAGACCTTCCAGGCTTTGCAAGGTGCAGGCATCACACCCTGGACCGTCCCCACCGCTTTGCATTACTTCGACCTGCCGCATATTGCATCCTCGTGGGTGCGCGCCTACGGCGGCGACTTCATTTCCGCGGATGGCAGGCAGGTGATCTTCAATTCGCCGCATGCCCGCCAGGGATTGGTGGAGTTCTTCAGCCTGTATCGTTTCCTGCCCAAACAATTGCGCGGGTTGAGTTATGAAGCCTGCCTGGATGAATTCTTCTGCAAGGGCAACACAGCGGTGATGATCGCGGGTGTGGAATCATACAGCGATGCGCTGGCAAACAACGTCCTGACCGAGGAACTGCGCGACCAGATTGGCGTGGCCTGTGTGCCTGGCGTGCCGTGGATCGGCGGTGACCACCTCGTGGCGTGGAGGAGCGTCCGCACCGACCCCGAAAAGGAGCGGGCCGCCCTGGCGTTGATCAAGTCGCTGGCCTCGGCGGAGAATCAGATCCGCTTGCATCGCGAGACCACCATCCTGCCCGCGCGCCTGGATGCCTATCCCGACCTGGAGTTCCGCCCCGATGAGATGCGGCCTGTGCTGGAGCGCATCCTGCAAGTGGCGCGGCCGCATCCGCCCACACGCTTGTGGCGGCGCATCGAGTCCATGCTGGTGGATATGCTGTTCGATATTGGGCGCAGTGTGATGGATTTTCAAAAGCAGGAACCCGCCGAGATCGTGGAAGCCAAACTCGCCGATTACGAAAGACGCTTCTCACTGGTGCTTGGCGGATAGCCCGAACGTTGAGAGAACATTCAGGACATCATGGATAACTTTTATACCTATCAGGAAATCAAATCGCAGACCGAAGCCTGGGCGCAGGCTCTGAAAGTGACCAGCGCCGCGTCCCTGCCATCGGCTGGGGATTATGAACAAGTCATTTTTACGGGCTGCGGCTCGACCTATTATCTGTCGCTGGCTGCGGCGGCGCTGTACCAGGAGTTGACGGGTCGTCCCGCACGGGCCGTGCCTGGCAGCGAGTTGCTGCTGAATACGTTCACTGTGTTAACGAACGCGAAGACCCTGCTGGTGGCGGTCAGCCGCTCAGGCACGACGACCGAGACGCTGAGGGCCACGCAGAAATTCAAGGATGAGCGGCGCGGCGACGTGATGGTCATCAGCAACTACGATGAGGTTCTTTCGCGCTCGGCAGACGTAAATATCCTGATCGATAAAGGTCAGGAAGAGTCGGTGGCACAGACGCGCTCGTTCGCTTCGATGTTCGTGGCAGCCTCTGCCTTTTGCGCGCGCATGGCGGGGCGCGATGACTTTCTCGAATCCATGTGCGGACTGCCCGCCGCGGGCGAGCGCCTGGTGAGTAAATATGAATCCTTTGCGAAGGAACTCGGCGAGAATCTGGACTTTGACCGCTTTTATTTCCTCGGTTCGGGGCTGCGCTACGGGCTGGCATGTGAAGTCAATCTTAAGATGAAAGAAATGACCCTGACGCACAGCGAGCCATTCCACGTGCTGGAATTCCGCCACGGACCGATGAGCATGGTCAATCAAAACACGGTCGTGCTGGGGCTTCTGTCTGATGCGAACCGCGTCCATGAGGCGAAGGTGCTGACCGAGATGAAGGCGCTCGGGGGCACGGTGATAAGCCTGGGGGAGGAGGATGCGGACGTCGTCTTCGAGTCGGGCGTTGCTGAAAGTGTGCGCGGCGTCCTGTATCTGCCTGTGCTGCAGTTGATGTCCTATTATCGTTCGCTGGCCAAAGGTTTGAATCCCGACCGTCCCTCCAACCTGACGACGGTCGTGAAGTTAACTTTCTAGGAAAAGGAGAGAAGCATGAAAAACCGAATCGCCACCATCCTGATTTTGGTTCTGATCGCCGCGCTGCTGCTCAGCGCTTGTGGGAGCAGCAAGCCCACCTCAAGCGGGCCTGTGGAGATCACGTTTATGATGTGGGGCGCGCCCGAGGAGCAGACCGTCTGGCAGGCAGTGGTGGATGACTTCCAGGCCGCCAATCCGAACATCAAGGTCAATGTGGAAGTCTCCGACTGGGATTCGTACTGGACGAAGCTCAACACGCTGTTCGCTGGTGGGACTCCGCCTGACGTGTTCGCGATGGATGCGCCTCTGTACCTGGACTGGCAAAGCCGCGGTGCGCTGCTGAACCTCCAGCCCTACATCGACGCCAACCCTGGTTTTCTGGATGGCTTCTATCCGCAAACCCTGATGGCCTATAAGCTCGACGATGGTTATTACGGCCTGCCGCGCGATTTCCAGACCATCACTTTGTTCTACAACAAGGACATGTTCGATGCCGCTGGCATGGCCTACCCGACCGCCGACTGGACTTACGACGACCTGCTCTCGGCTTCCAAGCAGTTGACCCTCGACAAGGACAACGACGGCAAGACCGACCAGTATGGCCTGTGGACCGACACCTGGGACATGGAGTTGTTCTGGAGCGAGTTGATCTGGGCCAATGGCGGCGAGATCATCAGCCCCGACCACACCAAGACCCTGATCGCTGAAGGCGGCGCGCGCGATGCGTGGACTTACATCGACACGTTGTACAAGGAAGGCATCATGCCCACGCCTGCCACGGCGGGCGAATACGGCGGCGACCTGTTCCAGTCGGGACAGGCGGCCATGACCACCATCGGTCACTGGGCGGTGCCTGGCTACGTGGCGTCGAACATCAACTTTGGTGTGGCGCCCATGCCTAAGGGTCCGAAAGGCGCAGCCACCAGCGTGAACAGCGCGGGCTTCGTCATCTCCAAGGATTCGAAGAATCACGACGCGGCTTTTGCCTTCATCAAGTTTGCGTTGAGCGAAGCGGGGCAGAAGCGCCTGGCCGAGTTGGGCTTTGCCATCCCCGTGTTGAAGTCTGTGGCGGAGAGCGATGCCTACCTCAAGCAGCCTGGCGACCTCGACCAGCAGGTCTTCCTTGACTCGCTGGCCTTCGCGCACATGAAGCCTGTCTTCAAGGGCTATGAGGAATGGGCGGGCGTCGTCGGCGACGGGCTGATTCCCGTTTGGGACGGTGAGGCCGACCTGAACACCGCGCTGGATGCAGTGGTCCCGTCGGCGGATGAGATCCTGGCGAACAATAAATAGTTGATATCCATCTGACAGAGTGTTGTAAAAATACTCTGTTGGTCGAGTAGGCGGTGCTCGTCCGCCGTATCGGGACCACCGATAAACAGAAATACTTCAAATTCGAGGCAAGCGTGGTCTCGGTACGCCCTCCGCTAGCGCGTCGGGCTACTCGACCACCTGTAGTTCCAAAAGTGTCATAGATAGAATGTTGATAATTTTTTCTCCCTCCTCCACAGAGGGGGAGGGAGAAAACTTGGAGCCATGCATGGAATACGGTCTCAAACCGCTCGGACGCGAAAAACTCTGGTTATGGTTGATGCTGGTGCCGACCATCATCGGTCTGTTGTTTGGCACCATCGGCTCCCTGCTTGCCACGCTGACGCTGAGCTTCTTCGATTGGGACCTGATCGGTTCACCCACTTGGGCAGGCATCTCCAATTACGATGCACTGTTCAAAAACGAATCCTATATGGAGGCGTTTTCGAACACGTTGAAGTTCTCGGCCATGTACGTTCCAGGCGTGGTCATTATCTCTCTGCTGCTGGCGGTCCTGCTCAACCGCAAGATCCGCGGCGTGGGCATCTTCCGCACGATCTACTTCCTGCCAACGGTCACCTCAGCGGTAGCCACGGCTCTGGTCTGGAACATGATCTACGGCAGGGACACGGGCATCCTGAACTTCATGCTTGAGTCGGTCGGCATGTCGCCCATCTGCTGGCTGTGTACGAACAATGCCATGCTGTCGGTGGTGATCGTCAACGTGTGGGGTGCGATCGGCGAAGGCATGATCATCTTCCTGGCGGGGCTGACCGCCATCCCGCGCGATTATTACAAGGCGGCCGAACTCGACGGCGCGAGCGGCTTCCAGCAATTCCTGCGCGTGACGATTCCGCTGGTGACGCCCAGCATTTTCTTCCAGACGCTGATCGCCGCCATCAACGCCTTTCAGGCCTATGACTACATTTACATGCTCACCCGTCGCAGCGGCGGCGATAGTTCCGTGCCTGTGGCGGTCTTTTCGATCTACCGCAATGCCTTCCACTTCTTCCGCATGGGCGATGCCAGCGCGCAGGCCATTCAACTGGCCGTGCTGGTGGCTCTCTTTATGGGCGTCATGTTCTGGTGGGAACGCCGCTACGTGGTCTACGAATAAGGTGCTGCCATGACCAAGTCACTGCAAAAGACCATCCTCGATACCCTGGCTTATCTCGTGCTTGTCATCGGCGCGCTGACCATGCTCGTCCCGTTCCTGTGGATGATCTCGGTCTCCTTCCGCGAACCCGCCCAGCAGTATTCGCGCAGCCTTATTCCCAACCCGTTCGTGTTCCAGAACTACGTCGACCTGTTTCGGGTGCTGCCCAATAATGCCTTCCTTGCGCTGGTTTTCAACAGCTTTAAGATCTCGACCCTGACCGTCATCGGCCAAATTCTGACCTGCGCCATGGCGGCCTTTGTCTTCGCCGTGGTCAAGTTCAAGGGACGCAATTTCCTGTTCGCCCTGCTGCTGGCCACCCTGATGATTCCCCCACAGGTCTCGCTCATCCCGAACTTCATCATTTTCAAGTACATGCATCTGATCGGCACGCAGTGGCCGTTGATCCTGCCCGCGTTCTGGGGCGGAGCCTTCGGCACCTTCCTGCTGCGACAATATTTCCTGACCATCCCGCGTGACCTGGTGGATGCCGCCCGCATGGACGGCGCTTCGCTCTTCGACATTTTCTGGCGCATCTACCTGCCGCTCTCGAAGCCTGCCGTGGCGGCGCTGGCGATCTTTGTCTTCAAGGATGCCTGGAACGACCTGCTGCATCCGCTCGTGTACCTGCCCACCGACATGCAGCAAACCACTCTGACGGTTGGCCTGGCTTTCTTCCAACAGCAATTACAGCTCGGCGGCAAGTTCACCGTGTTGATGGCGGGTGCGTTCCTGTCCATCCTGCCGCTGCTGATCATCTTCTTCATCGCCCAGAAGCAATTTATCGAAGGCATTGCGCTGAGCGGCGTGAAGAGATAACCCTCACCCCAACCCTCTCCCGCGGGGAGAGGGAGATAGGAAAATGTTATGACCAAAATCACCTTCATCGGCGCAGGCAGCCTGGGATTCACGGGCGAACTGGTGCGCGACATCCTGACCTTCCCGCTGCTGGAAGATGCCACCATCTCGTTGATGGACATCCACCCCGAGCGCCTCGAATGGGCCAAGCGCGGAGTGGAGAAATTGATCAAGGCGGGCAGGCGCCCCGCCAGGATCGAGGCGACGCTCGATTGCGCGGAGGCACTCAAAGGCGCGGATGTGGTCCTGACCACCATCCTGGCAGGTTCCACCGAGGTCTGGCGTCACGATATCGAGATCCCCAAAAAATACGGTGTGGACATCAACGTCGGCGACACACGCGGGCCGAGCGGCATCTTCCGCTTCCTGCGCACCATCAACCCCATGATGGACATCGTGCGCGACATGGAAAAATATTGTCCGAACGCCGTGCTGCTCAACTACACCAACCCGATGGCCATGCTGGTCTCGGCCATTCAGAAGCAGTCCTTCATCACCACCACGGGCCTGTGTCATTCCGTGCAGGGCACGGCCATGATGCTGGCCGAATGGATCGGCGCAAAATACGAAGACATCGATTACCTGTGCGCGGGCATCAACCATCAGGCCTGGTATCTCGAATACAAGTGGAACGGCGAGGACGCCTATCTGCTGCTTCATAAGGCCATCACCGAGCGGGCCGAGATCTACAACGCGGAACCTGTGCGCAACGAGATGTATCTGGCCATTGGCAAATACGTCACCGAGAGCAGCGGCCACAACTCCGAGTACAACCCGTGGTTCCGCAAGCGCCCCGACCTGATCGAAAAATACTGCACGCACGGCACTGGCTGGAACCCAGGCGAATACGCCTACATCCTCAAGGAATATCAACACAACGAAGCCACCTGGAAGGATCAGGTCAAGGAGCGCCTGGCGCAGCCGCTGACCGAGCAGGACTTGCAGCGCGAGCACGAATACGCGGCCCACATCATCAATGCGCTCCTCGGCGGTGAGATGTTCAAGTTCAATGGCAACGTGCGCAATACGCATCTCATCACCAATCTGCCCGAGGATACCTGCGTCGAAGTGCCCGTCGTCGTCGACCGCGCTGGCTTTCATCCCATCCACGTTGGCGCGCTGCCCGCTGAGTGCGCTCTGCTCACGCAGCTTTCCAGCGGCATCGAGGAACTGGCCATCCAGGGCTCGCTGACGGGCGACCCCGTTGCCATCTACCGCGCCATCTGCCACGATCCGCTGACCTCCGCCGTGCTGTCGTTGGCCGAGATCAGGCAGATGACCAACGAAATGTTCGCCCAGCAAAAGGATTATCTGCCGCAGTTCAAAACGCACAAAGTCTAAGGTCTAAAGTCGAAGGCACCATGCGCAACTCGACTTTTGACGTTCGACTTTTGACCCTGTTCATCCTCTTTCTTCTTTCAGGATGCACCACCACTTCATCGACCCCGCTACCTGATCCCGTTTCGACGAAAGACTCAACTCTTATGCCTTCAACCTTACAACCTTCCAACCTGCAACCTGCAACGGCCTGGTGGCGTCCCAGCCTGGGACTCACCTGGCAATGGCAGATCGGTGACCTCGACATCGACACTTCCGTTCAGGCCGACGTCTACGACATTGACCTGTACGTGGACCAGGCCATCATCGACGAACTGCACGCCCAGGGCCGCAAGGTCATCTGCTACTTGAGCGTTGGCTCCTACGAAGATTGGCGCCCCGACAAAGACCAGTTCCCTGCCGAAGTGCTTGGCAAGGATTACGACGGCTGGCCTGGAGAGAAGTGGCTCGACATCCGCCGCATCGACCTGCTGGCGCCCATCATGCTGGCGCGGCTCGACCTGTGCAAGGCCAAAGGCTTCGACGCTGTGGAGCCCGATAATATGGAGATCCACACCAACGATACAGGTTTCCCGTTGACCTACGAAGACCAATTAAAGTACGCACTCTGGCTGGCCGACGAGGCTCACAAGCGTGGACTCGCCATCGGTCAGAAGAATGCATCCGACCAGGTGGTTGACCTCGTCAACGTTTATGATTTTGCCATCACCGAAGATTACTTCTATTACGGCGATGCCGAGTCCATGTTGCCTTACATTCAGGCGGACAAACCAGTCTTCGCCGCCGAATACACCGACCTGCCTGGCGACTTTGCCGCATTCTGCGAGCAGTCCAAACAACTGCGCTTCAGCACCATTCTCAAGAATCGTGATCTGGATGCGTGGCTGCAAACCTGCCCCTGATAGAGTCAAAAGTCAAAGGTCGAAAGTCAGGACCTTCGACTTTTGACCTTTGACTTCTCTCTCTGGAACCTGATACATGAAACCTATCACCATCGGAAAACTGCGCGGATTGCAACAATGCACCTCTCCGCGCGGAACGTTTACCTGCCTCGCGCTCGACCATCGTCAGAACCTGCGCAAGGCCAATCCTGCCTTCGTGGACGATGCCGAACTGAGCCGCTTTAAAGTGGACGTCACTGCTGCGCTTGCGGCTGAGTCCACCGCTGTGCTATTCGACCCCGAGGTCTCTGCCGCGCAAGCGATTGCGGCGGGCGTCCTCCCTGGCAGGACCGCCTTCGTCGTGGCGGTCGAGTCCACGGGCTATACAGGCGATGCAAATGCGCGCCGCGCGCAGATCATCCCTGGCTGGACTGTGGAGAAGGCCAAGCGCATGGGCGCCAGTATGATCAAGCTGCTGGTCTACTATCATCCTGACTCTCCCACCGCTGCCGAGGCCGAAGCCTTCACAAAGGATATCGCTGCCGAGTGTATCCAACACGACCTTGGCCTGATGCTTGAACCGCTGTCCTATTCGCTGACCGATGCCAAGCTCACCAGCGGGGAGAAACGTTACGTTGTTGTTGAAACTGCGCGCCGCCTGACACCCATCCCAGGCGTGGATCTGCTCAAGGCTGAACTTCCGCTCGATACGGCCGACACCGACCCTGCTCAGCTCTTCGCCACCTGTGCCGAAGTCAGCGCTGCTTCGGTCACGCCGTGGATATTGCTTTCCGCCGCTGTCTCGTTCGAGACCTATCAGCGCCAGATCATCGCGGCCTGTCAGGCAGGCGCGAGCGGCATCGCCGTGGGACGCGCTGTCTGGCAGGAAGCCGTCAGCATGCCCGCCGAGGCGCGCGTTGATTTCTTGCGCACCACCGCGAAGGAACGCCTGATCCGCCTCAACGCGTTGTGCACCGCGCTCGCCAAACCCGTCAGCGATTTCTACACCGCCGACGCGCCCTTTGACTGGTATAAGACTTACTGACCTTTGACCTTCAACCTTTGACCCCTGGACTCATGACCCCCACACCTTTCGACCTTCTCGTTGCAGGCGAGATCAACCCTGACCTGATTCTCGCGGGTGATGTCGCGCCCGCTTTTGGTCAGGTCGAGAAGCTGGTTGATTCGGCGGCGCTGACCATCGGCTCGTCGTCGGTCATCTTTGCATGCGGCGCGGCGCGGCTTGGGCTCAAGGTCGCGTTCATCGGCAAATGCGGCGACGATATTTTCGGCCGTTTCATGCTCGAACAAATGCAGGCACATCAAGTGGATATCGGGAACGTGATCGTTGTCGAAGGTGGAGCGACGGGCTTGAGCGTGATCCTCAACCGCGGCGTGGACCGCGCGATTCTGACTCACCTCGGGCTGGTCGCCGATCTCCAGGCCGAAGATGTCGCTGACAGTTTGTTGAGCCAGGCGCATCACCTGCACGTCGCGTCCTATTTTCTGCAAACGAAATTACAAGCAGGTCTGCCTCATCTCTTCGAGCGTGCCCATTCCCTGGGGCTGACTACTTCACTCGATACCAATTATGATCCTTCTGAGCAATGGATTGGATTCGATGAACTGCTCTCTGTCACGAATGTCTTCCTCCCTAACGAGCGTGAAGCTATGTCGCTCACAGGCATGTATGATGTCCACGAAGCGGCCGCCAGGCTAGGGTCCAGGGTGGAGGTGGCGGCGCTCAAGCTTGGGGCGGATGGGGCGCTGGGAGTCAGGTCAGCTCATAGCGTGCGAGTCGACTCGATCCCCGTGAAGGTTGTGGACACAGTGGGGGCAGGCGATAGCTTCGATGCGGGTTTCATCTATGGATATTTGCAAGACTGGACATTGGAGAAGTCGTTGGGGCTGGGCACAGTATGCGGCGCGCTCTCGACGCGCAAAGCAGGGGGGACCGCCGCGCAGCCCACGCTGGCAGAAGCGATGACGTACTTATGATCCTTTGTGTGATTCCCAATCCTGCCATTGACAGAACCCTGCATGTGGAAGAATTACGCGTGGGCGAGGTACATCGCGCCACGCGTGTATTGTCTGCGGCGGGCGGCAAGGGGATCAACGTGGCGCGCGCCGTGCACACATTGGGCGGAGATCCTTTTTGCCTGGGGTTGATCGGCGGGCATGCTGGAGCTTTGCTGGCAGATTTGGTGGCACAGGAAGGCCTGTCTGCGCATTGGACAAGGATGAAAGGCGAGACCCGCACCTGCGTGATCGTGACGCAATCCGATCACGATGCAACGCTTATAAACGAGCCTGGGACAGAGGTGAGCCTGGAGGAATGCAGCGCATTCCTTGCAGATGTGGAACAGTTTTCGACTCTGGCGGAACTGATTTGTATCAGTGGAAGCCTGCCGCCAGGATTCCCTTTGAGTCTGTTCGAGTCTTTGTTGAAGAGGCTGACCGCGCGCGGTAAGTCCGTTTGGGTGGATACCAGTAAACAGGCGTTGAAAATTGCGCTGGGCGTGCCAGGCCTCAATGTCAAGGTGAATGCCGCCGAATTGGGTGATGCGCTTGGTGTGGAGATTTCCAACGCGGAACAGGCGATGGATGCGGCTGGCGAATTGCGCAAAGCTGGGCTAGAGCAAGTCGTAATTACGCTGGGAAAAGATGGCGCGATCTGGATATCTGCGGCGGGAAGCTGGAAGGCATCATCGCCGAAGATTCAGCCTGTCAGCAGCATAGGCAGCGGGGATGCGTTTCTGGGCGGCTTGGCTGTGGCATTGACGGCTGGACTGCCTTCCGAAACTGCCCTGCGTCAGGCGGTGGCGGCAGGCGCAGCGAATGCGCTTACGTTTGGTGGTGGATTGTTTTCGCGTCAGGATTTTCAAGCTATCGTTCAGAATACGAGTTCCATCATATTTCCAAGTCATCCTTGACAGCCAATAATCAGTAGATCACGAAAGCGGCCAATAAGCATGGGGTAGTAGGACATCAGCCAAGCCAAACAAATTTTGAATAGCAAGAGTCATCCTATGCGCTAAGCGGCGCAAGGTCAACCAGTAATTGGAAATTGGCTTGACACGATATTTTAAGACAGCAGCCGCCAAGCCAACCAACAGTAAACGGATCACTGGATTTTGAGAGGGTGTTCGAGCGCGTACCTGATTCATCTGGCAATATAGGACTTACGCAAAACTACCCATATATGCCGTTTATCGACCTTGTCAAGCACCATATTTGGTGGTTTTGCGCTCATTTTGCGTAAGTCCTATCAAAATAAGAATTAGATAATAATTGTAATAAATATCACAATATAGATATATAATGTCCACATTGATCTTGTTTAGAAAGAAAAAATATGGATACTCTCTGGAAGTCTCGAAAAGTTGTGATCGTTGGAGCGGGTGCAGTTGGCTCGACCTTTGCATATGCCCTGGCGCAGAAAGGACTGGCTGATCAAATTTGTTTGATCGATGCCAACCCCGATTTTGCCGAAGGACAGGCGCTCGATCTGGCGCACGGACTGCCTTTTTACCCGTCTGTGCAGATCCGCGCAGGCGATAACCGCGATTATGCTGACGCGCAGGTGATCGTCATTACAGCTGGAGCAAAGCAGGCTGTGGGCGAATCGCGCTTGAACTTGTTGCAGAAAAACGCCGCAATCATCGAAGGTATTGTTGATCAGATCGTGGCTCAAAAATCCCAGGCGGTTTTATTGGTAGCCAGCAATCCAGTGGATATTCTGACCCATGTGGCCCTAAAACGCTCCGGCTGGACCAAGAACCGTATCATCGGCTCGGGAACAGTGCTCGACAGTGCCCGCTTCCGTTATCTCATCAGCCAGCATTGCAAAGTGGACGTGGGCAATGTCCACGCCTATATTTTGGGAGAGCACGGCGACAGCGAAGTGGCGGCCTGGTCAATGACGCATGTGGCGGGTGTGCCGATAGACAATTATTGTCCGCAGTGCGGCAACTGCCGCGACTGGCACGGCGAACGCGACCGCATTGTCCGCGAGGTAAAGGATTCAGCTTATCACATCATCAATTACAAAGGTTCCACTTACTTTGGGATCGGCATGTCACTGGCGCGTATCGTTGGAACAATTTTACAGGACCAGAACAGCGTGTTGACGGTTTCCACTTATCTTGAAGGCGAATATGGCCTGAATGACGTATGCCTGAGTATTCCCTGTGTCGTTGGGCAGGGCGGAGTCAAACGGATTGTGGAGACGGAACTATACCCCGAGGAACAGTCTGCCCTGGAACGTTCAGCGCACATACTGAAAGATGGCCTGACCGGTCTGAAGCAAGTGGAAAAAGCATAAATATATTTCCAGATGGGTATGTTATTCCCCATATCATCTTTGAACAAATAGCCATTAAATATAATTAAGCAAGTTAAGCTCAAAGGAGCATCCCAATGTCTACTGAAATGCCGTTGAAACAACATCACCTCCCTAATGGTTTTTCCGATCGATTGGCGCTGTCTTTCACCAAATCTGCGCGCTTCTTCGCTGATACTTTTTTTGCCCGCCGTTACGGTCACCGCGCGGTTGTGCTGGAAACGGTAGCCGCGGTTCCGGGCATGGTTGGAGGCGCTCTGCAGCATCTGCGCGCCTTGCGTCGCATGGAAAACGATAATGGCTGGATTCACACCTTGTTGGATGAAGCCGAAAACGAGCGGATGCACTTGATGACCTTCATTAACATCGCCCACCCGACACGGCTGGAGCGTCTGATCATCCTGCTGGCCCAGGGCGTTTTCTTCAACGGCTTTTTCCTGCTCTATCTTTTATCGCCAGGAACTGCCCACCGCGTCGTTGGCTACTTTGAAGAGGAAGCCGTTCATAGCTACACAGAGTACCTCCATGATGTCGACAGTGGAGCAATCCCCAATGTCCCTGCGCCCAAAATTGCGATTGACTATTGGAAACTGGCCCCGGATGCGCGCTTGCGAGAGGTGATCATCGCCGTCCGTGAAGATGAGCGCCATCACCGCGATGTTAATCACGGATTCGCCAACGAGCTGGCTTGATGCCAAAAACATGCACGCATTTCCCAACGATTTTCTTCGCTCTAAATTGCTGCCTGTTTCACCAGGAAGCTCTTATGACAACTTTTTGCCGTTACCCTATTTATAGGAGTTGAACATGAAAATCGTCAGGCGTGTTTTATTGGGGTTGCTGTTTGTTATGGTTTTAGCGGTTGTGTTGTTGGTCGGCTCGGTTGCCGTGGATTACGCCTTGGGCGCTGGGCGTATTGACCGAATTTCCAACACCACCATTCCTGGAATAAACGGCACACCCGAAGTAAGAGCTTACGTTGCAAAGCCTGAGGGCGCTGGCCCCTTTCCGGTTGTGATAATGATTCATGAATTCTTTGGCTTGAATGAATCCATTGTTGGCAAGGCGGAAGGGCTGACCGCCGAAGGTTACCTGGTTGTTGCCCCCGACACGTTTCGCGGCTCCACAACCGCCTGGATTCCCCGCGCGATTTATCAGGTCAGCACCACCAAGCCTGAACAGGTCAACGCCGACCTGGATACAGTCTACGCCTGGCTGGAAACCCAACCGACTGTCGATAACTCGCGGATTGCGATTATCGGGTTTTGTTATGGTGGGCGTACTGCGCTTGCCTACAGCCTGCATAACAACCAGCTGGCGGCCACCGTTGTTTTCTACGGTTCGCCCGAGACTGACCCCGCTGTGTTGAAAAACCTGCCAGGCCCCGTTTTGGGAATTTTTGGCGGAGCCGATCAATCCATCCCGTTAGAGAACGTGACAGACTTCGAGACGGCCTTGACCCAGGCCGGGGTCCAGCATGAAATCACGATCTATCCTGATCAGCCGCATGCTTTTGTCCAGGATATGGCGGGTATTCGCGCTGGTGGCGCTCAGGGACAGGCTTGGGCGCAAATGCTCAATTTTTTGGATGTCCACCTCAACCAGTCCGACGCGGGACAAACCGGCCACTCAATCGCATATCTCCCTGGGTTTGATTGGCAGTATTATCTGATGTTAGCCTACGAACATGCTTTTGGCCCAGCCAGTCATATGCACTGATTAGCGACCTGGTCCGCTGAGGGCTGGATTTATTCGCCTGATTGCACGTAATGAATTCTATTGGCGAAAGTCATGCGTACAAAGAGCAAGAATGTAGGATAACAAGAGGAAAAGAGAGACATAAATGACCGAAAGCCCAAAGTATTCCGTATCCAGGAAACAAAACGAAATTGAACTTCGGCAATATCCAGGTTATATCCAGGCCGAGGTGACTGTCGAAGATAAGAACTATAAATCGGCGATTGAAAAAGGGTTCAATCTTCTGGCGGGCTATATTTTCGGCAATAATATTTCGCGTCAGAAAATCGAGATGACCACGCCTGTTCAGGCTTCTCGATCCGAAAAAATTGCCATGACCACACCGGTGACCGTCAGTGGCGAATCGAGCTTCACCGTGGCTTTCATTATGCCTGCGGAATATACCCTGGAAACGCTGCCGCAACCGAAAGATAGCCGTGTTCACTTTACGTGCCTCCCAGCCCGGACGATGGCCGCCATTCGTTTTTCCGGGTATTTCCAAAAAGAAACAATCGAGAAAAACAAGCAGTGTCTCCGTCATTGGCTGGAGGAACAGGGACTGGAAACCGAAGGTGATTTTATCGTGGCTGGTTACAATCCCCCCTGGGTGCCGGGTTTTTTGGCGCGCAATGAAGTTCTGATTCAGCTCAAAACTGAACTCCAGGAGAAAAGATGATGCGATATCTTAAACTTTACCTGGTCTCATTGCTGGCCTTCCTCGCGATTGACATGCTTTGGCTGGGACTGGTGGCGCGCTCATTTTATCAACAGCGACTCGGTTTCATCATGGCCCCCAGCGTCAATTGGTTTGCGGCAGCCATTTTCTATCTGCTCTTTCTCGCGGGAATCTTGTTCTTTGTGGTCGTTCCCGGGTTGGAAAGCGGCTCACTCAAAACCACCCTGCTGCGGGCGGCCCTGTTCGGGCTGATCACCTATGCCACCTACGATTTAACCAATCTCGCCACCCTGAAAGACTGGCCTGTGCTACTCAGCGTGGTGGACATGCTTTGGGGAACATTCTTGAGCGTTTCCGTCAGTGCTATAGGCTTTATTGCGGGCAAACGCATCAATTGAGACTATAATAAATAATTAACTATACCCTGCAGCGATTTCAAACACTCAGGCGAATGCTGAGATTGACCCGTTCATTCGCACCAAAGGAGATCATGAAATGAAAACCACAGGTACCAAAGCAGATAGCTCGACGGACGCAATGGAACGCAAGTTTACCGGTCTGCGGCGTTTCAACGCCATCATGGGCTTCCTGCATCTCGTTCAGGGTATTTTCATGATCGCGGTCAGCCGGGCGACCACCTACCCCATCTTCACCAATTACCTGAGTTTTGATGTGGCCACCCGCTCCTTGAAACCAGGCACCGCACTTTTCTATGAACTTCCTTTTGGCCCAGCGGTTGCCATGTTCTTGCTGATCTCGGCTGTGGCGCACTTCTACCTGGCGACGATTGGCTACGGACGCTATGTGGAAAACCTGAAAAAAGGCATGAATCCGGTGCGCTTCTATGAATATGCTCTGAGTTCTTCGCTGATGATCGTGCTGATCGGCATGTTGATTGGGCTTTGGGATCTGGGTGCAATCATCCTGATCTTCACGCTCAACGCCACGATGAACCTGTTTGGCATCATGATGGAACTGCATAACCAGCACACCAAAAAGACGGACTGGACAGCCTTTATCTATGGCTGCATTGCTGGGTTCATCCCGTGGGTGGTAATCATGCTGTACTTCGTGGGTGCGGTAAATTCTGGTGATGGCAGTGCCAAGCCGCCTGCTTTTGTGTACGCCATCGTTCCCACACTGTTTGTCTTCTTTAACATTTTCGCCATCAACATGGTTTTACAATATAAAAAGATTGGTCCCTGGAAGGATTACCTGTTTGGGGAACGCGCCTACATCATCCTGAGCTTATTAGCCAAAACCGTGCTGTGCTGGCTGATCTGGACCGGCACCCTGGCCCCGGTCTAAGCAAAACGTCCAACAAACCATCCTCAGCCTCAGCGTGGATTGGCTCCATCCAAAATGAATGATCCAATCCACACTGGGGTTCGAAATCCGGAGTAATTCTGATGACAACTTCCAATCGGCTCCACGTGCTGGGCATCTCCGGAAGTCTGCGTCAAGGCTCGTATAACTCGGCCCTCTTACGAACGGCCACTTAGCTAATACCTCCCGGAATGACACTCGAAATCTTTGACCTCGCGCCCCTGCCAATTTTCAACGCAGATTATGAGAAGCCGTTTCCTGAAGCCGTGCTTGAGTTCCGCACCCGGCTGGCGCAGGCCAATGCCCTGCTCATCGCCACCCCTGAATATAACAGTTCGATCAGCGGCGCTCTGAAGAATGCCATCGACTGGGCCTCGCGCTCGCCCCAGCAGCCTTTGAACGGCAAGCCGGTTGCCATGATTGGCGCCAGCACAGGCAACTCTGGTACGCTCAGAGCCCAATTGCATCTTCGCCAGATTTTGACCCATGTGGGCGCATTGCCGCTCGGCAAGCCTGAGGTACTGGTTGCGCGCGCCGAGCAAGTTTTCGACGCTGACGGGAACCTGATAGACGAAGCGGCGCGCGGCTTCCTGCGCTATTTACTCACAGCGCTGGCCGGATGGATACAGCGAGTCTCCCCGGTCTGAGGTGGTAAAACATGCAAACCAGAAAAGTTGACATCGTGGTGATCGGCGCCGGCATGGCTGGCCTGAGCTTTGCGCGAACCATGCAACAGCACGGGCGCGAGGTTTTGATTCTGGAACGCAGTCGCGCCGTTGGCGGACGCTGCGCCACCTGGCGGCACGCGGACCTGGCCATGGATTACGGCGTGCCTTTTTTACATGCCCGCTCGCCGCTCTTCTGGCAGACTGTTGATGAGCTGCTGGGGGCGGACGTTTTGTCTGGTTGGCCCCAGCGCGTGCAGGGCAACGGGCCTACCTGCCAGCCGCGCGCATTAGACCCGGGTGTGCGCCATGCCGCTTTGCGCGGCGGGCTCAACACGCTGGCCAAGAAGCTGGCTGAGGGGATTGAGATTTTGCGCGAGTCAGAAGTGACCAACCTCAAAACTCTGCAGGGCAGTCTTCAACTGAGCGGCGCGAATGTCTCACTCAGCACCCAAACGCTCGTCCTAGCCGGGGCAAATGCTGAAAGCCTGCGTCTGTTACAAGCTTCGGATTTCGGCCCGTCCACGGCTGGAGCGATGGCCCTCTTCGGCCTGGCCCCAACCCTTCCAACACTGTCCCTGCTCGCCTGCTACGAGACCCCGCCGACTCAGCCGGACTGGGAACTGCTTTTGCCAGAAACTTCAGCATCCATTCAACTGATCAGCAATGAAAGCAGTAAGAACGCGGCTGGGCATAAACTCTGTTTGTGCATTCAGGCGCGGCCCGCCTGGAGTCGTCAGCGCCTCAATTCATCCGCCGAGGAGTGGGCCTGTGACCTCTTGCGCGAGACAGCCATGCTTCTCGGTGACTGGATGATGAAGCCAGACTGGCAGCGACCGCACCGCTGGCTTGAGTCGCGCCTCGATAGCGCCAGTCGCCTGCGCGGACCGCTCCTCTATACCCTCGCTGGTTGCCAACTGGGAATCATCGGTGAATATTTCAACCCCGCCGGTGGACTGGAAGGGGCCTTCCTTTCGGGGCGCCACCTGGCCGACTTGCTCAAGGAGACAACATGAAAAAACAAGTTTCACAAAAATTGCTCGACCTGGTCGAAAAAGACAAAGAACATAGTTGTGCGGGCTACGGTCCTGACCACGTCTGTGTCCGCGCGGCCGGCGTTGCAGACCTGCCGACCGAGTTCGGCCACTTCAACATCGTCGCTTTTTGGAACAATCGTGACGAGAAGGATCATATTGCGATTGTGCATGGTGAAGTGGTCGGTCTGGAAAATGTCCCCGTACGCCTGCATTCTGAATGCCTGACCGGCGATGCGCTCGGCTCACTGCGCTGTGACTGCCGTGACCAACTGAAGGTCTCGCTGCAACGCATTGCCGAGGAACCTTTGGGGATTGTGCTCTATCTGCGTCAGGAGGGACGCGGTATCGGCCTGCTCAATAAAATTCGCGCCTACCAATTGCAAGATGGCGGACTCGATACCGTTGAGGCTAATCTCGCGCTTGGTTTTCGTGACGACGAACGCGACTTCGCCGTGGCCGCGCACATGTTGCACTCATTGGGGATTAAGAGCGTGCGCCTGATGACCAATAACCCCAAGAAAGTGGACGAACTCCGCCAATACCAAATCAATGTGGTCGAACGTTTGCCGCACATCATTCCGCCCAACGAACATAACCGTTTCTATCTCGAGACCAAATCGCGCCGCTCGGGCCATTGGATTGATTTCGAGGGCCATCCGCACCTGCCGGAGCAGGCCGATGGTGTCCAGGTGGCCGGAATGGCCTCCACAGACGCTGAATAATGGTCAGACACTTTCCCTGTGAGTGAGGAGAATATGAAAGATCAATTGCGACGGATTGCTGTCATCGTGACCATCCTGGCCACCCTGGTGGTCAACGGGCTGGCAAACACCCTGCCTCTTAACGGACTGAACACCGGTCAGATTTCCGACCGCTTCAATGTCTATTTCGTCCCGGCGGGGTACGTGTTTTCCATCTGGGGCTTGATCTACCTCGCATTGATAGCCTTTGCCGTTTTCCAAGCCTTACCTTCCCAACGAGAGAATCCCCGCCTGCGCGCCACGGGCTGGTGGATTTCCCTGGGCGGTCTGGCCAACAGTGTCTGGATTTTCTTTTGGCACTATGAGCAGTTCCCGCTGACGCTGATCGCCATGCTGGTCTTGCTTGGCACGCTGATCGTCACTTACCTGCGCCTGGGCATCGGACGAACCACGGCCCCCGCGGCTGAGACCTGGTTTGCGCGCCTGCCCTTCAGCATCTATCTCGGCTGGATCACGGTCGCAACCGTGGCCAATGTCACTTCCTTGCTGGACTACCTGAACTGGAACGGGTTCGGAATTGCCCCCGAAACCTGGATGGGCATTGTGCTGGCGACCGTGCTGGTGATTGCGGTGCTGATGAATTTCACCCGCCGCGACATCGCTTACACGGCGGTGATTCTGTGGGCGCTGGCTGGGATTTCAGTTAGGCACGCCGCCGTTCCATCGGTAGCCATCCCCACCTGGATTACCTTTGGGTTGGTTGCGCTGACTCTCATTGCAGCGTTTTTCCTGCGACGGACAGAAAAGACTGTCAGATAAAACCATTTGAGAAAGAAGGATAAATGAACCTTTTGATGGTCTTGAAAATTATCGCCGCCCTGTTGACGGCGGCAACCGGCCTGTTGGCGCTCATCAAACCAGACGCGACCTATGGCTTTATCGGCTTGAACGCCAATGGCGTGCGCGGGGTCTCGGAGATACGCTCAATTTTCGGCGGAATGTTCATCGCGCTGGGGATTGTGCCACTATTTCTGGGCCCGGTAGCCTATCAAATACTGGGCATTACCTACCTGGCGATTGCCGCGGCGCGGGCATTCTCGATTTTGTTTGACAAATCCTATGCTCAATCGAATCTCATCAGCCTGGTCATTGAAATTTTGCTGGGCGTAATCCTGATCATCTAGCGAGGTGTGAATTGCCTGTTCGCATTGTGACCGACAGCACCTGTGATTTGCCCGCCGAGACGATTGCCCGTTACGGCATTTCGGTTGTTCCGCTGTACATCAACGTGGGCAACCAGGGCTTTTTAGATGGCATTGACATGAAGCGTGACGAGTTTTACACGCGGCTGCCCACGTTCTCAACCCACCCCACCACGGCTGTCCCCTCGCCGCAAAAATTCCGTGCCATCTACGATATGCTGGCCGATGAAGGCGCTAGCGAGATTTTGTCCATTCACATCTCGATTTCTCTGAGCGCAACGGTAGATGTGGCGCGCACGGCTGCCCAAGAAACCTCCTCGACGACCGTCACCGTCTTCGATTCGCAGCAGTTGAGCCTGGGAACTGGTTTCCTGGTGGAGACAGCGGCGAAAATGGCGGCTGCGGGCAGTTCGGTGGCTGAGATTCTCGCCGCCCTCAACGATCAAACCCAACGCAGTTACGTTTTCGCCGCGCTGGATACGCTGGAATTCTTGAAACGCAGCGGGCGCATGAACAAATACATGGCTGGTTTTGCCACGCTGCTGCAGATCAAACCGATTTTGACGATGCACAACGGCAAACCTGGTACGGAGCGCGTGCGCACGCGTGACCGTGCCATCCAACGCCTGGTGAAACTGCTGGCCGAGCTTGGCCCGCTGGAGCGTGTCGCCGTCGTACATACGCACGCCTTGCCGGAACGGATCGCTGAACTGTCCACCCTGGCGGCGGGTTTGCTCCCACAAGGGGAGATACTGGCCGAAGATATTACCCCTGTGATTGGGGCGCATATCGGCCCGGGCGCAGTCGGGTTTGCCGCCATTGCGGCTTCGAAAAAATAAAGAAAGGAAATACCTATGAAAGTTGCCAAGCTGATTGCTTTGGCTGGCCATGACTGGCATCCTTGCAGATCAGCGGCGGTGACTGGAAACACTTCTGCTACGGAAAACGATCCATCTGATATAGTCACAACCAATGAAAGGAGTTTGAAATGGGTACAAAAGGTCGTCAAATTGTAGGAATGGATGTGGATGAATTGTTAGGCCTTCTCAATCAAGCTTTTGCCGATGAGTGGCTCGCCTATTACCAGTACTGGTTGGGAGCTAAAATCGTCAAGGGGCCCATGAAAGATGCGGTTGCATCTGAACTGCTCTTGCATGCCACTGAAGAACTGGCTCATGCTGATATGCTGGCGCTGCGCATCATTCAATTGGGCGGGATACCGCTCCTCAGCCCTGATGAATGGTTAAAGCATACCCATTGTGGATACGATGCACCCACCGATCCATTTGTCAAACAAGTTCTGATGCAAAACATTAAAGGGGAGCAATGTGCAATCGATGTATACCAGAAACTGCTTCAAATTGTTAAGGACAAAGATCCGGTAACCTACAACATTGTTCTGACTATTCTCCAGCAGGAAGTTGAGCACGAAGAAGATTTACAATCTCTTGATGAGGATCTGGATTCCTTGATGATGCGTAAAAGATAAACTAAAACCTGCCGGGTGTACTCAGTACCTCACGGCAGGTAAATATAAATTGGTTCTCTGAGAATTTCCGCGGTAAGACCCCAAAATGCGGCACTCTTCACCCCGTCAGCCCATCGGGGCAGGCAGGAAAATTCTAGAGACCCACTTATGCCCGAAATTATGGATCAATTGTCAGTGGTAAACTTTAAAGACGAATATAAAATCATGGTCATAGAACAAGCTTTACTGACCACAGGAGCAAAGGATGTCAAAACAAAGAGTTGTTGTCACTGGCATGGGAGCAATCTCTTCCCTTGGAGGGGTGGATGAGTTCTGGAAAGGACTGCTGGCAGGGCGCTCTGGTATTCGGCACATTAGCCGCTTCGATGCTTCTTCAATGAAAACACAAGTGGCTGGTGAAGTGGATTTTGACCCTGCCCAATACAACCTGGCTGCCAAGAATGCACGACGGATGTCCCGCGCATCTCAAATGGCGCTGGCAGCTGCTTCGCTGGCACTCGCCGATTCAAACCTGACCGTGGATGTCATTCAAGCGCAAAGCGAACGAAGCGGGGTGGTTCTGGGAACTGCCAATGCAGGTTTTGAAGTATTGTTGCAAACAGTCCTCGATCATCGTCTTCAGGGCAGCCGGATCAATCCAACCGCGTTGATTAACGGTTTACCCAACATGCCAAGCCATTACGTCAGTTCATATACCGGTGCTGCGGGGCCATTCCACACGGTCTCTGCCACATGTGCGAGCGGCACGCAATCCATTGGTCTGGCGTTGGATCAGATCCGCGCAGGGCGGGCAGATCTTATGCTTGCCGGTGGCGTGGATACGCTCATCCATCCCGATGTGATGCAGGCATTCGAAGCCATGACCGTTTTGGCGTCCAAATATGGCCAGGAACCTGCCCGCACAGCCCGACCGTTTGACGCCGAACGGGATGGTTTCGTTATGGGTGAAGGCTGCGGCATCCTCGTGCTGGAAAGTTTGGAACACGCCCTAAACAGATCTGCTCGTATCTATGCTGAAGTTCTCGGGTCTGCCACCTCTTCAGATGCCGGTCACAGCGCAGCGCCTGATTCAGAAGGAAAGGGTGCAGCCAATGCGATGCAATGGGCATTGGAAGATGCGGGGTGTTTGCCGGAACAGGTTGATTACATCAACGCCCACGGCACTGGGACAGTTGTCAACGATGTTATGGAAACAAAAGCCATAAAACGCGTTTTTGGCGAACGGGCTTATCAAATCCCCATTAGTTCAACAAAGTCCATGATCGGTCATTGTATGGGAGGCTCAGGCGCGCTGGAGGCAATTGCATGTGTGAAGTCACTGGTAGAGGGAGTTTTACACCCAACGATCAATCTCGAAACCCCCGATCCTGAGTGCGACCTTGATTATGTCCCCCAGAAAGCGCGTCAAACCAACCTGCGTGTCGTTCTCTCGAACAGCTTTGGTCTTGGCGGGCAAAATGCCTGTCTCGTTTTGGGAAAATACGCAGGATAGAACAAGTGGTTCTCATAACCGAATTAGCAACCGCGAATTTGCTCATCACAATTCATTACGGAAAACTCACAGCGGCGGATAATGTCGAAGCAACGGCGATCAAGTTGGGAAAAGATGGGGCGTTGGGAATCTTGCAGAGTCAAAAAATCCAGGTGAAAAGTATTCCAGTAAAAGTGATCGATACCGTCGGCGCAGCTGGCGCTATCCTTTCGGTTCATGAGCCGCTGGGATGGGAAGCACGAAGCCATTATGGAACGCGGCGGCCCGAAAGACGTGCGCACGATTCTCCACGAAGGCAGAATGGAAATGTGACCTGCTTTAGTTTTTGTGTCCAGATGGAATGAGAGTCTGAGCGGGTTGAATTTGGGTAAGACATTGGGTGGCGAAGTTCGTGGGGGTCTTATAGCCCAACGAACTGTGAGGACGCAGTGTATTATAGTGCACTCGCCAATCTTCGATCACAACTTGGGCGTCCAGCAGGGATGAAAACCATTCGCGCTGCAAACATTCGTCACGGAACTTGTCATGGAAACTTTCGATAAAGCCGTTTTTCCAAGGCTGTCCTGGTGGAATAAAAGCGGGACCAACATTCTTTTCCGCCAACCAGGTTTGCACAGCCTCGGCGGTAAATTCGCTGCCATTATCGGAGCGGAGGAAAACGGGCGCACTACGTTTTTTCATGATCTCATCCAGAAATGCGATGACGTCTTTGGCAAGAATGGAAGTCGCAACCAGAATGTCGTGACATTCTCGAGTAAACTCATCCAAAACACTCAAGGTCTTGAAGGGACGCCCATCTGCCAAACGGTCAAATAGGATATCGTACGTCCAGACATGATTGGGGTACTCGGCTTGTTGCGGTCGCGGAGTAGTGGTTTGATCCTTTTTGCGCGGTTTACGCGTGCGTTGTGCCCCAATTTTGAAGTTGTAGCGCTTCCAAAGCCGCCAGCAACGCCCAAAACCGATGCCGCTTTCAATCGCCACGCGGCGGTAGCCATAACGTGGATTGGCTCGGGCGGCAGTACGCATCTTTTCCAAAAACTGGATATCCTGGGCGGGACGACGCAACACATACCTGCACACCGCACGGGAGATCCCGGTGTATCGACAGGCAGCTCGCTGGGAGAGTCCTTTGGTTTCTACTTGCTTGATCATTGCATGTCGCTCCGCTGTTGTCAGGCTTTTTTTTGGAGAAACTCGCGAATGGCATCATTCGCCAGCAGTGCCTCGGCTAGCAAGCGTTTCAATTTTGCGTTCTCGACCTCCAGCGCTTTCAGCCGTTTGGCATCCTCCACTTGTAAGCCGCCGTACTTGCGTTGCCAACGATAGTACGTGGCAGGGCTGATTTGCTCTTCACGGCATAAGTCCTCCACCTCTTTGCCTTTCGCCATTTCTTCCTCAGCTTTTCGCAAAAGCTTTACGATCTGTTTGGGCCTTCTTCGGTTCATCAGAGTTTCGCTCCTTTTTGGGGTGCTCGACTCTCATTTTACTTGGTCACATTTTCCAGAGCAGGTCACGACCAACTTTGGAAAAGCGCGGACGATCTGCGCGCGAACTCGGATTTGAAATCGAGTGAGTATTCAACACCTGTAATGGGGTTGATTTTCCTTAAGTTTGCCGACAACAAGTATCGCAAGCACGAAGATGAAATTTAGGCGGAATATCAGAAATTGAAGGGGACTCGCCGCGAGAAACCGTTGCATGAAATTGCCATTGAAAAGTGCGGATTTTATTTACCAGAACATGCCCGTTATAAATACCTGTTGAATTTGCCCGAAGAGAAGAACGTGGACAAGGCTTTGAAGGAAGCGATGTCTTCTATTGAAGAATATAAGGCGGAGTTGGCAGGAGTTTTGCCACAGGATGAATACTTCAAACTCACCCGCACTGACAAGACCATCCCGAGCCGTTTGCTGCGGAATTTTTCAAATATTCCCGATGACGCGGACGGGGATCTGTTCGGGCAGATCTATGGATACTTCCTGAGTAACTTTGCTTTGGCAGAGGGACAGGGCGGCGGTGAATTCTTTACGCCACGTTCGGTGGTGCGCTTGATGGTGGAAATCATCGAACCGCATAAGGGGACAGTGTTTGACCCCGCCTGTGGTTCGGGCGGAATGTTCGTGCAGTCGGCGACTTTTGTGGAAAACCATCGTAAGGCGACGGGCGCAGGATTGAAACGCGGAGAGTTAGGATGGGACAGCGGGTAGGGAGTTAAGCCTGTGACTTAAAACGTGGTACGTGAAACTTCGCACCTCCGTCCCATCGCCTTGGGGGAGAAGTAATGCATTTGAAGGAGTATGGGGGATATCCAGGGAGGGAGCATGCAAGCAGGGTTGTGAGGGCCTCCCGAACCGGGCACCCTCTATGCCGATAATTGTGATCGCTAATTGTTGTTCCCATAAAGACGTAGCTGTGTTTTGTAATCCGTGTTCAAAAATTTGACATCAGCATTCTGTGCAAATATGCAATTTGATTGCGCTTTTGTACAGAATGCATTATACTAAAGATGCAGATGAGCAATATCCTGCAACTGGAGTGCGCTTATGATCGAAAGAACTCTGACGAGCAAGCTAATTGCATTAGCGAGGAAATTCCAGGTTATTACCCTAACCGGGCCGCGCCAGTCTGGGAAAACCACTCTCGTCCGGGCCGCCTTTCCAACCTTGCCGTATGTCTCCTTGGAAGAGCCGGATATTCGCCAGATTGCGCTGACCGATGCACGCGGGTTCTTCGCGAATTTTCCTGCTGGCGCGATTCTTGATGAGGTCCAAAACACCCCCGACCTTTTTTCCTACATACAAAAGCTTGTTGATGATAACCGTCAGATTCGATTCGTTTTGACCGGTTCATCGAACTTTCTCTTGATGGAAAAAATTAGTCAGACACTGGCAGGACGCACTGCGGTTCTGCATTTGCTGCCGTTTTCCTTCGATGAATTGAAACCAGATTCAGAGCAGTACGAAACCCTGATATTTAAAGGTCAATATCCACGCATTTACGATCGCGACATTGCTCCGACCGATTTTTACCCAGCCTACATCCAAACTTACGTTGAAAAAGATGTTCGCCTGATGAAAAATATCGGAGATATCAATGCTTTTATTCAATTCACCCGTCTATGCGCCGGGCGCGTCGGGCAACTGCTTAACTATGCTAGCCTGGCAAGTGACGCTGGAATCAGCCCAAACACAGCCAAAGCCTGGCTTTCTATTTTGGAGAGTTCCTATATCCTATATCGTCTGCAACCCTATCATCGTAACTTTAATAAACGACTGGTCAAATCACCCAAACTCTATTTTTACGATACTGGCGTCGCTTGTTCACTACTTGGCATTCGTGAGGCAAGTCAGATTAACTTACACTATATGAAAGGTGCACTTTTTGAGAATCTGATCATTAACGAGTTTATTAAACGCTGCTTCCATCGTGGAGAGAATCGCCTGCCGTATTTTTGGCAGGACAATCATGGGAAAGAGATAGATTGTCTGTTGGTGAACGGCGAAAAAATCACGCCGGTTGAGATCAAATCCGGCAAAACAATGTCAACCAGCTACTTTGATAACCTTCAATATTGGCAACAGCTGACGGCTGATTCGGAAGCTCAAGGCTATGTGGTCTATGGAGGAGAACAGTCAATAAAAAACAGATTTGGCGCATTGATCAGTTGGCGGCAGGTGGAGAATGTTCCAGATTGACAAGTTGCTTTGGAGTATTACCCCCCGCTCCGCCCGCGCTCGACAGTTTCGATCAACTTCACCGAAAACCACTAAAAAGAAAGTGTCTCTGGTTTCTCTTCCATCTGGGTTACAGTCTTACCACGATCATCCCAATGGGGTACATATCTGGTATACGGGTATAAGTTTAGAAAACGAGCGTAGGCGGCAACGTAGGCGGCGGAGAATTCTCTCCGCCGCTTTTGATTTGTGTGCTTGCCCAGCTCTCTTCTGTTGAGAGGTAACCCAACTTGTCAGTGCCCGCCTTTCACCGTATCCTCAAGCTATCACTAACCATCGCAGATCTAGCGGGGAGTGAGGAGATCCAATCTGTACATTTGGCGTAGGCACTGCACGCTTCGCAGCCGTCCGAAGTTGATGCATAGCGCGATGTGATGAGCTGACAAGGCAATAGACTGCAAACTAAATCGCCACCCGCAATACAAAAAGCGGTCTTTGGACTGATCGTATACGGACGCTCAGGTTTCTGCTAATCCCCGATCTACCTCCAACATGAACACAAAAAAACAAGAACTGCTTGCCTACGAGACCATGACCTTGAGCAGTTCTTTTAATTTTTTGCCCTGCAGATATTCCCTGGGGAATTGATTTTCCAGCATCAAATACGCAAAACCATGCGCCAAACTCCACAGTTTAATGGCAATCACTTCCACGTTGCCAGAGGGCAGTTGACCTTTGCCCTGGCAAAATGTGATGATCTCTTCGAACAGGGCAATGCTTTTCTGGGAAACCTCTACGAAGTCCGGGTGGTCGCGTTCTTCTTCCAGCGCGCCTGAAAACATCAGTTTGAATTTGGAGGGATTATCCAACGCAAATTGCAGATATGCCCAAGCAATTTCAGAGATGATATTGGGGGATGAGCGTTTCGATTTTTCAAAAGTGTTTAGTAACACTTGATGCAGTTGTTCATGCCCGGCGGTTGAAATTGCGGCGAGTAGCGCTTGTTTATTGGAGAAATGATTATAGGGGGCGGCGTGGCTGACGCCTATCTTTTTGGCGACACTGCGCAGGCTCAATCCTTCCACCCCTTGTTCTGCAAGGATTGCCAGCCCGGCGGAGATCAGCGTTTCTTTTAAATTTCCATGATGATAGGTTTTCGCTTTCATGAAAAAAATTTTACCACAAATGTTGACAGTGTAAACATCGGGACTTATAATATTGACACTGTCAACATCCATTTCATTTTCTCAAGCAGGAAACTATGTCCGAAAGCATTGTCATGGGTTTGGATGGCGGAAATACCAGTTCCCGGGTTGTGCTGGCAAACTCCGATGGGAAGGTTCTCGGGTACGGCAAAGCCGGTCCCGCAAGCGTAGATGGAGTCAGTATCGAAACAGCGGCGCAGAATATTCGTGCAGCGGTGGACGCCGCATGGGAAAACGCCGGATTCGAGTCCCGCTCTGTCCGCGCATCGTTTTTGGGCATGGCAGGCGTGGTCTCGGAGCAGGATAGAAATATGATCAGGAATATCGTTTCGGATTTGCAGGTATCTGATCCTGATCACATTGGCATTGACCATGATATCCGCATCGCACTGACGGGCGGGCTGGGCAACCTGCCCGGAATCGCACTCATCGTCGGGACGGGCTGCTCCTGCTACGGGCGTAATCAGTCGGGGGAGTCTGTTCGGGTTGGCGGTTGGGGTCATTTGCTGGATGATGGTGGCAGTGGTTATTTTCTTGGTCTGGAAGCGTTAAAAGCGATCGTCCGTTCTGCAGATGGAAGAACAGGTACAACATCCCTGATGCCTGTTATCCTGGAGCATTTTGGAATTAGCGATGTTCAGGAAATCATGCGTCAGGTTTATGTGAAACACGCCAAAAAAACCGACATTGCCGCTTTGGCTCCATTGGTTTTGGTTGAAGCGCAAAAGGGGGATGAGTGCGCCGATCAAATCCTTTTGGCAGGATTTCAGGAGCTGGCAACGCTGGTCAAAGTGGCAGATGAACGGCTCCAACTGGACGAGAAGCGGCTGACCGTTACCGGGGGCTTGGCTCACTCTGTCAGTTTTTTCAAGGATGGGTTGTATCGCGCCATCCGCTCACAAATTCCCGATATTCAGATTCAGGAACCGATTCTGCCGCCCGTTCTCGGCGCAGTCTTGCTCGCGCTGGAGATGATTGACCCGCGCCCATCGGCTGAATTCATCCCCATACTCCTGCAGAGTGGTCAACACATCAAGTAAAAACGGAAGTGAAGAAATGCCTGACAACCAGTGGCGAAAAACACCGCAAACCTTAATGCCATCCATACATCCAGGTTCCATTGGGAATGCGTATGATATTTATCCCACGCACAATATTGGAATGGGGAAAATTTCCATCGGCTACGACGCGCTCGTAGAGTCGCTTCAAGCGAATCCAGTGATCGTAGTGGATGGATTTCCCGGTGTGCTTTGGGAGAATTTCCGCGCCTTGTTTTCTGATGCCTTACAACGGGCTGGACTGCGCGCAAACTTTGTAGATGTTGGGCTGGCAATGCTTCAGCCAGAAAAAATTAACGGGGTCATTGAACAGTTCACGGGTGGGGATGATCCGCTTTTCGGGTTTCGTTTCCGCGGAGAACTCGGTCAATTCTTTGACCCGCAGATTCTCCAGTCGCTGAAACCTGATCCTGCTTTTTCGATCAACATCCTCTACGGCTGCGGCGCGGCGCTGGCGGGCTGGCAGGGTGCGTTAGTGTATCTGGATGTGCCGAAAAATGAAATCCAGTTTCGCGCGCGGGCTTTGTCGGTGAAAAATTTGGGCGCAGCAGAAGCGTTGCCGCCCGGCATGGCGTACAAACGCAGTTATTTCGTTGACTGGGTGGTGGCGAACAAACACAAGGCAAAGTTACTCCCTGCCATGGATTGGATGGTGGACGAACAAAACCCCGACATGCCCGCGATCGTTTCAGGCGCCGACCTGCGCCGTGGGCTGGCGCAGCTTGCAGGGAGTTGTTTCCGCGTGCGCCCATGGTTCGAGCCGGGACCGTGGGGCGGGCAGTGGATAAAGGAGAAGATTCCGACGCTGGCGCAGGATGTCCCCAACTATGCCTGGTCTTTTGAGTTGATCGCGCCAGAAAACGGACTGGTCTTTGAATCGGATGGCCACCTGCTGGAAGTATCTTTCGATAGCCTGATGTTCCAGGAATACCGGGCGGTGCTGGGCGAAGCGGCGGAGAAATTCAAGTACGAATTCCCGATCCGTTATGATTTTTTGGACACGGTGGATGGCGGCAATCTTTCGGTGCAGGTTCACCCACGCCCGGAGTATATTCGTAAAAATTTTGGCGAGACGTTTACGCAGGACGAGTGCTATTACATTTTGGATTGCGTGCCAGGGGCAAAGGTCAATTTAGGGTTTCAGGAGGGAATCGCGGTAGATGACTTCAAACAGGTTTTGCGGGACTCCGCCGAGAAGGCAATCCATGTTGAGATGGAAAAATATGTTCAGGGGTTGCCTGTCCAAAAACATGACCTGTTCCTGATTCCAAATGGCACAATTCATGGTTCAGGAGCTGGGACGATGGTGCTGGAAATTTCTGCCACGCCCTATATTTTTACCTTCAAAATGTACGACTGGCTAAGGCTTGGGCTGGACAGCAACCCACGCACGCTGAACATCGAGCGGGCATTTGCCAACTTGTATTTTGATCGCCAGGGCGGGCGGATTCAAAGTGAGTTCGTCTCGAAGCCCGCTACCTTGTTTGAAGAATCGCAAAATGGGGACTATCAGCGCGTGGTTCATTTACCCACCCACGTAGCCCATTTCTATGATGTGCATCGGCTGGAGTTCAACGGCTCAATGGTTGTTCAGACCGAAAACTCGTGCCATGTGTTGAGTCTCGTCGAAGGGGAAGCGGTGATTCTTGAAACGGCGGACAACCAGCGGGTGGAGTTCCACTATGCGGAAACATTCGTTGTCCCGGCGGCAGCCAAATCCTACCGGCTGGTCAGCCCTACGGGAAAAGACATCATGGTGGTCAAGACTTATATCAAACCACTGGAGCAGTGGATCCCCGGCGTTACAGCGGAACAACTGGTTGGGAGGCAGCCCCGAAATGCGTAAATGGAAAGTGTATCTGTTGCACCACACCCACTTTGATATTGGGTACACCCACACCCAGGAAGATGTTTTTAAAATTCAAATGCGCAATCTGGAAGAAGCGCTGGCGTTGGTTGAGCAAAACAAACACAGAACAGAATCTGCGCGCTTCCGCTGGAGTCCGGAGGTCACTTTCAATGTGATGAAGTGGCTGGGGCGGGCAAGTCAACCGGAGATAGAGCGCTTCGTGGAAATGGTGCGCGATGGCTATATTGGGTTGGATGGGTTTTATGCTGGAATGCTCACCGGGCTTTGCAGACCCGAAGAACTGGCACAGGTGTTTGCGCAAAAGAATCAATTGGAAAGGCTGACCGGTGTTGCGATCGATTCAGCGATGATCACGGATATCCCCGGTTGGAATTGGGGACTGGTCACGGCGCTGGCAGAAAGCGGGATCAAGTATCTGTCATCAGGACCTAATGGCGGGGATAGGATCGGGTACACGCTGACAGACTGGGGCGATAAGCCGTTCTACTGGGTTTCGCCTTCGGGGAAGGAGCGTGTTTTGCTGTGGGTTCATGGCAAGGGGTATGCGTGGTTCCACACCGACTTTGATTACGAAAAGAAAATAAAAAATAAATTGACGCCAGGGCGCATTCGCCGCTACCTGCGCGCGCTGGAACGCTCAGGCTACCCATATGATTCCATCATCATCCGCTACACCATCGGCGCGGATAATGGTCCTGCGGATAAACAGTTGAGCCAGATCGTGGAAGATTGGAACGCCAGCATTGACGATATCAAATTGGTGATTTCAACCACTTCAAAAGCGATGGCGGAATTTGAAGCGGATCACGGTAAGCAAATCCCAGAATATCGCGGCGATTTCACGCCCTATTGGGAGGATGGCGCATTTTCAACCTCCCGTGAGACCGCCATTGCGCGTGAAGCCAGCGAACATCTGACCCAGGCGCAGACACTTGCGGTGCTGACAGGCGCGCAAACAGATCGCGAACTGGAAAGCCGAGCTTGGGAAAATGTTTTGTTGTTCAATGAGCATACCTGGGGCGCGCACAACTCCATCAGCCGCCCAGACCATCCATTTGCGCAAAGCCAGTGGGTATGGAAACGTGAGCGCGCCATCAGAGCAGATGTAGATGTGCGCGGGTTATTGAAAGCGGCAGCAAGCGGTGATATCGAGGCGGCGCGTTTTTATGTGGACGAACTTTCACCCGCTACACAACTTGTTTCTGAAGATCAGCAGGTCACTGTTTACAACACGCACAGTTGGAGTGTCTCGCGCGTGGTGGAAGTGAACAACCTCCGCGACCGTGTGCTGGATTCTGACGATACACCTATGCCTTCGCAAAGATTGTCGAACGGCAGGCTCGCATTCTACGCCAAAGATCTGCCGCCGATGGGCAGCCGCCAGTATCGCTTTGTAGATGGCGCTCCTGCGCAGGGTGAGAACGGCTGTCGGGTGGAAAATTTTCAGTTGAGCAGCGATCAGGTAACAGTCAAGATAGATGCACAGACGGGTGCGATCCAAAGTTTCATCTGCGCTGGCGTGGAATATGTCAACCAAAACAGCGCGGACAGATTCAACGGCTACGTGCTGGTTCCGGGCAAGATGCCCCTGCTCGCACAGCGCGAACATTCTGCTGATGGCGTGAAAATTGAGATCCTTGATTCAGGTCCACTGCGTTGTACCATTCGCGTCAGCCGAAAAGTGGCGCGGACACTTGCCTACACCAGCGAAATCAGCCTGGACGCTTTTTCCAACGAAGTGCGCATCAACAATGTTTTGGATCGTCCGGTGTCGCGTTGGAAAGAGGGGATTCATTTCTCCTACCCCTTCAACCTGCCGCAGGGCGCGGTGCGCTATGACTGTGCGTGGGGAACTGTAAAATTGGATGCTGACCAACTCGCGGGTGCAAATCGTAATTTCATCACTGCGTCACGCTGGGTGGATGTATCGGATGAACGAGCGGGGATGTGCTGTACCCTGCTCGACGCGCCGATATTCAAAAGTGGACCGCTCACGCGCGATCCGTGGCGTTGGGGTCCGCCGAAACTGTGCGGTTGGTTAACCGATACAACTTGCAACGGTACGATCTATTCTTATGTCATGAATAATTACTGGCAGACCAATTACAAAGCCGACCAGCCTGGGAAAACTTTATTCCGCTATGTATTTAGACCACACGGCAAGTTCTCTCCAGTAGAGAATTATCGCGCGGCATTAGAGCATGCTCAGCCGCCGCTTTTGACATTTGGCGGCAAAACAACGGTCACAAAAATTCCCATGCCCGTGCACGAAGATGTTGTGATTAGTTCAATGGATATTTCCGAAGGTAAATTGCAGATGCGGTTCTTCAATGCCGGAGACACTGACTTGGAAACGGCGCTCGTCTTTGAAAATACTGAATTGCAGTCTTCTCAACTACAGATCGTTAGCGCCGGAAAAAGTGAAAACCTGGTTGGAAATCAGTTGAAATTGGCGGCATCAGAAACGCTGCTGGTTGCCATTTCGCATCAGGAGCTATCGTCAAAGATGAGGATCGATGAGACGAATCATCTCGGTGAAGAATGCTGAATTTTAAAGATAGGGCGAGGTCCATAACCGCATCCATGACCCTTGGGGAAAAGGTGTCCCAGATGGAGTATGAAACCAGTCCAAGCTTGGCGTTGAGTGGGCTGGAGTTGCGGCGGTGTTCTCCCCATTGATTCGGTCTGGCAACCATGTTCTATACGACTTTGGAGTTTCGCCATTCAGTCTGAATAAGGAAATCATTTTATGAAGATCACCCTTCTGAAAACAAATCATGTGAAAAATCCGTTGGGATTTGCGCTTGATAAACCAGTTTTTTCATGGATTGTCGAGGATACTCAAAATAAAAAGCAAATATCTGTACAAGTAGTGATTTCAAAGGATGACGGGTTCACTCATATCCTTTTCGATAGCGGCAAGGTGGCTGGTTCTAAGATCAATGGCGTTGCTTATTGCCCAACCATAAACTTAGCGCCAAGGGCACGATATTTCTGGAAAGTCAGGGTTTGGGGGGAAACTGAAAGCGCAGAAAGTGAAACCGGCTGGTTTGAGACCGCCAAAATGGACGAACCTTGGCAGGCGCAGTGGATCACGCCTGAATTTCCAGACAACCAGATCCATCCATATCTGTTCAAGGACTTCGTGATCCCTGCAAAAGTGATTTCAGCGCGAGCCTATATCTGCGGGTTGGGACTGTACCATTTTGAGTTAAATGGTCAAAAAGTCGGCGACGAGCATTTGACACCGTACCTGAACGCTTATGACCAGTGGATCCAGTACCAGACCTACGATATCACTGAACAGTTGAAAACGGGTTCCAATCTCATCGTGGTGATGCTCGGCGACGGCTGGTACAAGGGACGCTACGGTTTGCAGGATTATCCCAACGAGCCAAAGCCTTACGGCGAGCAGTTCGCGCTGATTTGCGAGTTGCACATTGAACTTGAAAATGGCAGGCGGCTGGTGCTCGTCACGGACAAAACCTGGAGCGCCGCGCCCGCCCCGGTGCTTGCCAGCGATATCTATGACGGCGAAACCTATGATGCGCGCATCGCCAAGCCAAATGGAAAAGGTAAATTCTCTGGCGTGAAAAACATCGCGCTGGATACCAAGAAACTGCAAGCCCGGCGCTCTTTGCCGGTAAAAGTCAACGAAAAGATTAAGCCCATTGCCCTGATCCAGACCCCGGCGGGGGAGACCGTGCTCGATATGGGGCAAAACATGACCGGGTGGCTCCGCTTCAAGACCAGCGCCCCATCCGGGACGCGTATCCATCTGCAATTTGGCGAAGTGTTGAACAACGGAAATTTCTATCGTGACAACCTGCGCACCGCCAAAGCGGAATATATCTACATCGCCGATGGGACTGAAACCGTTGCCGAGCCATATTTCACCTTTTTCGGGTTCCGTTATGTCAAAGTTTCAGGCTGGGTGGGCAACCTGAACCCGGACGATTTCACCGGCTGTGTGGTGTACTCGCAAATGGACATCACCGGGCAGATCGAAACATCCAACGCGAAGGTCAATCAATTGTTCAGGAATGCGCTCTGGGGGCAGAAGGGTAACTTCCTCGACGTGCCCACCGACTGCCCGCAGCGCGACGAGCGCCTTGGCTGGACGGGCGACGCGCAGATGTTTTCCGGCACCGCCTGTTTCAACATGGATTCGGCGGCGTTCTTTGCCAAGTTCGGGTATGACATGGGCAGGGAGCAGGCGAAATTCGGCGGCATGGTTCCGTGGGTGGTTCCCACGGTGAGCATGACCGGCGGCGGTTCCAGCGCCTGGGGGGACGCTGCCGCCATCATCCCGTGGAATGTGTACGAGTTTTACGGCGATAGGTCCATTTTGGAACAGCAATTCGAGAGCATGTGCGCCTGGGTGAAATACATCCGGAAAGCCGATGACGCAGCAGGCGGCAAACGCCTGTGGACAACCGGTTTTCACTTTGGCGACTGGCTGGCGCTCGATGGGAACGATCCCAACTCTGCGGCGGGCGGCACCCCTGAAGATTTCATTTCATCCGCCTATTATTTTTACTCGACGCGGCTGGTAGCGCGCGCGGCGGTGGTGCTGGGGAAGAACGAACAGGCAGCCCGCTACGGGGCGCTTGCCGAAGAGATCAGAGCCGCCATCCAGAAGGAATATTTCACCGCCACTGGGCGGTTGGCAATCGGTACGCAGACTGGACTGGTGCTGGCGTTGTTCATGGAACTGGCTCCCGAAGCATTCCGCGCGCGGGTCATCGCTGACCTGATCGCCCGCCTGCGGAAGGATAAAGTCCACCTGCGGACGGGGTTTGTCGGCACACCCTACCTGTGCCGCGCGCTGTCGAACAACGGCGCAAATGAACTGGCGTACCAACTCCTGCTGAACGAAGATTACCCATCCTGGCTGTATGCGGTCAACCTGGGCGCAACCACCATCTGGGAGCGCTGGAATTCGCTCCAGCCGGATGGCTCGTTCAGTTCGGTTGAGATGAATTCTTTCAATCATTACGCCTACGGCTCCATCGTCGAGTGGATGTACCGCGATATGTGCGGTCTGAACCCATCATCCGGCGATGACTCGATGCCAGGGTTCCGCCGCGCGCGCATCGCGCCCAAACCCGATAAATCCATGCAGTGGGCGAAGGCAAGTTACCGCTCCGCCGCCGGTCTGTTCGAGAGCGGCTGGAAAATCGGGGATGATGGCAGGTTGTCATTCGAGTTCAGCATCCCGTTCAATGTTGAAGTGCAGGTGATTTTGCCGGACGCGAAGGTGGGGGAGATTGTTATCAATGGGCAAAAATCCAAACAGGGTATCCAGCAAGGCACGGAAGTGGTTTTGCAACTGGACTCCGGTCACTACCAGGTCGAATATTCGCCCACCCGAAGTTATATCGAAACGCTCAGCACCTACGTGCCAGCCGTGAAAATTCTCCAGAATAAAATGGCAAAACGCGCCTTGGTGCGTTTCATCCCGATCATCGCGGTGATCACCGATGAAATGGTTGCCGCGATTGGCAATGACAGCATCCGTGATCTTGCTGCCACGCCCTATCTGAAATTGAGCGAAAAGCAGTTGTATGAAGTGGATCGGGTGTTGAGCAAGTTCCCCATCAAAAAATAAGATTTCGGAACCGCAAAAGGAACCTTATGCCTGTCACTCCAAAGTTCATTGACCGAAACGATTTTTCAACCGAAACCGGTTCACTGAGACCTGGCGAGTCCGATTTTCGGAACGAGATCTGCCTGAACGGGCGCTGGGATTTCCAGCCAGTGAGCCTGCCAGATGGTTTTGTGACGGGTGAAACCATCCCCGAACTGCCGCTGCCCCAGGATGGTCAATGGGAGAGCGTGAAACTGAAGGTGCCATCCCCCTGGAACATCAACGGCTTTGTGGATGCCGATGGTATTCCCGGCGGCGATTTTGTCTGCTATCCTAGTTATCCCGAGCGCTGGAAACAGGTCAAGATGGGCTGGATGAGACGCACGCTCCATGTGCCGGAAGATTGGGAAGGGCAGTACATCCTGCTCCACTTCGAAGCGGTGTGCGGTCACTGCCAGGTTTACATTGATGGGCAAAAGGTGGGCGAGCATTTTGACAACAGTATGCAGCGGCAATATCCGTTGGATGCGTTCGTCACCCCCGGAAAAAACCACGAGTTATGGGTGGGCGTTCGCGCGCCGGAACTTTTCAGCGTAAACAGCGATTCCGGTAAATTTACCTACCCAACCGGCTCTTTTTTCAACATGAATACCGCCGGCATCTGGCAGGATGTTTATTTGCTGGCTGTTCCCAAAGTGCATGTCAAAGATGTTTTTGTGCAACCAGATCTGTCTGCCGATCAACTAAGGGTTCAGGTGACGATCGAAAACCGCAGCGAGCAACCAGCCAGTTTAACCGTCGATGGCGTTGTCAAAGCGCTTAAACCGTTCTCGTTTCCGGATGATGGTATTCAGGTTCTGCCTCATCATGACCTGGAAGATGTCCCTGTCCTTGAATTTCCCAGCGGGCACATAGATATTGCCCCGAATGCAGAAGCCGTCATCACACTCAAAGCAACTGTATCTGGAAGACTTCGCCAATGGGATACGGAAAATCCCAACCTGTACGCGGCGCTTGTCACACTGGCGCAGGATGGAAAAACAACCGACTGCAGATATACCCGCTTCGGCTGGCGGGAGTTCAGGATCAAGAATGGTGATTTTTACCTGAATGACTGCAAGATCCAGGTCAAAGCCGACTCATGGCACTTTATGGGCATTCCGCAACTGACGCGGCGGTACGCTTTTGCGTGGTATAAGGCGCTTAAAGATGCCGGTGGGAATGGGGTTCGTCTCCACGCCATGCCCTATCCCACTTTTTACCTGGAAGTTGCCGACGAGATGGGGATATGCGTCCTGGATGAAAGCGCCATCTGGGCAAGCCACACCGCATTCAACTTCGATGAGCCGGTCACCTGGGAGCGTTTTTCTGCGCACGTGGCGCGCCTGGTGCGGCGGGATCGCAACTACCCATCGGTGATGGGCTGGAGCGTGGAAAATGAAGTGTGGATGGCGCTTGAACAGCCGTTCCAATCCCAGGAAAACATCGCGCGGGTGGGGGAGCATATCTGCAAACTGATGGACATCGTTCGGGAACTTGACCCCACGCGGGACTGGATCAGCGCGGACGGCTCCCGCGATTGGGATGGGCGCTTCCCCACCAGCGTTCTCCATTACGAGAACAAGGACAACTACAATGGGATAAAGAGCAAAGCCGGGAAACCCGTCGGTGTGGGCGAATGTACCATCGGATATTATGGCACGCCGAAACATGCCGCGGCGTTTGGCGGTGACCTGGCTTACCGGAGCATCGCAGACCGGATGAATGGGGTTGCCATCGAGTCTTATGGTCAATTGAAAGCCCAACTGCTGGCAGGTTTTAGTTACCTGAGCGTGTTCAACCTTGCTTGGTACAGTTTGAAACCCTTACCGCTCGGGCACGCCTACCCCGAAAATGCCCCAACGCTTGCGGATGGCATTTACTTTGGCGAGTATCAAGAAGGGAAACCGGGCGTACAGCCTGAGCGGCTGGGTCCGTATTGCACCACGCTCAACCCCGGATACGAATCCAACCTGCCGCTGTATATCCCGTGGTCTATGTATGATGCCATCAAGGAAACATATTCTTCTGATGCTCCGTCACCTCATGAAGCGGAACGCGAATCCCCGCCGCAAAAACCATTGCCAGTGATCGAACAGTCGGAGCCGGTGATTTTCTTTGGTAAAACGGACGGCGTTCACTATCAAGGCTTGAAAGCCGGCGGGATTCAGTTCAGTGACAAAGGCGCTGGAATTATCTACGCAGACCTGGCAACGATATCCTTTATCCAAAAATGGCGCCTGCAAAGAAAAGTAAACGCGCTTAAAAAGCGTGGGGGCACGATCTTCTTATCTGGGATAACGCCCGCATCTGAGCATTTGTTGGAAAAACTGCTCGGCGGGAAGATCGAGATCGTCGAGCGGGAAGCGTCTTCGTTGGTCTTTGCCGGGGAGTACGCCAATACAGACCCGCTGGTGGATCATTTCTGTTTGCAAGAATTGTATTTCTCTGAAGATGAAGATGCGGTCATCCAGCGGTACGGCATTCGCAGTGATGGCAAAGCGCTGCTGAAATCTTGCAGTTGCGACTGGCGCATGTGGAATTATCGTAACGAGACATCGAAAACCGCCGCGCTCTATAGGAGCGAAAAAGAAATGCCCCCCGCCGACGCGCTGGTAAAGGTCACCCTGGGCAAAGCAAGCGTGTTCCTATGCACGATCGAGATGCGGGAAAATCGTTCCACATCCGAGCGGAACAGGAAAAACCTGTGGAAAAAACTCATGCAAGCCACAGGCGCTCGAACAGACGCCAACGCTGGAAAGGATGCGGCTTTCAGCACCTATACACCCGCTGGGCAAATTCTCAAAAACCCGCAGGCAAAAGCCACTGTGCGGCGTTTTATTCCCATGATTGACATGCTGACGGATGACATGATCGCCGAGATCAGCGCGTTCAGTATCCGCGAACTTGTCAAAATGTATGGCAGGTTGCTGATGTTGAGCAGTAAAAAACTGGATCAAATTGACCAGGCGCTCAGTGAAATCGTTCTGGAGGAGGGGAATCCCATAAATACCGTTGTGCTGGAAAGGAATCAGATTACCCGGGTGCTGGCTGCCGGATTTTTTGCGGGGAGTGACCCCGTCAGCATGTTGGATGAAGACTTTTTGGGCGGGGAAAGCAGCGCGGCTCCCGCACCGGGAGATCAAATTGTCCGGGGTAACTTTTCCACCCAGTGGCAGGTTGCAACATTCAGCGCGGATGGATTTCACTTCAACGAAATGACGTTTCAAGATTCAAAAGAGTATTCCGCGAGTTATATGAGTTTTTATCTCACCAGCCCCCGGCGGCTGGATAACCTGCTGATCGAGCCCAACGTTCCCCAACTCTATTTGAATGTGGAAACGGGCTGCGGTCTGCGGGTCTGGCTCAACGGGAAAGAAATTTTCACCAGTGGGCAGATTCCGGAAAAACCGGTCAATATGAAGGTTCCGTTGCTGCTCCAAAAAGGAAATAACCATGTCTTGATGAAACTCGTAAATGCCAACACGGATTATTCTGTAAAAGTGTTTTTATCATCATCCCATGCTGATTTTGTTAAACTACTCACTGGAGCGGTTGAGCGGTAAAAAGGCAAATAATAAAACGATCAGCGACTTCCAAAAACTTCAAAAAGGAAAACCGCAATGAATGAGACAAAACAATACTACAACCTGAAAAGAAAGATCCTGATGAATCTGATCTCCGCCGGAACGGCTTTGTTGACGGTGATTGTGACCAGTTCGTTCATGAAGTTCTATACGGATATGGTTGGTTTGAGTCCTGCGATTTATGGTGTGATCTTCCTGATCTTTAGCATCTGGAACGGCATCAACGATCCCATCATCGGCTACTGGGCGGATAAGCGCCCCTTCCTGACCGGGCGCGGGAAATACACCCCCCTGATCCGTTGGTCTGTGCCGATTATCGGCTTCTCGGTCATCGCCCTGCTCTTTGCATCTCCCAACTGGAATGAGATGGTGACCGCCGTTTATCTTTTGATCCTTCTGGTGATCTACGAGGGCGCCAATACATTATTGGGCGTCAGTTTCATGGCGTTTACGGTCAACACCTTTCTGAGCACGACGGAACGCACCCAGGTGCAGGTGATCGCCAGTTACGTCAACCAGATTCCCGTTTTCCTGGGCGGCATGATCCCCGTCTGGTTCCTGACGGGCGAATACAGCCGCGAGACCGTGATCGCGATCTTTTCCGGGGCGTTCCTGTTCGGGCTTTTGCTGATCTGGATCGGCTCACGCTTCATCCGCGAAGACGAAAAATTTTATGAGCGTCTGGAAGTCACCCAGGGATTGAAGGAATTGTTCACGCTTGGAAAAGACCTTTTCAAGGATAAGACCTTTGCCATTTTTATCTTCGCCTTCCTCTTCATCCAGGCTGGCACCGGGAATTATTTCTCCGGCTATCTATATTACATGGACAATGTGCTGGAAGTTTCCGGTCTGCAAGCCACGATCCCCGATGTGCTGACCGGCGTCGGGCAGATGATCCTTTTTCCCTTCATCATCATGATGGTGAAAAAATACGGTTCCCGTGACACCTTGTGGAAAGGGTTTCTGATCGCATTCGTGGGACACCTTGTGTTGACCTTGCCGATTAACTACTGGATCGCCGCCGGGACGTACATCGTCATCCTGCTTGGCTACGGGTTTGGTTCTGCCATCAACCCAGCGATCACCGGTTTGGTTGTGGATCACGTTGAGCTTAAAACTGGTAAACGTCAACCGGGCGTGGTGAGAGGCATCATTGCCATCTTGATGCTGCCTGCCACCAGCATGCAGCCATTGATCTTGAGCGCCTTGCTCAGCGCAACAGGATACATCGGTGGAACCAAACACCAGACCGCCGAAGTGGTAAGTGCAATTCGATACGGAACCGGTCTCATCCCTGCCTTGATCCTGATCGTTGGCATCATCCTGTTAGCCCTGGTGCCGCTCAATCACAAACGCGAATTGGAGATTCAATCTGCCATCGAAGAAAAGCATGGCAAGCGGCTGGGTGTCGAAAATTTATAGCCCATCACGAAGAAGAATCATGCAAACCATACATGTCATTTCACACACCCACTGGGATCGAGAGTGGTACCAAACCTTCCAGCAGTTTCGACTGCGGCTTGTTCATCTCGTGGATAAACTGCTCGATATTCTTGACACAGACCCTGACTACAAATACTTCATGCTCGACGGGCAAACCATTGTGCTGGATGATTACCTGCTCATGCGCCCCGAAATGAAAGACATTCTGCGCGGGCATATCCAGAGCGGGCGCATCTTGATCGGACCCTGGCACATCCTGCCGGATATGTTCCTGGTCAGCCCCGAAGCGCACATCCGCAATTTGCTACAAGGCGAGCGCACATCCCGTCAGTGGGGAGAAAAAATGCCCATCGGCTACATACCCGATTCGTTCGGTCACATCGGGCAAATGCCGCAAATCCTGAGCGGATTTAGAATCTACAACGCCTGTCTCTGGCGCGGACTGGACGACCAACCCGCCGAGTTTTGGTGGCAAGCCCCCGACGGTTCGCGCGTCCTCATGCTTTACCTGCGCGACTCATACAGCAACGGCGCAAATCTCAACGCGCAGAACACAGTCATGTTCACCGAACAGATTCAGCAGGCGGGTAACTCTCTTGCTCCCTATTCCGCCGCTTCAAACCTGCTGGTGATGTATGGCACGGATCACATGGAGCCGTCACCCGCAACGTCCAAAGCGATTTGCGCTGCAAATAAAAACTTGCAGGATTGCCGCGTTCTTCATTCGACCATCCCAAACTATCTTGCGGCTGTTCAATCGGATATCGGAAATCGAAAATCTGAAATTCCAATCATCAGCGGCGAACTGCGCTCATCGAAACGCTCTCCCCTGCTGCCGGGCGTGCTGTCCACCCGAATGTGGATCAAACAGCGCAACCATGCCAGCCAGACCTTGCTCGAAAAGTGGGCGGAGCCGTTCGGCGTGTTTGCAGAAAATTTCATTCGGACAGAAGCAAGCCTGGCGTCGCCCGAAGCGATTGCGTCGAACCGCATCCGCAACGTCGCGCCCATCCTCCGCCAGGCGTGGCGGCTATTGATGGAAAACCATCCGCACGACTCCATCTGCGGCTGTTCCATTGATCAGGTTCACGCTGAGATGAAACCGCGCTTCGACCAGGTTGACCAGATCGCCGACGAACTCAGCCTGCAATCCCTGCAAGCGCTTGCCCGCGCTGTGGATACCCGCGCCGATGGCTTTTTCTCGTCCATTGTGCTGTTCAACCCGCCGGGCAATCCGCGCCGCGACATTGTTGAAGTTGCGCTCAACGTCCCCGAAGACATCCCCGCCTTTGAACTGCTCGACGCCGACAACACCGTCATCCCGCACGAATTCATCGGCTCCAGCAGTGACAAACTCGCCAATCTCCTGCTGCGCAAGAGCGACCTGCGCGACACCATCGGCGCAATCAATGAAGGGCGCGTGGCGGGCGCGGCAATCACCAGCGTCAAGGTCACGCGCTCAGGTTCCACTGTCAGCATCGAAGCGGTTCTCGACAACACGGCTCAACCCAACCTCCGCGAATGGCAACAGGCAGAAGCGGACATCGCCAAATTCGAAGCCGATGCCACCGTTACACATTTTCATGTGCTGGCGCATACGCCCAAAGCGTCGAGCATCCGCTTTGTCACCCCCGAAATCCCCGCGCTTGGCTGGCACGCGCTCTGGGTGCGCGCCCTGCCAGCGCCCGCGTCTACTGCCGCAACGGTCAACCCGCTGCTCAAACCGTTCCTGCCGCTGGCTTTGCGCGTCGCCGAAACTGAACTTGGCGCAAAACTGCTCGCCAAATTGGATTCCAGCGACGAGACCAAATCTCCCTTCGCCATCGAGAATGAATTTTTCCGTGTGGAAGCCGCCACCGATGGCACGTTGACCGTCACCGACAAACGCACCAACACGGTTTTTTCTGGATTGAATCGCTTTGTAGATGGCGGCGACTCTGGCGACGAATACAACTACTCCCCGCCCGCCGCCGATTCTTTCTCTGCCCCGAAGCCTGCCACCGTCAAAGTGACTCGTCACCGGCTGGTAGCGACTCTCGAAATAACGACCACGCTCAACGTCCCGGCGCAGTTGTCCCCCGACAGGAAATCCCGCTCGAAAAAACGGGTCAACCTTCCCATCACCAGCCGCATCTCGCTCGCCCCCGGCGTCCCGCGCATTGACATCCATACTGAAGTGGACAACACCGCCAAAGATCACCGCCTGCGCGTGCATTTCCCCGCGCCTTTTTCTGTGGACAACGCCCAGCACGACGGTCACTTCGAAGTGGTCAGCCGTCCGCTCGGCGTGCCGCAGAGCACCCAAAAATGGGTGGAACAACCCCGCCCCGAAACGCACCAGAACGCTTTTACCACCGTCTCCAATGGCAGCATCGGCTTGACCATCGCCAATCGCGGCTTACCCGAAGTGGAAGCACTCAAAAACTGCACATACACCGAAATCGCCATCACGCTCCTGCGCTGTGTTGGCTGGCTCTCGCGCGATGATATGCCCACCCGCCAGGGACATGCTGGTCCCGGCTTTGAAACGCCCACCGCGCAAATGCTCGGCAAGTGGAGTTTCGATTATTCCATCATCCCGCACGCGGGCGGCTGGCAGGAATCGTACCAACAGGCATATGCCTTCCAGACAGAACTGCGCGCTGTCGAAACGGGCATCCACCCAGGCAAAATCCCTGCGCAGGGGAGTTTCATCGCAACATCCCCCAACGAATTTATCATCAGCGCCATCAAGACCGCCGACAACGGTAAAGGCTGGCTCGTGCGCGGCTACAACATCTCAGCCGAAAAGATTCAGGTCAACCTGAAACCTTTCCGCCGCTTCGCCCGCGCCTCCCAGGTCAATCTGGCGGAAGAAGAGATCGCACCGCTGGAAGTGGCGGGTGGTGGAAGTGTAACCATTCCTGTTATCGGGCATCAAATTGCCAGCGTGATGTTTTCGGATTAGCAACACAGCAGTGCATGGCATCTAGAAAAAAAGCCAACAAGCGCTCCGAAACTGGGGCGCTTGTTGGCTTGCATATCTGTTCATTGACAGTTTCCCGAATCCGGAATATGTTTCATTTATATTAAATATTCATATATATAAAGCATACACTAGGAGCCTCATGCCCACTCAAAATGATATGCTGGAAATAATGGAGAACTGGGCAAAACTCTATTTTTTCCAATCCCTGACCGATTTTTTCAATTACCTGAAGAATACCGAACTTTCCCTGCTCCAGGCATATGCGCTTGCCTATGTGTTTTTCAGGGGACCCCTGAAAATGTCCGACTTGTGCGAGCATATGATGGTCTCGCCCGCTGCCGCGAGTCAACTCATAGACCGGCTGGAGAAATTGGAGATGGTGGAGCGCACTTCAGAGCCCGGGGATCGGCGCGTGAGGAAAATCGTTGTGCTGGATAAGGGTAAGAATTTCGTGCAGGAGAATTTCCGCTTCAGCCAGCGCTGGATCTCCGAGATCCCGGCAGAGATTACACCTGAGCAAACCACTCAGGTCACGGAAGTGCTTTCGATGTTCCTGCGAAGTTTGAATAAAAATAATCCCATCAACGAGGAGAAACAACCATGAAAGTAACGATATTCGGCGCGACCGGCGGAACCGGCGCTGAACTTGTCAAACAGGCACTCGAAGGCGGGCACACCGTCGCCGCATTTGTGCGCAATCCGGGCACGCTGGCAGAACAGGATCGTCTCCAGATCGTCACCGGCGACATCCACAATCCCGCAGATGTTGAACAAGCCGTCCAGGGGCAGGAGGCGGTCATCTGCGCGTTGGGCGCGCGCGATTTGAAGAAAACGATGATCCGCACGGAGGGCACGCGCAGTATCATCAGCGCGATGAAAAAGGGCGGCGGCAGGCGCTTGATCGTTGTCTCTGCGATGGGCGTTGGGGAGAGTTGGGATTCCCTTTCGCTGGTCAACAAAGCCTTTTTTGCCATCCTGTTAAAAAGCACGCGCGAAGACCACGAAGCGCAGGAAGCCGCCGTCAAAGCCAGCGGGCTGGACTGGACGATCATCCGTCCCAGCGGGTTGGTGAACACACCCCGCACTGGCGTTTACAATGTGGGCGAAAATATTCGCGCCAAAACATCCCAAATCCCCCGCGCCGATGTGGCGGATTTGATCCTGAACGAATTAGAGAAACGCGCTTTGATCGGCAAAGCCGTCACGATCACCAATTGAGAAATGCACAACAGGAAACATGATAAATGTCCAACGTCTCGGCTAAAAAGATTGTTTTGAGTCTCATCGGGATCATCCTGTCTGGCATTCTCATTTGGGGCATCCAATGGGCGACCTTTGCCCGTCCGCCCCTGCCACAAGCGGTTGCCGCCGCCCAAAGTGATGATCTTGTCACGGTTACAGATACACCCTGGTTAACTTTTACTCCAACGCAGGGTGCAGTCAAAACAGGCTTTATCTTCTACCCCGGCGGACGTATCAACCCTCTTGGATACTCCGACTTAATGCGCGCCATCGCTGAAAAGGGTTATCTTGTTGTTGTCTCCACCATGCCCATCAACATGGCGATCTTCAATTCCAACATCGCCGATGAAATCATCGCCGCCCACCCGGAAGTTGATCATTGGGTCATTGGCGGTCATTCGGTGGGTGGGACAGCCGCCGCGATGTACACCTCCGCGCATCCCGAAAGGATTGCAGGGCTGGCGATCTGGTCCTCCTACCCGGCGGATAGTTCCGATCTCTCCAGTCTGAATATTCCCGCGCTTTTGATGTATGGCGGCAACGAAACCGACGTGACCGATGAAAGCGTGGGCACGCGCAAACACCTGCTCCCGCCGAATACGGTGTACATCAAAATCAAAGGCGGTGACCATCATCAATTCGGTTCCTATCGGCTGACCACGGAAGAGAACATGGCAACGATCAGCCGTGAAGTCCAACACGAACAGATCCTGTCGGCGATGTTGCAATTGCTCCAATCTATTGATGACCAATAATTTTTTCAAATAAAGAGGATGGAACACATGATTGTAAAAATAGTGATTTCTGTATTTATTTTGCTCGAATTTACGAATGTCCTGGCGCTATATTTTGCTCCCGGCTCAAAGTATGCCAATGCCGTTGGCGTTTTTAACGCCTGGGAAAAATCGAAACAGTATCCCGAGATCCATGACTTCATCGAATACCTTGTCAACTGGGTGGCCGGGGCAAAATTAATTTTCCTGCTGCTGCTGATGGTTATCATTCACTTTGCGGATATTGAAGTTCAATACATGAGTCTGCTTGCGCTGGCGTTGGCAACAGCATCGTTCTACTGGCGTTTATTCCCGATGATCAGGAGAATGGATCGGAACGTGGAAATCGAACCGCGACATTATTCAACCGTGTTAGGGGTTATGATTTTCGTGTTTATTGTTTTCTTCTTGATTGCTATGACCAGATAAAACTTCCGCAGGAGTAGTAAAAGAATTTGTGCAAGTTCGCTACAATTCACTGATCAATGTGGGATCTTCCCGCGCCGAGACGCACCAGAGCGCCTTTGCCACCATCTCCAACGGCAGCATCGGTTTGACCATTGCCAATCGCGGCTTGCCCGAAGTGGAAGTGATAAGACTTCCAAAGTCTGGAGAAAATTCTGGCCAAACCGAAATCGCCATCACGCCTGCGCTGTGTCGGCTGGCTCGCGCGCGGATATAACCCACATTTCGCACCTAAAAAACTTGGCTTTTTGAATTTGTTTTCCCACTTTGTCGTAAAAAACGCCCATATTCTTACGACTTTCTCCCACTCAGGCCGAGGGCAAGTGGACGTGAAAGTAAACTCACGAAAGTCGAGGGCTGGCTTTGCCCTCCCCACATAGGAAAAAGGCGGCTGCCCATGATTCTCAAGGCGATCCCAGCACTCAACCAGGGAAAATTCCCAAAACCCGCCACTCACAGGTGCGGAATGTGGGTTACAGGTGTCACATCTGTAACTCACACGGAAAGTAGCAAGCTTTCCAATTAGCGTCTCGTCCCCATCGCCTTGCCTCTATTCAGACCCCGCAAAGAGCGCGGGGCGCGGGGATGAAACGCGGAGAGTTGGTATGGGACAGCGGGTAGGGAGTTAAGCCTGTGACTTGAAACGTGGTACGTAAAACTTCGCATCTCCGTCCCATCGCCTTGCCTCTACGCGTCCCCCGAGTGTTTGTCGAGGGGGATTCAGAGGATGGAGGTGGAGAAAAACACAAACTTCCCGTATACGCGGGAAGTTTGTGTTTAACTCGTATCTGTCTTGTATAATTCCAGCCATGACCAATCTTAAATCATATTTTTATCTTGACCCTGCCGTCACCTTCCTCAACCACGGATCCTTTGGAGCCACACCACGCCCTGTTTTCGAGGCCTATCAAAACTGGCAACTGCGCCTGGAGACCCAGCCTGTCAAATTCCTGGGGCGCGATCTTGACGGATTTTTAAATGAATCGCGTCAGGAGTTGGGTAGATACCTGAATGCTGATGCAGAGGACCTGGTTTATATTCCCAATGCCACGCATGGTGTGAACATCATAGCTCGTTCGCTCAAGCTCGAATCAGGCGATGAGATTCTAACCACCGACCACGAATATGGCGCTTGTGATTACACCTGGGAGTTCATTTCTGAGAAGACGGGAGCGAGCTACATTCACCAGTCCATTCCCCTGCCTGTTCATTCAGAAGAAGAGATCATTGAGTACTTCTGGAAGGGGGTGACCCCGCATACACGTGTGATCTATTTGAGCCATATCACTTCTCCCACCGCTTTGCGCCTGCCTGTTGAACAAATCTGCAGGCGCGCCAAAACGGCGGGTATCCTGATGGTCATCGATGCTGCACATGCGCCAGGTCAGATTCCCGTGGACCTGCAGGCGTTGGACGCAGATTTTGTCTTCGGCAATTGTCATAAGTGGATGCTCAATGCCAAAGGCTCCGCCTTCCTCTATGTCCGCAGGGAACTCCAACACATGATCGCCCCATTGATCGTCAGCTGGGGCTCTCATCCTACGCCTGAGACGACGACAGGCTCAACATTCATTGACTTGTTACAATGGACGGGGACAAAGGATCCCACCGCTGCCTTGACAGTTCCCACGGCCATCCAATTCATGCGGGATCATGATTGGGAGCGGGTGCGTCAGGAATGTCATGTGTTGCTTCAAACTGCTATTTCCCGGGTTTGCGATCTAACGGGATTACCCCCCTTGTATCCTCTAGACTCTGAACTTTATAGCCAGATGGGAATTGCCCCGCTTCCTCCCTCCCGCCTGGCGTTGCTCAAGAGCCGCCTATATGATGAATATAAGGTTGAGGTCCCTCTGACGCAGTGGCATGACAGGCAATTTGTCCGTATCTCAGTACAGGGATACAATAGTCAGGAGGATATTGAGAAACTCGTCAAGGTGCTGGCGATTCTTCTGCCTCAGGTTGCCCTATAAGGCCGTCGTGTTGACATGTCACCAACGATAAATCGCGTTACTAAAGTATATTTTCTGTGTCGTTTCTGCACATTACCATAAATGGCTGTGCGCTCCCAAGGGCGCGGGATTTTTGTACGCCCGCCCCGAGGTCCAGCCTTTGCTCAAACCGTTGGTGGTTTCGTGGGGCTACGAATCCGAGGCGCCCAGCGGCTCGCAGTTCATCGACCACCACGAGTGGTGGGGCACGCGCGACCTGGCTGCCTTCCTGAGCGTGCCCGTCGCGATTGAGTTTCAGCGCCAGCATCACTGGGAGGAGGTCCAGTCCGCCTGCCATGACCTGGCCGTGGAGTCCCAGCAGCGCCTGTGCGCCCTGACGGGACTCGCCCTCCTGCATTCCGACGCCGAAGCCTGGTTCCGTCAAATGTTCACCGCCCCCCTGCCAGCGGATACCGACAACGCCGCCCTCAAGGCGCGCCTGTACGACGAGTTCCGCATCGAGGCGCCGCTGGTGGCCTGGAATGGTCACAAGCTCATCCGCGTCTCGATCCAGGCCTATAACTCCCGCCGCGACGTGGATCGCCTGCTGGCCGCCCTGCAAAGTTGCCTGTGACCTTTTCCGTCTGTTTTGCAACACTCATGATGGAGCATGTTTTGGCCTGCAAACGGGTTTATACTTCCCACGACAACCTGTCCCACCCACCCCTGGAGGTTTGAATGAAGTTCGTTCGTCCCATATCGCTTTTCATGCTGCTGGCCGTGCTGCTTTCAGCCTGCGGAAAAGCGCCCGTCTCGGCCAACCAGCCCGCGGAAATGTTCCTGACGGAGGGAGTCAATACCCTGGTCGCCTCGTATTTCGAAACCCAGACCGCCGCCGCCCCCGCTCCGACGGCCACCGTTCCCACCAGCACCCCCTTTCCCACGCCCACCTTCCAACCGCTGCTGCCCACGACACCGCTCGTAACACCCACCTACACCTTCATCTATTACACGGCCACTTCGGGGACGATCACCGTCACCGTGACGGGCACCCAGTACACGCCCACGGTCGATCCCAAGTCGCTGGCCTACGGCTGCAACAACCTGGCCTTCCTCGCCGACGTGAACTATCCCAGCGGGACAGTCGTCGCGCCCAAGTCGAACATCACCAAGACCTGGAAGGTGCAAAACACGGGTACCTGCAACTGGATGTACGTCTACCGCCTGACCCAGATCGGCGGCACCGACTTCGACGCCCCCTCGGTCAACCTGGGCAAAGTGGTCACGGTCAACGACTGGGCCGAGGTGTCGATTAACCTCGACATTCCCAGGAAGGCGGGCACCTATTCCGCGTACTGGCGCATGGAGGATGGCGACGGTCACCTGTTCGGCTCCACGCTGGGCATCACAATCGTTGTGCAGGAAGGCGCCTACCCCTAGCGCCATTACCAGATGAAGTTGTAGCGCAATTTGTTAAATTGCGCCTGGTAAATTGGCAATTTGCCCTACATCCTTAACTTGTCGAGATACAAGCGCCTATCCGAATCATCGAAGTGCAGACTTTTGCAACTTAAAAAAATAATCGAGCAATAAATTTCAGCCGATGCTACGCCCTGAGCGGAGCGAGGCGTGGTGGTCGAGTAGGTCGGCGCTCTTCCGACCGTATCGAGACCCAGCCGAGCGCAGTCGAAGGGCAGGTGAGCAAGGAATTGATGTTTTCTGCTTACCCACCCTTCGACTACGCCGCACAACTTGCGTGCGGCTCCGCTCAGGGCGTAGGTACTTTTTTGCTAGATTTATTTGTAAAACTGCAATAGTCTGCTTTCGCATGACGGACTCAAATAACGAGGCACCTATGTGGAAGCGCACGACCCTGTTCCTGTCGGGGCTGATCCTGCTGGCCGCGTTGCTGCGTCCCATGCAGGCCGTCTCGGCAGGCCGCTGGCTGGAGCCGACCGCGTCAGAGTTGATCGTCGAGGTCAACAACCTGCGGCTGGCCAATGGGCTGGCGCCGCTGAACACGCATCCCATTTTGACGCAGGTCGCCCAAAGCCAGGCGGATGCCCTGCTGGCCAGTGAAGGCGCGGTCGGGCACAACCGTCCCAACGGCATCAGCCTGACCCAGCAGCTGCTCATCCTGGGCTACCCGCTTTCGGGCGACCTGTCGCTCGGAGGTTATCGCTCGGAGAATTTTGTCTTCGGCTACGGCATGACCCCGCAGGATGCGGTCGGGGCCTGGCAGGGGGACGATCCGCACCTCAATACCATGCTGTCCCCCAATCGCAGTGACATCGGCGCGGGTGTGGCCATCGCCGCGGACGGCACGGTCTATTACGTTATCGATACCGCCCTGCAAACCGCCAGCGGTCAGCCCCAGGAGGATTACAAAATCTACCTGCCGGGTGGGGGCGCCTCCCCCGTCGACCCCGAGGATGCGCTCAACCAGTACATCGTGCCCATCACCGTTGGCACGGCGCGCCCAAACGGCGACGTGTATCACAAGGTGCAGTTCGGGCAGACGCTGTGGGGCATCGCCATCGAGTACCACACCAAGATCGAAGAGATCCGCCGCCTGAACAACCTGGGCGAGGACAATACCATCTATCCCAACCAGTTCCTGCTGGTGATGCGCGGCGCCACCCAGCCTGCGCCCGCCGCCACGTCGACCTCCCTTTCCGCGCTGGCGGATGATCCCTTCCCGGGCACCCAGCTCCCTCCCAGGAGGGCGCCCACGTTGACGCCCACGGGTACTCCCATCCCGCAGCCAGAAGCGCCGCCTGCACCGGGCGGGCCTTCGCTGGGGATGATCGTCCTCATCATGGCCCTGCTCATCATCGTCGGCGGTGGAACGGCGGCCTGGTTCATCCGCGAGCCTGCCCAGTAGCGCAAATTGCCAATTTGCGCTACGACCCATAAAGGTATAATCCCCCTGACCAGCGCCGTCTAACAGACGGCGCAGCTTATGAATGGAAGTGAAATCATGGATATTTCTGTAGCATTGGGCGGCGGCGGCGCCAAGGGAAATTCCCACATCGGCGTTCTGCGCCGCCTCGAAAAGGAAGGCTATCACATCCGCGCAGTGGCGGGCACCAGCTTCGGCGGGATTGTTGGGTCGTTGTATGCGGCAGGTTACACCCCCGACCAGATCGAGGAAAGCTTCCTCAAGATCGACCAGACCAAACTGTACGGCCGCCGTCACCACGAAGGGCCTTCCCTGTTGGGGCTGGCGGGCGTCAGCCAGTGGCTCGATGAGGTTATTGGCGAGCGCACCTTCAGCGATATGAAACTGCCGTTTGCCGTGACGGCCGTGGATTTGAAATGCGGCTGTGAAGTCATCCTTTCAGAGGGTTCTGTCAAGGATGCCCTTTTGTCCACGATTGCCCTGCCTGGCATCTTTCCGCCCTTCCTGATCAATGATTGGGAACTGGTGGATGGCGGCGTTCTCAACCCCGTGCCGGTTTCCGTGGCGCGCATCCTGGCCCCCAACCTGCCCGTGGTGGCGGTGGTGCTGACTGCGCCCATGGGTCAGCCTGCCCGCGCCTGGGGCATGTCCATGCCCAGCATGGTTCCGCGCGTGATCGTCGACCGCATCAGCCGCCTGAACCTGGCCCAGGCCATGGATATCTTCATGCGTTCGCTGGATGTCGGCAACCGCGCCATGGCCGAGTACCGCCTGGCGGTGGATGCGCCTGAAGTGTTGGTCCGTCCCGATGTCTCGAACATCGAACTGCTCGACCGCGTCGACCCGCGCGAGGTGGCCCTGCTGGGCGAGCAGGCGCTCGAAGCCGTCCTGCCTGATTTGAAACGCGCCGTGGCCTGGCCTGCCCGCCTGGGCCGTTGGATTGGAGCAAAAGCATGAAACGCGATTTGCGTGATTACGCCAAAAGAACCGAATTTCAGCTCGCCATGGGCGCCATTGTCTTGTTCCTGCTGGTCGGCATGGGCCTGATCTGGCTCATCTACGGCAGCGGCGCCGCCTCGCTGGGCATGTTGTGCATGGGCGCCGGCCTGGCAACCGTGGTCATCATTTACCTGGTCTTCATCGGCATCGAATGGATTTTAAAAAGTGCGCGTCCCAAATGATTCCCAACTGACCCAGTTCCAGGGCTGGACCCTGCGCCTGCGTCACGCCTCCGAGCTGCCCGCGCGCCTGATGCTCATGCTCCACGGCTGGACGGGCGACGAAAACTCGATGTGGGTCTTCGGCCGCGACCTGCCGCCGAATTATTTGCTCCTGGCCCCGCGCGCCCCCCACGCCGCCCCGCCGGGCGGATACTCCTGGCGGCCCTACGTCGAGGGCACCTACGGACAACCCAGCGCCGGGATGATGCGTCCCTCCGCCGAAGCCCTGATCCGCCTGGTGGACGAGTACAGCGCCTCCGCGGGGGTGGACGCCGCCCAGTTCGACGTGATGGGCTTCAGCCAGGGCGCGGCCATGACCAACCTGCTGGCCCTTCTGTATCCGCAGCGCATCCGCAGGGTGGGCGTGCTGGCAGGCTTCGTCCCAGGCGGGCTGGACGAACTGGCGGCCGCCCGTCCACTCGCCGGCAAGCCCTTCTTCGTCGCCCACGGCACCCAGGATGAACTGGTGCCCATCGAACGGGCGCGGCAGTCCATCGCCCTGCTCGAAATGGCGGGCGCGCAGGTCACGTATTGTGAGGCCGAGGTCGGCCACAAGGTCAGCGCCGACTGCATGCGCGCCTTGAAGAAATTCTTCCAGGAGTAGGGTATGGAGTCCGGAAGCTCTGCTTCTGGACAAGATGAGCGTCATTTCATCTGAACGTTGACGCTCGTTTTGTTTACGGGTATCCTTGACCGAAATTTACCAGGAATCCAACACAAAATTTTCGAATTGTGGACTTCAGTTCGCAATTCCAGCAGACTGAAGTCTGCATTCCGTTTTTCCAAAAGGAAAGAAACATGAGACGACCCGTTTCCCGTCGTGACTTTCTCAAACTGACCGGCCTGGGCCTGGGCGCCATGGCGTTCCGCCCGCCGAGCATCGGCTACATGGATCGGCTGTACGCGCCCAAGCGCCTGCCGCAATTCCCAACCAGCCCGATCATCGGACGCATGTTGGGCATGACCGAGGTGCGCGGCGCCCCGGCCAGCGATGCCCCCGCGGTGGCCACCCTGTACGACGACAACCTGATCGAATGGGGCAGGGAAGTGGTGGGGCGGGCCGTGGGCCTGACCAACCAGCGCTTCCTCCAGATCGCGCAGGGCTACATCTGGTCCTCCCGCATCCAGCCCACGCGCAACCTGCCGAACACGCCCCTGGCCGCCATGCCGCCCGGCGCGCCCGGCTTCTGGGCCGAGGTGACCGTGCCCTACATTGACCTGACCCTCGACGGGCCGGCCGCCTCTCCGTGGATCCAAAGCCTGATCCAATACCAATTCCCGCCGCGTCTGTATTACGGGCAGGTGGTCTGGATCGACCAGATCCGCCAGAATAACGGCTTCACCGAATACCGTTGGAATGAAGGCCCGACCCACGGATATGGCTTCGGCGATATTTTCTGGGGCGACGGTGCAGGCCTGAAGATTCTGACCGAGGAGGACGTGGCCCCCATCAGCCCGGGCGTGGACCCCGCGCAGAAGCGCATCGTGGCCGACCTGACCTACCAGACCCTGACCTGTTACGAGGGCAGCAGCGAGGTTTTCTTCTGCCGCATTTCGAGCGGGGCCGTGTTCGACTTCCAGGGCAACCCCACCACAGCCTATGAGACCCCGACCGGCGACTTGAACACGCATTGGAAGATCATTTCCCTGAATATGAGCGGGGGCGGTTCCGCCTCCGGCTATTCCACCCCGGCCGTGCCGTGGGATACCGTCATCTCCGGCGAGGGGATCGCCATCCACGGCGCGTTCTGGCATAACGACTTTGGCGAGAAACGTTCGCACGGCTGCATCAACGTCAAACCCGAGGAGGCCAAGTGGATCTTCCGCTGGACGACCCCCTACATCTCCCTGGCCCAAAGCGAACAACGCATGACCTGGCCCGACCACGGCACGACTGTCACTGTCACTAAAAAGGTTTAGTTGCATCCAATGGATGGGCTCTCGCGGCCGTTTTTTGACCGCCACCCCCGGTAAAATTTCGATTACGAGGTAGTTTTTTTCATGGAAATTTCCCAGATCACCATCGGGCTGGCCTTCCTGGCTGGCCTGGCTTCCTTCCTCTCGCCATGTGTGTTCTCGCTGGTGCCCGCTTATATCGGCTATCTCGGCGGGCGCGCGGCGGGCGGAGAAGCATCCGCCTCCAACCGCTGGATCACATTTTCGCATGGCGTGGCGTTCGTGTTGGGCTTTAGCGTTGTCTTCGTCGTGTTCGGCCTGCTGGCCTCCGTCATCGGCCTGCTCTTCGATCTCGGCCTGTGGCTGGCGCGCATCGGCGGGCTCGTCGTGATCGTTTTCGGCCTGCACATGATCGGCGTGTTCCGCATCCCCTTTCTGGAATACGACACGCGCGTCACCACCGCGCCTGACCGCAAGCTCGGCTACCTCTCGTCCGCGCTGATGGGTGTCTTCTTCTCGGCGGGCTGGTCGCCCTGTGTAGGTCCCGTGCTCGGCGCGATCCTGACCCTGGCGGCGAACGGCGGCTCCCTGATTTTGGGTGCCACCCTGCTTTCTGCATACTCGGCGGGGCTGGCCATTCCCTTCCTCGTGGCGGCATTGGGCATTGGCTGGGTGTCCGTCATCCTGCGCAGGTACAGCAAGGTCATGCGGTACGTGGAGATCGGCATGGGCGTGATCCTGGTAATTGTCGGCATCCTGTTGTTTACGGGCGCCTTCTCGTTGATCGCGCAGACCACCCCCGTCTGGTTCGACTTTGGGATTTAGTATTCATCCTGAAATTCCCGGAGTGCGGACTTCAGTCCGCACATCGTGAGCAGACTATTGCAAATTAAAAATTAAATCTAGCAATAGAGCTCTTGCGAAAGTCCCAGAGCGCTAACCACGGAGGCACTGAGGCACAGAGTTTTTAATTGGTTTTCTCAGTGTTTCCGTGTCTCCGTGCTTCAAAAGGTTTTTCACACGTTTCTCTTGTCACTTATGCAAGAGGTCTAATAAAGTAACTTCGCCCTGCCTGCACCGTGCGCAGGCACGCGTGAGCGGAGCGAGGCGATAGCCGAGCGCAGTCGAAGGGCAGGTGGGTAGAAATTACCGTTTTCTGGTTACCCACCCTTCGACTACGCCGCGCCAAGCGCGCGCGGCTCCGCTCAGGGCGTAGAATCGGCTGAAATTTTGTTGCTCGATTAATTTGGAAAAGTACAAAAGTCTATATCTCTCTACCGTACATTTCAAAATCGGGACGCAGAAAACGCAGATTTTTTAATCAGCAAAGATCAGCGTTTTCAGCGTCCAAAAAGCGTTTTGTACGATAGAGAAGTCTGCATTCCGAACATATCGGTATCTGGAGCCAACTTTGCTGACCGTCACCCTGTACACCCGCGAAAACTGCCATTTGTGCGATGAAGTCCGCGCCGAACTGGAAGCCCTGCAGGAAAAATTTCCGCACCGCCTCGTCGTGGTGGACATCGATTCGGACGCCTCGCTGTCCGAGAAATATGGCGGGATCATCCCCGTGGTGGAGGTGGGACCGTATAGCCTGAAGGCACCCATCACTCCCCAGTCGCTGGCGATGACCCTGGGCGCCGCCTCCGACCGCCGCGGCCAGTTGCAGCGGGTCGATCCCGACGAGTATGAGCGGCGTCTTCGCCGCGGTCACGAGTTCACGAGGGGCGACCGCATCTCGTTCTGGCTCTCGAAGCATTACCTGTTGTTGATCAACCTGTTCGTCCTGCTGTACGTCGGCCTGCCGATCCTCGCCCCCGTGTTAATGAAGGCGGGCGCGACCCTGCCTGCCAAAGCCTTGTATGCGATGTACAGTCCGCTGTGTCACCAGTTCGGCTTCCGCTCCTTCTTCCTGTTCGGAGAGCAGCCCTACTATCCGCTGGCCGAGGCGGGGCTGAGCGGGGTGACAACCTTCGAGGAAGCCACGGGCATTCAGGGGTTGGATGACCCGATGAACATCACCCGTTTCGATGCGCGCAAATTCGTGGGCAACGAGACGATGGGATATAAGGTGGCCCTGTGCGAGCGGGATGTCGCCATCTACGGCGGGATGCTGCTCTTCGGTCTGCTCTTCGGCCTGACGGGACGCCGCCTGCCGCCCCTGCACTGGTCCCTGTGGCTGATCCTGGGCATGGGGCCGATCGGCCTGGACGGTTTTTCGCAATTGTTCAGCCAATTCAATTGGGCCTGGTTGAACATGCTCCTGCCGTATCGGGAGAGCACGCCCTTCCTGCGTGCGCTGACCGGCGCGATGTTCGGCATTTCCACGGCCTGGTTTGCCTATCCGTACATCGAGGAATCGATGCGCGAGACGCGCCAGTTTTTCGTGAAGAAATTCGCGGTTTCGCAGACACCCCAATAATGCCTTTCATCGAAAAAAACGGACTCCGTTATTACACCTTCGATCTCTTCCCGCGCGCGGTCCTGCACGGCGTGATCACGCGCCGCGGCGGGACGAGTCCCGCGCCCTGGGAGTCGCTCAACGTGGGCGGGACGGTGGGCGATGACAAACAGCGCGTGCGCGCCAACCGTCAGCGCAGTTTCGACGCGTTTGGGCGCGACCTGTCCTCCATCTTCGACGTCTGGCAGGTGCACAGCGCGGACGTGGTCTGCGCCGAGAAACCCATCGACCCCGACACCGACCTGACCCAGGCCGACATCATCCTCACCGACCGTCCCGAAGTCACGCTCTACATGCGCTTCGCGGACTGCGTTCCGCTGCTCTTTCACGATCCCGTCAAGCAGGTCATTGGCATCGCCCACGCGGGCTGGATGGGCACCATGAAGGGAGTGGCGCGGGCGGCGGTCGAGGCCATGCAGTCCCGTTATGGCTGCAAGCCCGAAAACATCCTGGCCGCGGTCGGGCCGTCGATCGGTCCCGACCACTACGAGGTCGGCGCAGACGTGATCGTGAAAACGCGCGAAGCCTTCGGGGCGGAGGCCGAGCGCCTGATCGAATCCCGCGACGGCCGCACCTACCTCGACCTGTGGACGGCGAACTACGTCCAGTTGCGGCAGTCGGGTGTGGAGCAGGTCGAAGTGGCGGGTCTGTGTACGGCCTGTCATCTCGAAGACTGGTTCTCGCACCGCGCCGAAAAGGGGAAAACGGGCCGCTTCGGCGCTTTGATGGCCCTGAGAAGCTGATCCCGTGGGGCGGATTGGCAATCCGCCTGTTGGCAGGTGAAATCGCGGGATGCCTGTCCTTTTCTGCGTATGCAATCGAGCAACTTTTTGGTTAACGCGGGGTAAAATAAGCAAGATGACCGAACTCGTCGACTCCATCCGTGAACGCTACGAGCAGACCCTGCAGCGCATTGCCGCCGCCGCCAGATCCGTGGGGCGCGACCCCTCTTCCGTCCGTCTGGTGGTCGTGACCAAGTCCCAGCCGCGCGAGGTGGTTGAGGCCGCCATCCAGGCGGGCGCAACAATTTTGGGGGAGAACTATCCCGAGGAAGCCGTCGAAAAAATACAATCCATCGCCGCGCAATCTGCGGTAGAATGGCACATGATCGGGCACGTTCAGAGCCGCAAGGCGCGTTTGGTGCCCGCGAACTTTAACTTGATGCAATCGCTGGACAGCTTGAAGCTGGCCGAACGACTGGATCGCTTCGCCGCCGAGGCGGGGCGGGTGCTGCCCGTCCTGCTGGAATTCAACGTGGGCGGTGAGGACTCGAAATCGGGCTGGCCCGCCGCGGATGAGTCCCGCTGGGACGCGCTGGCCGCCTCCCTGAACCCTGTGTTTGACCTGCCTCATCTGGAGGTGCGCGGCCTGATGGTCATGCCGCCCATCGGCGATACCGCGGAGGCTTCGCGCCCGTTTTTCCAGCACACCCGCCGCCTGCAATCCTTTCTGCGCGAACGCCTGCCGCAGGTGGATTGGTCGGAACTTTCGATGGGCACCAGCACAGACTTCGAGGTGGCGGTGCAGGAAGGCGCAACCCTGGCGCGGGTGGGAACGGCCATCGTCGGCCCGCGCAATTACAACAAATCATAAGCTGACCTGGCTCAGTACTTACTCGCAGGATCGGCAAAACAAATACAAGGAGTTTTAATGTCCGGACTGGCACGCGCAATCGACCTGGTGGCCAACCTTTTCATGTGGATCGTGATCGCGAATGTTCTTCTTTCTTATTTTCTCCCGCCCTATCATTCCGTCCGCCAGGCGCTCGACCAGATCGTGGAACCTTTCCTTGCACCCATCCGCCGCCTTATGCCGAATACGGGCATGATCGACTTCAGTCCGATGGTCTTGATTCTTTTGATCCAGGTTTTATCCCGCATCCTCATTTCTCTATTTTGATTTGTTAAGAGGCAATCATGACCAAACGGAAGTTCCAATTGCACGATGGCAAGAAAGGGGCTGCGCTGGCGGTGCGGGTCACACCGCGCGCCAGCAAAACCAAGATCGTGGAGCTGCTCGAGGATGGCACCTTGAAGGTTCATCTTGCCGCTCCGCCCGTGGACGACGAGGCCAACCAGGAACTGCTCAAGTTCATGGCCGAAGTGTTGGGCGTGCCCAAGACCAGGCTGGACATTGTGGCGGGGCTGGCAGGCCGCGACAAGCTCATCGCCGTCCTCGACATGGACGCCGACACTGCGCACAAGCGCATTCTGGCGTACCTGGGGTAGTCCAAACCAACAGGCCGACTCTGAGAAGAGTCGGCCTGTTGGTTTATTCGGTCTGTTGGAATCCAACGCGGAAAGCCTCCCGCACTCTTTTTATTGGACGGTGGAACTCCCATACAGCCTGCGGTAGATGACGTAGATCTCGTAGATGTTGCGGATGTACAGGCGCGTCTCTTCGAAGCGGACGATTTCGAGCAGCAGGTCGGGGTCGCCGCCCGAGAGTCCATACCAGACGCTGGCATTGCCAGGCCCGCCGTTGTAGGCCGCCAGCGCCGCGTATAGATTGCCGTCCAATTGATCGCGGTTGGCGGCCAGGTAATGCGTCCCAAAACGGACGCTCACGTTGGGGCGGTACAGGTCGCTTTGGATGTACTCGATGGGCCAGCCCAACTGGTTGGCGATTTGCGCGCCCGTGGCGGGGATGACCTGCATCAGGCCATGCGCTCCCGCTGAGGAACTCACGAAGCCCTCGAATAAACTTTCCTGGCGCACCACGCTAAAGATGAACAATGGATCGAAGCCCTCGGCCTGGGCATCCGGGATGATCAGGTCGGAGTAGTACAGGCCATAGCGCAGGTGGCTGAAATAGGGCGGCGCCATCATGGACTCGGTATGATCGTCCAGGCCGGCCAGGGTCAACACCTGTCGCGCCGTGAAAATGGCCGAGCGGTACAGTCCCAGGTCGAGCAGGTAATTGGCCAGGCGGTAACTGTTGGCGGCGTCGCCGCTGACACTCTCGCGCAGGCTTTCGAATTCCAGGCGGGCATCCTCGTACAATCCCAGATTCCAAAACGCGGCGCCGCGGATGATGCGTTCATCGGAGGCCAGGGGGCCCAGGCCCTTCAGGTCGGTGTCGGCGGGCAGATTGAAGGTCAGCCTCATCCAGGTGTCGGCGACCGAGCGCTCGGCGGCCAGGTCAACGGTCAGTTGCGTGCTGGCGGGCGGCGAAAAGGGCGTGGGATTGGTCAGCAGGTCGCGGGCGCGTTCGCTGTAGTATCCGCCCGGGTCCAGGCTTTGGGCCAACTGCCAGGCCTGTTGCATGGCCTCGGTATTGCCCAATTGCTGCTGCGCCTTGCCGATCCACAGATGGGCGCGGGCGCGGTCCTCCACTTTGATGGCGGATTCCAGGCTGTACGTGAAGGCTCCCATGGCCACCTCGAAATTGCTCTGGCGGTAACGCGCGATGCCCATCATGAAAAACGCGGTGGAAGCCAGTTCACTGCCCGGATACTGGTTTGCCACCCGCTCCCAAATCGCAGCCGCCTCGTCCAGGCGGTTGTCGCGTTCAAGGATGCGGGCGGCGCTCATCAGGTAGTCGGGCGCGCTCTCGGATTCGGGAAAGATGGTGGCGAACTCGGTCAGGGTCGCGGCGGCCTGGTCGTAGAAGCCCAGCTCGGCCCATTGCAGATAGGCCTTCTCGGCCCAGGCTTCGGTCCACTGCGGATGGGTGGAGTAATCTGTGATGAAGATCGAGAATTCAGCCACGGCTTCCTCAGATTTGCCCATCTCGCGCAGGGTCAGGGCGCGGTAATAATGCGCCGTGCCGTCGTTGATGGGATTGGCGGTCAGGTAGCGGTCGAGGGCTTGCAGGGCCACATCATATTGTCCCGCGAAGTAATCAACCAGCCCGCGGTCGAGGTCGCTGACCTCCACACCTGCATTGACCAGTTCCACCAGACTCAGATAGGAATAATAGGAAAGAGGATAGCTTTCCACGGCCAGGCGGAAGCGGGCGTGCGCATCCTCGCTTTGACCGAGGGCGCGGTACGCCAGCCCGGAGAGATACGCCACCTGGGCGCGCAGGTAGTCGTTGGAGGTGCGGGCCGCAATGCCGTCATAAAGCGCCAGGGCTTCCTCATTCTCGCCGAGGCTGGCGCGGGTCTGCGCCACCTTGAGATCGACGAAGATGCCGTCGTCAAGGCGCGGAGCCTGGAGGGCGGCGAGGTAGGCGGCCAGGGCAGCCGTGTGATCGCCTGTGGCGGTCAGCGCATCGCCGCGTAACTCTTGCGTGTAGGCATCCAGGACACCGGGGCGCAGGGTGAGGTAGACCTGCCAGGCGGAGGCGGCTTCCGTGAAGCGATCCATCTCGTTGTATACCAGCCCTTGCAGGAAGTAGGATTCGGGGTAGACGCTGGAATTGGTATATTCGTTTTGGATTGTTTGCAGCACAGCCAGGGTGTCGGAATAGCGGCCGTCGGTGTACAGGGTGCGGGCCTCGCCCCATTTGGCGGCGGCGCGCACGGCGGGATCGGAGGAATCCTGGTAGGCGGTCTGGTACAGCCCCAGGGCCAGGTCATAGTCGCCGTTGAACAGCGAGCGGTCGCCGCTGGACACGCGGATGACGGGCGCGGGCGTGGGGGTGATGGTTGGGATCGGCGAGGGCGTGATGGTGGGGGTGAGGCTGGGGGTGACTGTCTCGGTGGGAGACAGGGCGGGCAAGCCCGAGGGCAGGCTGCAGGCCGCGATGGCGGTGACAAGCAAAAGTCCCAGCACGAGGCGGAGGGTCCGTTTCATGCTGGGACTTATACTGGTAAAGTGAGCGGGTGTCAACCGCCCCACCTTTGGGCAAACCCTTGCTTTGCGCAAAGAGATGGGATTTTTGTCCCGCAGTTGCAGCGCGGGTACCTGCCCTTCGACTACGCCGCGCAAAGAACACGCGGCTCCGCTCAGGGCGGAGTCTTGAAACTTACGTGTATTCGCCCACTTTTTCCAGCATCTTGTACGGGTCGAAGGCATCGCGCAGACCGTCGCCGATGTAGTTGACCGAGATGATGCTCAGGAAAATCATGATGCCTGGGAAGACCGCCAGCCAGGGATAGCGGATGAAGTGTTCCTGCGCATCGCTGAGCAGGTTGCCCCAGGAGGGCGTAGGCGGCTGGATGCCGAAGCCGAGGAAGCTCAATCCCGCCTCCTGGATGATGGCATACCCGAGCTGCAGGGTGGCCTCGACGATGATCGGGCCGACGCTGTTGGGCAGGATGTGCCCGAGGATGATGCGGGCGTCCGAGGCGCCCAGCGCGCGCGCCGCGTTGACGTAGTCCATCTCACGCAGGGTCAGGAAGGCGGCCCGCACCAGGCGGGCAAAGGTCATCCACGAGAGGATGCCGATCACGAAGCTGATGGTGAAGACGCTGTTGCGCTGAAAGAGCGGAAATTCCACTTCGCGCAGGATGGCCGCCAGCAGGATCAGCACCAGGAAGGGCGGCAGGGACAGGAAGGCGTCTGTGATGCGCATCAGGATGGCGTCCAGCTTGCCGCCGTAATAGCCCGCAATCGCGCCGATGGGCACGCCGATGATCAGAGCGATGCCCACGGCGATCCCGCCCACCGCCAGTGAGATGCGCCCACCGTACAGGATGCGCGTCAGCAGATCGGTGCCGAGCGCGTCGGTGCCGAACCAGTGCGCGGCGGAGGGGGCTTCGAAGCGTTCGGACAGGCTGGAGGCTTCGGGGTCATACGGTGAGACGAAGGCAAAGACGGTCAGCGCGATGAGCAGGCCAAAAACGATCAAGCCTCCGATGGCGCCCTTGTGGCGCAGGAAGCGCCGCCAGACATTGCCGAACAGATTGACCTGCGACTCGAGCGGATGCGGGAATTCGGGGGTGCCCTTGATGGCGGCGAGGTCAGCCATGATTACTCCGAGTACCGCACGCGCGGGTCGAGCATGGCGTACAGCACGTCCGCCAGCAGGTTGGACAGGATGATGAAGGCCGCGCCGATGATCAGCACCGCCATCAGCAGGGGATAATCGCGCTCCACGGCAGACTGGTAGTACAGGCGTCCCATCCCAGGCCAGGAGAAGATCGTCTCCACCAGCACCGCGCCGGTGAAGATGTAGGGCAGGTCGAGCGCCACCAGCGTGACGATGGGGATGAGCGCGTTGCGCAGGGCGTGTATGTACACGACACGATTTTGTGAGGCGCCCTTGGCGCGCGCCGTGCGCAGGTAATCGAGCGGCAGTATTTCGAGCATGCTCGAGCGGATGAAGCGCGAATACCAAGCCACCCAGCCCAAGGCCCCCGTCAGCACGGGCAGGATCAGATGGCTGATGCGGTCCGGGAGGGAGAATTCGCCTTCGAGCGAGCTCATCTGGCCGGGCGGCAGCAGCGGCTCGCCCGTGAAGGGATTCTTCAGCCAGACGTAGAAGATGATGATCAGCAACAATCCCAGCCAGAACTCGGGGATGGCCTGTCCCGCAAAGGAGAAGGTGGTGGCGATGAAGTCGAACAGCGAATATTGTCGCACCGCCGAGAGGATGCCGATGGGGATGGCGATCAGCAGGGCCAGCAGCATGGTAATGGACATCAGGTAGATGGTGTTGGGAAAACGCTGGCCGATCTCATCGAGCACGGGTTGGCGGGTGCGGTACGAAAAGCCAAAGTCCCCGCGCAGGATGCCCAGGCGGCTGCCGGGCGCATCGGCCACAGAGTCGCCGTCCGTGTCCACCCGTGTCCAGTCGTTGCCAACCAGCCAGTAGACGTATTGCAGCGGGAGCGGTTTGTCCAGCCCAAATTGGCGCTTGAGCAGTTCAGCCTGTTCGGGGCGCAGGCGGCGTCCCTGTCCATACGCGGAGAGGGGTCCGCCTGGCGCCAAGTTGACCAGCCCAAACAGGATGATGCTCAACAGGAAAAGCAGGAAAACAGTTTGTACGAGACGGCGGGCTATGTAGGTGGTCACTTCCAATCCTTAAGTGGAAAGTGACAGTCACTTTGGAAGTGACTGTCACTCGTTATTTCTATTTGAGCTTCCAATCCGCGATGTTCCAGGTCACCAGATCGTTGATCGAGGATTGCACGCCTTCGAGGCGGCTGGAGTAGGCGTCCGCGTTGGGGACGGTGAAGAGCAGGATGACGGGCGCTTCCTGGTCGAGGATGTCGGCCATCTTGCAGAAGGTTGCCTGGCGGCTGGCTTCGTCGAGGGTGTAGGCCTCGTCGATCAGCGCGTCGAGCTCCTCGTTCTTCCAGTGCGCCAGGTTCCAGCCGTAGCCGGGGGTGGCGGCTTCGATGGAATACAACTCCCACAGAAAATCGGTGGGATCGACGCCCGCGTAGCCGTCGTCCCAGAGGTCGACGTCGAAATTGCCGCTCAGTTCGATGCCGCCGCTTTCGGCGTCAGCCCACAGCACGCTTCCCTCGACCACGGTCAGCTCCATCTGGATGCCGACCTTGCCGAGCATTTCAGCGATCAATTGCTGGGTCAGTTCGAGCGGCTCGCCGTATTCCGCATAGGTAATGAACTCCATGCGCATTTCGTAGCCCTCTGCGGCGCTGGCGCAGCCGTGACATTCGCGCATGCCGTCGTTGTCCGTGTCGGTCCAGCCCGCTTCTTCGAGCAGGGCCTGGGCCGCTTCGGGGTCGTAGACCGGGCGTGGCACGTCGCAATTGTTGTACGGCGGGCGGAAGAATTCCGTCCATTGGGGATGGCCGAGGCCGAAGAAGATCTCGTTGTTGAGGGTGTCCACGTCGACCGCCATGCGGATGGCCTGCCTGACGCGCACGTCCGAGAGGATCGGATGGGGCGCGGCTTTCGCGTCGACCGTTCCCTTTTCGGCTTGGTTCATGAACAGGCGCATCACGAAGCGGTCGGAAGGACTCAGGCTGACTTTGGCTTTGTCCGAATCCTTCAAATCGTTGATGGTATTGACGTTGATCCACATGTCGATGTCGGCGTCGCCCTGCTGGATCATGGTCTTGCGCACCGAATCATCCGGGACGATCTGCACGGTCACCTTGTCGATCTCGGGCTTGCCCGCCGCGAAGTATTTTTCGTTTCTGACGAAGGTCATGTGGTCGCCTTCGATCCAGTCCTGTAGAATGAAGGGCCCGTCGCTCAAGGGCTGGCGGCCGCAATCCCAGGCTACGAAGCCCTGCGTCGCATCGCAGTAATGCGCGGGCCAGATGGCGATCTGCTCGCCGCCGAACTGGGTAAGGTAGCCCGGGTAAATGGCGGAGTAGTTGACGATGAAGGTGTATTGATCGACCTGCTCGACCGATTCAATCGAGTCGATGCCCGGAATCCAGGAACCCGTCTCGGGATTTTGGATGGCCTCCCAGGTGAAGAGCACGTCATCGGCGGTGACGGGTTTTCCGTCCTGCCACTGCACATCCTGGCGCAGCTTCCAGGTCACGGACATGCTGCCCGCTTCTTCGTCTACGGTCACGCCGCCATTTTCAAGGGTCGGCAGTTCCGCGGCCAGTTCGGGGAACACGACCCCGTTCGGGTCCACGTCGGTCATGCCGAGCAGCACCAGTTCCATCACCAGCGCATCGAAGCCCGTATCCGCCACCATTGGGTTGAAGGAAGGCGGGTCTTCGCTGATGACGATTTTGATGGCTTTCTCGTCGGTCGTATTGGTTGTTGGGGTGGATGAGGTGGTTTGACAGCCTAGCAGGCTGAGCATCGACACTGATATGAGGGTCAGTAGAGCGAGTGTTCGGTACATCGTGGACATTCGTCCTCCTGTCAAGATAATGGGGAATAGCGAACGGGTCGTATTATTGCACATAACCCCCTCGATGTTAAGGTTTTTGAGAAATGAATATCGAACTTGCAGTCCCTGGGAAGGTTAACATTTTGTCCGGCGAAGGCGCTGGGCAAATCAGTTACAATCATTTCGAAAGCGAGGCCTCATGCGCACTGTATTTTGGGAAGACCGGCAGCTCAGGATGATCGACCAACGCATCCTGCCGAATCGATTCGAAATCGTGTCCCTGTGCGGGCATCGCGCCGTGGCGCAGTCGATCCAGGATATGACCGTGCGCGGCGCACCCGCCATCGGAGCGGCTGCCGCCTTTGGCCTGGCCCTGGCTGGATTCGAATCCCAGGCCGCCTCGACCTCGGGCCTGCTCGCCGATTTGCAGGCCGCATCCACGCTGTTGAAATCCGCGCGCCCGACGGCGGTCAACCTGGCCTGGGCTGTGGAGCGGGTGATGGCGGTGGCGGAACGAATGAAAGCAGAAAGCAGCGTGGACGAGTTGCGCCAACTGGTGCTGGATGAAGCGCAGCGCATCGCCGACGAGGATGTGCAGATCAACCGCCGCATGGCGGAGCACGGCGCGGCCCTGATCGCGGATGGCGACACCATCATCCATCACTGCAACACGGGTGCGCTGGCCACCGTCGATTGGGGCACCGCCCTGGGCGTGATCCGCACGGCGCATGAACAAGGCAAGCGCATCCACGTGTTGGTGGACGAAACCCGTCCGCGCTTGCAGGGCGCGCGCCTGACCGCCTGGGAATTGGAGCAATACGGCATCCCGTACGAGATCATCAGCGACAATATGTCGGGCCATTTCCTGCGGACAGGCCAGGTGCAGAAAGTCCTTTTTGGCGCGGACCGCGTGGCCGCCAACGGCGACGTGGCCAACAAGATCGGCACGTACATGCTGGCGCTGGCCGCACACGCCAACGATGTCCCCGTGTATGCCGTGGTGCCCACCTCCACCATCGATCTGTCGCTGGCGCACGGCGGCCTGATTCCCATCGAGGAGCGCGATCCCGCCGAGGTGCTGGGCATCCAATTCCAGGGCGAGCCTGTCGCGCCGAAGCAGGCCCGGGCGCGCAATCCCGCCTTCGACGTCACGCCGCATCCCCTGCTCACGGGCATCGTCACCGAGAATGGGGTGGCCTATCCGCCGTTCGAGGTCAACCTTAATAAATTCATTTCGCCCTGAGCGGAGTGAGGACATGCTCTTCGTCCGAGCGCAGTCGAAGGGCAGGTTGCTGGAATGAATACTGTCCCATAATACGTGCGCTTCGACTGCGGGCAAAGAACGCCCCTCCGCTCAGCGCGGACCCCTCGTCCGAACGCAGTCGAAGGGTGGGGTTGCTAGGGCAATCGCATCTAAATTCCAGAGGTGAGCACCTTAAGCAAGTAATCTTCCTTCCAACCGGCCTGCAGTTGTTTGGCGTGAATACCACCTTTGGCTGTTTTCTCCTGTTTGAGCAGGTTTAGAGCAATATGGCGAAGGACAGCCAGGTTTTCAGGGGCTTGATCTTTGCGGACGCGACTGTAGTCTTCATTCATGGCAACGTCCAGAACCCAGTGTAGTTCATTTTCAATCGACCAGTGTTTGCGAACCACATGCAGAATTCGTTCAGCATCACTGGATAAACTGGAGATATAGTACCGAACATACTTTGACTCTTTGTCTCCAATACTGCGTGTGCAAATGACCATGGCAATACTCAGCAGCCCGGCCCAGTTTTCCAAGCCGCGTATCAGGTTCAGATAGGCAGGATCGGACGTGCTCCAGCATTCACGCATATCCATTCTGCCGTGTCCTTTGCTCACCGTCTTTTTGTATTCAAAAGCAGCATATTTGAAATCTTGAGCTTGATCCACGGCAAATAGAACCGAAATATCTTCAAACAGGTGTCCCTGATTCTCTTTGACACTCAGCACATAGTCCGCATTTGCTTCCACAATAGTTTTGGCAATGTTCGTTTGGGTTCCCATGGCGTCTATCGTCACGATACAGCCTGAAACATCCAGTAGTTTGAGTAATTCTGGGATTGCAGTGATTTCATTCGACTTTTCATCCACTTTGCGCTGTCCCAGGACAATTTCGTTTTCTGCCGCCCAGGCACTCACCATGTAAATCGCTCGTTTTCCAAGTCGCTTATCATTGGAGCCACGCAAACACTTACCGTCTATGTTGATGACCTGCCCTTGAATGATGCCATTGACTGCTAAAACCCATTCGTAAAATGCCAACTGAAATTGTTGAGCATCAATCCTGGAGAACACCCGTCCAAATGTATCGTGCGAAGGAATTCCATTGGGAAGTTCCAAAAATGTCTTCAGCCAGGGCAACTTACTTTTGCCAAAAAGTTCGATGTCTACCCAACCTTCCGCCCCGCAAATGACTGCGCAAATCGCAATGACAATGATGTCGATCAACTTATGCTCTTTCGTTCGATCCTTGCGTGGATCGGTTACTTTGCTAAAATGTTCTTCGATCACCTTCAATGACTTCTTGGGCATGGCTACCTCCATCTGATAGCCATTTTTACCTCAACTTAGTCCCATTTTAGATGCGATTGCCCTGGTGGGGTTGCAGAATGTTTTGACAATCCACCCATCCCGTGTTAAACTCAGCGCGCTCGTAAAACAGCGCACTCGCGAGAGTGCGCCTTTTTCTGCGTATATTCGGAGGCATCTTTGGACATTCTCCTGACTGGCTCAGTCGCGTACGACTACTTGATGACTTTCCCCGGTTTGTTCGAGGAACAGATCCTGCCCGAGCGGCTGGCTTCGATCAGCCTGTCGTTCCTGGTGGACTCGATGTCCAAACAGCGCGGCGGCATCGCTCCCAACATCGCCTACAGCATGGCCCTGCTCGGCGGGCGTCCGCGCGTGATGGCGACCGTGGGCGAAGACTTCGGCGATTACCGCGCCTGGCTCGACTCGAAGGGTGTGGATACCAGCCTGATGAAGGTCATCCCCGGCCTGTTCACGGCTTCGTTCTTTGCCACCACTGACCGCAAGAGCGCCCAGATCGCCTCCTTCTACCCGGGCGCGATGGGACAGGCTTCGACCCAGTCTGTCAAGGAGTTGGCGACGCGCCCCGACCTGGTGGTGGTCTCGCCCAATGAACCGGGCGCGATGACCAAGTTCGCCGCCGAGGCGCGCGAATTGGGCATCAAGTATTTGTATGATCCCAGCCAGCAGGTCCTGCGTCTCGATGGCGCGGAACTGGCGCGCGACATGGAAGGCGCGCACTTCCTGTTCTGCAACGATTACGAGTTTGGCCTGATTTCCAAGAAAACGGGCTGGAGCCTCGACCAGATTCTGGAGCACGTCGAAGTGCTTGTCATTACGCGCGGCAAGGATGGCGCGGACCTGTACTCGGACGGACACGCCGTTCACATTCCGACCGTGCCTGAGGACAAGATCGTCGACCCGACCGGCGTGGGCGACGCCTTCCGCGGCGGATTCCTGGCGGGCTACAGCCTCGGCTTCGACTGGAAATTGTGCGGCGAGATCGGTTCGCTGGCTGCTGTCTATTGTCTCGAACAGGACGGCCCGCAGAGCCACAGCTATACCCGCGAAAGTTTTGTCAAACGTTTCCGCCAGCATTTCGATGACGGTGGAAAGTTGAATCAGTTGTTAGAGAGTAGATAGGTGGAGCGTAGTCGCACTACGCTTTGCTCTCTATTCTCTACTCTCTCACCATCAAGGAGTACACATGAGCAATTACGATATCAAGGACATCAACCAGGCTGAAGGCGGCCGCCGCCGCATGGACTGGGCCGAGCGCGAAATGCCCGTGCTGCGCACGATCAGCGAGCGCTTCAAGAAGGAAAAACCGCTCAAGGGTCTGCGCCTTTCGGCCTGCCTGCACGTGACCGCCGAGACCGCCAACCTGATGCGCACCCTGCAGGAAGGCGGCGCGGACGTGGTTCTGACCGCCTCCAACCCGCTCTCCACCCAGGACGACATTGCCGCCGTGCTGGTCAATCAGTTCGAGATCCCCGTCTACGCCATTAAGGGCGAGGACAACGTCACCTACTACAAGCATATCAAGGCCGCGCTCGATCACAAGCCGCACATGACCATGGATGACGGCGCCGATCTGGTCTCCACCATCCACAAGGATCGCCGCGAACTGCTCGATGGCATCATCGGCGGCACCGAAGAGACCACCACCGGCGTCATCCGCCTGCGCGCCATGGCCGCCGACAAGATGCTCAACTTCCCCGTCATCGCCGTCAACGATGCACTGACCAAGCACTTCTTCGACAACCGCTACGGCACCGGCCAGTCCACCGTGGACGGCATCATCCGCGCCACCAACGTGCTGCTGGCGGGCAAGGTCTTCGTCGTGGCCGGCTACGGCTGGTGCGGACGCGGCCTGGCCTCACGCGCACGCGGCATGGGCGCCCTGGTCGTTGTGACCGAGATCGACCCGATGAAGGCCCTCGAAGCCGTCATGGACGGTTACCAGGTCATGCCCATGCTGGACGCCGCCAAGATTGGCGACTTCTTCTGCACCGTGACCGGCGACCTGAATGTCATCGACGGCCAGCACTTCGCGGCCATGAAGGATGGCGCCATCGTCGCCAATAGCGGCCACTTCAACGTCGAGATCAACATCCCCGCGCTGCAGAAGATGAGCAAGGGCGAGCCGATCCTCGTCCGCCCGTTCGTGCAGTCGTACGAGACCAAGGACGGCCGCAAGATCAATATCCTCGGCGAGGGACGCCTGATCAACCTTGCTTCCGCCGAAGGTCACCCCGCCTCGGTGATGGACATGTCCTTCGCCAACCAGGCCCTGGCCGCCGAGTACATGGCCAAGAATGCCTCCAAGCTGGAGAAGCGCGTCTACTCCGTGCCCGTCGACATTGACAACGAGATCGCCCGCATCAAGCTCGAAGCGATGGGCGTCAAGATCGATGTGCTGACCGAGGAACAGGTCAAATACCTGAACTCCTGGGAGGAAGGCACGTAGATCGGCAAGAGGAAAGTCGAATCGAAGAGGGCCGCGCATTTTTGCGCGGCCTTTTTGATTTTGCCGGGGTGACAGGTTTGTATTTCCCTTCTGACCGCTATATAATCTTCTTGAAGACTTGGAATAGCCGATCTTTTTCATACATTCGAAAGCGGGAGGGACCATGCGCAAAATATGGATTTGGAAGTGGCTCGCGTTGCTGGGGGTGATTTCCCTGGCCTGTTTTCCGACCGGACAGGTTCTCACTGGGACGCCTGAACCGACGGAACAGATATTCAGTGTGGACAATATCCAGGTGGACTATATCTACACCACCAACCTCATCACGGTCATCTATCCATTATACGGTTCGAAACTGGATGATTTCCTGATCGTTACCCTGACCAATGACAATGCGGTACCTGTGAAGGTGCTCGTGGAGAGCGAGATCAGCGGGTACAGCGACAAGGCCATCGACACGGTGGAATTGCAGGCGGGGGAGACGCTCGAAGTGCGCCAGAATCCGCGCCTGCTCACGACGGTCATCGATGAATTGAACACGGAGGAGCCCGCCCGGATATCCATCCGTGTGGCGGCCCTGGTCGAGGGTATCGAGAAGCCATTGCTGGTGGAAACCGCTGAAACCGTGGTGTATGCCCGTCGGGATTTTCCCTGGTTGATCCCTGGTTTTACCCAGGCGGAAGTGTACCAGTTGCTGGCTTCCATGGTCACGCCCAATGACGCGTCCGTGGAGGAACTGCTGCGCCTGGCGGCCGATTACACCGATTCGGGCATCATCTGGGGTGGGTATGGCGATCAGGAAAACGATGAAGGTGGCGGGGTCTGGGATCGCCTGGAAGCCATCTGGCAGGTGGAGGAACAGCACTACGGCCTGGTGTATGTCAACACGGCGGTCTCCTTCGCGCCGGGCGCCGTGCAGCGTATCCGTTTCCCCGCGGAGGTGCTGGAACAAAACGGCGGGAACTGCATCGAGCTGGCCCTGCTTTACGCCTCTGCCGCGGAAGCCCTCGATCTCGAATCCGCCATCATCCTCATTCCCGGCCATGCCTACGTGGGCGTTCGTATTGATGAGGTCAATGCCAATTATTATTTTATCGAGACCACCCTGATCGGGCGCGCCAGTTTTGCCGAGGCGGTGGAAAGGGGCAACCAGGAGTTCGAAGATGCCCTGCCGCACATCGACGCAGGGGAGGAAAGTTTTGGCTGGGTTGAAATTTTGGACGCGCGCGAGGCGGGGATCTATCCCCTGCCCTGGCGATAGGGGCGCAGCGGTCGTCTCGCGCAACCCCGAAAATATTCAAGGCGGCCCATATCAGAAATCCCGTTTTGTGATTTCTGATATAATCCTTTTGCTTTTTTGGCGGGGACGCAAGTCCTTTACAATAAAAAAATTCATAGGATCCTCATGCAAACCTTCTTTCGATTGGAACACTTTGACGAAGTCGCGCAGGCGATTCGCGCCCGCACCTCCTATCAGCCCACCGTGGCGCTCATCCTCGGCTCAGGCCTGAACGGCCTGGCCGATTCCGTTCAAAAAGCGGATGTCATCCCCTTTGGCGACCTGCCCCATTTCCCCGTGTCGACCGTCCACGGTCACGCCGGCCGATTGGTCATCGGCGAACTGGAGGGGCAGGTGGTATTTGTCATGCAGGGGCGCATCCACTTTTACGAGGGCTACACTATGAACCAGGTCACCCTGCCGATTCGCGTCATGCAGCGGCTGGGCATCGGAACCCTTATCGTAACCAACGCGGCGGGCGGGGTTAACCCCGAGTTCCTGCCCGGTGATGTGATGCTGATCAACGACAACCTCAACCTGATGGGCATGATGGGCGCCAATCCCCTGTTCGGACCCAACATCGATGAAATCGGCACGCGTTTTCCCGACATGAGCCAGGCCTACGACCGCGAATATCAGGAACTGTCCCGCCGCGTGGCGCGCGAAACCAACCTGACCCTGCGCGAAGGCATCTATGCCGGCCTGAGCGGGCCTTCCTTCGAATCGCCCGCCGACCTGCGCTTCCTGCGCCAGGCCGGCGCGGACGCCGTCGGCATGTCCACGGTGCCCGAGGTGATCGTGGCCCGTCACGGCGGTATGCGTGTGCTGGGATTTTCGGGCATCAGCAACAAGGCCAACCTGGATGGTTCGACCGTCACCACCCACGAAGAGGTGATCGAAGCCGGCAAGGTGATCACGCCCAAGATCGAGTCGCTTGTCCGCGGTGTTCTGCGCGGGATGTAAGGTCAAGCCTGAAGGATGACGAATTTAGTTCGCGCGCTGGACGCCTATCAAATAGCCATCTATCTCGTGCTGGCCATCGGGGGGCTTTTTGCGTTTCGCTGGCTGTGGAAATCCTGGCGCGAGTGGCAGATGTCTGTCTTTAAGCTGGAGCGCGAGTTTGCCATGCGGCGGCTGAGCCAGGCCCTGACGCTCAGTTCCCTGGTTGCGGTGCTGCTTTGCGCGGAATTCGTCGTCATTTCGTTCGTCATTCCCGGCCTGCCGGCGGATTTCTTCCTGCCCACGCCCACCATCGACCCGCTGGCCCAGCCAATCGGCACGCTTTCCCCCGACGCGATGACCCAGGCCGCAGTCGCGCCCCAGCCCGCGGTTTCCGCCAACATGCAGGGCTGCGTCCCCGACCAGATCATGATCACCTCTCCCAAGCCCGGCGCGGAAGTCAAGGGCAGGATCGAGGTGGTTGGCACGGTCAACATCGCGAATTTTGGTTTTTACAAGTACGAGGTGGCGCTGCGCGGCAGTGACACCTGGGCGACCATCCTGGCAGGCACCGAGGTGAAGATCAACGGACAACTCGGTCCCTGGGATACCGCCGCCCTGACGCCCGGCGACTATCAACTGCGCCTGGTGGTGACCGACAATCGGGGCGTCTCCCTGGCTCCCTGCATTATCCCTGTTCGAATACTGGCACCCTGACCCATGAATGATATTCAAATCCGACCCACCGCACCGACCGACCTGTCCCGCCTGATGGGATTGGACCATTCCACCCGCAGCGAATTCGTCTGGCAACTGGAATTGCGCCGCGAACCAGGACAGGTGGCGGCGAACTTCCGCGAAGTGCGCCTGCCGCGCCCGATCCCATTGACCTATCCGTACGATCCATATTCCCTGGCCGACGAGTGGACGCGCAAATCCATGATGTTCACGGCTTTTCGCGGCCCCGACCTGATTGGCTATATGGCCCTGGTGGGGCGCGGGGCGGAGGTGACCTGGGTCACCGACCTGGTGGTGACGGCATCGGCGCGCCGCCTGGGCGTTGGCAGTGCCCTGCTGATCACGGCCCAGGATTGGGCGTCGGAGCGGGGCGCGCGGCGTCTCATGCTCGAAATGCAGGCTAAAAATCTTCCCGCCATTCGTCTGGCCCAAAAACATGGCTACGAATTCTGCGGTTATAATGACCACTATTATTCGACCCAGGACGTTGCCCTGTTCTTTGTGAGGGCGTTGAAATAATTTCATTACCGGACAGTCCATGATTAATGGTTGGCTAGACAATCTTCTGGCGGGGATCCAGGTTCTGAATCAGATCCTGACAGCAGGGATCGCCATTACGGCGTTCTCCCTTTTCCTATACGCTTTATCATTTAATTTACGTGATCGGGTGGCGCGTTCGTTCGCCATCATTCTGTTGTGCGTGGTGGGGGTGTTCACCGCCGAAGCCCTGCAAAATAATACCGTTCCCGACTGGGGCATCGAGCTGCTTTTGCGTTTGCAGTGGGTCGGCCTGGTCTTCCTGCCTGCGGCCTATTTGCACCTGTCCGACGCCGTGCTGGTGACGGCAGGACGGCCCTCGCGCGGCCGACGCCGTCTGGCGGTGCGCGGCATCTACGTGGTTTCGGCCTTTTTCCTGATCCTCCTGATGTTTGGATTTTTGCTTGGTCCGCTTGTCCCGGCAGGGAAACCTGCTCCGCATCTCACCCGCACGCTGTGGACCGAGGCTTTCACGGCCTATTACGTCGGCGCGATGGTCTGGGCCGGCTGGAATTTTTTGCGCGCCTATCAGCGCATGTTGACCCGCTCCGGGCGCCGCCGCATGTTGTACCTGATGGCGGGCGCCACCGCTCCCGCCCTGGGTTCGTATCCCTATCTGTTGTACGGTTACTCCCTGGCAGGGAGCGTGCCGCTCCTGTTTTGGAGCTCCGCGCTGGTCATCAACATCCTGGTGGCGGGACTGGTGATCGTCATGGCCTACGCCGTGGCCTTTTTCGGGGTCTCGTGGCCTGACCGTGTGGTCAAGAGCCGCCTGTTCAAGTGGATCATGCGCGGCCCCGTGACCGCCTCCACTGCGCTTGCCATGATGACTATCGTCAGGCGCGGCGGGGAAGTCTTCGGCGGGCTGTCCTATAACGCCTTTGTCCCGTTGGTCGTGGTTGTGACCGTGCTCCTGTTGGAACATCTCATTACATTGGTCGCGCCCTTGTGGGAGCGCTGGCTCTTCTACGGAGGGGATCGCGCCGAACTTGAGTTGCTCCAGAACGTGGAGGAACGCCTGCTCACCCAGGGCGACCTCCAGCAATTCCTGGAGGCGGTTCTAGCCGCCGTGCGCGATCATTTGCAGTCGCCCTCGGCCTTTGTCGCCGCGCTGGATGGTTCGGAACTGTCCCTGATCGTAGTGGCGGGCCGCCGCAGCCTGTTGGACCAGGAGGAGCTGCCCGAGGCCCTGAAGAAGATCGGAGGCGGCCTGAAATTACGGCAGGAATTTTCCTGGGGTAATTTCTGGGTGCTGCCCCTGCATCAACCCAAACGCGGCGACATGGATCACGACGAGACGCCGCCCCTGCTTGGCATCCTGGGCGTGGCATACCAGGACGGCGGAAAGATGGAGGCGGAACAGCGCGATGCGCTTTGGATGCTGGCTGACCGCGCCGCGCTGGCGCTCGAAGACCGCCAATTGCAGCAGCGGGTCTTTCGTTCCCTGGAGGACCTCCAGCCGCAGGTCGAGATGATCCAGCGCCTGCGCGCCGCTGGGCGTTACGACAGCCGCGCCAATTTGTTGGCCGAAGACCCCCTGCCGCAAGAGGCCGACCTGGCCAACTGGGTCAAGGATGCGCTGACGCATTACTGGGGCGGGCCAAAGCTCACCACCAGTCCGCTTATGCGCCTGCAAGTGGTGCGCAACATGGCCGAGGAGTACGATGGCAATGGGGCCAATGCGCTGCGCGCCCTCCTGCGCAAGGCTGTCGACCAGGTCAAACCCGAGGGAGATCGTCGTTTTACGTCCGAGTGGATTCTTTACAATATTTTGGAAATGAAGTTCATCGAAGGCCGCAAAGTCCGCGAAGTGGCTTCACGCCTGGCCATGTCCGAAGCTGACCTGTACCGAAAACAACGCGTCGCGGTCGAAGCCGTGGCGCGCGCCATCCTGGAGATGGAAACCCAAACGCAAGAGCAATAAGAAGGAGGCCCTATGGCGGCCCAACAAAGAAATCATGAAGACCCAGGTCACACATCGGACGAAGGCTGGTGGGATTCCCTGCTGGCTGAGGAGGAGCGCTATGCGCCTCCACCGCCCGTCCGCCCGGTGGCGAGCAAGCAGGAACCCAAGGTCGAGGAACCTGCCAAACCGTCTGCCGATTGGGTGCAGGTCAAGGATCTGTATTCCCGCGATCAGATCGTCAGCTTGCAGGTGACGGGTCACAATCGCGGCGGGTTGCTCGTGGAGGGTGAAGGCCTCTACGGATTCGTGCCGTTCTCCCACCTGATCGAACTGGCAGGTAAGCCCGAAGCGTCCGACCGCGACACCCAGCTCGAAACCTACGTGGGCCGCACCTTGAAGCTCAAGGTCATCGAGTGCGTTCCCGAGGATGGGCGGGTAGTCTTTTCGGAGCGCGCCGCACTGGCTGAACCCGGCCAGCGCGCCATGCTGTTCAATGCCATCGTGCCTGGTCAGCGCGTGCATGGACAAGTGACGAACATCACCGATTTCGGTGTGTTTGTCGACCTGGGCGGCGTGGAGGGACTCATTCACATCTCCGAGCTTTCCTGGGGACGGGTGATCCACCCGGGCCAGGTGGTGCAGCTCAACCAGAAGATCGAGGTGCAGGTGCTCGACCTGGCCCCCGAGCGCTGCCGTGTGGCGCTCAGCCTCAAACGGCTGTTCCCCAATCCCTGGCAGGACGCCGAGAAATCCTTCCCTGTCGGGGCGGTCATGCCCGCCACGATCACCAGCGTGGTCTCGTATGGCGCCTTCGCTCGCCTGGACGCCGGGGTGGAAGGCCTGGTCCACGCCTCTGAAATCGATCTTGCCGCCAGCCAAATGGTCAAGGACGTGCTCAAGGAAAACCAGCCTGTGTACGTGCGTATCCTGCACGTGGATGCCTCCCGCCAGCGCATGGGATTGAGTCTGCGCCTGTAGCCATGCCATCCCGCATCCCCCTGCCGCGCCGTTTTCAGAAGACAGAGCCGACCGAGCCGCCGACCAACGATTGGCTCGATCGGTTGATGCGTTTTAATCAACGCTTCGGCCGCTATGCCCGCGACGCAGGCGGCCTGTTCCTGCTGGCGCTGGCCTTTGCCTCCCTGCTGGCCTTGATGGGCGCCACGGATGGGACGGTCATCAAGCTCTGGGCAAACCTGTTATCGGTGGGCCTGGGCTGGGGTGGTTACCTGGTCGTGCTGGCGATTGGTGTGCTGGGCGTGGCCCTGCTGGCGCGCACCCTGCACACCTGGAAACTGGGCCGCATCCTCTGGCTCGAACTCGCCACCGCCCTGACCCTGGGCCTGTTTTCCGCCATGGGAGGCAATTCCGCCGATCGGGCGGCCCTTGGCCTGGATGGCGGCTGGGCGGGCTGGGGCATCACGCGCCTGCTGTGGGCCAACACCGGCCCCACCGTCGGGACTTCGATCCTGGCTGGGCTGTGGTTGTTCTCGTTGGTCAGCGGCTTTGGCGTGTGGACGTACGTGGAGAACTGGCTGCGCCGCCTGGCAGGCGAGATTCCGCCCGAGGTGGTGGAAACATCCACGCCCGAACCTGAGCAGGAGGCACTCCCCGAGGCATCCTCTAAAAAACAGCCTCAGAAGAAAAAACCTGCGCCCCTGCCGCCCGAGTTCCGCACCTCCCTGCGCGCCCCCGAAAAGAAGGACGAGAAACCCGCCAATGCGCCGCCGCGCAGCGAGGTTCTCCCGCCCCTGCACATCCTGTTGGCCGATCAATCCGTCCGCGCGGACGAACGCACCATCAACCAGACCGCCGGGTTGATCATGAAAACCCTCTCCGAGTTTGGCATTCCCGCCACGGTTATCGGCTATCGCGTCGGCCCGTCGGTGACGCAATTTGCCGTCCAGCCGGGCTTCATCAAGAAGGGCAACAATCCCAGCGAAGAGGATGCCCAACTTATGAAGGTGCGCGTGGCGCAGATCGCCTCGCTGGAAAAGGATCTGACCCTGGCGCTCTCCGCCGAACGCCTGCGCATCGAGGCGCCCGTGCCCGGCAAACCCTACGTTGGCATCGAAGTCCCGAACGCGCGTTCCTCGGTGGTGCGCATGCGTCCCCTGCTCGAAAGCGAAAACTTCCACAAGGTCGGCGCTCCGCTCGCGATCACCTTTGGGCGGGATGTGTCGGGCGCGCCCCTGGTGGCCGACCTGTCCCGCATGCCGCACCTGCTCATTGCAGGCTCGACCGGTTCGGGCAAGTCGGTCTTCGTCACCGCCCTGGCGGCCTGCCTGGCGATGAACAATGCGCCCGAAGATTTGCGCATCGTGATGATCGACGCGAAGATGGTCGAACTCTTGCGCTTCAACGGCCTGCCGCACCTGTACGGCAAGGTGGAAACCAACGTCGAGCGCATCCTGGGCGTGCTGCGCTGGGTGGTGGTGGAAATGGAGCATCGCTACCGCCTGCTCGAAGCCAGCCATTCCCGCGATCTCGAATCCTACAATCGCAAACAGTCCCGCAAGGGCGGCGGAGCGACCCTGCCACGCATCGTGGTCATTATCGATGAACTGGCCGACCTGATGATGTCCGCTCCGGACCAGACCGAGCACAACCTGGTGCGTCTGGCCCAGATGGCGCGCGCCACGGGCATCCACCTGGTGGTTGCCACCCAGCGTCCAAGCACCGACGTGGTGACCGGCCTCATCAAGGCCAACTTCCCCGCGCGCCTGGCCTTTGCCGTGGCCTCGGGCGTGGACAGCCGTGTGATCCTGGATGTGACCGGCGCCGAATCCCTGCTGGGACGCGGCGATATGCTCTTCCTCAATCCCGAGGTGGGCAGCCCGACGCGCGCCCAGGGTGTGCTCATCACCGACATGGAGATCGAGCGCATTGTGGCGCACTGGCAGAAGGTCAGCGAGATGCCGGTTGAGGATGTCCCGCCGTGGGAGAAACTGCTCACCGAACCCGACGAAGACGAAGACGGCGACCTGATCGAGAAAGCCACTTCGATTGTCCGCTCCACACAGCGGGCCTCGGCTTCCCTGCTCCAGCGGCGGCTGCGCATCGGGTATCCGCGCGCGGCGCGCCTGCTCGACCAGCTCGAAGATTTGGGCGTGGTCGGTCCCTCCCTGGGCGGCGGTCGGGAACGCGATGTGCTGGTCAGCGAAACGGATGAGGATCTCGACAGTGGGGACAATTAAAGTCGAATAGGCCCGATTTTTTCGGGTATGATTACGTAATCTTTTCTGAAAGGAATGGAACGGTGGCAGATACACCCACTGCAAAATTGACATTTACTGATCGCCTGCGGGTGTGGTTCAAGTGGTTTTTGGACCCCGTGGGCAGTTTTTTCAACCGGCTTGGCATGACGCCCATCATGATGACCATTCTCGGCCTGGCGGGCAATGCGGTCGGCGCATACTTCCTGGCGCGCGGGCAGATGACCCTGGGCGGCTGGTTTGTGTTGTTGATGACCCCCATTGACGCATTGGATGGAACGATGGCGCGCCTGCGCGGCGAACCCAGCGATTGGGGCGCCTTCGTCGACTCGGTCAGCGACCGTTACTCGGAACTCATCATCCTGGGCGGCCTGCTGTTTCACTTCCTGGAAATCGGAAACGAGATGGGCGCCATGTTGACCTTCGCCGCGGCGGCGGGATCCGTGCTGGTTTCCTACGTCAAGGCGCGGGCCGAATCCCTGCGCTTCGAGGCCAGGGGCGGCATTCTGACGCGTGTCGAACGGTACCTGGTGCTGGCTCCGCTGCTGGTGGTCAATCAGCCGCTGTGGGCGGTTGGCATCATCGCTGTCCTGGCGAATATCACGGCGCTTCAACGTATTGCGCTCGTCCGCCGCCAGGGACATGAACGCATGAAGCAGAATCGAGAGAGGAAGTCATGATCGACGGTTTTCAATTGGGGCCGTTGTATGTCCGCTTTTACGGCATCATCCTGATGTCGGGCGCGCTGGTCGGGGGCTGGCTGGCGACGCGCGAGGTCAAACGCCGTGGATATGATCCCGAGATCGTTTGGGACCTGTTGATTTATCTGATCATCGGCGGCGTGATCGGGGCGCGCCTGTGGCACGTGTTCACCCCTTCGCCCAGCGCGCTAGTGTACGATCCCATCCTGGACAAAATGGTCAACCCGTATTTTGCGGGCGGCACCGTCCGCTTCCTGGACATTCTTTCGATCTGGAAGGGCGGCCTGGGCATTCCGGGCGCGGTGATCGGCGGCGCGATTGCGCTCTATATCTACTCCCGCCAGAACAAACTGGATTTTCTCGAATGGGCCGACATCGCCGCCCCCAGCCTGGCATTGGGACAGGCCGTTGGCCGCTTCGGCAACTTCTTCAACCAGGAGTTGTACGGCGCGCCGACCAACCTGCCGTGGAAGCTGTTTGTCGATCCGCAGCACCGCCTGCCCGGGTTCGCGAGCGTGGAATATTACCATCCGTTGTTCGCGTATGAGGCCCTGCTCAATTTCGCCAACATGCTGCTGTTGATGTGGGTCACGCGCGAATATGCAGGCCGCACCAAAAAAGGCGACATTCTGTTGATCTATCTGGTCTTCTATCCGCTGGTGCGTTTCTCGCTCGATTTCCTGCGCCTGGATGCCTCTATGGTGGGCGGGATCAACATCAACCAGACCATCATGGGCGTGATCGCCCTGCTGGCCCTCGGGACTCTGATCTGGCGTCATCGCCCGGGCGCGCCCGAATCTGCTGCGGAGGTGTCGCCCGCCGCGACGTCCGCGCCAGTCGAGGGCGACTCCGCTGAAGAGGTGGAATGACCCGCCGTGAAGAAGCCTTCCAAAAAGACCCGCGGGGAATAAGATCCTCCCGGCCGTGTGATCGCATTTGCGCCGCCCCCAATATCGCGGATTTGGCAAGAGGACTGTTGTCTCATTGACAGGTTTCGGGCCTGCCTATATTCTGGATAAATCATGATAGAGACCAATGACCTTAGCAAACAGTTCCATAATTTCTGGGCAGTCGAGGGCGTGACCGTCAAGGTGGAGCCTGGAAATATCCTGGCTCTGCTGGGTCAGAATGGCGCAGGCAAAACCACCACGGTGCGCATGTTGACCTCCCTCTTGAAGCCGACGCGCGGGTGGGCGCGGGTGGCGGGCTACGACGTGGCCACCCACGGCAACGAGGTGCGCGCCTCCGTGGGCGTGTTGACGGAACAACACGGCCTGTACACGCGCATGAACGCCTACGAGTATCTTGAATTCTTTGGACAGGTCTATTCGCTCACCCCGCAGGCTCGCAAGGTGCGCAGCGATTACCTGCTCGAATACTTCGGGCTGGCCGAAGCGGCCAAACGGCGCATCGGGGAATACTCCAAGGGCATGCGCCAGAAGCTGGCGCTTGCGCGCGCGCTGATGCACGAGCCGCCCATCCTGTTGCTGGACGAGCCGACCTCGGCCATGGATCCCGAGTCGGCGCGGCTGGTGCGCGATGAGATCGCGCGGCTGAAATCCTCGCGGCGGTCCATCGTCATGTGTACGCACAACCTGGTCGAAGCCGAAGCTCTGGCCGACACCGTGGCCATCATCTATCGCGGACGCATCCTGATGCAGGGTACGCTCGATGAGTTGAAACAGAATATCCTGGGGCCTGTCGAATACGAGGCGCGGCTGGCCGAAGCCTGGTCGCCGAATGGCCTAAACCTGCCCGCAGGGGTGACCATGCAGCAGGTGGACGGAACCCGCCTGCGTTTCCAGGTGCAGCAGCCGCGGGACGCGAATCCGCTGCTCGTGGGGGTGCTGGCCGAGGGGCGCGCGCCCGTCCTCGTCTTCCAGGAGGTCCCGAGAACGCTTGAGCAGGCTTATCTCAAGGTCATGACCGATGCACAGGAGGGCGCACATGCTGGCTAAACTGACTCCCGTTCTGATCGTGGCGCGCCGCGAATTGAAGGATCAATTGCGCGACTGGCGCGTACTCTTCCCACTGCTGGTGCTGACGCTGGTCTTCCCCTTTCTGATGCTGATGATCGCCGGGGGGGTGGTCGATTTTGTTAACGAGTATGGCGCGGACCTGGTGATCGACAGCCTGGTGCCCTTTTCGATCCTGCTGATCGGTTTCTTCCCGAATACCATCTCGCTGGTGGTGGCGCTGGAGACCTTCGTGGGCGAGAAGGAGCGCGGCACCATCGAGCCGCTGCTCAGCTCGCCGATGCAGGACTGGCAGATCTATCTTGGCAAACTGCTGGTGGGGGTCTTGACCCCGTTGATCGCCAGCTACCTGGCTATAACGCTGTACATGGTGATGGTCTCGCGCCTCGACTTGAACATGCCCCCGCCTGGCATCGTCGTCCAGCTTTACATCCTGACGGCGGGACACGCCATCCTGATGGTGAGTGGCGCGATTGTGATCTCGGTCCAGTCCACTTCGGTGAAGGCCGCCAACCTGCTGGCCTCCTTCATCATCATCCCCGTGGCCTTCCTGGTGCAGGGAGAGAGTGTGCTGCTGTTCTGGGGCAGCGGCCGTATCTTGTGGCTGGCCCTGGTGGGCGTGATCGTCCTGTCCACGCTCTTCATCCGCATGGGCATCGCGCACTTCGAGCGCGAATATCTGCTGGGCCGCGAGATCGACACCCTCAACCTGCGCTGGATCTGGTCGACCTTTTGGACCTTCTTCCGCAGCGGCACGCGGCAGGATGGCAGTTGGCACCGCCGCGCGGTGCTGCCTGCCCTGCGGCGCCTGGTCATGCCTTCGCTGGTCATGCTGGCGCTCCTGCTGATGGGCGGCTGGATGGGATATGCCCAGGTGACCACCAGCGCCCCCGAGTTCATAGATGGGTCGGTCAGGAGCATCGATGACCTGCGTGAACAGGTTTCGGACATGCCTGTTGCGCAGGGCATGAACGGGGTCGAAATTTCGGCGCCCTTCATCTTCCTGAATAACGTCCGCGCGACCGCCGCCATGTTCCTGTTCGGAGCGGTGTCCTTCGGCGTGCTGGGCATCCTGTTCTACATGTTGAACGCGGGCCTGATCGGCGGCATCCTGAGCCTGTTCGCCTACGTGGGTGTTTCCCCCTGGCTGCTCTTTTCCACGGGTATCCTGCCGCATGGCATGTTCGAACTGCCCGCCCTGCTGTTGAGCGGCGCGGCGGTGCTGCACATGGCTGTGGCGCTGGTCACGCCGCAGACGGGCAAATCCATGGGCGAGGTGTTCATCTTCCTGATCGCCGACTGGGCCAAGGTCTTCATCGGCGTGATCGTGCCGCTGCTGCTGGTGGCCGCCGTGGTCGAGACCTACGTGACGCCCATCCTCCTTCGTAGCGCATTGAACTGGTGAGTCATGGCTAAAGTCATCATCCTGGGTTCGTCCAACGCCATTCCCACCAAGGAACACGAAAACACCCACATGGTGGTGATCGGCAAGGAACGCATGGTGCTGGTGGATTGTGTGGGGAATCCCATCCTGCGCCTGGAACAGGCTGGCCTGGATTTCAACGATCTGACAGACATCATCATCACGCACTTTCACCCCGACCACGTCTCGGGACTGCCGCTGCTGTTGATGGATATGTGGTTGATGGGACGCAGGAAACCGATCGATATCTACGGCCTGCATTACACCCTCGATCGCGTGGAGGACCTGATGGGCTTCTACTCGTGGGCCGAGTGGCCCGATTTCTTCCCCGTGGCCTTTCACCGCCTGCCGCATTCCGAGAAATCCTACGTGCTGGATTGTCCCGATTTCAAGGTCACCGCCACGCCCGTCCGCCACCTAATCCCCACCATCGGCCTGCGCTTTGACTTTCACCCGTCGAAGAAGAGCCTGGCCTATTCGTGCGACACCGAGCCTTGTGAGCATGTGGTGCACCTGGCGGAAGGGGCCGACGTTCTGATCCACGAAGCGGCGGGCGAATTTGTGGGACATTCCTCCGCGGCCCAGGCGGCGGAAATCGCCACGCAGGCCGAGGTCGGCGCCCTGTACCTGATCCACTACCCAACGGGACGCTTTGCGCGCGGCAACCCGCTGGCCGAGGCCCGCGCGAAATTCCAGGGCCCGGTGACCCTGGCTGAGGATTTCGCCACGCTCGAATTCTAGCGGGTCGGCCTGCGTCCTATCCTTACCCTGAAGCAGCTTCCTGTTTTCGCAAAAAAACTCTCTCCATTTGCGGAGAGAGTTTCGTTACCAACCCATGATGTAGGGTTCCCATTCACTGTAATCGTCCAGGTGGCGCCCGTAGAGGTAGGCGGCGCTGGCGGGAGGTTCCTTCGGCGGGCGGGGCAGGGACATGTGCGCCTCATCCAGCTTGCGTCCGCCCTTGCGGTGATTGCAGCTCGGACAGGCTGCCACCACGTTTGTCCAGGTATGTTCGCCGCCCAGGTGACGCGGCATGACATGATCCACCGTCAGCCCGACATCCCGCCGACCGCAGTACTGGCAGGTATAATTGTCGCGACGGAAGACTTCGCGTCGAGTCAATTTCACGTGTGGCCTGGGACGATGCACCTGCATTTCCAGGCGGATCACAGACGGGCGTGGCAATAATCTCGTCACCGTGCGAATGTGACCACGGCCATTGACAACCATATCGGCTTTGCCCGAGAGGATCAGGCCGACGGCGCGTCGTGTGGTACACACGTTGATCGGCTCGAAATTGGCATTGAGTACCAAAACTGCCTCGTTCATGAGAGCCTCACAATCGCCACGATTATACTGCTTTTCGCATCGATGCAAGCTGAAAGGCAGCCAGGAGCAAATGGTATGAAAGTCCTGATTACAGGCGGCGCGGGTTTTCTCGGCGCCGCCCTCACGAACTCCCTGCTGAAGGATGGACACCAGGTATGGCTGCTCAGCCGCAATCCCAGCGGCGCGCGCATCCCGACCGGTGCACAGGCCGCGGCCTGGGATGGACGCACGGCGGCGGGCTGGGGCGGCCTCGTCAACGAAATGGATGCCATCGTCAACCTGGCGGGAAAATCGCTTGCGAGCTGGCCGTGGACGCGGGCCGTCAAACAGGAATTTTGGGAGTCGCGCACGAATGCGGGGCGGGCCGTGGTGGAGGCGGTTTCCCAGGCGGCTCGGCGGCCGAAGGTGCTCATCCAATCCTCGGGGATCAATCATTACGGCCTGGACGGTTCCATGGCGGACGAAGATACGCCGCCCGCCGCCGACTTCCTGGCGCGCCTGACCGTGGCCTGGGAGGATTCCACCCAGCCGGTCGAGGCGCTGGGCGTGCGCAGGGTCATCATCCGCACAGCCGTGGTGCTGGGACGGGACGGCGGCCTGCTCGGGCTGATGGCGCTGCCCGTCAATCTGTTCGCGGGCGGACCGATCGGCGGCGGCAAACAGGCCGTGCCGTGGATCCACGTGGCAGACGAGGTGGGCGCGATCCGCTTTTTGATGGAGAACGAAGCCGCGCGCGGCCCGTTCAACCTGATCGCCCCCGAGGCCACCTCCAATGCCGATTTTTACCGCAAGCTGGCCAAAGCCCTGCATCGTCCCTATTGGTTCCCGACGCCCGCTTTTCTGCTGCGCCTGGTTCTGGGGGAGATGAGCAGCCTGGTGGTGGACGGTCGTTTTTCGCAGCCCAAACGGTTGACGGAGTTGGGATATCGCTTCCAGTTCGCGGGGCTGGAGGCGGCGCTGGCTGACCTCCTGCGTTGACGCAGGAACCCCACAGGGCGGGGCCGCGTCTTAACGGAGCGCGGACTTTAGTCCGCAATTCAGAGCAAACTAAGGTCTGCTCTCCGTATTTAAGATACCAAAGGAGATTCCATGAAACGTATGTTAATTCTGGTCATGCTGTTCCTGTCGGCCTGCGGCGCCCCGGCGCCTGCGCCGGCGGCGGCCAATGCTCAGGCAGGACCCACGGGCTTTATCGCCGAATCCTATCCCACCGCCCAGGCGCAGTCGGTGTCGTCGAACCAGGCGGCCAGCGGCGTGCAGATGACCGTGGCGCGCGTCTGGCAGGACGGCAAACAACTCAACGCGGATGTGTGCTTCAGCCTGCCCAGCGATTCGGACTGGTCGATCTGGAGCGCCAGCCTGCAATATGCGGATGCAATGATCGCCGAGTATGGTTCCACCCTGCTCAGCCTGCAGCCCGCCGCCGATGGCGTCGCGGGCCAGCGCTGTGACACGCTCAACTTCTACGTCCCGCCCGACGCCGTGTTGACGGACGGAATCATCATCATCGATGCCATCGCGGCCCTTCCGCGCGAGGGCGAGTATTGCAGCCTGTACATGCCCAAGATCCAGCAATCCCTGCAGGAGCGCGGCATGGCGGTCACGCTCGAATGTGTGGATGTGAATGGCATCCCCACCATGCAGATCACCAGCTTCCCGCCCGAGATGACGAAGGAACAGGTCGAGCAGCTCGTCTATAGCGACGAGTACTACACCATCAAAGGCCCGTGGAGTTTCAACTTCAGCCTGACCCAGTAACGAAACGAAACCGCCATGAAAGTGGCGGTTTTTTGTAGTTCTACGGTCGGACTGATCCCGGGAAAGAACCGTCCACGAATAAGATCATCCACGAATGCACGAAGCGGGGACGGGCATTCTCACGAAGCCTTTGCGCGTTCACCCCTCGCCCTGCCACCTCCCCTAATTACCAATTACCCATCCCCCCCCCTAAACTTCTCCATCGTAACCTGACCTTCCTGGGCAATGCCTTCACGTTGGAACACTTTGACCAGGGTCAGGAAGAGGATGCGGATGTCCAGCCAGAAATTCCAGTGATCCACGTACCACACGTCCAGCTTGAATTTGTCCGGCCAGGAGAGGGCATTGCGGCCGTGGACTTGCGCCCAGCCGGTCAGCCCGGGCGGCATATCGTGGCGGCGGGCCTGTTCGGCGGAGTAGAGCGGCAGGTATTCCATCAACAGCGGGCGCGGGCCGACCAGGCTCATCTCTCCGCGCAGGATGTTGAAGAGTTCGGGCAATTCGTCCAGCGAGGTGGAGCGCAGGAAGCGCCCAAAGCGGCCGAGCCGCTCGGCGTCCGGCAGCAGGCTCCCGTCCGGGCTGCGGTGGTCGGACATCGTCCGAAATTTGAGGATGTGGAACGGGCGTCCGCGGTAGCCCGGCCTTTGCTGGCGGAACAGGATCGGCGCCCCGAGCTTGGTCCGCACCAGCAGGGCCGTCAGTCCCAGGATGGGGGCGAGCACTGCCAGCGCCAGCGCCGCAGCCGTGAAGTCGAAGAGTCTCTTGATGACAGGCATGTGGGCATTCTACCAAACAATGTGGTATATTTTGATTAGGAGCTGACCTATGAATGAGCGCATACTGATCATCGAAGACGACCAGGCGATCCTGAAGCTCTTGCAGCGCAGCCTGGCTTACGAAGGATACACCGTCGATACCGCCACGGACGGGCGCACAGGGCTGATCCTGGCCCGCGATCATACCCCCGATCTGGTCATCCTGGATTGGATGCTGCCCGGGATGGACGGCCTGGAGGTCTGCCATCGTTTGCGCACAGGCGGATCGCTGCCGATCCTGATGTTGACCGCCAAGGATACCGTGCAGGACCGCGTGCAGGGCCTGGATGCGGGCGCGGATGACTACCTGGTCAAGCCGTTCAACTTGGACGAATTGCTTGCGCGCGTGCGCGCCCTGCTGCGGCGCACCCAGCCCGAGCGCGTGCCCGTGCTCAAGTTTGCCGACCTGTCCCTGGATATGGGCTCGCGGCAGGCTTCGCGCGGCAGTCGTTTGGTCTCGCTGACCGCCAAGGAATATGAACTGCTCGAACTGTTCCTGCGGCATCCCAAGCAGGTGCTCACCCGCGAGGTCATCTTCGACCGCGTGTGGGGCTACGACTTCGGGGGCGAGAGCAACGTGCTCGAAGTCTACATCCGCTACCTGCGCCAGAAGCTGGAGGCTGAGAACGAGATCCGGCTGATCCATACCGTGCGCGGTGTGGGTTACGTAATGCGCGAGAACCCTTAAAGCAACCAGCCGCCCGATAACGGGCGGCTTCTTTGCATGTCCCTGCGTCTTCGGCTTACCCTGCTGTATTCCGCCCTGATCGGCATCATCCTGCTGGTATTCGGCACGGCAGTCTTCATGCTCGTCTACGTGCTGCAGGTCAACCAGGTGGATGAGATGCTCAGGCTGGAAGCCATGGATGTGATCGCCGTGGCGCAGTTGGACCAGAACGGGGAACTCGACGCGATCACCCTGCCCCCGCTCGACATGGCCGCCAATACCTTTGTCCAGGTTTGGAATCGCAGCGGAAAGCTGGTCGCCGCCTCCACGATCCTCAAGAACATTAACCAATCCCTCGACCCCTACGGGCAGATCGCGAGCAAGCCGGTCTACCGCGACAACACCATCCGCGATTTTCACGTGCGCGTGTTGAGCGTGCCGCTCAAGGCGGGAGAGCGCACCGTCGGCGTATTGCAGGTGGCCACCAGTCTGTCCGTGGCCGACGCCACCCAGCGCGACCTGTTCAGCGCCATGCTCGGCTCGGCGCTGGTGGCCGTGCTGCTGGCGGCCATCATTTCGTGGGTGATCCTGAGCCGCGCCTTGCTGCCCATCGAGGACATCACCGAGACCGTCGACCAGATCAACCGCGCCGACGACCTCTCGCGCCGCATCCCCTACCGTCCCCAGGCCGATGACGAGATCGGCGAGATGGTCGAGTCCTTCAACCAGACGCTCGAACGCCTCGAAACCCTGTTCACTTCGCAGCAACGCTTCCTGGCGGATGTCAGCCACGAGCTGCGCACGCCGCTGACGGTCATCAAGGGCAACGTCGACCTGATGCGCCGCATGAAGCAGATCGACGAGGAATCGCTCACCAGCATCGACCAAGAGGCGGGACGCCTGACCCGTCTGGTGGGCGGGCTGCTGCTGCTGGCCCAGGCCGAGTCGGGCAAGCTCAGCCTCAGCCTCAGGCCTGTCGAATTGGATGTGCTGCTGGTGGAGGTCTTCCAGGAGATGCGTGTGCTGGCGGGCGCCAAGGTGCATGTGCATCTCAAGGAGATCGACCAGTTGCAGGTCAACGGCGACCGCGACCGTCTCAAGCAGGTGCTGCTCAACCTGGCGGCCAACGCCATCCAGTACACGCCGCAGGATGGGGATGTGTTCATCAGCCTGGCAAAGGCGGGCGACCAGGCGCGTATCATCGTGCGTGATACCGGCCCCGGCATCCCGTCCGAGGACCTGCCGCACATCTTCGAGCGCTTTTACCGCGCGGAAAAGTCGCGCACGCGCTCGCGCACCAGCGGGTTTGGCCTGGGACTTTCGATCGCCAAGTGGATCGTGGAGCACCACAACGGGCGCATCGAGGTCGAGTCGAAAGAGGGCAAGGGGACGACGTTCGCGATCTGGCTGCCGATTTTCAGCAAAAAGTGATTCGTTCAGGAAGCGGCAGGCTGGGGGATCATTGGTTCTGGCTGGCTTGACGGCATAAACTCACCCCGTATTTTGCATACCATTCATCCAGCGCCGCGCTTTGGGAAGCGCCGCGTTGCGCGTCTGCATACATCGGCGCGCCGTAGCGGACGTAGCGCTGGGTCTCGGCGGCCCAGGTCCAGTCGCCGCGGGCGATGACGCCGATCCCGCCGTTGTAGCCTGCCAGCGCGAGGCGCGCATCCCCGCCCGCGGCCTGCAGGGAACGGGACAGATAGGCCAGTCCGCGCAGGGCGTTGGTGTCGGGATCGTAGGGGCTGTCGGTGACGGTGAAGTGGAAGGGCATCACCTGGAAGAGTCCCATCGCGCCGGAGCGCGAGGTGGCGCGGGGATCGCCGCAGGATTCGATCTGCATGACCACGGTGGCCAGGTTCGGGTCGACGTTTGCGGCGGCCGCCCAGCGCAGGATGGAGTCCTGCCAGTGCAGCACCTCGGGCCGAAAGAAGGGGGCCAGTCCCACGCCGACGGGGGCGCTGGTCCCGCTCAGGGGGGTGGGCGCAGGCTGACGGATGGCAAAGGCCGCCAGCAGCAGGCTGACCATCAGCACGGCCAGCGGCGGAATGAGGAAACCAGACAAACATCCGCTGCCTTGATCCTGCGGGGCGGCGGATGTTTGAAATTCTTCGATTGTGCGGGAACGAGCTCGGGGCATGTGTTTTCCTTATTCTGGGTCGTGGGGGACCCGGCTCGAAAGGAGTATGCGATTGTTAGCGGCCTGTGAGTCTCCAATGCTGTGATTGTTCCACAGGGCTGGGGGAGCGTTAGGCGTCGTAGTGCTCTGCGGCAGTCGGATTGTTGCGCTCGCTAAAATTGACGGGGTGATAGGTCGGCTCGGGGCGCGCGAAGGAAGTCTGCTGGGCGGCAGGTTTGGGCGCAGGCGGGCGGTAGGCCGAAGCATTGCTGGCCGCGGCCGGGCGGTTGAGCTGGGAGGCGGGCCGCAGGACCGGCTGGGCGTTGGATTGCTGGGTGGGTCGATGATTCGTGTAATTGTTGCGCTGGGTGTTGTGGTCGGTGGTAAAGAGGCGGTCGCCGGCCAGCGAGAAGGTGCCGATGATGAGCACGCGAATCAGCCAGACCATGACCGCGACAATGACGGGCACAGCCTTGGTCATCGTGGCGGTGCTGATCGCGGCGCTGCCTGACACGTTGCCCTGGGTGGTAATGGCAACGGACACGCCCCACCAGGTGAGGCCCGCATTGAATGCGGCGGCCAGCAGCCAGGCCCCGAACAGATACCAGACTTCGGTGGGTTCGTCGCGTCCCTGTTCGGGCGTGAAGATGCGCGCAATGCCGGCAAAGTCGATGCCGCAGAAGGCCACGGCCAGCACACTGGCCCAGCGCATCCCGGCAAATTTGAGGTCGCCGAGCATGTCGAGCAGGGCAAACTGGGTGGTGCTGAAGTTGAAGATCTCGAACGCCAGCAGGGCGCCGATGATCATGACGCCCCAAGCTGCGCCGCGATTGAAGCGGCGGTTTTTGAAAAGGGCCAGCAGGCCGTCCCCAACATTTTTACGGTAAGCAGTCATTTCGACCTCCTTGTCGAATTGGATCAGGTGCATTTATTATAGAACAATTGTTCTATTAATGTCAATCCCCAAACCTGGTGGACGGGGTCAGGAATGTCATTCTTCGCTCCCGCAGTTTACCCTGAGCCTGTCGAAGGGGGTGCTCACATCGTCCCGACACATGCACCTGCACAAACCGCAGGTGCAGTGCAGGTGTGTCCTTCGGGAGAACGACACAACATGAATGTTTTTTGAATTACCGAATCTTCTCTTAAAGTTTATGCACCCTCTCCCGAGCATCGAATCCATGTTTAGCCGGAGGCTGGGCGAAAAACAACCTCCGCCATTGCGGCGGAGGCTGTCTGTAATTCATCCGTGCCGGGGCTGGGTTATGGTTCCGTCACGGCGATGGGGGCGAAGCGGGCGTAGGTGTTGCCATCGAAGTCCTCGACGATGAAGCCCACTACGTAATTGCCAGCCGGGGCGAGCACCTCTTCCCACAGGAAGCCCTGACCGCCGTAGGTGAAGGTGTCGCCTTCCTGGTAGCTGGTCATGACCTCGCCGTTCTCATCCTCGGTCTGGATGGTGTACAGCACGGTAAACTGGTCGCCTGTTTGCGGGAGGATCTCCCACGGAGCGCCGCCGCCGCCCTCGCCCGTGAAGGCAAAGGCCTGGAACATCTCGCCCTCCGCGAAGAGCAGGGTGGCGTAGTTCGGTTCGCTGCCGTCGGCGGGGCTGTAGATGCCGTAGACGCTGTAGGTGATGGCCTCGTCGGCTGCGCCGTAGTCATCAGGTTCGAACAGGGCAAACGCGGAGGTCTGGCCGTCGTTGAGCGAGAAGATGGTAGGCGTCCACTCATATTCCAGGCTGAGAGTGCCTTCCCCGTAGGCGGGATAATACACGCCGCCGATCTCGCGCACGTCATCGGTGACGAGGTAGTCCATGTCGGCCACCAACACGGCGCCGCTGACCTCGTCCACGTAGCCGACGAAGGTGTAGATGAAGGCGATGTTCTCGCCGCTCACCTCGCTGGTGAGGATCACGGATTCATTATGGTTGATGGTGTCGGTCGAAATTTCCAGCGGCTGGAGTTCGAGCACCTCGGCGCCCGGGCCGGTCACATCCTCGGGCGCGGGCGGGATGTAGGTCTGCGCTTGCGAAGGTTCGAAGGCCTGGCCCGTGTAATGGAAGAGCAGGAAATCGTCCCAGGTGGAGGTTTCCACGAAATTGGTTGAATTCGCCAGGTACTCCGAGGTCAGGCCCTCGATCTTGTACAAGCCCGAGGCGGGGAAATAGATCGTGAAGCCGGTCGCGCCGGCGCGGTCGGAACCGTGCCTCTCGGCAACCAGGGCCGATTGGATGGCAGCCGTCAGTTGGTCGGCGGCCCCAGCCACGGCCGCGTCGCCCGAGGTCTCGGCGACCACCTGGGCGAAGTTCCCCAGGTCGATGGAGGGGGAGGGGTCATCCTGCCCGAAGATGCTCTCGAAGGTTTGCGTGTAGGCACGCGCCTTGGCCACGCTTTTCTGATTGACGGTGACCAAGGCGGCGGTCAGGCCGTCCACGGCGGCGATCAGGTTTGGCACATCCTGGGCGCTGACCGCGCTCAGGGTGATGCCTTTGCCGAGTTCATCGATCACATTCTCGGCGGAGACGTTGCCGTACACTTCGGCGCGCACGTCATCATCCAGGATGCGCTGATCCTCGGTGATGTAGGAGTCCACGATGCTGGCAGCCACCTGGGCATTATCCACGCCGGAATTCCCGGCCAGTTGACCGATCCATGCGGTGTAGGCCCAGCCCAGCGAAGGTTCGGTCTCCTGCGAGGCGACGATGTAATGCGCATACGGATAGACGGCCGCGTACACTTCCAACTGGCTCATCAGGCAGGCGTCGAAGCCGAGCAGGTCGAACTTGCCGATGCCCGTGGCCGAGGTGATGCTTTCCAGCGCCGAGGCGATCTCCCACAGTTTGAGTTCCGAGCCTTCGTTCGGGGCGGGATCGTTCCAGCCGCCCGGCCAGCCCGCGCCGTGGTCCGAGAGGATCAGCGCGTAGCGGTCGGCGGGATAGGTTTCGACCGCCCAGGTGGTGAAGTCGATCAGGGTCTGCGGGTCGCCCATATCGGCCTCGCCCAGGTCATCGAGTTCCTCCGAGGCAATCGCGGACATGTCGTCGTCCTGGGTGACGTAATAGCGTTTGGTGCCGGTCCAGTCTCCGTCGCCATCGAAGGCGCCGTCGAAGCGGTCGAGCTGCGCCACGATGTTGATTTTTTCGCTGGAGCCGACCCGTTCCATTTCATTCAGGTCGCTGAAGATGTCCTCCTCCAACACGTCATCGTCGGCATCCAGGTACATGATGATCGTCCACGTATCCCCTGTGCCTGCCGCATCCCCGGCAGAGACGGGCGGATTTCCGTTATCCGTGTTTTCGACGGGCGCTGAGGTGGCTTCCGCCTCGATGGGAGCTTCCTCGGTGTAGTCTTCATCCGTTCCGCAGCCGCTCAGGACGAGCGCCGCGATGACAAACAGAGCAAACAGCGTACGAAAGATTTTCATATAGGAATTGTCCTCCGGTAAAAGGTTGATGAGCCGCAGGTTTTGGCTCGTGAAGGGGTAGTATACCCTTTCCAGAATTGCCGACAGTTCCCAGTTCTGCAAGTCCTGAAGTTCGGTCCGCCTGGCGGTCTCCGTTAATTCCATATCTGAAACCAACGAACTCAACGCAACGCCGCCAGGGGTGAAAAACCGTCCACGAATAAAACCCGCCGCGCATACGCGAATCACCGCCTGGCGCAAGAACAAGCCAAAAAATCTTTGCGTCCTGGCGTTAAGGTTTTAGCTTCTTTCCCCTGGATGTACTGACTCGTCGGGCAACAAGTACTGACTCGTTGCTCGACAGGTACTGACTCGCCTCACACTATCTGTATGCTGGTTTCTGCATCTTGCCCAAACAGGGATTTTCCTGTATCCTGTATCCTATATTCAACACAATCATAGAGGATGGGAATTATGTCTCCCGAGAAGGAACTTCCAAAGCCAGAAAAGAGCGATCCGCCTCAAAAGGAAGCGGATGTTTCCAAGAAAGGGCTTAGCCTGGGTGGTGACATAATGACAGATGCTCCCCCGCCTCAGCCCAAACCCAAAGAGAACAACGAATAAGCAGGAATCTCATCATGACCGAACTCATCTGGCAAGGCAAATATGACGAAAATGGCAAGCGGACTGCGCCCTTGCGCGTCTCGCCTCCCTTCCAGATCATGGAGACGATCGACGAGCCGCCCATAGAATACCGATCCATGTTGCGCTTATACTGAATCTGGCTTTTGGAAGGATATAACATGGCAATCGATAATAAAAAAATACTAGTTTTTCCAGGTCGCGATGCTGCCTTGAGAATGAAAGTAGTGCGTTTCCTGGAAACGCTGGGTATCATGCCAATTGTTATTGACGCAGAATCCAGCCAGGGAATGACACCCATCCAAAAACTCGACCGTTACCCTGATGTGGGGTTTGCCATCGTTCTAATGCCTGGCGACGAGCGGGGTGAAAAAAGGGAAGATATAAGAAAGCTAATATCCAGATCTCGGGAAAATGCTATTTTTGAACTGGGGTACATGATTGGAAAATTGGGGCCTGCCAATGTATGTGTGTTGTATGAAAGTGGCGGTGAAATATATAATGATATTGCCAGTGTTAAACGCATTCGATATGATGAAGCAAATCTTTGGAAGTTGTCCATCGCCCAAGAATTGAATGTGTACGGTTTGGATATAAATGTAAGTAATTTGCTTGCAGGCGACTCCACCACCGATGCCCCGCCACCTGAGGTCAAGAAGAAGAAAAAACAAGCGGGTGGAAAATGAAAACAGACAATGACAATTCGGAGCAGGTCCTGCTTGAGCTTTTCGATCTCTTTGCCCAGTTTGGATTGAATCCCAAGAGAATCACCCGTCCCGGTCATTACCCCTCGGATCGGCTGGTTATTCATCTGACCACAGAGAATAGAGTGTATGTCGTCAATTTCTGGGTCATTGAAAAAGAATTGATTTTCGAGACCGTCGTGGCACAGGATATTTCAGGAGACCCTGCAAAAATTGTTCTATTCTATCGCTGGCTACTGGAACTCAACTCGACATATCGAAAACTACGATACTCTTCTGCTGATACGCAAAAAGGCCAGGTTATTTTGCTGCGGGGCAGCGAATCTTTGGACAAGATCGATGCGTCCTACCTTGTCGATCTCACGGAAGAAATCCACGCCATTATTACAGATGATTTCGAGGTACTGGCGGGGCAGATCGGCGAACTCGATACATTGAATTCTGTCTCCCAGAAGCGCACGCTGGTCGCCGTTGCCGAAAACGGACAGGAGTTCTTTTTGCTGGCGGGTGACGACACCACGGATGCGCCGCCGCCTAAAAAGCAAAAAGAGAAGTAATACGAAAAATAATTCAAATTTACATACTGGAATTGCTATGTTCCATCATATTAGGCCATCAGAAAATTCTGGTGAAATTTGGAAGGTAGTCTCATGTCAAAAAAGGAAACAAATAATATTACATCAGGAATAGTGCTTGCATTTAGAGAGGGTGGGAAAATTCTTATCCAAGTACCAGGCAGAGGTTCCCTCCTTGTATCTGGTTCCCACAAACTACGCGCTGACGGGACGCCTATTCAAATAGGGGATAATGTAAATTTAATATTGGAAGATCTATCCGATGGTTCTTTGCGTATTACTTTCCTGGGTGAGAATAGCGACGTCACTGCCCTTGAAAAAACATTGGATTATCTGGCGGGAGACTCAACTACCGATGCCCCGCCGCCTGATGCCAAGAAGAAGAAAAAACGAAAAGGATAGGTGCAATATGTCTGAACGAATCACAGGAACAGTCAAATGGTTCAATGGTACCAAAGGATATGGCTTCATCGCGCGTGAAGGCGGGGCTGATGTCTTCGTCCACTTCTCTGCCATCCAGACCGCGGGTCACAGAAATTTGAGTGAAGGCCAGATCGTCGAGTTTTCCATTGGACAAGGCCCCAAAGGCCCTCAAGCTGAAAATGTGACTTTCCTGTCTGGAAATTCCACCACTGATGCCCCGCCTCCCCAGGCCAGGAAGAAGTGAAAGCATGTCACGCATAGATTATCTTTTGGATGCCTTGAAGCAAAGCAAACAACGTGTCGAAGTTCAAAAAAGGCAATTGGACGAGATGGCACATGTCCTTGACGAAATCCAGGCCTGCATTCAAATTGCGGATACTGATGAATTGCGGGTGCTTGCCAACAGATTATTGAGCCATGATCATTACATTTCGAGCCAGGAATTATGGTCTCTGATCCACGAATTGTCATATATCCTCCAGGAGGAAGTGTCCGACCGAGAATGCGCCATGGGCCCAGAACCCCGCATGGCTGGCGATACTACGACGGACGCCCCGCCGCCTGATGGCAGGAAGAAAGGCCGTAAAGAGCAGTAGGCAAGGAGATCCAAGATGGCAAGAACAAAAGGCGGTCCAAAAGGACACCTACGGCACAAGAAAGTCTTGAAGATCACGAAAGGCCAGCGTGGCGCAAAACATTTTCTCTTTAAGCGTGCCAATGAGGCTGCGCTCAAGAGTACATGGCATGCCACACGTGACCGGCAGATTCACAAGCGGGATTTGCGAAGGCTCTGGATCGCTAGAATTAATGCCGCAGCACAAGCAAACGGAACCACATACGGCCGATTAATAGCAGCATTGAAGAAAGCCAATATTGTCTTCAATCACGAGACCCTGGCCGATCTGGCGGTCAGAAACCCAATCGAGTTTCGAAATATGGTGCTTGCATCGGGTCTTTCAGGCGACTCTACGACTGACGCCCCAGGTCCAAAAAATAAATGAGGAATACAAATGTTTGGCGAATTACCAAAACTCTTTGACCGAAATTTTGCCGTTGGCTTCTTTTTGCCAGTGGCTATTTTCATTACGTTATCCGGTGTAATCCTGGGCCAGTATGGTTTCGCCCCTAATATGGTCAGTTATCTTTCAACGGACTTGTTGGTCGGCACGACCGTCCTCGGGCTGCTTTCCTGGGTGGGCGGCATCGTGCTACTGGCCATCAACCGCGACTTGTACAGGCTTATGGAAGGATATGGCACATTCAATCCAGTAAAACTGTTTGGCTGGTTTGAGAAACGCAGATATATAAAGAGCATCGCCGAGCGTGAAAAGCTGGATGATGAATATAGAGAGTGTTCTGATGCCAAAAAGGAATTCCCCACCAAATCCAGAACACGCCGAAACAAACTCATGCGGCAACTTGCGGAGGAATTCCCCGACAAGGAAGAATATTTGTTACCCACGCCTTTTGGCAATGTATTGCGCTCTTTTGAGACCTATTCGCGTGAGATGTATGGCCTCGAAGCCATCGACGGCTGGAGCAGGCTTCTGGCTGTCATTCCCAAGGAATACATTGAACTGATGGATGGAGCAAAGTCCCAGGTGGATTTCTGGGTCAACCTGGGAGTAGTATTTATTTTGTTACAGATCGAATACGTTGGTCTTGTCTATAGTTTTGGCGGCCAACTTAATTGGTGGATCGTGCTTTTATTTATCGCCCTTGGCGCTATTGCTCCCTTGCGGGCCACCAGTTCCGCCAGGGAATGGGGCGATTACGTCAAGTCCGCGTTTGATATGTTTGCCCCGAAAATGCGTGAAACTTTAGGCTTTGAAACGCCAAAAAACAGGGAAGCCGAAGAAAAACAATGGAAAAACTTTAGCCAGGCGATCATTTACCGCAGGCCAGATCTCTTGCCAGAAATGAAGAAAGAAGAAGAAAAAAGCCAGCCGCAAAACCAAAAGAGAAAGCCTTGTAATATTTTCGGGAAAGCACCCAAATGAATTACATAGGCCATTAAACAATTCCGCCGGCAGATTTCTCCGCTGGCGGAAATTCTTTCCTCTTTCTTCTTTCCTTCCCTCAACACACCTCTCCCGTCGACTCTACCGTGGCGCGCAGCAGGCTTTCCACCACCTCGAAGTCGATCCGCTCGGGCTTGGAGTAACGGATGCAGCCCTTGCCCAGGCTCACGCCGCGCACAGCCAGTCGCTGCCTGTGGGCATTCATCACGTCCGTGCGCAGGATGTATAGGGCAATGAAATGCTTCTGGCTGGCAAATCCGACCTCCACCACGCCGCTGCGCGCGTATCCTGGCATCCCGTATTCCATCTGCTCTTCGAAGCCAACCAGGATCGAGCGGCACAACGCGCGCAGGCGCATCAATGCTTCCCTGCGCTCAGCGGGGACTTCCTTCAAATACTCCGTTACTGTTAAAGCGCTGCTTTGCATGTCATTCCTTTGTTCCGCCAGCAGATTTCTCCGCTGGCGGAACTATTCTCTACTCTCTCAACACTCACTAAACCCGCAGGCGTAACACTTGCGGCAGCCTTCCTCGTTGACCACGGCGGCTTCTCCGCACTCGGGACACAGGTCGCCGATCTTGGTGACGGGGTGCGGCGCGACGTGCCCGCCGTTGCCGCCAGCTTTCTCCTCGGGCAGTTCGGCCGCGGCCAGGCCCTCCTTGTCGCGCAGGTAGGTTTCAAGCACCTGTCCCACGCCGTCGGGCAGGGAGCGCACGCGGTTGGGACCGAATCCCAGCGAACGTCCGCCGCCGATGCCCGCCAGTTGCCGCACCACCTCGCACAGGCGGTCGGTGGGCGCCACGGGGCTGGCCAGCCGCAGGATGTACGAGATCAGGCGTCCGATGGCTTCCGAGACGGCGGCCGTCTCCGAGCCTGCCTTGGAGGTGTTGATGAAGACCTCGAAGGGCTGCGTCCCGCCGTTTTCGTTGATGGTGATAAAGGCTTTGCCGAGCGGCGTCTCCACGTTGAAGGTGCGCCCGGGCAGAGCCTTGGGGCGCGGCTTCTTGGTCTCATGCCAGATCATGGGCTGGACCGCCGCCGCCGCTGCGGGCGCCGCGACCGGGGCGGAGGCCGCCGAAGCATCCTTCTTTTCCGCGGTGGCCTGGGTCTCCAGCACCACCTTGTCGCGCGAACCCGTCACGTAGACCGTGATGCCCTTCGCGCCCAGTTCCCAGGCCAGCATGTAGGCGCGGGCCACATCGTCCACCGTGGCGTTCTCGTGGAAGTTGACCGTCTTCGAAAGCGAATTGTCCACGAAGGCCTGCAGCGCGGCCTGCATGCGCACGTGCTCCTCCGCGCTGATGTCGGACGAGACCACGAAGGTTTCGCGCACGTTTTGCGGGATGGCGGTCAGGTGCTGGCAGGTGCCCTCGCGCATGACCTGCTCGACGATCTCCTGGCGCTTCTCCTCGCCCAGGCCGATCTGCCTGAGTGCCTCGTCGAAGCGCGGGCTGGCGTAGGCCAGCCGCAGGTCCTTGCCGTTGTCGTTCACGTGGCGGATGTAGGCCAGCGCGAAGACGGGTTCGCAGCCGTAGCCTTCGCAGCCCGCGACGGTGGCGATGGTGCCTGTGGGCGCGACGGTGGTCTGCGCCGCGTTGCGGATGCCGTGCTTCTGGATACCCTCCACCACCGTTTCCCAGCGCACCTCGGGCCTGCCCCAGTCATGCGAATAAGGGACCAGCGTCTGGGGCGGGGTCCAGGTCATGTCATCCATGTCGTAGATGCTGTTCGAGATCGACGGGAAGGGTCCGCGCTCCTCGGCCAGCTCGATGCTGGTCAGCATGGCGTGATAGCGCACAAACTCCATCACCTGCGCGCCGAACTCCTGGCCCTCCTCGGACCCGTAGCGCGCGCCTACGTGATACATCAAGTCCGCCAGGCCCATGATGCCCAGCCCGATGCGGCGGGCGCGGTGCGCGGCCTCCCTCAATTGCGGGACGGCGGGCACGTAGGCGTTGGCCTCCACCACGTCATCCAGGAAGCGCGTGGCGGTCACTACGCTCTGACGCAGCAGGTCCCAATCCACGCTGCCGTCCGCGCCGCAATGCTCGTTCAGGTTGACCGAGCCGAGACAGCAGTTCTCGTAAGGTCCAAGCCACTGTTCACCACATGGATTCGTCGCTTCGAGCGGATACAGATGCGGGACGGGATTCGAGCGGTTGGCCGCGTCCAAAAACAGCACGCCCGGCTCGCCGTTGTGATGCGCCTGCTTGACGATCTTCGCGAACAATTCGCGGGCGCGCACGGTCTTGTAGGTGTTGATCTTGACGCCTGCCGCGCGGGCCTGGTCGAGCGTGCCGCTGAAGCCGTGTTCCTTCATGCTGGCCAGGTCGGGGAAGACCAGGTCCCAATCGGCGTCATCCTTGACGGCCTGCATGAACGCGTCTGTAATGCCGACCGAGATGTTGAAGTTGGTGATGTGGTTCTCGTCCGATTTGCAGGTGACGAATTCCTCCACGTCGGGGTGGTCGACGCGCAGGACCGCCATATTGGCGCCCCTACGGCTCCCGCCCTGGGCGATCTCCCCGAAGGCGTGATCGTACACGCGCAGGAAGCCCACGGGACCTGTGGCCTGTCCCGCCGAGGATTTGACCAGCGCGCCGTGCGGCCTGAGGCGCGAGAACGAGAATCCGTTCCCGCCGCCCGTCTGCTGAATCAATGCCGCGTCGCGCAGGGTCTGGAAGATGCCCGCCGTGTCGCGGCCCATGTCATCGGTGATCGGGAGCACAAAACACGCCGCCAACTGCCCGAGGGGGGTGCCTGCACCTGTAAAGGTCGGGGAGTTGGGGAAGAACTTCTTGCTGCTCAATAAATGGTAGAACTGCACCGCGGCGGCCTGCACATCGGCGTCCCAGGCGGCTTCGACCTTGGCAATGTGCCAGGCCACGCGCCAGAACATCTCCTCGACCGTTTCAGCGGGTTTGCCGTCGTCGCTGCGGCGCACGTAACGCTTCATCAGCACCTGACGGGCGTTCTCCGTCAACTGCGCCTTGGGCAGTCCCTTCGGCATGGACGGGGTGGGATGCAGCCCATGTTTGGATCCTTCAGACGACGCGGTTTTTGTAGCCATGCAACACTCTCCTCTAAATTGGGGTGGATATTTTTCCAGACAAAGAAAGACAGCGACACCTCTCCCGGGCGGGAGGGGATATCGCTGTCTTGAATTAGCCTTCGAGCAGGCGGTCGATTTCGTTGCGCAGGGCGTGCAGATCGTCGAGGCCGAGATAGACGATGGCGTAGCGGATGTACGCGATCTGGTCCATCTCCTTCAATCCGTTGATGACCAGGTCTCCCACCACGCGCGAGGAAACCTCCGCCTTGCCCAGCTTTTGCAGCTGCGTTTCCACCTGTCCGATCATGCGCTCGATGTCCGAAGCCGAGACGGGACGCTTGGCACAGGAAATGCGGATGCCGCGCGCTAGTTTCTCGCGGTCGAATTCCTCGCGGGCGCCGTCCTGTTTGATGATCAGGGGCGTGGCCAGGATGGGACGTTCGTAGCTGCTGAAGCGCTGGCCGCATTTGAGGCACTCGCGGCGGCGGCGGATGCCTCCATGGCTGTCATGGGAGGTATCCAGCACTTTCGAGTCGTCATGTTGACAATATGGGCAACGCATGGTTGGGTGCTCCAAACTTAGAACAAATGTAATCGCCAAATATGGGGGTACCCTCTCCATCACCCCGTACATCTAGCGGATGTGATTGGCATTGTAGCATAAAGGTTGGGGCATTACAAGTACTGTAACTTAACGCTTCCCTTAAAAAATCCCACCCAAAAGTACTGTAGCGCAAGATATCCTCTTGCGCTACAAATTTCGCAGGAACTCCAGCACCAGCGGGTTGAACTCGGCGGAATGCGATTGATGCGGGACATGCCCCGCGACGAACTGTTTGACATCGACCACGTTGGGCAGGGCGGAGATCAGGTCGGTGAAGGAGGCGGGCGCCAGGGTGCTGTCGCGGGTGCCCCAGACCACCAGCGCGGGATGCTGGATGTATCCGAGGTGCGGCGTCAGGTCGGCGATGGTGTTGGGCAGGTTGTACACGCCCGGGGCGGTGCGCTTGTAGTCCAGCGCCGTCTGCGCGCGGATGTGCTCGGGTAGGTTGTGCGCGCCGCCGCTGCTATGTCCCATCGACAGGCTGGTGGCGTCGATGATGATGCGGAACAGCCACTCGGGCGTGCGCTCGACGACGGTCATGTTGATGGCGGGGCGGTGATAGGACAGGCGCAGGAGCGCGGGCAGTTGAGCCAGGCGGTAGAACGGGTCAACCAGCACCAGGCCGCGAATCCGCCCGGGGAAACGGCGGGCATACTCCAGGGTCAGGTATCCGCCCAGGGAGTGGCCGACCAGCACGGGCGGTTGATCCAGTTTAAGGGAGTCGATCCAATCGACGAGATGCTCGAAGACCCAGTGGATCTCGTAGGCGCGCGAGTCGAGCTTGGGGCTGTCGCCATGACCCAGCAGGTCGAGGGCGTAGGCGGAATATCCGTGTTGAACCAGGTCGGGGACAAGATCGTCCCAATCGTGCAGGGAGGCGGCCAGCCCGTGGATCAGAATAACGGGCGCGCCCTGACCTTGCTGAATGAAATTAGTTTGTGTGGGAACATCCAACGCCTCACTCGGCGGATGTAATGAACTTTTCATAGCGTTTGGCTAATTCACGGCGCAAGACCTTGCCAATGAAGGTGCGCGGGAAATCCTCCATGAAGATGACGAAGCGCGGCACGAGGTGCGGGGGCAGGCGGCGCTTGCAGTAGGCGATGACCGCCTCGGGGGTGGGCCGTTCGCGCCCCGCAATGACGAAGGCGAACGGGTGCCCCGCCACGGCCACCACGGCGGCCTCCTTTACCTGCGGGATCTCGTAGATGACTTCCTCCACGTCGCGCGGGAAGGCGGGGCTGCCAGGCTTTGCAGGGTACCACATATCTGCCTTGCGGGCAATGATGCGGAAATAGCCGTCCTCATCCATTTGCGCGACGTCGCCGGTCAGCAGCCAGCCGTCGCTGGTGAGCACCTCGCGCGTGGCCTCCTCGTTCTTCCAATAGCCCAGCATGACCTGTGGACCGCGCACGGCCAGCTCGCCGATTTGCCCGACGGGAACTTCCTTGCGGCCGGTCGGCAGGTCGACAACGGCGGCCTCGGTGGAGGGCAGGGGAATGCCGATGCTGCCCAGCTTGCGGTCGCCGCCCAGCGGGTTGGCATGGGTGACCGGCGAGGCCTCGGTCAGGCCGTAGCCTTCCACGAGGCGGCCCTTGGTCAACTTCTCGAAAGCCTCCTGCACTTCCACGGGCAGCGACGCGGAGCCGCTGATGCAGGCCTTGACCGAGCGGATGCCGTACTTGCGCGCGGCGCGGAAATTGTTGATGGCCACGTACATGCTTGGTACGCCGGGGAAGACGGTCGGCTTGTAGGTTCGGATGCCCTTCATCACGTCGCCGATCTGGAACTGGGCCTTGAGCACCATGGCCGCGCCCAGCGAGACGGGCACGTTCAGGGCGGTGGTCAGGCCATAACTGTGGAAGATCGGCACGGCGCACAGGAAGCGCTCGCCGCCCTCCACCACGTTCGGCATCCAGTGGCGGGTCTGCAGGGCATTGGCCACCAGGTTACGGTGCGAGAGCATCACGCCCTTGGCCGCGGCGGTCGTGCCGCCCGTGAACTGGATCACCGCCAGATCCTCGGGCTGGACATCCACCGACGGCGACTTGTCGCTCTGTCCGCGCAGCCAGCGGCGATAGGTCAGCGCATTGGGCAGGCGGAATCCGCGGTTGCGCCAGCGCGAAATCCACTGCTTCCAAAAGGTCAGGTAGTCGGCGGGATCGGTCAGCACCACGTGCGGCACCCCGCTGCCCTGTTGAATCTGCCCCGCCAGCCCCGCCCAGGGCGTGAGCGTGACCAGCGCGCTGGCCTCCACTTCCCTGACCTGGCGCACGATCTCCTCGGGTTCGGTCATGGGCGGGATGAAGACCGCCGTCGCGCCCGCCTTCATCGCGCCGAAGAAGCTCACTACCATCTGCGGCACGTTGGGCAGCAGCAACACCACGCGCGAGCCCTTGCCCAGGCCGAGCGAGAGCAGGGCATTGGCAAAATGATTGACCTCGTGATTCAGCCGCCGGTAGGACATGCGCGCGCCCTCGAAGAAAATGGCGGGCCGCAGCGGGAAACGCCGCACCGACGAGCGCAATAAATGATGCAGGGGGATATTGGGAATGCCGACCGTGTAGGGCACGCCCGCTTCATAATATCTCAGCCAGGGACGCTGGGCGCGCAGTTCCTCGCGGGCGCTCTTCTTTTTGACGACAACCGAGGGCGTATCGCGCCACGAGCGCTGGGATTCCTCGGTGAAAAAGCGTTCGATGGCGCGATTGACCGCTTCACGCCGTTCGAGCATGACCATGTGGCCCGATCCGCCGATGTCGGCATCCTCCGCGCCCGGGATGGATTTTGCCACCCGCTCGAAGAAGGGCTGTTCGAAGACCTGGTCTCGGTGCCCGCGGATGACCATGGTCGGCACGGTCAGTGCGGCGAACTTGTCCCAGCCCACCCAATGGGAGAGGTTTTGCAGGTAGTACGGTTTCAACGCATGAGGGGGCGCCGACAGCCACGAGCGCGTAAACGGGTCGATCAGGCGCAGCAGCCAGTTCGGGAGGTGCAGGGCCAGCCGAAAGAACGGATTCAGCTTGAATTCCCCTGCCGTAGCCACCAAAATGAGACGCTCGACCTGCTCGGGGTGGCACAGGGCAAATTCCGTCGCCACGGCCCCGCCAAAGGAATGGCCGACCAGCACGAAGGGTCCCTTCACCTTCAGCACCTCCAGCGCCGCCTCGAGATCGGCCTGGATGCGCGGCATATCGTACCCGCTGGAGGGCTTGTCCGAGAGACCGTGACCGCGCAGGTCGAGAGCGATCACGCGGTTCTCCAGCGAGAACTTTTGCAATTGGTATTGCCACTGCAAGGCTTGTCCGCCGAAGCCGTGCAGGAAGACGATCGTCCGCTGTGGATGGTCGGGGGAGATGTCCAGCGCCGAGAGACGCACCATCGGATTGGAGGAAACGCGCACTTCGTGACGGTAGAGGTCGAGGTCTATGTCCATGCGAGTAGTGTACAGGAATCGGGCTGAGATGTCAATTTCCATCCAATTTGTATGCTTAAAATTTCCATTTCGGAAAGGCATTTAGGCCCTTGATAGGTATGTTTGGTAATATAATCAGTGAAAAATTTCCCGAATTGAAAGAATATGCCCAAGATGGAATGGCGCTTGCTAAATTTGGAACCAAATTTGGGGAATCTCGAACCTGCTTATCGCAAGCACGTGTTGCAATTTGACCTTGCCCAGATCAGCTTGGTTGTTCTCATCCTGAATGCCTTTTCCATATACTTGATCCGCACGGACTATGGCTTTTTTGGGTGGTCGCGCCTGTTTTTTGCGCTCATCCTGACACGGCTGGGGGTGCTGGCTTTTTCCATCGTTGCCCTGGTCAGAGTGCGCAAGCTCGCTTCTCCGCAGGCGCTCGAAAAATGGGTGATTGCCCTGACGCTGTTGGGCATCCTGATGACCCAGTTCATTCAATTGACGCGGCCTTTCGATTACCTGGGATATGTTCCCATCAGCAGCCTGATCCTGTTCTGCCTCTATCTGATCCTTCCGATCCATCTCAAAGTGCGGCTGGGCCTGGCGGGTCTGTATACCCTGTTGGATTTCATCAACCTGTCCATGCGGACGCCGCTCAACACCGCCGAGTGGCGCAGTATTGCGATGACGATTGTGTTCGTCAACCTGCTGGGGCTGTTCATTTCCTCCCTGTTGCACGCCAACCGGCGCGCCAGTTACCTGTTGCTGCAAAAGGAAAAGGAGGCCAACCAGAAATTGCACGAACTGGCGATGATCGATCCGCTGACCCTGGTGAAGAACCGCAGGATGTTTCTCGAACAAGGCGAGATCGAGATCAATCGCTGCAGGCGCTATGGCAATCCCTTCACCCTGGCCTTGATCGACCTGGACCAGTTCAAACAGGTCAACGATACGCTGGGGCATCATGCGGGCGACGAAGTGCTCGGAGATTTTGCCCGCCTGATGGACGGGAACACACGCGGCCAGGATCTGTTTGCCCGCCTGGGCGGGGACGAGTTTGGCCTGCTCATGCCCGCGACCGGTACGCAGGAGGCGGAGCAGGTGGTGGAGCGTCTGATTCAACTCTGCCGGGCCGCCGAATTCAACGCCGCGGGACAGAGTGTGCAGATCCGCATGAGTGTCGGCCTGGCCCACGACCAGGCCAGCGTCTCGCTCGACATGTTGATGCGCCAGGCCGACCAGGCCTTGTACGACGCCAAACGGGCGGGGGGCGCCCGGGCGGTTTGGAAGGGCGGGGAGGCTGTGCATGTCTCTGGATAAGGCTGTGGAAGCCATCATTCAGGAAGCCATGCAGCGCGGCGAATTCGACAACCTGCGCGGCAAGGGCCAGCCCCTCGACCTGAGCGCCTACTTCGACACGCCCGAGGATGTGCGTCTGGCATACTCGATCCTGAAGAACGCGGGCATGGTGCCCGTAGAGATCGACCTGCTGCAGGAGATCGCCGCCCTCAAGGAACGCCTGTCCAGCACCTACGAGGAACCCCAGCGGCACAAAATCCGCCGGCTGATCAGCGACAAGCAGATGCAGTTCAACGTGATGATGGAGCGGCAAAGGCGGCAGAGAAAGGACGGCTAGCCGCCGCTGGATTGCAAATCCAGCGGGAGCACCTGGACTGTTCGCAGCGAATTGACCGCTCGCGGCGGATTTGCAATCCGCCGCTGCTCACCAAAAAACATTTCACTCTTGCGGAGACGTTAACATGACAGCTTCCATTCTCATCTCCATACCGGGACATCCAAACCGCGAACTGAAACTGGAGCGCAATTCCTACCGCATCGGGCGCGATCCCGAGAGCGACATCCACCTGGAAAGCTCCGTGGTTTCGCGCAAGCATGGGTTGTTGGAATTGCGCGGCTTGGAATGGGTCTATAGTGACCTCGGCAGCCGCAACGGTACGATTCTGGAAGATCAGCCTGTCCAGCAGGTCACCCTGCGCGATGGGATGCGTTTGCGTATCGGGCGGGATGCGCGCCACCAGGTCGTGCTGACCTTCCTGGCTGAGGCCTCTGCCCCGAAACGGGAGCCGGCGCAGGTCCCCGGCGGGGTGGGGATGGAGACGGTCGTATCAGAAAAGGAGCCCACCACGGGCCTGATTCACCTGCGCTCGGTCAAGCCGCAGGAGCAGCGTCCACTCATCCTGGGACGCAGTTCGTCTGCGGATGTTTCCCTGGCTTCACCCTCCGTTTCGCGGCGTCACGCCATGTTGCAGCCCTCCCAGCCCGAGTGGCAGCTGCTGGACCTGGGCAGCAAGAACGGCACCTTCCTGAACGGCAAGCGCCTGAAACAGCCCGAGCTCTTGAGGCGGGGCGACATCATCCAGATCGGCCCGTTCCGCATGGTCTACGAAGGCCAGGGACAGGTCAACCTGTCTGTGGCGGGGCGCGGCCTGCGGCTGGACGGGCTGAACCTGACCTTGAACGTGGGCAGCAAGCGCAAGCCCAAGAACATCCTGCAAGATGTCAGCATCTCCTGCCTGCCTCAGGAATTCATCGGGCTGGTGGGGGGCAGCGGCGCGGGAAAATCCACCTTGATGAAGGCATTGTGCGGCCTGTACAGCAAGACCGAAGGGCGCATCCTGGTGGAGGGCGAGGATCTGTACAACAACTATGACGCCTATCGCACCATGATCGGGTACATGCCGCAGGATGACATCCTGCACGGCGACCTGACGGTGGAGCAGGCTCTAAATTATTCCGCGCGCTTGCGCCTGCCGCCCGACACCGCCGAGGCCGAGTTCGAGGCCCGCGTGCGCAAGGTGATGGAGCAGGTCGAACTGACCGGCCAGAGCAAGACCCTGATCAGCAAGTTGAGCGGCGGACAGCGCAAACGCGCCAGCATTGCCGTCGAATTGCTGGCCGACCCGCCGCTCTTCTTCCTCGACGAGCCGACCTCTGGCCTGGACCCCGGCCTGGAGCGCAAGTTGATGCTCACCTTGCGCAAACTGGCCGACAGCGGCAAGACCATCATCCTGGTTACGCACGCCACCGCCAACATCACCGAGTGCGACCAGGTGGCCTTCATGTCCAACAGCCGGCTGGTGTATTACGGCCCGCCGCGCGAGGCTGGCGATTTCTTCGAGGTGGGCAGTGAAAATTTTGCCGACATCTATAACCAGATCAGCGACCCCGAACCGAAAAAATCCGTTGAAAAGGCGCGCGCCTGGGAGGAGCGTTTTCGGAGTTCCCCGCTTTTCAAAAAGTTCATCACAGAGCGCTTCAAGACCATTCCCCAGGCGAACGAGCGGGCCAGGCCCTCGCGCCCGTCGGGCCAGAAATTCTCCCTGATCGGTTCGATCTACCAATTCCTGATCCTGGTCAGCCGCTACTTCAACCTGGTGCGGCGCGACCGAACGCTCATGATCATCCTGCTGCTGGTCATGCCTCTGCTGGCCCTGCTCATCCTGGGCCTGGCCGAGCCGAACTGGTTGACGGGCGACACGCCCGCGGCCATCAGCCAGAACCTCGACCTGGATCTGCTGACCTCGGGCAAGAAGGATGCCAGTTACATGATTGTGGGCAGCAGCCAGAAATTGCTGTTTATCATGGCCCTGACGGCCGTCATGCTGGGCCTGTTCTCGTCGGCCTACGAGATCGCCAAGGAGCGCTCCATCTACCAGCGCGAGCGGATGGTCTCTCTGCAATTGGCGCCCTACCTGGCATCCAAGATCTTTTTATTGGGCGCTTTCGGGGCCGTACAGAGTCTGCTCTTCCTGCTGGTCATACGATGGCAGGTGACCCTTCCCGAGCGGGGTGTGCTGTTCTCAGCCTTCTGGGAGATGTACATCACCCTCTTCCTGGGCGTCCTGGCTGCCATCGCGCTCGGCATGTTCATTTCCGCCATTGCGCCCACCCAGAACACGGTGACCTACATCATCATGGGCATCCTCTTCCTGCAAATTACCTTTGCGGGCGTGATCTTCGACCTGCCCGGCAGCGCCAAGCTCCTCTCGGGCGTCACGTTGACGCGCTGGGCGATGGAAGGCCTGGGTGCCTCAGCCAACCTGGCCGAACTGGATACGCTTTCGCGCACCCGCTTCAAGCCTGATCCTGTGACCGAGGAAGCCTCGGTCGAAATCGAAAAACCCGCCCCGGACTGGAAGCCGGTCACCGTGACGACGGAGATGAAACAGATCCCCGGTTGTGTCGACCCGGTGCCCATGACCAACGTGGTCGAAAACGAGATGGTCAAGGTCAAGGAGACGGTTTCGAAGACGGTCACGGTCGACCCCGACCCGGTTGACATCCTGACGCCCTATGGGTTTACAATCGACTACGAGCACAGTGCCGACCACCTGTTGCGCACCTGGGCCATGCTGGTCGGGCTCTCGGCCGCATTCATCACGTCGACGCTCATCACCCTGAAATTACAGGACATCGTTTGATCCCGGGCGCGCGCAGAAACAACATGACAGACCTGATCGGGAAATCCCTCGGACCCTATCACATCCTCGAACAACTCGGCGAGGGTGGGATGGCGACCGTCTACAGGGCGTACGACACGCAACTGGAACGGGACGTGGCCGTCAAGATTGTCCGCCGGGATGCCTTTCCGCCCGGTGAGGTGGAGCGTGTCCTGAAACGTTTCGAACGCGAGGCGCGCGCGCTGGCGGCCCTGTCGCATACCAATATCGTGCGGGTCATCGAATATGGCAAGCACGAAGACGAACCCTATCTGGTGATGGAGTACGTGTCCGGCGGAACGTTGAAGCAGAAGCTGGGCAGGCCCATTCCCTGGTGGGAGGCGCTGGAACTGGTGATCCCCATCGCCCGGGCCTTGCAATATGCGCACAGGCTCGGGATCGTGCATCGCGATATCAAACCATCCAACATCCTGTTGACCCAGGCTGGCGTGCCCATGTTGACGGACTTTGGAATCGCCAAGATCCTGAACCCCGAGGATGGGCTCACGCTCAATACCACCACCGGCGTGGGGATGGGGACGCCGGATTACATGTCCCCGGAGCAGGGGCTGGGCGAGCAGGTGGATGCCCGCACGGACATTTATTCGCTGGGGGTTTTGCTGTACGAGATACTGACCGGCAGGAAGCCCTTCAACGCGGATACGGCCATGGCGGTGATCGTGAAGCACATCAACGACCCGCTGCACAAGCCCTCCCACAGCGTGTCCGGTCTGCCAGGCTCGGTGGACAGCCTGCTCATGAAGGCGCTGGCCAAAAAGCCCGAAAACCGCTACCAGGACATGGGCGAATTTGCATCCGCGATGGAGAAGCTGATTGCGAATGCGCCCCGCAAAATCAGACAGCCGAAAAACGACTGGTCGATCACACTTTCGCGCGGTCCTTCCGGCAAGACCAGGTCCTCCGCGCGGAGTCTGGCTTGGGCAGCGCTGGGCCTTGCGGTCATTGCCCTGCTCGGCTGGTTCGGCTGGCTGGGCGGGAATGGTGAGTCGTCGGCCGCCGCCCCGACCGCCAATGCCGTCTTCACCTCCGCGTTTCAAACGGCGCAGGTTATCCGCACCCAGACTGCGGTGTACAAATCGACGGCATCGCCGGAATCCTTGAGCGCGTCTGATTCTGTCACCTCGCCCACTCCCACGCCTTATTTCGCCGCCGGGTATGGGACGATCCAGTATTTCTCGCCCACCTATGCCGACATCTATTCCCTCGACCTGCAGAGCGGGGAAATCACGCGGGTGTACGACGGCCTGAGCGATGCGTCGCTGTGTAAATTTGGTTCCATGCGGCCCTGGCCGTCCCTGGCCTGGTCGCCGAACGGGACGAAGATCGCCTGCTGGTTGAAGGATGACAACCTCAACATGGGCAACAACACGCTTGGCGTGGGCGTCCGTGACCTGGCCAGCGGAAGCGAGTTCGAGCTGTCCCGTTCGCCGGATGCGGGATATTTTTTCTACCAGCCCGATTCCTCCCTGCAATGGTCGCCTGATGGAACTTATGTGGCCTACGATATTTTCTGGGGCGGCCCATCCACTTTTACCATTTCCGAGGCTGTGCCCGATGGAAATCACCTGGTGGTCGGCGGACAGCATCCGCGCTGGACTCAGGATGGAAAAAATATCATCTACTTCGGGTTGACCATGAACGCCCGCCTGATCGAATGGCAGGATGAAACAACACAGGTCGATGCCGTTACGGAACTCGTCGGCGCCAGTTGGAATGCCCTGCAAGGTCCCGTTCTCTCCCCCGATGGCCTCGACCTGGCCGGCCTGGACATGGATGGCAAACTGATGCTCATCGACCGACAGAGTCTGATGCCCCGCCAGTTCCTGTTTGCCGGCGATCTTTTCGGCGAGGGCATCGGCGGCCTGGTGGACCTGCACTGGTCGCCGGATTCGGCCCGCCTGGCCGTGATCTTCCAACCCAATCTAGACGCGGACTACCTGCTCCTCGGCATTCTTGGGAACCATCGGATTCTCGGGGATGCCTCCGCCACGCCCATCGAGGCGCAGATCGACCTGGAGTCGCCCCCATCCTGGTCCGCGGACGGGCGCTACCTGGTCTTTTCCTTTGAGCAAACCCTCTACATCCTGGATGTCGAAACGGGCCGCAAAACCAAACTGGCAGAGGGCATCGATCCCATCTGGCTGCCGTCGCGCTGACACGACGCATACTTTCACCGCAGGTTTTCATACATGACAAATCTCATCGGACAATCCATCGGGCGCTATCAAATCCTGGAGCAGATCGGCGAAGGGGGAATGGCCGCTGTCTTCAAGGCGCGCGATCCACAGTCGGATACCCCGGTGGCGATCAAGATCATTCGCACCGACCGCCTGACGCGCGAATCGGCCGCCAAGGCCATCCATCGTTTTGAACGCGAGGGACGTTCCCTGGCGCGCCTCAACCATCCCAACATCGTCAGGATCCTGGATTTTGGACAGTTTCGCGGTTACCCGTTCCTGGTCATGGAATACCTGCCGGGCGGGACGCTCAAACAGCGCATGCCGAACAAGCCCATCCCCTGGGCGCAGGCGGCCCGCTACCTGGTTCCCGTGGCTCACGCCCTGGAATACGCCCACCAAAATGCGATCATTCACCGCGACGTGAAGCCTTCGAATATCCTGGTTGGCGCGGCGCGGCAGCCGGTGCTGTCCGATTTTGGCATCGTTAAATTTCTGGGGGAGGATGCCACGCAGGACCTGACCACCACTGGGATCATGGTCGGCACGCCCGAGTACATGTCCCCGGAGCAGGCCATGGGCGAGCCGTTCGATCATCGCGTGGACATCTATTCGCTGGGGATTGTCTTCTATGAAATGGTCGCCGGCCGCAAGCCTTTCTATGCCGACACGCCGGTGGCGGTGCTGGTCAAACAGGCCAGCGAACCGCTGCCGTCTCCCTCACGTTTCACACAGGACCTCCCACCGCAAGTCGAGGCCGTGATATGCAAGGCTTTGGAGAAAAAGCCCGCGAAGCGTTTCCAGAGCATGTCCGACTTTTGTTCCGCGCTCGAATCCCTGGCGGCGGACCCGACCACGGAATTTGTCAACGTGGGCGAGACGGTCGATGCGACCAGCCCCACGCAGGCGGCGCCAACCGTGGAAAAAACAGCCGACATTTTGCAGTCGACCGCCGAAAAATTCGCTCCCGCTGCGCCCAGCCTGCCTGGGTCGGAGGAGATTGCCGCGAGCGATGTTGCGGCTGCGATGCCTGATCCGGGTGGGGCCGCCAATCCGCGCGGACGTTTGCGCTGGGCCTTTGGGGCAGCCGCATTCCTCGTCGTGGTAGCGATCCTCTTTATCGGCTGGAGGTTTTTCCCCGGGCGGGCGGCTGCCGCCCTCGATGCGGCCACCGCCACCCCTTCCACTGCTCTGGCCCCCGTCGAAGCGCTGCCAGCGACGGAGACTCCCACCCGGGCGGCTTCGCCGACGGTTCCCGCGCCTACAGCGACCGTCAACCCGCCGACGGCCACCCCGCTGCCCGTCTCGGCCTGGATCCAGTCCGCATCCGAGATCAAGCAGGTGCTGCGTTGGAAGACCGGGCTTGGGGGCCATAAAGTCGGCTTGGACTGGTCGCCCGATACCTCGCAGATGCTTTCCTTTGCCCAATACCAGCTTGGGTGGTATGACATTCAGCAGCAAAAGGTCATCGACTCGACAGCCTGCGATAATGCGCTGATCGAATATTCCCGGTCTGGTTCGCTCCTGTTGACGGGCGGCTGTTCGCTGGAACAAAGCCGCACGTTCAATCTATGGGAGCAGATCGGCGGGACGAAGCAAACCATCTCCACGTCGCACAAGGCCAGCCTGGTCGATGCCGTCCTGTCCGCCGATGCGGCTGAAGTGGCGACCTGCGCCCTGCGCGAGAATAATATTGAGATTTGGAATGTTGCCAATGGTGAAAATGTATTGACCCTCTCCGCTCCCGACGACGTGCAGGACCTGGATTACTCGCCCGTTGAAGAGATCCTCGCGTCTGCGCATCCCAAAAACATCGTCATTTTGTGGGATGCCAGAGCCGGGGAACAATTGCGCGTGCTGGACCGCGGCCAGGCCTCCAGCGGCGGGCGGCTGGCTGTCCCGCACCCGGGCGGCGGCTTTTATGGCGCTATTGTCGTGGAATTTTCCCCGGACGGAAAAACGCTGGCCGTTGGCTATCGCGATGGTGCCATCATCCTGTGGGAAGTGGCGACGGGAAAACAGATATACACGATCATGGCGCACGAAGGCGGCCCCTTCGATCTGGCCTTTTCCAACGATGGCCAGGCGCTGGCTTCGGGTGGAGAAGATGCTTTTGTCCGCGTATGGAATGTGGCGGATGGGAGTTTGCTCCAGGAAATGACGGGGCACGAAGAGATTGTTTTTAGCGTGGCCTTTTCCCCGGACGATGCCCTGCTGGCCTCGTCCGACCTGACCGGCCTGGTATTGTTCTGGAGCGCATCCCTGCCTGTATTTCCCACAGCACCCGCGCCGTAATTTTGAGCTGAAACTGTTCCTGCATGGCGGAACCTCTATGACGAATCTCATCGGACGCTATCCCGTCCGTACCGGCCGACCGGTCGTCTACCCGACTGCCATCGGTGAATTGCGAGACGTGGTCGCGTACGTGTCTGAGTATCAGATGGATTACATCTACCTGGGGCGGGAATACGATCCCAACTTCACCCTGCGGCTTTCGGATATAAACATCCCCTTTCGCATTGTTTATCAATCCACCCAGGTGACCATCCTGGACTTGGAATACCCCTGAAACGAGGCCTTAATGAAATCCTACCGTAAGGAACTCTGGTTCACCATCCCCACCCGCCGCGGATTCGTCAACATCACCTCCCAGGTCGAGGAATGTCTGCGCGAAAGTGGCATCCGCGAGGGGCTGATTCTGGTCAACGCCATGCACATCACCGCCTCCGTCTTCATCAACGACGACGAATCAGGCCTGCACCACGATTACGATAAGTGGCTGGAACGCCTTGCCCCGCACGAACCTATTGGTCAATACCGCCACAACGACACGGGAGAGGACAACGCCGACGCCCACATGAAGCGCCAAATCATGGGACGCGAAGTCGTGGTTGCCGTGACGGAAGGCCGCCTCGACTTCGGAACGTGGGAGCAGATTTTTTATGGTGAGTTCGACGGAAAGAGAAGGAAGCGGGTGCTGGTGAAGATCATTGGCGAGTAAACGTAAAATGCCCCAAGTCCAAGACTCGGGGCATTTTTTATCAGGCGATGCGAGTTACTCCACAATCACCCAATCACTCCCGCTCCTCCCGAACACCTCGGGCGAGTACATCTCCTCGGCCTTCGCAGGCGGGACGATGAAGGTGCCGGGGGTGGTGGCGCGGGCGATGTAGGTGTATTCGTAGACACCGTCCCACAGCAGGGAGGTGAAGGCTTCGGCGCGGTAGTCGCGCAGGTTTTGGTGTTCGTACCAGGTGCCGTACCACCACCATCCATACTGGAGATTGGGGTCGGTGGGGTCCTGCGGCGTGGAGCCGGAGACGGCCAGGGCCGGGTTGACGATCTCCAGGCCGGCCGGCAGCGGGTCGGTGAGGGCGACGTGGTAGCGGCGGTCCTGGGCCAGCATGGTGAGGCGCACCCGCACGCGCGCGCCAGCTTTGATGTGCCAGACTCCGCCTTCGTCCTGGTAAACGTCTTCGGGGTTGTCCACGGCTTCGTAGGTGCGCGTGACCACGAATCCCATGTCGAGCGGATCGAGGTTCAGGTCGGTGGGGGCGTAGCGCAGTCCGAGGCGGTAGTACAGGCGGCCCGCGCCCTCCTTGCCGAGGATGAAGTTCTGCGCGCCACCGGCGGTTTCGGACAGCACATAGTTCATTGGGATGGTGGTCTCGTGCTGTTCGGTGCTATAGCCGCGGAATTCGCTTTCGCCGGCGTAGGTATTGCCCAGCCACAGGCGCGCCACGAAGTCGGGCGTCTCGGATTCGTAGGTGTTGAAGTAGCGGTCGAGCGCCAGCAGGACGAAGACGTTCTCCTGGGTGTTGCCCCAGCGACCCTTGACGCGATGGGCCAGCAGGCCGTTGACCAGCTTGGGGATCAGGTCGCTTTGCGGATTGTCTTCGATCAGCGCATCCAGCAGGATGGCGTCGGTGCGGCGGTCGGAGCTGAGCAGCAGGTAGGACTGGTCACCGTAGGCGGTGGTGAAGTTGGCCGCACCCGCCGTCTCGACCACGCGGTTGTTGACGTGGGTGCGGATGGCCTCCAGTTGCTGTTCATCCTCAATCACGGGCCACAGCCAGCCGATGGCCTGCAGGGAGAAGTTCTCCAGGCCGGTTTCATTCAGCAGGCTTTGGGCTTTGATCGCGTCGCGGTCGCCCGCCAGGTTTCGTACATACAGGGCATAGGCGCTCAGGGTACGGCGGGTTTCGGGGCCGTACCAGGAGGGGTAGTGGTCTTCGATCTGGCGCAGGTAGCCCAGGGCGTTTTGCAGCATCTCAGCGGGGACGTCGAAGCCCTTTTGCTGGGCGCGCACCAGGGCATGCGTCACGTGGACGGTGTTGAACGGATTGGAGTCGAAGCCGCGCTGCCAGTAGGGGAATCCGCCATCGTAGTTTTGCATTCCCTGCAGGCGGGCCAGGTCGCGGCCGACGGCTGATTCCATTTCGGCGGGCGAGGGCAGTCCCTCAGCCTCGAAGGCGGACAGCACGTCGCGCAAGGCGGCCACGGACAGGATGCGCGAGGACAACTGCTCGGAACATTCGTACGGATAATTTTGCAGGTACAGCACGGCGTCAGTCAGGGCTTGCAGGGCCGTGGACGAGGTGGTGACTTCCAGCCCGCCGTACTGTGGGAAGACGCCGGTGGGATATTGTACGGATTGGGCGATGGCGCTATCCGCATCCAACACGCCATAGGTGGCGAAGGCCTCGGTGGTGGCGGGCGTGAAGACGGGCAGGCTGACGGTGGCCGCGTCGGCGTAGTCGCCCGCGGTTGCCGCAATCTGGATGGTGGCGGTGCCTGCCATGTCCGCGGCGGCTTCGAAGCGCACCTCCACGCGGTCGTTGGCGGGAATGGTCACGCGCTGGCCCGCGCTCAGCAGGTTGAGGTTGGCCGCGCGGGCGGCGACATCCACGGTCATGGGCTGGTCGGTCTGGTTCTGGAGCACAACGGGCAGTTCGAAGCGGTCGCCGAAGTTGAGGAAGCGCGGCGCGGACGGGCGCACCATCAGCGGCAGGCGCGCCGTCAGGTTGGATTCGCCCGAGCCGAATTGCTGTCCGCCTTCGTCCACGGCCACGGCCATGATGCGGTAGCGGGTCAGGTTGTCGGGCAGTTGGATGCGCACGCGCGCCTCGCCATTGGATGAGGTGCGCACGGTCGGCTCGAAGGCGGCCAGTGGATTGAAGTCAGAGCGCACGGTGATGGTTTGCTGTTCCACGCCCCCGCCGCCGGTGTTGGGCAGCGCTTCCATGGCGGGCATTTCCATTGGCGTCCCTGTGGGCATGGGCGCCCCTGCCGCCATGAGGCTATCCGCGCTTTTGGCGAGCTCGGCTTGCTGTGCGAGGGCCTGCGGATCTGCCAGCACGATGGTAGCGCGGCCATACAGGCTGGAGACATCCGAGGAACGGTCGGAATAAAAGATGCTGAGCGGATCGACCACCTGGTAGTTGCTCAAGGCCAGGATGGCCTCGTCGACCACTACCACGGCTACTTCGGCGTCGGGCACGGGCTGGCCGTTCGCATCCTGCACGGAGACGGTCAGCGTGGTCTCGCCGCCAGGCTCCAGTTGGGATTCATCGGGGGTCACGTCGACGGACAGGGTGCGTTCCAGCGGCGGGATGCTCAGGTTCAACTGCGCGCTGGCGAAGGCGGGACGCGGCGGCAGGTCCGCCAGGGGTTGGCCGCGCTCGTCGGTGCGCGGGGCGGCCCCGACCAGGTCGATCTGGATGTTCAGGTTGGGGATATGCTGCTCCAGGATGGGAATGTCCAGGGTGATGGAACCCTCCTCGATGTGGAAGGATTGGGTGTAGAGGATGCCGCTGCGGCTGACGGTCAGCAGGCCGTCGGCGGGGCTGAAGGGCGATTGCACCAGGATTTGGGCGGTGTCGCCGGGCTGGTAGCTTTCCTTGTCCGGGATGAGCGTGACCTGTTCCTGCTCCACCCTGCGGGAGGCGGGCCGTTCGCCGCCGCTGACCCAGCGCGTGATCTGGCTCTGGTTTTTGCGGCCCTGCTTATCGGTCACGATGGCCGTGATCTGGTACTGGCCGCCGATGGCGGTCTCGAACGGGCAGGAGTCAGGCTCGGACTTCGAGGTCTTTTCGCAAGTCTGCGTTTCGGCGGCCTGCTCGACCCACTCGCCGTTGACCAGCTTCCATTCCATGCGCGCGGCGGTCAGGACAACGGGCCTGCCGCTCACGGCGTTCCCGTCCAGGTCGGTGACGATGAAGTCGATCTGGAGCGGCGTGCCGCGCCCGACGAAGTAGCGCTGGCTGCGCAGGCCAATGTACAGGTCGGCGGGATGTACCAGCAGGGAGGTGGAGCTGGTCCAGGCCTGGCGGTTGACATCCATGACGGTGGCTTCGGCGGTGATGCTGTACGGCCTGGGGTCGGCCTCGCCTTGCGCTTGGAAATCAAGGTTCAAATAATGGAAGCCGGCGGCGTCGGTTTTGCCGTTGAAGGTCTGGGGGATGCCGCCGTTGTTCCAGGCGGGAATATATTCGAACCACCACCAGGGCTGCCAGGTGCCGAAGGTGAAGTCGGGCCAGTTGGGCGGGGAGTAGCTGCCCGGGGAGGTGGTCACCAGCCAGGTGACATCCGCGTTGGGCAGGCCGCCGCCGGCGTAGTATTTCGCCTCCACCGAGACGGAGGCCTGGTCGCCCGCGAAGAAGGGCCCTTCCTCCTCATTCCTGGCCGTGACCTCGAACTCGGGGCGGCGGAATTCCTGGATCTGGAAGCCGTGGCTGTAATAGGTTCCATCCAGAGAGGAGGCAGCGTTCATGGATACTTGGGCATACCCCAGGTTGACCTGTTCAGGGACGGTGAAGGCGAAGTCGAACCCTCCCAGCGCGTTGACGTCGACCTGTCCCGAGCCAAGGCTGTTGCCAAGCGGGTCGGTGATCTGGTAGCTGACGGAGCTTACCTGGGACCCGGGCAGGCTCACATCCCCGTTCGGGCCGCCGCCGATGGTGCGCAGCCAGCCCTTGAGGTGAACCTCCTCGCCCGGGCGGTACATCTGGCGGTCGTCGTACACGTACCAGCGCAGGCTGTCTTGCTGCGACCCGGCTTCCCAGCCCCAGTAGCGCGGCAGCAGGGCCGAGTCATTCCCTTTCTGTGCCGCCAGGAAGCTGGCCCCCACGGGCAGGTCGAGGTGCGCCACGCCGTCCGCATCCGTTTTGGCCGCGCTCTTCAGTCCATCGGGCAGGATGCTGACCCCCGAGAGCGGGGAGCCACTCTTCAGGTCGGTTGCCCAGGCTACCATCTGCGTGGGATCGGTGAAGGCGTCCAGGCCGATCTGCGTGACCTGCACCCAGGTGACGACGGTCTGCGACATGCGCCTCCAGCGGGCTGAATCATCCTCGAAGAGGGCTTTGGGCGGCGCGGTAATCACGATAAAGTGGCCGAAATTCCCTTTCGTGTAGCGACTTAGGTCGATATCCACCTGCGAAAGGGTGTCGGTGGGCAGGTCGAGGTTCATGTTGTCATCGTAGACCAGCTTCCCAGGCAGCGGGGGGACATCGCTTTCCCAGCGCCAGGAGTCCAGGTAGGCGGTGAAGGCGGGCCAGTCGGCGGGTTGGACGGAGTAGATCTTCACGTCCAGCTTGGTTTGATTGATTGCGTATAGTGAAAAGACGGGCTTGGTGAGCGATGGGTCAAGGGTGACAAAGTTTTGGCCTGAGCCGAACAGGTAGGCGTCGGCCTTGCCCACCTTGAAGGTCAGGCGGGTGTCGTCGCCCAGGGTCTGGCCGTAGATGTCCTGGATCTTCCCCGAGACCGTGACCGTGTAGGTGGTCTGCCCGCGGGTCTGTCCGCTGATGTTTAGCTCGGAATAGTACAGGTTGATCAACAGCCCGGGGATTTCGGGCGAGATGCGCAGCAGTTCGTCCGAGTAGAGGGTGGTGTCGATGGGATTATTGAATTGGATGCGGAAGGGCGTCAGCGGCGGGCAGGGGTCCGAGGACCAGCCGCAGCCATAGTTGACGATGCGCAGGGGGGCGTAGGTCGAGAACCCGAAGGTCTGCACATCCTGGGTGACCCGCGGTCCCTCGGCGGAGGGCGTGTTGGGTCCGATGTTGACCGTGATGGCGGTATCCGCCGGAAAGGATTCGACCGCCCGAAAGGCGATCCAGCGTCCCTCGGGCGCGTTCTGGACCCACTGACCCGCCTGCTCGTCCCGCTCCAGGTCGGCCTGGTCGGCCAGGATGAGCTTGACCTCCCGTCCGCCCGCATCCACGCGGAGGGTGGGCAGCACGGACAGCGGATCGATGCGCTGGTCGAAGATGACTACGAAGACCGGGTCGAGCCGCTGCGGCGAACTATTGGGATAACTTGAAACCATGCGGGGCGCGGGCGTGGAGAAGGTCCACGTGACGGCCTCGGCCAGGTCCCCGCCGCCGGGCGATTTGGTCCCGGCCGGCACGGTGACTTGGTATTCGGTAGCCTTGGGCAGGCGGTCGATCTGGGTCGAGTCGTATTCGAAGGTCAGGGTGCGGGTACCCAGCCAGCGCCAGGTCCCGGGCAGGGCGGGGGTGATGCGGACGGGCACATCCTGCGCGGCCAGGTCGCCCAGAGTCCCCAGCGGCACCATGGGCTGATTAAAGGTAATGCTGATAAAGGGCGCGATGGGAATCTCGCCCTGCGGGGCGTAGCGCAACACCTCCAGCGGGACGCTTTCGAAATTGCCTGGTCCCGTTTCCACATCCAGGGGCGGGAAGGGTTCTGTGATCGTTTGGCCGGGGCGCGGAGGCGGCAGCAGTTCCTGCGGCAGTTTGAAGTCGACTTGCTCGCCTGTCCCCGGGGGCAGGGCCGGCAAATGCGCGAGGAGTTGTTCGATATCCTGCGCGGAGAGCGGTTCACCGCTTGCGAAGGGTTGGGGCTGGGATGTTTCACTCCCCGCCTGGCCCGCGCTCAATTGAACATTCATATTGTATGGTTCTCCGTGTGGTACGGCATCACCCGCGGTGGGTGTGACAGTCCCGCCGCCAGTGGGGGAGGCGAGGGGGACGGCGGTGAGGGGCGCGGGCAGGACGGCATCCTTCAGCCACCAGCCCAGGCCAGCCAGCGCCGTCAGGACGATGATCAGCAGCCCGATGCGCTTTGCGCTGGATGCACTCTCTCGATTTTCTGTCATGGATGAAGCCCTCCGTGCAAAAGCCTGAATGTGTTATTCGTTCGAAACGCACCCACAGGACGCCGAAGCCTGGGGTCAGGTTCCCCGCCGGGGTGGAATAACAGGCGTCACGGGAAATTTCACAATTGAGTGAATTCATCATACAATAGGGCGGGAAGGCGGTCAAGAAAATACCCTCCCCCATGGGTAGCACGATAAAAGTATTGTGGGAGTCCGCAAGTTCTACTTGCGGACTGTGTGTTCTGATCGCCCCGCCCTCGCAGTGGGGTGATTCAAATTTGTGATTTTTTACACAATATGGGATAATTGTCACCTATAAATGAAGGAAGAAATGCCTATCCACTCCTGAGCGAATGCGGCATAATACTTGTAAACAGGTCCGTAAAATGAAATTGAGCGAAATTATCAAACATGTGCAAGGCAAGGTGTTGAATCCCGATGTCCTGATCGATTACGAGATCATCGGCGGTTGCGGCGCGGATTTAATGAGCGATGTGCTAGCTGTGGTGAAACCCGGGGCGGTGCTCCTGACGGGTCTTTGTAATGTACAGGTGGTGCGCACCGCCCAAATGGCCGACGTGCGCGCGATCGTTTTTCTGCGCGGCAAGCAGCCCACGCGCGAGATGATCGACCTGGCCACGCAGGAGAATATCCCCTTGATCTCGAGCCGCAAGGGCATGTTCGAATTATGCGGTCGGTTATATTGCGCGGGCCTGCACAGTTTCGAAACGAACATGAATGGCACCCATGAGTAACACCATCCAGGAGGAGTTTGGGCGCAAGGGACGCCCGATCACGGACGTCGATGCGCAGGAGATCACGCGCATCGAGGAGCTTTCATACGACCTGCGCATCTTCGAGGTGATGAGCCGCGAAGTGTTCAGCCTCTCGTCCAAGCAAACCATGCGCGATGTGATCGACCTGCTGCGCATTCGGCGCATCTCGGGAGCGCCCGTCGTGGACGACGGCGAGTTGGTGGGGGTCATCAGCACGGAAGATTTGATGCGCGCCCTGACCCAGAACGACCTGGAGTCCCCCATTCGCAAATACATGGCGGTCAACGTCATTACCGTGAAATCCTATGAGCCGGTGGTGAAGGCTCTCGAAACCTTCACCCGCACCAACATCGGCCGCCTGCCCGTGACCAACGAAAACGATGAACTGGTGGGCATGATCACCAAAGGCGACATCACGCGCGGCGTGCTGGTGGCCATCCGCAAGGATTACAAGGAGGAGGAGATCCGCCGTTACCGCGTGCGGCACCTGTTCGAGGACATCACCTCCGACCGCACCAGCCTGACCCTGCGCTACAAGATCAAGCCGCGCGACTTCGTCAACGGCGGCCAGGCTTCCAGCCACATCAAACGCGCCATGCTGCGCCTCGGCGCCACGGCCCAACTGGCCAGGCAGTGCGGCATCGCTGTCTACGAAGCCGAGATGAATCTCATCATCCATACCACCAACGGCGGCATCCTGCGCGTGCAGATCGAACCGCACCGCATCCTGATGCAAACCACCGACGACGGTCCCGGCATTCCAGACGTGAACAAGGCCCTGCAGCCTGGCTGGTCGACCGCGCCGCAGGAGGCCCGCAGCATGGGCTTTGGGGCGGGCATGGGACTGGTCAACATCAAGAGCTGCGTGGATAAGATGGAAATCTTTTCGGGGGCGGGGAAGGGGACGCGCCTGATGATGGAAATCCATCTGCGTCCCAATGAGAAATTCATGGCGTCCACCGAGGGGACCCAGAAGCCTGGCATCTGACCAAGGAGTTTTTATGACCCTGCAAGAGATCATCGCCAAACTCAACCTGACGGTTCTCACCACTCCGCGGGATTTTTCCACCGTCACGCCCCAGGGCGGATACGCCTCGGACCTGCTGAGCTGCGTCATGGCGGGCGCCCAGCCCGACAACGTGTGGGTCACGCTGCAGGCGCACATGAACGTGGTGGCCGTTGCAGCGTTGCGCGAAGTCGCGGCGGTCATCATCACCGAGAACGCCCAGCCCGAGCCGGACGTCATCGCCAAGGCCAACGATCAGAACGTGACCCTGCTCTCCACCTCCGCGCCGAGCTATGAAGTGGTCGGCAGGTTGTGGGAGATGGGGATTCGGTGATTTTCGTCATTGCGAGGGCGGTGTTTTCCCGCCCGAAGCAATCTCATGTAAATGGGGAGGTTGCTTCGTCGGGCTGCGCCCTCCTCGCAACGACAAAAGACCATGTTTACTTACCGCGCTGAACTGCACGTACATACCGTCCTCTCGCCCTGCGCGGGTGTGGAGATGATTCCGCCTGTGATCGTGGATGCGGCGCTGGCAAAGGGCATCAACCTGATCGCCATCACCGATCACAATTCGACAGCCAATGTCGGCTCGGTAATGGAAGCAGCCAAAGGGACAGGACTCTCCGTTTTGGCGGGCATGGAGTTGCAGACGCAGGAGGAAGTCCACCTGCTGTGCCTGTTCGATGGCCTGGAGCAGGCCGGGGCGTGGCAGCGCAGCGTCGATGCCCGCATGGCGGATCTGCTCAATGACGAGGAGCACATCGGGCCGCAGTATATCGTCGATGCAACGGGGGAATTCATCCGCAGTGAACCCAGGATGTTGATCGCCAATGTGGATCTGTCGCTCGAAGACGCGGTTGCAGAAGTCAACGCGCTGGGCGGACTGGTCATCCCCGCGCACGTGGAACGCCGCGCCTACGGACTGCTGGCCACGCTGGGATTTGCCTCCCCGATCTTCGAGGCGCTGGAAATTTCACGTCACACTACGCCTGCATCGGCGCGCAAGCAATATCCCCAGATCGCGAGTTTCCCTTTGATCCAAAGCGGGGACGTGCATTTTCCCGAGGAATTTTTGGGGGCGATGGAGTTCGAGATTGAAGCAGCAACTGTTGCGGAAATCCGCAAGGCCATACGGGGGACAGATGGGCGCAGGATGAGAATCCTGTCCTTGAAATAACTCCCACTACGACATAGAACGGCTTCCTGCTGCGATCAAGTGCTCCCGCTGGATTTGCAAATCCAGCGGCTTGCCTGGCGGATTCCAAATCCGCCAGGAGCACGGGGAGAAAATCGGACGGAAGCTCAAACCACCAAGACAAACCTCACATATTGACATGACATTCGGTTATTGACGCCAGGGTGGGGTGGGGGTAAACTTGTTTGTGAAAATAGGTACAATATTGTGAAAATAATCACCTAGTGGAGCATAATCCATGCCCGAAATTACCCAAACCGAAGAAATTTGCGAAAACAAACGCGCCCTTTTGGACGAGATTATTGCCACCCATCGTCATCGCCCTGGCGCGCTGATGGTCATCCTGAATGAAACCCAAAAGCAGGTCGGATATGTGTCCGAGCCGATGCAGCGCTACGTGGCGAAGAAGATGCGCGTGCCCGTCGGCGCGGTGCACGGCGTGGTGACGTTCTACTCGTTCTTCACCACCCAGCCGCGCGGCAAGCACACGGTCAAATTCTGCATGGGCACCGCCTGCTATGTGGGCGGCGTCCCGCAGTTGATGGACAAGGCCAAGCAGTTGACGGGCACCGACATCGGCAAGACCACCGCCGACGGCCAGTTGACCATGGAAGTCTGCCGCTGCGTGGGTGCGTGCTCGCAGGCGCCTGTCGTCACCGTGGATGATGAAGTCGTGGGCCGCATCAAGCCCAACAAATTCCCGCAGTTGATCAAGAAGCTGTTGGAAGGCTAAGAAAAATCCGATGGTCGAGTAGCCCCGAATGCTCTTTGAGGGGCGTATCGAGACCATCAATTTGGTTGAAAACAAAAATAACTGGAAGCCTCGGTGGTCTCGATACGCTCTTCGCTAATGCTCAGAGCTACTCGACCACCAGCGGATCACTGAAATGAAAGAAATCGCCCTTCACTTGATCGACCTGGCCGAAAACAGCATCGGCGCCGATGCGAATACGGTGCACATCTCCGTTCACGAAGACTTCCGCACGGATGCGTTGAATGTCAGCGTGGAGGATGATGGCCGCGGCATGAGTGAAGAGACGGTAACACGGCTTTCCGATCCATTCTTTACGAGCCGCACCACGCGCAATATCGGCCTGGGCATCCCGCTCTTCAAGGAAGCCGCCGAGACCTGCAAAGGCAGCCTGACTATTCACTCGAAGCCAGGCGCGGGCACCTGCGTGGAAGCCACCTTTCAGCACTCGCACATCGACCGCATGCCGCTTGGCGACCTGTCTGGCACCTTCTTCACGCTGGTCGTCGGCCATCCTGACACCCACTGGATCTTCACCTACTCTTACACCCCGCCCTTCCGTGGAGAGCCGCGCATCTTTGAGTTCGATGACCTGGCTTTCAAGGAAGTACTGGACGGGTTCCCCATGACACATCCCGACGTGCTGGCCTTTCTGCGCTCCACCCTGCAGGATGGCATTGCCATCGCCCGCAAGTAAATCAACCTCTGCCAAAAATAGGAGTACCCATGCCTGCCATCAAATCCCTTGAAGACTTAAAGAAGATCCGCGAAGCGGCCCTGCAGAAACGCGACATCAAGACCACCAACGCGCGCGTTCAGATCGTCATCGGCATGGGCACGCCAGGCATTGCTGCGGGCGCGCGCGATACGCTCAAGGAATTCCTGAGCATCATCGAGGAACAGGGACTGACCGATGTCACTGTCCGCCAGACTGGCAACTTTGGCCTCGACTCGATGGAACCTGTGGTGCAGGTCATCATCGAGGATAACGCTCCCGTGACCTACGGCAAGGTGACGCCCTACGCTGCCCGCCAGATCATGGAACAGCACATCCTCAACGGCGCTGTTTTGCAGGCCCACGTCATCCCTTCCTAGCCCAGAGGTCTCATGAAATTTTTCCGTTCGCACGTTTTAGTATCTGTTGACCCGCAGTGCCTGGAAATGGGTGCGCACGAAATCGTGGATGCGCTCAACGATGAACTGGTCTCCTGGGGCCTGATCGACGAAATCCAGGTGCTGGAAACCTCCCGCCTGGGCGACCCAACCCGCTTCGGCCCTGACCTGGTGGTGTATCCCGAAAATGTGCACTACGCCAACTTAAGCGTGGATGACATTCCCTACCTGGTTGAGGAGCAATTCCTCAAGGGACGCGTGGTCGAGAAGTTCGTCGCCAAGGAAACCATTGTCACCGATGATGAACTCGGCGCGCCCAAGGCCAAGGAAGTCCGCATCGTGCTGCGCAACTGCGGCAAGATCGACCCGCACAACATCGAAGAATACATCGCGGAGGATGGCTACCAGGCCCTGGCCAACGCGTTGACATCGATGACGCCCGAACAGGTCATTGACGAGGTCATGCGTTCAGGCTTACGCGGACGCGGCGGCGCGGGCTTCCCTGCCGCCCGCAAATGGCAGTTGTGCCGACAAGTCCCTGATAACCCGAAATACCTGACCTGCAACGCCGACGAAGGCGACCCAGGCGCGTTCATGAACCGCCGTGTACTCGAAAGCGATCCGCACTCGGTGGTCGAGGGCATGATCCTGGCGGCCTACGCCATCGGCGCCAGCATGGGCTACGTCTACTGCCGCGCGGAATATCCCATCGCGGTAGCCAACCTCAACGTCGCCATCGAACAGGCGCGCGAGTTCGGCTTCCTCGGCAATAACATCTTCGGCACCGATTTCTCCTTCGACCTGGAAGTCCGCATGGGCGCAGGCGCATTCGTCTGCGGCGAAGAGACGGCGCTGATCGCCTCCATCGAAGGCCGACGCGGGGAGCCGCGTCCACGCCCGCCCTTCCCCGCCGTCAAAGGCGTGTGGGGCAAACCGACCAACAACAACAACGTCGAGACCTACGCCGTCGTCCCGCAAATTTTATTGCACGGCGCGGACTGGTACTCGGCGATGGGCACCGAAAAAAGTAAAGGCACCAAGACCTTCGCCATCGCAGGTGACGTGGTCAACACGGGCCTGATCGAAGTGCCGTTTGGCCTCAGCCTGCGCGACGTCATCTTTGACGTGGGAGGGGGGATCAAGGACGGCAAGAAATTCAAAGCCATCCAGACGGGCGGCCCGATGGGCGGCTGTCTGGTCGAAGAACACCTCGACCTGCCGCTCGATTACGAAGCCCTGACCGCGGCTGGCTCGATGATGGGTTCGGGCGGCCTGATCATCATGGACGACGAGACCTGCATGGTCGACATCGCCCGCTTCTTCATGGAATTCACCCAGGAAGAATCCTGCGGCAAATGCACACCCTGCCGCGTCGGCACCCGCCGCATCCTCGACATCCTCGAAAAAATTTGCAACGGCAAGGGCACGCTGGCCGACATCGACCGCCTCGAAATGCTGTGCGAAGAAGTTGCAAAAAATTCATTATGCGGACTTGGACAGGGCGCGCCCAACCCCGTGGTCAGCACGCTCAAACATTTCCGTGAAGAATATATCGCGCATGTGGTGGAGAAACGCTGTCCCGCCAAGGTCTGCCGCGCGCTCATCCGCTATGAGATCACCGCGTCCACCTGCACGGGCTGCACCGTGTGCGCCCGCAACTGCCCCGTGGAAGCCATCAGCGGCGAACGCCGACAAGTCCACACCATCGACGCGAAGACCTGCATCCGCTGCGGCATTTGTGCCCAGGTCTGTAATTTCAACGCCATTTCAGTGGAGAGTGGATAGTCGATAGTGGACAGAGGGCCAACTCTCTGATCACCTCCTGCTTCCCACTGTTCACCACCCACTACCCACTGTTTTTGAGGCAACATGATCAACTTAACCATCAACGGTAAACCCATCGAAGTCGCCGAAGGCACCACGGTCTTGAACGCCGCGCGCCAGAACGACATCAAAATCCCGACCCTGTGCGACCATCCCAACCTGACGCCCTACGGCGGCTGCCGTCTGTGCGTGGTGGAAGTCAAAGGGATGCGCGTGCCGATTGCGGCCTGCACCCTGCCCGCCGCGGACAACATGGTCATCGAAACCGAGACACCCGCGCTCAAGAAATCGCGCAACGTCATCCTGTCCCTGCTGTTCAGCGAACGCAACCACTTCTGCCCGTTCTGCCAGGTCAGCGGCGGCGATTGCGAACTGCAAAACGCGGCCTACGATGAACACATGACCTACTGGCCCATGCAGCCGCAGTGGACAAACTTCCCCGTCGACACCAGCCACCCGTACTTCATCCTCGACAACAACCGCTGCATCCTGTGCCGCCGCTGCATCCGCGCCTGCGCCGAGATGTCGGGCAACTTCACGCTCAACGTGGAGGAACGCGGCGCGGCCACCATCGTCGTCGCCGACACCAACGTGCCGCTCGGGCAAAGCTCCTGCATCTCGTGTGGCTCCTGCGTGCAGGTCTGCCCCACGGGCGCGCTGATCGACCGCCAGAGTGCCTACCTTGGCCAGGAAAAGAATCTGACCGTCACGCGCTCCATCTGCCGCGGCTGCTCGCTCGGCTGCGGGATCGAAATCCACACCCGCGACAATCGCATTGTAAAAATTACAGGCGACTATGACGCTCCCAACGCTGGGACGCTGTGCAAGTCGGGACGTTTCCTGCCCGTCGAACAGGATCGCACCCGCCTCACCTCGCCCCTCAAGCGGGTCGCAGATAAACTGGTTCCCACCACCTGGGAGGATGCCCTGCAACTCCTGGCTCAGAACCTGACTCCGTTAAAGGGCAAGGTCGCCGCCCTGGCCTCCACCCGTTTACCCGTTGAAGCGCTGCACGCCTTCAAGTCCCTGTTCGCGGATGGACTCGGCAGCGACATGGTTACCTCCATCGAGGAAGGCCGCCCGACCGCCCTGCAAGCGGACTACGCCGCGAAGAACGGCCAAGCCATCGAAGGCAAGCTCGACACCCTGCGCAGCGCCGACTGCGTCCTGCTGGTCGGTGTGGATTTGTCCACCACGCACGAAGTGGCGGGCTTCTACGTCAAACGCAACCAGCCGAAGGGCACGCGCCTGATCGTCATCGACCCGAATGCCAATGGCATGGATGACCTGGCGAACATCAACCTCAAGCCTAAAGCGGGCACCGACGAAGCTGTCTTCAATGCGCTCGAAGCCGCCATCATTAAAGAAGGCCTGGCCCGCACGGATGCCAAATCCAGCACAACCACGCTCGAAGCCGCGCTCAAAGTCTGCGGTCTTGAAGCGGAAGATGTCACCGATGCGGCCCGCATGTTGGCCGAGGCTGTCGCACCCATGATCGTCTACGGCAAGGGCATCACCACTTCATCCGATGCCTCTGTCATGGACGCGATGGTGCGGGTGGCAAAACTGACAGGCGCGAACGACTCCGAGCGCAGAGGCCTGCTCTCGGTCAAGGGCGAAGCCAACAGCCTGGCCGCCGCGCTGCTCGGGTTGGACAATCCGCTTGAGGTGAAAGGTCACAAAGCCGCATACGTCGCCCTGGGCGATGACTACGCCCCGAAGCGCCTCCTCAAAAACCTGGAGGCCATCCCGTACCTGATCGTGCAGGCCAGCTATGAATCCGCGCTGACCGAACGCGCCGACCTGGTCCTGCCCGTGGACATCTGGGCCGAGGAAGCAGGTCACGCGCTGAACACCGAAGGCCGCCTGCAATTCGCCGAAGCTGCGCTGACCGCGCCCGAAGGCGTGCGCCAAAACCTGATGGTGCTGATCGATGTCGCGCATGAATTGGGCATCACCCTGAACGATAACTGGCGCGATGCGCTCACTCAGCGCACCAGCGTTGTCGAATTGGAACTGTAGTGCCGACTTAAGTCGGCAATCCGAGGAGTAACAATGACCAAACCGAAAATTTCCTCCGACTGGATGGCAGGCTGCTCGGGCTGTCACATGTCTTTACTGGATATCGACGAACGCCTGCTGGAAATCGCCGAACTGGCCGACATCCGCGCCACGCCGATCACCGATTTGAAGGAACCTGACGAAAGCGGCGTGGACGTGGGCATCCTCGAAGGCGGCATCAACAACTCATCGAACGAGGAAGTGGCCCATCGCATGCGCTCGCGCTGCAAGATTTTGGTCGCCTTTGGCGATTGCGCCGTGTTCGGCGGCGTGCCTGCCCTGCGCAATATGTGCGGCACTCAGGAAGCGCTGCAACGCGCCTACGTGGACGCCGAAAGCAACGACGCCAGCGGCATGATCCCCAATGACCCCGAACTGGCCGTGATGAGCAACGTGCGCGCCTTGCACGAAGTCGTCAAGGTTGACCTGCATGTGCCTGGCTGCCCGCCCGACCCCGACGTGATCTACTACGTATTGAAGGAACTCGCCGAAGGCCGCATGCCTGAGATGAAGGATGAGAATCTGCACTGGAACTAACAGTGGTCAGTGGATAGTGGAAAGTGGTCAGCAAGGAAGTCGCCACCCACTACCAACCACCTGCTATCCACAATTTGGAGCAAACCATGACTCAAAAAATCACCATCGAACCCGTTACCCGTATCGAAGGCCATGCCAAGGTCACCATCCACATCAAGGATGACGGCTCGGTCGAGCACGCGTATTTACACATCAACGAATTCCGCGGCTTCGAGAAGTTCTGCGAAGGACGCCCTTATTTTGAAATGCCGTCCATCACGCCGCGCATCTGCGGCATCTGTCCCGTCAGCCACCATCTGGCCGCTGCGAAGGCCGCCGACGAGTTACAGGGCAGTCCCGCCCCGCGTCCTGCCAATCTGCTGCGCGAACTCATGCACATGGGACAGGTCATCCAGAGTCATGGGATGCACTTCTTCGAACTCTCAGGCCCCGACCTGCTGCTCGGCTTTGACGCGGATCCCGCCCTCCGCAATGTGATCGGACTGGCGCACACCGCGCCCGAGATCGCGCTCAAGGCGGTCGGCCTGCGCCGCTTCGGGCAGGAGATCATCCGCACCCTGGGCGGACGCCGCATCCACCCGAACTTTGCCGTGGCGGGCGGCGTCAACAAGGCGCTGCAAGCCAGCGAGCGCGAGACCATCCGCGCGGGCATCGACTCGGCCATGGAGGCCGCCCTGCTTGGCATTAGCATCATGAAGGATTGGGCGCAGCGCAACATGGAGGACATCAACAAGTTCGCCGTGTTGAAGAGCGGCTACATGAGCATCGTCAACCCCGACAACAGCCTCAACCTGTACGACGGCGACATCCGCCTGGTGGATAATCAGGGCAAACAACTTGAAAAATTTGCAGGCAGTAATTACCTGGATATGATTGCCGAGCACGTGGAGAACTGGTCGTACCTCAAGTTCCCGTACTACAAGAAGATGAGCTTTCCCGAAGGCGTCTATCGCGTCGGCCCGCTCGGACGCATGAACGCCATTGATTTCATCGGCACACCCCTTGCCAATGAAGAACACAAACTCTTCAAGGCGCTCAGCGGCGGCCGCCCCGTGGAACAGACGCTCTACTTCCACTATGCGCGCCTGATCGAGATCGTCTTCTGCATCGAGCGTGTGCGCGACCTGCTCGACGACCGCGACATCCTCAGCACCGATATCCTCAACACCCGCAAGGACTACAAGGGCGAAGGCGTCGGCATTCTCGAAGCGCCGCGCGGCACGCTCATCCATCACTACAAGGCCGATGACACGGGCAAGCTGACCGCCGTCAACCTGATCGTGGCCACGGGCCACAACAACTGGGCCATGAGCGAAGCCGTGGATAGCGTGGCCAAGACCTACATCACGGGCGGCGAAGTCAAGGAAGGCATGCTCAACCGTGTCGAGGCCGCCGTCCGAGCGCATGATCCGTGCCTGTCCTGCTCCACGCACGCGGTCGGACAGATGCCGATTCAGATCGAAATCCTCGACCCCTCGGGCGAAGTCACACAAACACTTTCAAGGGATTAATCAACCACAGATAAACACGGATGAAATCAATCCATCCCCATCCGTGTTTATCTGCGTTCATCTGTGGTGAATGACTATGAACACTCTCTTCATCGGATACGGAAACCCTGACCGTCAGGACGACGGCGTGGCCTGGCACGTACTGAAAAGCATTGCCGACCAGCTTGGGTTGGAGACTTCTCCCTCATGGGAGGAGCCGCTGCCCTGCGCGCCTGGCTTGACCTTTGCTTTCCATTTACAACTCACCCCTGAGATGGCCGAGGATCTTTCCACCTTCGACCGCGTCTGCTTTGTGGATGCGCACACGGGCAACATCCCCGACGACGTGCAGCTGGTGGAACTGGCGCCCGAGTACCAGACCTCGCCCTTCACCCATCACCTGACGCCCGAGATGCTGCTCTCCATGTGCGGGTCGCTCTATAACCGGGTGCCCGAGGCCATCCTGGTCTCGGTGCGCGGATATGAGTTTGGATTCGAGACCGAATTATCCACATGTACGGCCTTCCTCGTCGCCGAGGCGGTGGAGCAGGCGCGGGGCTGGCTGGAAGCGCCCAAGGCGGTGGAAAGGTTTGTCGGGGCGGTTCAGGCCTAGGTCCAGGAAAGTGGGGCGGGAATTTCATCCAGGAAAAATATCAATTTTGTAAAGTCGGGGATATAATTAAAAAAACTCACCGAAAGGGATGCTGCCATGCCTGATCCTCGTGTTGCCAAACTCGCGAAAGTGCTTGTCCAATATTCCGTCGGGCTGAAGCCTGGCGACCAGGTCTACATCCGCACCAGCCCGGTGGCGGACGAACTTACGCTGGCCGTGTACACCGAGGCCATCCAGGCGGGCGCCCATCCCCTGGTTATCAGTCAGGCCGAGGGTACCCAGGAGGCCTTTTTCAAGTACGCCAATGACGATCAGTTGGATTACGTCTCGCCTGTGACCAGCATGATGATCGAAACCTTCGACGCCTACATCAACCTGTGGACCGAGACGAATACGCGCGAGTTGAGCGGCATCGATCCCACGCGCATGGCGCGTACGCGCAAGGCCAACGCCAAGATCAACCAGCGCTTCATGGAACGCGCCGCCGAAGGCAAACTGCGCTGGTCGCTGACGGTCTTCCCCTGCCAGGCGTTCGCGCAGGAGGCCAACATGTCGCTGGCCGATTACACCGAGTTCGTGTACGGCGCGGGCATGCTTAACGAGGACGATCCCGTGGCGTTCTGGCGCGGGGAGGGCGAGAAACAGCAAACCCTCATCCAATGGCTCAAGGGCCACGAACAGGCTGTGCTCAAGGGCGCCAACATCGACCTGAGTATGTCCATCAAGGAACGCACCTTCATCGAATGCTCGGGCCACGAAAACTTCCCCGACGGGGAAATCTTCACAGGCCCCGTGGAAGACTCGGTCAACGGCTGGGTGCGCTTCAAATATCCCGCCATCTACAACGGGCAGGAGATCGAAGACATCGAATTGTGGTTCGAGAACGGCAAGGTGGTCAAGGAGAAGGCGGGCAAGAACCAGGAGCTGCTGACCTCCCTGCTCAATACCGATGACGGCTCGCGCACGCTTGGCGAGTGGGGCATCGGCACCAATTACGGCATCCAGCGCTTCACCAAAAACATGCTCTTCGACGAGAAGATCGGCGGCACGATCCACCTGGCGGTCGGCGCGGCCTATCCCGAAAGCGGCGGCAAGAACGAATCGGGTCTGCACTGGGATATGCTGTGCGACATGGGCGAATCCGAGATCAAGATCGACGGCGAACTCTTCTATAAAGACGGACATCCCATCATTTAATGGTGCTTATGAGTGACTTTTTTGACGCCATCAAACAAGGCCAGGCGGAGGAGGTCAAACGCCTGCTTGGTTTGGACCCGAGCCTGATCCACAGCAAGGAAAATGGACTCAGCCCGGTGTTGGTGGCTGCCTACCATCAGAATATCGACCTGGCGAATTTCCTGGCCGAGAAGAAGGTGTCCCTCACGATCTATGAGGCCGCCGCCCTGGGCAAGACCGACCACGTCATCCGCATTCTGGCGCGCGAGCCAGAGTTGGTCAAAGCACACGCCGAGGACGGTTTCCATCTGCTGGGATTGGCCTGTTTCTTCGGGCACTACGAAACGGCCAAATACCTGATCAAGGCGGGAGCGGCGGTCAACTCGGCCTCGCGGAACGCCTTGCAGGCCACCCCGCTCCACTCGGCCGTGGCGGCGGACAACCTCGAGATTGTCGACCTGCTGGTCGCCAACGGCGCGGATCCCAATACCCGTGAACAGGGCGGATTCGCCCCGCTGCACCTGGCGGCGCAGAACGGCAACATGGACATCATCCGCGCGCTGATCTTCGGCGGCGCCGACCTGGATGCCCACAGCGACGACGGAAAACTGCCCGTGGACATGGCGCTCGACGCCAATCAGGAGGAGGCGGCCAGACTGCTCCTGGAAGGCATCACCCGACGGACGCGGGCCAGGCGGGCCAACCCATAAATCCATGAGAAATTCCCCCACCAGTTTTGCGACTTCCTTTTCACTTCCCCGTATGTAAAAGGAAGTCGTTTAATTTCAAAGGAGCTGCGATGAAACACCTTCATAAATTTCTGTCCATTTTTGTATTGCTGGCCCTGGTCAGCCTGGTAATTGCCACACCCGCCCGCGCGTTCGATGGACGCACCGGGCAGGATGTGACCATCGGGGCGGATGAAGTCATCAATGATGACCTGTACGTTTCTGCCGAAAACTTCACCCTGGATGGCACCGTCAAGGGCGACCTGGTTGTGATTGGATCGCTCATCACCATCAACGGCACCGTGGAAGGCGACCTGATCGCCGCGGGGCAGGCCATCGTCATCAACGGCACGGTCACGGATGACGTGCGCATGGCGGGCGCCGCCATGCAGGTCAATGACGGCGCTGAGATCGGCGACGATATGGTGGCGGCGGGCGCCAGCATCGAAGCCAAGTCAGGCTCCGTCATCGGCGGGGAAGTGGTCGTGGCGGGGGCGCAGGCCGTCCTGTCTGGCGACGTGGCGGGGGACGTCCTGGCGGCCACTGGCGCGCTCGAACTGAACGGCACCTTCGGCGGAGACGTGGATGCCTATGTGGATGCCTCCGCCGAGAGCGGCCAGGCCATGCCCATGAACATGTACATGACGGACGTGCCCATCGCGATCCCGTCCGTGAAAACGGGCCTGACCGTGGATGAAAAGGCCGTCATCGAAGGCAATCTGCACTACACCAGTGCCGTGGATCTGGAAATCCCCGCAGTGGTGGGCGGCAAGGTCACCCGCACCGAACCCGCGGTCGATCCCAAAGAAGTGTCCGTAGTGATCGAACCGACTGCCGGCCAGAAGGTGATGAACTGGGGCTTCGACATCCTGCGCTGGATGGTGACCCTGATCGTGCTCAGTCTCGTCCTCGGCTGGCTCTTCCCCAAATTCATGAAGGCCGTGCCGCAGGGTCTGTGGGATAAACCCTGGCCGAGTCTGGGCTGGGGCCTGGTGGCCTTCTCCTCGGTCGGCTTTGTGGGCCTGCTGATCTTCATCCTCTGGATCATGGGGATCATATTCTCCTCCATGCTCACCCTGGGATGGCTGACGGCCACGATCGTCATGGTCGGCCTGCTGGCCCAGATCGCCCTGGTCTTTGGGTTCATCCTGGTCACCTTCCTGCTGACCCAGATTCTGGTCGGTGAGAACATCGGCAAGTGGATCCTGTCCCGCGCGAAGCCCGAGCTGGCCGAACACAAGTATTGGCCGTCCATCCTCGGCATCGTGGTGCTCGTCCTGGGCCTGAGCCTGTTGAGCTTCCCGCTGGTGCCCTTCCTCGGCGGCTTCGGCTTCCTGTTGTGGTTTGTCGTGGTCCTGTTCGGCTTCGGCGCCCTGTGGCTGTGGGGCCGCGTCCTCTGGCAGGCCCGCACGACGGCCTAAACGCACCTGCTTCCATTTGAAACATCCAGGCGAAACCGTTTGCCTGGATGTTTTGATTTCCCAGAATTTGACAATTCTTATCAGGTATAATACGCGCCATGTTAACTCCCGAGCAAATCGAAGCCAAACTCGACCGCATCCTTTTAAAGGTACAGAAGCCCGGCCGCTATGTCGGCGGCGAACTCAACATCACGGTCAAGGATTGGGAAGCTGCCGCCACGAAGGTGGCTCTCGTCTTCCCCGATATTTACGACATCGGCGTTTCCAATGTTGGCCTGAAGATCCTCTACGACCAGATCAACCAGCGCGCGGACTCGCTGGCTGAACGCGCCTACGTCCCCTGGCTGGATATGGAAGCCCTGATGCGCGAGCATGAGATTCCGCTCTACTCGCTTGAATCGAAGCGCCCCCTGGCGGAGTTTGACCTGATCGGCTTCACCCTGCCCTACGAGACGCTCTACACCAACGCCCTCAACGCCCTCGACCTGGCGGGGATTCCCGTCCGTTCGGCGGAGCGCGGCGAGGAGCATCCCATCGTCATCGCGGGCGGCCACTCGACCATGAACCCCGAGCCGATGCATGCCTTTATCGATGCGTTCGTGATCGGCGAGGGCGAGGAAGTCATTCACGATATCATTGACGCGATACAGAAGGTCAAAGGTCGAATGTCGAAAGTCAAAGTCAAGGATGATTTTCGACATTCGATGTTCAACCGCAACGCCATCCTGCTCGAACTGGCCCGTATCCCTGGCGTGTATGTGCCCAAATTCTACGAGACTTCCTACCTGGATGATGGCACGGTCTCGAACATCGAGACGCTGGTCGAAGGCCTTGCCAATCCCGTGGTCAAGCGCATCGTGACCAAACTGCCTCCGCCGCCGACCAAGTTCATCGTCCCCAACATCGACATTGTCCACAACCGCGTCACGGTCGAGATCATGCGCGGCTGTACGCGCGGATGCCGCTTCTGCCATGCGGGCATGATCACCCGTCCCGTGCGCGAACGGACGGTCGAGGAAATTGTCGCGGCCGCCGATGAAGCCGTGCGCGCCACGGGCTTCGAGGAACTGGCGCTGCTCTCGCTATCCTCCTCCGATTACACCCACATCCTCGAACTCGTCACCGCCGTGGGTGAGAAATTCCAGGGCAGGCAGTTGAATGTCTCGCTGCCCTCCCTGCGCATCGAGTCGGTTTCCATCGACCTGATGGACAAACTGCGCCAGCGCCGCACGGGCGGATTCACGCTCGCGCCCGAGGCCGCCACCGAGCGCATGCGCCGCATCATCAACAAATACATCCCCGATGAGGACATCCTCAACACCACGCGCGAGATCTACGCGCGCGGCTGGACCACGATCAAGCTATATTTCATGATCGGACATCCCAGCGAGACGCTCGAAGACGTGCAGGCCATCGCGGATCTGTGCAAGCGCGTGCTGGCCGAGGGCCGCAAGGTCATCGGCTGGAAGGCCAAGCTGAACGCGGGCGTCAGCACCTTCGTGCCCAAGTCACAGACACCCTTCCAGTGGGTCTCGGTGGACACGCGTGAGCGCATCCTCGAAAAGCAGGCCATCCTCAAGCGTGAGTTGTTCAAGGACCGCAACATCAAGTTGAGCCTGACCAGCCCCGATGACTCCCTGTTGGAAGCCTGGCTCTCGCGCGGCGACCGACGCACCTCCGAGGTGGTCTACTCTGCCTGGAAGAACGGCGCCAAGTTCGACGCCTGGGACGAGGGCCGCAAGCCCGCCATTTGGAAGGCCGCTTTCGACGAGACCGGACTCGACGTGGACTTCTACACCGCCCGCCAGCGCCGCACCGACGAGGTCTTCCCGTGGGATCACATCACCGCGGCCGTGCGCAAGAATTTCCTGTTCCAGGATTTCCGCATGTCACTGGAAGGCGAGATCCGCGTGGACTGCCGCCTGAACTGCTTCGCCTGCGGCATCCTGCCGACCTTCTCGAACCTGCGCCGCGAGAACCCGGGCGAGGGCTGGAAGTGTCCCGATGTGAAATCGCCCGCTAAAAAAGTGATCAGTAACCAGTTATCAGTGATCAGTGACTCCCTGGCAGGCGACTGATGAGAAAGGCGCAATTGCTGGCCCGCATGATGATCGCCCGCGATGAGTGGGAACTGCTGGTGAACCACGTCGGCTCGATTCGCGTGGGGATCGGCGGTGTTTCGGGACATTGGTCGGTGAAGAACATCGTCGCGCACGTCATGACGCGCGAGCAGCACCTGGCCGACCGACTGGCCGAGTACGCGCGCGGGGAGCCCTGCCGCCCCTGCGGGAATTGGGAGTCCTTCGACGCCTTCATCGAGGAATACGGCTTTCCAGACTTCGACTCCCCGCTCATCAGCCAGGATGCGGCCAACGAACTGGTCTACGAAAAATACAAGAATGCCGCCATGAACGAGTTGGTGGCCGATGAATTGAACGCCTTCTCCGCCGTGCTGGCGGGCGTCCGCGCCCTGACGGAGGAGCAGTTGGACGAGTTCAACCTGGCCCCGAAGATCAAACACGTCACCATCGAGCATTACCGCCACCACATGGCCGACATCCGCAAACGCTTCAAACGAACCCTGCTGAGACAATCCTGATGCGCCTACGAATCACCTTTGCAAAACAGAATGCGCTGCGCTACACCGGTCACCTCGACTTGCACCGCATTTGGGAACGGGCCTCGCGCCGCGCCGAACTGCCCCTGGCCTACAGCCAGGGGTTTCATCCGCAACCCAAGATCAGCCTGGCCTCGGCCCTGCCGCTGGGATTCTCGTCCATCTGCGAGGTGCTGGACATGCGCCTGACCGAGGAGCTTCCGCTGGAGGGGTTGAAGGAGCGCATCCAGGCCTCCGTGCCCACGGCGTTGAAAATCCTCGACATCCAGAGCGTGGACGAAAAGCTGCCCGCCCTGCAAACGCTCGTGACCGAGGCGGAGTACGAGGTCACTTTAACGGAACCCGCCGAAGGCTCCAGGCTGGCCCAACAGGTGGCGGACATGCTGGCCGCCTCCAGCCTGCCGCGCGAGCGCCGCGGAAAGGCCTATGACCTGCGTCCGCTCCTCCTGGAGGTCAGTGTGACCGACAGGCCCGGGGAGAGCATCCGCTTGAAGATGCGCCTGGGCGCCCGCGAGGGAGCCACAGGCCGCCCCGAGGAGGTGCTCGACCACCTCGGCATTCCCGCCGACACGGTGCGCGTGGAACGGACGCGCTTGATTTTTGGCAATGAATCATTAGAATAGTACTGTCAATAAAAATTCGGAAGTCTGCTTGCGGCCCAATCTACAGACTTCCGAATTTTGTGTGTACGATCTTATTCAAGAGGAGAATTCCATGGCGTTACTGACGGCAATCTTTCTTTCCTTTGCCTCCGCGTTTCTGATGATCCTGTTCATCAACTGGCTCGACCGCTACGAGAAGGAGCCGATCCTGCTCATGATCGCGGCCTTCCTGTGGGGGGTGGTCATTGCGGCGGGCGGCGCGTACATTATCAATACCGTGCTGGGTATTGGCGTGTACGTCTTCACAGGCGATGAAGCCATGGCCGATGTGGCCACGGTCTCCCTGATTGCGCCCTTTGTGGAGGAATTCCTGAAGGGCCTGGCGGTGCTGATCGTCTTCTTCCTCTTCCGCAGGGAGTTCGACTCGGTCCTGGACGGCATCATCTACGCCGCCATGGTGGCGCTGGGTTTTGCCGCCACCGAGAACGCCATCTACATCATCCGCGGCTACGACGCGAACGGCTGGGCAGGCCTGCTCGAACTGGCCTGGATCCGCCTGGTGGTGGTGGCCTGGCAGCATCCCTTCTACACCGCCTTCACGGGCATCGGCCTGGCGGTTGCGCGCCTGAACCGCAGCATCCTGGTCAAGCTGATCGCCATTCCCACGGGATTTTCCCTGGCCGTCTTCGCGCATTTCCTGCACAACAGCATGGCCATCTTCCTGCCCGACATCCTCGGCCGCCTGACCGACTGGCTGGGCTGGTTTACGATGGGCGCTTTCATCCTGTGGATGATCTTCCACGAGCGCAACCTGGTAAAGAAACACCTGGCCGAGGAAGTGACCTCGGGCCTGCTCACGCCCAGTCAGTATCAGTCCGCCCTTTCGCCGTTCACCATGTCCTTCGCCATCCTGAGCGGCCTTGCCACTCATCGGTTCTATCAAACCTGCGGCGAACTGGCGCACAAGAAGGAGCAATTCTCCAAGCTCGGCGATGAATCGGGCAACGCGGCCATCATCGCCTCCCTGCGCGCGCAACTGTCCAACCTGCGGCCGCAGGTGAGAGGATAACATTCTCAGACCCTAAAGGTTTTCGAAACCTTTAGGGTCTGTTCGTGTGATTGTGATAAAATTGCGACCGCCCGCCCCCGTAGCTCAGTGGACAGAGTGTCGGCCTCCGGAGCCGAAGAGCGCAGTTCGAGTCTGCGCGGGGGCGCCAGCCAAAACCGCCGAAAGGCGGTTTTTTGTTTGGGATACAATTGTCCCGTGACCTCCAAATTGCTGCCTATCTTGATTTTGATTGGGATGCTGTTCGCGGCGGGCTGCGGCGCAACCGAAACCCCGCCGCCCACCCCGACCGTGTACCTGGTGACCGCCACCCTGCCGCCGACTGCCACCGCGCCGCCCACCGTTGCCCCCGCCACCCCAACGCCCATTCCCACCCTGCCGCCCGTCGAGGGGACGCTCACCACGCAGCTCAACGTCCGCGCGGAACCGTCCACCAGCGCGGCCTCGCTGGGACTGCTGCCCATCTTCAGCACCGTACAGATTTTGGGCAGGGACGTGGGCGGCAACTGGTACCAGATCCTCTACGCGGCGGGGCCTGAGGGTAGAGGCTGGCTGACGGCGCAATACGTGCAGGTCGCGGACGGGACCGAGATTCCCGTGCTCGGGGGAGAACCTGGCCCCGGGTCCGCGCCGAACGGGGCGGTGACCCAGCAGGTCAACGTGCGCAGCGGTCCAGGCACGGACTTCAATTCCCTGGGCACGCTCAACCCGCAGGACGGCGTCACGCTGACGGGCAAGAATTCCAACGGCACCTGGCTGCAAATCGAATTTGCGAACGGCCCCGAGGGACGCGGCTGGCTGGCGGCCGCCTATGTGCAGACGAGTATCGCCGCGGTGCTGCCCATCGTGAGCGAGGCGGGTGAGGTGGTCGGCACGGGCACGCCCACGGGCATCCCGCCGACCTCCACGCCGACCCTGATGGCGGCCTTCGACGATGGCGATTCGGCGGGCGCCCCCGCCGTGAATCTGGTGTTCTCGCCGGGCGGTTCGCGGAGCCTGCAATACACCAGCGACCTCTCATCGCCGCAGGGGGATGCCGAGGATTGGGTGGGCGTTACCTCCCACCTGCCAATAGTATCTGTAACATTGACCTGCGCGGGCAACGGCCAGGCGCGACTGGAGCTTTGGCAAAACGGCCGGGCGCTGATCGATGTTCCGTCCCTGGCCTGCGGCGCAGAGATGCTCCTGACGCTTGAATCGGGCCAGGCGTATCTGTTCAGGCTACAGGCGCTAAACGGGACGGGTAATCTGGAAGCCGTGCGTTATACCCTATTTCTCTCAATTGTGCGATAATCTGCTTATGACCAATTTTTCCTTGTCCCCTGTTTCCGCTCCAGACGGCCACCGCCGCCCGGAAGTATTGCGCGCCCAGTATCGATATGGGCTGTTCTATGGTGTCATGGTGGGGCTTCTTTTTGCGGCTGTTGCCTGGGGCGTCGACGCGGTCCTGCTCTATTCGGCCAATGGAGTCCAGCCCTGGCTCAAGCTGATCGTGGGGGCGCTGGTATGCGCCCCGGTGGGTGGACTGGCTGGCTGGTTGACCATGCGTTTCGAACGCGCGCTCCTGGCCGTTCCTTTTTGGGTGATTGCGGGAGCGGTTTTTGCGGGGATGACCGTCATCCTGCCGATGCAGATCTTCCCAAGGCTCCTGGTCATGCTCGAACCTGACCTGGAGGGCCTGATTTCGTTTTTCATGGCCGAAGTCTTGATCGCCCGCTTCTGGGTGAGTTTCGTGTGGGTGGCGATCTTCGTAACCCTGGCGGGCGTGCTGGAAATTCCCATGGGACAGCCCGCCGCATTTTCGACCTCAGTGATGGGGAAACTCGCCCCGGTGTTGTTGTGCGGTGTTCTGATGGTCATCGGCGGCATGGTGGTGGATTCGGATAACAACAAGCCCCTGCGCGCGGCCGTCATCGCCATGGATGATACCCTCCAGTTTGCGCTGGAGCACCAGGGCCAGGAGATCGATGCGAAGGTGTCGCGCGAACTGCACCTGGCTTCCCTGCGCCACATCACGGACCTGATCGGCCAGCCGCGCGAGTTGATCATTGGCAAGTTCGACCGCTACCTCGACCAGGTTCACGTCATTATCCGCTTCGATGGGGAGATTCTGGTGGACTGCCTGACGGTATCCGACCAGCCCATCAGTTGCGAACGGGTCGAGCCTTAACCAGGCGGGTTGAGATGGGTGTGTCGTTGTTGGGAGCTCATATAACCTCTTCCTGGAGGCGATCCTGGCTGGGATGGATCCTGATCCTCAGCTTGATCCTGTCTGGCTGCCAGGCGGATAACGCTGATTCTGCGCTGACTGCCTCGTTGAGCGAGCTGGAAGGGATGGTGGGAATCAAGTCCCCCGAAAATGCGGATTTCAGTCCCGCCGCGGCAGACGCCGTGCTGACCGACCAGGGCCAGATACGCACGGGCGGGGATGGCCGTGCGCGTCTCGACCTCTCGAACGGCGCGGTCATCCGAGTGTCGCCCGTTTCCTTCTTCGAGTTGGTGGTTTCTGTGGATGGTCATCAGGCCCCCCAGATCAAATTGGAAGCTGGGCGAATCTTTGTCATCCTCGGCAGCGCCTCCCAGGGAATGGATGTGGAGACGCCCTCGGGCGTTGCCACGGTGCGCGGTTCCTTCATGATGGTAGAAGTCAATCCGATTGCCAGGGATGTGGGCGTCACCTGCCTCGAAGGGCATTGCGAAGCCAGCAACCCGGCTGGCAAGGCCCAGTTTACGGCGGGGGAGAAGTCCATGCTCCTGCACCGTGACCCGGCTACGGGGGAGTATTCCGCGCCGGGCGTGCAGCCGATGGAGAAAGGCGATTACGATCTCTGGCTGGCGGAAAGCCCCGAGGCGCTGGCCCTGGCCCAGCACGGACTGGCCTCCCTGTCCGAGTCTCCGGCCGCCACCTTCACGCCCACGAAACAACCCGCCTCCACTTCCAGCGAGACTCCCGCCGCCTCGCCCACCGTCGGAACGACTGTGGCGGGAGAGGGCCTGGGGCCCTGCATCAGCCTGGTCAGCCCGGCCGAGGGCGCGATTGTGGATCATAACAATCCCGTGAATTTTCAATGGACCTCCAGGGTGGAGGCTGCCCAATACGTGCTCAAACTTTCCTATCCCGATGGAACCACGGTTTCCTTCGAGACCACCGAGACGCAGATCGCGCGTTATTTCGATAGCCTGCTCAGCGCCGTGAATTTTAGTTGGGAAGTGGCGGCCCTGGATGCGGACGGCAACACGATGTGCATATCTCCCACGGGCACCTTCATCAAGCCCGAGCCTCAGCCGACCAGGCAAAAGGAATCCATCCTGCCCACGCCCACCCGTATCCGTTAAGAGTTCATTTTCCCTGCGACCGGGCGCATCGTCTGTGGTTCGAAGAATGCCCTAAAATGGAACCTGTCCAGCCGTGAATGTCCACTTGGGTGTAATAAAGGGGCGATTTTGATGTATTTTTTGATTGTGTGGTATTTGTGCGTCACTTGTACAGTACTTGTGTGTAATTGCACAAATTTTATTTTTATGGTAGAGTAAGTAAAATATCATCTTGGTGAGGGCACAATGAACGCTGAGAAAATTCCAGACATTATCGTCAGCCGGTTACCGGTGTACCTGCGGGCTTTACAGCGCATGACTGAAAGGGGGATGCGAACCACCTCTTCCCAGGAATTGGGCGATCTCGTGGGCATCTCGGCCGCCCAGATCCGCAAGGATATATCGCAATTTGGTGAGTTCGGCAAACAAGGCACGGGTTATTCGATCCAGTTTTTGATTGACAAACTGAAAACGATCCTGAAGGTGGATCGCATCTGGGACGTGGCCCTGATTGGCGCGGGCGACATCGGTCACGCCCTGGCGCGCTATCAGAGCTTTACTCCGTGCGGATTTCAAATCACCATGGTCTTCGACAACAACCCCGAGAAGATCGGCCAGAAGATCGGTGAATTCACCATCGAGGATGCCGCCAGCATGGCGGAACGCATCCGTGATGCGGATATCAAGATCGTGATGCTCACCGTCCCCGCCTCCGTGGCGCAGGACATCGCCGACAAACTGGTCAAGGCGGGGGTGCGGGCCATCCTCAACTATGCCCCGCTGCACCTGGTGGTTCCCGAAGGCGTGCGCGTTCAGCACATCGACCCGTCCATCCATTTGCAGAGAATGACCTTTTATCTGTAACATTTCCAGGCTCCAGTCACTGGATGCCTGAATTTTTGACGCCCCGTCCAATTGGATGGGGCGTTTTGCTTTCTTCTTTACCAAATCTTCACATTCCCTTTTTGGAGGCTATACAAAAAATCTTTACACTATGCTCAATATAAAACACGGCAGGTATATTACCCCTGCCCAGGAGAATGTGATGAAAATTTTCGGCAAAAGACTCTTCCGCCCGCGCAGCATCTGGATCAGAAAGATCGTGCAGTGGTTCTTCTTCCTGCTCATTGCGCTCATCGCCGTCAACCACACGCTGGTGGAAAGCGGCGGGGGCATCCCCTTCCTCTCGACCGCCTCGCTGCATGCCCTGTGTCCCTTCGGCGGCGTGGTGACCATCTACCAATATCTGACCGTCGGCACCTTTGTGCAGAAGATTCACGAATCGGCCTTCGTGCTGATGATCATCGGTTTCGTGCTGGCCTTCCTGTTTGGCCCTGTCTTCTGCGGCTGGGTCTGTCCGCTCGGCACCGTGCAGGAATGGGTCGCCAAACTCGGAAAAAAATTCTTCAAGCGGCGCTATAACCATTTCGTGCCCGTCAAGCTCGATAATATCCTGCGCTATGCGCGTTACCTCGTGCTGGCCTGGGTGGTGTACGTCACCGCCACCAGCGGCACGCTGATCTTCGCCGAATACGATCCCTACTTTGCGCTCTTCAACTTCTGGACGAGCGAAGTCGCCATCGGCGGCCTGGTCATCCTGGGCGCGACGCTCGTGCTCTCGCTCTTCGTGGAACGCCCGTGGTGCAAGTACGCCTGTCCGTACGGCGCGGTGCTCGGCATCACCAACCTCTTCCGCGTTTTCAAGATCAAGCGCGCTGAGTCCACCTGCAAGGCCGACGGCGCCTGCTCGATCCTTTGCCCGATGAACATCCCCGTGGACTCGGTCAAGACCGTGCGCGATCATCAGTGCATCTCCTGCCTCGAATGCACCTCCGAAGCCATTTGCCCCGTCGCCAAAACCGTCGTCTTCACCACAGGAGCCGTAAAATGACCCTCACCTCCAAACCCCTGGCCGCGATCCTCTTTGTCATTCTGTTCGGCGGCATCATGTTCTCCACCGCCATGGGCTGGTGGCAGACCGAAAGCACCAAGGAAGCCGCCACCTACACCGAAGGCGAATTTGCGGGCCAGGCCAACCCCGCCGACATCCGCGGCTCGTACACCTTCGGCGACGTGGAAAAGAATTTCGGCATCTCTCCCGATGTGCTGGCCCAGGCCTTCAACGTCCAGACCGACAATCCCGCCGCCTTCGCCGCCAAGGAACTCGAAACCATCTACGCCGAAAGCGAGTTCGAAATCGGCACCGCCTCGGTGCGTCTGTTCGTGGCCTTCTATAACGGATTGCCGCTCGACCTGAGCACGGATATGTACCTCCCGCAAAGTGGAGCGGATCTGCTCAAGGCGCGGACTCTCACTCCCGACCAGCTCGCCTATTTGGAGGCTCACACTATCCCCAACGCCACCGCCGACCCATCCGCCCCGACGGTTGCTCCCGCCCAAACGGCGGAACCCGCCCCCGAAGCGGAATCCACCGAACGCGCCGTCAAGGGCAAGACCACCTTCCAGGAAGTGCTGGACTGGGGCGTCCCGCAGGCGGTCATCGAGCAGATCATGGGTGTGGCTATGCCCAATCCGCTGACCAAGATCAAGGATTTCTGCGCCGAACAGGGACTGGACTTTGAAACGATCAAGGTCGCCTTGCAGGCGGAAGTGGACAAGGCGAAGTAAGGCGTATTCCGTAATACGTAACGGGCGGCTCGATAATGAGCCGCCCGTTTGATTCGGAGTTTTCATTGACGGGTGGACTGCGCGGTAGTATAACCAGTGCGCTATCACTTAAATTTTCCAAACACACAATCGAAGGGGCGTTTTTTCAGCCGTATCCACGGCTCCTGTTTGGTTCCCGCATTTTTCACCGAAAGGTTTTCAAATGAAAAGTTATCTTCTGCAATCCGACGCCGATATTCAAATCCTGCGTGACCTGGTTCATCGCAATCCTGACGGCAAGACCGTGGTGGACTTCGAAGAAAAAGTCCTGATCGAGCAGGTCAGGTCAGCCACCCGCATCTGGCAGGCGGACGAGACTCCCATCGCCTTTGCCTTCGTGGACGATTTCAGCAACCTGATGTTTGTGTCCGACCCCGCGTACCATACTCCCGAACTCGAAGCCGAGATCATGGATTGGGGCCTGACCTGTGTGCGCCAGCGCAATGCAGAAACGGGCGAGTCCAACACCCTGGATGCCGCCTGCAAGTCGGACAACCTCACCCGCCTGTCCTTCCTCGAACGGCACGGCTTTCAGCGCGAGGAAATCCGCTCGTTGGGCTATCGCCGTCCGCTGGATCGGCCCATCGCCGAACATGCCCTGCCCGACGGGTTCAGCCTGCGCCCCGTCCACGGCGAAGCGGAGGTCGAAGACCTGGTCGCCTTGCACCGCTCCGCTTTTGGCACGGACAACATGACCGTGGAATACCGCCTGGCCATGATGCGCGCCCCGCAATACCTGCCCGAGCTTGACCTGGTCGCCGTCGCCCCCATCGGAGAACTGGCCGCCTTCTGCATCTGCGGCTTCATGGAAGAGGATCCCGAAGTCGGTTTTACCGATCCCATCGGCGTGCGCGAGGGCTACAAGGGACTTGGGCTGGGCAGGGCCATCGTCACAGCGGGCTTGAAGGCCATCCAGGCGCGCGGCGCGAAGTTTGCCGAGCTCGGCACCAGCAGCAAAAACCTCCCCATGCAGCGCCTGGCCGAAGGCCTGGGATTCGAGTTGGTCTCTGAAACGCTGTGGTTCTCGAAACGGGTTGATTAGTTAAAACAACCTTGCGAAGGCTGGTGCAAACAAAATTATGGTGGCGCAGAAAGTGTCGAAACAGCGAATAGAGCCTTTTCATTCCCAACCTTCGCAAGGCTTTATAATTTCAGCATGAGCCAGATCTGGAACGCCTCCGAATACGACCTCCCGCGTCGACAGCTGATCCCGTGCTTCGACCTGTTCTACACCACCGCCGCGGACCTGGTCGTTGCCACCGTTAAACCGTCCCCCGTCCTGCTCGACCTGGGCGCGGGGACGGGCCTGTTGAGCGAATTCGTCGCGCAGAAGACGCCGCCCGCCTCGCTGTCCCTGTTGGACGAATCGCCTGAGATGCTGGCCAAAGCGGAGGCGCGCCTGGCGAAATACAAGCCGACCCTGCATATCCAGAAATTCGCCGACCCGCTGCCCGCAGGCCCGTTCGATGCCGTCGTCTCGGCGTTGGCCATGCACCACCTGCCCGACGAAGACAAACAAAACCTGTTTGCGCGCGTGTACCAAGCCCTCGCTCCAGGCGGAGTCTTCGTCAACGCGGAACAGGTTCTCGGTCCCAGCGCATGGCATGAAAAGTTGTACGCTGACGTGCACCTCAACGGCGCCCGCGCCCTGGGCAGTTCCGCGGACGAGATCCGCGCGGCGCAGGAACGCATGTCCCATGACCGCTGCGCGACGCTGGCCGACCAACTCCGCTGGCTGGATGAGATCGGTTTCGAGGGACGGGCGCATTTTTTCAATGGTTCCGTTTTGCGGTGTACGCGGGCTGGAAGCGAGGTTGAACGGCTGGCACTGCGGCCTGAGCGGGACAGATCGGGGAATTCTTTGGATTTGTCCCTTTCGACCGAAACACTCCACCCATCCACGCATACAAAAGAGACCCTGAAAGCCACAAGCTTTCAGGGTCTCTTTGCTATTTTTGCCGTCTTTTCAACCAATCTCCTGCCCAACCCATGACACTGTGATTTATCGGTGGGCAGTTTTTGACTTTAAGACTCATTGGATTTTATTAAACAATACTGCAAGCACGGCATAATACGCCATTTTAGGGCGATAACTTTTATCGAAAATTGCTGGCGCTCCATCAGTGATGCCAATATCTAACAACCATGTCTTACTATCACTTATTCCCCAAAAGGTAAATTCCTTGCAATTAACATCGAGAGCGGTTGCCAGAAAATCAGAATAAATCTTTGCTTGTTTTTCGTATCGTTCTTGTTCTGTTCCGCCAATTCCTGTAAGGTTATAGTCAAATTCTGTAATTATCACTGGCAACTCATAAGACTTTAAAGTGTTCTCAATATCTTTTTTGTCATAAATGGGAACCCAATCGCCGATGTGCGCTTGTACGCCCACTGCGTCTATTAAGTTTTTTTCTCTCAACATTTGCACAATTTTTCTTGTTAAACCTGTTGTCATTCCAGATGAACTATGATTGTCGGTATCGTTGTAGATAAGTAGCGCATTGGGGTCTGCGTTTCGTGCTGCTTGAAACGCTATTTCGATATACTCATATCCACCAAATGCTTTATAAAATATGTCATCCGTTCTGCTTGAACCCTGCAAATACGGCTCATTTACAACAACCCATTCTGTTACACCCATTTCCTTTCCGTGCTGAACAACTTTTGTAATATGTTCCACTAAAATTCTCTGCAAGTCATCCTTTGAGAAATTACCATCTTTTAACCACTGTGGTATAGTCCAAGATGAAGATGTGGGAAAAACTAAGGCGTGGCCCCTTACAGTCATATTATGCTCTTTAGCGTCAACAACTTCTTTATCAAAACCACCAAAATCATATATTCCTTGTTGTGGCTCTATGACACTCCAATAAACACCCGCTGTTACTTGATTTAGTTGTTCATAAAAATTAGGAGTAATTCTGGGTTCGCTCCCAATTATTAATCCTTGCATATCAGCCAATGTCTTTATAGTTATGCTTTGCCAGTTGCCTTTTTGCCTAAATGCTAAAGGTGTGTCATTAACTGAAAGAAACAAAATTTCATTTCCGTCAATCTGCTTTACCTGCACATATTTATCGCTATTATTGCGAACATCATCGGTTAACTGGCTCGAGTCCATCTCTATGCCATAGACAACAACTTTGCCACCGAAAGCATGAACATAATCATCAATCCACTTTGATAAATCTTTTGCGTCGGCGATATTTTCAGGTGTAGATGTGGGTGTAATTGTAGGAGTTGAGGGAATGGATGTAAATGTCAAAGTCGGAATAGCCGTTTCTGTTGGAACGACTTTAGCCGCTGGCGCACAAGAAGCCAAAATAATGATGACAAGCAAAACCGTGACAATGTTTTTGATTTTCATTGATTACCTTGTTATGCAAAGAACTGCCCAATGGTTTGACATTGACCTGCGTGTGGGCGGGCGTGGACAATGCTTGGGAGTAGGAAAAACTCGAAGCCAGAAAAATGCTTGCCGTAGATGCCGCAGAATCCCACACGTTGGGTGCATGCTGTATTGGGCGGCGATTAATTTTTCTTTGGTGCTGCCAACTTAGTTTCAAGTGCCTTGAGCATTTCTTCTGCTTTCACAGTAGGCTTACTATGAACCATTAACTTGACAAACTGACCGCCACCTGCTGTAGGTGTTGCTGTGGTTTTATTGATTTCTTGTAAATCTTCTTTATTAATATCTACTTGTATTTCTTCCCAAATGTTCCAGCCTTTTGAAGTGGTATCGGATGTGTATGGAGTGATAATGTATTTCTTCTCTTCAAATTTTACAACTTCTTCAAATTGTGCGGGGACAAACCAGATTTTCTTTGCAACAGTTTCGCCAGATTTAATTGGAAATGACAAAAAGGCTGTGAGTTTAGGTGGTGGTAACTGATCCGTGAAATTTAATGTATCTTCAATCTGTTCATATAAGCTTCGAAATACAATCGATTGATTTTTCGAATCTCTATTTTTTAATGAAATGGCAATGTCATTTACATAACCAAGTTGTGCCCCTTTATTTGTAAACAAAAGCTGTAAAACTATTGCAGGATGTTTGGCTCCAAGGGAATGGGGATTCTTTGTTAAATTAATACGACTCGTAGACACAACTTCTAATTTGAATTTAGAATAGCGGTTGACCCATAAGGTAAATAGACTCAGTAATAATGAAATCGCACTGAAAACAATCGGTATTATGGTCATCTGTTCCACCTCAATTTTTAATCATATCATTCTGGCAGTAGCCGCCCAACAACAGATGGGCTGCGGCGAATATAATTCCTTTTGGACTGCACGAAAACCTGTAATTTAATCCCCCAAATTAATGTAGGAATTAGGCTGCAAGCGCTGGTACAATTTACCCATACCGATAGTATAGCATCTCGTTTTCTTGTTGGAAAGGGAATCCCACACAGGGCAATCGCATCATGGACAAACGTTTCAAAAATCAGCGCTTTTCAGTCCGTTGAGGCAAACTTTCTTGTGTGGAATACAGACACTCCCCTGTTTGATTGAATGTCGAGTATGAACGTTCATTTTTTCACCTTTGAACCGCATTTCCTGCTGTTTCCAATCTAGAGACTCTCATTGTTCCAACTTCACAGGTAGTTGAGAACGTAAAATTATTCCCTTTCGAAGCATCTGCCATTTCGTATTGTGTATTGTTCCCCGTGCGCGGGTCTGGAAATGCTTCAAAAACTTGTTCGAGCGCTTTTATAAAACAATGTAGTGATAATGCTTCATGCATGGTCGCTTCTCAGACTTTTTGGATTTTCCCTACGATATCCTACTTTGCCTTTCCGCGTTTGCTCTCTTTCTCATACAGGGAATTGCTGCTTTCGTCATGTCAAATTATCCTGTGGTAAAATCCAATCCATGATTTACTCTTTCGAGACCGGCAAGTCGCCTCTGATCATTGGTGTGCGTGGCTTCATCTTCGCAGGGCCTTATAGAATCGCGCCTGCTCCCGGAAGATAGATTACGGTTTCTGTCCATTTCTTGCGCCGCAGGCCCCCTGCGGCGTTTTTTTATTTCTGCTCTTGCGGGATTAACGATCCCTCGAAGCCCTCACACTCTTTGGAGCCTTTCCATGATCCAAATTCAGCTTTCCAACATCACCCTTGTCCTTGGCGCGCGGCGCATTTTCGAGAATCTCAACTGGGAGATCCAGACGGGACAAAAGATCGGCCTGATCGGCCCGAACGGAGCGGGGAAGTCCTCACTGTTCAAACTGATCGAAGGGGAGCACGTCCCCGAACTTGGCGGATCCATCACCCGCGCCCGCTCGGTCTCGACGGGCTACCTGTCCCAGCAGCCCGAGTTGGACCCCACGCTGACGGCGCACGATGCCGCCCTGCAGGGCAATCCGCGTGTGGCGCAGATCAACGAGGAACTGGCCTGCGTGGAGGCCAGCCTGGGCGCGCCCGAGGTGTATAGCGACGAGCGCAAATTGCAGCGCACGCTCGAACGCCAGCACACGCTGATCGAGGAGTATCACGCCCTGGGCGGGGATGGCTATCCCGAACGGGTACGCGGGATGCTGCTCGGGCTGGGACTCGCCCAAAGCGAGCTGACCAAGCCCCTGTCCGTGTTGAGCGGGGGGCAGAAGAAGCTGGTTGGGTTGGCGCGCCTGCTGCTTGTCCATCCCGATGTGCTGCTGTTGGATGAGCCTGACAATCACCTCGACCTGCCAGGCAAGATGTATCTCGAACAGTTGATCCGCGAATACGAGGGCACGGTGGTGATGATCTCGCATGACCGCTACCTGTTGGACGCGGCTGTGACGCACATTGCCGAACTCGAAGACGGCCGGCTGAGTGTGTTCACGGGCGATTACTCCTCGTACGTGGCCGACAAGGAGATGCGCCTGGCGCGGCAGGATGAATTGTTCCACACGCAGCAGCATGAGATCAAGCGCATCGAAGCGGCCATCAAGCGCTTTGCCATCTGGGGCAAAATCTATGACAACGAGAAATTCGCGGCCAAGGCCAAGACGATGCAGAAGCGGCTCGATAAGATGGATAAGATCGAGAAGCCCGTCACCGACCGCCGCCGCATGGAGTTGACCCTCAACGGCTGGCGCGGCTCGAACAAGGTGCTGGAACTGGTCGGCGTGGACAAGTCGTTCGGCGCGAAGCGCGTCTTCAGCGGCCTCAATGAAACCATCTGGCACGGCGAACGCGTGGGGCTAATCGGCCCGAACGGCGCGGGCAAGTCGGTGTTGCTGCGTATGCTGCTCGGACAGGAACAGCCCGACGCGGGCGAGATCAAGATCGGGCCGAGTGTGTCCATCGGGCATTACGCCCAGGAGCACGAGACGCTCGATTTCAACCAGACCCTGCTGGATGCCGTGCGCTACGCAGGCGAGATGAGCGAGTCGCGCGCTACGGCGTTTTTGCTGCGCTATTTGTTCACCTACAAGCAGGTCTCGCAGAAGATCGGTGAACTCTCGGGCGGGGAACGCTCGCGCCTGCAACTGGCGCTGGTGGTGCTCTCGGGCGCGAACTTCCTGCTGCTTGACGAGCCGACCAACAACCTCGACATCGCCTCGGCGGAGGTGCTCGAAGGCGCCCTCGAAGATTTCGTCGGCACGGTGCTGGTCATCTCGCATGACCGCTACTTCCTCGACCGCACCATCCAGCGCCTGCTGGTCATCGAGGACGGTCAACTCATCGAATATGCGGGCGGCTATAGCGATTATCTTGAGGTCAGGGGCGGGTAAAGGGAGGGCGGGTCCTGTCGAAGGATGGAGTGGATTAGATTAAAAAATCAAAGGCCTCGAAGAGAAATCTCCGAGGCCTTTGATTGGGGATGCGGATCAGTTGGCAGGTTTCAAATAACCACCTCCGCTCAAGGTATAGGTCTGGCCATTGAGGCCGGGGCAGGCGGCTGCATCGTAGTAGACCGTGAAGCCGTTGCCGACGATGTTGGTGACGGTTGTGCCTGAGATGCCCGTGCCGCTGAGACTGGTCACGTACGAGTCAGCCGTGACATTCCAGGTGCTGGAGGCGTCGAGGGTCAGGGTCACGGACTTGGCGCTGTTTTCCGCGTTGACGGCGCCCGTCAGGGTGGATCCGTTTTGCAGGGTGGCGCTGATCGTGCTCAGGCTGTCGGCTTCCAGGTTCCCGTTCAGAGTCTGCGCGTCGGCGCTGAGGACTGCCGTCCCGCCATTGGCGCCGCTCGCGCCCCAGCGCTCATTGGCGGCCGCCTGGAGCAGCGTCCCCGAGGCGGCGGTGATGGTGACACCCTTGAGCGTGATGTTGCCCGTCGAGTTGGTGATGTAGAACAACGGACCGTTCGGGTCGGTATAAGCCAGGGAGCCGCCCGTCATGGTGAAGACCCCGTTCGTGCCTTCGGCGTCGCCAGAGAAGCTCTGGTAGATCATGACGCCCCATTTGGCGTCCACGCTGGAGGACAGGTTTGAGTCGGTCAGGAGTACCGAGTTGGCGCCTTCGATAACCACGGCTTCGGAACCGAGCGCGTTGCAGGTCGCTCCGCTGACGGTGATGACGCCGGTCGAGTAATAGCAGGGCGAGTCCGTGCCCGAGGTGGTGATGATGTCGCCTGTGGTGGTGATGGTGCCGCTGCCGCGGTCGGTGGCGACGGGAGCGGAGTGCGCGCCCGAGGTGTTGAAGGTGACATTTGTGAGGTTCATTGTGCCGCCCTGGGTGGCCATCACACCGTGGCCGCCGTCGCCCGTGGCGTTGATGATTACATTTGTCAGGTTGACCACCGATCCGCTGCCCGTGGCGAAGGCGCCGTTCGCGCCTGTGCCGCTGGTGGTGATGGTGCTGTCCGAAACGTTGACGGTGCTGTCGTAGGCGGCCAGGATGCCCGCGTTAAGCCCGTAGAAGCTGCTGTTCTCATCAGAGGAGGTGTTGCCGCTGGTCTCGACGGTGGCGTTTGTCAGGGTCAGATTCCCGCCGTTGACGACGTACACGCCCGACTGATCTTCGGCAGTGGCGGTATAGGTCTGGCCCGACTCGGCGGCGGTTTTTCCATCGAGGGTATAGGCGCCTGTAGCTGTGGACAAGCCCTCGTCCACGTTGGAGCCGCCCGTCCCTGAACCCGGCGGGGGATTGCCAGGTCCGCCCGTGGGAGGCTTGCTTTCGGTGATCGTGCTGTCCACGCTGACGGTGGTTTGCGCCGCGGCTTCGGTTGCGAAGGTGGTCGTGTCTGTCGTTGTCGTGGCGGCGGGGGAGCAGGCCGCGAGCAGGAAGGTCAGGATGACGGCCAGTGAAAGGATCGTGGTCAATATCTTGCGATTCATGAAATTCTCCTATGTGTGAAAAGTGCGTGCTTGATCGTGGTGATGATAGCTTTCGACTGTGACCCGCCTGTCAGGTTTTTGTGAAGAAATTATGCAGAATCAAAAATCGGGATCGATGTCCCGATTTTTGTTGCTCTTGTGAGAAAGCTGTTGTCTATCGTGAGGTTGCTTCGGGCTGGGTTTCGATACCAGCACTCGCAACGACATTGGGTTACGGCGCTGTGGTCGGCGCCAGGGTGGGCGTGGCCTCAAGAGTTGGAACGAGGGTTGGCGTCGCTTCCACGGTCGGGACCAGCGTCGGCGTGGAGGTGGGCTCCACCTGCGGGATGCCGCCCAGCAGGATGACCCAGGCGATGTCGAGGTCGTCCAAGGCGGCCACGGGGAAGGTCGGCAGATTGGACAGGGTCATGTCGAGGCGCAGGAGCACCTGCTCCAGGTCGGCGGCCAACGCTGCGGGAGCGGCAGGCTGCACCTCGGCAAGGATGTCGCGCGCGGCTTGCACATCCTGTTTGGCCAGCCCGAAATTGCTCTGGTACATGAACAGCCTTGCGCGCGAGAGCAGCTCCATGGATTTCAGCAGTCCGATCTGGCGCTCGACTTCGGCGTTGGTGGCCTCGCCCTGCGCCTGGAGCGTGGACTGCATCTCCTCCAGTGCGGTCAGGGTTTGAGTGTGCGCGGCAATCTCCGTTTCAATGTCCTCCACGCGTCCGCCCAGGTCGGTCAGGGATTGCGCCTGCTCGGCCTGCGCCGCTTCGACCGAGTCCAGCCTGGCTTGCAAGCCAATGATGGCCTGTTCGCTTTGCTCCTGGCGGGATTGCAGTCCCACCAGTTGATCCGTGTTCTGTTCGACAGGCACCACGTATTTTTGATACAGCCAGGGCAGGCCGAAATACAAGCCAGCGCCGATGGCGCCGAGCAGCAACAGGATGAGAAGCAGGTTCAGCAGGAAGCGGAAGAAGCGACCCACCAGATGCCCGAACCTGGGTCCCGAGGCGGATTTGGGCGCGGGAGTTGGGGTCGGGTCGGGTTCGGGCGACGGGACGACTGCAAGCGTTTCGACGACGGGTTCCTCCGCGACGGGTTGTTCGGCCTGGATGATCTCCTCCGCAGGCGCGGGTTCTTTGGTTCGTTTAGCCATGGGTTCCTCCCGAGGGGCAATGATTTCCAGTTAGATTGTACGCGATTTTGGCTTCTCTTTGCGGGTCTTTCCATGGAATTTCTTTGCGCCCCCTACATAACAAAGCGCCAACGAACCCATCCTGGAGCGTGTTGCTATAGTTTTCGAATTGCCTCAGCCAGTTCGACAGGATTTTCTTCGGGGATGAAATGACCCGAGTTCTGGAAGCGCATCACCCTGGCCCCGGGGAAGGCTTTGATCCAGGTCTGCAATTCCTTTTCGCGGAAGGCAATATCCTTCGCGCCCCAGGCCAGGACTTTCACCTTGTCTTTCAATACTTCGCGTTGATTCCACAATGTTTCCAGCCAGTCGGAGGCTCCCACCACCTGGGCGGGGAAGACCCAGTTGCCTTTGCGGTCTTCTTGATTGGGAAATTGATTAAGGTAATGAGCGTGGATATGCGGCGTGAGCTTGGACTTGTCCCCGAACGCCATGTAAACGACATTCTTCGCGAAAAAATTGCGCGTTCGGATCAGCCAGCGTCCGATCGGGCCGCCCACGAAGGAACTATAGCCGACGTAATACCAATCGTTCCTCAATGACCACAGCCACGTGTTGGTGACGATGATGGATTTGATCCTGTCGGGATGTCGAATCGCATAGGACAAGCCGATGGGGCCGCCCCAATCGCCGACGACCAGGGTGATATTCTTAAGGTCGAGCGATTCCAGCAAGGCGTCCAAATGTTTCGCGTGTTCCTGCGGCAGGTAGGAAAAATCGAAGGGTTTATCGGACAGTCCAAAGCCGATGTGGTCGACGGCGATGCAGCGATATTGCGCGGAGAGGGACTTGATCATTTCTCTCGCTTCGAACGACCAGGATGGATTCCCGGGCACGAACACAATCGGGTTGCCTGCTCCCTCGTCCACGTAGTGCATGTCCCCATGTGGCGTCGAAAAGTAATTCGACTTGAAGGGATATTCCTTTTCGTCCAGCCAGTTGGGTCTTGTTTTGTTTGCCATACGCTCTCCTCTGTTTTTTTTGTTTTGCCGGTTACCGCTCGTCTGCAAGGATGGTTTCGACGATCATCGAGATTTGATGAAGCCCGCGCATGATCTGGTCCCAGTTGGCGTCTCCCAATTGGTCGACGATCTGGGCCTGCGCCTTTTCCCAGTGGGGCAGGGCCTTCTCCAACACGGACTTGCCCCGGGGCGTGATCCTGATCGGACGGGCGCGGCGGTCACTGCCAATCGATACCTTGACCCAGCCCTTTTTCAACAGCGGACTCAAGTTACGAGTCAGGGTGGTGCGGTCCATGGCCAGCACAAGGGCCAGGTCCTGCATGGAGACTTCATCCAGCATGGACAACATGCTGAGCAGGGAATATTGCGTGGAGCGCAGCCCTGTGGGAGCCAGCGCTTGGTCATAGTATTGGGTGATCAGGCGGGTGGCGCGGCGGGTGTTGAATCCCACGCACGGCACCGCCTGGCGTGCGAATTCATACAGGCTTTCGGTGGGCATGTCTTTGAACATCGTTACACCCTGACCTTTCACAAGCTGTCCGACTTTTCGTATTTCTTGTTCACGGATGCGGTCCGCGTTTCGGCATGTGCGTGATTTATTTACGGTAATATGTGTATATACACTCTTTTTGCAGACTTGTCAACGCTTGAAGTCATCAGGGGTATGGCTTTCTCAATGTTCAATTTGTGTTGCTCTCCCGAAGGACACACCTCTGGAGGGCAGGCTGCATGTTCCCATTTTGCTGTATACTTGTCCGCGGATGGTGACGCTCTGCAAGTGGAGTTGCCTCAAATTGAAGTGGAGTTGGGTTATGAATAGTCAGCCTTTTTGGAAAGATGAGTCTGAAATCTCCTTCCTAAACATGATGGCCAAATCAGGCACCGGCGGCCGCCTTGCCCTGGTGTATTTCAGCACGGCTGTTCGCATTCTGATCCTGATCGTGGTTGCTGTTATGTTATACAAATCCCCGCTCATCATGCTGGCATGGATCGCGCTTTTTGGCTTCCCCATTGTCGCCCGCATCCTGATGGTGCGGTTTGCCAGAAACATGACGCAGACTGCGGGGGATATCCAGGAACTTGCGCGTGAAAAGGTGGGGGCATCCCATATTGGAAGCGCCATCCACGTTGCCGGTCACCCCCTGTTGGAACGCGATCAGCCGGTCGTACTGGCGCTCGTTGGCGACCATTTGAATGTGTATGGGTATGAAAACTCCATTGCCCTTGATGTGATCCCGTTAAAGAATATCCAGGCGCTCCACACGGTTTCGTATGATGACGATCGTATGCCCTATCTGGACGCCATCGACAGCACGGCCCAGGCGCTCCAATTCGATTGGCTTTGGAACAGCCAGCCCTGCACCTGTCTTTTCCGTCGTATGCGCAAAGTGAAGGCGGTGGATTGGTATCATGCCATTCAGAAGACCAGGCTTCAGTCCGGGTTGGCGAGAGAGGGAAACCCCAGTATCCTTCGGTAGCCTGCACACTGGTTGAAGGCGCTCGAATCGAACTCAAACCTGTTGCGTACTGGTAAAATAGCCGCTGCCCTGTGGGGCCGTATATCAATATAGCTTTTTGGAGTTTCTCATGGGTTTTCTCGAATCACTGTTTGGACCATCTGTGCCGACGATCTCGGCCGAGGAATTGAGCGCGAAGCTCAAAGTTGGCAAGCATCCGCTCGTGCTGGACGTGCGCCAGCCTGCCGAATACAGCCAGATGCACATTTCAGGTTCGCGGCTGATCCCCTTGAATGAGTTGCATCGCCGCATGGGCGAACTGCCTGCCAACCGCGAGATCGTCTGCATCTGCGCCTCGGGCAGTCGCAGCAAATCCGCTGCCAAAATGCTGCTCAAGGCGGGTTATAAAGTTCACGATGTCACCGGCGGGATGCACGCCTGGCGCCGCGCGGGACTGCCCGTGCAAAAGGGGTGAGGCGAATGGAAACACCCGCGGCGGATCGAGCGATCCGCCGCGTTCGATTCTTTTTGGGAGATTCTGTTGGTAAAATGGAGGGGTCGCCCGTAAAGGCGGGAGGCGTTTTGGCCAGCCATCCTAATTGGGAACAGGATTTTCGCGTATGCTTCCAAAGAAGACGGTCAGTACATCATCAGCTTTTTGTGATGGATGGCAGATAGATTAGGCGAGGATGAAGCATGCAGCCCAACTCCGAGAACACCCAGCGTAAGTTTTTTGGCCGTCAGATGGAATGTGAGCGGTTTGTCCTGCGCCTGTCCCAGCCGCTGGATGCGCAGCATTGCCTCTCGGTCATCAATCTATGGGGTGTGGAGGGTGTCGGCAGGACCCGCCTGCTCGATCAATTTGCCCTGGCTGCGGCGCAACAGCCCAACACGGCCTGGGTCGATCTTGAAGGGCAGGATGTTCCCAGCCTGTTCACTTGGCTGGCCACGGACCTGGAAAAGCTGGGCTGGCGTTTTGCGGAATTCAAGAAATGGAGCGCCAATTCACCGTCTCAACTCTTGATGCGGAACGTGCCTGAACTGTTGGGAGCGGGCGTAGGCATGTTCAATGCGCCTGCGGGTAAACTCATGGAGGCGGGCGGCAAGACTCTCCTGGCAGCGTTCGACCGTAAAAGCCTCCTGCTCAATGAACAATTGAAACGCAATCCTGTTCAAAGCCTGAACGTGGCGCTTACGCCTGCCCTGATAAGTCAAAGCCAGACCCGCAAACTGATCCTGGCGGTGGATGACTACGAGGAACGGCGCGCCTGGCTGGAACCCTTCCTGCCCAACTGGCTTCGGGAACTGTCGGAATATCCGCAATTGGGCCTCACCGTGATCCTGGTCACACGCAGGGAATTGCAGGAGTCCGTGGATTGGGCGGTCCTGCCTGGGATGGTGTCCATCCCGTTGCGGGCCTTCAGCCTGGCTGAGACCATGCAATACTGCCAGCAGTATTCCCTCACGGAGGACGTCGACCTGCAAAAAGCCCTGCACGAGGCGGCAGGCGGTTTGCCGCTCTATATTACGACCGTTGGCAGGCCGCTCGAACGGGTCCCCGATTTCAGCGAGGAATCCTACAACAAGTTTCTGGGCCAGGTGAATGATTCTCAGACCCGCTGGCTCATGGCCCAGGCTGCCCTGCCGCGTTTCTTCGACCTGGACGTGTTGGCCGTCCTGTTCGGTTCAGAAAAGGCCGGGAGCCTTTTTGAGCCAATCACCAAATTATCGTTCACTCGCCGCCAGGATGTCGGCGGGCGGCGTCCATGGATTTATCATTCCTTTGTCCGCCGGCAATTTCTCCAATACGTGCGCAAAGCCTCCAGAAAGGAATGGCAGGATATCCACGGCAGGCTGGCCGATTATTATGAGCAGCAGCACCAGCAACTCCATGTCGGGAAGACGGAGCTGGCTCAGGATGAATACCCGCTCCTGGCGGAAGCCATATATCATCGCGCCTGTCAGGATGTGAACGGGAATCTCATCCAGGTCATACAGTGGATCATTCCGACGCTTCTGAATAAATGGGAGGCTAACCCCTGCATCCGTGCGCTGGCGGCTGCCGAGCAGGATTGCCAGGTCCCAGCCCAGGCTCGTTGGGGGGAAAAGATCCTGGAAAGTTTGAAATCCCCCGAAATTCGCTTCATGTCAGACCTGATGACCATGCTGGAAATGGGTGTCCAGCTTTGCCAGCAATTGTTGCAGTTGGATGGGTTGGATCGGGACAGCCGCGCCCGCCTGTACGAAAGGCAGGGCCTTTTTTACCATACCCTCTACAGCCTGCCAAAACTTTTCGATGGGTTTGAGAGGATGGGAATCCAAACTCCCCAAGATCGAAAAGATGCGGATCCTTCCCTGGCTGGACAGCGGGCGCTGGAGGCCTTCCAACAGGCCATCGCCCTCGACCCGTCCAATTTGGATTATCGCGCCGCGCTCGGCTATCAATATCTCAACAATGGGGACTATCAAAAGGCCATTGAAGAGTTCAAAAAGACGGTTGAACTGGACTCATCGAATGTCGAGCGGATCAAACAACTCGGAGATTGTTACAGGGAGGCGGGCAATATTCCGAGCGCCGTGGCTTGCTATAAGTATGCGCTCAAAGCGGATGACAAGCTTGCAGGCGTCCACGCCGCGCTGGGTGAGGCCTATGCCGAACAGCGCGATTTTCAAGCGGCAATCGGCAGTTTTAGACGGGCAAGCGAGTTGGAGTCAACCCTTCCCATGCCTTATTACCAGATGGGAGTGTGTCAACATGCGGCGGGCGACCTGGCTGGCGCGGTTCAGAGCCTGTCAAAGTGCCTGGAATTTGTTGAACCTGCTTCGATAGAGCATGTAGCCAGCTTGTTTGTGCGCGGTATGTGTTATTTCCAATTGGAGTCCATGCAGAAAAGTGCCCTGGATGATCTGTGGCAGGTTGTGAAGTTTTCCCCCAACTTTTTTGAAGCACGAACCATGATTGGTATGATCCTGTTCAGTCTGGATCTGTATGAAGAGACCATTGCAGAGATGGATGTGGTCATACAAGCAAAGGCGGCAGGTTATCAGGATTACCTGATGCGCGGCGAATCCTATTACTTCACCCAACAATATGCTCTGGCGATCCCTGATCTGAAAAAAGCAATTGATTTGGACTCCGACAACCCGCTTCCCTATCCCACTTTGGGCGAATGTTACTATCATTGCAGGAAATATAAACAGGCCTTGGGAATGTTCGAGCATGTCCTGGCTGCTGAACCGAACGACCTGACTGCGCTTTTTTACAGGGGAAAGATATATCTCGAACTGGAACACTCGGAACAGGCACTCCAGGATTTTTCAGCCCTGCTTACACTGGAACCACATTATCAGGCCGCCCTTCAGAACAGAAGCATAGCTTATTTGAACCTGGGCAGGCATGCACAGGCGCTTGCGGACATTAACGCGCTCGTTACCTTGAATCCAGGCGATCCGATTTACCTTTTTCAACGCGGCATGTGTTATTTTCAAGCTGAGCGCCATCCTGAAGCAATTGCCGATCTGACCGTGGCCATCGAACAAATTCCAGATTGTTCATCAAGTTATTATCACATCCGCGCCCAAAGCTATCAAAGCATCGGGCAACACCTTAAGGCCATCGAAGACTTTACAAGTGCGGCCAGGTTGGATCCGCTAAATTATTTGATCTTCTTTCGCCGCGGATTGAGCTATCAGGCCGTGAACGAACACGAGCGGGCCGTCAGGGATTTTACAGGCGCTATTGCGTTGGCGGAGGACCAGGAAGAAATTTACCTGGCCAGGGCTGCCAGCTACGCGGCATTGGGCAGTAAAAAGCCGGCAGAAGACGACACTGCCCAGGCTGTGAACTTGCTGGCCAAACGGTTGAAAATATCTGAAGATGAGGTTTTGAAGAAACTGAGGCAAGGTTGACATTGTTTTGTCTTCTGCGATCTCGGTAAGTTGCTCTCCCTGGTACAGGCGGGGACAAATTCCAAGGGATTCTCCGCCCTGAGCGGAGCCGCATGCACTTTGTTAGGTTGAAAATTGTGTTTTTTTCCAATTGGCCAACTCCCTGCCTCAGTTCGTGGAGGTCGGTTTCAACCGACTTATTGGATCTCTTGTAAAAGTCATAAATTTGCCTTGCTCAGGGCGGGGAACACTTTTGCAAGAGCTCTATTGTGCCAGCCCAAAGGGTTTTCAGGCACTGAGCAGGCAGCTTCCCTGGAACCGCCCGCAAGGGCAGTGGGACATCTCCAAAAGGTCGGTTTTGCCTGTTCAACGAGAGGCTGTTTCGGCAGCCAGACCGATATAAAAAGCGATATAACCCGCCAAAAAATCTTGAATTTGCCCTGCCTGTACGCTATACTCCCAGCCACACACGTCAAGGAGATACATTATGGCTCGGGAAATCTCATTCGGAAATTTTGTCAGGCAGCGCCGCCGCGAAATGGACCTCACCCAGGAGGAGTTGGCCCGCCGCGTGGGCTGCGCCGCCATCACCCTGCGCAAGATCGAAGGCGACGACCTGCGCCCCTCGGTGCAGATCGCCGAACGCCTGGCCATGGCCCTGGCCATTCCCCTGGGCGAACGCGCCGAGTTCGTGCGCCGCGCCCGCGCCATGCCGCTCGAAGCCGCCGAACTTCCCACCATCACACCTCCGCCATCCATCGACGAGATCGGCAGCGAGGACCTGAGCGGCCGCGCCATCCACGGATATGCCCTGGCCGAGCGCATCGGCAAGGGCGGCATGGGCTCCGTCTATCGCGCGGTCCAGCCCAACGTCGAGCGCGAGGTAGCGGTCAAGATCATCCTGCCCGCCTACGCCAACCATCCCGATTTCATCCGCCGCTTCGAGGCCGAAGCCCAACTGGTGGCGCGGCTCGAACATCCGCACATCGTGCCGCTCTACGATTACTGGCGCGAACCCGGTGTGGCCTACCTCATCATGCGGCTGCTGCGCGGGGGGAACGTGCAAACCCTGTTGACGCAAGGCGCCGTTCCCATCGAGACCGCCTCCCGCGTCTTCGAGCAGATGTGTTCAGCGCTCAACGCCGCCCACCGCATCGGGGTCATCCACCGCGACCTGAAACCCGCCAACGTCCTGCTGGATGAGGACAACAACGCCTACCTGGCTGACTTCGGCATTGCCAAGAATATTAGCAACCCTGACCTCGAAAACCTGACCCAGATCGACCAGTTCGTGGGCACCCCGCAGTACATGTCGCCGGAGCAGGTGCGCTCGCTCTCGGTCAGCCCGCAAAGCGACATCTACTGCCTGGGCATCCTGCTTTATGAGTTGCTGACCGGCGCCCAACCCTTCTCCGGTCCCACCCCCATCGACCTGATCCAACAGCACGTCAACGCTCCCATGCCTCCGCTGGCGGCGCATCACAGCGGCCTGCCCGAGCAATTGGATCGGGTCATCATGCGCGCCACCGCCAAGGAACCTGAAGCCCGCTATACGGATGCCCTGGCCTTCTACAAGGAATTTCGCCAGGCAATTGGCGGCGTGCTGGATGTTCCGCCCATCCTGATCCACCGCCCGGAGGATGATACCGACTTCAAGCCCGCCAACCCCTTCAAAGGCCTGCGCGCCTTCAGCGAAGCGGACGCCGAGAATTTCTTCGGGCGCGAAACCCTGGTTCAGCAATTGCTGTCGCGTCTGGGCGAGGGCGGCGACCTGAAGCGCTTCCTAGCTGTGATCGGCCCCAGCGGCAGCGGCAAATCCTCGGTCGTGCGCGCGGGGTTGATCCCCGCCCTGCGGCGCGGTGGATTGCCCGGGTCCGAAAACTGGTTCATCGTGGACATGCTGCCGGGGCGGCATCCCTTCGAGGAACTGGAAGCTTCGCTGCTGCGTATCGCCGTTAACCCGCCCGAGCATCTGCTCTCGCAATTGAAGGATGGCCCCCGCGGACTGCTGCGCACCGTCCGCCGCATCCTGTCCGCCGACGAGTCGATTGAGCTGGTGCTGGTGATCGACCAGTTCGAGGAAGTCTTCACCCTGGTCGAGGATGAGGCCGAACGCGCGCTCCTGCTCGAAAGTCTGGCGACCGCCGTGCTCGATGAGCGCAGCCGCCTGCGGGTCATCATCACCCTGCGCGCCGACTTCACCGACCGTCCGCTGCGCTACGTGGATTTTGGCGAGCTGGTGAATCGCCGCTTCGAGTTTATCCTGCCTCTCACGCCCGATGAGTTGGAGCGGGCCGTGGTCAACCCCGCCCAGCGCGTGGGTCTCAAATTGGAGCAGGGCCTGGTCTCCACTATCGTCCACGATGTCGGCAATCAGCCCGGGGCTTTGCCGCTTTTGCAATACGCCCTGTCCGAGCTGTTCGACCGCCGCGAAGGACGCCTGCTGACCGCCAAGGCCTACCAGGAGATCGGCGGCGTGCTGGGCGCGTTGGGGCGCAGCGCCGAGAACATCCATGCCAGCCTGAACGAGACTGAGCAAGCTGCGGCGCGCCAGTTGTTCCTGCGCCTGGTCACGCTGGGCGAAGGCACCGAGGATACCCGCCGCAGGGTGTTGCGCGAAGAGATCGAAACCCTGCAAGGCGGCAGCCAGTCTGTGATGCAGAAGGTTATCGATGTTTTTGGGAAGGCGCGCCTGTTATCCTTCAACCGCGACCCGTTCACGCGCAATCCCACCATCGAGGTCGCCCATGAGGCCATCCTCCGCGAATGGGCGCGCCTGCGTACCTGGCTGGAGGAGAGCCGCACCCTGATTCGGATGCAGCGCCAACTCTCGAACGCCGCCTTCGAGTGGGTGGCTGCCGGCCGCGACGATAGCTTCCTGTTGACTGGCGCAAAACTGTCTCAATACGAAGGCTGGACGGAAAACTCGGCCGTGGCCCTGACTCAACAGGAATTCGAATTTCTGGCGGCCGGGCGCGCCGCCCGCGACCGTCGTGAGGCCGAAGAGGAACTTCGCCAGCAGCGTGAATTGGAATCTGTTCGCAAACTGGCGGAGACGGAATCCAGCCGCGCCGAGCTGCAGACCCAATCGGCCAAGCGCCTGCGCAAAAGCGCCGTTTTCCTGGCGGTTGCGTTGATCCTGGCCGTGATCGCCGCCGCCGTGGCGCTGGGCGCCGGGGTGCGCAATTCCAGGCTGGCGACCCAGAATGAAGCCATTGCCAGCACCGCCCAGGCCGCCGAAGCGCTGGCCCTCCAGGAACGCGATCAGGCGGAGATCGCAATGAAACTCTCCGTCTCCCGCGAACTGGCCGCTGCTGCGGTCAACAACCTGGAGATCGACCCGGAGCGCAGTCTGTTGCTGGCCTTGCAGGGCCTTTCCACCCATTATTCGATCGAGGCGGAAGATGCCCTGCGCAGCGGCATGACGGCTTCGCACATCCTGCTGACCATCCCCGCGGAGGAAGGTGTGCAGAACTGGGACTTCAGTCCGGACGGTGAACGCATTGCCCTCTACCTGGGAGGGCGTCAGTCCCAGGTCCGCGATATTCGCACGGGAGAAATTCTGTTCAGCCTTGACACGTCGGATGCGTGGGGGATTATTCACTACACCCCAGATGGTTCGCAACTAACCAGCTATGGAGACAGTGGACAAATCGAACACTGGGATTCAGACACTGGTGAATTACTCTCTTCCCTGTCCGTCCCCGTGGATGAGCTGGCCTTTGTGGTGTTTAGCCATGATACGACGCGTATGGTGACAGCCAACATGACCACTATAACGGTTTGGGATACTGCAACCGGGCATAACCTCTTCCAAATTCCCGGCTCCGCAGAAACGCTATCTTCTGCAGAATTCAGCCGTGATGGTTCCCGTCTGGCGACGGTTGCCATAGATGGCACTGTCCAGGTTTGGGATGGTCTCACGGGCGAAAAACAGTTTTCCTTTTCCACCGGTTCAGCGGACTGTGGTTACACCCTGACTTTTGGGAAGGACTCCAACCAGTTGATCGTGTCTGGCGCTTGCAGTGATGTCGTATTTTGGGATATTGCTTCGGAAGAACCCAAGGAAACCATGCGAAAAGAGGTAAGCCTGGGCGGCGGCGGTTCAGTGTATGTCTCGCTTACGCACGATGGCTCCCATGTGGTTTTCAGTGGTGCCATCCAGCGGGTCGAGGTTTGGGATATGTCCACACTGGAGAAAGTGGATTCATTCTCCAGTGGCGAGCAGCCTGTATTTTATGGCACTCTCAGCCCGGATAACCGCTTGTTTGCCGCAGCCACTACAGAGGGAACGTTCAAGGTCTGGCAGCTTGCCCTGCCCGGTGAAAAACAGGTTTTGGCCGCTTCCGACGGACTGCGTGTCGCCCGCTCGACTTATAGTCCGGATGGCAAACAATTGGCAATGTTATCCACCAGTTCGGCCAGCTACGTGGGCGAGATACAAATTTACGACATTGCCAGCGGTGAGCCTGTCCGCGTCATTCATGAAGACATGATCTGCTGCTCCCTAGCCTTCAGCCCGGACGGGAAATATCTTGTGTCGGCTGCGAAGGGCGGCGTCAGAATATGGGAGACCGCCTCGGATGCCCCCGTCGAAGAGATCAATGGCCACGAAGGCTGGGTAACCAAATTCGCCTTCAATCATGAAGGTACCCTCCTGGCTACTGTCGGATCGGAGGGAACGATCAAGATTTTGAATTTCCCCTCCAGGACACTTCTCAGAACGATTGCCTTGGAAAAGGGTACGTTTGCCTACGATCTCAAATTCAGTCCCGATGGCAAGACCCTGGCCACTGCCAATTTTCTGGCGAGGCAAAACGATGGAAGGATTGATTTGTGGGAAGTCTCAAGCGGGAATCTGCTGTTCTCGCTGGGCGAGGGATTGGGCATGGTCGTCTCGACGCTCGATTTCAGCCCGGACGGCAGGCAGTTGGCCGGCGGGTACTCCGACAATAATGCCAGGGTCTGGGATATTTCAGATATGCAACCACAGCCCCAACCGGCTTTTGTCTTGCGCGGCCATTCCGCTAACATTTGGTCGCTGGCCTACAGCCCTGATGGAACCCGTCTGGCTACAGCCAGTCTTGATCATCTAGCCAAATTATGGGACATGACGCCTGGCGAGAATCAAGGGCAACTCCTGACCACCTTCCCAGGCCACACCGCCGAAGTGAGTGACGTGAGCTTTAGCCCGGACGGAAAATTCCTGGCTGTCTCCAGTTGGGACGGAACCGTGCGCGTTTACCTCACTCATATTGAGGACTTGATCGCCGCCGCCTGGCAGCGGGTGACTCGTTCGCTAACCCCCGAGGAATGCCAGCAATACCTGCACGTGGAAGCCTGCCCGCCTGCTCCCTGAATCTGCGCCGACCCAACAAAAAGCTGCGGACTTCCCACAGGGAAGTCCGCAGCTTTTTTGAATCACCCGCTTGCCCCTGAAGCCTTCATATCCTTCAAATTCAATTGATACCCCACGCGCCCGTTGTACTCGTTCACCTCGTAGGTGAACAGGACGTCCACGCGCGGTGGCATTTCCTTGAGCCATTCGCCCAGGTTGAAACCAATGGCGTCGTGGGTGAAGCCCTTTTCGTCCTCGAGCCATAACTTCAGGTGCTTGCCGTCTGCGCCAACTGTGCGCGCATTCTTGACCTTGACCCTGCGCGAAACGAAAGCGGACTCGCGGTTGCCGTAGCCGGTCGGCTCCAACTCGCTCAGGATGGCGACCAGCTCGGGGCGGATCAGCGAGAGCGGCACCTCCGCATCCGCTGTCAGCGTGGGACGCAGGTCCTGACCATCGAGCTTCTCCCTTGCGATGGAGATCAGACGCTCCAACAGCGACGGCAGGTTCTCATTGCGCACCGTGAAGCCCGCCGCCGCGGCGTGGCCTCCGTGGCGCACGAGCAGGTCGGTGCAGCGGTCGAGCGCATCCGTGATGTGGAACTCGGGGATCGAGCGGCACGAGCCGCGCGTCTCCTCCAGGCCTTTGGCGGCGACAATGGCGGGCAGGTAATACTTCTCTGTCAGGCGCGAGGCAGCCAGCCCAATCACCCCCGAATTGAAACCCTCATCCGCGGCGAAGAGCAGGTACTGCCTGCCCTCGGCCTTCTCCAGCGCGATCTCCTCCGCCTTGATCTGCATCTCGCGCGTGATGCGCTGGCGCTCCAGGTTCTGCTGATTCAACTGCTGCGAGAGCCGCCCCGCCTGGAACAGGTCGTGGGTGGTGAGCAGGTCGAACGAGGCCAGCGCCGACTCGAGCCTGCCCGAGGCGTTCAGGCGCGGCCCCAGCCCGTAGCCGATGTTGCCTGCGTTGACCTTGCGCAGGTCGATGCCCGCCACGCCCGCCAGCGAGAAGAGTCCCTGCCGCGTGGTCTCGCGCATCTGCCGCAATCCCCTGCGCACCAGGATGCGGTTCTCGCCCACCAGCGGAGCCAGGTCCGCCACGGTGCCGAGCGCCACCAGGTCGAGCAGGTTCGCCAGCAGGGGCTTGTTACGGTCCCCGACCAGCGCCTCGGCGATCTTGTAGGCGATGCCCACACCCGCCAAATCCTTATCGGGATAGAGGTCGCCGTGCTGCTTGGGGTTGATGACGGCTAGGGCGGGGGGTAGGTCGCCCTCGGCGGGGTGATGGTGGTCGCTGATGATCAGATCCAGGCCGATGGTCTGCGCGTGCAGCGCCTCGTCCGGCGAGCGGATGCCGCAGTCCACGGTGATGACCAGCTTGACGCCGTCCGCCTTGAGGTGGTCGAGCGCCTCCTTGTTCAGGCCGTAGCCCTCGTCGAAGCGGTTGGGGATGTAGCCGCGCACCACAGCGCCCAGCGCCTGGAGTGCCTCCACTAGCAGGGCCGTGGCGGTCACGCCGTCCACATCATAATCGCCGTAGATGGCGATGGGCTCCCGCGCTTCGAGCGCGCGGGTGATGCGCTCCACCGCCGTATGCATGCCCGTCATCTGGAAGGGATCGGTGTCGAAGTTCGGCCGGGCGTTGAGGAAGGCCTCCGCCTCGGCGTAACTGGCAAAGCCGCGATTGAACAGGATTTGCCGCAGCAGCGGGGGATAAGGGGCGAGCGCCGAATCCGCTTCGGGAGTGAGGGCAGGGGGAACGAGCCAGCGTTTGGAAAGGGTCATGGTGATTACAAGCCAATCAGGTGTAAAAGAGTTTCAGTCCACATATCGAACCAACTGATCTTGAAGGTGTCCTTGAACATGATGTACAGGCCGATGAAGTTCATGAAGACGGAGGCGAGGATCAATGCGATTTCGAGTTTGCCGATCCTGTGCATCCCGTCTGCCACCAGGATCATCAGGAAGACGATCATGTCCAGCAGGTAGCGGTAGCCGTATTGCACGTAGCCGGGCGTGTGATACATCCACACCACCAGCGCCACCGCCATCCCCGCCGCCAGTGCGGAGAGGGTCAGCGGGCTGCCGCGCAGGCGCGCGCGGAAGGCGTACAGCAGCGCGGGCGTGGTCAGGAAGATGCTCATGCCGAGCGGGTTGAAGAAATCGGTGATGTGCTTGAAACCGCGCGGCGTCTTCAGGTCCGGGCACATCTCGTTGACCGTGGGCAGCGGATTGCCCGGGAGGTTGGGCAAGCCCGCCAGCGAGACGTACAGGTTGCAGGGCATGTAGCGCACGTTGAAGCCGCCATATTTTGCGTACAGCGCCGTCAGCTCCTTCGAGCCTTCCACGTAGCCATAGCCGAAGTCGAGCGCGTTGCCGAAACGCAGGAAATTGTATCCGAGCATGACGGCCAGCGCGAGGCTGAATGTTCCTGCGAACGGCAAGGACTTGAGGAAAAAAAAACGCCAGCTTTCCCTGCGCAGGAAATTGTACAGCAGGAAGAAGACCGCCGCAAAAAGCAGGGTGGGACGCGAAAGCGCCGCCAGCCCAAGCCAAATGCCCGCCAGCCACGGACGTTTGTCGATCAACGTCTCGCGCGCGAATAGGAGCGTGAACAACACCCCCGTGACCTGGGCGTTGAACCAGACCGAGCCGATGCTCGCCACCCACCAATGCACCGTCCCCGCCGCAAACAGGACCGTCAGCCAGGTGCGCTTCGAGAGGCTTTCCTCGCCGCCCAGGCGTCCCAGCAGATCGTACATCAGCGCGGTGTTGATGGAGGCCACCACCACGCTGAACAGCACGTCGCTGACCTTGAGTCCGAACAGGGCCACGAAGGGCATGTAAAGCAGGGCAGGCGCCAGCGCGCCCGGCACGTACAATTTATCCCCAAAGTGGATCAGGTCATACGGCGCGCCGCTGTAATGGATCAGGTCGAGGTGGCCGTGCAGGAAGGAATCCGCCAGATAGACGTACTGCTCCATGCCAGTCTGCTTGAAGAGCATGGAGCCTACGCTGAATCCGTAAAAGAGCAGGGCAAGGAAAAAGACCAGCCATGGCGAGCGTTTCATAGAATGGACGAAGTATAAGCGGGGAGTAGGATGCGCGGAAGGGTCGAGGGTATAATTGACCCTGGAGGTCCGCATGACCACACCTGGCAATGACGAGAAAGTAACAAACGTAATGATCTATTCCCATAATTCCCTGGTGCGCGGGGACGTAATCACCAAGCAGAACGTGCGCGTGAGCATCTGGCTGCGCACCCAGGGGGTGCCGAACTACGTGCATTTGTTCAATCCGCAGGTGTTGACCTTTGCGGGGGCGGCACCCAAGTCGACGAGCTATCAGGAAATGTTCTTTCCCACGCCGCAGGTGGTCGGCTTTCATATTTCGCCGCCCGCTGCCGAACCCGCGGATTACGATGCGACCGAGGCGGGCCGCCGCATGGTGGATGTCACGATGATGATCGGTACTTTCATGGTGAAGGCCAAGTCGCGCATCTCCAGTCACACGGATTTTGCCACCAGCATCGACGTGGCCCGTTCCACCTGGATGTCCATTTACGAGGCGGAGATCACCAATTCCGTTCTGACGCAGATGGCGGCGATCCGCGTGCCCATGCTGCTCGTGCGCCCTGAACAAGTCAGCTTTGCCTTGTAGGGGATGCTCCGCGCTAATCGGAGGGATGGTGTTTGTCCATCCCGAAGTCGCAGCGGGGAGTGTCTAGAAAATAATGTGTTCCACTGAAAGCTGCCCTTCGACTGCGCCGCAAAAGCGCGGCTCCATCCAGGTTCCTTGTGAGTGCCCATGGATATTTCCCTCACCACCCCCGCCTTGCTTTTCCCCGCCATCTCCCTGCTGATGCTGGCTTACACCAACCGCTTCCTGACCCTGGCGACCATCATCCGCGGCCTGCATGACCGTTACCAATCCCAGCAGGATGAAAATCTCGTCCTGCAGATTGCCAACCTGCGTTATCGCGTATACCTGATCCGCAACATGCAGATATTTGGTGTGCTCAGCCTGCTCTTTTGCGTGATCAGCATGTTCGCGCTTTTCGCAGGCTGGATCGCTGCCGGTCAGTGGACCTTTGGCGTGGCCCTGATCCTGATGATGATCTCGATGGGCATCTCCCTGCGTGAGCTGCAAATTTCCGTCGGCGCGCTGGATCTGCTGTTGAGCGAGATGGGTAAGGGCAGGTAGTCCCCTGGCAGAGGCGTGGCGGGCCGCTTGCATTGCCCCATGCGCGTGCTATGATAATCATGGAGGCTGCCATGAATAAACTCCTCAAACAAATCCTGTTTTGGACGCCGCGCGTTGCGGGCATCCTGTTCATTCTATTCCTCAGCCTGTTCGCCCTCGACATCTTCGAGATGGAGCTGGGCTTCTGGGGAACCATCCTGGGCCTGTTTATGCACCTGATCCCGTCCATTCTGCTGGCCGTCACCCTGGCCCTGGCCTGGAGGTGGGAATGGGTCGGAGCGCTGGCTTTCCTTGGATGGGCCGTCTGGTATATGATTGCGGCGCAAGGGTTTCACTGGTCGGTGTATGTGTTGATCGCCGGCATCCCAGCCTTGATCGGGTTTCTCTTCCTGGCGGGCTGGATCTGGAGAAGGCAAATACGGCAGGACACATTAAAACTTGCATAGGAGCAATATGAAGCCGAATACCTGGGTGTGGAGTGGGAAAGTTGTCTGGGGGCTGGTTGCGCTGGCAGTGGGGATTTTCACCTTGGCGGGAATATCGCCTCATTTGAAAGATTGGGAGCGCGGAACGATTGGTGTCCGCCTGGACGTCGATGCGCTGGGGCAGGTCATTCTTGACCCTTTGCCAGGGCGGGAGGCGGAGGCCGCGGGCGTTCGGGCGGGGGATGTGCTGCTCTCGGTAAATGGATCATCCGCGCCCGCTACCGCGGATGAGGCGTTTGAGTGGCTTGTTGGGCCTGCGGGTGAGGACGTTACAGTCACGATCCGCGCGGCGGATGGCGGGGAGAAGACCCTGACCCTCACGCGCTCGAAGGTGTATCTGGCAGGTCTACAGGCAGGCGGATTGAGCCTGTCTGCCCTGGCTCTCATCTACCTGGCATTGGACTTGCTGGCTGTCGTGTTTTTCCTGGCCTTGAGCGCCCGCTGTCTCCTGCGCGGGGAGTTCAGTCCCATGTCGGCGTTGACCGCTTTTCTGGTGCTCTTCCTGCCTTTCAGCTTGAACCTGTCGGGCAGCGCCTACCTTGGCGCGGAGGCCCTCGGCCTGTATTGGCTGTATGCCTTGGTGCGCACGGGCGGATTGTTGAGCATTGCCCTGTTCCTGTTCCTCTTCCCGAGCGGGACCTTTATCCCGGGCTGGGGGCGTTGGGCGGCGGGCGCGGTGTGTTTGTGGACGCTTGTCTTTTACATCGACCAGGTGTGGTTGATCTCGATCCCATCCTACATTGTGGATTGGGTTTGGGTGCTGATCTTTGTGCTCGGTCTGTTTGCCCAGGGGCTGCGCTATCGCTCCCTTGAAACGGAACCAGGCCGACGGTCCGCGCAGAAAAAGGTGATGCTCGCAGGCGCGGTCGTGCTGGCGGCCTACATCCTCATCTGGCTGCCCGCTCACCTGTTGCCGCCAGCCTTTTTCAATAGCGCGGGCGGTATCTGGTTTACGCTGGTTGGCCAGGTCATCTGGTTGGGCGTGTCGATGGTTCTTGGCCTGCAATTGGCGATGTCGAAGCGCTGACGTTTGGAGGATTGTGTCAAGTCTGTTGATGATGTTCGTCGGTTTCAGCCTGCTCGGGATGCTCGTCGCCGTGCCAACCATGCTGGACAAGATCAAGCCCAATCCATTTTACGGGTTTCGGGTGCAGGCGACGCTGGAAGACCCCAAGGTCTGGTATGCCGTCAACCGTTATTTCGGCGCGCGCTTGTTCGTGATCTCCCTGATCCAATCGATCGCTTCGATTGGATTGTATTCCTTCGCCCGCCTGAGCGTGGACGCGTACGCTTTGTCCCTGCTGGGGATCTATGTTGTAACCTTTGGGATCGCCTTTTCGCAAACCATGCGTTACATGAAGTCCCTGAAATAAAACAGCCCTCCCCAAATCCACTTGCGATTTGGGGAGGGGATGATCTACTTCTTCTTGGCCGGTTCTTTCTTCTTCTTCTTTTTCTTGTCCTTATCCTTGCCTTTGCCTTGTTCCTTGTTTGCCATATAAGCTCCTTTCCAGGGCTGGGCCTGTAGAAAAAGTTTTGATCCTTTGCCCCGGGGGTCCTGGGCAAAGCGCCGGTTGCATCCCCTCTGCCTAAAATTATAACATTCCTTCAAGGGTGAAGTGTTCACGAACTTGCCTTTAATCGCCTGCCAGAATGCTTGACGGGCTGCGTTCCAAAAGCATATTAGAAAAAACGGCCAGGCCATCCGTCTGGGTTTGCGTTAAAATTACCGATGAGGCGACCATGAGAAAATTCCTTACACTTTCAGTTATTGCTGTGTTCCTGCTGTCGTGTTCCCTATCCTCCGTGTTGCCGGGCGCGGCGACGCCCGTCCCTCCCACGGAGACGCCGACACTCCAGCCGACCGCGACTCAAACGTCGAATATCCCGCCGACCTTTACCTTCACCCCAACGTTGATCGGGGCCAGGCCGACGAACACGCCGTCGAATACGCCGGTCCCCACCGACCAGATCCTGTTCATCACGCCCTCCACGAACACCCCCATTCCGATAGTGCCCACCATCACGCCCACCTCGGTGCTCGAAGGTTCGGGCTTCCTCAGTCTCGAACAATCGGTGGACTTGTTCTATTGGGGGCCCTGCGACCCGCATGCCGTGTCCATCACTGTGCAAGTGGCCAATACAACCCGCGTCTTCAGCGTGGTGATCTTCCTCAAGTATCGCAATCGCAGTACGGGTTCGACAACGGGCTGGAACCAGGGTTTTTCGATGGATGGAGTGGGCGGCGGCACCTACACCATCGTCCTGGATGGACAGGAGATGGGCATCTACAACGACAGTTCCTGGGTCATGTTCCAGATCGTGGCCACGGATGTCAATTCCAATGAATTGGCCCGCACGGCTGTATTCCCCGAGTCCCTGACCCTGTCGAAGTGCCCATAATCCGTTCATGGATTTCGCGCCTGAGCTGGTTCAATATTTGCGAAAGGCGGATCGTTTTGCCGCGCTGACGGGGGCGGGCGCCTCGCAGGAGAGCGGATTGCGCACCTTCCGCGATGCCCAATCGGGACTGTGGGCGCAGTACAAGCCGACCGAGCTGGCCTCGCCTGAGGCCTTTGCCCGCGACCCCAAGCTGGTCTGGGATTGGTACGCCTGGCGGCGCGAAGCGGTCAAATCCGTGCGGCCGAATGCGGGACACTACGCCCTGCACGAGCTGGCCCAGCGCGTGCCGCATTTCACAGTCATCACCCAAAATGTGGACGGTTTGCACGAGTTCGTTAAACAAGAGTCCCTAAAGGTTTCTGAAACCTTTAGGGACTATCCCATTCTCGAACTGCATGGCAACATTCAGCGCGTGCGTTGTTCGGAGTGTGGCGCCTTCACCGAAGAGTGGGGCGACGATTCAGAGTTCGTGCCGCGCTGCGGGGGCTGCGGGGGACTTCTCAGGCCGGACGTGGTCTGGTTTGGCGAGGCCCTGCCCAGGTCCGCGCTGGAGGCGGCGGTGGAATCCGCCCGCAGGTGTGACGTCTTCCTCTCCATCGGCACTTCGGGCCTGGTCCAGCCTGCCGCGTCGCTTGGATTTGCGGCGCATAACCGTGGCGCGCTTGTGATCGAAATCAACCTGGAACCGACGCCGCTGACGCCCAAGGCCGACTATTTCTTTCAGGGCAGGTCGGGGGAGATTTTGCCCGAACTGGTGCAGGCGGTGTGGGGATAGTTACTTTTGATTGTGCCATTGGCCCGTTAGGATGAATAAATTGGAAAGTCGCCTTTGGGGGTAAAGAGTGCGGGATTTTCATGCAAATTAATGAAGATCTACACATCAGCCTAATTGAGGCGAAATGGTTGGCCCGGGGGAGGCGGTCCATCAGATTTGTAAGGGGGATGACTTGCGGGAGGCTTTATACTGCCTGTGTTTATCATCACGAGGCAGGTACCCTGCCGTGACATTTTTTCAGGTTTGCAGCTTATTTTTGTGGAATTTTGAAAGGTTGCTCCATCATGGATCAAGAAGTGAAACTTCATTTTGAATATGAGAACATGCGGAAGAGTTCAAGCGGCTTTTATTGGGACAAACTAAGAGCTCGAAGAGAAAAGCTGTTGGAGAGGCTGGAGGCGATCCAGGACTCTGGTTTGGACATGGAGGGACGGGAGTGGCAGGCGCGTTCGTATCCCGTGCTTTCCATCCTTGCGCCTGTGATGTCCACCAGTGAAGGCAAAATCGAATTCCCCGGTGACCCGATGGGCTTGTACTCTGGTTTAAGTTACGCGGTGGATCAAGTTGTGAAGACCCGAAAAATGGGACTGGTTCAAGGCGCTCCCTATCCTGATCTATGTCCGCAATGGGGATATTTGCCATCGGCTGGGTATCGTTCGCAGGTGGATACCAACGGCATCCGTCAATATGACGGACAGCCATTAAATACCGATCAAACGGTGTTTGATCCGCGCGTGTGGAATGACAGAGTGCGGGATTATTTTGTCACAAAAGTTTTATTGGTGATGCGCCCCAAAGTGGTTTTGATCAGCGCCGTCTCCCCGGCGCACCGTTACGCGATTGATATTGCGCGGACGATTCGCGCCCATCTACCGCAATGTGTGATCGTGCTCGGCGGGCGTCATGTGGACGAGACGATCCATTTCGACGAGAGTGCGCGAAGCATAATTCTCGAACCAAGCAGCGCCGTCCGAAAAATTCTCGGCGGCACTCTAGAACCCGTTTTTGATTTCCTGATTGCCGGGGACGGGTATTATGCGCTTGATTTATTGATGAAAATCATTTCACTTTCCATGGATATTGTTTCCAAAACCGCGACCGTCCATTTCATTATCGAAAACCTTTCCACCTTGTCCCTGTTGTTCGATCCGTTGCCAGGGAATTCGACCATTATCGGAATTGACGCTGGCACTGTCCACGCCTGGCCGGTCGCTTCACACATTAAACTGGATCTTTCAGTTTTGCCGTCCCCTTATAGCGCGTTCGCCATTCGAGCCATGTTTCCCATTTTCCAGCGCGATGGCCGCATCCTGCGCACCGCGCATTTTATGGTGACCAACTCCTGCACCTATCATTGTTATTTTTGTTCCGAGGGCGTGACCGTGGTGGGGGGGTTTTTATCCTTTCATACGCAAGGCATTCAAAAAGCTTTGGAACGCGTTATCGAATATATTGAATATGGCGCCGAAGCAATTTTCTTCGACGACTCGATTTTTTGGGGAGGAAATTTTGGGGATGTGATCAATTTTTGCAGGGAGTTGATCCGAATCCGCGAGATGGCGGGGAACACGGCTTCCAAAACGGTCCCTGTTTTTGGCCGCGAGATTGAAGCGGATAAGATCCTTAACCTGGTATGGGGTGCGCAATTTACCGTGGACCTGCTTGCTTCGAGGCGGGTCCCGGAAGAGGCTTTGCTGGCATTGACTGAAATGAAAAAGGCGGGCTGTACTTATATCTATATCGGCATCGAAAGCATGTCCGCGTCCGTTATCGATAAAGTGCATAAAAACGTTAATCGAAAACTGGCATGGGAGGATCGTGTCCGCATTGCGCTGGGCATGGCATACATGGCGGGAATCTCTATCGGTTCTTCCGTGTTATTTGGCCTGGATGGCGAAACCAACGAAACCATCGAAGAGACGATTTGCAAAGTGGAGGAACTTTTGGTGGAGGACCTATTATCCATTGCCAGCCCGAATATCCTGACCTATCATCCCAACACCGAAATTACGGCATTGCATGGAATGAAGGATAAACTGGATTATCACTCGATTGCAACCTCAAATCGCCCTCCCTATGTTTATTTTGAGGAGGCATTCCCTGCCGTGGTGTCCAGAAATTTAACCGAAGATCAGATCTGGTTCATTCATGAGCAGACCCGACAGAGATGGGGCACCAAACGCAATACAAACCCCATGCCTGATGTGGTTTTGCGGGAATACCTGAAACCTGGCGATTAGGTTTACTTCGGTGAATGTAGACGGAAGGTCAAATCGCGCAATTGTATGAATGTGATGGGCTTGATAAGGACGAGATCCGCATCTCCTCGCAGGTTTTCGCCCATTTGAGCATCCGCGGTTGCTACCACCACCCTGATTTTCGCGAGTCTTTCGTCTGCGCGGATCTGTTTTAACAGGATATTGCCGGAGACGTGGGGGAGGTGCATATCCAGAACAACCACGACCGGTACGACCTCTTTCAGCCGATTCTGGGCTATGGCTCCGTCTCGAATAATCTCTATTTCGTAATCAGCCGCGCTTAATGCCTGTCCAAAAATTTCAGACAGGTCCTCATCGTCTTCGATAATCAACGCAAGTTCTTTCATTGTTTACTCCTGACTATGTTGCCGCTTCGTATGGAATTAAGGGCAAGATAACGGTGAAGGTGCTGCCTTTTGCGATCTGGCTCTCGACTGTGATTTTTCCGTTCATCAATTCGACCAGTTGCTTGACGATGGCAAGCCCCAAGCCGACTCCGCCGTGTTCACGGGTACTGGCGCCTTCCACCTGCCGAAATGTTTCGAAGATATATTCCCTTGCATCTTCCGGAATGCCGCTCCCTGTGTCCAGGGTTTGGATTTGCCAGGTTCTTCCATCATGATTCGGTTGGATTTTAACGTGTATGCTGCCTCTCTCTGTGAATTTGACCGCATTGTTGGTCAGATTGACCAGGATTTGTTGCAGACGCTGTGGGTCGCCAATAATGGTGGGTGGCATGGCTGGATCGAGCTCGGTGATCAAATCGATGTTTTTGTCTGATACGATCTTGTCCATAACGCCATGCAGGTTGTCGAGCAACTCCGCAGGCTTGCAGGGCATCACCTGGATTTTGAGTTTTCCCGCCTCGATCTGGGCCTGATCCAATAAATCAGTGACAATGCCGATCAGGCGTTGGGCGTTCATCATGATGCGCGCGGATGCATTTTTTTGTTTTTCGTTGACCTGTCCATATACGGCTTCTTTTAGCATCTCGGCATAACCAAGAATGGCATTCAACGGGGTGCGCAGCTCATGCGAGACGATTGCAATAAAGGTGTTCTTCATCTGTTCCAGTTCGGCTTCATTTGTGAAATCACGCAGGACAGCAACCGTTCCAACCGGATGATTCCTGTCATCGCGCACATCTGCCGCATTGACTGAGAGCGTTTTCTTTCCCAACTGTACCCGAAAATTGGAAAATTCATGGGCGGATTTTTCCAGCAAGGCGGCAATTTTGCCCCGATCACCCGCCTTCAATTCGTCGGAAACCAGCAAATCATTCAACCCACTGCCGATGATCTTCTCCTGCGGTTTGTTAAGCAGATGCGCAATGGATGGATTCGCCAGAATGGCCGTCCCGTTTCTATCGAACACCACCACGCCATCCGCGATGCTGTTCAGGATGGCCTCGCGGCGTCCTGCTTCGATGGTTTCGCGGGAGAGTGCGGCGGAAAGTTCGCGGGTGCGATCTTCGACGCGTTGATCAAGTTCGGCGTTGGTGGTGCGTAGATCCTTGAGGGCCTGTTCAAGACTGCGAGAGGAGAGCCAGGAGATGATGGCGAGAAGGAAAAAGCCAATAATCCCAGGATAATTGGGGCTTATTCCTATCGAGGACGAAATATAGATAATCTCCAGGCTGCCAAGCAAGGCAAATATGAAACTGGTGGCCGGGGTTATCAGCAGACTTGCAATCGTCACTGGAATAAAAAACACGAACAGGCTACGCCCACCGGATAATTCGGCAGGCGTGTCCGTAAAGAAGAATACAATTAGTAATAAGATGAGAAAGATCGTTCCTGCTACTTTTCCCGAATAGAAGCGGTTTAATATAAATATTCCGATGATTACAGCAAGAAGAATAGGACCGCTGATGAAAACGAGCATTAGATCTTCGGCATTCACGCCTTTGATTATTCCATCAACGCCCGAAAAGGTCACCCCCAGTATAGTTAAAACGAACATACTCATAAGTAGTATGTTTAATAGTTTCTTTCGCCTTGTATCATCCAGATCTGCTGTCTCTGGTATTTTAAATAACTCCCGAATCGAGTTTTTCATTTACTTGTAGCCTCTTCTGCCAGCAGCAGTGCGCTGAGCATCACAGAACGAACCACAACGTTGCCGGCGTATAGACCCTTTCCGATCCAAAAAAGATCGCAGGGTTTTTCCTGATTACTTCTGATCCATTCTGCACCTTTTTTGATGACACTTTTTGGTATCTTTATTCCGTGTTTTCTAAGTATGCTTAGGGCCTGGGTGCAATAGGCAGTCTCTTCGACGGTCGGAGAATAGAACCCCCAACTGCCATCAGGTCTTTGGGTATTTAATATCCAACTTGCTGCCTTATCAATGATGTCAAGCCCGTACAATGAGCCAATCATGCTTACGTGAGAAGTTGTGTAATAGGGTGAGATGTGCCATTTATCGAACCAATAGCCCTCCTGACTCTGGCGGCTTTCCAGAAATCTGACTATTTTTTGGACGGATGGATGCTGGTACTGATAACCGGCTGAGTATAAAGCCCCTAATGCATGAATATTGACGCTTGAAGATAGATCAGCCTCTAATTCATAGCAGCGGAAGTGTTCCTTCTGCTCAAAGGAAAGGAGACCATCAATGCTGACGTTGCGCCCAAATCTGGACAGCAGATCAAAAGTAACACAAGTGTTATCACCATCAGGGACCGAGAAACCTGATGATAGCGCTATGCCTTTTTGGGGATCCCAAGTGTTCTGAAGATAGTTCAAGAGATTGCCAAAATAGCCTTCTTTGTCTCTGCGGCAGGTTTCAGTTAATGCAAGATTCCATACGACCCAAGCAATTTCATACACCTCAAATGGATATAGCGTTGGAACAGATCCACCTGGGGTGATAACTTCCCGTAAATATTTAAGGGCTTTTTCATCGCTGGGGCGAATATATGTGGCGAAGTAGGCTGTTGCTGATGGGCTATGCCCTACAGAACCATTGTTTTCTTGCAGGTTATCGATATCCAGCAATGCTTGATTGTCAATGCCTGCCATCTCTGCAGAAAACGCCATGGTGACATTCCGACTTATTTTATAACTGGCCATCTTTTCAAGTTTTGTTTTTCGCAATTTTTGCAGTCGCCCCAGAATCCTGTCTCCCTGTTGCTTGATGATCCCCAATTGCTCTGCTTCTTTTATAAGAGTTGGAACTATCATTTCAAATCCTATGGTTGCGCCATTGGGATCTGCCATCAGCCCTTTTGTTGCATTTGTAGTGATGCGTTCCAGGGCCATAAGCCCGCTTTCGATTTGTTTTTTGTCGTGCAGCCTTCGTCCTCTCCTGGAAAGAGCGATCATTGCAGATAAAGTGGAAATAACTCGGTCATGATAATAGAATGGAGCTTTCGCTCCCCAACTCCCATCCCCTAGCTGATTCTCTGCCAGCCAGAATAAAGCTGCATTGCTTATATCTGGCGCCACTTCGTTCATACGCGCGATCCAGGCAATGTCATAGGCAGATGGTGACATCTGGCTCGTGCCGGTCGCGTTAAGAATGTCATTAATTGGGTTCGACATGATTTTTCTTTTTCAGTTTTTGGATTGAATGGGCAATCATATCGTTGGGTACCAAATTGCGCCGACTTGTTTGCCCAATCCGAGAATCCTGTCTACATTTGTTTTATAAAAATTCTTCATTTCTTTGAATTCCTTCGCAGAAATGCTCTCGTAATCCGGGTGATCCACTTGGCGCGCGTACAGATGATCGTACAAAATCTCCCGCAATTGTTTTTCAGTGAGATATAACGACGGCGCGACCATGTAGTACAAGTCTTCCTCGCCTGAACTTAGCAGGGGATAATCGAAAACCCAGAATTTGTCGGAGCTTATGAACAAATCTGCCAGGCCCACATATTCGCCGTAATAGGCTGAGACAATTGTTTCCCGATCAGGGATGTTCCCAGTCTCCTGAAAATACCGAATAGAAAACTCGGCTACCGATTCCGTGGCGTCTGTCCCACAGACACCGAAAAACAGGCGATAGTTGTTGTGATGCTGGGTACGCCGCGTTATCTCATCAAATCGGTCTGATAGATAGGCGTAAGGGGTTTCTTGTAGAATCTTTCTGTGATCGCCATAGAAGCGCACTCGCACTTGATATTCATCGTAGAAATTGACAAAATCAGGATTGGAGACCAGCCATTCCAACCCGTCTGCGCCAATTTTTTTCATATACTCTTCGCCGCGTCGAAATAGTTCCACGCCAAATACAGGATTGATCAATGTATCCAAGCCATGATCGAATAAAAGTTTATACAGGCGGATATGTTCTTTGCCTGTAATGTCCATATAAGCTGCATAAGGGTCGTCAAACTTCTCTTCGCCATGTTCCAACGCAAACCATCTGCGCGTGTTGTTGATCGGAAATACGCAAACTTTGGGATTTTTGTCTCGCGTTAACGCTGCCACTTCTTCAGTAGATAAGCCGAGAAACTTTTCCTGTGAAATATCCATGTTTATTTTCAATCCTGCATGCTGCGTTCCAAAATTAATATAAATAACGACTGCTTCAATTTTACTTCTGAAAAACTTCTTGAAAATTGGAGTTTGCTTACAAAGGTGTTAAGTTTTACACACACATTCGGGTGATAATTGGACAAGCCAAGTCCATATGAGGCAGATATGAACGAGATTCGCAACCAATGGAAAAAATCGAAGGCATTCCGCGTCCTGCTTGGGGCTGCGCTGGTGTATGCGGCCTTGCGGATGGCGGTGCAGGCGCTGTTATTGGTGTATATCGCCTCGGCTCCCGCGATCGCGCCCGATGGACAGGTGGCCTCGGATCTGCAAATTTATATTAACGCTGCGCAGAATTTCGCGACAGGTGAGGATTTGTACCTCAAAGGCTCGCTGGAACATCTTGAGACGCATTTTCCTTATTCGCCCGCCTTTGCGCTGATGTTCATGCCCGTCCTGCTTTTACCATTGCCTGTGCTGGTTCCGCTGGATGCCATCCTGCATATTGCAGCCTACGTTTTCATGTATTTCAGATGGGGAAAAATTTTCAAGCGGCTTCAACTTCCACGCGCCGCGCAGACCCTGGTTAATTTGCTTCCACTCTGGATTGTATTCACCGCCTTTTGGGATGATCTGGCCTATTTGAACATCTATATTCTCATGGCGCTGGTGGCCACGCTGTTCATGGATGCGGTGCTCGAAGAAAGATTGGGCTGGGCAATCTTTTGGCTGGGCGTGATCATTTTGCCGATTAAACCGCAATGGGCATTTGCCGCAGCGATTCCGCTTTTGCTCGGACGCCGTACGTTCTTCATCCGCCTTTTGCTTGGTTCACTGCTGGCGTATTTTCTCGTTGCAGGCGCGACTATCTTAATTGGCGGGGTTGAATACGGACTTCAACAATATTCAGATTACGTGGTCTTCCTGGGACGTCTGAGCCGCGATTTCCCCTGGCGGGGCCCGGACAGTCCCTTCCTGGGCTACAATCACTCCGTGGTTCAAACCATCCTGTATTTCTTTGGCGTGTCCGTGACCAGCATGAAACTGGCCACGCTGGTCAAGGTCATTCTGCTCCTGCCGTTGGGATGGGTTTCGGTAAAATACCTAATGCACCCAGTCAATCAGCGCGGCGACGAAGTGCCCCACCTCGCCCTGGACTTTGGGTTTGCCCTCTATATCGCGGCCTTTCTCTGGCTGGACATGGTCTGGGAAGTGTCGCTCGGCATTGCGGTCTTCACCTACCTGCTGGCTGTGACCGAGAGCCGCACTGAACGCATCCTGGCATCCATTGTCTTCATTCCCTACTGCCTGCTCGATTTTTGGCGGCTGCTAAGTTTTGCAGTTCTGGGCGAAGACGCATTGTCGGGCGCGTATCTCATTACCGATCCCAGCACGTACATCCCGATGATCCTGTTCGTGCTGCTAGCTTTCTACACAATCCTGTTGCGGCGACTCTTCGCCCGGGCCGCCGCACCCCGCCTGGGGGCCGGCTCAAGGTTCAGGGTGAACCGATGAGTGAGATTCCGTCCAAACCCGAGATCCTGCCTCCTGTCCGCACGGACGTTGCCTACAGTTTCATCAACCTGGGCACCACCATCGTTTGGTCCATCGTGGATGGCTGGCTGTTGTATTTTTACCTGCCGCCAGATGGACAGGGCATGGCGTTGGTGCCGGTGGCGTTGTATGGCATGGCGGTTCTCTCGGGACGCATCCTGAACGCCCTGTTCACGCCGCTGATCGGGTATTGGTCCGATCACAGCCGCAGTCGTTGGGGCAGGCGCCTGCCGTTTATTTTTTTGTCCAGCCTGCCCTACCTGATTTTCTTTGTGCTGCTTTGGCTGCCGCCGGTGAAAGGTGAATCGCTGGGTAACCTGGTTTATCTGGCGGTGATCCTGGTGCTGTTCAACCTGGCGCAGAGCCTGGTGGTGATCCCCTTCGGGTCGCTGCTGCCCGAACTGGCGCGCGCCGACCGTCATCGTGTGCGCATGACAGCCTGGAGCGCCAGCTTCCAGTTGATCGGTGTCATCCTGGCAGGGCTGGCGGGACTGCTGATCGAGCAAAGGGGATTTGTATTCACGATGTTGATCTATGCACTGGCCATCCTGCCGCTGTTCTACCTGCCCCTGCTGGTGCTGCGTGAGCAACCTGGGAGGCAGATCAAGGTAGGAGAGCATCTGGGTTTTTGGCGCAGTATTAAAATAACGCTTGCGAACCGCGCCTTTTTGGTGTTGACCGCAACGGGCGCCTGCTTCTGGACGGCGACTACTTTTCTGATGTTGGTTGTGCCCTTCATCGTGACCGAGGTTTGCGGGTTGACCGTAGCCGACACGCCGTATTTTTACCTGCCCGCTGTGCTGGCTTCGCTGGCCTGTTATCCGCTGGTCAACGGACTGGCGGGACGCTTCGGAAAGTGGCGCGTGTTCGCCGCGTCCCTGCTGGCTTCGGCGGTGATCCTGCCGCTGTTGATGTTGATCGGCCCGTGGATCCCGATCCCGTTGATGGCGCAGGGCATCACCTGGATGACCCTGGAGGCGATTGCCATGTCGGGCGTAATCATGCTGCCTCAGGCTTTCGCGGCTGAGATCACGGATTACGATGAGACGGTTACGGGCCAGCGGCGCGAAGGAGCGTATTATTCAGCCTGGAGCCTGCTCGATCAGATGGTCAACGGATTGGCTGGGGCGGCTTTACCTCTGCTTTTGCTTCTGGGCCGCAGCCGCACCGATGACCACGGTCCGTTGGGCGTGCGCCTGACTGGCTTGATCGGCGGCCTGCTTTTGTTTGCCGCCTTCCTGATCTTCCAACGCTATCCGCTGAAGAATTTTTTGCGCGTATCTTCGTAGGGGCGGAGCATTGCTCCGCCCCTACAGTCCCCACCCGTGATAAATATTTTGGAGACAATCATGAAAGTCGATTTGAAAAAAATCGCCACACTTGAACGCATCAATTACCTGACCATGGAGCCGATGGCGGGCGTGACACCCGGCGTAGATATTATCCTGCGCCCGGATATGATCCTGACGAGCAGCAGTACCTACCCGTCCCCGGACGCCAACCACGCTTGCCTGCTGCAAACTGATCCGCAAAACGTGGACGGGCTGATCGATGAGGTCATCGCCTATTTCACTGCGCGTGAAATACCGCCTGTTGTTTTGGTCTCGCCCGCCTGTATGCCCGCCGACCTGCCTCAACGTTTGCTGGCGCGCGGATTCCAACGCCAGGAACCCGACGAAACCTGGATGGTGATGGAAGACCTGCAAAGCAGGAAAGTGCCAAAGATCGAGGTAACTGTCAAAGTCAAAATGATTGGCCGCGCCGATGCGCCGCTTTTTGCCGAGGTGATGGTGGCTTCCTACGATATGCCCGCCGAATGGGTCGCTGTCCTTACGGACTTGATCGCACCCTCCATTGGCGCGCCTGGCATCACGCATTTCCTGGCTTTCCTGGGCGAAAAACCGATCGCCACCCTGACCCTGATGCGCTACCAAAATTATGTCACCATCGGCAGCGCGGGCGTCCTGCCCGAGCATCGCGGCGGGCGCACGATTTTCAACATGGCCGTTGAAGTGCTGGGTGAGGCCAAGCGCCAGGGCGTGGAAACCGTGCTCCTGCAAACATCGCTCGGCCCCATCTTCGAGCGCTTCCTGCGCATTTGCGGTTTTACCCTGGCTTTCAAGCGCCAGACCTACATGCTCTCATGACCACCCTGATTCGCGTCTCTGACCTGAAAAAGACCTACCAGACGGGCAGCGTCCGCTTTGAAGCCCTGCGCGGGATTTCGCTGGATGTTCAGTCTGGGGATTTTTCGGCCATCATGGGACAGTCGGGGAGCGGGAAATCGACCCTGATGCACATCGTTGGCGGACTGGACAAGCCCACGTCTGGTTCTGTCCGAGTAGGGGAGCATACGCTGGAGACGATGTCCGAGACGCAGCTCGCCATCTTCCGCCGCTCACAGGTTGGGTTTGTATTTCAATTTTTTAATTTGGTCGAGAACCTGAGCGTGCAGGCCAACGTGGAATTGCCCGCTTTGCTGGCAGGCGGCTGGAACCGTCGCGAGATCCGCAAACGATCTGCCGAGTTGCTCGAACGGCTGGGAATCGCCAGTCAGGCGGGTAAACATCCCTGGGAACTCTCGGGCGGACAGCAGCAGCGGGTGGCGATTGCGCGGGCCTTCATCAATCAGCCCATGCTCCTGTTGGCCGACGAACCGACCGGCAACCTGGACAGCGCCAGCGGGGACGAGGTCTTGAAAATCTTGAAGGAGTTCAACCAGCAGGGACAGACGATCCTGATGGTCACGCATTCTGCACAAGCTGCGGCCTGGGCCAAGACCGTCCTGTTCATTCAGGATGGCCTGCTGGTGGATCGCATGGATGGCGGCGACGAGAAATCCATTGCCCAGCGTTTGGTGGATTTGCGGTAGGCAGCCATGAGCGCAGTCTGGCAGAAGATTTGGGCCGACCTGCTGCATCGCCGCATGGTCTCGCTCCTGATCATTGGCACGATTGCGGCGGCTGCGGCTTTGTTTACCCTGGCCCTGACCACGCTTTTTAATCTGGAAGCCCCCTACGACAAGTCTCATGCCGAGTTGAACGGTGCGCACCTGTGGCTGCATTTCAAGCCGCAGCGTGTGCGCGCCATGGATATTCGCCAGATCGAGGAATTGCCCGAGGTGGCGGCCAGCACGGGGCGGCAATACAGCTACAGCAGCCAGGTTTATTTTGAGGATACGCGCGCGCCCGTCAGCCTGCGCGTCACGCCAATTGAACCGCCGCGGGTCAACCGTCTGCGGCTGCTTTCGGGGCGCTTCATCCAGCCCGAAGCGGATGAGGTGCTCATTAGCCGCGATATGCGCGACATCTACCAATTATCGGTGGGGCAATTCGTGGAAATCACCCGTTCTGACGGTCAGCGAGTGGAACTGCCCATTGTCGGGATTGTGTACGATCCCATGTACGATAGTTACCGCGCCAGCCTGCCACCGTATGTTTACGTCAGCGAACATCTGCTGTTCAGCCTTTTTCCCGATAAATCCGCGTGGGAGTGGTCACTCGGCCTGCGATTGAAAGACCCCGAGTCTGTGGCGGTGGTGGTGGATAAGATCCAGTCCATGCGCAACCTGGAACTTGTGAATGATTACACGGATTGGCACGACGTGCGCAGTTCAGCCATCTTCGACGCGCAAATGGCCTTTATTTTTCTCTCGGCTTTCAGTTTCTTCGCCATCCTGGCGACGGTTCTCATCATCGTCAGTATCATCAGTTCCACGGTTCTGGCGCAAATCAAACAGATTGGGACACTCAAGGCCATCGGTTTCACGGGCAGACAAATTCTGTCAGTATACGTTGGGCAATATGTGTTCATGAGCCTCGTCGGGACGGCACTGGGATACACACTTGGCCTGGCAATGGCGCCCCTGCCCATGCGGACCATCACCATGTCGCTGAATACCTCCTACCAGCCGCCTTTCAACGGGTGGAGTCTGATGGCGGTTTTCCTCGTCATTCCAGGTATCACCATTCTGTCCGCATTGGGAGCCGCGTACCGCGGCGCACGCGTCAATATCATCAAGGCCATTGCCATTGGCGCGGAAGCCCCCGCCCGCAAAACGTTCTGGCTGGCGCGGCTGGCTGAGCGGATGGGAGCGCCAATGCCCTTTGTGTTGGGGTTTAATGATGTTTTTGTCAAACCGTTCCGCTCCCTGCTGGCAATGGTCAACCTGACCATTGGGGTGATGGGCATGGTCTTCGGTCTGGCGCTCACAGGGACCATCGAGACGTATCGCCAGAACCCCGCCCTGCTCGGTATTGTCTACGATGCCATCGTGACGCGCCAGGAGACCAGCGACATCCGTACGCAACGCCTGCTCGCCCAAACTCCCGGTGTGGAGGCGTTTTACGGTGAGACTCTGCTGGAGGCAGAAACGCTGAATGGACAATCCTTGAACCTGCGAGCGGTCGAGGGACAGTTGAGCGCTTTCCCATTTGTCGTCGAGGATGGACGATTCTTCCAGCCCGGTTCGAACGAGGCGATGGCTGGCAAAGGTTTGCTGGATTGGTTGGGATTGAAAGTCGGGGATAGCATCACCCTGATCCTTGATAAGGACAAAGGAACAAAAGTCACTTTCCAAATCGTTGGAGAATACCCCGAACCCGCGGATGCCGGCCAGCGTCTCATGGTCAATCTGTCCAGTGTGAGTCCCCTGCTCAAGCACACGAACCCAGGCACGTATTACCTGAAATTAGTTCAATCCGCAAAACCAGACGAGATTCGATCCTTCATCGCCCCACGCCGCGACTCGGACTTGAACTTCACGCTCCTGGAAGACATCGTTCCCGATACAAATTACCTGCAATTGGCAATTTTCATGCTGGCGGCAATTTTGATCGGAATTGCCATCGTCAACATCCTGATCATGTCCCTGCTTTCGGCGCAGGAAAACTTGCGCGTTGTGGGTATCATTAAAACCATCGGGATGACACCTGCCCAGGTGGTCATCATGTTCAGCACCACTGCTGCCTTTCTGGGATTGCTGGCCATTGTTGCGGGCATCCCTGCCGGCCTGGTATTGACAAGAAACTTGTTGAACTTCATGGCGAGCTTTACCGGCTTCGGACGTATCGCCATCTCACTGGATACCCTGACCATTATCGGGCTGATCCCGTTTGCCCTGTTCATCAGCATATTGGGAAGTTTCCTCCCGGCACGTTGGGCGGCGCATTTGCAGATTGTGGAAGTTTTGCGGCGGGAGTAGTTCGTTTGCATTTTTTCCATATTTGCAGGAAAATCAATCCTGTGAATACGGCAGCCTCGCCCGTTGCATGGCAGATAACCGTTTTTGGATAGGGAGACAAACCAGATGGGACAAGCACAGTTTTGTTGGAACGTTTGCATCGAGAGGAACCATGGATAAAAAAATTTCATTTGCCGTACTAAAGAAATATTTGACTCTCATCACCTTCTTTTTTTTGGCGGTGCCCTTTTTGATTTATTTCTTCGGTTGGTTGCATTGGTGGCTGGCTGTTCCAATGACTGTCATCTGCCTTCTACCCCTTCTATGGGAATGGAAACGCTCGAATGATATTTCAGTCCCTGCGCATGAACAGGAGCCTGCCGCCATCAGCGGATGGCAAATCGTCATTGTATGTGGAATGACGTTGGTTCTGGTATTGATCTCCGGAATAGGAGGGTGGGGTTTCCAAAACGTGGATTGGGAAAAGCACAATATGATGCTCAGGGACTTGGTGGAGCAGCCCTGGCCCGTTATGTATCAATATGATGGGATGCAGTTACCGCTGGTCTATTATTTTGCCTACTACCTGCCTGCCGCATTGATCGGTAAGGCCTTCGGCTGGATCGCCGCCAATTACGCGCTCCTGGTCGAAAGTTGGCTGGGGCTATCCCTTGTCACTCTCTGGGGTGTTACCCTTATCAAACGTTCCTGGTGGAAAGCGGCATTGTTTGTTATTTTTTTCGCCGGGATGGATGTGCTTGGATTCGCACTCATGGCTCCCGCCGTTCAGGCTTTCGCCGGCGAGACACTTAGCATTTATGATTTCGAATGGTGGTCCATTGGATGGAACTATCCTTCATTCAACTGGGTCCTATTCTGGACACCGAATCAGGGATTTGTCGGATGGTTGGTTATGGCCATCATTCTGGATGAACTTTTCAACCAGGAGCGGAAATACACCCTTTGGTATCTTGGCCTGACAACATTCTGGTCGCCATTTATCACCGTGGGCTTGATTCCCTTTGTGTTGGCAGATTGGGTCTCAGAGCCTCGAACCCTTCCTGTATGGATCAGGAAGTATGGCTTGCCCAATCTATGCGGCGTGTTGCTGGGCGGATTAATCGGCTTCATGTATCTTTCCAAGTTCCATCCCCTGCCGCCAGAGATTAGTGGAGAAATTGTCTCCGTCTTTTTCTTTTCACTTACCAAGAATGCCTTTGAAGTTGTCCTGGCATTGATTTTATTGATTCTATTCTGGCTCTTTGAAACCGGCTTGTACGGAATTTTGACCTGGAAACTTCTGGACAAAAATGACAGGCGATCCCGTCTCATCCTGGCTACAGTACTGATTGTTCTCGCTGCCCTGCCGTTCTATCAATATGGATTTTATAACGACCTGCTGCAAAAAGCCTCGATTCCGTCGATATTTGCATTGGCAATTATTATCGGCCGCGTCGTTTTGAGTAAAGGAACGATGCTTGGAAAGAAATTAGCCCTGACCGTTCTTCTTGTCATCGGGTTCATGACCGCATTCGTCAACATCGGCATTCAAGTCGAAGGCATTATTAAAAATGGGGCTCTCTGGCACCTTCCCTCATCTGGCGAGGTCAGTACACTCTGGCAGCTTCAAAAAAAAGAGGAAGAGAATGCCTTCAATATCGAAGGTCTGGAAAATATAGAATATAACTCCTTTGTCTCCCAATATATCGGTTCCAATGAAGCAGCGTACTTCCGGTGGTTTGTACGGAAATGATCAACCCCAGGCGCTTGGTTATTTCTTTTTAGGGACTCTCGTTGGCGAAGGCGGACTTCACAGGCTTCGGACCTCGCCGCGCTGGGCGGCGCGTATGCGCATCGTGAAGATCCTGCGCCAGGTAGATATCTTTTCGCGCAGGCATTAAAAGCCAAAGCGCTTGAATGGCATCCCATTCAAGCGCTTTGTTTACATAGTTGCGGAGTTTAAGCGTTCCAATCGCTGAAGCGTTCGCCGATCTTCACCAGCCGTTCGCGCATGATGACGGCCAGGATACCCAGCATCAGCATGATCAGGCCCGTACAGCCCAGGACGAGGACGGTCGAGATGCCCTGGAGGGCGCTGTACGCGACGGTGATCGCGCCCACTACGATGAAGATGATCGGGGTGATGACCAGGCTGCGCGAGCGGATGACGATGCCGTAGAGCAACACGACCAACCCCTGGAAGAACAGCACAAAGAAGAAACCCAGCCGTTCCGTGTTCAGCATCTGGATGTAGGTGGTGCTGAGGAGGACGAGCTGCGAAACCATGCCTGTCAGGAAAGTGCCTGTGCGGCTGCCTGTGCGCGTCAACAGATAGTGCATCAGCAGGCCAAGTGCGGAAGCGCCCACCGAGTAGAACTGCGGCTCGTCCACTTGCAGGGCGTTGAGAATCATGAAATAGGACAGCAGATACAAGCCGTTGGAGGGGAATCCCAGCCAGACATTGCGGCGGTGGAAGGCCTCCACCGTCCACAGGGTGGCCGCCAGGGCGACGGGGATCGCCGCTGCCAATCCTGTATCCTCGAACGGCGCGCTGAACGAGAGCAGGGTGCCCAGTCCCAGACCGCTAAAGAGCAACACCCTGTCCCAGCCCGCCAGCAGGTGCTCTGCGGGAACCTGATCCGCACTGCGACGCAGAAGGTATCCAACCGCGAAGTACAGGATCGCTAGGACAATCAGCGGAAACAACCAGTTTGACCATTCGAGGGTGCGCAGGAGGTAGATGACCCACAGCGTGGTGGAGGCTGTGGCAGCAAATCCCAGCCTGGGGGCGCGGCGCACAAAGGCGTTGACCAGGAAAACGATCAGGAAAATGCCAAAGCCGATGGCTGCCACGTGTGGACTGTCCATCCCGACGAATAACAGATATATGCTGGATAGCGCGGGCAGGGCGACTGCCCCTGCCACCGACACTATACTCAACTTGCGTTCCAATCGATACGTCTGACGGATGAGCAGCTCCAGCAAAACCAGGAGCGCGCTGACGCCGATCAATTGATAGCCCACCCTATTCATCACGCTCAGATTGACGCGCGGAAGGGCGGAGACTTGGTAAACACATAATGCCCAGGTCAGGGCGGCATTGCCCAGAACCCCGAGCTCCATCCAACTGTTTTTGTAGCGGTACATTTCAATGGAGAATAACAAGGCCGCCAGCAGGGTATACCAGCCTGCCGAGAGATTGTCGTTCAGCATAAAGATGGCCGCAAGTGCGGCGAGGCCGACTGTGACCAGCCCGCTAAAGCGCAGGTCGCGCGCCAGCCTGTGTTGGAAGGAGCCCGCCAGATACAAAAGCGTTGTCAGGGCGGAGAGTACAGGCAGCCATAGATCGGTAGCCTTGAATTGGCTGAGCGTTTCAAGCACGGCGGCGGCGATCAGGCCCGAGAAGACGTAGGTTACCCAGAACAGCCTGTAGCGGATGGAGTATCCCAAAGCCAGCAGGGCGAAGACAGCCAGCACGAGGGCGCGTTGTCCAGGTGAATCAAAGCCATTTGAGACCATAATTAAAAGCGTGACTGCGAAGAGCAGGATGCCGATAAGACGCGGCGGCCAGCGCAGGGATGGGTTATGTTTTATGTCCGCTTTGAGGAACTGGTCGGGGAGCAGAAACAACAGGGCGGCAATCGCGGTCAGGTGGGGAGTCTGTACCTGGAAGCGCTCCATGAACGGCAACAGGAAGAAGCTGAAATAAGCCGTCAGGGCGGCGAGCAGGCTCGAGGTCCATGGCAGGCTGCGCGGCTTGCTCACGGTCAACAGGAAGTAGATCAAGGCCGTCCCCAGCGCGATCCCAAATCCGTAGGTTACATTTTCAAAAGCTCCCCATATCCAGGCAATGAAGATCGGCAGGAAGGACTGAATGAGCAGAGGCCAGTGATATTTTTGGATCCAATCGAAGGGAAGCCTGCGCGCGGCTTCACTGCCCAGGGCATACATGGCGCCGAACGCCCACAAGGCGGACACGAACACCAGAGGCGATGGGTCGAAAGTTTGCAGGAAAGTCCAGGGCAGAGGCAGCAGGAGGAAGGTAACCGCCCAGGGGAAGAGCGGAAATGGGTAGAGTGAATTGGCCGCGAAGGCAAAGATCGAGAAGACAACCCAGGTCAGACTGATGGCCAGCCAGTACAGGCGGCCGGCGTCGTCTGTTTGTGTGGCGGCACGTACCAGGCTGACCATGCCGACTGTACAGACGAGAATGAATGAATGCAGGAGAGTCAGGCCGAAGAGCGGCGATGCAAATTTTGTGTCCTTCCAGCGTTTGAGCAGGTGCACGCCGAGCAAGCCCACCAAGCCTATCATAGACAGGCCGAGCAGGGCAATTTCATAATCCACACCTGGTAAGGTCAAAACGTTGAACACGCTAAAATCGAGCGCCACAAAGGCTGCCATGCTGAAGAAGCGCGAGGCGTAGAACCACGTGCCAATGACCCACACAACCGACAGCAGAAAATATACGCCGCCCCAATACAACTCATCGATTTGGGGAGCCAGCCCGGTGGTATCGGCCACCACAGCCGCATCGAAAGGCAGAAGGCAGGAGAAGACGATGGCCAGTACAAAACTCGGCTGGGGGAGCCGCTTGCGTGTGGCGATGGCCCCGACGAAAAAGCCCAGCGTGGCCGTGGCCAGGATCGGCAGGCGGAAAACATCCAGGGCGGCGAGGATGGCAGCCGCAACGATCACCAGGAACGCGCCCAGGTAGAGCGCGATCTTGATGGTTGACTCGGAGAGCAGTGTCTCGGTCAGCGTGGGACGGGGTGCAAGAGGGGAGGTGGGCCGGAGCGCAGCCGACGGCTGGGAGACGGCAGAAGCCAGGGGCGGGTCCTGAACGGGCTTTGCCGTCGCATTCGCCCCAAGGTCGAAGCCGTAGCGCAGTGCCAGGAGCGTCGCGCGCGTTTCATCGAGCAGGCCGTTCTTGCGCCAGGCCAATAATTCGCCCAGGATAACCGTGCGGTCGCGTTGGTTGAGCGAGGCGTTTTGCTTGTAAACGCCTCGGCTGGCGGGACTCTGGAGCGCGGAAAGGGCCAGCCCGCGCAATTCCTCACCACCGGTCAGCGCAAGTTTTTCCAACTCCGCGACAATGGTGGGACTGCTGTATGGATGTGTGTTCAGCTCCAAAATGGCGCTGCGTCGAGATTCTGCATTTCCGCTGGTCAGCGCCGTCAGAATGCGGTCGAGCACTTCCCTCGGATTTTCTATATTGTCTGGCAGTTCCTGACCCATCTGTGCTCCTGCGACTTGTCCGATGTTGGATGTTGCCTTCGAAGAGGACGGAAGACGGTTTACCCCTTGCTATAACAGTCTCTTGAGTACAACACTCCCACGCGGATCGAGTTTCAGGCGCAGGCCTTTCTCGATAGATTCAACTTTGGCTTTTCCGAAGATGGAAACGTACTTTTCCTTTGGTTCGGTCTGGACCTCGACCTGGGCCGCCACTTCTCCGGCGTTGATCGCAACGATCAGTTTTTCCTGCTCGAAACTCCGCGCGAACGCAAAGGTTTGACCTTCAGCGAGCAGCCGCTGGACCGAGCCGCGCCGCAGAGCAACATGATCCTTGCGGAGCTTGATACAGGCCTTCGCATAGTCAAGAAGATCTACGTCCCATTTGTTTTCATTCCAGGGGAAGGATTTGCGGCAGTCCGGGTCATGGGCGCCGTCCACGCCGATCTCGTCGCCGTAGTAGATGCAGGGCGCGCCCGGGTAGGTGAAGAGGAAGGTCCAAGCCAATTGCAGGGCAGACTTGTCGCCTTTCACGCACGAGAGGAAGCGCGGCATGTCGTGGCTGTCGAGCAGGTTGAGTTGGGAGAAACTGAACTCAGGGTGATAGAGGTGGAAGAGGCGGTCGATCTCGTTGGCAAAGGTGTAGGCATCCGAGGTATGGTTGTGAACGCGTCCCTGCAGGCCGCCGCACTGGTTGACCACACCCAGGTCCAGGCGGTGCCCGCCCAGGTAGGTCAGCAGTGCCGCTGTGAGCAGGTAGTTCATGGTGGCGTCGAACTGGTCGCCTTGCAGCCAGCGGTTGGCCTCGTGCCAGATCTCCCCGACGATGTAGGCCTCGGGGTTGAGCGCCTTCACGCGGCGGCGGAATTCCTGCCAGAACGAGTCGTCATCGATCTCGCCCGCCACGTCCAGCCGCCAGCCGTCGATACCGAACTTGATCCAATACTCGGCCACGCCGAAGATGAACTCGCGCACGGCGGGCGTGTAGGTGTTGAACTTGGGCAGGGCGGGCATGTTCCACCAGCCCTGGTAGCCGATGGCGTTGTAGCTGCCCTCGCTGTTGATGGCGTTCTGTTGATGCTGGGTGGGGTAGGCGCCCCAGGTGCGCCTGTTGTTCAGGAAGTCGGGGTGGAAGTAGAACCAATCCCGGTACGGGGAGGCTTCGCCTGTTTCGAGCACGTGATGGAACTGCCAGAAACCGCGGCTGGCATGGTTGAATACGCCGTCCAGCACAATGCGCATGTTCCGCTTGTGGGCCTCGTCCAGCAAGTGGTGCAAAGCCTCGTTGCCGCCCAGCAGCGGATCAACCTGGTAAAAGTCAAAGGTGTGGTAGCGATGATTAGCAGCGGAGGCAAAAATGGGATTCAGATAGATCGCGGTGATGCCCAAATCCTGCAAATAGTCGAGCCGCTCGGCAATGCCGTACAGATCGCCGCCCTTGAAGCCATGCACGGTGGGACGCGAGTCCCAATCTTCGAAGCGGAGCTGGTTTTTGGCCAGGCGTTCACTGCGCGCAAAACGGTCGGGAAAGATTTGGTAAAAAACTGCGTCTTGAACCCAGGTTGGAGTTGTCATGGAGAAGTACCTCGATGATGGTTTGGTATTGGATTTTTTCACTGCGTTTGGCAGGCAAAGGGGCAGTTTCGAGTGTATTCTCAAAGAATCTGCCGTATTTTGGCTTGTTTGGCGCAGAAGCGAGCGAATTCTATCTCATCCCACCCGGATGCAGTGGAATTGTCATGCGGTTGAAATAGGACGCGCGGGGGGCTAACCCGCCAGGCTTACGCCGATCAATTTGCCGACGCCGTAGGTCAGCGCCGCCGCGCTCAGGCCGAAAAGCACCTGGCGGAAGCCCGATTGGAACAGGTTGCGGCCGGTCATCAGCGTGATGGCCGCGCCGATGATGAACAGTCCCACCGCGCTGACGGCCAGGCTGGTGTAGACCGCGCTCATGCCATCCAGGAAGAAGAACGGCAGGATGGGGAAAACCGCGCCGAACGCAAACAGCAGGAAGGAGGTCGATGCCGCCTCCCAGGCCGAGCCGCCCAATTCCCCTGGGTCGATACCGAGTTCCTCGCGGGCCAGCGTGTCGAGCGTGATGTTTTTGTCGGCCATGATGCGGGCGGCCAGTTCCCTGGCGCGCTCCTCGGGCAGGCCCTTGGATTGGTAGATGAGCGCCAGTTCCTCCTGCTCCTCCTCGGGGTGCTCGGCGATTTCCGCTTTTTCGATGGCAATCTGATGCTCGTACAACTCGCGCGAACTTTGCACCGAGAGCCATTCGCCCATCGCCATGGAGCCAGCGCCTGCCAGCAGGCCCGCCAGCCCCGCGATCAACACGTCGCTGTTGGCCATGTTGGCACCCGCCACGCCCATCACCAGGCTGAGGATGGAAACCAGCCCGTCATTGGCGCCCAGCACGGCGGCGCGCAGGGCGTTCCCGCCCGCGGAGCGATGACGTCCCTCCACCATGGCGACGCTGCCGCCCATGTTGCCGCTCTCCGTACCGCTGATGTTGACCAGCAGCCGCGCATGCGACTTTTCATCCGCCGCCATTTGGACGGTCTCGGCTTCGGGCTGGTTATCGTAGGCGCGGCTGTCGCTAGCCTCGTTGCCGACGATGGTTTGCAGCACAAGTTTCGGCCCGAACCAGCGCGCCAGTTGACCGAGCGTCCGCGCCTGCCAGGAGGGTTTGCGGGGCGGGACAGGTTTGCCAGCCTCCTCGAGTTTCATCTCCCACACAGCGGCATGTTTTTCCTCGCTGCCGGCCAGTTTGGCGTAGACTTCGGCCAGCTTCCCGTTCTTTTCCGAGGCAGCCAGGGAGCGATATTGAAAGGCCCCGTCGATTTCCTTTTGCCAGTTGGCGCGATAACGCGCGATGTCTGCGGGCGTTGCCATGAGGCCTCCTTTCATTGCCAAAAAACAAGATAGCCCTGTCGAAATAACAGGGCTATGACTCGCTGAGGAAGTGAGCAGCGAACGGGCACGCCACCTTCCTGGAATATTACCGAATGGCTTCCTCGGTGGCGGCGTCGAAGATGTGGAAATTATCCATGTCGAACATGACCTGCGCCTGCTGGCCGATGCGCAGTTTCGAGCGCGGATCGACGCGGGCAACGAAGGTGTTTTTGCCGCTGATCAGGTACAGGAAGATCTCGTTACCCATCAACTCGGTCACATCCACCTTGACCGTCACCCTCTCCGCGTCGATGTTCGGCGGGACGAATTCGGCATCGTGGATGTTCTCGGGGCGGATGCCAAAGATGATGTCCTTGTCGACGTGCTGGCGGTAGGGCGCCACCTTGGAAGCGGGGATGGCGACCACGAAGTCACCCGTATCCACCACGATGCGGTCCCCATCCCTGCGCAGCTTGCCAGGGAAGAAGTTCATGGCGGGCGAACCGATGAAGCCAGCCACAAACAAGTTGCCCGGGTGGTCGTACAGAGTCTGCGGGGTATCGATCTGCTGAAGTTTACCCTTGTTGATGACCGCGATGCGGGTGGCCATGGTCATGGCCTCGGTCTGGTCGTGGGTGACGTAGATGAACGTGGTCTGCAGACGCTGGTGCAGTTTGCTGATCTCGGTGCGCATCTGTACGCGCAGCTTGGCATCCAGGTTCGAGAGCGGTTCATCGAAGAGGAAAACCTTCGGCACGCGCACGATGGCGCGTCCGACGGCCACGCGCTGGCGCTGTCCGCCCGAGAGCTGACGCGGCTTGCGCTGGAGCAGTTCCGTGATGCCGAGGGTTTCGGCGGCTTCGTTCACGCGGCGCTTGATCTCGTCCTTGTTGATCTTGCGCAGCTTGAGGCCGAAGGCCATATTGTCGAACACCGAGAGGTGCGGATAGAGGGCGTAGGACTGGAAGACCATGGCAATGTCACGGTCTTTCGGGGCCACATCGTTCACCACGCGGTCACCGATCTTGATGTCGCCGCTGGTGAGCTCTTCGAGACCCGCCAACAGCCGCAGCGCCGTGGTTTTGCCGCACCCCGAGGGGCCGACGAGCACCAGGAACTCCTTGTCTTCAACATGGAAATTCATGTTGTCGACCGCTGCCATATCACCGAACTTCTTGAATACATTTTCGTACGTTACACTAGCCATGGAAACCTCCAATCGGAAGAGTATAGTGGTTCGATTATACTCCCGCTGGATAGTGATGAGCGTCACAATTTTTGCGGAAATTTGCACCACATCCTGGCCGGGGTTATGGCGTGTTGCCAACGAAAAAGCCCCGGGCCATTTCTGGACCCGGGGCTTGATTCCGTTTTTTGGAGCGCGGACTTCAGTCCGCACCTTCGAAGCAGACTAAAGTCTGCATTCCTTGTTAACCCTTGAGCGCAGCCCAGCCGGCGTAATGGGCGGCATCGCCCAGTTCCGCTTCGATGCGCAGGAGCTGGTTGTACTTGGCCACGCGGTCCGAGCGGGCGGGGGCGCCGGTCTTGATCTGGCCGGTGTTGAGCGCCACAGCCAGGTCGGCGATGGTGGCGTCTTCGGTCTCGCCCGAGCGGTGACTGGTGACGGCGCGCCAACCGGCGCGATGGCAGAGTTCCACGGCTTCGATGGTCTCGGTCAGGGAGCCGATCTGGTTGAGCTTGACCAGCAGCGCGTTGGCGGTCTTGTCCTGGATCGCGCGGCGGACACGCTCGGGGTTGGTGACCAGCAGGTCGTCGCCGACGATCTGGAGCTTGTCGCCCAGCGTCTTGACCATCAGGCCCCATGATTCCCAGTCGTCCTGGGCCAGGCCGTCTTCGATGGAGACGATGGGATAATCCTTGACCCATTTGGCCCAGAATTCCACCATCTGCTCGCCCGACAGTTTCCTGCCTTCCTTGCGCAGGTTGTAGGTTTTGGTGTCTTCCTCATACAGTTCGGAGGCGGCGGGATCGAGCGCGATGGCCACATCCAGGCCGCGTCCAGCCTTGAAGCCAGCCTTGGCGATGGCGGCCAGGATCACTTCCAGGGCCTCTTCATTGGCCTTGAGCGCGGGAGCGTAACCGCCCTCGTCGCCGACCAGGGTGGCGTAGCCCTTATCCTTGAGCACCGACTTGAGCGCATGGTAGATCTCCGCGCCCCAGCGCAGGCCTTCCGCGAAGGATGGTGCGCCGAAGGGCATGACCATGAATTCCTGCATGTCGGTGGATTGCCAGCTGGTGTGCGCGCCGCCGTTCATGATGTTCATCATCGGGACGGGCAGCACGTGCGCATACACGCCGCCGATGTAGCGATACAGCGGCAGGCTGAACGAGTTGGCCGCCGCCTTGGCGACTGCCAGGCTCACGCCGAGGATGGCGTTCGCGCCCAGCTTGGATTTGTTGGGGGTGCCGTCCAGCGCCAGCAGCGCGGCGTCGATGGATTTCTGTTCGGCGGCGTCCCAGCCGAAAAGCTCATCGGCAATCGGCCCGTTGACGTTGGCCACGGCCTGGCTCACGCCCTTGCCGAGGTAGCGCTTCTTGTCGCCATCGCGCAGTTCGAGCGCTTCGTGCACGCCCGTCGAGGCGCCGGAGGGAACCGCTGCGCGGCCCCATGCGCCGTCTGCCAAAACCACCTCCACCTCGACGGTGGGGTTGCCGCGTGAGTCGAGAACTTCCAACGCGGAAATGCTTTCGATCATTGTGTCCATATTGAACTCCTGGGGTTAATATCTCAGAACTATCGACCTGCTTTTCAAGCCCGCAGATCCATCTCTGTAGGTAGCTGGTCTCAAGTATAATCGCATTTTGTCTGGATCACCCAACTTAATGATAATTTGCACGATCCCACAGACTGACATGACACAACTTTCAAAGCGTTTTCCCGTAAAGTGAGTGACCAAATGGACAGCCAGGATTTCGACCCCAGGGATCGCAAACAATATACTTATCACGACACGCCCTTTCGAAGAACCATCGTTGCCCTGGCGACGGGCCTCTCGCGTCCCTTCATGAGACTGGAGGTCAGCGATCTCGAACATCTCCCGTCCGAGGGCGCCGTGGTCGTGGCCGCCAACCACGTCACGAATTTCGATGTGTTTCCCATGCAGATTTCCCTGCCGCGCCCGATCTTCTACATGGGCAAGGCGGAATTGTTCAAGCTTGGCCCGTTGGATGCAGTCTTCCGCCGCATGGGCGCGTTCCCCGTGTATCGCGGGGAAAAGGATGCGTGGGCCATGCGTCACGCCGCCCGCATCCTTGAACACGGTCAGGTGTTGGGCATGTTCCCCGAGGGGACGCGCTCCAGGGGCAGGGGATTGGGCGTGGCCAAGACGGGTGCCGCGCGCCTGGCCATCGACGCCCGCTGCCCGATCGTGCCGATGGCGCTGACGGGCTCGGACCGTTTCTTCCAGCATTTTCCGCGCCCCAACCTAGCGACCGTGAGCCTGCTCCCGCCCATCCTGCCGACTCCCGACGACACCCCGCTCTCGTTAACCGACCGCGTCATGTTCTCCCTGGCATCCGCTTTGCCTTTGGACATGCGCGGAGTGTATTCAGAAATGCCAAAAGGATTTAAAATCCAGTAACTTCATTCAAGGAGACATAAAGGTGGAAGGATTATTTCAAGCTGAAAACATAGTTGCCCTGGTCACATTGATCGTGCTCGAACTCGTGCTCGGCGTGGACAATGTGATCTTCATCTCCATCCTGGCAGGGAAACTGCCCGTGGAGCAACAGAGCAGAGCGCGCATGACGGGCATCGCCCTGGCGGTGCTGACCCGCATTGCGCTTCTGTTCTCCCTGTCCTGGATCATCAAGTTGGAGGATCCACTCTTTACGGTTTTCAATATCGACATTTCGGGCCGTGACATGATCCTGTTGGCGGGCGGCTTGTTCCTGCTGTGGAAGGCCACGCACGAGATCCATCAGAAACTGGAAGGTGTGGAAGGTCAGGCTTCATCCAAGGTCAAGGCCGTCTTCTGGAATGTCATCATCCAGATCATGATCCTGGACATTGTTTTCTCGCTCGACTCCGTTATTACCGCCGTGGGCATGGTGGATGAACTTCTGATCATGATTATCGCTGTGGTCATTGCCGCGGGCGTAATGATCTTTGTTTCGGGGCCGCTGGGCGAATTTGTGGAACATCATCCCACCGTCAAGATGCTGGCCTTGAGCTTCCTGCTCATGATCGGCTTCACGCTGATCGTCGAGGGCCTGCACCAGCACATCCCCAAGGGCTACGTCTACTTTGCGATGGGCTTCTCGGTCTTTGTCGAGATCCTGAACTTGCAGATTCGCAAAAAGGAAGTCCGCCCCGTCAATTTGCGCGATGCATATAAGGCGGAAAAACAGCCGCATCTGGCGCTGGCCGCAGAGGGCGGATCAGGCGCCGTGACGCCTGCCAAATCTACGGGATCCAAACCCAAGAAGTCGGGTTCGAACAAAAAGAAGAAGTGAACAACAGCGTAGGGCGAGATATTGATCTCGCCCTACGCTTTCCTGCTTTACACTGGTCGAAGATAGGTGCTGTGCTGGCTGAAGATTTACGCTATTCTGGCCGACGAATTTGTACTCGTCGGCCCTTTTTCATGCAGGGCAGCGTCCAGCGGGAGCCAACCAGGCCTACTTCCTGGCGCGTTCCTTGGCTGCCCTGATCAATCCCACGAACAGCGGATGCGGCTTCATCGGGCGCGAGAGGAATTCGGGGTGGAACTGGCTGCCCACCATGTAGGGGTGGTCGTTTAATTCGGCGATCTCCACCAGCTTGCCGTCGGGGGAGAGGCCCGAGAAGGTCATGCCCTTCTTCTCGAACTGCGTCCGATAGGAATTGTTGAACTCGAAGCGGTGGCGGTGCCGTTCGTCCACGTGGGAAGCGCCATAGGCGGCGGCGGCCTTCGTCCCTTTTTGCAGCTCGCACGGGTACAGGCCCAGGCGCATCGTCCCGCCCATGTCGGTAATCGAGCGCTGGTCCAGCATCAGGTCGATGACGGGGTGCTGCGTCCCACGGTCGAACTCCGAGGAATTGGCCTCCTCCAGGTCGAGCACGTTGCGGGCAAACTCCACGCACATGACCTGCATCCCCAGGCACAGGCCGAGGTAGGGCACCTTCTTCTCGCGGGCGTAGCGCGCCGCCAGGATCTTGCCTTCGATGCCGCGCGATCCGAATCCGCCGGGCACGATGACGCCGTCGGCGCTTTCCACGACTTCCCAGCCTTTGTCCTTTTCGAGGTCGGCCGAGTGAACCCAAGCCAGGTCCACCTCCACGCCGTTGGCCAGGGCGGCGTGCTTGACCGCTTCGCGCACCGACATGTAGGCATCCTGTAATTCAACGTATTTCCCGACCAGCGCGATCCTGATGGTGGGCTTGGGCTTGCGCACTTCGGCAATCAGCTTTTCCCAGGGTTTCATGTTCGGCTTCTGACGGGCGCTCAGACCGAGTTTTTCCAATACCAGGTCGCCCACACCGCGTTTTTCCAACATCAGCGGGACTTCGTAAAGTACGCCCGCCGTTTCCATTGGGATGACGGCGCGCTTCTCCACGTCGCAGAACAGCGCGATCTTGTCGCACAGGCTTTCGTCGATGGGATCGTCGGCGCGCGCGATGATGAAGTTGGGCGAGATGCCGATGGAGCGCAGGGCCGCCACCGAGTGCTGGGTGGGCTTGGTCTTCATTTCGCCCGTCGCGCCGATGGTCGGCAGCCAGGTGACATGCACGAACAGGCAGTTCTCGCGGCCCACCTCGTTACGGAGCTGGCGCAGCGCTTCGAGGAACGGCTGCGACTCGATGTCGCCGACCGTGCCGCCGATCTCCAGGATGACGATTTCCGCGCCCGTCTCCTTGGCGGCCAGCCCGACCCGACGCTTGATCTCGTTGGTGATGTGCGGGATGACCTGGATGGTGCCGCCCAGGTAGTCGCCGCGCCGCTCCTTCGAGATGACCTCGGCGTAGACCTGCCCCGTGGTGAAAGTGCTCACCCGCCCCAGGCGGATGTCGATGAAGCGTTCATAATGGCCCAGGTCCAGGTCCGTCTCGGCGCCGTCATCCAGCACAAAGACTTCGCCGTGCTGGTAGGGACTCATCGTGCCCGGGTCCACGTTGATGTACGGATCCAGCTTTTGAACGGCCACCTTGAAGCCGCGTTCCTTGAGCAGCAGGCCGGTCGCCGCGGCCGTCACGCCCTTGCCGACCGAGCTGACCACGCCGCCTGTGAAGAAAAGATATTTTGTCGTCATATTTCACCTCTACTGGTCTATTAACAAAGTCGATGGGGAGGGCGTTTCAGCCCTCCCCATCGGGGATTCCTTTTTGTTTACCTGCGAACTTTATATCTCTTCATCCTACCAGTTTGACCAGGTCTTCCGCGGCGCGTCGCATTTCCAGGAAGATCAGGCCCAGTTTGCCATCCGGGCGGCCAAGGACAGTCAGCACAGCTTCCTCACCGATGGAGGTCAGCACGATGGCGCCCGCGCTGCCCTTGATGTATACCTGTTCCAGGCCCTTGCGGCCCAGTTCGCCCGAGATGCGTTCGCCGAGGCTGAGCATGGCCGCCGACATGGCCGAAACGCGGTCCTCTTCCACTTCCTGCGGCAGGGCCGAGGCCATGATCAAGCCGTCCACGGATACGACAGCCGAAGCCTCGATGTCGGGCGCGGAAGCCTGCATGGAGCGCAGGCGATCAACCATTTGCTCGGATCTGGATTTTGCCATAATAGGGTCTCCTGGGATGATTTCTGCTTTAGTTTACCATAGGTTGTAGACAGATGTCATGGTTGGGCGTCCCAAGAGTGTTTCTCCTGCCACGTTTTCTGCGCCGCGCTCGAAAAAGTTGACCCTCGAAATTCTTCGTGATAGACTTACCTGTTCCGTCTATGCGACTCCTTCAGGCTTTTCAGGCTTTTTTGCTGATCTTTGCCCTGCAACAGGGGGCTCCAGCCATTTCCGCGCCCCTGGCGGGGGAAACCCTGAGCGGGCAGGTGGTCATTACAGGCACGGTGGATGCCCCCAACTTCGCCTCCGCGGAACTGGCCTTCGCCTTCGCCTCTGACCCGACGGGTACCTGGTTCCGCCTCGAAGCGTTTACCCAGCCTGTCCAGGAGTCCGCCCTTGCCGCCTGGGACACCACCCAGATCAGCGACGGCGAGTACAGCCTGCGACTGCGCGTCTACTCGCAGGATGGCAGTTTCCAGGATTTCACCGTGACGGGACTGATGGTTCGCAACGCGGCCGTCCCCGCGACCGCCACCCCGACCCTCGCACCCATGCTGGAGCCGACCGTTGCGCTCCCGACTGCGACCGAGCCGCCCATCGTAGTGGTAACCGTGGGAGACGAACCCCAGTCGACGGCCACGCCTGTTCCCGTTTCCCCGAGCGGACCCACGCCCCAGCCGCTGCCCGCCAACCCCGCCGCCATCAGTGTGGAAGAAATCAACTTCTACCTCATCCGCGGCGCGCTGCTGGCTTTGGCTTTGGTCGTTGTTATTGGAATCTTCCTCCGTCTGCGCCGTAACTGAATCACTGGGAACTAATCACCAATGACAGACCCCTTCCTTCTCGTTGGCCTCGGCAACCCTGGCCGTGAATACAAAGACAACCGCCACAATGTCGGCTTCATGGCCATCGACCGGCTGGTCGTGCGCCTGAACGCGCGCGGCATGAAGTTGCAATCCAAGGCCATCGTGGTGACTGCGACTCACGACGAGCGCAAGCTCATCCTGGCCAAGCCGCAGACCTTCATGAACCTCTCGGGTCAATCCGTGCAGGGACTGGCGCACTTCTACAAGGTGCCGCTCACCAACCTGATGGTACTCTCCGACGATCTCGACATTCCCTTCGGCGCCATCCGCATCCGCGCCTCGGGCGGGGCGGGCGGACAACGCGGCATGGCCTCGACCATCGAACGCCTCGGCACCCGCGACTTCCCGCGCCTGCGCATCGGCATCGGCCGTCCGCCCGGCCGCATGGATCCCGCCGCCTATGTGTTGCAGGATTTCTCGAAGGATGAGGTGCAAACCCTCTCCGAAGTGCTCGACCACGCCGCCGACGCCGCCCTGGAGTTTGTGGTCAGCGGCTTGAACACGGCCATGAACAAATTCAACGGTAGCGCGACCAACTAGACTTGAGGATATAGATGCAGAAACAGAATTCATGGAAGAATCTTGTCGTATTTTTGATCGCGTCTTCGTTTGCCTACATCTTCATGGAATGGCTGTTTCTTACCACGATGCCATCCTATATGAGCGAGATGAGTCTCCTGTCGAAGCTGGAGATCATGTTTGCTGCGGGCGGTTTTCTGGTCTGCGCGGGCATTGCACCCATCGCGCTCCTGGGCTTGATTGACCTGGTTGTCTTGAAGTCCGAAAAACGGGGCACCCTCTTGTATGCCGCGCTCCTCGTTCCTGCCGCCATAGTGTCCTCGCTGCTGTTGCTGCTGGTCGATAATTTCACCTATACGGTGTTCAAGTTTGGCATCGTGGATTCGACCGGCTTGTGGCGCGGCCTGTATGCGCTGGGCTTTCTGGCGTTATGGGCCTACAGTTTCCGCCGGGGGATTGGATTTGTATCCCGACCTGTCCAGCCGAGGAAACACATCGATCCCTTCCCGGCCTTTGTCACTGCGGTGGTCCTCCTGACAGGTGTCTCTCTGCTGGGGCAATATCAACCGGTTTCGATGATCGATCTGGCCTCCCTGGAGAATGTGAAGGAGCGGCCCAACATCCTGATCATCGGTTCGGACGGGGTGAATGCCGCCAACATGTCGCTTTATGGGTATGAACGGGACACGACCCCGAACTTGACGAAGCTTGCACAAATCTCCCTGGTGGCGCAAAATGCCTTCACAAACGGCGGAGAGTCCAGTTTCTCTGTGGTGTCCATCCTGACCGGGAAACTTCCCAGCCGGGTGTATGCTGCCGGTGCAAGTCAGGTTCTGATGGGGGAAGACTCCTATCAACACCTGCCGGGCATCCTTAAGGAATTGGGATATTATTCTGTTGAGATTGGGGTGCCCCATTATGTTGACGCATACGACTCCAACCTTCAGGGTGCATTCGATGAGGTGAATAACCGTTCGAACAAAGCAGGCTTTCTTTTCCAGGTCGGGACAAAATACGGTTTTGGGAGTATCACGTTTTTTCTTGAAACCGCCTCCGAGCGGATTTCCAGCCGTTTATTGCACATCTTTTTCATTCAAAGGATGGAAAACCCATACAAGATCGTGACTGAACACAGCGCCTCCATCTTTGGGGATGACCAGGCAAAGATCGACCAGCTTGTTGGACTTGTTTCCAGCACGGACGAACCCGTTTTCATGCACCTTCATCTTATGGGCACGCATGGGGGGCTTTTTGCACCCAAAGATCAGATTTACTCCAAGGGCCAGGAACAATCCAGTATGTGGATGACGGATTTTTATGATGATGCCATCCGCGATTTCGATATTTACGTGCAGGAGGTATTTGACGCGCTTTCTGCTTCTGGAGAACTCGAGCATACAATCGTGGTCATTTATACCGATCACAATATGCTGCACGAAACGAATCAGCGCATCCCGTTAATGATCCATTTCCCCGGCGGCGAGCATGCAGGTGTGATCCATAATAGTGTTCAAAACATCGATATTGCCCCGACGATTTTGGATTATCTTGACATCCCCCAGCCGGAGTGGATGGCTGGAACATCGCTTCTGCGCGGGGAACCGCCTGTTGACCGATTGATCTACAGTTCCAACCTCAGCGATTTTGCTGTAACGATGGTCGATTGCAATCGCTGGTTTCGATTCGACCGCAGAGGCTTTTGGTATACCGGTGACGTTGAACAACATACGGCGCCCTGTGCCAGTCAGAGCGTCTTCAGTCTGAACGATGTGCCTGCGGAAGTGCTCGGTTATCTCAATGAATATGAATTTACCCCCAACGACAAACCTGAGGCTGCGTACCTGTCGCCTCTGATCACCCCCACGCTTTCCCAGGTCGCGGTGCTTTTGCTGCAAACCAAATACGGTTCCGAGTATCTTCCACCGGCGCCGGTTGGCCTTTTTGCGGATGTCCCGGTCTCCCACCCCCTGGCAGGCTGGATCGAACAATCCTATCGTGACGGGATCGTAGGGAGTTGCGCAGAGTCTCCGCTTTCGTATTGCCCCGATTCCCTGGTTACCCGTGGGCAGATCGCGGAATATCTGCTTAAGACGAAATATGGCGGGGAATACGTCCCCTCGCCGGCCACGGGCATTTTCACGGATGTCCCCGTGAGTTCCCCAAATGCCGCCTGGGTCGAAGAACTATATCGCCGCAAGATTACGGGCGGCTGCATCGCAGAGCCCCTTAGTTATTGCCCGGACGTGGACATCAACGGCGGGCAGTTTACTGTCTTCCTGAGCATGGTTTTTAGCCAGCCTTGAACAGGATATAAGTCGCGTCGAAAGTGTGTGTTGCGTGAGTAACCTGTACACCTCCAAGGCCGAATATTATGCAAAGTATCGCTGGGACTATTCCCAGGCTGCCATTGCTGTGATTTTGGATGCGGTCGGAGTTTCCTCCCAGACCGTGATGGCGGATATTGGCGCAGGGACGGGCATGCTTGCCAAACATTTCGTGGAGCGGGTCAAAATGCTCCATGCCATCGAGCCGGAGCTGGAAATGCGCGCTCTGGCGGGCAAGGCTTTCTCAGGCAACTCGACCTGCCAGGTGCTCGACGCCAGCGCCGAAGCCACGACCCTGCCATCCGCTTGCGTGGATTTGATCACCGTCGGACAGGCTATTCACTGGTTCGAGCCCGCGGCCGCGCGGAGGGAATTCCTGCGGATTTTGAAGCCTTTGGGCTGGCTGGCGGTCTTGCGAAATCACGGCACGGATGCCGTCTATGAGCAGGTGGTCGGGACGCTTTTTGAAAAAATTCCCGAAGCCCGAACCGTCCAGGTTCGTTTCCCGTCCATCGATGAGTTTTTATTACGGGAATGACGATTTCCAAAAAATGCTGTTCCCCTTCGATTTTTCCCTGACCTGGGATCAGTTCCTGGGTGCCCTCCTGTCCTCCGCCTGGATTCCAGATGAGGATGACCCGAGATTCGATGAATTCAAATCCGCCGCCCGGGAAGTTTTTGATTCATTGAGCCATGCGGGTATGCTGACATCATCCGGCGAAACCGAATTGTTTCTCGGCCGCGTCACGCCTTAACGTTCACTCTCCCTAAAAAAACATGATCCCACTCCTCGAACCGATTCGAAAGCTGACTCAATATCAGTCCCTGCTGGTCGATGTCCAGGCGGGCAAGTCCGCTCCCGCCCTTGGCCTGCATCGGTCTGCGCGGCTGCCTGTGCTGGCCGCCCTGCACGCGGACTTGAACCAGCCCATTGTGCTGATCACCGACCGCGCCGATCATGCGCTGGCGCTGTTCGATGAATTGGGCTTCTGGCTCCAATCGCCGCGTTACCTGTTCGCGGAGCCGAATCCGCTGTTCTACGAGCAGGCGGCCTGGGGTGTGACCACGCGCCGCGAACGTCTGCAAGCCCTGACCGCGCTGGCCACCTATCACCTGCCGTTCGCGCAGAAACCCGAGATGCCGCCCGTCATCGTGGCTTCAGTGCGCGCCTTGATGACGCGCACCCTGCCGCGCCGCGACTACCTCAAGGCCTGCAAGAAGATCTCGACGGGACAGCGCATCCAGCCCGACGCGCTGCTGCGCGCCTGGGACGAGATCGGCTACCAGCGCGTCAACACCGTGCTTGAGCCTGGACAATTCTCCCACCGCGGCGGCCTGCTGGATGTCTGGCCGTTGACCGAAGCGCATCCCGTGCGCCTCGATTTCTTTGGCGACGAGATCGACACCCTGCGCCGCTTCGACCCGACCACCCAGCGCACCGTCGACAAGCTGGAGTCGGTGCTGGTCACGCCCGCGCGGGAATTCATCGTGACGGGCGATGCGCCAATCCCGATGTCCGATTCCGAAGAGGACAAGGTCTCGGAATTTCACATCCCGCTTCTGCATGGCATTCCCGCCAGCCTGTTGGATTACCTGCCCCCCAGGGCGCTCGTGCTGGTGGATGACCGCAGCCTGGTCGAGTCGATGGCCGACGAGGTCGAGACGCAGGCTGTGCGCTTCAAGAACGAGAGCATCGAGGAAGGCGTGCTCTTCGAAGACTTCCCCGTCCCATACCTGACCTGGTCCGAGCTGTACGACAGCCTGCACGGACGCGTCGTGCTCGAACTGGGACGTTCCAGTGATGCGCTCACCGAACAGACATCCATGCCCAGCCTGGCTGACGAATTCCAGCACATCGAGCGCTTTGCTGGCCGGCTTAAACATTTCGAAGAGTACCTGGCAGGCCTGGTCGAAGCGCATCGGCAGGTCGTGATCGTCTCGCGCCAGCGTTCACGTCTCGAAGAACTTTGGAATCAGCGCGAGGATCGCCAGGCGCAAACCGAAAATCCAAAATTTGTGGAAGCCTCGCTCTCCGAAGGCTGGCAGCTTGGCGACTTGTACCTCATCACGGACTCGGAGGTTTTTGGGTGGGAGCGGCCCCAGCCGCGCACCCGTCAACGGACGGCGGCTGAGGCGCCCGAGACGCTCTACGCCGACTTGCAGCCTGGCGACCACGTCGTGCATGTCGATCATGGCGTGGGACGCTTCGTCGGGCTGGTTCAGCGCCAGTTGGAAGGCCATGAGCGCGAATTCCTGGCCGTGGAATATGACAAGCGCGACACGCTCTACGTTCCCGTACACCAGGCCGACCGTCTCACCCGTTACATCGGCGCGGATGGCGGCCTGCCCGCGCTCGATCATCTGGGCGGCCAGGCCTGGGCTGAGAAAAAATCGCGCGTCACGGAAGCCGTGCAGAAGGTGGCCGAGGAGTTGCTCGACCTCTATGCGCGCAGACAGGTCTCGGTCGGGTATGCTTTTGCGTCCGACTCCGTTTGGCAGGGAGAACTCGAGGACTCGTTCCCCTACGTCGAAACGGACGACCAGGTGCGCGCCCTGACCGACATCAAACGCGACATGGAAAATCCGCGCCCGATGGACCGCCTGTTGTGCGGCGACGTGGGCTATGGCAAGACTGAGGTGGCGTTGCGCGCCGCCTTCAAAGCCGTGATGGACGGCAAACAGGTGGCCATCCTCGTGCCGACCACGGTGCTGGCCCAGCAGCATTATGAAACCTTCATGCAAAGGCTGGCGGCCTTCCCCGTCAAAGTGGAAATGCTCTCGCGCTTCCGCACCCCGCGCGAGCAGACCGAGATCCTGTTTGCGCTGGCCATCGGCGAGGTGGACATCATCATCGGCACCCACCGCCTGATCTCGTCCGACGTGGAGTTCAAGGATTTGGGCCTGGTCATCATCGACGAGGAACAGCGCTTTGGCGTGGCACACAAGGAGCACCTCAAGAAGTTGCGCACCGAAGTGGATGTGTTGACCCTGACAGCCACGCCCATTCCGCGTACGCTCTACATGGCGCTGACGGGGGTGCGCGACATCTCGAACCTGAACACGCCGCCCGAGGAACGCCTGCCCATCGTCACACATGTTGGGCCGTATTCGCCCAAGCTGGTGCGGCAGGCCATCCTGCGCGAACTGGAGCGCGGCGGGCAGATCTTCTTCGTTCACAACCGCGTGCATACCATCGATGCGATGCGCATGCACCTGGAGAAACTCGTCCCCGAAGCGCGCATCGACATCGGCCACGGCCAGATGCCCGAGGGCGCGCTCTCGGCGGTCATGCACCGCTTCAATACGGGCCAGATCGACATCCTGCTTTCGACCACCATCATCGAATCGGGCCTCGACATTCCCAACGCCAACACGCTGATCGTCGACCGCGCCGACACCTTTGGTCTGGCCCAACTCTATCAACTGCGCGGACGCGTCGGCCGCGGCGCGATGCGCGCCTACGCCTACTTCTTCCGCCACAACAAGATGACGCCCACCCAGGAAGGCCAGCAGCGCCTGGAGGTCATCGCTGAGAACACCCAGTTGGGCGCGGGCTACTCGATTGCCATGCGCGACCTGGAAATCCGCGGCGCGGGCGAACTGCTTGGCAACCGCCAGCATGGCTTCATCCAGGACGTGGGCTTCCACCTCTACACGCGCTTATTGTCGGATGCAGTCAGACGGTTGCGCCGGGTCGAAGGTCAAAAGTCAAAAGCCGAAGAGACCTCCGACCTTCGACTTTCGACTTTCAACTTGCCGCTCTCCATGCCTGTCAATGTGGATCTGCCACTGGCCGTCGGTATTCCCTCGGACTACATCTCTGACCAGGACTTGCGCCTGCGCCTCTATCGCCGTATCGCCGACCTGCGCGACGAGACCGAGATCGACGCGCTGGCCTCCGAGTTCCGCGACCGTTTCGGTTCCCTGCCCGAGATGACGCAAAACCTGTTTTACCAGATGCGCGTCAAACTGCGGGCGGAGAAGGCGGGGCTGATCGCTGTCAGTTGGGAGGCCGGCCAGGTATCGCTGCGCTTCCCGCTGCCCACCGACGGGTCCGAGGCGAAACGTTTGCCAGATTTGGGATCAGGCATCCGCGGCGGCAAAGCCGTCTACTGGGTCTCGTTCGAAAAGGACGAGGCCTGGATGGTCAAGCTGTTGGATGTATTGGGACGTATGGGTGATGGATAGCGCGGCGAAGTTCCCTTAAGATGCGTTCGAATACGAAACTTCGGAAGTCCATCGAGGCTTCCGAAGTTATTTAACTAACTCATGTTGCGCATATTTATTTAAAGGAGTTTTGAATGAAGAAGAGCATCGCCTTTGGATTTTTGCTGTTGGTTTTATTCGCCGCGGCCTGTGCTCCCGCCGCCTCACCACCGCAGCCGACTCAAAGCATCGACGAGGTCGTTCAGCAGACCTTCGTTGCGTTGACGGTGCAGGCCGCCCTTGCCGCCACGCAGGTCCCGCCCACAGCCACCCCGCTCCCGCCGACGCCGACTATCTCCGCGCCTGTTGAGGCGTCGCCCTCGCCCACCCTCGACGGCCCTAAGCCGCTCAAGCCCGAGGGCGGCATCACGGGCAGCCTGTCCTACCCGTCTGAGGGGCGGCCCGATATCATGGTCGTGGCCTTCAGCACCCAATACTACCCGAACGGAAATTATTATTTCACCTTCACGACCCCCAGCCAGGGCACGTATGAAATGGTCCTGCCGCAGGGCGAGTACTACATCGTGGCCTATGCGTTGGATCCAATGGGGAATCCGATGGGACTGGCAGGCGGATACACCCAGGCTGTTCTCTGCGGCCTGAGCGTGGCCTGCACCGATCACAGCCTGATCCCCGTACCCGTGGCGGCGGGCGGCGCAATGGGCGAGATCGACCCTGCGGATTGGTACGCCCCCGAGGGCAGTTTCCCGCCTTATCCGTTGAAATAAAACCTGGAGTCCGCAAGTTCTACTTGCAGACTCCGCTTATTCACACTTCAACAACTGCCACACCTCGGATCTGGGGCCTGCTCCTGTTTCCCCAACCTCCAGCCAGGGATGGCAGAGCGTCTGCCGCATGGCCTGTGAACTGGTCAGGTGGTTGGCGGACTCGGTCAGCGCCTGTGCCCTGGTAAAGTCCCCCGTGGATAAATAGGCGCGGATGAAGGGCAGGTATTCCATGCCGTGCGAGGGATGAAGTTCCTGACCCTGGGCTGTTTTCCAAAATTCGATCACATGCGCGGACTGGCCGTATTGTTCGGCCAGTTCCGCTTTCTGATAGTAGTAACACCAGCCTTTGAACGTAGTCAGGGCTTGCGCAAAGAAGTCGGTGTTGACATTTGACTCCTGCGAAATCCGTTCCAGCGCGGACCTGGGCGCAAGCTGCCTGAGGTAATCGGAATACAGGCGCGACTCCGCATCCAGCGGAGTCAGAATGTGCAGGCAGGCGCTGACCGTCGGCTCATACCAGATGATCAGGCTGTCCGCCGCGTTGCCTTCGAAGCGTGTGGAAAATTTGATTTCGCGCAGTGTCCCGCCTGAGAGCATTTTCTCCGCGATGACGTCATCGCCGTAGGAAGGGAAGAACCACGTCGGAGTCTGGGTGGAGTCCTTCGGCTGGTTGTAGATCATATTGACGGCGAAGGCGGTCGGGTAATCGCCCATATAGGAAAGCAGTTCCCCCTCCGAGACGAAGGCCGTTCCAGCCTGAATGGACGGCGCGCGCCAGGCCAACTGGTTGATGAAGTCCACCTGCGCCTCCCAGGCGTGACGGTAATTATTTTCCGAGCGAAGCAGGTGCCCGATGGACAATGCCAGCAGCAGGCTGTACACGATCACACGCTGATGCTTTGTACGCGCCAGCCATTCGACCAGGGCCACGATCACCAGTCCCGCGCCGAACATGGCGGCCATGCCCAGGCGGCTGTTCCACAGCGGATTGGTGTCATACAGCGGCTGGCGGGTCACCCAGGCTGGGATGGGACCGAGGATGAGGCCCAGCGCGCCGAGCAGAAGCATCTGCTGAACGGGGGCGGCCTCTTCCAGGTCGAGTTGCTTGAAGTAAAAATAAAAGCCGACGAAACCCAACGCAGATGCAAACAGGATCGCCAGACCCGCAGGCGAAAAATCCACGAGGGCGGGGGTGAGCGTCTCGCTCCACGCGCCGATTTGGATAAGCAGGGTGTCTTTGAGTCCCGCTGTGACGAGGTAGATCAGCGTGGGCAGGGGTGCGGAGACCAGGTCGCGCAGCACGGTCGGGGCATTGTTATCCGCAGCGGGGGACTGGAACACGAATCCGCGCCAGAACACGAAGGCGGCGAGCACGCTCAAATAAGGGAGCCAGGTACAGGTCACGGATTTGAAGCGGGAGCGGGAATCCGCCTGGGGCGCCGAGAGCGCCATCCACAAGATGATCGGGCGCAGGAGTTCGATCCCGTTGAAGTATTCGATGGTGAAGAGCTGCAATCCATCCAGCGCCACCGAGAGGATCAGCAGCGGCCACAGGCGTTGGATGTCGCGGACGGCAAGGATCATCAGCCACAGCGAGAGCGCGTAGAGCAGGTACGCAACCCAGTGTGTGAGGTAGGTCACGGCCATGGGCTGCAGCGTGTAAAGCGGGTAAACCGCGAAGAGCAGGGCAGGGACGACTGCGAGTCTTGCGTGCCTGGGCCACAAGCTGCGAAACACCAGCCAGAAAGCCACGGCCGTCAGCCAGCGCACCAGGAGCACGCCGATTTGCCAGGTCAGCGGACGAAAGCCAAATAACGCAAAGCCTGCGATATACGGCCAGGACGCGAAGGGACGGTTGTCGTAAGCGGAAAGCTCCCAGAGCTTGTCGAGGCCGTGCTGGGCGTAGAAAATAAAATGCCAGTCGTCCTGGAAGAAGCCCAGCGCAGGGCTGAGTAACCCAAAGGCGGCCAGGCAGGTGAGGAGCAGGGCCAGCGGCGCGTGGCTGGTTTGCAGGAAATCCTTGAGTTTGGTCATTGGCTCGAATTATATAATACCCACGGTTGAAAATTGCATTTTCCACCTTCCCAAAAAGGCAATTTGCAACCGAGTGCGGTATACCTTTGTGTTTTGCTGGCAGATTCCCCGCCTTTCGGGTAGAATAGAACAACTGTTCCCTCTTCACCCCCTCAAAAAACTTATGACATTCAAACTGCAAGCACCCTTTATCCCCATGGGCGATCAGCCCGAAGCCATTCAAGGACTTGTGAATGGCGTGAAACGCGGACTCAAGAACCAGGTATTGTTGGGGGCAACGGCAACTGGAAAAACTTTCACCATCGCGTCGGTCATCCAGGAATTGCAGATGCCCGCGCTGATCATGGCGCACAACAAGACCCTGGCCGCGCAGTTGTATTCCGAGTTCAAGGAGTTCTTTCCCGAGAACGCGGTTTCCTACTTTGTCTCGTATTATGACTACTACCAGCCCGAGGCCTACGTCCCGCGCCACGATCTGTACATCGAGAAGGAAACCGAGATCAACGAGGAGATCGAGCGCCTGCGTCTGGCGGCCACCACGGCCCTGGCCTCGCGCCGCGACGTGATCATCGTCGCCTCGGTGTCGTGCATCTACGGCCTGGGTTCGCCCGAGGAGTTTGGCAAGGGAACTGTGACCTTGCAGGTAGGCCAGCTTTACCGCCGCAATGCGTTGCTGCGCCAGTTGATCGAGTCGCAGTACCAGCGCAACGACATGGACCTGCGCCCGGGCACCTTCCGCGTGCGCGGCGATACGTTGGAGATCATCCCTGCCTATGAAGATAAGCGCGGTTTCCGCATTGCTTTCTTCGGCGACGAGGTCGAGCGCATCATGCAGTTCAGTCCCCTGACGGGCGAGATCTTCGACGAACTGCAGGAAGTCTCGATCTTTCCCGCCAAGCAATACCTGACCGCCAGCGACAAGCTCAAGGAAGCCATCGTTGACATCGAAGCGGAGTTGGAGGAGCGCCTGCGGTATTACAAGGAGACGGGCAAACTGCTCGAAGCGCAGCGCATCGAACAGCGCACCCGCTACGACCTGGAGATGCTCAAGGAAGTGGGTTACTGCTCGGGGATCGAGAACTACTCGCGCCACCTCGACCGACGCGCACCGGGCACGCATCCCTGGACGATGATCGACTTCCTGCCCAGCGATTACCTGCTGATCCTGGACGAGAGTCACATGACCGTGCCGCAGATCCGCGGCATGTACAACGGCGACCGCGCCCGCAAGGAGACGCTGGTCGAGTACGGCTTCCGCATGCCCAGCGCGATGGACAACCGTCCGCTCAAGTTCGACGAGTTCGAGCGGGTGATGGGCTACACCATCTATACCTCCGCCACGCCCGGGCCGTACGAGACCGAACGCTCCGAGCAGACCGTCGAGCAGATCATCCGCCCGACGGGGCTGATCGACCCCGAGGTGGACGTGCGTCCCACCAAGGGCCAGGTGGACGATCTCGTAGGCGAGATCAGGCAAAGGGTCGAGAAGCACGAGCGCATCCTCGTCACCACGCTGACCAAGCGCATGGCGGAGGATTTGTCCCAGTACATGCAGGAACTGGGCATCAAAGTCCACTACCTGCACTCGGAGGTGGAGACGCTCGAGCGCATCAGCATCCTGCGCGACTTGCGCCTGGGCGTGTTCGACGTGATCGTGGGTATCAACCTGCTGCGCGAGGGCCTTGACCTGCCCGAGGTATCGCTGGTGGCGATCCTGGACGCGGACAAGGAAGGTTTCCTGCGCTCGGGCACGGCCCTGATCCAGACCATCGGCCGCGCCGCCCGCAACGCCAGCGGGCGTGTGATCATGTACGCCGACCGCATGACTGATTCCATGAACTTTGCCATCGGCGAGACCAATCGCCGCCGCGCCAAGCAGATGAAGTACAACCAGGAGCACGGCATCGTGCCGATCAGCATCGTCAAGGCCGTGCATGACCTGACCGAGGAGATGTCCTCCAAGGCCGTGGCCGAGATGAAGGGCGAGTACCGCACCAAGCCCGATAAGAACGCCATGCCGCGCAACGAGCTGCGCCAGGTCGTTCACGAAATGGAAAAGCAGATGAAGGAGGCCGCCAAGAACCTCGAGTTCGAGCGCGCCGCTGCCCTGCGTGACGAGTTGTATGAATTGAAAAGCCTGCTGGCCGAGGACGACAAGCTCAAGCCTTGGGAGAAGATCAAATTGCTCTCCGGCATGGAAGAGTAACCCCAAGCTCTGGAACCATGAGCGGATACGCAAGTATCCGCTTTTTGTTTGCTTGTTCTACTATTCCCGATATCAAAGGTAAATCCGCATCACTTTCAATGTCAAATGATGGTACTTTCGATTGCCTTGTTCGAGCGCAGCATGGCCCATATAATGAGAAAAAATTCACAATGGAAAGCGCTCGTTATAGAGAGGAGAAAGTTATGCGCACGAAAGCATTGTTTATTTTGATCATCCTGGCCCTGGTATCGGCGTCCTGTAACCTGCCGACAGCCAACTCGTCTGTTCCACCTGCCCAGCCGTCTGGCAGCACGATAATCCCCGAGGTGGGGGTGGATGCCGTGGGAACCTCGGTTGCGTTGACGGCGGCGGTGGTGCTGACCCACGCCGCAGGTTCGGTTGTGCCCCCGACCGTGATGTTCACCGACACGCCTGCCCCGACCTTTACGAACACGGCGACGATCACTCCCTGCGTTCCCATGGTGACGGCCAACACGAATGCCAATGTCCGCTCGGGGCCGGACATTGCCTACAGCGTGGTAGGCTCCCTTACCCAGGGCGGCACAGCCGTGGTTGCCGGGCGCAACGATGCCAGCACCTGGTGGTATATCGAATATGGTTCTAACCATGCCTGGATTGCAGGCAGTGTGACCACAGCTTCCTGCCTGCCTGTGTCGGTGCAAATCGTTGCCGCCCCGCCGCTGCCAACCGTTCCATCCCCGACCAATACGCTTCCGCCGCCCGTCGCCGGCCTGCCCGACCTAGTGGCCAGCGGAATGCAGTACTGGCCCGACCCGGCCAGAAACAACCAGCCCGTCGCCATCCAGGTCAAGGTGACCAATAACGGGACCGCGCCTGCGGGTCAGTTTACGGTGGTATGGCTGTCCAACCAGAGTTTGCCTGGGTGCAGTTGGACGGTGTCCGGACTGGGCATCGGCGCATCCAAAAACCTGGAATGTGAGTTCACCTACAACGGGCATCCTTCGGCCGACTACTGGATCACCCTGGTCGTCGATGCGGGGAATCAACTGGTTGAACTGGATGAGGGCAACAATGAACGGGACGGTACCCTGCTGGTGAGGTAGGTTTTCATGCGGGTCTGATAAAAACAATCGTGCCAGGGCCTGCGCCTTTGCACGATTGTTTTTTCATGGATGGCCTGCCTTTATCGAAGCGGCTGTTCTGGTAGGGAAACGGAAGATCGAAACTTCTTGACCGATTCTTGAAGCATTCTTTATCGAAACTTTACATGGGGGAAGTATCCTTTGAGCGTAAGAATCAGTGAAGCATTTCTACTCAAAGGAGTATGTACCATGAAGAAAACCATTTTGATCGTTTCTGTGATTGTTTTAGCCTTGCTGGTGGTTGGCGTCGTGGGTGTGGATGTTGCCTACGCCCAAAGCGGACAGCCGCCCGTAGGCCGCGGCATGACGCAGGGCGGCGGCTACGGCCCGATGCACGACTACGTGGAAAAAGCCCTGGCCAACAAGCTCGGCCTGACCGAAGCGCAGGTCGAGGAACAGATTGCTGCTGGCAAGAGCATGTACCAGATCGCGCTCGACAACGGCATCGCCGAAGCGGATGTCCCTGCCTTCCTGACCGAAGTCCACACCGCTGCTTTTGATGCGGCCGTGGCGGATGGCGTCATGACCCGCGAGCAGGCCGACTGGATGTCCCAGCGTATGCAGGGACGCGGCTATGACGATGGCACAGGCGCCTGTCCGATGGGCGGCAACAGCGCTGGGATGCGCGGCGGTGGCGGTCAAGGCAGGATGGGGCGCTGGAATCAGTGATCAGTGATCAGTAAACGGTAGTCGGTTCTGGGAGAGGCAGTTTCAATATCGAAACTGCCTCTTTTTTTCTTAGCTGGACTTTATCCATTTGGATGAGCACCCTAAATAACGGAAAAGAGCTTTACCACGACAGACACAAAGTACACAAAGGAAAACCGTGTATGCGGGATAAGGTGCCTTCATTCCCTGGCGGTTGCACAGAACGTTAAAAAAAGGAGCAATCAATTGCGATTGCTCCTTTGGGCTGATTTTGGAGTATTGGCTTACGGGACGGTGAAGCGCAGGATGCGCTGGAAGGTCGCATCTGTGACCCAGATGCCGCCGTCGGGGTCCACGGCGATGCCCGAGGGCAGGCCGAAATTGGACAGGCTGTCGCCGTAATCGCCCCAGACCCTGACCAGTTCCCCTTCGCCCGTGAATTCCATGACGCGGAAGCCTTCGGGGTCGGTGATGAAGACGTGCCCCTGCGCATTCACGGCGATGAAGGGTTTGTTGTCCAGCGACTGGCTGAACCAGCCGTACACATCCCACTGCCGTTCGGGGTAGTAACTCGTGTCGTCCAGGGAGGGCAGGAAGGTCTGGATGCGCTGGTTCCAGGTGTCGGCGACGTAGATGCGTCCGTCCGCATCCACGGCCACGCCGACGGGTTCATCGAACATGCCTGGATCGTAGCCGCCCGACCCGATCTGGGTGATGGGCGTCCCGTTCGAATCGAACACGACCAGGCGCTTGTTGCCCGTGTCGGCCACGTAGACACGGCCCTTGCTGTCCACGGCGATGCCGCGCGGGCCGTAGAGCGACAGGAGCGTCTCGCCCTGGCCGAAGATGCCCCAGGCCGAAAGCGGCTTGCCCGTGGGGGTGAATTTCTGGATGCGGTGATTCCAGGTATCGGAGACGTACACCGAACCATCGGGTCCGACCGCCACGCCCCACGGCTCGTTGAAGGCACCCAACGGGGCGGGAGTCTGGTCGGTGGACTGTCCGAGGGAACCCCATTCCTGCAGGATGTTTCCCTGCGCGTCGAGGTGCAGGATGCGGTGATTGAGCGAGTCGGCCACGTAGAAGCTGCCGTCGCGGGCGAAGGCCAGTGAGCGCGGATAGTTCAACGTGATGGGGTTGGCCTGCGAGGCGCTGATGAGCGCATCCGCTTCGTAGACGAAAACCTTGCCCTCGGTCGGATCCTGCTCCACGACCGTCTGGGCGGGGCCGACGCCGTAATTCCAGATCTTTGCGGCCACATCCTTCTGGACGTACAGGCGCATCTGGTCGGCGGGCTGCCAGGTGGAGAGGGTCAGGTCGCTGCGGCCTGTGGCCTGGGCGAAGCGGGTGTAGTCGCGGTTGAGCCAGATGTCCACGATGCCCGCGCGGATCTGCGGGTCGAGCACGGCTGTGCAGACGCGCGAATAGTCGCTGCCCTTGAACCAGCGCAGGAAGCCCAGCGCGCCGCGGCAGGAATAGGTGTCATCGAAGGGAATGGCGGCGTCGCGCTTGGTGACCAGGTTGAAGTAATCCTGCATCGGCCACCACATGCGGATGTAATCCATGCGGTAGTAATTCTGGCCGAGGGCGGGCTCGATCTTGTCGAAGTTCTTCTGGTCGACAACCACCACCACCGCTTCGCGCAGGGAGCGGGTGGGGGCATCGAAGGAGCGTTGATTGGTGTAGTCGCGCAGGTACCACACGAAGGGCCAGGAGACGCCCGTATCGGGCGCGCTGGCGTCGTAGGCCAGGATCAGGTTGGTGCCGCTGGCGGTGCGTTCGGAAATGTCCGCGGCCTGCTCCATGACCTGCTTGATGCCAGGCGCGCCGTGGGCGTAGACCAGGTATTCGGTGGCATTGTCATACTCGATATAGGAGGCGCGGAAGGAGGCGCGCACCGTCAACGCGGTCAGCAGGACGAAGAAGGTCAGGGTGAATACCCGCGTGATCTGGCGGACGGTCCAGGTGCGCAGCAGGAAGCCTGCGCCCACCACGCTGGCCAACGTCACCAGCGCGGGCAGGACGAAGGCGCCCGTGGCCTGCAGCTGGATCAACTCCTTGCCCTGGAAGGGCGGGTTGAGACCCCAGGCCAGCACGGTATTGAAAAAGGCGGCCACCAGAACGACCACCGTTCCAAGCGTGACCCACACGCGTTTCTCACGCAGGTTTTCCCAATCCAGGGTCTCGAACAGATAGCCAAGTCCCCAGCCCGTGAGCAGGATCATCGGCCAGGCCATGTGTACTGTCAGCCAGGGCATGCGTTCGCCCGCATAGGAGAAAGCCGCCACGCTGGTGATGCTCCACCAGACGAGTAGGGTGAAGGTGTTGGTAAAGTTGTCGGCGGGAGCAGACTCCTCCTCCGCGATTTCCAGCGGGGTGGGAATTTGCACCAGCACGGGTTCGGCCTCATCCAGCGGCGCGCCGCAGGCGTAACATGCGGGCGCAATGGCGGGATTGGTTGTCTTGCAGTGCGCACAACGCACGTAGGCCACCTCGGTGCGCGGCCATGAGACAGGCTGGTCGAAGGAGGCTTCCACGGCGGTCGGCGTTTCGGGCAGGACGTAGCCCGAGCCTTCCGTTTCCTCGGCGGACCGTTTGGGGGCGCTAAAGAAGCGGCGCAGGCCGATCACGATGGCCAGGAGCAGGCCGATGGCGGGCAGGAATTCGTAGATGGGAATCTGGACGAGCAGGTAATAGTACCAGGGCTGGCTGCCGCGCTGGACATCCTGCTGGACGATCCAGTATCCGAGTGAGCCGATGGTGCCCGTAAAGAAGCCATCGCTGTTGGTGAAGAAGGTGGTGTACAGCACCGTGAAGGGCACCCAGAAGGTCAGCGCCAGTTTCCACCACAGGCGCCGATTCCAGAGCATGCCAATGACGGCGGATACGACAAAGGTGAGCGCCAGAAAGCCGCCGATGACGAGGATGTCGTGGAGCGTCATGTTCTGCACTTCCGCGGCTTCGGTGGGGATGGAGACGTTCAGCCAGGCCTTGGTCAGGTCGATCAGGAAGGCCGTCAACAGGGGCAGAACGATGGTGCCCGCCAGGATGAGCAGGTCGAAGGAACGTTCGCGCAGGATGCGTTTCCAGCCGTAGCCGCGGATCAGGTAAAAGGCGGCCGCCCCGATCGCAAGGATGGCCAGCACGGCCAGAATGGTTGGCATCGAAATGGGGGACGCGTCGGCAGCGATCAGAGGGGAGGGGGCGACCTGGCCCGGGGCGGCAGGCGCGGCCGTTTCGGTTCCCGTCAAGGTGTCGCTGCTGTGACTGTACACGAAGGCGAAGCCCGTCAGACCCGCCAGGGCCAGCCCGATCACCAGCGTGACGATGAAGGCGCGGTAATCGGCGGGGTTATGCTTCCATGGATGGCGGGTGACGCGGGCGATAAAGTAAATGGCCAGATAGAGCAGCATCTGCGCCGCGTAAATGTAGGAGGTTTCCTTGGTCGTGAAATGCAGCATCATCGCAGCAGCGAAGAAATACAGATATTTATGTTTGGCCGTTTCGAGATAGCGCAGGGTGGCATATAACATGACCACGCCCGAGAAAGCCACAAAGGACTCGTTGCGGACGTAGCGCGAGTAGTACAGCATGTAGGGCGAGATAACCATCAACAGGCCTGCGATGATGGCGCCCGCCTTGCCGAGGTAACTCCGCCAGTACCAGACCATCCAGACCGTGGCGATGCCGAACAGCACCGCGGGGCTGCGCGCGGTAAAGTCGCTGACGCCGAACAGGAAGTAGGTCAGCGCGACGATGTGGAATTGGAACGGGCCGTGCATCATCGGGCTGTGCTGGTAGCCCTGTCCGCGATAGAGCAGCCAGGAAAAGTAGGTGTGCAGGCTTTCATCGTGGCTCATCACGCGCGGTTCGAGCATGTAGAAGCGCGTGGCGATGGCCAGCAGGATGACCAGCCCGAATAAAAGCACCTCGTTGGTGAGGACAGGCAGGGATGGGTGAATGGGGCGTTCTAGCCAGGGACGTTTTTCGTTGGTCATAAAGTCTCTTGTTTTGGGTTTGAATTGGTGACTTATACTTCACTCTTGGGGTTCTGACAAGTTGCTGATGTCAAAATTCGGGGGACTTTTGAACCCGCTTCTACGGCGTGCGCAGGGTGTATTCCGCCTGCGGGGTGATCGTGACGGTGGAGGCGGGTGTCTGCGAGCCGACCAGCGGGGTGGCGTAGCACAACGGGATGTCCAACTGCGCGGGCAGGGACTCCGCTGTCAGGTTGTTGTAGGCCATCAGGATGTCCCTGGAGATGGAAAATTTCTGCGCGATGTCTTCCAGGCTGTCGCCCCCCTGGACCTGGTAGAGGATCGTCTCACATTCAGGCCTGGTCAGCAGCGTGGAGGTGATGCGGGCCGAGGGCGTCGGCACGAGCAGGGCGGTGGCGGTCAACGTCCGGGCAGGATCCGTCCCGCCGCCTGTCAGGCGCGGCAGGCCAAGCGCGAGCGTGACCGCCAGCAGAACCAGAATCAGGATGGGGGTTGCAGCAAAGCGGCTGGCAAATCTCAGCGCGGGTTGGATGGCTCCGTAGGGCCGTGTCTGGCGCAGGATTTCCCCGACCGATAGCTGGACTTTTCGAGTCTCGAGATTGGATGCCAGGCTTTGGCGCAAAACGCCTTCCACTTCCGCCAATTCCCCCGCATAACGGCGGCATTCGTCGCAGGCGGACAGATGCCCGTCGAGGCTGTCGCGTTCATTGAGAGGCAGCGACAGGTCTGCGGCGAGGTCCAACAGGGCGCGGGCCTGAATGTGGCTGATGGAATTCATGGACTATTCTCCAGCAAGTTTCTTCAACTCGACGCGCAGGCGTTCGCGGGCGATATGCAGGCGCGAGTGGATGGTGCCCTCGGGGACGCCCAGCATCTCCGCGATCTCCGTCACGGACAGATCGTTGTAATAGCGCAGGATGAGCGGGAGGCGGTGTTTGTCGTCCATGGCGGAAAGGGTCTGCCAGATCAGGCGTTCCTTTTCATTCTGGATGACGATGTCCTCGGGCAGGGTCTGGCGCTGCTGCAAATCCAGGCGCAGGAGCGAGGTCAGCGTGTTCCTGAGGCGTTCCAGGCTTTTGCGCTTGCGCAAGCGGCTGCGGCTGAGATTGAGGGCAATCGTGTAAAGCCAGGCTTTGAAGGAACCCGCCTGATACGAGCGCAGGGATTTCAGCACCGTGATGAAGGCTTCCTGGGCAACCTCGCGCGCCTCGATGGGATCGTTGAGCACCGACAGCGCCAAGCGGTAGACGCCGCCTTCGTACTGGCGGACGAGGGCCTCGATGGCCGCTTCATCGCCAGCCAGGCAGTCAGCGAGAAGGGCGGACGAGGGGTCAGTGCCTGCGGTGTTCATCGCTTCTGAGGATTAAACGCATGTCGAACGGGAAATCTTCATTTTTCCCCGAATGGGGCCGAAAAAATTGCGCGTAGTCATTTCGAATTTGTCCTGAGCGAAGGACAGAAGGTTGGAATCAAGCGAAGGTCCCGGCTACTTCCTGCGCACCTTTTTGCCCAACAGGGCCAGTTCGTGGTTGAGAGTCTGTTCCCAGCCCACACGCAGGGGGCGCGGATCGAAGCCCAGTTCGTCGCGGGCCTTGCTGTTGTCGCCGATATAGGTCACGCCCGCAATGATGCGCAGGCCCTCGGAGGTGTAGCTCTCGGGCATGAAGCGGTCAAAGGGCCTGACCAGCACGGACATGACTTTGATCAGCTGCGGCGGAACGCCCAATGGGGCGGGGATGCCAGTGATCTCGCGGGCCAGGCGATAGGCGCCGTACAGGCTGTAGGGTTCGCCTGCCAGGAAGTAGGTCTCGCCGAGCCTGCCCTTTTCCATCGCCAGGATGTGGCCGCGGGCGATGTCCTCGACGTGCGCCCAACACAGGGTCGTCTTGCGCGGCAGGAGGGGCAGTTTGCCTTGCAGGTAGTCGATCATGCTGGTGCAGACGCTGCTGGTGTCGCCGGGTCCATACACCAGGCCGGGGCTGACGATGACGAGCGGCAGTCCTTCGGCGATCATCTGTTTGGCGATATCGTGTGCGGCAGCCTTGGTGCGGTCATACTCGCTGAGGTGTTCACCGGTAAAGTGATAGGTCTCGTCCACAAGCTGGCCGTGGGTGTCCGAGTTGATAGCCAGGGTGCTGGTGTACACACCCTTCGAAATACCGAGTTCCTTCATTAACTCCAATACATTGCGCGTGCCCTGCACGTTGATGCGCTTACCGCCGCGTTTGTCGCGCGCGCCGACCTTGTACCAGCCCGCAATGTGGAAGACGCCGTCCACGCCCTGCATGGCCGCGCGCATGGATTCCTTGTCCGTCACGTCGCCCGTGAAAAGCTGGACGCCCTTCTCCTCCAGCCCCTTGGCCCTGGACGGGGTGCGCACGATGGCATGCACATGGTGCTCCGCCTGGAGCAATTGCTGGACGACGACACTGCCGATGAAGCCCGTTGCGCCAGTGACAAAATATTTCATGATGAGGTCTCCTGAGGATGGGGAGTATATCATGCTACCTACAGGCCTAAAAAACATCGAATTCCGCATCGAATTTGGCTCTGAGGTTTAATAATTGCCAGGCATTCGAAGGACGGGAACATCAAAAGTCTGCAAATGTGTATCACCATCAAACTTGACATCCCTGTTTTTTACACTATACTTCCAATAGGAAAAATCAGAAGAGTAGGATTTATGAAGCTAACCACACGCAGTGAATATGCCCTCCTGGCACTGGTGTATCTGGCTCGCAACCAGCAAACCGAAGGATATATTTCGATAGACACCATAGCCAGGGCACAGGGCATCCCGCCCAAATTCCTGGAGCAGTTGATGCTGGCCTTGAAGCGCGCCCATTTCCTGCGCAGCACCAAGGGTCAACATGGCGGCTACGCCCTGGCCATGGATCCCAGCGAGATCACCCTGGCGGAAGTCATCCGCTTGTTCGACGGTGCGCTGGCCCCGACCGAGTCGGTCAGTGAGAATTTCTATGAGTCCACACCCATCGAAAAAGAGAAAAAAATGACCAGGGTTTTCAAGGATATTCGTGATTACGTCTCGCAAAAATTGGAAAAGACCACCATTGCCGACGTAATGGAATAGCAACAACCGCCCTGATGAAGGGCGGTTTTCTTTTCGATGACCAATACCCCAAGGCCCCCAGTAGAATGTCATAATTCAGCAACTGAATATTGACAAGAATTGATTTTTGGCTATAATTCCCATTGAGTTAGTCGTATAAAATTATGAAACTTTCCTTGTGTAGTGAATACGCGCTGCTCTGCCTAATCCACCTGGCCCGCCCCAATCACGGAGCGCCGACCCTGGAGTCCATCTCCGATTCCCAGCACATCCCTGCAGAGATACTGAACGAGACCCTGTTTGTACTGAAGAAGGCGAGATACATAAAAACCTCTCAGAGAATTCAACTTGCGAAACCCGCCAGCAGAATCACTGTGCTCGAGATCATCCGCTTGTTCGATGGGGCGCTGGCGCCAATGGAACCTGTCAGTATAAAAGGTTATGATGTCGCTCCAATGGAAAGCGAACCCAAATTGAGTGGGCTCTTCTCCCAAATCCAGGATTACATATCCAATCAACTGGAGCACACCACAATTGCGGATTTCGTGTAGTTTTTTTACACTGAAATACTACTAAATCAATAGACTAAATAATAATTACTAAGGAGAAAAAATGATTAATACCATCACCATCCTGGGCGGACGAAGTCGTTCGGGTATCCCCGAAGCGGTCGAGCGCATCGACCTGAAGATGGGCGACGTTGTCAGCATTGTCGGGCCGACGGGTTCTGGCAAGACCACCCTGATCAACGATCTGGAATTGTTTGCGGATGCCAACACCCAGACGGGGCGGCGCGTCCTAATCAATGGGGAGCGCCCTCCGCTGGAATATCGCGACAATCCCGCCATGAATCCGATTGCGCTTATCACCCAGCATACTACATTCCTATCCGACCTTCCCGTGGTGGATTTTCTCACCGCACATGCAGGCATCCGCGCAGTGAAGAAGAGCCAGATCGACGAGATGATCCAAAAGACACTGGACTTTGCCAATCAACTCACAGGCGAGCCTATCGTATTGACCAGCCGCATGACCGAGCTCTCGGGCGGACAGACCCGCGCCCTGCTGATCGCCGATGCGACCATCATCTGCAACACGCCCATCGTGCTGCTCGATGAAGTGGAGAATGCGGGCATCAACCGCACGCGCGCCATGGAATTGCTGCGAGAGTACCGCAAGGTCTTCATCTTTGTGACCCATGACCCGCGCATTGCCCTGCTCTCGGATTATCGCATCGTCATGCAGGGTGGTTCGATTACGAAAGTCTTGTATACCAACGAAGAGGAACGTGTCTTTTCTCTCAAGGTCAGCAAGCTGGATGACCTGCTCTCGGCCATGCGCGACAAGATCCGCTTTGGCGAACGTCTCACCACTCACGAACTGGAAGGTCTGGCATGAAACTCGCGATATGCGCTGGCCCAGCTACAACGGGCAAAACTTCGGTCCTGCGTCACATGATCCGCAAGCTGCAAGATGCGGGCGACCAGGTCGCCTTTCTCAAGATCGATGTCCAGTTCGCCGAGGAGGATGAGATCTTTGCCAAAGAGTTTGGCATCCCAACCCGCAAGGTGTACTCGGGCGAGCTGTGTCCCGACCACTGTAATGTGATGGTGCTGGGCGACGCCCTGCAATGGGCGGAAAAGTCTGGGGCGAATTTTTTGCTGGTCGAGACTGCGGGCCTGTGCCTGCGCTGTTCCCCCTACGTGGACGGCGGCCTGGGCATGATCGTGGTGGAAGCCACCAGCGGCACCAACCTGCCCTTCAAGATCGGGCCCATGCTCTCGCTGGCAGATGTGGCCGTGGTCACCAAGATCGACCGCGTTTCGCAGGCCGAGCGCGAGGTCTTCCGCTCGCGCATCCAGGATGTGGCGCCCAATGTCAAGGTGCGTGAGGTGAACGCGCTGTACGGCATCGGCATTGACCCACTGGTGGATGCGCTCCACAACCAGGTCGACACCTGGGACAAGATGCTGCTGCGCGGCAATCCGCCTGTAGGCACCTGCACCATTTGCGTCGGCAAGAAGGAAATCGGCTGGCAGGCGCATTTCGGCGTGGTGCGCTCGCTCGAAAACCAGAACTTCTATCGCGGAGAATAAAGAATCTCCATGTCATTGCGAGGGCGGCGCTTTGTCGCCCGAAGCGCTCTCCTCACTGAGAGGATCATCGCTTGCCTACAGACACTACGTCGGCGCGGTGGGCACGCCCCGTAATGGCTTGAGAAAGGAAAATTATGGAACAAATCTATTTCGATCATTCCGCCACCACTCCCCTCGACCCGCGCGTGGTCGATGCAATGATGCCCTTTTACAGCGCAGACTTCGGCAACCCATCCAGCCTGCACTGGGCAGGACAACAAGCCAGGCAAGCCATCGTCCAGGGTCGCCAACAAGTGGCAGACCTGTTCCATGCCAGCCCCGATGAGATCATCTTCACCGCCAGCGGCACGGAAGCAGACAACATGGTGTTGATGGGCGTGGCAGTGCGCTACCAGCCGCGGGACTGTCACATCATTACCTCGTCCTTCGAGCATCCCGCGATTTTGGAAACCTGCAAACATCTCGAAAAACTGGGCTATCCCATCAGTTACCTGCCCGTCACGCCCGACGGCATCATCGAGCCGCAGTCGTTGCGACAGGCTTTGCGCCCCACTACGCGCCTGGTGTCGGTCATGGCCGCCAATAACGTGGTTGGCACATTGCAGCCCATTGGTGAACTCGCGCGCATCACCAGGGAACACGGTGCGCTCTTCCATACGGATGCGGTTCAGGCGGTGGGCAAGATTCCCCTGCACATGGATGCCCTGCCCCTCGACTTCGTCTCCATGTCAGCGCACAAGCTGCACGGCCCGAAGGGTATCGGCGCGCTGTTCATCCGCCGCGGAACGGTCATCGAGCCGCTGATCCACGGTGGCGGACAGGAGCGGGGGTTGCGCTCGGCCACGGAAAACGTTGCGGGCATCGCCGGTTTTGGGAAAGCGGCCGCCATCGCCAGCGCCGAGATGAGCACCGAGGCCAGCCGACTTGTCAGCCTGCGTGACCGCATCATCAACGGGATCCAGACCCAAATTCCCAACGCCTATCTGATTGGCCATCCATACAAGCGCCTGCCTGGGCACATCTGCCTCGGCTTTGCGGGCCAGGAAGGCGAAGCCATGCACCTGATGCTGGCCCTTAACGAGGAGGGCATCGCCGTCTCGACAGGCAGCGCGTGCAGCTCCCACAACGCGGGACAACCCTCCTACATTTTGATGGCGATGGGCATGGACCCGGTGCGCGCGCGCGGCTCGTTGCGCATCACGCTTGGCCGCTTCAACACGGACCTGGAAGCGGACACCTTTTTGAAAGTATTACCGCGCCTGACGGAAAGCCTGCGTCACATCACATCCCGAAGTTTTGCTGCTGTTGCATAAAAGGAAACAAGAAAATGACTCTCCCCCTTCCCACCACCTACTCTGTAAACGACCTGCCTGGCTTGAACTGCGGCGTGTGCGGCCTGCGCAGCTGCGAGGAAATGGCCACGCGCCTGCAATCTAACCCTGAGCTAATCAAGCGCTGCATTTATCTCTCAGACAATCGCTACGAGGCGCGCCAGATCGCCACCGAGAATCGCTCGAACCCGTTGAACGCGCCCGTGGCTCCCACCATGCAAATGGCCAGTGCACAGCCCACAATGGCCACCTGTGCGGGCTGCGCTCCCGCTGCCTCATCCACAATGAGTGCCTTCATCCCGGGTATGAGCAATCCCTGGCGCGACAGCCTGGGACGTGAATTCGACTTCTACCTTGAACACTTCCCCGAGGAACCCGGTCCGCGCGAGATCATCATCCCGCACAACCCGATGATCACCCGCGAAATGGACATCCAGGTCGGCGATATTCTGATCGGCCGCCCGTTGGGCATGTCCTGCGGATGTCCCATCACCCACTGTGGCGTCGCCATGGATGTGGATAAGCGCACGGGCGTGATTGTCTGGTGTGTGACAGGGCCGCTCAATCCGCGCCAGAAGGGATTCAAGGATCTCGGTTATTACATCGCCGAGGGGTACGAAGGGCTGATCAACGACGCACGCTGTGAGATCAAGATCGGCATGCGTTATTTCTTCCAGCCGCGCATGTGCATGCTGCAATGGCGTCACAGCGGATTGGTCAATTTCCTCAACCGCACGCCCACAGGCTACCAGGTGCGCGTGGAAGGGTTGTGGATCGGATAAAAGCACTGAGGAGATATAACATGAAAATTGCAGGTAATGTCACGGACTTGATCGGCAACACCCCGCTGGTGCGGCTCAACCGCGTCACCCAGGGCTCCAAAGCGGAAGTCGTCGCCAAAATGGAGTTCTTCAATCCCGCCCATTCGGTCAAGGACCGCATCGGCTTCGCCATGATCGACGCCGCCGAGAAGGCAGGTCTCATCAACAAGGATACCGTGCTGGTCGAACCCACCAGCGGCAACACGGGCATCGCCCTGGCCATGGTCGCCGCCGCGCGCGGATACAAAATCATCCTGACCATGCCCGAGACCATGAGCAAGGAACGCCGCATGTTGCTGCGC
>JACRBN010000006.1 GCA_016213105.1 Chloroflexota bacterium
AGCCATCACCGCCGTCCCCGCCGCCACCATTGCGCGGATTGCCCGCGAGTACGCCACGTCCAAGCCCGCCGCGTTGGTTCAGGGCTACGGGATGCAGCGCCGCGCCTATGGCGAGCAGGTTGTCCGCGCGGGCTGTGTGCTGGCTGCGATTTCGGGCAACGTGGGCATCTCTGGCGGTTGGGCAAGTGGATTGGGATTGCAAGCGGACGATGGTGGAGCTCACTGGACTGTTTTCCCGCTGGGAGAGAATCCTGTCCGAGCGAGTATCCCCGTCTTTCTCTGGACTGAGGCTTGTTTGCGCGCCCAAGCCTTGACCTCCGCTGAGGGAGTCCTCGGCGTGCCGCGCCTGCAAAATAATATCAAGTTGATTTATGCGGTCGCCACCAACTGCCTCATCAATCAGCACGCCGACGTGAACCGCTCCGCTGAAATTTTGCGCGACGAATCCAAAGTGGAGTTCATCGTCGTGCAGGATAACTTCCTCACGCCCACAGGCATGTTCGCCGACATCATCCTGCCCGCCTGTACGCAGTTCGAAACCTGGGGCGTCGAAGACGGCTGGAAGTACGGCGACGAAGTGATTCTGCAACCGAAACTGGTCGAACCGCCTGGCGAGTCAAAATCCGATTACCAAATCTGCGCCGACCTTGCCGAGCGATTGGGAATTGGCGAAGCCTTCACCGAAGGACGCGATGAAAAAGATTGGGTGGATTATTGTTTACAGGTTTTTAGGTCAACACGTTTTCCTGAGTTGCCGACTCTCGATGAATTTATCGAAAAGAATCTTGGCGCGTGGAGCAACCCTGTCACAAATCCAAAAATAGCCTTCGCCGATTTCCGTGCCGACCCGACGAAATATCTGCTCAACACCCCCAGCGGCAAAATCGAAATCTTCTCCAAACAACTGCACGACATGGGCAACCCCAACGAAATCCCCGCTGTGCCGAAATATATTCAGGAATGGGAAAGTCCTTTTGAAGAGCAGGACACGGACAAGACGGATTTCACGGAGTCTCACGGATTTTCTTTAAATCAAAAAGAAATCCGTGTTAATCCGTGTCCGTCCGTCCAATCCGTGTCAAAAAAGGTTTTCCCCCTCCAAGCCATCGGACATCACACACTTGCGCGAGTCCACTCCACGCACGCCAACAACGACTGGCTGCAAGAGGCATTCCCGCAACGAATTTTCATCAACCCGATAGACGCCGCCGCAAGAGACATCCACGACGGCGACCTTGTCCGCGTGTGGAATGGGTTGGGCGAGATGGTCATCCTTGCAAGAGTCACGCCGCGTATTTTGCCTGGCGTGGTGGACATTCCGCAGGGCGCATGGTGGAAACCCGACGCAAACGGTGTTGACCACGGCGGCTGTATCAACGTGCTCACGTCCCATCGATGGACTCCGCTGGCGTTTGCTTCGACACAGCAGACGATTATGGTGGAAGTTGAGAAATGCGGGTCAAAGGTCGAAGGTCAAAAGTCAACTACGCGACCTTCGACCTTTGACCTTCGACGGGGTTCTCGATGACCTACGCCTTCACCTTTGATGCCAGCGCCTGTTCGGGTTGCAAAGCCTGTCAGGAGGCGTGCAAGGATAAAAATAATTTGCCTGTCGGTGTGATGTGGCGGCGGGTGATTGAGGTTTCGGGTGGCGGGTGGGTTCAGGATGGTGTGGCTTGGACGAATAATGTCTTTGCTTATAATTTATCTTTGGCTTGCAATCATTGCGTGCATCCCAAGTGCGCGGGCGTGTGTCCCACCGATGCGTATGTCCATCGTCCCGATGGAATTGTTTACATTGACCCTGATAAATGTATGGGATGCGGCTACTGCTCGTGGGCTTGCCCGTACAATGCTCCGCGTTATAACCCTGAGCAGGGACAAATGTCAAAGTGTAATTTCTGCTTTGATAACATTGATGCGGGATTGCCTCCGTCATGCGTAGCGGCTTGTCCTATGCGGGTGCTCAACTTTGTTGAAGTCAGTGAGAAGTTATCAGTAAGAAGTGATCAGTTTTCAGAGTTGTGGAAACTCCCCGCTAGCGAGCATCCGTTTCCATTGCCAAACAACTCACGCACGGAACCGCATTTGGCGGTCAAGCCGCATGTGGCGATGGTTAACTCTTTGGAGAAAAAGATTTCCAACCGTGAAGAGATTAATCCCAAAAAACAAAAGAGCGAAACTTCGCTGGTTGTTTTCACGATTCTCGTACAGATGGCAGTTGGCGCATTTTGGGCGGCGCAGTGGATGGTTGATTCTATTCCCCTGATTCCATATTTGATGATCGGTGCATGTTTGGGGCTGGGCGGATTTTTCTCGTTTGCCCATCTCGGGGCAAAACACAATGCGTGGCGCGCGCCGTTTCATTTGAAGAAGTCATGGTTGAGTCGTGAGATTTTATTTTTCGGCTTGTTTGGGGCAGGCTGGCTGATGGGCTTTGTTCTGCCTGAGGTGAAGTGGATTACGTCCCTGCTTGGAATTGGATTGATTTACAGCATGGCGAAGGTCTATCATCTACGTCCCATGCCTGCGTGGAATACCTGGCGCACGATGGCGGGATTTTTTATCACGTCCGCTTTGCTGGGACAGTCGTTGATGATGAATCTCCTGCCAGGTACGGGCTGGGGAATCATCGCCGCACTGCTGGCCCTGGAGTTGGCGCTGGCCCTTTCAGCGAAGCCAAAAGCCGAAGGGGCCAGCGTCAACCTGCGGGTGGGGTTGGGCATAGCGGCGATGCTTGGGGCGGGGATGCTGTCCCTCGCGTCGAATCCGCTGGGCGTGTGGATCAGTCCCGTTCTATTCCTCCTGATACTGATCGAGGAAGTGATCGGGCGCGTGCTGTTTTACACGGTGCTGGAGGAGCGGCCGCTGTAACGGGGGCGATTCTTATCCCGTGATCAAATTATCGGGCAAATGGTCGGTGCGGTTCAGGTAGGAGATAATCACCTCGTTGCCCATGAAGTCGAAGCGGCTGATCGAGCAATTGCTGAGCAGGAACCAGGATTTCAGGTCGTGCGCGGCCTGCCGCCAGGAAAGTTTGAGCATGGCGCACATCAGGTGCATGAAGAATCCGCCGTGGCTGACAATGGCGATGCGTTCCACAGGCTGGCCTTCGCGGTCGCCGTGGCGGGCCAATAGCTCGGCCAGGACGCGCTCGGCGCGCGGCTGGCGCTCGTCGTCGGTTTCGAAGGGACGGTTCCACCAGCCCGTCCCGTCCAGGTCGGCGGGCAGGCTCAGGGTCGGGAAGTTTTGCTCGAAGTAGGCGCGCGTCTTGCCGGGCAGGCCCGTTGGGTTGGATTTGTCCTCGCGGCTGAAGATGCCGCCCGTCTCGTGGATGTCCTTCCATACATGGAAGGGAACGCCCAGCGCCTGGGCGGTGGGGGCGGCGGTATGGGCGGCGCGTTCCATCAGGCTGGTGTAGATGTGCGTCAGTCCGAAGCCGTGACGGTTCTGCACGTTCCAGCCCGTATGCTCGTTGATGGGTTGTTTGCGGATGAGATAGTTGGCCAAATGCTGGGCCTGTTCCCGCCCAATCTCGGTCAGGGGCGGGTCGGGATTTTCCTGATAATTTGGGTCGCCCCAGCCTGCGTTGTTGACAGATTGTCCGTGCCGGATGAAGTAGAGTTCCATTTTCCTTGATGCCTGTGTGGATTTTGATCCATTATAGCCTGATGCGGGGATACCCTTGCGAAGGTTGGGAATAGGAGAAGACCTTCGCTGATTTCGTACTTCCTGTTTGAAACAAAGACGCCTTTGCGTCAACACCTTCGCAAGGGTGGGTTACAAAAAAAGGCCCGCGCGGAAAACCGTCGGGCCTTTGCGTTGCTGCGATTTGCCTACTCGACGATATTGATCGGCAGGGCATTATCCTTGCTGAGCGCCGCCACGCTGACTTTGGCCGCCACGTTCTGGGCGATGCCGCGCAGGGCCTGCGCCACGGGCGAGTCGGGGTTGGTGACCACGATGGGACGTCCGCTGTCGCTGCCGATGCGCACGTTCGGGTCCATCGGGATGCCGCCCAGGAAGGGTGTGCCGGTGGCATTGGCCAGCCTCTCCCCGCCGCCCGTGCCGAAGATGTCCATGCGCGAGCCGTCGGGCAGTTCGAGGTACGACATGTTCTCGACCACGCCCAGGATCGGCACTTCGAGGGTCTTGAACATGTTCAGGCCGCGCTCCGCGTCTTCGAGGGAAACCATCTGCGGCAGGGTCACGATGATCGCGCCGCTCAGAGGCAGGGCTTGCGCCAGCGAGAGCGCCGCGTCACCCGTGCCAGGCGGCAGGTCGACGATCAGGTAGTCGAGCTCGCCCCACTCCACGTCGCCGAGAAACTGGCGGATGGCCGAGTTGAGCATCGGTCCGCGCCAGATCAGCGGCTGCCCGGGCTTGACCAGCAGGCCCATCGAGATCATCTTGATGCCGTAGGCCTCGGCCGGGACCAGCTTGGTGCCGTTGGGTGAGGGAAGTTTGGTGACGCCGAGCATGGTCGGGATGTTGGGGCCGTAGATGTCCGCATCCAGCAGGCCGACGCGCGCGCCGCTCTGGGCGAGCGCCACCGCCACGTTGACCGAGACCGTGGACTTGCCCACGCCGCCCTTGCCCGAGCCGATGGCGATGGCGTTGCGGATGGGCATATCCACCAGACCGCGCATGCGCCCGTCATTGGGCACATCCGAGTCGAGTTTGACGGCCGCCGTTTCCACGCCGGGCACGGCCAGGACGGCCTGACGCGCCGCCGCTTCGATCTGGTTGCGCAGCGGACAGGCGGGTGTGGTCAGCATGACCGTGAACGAAACCTTGCCGCCCTCGATCTCCAGGTTGCGGATCATGTTGAGGGTGACCAGGTCCTTGTGAAGTTCGGGTTCCTGTACCTTGCCGAGCGCGGCTAATACTGCTTCTTTTGTGGGTTGTGTCATTTTTACCAATCAATTTGTGTGATGATGTCGTTGCGAGGGCGAAGCCCGAAGCAACCTCGTGGTTTCATGTAACAGGAGGTTGCTTCGCTGCCTTCGGCAGCTCGCAACGACAGTGAGATCAGGCAGCCTCGGCCTTGGCAGCCTTGGCGGCTTCCTTGGCTTTGCGGGCTTCGTTCTCGCGTGCCGCATTCAACGGGCGGATCGACTCGTAATATGCAGCCGGCTTGAGCAGCTTGTCCAGGTTGAACACGTTGCGGTCGTAAGAAGCGATCTCGAAATCGTGGTCCATCTTGATCGCGTCGAAGGGGCAGTATTCGGCGCAGAAACCGCAGTTCATGCAGATGTCCGCGTCGATGTAGAACTCGGCCGGCTGGGGCACGGGGCGGCCCGTGTTCGGATCGTTGGTGCGCACGATCCAGATGCACTGCGGCGGGCAGACCTTGGAGCAGATGCCGCACGAGGTGCAGCGCACTTCCTTCCTGCCGTCCGCGCCCTCATCGTAGACCAGGAAGGGCACGTAGCGGAACTCTTCCGGGATGATGAGTCTCTCTTCGGGATACTGCACCGTGAAGATGCCCTTCGTATCCTTGCCGGCGCGGGCTTTCACGCCGTCTTCATTGAAGTAGCGTTTTTTGCCGCTGAACAGCCAGCGGATGTCCTCGGTGTAGGTGGTCCAGAAGCGGTTGAGCGTGACCGATAGTCCTTTAAAGATGCCTTTTCCGTACATGTCTGTTCTCCTTAGCGGTCCAACTCACCGAGCACGATGTCGATCACGCCCAGGATGGCGATGAAGTCGGCGATCTTGACGCCGATGCACATCTGTTCGAGCGCCGTGATATTGACGAATGACGGCGGGCGGACGTGGTAGCGCCACGGGTTGGGCTTGCCGTTGGATACGACGTAGTAGCCCAACTCGCCCTTCGGGGATTCCACGCGCCCGTACGACTCCCCGGCCGGGACCCGCACCTGGTACTGCGGTTTCCCGGGCATGACCGGGCCTGCGGGGATCTGCTTGACGGCCTGCTGCAAAATGCGCAGGGACTGGCGCACTTCGTCGAGGCGGATCAGGTAATTGTCCATCAGGTCGCCGTTCTGGCGCACGGCCACGTCGAAATCGAAGCGGTCGTAGACCGAGTACGGGTCGGCGCGGCGGATGTCGTACGGCACGCCGGCGGCGCGCAGGACGGGGCCTGTGATCGAGTAACGGATGGCGTTCTCGGCGTCGATGACCTTGACGCCCTTCATGCGCGAGATGAAGACCTCGTTCTCGGTCAGCATGCGGTCGAGTTCATCCACCTTGCCGGGCAGGCGCTCGAAGACCAGGTCGTTGATCTTTTGGAGCACACCCTCGGGCAGGTCGCGCACCACGCCGCCAAAGCGGAAGTAGTTGCACATCATGCGCGAGCCGGAGGCGGCTTCGAAGATGTCGAGGACCAGTTCGCGTTCTTCGAAGGCGTACAGGGCGGGGGTGTACATCATGCCCAGGTCGTTGCCCAGCATGCCGATGAAGACCAGGTGGTTCTGGATACGGCTGAGTTCGGCCATGATGACGCGGATGTACTCGGCCCGTTCGGACACCTGGATGTTCATCAACTTTTCGACAGCCACGGCGTACCCGAAGTTGTTGCTCATCGAGTTGAAGTAGTCGAGGCGGTCGGTGAAGGGCATGTTTTGCAGGAAGGTGTTGCGCTCGCCGATCTTGTCATGGTTGCGGTGCAGGTAGCCCATGACCGGCTTGAGGCTGACGATGGTCTCGCCGTCGACGGTCAGCGCCACGCGGAACACGCCGTGGGTGGACGGGTGCTGCGGGCCCATGTTGATGACGATGTGGTCGGTCTTCAGTCCGTCCTCTTCGGTTTGGTATTTGGCCAGCGCGCCGTACAGGGCCTCTTCACCTTCGGGCACCCACTTCTCGGGGTCGAAATCCTTGGGGAAGGTGATGTTATCCTTGAACGGGCTGCGCTCCTCGGCCATGACGTGCCTGCCCTCGGGCCAGCGGCTCTTGAAGGGCTTGGCGTCCTCTTCGTAGAAGGCTTCCTTCCAATCCTTGCGCAGGGGATGGCCTTCGAAGCCTTCCCACATCAGGATGCGGCGCAGGTCGGGGTGATTCGTGAACTTGATGCCCATCAGATCCCAGGCTTCGCGCTCCTGGAATTCGGCGCCGGGCCAGACCGACGTGACCGAGGGCACCTCGACCGGGTCGATGCGCGGCACCTGCACCTTGAAGGTCAGCACGGGGCCGCCCGTGGTCTTGAAGGCGTTGTAGACGACTTCCATTTTGCCTTCGGGCAGGTAGTCCACGCCGGTGACGGCGGTCAGGTGGTCGTAGCCGAGTTCGTCGCGGATGGCCGTGGCGACTTCGACGAGTTTATCTTTTTCGATGATCCAGCCCTTGTAGCCGGGGCGGGCGTCGGCGCTGACGGCGCCGGGGAAGCAGGCAGCCAGGTCAAGGGTGGCAGTGGGGGTGGGAGTGGCCATGTCTGCTATCCTTCCTTCGCGGCGGCGGCAGCCTTGATCTCGGCGAAGCGGCGCGGGTCCATCAGGTCGGGGCCGAGCACGGGCACGGGCACGTAGACCGAGTCTTCCTTCTTCTTATCGTACCAGCGCACCTTGCTGAGCGATTGCTTGTCGATCTTTTCCTGGAGTTTGATCATGCCCGCGATCAGGGCCTGCGGGGTGGGCGGGCAGCCCGGGATGTAGACGTCCACGGGCAGGAATTTGTCGATGCCGGCCACCACGTTGTAGCCTTCCTTGAAGGGACCGCCGCCCGAGGCGCAGGCGCCCATGGCGACCACGTACTTGGGTTCGGGCATCTGGTTGTACAGGCGCACGATCAGTGGGACCATCTTCTTGGTGACGGTGCCCGAGACCAGCATCATGTCGGCCTGGCGCGGGGTGGGGCGCATGACTTCCATGCCGAAGCGCGCCATGTCGTAGCGGGCGGCCTGCGCGGCGATCATTTCGATGGCGCAGCAGGCCAGGCCGAACATGAGCGGCCAGACCGAGGAGCGGCGTCCCCAGTTGTAGATGCGGTCGAGCGTGGTGATTTCCACCACGTTCTTGAGTTCGCCGGGGATTTCGTATCCCGGCGAGGTGAGCTTTTCATTTTCCATGAATTGTCTCCTCGAACCAGTCTTGAAAGATTGCGTGCAGGATGCCGTCATTGCACAGCGATGGGTCATCCTCGAATTCCTGAAGTTGGAGCGTCCATTCGTAGATTTGACGGAGGGAAATTCCTTCCAGGTCCACGTCCGGATGTTGACGACGTAACTCTAAAGCGATGGCGTATGTGGATTCCCAGGTGAGGGTCATGTTGGTAATTGGTAATTGGTGCTTCGCCCTGAGCGGAGCGAGGCGATAGCCGAGCGCAGTCGAAGGGCAATTAGCAACCTTGCGATGCTTGGATTTTTTCCAATGAGTATGCGGAATGCCATTCCGCACCACATCACGACTGGATGCCATTACCCAATTACAAAACGCTGTTACGTGCTTGCGCTTCGACTGCGAGCGGGAAAGGGCACCCGCTCTCCGCTCAGCGCGAAAGATGTAAGGTACTTTATTTCACGAGTAGCGATTATAGCATGGGCAGTGGGAATGGGCGGCGAATTATGAAAATATATATTTTCGAAAATAAATTCGTGAGTATAATCATGCCATGCCTGTGACAACCGCCCGTCAAAAGATCCTGGCCCACCTCAAGAAAAACCGCCTGGCTTCGGCGCAGGAGATCGCGCGCGCCCTGCGTGTGACCGCGGCGGATGCGCGTCATCACCTGGGCATCCTGGCCTCGGACGGACGCGTGACGGTCGTCAGCCAGCGCGTCGAGGGACGCGGTCGGCCGGTCAAGGTGTACGGCCTGGCCGGGGCGCTGGCGGGGGATAACCTGCCTGGCCTGCTGGAGGCCGCGCTGGAGGAATGGCTGGGCGGGCTGCCGCCGTCGAAACGGGAGCAGGCCCTGGCGTCGCTGGCGGGGCGGATGGGCGGGGCGGCGGGGGCCGAATCTGTCCCGCTGATGCGGCGGCTGGCCTCCACGGTCGAGCGCTTGAACCAGCTCCACTACCAGGCGCGCTGGGAGGCGGGTGCCGAGGGGCCGCGCGTCATCCTGGGGCAGTGTCCCTATGCGGCCATTATCGGCAGGCATCCCGAGTTGTGCCAGATGGATTCGGCCCTGCTCGAGGGCCTGCTCAATGCGCATGTGGAGCAGCGCGTGAAACTGGGACCCATGTGTGGTTTCCTGGTTGGATAGTTCGGGTACAATGCCTGAAAAAGGAGGCCGCATGTTCACCCGTTTGATTCGCTTTGGATTTGTCCTGGCCCTGTTCGTGGGGCTGTCTGCCTGCAACCTGCCCGTCGCGGCGACGGATGAGGCGCAGGAGCCGCCGCTTTCCCCCGAGTTGATCGCGCAAACTTCGGTGGCGGCGACCCTCTCGGCCATTGGGACGGCCAGCGCCCTCGCGCCGATTCCTCCCGTCCCCGCCACGGCCACCGAAACGCCCAGCCCGCTTCCGCCCACCGAGACGGGCACACCCCTCCCGCTCCCCACCGCGCAAAATCCGCTAGTGTTGAAGGATGCCCTGTGCTGGGAGGGCCCCGGTCCCATCTACGAGGTGGTCAGTTCGGTCAAAAAAGACGCGCGCGTGCAATTGCTGGGACGCGGCAGCATCGGCGCGTGGTGGATCATCGACAACCCGATCTACCACGATCCCTGCTGGCTGCAAGCTGACGTGCTGCAACTCGACGCAGGCACCGACCTGACGAACCTAAAGGTTTTCAATCCGCCGCCCACGCCGACCGCCACTGCGACCCACACTCGCACCCCGACGCCGATTGTGATCAGCCCATAAGAGAATGGGTCACAAGTTGAGGATTTGATAATTCTGTCAGAAGGGTTGACGGAGTATCCCGTATTTCGGAATCGGGGAAGAGGGAAAGGGTATAAGCTTTCACGAGATCCTGGAGAAATTCAGGATCTTTTTTTAATGCGATTGTAGACGAGCGCATTTTGTGGTTGTTACAATGGGAGAGTACGCAGTTTGTTTCAGCCTATGTTTTCCGGCAACAACGGATGCGGACTTACGCAGGCTTCTATTTTCCCCAGTTGGGGGCGGAATTTGAGCGAGAGTATTTCTGGTCATTGGTTGGAAAGGTCAGGCGAATAATTTCACCCGTGTCCAAACTGATTTTGAAAATATTGTAATTGTAAGCACCGCCGATGACACCGTTAAAAGCAATGTATTTACCGTCTGGCGACCAGGTGGTATTGCAATCTGCCCATGAATCAGCACAGTTAAAAAAGACTATGGTCGCAGCATCTGAATCCTCTCCAGGTTTATACAACCAACGTAAGTTCGATCCGTCTATATTTATGGTGGCCACCCCTGTATACATTGTCTTTAATTCTGGATCGAAGAAAACATGTCCATCATTTTCAATCGTGAAATAATCTCCAGCCCATTGGATGAAAGCAATTTGTTTTCCGTCTGGCGACCAACTTGCCCCCCAGCCTTCCGTCAGATAACGCGGGTTTTGCCCAGAGGGGTCAATCAGGTAGATTTTCACACCATAACCTAGCCCCTCTGAAATAATCAACAGATCTTCCACTGGGGACCACTCTGCTCTGGTCACATTAATTATCGATGTCGGAAGTTCCCAACACACTGATTCTTCTGATTCATCGAGCGGCAAAATACACGTTTTGCCTTCCTGCCCATTGAAAATCTTTTTGCACACAACCGCCAATTTTGTATCATCATAAGACCAACTGATCGAATCTACGCCTGTAAAGATAGGCCATCCCCAACCATGATCGCCTTGAAGAGATAGCATCTCTGTACAAGATTCTGGTAACTCCACTGTTTTCAAAATTGGCAAGTTTAAAGAGGATGCCTGGTCAGCTGTTTTATTTTTGGTTTCTTGTATATCTACAATGCAAAGTTTATTAGAATCATCCAGGCAGCTAACTGCAAGGTAATTTCCATCCCTCGAAATGGCTGGCACGCCTCGGTAATGTCCCAGCGATATTTGTTGATCTGGATTTCCATCTACAAAGGCAAGTACCTCAAAAATCCCTTGCTGTGGGTCAGAAAACCGCCGAAAAACAAGCAGGCTTCCAGAATTTGAAAGTGATAATGGCAAAGGAGTCTGCGTTGGCAGAACAATGGTGGCTGTTGCCGTAGGCAATGAATCGAAGATTTGTGTGGGCGCGCAGGCGGTCAAGGCTAGGGCGAGCAGAATGAGGATGCTGCTGGTTTTCATGTTTACCTCCTGGGATAAGAGACCCTAAAGGTCTGGGTCATAAATGGAAATGCCGTTGGTTTGATTGCTTCCGTTCAGAAATCTATCGTGTTTTGTAAAACGAGACCTTTAGGGTCTGGCACAAATCAAAACGCTGCCCGCCGCCATTAAGTTCCATCCTGAGGGAAGAATGTTCCAATCTTACCGTAACCTGCCCATAAAAAAAGACAGGCACACACCTCACCCATGTGTACCTGTCTTTTGCTACCCAATTACCAATCCCCACTTACCAATTACCGTTCTTCTCACTCCACCGTCACACTCTTCGCCAGGTTCCTCGGCTGGTCCACGTCCAGGCCGCGGAGGGCGGCGATGTGATAGGCCAGCAATTGCAGCGGGATGACCGTGATGATGGGCGAGAGCATCCACGGCGCTTCGGGTACCCACAGGACGTGGTCGGCCATCGAGGCGATCAGTTCGTCGCCTTCGGTTGCCACGGCGATGACCATCCCTCCGCGCGCCTTGGCCTGCTGGATCTGCGAGATCATCTTCTCATGCCAGGGGTCTTTGGGCGCGATGCACAGCACGGGCATGTTCTCGTCGATCAGGGCGATGGGGCCGTGCTTCATCTCGCCCGCGGGATAACCTTCCGCGTGGATGTAGGAGATTTCCTTTAACTTCAGCGCGCCCTCGTAGGCGATGGGCATGTTGATGCCGCGTCCAAGGTACAGACAGCCGACGATGTCCTTGAGCGCGTGCGCCACCTTTTCCACTTCGGCGTCGTTGTTCAGGGTGCGGCCCGCCAGGTCCGGGACCAGGCGCAGGTCGGCCACCAATGCGCGGCGCGTGGCGTCGTCGATCACGCCGCGCAGGTCGGCCAGCAGGATGGCCAGCATGTACTGGTCGACCAGCGGGGCGGTGAAGGCCTTGGTCGAGGCCACGCCGATCTCGGGGCCTGTCTGCATCGAGATGAATCCGTCCGCGATGCGCATGGCCTGCGAGCCGATGGCGTTGACGTTGCTCCACACGATGGCGCCCTTGCGGCGGCCCTCTTCCATGGCGGCCAGGGTGTCGGCGGTCTCGCCCGATTGCGAGATGGCCAGCACCACGGTGTTGGCGTCGATGATCGGGTCGCTGTAGCGGAACTCTGAGCCGATGACCACTTCCACGGGGACGCGGGCGATCTTCTCGATCAGGGTCTTGCCGACCATGCCCGCGTATGCCGCCGTGCCGCAGGCGGTGATGTAGATGCGCTGGATGCGCTTTGCCAGTTCGGGCGTCAGGTTCAGCTCGGGCAGGCGGATGCGGCCTTCCTTGAAGTCCACGCGCCCGGCCAGGGTGTCGGTCAGCGCGCGCACCTGCTCGTGAATTTCCTTCTGCATGAAGTGACGATACTCGCCCTTTTCAGCGGACACCGCGTCCCAGGCGATGACATGCACCTCGGGCTGGACCAGCTGTCCGTCCAGGGTTTCGACGCGCACCCCGTCGCGGGTGACGATCGCCATCTGGCGCGATTCCAAAAAGATGACGCGGCGGGTATGTTCCAGAATGGCGGGGATGTCCGAGGCGATGAAGTTTTCCCCGTCGCCCAAACCGATCACCACGCCGCCCGCGTTGCCGATGCGCGCCGTAACGATCTTGTCGGGTTCATCGGCCGAAAGCAGCACCACCACGTTCGCGCCCTCGATCTGCTTGAAGGTGCGGCGGGCGGCTTCCACCAGCCCGACGCTGGCCGCATAGTGATGTTCGGCCAGGTGGACGATGGTTTCGGTGTCCGTGTCCGATTGGAAGGTCACGCCCTCGGCACCCAACTCGTCCTTGAGTTCCAGGAAGTTTTCAACGATACCGTTATGGACGACGACCATGCGCCCCGTGCTGCCCAAATGCGGATGGGCGTTGCGCGCCGAGGGCGCCCCGTGCGTGGCCCAGCGCGTGTGACCGATGCCCGGCGCGCCGCTGACCGGTGACTTGGCGACCAAATCCACCAGCTGCGAGAGTTTGCCCGCATCCCTGCGGACCTCGATCTGGTCGCCGTTGATGACAGCGACGCCAGCCGAGTCGTAGCCGCGATATTCCAGCCGTTTCAGACCGTTGAGAATGACCGGTGTCGCATCCCGCGGGCCGATGTATCCGACGATTCCACACATAGAGAGTACCTCCAGATTGTTGAGTTAGGTGTAGTTGCGGCACAACAAAACAAGGCAATGCAAGATTGCTTGTCAGTGTGCGCAATGACATTCTTTGCCATTCCAGGGACGTTGTCCGCCCGGTCACCCGCGCGGCATTGGTCGCAAGAATTTGTTACTGGAGGGAAAGTATTTCGGGGAATGGCATCCCCGCAGGGCTTCCGCTGATCTTTCGATTTTCTTTACCTTTTCCCCTCTCCCCTCGGGAGCCCCACAGGGGTGCTCCGCAAGGGTCGGGGTGAGGGTAAATTAACTTCACCGCGAAGTGAAGAACCCTGTTCCTCGTCAACTTTGGCTGCGGTGCCATCCAGAAGCAGAACTTCTGGACTCCGCAACGCGCCAAAGTCCATGCGCTGTCTTTCCCGGTTTGTTTGTGGCTTGCGCCTCCTTTCGAAAGAGTGGGTCGGGTTGCGAAGCGGGATTATACCCGATAAAACGAGCGAGAGTCCAAATTTTGTCCTGAATCAGCCCTGTTTTGTCCTGTTTCGGTGAAAAAAACGTTACGTTCTCCTGACAATGACTCCAGCCCAGTTGACTGTACATATTCGCTTTGATATGATTGAAACGGCAGAGGTGCATCCATGGCAAGACTATTGAAAAAACTCGCAACCTTTCGAAAACAGCGTCATTCCTCCCGCGGGCAAAGCCTGGTGGAGTTGGCGATTGTATTGGCGTTGCTTCTGTTCATCGTGATTGCCATCGTCGAGTATGGATTCCTGTTGAACCAATATCTCGATGTGCTGGATGCCGGGCGCGAGACCACCCGCCAGGCCAGCCTGGGCGATCCATTCTACGACGACGGCACTTTGGACGGGCAATTCTTCACCGACATCGTGGCCCTGGCAGACAACTTCCTCCTGCCCATCGAGTTGGATCCCAACGAAGACGACCTGGTGATTTCCTTCTTTAGTGTCACGAACGGAAACGTGGTGCGCTTCCCGGACGAGGATGGCTGGAGCCGCTTTGGGAATCACTCCACACAATTTCCATCGGCCGACATCGAAGCCAGGCTGGATGCCAGCGCTCCGGCCACGGGCGTTCTCCTGATCGAGATCTACTATAACTATTGGCAGACCCTGAATTTGCCGATCTTCTCGAATGTCATCCCCAACCCGATCCCATTGTACACGTATGCGATCATGCCGCTTTCCGCCGCGGAACCGACCCCGACCCCGATGCCCTAGAAAGAGGTCATGGAAATGACTGCCCTTACTCCTGAAATTTCCCCCAAACCAACCCGCCGCAATGAAAAGGGACAGATCCTGATCATTGTGGTCTTTGCCATTGTCGGCCTGGTGGCCTTCATTGGCCTGGTGGTGGATTTGGGTCTTGTGTATATCAGCTACGGCCAGTTGCGCCGCTCGGTTGATGCGGCTGCGCTGGCGGCCTCCCTGCAATACCGCGAAGGATACACCATTAGTGACCTAGAGACTGCCGCCATCGAATTCCTGGTCCTGAACGGGATCAACGACCCCGATGCGCTGGTGGAAACCTGCGCGGAAGACCTGATGCTGTGCGACACCAACGGCGACGGGAATATCACGGACAACGAACATCGCAAGTTCGTGCACGTGGTGGCCTCCATGCGGGTGCAGCTTGCCTTCCTGCCGGTCATTGGCATCACCGAGATTCCGCTCCAGGCCGAGGCCGTTTCCGAGGCCGCTTCCGTGGACGTGGTGATCGCCATTGACCGCTCGGAATCGATGACCTTCAATTCCTCCAAGGGCAACCCCATGCGCGACCCCTCGCAGTGCAATGCCGCCGACCCGACCGGTATGTTCCCGGGCGAATGCGACCCCTTCGAGGATGTGAAGGTGGCGGCGGCCGCCTTCGTGGACAACCTTTTCCTGGATAGCGACGGCACCGGCCCGGAGATCGGGTATGACCGCGTGGGCGTTGTGACCTTCGACCGCAACATTCATTGCAGCACCTGCAGCAATGCCGGCGACGGCCTCAGCCTGGGCCTCACCACGGACGAGGGGCAGATCCTGCACATCATCCGCCACCTGTGGGTGTTCCAGGCCGGGGATGACGGTGCGCCTTCGGCCATTACCTCTGGTATGGATGGGGATAGCTGTGAAGACTGGGAAGGTTACCCGGATTACACCAATCCTCCGCGTGGCCCGTGCCGAAAGTACAATACGGACAATGGTTCCTACCTTTACTTCGAATGTCCCTCCGGCATCGTGCATAATAACTATGCTTCCTGCACCTCCACCAATATTGGCGGTGGGTTGGCGGCGGCCGGCAACGAGTTTGCCGAAAGTTTCCGCGAGGAATCCCTGTGGGTGGTTATTCTGTTGACCGACGGTGCGGCCAATGCCTCCACTGACCTCCGGAATCCATCCACACCAGGCTACCTGCCAGACGGATTTTGCCCGCAGATCAACGATCAGCCTTATTGCCGCGATAATGAGGAACATATGGTGGGTGGAGTTCCCACTTATGTCAATACGCGCCACTGCTACGACGTGCCCGGCATCGAGTTGGACAATCACGCCATGTGCATGGGCGTCGACGCCGGCGACGAGGATTGGGACTATGCAGGTGTCTCCGACGACGGCACCAATTACGATGCGGACGATTACGCCCGCGACATGGCCGATTGGCTGAGCCTGAATAACATCCTGACCTTCTCGATCGGTCTGGGCGGCCTGGTGGACAGTGCCTCTGTGGGTGACCCCGATGACGGCCAGGAACTGATGGAATATGCTGCCGGCGTGGGCGGCGGCCTGTACTTCTTTGCCCCCTCCGGCAATCAATTGCGCGAGATCTTCGCCGAGATTGCCGATAATATTGCCACCCGGCTTACCCGTTGACCTGCGAGGCTGATATGCAAAAATTATTTTCCAGAAAACGCACCTCCTACCCCTGGACGAAACAGCGCAGCCCCTCACAGGCCCTGCTCGAGTTTGCCCTGGCACTGCCCATTCTCCTGATGGTCATCTTTGCGATTGTGGATTTTGCCCTGCTCTTCCAGGCCTGGCTGACCGTGGAAAACGTTGCCCGCCAGACCATTCGCTTTGCCGTGACCGGCGAATATGAACCCACTGACTGCGCGGATGGCGCGGACGTGGACCTGCTGCCATGCAGCAGCGATGACGAAGAGGATGCCGCCCGCCTCCTTTCGATCAAGCGCCACGCCACCAACTGGACGATCGGCCTGTTTACGGATTGGGCCGTCTCGCCCGATCCCATTCTGGGCACCGGCGGCGATAACACCGTGGTCGGTTTCTTCGATGTGACCGTTTGTTCCGCCGCCGACCGCGATTTGGACGGCGACGCAGACAACCTGACCGTCGTTCCGCACATGGGCACCCCGGGCAACTATGCCGACTGCCTTCCCAGGGAGGACGCCGGTCAACCGGGCGGACGCGTGGTGGTCATGGTGGACTTCAACCACCCCTACATCACCCCCTTCTTCCACGCGGTCTGGCCCTGGACGCACCTGGCCTCCTACCGCGAAGGCGTGGTGGAACGCTTCCGCGTGGCGCGCGCCATCGACGTTCCGCCCAACCTGAGCCTGCCCTCCCATACCCCGAGCCGGACGCCCATTCCTTCGGCCACGCCCACCGCCTCCAATACGCCGACGTCGACCAGCACCTACACGCCGACACCCACATCCACCCCGTCGAACACGCCGACGTTTACATCGACGCCCACATCCACCCGCACCTTCACGTCCACGCCCACGCCGGATTGCTCCAAGTTCTATTTCAATTCGGCATTCTCGCAGAGGACGGTCAATATCAGCGGCACCAAACCGCGCGCCAGGATTTCGATCCGCAACAACTCCTCGCAGCCCACCTATCTCCAGAGTATCAATTTCATCTGGACCGCCTACGACGCCGCCAACCCTGGCCAGAGCCTGGACCGATGGCAGTTCAATGGCAGTACCATCGTGGACACCAATGATCCCGACTCCTCCACCACCTGGACTCTGGGCGGCTCGCCGGGCAGCAACATCCTGCTCCCTGCCAACTCATCCAGGAACTTCGACTTCGATTTCTTGCTTACAGACAGCAACTGGCCGGGCATCGTGCCCGCCAATTCCTTTGGCCTGTCGGTCATGCTGACGAATGGCTGCCCGGTGAATATCGATTCAGAGAACACTCCCACCCCGACCCTTTCGCCGACCATCACCTATACCCCCACGGCCACCCTGTCGCCCACGGCCACCTTGTCGCCCACGGCCACCTTGTCGCCCACCATTACGCGCACCCCGACCATCACGCGTACGGCCACCATCACGCGCACATCCACCAATACCTTTACGCCGACCATGTCGCCGACCATTACCAATACGCCCACCAATACCTTTACGCCGACCATCACCTTCACGTCGACGAAGACTGGCACGGCTACGAATACCGGCACATCCACCAAAACCTATACTCCCACGCTCTCGCGCACCCCGACCCCCACGGCGTCCGCCACGATGACGCGTACCCCCACCCTATCCAGGACGCCGACCAGCTCGCCGACGCGCACTCCATCGCCCACGCCGACCCGCTCGCCGACGCCCATCGTCACCAACACCAAGACGCCCACGCTCAGCCCGACCGATCCCTGCACAGACGGCTGCTAGCGGCGACGGCGGAAGGAACGATCTCGTTCGATCAACAGGAGGCCGCGCGTGAAAACGCGGCCTCCTGTGCATTCAACCCTCCATGAAGTCATTCCAGCGAGTTCCCGTGCGTATTCTCCTCGAACGCTTGAACGCCTGGCAGATTCGCCAGCGTTTTGCCCTGCTCGAAGCCGCGGCCTATTTTGTGCTGGTCCTGCTGTGGGTGTTGCTGGTCCCGGCCGATTATCCCGGCCGCTTCCTGTTGGGGCGGGTGATCGTGGCCGCGCCTGCCGTGGCTGCGGCCCTGCAGGTGTTGTTCTCCTTTTCGTCCCTGCCGAGGGAGCGGCGCGAGGCCTGGTTCTACCTGGGATTGGCACTCTCGGGCTGGGCACTGCGCCACCTGGCCTGGATCTTCCTCGGGTTGACGCAGGAGATCCCCGCCGCGTTCTCCCTGGCGGACCTGTTCGGCCTGCTGGCCTATCCGTTTGCCGCCCTGGGTTTGTTCAAGCTGCCTGCGGGTTTTCGCCACGCCCCGGCCCGTTTCCGCTTTTTTCTCGACATGATCGTCAACTCGGGGGTGGCGGCCACGCTGGGCTGGCTGATGCTGGGCCGCGCCTTCCCCCTGGGACCCTCCCAATTCGTGTCCACACTCTATCCCATCGCGGATATGGTGCTGCTCACCATGGTGGTCAACCTGGCGCTTGCCGGTGGAATTGCCCGCGCCAGCGCCTACGTTCTGGGAGGCAGCCTGGTTGCCCTGACCCTGTCCGATTACGCCAACAGCATTCTCAACCTGTATCAAAGCGACCCGGCCGGGACCTTCCTCAGCCTGGGATGGATTCTGGCCTACCTGCTGATCGGCAACGAGGTGATCCGTGAACGGCAGCAGGGCGGGGATGCGGGCTTGCGCGTCCGTTCCGCGCGGATCGACTTGAGCACGCAGATTCAGAACATCCTGCCTGTGACGCTGGTGCTGGCGCTGGCCTGGTACGTTCTGACGGATTGGCGCCTGCGCGGGGAACTCTCCATGTTTGGCCTGGTGATGAGCCTGTTGTTCGTGGCCATCCTGATCGTGCGCCTCGGCATCCGCGCCGGGGAGGTGGAACTTCAGCGCTACTGGCAATTGTTCAGCAGCCTGGCCGAGCCGGCCTTCATCTGCGACGAACGCGGACGCATCCTGTTGGGCAATCCTGCCTTTGCCCGCCTCGACCAGGAAACAGCGGAGGAGGATCGCTGGGATAAGGAACTGTATGCCTTTTTTGCCTCACCTGCCTTGTCGCCCGAATTGTTGATGCGCGCCTCGCGTACGGTGGTTGTGGAGGAGGTCACGCTGGCGGGAACCCAGACCCCCTACCTGTTGAACCTCAGTCCGATCCATGCCGAAGGGCGGCGGAAATTGATCGCCGGCGTGGCGCACGATCTAAGCGAACAGAAGCAGCAGCAGGATGCCCTGCGCAAGGCCTTTGCGGAGTTGCAGACGGTGCATCGCCAGTTGGAGGGCTTCAACGCGGAATTGGAAGCCCGCGTGGAGGAACGCACCCACACCCTGCGCGAAGCCTACACCCAATTGGAGGAGCAGAATCGCCAGTTGCAGGAACTGGACATCCTCAAGACCGACTTCGTCTCGATGGTTTCGCACGAATTGCGCACGCCCCTCAACAACCTGGGCGGCGGCCTGGAGTTGATGTTGAGCCGCGCCAAGGCCTCCCCGACCGACCAGGAAACCATGCAGTTGATGCAGCACGAGATTCACCGCCTGACGCGTTTCGTCGAGAACATCCTCAACCTCTCCGCGCTGGATGCGGGGCGCTTCGAGCTGCGCCAGGTGCCCCTGTCCCTTGCGGTGGCGGTGGAGGAGGTGCTGCGCAAGCGCTTCGGCGCGGGCCTGGAGCGCATCGTCAACCGCATTTCCTCCGACCTGCCGCTGGTATTCACGGATGAGGCCGCCCTCTACAGTGTCCTCCATCACCTGCTGGATAATGCCCTGAAATACGCCCCCCGGGGCCCTGTTATAATTCAGGCCGCGCTGGAGGATCACAGGGTGCGCGTCGAGGTGCTGGATCAAGGCCCGGGCATTCCCGCGGACAAGCGCCACCTGCTTTACCAGAGATTCCAACGGTTGGATGCCCGCGACTCGCAATCCGTGTATGGATACGGCCTGGGGTTATACCTTTCACGCCGCATGTTGGAAGCCATGCAGAGCGATCTCTCCTACGAGACTCCCGCGCAGGGCGGGGCCTGTTTTTACTTTTATTTGAAGGTTGCCCAATGACTGCCAAACTCCTGTTGATCGATGATGACCGTACCCTCCTCAACCTGCTCGGGGAATTCCTGCGCGGCGAAAACTTTGAAGTATCTGTGGCAGCCAACGGTGAAACAGGCTTGCGCCTGGCCTACGAATCCCACCCCGACCTGGTGCTGTTGGACGTGATGCTGCCGGGCATGGACGGCTGGGAGATTTGCGCCCGCCTGCGCGAGATGAGCCGCGTGCCGATCATCATGCTGACCGCCAAAGCCACCGAATCGGACAAGTTGCGCGGGTTCCGCCTGGGCGTGGACGATTACGTCACCAAGCCGTTCAGTTTTGCCGAGCTTGTGGCGCGCATCCAGGCCGTGCTGGCGCGTGTCAGCATTTCGGAAAACAAGGATGCCAGTCACATCGTCTATGGAGACATCGTGCTGGATCGGGAGCGCTATCAGGCCACCCTCGAAGGCCATCTGTTGGAATTGACCCCCACGGAGTTTCGCCTGCTGGAGGCGCTCGTCCGCCGCAGCGGAAAGGTGGCCACCGAAGCCGAGCTGGTCCAGGAGGTCTGGGGCGCCTACCGCCAGGACGATACCGCCCTGGTGCGCCGCTACATTTTGATGCTCAGGAAAAAGATCGAACTCGACCCCGCCAACCCCTCCCGCATCCTGACCGTCCGCGGATTTGGGTATCGCATGGGAACCGCTTTGGAATAGAAAAACCGACCTCACACGAGGTCGGTTTTTTTCAACGAGGGGAATGCAGGCTAAAAGTAAAACACGTAGATCACACTCAGGATGAGGAAGGGTGCGTAGGGGATGGCCGAGAATGCCTGGTATTTCTTGCGCGCCAGCATCAAGCCGACGTAGGCTGCGCTGAACAACCCGCCCAGCAGGATGGCCACCAGCAGTCCAAACAGGATCAGCGGCCAGCCCAGCATCAACCCGATCACGCCCGAGAGGTTGACGTCCCCAAAGCCCAGGGCCACATCGTCGATCTTCCGCGCGCGCACGAACCACTCTCCCAGGAAATATGCCAGCAGCATGATCCCAAAGCCCGCCGCGCCGCCGATCAACGCCACGGACAGGCCGTGAATGCTCGCGCCGATCACCAGTCCCAGCGCTGTGCCCGTCAGGCTCACGCCGTGCAGGATGACGCGATGCTCGAAATCGATCACGAAGACCACGCCCAGGTAGATCAGCAAAATATAGGCCAGCCAGAAGTTCAGGCTCTTGGGCGGGACGAGCCAGATATAGGTCGTCCCCAGGAACAGGACGGCCTGCGTGATATAGGTGCGCCAGCTTGGCGTCCTGCCGCAGGAACGGCAGGGGCGCAGGATCAGAAAGTCCGCAAGGGGTGTGACCGCGCCGCATTGCGGGCAAATCGGCTGGCTGAACCGCCGTGTGGCGGGCAGGACGTCTGACAGATAATTGACCAGCCAGCCTGCCAGAAGACCCAGGGGAATGATGACAAGATTGATCATGCAGATATTATACCCGAGGCATTTTTCCCCTCCTGCACACATAGGCCAATTGCAATGTAAAATAGGACTGGACGAAGGCCCAACTGCCGCGTCAGCGTGTCATCCAAATTCAACGAGGTCCCACATGGAAAAATTCCTGATCGAAGGCGGGGTTCCACTGCAAGGCGAGATCACTCCCTCCGGCAACAAAAATGCGGCGCTGCCCCTGGTGGCGGCCTGTCTTTTGAGCGATGAACCCGTGACCCTGCGCAACGTGCCGCAGATCCGCGACGTGATCGACATGCGGCGCTTGATCGAAAGTCTGGGCGCGACGGTCGAGGATTTGGACCGCAACACCTGGCGCATCACCTCGCGCGACATCTCCACCTCCAACCTGGACCCGGACCTGTGCCGCCGCATCCGCGCCTCGATCCTGCTGGCCGGGCCGATGTTGGCCCGCGCGGAGGGTATGCGCCTGCCTCCGCCCGGCGGGGATGTGATCGGACGCCGCCGCCTGGATACCCACATCCTGGCCCTGCGCGCTCTGGGCGCCCGCGTGACCTATGACCGCGTCATCGAGTTCAGCGCGCATGAACTGGTGGGCGCGGATGTCCTGCTGGATGAAGCCAGCGTGACGGCCACCGAGAACGCCATCATGGCAGCCGTCACCGCCCGCGGAACCACCACACTGCATAATGCCGCCTCCGAGCCGCACGTCCAGGAACTGTGCAATTTCCTGAACGGCCTGGGCGCGCAGATCGAGAATATCGGTTCGAACACCCTGACCATCCGCGGCGTGCCGAAATTGCACGGCGGGGAATACACCATCGGCCCCGATTACCTGGAAGTGATGAGCTACGTGGGTGCTGCGGCGGTCACGCATGGAGAGGTGCGTGTGCGCTTGGCGGGTGTCCCTTACCTGCGCATGATCTCGCAGGTCTTTCACCGCCTGGGCGTGGCCTGGACCGTGGAAGGCGACGATCTGCTCGTCCACGGCGGGGAGAACCATCCCATCCTCTCGGACCTGGATGGCGCCGTGCCCGAGGTCAAGACCAACATCTGGCCCGCCTTCCCGACCGACCTGACCAGCATTGCCATCACGGTCGCCACGCAGATGAGCGGCTCGGTGCTCTTCCACGATTGGATGTTTTCGGGGCGCATGTACTTCACCGACAAGCTGGTGGGCATGGGCGCGCGCATCATCCTGTGCGATCCCTACCGCTGCCTCGTGCAGGGGCCGACCCAGTTATACGCCGAGAAACTGGAAAGCCCCGACATTCGCGCAGGCATGGCGCTCCTGCTGGCTGCGCTGGCGGCCAAAGGCACCTCCACCATTCGCAACGTGGGACAGATCGAGCGCGGCTACGAGCGCGTGGATGAAAAATTGCGCGGCCTGGGCGCGAAGATCGAGCGAATCTCGGAATAGCATCCGCCCGTGCGGAGGCTTCGAAACAAAAAAAGGCCGCGAGGAATTTCCTCGCGGCCTTTACAGTAGGCAGATCTGGTTTAGGGCGGGCTGAGCTTGACAATGTCGTCGCGAATGACGAAGGTCCACTTGTCGGAGTTGTTGATGCAGCCGCCGCCCGAAGCCGTGGAGGGCTTCTTGGGGTTGTTAACCCAGGCGTATACCGAGTAGCAGCCCTGAGGCATCTCGACAATGGTCGAGCCGTTCTTCGACAGCGAGAAACTGCGGTATCCGCACTCGCCGAAGGGGGTCTTCGACAGGTACAGGGACACGTTGGCCGGTCCGCTGGATTGGTTGTCGATCTTGATGGTCGTCATCCTGCCGTCGGGGCTGGGGGCCAGCGGGGCATTGCACGGATCGCCGTTCGCATTCGGGGCCGTGGTCGGCGCCAGGGTGGGGACGGACGAGGTGGGCGGGGGCGGAAGCGTGGGGGCCAGCGTGGGCGAAGGCAGCGCCGTATTCGTCGGCGGGATGGGTGTGGCAGTGGGAATGGCCGCCTGGGTTTGGGCGATCATGGTTGCGGCGGCTGCGTTGGCCGTTGCCAGCACGTCCGGGGTCGGCGTGGTGGGAGTTTGCGCGCCGCATGCGGATAGCAACACGGCCATCAGCATGGTAATGGCAATCAGCTTTTTCATCTTTCGTTTATTCTCCATTTTTTACTTGATCTTGATGCGATTCTTATACAATGTGATCGTGCGTTGACCACCGGTATCGAGTGAGAACGAGCCTGTGAACTGGCGTCCGCCAATCCAGGCCACGTAGTCACATTTTCCAGCCGGGGCTTTGGTCTCGGTCCACTTGCCGACCGGGAACTCTATGATACTGACCGAGCCTTCCTTGTTGACGCATTGGATGGAGATGTAGGCCTGGGCGTGCGATTTGTTCATCAACAGGAGTTTGCCCGAGGGGACCAGCGGCGGCAGGGTGCCGAAGGACTGGAAGCCCAGCGTCGCCGTGAAGGTCACGGGCGTGAACGTCAGGGTGGGGGTGCCCTGGCCCGGGGTGCCGCTCGCAGGCGTGTTCGTCAGGGTGGAGCTGGCGGTTTCCGTGGGCGGCAGGGGGCTGTTGGTGCTGGTTGCGACGGCTGTTGCTGTTTTGGTGGGGGCCTGCGTGGCGGTCGGCAGGATCTCAGGGGTGGCAGAGGCGGGGGCCCCCACGGGGGCCATCAGGCTTGGGGCGGTGGTCGGAGTCGGGTTGCTCGTCTGCGTAAAGAAGGCTGGCATGCACGCGCTCAAGGTGAGGGACAGGCCTAAAACGAACGGGAGCAACTTTTTCATAACCCAACTCCTTCCAGGTGCATCAGTTTTGCGAGGCGACTTCCATGAACTGCGTTACGATGTCACGCAGCATCCGTTCGGGCAGCGCGCCCACCTGGCGGTGAACGATCTTCCCGTTGGCGACAAACAGCATGGTGGGGATGCCCTGGATGCCGTATTTCATCATCCACTCGGGGTTTTCGTCGGTGTTGACTTTCGCAACGACGACTTTCCCATCATACTCTTTGGCGATCTTGTCCAGGATCGGTCCGATCATTTTACATGGTCCGCACCACGGCGCCCAAAAGTCTACAATGACAGGCAGCGCGGACTGTAATACGGTCTTTTCGAAGGCGGCGTCCGTGACGTGAATGGGTTCTCCAGACATGGGGTTATTATATTCCCTTTCTTGGCAAATATGCGTTGGGTTCGTGTTGCCAAGTCACGGAGTATATCACAAATTCAAATCTTCCCTGATATAATGGCGGCTCATGGCTGAACTCTTCAATCGTTGGCGTAGTGGACTTTCCAAGACCAGTAAGACGGCTTTTGGGCGGATTGCCTCCCTGCTTGGCGCGACCGAAATTACCGCCGAGACCTGGGATGACCTGGAAACGCTCCTGATCCAGGCGGACCTGGGGGTGGATACCGCCACCTCCGTGCTGGATTCCCTGAAACGCACCGTGCGGAGCGAGGGCCTGACCCGCGCCGATGAGCTTTCATCGACCCTGCGGGCCGAACTCCGCGCCCGCCTCGACGCGCCGCCCGCGCTCAACTGGGCGAACAAGCCCAGTGTGGTGCTGGTGGTCGGCGTGAACGGCTCGGGCAAGACCACCACGCTGGCGAAGCTCTCCCAGCGCTACCAGCGCGAAGGGAGAAAGATCCTGCTCGGCGCGGCCGATACCTTCCGCGCGGCGGCGGTTGACCAGCTTCAGGTGTGGGGCGACCGGCTGGGGGTCGAGGTCATCGCTGGCGCCCCCGAATCAGACCCGGGCGCGGTGGCTTTTAACGCCGTCCAGGCGGGAGTCGCCCGCGGCGTCGACATCGTCTTCGTCGACACGGCGGGACGCCTCCACACCCGTTTTAATCTGATGGAAGAGTTGAAGAAGGTGCATCGCGTGGTCGGCAAAGCCCTGCCGGGCGCGCCGCACGCCGTCTGGCTGGTGCTGGATGCCACCACGGGACAGAATGCCCTGCAGCAGGCCAAATCCTTCAAGCAGGCGGTCCATGTCTCGGGTGTGATTCTCTCGAAGTTGGATTCGTCCGCGCGCGGCGGCATGGCCTTTGCCATCCAGCGCGAATTGGGCCTGCCGATCCTGTTTGCCGGGCTGGGCGAGAAGCCCGAGGATTTGCAGCCCTTTGATCCCGATGCCTTTGTGAATGGAATTTTGGACTCCAAGGTCGCCTGACTTTGGAGTTAATCTGGAGGAAACATGCAAGATTTGCTCAACCGCTTGCAGGCCGCGCAGGACCTGACACAACAACTCCTGGTGCGCCTTTGACTTGCCCGCCAAGGAAGCCCAACTTTTCCAACTAGAACGAGAAACCGAACAACCCGAATTCTGGAATGATCCCTCCACTGCCCAGCGCACGATGAAGACCGTTTCGGGTTTGCGCGCGGATGTGGAAGGCTGGAGTGCGTTGACCCGCCACCTGACCGACCTGACCGACCTAGCGGGCATGGGGGATGATTCTCTGCGCCCCGAGTTGGAAGCCGAGATCGCCAGGCTCGAAGCCGACCTGGACAAACGTTCCTTTGCCGCCATGCTCTCGGGCAAATACGACGAGGACAGCGCCCTGCTGGCCATCCACGCTGGCGCGGGCGGCACCGACTCGCAGGACTGGGCGGCCATGTTGCAGCGCATGTACCTGCGCTGGGCCGAGAGTCACAACTTCGAGACCGAAATCCTCGACTTCACCGACGGCGGCGAGGCGGGCACCAAGAGCGTGACCATTGCGATCAATGGCCGCTATGCCTACGGGTATTTGCGCTCTGAGAAGGGTGTGCATCGCCTGGTGCGCCTGTCACCGTTCGATGCGGCGCACCGCCGTCACACCTCGTTTGCGCTGGTCGAGATCCTGCCGCAGGATCCGATGGACGCTGCCGAGATCGAGATCAGCCCCAACGACGTGAAGATGGACGTCTTCCGCTCCTCGGGGGCGGGCGGACAGAACGTGCAGAAGAATGCCACGGCCGTGCGCCTGACGCATCTCCCGACCGGCATCGTCGTCACCTGCCAAACCGAGCGCTCACAATTGCAGAATCGCGAGAACGCCATGCGCGTGCTGCGCGCGCGCCTGCTGGAGATGAAGCAGGCCCAGAAGGATCAGGAGATTGCCGTGCTGCGCGGCGAATACACCAAGGCGGAGTGGGGCAGTCAGATCCGCTCGTACGTCCTGCATCCCTACCAGATGGTCAAGGATCATCGCACCGAGTACGAAACAGGCAATTCCCAGGCCGTGCTGGATGGCGACCTGGATGGATTCATGGAAGCGTATTTGAAAAGCACACACTAGGAGACATACATGAGCGACAACATTTCCAAACTCGAACAGTTCATCGCCGCCAAGATCCTCAAGCAGCCCAATCGCAAGATCGGCGCGGACGAGGCCCTCATTTCGAGCGGTCTGGTCGATTCCTTCAGCTTGATGGACATCGCGCTGTTCGTCGAGGATTCGTTCGGCGTGCGCATCGAGGACACCGAATTGAATGCGCAGACCTTCGATACGTTGAACCAACTGGCTGCCCTGATCGAGTCCCGCAAATCATGACCACGTTCCCCGAGCGTCTCAAGAGCCTGTATGAACGCGGCCCGCAACGGGTTGCGGTTCATTTGCAGCATGCCAGCCGCGAAGACCTGCCGATCAGCTTCCACCAGTTGATGCGCGGTTCGAGCGCCTACGCCCGCACCTACGCCCGCGAAGGACTGCAGCCTGGCGACGTGGTGGTGCTGATCCTCCAGCACGGCGAGGATTTGATCTACGCCTTCTGGGGCGCGATCCTGCACGGCGCGATTCCCTCGATCATGCCCTTCCTGACCGAGAAGCTCTCGCCCGAGCGCTACCGCGCGGACCTGTCGGCGCTGGTCTCGGTGACGCGCCCAGTGGGAGTGGTCACGTACCCCGAGTTCGAAGCCGAGGTCCACTCCGCGCTGCAGGCGGGAAGTTCGGTGCGCAAGGTCATCGCCACCGACCGCCTCGAGCCGCAGGCGGATCCCGATTTCGGTTCGCTCCTGGGCTTCCAGCGTGAACCCACCGACATCGTCCTGCTGCAGCACTCCTCTGGGACGACCGGCCTGCAAAAGGGGGTTGCCCTGGCGCACCAGGCGGTCTTCAATCAACTGGATGCCTATGGCGCGGCCCTTGGCCTGAATGATGAAGATGTGATCGTCTCCTGGCTGCCGCTGTATCACGACATGGGCCTGATCGCGGGCTTCCTTATGCCGATCCTCTCGGGGATCCCTCTGGTGTTAAGCTCGCCCTTCGATTGGGTGCGCGCGCCGTACAAGCTGATGCAATCCGTGGCGAAGTACAAGGGCACGCTCTCCTGGCTGCCGAACTTTGCCTACAATTTCTGTGCGCAGAAGATCCGCGAGCGCAATCTCGAAGGCGTGGACCTGTCCACCTGGCGCGGCATCATCAACTGCTCCGAACCGGTCCGCTGGGAGAGTCACCAGGCTTTCTACGAGAAGTTCAAAGCCTATGGCCTGCGTTACGAGGCCCTGCAGGCCTCCTATGCCATGGCGGAAAATGTCTTCGGTGTGACCCAGTCCGATTTGACGAAGCCGCCCGCCGTCGAGGAGCTCGACCGCGAGGCCTTCATGGTCGAGCGCGTGGCGAAGGCCCCGTTCGACGGGCGTCCCGCCATGAAGATGATGTCCTCGGGCCGTCCGCTGCCCAACACGCGCGTCCGCGTGGTGAACGAAAAGGGAGTCGATCTGCCCGAGCGCGTGATCGGCGAGGTGGTGCTGCAAAGCGACTGCATGTTGACCGAGTATTACAACCGTCCCGACGCCACCGAAAAGGCTTTGGTGGGCGGTTGGTATTTCACCGGGGATTATGGCTACCTCTCGCAGGGCGAGGTCTTCGTCTCGGGCCGCAAGAAGGACATGATCATCGTCGGCGGCAAGAACGTGTACCCGCAGGATTTGGAATCCCTAACCTATGAAGTGCCCGGCGTCCATGCGGGGCGCTCGGTGGCCTTTGGCATGTTCGACGAGGAGCAGGGCACCGAGGAGGTGGTCATCATCGCCGAGGTCGACTCGGAGGATGAGGCCGAACGCCAGAAGGTGGCCGATGCCATCCGCCTGCACGTGACGAAGAACTCCGCCATTGCCCTGCGGCATGTCAAGGTGGTCGGCCCGAAATGGATCGTCAAGACCTCCAGCGGCAAGACCGCCCGTTCGGCCAACAAGGAAAAATTCCTGAAGGAACTTGGGGAACAGCAGGGCGCGTAGGAGTCGAACCGAATGTCCTCGTCCGCGCGTCTACGACAGGCGGTTGCGCTGGCTCGCGAGGGGCGCAGAGTCGAAGCGCGCGATATGTTCCTGGTTTTGGCGAACGAGGACCCGCAAAACGAACTGGTCTGGATCTGGTTGACGGGGTTGGTGGATTCATTTCAGGACAAGATCGTCGCTTGTGAGAATGTCCTGACCATCAACCCCGACAATGAAAAAGTGCGCGCCTACCTGCATCAATTGCTTGCCCAGCAGGATGAGTTGCCGGGGGAGATCGAGGTCGCGGCAGCGGCAGTGCCCACTGCCAAAGTCGTTTCCCAGTCGTCCGAAGAATTTTCAACGACATTGTCCGAACCGGCCGACCTGCGCGAGCAGGCCCGCCTCTTCGAGCATGAAGGTCGGTTTGCCGAAGCCCTGACCACTCTGCGTACCCTGGCCTCCCTGACCCGTGATTCGCGCGAGTTCGACCGGATCTACAGGGAGATCACCCGCCTCGAGCGCCTGCAGCAGGAGCGGATCAAGTACGTAGCGCCTTCCACCTCCATCGTCCGCATGGCCTTTGGTTGGCCGTTGTTGTACCTTTGCCTGGTTTTCGTTCAGGCGGGCGGTAAATTCTTTTCATATCCCGCCTGGTATTTGTGGTTGGGGATTCCGTTCGTGGCCTTCGGCAGTTACCTGATTGCCCTGTCCGAGGTCAATATCCGCCATCCCATTTGGAAGGCCCTGTTTGCCGAGGAAAAATCCACGGGATCGGCATTCGCGCGCTTTGCGGCCGGGGCTGCGGGATGGCTGCTGATCCTTATCCCGCACCTGATCCTGGTCGGCGATTCCATCCTGCGCCTGCAAAGTTTTAAAATCCCAGCCTACCCCTTTTAGCCTGGAACCGCCATGCTTCCATTTCACGATACCGAGTCCAACCGCTATTCCTTTTTTCCGTTCATGACCTTCCTGATCATTGCGGCCAATATCCTGATTCATATTATCGTGACGTATGCTTTCAATGGGAACTTCTGGACCTTTCTGATGCTGTACGGGTACACGCCGACCCTGATCGTGGGCGCCCGCGGACCGGGCATCCTGTCCAATTTTTCATCCATCTTTCTCCACGGAGATTGGTTCCACTTGCTGGGCAACATGCTGCCGCTGTGGGTGTTCGGCCGCCGCGTCGAAGATGCCTGCGGCTCCTGGCGTTTCCTGGCCTTTTACCTGCTGGCCGGAACCTCGGCCAATCTTCTGTTTACCCTGGTTCAGCATGACTCGCCCATTCCCGGCATCGGCGCGAGCGGCGCGATCTTTGGCGTAATGGGCGCATACCTGCTCCTGTATCCCACCGGGCGCATCCGCACCTTCATCACGTTCATCCCGTTCGTGCCGATGTGGCCGCGCATCCGCGCCATTTGGATTGTGCTGTATTTTGTGGGGGTTCAGATCATCCCGGCTGTCCAGATCCTGCTGCGCGAAGCGGATTACAGCGTGAATCACTGGGCGCACCTGGGCGGATTTTTCTCCGCGGTCTTCATCCTGCTTTTTATCCGCCCCGAGGCATATGCCCGTTACGTGAGCGATACCCTGGTCTGACGTTTCTGTTCCAATGAAAAAGAGCGAACCGCTGAGGGTCCGCTCTTTTTTTATTCAGTTTGCAGGAGAAGTTGACTCCGACCCGGCTGGTTATCCACCAGTGGGGAGGCGCTTCTCCAGCGTGCGGTTGAAGATTTCTTCGCTTTCCTGCGAGAGGCCAGACTTGGTGCGCTTGGCCTTCTGCTGCTGGTTGCGGGATTTCTGGCGATTCTGGGCCTGCAGCCAGGCGATCTGCATGGCAGTCATCTCGGGTTCGGTGGAAACCGGCTCGGCTTCCATCTCGATTACCTCTTCCTGCTGCTTCCTGGGCTTGCTACGCTTCGCGCCACGCTCGCCGCCGCCACTGTAGGTGTTGCGTTCGCGACGTTCCTCGCGCTGGGGCTTCTCCTCTTCGACCACCTCGGGGAGCAGGGCCTTTATGCTCAGGCGGATCTGGCGCTTGCGGCGGTCCACATCCAATACCTTGGCCTCGACGTCGTCGCCTTCCTTCACGACCTCATTCGGGGTCTTGACGTAGCCGCGGGTCAGTTCGCTCACGTGCACGAGGCCCGGGCGTTCCGCGCCGATGTCGACGAAGGCGCCGTAGGTCTCGATGCGCACGATCTTGCCCTTCACGACCATGTCAGGGTGGATCTCACGCCATTCGAGGCCGAGCGGTTCGATCATGGTCAGTTCGATGCGGTCCTTCTTCACGCGGCGGACCCAAACGTCCACGACCTGACCTTCCTTGACCACATCCTCCACTTTGTTCACTGCGTCCTTCTGCAGTTGGGAGATGTGGATCACGCCAGGCAAAACATTGCCGACGTCTACAAGAGCGCCGGCAAGGGTTGTCTTGACGATCTTTCCGTTCAATTTGGTTTTTGGTTCAAGCGCGCCCGCAGGCGCGGAGTCAGTTGTATTCATCGTTCTTCTCCTGCAAGGGGGGTGTATAATGCCGAAAAACGATTATAACTGTATGACAATTTTCCGTCAATCGCATTATCGGGGGAAATGGGATTCTCTAATGTTGTGATAATTTTCGCAAAGAAAACACCCGGGACGTGAAATCATCCCGGGTGTTGGGTTTATCCGTAACAACGCGCTGCGTTCACCGCCACAAATAATCGAGGTTTGAATTTTTCTGGGAACGCGCCTGGCTTCCATAGCGTTCGAACATGCGCATGAAGATTTCCATATCTCCAGGTGTCATATCGATGATTTGAAAACCGGCATTGTAGGAAGTTGGATCGAAGCGGTCCTGCCCGCACCAGCGGCTGATTGCGGAGAAGAGCATGAACTGCTTTTCTGCGATCTCGCGGTTCAACTCGATACGCAGAACGTACTGCCTGTTGGCGGGAATGGATTTCAAACAGTCCAGTTTGAACCCGCCCGTGCTGATGTCCGTCAGATGCCCCAGGAGCTGCCCGGTGGAATCATCGATCACCCGCATGTAGTACGAGAATTGCCTTCTGTCGACTTGCCTGCGTTCAGCCATAACAGCCTCCTTGCATTTTTGTTAGGCTTTTCTGTAGTATAAAGCATGATGCTGAATCAGGCAACACCTTTTGGAGCTATCCGGCCGACAAAATATGGGTCAGGATTGTCGCGCCCGAACCGCCGATGTTTTGCGCCATGCCGATGTGCGCGTCCGCGACCTGGGTTGGGCCGCATTCGCCGCGCAATTGCTGGATGACCTCAACGATCTGGTACATGCCCGTGGCGCCGACCGGGTGACCGCGGGCCTTCAGGCCGCCGCGGGTGCATACGGGAATCCGCCCTGTGGGGCTGATCTCGTTATCGAGGCCGAGACGCACGCCCTGGCCGCGCTCCGCGAAGCCGCAGGCCTCCAGCGAGAGCACCGCCATGATCGAGAAGGCATCGTGGATTTCGAACACGTCGATATCCTCGGGGGCGGCGCCCGCCATTTCATACGCGCGCCTGGCCGAGGCGTAGGCGGCTTGCAGGAACAGCGGTTCGCGGCGGCTGTGGATGGCGATGGTATCCGTCGCGGAGGCGGAGCCGCTCACCCTTACGCGCGGACGGCTGGGCAGGTGCGCCACCTTGTCTGCCGGGACCAGGATGGCCGCCGCGGCGCCGTCTCCCGTGGGAGAGGCGTCCAGCAGGCTGATGGGTGTTGCTACCATGCTGGCCCGCTCGAATTTCTCAGCCGTGATTTTTTCGTGCAGGCGCGCATATGGGTTGTGCATGGCGTTGGCGTGCGCATTGATCGGGAAGGCGGCAAAGTCGCCGTGTTTCCAGCCGTATTCGTGCATGTAGCGACGCATGACCAGCGCGTTCAGGCCCACGAAGGAAACACCCTGTTCCACTTCGTAGTCGGCGTCGGCGGCGGTGGCCAGGGCGGCGGTTACGTCATGGCCGGCCTTGTCGGTCATCTTTTCGACACCCACCACCAGCGCGGACTCGACCTCCCCCGAGGCCACTGCCATCAGTCCCGCGCGGAAGGCGGCCGCTCCCGAGCCGCAGGCAGCCTCCACTTTGACGGCCTCCCGCCCCCACATCCCGATCCAGTCTGAGTAGTACGTTCCCAACTGGTTCTGCCCGCTGACGATGGGCGAGAGCATGTTGCCCACGAAGAGCGCGTCCACCTGCTTGACGCCGGCGTCCTGCAAGGCGGCAAAGGCCGCCTCTCCGCCGATCTCGCGCAGGGACTTCTCCCAGTGCTCATCCACGGCGGTTTGTCCAATTCCAATGACAGCGACTTCTCGCATACAATCCTCTTGTTCCTGTGTTGGTAAAATTGTAACCGATTGGACTATCAAGTGCTATCCAACTCTCTCGGAACAAAAAATGACGGGAGACGTCCTGCAAATGTTTTACCCTTAGAAAAGGAGATGATGATGTCCCGATTTGTCCTGATAGGTATAATGGCCAGCCTGCTGCTTGCGGCCTGTGGGGCGCTGGCCCCATCCTCGGCGGAAACGCCCCAGCCCACCCCTACGGCGCCGTTGAAAACGTGGAGCCTGCACATGGTCCACTCGGGGGGCATCATGGGGTTGATGCGCCTGGTGGATGTCACCAGCGACGGTCAGATGACGGTCACCGACCAGCGTACCGACAAGACTGTCACTCTGAAGTTGTCCAAGGACGAACTGACCAGGTTGCGCACCCTGGTCGCGCAGGCAAGCTACGCGGCTCCAAAAATTCCCATGAGCTGCGCCGATTGTTTCATCTTCGAGGTGACCCTGGAGCGTGACTCGGGTGGGCCCCTGACTGCCACCGTGGACGACACGAATTTGGCCGATTCGGGCCTGGCCGCCTTGATCAACTACCTGCGCGGCTTGATGGACGCGGCCCTGCAATCCTGAACATGCCAGAGAGCAACCATACCCTTTGGATTCAATCCCTGCTCGACGCCCTGGAGGCCAGCGGCGCGGAGGGGACTTCTGCGGCGGAGTACCTGCGGGCGCACAGAACCCGCATGGGCTTTCGACGCGTCCGCCCGCAGGTGGGCGCGTTTTGGACGCCCTGGAAAAGCATCGGACTCAATCAGGCGCATTTCACCCGCGAGACGCCGTTCAACGATCCACACTTGCTGACCCTGGTCATTCACGAGGTGCGGCACCTGCAACAGGGACTGGTGACCGCCCTGTCTGTGTACGGTGAACTGGATGCGTGGCAACTGCAATACCGCGAGTACGAGCGCATGACACACAAACTTTCCCATCCCGCACTGATCGAACTGCTTTCCATGCCGTTGAATTGGGACCGGTCTGTTTTGAGCCGCGCTCGGGAATTGATGCAGGCTTACGCGGGCAAAGGCTACCGCGTCGATCTGCTGCCGCTGTATCCATTGCCTCGCGAAATCGCATATCTGCTCTCCCGCCGTCCGCCGAATGGCGCATAGGCAACTTCACAAAGTTGTCAATAAATTTTAATGTAACCCGACAGGTTTTGTACTATGATGTGTACATAGGAAAGGAGGTACCCATAGAGACACCGCCTGAAATCAAGATCGAAGGGAAGACCGCGACGCCCTGATCTGGTCGAGTAAGAATAAAATCCAGACGTTCGCCAAACGCAAAGAAGGCAGTTGATCCGCTCTTCCCCTTCTACAATTCAGATTACATGTAGTTGACGGATGGGAGACCCCCATCCGTCTTTTTTATTCGAAAATAAGCCCCATTTTGTACATCGACAGTCGTTTTTTGCATCCCAGCGCCTCGAAGGCCTGGCTGGTCGCCGGCTGCCAGTCGCGGGTGTGGATTTCGATGCGACGGCCGGGGCTGGCTTTTTGGATGGCCGACAGGGCCTGCCGCGCCAGGGGTTCGGCCAGTGCAGGGTGGGCGGGATCCAGGTTGATCTCCAGGTGATTGACGCCGCCGGGGCGCGTGCGGTATTGATAGTTGCCCAACGCAACGGTTTCCCCTTGCGCCGTCACGGCAACGAAATGCTTCGACTTTACCCCGCTGATCCGTGAGATAAGCGGACCCAGAATGCGCACAAAGAACGGGGGCCGATAGCGGTCCTCCCGGATGGGTTCGTAGCGCAGGATCTCGGGCGGGGTGATGCGCATCGCAAAAGCCATGCGGCGCTGCCAGTCGAAAGGGCTGACGGGGAGCATGTCAAAGCCAGGGGGCAGGGGAATGGCGGAGATGGCGGGACCCTCCTCCAGGTCGTATTGGGTGGTGGTGGTGTAGGATACAAATCCCAGTTCTTCGTATAGTTTATAGGCGGGCAGGTTGCCTGTCACCACTTCCAGGTAGGCGGCCCTGGCCTGGCGGGTGCGGATCTCGGCCAGGCTGGCCTCCACCAGTTTGCGGGCGATGCCGCGCCGACGGTAGGCGGGCAGGACAGTGACGTTGCCGATGTACCACTCGGGCGCGTTGCGCTGGCGCATGTGATTGATCAGGCCGGCCGGTTTGCCGTCCTCTTCATAGATGAAGCCGCGCATGACGTCGCGCAGGAGCGGCGCAACGGTCTGCATGATGCGCAGGAGCGGCCAGATGCGCTTGATGCCGCTGATCTGGTCGGCCATGCCTTCGCGCTCGTCTGCCTGCACACTCCACTCGGGATTTTCGGGATATTGGAAACCCTCATTGATCAAGGCGACCATGGTGTCGACATCCTGCGGGAGTTGGAAGGGGCGGACATTATTCATGGGAGGCAATCCTTTTCTGGTGGGAAACCTAGCGGTCGAGAATCTCCAGCGTTTCGGGCAGTATCTTTTCCACCCACAACTTGTACATTCGACCGGTGGGGTGGAGGCCGTCACGCGCGACCAGTTCGAAGTCTTCGATGGCGAGGCGCGAAATTTCCGTGACGTTTACATAACGCGCCCCGGCTTTGATGGTTTCATCCCGATTGACGGCGTTGAAGGCATCGATCTCGGAGGCGATCTTCAGTTCATCCATGCCGCCCGCGGCGGGCATGACGCTCCAATCAGGGATGGACAACACGATGACGCGGCTGGTGTCCCCGCCCGCGTAGGCGATGGCGCGCTGCAACAGACCGCGGAATTCGAGGCGATACTCCCCGACATCCCGCCCGCGAAACTGGTTATTGACTCCGATCAGCAGGGTGACGAGATCGAAGGTGCCCTGCGGGTTTGCGGCATTGAGGCCGTCGTTCAGTTCATCGGTGGTCCAGCCGTTTTGGGCGACGATGAGCGGGTCATCCAGCGGGACTCCTGTGGCGCGCAGGGCCTCGGTCAACAGGACGGGGTAGCGCTGGCTGGCGGCCACGCCCTCGCCGATGGTGTAGGAGTCGCCCAGGGCGAGATACCGATGGGAAACGGGCTCCGGCGTAGGGGTGGGAGGGGGTATGGAGGTCGGCTGGGAGGTGGGCATGGGGGCGGCGCATCCCGCCAGGAGCAGGAGAGTCAACAGGAAAAGGATGGGTTTCATCCAATGAGTATAGCCGCGGCGCGGGCCGAATGCAAGAAAAAGAGGAAAGACCGCTTTCGTCTTTCCTCTTTCCTCTTTCCATTAGGTTGTTTCGTCACCTCTGCGAGGCTCCGCACAACGAGATTACACGAGTTTGCTGACAATCGCCAGCAGGATGCCGCCCGCCATCACGGAGCCAAGCTGGCCGGCGGTGTTGGCGCCCATGGCGTGCATCAGGATGAAATTGTCGGGGTCCTCTTCGGAGGCCATTTTGGCGGCCAGGCGGCCTGCCATGGGGAAGGCGGAGATGCCCGCCGCGCCGATGAGCGGGTTGATCTTGCCGCCGCTCAGGTAGCACATCAGCTTGCCGAAGAGCAGGCCCGCCACGGTGTCGAGGGCGAAGGCCAGCAGGCCCAGCAGCATGATCTGCAAGGTGGCCCAGTTCAGGAAGGCGGAGGCGGTCATGGTGGAGCCGACGGCCAGGCCGAGGAACAGGGTGGCAATGTTGATGATCTCGTTTTCGGCGGCCTTGCTCAGGCGCGCCACCACGCCCGAAACCTTGAGCAGGTTGCCAAGCATGAGCATGGAGATGAGCGGGGTCGCTTCGGGGACGAGCAGTCCGACGGCCAGCGTCAACACGATGGGGAAGGCCACCAGCGTGGTTTGCGAGATCGGCTTGGGCGCGTAATCCATGCGGATGAGGCGCTCTTTTTTGGTGGTGAGCAGTCTCATGATGGGCGGCTGGATGATGGGGATCAGGCTCATGTACGAGTATGCCGCCACCGCGATGGGCGCCAGCAGCTCGGGCGCGAGCTTGGAGGCCACGAAGATGGAGGTCGGGCCGTCGATGGCGCCGATGACGCCGATGGAGGCGGCCTGGTTGAGCGGGAAGCCCAGCAGGATGGCCAAGATGAGCGTGCCGAAGATGCCGAACTGTCCCGCCGCGCCGAGCAGGACCATGCGCGGCTGGGAGAGCAGCGGGCTGAAGTCGATCATCGCGCCCACGCCGATGAAGATCAGCAGGGGGAACAACTCGGTTTTGATGCCCGCGTCGTAGATGACCTTCATCATGCCATCGGTGGTGGCGGTCAGGCCCGAGAGCGGGATGTTGGCCAGGATGCAGCCGAAGCCGATGGGCAGCAGCAGGACGGGTTCATATTCCTTGGCGACGGCCAGGTAGACCAGGATCAGCCCGACCAGGATCATGACCGCATTGCCGGGCGTGAAATTCGCCAGGCCCTTGGTCAATTCGGGGAGCAGGACGCCTACATCCATGACGCCTCGCCCGCGTCGGCAAAGCGGATCAACGCCTGTTTGTGCGCCACGCTTTGGCCTGCGCTCACCAGCACCTCGCCGACGATGCCCGCCCGCACGGCGCGGATGCTGTTCTTCATCTTCATGGCTTCGATGATCAACACGACCTGGCCGGTTTCGATCTTGTCGCCGTTCTTGACAAAGACCTCGGTGATGGTGCCGGGCAGGGGCGCGACCATGTCCTGTCCGTTCATGTTCTGACTGGCCGACCCGACCGGCAGCGAGGCTGCGGCGGGGCGGGCCGCTTCCTTCTGGGCCTTGGGCTTTTCACCGGTTTCAGGCTGGACCTCGAACGACTGTCCGTCCACGCGCGCGATGACGGGGCGCGCGTTGATGTCCTCGATTTCCACTTCGAACGTTTGGTTTTCAACTTTGACTTGATACTTCATACTTGATTCCTCTTCACGGAGTGCAGACTTAAGTCCGCACTCCACCAAACTAGCGATGGCTGCCCTTTTCGACCAACTGGCGCGAGCGCAAGCCCAACTGCCAGGCGGAGATGAGGGAGGTGGGCGGGGGCGGCAGGGGATGGGCGGTGGAGGTCTGCTGTTCGGCGATGGCCAGGGCCACGGCGACGGCCGCAGCGCGGGCTTTGAGTCCGCTGTCCATGGCGGGGGCCGGCGCGGGGGCGGATTCCGCTTCGGCGGCGGGTTGCTTGTCCTTGATGACGGCCGTCAGCAGGGTCATGAGTCCCCACAGCACGATGATCGCGCCGAAGACCAGTCCCATGCCGACCGCGGTGATCTGCAAACTGAGAATTAGATTTTCAGTCATTCATATGCTCACTTATGTCTTTGCGAGGGCGGGGTCTTCGACCCAAGGCAATCTCTGGTTATTGGGAGATTGCTTACCACTGACGTGGTACACGTCGTCGGCCTACGGCCTCCTCGCAATGACGGTTAGACAGGGATGTTCCCGTGTTTGCGCGGCGGGGCGGGGGCGAACTTGTCGCGCAGGGCCGAGAGGGCGGCGATGATCTTGGGACGGCTTTCGCGCGGCTCGATGATGTCGTCCACATCGCCGGTGCTGGCGGCGTAGTAGGGGTTGTTGAAGCGTGCGCGATAGTCGGCGGCCAGGCGCTTACGCTCGGCGGCGGGGTCGGCGGCGGATTCGATCTGTTTCTTGAACAGGATGTTGGCCGCGCCCTCCGCGCCCAGCACGGCGATTTCGGCTGAGGGCCAGGCGTAGGTGACGTCGGTGCCGAGGTACTTGCTGGACATGACCACATAGGCGCCGCCGTAGGCCTTGCGGGTGATGACGGTGACTTTCGGCACCGTGGCTTCCGAGTAGGCGTAGAGCAGTTTGGCGCCGTGGCGGATGATGCCGCCGTGTTCCTGGGCCACGCCAGGCAGGAAGCCGGGCGAGTCGACGAAGGTGACCAGCGGCACGTTGAAGCAGTCGCACATGCGCACGAAGCGGGTCATCTTGTCGGAGGCGTCGATGTCGATCACGCCCGCCATGACGGCCGGTTCCTGGGCGACGATGCCGACGCTGTGCCCGCCGATGCGCGCCAGGCCGACGACGGCGTTGCGCGCCCAGTTGGGCTGGATTTCGAGGAAGGTGCCCTTATCCACGATGGACTCGATCACCTGGTGCATGATGTAGGGTTCGCTCGGGTCGATGGGCACGATGTGATTGAGGTGCTCGTCCATGCGCATGGGATCGTCGCTGGGCTGGCGGAAGGTGGGGTTCTCGACGTTGTTGGAAGGCAGGTAGGAGAGGAACTGGCGCACGAGATCGAGCGCCGCCTGCTCCGAGGGGGCCGCCAGGTGCGCCACGCCGCTGATGGACATATGTACGTCCGTGCCGCCCAGGGCCTCCGAGTTGATGATCTCGCCCGTGACGGCCTTGATGACCTCGGGGCCGGTCAGGAACATGAAGGACTGCTTCTCGACCATGATGATCAAGTCCTGCAGGGCGGGGGAGTAGGCCGCGCCGCCGGCGCAGGGTCCGAGCATGACGCTGACCTGGGGGACAACGCCCGAGTATTGCGCGTTGCGGCGGAAGATCTCGGCATAGGCGCCGAGGGCCTTGACGCCTTCCTGGATGCGGGCGCCGCCCGAGTCGAGCAGGCCGATGCAGGGGACGCCGTTGCGCATGGACAGATCCATCACGCGGCAAATCTTGTGAGATTGCATCTCGCTCAGGGTGCCGCCGTAGATGGTGAAGTCTTGCGCGTAGACATAAACCGTGCGGCCATCGATCTGGCCGTAGCCGGTCACCACGCCGTCGCCGAGAAAGGCCTCGGAGGCGAGTCCCAATTCGTCCACGGGGCTGGTGATGAAAGGTTCGAGCTCGTTGAAGGTGCCCGGGTCGAGCAGGGCGGTGATGCGTTCCTTGGCCGTCTGCTTGCCCTTGGCATGTTGCTTCTCGATGCGGTCCTTGCCGCCGCCCTCCTGGGCTTTGGCGCGCATCTTGCGCAGTTCAAGAATTCTGGGGTCTTCTTGCATAAAGTGCCTCACTTTTTGTGATAATAGTCACGAGTGGAGTGTAGCATAGGTTATCCGGCAGGCCAATGACGGAAGGCATGGGAAGAGGGATGTATTTAGGCACTGAAAAAAGCGTTGAAGGTCAAAAGTCAAAAGTCAAAGGTTGAAGGTCGAAGGTTGAAGGTTGAAGGTCGAAGGTTGGGAGGGTGGGGTTCTGCGGGTTCTGAGGGGGGATTTGGAATGTTATGACGCGTTGCTTTCCAGTCCGCTATTTGTCTCCGGGAACGAATGGGAACGATTGCTTTGCGGGGGAGGGCTTTTTCATGGTTCAGTGGGAGGTTGGGGCATTAGCCCGTCTGCAATATGGGGCTGGGCCTGGTCCTCTTTGGGATCGATGTTCAGGATAGCCTGGGTTCGCATCAGGCGGGTGATGCTTTCGGCGGCCAGGCTGACCGCGCGCAGGGCTTGCAGGCGCGTTTCGTAATCGATCTGAGCGGCCGACAAGGTTTCGGCTTCGAGGTAGCGGAGAATTTGCACGCGGATGACTTCGACCTCGCTGGAGAGGTCGCTGCCCTGAATTTGGCTGAGTTTCTGGCGCTCGGCCTGTTTGAACTGGGCCGAGTAGAAGCCATGTTTGTAGGCATTCCTGTTGCCTGCCTGTGCGCCGCGTTTTCTTTTCATTTGTTATTTCTATTCTGATTGCTCATAATTTGCATGAGGGCTTCGAATTCGACTTTCCCCGCCTTTTCCTCGCCCAGGAACAGGGAGGCGATTTCGAGGATGCGCTGATTGACGACATCCATTTCCTGCTCGTGAGCCGCCTCCATTTTGTTCAGTGGCTCGAAGACCCTGTATTGGATTTCCACCAGGTGGGCGATCTTGCCTGCGGAATGGGTGAAAGCGCGCAGGGTTTCGAGGTGATCGTGATAGGTGAGCTTTTTGCCCTCCACTTTCATGCGCTTCAGGAGGAGCAGGTTCAGGTAGCGGATCAACTCAATCTCATTGTAGAGATCGTCTGCGCCATGCCGTTTTATAGTACCTTTCAATTCACGATCGTAGTGTGCTTCATATCCAGCAGGCGGGGAGGATGGCTTTTTGGATGACATGTTTCACTCCATTTCTCTGATGGAAAAGACGGACGTAAATGTTTGGTCGGGTTTTGCGTCAGGCGCGAGTTCATCCAGGTCGTCATCCAGCCCATCGTCCTCGGGGGTAAGAATTTCGGCGTTAACTTCGCGTATGGTGTCCAAAAACATTCGAAAAGCGTCCTGCGCTGAATATGTGGCCCTGACCTGATCGGCTATCAGTTGGGTGAAGAGTCCTTCAAGCGAGGCCCGCGCAGGCGGCTCCAGAGGCAGGTTCGCAATCCTTGCGCGGATGGTTTCAAGGAGGGAGAGGTATTTTTCCCGTTGCGAGTGGTCTTTCTCGACCCTGAAACCTGAAAGGTCGCCCGCTTCGGACTGGAAGAGGGCGGCGTAGAGAGAAGGGTGGGAAGATGGCGGGTGAGCAGTCATGGATGGACCTCGAAGAAAGCAGGTTTTCAGCGACGGGACGGCGCATCCTTAAAAATTAAAACGACCGTTCCCGTGTTGCAGGACTCCGGTCGTTTGTGTGAATATATTTTAGAACAAAAGGTCTATTCTTGTCAAGGGAAGGAAAAAAGTTACAGGTGAAAGGGGAGAAGAGGAGGAGAGACGCGGGAGGCAGCGTTGATGTCCATTTGTGCCCGAAGTTGACTGTGAATTGGGTGGGGTAGGTGGGGGGATTGGTAATTGGGGAGGGTGGAGGGCCTGGGGAATGAGCGGGGGATTATTGGCCTGTGAGTTCTTTGTATTTTTGCATATCGGCTTCGGCTTCGGCGGTGCGGCCGAGGGCGGTGTAGGCCTGGCTGCGATACTGATACACATTGGCATAGATTGGATTTATTTGAATAACCATCGCGAAATCATCAACCGCCTGTTCATACTGTTTCAAGTTGAAGTAGGTCACCCCACGATTGAAATAAGCTGTTCCAAATTGCGGGTCCAGTTTAATGGCCATGTCATAATCGGCGATGGCTTTATCAGGCAGGTTGAGGTGGTCGTAATCGACGCCCCGATTGTTGTAGGAAATGGCGTATTGCGGGTCGAGCTGGATGGCTGTACTGTAATCGATGATCGCAGCATTGAATTGGCCAAGCTTGTCGTAGACGCTGCCGCGGTTGTTATAGGCTTTGACAAAGAGCGGATCGATCTGGACGGCCTGCGTGAATTCATCAATCGCCTGGTCATACTTCCCCTGCCTGGCATAGATATCTCCACGATTCGAATATGCGCGCGCATACTTTGGGTCCAACTGAATTACCCTGGTGAAATCGGCCAAAGCCAGTTCCAACTGGCCCGTGTCGGAATAGCCAAGACCACGATTGTTGTATGCAAGTGCAAACTTTGGATCCAGTTGAATAGCCCTTGTAAAATCGGCAATGGCCTGATCGTATTGACGCATATTGATATAGGTGCCACCTCGATTGTTGTAATGCAGCGCATCCTGGGGCTCGATCTGGATGGATTTTGTCAAATCGGCGATGGCCAAACCGTATTTTTCCAGACTATTGTAGGCACTACCCCTATTGTTATAGGCACTGGCATTTTGCGGATCCAGCTGAATGGCTTTCGAATAGTCGTCAAGAGCCAGATCGTAATGCAACAAAAATGAGTGGGCAAGCCCACGATTCGTGTATGCGCTGGAGAATTGCGGGTCCAACTGAATGGCCCTGGACAAATCGGCGAGGGCCAGATCGAACTGATTCAGGCCAAGGTGAGCATTTCCACGATAAAAGTACAGGGGCGCCAGATCATTGACCATGTTCGAGTCCGCGGCCTCCAAGACCGCCAGGGATTTATCGAAAAGAAGAATGGCGGCGGATTGATCCTCGGCCTGAAATTTGATCAGACCTGCCAGAAAATTGATCAACGCCGCAGTTTCGCCTCCCAGATGCTGCTGAAACTCGAAGGATTCCAAGTCTTCCAATTTTGCCACGGGATTAAACGTAAAACTTTCATCGATGTCGCTGGACAGCTGGGGGGACAAGTTTTCAATGTGGATGGTGACCTTTGGGTTATCGGTAGGGCGATACCAGCCCCAGATGACGATGTCGGCCTGGTAGCGTTTTCCGAGATCGCGGGCGGCGGGACTGCCCTGGTCGGGGGTGATCACATCAGGGATGATAAGAATCTGAATTGCGGAGTTGTTGGAAAATTCCACATTCAGGCTTTCGATCATCTGGTTACGCAGGCCGTAGACATCTTCGGGCCCTTCAAAAGTAGTAATTAAAACAATGAGTTTATCTTGCGCTTCCTGTCGATGTTTGTAATATGAAACTCCGCCCACTATGCCCCCCAGCAGGACTATCCCCAAGCCGATGCGTGCTACGCGCCGCCAAAGGGGTGAGAAGGCTGGATTTTGATCGGTTACCTTTGCTCCGATTGGCCAGACTGCATCTCGCGTGACAGTATTAACCTTGAACCCCACCCAGGTAAAGGCAATGATGAGGAGCATTAAGCCAGCGCCTGCGAGGAAGAAAGTGACCGTGGTCTGGTCGCCGAGCCATAGTTTGTAGAAGTTGTAGGCGAGGGTGACGGCCCCGAGGAAGCCCGCGAACGGAAGCCAGAGATTCTTGAGGAGTTCGGGCAGGTTATCTTTTGGGTCGGGCGGATTTGCGGGCATGGGTGGCTCCTTGGGGAGGGGCTATTGGCCTGTGAGTTCGCGGTATTTTTGCATATCGGCCTCGGCTTCGGCGGTGCGGCCGAGGACCTGGTAAGCCTGGCCGCGAAGGTAATACGTCATGGCATCCTGCGGGTACAGTTGGATGGCTTTTGTGAAATCGGCGACGGCCAGGTCGTACTGCTTGAGTTTGGTGTAAGCCATTCCGCGATTGGAGTAAGCAATGACGAGTTGCGGATCCACCTGGATGGCCTGGGTGTAATCGGCAATGGCCTGGTCATATTGCTTGAGATTATCATATATCGTCCCACGATTGTTGTACGCAAGGGCATATTGCGGATCGAACTGGACGGTCCTCGTGAAGTCGGCGATGGCCAGATCATATTGTTTAATAGCAACGTAGCTATTTCCACGGTTATAGTAGGCACTGGCACCCTGCGGCTCCAATTGGATGGCCCGGGTATAGTCGGCGATGGCCAGGTCGTACTGCTCCAGATCGTCGTAAGCAGCCCCGCGGTTATTGTATGCATCGGCGTATTGCGGAGACACTTGAATAGCCAGGGTGTAGTCAGCTATGGCCTGGTCATATTGTTTTAACAAGAGGTGGGAATAGGCGCGATTGTAGTAGGCGTGCGCATACTGTGGATCCAACTGGATGGCTTTTGTGAAATCGGCAATGGCCAGGTCGTGTTGCCCGAGATCAGTGTAGGTCGCTCCACGATCGTTATATGCAAAGGCATTCTGCGGATCCAACTGAATGGCCATGGTAAAGTCTGCAATGGCCTGGTCGTATTGTTTCAGATCGTCGTAAACCAGTCCGCGATTGGTGAATGCTGCGGAATATTGAGGGTCCACCTGGATGGCCATGGTGAAGTCTGCCAGCGCCTGGTCGTACTGTTTCAGGTCGTAGTAGGTGTTTCCGCGATTGTAATATGCTGCTGCATCCCGCGGGTCCAGTTGAATGGCCATTGAATAATCGGCGATGGCCTGCTCGTATTGCCCGAGATCATCGTAGATATTTCCACGATTGTTGTACGCAGTTGAATATTCAGGGTCCAGCTGGATGGCCTGGGTATAATCGGCGATGGCCTGGTCGTATTGCTCGAGATCATAGTAGACCAATCCACGATTGTTGTATGCCTGGAGGTATTGTGGGTCCAGTTGAATGGCCATTGAATAGTCGGCGATGGCCTGGTCATATTGTTTGAGATCATGGTAGGTAATTCCACGATCATTGTATGCATTAACACCGAGCGGGTTCAACTGGATGGCTGTGTTGAAATCTGCAAGAGCCTGGTCGTATTGCTCCAGTTCGTTATAGACCAGCCCGCGATTGTCGTATGCAGAGGCGTACTGCGGGGCCAACTGGATGGCTTTTGAGAAGTCTGCAATGGCCTGGTCATATTGCTTCAGTTCGGAGTAGGCCACACCACGATTGGAATATGCAATCACAAATTGCGGGTCCAAATCGATGGCCTTCGTAAGGTCGCCAACGGTCTGGTCATATTGTTTTTGCAGGTAGTAAACATTTCCGCGATAAAAGTATATTAGAGACTGGTTGGTGATAAACGGTATGGTTGATTTTTCAAGGGTTGCCAGGGATTTATCCAGGAAGGGCAGCGCGGCAGAAAAATTTTTCGCCTGGTATTGGATCAAGCCCGCGATGCAGTTAATAAGGGCAGAGGTCTCGCCGCCCAATTGTTGCTGGATGGCGAAGGATTCCAAGTCTGCCAGAGTGACGGGTGGTCGATAGGTGGAGCTTTGGGCAATCTCTGCAAATTGCGGGGAGAGGTTCTCGACGTGGAGGGTGATGCTGGGGTTTTGAGTGGGGCGATACCAGCCCCAGATGACGAGATCTGCCAGATAGCGTTCGCCAAGGGCGCGGGCGGCGGGAGTGCCTTGATCGGGAGTGATGATATCGCGAACGGTGAGGATTTCGATGGTTGGGTTGCTGGAGAAGTCGTCGTTCAGGCTTTCGATGATTTGATTGCGAAGACCGTAGACATCTTCGGGGCCTTCGAAGGTGGCGATCAACACCACCAACTGGTTCTCCCTGATTTGTCTTTGTTTGACAAAAGCGCCCCCACCCATGACAGCGCCCATGAAGATCAGTAGCAATGCAATCTGGGAAGCCCGCCGCTGCGGGACCGAATACACTGGAATCTTCTCCACCATAAATGTCCCGACTGGCCAGCCTGGCGTTCGCTTGATATTCATTTTGAAACCGACCCAGGCGAGGATGATCACAAGAACAAGCAGGCCGCCGCTTGCGAGGAACATGGTGACAGTGGCCTGGTCGCCCTGCCACATTTTGTAGAAGTTGTAGGCGAGGGTGACGGCTCCGAGGAAGGCGGCGACGGGGAGCCAGAGGTTTTTGATGAGTTCGGGAAGGCTGTCTTTTGGTTGTCGGTCTGACATGGCGGCTCCTTGGAGGGATGATCCTTCCTTCGGTCTATTTCGACGGGCCTGTCCATCCTTCGGCTGCGCGGCTTCGCTTGGGGGAGAGGGATGGGGATGGGAAGGTTCGGCGATGATGAGCGGGTCCCTTACGGGGATGAGAAGACCAGCGGTGAGCGAGAGCAGGGTTATAAATATTTTTTGACCACTTCTTCCAATTCTTCCATCGTAATCGGTTTGTTCAGTATTTCAGCGCCCGCCTGGATGACTTTATCAACGAAGGAGTCAGCGCCCTCGCTGGTCAGGATGACGATGGGCACCTGCATGCCTGTATGCTTTATCACTTCAACCAACTGCAGGCCATTGATCTCGGGCATTTGATAATCAGTTATGACCAAGGCGTATTCCCTGTCCAGTAACTTCCTGTACGCTGTGCGGGCGTTGAGGGCGTAATCGACATCAACGTGGCCCATGCGTTTCAGCATCAGACCAACGGCAAAGCTCATTTCCTCCTCGTCGTCGACGAGGAGGATGCGGCGGGGGGCAGGCTTGGGCGAGGGGTCGGGATTCATTTGGGTTCCAGGCGCTGAAATAGTTTGGTCATTTTGCCATCCCGCAATTGATCCTGGGAGTCGGTCAGGCCGTTGCGGAGATCCAGGATGGCCTGTTTTTGTTTTTCGGACAGCTCAGACACATAGGAGGTCCTGTGCAAGTATTCGCGCAATTTGTTTTCGATAACCAGGGCCTGATTTTTAGCGCGATGAGCACACCTGGCATCCGAGTCTTTGAGGCCAGGCAGGGAGGCTTCGTAGCGCTCGAAGATGTGCTGCCTGATCTTCGTGATGTCTTCAAGAGTGGAGGCGCTATCGAGATTTTCACCCCTGGCATTCAGCACCAACTGAAGCATATCTTTCAGACGCTGTATGGCCTGGATGATGGCATCCACGGCTTCCAGGTCATTGAGGAGGTAGTCATCGCTTATCTTTTGGGCGGCTTGTTTGTTGGCCAGCTCGAATCTAAGAGTTTCGAGTTCCTTCAACTGTCTGGCGTTCTGACGGTTGCTCATGAGCGAGGTGATGAGGCTGACCACCGCAACGAGGAGGGAGGCGACGGCCATGATGATGGCGATCAAGATCTCGGAGCTCATATCTATTGTTTCAGCCTTTCGCTGACAGGATTTGGCCCCACCCCCGGCCTGCTTCGACAGGCTAAGCACACCGCCTCCCCATCCTTCGACTGCGCGGCGAAGTGCGCCGCTCCGCTCAGGATGGAGTGGGGGAATGGGAGTTGGGAATGGGAAGGTTCGGCGAGCTGGCGGCGTGTTCGAGGATCTCTGCAATGGCTGGGAATTTGTCGTTCTTGTATTGCGCTTCCCGCCATTTGGCTACATGTCCTGATAGGATTTCGTAGAGTTGCATGAGCTAGTTTTCCAGTGAAAGTGGTCTACGTCCTGAGTGGTAAACAAAACCGCCCGTGCGATTTGCGCGGGCGGCGGAAATTGTGGTAGGATTTCCCAATCCGCTACGCGGCGCAATCGCGTAGAAGTGGAGCCAAGTCCTGCGGGTGGCAACCTGCGGGGCTTGTTTGTTTAATTATACCCCACCCCCTTGGGCAATGTCCGTACCAACGTGAGGGCGGGTGCATACTTGCAACAAGCCGCGGCAATTTCTAGCGCTGAATCAGTACCATCTCTGCCTGATGCGTGCCCAAATACTCCGCGCCGCGCTCGGTGATGACCACGTCCTCTTCCAATCCAATGTAGCCATAGCCGGGCACGGGCAGGCCGGGTTCGATAGTGAAGACCTGGCCGATTTCCAATTGGAGTTTGGGCGAGTCGCCGTATTTTTCCCAGAGCGGACCGAGCAGGGCGCCGCCGTCGTGGGCGACGCGGCCGAGTTGGTGGCCGAGGGCGTAGGGGTAGCTGGGATAGCCCGCGCCTGTGACGATCTCGCGCGCGAGGATATCGATGTGGTTGCCAGTCACGCCAGCCTGCATGGCGGCGCGCGCAGCTTCGATGGCGGCGCGGATGGTAACAAATCCGCGTTGGACTTCGGCGGGGGCTTGCGTCTCGCCTTCGCGCAGCAGGTAGGCCACGCGCTGGATGTCGGCGCAGTAGTCTTCGTATTTGACGCCGAAATCGAAGTGCAGGATGTGCCCGCGTTCGATCTGGATGTCGGTGGGGCCGCTGTGGCCGACGGGGGAGTTGGGTCCGCTGTTGACGGCGGGACAGTTCTCGGCCGGCCAGGCCAGCTCCAGTCCGCGCGCCTTGACCTGGACCTGCATGAAGTCAGCTACTTCCAACTCGGTCATGCCGATTTGAATATAGTCGAAGGTTTGCTGGAAGATTTCATCGGTGAGGCGCACGGCCTCGCGGACGCGGGCCAGCTCGCTGGGCGTCTTGCGTCCGCGCAGAGAGTTGATGATCGGCTCGGCGCTGACCAGCCGTTCGGCGTAGGGCGTGCCCGCCAGGTAATCGCACAGGATCTCGTACATGGCATGCGTCAACCCGTCGGCGTGGACGTTGTTGCGCGAGGTGTTGACGGCGATGCGCTGCGGGTCGAGGCGCGTGATCGTCTCGCGCAGCAGGTCGCGCACGGCGGTGTCGTAACCGAGGATGGGATCGTAGACACCCAGCCGCCCGAGCGATTCCTTTTCGAGGTTGCCGACGATGGCGAGACGCCCGCCCTGGCGGGTGAGCATCAGGGCTGTTTGCCAGGTCAGGTCGGCGGGACCCACCAACAGGTCCAGGGCGGTGTCGCGCACGCCGCTGGTCTCACGGACGAAGGTCAGCCACAGGTCGATCTCCTGCTGACGGAGGATGTCGATGGCTTGCTTGACTTTTTCCTGAATGAGGGTCATTGAGGCTCCTTGGTGAACGGTGGATAATCCACCGTCCATCGTCTACGCTTTGATCTTGCGCGGTTCTTTTACAAAGAACAACAGGATGGCGAACAATCCCACCGAGAGCACGGTGGAGATGATGAAGGTGGGTTGGAAGCCGGCCAGGTCGACGATCCAGCCGCCCAGGATGGGGGCCAGGATGGTGGCGGGCGCGGTGAGAGTTTGCGACAGGCCGATGTACATGGGACGGTCGACCTCTGTCCCGAAGTCGACGGTCATGGACAGACTGTTGGTCCAGATGGCGACGTTGGCCAGGCCGGTCAGCAGGAAGATGGGATAGAACCAGGCCAGGGAGGTCGCGCTCCAGGCCAGGATCGAGCTGGCAAAGACGGCTACGGCTCCCAGGATCATCATGGCGCGATGTCCGAGGCGGTCGCCGAGCCAGCCCATGCTCGCGTTGGCCACGGTCTGTGAGATGGTCAACGTGGCCGTGAGGAAGCCGGCCGTGATGGTGTCCATGCCGAATCGGCGCAGGGCGTAGATGATGTAGAACGAGAAGCCCATGACCGCGAACTGTGAGAGGAAGCGCGCGCCGAGGAACCAGCGGAAGTTGGCGTCGCGGCCCAGGATGGCGCTGGCGTGGCCCCAGAAATGGGTCTCGGTTTCGGGGATGACCTTTTCGGTGTCCTCGGGTTCGCGGGTCTGGGCCATGGCCAACCACGAAAGCCCGAAGAAGGCGGCGGCGATGAGGAAACACAGCGCGAAGTTGAAGGGCGAGTCGAGATAGTCGAGCAGATAGCCCGCCCCGATGGCGGCGCCGCTCAGGGTGAGGTTGGCCAGCGAAGCCTGGAATCCGAAGAAGGTGCCGCGCGAGTCGGGCGGCATGATCTTGGAGATCAACGAAGTCCAGGTGTTAGCAGTGAAGCCGCCGCCCAAACCCTGCCAGATGAGCAGCAGGAAGGTGAGCACCAGCGCGATCTTCGAGCCGATGACGGGCATGAGTAGGGCGGTGAGGGCCAGCCCCAGGAAGGGCACGCGCTCGTGGATGGTGGTTAGCAGGACGGTGCGTTTGTACGTCCGCAGGCGTGAGACGTGCTGGGCCATGAATAATTGCGGGAACTGCCAGCCGACGGCATGGATGGCGGGGACGAGTCCGATCAGCAGGGCCGAGTCGGTCATGGAGGCGACGAAGAGCGGCAGGATGGTGCCGAAGGAGGCGAACCCGAGCGCCATACCGAACAATCCGCCGTCCCACATGTTGACAACCAGATTGTGTTTGAGGTTTTGTCGAATTTCTTTTTCGAGGGTGGTGAGCATGGTCATGTTTCAGATTGTACCTGAAAACGCTTACATGCTGGTTGTTTCGGGGGATGGGAGAGGGAAAGAGCGGAACACAAAGGGCACGAAGTTCACGAAGGAGAAAAATGGGGGAGCGCGACCTGGGCAGGACTGCCCTTAACCGTGGCAGTTGATCGTCAATCGATTCTGGACCGCCAAGCACGCCAAGCACGCCAGGAAAACCTTGAACCTTTGCGGGCCTGGCGCTCACCCTTGTGGCGGCTGATCGTCAATCGATTCTGAACCGCCAAGCGCGCCAAGCGCGCCAGGAAAACCTTGAACCTTTGCGGGCCTGGCGCTCACCCTTGTGGCAGCTGATCGTCAATCGATTCTGGACCGCCAAGCATGCCAAGCGCACCAGGAAAACCTTGAACCTTTGCGGGCCTGGCACTCACCCTTGTGGCGGCTGATCGTCAATCGATTCTGGACCGCCAAGCATGCCAAGCACGCCAGGAAAACCTTGAACCTTTGCGGGCCTGGCACTCACCCTTGTGGCG
>JACRBN010000007.1 GCA_016213105.1 Chloroflexota bacterium
CATAAACCGCGCATGGACTGTCCACTTGAAAAATTCGGTGACACCGCTCCATGCGGCGCGGATGTAATAATATGCCAGCACAAGCATCGTCATTCCCAATAAGCGTGGAAATAAAAATTCCGTGAGTGAGAAGCCAAGAAACGACAGAACAAACTGCGGCGCAAGCAAAAGCCCCAAGCCACCATTGATAAAGACGAACGAAAATGCGAAAATGGATTTCGCCGCGCGGCTCATGGTTGGATATCATCTTCCATCGCATGGAATATGGCGAGTACAACGCCATCGATATTATTCATCACTTCGTTGTTCCAGAAGCGGATCACTTTATAGCCCAGTGATTCCAAATATTTTGTTCTTTCTTGATCGTACTCTTCCTGCTCCAAATGCTGACTCCCATCCAGTTCGATGATGAGTTTTTCTTCAATGCAGACACACCGTCCTGGCGGTCGGTGCCAGGGAAATCGGGGATGTATTTGCCAATGGCGTGTTGCCTTCTAAAGTTGACTCCCAACTGGTCGTTGCGGATAATTGCCCACAATTTTCGTTCGGCGGGCGTGGATTCTTTGCGAAGTTCGATGGCGCGGGTTCTGGTTGTTGGGTTGCTTCTGGGTGGGCGCGGCATTTCTTCCCCTCCCTAGCCCTCCCCAAATGCGACCCGCGAAGAGCGGCGGCTCGAATTTGGGGAGGGGACGGTTGCGTCTGAAATTAAAATTATAGAAACACTCTCATTTTTCATAAAAAATCTAAATCCCATGTTCTCCCCCAAATCCGACAGCACTATCGTCGTATTTGGGGGAGGTGCCAAAGACGGAGGGGGCTGGGCTAACAGAACGCCTCCGCCAGCAGCCTCTCAAACAGCCCCTCCGCCTGCCGCGCGGACTCGCGAGGCTCAAACGCCGAGATCCGCCCACGCAGCGACTCGACCCGCGCCACCACGCCCGCAAAGTGAATTCTATGACTCGAAGACCGAAGACGATTTTTCTTACTGACCAACATCTCTTACGCAACGAAAGCCTATAATATTATAAGTTGACGCAGGGTCAATCCAAACGCGGTGGTAAGTTGCTGGTAAATAATCGTACCATAACCAAGAGCCACCTCTAATAACATGTATACCCTGAACTGAAGCATCCTCCCTTCCGTCCTTTGCGTCGTATGGATATGGCTTATATAAACTACTCACCCATTCCCATACATTTCCAGCCATATCATAAGCTCCGAAGGGACTGACGCCATCTTTGAATGTTCCCACAGGGGCTGTCATATCATATCCATCGCAACTCTTTCCACCATACACTACAAATTCATCAAATCTTGTTTCGTCATCAAAATTCCCCTTTTTACAATCAAAGGAGTTGCCCCAAGGATAGGTTTGTCCATTCACGCCACGGGCAGCCTTCTCCCACTCCGCTTCCGTTGGCAGTCGAGCTCCGCGCCAATCGCAATATGTTTTAGCCATATCCCAGGTCACGTGAATGACAGGGTAATTGTTAAACTCAGGGTTTCCAAAGTAGTCATCATTTGAGAGTTTTGTATCGGTTGGCTCCTGACAAACATCTTCGTTAACACATGATAAATAGTTTTCATTAGTGACCTCAAACTTGTCTATGTAATAATCCATTAAATATATCTGTTGAGACGGCACAGAGTCGCCGTATCGAACCTCAGTGCAGTTTTTGTAATTGAGTTTATTACATTCGAGCAACATATCGGTCAAGGTACTACCCATGATGAAATATCCCTCTGGGACTTTCACCATCTCCACCTTTTTCTCATCTATGAGAGTTTCTATCAAATTTGGGCTTGAAGTTGGCATGGGAGTTTGAGATGCAACAGGCATCGACCCGCCTTGCACAACAGAAGGGCTTGACGTGTTTGAGACGGCAGCAGATTGAGTTACCGCGGCAACAGATGTACGCAATGCTTCGGCGGTTTGCGTTGCCTCAATAGGCAATAGAACTTGGTTAATTGAACCAAAATATGAAATTATTGCAGCAATAATCACTCCGGTAGTGGTAATTATTGCTGCAATCAATAAAAAATTAGGCTTATCATCTCCCAAAGATTTTTGAGGAGATTGATTACGTTTTTCCATTTCCTGAGTTCGCCGAGAATGTTGATTACGTTTACCCATACTACTTCATTCTCCTAAACCTTGACCTAACAATGACTCAAACAGCCCCTCCACCTGCCGCGTGGACTCGCGAGGCTCAAACGCCGAGATCCGCCCCCGCAGCGACTCGATGTCTCGACTGGGCTCGACAACCGCCCGCGCCACCACGCCCGCAAACTCTTCTTGAAACAAACTATGGTAAAAATAGTGTTTACAAAACATGACGTGATTCCTGTTATTTGTGCATCACATCTCGCACGACTACAATATTCTGTATGGCAGCCCAAATAAGCAGGACGAGATTTACGACAACCAGTAAAAACTCGCTAATTGAGGGTGTATACCCTTCGCTACGAATGATGAGTAGATAGGCAATAACAAGACCACCAACCGCCAAAACAGGTATCCAATGGCGTGTAGGGGTAAGGGCTGAAGAAATGACTTCACCTCGAGTTAACAAGCTTTTGGATGATATATATGCTTCCCAACCAAGTGTTTGAGGGAATGGCTCTTTACGCCCCAATGTGTTTAATATGTCATTGACTCTTGGAACCAAGCGATTGACAAGATAATTTGAAATACGACTCACAGATTTTATTGAGTGCAGCATTTCCCATAATAGAACATGAAAAATGAAAGGGAACAACAGAAGAACAAAGAATAATTTTTGGTCTGTGATATAGGAAAACAGCCCCAAGCCTCCACCAATTGCGACCAGACTCAAATTCAAGCACTGTCGTTCAGCCTCAATCAATTGCAGAATCTCTTCGCGAAGTGTGGAGAACTCTGTTTTATGAAAATCAAGTTCGGCTGACAGGGCTTCTTGCTCGCTATCTTTTTTTGAAGGCATATCATTCTCCTTTCGTTTGTTCCGCTCGTCCAAAACTTTCACTCAACAATGACTCAAACAGCTCCTCCACCTGCCGCGTGGACTCGACCTGCGCCAACACGCCAGCAGATGAATTATTTTGCATTTCGCACTTTTTTAACAGGTTTAATATTTTGTTCCTTTATTTCTTTCCAAAGATGTTCCGGGAAATTTTCTTGATTATCAAATTTCACGCCTTTCCAAATACAATTCTCCACTCGTCTGGCCTTCTTCCATTTCGAACCTGTCAAATTCGCATTTGTAAAATCACAATTCATAACTATTGCATTGCTAAAATCGGTATCAATCAAAATCGAATCCATCATAAGGGCATTACCTAACTGCGCGCCAATAAATGTGCATCGTTGAAAATCTGCACCTGTGAAGTCGGGTAAGTGCTCATTATCTAGCGATTCTTTTTTCAAGATTTTTGCTTTTGAAAACTTGGCACCTCTTACTGTAGCTCTTATTAACTTGGTGCCTATTAGCTGAGCATTGGTAAAATTAGCGCCTCGAAGATTTGCCTCGCTAAAGTCTGTTTCCCATACATCTGCATTTACAAACAAAGCATCTTCCAAATTCGCTTTAATAAACTTATGACCAGCAAGGTTCGTGCCTGTCAAATCGAAATTACGCAGACTGATTTTAGACTCACTTCTAAACCAATTTGATGCAAGACGAAAATCTGAAAGTCTCCGATCACGAAGAGCGCGCCTTTCATCAAGCCAGTAAATAACCACTCCGACAAAAATACCACTGATGATTGCCTGTAGTAAATCAATAATTGCCTGAAACCAATTAATTTGATTCATTAATTCCTCCAAAACTCAGACTTAATAGACTCTCAAACAACCCATCCACCTGCCGCGTGGACTCCGAGCCTCAAACGGCGAGTATCCGCCCACGCAGTGACTCGATCGACCCGCGCCACCACGCCCGCAAACTCTTTTTGCATATCGTTATTTAGTCCGTTTCTTATTGATAATTTCGATAAGATTATCTATAAGTTTCAAAAAAGAAACCACTGCGCCTACCGCAACTATAATCGCCGCAAGTCCAGCGAATATTTTAGATAATATCGGATTCGTGGTTAAGTTTTGCCAATACAGTGTAAATCTATCGATAATGAATGTAAAACGAAATGATGTTGGATATACAAGCCCAATGTTTCCGTCATAAACCCCAAAAATATATTCTTGCAAGTCAATTGTGTCTACTAACAACAATTTGTCAAATCGAAATAATCCATACACTGCTAAAATTGGATAAAATATTATCCAACAGCAAGAAAAGTCAGAAGAGCTTGTTTTTTCGTCACTGGCGTTTTTCTTAAAGATATTTGAAATCCAATCTGAAATAAGTAAACTCGCTAGAAACAAAACTAAAGACAGAAAGAAAATAAGATAGAGGGATATCACAATCAAAGGGAACGTAATTGACGCATGAGCAAGAGATATGTCTAATGCGGTCGCCCATCCGTCAAGATTACTTAATAATGCAAGCTGATTGCCAAGTCTCCAACGGAAGAAAAAAGTTCCTAAAGTTCCAAAAATGAAATATAAAATTAGCCAACGAACAACTTTATTATACGATTGAAATTTTTGGTAAACACTAAATATTTTGTACAACAGATAATTAAACATTGAACGCCTCCGCCAGCAGACTCTCAAACAACCCATCCACCTGCCGCGTGGATTCGCCCATCCGCCCACGCAGGGACTCGACCCGCGCCACCACACTCGCAAAGCAGACCGTGGACGATAGACCGTAGACCATGGCTTTTCTATCGTCCATCGTCTACCGTCCACCGTCAAAAGATTGCGCCAGCAGACTCTCAAACAGCCCCTCCACCTGCCGCGTGGACTCACCCATCCGCCCCCGCAGACTCTCGACCCGCGCCATCACGCCCGCAAACTGACATATCGCACTCAGCGGACTGGGCAGTCCCCCCATCCAGAACTTGTCCCAGAGGACATCTACTTGCGCGCAGAGTTTAGGGTCGGTGAGCATGGAAGATAAATTCTTTTCCTTGATTATTGAATTGCTAGAATAATTTTCGGACTAAAACAGCGGCTTCATAAAGATCAGCCACAATATGGTCTGGCTTACAGGGTATCGCATCTTCTTCTTTGCCTGACTTACCTGTCAAAACAAGAATGGTTGTGCAATTAACGAGTTGTCCTGCCACAATATCAGAAGTCTTATCGCCAATAATGAAGCTTTTCGAGAGATCAATTGAGTAATCCTGTGCTGCCTCCAGTAACATGCCTGGGGAAGGCTTGGTAGTCGAATGCAAACTAACTCTAGGCGACAAATTCTTTGCTTCAAGGAACGGCGAAAAGTAAAAAGCATCTAATCGACCATTAGCCTTTCCAACATGATCCAATATCCCTTGATTAAAAGATGACATCTGTTCCTGCGTGAAAATCCCTAAAGGAATACCTGCCTGATTCGAAACCACAATTAAGTGAGCCTCTAAATCAGACAATAATCGAATTCCTTCTATTACACGTGGGATAAGAACTAAATCCTCAACTTTGTGAGGATAGTGCGTGTCAACATTAATAGTTCCGTCTCTATCGAGAAATATGGCTCTATCATATTTAGGTCTAACTTTATTTGGCAAATCTCTCATATTTACCCATTCCAAAAACTTCTTGTAACCCAAATTGCAACAAATAAATATAGAGCAGAAATAATCCCTAAAGGCAAAAGGAATGAGCCTTGCCATTGTTCAGAAAAACCAACATATAAAGGTGACAGTATACAAGTCGCCCAGAGTGAGCCAAGAAAAAACGATCTACGAATACCTGGAACCGCATTTTTGGAGTACCAATTTTCCCACTCAACATCAATTGGCACTTCATAAAGGCGGGATAATTCTGGTTCAATTACATCCCGAAGATATTTGGACAATAAACGATGTATGCGATAACTATAAAGGATAAGGGTTGTGTAGTATATTGAAATTAGTGGGGCTGCAATAAGCGCTCGATAAGCCAAGTTGATGATTGAAGTCACGTTTGTGCTTTGAGTTTGTGTCGCAACAGATGTAGCGGCAACGCCGACCAATGCACCTAATGCAAGAGTCATTTGAATCGAATAAGCATCTCGCTGTTGGATGCGGTATTTCATTTCTTCACGAATATCTTGACGTAAAGCTTGAAAGTGTTGCGAAGAACGCTCTGTTTTTTGTAGATCAACTTTTGGTTTGGTCATATTTACCTTTACACAAAATTTAAAACCAAACCTCTCGATCACATCGAGCGGTTTGGCGAGCGTCCAGAACTTATCCCAGAGAGCATCTACTTGCGCGCGGAGTTTAGGGTCGGTTAACATTAAGGCTTTCTCTTATTCAAAAAATTATTAATTAAGTATAACAAAATGGTTCCGCCAACCGTGCCCATACCTAGGTATATATTACTTAACAATCCCCACAGCCAATGTTCGAGTTTAATTTTCAGCTTAGCACTTGAATTAAATTCAACTTCCCCTAACTGAGATACGTAAGACGGAATCACCTTTACGTCGACTGTACTTGAAGAAAAAGGTGATATGTCTCTTGGTGCAATATAAAATTCATATGCTTGAGTTTCAGGTTGAGAAACTTCCAATTGAGGAATAATCTCTCCGCAATCTTTATTTACAAAATAGAACCTATCATCATTCACATAAAATCTTATCGGAGTTACTAATTTTCCACTTACAATAACTGAAATCTTTTTCCCTTTACATTCAACATTGTTTACAGACAACCACTCTGGAGACCGAATTGAAAGCTTAGCACCTGGATTTTGATAAGAATTCAAATCAATTTCAAGCGGTAAACTTGTCCCTCCGTGAACAATAGTTGCAAAAACCCCTAAAAACAAAATAATGACCGAGCCAATTGTCCCAGCAACCGTTAATTTTGCAAGAAAAGTTCCTATTAAGTTTAATAATGGAACTATCATTAATACAAATAGCAAGAAACTAGAAATCGCAACCCACACAGGATGCAAGTCATCAAGGATATAAATTGAAAGCAGAAGATATACAATACCAGCAAGCCAAGCGGATATCGCAGTTGTTAAGTGATCTATTGCTATGCCATGAATGGACTTTATTGGTTGCGTGCCACTTCCGTTGCGATCACTAGTTAGATTTAATAGTTCGCAAATATAACACGCAAGCTTCGCTTGAAAGCTCAAATTGCCATTTTGCTTTGGCAAAACTTTAATTAATTCGCCTGCTAATTTTCGGCTCACATAAGGTTTTGATAAAGCCTCCTCTTTTATATAATCCAAGTTCTTTTCACGAGTAGCATATAGAACACCTGATATGCCCAACTCATAAACTTTTTCGTAAAAAATACTGTTCCAAGCGCGATCGGGGTTTTTGGCAGTGGAAGCAGCTTCAAACTCGTGTTTGGTGGTAGCTTTAAGATATTGAAGGTAAAGCTTGTTGAAATGTTTGCCGCTTAAAACTGCGCGAACAACTTGACGACTACCACCAACAAGAATAGAAAATGATCCTATACTTGCTAAAATTATTAGCAACTCTAATAGAAATGTGGTCATGATTTATCTTCCTCCCGTTTTTCCAAAATCTGTATCAGTTCATCTTTCAGGGCTGTAGGCAAAAGTCCACTTTTTCGGATATATCCAGATATTCCTAAACCATCCAGTTTGAATTCTTTAATTGGATCGGACACCACAGAAAGTATTACTACTGGACACGTAACATTTAGTATTTCTAGTAACCATTTCACGATTCCAATACCAACATGCTTGTTAATTTTTTCGTCTTCCCAACCCTTTACAATTTCAGGGATAGGTTCCTGTTGTTGTGACATCGGAATTATTAAATCAACAACAATTAATTCATATTCTTGCCATTTTTGGGCTTCACGGAACCCATCAAGGGCAGAAATTGCTGGAACTATTTTATATTCTGCTTTTTCTAATGGTCTGAAAAGCCCACTAATTGAGTAGTAGTCATCATCGATCCACAAAATTTTCTTTTTCATGTGCTCCTCCAAAATATTAGTTTGAATGCTTACAAGGAAGGCTTATTTTAAATGTTGTCAGAAACGCGTCACCTCCTTGGTGAATACTGGTGACATCTATAAAACCGTTGTGAAGATCCTCAATCACCATTTGTGCATGAGCTAAACCAAATCCTGCACCTATCCTTCTCTTATCTGACGCCTTTTCACCTCTAATATATGGTTTAAAGATTGTTCTGTTCTCAATTTCGGCTTGTGTTATTTCAACGCCATAATTTTGTACGCAAACAACGTAATAGCCATCTCGGTCTTTGTCACTTTCTCCCCAAACTTTAATTGTTCTATGCTTATCTAAATTTCTTGGCGGTTTAAAAGAATATTTGACGGCATTATGAATAATATTCTTAATCGCAATTGTCAAATCAAAAAGTGACATCTCGATTTTTGGAAAATTTCCATCCCTTGCTCTAGGGCCAAGAATATCACACCCCTTTTGTAAAGCTTCTGATTCAAACAGTTCGCATGCTTCTTTTAATGGTCGATAAATGCTATGCTCTGAAAATTGGCGCATAGGGTTGTCATCAGATAAGACCGACATTATGGTGGATGCTTGCATATGCAACCTCAAAACTTGTTCCAAATTGTGTCTTGCTAATTTTTGAAGATCGGATCTTGGCTGCGTTTCAGAATAGATATTTTCCGAATCTGCCATGATACCTGTAAGCGGCGTGTTAATTTCATGCGCTAGAGTCATCACCAATCGTTTACGGTTTTCCAAAGTTCGCAAGTTGTTCATATAAGATGCCAAGCGTCCAGATATAGACTTAAGCAACAAAACATCTCTTATTAAGAAAGGCGTATTCGGCGTAGGGCGTGCAAGTGTAATAACCCCCAGCAATTTATGATCACTACTAATCGGCACTGCAATAAAAGACCAAGTCTTCTCTGTAGAAATTTTTTCTAACTTACTTGAGACAAGGCCGTTCTCATTAAATGTGATAGCGTTGGCGATGTCAAGGAATTTCATTCTTATTGGAGAAGGTAATATATCTTCAGACTGTAATTGAACCAGCCCAACCCTATTGGAATCAGAATCAAGGATAATCTTTTTTATATCTTTTGGGTACGCCAAATTAATTCGCTCAAATTCAGAATTTAATTTGTCGTTCGATAATTCCCCGCTGCCGAAATGATTGGCAATTACAATGCATTGTGTATATCCACATATGCCAGTTTTGCCTTCTCCCAAATCATATACAACATCTGGAACTACCCCGTCATCAAGAATTAAGCTTTTTCTACTCGTATATTTTAATTCAAGTTGAGGTTTCGAGTGATTTTGCACTAGTTCAAATATCGAACAACCAGAAGATGATACCAAGGTGGGTATCCTATCCACAACAACTTTGAATAGTTGATCTGATTCGGTAAGGTACCCTAGATCTTTTAATAGTTCTCCTATATCTTTTTGTCTCTTGTTTTCCAGAGACAGTGCTATTGTGCCCGAAAACGAATGTGCTAACAACAATTGAGATGGGTCATTGGGGACTTGCATTTTAGTCGCAGTGTTCCAGTACCCACACAAGACACCTTCCACTTCCTGGTCTCTAGATTTTACGGGTACTGCCATAAAACCTAGTATTTGCAATCTGCCCGTCCCACCATAGTAGCTAAAATCCTCCTGGCACACAAGAAACCTATCTTCGTCATTGATGTTATGGCTATTAGATATATTATCAAGCAAATTATTATCTAACTTTACACCTAGCATATATTGCTTAATGTTTGGAAGAATCAATGGAAGCCCTGTTTTGTACACCCAACCTATCAAGCTCTGTCCTCTTCGAAACTCAACGCCATTTTTCTGCGGGGACCCATTTCTCGCAATTAACCGAACCCTCTCACCGTCATCGCTTTTAATATAAAACTCAGACCGTGAGCAATTCAGCATTTCTCTCAAACTATTCGTTACATCAGAAATTACCTCTATACATGAATTTTTAGTACTCGTTTCAATTAACTTTGAAATAATTTTGTTCTGTTCAGAAACCATCCAAGTTTGTCGCAAAACGCCAGTAATAATATTTGCGGCTATTGTTGCTATTTCTTGTGAAATGGGTGGAAATGGGTTCTTATCAAGCGTTGCATGAAATTTCAGAGTTCCAATCGGTGCATTTCCTAGCATAAGTGGAACAGCAAGGAGCCGCCTTTCTTCGCCAGACTGATATAATTCATCACCATCATTATATTGATTTGCCCAGTAAAGATCCGAACATATAGATATTAATTCTTGTTGATTGGTGACATTATTTATCCGCAATGGCTTGCCATTTTTATACACCCAACCAGAGATCCCTTCGCCTGCCGCAAAGAATGCCTTCCCTATAAGCATTTTTTTTGATTCCATGTTTGTTGCAGCCAAGACAATAAATTCTTCAAAAGCTTGAAAAAGATCAGTTTCGGTGATATCTTTCTCGCCACGCCGCACAGCCCCATGATATTCAAGCACATACTCTGGTTGTAAGTAAATCCAACAACCTATGGCTCCAACCAACGCGGGCAGTTCATTAACAACAACCTCCAACAACTCGGCTAAGCCCTTGATGGTTGTAATCTTCGCCATAAAGGTCAGAATGGCTTTTTCTTGAGTTCCACTCATGTCACCTAACATATGTCCTCCAAATATTCATGTTTAGGATATCAACAATGCACTTGCTAACTTTATTATCTCATTCATTTCCTTCTCCGTAAACCACCGCTCCACCCAGGGCAATCGCATCATGGACATCAGTTCTAAAACGGAGCGTTTTGCGGCTCGACGGAAGCATGTTTTTGGCAAAAAAGGTCTTGTTTTGGCTATAGACGCGCGCCTGCTTGATCGAAAGCCGATTTTGGGCTTTCATTTTTTCGCCTTTGAGCCGCGTTTTCTGCTAATTTCAATTTAGATGCGATTGCCCTGCCGCTCCACCGCATCTGCGCCAAACATATCCAGCGGCGGCTCGTACAGGCGTCGTGCTGAGCCTGTCGAAGCATCAGCGGTTTCGAGATGGCACTTCTGCAAAAACACGCTTTGCACCGCGCGCAAAAAGCGAATCTGGTCTGCGTTATAGTTGTGCTGGATATTATGGGGTTTAATCTGTTGTTTCGGCACTTCCCCATTTTCGCGGTACAAACAGTAGTCACTAACCCCATTCCACGGCTCAGCATCGTACCCGTCCACAGGAATTTCGATCTTCACCTTGGAATGGTCACGCAAATACCAACCCGCCTGCTCCAACTGCGGGTCGATCATTTCCTTGCGTGTGCGTTCTTCGGAAATCTGGCGGGGCATCTGTGTACCCTCTCCTGTGATACAAAAAGTATACAACAAAATCCGCGCTTTGCCCGCTCGAAAAAAGCGCAATTTTCGAGCGCGCTGGGTATAATCATCCCATGTCCACTCTCAAACCCTATGAAATCATCGCGTCCCAGTTCGGCGTCTCGCCCGAGAGCGCCAAGTATTTCCTCGGCCAGGTGCAGAAAACCTTCAAGAAGGTCAAGCCGCCCCAGGCGCTGATCCTGGAATGTATGGCGGGCCAGGTATATGAAATTCTGCCCAAGCCGTATCACGTCGCCAAATTGATGCAGGAGAGCGGACTGTGGGTGCATCCCATGAACGCCGAGCCGCGCGACCCGCAGGAGGACGAGGAGGAAGACCTGGACTTCGACGAATTGGAGTTTCTCGACGACGAGGAAGACTACGAATAGACACGAATTCACAAGATTTTTTGGCTCTTTGGGATGAAGTGGGGTGAAAACCCGTCTCACCACAGAGGGCACAAAGAACACGGAGTTTTTGAAGATTTTTCTCGGTCAACCCAGACAGTCAAGACAGCCCTCAAAAGGATTCCCATGCAGAAGACCCTGTCCCAGATGCTCCTCGCGTTCCTGCTTACCAGCCTGTTCCTGAGCGCCTGCGGGACGGCGGCGCCCGCCCCCATCAGCCCCACGCGGACGGCGACCGTCCCCGCCACGGCCACCTCCGCGCCGACGTTGACCGCCACGCCGCTCCCGCCCAGCCCCACCCCGACTCCCACCCGCGTCCCGATGCAGGATTTCATGAAGGGCATCTCCTACGTCCAGTGGGACAAGGGCGGATTCACCAGCCAGGCCTCCGACCGACTGCTAAGCCAGTCCATCCCCCAGACGGGCGCCACCTGGATCGCCCTGATCGTCACCTGCAACCAGGCCACCATCGACTCGACCGACATCACCTGCGCCCACGGTCCCACCGACGAGGAGACCATTCACGCCATCCAGTCCGCCCACGCGGCGGGACTGCGCGTCATGCTCAAGCCGCACCTCGACCTCTCGGACGATTTCAGCCACTGGCGCGGCGAGATCGGCAGGAACTTCAACGCGGAGCAGTGGCAGGCCTGGTTCGTCAGTTACACGGCCTACATCACGCACTTCGCCAGCCTCGCCCAGGCCCAGGATGTGGACGCCTTCGTGGTTGGCACGGAGATGGTCACGCCCAGCACCCACGACGCGGAGTGGCGCGCGATCATCGCGGCCGTGCGGGCTGAGTACGCGGGTCCGCTGACCTACGCCGCCATCGACAATGAATTCTCCCTCACCTGGTGGGATGCGCTCGACATGATCGGCGTGGACGCCTATTACCCGCTGACCAATTCCGCCGCGCCGACGCGCGAGCAGATGGTCGCGGGCTGGCAGTCCGCGGCGGGCAAGCTGGAGGCGCTCTCCGCCCGCTGGGACAAGCCCATCCTCTTCACCGAGATCGGCTACCAGAGCATGGATCGGGTCAACATCACGCCCACGGGCGTCACGTGGGCCAATCCGCTCGATCTCCAGGAGCAGGCCGATTGTTACGCGGCCGCCTTTGAAGTCTTCTCGGGCAAACCCTGGTGGCGCGGCGCCTTCTGGTGGGTGGTGGATACCAACGCCGCCCAGGGAGGCGGCTACGACAAGGGCTTCTCGCCGTTGGGCAAACCCGCCGAGGATGTGCTGCGCCAATTCTATGGCGCGCCCCCGCGTCCCCAGCCCGCCGCGCTCCCCGCGCTCGACCCTGCGGCGATTCAGCAGGTCGAGTGGGTCTACGACGACAGCCTGCGCCCAGGCTGGGAGGACTGGTCCTGGGGCGTGCAGGTCGACCTGCAAAACGCGGATCATCCGCAGGACGGCAGCCACGCGATATCCCTGACCTATCACGACAACGAATGGGACACGCTCTCCCTGCATCACGAAGCCCTGGATTTAAGCGGCTTCGCCTGGCTGGAGTTTTACATCTGGTCCGAAACCGATGACTACGCCGCCCTGCGCGTCGAGCTGATCTCGGATGCGGACGTCTCCTATCACTCCCAGCCGCTGATCTTTGACCCCGCCTACATCCAAGGCGGCCAGCGCCTGGCGGGACAGTGGCAGCGCGTGCTCATCCCGCTCTCGATGCTCGGGCCTACAAATCCGCGCATCACGCGCCTGAACTTCTTCCTGGACGGCCAGTTCGGCACGACCGTGCGGCTCGACCAGATCCGCTTTCTAAAAATGGATCCGTAAGGCGGGATAGTATCCCGCCCTGCGCCCACCGCCTTTCAATCAGCGTCTTCTCTACCGCATAAACCCTGCATGGGACGCGGATTTTCAAGTGTTTTCTCCGCGTTTTCGGCGCTCATCCGCATCCTATTCCAAAAGGCGGGATAGTATCCCGCCCTACGCGTATAGTAGGAGCCACAGGTGGGGCGGGATGGCATCCCGCCATCTCACAGATTGCGAAGTGCCAAAGCTCCCATAAACCTGATGAAACTCCCGCGAATTCATGACCCGCGGGAGTTTCATTTCATCTTATAATCCTTTCCATGCAACGGTTTTTTCGCCGCCAGATCGCCCTGCCGCAGGATCATGGCTCGTGGGTCTTCATCCTCAGCCCGCTGCTGGTGGGACTCTTCGCAGGCGGACGCTTCACCCTGGCTTCCCTGGCGCTGGTCGCCGCCGCGATGACCGTCTTCCTCATGCGCCAGCCCGTCAGCATGGCCGTCAAGGCCTACGCGGGGCGCCGTCCGCGGACCGACCTGCCCGCCGCGCGCTTCTGGATCGTGGTCTATGGCCTCATCCTCCTGGGGACGCTGGGATATTTAATCGCGCAGGGCTTCGCCTACGTGCTGATCCTGGCTGTGCCTGGCGCGCCCGTCTTCGCCTGGCATTTGTACCTGGTCTCGAAGCGCGCCGAAAGACGCCAGGCGGGCATCGAAATTCTCGCCACGGGCGTGCTCTCCCTGGCTGCGCCCGCCGCCTACTGGGTGGGACTCGGTCACTACGCCGCCGACGGCTGGGGACTGTGGCTGTGGACCTGGCTGCAAAGTTCGGGGAGCATCGTCTACGCGTATCTGCGGCTCGAACAACGGGAGCAGGCCAAAGGGCAGACGCGCAGCGCAGGTTGGCAGATGGGCCGCAGGGCCTTCCTGTACACCTCCTTCAACCTGGGCCTGTCCCTCATCCTGGGCTGGGTGACCCTCCAGCCGCAATGGATCTTCCTGCCCTTCCTGCTGCAATGGGCCGAGACGCTCTGGGGCATCACCCATCCCGCCGCGGGCTGGAAGCCCACCGCCATCGGCATCCGCCAGTTGATCGTCAGCATTCTGTGGACGATCCTGTTTATCCTCACGTGGAGAAGTTTTTAGTTCGCTCCGTGCGGCCAGCCGCAGGGCGAAAAGGAGAACATCATGGACAAACTGACCTGGGAGAAACTGACCGAAGTGTTCGGGTTCATCGAAGCCGAGGTGCTGCAAAGCTTCCTGCAGGCCAACGAGGTGCCCGTCGAACTGCTCAGGGAGGCGGGCACGCCCAGCACCTACGCCTTCACCATGGACGAAATGTCCCGCGTGGATGTGTACGTGCCGAAGGACAAGCTCGAACGGGCGCGCGACCTGCTTGTATTATTCAATACTCCACCCGACGAAGAGGAACCGAAATGAAGGACACCGTCATTCTCGTGACGCATTACGGCATGGGGAATACCCAGGATGCGCCCGAGCTGCCCGTCAAATTGATCAATAAATATTTCTCGCTGCTGCTGGAAAACCACAATTTCCCCGCCGCGATCTGCTTCTACACCGACGGCGTCAAACTGGCTGTGACGGGTTCGCCCGTGCTCGAGTTGCTCAAGGCGCTGGAAGCCAACGGCGTGCGCCTGGTGCTGTGCTCGACCTGCCTCGACACCTTCGGGCTGAGCGGGCAGGTACAGGCGGGCATCGTGGGCGGCATGGGCGACATCCTCGAAGCGCAAATCCAGGCAGGAAAGGTCATCAGCCTGTAGCTTCATGAAACCCAACCGCTTCCACCTTCCCTCCATCGCCGCCTTGATCGCCGCCGCGGGACTGGCGATCTTCATCCTGGTCCTGCTTCCGTCGCGCGGACAGGAAACCGTCGAGGCCACGCCCATCCAATCGGACAATCCGCTGGATAAGCCCATCGTCTCCGAACCGCCCACCCAGTTGGACGAGGGCGCCCTGCTCTTCTGGGGCGTGTGTATGGCCTGTCACGGCAACGCGGGCCAGGGTCTGACCGACGAATGGCGCGAAGTGGCCTTCGGCGAGGACATGGATTGCTGGACCTCCAAATGCCACGCTAGCAACCATCCGCCGCAGGGCTTCGAGTTTCCGCGCATCGTGCCCGCGCTGGCGGGCGGCGGCAAGCTGGGACGTTTCACCTCGGCCCAGCAACTGTACGATTACGTCTACGCCATGATGCCCTGGTGGAACCAGGGTTCGCTGACCACCGACCAGGCCTGGCAGGTAACCGCCTTCCTGCTCAAGATGAACGACACCCTGCCCGCGGGCATCCCGCTCGACGGCAAGGTGGCCTCGGCCATCCCCGTGCATCGCAAACTTAACACGCCGCAGAACGACGTGCCATTTTCCCTGGCCCTGGCCGCGGCGCTGGTGCTGATCATGCTGGGATGGCTGGCGCAGGAGGCGCTGCGCCCCGCCCCCGTTCCCGCGGAGCCTGCGGCGGGGGACCGTCCGAAGGGCCGCCCTCAACGCCCGAACTTCATCTATCACCTGCACCCGCCCGCCATCCCCGCCGCACAGGCCAGGTGGCGCTACACCCTGGGCGCGGGCGGGATGGCCGTCTTCCTGATGCTGGTGCTGGCTGTTACGGGCCTGCTGGAGATGTTCTATTACATCCCCACCCCCGAAGAGGCCGCCATCTCGGTGCAGACCATCCACTTCTTCGTGCCGCTGGGCGCGCTGGTGCGCAACCTGCACTTCTGGTCGGCGCAGCTGCTGGTGGTGGTGGCCGCGCTGCACATGCTGAGGGTCATCTTCACGGGCGCCTATGCCTCCCCGCGCCGATTCAACTACCTGCTCGGGCTGGGATTGTTCGTGCTGGCCCTGCTGCTGGATTTCACGGGCTACGTCCTGCGCTGGGACGAGGGCATCCGCTGGGCGCTGACGGCGGGCACCAACCTGCTGGCCTCCATCCCGTGGGTCGGCGAAGGCCTGTTCCGCTTCGTGGTCGGCAGTTCGCAGGTCGGCCCCTCGACCCTGGTGCGCTTCTACACCTGGCACATCTACGCGCTGACGGGCGTGGCGGGCTTCGTAATGATCTGGCACCTCTTCCGCGTGCGGCGTGATGGCGGCATTGCCTCGCCGCCGCCCACGCTGGAGTCCACCCCGCCGCGCATCACGCGCTTCGACCTGGTGCGGCGCGAAGTGCTGGGCATGTTCCTGGCAGGCATCGTGCTGATCCTGATGTCGATCTTCCTGCCTGCCCCGCTGGCCGACCCCATCCGCGGCACGCCGACCCTGGCGACAGACACCCGCGCCCCGTGGTTCTTCCTGTGGGTGCAGCAACTGCTCAAGCTGGGCGATCCCTTCCTGCTGGGCGTGCTGGTCCCCGTGGCTGTGGTGGGAGTCCTGGGACTGATCCCCTACCTCCTGCCCGCCCCCGCCAAAGAGGAACTCGGCCGCTGGTTCCCCGCGCGCGGACGCATCGCGCAAATCCTCGTGGCAGTGCTCCTGCTGGTCATCCTCGGGTTGACCGCGCTGGCCGCGCTTACCTCCTAGAATTCAACACAACATGAGCAAATTCTCCCGACGCGACTTCCTCAAATTGACCACAGACGGCCTGCTGACCCTGGGCGGTGTGCTCAGCCTGGGCGGCCTGCTGCGCTTCCTGTCCTACGAAAAAGATCCCGCCCCGCCCAGCGAGTACGACCTGGGACCTGCCATCAATTACCTGCCCGATACGACCACCGTACTGGCGCACATCCCCGCCGCGCTGATCTGCAAGGGCAACAATGAATACCTGGCCTTCAGCCTGGTCTGCACTCACCTGGGCTGCACCGTGGAACAATTGAACGACACCTTCGAATGTCCCTGTCACGGCTCGGTCTACGACAGCGAGGGACAATTGAAAAAGGGGCCCTCGCAAAAGTCGCTCCCGCGCCTGAAGGTGACCCGCAACGAGGAAGGCAATTTGATCCTGCACATGTCGTAGCGCAAATTGGCAATTTGCGCTACATATTACCATCCCAGAATGGGCTGGTGGTTTCGGTACACCGCAAGGTCTCGATACGCCGCAAAAACCAAGAACGCGGCTACTCGACCACCGGCCCAAATATTTGTATCGCGGGGAGTTTTCGTCTACAATCGCTGTATCGCCAAACAAGAGGAGAATTCATGAACTTCGATCTTTCGAACGAACAGCGTATGTGGCGCAAGGCCGTGCATGATTTCGTCGCCAGGGAGGTGCAGCCCAAGGCCCACGAAGTGGATGTGACGGGCGAGTTCAACTGGCAGGCCGTGCGCAAGGGCGGTCCGCTCGGGCTGATGGGCTTGAACATCCCCGAAGAATACGGCGGCGCGGGCGTGGACGCGATCAGCTCCGCCATCGCCATCGAGGAGTTGGGCTGGGGCTGCGGCTCCACTGCGCTGGCGCTGGCCGCCCACAATGGACTGGGCACCGCGCCGCTGGTGCTCCACGGCTCGGAGGCGCTCAAGAAGAAATGGCTGCCGCGCGTGGCCAGCGGACGTCACAAGCTGGGCGCGCTGGCTTTGACGGAACCCGGAGCGGGCTCCGACCTGCAGGGCGGGGTGCGGACGAAGGCCGAAAAACGCGGCAAAGAGTGGGTTATCAACGGCGCGAAAATGTGGACGACCAACGCCTCCATTGCGGAATACATCATCACCCTGGTGCGCACCGACACCTCGGGCAACTCGCGCTCGCTCAGCCAGATCCTCGTCCCCACCGACACGCCCGGGCTGGTCATCGGCCCCGCGGAAAAGAAGATGGGCCTGCACGGCTCACCCACGCATGCCGTCACCTACGAGGATGTGCGCGTGCCGCTCGACAACCTGATCGGCGAGGTGGGACACGGCTTGCAGCAGACCCTGTCCACGCTGGACGGCGGGCGCATCAGCATCGGCGCGCTGTCGATTGGGCTGGCGCAGGCGGCCTACGAGCACGCTCTTGCCTACGCGAAGGAGCGACGCGCCTTCGGCAAACGCATCTCCGATTTCCAGGCCATCCAGTGGATGCTGGCCGACGCGGCCACCGAGATCGAGGCGGCGCGCGCCCTGCTCTACAAGGCGGCCTGGCTCAAGCAGGAGGGCCGCCCGCACATCAAGGAGGCCTCGATGGCCAAGATGTTCGCCACCGAGATGGCCGAGCGGGTGTGCCGCAACGCCATCCAGGTCCACGGCGGATACGGCTATTCGAGCGAGTACCCCGTCGAGCGCATCTACCGCGACGCGCGGCTGATGACCATCGGCGAAGGCACCAGCGAGATTCAACGGCTGGTGATTGCCAGGCAGATATTATCATAAGCAAAACGGCGGATGAGAGTCCGCCGTTTTCTGTCGAGACATCCATCCTGAGCGGAGGGCTGGGCGCATTTTGTCCAGCCAGAAGCCGAAGGATGTTCCGCTCAACGCAAAGTAAAGCTTTGGTCGCGTGGAAGGAGCCGTCATGGAAGATGAAGTCGAATTCCTCGTCTTGAGTCTCATGATCAATCAACAGCACACCCCCAACTGGGATCGGGATCATTACGAATTCATCCGTCTGGATACCCTGCGCAGCTGGTCCTGGCAAAGCGTGCCCGGGGGGAAATTCCTGGGCAACCTGCCGTTCCAGGACTTCATCGACATCACGATCATCTGCATGAAGCCATCCTTTATCGAGCGCATCGAAAAAGGTGAGTTGATCTTCCACATGGGCCTGGCCGCCTGCTCCATCTCAGACCCCCAAAGCGGCAGGACGCTCTGGCGCAGGTACATGGGCGTGGAAAATGGGGAATGGATGAGCGGGCAGGAACAGGCGATCAATGAGTAGATCTTCTTAAAGGCCCGCTTGGTGCAGGGCTTGCCGCGGTAACCCCAATCCGCTGCTGCCCAAATCCGTGGCGTATCTATTCAGCCATAGTTCTGGAAGTCCAACAGGTGGTGGCGCAGGCCAATTTTGGCAAACAATCGCAACATCGGCCTTTTTCGCCACAGATGGCGGTTTTCGCTCAAATAGGCTGAATAGTTACTACAATTATTCCTTAATGATGTTGTGTCGTCACTACAACCCAAACGCGAATCGAAAAACGGAGAGCGCGTTGCTCTCCGTTTCTCACAGATTGTTACTTCATGAAACTTGCGCGGGATACCATCCCGCGCCACATGGCTTACTTCGCGTTGAATTTATCGGTCACCACGTCCCAATTGACCACGTTCCACCAGGCGCTGACGTAATCAGGGCGGCGGTTCTGGTAGTTGAGGTAGTAGGCATGTTCCCACACGTCGAGGCCGAGGATGGGGGTCAGGCCGTCGGAGAGCGGCGAATCCTGGTTGGCGGTCGAAACCACCGCCAGTCCGCTGCCCTTCTTGACCAGCCAGGCCCAGCCCGAGCCGAAGCGCCCGATGGCCGACTTGGTGAATTCCTCTTTGAAAGCGTCGAAGGATTTAAACGAGGCGTCAATGGCCTGGGCCAGCTCACCCGTCGGCGCGCCGCCCGCCTTGGGTCCCATCACTTCCCAGAACAGGTTGTGATTGAAGGTCCCGCCGCCGTGATTGCGAACCACGCCGCGCACCGCTTCGGGCACCGCATTCAGGTCGCCCAGCAGCGCTTCGAGGGATTTGCCCGCCAATTCGGGCGTCTTCTCGACCGCGCCGTTCAGGTTGGTGATGTAGGTCTGGTGATGTTTGGTGAGGTGGATTTCCATCGTGCGCGCGTCGATGTAGGGTTCCAGCGCATCGTACGCGTAAGCCAGCTTGGGCAGTTCGAAAGCCATTGAGTCTCTCCTTGAGTCGGATATTTATGATAAATATAATCAAAATTGTATCTCTTGAAGGAAGGCCTGTCAAGTAAATGGTACGAATTCTGATAAATCGCTTATACTCGGGCAATCCCCGCCCTGAGCGGAGCCGCGCGTCCTTGGCGCGGCGTAGTCGAAGGGCGGATTTGACACCATGACCTCACCCCGCAACAAATTCCTCCTGCCCCTGGCCCTGGTGACCGCCATCCTGGCCGTCTCCACCGCCTCGATTCTGATCCGCTTCGCGCAGGCCGACGCGCCTTCGCTGGTCATCGCCGCGCTGCGCATCAGCTTCGCCAGCCTGGTGCTTGCGCCGATTGCCCTGCTGCGCCACCGCGACGAGCTGTCCGCCCTGACCCGCCGCGAACTGGGGCTGGCCTTGCTTTCGGGCCTGTTCCTGGCGGTGCACTTCGCCACCTGGATCTCCTCGCTCGAATACACCACCATCGCCAGTTCGGTGGTCTTTGTCAGCACAGGACCGCTGTGGGTGGCGCTGGTCTCGCCGCTGCTGCTCAAGGAGCACCTCTCGCGCGCCGCGCTGCTCGGGCTGGCATTGGCCCTGCTGGGCGGAACCATCGTCGGCCTGGCGGATTCCTGCGCCTGGGACGGCGGCCTGGTCTGTCCCTCGCTGGCGGATGCCTTGCAGGGACGCGTCCTATGGGGCAACTTCCTCGCGCTGGCGGGGGCCTGGGCCGTGACGGGCTACCTGGTCATCGGGCGCAAGCTGCGCGCGAAGATGTCGCTCATCCCATACATCTTCCTGGTCTATGGCATGGCCTCCATTGCATTGATCGTCATCATGTTCGCCGCGGGCCAGTCCCCGCTGGGATACCAGCCCGTCAGCTACGTGTGGATTTTGGCGCTGGCCCTCGTCCCGCAACTGATCGGCCACTCGACGTATAATTGGGCCTTGCGCTACCTGCCCGCCTCGATGGTGGCGACCGCCAACCTGGGCGAACCCATCGGCTCAGCCATCCTGGCGCTATTCATCCTGGGCGAAAGTCCGACCGTCTTTACCCTCTTCGGCGGCGCGTTGATCCTGGCGGGCATTTACCTGGCTTCACGCAACAGCTAATCCTTCATTTAGGAACTTCCATGGAAATCAAACTCCCCTCCCATCTCTATCTCGACGAACACCAAATCCCCTACACGCGCAAGTCCTTTCCCAACACCACCGAGAAGGGAGCGGCCAACGTGGCCCGCGCCCTGGATTTCTCCGAGCGGCAGGCCGTCAAGACCCTGATCTTCCAGGTGGACACGGGTGAGCGCGTGCTGGTCATGCTGGGCGGCGACCAGAACGCCGTCTCGGGCAACCTCAAGAAGGCTATCGGCTCGCGCAACATTCAGATGGCCGCGCCCGAAGTGGTGAAGGAGACGACGGGCTACATCATTGGCTCGATCCCGCCCTTCTGCTGGCAGCCTGAAGGCTTCCGCACATTTCTCGAAGCGAGTCTCGCCACTGAACCCATGCTCGGCGTCGGCGCGGGACAATGGGGCGAGGAAATTTTCATCACGCCCGCAAACCTGATCCAGGCCTGCAATGCCATCGTGGTCAATTTGACCGACCGCGAGAAGCCCGTTGTTTAGCGTCATTGCTTCGTCGGGCGGGCGCACTGTGCCCGCCCGACGAAGCAATCTCCTGTTTTTACGAAGGACGACTTCCCTGCGCTGAATTGGATGGACGTTTTGCGCGCGCGGAAAAGTATGCCATAATGGAATCGTCGAGAAAGCGAGGTTCCATGAACAGCCGCAAGAAACTCAATATCGTATTATCTGTGCTGCTGGTCGTCCTCCTGACGATCATCCTGGGCCTGGTCGAGACCGAACGATTCTCCGCCTATGGCGCCTGTCGGGACGCGGCGCTGCACACAAAAGGCTATGCAGCCTGGGAGCACGTTCACTCTACCCAGATGATCTTTGTCACGCGGATGACCTTTTCGGATGGCTACAACGAACTGACCTGCCAGGCCATTGGCATCGGCCCCTTTTGGACGGCGACAAGCACGCTGAAGACCCTGGTGGGCTGCGCAACGAGTCTATCGGACAACCCAACGGACGCATGCCCCGAGGATTATTTCGGGGTGAACCCATAACTTAAAAAAGCACAACCCCCTCGACGAGGGCGGTTGTGCTTCAAAAATGTCGTTGCGGGCCGCCGTTCTTTGGCGGCGCAGCTATCGGCTGTACAGGTAATTCAACTCGCGGATCTTTGCCAGAAGCGTATCGTTCAGGTCGCTGTCTTTCATACGCCATTCCCAATTGCCGCCCAGGCGGCTGGGGAAGTTCATGCGCGCCTCGCCGCCCAGGTTGAGGAAGTCCTGCATGGGGGCCACGGAGAAGACCGCCGTCGAGGACCACACCGCGCGGATCAGGTCCCAGGCAAAGTGACTGCCGTCCACGCCCAGGTATTTCAACGCGAATTCACGCTCCTGTTCGGGGGCAGCCTCGTACCAGCCGCGCGCCGTGTTGTTGTCGTGCGTGCCCGTATAGGCCACGCAGTTGTTGACATAGTTGTGTGGCAGGAAGGGATCGGACGGGCTGGTGAAGCCGAATTGCAGGATCTTCATGCCAGGCAGGTTGTAGCGTTCGCGCAGGGCCACCACGTCATCGGTGATGACGCCCAGATCCTCGGCGATGATCGGCAATTCCTTGGTGCCCAAATGCGACTCCAGGTCGGCCATCAGCGCGTCAAACAAGTCCGCGCCCGGGCCAGGCACCCAGCGCCCAAACTCGGCGGTGTCGTTGCCAGCGGGAATCTCCCAATAGCCGGCAAAGCCGCGGAAGTGGTCGAGGCGCACGTAATCCACCAGATTGAGGGTGGCGCGCATCCGTTCGAGCCACCAGGCGTAGCCGCTGGCCTTGTGCACGTCCCATTTGTAGAGCGGATTGCCCCACATCTGGCCCGTGGCCGAGAAGAAATCAGGCGGGACGCCCGCCACCACGGTCGGCTTGCCGGCCTCGTCGAGGTAGAACAGATCGGGGTGCGACCAGACGTCGGCGGAGTCGTAGGCCACGAAGATGGGGATGTCGCCGACGATCTTCACGCCGCGCTGGTTGGCATAGGTGTGCAGGTTGCGCCACTGACGATAGAACAGGAATTGATAAAACACGTAGCGCGCGATGGATTCCGCGTAGGTCTTGCGGGCCTCGGCCAGGGCCTGCGGGTCGCGTTTGCGCAACGCCGCGGGCCAGCCGTCCCAACAGCCGCCGCCGTAGGCTTCCTTGATCGACATGAACAGGGCAAAGTCGTCGAGCCAGGCCGCGTTCGAAGCGCGGAATGTGGACAGGTCTTCGCGCAGTCCCGCTTCGGAGTTGGCAACGAAACGGTCATACGCCTTTCCGAGCAGGGACAATTTCCACGGGATGAAGTTGCCAAAATCCACGCGGGTCTCGTCGAAGGCGGGTTTGTCGTGCAGGTCCTCGGGGGTCAACAGCCCGTCGCCGATCAACTCGTCGGGACTGATCAGGTAGGGGTTGCCCGCAAAGGCCGAGAAGCACTGGTAGGGCGAGTCGCCGTAGCCCGTGGGACCAAGCGGCAGCACCTGCCACAGATTGCAGGCCGAATCGGCCAGGAAATCCACAAAACGATAGGCCTGTGGGCCAATGTCGCCAATGCCGTAATGGCCGGGCAGGCTGGAGGGATGCAGGAGAATGCCGGATACGCGTTTGAATGTCATGATCGGATGGGGTTGGGGGAGGTTGGTTTGGTTTCGAGCACGAGGGCCTGGTACAGGTCAAAATACTGCCTGGCCGAGTTGACCCACGAGAAATCCTTGGACATGCCTGCAAGCTGGAGTTTGCTCCAGGCCTTGCGGTCAGGGAAGAGATGGAGCGCCTTGCGCAGCGCGTTGGCCATGGCCAGCGGGTTGGCCTTTTGGAACAGGAAGCCCGATTCGGGTGTGACCGTGTCGCGCAGGCCGCCGGTGGCGCGCACGAGCGGCACACAGCCGTAGCGCATGGCGATCATTTGCGAGAGGCCGCAGGGTTCGTAGCGCGAAGGCATCAGGAACAGGTCCGAGCCTGCGTAGATTTGGCGGGCCAGTTGCGCATCGAAACGGGTCTCGATACGGATATTCTCGGGATGCGCGGCTTGCAATTCACGCGCAGCCTGCTCCAGCACGGGATCGCCCGTGCCGAGGATGACCACCTGAAAGGTCATATTCTTGAACGATTGCAAAGCCTTGATGGCGATGTCCACACCCTTCTGTACATCCATGCGCGTGACCATGGCCAGCAGGGGTACGTTGGGGTCGACGGGCAGGCCCAGACGGGTTTGCAGGACGGCCTTGTTCGGCGCGCGGTCTTCAAGGGTCAGCAGGGAGAACGGGGTGTCGATGGCATCATCGTCAATCGGGTTGTAGGAGGCCATGTCGATGCCGTTCAGAATGCCGTGCAGGCTGGTGCGCCGCTGCGAGAGGAACTCGTTCAGGCCGCAGCCGAACTCGGGACCGAGTACCTCCTCCCCATAGCCGGGCGAGACGGGCGTGATCGCGTCCGCGGCCCACAGGCCGAGCGGCAGGGGCATGACGCGCGCCCACTCGGGCAGGTCGGTCTGCGCCAGCGGCACGCCGTAGGATTTCAGCAACTCGGAGATGTCGGGACCCATGAAGGGCAGGTTGTGCAGGGTCAGCATGGAGGCCACCCGCCGCGCCCCCTCCTCCCAGCGTTTGGTCAGGTTGGCGTAGACCGCCAGGGCGGTGTGCCAGTCGTTGGCGTGGATCACGTCCACGTCCCAGTTGATCTGGCGCGGCAGTTCCATCGCGGCTAGCGAGAAGAAGACGTACTTCTCCGCGTCCAGTTCGGCCTTGAGGGAATAGACCGAGCCGCTGCTGCGGATGGGATCGCCCGAGATGAAGTAGACGGGCATGCCCTCGAAGACGCTCTCGAAGACCTCCACCTGAACCTCGGACTCGCCCCGTTTCAGCGAGAACACCGTCAGCGGACGGAGCGGGTCGGCCCGCACCGCCGAATGCATCGGCAGGACCAGGCGGATGTCGAGCCTGGTGTCACCGGTGATTTCAATGGGAAGCGCGCGGATCGCGCGCGGCAGGGCGCTGGACACGTCACCCAGTCCCCCGACCTTTATGAACGGATCGGCCTCTGCGGCCAGGAAGAGAACGTTGATGGTTTCAGCCATGAGATTATTTTACAACGGATTGAGATGATTTGTACGCAAACGACTTCGGAAATCCCAGGAATGGACTTCCGAAGTCGTTCTCTACTCGATCACCACGCCGTCGAGATTCTCCTCTGGTTTGGGATATTCCATTTTGAAGCCCTTGAGGGTATTCACCAGCACGGTGGAGATGACCAGGTCGCGATACCATTTGCGGTTGGCGGGCACCACGTACCAGGGCGCGTAGTCGGTGCTGGTCTTGTTGAGCGCATCTTCATAGGCCTGCATATAGTCGCCCCACAATTTGCGCTCCTCCAAATCGCCCAGGCGGAATTTCCAGGTTTTGGTCGGGTCGTCGAGACGGGCTTGCAGGCGTTCCTTCTGCTCGTCCCTATCGATGTGCAGGAAGAATTTCAGGATGGTTGTGCCGCTCTCGGCCAGCAGGCGCTCGAAGTCGTTGATCTGGTCATAGCGTTTCTTCCAGACCTCCTCAGGTGCATATCCATGCACACGCACCACCAGCACATCCTCGTAATGGCTGCGATTGAAGATGACCATCTCGCCCAGGCCGGGCGTCACCTTGTGAACGCGCCACAGGAAATCGTGCGCCAACTCCTCGGCGGTCGGCACCTTGAAACTGGCCACCTTCACGCCCTGCGGATTGACGCCATCGAACACGCGGCGGATGGCGCCATCCTTGCCGCCCGTATCCATGGCCTGCAGGACGATCAATACCTTGTGCTTTTGTTCAGCGTAAAGAAGTTCCTGTAGGGATTGAAGTTCCTGGTTCAGTTTCGCCAGACTCTTCAAGCCCTGTTCCTTGTCCCCTTTGAAGGATTTGTTATCGTTCGGGTCGAGCTTTTCGAGCGAGATCTTTTTGCCTGGTTCCACGCGATAACGCTTCATTGCACTCACCTCTCCTCACAGCAAAGAAAAAAGGGCGGACATTTCATCCGCCCTTTTGAGGGGAGCCTGAAGGGTTTCGAACCCTCAACATCCACATCCACAGTGTGGCGCTCTGCCATTGAGCTACAGGCTCCATATCACAAGCGGACGATATTTTATCACAATTTATCGGAGATTCAAGATGGCAAGTGTCTCGCCGTCCAGTAATTCACCCGGCTCCACAAAACCCAGGCTGGCATACAACCTGCGGGCAACTTCGTTTTCAGGTTCGTAGCTGATGCCCACCGCCTGGATGCGTTCATCCGCGCGGAAAAGCTCCAGCATCTGCTGCATGGCCGCGCGGCCATGACCCTGGCCCTGGAACTTCTCGTCCGTCATCAGGCGCGCGATGAAGGCCCGAAAGCGCGGATGGTTCATGTTCAGGCAGTACATCGCAAAGCCGACCGGTTCGCCATCCGCATAGACGCCGCACGGGATCAGATCCCAGTGTCCGTCCTCGTCTTCGAATCCAAACTGAGACTCAGCGATGGAATACAAATTCGAGGCGACGAAATTGCGTTGATCCTCGCGCACCTGCAATTTGATCAGCGCCTGCCAATTCTTCGCCGTGACGGGGCGCAATTCAACAGTCATGGCCTCAGCCCAAAATCCCGCGAATAACCTGCGCCGCCTCCGCGCGCTGGACGATGACCTGCTCGCCGTTCGAGAGGTTCTTCACCGCCACCAGGCCTTTTTCCGCTTCATCGGGCCCCACGGTGACGACCACCCGCATCTTCATCTTATCTGCATACTTGAACTGTTTGGGCAGTTTGGCAGGCTCGGGGAAGACGATCACGTTCAGGCCCGCCCCGCGCAGCTCGGAGGCCAGCGCGTAGGAGTTCAGCCACAAATTCCCGTCGAAGACCGTCACCAGCACGGAGGATGGCGTCGGGTTGAACTCGGGCAGCAGGCCCGCTTCCTTTAGGACGATGCCGATGACCACGTCACCCATCGCGAAGCCAATGCCCGAGAGCGGCTGCCCGCCCACGTCGGCCAGCAGGTTGTCGTAGCGCCCGCCGCCGAGGATGGCGCGCCGCACTCCGCCGGTCAGGTCGAAGGCTTCGAAGACGGTGCCCGTGTAGTACAGCAATCCGCGCATGATGTTCGGGTCGAACTTGACGTACTCCCTGACGCCCAAGGCTTCCAGCGCGGCAAACAGGCGCACCAATTCGTCGCTCTGCTTCCACAGATCGTAATCGGACAACAGGGATTTCAACCCATCCAGTTGCGTCTGATCCAGGCCAAGGTCGAGCGCGTTGGAATCCCACTGGGACGGGTCCATCTTCGAACGGCGATCAACCAGGTTGGAGACGTCCAGTCGTTTTTCGGGAGCGATGCCGAGCGCGTCGAACTGGGCATCCATCAGGCGGCGGTTGTTCACGAAAATAGCCGCCCGCTGCGGGTCCAGGCCGACAGAGCGCAGGAAGGCGGCGGCCACGGCCAGCAGTTCCGCATCCGCCTCGGGAGAATTGACGCCCAGCATGTCGATATTCCACTGGAAGAATTCGCGTGTGCGCCCTTTTTGGGGCTGCTCGTAACGCCAGAACGGCCCGAAGGACCACCAGCGCACGGGGAAGGTCAGCGAGCCCTGGCGGGCGGCGATCATGCGCGCCAGCGAGGGAGTCAACTCGGGGCGCAGGGTGACCTCATCCCCGCCGCGATCGCTGAACACGAAGGACTGCTTCTTGACCAGTTCCTCGCCCGATTTGGCGGCGTACAGATCGAGGGTTTCCAGGAAGGGACCATCCCACTCCTGGTACCCGAAAGCCTGCGAGGCCGCGCGCACCTTGGCAAAAAGATAGTTTCGCAGCGCCATTTCCTCGGGATAAAATTCGCGCGTGCCTTTGACGGTTTGGATGCTTGGTTTCATGATGGTCTCCACAAAAAAACTGAACCGCATTGTAGCATATTCTGCTTTTTGCATGACAAACGACTTTAGGACTAAGGAAAAAACGCACTAGCAAATAATTGTGAAAAATAGTACAAGTCGTGTAGGAAACGTCCATTTTTTCTTTTAAGGAGAAGACTCCATGGATCCATTGGATGAGTTAAGACTGGAACTCCAAAAAATTCCCTGGTTCCGGGAATTGCAAATCAAACACCTGGACATGCTCGCAGGCATCACCCAACTGCGCAGCGTCAAGGCTGGCGAAGTCCTGTTCCGCGAGGGCGACAGGGCTGGCGCCATCTACATCGTTCTCTCGGGCCGCATTGCGCTGGACATGGCCGTGCCGCCGCGCGGGAAGATCCGCTTTCACACCGCCGAGATGTGGGAAGTAATCGGCTGGTCGAGTGCCACCCCCGTGGTGTACCAGCGCACTGCCAGCGCCACCGCCGTGGTGGATGGACGCCTGGCCATGATCGACTCGGCCAAACTGCGCGAGTTGTGCGACCAGGATCACGACTTGGGGTACCTGGTCATGCGCCGCCTGGCCAACATCGTTGCCAGCCGCCTGATGAGCAGCCGCCTGCAATTACTGGATATGTTTGCCGATCCGGAGACCAAAAATGCAAAGTGACCGCAGCCCAGAAATCGGAAGCACCGTTGCAATTCAAAAGAACGTTTTCAACTCGCTTCTGAGCAAATTAAAAGAACAGGGGTACGAGATCGTCGGCCCGCACGTGGAAAACGAAACCCTCGTCTATGCGCCGATTGCGAAACTCGAAGACCTGCCGCGCGGATTCGTCACCGAACAGGAGGCGGGTTCCTTCCGCCTGGTGTACACGGGACACACCCGCTATTTCGACATCATCCCCGGCGCGCAATCCTGGAAGCAATACCTCTTCCCCTCGCGCGCCGAGTTGTTCACCCTGCGCAAGGCGGACGGGACCTGGAACATGGAAACGCCCAGGCCGACAGCTCCCGCCTACGCCTTCATCGGTGTGCGCGGCTGTGAACTGGCCGCCATCCAGATTCAGGACAACGCCTTCCTGCGCGGCGACTTCACGGACCCGATCTACCGCGCCGCGCGCGAAAAGGCCTTCATCCTGGCGGTCAACTGCCTGCACCCCGCCAGCACTTGCTTCTGCGCTTCGATGGGCACAGGCCCGCGCGTCGAAGGCGATGCCGACCTGACCCTGACCGAGCTCGAGGATGTGTTCCTGCTCAACGTCGGCTCGGAACTGGGCCGCAACATCCTGTCGGGCCTGCCCTTCGAATCGGCCAGCGCCTTCGTGCTCAACGCCGCCAACCGCGGCCTGGAACGCGCCGCCCAGCAAATGGGCCGCAGCATGGACACGAGCGACCTGCCCGACCTGATCCTCAACAACCTCGACCACGTGCACTGGCGCGAAATCGGCGAACGCTGCCTCTCGTGCGCCAACTGCACCCAGGTCTGCCCGACCTGCTTCTGCTGGGACGCGACCGACACACTCAGCCTGGACGGCAACCAGACACGCCGCGAGCGCGTGTGGGACTCCTGCTTCAACCCGGGCTATTCCTACCAGGCGGGCGGCAATACCCGCCCCACCATCCACTCCCGCTATCGCCAGTGGATGTCGCACAAGCTCGGCACATGGAAAGTCCAATACGGTACATTCGGCTGCACGGGCTGTGGACGCTGTATCACCTGGTGTCCCGCTGCGATTGACATTACCGTCGAAATCGCCAACCTTCGCAAGGAGATTCGCTGATGGCCACCCACGTTCATTCCCACTCCCCAGCCTCCCCCACCGAACGCCTGCTGGAACCCGTTTGGGCGGAGGTGACTGCCATCACGCCCGAAGCCGAGGGTATTTCCACCTATTGGCTGAAATTCAGCGACCCGGCCGTGGCGGCCGCCTATACCTTCCAGCCCGGTCAATTCAACATGATCTATCTGCCCGGGTACGGCGAGGCTGCCATTTCGATCTGCTCGGACCCCGAATCCACTTCGGTGATCGGCCACTCCATCCGCTTCGTGGGCAACGTGACCCGCGCCATCAGCCGCCTGAAAGTAGGCGACGTGGTCGGCGTGCGCGGACCTTTCGGCTCCGCCTGGCCGATGAAGGAAATGGAAGGCCATGACGTGATCATCGCCTGCGGCGGTATCGGTCTGCCGCCCCTGCGCCCCGCGATCTACCACATCATGAACCATCGCGAGAAGTTCGGCAAGGTATTCCTGCTGTACGGCGCGCGCACCCCGAAGGACATGCTCTATCCGACCGAGTTCGAAGAATGGGAACGCGCGGGCATCCAGGTGCAGGTCACCGTGGATCGCGCCGATGAGGACTGGCAGGGACAGGTCGGCGTGGTGCCGATGCTGTTCTACCGCTTCCGCATGGATGCGCCCAACAGCGTGGTACTCACCTGCGGCCCCGAGATCATGATCCGCTTCGTGGTGTACGAAGGCCTCGCCCGCCGCGTGCCCGCCGACCAGATCTACGTCTCGCTCGAACGCAACATGAAATGCGGACAAGGGTCCTGCGGTCACTGCCAGCTTGGCCCATACTTCATCTGCAAGGACGGCCCGGTCTTCCGCTTCGACACATTGCAGCCTTACTTCAACGTGGAGGAGTTCTAATGAGTCCCCATAAACCCACTCTCGCTGTTTACAAATTCTCCTCCTGCGACGGATGCCAGCTCTCCATCCTGAACATGGAGGATGAACTGCTCGACCTGGCTGGCGCCCTGGACATCGCCTACTTCCTCGAAGCCACCCGCGCCGAGCGCCCGGGCCCGTACGACATCGCCATCGTGGAAGGTTCGATCACCACGCCGCACGAGGTCGAACGCATTAAGGAAATCCGCCGCCAGGCAAAGGTTCTGATCGCGCTAGGCACCTGCGCCACCTCGGGCGGCATCCAGGCCCTGCGCAACTTCACCGACGCCAAGGCCCTCGCCAACACGGTCTACGATCATCCCGAGTACCTGCATTACCTTGACACCGCCACGGCCATTGCCGAACATGTCGCCGTGGATCTGGAGCTTTGGGGCTGCCCCGTCAACAAGGGCCAGGTGCTGGAAGTCATCAGCGCCCTGCTCAACAACCGCCGTCCCAACCTGCCCGCCTACAGCGTCTGCCTCGAATGCAAACGCCGCGGCACGATCTGCGTGCTGGTGGACAAGGGCATCCCGTGCATCGGTCCCGCCACCCAGGCTGGCTGCGGCGCGATCTGCCCCACCAGCGGACGCGGTTGCTACGGCTGCTTCGGCCCGACCCGCTCGACCAACCTCGACTCGCTTACCAATATTCTGACCAAACTCGAACGCACCCCCGGCGAGACCGTGCGCCTGTACCGCGGCATCAGCGGGTATGCGCCCGCCTTCCGTGAAATCGCGGATGAGCTCCTCAAGGAGGCCAAATGAAAAACATCGAAGTTCCCGCCCTGGCACGTGTGGAAGGGGAAGGAGGCCTCTTCATCGGCCTGCAAGACGGCAAGGCCGTGGAGATCCGCCTCGATATTTACGAACCGCCGCGCTTCTTCGAAGGCTTCCTCGTAGGCCGCTTCCTCCAGGAAGTACCCGACATCACCGCCCGCATTTGCGGCATCTGTCCGGTGGCCTACCAGATGAGCTCCGTCTACGCACTCGAACGCGCGCTGGGCGTCACCATCCACCCGCAGGCGCGGGCGCTGCGCCGCCTGATGTACTGCGGCGAATACATCGAAAGCCACGCCCTGCACATATACCTGCTGCAGGCGCCCGACATGCTGGGAGTCCAATCGGCGCTCGAACTGGCCGCCACGGCGCCCGAGGTCGTGAAGAATGCCCTGCGCCTCAAGAAGATCGGCAACAACCTGCTCAAGGCCATTGGCGGACGCTCCGTGCACCCCGTCAATGTGTGCGTGGGCGGTTTCTATCGCTGGCCCAAGGCCGCCGACCTCAAGGCGCTGCTGCCCGACCTGGAATGGGGCCTGGCTGCTTCCATTGAGTGTGCCAAGTGGGCCGCCACCCTGCCCTACCCCGAACTGGAAATCGACTACGAGTTCGTGGCCCTGCATCACCCTGACGAATACGGCGTGATCGAAGGCGAGATCCTCTCCTCGAAGGGCCGCGTGCTGACCATCCCCGAGTACGAGAATGGCTACATCGAGGAACACGTCGAGCGCTCGAACGCCCTGCACAGCCACACCGTGGACGGCAACACCTACCTGGTCGGCCCGCTGGCGCGCCTGAACCTGAACAACCAGCAGTTGTTCCCCGCCGCCAAACAGGTCATCAAAGACATAGGCGTGGAACTGCCGCTCAAGAATCCGTACAAGTCCCTGCTGGCGCGCGCCATCGAGTTGGTTCACTTCTACGAAGAGGCCATTTCGCTGGTCAACAGCTACAAACCCGAAGGCCGCTCCTACATCACCTTGAAGCTCAAGGCTGGCGAGGGCACAGGCGCCACCGAGGCCCCGCGCGGACTGCTCTATCACCGCTACAAGATCGATGACCAGGGCCTGGTTCAGTTCGCAAAGATCACGCCGCCCACCGCGCAGAACCTGCCGCGCATCGAAGCCGACCTGTTCGCGCTGGCGCCCCAGATCGTGGAAATGTCCCACGAAAAGGCCACGCTGACCGCCGAGCACCTCGTCCGCGCGTACGACCCGTGCATTTCGTGCGCCACCCACTTCCTCAAGTTGAAAGTGGAGAACGTGTAAGGCGCATGAGTAACATAACCGTCATCGGCATCGGCCAGAGCCTGCGCGGCGACGACGCCGTGGGGCTGGAAGCGGTCCGCCGATGGCGGGAACAATTCAACAAAACGGCCAGCAGGCCCGAGGTCCAGGTGGAGGTTTGTGAACTGCCTGGCCTGGGCCTGCTGGATTTGTTCGAGGGGGCGGACTCGGTCCTGCTGGTGGATGCCGTCCAAAGCGGGGCCAGCCCCGGGACGATTCACCGCATCGGCCCCGGGGAGCTGGCGGCCTTTTCAGCGGGTTCCACCTCCGCCCACGGCTGGGGCGTGGCCGAGACGCTGGAACTGGCGCGGCAATTGGGCCTGTCCCTGCCCTCCATCCACCTGATCGGCATCGAGGCGGGACAAATGGAGATTGGCGCAAGCCTGAGCGCCGAGGTGGAGTCAGTGATTCCTGAAGTGTGCTTGGAGATCGAAAAGTTTGTCACGGGTCACGCCTGAAGCGTGACCTTTTTTCGTAAAGCCCCTCCAAAATTCAGTAATTGAATTTTGGAGGGGCTTTGGTATAATCGGGGACACCATCCAAAAGGAGCAACCCATGGAAATCAATTACCAGGAAACCAGCAAGGATTTGCTGACGCGCATCGACATTCACGAGAAGTATGGCTCGGCCAATATCGACCAGTGGACAAACGATCTGCTCAAGCCGCAGGCGGGCATGGACATCCTCGATGTGGGCTGCGGCGCGGGCAAGTTGTGCTTCTTATTTAACGAGTACACACGGGGCGGCGCAAAGATCACAGGCGGCGACTTCTCGGAGGAACTGCTGGCCAAGGCGCGCGAGAAAAATCAGAAGATCGGCGCGCAGGTCGACTTCCAATTTTTGGATTTCAACAAGCCTTTCAACTTTGGCGACAACGCCTTCGACCTATGCACCAGCGCCTTCGCCATCTACTACGCCGCAGACCTGGACTTTACCTTCGGCGAGGCCCATCGCGTGCTTAAGCCGGGCGGACGGCTGTTCGTCTCGGGGCCGCTGCCTGAGAACAAGCAGATGTTCTACGAGATCATCAAGGAAGCCACGGGCGCGACCATCCCGCCCATGCCCGGCTCCAGCCGCTTCAAGGGCGACATCTTCAACACCATCGACCGCATCTTCGCGAAAACCGAACTGCACAAGTTCGAGAATCACCTGACCTTCCCCGAGGTGGCGCCGTTCATCGAGTACGTGCGCGCCTCGCTGAGCGAGGACCGCAAGCTGTGGACCTCGATGTTCAACGGCAAGGATGAATATGAAATCCTGATCGGCAGGATCCAGGCCGTGGCCCAGAAGTGGTTCGAGCGCGACGGCAAGCTGATGATGACCAAGGTCGTCGGCGGCATTTTGGCGACGAAATAATTTATCGTAGGGGCGGCGTCCCGCCACCCAGGGCGGGGAGACCCCGCCCCTACGGCAGGAACATTCATGAATTTCTACGGCAAACGTGTGCTCTTCCTCGGCGCGCATCCCGATGACATCGAGTTGGGATGCGGCGCCCTGCTGCACCAGATCGTGAACAAGACCGAGGTGCTGTGCGTCACGCTCTCGGACAACCAGAAGAATCCCGATCTCAAAAATGTAAAGGACGAGCACCTCAAGTCCATGGCGATTTTGGGCGTGCCCACCGAAAAGATCATCCTCGGCCCGTTCACGACGCGTGTCTTCCCCGATGCGCGCCAGGAAATCCTGGAATACTTCCTCAAGCTGCGCAGGGAATTTCAGCCCGACCTGATCTTCGTCCACTCCCGTAACGACATCCACCAGGACCACAACACGATGACCGAGGAGGCCCTGCGCGCCTACCGCGGCATCACCGTGCTGGGCTTCGACGTGGTGCGCTCCTCGTATGGCTTCTTCCCGCATTTTTTGGTGGAGGTCTCGGAAGAGAGCGTGAACAAGAAGATCGAGGCGCTCAACGAGTATGAGACCTACCGCGACCGCTACTACTTCAATTCCGAGTTGACGCGCTCCATCATGGTGCGCCACGGCGCGCTGGCGGAGATTCCCTTTGCGGAGGGATTCGATATTCTGAGAATTGTCGGTACGTTCGAAAACTGAGAAGCGAGGCTGCCATGAAATTCACGGAACTTTATCAGGAAATGGTCAACAGCACGGAGATCATCCGCGCGCTGATCGCAAACGTTTCCCAGGAGGAGGCGCAGGCCAAGCCGACGCCCGAAGCCTGGTCGCTGCTCGAAGTGCTCTGCCACCTTCACGACGAGGAACGCGAAGACTTCCGCGAACACCTGGATTTCATCCTGCACCCGCAAAACAGGGAATGGCACGCAATCGACCCGCAGGGTTGGATCACCTCCCGTCAATACAACCAGCAGGATTTCATCGAGGTACAGACCAGGTTCTTCGAGGAACGCCGCAAATCCCTGGACTGGCTGATCGACCTGGCCGATGTGGACTGGGATACCAGCTACGAGTCAGAATTCGGTCCTTTCTCGGCAGCGGAGATGTTCGCCTGCTGGGTGGCGCACGACAACCTGCACATCCGTCAACTGGTGGAACTCAAACGCGCCCAGATCGAGCGCATCACCCAGCCGCTCAACATTGCATACGCGGGTGATTGGTAACATAAAACTGCGCAGAGAATTCTCTGCGCAGTTTTTATTTTTCACTTGTCATTGCGAGGAGTCTCGAAGAGGCGACGAAGCAATCTCCTGTAGTTTTGAACCTTGAGATTGCTTCGGGCTTCGCCCTCGCAATGACATCCATTATTCCTTCGGTATTCCGATAAAAATATTCCCCTCACGCACACGGACAGGATAGGCGGGGATGTCCACCGCGGCAGGCATCTGCATGACCTTGCCATTGCGGACGTCGAACTCCGCGCCGTGCCGCGGGCAGACGATGTGGTAGCCTTCCAGGTCGCCGTCGCCCAGCGGGCCGTCATCGTGGGTGCAGACGTCGCCGATGGCAAAGAGCTGCTCCGCGATGTTGAAGATCACGATGGGACGGTCAGCCACTTCCACGAAGAGACGCTCGCCATTGGGCAATTCAGAGGCGGGGGCGATTTCTATGAAGTCAAGATTTTCCGTTGATTGTTGAGTGTAATTGAACATAAAAATCTTCTATTCCGAGAGATTAAATTCAATGGTTGTAAAGTAGCACATGGGGCCACATCCTTCACCATTTTCAATGAAATATTTATAAGTTGGGGAAAATGTTCTTGTGATTCGTCTTTCATTGAATTCCACTGTCACTCTTAACTCTTGAGGTGGCTTATCCTTCGGACCCTGTGAATCCAACTGTTCAAAGAATACACCATCCTCTTCACACGCATCATGCCCCATAATATCTGGAGATGTACTTGGGCAACTAATACGCCTTGCTCCGGAAGGAAAATCAACTTCTACAGTGTACTTACTCGGTATTTCTCCACCCACAAGGTTGATATGAACACCATCTCCAAGGCAATCAGCCAAGGTGCAGAATACATTGTCCAAAATAAGTGGACTAAACATCATCAATACCAGGATGATGATCGCACAAATGCTGATTGCCCCTAAAAGGAACAAAAACCAACGTTTTGTCTTACTCCACCAAGGAATCACTGGCTTCACCCAACCCATAGACACCAGCCTTCAAAACTTTGAGGGATAATAACGCGCATTTCAGGCGCACGGGGCCCAGATCGATGCCAAGCAGATCGAGCACATCCTGCTTGTTGAGCTGCTTGACTTCCTCGATGGGCTTGCCAATGATGGACTCCATCAGCAAATCGGCGGAGGCCTGCGAAATAGCACAGCCGTGGCCGTCGAAGCGAGCCTCGGAAACCACTCCATCTTCGCCTACACGCAGGTCAACCTGGATGTGGTCGCCGCACAGCGGGTTATTGTCCGCGAAGGAGATATCGTGCGGGTCCAGTTTGCCGCGGTAGGAGGGATTCTTGTAGTGCTCGATGATGACTTCGCGATAGAGATCGTCCATAAGTTCTCCAACGTCATTGCGAGCTCCCGAAGGGAGCGACCCTTGCACCGCCCGCAAGGGCAGGTGAGCAATCTCAAGTTTCAAAAATACAGGAGATTGCTTCGTCGCCTCTTCGAGGCTCCTCGCAATGACGTAAATTATCCAAACATTTCCTTGACTTTGTAAATCCCATTCACCAGCAGGTCGACCTCATCCGTGGTGCTGTAAATGTAGAACGAGGCGCGGCTGGTGGCAGAGATATTGAATTTCTCGTGCAGCGGCTGGGCGCAATGATGTCCCGCGCGGATGGCAATGCCGTCCTGGTCGAGGATCTGGGCCACGTCGTGCGGGTGAACGCCTGCAAGCGTGAAGGCCGCCACCCCGCCCTTCCTGTCCGCGGAGGGGCCGAAGACTTTCACACCGGGGATTTCCTCCAGGCGTTCGAGGGCGTATTCGGTGATCTCGCGCTCATGCGCGGCCACCGCATCCATGCCCAGCTGGGATAGATAACCCACCGCCACCCCGAAGCCGACCGCCTCGGCGATGGCGGGGGTGCCCGCCTCGAATTTGTGCGGCAGGCTGTTCGGACGGAAGGAGCGCAGCTTGACTTCGCGGATCATGTCGCCGCCGCCGAGGAAGGGCGGCATGGCTTCGAGCAGCTCCGCCTTGCCGTACAGCGCGCCGATACCGGTCGGCCCGCACATCTTGTGCGCGGAAAAGGCCAGGAAGTCGGCGTCCAGGGCCTGCACATCCACGGGCAGGTGCGGGACCGATTGGGCCGCGTCCACCAACGTCACAGCGCCAGCTTCATGGGCCAGGCGGATGATCTCGGCGGCGGGGTTGATCGTGCCCAAGACGTTGGACATGTGCGTAAACGAGACCAGCTTTGGGCCGCGAGTCAGAAGGGTTCGGTACATGTCCAGGTCGAGCAGACCGTCCTCCGTCACAGGGATGAATTCCAACTCGATGCCGCGCTCCGCCTGAAGCATGTGCCAAGGCACGAGGTTCGAGTGGTGTTCCATCTCGGTCAGGATGACCAGGTCGCCCGCCTTGAGGTTGGCGCGCGCCCACGAGTAGGCCACCAGATTGATGGACTCAGTCGTGTTGCGCGTGTAGATCACCTGGCGCGGCGAAGCGGCGTTGATAAATTTAGCGATCCTCTCGCGCGCGCCTTCATACATGGCGGTGGCTTCTTCAGCCAGGGTATGTACGCCGCGGTGAATATTGGCGTTCGAGCAGCGATAGAAAGCGTTCATCGCCTCGATGACGGCCAGCGGCTTCTGGCTGGTGGCCGTGGAATCCAAATAGACCACGCGCGTGCCAAGCTTGGTCTCGCGCTCGAGAATGGGAAAGTCTTTGCGGATTTGTTCGATGTTGAGGGTCATAAGAATAACGATCCTTGCGAGGGCGAAGCCCGAAGCAATCTCCTGTATTTTTGAAACCTGAGATTGCTTCGCTCCCTTCGGTCGCTCGCAATGACATTAGTAATCAGGAATTTCCTTTTCCTTTTTGGCGGAGGCTTTCTTTCCGCCGCTCACGGGACGGATGTGCTCGGAGGTCAACGGGTACCACAGGATGCGGTCCGGGACCATCCAGCCGTCGGTGAGGAAAACGTTCGAGCGGAACTGGACCGCGACCATCTTGTTGTCCACCTGCACCACAATGCCCTTGATCCAGCCGCGGACACGGTCATTGTTCTTCTCATGATCGCAATAGACCTCAACGTTGTCGCCCACCTCGAAAGCGTGTTCCACCCCGGGCGCGCGCATATAGGCAAACTGCCGTCCCGCCCGCGCCCCCGTACGCTTCGGGCGGACCTCAGCGGGCATCGTCGGTTGAACCTGAATGACACGTGTCTTGCTCATGGTTTGTCCTCGAAAATAGATTGTGCCTGGCGGAGGATACTCCTCTACCAGGCGAATTTTTACACACTCATTTTATCAGCAATATATTGCTGGAAGCGTTCGCGCACACCCTCAAATGGGATTCTTTGGAAAATTGGGTCGAAGAAGCCTTCGACAACGATCTTCTCGGCCTCGGCCTGCGGGATGCCGCGGGATTTGAGATAGAAGAGCGGCTCGGCCTCAAGTTTGCCAACGGTTGCGCCGTGGGTGCAGCGCACATCGTCGGCCAGGATTTCAAGGCCGGGAATCGAGTCGGCGCGGGCTTGGTCGCTGAGGATCAGGTTGCGGTTGGCCTGGTAGCCGTCCGTTTTTTGCGCGCCGGGGGCGACGTAGATCATGCCCTGCCAGACCGAGCGGCTTTTGCCCTTGAGCGCGCCCTTGAAGAGCAGGTCGCTGGTGGTGTGCGGGGCCAGGTGATTCTGCTGGGTGTCGTGGTCGAGGTGCTGGCTGCCGTCGGTGAAATAGAAACCCGACATGCGGCCCGTCGAGCCTTCGCCCGCCAGGTCCAACTCGGTGAAGTTTTTGGTGAGGCGCGAACCGATCGCGCCGAAGATCCAGTCCAGGCTGCCGCCGCGCTCCACGCGCGCGCGCTCGTGGCTGAAGTTCCAGACGTGGCGTCCCCAGGATTGCAGCTCGACGAATTTCAACGCGGCGTTTTGCATGACCTGGATCTCGACCAGTCCCGCGTGCATCGAGTTGGCGCCCGTTTCGTCGGGTGAGGCCGACTCGTGGACATAGGTCACGGAGGCGCCTTCATCCACAAGCACGAGCACATGCGAGATGTGCGCGAAATTCGCGCCAGGCCCCCACAGGATGCTGTGAAGCGGCTCGTCCACGGTCACGCCCTTGGGGACGTAAAGCACCACTCCGTTTTGGGCGAAGGCGCCCGCCAGCGCGGCGAACTTGCCTTCCTCCACATTGACGGTTTTGCCGAGCATCTTTGCCAGCAGTTCAGGGTGCTGCTGTTCAGCGGTTTTGAGATCGGTGAAGATGACGCCCTTTTGGGCCAGAGATTCCGTCAGCTCGATCTTCGACCCGCCCGGGGTGAGGACGATCTGTCCGCCATGCTGGTCGGCGATGAGCGGCTTGAGCAGATCCTCGCGGACGGACGGCAAATCTTCGAATGCGCCGTCTTTGGGCAGGATGAATTTATCGGTCGGCAGATTATGAATATCCGTGCGGCGCCAGGCTTCGAGGGTCGTATCGGGAAGTGAAAGCCGCTTAAACGATTCCCAGGCCAGGGCGCGGTAGGCAGCGATGGCACCGCCCGCGGCGCGGATATCCGCCTGGGTGAAATTGAACTCCTTTACGGCGGAGTCGGTCCGTCGGGTTCTCGATACAGTGACTTTGGGTTTTTCCTGCATTGTTGTCATCCATGACTACGCGCTGAGCGGAGCGTAGCGAAGTCGAAGCGCCCTTCGACTACAGAGCCTCGACTTTCTCTCGGCTCTTCCGCTCAGGGCAAATTATCCGATTGAGCCTTCCATCTGCAACTGAATCAGACGGTTCATTTCGACGGCGTATTCCATCGGGAGTTCCTTGACGAGCGGCTCGATGAAACCCGAGACGACCATGCCCGTGGCTTCCTCTTCGGAGAGTCCGCGCGACATGAGATAGAAGAGCTGTTCCTCGCCGACCTTCGAGACTGAGGCCTCGTGGCCGATGGAGACGTCGTCTTCGTCGATCTCGATGGAGGGATACGTGTCCGAGCGGGACTGCGGGTCGAGCAGCAGCGCATCGCAAACTACGTTGGATTTGACACCCTTCGCGCCCTTGTAGACCTTGACCAGTCCGCGATAGGAGGCGCGCCCGCCGCCCTTGCTGATGGACTTGGACGTGATCTTGCTGGTGGTGTTCGGGGCGAAATGCACCATCTTCGAACCTGCATCCTGCACCTGGCCGGGACCGGCAAAGGCCATCGAGAGCATTTCGCCGCGCGCGCCGGGTTCCATCAAATAGCAGGACGGATACTTCATGGTCAGCTTCGAACCAAGGTTGGCGTCCACCCACTCGTGGGAGGCATTCGCAAAGACCTTGGCGCGCTGGGTGACAAGGTTGAACACATTGGTCGACCAGTTTTGGATGGTCGAGTAACGCGAGCGCGCGCCCTGCTTGACGATGATCTCGATCACGCCCGAGTGGAAGGAGTTGGTGGTGTATTGAGGAGCGGTGCAGCCCTCCACATAATGCACCGAGGCGCCTTCATCCACGATGATCAGCGTGCGCTCGAACTGGCCGACGTTGGCCGTGTTCAGGCGGAAATAGGCTTGCAGAGGCAAATCCACTTTGACACCCTTGGGAACGTAGACGAACGATCCGCCCGACCAGACGGCGGAGTTGAGTGCGGCGAATTTGTTATCCTCGATCGGGACGACCGTGCCGAAATATTCGCGGAACAGGTCGGGGTATTGCTTCAATCCGTCTTCAATCGAGAGGAAGATGACGCCCTGTTTTTCGAGATGTTCGAGGATGGAGTGGTACACCATCTCAGACTCATATTGCGCCCCCACGCCCGCCAGGAACTTGCGTTCGGCCTCGGGGATGCCCAGCTTGTCGAAGGTGTTCTTGATGTCATCGGGAACGTCATCCCAGGATTTCTCGCTCTTCTCGGTCGGCTTGACGTAGTAGAAGATATTGTCGAGATCGAGGTTCGAGATGTCTGGCCCCCAGGCCGGCATGGGGCGCGCCAGGAAATGCTCGAGCGCTTTGAGGCGAAATTCGAGCATCCACGCAGGCTCGCCCTTCATGCGCGAAATATTTTCGACAACTTCGCGATTCAGCCCACGCTGGGACTTGAACACATAGTTGTCATCGCGATCGTGGAAGCCGTATTTATAATCGCCAATTTCATCCAGGATCTTGGTGTCTTCATTAAGTTTGGTTTCTTCGCTCATGGTAACTCCAAAGAGAATCGAAAACAGGGAATAGAGAGTAGTTCACGCTACAAATAAAAGACCAATCTCTACTCGCCAATCATCCGCTCTCTTCCTAGGCAACTTCCTCGTATTTTTCGCGCACCCAGTCGTATCCCTGCTCTTCGAGATGCAGGGCCAGGTCCGGGCCGCCCGATTCGACTATCCGTCCGTCCAGCATGATGTGGACATAATCGGGCTTGATGTAATTCAACAGGCGCTGGTAGTGCGTGATCACCAGCACGCCCAGTTCGGATCCGCTCAGGGCATTGACGCCCTCGGCCACGATGCGCAAGGCGTCGATATCGAGGCCCGAATCGGTTTCATCCAGAATGGCAATCTCGGGCTTGAGGGCGGCCATCTGCAAAATCTCGGCGCGCTTCTTCTCGCCGCCCGAGAAACCGTCATTGAGGTAACGACCCGCGAAGGCGTGATCCATCTTGAGCAGTTCCATCTTTTCCTTAAGAAATTTGCGGAACTCGGGGATGGGCATGCCCTTGTCCTCGGGGTTGATGGCGCGGCGGCGGGCATTCATCGCCGTGCGCAGGAAGTTCGCCACGGTCACGCCCGGGATGGCGACGGGGTACTGGAAGGCCAGGAACATGCCCAGACGGGAGCGCTCGTCAGGCTCCAGTTCGAGGATGTTCTGCCCCTTGAAAATGACCTCGCCCCCGGTGACGGTGTAATTGGGGTGTCCCATCAAGGTGTAAGCCAGCGTGGATTTGCCGGTCCCGTTCGGCCCCATGATGGCATGAACCTTGCCCTGCTCCACCGTCAGGTCAAGGCCTTTGAGGATTTCCTTGTCTTCGATACTCACGTGGAGGTTTCTGATTTCGAGCTGCGACATTCGTTTCACTCCTGAATTTAAGCCAATTCTGGCGGTTTTAACATTTTTCGGTACTGTGCTGATTGCGGCGGGATTATAGCAAAGCGAAGAGGAAATGTCAATATTTATGATATTTTTCTAGTAAATTATTTACACATCTAAAAAGGCTGTCGCAAAAAAAAAAAAACGAACTAGGTGTAAAATAATTGAGAGAAATATGAACTGGAAGTTTCAATACTAAAGGAGGATAACACCATGCACTACAAGACCAGACCTCTCGTCAACGCCATTGCCATCTTTGTCCTGCTTGCGGCAATTATTGGAGTTCCCACCAAATTTACACAGGCTGAGGCATTATCACGTCCAGACTATGCAGACGGAGACTACCTTTGGGCAAAGAACTGGTATATACCAAATAATAATAGGAGCAGCATTGCTGTAGATACCAGTGGAAATGTATACATAACGGGGCGTTTCCTTGGTACTGTTGATTTTGATCCCAGCGGGGCCACATTCAACGTCAGCAGTATAGGGACCGATATCTATATTTCCAAATTTGACAGCGATGGAAACTTCATTTGGGTAAAGACCATGGGCGGCAGCGGCCCAAACGCAACTACCGTCACCCATACCAACAATAGCATCGCTATCGATGGCAATGGGAATGTCTATGTTACAGGAAGATCCTGTGGCACGACTGATTTTGACCCCGGCCCGGGTGTGACTGCTCTAAGCAGTATAGGCATTTGCGATCTTTACATTGCTGAACTGGATAGCAATGGCAATTTCGTCAAGGCGAGGAATATGGGTGGAATATCTGCTGGGGTCGAAGGCTATGACATCGCTGTGGATGAGGCTGGTAATATTTACACGACGGGACAGTTTATCGGCACCGTCGACTTCAATCCCGGCGCGGGCGAAGCCAAGATAACCAGTGCCGGGCGGTGGGACGTTTTCATTTCCAAACTGAACAGCAACGGCAACTATGTCTTTGCAAAAAGCATGGGTGGAACCAACGACGAACAGGGCCTGAACCTCGTTGTAGACAAATTAGGCAACATCTACACAGCAGGAAGCTATATAGGCACCGTCGACTTTGACCCTGGTTCCGGCACATTCAATCTGCCTAGCTGCGATTACCCAGGCATGATTTGCGGGTTTCTGAGCAAGTTGAACAAGAACGGCAATTTTGTACTGGCCAAATCCATAGGAGATGTCAATAAAGATCTGGCCCTGGACTCAGGCAACAATATTCTGGTGGTTGGCTCCATTGCCCATGCCAACACGTCGCTTCAGAACCCATCCTTTCCTGAACCAACCACAGATTTCATCGTCATCGACAAGCTGGATAACGCCGGCAACCTCATTTGGCGAAATGAACTGGGAACCGAGTCCAGCGGCGGGGGTTCAGGCAAGAGCATCACAGTCGATGTAAGCGATAATGTGTATGTAACAGGGAAATTCATTGGAACTGTCGATTTTGACCCCGGTCCTGGAGTGTACAACCTGACTGGTACTGGAGTCGACATGTTAGATGACATCTTCATCTCCAAATGGGATAGCAGCGGTAATCTCATCCTTGCAAAAGCCATAGGCGGAGGCTTCTTCTATGACTGGGGCACTGATATCGCTGTGGATTTACAGGGCAACATGCATACAACCGGGTTCTTTCAGGGCACAGTCGACTTTGACCCAGGCCCCGGCACTGTCAATTTGACCAGCACCAAAGCAGGGTGGCCTGATATTTTTGTGTCCAAACTGGATGGCGACATCATCCCGCCCATCTTTACAGATGTTCCCTTCAGCTACTGGGCAAACGGCCATATCGAACGCCTATACAATGCAAGTGTCACAGGCGGTTGCTCCACATCGCCTATGATGTATTGTCCAGAGTCTTACGTCAATCGTGCTCAGATGGCCATATTCATCCTGCGCGCCAAGCATGGCAACACCTACAATCCACCTGCCGCCACGGGGACCGTGTTCAGTGATGTGCCTGCCAATTATTGGGCCGCCGCCTGGATCGAGCAACTCGCTACCGAAGGCGTCACTGGCGGATGCGGGAACGGCAACTATTGTCCCGAAGACGCCGTCACCCGTGACCAGATGGCGGTCTTCCTCCTGCTCGGCATGAATGACGCCACGTATACTCCCCCGCTTGCATCGGGCACCATGTTCGACGATGTGCCGCAAATCTACTGGGCCGCAGACTGGATCGAACAGCTTGCCACCGAAGGCATCACCGGCGGATGCGGGGGCGGCAACTTTTGCCCCACCGGCCCGGTCACTCGCGCGCAAATGGCCGTTTTTCTCGTAGAGGCGTTTAACTTGCCATAATCAAATCTACCACACTAAAAAAAGCACCAGGGCTGTCCCAAAATGGGCAGCCCCTTTTTGGCAAATTTTGTGTTCCTCGAGATGACCAATCTGAAACCACCGGCGGAACAACAGAGAAGGAACGAGCAGGTGTCAGTATCTCCACAATGACCATACTGCATTTGAGATCGATGCATGCCAAAGCGCATCTGGAAGTTTAGCTCCATCCGCGCTCCATAAAACGGAGGAATTCTGTGGGAATTCGCTTGCCGAATTTTGATATTTCTTGTATGCTTGCTGCGTTCACGCCTTGTTTGAAAAGGACAGGACTCTGCAAACAGGACGAATCCATGACCATGCCTGACAACGTCAAAGAACCATCCCAAACCTGGAAATTGCTGGGGCTGCACCGTACAGTAGATTGATTTCCAGACGCATGTCAACCTTTCCAGGAGGAATCCAGATCATGAAGACCGTCGCATTTCGCTTTCTAAGCATCTTCGTACTTCTTACCCTGCTGAGCACTGCACTGGGAGTCAGCCCCGCGCATGCGGCCGGGATTCTGTATGTCACTGCGGCTGGGGCGGGTGATTGCTCCACCTGGCAGAACACTTGTCCGCTGCAGACCGCGCTGGCAAAAGCGGCTGGTGGCGAGGAAATCTGGGCCGCCGGCGGAACGCACAAACCCACCACCGGAACAGACCGCGCCGCTACCTTCCAACTCAAGGAAGGCGTAGCCGTCTATGGCGGGTTCAACGGGACCGAGACCGCGCGCGAGCAGCGCGATCCGGCCGCCAACCCCACCGTTCTGAGCGGCGACTTGAACAGCGATGACAACGAGCATGTCAAGTTCGATGAGCCCACCCGCTCCGACAATACCTATCATGTGGTCATGGGTGCAGACGGCGCTCTTCTGGACGGATTCACCATCACGGGCGGCAACAGCAGCGAGGAATCCGAGGCCAGCGGCGGCGGGGTCGTTAATCCCTATGGCAGCCCGACTTTTGTAAATGTCATCCTTCGCGATAACTCAGCCCTCGCGGGCGGTGGGATGTATAACGCCCCTGGCAGCAACCCAATCCTGACCGGCGTCACTTTCAGCGGGAATGCGGCAGACTTTGGCGGCGGTGGCGGAATGTTCAACCACGCAAGCAATCCCACACTGACCGATGTCACATTCGAGCAGAATACGGCGTACTACAATGACGGCAACGGCGGGCTGTACGAGGGCCGTGGCGGCGGGATGAATAATTTTCTCAGCAGTCCGATCCTGACAGACGTCCACTTCAACGACAATGCCGCAGATTACGGCGGCGGGATGGTTAATGATTACCTTAGCAGCCCGGTGTTGAACAACGTCACCTTTGATAATAACCTGGCCACCTATCACGGCGGCGGGATGTATAATGCCACCAGCGACCCCGTCTTGACGGACGTTACCTTCAGCGGCAACTCGACACGCTGGGCGTGCGGGGGCGGAATGCACAACACGAACAGCAAGCCAACCCTGACCAGAGTGATCTTCAAAGACAACTCGGCCAATTGCGGCGGCGGGATGTATAACATGGCCAGCGACCCAAGCCTGGTGGACATCCTCTTTGATGGCAATACAGCCAAAAACGGCGGCGGGATGCACAATGCATCCAGTGCGCCCTCATTGCTGAATGTCACCTTCGTGGGCAATTCGGCGACCCAGGGCGGCGGCGGTATATATCACCAGTACGAAGATCATTCGATATTAACAAATATTACATTCAGTAGCAACTCGGCCAGGTACGGCGCCGGGATGTTGACCTTGTATGCCGACCCGGCCTTGATCAACGTCACCTTCAGCGGCAACCTGGCGAGTGTCAGCGGCGGCGGGATGTACAACGATTCCGGCAGCCATCCACAGGTCGTCAATGCGATTTTCTGGGGCAACGCAGCGCCCGGCGGATCGCAGATCTCCGACGTCAACGGCGCTTCCATCGCGCTGAGTGACAGTGTGGTCCAGGATGGCTACGCGGGCGGGACGAACATCATCAGCGCCGATCCGCTGCTCGGTGCGCCCGGGTACTTTGGCGGCTTCAGTCCCACCATCCCATTTGACGCCAATTCCTCTGCACTGGACATGGGGAACGATGCGCTCTGTCCCGCCGCCGACCAGCGCGGGGTCGACCGCCCACAAGGCGCGCACTGCGACATCGGCGCGTATGAATTCAGGCCCGGCCTCTTCAGTGATGTGCCTCCCACCTACTGGGCCAGCGACTTTATCGAGCGGCTCTATCATGCCGGTGTCAGCGGCGGATGTTCTGCCTCCACGATGATGTACTGTCCCAACATCTACGTCAATCGCGCCCAGATGGCGGTCTTCATCCTGCGCGCCAAATATGGGGACGCCTACCTGCCCCCGGCCGCCGTCGGATCCATGTTCAGCGATGTTACGGCAGATTACTGGGCTGCCTCCTGGATCGAGCAGCTTGCCGCCGAAGGCATCACAGGCGGCTGCGGAAATAACAATTATTGTCCTGAAACCATCGTGACGCGCGACCAGATGGCGATCCTGCTCCTGCGTGGAAAATATGGCAATACCTACACTCCCCCCGCCGCCAGCGGAACCCTGTTCGGCGATATTCCCTCTGGATTTTGGGCTGGAGCCTGGATCGAACAGCTTGCCACCGAAGGCATCACCGGCGGCTGCGGGAACGGCAATTACTGTCCCGGCATGGCTGTCACCCGCGCGCAGGTGGCGGTCTTCCTGGTCAAGGCTTTCAACCTGCCGTAAATTCACAAAAATTTGAAACCTGAACAAAACAGGAACCGGGCCGGCCCGGTTCCTGTTTTGTTCAGACCGCGGCGTCCATGGCAGAGTGAGTTCCAGTCAGATTCACATGTTACTGTCACAAATATCGGTGGAGCCTGGGTCATGGTACATTTTTCCTATTCATCAAAACAATGACCATGCGCAGGCCGAAGCGGGAGTACACTCAGACCCGTGATGACCCAAAATAATGGCAGCGATGACAATCGGCTTTTTAACGTAATCGAAGCGGCAGAGCGGGAAAAGGAGCAGGAACGCGACGCCGCGCATGGGATTGAGGCGCAGCCTCCCTCCCGGGGACAACGGGAACGGCTTGTTCATGTCGATGTTGCGAGAGGGCTTTCCATCCTGCTCGTGGTATTGGGTCACAGTTGGATCGTATTGCACGATACGGGGGAACTGTATCGCATCATCTATTCATTTCACATTCCGCTCTTTCTGCTGCTCTCGGGCGTCTTTTTCAATTCAGCCACCTCCTTCCGGCGCACCGCCTGGACCCGCATGGATACCCTGCTAAAACCCTATTTCGTCACACTGCTTGCGGTCGCAATCCAGCAAAGCTGGTTGGTCGGCAAAACCACGCCGTTTCCAGAATTGCTGTCGGCCATCCTGTACGGGAACGCCCGCATCCCCATTTGGATTCCCTTGTGGTTCCTGCCCCATCTCTTCCTGCTGTGCCTCTTCGCATGGCTGTACCTGGCCTTTTTTCAATTGGAAAAAAGACCGCCTGCGATCCAGGCTGCCCTTCTGCTGGCCACCCTGGCGGCGGGCGTTCTCACGCTCAGATGGTTTTGGCCCCTTCCGCTCCCGGGCTTCAGCCTGCGGGGACTGCCGTTCAGCGCCGACCTGCTGCTGGTCAGCGTTTTCTATTTCCTGCTCGGCTACCTGTTGAGGGAGCGGATCAAACAGCCAGCGCCGAATTATGGCTGGACACTGCTGGCCCTGGCGGCATTCCTCGGGCTGCACATATTCACCGACTACAGCATGGACTTGAACCTGCGCAGATATGACAACCTGGTCGTCTCCACCCTCCAGGCGCTGGCGGGAATTTTCATCATCCTGTCCCTGTCCAAAATGCTCGCCCGCAGCCCGTCCCTTGCGCGCCTGTTTGGGTACCTGGGACGCAACAGCTTGATCATCCTGATCTTCCATAATCCCATCCAAAGAAGCCTGTTCAGCCTCCTGGGCGACGCGCTGGAAAGCAAATTCGGGGCCGCCCTCCTGGCCTTTGCGGGCGCGGTGCTGGCCTGCCTGTTGATCGCTGAAATCATAAAAAGGATCCCCGTCCTAAGAGTCCTCTACCTGCCCGCGGCGCAAACAAAAAACCGCTGAGTAAAACTGAAAGCGGGGCGGATATTTATGATATTTATCTAATATATTGACAATCCTTCCCCGCGCGGTTATACTCGCCGCCATGAAAAGCACGCGAGATCGAATTTTACAGACCCTGCTCCGCAAGCCCCGCTCGACCATCAATGAACTGGCCGAAGCGGTCGGCATTAATCCTATTTCCGTGCGTCATCACCTGACCAACCTGCAAATGGAAGGCCTGGTGGAGGGCGAGGAGGAACGCCACGGGGTTGGGCGTCCGCGCCTGGTGTACGTGCTGACCGAGGCGGGCATGGAGAAATTCCCCACCCGCTACCTGCGCCTCACTACCCGTCTGCTCAGCCAGATGAAGGAAACCATGCCCAAGCCGATGGTGGCGAAGCTGTTCAACCAGATCGCCGAGGATCTGGCCAGCGATTACGAAGCCCAGATGCTCGGCATGAGCATGGAGGAACGCCTGGATTTCGTCAAGGAAATGCTTGCCGAGGAGGGTTTCACCGTCGAATGGGAGAAGAAGGGCACGCAATACCAGATCCACGAGATTTCCTGTCCCTACTACCAGATTGGCATGGCCCACCCCGAAGTCTGCACCGTGGACCAGACCCTGATCTCGAGGATGCTGGCCCTGCCAGCCAGCAAGGTGCAGTGCATCCTGGATGGCGGCGCACAATGCACCTACGTGGTCCAGCCGGTGGAAACGGTAAAATAACCCTTCGCTGGATGATCGAAAATCAGCGGCACAACTTTAAAGTCCGTCCATCCTCCCGTCAGAAACGGGAGAGCCAAAAAATCCTAGAGGACCCATGAACGAACCCGAAATCAAGGAAATTCAGTGGACGATCCACTCCACCCATCCAGACCGCGTACCCGAGGTGCGTGCGAAACTGGCCGAAGTGGTCGACCCCGAGATTGGAATGACCATTATCCAACTGGGCCTGGTTCGCGACGTCATCATCGAAAACGACATCGCCCGCCTAAAGATGATCCTGACCACGCCCTTCTGTCCCTACGGCCCCGCCATGATCGAAATGACCAAGGCCAAAGCCATGGAAGGGCTGAACATGCCCGTGACCGTCGAGATGGGCATGGACATGTGGGATTTCTCGATGATGGAAGACCCGTCCGCGCTGGATTGGGGAATGTACACCTAAGTTCACGGCTGAAAATCAGATACAAGAAAAGGCGCCGCTCCCATTGGACGGCGCCTTTTTTGATTCCGAACTTCCGAACTACTTCTTCCAGTGCATGACGTGCGGCTGTTCACCCTCGGCAAAGCCCGAGATAATAATCAGGGCATTGGTCACCGTGTGCCCGGGGTTGCGCCAGCGGTGGCTGAGTTTGGAGGCAAAAAGCAGGCTGTCCCCCGCTTCGAGTTGGAAGATTTCCTTCTCCACGTGATATTCCAGGCTGCCGCGCAGGCAGAACACGAATTCGTGGCCCGAATGGGTGATGGATGACGGTCCGCTCGAAGCGCCGCTCTCCAGGGTGAGCATGAAAGGCTCCACCCGCCCCATGAACTGCTCCCCGCCCAGGCCTTCGAACACCCCGCGGGCAAACGCCATGCGCGGACGTGCATCCGATTTGATGAAGACCACCTGGCGTTTTTCGGCTTCGGCCCCGAAGAAGGCGGTGATCGAGACGCCCAGGGCGTCGGCCAGTTTATACAGCGTGCTGACCGAGGGCGAGGTCTTGCCCCGCTCGATCATGCTGAGCGCGTTGGCAGACAAACCGCTGGCCGTAGCCAGCCCGCGCATGGAAATATTGTGCGCCTCCCGCAATTCGCGCAGGCGCCCGCCTACATCCACCGAAATGGCTTCCCGTTGAAAGGTTTCCATAATGGCTCCTGTAATGTGGATAAGATATATCTTATTATACACCAAATTTAATGTGACATTTAACAAAAGAAAATATGACAGGTTCCACTTTAGTGAATATCCCCACAATAGTATTATATTTCTCGTATATCCGTTTATCCGAATATAAGATAGGCAAACCTTATGATCACACCCGCACTCCGCCAGGAAATCAGCCAGCTCGAAGCAGACTTCTGCTCCGCCCTCTCCGATCCCACGCGCATCTTCATCCTGTACGCCCTCAGCGAGGGACCGCGCAACGTAACCGAACTCACCGCCGAACTTGGCATCCCCCAACCCACCACCTCGCGCCACCTCAAGATCCTGCGCGACCGCGGGTTGGTTCAAACCTCCCGTCAAGGCACCACCGTCACCTACAGCCTGGCCGATACGCGCCTGATCCAGGCACTCGACCTGCTGCGCGCCGTCATGCGTGAGCGCATCGCCTATCAAGCCAGCCTGGTGACCGAACTCATTTAAGGAGATTCCATGAAGAAGCCCTTCCCATTCTGGATCCTCGGCCTGGTCGGCATTTTGCTGATCGTACTCGTCCCGATCCTGTATTTCGTGCCTGCCACGCAGGCCGCCAGCAACGACCCATGGTCGAACCTCCCGCAACATCCTGTCCCCGTGGAACACAAGGACATCGTCAAGGGCGATTTCAAGACCGGCCAGGATGTGACCAGGGCCTGTCTCGAATGCCACGCCGAGGCGGCGGAAGATTTCATGATGACCACGCACTGGACCTGGGAAAGCAGGGAATTCGATGTCCCGTGGCGGGATGCGGCCGTGACCATCGGCAAGATCAATCAGATTAACAATTTCTGCATTGGCTCCCAGGGCAATGAGAACAAGTGCATGTCCTGCCACGCCGGCTACGGCTGGGAACAGGGACGCGAATCGGCCCTCTCCAATCCTGAGAACGTGGACTGCCTGGCCTGCCACGCCGACACGGGCATCTACGGCAAGGGCGCCTTTGGCAATCCCGCCGAGGGCGTCGACCTGGTGGCCTCGGCCCAAAGCGTGCGCCTGCCCACCCGTGAGAACTGCGGCAAATGTCACTTCGACGGCGGCGGCGGCAACGGCGTCAAGCACGGCGACCTCGACGAGAGCCTGTACTTCCCCGGCGAGAACATCGACGTTCACATGGGCAAGCTGAACTTCCAATGCACCGACTGCCACGTCACCACCGAGCACCAGGTGCTGGGACGCATGATCGCCGACAACTACACCATCGACCCCGCGGAACAGGTTTCCTGCGAACAATGCCACACGGACCAGAAACACGAGGATGAGCGCATCAACACCCACCTCGCCGCCGTGGCCTGCCAGACCTGCCACATCCCCGCCCTGGCCATCCAGGACCCAACCAAGGTCTATTGGGACTGGTCGAAGGCCGGGCAGGAAGGCCGTGTGGACGATCATTTCACCTACCTGAAGATCAAGGGCGAGTTCACCTACGAAAAGAATTATGCACCCGCCTACATCTGGTTCAACGGCAATAATGAGTATCGCTACATCCTCGGCGACAAGATCGACCCCGAAGGCATCACCTACATCAACAAGCCGGCTGGGACGATCAACGACCCCAGGGCCAAAATCTTCCCGTTCAAGATCCACGTCGCCAAGCAACCCTTCGATGCGGTCAACCTGTACCTGCTGCAACCCATCACCTCGGGCAAGGACGGCTTCTGGACCAATTTCGATTGGAACCAGGCCTTCGAACTGGCCGAACCGATCACCGGCCTGAAATACAGCGGACAGTACGATTTCGCCACCACAACCATGTACTGGCCGACCACCCACATGGTCCAGCCCGCCTCCAGGGCTTTGCAGTGCGATAGCTGCCACGGTGAGAGCGGCCGCATGGACTGGGGGGCCCTCGGCTATCCCGGCGACCCAATCGAATGGGGCGGACGCACATCCAAGTAAATGGATAAAACAATGAACAAACGTCAACTCTCCTTTACCCTCCTGCTGGCTGGATTGCTCGTCATCGGGCTGGGATTCGGCATCCAGTCCGTGTATGCAAAGCACAGCGACGCTCCCGCCATCGAGGCCTCGCCCATCCACCCGACCTTCCCCCTGCTCGATGCCAACGGGGCCAACGTGCTGAAGAACGGCGGCGACGTCTCTCCCATGCAGACCTGCGGCCAGTGCCACGATACCGAATACATTCAACAGCACGCCTTCCATTCGGACCTGGGCTTGAGCGACTATGCGCAGTCTAGCGAAACCTGGGACGCCAGCAACGGCGTTTTCGGCCAGTGGGACCCGCTGACCTACCGCTACCTCTCGCAGAAGAACGATGAACGCCTCGACCTTTCGACCGCGGAATGGCTGATGGTCAACGCCAACCGCGTCATCGGCGGCGGACCGGCCGACACCACCCGCGGCGGCAAACCGCTCTCGGGCGTGAAGGGCGACGCAGCGAACCCCGAGGCCAGCATCCTCGATCCCGAAACGGGCCAGCCCACAGCCTGGGATTGGTCTGAATCGGGCACGATGGAGATGAACTGCTTCGTCTGCCATCTCCAGGATCCCAACAACGTGCAGCGCGTGAAGGCCATCCAGGCGGGGAAATTCGGCAGCGCCGCCACGGCCACCCTGGTCGGCACGGGCATCGTCACCCACACCACCAGCGACTATTTCTGGAACGACGCCGCCTTCGACGCCGAGGGCAACCTCAAGGAGCGCTACGTCCTCATCCAGGACCCGACCAACGCCAACTGCGCGGCCTGCCACGGCGAGATCCACCCCGAGGCGCTGGAACCGCTCACGATCTCAGCCTGTGACCTCGACTACCCGCAGACCGCCACCACCGGACAGGTCATCGCTGCCCAGAAGATTAACGAATCGGGCGTGAACCTGGCGGACAAACAGGAACTCAACCACTCCTGGGACATTCACGCCGAGCGCCAGCTGCAATGCACCGACTGCCACTTCGCGCTGAACAATCCCGCGCACGCTCTGGAGATCCAGGGCGAGGACCCAGAGCACCTGGTCTACGACCCGCGCAAGCTCGACATCGGCGAATACATCCAGCGCCCCGACCATGACTTCGCGCGCGGACAGAGCGCCCAGTTCAACATCAAACCCGAGATGAAGGGCACCATGCGCCGCTGCGAATCCTGCCACGACGCGAACCAGGCACACGCCGACTGGCTGCCCTACGTGGACAAGCACATGAATGCCGTGGCCTGCGAGTCCTGCCACATCACGCAGATGTACGCCCCCGCCATCCAGACCTATGACTGGACCGTGGTCAGTGTGGACGGACAGCCCGCCAGCCAATGCCGCGGCGTGGAAGGCGACCCGAACTCGGTCACCTCGCTGGTGACGGGCTTCGAACCCGCCCTGCTCAACCGCACCAACGTGGACGGCAAAAAACTGCTGGCCCCGTACAACCTGATCACGGCCTACTACTGGGTCTACGACGACCCGAACGGCCCGCGCCCCGTGCGCCTCGTGGACCTGGAAGCGGCCTACCTCGTGGACGGCGGCTACGCGCCCGAGATCCTCTCCGCCTTCGACGCGAACTCGGACGGCTCCCTCGACGAGAACGAACTGAAGATCGACTCGGACGAAAAACAAGGTGTGGTCGCCAGCCAACTCTCCGCGCTCGGGTTGAAGAATCCGCGCATCGAGGGCCAGGTGCAGCCATACAGCATCAACCACAACGTGGCGCGCGGCGAGGACGCGGTCAACGACTGCAAATCCTGCCACAACACGCCCGAAGAATCGCGCGTCAGCCAGCCCATCGAACTGGCCGCCTACGCCCCCAACGGCGTGATGCCCCGCTTCGTGGACGGAACGAACGTCAACGTCAGCGGCGAGATCGTGCTCAAGGACGGCGCGGTCTACTACCAGCCCAAACCGACCAACGACAAGATGTACGTCTTCGGCTCCAGCCGCGTGAACTGGATCGACTGGCTGGGCGCGCTGGCCTTCGTGGGCGCACTGCTGGGCGTGCTCGGACACGGCACCTTCCGCTACGTCAACTTCATGCGCAGGCCGAAGGGCAAGGTCGAGACCAAACCCGTGTACATGTACGAAGCCTATCGCCGCTTCTGGCACTGGCTCCAGACCACATCCATCATCATCCTGCTCTTCACGGGGTTGATCATCCACCGCCCCGACGTGTTCGGCATCTTCTCCTTCCGCGGCGTGGTGCTGATTCACAACGTGCTGGCCGCCATCCTGGTGATAAATGCCCTGCTGTCGGTCTTCTACCACCTGACCACCGGCCGCGTGCAGGAATACATCCCGCGCCCGTATGGCTTCTTCGACGACGCCATCGTGCAGGCCAAGTACTACATCGGCGGCATCTTCAAGGGTGAAGCGCATCCGTTCGCGAAGACGCCGAACAGCCGCATGAACCCGATCCAGAAGGCCACCTATTTCGCCATCCTGCTGGTGCTGCTGCCCCTGCAAATGATCTCGGGCGCCTTGATGTGGGGCGTACAGCAATTCCCCGCCATCGCCAACCTGTTCGGCGGCCTGCCCGTGCTGGCCCCCTTCCACTCGCTGGTGGCCTGGCTGTTCGCAGCCTTCATCATCGTGCACGTGTACATGACCACCACGGGCGCCACCCCGGTCGAATCCATCCGCGCGATGGTCACAGGCTGGGAGGACGTGGAAGTCCACAGCCATCATGAAGAATCAGGCGCTTCGTAATTCGCGTTCGTGACAAGGAGATTTATTATGACCACTGCAACTCCTGCAACACCCCAAAAGGCGCAGTACGGCCCCAAGCCGTACGTGCATCCCTACTTTGGCGGATTCGTGCTGGGCATCGTCCTGTTCCTGGCCATGTTCCTGACGGGCAACGGCCTGGGCTCCTCGGGCGCCACCAGCCGCATCGACGCGGCCATCGTGGACGCGATCAGCCCCTCGCACGTGGACAACAATCCCTACCTGCTCAAGATGGCGGGCGGCGACAAGAACCCGCTGGACGACTGGATCGTGCCGGTCTTCTTCGGCGCCCTGCTGGGCGGATTCTCCTCGGGCCTGTTCAACCGCCGTTTGAAATTCGAGACCACCAAAGGCCCGAACATCTCGGTGCGCACGCGCTGGCTGGTGGCCTTCCTGGGCGGCGTGATCTTCCTGTACGGGGCGCGCCTGGCGCGCGGCTGCACCTCGGGCCAGGCCCTGACGGGCGGAACGACGCTCTCGGCCGGCTCGTGGCTGATCATGTTCTCCATCTTCGGCGGCGCGTATGCGCTGGCCTACTTCGTCCGCAAATTGTGGAACTAGGAGGCTGAGATGCAATTCCCACTTCAAAGTTTTAATGCCGTCAGCGCCGCCAACCCGTGGACGTACGTGCTCTTCGGCCTGATCGGTTTTGCCTTCGGTTTCACCCTTGAAATGTCGGGCTTCGGCAACAGCACCAAGCTGGCCGCGCAGTTCTACTTCAAGGAATTGACCGTGCTCAAGGTCATGTTCACCGCCATCGTCACCGCCATGGTGCTGACCTTCGGCGCGGCGGGCCTGGGCATCCTGGATTTCAGCCTGGTATGGGTCAATCACACCTACATCGCCTCGGGCATCGTCGGCGGGTTGATCATGGGCGTCGGCTTCATCGTCGGCGGCTTCTGCCCCACCACGTCGCTGGCCTCGGCCTCGACGGGCAAGATCGACGGCATGATGTTCATGCTGGGCGGCTTCGTGGGCGCCTTCCTGTTCGGCGAGACCGAGCAGTACTTCACCCAGTGGTACAACAACGCGGGCTTCTACGGCCGCCTGACCCTCGACCAGGTCTTCGGCCTGCCCGTGGGCGTGGTCGTGCTGCTGGTGGTGCTGATGGCCCTGTTCATGTTCTGGGGCGCGGAACAACTGGAACGCTTGATCGGCAAAAAGGATATGTCGCATGAGCCCAGGCTGCGCCTGTTCGGCGCGGGCGCGCTCTTCGTCGGCGCCGTGGCCGTGGTACTGATCGGCCAGCCCAGCCTCGAATCCCGCTACGCCAAGGTGACCTTCACCCGCACCGTGAACGCGCAGGAGGTCAGCTACTCCGCCGACGACATGCTGGCCAACCGACTGGTGTTCGTCTCGCCGGCCGAGGCTTTCAAGGCCGAGTACAACCAGTCCATGAACCCGATCTACCTCGACGTGCGCTCCGAAGCGGACTATAACCTGTACCACATCGAGAACGCGGTCAACGTGCCGCTGGCGCACATCAGCGAGGTCATCCCGACCCTGTTGAGCGAACCTGCCGCCAACTCGGTCTTCATCCTGATCAGCAACGACGAGACCGCCGCCGTGCAGGCCTGGAAAATTTTGGTGGCGTCGAGCGTTCCGAATGTATACGTGCTCGAAGGCGGCGTCAACAACTGGATCAGCTTCTTCGCGGAGGATGATCCCGCGCTCCAGCCCAACCCGCTGGCGGGCGACGACCAGTTGAAGTACACCTTCCCCGCCGCCCTGGGCGCGCGCTACGAGTCGTGCAGTCCCAGCCCGATCGAATACGAAAACCTGACCTACGACGCCCGCATCGTCCTGCAGCTCAAACGCGACAAGAGCGGCGGCGGCTGCGGATAATCTCCATTGAAAATCAGGGGTCAGATCGCCACTGATCCATGAGGAGCAACAGAAGAAGGCTTCGGAAACGTCCCGGAGCCTTCTTCTGTTTTTTTGTAACGCCTTTCAATGCCGTTGCCCAAACCACCCATTCGTTGTATGCTATAAGCATTCACAGGAATCGATCCCGATTTTTCCAGTTCGGAGGAAACATGAACGCAAAATCCACCCTGCGCGCGCTGTCTGCCCTGGGCGTCTGCGCCCTGTCCCTGCTGGCTTGCAGTTTCTTCTCGCGCCTGGCTCCCAGCGCCCCCAGCCCCGCCGCGCCGCCAAACATCCCGCCCACCTTCACCTTCGTTCCCCTGCCCGCCGCCACCACCACGCCCCGCCCCACGAACACCGCCCGCCCGCAAAATACGCCCACCGAGAAGGAGGCCGACTGTTATCGCTGGGACGAGATCACCCTTCAGATGGCGGGTCAGACGGTGTGCGTCTATGGGGTGGCCTATTCACACCAGGGACAAAGCCGCATCGACTTCTCCCCCGCGCGCAACACTTTCTTCCTGATCGACAGCGTGTATTACTACCCTGACCTGGAAGAAGGCTCATGTGTGGTGGCCAAGGAGGAGGTCGAGGTCTTCGACAGCAAGATCCCCTACATGACCATCAACGGCGAACTGTACAACTGCGAACCCTGGATGGAGGAGTAACCGTCACACCTGGATATTCGCGATAAAAATACAATCCAAAACTGGCCTCCTGGCGCTGACCGGTGAATCGGTAGTTGCTGGGACTGCTCCCCTCGTGAAGCGGACTTCGCCCTCGCGCAGCACCCCCGCAGTGTAACGGAGGGGGGCAGGCTGCTTCGCGATAGCGGATTTCGAGCACCTTGTTCCCGTCCGCGTCCGCGGTGAGGGAGGTGGAGCCGAGACCTGCCCTGAGCACAGTCGAAGGGTGGTCGGAGAGCATATACTCCACGGTCATGGGTTGGGGGGCGGTGTATTTTCTCATCGCAATGCGTGTGGAACCAGCCATGCCTGCACTGAGCACAGTCGAAGTGTAGTACTTGGTAATCTCACTGCCGTTCTTGACTTCATAGTGTGTGCCGACGCCTGCCTTGAGCCTGTCGAAGGGAAGAGAATCGTCTCCTGGTCGATGACGGATTTTACCCGTTTTCCGTCCGCGTCGAATGTGAAGGTGGCTATCACTACATTGTTCTTCTTCACCTGCACTAGGCGGTTTCCCCACAGGGGCGCTTCGCAGTCGGCATCGTATTTCAGGTTGAACGTGTCCGCTCTGCGGCGATAGAATAAGTAGGGTATCTGGTAAAGATATTCCTGATATTCATCGTTTGGCTTGCGTGGAAGGTTGATGCCATCTGATCTCATGCGGACTTCAAGGTGACATCCACCCCACGGGTTGAGAATTTTCGGAAATTTTTACTGCCTCGTTCGTTGTAATGTCCAAAATAATAACGACACTATCGGTATCTCCGTGATTACTTTCGATGAGGATTTGATTGCTGTCAGGAGACCATATTGGGGCTGCGTACCATTTGGTGTGTATTCCTCGCGACAAATCGCTGGAAAGGCAATATACCGTTGCCGTCCTTGTTCCTAAGTTTAATACTGCCAATCTGTAGTATGGATCGCCATAGGATTCGTTATGTATCCAAAAAGCGACAAAGCTTCCATCAGGGGACCAGCTAGGGTTGTAGATTAATACCCCGCTTCTGTAGAATTCTGCAAAATTAGTTACTTGGGTTTCCAATCCATCTTGAGTTAAGATATAGATTTCCTCATACGAGGTGTTATGAGTGTTAGTAAATTTTGGGTTTTGCGCAACTACAGCAACAAATAGACCGTCGTTTGACCAGTCTGCTTCTATTAATTCAAATGCATATCTAGGGATAACCATCATTTCTTTCTTGTCTTCAACATCCGATACTATTTCCTGGTTGTACCCTGTATAAGCTGCTTTTTTCATGTTTGGACTAAAAAGAACCCAGGGCCTGCCAAGATTATAATTGCTATAATCTGGAAAACCCATTTCCATGGTGCTAATAATTTCCATTTGGTCTGTGTAGGGTGAGATCAGCACCAATTTTTGATTATAGGCAAGTATTGCCAGTTGATTGCTATTGACCCAGTTGCCAATCAGATACCAGTCATCTTTCCACGGGATGGTTTTTAGGAGATTGTTTTTACTATCCGAAAACACAAGAAAAAAGAGTTGTTCTTCCCAATTTCCAGTGGCATAAGCAAGTACTTTCCCGTCTGGCGAAACACTTCCTGCACCCATTTGAATATCTGCATCTTTTACCCGTTTCTCAGTGCCTGAAGAAGGTGTCAACATAAAAAGATTGGAAGGGGAACTGGAAAGTATCAGTGTTTCGCCTATGTCAAATCCATTAGGAATATTATCCTCAATAACCGGACATTTTTCGTCCACATGAAATTGGCCTGATTCAATGGGCGTTGGGGTTTCGGTGACAGATGGGGTTTCAGTGGTACTTGGAGTTTCAGAGACCTGCTTAGTGACGGCCACAATTATAAGCGGATTATCATTCGCAGAGGATGTAGATGGGTTGGAAGAAGAGCATCCACTTAGAATTAATACTATTATCAGAATACTGATCGCAATCTTTTTCATGTTTTCTCTCCAAGAAACTAATACCCACACCAATAGCCTTTTTGAGACCAAGTGTTCGCCTGTCTCCATGTCCAAACAGTTTCACCTGCACCCTGATAATATATCTCACACTCGCCGGATCCCTGCCGAACATTTAGTGGTGTGCGTGGAAGATCGGGATCGCCGGCCGATCCCCAGTGTACAGGATCATTGCTGTTATAGGTTTTCCAAGCGCTTGGGGTATTAAAAATAACTTTATCTGCTATAGAGTCCAGAGTAATCCCGCTTCCAGTTATGTCTTGATATCGATCAACTGATTCGCCTACATTCCCAGCAATCAACCCATTGTATCGTTCCCAAGCCGACTGCACATAAGCGCCTAGGAAATTGAAAATTCCTTCGGCGCATGTCGAAGATTGGCAATAAGGTGTGTGATGCAGCTGTCCTAGGTCATCATAGCCCGTTCCCCAAAGATTATGTGCAACAGCTTCCATAAGAACGGAAGTAAGTTCTGGGTCGTAATTCGCTTCGGCTAGTATTATCAAGGCAAGGAATTGTTGTGGGGTGAAGTTTCCAATTTTGAAATTGTTCCACCAACCTGGCGTTTGATAATACCAAGTATAGAGTTCAAACATCCTTTCTCCATCACAAGCAGCTGTATTATCCACTCGTGTACATTCCCCAGAGCCTTTAGAAGTAAGCCCATTGGGCTTGGGTGGATTAAAATAATTTGGCAGATCCCCCTCTGTTCTCATATGACCTGACGGATCATTATATCGGATGGGATTATTATCCATCCCCGCATATCTATCCAGCCCCTGGACTCCACCTGGGACAATCGTATCGGCCTGGACGAAGTGGTTAAGATAAGACCTGCTATTAGGAGTCAAGGGTTTTTGGGAACGAGTTTGTGTTCAACGTATGGACGATTCTCCTTGAGGATGGCGTAAATGCGCACCAATAGTTTTCGGCAAATCGCACCAATCGCTACGCGGTGGGCTTTGCCTTCTTTGCGTTTTTTTTGATAGTAGATTTTCAATTCCTCATTGTGCAAAATGGACAGCGAAGCGGCTTGCCACAGCCCCAGCCGCAAATAGGCAGAGCCGCGTTTGCTCATGTGCATTTGCTTTGCATCAAACTGCCCGGACTGATACACGGTCGCGTCAATACCGGCATATGCCACCAATTTCTCCGGGCTTTCGAAACGGTGAATGTCACCGATCTCCGCCAGGATGGCGGCGCCCGTCACGGCTCCCACGCCGGGAATGGATGTGATGTGTTGCGGGATTTGTGCCATCAAATCTTCCACCGCCTTTTCCACTTCAACTTGCTGTTCTTCTAATAAAGCAATCTGCGCCAGTAAACAGCGCATTTCCACATGCGCTGCGTCTGCCAGGAAACTCACACCGATGGAACGCTGCGCCTGTTCCTGAATCTGTTTGGCCTTTTCAAATCCGAAACGGCTGCGGCTGGAGGTCGCCAGCAGTTCAGTCAGCTCATCCAGATTGAAGTTTGCAAATTCTTGTGCTGAGACCGCTTCCTGAAGTAATGCACGGGAAGAAGTCAAAAACACATTGGAAAATATTTTTTCGTATTCAGGAAAAACGCGATCAAGGATGGTAAGCAGTTTGCGCTTGCAATCGCCGATCTGTTCCGAAAGCCAGAAGCGGAAGCGGGTGAGTTCGCGTAACTGCATCAGGATCGGGATCTCCTGAATAGAAGGCGGTGCATTGGAAATGCGCAAGAAATCTGCGATCCAGACCGCATCGGTGCTGTCGTTCTTCACCTTGCGCAACCCGCTCTTGCGGTATGCTGCGATCTGCATCGGATTGAGCACAGAGACGGAATAGCCATTGCGTGTCAGCACATCGTACAGCACCAGCCAGTAGTGGCCGGTGGCTTCCAAACCGATGCGAACTTCTCCCAATGGCTTCAATTCCGCCAGCAGGGTTTCCATCCCGGACTGGTTGTTTTCAATGGTGAAGACCGCTTTGTGTGAGTGACCATGTTCATCCAGCAGCGCCACGGCATGTTTTCGTTTGGCTATATCGATCCCACAGTAGAACATCGAAGCACCTCCTTCTGTAACTTGTGAAGTGAGGCGACCTCAGGCAGCCATGAGCCTCTCAGCCTGGTTCGTGTTGCGCCGCAAAACGGCAACCTGCTTATTCGAGACCTCTCATGGCGCTGAGGCGACAGTCTTATCTACGAGGCAAAACCTCAGGGTCTTCGCGTCGACCTCAGCTTCCAACATCATTTTATGCTTTTCCGGCGCAAAAACCAACAGAGTCACCGGAAAAGCCATAAAATCAAGCATTTTGACACCAAATCTTCAGTTTTTAATGTACAACCCAGAGTTCGTGCTACACTGGGAGTTGCCCCCAATTCCAGAAAGACGGACAGAATTCCAAGTTCGGTTCGTCTTTTTGATTGGGATTTTATGCCGAAATGGGTTGTTAAGGTATAAGAGCAGTTTCATGCTTTGCTGAGCGGTTGGCTCAACCCAAAATAAGTTCTCTGAGAAGTTCGATTTTGCATCACATTTCACTGTGATATATGTTGTCGCCAGACAAGAAAATACAAATATTGAAATAGAACAACCATAATTACAAGTGGCAAAATATAAGAATCTGATACAAAAGCACGAAAGGCGAATGTCCAGATAAAAAACGATGAAACCCCAGAGGTTACAATTATTATAGGTGTATGGAGTTGACCTTTGCTAAATGTAAATTCTAGGATTATGCCCAAAATAATACATGAGGGGAGAAAACATATAAAAGCCATAAAAAAGGCCACTAAATATGCTTCCGGAATAATCAAAAAGGTTAAAATTAACTTACTATGGTTTATCAGCTCGATCACCAAATTTATCCCCTCAATCAATAGAGGAGAAATTAAACCTGTTAAGAACGCCGCCAGAATCCCTCGCCATCCCCCTTTTATTATTTTAGCGATAGTTTTATTAAACATAAGAACTCCTTTATTAATCTAAGGGTAAAGCCCTAAGGAAAGGCGAAGAAATAACGCTTGTTGATCGGTCGAAGCAAAAGCTCCCAGCTGAGTCAGCTTTCCGAAATCCCATCCAAGTTTGCTTAATCTTAGATCAGGCATACTGTTACCAGTACGATCACCAGAAAAATCTCCCTCAGAAAGTATTTTTCCAAAGTTTTCATCTCCACCTTGTAAAAATAGCGATTGAGCATCTGGGTGAGATGCTCCAAGCATTATTTGTTTAATATTTGCAGCGGATCCTGTATTGTAACTTGCATCTCCGCTCATTTCATGACCTGTAATGAGTGTAAGAAAAAATTGATCTGAGGATTCATTTGATGAACTATAGGCCATATCAGTTGCTGTCAAAAAGTGTCCAACTTGGTTTGAACTGGACAGCCAGAGGCTACCGTCTTGTAGTGACTCCGGAAACCCACTATCATCATAGGGTATAGCAAAATGCAGATAGCTATCACTACCAGTAGCGTTCAAAATAACATTTAGCCTTGTTGCGGGTGTATCACCAGGTAAATCATTCGAGGCAAACATGGTAACCAGTGCTTCTGCCGATGTTTGATTTTGAGTCATTTGCTGAATTGCTTCAGCTAAGTTATTACAATAACCCTTGTCATAGCAGTTCCCTGACGGATCGTGCCCAGTTGGATCATTATAGAGGACTGGGTTATATCGGGCGTATGCATAGCGGTTCCAATCAAGTGGGTTGTAAAGGTTTGGGATAAGTGTGTCTGGTTGCGTAAACTGGTTTATACCAGGGTCATAGAATCGTGACTGGTAGAACATCAACCCAAAGCCCGCGTTGCCCAAATCCGTGGCATCGTCGCTGACGTAGGAAGCCTATCCCGTGAAGGTGTTGTGCATGGGGAGGGCCTTGTTGATGGTTGCATCAAAGCTTACTTTTGGATGGACTCCAAATACAACTCCTCCACCTTTTTTCTGGCCCAGGGGGTTCTTCTCAAAAACTTCAAACTGGATTTGATGCTCGGCTCATTGAAGAAACAGCGTATGGGAATGCGCCTGGCCAGTTCAGCCCAGCCGTATTGTTCCACCAGGCGGGTGAGAATCATTTCGAGGGTGACGCCGTGCAGGGGGTCCTTGTGGGGTTCGTTGTTGGTCATATCCCGATCTTACCATTTTTTGGCATCGTGGTAGCCGTTCGGTTCGATACGCTCCCCAGGCCGGGTGGACCTGGGGAGCGATTTCCACGTGGGTTGGCTGAAGCGGCTGAGGTCAGCCCAACAGATTCTTCACATATTCAGACTTGTAGAACTTGGGCACCCAATACCCGTCGGACATCTGCACCCAGGCGATGGTGTATTCGGTGCCGTTCACATCAGGGATAACCTCCGTCACCACCTGGGTCACGTCACTTTCGAAGGTGGTCCCCACGGGCAGGTTCAGCTTGGTGTTGGTTTCGTACATGCTGGGCGTCTTGCGTGGCTTGACCGGCTTGACCACCATGTAATCGTTGCTGGGCGGCAGGACGATCCCGCCGACCCACATGACGAGATGGTCGCCCACCAGGCGTTCCTGGCCGGGCACCCCGTCCTCGATGGGCGAGTTGACGATCTTGTCCTGCACCCACATGGCGGTGCTGCCGCCGCCGTCCAGGTCGATGGCGTCCCAGGCGCCGAACTCGATCATGATGCGCGCCGCATCGAACAGGTTCACGCCGATATTTTTGGGACCCTGGCGTCCGTCCACCACGCACTCGATCAACTTGCCATCCTGGGTCACGCCCACCAGGGTGCGCGGATGGACTTCCTTCCAGGCATTGGATGTGTTCGGGCTGATGACGCCCCGCTGGACGATGTAGCGCTTCCCGGCCAGCGCATTGTATTTCCTGGCCTTGGAATTGTAGGGATTGATCTGCGGCTGGTGATTCTCGGTCAGGTTGATCCAGGGCTCATATTCGGACACCCCCGTGTACACCACTCCCTGCGAGGCGTGCAGCCCAACGGCGCTGTACCCGCGATAGGCCCCGCCGTTGATGACGATCTGCGCGCCCAGCTCACGCGCCACGCTGGAGACTTTCCTGTGGGCGAATTTCGTCACCTGGAAGGTCTTCCCGGCCGGGTCGATCTCGGCCACGTAGCAGTGTGAATTGTAGCGGTAGACCTTGTGGAGTTTCACGCCCGCAAACGGCTCCGTGTGTTCCTCGACGAAGGGATTGGGATCGATCCATTCCTTCTCGTTGGCCCAGGCTTTGAGTTCGGCCAGTGTCCCGGGGAAGATGTCCACATCGATGGGCTTGGCGCTGCCAGGCAGGATCAGGCGGTCGCCCGAGGCCTGCCACAGCTTCCAGACCCCGCCTGGGACCTTGTCCGCGTTGGACGGCCCGGGCAGCGTGTCGACGGTGGCCCGCACCTGGTCCCAGGTGCGATGTTGGGCCTGGTTGGGATATAGAACAAACGGATACTGCGCCCAGGCATAGGGCATATCGGTCGGCCAATCGCTCAACAGGTCCAGGTATCCCTCGCCCGTGTAGAGCATCACGTTCCATTTCGGCTTGGCCAGGTCGCAGAAGATGCGTATCTCCGCGGCGTACTTGGAGGGCGAATATCCCGATTTCTTGACCTCCACATCCACCATGACCGCGCCGGCTTCCAGGGGCATGTGCTTGACCAGCCATTCGTAATTGAGTTGTCCATCAACCCAGGGGTTGTAGACAAAATAGGGAATGCGCACCAGTCCCGCCATGCCCGTCTCCACCCATTGGGTCGTGAAGGTCGCATCCAGGTGATGCCCGCCTTCCATGTTGTTCAGGCGGATGATCTGGCCGGCCACGTTATTTGCCACCAGGGCATTTTCGTCGATCGTCTCCGCTTCGTACGTATCCACCAGCAGCAGATAATTATTCATGGCGCCTCCTGCGCTCATCCCAACTGCCCGCCCAATGACGATTGAAGGAGCGCCCCCGCCCGGCGGGCAACCCTATGTGCAGCGGGTGGCGATCCGAATTCAGTATACAACTTTCGATTAACGACTTCAATCGAAGCAGGACTTTCGGGTGGCGGGCGCCACAAGCTCGCAGCGGATTTGTAATTCGCCGCCGTCCCATGTGCTCCCGCTGGATTGCAAATCCAGCGGGAGCAGAGAATCCAGCGGGAGCAAAGGAGCAGAGCAGGAAAGCGCCTACGTAAACAGCGGTTCCATCTTGAGGCGTTCGCTCAAATCCTGCATTTGGGCATCGCTGGGACGCAAGCTGAAGCGGCGCGCGGCATCCAGGATGCGCGGCAGGATGTGGATGTCGCCCGCCATGTTGAGGAAGACCTGCGGGTTGCCGAAGATCCAGTGGATGGCCAGGTCGATGTCGGCCTGTTCTTCGAGCGGACGGTACCAGGTGGTGCGGTTCTGCTGGACATCGTTCCACGGCGAGCGGGTGATGCCCTTGATGGTCTGCACGGCGATGTTGCGCTGGCTGCAAACTTCCAGCAGTTTATCGAAATTCTCCGCATAGCGCGGATTTTGCATCATGACGTGATTGTAGGGCAGCAGCACCGAGTCGAAGTCGAATTGGGCCAGGGAGCGCAGGTGGAATTCAGGGACGGGCACGCCGTGGCCGGTCACGCCGATGAAGCGCGCCAGGCCCTCCTCCCGCGCCTGGGTCACTGCCTCGATCACGCCACCAGGACCAAAGGCAGTCTGCCAGTCGGGTTCCTCGTGCAGGGCGTGGAGCTGGATCAGGTCGACCTGGTCGACGTGCAGCAGGTCGAGCGAGCGGCGGATCTGGTAGTAGGCGGCCTGACGGGTGCGCTGGTCGGTCTTGGTCGCCAGGAAGAAGGGCCTGCCGTGGCGGCGAATCCAATCACCGAGCAACTGCTCGGACTTGCCGTAGCTGGCGGCCGTGTCGACGTGATTGATGCCGTTTTGCAGGAGCAGGTCCATCGTTGCATCCACATCGGCCTGCGGCGTATCCCAAAACGCGGCTGCGCCGAAGATGGTGCGGGTGCTTTCGTGGCCCGTACGTCCAAAGGAAAGGGTGGGTAACATGGGAACCTCCAGGGTTGAATTGTACCCGTTTCCACTCATCGAATGTTCACCGTCATGGAAGCAGAAACGGTTGCGGCTGGGTTACCCGGGCGAGGGGAGCGAAAAAAGAAACGTCGCCCGACGGAATCCACACATGCATCGCGACTTTTCCAGCATCCGGGCCTGTCAGACGTGTGCAGGAAACGGAGCCGACCGGCTTATTGTCACGATAGCTGATGGTTCCTTCGGCGCTGAAGCCGCCTTCATTACAGCTCGTGAACACGACCAGCCAGCTATCCGGGTCCGCGAGGCCCATCAGGGTATAGGTTGCCTGAAAGCCGGACGCATCCGGTGTGCAGTTGATGTAATCCACAAACACGATCCCGGTGATCGAGAGGGTGGCAATGCCATCCTTGTCGATATACAACAGGACCGAATCCGTGGCCTGGCAGGCGTAATCACCGGAGAAGGAGGTCCTGTCCCCCGTGGTCGTCAACTGTACAGGGTTCATGGTTTGGGAACCGCTTGCCAGCAGGTAATTGCATGCCAGGCTAAAGAACACAATAACGCCCAGGAAGGAAACGACAACCGACCTTCTCATCAGGTTTCTCCTTTTTTCAAACATCGCAGACCGCGCAGGCGCAGGAAGCGGAGGATACAACCTTTCCAGGGGAACTTGCGTTATTTATTGAACCATAGTCCACTGACCTGGTGCGGGTCGGCGATGCGGAACACCACACGGACGGTGACGTCGGGGTCATTCTCGAAGGCGGCGGAATAGATCACGGCGTAGAAATCGCCCTGCTGAACCACACTGGTCACCTTCCGCGACACATAGAGGCCCAGCTTGGCGTCCCGATCCAATTTCAAGGCGTCGAATTGTGCCTGGGTCATGGCGTTCGACATTTCCTGGTCGAAGTCCGCGGAGAAGGCGGCATAGTCGTTCGCATTCATCCCGGCCAGCAGGTTGTCGGTTTTGGCTTCACTGAAGGCCAGGACTGCATCCTGCTCATCCCCGCTCAGGACGGTCTCTTTTGGCGCGCATCCCGCCAGCAGGCCAAGCAGCAACGCGGCCAGGAGCAGGAGGTGGATCTTCCTTCCGATTTTCATGATAGTTTCCTTTCGTTGGTTAAATCTGTAGGGCAAATTGGAAATTTGCCGGGCGCAATTTGGCAAATTGCGCTACAACTTCTCAAGCTGGGCAAAGCCTGTACCAGCCAACTGCGGCGGGCGGGTTGGCAATCCGCCCACGGCCAACTCAGGGGAGCGATTCCCACACTCGCACGTTGGAGATCTGGCAGGCGGACCAGTAGCCGCCATTGACGTTCGAGACCACGCCATAGTAAATATCGCCGCTGCCGAGCAGCTTCGTGGTGAACAGGCTGTACTGCCCCACCTCGCGGTCGTTCACGATGACGTAGGCGCTCGTCTGGTTGACCACCAGCGCGAATTTGGTTTTCACCCCGTTCGCCACTTTCACCTCCCCCGACCCGAAGGTGGTGCCGAACAACTCGCAGGTGCTCAGGCCGTCCTTGCAATGGCCCATGCGCACGGCGCTGTTGGTCAGGATGGCCGTATATCCCTGGGTGTTATTCTGCACACGATAGGCGAACCCGCAGCCGGTGTAGTCCGGGTAGGTGGTCTCTCCGCGGCTGTCCAGCACGATATCCGCCCAAAGCGCGAAGTTCTGCGCCTGCCGTCCGCTGCGCTTGAAATGGAAGACTTCGAGCGCGGGCGCAGTCAGCGAGAAGTCATCCAAGGTGAGCAGTTGGCCGTTGGGAAACGGGAGGTAGCCCTTCAGGTAGAGGTCGCGCGCCTCTGCCATCACATCCGCTCCCTGCGCCGTCGCGGTCGCCTCGAGCGTGGGCTGGGACGCGGGGTCAGGCTGGGCGGTCGGCTCAGACGGGGGCGCGGTCGGCGGAAGGGCCGCCGTGGCGGGCGGGATGCCGGTCGGGATTTGGAATGGCGGCGGGGTGGGCGTCGCCTCCTGTCCCAGGTCGATGTACAGTCCGCAAGCCAGCGCAAGCATCGCGCAGGCCGATACGGCCATCCAAACGCGGTATGAAGGTTTCCTGGTCATGCCATCCTGCCTTCCATCGAAAAAATCGCTCCACATGGCGGCCCGTGCTCACCCTCCGCCTTGTGAATTGTATCGCAAACAGAGACGGTCGGATAAAGCGCTACAGCCAGTTGCGGCGGCGGAAGTACAGCAGCATGACGGCGATCAACAATGTACAGATCATCCAAAAAGCGGGATAGGCCCAGTGCAGGTCGAGTTCGGGAATGTAGCGGAAGTTCATCCCATAGACCCCCGCCAGGAAGGTCAACGGGATGAAGATGGTGCCGATCAGCGTCAGCACCTTCATGATCTCGTTCATGCGGTTCGACACGGAGGACATGTAGGTTTCGGTCAGGTCGCTGGCGATCTCGCGATAAGTCTCGACGATGTCGATGATCTGGACGACGTGATCGTACAGGTCACGCAGATAGACGCGGGCCGTATCGCTCATGCACTCGTGCGGATCCCGCTGAAGAGTCTGCACGACCTCGCGCATGGGCCAGGTCACCCAGTGCAGCAGGAGCAGGCCGCGCTTGAGCCGGTGAACGTCGCCCAGAATCTTCGGGTGCGAGCGTTCGAGGATGAGGGTCTCCAGTTCCTCGGCGCGGTCGCTAAAGTTTTCGAGGATGGGAAAGCTGCCGTCGATGACCGTATCGAGCAGGGAATACGCCAGGAAGCTGGCGTCGTTGTCCCGCAGGCGCGAGCCTTTCGATTTAATGCGCTGCAGAACGGGATTCCACAAATCGCCGCTGTCATTTTGAAAGGTCAGGACGGTATTATGTCCCAGGAAGATGGAGAGCTGCCCATGCAGCAGGTTCCCGTCCTGGATGCGCAGGATGCGCGCAACGATGAGCAGCCGCGCGAGGAATTCACTCTCCTCGCCCCCGTACGATTCCACCTTGGGACGCTGCCTGCCATTGAGCACGTCCTCGATGGCCAGGGGATGGAGATCATACTTGGTCGCCAGCGCGTGGACGGCGGTCATGTCCGACAGGCCCACCACGCTGATCCAGCGCACAACCGACCATTCGGGGCGATGGCGCGCCACGAAATCCCCCAGATCGTCGATCTCCTGGATCGACACGTTGCCCGGGCTGTAATCGATGCAGGTCACCTTCGTCGGCGCATTTCCGCCGGGCAGGTTGATCAGTTCATCGTGTTCGATGCCCGGCGCGGCTCCGTGATCGAAATCGGTAAAATCGAATTGGGTTTTCATGAGCGGCTCCTTGTTTGGGTTTTATCAGTAAAAAACCTCAGGACTTTCACCATCAAAAGTGCCACTTCATCTCCACTTGATTAAACCACATCTTCGTCAGATCGGCGCAAAGGTGGGGATGCCCGCCCGCGTGCATTTATGCACTATACAGCGCGTGTGATTCGCCACTTGTTCCCCGCCGTTTTTGAACGTACACTGAACACGCCAAATTGCATTGTCGGGCAACCCGGTTGGGCGGTGCTTGCCATAAGTATGAAAAGGAGGCATGATATGAAACGGAATAACAGCAACCAGGGGGCAACGCTCGGCGTCCGCCTCATGGTATTAATTTTTGTATTGGCGCTGGTTCTCCAGGCGCAGCCGGCGCAGGCCTGGTTCACAGACACACCATACCCGCTTACGGCTGAACTGCAATCCACCACAGCGGCCTATCCGTTTAGCTACAATACGACCGTCGCCCAAATGCTTGGCGAGGTGCAGCAAACCGACGTGTACAACTATGCGGCGTCCCTGACCGGCGTCACCCCCATCACGGTTGGGGGGGCGGCGTTTACGCTGACCACGCGCAACATGAACTACAGCACGCACATTTCCAAGGCCACCCAATACGTCTACGAATTCATGCAGGCGCGCGGATTGGCCGTCCACTACGAGACGTGGTACGACAGCGGGGAGGATATATCCAGCCGCAACGTGATCGGAGAGATCACCGGCGGGGTCCGTCCGACCGAGATCATCCTGATCACCGCGCACCTGGACGACATGCCGAATGGCAGCGTCGCGCCCGGGGCTGACGACAACGCCAGCGGGTCGGCGGCAGTGATGATGGCGGCCGCACGGATGGCGGGCCACCACTTCGAGCGCACCGTGCGTTTCGTCTTCTTCACCGGCGAGGAACAGGGCTTCCTGGGCAGCGATGCCTACGCGGCCGCGGCCAAGACCCGCGGGGACAACATCCTGGCCGTCTTCAACATGGACATGATCGGCTGGGACGACAACAATGACGGGGTGCTGGCCCTGGAAACCCGTTATACGACCAGTCCGGGCTACGCCAATGATCTTGCCATCGCCAACCTGTTCATTCAGGTGGTCGGCGTCTATGGCGGCCTGAGCGGATTACATCCCTTCGTCGATCCCATCTATGATGAGGGGGTGGACAGTATCTCGTTCTGGAACCGCGGCTACTCGTCCGTCACAGCCATCGAGGATTGGGAGGAGGGCAATCCCTACTATCACACCAAAAACGATACCCTGGCCACCCTGAACCTGGCCTACTTCACAAGTTTCATCAAAGCCTCGCTGGGCACGGTGGCGCACATGGCCCTGCCGCTGGCAGACACAACCTTCGCCGATGTGCCCACCACCCACTGGGCCTGGACGTTCATCGAGAGTCTCTACCAGGCCGGCGTCACCGGCGGGTGCGCGGCCAATCCCCTGCTGTATTGCCCCGCCAAGAACGTGACCCGCGCGGAGATGGCGGTCTTCATCCTGCGCGCCGAACATGGGGATACCTACTCTCCGCCCGAGGCCAGCGGCAACGTGTTCAATGACGTGCCTCTCGGGTATTGGGCCGCTGGCTGGATCGAACAACTGACCAATGAAGGCATCACGGGCGGCTGCGGCAATGGAAATTATTGTCCGGCCAAGTACGTGACGCGCGCGGAAATGGCGGTTTTCCTCCTGCGCGGAAAACACGGAAATACATATACACCGCCCGCCGCCAGCGGCAGCGTGTTCGACGACATCTCCGCGGACTTTTGGGCCGCATCCTGGATCGAACAGCTCTACGCCGAGGGCATCACCGGCGGCTGCGAAGGTGGGAATTACTGCCCTGGCATTTACGCCAACCGCGCACAGATGGCTGTCTTCCTGGTCCGCACCTTTAGCCTGCCATAGCGCCCAAACTTGAATTCTGAAATACGAGAACTGGACAGGCGGCGGGCTGTCCAGTTCTTTTTTACGGAGACAGACTCATCCATGCCGATTAATCTTCGAACGTAGCACTTTTTTTTCACGTCACAAATAAATGAAATCATGACCAAAACCAATTGAAAATGTTTGGAAAAAGTTTATACTGAAAGAGCGCCGTTGCGATGTTTTTCACGGGGGATTCCAAACATCGAAGACGGGCTGGATTCAGAACGTAATCAATCTCATTTCCCGTTCAATTCCCTTTCGTCGTGGACAGGCAAATATGCAGACAGGAGAATGGCATGAAATCCGCAGCATTTATGAAATTGTCGATTTCCTTGTTATGCGCCAGCTTCTTATTGGCGTCGACCATTCATATCGTTTCCGCGCGCCAAGCCGAAGAGGGTCTTGCTCCACCGTCTGCCCCGTCACAAGAGGTCGCCAACTGCCCGGGCGGCATCGGATTTGGCGAAACCATCCAGTGCTCGATCCTTGCGGCGGGGGAAGTGGACACTTACACCTTTTCAGCCAGCGCAGGCGACAAGGTGCTGGTCAGGATGAGTAAGAGCGCAGGCAATCTCTGGCCGGGCGTTCAAATCTATGCACCAGGCGGACTCAAAGTCTGCGAGCATGGCGGATCGATCACTGCCGAGATTGCCACCTGCTCCCTGGCGAGCAACGGCACCTATTCCATCCGCGCCTTTGATGACTGGAATGGGACCTATACCGGCGAATACTATCTATACCTGCAACGACTGAACAACCCGGGCGCGACCACCCCCATCGACTTTGGACAAACTCTGGCAGGCTCGATCCTCACCCCAGCCGAGGCAGATACCTTTACATTCGACGCCAATGCAGGCGACAAGGTGCTGGTTAGGATGAGCAAGAGCGCAGGCAATCTCTGGCCGGGGCTCCGCATCTACGACCCAGGCGGGCTTAAAATTTGTGAAAACGGCAGCTCGATCACCGCCGAGATCGCCACCTGCACCCTGACGAGTAACGGCACCTACTCCATCCTGGCCTTCGATGACTGGGACGGAACCTATACCGGCGAATACTATCTGTACCTGCAACGATTGAACAACCCCGGCGCGTCCACCCCTATCGGCTTTGGTGGGACCCCGGCGGGCTCGATCCTCACCCCGTCGGAGGCAGATACCTTTACCTTCTCTGCCAATATAGGCGACAAGGTGCTGGTCAGGATGACGAAGAGCGCGGGCAATCTCTGGCCGGGGCTCCGCATCTATGACCCGGGCGGGCTCAAAATTTGTGAAAACGGCAGTTCCATCACCGCCGAGATCGCCACCTGCACACTGACCAGTAACGGTACCTATACCATTCTTGCGTTCGATGACTGGGACGGAACCTACACCGGCGAATACTATTTATACCTGCAAAGATTGAATAATCCGGGCGCGCCCACCACCATCGCCTTTGGTCAAACCCTGGCAGGCTCGATCCTCACCCCGTCCCAGGCAGATTCCTTCACCTTCGCCGCCAATACAGGCGACAAGGTGCTGGTCAGGATGACGAAGAGTGCGGGCAATCTCTGGCCGGGCCTCCGCATCTACGATCCAAACGGGCTCAAAGTCTGCGAAAATGGCAGCTCGATCACCGCCGAGATCGGCACCTGTACCCTGACGGGTATCGGCACCTACACCATTCTGGCCTTCGATGACTGGGACGGAAGCTATACCGGCGAATATCACCTATATCTGCAACGATTGAACAACCCGGGCGCGGCCACCGCCATCGCCTTCGGGCAAACCCTGGGAGGGACGATCCTCACCCAGGCCGAGGCGGATACCTTCACCTTCTCCGCCAATCTAGGCGACAAGGTACTGGTCAGGATGAGCAGGAATGCGGGCAACCTCTGGCCCGGGCTGCGCGTGTACGACCCCACGGGGCTGAAGGTATGCGAAAATGGCAGTTCAGTCACCGCCGAGATCGCCACCTGCACTCTCACAAACACCGGCACCTACACCATCCTGGCCTTCGATGACTGGGACGGAAGCTATACCGGTGAATATCACCTATACCTGCAACGGCTGAACAATCCGGGCGCACACACCCTCATCGCCTTCGGCGGGACACTGGCTGGTACGATCCTTACGTCGGCAGAGGCGGATACTTTCACATTTTCTGCCATTACAGGCGACAAGGTGTTGCTCAGGATGGGCAGGAGTGCGGGCAACCTCTGGCCCGGGTTGCGCGTGTACGACCCCAACGGACTCAAGGTATGCGAAAACGGCAGTTCGGTCGCCGCCGAGATCGCCACCTGTACCCTCTCGAACGATGGCACATATACCATCCTGGCATTCGATGACTGGGATGGAACCTACACCGGCGACTACTATCTTTACCTGCAACGGCTGAACAACCCGGGCAATCCCATTCCCATCCTCTTTGGTCAAACCCTGGCAGGCTCGATCCTCACACCTGCCCAGGCGAATACCTACCTGTATACGACCACAGGCAGCGCCGAGGTGCCGTTCCGCATGAGCAAGATCGCGGGCAATCTATGGCCGGGCATCCGCGTTTATAACCCGAATGGAACCCTGATCTGCGAGGATGAGGCGTCAAGCACGGCCGAGATTCCCAACTGCGCCCTGCCCGAGAGTGGAGGGTACACCATCCTGGTCTTCGACAGCTTCTACGGCACGTATACGGGAGACTACAATTTCACGGTTGGCGCGCCCATCTTTTCAGACGTGCCCTCAAGCCACTGGGCCTGGCAACATATCGAGCGGCTGTACAAGGCCGGCGTCACAGGCGGATGCTCCACCAACCCATTGAATTACTGCCCCAACACTTTCGTCAATCGCGCCCAAATGGCCATCTTCATCCTGCGCGCCAAATACGGCAACATCTACACACCTCCCACTGCAAGTGGAACGATGTTCAACGATGTTCCCGCCAGCCACTGGGCGGGAGCCTGGATCGAACAACTAGCCAATGAAGGCATCACGGGCGGCTGCGGCAACGGGAACTACTGCCCCAACGCTATCGTCAACCGTGCCCAGATGGCAATTTTTCTCCTGCGCGGAAAGTATGGCAACACCTACTCTCCGCCCGCCGCCAGCGGGGCCATGTTTGGCGACGTCCCCGCCGGCCATTGGGCTGCCGCCTGGATCGAACAGCTTGCCAATGAAGGGATCACAGGCGGCTGTGGGGGCGGCAACTACTGCCCCAATAACCCTGTCAACCGCGCTCAAATGGCGATCTTCCTGGTAACGGCTTTTAACCTGCCGTAGACTGGGCGAACTTAAACAAAACAGGACCTGCCGCGGCAGGTCCTGTTTTTGGGATGCAAAAAACACAGCCAAAAGAACGCCCTCTATCCCGCCCCGAGATAAGCCTTCTGGACCATTTCATTTTCCTTAAGATTGCGGGCCGTGTCGCTCAGGACGATCTGTCCGCTTTGGAGCACGTATCCACGGGAGGCGATGGACAGGGCCATCAGGGCGTTCTGCTCGACCAGCAGGATGGTGGTCCCGCGCTGGTTGATGGACTGGATGATGCCGAAGATGCTCTGCACCAGGATGGGAGCCAGGCCCATCGAGGGTTCGTCCAGCAGCAGCAGGCGCGGATGCGCCATGATCGCGCGGCCGATGGCCAGCATCTGCTGTTCGCCGCCAGAAAGCGTCCCAGCCACCTGGCTGTAACGTTCTTTCAGGCGCGGGAAGAGGGAGAAAATCTCCTCCAGATCCTTGTCGGCCTCCTGGCGGTTGGTGGGACGGGAATACGCCCCCAGGTCCAGGTTCTCGGCCACGGTCAGGCGCGCAAAGATGCCGCGGCCCTCGGGCACCATCGAGACACCCTTTGTGACGATCTCGTGGGGCTTCACCGGGGTCAGGTCCTCACCCTCCAGGGTGATCGTCCCCTGGCGGGGCTTGGTCAGGCCGCAGATGGAGCTGAGCGTGGTGGTCTTGCCCGCGCCATTCGCACCGATCAAGGTCACGATCTCGCCCTTGTCGACCGTGAGGGAAATCCCCTTGAGGGCGTGAATATTCCCGTAATAGGTATGGATGTTCGAAACTTCAAGCATTGCCATTGTGATTCCTCGCTTCCCAGTCTCACTCGGCCATGGGTTTCCCGAGATAGGCCTCGATGACCCTCGGGTTGTTCTGGATTTCAGAGGGGCTGCCCTCGGCGATCTTTTCACCATAGTCCAGCACGGCAATTCGGTCGCTGACGCCCATGACCATGCGCATGTCATGCTCGATCAGCAGGATCGTGATGCCCAGTTCGTCACGCAGGCGGTGGACAAACCCCACCATTTCAGCCGTCTCATTGGGATTCATGCCGGCCGTCGGCTCGTCGAGCAGCAGCAGTTTGGGCTTGCTCGCCAGCGCGCGCGCGATTTCAAGGCGGCGCTGCGCTCCATACGGCAGGTTGCGCGCGGCCTGGTCGCCCAGGCCCGCCAGCCCGACAAAGTTCAAAAGGCGGCGCGCTTCCTCGACGGCCTGCTTCTCCTCCCTGACCATGCGCGGGGTGCGCAGGATCGCCTCGGCCCAATTGGCGTTCAATCGGGAATGCTCGCCCACCATGATGTTTTCGATGGCGCTCATGGTGGAGAAGAGCCGAATGTTTTGGTACGTGCGGGCGATGCCGCAATAGGTGATCTGGTCGGGCTGCAGCCCAACCAGGGATTCGCCATAGAACAGCACATCGCCCTTCTCGGGGGTATAAAAACCGGTAATGCAGTTGTAGAAAGTGGTCTTGCCGGCGCCGTTTGGACCGATGACGCTGAAGATCGAACTTTCAGGAACGAGCAGGTCGACATGATTGACCGCCAGCAGGCCGCCAAACTGCTTGGTCACTCCACGGGCTTCCAGGGCTGCCTTCATTTTTGGCTCCCTTCTTTTCCAGGCTCGGAAGTCGAGCCGCCCCCCTGGATTTCGAACTTGCCGCGGGAGGCGGGCAGGATTCCCGCCGGGCGGACGAGCATCATGACCACCAGCAGGGTCGCGAAGGCCAGCACACGGTAATTTTCGAGTTCACGCAGAATCTCCGGCAGGCCTTTCAATACGAAGGCGCCCGCAATCACGCCGGGGACGCTGCCCATGCCGCCCACGATCACCGCCGACAGCACGTTGATGGACACCATCAAGTTGTGATCCTCCGGACCCGTAAACTGGTTGCGGGCCGCAAAAAGCACCCCGCCCAGGCCCGCAAAAGCCGCGCCAATCGCAAAGGCCAGCACCTTGTGCTTGAGCACGTTGATGCCCATCGCGCGGGAAACCGTCTCATCTTCGCGCATGGATTCCCAGGCGCGCCCAATCCTCGAATTTTGTAATCGGCGGGTGACAAAAATAGCCAGCAGCACCGACAGAAAGATCAAGTACAGGTAGCCAACGTCATCGAAGACCCAGCCAAATAACTCCGGCCCGCCAACGTTGTTGACACCTTTCGGGCCGCCTGTAAGGAAGGTCAACGCATCGCTCTTGCTCAGGATGCGGATGATCTCGCCAAAGCCGAGCGTCACAATGGCCAGGTAATCGCCGCGCATGCGCAGCACCGGCACGACCAGCAGGATCCCGACCAGCGTCGCGGCGAGAATGCCCAAAGGCAGGACCAGCCAAAAGTTCCAGACCAGCCCGTGGGGGGCGGGAGCGGTCAACAGGGCCACGGTATAGGCTCCGATGGCGAAAAAGGCCACGTAGCCCAGATTCAGGAGTCCCGCCAGGCCGACCACGATATTCAGGCCCAGCCCGAGCAGCACGTAGATTCCCACCGTGCCGAGGGTGTAATTCCAATACTGGCCAACACGAAGCGGCAGCAGGATCATAAGCAGCAGGATCAAGCCGCATACCGTGTAATTGAAAGCCGGGCTGGCGCGGAATTTCGCGATCACGGGGACATCATTCACGCGCCCCCACAGCGAGCGCCAGGCCCCGGCCAGTCTTCCAAAGAGGTTGCTGACCGTGATCCCATAGCTGACGGCGCCGCCCAGGAATCCCATGAACGTGAGGAAGCCCAACTGCGACAGGGCGCCCACGGCAGGCGTCTGGTTGAAAATGAAAAGTTGCACCGAGGCAGGCAGCAACTGGGACAAATACGTGTTCATCTTGATGCCGGACGCGTTCAGCGTCCCGGTGATATAGGCGACCAGCGCCACGATCAAGCCATGCACCAGTCCGCTCAGGGTGGCAGCCACGAGCGCCGAACCCAGGCCCTTCCTTGAAACACTTACCTGCCGCGCCCCGGCCCAAAATCCGAGGCCGCCCATGAACAAGGCAAAACTAAACGTAAGCGCATCCACTCCCAGAACAAGCGAATCTGGTTCGAGCTTCAACAGGTTCTGGATGATCTGGCTGACGGTGATCGTAAAACCGATCAGGTACAGGAACAGGGTGACAATCCCAAACGTGATCCCGGCGCGCAGCGACGATTTTATCTGTGTTTTCATCACACCTTCTCCTCGCTCAACACTTCACCCAGGATGCCGGTCGGGCGGAAGATCAAAACCAGGATGAGAATGCCAAACGCCAGCACATCCTTCAACTGGAAATCGATGCCCAGGATGGCCGGGCCCAGCGCTTCCACGGCGCCCAGGAAGAGGCCGCCCAGCATGGCGCCGGGCAAATTGCCAATTCCACCCAGGACTGCCGCCGTGAAGGCCTTGATGCCCGGAATGAATCCCAGAAAATAGTACACCAGCCCCAGGTGAATTCCCCACATGACGCCCGCCGCCCCGGCCAGCGCGCCGCTCAGGATGAATGTCTGGCTGATGATGCCATCCACATTGATGCCCATCAGGGCGGCCACGTTCTTGTTCTCGGCCACCGCGCGCATGGCGCGTCCCATGCGGGTGCGCTGCACCAGGAGATACAACGCCACCAGGATGATGATCGAAAGAACGAAGGTCAGAACGCTGGTATACGTCAGGATCACGGTGCCGCCACCCACGGGAAGATCCCAGCCTTCGCCGCGGGTCAGGACCGTGGGATTGGTGAAGTCGCGGCGCTGGGCGCCGAACATCAACATGGCCGCATTCTCAAGGAAGATCGATGCGCCAATGGCTGAAATCAACGGGACCAGGCGCGGCGCGTTCCGCAGGGGACGATAGGCGATCCGCTCCAAAAAATAACCGCTCAGCGCGGCGATGGAAATTCCGACCACAAAGGCCAGGATGACCGAGATCACCGGATGAGCGTTCAAAAAGTTCAAGCCCGGGTCCGCGGAAGTGGGCGCGGGAATGTTCTTCAGGCCCTCGAAAACAAAATAGCCGCCAAAGGCGCCGATCATCATGATGTCGCCGTGCGCGAAATTGATCATGTGAAGGATGCCGTACACCAGGGTGTAACCGATGGCGACCAACGCATAAACACTGCCAAGAATAATGCCCGCAATCGCAAACCGCAGCCAGGTATCCGCTCCGTACACGGGATTGGCGATCAGGATTTGATAAAGCCGCCAGGCCAGGTATCCCCCAAACAACACACCCAGAACAATCTGTACGATTTTATAGGTGCTGATGTTCTTCTTGTGAACTTTGCTCTCTGTTGCCATCGAACCTCCGAGGCATCAACTTTGTAGCGGGGCAAGGAAACCCCGCCCCGCTACAAGTCATTTCGTCAAGCGAGACTGGAACAGAAAAACTACTTCTCAGCCTCGACCCAGGCGCCGTCCTTCGCGATGTAAAAGGTCGGGCCGGAGGATGCACATTCGCCGTTCTCCTGGCAGGTCACCTGGCCGGAGAGGCCCGGGTAATCCTTGATGGAGCGCACAGCCGCAACCAGGGCGCTGCGCGGGATGTACAGGTTGCCGTCTTCGCCGAGAATGGCCACCGACTTGATGGTGGCGATCAAGGAAGCGGCGGAGTCATACGCAGTCCAGGTGTAGGGGGAGAGCTTGCCGGCCGGGGTCTGGTAGGCGGCTTCGTAGGCGGCATCGAACTTGGAGCGGGCCTCGGAGGCAGGCGGGACCAGCGAAGTGGAGTAGGTGCCTTCGCTGTTGGCGGCCGTACGATCCAGGAAGTCCTGACCGAAGGTGCCATCGTCGCCGAAGAAGATCACGCCGTCGAGACCGGACTGTTTCATCTGGTTGACGATCACGGCCGCTTCCGCGTTGTAACCGCCGAAGTAAATGGCCTGGGGCTGCTTGGAGGCAACGTCCGCCAGGGTGGCGCTGTAATCCGACTCACCGGGGGTGATGGCGGTGAAATCGACCACTTCGCCGCCCAGCTTGATGAACTCATCGTTCGTGACCTGGGCCAGGCCCTGGCCGTAGGAGGAGCCGTCATGGATCACGGCCAGCTTGGTGATGGCCAGTTTGTTGAACAGGTACTCGGCCGCGAAACGGCCCTGGTCAGCATCGGTGAAGACGAGACGGTTGAAGACCTTGGAGGACTGCTTGGTCAGGTCGGGGTTGGTGGCGGAAGGCGACATCATCGGAACGCCGGCCTTTTCGTAGATCGGCATGGCGGCATTGGTCGCGCCGGAGAAAATATGACCGGCAATGGCCACGATCGCGGGGTCGGTGACGAACTTGTTCGCCACAGCGGCGCCGCCCTCAGGCGAACCGCCATCGTCTTCGGTGACAAGCTCGAACTTGAAACCGTTGACATCGCCGGCGTCCTGAATGGCGATCATGGCGCCTTGGGAAATATCGATACCGAAGGCGGCGTAGTCGCCGGTCATCGGGGCGCCCATGCCGATCTTGATCGACTCGCCGGGCTTGAACACGGCACAGCCGTATTCGTCCGTGGCGCAGACTTCGGGAGCGCCGGCAACGGGAGCCTCGGTGGCGGCAGGAGCTTCAGTAGCCGCAGGAGCCTCCGTTGCAGCTTCAGTGGCCGCAGGGGCCTCGGTCGGTGCGCTGCCACAGGCAGCGAGCATCATGCTGGCGAGCGCCAGCAATGACACCAGGGTGGAAATACGTTTGAACATCTTTCTTCCTCCTCGTGGAAGTATAAAAATTCCCGGGTTGCACCGGGTGGCTAGGGGGGACATAGAAACGGGCAGAAATACTTTTCGGCGATTGCCCGAAATCTATTAAAGGTGGATTGTATGCTGTTTCACTAATTTAGTCAACCAGATTTTCTAAAAATATCACAATGGACAAACTCCCATCCTTCTCCATCTCCAAACCTGGATTGCAAGTATTCTGCACTTTATTTGCAAGCCAATTGTCAGGCTTTGCGCCTGGGAAAATGGGTATGATGCAAACCAAGGAGGCGCCATGAAAATTCTCTTTCTCGGCACGCACGGGCAATTCAATATCGGCGATGAGTTGCTGCTGGAAACCTTTCTTTCGCAGTTGGGGGCCGAACACGAGTACGCGGTCAATTCCTACGATCCGCAGTTCACGCAGGGAATGCTGCGCCCGAAGTTCAACGCCGAAGCCTTTCACACCACCGCGGAATTGCCGCGCTTCCTCAAGTACCTGCTCACTTCAAAGCTGTTATTCTTTGGCGGCGGAAGCATCATCAAAGAACTGTATGCCAGCGTGGGGCGCAATCCCTACTCAACCCTGCTGATGATTCTGGCCACGGTCACATTTGCCAAACAACTGACCCGCAAGCAGATCGTGATGAGTAATATCGGCGTCGGCCCGATCCGCACGCCCACGGGCGAACGCCTCGCGCGCATGATCCTGAACCAGGTGGATTTCGTTTCCGTGCGCGATCAGAAATCCTTCCAGACCTGTCAGCGGCTGCGCATCAAGGCGGATAAACTTCGACTCGTGCCCGATGCGGTTTTTGCCAACGCCCCAGGCGTGTTCCTGCCCAACCCCGCCCCGAAAGCGGATTCCCCTGCCCTGAAAATTGCCCTCAACCTGAACTACGACATCGAGAACCGCGCCGCCTGGGAGCCGTTCCTGGACAACCTCTCAGCGGCGTTGACCCAGCTCGCAGCGGAGCGGCCCATCGAGGTCCACGCCCTGCCGATGCAGAGCAAGTTCAAGGCCAACGATGACCTGTCGGTGCTAAAAGCATTCCAGGCGCGGATTCCCAACCTCCCGTTCATCCTGCACGATCCGCAATCCGCGCAGGAGGCGGCCCAGGTGATGGCGGGCTGTGACCTGGTGCTGGCCGAACGTCTGCACACACTGGTGATCGCGTCCATTTTGGGCAAACCGTTCTTCGGGCTGGTCTACGATGTGAAGGTGAAGGAACTGATCGCCTATCTCGGCATGTCCGAGCATTCGCTGGATATCAACCAGCCATTCAGCGCCCAGACTTTGACCGATGGGATCAGGCGCGTGGTGAACCATGCAGACACACTCAGCTTCCACTTGCTGGAACGGAGCACCTCCCTGCGCAATGAATTGACGGCGTATTTCAATGAACTCAAAACCAGGATCTCCTCAAAATAGGAGAGTAAGAGCGCTCTTTATAGGTCTGGAAATTCCCCGGCCAGATCCACAACCTTCAGTCGCTCAGGTGGGGACAAAGCCTGTCGTCACACCTGCGTGGCGTGCGCGGGGTTTGACTGCCATCCAAAAGATCGCGCTCGCGGTGGGACTGTGCTATTTCCTGCTCTCGTTCTTCATGTTCCGTAACGTGATCGCCAACATCCCGCTGGTGCTGCGCGGAGAGGCGGTCATCAACGGGGATGAACTGGTGCCGTTCTTCAATCCCAACAGTCAGTTGATCGACCAGGCGGCGGGCAAGTTCAACCAGCTCACCAACGGCTACGAGTTCCGCGTGCGTTACGCCATCCTGACCACCTGGATGCGCTATTACAAGATTCTGCCCTTTGCGATTCCCATCGTTATTCCGCTGATCGCCTACGCGTCCTACCTGGTGTCGGCCTGGTTCCTCGGCAAGATCCTGCCCCAGTTCGACCCGAAGGTCATCTACACCATCACCGCTGCGCCTGTGCTAGTGATCTTCCTGATCCTGGATTATTCCAAGATCGCGCATTTCTACACGCTGATCCTGGGCTTCTCGCTGTTCGTGATCGCCATCGAACTGGTGACGTATGGCATCATCTTCCCGCAGGAAAAACCCTACAAGCCGATCCTGACGGCATGCATCGTGACGCTGTTCAATCCCGCCGTGCATTATCTGGTGTTGTTCAGCCTGTACATGGCGCTGGCCGTGGCGGTTTTGAGCCTGCTGGACCTGATCGAAGCCTTCAAGAGCGGCGCGTGGAAAGTGGCGCTACGTCCGCGCGCATGGTGGAGCGGACTGAAAACCTTCAAAAGGGATTGGCGCAGGTTGTTCGCGGAAGTGCGCTTCTGGCGCTGCGTGGGCGCCTTCATCGTGCTGGCGGTGTTCACGCTCGCGCCGTACGCCATGCTGGTCAAATTCTATTTCCTGAACGGGGTCGGCAACCTCTCTGAGACAGTGCCCGCGGATTACTACTTTATCCAGGATGCGTCCATCTCGCTGCCGCACCTGCTGGCCTTCGACATGGCAGGCATCATGGACAAGCAGTTGACGGGCGACTACCTGGCCAAGGATCCGCGCTGGCCCAACCTGGTCTACACCTTCGTCATGTTCATGCCGCTGTTCTTCAAGCGCGCGCGGACGGCCATTTTCAACACCGCCCCCCTGCGCGCCTTTTCCATCATCGCCTACACCACAACGCTCTTCTCGATGTGGGCTACGCTCGGATATTCCGACCCGTCCTGGTTTCCGACCTTTCACCGCGTGGTGAAGTTCATCAGCCTGACCGCCAACGATATGCACTCCACGGTCGGCGACCTGGTGGTCAAACTGTTTGGCACCATCATCCAGGTGCTGCGCTTCCCGCACCGCTTCGAGTTCCTGATGTTCATGATGGGCTGCGTGTTGATTCCGATGGGCTTTGTTTGGCTATACGAAAACTACTTGCAACGCGGATTCACCGAACTGGCGTGGATCCTGACAGGCTGGCGCTCGCCGTCGAAACGGAAGCAGGCGCGGGTACAGGGCGGGTCGCATTGGAGTTTCCCACTTATCACGGCCCTGCTGATCCTCATCCCGTTGTTTTCCAACGCGCCCTATCGCCTGGTCTTCTTCTCTGGGGACTTTCATCATTTCCTCACGCCCTACCCCGTGGGGCCGCTGAAGCAAATCAAGGAGGCACTACTGCAACTGCCGCCCGGCAAGGTGGTGGTGCTGCCGCCGACCGAGACCGCCAAGATGATCGTGGACATCAACGGCGTGGAGCACAAGTTCATCGACAAGTTCCACCTCTATTATCTCGACCTGCCAAGTTTTTATTACGGCCTGACCGGCGACTCGGACAACAAGCACGAGTTCTTTCTGTTGCTGCGCGCCCTGTATTACCAGCAGCCCTGGTGGATCAACATCGCGCGCGACCTGAACCTGCGCTACATCGTGGTCAACAAGGAACTGGTGGCGAACACCGTCGGCGGACAGGAATACCTGCGCGAGGTGGAAAATATCCTCATCCCAGAACTGGACAGCCGCAGCGCGTACCTGAAGAAATTAATGGAGAACGAGAGCTACGTGCTGTACGAATTCACCGACCTGCCCAAGGCCGAACGCGTGCCGCTCTACATCGACACGGATTGGAGCACCTTCATCAAGATTCTGTCGTCCAACCTGGAGTTGACGCGCTACTACGACCTGCGCTACCCGATGGTGACTGGCGACCTGGAAGGCTTCGAGCGCCTCAGCCTGGTCACGGACGACGTGCATGACGCATCCCTGGACCTGTATCTGAAAACGGACAAGACACGCTTCTTCCGCCCGAGCAGTACCATCATGCCCTTCACGCCCGAGTTGATCTCCAGTTCCTATTACCTCTCGCCCATGTTCAGGCTGTTCCAGTTTTTCTCGGACAGCAAATACAACCGCCTGGACATGATCACGCCCGGGCTGTGGGGCACCATCGAGGGCGGATTCATCGGCGTGCCGCGCGAGTCAACTTTCCGCATCGATATAAGCCTGCCTGAAAACGGCGAGCGAAGCGAGTACCGCCTGCTGCTGCGCGGGGCCTCCGCCGCCGTGCGGGTGGAAATGACTTCGACCCTGTTCCCCGAGCCGCAATTCCTGGATCTGACCTCCGACCCGTCCGACCTGGCCTTCTACGATAAGCGGCTGGTGTTCTCGTCCTCACGAGCGGCGCTCGATGTCAGCAGCTATTCGCTGGACGAACTGGGCCGATTAATCCCCACGGACATCGTGGTAATCAACTCGCAATATCAATATTTCGACCTGGGCGTCGTGACCGCCAAGGCGGGCAAATACGCCATTTATTTCGAGAAGCAGAACGACGCGCCCATGCTGGTGGAGGGCATCCTGGTCATCCCCGAAGAGGAATACCAAACCCTCGGCCTGCCGTCCAATGTGACCCTCACTCCTGCCAGCGAGCTGTGCTGCGGCTCGGTTATCTATCAGGGCGAGGAGAAATAGACACTCAATTAGGCGGTAGCCGAGCGCAGTCGAAGGGTGCGTGCGGCTCCGCTCATGTGTGCCTGCGGCCCATTGCAGGCAGGACAAAGTTACTTTATTGCTGGAGTTAATTGTTAATCTGCAAAAGCCTGCATTCCGATTGTTGGATGGGGATCAAACCCACCTGACAGGAATGATAGTTTTTTAACAATGGGATTGTTACACTTCAAGAATGGGACTGAAATATTATGCGGGTCTGATGGGATTTAGAATAAATCGGAGAGAGAAAAAGTGAAGGCATTCATCTCAACCAGCATGGAAAAACTTCGACAAGTCATCGGGCGTATCAATGTTCTACTAAACCGCGTCCGCGCCCGCATCCCAGGGCTGCCGCCCAACCGCGTGCTGCTCTCTGCGTTTGGTTTACTGATCATGGGGGCATTGATCTTTGTGGCCCTGCAAGTGCTCCTGGCTCCCGACCAGCCCGTCACCACCTATACCCCGCCTTACACCCAAAACTTCGATGATGTCAACTTGCGGCGCTGGTTCACCCACAATGGCGTGTGGACGATCCGCGAGGGCAAACTACTGCAAACCGTCGGCGGCGACGAGGCGGGACAGGTTCACATTCCACTGAAACTGCCCGAAGACCAGGCCTATCACGCCAGCGTGTACATCACGCTCAAGAAAGATTCGAAGAATGTCGGCATCGCCTTCAACTCGCAATATCCCGACCTGATCGAAAAGCAGCACCGTGTCTACATCAGCCGTATCAACCCCGACATGCTCGAACTGGTGGCGGGCTACGTGGACGAGACGGGCAGCTTCACCACCCAGGCCCAGGTTCCACTCACGGTTAATACCACCGAATTCCGCGTCGATTTGTACGTGTTCAGCAACACCTACCTGGTGCAGGTCAACGGTCAGCGCCTGATCGAAAACCGTCCGCTGTATTATACGAACGGCATGATCGGCTTCTACGCGCTCGGGCCTGCCGTCTTCGACACGTACAAGCTCACCAGCGCCGAAAACCAGAACCCAGGCGACATGGTCTACACCAGCGACTTCGACCAGGATCCAGGCGGCGGGGGCTGGGTGCCCATCAGCGGCTCGTGGCAGATCGTCAAAGGCCAGATGCTGCAAAGCGACGCGGCCGCCGTGGATGCGGCCATCGGCTACGAGACCAGCACCTTCGAAAACTTCACCCTGCGCGCCACCTTCAATCATCTCAGCGGACAGGGCGCGGGCGTACTCTTCAACATGCCCTCCCCCTACCAGGCCAACGGGGCGCACATCGCGCGCTACTCCGACGAGACCGACTCGCTCATCTGGGGCTATTACGACGCCAAGGGCATTTTCAACCGTCAGGGCTTCGTGCTCATCTCCCCCGCCGACAAGGACACGCACGTCATCCAGGTCTTCTCGGGCGATAACAGTTACGATGTATTTCTCGACGACACCATGCTTGCGCGCGACGTGCCCCTGCAGAGCATTCAAGGTTCGGTGGGATTAACCACCTCCCGTTCCTCGGCTGGATTCACGCTCGTGGAAGTCTTCCCGCTCTTCGGCGCTTCCCAGGAGTTGACGCCCGTCGCCAAAACATCCACCCCGACGGCTGCTCCCGTTGCCCAGGCCACGCCCACCGCCCAGCCTGTCCAGTTGGCCAACGCCACCCCGCTGGCCTTCGACAGCGGACTCATCGTCGGCGGCGGAGCCTCTCCATATCACGGCGTGTTCACTGGCCGCCTCTCCGATGCGGGCTGGAAGGCCCTCAGCGGGGACTGGGTATTCCAGGATGGAAACTTCCTGCAACGCAAACGAGATGGCTATGATTTCACGGCCGTCTATACCAGGCAGCCTTATCGCAGTTTCAGCATCCAGGTTGGGCTGACCCACCAGGAAGGCAGCGGCGCGGGCCTGATCTTCAACCTGCCCTACACCGACCGTCTCGCGGGCGGATACCTAGTGCGCTTCTCGGACCGCCGCGACAATGCCCTGGTCTGGGGTTACTTCGATGAGTTCGGCGTCTACAAAAACCAGGGCTACGCAGACGTAACCCACGCGGGCACGGATCGTCACACCCTGCGCGTGGTCAGCGCCGAAGCGACCTACAGCATCTACATGGACGAACGATTGGTGGCTCAGTCCGTGCCGCTGGTCAACGGGCAGAATTATGGCTATGTCGGCCTGCTCACCTCGCAGACGGTTGCGGTCTACGATGAGGTCATCATGGATGGTGTCGGCGCGATCTTCCAGGGCACCTACAACAACTTCGACGGCTTCAGCGACCAGCGCGTGGTCAGCGGCAAGTGGACGCTGGAGGAAAACCGCGCCACCCAAAGCGTGGCCGACCCAGCCGATTACATCTGGAACACGGGCGTGCAAGGCTCGCAATACACCATCACAGCCAGGATCACCCTGCCCGAAGGGAACACAGCGGGCGGCGGCTTCATCCTGCACATGGCCGAGCGCGGCACCAAGAACAATTCGTACATCGTGCGCTTGCGCGATGGCGGAACTTCCGCCTGGTGGGGCAGCATCGACTCGGACGGCAAATTCAAAGGTCAGGGTTCCGCGCCTGTCAATGGAACGGGGCGCACGTTCACATTCAAGGTTGTAGTGAATGTGGACAGTATGAGCCTGTTCATCAATGACCAGCAGATCGTGGCTGACGTGCCCCTGCCCTCGCAGGATGGCTGGATTGGGCTGGTGGCCTACGGCGGCCCCGTCGTCTTCGAAGATGTGAAGCTGGAAGTGGAAGAATGAAACGCATCCCCGCCTGGCTCACGATCCCGCTGCTGGCCTTCACGCTCAGCCGCCTGCTGATCTTCGGCATGGGCATCCTGGCGGACACGATGCTGCCCACCGAGGAGGGTCACTGGATCGCGGACAAGGAAAGTCCGTTTCTCTCGATGTGGACGAAATGGGACAGCCAATACTACGTGGACATCGCCACCGATGGCTACTGGTATCGGCCAGGCCAGCAAAGCAACGTGGCATTCTTCCCGCTCTACCCGATGGCGATGCGCGTGCTGGCGCCCGCCCTGGGAGGGAACCTAATCCGCACGGGCCTCCTGCTGGCCAACGCCGCCTTCCTGGGCGCACTCATCTTCCTCTACCTGCTGACCGAGCTTGAGCTGGATTCGGCTTCGGCGGGACGCACAGTCTTTCTGCTGGCCTTCTTCCCCACCTCGTTCTTCTTCTCCAGCGTGTACACCGAAAGTTTCTTCCTGCTGCTCTCGGTCGGAACGATGTATTTTGCCCGCAAACACTTGTGGTTCCCTGCGGCCATCCTCGGCATGTTGACCGCCGCCACGCGCAACCTGGGCATCCTGCTCTGGGCGCTGGTCTTATGGGAATGGCTGCGCGCCAACGGCTGGTCTCTCGGGAAATTATTCAGCAGGGAGATGTGGCGCGGCTTCTTCGGCAACCTGCGCCAGCATTGGGTCGAGGTACTGGTCATCTCGGTCATTCCGCTGGGGATGATCGCTTACATCCTGTTCCTGCAACAAAACTTCGGCCGCCCGCTGGCCTTCATCGAGACGCAGGCCGCCTGGGGACGGCAGAACGTCGGGCCTGTGGCGGTGATCGTCAAGGGCCTGACCACGCTCGTCAGCGGCGAGGTCAACAAAGGTTGGCTGACCCTGTTGTGGAACACGTCCACCCTGCTGTTTTTCCTGGCGCTGGTGCCCTTCGTGTGGATTCGCTTCGGCGAGGGCTACGCCATTTACGTGCTGATCCAGTTGCTGGTGCCATCGGCCAGCGCCACAGGCAGCATCATCCGCTACGTGCTGACGCAGTTCCCGTCCTTCATGCTGCTCGGCTGGTGGGGCCGAAACGAGAACGTCAACCGCGCCCTGCTGACCTCGTTCACCATCCTGCTGGGCGTGTTCGTGGCCCTGTTCGTCAATTGGATCTTTGTCGCTTGAAGAAAACCTGGAGTGCGGACTTCAGTCCGCAAGTCATCGCAGACTAAAGTCTGCGCTCCATAACAACAAGGAGGCCCAATGCCCTACGAAAATTACGCCCAATGGAAGACCACGCCACTCACGGAACAGCCGCGCCTATCCATCGTGATTCCCGCCTACAACGAGCAGGAGCGCATCGTCGCCACCATCGGCGCGACTGCCTCGCACGTCGCGGATTTGGGCTTCCCCTGGGAGTTGCTCATCGCGGACGACGGCTCGAAAGACCAGACCGTGACCATCGTCGAGGAACTGGGGCTGGTCAACGTGACCGTGCTCAAGACGCCGAAGAACGGCGGCAAGGGCAACGCCGTCCAGCGCGGGATGCTGGCTGCGCAGGGCGAGTATGTGCTGTTCGCCGACGCGGACAATTCCACGCCCATCGAGGAGGTTTCCAAGCTGCTGGCCAAGCTCGAAAAGGAAGGCTACGACGTGGCAGTCGGCTCGCGCGCGGCGGAGGGCGCCGAAGAAGGCAAAAAGTCCCTGCTGCGCAAGATTCTCAGCGGCGGGCTGCGCCTGATCGTGAAGTACATCCTGCACATTGGCGTGAAGGATACGCAGTGCGGCTTCAAGATGTACACGCGCGAGGCGGCCCGCAAACTGCACACCAAGCAGACCATCATGGGTTTCTCGTTCGACCTGGAGATTTTGTACCTGGCTTCGAAGTATGGCTACAAGATCGCCGAGGTGCCCGTGGCCTGGGTCGACGCGCCCGGCTCCAAAGTGGATACAAAAAAGGAAGTGCAGCGCTTCCTGCGAGACCTGGTCAAGATCTGGTCGAACGATCTGCGCGGCGTCTACCGTTAGGAGCATTTCATGCGCATTGCAATGGTCACCACCCATCCGCCCTCGAAAGGCTCGCTCAACGAATACGGCTATCATTTCGTGCGCTACCTGCGTCTGAAGGCGGACACGATCTCCGAATTAACCCTGCTGGTGGACGAACTGCCCACAGGCGGGGAATACGCCCTCGAAACGGCCCCAGGCTCGGTTCCAGTGAAGATCGTCCCGTGCTGGAAATTCGGCGCGCTGGACAACGCCCTGCGCATCCGCAAGGCAGTTCAGGCGGCGCATCCTGATGTGGTGCTGTTCAATTTGCAGTTCGCCACCTTCGGCGACAAGAAGATCCCCGCCACGTTGGGACTGCTCACACCCTGGCTGTTGAAACGTTCGGGCTTCAAGGTGGCCATCCTACTGCACAACATCATGGAAACGGTCAACCTGAAGTCGGCGGGTTTCGGCGGCAATCCGCTGATCGAGGCCGTCATCCGCCTGTTTGGAAACATCGTCACGCGCTTTTTGCTCTCGGTGGACATGGTGGCCGTGACCATCCCCAAGTACGTGGAAATCCTGGAAGGCAAGTACGGCGCGAAGAATGTGATGCTCGCGCCGCACGGCTCCTTCGAGGAACCGACGGATGCCGTGCCCAACACCATGCCAGGCGGCGCGTCCACCGTGATGACCTTCGGAAAATTTGGCACCTACAAGACCGTGGATATCCTGGTCGAGGCGCACGCCATGTTACAGCCCGATCATCCCAATCTGCGGCTGGTCATCGCGGGCACCGACAGCCCCAACGCGGCGGGCTATCTCGAAGGCGTGCAGAAGAAATACGCGCACGTTACCAATGTGGAATATACAGGCTATGTGGCCGAGACGGATGTGCCGCGCATCTTCGGCGAAGCCTGGGTGGTGGCGTTCCCGTACACCTCCACCACGGGCAGTTCGGGCGTGCTGCACCAGGCGGGCGGATTCGGCAAGGCGGTCGTGCTGCCCGATCTGGGCGACCTGGCCGAGCTGGTGCAGGAGGAGGGCTACGACGGCGAATTCTTCGAACCGAATGACGCCCAAAGTCTGGCCGATTCGATCCGCCGCGTCATCGATCATCCCGAGCGCCAAATGGAGATCGGCTCACACAATTACATGGCCGCCAACGGCCTGCCCATCGACGAGGTGGTGGATTGGTACTTAATCCACTTCCAGGAAATTTTGAAAAAGTAGGAGAAGCCCGTGGACATTTTGTCTTCAATCAAAGCGAACATTCCTGTCCTGCACCTCACAGGCCGATTCGACGCGCACGAGGTCAAACCCGTGGCCGACTGGATGCAGGAACAGGTGGATGCAAATCGCCCCAGGCTGGTGGTGGATTTGCAAAAAGTGAACTTCATCGACTCAACCGCCCTCTCCACGCTGGTGCGCGGGCTGAAGCATTGCCGCGAACAGGGCGGCGACCTGCACTTGTGCAGCCTGCAACAGCCCGTACGCGTCATCTTCGAACTGACCCGCCTCGACAAAGCCTTCGACATCTTCGCCAGCGAGCAGGAAGCCATACAGGCTTTCACAGGCTGACATGCTGGCAGAGCATCTCGAAACCCGCCGCGCACAGTTCATCGCCCTGGCCGACTCCTGGCTGCAGGTGGGAGCTGGTTGCGTACGGTTGCTGGATGGAGGCGCTGTGCTCACCCAATATCCGCCGAATGGCTCCCTCAGCCCGCATCCGCTGATCGTTCATTCGCGCGCCTCGAACCTGATCCTGCAAATTCACGGGGTCAAAGCCGACGACTGGTCGGCCACCGCCGCGATGACGCTCGACCTGCTCGACAGCCTGCTCACCGCCGACACGGAACTCGAAAGCCTGACCGCCGCCCTGGTGGAAACCCAGGATCGCCTCGTGGCGCTATATGAACTGACCCAGGCCACCCGCCGCAAGCTGGGAATTCCCATCCTGCTCGACCTGCTGCTCGAACAGGCCTGCCACCTGCTGGAGGTCGACGGGGGCTTCACGGTGCTGCTCCAGCCTGGTCAGCCCGCCCTGATCCATCAGAAGGGCAACAACCTGCTGTCCGACGACCACATCCACGTGGCCGCCTCGCTCTATCGCCGCGACACAGGCAGGCACACCTTCAAGGATGCGGGCACGCTGCCCATCGGCCTGCGCAACGTGATGATGGTCTCCCTGCCCGTGCGCGAACAGGTCTTTGCCGCGCTGGGCGTATACAACAAGACCGGCGACTTCACCTCCCCCGACATCAAGCTGGCACAATCCATCGCCGACCACATCGGCGCGCAACTGGAGAATGCATTCCTACACGAGGAGGCTCTGGCGCATATCCGCCTCGAAACCGAGATGAACGTGGCCCGCCAGGTGCAGACCTCGCTCCTGCCGCAAAGCATTCCCGCCATCCCTGGGCTGGATGTGTACGCAGTATCCACGCCCGCCTTGCAGGTGGGCGGCGACTTCTACGATGTGATCCTGCGGCCCGCCAAGCCCGTGGTCTTCATGGTCGGCGACGTAACCGGCAAGGGCATGCCCGCCGCCCTGCTCATGGCCATGACCCACACCATCGCCCGCGCCGCCGTGCGCAACGTGCCCTTCACCCAGCCGCACGAGATCGTCGACCGCCTGAACAACGATCTGATCGAAGACTTCTCCAATGTCGGCATGTTCAGCACGGTCTTCGTCGGGATGATCGATCCCGCCACCCGCCAGCTTTCCTTGTGTAATGCCGGCCATAGTCCCGTGGTGTACGCGCCGGCTTCGGGCGACCCGATCCTGCTGGAAGCGCAGGACATCCCGATCGGCGTGCTGGATGGCTACTCCTTCAACTCCTACTCCTGCAAGCTGTCTGCCGATGATCTCTTCATCGTCGCTTCGGACGGTTTTCCCGAGACGCGCAACGCCAGCGGGGAAATGTTCGGCTACGAACGTTTGAAAGCCTGCCTGGCCCTCGGCCGCGCCAGCTCGGCGCGGGAAATCGCCCAGCAGCTCTTCGATGCCGTCACGCAATTTTCGGGGAACGGCCCGCAGGAAGATGATCGCACCGTGATCGTTATCAAGGTGAGGTGAGCCATGGAAACCGAATCCCTCGTCATTCCCGCCACCTATGCCGCCCTGCGCGTTCCCGCCGAACGGCTGCGGAAGATGCTGCTCACCGCCCACATCCCCGAAGCCACCATCGGCGAGTGCGAACTGGCCTTGCAGGAGCTACTCACCAACCTGGTGGATCACGCCTACAACGGCGACGACCGCAAGATGATCACCGTCCGCTTTCAACTCGACACCCAATCCTTCACCATCGAAACCGTCGACTATGGCCGCCGCGCCCAGCTCGACCTGGACGAAGTCGGCATGCCCGACCCCGCCAGCTTGTCCGAAGGCGGATACGGCATGGCCCTGATCAAGGCACTCATGAACGATGTCCGCTACGAAAACGAAGGACGCAGGAACACCTGGCGCCTGGTCAAACTTTTTCAGACAAGCCCGTAAACGGAGACTCACATGACCATCGAAATCACAACCAAGGAGCACACCATCAGGATCATCGTCCTTGCGCTGAACGGCAGGCTGGATGCCTTCGAGGCGCCCGCCTTGCGCAAGGTCTGCGACGATTACCTGGCCCAGCAGGTCAATCACATCGTCTTCGACCTGACCGAAGTCTCCATGCTCGACTCGGCCGGCCTGGCCGTGCTGGTCAGCACGCTCAAGCGCACGCGCCTCGCCAACGGCGATGTGCGCCTGATCTGGCCGCGCGCCGAAGCCGCCGCGCGCATCCTGAAACTCACCAAGTTCGACCAGGTCTTTCAATCCATCGAACCCTCCCAGATCGTACCCAGGGGTTTTTGATCTGGCAACGGAGAAAAGTATGACCTCGATATTGATCGTCGACGATGACCCGAACAGCCAGCGCGTGTTGAGCTACACGCTTCGCAAGAATGGGTACGATGCCCGCATTGCCGCCAACGGGGAGAACGCGCTCAGCCTGCTGGGCGAATCCGCCTCGGACCTGGTCATCGTGGACATGGCCATGCCCGTCATGGATGGCCTGACCCTGCTGCGTCACATGCGCGCCGATGAGCGCCTGCGCGGCGTCCCTGTCATCATCCTGACCGGCAGCGGCGATGACTACGACCGCCTGCAAGCGGAACAGGCGGGCATCCAGGGTTTCCTGAGCAAACCCTCCAGTTCGAAGACGGTGCTCGAGGTGGTCCGTCACGCGTTGGGACAGGAATGACGTGTTGAAACGTTTGCTCGGCTCCAAACTGGCCTCCGCCAGCCTGATCTTGATGATCAGCATGACCGTGGTCAATGCGGGTAATTACGTCTATAACCTGATCCTCGGCCGCTGGCTGGGTCCCGCCATGTTCGCGGACCTGTCGCTGATCGTCACGCTGCTGCTGGTGGTCACCTTCATCACCGTCCCATTGCAGATGACCACCGCCCGCTACGCCGCCATCCACACCGCGGACGGGGACGCGGCGGCGCTGTCGCAGGTGCGGCGCTTCACGGCGCTGGCAGCCCTGGGCTTCGGCCTGGCCCTGACCGTGATCTTCACCCTGGGCGCGCCGCTCTGGCAGGGATTCTTCCACACAGCCTCCGCCTGGCCGTTTGCGCTCTTCGGCCTGGCCCTGCCCTTTAGTCTCATGCAGGGCGTGGAGCGCGGCGTGCTGCAAGGGCAGACCTGCTTCGGGATCCTGGCGGTCACCTACCAGGTCGAGATGTGGACGCGCCTGCTGATCGGCGTGGGGCTGGTGGCGCTCGGGATGTCGGTCAATGGCGCAGTGATTGGCATCAGCCTGTCCTTCGTCGCCACCTGGCTGGCGGCCCGCCTGGCCGTGAAAAAACTCCCCGGGGCCCGCCCTCTGGATCGTGAGACGCGCGCGGCGCTGGTCGCCTTTGCCCTGCCCGTGCTGGTCTCGCAACTGGGACAGATTCTGATCAACAACAGCGACGTGCTGCTGGTGCGCCGCTTCCACGAGGCCGAAACGGCGGGACAATACGCCGCCCTGGCCCTGATCGGGCGCATCGTGTTCTTCGCCACCTGGTCGGTGGTGACCACCATGTTCCCCATCGTGGCCCAACGGCAGAAGAAGGGTGAGCCGCACCGCCACCTGCTGTGGGTCTCGCTCAGCATCGTGGCGGGCATTTCCGCGCCCATCATCCTGGCCGCGCTATTCTTCCCCGACTTCATCGTGACGATTTTATTTGGCGCGCAATATTTGGGCGTCGCCCATTTGCTCTGGCTGTACGCGCTGGCTACCTCGCTGTATGCGCTGGCCAACGTGGTCATCAACTACCGCCTGTCGCTGGGCATGGGACGCGAAACGCGCTTTGCCGTCGCCGCGGGTGTGGCGCAGGTGCTGGGCATCCTTCTATTTCACGAAACGATGGCGCAGGTGGTGTGGGTGCAGGTTATCGTGATGGCGGCGCTCTTCACGCTCCTTCTGGCATATAACTTCCTCTCCCACAAACGAGAAAGCGCCGCAAGCGCGGCGGAAACGGTCTGACGGTTATGCTCGAAATCCTGCTTTCCCTCTCTCCCGAAGCCATCCTCCTCTTCGACATGGACGGAACGATCCTGGGCGCCAATTCTGCCGCCGAGGAGACTTTCGGCTTTTCGCGCGCCGAACTGATCGGGAAGCCTTTGTCCCTGCTGCTGCCCGAACGGTATCATGCCGGTCACACAGCCCTTTTCCAGCGCTTTGCGAACGAGAAAACCAGGTTGAGGCGCATGGGAGACGTTCGTCCCGTGTTTGCCCGACGCAAGAACGGAGCTGAACTGCCTGTCGAGATTGCCGTCGGATATGGCCTGCTCGAGAAAAAACCGATGCTGGTGGCCATTCTGCACGACCTGACGGAGTCAAACCAGACCCGCGATTTGATCCGCTCCCTGGCCCTGATGCCCGATGAAAACCCGAATCCCGTCATCCGCATGAAACCAGACGGCGGCGTGCTGTACGCCAACCCAAGCGGGAGGCAATTGTTGGAAGCCGCCGGGCAAAACGGGGCAGATCTGGCCCCCTGCGAGTGGATCGAGGAGGCTGTCCAACGGCTCGCCACCGGTCAGCAAAAGGAAATCTTCCTGCGCTACGCAGGCCGGCTATATTCCTGTGTGTTCGCGCCGGTCGTGGAAATGGGCTACATCAACATCTACGGCCTGGATATCACCGAACGCGAGGCGGAGAAGGAAAGGTTGAAGCTCTCCGATCAAATCCTGAACGCCATTGGCAACCTGGTGCTGGTGGCCGACAAAAAGGCCAGCATCCTGTACGTCAGCCCGTCGGTAAAAAAGATACTCGGGTATGAACCTGGGGAAATCCTGGGCGAGGGCTGGTGGCAGGTGGAACGCATCTCGGGCGGCAACGTGGAAGCGGAAAAGAATTACATCCGCCGTGTGGCAGGCGGAGAAATCGAAGCGGATGGCATCCCCTACGAGCACCGCGTGCGCCACAAGGACGGTTCCTGGCGCTGGTTGATGCTGGCCGACGCAAAAGGCCCGCAGGATACCCTGATCGGCATCGGCACCGACATCACCGAACGCAAGCTGGCCGAGGAAAGCCTGTGGTCGCGCGAGGCCATTCTGGAGGCGGTCACCTTTACCGCCACGAAATTGCTGCACTCCTTCGATTGGGAAAAATCGGCCGACGAGGTTCTCCAGCGCCTGGGACAGGCAACCGGCGTCAGCCGCGTTTACATCTTCGAGAACCGTTTCAACGAAGAAGGCACCCTGCTCACCAGCCAGCGTTTCGAGTGGGTTGCCGGGGGCGTCATCCCCCAGATCGACAATCCCGACCTGCAAAACGTCCCCTTGTTGGAGGCGGGCTTCTCGCGCTGGGTGGAACTGCTCAGCCAGGGCCAACTGGTGTATGGGCAGGTGGCGGATTTCCCCGCCGACGAACGCGCCCTGCTGGAACCCCAGGAGATTCTGTCCCTGGTGGTGGTGCCTGTTTTCGTCGAGAAACTCTGGTGGGGCTTCATCGGCTTCGATAGCTGCAAGGTGGCCCATGAATGGAGCGCCCCCGAGCGCGATGCCCTGCTGACCGCCGCCAACCTGCTCGGCGAGGCTATCCAAAACACGCAGGCCGATGAAATCCTGCGCAAGAACGAAGAGTCGCTGCGAGCGCTGTACGAAGTGACCGCCTCGCAGGAGACCCTCGAACGCAAGTTACAACTGCTCCTGGATCTGGGCACCCACCGCTTCGGCCTGCCGACCGGGATTCTCTCCCACATCACGGACCAGCAATTCACGGCGGTCTCCGTCAGGGCCGGGGATTCCTCCTTCCAGGAAGGCGACACCTTCGCTCTGGGCAATACCTATTGCCAGGAAACGATCAATTCGATGCTGCCCATCGGCTTCGAAAACGCCGGGCGGAGCAAATGGGCGGCGCATCCCGCTTACAAAATATTCAGGATCGAAGCCTATCTTGGAATGCCCGTCATGGTCAACGGCAGGGCATATGGGACCCTGAGCTTTTCGAGTTTCCTTCCACATGCCACCCCGTTTACGAGCGCGGAAAGGAACCTGCTACGTCTGATGGCGCAATGGATCGGAACCGAGATCGAACGCGACCAGGCCACCCGCCGCCTGAAGGCCTATGCCGCCGAGATTGAGCAAAAGAACAAGGATCTGGCCGAGGCCCGCGACCGCGCCCTGGAAGCCTCCTACCTCAAGAGCGCCTTCCTGGCCACTATGAGCCACGAGATTCGCACCCCCATGAACGCCGTGCTCGGCATGAACGAACTGCTGCTCGACACCGACCTCGACCCCGAACAACGCGAATTCGCCAGCGTCGTGCATAACTCGGCGGAAGCGCTGCTCACCCTGTTGAACGACATCCTGGACTTCTCCAAAATCGAGGCGGGCAAGCTGCTCCTCAACCCTGCCCCCTTCGACCCGCGCCAGATCGTCAATGAAGCCGTCGACTTGTTCCGCGCGCGCGCCGTCGAAAAAGAAATTGCTCTGGATGTCAGCATCGACCCAGCCATCCCCTCCCACTTCATCGGGGACGCGGGACGCATCCGCCAGGTGCTCACGAATTTGATCGGCAATGCCATCAAGTTCACCGACAAAGGCGGCGTCGATGTTCACATCAACGGCACGCCGCTAAAGAATGACATTATCATGGTCACCTTCAGCGTCAGGGACAGCGGCATCGGGATCCCCGCCCCGATCCTCCCCAAGTTGTTCGAACCCTTCACCCAGGCCGACGACAGCATCACCCGCAAATACGGCGGCTCGGGCCTGGGCCTGGCCATTTCCCGCCGCCTGGCCGATATGATGCACGGTGAGTTGGGAGTGGACAGCGCCGAAGGAGAGGGCTCCACCTTCTGGATGAGTCTCCCGCTTCAACAGGCCGACACCACACACCCGGCCGAAGGCCTGCCCGCCGTTCCCCAGGCGGACCCTTTGCCCGGGCCCGTCCCGCCTGCCTTCCAATGCCAGCGGCCCGTGTTGATCGTGGAGGATAACCTTATCAACCAGCGCCTGCTCGCGCACCAGTTGAACGCGCTGGGCCTGAACAGCCTGACCGCATCGACCGGCGGCGAGGCCTTGGAAATGCACCACGTGTACCGCGACGAACTCTGCCTGATCCTGATGGACATGCAGATGCCCGACATGGATGGCCCCACCGTGACGCGCATCATCCGCGAAAGGGAACGGGAGCTGGGGACGCGCGTCCCCATCGTGGCCGTGACCGCCAACGTCTTGCAGGCGGATCGCGATCAATGCTTCGAGGCTGGCATGGATGACTACCTGACCAAACCCATTCCGCGCGCCGCCCTTGAGGAAGTTCTGAAAAAATGGCTGAACTGAAATACAGCGCGAGGCTGCGCGCAAACGTCATGCCGGGCGAAGCGCGGCATCACCACCCACAGCATACTCGTCCAACATCTCGCTGAAGGTGACTTTATCCCCGTTCGATCCTTTGGCTTTGCCCAACACCAGGGGGCGGAGTTTTTCCAGGGCCTTCTGGTCAGGCGCCATGAAGACCAGCCTGCCTGCGCCGACCTCCCCCTCGACCATCGCTAAAATCTGCCTCGACCGCGCGACATTCCCGTCGCGCCACTCCACTTCAGCCAGGGCGACGAACGCAGCCAGCATACCCGTCTTGTGACCGAGGGCGTGGTTGCCGCGCAGGCACACCAAAGCCTGCTCACGCGCCTCCGACAGGTTGCCGGCCTGCAAGGCGGCATAGGCCAGTAGGCGTTGCGGGAAGGGCTGCTGGTAATCGTTGCCGATGGCCTGGAACATCTCCAGCGCCCGATTGGCGTGTTGCGCCGAAGCGGCATAATCATCCAGCAAATTGGATACGAGGGACATGTTCGCCAGGTTGATGCCCATGCTGATGCGGTCCTCGATGGACATGGCTACGCGCAGCGAGCGGTCGTACGCATGCAGGGCTTCCGCATATTTCCCATCCAATCGCAGCGTATCGGCCTGCACACGCATGGCGTAACTCTGCGCCCAAACATTCCTGGCCGAGACGGCAACCTGGGTGGCTTCGAGGAGGATCGCCCGCGCCTCGTCATGTTCACTCTGATGGTAGAGCACCAGGCCCAGGCTGGTCAGCGCCAGGCTCAGGCGGTGAACGTGCCCATGCTGTCGGCACACGGCCACGCAGCGCTCCAGGGCTGCGTGGGCCTCGGGCAGCATCCACTTTTCGCGATACACATCCCCCAAATAATACAAAGCGTTGGCCTGGGTTATCGCATCGCCGGTGCGCTCCGTCAACTCCACGGCCGCTTGGCAATATTCCTCCCCCTTCGAAAGATCATCGCGCCAATAAGACAGGGCGCCCGCCAGGTACAACAGACGTCCACGCAGGGATGCGTACCCGGGCTGGGAGGCAAGCGGCAGGCAGGCCTGCACCCATTCGAGCGCCTCGCGGTAGTTGCTGTGCTTCAACCAGATCACGCCCACTGAAGCCACCAGCAGCAATTGATCGTCGAGGCAGGCTTGTGGATTCAAACCCCAATCCAGGGCGGCGCGCAGGTTGTTGTGCTCCTGCTCCACCCGCTGACGGACCTCACGGGGCGCGGCCTGGTCCAATTGGGCGGCCATCTGGCTGGCCCAGGCCGAAAACCAGGCCAGATGACGGTTGCGCACGGAGGTCCACTCGCCGCCTTCCTCCAGCTTTTGGTGGGCGTAATGACGAATGGTATCGAGAAAACGGTAACGGGACGTCTGCCCGTCGGCATCCACCGCCACCAGGGAACGGTCGACCAGCCCCAGCAGCAGGTCGAAGACGCTCCCGCGTGGACAGGTCTGATCGTCGCTGCAAACGGCTTCGGCGGCCTCCAGCGTCCAGCCGCCCGCAAAGACGGACAGGCGCGCAAGCAGCACGCGTTCAGGCTCGGAGAGCAGGTGATAGCTCCACTCCACGGCACCGAGCATGGTCTTGCGCCAGGCGGGCTGGTCGCGCCGTCCACGCGTAAGCCATTGGAAGCGGCGGTGGAACTGTTCGAGCATGGCAGTCAGGCCGATGGTCTGGATGCGGGCGGCGGCCAGCTCGAGGGCCAGGGGCAGGCCGTCCAAACGGCGGCAGACTTCGGCCACGCCCGAGGCGTTCTCGTCGGTCAGGACGAAATCTGGTTTGACGGCGCGGGCGCGGTCCACAAACAATTGCACGGCGGGAATCCCGTCGATGGCGCTGGCCGAGAAGCGCTCCCCTCCAGGCAGCTCGAAGGGCCGCAGGGGATACTCGTGCTCGCCCGCAATACGCAGCGCCTCGCGGCTGGTGACCAGCATCCTAACCCGCGGGGCGCCCGCCAGCAGGGAGGTCAGCAACTTCGCGGCAGGCAGCACCTGTTCGAAATTATCGAGCACGATCAGCAGGTGCTTCTTTTGAATGAAAGCCTGGAGCAAGGCCAGACGCGAAGCCGTAGAGGAGGCATCCTGCACGCCCAATGCTTCGCACAAGGTCGGCATGACCATCTCGGCCTGCTCGACGGGCGCCAGGTCGACGAAGACCGCTCCATCCTGAAAACGGGGCGCAAGCTGCTCGGCCACATGCTGGGCCAGGCGGGTCTTCCCCACCCCTGGCGGACCAAACAAGGTCAGGATGCGGATATTGTCATCCATCAGGGAAGCCTGAATGGCTGCCGCCTCCCTTTCACGGCCAAACATGGGAGCCAGGTTGGACAGGCCGGGGGAAAGTGGCTGGGATTCACTGGCAGGTTCCGATTTCTCTGATGTGTTTTTTTGAGCCTTCAGCGCCAGCATCAACAGGCGCTCGACCCAGTCCTCCTCATAACGCAGATCGAGGGCGGGGATGAAACGCGCCTTGATGACAGCCAGATCGGGAACGCGGGCATTGTTTTCAAGGTAGCTGACGTAGCTGTAGTGATAACCCGCCTGCGCCGCCAGGTCGCGCTGGGAAAGCTGCACGCGCTCGCGCAGGTAACGCAGGAGTTCGCCAAAGGTGTCGAAACTTTCGGGAGTGATGCCTGTCTGTTTTTTTGGCATAAGGAATTTTACCCCAACGTCTTCCTGTTGAGGTTAATTGTTGAGTTAAATTGTCAACAAAAGTGACGACTGTCAACAGTCGGGGCCGTATGATGGGGAATATCCGACTTCCAAAAGAGGAGACGAACCATGCAATGCCTGCAATGTCAAACCGAAGCGGAAATGGCCCCCAGCCAATTGTACGCGCGCTGCCCGGCCTGCAAATCCCTGTTCATGAACGTGGCAGGCAATTGGCAACTTTATCCTGTGGAAGATAGCCAGCGCAACATGATCGAACATTCGCTGGGCTTTTCCAACCCCGCAGAAGCAGACACCCACGCGGCCTGAAGATTTTCATCCTCATCATTGCCAAAGGAGGCAACATGAAAACGCACCACAAGCTCTTGAATTGGTTCCTCATCTTTACCCTGACCCTGGGGCTGGTCGGCCTGCCCCTGGTCACGGCCCACGCCCAAAGCGCGGATCTCACCTCACCCGACGGGATGCTCAATCCCGACGGCACCCTCAAACTGGACGGCTCCTTCAGCGGCACGCTCGACCTGAAGGGCTACAACGTTCAACTCGACCCGCAGCGCGGCCCCGTGTTTTCACAGGTTAATGCGCCCGCCATGGGTAATTGGGAAAACCTGGGCGAAGGTGGCTCTGCGCTGAATTACTACGTCTCTTCTATCGCACTAATTGGCACAGACGTGTACGTGGGCGGCGGTTTCCAAAATGCAGACAGCATTCCCGAGGCCGATTACATCGCCATGTGGGACGGCTCGGCCTGGCATGCGGTCGGCTCAAATGGCAGCGGGGATGGGTCGCTCAGGGGAAATGTATATGCCCTGCACTTCGATGGCAACTACTTGTATGTAGGCGGAGGTTTTACCGACGTCAACAATCACGGCAGCCCGCTGGGCACCGCCGACTACATCGCGCGCTGGGATGGCGCGGATTGGAGCGGGCTGGCCTCGAACGGCGCGGGCAATGGCTCACTAAGCGGGGACGTGCGCGCCATTATGGACGACGGCCAATATATCTACGTCGGCGGCAGGTTCACCAACGTCAACAACAAAGGTACCACACTCAATGAAGCCGACTACCTTGCGCGCTGGGACGGCGACGATTGGGCCGCATTGGGCAATAACGGCGCGGGAGTAGGCGCGCTCAACAACTATGTCTATACCCTGGCCATGAATCTGGGAGGCGACCTGTATGCAGGCGGCACCTTCACCAACGCAGGCGGCAATGCCAAGGCCGACTACCTCTCCAAATGGGACGGCAGCACCTGGAGTGAATTGGGCGATAACGGTGCAGGTGACGGGGCCATCGATAGTATTGGTGCAGCTGTCTACGCAATAGCTGTGGACCTGGCGGGCAATGTGTACGCAGGCGGAAATCTTTCCGACGTCAACAACGGCGCGACCAACATGCCTGATGCAGACGGCATCATCAAATGGAACGGGGCCACCTGGTCAGCCATCGGAACAGATGGTGTCAATCCCTCCATTCAAGGAACGGTGGAAGCCATCACCATCGACTTCTCCAATCAGGATGTGTACGTTGGCGGATATTTCACCAATGTCAATAACAAAGGGACGGTGCTGCCTACGGCAGATCGGATCGCCAAATGGGATGGCACGAATTGGTCTGCTCTGGGCAATAATGGTGCAGGCGATGGCGCGATCACCAAACCTGCAAATGCCTCTCCCGCTGTCTTTGCCATAAGCGCCTTTGGCGGAACGGTGTATGCTGGCGGTTTCTTCGAAGATGTTAGTGATGCTGGCACGACCCTGCCGCTTTCCTCTCATTTTGTGCAGTGGACAGCCGGCCATTGGACAGAGATTGGCTCCACGCCAAATGGTTCAGTCGGTAATATGCCCAATTTAATTGTCAGGGCGCTGGCTGTGGTTGGCACGGATTTATACGTGGGCGGGAGTTTCAACGACCTGGACGACCAGGGCATCAACCTCCCTGAAGCCGACAATATTGCCCGCTGGGACGGCGCTCACTGGAATGCATTGGACAGTGGCCTGAATGGCACGGTCAACGCCATTTACGTAGATGGCAGCGACCTGTACGTGGGCGGCAACTTCAACAATGCAGGTGGCAATAATGCGGCAGATTTTCTTGCTAAGTGGAATGGCTCTGCCTGGTCGGCTATTGGTAACGATGGCGCCAGCAATGGGTCATTGAAAAACCCAGTCTTTGCCATAAGCAAGATCGGCAGTGACCTGTACGTGGGTGGCATGTTCACCAATGCGGTGGATGTGGACGGAACCACCCTCAACGACGCCGATTATCTGGCCCGCTGGGATGGCTCGCACTGGCACGCGCTGGCTCCCCTCAATGGCAATGTGAATGCATTAGAAACCATCGGGACAAACCTGTACGTGGGTGGATCATTCATTGATGCCAACGGCATTCCAGAAGCCGATTACCTCGCGCGCTGGGACGGCACGAACTGGAGTCACCTGGGCCCCAATTTAAATGACAGCGTCATGGCGCTCGAAGCTATGGGAAATGACCTGTATGTGGGTGGTTACTTTACTGACGCAGGTAATATTCCGCAGGCAGATTACGTGGCCAAATACAACGGCTCGACCTGGTCGGCCCTGGGCAGTGACCCAACCGGCACAAACGGTTCATTATCCTCCGGGGTCAGGGCACTGGCAGGGATTGGCAACATTTTGTATGTTGGCGGCGAGTTTGGCGTTTCTGACTCGAGCGGGGTTCTCTTCACAGCAGATTACATCGCCCGTTGGGATGGCTCGCATTGGTCGGCATTGGGCAACAACGGCGCTGGCAACGGTTCACTGAACGGTTATGTCTTTGCGCTGGCGGTCGGGAATAACGACGTCTATGCTGGAGGCTGGTTCCAAGATGTAAATAACAACGGTGCGGTCCTCAAGACCGCAGATTATGTGGCTGCCTACGGCATCGACACGAGTTTCCCCGTTGTCACTTCCATCACCCGCGCCTCTGCCAGCCCCACCCTCGCTGACAGCGTAGAGTTCACCGTCACCTTCTCTGAAGACGTCACAGCCGTGACGAACGACTTCACCCTCAACACCACGGGCCTCAGCAACGCAGAAATCACCAACGTGGATGCACCCTTCACAAAGTCGGTCTATATCGTCACGGTCAACACGGGTACCGGGTCAGGCACGCTGCGACTTGACGTTCCAATCACCTCCGCCATTGACGACGCCAACGGCAATACCCTGCTGGGCCTGCCCTATACCAGCGGTCCCACCTACTCTGTACGCACGCAGACCTTCGCAGATGTGCCCACCAACTTCTGGTCATGGAGTTATATCGAACGTCTGTACAGTGCAGGTATCACGGGCGGCTGCGGCGGCGGCAACTTCTGCCCCAATGCCTCCGTCACTCGCGCTCAAATGGCCGTCTTCCTGCTGGTGGCTGAGCACGGCAGCGGCTACCTTCCGCCTGCCGCCAGTGGGCTCTTCAACGATGTGCCCGCGAATAATCCCTATGCTCGCTGGATCGAGCAACTGGCCGCCGAAGGCATCACGGGCGGCTGCGGCAACGGCAATTTCTGCCCCAATGGCCCCGTCACGCGCGCCCAGATGGCCGTCTTCCTGCTGGTCGCCAAACATGGCAGCGGCTACCTCCCGCCTGCTGCCAGCGGCATCTTCAGCGATGTGCCCGCCAGCAATGCCTACGCGCGCTGGATCGAACAACTGGCTGTAGAAGGCATCACGGGCGGTTGCGGCGGCGGCAACTATTGTCCCACCCAATCTGTCAACCGCGGCCAGATGGCTGTCTTCCTGGTAAAAGCCTTCAACCTGCCATAACCTGTCATAAAACTGCGGCGGAGATGAACTCTCCGCCGCAGTTTTTCGCCCAGTCGCGCAATCCGATATCTCCTCACAAGCTGTCGAAATAGCGCGCCAATTCCTGCTTGAGCGCCGCGAGCGAGTCGAACACGAACAACTGCTTGTTGAAGCTCCAAATGGCCTTATCGTAATTAACGATGGTCTCCACCTTGAAATCCAACAGCGGCGTGTTGCCCGCCAGGACGTGCTCCATCTCCGCGCTGGACGAGATCAGCCCGGTGCCGAAGACCTTCAGTTCCCCCTCCTCGCGGATCAGGCCAAACTCGGTGCTGAACCAGGCCAGGCGCTTGATGTTTTCGCGTTCCTCGTCCGTCTTCGCCTTATGGAAGGCGGGCGCGAACATCTCCTGGATTTCGACGTACTCGGGAAGCGTGAAATATGGCAGGTGGCCGTACACATCATGGAACATATCCGGCTCGGGCGTGAACTCCAGCTCCTCGCGGCTGCGCACATAGTCGGTAATCAGGAACTCCCTCCTCGCAAAGTGCTTGTACCACTGCACCGCGTCCGAGTAGCGCACCTTCGTTCGCACCGTGCGCCAGCCCGTGCGCGGCGTGATGCGCTCATTCAACCACTGCACCGATGGGACGCGCTCCGCGGGCAGTTTCATCAACTCCGAACCCGCCAGATATTCCTTGCAGGCATACTGCTTCACCTTGGGCGCCTGCCTGGCCACCAGCGTCCTCCAGATATCGTGCTGCTCCTCCGTAAACTCGACATCCTCTTCCACCAACGATGGATCGACCGAAAAACTCATGGCAACCTCCTGTTTGGGATATAAAGATGGTATCACTTTGGCAACTCGAAGTCAATAATATTTACCTATTTTATCCACTTATGGGAATGATACAATTCCCACATGGATGGACTCCCGCTGCGCGGAAAGACCGTGCTGGTGACGGGCGCGGCCAAACGAATCGGGCGCGCCCTGGCCCTGGCCTGCGCCCGCGCAGGTGCGGATGTCTTCCTCCATTACGCGACCTCTGCAACTGAGGCGCGCCGCTTGCAGGAGGAAATCCAGAGCCTCGGGACCCGCGCCTGGCGCCTGCAAAGCGACCTCTCCCATACTGATGAGGCATCCCGTCTCATCGAACGGGCGGCCGCCATCCAACCGCTGGACGGGCTGGTTAACAACGCCTCCATTTTCGGGGATATTTCCCTTAACGAAACCACCTGCGCAGATTGGGACCGCCACCTGGCGGTCAATCTGACCGCCCCTTTCCTGCTCAGCCAGGCCTTCGCCCGCCAACTGCCCACATTCAGGCAGGGCCGCATCGTCAACCTGCTGGACTGGCGCGCCCTGCAACCGGGCGCAGATCATTTTCCGTACACGCTCAGCAAGGCCGCATTGGCCGCGCTGACCCAATCCCTGGCCGCCGCCCTGGCCCCCGCCGTCACCGTCAACGGACTGGCCTTGGGCGCCATTCTGCCGCCTGCCACAGGCAGTCCCGCCCCTGACCTCGTGCGCAAGATTCCCGCCGGCCGCTGGGGCAGCCTGGAGGAGGTGGAGAATGCGCTGCTCTTCCTCTTGAGCGGCCCGGGGTATATCACCGGCGAAATCCTGCGCGTGGACGGCGGACGGCATTTGGTCTAACATTCCGCTTTGGGCACGCCGAAACCCAGCGGCGCGTCCGCAGGGCGGGTCAACCCTCAAGATATTTCAATCAGGAGACACACATGGACAAAGTCATCATCAAGGATTTGCTGGCCCGCGGCGTGATCGGCATCAACGATTGGGAACGTGAGATCACGCAGAACATTTTGATCAACATCGTGGCCTGCACCGACACCCATCGCGCCGCCCAAACCGACAACATTGAGGACTGCGTCAACTACAAAACGCTGTCCAAAAAGGTGCAGTCCCACGCCGAAAGCGCGGCGCGCCTGACGGTCGAAGCGCTGGCCAACGACCTGGCTAAAATCTGCCTGGAGGAGAAAAACGTGAAGAGTGTGCTCGTCCGCGTGGAGAAGCCCGGTGCGGTGCGCTTCGCGCAATCGGTTGGCGTGGAAATCGAACGCACCCGCGATGAGTGACCCGCACCTGGCCTGTCTCAGCCTCGGCTCGAACATTCACCCTGAAGAGAACCTGCGTCGGGCCGTCGCATTGCTCAAACAGCATGGACGGATCACCGCCCTGTCCACCGCCTGGGAAAACCATGCCGTCGGTGTGAACGGACCCGATTTTCTGAATATGTGTGTTTTGCTTGAGACAGGAATTGACCTGCCCGATGTCAAGGCGCAGATCATCCAGCCGATTGAATCCACGCTGGGGCGCACGCGGACGGACGAGAAAGATGCGCCGCGTCCCATCGACATCGATCTGGTGATGTACGACGGGACCCCGCTCCGCATGGAATACTGGGAACAGACCTTCATGATCGTGCCGCTGGCGGAACTGCTCCCCGAGTTCGAGCATCCGCGGCTGAAACAAAAACTTGCGCACGTGGCGGAACACATGCGCAAGCAGGTCTGGATCCAGCCGAGGACGGGCATCCTCTCCGGGTTGTAGGGTCAGCGCGGGGGCGGTCAGAGTCGCAGCGGGCCGGCGCCACGGCTGATGTTATCCAAAAATTCCTGACGGGTGGCAAGATTGGCGCGGAAGGCTCCGTGCATCGCCGAGGTCGTCATGCGGGCATCGTGCTTCTTCACGCCGCGCATCATCGAGCACAGGTGCATCGCCTCGACCACGACCGCCACGCCCTGCGGTTTGAGCAGGTCGCGCAGGAAGTCCGCGATCTGGCGGGTCATGCGCTCCTGCACTTGCAGACGGCGGGCGTACATGTCCACGATGCGCGGGATTTTGGACAGGCCCAGCACCTTGCCTGCAGGGATGTAGGCCACGTGGGCGCGTCCGATGAAGGGCAGCATGTGGTGTTCGCACAAACTGTAAAATTCGATGTCGCGCACGATCACCATCTCGTCGTAGCGGATCTCGAACAAGGCTCCGTTGACGATGGCCTGCGGATCCATCTGGTAGCCGCTCAGCAACTCGCCAAACATGCGCGCCACCCTGCGCGGGGTGGATTGCAGCCCCTCCCGCTGGGTATCCTCTCCAAGGGCGATCAAGAGTTGGGTCACGGCCTGTTCGGCCGCGGCTTCATCGATCAAACCTGGAAGCGGTTTGCGGTCGTCCAGTTCCTCATCAAAATCGGTCATTCCATGCTCCTAATAAAACTGGCCCAGCGGAAGGCTGGGCCAGGAGGGTTACCGGCTGGGATCAGCCAATTTCGGGTTCGATCAGGCCATACGTGCCGTTGCGGCGGCGGTACAGGATGTTGACCTTGTTGGCATCGCCATTGTAGAAGATGAAGAAGTTGTCGTGCCCAAGCAGGCGCATCTGCTCGACGGCCTCATCCTCGTTCATGGGCAGCAGCATGAATTTCTTGCGGCGCGCGATCATCGGCAGGAGTTCGCCCGTCTCGTCCAGGGGCATTTCCTCGAAGTCCACCACTTCAGCGGCGGAACGTCCATCGCCGCGTCCGCGGGCGCGCTTGCCCTTGTAACGATCGACCTGGCGCTGCATCTTATCCAGCGCGGCATCGAAGGCCACGTGCGTCTCATCGGCGCGTTCCTCGGTGCGCAGGATGAAGCCCTTGCCGCGCACGGTGATCTGCGCCACATTGCGATCGGCGGCATTGCGGGCGGTCTTGATGTGGGACAACTCCACCCGAATCTCCTCGATCTCCTGCAGGTATCGCTCCAGCTTTTCCGAACGCGATACCACGTACTCCTTGAGGCTGTCGTTCAAATGAAGGTTACGTGCCTGGACTTCCACTATGTTGGACATTTGGTCCTCCGTAAAAAGGATGTGTAGGTCACGAACCGCTCACGCATGACTCAAACCATGCCGGGGCAATGCGCGAGCGACTGTCAACGCATAAACTTGCAAGGCGCCGCCCGAAAGCAGGGCCTCCGCGCCCGAATTCAAGGTGGATCCCGTCGTGGCCACATCGTCCACCAGCAGGGCGATCTTTCCGCGAATTCTCGAGCCTTCAACCCGAAACACGCCGCGCACATTTTCCCTGCGCTGCTCCCTGGAGAGTCCCACCTGGGAGTGTGTATTACGCCAGCGCACCAGGGCATTGGCAGCATAGCGATACCCCAGGGCCAGGGCAAGCGGACGAGCGATCAACCCAACCTGATTATACCCGCGTTCCCTGCGTCGGGCTTCGCTCAACGGAATCGGGATGACAACCTCCACCGGCCAGCCCAGCGAGCGGACAAAGCCCGCCATCTGCGCGGCAATCGCATCCCCCAACCCGATATCGCGCCGGTATTTCAGGTGATGCAGGGCGCCTCGAATCGGGTCATCGAAGGCCAGCCAGGAGCGCAGGGCCTGATAGGGAGGCCGCTCCAGCCGGCATGCCTCGCACAATCCCCGCCTGGGCTGCGGGCTGCCGCAGGAATCACAAACGTTCCCATCCATGACAGGAACGTTTTTTTGACATTCGGGGCACCATCGCGATCCAGGCCGTCCACAACCGCCGCAGACAGGCGGAAAGATCCAATCCAACGATGTCCAAGCCAACCGGTACAGGCCATACGAGAACGAGGAACCACCCAATGTCACCTCACTCGCCAAACAGGATTTGAATCGGGGGGATGCGCTCCCCCTGCTATTACTCGAGGAAGGTTCCCAAAGACTGGGAAATTTGGATCGCCGCAGGAGCCAGCAGGATGATCATGATGGACGGGAAAGTCAACAATGCCATTGGGATGATCATCTTGATTGGCGCCTTGTGCGCCTCTTCTTCCGCGCGCTGACGGCGTTTGACGCGCATCTGGTCGGACTGGATGCGCAACACCTTGGCCAAGCTCACGCCGAGCATTTCGCTTTGGATGACGGCGGCAATGAAACTGGTCATTTCCGGGATGCCCATCCGGTCGGCCATGTCACGCAGGGCATCGCGGCGGGGCTTGCCAAGCTGGATCTCACGGATGGTGCGCAGGAAAGCCAACGAGAGTTCGTTCTCCCATTTCTCGCTCACCTTCGACATGGCCGCATCGAAACCGAGGCCGGCTTCCACGCAAATGGTCAGCAGGTCGAGGGCATCGGGCATGGCCTTGCGCACGTTATGCTGGCGGCGGTTGATGATGCTCTGGAGCCAAAGCTGCGGGAAGAAAAAGCCGAGAACGGTAAAAATACCGACCACCAGGATGATTTGCGCTGTCGGCCAGCGGTTGGGCGCAAACAATGAAATGGCCAGCATCAAACCGCCAAAGACGGCAGCCACCACAAAGCGGGAGGCCAGGAAGGTGGAGGCATCGATCTGGCCCGGGTTACCCGCCAGTTCCAGTTTGCGGCTCGTATCCTGCAAGGCCTTCTGCGGGGTAAAGCGGGCGGAGAAGTCGCCGATATTCTTCATGATCGGCAGGAGCACACGCTCGCTGAAAGGCTGCGAAAGTTCGATATCCTCCAGGGATGTGACTTCGCCGCGCTGGCTGGCTTCGGCCAGGCGCGCCATCAAAGGATCGCCATCCTCCTGGGAATTTTGCGAGTAGCGGGATCCCACGATGCCCAACACCACGGCTCCACCGATCAAAACCAGGGCAACCAGACCCCAAATCAGATAGGTCATATTCATTCTACACCTCGATATCGGCGATCTTCATCATGATCACATAGCCGAGCACGATGAGGAAGATCACGCTCCCAAATACACCAATCACACAGTAAATTCCACCCATTTGCAGGGAAAGCAAATATTCGGGGTTAAGAAACCACAAAACCAGCGTCAGGAAGACGGGGATCAGGGAAAGCACGGTCCCGGATGTGCGCACCTGGGCGGTCAGGGTTTGGATGTCGCCCTTGATGCGGATACGTTCACGAATGGTAAAGGATATCGTGTCGAGGATCTCGGAGAGGTTGCCGCCCACCTCGCGCTGCACGTTGACAGCCGTAACCATGAAATCCAGGTCCTGGCTGGGAATGCGGCGCAGCAGGTTGTCCAGGGCCACTTCCATGGGGATACCCAGCTGCATCTCCTGCACGACACGACGGAACTCATCGCAGATCGGGTTTGGCATTTCCTTGCTGACCGCCTCCATGGCCTGCATGGTAGAATAACCGGCGCGCAGGCCGTTCACCATCAGGTTGATCATGTCGGGGAGTTGATCGTTGAAGCGCTTAAGGCGGCGGCTCTTCTGGCGGTTGACATACATCCTTGGCAGGAAAAGGCCAATGACAGCTCCAATAACAAAGGAAAAGAGCTGCTGATTTCCCAGAAGCCAGGCAAGCGCTCCCGTGAGGATCACGGAGATCACAATCAACGCGAAGAATTCCACCACTTTGAGCTTGACATCGGCGCGGGCCAATTCCCGCGCAATGTTATCGCCGAAGGAAGTTTTCTCCACGCGGCGCGAGACCCATTCGGTCAGAACCGTGTCGCCTTTCCGCCGCCCGCCTTCGTCCTGCGACCTTTCCTCACCGAGGTACTGCCCCAAGCGCTGATCGAGGAGGGTGCGTTCGCTCGAAATGGATACCACCAACCCGATCGAGAGAATCACGATCAGAATGATGCCACCGCCAATGACGATCCAGGGTACAAGTTGTTCCATGGTTTATAGGTCTAATAACGCCGACGCTCTCCGATGCCAAAGATGGCTGGAGGCAGGTGAATACCGGACGATTCGATTTTATCCATGAATTTCGGGCGCAGGCCGGTCGGTCGCAGGCGACCCATTATGCGTCCGTCTTCGATGCCTGTCTGTTCATACACGAACAGGTCGGTCAGGGTAATCACTTCGCCTTCCATGCCGCTGACCTCGGTAATGTGCGTCACTTTACGCGTGCCATCGCGCATACGGGACTGGTGAACGATCAAATCGATGGCCGACGAGATTTGTTCACGAATGGCGCGCGAGGGCAAATCCATGCCTGCCATCAAGGTCATGGTTTCGAGACGGGAGAGGGTATCGCGGGGGCCGTTGGAGTGCAGGGTGGTCATGGAACCGTCATGGCCCGTGTTCATGGCCTGCAACATGTCCAGCGCGGCCTCATCGCGGATTTCACCGACGATCACGCGATCGGGGCGCATGCGCAACGAGTTAATTACCAATTGACGGATGGTGATCTCGCCGCGATTTTCGATGTTCGGGGGGCGGGATTCGAGTGTGACCACGTGCTCCTGGCGCAACTGCAATTCGGCCGCGTTCTCGATGGTCACGATGCGTTCATCGGCCGGAATGAAACTGGAGAGAATGTTCAGGAGGGTGGTTTTACCTGAACCGGTACCACCGGAGATGACGACGTTCAACCTGGATTCCACACAGGCCTTGAGGAACTGGAGAGACTCTGCCGTGATGGAACCGAATTGCACCAGTTGCTCGACCGTGATCGGATTGCGTGAAAATTTACGGATGGTAAGCGTGGGGCCGACCAGCGAAATGGGAGGGATCACCGCATTCACGCGGGAACCGTCGGGGAGACGGGCGTCCACGTAGGGGCTGGCCTCATCGATGCGGCGGCCAAGCGGCGCCACAATACGGTCGATGATGCGCAGGACGTGATCGTTATTCTCGAAGGTCACGGGCACGCGGTGGATCTTGCCTTTGCGCTCGATGTAGATATTCTTCGCCCCGTTGACCATGATTTCCGTGATGGTCTCGTCCTCCAACAGGGGTTGAAGCGGTCCGAAACCGAGGATCTCGGCTGCGATCTGCTCGAACAGACGGGCGCGCTCAGGACGCGAGAGAACGATATTCTCTTCGGTCAGGATTTGCTCGAACAGATCGAGGATCGTCCTGCGCACCTCTTCGGTCTTGGACACATCCATCGACGGATCGAGTTCCGCCAGGAGTTTGTTCTGAACGCGCGTCTTCAGGTCAAAATAGGACCCGGCTTGCGGGGAGGTGATGGGGGCATTCACCCGCCTGGATTGCAGGGACGAAAGCCGCGAGCCATCCCCGCCGGAGCCGGATTGCCCGCCTCCCTGCGCGGGGGCGGCGCCTTTCTGCCCACCCTGACCTTGTTCGATTCGCTTAAGCAGCGACATACGGCATCACTCCTTACCGTCTACCACTAGTAGGTAATTTCTCGTCTTCGGCTTCCAGCGCAGCAATTCGACTACGAACTGCCTCCGCCAGGCTGTACATGCCGCGTCCCACAAGCTGATTCTTGTTATCAACCATGAAGGGAATGCCACGGTTGACGGCATTGATGACAATGCGCTCATCCAGCGGGACCACCGCTGCCACATCCTGCTTCAGGTTCTTGCCAACCCGTTCTGGGGTGATGGCAATACGCTTGTCGAAACGGTTCATGGCCAGGACAATGCGGTCCTTCTGAACACCCAGGGTATGGAACAGATCGAGGCAAAGGCTGACATTCTTGATGGATGGAATCTCCTGGGTCGTCACCACCACCACCACATCACTGCGGTCGATGGTGGCCAGGGCAATATCCGTCAAGGTGGAACTCGTATCGATCACCACGTAGGCATATAACTGCTTGAGCAGGTGGATGACGCGTTCGAACTGGTCTGCCGTGACCTTTTCCGCATACTCGGGTTTGGGCGGCGCAGTCAGGACATGAATGCCCGAAGCCTGGTGCTTGATCATGATGTCTTCGATGATCTCCGAGTCCAGTTCTTCGATGCGGGGGGCAATTTCGATGAGCGTATTCTTGCCCTGTTCGTTGATGAAGACGGCCACATCGCCAAACTGGAGGTTCGAATCCACTAGCACGACGCGGGTATCCTCATTGTGCAGGGCGATGGCCAGGTTGACGGCCAGTGTGGTGGTGCCGACTCCGCCCTTTGGGCTGTATACCGTCACCACCTTGCCCTGCAACAATCCCGGCAGGGTGGGAACGGAGGTGGGCAGGCCGGTCATGGCTGTTGCACCGCGCCCGCCCACGTTCTTGGAGCGCTCAATGCGCGCCATTTCACTGGCGCGGCGAATGGCGGAGATCAATTCATCGCCCATGGGCGGCTTGGTCAGGAAATCACGCGCGCCAGCAAGCATGGCCCGCCGCATGTAATTCTGATCGTTTTGGACGGAAAGAATTACAACCTGGATGTGGGGCGACTTGTGACGGATGGTCTCGGTGGCCGTGATGCCGTCGATATCCGGCATATTGATATCCATGAGCACCACATCCGGGTCCAATTCCAGGGCAAGTTGGATGCCCTCCTTGCCCGAACGGGCAGCCCCGACCACTTCCACGTCAGGCTCGAATTGGAGCAACTTCCTAACATTTTCCCGGGTCTCGGCAATGTCGTCTACGATCAGTACCCGGATTTTTTCAGCTGGCATAAATTACCTCTGAACCAAAATGGGGTTGGCCCGATGTTCCTATTGCTGCGGGACGATATCGTTCTGCAGGATCGGCGCAACCAGGAAATCGATGCGCGGCTGAGTGGCGTACGGAAGCTTGGCGGGCGTGGGGATACTGTACTGGCTGAGCAGCAACTGAAGCGTCATGCCCTCCGTGAGCACACGGGTGGTGTCATTCGGGTTGCGCAGCGACAAGTGGAACTGGACATTGCTATAGGTTAGATAGGAAAGGGTGATCGCATCAGCCGGATTGACGATCAAGGTCACAACATCCGGTTTGACGGGCGCCTCATCGGTTTGCTGCTGTTGGGCAGCGGGGTCCTCGACAGTCGCGCCGCCATTGAGCGGGAAGTTCCCAGCCTTCAGAACGGTCACATCCTGCAGGAGCAACTGGCAGGTCAGGCGCGGACGCTGGGCTTCGGCGGGCATGATATAGAAGGGCTGCTGAACCGAGGGGTCAAGTTCGAGCCGTCCCTGGGGGCCGGTCTCTTCGACCAGGCCACCGCTCAAGGAGATGACCGGCAGGTGATCCTGCAACTGGCCCGGGCCTTGCAACATGCCTGCGGTGTTGGGGGTGATCGACTGGAAGGTGGGGTCGACATCCACGAACAGGAAACAGACATTCACGTTGACATGCGCACCATCGGCCACGCCGTAACTGGCCAGGGAGAGACGGGTGGCGGGAATCGAAATGGCCGTCATTCCAGGCGGTACGAGGGTGGCCCAGGCCGGCCCGGCAATCGAAACTGCCTGGTTCTTGTTGACCACCATCGATTCGGTAATCACAACACCCTGGTCCAACGGGAAGCGGCTGACCATGTCCGTTGTCAGTTGAGTCTCTTCATCCCTCGTATACATCACGGTGATGACCTGATCCTGGGGAATGGAGATAGTCATCAGGACATCCTTTGTGATTGCGCCGCCTTGCGGAATATTCTGCTTGGCAACGAAAATCTCAACCAAAGGAACCTGACCCGTCTCGGGCGTTTGGGTGTTCATCAACGTTGAAATAAGATATGCTCCAACGCCCAAACCAATGATCAGGATCAACAAAACAAATATCCAAACTCGTGCTCTACGCATAGAAGATCTCCTCTCTTTGCCACCTGCTGCAAAGCGTTTGTCTCATCGAGTATTATACAGGAAAAATGACGATTTTCGACCGATAAAAATGTCAAAATCATAATCATGGCGCGGCCCCCAGCCGCCACCCCCTGGGTTGAGCCTGTCGAAACCAGGTGCGCACGGCTGAATCCCTGGCGATTGCACCCACCGCCGTAGCAGCAACCTCCTCGATGACGGTGCAAGACGGCAAGGCCAGTGTGTCATCCAGCGGCCGGCTGGCGGATTGATTTCAGTTGAAACCCGCAATGGCTCGCTTTTGCTGCGATACCTGCACTGGTTCCGTTGTCATCTCGCACCTTTGATCAGTTTCGTCTCGCCGTATTGTTGTTACCGATAATGAGATTTCCAGAAACGTCCCCGTCGACATTGACCGCAATGCCGCCGTCGCCGGCCGAGGCCTTTGCGGTGGGCTGTGCGGACCTGCCCGCGCCCCCCTTTTCCAGCGGAAGCTCGGGGAAGATTTCCTGCAGAACTTCCATTGGGAGGCCAAAGGAGGGCCTGCCCACATCCTCAGCCTTGATGCCGCTTTGCAGCATGCCCACCACGGATTCCAGTTCCACGTCCCAGATGGGCGCACCGCTAAAACCCTGGGTCACCTGGCGCGATTCGAGCTGGAGTTGGGCATGTCCCGTCGGGCTTTGGACCCAGCCAAGGATCCTGCCCGCGCCGTTCAGTCCATGGATCTCGCCGAGGACGGGATAGCCGAAGATGGAAAATTCGTGCAACTTGCTCTCCTGGGAGGAGATCACGCGCAAGGGTGTGAAGTCGATTTTGCGCCTGGGCTTGAGCACGGCCACATCGAATTTCTCCTTTGGGCTGTAGTATTCCACCTCCGCCCCAAACACATCGTTTGAGCCTGCCAGCCGAAAGTAGGCCGTCATCTCGGGATGGTAGTATCCCTCGATCACGTGCGCGCAGGTCAGGATCACCCCCGTCGAAACGAAGAAGCCCGTGCCGAGGATCGCCTCGGACTGCGGGTTGGATTTGATGGCGACAACGCCTTTGCGTGGATCCAAGTGAGCCTCCCAAAACTAGAGTAAATGCATCTAATTAGAATTAGTATACAAAAAATGGGAAGGGAAGACAAGCACAATGAGCACTAACCGAGCATATCGCCCTCATACTCCAAAGCGGATTCCAAAACCCCCAGTGCTGACTCTCGCTCCGCCAGGCTCAACAATTTCCGCGCAACAACCTCCTCCACGTAGCCATCCCCGCAATGCGGACAAACCCGGGCGGGCACGCCGCTGACCGTCAGCCGGAACTCGCCGCGCGTCAAAATCACGGAGATCGACCGATCCACGGTTTCAGCCTGGAGACAGATCAGGCATTTCACGGGCTTCTCCTCCGCTTGAAATCCCGCGTCCACTGGGACGGCTCGGGGACGTAGGCCGTGATGACGACCGCCTCGTCGGCCTGCACACCTTCGCTGACCACCACGTGAAGAGGATTGCGCCCCTGCCCGCCCAGGATCAATCGACTGGGCGCGGACATTTCGTTCGAGTAGTCCTCGATGGTCTCGCCCCGCTCCAGGGTTTGACGGACCTTGTTCAGGGGGATGCTGCGCTCGAACATACGCTGCACCGCATGGAGGCGATAAACAGTCTTTTTCATGGAAGGATTGTACCATTTTGGTCGATTCGTTCTTTTGCAAAGCGCGGGCGTATAATTCTGCAAATGTTGCTCTGGCTTTCCATAAAACATGTGAATGGCTTATTGTTAAAGGAGAATAAGCGGCGATGCTAATCGATGAATTGACGGCGTACATTTTCGATGAACAGCCGCACTTCCTGGCTGCAGCATGGGATGAAGCATGAAGACCAAAGACTTCCTCGGCCATGAATGGGACATCGAGTGCATGGGCTGCGCTGTTGCGGACGGGTCCATGTCTGTGCCTGGGGGATTCATTTACAGGTCGCAGCATTTCTGCGTTCATCAGGATCCGCTCATTCCACTGCCAGGCTTTTTGGTGATCGCTTCGCTGCGGCATATTCGTTCCATTGCTGAGATGGATGATGCCGAGTATCAGGAATTTGCCAGCCTTGTGCGAGTCACCCACAAAGCCATCAAGCAAGTCACACAGATCGAGCATCTGACCCTCGTTCAGGAAGAGAGTTCCATTCACTTTCACTTGTGGTTCTTCCCCTGGACGGAAGAGGTCATCGAGAAATATGGTCCGCCTTCGCTGGCGAAGATTCGGGAGATCATGGCAAAGTATAAGAAACAGGTAATTGACGAAGCAGAATGGGCAATGCTACAGAAATCCATAAAAGAGATAAAATCAAATCTGGAAGGCGGCATATATGAACATAAATAACAAGCAAAATACGAACCCTTACATCCTTTCGAAAAATGGCAGAATTCTGCTCATAATTCTAGTGGTCGTGATATTTTGTGTTCTTCCTTTTTTCGGTTTATTCCATCTTTTTTTAGCGCTCCTCGCAATAATCGCAATTTCTCTTTCGCTTGGACTTTTTATTTACAACAAACAAATGCTAACATATTCCCTGCTATCCCTCCTCATCGGTCTTCTCCTTATCACCAGCAGCGCGACCATAATGTACGCATCATTCCAAGCAGACCTTACACAAAAAAGTATCTATCAACAACTGGGAGGAGGATTATCCATGATAAGTTCCGGGCTAACCTTCCTTGCAGGTTCAATAGCAATACCAAAAATAAATAAATCTGGCTACTTAAAAAATAGCGAGTTCAAATATCCAAGGTATTCAATCGTTATTTGTCTAATTTCTGGTATTGTCCAAATTGCAAGCGGAACCTTTATTTTCATCCTCGGGCTTCAACAGCTTTGACCCAGAAGGATACTCCCATGTCCAACCGCAAACTGACTTTGCTTCTCGCGCTCATCTTCCTGACTGCTTGGTTAGCCGCGCCCACATATGCTCTGGCTACGCCAGCGGCAGCCAGCGTCAACCCCTCCTATCCGCGGCTGGGGATGTGGTGGCCCAATCCGTGGGAACAATCGCTGGACGACATCGCCCGTTACGACTGGGTCATCCTGGGCGATTGGTCGGCGGAGTTCATCGACCCGCTCAAGGCGCGCAACCCCGACATCCTGCTGCTCAACTCCACCAACGCTTGTGAACTGGGTTTCGACCCCGATGACCCCGCCAGCCGCGCCTACATGAGCGGCATCCCCGCGGAGTGGTTCCTGACCCAGGTCGGCACCACGTTGCGGACGGCGGTCAACGCCACGCTGACCGTCCTGCCCATACAGGCGCTGACGGTCAGCAATGGGACGGAGACCTTCGAGCTATTCGTCCCTGGCGACACGGCGCTCATCGACGGCGAGAGCGTTTACGTGCAGGCTGTGGACAAGGTCAACCGCACCATCACGGTCCAGCGCGGATACGTGCGCCAGGCCTCGACCCATGCGGCGGGAACGCGCATCGCGGCGCACGTCAGCTTCTGGCCGCATTCCTGGGTGATGAATCTCAGCACGCTCAGCCCCAAGGGCACCATCGACCCGCTCATCGGTCCCGAACATTGGGGCGACTACAACGCCCGCGTCGGCGCGGAACTGCTGTCAGATCCGCGCTGGGACGGCCTCCTGATCGACCGCTCGGATGGCGAGGAATCCTGGCTGGTCGGCAACTCCACTGCCCGCACCCTCGACCCGAACCAGTCCAACACCCTGCCCGCCGATTACTCCAACTTCGATCAGACCTGGAACGACGGCTTGTACCAATACGAGGCGGACCTGCGCGGACTGGTCGGCCCAAACAAGATCATCTTCACCAATTGGGGTGAGCCCAACTACGCCCTGCTCAACGGGAACAACTTCGAGGGCTTCCCCAAGGACGACGGCGCCTCCTACGGCAGCGCCTGGCATACAACCGTCTTCGGTCCCTGGCCGGACGCGGGCAGCTATTTCGAGTGGCTTCAATATTCGGGGTCGCCCAACCTGAGCATGATCGAAACCTACGAGGACGACAGCGGCGCGGACCCCAACGGCGACGGCTCCTACGATAATCCCTGCGTCAAGCCTGGCTTCGTCCCGAATTATCGGAAGATGCGCTTCGGCCTGGGCACGGCCCTACTGGGTGACGGCTACTACAGCTACGAGATCAACACCAACGGCCACGGCTCCCTGTGCCTGCTGTGGTTCGATGAATACGACAACGCGGGGGCGGGACGCGGCTACCTGGGTTACCCGACGGACGCCGCCATCCGCGCCTTCGACTCCCTGCCCGCCCCCGACCTGCTCCTCGCCACCGGCGGATTCGAATCTGACATCGCGTTTGGGGCCTGGTCAACCTGGGCGGACACAGGCTACAGCATCAGCGCGCAGCGCGACACCTTCGACCCACATTCAGGTTCGAGCGCCGCCCGGCTCGACATCACCCAGGCCCTCGGCACCGACTGGCAGGCTTCCTTCAGCTACGAGCCGTTGACGCTCAGCCAGGGGCAGGATTACACCCTCACCTTCTGGGCGCGCGCCGACAAGGCCCGCCCGCTGACCATGTGGGCGCAGCAGAATCACGACCCCTGGCAGGGCTGGCTGGACTTTGGTCAGGTGCAGTTGACAACCGAGTGGCAGCAATACACCATTTCCGCCTCCGCCGCGGGCAGCGACGCGACCGCCTTCCTGGCCTTCGGGCTGGGCGAAACCACAGGTTCCGTCTGGCTGGATGATGTCAGGCTACAGGCGGGCAGCCAGGAAGTCTGGCGGCGCGATTACGATCACGGCAGCGTGCTGGTCAACGCCTCATCCAACCCGGTCGCGGTACCGCTGGAAACTGGCTACTTCAAGCTTCAGGGAACGCAGGTGCCGGGCGTCAACAACGGCGCGTACGTCACCCAGGTCACCCTGCCCGCCCGCGACGCGCTCATCCTGCTGAAGGCCGGCATCTTCGCGGATGTGCATCCCACCCATTGGTCGAAAAGCTGGATCGAACGTCTGTATAACGCCGGCGTAACCGGCGGCTGCGGGAAAAATCCGCTGGTCTACTGCCCGATGGCCAGCGTCACCCGTGATCAGATGGCTGTTTTCATCCTACGCAGCCTGCGCGGCGACACGTATGTCCCTCCAGAAGCAACGGGGACGGTCTTCTCCGATGTCCCCTCCACCTATTGGTCTGCCGACTGGATCGAGGCGCTCCAAGCGGAAGGCATCACCGGCGGCTGCGGGGGCGGCCGTTATTGTCCCAGCCAGCCCGTCACCCGCGCTGAAATGGCGGTCTTCCTGCTGCGCGCCAAACACGGATCCGCCTATACCCCGCCCACTGCTTCAGGAACGAAATTCACCGACGTCCCCGCCAACCATTGGGCCGCCGCCTGGATCGAGCAGCTCGCCGCGGAAGGCATCACCGGCGGCTGCGGGAGTGGAAAATATTGTCCCAGTAGCCCGGTCACGCGCGGACAGATGGCGGTATTCCTGGTCGGGACTTTCAGTTTGCCATAACCAATTATGGAAGGTCACCCACAAGACGCCTCCCATGTATTGGGCTTTTAAAAAACTGACATATACAAACCCACACCAAGATGATGCAGTTCTTCGCTGCGCTTCGAAGCCTGCCTCTTTTCAAGCCAGCCCATGCTACAATACAGCGCCATGAAAGCCACTCCACCATCCATCGAAGAATATTTTGGACGCCTGGCCCGCCTGCTCGACCTGGAAGCGGAAGCTGAAAAGCTGGAAGCCCTGCTCGCGCTCGAGAAGCGCTCCCCCACAGAAGCCGAGGAGACGGGCAATAGCCTGATTCATCTCACCATCCGCGCCGAGGATGCGGGACTGGGTGGCCGCATCCTGCTGACCTTTGGCAAGCGCAACCAGACCCTGCCCCTGCCGTGGACGCGCCTCAGCGCAGGCAGTCCCGTCATTCTTTCGGAGGAGGGGCTGGGACACCCCTCCCCCGGCTGGCGCGGAATCGTCAGCCGCCTGCAAAAGGACAACATCCAGGTTGCCTTCCCACAGGCGCCTGAACCCGAGGGCGAACGCCCCAGTTTCAGGCTGGATCGCTCGACCGATGAGGTTTCGCGCCTGCGCCAACGCCAGGCCCTGGACCGTGCGCGGGACGCCAGGTCATCGCGCCTCGCCACCCTGCGGGACGTGTTGATCCACAGGCAGACCCCGCTCTTCAACTCCATCGCCGCCCCCGACTTTCTCGATCAAGGCCTCAACGAGTCCCAACGGCAGGCCGTCACCTTCGCGCTGGGCGTGGAAGATATTGCCATCATCCACGGCCCGCCCGGGACGGGCAAGACCACCACGCTGGTGGAGTTGATCCGCCAGATCACGCGCGTCGGCGGGACGGTCCTGGCTGTGGCAGCCAGCAACCTGGGCGTGGATAACCTGCTGGAACGCCTGCTGGCCGCAGGCGAAAATGCCATCCGCCTCGGGCACCCTGCGCGCGTCTCGCCCGAGTTGCGCGAACATACTCTCGACCTGCTCGTGGAAAATCATCCCGACATGCGCCTCGCGCGCAAGTGGCTGCAGGAGGCGAACACCCTGCGAGCGCAGGCCTCCAAGTTCTATCACACCAAGCCGCAGCCAGGCGTGCGCGAAGCCCTGCGGGAGGAAGCCAAAAAATTGCGCGAGGATGCGGGCAACGTCGAGGAACAGGTGGTGGAAGGCATTCTGGGCCGCGCCCATGTGGTGTGCGCCACCGCCACGGGCCTGGACCCGCAGGTGCTCGGCAAACGCCGCTTCGACTGGTGCGTCATGGACGAAGCCAGCCAGAGCACCGAAGCCGTCGTCTGGATTCCCCTCCAGTATGCAGAAAAGATCGTGCTGGCGGGCGATCCCTTTCAGCTCCCGCCGACGGTGATCTCCGCCGCCGCCGCGGCCCAGGGATTGAACGTGAGCATGATGGAACGCCTGCTGGAGCAGCCGCCAGTCAAGCTCTCACGGCTTCTGACCACTCAATACCGCATGCACACCGACATCATGACCTATTCCTCCACGGTCTTCTACGCGGGCAGTCTGCAGGCCGATCCCACCGTGGGCGCGGCGCTCCTGCGTGACCTGCCCGGCGTGGCAGACGATGAACTGACCCATTGTCCCGTCCATTTTATCGACACGGCCGGGGCCAGCTACGACGAGGAACTCGAACCCGACGGCGACAGCCACCTGAACCTGATGGAAGCGGGCCTGGTCCTGAAAAAAGCGCGCGCTTTGATCGCCTCGGGCGTCCAGGCGGAGCAAATCGCCGTCATTACCCCCTATTCGGCGCAGGTGCGCGTGCTGCGTGAAAAATTCAAGACGCTTGATATCGAGATCGACAGCGTGGATGGGTTTCAGGGCCGCGAAAAGGAAGCGGTGATCGTCTCGCTGGTGCGCTCCAACCGCGAAGGCGAAGTCGGCTTCCTGGCCGATACGCGCCGCATGAACGTGGCCCTCACCCGCGCCCGCCGCAAATTGATCGTCATCGGCGACAGCGCCACCATCACCAGTCATCCCTTCTACAAGCAGATGGTGGAATACTTCGAAGCCATCGGCGCGTATCATTCGGTCTGGGAGGAATGAGGAACAGGTTTTGACATAAAAGAGAGACAGCCGGCTTGAAAGCGGCTGTCTCTTTTCGATTCGCCAAAAACGCTTGCAAGGACACGGCGAAAACGAGAAGTCAAAAACGCGATAGCCCTGCCAGACCCACAAAAGAGTGTGAGAAATGACCCTCTTGCGAGGGCGGGCAGCCTGGACGAAAATGGATACACTGGAACCCAACACTACATTGTCCCGGTGTCTTTCCCTTCCCACCTGGGAACATCGGGGACCGGAGGAATTCATGAAAGGCATTTCGCAAGTCGCAATTCGCATGGTTCTGCGCATGCTGGGCCTGGTGCTCCTCGTCGCATATACCTCCTTCGGAGGGGCAAATGGGGTCGGCGCCCGGGAAGCGACCCCGAACCAATCTTTTCATGGGCAGTTTTTCATCGTTCGCGGCGATGGACCCGATCCACAATACGGAGCGCAGGTACGCTATTTTCTGCACACCGAAGATGGGCGCATCATTTACCTGGAATTGAAAGAGGAACTGATCCAGGCGGCTGGCGGGGCGCTGGCGCTGGACGGGAGGCAGGTTGTCGTAAACGGATCCGCGCTGCCGACCCGGGCGGGAGAAACCGAACAGCTGCTGGTCGCTTCCATCACCGCCGCAGAAGGCTCCGTGGCTGTGGAAGGCCAGAACCCGCTGATGGTCACCGGCTCCCACCCCTGGATCTCGATCATGTGCAAGTTCAGGGATGTCAGCGACGAACCCAGGGACCTGGCCTATTTCCAGGAGATGTACAGCAGCGCCTGGCCGGGCCTCGACCACTACTGGCGCGAAGTATCCTTTGACATCGCCAATGTGATGGGCAGCGGCGCGGCAGGCTGGTACACCCTGCCCCAACCGCGCTCCTACTACATTGTCAACAATACGCTCGATTTTGAACGGGCTGCCTCAGATTGCACCGGGGTGGCCGATGCCGACGTGAACTTTACAAACTACGACGGCATCAACCTGATGTTCAACGCCAACCTCGATGGGTATGCCTGGGGCGGCGGCCTGTATATGACCCTCGACGGCGTCACCAAATACTGGCATATGACCTGGGAACCGCCCTGGGGATATTCCAACATCACCGTCATGTCGCACGAAATGGGGCATGGCTTCGGCCTGCCACACTCTTCGGGCGCTTACGGGGAGACCTACGACAATCGCTGGGACGTAATGAGCGACACGTGGACCGATTGCGCCAATTCCACCGATGCCGTCTACGGCTGCATCGGCCAGCACACCATTTCCTATCACAAAGATATGCTGGGCTGGGTCACGCTCGCAGAAAGATACATTCCGCCCGCCTCCGGTGGCACAAACACAATCACCCTCGAACAATTGGCCCTGCCGCAAACCAACAATTATAAAATGGCCAGGATCCCGATCGGCGCCTCTATAACCCGCTTCTACACCGTGGAAGTGCGCAGGAAGGTCGGATACGACGTCAAACTGCCCGGGCAGGCTGTCATCATCCACGAAGTGGATACCACGCACGCGCGCCCCGCCAACGTGGTCGACCCCGACAACAACGGCGACACCGGCGATGCCGGCGCGATGTGGACGGTGGGGGAAACGTTCACCGACGCCGCCAACGGCATTTCAGTGTCGGTCCTGTCCTCCACAGACACGGGATTCCAAGTCAGCATCACCAGCCCGGGCCGCGCCCCATCCGTATTCAACAAGACCAGCCCGTCCAACGGGTCGCTCACCCAGTCGCCCAATCCCACCCTGAGCTGGGACGCGAGCAACGGCGCAATCTCCTATGAATATTGTTACGATACCGTCAACGACAACCTCTGCTCGGGAACCTGGACCGGCGCGGGAACGAGCACCAGCGTCGCCTTGAGCAATCTGGCCACCGGCAATTATTACTGGCAGGTGCGCGCCAAAAATCCCATCGGCACCACCTACGCAAATGGGAGCAGTTCGGCCTGGTGGTGGTTCTTTGTTCTCAACCAGCCCGCCGCCTTCAACAAAACCAGCCCATCCCATGGAACCGGCGGCTTGACTTCCGCTGTGACCCTGGCCTGGAACGCAAGCGCCGGCGCGACCAGTTACAGCTACTGTTACGATGCCAGCGATGACAACGCCTGTGCCGGGACCTGGGTCAATGTGGGGACGCATACCAGCGCCAGCTTGAGCAGCCTGAACTCGGGCGCGTACTACTGGCAGGTGCGCGCCGACAACAGCCTCGGCGCCACGTATGCCAATGGCAACAGTGCGGCCTGGTGGCAGTTCACGGTCTTTAACCCGCCCACCGCCCTACATTTGAGCAGCCAGACGGCGCCCGAAAATCAACCCGCCGGCGCAGCCATCGGGACATTTTCCAGCGTCGATGCGGACAGCGGGGAGACCTTCACGTATTCGCTCGTCCCCGGCGGCGGCAGTGACGACAACTCCGCCTTCGCCATAACGGGCAACCTCCTGCAAACCGCCCAAACCTTTAACTACCTGACGAAGAATTCCTACTCCGTCCGCGTGCGCACGATGGACAGCGGCGGCGCATACTTCGAGCAGTCCTTCAGCATCGCCGTCGTCGACGCCCCGCCCATCTTTGCCGATGTGCCCGCCGAGCACTGGGCCGCATCCTTCATCGAACGCCTGTCCAATGCCGGGGTGACGGGTGGCTGCGGCAGCGGCAACTTCTGCCCCAACAAGCAGATCAGCCGCGCCGAAATGGCCGTCTTACTGTTGACCGCCAGGCATGGCGCAGCCTACTCCCCGCCCGATGCAACCGGGACGGTTTTCGCCGATGTTCCCGTCAACCACTGGGCCGCCAGATGGATCGAGCAACTCTTCAACGAGGGCATCAGCGGCGGTTGCGGCGGCGGCAATTTCTGCCCCAACCAGTTCGTCAATCGCGCCCAGATGTCCGTCTTTCTGGTGACCGCCATGCATGGGACATCCTTTACGCCGCCTGCCCCTGTCGGCTTGTTCGCCGATGTCCCCAGCGGACATTGGGCCGCCTCCTGGATCGAGCAGATCGCCAATGAAAACATCACGGGCGGCTGCGGCGGCGGAAACTTCTGCCCAGGCCAGGAAGTTACCCGCGCCCAAATGGCCATCTTCCTGGTGACAGCGTTCGACCTGCCCTAGAAAAAAAAGAGGACGGCTGTCACGCGCAGCCGTCCTCTTTTTCAATCCTGAAAACCCGTTTTGTACAATTCGTAGTACAGGCCGCGCCGCTCCAGTAGTTCGGCGTGCGTGCCCTGCTCGGCGATGCGCCCGCCCTCGATCACCACGATGCGGTCGGCGCCCGTGATGGTCGAAAGACGATGCGCGATCACGAACGAAGTGCGGCCCTTCAGCAGGCGCGTCAGAGCGCGCTGGATGACCTGCTCGGTCTGCGTGTCCACGCTGGAGGTGGCCTCGTCCAGGATCAGGATGCGGGGATCGGCCAGCAGGGCGCGGGCGAACGAGATCAACTGCCGCTGCCCGACGGAGAGCAGCACGCCCCCCTCCTGGACCAAGGTCTGGTACCCGTCCCGCAGGTTTTGGATGAAGCTGTGGGCGCCCACCGCCTCCGCCGCCGCGATGACGTCCGCCTCCGTGGCATCCAGCCGCCCGAAGAGGATGTTCTCCATCACGGTGCCATTGAACAGGAAGGGATCCTGCAATACGATGCCCATCTGGCGGCGCAGTGAAGCCTGGGTCACCTCGCGCAGGTCGTGACCATCCACCAGCACCCGTCCCGCGGTGGGATCGTGGAAGCGGGCCAGCAATTTGACGATGGTGGTCTTGCCCGCGCCCGTCTCGCCCACGAAGGCCACAGTCTGTCCAGCCTCCACCTTCAGGTCGATGCCGTTCAGCACCAGGGTCGGGTCGTCCGAATAATGGAAGGAGACCTCCTCGAAGTGAACCCCGCCCTGGATGGGCGGCAGGTCGCACGCCGAGGGGGCATCCTGCACCTCGATGGGCGTATCCAACAGCGACAGGATGCGTTCGCCGCCCGCCATCGTGGATTGAAGGGTGTCGAAGCGGCGCGACAGGTCGCGGATCGGCTCAAAGAAACGGTCGATGTACAGGACGAAGGCGATCAGGTCGCCAGCCGTGATTGTAGCGCCCAGCACAGCCGTCCCGCCGATATAGACCACCAAAGCCGTGGCGATCGCGCCCAGCACGTCCACCACGGGGGTGAAGAGCGAAGCCGTGCGGGCGGCATCCAAACCCGTCTCCAGGAAATAGCGGTTGACGTATTCCTTGAAATTTCTGAAGTTATGAGCCTGGCGCGAGAAGGCCTGCACCACCCGCACCCCGTTGACGTTTTCGGCCAGCACCGAGTTCGTCCACGAGATGGCGGCGCGCACCTTGCGGTAATTGCGCCGCGCGGCGCGGCGGAAGAGGATCGTGGCCAGCACCATGAACGGCAGCACGGCCAGGGTCAGCAGGGACAGGCGCAGGTTGAGCGCCAGCATGGCCAGGATCGTCCCGACGATGCCGAGGATGTCGCGAATGATGGCCAGCGTGGCCCAGGTGATGAACTCGCGCAGGGTGCCCACGTCGTTGATGACGCGTGTGATGACCCGTCCCACGCTGTAGCGGTTGTAGAAGCTGAGCGACAATTTTTGCAGATGCCCGAACATGGCCGTGCGCACGTCGTAGAGCACGTGCTGTCCCACCCGCGACATGATCAACACGCGGAAATAGTTGGTCAGCAGCTGCACCGTCGCCACGAGCAGGTAGGCCAGCGCGATGTTGCGCAGGGCCGTAAAATTCCCTGCAACGATGCCATCGTCGATGGCCAGCTTGACGAAATACGGTCCCGAGACCGAAGCGGCCGTCACGAGGATCATGAAGAACAAAGCCAGCAGCATTTGCCCGACATACGGCTTGACGAAGCGCAGCAAGCCCCGCGCCACTTTGGGGTCGTAACCCTTGTCGAGTTGTTCCTCGGACTGGGTGATAAAAGCTGGAGGGATGATTTTGGTGGTCATAAATTCCTTACTCCGCCCTGAGCGCAGTCAAAGGGCGGGGTGACAAGTCAATTCCATGTTTTCAAGATACACCCCGCTTCGACTGCGGACGGAAAATCGCCGTCCTCCGCTCAGCGAGAACAGGTCCGCCCTGAGCGAAGCGACGAGTGTTCTTCGAGGAGTGCAGCCGAAGGGCGGGGTGACAAGTTAATTCCATGTTTTCAAGATACATCCCGCTTCGACTGCGGACGGAAAAGCGCCGTCCTCCGCTCTGCGAGAACAGGTCCGCCCTGAGCGGAGCGAAGAGTGTTCTTCGAGGAGTGCAGACGGAGGGCGGGGCTATAAATCCTCATCCTTGGGCGAGGGCATTTCAGAGGCGGAGGCTTCCTCGAGCATTTCCATTTCGTTCTCGAAGTCCACGTTCTGCATCAACTGCAAATCATGGATCTCCTTGTACAGCCCGCCCTGGCTGAGCAGTTCGTGATGTGTGCCGCGTTCGACGATGCGGCCCTTGTCCATGACCAGGATCAGGTCGGCGCGGCGGACGGTGCTGAGGCGGTGCGCAATGACGAAGGTCGTGCGGCCTTCCATCAAGCTGTCGAGCGCCGCCTGGATGAGCTTCTCGGTCTGCGTGTCCACGCTGGAGAGCGAGTCGTCGAGGATCAGGATGCGCGGGTCCATGAGCAGGGCGCGCGCAATCGCCACGCGCTGACGCTGTCCGCCCGAGAGGGTCACACCGCGTTCGCCGACGATGGTCTCGTATCCGTTCGGGAAGCCTTCGATGAACTCGTGCGCCTGCGCGGCCTTCGCCGCCGCGAACACTTCCTCGTCGCTGGCCTCGGGGCGGCCGTAGGCGATATTGGCCTTGATCGTATCGGAGAACAACAGCGAGGTTTGCAGCACAATGCCGATCTGCCGCCGCAGGACGGTCAAATCCATCTGGCGGACATCGACTCCGTCCACCAGCACCGCGCCCTCGGTCACGTCGTAGAAGCGCGGGATCAGGTTGATCAGCGAGGTCTTGCCCGAACCCGTCTGGCCGATCAACGCGACGATGTGATTCGACTCGACCTGCAGGTCGATCTCCGCCAGCGAGGCGGTTTTCTCGTCCTGGTATTTCAAGCCCACCCCGCGGAATTCCACCGCCCCGCGCAGGGCTTCGGGTTTGACCGCATCCGCAGGCGACTGGATGGCGGGCTGGGTATCCAGCACTTCGAAGACGCGCTGGGCGCCCGCCGCCGCCTCTCCGCCCGCGTTGACCAGGCCCGTCAGCGACTGGGCAGGCTCGGCCATCATCAGAATGTAGAAGTTGAAGGCCCCGATGGCGCCGATGGTCAGCGTGCCATCCATCACCATCTGGCCGCCGAAGAACAGGATCAGGATCGTGCCCAGGGTCGTGAGCCAGCCCGTGGTCGGCATAATCCTGGCCCACTCGTCGATAACCTTGACCCATTTGACGAACACGTCCTTGTTGGCCGCGTCGAAGCGCTGGGTCTCATAGGGTTCGCGCGCAAAGGCGCGCACCACCTGCACGCCGACAACGTTCTCCTGCAGGCGGTTGGACACTTCACCCACCGCCGCATCCACGGCGAAGAACAACGCGCCGATCTTCGTCCCGAAGGAGGAGGTCATCAGGATGAGCGGGATCATGGGCAGGAGCGAAATGACCGCCAGGGTCGGGTTTTGGGAAAGCATCGCCGCCAGGATGCCCACGGTCAGAAAGACGAAGCGCACCAACTCCGCCACCGAGGAGCCTGCAAATTGTTCGATGGAGCGCACATCCTCGATGCAGCGGCTGATGAGCTGCCCCGACTGGGTGTGGTCATGATAGGTGAACGGCAGGTACTGGATGTGGTTGTACATGCGGTTGCGCAGGTCATAGCCCACCTTGGTGGCGATCCAGGCGGAAAGGTAACGGTTGAGGAAATTCAAAAAAGCGGAGCCCAGCCCAAGTCCAAGCAGGATGAACGCAGCGCGGACGAGGTAGGCGGTGTCGCCCTGCATCAATCCGTCATCGATCACGTTCTGGATGATGCGCGGAACGAGCAGGTTGAGGCCCGTAATGGTCAGGAGGATGACCATCGTGGCGGAAACCTGCCAGGCATAGGGACGCAAAAAGGTAGCCGTACGGAGTAGGTGCTTCATTTGTTTTTTGAGGCGGGATGGGTGAGGGCGGAAAAAGGCGAGGCATATGCCTCGCCGTAAGGGACATTGTGAACTTACGAGGCGAATTATACTCCCATCCCCTGCGGGGCGGACGGATGAACGTACCTGCCTTTTCCAGCAATTCATCCTGGTCCGAGGGAACTTCCTGCACACCTTCCGCAACAAAACGGGGTTAGTATATTGAAATATAAAACCCAGGAGGCCTTATGTCCAAAATCGCTTTTGTTACCGACAGTACCGCCTATATTCCGTCCGAGCTGTGCAAACAGCATAACATCACCGTCACCCCGCAGATCTTGATCTGGGGCGAGCAGACCTACCAGGACGGGATCGACATCCGCCCCGCGGAGTACTACAGCCGCCTGAAGGATGCGAAGGTGATGCCCACCACCTCGCAGGTGCCGATCCCCGTCATGCAGAGCACCTTCCAGGGGCTGGTCGACCAGGGCCATGAGGTGATCGGGATTTTCATTTCCTCGAAGCTCTCGGGCACAATGCACTCCGCCATCCAGGCGCGCGAGGCGCTGGGCAGCGCCGCCGGGAAGGTGACGGTGCTCGACAGCCAGACCACGGCCATGGCGCTGGGATTCCAGGTATTAGCCGCGGCGCGGGCCGCCCAGGACGGCGCCAGCGTCCAGGACTGCCTGGCCCTGGCGGAAAAGGCGCGCGACCATACGGGCGTATACTTCGCCGTGGACACGCTCGAATTCCTGCACCGCGGCGGGCGCATCGGCGGGGCAGCGCGCCTGATCGGCACGGCACTGAACATGAAGCCTGTACTGGCTGTCCTGGGCGGGCGCGTGGAACCCGTGGAGCGCATCCGCACCAAGGGCAAGGCCCTGGAGCGCGTGATCGAACTGGTCAGTGAACAGGTCAAGGGCAAGTCGAACATCCGCCTGGCCACCCTGCATGCCAATGCTGCCGCGGAAGCCAAATCCGTGCTCGACAAGGCCAGCCAGCAGGTAGGCGCAATCGAAAGCCTCCAGACCGACGTCAGCCCCGTGGTCGGCACGCACACAGGCCCAGGCACGATCGGCCTGGCCTATATCGCGGGCATTTAGATTCGTTCGGTTAATTGATTCCACACTCATTCAGGCGGCAGATCGACTGCCGCCTGTTTTGTCGCAACGGCAAATTCGTTTGCAACTTTTCGCGCGATGGGACATCGAACACACATGGACATTCAACAATTCGAAGCCGAACTCAAGACTCACGCCAATCCAGTCGTCGTGGATTTCTGGGCCGCCTGGTGCGGTCCGTGTAAAATGATTAGCCCGATCCTGCACAAGCTGGCGAAGGAATATGCGGGACGCGTCGACTTCCTCGAAGTGGACGCCGACCAGAGCCAGGACTTGCTGCGCTCGCTGGGCATCATGGCTATCCCCACGCTGATCGTGTACCGCGACGGGAAACAGGTCATGCGCCAGACGGGAGCGCGCTCCGAGGCGGGCTATCGCGAGATGTTCGCCCAACTGGCCTCGGGAGAGGCGCCCCAACCCGCCGTCATGAGCACCTTCGACCGCGTCTTCCGCCTGCTGGCGGGCGGAGTTGTGGTCTGGCTGGGCTTCCACTATGGATTGTGGCCGCTGACCGCCCTGGGCGCCGTGGTCATGTTCACAGGCGTGTACGACCGCTGTCCCATCTGGCGGGCGCTGACGGGCTGGTGGAAGGAACGCGGCGCGCAAAGCTCCTAGGCGGGCGGGTATCCGCACTCGGGTGAAAATTGTGCTCTTTTAGAGGTGGTGAAAGCGCAATTTTCACCCGTGGGTATACTATAATTGGGGGTATGACACATACCCCCCTGGTAATCGGAATTGCAGGCGGTTCGGGTTCGGGCAAGACGACGGTGGCGCAGGAGATCCTGCAGCGCGTCGGCCCCGACCGAATCGCTTTTTTGCAGCATGACGCCTACTACAAGGATCTGAGCGGACTCCCGCCCGCCCAGCGCATCGAGGTCAACTTCGATCATCCCAACTCGCTCGAAACCGAACTGCTCACCCGCCACGTCGAGGAGTTGCGGGCGGGGCGCGCCGTCCAGGTGCCGATCTACGACTTTGCCACGCACAGCCGCACCGAGCGCACCTTCACCGTCCAGCCGCGCGCGGTCATCCTGGTGGAGGGCATCCTGATCTTCGCCGAACCCGAGCTGCGCCGCCTGTTCGATGTGAAGCTCTTCGTGGATACCGACGCCGACGTGCGCCTGATTCGCCGCCTGCAGCGCGACATCACCGAGCGCAGCCGCACCCCCGAATCGGTCATCAAGCAATACATGAAGACCGTCCGCCCGATGCACCTTGAGTTCGTCGAGCCATCCAAGCGCTACGCCGACGTGATCATCCCCGAGGGCGGCTTCAACGTCCCCGCCCTGGACATGGTCACGGCGCGCATCGAAACCCTGCTCAAGTAACCCGTAGGGGCGACTTAAGCCATCCCTACATTCATATTTTATAAGGAGACCCACATGACCAAACAATGGAGCACCCCGCCCGCGATGCAGATCGACCCGAAGAAGAAATACATCGCGCGCATGGAAACCGATAAAGGCACGATGGTGATCGAACTGTTCGCAGACAAGACGCCGAAAACAGTCAACAACTTCGTCTTCCTGGCGCGCGAAGGATATTACGAAGGTGTCATCTTCCATCGCGTGATCGCCAATTTCATGGTGCAGGGCGGCGACCCCACCGGCCGCGGCAGCGGCGGACCCGGCTATAAATTTGGGGATGAATTCCATCCCAGCCTGAAACACGACAAGCAGGGCATTCTCTCGATGGCCAACGCCGGCCCGGGCACCAACGGCTCGCAGTTCTTCATCACGCACGGCCCGACCCCGCACCTGAACGGAAAACATTCCGTCTTCGGGCAGGTGATCGAAGGCCTGGATGTGCTGATGTCCATCCCGCCGCGCGATCCCAGCAACATCAATGCGCCCGCCGTAAAGATCATCCGTGTCACCATCGAAGAAAGCTAACGAACCCGCAAAGGAACAGCGTTCACAGGAAATTCCTGTGAACGCTGTTGACTCTCCGCCCGCGCGCGCACCCTTCGACTGGAAGACGACCCTGTTGCGCGTGCTGGCTCTGACGGCCGTGGTCGGCCTGAGCGTGGTCGTGTTCGGTATCCGCGACCGCGTGGAGGAATTCGCCGCCTTTGGGTACCCGGGCATCTTCCTGGTGGCCCTGCTGGCCAACGCCACCGTCTTTCTGCCTGCGCCCGGCGTGGCCGTGGTCTTTGCGATGGGCGGCATCTTCAACCCGGTCTTCGTGGGGCTGGCGGCCGGCTCGGGCGGCGCGCTGGGTGAGCTTTCGGGCTACCTGGCGGGATACAGCGGGCAGGCCGTGATCGAGCGCATGGATGCCTATGCACGCATCGAGCCCTGGGTGAAGAAATACGGCGGCTGGGCCATCCTGGTTTTATCTGCCATCCCCAACCCCTTCTTTGACATCGCAGGCGTGGCGGCGGGCATCGGCAAAATGCCCATGGCGCGCTTCCTCTTCTTCTGCTGGATCGGGCAGGTCATCAAGATGACGCTCTTTGCCCTGGCGGGTGCCTATTCCCTCACCTGGATCCTCAAGCTCATGGAGTAACCGATATATGACTGACTACACGAATGTCGATGCTTATCTCGAAACCCACCTGGACCGCAGCCTGGCCGAGCTTGGACGGCTGGTCGCCCAGCCGAGCATTTCCGCGCAAAAGATCGGCCTGCACGAGTGCGCCGCCCTCGTCGGCGAAATGCTCAAGGCGCGCGGCTTCGCGGTGCAGATCCACCCCACGGCTGGCTCGCCCGTGGTCTTTGCCGAGCGCAAGGGTAAAACCGACAAGACCATCCTGATCTACAACCATTACGATGTCCAGCCGCCCGAGCCGCTCGAATTGTGGGAGACCCCGCCCTTCGAGCCCAGCATCCGCGGCGGCAAGATGTACGGGCGCGGCGTCAGCGACGACAAGGGTCACCTCGTCTCGCGCCTGCACGCCATCGACGCGCTGCTCGACGAGGCGGGCGAACTGCCCTGCAATGTCAAGTTCATCGTCGAGGGCGAGGAGGAGACCGCCAGCGTCAACCTGGCAAAGTTCATTAATGAAAACACCGAACTGCTCAAGGCGGACGCCTGCATCTGGGAGTTCGGCGGCGTCGACCATACCGACACGCCTCAGGAATACCTCGGCCTGCGCGGCATCCTGTACGTGGAATTGTCGCTCGATCTGCTCGGCACCGACGTTCACTCGGGGCTGGGCGGCAGCATCTTCCCCAATGCGGCCTGGCGGCTGGTCTGGGCGCTGAACACGCTCAAGGGGCCCGACGAACGCATCCTCGTCCCGGGCTTTTACGACGATGTGCAGCCCCCGTCGGCGCGCGACCGCGAATTGATGGCGGCCCTGCCCGATCCCGCCGAGGAGTACAAATCCCGCTACGGCGTGCCCTACTTCACCAAGGGCCTGACCGGCGGCACCAAGCTCAAGATCGAGGAAGTCTTCACGCCCACCTGCACCATCTGCGGCCTGACCGCGGGCTATCAGGGGCCTGGCTCGAAGACCGTGCTGCCCGCACGCGCCTCGGCTAAGGTCGATTTCCGCCTGGTACCGAACCAGAACCCCGAGAAGATCCTCGAAAGCCTGCGCGCCCACCTTGACTCGCACGGCTTCAGCGACATCCAGATCGAGAACCTAGGCGGCGACTTCCCCGCCCGCACCGACCCCGACCACCCCTTCATCAAACTGGTGGTGGAGACCGCCAGGGGCGTGTACGATAAACCGATGGACGTGATCCCCATCACGGGCGGCTCAGGCCCCAACCACCCCTTCATCCACGTGCTGGGACTGCCCGTCGCCACGGGCGGCATGGGTTACCCCGACACCCGCACCCATGCCCCCAACGAAAACATCCGCCTGGATCTGTATCTCAAGCACGCCCGCCACGTCGCGCGCATCCTCTCGGAATTTGGAAAGTGACCTTTTTCACTCCGATTTCGTGACATTGTTGATTTTGAACAGACGTATAATCGCATTGTACAAATATTCACAAAGCGAACCCACCATTCGCTGAACCACCCTGGAGGTCCCCATGCTTGTCGGTGAAAGAATGTCCCACCCCGTTATTTCCGTCTCGCCCGAGACTCCCATCCACGATGCGCTGGCCATGTTCAAGAAGGAACACATCCGCCGCGCGCCCGTGATGAAGGATGGCAAGATGGTCGGCATCATCTCGGAACACGACCTGATCAATGCCTCGCCCTCCCCCGCCTCGACCCTGAGCGTGTGGGAAATGAATTACCTGCTCAGCAAAATCACCGTCAAGGGCGTCATGACCAAGAAGGTCATGACCGTGAAAAAGGATACGCCCATCGAAGAGGCCGCGCGCATCATGGCCGATAACAAGCTGGGCGGCCTGCCCGTGGTCGACGATGGCAAGGTGGTCGGCATGATCACCGAAACCGATCTGTTCAAGATATTCCTGGAGTTGATGGGCGCCCGCGAAAAGGGCATCCGCGTCACGGTGCAGGTCGAGGACAAGCCCGGGCAGTTGATGAAGCTGACCAAGGCCGTCAGCGATGCAGGCGGAGATTTCATCTCCTTCGGCCAGTTCACCGGCCCCGACACCAGTTCGAAGCTGGTCACCTTCAAGGTGGCTGGCATGAAACTGGACGCGGTCAAGACTGCGGTCGAGAAGATCGTCAAGAAGTTCTGGGACGTGCGTCAGAGCTGAACCACCCGTCACAAAAAACAGACTGGCGCGCGCCAGTCTGTTTTTATTTCGGGCAGACGGGATCAGGCCTTCGGCCCGGCCTTTTTCAGGTTTTCGGCGACCCTGAAGCGCACGACCCTCCCGATCAGCTCCAGGGGCAGCGGCTGGTCGAGCGGGAATTGATAATTTCCCTTCGGGCCTGCGTAGACCGCGAGTTCATCCCCAAATTCCCGCAGGGCGCTGGAGGCTCCGTACAGTCCCACGTGATTCTTCCAGGCGGCAAAATAGACCAGGTTCCCATGCAGGGCAAAGGCGGGCATCTGGTAGCTGATCTTTTCCTGCGCGCCGGGAGCGGCGGCATGGATGGCCGCCCGCAAATCCTCCAGGATGTTCCGCACCTCTGCGGGGAAAGTCGCAATGTATTCATCGATGGAGGTAAAGTTGACTTTTTCGCTTTTCATTGGAGCTCCTTCTTGTGGATCAAAAGTTTCCTGTCAGAGTGGCGCGGATAAGATAAAAGGGTGCAGCATTACAGAACGCACATTCTAATTTGACAAGATTTACCAGATTCCGCACTTCGGCCCGCGCCAGAGTCTAATCAGAGAAAACACAATGGGCGGGCATGGGTATACCGCACTCGGGTGAAAATTGCGTTTTTTAGAGGGTGGAAAGCGCAATTTTCACCCGTGGGTATTATATAATATCGTCCAATACAGTTCTTCGGGAAAATCCTGCAAACACATTCAAGAGCCTGGGAGGGTTCCTATGAACGTTTCAGATTCTGCAAATTCCGCCAACACAACGCCCAAGCCGCCGCGCAGCAAAGCCCTGCTGGCCTGGATGATCGTCTCTCAAATTCTGGGCATAATCCCTATTCTTGCCCTGGGGGGCGTTGGCGTCTTCGGCATCCTGCTGGATGGGACGATCAATTTTCGGGGTTTTCTTCAATTCCTGTCGCCCCTGTTTATGCTCATTCCGCTGATCGGTTCCTGGGTTGCCTATGCAAAGCGGAATGAAAAGCTCGCGTGGATTCTGACCTCCCTGCCCATGCTCTACGTTTGCCTGGATCTGGTGATCGTTTTTGGGTGGATTTTTATTTGAGGGATGGGGGGAGCAGGCCGTTGACCATTGAGGCTTTGCGAAATTAAACTCTTCAAAGAGTCCCCCGCCTGGGTGCCGAGGCTTAAACCGCCTGACCCTAACTCGGACAAGCCGAAAGAGATTAGACCTCTTGCAAAAGTCATGATTTGAGTTCCAGGTTGTAGATGGCAACGATCAAATTGAAACGCAACCCAAAGCATTTTCGCCGATTACGGTAACGCTTACTCAAGATCCGAAAGATCTTCAACTTGCGAATGATGTTCTCGATCAAAATGCGTTTCTTGGATAACTTGCGATTGGACACCTTCTGCGCTGCGCTCAAAGGATGAAGTTTACTTTTCTTGGCTGGCGTCTGGCTGTTGGAGTGCAGGCTGGTCAATCCTTGATAGCCTGCATCGGCTAAAATACAAATCTGTTTCGCCACGATGAAGCGGTTTTGTTTGAACAACTGAAAGTCATGCTGGCTTCCAAAGCAGAAGTCCGTAGCGAGGATTTGTTCGGTGTTCAGGTCTGCAATCAACTGCGCTTTTTGGGGGTGCTGCTTCTTTTTGCCGCTGTAATGCCGTTTTTGTCTTTTTTCCCTGGCACCGCCCGCCAGGGCAGGTGTGGGCGCTCAATCGGCTGTTCGGTCGCATCCACCAGCACAATTTCAAAAATCGTATCGCTCGGCCGCAACGCTTTCTTGCCTGGCAAGTGAAACTGCTTGGATTGGATCAGCACATTTTCAACCTTTTGGATCGTACGGCAGACTGTGGACTCGCTGACACCATAGGTCAAGCCAATGTGAAACTCAGTTCGATACTCACGCCAGTACATCAAAGTCATCAGCAGCTGGTCCGCTCGGCTGAGTGTGGTTGGCCTGCCAAAGCTACGCAAGCCTGTTTCCATAACTGCCAGCATTTGTTCAAAGGTGCTGCGCTGAACCCCCGTGCAGCGTTTGAATTCTTCAGCATTGAGCTTTTGTACGGTTTCATATCTCATGTGCCTATTATGGCACACTTATGCAACAGGTCTATTATGTCCGTATCGGGTCGGTTGCGTTCATTATGGTTCCGTCCGGAATCACGGGCATACTTCCCAACCAAAGTGAAAATGCGGTGCGTCCAAACCTGGATATGCCTTGATACTTCCAGAAGGCAAAGACCTGACCGACACAAAATGACACGGGTAAGTGATGGGGGTTCCTACCTACCCGCCCTGATTGCCAACCCCGCCACCACACTGCTGAACGCGTTCGAGGCCTTGACCTTCTCCGCGCCGAACAGGCGCGCCATGACCGCGATATCCAGCGGCCCACCGCTTCTTCGCAGCATAATGCCTCCCTCCGCTCATCCTCACGAATTTTGCTCATTGTTTTTGATGCGCGCAGATTGGCGTTGACGGATTCCCCGGGGGGTTGCATACGTCCTGCAAGTCAAGTCACAGGGCCGTATCCCTAAAAATAGGGGCTGAAAATACCCACCCGGGCGGGTGGAGAGAAATCACCGCATCCATACAATGAAGAAGAGCGATTGCGCCCACCTTCCGGTTGGTGGCTGAGCTGCAGCCCAGGTGAATTTTACGCACCCGCACAATCCTGCATCGAAGAAGGCCTCATGAAAAAAATCCAACTTCGCCCGATCCTCCTAGCCTTGCTCCTGTTGGTCACTCTCAGTACTACCGCTTCGGCCCAGCCTGCGTCCCTGCCGCCACGGACCGTTTCCGCGGCGGCCAGTTTCGACATCCCGCTGACCGTGCGTGAAAACGCCGGCGTGACGCGCATCGACGACCCGGTCACATGGGGCGTTCCGCTGGACAAGAGCTTTGGCGTCACCAGCGCCAGCCAATTGCAATTGACCGATGCCCTCGGACAGGCAGTCCCGACCCAATGTACCGTTCTTGCGCGGTGGGGCGGCGCGCCCGACGACGCGGCCAAGCCCATCAAATGGGTGCTGGTCGATTTCCAGGCGGATGTGGCCGCGAACGCCAGCGCGGTCTATCACCTCAAAAACAGCACCAGTCCCGCGCATCCCAGCCCCATCCAGGTCACGGACTCGGCGGGGACGGTCGAGGTCGATACCGGGCGCGCCCGCTTCATGGTCAGCAAGAGCGGCTTTCGGCTGTTCGACCAGGTCTACCTGGACCGCGACGGGGATGCGGCGCTGGACGACAGCGTCCTGGCCGGCGCGGGACGCATCAGCGCCTCCTACAACGGCGCGACCTATTTCGCCGACACCTCCCAACCCGGGGAAGTGACGCTCGAACGCAGCGGGCCGCTGCATACCGTCCTGCGCGTGCGCGGCTGGCTCAAGGACGCCAGCGGCGCAAACAAACTGCTGGCCTACACCGCCCGCCTGCACTTCTACGCCGGCAGCGCCGCGACGCGCCTGGAATTCACTGTATGGAACGACAACGTGATCGCCAACGACGGCGCGGGCCAGCCGGACATCAAAACCTTCGGGTCGCCGCATACCGTGCTCTTCGATGACCTGTCGGTGCAGATGCAGCTTGCCAATGCCGCCGCGCCCAGTTACACCTTGGCAGGAACCGCCGCCGAAACCTGGAGCGGCGCACTGGGCGGTTCGGCCTCGCTCTACCAGGATTCCTCCGGCGGGGCGCAGTGGCATCACGCGCCCGACAATTCCATCACCACATTCCGCGGATTCACCGCCGAAGCTAATGGCGGGACGCTGCACGCCGCCTGTAACGCAAGCGCCACCGACAGCCAGTGCCGCAGCCGCGGCTGGGGCGGACTCTCCGGTGCCGGCGCCGGCGTCCACGCGGGGGTGCGGTATTTCTGGGAGAACTATCCCAAAGAGATCGCGTTGAGTTCCAAAGGCGCGGTGCGGGTGGGCCTCTTCCCCAGCCGCTTCGGAACACCATTTGAACTGCGCGTGGGCGAGCAGAAGACGCACGAGGTGCTGTTCTACTTCGGCGCGGGAAACGTCGCCAACAGCATGACCGCCCTGCAAAACCCCATGCAGGCCTGGGCAGCGAGCGAATATTACCTCGACCAGGCCAAAGTCTTCGAGCGCTTCAACACCAACGCCGCCGCAAACCCCGACTTCACCGATTACGAAGGCTACGTGGACGCGGGGATTCTCTTTCCGCAATTCAACCTGTTCATCCTGCGCGAGGGCGGGGTGGGGTCAAACTGGGTCTACTCGCCGCGGCCCGAATCTTGGGGCTGGCGCAACTTCGGCGATGTGATCGCCGAGGATGAGACCGGCGGCGAAGATTATCCCGTCTTCACCAACCTGCAATACGATCATCCCTGGGGCAACCTGACCCAGGCCGTGCGCGCCACCAGCCGCGACGCGGAACTGACCGGCCTGTGGTGGTACCTGGTCGAGTCGGGCGCGCTGCACACCGCCGACGTGGACATCGTCCACTCGCGCTGCACCGGCCAAAGCCTCGACGAAATGCAAACCTGCACGGACCCCGCCATCCCCATCCCCGTCGGCTGGGCGATGGGCGCGCGCTTCACCAATCAGTGGCACGCCTGGCCCGTGCCCGACATCCACCGCAACGCGGCCATCGACTACTGGTCGGGCAGCATCCGCGGCATGTTGAATTACTACTACTTCACCGGCAACGGCATGGTCAGGGACGCGTGGACTGAAATGGCCGAGAACGCGCGCTGGCGCATCCAGGACAGCCTGGGCGCAGGCCTGGTCAACAACAACCCCGGCGAATTCGACGGGCGCGAGGCCGCCTACGGCCTGGAGATCATGACCGACGCCTACAGCGCCAGCGGCGACCCAGCCTACCTCGAAGCGGCCCAAAAAGTGGTGACCGAATCCCACCCCGACCTGACCTGGTTCGGGGAGCCCGGCTATTTCCCCGACCCAAGCCTGGGCGGCTCGGGCAAACTGACCGGCCCGTGGATTTTGGGCTTGATCATGAAATCGCTCGGCAACTACCTCGACATGAGCGTGGAATGGGACGGCGACCCCGACCCGGCCGCGCGCGACTCGCTCCTGCGCTACGCCGAACTTCAAACGACGTGGTGGCGGCTGGGCGAGAGTCAGCCCACCTGTTACACCATCTACGAAAACGGCGGCTGCACCCGCGACCAAAGCGCCGTCTTCCTTGCAGACGGGCTGGCCTGGGCGTTGATCTACAACGACGGAAGCCTCGACCCGGCCACGGTTCAGGCGGTTGCCAAAGACGCCTGGCAGAAGACCCTCAACGAACCCTGGGGGCCGGGCTATCCCAAGAACCAATACCTGACCGCCAAACAACATGCCCTGCAAAACATGAACGGCGCGGCCTGGATGTGGTACGCCCTTCACTGCACCGCTGGGGCCAGCGGCCCGGGCTGTGCGCCTGCAAACGCCGCCATCTTCGCCGATGTGCCCGAAGGCCACTGGGCCAGATTCTTCATTGAAAGCCTGTACCTCAACCAGGTCAGCGGCGGCTGCGGCAGCGACCCGCTCATCTACTGCCCCGACGCAAACGTCACCCGCGCCATGATGGCTGTCTTCGTCCTGCGCGCCGCCCACGGCCCGGCCTTCACTCCGCCTCCTGCCACGGGTACCGTCTTTGCCGACGTTCCCGCCGACGGCTTCGCCGCCGCCTGGATCGAACAACTGGCTGCCGAGGGCATCACCGGCGGCTGCGGCGGCGGAGACTACTGTCTCAATGGCCCCGTCACCCGCGCCATGATGGCCGTCTTCCTCGTCAGGGCCAGGTATGGCATTGATTACACGCCTCCCGAGGCCACGGGCGAAGTCTTCGCCGATGTGCCCACCGACAGCTTCGCCGCCGCCTACATCGAAAAACTGGCCGCGGACGGTGTGGCCGGCGGCTGCGGAGGCGGTAACTTCTGCCCCAACAAGTACATCACCCGCGCCGAGATGGCCGTCTTCCTCGTCGCCGCCTTCAACCTGCCGTAACTTTCAAAATCGTTTGCAACAAGACAGCCGCCATGAGGCGGCTGTCTTGGTTTATCCAAACGAACACAATCTTTGTGAAAAGCCGCGCTTTCACAGGCAATATCCTTCCCATTTTTACACTTTTGTGGATAATAGCGGTCTACATTATAAAAATTAGACCGCCTTTTGTGACCCACTTCTATGGGGATTTATAAGTAGAAACGCCCCATCGCAACCGACAAAACAGCCACTCCCTTTATAGCCCTGTTAGTCAAAAACGAACAACATTCCTTCCTTCAGCATGGATATGGCTCAATCTCTTGGGCCATTTTCAAATTCAACGCAACCAAAGGACATCGCAATGAAACCTAAGTTTTGGCATTCTTCTGTCATTCTGTTCGTCCTGTTGGCCCTGGCCTTCAGCACCCTGGGAGTCACGCCCGCCCTGGCGGCCAGCGCCTGGGAGCAGGTCGGCGCGGCAGGCTTTTCGGCGGGGACAACTTCTTACACCTCGCTCGCCATCGACAGCGGCGGCACTCCCTACGTGGTGTATCAAGACTGGGCAAACAATTACAAAGCCAGCGTGATGAAGTTCAACGGCACGGCTTGGGAGCAGGTCGGCAGCGCGGGCTTTTCGGCGGGGGGAGCGTCTTCCACCTCGCTCGCCATCGACAGCGGCGGTACCCCCTACGTGGCGTATCGGGATGGGGGAAACAGTGGAAACGCCAGCGTGATGAAGTTCAACGGCACGGCCTGGGAGCAGGTCGGCAGCGCGGGCTTTTCGGCGGGGCAAACGGATTACACCTCGCTCGCTATTTACAGCGGCACGCCCTACGTGGCGTATACGGACTCGGCCAACAGTAACAAAGCCAGCGTGATGAAGTTCAACGGCACGGCTTGGGAGCAGGTCGGCAGCGCGGGCTTTTCGGCGGGGCAAGCGAATTCCCTCTCGCTCGCTATTTACAGCGACACGCCCTACGTGGCGTATCGGGACATAGCAAACATTGCTAAAGCCAGCGTGATGAAGTTCCCGTCTGCCGCCACCACCACCGCGCTCGCCTCCTCGCTCAATCCCTCCACCTTTGGCAACCCCGTCACCTTCACAGCCACGGTCTCCCCCACTCCCGATGGCGGCGCGGTTGCTTTCAAGGATAACGGAACCGTCATCCCTGGCTGTGAAGCGAAGTCCCTGAGCGGCGGACAGGCGGCCTGCGACACCTCGGCCCTCACGGCCGGTGCGCACATCATCACCGCCGAGTACAGCGGCGCCCCCAGTTACACCGCCTCCACCGGCACGCTCTCGCCCAACCAGCAGGTGAACCAGGCCGCGCCCATCCTCACCTGGGCCGACCCCGCGAATATCGTGTATGGCACGGCCTTGAGCGGTACGCAGTTGAACGCCACCGCCAACGTGGCTGGCGCCTTCACCTATACCCCCGCCTCAGGAACAGTCCTGAACGTCGGCGCCCACACCCTGCACGTCGACTTCGTCCCGACGGATACGGTTAACTATGCCAACGCCTCCAAGGACGTCAGCATCACCGTCACGAAGGCCGCGACGGTCATCACCTGGGCCAACCCAGCCGCCATCGACCAGGGCGCGCCCTTGAGTGCTGCGCAATTGAACGCCACCGCCAACGTGCCTGGAACCTTCACCTACACGCCCCCCATTGGAACCTATCTCTCCACGGGCATCCGCACCCTGCACGTCGACTTCGTCCCCACTGACGCGGTCAATTATGCCAATGCCTCCAAGCAGGTCAGCCTCACCATCAATGACCACGTCCTCTTCAACGATGTGCCCGCCGGGCACTGGGCCAGGAGCTTCATCGAGCGCCTCGCCCTCAACCAGGTCACCGGCGGCTGCGGCGGCGGCAACTTCTGCCCCGACCTGAACATCACTCGCGACCAAATGGCGGTATTCATCCTGCGCGCCAAGCACGGCCCTGCCTATCTCCCGCCCGCAGTGGGCGCCGGCACAGGCTTCAACGATGTCCCCACCAGCCATTGGGCCGCCGCCTGGATCAAGCAACTGGTCGCCGAGGGCATCAGCGGCGGCTGCGGCAATAACAATTTCTGCCCAACGCAGCCCGTCACACGCGCGCAGGTAGCTGTCTTCCTGCTGGTCGCCAAGCACGGGGCTGGCTACACCCCGCCCGCGGCCACAGGAATCTTCAACGATGTGCCTGTCGGCAATTGGGCGGCTGCCTGGGCCGAACAATTGGTCGCGGAAGGCATCGCCAGCGGCTGCGGAGGCGGTAACTTCTGCCCCAACAGATACGTCACCCGCGCCCAAATGGCCGTCTTCCTCGTCACGGCTTTCAAATTACCATAAATCCACCTCCCATAGCCCCTTCCCCCAAATCCGCTCTTGATTTGGGGGAAGGCGGGGGATGGGGGGGCCCTACCTCCCCGCCTTGATCGCCAGGCCCGCCACCACACTGCTGAACGCGTTCGAGGCCTTGACCTTCTCCGCGCCGAACAGTCTCGTCAGCATCTGCGTAAACAAGGGGATATTCGATGAACCGCCCGTCTTGACCACGGCATCGATCTGGCCTGGCTCCAACCCCGACCTGACCACCGTATCGAGCAGCACCTTCTCCACATCCGCCACATAGTGCCGAATATCGCTCTCGAACTGGTGGCGCGTATACAACTCCCACAGGGCGATGTCCTTGTCCTCCAGGCTGATGACCGTCGCGCCCGCATCCGACAGGGCGATTTTGGCCGCCTCCACGCGGTTGTAGAAGGTAAAGGCCAGGTCATTGTAGATCAATTTCTCCAGCGCCTTCAAACGCGCGGGAGCAACCCCAGCCTGGATGGCCTTGTCGAGGATGTTGCGGTTGACGGGGGTGCCCAGTTCGGGCAGCGCCATCCAATCGGGTACGGCCTCGACCATCTCCATGATCTCGGGATGATGCTTGACCTGTCCATAGCCAAAGTGTGGCAGCATGCGCTTCTCGATGATCGTGCGGTCGAAGTCACTGCCTGCGATGTCCACACCGCCGCTGGCATACACCTCGCGCTGGCGCGGGTCGCCCAGGCGCATGACCGCGATGTCGAGCGTCCCGCCGCCGAAGTCGAAGATGATGGCGTTCTGCGGTTTGGTGGTGGTCTGCTCGTAATCCAGCGCGGCGGCAATCGGCTCCAGCTCGAAATCCACTTCCTTGAATCCCGCATCCAGCGCGGCCTGACGCAGAGTCTCCTGCGCCTTGTGATCGCGCTCGGGTGACTCTGAAAAATGAACCGGGCGTCCCAGCGTCACGGCCTGGATCGGCTCCCCCAGCACCGCCTCGGCGCGGCGTTTGAGCAGCGCCAGGTAGGTTCTGGCCAGGTCGCCCACGCTGAAATAACGCTCGAAGATGCGCGTCCCCTGATAGCCGTCCCGCCGCAGGGCAGTCTTGAGATATTGCAGCAGCCGCCCGGGCTGCAGCTCGTCCACGTAGACGTAGATGTCGCGCACGTAGTGCATGTCCGCGCCGTACACGTCGATCTCGCCCGCCCACTGCTTGACGTAGCGCCGCTGGCGGTTGACGTTGTCACGGTAATAGGCTTCGACCGCCTCCTGCCCAAGATAGCAGCGGTAATCGCGCGTGATATACAGCACGGTCTTGATGACTTCGGGCAGCACGTTTTTGGGGTCGACCGGCAGCAGTTTGACGTGCTGGCCATCGTACACCGCCACGCCCGAGTTGGAAGTGCCGAAATCGAGGCCGACTCTCAGGCTCATGATTTGCCGCCCTCGGCGGGAATCCGCCCAATGGACAGGACCAGCCCTTCGGCTTCGACCGCTCCCGCCCCGCCAATGGATTCCGTGGTATGGAGTCGGATCCTGCCCCCAGCGTCCAGCACCGCGGCCCGATCTCCCGCGCGCGCCGCAATCGCGCCCATGAAGCGCACGCCCTGTCCCAGCCGCGCGGGCGGGATGAGCGTCTGGCCTTTGACCATCGGTGAGTTGGCGATCTCGATGCTCCTGCTCTCGCGCAGGATCACCTTGCCCGCCTGGGTCACGCACAGCAGCGACTCGTCCGGGCGGATCAGGAAGGAGCCGACCACGTAATCAGTGGCCGAGAGGCGGATGCGCCCCTCGACGGTGTAGGACAGGTCATTCACGTCCAGGCCGAGCAGGTGTCCCTCGTAGGTGACGAAGGCCAGCTGATCCTGCTTGCGGGTCAGCGCCAGGTCGAAGGGCTGGTCCGATTTTTGCATGGCGCCCTTGCCCAGGTAATGGTTGGCCAGGATCGACTGCACCATCGAGGTCATGGTCTTCTTGACGTACCCGCGGCGGCTGACCTGCAAAAAGAACTCGGACAACGGCAGGGCCGCGATGGGCGTGACGCAGGCCAGCAGTTCGCCCGCGCGCGGCTCGTCGGGCATCGCCGCCTGCTCCCAGGTCCACGCGCCGGGCTCCACACGCGGCAGGTCGCCCACCGCATAAGTGCTGACCCGCCCCGAACTGAACAGCAGCAGCACCTCGCCGTTCGAAGGGACGGCCAGCAGGCGCGGCGGCTCCAACTCCGCGGACAATCCGTTCTTGATCTGACCAGGCTCCGTCATCCCCTCGTTCAGTTCCACGCGGAAGATCTTCCCGCGCGCGTTGTAGACCAGCAGGCTGGTCGCCGCGGCTTCCGTCGATTTGGCGGACGCTTCGACCCGCAGATCCTCCCCGTCCGCACCGATGCGCCGCTTGAGCAGATCCAGTTGATATTCCAGGTGGACGATGCGCTTCTGATACTCCTCGACGCGCGTGCCGTTCTCCAAAGCGATATTCTCCGCCAGCAGATCCTCGTTGCGCTCGCTCAACTCGCGCAGCCGGTTGGCGACCAGCTTCACAATCGTCAGCGCCGACTCGGGACGAGCCTCGGCTTCCTTGATCCATTCATCGATCTTGTTGTGGAAGGACATCTCAGGGTTCCTTGGTTTTATTCGCGCAGCAGGTTGGATGGGGTAATAATTATACTGGACGAAGCGGGTTTGGAATGCGCAAATTCTACTTGCGCATTTTCCCGAAGCAGGACTTCGGGACTCCAGAGCGCACCCCAGCTGAACTTCGCCAAGGGTGTGGGGCGGAATGGCATTCCGCCCTCAATCGCCGTTTTTTCCTTCGTATACCTTGTGTCCTTGGTGGTAAGGCTCTTTCCCTTAAGTACGGGAGAGCCAAAAAATATTCCACACCTCTTCGCCAGTTGCCAATTGAAAACCACTGGAAAATTTGCTATAGTCGTATTGAACTCAGACGGGAATGGACGGCGGGTTTTCTTGCACTGAAAGGAGAGTTATATGCGAAACCAGAGGTTTCTCCAGGGCGTGGTCCTGCTGGTGTTGACCGTATCCATTTTGGCGTGCAATGCCGTTTCCCTTCCCAGGCTGGCCGCTTCCGCTCCTGGGCTGGGGACACCGGTCGCCAATGAAAAATGGGAGGTCACGATCACCAATCCCCGTGTGGAAAAAAGATTGCAGGGGTCGGGTACCACCACGTACACCCCCAATAGCGGATACACCTTCCTGCTGGTGGATGCCGCGTTCCGCAACCTGGACCCGTCCCAGGAGACGTTTATCTCGGGCAGCACACTCACCCTCATCGACAGCGCGGGGGAGGTCTTCGAGAACACCGGCAGCAGCTTCGGGATCACCTATTCACTCGGCAGCCTGGTCACGTACTCGAATGACCAGGGAGATACCTTGAAACTCACGCTGGTCTTTTCGGTCAACGAGGCCAATATCGGGCAGGAATACAAGTTTCAGTTCCTGGACCTGCCGCAGATTCCCTTCACGGTGAAGCCCAAATAATTTCGGCGCTCCCAATCCGTGTTCTTTACAACAGCACCACCTCCACCATCTCACCCGCGGATAGACCTGTGGCATTGAACAGGATGCGCACCATACAATCTGCATTGACAAAAGGCGATTACTCAATCGGCAAATTAGGACAAACAGCCTGGTAGGGTAGCGTATCGCCGATATATTCTGCCCATTCTTCACGTGTCAAATTACGAGGTAAACGAGAGCAGGCATCGGCAATGAGATCGGCGGGCCTCCATAGCCAGAGATTAACTTGACCATGAGAATCACCTGATGCTACATATTTCCCGTTTGGGCTGATTGCCACAGAAGACAGATGGTCGCGAAATACGTTTATGTAATGCACAATTCTGGAAATTTCCTGACCTGTGGTGACATCCCAAATACCGACAGTATTATCGTCGCTAACAGACAGGATATAGTTTCCATCCGGGGTGAATGCGACAGAAAAAACATTTCCTTCCGTGGATGGTCCCCAACCATGAGCGGTATATCGTTTGGTCATAATTGAATATATAAAGTAATCATGCTCTATGTAAAAAACCTCTTTCCCCGAGACTGCTGCGTCCCATACATGAACAACGTTATCCTCGCCCCCCGAAATTATGTATTTCCCATTTGGGCTGAATGCAACCGAGTTTACTCTTCCAATGGAATGGGTCTTTTGGTAATGCAGCCCGCGAAAAATCTCCCGTCCAGTTGATATTTCCCATATACGGACAGTGTTATCAGAACTACCGGAAACAATATACTTGCCATCGGGGCTGAAATTTACTGCAAGTACACGATTGCTATAAGAATAGTTAACGGTATATACAGGTTCTTCAATTTTCATCCGTGTAATTTCCCCGCCACTTTTCACTTCCCAAACGCGGATGGTGCCATCCTGGCCGCCTGAAACTACAAATTTACTATCCGTGCTGTATGCAACCGAATATATTCCACGAGAATAACGCGGTATTCCATCTGAATAGTTGTTTTCTATCCCATAACCAGATGACATTCGCTCGATTTCAGCCCCAGTCTTTATATCCCATATTCGTACTGTGTTGTCAAAACTACCAGAGACAATGTATTTTCCATCCGGACTGAAAGCAATGGAAAACACAGGGTTTGTTTTTGGCGTGTAAACAAATGGTAAGCCGTCCTCACTTTCAGAGGGTGGAGCATCCAAATTGATGCGGGTAACCTCTCGGTCTGTCCCTGTTTCACGGATCAAGATGGTCCCAGATTCGTCGCTGGAGGCAATATAGTTGCTGTCCGGGCTGAAAGCAATGGACAATACGGGGGTTTCATGGTTTTCCTGGGCTATGTTTTGCCATGGTAGAACATCCCATGCCCGGGCAGTATGATCCAAGCTGCTTGAAATGACCTGCCTGCCATCCGGGCCAAATGCAATCGAAGTGACAGTATCATCATGGGTCATGCGACTGATTTCTCGCCCCGTTACAAGTTCCCATACGCGGGCAGTATTGTCTTCACTGCTGGAAAGCAAGTACTGACCATCTGGACTAAAAGCAACGGCAGTTACATCGTTCCTGAGTGATAGGGAAATGCGATAACCATCCCAATTGTCTAGTGACACCTTCCATACGTTTAAAGTCGGAGCGATTTCAGAGCTCATCCAGTCTATATTTGACTCTTCACTTCCTATCGCTATATATTTTCCATCGGGGCTGAAGGCAACAGAGGTTACTGGTGCCACGCACCGTATGACAGAGACCGCCCCGCGTTCACCTTCATTAAGGGTAATCGCAACACCTTCCCCAGTGGTCGCATCCCATGTTTTGGCAGTCGTATCCATGCTGCCTGACACTACGATTTTTCCGTCAGGGCTGAAAGCAACCGCAGTAACGGATTTCTCATGCACCACATGGGCAACTTCCATCCCTGTCACTATGTCCCACACACGAGCGGTATGATCCATGCTGCCAGTAGCTACATGGATGTTATCAGGACTAAACGCAACAGAAGTGACTGAATCGGCGTGTAAAAAATGCGCAATTTCCTTCCCTGTGGAGGCATCCCATACATGGACAATTCGATCTGAGCCGGAAGAGACGATGTGTTTTCCATTTGGGCTGTAGGCAATGAAAAGTTTGCTTCCGCTTTGCGCCATACGCACAATCTCTTTGCCACTGGGAATATCCCATACCCGAATCGTATGGTCTGCGCTGGCGGAGGCGATCTGTTTTCCATCAGGGCTGAATGCAACCGCTTGTACGACATCGTCATGGTGCATCTGTAGGGTTTCTTTGCCCGTAGACATTTCCCAAACGCGGATAAAATGATCGGAACTGCCCGTTGCTACAAATGTACCGTCCGGACTAAATGCAGCAGATAGGACAGAGTCATCATGTTTCATCCGCAAGGTCTCATATGCAGACAGGTTGTATTGCAAGACCTGCGATGCCTCGACTGTAGGAAGCATATTCATGGACTGAACCGCCAACAAAACAGCCAGCATCTGATTCGAATCATCATGGATGTTGATTCTTCGTGCCTGCGCCGCCAACTGGCGTCCAAGCAGGGTTTTCACATCTTGTTCAGTGCCTGCCTGGGCCGTTTGCAATGCGGACAGTTCTTCTGCGTATTGGTTTGCGGTCATAATTCTTACGTATCCCAGTCTTGAAAGATAAAAGGATGCAATCAGGGTGATTGCAAGGATTACAGAGACTACAATATTTTTATATTTCATATCTGCCTCACAAGCTATTCGATGGGCAAATTGGGACAAATGGCTTGATAAAGAATCATATCGTCGGTATATTTTGTCCATTCTTCACGCGTAAGATTGCGGGGAATGTGCGCGCATGCTTCAGCAATAAGGTCGTCGGGCTTCCAAAGCCATAGATTTAACTGACCCAGAGAATCGCTCGATATCACATATTTTCCGTCTGTGCTAAAGATGGCAAAACGGACACTTCCCGTGTAACGATCTACATCATGAACGATCCGGGATATTTCCTGTCCAGTGACAGCATCCCAAATACGGGCAGTGTTATCGTCGCTGGCAGACAAAATGTATCTTCCGTCCGCGCTGTATGTCACTGAATTTACCGTGCCAATGGAAGACGTCCAGGCATCTTCAACTGAATATTGTCCCTGCTGAATTGAATAAAGGGTATGATCGTGCTGCATGATTAGAACTTCTTGCTCAACAACAATATCCCAGACGCATACTTCAATACCATTTCCCCAGGCCAAGTATCTGCTATCCGGGCTAAATGCAATGGAATTTTCGCTAGACAAGAGAGGCGCCCCAGATTCACAGGAATCAATACTGACGACTTCTCGTTGGGTTTGCATATCCCACACCCGAACCACCCTATCCGTATTTCCCATGGCGACATATTGTCCATCGGGGCTAAAAATCACAGACTGCACTACATACATAGTATACGGACTTATGTCGCGTTTCGGCAGGGGCGAAACTTTGGCTAATGTTTTTTTGCTACTCACATCCCAAACATATAGGCTACCATCAGTTCCCCCTGATGCAATATACTTTCCATCCGGGCTAAATGCAACAGAAGCCACCCCACTAATATAATAGGTTATTCCATTACGAGTTTCAGTGTAATAATCGGGAATCATTCGTAAAATTTCCTGTCCATTTGCCACATCCCATATCCGAACCGTATTATCGGCGCTGCCTGAAACTATATATTTTCCATCAGGGCTGAAAGCAATGGAATTTACACTATTTTCTTCCCCCGGAGACATCCAATACACATTAGAGTTGGCGGCTACATCAACGGAAGGTTTTTTGCCTCCAAGTTTTATTTGAATAATCTCCCAACCTGTTTCCAATTCTTGGATCAATATAGTGCCGTCGACTCTGCCTGAGGCGATATATTTCCCGTCCGGGCTGAGTGCAATTGCGTTGATGATCCTTACGTTGTCTTCATCAACATTTTTTTGAACGGGCAAAAATCTCCAGGTATGCAGGTTACTTTGTATGACTTGTGCCGCTTCAATGGTTGGAAGAATTCTCATGGATTGAACAGCCAATAGAACGCCAACTACATGATCTGAGTTTTGCTGGATATTGATCTCATGGGCCTGCGATGCCAACTGAAGCGCAAGTAGTTGCTTTATCTCTAGATCATTCTTTGCTTGAGCAGTTTCAAGGGCATATATCTGCGTTCTATATTCATTTGAAACTGCCACACTTGTCAACCCACGCCATGAAAGAAAAAGCGAAAATAAAACTGTTGTTACAAACAAACCACCAACGGCCAGTTTTATATTTTTCATAATTCCACCTACCTTATTATTGCTCCACTTTCATATTGGCTGGAATCTGACTTTCTACTTCTCTTCTAATTCAACGCCGGCAACCGATACATAGTTCCATTTCATTAAAAAATATTCCCGATCTCAAAGCACCAACTAATTCTAAAACAACACCACCTCCACCAACTCGCCCGCCGAAAGCCCAGTGGCATCTGGCGAAATCCGCAGCAAGCCGTCCGCATTGGCCAGGTTGAAGATCAGGTTGGATTTGCCGAAGATAGGCTCCGCCTCATAACTGGCGACCTGCGACGTTCGACTTTCGACCAGCCGCACCGGCCACCAATCCTCGCGCCCGGCCTGCGAAGCCAGGTTGACGGTCAACCGCGCACGCACTGTGGCTTGCGGCTTGGGGGTCTCACCCAGTAATTTCTCGATGACAGGCACAACAAACAGATAGCCATTGACCAGCGCGCTGACCGGGTTGCCGGGCAGGCCGATCACCGCCTTTCCACTACACGCACCCAGGATGGTCGGCTTGCCGGGTTTGGTGTTGATGCCGTGCACCAGCACACCGGGTCCCCCCAGCCGCGAGATGACGTCGGCGGTCATGTCGCGCGTAGAGGCTGACGAACCCGCCGTGATGAGCACCACGTCACATTCGGCCAGCGCCTTGCGCGCCGCCGCTTCGAGCGCCTCGAACTGGTCGCCGATGATTCCGTAGCGCATCGGCTCCCCGCCCGCCTTCTGCACCAGCGCCCCCAGCGTGTAGGAGTTGATGTCGCGCACCTGCCCGGGCCGCGGCGACTGCGACGGGTCGATGACCTCGTCGCCTGTCGAAAGCAAGGCCACCTTGGGCTTCCTGGCTACGCGCAATTGAAGGATTCCCAGCGCCGTCAGGCCGCCCACCTCGGCAGGGCGAATTTTCCGCCCCCTGGGCAGGATGACCGTTTCGGCGGCCACATCCTCGCCCACGCGGATGACGTTCTCCCCCGCCGCCACGGCGCGCTGAATTTCCATTTCATGTTCGCGCGCGGGCTGGGTGTATTCGAGCATCACCACCGCGTCCGCGCCCGCGGGCAGCATCCCGCCCGTGTGCAGGATCGCGCACTGCCCCGCCCCCACTTCGAAGCCGGGCGCGTCGCCCATCGGCACCTCGCCAATCAGGGTCAGGTAGGTCGGCAGGGAATCGGTCGCCCCGAAGGTGTCACGCGCGCGGACGGCAAATCCGTCCACGGTCGAGCGCGGGAATTCGGGCAGCGGATGCGGGGCGCGCACATCCTCGGCGGACACACGGCCCAGGGAGGCGGCCGCGTCCACCATATCGGAATCAGGCAAAGGGGCGGACAGGTGGGAAAGCAGCAGGGCGCGGGCTTCGTCGGGGGGCAAGAGGGTCAAAAACTCGGGCATGTCATCTCAACCAAAACGTCCAGATCAGAAAGTAAACGGTCAACCCGTAGACGGCAATCGCCGTGACGTTCAGCGGCATCCAGGCGGGTTTGCCGCCCGCGGCGATGTTGCGCAGCAGCAGGATTTGCAGTGCGGCAAAGGGCAGGGTCAGGAAGGCGGGCCACAACAGCCCGAAGGAAAAGCCGAGCAGGATGGCGGCCAGGAAAATGAGGTAGGTGGCGGCAATCAGGATGTTGTGCAGCGGCACGGCGCGCTCCCAGCCGATGGAGACCAGCAGGCTGCGACGGTTGAACTTGCGGTCCTGCGCGAAGGAGGCAAAGCTCAAAGCCACCAGGCAGGCCAGTCCCAGGGCGGTCAGCGGGAAGGTGACCAGCCCAAGCAGGCGGTGATGCTCCCCAGCCTGCAAAAGGAATCCCAGCGAAGGGAGCACGTAGCCCAGGTGGATCGCCAGGGCCGCTTCGCCGAATCCGCGGGAAACCAGGCACACAGGTGGAACCCCGTAGATCAACACGAGCACGAGCGACAAGCCTTCGAACAGCAGCGCCTGCGGCGTAATGTGACTCTGGGCGTACAACACAAAACAGACGACGGCCAGCGCCGCCAGTGCGCCGATGGAAACGTACAACATAGAGTCGCGCAGGGCTTTGCGCTGGATCAGGGTCTCTTCGGGCACCAGGGGATCGCTGACCGGACGGAAGACCTCGGCCAGCAGCACCATGACTGTCTGCGCCAGGAGCACGCCGAACAGCCCCAGCCAAAAGGCGGCGGGGTCGAAGGGGATGGCTAGGTAATCGGCCAGGCTGACGCCCAGGATATAGGCCAGTGCGGCAAAGGCAAGGTAAAGCGGTCGGGTGAGGCGGATGAGGGTCATGATGGGTTTGGGTGCTTATTTCCTGAGAAATTCTTCCAATCTTTCCACAGCTTCGGGCAGGTTCCTGCGTCCCAAGCCGAGGCGGAAGTGGTTGTGGCGGTCGTCGTAGACCGAGCCAGGCAGGAGCAGCACGCCCGCCTGTCGGACGAGCGCATCGCAGAAATCCTCCACGTCTCCTTTGACGAGGCGGGGAAAGCCCATCGAACCTGCCTGCGGGCGCACCCAGCGGAAACGCTCCGCATGGCGGGCAAAGAGATCATCGATCACAGTCAGGTTATGGCGGATGATGCGCAGGTTGCGCTCGACCAATTTCCCGCGCTGACGCAGGGCCAGCTCGGCCAAAAATTCGCTCGGGGCCGAATTGCAGATGGTCGTGTAATCCTTGAGCGCGGCCATGCGCGCGTACACATCCGCGTTCTGCGTAGCGATCCAGCCGATGCGCAGGCCTGCCAGGCCGTAGGTCTTGGAGGTCACGCCCAACGACACGGCGTGCGGACCCAGGTCACAGGCGGCGGACAGGCGCAGCGCGGAATCATACTCCGATTCGCGGTAGACCTCGTCCGAGAAGAGCAGCAGGTTGTGCTCCTGCGCAAAGCGGTTCAGGGACTCGAAATCCGCGCGCGGCATAAGATAGCCTGTCGGGTTGTGCGGGGTGTTGACCACGATGGCCTTGGTGTTGGTGCGCATCAGGTGGCGCAGTTCGTCGAGGTCGAGCGTCCAGCCATCCTCCTCGCGCGCCATCCACGGGCTGACGTCGCAGCCGATGGAACGGGCGATCTCGCTTAGCGCCTGGTAGCCTGGAGCATGCACAATGATGTGATCGCCCTGCTCCAGCATGGCGTGCATGAAGAGGAAGATAGCCTCCTCTGCGCCTGCATGAACCAGCACCTGTTTGGGCTGGATGGTCTCGTATAGTCCGCAAATGGCCTGGCGCAGACTGGGGCTGCCCTGCGATTCGGTGTAGCCCAGCCAGGTGTGCTGGAAGCGCTCGTCTGCGCCTGGTTCGAGGGCCAGCAATTCCGCGATGGACATCGCTTCGCAGTCCGAGGAGCACAACAGGTACTCGGTGTTGAATTCGTATTTTGCAAAATAGCGTTCGAGTTTAAAGGGAGGCAGTTTCATGGTCATCGGTCCATAGTAATCAGGGAGCAGCGATCAGTTCATTGCCCTCTTCACGTCGCGATAATGCAATTGATTGTGCAGGTACAGCATCTTGACCATTTCACGGAGGACCGTCTGCCCCAGGAACGGATGGCGGCCCTGGATCTCCAATTCCTCATCCTTGAGTCCCTGCACCCAGGCGACCGACTCCGCGCGAACAGACTTATATTGTTCGAGCAGTTCGGCGGGAGCCAGCTCCTTCGTCTTCTCCTGCTGCGAGGCGTTGTAGCGGTCGATGGAGAAATCATCGGGTGAGCCGCCCCCGCCCTGGCGGATCTGCTCGAAGAGCCTGACCAGTCCGCGCTCGGAGGTGACGTAATGCGCCAGCACGTTGCGGATCGTCCACGTGGCGCCTTCGGTGTACACCTCGGCCTGCCACTGCTCCCCGCTCAACGCGGAGAAGAAAGCGGCCATGCGCTCACCTTCGGATTTCAACTTTTCGGCCAGTTCGGTGATCTCAGACATCAAATTCTCTCCTTTGGCGATATTGATAAAGTGTAACAAGACCCTAAAGGTTTTTCAAACCTTTGGTCTGATTTTAAATCAGCGAATAGCCCCCGTCCACGGTCAGGGTCTGCCCTGTGACGTACTCATTCTTGAGCAGGAATTCGAGCGCCGCAGCGATCTCGTCCAATTTCGCGGCGCGCTGGAGCGGCAGGCGCGCTGTCAGCGCCTCCCATTGCTCGCTGGTGACCACGTCCGAGGGCAGCACCAGCCCAGGCGCGATGGCGTTGACCCGTATCGACGGCGCCAGCGCGCGCGCCAGCATCTTCGTCAGCGACTCGAGCGCCGCCTTGCTGACCGTGTACGCAGGGAACGCCGACCAGGCCTTTTGCGCCGCCACGTCCGTCACATTGACGATCAGACCGCCCTCGGTCATACGTTGGGCGGCGGCCTGGGCCAGCAGGAAGGGCGCGCGCAGGTTCAGGTCGAGGGTGGCGCTCCACGTTTCGGCGGTCAGGGTGTGGACGTCGGCCCGCTCCATCACCGCCGCCGAGTTGACCAGCACCTTGAGCGGGTGCGGGATGCTGTCCGCCAGCTCGAACAGGGCATCGATCTGCGCGGGTTGGGTCAAATCCGCGGGTTGGAGGAATACGGGGCGTCCCAGGGCGCGGATCTCCTCCGCTGTGTCGTAGGCGTCCTGCATCCCCTTGTGATAGTGAAGCAGAATTGCAAATCCATGACGGGCCAGGGACAGGGCAAAGACCCTGCCGAGGCGATGGGCAGCCCCCGTTACCAGTGCGAGCGGATATTCAACCATAAACCTGTTTTACCACAAAAAAATCCCCGCCAGCGAATGGATGCAGAATCCAAACATCGGGCAGGATGGATTCCCGCCCGATGAAAAAGCGGTGGATGATTAATCCACCACCTGTATGACCAAATTTACTTCCTGAAGAAATTCGAGATGAGGAACCACAGGTTGGCGGGGCGCTCCGCCAGGCGGCGCATAAAGTATGGATACCAATGCGTGCCGTAGGGGACGTAGATGCGCACGGGATAGCCTTCCTGCGCCAGGCTTTCCTGCAGGTCGCGGCGGATACCGTACAGCATCTGGATTTCAAGCGCATCCTTGGGCAGGCCGATCTTCTCGGCGTACTGCTTCGCAAAGGCAATGCGCTTCTCGTCGTGCGTGCCGAAGGCCGGGATGGGCGGGAAGCGTCCGTCCACGCTCAGTCTGGGCGTGCCTGCCGCCAGCTCGCCGTCGAGCATGATCTTGGACAGCAGGTCGAAGTTCGCATCCACGTCGGCTTTCTTGGGGAAGGCCTTGTCTTCGGGTTCCTGGTAGGCGCCCTTGACCATGCGAATGGTGATGCCGTCCGCAACCAGGCGGCGGGTATCCGCCTCGGTGCGATACAGGTAGGATTGCAGCACCGTGCCTGTGTTGAGGTACCCCTTGGCGCGCATGTCGTACAGCAAATTGAGGGTCTTGTCCGTGTAGGGCGTATCCTCCATGTCGATGCGCACGAAAGTGTTGTGCGCCTTGGCGCGGGCCAGGATGCGTTCGAGGTTCTGCGCGCACACGCTCTCATCCAGGCCGAGGCCGATCTGGGTCAGCTTGATGGATATGTTCGCGCGCACCCCCGATTCTCCAATGGCGTCCACGGTGGCCAGGATGTGGTCGGTGGCCTCCTGCGCCTCTTCGGGCGTACTGGTATGCTCCCCCAGGTGATCGAGCGTGGCGTTGATGTTACGGCTGTTGAGTTCCTTGACGACACGGATGGCATCGGTCAACTGGGTGCCCGCCACAAAACGCGAGACGGTGCGCCATGCCAATGACCAGTTGGTGAAGATGTTCTGCGCCCAGGCAGCCTTGGAGAGGTATATAAAAAAGGAACGGAGCATAGGTTCCCTTTCCCAAATGGATTACGCCCCTGGCTGTGTTGATAGGCAGCCGGCAGCGTTGAGGTTTCGACAAAACTATTCTAGCACAGGTACCCGGGGTGATTATGTTATACTTTTCAGTGATTTTCGTCACTTTATTGGAGGCTATGTGAGAAGCCGCAATACCAATGTCATCCTTCGAGGCGTCTCGATCCTGCTTGTCATCGCTGCCGTGGTGCTGGCCGTCACCTCCCTGGTGGGCTACAGCCGCCAACGCAACAGTTACCCGCCAGGCATGACCATCGCAGGCGTCCCGGTCGGCGGGCTGAACCCCGCCGAAGCGTCCCAGCGCCTGCTGGAGGTCTATACCACGCCCATCGAGGCCCAGTATGCGGGCTCCACGATCCTGGTCGAGCCCGAACTGGTGGGCTTCAACCTGGATGTGGACAGCATGATGGCCGCCGCCGACCTCGTCCGCACGGGCGGGTCGTTCTGGGGCGGATTTTGGGAGTACCTCTGGAATCGCCAGGGCAGTCCCATCGCGGTGCCCCTGCGCGCCACCATCGAGGAACAGCGCCTGCGCGCCTACCTGCAAAACGAGATCGTCCCGCGCTACGACCAGCCGCCTTCGCCGCCCCAGCCGCGTCCCGACGGGCTGGGATTCACCGCGGGCACCCCGGGCCAGGTGCTGGACATCGAACGCGGACTGCTGCTGATCGAGGACGCCCTGCGCTCCCCCAGCAACCGCACGGTGACCCTATCCTCCAACCAGAATTCCGTCGCGCGGCCCACCTTCGAAAACCTGCAAATCATGCTGGAACAGTACATCAAGTCCACGGGCTTTGACGGCCTCGTGGGCCTGTTCCTCACCGACCTGCAAACAGGCCAGGAGATTCACTTTGCGCTCGACCAGGGACAGAACGTTCCGGTGGAGCCGGAGATCGCCTTCACCGCCTCCAGCACCATCAAAATTCCCATCCTGGTTTCCTACTTCATCAAGAACGGCGATGCACCCGTCAGCGAGAACGTCAACGCCATCATCCTGAACATGATCAAGAAATCCGAGAATCCGCCCTCGGACGCGCTCATGGCCCAATTGGATCCCAGCTTCGGGCCGCTGGTCGTTTCAGATTACATGAAAAAAGTCGGCCTCGAAAACACCTTCCTGGCAGGCTTCTTCGCGCCAGGTTCACCGCTCCTGCAACGCTATACCACGCCCGCCAACTCGCGCGTGGACATCTACACCGACCCCGATCCCTATAACCAGACCACGCCCGCCGACATGGGCATGCTGCTGGTGGATGTGTATCAATGCGCCGAGAGCGGCGGGGGCGCGCTGGTGGCCGCCTTCCCAGACAAGATGAACCAGGCTGTCTGTCAGCAGATCATAACCTACCTGGCGCAGGATAAGATCGGCGTGCTGATCGAGGCGGGCGTTCCCGAAGGCACCCAGGTGGCGCACAAACACGGCTGGGTGGTGGATGTGACCACCGGGTACATGAAAAACGTCAGCGACGCGGGTATCATCTACAGCCCGGGCGGGAACTTCGCCCTGGCGCTGTACTCCTATCATCCTGTCCAGGTCATCTTCGACGACGCCAACGCCATGTTCGCCAACCTCGCCAAGATCATCTACAACTACTACAATCTTCCAATCCAATAACGAAACCAACCCGTTTTCACACAGAAAACGGGTTTCTCTTTTATAATCAGTTCATGAGCGCCGCACTCGGACTCTTTCGACTTCAACAGGTGGACCGCCAGATGGATCAGGCGCAGGTCCGCCTGTCTGCCATTCAGAAAACGCTCGAAAACGATGCCGAACTCCGCGCGGCGCTTGAGCAGGTTGGAAAGACAGGGGAAACCCACAGGCAGATGGAACGCACCTTGCGCGAGGCGGAAGCCCTCGTCAAGACTCAGCAGGTCAAGATCGAACAGGCCGAGAGCAGCCTGTACGGCGGACAGGTTCACAACCCCAAGGAATTACAGGATCTGCAAAACGAAATCGCCGCCCTCAAGCGCTTCCGCTCCACGCTGGAGGAACGCCAGCTCGACGCGATGCTGGAGATCGAGACCACCCAGGCAGCCTTGCAGGCGGCCGAGGCGGCCCTGCAGGGACTCCAATCCCGACGGGGCAGCGAACAAATCCAGCTCATCGAGGAACAAGCCAGCCTCGCGCACACACTCGAACGGCTGGGCGCCGAACGCCAGGCCATCGTCAGCGACGTCACCAGCCTGGCGCTTGAATCCTACGAGCGCCTGCGCCAGAAGAGTCGCGTTGCGGTTGCGGAAATATCCGACAATAGCTGCTCGGCCTGCGGCACCACCCTGAACGCCGCGCTTCAACAAACCGCGCGCTCCACACTCCAGGTTTCGCACTGCCCAACCTGCAACCGCATCCTATACGCCGCCTGAACCAGAGCCATGTCCTTCGCCATCGATGCTTTTTCCTTTGTAGTCGGTTTCTTCACTGCCAGCGTGCTCTGGTGGCTGATGGGCAAGGCGCGTCCTCTGTGGGAGGAGTTGCGGGAAAGCCTGAAGGTTCAGCGCGAGGCCACCCAGGCCCGCCGCTCCAGCGGTGTGGAGGACAATCATCGCCGCATCACCCTGCGGCGCGCCCAGGGCATGCACCTGGCGGCCCCGCTCTTTGCCCTGGATGAGATCCTCCAGGAACCGCTGCTGATTGCGCCCCCCGCCCTCGTCCAGCCCGGGGCCCCTCCCGCCGCAGAGGATGTGGTCACCCAAACCCTGCCCTACCTCCCCACCTGGCCCGAACTGGCCGCCTTCTACCAGGCCCCCACCCTGACCCTGTCCCAGGCCCTGGCCGGCGGCAGGAATTTGGTATTGACCGGCCTGCCGGGCACGGGCAAGACCGTTGCCCTGGCCTATCTGGCAACCCTGGCCGCCAATCACAATGCCAAACTTGGCTCCCTGCAGGAACACATCCCCTTCCTCATTCACGTGGCGGACTTGAAGCTGCCGATCTCGGATGCGAGAGACGCCCTCAACCCGATTATCGACGTGGTCGACGCCACGGCTCCCGTCTTCGATCTTTCGCGTGTGCCCGGCTTCGTTCAACTGGCCTTTCAAAGCAAACGCGCCTTGCTGCTGCTCGACGGTTTCGATGAACTGACCTCCGAAGGCCAGACCATCGTGACCGACTATCTCAAGTTGCTGCTGCAAGCCCATCCTGAAACCCGCATCGTCACCACGGGTTCCTTCGAAACCCTGCAAGGATTGCTCGGCCTCGGTTTCGCTCCGCTGGCCATGATGATTTGGTCGCCCCAGCGCGCCCGCGCCTTCATGGATCAATGGGGTGAACTGTGGTCGAAATTCGTCGCCATGGAAGCCTGGGCGCAGGCTGGCCCCGGGCAGGTCGATCCGCTGCTGCTCAATGCCTGGATGAACATCGGCAACAATCACCTCACTCCATTGGAATTGACCCTCAAAGTCTGGGGATCGTATGCAGGTGACCTGCGCGGCCCGAAGGTGCTGGATGCGATTAACGGCCACATCCGCCGCCTGGCCCCGGCCAATACGCCGCCCGCCGCCCTGGAAACCCTGGCCATGCAGGTGGTGCTCAACGCCCAGCCGGTCTTCGATCCGCACAAGGCGCGCCAGTGGGTCAGCCACTTCGAGGCGCCGGAGGAAAGTCGGCTGGATGGCATTCTGGAGCATCCGGAGGCCGAACAGGCGCCTTCCGAAGAAGAAGGTGCAGCGGAGAAGGGCAAGAAGGATAAATCTCCAAAAGCCGCCCAGCCTGCCGCGCCGACCTTTGGCCTGCTCAGCAAGATGACAGCCAGCGGCCTGCTGTCCCAGCACATCAACAACCGCATGAGGTTCGCCCATCCCATCTTCGAAGCCTTCCTGGCTGGGCGCGCCCTCAGCGACACGAAAGGCGCCAGCGACACGATCCTCAACCAGCCCGACTGGATCGGCAAGACCACCTCCCTGCACTACCTGGCCGCCCACGGCGACGTAAGTCAAATCGTCAACAACCTGATCGGCTGGTCGCGCCTGCCCATGCATCGTCCCTTGTTGATGGCGGCGCGCTGGCTCAAGGACGCCCCGCGGGATGCCGCCTGGCGCGGACAATTGATGGGCGCATTGGTCGGCCTGCTGCAAACCGACGGATTACCCCTGGCCTTGCGCGGACAGGTTGTGGCTGCCTTCGTGCTAAGCAATGACCCTGGCGCGTTGGCGCTCTTCCGCCAGTTTATGACCTCCTCCTCATCCGACCTGGTGCAACTGTGCGCACTCGGCAGCGGCGCATTGAGGGACCCAAAGGCCGTCCACTCCTTGGAATTGACGCTCAAATCGCCCATTCCCTCCGTACGCAAGGCGACTTGTCTGGCCCTGGTGTCCATCGGCACTGCCGATTCTCTCGAACTCGTTGCCAATGCCCTGATCGGCGGGGACGAAACCCTGCGGCAGGCCAGCGCCGAAGCCCTGGCCAACGACCCGGGCGAGGGGTATGCCATGCTCAAGGAGGGCGCCACCCTGGAGGACATCCTGCTGCGCCGCGCCGTCGTCTACGGCCTGGCCCGCGTGGACGAGCCCTGGGCGGTGGAACTGCTCAAGACCATGCGCATCGAGGATGCCCAATGGGTGGTGCGAAATTCGGCCGCCGAGGTTCTCGACTACAAGACCAGGCTCAATCCGCGCGTGCCGCGCCCGTTGACCGCGCCCGCGGAGACGCCCTGGCTGATCGAATACGCCGGCAAGCAGGGGATGGGCATTTCGCCAGGCGCACCCGCCACGGAGATTCTGCTCAGTGCGCTCAAAAGCGAAGATGACGACGCCCGCCTGGCCAGCCTGCCATACCTCAGGAGAACTCCCTCCGAGGGGGTCGTCACGCAGTTGTATCACGCCATGTACAGGGACGATCCAGAATTGCGCGAAGGGGTCTATCACGTTCTGATGGAAATGGCCGCTGCGGGTGTCAAACTGCCCCACCCATCCCAATTCGGACTGGGATGAAATGGGGAAGATAGGCCCGCCCTCCGAAATCCAGGGCGCTCTTATTCATAAAATTGTTTCGAACCAACTCCGATTTGCAGGTTATCATTCCAACTCCGAGACGAGGTATACATGACCAATTCCCAAATTCTCCTGACCATTGCAGTGCTGGGCGGGACGGGCAAGGAAGGCAAGGGCCTGGCCTATCGCTGGGCCAGGGCGGGTTATCACGTCCTGATCGGGTCGCGCACAGCGGAGAAAGCGGTCAACGCCGCCGCCGATGTGACGGCCATGCTGGGCAACAACGCGCTCGTGGAAGGCATGGACAATTCCACCGCCGCGCAGAAAGCGGACATTGTCGTGCTGACCGTGCCCTACGCGGCCCATCGCGACACGCTCGAAACGGTCAAAGCCGTCATGCAGGGCAAAATCCTGATCGACGTGACAGTTCCCCTTGTGCCCCCCAGAGTGACCCGCGTGCAGATGCCGCCGGCCGGGTCGGCTGCGCAGGAAGCCAGGGACATTCTCGGGGAAGGCGCGCAGGTGGCGGCGGCCTTCCAGAACATCTCCCACGAACATTTGCTCGAAGGCGGTGAAGTGGAATGTGACGTGCTTGTCACAGGCACCACGCCTGAAGTGCGCGCCGAGGCGATCAAACTGGTCGAGGCGGCCGGGCTGACAGGCTGGGACGCGGGTCCCATCGAAAATTCTGTCGTCGTCGAGGGTCTGACGAGTGTGCTGATCAACATCAATAAAAAGTACGGCAGCACGCACGCGGGCCTCAAGATCACCGGAGCAAAAAAATCCTGACCACTGTGCGCCTGGTATCGTAAGCCATGTCCCTGACTCTGACTTCCCTCTCGAATATTCCCCTCATCCGCCACGGTGACAACCTGGCGGATATTCTTATGGCCGCCCTCACGGCCTCGAGCCTGCAATTGGCCGACGGCGACGTTCTCGTCCTCGCCCAAAAGATCGTCAGCAAAGCCGAGGGACGCATGGTCAACCTGGCGGGTGTCGCTCCCAGTCCGCGCGCGGTGGAACTGGCCGCCCATGCGGAAAAGGATCCGCGCGTGGTGGAGTTGATGTTGCAGGAGAGCAGCGAAGTGCTGCGCGTGCGCGTCGGCGCGATCATCGTCGAGCACAAGCTGGGCTTCGTGTGCGCCAACGCGGGCATCGACCATTCCAACGTGGCGGGCACCGGCGACGCGGCCGCGGAATACGTCCTGCTCCTGCCTGCGGACCCCGACCGTTCCGCCGCTCAAATCCGCGGGGAGCTCAAGGCGAAGACCGGCCTGGAGCTCGGCGTCATGATCATCGACTCGCACGGACGCGCCTGGCGTAACGGCACCGTGGGCGTCGCCATCGGTCTGGCGGGCCTGCCCGGCCTGATCGACCTGCGCGGACAACCCGACCTGTTCGGCTATACCCTGCGCGTCACCCAGGTCGGCGCGGCGGATGAACTCGCCGCAGCGGCCTCCCTCGTCATGGGTCAGGCCGCCGAAGGCACGCCCGCCGTCCATGTGCGCGGATTCCCTTACCCGTTGAGGGACGGATCGCTCAGGGAGTTGATCCGCCCCAAAGATCAGGATATGTTTCGATAAGTTTGGCGGGGGAAAGTATATAATTCCCACAGTCACAAATTGCGGTTCTCCTAAAAAAGCGCAATTTGTGACCGCGCTGGGTATAATACCCGCCAAGACACATGAAAAAAGCGCAATCGGCATTCCTTGTCACTTGGGCAAGCCACTCCCTGGCAGAGCGGGCGCTGGCCTATCAACGCATTCGCCTGGTGGGCAGCACGACCATCCTGATTGCGCTGTCCCTTATCCAATTGTTCAGACCGACGCAGGCCTCAATCATTTCCATTACCATCACTGCGGTCGATATTGGCATCCTGCTGTGGCAGCGCAGGATGGTCATGTTGGGACGGCCGCGCGTTTCCACCTGGGTCAGTCTGGTGGCGGGAGCCTTCATCGGCGCAATGGGCATGCACCTGGGGGGCGGATTCGTCACCCTCAGCCTGGGCATTTTCCTCATCCTCATCCTGACCACGGCACTGGTTTTTCAGAATCGGAATGCCGCGCGCATTATGGCAGTCATCTGCTCGGTGTTGTTTGCACTGGTGGCCCTCCTGGAAGTGACTAATCTGCTCCCCGCCAGAAATTCGACCTTCGCACCCATCTACAATTTCTCGCAGGAAGGGCGCATCCTGACCGCCAACTTTATCGTGGGGTTGATTCTGATCTCGCTTACCACCCTGGCCAGCGGCGAGGCTGCCGAAATTCTGGGCAAGTGGAGTCTGGCCCTCACGCGCGAGGTGGAAGCCAAAACCCGCCAATTGACCCAGGCCCTCAACGATATGGAGTTGACCTATAACAACATTGTCACTGCCCTGGCCAACGTGATCGAGGTTCGCGATTATTACACCAGCGACCACAGCAACCGCATCGCCGGGCTGGCCGTCGAGACTGCCAGAATGCTTGGATACGAAGAAAGCCAACTCGAGCGCGTACGGCTGGCCGCCAGTTTGCACGACATCGGCAAAATTGGCATTCCAGACAGCATCCTCAACAAACCAGGGCCGTTGAGCGCCGATGAGCGCAAAGTGATGATGCGCCATCCGGAGATCGGCGCAAAGATCATCAACGTGGTCAACAACCTGAGCGATATTGCCGAGATCATCCGCACCCACCAGGAGCGCTTCGATGGGACAGGCTATCCCGATGGCTTGCGCGCTGAAGCCATTCCGCTGTCAGCGCGCATCATTGCCGTGGTGGATGCCTATACCGCCATCATCGATAAACGCGTGTATAAACCCGCACGGACGCCCGCCGAAGCCGTCGAAGAATTGCTTCACGGATCAGGCAGCCAGTTCGACCCGCATGTTGTCCAGGCCTTTTTGAAAGTACTCACTTCGGAAGGCCTGTCGAAACGGACATCCTGAGATCAAGCAAAGAACACATGAAACCCAACTCCTACTTTTGGCGGGAAATGGCCCAACTGGCTGCCTCGACCCCCATCGTCATCGACCGCCCGCAGGGCAGGCCGCACCCCAACTGGCCCAAACTCATCTATCCCCTCGATTACGGCTATCTCGAAGGCACCTTCGCCTCCGACGGCGGCGGCATCGACGTGTGGATCGGTTCCCTGGGTACCCGTACACTAACGGGAATCTTATGCACCTTTGATACACTCAAACGTGACGCAGAGATAAAACTGCTGCTCGGCTGTTCCGAGGAGGACGTTCGCACCATCTCGGACTTTCACGACGACGGTATGGTTTACCTCTTCATCAAAAATCCGCTGGAGACAATCCATGACCTTCCCCGAAGCCTATCTTGACCTGTTCAAAGACGATACGCGCGCCTATCTGTTTCTCGCCACCACCAACAGGGACGGCACGCCACAGGTTACCCCCGTCTGGTTCAACACCGACGGCGAATACATTCTCGTTAATACCAATGAAGGCCGCCTCAAGGATCGCAACATGAAGGCCCGCCCGCAGGTGGCCATGGTGATCCAGGACCCGGGCACGCCCTATCGCTACCTCGGCCTGCGCGGCCTGGTGGAAGAGTACACCACCGTGGGGGCGGATGAACACATCAATGCGCTTTCCTTGAAATACAAGGGCAGTCCCTGGGCCTACCAGGCGGGGCAAAAGCGCATCATCTTCAAGATCAAACCCACCCATTTCGACGAACACTAGGATGCGCGACTTTTTGCGGGCTCGCCGCTCCATCCGCCGCTTCAAAGCGGAGCCTGTGCCTGACTCCGTGATCCAGGACCTGCTCGCCACTGCGACCTTTGCCCCCTCCGCCCACAACCGCCAGCCGTGGAGGTTTGCCGTCGTGGCAACGCCAACCGCCCGTCAGCGACTCGGCGCGGCCCTCACCGCCAAAATGCGCGCCGACATGCGAGCCGAAGGCGCCCCCGCCGACGAGATCGAGACGCGCGTTTCGCGCTCCCTGTGCCGCATCGACGAAGCCCCCGCCCTGATCCTCCTTAGCCGCGATGTGACCGACGTGCGTGTCGACACGCCCGAGGAGGCCGTCATGGGCGCCCAGTCCGTGGCGCTGGCGAGCTTGCAGCTCCTGCTGGCCGCCCACGCCGCAGGCCTCGGCGCAAACTGGATCTGCTGGCCGCTGTACGCGCAGACGGAAACGCGCCTTGCCCTCGACCTGCCTGACACATGGGAACCGCAAGGCATGGTGGTCATCGGCCATCCTGATGAAGAACCGAAGGAAAAAACCTTGAAACCATTGGAGGCTTTGACAGTCTACCGATGAAAATTGTCGCCCTTGCCGGCGGCGTCGGCGGCGCGAAACTCGCCCACGGCCTCGCCCAAATCCTGCCCCCCGAAGACCTGACCGTCATCGTCAACACAGGCGATGATTTCGAGCATCTTGGCTTATCCATTTCCCCCGACCTCGATACCGTTTGTTATACCCTGGCTGGCCTGGCCAACTTCGAGACGGGCTGGGGGCGTGCGGACGAAAGCTGGAACGCCATCGCCAATGTCAAAAAGCTGGGCGGCCCCAACTGGTTTAATCTCGGGGACCGCGATCTGGGCATCCATCTCGAACGCACGCGCAGGCTCAAGCTGGGCCAGTCCCTCTCCCAGATCACCCGCGATTTCTGCCAGGCCTGGGGCGTGGGGCCGACTGTCCTGCCGATGAGCGACGGGGCCGTGCGTACCATCGTCAGCACGGATGAGGGCGACCTGCCCTTCCAGGAGTATTTTGTCCATCGCCGCTGCGAGCCAAAGGTCAGGGGCTTTCGCTTCGAGGGCATCGAAACAGCGGAGCCAGCCCCGGGCGTGGTCGAGGCGCTCCAGGCAGCGGATGCGATCATCCTCTGCCCTTCCAACCCGTGGGTCAGCATCGACCCGATCCTGCAAGTCATCCAACTGCAATCCACCGTCCCACATCCCCCGCCCATCGTCGCTGTCTCGCCCATCATCGGCGGACAGACCGTCAAGGGCCCCGCCGCGAAGATGTACGCCGAGTTGGGCATCGAGCCGTCCGCCCTGGCGGTGGCCCGCCACTATCAGAACTTGTTACGCGGCTTCGTGCTGGATACCGTGGACGCGGAATTGCAGGAAAAAATACCCATTCCGACCCTGGTGACGAATACACTTATGAAGGACCTTACAGATCGCGCCACTCTTGCGCAAGCCGTGCTACACTTTATAAGGAACCTGTCATGACACTTTGGGCCATCATCCCTGTTAAACCTTTGCGGCGCGGAAAATCGCGTCTGGCTGGAACTTTATCGGAAGACGAGCGGGAACAGCTCAACCAGGATTTGCTCGAACATACCCTCAGTACCCTAAAGGACATCAAGGAATTGGAACAGGTGCTGGTCGTGAGCCGCGACCCGCACGCCCTGACCATTGCCCGCAACCACGGGGCGCGCACGGTGCGGGAGGACGGCCAGCCGCACCTCAACACGGCCCTGCAGCGCGCGACCATCGTCGCCAAGGTTTACGCGACCCGCGGTGTGCTGGTGCTCCCCGCCGACCTGCCCCTGCTCACCCGTGACGATGTGCTGGCCCTGCTCGAAAAAGCCAGCCAGCCGCCCGTGGTGGTCATCGCCCCCGACCGTCACGGCAAGGGCACCAACGCCCTCCTGATGTCGCCCGCGGGATTGATCGAATACGACTTCGGCGAGGACTCCTTCCAACGGCATTGCGACCGAGCCTACAAGGCTGGTGCGCGCCTGGAGGTGGTCGACCTGCCCTCCCTGGGGCTTGATCTCGATATCCCCGAAGACCTGGCCCTGCTGGAAAAGTTCAAACGTCTCATAATTCGATGACAGATTCCTTGTTTTGAGGTTTCATTCGTCATTATCTCTAGGGATTTGGGGGTGCTATAATGATTCAAAAGTTTGTCATACAACTTACGAATCATGAGGTGCTCCATGGAAAATAAGGCAAATGGCTGCTCGCTTTTTATGACGAAAAAGCAGCTCGAGACCGAATTGCTCAGGTGCGAGTATTGCGAAGAAAAGCCCTGCAAGGAGGCCTGTCCTGCCAATTGTTCCCCATTCGACTTCATCATGGCGGCGCGCATGGACAATCCGTCCGATATCAAGCGCGCCGCGGGCGAGATCATGCACGCCAATCCGCTGGGCGGGGTCTGCGGCCTGGTTTGCCCGGATACGCTGTGTATGGCGGCCTGTTCCCGCAAGAAATTCGACGGCTCGATCAATATCCCCGCCGTGCAAGCCACCATCGTCCAGATGGCCAAAGAATTGGGTGGAATTCCTGAGTTTTCGAAACCCGCATGGAATGGAAAGAAAGTGGCGGTTATCGGCGGTGGTCCCGCGGGTCTGGGTGCGGCTGCCGCACTCGGACAGTTGGGCTATGAGGTTGAGATCTTCGAGGCCCGCGAAAAACTGGGCGGCATGATGAACCTGATCCCCGACCACCGCCTGGACAAGAAAGTAGTCGACACGGACGTTGACTTCGTGCTGTCGCTGGGCAAAATCTCGGCCAAGACCGGCGTCAAAATCGAAAATCCGCAGGATCTGCTCAAGCAGGGCTTCGATGCGGTCTGCGTCACGGTCGGCTTGTGGAAACCCATCGAACTTGGCATCGAAAATGAAAACCTGGCTATCAAGATGGTGGACGTGCTCGGCAACCCGGGCGCGTACAACTTCGAGGGCACGGTGGCCGTCGTCGGCGGCGGCGCCACGGCTGCCGACTGCGCCTTCACCGCCAGGGAACGCGGCGCGAAGCGCGTCGAAATCTTCATGCTCGAAAAACTCTCCGAGATGCCGCTGACCGGGCGCGAGCGCCAGGAACTGCTTGACTTCGACATCGAGGTCAACGGGCGCGTCCGCCTGACCCGCATCCAGAAGGGCCAAAAAGGCATCGCGGGCATCGAAACGATGAAGGTTCAGCTGCCCGAAGGCCAGCCCTTCAGCCCCGCCAACATCCGCGACCTCGAAGGCGCCGCAGGCGTCCGCAGCGACATCGACACCGTGATCATCGCCATCGGCATGCGCTCGACCCTGCCGCGCGAAGGGGTGCCTGGCGTCTTCCTCGCGGGCGATATGATGACCGGGCCGAAGACCGTCGTCGAGGCGGCCGCTTCGGGCAAGAATGCCGCGCTCGAGATCGACGCCTGGCTCAAAGGGCAGGAAAAGCCCGTTATCAAGAAGGCCACCAAATCCTATTTCGCCATGCCTGGCTACAACCTGCGCCCCGTCTCGCTCGAAGCGGATTTCTTCGGGCGCGCCATCCGCTCTCCGTACCTGCTCTCCGCCTCGCCTGTGACCGACGGCCTGGAGCAAATGGAAAAGGCTTACAAGGCGGGTTGGGCGGGCGGCATCCTCAAGACCGCCTTCGACAATGTCCCGATCCACATCCCCTCGGAATACATGTTCACCTTCAGCCCGCTGACCTACGCCAACTCGGACAACGTCTCCGGGCATTCACTCGACCGCGTATGCCGCGAGATCGAGCAGTTGGTCAAGCAATGGCCTGACCGACTGACGGTCGGCTCGACCGGCGGCCCGGTCACCGGCCAGGAAGATTGCGACCAGACCGGCTGGCAGTCCAATACCAAAAAGCTCGAAGCCGCAGGCGCGATGGCCATCGAGTATTCGCTGTCCTGCCCGCAGGGCGGTGACGGCACCGAGGGCGACATCGTCTCCCAAAACGCGGCCCTGACCGCCAAAATCATCGACTGGGTCATGGAAGTCGGCGACCCGAACGTGCCCAAGCTGTTCAAGCTGACCGCGGCCGTCACCTCGATCATCCCGATCCTGCGCGCCATCCGCCAGGTGCTCGACAAGTACCCGCACAAGAAGGCGGGCATCACCCTGGCGAACTCCTTCCCCACCCTGGGCTTCCGCCCCGCCGCCAACCGCCGCTGGGAGGAAGGTGTCATCGTCGGCATGAGCGGCGAAGGCGTGACCCCTATCTCGTACCTGACCCTGGCCAATGCGGTCCCCGAAGGCATCGAGATCTCGGGCAACGGTGGGCCGATGAACTACAAGGCCGCCATGGACTTCCTGGCCCTGGGCGTCAAGACCGTACAATTCTGCACCATCGCCATGAAGTACGGCGTGGGCATCGTGGACGACCTCGAGTCGGGCACGGCCTTCCTGATGCAGGAACGCGGGATCAAGTCGATGCAGGAACTGATCGGCATCGCCCGCCCGCATCCCATCACCGACTTCATGTCCCTCACCCCAGTCAAGAAGATCTCGCACTTCAATCACGACCTATGCACCTCGTGCGGCAACTGCGCGCGCTGTCCGTACCTGGCCATCGAACTTGACGAACACCTCCTCCCGCACAGCGACCCGTGCTTGTGCATCGGATGCTCGATTTGCGCCAAGAAGTGCTACACCGGAGCGATCACCATGCGCGACCGCACGCCCGAAGAACTGGCCGTGCTGGTGGAGAACTAAATTCACCCGTCGACACAAGGGCTGGTGGTTGAGTAGCCGCGTTCTTTGCGGCGTACCGAAACCCCAGCCCTCGCAACGACATGACAAAAAACAACCAAAGGACATGACTATGACAACCAGATTTGAGAACGGCATTGTCGTCACCCTCGGCAAGCACAACCGCGTCCTCTGGAACGGGTCGGTCGTCACCGACGGCGAGAATATCGTCGCCATCGGCGGCGCGGCGGAGATGAAGCAGAAATATCCCCATGCCGACTCGGTGGACTGCACGAACAAGGTCGTCCTGCCCGGCTTCATCTGCGCGCATCATCACTTTTATTCCACCTTTGCGCGCGGCATGTTTATCCCCGGCGAACCCGCCTCCAACTTCGTGGAAGTGCTCGAACGCCTGTGGTGGAAGGTCGACCGCGCTATCATCGGCGACGACATTTTGCTCTCGGCGCAAATCCCGCTGATCGAAAGCATCCGCAACGGCACAACCACCATCATCGACCATCACGCCTCCCCCTCGGCCAGCGACGGCTCGCTCGACGTGATCGAGTCCGCGGTGCGGCAGGCGGGCGTGCGCGCCTCGCTGTGCTACGAAGTCTCGGATCGCAACGAACACGGGGAAGGCATCCGTGAAAACGAACGCTTCATCAAAAAATTCGGCAAAGGCAACGGGCAGATTACGGCCATGATGGGCCTGCACGCCTCGTTCACCGTGGCCGATGATACGGTCGAGAAATGCGTTGGAATTGCGAAAGACGCGGGGGTGGGATGCCATATTCACGTAGCGGAAGATGCCGCGGACAGGCAGGATTCGCTCGATAAATATGGCATCCCCACCGTGGAACGCCTGCACAAACTGGGCATGACCGGTGAAAAGTCCATCTTCGTGCATTGCGTCCACATCGACGAGGCCGAGATGGACACCATCGCGTCCACGAACACGATCGTGGTCCATAACCCCGAATCGAACATGAACAACGCGGTCGGCGTCACCAAAGTGCTGAAACTGCTGGGCAAGGGCATCCTGGCCGGCCTCGGCACGGACGGCATGAACTCGGACATGCTCACCCAGATGCGCTGCGCCTACCTGCTGCACCGCCTCGACAACCGCGATCCGCGCGTGGCCTTCATGGAAGCGCCGCAGTTGCTCCTGCAAAACAACGCCGACATCGTGGAGCGCCAGTTCGGCATCCGCGTCGGCGAACTGGCCGAAGGCCGCCCCGCCGATATGGCCATCCTCGACTACATCCCGCCCACCCCGATGGACGAGAACAACTTCCTCGGCCACCTCATCTTTGGCATGGTCGACGCGACCGTGGACACCACCGTCTGCCGCGGCCAGATTTTAATGAAGAACAAGCAAATCCTCACCATGGACGAGGAACGCCTCGCCGCCCGCTCGCGCGAACTCGCGCCGCAAATGTGGAAGCGATTGCAGGCGATGTAATCGCCCCTGTCGAACGAAAAACTGTCCCCGAACGGGGACAGTTTTTTTAACACACCACGCCGCCGAAGCGGCCGTACATTTCACAGGCTGCCAGCCTGCGCGAGCCTCAAACCAGCGCAGCAGCCGACTGCCCGGCCGCACGGGACTTTTCGAGCATGGCGTTCACTTGCGGATGTTTGCACAGGAAACAATATCCAAAGGGCAGCGCATGCTGGCAGGCATTGGGACCTTCCATCAGGCATTCGGCGAACTGATCGACGCCCACGTCCGAAACGCGGCAATCCCGCAGGTCACATTCGGGCAATTCCTTGGCTTTGATTGTTTTGGTCATCGTCGACTTCTCCATGTACGGAATCAGGGTGGAGTCCACCGCAATCTGGTTTCAGTATAGGCCAGACCGCCGTGCGCAAAAAGTGATAATGTTCACAAACAAATTGGATAATATTCCTTCTGATTCATCCAGACAATTTCGGTCCACTTTTAGGGGGACACAGGTATAATGACTTCAAATACTTCACAATGGTTCACTTTCATCATTCGAATAGATAAACGCCAATCAAAAACTCATCGATGGAGGATTTTTCGTGGAAAGAGTAGCACTTTATTTGCAGGATTCGCACGATCTGCGCGACGGGCTGGATTACGTCCGCTATGCCGAGGAGCACGGCTTCGAAGCCGTCTGGCAGGCGGAATCGCGCCTGGTGCGCGACGCCATCGTCCCGATGGCCGCCTACGCCGCCGTCACGGAGCGGATCAAGGTCGGCTCGGGTGTCATTAACAACTGGACTCGCAACATTGGCCTGCTGGCCGCCACCTTCCTGACCCTGGATGATTTGGCCCCGAATCGGGTCATCTGCGGCATCGGCGCCTGGTGGGATCCGCTGGCCAGAAATGTAGGCATCGACCGCAAAAAGGCCCTGCTGGCCATGCGCGAAACGGTGAATGTCATGCGCCGCCTGCTGAACATGGAGCGGGTCACCTTCCACGGCGAGTTCCACAATGTCAACGAGATCGAACTGGACGTGGTGCATGGCCGCCGCGAGCCGCGCAACATCCCGATCATGATCGGCGCCACGGGCGACCTGATGATGGAGATGACCGGCGAGATCGCGGACGGCTGCGTCATGAATTACTGCGTTCCCCCCGAATACAACGACCGCGCCCTGGAGTTGCTGGAAAAGGGCGCCGTCAAGGCGGGCCGCAGCCTGGCCGACATCGACCGCCCGCAGTTGATCGTCTGCTCGGTGGATGAGGATCACGATCGGGCCATCGATCACACCAAGGGCCTGTTGTGTCAGTACCTGGCCCAACAGCCGCACATCGCCAAGGCCTCGGGCGTTTCAGACGAAGTGGTGCAGGAGATCCAATCCACGCTCGGCTGGCCTGCCAGCAAGGAACAGATCAACAAGGTCAAGCATCTCGTCCCCGACGAGTTGGTGTACCGCATCACCGCCTCGGGCACGCCCGACGAGGCCCGCGCCAAGGTCGAGGAATACAAGAAGCGCGGCTGCACCTGCCCGATCCTGTATCCCGTGGGCGGGAACTTCAAGCTGGTGATCGATACGTTCGCACAAAACTAAAGGAACACCCGCATACGAAAAACAGCCGCGATCGCGGCTGTTTTTCGTATGCTCCATTGGAACAACTACCGTCGTCTGCGCGCGCCCAGGGTCAGCCCCTGTTCGCGTTGCAGGTTTTCCAGGGGTACGGCTTCCTGCTCGACGACCCAGCACTCCAACCCAAAATTGCCGATCACGTACTCGGTCGCCTCGGTCACGGTTGGGACTCTCTGCTCTGCAAAATACGCAGGCTCTACCGGTTCGGAGGCCGGGATCGGCGCAGGCAGCGGGCGGGCGCGCGGTTTCAACTTCGGCCTCGGGCGGGTGCCGACAGCCTGAATCGCGGGGACTTCCACGCGGGGCGCTTCAGCCTCCACAGGGATCACCTCCATCACAGGTTCGGGGCTGATTGATTCCTGTGCGAGAGGCGTGGGCAGATCGACAGGCGGGGATTTCCGTTTTGTGCGGGACGGCTTGACTTCGGCAGGCTCCACTGACAGGGCGGACAGGGCTTTATCATCCTTTTGGTAATAATATCCGCCCCGTTTGTACGGATAATAGAAATTGTGACTTTGGATCCTATTCAACACCACGCCCAGGATACGCGCGTTGACCCGCCCCAAATGTTCCAGCATCGCGGCGGCTGCATCGACGCGGGTGGCCCCCGGTCGGATCACCAGAATCACGCCGTCCATTTTCGTGGCGAGCACCTGGTAATCGGCCACCAGCGAGGGCGGGCTGTCCACCACGATCACGTCCACTTCCCGGCTGGCTTCCTCCAGGATGTGGTCCATGCGCGTCGAGGCCAGCAACTCGGTCGGATTGGGCGGCAGTTTTCCGCTGGGGATCACGAAGAGATTGGGCATCCCCTCCACGGACTGCATCGCAGAACGGACGCCCGGATTCCCGCGGAACAGGGAACTCAATCCCAGGCGGTTGGGAATCCCAAAGATCGTGTGGATGCGCGGGCGCCGTAAATCCGCATCGATCAACAGCACGCGCCTGCCACTCTGCGCCATGCTGGCCGCCAAATTGGTGGCGACGGTGGTTTTGCCTTCGCCCGGGCCCGAACTGGCCACCAGGATTTTGTTCAGCGGGCGGTCCACCTTCGCGAACTCGAGGTTCGTACGCAGTGAGCGGAACGCCTCCGAGACGGGCGAGCGCGGATGCTTCATCACGTGCCCATCCACGGCTTCGCGCGCCGCGCGGATGTCGCCGATGTAACCCATGATCGGCAGGGCCAGGACGCGCTCCACATCCTCGGGCGTGCGCAGGGTGTCATCCAGGTATTCGATCAGGAAGGCGATGCCGCCCGCCAGGAACAATCCCACCACGGCCGCCAGTCCCGTCGTTTTCAAGGGAATGGGACGCACGGGTTGGGTCGGCGCCGAGGCGGCCTCGATCTGCACCACATTGGGGGTGTTCTGCAAACGCGCCAGGCGGATGGTTTCGAGGTTGTCGAGCAGGTTGATGTAGATTTCCTGGTACAACTGCATGGTGGTCTGCAACTGCGAGAGACGGGTGGCGCCATCCGAGGCGGCGTCGGCGGGCTTTCCGAGCACGACCAGGTCCGTGTAAATCTGCTGGGACAGGGTCAGCACCGTCTGCACCTGGTCGAGGCGCGCCTGCTTTTCGGCCAGCAGCACCTGCTGGTCATAGGTTCTGGCGGGCGTGAGCTGCTGGATCTCGCCTTGCAGTTGTCCAGCCTCCGCCTGCATGCTCGCGATCTGACCCTCCACCTGCTTCTGCTGTTCGATCACCGTTTCCGTCGAGACGTTTTCGATCTCCGCATTCAGGTCCGAGATTTGGGCCTTCACCTGGTCGATCTGCGACTGAATGTTCTGCTCCGTCAGCAGGTAGCGCCCGGTCTGGATGGTTTCATTTTGCTCGATCAGCACGTTCACCAGGGTATTGGCGATATCCGCCGTGTGCTGCGGATCCGCGTCCTCGACCGTCACCAGGATGGCCTGCATGTCGCGGATTTGCGTTACCGTTAATTGTGACGAGTTGACCTTGTACCCAAGTCGGCTCGACGCGCCATCCAGCACGGGCCGTGTAGACATCAACTGAATATAAGTCTGCACCAGTTGCTGGTCGCTGAGATAGGTATCCGCGCTCTTGTCCTGCTGGGAGGCGCGCAGCACCAACAGGCGCGTGGAGGCCTGGTAGATCGGCGTCTGGTAGACACTCCCCAAATATCCACCCAGCGCGCCCAATACCAGACCCAGCGCCAACAGCCAGGCCCAGCGGCGAAGAAGGGTAAGGTAATATTTGATTTCCATGGTAATCCTGTTCCTTCATATTCAGTCTACAACATTTAAATAGCCTGCATTAGTTTTGTACTGTATTTATAACGCGGCCAGCATCCCCCTTTTGGGTGATGCCCGGGCAGGCATTGATCGCCCTTTGACGCGCATGGGCTTCTCTTGTAAAATGACTGCGCAAAGGCGGGTTCCTGCACGAAAGACAATACTGAAACGTGAGGTTGACATGAAACTCATTCTTCTCGGCACCGGCGGATTTCTCCCCACCGACTCGGCCCAAACCGCCTGCTATTTTCTGCCCGAGGTCGGTGTGATGCTGGACGCGGGCAGCGGCTCGTTTCACCTGCCGAAATATCTTCAACGCCCCGAGTTGGACATCTTCCTCAGCCACGCCCACGGCGACCATACCAGCGGCCTGACCTACCTCTTCGCCTCCTACCTCAAAGCGGATTGGCTGCGCCGCGGCGAGACACTCGGCGCGGACAACATCGCGGATTTCGTGCATCGCGCCAACGAGGCCCTGCCTCGCACCCGCATCCACGCGGACGAAAACACGCTGGCCTTCGTCAAGCCGATCTATGCCTATCTGCCTTATCAGTGGCATCCTTTGCAGGCGCAGGAACCTCTGCCAGGCGGCGGGATGCTGACCCACTTCCTGATGGACGGCGGCACTATCGGCTTCCGTCTCGACTGGCCTGGACATTCCCTGGCTTACATCACCGATGTCGTCGCCCGCCCCGACTCCGCCTACATCGAAAAGATCAAAGGCGTCGACCTGCTCCTGCACGATTGCAACGGCCCCGATCATCTGTCTGACCTGACAGACCACATCGGTCACAGCCACCTCTCGGCTGTGCTGCAGATCGCAGCAAGCGCACAAGTTAAACGCCTGGTGTTGATCCACTCCAGCCCGATCGAACCGCTGGATTATTCCGCTGACTTTGAATCCGCCCGTCCCCTCTTCCCCGCCGCGGAAATTGGGTACGATGGAATGGAGCTTGATTTCTAATGCCGCCCCGCAATCCCTTGAAGCTGTACTTCATCCGCCACGCCACCCCCGATTGGAATCGCATCGACATCCCCTACATGACTCCGCCCGGGCCGCCGCTGACCCCCAAGGGCGAGAAGGAAGCCCAGGCGTTGGGCAACTTCCTGAAAGACCAGGGCGTCGTCAAGTTGTATCACAGTCCCTTCGAGCGCACATCCAAAACCGCGCAGATCGCCGCGGGTGTCAATGACATCCCCTGCCTGGTGGAAACGCGCCTGGCCGAATGGCATGGCGAAGTGGAAGCGGCCGAACAGGTCAGCCAGCGCATGTTGTCGGTGCTGGACGAGGCCCGAGCCGAGAGCGAACAGATCGGACCGATCGGCCTGGTCACCCACGGCGGACCTGTCGCCGTCCTGCTCCACGAACTGGGCCTGGAGAGTGAAAAGTTGTCCGCCTTCAAGCGCAAGTTCGACCATTCCAATCCCCTCCCGCCCGCAGGCGCCTGGGAAGCCGAATGGAACGCCGAAAGTAGCTCGTGGAATTTGGATTTGAAGTTTATTCCATCTGTTTGATTAATGGGTGTCACCCCACCAAACCGTGGTCGGGCGGATTGCCAATCCGCCCCACGTTCGGGTGATTTCCGTTTTTACCAGCGCACCTGGTGATAAGCCAGGCCGAGCAGGTCGAGGCCGTTGGCGACCAGAATGAACGCAGGCGGTTTCCCCACAGGGACGCTGCGCGGACAGTGTCATGGTCTCGCTTACGGACAAAGTTCTTGATAAATGTCTCTTCCAAACACAATATCGGTATCTAAAACGTAAATACCATCCTCGCCGATGAACGCAATTTTTCTTCCGTCGGGCGACCATGTGGGTGACAACGCATGATCCACATTTGGAATTTCAACATCGCAACTTCCATCCGAGAGAATTATGTGCAATGAATTTTTTCTTTCCCCGCCGTTTGTATAAGTTTTTTGATAGGCGATCAGATCCCCGTAAGAGAGTGTATGAAAAGTCAGGTAGCCACCAGCTTGAGCATACGGCGAACGCTGGCAATATAGGTCATGGTTTCACTGGATAAGGTTGTATGTTCATAATCGCGAGCCAATCGGCGATAGCGACCCAACCAACCAAAGG
>JACRBN010000008.1 GCA_016213105.1 Chloroflexota bacterium
ATTGTTGGTGTAGCCGTAACGATCGAAGGCTTGCACACCCTGTGATACCACTGGTACAATAGAATCTGGTTGAATGAAACGTCCGAGTTCGGGGTCGTAGTGTCGGGAGCCGTACCAAAGCAAGTTAATGTAACTGTCAGGCCGTTCGGGAGCGTACTTGTATCCCAGGGGCGGGACCAGGCTTCCCGCTCCCCATCGGAGGCCGCCTGCCAGGTCAGGCCCGCATCGAAGGATAGTTCCGTAGCCGATACCCCGGAGGTTTCATCCTGCGATGTCCCAGCCAGCACAACCCGTCCCCGCAGCACTTCCCCATCGCCAGGAGAACTAAAATGGGTCACAGGCGGTACGGTGTCCACGTAGAGCACCTCCGTCTGCAGGGTTTCATTTCCAGCCACATCGCGCGCACGAACGGCGATGGGATACACCCCGTCCGCCAGGAGAAGCGGCAAGGCTTCCCAGGTGGCGCCTTCATCCCGGCTTATGGCAACCGTATCCAGCCCCGAGGTTGCATCCTGCGCAACCGCCGAAACGTTTACTTCTGAGATATACCAACCCTCCATTCCATTCAACGGAGGGAGAAGGATGTCCAGCAGCGGCGCGGTACTGTCACGCCGCCATCCGATATCTCTTGCCGCCGTCCTGCCGCTGGCAGACCTCGCCACACAGTTGCCAACACCTACTCCCTCCGGCAAAGGAAGGCTGCAGGCACTCCCGCACGAAAAAGGAATGCCCTTCAAGTCTCCGCTGATGAAAACATCAAATCCCTGGGGATCGCTGGCGGTCAGTTCGAGAGCCAGTTCCCCGCGGCACCATCTTGCATTCCCCCACTGGCTGCAAACCAACCTGCTCGTGATCTGCGGGGGCAGCGGAGTGGTTGTATGCGTGGGCGTGAAGGTGGCTGTGTTCGTTGGCGTGAACGTATAGGTCGGGGTAAAGGTGGCCGTGCTCGTAGGTGTGAACGTAGTCGTGTTCGTTGGGAGGAACGTGTAGGTCGGGGTGGCAGTAGGCGTGAAGGTAGTTGTGTTTATTGGCGTAAACGTTTGGGTCGGGGTGAACGTGCGGGTGGCAGTCAGGGTCGCCGTTCTCGTCGGGGTGCGGGAGGGCGCAATCGTCGGAGTGCGAGTCGGCGTGAAGGTACGGGTGGGAGACGGGGTCACGCTGGGCGGCGGCCCGCCGTAGGTCACATCCGTGGAACGAAAGAGCACATATCCGCCCTGGGCAGACAGGGACCAGCTGCGGCAACCGGCCGGCACCGGCAGGTGCACGCTGATAAAGCCCGGCAGGCCGCTGCCCGGCCCCAGGTACAGGTCGCTTGTGCTCACGGACGAACAGGCCTGCAGAATGGCGGTTCCAACCATGTCGTCATGGGTGAAGGCCAGCATCACCTCGAAGTAGGCGATGTCGCGATCGAAGGAACCCAGGACGGTCCCGCCCGGCCCCAGGTACGTGACCCACTCGTCACAGCGGTACTCGCAAGAGGCCCCGCCCTCTTCGGGCGGCAGGGAAGAGCCGTCCCGGTGTGAGACAAAGAGGTATTGCACCGGCCCGCTCCAGTCGAGATAACCGCTGTCGTGCGCCTGGTCATAGGTGCGGCCCTCGGGCAGAGCCAGGGCAAATGGCGGCAGGATGGATGCAAAAGCAGTCGTCCCGAGGACGACCAGGGTCAATAGGATAAGTCTCGATCTGATTGACTGCATGTTATTCTCCAGCAAAGCCCGGCTAATACTCCTGGAAATCCTGCAATCCAAGATGGAAAAGAATCAACAAAGACATCGCCAGGACGACCAGCCCCATCCCCGCGAACAGGAGCACCTGCATTGGAAGCAGATGCCCAAGTAAAAAGCCTGCAAACAGGCCGACGAAAAAACCGATCAGGAATTTGAACATTTCACCTCATCCTTCAAGAACTTCCGCTCATCCAGGGACTGCCACCAGGAGATTTCACTCAACAGCAAACGAAACTCCCACAGGATCCCCGCGGCAGACAGGGAGTCAAACCAGGCGTTCAAACCGTCCTTCAGACCAGCCGGCATATCCGCCTCGCAGCGGGCGGCAGCCTCGAAGCCACCTCCCATATTCAAGCGGTTGCAATGCGCCTGCAGCCATTCGAGAAAACATCGGCGGCGCTCCAACTCCAGCTCGAGCGTTTGCCGCAGGATCTCGGATACCATTTCCTCCACCAGGGAGCGATCGCGGGGATCCATCCTCAAAATCCCAACCGCCGCTCGTCCGGCTGGGAGTCGGGCTGGGTCACCTTTTTCGTCTGGTGGGTCATACGCGCGGACAGAAATTCATCCAACAGGGAGGCCAGGGCCGCAGGCATCATGCTCTGCAGGATGCGGGCGGCCTTCTCCTGCCAGCCATCGGCCGGCAGGTATTCCGCTGGATGGCTGGCGATCACCTCCGCGATCAAACCCTTCACCCGTGCGCCATCCGCGCGCGGGAGGGGACGGATGCGGGCCAGGGTCGGGGGCTGCCAGCGGCCGCCAATGCGCGCCCGCAGCCAGCATTGCAGGGAGGGCAGGTCGAGGGTCATGGCCCCGTAGCGCACGGTGGAATTCAAGGTGGCGCGGATCAGATCTGCATCCTCGGGGTCGGGCGAAAAGAACATCTGCGTGGAGGTGTTGGCCAGCAGGGCCTGCACGACCGGCTCCATGCCCTCCACCTTGCGCATCATCGAGAGCGACTGGGCCAGCACGAACATGCGCGCCCCGAACTTGGCGCCCTCCGCCAGCATCGACTCCAGGCGCATGCCGGAGCCGATCTCCTGGGCTTCGTCCACAATAAAATAGAAGGGAATGGGCCTTTCAAGGGTGGCTTTGCGATAGGCGGCGTCGAAGACGTTGTACAGCACCGAGGCGGTCAGGCGCGCCCCTTCGCGGCCCATCTCGCCCGAGGGCAGGCGCAGGACGATCCAGGCCCGTTCCTCGATCCAGCGGTTCAAGTCTACGAAACGCTCCTGGTGCATGGCGGAGAACAACCAGGGCGAGAGTTCCAGCGCCATCACCTTGGAGAGGATCGGGCTGATCACCTCCGTGACCCAGCCCTGGCTCCATTTATCGCCCTCGCCGGTCTGGCCCAGCAGGGCGTCCAGGGCCAGCGCGCCCATGCGTTCGCCGGGCGGCAGCAGGGACATGGCTTTGTGCCGCCAATCCTTGTTGAAGGCCATGAAGACCACGTGCAGCAGGCCCAGCCCGTCGCCGGGATGCTGCTGGTTCCAGACATGCGCCAGGCGGAACAGGCCCAGCAGGGCGGCCTGCATGCGCGGACCCCAGTAGTCGTCCCAGATGCGCCGCCCGATCTGGACGATGGCGTTGCCGGCCCAGGTGAAATCGGGCACGGCCAGCAGGTTCAACGGGATGACCTGGGGCTGGTCCGGGGTGATGACGCGCAGGCGGCGGAGGGCGGCCTGACGCTGCGGTTCGGGCAATTGAGCAATGCAATCCAGGAAGGCATCCGCCAGGGAAACGTGCGGGTCGACCAGGAAGATGCCGGGCGCTTCCGCGCCTTTGGCGATCAGCTGCTCCAGCATGGCGAAGACGAAGGAGGATTTGCCGCTTCGGCTGCCGCCCGTGGCCAGGCCATGCCCATCCGGGTCGACGCCCACCGCCTCGCCGGTGGCCACGCTTTGCCCGATCTTGAAACCGGCTTCAAGCAGGGATTGCGAGGGCGGCGGGGCGGGCACCTCCTGCCAGACGGCCGGGTCCAGCAGCCCCGAACCCTCTCCCAGCTGCAAGGGGGCGATCAGGCCGGCCAGTTCCCCAGCCGGCAGCGGAAAGCCGTGTTTGCAGATTTCCGGCCAGGCATGCGGCAGCAGGTCCCAGGTCTGCTCGCCCGCCAACAGGGGCAGTTCCAGGGGACAGGAAAGCGTCAGGGCCGCACGGAGCAGGGGCTCCCGTGTGCGACACTCCAGAATCTCCTGCGGGGTGGAGCGCCAATCCAGCCAGCTGCGCAGCCCCGAGATGGCTGCGAAAGCCAGCGTAAATCCCACGATCACCACAGGCATGGCCAGGAGGGGGTAAACCCAGCCCGCGCTCCACAACCCGCCGCCCAGGCCGGCGATGGCGAAGCCCAGCATGAGCATGGCGCGCAGGAAGGCCAGCTGCATCCCCCAGGGGTTGGGGGTCTGGTTCTCGACGCCGCCTTCGGTTCCGTATGAGTAGGCGGACAGACTCCGCAGGCGCTCCTGCAAGCGGCCCTCGCTGCCCAGCAGCCAGAGTTTGAGACTCACCTCCCGCCCCTCGCGCGCCGCGCTGATCAGCTGGCTGCCGATGGCCAGCATGGGATCGCTGTCCTTGAGTGAGGCGATCAGGGAGGGCAGGCGATTGGAGGAATGCAGCACATACCCGCAAGTGTCCAGCGCCGGGTCCTCCAATCTGCGCCAGCGCGAGTGCTGGCCGGTCAGGGCCGACCAGGCGCCCACCACTCCCTCGGCCGTATTGGGCGGCAGGAACAGGCGCACCCGCAGGCCGTTCGGGGAGGCCAGCCACTCCACCACGGCTGGGAAGGGCAGCTGCCCGATCCAACCCATGACCTGGGCGCGTAGATCGTCCAGCGCGTGCGGCGCAAAGAGCAGTTCCCAGCCCTGCCATTGCCCGGCGCACAGCGGACAACGGCCCGGCTCGGATGCGAATTCATAGCCACAGCGCATGCACACGTACCCTTTCGCGGGGCGCATCATGGGCAATCTCTATCCAGGTCAGGAAGGAAAGAAAGCAGGAGACTCCTGCGGGAAAATATCCACATGCGCCCCATCATAAAAAAAGACGCAGGGGGGTCCTGCTCCCGTGTCGGTAAGGATTGGATGACTGCTGCCGGCATGAACATCCAAAGGGGTTCCCGTAATTAACGGGAAAGAGCCTTACCACGAAGGACACACAGTCTTGCGCTGATATCGAAGCGACACCAAGGGGTCAAAAAACTTGCTTCCTCGTTTTTTTTCCTCACCTGCCCTGCCGTCTCGCACCGTCGTGCTCGCGGCACGAACGGTGGCGGGCGGTGCCAGGGTTGTGACCGTCGTGCTCTTTGTGTTGGAAAGGGGATTTCCCGTTAAAAACGGTAGAGCCTAAATATTTTCCTTCCCCCTCGTTGCAAAAAGTGACTACATTTGCTATAATGTGGCTACAAAAAGGAGACTCCTATGAGTGAAACGCGTGTTGGAACACGAGAATTGAAAACCAGGTTAAGCGAATACATGCGCCGTGTCAAAGCGGGTGAGACTATTACTGTTACCGAGCATGGCAAAACGATTGGTCAGATTGTCCCGATCAGGGCCACGATTGAGGAACGTCTTCAGGCAATGGTGGCAGCCGGCCAGGCCGAATGGAATGGACAGAAACTCAAGCCTTATCGGCCAAAAGCGATCAATAAAGGGAACCGCCAGCTCTCCGATCTGATTGTGGAGGATCGGGAATGATTCTTTATCTTGATACCAGTGCATTGATCAAACGCTACGTGGTTGAAGCTGGGTCAAACGAAGTTACTGCTTTTATCGAACAGGCTGAAACGGTCGGTTCTGTCCTTCTGACGCGCATTGAAATGGCGGCTGCGCTGTCCAAGGCTGTCCGCATGAACTGGGTGGAAAGTGGAGAGGCGGATAGCGCCTGGCACGATTTTCTCGCGCACTGGCAATCTTTCACTCGTCTGTCCGTGACTCCGGCATTGGCAGAGCGTGCTGCGCGCCTGGCTTGGGAATATGGCTTGCGCGGGTATGATGCCACTCACTTGGCGGCAGCTTTGCTCTGGCAGGAAACCTTGGAAATGCCCGTCACGTTGGCAACCTATGACCGCGAATTGTGGCTGGCGGGACAAAAAGCCGGACTGATGGTCTGGCCCACAGGCCTGGCATCTTGAAATCTGGTTTATCGGCAATCATCTCCGGGTTGGGAAGCAGGGGCAAGTCACTATGAGAATAACCAGCAAGGAATGAAGCAAAGCCTTACCACGACGACAGACATTTTGGACAACGCGATTGCGAAAGGGTGTCCACCCAGTTAGCGCAATCACACTAAACGTGCGAAGCTCAATCAGATTCCATTTGGATACTACTTGTCTTATCCGCCAGTCTCTTTAAGGTCTGAAAATGTTTGCTCAGAGAAGGAAGTTATCTGATGCTTTTCGGCAAGGCTCTCAAAGGCGCACTGCGAAAGCCTTGCATTTTGCCTTGACATCTTTTTCTAATTACATTATATTCGGAAACAACCGAAATAAAAGAACCGAGATCGAATGGAACTAACACCCGTCGCGCAAAAATTCATTGTCCACTGGGGAGAGATGGGCGAAAAGTGGGGCATCAACCGCACCATCGCCCAGATTCACGGGCTGCTGTACCTCTCCCCCAAGCCGCTCAACGCCGAGGAGATCAGCGAAACCCTGTCGCTGGCGCGGTCAACCGTAAGCGTGGGACTGCGCGAACTCGAAGGCTGGGGCATCATCCGTGTCATCCAGTTGTTGGGTGAGCGCACCGACTATTTCGAAGTCAAGGGCGACGCTTACGAGATGTTCCGCTTCATCGTCGATTATCGCAAGCGCCGCGAGGTGGATCCTACCCTGCACATGCTGCGCGAGTCGATGGCGCAACTCGAAGCCGACGAAGACTCCCATACCAGGGAAAAGATGCAATCCATGCTCGACCTGTTCGAGGTCTCTGACTCGCTTTACCAGCAGGCGCAGAAGATTTCCACCAAAACCATCGTCCGCGTAGCAAAGACAGGCGACATCCTCACAAAAATTTTGAAGTTCTTTCCCGACTAGGAAAGGGCTTTATTTTTTTGCCCGCACATTTCGATTTCTACCGAAAGAACCGATATGGAAACATTATTGAATACTCCCCCCGTTTTGATGAACCCACCCACCGTCCAGTTGGATCAGGTGGAGGCGCTGCTTGCTTCACAGGTGGATGGAAACCGCTCCCCGCTCGATGCTGCCCTTGCCCAGTTGATTTCTGCTGGCGGAAAGCGAATCCGCCCGCGCCTTGCCTTGCTGACGGGTGGTCTGCTCGCTGCTGACCCTGCTCCGCTGCTGCATCTGGCTGCGGCAATCGAGATGTTGCACACCGCCACCCTAATCCACGACGATTTTGTGGACGGGGCAAGCCTGCGGCGCGGCGTCGAAACGCTCAACGCCCATCAGTCGGCGGCTGCCAGTGTGCTGGTCGGCGACTTCGCCTTCACCCGCGCGGCGCGACTGGTGCTGGCGACTGGTTCTCTTTCAGCCGTTGATATGTTCACCGAAGCCATGGCGACGATAGTGAACGGCGAACTGGTCCAGATTACCCGTCCGCGAGGGATTGCCAACCGCGAGGAATATTTCGACTGGATCGGAGCCAAGACCGCCGCGCTGTTCGAGCTGTCCACTGGTGCGCCTGCCCTGCTCAGCCGAGTCGACGCGGAAGCTGCTTCATCTGCCCGACGCTTTGGCTACGCAATCGGCGTGGCTTTCCAAATCATGGACGATGTGCTCGACTTCACCAGCGACGCCGCCCATCTGGGAAAACCGTCTGGTCAGGACTTGCGACAGGGGATTCTGACCCTGCCAGCTTTGATTTATCTCGAAGCCCATCCCGACGACCCAAGCCTGAGTCGGCTGATCAACCGTCAGCGGCTGCCCGAAGCGGAACTCGCTCAACTGGTGGATTCCATCCGACAAAGCGGCTCCATCGAACAAGCTATTGAAGTCGCGCAGGGCTACGTCCGCGAGGGGCTGGATGCGCTCAATCAACTACCCGATGGACCCGAACATCCCTTGCTGGAAAAAATCACCCGCTCGGTGGTGGACAGGGATGAATAACAAATCAAGGAGAAAACAATGAAACGTCTTGTGCAAATCGGTGGTGGAATCAACCTGTTCTTTGTCGCGTTTCACCTTTCGTTCTGGAAGCTCTTCAACTGGCAAAAAAAGCCTGACGATGATGAACGCAGAGGATCGCGCCTTGATACAGGTTCTCAATATTCACACGACCTACGTGCTGGCAGTCTTTGCCATCCTGTCGCTTGTTTTTTCAAACGAGATAAGCGACACAAAATTAGGGCGGATGGTCGGCATGAGCATCGCGGGCTTCTGGATTCTCCGCGCTGTGAATGAGGTTATCTTCTGGGGCACTTCGCTCACTTCCTGGATCATCATCTTTGTCTGCCTTGCGATTGCGGCGCTATACATCATCCCATCAACCCGTAAAGGTGCAATTCAAAATTGAAAGTTGGATCGCTAAAAATTCGCTCGGGAGAAGCAATGTCACAGATCATGGAATCCATCCCCAATATCGCACTTGTGATCGGCGTTCAAATCATCGTATATGTCGTTTTTCTGCGGTCGAAAATCATGGCTTGGGGAGCTTCGGCAGAGGAAGCAGCCATGCCGCTGGTCGGAGACGATCTGGCGTCAGGCATTAGTTCCACCCGCGCAATATCCATCAACGCGCCAATTTCCGAAGTTTGGAAATGGATCATTCAACTGGGGGCGGATCGCGGAGGTTTTTTCAGCTATTCGTTTCTTGAAAAGGCTTTGGGCTACCAGGCGCGCGAGGAAAACCCCACGCCCGAATTCCAGGAAATGGAAGTCGGTCGTAATGTGCCTGGGTCGATCGATGAGTCGAAGAGCGTCATCAAATATAATTTTCGAGTCGTCGTTGTTGAAACTGGAAAATCCTTCGTTTTGGAAAATTGGGGAGCTTTCGTGCTGAAGGAAATCAATTCGAAACAGACCCGCTTGATCGTCCGAACCCATGAACAGGCGTTGTCAAACAAAAAAAACAAAATTGAAGATTTTATTTTCACGCCCTTGCATTACATTATGGAAAGAAGAATGCTCATGGGGATGAAAGCCCGAGTTGAAGGCAGGCGGCTGTCTGAAACCTCGGACAATTTATGGTTGCTCGGAGTCTTTTTGTCGGGCATTGGGATTACCTCGAATGTTCTTTTTGGTCAGGGTATCTTAAATGTGTCCCTATCGATTATCTATGGCATCCTTTGGCTTTTGACCTTTTTGATTTTCGAGCCAAAGCCGAAATACAGTCTGAGCCTGCTGCTACTGGAAGCCGTGACGATCGTCATGAATGTGGTGGCAGGAAAATAATCTCAATGAATAGGAACATGCCACACAAGGCGGGCGCGCCCTTCTTTATATTCCAACATGCCTTGCCGCGAGGAAATATGCAACTGGATAATCCAAGATGCAATGATAAGCTCTCGCCAATAAATTAAGTTGGCTCATGTACAGCACTATGTCGCGGAGCGCATCAGGCGCTGACACTTCGACGAGCTCAGTGCACCGCCTTCGGGCTGGAGATTGCAAAATTGCCCTACTTCCCCGACGCGCATATATGGATTATAGACAATGTCTTTTGCTTCTCCGTTTGAGAAACGTTTGTTTTGTATATCGCGCGCGGCTTGCACAAGAGCGCGAATAGATACGAATATTTGGCACTGTAGCAGCCCATCGAAGAGATAATGAAGGTGTTCTTGCGGCATGCAGGTGTCTCAAAGTAAGTGAACGCAGGGGCATCACGGAATAGACCCAACGCCATACGCGCAACAATATAAGCATAAGTACGGATACGATAGACAGAGTTTTTCATTTTTCGATAGCGCCGATTGCCGTGTTCAACCGCACAAGAAGAAATTGGATCAACTGTTGAAACGAAGATTCAGCGGATTGGGAACCAACCTGCTGGATCGCTATCGAAAACGACGCGATTCACTCTTGATCTTCCTGGACCGCACCGATGTGCCGGCTGACAAAGATACCTGCGAACGCGCTTTGTGTCCGTCGATTATCCATCGCAAAGTGATGGGCAGTTTCCGTTCCGACTGGGGCGCTCAGATTGGAGTTTTTCCCAGATGGCTTCGAAGACATCCAAAGTATTAGCCAGTTCCACTTTCTGATTTAGGAGCGCCTCCTGAAAGGCGCACCACAGCCAGCCCTTTTCCGAATATCCACGATCCTGAATATGCCGGCGGGCAGGCAGGTCGGGGGAAAACACCAGTACAGGTCGATGAGACAACTGCACGGAGATTTCCATGCCTCGTGTTTGAACCCGGCGTAGGGTCGGATTGGGTTTCATACAGGCATTCTCCCGGGTTTGATTGCAACCACCATGATATGTCCGCTCACCCCCAACAGGTGAGGCTCGGACTCCAACAAACGCGCCAGGTCGAGCAGCCATTCCCGCGTAAAAGGATCGCGCCAGTGGCGGGCAAACTCGCAGCCGCACAGGCGCGCCGGGCCTTCCACCCCCAGGGTGACCAGGTGTTCGAAGCCCGCCTGGGTGAGTTCCTGACGCAACTCGGACGGATGGTGGAAGTAGGCGGTGGTGAAAAAGTCCTGCGTTTCCTCCGGACAGTGCTGGCCGCTGCGGGTGGTGTGATCGGCAACGTAGATCATGCGCGCATCATCCAGCAGGCCGCGAGTCAGCACCTTGATCACGGCGGAATAGCGCGAGATGCCCTGGGCGATCAGAGCCCCTCCCGGGCGCAGGATGCGGTGCGCCTCGCGCAAGGCCTGGATGCGCTCCGTGCGCTGGACCAGGTGATACAAAGGCCCAAGAAGCAACACTGCGTCGGCGCTTTGATCTGGAAAGGCCAGTTGCCTTGCATCCCCGATGGACAGGCTTGCCAGGAGGAGCTGCTGATCCACACTGCGGCTGCGCGCCTGCTGGAGATGTCTGGGCACGAGGTCCACCAGGTGGACGCGATACCCCAATTTTGCCAGCCAGAGGGAGTGTACGGCCGGCCCGCCGCCGACATCCACGATCTCAGCCGGGGCGGGAGGCAGGAAGCGCAGCAGGATTTCGCGGGTGCGCAGCAATTCCAGTTCGCTTTCCTCGCGCTGGAGGCGTTCGGCTTCGTCGGTGGCCTGGTAATAGCGCAGGACTTCGTTACAGGGTTCTTGAGCTGGGGGAAGGGTCATGGGAAATTTGTAGGTTAATGGGGGAGACTGGCCGCGCCGAACTGACGCCAGAAGGCCAGCCAGGCGGGCGGGATCGTGACCAGGACAGGAAACAGGGCGCTGCGTCCGGCCGAGGGGGCCACGAGAAAGACGCGCGGCGGGAGCCGGGAAGTGGTCTCGGCGTTCCTGCGCGCCTCCGCCTCGGGCACACCCAGTGAGCGATAGAAGGCGTAGGCTTCCTCGGGTCCGAGGCGGCCGATGAAGGCCGTGGAGGCCAGACTGAGCGAGGTGGGATTCTTCATCAGGTCGGCCGGCAGGTGCGTGATCAGGGTCACGCCCACACCACGCTTGCGGGCCCGACGTCCCAGTTCATCCAATAAATCCGTGAAGGGACCAGAACGTAATAGACGCCATCCTTCATCGATGAAGATATCCATGGGCTGTTTGCCGATGGTGACAGCGTGATACAAAAACCAGGCCAGCACGGCATGCACAATGGCGCGATTCTCTTCGCGCAGGGAGGACAAATCGAAGTTCCACCATTGGCCGGCGGGGAAATGCGGCGAAAGCAGGGCGCGGGGCCGATCAAAGAAGCCCTCGAACAAGCCACCGCGCATGAAGGGCCTGAGCAGAGCCAGGGGCAGGGCAGCTTCGGGAGTATTGAGAGTGCCCAGGGTCTCCACAAACTCCGCAATGGAGGTCGGCCCGGGCCGTCTCTCCCAGCGGCGCTTCACGGCTTCGTGCAGGGCGGCCTGCACGCCCGCAGAGAGAACGGATTCTCCCGCCAGGGTCGCCAGCAGGAAGCGCACAGCCAGCAGCAGTTCGGCAGGTGTGTCGCCTTGCAGGGGCTGGATCAGGCAGGTCTGCGGGTCCTCGGGGATGCCGGCCGGCACCACCCGCCCGCCGACCGCCTCGCACAGGCGGTTGTTCTCGCCCTCGGGGTCGATGGAGATGACCGTGCGGCCCTGCAGCAGGCGCTGCAGCATGATCCAGCGCAAAAGTGTGGTCTTGCCCGAACCGGGTTCCCCCAGGATCAGGGTGGTGGCATGCGGCGGCGGGGGGACAGCCGGGTCCAGCCCACGGGTGAAGGAGAAATGCACGTCGCGCCCGTCGCGGGCATGGGTGCCGATCCAGACCGAGTCTTCCACAGGCAGCACCTGACGGGAGGGCGCGGGCAGGAGCGACAGGGTTTCCTCCAGAAAGAGGGTCGGTTCGTCCAGGCCGGGGAACAATCGGCCGCCCGGCTGGAGGTGGTGCAGGGCGCGCTCGGCAATGTAGTACAGGCGTTGGGCGGTCAGGCCGCGGGCGCGCAGTTGCGATTCGATCACCCGTCGTGCGGCCTCGCCGGCCTCGAAGCGATCCCGTTCCACGAAGAGTGCGGCCAGCAGGGCGATCCGAAAGGCCGGCTTGCCGAAGGTGAGGTCTGACTCGGCGGCATCCATCGCGGAGTCCGAGGCGCGCTCGGCCATTGAAGGGTGGCGGCCGGTCTTCTCGGCCAGGGCCAGCATGAAGCCTTCGAAGAGTGTGCGTCTCGCGCGCAGCGACCCCCGCAAAACATCCGGCGGCTCACGCCTCAGGGTGAGCGAATACAGCACAGGCAGGTTGGGATAAAACACGTCGGCGCTCAGGCGTGACCAGGGACGGTCGGCCATGCCCGGCACGCCGCCTCCACGCGCAGAGAGGGGCAGCAGGCACCCGCCCGGAAAGAGCAGATGATCTTCCAGCACCTCCACGGCTTCGGAGGCGAGAGCGGCTGAAAATGGATTTTGGGGTTCAGGCATGCGGCGGATGATACAAAAGAAGTGGCTAGGGTGCGTGGGACGTGTCGCCAAATTATCGGCTATCTTCATTCATTCAGGAAATATGTCCCCGTTGTTCCAACCTGCCCATTGTGGTTCCTAATTGCGTTTTTTGAGAACAGAAAGTGTATTTTGCGACCGTATGTGTTGTTTCTAAATAACATGGGAAGGAATTAACGATCATCACGCATGATAGTACCAAAGTACCAACCACAATCCTTGACGATAACCGTCTTCGAGTGATAAATTTCACAACACATGCGGGGTAATAAGAACCCAACCTCCGTGACAAAAAAACACATCCAATTTCCATCGCGAAAGGGGTTTCGTTATGAAACTGTTTGCCAACCTGCTCGTAGCCTTCAGCCTCGTCCTGGGGCAGTTCAATTTTTCTGCTTCCGCACCGTTCCAGGCGGAGAGAGCCACGCCCACGCCGACCGGCACTGCGACCGCGACGCTCACGCCATCGGGGGATGTGGATCGAGCCACCCCGACCAGCACCAACCTGCCCCCTACTGAAACCCCAACCGCCACGGAAGAAATCCCCACCCAGATCACAACGCCGGTCATCACGCAGACCGTCACACCCATCCCAAGCAGCACGCCGATTCCCCCGCTCGAAACCGTCCCGCCCGTCGAGGAGCCGCAAATCATCCTCAACCTGTCCGCCGAACCGGGCTTCGTGACTCCCGGGGCAACCAACCTCATCTCCTGGTCCATCGAGGGAATTTCTCCAAGCGAGCACGAGCTCTCCCTGGAAATCAACCTGCCCAAGGGGTTCACCCCCGCAGACAAGGAATTGAAATACGACGAAGCCACGCGGATTCTGTCCATCACCCTCCAGAAGGAAAGCGGACAATTCGAGCTGCTGGCGCAAGAGACGGAGGAACAAGCCGTCCTGCTGGCCTCCCTGGTGGAAAAGGAAACCGTCCTGGCCGAGTTCGCCCTGCCCCTGCCGCTGCACGAGCAATTCACCGTCGATGAGCGCGGCGGCGAGATCGTCAGCGAGGATGCGCGGGTCAAGCTCAGCTTCCCCGCAAACACCCTGCGGGAAAAGGCCACCATCACGATCGGCCAGCCCGGTGGGGAAAAAGCCCCGGTTTCGTCCCTGAGCGGACGCCCCATCGAGATTACAGCTTCGAACCAGTCGGACAAGGCGGAACTGCACGAGTTCGACCAGCCCATCACCCTTGAAATTCAATACAGCGACCTGAACATCCCCGAGGGGAAACTGGGCGACATGTACATTTATTGGTACAACCCCGAGACCGACGGCTGGGAAGCCCTGGTCTCCAGCATCGACACTGAGACACAGACGGTCAGCACGGAGACCACCCATTTTTCCGTATTCGACATTGGCATCAATGACTGGCAAGCCAACCACCTGCCGACCGTGGATGGTTTTCAAGTATCCCAGTTTACCGGCGCAGGCTCCTTCTCTTTACCCATTGACCTGCCTGCCGGACCGGGCGGATTGAAACCCAGCCTGACGCTCAGCTATAACAGCCAGGTCATCGACCAGGCGCGAATCGATACGCAAGCCTCGTGGGTGGGAATGGGTTGGTCACTGGACGCCCCCGCCATCGAAAGGGACGCCCACGGCACTTCTTCCGACACAGGCGACGATACCTTTATGCTCTCCGTGGCCGGAGTCAGCACCCGTCTCGTCAACATGGGGGACGGCGGATACCAGGCTCAAGACAAAAACTTCTGGCGTATTGAGCGCGACGTCACCGCAGACACCTGGACCGTATGGGACAAGGCAGGAAATATCTACTATTTCGGGGACGTGGCCGAAGAAAATGTGAACGCCACCTCTCATATGCTTTATCGCTCCGACGATATGCACGAGTTGATCAGACAGAACTATCGCTGGGCCCTGCGAAGGCAGCAAAACGTCTTTGGAAAGTATATCCGCTACACATATACCGAAGAAACGAAACAAATGTCTGTTATTGGCGTTGGAGGCCTGATCCGCACCGATGACGCGGTCACAGCCGTGTACCCGGAGTATATTATTTATCCCAACAATCGCTACCGTGTCTGGTTCGATACAGATGAGCGCTGGGATTATTATGATGGCTGGAAAACGGACGAGGCCTATCACAGCTTCCAGCGGCAACGATTGGAAGCCCTGCACGTTCAACACTATGCCAACGGCGTCTGGAGCACGGTAAGCAAATACAATTTTGGGTATGCCGACAATAATTCCCCGGACCTCGTTTTCCCCGGCGTTTCCGCCTGGCACCCTGACGAGCAGGAATTGGGGAAGGTCACGACTCTGGTATCTTTTTGGCAGGAAGGGCTGCCACCGGGCTATACCTTCAGTTATGCGGACAAACTCCATTTGACCTACGCGGCCAATGGCTATGGCGGTTCCGTTCAATTTGACTATGACTCCAACCCCAATCAGGTTCTTTACCAGCCCTGGTATTACAATACCAATGCCCGTCAGACCTATACCGCTGAGTTTGCATTTGGCCCGAGTGGAGATATGGGGCTATGCCTTAATGTTCCAGGATACCAGGGTGGTTGGACTGCGCTAAGTGGAACTGTTGGCTGCACACTGGGAGGCCCTTTGTCGGTACAAGGAACAGGCTATAACCCAACCTCCCATAGCCCCATTAGACCGGGCGCCTACTATAAGTTGACCATGACGGCCGGGGGAAGCTCCCCCACCCTCGGTATTCACGACGGTTATACAGTCATCCCTGGCGGTTCAAGTTCTTCCTTGATTCTCCTGCCGGCCACGGCCAAGGCGGCCAGCCCGGTCATCCAGTCTCCCGGCACTGCCTACGTTTCCTATTACAAGATGCAGCTTTTGCCGACCTTTTATCGTGTTTATCGAAAAACAGTTTCGGATGGCACGTATAGCTATACCTATCAATATACCTACCCAGACGCAGCCGTCAACGATACCGATCATTCCCTGATGGCGCAAGCCTGCTATCCCAACCAGGCAGACTGCAACGAATACAATGAGGAGCTTTCAGAGTTCCGAGGTCATGAATGGGTAACCGAAACCGGCCCTGACGGCCGCAAGGTCACCACATATTTTTGGCAGGACGACGCCAGGAAAGGCAGCCCCATCAGCATCGAGACCAGGGATCCTGCCAATAAATTAATGAATTCAACCTTGTATACCTATGGCGTGACCTCCGCTGACATAAGTTTCTGGTCCTATTATCACATCCAGGGTTTCAAGCAATATTGGGTCTACACCGACACCGAAGAACACCGCACCTATAACAGTGACGGCGCGACCTACGCCTACACACTCACTGACAATACCTACGAACCCAACTACGGCAACCTGACCAGCACGGCGGAATCCAGCAGCGCTGGACTGTATCGCACCACCTTCACGGACTACTTTGCCAACACCAGCGGAAACAAGTACCTGGTGGGCCTGCCTGCCCGCCGGCAGGTCAAGAACGCGAGTGGAACGGTCATCAGCGAGAGTTTGATGATCTACGATAGCAACACGGTCTATAATGCCGTCCCCACCACGGGTATACTGGCCGCCACCCGCACCTGGGTCACGGGGGCAAATTACAACCAGACCACTTTTGGCTACGATTCCTGGGGCAACCAGACCAGCGTCACCGCCTACAGCGGGTATGGCACGGCTTCTTCTGTTCCCGCCTCGGGTGCGCGCACCACATACACCTGCATGGGCGGAGGCGGCGCACTGAACGGAACTACGTGCGTGGACGATGGCTACCATACTTATGCCTTGTGGACCAAGAATCCCCTCGGCCAACTCACCAGCATCACCTACGATTACGCCAAGGGTGTTCCTGTGAGCGAGACCGACCCCAACGGCGCGATGACCACGGCAGATTATGATACATTTGGCAGGATTAGACATATCTTCCTCCCCGATCCAGCCAACCCAAACCAGTCTGTGGCCGATTACTCACTGGAGATGACTTATTTCGATTCTGTTCCATTTATAACCGCCATCACCCAGCGCACGGGTGACCCGGCTGTTCCCCTATTCACGATCAAAAGGGTCTATGACGGCATGGGACGCCAGACCCTGCAGGCCAGTTATGCGGGGAGTGCTTCGACCCAGGCCTCTACGGTCCCAAGCGCGGTCTACATAAAGACGCAATATCCGCAGGCGAATATAACCCAACAAAGCGCCCCATATGGCAATGGCGACACTCCCATATTTACCGTTACAACTCAGCAGCCCGATGGGCGGACTACAACTGTTACCTCCCCCGATGGCACATCAGTCACCACCTATACCAACGGACTGACCACCACTGTGACTGACCCGCGCGGCAACATCACCACCAGCGTCAAGGACGTGTGGGGCCGCACAACCCAGGTTACCCCCCCGTCGGGCACAGGCCCCTTTGTCTCCTACACGTATGACCCGCTAGGTAACATGCTGACCGCGACCCGCGGCGGCGCAACCGTGGCGCTCAAGTACGATTCGGCCGGCCGCAAGGTGGGCATGGATGATCCCGATATGGGCGTCAGGGGAACGCTTTCGGACGACTTGTGGGGATGGACCTATCAATATGACGCCCTCGGCAACCTGCTCAGGCAAACCGACGCCAAAGACCAAACCACATGCTTGTATTACGATGACCTCAGCCGGCTGCTCTCTAAACACTTCCAGGCTGCCATTACCTGTCCTCAAGTCCCGGTAACGTCGTCTGATGGAATTGAGTTCCAATACGACAGCACCGAGAATGACAATATCGGTAAGGGCCGCCGCACCAGCATGACCGACCCCAGCGGTTCGACCAGTTGGACATACGATTACCGCGGCCGGGTCACCCAGGAAACCAAGGTCATCTCGGGCGTCACCAAGACCACGCAGTATACCTATAATCTTGCCAATATGCCCCTGACCATGACCTACCCCGACGAGGAAGTGGTAAGTTACGCCTACACCGATAACATGCTCCTGGACAGCCTGAGCGGCACGAAAATGGGCGTCACGACGAATTACGTTCAATCCAGCGCCTACGATTCTGCCTCGCGCCTGACCGACCGCAGCCTGGGCAATGGCCTGACGCAAAAGTTTGTCTATAATGACTGGACCACCCAGGGCGGGCGTCTGGACAAAATTGTGGCAGGCTCGGGATGGAATGGGACCTCCTTTACCACCACCCTGCAAAGCCTGGATTACACCTATGATGCATCCGGCAATATTCGCTGGATCGAAAACCCGCTCAACAATGAAACGCAGGAATTTCAATACGACAACCTGGACCGCTTGACTGATGCGCAAGCCAGCGGCGCGAACCCTGGCGCATACAACGAAACCTACGAGTACGACCCGTCGACCGGCAACTTTGCCAGCCGGGGCGTCACCCTTCCAGGGGACAACCCTGCCATGAATGGCGGCCTCACAGCCCATTGGAACCTAAACGAAACCAGCGGCACCCGTTATGATGCCATGGGCATCTCCAACCTGACCGTCCCTAACACAGTCGGGTTTGGCAGCGGACGGCGGGGGAATGCAGCCAGTTTCAGCTCGTCCACCGTGCTGAGCGGCGCGGATACCCAGCAGACCAGCACGGGCGATATCGACTTCACCCTGGCGGCCTCTTTCTATCCCACCAGCGCCAGCGGCGTCTCGGTGCTGGTCAATAAAGGCTCCAGTGGAAACGCCAATATTCGCGATTATGCCCTGATCCAGTCCAATTCCACCATAATCTTTACCGTGGGGAACGGCGTCACCAACGCCTCTGTCAGCGCGTCCTTCAGCGGCACCTACACCTGGCACACCGTGGTGGCCTGGCACGATTCGGTCAACAATACCCTGAACATCCAGATCGACAACGGCACGCCCGTTACAACCAGCTACGGCAGCGGGGCCATCGATTCCACCTACCCGCTTTCCATCGGCGGGCACGCCAACTCGAGCTACGTCTTCAACGGCCGCATCGACGAAGTGTCCCTGTATAAACGCGTGTTGGGTGCAAACGAACGCGCCTGGCTGTTCCAGCCGGGCGACGGCAACCTGGCCGGCTGGTGGAGCCTGAACGAGGCCAGCGGACAGCAGCGCAACGACAGTTATGGGACCAGCCACCTGACGCCCGACGGCACGGTGGGTTCGGTCACAGGCCAAAAGGGCAATGCCGCCAGTTTCAGTTCAAGCCCATCCGGCGTGCTGACCCGCGCAGACAATGCCGCCATCAGCACCGGCGACGTGGATTTCACCCTGGTTGCCAATTTCTACCTGACCAACACCTCCGGCGTCACCATCCTGGTCAACAAGGGCCAGAATGGCAACCCGAACGTCCAAGATTATGCCCTGATCTATTCGGCCTCCACCTTGATCTTCCGCGTGGGCAACGGCTCGACCAACGCCGTTGTGACCAGCGCCGCCTTCACTCCCAATGCCTGGCATACGGTCTTTGCCTGGCACGATTCGGTCAGCAACACCATCAACATCCAGATCGACAACGGCGCGGTGAACACGGCCAGTTACAGCAGCGGAGCGATGGATTCCACCTACCCGCTGTCCATCGGCGCGCACGCCGATAAAAGCTACACCTTCAAAGGCCTCGTGGACGAAGTGTCCCTGTACAAGCGCGTCTTTAGCGCGTATGAGCGCAGCTGGCTGTATAATGCAGGCAGCGGCCGCGCCTACTCGGAACTGGGCGGAACGCCCGCCACGACAGATACAGTGACCTACACCTACGACCCCAACCACAAACACGCTGTGAACTCCCTTTCGAACGGCAACACCTACACCTACGACGCCAACGGCAACATGACCGCGCGTCACGTCCTCGAAGGGACCGCATACCAGAACTATACCCTGAGCTACGACGCGGAGAACCGCCTGGTGCAGGTGCAAAAGAACGGTGCGACCATCGCCGAGTTCACCTACGATGGCGACGGCAAGCGCGTCAAGTCCGAGATGGGCGCGGAGACCATCCTGTTCTTTGGCGCGCACTATGAGGTCAAGAACGGCAATCAGATCACCCAATACTACATGGCCGGCGCGGCCCGTATCGCCATGCGCACCTACACCATCCCCTACAACAACATGACCCTGACCTACCTGATGGGCGACCACCTCGGCAGCACCTCCCTGGCGGTGAATGCGACCACGGGCGCGGTGGTGGAGACGCGCTACAAGGCCTGGGGCGAAGTGCGCTATACCACCCCCAATGTAACCCTGCCCACGCGCAACACCTTCACTGGACAGTATTCCTATGTCAGCGACGACGCCACGGATTTGGGCAACGCAGGATTCGGCTTAATGTTTTACAATGCACGCTGGTATGACCCTTATATTACCCACTTCGTCCAGGCGGATACGATTATTCCAGCAGGGGTGCAGGGGCTCGATAGATACGCGGGGATGAACAATAATCCCATTAAGTACTCCGATCCGTCAGGACATGATCCGTGGTATTGTGAGACTGCCGAGTGTGAAGCTAAATATGTTCGCACATATCCTCCGAAAGTACCACCCACACCAACACCAACAGCAACACCGACCCCAAAACCTGAAGTTAGGATTTATTGCGGTTTTGGGAGTTGGACTGCCTGTAGCAATAGGGACCCTGGTGTAATGGCGGAGGCATATAAATATACGGTAGATGGAAAATCGTATTATCCATTGCAACTTCTCGTGGAAAAACTAGAAGCTGCTGGATATCATGTCGATCTTTTTGATCCTTCCATACCAGAGGGAAATCAGGCAGGACCTCTTGAAGCGGGTAAGACGTACATTGATATCGGATTTAGTTCAGGCGCAGAACCTGCCATGGCAGAAAGCGAATCCAACCAAGTAGTGGGCCTTGTTTTGCTGGATCCATACCCAGATCCAGAAACAACCCTACAAATTCCCGGACAACAATATATCGCTTACTCTAACACAGGGATTGACAATTCTATTCAACACCATTTTAGCCAATTTTTGCCTAGCGACTACCCTCATACTCAATTATCGGTGAGTGATTACGTCGCTGGAGCAATCATGGTTTTTATCGACAATATTGTAGGACCGTAACCCCATGAGAAATCTAACTCGTATTCTGTTTGTCGTTACTGTTTTGTTCGTACTTATTGTGACTGGGTTCAACGTTATTGGGCGCAAATCTAAAGCCCAATCAACCGAGAATTGCATGCCTCTTGATGTCAATTTTGCATTTCCCGTTGGGTTGGCGGATAGCAGATCCATCGAAACTCCAATCTCCCCGCCGCAACAAGGTAAAGTTATTTTTAGCCTTCCAGAAAATGTCCACACCTATGCTGGCAGCAGTTTGGTTTATTACAAGAAGGGTCTCTGGATATATGCCTACACTAAAGATGTTGACGGTACAAATCACGCAGTAATTCTAAGGTATAGTCTTGATAATCAAAGCTCAAAAAAATACTTGGCCGCCAGTAGTATCGAACTTAATACTTTTGGCTTTGGCATATTATTGACATCTCAAGAGGGACTATGGTTTCTGGCTTTACACCCCTTACGAGACGCCCACTCATTTCTCCTTCGTTACGATGAAGATGCTGACCTATTTGAAAGTGTACCTTACAACGGCGGCTACTTTGAAAGCCAAGTGGAAAGAATAAGAAAGGAAACATACGGATACCAAATTACAGGCTATGCAACTGCCCAGAACGGGCACATTTGGTTTACTGATATATATAATTTATACGAATTCAATCCATCAACTTCGATTGTCGAGAGTCGGTTAAGAGCGGATGACGGCTCTATTTTCAGGGACCCTGTTGTAGATGCAGATGGGTTTGTATGGTTGCTAGATGAAGGCAAAGGTCACATACTAAAATTCCACCCAGACAGCCAACACTCGGAAAGCTTTGTTAATAAATTGTCCGATGGATTTACACAAGAAGATTTACGCAATAATACTTTACTTGACCGTGATGGTCGGCTTTGGATATCAGACACCGGCTGGATTGATACAAGAGCAAATGATGCATTCGGAAATCCACTTTGGTATCGCGTTGTTCGTTCTCCTGTATTCATATCTCGACACGTGAGAGAATATAATGAATATGCTTGGGAACACCCTGTCATACTTAAGCAAACTAGCGATGGGTCAATTTGGTTTAGAACCTCATATGCGCTAGTACGGCTCGACATAAACACATGGAATTGGTGTAAGGTTTCCTACGGAGGCAATATAGAAGAAGACGGTGCTGGGCGCATATGGATTTTATATAGAGATAAGATATATCAGATTCAGGACATTCAATAACTTGTTTTCTTGTACATATGATCCCTTCACCAACGGCAACCAGATCACGCGCGTCATCGGCGCGGACACGTTCAACCTGAGCTACGACGCGGAGAATCGCCTGGTGCAGGTGAAGAAGAATAACGCCGTAATCGCCACCTTCACCTTCGAAGCGGACGGAAAACGGGTAAAATCCGTGATGGGCAGCGAGACCATCTTATTTGTCGGCGCACACTATGAGATCAAGAACGGCAGTGAGATTACCAAGTACTATATGGCTGGTTCCACACGCATTGCGATGCGCAAATACACCATCCCCCAACCCATGACCGTGGAATATATGCTCTCCGATCATTTGGGCAGCACCTCCCTCACTGCGGACGTGAACGGGAACAAGGTGCTCGAACTGCGATACAAAGCCTGGGGCGAGATCCGCGCCACGTGGACTTCCAGTCCCAGCACCACGCCGGCGTACAAGCTGCCGCTCTACCAGTACACAGGGCAAGTGAGTGACAGTACTGGCGGTTAAAACAACGTGAATAAAAAAGAAACGAAACTTCTTGATGGGTTTCGTTTCTTTTTATTTTGGCTACTTCGCTCTATTTTTTACTACCAACTCGCCGGTAGAATACAAAGGGCTTTCCTGAGTTCGCCTTCGATTTTGCCAATACTGATCACCGATACTCCAGGCTCGGATTCAACACCCAGCGCGCCAATTCCTCCACTTCCTGCTGGGCAAAAAAGCGTATCCGCAGGCCGAAGCCCGCGCATAGTCCCGCCAGTCCCTCCCACCAGGCCGTGCCCTCCTCCCCGGGCAAAACAAACTCCAGCACTGTGCGGCGCGCGAATGGCAGGGGGGATTCCTGCACGGCCAGCGACAAGCCTTGCAAGAGAATATCCAGGCCTTCATTGGCAGGACTCTGCCAGGTCTGTGCCTGCCGCTGGAAGGTCAGGCGTGGCTCGGGATCGGGCCAGAACAATTGCAGCAGGCGCAGCGTCCAGCCCGGCTGCATCGAGGACAGCAAGGCCTGGTAGGCCTCCTGCGGCCGCACCTCGGGGCGGTCGGGATCGGCAACCACTTCGGCAAACAGGCGGCGTGTGCCGTCCTCCCCGATCAAGGCGGCATGATTGCCCAGATGAACAAAGCCCCTGCTCAATACGAAGGTGTGAGTCGCGCCAACTTCCGCAGCTGGGCGGGCCATCATTCAAGTTCCTCCTTCATCTGCACGATCATGTTCACAACATCCTTTTCCTTCAACCGTGTTGTGTCCAAGCAAGCCATCAACTCCACCACCAGTTCAGAAAACGCAGAGGTGAGATGGTTATCCGTGCGGAGCCGGTAACGTCGCAATGCCTCCTCCGCCTGGTCCGGGTGAACCAGCACCTCCCCGGGTAACTTATTGATCATGACCTCGAATCCTCTTGCGATCACGAGCGGTAATTGTTTGGCTCTTTTTGACACTTGATACTCCTTATGGTTTGAAGATGGATTCTGAAATATTCAGATCGGTTGCGCGAAAGCCCGCGCGCATGGGACGGTTGCCGGTGGGCAGCAGGCCGCGCCCCACCTCGAAGCGGAACAAGGGCGAGAAGGAGGGCCGCGCCGCCGTGCGCTCCACGATGGGCGAGACCTCCACGATCTCGCGCACCACCTGTCCCTGCTGCGGGTTGCGTTCGATGTAGACCGCCGCCGTCACGGCCTCGGCGAAGGATTGGGCGATCTGGAACTCGGACATCCTGGCCGCATCGGGATGGGCCTGCACCACCTGCAGGAAACGCGGCCAAACGTGCTCGGCGCTGGTGGCATGGATGGTGAAGGCAGAATGGCCGTGTCCCGTGGCCGCGGCGCGGATCAACTCCCAGGCCTCAGCCCCGCGCGCCTCGCCGATCACCACCCCGTGCGGACGCGAACGCAGGGCCGCGCGGATCAGGTCATACATCGTCACGGGCGGCGGTCCGCCGCGGATCTCGGGACGGGTCACGGTGTAGATGATATTGCCCGTGTCGCTTTGGCCGTCCCCGTTCCAGCCGTTCAGGATGATCTCGTTACTGTCCTCCACGATGAACAGGCGGATCGCGCCGCGCGGGTAGTAGTCCAGCATCTCCTGCAAAATGCGCTGGCCGACGAAGGTCTTGCCCGAACCGGTGGCGCCCGCGATCACGAGCGTCCCGCCCTGCACCATCACACCCAGCAGGTAGTTGGCGGCTTCGGGGGTCAGGATGCCGTTCCCGCGCTGGAAGTCCTTCGGGTCGAATTTGGGACGCGGGACAGGTGGGAGTCTGTTCTGGCAAAGTAAAGCCAAACTGCCATGTGTGAGGTCAGATGCTGTGCGGTAATTGGAGATGCGCAGGGTGATCGTGTCCCCGTAGGGCGAGGCAGGCGGCATGACGTAGTTGATGCGCACGCCCTTGCGGCGCAGGCTGCCATCCGCCAGCGGGACCATCACCTGCAGCATGGCGTCCGCAATCGGATAATCGGGCGTCGGGGCGCGCTGCCCGGCGCGGTCGATCATCACGCGCAGGGCATCCCCGATCCCCTCGGGCGCGGGACTGGCATATTCCCAGCCGCGGGAGGTGGTGTAGACGTAGATGTGCCCGAGGTTGATGGCGATGTCTTCGATGTCCGTGCGCGCGATCAGTTCGAGCAGCGGCCCCAGGCCGGACAACTCCCCGATCAGGCGCAGGATGTATTCCTGCGGCAGGGCCACGCCTGCATCCACGGCCCGCGCCTGCACCTCCTCGAAGGCCTGCCGCGCCAGGGCCTCGATCTCGCTGGACGATAAAGACCGCTGACGCGATTCGGTGGCTTTCCTCGCGCGGCCTTCCTCGGCGAGCATATTCCACCAGCGCTCCAGCTCATCGGCGGGGCGCGCATCGGGGACGGATTTCAGGGTTCTGCCTGCGATATCGAACATGCCTACCTCCTGAACCAGCCGCGTTTCTTCCGGGCATTCGGCAGCAGGCCGATGCGCGCCGAGCCCTCCCGTACGGCGGGGACAAAATGGGCGGCAAAGCCCAGCAGGGCATCCGCGAAGGGGCCCAATTCCTCCAGCTTCTCCTTTTTGTAGCGCCAGACCAGGATGTCCTCGCGGCGATCCGAGTTCACCGCCTGGGCCGCCAGGCGCGGGTCGACGATGGGCAGGATGCCGTTGGGGATCAGGGCCAGCTCGATCTGCTCCTCACTCAGGGCTTGCTGCAGCAGTTTGTGCGCCGACTTGAAGCCGTCCCCCACCACCTGGTTGTAGCACAGCTTGACGCGGCTGCCGATGAACTCGTGCGCGCTATTCCTGCCCACCACGTGGGCCAGCGAGCGGATCATGCGCGCGATCCACCTGCGAGTCTCGGCCAGGTCGGGGATCTCGGGCTTGATCACGATGGCGATGCCCTCGGCGGCCTTGAGCGCGGCGCGATGCACGACGTGGGCGGGATTGATGCCCACATCCATGATGACCACCCCGCCCGCGGCCACGCCGGCTTCGTACAGACCCTGGATCACCTCCGAGACCTTGTCCTCCTGCTGCAAGACCTCGTCGCCCAGGTCGTCGGTGATCAGCCCGGGCAGGACGCGCAGCGTGGGCAGGTTTTCCAGCGCGGTGAAGGCGTTCAGGTAGGCCGCGCCCGAGGCCACGTCGCTCATCACACCCCGCCCGGCCTTGGCCACCTCGCGGCGCAGCAGGCCGATCATGGTTGTGTTGACGCGCTCCATGCGCAGGTGATATTGCAGGGCGCCCGCATTGCCGTCCGCATCCACCAGGTAGGTGGTGATGCCCGAGAGCGCCAGCGCCACCGCCAGGTTGACCGCCACGGTGGTCTTGCCCGTGCCGCCCTTGGGCGAGGTGATCGCGATCTTGCGCACCGCCATACCCGACTGCAGGCGGGCCGAGAGGTCGCTGCCCAGCACGGCGCGGCGGTACTGCTCGTCCGCCGCCAGGTTGCCGGCCTCGGCGCGGCGCATCTCCTCGAAGAGCTTGTTGACATCCATCTCGGAGGGCGGGTAGGCCAGGGCGGGCACACCCACGCCGTTGGCCCAGGCCGACATGCCGTCCCCGACCCCGGCAATGACGAAGATCAGCTTGCCGCGCTCGGCAGCCTGCACCAGGCTCTCAGGGGAGGTGGACGCCTCGGGCGAGACCACAACCACCGCGCGAAAGTCGAACAGGTCGAGGTGCTGCTGCGTGAAGGCCGCGATCTGCGCCACGACGGCATGGCCCTGTTCGGCCAGTTGCAGGTTCAGGCGGGAGGTCACGGTTCCCGCGCCCAGCAGGAGGACTTGCATCAGCGTCCTCCGCCCAGGGCGTCCTTGCGGTCTGCCTTGAACAGATCCTCGAAGTCCCAGTAGGTGAAGCCGGCCGTGGGCGTCTCGTCACCGCGCGCCATCAGCGAGACCACCAGGCGGTCGCCCTGCTGCAAGGCCAGCGACAGCACTTCGCGCGCTTCGTTCGGGATGAGCAGGATCAGCATCTGCGGCTGGTCATAGGCCATGTAGGCGGAACCCGATGCCTCCTCTTCTGAAGAAGCCGGCTGCGGCAATCCCTGCACCGCCATGACGCGCACGCCCATCGGGAACAAGTCCTTGGCCAGCGGAGGCAGGGCGCGCGCCAGGGCGTCGGCCTGGGTTGCATCCTGCGGCGAGGGCGTCTGGGCGGGCTGGAAGATGAAGTCGGGATCCAGGATCGGGGTGGCCATCGGCGTGGGGGTGGTCATCTGCTGGGGGCGGCTGGAGATCACCAGCGTGATCCCAACCAGGTCGCCCGGCAGGAAGGCTTGCGCGTCGGGCGCGACCAGGTTCATGGCGTCCAGCGGCAGGGGGAACAGGCTGTACCCGGGGAATTGGGCCAGGGCCGCCGAGAGGCGCGTCCCTTCGGCGGCCTGCGCCACGATCGCGGAGCGAAAGAGGGGCTGGCCGCTGAAGATCGGCTGGGCCGCCACTCCGCCCACCACCTCCGCCGCCTCCTCGCCCAAAATGTACAGGCTGGCGTTGTCATCCTCGAAGACGGTCTTGATGACCAGGTCTTCAGCCGTGATGACGTCCCCGATGTTGAGATCGCGGGCGGCGGATAAAACGGACAGGCTGGGCGGGCGCTGGGCCGCGCCCAGGGCATTCAGGGCGATGAAGGCCGCCAGGAAGATGGCGACCGACACGCCCAGCACGACCAGGTTCACGCCAGTGGCGGCGATTCGTTTAAGCATCTTGATTTCTCCAATCGTTGGGTTTCCAGGGAAGGGGAGCCTGCTCGAAGGCCTGTCGCAGGGCGGGTGTGCCTTCGATGATCTCTTCGAGGCGATTCAGGGTCTGGCGCATCAGCCCATACAGCACCAGCATGACGAAGTCCGTCCGCAGGTGGGGGCACCAAAACATTTGCTGATGCGCCTGCTCGATGGAGCGCGCCGCATCCAACACCTCCGATTCGGCCAGAGCCTCGGCCGAGACGCGCGGCATATCGGGAAAGCATTGCTGGATCAAATCCGCCAAGTCAGACGGGACGTTCGGAGGAGACCAGTCAGCAGGCGGGACGGGCGGCTGGAGCAGGTCCGCGACGGGGGTATTGGGGTCACTGCGCAATTGCTCCAATGCGCCCGGCAGGCGTTTGAGCCCGGCTCGCAGCGCTTCGGCCAGCCGCGCCTGGGCCTCGGGCGGCAGGCCCGCCACCGCCTCCACGTTGCGCAGAGAGACCTGCCCACGCAGTTCCGCCGGCAGGGACTCGGACAACCGCTGCCAGCGTCCGCGCTTGGATGAGTAGCTCTCGCTCATGCGGGCGAATATACGCTTGTGGGTCGGGGGGTGGAGTGGGAGTGTCGGTTTTGTACAAAAAGGGATTTTTACCAATCCTTGTTTACACTTACAAATATAAGTGTTAATAAGGTAAAATATATTAACACCAGCATGTACGGAAGAGAGGTCTCCTTTGAAACCAAACGAATTTCATGTGCCTTCCGTTGGCAGGCCCATTCGCACTAGGACTGGATATTGGGCATTTGCGCCCGCTCCCCTGCCCCCCAAAATCGAGTGGAGCAATCCCTTGATTTCTGCGTTATCAGACGCGGAACGTGAACTCAGCAAGCTGAACACCCTGGCAGGTGATTTTCCCTTTCCCCGCCTGCTCTCCCAATCCTTTATGCGGCAAGAGGCGGTCTTGTCCTCCCGCATCGAAGGGACACGCGCCTCCCTGACCGATCTGTATCGATACGAGTCGGCGCAGCTTTCATTTCTCGAACCCGCCAGTGACGTGCGTGAAGTTCATAATTATGTGTTGGCTCTCGATTATGGGGTGGAACGATTGCACACCTTGCCCGTCAGCTTGCGGTTGATTCGTGAGGTCCACGCGAAGTTGATGGCAGGGGTACGCGGTGGAAATCTAACCCCCGGGGAATTCCGCAAGAGTCAGAATTGGATCGGCCCAGCCGGCAGCACGATCGAGACGGCCACGTATGTCCCGCCGCCTGTGGATGAGATGCATGAGGCGCTCCATGAACTGGAAATTTTCATTCATGCCGGGACAGAAATTCCGATCCTGGCGCGAGCCGGCTTGATTCATTATCAGTTCGAAGCCATCCATCCCTTCCTGGATGGCAACGGACGGTTGGGGAGATTAATCATCATCCTGCTGCTCCATGAGTGGAACATGCTCTCCCAGCCGCTGCTGAATCTCAGCGCCTATTTCGAGCGCCATCGACAGGAATATTACGATGATTTGCTGGCTGTCTCCCAGCATGGAAAATGGGAGGAATGGTTGCGTTTTTTCCTGCGCGGCATCAGCCTCCAGGCGCAGGATGGTGTCTTCCGCATGACACGCCTGCAGGGCATTCGCACCCAATATGAGAGCCTGATCCAGGCCGATCGCAACGCTGCGCGCATGAAGGCCGTGGTCGATTTTCTCTTCTCCCGCCCCATCCTGAGCATCAAGCAATTGGAAGCTGGGCTGGGCATACCGTATATGGCCGCGAAGCGGTACGTTGAAAAGCTGGTGGATGCGGGGGTCCTGCTCGAAACAACCGGATACGCGCGCAACCGGGTCTTCCTGGCAAGGGAAATCTTTCAGGCGCTGGAAAATCATGAGTAACCTGTCTTCCCCTATCCATTGAACGGGACGGGGTTCCCGCAAAGCGGCGAAGGCAGGAGGGAGACCTTCCGCGCAGGCCCTTGGGCAGGGACTCGGACCGCCCCTGCCAGCGTCCGCGTTTGGATGAGTAGCTCTCGCTCATGGGGGAAATATACGCTTGTGAATTGGGGGGGGAGAAAAAGGGCGTCACTATGGATATCGGTAATCCTTTTAATTGAAGAAAAAATCTGCTTTGCTTTAACCCAAAAACCATATCACTCCTTGCTCATACATGTTATTTTGGCAAACTGCCATCAAAACCGCCTCGAGTCCCGATTAGCCATATATTGGCTTGTGAGTGTCATTTCCGGCCCTCGTCCTGATTCGCATCGATGTGTCTTGAATGTACGAACAAATTGCAGGCTGGCTTTCACACTATACCTTTTTGGGGTGAATCCTTCAGCCATCCATCCGTTTGTTCGTAGACCACCCAACGGGATGGCTTGTGACGAAAGGTACTTGAACTTCGGCTTGCAAAAATGTAAAGTGAAGGTGGTGTTGTTGTTCTGTGTGTTCTGTACGGGTTTGGGGCGACATCGCCCTACCCGGGGAGGAAGCCATGAATGTCATGCGTATCTTTTGGTCCCGCAGCCTGATCGCCGCGCTTGTGGCGGTTCTTTGTTTACACACTGGGATACCCATGGAGGCGTCGGCAAAGGGGGAGATGAGCCGCCCTCCTCTCCTGGCCCCCACCGATCTATACAGTCTCGATCTCCAAGTAGATGGTGTTGACGATTATGCCAGCGCGCCCGATTCCAACAGTCTGGATGTGGGTACAGGAGCGGTCGACGACTTCACCCTCGAAACCTTCTTTTACGTTCCCGATCTGACCAATACCAGCACCGATACCCTGTTTTGGAAAAATGGAGCGTATGGTCTGTATATCCTGTATTACACCACCCAGGCCGACAGGTTCATCTTCCGTATCAATACCGATCCAACCAATTACGTGTACATGTTTTATAGCGTTGACCTCGGCACAGGCTGGCACCACGTCGCGGCTGTTTTCGACAACGAATTTACAGCCTCCCAGGATCTGATGGGAATTTACCTGGATGGCAACCTGGCAGGTTCCAGCACTGCCGCAGAGTGGACGCCCGGGCTACTCAATTCCTCCTCGGCCCTGAACCTGGGCGGATACTCTGGGATCAATTCCCTGAACGGCTGGATGGAGGAGACTCGTATCTCGAACAGTGTCCGCTACAGCGGCTCGACCTATACGGTTCCGACAACGCCCTTCGCCTCCGATGGGAATACCAACGCCCTGTGGCACTTCGATGACGGCTGGGACGCCACTACGTTCAGCGATGGATCGGGCAACGGGAACACGCTCACGGGCCAGAACGGCGCAAAAATCGGGAATCCCACAGGCACTCCACCCCCGCCATCGACTTTTGGAAAATCCGCGCCCATAAACGGAGCCACCCATCAGTCGATTTCACCGACACTTTCCTGGGAGATAAGCAGCGGAGCAGCCAGTTACGAATACTGCTACGACACCAGCGACAACACAACCTGCGACGCCTCATGGATTTCCACACCAGACGTCTTCGCCGATTTACCCGCACTGGAGGATGCCACCACCTATTACTGGCAGGTTCATGCCATCAATCCGGGCGGGACAACGGCTGCTGATTCCGGCAACTGGTGGTCGTTCACCACCGGTGGTGTGCCCAGTGTGATCTTCGTGAACGAGGATGCCAGTGGCGGGAACAATGGAAGCTCGTGGGAGGATGCGTTTATCGATCTGCAGGATGCGCTGGCTATTGCCCAACCTGGCGACCAGATCTGGGTTGCCGCCGGCACCTATAAACCCACGAACGGCACGGAACGCGGGAGCAGTTTCGCACTCAGAAACGGAGTCGCCCTATACGGCGGCTTCGCCGGTACAGAAATACAGTTCGAGGAGCGTGATTGGGTTGCCAATGAGACCATCCTGAGCGGAGACTTGAACGGGGATGATGTGGGCTTCGCGAATAATGCGGATAACAGCTATCACGTGGTATGGGCCGATGGTGTGGACAGCAGCGCGATCTTGAACGGCTTCACCGTCACCGCCGGCAATGCGAGTGATCCCTACTCCTATGGCGGCGGAGGAATGGTTAATTTGCTTAGCAGCCCGACCCTGACGAATCTTAATTTCATCAGCAACACTTCCTACGGCGGTAGCGGCGGGATGCACAACATCGAAAGCAGTCCCACCCTGGTGGATGTACTGTTCAGCGGCAACACCGCCACTCGTGAAGGCGCCGAGGGGGGCGGGATGGGCAATTATTGGGGCAGCAGTCCATCGTTGACAAATGTGGCTTTCATCGGCAACTCGGCTTCCTATGGCGGCGGAATGCGGAACCTAAACGAGAGCAGCCCCACATTGACGAATGTGTCCTTCATCGATAACACGGCGGCGGCAGGCGGCGGGATTAAAAACACGCGAAGTCATCCGATTCTCATCAATGTAACCTTTAGCGGCAATACGGCAAGCTGGGCAGGCGGCGGGATTTTCAACGGCGAAAGCAACCCAATCCTGACCAACGTGACCTTTAGCAACAACACAGCGGTCCAGGGTGGCGGACTGATTAATATCATGAGCAGCAGTCCCAGCCTGACCTACGTAACCTTCAATGAAAACACCGCCACAGAAACCGGCGGCGGAATGTACAGCGAAAATAACAGCAACCCCACCCTGACAAACGTGACCTTTAGCGCCAACGAAGCCGGTTCAGGCGGTGGGATGTACAACCAAAGTAGCCCCATCGTGAAGAACGTCCTATTCAGCGACAATGGGGCCGCTGAAAATGGCGGCGGGATGTACAACCTGGGCGGCGCCCCTGTTTTGACGAATGTCGTTTTCAGTGGCAACACGGCAGCTGCAGGCGGCGGTGGAATCTACAATGATGGCAGCAATCCCATGTTGACGAATGTGACCTTCAACAGCAACTCGGCCGGCGTTGAAGGCGGGGGCATATTCAATGAGTATAGTTCCCCCACAATCGACAACGTCATCCTTTGGGGGAATGAAAGTGAGATTTACAATCTGGAAGGTGCCCCAACGATTGCAAACAGTGTTGTGCAAGGGGGATGCCCCTCCGGTGCAGCCTGCACAAATATCATCACCTCCGACCCATTCTTCGTCGACTCAGCCAATGGCAACCTGCACCTCCTGGCAGGCTCGTCCGCCATCGATAATGGAAACGATGCAGTTGTGCCGCCGGGCGTTACCACCGACCTGGATGGCAATCCGCGCTTCATCTACACGGTGGACATTGGCGCATATGAGTATCAAGGGACCGAGCCGCTCCCCTTCAGCAAAGTTGCGCCAGCCAACGGTGCGGGCAGCCAGTCCCTCAACCCAACCCTATCATGGGATGCGAGCGCACGCGCAGCGGGTTATGAGTACTGCTACTACTCGACGAATCCCTCCGACTGCGCCGGCCCGTGGACTTCGACCAATGGGGCCACCTTCGCTGCAATCAATGGACTGGATACTTCAACCACCTATTTCTGGCAGGTGCGCGCCGTCAACCCAAGCGGGAATACCAACGCCGACAATGGAACCTGGTGGGCTTTTACCACGCTATCCAACCCGCCGGGCGCATTCGATAAATCGAGTCCGGTCAACGGCGCGCTCGATCAACCCACCTCGCTCACCATCACATGGACCGCCAGCGCGGGCGCAGACCGCTACGAATATTGTCTCGACACTACCGATGACGACACCTGCTCCCCCTGGGTGGACAACGGTTCCGCGACCACAAAGCTCCTGAGCGGCCTCTCCCCAGCCAGCACCTACTACTGGCACGTGAGAGCTGTCAACACGGGTGGCACGACTTATTCGAATGTCGGCGTCTCGGCCTACTGGTCGTTTACCACCGTTCCGAATGCGCCGACCGCCTTTACAAAACTCAGCCCACAAAACGGCGCGCAGGCCCAACCCACTTCCCTGACCCTGACCTGGGCACCCAGTGAGGGTGCGGCCTCATATGAGTATTGCTACGACACCTCCGATGATGATGCCTGCGCCCCGTGGGTCGATAATGGTTTGGCTACCAGTGTGGACCTAAGCAATCTGACTTCAGGCGACACCTACTACTGGCAGGTGCGCGCGGTCAATACCGGTGGTTCTGCCTATGCCAATGCCGGGGCCTGGTGGTCATACACGATCATGAGTGACATGCCCATCTTTACCGACATACCTGTCAATTACTGGGCCAGGCCTTTCATCGAGCGTCTCTACTTGGCCGGCGTGACGGGCGGCTGCTCCAGCCTCCCGCTCAGGTATTGTCCCAACACCAACGTCAACCGCGCCATGATGGCTGTCTTCGTCCTGCGCGCTGCCCGCGGCCTGGGCTTTACCCCGCCTCCCGCCACAGGGACCGTCTTCGCCGACGTCCCAGCCGATTCCTTCGCCGCCGCCTGGATCGAGGAACTGGCTGCCGAAGGCATCACCGGCGGTTGCGGTGGCGGCAACTATTGTCCCACCAAGCCCGTCACCCGCGCCATGATGGCCGTTTTCCTGGTCAAGGCCATGTACGGCGTCGGCTACAACCCACCTGAGGCCACGGGCACCGTCTTCCTGGATATTCCGCAGGACGGCTTCGCGGCCGCCTTCATCGAGAAGCTGGCTGCCGATGGCGTGACCGGCGGCTGCGGCGGCGGCAACTACTGTCCCAACAACTACATCACCCGCGCCGAGATGGCCGTGTTCCTGGTCGCGGCCTTCGACCTGCCGTAAAAACGATGCAAAATCTAAAAATGCTCCTGAAGATCAGGAGCATTTTTAGATTCCAAACGAGGGAGTGCATTCACGAAATATTGGCCTGTTGCCTACGTGGTAGCTATACAGCCATTTCTTTTGAAACTTTTCCCATCTTTCTCATTTAATCCCGGCCCCATGCAGGCAGTGCCGGGCATGGAACACACATTCCTTTCGGGTGCATTTCCAGACCTCGCGAAGCGCATCCAACTGTGCCTGTGCTCCGGCTCCAACTTCCCCTCCCTGACCCGGTTCGGGCCAGTCCTCGACGCCCATCCAGCGACTGGCCAGGCGCAGGGCTCGCTCATCCTGTTCATCGAATTCATCCGCTCCCAAATTTTCAAGGTGGTTTCGCATCGCCCACAAGGTGTTGTAACACCCCATAGTGATCATCTCGATCCCGCTTTGCTGGCGATACCCCAGGCGTTCGGTAAATTGCAGGGTGGAAAGCGACATCTTATCCGGGTAGACCTTGATCTCATCCACGTGCAGGGGGAGCCTGTGGGCAAGGGTCTCTTCCGCCCATTTTTTCATTCGCTCCAGGATGTCCCCGCTCTCGCTGCCGAGGTATCCTGTAATGGCCTGTTCCTGGACCAGGGTTCGAATGACCTCCTCCAATTCCCTGTAATGCTCTGCGTCGATCTCGTCCCTGACTTTTTCCAATCCACCCAGCACAGCCAGCAAGGACCGGGCCAGATGATCTGCGCGCTCTCCAAAACCGTTGATCGTATTGACCACCACGGCGTCGCTGGATTTGGCCGCCGCAGACTGGATGGCCAGGGTGCGCTGTACGACTTCGTAAATCAGCGGCTCCTGCATATCCTCCTGGCTGATGCGGGGTTCGGTCTCCAGGAAAATCACATACAACTCGAGCACGGCCTCCCGCTTGGAGATGCCATGCGCGTCGAGCCATTCACGGGTGGCGTCCACTACGCTATTGGAGGGTGTGTTATCGATGGCGCCGCCATCCACATATGCGTCCGTCGGATATGGGAAAAACTTACGCATGGAGTCCGACCGCTGCCAGCGGGCCAGCAGCTTCCGCCATTTTTCCTCACTGGCATCCGCCCCATGCACGGCGAAATACGCCTCGGTTAATTCGCGCTGAACGTCCGGAGCGGACATCCAGGCCGGGCCTGCTAACATCCCATAAAGCAGTTTATTCTCGGGGGTTTCCTGCAAATAAATATCCTGGAAGGAAAAGGGGGCAAAGACCCCGGGAAATCGACCGGATGCCAGGGCGGATTTGACCGCATTCGGATTCCCCGGCAGCTGCAATCGGAAACTTCCCAGCGGCATCTTCTCCGGATCGGATACCTCCAGCCGCCAGGCCTGCCTCTCCATATAACGCAGGAAATCCTCCCTGGAGAGATAGGTCGAAACCTCCAAACGCCCCGTGCGATAATTGGCGCGTGTCAGACGCACATCAATGCCCTGTTCGAGAAAATCCTTGAGGCTGCGCGTCGGGTCCAACAATCTATCCTCGGGGCCGGCACCCCCGATCTGATCCGTGATGGCGCCATCCAGGTGTTGGGCCTGCAAGGGTGTCACCCTTCGGGTGAACATGTCCTCGATCTTGTGATCCTCGCCAGATTGTCCGTCCCGCGCGGATGGGATGATGGAATACTCAAGCCCAAATTTCTGGAGAAAGGTACGCAGGATTTCCCGCAGCATCTGATTGCGGTGATCCTTCCAGATACGCAGGAATTGTCGCCCGCCCTCCAGGCGACTGCCTCCGCCCAACCGCTGCAAGAGCTGTCCAAGGACACGGGAAACCGCCGGCCAGGTTTGCACCGGCGGCAGCTTGCCCTTCTGCGGTTCCATACTCCACCAGCCCAGTGTCACCAAATCGGACAGAACCAGTTGGAACCCCTCAAGATCCTTCACCAGTTTTCCCAATGAACCGCTCTCGCTGTCGTCGATGACCCGCTCGGCCGGCATGAGCAGCCAGGTACGGTGATAGCAGCGCACCAGGTTATCCATTTGACGGATGGCTTCCTCCGGATCCGCCAAAACCTCAGCAGGCAGGGATTTTTTTCGCAGCAAATACTCGGCAAAGAAGATCGAGTTCATGGCGCCAATCGATGAACCGCTGATCACGTCAAACTCCATGCCGGTAATATGGAAGGCATTGACCACCCCGGCTTCGTACAGGCCCTTGGCTCCTCCGCCGGTCATCACAAAGCCGCGCCGCTTGAGTTTGGGTTGTTTGCTCATGCTAATCTCCTTGTTGATGATCCTCAGAACTTATATCTTCAAACTTCGAACGTATGGACAAATTGCAGGCAGCCTTTGTTTCGGCACGAACCCAAAGGAGATACAGTGGATTTGGTTACGATACACGCGACCGGTACAATTGACTCGCCAAACTATAGGTTGATCTCGATGCCCAGCCCCGATTCCGCTGGGTACCTGGTGACATATCCATGCTGGTTCTTCAATTCATTCAGATCCCAGACATCATTGCGATCATTGCGGTAGTTGAAGACCAATTCAGGATGTCCCCCGCCGGCCACGATCACACGCGATACAGTTTCCTGGTCCGGGTGCCTGAAGATCGAGCCGTTCGTGGAGAAGACATACAGCGGGCAATCCAGTTTCTCGATCAGCGAGCGGCTGGTTGTGTATTTGCTGCCA
>JACRBN010000009.1 GCA_016213105.1 Chloroflexota bacterium
ATGTGCGTGGGCGTCCCATTTGGTACACAGGAAAGAATTCCATAATCTCTTGCCATTCGGTATACTTCAAGTCGGTCGGGTAAGTTTGGGTGAATTTGGTCATTCCCCTATCTTACTCGACCACTTTTCATACAGTCTCTTACAGGAATTTGTGCGTAACCAGACAATGCTGCTAATGCCTGAAACGTAGATGCTTGCCGTTTTCCTACTTGTGCGCTCGATTCATCTGACCCGCGAAAAAAGGAAATTAACTTGCCTGTATCTAGCGTCCAACTTTCGTCTCCGTGCAAACTGAATAATTCTGAATAGGCATTTTTTACAAGCCCGCTGAATTCTTTGGCAAATTCATCATTATCGTGTTTTGAAAATACACTTGTTATTTCTTTTACTTTGTTACCATCGTTGTCAATTATGCCGATGAACTTTAACGTGTTTATCAAGTAACTTTCATTGTTTGGAGCAATACCAAGCTTTTTCAAGGTCTCTGCTGTAACTGTCTGCGGAAATGCTTTTCGAAGTTGCTGAATGACTTGAATTAGTCCAGTGTTTCCAAGCGTGTACGGATGTTTGTATGGCATGAGATTATCCTCCTGAAAATATATTTTTTATCATTGATTACTTAGCAACCCAACTAGTGTTTCGGACGCCATTTCGTGTCCCAATTCCTTATCTACCTCTTGGATTCTAACGCCTACATTAATTTGGGGTTTTAGCCCGCCACAGATTAAAAGACCCTGAACCATTTTGCCCATTCTAACACTCTGTGGGATACCCTGCAATATCCACAAACATACTGAGCAGGGTTTAGCAAAGTCCAGTTTGTGTTGCTCTCCCAAAGCGGAGTCCCTTTGGGAGAGCAACACCTGCATCCCACGCTCCAAACTGCCAGACAATTGTAAAGAAGGGCATGTATTCCTCTATTTATGCTGTTGATATTGCTGCAAAGGGTCTCACTTAGGGACTAAAGAGCGCAACATACATCAAAAACTCAATGTATTTATGTATTAAGAGGCCTTCATCGTCAAAAAATAGTGTTAATTAGAGACAAAATTAGCTTGCTCAGCCATAAAATGGGACTACAAGGCCATTTTGTAACGTCAAGCAACCTTATTGCAGCATCAAGCAACCTCTTTGTAACGTCAAGCAGCCTTGTTGCAGCATCAAGCAACCTCGTTGCAGCGTCAAGTAACCTCGTTGTAGCACAGAGCAGCCTCGTTGCAGCATCAAGCAGCCTCGTTGTAACGTCAAGCAGCCTCGTTGCAGCGTCAAGCAGCCTTTTTGAAACAGGCAGCAGCCTTCCAGTAGGTCTGCGCCTCATCCAGGCTTGTACGGTAGAGAAGAGTCCGAAACATTTGTGCGGTCTTTTCGTACATGGATTACAATTCAATCCTCCCAACCACACAACTGGAGACAAAATGGACTCAACCCTAACAACCTTCTCCCAGCAAGGGCCGATCTCTGACCCTGGCACCTATGCCTCCCTCTTCGACAATCTCCCCACATCCATTTATGACCTGGTGCGCATCGTGCAAGGCACCACCATCCACGTGTTCTGGGCCGAGCGTTACGGCGTGAAGCACACGCCTGAGCGCCAGGCAGAGGTGCAACTGCGCACCATGCCACGCCGTCTGGAGCGCACGCTCGAACTGGACCCACGTCCCTTGACCGAGCCGCGCGCGTTGGAGCAGAAACTGGTCGGCAACTGCCGTGACCATTCGCTGCTGCTGGCCGCCATGCTGCGCCATCAGGGTGTGCCTGCGCGCGCCCGCTGTGGTTTCGGCGCGTACTTCATGCCGAATCATTACGAAGACCACTGGGTGGTCGAGTATTGGAATCAGGAGCAATCGCGCTGGATCCTGGTCGATGCCCAGCTCGACGCGTTGCAATGCGACGTGATGAAGATCCCCTTCAATCCGCTGGACGTGCCGCGCGACCAGTTCATCGTCGGCGGCGCGGCCTGGGCCATGTGCCGCTCGGGCGGGGCAGACCCCGAACAGTTCGGCATCTTCGATATGCATGGGTTGGGATTCATCCGCGGCAACCTGGTGCGCGACGTGGCCTCGCTCAACAAGATCGAGCTGCTGCCCTGGGACTGCTGGGGCGTGATCCTGACCGAAGCACTGGATGACCCATCCGACCTGGCGCTGCTCGATGAAGTGGCGGCCTTGACCTCAGGCGATGTCCCCGAGTGGGAGACCGTCCGCGCCCGCTATGAGGGTGATCCCCGCTTGCGTGTAGGCAACACTGTCATGAGCTATGTCGACGGTGGGATGGTTTCGATTGCGATTGGATGAACCATGACTGCTGAACATGAAATTCACGAATTGTTGAATGTCTTCCAGGCGGGTTACACCCAGCGTGACCTGTCTCAGGTGGACGCCTTCCTCGACTTGTTCACCGAGGACATTGAAGTCATCGGCACGAACGGCATCAAGCCTGGGGTGGACGAGTGGTACATCGACCGCAAGACCGCCCGCGAGATTGTCCATGGCGACTGGGAAGGGTGGGGCGATCTGCGCCTCGACCTGGAGGCCGCCTCCATCCATGCCCGCGGCGACGTGGGCTGGATCGCCGCCTCGGCCACCGTCAGCCAGACCATCGGCACAGACAACTATGATTCTTATCTGAACTTTGTGCGCAAGTTCCTGGATGAGTCCGCGCTGCCCGCCCAGCAGAAGCTGCAAACCATCCTGCGCGGCGGCACCAACACGGTTTACGAGATCAGCCGCGGGGAAAAGTTCGTTTGGCCGCTGCGCCTGACGGCCGTGGTGGTGCGCGAGGCGGCGGGCTGGAAGTTCGCCCAGCTCAACTTCTCCTTCCCGACGGTGTACTTCCCTGACGTGCGCATTCTGGAGTGATCTGACGACTCTATAGCGTGTCACCCTGAGCGGAGCGAAGGGTCTCTAACACGGGGCAGAGACTCTTCGGTCGCGAAAAGCACGCTCCCTCACACCGTCCCGAAGCGGTGTCCCTTCGGGAGAGTGACACAAATATATCAATCCGCCCACCTTGCGAATCATCAAGGTTGGGCGGATTGAATTTATGCTAAAATGGAGCGCCCCTTTATCGGGTATGGAGAAAAAATGCAAGTCGAAATAAGTACTGAAAATTCCACCAAACGAATTCCACTCGCAGAAGCCGTCGCGGCGCGTCGGACTTTTGCCATTATCTCGCATCCTGACGCAGGCAAGACCACGCTGACGGAAAAACTGCTGCTCTACGGCAACGCCATCGACTTGGCGGGCAACGTACGCGCCCGCCGCAACCAGCGCGCCACCACCTCCGACTGGATGGAAATGGAACGCGAGCGTGGCATTTCCATCACCTCGACCATCCTGCAATTTCCGTACAAGGGGCATGTCGTCAATTTGCTCGATACGCCAGGCCACCAGGATTTTTCCGAGGACACCTACCGCACCCTGTCTGCGGTGGACAGCGCTGTGATGGTCATTGACGCCGCCAAGGGCATCGAGCCGCAGACCCTCAAGTTGTTCGCTGTCTGCCGCAAGCGCGGAATTCCCGTCTTTACCTTTATCAACAAGATGGACCGTCCCGCCCGCGATCCGTTCGATCTGCTGGACGAGATCAAGAAGGTGCTCGGCATGGAACCGATCCCCATGAACTGGCCGCTCGGCGATGGGCCGGATTTTCGCGGCGTGTACGACCGCGCCTCGCAGGGCATCTACCTCTTCGAGCGCACCGAACGCAATGAGCGCATGGCGCCCGAGATCTTTGTTCCTTTGGATCAACTTGAGAAGGTCGGCAAGGTCTCGCGATCGCGCGTGGAACATCTGGCCGAGAACGTCCACCTGCTGGACGAGGTCGGCGCGGTCTTCGACCATGCCGCCGTCCTCAACGAAGAGCAGACGCCCGTCTTCTTCGGCAGCGCCGTGACCAACTTCGGCGTGCGCCTGTTCCTGGATGCCTTCATCCAGTATGCGCCGCCGCCCCAGCCCTATCAAAGCGACCTGGGACCCGTCTCGCCGCATCACGAGGAGTTCTCCGGCTTCGTCTTCAAGATCCAGGCCAACATGAATCCCAGGCACCGCGACAGCGTGGCCTTCATGCGCATCTGCTCGGGGCGCTTCGAGCGCGGCATGGACCTGGTCCACACGCAATCGGGCAAGACCATGCGTTTGCTGCGTCCGTACAAATTGTTTGCCAACGAGCGCGAGGTCATCGACGAGGCCTTCCCCGGGGATGTGCTGGGCCTGCCCAATAACGGCGACTTTGCCATCGGTGATGCGCTGTGCGGCGGGACGCCCGTGCGTTTTGCCTCCATCCCGCGCTTTCAGCCTGAGCACTTCGCTCTGCTGCGCAACACGGACCTGGGCAAGCAGAAGCAATTCAGCAAGGGTTTGTCGCAGCTCGAAAGCGAGGGCGCGGTGCAGGTGTTGTACAACGTCAACGCCTTCAAGCGCGAACCGATCCTGGCCGTGGTCGGACAGTTGCAGTTTGACGTGGTGCAGGCCAGGCTTAAGGCCGAGTACAACGTCGCAACCGAACTGGAGCGCCTGCCGCACGAGGTGATTCGCTGGGCCAAGGGCCCCGAAGAACAGATCGAAGCCCTGTCCAAGCGCAGCGAGGTCATCGTGGCGCGCGACTCGCGCGACGGCTGGGCCGTGTTGTTCAATTCCGCCTTCCACTTGAGATATTTTTCCGAGAAGAACCCTGAACTCACTTTCATGGAAATCACCCAGTTGTAAACGGAAACAGGCTCCCGCACGGGGGCTTGTTTTTTTTGCGTGATGCTCGTCCAACAAATGAAGCGGCCGTGATTTGGCGGGATACCATCCCGCCCCACCCACACTCCTCACGAATCCCGTAAAAACCTCAGGGCCGTCTCGGCCAGCAGGGCCGCGCCAATCGGCAGGGCGCGCTCGTCGATGTCGAAGCGCGGATGGTGCAATGCCCGTTCGTCGCCCTCGATCAATGTTCCCAACGTAAACATCGCGCCAGGCACGGTCTCGATGAAGGAGCCGAAATCCTCCGAGCCCAGGGTCGGCGGGATGGGCAGGACGTTTTCCGCGCCGACCAGGTCGGCCGCCGCGGCCTGGATCAAATCCGCCGCCAGGGGGTGATTGACCAGCGGCGGGCATCCGAAGACGAATTTCAACTGGTAATCGCCGCCCAGTGCGCGCGCCACCTCGAAGGCGCGGCGCATCTCGGCCTCGATCTTCCGGCGGGCGGCCTCGCTCGTGAAACGCAGTGTGCCGCTCAAGTCCACTTTTTCGGGGATGACGTTCTCGGTGAAGCCGCCGTGGATCTGCCCGATGCTGACCACGGCCGGCTCGAAGGGATGCAGACGGCGTGAGACCACACCGTTCAAGCCGACGATGACCTGGCTGAGCAGGAAGAACGGATCGACCGTTTCGTCGGGATAGGCCCCGTGCCCGCCGACGCCGACGATGGTCGCGTACCAGGTGGTGACCCCTCCGCCCGCCACTCCCGCGTTGATGCCGATCCGCCCGACGGGCGCATGCGGGTCGACGTGCTGGGCGATGACCAGGTCGACGCCTTCGAGCGCGCCGTCCTGCACCATGCGCGGCGCGCCGCTGATGCCCTCCTCGTCCTCGGTCTCCTCCGAGGGCTGGAACAGGAAGCGCACGCGGCCGGGGAATTTCTCTTTGGCGAGCAGCGCCGCCGCGCCCAGCGCCATGCTGGTATGCGAGTCGTGCCCGCAGGCGTGCATCACGCCCGGGTTCTGCGAGGCGTACTCGCGGTCCTGCGACTCCAGAATGGGCAGCGCGTCCATGTCCGCGCGGATGGCGAGGGTGCGGCCGTTCCCGTCGCCGAGGTCGGCCAGCACGCCCGTGCGTCCCACTCCGCGGCGGACGCGGTAACCGAGTTTCTCCAGTTCCTGCGCGACGATCTCGGCTGTGCGCGTTTCGTGGAAGCCCAGTTCGGGGTGCATGTGAAAATCGCGCCGCCAGTGGACGAGGTCTTCGAAAATGGCATGGGCGGGTTTGAGCATGGGAGTCTCCTGGATGGGATGGTGACGGGAGTATAGCATGGGCGAAACGGGGAGTTCGGGCCGAAAGTTTAGGCGGCCTTTTGGGGTTCGGCGACCCGTCGATGCCACCAAAACGCAAAGCCGAGCAGGACGATTCCGAACACGGAGAACACGGTCACGACACCGTTTCCAACGGCAATCTCCACACCGCGCGGGGTGGGGGGCAGGGAAAGATGCGCGAGCGCGGAACCGAGTCCGCCCAGGGCTGGGATGCCGAGCAGGCAGGCATAGGCCGCCACGCGCTCCGGGGCGGACAGGGGCGGCGTAGACGGGTCAGATCCGGGCGCGGATTGTCGAAGCCAGCGCAGGCTCCACAGGCCAAGGATCAGTAGCCCCAGGGCGGAACTGAAATGCTGCAGGACCTGATAGGCGTAGATGTGGTAGCTTCCCAGTGTGAACAGGCGGTTTGCAGGATGGGCAGGGCGGTCACGCCCGGGGCGCCTTCGTGCGTAAAGGCATCCCAGGCGAGATGGGTGGCCGCGCCGATCAGCAGACTGGCCGTCACCGCCAGCCAGGAGACGGACGGCAGACGCGTTGTCCCGATGAGCCGGTTCAGGCGGCGGGAGATTGCGGCGGGGAGCAGATCCAGGATGGGATGTTTCAGGAAGAGATGGTAGATCAGGTAGACTATCCAGCCCAGCGGTAGGCTGAAACGGAGCAGCCCCGCCAGGCTGTGGCTTCCTCCGCGCGAGAGGGCCACGGGCAGGAAGTAGACGAAGTCTGGGGCGATGCTGCCGATGACCAGCGCCGAAGGGACGGCCCATTTTCGGAGCAGGCGCGGCAGGGGCAGGATGGCGGCGGGATGCGCGGGGGTAAAGGGCATAAGCCCCTATCATACCCGACCAGGGCAAACCAGACAGGCCTTGCTGTCGCCAATTAAATGAAACCTGCCCTTGGGTATTTTTCCCAAGGGCAGTGGATTTTGACAAAACGCTCGAATTGCTTACTTCTCGAGGGGCAGGCTTTCAGCGTTCCAGCCGTTGATGCCCTTGGCCAGGCTGTTGACATTTGTGTAGCCAATCATGCGCAGGGCCATCATGAACAGGGCGCCGCGGTGGCCCGACTGGCAGATCGAGATGATCGCAGCGGCCTTGTCGGTGGGTAGCTTGGTCAGGTCCTTCATCACTTCGGTAATCGGGATGTTGACCGAGGTCTTGATGTAGCCGGAAGCGAATTCGTCCGGGGTGCGCAGGTCGATGACCACGGGCGGGGTGGCCGAGTCGACGGCAGCTTGCACATCGGCAGCCTTCATGCTGTAGAAGCCATCCGGCAGGGTCGAGAGGAAGGCATCCAGGTCGCGCAGGCGCAGCGCGTCAACGGTGGGGGCGGTGCCGGCAACCGGTTCGGCGGGGAGCGTGCCCTTTTCGACCGGGAACTCAGCCTTCAGCCAGCCGCCCAGACCGCCGCCCAAGTTGCGAACGTCGGTGTAGCCCAGCATGCGCAGGGCGGCCATGATCATCGCGCCGCGATGTCCGGAGCCGCAGTAAATGACGATGGGCTGGTCCTGGGCGGGGAGTTTGTCCAGGTTCTTGAGCACATTGCGGACGGGGATGTTGACCGCGCCGGCGATGTAGCCGTTTTCTTCGAGTTCACTGGCTTCGCGCACATCCAGCAGGAAGGGGGCGCTGGCGGCGTCGATCTGGCCCTTGAGCACGTCAGCCTTGACGGTGTAGTAGTCTTCGGGCAGGTTGGTGAGGAAGTCGGTCCAGACCGCAGTCCAGTCAACAACGCCTTCCACGGCAAAGCCGGCAGTCTTCCAGGCTTTGAAGCCGCCGCCCATGTTCAGGACGTTGGTGTAGCCCAACAGGCGCAGTCCTTCGATGGCGATGGAGCCGCGCAGGCCGGAGCCGCAGTACAGCACGATGGCGGCATCCTTGGCGGGCAGTTTATCCAGGCTGGTGAAGAGTTCGCCAACGGGGACGTTGATCGAATCCTTGATGTAGCCTTCCTTCTCGCGTTCCTCGGGGGTGCGCAGGTCGATCAGGGTGGGAGGCGTGGCGCCCGCCAGGGCTTCGTTGACCTTGTCGGCCTTGGTGCCGAGGAAGCCGTCGGGCAGGGTGGACATGCTTTCGTCGAGCGCGGTGAAGAGCGCCTCGTCGGCAACGATGGGGGTGCTGATGGAAGCGGGAGCTTCGGGCATGGAGCCGGTTTCGACCGGCAGTTCAGCGGTCTTCCAGGCACCCAGGCCGCCGCTCATGTTGAATACGTTGGTATAGCCCAGGACGCGCAGAACGCCCATGAGCATGCCGCCGCGCTGGCCGGAGCCGCAATAGATGATGATCTTTTCATCGAGGCCGGGCAGTTTGTCCAGGTTCTTCAGGACTTCGCGCACCGGAATGTTGATGGCGCCCTTGATGTAGCCGTCCTTCTCCAGTTCGGTGACATCACGCACATCCAGCAGGAAGGGCGGGGTGGCCTCGGCCATGGCAGCGCTGACGTCGGCAGGTTTGATGCCGGCATAGCCCTGCGGCAATGCGCCGATCATTTCGGCGTAAAGCGTGGCAAAGTCGATGGCAACGGGGGCTTCGGTCGCCGGCGGTTCAGTGGCGACGGGGGCCTGGGTGGCGGGGGCCTCGGTGGGAGGGACAACCACGACTTCAGTCGCCTGGGCGGGTGCGCAGGCGGCCAGGATCATGCTGAAGAGCACCAGCAGGATCAAGGACATTTGCAGCTTGGTTTTCATGTTTCTTCTCCTGTTTCGAATCTCATGCAGAGGGAATTCCCTCGAAGGTTTGCTCACTGGTAAAAGTGTAGTGGGTTAATTTCCAAATATGTAGTGACAACCATCACAATCATCTATTTGAAATATTTATCGAAATGCATAAATAGAAACTATGGATGGAAGTGACACCAGACACTATTATGGAGAATTCCGCAATGGTACGATGTCCATGCGTTTTATTGCATAAAGAGGCCGTTTATGACTTATTTACCCACCACTCATGAAAATTCCATCCACGAAGCGGATGTTTGCTTTGCCCTGGCTGACCCCAAACGCATCGACATCATCCGCGCGCTCGAAAAGCATCCCTATAATGTCAACGAATTGACGCTGGAATTGGGCATCCCGCAGCCGATGACTTCCCGCCACTTGAAGATCCTGCGGGAGCGCGGCCTGGTCCACTCGACCCGCCACGGAGTTTCCGTCACCTACGCCCTGTCTGACCCGCGCCTGATTGAGGCGCTTGAGTTGTTGAACAATATTTCGAGCAAATGACTATGTCATTGCAAGGAGGGCGCGCTCCCCGATGAAGCAATCCCCTAATCATTTGGAGATTCCCTCGGGCTACCGCTCTCGCAATGACGGACAGAAAAACATCGGAGGATCGCATGCAAAGGAAGAACACGTTCATTGTCCTGATTTTCATCGGAATGGCGATGGTGATGACAGCCGGTCTGTGGCTGGCAACCGCCCAGCCCGTCAGTGCGCAGTGCGGGTCGCAGGCTTCGACCTGCAAGGATTGTCACGAGGTCCAGGGACAGATGTCCGTCAATGCCGACGGGACCGGCTGGCACCAGTCGCATGCCTTCGGCGATTTCTGCTACATCTGCCATGCTGGGAATCAGCAGGCGACGGACAAGGACACCGCCCACACAGGCATGGTGCCGCCGCTCTCGGATGCGAAAGCCTCCTGTCAGCAGTGCCACCCCAAGGATTTGGCCGACCGCGCCAAAGTCTACGCTGATATTCTGGGCGTGGAAGTGGGTGGAATCGAAGGCTCCGCCCCGTCAGCGGGTCCCGCAACCGATCCTGCCGCCGGTGCCGCGGCGCAGAACCCGGTCATGATCTGTGAGCCACAAAACAATGTTCCCGAGGATAAGACCCTGGTGCTGGCGCAGCCCGCCGAACCAGTGGACTATGTTGCCCAATACAACCGAAACGTGCTTGGCATCCGCGAGGTGAACTGGGGCATGATCGGGTTGATGGCGCTCATCGCAGTGATCGTCCTCGGCGGCGCGGGATTCGCGGCGATCAAAACAGGCTGGCTGGTCGTGACCTTTGAAAAACCCGTCAAGGAAGAACCGAAAGCAGAATCCACCGAAGAGCCGAAGGCATAACGGGAGCAACCATGTCAACCATCTCCCGACGTGATTTTCTGAAAGTAGGCGGCGCGGCTGCAACAGCGCTGGCAGTGGGACAATTCATCCCCGCGCCAGTGGCTCAGGCGGCGCGTGACGCTGGACATCTCAACGCACAAGGTGACGGCGAGATCGCCACCATGTGCGAAATGTGCGTATGGCGCTGCGGCGTGCTTGCAAAAGTTGTCAACGGCAAAGTCGTCAAACTGGACGGCAACCCCGACCACCCACACTCGAACGGCAAACTCTGTCCGCGTGGACAAGCTGGGCTGGCAACCACCTACGACCCCGACCGTGTGTTGACTCCGCTGGTGCGGGTTGGCAAACGCGGCGAAGGCAAGTTCCGACAGGCTTCGTGGGAAGAGGCAATCGAAATCGTCGCCTGGAACATGCTCAACATCAAAGACAAGTACGGACCTGAGGCAATGGTCTTCTCGTCCACGCATAATTTGTCACAGGTTCAATTCGAGAATTTATTGCAGGCATACGGTTCGCCAAATTATGGCACGCAGCGCTCGCTGTGTTTCAACGCCATGATCGTCGCCAACCAGATGACCTTCGGCATGGAAGAACCTGGGCGCAGTTATGCGGGCGTGAAATACATCCTTCTGACGGGGCGCAACCTCGCCGAAGCCATCTCCAACTCCGAGACAGGGGACTTGATCCACGCGATTGATCAAGGCGCGAAGATGGTTTACATCGACCCGCGCTTCACCAAGACCGCGGCGAAGGCGACCGAGTGGCTGCCCATCCGCCCTGGCACTGACCTAGCCCTACACCTCGCCTTTATCAACGTCATCATCAGCGAGGAACGCTACAACAAGGAATTTGTCAGCAAGTACACTGTTGGCTTCGATGAACTTGCCGCGAGCATCGGTCAATACACTCCCGAATGGGCGGCGGAAATCACTGGCATTTCAGCGGAGACCATCCGCCGCATCGCGCAGGAATTCAGCGCTGCCGCTCCCAACGCGCTGGCGCACAACGGCTGGCGCACGTCGAACTTCATCAACTCCTTCCAGACCGAACGTGCCATCACCATCTTGAATACGCTGGTCGGCAATTGGGGCGTGACCCTGCTGCCTACGGGCGGCGAGGAAAGCGGTTGCTTTGGCAAGCCGCCCCAGCCTGGGTATCCGCGCAACTCAGCCCTCCGCTTGGATGGTGTGCCGTGGAAGTATCCCTTCGTGCCGCTCAAACTCGGCGTCTTCCAGGAATTGCGCGACAACATCCTGAAAGATGATCCGTATGCGGCGCATGGCTGGTTCATCTCGCGCCAGAATCCGATTCAATCCATCCCCGACCGACGGAAGACCTTGCAAGCCTTCGCCAAGATGGACTTCATCGCCACGGTGGATGTCATCATGAACGACTCTTCGTGGTTCGCGGATGTCGTCCTGCCCGAAGCGTCGTACCTCGAACGCTACGACCCGCTCATGCCCATCGGCAGCAAGGGCTTCATTCGTCAGCCTGTGATCGAGCCGCAGGGCGAAGCCAAATCCGCGTTGTGGATTTTCAAGCATCTCGGTGAGCGGCTGGGACTGAGCGACTTCTTCCAATACAAGGATGAAGAAGATTATCTCAACCAGCAGTTGGCTCCACTTGGCGTGCCGTTGGAGGAAGTGAAAGCGAAGGGTTACGTCGAACTTCCCGAAGCCGAGACGGAAGTCTTCAAGTGGAACACGCCCAGCGGCAAGATCGAAATCAAATCCGACACGCTTGGCAACGCTGGCTTCTCCGCGCTTCCCGCTTGGGAGGAACCGCCCGCCCCGAAGCAAGGCGAGTTCTACCTGCTTACTGGCAAGGACGCGCGCCAGACTCAGTTCGCCACGCAAAATAATCTGCTGTTGAAAAAATATGATGACGAACCGCGCATTTGGATGAATCCCAAATCTGCCGCCGCGAATGGATTGGCAAACGATGATCTGGTGGAAGTGACCAGCGAAGTGGGCAAGGTGAAAGTTCATCTGGAAGTGATCGAAGCCATCCGCCCCGACTGCGTTTACATGACGCCTGGGTTTGGTCATCTTTCATTGGGCTTGACCACCGCCTATGGTTTGGGCGCAAGCGACTCCGACCTGCACGTCACCTACACCGACCCCGTCAGTGGCGGACAGGCGCTCAGCCAGACCTTTGTCAGCGTAAGGAAGGCGTAACATGCCAAACAAACACAATGCTTATCTCTTCGACGCCACGCGCTGTATCGACTGCCGCGCCTGCATGATCTCGTGCAGCGTCGAAAACAAAATCGAAATGGACAAGACCCGCATTTGGGTCGCGGGCGTTGGACTCACGGGCGAATATCCCGAACTGCAACGCAGCACGATGGTCTACCACTGTATGCACTGTCTCCATCCTGACTGCATGTCGGCTTGCCCTGTCGGCGCATACACCCAGGCAGAAGATGGTCCCGTCACCTACAACCCCGACCTGTGCATCGGCTGCCGCTACTGCATGAATGCGTGTCCGTTCGGCGTGCCGCACTTCGATTATGACAAGGGACTTGTGGAAGGCGCCTTCATCGACAAATGCACCTTCTGCCCACAACGCATCTACAACGGAGACAAACCCGCCTGCGTGGGAACTTGTCCCACCGACGCGCTGGAGTTTGGCGAACGCGATGAACTGTTGAAGAAGGCTCATGAACGCATCGCCGCGCATCCTGACCGCTATATCAATCATGTCTACGGCGAACACGAAAACGGCGGCACTTCCTATCTCGTGCTTTCGCATGTCCCGTTCAGTGAATTGGGTTTGCCCGAACTGCCCGAAGAACCCATCAACGAAGTCAGCGAAAAGGTGATGGAAATGACCATCCCCTTCGCCCTGAGTTGGGGCGCGGTGCTTACGGCTGTTACCGTTGGCGTTGCCGCCTATGACAAGAAGAAGAAAGCCGCCAAGGAAAAAGAAGCGGAGGTTGAAAAATGAAAATCAAACTAAGACTTCCCGAATTCCTCCGCATGGGGACATTGCCCGTCGTCTTGATTGTTTTGATGGCGATTGCTTTTGTGGTCGCGATGGTTCGTTACGCCATCGGCATCGGCGCGATTAGCGACTTGAGTTATTCCTACCCCTGGGGCTTCTGGATCAGCTTCGACCTGTTCACGGGCGTGGTCATCTCCAGCGGCGGCTTCCTCATGGCGGGCACGGTTTACATTCTCCGCATCGAAGAATTCAAACCCTTGCTTCGCCCCTCGGTGTTGACCGCCTTCCTCGGCTACATGATGGTTGCCATCGCCCTGCTCGTTGACCTTGGTCAGCCGCTGCGCATTTGGTATATGATGATCCACTGGAATCACACCAGCGTTCTGCTTGAAATCGGCATCTGTGTGATGAGTTACCTGACCGTGCTTGCCATCGAATTTGCGCCTGTGGTTTTGGAGAGTTTTCCCAAACTACAAAAAGTTGCCCATCTCATTCACCGCTTTATCATGCCGTTCGTCATCTTCGGCGTGGTGCTCTCGACCCTGCATCAATCCTCGCTTGGTTCGCTCATGCTTATTGAGCCGACCAAGCTTCATCCGCTCTGGTGGACGCCCATCCTGCCCATTCTGTTTTTCGCATCCGCGATTTCGGTTGGCATCTCGATGATTATCTTGGAGTCTTCGCTCAGTTCCCGCTACTTCCAGCGCGGATTGGAGACGCACCTGCTGGCTAAACTGGCGAAGGCTCTGCCGATTACTTTGGGCGTGTATCTCGTCATCAAAATCATTGACCTGGCAGTTGCTGGCGACTTCGGCTATCTCTTCTCCAGCGGATTGATGAGCATCCTCTTCTGGGCTGAAATCCTGATCGGAGTCATCTTCCCGATGGTCTGGTTCTCCATCGAAAAGAATCGCAACACCCCCAACGGACTTCTCACGGGCGCAATCGTCACCCTGCTTGGTCTAATCCTCAACCGCTTCAACGTCAGCTGGTTTGGCGTTACGCATCCCGACCCACTGTTCTACATGCCGAGTTTTATGGGGCATGTGGATTACTTCCCGACCATCCCCGAAGTTGCCGTCTCCATCGGCATTTTCTCCGCTGGCATCATGGCGTTTGGTCTGCTTGCCAAATACTTCCCCGTTTTTGAAGCGGAACATCATCACGAGGCGCAGGCGGCAGATTGAGCAAGTACAAGGTAGACAGGTAAACAAGTAAACACGGAACACGCTATACTTGGGGCGTGTTCCGTGTTTTGTAATACTTCAATTTTCTCTCTTTCATCCTTTCCGCAAATGCGTCCTTCCTTCTTCCACCACCTCCACCCTCCGACCATCCCAGCCGCACAAGCGCGCTGGCGATATACGCTGGGCGCGGGTGGGACGGCGATCTTCCTGATGATCATCCTGGGTGTGACGGGGATTTTGGAGATGTTCTATTATGCGCCCAATCCGCAGGACGCGGCGCTCTCGGTGCAGACCATCACCTATCACGTTCCGCTGGGTTGGCTGGTGCGCAACCTGCATTACTGGTCGGCGCAGTTGTTGTTGATCGTCTCCGCCATTCATCTTCTGCGGGTCATCTTTACGGCGGCATACCACCGTCCGCGGCGCTTCAACTACCTGCTTGGATTGGCCCTCTTCGTTCTGTCCATCCTGCTGGATTTCACGGGCTACATCCTGCGCTGGGATATGGATATCTGCTGGCCGTTGACCACGGGCACCAACCTGCTCAAGACCATCCCCTGGATCGGAAATTTTCTTTTTCGCGTGGCCATCGGCGGCGGGGAGGCCTGCTCCACGGCGCTGCTGCGCTTTTACACCTGGCACATCTTCGGCTTGACCATCCTGGTCGTCATCCTCGGCTTCTGGCACGCCTTCCGCGTTCGCCGCGATGGGGGGATCGCCGTCCCGCCCGCCAGGCTGCGCGCGGATAACACCCGCATTTCCCGCAACGAACTGGTGCGCCGCGAAGTGTTGGCGGTCTTGATTGTCGGCATCCTGCTGCTTCTGCTTTCCAGCTTCTTCCCGGCCCCCATCGCCCCCGCCATGACGGGCAAGCCCTCTGCTGTCGAGAATGCGCGCGCGCCCTGGTTCTTCCTTTGGGTCCAGCAAATGCTCACATGGGGCGATCCGTTTATCTTCGGCGTGCTCATTCCGCTTGGCGTTCTCGCGCTGCTGACCCTCATCCCGTATATTTTCCCCAAACCCAATGAAGCCGAAATCGGAAGCTGGTTCCCGAAATCCAATCGCCTTGCGCAGATTGTGGTCAGCGTGATTGTCATTCTTGTGATTTTCCTGACCCTGCTTAGCTATGCAAACTAACCGACCTTTGACCTTCGACTTTCGACTTTTACTCGGTTCGGGACTCCTGTTTGTGGTTCTATCTCTCGCCTGGTTCCTGGATGCGCGCCAGCCTGACGCCGTTGAATTAATTCCCACGCTGACAGGGAAACCCGAATACTGCCTCACCTGCCACGCGGATTTGCCCGAGATCAGCGCCTCGCATCCCGTTGAAACCTTCGGCTGTGTATCCTGCCACGGCGGGGAGCGGCTCGCCCTCGATGCGGACCTGGCGCACAGCACCATGCGCGGCGGGGCGAACCCGTCCGATCTGTCGGTGGCCGAAGCCTCGTGTGGAGGAAGCAGCTGTCACTCCGGCAGCGAAGCGGATGACCGTCACCATATCCAACGCGTGATGACCAGCATCCAATCCACGTATGCGGGCGCGATTGCCGGCATCCGCTACACCTTTGGCGCGCAGACCGATTTGAATGCCCATCTCGGCATCCGCGCCGTGACCGATGAAGAAACCAAAACAGGCATCACGTCCCTTTCCTCATTCGACCCGGCCAGCGAGGAAAATCCGTTTGTACAGAAATTTGGCGAAAACTGTTTGACCTGTCACATCAATGCAGCGCCGCGCGAAGGGGAGGCATACGCGCGCGGGACTGGCTGCGCCGCGTGTCATTCGACGGGCGAGCATACGCTCTCGACCGCCATTCCCTATACCCAGTGTAACGCCTGCCACAACCGCGGCAACTACGACCTGCGCACGATGACCTTTATCGAACGCAGCGACCACCCGACCCAGCGCATCGACGATTACTACCAGCCGATCGGCTTGTTCACGCGCTGCGAATACACCCTCGACTGCGTGGACTGTCACACCCGCTCCGAGGTCATGGGCGACGGCGACATCCACAAGGACCAGGCCTCCATCGAGTACGTGCAGTGCAGAACCTGCCATGGCACGCTGGAGGAACTCCCGCTGACCCGAACCTTGACCGACCCGAACGACATCGCCTTCAAGCTCGATTTTCTCAACCCTGTTATGGATTTGAAACTGGGCGACACGATCCTCGTCACCGAAAAGGGCGAGCCGCTTTGGAACATCCGCGTCCTGCCCGACGGCACCTACGAGATGATCGGCAAGGCCACCCGACAATATTTCACCTTCCGCCCCGTGATGGGCACCGCCTGCGAGCAAAAGCCCGACGAGCAGGAATCACATTACTGCCACGAGTGCCATGCCGTGGAAAAATAATTTTGGACTCCGTCGGCTTGCCGATGGGCATTGCAGGCAGCAAGCTGCCTGACTCCAGAGCCAACCAATGACCAACCTCTCCCGCCGTGATTTTCTCAAACTCGCCCGCGCTGGATTTCTCTGGCTGAGCGGCGCGCTGACCCTCGGCGGCCTGATCCGCTTCCTGGACTTCGAGCCGAATCCCGCGCCCAAAACGGAATTCGACCTGGGACCTGCCGCGAATTATCCGCTGCCATCACGTACCCTGCTCGCCGATCCGCCCGCGGTTCTGTGGCACACGGAAAGCGGATTCTCGGCCATGAGCCTGGCTTGCACGCACCTGGGATGCACGCTCGAAGATGGCGCGGACGGCTTCACCTGTCCCTGCCACGCTTCGCGCTTCGACGCGGACGGCAGGGTGACGCACGGCCCCGCCGCGCAACCCTTGTCCGCGCTGCGCATCGAAATGACGGATGACAACAACCTGATCCTGCACACCGACTAATTCGCACATTCTCCGAAGCCTGACTGCCTTCGAGTCTTCTCATGGGAATCAGGCCGATCATAACCGTGATCCGGGATGTGGTGGAAACGCCCCGTCCTCCCCGCCTCACCCCTTCCTCTCCCAGAGGGAGAGGGGGCTGGCATTGGAAAGGAGACGCCCTCGCTCTGCCTGCGCGGCTGTCTCTTATCCATGAGACAGCCTTTTTGTTTTGGAGACACCGATATGGATATTCAATCCCTGCTCGAAAAATCCACCCGCGACCACTCGCATCTCTGCCCGCGCCAGATCCTGGGCGTGCGCATCGGGCTGGCAGGCCTGCGTGCGTTGGGCTTCGAGGAACCCCCGACGAAAAAGCAAATGCTGGCCATCTCTGAAACGGACGGCTGTTTCGTGGACGGCGTCAGCGCCGCGACCGGCTGCACCGTCGGGCACCGCACCCTGAGGGTGGAGGATTATGGCAAGGTGGCGGTAACCTTTGTGGAGGTGCGCAGCGGGCGGGCGGTGCGCATCGCTCCCAGGCTGGACATCCGCGAGCGCGCCAGTGCCTTCGTCCCCGCGGAAGACCGCCCCTACTTCGCGCAGATGCAGGCCTATCAAAGCATGCCCGACGCGGAGTTGTTGACCATCTCGCCAGTGCAGTTGGTTGTCCCCGTGGAGGAGATCGTCTCGCGGGCGGGCCTGCGCGTCAACTGCGAGGCGTGCGGGGAGGAGGTCATGAACGAAAGGCAGGTGCATCGCAACGGAACGACGCTGTGCCGCTCCTGCGCGGGCGAAGCTTATTATCGAACGGCCCTGCTGGATCCCTCCGTTTTGATGTCGAGCCTGACTCTGTCAAAATTGGATTCCTCGACCATATAAGCCAGACATGATCGGCAATAACGATGTCACTGCGGGGAGGGCATTCCTTTCCCGACGAGGTGTGCCACGAAGTCGTAAACAGTCTCCCAAAGACCAGTAGACCTCTTGCGTAAATGACAAGAGAAACGTGTGAAAAACCTGCGCGCTGGGACTTTTGCAAGAGGTCAATTGAACAGACTGTACAGTCTGGCGTGCGCCTGCCTGAGTTTCTCCGCATCCATCTTCTCGACCTTGCGGTCATAGGTCAGGTAGCCGTTGATCTCGATCTCCACGTCGGTGGTTTGGGTGTAGATCGCGGCGGTCAATCCCCTGGCGATGAGCGGCATTAATTCGTTTTCCAGCAGCGCCAGGTAGGCGTCGGTCAACTCCGCGCTGGTCTCGTAGAAACGATAGCCGAACTTCTTCGTCTCGTCCCACACGTGCGCGGGGATCTTCAAGCTGTACCCGCCGAACTCCGTCAGGGCAAAGGCGCGGCGGCCGCGCGCGGGGGCCTTCAACTTTTTGACGTAGATGTGTTTGCTGTTGAAATCCCCGCCGCCCTGGTCGAACCAGCCCGAGGCGTGATCCACCAGGCGCGTCGGGTCATACTGCTTGACCCAGTCCCCGACCTCCTTGGCGTGGAACTGTCCCCAGCTCTCGTTGAACGGAACCCAGACCGCGATGCAGGCCGCGTTGTGCAGGTGGTCGAGCATGCCCTGCAGCTCGGCGCGATATTCGGCGCGCACCGCCTCATCCGCGCGGCCGAAGCGCCCCAGCCAGCGCGTGTCGTTGCGGTGGAAGCCGAGGATCAGCGACAGGATCGCCACCGTCTCGCCGTCGATGCGCCCGCCGTTGGGCATGTCCTGCCAGACGATCATCCCCAGGCGGTCGCAGTGGTAATACCAGCGCAGCGGCTCGACCTTGATGTGCTTGCGGATCATGTTACAGCCCAGAGCCCGCGTGTACTCGATGTCAAACAACATTGCTTCTTCCGAAGGCGGCGTGTACAGCCCATCGGGGAAAAAGCCCTGGTCGAGCGGACCGTACAAAAACAGCGGTTCGCCGTTCAACGCAAAGCGCAGATAGCCGTGCGAGTCCTTCACCAGGCCGAACTTGCGCATTGCAACGTAACTGCCGACTTCATCCAATGTCTGACCATCGTGGACGAGTCGCACGCGCAGATCATACAGATGCGGATTGGACGGATTCCACGCGATGGGATTTGGCACCGCAACCTGGATCGGACCTGGGGCCTGCCCGCCGCCCGACGAGATTTTTTCCCCGCCTGAGAACGCCTCCGCCTCCACGCGGACGCCGCCGCCCGCGCCCCTGACCCTGACCTCCACCATCAGCGACCCGCCGTCCAGGTCGGGGGTCAGCTTGAGCGACTCGATGCTGACCTCGGGCACAAGCTCCAGCCAGACCGTCTGCCAGATGCCGGAGATGGGCGTGTACCAGATGCCCTTCGGCTGCAAGACCTGCTTGCCGCGCTGCTGCAAACCCGTGTCGGTCGGGTCCCAAACGGAGACGAGTAACTCATTTTCGCCAGCGACGAGCGCATCCGTGACATCGAAGGTGAAGGGCAGGTAGCCGCCGCGGTGCGAGCCGATGGGGCGGCCGTTGAGGAAGACGGAACATTCGTAATCGACGGCGCCGAAATGCAAGAGCGCCCTCCCCCCGCCTTCGGCACCCCTTCGCGAAGCACCCCCGTGGGGCTCCCGCGCCCGGGAGAGGGGCAGGGGGTGAGGGAAAGTTCGTCGATACCAAAGCCTCTGCTCGGGCAGGAGCGATTTCTGCACGCCTGAGAGCAGGGACTCGACTGGGTACGGAACGAGGATCTTTCCGTCGAAGGTTTTCGGCGCGGGGGCGTCCTTGGGGAGGATGGCGTAATCCCATTCGCCGTTGAGGTTGAGCCAGTCGGGCCGCGTCAACTGCGGGCGCGGATATTCGGGCAGGGGCGTGGGAGTGGATGGTGTCCAGGGCGTTTGCATGATAACTCCGGTTGAAAATCAGTTTCCGACGATCGCGGGATGGCGCGTGTATGACCAATGCGTCTGGATGATGCGCCAGCCGTCTTCACGCCAGCAATAGACCTCGGTGCAGTTCCAGGAGGTTTTTTTGTCGCCGACATACGAGGCGTAGTTGAAGGTCAGCACGGCCAATTCGCCGCCGACCTGCGCGCAGGGATCGAGCAGTTCGAATCGGTCGAAACGCACCTGCCCCCAGAATCCCCGATAGTATTGGATCAGGGCCTCCAGCCCGTCGATTCGTTTTTCCAGATAGGGATCGAAGTAGACCACATCCGCGGCGCAGATTTCGATGAAACCTGACGGGTCGCCGTCTCCCCAGCGCCTCAGGGCGGCGCTCTCCATGGCGACAAGGATTTCCTTGACTTCTTCGTTCGACATTGTTTCTCCTGTTTTATACCGCACTCGGTGGAATGTGCAATTTTCACCCGTGGGTATTATATGCGTTCACCCAGACGGTCATGGTCGATGCGCCGCGGTTGCCCCACAGGTGATAGGGGATGAAGGTGAGGGGATGTCCATCTTGGGATTTACCTTCGATCTTCATGACGCCACCGAGCAGGGACGCGTCGAAGATGGGTTTAAGGGATGTTGGATCGAACTTTACATTGAAGATGTCAGTAGATGGGTTGTCAATACTTTCGAGACAATAAACCAACGGTCCGCGTATGATTGCATATTTGCCATCAAGCCCTTTGACTTTTGGATGGGCGCGGCGTAGTTGAATTGACATATTAAGATTAAGTTCCACAATGTCGCCAGGCGCCCAGGTTCTGTTGATCAAAGCAAACCATGCCCGCCGCGAGTCGATCATAAAGTTTCTAGTCTCGATAATATATTTCAGGGAATTGTTGTAATTTTTCCAACTAACCGTATGTGAAAAATTAGTTCCTTGAGCAGACATTTGTTTATATACAGATTCGTGCGGCTTAATTGGTATCGATGGACTCCATGATGGTATGCGTACATTTATTTTGAATTCTCTGTTTTCAGAAGGATCAACATGGATCAAAACCTTTCCATTCCAAGGTAGTTCAGATGCGATTTTGATCTTAACAGGAATCCCAACATCCAACGTTGTTTCGCTATTGATATATTGATGAACGTAGATCTGGTTTTCGTTCTTTGAATAAATATACTTTCCCAAATCTGCCCAGGTGCGCGAGAGGTTGGAGGGACAGCAGGGCACGGCGTACCACGGTTTGCGCGTCACGCCGCCGCGGCAGGTGAGGGGGTTGTTGTAGAGGTAGGTTGTGCCGTCTGCGCCCATGCCAACGGCCGCGGCGTTGTAGAGTTGCCATTCGAACAGGTCACTGTATTTGGCCTCGTGGGTAAGTTGCACCATCTCCCAATTCCAGAACATGCTGGCGAGGGCGGCGCAGGTTTCGGCGTAGGCGTATTCGGGATCGAGTTCGTAGTCGTTGCCGAAGCCTTCGAGCGCGGGCAGGGAGCCGATGCCGCCTGTGACGTACATGCGACGCGTCACCATGTGTTCCCAGGCGCGTTCCAGGGCAGGGACGAGAGTCTGGTCGCCTGTTTCGCGGGCGAGCATGGCGATGGCGGTTTCGAGATACGCAAAGCGGACAGAGTGTCCGACGGGCACCGTCTGTTTACGGACAGGCGCGTGTTGCTGAAAATATTTTCCGTTCAGCGCGTTGATCTGCCAGCGCAGCGTCGCGTTCCACGGTTTCTTGGCAGCGTTGCCTGGCGGGAGTTGGAAGGGTTTGAACTCGGGATGCGCGGCGAGATATTCGTGTTTCTTTTGCTTCACGGTTTTGCCACGCGCTTCCACGCTGGAATTTTGTTTCAGGAGCGAGAAAGCGAAGAAGGGATTCTGTCCGCGTTGTTCGATGAACTGGCGCGCCATCTCCAAATAGGATTTCTCGTCCGTGACTTGGTACAACCGCAGGAGCGCGATCTCGATCTCCTCGTGACCTGGGGTGTGGTCTGCGCCTTTGCCGCGGAAATCGTCCACGATGCGGTCGGCGGCACGGCGGGCGATGTCGAGCAGGTCTGCCCGTCCCGTCGCTTGGAAATGAGAGACGCCCGCTTCGATGAGATGCCCGTGGCAATAGAGTTCGTGCTCGATCTGGAGATTCGTCCAGCGCGTGTTTGGGAAGTGGATCTGGTTGTAGGTGAAGAGGTAGCCGTCGGGTTGCTGGGCGCGCGCTAGAAGGGCGATAAACGCGTCGATACGCGCGGCCAGTTCGGGGTCAGGTTGTGAAGCGTAGATGCGGGAGGCCGCGTCCAGCCACTTGTGCGCGTCCGAGTCGGCGAAGAACCAGCCTTCGCGGAAGCCGTCCACATCCCCCGCGGCAATGCGAAAATTTTCGATGCAACCCGAAGCCTCGAGTTGATCCCATTGATGGAAGATGGCGCGGCGCGCGTTCACATCGAGTCGGTCGCGCCAGAAACCGTCGGAGATGCTGGTGGTCATGATCGTCTGTTATTGATGAAGGCGAGCGGAATGAGCGAGAGTAGGGCGATGACTGAGCCGACCTGGAAAATGATCGGCACGGGGACGAAGCCCGCCTGACCGTTGAGCGTGGTGGGGATGCCGAAGGTTTGGATGAGCGTCGAGCCGATCCAGGGTCCGATGACCATTGGGATGGCGATCCAGAAGATCATGCGGATGCCGAGGAACTTGCCGCGGCTTTGCTCAGGCAAGAGGTCTTTGAGCCAGGCGACGGAAGCGATGGAGGCCGCGACCGAGAAGGCTTGCCAGAGCAGACCCGTGAGGGCGAGCAGTGGCAGCAAGCGGACGAGCGAGAGCAGGATACCGCCGAGACTTGAGGCGACAATGGCGACCGCTATCATGTTGCGCTTATTCCATTTGTCGGCCAGGATGCCGAAGGGAATGGCGAGCGCCGCGCTGCCGACCATGACCGCACCGCCGATGATGCTGAACTCGGACTTGGTCACGCCGACGAAGTTGTTGAGGTAGACGATGAGATACGGGAACGAGACTTGCATGCCGATACTGCTGACCATGATGAAAAGTAGCAGGATGAAGAGCTGACGGTTTTGTCGGAGCGTGTCGAGGTTGAAGAGCTCGGCGAACTCCGCCCAGAAGGAGCGTGTGGGCTTGTCGAGCGGGGCGTCCGCGTCGTGGAGCAGACTGCCCGCGATCAGGCCGACCACGGTCACGATGCCGCCAAGCAGATAGAAGAACGTGAAGTAGCCGAGGCTGTCGATCAACATGCCCGCCGCGACCATCGCCACGATCTGTGCCAGGAAGACGCTCAGATTGAGTACGCCTTCCACGCGGCCGCGCGTGTCGCTGGCGGCCACGTCGGCTGTCCACGCGTTGAAGGCCGCGTCGTTGGCGGTGGAGCCAAAGAAGGTCATCAGCGAGTCGGCGGCCACCACCATGAAGATGGCGAGGCTGGAGATTTTGATGTAGGCGACGGTTGGAAAGAGAATGGTCGAGATGCCCCACAAAACGTAACCGAACAAAATGAACGGGCGGCGGCGTCCCCAGCGCGAACGCGTGCGGTCGCTGAGCGTACCCATCAGCAGCGTGGTCAGTGTGGCGGTGATTGCGCTGGCGGCGGTCATCCATGCCACGGGACGCGGGTCGGGAGTCAGCGTGTCGTAGACAAAGGTGTTGAACCAGGAGTTTTCGACTGCCCAGGCGATCTGTCCTGTCAGGGCGAGGGCGAGCATGACGAACCAGGTGCGGGAGGTGATGCGGGAGGAGGAGGACATGGGTATTCCTTCCGTGTCCCCGGCGGGATGGCAGCTTGTGCCAGGGGATGCACGATTGCCGCTGATTATAATGGTGAACGCTGTGGGGCTGTTGGGGACTGGTAATTGGTGATTGGTAATTGGGGAGTTGGGGTCTGTTTTCAGGCGTTGCCCGGCAGCAATAAACCTTCACCCAATCAATACCTTCGCCAAATTAGGCAAATGAAATAGGGCAAATCGAGTAAAGTTGTGTCTCTCACAACCCAAAATTACTCGAGATGCCCATGACAGAGATTTTAGCACTTTTACAAAGCATTGCCCCTCTGCTTTCAAGAACGAGTTTGCGCCAGATGAGCCAGGTTATCTTTGGGATGTTGGCTGCCAACGGACGGATCACCATGCTGGGTCTTTCGCGCTGGACAGAAAAAGGTGGCAGTTACCGAACAATCCAGCGGTTCTATTCGAGTGAATTATAGCCTGGGAAACCATTCACTGATTGTACGTTCGCTTGAAGTTTCTGAAACCAAGCGGCCAATACTTCATAGCAGGTGATGAAGTTGTAGACAGCAAAGCGGGCAAAGAAACCTATGGATTGGATCGGTTCTTCTCCAGTATCCAACAGCGCGTGATTTCTGGCTTGGCATTTTTCACCTTTTCGCTGGTGGAAGGTATGCTGCACAATGAGTTGCCCATCAGATCAGTCAAGGCCATGTTCTTCGTTTTTGTGGAGGGTGTCTGGGTTTCCCCCACAGGTTGACGCGTTGATAGCCCTGTTCTTTTTTGCTGTCAATGCGGGAAATGGCCCCCATTCCGCGCCTCCCCCACAGGCCGGCAAACGCGGAATTGGGGGGAGGAGAAGGAGAACTTGGATGATTGGGCGCCAACGCCGTCGAATATCATGTTTTTTAAGAGGGAAAAATGCAATCCATGACCGTGGGTATTATATAATTATCCCCATGGACTCACCCAAACAATCTTCCTTCATAGCCGCCTCCGTGCCTGCATTGGACAGGCCGCTGCCTGTGTTCCTGTTCTTCCTGGCGATCTATTTTCTGCTTTCCTTTTCGGGCGGCTCCCCGTTTCGACAGTCGGAATACGCATACTTCAACTATTTGGCGGATGCCTTTCTGCACGGTCAACTGCATTTACGCCTTTTGCCTTCCAGTTTGCATGACCTTTCCTATTTCAACGGAAAATATTACCTATATTGGCCGCCCATGCCGGCGGTGGTGCTGATGCCTTTCGTGGCGCTCTTCGGCGTGGGATTCAGCGATGTATTCTTCAACGTGGTATTGGCCTCTGCCAATGCGGCGGTGGTGGCGGCGCTGCTGCGCGCGGCCGACCGCAGGGGGCTGATCCGCCTGGAAGTGCGCTATCGCGCGGCCCTCGTGTTTTTCTTCGCGCTGGGGACGGTCCACGTGGTGCTGGCGCCCTTTGGGAAGGTGTGGTTTACCGCGCAACTGCTGGGCTTTCTGCTGGTCGGCCTGGCCTATCTGTGCGCGCTCGAACTAAACGGGGCGGTCTCGTTCCTGGCGGTCGGCGCGCTCATGGCCTGCGCCATGCTCACCCGCAACCATCTGTTGTTCACCGGTATCTGGCCGGCCTATTACCTGCTGTCCAGGAACTGGCGGGAGCGTCCAAAACTATACGGTTACGTTGCCCTGGCCCTGCTGCCCCCGTTGTTGCTGGGATCGTTATTCCTCGGCTATAACTTTGCGCGCTTTGGGAGTCCATTCGACCTGGGAATTGCCTATCACCGCATGTCCCCGATGTTTCTCGCCGACTATCAAAAATACGGCGCGTTCAACCTGTATTATGTTCCCATCAATTTTTACTATCAGTACATCCATTATCCCATCCCCGCCTTTTTCGGAGCCAGGCAGGATGTGTTGATGGGGGGAAGCCTTTTTCTGTTGAGCCCGGTTTTCTTTTTTGCCTTTCGGGGAATCTTCCGCGAACGGGGCAATTCCAATATGTGGGCGATGCTGGTATCGGTGCTCGCCACCAGTGTCCCGATCCTGTTGTTAATGGGAACCGGCTGGGTGCAATACGGCCCGCGCTACACCATCGACTTCACCATACCGCTGCTTTTGCTGACCGCGTACGGAATTCAACCTGCATCCAGGCGGGTATTGGCATGGCTGATTGCCGCATCCATCGCGCAATACATTCCCGGCATCCTCCTTTTTGCGACCCTAAAAATATGACTTCCAACCTGCCCTATTACGATAAGTCCAGCCGCTGGTCGAGCCACTCCCGTCTCGTTGCGCGCCTGAACCAACTTCCCGCCCGCAGCAAGGTCCTGGATGTGGGGACGGCCACCGGCATGTTGGCGCGGATGTGCCAAAACGATATGTTGCGTTTCTTCGGCGTGGAGTCCAACGCCGACTGGGCGCAGAGCGCTTCTCCATTCTACGAAAGGATCTGGGTCCGATCCATTGAAGAGATGAACGCGGACGATTTGCGGGGGTATGACGCCGTCGTGCTGGGCGACGTGCTGGAACATCTGCGCGAGCCTGAGGTTGTTTTGCAGAGACTGGTCGATTTGCAGGCCCCGAACGGATTGTTCCTCGTTTCCGTGCCGAATGTCGCCAATCTTTGGGTGCGACTCAATCTGCTCTTCGGGCGCTGGGATTACAGCGACCGCGGAATCCTCGACCGCACGCATTTGCGGTTCTTCACGCGCAGGACCCTGCTTGCCATATTGGGAAAGGCCGGCCTGGAAGTGATCACCCTCCAGGCCACGCCCATTCCACTGGAACTGGTCTCCGCTTTTTTTGCCACAGGTCTCGGCAGGACAATCCATGCCGCCCTGGCCTGGCTTACTCAACTCCTGCCCAGCCTGTTAGGTTATCAATTCATTGTGGAAGCCAGGAAGCCATGACCGTTATAAATGACAAGACCATCTACATCATTCTGCCGGCTTACAATGCCGCAAAAACATTGATGCGCACGCTGGACGAGATTCCGTTGGAATATCGCAGCCATATCATCCTGGTGGACGACGCCTCCAGGGATAATACGGTGGAGGTCGCGCGAAAGGCCGGTTTGACCGTCTTCGTCCACGAGAAGAATCGGGGATATGGCGGGAACCAGAAGACGTGCTACACCCAGGCGTTGAAACTGGGGGCCGACCTGGTCGTCATGCTGCATCCCGATCACCAGTATGACGCGAAGGTCATTCCGCGCATGATCCAGCCCATCCTCGACGGCGACTCCGACGCGGTGTTCGGCTCCCGCATGTTGGGAGGGCGGCCGCTGGAGGGCGGCATGCCCTGGTGGAAATACGCAGCCAACGTTCTGCTGACGGCTGCGGCCAACCTGGCCTTCCGCCGCTACCTGACCGAGATCCACTCGGGTTTTCGCGCCTACTCCCGCACCTACCTGGAAACCGTGCGCTTCCTTGAAAACAGCGACGATTTCATCTTCGATACGGAGATCATCGCCCAGGGAATGATGAACAACCTGACCTTCCAGGAAACGCCCATCGATACCCGCTATTTCCCCGAGGCCTCCTCCATCAATTTGCGGCGGAGCATTGTGTACGGTTTCGGCATTCTGGGAGTGTTGATCCGTTTCTGGCTGCACCGCGCCGGCCTGATGCGATTCAAACAATTCGAGCCGTCGAAGTAACTGCGGAACCCAGGACAAGAGGTCTGTATGCTGAGTTGTGCAGGACGGGTTTTCAGGAGCAACCACGACAAAACGAGACCTCCCGCATGGTCTCGTTTTGTCATGTGATTATGCCCATCACCGGTTTGATCGTCGGCACGCGCATTGGCATCGAAGTTGTTGGAAGTGGTTAGGTCCGAGTACGCGCAGCCATTGCATGTTTTACAAGCAAATCATTGTATTCCCGTTGGGCCAACAATAAATCCCGCTTGTACATTTGAAACTCAAAGCTTCCGAAATATGGTTCGATCTGACCAAGATACGTTTTTACTAAACCTGCCAGTATCTCAAGTTGTTTCCCAGTGCTTCGGTAAGTTTCCTCGTCGAATATCCCTATGAATCTCTCCCCTTTGCTCAGATAATAGATCATGACTTGGATGCAGATTTGATCCTCCATCCTAATTTCCCCATTTCCTTCGATGGCATTATGAGGAGCAAATGTTAAAACTACTTCGTTGAGTTCTTTATAGATGTTAAGGAGGCAATGGGGCGACTCGAATATGATGTTCCAGAATAACATGCCATGCCCCCTTAAATTTTTACTCCTAATTTTGTAACCACTGCTGAGCAGGAAATCAAAGTTGTGATTTATGGCTCTCATTACGGGATGCAGATTAACGATTGTGTTCATTGTTCCTAATCCTTGTATATTCATTGGACACCGAAAAGACAGACAGTGTTTTCAGCGTGACGAACGCCTGTTTACAGACAGACCGCGCCTTGTTTGTGTAGCGCAAGTCTATAGACTTGCGCTACGGCACTTGCACGCTGTATGCACATGAGCCAAAGACGTATTGATACTGGCCCACTTCCCCAACCTATTGAATTGCGGTTTCCTCAAAGTCTACATTTCTTCCTTTCGTGCCTCCTCCGATTCTGATGAGCGCGGAAGCTGGAGAGGCACGGGAGAGGATTGAAAATGGGGAAGGGTCAGCGGGTGAGAATTACCGCCTGTTTATCTTCGAATTCAACTTTCCATCCGTTGGCTTTCAACACGTCGATGATCGGCCAGTGCGGTTCGAGCAGGATCACCTTCACATCCCAGTCATCGAGGATGGCAGGAGCGTTTTCCTCCGCGTTGATCACATCGTGCCATTGACCGATCAGGTCATCGCCGTACAGGTCGGCGCGGCCGTCGATGAAGACGGGGTATTCGGGCAGCGTCCACAGCAGATAACCGCCCCAGTTATAGGAATTGAACAGTCTGCCTGCGGGATGATGGGTCTGCATCCATTTCACCGCGGCGACGGGATAGTTCTCATCCACGCGCTCGGGCTGGGAGACCAGGTACAGGTTGCCCAGTATCGCCAGCGAGAGGACGACGATCAGCACGAGGTTGAGGATGGAGGTCAACCGGGGACTCAAATTTTGCGGCGGGCGGCTTGTCCTGTGCGGGAGAGACTGGATGAAGGCATCGATCCATTCGCTGAGCAGGGGCGCGGCGGCGATGGCGAACAGGGCGATGTTGCGCTGGGCCACGAAGGTCAGGTAGGCAAAGCCCAGAGCCTTGAAGACCTGCGGCCAGTTCAACGGTTTTTTCGCGAAGGGCGCGGACAGCAGCAGCAGAAACAGCATCCACAGCAGGGGGTGAAAGTCCACGCGGTGAAAGTCGGGCGAGAGCCATTCCTGGATTTGCAGCGAAACGTTCACCTGCTGGAAGGGCAGCGCCCAAAGGGTGAGTCCGCTTGGATTCAGGCCGACGGCCAGGGCGGAGAGGGCGGTCCAGCCCAACAGGCGCAGGGCCTGCCGCTGAAGCGGAGTCCTTTCCTCCCCCTGAAAAAACGATTGAACGAAGAGGCCTGCGATGTGGGCGGCCAGCAGTAAAAATCCCCAGATCCAGCCGCCGTGCAGGTTGGCCCACAAGGCAAAGAAAGGAACCAGCATCCAGAGCCTGCGGGGGGAACGCCTCAGCCAGGCGTCCAACAGGGCGACCAGCAGGAAGGAGAGTATCTGCGGGCGCGGCCCCCAGATCGGCGCGGCGGTGACGACGGCCAGCAGGACGATGAAGCTGTCCACGAAGGGATGGCCTTTGAGGTTCCGCGAGACCACGTGAAAGGTCAGCCCGCCGAGCAGCGCCACGAAGGCAGCCAGGGCAAAATATCCGCCCAGGCTGTAAAGCTCATATAATAGAAGCTCGGACAGCCAGAACGCGTTGATCCACGGCGCGCCTGCCCGCGTGTAGCTGAAGACGTCACTGAGCAGGATGCTTTTCTCCGCCCACATGGTCTGGCCTGCGCGCAGATGCCACCACAGGTCGGCATCGACGGGCGCGCGGCTGAGCAGGAAGACCGCCAGGAGAAAAGTGAGCGCGGTCAGCAAGCGTTGGATGGTGGAAGGTTTTTGCATGGAGGCCTGTTGAAACAATTTTCCCGTAATCAAAAGTTGAGTTGGATCGCGGCGTTGGGCGCGGCGCTTGGGCTGGCGGCGGCGTCCTTCCGCCTGCCTGGCGGCGACGATCTGTATCGCTATTACCTGCCCTTCATACAGGGCTGTTTCGATTGCGGCTACGTGCCGTACTTCGCGCAGTGGACTCTTGCGGCGCTGCGCCTGCTGCCCGATTATCCGCTGGCCTGGCCCATCTGGACCCTGGTCAGCGTGGTGGGCTTTCTGACGCTGGCCTACGTCACCGAGGTCAACCCGTTCCTGCTGTTGATCTCCTTCCCGATGTTGGGCCAGGTCTGGCTGGGGCAGGTGGACGTGCTGGTGGCGCTGGGCTTGGCGCTCTTCCTGTTTGGGAAGAATCCCTATCTGCGCGGGATGGGTCTGATTCTAGCACTGACCAAGCCGCAGTTGACAGGATTGCCGATCCTGTTTGGCCTGCTGCTGGAATCTCCGCGCCTGTGGCCCAAGCTGCTGCTTGCTCCTGTTTTGACGATGACCCTCAGCCTGTTCATCTACGGCCCCGACTGGCCCATGCGCTGGATCGCCAATTCCACGGCGGGATTGCCCGTCCACGTCTGGCGCCTGGCCAGCATGGACATCTGGCGGTTCGGGCTGTTCCTCGCGCCCCTGCCGTTGTTCTTCCGCGGCAAGCGCGAACGCCTGCTTTCGGGACTGCTGGTGTCTGCGCTGGCGACTCCGTTCTATGGCGTGTACTCGTATGTGGTCTTCCTGCTGTTCGACGTGAAATGGTGGATGGCGCTGCTTTCCTACGCCTGGCTGCTGGGATTTTTCCTCTGGCGCGAGGAGGCCATGCGCCTGGCCTGGGTGCTGCCCGTGGGGATGTTGCTCGAAATGGGAATCGTGGAGTGGAAGAGGAGGGCGAAGGGAGTTCACAGTCCCTGACTTTGTTTTCAACGTGACGAACGGCGGTTTACAACCCACTCGCAAGAAAAATCTTGCGGTGCCGAAATCCTGGTTTTGTGCTCGATCATTTTATTAAGTTGCTACGGCACTGGCACACTGTTTGCGCGTGGGCCGCCTTTTTTTGTGAGCTTATCGTGAAAGAACAGCCCATAAGCAAGCGCGAGCATGACAAGATAAACGAGCGGATATTTTAACGCGCCGCCGCCTAAAAAACCGATCATCAAAAATAATGATACAGCGAGAGGCGCTATGGCCAGGTAGTTGGCGGGGATCACATCCTTATCCTTGAGCAGGTGAATCATGCAGTAAATCGGGATCAGGAGAAGCGTTAATTCGTGATAATGAGCGTAAGGCACGAAAAAGAGCGCGGCAAGCGTCAACAGCCCGGCTTGTTTTGCTCCGAATTTGCGGCTTCCTCCCAGCCAAAAAGTGACCAGGGTCAACCCGACGAGGTACCCGCCCAGCATGACGGAGCGAAAAACGTTTTTATCCAGCGCTTCGGTGTTTCTGCGTAGAATGCCTGAGATCGTGGGCATATCCAGGGAATGTGGGAGCCGCCAAATGTCTCCTTCCACAACCCCCAATATATCTATGTAACGCGATAAACCGTCCTGCCCGATCAGCGCCAGGCTGACGATTGCAAGTATCCCACCGCTGATGACCGCCCCCCAAAGAAGTTTGCGGTGCCGCATCAGAAAGGGAGCCATCAATAAAATTGCGCTTTGGGGACGGATCACGGCCAGCCCCAGCCCAAGCCCGGCAGTGAAGGGTTTATCTTCCAATAGAAAATAGAACCAGATGGAGGCGCCCAACAAAAGCAAAATTGCATCCTGCCCGTTCATAAATCCTGAAAATGTGGGCCAGAACAGAAAGGTACCCGCGGCGAGCAGCCAGCGCTGCTGATTTGTGAAATTTAGCCGGGCGGTACTTTTTATCAAGAGGAAGACCGCAATGCCATTGAACAGCAGGATTACGACCGACCAGCGGATGAGCGATGCCACGTAATTTTCATCCGAGATCAACATTCCCAGCGGGACGATAAAGGGCGGATGCGTGAAATACGGGATGTGCTCATTGGAAAACTCATATCCAGCCGCCCGGGTTTGGATTTCGATTTGGAGCGCCATGTCGTACATGGATCGAAAACCGTACTCCTGGGCGATCCTTGCGCCGGCATACAACCCCATAAAATCGGAACCACCCCGCTCCCCCGGAGTCATGATCATCCTGGTCCAAAACAGTGAATAGATCAGGGTCAGGGACAAGATGCCAGTGAAGGAAAAAACAACGAAAAAACGAATGCCTTTTTTCACGCAGAACCATCTCCTGGCTGATGTGCAGCTTCGATGCCTTCAAGGAACAGCCCTGGTGCGGATGACTGTTCCTTGTGTCCCGTTTTTGCCGAGCAGAAAAGAAAGGTATCAAAAAGCGCCACGGATGTGGCGCTTTTTTGGTGATTATTCGCCCAGGTAATCGCGCAGTTTCCTGCGGATGGACGGGTGGCGCAGGCGGCTGAGGGCCTGCGCCTCGATCTGGCGTACACGCTCGCGGGTGACGCCCATCTTGCGGCCCACTTCTTCGAGGGTGTAGGCCTGGCCGTCGAGCAGGCCGTAGCGCAATTGCAGGATGCGCACCTCGCGCGGCGGCAGGCCGTTCAGCACCTCGCCGAGGTGTTCGCGCAGCAGGTTGTAGGTGGCCGAGTCGTCGGGCGGGGGTGCCTCGTCATCCTCGATGAAGTCGCCCAGGACGGAGTCTTCCTCGTCGTCGGTAGGGGTCTCCAGCGAGAGGGGACGGCGCGCCACCTGGATCATGTTCTCGACCTTCTTGGGCGGCACATCCAAAGCAACGGCCAGTTCCTCCACGGAAGGCTCGCGGCCCAGGCGCTGGGTGAGCTGATGCTGTACGCGCAGGAGCTTGTTGATCTGGTCGCCCATGTGGACGGGCACGCGGATCGTGCGCCCCTGGTCGGCGATGGCGCGGGTCACGGCCTGGCGGATCCACCAGGTGGCATAGGTGGAGAACTTGTGTCCGCGGCGGTAATCGAACTTCTTGGTGGCGCGGATCAAGCCGATGTTGCCTTCTTGAATCAAGTCGAGGAAGGGCACACCGCGTCCCATGTATTTCTTGGCGACCGAGATCACCAGGCGGGAGTTGGCCGTGATGAGATGTTCGCGGGCGGCCCAGCCGTCCTCGATCAGCTTGCGCAGTTCGGCGCGGCGGCGCGGGTTGACGTTGCCGTGCGCCAGTTCCTCGCGGGCCATGCGGCCCCGTTCGATGCGCTGGGCCAGGGCCACTTCCTCGGAAGCGGTCAAAAGCGGAACGCGGCTGACCTCCTTGAGGTACAGGCCGATGGTATCGTCGGTGTCGATATTGGCGAGGTAGTCATCCAGGCTCAGGTCGGGCTCGGGTTCGGTCTCGATCTCCTCGACCGCCACAAGCTCATCCTCGGTCGGCTCATTGGTGAGGGTATCCTCCACGAAGGGGATACCCGCGCTCAAAAGAGCCGAAAACGCTTCCTCCAGTTGCTCCACATCCTGTTCGGCTTCGGGGAAGAAGTGCAGAATGTCGTCCAGAGTGACATAGGACTTTTGGCGCCCCAACTCAATTAACCGCGCGATGGCGGAAAACTCTTCTTCCTCGTCCTCGATAAGTATTTTTTCTACATCCATTCTTCCATCCAGGGTTTGAAATTCTGTAATCATTCAGCGCGGCGAAGGCTGTATCCCATATCAAATATGTTCTCAGGAGCGTTGGACCAAGCTGCCGTTTCGCAACATCCCAAACCTTCCAGGCCTGGCTGAATTGTTACAGGGTCGTTTTCAGAATACACAGTTTCAGGGCAAAAATCAATACCCTTACAAAATTCTCGATGATTTGTAATGTGATTGTTTTACTAACACAACTACGGCGCGGGAGTGACGCTTTCCGTGGGAATTGGGGTTGCCGTGGGCGTTTCCGTCCCTGTCGGCGGGGGCGGGGAGGCGGTGGGCGTCGCGAAGTAGGGCGGGAACGCCATGAACGTGAGCAGGCTCTCGATGGCGAAATTCTCGACAACCAGGAGCCTGTCCCCATCCAGACGGGCGTAATAGCCTGTTTCGGAGGGAGTTTTGTCGCCAATCTCGAGGACGTGCTTCGCGCCGCTCTTGAAGTGGAGCGTGAGCACATAGGCGGGGGGCGCCAGCCCAAGATCGGACGGCGGCACGTCCGTGATCTCGTTGATGAAGCGCATTGTGTCGATCTCGGTCACGACGGCTTCGACGTTGCCCTGGTTGGCCGCGCCTTCGAAGGGCAGGATTACTTCCCAGTCGGCCTGCAGGTTGAGCGCCACCTCGACCACTTCGCCGGTGGCGGCCTCGATTCTGATGCGGCTGGCCGTACCGTCCCCGTCGGGGATGACCGTGCGGGAGGGCAGGGTCGGGAAGGCTTCAGCCACTTCCTCGACCACCTGCTGCTCCCGGTTCATGTAAAAGAGGACCCCAGCCAGGATTGCGACGACGACCAGGGCAACCCAGGTGGAACGTCGGAACATTTATCCCCTCCTGCGGCGCGTAAACCAGCTTACACCGCCGGCGATGACCACCAGGCCGGGCAGGATGAAGACCGAGAAGAGCAGCACCATCAGCCAGGTCGGCGAGTCGATCAGCTTGAGGGTGCGTTCGGTGGTGGTGTAAGGCGTCAGCGAGATCTGATTTTCCTGCTGGGCGGCCCAGTCCACCGAGTTGATGATGAGGTCGCCGTTGCCGTAGGCGTCGAAGTTCAAGTCGAGTGCGAAGGAGGACGAGCCAAAGACAACCAGGCGTCCGCCATTGACGGTGTTCTCGCCCGCCATGGCCAGGGTCAACGGACCGATCAGGTCGGCTCCCTCGTCGAACTGGACGCGGGCGCCTTGCATGTTGGAATAGTCGGTTTCGCCCCACGAGTCCTGGGTGGTTTGCGCCAGGGAGGTGACGGTCGCTTCGGCGGGGACGGTGCCCAGGGACAGGCTGCGGGTATTCGGCAGGATGGCCACCTGACTCATGCCGCGGGTCACGGGATGCTCGGGCGACAGGCTGTTGGTGACCGCCAGCAGTTCGTTGCCGGGGTTGCTCATGTCGATGACGATATTGTCATCGAACAGGATGCCCCACGCAGAGGTGAGGTAATCGGCCAGGGGATCAGGCTCGTCGTTGAAGTCGGTCAGGGGCAGCGGATCCTGGGCGACGATCAAGCCGCCGCCACTTTCGAGATATTGTTCGAGCAGTTTGACCTCTGCCGCCGACAAGGGTTTGAGCGGCCCCATGACGACAATGGCCAGGGCGTCTGCGGGAATCTTGTTTTCCGCCAGCAGGTTGAGCACCTTGACGGTGTAGTTCTTGCCTTCGAGCGTGGTCTTGACGCTGCTCATGGTGGCCTCGCCCGAAGTGGTGATATCCACCTCGCCGTGGCCGGTCAGGAAGTAGACCACACGTGTGCCCGGGTTGATCAGGCGATTCAAGGCGCGCACCAGTTCGGTCTCATCGGCGTAGGAGGCAACTTCCTTGCGGGCGCCCAGGGTGAGCAGGATCTTCCCGTTGCCCGTGATGCCCGCGTTGTGGACGGTGACCGGGTCGGTATCGGGGTCACTGAAGCGATAATCGAAGTTACCATTGCTGTTCGATTTGAAATTGCTCAACAGGTCGTCCGCCTGGCTGGTGGATGAACCGGCCGTGAAGTAGGCTGTGGCGGCCACCTTCCCAGGCAGGTTTTCGAGAACCTGCAGGGTCTCGGGCGCCAGGGTATGGGATTTGTCCTCGGTCATATCTCCCACGGTGACGGGATTCTGATAGGCAAGGACATTGACCATGACCAGGATGCCGATCACGGCCAGCAGCAGGATCGCGGAGTTCGAGCCGTAGCGGGTCTGACGGCGCGAGAGGAAACGGCGCACCTGGTCGGGCAGCAGGATGCCGTACACGCTGACGCCGATGCCGATGAATACCAGGCTGGTCCAGAAGGCCTGCTTCCACGGCTCGATATTATTCGGCAGGAACCATCCCAGGGAGTTCAGGCCGATCAGGAGGCCGATCACAACCGTGGCCGCGCAAGCCAGGGCTGAGATGCCCAGTGCGATCAGGGCATAGGTGCGGATGTTCTTCTTCTCAGTCATTAGCGCCACCTCCGCATTTCGACCGCCGAAGTGCCAACGAACAGGCCCAACACGGTCAGGCTCACATAGTAGATGATGTCGGCCAGCATGATCCTGCCCGTATTGAACGTGTCGTAAAAGTGGGCCTTCATGTCAAGGTATTCGAAGATGCTCGAATTGCCCTGAACCAACCCGGCGGGGAAACCGATCAGCCACCACAGGAAGATGAAGACGCCCATGGTCAGAAAGAAAGCCGCGATCTGATTGGTGAACATGGAGGAAATACCGACGCCCAGGCCCAGCAGGGCGGCCGCCACCAGCATGACGCCGATGTAGGAGGCCAGCAGCTTGCTCTGGTCCAGGCCGTTTTCGACCAGGCCATTCAGGATCAGCGGATAGACGAGGGTCAGCGCCACAATGGTCAGGATGAATAGAAAAGCCCCCAGCCATTTGCCGACGACCAATTCCCAGTCGCGCACGGGGGCGGTCAGCAGCAACTCCATGGTGCCCATGCGCATCTCATCCGAAACCAGGCGCATGGTCAGGGCGGGGATGGAGAAGACCAGCAGAAAGACGATATTGCCCGTGATGGGCGAATTATCGGGCGCGGACATGGAACCGCCGTACATCTGCGATTGCAGGGCGGATTGCATCGAGGAGCGCACGACGATGGCAAAGATGATGCCCAGCACCAGCATGATCATGAACATGACCACGTAGGCGATGGGACTGTTGAAATACTGGTTGTACTCACGCTTGGCTATGGTCCACAGGGTTCTCATTTGGCGCCTCGCTCGTCGGTGCGGGTCTCGCTGTTGGTCAATTCAAGGAAGATTTCCTCGAGGCTCATGCCCATCGGCCGCATTTCGAGCAGGTCGTAGCCGGCGCCGATGACGGCCTTGGCCACCTCGGGGCGGATGTCCTGCCCGGGTGCAAACTGGAATTCCAGCACGCCTTCTTCCCTGACATCCACGGTCTGCACGCCCTTCACCTTTTCGATCAGGGCAGGCAGGTCATCCATCTCGCCGCGGATGCGCAGCATGACGCGCTCGGCGCCCAGCAGGCGGGCTTGCAGTTTCTCGGGGGTATCCTCGGCCACGATCCTGCCCTTGTTGATGATCAGGACGCGGTCGCAAATGTTCTGGGCTTCGCTTAAGATGTGGGTGGAGAGCAGGACGGTGCGTTCCTTGCCGATCTCGCGGATCAGCTTGCGGACTTCCACCACCTGGCCCGGGTCGAGGCCGATGGTCGGCTCGTCGAGGATCAGCACCTCGGGGCGGTGAAGCAGGGCCTGGGCCAGTCCGATGCGCTGGCGCATACCCTTGGACAGGTTGTGAACCATCCCGTCGGCGCGGTCGAGCAGGCCGACCTGTTCCAGCACCTCGTCCACGCGGTCTTCGACATTGGGCAGGTGACGCAGGTCGCCCATGAACTTTAAATACTCAAAAACCGACATGTCAGTATAAAGCGGCACGGTTTCGGGCAGGTAACCGACACGGCGGCGCACCTCGATGGATTCCTCCATCACGTTGTAGCCGGCCACGAAGGCTTCCCCTTCGGTGGGCGGCATGTATCCCGTCAGGATACGCATGGTGGTTGTTTTTCCTGCGCCGTTTGGCCCAAGGAACCCGAGAATTTCCCCTTGCTGGGCATCGAAGGTTAGCTGGTCGACAGCGCGACGACTGCCATAATCCTTGGTGAGACCGTTGACTCGAATCATTGGCTCTCCTTGAAAAGAGTGTGTGTTCATACAAAAACGGCACACCAGCCGTTCGGCGGGCCGTGCCGTGAATTAGACCGAAAATTACTATACAAAATTTGTGACGCGAAGTCAAGCAGGCTGTGAGACTCTAATCAAACGCTAATCTGTGGGCCGATTCGGGAAAAGGAAGGCCGCCCACACATCCCGCAAGCCCAGTAGGCTGCCCATGACCATCCCCGCTCCCATCACGATCATGCTGAAGAAGTTGCGCGGGATATTGGCAGATTCATCTTCCACGACCCACTCGGCCGGGACCCATCCCAACAAGTTGAGCAGGATAAAGGCCGCGTATCCCAGAAATGTCACGCCGCCCAGGAAGGTGAAGAAGGCCACCATGGTCAGGAGGGGCGACTGCCGCCGCAGGATCTCGTCGCCGCGGTGGTTCTGGGTTGCGTAGACCAGCGCGGAGGCTTCCTTCCAGGACTTGCCCGTGACCTCGCACACGGCAGGGATGAGGTCATCGGGGTCCCTGCCGCCGCTGAGCTGGTCGATGATCCACTCGTTGAGTTGCTGATCGTCCATGCTCATAGCTGTGTGTAGAGGATATAAAAGGCGACTGCGCCCAGGCACAACAGGAACAGGAGCGCTGCCGACAGAATACCGAAACGCAGACCCGTGCGTTCAGGCTCGATGGTCGGGGAAACGGGGATTGACGGGGATTGGGAGAAGGTCGGTTCCTGCATGGGCTGGCTGGAGGGTGGATTCGCGGGCGTTGGGGCAGACCCGCCCATGAGTTTTTCCGCAAAGTCGGGCAGGCCGTTGTGGTCCGTGTCCCATTTGCCCATGAAGGCTTCATATTTGGCGCGCGCTTCGGGGGGCAGTTCGTCCAGGTGATCGTAGGACTGGCCGTTGTAGACAATGTTGGTTGTGCGTGTGCTTCGGACCTGCCTGGTGAGCTGACCTTCGAATAGATCGGGGACGCCATTCTGATTCTGGTCTGCCATGATCTGCATGAGCGACTCATAGGTTTCGCGCACTTCGGGCGGCATGTCTTCCACGCTGCGATATGTTTTTCCGTTGAAGAGAATGTTTCCTTCCATGACACCTCGCTTTGGTATGTGCGCATTGTACCCTTTTTATGGGGTCGTGCGGCTATACCGCACTCGGTTGAAAATTGCGTTTTTTAAAGGGCGGGAAGCGCAATTTTCAACCGTGGGTATTAACATCTTGCAAAAGTCAAAAGCCTAACCGCTGAGCCACGAAGACACAGAGAAAACCAATAAAAAACTCCGTGCCTCAACGTCTCTATGTCCTGGTTTCAAACGACAATCATCGTCAGTCGGAACGACGTGCTTGATCGCGATTTCGTTTTCTCCGACCACAACATGATCAATTAACAACCGAATAACTTCCTGCTTGAGTTGCGGCGTAGGGTTTTCCAAATTTGCTTTGATCTTATGGCAAAAGGCGGCGAAGTCTTCCAGCATGGTTTGCTTGACGCGCTCTTGTTGCACCAGCCGATTGAATTGTTGTTCGATAACAAGTTTACTGGGGGTATGTTCAATAATTTTTGCCATATCGCTCACTTCCTTTGAAGATTCTAACCCAACGCCCCAACGGTTTCCATTAGTGGCAGTGGGCGGGCGTGGATTCTGCTTGGGAGCAGAAAAATCTCGAGAATTTATCCTGCCCGCAGCCGCAATGGGAACAATTTTCCCTTCGAGCGGAGCGATTTACAGCACCTCTTTCAAGCGGAGTTGCATCCCCAGTCACTTATTTTGCACTCCCCATACCAAATCGTCGTACTGCGCGACAAAATCCTCCGAGAAGTACTTTGCATACTCGTCGCGTCCCTGGAGATGGTAACCCAAAAAGGCCACTGCAAAATGTTTCATGCGCGCGACCTGTTCAGGATAATAGATCATCATATGCCCCTCGTCCACGAAGGAGATCATTGTCCGGTCTGGTGTGCCTAGATTTTCGAAGATGTAGGCGGCTTCCAGGCTATAGATATTAATATCATCGGCAGTTGCGCCAATGATCAAGGTGGGGCGGTCCACCGCCGCCAATCCACGCTCACCGAACAGCCAGGCCCCTTCTGGAGCCATCGGTATGACGGCCCGTATTCGCTCGTCTGTCATCGCTTTCCATAACCCATCGCTGCTGGTTGTAACGGTCGGGCCAGCATTGCTAACAAGTTCATCCCAGCCCTCCGTCGGATTGCAGATGTAATCAATCCACCACGCAGGCGGCGCTGGATTCATGGCAGCGGCATTGCCGCATTGCGCTAGATAGAATTCTGGATCAACGCGCGCGCCGCTCAAGGCCAGTGAGGTGTAACCATCGAAAGAATAGCCCATGGCTGCGGCGCGATTGGCATCCATCACGTTTTCCAAACCCGCCAAAGGATTGGAGGCAATCTGGTTCAGCACGAAGACGATATCAAGCGGGTAATCGGTCAACCACGGTCCCCAATGATCCTTGGAATCCTGTCCATTGACGCCCACATAGACGAAGCCGTACGAGACGAGATGTGGAGCAAAGATAAAGCCCACTTTGGTTGACGACAGGATGACTGGATAGGGGGCATGGGTCAGATCGGGCAATACGTCCGCAATGGGAGCGCCGCTGGCTGCTTCTTGAGGCTGGATGGCTGGGTACCAGATCGTTATGGTGATTTTGCGTCCATCGCGGGCGGGGTCTTCGTACACAATATTTCGCTTTAAACCCACATCGTACGATCCTGTTTCTGATAGCGGGAGACCGAGGCTCTCCTGGGTTGGTGGGACTGTGGATTCTAGGGTTGCGCCTGGGTTGATCGTTGGGGTTGTCGTGGAGGGGATGGAAGTCGGTGATGCGATTGGCGCGCCGCATGCCGATAACAGAATTACGCAAACAACGATGCGTATCGAATTTATGAGTTTCATGTTAGCCCTCCCGGCAACTGAAACAAAAGGCGCCCTGGGAGTTGCCGCGATCCTGTACACGGACGCAATGGATGTCACGGATTCGCACGGAAAAAGCCTTTAGAGCCCCTTATTTTTCCGTGTTTTGCCTGCCGAGGGTGCGTGTCCCAAAGGTTTTTTCACAGCGATTCCCAGCACAGTTACTATTGCGCTTTTTTGAGAAGGGAAAATGCAATTTGTATCCGCGGGTCTTATGTCAACCCGCAGACTGCTGAAAACAGGAAACCGACAGGCTTAGTTTTGCTCCGCTCTTGCTTTCAAGGCCTTATCCATCGCCTCGAAACCCTGTTTCGAGTTGGTGTCGATATCCCTGGCTTGCAAGGAAACGAGCCAGCCGTTGAATATCTCGCAGTCGATGAAGCGAGTCTTGTTGCCTTCGATCTGTTCGATGATGAAGCTGTGTTCACCGCTGAACAGAATGGGCAAGGCGATGTGATATTTCCAGCGTAGTTCCTTGTTTGGCTCTGCCTTGACGACTGTGCAGTGCAGCGTCATCTCTTTCGACCCCGACTTGAAGGTGATGTCCACTTTTTCGCCCGACCTGGCTTTCCCAATCGCATGGTGAATGAATGGATTCCACTCTGGATACTTGTCAAGACTCGTCAGGATCTGCCATATTTTATCTGGCGCGGCCTGTATCTCGATTTCGGTGCGAAGCTCCTTCATGTTGACTCCTTTTCCGAAATTTAACCCGTTTTTACACTCTTCAGGCTCATTCCCCGCGCTCTTGGCTGTTGCAACAAAATTGTAGCATTTCCGCCATGCACTTTCAATCCATTGAACATGCGAGGGTGGGGTCCAAAGTTTCGGAAGGCGGGATCGGAATAAAGTCAATAGCGTGGGGCGGAATACCATTCCGCCCTCCAATAATCGTTTTTTCCTGTGTGCTCTATCTTTGGGTTTTAATATCAGCCTACCGGTACCTTGTCAAAAGGCCGTTCAAGGATACTCTTTGTATGTCTCACTACACAAGGAGTGGTCATGAACGGCTTTACCAAATAAATCACGGAACATCCTTGGGAAGATATCGTCACGCAGTGGTTTGTTTTGGTAGACGATGCAATCCAGCGAATTCTCGCCAAGCGTGGATGCCCGTTTCGCGCCGGCGGACCTGCGCTGGTGCACGGTGCGCTCTCCCTGCCGCTGTACGGAATCCACCGCCTGCTGACGCGGGTCACGGGGTTGGATGTGAGGTAGTTACATTGTCGACCAAATGAGGAAGATCGCCCAAGCCACGCATATGATCATCGTCAAAATTCCGCCCACAAAACTGCTCCAGGCGAAAAAGACCAATTTTTCGGAATTATCCATCATAACTTTGTAAGTATGGTCAGCTGCTTCCGCTCCTCTCAACACACGAGTCATTGCAACCAAGACCTGCTGGTTGAGGTGGAGAGAGGGTTCTTTATAGCGTAATACCCTCCATCCGCGATGAATCTCGACCACAGCATAAAGGATCGCTATCGGCAAGATGCAAAACGCCCAATTCGCTTGATATGTATCCATGTCACCTCTTGAAGTTGAAAACTAGATTTTCTTCCATCTTGTAATCAACATCTTCACCCACACGCGCACGTTGATGTTCACCAAATCCATGGGGGTGGATTTGCAGTAGGCCTATTCAGTAGGTATTGGCTTATCTCAATGTAACTATAAAATCCCATTCGTATTCCACAATTTCTCCAGACAAAGTGAATATTTCAATTCTGGCGATGTGGTTGCCCAAGGAAATGTTTGGACTCCAATTGATGATGTAGACACCTGGGCCTATCAGAGAGTTTGCCTTGACCCCCTTCGCCACTTCTCCAAAACTTTTTGCCGTCATGGCTGATGCGGGGATTTTTTCTCCATCCAAATACAGATTCACTCTTTCATTCAGAGGATGATCCCATTCGTTTTTCGATTCGTCTATAGGAAAAGGTGGCACGAAATCAACATCCATGAGATACAAGCCATCAACTTTTATCCCTATACGCTTTGCTGTTAATCCTGAAATATTTGAAGTCGACCAGGGAATTATGGATGAGGTGTAATAACAGGCAAGGTTTGTTTTTTCTTGTGGCCATACCTCGCTAATTAGCTTCGGAGGCATATTAGACGAACTTAACATGGACAAGTCATAAGCGCAAGGCGCAAACAACCAATAAAAAAACAGAATAATAATGAAAATAACAGAAATGATTGCTGATTTTTTCTTCATCGTATATCTCGTTACAACACTTCATTCTGAACCGACGCTCTGGTTCTTGGGCAACGCAGCATCCTGATTTTTGCGTGAAATTATTATTCCGTCTTCTTCCATCTTGTGATCAACATCTTGACCGGCACCTGTACGCGCGCGTCGGCGTTTGCCACAGCCCACGTCGATTGCGCGGACTGGTAGACGCTCTCCTCCAGTTTCTCGATGCCTTCCCACTCGTCTTCCATGAATTCCTTCATCTCGGACGGCCTATCCCACGAATAGACGTAGCTGAAGATCTCCTCGCGCTCGCGGACGAACCATCCGTGTGACTCGGCCTCCTGCATGGCACGGGTGGCAGCTTCGTCGTCTGCGACGGCGATGGGCAGGTCGGTCAGGCGGCCCACTTCCACGGTCGAGGCGGCGGATGCAACCTCCACGGGCCAGCGCGCCTCGAGCGGACGCAGGTCGATCAGCACGCCGTCGGATTGGAGCACTCTTCGGATTTCAGCCAGAGCATGCACCATGCTCGCATATTCGATACATCAGAGCGACCAGGCCAGGAGGGCGATATCGAATTTCTCGTGTGGGAAGGGCAGATGTCGGGCGCTGGCCCCCGTGAATGTGACCCTGGACTCGAGCCGCACGGGACAGTCGGTGCGGGCCACGCGCAGGGCGTCCACGTCCGGGTCGAGGGCAGTGACGCGGCGGGCCGAGTCGGCGTACAACCAGGTCAGCCGTCCTTCGCCGCAGCCGACCTCCAGCACGTGTTTGCCGCTGAAGTCGACAAAGCGATTCAACATCCTGCGTTCGAGTCCCTGTGGGTCGCGCTGAAGGGTCAAAGTCGATCTCCTGTCTTCCCAAACCGAAAGAATGCGATATCCGTCGAAGCCTTTTGCCTATTGTAGCATGGCGCATCATCCGCTTGAGCGGGTCGGGAGGGCCGCTTTCGCGGCCGACTCTGGATGATTTTGCAAGATGATTCCCCAATTATTTCCCGTATTATTTTATGTAAGGTATAATTACATGCCGACACTCTGTGTTGTATCATAAAATCGATAAGGCAATTCATGAGCCCCAATTCCATCTTTCCCACTGATTACTGGACCGAACTCCAGATTTCCCGACAGGACGTTGAATATCTTCATAGTCATCTGTTCGAACAGGAGGTGCCGCTCACCACGGGTGAACTGGTGCCGGTGTTCGTGCAGGAGCGCATTCGCTTCGAACGCGCTGCCGCGCTGGCCAGGCGTCAGGCCGCGGGCAGGACCTATCTCCCCAAGGATGCCTATCAGCCCGGTGACGACCTGGCCTTCCCTGCCTTCAACTGGCAGAAGGGCAAGGTGACCACCGTGCGCGCGGGGTCGAATCCAGCCATCGGGGAATTCGAGGTGCTCTCGGTTCTCATGGAGGACGGCGTCGAACGCACCTTTGCTGCCAGCCTGTCCGCCCACGCGCTCAACGAGGCTCCCGCGGTTTCGGCCGAGGATCAGGGCGTCACCACCGAATCCGTCGTGGACGAATACGGCGATGAAATCGAGGAGAAGATCGAGGAAGCCTTCCAGGCCGATGACGGTCTGGTACGCATCGCGGGACGCTGGTTCCCGCGCGCCCTGCTGGTGGACGTGAACATCGGACATCTCAACCTGGCCGAGGCCGTGCTCGACATGTCGGGTGGCGAACCCCAACTCACCGCCGCCCTGCTGAAGGATGTCGAACTGGCGGCGGGCGTGAACCCGAAGCTGGCCGAATTCTCCCTGAACTGGGCCCTGCAGGAGGACGAGCGCTTCGACGAGGTCGGCCCGGCGGGACAGGTGCTGTGGTGCCTGCGCCGCCTCGAGCCCGAGGGTGTGCGCGAAACCCCGCTCCATTTGCGCTATGAGACGATCGAATATGATCGCGCGCTGCTGACCCCCCAGATGATCGCGCTGGAAACCCAGGTGGACGATGAGTTGAATCCCACGCCCGCCTCTCCCGTCAGCGACAAGATCAATTCCGTGACGATCAGCCTGATCTACCCGCACCTGCGGGCTGGCACCCTGCCCCTTTCACCGCGGGCGCGCGCCTTTTTTCCGACCGCCTACGAGTCGCCCCGTGTCCGCTTTACGCTGGTGGACGGCAGGAGTGGGCTGAAAATGCCCGCCTGGGTGGTGCGCAGCGGCGGTTACGTGCACGGCCTGCGCGAATGGTACAAATCCCAGAGCCTGATGCCCGGCAGTTTGATCGAAGTCAAACGCGGCAACAAGCCCGGTGAGGTCATCGTGGTAGCCCGCACCCAGCGTTCCACCAAGGATTGGGTGCGCACGCTGATGGTCGGCGCGGACGGCGGCATGGTTTTTGCCATGCTCAAGCAGCCGATCACGGCCGAGTTCAACGACCGCATGGCCATCTACGTCCCTGATTTCAAACTGCTCGACCCGTTGTGGGGCCGCCAGCGTTCTTTCCGTGACCTGGTGTTCTCGATGATGCGCGAGTTGACCAAGCTGACCCCCCAGGGTCACGTGCATGCCCAGGAACTGTATGCGGCCCTCAACCTGGTGCGGCGCGTCCCGCCTGCGCCGCTGCTGGCCCTGCTGTCAGAAAAGCCGTTCAATCACGTTGGCGACATGCATTTCCGAATTGATGAGGATGCGGCATCATGACCGAGACCAAACGCCCGAGCCTGCTCAAGCCCACCGTCCGCACCCCCTTCCACATCGACTTTCAGTGGTGGAAGCAGAACGAACGCGACTGGCATATCTTCCTGCGCTCGTTGTTGTGCCCCGAACACCAGATCGCCTTTGCCGGTTATGAGGAAGGCCAGTTGATCGACTGGGTCGACCCCATGACCGCCGAGGTCAAGGCCGTCGACGGCATCGAACATGCGCTGATGAGTCACTGCGCCCTGCAGCCTGATTTCGTCAATGAGCATACCGCGCTGGTCGAGGCGGTCTTCCGCCTGTTCCTGGTCAACGGCAACTCGCCCATGTCTGCCGAGGACCTGTCGGCGCGGCTGAACCGTCCCGCGGATACGATCCTGCGCACGCTGGCGGGACCGCGCGTGTACCGAGGTTTGAGACCCAGGCAGTAACGTCCAGCCGCTGTCCGCATCGGCTGGCATCACAAGCCCCCGTAGCTCAATGGACAGAGCACCAGCCTTCTAAGCTGTTGGTTACAGGTTCGAATCCTGTCGGGGGTACTTGCTTCCCTCGATTGCGGGACAGCAGCCCGCAGCGAGAGCATTATGTAATATTTTTGGATTGTCAAATAATACAGGTAAAAGGAGATGAATCGATTATGGTAATGGAACGCAAAGGCATCATCAAGTTCTCGGGCATGGAACAAACCGTGGTCGGCGGGGACATCCAGGTGGGGCAGAAGGCTCCGAATTTCACCATTCAAAAAAATGATTGGACGATCAGCAAGGGCTTGAAGGAAACCCGCCGCAAGGTGCGCATCATCCTTTCGGTGCCCTCGCTCGATACGGGTGTGTGCGACCGCGAAACCCGCCGCTTCAACGAGGAAGCCGCCGGGCTGGGCAAGGGCATCGCCGTGCTGGTTGTGAGCATGGACCTGCCTGCGGCCCAGAGGCGCTGGTGCGGCGCGGCGGGCGTGGAAAACGTGATCACCGTGTCCGATACCATCAAGGCCGATTTCGGCAAAAAGTACGGTACACTGATGAAGGAAGTCCGCCTCCTGCGGCGCGCCGTGTTCATCGTCAACAAGCAGGGCCTGGTGACCTACGCGGCCTACATGCCGACCAACGGCGACGAACCGAATTATGACGAAGTGCTCACTGCGGCCCGCGCCGCGCTTGGTTAGTGTTTGACAGGGCGGGGCAAGTCCGCCCGCAAGGAGAACGCAACATGACGACAGTGGTTCGCAAATCCAGTGTTTCCCTCGTGGAGAGCAGGCGCGAGATTCTGCATTCCATCAGTTGGCAGGTGTATTCCAGCGTCTGGAGTCCGCCGACCGACATGTACGAGACGGAGGATGACCTCGTCGTGCGCGTGGAGATCGCCGGTATGAAGGAGGATGACTTCGAAGTCGTCCTGGAAAATAATATCCTCATGATCGGCGGGACGCGCGCGGATTCATCCGACCGTCGCGCCTATCATCAAATGGAAATTCGTTTCGGAAAATTCGCCACCTCGGTGGCCCTGCCCGTGCCTGTCGATACGGAAACCGCCCGCGCGGAATACAAGGATGGTTTCCTGACCGTTACGTTACCGAAAACAAAACCAAACCAGATCAAGGTTGATTGAACCCATGCCTGCATCCCGCTGGCAATCCAGCATTGGCGATTTTTTTCAATGGATCGGCGAATCGGATGATGAGCTGCTTTCGATGCTCATGCCATCCATGTTTTCGCATTTCCAGAAAAAGGACTCCGAATCAGAAGACGCGCCCGAACAGCCCACGGAGATGTCCAAGTACCCCGACGTCCTGCCCATCCTGCCCCTGCGCGGAGTGGTGGTCTATCCCCAGACCGCCGTCCAGTTGACGGTGGGCCAGCCGCGCTCGATCAAGCTGGTGGATGACGTTGTCGCGGGCGACAAACTCGTCGGCCTGGTGGCTGCTGTCAATCCCGAGCTTGAAACCCCGGGACCTGCCGACCTGTACCGCGTTGGGACGATTGCCACCGTCCACCGCCTGCTGCGCGCACCGGATGGCACCGTGCGCCTGCTGGTGCAGGGCATGGCGCGTTTCCGCCTGGGCGACTTTGTCACCGAGGAACCTTATCTCAAGGCGCACATCGACCTGGCGCCTGAACATATCGAGGCGGGCATCGAGCTGGATGCGCTGGCGCGCAACGCCCGCGACCAGTTCCAGCAAATTACGCAGATGATTCCCTCCTTCCCCGAGGAACTGGCGGCTTCGATCACCTCGGTCGAGGATGCGCTGCAAACAGCCTATACCATCGCCAACTTCCAGCGCATCGATTTGAAGGACGCGCAGAATATCCTCGAGATCGACTCGGTCACCGAAAAGCTCAAGAAGCTGATCGGCCTGCTGGTGCGCGAAGCCGAAGTGCTGACCATCGGACAGAAGATCCAGAACGAGGCGCGCGGCGAGATCGAAAAGGTGCAGCGCGATTACTTCCTGCGCGAGCAGATGAAGGCCATCCAGAAGGAACTCGGCGAGAAGGATGAACAGGCCGCCGAGACGGAAGAGTTCCGCAAGAAGATCGACGACTCGAAGATGCCCGAGGAGGCCGGGAAACAGGCCCGCCGCGAGTTGGACCGCCTCTCGCGCCTGCCGACCGCCGCCGCCGAATACGGCGTCATCCGCACCTACCTGGACTGGCTGACGACCCTGCCCTGGTCGAAATCCACCCCGGACAACCTCGATATTCCGCATGCCCGCACGATCCTGGACAAGGATCACTACGGGCTGGAGGATGTCAAGGAACGCATCTTGGAATTTTTGGCCATCCGTAAACTGCGCCTCGATCGCAAGGATGAGGCCAGAACGGAATCCGACGATGCCATCCGCCGCGAACGCGAGGGCGTGATCCTGTGCTTCGTGGGGCCGCCCGGTGTGGGCAAGACCTCGCTGGGACAATCCATCGCGCGCGCCATGGAACGCAAGTTCATTCGCATTTCGCTGGGCGGTGTGCGCGACGAAGCCGAGATCCGCGGACATCGCCGCACCTACATCGGCGCCATGCCCGGGCGCATCCTGCAGGCTCTGCGCCGCGTGGAAACCCGCAATCCCGTCTTCATGCTGGATGAGGTCGACAAACTGACTGCCGATTTCCACGGCGACCCGGCTTCGGCCCTGCTCGAAGTGCTCGACCCCGAACAGAACAGCGAATTCCGCGACAACTACCTCGAAGTGCCCTTCGACCTCTCGCAGGTCTTCTTCATCACCACCGCCAACACGCTCGAAACCATCCCGGGTCCGCTGCGCGACCGCATGGAGATCATCTTCCTTTCGGGCTATACCGAGAGCGAGAAGACCGCCATCGCGCGCGGCTACCTGATCCCGCGCCAGATCCGCGAGAACAGCCTGCACGATGATGAGGTCACTTTCAAGGACGAGTCCCTGCAGAAGATCATCCGCCAGTACACGCGCGAGGCAGGTGTGCGCAGCCTGGAGCGCCGCATCGGCGCGGTCTGCCGCAAGGTGGGCACGCGCATCGCGGAGGGCAAGGGCGGCAAGTTCGAGATCACGCCCGAGCTGGTGGAGGAGTTCCTCGACCACCCGATCTTCCTCGGCCCCGAGGAATTGAACCAGCGCACCTCCATCCCTGGCGTGGTGCCCGGCCTGGCCTGGACCGCCTTCGGCGGCGACATCCTCTTCATTGAATCCACTTCCATGCCGGGTGGGCGCGGCTTCCAGATCACGGGCTCGCTGGGCAACGTGATGCAGGAATCGGCGCGCGCGGCCCTGTCCTATGTGCGTTCGCGGGCCGATTCGCTGCACATCAACCCCGCATTCTTCGCGAAAAACGATATCCATATGCACGTGCCTGCGGGCGCGCAGCCCAAGGACGGCCCCTCCGCGGGCGTGACCATGGCCACCTCGCTGGTTTCGCTCATCTCGGGGCGCAAGGTCAAGCCGCAGGTCGGCATGACCGGTGAGATCACGCTCAGGGGCCAGGTCCTGCCGATTGGCGGCGTCAAGGAAAAGGTCCTGGCGGCGCATCGCAACGGCCTGAGGACGGTCATCCTGCCGAAGCGCAACGAACAGGACCTCGAGGATGTGACCGCTGAAGTCCGTGAAGCCATGAAGTTCGTGCTGGTCGACACCGTGGACGACGTGCTCCAGGCCGCCCTCGAGCCGCCCAAGCCCGCCAAGGCGGAGCCCGCCAAACGCGCGACCAAATCCAACAAAGCCGCTGGGAAGAAGCCAGCCGTTAAATCCAAATCTGTAAAGGCGAGTACAAAGAATAATGCCAAAAGTTCTGCTGGCCGAAGATGACACCATCATGGTGTCCCTGTTGAAAACACTCCTGAAAATGGAGGGCTACCTGGTGGTGGCCGTGGATGCCGATGCGGACGTGCCCGCCGCGGTGCGCTCGGAGAATCCCGACGTGCTGCTGCTGGATGTGTACCTTTCCCGCCAGGATGGCCTGGCCATTCTGGACACCCTGCGCGGCGACGCCGCCACCCGGACGATTAGCGTGGTCATGACCTCGGGCATGAACCTGCGCGAGGAATGTCTCAGGCGCGGCGCGACCGAGTTCCTGCTCAAACCCTACATGCCCGATGATTTGGTAAGCACCCTCAAAAGGGTGACCAGCCCAGCGTGACCGTCATTTCCATCCGCCCCTATCGTCATCCGTACGATTACCCCGCGGTGCGCGCCCTGTGGGAAAGCATGGAAAAGGGCGTGCATGTCGGCCGTTCAGACAGTCTGGCCGAGATCGAAAAGAAATCCGCTCACGACCCCGATCTGTTCCTGCTGGCCGAAGCTGACGGCGGGATCGTCGGCTCGGTCATCGGTGGGTACGACGGCCGCCGCGGCTTGATCTATCACCTGGCGATCAACGCGGACTTTCGCAAGCAGGGCCTGGCCTCCCGTCTGATGGATGAGGTCGAGTCCCGGTTGCGCGCCAAAGGCTGTTTGAAATGTTACCTGCTGGTGCTGAACGATAACGAGGACGCTGCGCACTTCTACGAAAAACGCGGCTGGAGTGAGATGAAGAGCGTGCGCCTGTTCGGCAAGGAATTGTCCTGACGATGGAAATCCGCTTCGGAATTTTGACCGCCTCCGACCGCTCCGCGCGCGGCGAACGCCCCGACACGTCGGGCCCTGCGCTGGCCGACCTGGTGCGCGCGGGGGGCGGATCGGTGGTCCAGATGGCGATCCTGCCCGATGACCGCTCCGCGCTGGCCGCGGCGATGCGCGCCTGGGCCGACAGCGGCGAAGTGGATGTGATCCTGGTCACGGGCGGGACGGGTTTTGCCCCGCGCGACGTGACCCCCGAAGCGACCCGCGACGTGATCGAAAAGGAAGCGCCCGGTCTGGCTGAGGCGATGCGCGCCGCCAGTTTGAAAATCACCCCGCACGCCATGCTCTCGCGCCTTGCGGCCGGTATCCGCGGACGGACGCTGATCATCAACCTGCCGGGCAGCCCCAAGGGCGCGGTCGAAAATCTCCAGGTCGTCCTGCCCGTGCTGGAACACGCCATAAAGCTCCTGCGCGACGAGGATGCGGGGCATTAGCTCCCCATCGGGCGGATTGCAAATCCGCCCGGAGCAGCCATCGCTGCGCGGGGACTTGCCTTCCCTGCTAACCTTGGGCTATAATCCGCCCCGTTTGCAATTTCACAAGATGAGGAAAGAAGAAACATGATCGACGTAAATGAACTACGCAAAGGCGTAACCTTCGAAATGGACGGCTCTCTCTACAAGGTGCTGGATTACAGTCATAACAAGACCGGCCGCGGCAATGCCAACATCCGCATCAAGGCCCGCAATCTGCTGACGGGCGCCAACATCGAGCGCACCTTCTCCTCGGGCCAGTCTGTGCAGGACGTGCGCCTCGACTTCCACAATGTCCAATACCTTTACACGGACGGCGATTTCTATCACTTCATGGACAATGAGACCTTCGAACAGCCCGCCATCAAGGCCGAGATGCTCGGCGACGATGCGCTCTATCTCATCCCCGAGATGGAAGTCAAACTGACCTTCTACAAGGGCGAACCGCTCGACATCGAACTGCCTACCTCGGTCGACCTCGAAGTGACCGATGCCGAAATGGCCATCCGCGGCGACACCGCCACGGGCGTGACCAAGAAGGTCACCACCAACACCGGCCTGCAGGTGCAATGCCCGCAGTTCGTCAAGGTGGGCGACCGCATCCGCGTCGACACCCGCACGGGCGAATACGTCACCCGCGTCTAATCTTCAAGCCAGGCGACAGTCTCCCCGCTTCGTGGGTGGCTGTCGCCTTTTTCCAAGAGAAACCCATGCGCACTCCTGCCGGCAAAGAATGCACGTATTTTTTCGGGGATTATTATCGCGGCCGCAACGTGGAAGAGTGCCGCCTGCTCAAGGCCTCCAACCAGCAGTGGACTCCCGACCTGTGTAAATCCTGTCCCGTGCCGTTGATTGAGATGGCCAACGCCTGCCAGTTCATGCGGCTGCGGGCCACGGTCGCGCGTCCGCTGACGGCCTTGTTGCAGCGGCGGGTGCAGATCACGGCCTATTGTGAAAAGACCCATCGCAACGTGGTGGAGCCGCACGTCGGCTGCGGAGAATGTCACGGCCTGCCCCTTAACTTCAAAATCAAAGAGTAGCCATGCTCACATTACTGCTCGATCTGGACGACACCCTGTTGGACACCAACATGGACGCCTTCATCCCTGCCTACTTCCAGTCGTTGTCGGCGCACATGGCCGCATACGTCGCGCCCGAGTTGATGCTGCCCGCGCTCGTTTCGGGGACGCGCGCCATGATGGCCAGCGAGGATCCCTCCCGCACCCTGCGCGAGGTCTTCAACGAAAAATTCTTCCCCAAACTCGGCATGGACCGCGAAACCCTGGGGGCGGTTATCGAGCAGTTCTACGATGAGGTCTTCCCCAATTTGGGCGCGCTGACGGGCAAACGTTCCGAGGCAGTCGAGCTGGTGAAATGGGCCTTCGAAAAAGGCTATCGTGTAGCCGTCGCCACCGATCCATTCTTCCCACTCAAGGCCACCCTGCACCGCCTGCGCTTTGCCGATCTCGCCCCCGAGGTTTACGACTTCACGCTGGTTTCCTCCTACGAAACCTTCCACTTCACCAAATCGCATCCCATGTACTTCGCCGAATTTCTGGGTCAGTTGGGCTGGCCCGAGGGTCCCGTGCTGATGGTGGGCAATGACGCCATGCGCGACCTGGCACCCGCGCGGGCGCTGGGCCTGCCGACCTTCTGGGTCAACACAGATGCGCCCAAGGCGGATGATCCCGCCTCGACCGGCCGCGGCTCAATTGCCGACCTGCGCCGCTGGCTCGAGTCAGTGGATGTGACAAGCCTCGAAGCGGATTTCAGCTCAACGGGCGCCATCCTGGCCCTGTTGATCTCCACCCCCGCGACGATTGCCTCCCTGCTGGAGGAAGCCCCCGCCCAGGCCTGGACCTCGCGGCCCGCCCCCGCGGAATGGGCATTGACCGAGATCCTGTGCCACCTGCGCGACTCCGAGCGCGAGGTCAACCAGCCGCGCCTCACCCGCCTGCTGACCGAGGATGAGCCTTTCATCTCCTCGCGCAATACGGACGCCTGGGCCGACGAGCGCAACTACCTCGGGCAGGACGGCCGCGCCGCCTTCCAGGATTTCCTGGCCGCGCGCCTGGAGACGCTCTCCACGCTCAAATCCCTCTCCGAGGCGGACTGGCTGCGCAAGGCGCGTCACTCGATCTTCGGCCCGACCACCCTGCAGGAACTGATCGGCTTTATGTCCACGCACGACCGCATCCACATCCAGCAGATGTGGAAGTTGATCCATTCGCGGTAGCGCGAATTGCCCATTTGCGCCACAGCCAAACCCGCCCACGCCGCCGTCCCCGGCGGCGTTTTTATTGGAAAATCCAGACCGCATCGCTTTTCAGAAGCCCGTGTTTATACACCTGTAACCTGTGGGACAAGATGACCTCTTGTCCCACACCTTAATGAGGAGTCCTACATGCAGTCAAGAGTTGTGGTAACAGGCCTGGGGTGTATCAGCCCGGTGGGCAGCACCATGAACGAAACCTGGGAAGCCCTGCTGGCGGGCAAATCGGGCGCGGCCCCCATCACCCTGTTCGATTCCAGCCGTCACAAGACCCGTTTCGCCGCAGAAGTGAAGGGCTTCGATCCCGTGGCCCAATTTGGACCGCGCGAGGCGCGCAAAATGGATCGCTTCACCCAGTTCGCCACCGTTGCGACGCTGGAAGCCCTGGCGCACGCCGGCCTGATTATTGACGAGTCTAACCGTGACCGCGTCGGCATCGTGATCGGCACGGGCATCGGCGGGATCGGTACCCTGCTCGAACAGGCCGAGGTTCTGCGTGAGCGCGGACCCGAGCGCGTCAGTCCCTTCCTGGTGCCGATGATGATCTCGGACGGGGCGGCCGGCGCGATTGCCATCCGCGTGGGCGCGCGCGGCCCCAACATGGCCGTCGTCACGGCCTGCGCCACGGGCACCAATGCCCTGGGCGAGGCGGCCGCCATGATCCGCCGCGGCGCCGCCGACGCGATGATCGCGGGTGGGGCCGAAGCGGCCATCATCTCACTGGCCATGGCGGGCATGAACGTGATGGGCGCACTCTCGGCCCGCAACGAGTCGCCTGAGACGGCCTCGCGTCCGTTTGACAAGACCCGCGACGGCTTTGTCATGGCCGAGGGCGCGGGCATCCTGATCCTGGAGTCGGAACAGCACGCCCTGGCGCGCGGCGCCAAGATCCTATGCGAGTTCAAGGGCTACGCCACCACGGACGACGCGCATCATATTTCCGCACCGGCCGATAACGGCGCGGGCGCGGCCCTTTCGATGAGCCTGGCCCTCAAGGACGCGGGACTGAAGCCCGAGGACATCGGTTACATCAACGCGCACGGCACCTCCACGCCCCTGAACGACAAGAGCGAGACGGCTGCCATCAAGACCGTCTTCGGCGAATATGCGTACAAGGTGCCCATCTCGTCCACCAAATCCATGACGGGGCATATGCTGGGCGCCTCGGGCGCGGTGGAAGCCGCCGCCTGCGTGAAGGTCTTCGAACACAATATCCTGCCGCCCACCGTGCATTACTCGACCCCCGATCCCGATTGTGACCTGGACTACGTGCCGAACCAGCCGCGCGCGGCCTGGCCCGATCACGTCATGTCCAATTCCTTCGGCTTTGGCGGCCATAACGCCACGCTGATTTTGAGCCGATACAAATAACCGTTATTGCGAGGCTGGTGGTTGAGCTGCGCTTTGGACGCATTGAAACCTCCAGCTCGAAGCAGTCTCCCATTCCCAGGGCAGGTTGCTTCGCCGCCCTCCTTGCGTCGGAACGGCGGCTCGCAACGACATGGTAAAAAGTTTTGAGGTAATTATGCCGTTTGCACATATCACGGGCTGGGGTGTGTCCGTGCCCGAGGCGGTCTTGACCAATGATGACCTGGCCAAGATCGTGGACACCAACGATCAATGGATCCGCGAGCGCACGGGCATTCGCGAACGTCACATCGCCCGCGAGAACCAGTTCCCGTCGACCCTGGGGGCGGAGGCGGCGCTGAAGGCCCTGGAAGTCGCCAATGTCAAACCGAGCGAGGTGGATTTGATCATCTGCGCCACCTCCTCGCCGGAGCATATCTTCCCCGCCACGGCCTGCCTGATCCAGGACCTGATTGGCGCGGACAAGGCGGGTGCCTTCGACCTTTCCGCGGCTTGCACGGGTTTCGTCTATGCGGTCAACCTGGCGGCCCAGGCCATCAAGAGCGGATCATCGAAGACCGTACTGGTCGTCGGCGCGGAGACGTTGTCGCGCTTTGTCAACTGGAAGGACCGCAACACCTGCATCCTGTTCGGGGACGGGGCGGGCGCCTTCGTCCTGCAGGCCAGCGACAAGCCCGGGGGCGTGCTCTCGTCGGTCATGCGCTCGGACGGCTCGGGCAGCGACCTGCTCTCCATCCCGGCGGGCGGCAGTCATCAACCCGCCGCCGAGGCCACCATCCACGCGGGCAGCCACTTCATCCACATGGACGGCCGCGAGGTCTTCCGCTTCGCCACGCGCGTCATGGCTTCGTCCACGCGCGAGGTGGTCGAGGCCTCGGGGCTGACCCTCGAACAGGTGCAGTGGATCGTGCCGCACCAGGCCAATATCCGCATCATCGAGGCCGCGGCGCGCGGACTCAAACTGCCGATGGAGCGCTTCATCGTCAACCTTGAGCGATATGGAAACACCTCCACCGCCTCCATTCCCATCGCCGCGGTGGAAGCCGCCGCGGACGGCAGGATCAAGCCCGGCGACCGAATCGTCATGGTCGGCTTCGGGGGCGGCCTCACCTGGGGCGCCGTGGCCGTCGAGTGGACGGGTCCGCTGCCCTCGGAGCGCAAGGTGCGCCCGCAGCGTTATCGCACCCTGGGACGCATCCGCTCCTTCCTGCGCCGCATGGCCCGCATGTTGGAGGGCCTCATCTGGGGCAGCAAGGCATAGCCAAAACCCCGCGAGGGTGGTATAGTTGCCACCGAAATCTAGTAAGGAGAAACCATGTTCACACGTTTTGGCTTGCCTGAAATTCTAATCCTGCTCGTGATCGTCCTGCTGTTGTTTGGGCCTGGCCGCATTGGCAAGATTGCCGGCGAACTTGGCCAGGGCATCCGCAACTTCCGCGAAGGACTGACCAAGGACGACGGGAAGAAGGATGAAGAACAGAAGGAAGAAAACAAATAAAACAAGGCCCCGCAAGGGGCCTTGAATTTTTAAGGCTCTCTGGTTTTGAGTGGGGTAAAACTCCTGCCCACCACAGAGTACACAGAAAACACAGAGATTTTTAGAGGTTTTTCTCAGTGAACTCTGTGGTCTCTGTGGTGAAATGTCGGGTGCCCCACCGAATACCAATGAACCATTTTTTAACATCCAAAGTCGGGAGACTTTGGACTCCAACAAAGAGGTTATGGCAGCGGCAGGCCGAACGTGATTTGCAGGAAGACCGCCATTTGGGCGCGGGTGACGGCCTGGGTGGGACAATAATTCCCGCCGCCGCAGCCGCCGGTGATGCCTTCCGCGGCCAGTTGCTTGATCCAGGCGGCGGCCCAGTGATCGACGGGGACATCGTTAAAGCCCGTGCCATCGCCCACTGCGGGCGGAGTGTATCCGGGGCCGTGTTCGGCGCTCAAAAGGAAGACGGCCATTTGCGCGCGGGTGACTTGCAGGTCGGGACAGTAATTCCCGTTTCCGCAGCCGCCCGTGATGCCATCGGCGGCAAGTTGTTCGATCCATGCGCCCGCCCAGTGATCGGCGGGAATGTCGTTGAAAATAGTGCCGGTGGCGGGTGGCGGCGTGTAGGTCGAGTCGTTCATGCCGCGTTCGAGGAAGACGGCCATTTGGGCGCGGGTGACGGCCTGGTTTGGGCAATAATTCCCGCCGCCGCAGCCGCTTGTGATGCCCGCCATATACATGCTCTGGATCCACTGCCAGGCCCAATGATCGAGGGGCACATCCGCGAAGGTGGACTGGCCGACGGTGTAGACTTCGCCCGCGGTAAAATCTCCGTTGCCTGGATCGTACCCGCCCAATCGTCGTTGACTTGTGTCTCGGATGCTGTCATCGTCCAGCAGATCCAGGCGCAGTGTGCCGCCCGCGCTGGTGATGTCGACCAGCACGCTCCACGTGTCGTCCGAGCCGCTCACCTCGACCACGGAGGCATCGAGGGCCCCGTGGGTGGTCAGGACGAAATCGCTCACATCCACGCCTGTCACGGATTCGTTGAAGACCACGGTATAAGCCACCTGGCCGATTCCGCCGGGGGTGGGCGAGGCGCGTTGAATGGCCAGCACGACCGGGTATTTTTCGATGGGCACGTAATACTCGAGGTAGAGATAGGGCTGGTCGCCGGCGGCCGCGTCGCCGCTGAACAGCTTCAGGAAGTCCGCTTCGCCGTTGTCGTTATCGCCCTGGTTGAAGCGCAGGCGGAATTGGGTTGCGCCGTAGGGGTGGATGAAGGCGATGGCTGACGGGTCCAACGCGGCGGTGTACCAGCCTCCGCTCAAGCCCGAGCCGACGGCGCCCGCCGCGTCCAGGCTGGCGGCCGCCTCGAAGTCGGAAATCTCCAACTCCGCGGCGGGACCGAAGAACGGCTTGCGGATGTCCACCCACAGCACGCCCAGCGTGTTGAACGGATTGCCGCCCGTCAGTCCCTGCTTTTTGATCTTGAGCACGGCCTGGATGATGACGGCATTGTTCGGCAGCGAGGCGGTGTCGAAGTGCAGCAGCGCGCGATACTGTTGATCGTTGGCGGCGTCGCCCACGTAAAGGGTCGTGGAATTGGAATCCGCGTGCCCGCCCTCCCCGCTGTTCTCGCTCGATTCGATGATCCAGCCGTCATAACTCTCGTTGGACTGGTAGGTCTTGACGACGGGCGTGTACACTTCCCGTTCGAAAACGTCCCTAGCGTCATTGGCATCGTCGGGAACAAGATAATTGGCATCGGAACTGAAGGCCAGGAAGCGCCCGTCGCTGGAGATGGCCGGGCTGTGGGAGGAATCTGTTTCATCGTAGCCGGGCGCCACGCTCATGGTCGCGCCCGTGACGCAATCGTGCAGGTAAATTTGACGCCCGGGCAGGCCGTCGCCCTTCTCGTCGAATTCGAAGGCCACGTAGCGCCCGTCCGCCGAAACGACGGGCACCTCCCCCCAGCCGACCAGGGGGCCGTAATCCTCGTAGGAGGAGACCAGTGTCGTTGCGCCTGTCTGCCGGTCATGACGGAAGACCTGGGGGTAGCCGTTATTGTCCTCGCTCATCAGGTTGTTCGCGGCGGAGGAGAAGACCACGTAGCGGCCATTCGCGGAAATGTCGGGTTCCCCGCCGCCCCGGTCCGCCTCTTCGCCGTTCGAGTTGACCGTGACGCGGGTTGTAGTGCCTGCCGCGCGGTCGCGCACGAAGACATCCCAACTGTTGTTGTTGTCCCCGCTCACCAGATTGGTGGAGCGCGAGGAGAACGCCGCAAAATTTCCATCCGCCGAGATGGACAGGTCCCACACGCTGCCCTCCGCTTCCACCTCGTCGCTGGAAACGGAGACCCGTTCCGTGCTGCCGCCCTGAAGGTCATGCACGAATGCGTCGACCATCAGGTTGTTATCCCCATCCACCAGGTTGCTGGCCTCCGAGAGAAAGGCGACGAAACGGCCGTTGGCCGAGAGGGCGGGGGAGCGGTCGCTGTGATTGTTTCCCTGTTCGCCGAGCGAACTGACTGAGACGCGGATCGTGGTGCCCGCCTGGCGGTCGCGCACGAAGACATCATCCACGCCGTTGGTGTCTCCCTGCACCAGGTTGGTGGCGCTCGAAATGAAGGCCACATAGCGCCCGTCGCCCGAAACGGCGGCGTAATTCGAACCACCGTTTGCCTGCTGCCCATCCCAGGCGAGGGAGACGCGGGTGGTCTCGCCCGTCACCCGGTCATGGAGGAAAATGTCGGGGGCGTCGTTGGTATCCCCGTCGACCAGGTTGGTGGCGCCCGACTCGAAGGCCACGTAGCGCCCATCCGCCGAAATGGAGGAACGACCCGAGTCGGCGTTTGCTTCCACGCCGTCCGAGCTGACGGAAACGCGGAAGGACGGGGAGAGCGCCGCGCTGGTCCCGCCCGGGAGGGCCAGGATCAGGCTGACCAGGAGGAGCAGACAGGCCAGCAAGCCTGCATTGTGTTTGCGCATATGGGTTCCTTTGGGGCCGGGTTGGACCGCTGCCGCGAATGTCTTCGATGATGACCCAACCCTGTTTCATTGTAGGATGGCGATGGGGGAAATTCAAGTGCATTTTCCCTTGCGGTCCTTCCCTGCCTCGGATGAGTCGAAAAAGATTTAGGTCTTTGGTGTTTAGTGGGGATGCCCATATTTCACCACTGAGATCACTGAGTCCACAGAGACCCACCTTTTAAAATCTCTGTGCTCTCTGTGCGCTCCGTGGTGAGAGTTTCCTATCGGTATAATTCCGCTGTTTCTGATCGTCAGGGTTTCACAAAATCAAGTTTCGGGAGGCGCTTTTGCTGCGGCGGGTACATATGAATTCATTGTGGACGGGTGGATGGGTCGTGATCTTCCTGTGGGTGCTGACCATGATCCTCACCCCGGTTGTCGGCTGGACCTGGGGCGGGGCGGCGTTGACGTGGGCCATTCAGGCAGGCGTGCTGCTGCAGGTGGCTTCGGTTCTGGCGGCGTTCCAGGTCCGCGGCTGGCGGCGGATTCTGCCGCTGGCGGGTGTCCTGCCGCTGGCCTGGCTGGCGGAATTCATCGGCAGTCACACCGGCCTGCCGTTCGGACGCTACTCCTACACAGACGTGCTCCAGCCGCAGGTGGGCGACGTGCCCCTGCTCATCCCGCTGGCCTGGTTGATGATGCTCCCGCCTGCCTGGGCCGTGGCGGACCTGTTGACTCCGCGCCAGCCGCGCTGGATCAAATCCCTGGCCGCCGCGCTGGCCTTCACCGCCTGGGACCTGTTCCTCGACCCGCAAATGGTCGCCTGGGATTTCTGGCGCTGGCACGAGCCCGGTTTGTACTTTGGCATTCCCCTGCTCAACTATTTTGGCTGGCTGCTGGTTTCGTTCATCATCTCCTACGGTTCGATGCCCGACGATCTGCCGCATGGAAGCCTGTTATCCATCTACGTCATCACCTGGATTTTGCAGACCATCGGGCAGGCCTTTTTCTGGTCCCTGCCCGGGCCGGCCGCCTTCGGCTTTGTGGGCATGGGCCTTTTTGCGGTGTTGGCAATGCGCGCCCATTTCCAGGAAACCCAATGAACCCTTCCCTGTTCTTAATTGCTCTCTACATCCTGTTCTCTTTTCTCTGCGGCTCGCTGCCCTTTTCCGTCTGGCTCAGCCGTTCGGCGGGACGCGACGCGCGCGAGGTCGGGGATCGCAACCCGGGCGCGACCAACGCTTTCAAGGCCGGCGGATGGCGCGTGGGCATCCTGGCTTTTGCGCTCGATGTTGCCAAGGGCGCCTTCCCGGTCGGCCTGGCCTGGTTCGTCTTCGGCTGGCGCGGCTGGGAGATCGTCCCCATCGCCCTGGCGCCCATGTTCGGTCACGCCTTCTCACCCTTCCTGAACTTCCGCGGCGGCAAGGCGCTGGCAGTCTCGCTCGGCGTGTGGATCGGCCTGACCCTCTGGCAGATGCCGCTCTTCATTTTGCCGCCACTGATCCTGGCCTTCCTGCTGGTGGACAACTCGGGTTGGGCCGTGTGCGCCGCCCTGCTATCCCTGGCCGCGGGCCTGTGGCTGACCGCGGAGCCGTTCTTCTGGGGCGTCTATTTCCCCATGGCCGCCTTCCTGCTTTGGAAGCATCGCGCCGAACTCGCCCGTCCCGTCACCCTGCGTTTCGCTCTCCGCAAATGATCTTCGATCTCCTTCTGTTTTTCATCACCTCTGCGTTGACTCTGATCGCGCTGATTGCCATCCTCAATGCGCTGACCTTTCCACGCCTGGATGCGCGCGAGACGGACGCTAACCCGCCCTTCGTCTCGATCCTGGTTCCCGCGCGGGATGAAGCCCCCCGCATCGCGCGGACCGTCGGCCTGCTGCTGGCCCAGGCGTATCCCCGCTTCGAGTTGATCCTGCTCGACGACGCCTCGACCGACGGCACCGCTGAACGGGCGCTGGAGGCCGCCCGGGGCGACTCCCGTTTCCGCCTGCTGCGCGGACAGCCCCTGCCCCCAGGCTGGATCGGCAAGAATTGGGCCTGTCACCAGTTGTCAGAGGCGGCGCGCGGAGAGGTGCTGCTCTTCACCGATGCAGACGTGTTCTGGTCGCCGCAGGCCCTGGCCGCCATCGTCGCCAGGTTGACCCGCTCCCGCGCCGATTTGCTGGCCGTCTTCCCCACCCAGCAAACTGAAAGTTTTGCGGAACGACTGGTGGTGCCCCTGATGGCGATGACCGTCCTGGGCTACCTGCCGGTCTGGGCCGTGCATTTCATTCCCTGGCCTGTCTTCTCCGCCGCCAACGGACAATGCCTCGCCTTTCGCCGCGCCGCCTATGAGCGCATCGGCGGCCACGCCGCGGTCCGCGCGGTGATCGTGGAGGATATGGCCCTGGCTGGCAGAATAAAGCGCGTGGGCCTGCGTCTGCGTCTGGTGGATGCGGCCGGGTTTGTCGTCACGCGCATGTACGCGAACTGGTTCGAGGTACGGAACGGTTTCGCCAAGAACATCATCGCGGGCCACGGCGGAGTCGCGCCACTGCTGCTCTCGACCTTGTTCCATTGGACGGTGTTTCTCCTGCCGTGGGCCTGGCTGTTCAGCGGAGATGGGCGCGCCTTCCCTCCGATCCTGCTCGGCCTGACGCTGCGCGCCCTGACCGCCGCAGTGACCCGCCAGCGCCTCGCGGATGCGCTGCTCCTGCCCGCCTCGGTCCTGGCGATGACGGCCATCGCATTCCAGGCGCTCGTCTGGCACGTCCGTGGCGGCCCGGCCTGGAAGGGACGTTCGTATGACAGGGCTGGCAGGTCCCATCGGTGAACCGATCCCTCATGCGTTTGATGGGGGGCAGGACACAAGAAAAAGCCAAAAATTTGCTTCCTCCGTGTACAGAAATCCCGTCGACTCTGGGAGAATCCATAGGGCTTGCCCGACTTCAGGAAAGTCGTAAACGTTTACACGTCAGAGATTGACATCCTGTCAAATCGAATTACAATTGCGCCTGTTTAAAAAATCCTGCTGGAGACATCCTATTTCCAAACTTGCACGAGTGTGAATGCAATACCCCTTGTGCCCCTTCTTCAATCCGCCCCGCCAACATTAACCTGGCAGCCGCCGCCCTTCGTTTTTCAGCGAAGAGGCGGCGGGCATGCTTAAGGTCATTGGAAATTTCACCCGGAGGTTCTATGTTTTCCAAAGAAGATGACAGATGCACCACCTTCTCCACCCGCACCTTGTCCTGCTTTGTGGCCTGTGCTGTGATGACAGGCAAAGTGTCGAGTATCGACTTCCTTGGCATCGACGCGTATGCCGAGGATGACCTGGGCGATGCGCCCTCGTAGCTGCCGTAAGACGAAAGGATAAAAATGACCGGTCAGTACCACTCCTACATGAACCCGAAGTGCCAGTCGGGACAGCTTGACGAAAAGGGCGGATGCGGTGTGTTTGCCCGAGAACCCATCAGCAAGGGCGAATTGATCTCCATCTGGGGCGGGCGGATCGTGGCCGAGCACGAATTGGACCCGAACATGCCCGACTTTACCCAGCGCATTATCCAGATCGAGGAAGGCCTGTATCTGGAGACCCCCAAACTGCTCGAACCGACAGATTGTTTCAACCATTCCTGCGAACCCAATATCGGGTTCAGCGGACAGATCGTCCTGGTAGCCATGCGCGACATTGCAGCCGGCGAGGAATTGAATTTCGATTACGCCATGTGCGACGGCACGCCCTACGACGAGTTCGTCTGCTATTGCGGCGCGGAGAATTGCCGCGGCAACGTCAGCGGGGATGATTGGAAGAATCCCGAATTGTGGGAGCGATACGACGGTTATTTCATGCCGTACCTCGCCCGCCGCATCGAAGCCCTCAAGGTCGAGATGCGTGTCCACGCGTAGTATGTTTGCTCCCGCTGGAGTTGCCACCCGGCAGCCCGGCTGCGACGGCAGCGGATTAAAAATCCGCCGTGAGCAATGTGCTCCCGCTGGATTTGCAATCCAGCGGAACTGCAAACGTATATCTGGATGAGTATCGAGGGCGCGGAGTTTAACTCCGCGCCGTTTTTCTTTATGGTAAACTGCCTGTCATGACGCCCCCATCGCGGAAATTCATGGCAGGGATCTATTGCGCGGCCTTGTTGCTGCGCCTGATCCCCGTGCTGTTGACCAGCAGCCTGGGCATCGGCCTGGACGACATGTTCCAGTACGACATGCTGGCACGCAGCCTGACCTCGGGCAATGGCTATCGCTGGTACGCTCGCGAGGATTTGAGCCTGCTCGAACCCTACGTCGACTTCGACCTGACCTCCACCGATTACGATCCAGTGCATGGCGTGCCGACCTCCTTCCGCGCGCCGCTGTACCCAGCCTTCCTGGCCCTGGTCTATTCCATCGCGGGTGCGGGCGCCTCGCGTTTCTTCGCCGCCCGCTTGGCGCAAGCCGTTCTGCTGGGAGCGCCGCTGGCCCCGCTGACCTACCTCAGCGCGCGCAGCCTCCTGCCTGCGAACGAGCGGGCCGCCCGCATCTCCGCCTGGATCGCGGCCGCCTACCCGATGCTGTTAATCTTCCCCATCGGCCTGGGCACCGAAAATCTCTTCTTCCTGCTGCTGCTGCTCTCCTTCCTTTTTCTTCTTTCCATCATCGAACACCCCGCCATTTCCCGTTTCCTGCTGGCGGGTTTGCTCCTCGGCCTGACCGCGCTGACGCGCTCGGTGGTACTGCCCTTTGCGGGGCTGGCTGTGTTGTGGGCCTGGTTCGTGCTCAAGCAAAAGCGCGGCGCGCTGCTCATGGCCCTGGCGTTGACCGTCACCATCCTGCCCTGGGTCGTGCGCAACTCCCAACTGCACGGACGCTTGACGGGCATCGAGACCTCGATGGGTTATAACCTGTACGTAGGCTATCACCCCGAGAGCTCGGGTACCTTCACCTTCGGCCCCTCGCTCGACCTGATCCCCATCCTCGACGATTCCGTCCGCGACAGGCTGGGGACGCAGAAGGCGTTTGAATTCATCCAGGCCGCCCCCGGGCGTTTCGTTCCGCTGGCCGCCAGCCGCCTGGGACATTTCTTCCGCCTTGAACTGCGCGTGCTGACATATTTCTACTCCAGCAATTTCTTCGGTTTCGTTCCCGCGCCCCTGCTGCTGGCTTTGTTGGCGCTGTTCGGCCTGCCCTTCGCGATCCTGTCCATCTCGGCGGTGCTGGGATGTCTGCGCCTGCCCCGTTCGCCCGCCCTCCTGCTGGCCGCCGTCCTCTTCCTGGGATACCTGCTCCCGCACGTTTTCATCCTCTCGGAGGAACGCTTTCACCTGGCGCTGATTCCGCTGCTGGCCATCTTCGCGGCCTCCGCCTGGACCTCGAAGCGGGCCGCCGTCAAATCGAGTGGACGCGCCGCCCTGGCCGCCGCCGCGCTGGTCGTTGCCCTGCTGCTCGTCAACTGGACCTGGCAATTCACCAGCGACGCCGACAAGTTCGCGGCGCTGCTCGGACCGAACGGCAACCAGACCTATTATTCATATTGAAAATGTGGGGCGGATTTGTAATCCGCCTGCCAATTTCGCCAGCCGTATTGGCCCTGCGGGATGCCACATCGTACCCGTAGGGTATCCGGCACCACGATGCAACAAATCTCAGCAAATATTTATGCAAGCCGGCTATATTCAGGGACAGGCTCTGACAACCTTTCTTGCCCGCTGCCGCACGGAGACACTTCATGAAAACCCTGCTCGGCGCACCGCTGCGCTTCGATTGGAAGATCGTTACTCCCACCATCGTCAGCACCCTGGTCATCATGCTGGATTACTATCACAAGCTGACCTTCGACAAGGGCCTCGACCGCACGATCCTCTTCCTGTTCGTGCCGCTGTTCTTTATCATCATCGTCCTGCGCGAGAACCCGCGCGAGTACGGCTTTACCCTCGGAGATTGGAAGGCGGGACTGGCCATCACCGCGATTGCCATCCTGCTGATCGCGCCCGTGCTGTGGTGGGTGGGACGCGGCGCGGCCATGTCCTCATACTACCAGTCGCAGTTGGGCGGACTGCCCTGGAACACCTTCGTCGACCTGTTCGGCTGGGAATTCCTCTTCCGCGGCTGGCTGTTGTTCGCCTACGCGCGCAGGTTCGGGCCTGAGGCGCTCTGGCTGCAAGCCGTCCCGTTCGCGATTGCGCACATCAGCAAGCCCGAGATCGAGACGCTCTCCACCATCTTCGGCGGATTTGCCTTCGGCTGGGTGGCGTATCGTACGCGCTCCTTCCTGTACCCGTTCCTGATCCACTGGTTCGTCGCCTCGTTCACCGTCCTGGTCGCGGCAGGCAGCCTTGGTTGAGTACAGCCTGCGTCCCGCGCTGGAGGTGGAATCAGACGTCATTCGGGACCTGATCCATCTGGTCGGGATCAACCCCACGGGGCTGGACTGGAGGCGCTTCCTCGTGGCGGTGACGCCCCAGGGGCAGGTCATCGCCTGCGGGCAGTTGAAGCCGCACGGGCGGGACCTCCTCGAACTGGCCTCGATTGCCGTGCATCCCGAATATCGCAGCCTGGGCCTGGCCCGCGCCGTGATCGAACGCCTGCTGGATGGCAGTCCGCGCCCGCTGTACCTGACCTGCGTTTCGAGCCTGGGACCGTTCTACGAGCGCTTTGGCTTTTATGCTTTGAAGCCCGATGAAATGCCGCGTTATTTCCGCCGTCTCTCGCAACTGGCTGGACTGGTTTTCACCCTTGCGAAGCGCGGCGAGACCCTACTTGTGATGAAGTTGCAGTAAAATTCAACCATGCAATCAGTATTGAAAGTTCTGGCAGGTGTCCTTGCAGGGTTCGCGCTGGCGGGAGTGTTGATCTTCATCAGCCGCTCGCCAACCGGGAACCCGGTGCCGTTGTTGCCCGCGCCCACGGAAGCGCCCCTGGTCGTCCAGGTGGTGGGAGCCGTGCCGCGGCCTGGCGTGTATGAGTTCCCCGAGGGCGCGCGCATCCGCGACGCCATCGATGCCGCGGGCGGCCTGCTGACCGACGCCGACGTGGAGGCCCTCAACCTGGCGTCCCTGCTCGAAGACGGCCAAAAGCTGGACATCCCCTTTGTGGGCGGCCCGGAGGGCACACCGGCGCCCACCGCGCTCGGCCCCACGGCAACCCCGTCGAACGCCGACCTGATCAACATCAACACGGCCACCCTCGAACAACTGGACAGCCTGCCCGGCATCGGCCCGACCACAGCCCAGAAGATCATCGATTACCGTACGGCCAACGGTCCGTTTGCGCGCATCGAAGACATTCAGAACGTCTCGGGTATCGGTCCCTCCACCTTCGAAAAACTCAAGCTGTTGATCACCGTCTGATGCCCTTCGACCACTTCGACCACTTCGACTTCATTGCGCCCGTCTATGCCCGAGCGGGAGAATATGGCGGCCTGTCCACGTTGACCCGCCTGCTTGACCTGCCCGCTGGCGGCCGCCTGCTGGATGTGGGCGGCGGCACGGGACGGGTGGCCCGCTCCCTGCGCCACCAGGCGGGACAGGTCGTGCTGGCCGACGTCTCGCTGGGCATGCTGCGGGTCGCCGCCAGCCTGCCCGGACTTCAGCCGGCCGCCTCCGCCTCCGAGCGTTTGCCCTTCCCCGACTCCTCCTTCACGCGCGTCCTGATCGTGGACGCCCTGCATCACGTCGAGAACCACGCCCAGACCGCCGCCGAGATGTGGCGCGTGCTCCAGCCGGGCGGGCGCATCCTGGTCATCGAGCCGGACATCCGCACTTTTGGGGTCAAGTTGATCGCGCTGGCCGAGAAACTGCTGCTGATGCGCAGCCACTTTTTGTCGCCCGCGCAAATCGCCGCGCTTTTCCCCCAGGCCAAGACGGAAATCCATGTCGAAGACAGCAGCGCCTTCGTGGTGGTGCAGAAATGATGCGCGCCTTTTCCTCGGCCATTCGGCGGATGCGCTATCGGAACAAGACCAGGCACATTCCCGCGGGCCAGTCTGCCCACCTGGTATTGGACATCGGCTGCGGCGCCTACCCCGTCCCCGAAGCGGACTTCGTGACCGACATCGAACTCAAGGCCTTCGACCATCCGAAGATGCGCCAGAAACTGGCGGGGCGCTTCGTGGTGTGCGACATTCACCACCTGCCCTTTGCCGCGCGTGCCTTCGGCTTCGTGCATTGCTCGAACGTGCTGGAACATACCGAAAATCCCGTGCAGGCCTTCGCCGAGTTGACGCGCGTTGGCCGCCACGGATTTGCTGAAAGCCCGAGCGCCTTCCGCGAACAGATCATCCATCACTCGCGCAATCACCGCTGGATCATCGGCTGGAAGATGGGTGAATTGACCACGCGCATCCCGACGGCTACGAAGATCGCGGGCGTGCGCATTTTTCCCATTTACATTTTCGAATGGCTGGCCGCGCACCGTGAACAGCCCGCCTGGCGCGTGGTGTGGAAACTGATCGCCAACGGCCTCGACCTGCTCGGCCTGGCTTATCACCAGGTGCGCTGGTAAAAACGGAAATTCACCCAAACGTGGGGTGGATTGGCAATCCGCCTGACACACTGGCGGGGCACCTGCTGGGTAATGAGGGATGTTGCAGCCAATACAATCAGGAGCTTTCCATGAAATCCGAAGACGGATCAAGTTTGTTAGGAGGCATGATTGGGGTGGCGGCCTATCAGATGGCAAGTGTCTTAATCGATGCTTTTCCAGTTTTATCATTTTTCCAGAAAGTATCGATTGACAGCAGAATTGTCTTCATTCCTTCGTTGTTGCTCCTGGCAATCGCCTTCTATAAGCTGCTGATGACTGAAATGAAAAAGATCAGGAAGATACATACGACCAAGAATGACTAAATTCAGTTGAGCAGGGTAATTCTCGAATAGTCTGTGGCTGGCTGCGCGCAAGGAGTTTGACTAACCATGGAGGCACTGAGTTTTTTAAAGGTCTTTTCCCAGCATCTCCGTGGTTCAAAACCTGTTTGCCGCAGGTCGGCCAGTTCAAGGTAGGAGGCAGATATGAAAATAAAATGGTATTGGTCGTTAAACCGAATCCCAGAGTTTAGCGATATGTCAGTTTCCGAAAGAAGAAAAGAATATCATAAGTATCTTGGGCGGGTAAGTCGTCGTTGGGAGCATATACTTGTCGTAGTCATTTTCGTGGTCATATACTGGTTCCTTAAACAATCGATCCTGGCTGCATTAATTAGGAATGTCGCCTCGTACGAGGTGAAAGCCTTGGTTTTGATTGTAAGTCTCAGCCTTTGTATTGGCGTAAGCTTGTTTTTGTATACCGAGTTCCTGCTTCATTTGATTGTCGATCAAGTGAAGCGAGAGAACACTCTGAATGAAAATGCGCCAAAATAATTATGGCAGGGATACATTTCGCCTACTTGTCCTGGCTCTGCCCGTCACCGCCACTGGGATGCGTGAGCATCAGTGCAACGATCCCATGGACGGCGGGGCAGGTATGCGCAAATACACCGCTCTGCGGACATGACCATGGAGTACTCCTTTTCCGTCCGCCCTCCTGATTTCAATTAAAAACCCCTTTGGAAAGGAATTTAATGAGCAGAATTCATAGGAATGCGCTAAAGTTGTTGCTCTCTGTTCTAATAAGCAACTGGTTATTTGCATGTAATGCAATCGATCAAAATTCACTAGCTCCCGGGATTGCATATATTGCACCAGTGGGCAACCCGCCAGCAGATACTATCGTCTGGTCACCGAAGACTTCGAATAATATTTTGGTGACTGCAGGCGATTTAGGTTATGGGCGCGCTCAAGTTCATATCCTTGATATTGAAACGGGAAAAATGAAATTGCTCGCAAAGACAAACTATGGAGATATTTGGGGTGAGGCTTGGTTGCCGGACGGAAAGGAAATCGTGCTTTTAGTCAGTGGCGCTACAAAGGGTTTTTCACAATCCGGCTTATGGATCTTGAATACAGAAACAAATAAAATGGAATACATAATTGAGAAGTCTGGCGCCGCTGTTGTTTTGCCAGACAGTAATACGCTGGCCATTCTAACTGTTGATTTGGCGTCAACTCAACATCCTCGACAGATCTCGATTTCTCTAGCGGACATTCAGACGAAAAAAACAGAGGTCATTTATACAAACCAGGAGGCCACAACTTATTTAGGGCTTTCTTTATCATCAAGTGGACGATTTTTAGTTTTTTCACTACAATTCGATAACACCGACACGGATAACTTATATATTCTGGATGTTCAAACCAAGAATGTAATTCAGTTAACATCCGATGGTGGTAGCACATTTCCACAATGGTCGCCTTAGAGACTGTATGAAAAGTGGTCGAGTAAGATAGGGGAATGACCAAATTCACCCAAACTTACCCGACCGACTTGAAGTATACCGAATGGCAAGAGATTATGGAATTCTTTCCTGTGTACCAAATGGGACGCCCACGCA
>JACRBN010000010.1 GCA_016213105.1 Chloroflexota bacterium
CCTTTGGTTGGTTGGGTCGCTATCGCCGATTGGCTCGCGATTATGAACATACAACCTTATCCAGTGAAACCATGACCTATATTGCCAGCGTTCGCCGTATGCTCAAGCTGGTGGCTACCTGACTTTTCATACACTCTCTAAGGTCTTCTTCTGAAATTTTAATTAAAAACTTTTGAGATTTATCTAAGTTGAGGTGACCTTGTATTTCCTTGGGATTTTTCTTATTAAACATTTTTGCCTCAATGGTTTTTGAGCTAATTGGGTTTGGGTGATGCAGTTAAGTTCAATTCAACACTGCTTTGGCTAATGATCTAAGTTCTCGGCTCCTGCTGCAAACATTGTTGCTTCAATAATCCGCCGCTTCGCTGGTTTCGACTTCACCCCTAGCCCATCTCACGCGGGAGAGGAGAATCTGTTGCATTTGTTATTATTGGCGAATTCCCAATCAGGGAAGATGGCTTGTCTCATAATGTCGTTCATATTCTAATACTCACCCGTAAACTTCTCGTGGACCCAGAGGAACTCCTGGCGTTTGTTCATTACGCGGACGAGACCGCCAAAGCCAGGGTCTTTGGCTTTGAGCAGGGCGTGGAGTTCGCGCAGGGTTGAGCCGTCAGAGCGGAGGGCGACGCCATGTTCGAGTTTGGTGGAATCCGCGGTGCCGAGGAAGTCGCCGATCTTGGCGGTTTCGCCGAGTGCCCCGTCAATGATGGATTTGCCGAAGGCGAGTTGTTCTTCGATGAGTTTGTAGGCGGTTTCATCCAGCGCGAGTTTGACGGCGGAGGAGGCAACGGGGAGTACCATGCCCAGCGTGCCTGTCAGGAATTTCAAATAGGGGCTGGCTTTCTTGAACCATTCACGCTCCAGTTCGAGGTCGTAGACGCCTTTCTTCATGTCGCCGTTGTTCAGAACGGGGAGCGGCAGGCGCGAATGTTCACACCATAAGACGAGGCGGAATTTTTCACGAATCCAGGTTCTGGGATTGAACGTTCTGCGGTCAACGGGGAAGAAACTGAACAGGCGCGGACCTTCTTTGGCTTCGTCGGTGAGGACTTGCAGCAGGTCGGTATAGGTTTTGTCCACTTGGGAGAGAATGCGGCGCGAGGTGACGTTGACTTCATCCAGTTTGTCTTTGATGGCGGCGAATTCAGATTGCAAATCCACCAGTGAGATTTGTTGTGCGGCAGCGGGTGCGTTGCGAAGAAGCAAATCAATATCCTGCCATTTGTTACAAGTGGGACATGGATATTTTGGCTGTCCATCGCGTTTGCTTTCAATCAAATTGCTCACATTATAAAGACCTGCGCCAGGCATATTCTTTCCGCAGGGTTCAACGCACGGAACCATCACGTCACAGCGCAAGCCTTCCCAAAAACTTTCGACGAGGAATTTCACTTCACGGGTCAACATGCCGAGCAATCCTTCGGGGTACGGCGAGCGGACGGTAATGCGGACGTCGTTGCCCACGTGTTCGAGCAGCGCGCGGTTTTTGTATTCATCTTCCAGCACCAGCCCGCGCTGCCAGTGGACGCTGGCGTTGTAATCGGCGCGACCGAGGGAATATTTATGCAGGCGGACGATCAACTGGTAGAACAATCCTTCCGCGCTGGCAGATTGACCGTTGCTCGCGTCCACGATGTGACAGATTTGCGTTTGTTGGATATCACCAGACGCGGGAGAGGTTTTCCACGCGTCGGAAATATTCTGCGGGCGGATATCGGGGACGAGTTGGCCGATGAGGCTGGTGGTGTCGGGGCGCAGCGTCGCTGCGCCCGTACGATCGGCGGCAGGATCAGCCACACGGTAGGAAAGATCGAAGCGTTCCATCAGGCGGAGAAAAATCGGGTGAAGAGTCGCTGGGTAACGAGAATCGTCCGCGCGGTTTTCGTCATCCCATAATTGAGCGAGGCGCGAGAATTTCACCAAGCCGTGCGCGGTGCGCGTCGCTTCATCGTCGAGGACGTAACTCATGGCGGTGGCGAGCCAGTCGGGACGGAGGATGACGATGTCGCGCAGGGTCGGGTCGTTTTCGTAATGCGTGAGATGACCGAGGTGGTGCGAGATGGTGATGAAGAGCCGCGCGATCTCATCATCCATGTTGTGGGCGCGGCAGATGTCGAGGACTTCACGCAAAGGCAGATACGGCGCGCCCATGTCTTGCAGGGCTTGACGGACATCGGCAAAACTCTTCGGCACGGAGCGACCGACTTCGGGCAGGCTCGCGGCGACACTGGCAATGGCGCGTTTGAGTTCATCAATGCCTTTGCGATTGCCGTGCGCGTCGGGTTTGCTTTCGACGAAGAAAAAATCCACGACGGTTTCCTTGCCGAATAAGTCCCAAAGTTCCTGACGATCAATATCGGGCTGACGCTGCTGCGGTCCGCCGTGCGTGGCGACGACGAGAATCTTCGCGCTCGGCTCGCGGCGCTTGACGAGTTGAATCCATTCCTTGACTTGTCCTGCCTGCGAACCTTCGCGCGGCTTCCAGACGACGAGATAGACGGCGGGTGCGCTGAAGAATAATTGATGTGTGGGACGGTACACCCGCTGTCCGCCAAAGTCCCAGGCGTTGAGGGTGATGGAGGTTTGGGAGTCTATCGCAGAAATATTTACTTGTTGAATTTCAATACCATGCGTAGAAGATAACCCTTCAACAAATGGCTCGTCACGCAACGCGCTAAGCAAACAAGTCTTGCCTACTTCGCCCTCGCCAATGAGGATGAGTTTGGCTTCATTTAGAGTAATTTGTGCAGGGATGTTGGCGTGCAGATAGGTTTTAAGAGCATTTAATCCTTGTTTATATGCAGTGGATAGTTCGGGCGTAAAGGGGTTTTCACTGAATTTTATATCGTCAAAACATTTGAGTCTTACTAATTCAGGAGGTAAGTCAGATAATTGATTATTGGATATATCTAGCAACTGCAACTGTTCTAAATTACTTAACCACCTTGGTAATATTTTTAGATTATTGTTGGAAATCTCCAATGACCGCAATTGAATGAGCCCACTAAATTTTTCTGGAAGAATCGATATGTTGTTACCTATAAGATTTAGAGACAGCAACTGCACTAGTTTCCCAAGCGGCTCTGGAAATGCTGAAAATTTATTATAGGAAATATTCAAAGACTCTAATCGTGTAAGATCGCCAAATCTCTGCGGAAGTGTTGTTAGTTGATTGTTAGTTAAATCTAATGATCTTAATTGGGCAAGGTTGCCAAACGACTCTGGTAGCGATGCAATCTTATTTGCAGATGCATTTATCGATTGTAATTGCGCGAGATTATCAAGCCACTCTGGCAAGAATGCGAGCTCGTTGTCGGCAATGTCCAAAGATTCTAAATACGCGAGGTGGACAAGAGAGTCTGGTAGCACCTCTAATTTATTGCGACGTAAGTTTAGAGATCGTAAAGATATTAACGCTCCAATTGACTCAGGTAGTTCACTTAAATCCATTTTTCCAAGGTTAAGCTTTGTTGCATTTGAATGGATTGCCTCCTCAATTAATTTTTCAGCAATACGATATGAGTCATTGTGTAATGCCATGATAATTACCTTTTATGGTGACGATAGACCTATCAGATTTTAAGTGAAAATTTAATCTCAGCGCTTCTTATGTTTTCTTTTCTGCTTGGGAATAGGCTTCATTATGCGGCATGGCCCCCCCTTTCTAACTTCCCCCAAGCGGGGGAAGGATTGTTGCATTTTTGACAAGAGTTTTGATGAATCATTTTTAGTTTCCCTTTAAGGTCTTAACCATGATTTTCTTGATTTACTTGATTACCATGATGGATTACCCTGATTTGCAGGACTCCCAATCAAGGTAATCCTCTAATCCTTTCAATCATGGTTAAGACTTTTCATCATGGTTAAGAAGCTTGTTATTGTGAACTCTTTTGAATTGTAAACTCTTTGCGCCGAAATTGATGAGCAGTCCGATCTCCATTTTATACGCTTCGAGATAATTCATGGCCTGGGCGAGGTGGACATCTTCCAATTGAATGACGGCTTTGATCTCGACCATGATCAGTTTTTCAACGAAGAAGTCCACGCGGCGGGTGCCGATCTCCTGTCCGCGATAGAAGATGGACATTTCCTTTTCTGGCTCGAATGCAAGGCTTTGATAGGGCATTTCGATTGTCATTGCGCGCTGGTAGATTTTTTCCTGAAAGCCGTTGCCCAGCGTGGAGTGGACTTTCATGGCGGCGGCAATAATGCGGCGAGTCAAATCTTCATGTTGCATACCTTGATTTCCTTGATTACCATGATTGGGACCCAATCATGGTAATCCTCTAATCCTTCTAATCATGGTTGGATTTTTGGATGATGGTTTGCCATGCGGTATTATGATCCCCAATGATGACAACGCCACTCACATCTCCGCTGATGGAGACATTCTTATTCACAGGAGGAAGAGGCTCGTGATTCGATGTCATGGCTGTCAGCGGTCATCACCCCGCTGTATGTCAATTATACGTCAGCCTCTTGTAATTTTGCATAAATTTCAAGACATTCCTTTTATCTTTCGTTCCCCGCTCCCTCCAACAAAAAGGACGCCGACTCCCGCCAGCGTCCCATCCTTCCTCTTTCGTCTTTCCTTTTCCCTATCCCTTCAACAACTCGACCTGCTTCTCGGCCTCGGACTCGGGCAGGGCCAGCGAGGGCAGTTCCATCAGCGAGTTGATGCCAAAGTGCTGCAAGAACTCGGGCGTGGTCGAGTACAGGATCGGGCGTCCGGGACCGTCGGCGCGGCCCGATTCCAGGATCAGGCCCTTGCTCAACAGGCTCTTCATCATGCCGTCGCTGTTCACGCCGCGCACCGCGTCGATCTGCGGACGGGTGACGGGCTGCTGGTAGGCAATGATCGCCAGCGTCTCCAGCGCCGCGCGGCTCAGGTGGCTGACCGCCTCCAAGCCGAGGAAGCGTTCCACCAGTTCGGCCATCTCGGGGGCCGAGGTCAACTGCACGCGGCCCATATGACGCTGCAACCGCAGGCCGCGGGCATGCAGGGATTCCTCCAATTCCTTCAAGCCGCGCTCCACCACGGAATTGGTCACATCCAGGGCGGCCGCCAATTGCGCCAGAGCCACAGGCTCGGGGGCCACGAATAACATGGCCTCCAGTTTCACCGCCAGGGTGGGTTCGGCCTGCGGCGCAGGGGTCGGATTGGTTTCAGAGTCGCTCATGCTATAATTGCTCCCGTTCGAAAAATAGTTATTGAAACCCTTGCGAAGGTTCCGTTTGGCGCCCAAAAAAATGGAAACGATCAGAATTTTGGATCAAACAGGAATCTCGTTTCATTCCAAACCTTCGCAAGGTTGTTTACCAGTCAGGACAAAATGAAGAAATTAGCCTTCCCGTTCCTCATCTTTACCCTTGCGCTGGCCTCACTGGCCTGCACAGTCTTTATTGGCGGACCCGACTACCCGACCGAAGCCATCCCCGTCTCCACCGAGGCCGCGCAAAGCATCCAGGACCAGGTCAAGCAGGCCATCGAAGCCGGCGCGCTCACGGGCACGGCCACCTTCCAGATCAACGAGTCGCAGTTGACCTCCTACCTGACCTACAAACTGCAAAGCCAGGCCGACCCGTTCATGACCGAGCCCAAGATCTTTCTGCGCGACGGCCAGATGCAGGTCTTCGGCAAGGTGCAGCGCGGCATGTTCGCGGCCAATGTGGCCATCGTCCTGGGGGTGGGCATCGACGAAAACGGCGCGCCCAGCATACAGGTAATCTCCGCCGACTTCGGTCCCTTCGACGCGCCTGAGGGCCTCAACGACGCCATCAGCAAACTCGTCAACGAAGCCTACACGGGCTCGCTGGGGCCTGTCGCCACGGGCTTCCGCCTGCAGTCGATCACCATCGCCGACGGCCTGATGACCGTCAGCGGGCAGATCAAATAGCGGCTGGATTATACCGCAGGACATGACCCGCCCCCGCCCCCTCAGCCTGTTGACCGTTTTCCTGGCCGCCGTCCTCCTGACGGCTGGCTGCCGTTCCCCGCAGCTCGGCGGCGAAATCGGCATCACCATCCTGGCCGACAGCCAGACCTTCGACGTGCAGGTGCAGGCGGGCAGCACCGTCATCCAGGCGCTGCAGCAGGCGGGCGTCGCCCCGGGCGACCTCGACCGCGTCGACCCGCCCTACTACACCGTGCTCGGCGACGGCGACCAGATCAAACTGACCCGCGTGCGCGAGGAGTTCCAGACCGAGATCCAGGTGCTGCCCTACGAGCGGCAGACCATCCGCAACGAAACCCTGCCCGAGGGCGAGACGCGCCTGGTGCAGGCGGGCGTCAACGGCCAGCAGGAGATCACCCTGCGCCGCACCACCGAGGACGGCGTCGAGGTCAGCCGCTCGGTGGTCAAGACCGTCATCCTGCAGGAGGCCGCGCCCGAGATCGTCATGGTCGGCGCGCAGACCTCCTTCACGCCGCTCAACATCCCCGGCAACCTGGTCTACCTGGCGGGCGGCAACGCCTGGGCGATGGACTCGTCCACCGCCAACCGCCGCCTGATCGTCAACACCGGCGACCTGGACGGGCGCGTCTTCATCCTCTCGCCCAACGGCGAGTACCTGATCTTCACGCGCAAGTCGAAGAAGCCCGCCTCCGAGGAGATCAACACCCTGTGGGCCGTGCGCGTCAGCAACACCACGCCCAAGCCGGTCTACCTTGAAGCCAAGAACGTGGTGCATTTCGCGGCCTGGATCCCCGGCACGAACTCGGTGGCCTACTCCACGGTCGAGCCGCGTGCCACCTCCCCAGGCTGGCAGGCCAACAACGACCTCTGGCGCGTCAGCATCACGGGCGGCGCGCCGCGCAAGATGCTGGATGCCTCCAGCGGCGGCGTGTACGGCTGGTGGGGCATGTCCTTCGCCTACTCGGCCGACGGACGCCTGGCCTACGTCCGCCCCGACGGGATCGGGCTGGTCGACCAGGACGGCGGCTACCTCAAGCCGATGATGGAGATCACCCCGCTCAACACCCACAGCGACTGGGCCTGGATCCCCGGCCTGGCCTGGGGCGCGGACGGCAAGACGCTCTACGTCACCACCCACGCTTCGGCGCCCGCCCCCTTTACCGACGAGGAGTCGCCCTACTTCGACCTGAGCGCCGTCTCGCTCGAAAACAAGGTCACGGTTCCGCTCGCCCTGCAAACGGGCATGTTCGCCTACCCCTCCGCCTCGCCCGTCCGCCAAAGCGGCACGGAGAAGGTCTACCAGGTGGCCTATCTGCAAGCCATCTTCCCCGACCAGAGCGAATCCAGCCGCTACCGCCTGGCCGTGATGGACCGCGACGGATCGAACCATCGCGTGTTATTCCCTCCGCAGGACACGGGCGGCATCGAACCGCAGACCCCCGCCTGGGCGCCCGAGCCCATCCCCGGCCAAACGGGGGATTTCATTGCAGTGGTCTATCAGGGTAATCTATGGATGATCGACAGCGGCAGCGGCCAGGCCTTCCAGGTCACCGGCGACGGGTTGATCACGAGAATTGATTGGAAGTAACGTTATTGCAAAGTAACGTCATTGCGAGGGAGCGCTCTTTGCGACCGAAGCAATCTCACTGCTCCCGCTGGATTTATAATCCAGCGGCCAGCGGGACGAATGAATATCGCGCTACGGCAAACACACCCACGGGAACTGGCGGATTACAAATCCGCCAGGAGCAAAAGTCTCCCGCATTGCTCCCGCTGGATTTGTAATCCAGCGGCCGGCGGGACGAATGAATATCGCGCTACGGCACACGCTCCCACGGGAACTGGCGGATTACAAATCCGCCAGGAGCAAAAGGCCCCCGCACTGCTCCCGCTGGATTTGTAATCCAGCGGCCTGCGGATGAGCATACAACGAACGCCAAAATCACCGCTCTCGAAGAAAAGGGCGAGTCTTAGCAAATGTCCTTCAACTGCGCCGCGCATCGCGCGCGGCTCCGCTCAGGACGGAAATAAAGAGGTACCATGCGCATCTTGATCACGGGAGCCGCGGGATTTCTCGGCTCTCATTTGTGTGACCGCCTGCTGGCGGAGGGGCACGAGGTCATCGGCCTCGACAACTTCATCACGGGCAATCCCGAGAACATCGCCCACCTGATGGGCAACCAGAAATTCTCCTTCCACCGTCACGATGTCTCGAATTACATCTTCGTGCGCGGCAAGCTGGATGCGGTGCTGCATTTTGCCTCCCCCGCCAGCCCCAACCCGCAGTCGCCTTCGGGCTACTTCAACCTGCCGATCCAGACCATGAAGGCCGGCGCGCTCGGCACTCATAACTGTCTGGGCGTGGTGCGCGCCCACAACGCGCGCTTCCTGCTGGCCTCCACCAGCGAGATCTACGGCGATCCCGCCGTGCATCCCCAGCCCGAGACCTACACCGGCAACGTGGATCCCGTGGGCACCCGCGCCGTCTACGACGAGGCCAAGCGTTTCGCCGAATCCCTGACGATGGCCTATCACCGCTTCCACGGACTCGACACGCGCATTGTGCGCATCTTCAACACCTACGGCCCGCGCATGGACCTGGAGGATGGCCGCGCCCTGCCCAACCTGCTCCGGCAGGCCCTGCTCGGCCAGCCGCTGACCGTCTACGGCGAGGGCAAGCAGACACGCTCCTTCTGCTACGTGGACGACCTGGTCGAGGGCATCGTCTGCCTGCTGTACTCGAACGAGCACATGCCCGTCAACATCGGAAACCCGCGCGAGATGAGCATCCTGCAATTCGCCGAGGCCATCAACCGCATCACGGGCAACACCGCGGGACTGACCTACGTCCCCGACGCCCGCAGCGCGCGCGACCCGCAGCGCCGCCAGCCCGACATCACCCGCGCGCGCGCGATCCTGCACTGGGAACCCAACGTCGATCTCGACGAGGGCATCCGCCGCACCATCCCCTATTTCAAGCAAAAGCTGGGCCTGCCATGATCCTGACGAACAAAAGAGAGCAGTCCCGTTTCCTGCGCTTCGCCATCGTCGGCGCCATTGGCGCAATGGTGGACTTTGGGGTGATGAACCTGCTCTCCCATTTCACGAGTATGCCGCTGGTTCTGGCGGGCACGATCTCCTTTGTCTGCGCCGTGATCAGCAACTTCACCTGGAACCGCTACTGGACCTACCCCGAATCGCGTTCACGACCGCTCCTCCACCAGTTGGGCATGTTCTTCGTGGTCAACACCGCCGGTGTGCTCATCCGTATTCCCGTGCTACACTTCGTCGAGCCGCTCATGCTGTCCGTGTTCGAAGACACCGCCCATCTCAATCACCTCTCTGCTGATTTCCTGGCCCGCAACGGCACCCTGGCCCTGGCGGTCGGAATTGTAATGCTTTGGAATTATTTCATTAATCGGCATTGGACGTATAATGATATTGAACAATAGAGGCCGACATGGAAAAATCCGAGCCGAAAATTCTGATCCCCATTTACGTGAGCAAAGGCGACGTGGAGGCCTTCCTCTACTACCCACACATTTATAACCGCAACGGCGACTGGATCGGATGGGTAACCCCCAGACGCGAGGTGTATTCCGTCCTCGGCTACTACGTGGGCTACCTCACGGACGATCCGCGCATCCTGCGCAAGCGCGCCACCAGCACGCTGAAACCGCGCCTGACCCCGCCCCCGCACCCCGACCGCATCCGCGTGCCCGCCACGCTGCCGCTGGCCCCATTGATGAGCGAGTTGACCTTCAGCATGATCGACGTGCTCCAGGAGGAGCCCGAACGCCTGCACACCGTCGAAATGGGCGAGTTCCGCGAAGACATGGATTAACAGGTCGCGCCCCACACATCCTTCCCATCAGCCGCCGTCCCCCGGCGGCTTTCCACACAAAAGGTAACGAGATGACCCCCACTTTAGACCCCAAACCCGTACGCGCCTCGCGCATCAGCATCGCCCAGCTCATGCAGCCCGAACACGCCAACAACCTGGGCAACGTTCACGGCGGCTGGATCATGAAACTGGTCGACGAAGCCGGCGCGCTGGCCTGCATGCGCCACGCCGGCCGCCGCGTCGTGACCGTGGCCATCGACTCGATGGTCTTCCGCCAGCCCATCCGCATCGGCGACCTGGTGATCCTCAACGCCGAGGTGACCTACACCGGCCGCACCAGTGTCGAAGCCGAGGTGCAGGTCGTGGCCGAGAACCCCGTCACGGGCGAACGCACCCACACCAACACCGCCTACCTGGTCTACGTCGCCCTGGATGATGACGGCAACCCCACCAGCATCCGCCCCATCCAGGCCGAGACAGACGAGGAAAAGCAGAAACTGGAAGAAGGCCGTCAGCGCCAGCAGCGGCGCTTGCAAAAATAGGCCAATGGAGTCCCGAAGCTCTGCTTCGGGACATTTTTTATTCCCCGCAAGAGAGGATACATAAACAACGTAAATCAGTCACAATTTCCAGATTTGTACAAGGACGAAACGAATAATTTCTTGGGATGGCTAAATTGGGAAATTCCATAACACACGGCAAAAAATCCGCATCGTCTTGACGTGGATTTTTTGTTGTGATATTCTTCACCGCCGTAGACCGACCAGTCGGTCTACAAACTCCCTATGACGACTCCCAACGACCCCACCCAGGAAACCCGCACCCGCATCCTCGAAGCGGCTGTGAAGGTATTCGCCACCAAGGGCTATCACGATGCCAAGGTGGATGATATCGTCAGCGAGTCGCACACCTCCAAAGGCGCCTTCTATTTTTACTTCCCCAGCAAACAGGACATCTTCCTGGCGCTGAGCGACACCTTCGCGGATCTGCTCGAAAGCCGCCTGACCCAGGCCATGGAAAACGAATCCCACGGCCTCGGCCAGATGGACGCCGCCCTACGCGCCAGCCTGGGACTCTTCAGCCAATATCGCGGGCTGGCCAAGATCGCCCTCGTCCAGGCGGTGGGACTGGGCGCGGTATTCGAGGAGCGCCGCCGCGCCATCAACGACCGCCTGACACGCATCGTCCAGGCCCGCCTCGAACGCGCCGTGGAGGATGGCAGCATCCCGCCCCAGCGGGCCGACCTCGCCGCCCGCGCCTTGTTCGGCGTCCTGAACGAGATCGTCATCCACTGGATTTACACGGGCACCCCGCCCCTCGAAGAATCCCTGCCTTTCCTGCGCCAATACCTGGCCCGCTCCATCGGTGTGCCAGAGGAAAAATTACCAAAAGAATAATGTCGTTGCGAGGAGGCGCTCTTTGCCGACGAAGCAACCTCCTTCTCACATCTGGAGATTGCTCACCTGCACTGCACCTGCGTTTTGTGCAGGTGCAAGTGTCAGGCGGAAAACACCGCCCTCGCAATGACGGAAAACCAAAGGAGAATCCCTTCATGCGTATTGCCCGTCCCCTGCTCATCCTCCTCTTTGCCTTGAGCCTGACGCTCTCTGCCTGCGCTTCCGCGAAGCCTGCCGAGGTTGTCACGCTCAAGATCGCCGTCCTGCCCATCATCGACACCCTGCCGATGTACGTGGCCCAGCAGGAAGGCCTGTTCGCCAAACACGGCGTGAACGTCGAGTTCGTGCCCGTCGCCTCCGCCCCCGAACGGGACCAGTTACTGGCAGCGGGTCAGGCCGACGGGACGGTCAACGAGACGCTGGCCGTGATGCTCTTCAACAAGGACGCTGTCCAGATGCAGGTGGTGCGTTACGCCCTGCGTCCCGTCGAAGGCTACGGCCACTTCTTCATCCTGGCCTCGGCCCAGAGCGGCATCACCACGCCAGACGGGTTGAAGGGTGTGGAGATCGGCGTCTCGCAAGGGACGGTCATCGAGTATGTCACCGAGCGCATTTTGCAGGCCGAAGGTCTCAGCAAGGATGACATCAAGATCATCGCCGTGCCGAAGATCCCCGACCGCATGTCCCTGCTGGCCTCGGGCGGACTCGCCGCGGGCGTGCTGCCCGATCCGCTGGCCTCGCTGGCCGCCGCCCAGGGCGCGGTCAAGGTCATTGACGACTCGCAATATCCGCAATATGGCTTCAGCGTGCTCTCCTTCCGCAAGCAGGTCATCGACGAGCACCCCGAGGCCGTCAAAGCCTTCCTGGCTGCCATCGAGGAAGCCAGCGACCTAATCAACCTGGATCCCGCCAAGTACAACGCCGTGCTCAGCGAGCAGAAACTCGTCCCCGAGCCGCTGATCGGCAAGTTCGCCATCCCGCCATTCCCCGACCAGGGTGTGCCGACCGAAGCCGAATGGAATGACGCCCTGGCTTGGGCGCAGGAAAAAGGAATGCTGGCCGCTGACGTCACCTACGCCGACTCGGTCAACGGTACGCTTCTTCCTTAACGAAAAGCTGCTCCCGTTATAATGAGTGGGACAAGTCTATAAACTTGTCCCACATTTTCTTGCCATGATCCACACCCATAACCTCACCTTTGGCTATCCGCATCACGCGCTGCTCTTCCAGGACTTCAACTGGCAGGTGCAGCGCGGAGAGACGTGGACCATCCTCGGCTCCTCGGGCTGCGGCAAGACCAGCCTGCTGTATTTGCTGGCGGGACTGCGCGCCCCCGCCAACGGAGGAATTGAAATCGACGGCGAAGCGCTGCTGCGCCCCAGACCTCGCACAGGCTTGATTCTGCAAGACTACGGGCTGCTGCCCTGGGCCACGGTGCGGCAAAACGCGGAGTTGGGTTTGCAGGTACGCGATTTCTACGGCCCCGACGGCAAGCACACGCCCAAAAATTTTCAGGCTGAGAATAAGGTCCCATACTGGCTGGAACGTCTCGGGCTGAGCGCAGTCGCGGATAAATTCCCGTCCCAGCTCTCGGGCGGACAGCGCCAGCGCACGGCCATTGCGCGCACGCTGGCCCTCCAGCCCGATCTGCTGCTGATGGATGAACCCTTCTCATCGCTCGACGCCGTCACGCGCGAGGATTTGCAAAACCTGACACTCTCCCTGTGCATGGAACAAAACCTGACGCTGGTAATGGTCACGCACGCCATCGAAGAAGCCGCCGCGCTCGGGCAGAAAATATTACTGCTGGATACGGCTCCGAATCAACAGGCACATATCTTCGATAATCCGCAGGCATGCCAACCCAATTATCGCAACTCGCAGTCCTACCACGACCTGTGTCAGACACTCTGGCGGGAGATGCGACATGAATAGCTTATGTCATTGCGAGGAGGGCGTTCTTCCCGACGAAGCAATCTCATGTCGAGATGAGAATATGTTGATATGGGCGCTCCCAGTTGCAAAAGGAAACGCGCCATGAAGCGGCGTGACCTCTTATTCTCCGCGCTGGGACTGCTCATCGCGTGGCAGGCCGTCGCCCTGTTGGTTCACCGTCCCATCCTGCCTGGGCCGTGGGAAGTGATTGTGGTCTTCTTCAAGGAACTGGACAATGGGCTGTTGATTCACTTCGGGGTCAGCCTGTGGCGCGCCACGGCGGGGATGGCGCTGTCGGTGCTGGTGGCGGCTCCTGCGGGGCTGGCCATTGGCGGGTCAAGTAGATTGAATCGCATCTTCTCCCCCATCATTTATCTGCTGTATCCCATCCCGAAAGTGGTCTTCGTCCCCGTGGTGTTCCTGTTTCTGGGAATAGGCGATGTGGCCAAGATCGCCATCATTTTTCTGATCCTCTTCTTCCAAATCCTCGTGCTGGTGCGCGACCAGGCGGCGGGACTTCCGCCCCAGCTTTTGCAAAGCCTGCACAGCCTCGGCGCGGGACGGCGGGCGCTGTTCCGTTTTGTGTATCTGCCCGCCAGCCTGCCCGCCATTCTGACCGCCCTGCGCCAGTCGATTGGCACGGCGGTGGCGGTGTTGTACATCACCGAGTTATTCGCCACCAAGTATGGGCTGGGTTATTACATCTACTACAATGGAAGCACGCTGTTCGATTATCCCGCCATGTACGCAGGCGTGGTCGCCATGAGCCTGCTCGGCCTGGGCATGTACTTCTTCGTGGATTGGCTCGAACGCTGGCTGTGCCCGTGGAAATATGTGACGTGACTACGCCCCGAGCGGAGCGCAGCGAAGTCGAAGGGCAAGTTGCATAAATACTTTACATTGACCTGTTGCTCCCGCTTCGACTGCGGGGCGGGCGAACACCGTCCCTCCGCTCAGCGAGGAGTATCCAACAAGAAGGCTATTCCATGACCTACCCCATCATCCAACGTGAACTCACCCTCCATCTCAACAACGGCAACTGGTACCTGCGTCCCATCGGCGAGACCGTGCTCGGGCCCGCTGATTATGGCTGGCATCGCTTCAACACCTATCCCGACAGTTTCACCTTCGGCGAGGGCTTGCTGGCAGGCAGCTCCATCCCTGGCTCGCGGCGGCTGGTCTTCAGCGCGTGGAGTCCACAATGGGAGGGCTTTTACCTCTCCAGCATGGGCGGCGCGGCCTATACGTTCCATCACGTCGGCGTGAACTACGTGGCCCTGCGCGACCGCGCGTCCGAGCCGAGTGTGGTACTGCTCAATCACAAGGCAGGCGAAATTCAAGTCCGCCTGGAGCCGATCAACGTCGAGGCGCTCTGGGCCAGTTACGCCAATCCCAATGGCGAACCGCTGACGGGCTTCTACGCCCTGCAGCAGGCCATCTTTGACCGCTATGCCGATGAATATCCAGCCGGTAAAGTCCGCATCTGCGCGGTGGGGCCTGCCGCCAAGTACACCCGTGAGGGCGCCATCGGGTCGAGCCCGATTCGCAACGGGGCCTTCACCGCCGTCGTCGACTGGGCAGGGCGCGGCGGGCTGGGCAGCCGTCTGTTCCAGCATCACAACGTGGTCGGCATCGTCTTCGGCGGCGAGTGGGAGGATCCCGACCTGCGCGACTCGAAGGAGATCGACACCTACTTCCTCGAACACTTCGGCAAGAAAACCATACAGACCGACCTGGCTGTCACCGAGAAATATCGCTACGTGCCCGAGTTCGAGACGGGCGGCACCTTCGGCGTCAACATGCGCGACCTCAACGAGCGCATCCTGAGCTTCAACTATCGCTCGATCTATGCCAGCGTCGAGTCGCGCCTGCGCCAGCACGACAACTTCATCCTCAAGCATTACCTCGCGCAGTTCAACGAGGAAACCATCAAGCCCAAAAAATTCCAGCACTGTGGCGAGCCTTGTCCCGTGGTCTGCAAGAAACTCAACGGCCCCTACAAAAAGGACTACGAGCCCTATCACGCGCTCGGCCCGCAGGTCGGCGTCTTCGATCAGCGCGCCGCGGAAGTGTTGAACGACTTCGTGGATGCGATGGGCTTCGACTCGATCCAGACGGGCGGCACGCTGGCCTGGATCATGGAGCTGGCCGCCGACGGGTTGATTGATCCCGTTGCGTTTGGCTTTCCCCCCGCGGACAAGCTGCGCTTCCAATTCGCCGATGACCCCAGCCAGTTCGACGTGGTCAACGACAGCCAGCTCAACGCCGAATATGCCATGGAGGTCGTTCGCGCGATTCTGTTCGACCCGCAGGCGGCTGTCTTCCAGCAGGGCATCCGCGCCGCAGCGCGCGAACTCGACAAACAGCTTGACATCCGCAGTATCGACCGCGCGGTCTTCCTCAGCCACGGTGAGCAAGGCTGTATGGTTCCCAATCAATACTGGGTGCCAGGCATGCTCAGTCCCATGCCAATGATGGGCAAATACTTCGTCCACTATGGCGTGGAATTCCTGCCGCCCTACAAGCTGGGCCGCAAGAACGTCGAGCGCATGACCTACGAACTGTTCAACGAGAACAGCGGCATCTGCCGCTTCCACCGCAAGTGGTCGGAACTGATTACCGATGAAATCCTCAAAGCCCACTACAACCTGAACGTCAATTACAAAGCGCATCAGTTCAAACTCTCGCGCGCCATCTTCGAGCGCGAGGACGAGAAGCTGGTCTTCTGGGAAAGCGAACGCGTCATCGACCTGGTGATGGGATTTTTAGTTCAATGGGAAGTGGATGGCCTGAAAGACCCCGAGCTGCTCGCCTGGCTGGAGCGCTTCCGCCAGGACAAGTTCAAAGCCGCCCGTGACTTTTGGGACGAGACCCTGATGGGCATCCGCGCAGGCTTCGAAGCAGGCGCCGACGCGATCCCCGACGCGCTCACCCCAGGGCAAATGGGCAAGCTAGTTTCGCCCTGAGCGGAGCCGCGTTATTCCCTGGCACCGCCCGCCAGGGCAGGTGTGCGGCGCAGTCGAAGGACGCAGTTACAAGGGATAAAAGAAATCCCGCTGAACATTTGTAGTTCAGCGGGATTCTATTTTTATATTTCATGCTCTGCGCTTCGACTGCGGGACGGAAGAACACCGTCCCTCCGCTCAGCGCGAAAGCAACAATCCCACCCAAAACAACAAACTGAATACCAGCGCCGTCTGGCCCGTGCCCGCCAGCGCCGCATTGAGCGGACGTCCCTTTTGTGTCAGCACTACACGCATGGATTTATATGCCAGCGGCAAGGACAGCCAGACCAATAGCGATAGCCAGGAAATGATTCCCAGCAGCGCCGCAACAGGCAACACCAGATAAGCCAGCGCCATGCAAATCACATACTCGACCTTCGTGGCGCGTTCGCCGATGCGCACGGCCAGCGTATGCTTGCCGCCTTTGCGGTCATTGTCGATGTCGCGCAGGTTGTTGACCACCAGAATGGCCGTGATGATCAGTCCAGGCGGCAGGGTCATCCACCACACCGCCGCGGAGACGGAACCCGCCTGCACATAATACGTGCCAGCCACGGAGGCCAAGCCGAAGAAGATAAAGACAAAGAGATCGCCGAGACCGTGATAGCCCAGCGGAAACGGCCCGCCCGTGTAGGCGATGGCTGCCAGGATGGCCGCGATGCCGATGGCGATGATCGGCCAGCCACCCAGCCAGGCCAGGTATAGTCCCAGCACGGCCGCCAGCCCGAAGACGACTCCCATTCCAACCTTGACCTGCTTCGGCGTGAGCAGTCCCGCCTGCGTGACGCGCGTCGGGCCGAGGCGCTCGGGCGTGTCTGTGCCGCGCTCAAAGTCGAACACGTCGTTGGCCAGGTTGCTGCCGATTTGCAGCAGCAGGGCTGCGCCCAGGCAGGCCAGGAACCCGTCGAGACGGAACCAGCCGTCAGCCCAGGCCAGGGCGGAGCCCATCACCACGCCCGCCGCCGCGGCAGGCAAAGTCCGCGGGCGGATCGCCAATCCCCACGCATTCCAGTTGATTTGGGTCTGTGCCAAGAGTAGGCCTCCAAAAACTTCGCCCTGAGCGGAGGACCGAGCGCTCTTTGCGAGGTCGGTAGGCGAAGGGCGTGAAATCCAAGATACTCGCGCTTCGACTGCGGGACGAAAAGCATCGCCCCTCCGCTCAGCGCGGATTTCTAACGCGCCGCAGTATATCACGCGGCCATCGCCGCAAGCGCTTATAATGGGGCGAGTTTTGGCAGGGCAGATTGGCAATTTGCCCTACATCCAGGAGACCCCATGACCCAACTGACAGGCGATGAACGCGCCGCGTACGTTCAAAACATGTTCACCAAGATCGCCAGCCGCTACGACCTGATGAACCGACTGATGACAGGCTTTCAGGATGTGCGTTGGCGCAGGCTGGTCATCAAGCTGGCCAGGCTGACGCCCAAATCCCACTTACTGGATCTCGGCACAGGCACGGGCGACCTGGCGCGCGAAGCCATCGCCCAAACACCTGGCCTCAAAGTGGCCGCCGCCGACTTCACCTTCGAGATGATGCGCGTCGGCGCGCAGACCGTCGGCCCGCTGGATTTTTCGACCGCCGACGCCCTGCGCCTGCCCTTCAAGAACGCCACCTTCGACGCGGCGGTTTCGGGCTTTCTGATGCGCAACGTGATCGACGTGCATAAGGCCTTGCAGGAGCAGTACCGCGTGTTGAAGACGGGCGGACGCATTGTCATCCTCGACACCACGCGCCCAAAGCGGAATCTGCTCTCGCCCTTCATCTGGATCCACATGCACGTCATCATCCCCACCCTGGGCGGATTACTCTCGGGCGAACGCGAAGCCTACACCTACCTGCCCGACACCACCGAGGGCTTCCTGACCGCTGAAAGTTTGGCCGCGCACCTGGCCGCGGCGGGATTCAAAGCCGTGAATTTCAAGCGCCTGATGTTCGGCACCATCGCCATCCATTGGGCGGAGAAGTAACGCGAGATAATATCTCGCGCAACGAGGACATCATGACCGACCATCCCATCAAACAACCCAATTCCAAAATGTGCTTCATCTGCGGGGTCGAGAATCCCGTGGGCCTGCACCTGCACTTCTACGAGATCGAACCTGGCGTGATCGAGACCCAATACATCGCGCCCGAACATTTCCAGGGCTACCCGGGCGTGCTGCACGGCGGCATCGTGGCCGCCATCCTCGACGAGGTCAGCGGGCGCTCGCACATGGGGCCAGGGGACAATCCGCGCTTCATGTTCACGGGCAAGCTCGAAGTCCGCTATCGCAGGAACGTGCCCATCGGCAAACTGCTCAGGATCGTCGGCAGGGCGGGCAAATCCAACCGCAAACTGGCCGAATGCTGGGCGGGCATCTACGACGCCGGGACCGACGAGCTGCTGGCCGAGGCGAACGCCGTCCACATCGACGTGCCGCAGGACAAGCTCGACCTTTCCATGCTGGACGAACTGGGCTGGAAGGTGTATCCCGAAGAATAACCCTTGCGAAGGTTTCGCCACAGCCAGGCATTTCGCTTCAACTGTACTCGCCGTATCGACGAGTTGCATCGTCACCATCCAAACCTTGGCAAGGTTCAACAGGAACACATTCCATGAAAAACATCATCCTCTCCCGCCTGAACGAGATCGAACAGACCCAGCAGGTCGTTATCCTCCACGCCTGCGAAAGCGGCAGCCGCGCCTGGGGCTTCCCCTCCGCGGACAGCGATTACGATGTGCGCTTCCTCTACCTGCGGCCCGTCCACTGGTATCTTTCGGTCGAGGAAAAACGCGACGTGATCGAAGTTCCCATCGACGATCAGCTCGACATCACCGGCTGGGACTTGAAGAAGGCGCTGCAGCTCTTCCGCAAATCCAACCCGCCGCTGCTGGAATGGCTCGGCTCGCCCGTGGTCTACATGGAGAAACACTCGGTCAGGGCGCAGTTGCGCGAACTGGCAAAAACGCACTATTCCCCGCAGACCTGTTTCCTGCATTATTTCGGTACGGCCCGCAATCACTACCGCGAGGCCACCGCGGGAGAGGGTGTCAAACTCAAACCATACTTCTACGCCCTACGCACCCTGCTCGCCACGTTGTGGATCGAGGCGGGGAATGGCGTGGCCCCCACCGAGTTCCGCGCCCTGCTCGAACGTATGGTCAGCGACTCCGCGCTCAAGGCCGAGATCCTGTCCCTGCTCGAACGTAAACAGGCGGGCACGGAAAAAGACAGCAACCCGCGTATCCCGCTCATCAGCGACTTCATCGAAGCGGAAATCGCGCGGCTCGAAACCAGTCCGCTTCAACTCGAAAGCAGGGCTGCACCTTATGAAATTCTGGATGACCTGTTTCAAAAGACACTGACAGAAGTGTGGGGTTGATTTTCCCTGTTACCTTTTCCCCGCCTCCTGTAACCTATATCTGACAGGAGGTTTATGTCCCTCACGATGACTGCACACACCGAAAGTCCGCCCGACGAAGCCAGACTCGCGCGCCAGGCCATCGGCAATGCCGAAGCCTTCGCCGAGCTGTACCGCCGCCACGTGACGCGCGTCTACCGCTATCACATGGCGCACACGGGCAACACCAAAGACGCGGAAGACCTGACCTCGCAGACCTTCATGGCTGCACTGGAGGGCATACGCTCGTATCGCGGGGAGGCGCCCTTCGCCGCCTGGTTGATGGGCATCGCTTCGCGGAAGCGCGCCCTCTTCTTCCGCGGGATGCGGCCCGAGGTCCAGATCGAAGCCGCGGACCAAATCCCCAGCCCGGGCCTGCTCCCAGACCAGGAGGCGGGTCAACGCCTTCAGCTTGAATCCGTTTCCCGCGCCCTGAAACAAATCAGCCCAGAGCGCGCCGAAGCCATCATCCTGACCACGTTTGGCGGCTTGAAATATGCTGAGGCCGCGCGCCTGCTGCGCAAAAGCGAGGCGGCCGTGAAGATGCTCGTCCTGCGCGGGCTGCAAGACCTGCGCGAGCGAACCTCCCTTTCCCTGGAGGTGGAACGATGAAACCGATCGAAAACATGCTGCCCGAAAACGACGCCCTGTACGAGGCGCTGCAAACCCTGGCCGGGGACATTACCCCCGAGCCGCAATTCAAATATAAATTGGAGGATGACTTGAAGTCCGCCCATAAGCCGCGCGCCAGTTTCCAAATCAGCCGTAGGGATGTCTTCCAGTTTGCGGGGTTGACCGTGGCGCTGGCGCTGCTGGCCTTCGTCCTGAGTTGGGCCATCCGCTCGCTGGTGCCGCCCCGCATCCCCGCAGGCCCAGGGACGGCCACCCCGACCCTGGTCATGCCAAGCCCCACGCCCGTCGGCCAGGCAGCTCCCTACGTTGTCCAGAGAGGCGACACCTGCGCGAAGATCGCCGCGGATTTCAACATCAGCATGGATGACCTGATCGCCGCCAACGGCCTGGCGTCGAATTGCGCGAACCTGCAGATCGGGATGGAATTGGTGATCCCCATCCAGGGCGGCATCGTCGCCCCGCAGGTCGAAGGCTACGACTACAACAGCCTGACGCTCTACCTCAAAGCGGATCTGCCCAGCCTGCCGCTCGAAGCCAACGTCTACACCGCCCAGCCCGACCAGCACGCCACAGTCGAATCCGCGCGGGCGCTGGCGCTGCGCTTCGGCATCGACGGCCAGGTGTACAGCGCGCCGGGCGAGCTTCCAGGAACCACCGATTACATGGTCACGGCAGGCGGGCCGCGCCTGTACGTCCGCTCGGACAATTACTTCTCGTATTACCGTGACTACGGCAGAAACTTCATCGGCGGAGGAGTCCTGACCGATGAGCAGGCCGCCGCAGCCATCGCCGACTTCATGGGATCGCATGGCTTCGACTTCGCGTACAGCATCGAACCTGCACCGCAGGTCTATGGCGAGTATTACATCGTACCATTGCTGGACGGACAGGCTTTGCGTTACGACTACAATCTGCCGGCCGGCTTAGACATCACCCTCGACAATGACGCCCAGGTGATGAGCGTCAACGGTTCGCTGCCCAATACACAGGCCATTGGAACCTACGGCATCCGCTCCGCCGAGGAAGCCTTTCAGAAGATCATCGGCAATGCAGAGGCTGGCATTCAAGAGAGTATGCGCTCGGGCGGGATGTTGAATGTGCAGATTTGGCAGCGCGAGTATCCAGATGGCGCCGAAGTCACAATCTACGGTCAGGTGCGCTTCTTCCCCTCCGCCGAAGTTGGCGGAATGCCGCTGGTCACGCTGGACGACCGGGTAGTCACCGGCAACATCACAGGCCTGGAAGCGGCCCAGGAGGGCGCGGACATCGAAGCCAGCGGACACTTTTCGATGCGGGACGGTATCCGCATTTTCGAAGTGGATGCGTGGCAATATTCCCCCGCAGAATTCATGTCCATCACGGGCACGCTTCACCAGGAAGGCTCGGAAACCTACCTGCTGGATACTTCCACCAACGAGTATCCAAACGCCGCAAATGCCGTAAAGTACCTGATCGCCGACCTGCCAGCAGACGCCCCCTTCGACACATACCCGCCTGCCCAATTGCTGACCGTGGACGGCATGGTGAAGGATGACAAAATCGACTGGACCATGATCCAATATTTTCCCGACGGCATGGCAGGCGGCGGCGGAGGCGGTGGTGGATCGGGTCTCTACCAGCTCAACCTGTCAGGCACACCCATGCCGTTGCCCACGCCCGTTCCAACCATTCCGTCCACAGGTGGAGGGGGTGGAGGCTCTGGATACATGTACACCATCGTGGCAGGCGACACCTGCCAAAGCATCGCAACGACTTTTAATGTGCCCGTCGAGGATCTGATCGGGGCCGATGGCCTGCCTGTGGATTGTGCCGCCTTGCAAGTCGACCAGACGCTCACCATCCAGTTGGCGCCGCCGACCCTTCCGCAGACCGTCGCAGGCCTGCGCGGCATCTTGATGGTCAATCTCTACTACCAGGCCGACGGCAGCCAGCGCACGGAATACGCCTTGATCAGCGCCGACCCAGACTACCCCTACGCACTACTGGAAGGCGAGGGTCTGGACGCGCTCTACGATTACCGCAACCGTCCCGTGGAGGTGTGGGGCGCGTTGACCGCCAACGCGTATGGCATCTACACCGTCCAAGTCGAGCGTTTCGAAATCCCCTTCCCCGGCCTGGACTTCCAAATCCTCAAAGGCAGCGAGCAAACAGCCGAGGTTGACGGCCAGATGACCCTGCTCTTCACCACCGAAGACGGCCAGACCTTCCTCGAACTCAACTCGGACTGCGTCATCCCCACCGTGCCCGAATCGGCCCTGACCACCGATCAATCCGCCATCCTGGTCGAAACACTGGCCATCCCCGACCTGACCTGGGGCGGCTACCCGACCGTATGTGTCCACAGCAAGGCCCCAGCTTTCGACGCCAGCGGCCAGCCGGTCGAACTGCTCATGAGCGCCGGCGAAGTCTACGAGATGAACGACCCGGCCACCTACGTCCCGCCCACCATGACCATCGAAAAGGTGGAACTGGTCTACTACGTCAACGACCCGCGCTTCACACCCATAGACCCCAATGGGCCGCCTGTCTACATCCAGCCAATGTGGCGCTTCTACGGCCACTACAGCAACGGCGACGAGTTTGAGATCCTCGTCCAGGCGCTCCAGGATGTGTATCTCTCGCCCGAGATACAACCCATCGAGCCGCCAGGATAAAGGTCACCAACAAAAAAGTGCTCCGAGATTACGGGGCACTTTTTTGTTCAAGAGTATAATATTGTCAGACATCTTCTCCAGAATGGAGCTAACGCCATGATCACCACCTACCACCGTCCCCAGACCCTTGAAGAAGCCCTGATCCTGCTGGCCCAGCCGAACACCGTGCCCCTCGGCGGTGGGACTCTGCTCTCCCACCCCCAGTCTGCCCCCGTTTCTGTCGTGGATTTGCAGTCCCTCGGTCTGAACACCATACGCTCAGGGCAGGTTCTCGAACTCGGCGCCACCGTCACCTTGCAGCAGTTGCTCGAATCGGAGCATTGCCCCGGGGCGCTCAAGACCGCCATCAAACTCGAAGCTCCGCTCAACCTGCGCAACTCCGCCACCCTGGCTGGGACGCTGGTCGCGGGCGACGGCCGCTCCCCCGTCGCCGCCTGCCTGCTAGCCCTGGATGCAAAAGTGACGTTATTCGTCAATCTTCAATCGCAAATCGTCAATTTGGGTGAATTCCTGCCTCTCCGCCCCCAGGGACTCATCACCCAGATCGCCATTCCGCTCCAGGTCAAATTCGCCTTTGAGTACACCTCCCGCACCCCTGCCGACAAGCCCATCGTCAGCGCCGCGCTGGCCCAGTGGCCCTCGGGCCGCGCCCGCCTGGTGATCGGCGGCTTCGGAAAATCCCCGTCCCTGGCCATGGACGGCACCGAAGCCGACGGCGTCGACTCCGCCGCCCGCAACGCCTGCCACGAAGCCGTGGATGATTTCGGCTCCGCCGAATACCGCATGGACGTCGCCGCCACGCTGGCGAAGAGATGCCTGGAAGATATCAAGTAGGTCACGCCACAGGCGTGATGATTGGCAGAGCATATCATTCTCTCGAAGAACACACCTGTACTGCACCTACGGTCTGTGCAGGTGCAACGATAACGTCTGGGAACCATAAATTTTGGAAAGACGCGGGCTGTTCCAGTGAGTTGGATTACGTGGAGCAGACTTCGTGGATTCTGTTCCTGAAGTATTTGGATGATCTGGAAAAAAGATAAACAAGATGCAGCGGAGTTGGCGGGGAAATCTTATACGCCAATCATTGATAAGAAGTTCAAGTGGGATGTGTGGACTGCGCCGAAGGTAAGCAATGGAGGCCCTTCGGCTTCGACTGATGCTGGCGCTCAGTCTCGGTGGTGCAACTCCATTGGGTGGAGAAAAGGCTTATAAGTCTGATGGTCCCTGGTGGTGAGGCTCTTTCCCGTTATGCGGGATCAAAATAGCGTAACTGGCTCGAAATATCGCAGTGGTATAATCGCACTGCACGTACTCCGGGCACATGCCTGACCAAGAGGATGCGATGAAACTCCACGAATACCAATCCAAACAAATATTTTCCAGGTACGGAATCCCGATCCCCAAGGGACGGGTGGCGGCAACCGCAAGCGAAGCAAGGCAAATCGCAGAAGAGCTTGGTGGCCGCGTCGTCATTAAATCGCAGGTGCTCGTCGGTGGACGCGGCAAGGCGGGCGGGGTCAAACTCGCCAAGGACCCGCAGGAAGCCGAACAGCTTGCCACCCAGATCCTGGGCATGGAGATCAAGGGCCTGCCCGTCCGCAAGGTGCTCGTGGACGAAGCCGCCGCCATCGACCAGGAAATCTACTTCGCCATCACGAACGACCGCGCGGCCAGGAAGCCCGTCATCATGGCCTCCGCCGCGGGCGGCGTGGACATCGAGGAAGTGGCGGCCACCCATCCCGAGAAGATCATCAAAGTTCACATCGATCCCCTGCTCGGTCTGCGCGATTACCAGGCCCGCGACATCGCCGCCTCCATGGATCTTCCGCGCGAATACTGGAAGGACTTCGGCGCAATTGCCACCAACCTGTGGAAGGTCTACAGCGGCACCGACGCCACCCTGGCCGAGATCAACCCGCTGGTCATCACCAAGGACAGGCGCATGGTCGCGCTCGACGGCAAGATGATGATCGACGACAACGCCCTCTTCCGCCACTCGGACCTGAGCGAGATGCGCGACATCGACGAGGAAGCCCCCGCCGAAACCGAAGCACGCAAATACGGCCTGTCCTTCATCAAACTGGACGGCAACATCGGCTGCATGGTCAACGGCGCAGGCCTGGCCATGACCAGCATGGATATCGTCAAACTCTTTGGCGGCGAACCCGCCAACTTCCTCGACATCGGCGGCGGCGCGGGCGCGGAGACAGTGGCCGCGGCCATGCGCATCATCCTGACCGACCCGAACGTCAAGGCCGTGTTGTTCAACATCTTCGGCGGCATCACCCGCTGCGACGAGGTCGCCAAGGGCATCCTGACCGCCATGGCCGAGGTTAAACCCAAGGTGCCGATGGTTGTCCGCCTGGTGGGCACCAACGCCGAGGAAGGCCGCCGATTGCTGGCCAACGCCAACATGATCACCGCTGAAACACTCGCCGACGCCGCCCAGAAGGCCGTCGCCGCCGCGAAGGGAGCCTAATCCATGAGCATCCTGGTTGATAAGAATACCCGCCTGCTGGTGCAGGGCATCACAGGCAATGAAGGTCTTTTTCACACCACCCAAATGATGGCTTATGGAACCAACGTCGTCGCGGGCGTCACGCCCGGCAAGGGCGGCGAATGGGTGCTGAACGGCAAGGTGCCCGTCTTCGACTCGGTCAAACTGGCCGTCGAAGCCACCGGTGCCAACGCCTCCGTCATCTTCGTCCCCGCCCGCTTCGCCGCGGACGCCATGTTCGAAGCCGCGGATGCGGGCATCCCGCTCATCATCTGCATCACCGAGGGCGTGGCCGTGCAGGATATGATGCGCGTGCGCAACTACCTCGACCAGAAGAAGGTGCGCCTGGTCGGCCCGAACTGCCCCGGTCTGCTGACTCCGGGCGAGGCCAAGGTCGGCATCATCCCCGGCAACATCGCCATCCCCGGCAACGTGGGCGTGGTTTCCCGCTCGGGCACCCTGACCTATGAAGTGCTGTACGCCCTCATGCAGGTCGGCATGGGCGCCTCCACCTGTGTGGGCATCGGCGGCGACCCGGTCAACGGCACCAACTTCATCGACGTGCTGGACATGTTCGAACATGATCCCAAGACCGAGAAGGTCGTCATGATCGGCGAGATCGGGGGCACGGACGAGGAAAAGGCCGCGGAGTTCATCGCTTCCAAGATGACCAAACCCGTGGTTTCCTTCATCGCCGGACAGACCGCTCCTCCCGGCAAACGCATGGGACACGCGGGCGCCATCATCGAAGGCGGCGCAGGCACGGCCGCCGACAAGGTGCGCGCGCTCGAATCCGCCGGTGTGCGCGTCGCCCGCCACCCCGAGGAAATCCCCTCTTTGTTGTTGAAGTAACCCTTCCCGCCTTTCGTAAACGCTCCCAAAATGCTTCCGACGCCGTCCCCGGCGTCGGAACTTTTTATCCATGTACAAAGAAAAAACGGTCTTAAAAAATACTCCCTTAAACGAATGGAACCGCCTTCAACAGGCGGCTCCACGGTTATAATCGCACCAAACTTACTTGTGGCCGTCGATATAAGAGACGGCTTCGCCCACGGTCGTGATCTTCTGGGCGTCGTCGTCCGAGATCTCGGCGCCGAACTTGTCCTCGAACGCCATGATCAACTCAACCAGGTCGAGCGAATCGGCTTCGAGTTCCTCGCGAAAACGGGCTTCAGCCGTCACCTTCGCTTCATCCACGCCAAGCAGATCCACTACGATCTTCTTGACTTCTTCATAAGTATCAGACATCAGATCCTCCAAATCGGTATTTTCAAAGTTGGCTGGCTTATTGTAATCCTTTCACTTGCACTGTCAAGCCAGCACTCATCCCTTTAGGGGATTTTCAAAGACAGGAACACTAGCCCATGTCAAAAGTTGCGCCCATCGACCAGCGGAAAGCCGACCACATCAAGATCAACCTCGAGCAGGATGTCCGCTCCGCGTTGACGACCGGACTCGAAAATGTTCACTTCGTCCACGAGGCCCTGCCCGAAGTGGATCTAAACCACGTGGACCCGGGCCTGGTCCTGTTTGGACGGCGACTCTCCGCCCCCATCCTGGTCAGCTCGATGACGGGCGGCACCTCCGATGCGGGGACGATCAACCTGCGACTGGCCGAGGCCGCCCAGGAGGTCCGCGTGGCGATGGGGGTCGGCTCCCAGCGTGCAGCGTTGGAACATCCCGAACAGGCCGCCACCTTCCAGGTACGCAGGGTCGCCCCCGACATCCTGCTCTTCGCCAACCTGGGCGCGGTGCAGCTCAACTACGGCTATGGCGTGGACGAATGCCGCCGCGCCGTGGACATGATCCAGGCGGATGCGCTCTACCTGCACCTCAATCCACTGCAGGAGGCCGTGCAGGACGCGGGCGATGTCAACTGGGCGGGCATCGCCAAAAAGATCGAGGAAGTTTGCACAAAGCTGCCCGTGCCCGTCATCGCCAAGGAGGTCGGCTGGGGCATCTCCGAGCGGACGGCCAGACTGCTGTCCGAGTGCGGCGTCTCCGCCATCGACGTGGCAGGCGCGGGCGGCACCAGTTGGTCGCAGGTCGAAATGCACCGCGCGCCAGACGAGTTCACCCGTCAGCTTGCGGCAACCTTCGTCGGCTGGGGCATCCCCACCGCGGACTCGATCCTCAACGTGCGCCGCGCAACTCCCGACATGCCCATCTTCGCCTCGGGCGGACTCAAGGACGGACTCGACATCGCCAAGTGTATCGCCCTGGGCGCGACCCTGGGCGGCATGGCGGGGCAATTCCTCAAGGCCGCCGCAATTTCAACTGAGAATGTGATTGATGTGATGAGGCTGACCAAGCGCCAGATTGAGGTCACCATGTTTGCCTGCGGTGCGAGAAGCCTGGAGGAGTTGAAGGTTGAAAAATTGACAGACAGATAGTCGTGTTAGCAAAGGCCTTGCTCTTCACGGGCAAATAAAATGGGTTCCACCGTTTTTAACGGGAAAACCATACTCAACTAAAACGGACACAAAGGTCACACTGTGAACATGCCTATAAATTAGGCCGTTCTTCCCCTTTGTGTACTTCGTGTCCTTCGTGGTAAGGCTCTTTCCCGTTAAGTTCGGGAGAGCTGGAAAGGCAACGACCCCGTCCCATGCATCATCCCAGCCCGGAAGTACATCCAGAACTGCGTCCATTTGCGGAGAGACTCCCGAAGCTTTCCGTCCATGCCAGGAACCTGTGGCTCTGGCGCCTCCTGACCCGCTTGCAGTGGGCCTCAAAATCTCCAGAAGACCTCCTGGTGCATAACATCTTCATCCCCAGCCGCGTGGACAAAACCAAACTCCGCCTGCGCATCTATCAACCCAAAACAGCCGCCCCTCCCCTCCCAGGCCTGGTCTGGCTGCACGGGGGCGGATACGTGATGGGCAAACCCGAGATGGACGATTCCATCTGCATTCAGTACGCCCGCGAAGCAGGCCTCGTGGTTGTGTCAGTGGATTATCGCTGCGCGCCCGCGCATCCCTTCCCCACGCCGCTGGAGGATGCCTACTCGGCCCTGGCCTGGATGCATTCCCATGCGGAACAGCTCGGTCTGGACGCAGAGCGCATCGCCATCGGCGGGGAGAGCGGCGGGGGCGGGCTGGCGGCGACCCTCGCCCAGCTTGCCCTGGATCGACGGGAAATCCAACCCGTCTTCCAACTCCTGATCTATCCCATGCTGGATGACAGGACCGCCCTCCGCACCGACCTGGCAGAGGATTGGACCATGCTCTGGAGCCAGGCGAGCAACCGTTTCGGGTGGGAGTCGTACCTGACGCAGCCCTGCGGAGCCGCCGAGGTCCCGCCCTATTCCGTGCCCGCGCGACGGACCGACCTCTCGGGCCTGCCCCCCGCCTGGATCGGAGTCGGCACCCTGGACCTGTTCCACGAGGAAGATGTGGCCTACGCTCACAGGTTGACCGCGTGCGGCGTGCCCTGCGAACTCCGCGTGGTTCCAGGCGCATTCCACGGCTTCGACGTCACCGCGCCGCAAGCCCAGGTCGTCCAGGAGTTTAGGCGCTCCCAAATCGCCGCGTTGAGAAGGTCCCTGACATGACTCCCTCCCGCGGAGTCGGGAATTAGCTGGACTGATGGTTGGAAAAGTCGGTGGAAGAATCACATGACCATGAGGCAATTCCTCAAAGGCGGTACAATAAGCGCATGCGTTGAAACAACGTAGACCAGCAGCGGTGATCGACACTCATGCCATCTGACGACCCCTCGAACTCATCTTCAGATAAGCGCATCTCCATCCACGGAGACGTGAGTGGTGTCGTCGTCGTTGGGGACAACAACGTCGTCAACAAGCAAACCATCATCCAAAAATTCTTCAACATCTTCAAAAGCGACGCGGAGACGCTCGAGCATCGCAACCGCCGTATCCTGCTGGGACATGTCGAAAACGCCTGGATCAAAGGCGTACTGGATGCATCCCTGCACGGCGCGGCATTATTGGACTTGGGAATCAAACAAGACCCCGAAGCGGTGACAAAATATCCGTGGGCGATCAAAAAGGAACCCACTGACGAAACCCTTCCCGCAGGGACATCCATGCTGGAGATTTTCGACTCCATCGGCATGGGACGTTCCCTGCTGATCCTCGGCGCGCCTGGCTCTGGCAAGACGACCATGCTGCTGGAACTCGCCCGCGGACTGATTGCCCGCGCCAGAGAAGACATCACCCAGCCCATACCGATGGTGTTCAACCTCGCCTCGTGGACAGAGAAACTCTCCCTCGCCGAATGGCTGGCGCAGGAGTTGAACAACCTGTACAGCGTCCCGCGCAAGACCGCGCCTGATTGGGTGAAGGGAGATAAGTTACTTTTGCTTTTGGACGGCTTGGATGAAGTACGACAGGAAAGCCGCGCCAAGTGTGTGGAAGCGATCAATGCCTTTAGAAAAGACCACGGCTTGACCTCGCTTGCCGTGTGCAGCCGCAGTCAGGATTACGCAGACCTCAACGCAAAATTATCCTTTGAAGGCGCCATTGAAGTCCAGCCGCTGACTCAAAAACAGATCGCTGAGTTCTTCAATCGCTTTGGGGATGAGATGGCGGGCATTAAACAAGTTCTCAAAAAGGATAGCGCCCTGCGCGAAATGGCAGAGACACCCTTGTTTTTGAGTATTATGTTGATGGCATATCGGAATAAGCACGATATTGAGATTTTAGATTCGCAAGATGAGAAGGCGCAGCGCAAACATCTTTTTGATACTTACACTGAACGCATGTTTGAGCGCCCACGCTCGAAGAATGTGGATTTCAAAAAACAGGATATATTGCATTGGCTTACTTGGCAAGCCAGCATAATGAAAGAAAATAACCTATATCAATATTTGCTTAAAGATATGCAGCCCGAGTGGCTAACTTCAGGTTCCTGGCTACAGAAAAGATATTGGATTATTTTGGGATCAATTACAGGGTTATTGGCGAGTCTATTTTATTGGTTATTTGGTGCATGGATGTTGGGAGTTTTTATGGGATTGGTTGTTTTTTTTGTTGTCATTGTTTCACACGATTTAATTGGTCTCTTCTTTGAATACAAGGGAAGTATTTGGGGGGAATCAAAAAAAGTTGCAGGATGGGGATTATTAATTGGAATTGCCATGGGATTCGCCTTTGGATTGGAGTTCTGGCTGGAACGTAATTCCATACTAGATTTGGTTAACTTACCTATTTATGAATTAACAAACATAATGAAGGCTTGTTTGGCAATGGGATTAATAATTGGAGTGTCCATATGGTTCATGTTTGCTGGCATAAACTTAATTAACCATTACGTTCTACGCATGGTTTTAATAATTGACAAGAAAATCCCGTGGAGACTCGTCCCCTTCCTCGACCACTGCGTTGACCTGATCTTCCTGCGCCGCGTCGGTGGCGGATATATCTTCGTCCACCGCCTGTTGATGGAACACTTCGCTGAAATGTACGTGGAAATCCCAACATCAAAGGGAAACTAAAAATGATTCATCCAAACTCGCGTCAAAAACGTAACGAACCCTCTCCCTTTAGGGATAAGAAGGAAGGGAGTTACCATGTCGTATGATGATAAAGCGTATAAGGAAGCAAAAGAGAAATTGGAATTAGCGAGGCAGTTTGGAGCAAAGGGAGCATATCATAAAGCAGAGAAGAAGATTGCTGCGACACTGCGCTCAGGAGAAATAGAATTAAGTCTCCAAAATTTCGAACTTGCAGAAATACCTGAGTCATTGGGTCAACTAACTCAGCTACAAAAGCTTGATCTCTCAAACAACCTGCTGACAGCCTTGCCAGAGGCGCTATGGCAGCTCACACAGTTGCAATCGTTGAATCTCAGCCAAAATCAATTGACGACATTGCCAGACACGCTAGGGCAACTCATGCAGTTGGAAAAATTAAATCTCTCCAACAACCAACTGACCATATTGCCAGAGACACTGGGACAAATAAAGCGGCTACAAGAATTAGATCTTGCAAGTAATAAACTAACAACATTACCAGGGTCCCTAGGAGAACTCATCAACTTAGAATTTTTACACCTTACTGGTAACAACCTTACTCATTTACCAGAGTCGCTTAGCAGATCAAGCAAGTTGAAAAAGCTTCATCTCGCTTACAACTTATTTAGAGACTTGCCAGGCTGGTTGAGCAATTTTACGCAACTAGAATTATTAGATGTTTTCAACAACAACTTAACAACATTACCAGAGATACTATATCAACTTACCAACCTGAAACAACTTGATTGCTCTTACAACAAAGGTCTAAGCATACCAACATGGATTAACCAACTCGTTGGATTAAACGAGTTATATTTTTACGAAAACCAACTTACATTTATACCTGATGCTGTTGGGGATCTTAGATTATTACATTCTCTAAACTTGATGGGAAACCATCTTACAGAAATACCACTTTCGATAATTAACCTTGAAGACTTACAAGAAATCAGCCTAAATAATAATCCCCTCAATCCTGAACTCGCCGAGGCATACAAACAAGGTCTTGAAGGCGTCAAAGCCTATCTTCGAGTCAAAGCCGAATCGCAACTTATACTCAATGAGTCCAAACTTATCATTGTTGGCGAAGGCGAAGTCGGAAAAACCTGTTTACTTGACGCTCTACTCGACAAACCATTCCAACCCCACGAATCCACTCACGGCATAGAAATCCAATCTTTCAACGTCACTACCGACACCCAAACCGAAATCACCCTCAACGCCTGGGACTTTGGCGGACAGCGGGTGTACCGTCCCACACATCAATTATTCTTCAGCGCACCCGCCGTCTATCTCGTCGTGTGGAAGCCGCGTGAAGGTTCGCAGGCAGGACAGGTCAAGGAATGGATTCAACTCGTCAAGCGCCGCGAGCCGAGTGCGAAGATTCTCGTCGTCGCCACGCACGGCGGACCGCAGCAGCGTCAACCCGATATTGACCGTCAGGAACTGTGGGACTTGTTCGGCAAGGAAACCGTCGTGGACTTTTTCTTCGTCGAAAGCAAACCCGACGCGCAGGGCAACCGCAAAGGCATTGATGAACTCAAACGCGCCATTGCCAGTGTCGCCGCGAGCCTGCCCGAAGTCGGTCGCTCCGTGCCGAAGAGTTTTGCCGATGTCCGTCAAGCCCTGCAAGACAAAGGCGCGCCGTATCTGCCTTTGCGTGAAGTCCTCGATATCTGCCGCGCCCACAACATGGATGATGAAATCGCGCGGCTCTTCATCATCATCTCGCACCGCCTCGGTCATCTCACGCATTACGAAAACGACCCGACCCTGCGCGACATCGTCATCCTCCGTCCCGACTGGCTCGCCACCGCCATGAGTTACGTTCTCGATGATGAAGCGACTCGCGCCGCGCATGGCTTGGTAAAATTCTCGCGCCTCGCTCAATTATGGGATGACAAAAACCGAGCAGATGACTCCCGCTATCCAGCGCCTCTGCACTCGATCTTTCTCCGCCTGATGGAACGCTTCGATCTTTCCTACCGTGTGGCTGATCTGACATCCCGAAGCGACTCTGACCCGATCAGTCTCATCGGTCAACTCGTCCCCGACATCCGCCCGCAAAATATTTCCGACGCGTGGAAAACATCTCCCGCGTCGGGTGATATCCAGCAAACACAGATCTGTCACATCGTGGACGCAAGCAACGGTCAATCCGCCAGCGCAGAAGGATTGTTCTACCAGTTGATCGTCCGCCTGCATAAATATTCGCTCGGTCGCGCCGATTACAACGCCAGCGTCCACTGGCAGCGCGGGCTGGTGCTCGACAACGCCTATAACGGACGTGCCTTCCTCCAACACATCGGCAACGATGTCCATATCACCGTCCGCGCTCCGTACCCTGAATTCTTCCTTGGTATGCTGACGAGCGAGGTTAAATATCTAGTCGAAAGTTTCTGGGAGGGCTTGCGCTGTGAAGTCACGGTGCCATGTCTTAACTCAAAACCATGTATTGGCCTGTTCGCAATTGAGAAACTAATCGAGAACAAACGGCGCGGGCGGCCCGAAGTTCCCTGCCCCGTGTGCAACGAGTGGGAAAGCATTGATCGACTTCTGCTCAATGCGCCTGCCGCCACCCAACCCATCTCGCTGGATTATCTGCAAAAGGAATTCGCCCAGGTCAAAGACAAGCTGGATGAGGTCAACACCAATACGCAACGCGTGCTGAGTCAGGTGGACAAACAGTTCGCCGACTTGATCCAACTCTACACGGACGACGCCAAGGAAGGTCCGCGCCTGTTCAGCCTCTTCCCGTTGGACGGCAACAAATTCAACCCCCAAACCTGGGTGCGCGAAAATTTCCGCCTGGTGCTGTGGTGCGAACATTCACGCCTGCCCCTGCCTGCCATCAACGGCATCGACAGCAAAAAGGGTGTCTACGACTTCGAACTCGACCGTGAATGGTTCAAACGGGCGGCTCCTTTCCTAAAATTCATGACGGGCACATTGAGTCTCGTCTTGCCCATGATGTCTTCCACCCTCAAAGTAGTGGATGCCACCGCCTTCAAATCACTGGAAAATCAACTCAGCCTGGGCAAAAGCGCCATCGACTTCTTCTCTGGCGAAGGCTCTGCGCTGAAAGACGTGATGGGACCCGCCGACACCACCTCATTGGAACGCGGCGTCGGCCTCCGCGCCGATGGCTCCACCTTGCGCGAACTCCACGCCCTGCTCAAAGCCAAAGACCCTGGCTTCGGCGGTCTCGTCCGCGTGATGAACAAACGCCAGGAGTTCCTTTGGGTCCACGAGAAGTTTGCGGGTGAGTATTAGTATGGATACATCAAGGAGCCAGTGATCACAATTTGTCACAGAAGGTCTTGTCCCTGCTGACGGACGGGGTGATCAGGTAAAGCCAATACTTACCATCGCTGGCGATGACAACGAAGCCCGCATCGATGCGCCTCCTGCAAATCATTGATCCCACGCGTATTCTTGACGATTTTGCGCGCCCTTTTCCCTTCGTGACCTTCGTGTACTTTTTGTTTAAAAAGATATTCCCAAAATTTTGACGCCCACCCTCGACCTCGGTCAACTTCCGCTTCCACTGCCGCCCCGAAATCACGGTGTTCATGCTGGAGACCTGAGCATCCGACAGCCGCTGAATTGCACAACACAATTCCCGCCTCCCGCACTACAATTGCGCCATGCAAACTCAAACCACCCCCATCACCGCTGTTATTTTCGACTTTGGCGGGGTCCTGATCGAATGGGACCCGCGCAACCTGTACCGCCGCTACTTCGACGACTCGGAGGCCATGGAGCAGTTCCTCGAAGAGATCGACTTCATGGGATGGAACGCCCACCAGGATAAGGGTCGCCCCTTTGCCGAGGGCGCGGCCGAACTGGTGGCAAAATTTCCCCAACATGAAACCCTCATCCGCGCCTATCAATACCATTGGGAGGAATCCATCGGCGAGCCGATCACGGGCGTCATCGAGATCATGAAGCGCGTCAAGCAGGCGGGCTGGCCCCTCTATGGCCTGAGCAACTGGTCGATGGAGACCTTTCCCATCACGCGCAGGAAGCACGCCTTCTTCGACCTGCTGGATGATTACCTGCTTTCGGGCCAGGTCAACCTGGTCAAGCCCGATCCCGCCATTTTTCAGCGCATGCTCGAGAAGATCGGGCGCAAGCCCGCTGAATGTGTCTTCATCGATGACAATCCCGCCAACGTGGCGGCCTCGCGGGCGCTGGGCATCGTGACCATTCATTATCAATCTCCCGAACAACTGGAAACGGAACTCCAGCAGTTGGGGATTTTGTGAATTCACACGAAGCGGAGTGAGAACGCGTTTTCCGCGCAGCGCGCAGGGGTTTCAGGCTGGGATGTCCAGCCCGCCTTGCAATGACACGAACAAAGCGTGTACAATCCGCGCGCAAAATGATGTAGTCGGAGAGATCAACATGATCAACAAACAAGGCTTCAGCCTTTGGGCCTTCTTCCTGGGTTTATTTTTGGTTCTGGGCGCGCTTTACCTTGATCAAATTCGAGGCGCACAAACCTCCCTGCTCGGACTGTATCAAATCGCGGCGACCATCATCGGATACATGATCATGGGCATCGGAGTCACGGTGCTCATGCAGCATCATGGCGCGCGCAAGAACGTTCGGACCATCCTGTTCATGGGCGGGGGAGTGATTGCATTCGTGTCCATCCTGGCAGATTATGTGGGCGCGGCGACGCCGCCTGGTTTCGATAGATTCCAGATTATTGGACTGGGGATCGGAACCGCCCTGGTCGGAATTGGCTTTTTCCTGCCGCAAACCCTGCTTCCGTAAGGAATTCTTCACATCAAACACTCGCCGTCCCCAATGGATAAATGATATGCAATCGATCATGCTCCCCGCCATCGAGACTGAACTGCAACGCCAGGTGTCCCGCCTGGACCAGCCGCGCACCCAACTCTTCCACGAGATGATCACCTATCACATGGGCTGGACGGGAGAGGGCGCAGGCCCCGAGGCCACGGGCAAACGCATCCGCCCGTTGATGCTGCTGCTGACCACCGCCGCCTGCGGCGCAGACTGGCACCTGGCCCTGCCTGCCGCCGCCGCCGTGGAACTGGTCCACAACTTCAGCCTGGTGCACGACGACATCCAGGATAACTCCCCCAAACGGCGCGGACGTCTCACCGCCTGGGTGTACTGGGGCGCGCCGATGGCCATTAACGTGGGCGATGCGCTCTTCGTCCTCTCGAACCAGGCCATGCTCGACCTGCTGCCCTCCCACCCGGCGGGGAGCGTGGCGCGGGCCGCCTCCATCCTGCACGATACCTGCCTCGACCTGACCCGCGGCCAGTTCCTCGATATGTCCTACGAGAAGCGCCAGGATTTGACTGTGGACGATTACTGGCCGATGATCGGCGGCAAGACCGCCGCCCTGCTGGCCGCCTGCTGTCATATCGGCGCCCTGCTCGGCGGCGCGGACGAACCCAGACAGGAAGCCTACCGCTCCTTCGGCCGCGACCTGGGGCTGGCCTTCCAGGTACAGGATGACATCCTCGGCATCTGGGGCAACGAAGCCGTGACAGGCAAATCTGCCGCCAGCGACCTGGTGGAGGGCAAGAACTCGCTGCCTGTGCTCTACGGCCTGAGCCGGGGCGGGCCCTTCGCCGCGCGCTGGAAGCAGGGACCGATCCAGCCGGGCGAGGTGGCCCAGATATCGCAGTGGCTGGTCGAGGCGGGCGCATACGAGTATGCCCAGTCCCAGGCCCGATATTGGACGGAACAAGCCTTGAGCCAACTCGCCGAAGCCCAACCCCAGGGCCAGGCCGGTCAGATCCTGATCGGGCTGGCAAACAAACTGCTTAAACGGGAGCAGTGACCCGCTCCGCCCGCGTAACCCGCAACCGTCACTTGACATCGCCCCAGCGGGTGGCTATAATCCCCGTCGTTCTGCGGGTGTAGTTCAGTGGTAGAACGCTTGCTTCCCAAGCAAGATATCGTGGGTTCGAGTCCCATCACCCGCTCTCAGTCGAGGATCACTTCCTCGACTTTTTTATTATCGATTTGTAAGGTAGCTGTTATGTAGCATAAAATACCCCCATGTAGAATTGAGCCTGGAGACCGAGAATGTCTGACAAGAAGACCATCCTATATGTCGAAGACAATCCCGATAACCGCATCTTGATCCGGCGCGTCCTGGAAGCGGAGGGATATGCGGTGATCGAAGCCCCCAATGCGGCGGCAGCCCTCAAGCTGTTGGAAAACGGCCGGCCGGACCTGATCCTGATGGACATCAACATGCCCGAGATGGATGGGTATGCCCTGACCGCCAGAATCCGCGCGCTGCCCGCCCACACGCGGGTGCCGATCATCGCCGTAACCGCCAATGTGATGCGCGGCGACCGCGAGAAATCCCTCGAAGCCGGGTGCGACGGGTACATCCAGAAGCCCATCGACATCGACATATTGCCCAACCAGATTGAACGTTACATGAGGAATGCCAATGGTTAATCCAGCCTCTACGGAAGCACAACCCGTCCGAAAACCGACAATTCCCAAGGATACGACCGTGTTGGTGGTGGAGGACAATGTATCCAATTTCGTCCTCATCGCCCGCATGTTGGGTTACCTGGGCGTCCACTGCGAGTGGAAGACCTCGGGGTATGAAGTGGTGGAATACGCCGACACCCTGCCCCGCCTGGACTTGATCCTGATGGACATCCGCCTTCCGTACGAGGACGGCTACGGCGCCTTAAAGAAGATCCGCGCCTCGGACCGTTTGAAGACCATTCCGATCATCGCCGTGACGGCGGAAGCCAGCCAGGAACAGATGAACAAAGCCCGCGCCTCGGGCTTCGATGGTTTTTTGGGCAAACCACTCGACCCTGACCGCTTCCCGGACCAAATTCGCCGCATCTTAAGTGGGGAACAAGTCTGGGAATTCACATAAATCATGTCCCTCTCTGACCGTTCCACGCAAACCACGAACAAAGGTGAATTCAAAGGCAGCCTGAGAACCTCGCTCTCCTTGTGGCTGCTTTTCCTGACCATGTTTCCGCTGCTGGCCCTGGGCGGGCTGGCTTATTGGCGTTCCGATGGATTGCTGCGCGAACAGGCTGTGACGCAGATGCAGACCCTGCTGAACGGGCAGATGAATGACGTCATTCTGCTGTTGAAGACCAAGGCCATCCGCCTGGAAGGCCTGACCAATCGCGAAGAGTTGGCGTCGCTGTTCCAGCAGGCCCTGCACGCCAATCGCAAGAGCACGCGCTTCAATTCGATCCGCAATGATGTGTTGACCCAATTTCAATCGGTCAACTCGGACGCGGAGAACCCCACTTTTAACCAGGTCTTCCTGGTGCGTTCGAATGGCTTGATCCAGGTGGCCTCACGGAGGGAATGGGAGGGCGTATCGCTCCGTGACACGCCCATTTATGCCCTGTTGCAACAGGGCCAGCCCGTCACCACCACGCTCTACGATCTCTCCCCGCTTTATCCTGACCAGCTGGCGATGTTCACCATCCAACCCTATCGCACCGAGGCAGGTTCCCTGATCGGCGCCACGGTGGGGGTGACCGAATCGCATAACTTAAAACTCATCCTGGATCCCCTGGTCAACCTGAGCCCATCTGCGGATGCTTATTTTGCGACAAGCACGGGGGCGTTGATTGGGGCGGACCCCTACACGGGTGATCTGTACAGGATTTATCCTTCCATCAGCCAGAAAACCTCACTTGACTCCGCTTTTGCGGGATTGATGGAGGCGACGGAAGAGTCGCCCCCGCCCGCCTCGCTGGAATTCGTCTTGAATGACGGCAACAAAGTGATCGCACAAGGAAAATGGCTGCCCGGCATGAATGCCGGCATCGTGCTTGAAATTCATGAAGACGTTGTCCTTGGGCAGATCAACAGCCTGTTGCCTTTTACCCTGGCCATCTTCTTCCTGACCATCGTCGGCATGTCAGTTTTGATCGGCCTGGCCACCACCCGCCTGCTCAACCCCGTCGTTTCGTTGACCGCGATCACCCGCCGCTTTGCGGATGGCGACCTGAACCAGCGCGCCACGGTGAAAGGCCATGACGAGATCGGCCTGCTTTCCCATTCATTCAACCAGATGGCGGATGAGTTGCACAACCTTTACACCTCACTCTCCGAAAAGGTGGCGGAACGCACCCGCCAGATCCGCACGGCGGCCGAGGTGGCCCAGGGCATGACTGCCTCGCCAGGCCTCAATGACCTGATGAACACCACCACGCGCCTGATCGTGGAGCGTTTCGGATATTATCACGCCGCCATTTTCCTGTTGGATCGCGCGGGCAAGTATGCCGTGATCCGCGCCGCCTACAGCCCGGCCGCCGAGGAACTGCTCGAACGGGGCCACAGCCTGGAGGTCGGTTCGGCCTCCGTCGTGGGCTGGGTCTCCGCCAACAACCAGCCGCGCGTTGCCTCGGACACCTTCGAGGATCCCATCCACCTCAGGAACACCCTGTTGACGAATACCCGCGCCGAGGCGGCCATCCCGATCTCGTCGGGCGACCTGGTGTTCGGTGTGCTGGATGTGCAAAGCACCGAACCGAATGTCTTCGACGAAGAAACCATCATTGTGCTGCGCACCCTGGCCAACCAGATCGGCGCGGCCATCCAAAACGCGAGCCTGGTCGAGTCCACCCAGATCAACTTCCAGGAACTCGAACGCCTGTACCGCTCCAGCCGCCAGATCGCCCAGGCCCAGACCGAAACCGAGGCGCTGTCCATCGTCAAGGCGGCCCTGCGGGATGCGCCCTACGTGACGGGAATTTTCCGACCGCAGGACGACAGGCTCGAATTGGAAAGCCTCAACGACTTGCGCGGGCCATTCAACACCGCCCTGCCGCGCGAAATCAAGTTGACCGCTAATGAGACCGTGCGCCAACTGGCGGGCGAATCGATCTTCGACCTGTCGGCCAACCCCACGATCAACAGCCTGACCGCCATCCCGCACGCGCTCGAATTCCTGTCGGTGGCCTACCTGCCGATCATGCGCGGAGAAGCCCTGGATGCCCTGTTGATGATCGGCTCACGCAGTGTCAAGCTGAACCGCTCCTCGCTCCAGCCGTACATCAGCCTGGCCGACCTGACCTCGATCACCCTCGAAAAGATCGATAGCTTTACAACCACTGACGAACGCCTGCGCGAGTTGAACGCGCTCACCACCATCGGTCAGATCGTGTCCACGGTATCGGAAGCAGGCGACCTGTTCACGACCCTGCACAGGCAGGTGCAAAACATCATCGGCGACCACAGCTTCAGCGTGATGCTATACGACCAGGCTTCCAATACCATCCGCGTTCCATATTCATATACAGAAGGCAGGATCGAAAAAATCGATTCCTTCCCGCTGGGTGAAGGCCTGACCTCGGTGCTGATCCACTCCAGAAAGCCGCTCCTGATCCAGGAGGATGCCGAAAGACGGACAGCAGCCATGGGCGCCCGCGTGTACGGACGTCCCGCCAAATCGTGGATGGGCGCGCCCATGATCCTGAACGGCGAAGCGATCGGCGCCTTGATCGTGCAGGATCTCAATCATGAAAAAGTCTTCACAGACAACAATCTGAGATTCCTTTCCGCGCTGGCGACCCAGGTGGCGGGCGTGATCTACAACGTGCGCCTGCTGGAAGACAGCCGCCTGCGCGCCGTGCAGCTCGAAACCGCGGCGGAAATCGCCCGCGAGGTCAGCCGTTCCTTCAACGTGGATGAGCTTCTGGCGCGCGCTGTGAACCTGATCCGCGACCGCTTTGACTTCTACCACGCTTCCGTCTTCCTGCTCGACCTGCCCGGGGACTATGCGGTCATCCGCGAGGCGACCGGCGAGGCAGGCCAGCAATTGAAGCGCGCCGGCCACAAGCTGGGCGTCGGCTCGAAATCCATCGTGGGCTACGTGGCAGGGCGCGGCGAGAGGCTGGTCATCAGCGACGCCGCCAAGGACCCCACCTATTTCGCCAATCCGCTCCTGCCGGACACGAAGAGCGAGGCGGCCATTCCGCTCAAGGTCGGTGAGCGCATTCTGGGCGTGCTCGACGTGCAAAGCACGCAGATCTTCGCGTTCAACGAGGACAACCTGCGCACCCTGCAAATCCTGGCCGATCAAATGGCGGTGGCAGTAGCCAACAGCGAATTGTTCTCCGAAACACAGGAGCACCTCTCCGAGCATCGCCTGCTGCATCACATCACCACAACGGCCGCCTCTGGAAGCACGCTGGAGGAGGCCATGACCAGCGCGGTGAACGGCCTGCAGGTCACCCTCGGCGGCGACCGCGTTTCCATCCTCATGCTCGACCGCGACCGCAAGGAACTCCAGATCAGGGCCTCCGTCGGTTACTCGGAGGAGGTTCACCAAATCCGCATCCCAGTGGGCAGCGGTGTGACCGGCTGGGTGGCGGCGCATCGGCGTCCATTGCGCGTGAATGACATCGCCGACGAACCCCGCTACATCGAGGTCAGCGCCAATACACGTTCCGAGCTGGCTGTGCCGCTGATCTACCGAAATGAGACCCTGGGCGTGTTGAACGTGGAAAGCGAACAACCCTCGGCCTACAGCGAAGGCGATGAGGAAATGCTCGGTACGCTGGGCGGCAGCCTGGCGGCCATCATTGCGAATGCCCGCCTGCTCGAACAGATCCGCGCACAGGCTGAACGGGAACGCCAGCTTTACGAAGTGACCAGCAAGATTCGCCGCTCCACAGACATCCAGACCATCCTGGAAACGACCGGTAATGAGTTGATGAAACTCATGGGCGCGCGCCGCGCCCGCATCCATATCGAACCTACGTCCCCCGGCGGAAACGGTGATGAAAAAGACAAGGAAACAGTATGAAGTTCGATCTGTGGGCATTTCAGCAAAATGCGTTGAAACGGCTGGGCGGCTGGTATCTGCTGGTCATGGCTCTGATCGTGCAGATGGCGGCCTTCATCAGTTCCGCCCTGTCCGCCTACTTCGTCCAGAACAATATCCAGCTCGTCAATGAACAATTTACATCCATTGCAACCGTCTTCGTGATCGTGGTCTCAATTGGGAACCTCGTCATCCTGGGCTGGACTTATTACGCCACACCCGATGCGCGGGCGCGCCTGAACGATTGGGCCAGCGGCCGAAAATTACTGAAGGATATTCCCCAGGAGACCCGGGCCTGGAAGCAGGTCAACACGCTGCCCCTGCGATTCGTGCTGGCCACCCTGATCGTTGCCATCTTCGGCGATACCCTGACGGTGGGCCTGTATGGTCTGGTCACAGGCATCCTTACAGTGGAGCAGATCATTTACGTTTTCATGGGCGGGATCGCGGCCACGCTGCTGGCTTCAGCGGTAATCTTCTATTCCCTCGATGTCCTTCTGGTGAGCGTGCGCGACGTGCTTGCGCCCCAGCAATTTGAGGCGCAGTTACGCGACCTGGCGAATTTCCCCCTGGCCAACAAGTTGATCAGTTCCACGCTGGCGCTGCTCCTGATCACGCTTCTGATCATTGCCCCCATCGGATTTAACCATGTCAACATGGCAACCGCGGGAGACGCCCAGGTTGAGAACACCCTGTCGAGCTTCCAGATGCAGTCCATCGCCGCCAGCGGCGTCATCCTCATCCTGGGTCTGATGCTGGCCCTGTTCATTTTCCGTTCCCTGACCATACCGATCAAAAGCCTGGTACAGGCGCTGCAGAAAATGGAAAAGGGCAATTTCAGCCAGCGCATCAGCATCAATACATCAGACGAGGTCGGCGAACTGGTGGTGCATTTCAACCACATGTCGGAACAAATGAAGATCATGCAGGAGACCCTCGAAACCGAGGTGAAGGAACGCACCGCCCAGCTGCGCGCCACCGTGCAGGTCAGCAGCGCAGTGACGGCCATCCTGGATGTGAATGAACTGATCGAACGGGTCGTGAACCTGATCGCCGAGGCCTTTGGTTTCTATTACGTGGCCCTGTTCCTGGTGGACTCCAGCGGGAAATGGGCCGAGCTCAAAAGCGCCACCGGCGAAGCGGGCCGCGTCCTGCGCGAAAACAAACACCGTCTCGACATCGAAGGCAGGAACATGGTGGGCGCCACCATCCGCGACCGCGAAGCCAAGGTATCCATGGATACCGCTGAAAGCCAGGCGCGCTTCGACAATCCGTTGCTGCCCTACACCCGCTCTGAAATCGCCCTGCCGCTGCTGGTCGGGGATCGCGTGCTTGGCACGCTGGACGCCCAGTCCACGCGCGAATCCGCTTTCGGCCCGGAAGTCATCGAAACGCTCCAGGCCATGGCAAACCAGATCGCCGTCGCCCTGGATAACGCCAGGCTGTTCCAGGAATCCCAGCAAAACCTTCAGGAAATGCGCGCCATCCAACAGCAATACCTGCTCACATCCTGGAAAAGCATTGCCGAGGATCGGAGCAACCTGACCTACGAAAATGGCGAATTGGAGATGGACGAGTCGCTGCGGGAGATCGAAGTCCCCTTGACCCTGCGCGACCAGTTGATCGGCCAGATCAGCCTGGCCGGTGATACAGACTGGACGCCCGAAGAGCGGAGCATGATCGAGGCCATTGCTTCACAGGCCGCCCTGGCCCTGGAAAATGCCCGCCTGGTCGAAGACAGCCAGCAATTGGCGCGTCGGGAGCGCCTGGTGGCCGAGGTCACCGGCAAGATCTGGGCCTCCTCCACCATCGACGGCATCCTGCAAACCACTGTCAGGGAAATGGGCCGCGCCCTCAATACCGACGAAATCACCATCGAGTTGAAGGCATAGATACCCATGACGATGAATGCACCCGAACCCCTGGTTCCGACCTTCTCCCTGCAAACCTGGCGGGAAAATTTCCTGCGCATGCTCCTGCGCGGGACGTCGCTCTTCGGCCTGTTTGCTTTGACCGCCGTGTACTTCTTCTACGAAGAAACTGCTTTTCTGGCGGTTTTTTCGATGGCATACATCATCCTCCTGGCTGTCACCTTCATGCGTATGCCCTACTGGGTGCGCGCCTGGACATTTATATTTATCATGTATTTATTGGGCGTCAGCGGTTTGGTGGAAACAGGGGTTTCGGGAAGCGCGCGCATGTTCTTCGTCGCTTTTGTTGTGATCGCAGGCATGTTTTTTTCCACGCGAACCACGATCCTGGCGGCAGGCTTCAGCCTGGTTACCATATTAATAGCCCTGTGGCTGAACTTTTCAGGCATTTACATACCGGTCAGGGCAACACCCCTGACCGAAAACGTGGGGACCTGGATCATCGCGATTGCCTCCATCTCCTTACTGGATGCGGTCATGATCCTGGGATTGTCCCTGCTTCAGAACGGCTTCGAACGCGCCCAAAAAGAGGCACAGACATCGCTCACGACATTGGAAAGGGAACGCGCACAGCTCGAACAACGCGTGGAGGAACGCACCCGCGAGATCGTTGAAAAAACCAGGCAACTCGAAGCGGCCTCCAAGGTTGCCCGCAAGATCGCTGAAATCCGCGACTTGCAGGCCTTATTGAACAACGTCGCCTTCAGCATTGCCGATCAGTTCAATTTCTATCACGTAGGCATCTTCCTGCTGGATGACAAGGAACAGTTTGCCGCCCTGCAAGCCGCCTCCTCGGAGGGTGGAAAGAAGATGCTCGAAATGGGTCACCGCCTGGCTGTCGGGCAGACAGGCATCGTCGGATACGTGACCGGGCAGGCGCGCGCGCGCGTGGCCCTGGATACGGGCGCGGATGCCGTTTTCTTCGACAATCCGCACCTGCCGCTCACCCACTCTGAAATGGCCCTGCCGCTGATCGTGCGCGGCCGGGTGATTGGCGCGCTGGACATCCAGTCTGAAAAGATCGACGCCTTCAGTGAGGGTGATATCGATGTCATGCAGACGGTGGCCGACCAACTGGCCATTGCCGTCGAGAATACCCGCCTCTTCACCGAATCCGAGGCGGTCATCAGCCAGTTCGAAGCCATCACCGCCCTGCAAACTCATGACGTTTGGGCCAACTACACCAAACGCCACACCCCGGCTTATCAGTTTTCCGCTTTTGGCGTTCGACCCATGCGTGGGACCGCCCAAAACGAGGGTCCCAGGAGCCTGCGCATCCCCATCGACTTGCGCGGGCAGGAGATCGGCGTGATCCACCTGCGCCGCAAGGAGACTTCTCCCGTCTGGAGCAACCGCGAACGGGACATCGCCCAGGAAATCGCCAGCCAGGTGGCACTGGCACTGGATACCAGCCGTTTGCTGGAGGAAACCCAGAAAAACGCCGCCCGCGATCAGATGATCGCCAACGTCTCCAACAAGATGCGTGAAACCCTCGACATGGAAACCGTCCTGCAAACCGCCGCCGACGAGCTGCGCAACGCCTTCGGCCTGACGGAAGCCGAGGTGCGCCTCAATCCATCAGCCCCTTCAGACCGCGCCGCCCCGTAAAGGTCAAAGCGATCATGAGCCTCCCCGAACCCACCTTTTCCACAATGGATCGCCAGCGGCGCAATGCGGCCCTGGCTGGCGTCAGCATCCTGGCCATCGCATTCCTGAACATTGCCATGACCATCACGTACACGACTGCGTTTAATTGGCAGATTGCAGTCGAGGTTCTTTCCATTGCCGGATTGATCCTGCTCTCCGTTTTCAGTATCATGCGCGCCCTTCGCGGGGATGCGGAGCAAAGCGTGTGGATGTTGATCGTGGGCATCATGATCGTGGCAACCATCCGCACCGTTTTCCGCCAGGAGATCGGCCTGCCCTTCGGCATCCTGTCTGCCATCATCATTTCGATCATCGGCACACTGACCCTGCCGCTCAAAAAAGCCGACCGCGCCCTGATTATTGGGTACCTGTTCGGCAGCCTGATCGTGATCTTCGACGCGTATGCCGACCGCTTCTATCTTAGGCTGCCCACCGCGGCGGAAATCAGTGATAGCGCCGGCATTCTGGCGGGGTTCGTCTTCGTCTTCCAGATCCTGCTGCTGATCTTCCAGGGCCGCACCATTGGTTTGGGTGTTAAGATCGCCAACAGCATTGCCTCCATCACGTTGGTGATCGCGGTGTTGTTGGGCACCATGAGCATTACCATCATCCGCAATACGCTGGCGGCCGAAGACATTCTGTCCATATCGCCCTTGGTTATCTACGGGTTACTCCAATCCTTGCGAAACGTCACCATTGTCATGGGCGCCACCGTTACCGTGGTGGGAAGCATCCTGGGCGTGGTCATTGCCAGGCTGCTCACAGATCCATTGAACCTGGTGACCGAGACATCCGCGGAAGTGGCCCGCGGGAACCTGTCGGCGCGCGTTCCCATTAATCGCAGCGACGAGGTTGGTATGTTGGGCCTGGCTTTCAACAGCATGGCCGACGAGTTGAGCACCACTGTGGAACAGCTTGAAAGCCGCGTGGCCGAACGCACCCACGCGCTGGAACGCCGCGCTGTCCAAATTCAGACAGCGGCCGAGATCGGCAACGCCGTCGCCAAGGTGCGCAACCTCGATCAATTGCTGGCCCAGGTCACCCAACTGATCAGCGAACGTTTTGGGTACTACCATACCGGCATCTTCCTGCTGGATGAACATGGCGAGTTTGCCGTGCTGCGCGCCGCCAACAGTTCGGGCGGCCAGCGCATGCTCATGCGCGGACACCGCCTCAAGGTCGGCCAGGTGGGCATCGTGGGCTACGTAACCGGCTCGGGCAATCCGCGCATCGCCCTGGATGTGGGCAGCGACGCGGCCTTCTTCGACAACCCCGACCTGCCCGATACCCGTTCCGAACTGGCGCTCCCGCTGATCGCCGGCGGCCGCACCCTGGGCGCGCTGGATGTGCAAAGCGTCGAGGAAAGCGCCTTCACTCAGGACGATATTTCCACCCTGCGGGTGCTGGCAGACCAGGTCTCCGTGGCCATCGAGAATGCGCGCCTGTTCGAGCAAAACCAGAATGCCATCGAGACCATCCGCCGCGCATATGGCGATATCAGCCAGACCGCCTGGCAGAAAATGCAGAGATCCATCGAATCGATTGGCTTCATCAGCAGCTCCCAGGGTGGATTGGTGCGCATCGCCCACAGCGCACAGGGTGAACCGCCGCCGTTGCAGCCCACGCCCTCCGAAGACGGCCTGACCCTGACCGTCCCGATGAGGGTGCGTGGTCATGCCATTGGCTCCATCCGCCTCAGCAAACCCAGGCTTGCCCCACCCTGGACCGCGGAGGAGATCACGGTGGTAAGCGCACTGACCGACCAACTTTCCAGCACCCTGGAAAGCGCCCGCCTGTACCAGGAGGCGCAGGTGCGTGCCGCCACCGAGCGCCAAACAACCAACATCGTCAACCAAATTCGCAGTTCCACAGCCGTGGATGGCATTCTGCAAAACACCATTCGTGAATTGGGCCGGGCCTTCAACGCCTCCCGCACCTTCATCACCATCAACGTCCCCGAACCCAACGGGAACGCATCCCTGGGCGAACCGATGGATGAGGGATAACCTGCCATGAAAATTTCACAAAAAATCCTCCTTCCCACCCTAAGCGTATTCTTCTTTGTGATTGCCAGCCTGTTCGCGTACAGCTTCATCATCAACCAGGTGACCGACCGCAACCGCGAGAACACCGACCACGCCCAGCTCGAAGCGGCCTTCGACTCGAAAGTCAAATCCCAGGGCGACCTGGCGCTCGGCCTGGCTCTGCAAGCGGCCAATGATCCCTCCATCCAGGAAGCGTTCGCGCTGCGGGACCGCCAGCGTCTAACGGACTTGACCTACACCACCTATCAAACGCTGAACCGCCAATTCGACCTGCCGCAATACCAGTACCATCTTGCGCCCGCCATTTCCTTCCTGCGCCTGCACGATCTGGATAGCTTTGGCGATGATCTTTCCGCGTTTCGCAAGACGGTGATGCAGGCCAATCTGACCAAACTGCCGGTGGTGGGACTTGAAGTGGGGCGCGGCGGGCTAGGTTTGCGCGCCGTCACACCCGTTTTTTACAATGGGACCCACATCGGCTCCCTGGAGTTCGGTTCGAACGTGGATGACACGTTCCTCAAGTCACTCAAGGCTGAATATGGGCATGAGTGGCGAATTCTGCTTACCCGCGAAGCCCTGGACACCGCCACCCTTCAAGATCTGGCCACCCTTACCCCAGGCCCAACCACGGATCTCTACGAACTGGCCGCCACCAGCGAACTTTCCTTTGCGCCCGCCAGTTTTTACGCCTCCATTCTGGAGGAAGGGCTAAAAAGCACCTCGACCCTGCGAACAATAGAGAACAACACCTTTCGCATTTATAGTTTCCCATTGCTGGATTATTCGGGAGAAACCATCGGCACGGTGGAATTGATCACCGACCTGGGGCCAACCCTCAACCAACAATTCCTGCGCATCTTCTTCAGTGTGGTGGCGGTGCTGATCGCCCTGGGACTCGGCTCTTACACATTGATGACCGTCACCCGCCGCACGCTCCAACCGCTCGGCGAATTGACCCAGTCTGCCATGCTCATTTCCTCCGGCGACTTGAACCATGAGATCAAGGTGTCACGCGAGCAGGATGAGATCGGCCAACTGGGCAGGGCCTTCAGTCAGATGACCCTGCAATTGCGGAACCTGATCGACAGCCTGGAGAAAAGCATCCGCGACAGGACCCGCGACCTGGAGCGCCGCACGCGCGAATTGGAAACCGCCTCGCGCATCGCCCGCGACATCGCCTCCGAACAACGCCTGGATCAACTCTTGACGAACGCCGCCAACCTGATCCACGAGGAATTCCATTTTTATCACGTGGGTATTTTCCTGGTGGACGACCTGCGCGAATACGCCGTCCTGCGCGCCTCTACTGGCGATGCGGGGCGTCAGATGCTGGCCCTAAATCACCGACTGAAGGTCGGCGAGGTGGGCATCGTGGGCTTCGTCACCCAAACGGGACGCCCACGCGTTGCCCTCGAGGTGAGCAGCGACCTGACCCACTTCCGCAACCCTCTGCTGCCCAATACCCGCTCGGAGATGGCATTGCCGCTTGCCTATGGCAGCGACATCATTGGCGCCCTGGATGTGCAATCCACAGAGGCGGGAGCCTTCGATGAAAACGATGTCAAGATCATACAAACCCTGGCCGACCAGCTGGCCATCGCGATCAACAATGCCCGCCTGGCCGAACGCGCCCAGGACAGCCTGCGCGAACTGGGCACGCTCTACCAGTCCCAGATCCGAAATGCCTGGAAACAGGTGGCCCAGGAAAGGCTGACCGAATTCGAATATGATGGCCTGAACATCCTCTCCACCAGTCCGGACCTTCCTGAGGGTTCCCTCGATCAACTCGCGGGCGGACGGCCGGTCATCCTGCGCAGCCAGACCTTGACCAAAAAAGGCGCGCCCGGCAGCATCCTGCTCCTGCCGCTTATGCTCCAGGGCCAGTTGCTCGGAACGGTGGGCATCGAAAAGTCCGACCCCGCCTACGAGTGGAGCACGGAAGAGCTATCCGTCGCGGAGAACGCGACAGCCCAGGCCAGCCTGGCGCTGGAAAATGCGCGCCTGCTCGAAGAAACCCAGCGCAGAGCCGCCAAGGAACGCACCATCGGCGAAATCTCGGCCCGCATCGGCGGCCTGGTGGACATCGAAAAGATCCTCCAGACGACCGTACAGGAACTCAGCCAGACCCTGCCCAATGCGGAAGTGGCCATCCAGTTCCAGCACAAGGAGCGAGGATGAACATGATGAGCAACAACAACCCGCCCCGCCAGGTCGGCCCCGAAAATACGACTTCCGGCGAATACATGCGCAATTGGAGGCAGAGTTTTATCCGCCCCATGCTGGTTCTCGGGTTGGCCTTTGGCCTGATTGGCATGATCACGGGCATCCTCGGCGCGCAAAATCTCGTCACCACCCTCGTGCTCGTGACGGGGTACCTGCTGGCCCTGGCCACCGCGCTCCTGCCCTTCCCGTATTTTGCGCGCGTGCTGGTGCTACTGGCCGGGCTGTTCGGTGTGGCCGTCAACGAATTGGTGCTCTACGGCATCCTGGGCGACGCGGGATTGTATTTCTATGCCGTCATCGTCATCGCCACGTTGATGCTCTCCACCCGCGCAGGCTGGTATGCCTTGAGTTTATCCCTGCTCGTGATCGCGGCGGCAGGCGCGGCCTTTCTGAGCGGCCTGGTGGATGCGTCTTCCGCGCAGATCGGGTATGCCGACCTGATGGACTGGCTGAGTAACCTGGCCATGCTCATCGTTTTCAGTGTGATCATCATCCTGGGACTGCAACAATTGCAGAAGGTCATCGGGATTGGGGAAACAGAAACCAGGACGGCCCTCAACGAGCTGGAGGAAAATCACAGGCTGCTGGAGGATCGCATTCAACTCCGCACAACGGACCTGGAACAGGCCCGCCACACCAGCGAACGCCGCGCCCGTCAGTTCGAGGCCATCGCCCAGGTAGCGCGCGTCATCGCCTCCGTCCAGGATATGGACCTGCTCCTGCCCCGCATCACGCAGGTGATCAGTCAACAGTTCGGTTTCTATCATATCGGCATCTTCTTCCTGGATGAGGCCCGTGAATATGCCGTCTTCAAGGCCGCCAACACCGAGGGCGGGCAAAGAATGCTCGCGCGCGGACACAGGCTCAAGATTGGGCAGACCGGCATCGTCGGCTACGTGGCAGGCGCTGGCAGCCCGCGCATCGCGTTGAACGCCGGCGAGGATGCGGTCTTCTTCAACAACCCCGACCTGCCCAAGACACGCTCCGAAATGGCCCTGCCCCTGCGGGTGGGACGCGATTTGATCGGCGTGCTGGACGTGCAAAGCGAGGAAGTCAACGCCTTCAAGCCCGAAGACGTGGAGGCCCTCTCCACCCTGGCTGACCAGGTTGCCATCGCCATTCAGAATGCCAGGTCATTTCGCGAAGCCCAGAACCTGCTGGCCGAAGCGCAAAAGAACACCAGCACCTACATCACCGAGGCCTGGAAGGTTCTGCGTTCGGAGACGACAATCCCCGGATACCGCACCTCCGGCTCGCTCGTCAAACAACTGGATGTGCCGCTCGAAGGGGAACACATTCAGCGTGCCCTGCACAGCAGCGATACCGTTCTGCAAGCCCGCAACCTGACCGTGCCCATCCTCCTGCGCGGCGAAGCCATCGGCGTGATCGATTTGCTGGCCCCGCCGGCGCGCAGCTGGAGCGCAGACGAAGTCGATATTGCCAAAGCGGTGGCCGAGCGTTTGTCGCTCGCCATCGAAACCTCCACCCTGCTCAGCGCCACCCAGCACCGCGCCGACGTCGAGCGGCTCACCGCCGAGATTTCCACCAGGCTGAGCGCCTCCAATCGCATGGAGGCCATCATCCAGGCCACGGCCGAGGAACTCAGCCGCGCCCTGGGCGGCTCGGACGTGACGGTCCAGATCCAGCCCGTTGCGCTGGATGCTGCCGAAGTGACTGGCGCGCAAGGAGAGGCCCAATGATCCAACGATTGTGGAAGCTCTCGGCCATCCTCGCCATCCTCTCCCTGCTGACCTCCTGCTCGGGACTGGCTGCGCCCTCCGCGGAGGACAGCCCGCTGCGCGTGGAATTTTCCTCCTGGTGGGGCGATTACACGCTCATCATCGCCCAGGAGCGGGGCCTGTTCGACAAATACGGCGTGGACGTGGAACTGGTGTATTACGAGGTGTACTACAACAGCCTGGCAGACCTGGCCGCCGGTCAACTGGATGGCGGCCTGTACAACCTGGGTGACGCCCTCAACGTCTCACGCCATACGGAAGTTTCCCTGCTGGCCGTGTACGATGACGGCGGCCCCAACACCGTGGTCGTCACCCCGGGCATCCAGCGCATCTCCGACTTGAAGGGAAAACGTTTGGGTGTGCCGCTCGGTTCATCCTACGAACTCTTCATCACCCAGATGCTGGAGACGGGCGGGCTTTCCCCCTCAGACGTGACCCTCTTCGACTACGACCCCGCAGAGGTGCCCGACGCCCTGGGAGACAGCCTGGATGCCGGGTTTACCTGGGAACCTTACACAACCGAAGCCCTGACGAAGGGAAACCTGGTACTCTTTGCCTCCTCCCCGCAGGAACTGCTGTTCCCGGACGTGATCGCCTTCCGCAGGGAAGTGGCGGAAAACCGCCCCGACGATATCCGCGCCTTTCTCAAAGCCTGGTTCGAGGCTGTTGAATTTCGCGAACAAAATCCGCAGGCCGCGCGCCAGATCATCGCTGATTATTTTGGCGTGCCAGTCCGCGAGATAGAGGCCAGTTCGCCTGTAAAGATCCTCGGGCTTGACGAGAATCTGGCCCTGTATACTGCCAGCGAGACCAATGCTGTTTCTCCCATCCAAAGGGTCGCCAAGATCAATGCCGATTTCCTCGTGCGCATCGGCACCCTCACCGAGTATCCCGAGTTTATTGAAATGTTCAATGCAGATTATCTGCGGTAAAGGCTGAAAGTTGAGAAAAACGTCATGACGCCGGATACCCGCCCAACCGACACTCTCCAAATCGACCCGCAGGCTCTCCAACGCAGGAGGAACGCCATCTGGATTAGCGCCGCCACGCTGGTAATCCTGGTCATCATTACCGGTTTTATCTTTGCGATCCTCCAACAGGAGCAGATTAAAGACTATACCAGCGGCTACATGACCTCCATGCTGGCGCTGGCGGCCCTGGCAAGCCTGTGGCTGAGCTACCGCAGGCGGGTTGGTGGAATCAGCATCCTGCTGTTTGCGATGCTGCTGACCACCTTCACCCTGCCATACCTGACGCCCGGACAGGTGATTGCGCCGGCCCTGGCCAGCATCATCATGGTCTCGACGATTGCCACGGCCACCCTGCCCACGGCCTGGGCCTTGCGCTTCGGCATTATCGCAAGCGTGGTGGGATTGGCCATCATCGTGGCGGATCAGTTCATGCCGGTCGGGTTTGGCATTCAAAGTACCGAAACCGGCAACCTGCCCATTTCGGCCGGCCTGGTGGCGGTGTACTCCTTCATCGTGCTCAGGCGTTTTGGTTCCTATAACCTGCGCGTCAAGATCCTGGTTTCATTCATCTTCGTGGCTTTCATCCCCCTGGCCATCCTGGGCACTTACAACACCCTGACCGGGCAAAATGTGCTGGAAAATCAGGGACGGCAGAACCTTTCCAGCCTTGCCCAAAATACGGCCAGCCAGGTCGACAAATACATCAGCAACCAAAAGGACAGCATTCGCACCGAGGCGCAGCAGCCGGCCATTACCGCCTACATGTCGCTGCCCTCCTTCAATCGTCCGGGCAGCCCGGAGGAAGCCGACGCTCTGCGCACGCTGAACACGTTCGTTCGCAAGGATTCGATCTTCATCTACTCGTATGCGCTGCTGGATGTAAGCGGCACGAATATCCTCGATACGGTGGAGGATCAAATCGGGCGCGACGAAAGCCAGTACGATTACTTCATCAAACCCTTCAACACCGGCGTGCCTTTCGTTTCCACGCTGGTATTCGAGGAAAACTCGAAGTACAACGTTCATTTCAGCGCCCCGGTCCGCAACCTTTCCGGGGATGTGATCGGCATTCTGCGCGCGGAATATAACGCCGCCGTCTTTCAAACCCTCCTGCGCTCCCTGTTGGCGGGGCACGAAAACCAGGGACAATTGCTGGCCCTGGTCGATATGAATACCTACGTGCGCGTGGCCTATACGGGCAATCGCGACCTGCTGTACAAATCCTTATACAACTACGGCCCGGTGGATATGGCTGCCTTGCAACTCCGGGGCGGCCTGTTGCCCGGCAGCCCGGACGATACCATCGCCATCTCCGATGAGACCGTGCGCGGTATCCAGAATATCGAACAGGTGCCGTTCTTCACGGTACCCTCCCAATCACTGGAGGACAGCGCCCTGACGGCCGGCGTGCGCCTGAACATGACCGATTGGATTGCCCTCTCCTACCAATCGGAAACCATTCTATACCAGCCTATCCGCGAGCAAAACCGCACAGTGGTGCTCATCGCCATTGGCTTGATCCTCCTGGCTGTGCTGGCCTCGCTGGTCGCAGCGCAACTGATCTCCGCCCCGCTTCTCTCGCTGAGAGGCACGGCTGAAAAGCTGGCCGCCGGCGACCTGGCCGCGCGCGCCACCATCACCGTCAACGATGAAATCGGCGAACTGGCGGATACCTTTAACCGCATGTCCAGCGAGTTGAGTCAGACCCTGACCGGTTTGGAATCGCGCGTGGCCGAACGCACAGCAGAGTTGGAAACCGCCCGCGGTCAAAGCGAGGAACGCGCCCGCGACCTGGAAACCATCAGCGATGTGGCGCGCGTCATCTCGGGCGAGCAGAAACTGGATGTGCTCCTGCCCCTGATCGCCAACCTGGTCACCGAAAAATTCGAACACTACCACACAGGCATCTTCCTGCTTGATCCGAACCGACAATACGCTGTCTTGCAGGCGGCCAGCAGCGAGGGCGGCAGGCGCATGCTCGAACGCGGCCACCTCCTGGAAGTCGGCCAGACCGGCATCGTGGGCTTCGTAGCCCAGACCGGCCAGCCGCGCATTGCGCTCGACGTGGGCGCGGATGCCGTTTACTTCAACAACCCCGACCTGCCGGATACCCGCTCCGAGATCGCGCTGCCGCTCAACGTGCGCGGACAAACGATCGGCGTGCTGGATGTGCAAAGCGTGAAACAGGGCATCTTCACCACCGACGACCTCAATACCCTGACCGTCCTGGCGGACCAGGTCGCCATCGCCATCGAGAATGCCCGCCTGTTCGGGCAAACTGAACAGGCGCTGACCGAAGTCCAGGCGGTCTATCGCCAATACGTCAGCCAGGAGTGGCGCAATATTGCCAGCCGGAGTGGAAATTTGAGTTATCGACATTCCATCCAGGGCCGGGGCGTGGTCGATTCTGAAAGCCAGTTCCCCCAAACACGCGAGGCCATGGAAAAAGGCGACGCGCTGATCGATGCGCCCGACGCCCCCGCGGGATCCGCCACATTGGCCGTGCCGGTCAAGCTCCGCAACCAGGTGATTGGCGTCATCAACGTTCAGGCGGTGAAACAGGGCCGCGACTGGAGTCCGGACGAGATCGGCATGGTTCAGGCCATCAGCGAGCGCCTGGCCCTCGCGCTGGAAAACGCCCGCCTGTTCGAGGAAACCACCCGCCGCGCCGAACTGGAACGCCTCTCGGCGGAACTTGCGGGAAAGATCGGCTCCTCCATTCGCCTGGAATCCATCCTCCAGACCACGGCCCAGGAATTAAGCCGCGTGCTGGGCGGTGGGACCGAAGTGCTGGTGCAGATCCAACCTGGAACCACGAACCAAGACGCCCTACAGGCCGTGAAACTGTAGTCCATAATCGAGAGAAACCTTATGCGATCCCCTGAATTGCAACAGCCGTCAGAACAAGCCGCGAAAGACAATAACCGGATCCGCACCCTGCTTTTATTTGGCGTGGCGGGTTTCCTGGCTGTGGTATTCGTGGAAGGGTTATATTACAACCTCGCCAGGACAGCAGCCGCCTGGCAATACAACGCCCTGCTGATCGTGAACACCGTCCTGGCAATTTTATTGCTGCTCAACACCATTCTCCTGGCGCGGATCAAGAACCTAGCGTTGGCGGCCTGGATTTTCATCGCAGCCGTGAACGTCACCTTTCCCATCGTTATTTTCTTCATCTCGGGGCTGGGCGTTATCTTTGCGATCAGCTCGTTTATCTTTACACTGATCTTTGCGGTCCAGGCCCTGCCGCGCCGCAGTGTGACAGTCGCCGCCGTGGTTGGTTTCCTGGTCAGCGTGTTCGTTCTTTTGGTTGAGTTTGCCCTGAACCTTCCCAATCGTCTGGCCGTGACAAACCAGATCCAGCAAGCGCTGATCATTGCAATCGGCAGCATCATTCTTTTCACCGGCATATACGTGATCAACCAGATTGAGTTCAAATCCATGCGATCTCAATTGAACATCACCTTTCTGGTTGCCATCATTGTGCCCGTGCTCATGATGGGCATCCCGCCCATCCTTAACACCCAGAAATTGCTCTCCGACAAGGCGATCCAAACCCTGCAATTCGGGGCCAGGCAAACCGGGGACAAGCTCGAAGCATTTTTTCAGGAAAACCTGGATTCTGTCCAGGCGGGCGCGTCCCTGCCCAGCGTAATCGGTTTCCTGAAAGGCGAGGAGACGGGAGAGGAAGCCCTGGGGACGCTGCGGGCCCTGGGATCGGCTTATGAGGATCTCATCTCCTATTCGATCCTGGATGCCAATGGCATCGTCCTTCTGGAAACAAATGAACTCCAATCCAAAGTTGGGACGGATCAGTCCAGGACCTCCTATTTCAGGAATGCGCTGTCAAACCAGCCGGCTCAACTGTCTGACGTTCTGTTCGACCAGCAAACGGGCGCTGCGGGAATTTATTTCAGCATCCGCGTGGAGGATGAAAGAGCCAGGGTTATTGGCGTCCTGGTGATGGAATATGACGCCTCTGTACTGCAACACATCGTGGCCGCTCAAAACACGGCGGGAACGAACTCCTACGTCATCCTTTTCGATGAGTATCACACCGTTCTGGCAAACGCAATCGAAGACACGATGCTCTATAAAACCACCCTGCCCTTGAACGTCAGCCAATTGGCCGATCTACAAGCCATCCAGCGGCTGCCGCCCGGCGGGCAGGAGAACCTCCTGTTGAACCTGCCCGAACTGGAAAACAACCTGACAACGGGCGCTCCCTCCTTTGTATTGGAACTGGAGGAGAATGACCCCTCCGCAAACGATGACCAGGCCGTACAAATTCGCATGACATCCAAGTCCTGGGTGCTGATGGCCCTGGAGCCTGGCGAGGTATTCCTGCAACCGTTATATGAACAATTGCGAGGCAGCATCTTGGTGATCCTGTTGCTCACGATTGGAGCTGGCGCGATTGCCGCCCTCACGTCCAATATCCTGGTTGCCCCGATCAAGCAGATTACGAAAGCCGCTGAACAGATCAAGTCGGGTGACTTATTGGCGCACACACAAATTCAGCGCATCGATGAAATCGGCACACTGGCCAACGTTTTGGATCAAACTACTGCGCAGCTATCCACCACATTGAAGGAACTCGAGCAGCGCGTTGCCGAACGCACGTATGACCTCGAAATCGCCCGCATGCAAAGCGAGGAGCGTTCCCGCAACCTCGAGGTCATCAGTGAAGTGTCCCGCGCCATCTCCGCGGAACAACGTCTGGATGTTCTGCTGCCCCTCATCACCCAGACGGTGAGTGAGAAATTCGATTTTTATCACGCTGGCATCTTCCTGCTCGACCCGACCAAAATGTACGCGGTCCTGCACGCGTCAAACAGCCCGGGCGGGCAGAGAATGCTGGCCCGCGGCCACCGCCTGGAAGTCGGCCAGACCGGCATCGTGGGCTACGTCGCCCAGACGGGCAAACCCCGCATCGCCCTGGATGTTGGGGCGGATTCCAGCTACTTCAACAACCCCGACCTTCCCGAAACCCACTCCGAGATGGCCCTGCCGTTGACGGTGCGTGGCGAGGTGATCGGCGTGCTGGATGTGCAAAGCACCCGCCAGGGCGCCTTCACCGACAACGACGCCAGCAGCCTCTCGATCATGGCCGACCAGATCGCCATCGCCATCGAAAACGCGCGCCTGTTCGAACGCACCCAGCAGGCCCTGGCCGAAACCCAGGCCATGTACAGCCAGTATGTGCGCCAGGAGTGGAGGAGCTTCGCCCAGCAATCCAAAAAGATTGGATACTTCCAATCGATCAGCGGCGGAAGCTTGCTCGACAAGCCGGTCTCGACCGCGGCGATTCAGCAGGCCCTGGAGCAGGGCGCGGTGGTGGCGCTGGATGGGACTGCCGCCAGTCAGCCCACGGTGGTTGTGCCCGTAAAACTGCGCGGCGAGATGCTGGGTGTGTTGAACGTGGTCTCCCTGCAAAAGGAGCGCCGCTGGACCCAGGAGGAAATCGCCCTGATCCAAACCGCGTCGGACCGCCTGGCCCTGGCGCTCGAAAATGCCCGCCTGCTCGAAGATTCCCTGCGCCGCGCCGAACGCGAACGCAGAGTGTCCGATATCACGTCGCACATCCGCTCCACCAACGACCCGAACGAAATGATCCGCCTGGCGGTGCAGGAACTCAAGAACGCCCTGGGCGTCAGCCGCGTGGAAGTCCTGCCTCAGACCGTTTCAGCTCAGCCCGGACAAAGTGAGACGACAACATGACCAAGACCATTGCCATTTCAAATGAAAAAGGCGGGGTGGCAAAAACCACCACAACCCTATCCCTGGGCGCCGCGCTGGCGGAACTGGGGCAGCGCGTTCTGTTGATCGATCTCGACCCGCAGGCCAATCTGTCGCTGGCGCTGGGCATCGAAATAGGCGAAAGCGAATTCACCTCCAGCAACGTGCTCATCGAGGCGACGCCCATCGCGGCCGCCATCCGCACCACCGACACCCCGAACCTGGACCTGGTGCCGTGCAACTCGCGCATCGAGAGCGCCGAACACTTCCTGCCGGTGCGGACGGGCTATATTTCCACACTGCGCCGCTCGATCCAGAGTGCCGGCCCGATGAAATACGAATACCTGTTGATGGACTGTCCACCCGCCCTGGGAGCCATTACCATGAATGCCCTCAGCGCCGCCAACTTGCTGGTGATTCCCACCCAGGCGGAATACTTTTCAGCCTATGCGCTGCGCAATATGATGAACCTCATCCGCCGCATCCGCGTGGAGAGCAATCCCGAACTCGCCTACCGCATCCTGGTGACGATGTACGACCGCCGCAACCGCACCCACCGCAACATCAACGAACAACTGCGCGGCACATTCGGCGAGGGCGTCTTCAAGACCGTGATCGAAGTGGATACCAAACTGCGCGAAAGCCCGATCGCAGGGCTGCCCATTACCCAATACAGACCCAACACCCGCGGCTCGGTTCAATATCGTGAACTGGCCCAGGAACTGGTGGAATATGCCAAAGAAGAAGCAGAAACTCGACAAGCGTATTAACACGCTCTTCGATGGGGTTCAACCGGAAGAGTCCCAGTCCCAGCCCAAACAGGCGGGGACTGTCAGGCCGGCGCGTGAGGCCAGGCTGGAGATTGATTCCAGACCGGCCGCCTCTCCCGTCCAGTCCCGCCCGCGGCTGGCTGGCACGGGTATGCTCACCCAGCGTGTCGAATCGATCGTGGTGGATAGCGGCAGCGAGAGGGACGCGCCCGCCAGCATGTCGATCGGTTTCCAGGTCGACCAGACCAACTGGGCCACCCTGCACGCCGTCAACGAGGAGGGCATCCGCACCTGGACGACGGACGATCAATTGCTCTTCAAGCAGGTGACCGACCAGCTCTCCCTCGCCCTCGAAAATGCGCGCCTGTTCCAAAAGGTCAGCGCCAGCGAGGCCCAGTTGAGCGAAGCCCTGCGCATCGCGCGCCTGGCCAACTGGGAATTCGATTTTCTGACCGACACGTTCACCTTCAATGACCAGTTCTACAACATGATGCATACCAGCGTGGAGCGCGAGGGCGGGTACACCATGAGTTCCGCGCGTTACGTGGAGCGCTTTGTGCACCCCGAGGACGCCTACCTCGTGGGGCTGGAGATCCAGAAGGCCATCGAGACGACCGACCCGAATTTCAGCGTCAGCATCGAACATCGTGTTTTCTTCGGCGATGGGACGCTGGGCTATATTGCGGTGCGTTTCCGCATTCAAAAGGATGACCAGGGGCGTACGATCAAGTCTCTGGGCGCCAATCAGGACATCACCGAAAGCAAGATCGGCCAATTGGTGCAGATTGCCACGGCACAGATCACTGAAGCCGCGCTGAACGTAGGCAGCCTGACGGACCTGCTGCGCGCTGTTCACGATGCCGCCCGCCGCCTCGTGCCCGCCGACAATTTCTATATTGCCCTGTACGAGCCTGAACAGGGCATGATTACGTTCCCATACTTCGTGGATGAAAATGACCCGCCTCCCCCGCCAATGAAATACGGCCTGGGCATGACCAGTTACGTCATCAGCACGGGAAGCCCTGTGATGGTCACCCCGAAAATGTACGAGGATCTCCAGAAAAAGGGGCTGGTCACCCCGGATGGCGCTCCGGGCGTGGATTGGCTCGGCATCCCACTCCGCTCGGCCCAGGGGGTGCGTGGTGTGATGACGATCCAAACGTATGACCCGCAGATCCGCCTGAACGCCGGCCACATCCAGATCCTGGAGCCGCTGGCTGCCCAGGTGACGGCCGCCATCGAGCGCTTCGAAGCGCGCGAAGCCCTGGCCAAATCCGAAGCCGACTTGCGCACCCTGTTCTCCGCTATGGATGACGTGGTGCTGGTATTCAATCGCGATGGGCGCTACATGCGCATCGCGCCCACCAATCCATCCCTGCTGGTTCGCACGCCCGATGAACTGCTCGGCAGGCTCATGCACGATGTTCTGCCAGTGGAATCCGCGGATCGTTTCGTGGCGGCCATCCAAAAAACGCTGGATACAGGCGAAAAGCAACAATTGGAATACGACCTGACCATCGGGAACACGGCCTTCTGGTTCCTGGCTACCCTGTCAAAGTTGAATGAAGAGGAAGTATTCTGGGTGGCCCGCGATATCACCGAGCGGAAATTGGCCGAACAGGATCTCGCAAAATTCAAGCTGGGCATCGAAAGCTCGGGCGATGCCATTTTCATTACGGATACGAAAGGCACCATCAATTTCGCGAATCCCGCCTTTGAAAAAATCTACGGATACAAGCCACAAGAGGTTGTCGGCCAAAATCCGCGCATCATCAAATCGGGCGTCACCCCGCAGGAGTATTATGATCGACTCTGGTCGTCCCTGCTCTCCAAGCAGACAATAACCAGCGAGATCAACAACAAACACAAGGATGGGCACCTCGTTCCCGTCCTGGGCACCAACAGCCCGATCCTTGACGAAAAGGAAAATATACTCGGCTTCCTAGCTGTGCATCACGATAACACTGCCAGCAAGCTGGCGGAACAGACCCTGCAAAGGCGCAACACCTACCTGGCTGCTTCGTCCGACATCGCCCGCCTGGTCACCTCCACCCTCGACTTGAATACGCTCTTCAACCGCACCGTCAACCTGGTGCGCGACCGTTTTGGGTTCTACCAGGTCTCGATCTTCATCGTCGAAGAGACCGGCTTTGTCGCCCATTTGCAGGAAGGCACGGGCGACGCGGGCGCGGTCATGAAGGCCCAACAGCACAGCCTGACCGTGGGATCGAGTTCCATTGTCGGAAAAGTAACCCAAAGCGGCGAATCCATCGTCGTGAACGACACACTCAACAATCCGATTCACAAGGTCAACCCGCTCCTGCCGGAAACCCGCGCCGAAGCCGCCATCCCGCTGCGGGTGGGCTCCCGCGTCATCGGCGCACTGGACATGCAGTCCACGCAGGTGTACGCCTTCAGTGAGGATGATGTCGCCGTTCTGCAAACCCTGGCGGACCAGGTGGCCATCGCCATCGACAACGCGCGTTCGTACGAATTATCCATGCAAGCCGTCAAGGAGATACGCGAGATCGACCGCCTGAAGACCACCTTCCTGGCCAACATGAGCCACGAGCTGCGCACGCCGCTCAACTCGATCATCGGCTTCTCGCGCGTGATCCTCAAAGGCATCGATGGGCCGATCACCGAACTTCAGCAAAGCGACCTGACCGCCATCTACAACTCGGGCCAGCACCTGCTTGGCCTGATCAACGATATCCTCGACCTGTCCAAGGTCGAAGCGGGCAAGATGGAACTGGCTTTCGAGGAAGTCAACATGAACGACATCATCTCGAGCGTCATGTCCACCGTGGCGGGCCTCGTCAAGGACAAGCCCATCCGCCTGGTCAAGAATCTCGAAAACAACCTGCCGCACGCCTTCGCCGACCCGATCCGCGTCCGCCAGGTGCTGATCAACCTGTTCTCCAATGCTGCCAAGTTTACGGACGAGGGCCAGATCACGGTCGAGGCGCGCCTGCAAACCGGGGTGGAAGGCAAACCCGAGATTTACATCGGCGTGACGGACACCGGCCCGGGCATTGCCGAGAAGGACCAGGGCAAACTCTTCCAGCCCTTCTCCCAGGTGGATGATGCGCCCACCCGCAAGACGGGCGGCTCGGGCCTCGGCCTGTCCATCAGCCAGCGTCTGATCCAAATGCACGGCGGGCAGATCGGGCTGAACAGCATCGTCGGCGAAGGCAGCACCTTCCACTTCACGCTGCCCGTCTATCATGAGCCGCAACAACCTGAATCGAACAGCAGGCTCGTGCTGGCCATCGACGATGATCCGCAGGTTATCAGCCTGTACGAACGCTACCTGCAATCCTCGGGCTACCAGGTCATCCCGCTGAGCGACCCGTCACAGGCCGTCAGACGCGTGGCGGAGCTCAAGCCCTTCGCCATCACGCTGGACATCATGATGCCCGGTGTGGACGGCTGGCAGGTGTTGACTGAGTTAAAATCGAACCCCGAGACCCGCGACATCCCGGTCATGATCTGCTCGATCATCGAGGAACAGGAACGCGGCTTCAGCCTGGGCGCGGCAGACTACCTGGTCAAACCCATCCTGGAGGAGGACCTGGTTCATGCCCTCGACCGCCTCAACACGGACGGGAGCATCCATGAGGTGTTGGTGATCGATGACAATCCCAACGACCTCAAACTGATCGGCAAGATGCTGGCCGACAACGGCCGCTACCAGGCCGTGCTGGCTGAAGGCGGCGAAAAAGGCTGGGAGTTGATCCTCAGCAAAAAACCGCAGGCCGTGATCCTTGACCTGTTCATGCCCAACATGGACGGTTTCAATATCCTGGAAAACATGCGCCTGAACAAGGGTTTGAGCGAAATCCCTGTCATCATTGTCAGCGGCGGCGACCTGAGCGCCGAACAGCGCAAACAGCTCGAAGAATACGGCCGACAATTACTCAGCAAGGACGGGCTGAGCGAAAAGGAACTTATTGCCAGCCTGGAACACGCCCTCCAGCGTGCAAAGGCACCCTAAGGAGAAACAAATTCCGTGACCTTTACCATTCAATGTCTGGACTGCGGCCAGCCCGCAGAGTATCACCCAGGTGCCATTCATTGCCCGCATTGCAACAGCCAGTGGCGTGAAGCCGTTTACAACTATAAAGCCATTGCCGAAACCTTCCTTCAGCAGATTACCGGCCGCCCCTTTGACCTGTGGCGTTATCGCGAACTCCTGCCCATCCGCAACCCCATCCCCAGCCTGAGATTGGGTGAGGGCGGCACCCCGCTCATCCAGGCCGTCAACCTGGGAATGATGCTGGGCTGTCCCAATCTTTACATCAAGGATGAACGCCAGGGCCCGACAGGTTCCTTCAAGGATCGTCAGGCTGCGGTGACAATTGCCGCGCTCAAAGAGGCGGGCATCACCGAAATGGTGGCCGCTTCCACGGGAAACGTCGCCATCGCCTACTCGGCCTATGCCTCGCGCGCCAGCATCAAGCTGTGGGCCTTCGTCACCAGCCTGGTGCCCGCGGTCAAGATGCGCGAGATCGCCCTGTATGGCAGCCAGGTCATCAAGGTGACCGGGTCTTACGACCAGGTCAAGCAAATGGCCGCCGAATTTGCGCGCCAGCGCGGCCTCTATCTGGACATGGGCGCGCGCACCATCACCTCCATCGAGGCGATGAAAACCATCGCTTTCGAAATCGCCGAGCAGCTCACGGCCCTGCTCGGCCCCCCCGCTCCCGTAAACGGCGGCCAGTCCGCACCCTGGCGCACCCCCGACTGGTACATCCAGGCCGTCAGCGGCGGGATGGGCCCGATCGGCGTCCACAAGGGATTCCGCGAACTCAACGAAATGGGCTTCACCGACCACATGCCCGCGATTGCCCCCATCCAGGCGGACGGCTGCGCCCCGATGGTCAACAGTTGGAAACGCGGCTTGGAGAATGCCGAGCCTGTCACCTCGCCCCGCACCCGCATCGAAACCCTGGCCACGGGCGACCCTGGCCGCGCATATAAAATCCTAAGCAGTCAGGTTAACGAAACAAAGGGCGCCTTCGAAAGCGTCACCGACGAGGAAGCCTTCCGCGCCATGCACGTGCTGGCAAAAATGGAGGGGATTTCCGCCGAACCCGCCGCAGCTGTGGCCTTTGCGGGGTTGTTCAAGCTCATCCGCGCGGGCATCATCAAACAAAGCGACGTGGTGGTGGTCAATTGCACGGGACACACCATGCCCGCTGAGCAGTTCATCCTGGGCGAGAACTGGTCGCGCAACATCGTCCTGCCGCCCAAGGAGGAAACCCCCGAAGACGGCCTGCTGGCCGCGCTCAACAACGTGGCCCCCGACCGCTTCCCGTGCGTGGCCATCATCGATGACACGCCCGAAGCGCGCAGATTGATCCGCCGCATCCTGCAATCCCAGGGAAATTACACCATCAGCGAAGCCAGCAACGGCAGGGAGGGCCTGGAGTTGATCCAGCGCGAACTGCCCGACCTGGTGATCCTCGACCTGATGATGCCCGGCATGGACGGCTTTGCCGTGATGGACGCCCTGCGCGCCCGACCCGAGACCGCCAACATCCCCGTCATCGTTTCCACCGCCAAGGAACTGACCCCCCAGGAGAAGAACCTGTTGAACGGTCAAATCCAGGCCCTGATGCAGAAGGGTGATTTCCTGAATGACGAATTCCTCGAAGAGGTGCGTCAGTTGATCAAATAAGGGGATATTTTGGGGATGGACTGACTGGCGGCAAGGTGGTTGAATGGAGCAGCGTTGGCGCAACGCTCTCTTGTGTTTCTTTGCCAAAGAGTTACCTGCGTACCACCGTCCCAAAGTTTATTGGAGAGTCTCGGCTTGAAAAAAAAGACGGCAGGCATTTTTGCGGCGCTGGGCTCAGCGGTTTTTCTGGGCATATCACCCGTCTTCGGTAAATTGGCCATTACCCTTGGGTTTAGCCCCTTTGCCGTGGTGGCTTTGCGCACCGTGATGGCCGCCGCCCTGCTTTTTCTAATCGTCGCCATTTTCAGCCGCCAGTATCTCTACATTTTCCCCGTCGGGCTGGTGGGATGTTTCCTGGCCGGGGTCATCAACGGACTCGGGTCACTGCTGTACTACATGGCGCTCTATCGACTGCCCGCCAGCCTGGGACAGATGCTGTACTCCCTCTACCCGCTCTTCCTGGCGGTCTGGCTGATCCTCGACCGACAAGCTCCCAGCCGCCTGACCATGATCCGCCTCGGGCTGGCCTCGGTGGCTGTGCTGCTGTTGACCAACATCTCCGCCAGTACCACGGACTTGACGGGGGTGCTGATGATGATCGGCGCAGCCATGTTGTATGCCCTGCACCTGCCGATTAATCAGCGCGTACTGTACGAAGCCCCCGCGCAAACCGTCACGCTGTACACGCTGATCTCGATGAGCCTGGTGGTGGTGCCCGCCTATTTCATTTTCGACCGCACCTGGCCCGCGGAAAATGTTCCCTGGCTGCCCGTTCTATCACTGACCTTCGTCACCTTCCTGTCGCGCCTGACACTTTTTCTGGGGGTCAAACGCATTGGCGGGATGCAAACCGCCTTGCTGGGTTTGGCGGAATTATTGGTTACATTATTCTTCAGTTACTACTGGCTACACGAAAACCTGACCGCACCTCAATGGCTGGGCGCGTTTGGGCTTGGCATCAGCCTGCTGCTCGTCAAATTCGAAAAAAATACCCCCGAAAAACATTCCGGGGGCTGGCTTTCCTGGATCCGACCGCCCGAACCGCCAAAGGATGTCTGGCCGCCGTACCAATGACCGCGCGTGCAATGGAGTCAAAATAAGGTCCCGCAGGCTGTTTGTCAGCTCTTCGGGACCTTTATTTTTCATCGAACGTGGGTTGTTTTTCCTACTCCTCCCCCTCATACACATACCCCGTTCCACGCACGCTGACTACACGATTATTCAACAAAGGGAAAATTTCCAGCTTGTGGCGCAGGCGGCTGACCAGCGGACGCAGGATTTCGGGCGCTTCGCGCTGGGAGGCGTCATAGCCCTGCACGAGCAGCACCAATTCACGATGGGAAAAGACCTTGCCCGAGTTCTCCATCAGAATGCGCAGCAGGCGTCCCTCGGCGGGCGTGAGATGCTCCAATTTGTCCTTGTAGCGGATCTGGCGGCGCGAGAGATCGACCACCGTGCCATCTGTTAGGCTGAACTGCGCGGAGGGTTCCTCTGCATCCACCTCCCCGCCCGCCCCGCTGCGCACACGCAGACGCGCGGCGCGGCGCGCCAGTCCCTTTTTGACACTGGCCAGCACTTGGGAGGGGGAGGCGGGCTTGAGCAGGTAATCGTGGATGCGCAGCCGCAAAGCCTGGATGGCGGTCTCGGTCGAGCCGAACGCGGTCAGCAGGATCACCTCGGTCTCGGGGGAAATCTGGTTGACCACCTGCACCACCTCCAGCCCGTCCATGCCGGGCATGCGCAAATCCACGATCATCAGATCGACGGGATGGGTGCGCATATGTTCGACCGCCGCGTGGCCGTTGGGAGCCGAGGCCACACTATATCCCTCAAGCTTGAGAATGTCGCTCAGGGATTGACGGGCAACGGGTTCATCATCCACAACCAGGATATTCGATTTCATCTCTTACCTCCGATGGGCAGGAAGACTCTGAAACAGGCGCCCGGGCCGCGATCACCGAGCAGTTCCAGGGTGCCTCCGTGGGCAGTAATGATATTGTAACTCACCGTCAGGCCAAGTCCCGTGCCGCCATCCTTGGTGCTGAAGAACGGCTCGAAGATGTTGGCTTGTTTTTCGGGCGGGATGCCCTGACCGCTGTCCTGAAACAGGATTTCCACGCCGCCGCGGACCGTGTGTGCGGATATCCGCAACTGGCCGCCCGCGGGCATGGCATCCGAGGCATTCAGGATCAGGTTAATGAATACCTGCTGGATCTGGCTGCTGACCGCCAGGATGGGCGGCAGGTTGTCGGGAATTTCGAAATCCACCATCACACTGCGCTCGGACAACTGCTTGGCCATCAGGTGCAGCACGTGGTCGAGGATCTCGGTCAGGTTGAGCTTTTCCCGCAGGGCGGGACCCGGGCGGTAGAAGTCGAGCATGCGTTTGACGGTCAGGGTCAGGCGGTCCAGCTCAACACGCGCCAGGTTGAAGTATTCCTCGCGTTTGTCGGGAGGCAGATCCTCGCGCGAGGCGAGATGCAGGCAGTTCTGCACCGCCTGGAGCGGATTGTTGACCTCGTGCGCAATCGAGGCGCTCAACCGTCCAGCCGTGGCCATTTTTTCACCCTGCAGAAGGGCGCGCTGCGACTCCTCCACCTTGCGCACGTATTCGAGCTGCACAGCATACAGGCGCGCATTCTCCAATGCGGCGGCGGCCTGCCGCGCAAGGATCTGGAACATCTCGAAATCCGATTCCTGGAAGGCTGGCTCATTCGGGTCACGCGCGGCGTAGAGCACGCTGTGAAAGCTCGGGCGGACGACGGGCGCCAAAATGGCGGAGCCAAGCCCCAGGTCCAGCATCTGGCGTTTGAACTTGGTGGCGCGCGGCCCCTTGGACAGGATCAGGATCGGCGCGCCATCCGAATCCACCTGATTGAGCAGCGGATAGAGCTTGCCCGCGAAGGGGCGTCCCCGCTCCTCCTGAAGTTGAAGCGGCTCGCTGCCGGTCTTGAGATAATAGCCCGCATGGGAACAACGCAGGTAGCCGCAAATGGCGCTGGAGATCAGTTGCAGCAGGCGGTCGGGCTGGGTCTCGGAGAGCAGCGATTCGGTCAGGGAGAAGAGCGGACGCAGGGCCTTGGTGCGCGAGGCGTCGAGTTTTTGCTGCTTGTCGGCCAGGGCCTGCTGCACGGATTGGATAAGCTCCTCGCCGTCGTGAAATGGCTTGAGCAGCAGGCCATCCACCCCCTGGCGCAGGGCGCGGATGGCGGTCTCGACCGTGCCATAGCCCGTCATCACCAGCACGGCAATATCGGGCTGGATGCGTTGGGCGTGGGCGATGACTTCGAAGCCGTCCACGTCGGGCATGCGGATGTCCACCAGCAGCAGGTCGACCGAGTTGTTGAGCAGGAAATCCACTGCCAGGCGCGGGTCGGTCAGTGTGGAAACCTTGAAGCCCGCGCGGGTCAACAGGCGGTTGCACAACAGGACAATGCCTGGTTCATCGTCGACAACGAGGACAGAGATGGGTTCCATCAGACAGGCAGCCACACGGTGAAGGTGGACCCGGCCCCGGGCTGACTCTCGACATCGATGATGCCGCCGTGGTCGGTGACGATGCCATAGGTGACGGAGAGGCCCAGCCCCGTGCCGCCGCGATCACCCCGTGTGGTGAAAAACGGTTCGAAGACGCGATCCATGTCCCGGGTGGGGATGCCGATGCCCGTATCCTGCACCGCAATGGTGACCCAGCCGCGCTCATCGCGGGTGGCGGAGCGCGTGGAAAGATACAGACTGCCGCCCGTGGGCATGGCCTGCAAGGCATTGTGGATCAGGTTGAGCATGACCTGTTTCATCTGGTTGCGGTCGACCGACACCCAGGGCAGGTCGCCGCCCTGTTCGAGCACCAGTTGCACGCCGCTGGTCTGGATGAGGTGATGCGTCAGCGCCACCACATCCTCGACGATCTCGTTCAAGTCGGCGCGGGTGCGGGAGCGCTCGCCCTGGCGCGAAAAATCGAGCAGGCGGCGCACCACGTCGATGGCGCGGCGCGCCTCGCGCTGGACCATCTCCAATTCCGTGCGGTGCGGCCCGTCGGGAGGGAGTTCATCGAGCACAAGTTCGGTAAAGCCCGTCACAGTGGTGAGCGGATTATTCAACTCATGGGCAATGCCCGCCGCCATCTCGCCGACGGCCGCCAGCTTGGCCGCCTGAACAAGGCGGTTTTCCGCGGCACGCTGGGCATCCATGCGCGCCTTGACCTCGATCTGGGTCTGCCGCAACTGGCGCACGGTTTCCTGCAAGCGACGGTATTGATCCGAGCTGGAAATGACCGCCGAGAGAATGCCCGCCAGCGACTCGATAGCCAGCAGGTCATTGTTGGTGAAGGCATTGGGCTGCGAACTTTCGATGTCGATGATGCCGAAGACCCGCTCGAAATCGCGCAGGGGCACGCAGATCTCGGAGGCAGCCTCCCAACCCGGCAGGGACTGGTAGCGCTCATCCTGGCGGGTATCGTTGACCAGCAGGCTTTCCCCCGTGGAAAACACAAAACCTGTGATGCCCGTGTGGATGGACAGGTCACGCGTGCCGACGATCTTCCGCAGGGTCGCGGCTTGTTTTCCACCGAAGCCCTGAATGACCTGTTTCTGCTCGGATGCCTCGAACACCACGGCAGCCAGTTCATAACCGAAATACTGCGCCAGCAGGTCGGCGGTGATCTGCGCGATCTCCTGCATGTTGTGCAGGCCGATCACCTGCTGGACGACCTCGTGGATCAGGCCCAGGCTGCGGGCGCGGCCCTCGGCCTCCTCGCGCAGGCGGCCGTATTCCACCAGGCCCGCCAGGTGGCTGGCGATGACCACCATCAGGTTTTCGTCATATTGGCTGAACGCTTCGGGCCGCGGGCTTTCCATGTGGATCACACCAATGACCTGTCCGCGATATTTGAGCGGCACCACCATGACCGAGCGGGCGTTCTCGTGCAGGATGGGCAGTCCACTGGAGGCGGTATCCGCGCGCACCAGGCGCACCTTGCGCAACAAGGGCGCGATGGGATGGTTGGCGGCTGGTTTCATCTGGACGGAGACCTTGCGCTCGCGTCCCTGGAATTCGCGCACCATGCGCCCGTCGATGGACAGCAGAAACAGCGAGGCCATCTCAGTGCCAAAGGCGCGCGCCAGCAGGTCGAGCACGCGGCGGGCGATCTGGTCCAGGTTTTGCGCCGAGGAGATCGTCAACGCGAAATCGTTGAGCATCCCCAGGCGGCGCAGATGCGCGCCCATCTCGGAAAAGGTGGCAACCACGTCCACCGAGGAGGCCATATACACCGCCAGCCTGTGGAGAACCTGCCACTCGTCGGCCGCGGGTTCCTTCGCGCGCCACATCGCCACTGCGCCGATCAGGCGCTGACCGACCACCAGCGGCAGGCAGATCCACACACGCGCGCCCCGTTTGTACGTCACAGTCGGGATCAGGTCCCATTCGGGTTGGCCGTGCAGGGCGACCACATCCTTGAGGGTGCGATTGACGCGCCGCAGCAATTCATTCGAGTCGATTTGGAAGGAGGCGTCTGCCGCCCTCGAGTCGTTCCACTCCGCCTGGACCTCGAGCGCGTCCCCGCGCCGAATGGCCAGCCACGCCGCCTGGCCTGGCACCGCCTGGACGAAGGCCGCCAGGATGCGATCCAACGAGCCAGGCAGGTCATACGGCAGGGCCGCCAGCACCTCCTGAAGGATCGGCTCGCTGAGGGGCGCCGCGCCGCCGCCCGGCAGCAGGGAGGCCAGCAGCTTCCAAACGCGCTGATCGCCTGCGACCTGTCCATCCGCTCCAATCAACAGCACGCGCGTGGAACCAGGCACGGGATAGGCCCACAGGCGCGCCGCGCCCAGGCTGCCCTGGAGGGACGTGAAGGGGCGGTTGCTCCCGCCGTTAAGGGCGCCGCACAGCCAGGTATCCACCGCTTCCTCGCCGATGATATGCAGCAACTGCAACTGGGCGGGTTTCGTCAGACGCTGGGAGGCCAGCACGGTCCATTTGCCGCCGTCCCCGCGGTCCGCCAGGACGACCCAATGGGCGGAGGTGAGGCTGAGGGCTTCCTTGAGGTGCGCTTCGAGATTCGAGACGACTGCCATATAATGCAAATTATACAGCACACCCGAATGGTACAATACATTCCATGACCGAACTCATCGTCATTGGCGGCGGATTGGCGGGCAGTGAAGCCGCCTGGCAGGCAGCCCAACGTGGACTTAAAGTCCGTTTATACGAAATGCGTCCCACCCTCTCCACGGGCGCGCACCAGACCGCCGACCTGGCGGAACTGGTCTGTTCGAATTCGTTGGGCTCGAACCTGCCCGACCGCGCCTCGGGTGTGCTCAAGAATGAACTGCGCCGCCTCGGTTCCCTGCTGCTGGAATGTGCGGAAGAGGCCGCCCTGCCGGCCGGCGGCGCATTGGCCGTCGACCGCGAGGAATTTGCCCGGCGCGTCACTGCGCGCATCCAGGCGCACCCCAACATCGATCTGGTGCGCGAAGAGGTCAGGGAGATTCCCTCTGCGCCCGTCATTGTGGCCAGCGGACCGTTGACCTCGGAGGGCCTGTCCAAATCCATTGCGGCATTGAGCGGCGAAGAGCATCTTTTCTTCTTCGATGCCATCGCCCCCGTCATCGCCGCCGACTCGATCAACATGCAGGCGGCCTTCCGCGCCTCACGCTACGGCGCGGGCGAACAGGACGAGGGCGATTACATCAATTGTCCGCTCAACAAGGCGGAGTACCTGGTTTTCGTGGAGGCCCTGCAAACGGCCGAGCGCATCGAATTGCGTTCCTTCGAGGAGGCCATTCGCGACGGCGTGAAGGCGGGATACTTCTTCGAAGGCTGCCTGCCCGTGGAGATCATCGCCTCGCGCGGACGCGACTCGCTGGCTTTCGGTCCCATGCGGCCCGTCGGCCTGACCGATCCGCGCACGGGGCGTCGTCCCTGGGCGGTCGTCCAATTGCGGCAGGATAACCTGGCGGGCAGTCTCTACAACATGGTCGGCTTTCAAACCAACCTGAAATTCCCAGAACAGCGCCGCGTCCTGCGCATGATCCCCGGCCTGGAAAACGCGGAGTTCGTCCGTTATGGGCAGATGCACCGCAATACCTTCATCGCCTCACCCAGGCTGCTGCGTCCCAGCCTTCAGCACATTCAACGCGATGACCTGTTCTTCGCGGGGCAGATCACAGGCGTGGAAGGCTACATGGGCAACATTGCCACAGGAGCGCTGGCGGGCATCAACGCGGCGCGCCTGCTGCAAGGCAAAGCCCCGCTGATCCTGCCCGAAACCAGCATGCTGGGCGCGTTGTGTCATTACGTGACCCACGCCGACCTCAAGGACTTCCAGCCCATGAAGGCCAATTTCGGCATTCTGCCGCTCCTGCACGAGAGCGGAAAAATGGGCAAACGCGAACGCGGGGCGCTCCACGCCGGGCGCGCCTTGCAGGATTTGGAGACATACCTCACACAATATGAATAGACGCAACGGACTCTACATTTCAGTCATCGCCATCCTGTTGCTGGGCGTTGCCGGCTGGTACGGTTACTCGTTCTGGCTCGACTCAGCCACCCCCGACGAATTCAACGGGGAACAGGCCCTGGCCGATGTGCAGACGCAGGTCGCCTTCGGGCCGCGTACGCCTGGGTCAGAGGGTCATGCCCAGGTCCAGGCCTGGATCGCCTCCGAGTTGGAATCCGCGGGCTGGATCGTCGAAATCCAGGCCAGCGAGATGCTGGGGCATCCCGTCGAAAATATCGTCGCCAGGCGGGACGACTCGGCGCCCGAGATCATCCTGGGGGCACATTACGACACGCGCTTCTTTGCGGATAACGACCCCGATCCGCAGAATCACGCCCAACCCGTGCCGGGCGCGAACGATGGCGCCTCGGGTGTGGCGGTGCTGCTCGAACTGGCGCGCGCGCTGCCCGCGGAAAGCGTCCCGACCTGGCTGGTGTTCTTCGACACCGAGGACAATGGACGGGTCGAAGGCTGGGATTGGATCCTCGGCTCGCGCGCCTTTGTGATCCAGAACCCAACGCTCACGCCGCGCGCTGTGGTGATCGTGGACATGGTCGGGGACGCGGACCTGAACCTGTACCTGGAACGCAACTCCACAGCGGACATCCGCGACGAGATTTGGGCTGTGGCCGCCGAATTGGGCTATGGCGGGGTCTTCATCCAGGAGGAAAAATACAGTATGCTGGATGATCATACGCCCTTCCTCGAAGCGGGCCTGCCCGCGGTGGACATCATCGACTTCGACTACCCGTATTGGCACACCGTGCAGGACACCCCCGACAAGGTTTCCGCTGCCAGCCTGGAGGCCGTCGGCGCAACCCTGTTAAAATGGATCACCCAACAAAATCGTCAACGCTAGTAACATGTTCAAACTGGCAGAGTCGGCGTACACTTGGAGCACATGATCGTTCCAGAACTTCTCACTCAGGTTCGCGACCCCTGGATCCAACGCGTGTCCCAGACACTCGCGCGCGGCATTGGCGTGCGGGAAAGTTTTGTCACCGAACTGGGACGGTTTTACGATCTGATGATGCAGGCGGTGGTCACGGGAGATTCGGCCTGGCTGGAGCCGATCCTGTACGACTGGGCGCGCTCCCCCACCGAGACTGACCTCGACCAGGGCCAGTATCACGTGGCCTTCGTCATGAACCGCATCATCAGCCTGACCATCGAGGTGGCGCGCGAGACGCTCAGCGAACAGGAGGCCCTCGACTACATTGCCACGGTCCTGCCGGTGTTCAGCTACGGCTTGGAGGTGGTCTCCCGCTACGAGATGGAGACGCGCCTAACCCACATCGCGACCGAGATGGCCGACGTGCAAAAGAAGATGGAGCAGCTCGACCGCAGCAAGTCCAGCTTCATCGCGGTGGCGGCTCACGAGTTGAAGACACCCCTCACCCTGATCGAGGGCTACGCTTCGATGATCCGCGACCTGGCCGTGGCGCTCCAGCAGAAGAGCATCGACACCCTGATCGTGGGCATGAACGGCGGCATCAACCGCCTGCGCCAGATCGTGGACGACATGATCGACGTTTCCCTGATCGACAATCACCTACTCTCGCTCAACGTGCAGCCGGTCCAGATCAGCCAGTTGCTCGACCTGCTGCGCAACGAGTTGACTCCCATCGTCCAGGAGCGCCAGCAAGTCCTGGAAACCCAAAAATTCAACGGCAGCGACACGTGGATATTTGCCGACCCCGAACGCTTATACCAGGCTCTGCGCAACATCCTAAGCAACGCCATCAAGTTCACGCCAGACAAGGGCGCGATCAAGGTGGCCGGGCGCACCCTGCCTGGTTTCATCGAAATCACCGTGGCCGATACGGGCATCGGGATTTCGTCTGAAAACCAGGCCTTGATCTTCGAGAAATTCGGCCAGTTGGGGCGGGCCGATTTGCACTCCAGCGGCAAGACCAAATTCAAAGGGGGCGGCCCGGGACTGGGCCTGCCGATTGCGCGTGGAATCGTGGAAGCGCACGGCGGCACCATCTGGGTAGAATCGGAAGGTTACGATGAAAAGAAAATGCCCGGCTCGACATTTCATATCCTGATCCCCGCGCGAACCGACGCTGCCGACCCGCGCCTGACAAAATTATTCGATAGTCTGGATTCCAACCGCAACCAAGCATCCGATGTCAAAGAAACAACCTGAACCCACCCTCCCGCCGCGCGAGCGCGCCTTCCTCGTCGGCGTGGAGATTTTTCAACAGAAACAACTCCTCCCCCTGGAAGATTCCCTGACCGAACTCGCCCTGCTGGCCGACACGGCCGGCCTGGAGGTCGTTGGCGAACTGACCCAAAAGCTGGATCACCCCAACGTCGAGACCTATATCGGCCCGGGCAAGGTGGAGGAGTTAAAGGCACTCGTCGAGGAGACCCTCGCACAGGTCGTCATCTTCGACGACGAGTTGAATCCGCGCCACCAGCGCGAATTGGAGAAGGCTCTCGGCGAGAAGGTGCGCATCCTCGACCGCACCGCCCTGATCCTGGATATCTTTGCCCAACACGCCCACACCCGCGAAGGCATGTTACAGGTGGAACTGGCGCAGTACGAATATTTCCTGCCGCGCCTCACCCGCCAGTGGACGCACCTTGCCCGCCAGGCGGGCGGCGGCGGCGGGCGCACAGGCTCCACGGGCGGGGTCGGCCTGCGCGGTCCCGGCGAAACGCAATTGGAAGTGGACCGCCGCTCCATCCGCACGCGCATCTCCCACCTCAAGAACGAGCTGGAAAAGGTGCGCGCGCATCGCATGCGCTATCGCGCCCAACGCAAACGCTCCCGCATCCCAACCGTGGCCCTGGTCGGCTATACCAACGCGGGCAAGTCCACGCTGTTGAACCGCATCGCCCGCGCCGACGTGTACGCCGCCGACCAGCTTTTTGCCACGCTCGATCCCACCACCCGCCGCGTGGAATTGCCGGGCGGTTACCAGGCGCTCTTCACCGATACGGTCGGCTTCATCCAAAAACTTCCGACCACCCTGGTGGCGGCCTTCCAGGCCACACTGGAGGAGATCGCCGAAGCGGACCTGCTCCTGCACGTGGTGGACATCTCCCATCCCAACGCGCTCAACCAGTACCAGTCCGTGCAGGAAACACTGGATGAGATCGAAGCCGGCCACATCCCGATGGTGACCGCGCTCAACAAGGTGGACAAACTCAAGAATCCCGATGCAGCGCGCGAGATCGTGCGCCGTTACCCCAAGGCCGTGGCCGCCTCCAGCATCAAGGGCACGGGCATCCCCGATTTGCTCAACGTGATCCAGGAGGAATTGTACGAAGCCTACACTCCCGTGCATGTGCGGCTGCCCTACCAGCAGGGCGCGCTCATTTCATTGTTCCACGAGGCGGGACAGGTGGAGCGCATTGAACACGAGCGCGGAGGCGTGGTCATGCAGGGACGCGTGCCCGGCCGCCTGCTGGCCCAGTTCAAACCCTGGCTCACCAGCGCAGGGCAACCCGCCCGCGCCGAACCCGAAGAGCTGCTCGATGACGATGAGATCGATGACGAACTCGACGATGAGTTCGAAGACGAGGAGGAGGAAAACTAATGTCCAAGTTTCTGGATTTCATGTCCGAGTATCTGGCGCATCGCAAGGGTCTCCTGCCCCTGGTCGGCATCCTGTTGATCGTGCTCAACCTGATCCTGCAATTCACGCTGCCCGCGGACAGTCTCCTGGTCACCACCAATCTGTTCCTGCACGTCGGGCTGGTTGTCGCCATCTTTGGCTTGATGCTGGCCTGGGCTCTCTAACATCCAAACCCTGTTGCGGCGGATATGCAAATCCGCCGCATTCTTTTTTTGCGTTGACAGCGCCGATAAATTCTGATAATATCCGTCAACATTAGCCTTGAAAGACAGGAGACAAACATGTTACAGGAAATCGAAACCCAAACCCTGACGATTACCACATCAGCCGCCCAGGCTGTGAAAGACATCATGGACCAGCGCAATCTCGAAGGGTACGCCCTGCGGGTGTTTGTTTCTGGCGGCGGCGGTTGCTGCGGTGTGAACTTCGGCATGGCGCTCGACAACAACTTCCAGGATGCGGACACGACCTTCGACAGCAACGGCGTCAAGGTGGTGGTGGACAATGTCTCGATGGATTACCTGCGCGGCGCCACCGTGGACTTCGTCAACGACCCGACGCATGGCGCTGGCTTCCTGGTGAACAGCCCCTCCGCCAAGAAGGAACACGGCGAGGATGGCTGCGGCTGTGGCGGATCCTGTTCCTGCCAGAACTAGCATACATGCATCAAAAAAGACCGGTTTTCGCCGGTCTTTTTGTTTAAGGGAGGATGCAGAACTACCGTCCGCCGCGCACGAAGGAAATCAACACGCCCAGCGCGCCGATGAAGCCCAGGCCAAAGATCAGCAGCCCCATGGGGATGCCGCTCGGCGTGGCGCTTTCATCCACGAAGGAAGGTACCACCAGGGGCGCCGGCGCCGTATAGGTCGGCATGCGGGTGGCAGCTTCAGGGGTGATAAAGGCGGCCTGCAGGGTCGGGTCAATCGTAGGTGTGGAAACGGGGGTCGGCGTCGGCGGCGGCTCCACGATCGGCAGATTCGCGCCGGGTGAGAGCTTGACCAGGGGGGCGTACACCCATCCCACCGCGCCATCCACACCAGGGTAGATGATCTGGATCCAGTCGCCGCCCGGGGAACGCCCCACGGCAGGCACCTGCTGTCCCGCCATGAGCACACCCACCGGCGGATACAGATAGGTGGAGGGACCTCCACGCACGTTAATTTGGGCCTGGTCCGAGTTGACAATGACGAACGCGCCCTGCGGCGTACCCGTCACGGTGGGGACCGAGCCTGTCGGCTGCTGGGCCAAGGCCACCGTCTGACCGGGGGCGGTCAGGGTGAGTCCCAGCAAGGCAACCAAAATGAACATCCAGAGAAGGATTTGAAACCGATATTGCTTCATGATCGTAAATATGGGTTGAAGGAGAATCGCAAAGGCGATTATAATCGAAAACATGGACCGAAAAGTTTTTCATGGCGATATCACCCCGGCGGAAGTGGCGCAGGCGCTTCTGGCTGAATTCAACCGCGGCAACCTGCGCGCCCAGACCGTCGGGCAGGGTGACAAATTGGTGGTGCAGATCGGCACCCGTCCCGGCGCTCCTTCGGGCGGCGATACGGCGGTCACGGTCTCGATCCAGAAGTTCGAGGACGGGGTTGTCGCCGAAATCGGACAGCAGGCCTGGCTGGGTGTGGCTGCCAGCCTGGGAACGACCGCCCTGTCGGCTTTGCGCAATCCCTTCAACCTGCTTGGGCGGCTGGACGACCTGGCGCAGGATATTGAAAACCTGCAACTGAGCGAACGGGTCTGGCAGGTGATCGGCAGGAGCGCCCTGACCAAGGGAGCCACAAAGAAACTTTCCGAGCGTTTGAGCCGCCTGGAATGCGTCTACTGCGGAACGGCCAACCCGGTCGGGGAACCCTCCTGTATCGCCTGCGGTGCGCCGTTGGGCAAGTCGCAGCCTGGCACTTGCACGAACTGCGGCTTTGTCGTCAAACCGGGCGAAGCAGTCTGCCCGAACTGCGGCAAACCCCTGTAACTCCCATCCCCCCGTGTGACGGGGGGATGTTTTTATCCCCGCTTTCCCCCACGGGGTAGGATAAGCGGGTCAGTGCCAAGGCTTGCAGAATCCTTCCCGACCTTCTATAATGTTTTTGACTATGAATATAAGCGACCTTGAAGCCCGATTACAGAATCTGATTGAAGTCCGCCTGATGGGTGCGTTACCCGGCCAAAAGGTGGAGGATCGCGTGGTTCAAAAACTGGCTGCATCCATGCACGCGAACCTGGTCAGGCAGGCCGACGGCCTGACCATTGCGCCAAACGTCTACACCATCATCGTGAACCCCGAGGAGGCCTCCCGCTGGCAGAACGCCCAACTGCTGGAGAGCCTGCTCGAAGCCCTCAAAATTGCGGGCCAGGAGGCGGGACTGCATTTTGCCTCGCAACCGGAGATCACCATTTCGACCGATCCCTCACACCTTATGAACGACGCCAGCGTTCTGGCATCCCACCGCGTGGAACATATGGCAGAAACCAAAGGCATGCCCACTGATAATCCACAAACACAGCAGGAAGTCGATCACATTCCTGAAAACGCCTTTATCATCATCGAGGGTGTCAAGATCTTCCCCTTGAATACCTCGGTGATCAATGTTGGCCGCCGCATGGATAATCAACTGGTGATCGATGATCCGCGCATCTCCCGCAATCATGCCCAACTCCGCGCCATCAACGGCAGGTTCGTGTTGTTCGATTTGAATTCCACCGGCGGCACCTTCGTCAACGGCCAGCGCACGAGTCAATGCGTGCTGTACCCCGGGGACGTGATCTCGCTGGCAGGCGTGGCGCTCATCTTCGGACAGGACAACCCGCCCCACCGTTCCGACCTAGTGGATACCGCCCCCCTCAACCCAGCCGCCTCGGAACGTCCGACAGCCATCCTCAAAGATCGATCCACGGCGAAATTCAAAAAACCGAAATGAGCGGTCCCATTGTCCTGGCCCTGCGCCTGCTGCTGGCCCTGGCCTTGCTTGCCTTTTTGGCCTGGGCCTTGTATACGTTCTGGCGGGATGTCCGCCGCGAAGCGCTTGGGCTGGTTAACCGCCGGGCGAGCGGAATCAGCCTCACGATCCGCGTGGCGGGGGAAACCAGTGCGGTCAAGCATTTCATCCAGTCGGAGATTACGCTGGGGCGCGATCCCGTTTGTGACATCCCCATTTTCGAAGATACCGTTTCGGCGCGTCATGCGCGCCTGGTATTCCATCACGGACAATGGTGGCTGGAGGATCTCGGCTCGACCAACGGCACACGCCTCAACCAGGAGATGGTCACCCTGCCCACGGTGCTGACCTCGGGCGACGAGATCAGCGTCGGCCAGACCAGCCTGCTGGTCAACCTGGCAGCGGAGGCGCTGGTATCACCCACTATTCGATTAGGGAGCAATCATGACTGAAATTGTTGCGCTTGCCATCATCGGCGGCTCGGGACTGTACAGCATGAGCGGCCTGCAGGATACGCAGGAATACGATCTCGACACCCCCTTCGGAAAACCCAGCGCGCCCATCGTGGTGGGAACGTTGGAGAATCAACGCGTGGCCTTCCTGGCGCGCCACGGACTGGGACATCACATCACACCCAGCGAGATCAACTACCGCGCTAACATCCACGCGTTGAAATCACTCGGGGTCAGGCAGATCGTGAGCGTGAGCGCCTGCGGCTCCCTGCGCGACGATTACGCGCCCGGGCACATCGTCATCCCCGACCAGGTCTACGACAATACCAAAGGCCGCGAACGCACCTTCTTCGGCGAAGGCCTGGTGGCGCACGTCAGCATCGCGGATCCGTTCTGCAAACACCTGTCGGATCAATTGGAGGCCGCCACCCGCGCCGCGGGAGCCACCACCCACCGCGGCGGGACCTTCATCACCATCGAGGGGCCGCGCTTCTCGACCAAGGCCGAATCCACCACCTACCGCACCTGGGGCATGTCGCTGATCGGCATGACCACCTCGCCCGAGGCCTTCCTGGCGCGCGAAGCCGAGATCTGTTATGCCGCCATGGCGCACATCACCGACTACGACGTGTGGCACGTCAGCGCCGCGCCTGTCACCGTGGAGATGGTCATCCAGACCCTCAACAAGAATACCGAATTGGCGCAGGAAGCCGTCCGCCTGCTGGCGCGCGGATTCGAGCCCGAACGGGATTGCGCCTGTCAACATGCCCTGTCCGATGCGCTCATCACCCGTCCCGACCGCATTCCCACAGACACCCGTAAAAAACTGGACTTGCTGGTTGGAAAATACCTCAAGTAACCGCGATGCCTGACCTCATCCAAAACCGTCTGCTCCGCTGGGCGGCGGTTTTCCTTTTTTTATTCTCCGTCATTCTCACGCTCTCGCCGGCCGTGCGCGAACATACCTTTGCCACGGACTATCGCTGGTCGCACTGGCTGGCTTTTGCAGTTTGGGGAATCCTGATCGTTGTCGCGAATATCGTCACCAGCCGCAGCCTGCCTGACCGCGACCCGTATCTCCTGCCGGCCGCAGCCCTGCTCAGCGGCTGGGGCCTGCTCACCATCTGGCGGCTGGATGCTGCGTTTGGCCTGCGGCAGATGATCTGGCTGGTCATCAGCATGGCGGCCCTCCTGGGTGGACTGAGACTGCCGCACGATCTGCAATTCCTGCGCCGTTACAAATACGTCCTGCTGACCAGCGGACTGCTTCTGACTGCCCTGACCCTGATCTTTGGCACCAACCCCGGGGGGATTGGACCACGCCTGTGGCTGGGCTGCTGCGGCATTTACCTGCAACCCTCCGAACCGCTCAAACTATTATTGATCGCCTACCTGGCCGCCTACCTGGCCGACCGCGCTCCCATCCGCCTGAGCGCCTTCCCGCTGCTGCCGACGCTCTTCGTCACCGGGCTGTCATTGGTGATCCTGCTCGTGCAGCGCGACCTGGGCACGGCCTCCATCTTCATTTTGCTCTATACCGTTGTCCTCTTCGTCGCCACTGACCACCGCCGCGTCCTGCTCAGCACGGCGGTAGGCCTGACGCTGGCTGGCCTGATCGGATACTTCTTCATTCCCATCATCCAGGTACGCATGGACGCCTGGCTCGATCCCTGGGCCGATCCCAGCGGGCGTTCGTATCAGATCATCCAATCCTTGCTGGCAGTGGCCAACGGCGGGACGCTGGGCCGCGGACCCGGGCTGGGGAGCCCGGGCCTGGTGCCTGTCGCCATCTCGGATTTTATCTTTGCGGCCATCGGAGAGGAGACCGGGCTGGTCGGGATCGTGGGCCTGCTTGGCCTCTTTGGGCTGACCCTGGCCCGCGGCATGTCCGCCTCCCTGCGCGCCCCTGACAGGTTCCGCCGTTACCTGGCGGCCGGCCTGACGGCCTACCTCGGCATCCAGAGTCTGCTCATCATTGGCGGGAATCTGCGCCTGCTGCCGCTGACTGGCGTGACCCTGCCCTTCGTTTCCTACGGCGGCTCCTCCCTGCTGACCTCCTTCATCGCGCTGCTGATCCTGCTGCGCATCGGGGCACACCCCGAAAATGAACCCGCCCAACTGCCCTCGATAAAATCCTTTACCCTGCTGACCGGTTTGCTTGGCCTGGGGCTGCTGGCTGCGGCCCTGGCCTCTGCGTGGTGGTCTGTAATTCGCGGGCCTGATCTGCTCGTCCGCACCGACAATCCGCGCCGCGGAATTGCCGACCGCTACGTGCCGCGCGGGGACCTGCTCGACCGCCAAGATACCCCCTTGAACATCACCAGCGGCGAAAGCGGGACTTATATCCGCGAGTACCTATACCCCGAGCTGGGGCCAATTATTGGCTATACGCAGCCCATCTTCGGGCAGGCAGGCCTGGAAGCCAGCCTGGATGATTACCTGCGCGGCTTGCAGGGGAACCCCTCCAGCCTGATCTGGTGGGACCACCTGCTTTATGGCACCCCCCCGCCCGGCCTGGATGTGCGTCTCAGCCTGGAATTGCGCCTGCAACGCACCGCCGATCAAATGCTGGGAATGCACCCCGGCGCGGCCGTCCTGATGAACGCGCAAAGCGGCGAGATCCTGGTGATGGCTTCGCACCCCACCTTCGATCCCAACCGTCTCGCAGAAGAGGGTGAAAGCCTGCTCAACAACGAACTTTCGCCGCTGGTCAATCGCGCCACGCTGGGCGCCTATCCGCTTGGAACGGTGAGCACACCATTTCTCTCCACCCTGAAGGAGACGGGCGGGAGTCAGATCGAGGCGTTGTACGACAGGCTGGGCTTCTTCGCGGCGCCGCAGATCCGCATGGCGGTGGCCGAACCCTCGTCACCCGGGGATTTGGAGCGGCTGTGGGTCAGCCCCGTGCAGATGGCAACGGCTGCATCCGCCCTGTCCGCGCACGGCGTGGCACCTGCGCCGCGGATCGCCCTGGCCGTGAACACGCCCCAACAGGGTTGGGTGGTCCTGCCCGCCCTGAGTCAGGCGGTCGAGGCCATTCCAGCTTCGGCGGCCGATGAGGCCTCCACTGCTTATCTGGTGAAGGGGGAAGCCTTCTGGGAATTCATCGGGCAATCGCGGCAGGGCGAGACCATCATCACCTGGTACATCGGCGGGACCCTGTCCGACTGGCTCGGCACGCCGCTGGCCGTGGCTGTCGCGCTGGAGGAGGACAATATTCACCTGGCGCGGCAGGTGGGACGCGGCCTGCTCCTGGCGGCGCTCACACCGTGAAACACAGCAAGTCCATTTTGGAAATAAAAAGACCAGGCCTAGGCCTGGTCTTTTTCTGGTTCCGTGAACAACTACGATCCCTGATCCTGATCCTTGGCGCCGTAGCCAGGCCCGCTCTTGAAGAACTCATAATTGGCCTGTACATCGGCGGTCAGATCCACCACCTCACCAGCGGCCAACTGCTTCGTGGTTTCGAGCACCACCGGCTTGCCGTTATGGTTGGTGCCTTCGTAATGACCGCTAAGACCAACCTTGCTGACGTACTCACCGCCCTTGGCCGTATAGGCCGCGGGAACTTCATCCTCGGGGAAGATGGCGGCATACGGACATTCGGGCACACAGGCGCCGCAATCGATGCAGGTGTCGGGATCGATATACATCCAGGGCCATTCGGCAACCGGCTGGCCTGGGACGATGCACTCCACCGGGCATACCTCGATACAACCACGGTCGCGAATGCACAGACTGGTAATGATGTGGGTCATAAAGAACCTCCTTTGGGATTGGAAACGCTAAACTAAAGTTATTATAACGTGCTTCAGATGAGATGCAAGAGGAAGTCCGGTTTGCGATTTGCGATTGGGATTGTATTTGAAGGCGGGACGATTTTCACGTAAAATGGAGGCCATGCGAACTTTTCTGCGTTGGCTCATCCGCTCCACTGTCAGGTTGATTGCCCGGGTGGACATCTCCGGGTACGAGAACCTGCCCGCCACGGGCGCGTACGTAATCGCCACCAACCACCTGGGCATCCTGGACGCCGCCATGCTCTACCTTGCCATCGACCGCTGGGACGTCTTCATCCCCGTCGCGGAAAAATGGGAGGAGATGTGGCTTTTCCGCTTCCTCGGCAAATACTTCAACCTGGTCTTCATCAATCGCTTCGAACCCGACCTGAAGGCCCTGCGCAAGATCATCGGCCTGATGGAGGCTGGCAACATCCTGGTCATCGCGCCCGAGGGTACGCGCTCACGGGTCGGCTCGATGATCGAGGGACGGCCGGGCGTCAGCTACCTGGCCTCCAAACTCAATCGACCCATTGTGCCCGTCGGCCTGGCTGGCACGGAGGACAGGATCATCTTCGGCAACCTCAAACGGCTCAAGCGTTCGCACATCGTGGTGCGGGCGGGACCCGCCTTCACCCTGCCCGAACTTCCACGCAAGGAACGCGACGCGGCGCTCAAGGGTTTCACCGCTGAGATCATGTGCCGCATCGCAGTCTTGATTCCCGAGAAGAATCGCGGCGTATACGCGGAGCATCCGCGTTTGAAGGAATTGCTGGCGCAGCAGTCAATCTCCCAATAACCTGCCTCTGCCGCCGTGTATTTTCACCAACGCAACTGGCCTGGATTTTCGATCCAGGCCAGCTGTATTTTGATTCGGTTTCGCCCGCATTGGAACTGCGGACAGGCAATCGATTAAGTTAGCACTTCCACATCGTGCGGACCCGACTCGCGCTGGCCGGCGCCCGTGATGCGCACAAAGATCGCCTTGTGCTGGAATTCTTCCAGGGTCGAGGCGCCGCTGTAGCTCATGCCCGATTGCAGGCCGCCCACCAGGTGCGTCAACACCTCACGCGCCCGTCCGCGGTAGGGCACAGCCGCCTCCACGCCCTCCGCCACGTATTCGTCGATCTCCTCCTGGGTCAGGTCATTGCCCTCGCGACGGTTGCGGTCGATGTTCGCGCCGCGTGAAGCCATGCCGCGCGAGGCCTTGTAACGGTGTCCCTTGCGGGTCATCATCAGGCCGGGACTCTCATCCGTGCCCGCCAGCAGGCTGCCGATCATGGCCGTGGACGCGCCCGCGGCCATGGCCTTGGCCAGATCCCCGGGCTGGCGGATGCCGCCATCGGCGATGATGGGAATCCCATACGGGCGGGCGGCCTCGACACACTCGATCACCGCCGTCAACTGGGGGACGCCCGATCCCGCCACCAGGCGCGTGATGCAGATGGAACCTGGCCCCACCCCCACCTTGACCGCGTCCGCGCCCGCCTCGATCAGACGTTTGGTCCCGTCCGCCGTGGCGACGTTGCCGCCAATGATCTGCGCCTCGGGGAAGCCGCCCCGAATGCGCTTGATCATCTCGATTTCCAGGTGCGAGTCGCCGTGGGCGATGTCAACCACGATGCAATCCGCGCCCGCTTCGAGCAGGGCCTCCACGCGGCGCATTTCTTTTTCGCGCACCCCCACCGCCGCGCCGACGGCCAGCCGTCCGCGCGCGTCCTTGGTGGCTTTCGGATACTGCGTGATCTTCATGATGTCCTTCAAGGTCACCAGGCCGGTCACAAGGCCCTCCCCGTTCACGAGAGGCAGCTTCTCGATGCGATGATCGTGCAGTAACTTCTCGGCCTGCTTGAGGGAGGTATCCTGCGGGGCGGTGATAACCTTCTTTTGCATGATGGCCTTGATGGGCTTGTTGGGGTCATCCTCGAACAGCAGGTCGCGCGTGGTGACGATGCCGACCAGTTTGTCGCCAACATCCAGGATCAGGATGCCGCCCGAGCCTGTCTCCGCGACGACGCGCTGCACCTCGCCGACGGTGCTGGTCACGGGCAGGGTGATCGGATCCTCCACGATGAAGGACTCGGCCTTCTTCACGCGCTGGATCTGGCGTGCCTGCTCAGCAATGGACAGGAAGCGGTGTATGATGCCGATCCCGCCTTCGCGCGCCATGGTGATCGCCATCTCGCTTTCGGTCACCACATCCATGTTGGCGGAGACGATGGGAATTTGCAGGAAAATCTTTCGGGTCAACTGCGTACGTGTGGATAAGACACGCCGTGAATCGGCTTCCGAATACTGCGGCACGAGTAAAACGTCGTCATACGTCAGGGCGGTATCGGACAATATTTTCATATTCTCTCCTCATGGAATCAAACGCCCGAATTATAATGCTGGATGTGATACCTTTTGTTTTTTCACATGTTACCAAAATTCGCCCAGCGGCTCCGCCCAGGGCGAATGTCAGGAGGATCAATGACCGTTACAGCAGTGATCGGTTCGCAATGGGGCGACGAGGGCAAGGGCAAGGCCGTGGATTTTCTGGCCGAAAGCGCCGACTACGTGGCGCGTTTCAACGGCGGGAATAACGCCGGACATACCGTCATCAACGAATTCGGAACCTTCAAGATTCACCTGGTGCCCTCGGGCATCTTCACGCAGAACACGGTCGGCCTGATCGGCGGCGGCGTGGTGATCGACCCATCCGTGCTGCTCGATGAGATCGGGATGCTCAACCGGGCTGGCGTGGGCCTGGACGGGCGCTTCTGGGTTTCGCCGCGCTCGCACCTGATCATGCCCTATCACAAAATCCTGGACGGCCTGTACGAGGAGGCCAAAGGCGCGGGCGCGACGGGCACCACGCGGCGCGGCATTGGCCCCGTCTTTGCGGACAAGGTCAGCTACAACGGCATCCGCTGGACGGACTTCACCAGTGACATGTTCGAGTCGCGCCTGAAGGTACAGTTGGAATTGAAGAACAAGATCATCGTTGCGCTGGGCGGCGAAGCGTTGAATTACGATGAAGTGCGCGCAACCTATCGCGGCTATTACGAAAAGATGAAACCCTACCTGCGTGAACTGTTCCCACTCGTGCAGGACGGATTGAAGGCGGACAAACATTTCCTGCTCGAACAGGCGATGGGCACCTTCCTCGACACGGACTGGGGCACGTATCCGTTCGTGACCGCCTCGACCACCATCCCTTCCGCTGCCTCGGCCGGGCTGGGCATCCCGCCGCGTTACATCACGCGCGTCGTCGGCGTGACCAAGGCCTACACCACACGCGTCGGCGCGGGACCGCTGCCCACCGAAATCCACGACACGTCCACGCAGGCATATGGACTGTTTGCAGAGACCGCCGCCACGACGGGCCGCACCCGCCGCGTCGGCTGGCTGGACCTGGAGATTATCAGAACGGCTGTCGCCCTCAGCGGCGTCACCGAGTTGTGCCTGACCAAGCTCGACGTGTTGAGTGGGCTGGAGGAAATACAGGTCTGTACGGGTTACAAATTAAATGGCCAGGCCGTGGGCTACGTCGACGTGGATGCCTACGGGCTGGAGAAGGTCGAGCCGCAGTATCAAACCGTCAAAGGCTGGGACGGAGACATCCGCGGCGCGCGGCGCTTCGAGGACCTGCCCCTGCGCGCGCGGGAGTACGTGCAGATGATCGAATCCGCGGCAGACACCCCCGTCAAGTGGATCGGGGTTGGGCCTGAGCGGGAAGCCACGATACGCAGGTAACGATGGAGTCCGCAAGCAGAGCTTGCGGACAAAGTCCAGAAGTAGAACTTCTGGACTCCAGAACAGAAGGTAAACATTCATCATGCCGAACAACGATAGCCGTACCGTCTGGTCGTCCGAGCAGGGCGACCTGCGCAAAACCAGCCAGAACCCATCTGCGGGCAAGTCCCTGCCGCCGCAGCAGCAGACCATTTACCTGCACCGCGAGTCGAAGGGCCGCGGTGGGAAGACGGTCACGCTGGTCAAGGGACTGGTGCTCTCCGAAGACAATTTGAAATCGCTGGCCAAACAGTTGAAACAGGTCTGCGGCACAGGCGGGACGTTCAAGGATGGCATCATCGAAATCCAGGGTGAACACCGCGAGAAGATCGCCGAGGCGCTGAAAAAGCTGGGCTACAAGGTCAAGATCGCGGGCGGATAATCCCGCTCCTGGCACATCCCGCTCCTGGCGGGATGTGTAATCCGCCAGCCGCCAAATCACGTGTCGGGCAATTCAAAAGAAACTATAAAAAAACACATCGAAGAGAGGAATGCATGAATCATCCCGAAGTCACTCAAATGGCGTTGGACATCCTGCGCAAGGGGGACAATTTCCAATGGTACGTCATCGCCTTCCTGGCGCTGATCGTGTACGTCTACATGAACGAGATTTCCAACAAGAACTGGAAGGGCATTGCGGCGGGACTGGCGCTGTATTCCGTGCATTGGTTCTATGAGATTCTCAACGCGCTCATCCAGCATTTCAGCGGTCACGCGTTGTGGACGGTGCCGACAGGCACGGCTTTCCTGCTGCTGATCGGCGTGGGCATCGAGTTGAGCTTCATGTTCTCCATCGCGGGTCTGGTGATGAGCAAAATCCTGCCCGCTGATCCCAAGTTGAAACTGCTGGGAATCAACAACCGTCTGCTGTTCGCGGTTGGGAATGCGGCCTTTTTCTCCATCGTGGAAATCTTCCTCGCCAGGACGCCCGCCTTTGTCTGGGTCTATCCGTGGTGGGGCGCATTCCCCGTTTTCGTCACCGTCTACATCCCCTTCTTCCTGGCGGCCTTCTATTGCTACGACTGGAAGCCGAAAACACAGATCGCGTTCATTGGGACAATGGCCGCCCTGGATGCGCTGATGCTGTTCGTTTTTGCGGGCCTCTTGCAGTGGATCTGATCCCTACTCGGTAAGCAATCCCTTTTGCGCCGCGACGGCCACCGCCGCGGCGCGCGAGTCCACGCCGAACTTCTGGTAGATGCTGGCCAGGTGCGCCTTGACCGTCCGCTCGGTGATGCCGAGTTTGTAGGCGATCTCCTTGTTGCGCTCGCCGCGCGCCGTGGCTTGCAGCACCTCAAGCTCGCGCTCCGTCAGCGCGGATTCCGTTTGGGGAACGGGGGCAGGCTTCGGGTCCGGGCGGGGCGCGGACAGAACGCGGGCGAGGATCTCAGGCTTGAGCAGGGTCTCCCCGCGCGCGGCGGCCTGAATCGCATCCAATAAATTTTCGCGGCTGGAATCCTTCAACAGGTATCCGCGCGCGCCCGCCTGCAAACCGCGGATCATCAGATCGTCTTCGTTGTAGGTGGTCAGGATCACGATGGCGATTTCGGGATGCTCGCGGCGCAGGTGCCCGATGGCGGTAATGCCATCCATGCGCGGCATTTGCAAATCCATCAGCACCACGTCGGGCCGTACTTCGGGCGCCAGCCGCAGGCACTCCGCGCCGTCGACGGCTTCGCCCACGACTTCGATATATTCCGCCGTTTCGAGGATCAGCCGCAATCCCTCGCGGATGATGAGATGGTCATCGGCGATCATTACGCGGATCATCATGACCTCCCCAGGATGAATTGAATACAAGTGCCGCTTGCGTTTGACTCGATGGCGAGTGTGCCGCCAGTCAGCCGCGCGCGTTCGTGCATTCCAAGCAGACCGTAATGCCCGCTTGAGTTTTGATTCACATCGAAGCCTTTGCCGTTATCGCGAATTTCAAGATCGAGGTTTTTATTCTGAACCACACACTTGACTTGAACCTTCGTGGCCTGCGCGTGACGGACGATATTGGTCAGCGCCTCGCCCAGCACATTCAGCGTGTGGTTCATGGTCTCGGGGGATAATTGGTTTTCGTTTACAGAAATTTCCATTTCACAAGGAATGCCGGTCGCTTGCGTGAAGCGGTCGATTTTCTCGCGGATAAATTCAGCGAGATTCGCGGGCGCCGCGCGCAGGTCATCGATGGCGGCGCGCGATTCGGCCAGGGTGCTGCGGGCGCGCGTCAGGGCCTGTTCGACGATGGCGGCGGCGCGTTCCGCGCGATTCGCCCCGAGGTGCGCCTTGACCGCTTCGAGCTGCAGCACCAGTCCCGCCACGCCCTGGGCCAGCGTATCGTGCAGTTCACGCGCCATGCGCTGACGTTCATTCTGCAAGGTGAGCGACTCGATCTTGGCAGCCGAGGCGGCCAGCTTGGCATTGGCGCTTTCGAGCGACTCGGCCAGGTCCATGGCTTTCTGCCGCTCGGCCAGTTGCTGGTTCAAGACCACCATGAACAGCACGATAAATCCGCCATTGATCAACAGGGTCGACAGGGCAAATCCAAAATCGACGGGCGCAACCAGCCGATACAGCATCACCAGCAGCAGCGCGAGAAAAAACAGGCCAAGGTACAAGGCGCGCCGCGTATTGCCCCACAACCCCAGCGACTCGGCAATCAACGAAATGAGCGCCGAACCGAGCAGGGTTATATGGATGTTCGTCCCATACGGAAGGCTGACCAGCGCGATCACCAGCAGCGTCTGCGTGAAATAATAGAACACCCACCAACGCTCACTCTGGAACTGGTACAGGTTGAGCCAGTACAGGCCGATATGTGCAAGGAACAGCAAAATGCAGATGACGAAATGGAAGGTCGCGCCTGATTTCCACAGGTCATTCAGTCCAAGGACTGCGATCATACCCAACAGGACGGAGATGAAAATGTAGAAGGGAAAACCGACGAACTGCTTTTTATTTTGCATGAACAAAGACTCCTGAAGCGATGCGATGATTTTACTGTACCCCGCCCGAAATCCATATTGTCCAAATGGACAATGTCCACTTTGGGGCGGAATGGCCGATGCGGGCAGAACCCCAAACTTATAAAATAGCCTCAATCTACACCCGATCATCACCACTCAGGAGACTTTCATGAACAAAAACCTTCGCTACCTCTGGCTCGTTATCGTCGCAATCCTCGGCTTCTTCATCGGCAGCAAGTGGAATATTCCGCTGGCGGGCTGGCTGGCCCCCATCTTTGCCATCCGCTTCTTCCGCGACAGCGACAAGGCGTGGCGCGACTTCCTGTTGTTTTGGTTCGCCTCAGCCATCTCCACCATCGTTTCCTGGCAGGGCGCGACCTTCATGAGCATGATCCATCCCGCCGCGGAGGCTGGTTTCTTCCTGCTCATGGCACCGCTGGGCCTGCTGCCCTACGTCATCGACCGCGTGTACTTCCGCCGCTTCGGCTCCTCCGCCTGGCTGACGCTGGTCTATCCCGTCGCCGCCACCGCCATGGATTACTTCTCCGCCAGCGGCAGTCCGTTCGGGACATTCGGCGCGGGCGCCTATTCGCAGCGCGATTTTCCCGCCGTCATGCAGATCGCCTCGCTGACGGGATTGTGGGGCATCACCTTCGTCGCCAGTTGGGCCGCGAGTTTGGTCAATCATCTCTGGGAAAGCGGATTCAAAACCACCCGCCTGGCTTGGACCTTTGTCGGGCTGCTGGCCCTGATCCTGGGGCTTAGCTTTGGGCGGACCCTGCTCCCCCTGCCCGCGGAACAGACCGCGCAGGTGGCGGGTTTCTCGCTGCCAGCGGGGAAACTGTCAGGGCTGATGGGCCAGCTTCAGGCGGGGGATGAGGCGGGCTTCCGTCAGGCCGTGGATGAGCTTCACACGCAGGAGTTGGATCAAATCCGCAGCCTGGCCCAACAGGGCGCGGACATCGTTGTCCTGCAGGAAGGCGCGGGCATGGGCTACTCGGACCAGGTCGAAACGCTGATGGCGAATGCGGCTGCCCTTGCCAAAGAGGAAGGCATCTACATCGTCCTGCCAACCTTCGATTTCGGCAGGACGCCCGCCGAAAACGTGGTGCGCATCCTCGACCCGAACGGCGCGGTGGTGCTGACCCACGTCAAATACGGCGGCAACGATTTCGAGGGCACGCGCAAGGGTGACGGTGTTCTGCAAACCGTCGAGACGCCCTACGGCACACTGAGCGCGGTCATCTGCTGGGACGCGGACTTCCCCAACACCATCAAACAGGCTGGCGCGCAGGATGTCGACCTGCTCTTCATCCCCGTCAACGATTGGCTGGAAGTGAAGGACATCCATCAGGGCATGGCAACCTTCCGCGCCGTGGAGAACGGCATGACCATCTTCCGCCAGTCGGGACAGGGCATCTCGTCGGTGATCGACGCCTATGGGCGTGAGCTCAACCGCGTGGACCTGTTCGAGGAAAACGCAGCAGGCTTCACTGGTCTTCAACTGGTGGAGACACCCAGCGGCTCCGTGAACACCTGGTACCCGGTCATTGGCGATCTGGCAGGAATTGCGGCCCTGTTGGGCATGGCTGGCCTCCTGATTGACATGTTCGTAACCCGCAAGAGAAAATCCCAATAGGACCAATGGACTTCGCAGAAAGCAGGGCGCCTCCCCGCGCGCCCTGCTTTTCGATGGCAATTTCCATCTTTCTCGAAACATAAATGTGTTTCACAGCCGCCATTTTGTTTAAATTCCAAATCCATCTTGAAATCCAATTCATCAAGCCCCTTGCTTTCTTGATTTTCCAGTGTATAATGTCGTGTATTAATAAGACATTAACGGTATAAGTAGTTATATTAGCATGTGGAAGCAATGATCCAAGGAAGTAGATTGGTCGCTGAACTTTTCCCCATCTTCGATTGGAAAAGGGATTTCCTTGTGGAGCTAACAGCGAAACCGGCCACAGCCCGGTTTCGCTGTTTGTTTATCTGGAAACAGATGGCACACACCAGGAGAAGAGTATATGACCAGCAGGATTCAGGCTTTAGCGAAGAAGATCAACATGTCCTATGATGAGTTCGTGGGGGAGATGCGCAAGCGTGGGTGCAGTGAGCCAACCGCCTGGAAATTATGGAACGGGGTCTATGAACAGTTCGACACATACAACGATAACGATATCCACCTAAGCAACCTCCGCAAGGCGGCCGACGTTTTACAAGTAAAGACCGGAAGATTACTGGACAAATAGCCTTCAAGGAAACCATGTCCAAGCTTCTAACCTGGGTAACAAAAAAGCATTGGCTGACGATCATCATGGCAACGCTCCTCATCTGGACGTGGGAAGCGCTTGAAAATTTGATTCCCAGCCTGCGCAAGCTGTTCGCGGTCGAACAGATTATTTATCTGGGCCTGCTGCTCTTCATCGGCTGGGCGCTGTCTTTTTCATCCGACCGGATCGACACCCAGGCCAGGATGATGAAACTCATCGACCACAAGCACAAGCTGGGACAGGAACTTGCGATGTACACGGATTGGGACGCGCTGTGCGACTACCTCGCCCGGCTGCCGTCCACCCTGGCGGCAGTCGGACAAACCCATCTGTTCATCGCCAACCTCATCACCGGCCAGTTCGAGGACACGGCGTATTGGAGCATGACCGGGCAAGACACGAATGATTTCGATGTTGAAAGCGTCTGCAAGAAATACCTGGAAACCTCCCGCTCTGGCACGCAAGTCGGCTTGTCCACATCGTCGGAACCACACCTGGCTGGCGTCCATTGTCTTCCCATCCAATACGGGAAAACCCTGCTGGCCATCCTGATTTTCAGGCTGGAAGTGGGAAAGACGCTTTCCGCGGAACAGATCGAGACCTTCGAAAATATCAGCGACGAAATGGCGGTTGCCATCAAAATTGGACAGGAACACAAGGTGCTCGGTGAAATGTTCAGCGCCAAGGCCGCCCTCGACGAGCGCCGCACGGTTTCCCACTACCTGCACGATCACCTTGCGCAAAACCTGGGGTACGTCCACTTCAAACTCGGCCAGTTGATCTCCGAAAAGGAGCAGTTATCGCTGGAAAAAATATCCACAGAACTGGAGCGAATGCGAGTCGCCTCCAAGGAATCCTACGAGATCATGCGCGGGACGCTGGAGACTCTCAACCAACAGACAACCCCGCTGCTGACGAACCTGTTGATCGAATCCGCGCGAAAAGTGGCCCAACGGGCGAATTTCGAGATCACATTTAAGACGCATGGAAGACCCATGCCCCTGGAACCCAATGTGCAGCGCGCGGTTTTTTACGTTTTCCAGGAATCCCTCAGCAACGTGGAAAGACACGCCTGCGCCACCAGGGTGGATGTCCAGGCCGAGTGGGCCGATGGGCACTTCGAGCTTTCGATCCAGGACAACGGCATCGGCTTCAATCCACAGGAAGTCAACAAGGATCATCATTTCGGACTCGAGATCATGCGGGAACGTCTTGCAAAAGTTAATGGTCGTGTCAAATTAACCGTCGCCAAGGATTCAGGAACACTCATCAAAGTCTGGGTCCCGGCGCCCTCAGCGAGTCAATCACGGATTTCCCATGAATAATCAAACTGCAACCACCGTAAGCAAAATTCTTATCATTGACGACCACATCCTCTTCCGTGAAGGATTGATGAGCCTGTTTCGCTTTGCCCCCGATTTCGAAGTGGTAGGCGGGGCTGGCGGGGTTTTCGAGGGCATCGAGCAGGCCCGCCTCCACAGGCCGGACATCATCCTCATGGACTTTTCGCTCCCCGATGGAACGGGCCTGGAAGCCACCCGCGCCATCCTGGCCCAACTGCCCGACTGCAAAATCGTATTCCTGACCGTCTACGAGACGGACGAGAAATTATTCGCTGCCGTACGCACGGGCGCCAAAGGCTACCTGATGAAGAGCGTAGCCAGTTCAGACCTGCTGGCCAGCCTGCGCGCCGTAGTGCGCGGCGAACGGGCCATCTCCCGCCGCATGATGAACAGCATCCTCGATGAATTTACAAACAACGGCAACGGCAATGGAGAGAAGGAAAGGCTGCTGACCAGGCTCAGCCCGCGCGAATACGACGTGTTGTGCGAGTTGAAAAGCGGCGCAACGAACCTGGAAATTGCCCAACATCTCTTCATCTCTGAAAATACCGTGAAGCATCATATCCGAAGCATCCTCGACAAACTCGAAATGGAGAATCGTCGCGAGGCGGCTCACTTCGCGCGCAGGTATGAGCTGGTCGGCAAACATGCCAGCGATGGAGCCTGGCCTAGGCAGACCGGGGGATGATCTCCCCGACGAAGGGTAAAACGCGGCATGGTACCCAATCATGCCGCGTTTTTTGATTCGACCGATGGATGACCACCGCCATCGGGTATAATCCGGTTGCAATGGATGCACGCACCAATGAAACCTGGCTGGATGAATTGCGCTCGCCCGGGCCTGTCCGCGACATGGCCCTGGACGATTTGCATTCCATCGTAAGGAAGGGACTGCCCTACGCCCTCTCGCGCTGGCTCTCGCCAGACGATCCCCTTTTCACGCCCCTGGTCGACGAAGTGACCCAGGAGACCCTTCTGCGCGTGCTCGACCAGTTGGACACCTTCGAGGGCCGCAGCATGTTCACCACCTGGGTACACAAGATCGCCATCCGCATCGCGTTGACCGAACTGCGCCGCAAACGCTGGCAGGATTCCTCGCTCGACGAAATGGTGGACAATGAGGAGAATCCCGCGCCCGAACGCCTGATGGCCGACTCGCAGGCAAGCCCCGAGACCTCGGCCGAGCGTACCGATATCATGACCCGCATCCGCCGCATCCTCGACGAGGAGCTGACCGAAAAACAACGCCAGGCGCTCATTTTCCTCGGTGTGCAGGACCTGCCCATGGAGGAGGCCGCCCGCCGCATGAAAACCAACCGCAATGCCCTGTACAAGCTCCTGCATGATGCCCGCCTGCGACTCAAGCACCGCCTGGCCGCCGAAAACCTGAACGCACAGGAAGTTCTTTCCGCCTTCGAAACCAGGTAAGATTAAACCTGCATTAAACATCTAGTGTTCAGATTTCTTCGATACCCAAGGCGTGATTTAATTCATGGACACTCATCCAACCGCAAAACCCCAAATCCCCGATGAACTGATCGAAAACCTGATCCGTTCCCTCGAACATACCCACGATGAGGAATGCACCTGCGAAGACGTATACGCCGTCGTGGATGAATTTGCCGAGGCGGAATTTCGAGGCGAGGATGCCGCGCGCCTGATGCCGCTCATCAAACAACACATGGAACTCTGTCATAATTGCTGCGAGGAATACGAAGCGCTGCTCGACGTCCTCGAAAAATCGCAATCAGCATGAAACAAACAGGATCTCCAAATGGAGATCCTGTTTGTTTCAACGGGTTGCAGCCCGCCTGCTCAAGCGTGGAATAGCTTCTCCCCTGCGCGGATCGGCGCCTTGAGATGGTTTTCGAAGGGAGTGATGGGGCACGACCACATTTCGTTGTAGGCACAATAGGGATTATAGGCAAGATTGAAGTCCACTAAAAAGCGGCCGCCGGGCAGAGGCTCGGGTTCGAGATAACGGCCGGCAGGGTAGGTCTCCCTCCCAGCCAGCGCATCCACAAAGGGCAGGAAGAAACCGTGCTCGCCCTGGTAGATCGTTAATTCCATCTCCTGGCCGTCCACCTGGAAGGTGAAGCTGCCGTAGCGCAAATAAATCTGGATGTCGCCCGTGGTGGTCTGCATTTCCAGGCGTTCCTTCTCGGGAAATTCCCGCACCTGCACCTCGAAGCTCAGCGCCTCGTTCTCGGGAAAATAATGCAGGCCTTGAAAAGCCTTGCGCTGCTCCCGCGTCAACGGGCTTTGCGCGTGGTTTGCAAAGAAATCATCCTTCTCTTTTCGATACTCAGCCAATCCGCTCATGACACCTCCAATCCAGGGTCACTCCATTGACGGAGGACATTTTCCATTTCTTACATCCCAGCCGGGCGGGAACAGTTCCTTCGCGCCCCTTGCAATTTCGCCTGTCTTATGCTATTTTTGCACCCATGGTGCAAAAGACCGTCATGATCGTCGAAGATGAAGCTGAAGCCGCCGAGATGTTTGCGGAGATGATGCGTGTCAGCGGTTTTCGCGTGCTGAAGTACTACAGCAGCGGCCCCGCCATCCCCGCCATCTCACACGAAAAACCCGATGTCATTATTTTGGATGTGATGATGCCCGATATCTCCGGCCTGGAGGTGCTGCGTTACATGCGCCGCCAGCCCGACCTGGCCCGCATCCCCGTCATCGTTGTCTCGGCCAAGAGCATGCCCACGGATGTCAAGACCGGCCTCGATGCAGGCGCATCGCTCTACCTGACCAAACCCGTTGGGTACCTCGATCTCAAACAGGCCGTGGACAAGGTTTTGTTAGAGGGCGTCAAGCCGCACGTATGACACTCCTGCGCGCATTCATTGCGCTGGAAATCCCCGCCTCGATACAGCAAGCAATCCAACAGCAAACGGCTGGACTGCGAAAGTCGGCCGATTCGTCCCTGGTGCGCTGGGTGACAGCGGGCAACCTGCACCTGACGCTCAAATTCCTTGGCGACGTTTCCTCCACGAACGTGCAATTCCTGACCCAGATGCTTTCGCGTGAAGCGGGCCAACACCCGGGCTTTTCCATGCAGCTCGGCGGACTTGGGGCCTTCCCGAACCCCACCCGGCCCCGCGTGATCTGGATCGGAATCCGCGCCCCCGAAACGCTCCCTGCTGTTTACCGCAGCCTGGAGGCGGCCACCGCGCGCCTGGGCTATCCTCCCGAGGAGCGGCCGTTTTCCCCGCACCTGACCCTCGGCCGCGTGAAACAATCGGTCACCCCGACGGACTTGCAGCGCATCCGCACCGCCCTGGAGGCCGCCAACGTCGGCCAACTCGGCACGGTGGAAGTAACTTCCATCCACTTGATGAAAAGCGATTTGAAACCCACAGGCTCGGTGTACACCCGCCTGTTTTCCGCGCCCTTCGCATCCAAATGACCCAATGAGGTGAAACCTGAACACACTTGAACTTGCCCGTGAAATCGTCAACGCCCTGGAAGACAAAAAGGGCGAGGATATCGTACTTCTCGACCTAAAGGAAGTGGTCGTCTTTACCGATTATTTCGTGATCTGTACCGGCACCAGCGACCGCATGCTCAACGCGCTTGCCGATGCGGTAATCGAAGACATCCATAAGAAGCATCGCAGGAAAGGCAGAAAGGAAGGCATGGCCAGCGACGGCTGGCAGATCGTTGATTTCGGCGATGTGGTCGTCCACCTCTTCTCCCCCGATCAGCGCGGCTACTATTCGCTGGAGGAATTGTGGGGGGAAGGGAAAGTCTTGCTGCGCCTGCAATAAGACAATATTCCAATGGAAGCAGCGCCCGGGATCTCCCCGGGCGTTTTTTATTACGGGCGGTAATTTCCATAGGAAAAACACAATCGCGTGACAGCGCGGTTACACGGGATCGCTACAATCTGCCTTGTACATCGCCCACAAGGACATCAGCATGATTTCCCGCAAGCACCTCACCCCTCACCCTCCTGTCGCCTGGAGCCACTTCCACCGACACGCGCTTTCCGTCGATGTGGCTCCCAGCTTGACCTGCGACAATTCCGCCTGCGGGGAAAGGAGGTTTCATGAAATAAAAACTCGGGCGGCAGGAGAGTCCTGCCGCCCGAGTTGATTCCTGGTGGATTATTTTTCGAAGATCCACATGTCGTTTTCGCGAGACCACTCCACGAGTTCAGCGAGCTTGAACCACAGAGCCACTTCGCCGGCGCCATTTTCGACCGAGTCCGAAGCGTGGGTCAGGTTGCGGCCCACTTCCAGGGCAAAGTCGTGACGCAGGGTGCCGGGGGCCGCCTCGGTGGGGCGGGTGGAGCCCATTGTCTGGCGGACAGCCGCCACCGCGTTGGGACCTTCCCAAACCATCGCCATCACCGGCGCGGACGTGATGTAGGCGATCAGGCCATCATAAAAGCCCTTGCCCTTATGAACGGCATAGTGCGTCTCAGCCAGTTCCTTGCTGACCTGGATGAACTTGGCGGCCACCAGGCGCAGGCCGCGGCGTTCCAGGCGGGCAATCACTTCACCGATCAGGCCGCGCTGGACACCATCCGGTTTAACCATAACAAACGTTCGTTCCACAAAATCCTCCGAAGATTCAAAATCGTAGGGCGACTGTTCAGGTCGCCCTACGGGTTTACCGTAGTAATTCTTCCGCCTTGGTGTAGGAGTCCAAGGCCTCCTGCAGGCGATTCTCGCGCATGTAGGCGTCGCCCAGAGTCTGCCAGATGGATACCTCGACGGGATAGCGATACAGCGCCTCACGCAGGTCGCGGATGATCTCCTCCAGCAGCTTGCCCTTTCGGATGAGCTTGCCGTAATGCTCCAAGGCAGCCGGGATGTCGCCGCGATTCATTTCCGCCTGCGCCGTGGACAGGGCGGGATCCGCGAGCGGGGGCAGCATACCCGTATAACGGCGGGCAGGCTGGCGCTCTGCGGGAGCGATCTTGCGCACCGGGGCTTTCTTCGGCGCGGGAGGCCGTTGGAGCGCGGGGCTGGGCGGCTCGGGCCTGAAGTCGATCTCGGCCGGCTTGAACTCGGGCTCGGGTTTGGGCTCGGGCGCAGGCTCATATTTCACAGGTTCGGGTTCCGGCTCGGGAGCAGGCTGCGGAGCGGTTTCCACCAGCGGCTCGGGTTCGAGCGGCGGGCTAAAGATGAGCTCCTGCTTTTGCTCGAATTCGGGTTCGGGGCTGAAGCGAATGCCTGAAGATTCGGCCTCCACGGGATGCCAGTCGGTCGGCATGGTCGGTTCGGGCTGGGCGGGAGGCTCGGGTTCCCGCAGCCAATCGGGCAGCTCGTCGGTGTCGACTCGCGCGGCTGGCGCCCCTTCCTTGTCGAGGCCCTTGAGCCACTCGGGCAGGGAGGCGTCGACGGCGGGTTCCTCCTGCGAAACAGGCGCAGGGCTGGCTTCGCTGATTTCGGCAGTATCCAACGCGTTCAACCAGTCGGAAACCTGCGCGGCGGAATCGGTGAAGGCAGGCTCGGTTTCGAACAAATCTTCGCCCGCAGGGGCAGGTTCGGCCAAATCCCGCAGCCAGATACCCGTTTCATCCTGGTTGAAGCCGGCAGGCTCAGGCATGGATGTCGGGGCGGGTTGCTGTTCGTTCATCGCCTGCGTCACCCACTCGGGCGGGGTTTCACTGCGGGCATTCGGATCGGTGACCAATTCCTCGGGCTTCGCGCCGTGCTTGGTGGCCAGACTCTCCAGCCAGGCGATTGCATCCTCCTGTTCCTGCGCGGAGGTACCCAGAGCCTCAGCCGCAGCGACGGGAGCAACAGGCTCCTCGGCGACAGGGGTCGGGGCGGGCGTTTCAGGTTCGGACAGGCTCATCGACTGCGTCACCCAATCGGGCGGAGTTTCGCTGCGGGCGTTCGGGTCGGTGACCAGTTCCTCGGGTTTCGCGCCGTGCTTGGAGGCCAGGCTTTCCAGCCAGGCAATCGCATCTTCCTGTTCCTGCGCGGAGGCGCCCAGGGACTCGGCCGCAGCGACGGGAGCGGCAGGCTCCTCGGCGGCGAAGGTCGGAGCAGGAGTTTCAGGTTCGGACAGACTCATCGACTGTGTCACCCAATCGGGCGGGGTCTCGCTGCGGGCGTTCGGGTCGGTGACCAGTTCCTCGGGTTTCGCACCGTGCTTGGAGGCCAGGCTTTCCAGCCAGGCAATCGCATCCTCCTGTTCCTGACCGGAGGCGCCGAGGGTCGCAGCCGCTGCCACAGGGGCCACAGGGGCAACAGGCATCTCAACGAGGGGCAGGGGAGCAGACGTTTCATCAGGGGTTCCCATGACCTGCGTGACCCAATCGGGCGGAGTTTCGCTGCGGGCGTTCGGGTCGGTGACCAGTTCCTCGGGTTTTGCGCCGTGTTTGGTAGCCAGGCTTTCCAGCCAGGCAATCGCGTCATCCTGTTCCTGCGCGGAGGTACCCAGAGTTTCGACAGCGGCCGTCGCAGCGATCGGGCGGGTGGGAGTGGAAAATTCACCCGGCTGCGGGAGCGGGGCGGATTGCGGTTCTTCGTCTTCGGGCAGCAGCCAACTGGGCAGGTCCGCATCGGCGGAAACGGCAGGCACCTTGACGGCGCTCGTCTCTCCAAAATCCTTCAACCAATCGGGGACGTCGGAGGAGGAAGCGGGTTCCATTTCCTGACTGGGCAGGGGCATCGGTGGGGCCGCAGGGGCCGCCTCGGCAGCAACCGCTTCACCCAATCCCAAGCCGCTCAGCCACTCGGGCAGGTTTTCATCATCGGCTTGGGCCGGTATCTCAGGCTTGGCTTCGTCTTCAGGGGCCATGGCCTTTAGCCAATCGGGCATGTCGGCGGGAGCCAGCTCATCAGCGCCGGCGGAATCTTCGAAAGAAACAGGTTGTTCGGTTGCGCCGTCGGTTTTCTTCCAACCAGCCTCGCGCATAAAGTCGGGGATGTCCTCTTCCCTGGCGGGAGCAGCAGGAGAGGTCTCGATGGAGGGCGTACCCGCGGCAGGCGCGGGAGCAGGGGTGGGCGTGGGGGTCGAGTAATTTCGATTCAACCACTCGGGCTCGGCCTGGGGTGCAGCTTGGCCGCCCATGCCGATTCCCGCCGCGCTCCAGGCAGCGTGATCCTCCACCGCCTGGCCCGTGTACTGGTGGCGTTCGAGGCTGATGGCCGCATCGGAGACTTCGTTGGAGCGGAAAACGGATCCCTGGGCAAAGGTGGCGTAGGGATCGAGTTCGTTGACGCGGTGGCGGTAGACCTGTGTGGTCTCAACACTTTCGGAGGTTTGCAGGAGTTCCACCATGACGCGGTTGGCATCGAGGGAGTAGGGGTATTTCTTTAAAAGTTGCTGGCAGATATCGGAGGCATCGGCCTTCTGGCCCGCGTGGAAATAAGCGCGCGCCAGGAGCGTTTTCATATCGTCGCGGTTGGCATCCTGCCCAAGCACGGCCTTGATCTCAGAGATGGCCTGCGGATACAACTCGCCCTGCACGTACATGTGCGAAAGCGCGCCGCGCGTCATGCGGATCTTGGGCGGCTCCACGCCATCGCGGCGGCCGAACAGGCGGCGCAATTCACCCTGAATGGCCGAGTTCGAAGGCTGGCACTCGAAGGCGCGCTCCATGTGCCAGATGGCATCATCAAGTTTCCCCTGGTCGTCACGGATGATGCTCATGCCCACATGGGCCACGAAATCATCGGGGACCGCCATCAAGGTGCGTGAGAAGATTTCCACGGCTTCGTCGTACCGCTTCGCTTCCAGGTAGGCCTTGCCCAGCAGACGATACGTCTCGAGATGCTTTGGGAAGGTGCGAAGGATATGACGGCAATGCGCAATGGCCTCATCCAGGTGTCCCTGGTCAATGAGGCTTTCAATATCGCGGTTATAAATTCGCAGGGATACTTTAGCCATCGATGCGCTCCTGGGGCAAGTATGCCCGATTCTTAATAATTATGCAAGACCAAAGGTCATATTTCAAGCAAATTCCCGCGGTTCGACGCGGGAATATCGATCTCATTCGTAGAACAGGGGCAATGGAGGGACAGGCTCATCACTGATGACGTGCGCCGCCGCCACCCGCGCCTGGACCTCGGGCTTGACCGCCGCGTTATTGGCGTGGATCGTGAAAAGCGGCTGTCCCGCTTCGATGCGATCGCCGACCTTGCGATGAATGATGAACCCGACCGCGTGATCGACGGGGTCGCCTTTCTTCGCGCGCCCCGCCCCCAGCGAAACGGCCGCCTCACCCACTTCGCCCGCATGCACTTGTTGGATCCAGCCGCTCTTTGTAGCGGGGACCACTTCCACCATGGAGGCCTTCGCCATTTTGTCGGGATCATCCACATAGGACACGTCCCCACCTTGGGCGCGGACGAGTTGACGGAATTTGTCGAAGGCGCTGCCATCGGCAATGGCCTTCTCTGCCATGGAGCGGCCTTCAGCGAAGTCCGCGGCCTTTTTGCCGAGCACGAGCATCTCGGCGCTCATATGCAGGCCATGCTCGCGGAAGTCGGCCGGGCCGCCGCCGCGCAGGGCATCCAGAGCCTCGCGCACTTCCAGCACATTGCCCACCGCCTCACCGAGCGGCTGGTTCATATCGGAGATGACCGTGCGCACCTCGCGGCCCGCCAGTTTGCCAATGGCGGACATGGCCTGGGCCAGCTTGCGCGCATCCTCCAGGGTCTGCATGAAGGCGCCCGTGCCGGTCTTGACATCCAGCACCATGGCATGTGCGCCGCCCGCGATCTTCTTGCACATGATCGAGGAGGCAATCAATGGAATGGAAGGCACGGTGCCCGTCACATCGCGCAGGGCATACAACTTTGCGTCGGCAGGGGCCAGTTCCGCAGATTGGCCGGTCAACACGATACCGATTTCCTTCAATTGTTTTTCGAATTCCTGCATCGAAAGATTCACACGGTAGCCGGGGATCGATTCGAGTTTATCCAGCGTGCCACCCGTGAAGCCCAGTCCGCGCCCGGACATCTTGCCAACGGGCAGCCCGCAGGCGGCCACCGTGGGTAACACAAATAGCGAGGTCTTGTCGCCCACGCCGCCCGTCGAATGTTTATCCACGACAATGTCCACCAGGTGGGAGAAGTCGAGGACATCGCCGCTGTGCGCCATGGCCATGGTCAAATCCTTGGTCTCACGGTCGGTCATGCCATTGAGCAGGACCGCCATGGCCCATGAGGAAACCTGGTAATCGGGGATGGCGCCTGCCGTGAAATCCCGCACGAAGAAATCGATCTCTTCGCGGGTCAACTCGTCTCTCTCGCGTTTTTTGATGATGATGTCTACTGCGCGCATGGGATAGCTCCTTGTGAAATCCAACGCAGGTATTTTATCCTATATTACCCGCGGTCACAAATTGCGGCAGGAGCCGAAAAAAATCAGCGGAGGGAACCTGTCCTCCGCTGTGTCTTATATCCTGACCAGTTTCTGCCCGTCCCGCCCATCCTGCACCTGCCAGCCCAGCGCGGCGATTTGGTCACGCAGCACGTCGGATGCGGTGAAGTCCTTTGCGGCGCGGGCGGCGGCGCGGCGGGCGAGGAGCTCAAGCACCGCCTCGGGCGGACCCGCCCCTTCGAGCGGAGGCGCATCCGTAACCATTTGCCAGGCTTGCGGGGAAATGCCTGCGCTCAATTCCGACGGCATACGGAAATCGCCGATCCCGACCAGTGGAATTTTCGCGCCCGACGGGAAGATTTCTGGATTGCATACGCGCACCAGGGACACCGTGCTCACGCCGCTCACTTCGCAGGTGTCGGTCTCGAAGTCGAAGATGACACCCGTGTGTTCGTCCAGGCCAAGCGTGACGTGCCCGGGCGGCAGGAGGTCACACCACTTCGCGAAGCGCTCCATGCCAACGAAACAGCGGCTGGTATCAAGATCCAGGCCGCCGTCAGCGTTGTTCCAGTGCGGGATGAAGGACAGATGCACACCGTAATCGGCGAACAGGTCCAGGCCGGGCTTGGTATGCACATCCTCACCGACCTTGTAGATCTCGTACACGGGCAGCGCATGGGCGCCCACGGCAATCGTCGCAGCGGAGGCAAACACGAGGGTGGCGCCGAGTCGATGCCGCGCGCGCAGGATGTCCCAGGCGAGCGTCCCCTGCAACTGGCGGGCGGCATAGGTCGGGCTGCCAGGTCCCATGAAGAGGATGTCCGCGTACAGCATGGGGGTCAGGATGTCGGGGTTATCGGGGCTGAATTCCGTGCCAAGTTTTCGGGCGGGAATCACGTTCACGATGGGAGCGTAATTTTGCAGGCGGGTCTTGAGGAAATCCGCCACGCGCCCGGCCACCTGGGCCGAGTTCAACTCGAAACCTGCCGTGGTTTCGAGGATGGCGATCCGCAGAGGGCGGGAGTGATTGCGGGCGACCGCCTCGAAGATGCGCCCACCCGCCAGCGAAGTCTCGCCCGAACCAAGGAATGCAATACGACCTAAAGTATGATGTGTCATGTTTTCTTTGATGACCTGTTCGAAGCGACTATTACGATGTGGCTCGCGCCCCGCCGCGTGGAACGGTCACGATTCGAGGTTCAATTCATCGATGACCGCGAGGAGCTTTTCATTCGGGGGAATATCGGCCATCGACGTGCCGTAATGCGCGTACCGGATGCGGCCGTTTTTATCCACCACGCATACCAGCGGCATGCGCCCCAGTTTGAAGATGTTGACTTCCTGCCGATACCTGCGCGCCACCGTGTGGTCTGGATCAGGCAGGCCAGCGTAGGGGATGTTTTCATTGCCCCAATAACGGATGAATTGTTCGGGTTTGTCGGGACCGACAGACAGAATCTCCGCACCGCGTTCAGTGAAGGCGGGATAATCGTCGCGCATGCGCGCCAACTGCGCGCGGCAGTACGGTCACATGAAGCCGCGCAGGAAAGCCAGCACAATCGGCTTGGAGCCGTGGAAACTCGAAAGGCGCACGGGCTGGCCGCGCGTATCGAGCAGTTCGAAATCGGGAGCAAGCTCCCCGGGGGTAATCAGCATGGTTGGGTTCATCTGTATTGATTCTTATAGAAGGCGATCAGTGCATCCATGAAAAGATTTGGGCACTCCTCCTGTGGCAGGTGGCCGCATTGCGCCAGAACGACCAGTTCGGCGGAGGGAATTTCCTCCGCCAGGCGCAGGCTTTGCTCGGTGGGAACGATGCGGTCGTCGTCCCCGGTCAGCACGAGCACGGGTACGGCCAGCCCCGCCAGACGATCCTCCAGGGCCGAGGCATGACTAGCAGCCGTCAACTCCCACAAGGCGCGGTCCCAGTTTTCCACCTGCAACGGCTTCTCATAGCCGGCAAACACCTCGGCTGGGATGCGTGTGGGATCGTGCCAGGCGGTCTCGATAAAGGCGCGTCCCTGGGCCTGGAGTTGACGCGCAATCAACGGGCCGACGTGGCGCATTTGGGGCGTGTCCAGCAGGGGACGGATCCACGCGGGCGAGCCGCCTCCCGCGTAAATGGCCGCGTCCACCAGGACGAGGGCCTGCACCCGTTGTGGATAGCTCAGCGCCACTTGGACGGAAATCGTCCCGCCCGCCGAGTTGCCCACCAGGATCGCGCGTTCCACGCCGAGCGCATCCATCAGGCCAATGACCAGTTTAGTTTGCGCTTCGGGGCTGTAGGGACTCTCCCCGCTCCACTCGCCAGGCATGGGACGCTCGGTCAGGCCAAAGGCGGGGCGGTCATAAGCGATGACGCGCCCATATTGGGAAAGCGGCTTCATGACTTCGCGCCACGAGAAGGTGCTGGCGCCAAATCCATGCAGGAGGATGAAGGTGGGGCTGCCCTGTCCCATTTCCTTGTAGTGGACGGTCAGGCCGTTGACCTCCACGAATTTGCTGTCGGGGTCGGTCAGTTCTGCGACTGTCTTCAGGCCTTCCAGCGGCGGGACGGGTATCAAAAACGGGCCTACCCCCAGGACAAGGAGCAGGACGAGAAAGATGATGAGGAGATTCTTTTGCCAACGTTTCATTGTAGGTTAACCTGTCAGCCGCTGGATTAAAAATCCAGCGGGAGCAAAATGAGTTAAAAATTGCTCCAGGCGGAGTTGTAATCCGCCTGACCTGTTGCATTACGATGAGGGTTCCAGCAAGTCCCTGACTTTCGTCCAGACCGCATCGAACATGTCGACAGTCAACTTGCCCGTCAAGGTGTTTTGCTGGCTGGGATGGTAGGAGCAGATCAGCCAGGGACCTGCATCCAGGCGGAAGGTCGCAGCGTGGGCAAACTTCCAGGCCGCATTGCGCGCGGAATATATCCGCAGCACCCTCTCAAATGCTATCCGACCGAGAGCGACGATCACTTTGGGTTGCAGGATTTGCAGCTCGCGTTCGAGGTAGGGCTGACAATTCGCCAGTTCCGCGGGCGTCGGCTTGTTGTCGGGTGGGGCGCAGCGGCCCGAGGCGGCGATGTACAGGTCGGACAGGAGCAAGCCATCGTCGCGAGAGGTGGATGTGGGCTGGCTGGCAAATCCCGCGCGGAACAGGGCAGGGTAGAGGAAATCCCCCGAGGCGTCGCCCGTGAATTGCCGGCCTGTGCGGTTGGAGCCGTGCGCGCCGGGAGCGAGTCCCACCACGAACACACGCGCGCGCGGGTCGCCAAATCCAGGCACGGGTTTGCCCCAATATTCCTGGTCGCGATACGCCTTGCGTTTGACGCGCGCCACTTCCTCGCGCCATTCCACCAGGCGCGGACATTTTCGACAGGCAATGATCTCGGCGTTGACAGTTTTCAGGTCCATAAGCTTATTCTACCTGCCCCTTGCTTTTCGTTCAAATCTGGCTACACTGTTTGTAACAAGGAGGCTGTGATGAAACCCTTTAGAAAAAATGTGGCCATCGCGATTGACGGGGGCGGCATCCGCGGTGTGATTCCCGCGCGGGCCTTGATGATGCTGGAGGAGGCGCTCGGTCAGAGTTGCCATGATCTTTTCCGATTGGCAGCCGGCACCTCGACGGGTTCCATCCTGGCGGCGGGCATCGCGCACGGACTGCGCGCCGAACAGATGTACGATCTGTATGTCGACCTGGGCAATGAAGTCTTCAGGAAGACCCTGCGCTCGCGCCTGTGGTTTGCGTTCAATTATCGCTACCCGCGCGAACCGCTGGAGGCGGCCCTGCGCAAGAATCTGGGGGGCGGCAACCTGGGTGACCTCTGGAAGGCCACGCCGCCCACCGACCTGGTGATCACCACCTTTGACGTGACCGAGAATCGCACCCGCTTCCTCAAGCCGTGGAAGGAGGAATACGTTGAATGGCCGCTGGTACAGGCGGTTCTGGCCTCGGCCGCCGCGCCGACCTACTTCCCCATGGTGGGCGATCACTTCATCGACGGCGGTGTGGGCTCGTATAACAATCCATGCTACCTGGCCGCCTATGAAATTCAATACTGCCTGAAATGGAAACTGGAGGAAACCACCCTGATCAGCCTCGGCACGGGACGGACGCCCGACGAGATCAAGCACGGACAGGCCAACAAATTCCTGCCCATTCAGTGGATCAGTCATCTGCTGGATGCCTTCTCCCATTCCGCCGACGACCAGCAGGTACACCTGGTCGATACCTTCTTCAAGAAATTGGATTTCCGCCGCTTTCAGGTGGACCTGGAGACGCCCATCGCGCTCGACCAGCCCGAGGCCATCCCCGAGTTGATGAAGTACGGCGAAAAACTTGGCACGCTGCTGTTGAACGATTCGGTCGACCGCGCGCAGTCTGTCGTTGCTTCGCACCCGCAAAAGACCAGCCGCCGCAAGCCAACTACAAAATCAACATCGCGTCGCCAAACGAGTAAAAGCGAAAACCACAAGTAATGGCCGTCCCGTACGCCGACAGGATCCGCTCCCGCCCGGCGAAGGCGCTGACCAGCATGATCAGCGTGGACTTGGGCAGGTGGAAGTTGGTGATCATCGCATCCACGACCTTGAACTGATAGCCAGGCAAAATAAAAATCGATGTGGAACCGATGTAGGGCAAAATGGCATTTTGCCCTACATTTACTGATTCAAGGGTGCGCACCGAGGTGGTGCCCACCGCGATCACCCGCCCGCCCGCGGCGCGGGTCTGGTTGATGACGTCGGCCGTCTCCTGCGGGAGCTCGCACCACTCGGTATGAATCTTATGCTCCACGGGATCATCCTCGGTGACGGGCGCAAACGTATCCAACCCCACGTGCAATGTGACATAGGCAACCTCCACGCCCCGCGCCCTGACCTCGTCCAACAGGCGCGGTGTGAAGTGCAGCCCCGCCGTCGGCGCAGCGGCCGAACCTGGTTCGCGCGCGTAGACGGTCTGGTAGCGTTCGGGGTCGGATAATTTCTCGTGGATGTAGGGCGGCAGCGGGACGTTGCCCACCTTGGGAAAATACGGTTCGATGGGCTCCGTGAAGCGGATCAACCGTTCCGAGCCGTTGAGCAGTTCGAGAATCTCCGCCTCGGGTCCATCCTCGACTCTGACGCGTTTGCCGACCCGCAGGCCCTTGCCCCCGACCAGCGCCTCCCAGGTCAATTCGTCGCGGCGGCGCAGGAGCAGAAGTTCCACCCGTCCGCCCGTTTCCTTGCGGGCAAAAATGCGCGCAGGGATGACGCGCGTCTGGTTGAGCACGAGCAGGTCGCCCGGGCGCAGGTATTCCACCACATCCCGAAAGATGCGCTGTTCCAGCTCGCCCGTCTGGCGATTCAATACCAGCAGGCGCGACGAATCACGCGGCTCGACGGGAGTTTGCGCGATGGAGGTTTCAGGCAGGTGATAATCGAAGTCGGAAGTTTTCATAAACAAAAACGGCGCGGGAATCCGCGCCGTTGATTTTATCAAGGAATTCCTACGGGGGCGGGAGATAATCCCAGGGATTCACCTTGTAGGTCGTGGTCATGATCTCGAAGTGAAGGTGGGAGCCGCTCGAGTTGCCCGTGCTGCCCACGGCGCCGATACCCTCGCCCTGTCCCACGCTTTGTCCGCAGAAGCGATAGATGTCATTCAGGTGGGCATAAAGACTTTGGAAACCATTGCCGTGGTCGACGATGACCATGTTGCCATAGCCATAATTGTTCCAGCCTGCGTACACCACCACGCCCGCATCCGCGGCGTACACGCCCTCGCCCGTGCCGCCCGCAATGTCGATGCCCCAGTGATTGGACTTGGGCGAATAGTCGAAGCCCGAGAGGTAGTGCTTGTTGGTCGGCCAGACAAAATAGCCGAACCCGACCGCCCCGCCCGAAACAGGATCGCAGGCGCCAGGTCCCAGCACACGCGCATACGCGGGATTGTCGCGGGTGATGCCCAACGGCGCGCTCCAGGAAACGAATTCCCGTTTGCCGCCCGGGATGATCAGGTACGAACCAGGCGCAATATTGGGCGCGGCAAAATCGCCAACGGTGGCTGCGTCCAGGCCGTTGCCGCCATAGTTGATAATATCCTCGGGATTCACCCCAAAGAACTTGGCCACACCGTTCAGGCCGTCGCCGCTCTGCCATTCGTAATACGTGCCGTCGATGGGCAGGATGATCAGACTCTGCCCGGCCTTCAGGTTGTGCGGATCATCGAGCAGGGTGCCGTAGTTGCCCCACAGGATCGTCTGCGGCTGCAGGCCATATTTCTCGGCGATGCCAAACACGGTATCGCCTTCCTGCACGGTGTAACGCTCGATCTCCTGGCGCGGACGGCTGGGGATGATGGTATGCACCTGCGCCAGACGGGAAATTCCCAGCGCGGCTGGGTCGGCGGGCGGAGGAACAGGGGTGGCCGCCAGCGCCTCCTCGGTCGGACCTGCGGCCTGGGCTGCCGCAGCCCCCGAGTCGAACGCCCCCTGACGGTAAAAGGCCTGCACAAGCCAGATCACCACCAGGATGGCGATGACCGAAAAAATATTCGTGCTGGCGCGCAACAGAGATTCGCCCAATCCCATCTGAAGCAGGGCGCTCGTCCAGCGGGAGAACAGGCCAGGCGTCCGCTCCCTTTTCTTGTTTTCATCCCCCGACCCGGGCTCGGGGAAGTTCTTGTTTTCCATGCTCGTTTTGTTTCTCCACGAAATATCATAACAGGGCGGTTTCGTCTCCGTCAAGCGAAACACTCATCCAGAATTAACCCTCGGCGGCGCGCAGGTCGGGGTTGCCAAGATGAATGGCGGCGTAGATCACGAGCAGGAGCATCCCGCTCACCAGCATGGAGATGGAGAGACCCCATCGCTGCACCCACCATCCCACCAGGATACTGCCAAAGGGAGCCACGCCCTGCAAAGCCCACAGGTAGACACTGAACACCCGGCCGCGCAGACCGTTGGGCACCCGCAACTGGATCAGGGTGTTCATCGTCACCAGTTGCGTCACCGAGCCCCAACCGACAATGGACAGCAGGAGCAATGCCAGCGGCAGATAAGTGACCCGTCCCAGCGGGATCAACGCGAAAATGAACGCCGCCTGCCCCAGCGTGAGCACCAGGCCCTTGTGACGCAAGTTGCTGAAGAGGGTCGCCAGCAGGGCTGCCGCCAGGGCACCAACGCCCTGGGCGATATACAACTGACTGGTACGCAGGGCGACAAGTTGCTCGGTATCCAGGAGCGTCTGCAACACATCCCGCCCCAGGGCCGGTAATTGTTGAAGCAGGGGCAGGCCGAAAAAGCCCAGCAGCCCGGACATCACGATGATGGAAGCCACCACCCGGTTGCGTCGGATGTACCCCATCCCCTCCAGAAATTCCTGCGGTAAATTCCGTTTGGCGGGCGTTTCGCGCTGAACGGAAAAATGCGTCCGCGCAAACAACAAACCAACGATCACGAACAGGAAGCTAAAGCCGTTGAGGAGGAAGGCGTAGCCTTCACTGCCAGCTGCCATGAACGGCGCCGCCAGGGTCGGACCGAGGACGCGTCCCAGATTGAAGGCGGTCGTCTGCAAGGCGATGGCGCTGGGCAGGGCCTCGCGTCCCACCAGTTCGATCAGCATGGCCTGACGGGCGGTGATCTCCACGGCGCTGGCCGTTCCAAAGAGAAAGGCAACCAGGGTGATGTGCCAGATCTGAATCTGCCCGCTGAAGGTCAACACAGCCAGGACGATGGACAGGGCCGCCATGACAGATTGCAGGATGATGACCGTTCTGCGTTTGTCCCAGCGCTCGACCAGCACGCCCGCAGGCAGGGCCAGCAGGAAGGTGGGCAGGGTCAGGGCGGCGCCGATCATCCCCAGGTCAAAGGGACGGCCCGAGATGCGATAGGCCAGGTAGGGCTGGGCCGTGCTCTGCATCCACGTGCCAATGACGGAGATGAATTGTCCGATGATGAATAATACGAAATCCCGCGAGGCAAGAGCGGGAAAACGGGAGTTGAGGAATATTTTCATGAGAAAAAAACGTCACGAACTACGGTTTCCCTGGCGCGGAGACCGTAGTTCGTGCTACGTGTCGCGTATGGATGTTGTCAATGTTAAACGGGTACAACCAACTCGGGTCGGTCATTGGCGGGGGCATTGACCAGGGTCGAGACAGGATAGGCGGCCATTTGGTCCGCGGGGAAGGGCTTGAGCAGCGCAGCCAGGCTGTCGGGCGTGCGCGGCGCGGGGTCGAGCCATTCGGCATAATCCGCGGGGTCGAGGATGACGGGCATGCGGTTGTGTAATTTCATCATCAGCTCGTTCGGCTCGGTGGTGATGATGGTCGCCGAGCGGAGCGAGCCGCCGTCAGGCGCATGCCATTCATCCCACAGGCCTGCAAAGGCAAAGGGCTGGCGATCTTTGAGGTGGATATAGTGCGGAATCTTGGTCTTCGCGCCGATTTGGGCCTGCCACTCGTAGAAACCATCGGCCAGAATCAGGCAGCGTTTGTATTTGAACCCTCCGCGGAAGGATGGCTTTTCGCCCAGAGTCTCGGCACGCGCATTGATCAGGCGCTGGCCAATGCTCGGGTCCTTGGCCCAGGAGGGGATCAGGCCCCACACGAAGAAGTCGGCTGTGTTCTTTGCATCATTGGGGATGGCCAGGATGGGCTGGGTCGGCGCAATGTTAAAGCGCGGCACGAACTGAACGGGAAAGGTAAAATCGGTAAAGGCGTCCTGGAGTTCGGCGGGGTCAACAGTTAAGGTAAAACGTCCACACATGGGGTCCTCGATTCATACGGTTCAACGAGTCGGCGAATCATCGGAACTGCAATGTAGGCTGGATAGCAACGCCAACTTCTTTCAATTTTTCGAGAATACGATTGTAATCCTCATCGCTGATGGAATAATGGATCATGATGCCAACATCTTTTCTTTCACTCTTAATGCAGGGCGCCGCAAGCAACCTGGATTTTCCTACCGCCACCCTGGTTATTTTGTCATAGCGAATGATTTGTCTTTTTCTGGAAAATCCATCGGCGGGGCCTTCAATGCCGTTTGGGCCAAGAACAAGCCTATAGTGGCGCATGTCCACTGGGATCCTCCAAATTTTCCATAAGAGGAGAACAACCACACCCATGCCAAGCCCGAGCAATCTGGAAACAGTAAAACGCTCGGTGGTGATGTAATACGCACAAAGCAGCAAAACATAAAGTAACAAACTGAGAATCCCATTCGCCAGGAGACGGTTTCTGTTGGGTGTGATCGTGAGCATGGCTACCCCTTTCTCAACTTCCTAAAATCGCCAGCACGCATGGTCACACCGATGACGTCCAGATGTTCGAGCAGGGCCTGGGCATATTTGCGGCTGGTGTTGAACAGGTCGCGGACTTCGGCCAGGGAGATCTGTCCGTTTTGCGCGAGCGTCGCCTTGATCTTCGCCGTCATCGCGTCATACTCCTCCCTGCGGAAGATGACCTCCTGCGAGACGGCCATCAACTGGCCCAAGTCGAGCAGCGCGTTGAGGAGTTCCTCACCCGTCTCGGCCTGACATTCCTTGACGGAGGGCGGCGCGTACGGATTGGCTTCGAATTTCCGCAGCAAGGTGCCGACTTTGACTTTTTGTCCCTCATCGAATCGAACCTCGTGCGCAGGCAGGGCGATCAAATTTTCGATTTTTGATTTGCGATTTTCGATTAATAGATTTCGTTGAGTGAAGACCGCAAGAACCGCATTGAAAACGCGCGGCTGGAGTTTGAGTTTGGACTTCAATTCCTCGCGGGGGATGCCGCGGCGCAAGGGAAAATTCTGATGATGGGCTGCAACGAGCTGCAGGGTCTTGTCGCGCAGGACGTTCCAGTGCGGCAGGGCCAGGGCGAGCAAATCAGACGTGATGGATGGCGCGCCCTCATCAAGCAGGATTAGCTTGCGGCTCTCCAGCAATTCGGTCAGCGCCTCACTGGCGGGGGCAGGCTCCAAGCGCGAACGGGCGACCATCGCCTTCAGCGAGTCGGCCTGGAGCGCCAGCGCGGCTTCGAACAAAACATCCGCGGGCGAGCCCTGCGAGAGGGACTCGAGCGACTTGAGCACATCTCCGTCCATGCGCTTGTGGCGGCCTTTGGGCTGGTGGTCGACGATCACGCCGCCGCCCAGGGTTTCGCCAGGCGAGGGACGGCGTAGGATGTAACGGTCGCCGCGCACGGCCACCACCGGATCGCGCAGTTCGAACTGGATCCAGCCTTCGTCACCGGGCAGGAGTTCCTCCGTACCGAGCAGGCGCAGCATGGCCAGCGTCTCACTGGCGCCGACAAAGAACTTAACCTCGCTGCCATGTTTGAGCGCGGACGAGGCATCCTTCAACAGGCGGAAGCGCGCGTCGAGTCGCCGCGTGGCCTGGTACTGATCCGGGCGGACAACCACCTCGCCGCGCCGCACGTCTTCCGCGGGGATGCCCGAGATGTTGATCGCCGTGCGCGAACCTGGCACCGCCTGATCCTCTTTTTTACCGTGGGTTTGCAGACCGCGCACACGCCCCGTGAGTCTGCCCGGCAGGATTTGCACTTCATCGCCGAGGGACAGGCTCCCATCGCTGAGCGTGCCCGTGACGACCGTGCCGAATCCGCTCATGGTGAAGACGCGGTCAATGGGCAGGCGCGGGCGGCCCAGGTCGAGGCGGGCGGGTTTGGTTTCGAGCAATTGGGTCAGGGTGCGGAGCAGGCCATCGAGGCCGAGTCCTGTTTTGGCGGAGACACGCACAAGCGGCGCGGCCTGCATGACGGTCCCCTGCACGGCGGCGCGGATATCCACTTCGAGCAGGTCGAGCCAGTCGGGGTCGGAGGCCAGGTCCGTTTTGGTCAGGACGATCATCCCCGCGGGGATCTGGAGCAAATCCAGAATGGCAAGGTGCTCCTTCGTCTGCGGCATGACGCCTTCATCGGCGGCGATGACCAGTAGGGCGGCGTCGATCCCGCCCACGCCCGCCAGCATGTTCCCGATAAAGTCACGATGGCCCGGCACATCCACGATGCCGATCTCCTCGCCGTTCGGGAGGGTCAGCCAGCCGAAGCCAAGCTCAATGGTCATCTCACGGGCCTGCTCCTCCTTAAGGCGGTCGGGGTGGGTGCCCGTGAGCGCGGCAATCAGGGTGGATTTGCCGTGGTCCACGTGGCCTGCGGTGCCAATCACACGCATGGGGATACCATCCTCCGCCGATGGGCGCTAGGAACGGGCGCCCTTCCTGGCAGGCGCCTTCTTGCTGTGACCCATGATGCGCTCATAGGAGGTCAGCCATTCGTGGAAGACGTTGACCACCTCCTGCAATTGCTTCTCGGTGGCGTCCGCGGTCTGCTGCATCTGATCCTGGATGACCTGCATGACGTCGTCGAGGGCGGTGGCGCGGTTCTCAATACGCTCCATTTCCTTCTTGAGGTCGCGCAGGGATTCCTCCTGCGAGAGCGAATAGCCCGTCCAGCGTTTCTGGTCGTCGGCCTTGAAGGTGACCCACTCCTGGCGGACGCGGTCCTCGGCCAGGCGCTGCATCTCGGAGACTTCGGTGATGCGGCGTTCGAGTTTGACGTTGAGGTCGGTATAGGTTTCCTGCACCTTCTTGGCCAGGCGCAGGGACTCGTCGATGGAGGCCAGCTGGGTATCGAGGGTGTGACTAGTGGTCTTGAACTCTTCGAGTTTTTCGCTCCAGGCCTTGAGCGAACGGTCACGCTCGATCTGGGCCAGGGACTGCTGTTCGATGAAGGCGATCTGGGTGATCTTGCGCTCGTTCTCCGAAGAGAGCAGTTCCGCGATGCGGTTCTCCATATTGCGCAGGCTGTCATTGCTCAGATCGGTCCTGCCGCGTACCTCGTCGATGCGTTTGCGCAGGGCAGTCAACTCGCCCTGGACGTCGGCCACGCGTTTGATGTCCTGCCGCCGATTCTCGTCGAGGATGCGCTGCGCGCCCTTGACCTCTTCGTAAACCTTGGCGACCTCGTCGATGCGCGGCTTGACCTCGGCAATCGAATCCGCCAGACGGATCTGGTCGGTAAAGCGCACCTTCAACTCGGATTTGACCGCCGCCACGTCGGTCATGACGGATTTCTTCAGTCTTTCCAATTCCACCTGCAAAGGCTCCAGGCCTTCGACGTGACGCTTGGCGGCGTCGCGTTCGCGCTGCTGGTTCTTCTTTTCCATCTCCTCCAAGGACCGGCTGAAATCGTCCCGTTGCTTGGAAAGCATTTCGGTAAACTGATTCAAGCGGGCGGCCGAGAAGGCAACATCCGCGATTTCCTTGCTGAGACCCTTGATCTGCTTCGAGACCGCATCCACCGAGGTTTCGACGGCTGTCAGTTTGTTCTCGACGGCTGCAACGTCAGCCTTGGTTTTGCGCTGTTCGGTTTCCAGCCAGTCCAGGCGTTTGATGATTTGCTCGAATTCCATGCGTCCTCCGAAAATTTGCGGGGATTATAGCACGCCAGGTTTATTGCCCGAGGCGGTTGAAAATGAGCGGCAGCCCTTCCAACAGGGGACGCACCGCCTGGGGGAAGACGCCCAGGATGAACAGACCGAGGATCCCCACCCCCAGCATGATCCGTTGCACCCAGGTTTCGCCCCAGCCCCATTCGGTGTATTCGGACGCCATGACCAGCACCGCCATCGAACGCACCGCCCCCGTCAGCAGGCCCAGCACGCCGATCGACAGCCAGAAAGCCGTGAGCACCGAATCGCCCGCCAGCCCCTCCCACAACGCCAGGCGGGGGGGAAATCCCGCCAGCAGGGGAAAGCCCGCCGCGGAGAAATTCGCCAGCACCACGCCCAACGAGGCCAGGGGCAGCGCGCGCGCCAGGCCCTGGACCGACGTGAAGCGCAACGAGTCGGCTTTTCGCGACAGGAGCGTCAACGACAAGGCCCAGATGGCCAGCCCCAATCCGCGCGGAATGAGGCTGAGGAAGATGATCTGGATGGCGTTGGAGGCCGGCTGGACGCTCAGCGCCAGGATGATATATCCCGTCTCGACAACGGCGGCGTACGCCATGATGCGGCCCAGGTGACGCTGGAAGGCCGTCCATATTCCGCCCGTGACCACCATCAACACGCCGGTCAATTGGAGGGTATCGGCCATGACAGGCGAGGAGCGCAGCCAGGCGTAACGGTCAAGAAAGCCCAGCCCAAAGATGATGGTAATGGTCGGCAGACACCAAAACAGGAAGCCCACCACAAAAGGAGAGGCTTCCTCCGCCAGCATGGGCATCCAGTTGTAGAGCGGGAAAACCGCCAGCAGGAAGGCAAAACCCATGCCCAGCATGGTGGCCGCCTGCAAGGTCAGGGCCAGGTCGCCCGGGCTGGATTCGACGCCCTCCAGCATCCAGCCGGCGAAGAGGATGAAGGGCATGGCCAGCGTTTGATAGATCAGGAAACGCATCACGCCGCGCCCGGGTGCCTGTCCGGGCGGGGTGATGAGGGGAATGCTCACCAGGGCGGCGATCTCGATGAAAATGGCCGCAAACAGAAACGGTTCGACAGCAATCGAGGCAACCATCAGTGCCAGCACACCCAGGCCCAGGGGGACAAGCCTGCGCGCCACGCCCGCCGCCTCCGAACCGAAGAACCACAAAGCCGCCAGACCGTACAGGATGGCCAGCAGCGCGCCATTGGCGGGATCAAGCACCAGGCTGCGCCCCAGGATCTGGAACGAGGAGGCGATCTTCACCGAGAACGGGCCGATCAGCAAAGCCGAATCAAAGGGGATGAACAGCGCGATGGCGCTCAACAGCACAGCCGCCACCCCGCCCAGCGCGGCATTGACGCGCTCGTTCGGAATGAGCAGGGCCAGCGCCGCCACTGCCAGCGGGAATCCGATCCAGATGGCGGGCGCGGTCATAGGGACTCCTCCACTTCTTCCGCCGCGGGACTGGAGCGCAGGAACAGGTAGGAGCCCGCCAACGCCAATCCCAGGTTGGCAGCCGAGAGGAGGGCCGCCACCAGAATGGAGGTCTCGACTACGGCGTAAATCACTTCGAAGCCGGAGAGAACCACCAGCAAGCCTACGACTACACGCAAAACATCAAATGTCATCCCCAATTGGAACAGCCCGGTGCCGATCAGCGCCAGGCCGCCCACGATCACGGGCAGGCCAATGCCGGGGATGGCCTTCTCGATGGCGGCCGCGCCGCTGACCGCGATCAGCAGGGCCAGGGCCGCTCCAAACAGGCGGAAAAAGCTCCCCTCCACCAGGAAGGCGCCCTTTTCCGCTTCGGGCGGGGCCAGGCTCAAACGCGTCATGCCCAGCGCCGCTATGCCCATCCAGCCGGTCACCAGTTTGACCACGGCCATCCCCAGCGGCCAATGACGGGACACAAGGATGAAGGCAGCCAGATACACAACGGCCAGGAGGCCAAGCACCCAACGCCAGTCGCGCATGATCATCAACAAGGGAGAGGCAAGCAGCAGCGCGCCAACCGCAATCCAGGAGAACAGCGTCGCATCCATCAGGGCGTCCCCCGCAACATAAAGGAAATAAGGACAGCCAGGAACACAAGACTCCACATGATGCCGCCCTCGCCTTCGAGCGCAGCGGAAATCAAATTACCCAGGCGTCCCAACACCCGGTAGAGCGACCACAGACCGCGATAGGCAGAATCCAGCCAGGAGGTGCCCGTGGGACGGATCCAATGGGCACGGATCGGGTTGAGGAAAGGCAGACGCGGGGCTGCCCAGACCAGTCCCAAGCTGAGGAGCGCAACGCTCAGGGATGCGATGACATTCCCCACCTGGAGGGCTCCATCCCAGCCCAGAAATCCAAGCACCAGGGCCGTCAGCAGCAACAAGCCGATGCCGGCTGGGTAGAGCGTGCGCGCAAAGGGAGGCTGGGAGTCCATGGTGTCGCGGATGCCGGGCCGCAGCGCATGGCGGACATATCCCGCTGTCAGCATGGCCTGCGCCGCCAACAGGAAGGGCCAGGCTGGCAGGAACACGGATGCCTCTCCCTGCCAGGCGCCAGCGGTCAACGAAAACGGCAGGCTGGAAATAACCCACGCCCCGACCAGCAGGAGTCGATTGACCCAGACTTGCTGAACCGAAGCCTGGAACAGGGCACCGCCCGTCAGGATCAGCGCTGCGCCCCAGCCCGCCGCGCCCAGGGGCGAGCCGCCCAGGGCAGAGGCCACAGCCATCGCGGCCAGGCCGATCACCCAAAACGGACGTCCCGCCAGTTCGTCGGGGGCGCGCAGCCAGATCCAGGCGCCGTAGACGGAGGCGAAGGCGGTCAGGATGAACAGGAAGGGCGTCAGGGAAGAGATGATGCTGCTCGGGGGAATGCGCGCCAGCAAAACCAGGCTGGAGGCGGCCGAGATCAGGCGCATGGCCGTCCCCATGCCGCGCCTTAGTTTGGACTCGGCCGTGTAGGGGAGGTGCAGGGGCAGAACGCCCAGACGTAATCCCGCCGCGATGAGCAAATACAATCCCGCCGAGGGGGGCGTAGACAGGAAATCGAGGCGGCCGCCCGCTGAAACGCTCAATACATTGGCCCAGATGACCAGGCCGATACCCGCAGCGCGGGTGGAAAAGGCGATGACCACGCGTTCACTGGCTTCGGGCGTTTCCACCGAGCGGAGTTGGGTGAGCAGTTCGGCCAGGTCGAGCGCGGCCCATACCAGCACAAGCGTGAGGGGGTTGTTGGCCGTGACAGCCAGCACGCCCACGCCCGTCAGCAGGAGGGTACCCGCCCAGGGCATGGGATCGGTCAGGTCCTGCCGCACCACCGCCGTCAGGACAACAGACAAGGCCAGGGTGACCAGGCTGATAACAAACGGCCAGGAAATGCCGTCGGCCAGGAAGGCGGGCGCATCGAAAAAAAGGGCTTCAGGCTGCCAGGGCGGCAGTTGGAAGATCAGCGGCAGTCGCGCCAGCCAGACCCAGGCGCTGATCCAGGCCAACAGGGAGCCGCCCAGGGCCACCAGCCAGAAAAAACGGAAATTCGGGCGCAGGATACGCAGGGTCACCAGCGCCAGGGCGGGAAGGATAAGCAGTAAAACCGTGATCAGAATCAGCATGGGCGGGGCAATTGTATCAGTTTTTGCAGGCACGGATTGCAAGGCTGTCGTCATCCTGCTCTCAGGGGGCTTTGGTAGAATTCAGTCATGTCCAAGCCCAAAGCCATCCCCCGTTCCGTTTGGTGGACTTTTCCAACCCTGATCGTGTTTCTTCTGATGCTGAGCGCCTGCGGCACAGGCGCGACCTCGGCCCCGCTCCCGACCCAAACGCCGCCCCTGACCTCCACGCCGTTCCAGCCCGAAACCACCGCGCCTGATCCGCTGTTCGGATTGCCCGCCGACGCCCTGCCTGCGGTCACCATCACCCCGATGCCGACCCTGGCTGTCCAGCCGAATGGACAGGCACCCGCCTACGTCGTGCCGCCCACCCCTGACTCAAGCGGCCAGCCGCCCTACGAGATCAACCCGCTGACAGGCCTGCCCTTCCCCAATCCAGCTCTGGCAGAGCGCCGCCCCATGGCGATCAAGATCGCCAACTCGCCCGATTACATCCGCCCGCAATCGGGATTGTCGCTGTCGGACGTGGCATACGAGTATTACATCGAGTGGGGCGATACGCGTTTCATCGCCGTGTTCTACAGCAACGACTCGACCCAGGTGGGCCCGGTGCGCTCGGGCCGTTTCTTCGATGAACACGTCCTGCGCATGTATCACGCCTTCCTCGTTTACAAATATTCCGACCCGCGCGAAAAGGAATACTTTTACAGCAGCGACTTTGCGCCCTTCCTGACCGTGCCCGGCTTCACCTCCTGTCCACCGTTCTTCACGGGTCTGTATGCGCGCGACAACTACAACAACGTGTTCTTCAACACCACCAGGATGGCCGCCTGCGTTGCCAAGCGCAGCGACGTGGATAACCTGCGGCAGGACCTGCGCCATGGCTTCTTCAGCGACGATCCTCCCGCCACGGACCAGAGCGGCGTGCGGGTTTTTACGGATTACTCCATATACAGCTATAACTATTGGGAATACGACGCGGCCACGCGCCGCTACTTCCGCTACCAGGAATCTGCCGACATGGTCAAGACCCAGCCGCGCGCCTATGCGCCCATGTACGATGCGGTCACGGGCCTGCCTGTCACAGCGGATAATGTGGTGGTCATCCTCGTGCCGCATACCTTCGCCAACCAGTTCGAGGAGGAGGACGAGGTCTATCGCATCGATCCCGTGGGCGAAGGCCTGGCGTTCGTCTTCCGCGACGGCAAGGCCTATCCCGCCCGCTGGTACCGCATGGATATGGATCAGGCGCTATTCATTGCCGATGATCAGGGCACGCCCATCTACCTGCATCCGGGCCGCACCTTTTACCAGGTCATCGGCGAATCCTCGCAATACACCCACGATGGCGACAATTGGTATTTCACCTTCAAGACACCCTGACATGAAAGTTTTGACTTCGCGTTATTTGCGGGTAGAATTGGGTGTAGTCCTTCGAGGCACTCATGACCCTTGACCCAAACTTCCTTAGCAGTCTCCTGCTTGTGCTCACGGCCTTTGGCGCGGCCTTCCTAGTCGTCCTGTGGATCGCGCTGATCATCTGGACCTACCGTGACATCCGCGCCCGCGCGCGCGACCCACTGGTGCAGATTCTGTCTGCGCTGCTGGTGGCGGTGCTCAATCTGCCTGGAATCCTGGTTTACCTGATCCTGCGCCCCCCGCGCACGCTCGAAGAGGAATACCAGCGCACGCTCGAAGAGGAGGCCCTGCTCCAGGCGCTGGAGGATCTTCCGCTCTGCCCAGGGTGCGAACGCCGCGTGCGCGATGAATGGCAGGTCTGCCCGAACTGCCACACCAAGCTGAAGAAGACCTGTCATAATTGCAGTCGGTTCATGGAACTGCCCTGGAATATCTGCCCCTTCTGCGGCACGCCCGCCGTGGGCGTCCGCCGCGAAAGCGTGAGCATGGACGAGGCGCTCAAAGGCCTGCAAATGAACGAAGACGCAGGCGAGGTCAGGATCGAGTAGCCGCGCGATAAAAATCCGCATCTCAAAGGCCAGGCGATACGCGAGCCTGGCCTTTTTCAAAATCCCAAAAAGGCGGAACGGGCCGACACCCCGCGCCGCGGAGTTCAAGGCCCATCCTTCATGAAAATAGAACAGATCACCCTGCACCTCATCCGCATGCCCCTGGTTGCGCCATTCGAAACCTCCTTCGGTCGTGAGACCGAACGGGAATGCATCCTCATCACCCTGCGCGCCGAAGGCCTGAGCGGCTACGGCGAATGTGTGGCCGACGCCGACCCCGGTTACTCCTACGAGACCACGGGCACAGCCTGGCACATCCTCCACGACTTCATCGCGCCGCTCCTCCTCGGCCAGGACGTGGTCGATCCTGCCGACTTCCAACGCCGCGTGGAGGGCATCCGCGGACACAACCTGGCCAAGGCAGGCGTGGAGATGGCGATCTGGGATCTGATCGGCAAACGCGACGGCAAATCCCTGCGCGAACTGTTCGGCGGCCTGCACGACAAGGTGCAGGTCGGCGTCTCGATCGGCATCCAGGCCTCGCCCTCTGTCATGGTCCAGACCGTGGAGCGGTTCCTTGCCGACGGGTACCGCCGCGTCAAGCTCAAGATCAAGCCCGGCCGCGACGTGGGCGACACAGCCGCCGTCCGCAGCGCGTATCCCGATCTGCGCCTGCAAGTGGACGCAAACTCAGCCTACACCCTGGAGACCGCCGAAGCCCTGCGCCCGCTCGATGACTTGAACCTGCTGCTGATCGAACAGCCGCTCTTCGAAGATGACATATGGGATCACCGCCGCCTCCAGGCGACGATGAAGACGCCCATCTGCCTCGACGAAAGCGTCATCTCCTTGCGCCATGCGCGCTACGCTCTCGAAATGGAAGCCTGCCGCATCATCAACATCAAGGCGGGACGTGTGGGCGGCCTGAGCCAGGGACTCGCCATTCACGACCTGTGCCGCGCCAACGGCATCCCCGTCTGGTGCGGCGGGATGCTCGAAACGGGCGTCGGGCGCGCCTCGAACCTGGCGCTGGCCTCCCTGCCCGGCTTCACCCTGCCCGGCGACATCTCGGCCTCGGACCGTTATTACACGCGCGACATCACCCACGAACGCTTCACCCTCAATGCCGACAGCACCATCGACGTCCCTACAGTTCCAGGCCTGGGTGTAAGCATCGATCAGCAGGCTTTGAAAGCCTTTACCCTTAAAGAAACAGACATTACCGCCCAATGAAATTCCTCACCCGTCTCACACTTTGCGGGCTGAGCCTGGCCCTGTTCCTCAGCGGCTGCGCCCTGCCTGCGCTCAACCAAACCACCCCCACCCCCGCGCCCATCATCACGTCCGCGCCCATGCAGCCGACGGCCACCCCAGAACCGCCCAGGAGTGGACTCTGGCTCGACCCATCCGCGCCCGCAAATTTGGTCCAGGCCGCATTGGGCTGGAACCTGCCCGCCGCGGCGGATGCGGCATCCGCCGCCGTGAAGCTGGAGCTCGCCCTGCCCCAGCCATCCGACCCGAACCAGGTCACGTGGGTGTACGCGCTCGTAGCGCCCTTCCCCACCCTGGTGGACGATGTCTCCTCCTACGATTTGCGCTCCGCCTGGAGCGGAACCCCCTCGGCTGACTTCGATGGCCGCCCGCTCATGATGGCAGAATCCACGCGGGCGGCGTTTGCGGCCCTGTGGGGCGAACCCGCTTCGGGCGCCGTGAAGTCCCTGCCCGCCGACAAGATCCAGGCCCTGGCCTGGTACGACCTGCCCGCCTGGGCCATCATCCCATTCGAGGAGTTGAATCCGCAGTGGAAGGTCATGAGCGTGGACGGGCAGTCGCCCATCCGCAAGGACTTCGACGCCGCGAAATATCCGCTTCTGGCAGGCTTCCGCCTGACCGCCGCCGACGCGACGTATACCCTGCCTTCCTCCAACCGCGACGCCGGCAAGATGACCACCATCATCCTGACGGGCGTGACCGCCCTGGTGCGCGCCACCGCCAAGACGATGGAGATCAAGGGAGTGCTGTACCCGGGCCAGGACATCCGCGACATCATGCGCGAAGCCGACATTGCCCACGTCAGCAACGAGATTCCCTTCTACACCCCATGCACCTATCCCAACCCGAGCCAGACCAAACTGGTCTTTTGCTCCAGTCCAAAGTACATGGATCTGCTGACCGACATTGGCACGGATGTGATCGAACTGACGGGCAACCACTTCGGCGATTACGGTGCTGTGGCCATGCTCGAAACGCTCGAGATCTACGCGCGCAACAACATCCCCTATTACGGCGGGGGCAAGGATGTTGCCGACGCGATGAAGCCGCTGCGGCTCGAAAATCACGGCAACAAGATCGCCTTCATCGGCTGCAACCCGGTGGACACGGGCAAGTTCCCCACCGCCACCAGCGCCCGCCCCGGTGCGGCGCCCTGCGACTTCGAGTACATGACCCAGCAGATCAGCGAACTAGCCACCGAAGGTTACGTCGTCATTACCACCTTCCAGTATTACGAGTATTACTCCGCCGAGGCGCGTCCCTGGCAGGCGCAGGACTTCCAACTGATGGCCGATGCGGGTGCCTCCATCGTCAGCGGCAGCCAGGCGCACTATGCCCAAGTGATGGAATTCCACCGCGGCTCCTTCATCCACTACGGGTTGGGCAACCTGTTCTTTGACCAGATGGGCGACATCCCGCCCCAGCCTGGCATCCGCCGCATGTTCATGGACCGTCACGTGATCTACGACGGGCGCTACATCAGCACCGAACTGTTGACCGGCATGATGGAGGACTACTCGCGCCCGCGCCCGATGACCCCCGAGGAACGCGTCGCCTTCCTGCAGGAATACTTTTCGCTCAGCGGATGGATTCCCGCCGTGGAAACACCCACCCCAGGTCCCACCCCCACCCTGACGCCGCTGACCCTTCCGCCTGCAAGCTCGGGCCTGATCCCGCCAAACACACCGACTCCCGCGCCGTAGAATCGATACCTCACGAAGCGCAGACTTTGGCCCGCAATGCCGGTGCAGACATAAGTCTGCGCTCCAATTTTCGGATAAACTCCAATGGAGAATCCCATGCGCATCCATGACATTTCCCTGCCCATTTCCCCCTCCCTGCCCGTCTGGCCCGGCGATCCCGCCATCGTGCTGGAACCGGCCGAGTCGATGGACCAGGGATCGGAATACAACATGATGCGCCTGAGTGCGAGTGTACACATCGGCACCCACGTGGACGCGCCGCACCACTTCCTCAACGATCATCGCACCGTGGAGAACCTGCCGCTCGAGGTTCTGACAGGCCTGTGCTACGTGGTGCAGCTGCCCGACGGCGTGGACGCCATCACCGCCGAGGTATTGAATGGGGTTCCGCTGGCTGAGCGCACGACCCGCGTCCTGTTCGGCACGCGCAACTCGCACCTGTGGGCCAGGGGCGAGACCGAGTTCCAGACTGATTTCGTCGCCATCACTGAAGACGGCGCGGAATGGCTGGTGGAACGCGGCATCCAACTGGTCGGCGTGGACTACCTCTCCGTTTCCCCCTACGAGGACTCGGTCCCGACCCACACGGTTCTGCTCCAGGCAGGCGTGGTGGTGGTCGAAGGCCTGAATCTCTCCCAAATCCCGCGCGGATTTTATGACCTGTACTGCCTGCCGCTCAAGCTGGTCGGCGCAGACGGCGCCCCCGCGCGCGCGATCCTGATCTCAAGATAAAGGTGGCAGCATGACCGGGAACCGCTCCAAACGCATTCTGGGGATGACATTGATCCAGCTCGTGATCCTCATCTGCCTGGGCTGCGCTCTGCTCTCCATCCTCGGCGGCGGGACCTGGATGCTTGCCAGCGGCGCGGGTGTAACCTTTTCCGATTGGCCGACGGCTGTCATTTCGCCCACACCCACCCCCTTCCTGAGCGCCACTCCCTTCCCCACTTTTTCCCGCACCCCCAAACCTTCCCGCACGCCCACGATCACGCCCATTCCCTACGAGGCCTACGTCCCCGCGGATTGGAAGCGTTATGAAAACGGACGGGTGGAGATCTGGCTGCCCGACACCTTCGCCATCACAGGCGACCCCGACGGACTGCTGCAGGAAATCGGAGCCATTTACAAGACCATCGGGTTGCAGGAATTATTGGACCTGCGCGCAAAGGAGATTCGCTCCTACGAATTGCTCTTCCGCCACGGCCCGGCATTGGCCAGCTATTATGTTCCGCTTGTATCCGTCAAGGAGTATGGCCGCAACGGGCGCAGCCTGGACCAGTACGCGGACCAGTTCGTCCAAAGGCTGGACATCACCTCCACGGTGGCGGAGCGCGGCCCCTTCGAGCTCTACCAGGCCGAAGGAGAACGCATCGTCATCCAGACCAATTTCAGCAATGCGTATGTCGTCTTCTACTACTACCTGGTGGTGGACGGGGATACCATCTGGGAGATTGGCTGCGACGCATCGCTGATCGACTCGTACACCTTCCAGCCCACCTTCGACAGCATTGCGCGCACCTTCCGACCAGTAAAGGCGCCGTAAGGCTGAACCTCTGCTCCAGGCAAATTTGTAATCCGCCTGACGATTGACAGACAAGCTGCTGGATTACAAATTCAGCGCGAACCTTATGCTCCAGGCGGATTTGTAATCCGCCTGACATCTAACCCACAAGCCGCTGGAGTACAAATCCAGCGGGAGCAAAAGCAATCCACGAGCGAAAATAATGTTTGGGAAACGACCAGCGCCCCGCCCGATCTTCAACCGCCACCGACGGCGGAGTCATATCCCCTGGATATGGGTCATCCTCGGCGTGCTGGCCCTGCTGCTCTTCCTGATCCCCACCAACACCCTGCCCATCGTCAGCCTTGACCAGGTCACGCCCTTCGTCGTGAACGTTACGCCCCTGCCCACGGCGACATCCACCCCCAGGCCCGTTTCCGAACACGGCGGGCGCATCGTCTTCACCTGCACGCGCGGGGAATACAACCAGTTGTGTCTCATCAATGCCGACGGCACCGACCTGCACCAGCTTTCCTCCGAATCTGGAGCCAACGATTACTACCCCATCTTCAGCCCGGACGGCAAGACGTTGATGTTCGCCTCCAACCGCAACGGGGCCTTCGATATCTACCTGATGGTCTTCGGCCAGCGCGACGTCTTCCAAATCACAAGCAACCTTGGCAATATCGTCTCGCCCGATTTCTCCCCGGACGGGACGAAGGTCATCTTCGCCAATCAGGCCGGAGAGGCCCCGTCCGCCCTCTGGATGGTCAACCTGGATGGCTCGGACCCGCATCTGGTTTATGCTGGCCCGGGCGCCATCGTGGCGGCGGCCTGGTCGCCCGACGGAAGAACGATTGCCTATGCCATGGAAACAGCCCTGGCAGGCCAGTACCAGGTCTACCTGATGAACGTGGACGGCGCGGCCTCGCGCCAGGTCACGAACATCGAGGGCGTGGGCGGCTCGCTGAGCTGGTCGCCCGACAGCCAGTCCCTGCTGATCTACGCAGGCCCCGTGGGCGGACGCGAGGTTTACCGCCTCGACGCGGCAACGGGCGCACTCACCCAACTGACGAGCGGCGGCAACAACGCCTCTCCCTGCTATTCCCCTGACGGGCAATTCATCGTCTTCAACTCCCTGCGCAATAACAACCAGGCCGACCTCTACATCATAAACGCCGACGGTTCCAATCTGCGCCAGCTCACCAACGACCCCGAACCCGACTGGCAGCCGCGTTGGGGGCCGTAAAAGTTCCACCCGGCAAAGCGTTATTTTTCCAGAATCGAAATCGTGATAAGCATCTGTTCAAGGGGAAATAATGCAACTTTGTTCACCAACCGATGGCTGGCTGTTAGCTGGCGGTTAGGCGGAAAAACAGGATGGGACATACAATCTGTGAAAATCCATTGGCGTCAAGGAGAACACGGATGAAAACTTACCGCCCCGCACAACCAACCTGCACCGCGATTGTCTGCGCTTACAACGAAGAGAAGTACCTGTCCGGTGTGCTGGCTGGATTGCTGAACACACCCGCCGTGCAGGAGATCATTGTCGTGGATGACGGTTCACGGGACCGAACCACCGAAATCCTGCATCAATATGGGCAGGATGGAAAAATCCACCCGGTCTTTCTCTCGCCCAATCGCGGCAAGGGATATGCCATGGCAGAGGGGGCCGCCGCCGCCCACGGGGACATTCTGCTGTTCGTCGATGCGGACCTGGAAAATTGGGATGACGGTTATGCCATGCAAGTGTTGTCGCCCCTTCTCGGCGGTCAGGCCGACATGGTCATCGGCTACCCCCAACGGGAAGACGATCCCTGGGATGCAGCCGATGTCTTTCACTACCAACGCTGGCTTTCGGGGGAACGGGCTGTCTGGCGCGTGGACCTTCTGCCGATCCTGTCGAAACTCCGCCCTTCGCGCTTTGGCGTGGAGACCCTGATCAACATGCACTATCGCACCCGTCACCAGCCGATTCGTTTTGTCCAACTCGACGGGTTGAAACACGTGATCAAGTTTGAGAAAAGTTCGTTTGCAGAGGCCTGGAACGAATACGTCAAGGAAGTGGGACAGATCCTGCGCACGTACGCCCGCCACCCACGGATGACCGCCATGACTTACATACCCGACTTCATCGATATGCGGGATGCGCTGCGGTCGCTGTACGGATTGATGCGCAGGTCGACTTCCCTCTTGAACTTGTAACAGGCTAAAACTCGATTGTCACCTGCAATCCGCCCTCGGGCAGGTTGCGCGCAGAGATGCTGCCGCCCTGGGCTTCGATCAACTGCTTTGCAATCGCCAGTCCCAATCCCGTGCCGCCCGAAACACGCGCGCGGGATTTGTCTTTGCGCCAGAAGCGGTCGAAGATGAAGGGCAGGTCTTCGGAAGGCAGGCCGGGACCGTTGTCGTTGACGGTCAGGGTCAGGTTGTCCGCGCTGTCGTGGGCGGTGACCCACACCCGTCCGCCCTCTGGCACGTAGCGGATGGCGTTGCCGACCAGGTTGCCCAGCACCTGTTCGAAGCGCTGCGGGTCGACGCTGAGCGTGAGATCGCCGCTGCGTTCCGTGAAGGCCAGCGCAATATCCTTTTCGCGCGCCTCCGCCGAGAAGACCTCCAGCGTGCGCTCGACCAGTTGGCCGAGATCCACCTGGCGTTTGTCAAAAAGGAGTTGTCGTCCCTCGGCCAGGGTCAGCAGACGCAGGTCATCCACCAGGCGTTCGAGCAGGTAGGTTTGTGCGAGAGCCAGGGAAACCTGTCCCCCATCCGCGGAGTAGATGCCATCCACGATGCCTTCGAGGCGGCCGCGGATCACGGAGAGCGGGGTGCGCAGTTCGTGCGCCACGTCGGCCAGCATGTCGCGGCGTTCACGATCGCTGCGCTCGAGGGCCGAGGCCATTTCATTGAAGCTATCCGAGAGGCCGCGCAAATCCTGCGGTCCGCTGACGGCGATGCGCGTGTTCAGTTTGCCATCGGCCACGGCGCGCGCGGCATAGATCACGTCGGCCAGCGGGTTGACGAAACGGCGGATGAGCATGTAGGCGAGGGCCACCATGAACAATCCCAGCGACAGGGAGATGCCCGCCACGGGAAAGAGGAAGCCGCCAGCCAGGCGTCCGCGCCATTCGAGCGGCAGGGAATCGATGACCAGGGTGCCCACCATTTTTCCGTCGGCAACCAGCGGGAAGCGCAGGTCGGTCAGGTCGGGCTCGTAGCGGGAACCCGCTGTCGAAACGGCAGCCAGCCCACCATCAAGGAGGATGCGGTCGTCGCGGTCGAGCAGCAGGGTGAATTCGGCGGGGAAAGAGTCATAGGTCAGAAAAGCCGTTTCGACGCCATCCCAGCTCCCATGTCCCTGGTAGTAGCCTTCGAGGTATCCGATCAGGGGCAGGCGCACGCTGGCCGTCTCGGAGTAATTGGTGAGGACGAAGGCCGTCACGAGAGGAAAGAGAATCAGCAACAACAGCAGGACGCCGATGAAGGTACGGCCCAACAGCGACAACAAACGCAGGCGGATCTGGTGAATGGACGTCATGCGGCCTCACTGTCGGCGTGGAATTTGTAGCCCACGCCATGCACGGTGACGATCAACTCGTCGGGTTCCAGTTTGTGGCGCAGGTTGCGAATGTGCGAGTCGATGGCGCGCTCGTAGCTTTCGAAGGCGACGCCATGCGCGGCGTTCAACAATTGGGTGCGCGAGAAGATGCGGCCAGGCTGGCTCATGAGAGTGGCCATGATCTCGAACTCGGTCGGGGTGAGCTGCACCGCCCGCCTTCCGATCTGGACCTCGTAGTGGGCGCGGTCCAACGAGATGTTTTCCACCCGAATCATTTCCGCGGTCAAGTCGCCGCTGACGCGCCGCAGGACAACCTTGACGCGCGCCACCAGTTCGCGCGGACTGAAGGGTTTGGTGATGTAATCGTCCGCGCCGATTTCGAGGCCGACCAGTTTATCGCTCTCCTCGACGCGCGCCGTGAGCATGATGATCGGCACGTTGCTGTCGCGGCGGATGGCGCGGCACAAGTCGAGACCGTCCATCTCGGGCATCATCAGGTCGAGCACCAACAGGTCGGGTTTCTCGCGCCGCGCGGCGGATAGTCCCTGCGCGCCATCCCTGGCGGTGACCACGTCGAAGCCTGAGGCCTTGAGGTAGTCGCGGCAGATTTCGAGAATCTCGGGTTCATCGTCTACGAGCAGGATTTTCTTGGGCATAAGAGTATTATAAATTACAGGGGCAAACCGGTGGTTGAGTAGCCCCGTGCAAGTCGGGGCGTATCGAAACCACCAGTAACCGCCAAACTTATTCTTTTCTTGAAACTGTTGGTTTCGATACGGGCTCGCTGCTGCTCGCCCTACTCAACCAACGAGGCTACTCATACCGCAGCGCCACCATCGGGTGCAGGGACGCGGCGCGCAGGGCGGGATACAGGCCGAAGAACACGCCGATGGCCAGGGCAAACAGGAAAGCCATCAGGATCGAGTCCACGGTGATGACCGAGCTGATCAGGCCCATGACGCTGAATGCGGTGGCGATCCCAACTCCCAGCAGGATGCCGACGATTCCGCCGAGCAGGCTAAGGGTCACGGTTTCGATCAGGAATTGCGTCAGGATCTGGTTCTTCGTCGCGCCGACGGCTTTGCGCAGGCCGATCTCCTTGGTGCGTTCGGTGACCGAGACCAGCATGATGTTCATAATGCCGATCCCGCCCACCAGCAGGGAGATGCCCGCTATGGCGCCCAGGAAGATGGTCAGGGTTTGGGTCACGGAGTTGAGGGTGGCGAGTGTGTCCGTCTGACTCAACACGTTGAAGTCCTGTTCCTCGGAAGGTTTCAACTCGTGGGCGCGCCGCAGGATGTATGCGATCTGCGCCGAAACGGTATCCATCTCGCCGGTCTCCGTGACGGAAACGAGAATGTTGTTGACCGTCTTTCGGCCGTTGTAGTTGGCCGTGTCGCCGAACAGCTTGCTGTAACCCGTTTCAATGGGGACGAAGATAATGTCGTCGGGCGAGCCAAGGCCCGCGCCCTTGGATTCGAGCAAGCCGACCACTTCGAACTTTACGCCGTTGATGGAGATGGTCTTGCCGATGGGGGAAAACGACCCAAAGAGATCCGTCGCCACGGTATCGCCCAGCACGGCCACGCGCAAATGAGACTTGTTGTCGCCCTCGCTGATAAAGCGTCCATCCGCCAGGCTGAAGGAACGCACCTGGGCATGCTCCTCGACCACGCCCGAGACCGTGGTGCTGAAACTTTCATCGCCAAACGTCACTTGATAACTGGACTGGTAGACAGGCACGACAGACTCGGCCCGTCCCGTCAACGTGCGTTCGAGCAATTCAAAATCATTGTAGTACAAGTGACTCATCTGCTGGGACTGTCCCATACTGGCCATGCCCATTTGCAGCCTGCCAGGCGAGACGGTCAACAAGTTGGAGCCGCCGCTCTGGATCGAGCTGGTAATGCTGGCGGTCGCGCCGTTGCCGATGGACAGCAACGCCACCACCGTCGCCACACCGATGACGATGCCCAGGATGGTCAGGACCGAACGCATTTTGTTGGCGCGCAAGGCGCGCAGGGCGATCTTGAAATTTTCTGAAAATAACATTTGGTTCTCCTTACTTGAAGGTACGTGGCGGAAAGTAATTGGTAAATGGTAATTGGCGGGTCAATTGCCCATCCCCAATTACCATTTACTCTTCTCTTGCCGTGCCCGCCTTGATCGGGTTGGGATTGATGTCGTCCGAGACGATCCTGCCATCCGAGATGCGGATGATGCGGTCCGTGTGGCGCGCCACGTACGCGTCGTGCGTGACCAGGATGACGGTCTGACCGCTGTCTCGATGCAGACTCTGGAACAGGTCCATGATCTCGACGCCGGTCTTGCTGTCCAGCGCGCCTGTCGGTTCATCGGCAAGCAGGATGGTCGGCTCGTTGACAATGGCGCGCGCAATCGCCACGCGCTGCTGCTGTCCGCCTGAGAGTTCGTTCGGGGCGTGATGGGTGCGGTCGCCGAGTCCCACCCGTTCGAGGGCGGCAAAGGCGCGCTTCTCGCGCTCCCTGCCAGAATAGCCGGCGTAGGTCAACGGCAGCATGACATTTTCCAGGGCGCTGGTGCGGGCCAGCAGGTTGAATTGCTGGAACACGAACCCGATCTTGCGCCCGCGCACTTCGGCCAGGCCCCTTTCTCCCAGACTCTCCACCGAGACACCATCCAGCGAATACTGTCCGCTGGTGGGGACATCCAGGCAGCCGATGATGGACATCAGCGTGCTCTTGCCCGAACCCGAAGGGCCCATGATGGAAACCATTTCGCCCTTCCCGATGGTGAAGCTGGCCCCGTCCAGGGCGCGGACTTCGCTCTCGCCCATTTGGTAGACCTTGGTCAATCCTTCGGCTTGGATCATTGCTGGCCTCCCGAGAACGGATTGGGCGCGCTGAAGCTGCTCTCGTGAATGATCTCCAGCGTTTCGCCCACCTGCAATTCACCCGTCACCACGACCAGGTCGCCCACGATTGCGCCGCCGATCACATCCACGCGCACGGCCGATCCGTCCCGCACGGCCCAGACATACTCGCCTTGGCTGTCATTTTGAATGGCGACAATCGGCACGGCCAGGGTGGATTGCTGATCCGCTATCTTGATGACCACGTTGGCGGTCGAGCCCAGCGGCAGGAAGATGCCCTCCACTTCATCCAGGTCGATGCGGACGTTGTACTTCACCAGGCCGCTGACCACCTCACCCACCGGGTCAACGGAAACCACCACTCCCGTGAGCGTGAGCTCAGGCACCGCATCGAGCGTGACCTCGACCTGGTCCCCCACCTGGACTTTGGCCACGTCCGTTTCATCCACCTGCGCCTCCACGTACAGGTGACCCATGTCCGCCAGGTTGACGGAGAGCGCGCCCGCGGTCACTGTGTGGCCCGCGCGGTCGTTCACCGATAAGACCTGGCCGTCGAACGGCGCAACGATGCTCAAATTGTTGACACTGGCCTGCGCCGCGTCCACCCTGGCCTGCGCGGAGATCAGGTCGCTTTGACTCGGCTCGACCAACACCCCGTAGGCGGCTTCCAGCGCATCCAACAGCGCATCCGACGATTGTTCGTACGCACCGAATTCCTTCATGACCTGGATGGCGTCATCCTGGTCTTCCAGCGACGCGGCAAAGGCCTGCGCCTGCGCCTCGAAGCTGACCTGCTTCGCCAGGATCTCGTCCACGAATTGCGCATCCGCTTCGTCCAACTCCGCGCGCAGGGAGGTCTTGAGCGCGGCATGGTCATATTCACCCGCATACCCGAGCGAGTCTGCGCGCGCCGTCCAATAATAGAATTGTGCGGTTGGGTTCACCAGCAGGGGATAATCTTCGAGGGCAGCGCTCAGATCGTCCCGCGCATCCACCACATCGCTGTAGAGTTCATCGTCGCCGCCGAATTTGTTGTAGGAAATTTCATTCACCAGGTCCTCGCGGGCGTTGTCCCAGGCGTCGAAGGCACTGGCAACAGACTCGCGCGCGCCGCCCACAGACGAACCGTCAGGGGCGGTGAGGGCTTGTAGGTCGGCGCGGGCCGCTTCCAGGTCCGCCTGGGCCGAGACGAGGCTGGCTGAGGTGCTCTCAGGCTGCAGCGTCAACAGCACATCCCCAGCTTTGACCCAATCCCCCGGCTGGACGTGGACGGTTTCCACCACGCCGCCCGTCTTCCAGGCCAGGCTGGCAAAGGGCTGGGTCTCCAGCGAGCCCGAGGTTTCGACGGTCTCAGCCAGGTCGACGGTGACCACCGCCGCTGTATTTTCGGCGTCGGCCGTCGCGCCGGCCGGGTCCGCGTACACAAAAATTCTCCAGGCCAAAAGGCCCGCCAACAGGATCACCAGGGCAAGTCCCCAGTTTCGGGTGGTTTTATTCTTGAACAGGTTGAAAAAGGCGCTCATTTGTAATTCTCCTTCGTATTTTCCCCAAGGATAGCGGCCAAATTTGCAGAATTTGTGCAGAATTACGGGATGAATATGGAGGTCTCCGGCGGGCATACGTTATAATTGCGCCTATGCAACCTACAATTATCGGTGTCCGTTTCACCAAAGTCGGAAAAGTCTATCATTTCGACTCAACCAGCATGCCCGATGTTAATGTGGGTGAGTACGTCATCGTGGATACCGCCCGGGGCAAACACCTGGGTGAGGTCGTCCAAAAGATGGATGAGGCTCCCCCGCAACCCGAGGGCGGCTGGAAGAATGTCGAACGCCGCGCCACACCACGCGATCTTTTGCTCCAGCAGCATTGGCAGACCCGACAGACCGAGGCCATGATCAATTGCCGCGCCCGCTCCTCCGAACTGGACCTGGGCGACGTCAAGATCGTGTCTGCCGAGTACAACTACGACGGCACGCGCCTGGCATTTCTCTTTAGCACCGAGTCCGAGGACAAGGTCGACCTCAAGTCGCTGAAGAAGGACATGCAGAAACTGCATCCCAACACCCAGATCGAGATGCGCCAGATCGGCCCGCGCGACCTGGCAAAACTGCTGGGCGGCATGGGCGCCTGCGGCATCGAAACCCGCTGCTGCTCCAAATTCCTCACGGATTTCTCGCCCATCTCGATCAAGATGGCCAAGGAACAGGGCATCTCACTCACCCCGTCCGAGATTACGGGCATGTGCGGACGCCTGCGCTGCTGCCTGATCTACGAGTACGAGCAATACGTGGAAGCCCGCAAACAGCTGCCCAAGCGCAACAAGCGCGTGGTCACGCCCAAGGGCGAGGGCAAGGTCCTGGATGTCCTGCCGCTGGCCGACAAGGTCATGGTGGCCATCGACGCCCCCGAAGGCGAGCGCTCCCAGATCATGACCTTCGCCCGCGAAGAGATCGAGCCCTGGGACGAACTCGAAGCCCTGCGCCGCAAAGCCGAGGCTCCCTGTGACCGCCACGAAGGCGGCGGCTGCACCTGCGGCAAGGACAAAAGTACCAATGAAAGTCCAAAGGACAGCAGTCCCAAAGACGGCGGCGGCAGAGACAACAGCGGCAACAAACCCAGAAAGAACCGTCGCTAACCCATGACCGACCCGGCTCCCCTGCCTGGCGTTTGGGATTCCCCCCAACGTATTCTTGTCGTACTTGCCCATCCAGATGATCCCGAGTTCTTCTGCGGCGCGTCCCTGGCCCGTTGGGCGCGCGCGGGACACGAGATCGTTTATTACCTGTTGACCTGCGGCGACAAAGGCTTCAACGATTCGACCACGGCGGATATGACCCCCGACGCCCTGTGCGCCCTGCGTCACATGGAGCAGCGCAAGGCCGCCGCCGTCATCGGCACCAAGAAAGTGCATTTCCTGGACTACAAGGACGGCTACCTGGTCCCAGACCTGGTTCTGCGCCGCGAGGTGGTGCGTATCATTCGCAAGATCAAGCCGACGGTCCTCATAACCTGCGACCCGCAGAATCTGTTCGCGGGTTACGGCATCAACCACCCCGACCACCGTGCGGCGGGACAGGTCGTGCTGGATGCGGTCTTCCCGGCCGCGGGCAACAAAGCCTATTTCCCCGAACTGCTGAAGGAAGGGCTGGAACCGCACATGCCCAAGGAAGTCTGGGCCTCGCTCACCGGCCAGCCCAACGTCACGCTGGACGTGACCAAGGAATGGCCGATCAAACTGGAGGCCCTGCTGCATCATGCCTCCCAGATCGGCGACGTGGACAAGTTCAAGGCCCGCATGGCCTCCCGCCACACCGAGGACAGCACCGACGAGCATCCGCGCTTCGAGGAAAAATTCCGCGTGGTGAAGTACGGTTAAACCTACGCGCTGAGCGGAGCGAGAACGGCTCTCCGCGCTGCGGCGTCCGTGCGCAGTCGAAGCGCCCTGGCATCCAATGAACCTCCTCACAATTACCTACAAATCCACTCACTACTATCTTTTGGATTGCAAGGGCGGAAAATTCATGGTGGATTGCGGCTGGCCTGATACCTATCCTCAATTTGCGGCTGAGTTCAAGCGCAAAGGCGCTTCACCGCAAGATGTCAGCTATGTGCTAGTCACGCATTTCCATCCCGACCACGCGGGCCTGGTGCAGGAATTCAAGAACCTGGGCGCGAAATTCATCCTGATGGAAAGTCAGGTCGATTTCATGGCCCCGTTCGCGGACTTCTTCAAAGCCAGGAAAGTTCCTTACACCGAGATCATCCAAAAAAACAACCTCATCTTGAAATTTGCCGAGAGCCGCGCTTTTCTGGCGGACATCGGCGTGAGCGGCGAAATCCTCTCCACCCCAGGCCACAGTGACGATAGCATCACCCTGATCCTGGATGAAGGCTATGCCTTCACAGGCGACCTGCCTCCCGAATTCCTGCTATCCGAAGAGGACACGCTCTCGCGCCAAAGCTGGGATAGAATCCACCAGCACAAGATTCAACGCATCTTCCCCGCCCACGGATAGGAGTGCGGAAGCTCTGCTTCCGTATGAGGCTCTGCTTCTGCAATTTCAACATGACTGCGCTCTACGATTACAAGATCGAAGTTTTCATCCCCGAAGAATTGGTCTTCCCTTTGCGCGACGAACTGGCGAAAATCGGCGTCGGCGTGATCGGCAACTACGACCACTGCATCGCCTTCAGCCTGGTGCGCGGAAGCTGGCGTCCGCTGGAGGGGTCGCAGCCCTACAATGGCAAAATCGGCGAGATTAGCGAAGGCAGCGAGGCCAAAGTCGAGGTCAACTGCAAAAAGGAAAACGTTCGCGACGCGCTGCAAGTCATCCGCCGCGTGCATCCCTACGATGAACCGCTGATCAACGTCATCCCATTGGCGAACGCGCTGTTCGAAAACCCTTCGCCCTGAGCGGAGCGAGGCACGATGGTCGAGTAGGTCGGTGCTCTTCCGACCGTATCGAAACCCAGCCGAGCGCAGTCGAAGGGCAGGGAAGCAAGATAATTGCTATTTTCTGGTCACCCGTCCTTCGACTACGCCGCGCACAGACCGTGCGGCTCCGTCCGCTCACGCTTGCCTGCGCACGGTGCAGGCAGGACGTATCTCAACCATAAGGAACCTCCCATGTCCGACTTTCTGAACCAAGCCCTCGAACTCTTCCCCTACACCCAAACCCTGCGGCGCGACTTCCACATGCATCCCGAACTCGGATTCAATGAAATCCGCACGGGCGGCATTGTGGCCAGGGAACTCGAAGCCCTCGGGCTGGAGGTGACCAAGGGTATCGGCAAGACGGGCGTGGTCGGCCTGCTCGAAGGCGCGAAGCCTGGCCCGACCCTGCTGATCCGCTTCGACATGGACGCCCTGCCCATCACCGAAGAGACGGGCGCGGAGTACGCCTCGCACAACGCGGGCGTGATGCACGCCTGCGGCCACGACGGTCACACCGCCATAGGGCTGACCGTGGCGAAGATGCTCCATGCCCGCCGCGACCAGTGGGCGGGCACCGTTAAATTCGTCTTCCAGCCCGCGGAGGAGACCCTCGGCGAGGAAGGCCTGGGCGGCGCAGAGATGATGATCCGCGACGGCGTGCTGGACGCGCCCAAGCCCGATTATGCCCTTGCGCTGCATCTGTGGAACGAGAATCCGCTCGGCTGGCTGGGCGTGGCGGAGGGCCCCGTCATGGCGGGCGCGGACGAGTTCAAGGTGCGGCTGATCGGCATGGGCGGCCACGGGGCCATCCCGCAGGCGGCGGTCGATCCCATCGTCGCGGCGGCGCAGATCGTCACCGCCCTGCAAAGCATCGTCGCACGCAACGTCGCCCCTGTCGAAACAGCCGTGGTCACGGTCGCCACCATCCATGCGGGCACGGCCTTCAACGTCATTCCACCCGACGTGGTCATGAATGGCACCATCCGCACCTTCGAACCGTCGGTGCGCGAGAAGGTCATCCGCCGTTTCGAGGAGATCACACGCGGCGTGGCCGCCGCGATGGGCTGCCAGGTCGAGATCGAGATCAAGCGCGTCACGCCCGCCGTCATCAACGACGCGGAAGCCGCGGGGCGCGTCCAGGAAGCCGCCCGCGCGGTGCTGCCCGAGTCGAACCTGGACATGGCCAGCTACATCACCATGGGCGCAGAGGATATGGCCTACATGCTCGAACGCATCCCAGGCTGCTACTTCTTCGTCGGCTCGGCCAATCACGAAAAGGGACTCGATTACGGCCACCATCATCCCAAATTCAACGTGGATGAGGATGCCCTGCCGCGCGCCGCTGCGTTGATGGCCGCCGCCGCTATGAATTTCCTGAAATAGGAGCAATCGCATGACACGCAGGATGAAATATCTCCTTCTTTCGCTTTTCCTCGGAGTGCCGCTCCTGCTGGTCATATTCTTCGCCTACCAACGCGCCACGCAACCGACCGCCCCCACAGAAGTCCCCTCCTTTGGATTGCCGCCCGCCGACTCTGCGACCATGCCCTGCGGATACGTTTGGGCGCAACAGGACCTGCCCGAGATCGGCCTGCGTTTCAACGCGGACCTCCAGAAGCTGATTCCCGCCGCGACAGGCGGCGCCTACGCCTTTGGTGAGGACTGCGTCCGCGAGGATGGCTCGCGCACCTTCGGCGCAATGGAAACCGACTTCACAATCGACATCCCCGTCCAAGATTTGAAGGATGACGCCGCGTTGGGTGCGTATCTCGAACAACTCATCCCCTTCCTGGCCGCCTACCCGACCGAAAGCCTGCCCGCCCGCCTCAACCGCATCGACCTGCGCTTCTTTGTCAGCGAACAGGAATTCCGTTACGTGCGCTTCGAGTTGGGCGCAGGCGTCGCCGCCTACGAGCAAGGCCTGCGCGGCGCGGCGTTGCTGCGGGAGTTGGATAAAAAAGAATAACCTTGTAGAGAAGACGCCGAATTTGTTATACGAAAGTGAAGACATTTCATGAAAAAAACTCTGTTTATCATTTTGCTCGCGGCTCTGCTCAACGCCTGCGCCGCGCCGACGACTGTCCCCAGCGCAACAGTCCCTGAAACGATGACCCCATCCGCGACCGTCTCGCCGAGTGAATTGACGGTTACATCGATTCCTGATGTGGCTCTGACGGCGACTCCGACTAAGGCGGTCAGCGAGACGCCAGCAGTGTTAGTTGACTCTATTCCTTCTGAACTTAGTTTTAGCTATGAATCACCAGTGATGACAGAGAATGTGTTGGGCAAAGTTCCTTTCAGTGTCGAAGTTGCAACAGATGATTCGTTGTCGCCACGCATTAAGAGTATTTCTATAAATGAAACTTTTCGGAATAAGGATGGACAGAATTCAAATGAAGCGTGGACTACTTTTGTAGCAATGTTGATGTACAAGTCTTCGTCGTTTGATGGAACTTTTGAACAATATATTGACGCATTAAATGTTGCTCGACAATCGAATAGTCCAGCGGATTGGGAGAAGGTTGCATCGCGTATTGTGAAACTCAATGACATGGCAACATCTGACTATGACCCAAAGCCAACAATGCTGTTACCAATGTCTGATGTGGATTTTTCTGATGCAGGTTATAGATCTTTTGACAAAGTGGTTGTTGTCTATACTCTCACGAGTAGTGTTGACAATATCACTACCTTTCCTAACGTTTCGGGTAACCCAGGTTTTGGTGCAAACTTAGATGGGAAAACATTATATCTGTACGTGGGATTGGCAACTGATGGAGCGTTTGGAACTGTTAACCAGACCACTATTCAAACTGCGAGTTTGGGGGCATGGTTGAGGACGGGTGTAGTTCGTAGTGAAAACAAGGAATTGCAATCTATTTTGTATCGTGGGAACGAGAATGGGGCAATTACTATTGTTAAATAGCTCTAAGTTGTTGCGCTCTGAGTCGCTGTGTGAGATATATTAGTGTAGTATGCGTTTTGGCAAACTACAGTTTAAATTTCTTTTTTTGAGACTTCGGAAGTCTGAGAGAAACCAAGTCGTGCAATGTGACAAGGAGTCCACAAGTAAAATTTGCGGACTCCTTTTTTACCTCTTGACTCTTTGTCCCAGCCGTCGTATACTATGTTTAGTAAATACTAAATATAGTATACGAGACAACCATGACCACTGACCTCCAAACCATCCAACAGAACTTCGTCGAAAGCCTGAGCCAGATCAGCCGCTTTTGGGGCCTCCCCAAGGGCATGGGCGCGATCTTCGGCGTGCTGTACCTGTCCCCCGCTCCGCTCTCGCTGGACGAACTCGTCGAGCAGACGGGGCTAACCAAGGGCGCCATCAGCACCGAGGTGCGCAGCCTGGCGCGCATCGGGCTGGTACATCGCTCCAGTAAACTCGGCGACCGCAAGGATTACTACGAAGCGGAGACCGACTTCTACGCCGCCATCCGCTCGATCCTCAGGGAACGCCAGAACAGCGAGTTCGACCGCGCCGTCCGTTCGGTGCGGGAAACGCTGTCCATACTGGAGGCAGGCTCAGGGTCCAGTGATCCCGATTGGCAGTTCACGCTCGAGCGCGTGCGCGCCTTGCAGGATTTCTTCGACGCCATCGACAGCCTGAACAAGGCCGTCATCAAGCTGGAGAAGCTGGGCTTCGTCAACGTGCAGAAGATCCTGGGAGCACTGAAGTAGCAATATGCTCCCGCTGGATTTGCAATCCAGCGGTCCAAACGAAACGCACATCCCAAGAAAAAATTATCGCAAGCCAAAACGGCCCGCAGGATTGTATATCCAGCGGTTTTATTAAACGCACCCCGTCACAGCGATGGGATGTAAAAAAAGGAGAAACAAAATGACAATCGCAGTGACAGGCGCATTTAGCTACTCAGGCAAATACATCACCAAACGTTTATTGGAACGCGGCGAGCAGGTCATCACGCTGACGGGTCATCCCAACCGCCCCGACCCGTTTGGCAGCAAGGTCAAGGCTTTTCCGCTGGACTTCAATGATCCGCGCGGACTGACCGAGTCCCTGCGCGGCGTGGACACCTTCTACAACACCTATTGGGTGCGCTTTGACAAGGGATCGAACACCCAGCCCGCCGCCGTGGAGAATACGCGCAAGCTGGTACGGGCCGCGACCGAAGCGGGCGTGCGACGCATCGTCCACATCAGCATCACCAATCCCAGCGCGGATTCGCCCCTGCCGTATTTCTGGGGCAAGGCCGCCAACGAAAAAGCCGTGATCGAGTCGGGCATGGAGTATGCCATCCTGCGCCCCACCGTATTGTTCGGCAAAGAGGATATTCTGATCAACAACATCGCCTGGCTACTGCGGCGCTTTCCGTTCTTCGCCCTGCCTGGAGATGGGAGCTACCGCCTGCAGCCCGTCTACGTGGATGACCTGGCGGCGCTGGCTCTCGATGCTGGCTACGCGCAAAGCAATTTGATATGGGATGCGGTCGGCCCCGAGGATTTCACCTTCCGCGCGATGGTGGAAAAGATCGGCCAAACCATCGGACATCCCCGCCCCCTGCTGGAAGTGCATCCGCAGTTGGCGCTCAAGGCGGCCCAATTCCTCAGCCTGTTCGTCCGCGACGTGCTGCTGACCCCCGAGGAAGTCGACGGCCTGATGGCGAACCTGCTCGTCTCGCAGGAAGCGCCGCGCTGCCCCACCCGCCTAAGTGACTGGCTGGCCGAGCACAAGTCCACGGTAGGCGCGGAGTATGCCTCGGAGATCAAGCGGCATTTTTGATACCAACAAACCGCGGCGGATTGCAAATCCGCCGCGAGCAAGTACAAAGGAATCCCCCACGAGCAAGTGCCTGGGAAACCGCAGTGAGCAAAAAATAGACTTCTTGCAAAAGCCATAAATTAATCTTGCTCTCGGCGGCGTCCCCGCCGCCGAGGACTGCGGCGGGAGCACTTATGCAAGAGGTCTAATATAGGAGAATCCACCATGAATCAAATCACCACCTACCTCGTTTCGCTGATCCTCACCCTGCTGGTCAGCGCATGCGTCACCTTGCTGCTGCGTGCCGCCCTGCGCCGCGTCCTTGCGGATTTGTGCGGCACGGAGGAACGCGCCAATTTCTGGACGATCTTCTCGATGATCATGCTGATCGCCATGCCGTTGGTGATCGGCATGGGTTACACCCCCGAGGCTTCCGCCTCCAGCGACCTGTTCTTCGAGATGACCCGCCAACTGCGCGGCAATTTCTTCGGCTACCTGTTCGCGCTGGCAGTCATCGGCGGGTTCATCTCGTTCTTTGCGATCTTTGCCCCGCGTCCCAGGGCAGGCGATGCAAAATAACCGCTACGGGCGGATCAATTGTGCCCGCACCCATACGCTATAGTCATTGCTGGAGTTTCCACCTGCGTCCACCTCCAGGAGGAAGATCCCGCTCTTTCCGAACAATCCGGGCGGGATGGAGACTTCCCAATCCTGCAATGTCCCATCATTGACCTGTGGCCATTCGCCAATCACTACCGCATCCTGAAGTTCGCCCTCGCTGAATAAGAGGCGAAATGTGACTCCATCCTCATTGCTTTCGAGCGCAGGAGGATAGTGAAAACCGGTTTGGAAGACCAGGGTATCCCCCTTCCGCAGGACCAACATCGACAGATCGTAATAACCGCCCATCTTCCGATTGAAGCAGCCCGACTCACCGCAATACGGATAGGCCAAAATGACCCGATGATCGACCCGACCCGATGAAAGCTCCGGACTCTGTTCCCAGCCAGCGTATGAGGAGAAATTCTCGAAGACAAAATCGATGGGAGAGGGGGAATAGGGTTCCATCAGAAACTGCAGGCTGCCGTTATTGTCATACCCAAAAGTCTGGCCGCCTTCGTAGGTTGCATAATATTCGCGCCAAAAAGCCTCATCGGCAGATTCGACAAAATCGAACAGGATGACTGGAGGCGCAGTGGGTGTAATCGTCGGCGCAGGAGACGGGGTCTGTGTTGGCAAGGGAGGGTCGGTGAAAACGGCGGCTGGGGTGTCCGTGAAAGTCGCGGTGATCGCAGGAATATCGCTCTCGATGAAGGGCGCGGGCGTCACAGGCGGCGCATTTGGATACAGCCAAATTCCCACCAGGATTGCCAGGACAATAAGAGCCATTGTTCCCGCGACGGCCGCGCCGCATCCGCAGTTGAAAAAACGACGGCAGCCCGACTGACCGCCTTTGACAGGGATCGGGATGCCCATCAGCACGTTAAGGTTGTGCTGCGTGAAGGCCAGCCCCGCCTTGTCACCGATCAGCCGGCGGATGTCGAGCGCCTGCGAGAGCAAGGCCTTGCCCTGTTCCACCAGGCCAAGGCACATGGCGCGGCTGCCCAACTGATGCAGCACCCATCCCTCGATATGTTTATCGCCCAACGCCCGCGCGGCCTTGAGAAGGATATTCAAAATCTCAGACCAGGCCTGCCAGCGCTTCCATAATGCATAGGTCTTTTCGAGCGCGCGCCCGATGCGGATGACCTCGGGCCATTTCTTCTTCTCCTCGGCCTTCTTCACCGCGCGGATGAGCGCCTCGGCCGACTCCTCCATCAACATCTGCGATGGCTGCTGCGCCACCCAGTTGACGAAGTAATTGATCAGCGTGTCCTCCCACGAGGCCAGGTTCCAGGAGGTCGCCAACGTAAGCACCAGGTCGCCGCGCAAACTGTAGCGTGGACTATGCGCCTGCACCAGCCCCAGGTTCACCAGTCCGCGCGCGGCGGCCTGAACCTCGGGGTCGCTGGTCAGCGCCAGCAGGTGGTCGAGTGAAATGACCGCCCCATCTGAGGCGGCCAGGATGGCCAGAATCCGCCTTTGGGTTTCAGTCAGCGTGTTGAGCGCGGAGTTGGTGATCGCCTGTTCGGGGAGTTGGGCCTGAGCTTGATTCAGCAGGTCGGCCACGGCCAGATTGCGTTCGCGCACCAGGGCGGCGGCTTGCAGGATGCGCAGCGGATGTCCGCCCATCGATAGGCACAACGCCTTGACCTGAGCCCGTTCCCCGTCGCCGAACATTCGGCCTGACTCCCGTTCGAAGAGCGCCAGCGCTTCGGCTTCGGGCAGCCCACCCAACGGGACGAGTTTCCCTTCGCCCCACAGGTTGCGCTGAGGCGACGCCAGCACAAACTGACATTGCGGCGCGGCATCCAGCAGAGTGGTTACTTCGTCGCGGGCCAGTTCCAGGTCGTCGAGGATGATCAGCGCGCGCAGGTTCTGCAAGCCAAGGCGGATCTCGGCCTCGGTCGGCTTGAAGCTGGGCGGACTTTCGTTAAATGCATCGAACAAGGCTTGGAGCAGGTCGTCAAGGCGCAGGTCGGTCACATCCAAAAAGACAACCCCATCGGCAAACTGGGCAATCTCGGGCAGGTGGGCCAACTGGCGTAAAAAAGAGGTTTTGCCGATACCGCCGTCCCCAAACAAAGAAACGGGCGCCGAGGATTGCAAAGCCTCTCTGACCGTCGCAAACTCCGTCTCGCGATCCAGCAGGGCCTGAAACGGACGCGGACGCAGGGACACAGGCGCGGGACGGCGGGTATAACGCGCAGCGCTGGACGGCGCCGCCACATTAACCACACCCCCGTTGACGTTGCCAATCTGGAGGATGTAACTGCCCACAGCCACCTGGCCGCTGACACTCCCCTTGATATCTACCTTTACATTTTCTACCATACCAATAAACCTTTCTCGAAATGGGCACCGATCAACGTAATGGGACCACCCCTGGGCAGTGCGGATTATCCATGCAGCCGTAGTATTCCCTGCCTTTTTGCGGGCCATCGCGATGCACGCGCAGCACCATCATGCGCCCGCAAATGGGGCACATCGGCACCGAGTCAGACGGGGCGTCTGTATGAGGGTTGGCATTGGATCTGGTCACCGCCAGTTGGAACAGATTGACCAGGTCCGAGATTACATACTTCTCAGTGGAAGGCACATGCACCAGCGGAATGCCCGCGCCCAGGAACAGATCCTGCATGAACTGGTCGGTGGAGCGCGTCTCGGATTTGTGAATCGGCTTGACCAATTCCACGCCAAAGGCGGGCTTCATCGTCTGCGGCTCGCACAACAGGAAATCCACGTGCTTGCGGAAGATCTTATTGAAATAATGAACGTTCTCATTGGGACGGACAATGGTAAAAATATCGTTCAGCGCCACCTTCGGACAGACAGCATAGCGGCCCTCGCTCATTTTCGTCAACGCGCGGAAGAGGGCGATTTCATTGGATGATAACAACTGCCCGCGCAGGCGGTAAGGGAGGCGATCATCACTCTTCGGAGGCGGGGCAGGTTTAATGTCGGTCATGAAAGGTTGACCAATTATAGAACAACGCCAGACTGAAAGCAACAGCCTGGCATTGTTTACTACATTTCAAGCCACCGCCATTCCCAGCGCAGGAAGACTGATCATCCTACTTCGTCTCCGTCACCTTGTGGATGCTGCGCGGAGACTCGGTGTCGAAGCCCTTGGCGCGCGTCAGGTGATAGGCCAGCAGTTGCGCGGGCAGGATGCTCACCAACGGTGTCAGCCACTCGGGCACTTCGTCGGGAATGGTAAACGGGATTTGCGCCAGCGACAGGGCCTTCTTCGCGTTCGAGATTACCAGCAGTTCGGCCAGGAAATCCTTGCGCAGACGAATCATCACTTCGAGCAGCGAGTCGAGCACCTTGCCTTGGGGCGCGACCACCATCACGGGGAATCCGCGCTCGACCATGGCAATCGGCCCATGCTGGAAGTCGGCCGAGGAATACGGCTCGGCCTCCACGTAGGTCAACTCCTTGAGTTTGAGCGCCCATTCGAAGGCGGTGGCATAGTTGAATCCACGCCCGAGCACCACGCACTGACGCATGTAACGATAACGCTGGGCGGCCTGCTCGATCAGGTCGTTCTGTTTGAGCGTCTGCTTCATCCATTTGGCGACCTGGGACAGTTCCCTCCAATCCGTTTTGTCGCCGTTCAATGCGACCGACAACATCGCGATGGTCATCAACTCGGTGGTGTAGGTCTTGGTGGCGGCGACTGCCTTCTCCTCGCCCGCCTGGATGTCGATCACAAAATCGGCGGCGGAGGCCAGCGGCGAATCGGGTTCGTTGGTGATGGCCAGCGCCACGCTGCCCTGCCTGCGTCCCTCCTCCAGCACGCTGACGATGTCGGGCGACTGTCCCGATTGCGAGATGCCCACCACCAGCGCATTCTTCAATTTGGGCGGCTGGTTGTAATACGTAAACAGGGACGGAGTCGCCAGCGCCAGCGGCAGTCCATTGCGCGCGCCCCACAGATAGTTGGCGTAACGGCCCGCATTATCCGAGGTGCCGCGCGCAGCCAGAAAGACGTACGAGACATCATGCGCGCGGATGGCGTCCGCGATTCCCTCGACAGTTTTTCGCTGGTTTTCTAGCAGCGCCTGGATGCGGTCGGGTTGTTCGGCAATTTCAGAATAGAGGGACATGTTTGTATTTTACAACGGATTTTCCCTTGACAGTTGTTTCAGCCAGAGATACAATAATTTAGTCTATACTAAATTATTATTTAGTAAAAAATAAATACATTGGAACCCCCTTCCATGACCGAACCTCTCACCCAATCCATTCAGGATTACCTCAAACACATCTACGACCTGAGCGCCGACGGCTCCCCCGCCAGCACCAACGATCTGGCTGCGCGCCTCAGCATTGCGCCCGCCTCGGTCACGGGCATGATCCAGCGCCTGGCCAGCGCCGAACCGCCGCTTATCCTCTAAAATTTATAGTTAGCAGGAAATAATACCACTATGGAACAAATTACCCTTCCCCTCCGCATTACTGGACTGCTCGCCATCCTCGGCGCGTTGCTATACGCAATTGGCGATGTACTTTTACTCGCCAGCAAAGTCAACCTGGATAGTTACCCCAAACTCAAGCCCTTCAAAAAATTGCTGTCCGACGCCGAGCGGATGATTGTGCTCTCTCCCAACCGCCTGACTTGGGGCGCGCTGATCGGCGTCTTCTCCACTCCGCTGGTGCTGGCGGGATTCTGGCAGATGTACCAGGGACTGTCGGTGACGGGTTCCCCGTTGGCCCTGGCCACCGCCCTGCTCTTCGGCGTTTCCTCCGTCCTAGGCGCATTCGTGCATGGGACGTTCTACTACATGGGCGAATACGTCCACGCGCTGAATCAGGTGGACGAAGCCTCCCAGCCCGTCATCGCGGACATGCTCGCCCGTCATCGCAAAGTGCTGCTCATCAGTTACGCACCCCTGCTGTTGGTTGCCATCACCGCGTCCATCTTATTCTCCATCCAGGTTGCCATGGGAGGAACGGCCTTCCCCGTTTGGATGGCCGCCGTCAATCCCGTGACCGTCACCATCGTCTGGATGCTGGGCAAGCGCATCCTGCCGCAGTTCATCCGCGACTGGACAGAGGGCGCGGGTTTCAACATCGCCTACCTGGTCTTCTTTATCTGTACGACATCGACCCTTTGGAACGGAATCTAATCTTTAACGGCATTGGAGAACGAACATGAAAAACAAATTTTCACGCAGGGACTTTTTCAAAATTGGCGGTCTCGGGCTTTTGACCGCGGCAGGCGCGACTGCGCTTGGAAACATGGCGCCTGGACACGACCACAGCGCCCATGCGCAGGCGCAGGCCACGCCGATGAGTCACGGTTCCATGCCTGGCACAGGCGAGGTGGATCACGAGAAGAACGGCTTCAACCCGACCGACATCCTGACCGACTTCGACTACGGCAAGGTTTCCACTTTACCCAATGGTCAGACGTTGCGCGAGTACGAAATTGTCGTGGTCAACAAAAACATCGAGATCGTGCCAGGCATCGAGTTCCCCGCCTGGACGTACAATGGCCGCATCCCTGGCCCGACGCTGCGCGCCACCGAAGGCGATCACGTCCGCATACACTTTGTGAACGGCAGCAACCATCCGCACACCATGCACTTCCACGGATTTCACGCTGGCGTCATGGACGGCGTGCCTGGCTCGGGCCCTGGCGGCAACGTGGAACCTGGCAGCGAATTCGTTTACGAGTTCGACGCGGAGCCGTTCGGCCTGCACCTCTATCACTGCCACGCCTTCCCGCTGGCGCGTCATATCGCCAAGGGCCTGTACGGCGCGTTCATCATCGATCCCAAACAGGGACGCCCGCCCGTCAACCACGAAATGGTCATGGTCATGAGCGGCTTCGATGTGGACTTCGACGACGCCAACGATTTCTACGCGGTCAACGCCATCCCCTTCCATTACCAGAATCACCCCATCCAATTCCGCGTCGGCGAGACGGTGCGTCTCTACGTGGTCAACATCCTCGAATTCGACCTGGTCAACTCCTTCCACCTGCATGCCAGTTTCTTCCACTACTATCCCACGGGCACCAGCCTGACGCCCTCCGAATTCACCGATACCATCATTCAGGGACAGGCCCAGCGCGGCATTCTCGAATTCAGCTATAAATATCCAGGCATGTACATGTTCCACGCCCACGTGACCGAGTTCGCGGAACTTGGCTGGAACGGCATGTTCGAAGTTCTGGCATAGAGGTGACATCATGACCACATCCCCCACCTCCACAACAAAAAACCGCTCAGGCCTGCAAACCCTCGGCCTGTTCCTGATCCCGATCATTCTTCTGGCTGGCGTAATCGCGCTCTTCCTCTCCACGGGCGGCGGACTGCATCTCGTGGCCCCTGTCCCCGTTGAGGCGCTGACGGTCGAACGCTACACGCTCGAACATGGGCGCATCCTGATCCACGTCCAAAACACGGGGCCGCAGGAAATCGTCCTGGCTCAGGCGGTGATCAACTCGGCGATCTGGCCCTTCGAGGTCACACCCGCTGCGACCATCCCGCGCCTGGGACGCGCCACCGTGCATATCGACTATCCCTGGACGTACGGCGAAGCCTATGCCGTGACGCTGTTCTCCTCGAATTCCATCGCTTTCAACCTGGAGATTCCCGTCGCCTTCGAGACACCCCAGCCCTCGAGTAAAACCTTCTGGTCATTTGCGTTGATCGGGTTGTACGTCGGCGTCATCCCGATCTTCCTGGGCCTGTTCTGGTTCCCCGCCCTGCGCCAGCTTGGCCGCCGCTGGATGATCTTCCTCATGGCGATCACGGCTGGACTGTTGATCTTCCTCGGCCTCGACACCCTCGCAGAAGCGTTGGATGTTGCCGCGGGCGTCGGCGGGCCGTTCCAGGGCGTTGGGTTGATCGGCATCGGCTCGGTCGGCACCTTCATGCTGCTGGACGCCATCAGCCGCCGCCAAAGCGGCATCGTCCGCGACGAGGCCTCCCGCCGCCTGTCGGTCGCCTTCATGATCGCGACGGGCATCGGCCTGCACAACCTCGGCGAGGGACTTGCCATCGGGGCAGCTTACAATATTGGAGAGATTGCACTGGGGTCGTTCCTCGTGGTTGGGTTTATCATTCAAAACATCACCGAAGGGCTGGGCATTATCGCGCCCGTCCTGCGCGACCGACCCAGGGTCACACAACTGGCGCTGATGGGACTGATCGGCGGCGCGCCCGCCATCCTCGGCGCGTGGCTGGGCGGCTTCGCCCCCTCGCCTGTCCTGGCCGTGCTCTTCCTGGCCATCGGCACAGGCGCCATCTTCGAGGTCGTCTATGAAGTCGCCAAGTTAATTCAAAAGGACATTACCCGCGAGCCCATGCCAATGCTCGTCTTCTCGGGCGTACTGGCTGGCATGCTGCTGCTCTGGGTCACGGGCCTGTTTATCAAGTAGCGCAATTTGGCAAATCCCTGGCACTTGCACGCCAGGGCAAGTGTGCGCTACAGGAGAAAAAATGACAGAAGTGCTCACGCAATCGATTCAGGATTATCTGAAACACATCTACAACCTCAGCGCCAACGGGACGCCCGCCAGTACCAACGATCTGGCCGCACATCTTGGCATCGCGCCTGCCTCGGTCACGGGCATGATCCAGCGCCTGGCCAGCGCCGAACCGCCGCTGATCCTCTACAAAAAGCATCAGGGTGTTACGCTCACCTCCCAGGGCGAACGCGCCGCGCTGGAGGTCATCCGCCACCACCGCCTGCTGGAGGCCTGGCTTGTGCAGACCCTCGGCTACTCCTGGGACGAAGTCCACGAGGAGGCCGAACGCCTCGAACACGTCATCTCGGAGGACTTCGAGCGCCGCATCGCCGCCGCCATGGGGCATCCCGTCCGCGACCCGCACGGCGACCCGATCCCAACCGAGGACTTGACCATGCCTGCCGAGGATACGCGTCCCCTCGCCACCCTGCGGACGGGGGAGGCTGGCACCGTTAAACGCGTCAACGGCGCCGACCCAGCCTTCCTGCGCCACCTGCAGGGCCTGGGCCTCGTCCCTGGCGCGCAGGTCTGTGTGCGCGAGTATTCCGAATTCGATGGCAACCTGACCCTTGAGGTCAACGGTCACACCGCCTTCGTGGTGGGGCCCGCCATCACCAATCAGATTTTTGTTTAGCTACAGAAAGTTTACAGGTATTCAAATGAATGAAAACACGTTTCGTATTCTTGCAGGTCTGATCCTGTTTACTGGAATAGGCATCTCAAGTTACTACCGCCGCAAAGCGGACAAGGACAGTGGCGAAACCGTCTCCCGCAAGGCGGACGGCAGTCTCACGATGAACGTCATCAAGATCGGCGGGCTGATCCTCTGGCTGAGTCCGCTGGCGTATTTGGTCAACCCCGCCTGGATGAGCTGGTCGAAGCTCGGCCTGCCCGACGGAATCCGCTGGCTGGGAGTAGGCGTTGGGGTGCTGTGTATCTTCGGAATGTACTGGCTGTTCAGCAGCATCGGCAGCAGCATCACCCCCACCAGCGTCACGCGCAGGGAACACAAACTCATCACCAACGGCATTTATCGCTGGATACGACATCCGCTGTACACGGTCGGGTCATCCTTCATTGTGGCACTCGGCCTGATGGCAGATAACTGGTTCATCATCCTGATGGCTCTGCTGGCATTTACCGCAATGGCCGTCCGCACCCCAAAAGAGGAAGCCAATCTCATCGAGAAATTCGGCGACGCGTATCGCGACTACATGAAAACCACTGGCGCATTTCTGCCAAAAATCAAATCATAGAGGCATTCCATGAACCTGATGTATTGGACAATTCTTGTCATTGCACTGGCGCTGGTCATCCTCCTGCCCCGCGTGGGCCTGCTCGCCCTCTTCAAAAACTGGCGCGCAACCCATGAACGCGAACAGATGGAGGACGCACTCAAGCACCTGATCGACCGCGAGCAAAGCGGGCGTCACGCCTCTCCCGAGTCACTGGGCGGCACGCTCGACCTCTCGCGCGCCAAAGTCACGCGGCTGATCGAGGCCATGGAGACGCAGGGTCTGATCGAGTCGCGCGGCGCGGAACTGCATCTCACCGCCGCGGGCGAACGCTGGGCCCTGCACGTCGTCCGCGCGCACCGCTTGTGGGAGCGCTATCTCGCGGATGAGGCCCGCATGCCGCTCGGCCAGATCCACAACGAGGCACACCGCCGCGAACACAATCTGACCGACGCCCAACTCGACGCGCTGGATGCCGCCCTCGGCCACCCCACCCGCGATCCGCACGGCGACTTCATCCCGACCCGTGAGGGCGCCCTGCCCAAAGCGGAGGGAATGCCGCTGACGGCGTGGCAGACCGACCGTCCCGCCCGCATTGTGCACCTGGAGGATGAACCCGCCATCGCGTTCGAGCAAATCCTGGCGGCGGGACTCCGCCTGGGGCAAACCATCCGCATTTTGGAACGCACGCCGCAGCGCCTCATCCTGAGCGACGGCGAGAACGAGTACCGCCTCGCGCCGACCGTGGCCGCCAACGTGAGCGTGGCCGCCCTGCCCGAAAGCGAACTGCTCAAGCGCGAAGCCGTGCCGCTGGTGGAACTGGCGCATGATCAGCGCGCCGAGATCGTCGTGCTCGACGAGGCCGTGCAGGGCTTCACCCGCCGCCGATTCCTCGACCTGGGCCTGACGCCTGGAACATTGATCTACCCCGAACTGCAAAACTTCTTCGGCGACCCGCGCGCCTACCGCGTGCGCGGCACGCTCATCGCGCTGCGCAAAGACCAAGCCGCGCAGATCTGGGTCAAACCTGTTTAAGTCAAAAGTCGAAAGTCAAAGGTCGCGCGACTTTTGACCTTCAACTTTCGACACTGGAGAATTTATGACCAACACAAAAGTACCCCTGCCCACCGAACACTGCGAGACCTGTCCCGCCTTTTATCAACTCGAACAGATGGGCATCAAGGTCGGCGACTTCGACCGCGTCATCGCGCTGGCGGGCAACCCGAACACGGGCAAGTCCACGCTCTTCAACACGCTGACGGGCCTCAAGCAGCACACGGGCAACTGGCCTGGCAAGACCGTCACGCGCGCCGAGGGCGGCTACCAGTTCAACAACGTCAAATACAAACTAGTCGACCTGCCTGGCACCTACTCGCTCTTATCCGCTTCACAGGATGAGGAAGTGGCGCGCGACTTCATCCTCTTCGGCCAGCCCGATTGCACCATCGTCGTCACGGACGCCACGGCGCTCGAGCGCAACTTGAACCTGGCCATGCAGGTGATGGAGATCACCGACCGCGTGGTGGTCGCCATCAACCTGATGGACGAGGCCCGCCGCAAAGGCCTGGAGGTGGACGCCCGCTCCCTGAGCCGCGACCTGGGCGTGCCCGCCATCCCGATCACGGCCCGCACGGGCGAGGGAGTCCACACCCTGCTGGGCACGATTGCCGAAGTGATCGAAGGCAAGGTCTCCACCAAACCCATCCGCGTGAGCGGCACGCCTGAATTCCAGAAAGCCGTCCAGGAACTGGCCGCCATGATCGAAGAGATGACGCCAGGCATCCCGAACGCGCGCTGGCTGGCCATCCGCCTGCTGGACGGGGATGCGCGTGTGCAGCAGGCGCTGCTCAATGGCGAACTCGGCGAGATCGTCGCCCGCCAACAGCGTGCCGACGTGCAATTCAGCGGAAAGATGTCCGTGGAAGGACGTCAGTAATTCCGATGGTTGAGTAGGGCGGGCACTTTTCCCGCCCGTATCGAAACCATCGGTCAAAGCAAGAATATGTGGTCTCGGTACGGCGGAAGAACACCGCCTACTCGACCACCTTATGAAATGGATAACCTATGACAACACCCATCCAACCCAACGACATCCTCGTCAAGGCCGAGGCCTTGCGCAATGGCCTCAGCACAGGCTTCCGCGATGAGATCGTCAAATCGCTGTATACCGAGGCCGAGAGCATCGCCCGCCGCGCTGTCAAGGCCGCCTCGGACAAAAAATACGACTTCGACCAGAAGGTCGACCGTCTGGTCACCTCGCCCCTCACGGGGCTGCCGATCATGCTCCTGCTGCTCGGCCTAATCATTTGGCTGACCGTCGAAGGCGCGAACGTGGCCTCCGATGCCATCGCCACCGTGTTGTTCACCCTGGGCGACTGGGGCCGCGCCCTGTTCGAAAGCATCAACGCGCCGTGGTGGATCACTGGCCTGCTCTGGGACGGCGTCTATCGCGGGCTGGCCTGGGTCATTGCAGTCATGCTCCCGCCGATGGCAATCTTCTTCCCCGCTTTCACTTTTATGGAAGACCTGGGTTACCTGCCGCGCGTGGCCTTCAACCTGGACTGGATGTTCAAGAAGGCGGGCGCGCACGGCAAGCAGTCCCTGACCATGGCGATGGGCTTCGGCTGCAACGCCGCGGGCGTGGTGGCGACGCGCGTGATCGACTCGCCGCGCGAACGCCTGATCGCCATCCTGACCAATAACTTCGTGCCATGCAATGGACGCTTCCCGACCCTGATCATGCTGGCCACCGTTTTCGTGGCGGCGTCCTTCCCCCCAGCCCTGACCTCGTTCATCGCGGCGGGAACCGTCGTCGGCGTGGTGCTGATCGGCGTGGGCTTCACCTTCCTGATGTCATGGCTGCTCTCGCGGACGGTGCTCAAAGGTGAAGCCTCCGCGTTCACGCTGGAACTGCCTCCCTACCGCCGCCCGAACATCAGCCGCATCCTGTACACGTCCCTGATCGACCGCACCATCTTCGTGCTGTGGCGCGCGATGCAGACCGCCGCCCCCGCGGGCGCGCTCATCTGGATCCTGGCCAACGTGCCCCTCGGGGACTCGAACCTGGCCGCCGCCATTGCAAGCTGGCTCAACCCCTTCGGCCTGCTGCTGGGCCTGGACGGCGTGATCATCCTCTCATACATCATTGCCATCCCCGCCAACGAGATCGTCGTCCCAACCATGATGATGATGTACATGGGCGCAGGCATGATGGTGGACGGCCCGTCCACGAATGAGGCCATTCGCAGCCTGCTGGTCAACGGTCACGGTTGGACGATGCTGACCGCCATCAACCTTATGCTGTTTGCCCTGCTGCACAATCCGTGCGGCACAACCATCATCACGATTTACAAGGAAACCAAGTCTATCAAATGGGCCGCCTTGAGTGTGGTCATCACATTGGGCACGGCATTTCTGGTGACGTTCCTGACGGCGACGGTGGCGAGATTGCTGGGGTGGGTGTAGGAAGTAAGTGGTAATTGGTAATTGGTAATTGATGAACAGGCCGTGTGGACTCACATCCGCACGGCCTGTTGCTTTCACGTAGTGTAAATTATTGGATTGGTGTCGCAAAGAATTCGCGCAGAAAACCCGTGTACTCATCGGCCAGTTTCAGGTAGGGGAAATGTCCCACGCCAGAGAGGGTCTGCACAACCGCGGTGGGATAGGTCTGCTTCAACTGCTCGCGCAGGGCCAACTCGACCAGCGGATCATTATCCGCTTCGATGATTAGGACGGGAATGCCCAGTGCGGCGGGATCGGGCGCGGTAAACGGGTCGACGACGCAGCGGTAGCGCCCCAGCACCTGTCCCTTGGTCATGCGTCCATGGCCGATATCCATCAGGAAGGCCAGGGTCAATTCATCGTTGCCCGAGGCGGGATAGACGCTTTCGGCGAAGCTGCCGCGCAGCACATCGATTACCAGCCATTCGGGCAGGTATGGCAGGGCGGCGCCGATGATTTTGTTCTTTTCGGCGATCAACTCATTCGGCGGGAAGGTGTTCGAGAAAACGGCGCGCAGCACTCGGTCGGGATGGTTCGCGACCAGGTATTGGGTCAGGTAGCCTCCCAGCGACGTCCCCACCACGTTGACCGCATCCACGCCCTCAGCGTCCAGAATCCCCAACACGCCCGTGGACAATTCCTCCAGTGTATCCAGCGGCGGATACGTGACCGAGATGACGCGATAATCCGCCTGCAGAGCCTCCATTTGCTGCCACCAAATGTCGTATGCGCCCGTCATGCCATGCAGGAAGAGGATGGTTTCTTCGCCCTGCCCAAAGGAGGCGTATTCCCAGGAAACGCCATTCACCTCGATTAATTGGGGCGGATGTGCGGCGCGAAAGGCTCGCAAAGAAGCCACCTTCTCAGGCTCAACCTTCGCGTACAGTTGATCGAGCGGAGCGCGCGGCACGGGCCAAAGATAAACAGCCAGAATCACAACCAGCAAAACGAGCGGGACGATCCATTTCTTATTCATTCGCATGACGTTCTCCAGCCGCTGATTGTACACGCCCATCGGGTAAAATCAAGCCATCACTTTTCAAGGAGCCATCAAAATGGATATGCAATATCGCCGTCTTGGGCGCGCAGGCATCAAGGTCAGCGTGTTATCGTTTGGATCGTGGGTCACCTTCCATACCCAGGCCGCTGTCGACTCGGCAGTGCTGATGATGAAAGCCGCCTATGACGCGGGCGTCAATTTCTTCGACAACGCCGAAGTGTACGCGGGCGGACGCTCGGAGGAGGTCATGGGCGCGGCGCTGAAGGAACTCGGCTGGCGGCGCGGCAGTTACCTGATCTCGACCAAGATATTCTGGGGCTTGCACAACGGCCCCAATGAGCGCAACACGCTCAACCGCAAGCGCCTGCTCGAAGGCATCGATGGTTCGCTCAAGCGCTTCGGCATGGACTACGTGGACATCATCTACTGCCATCGCGCCGACCCTGAGACGCCCATCGAGGAAACCGCGCGGGCCATGCAGGACATCGTTCAGTCGGGCCGCGCCATCTACTGGGGCGTCTCCGAGTGGAGCGCGGACGAGATCCGCGCGGCGTGGAACATCTGCGACAAGTACGGCTGGCACAAGCCCGTCACCGAACAGCCGCAGTACAACCTGTTGCACCGCGAGCGCGTGGAGAAGGAATATGCCCGCCTGTACGAGGACATCGGCCTCGGCACCACCATCTGGAGTCCGCTGGCTTCGGGCCTGCTGACAGGCAAATACCAGAAGGGCATCCCCGCCGACAGCCGCGGCGCGCTCAAAGGCTACGAATGGCTGTGCAATGCCCTGACCGACAAGGAACGCCTGGCCGTCGTGGACAAACTCGGCGCGCTCGCAAAGGAACTGGACTGCTCACTGGCGCAGTTCGCCATTGCCTGGTGCGCGAAGAATCCGAACGTCAGCACGGTCATCACAGGCGCCAGCCGCGTGGAACAAGTCCACGAGAACATGAAGGCGCTGGAAGTCCTGCCGAAACTGACGGGGGATGTGATGAAACGGGTGAATGAGATCGTTGGGAAGTCAGAAGAAGAAGAGTAGAACCAAAAGAGACAGTCACCTGCGAGGCGACTGTCTCTTTTTTTTACATAAAGTGCGCTGCCTTCTTTGGTAGTGGTCCAATATCAGTAGTTCACGAAAAGGCATGAACATGGTTTACCTGGTTCCGGCCAAGGAGACCAAAAAGTCATGTTCAAACCCATCATTAAAAATAACCGAATTACGCTATCTCAACAAGTGTTGAATGCCTTGATTTACATTATGCGTCGATACTTGCCGCTTGTTCTCTGCAATACACGAATTACAGCGGATGACATCATTGCCGTGTTGGGTTATGCCAGCACAAATCGCACCAGCCTTGACGCTGCGTGCCAGGAGTTGCGGGACACGCCGTCAGCCAATCGTTTGCGCGAGGTGCTGGCACAAGTACTGCCAGATCGTGCCAAATTACAACAGGAGCTTAATCGCATCTTACGGGCACAAACGCCAGACTTTGTCAAAAGAGGAAAGCGCTCGTACTACATTGCCATCGACTTGACCTTGATTCCGTATCACGGTGAATGTTATGCCGATGAAAAAGAAATTGTGCGCAGTCAAGCCAAGTCGGGCACAACCCATTTTCACGGCTGAAAGCGCAACGGTGTCGATAGTACACAACAACCAACGCTATGTTCTGGCATTGCGCTTCGTCGAAAAAGGCGAAAGCATGGACACGATCGTAAAATGGCTGTTGCAGCGGCTAAAATCTATGGGAGTCTCCATTCCCTCTGCCTACTTGGACAAAGGGTTTTGCTCCGTACCGGTTCTCAAGACATTGAAGAGACGAAAAATCAGATACATCATCCCGATCCGAGTGCGTGGCAAATCCGGCGGCGTTCGTGCCTTGTTTCAAAGGCGCGCCAGTTACCGAACCACTTATACATTCAATAGTCCAAAGCATGGTCGCCTGGAGGTGGAAGCCGTTGCGACCAAGAAGTATTACAAAGGACGTTATAAACGCAAAGGTGCGCGCTGGTTTGCCTATGCGGTTGGCGGGTTGTCAAAGTCCGTTGAGCCGCATCAAGTTTTTAAGATGTATCGGCAACGCTTTGGTATTGAAACCAGTTATCGTCAAATGAACCAGGTACGCGCTCGAACCACCTCTCAAAATCCAGTGATCTGTTTACTGTTGGTTGGCTTGGCATTCGTGATCTTCAATCTGTACATTGCCTGTCGAGAGCATCTCGCCGCCGTCTTAAAAAATCCTGTCAAGCCAATTTCCAAATACTGGTTGACCTTGCGTCGCTTAGCGCATATGATGTCTCTCGCAATTCAAGATTTGTTCGGCTTGGCTGATGTCATTCTACCCATGCTTATTTACCACTTTCGTGATCTACTGATTATGCAATCGCTGATCAACGCCGAAAAAAGTGATTTGTTCGACGTGCTGGAATATATCTATAACAGCGACTTTGAACCTATCACACGCGAGCTTCGCGTTGCAAAAGCGCAATCCAAAATCTTCTCGGCTTTGAGCGTCGAGCAAAAGGGATTCGTGGAATTCGTGCTCTCCAAATACATCGAGACCGGCGTCGAAGAACTCGATCAGGAAAAACTACCCCACCTGCTCGTGCTCAAATACAAAGCCATCGAAGACGCCAAGGAAATCCTTGGCAGCGTGGAAAACATCCGCGCTATGTTCATCAACTTTCAAGGATACTTGTATGAACAACACGCAGCGGCCGCATAACGTATAATTCATCCTATGGCGAATGGCGCAGCGTTTTCTTTGAGGTTAAAGACACACCTCTACGATCCCAATGGGTGGGGTCCGGCCCCCAAGGATTTTTCGATTTCACCGGATGGGCACTTGATTGCCGTCAAAGCATCCAAAAATGGTGAAAACATTTTTGTGTATGATACGAAGGCAAATTTAATAGCTTCGTTCGAAAGCCCGCACGAGATTGAACGTGGCATCACTTTCTGGCCGGATGGCTATCACCTGCTGGTTTCGGCCCCAGGCAACGACACCCCCTACGGTACGGAAAGGTTGATCGTATGGGAATTGGGTCAGAGCAATTCTTTCGCTGAAGTGCCCTATTTTGTCCCCGCGAAAGGGCTCAGGCCTGTATCCTCTCGAAATCAATTTGCAATAGTGATCGGCGGTAATAAAATTTTCTGTTTGAACGGGAACGTTTCATCCACGCGGGAAATTGAGCCAGGCAATGTTTTTTATTCGCAGGCTCAATTTTCTCCCAATGGAAAATTCATTGGCTTATATGGACTGTATGGGCCTCCAAATGGGAGCGTCCTGTCTCTTCCACATAATTCTGAATGGCATAAAAATACCCTGCAAACCCTATGGAAAGGCGCTGAAAGCTTTCTCTGTTTTACACATGACGATCAAGGCTTTATCACGGCCGGCCCTTCCCATTTTTACATTCGGGAGCTGGATGATCCGCAAAAATTTAAAGAACAGGATCATGCCCTGAATGCGTCCACGGGGAATGTCTCCCCGGATGGGCAGCTTCTTGTATTTGGCGGTCACGAAGGCGCCATTTCCCTCTTTGGCAGGCAGGGACAGGCTTATCAATTAATTCAAAAAATTCCCGCCGCGCATAACGACAAGATTGAAACGATTAGGTTCTCCAGCGATTCTAATGAAATCATTTCAGCCGATAAAAACGAAATAAAAATCTGGCAATTGGAAAGAAACCCGCAGCCTGCGGTTGTCAATACAGTCCATGTAAATGGCAGCGTAAGTGGAAATGTTATTGTTGGAAACGAAAATAAAATCTCAAAATAATCAGGAGCCAACCCCCATGACCTTTACCCTCCTCCAGGAACGTGATATCCCCGAGATCAACTCGAAAGCCAAGCTCTACGTCCATGAGCAGACGGGCGCGCGGCTGATCTCCGTGGCCAACAGCGACGAGAACAAGGCCTTCGGCATCACCTTCCGCACGCCGCCGGCCTCGTCGAATGGCATCGCCCACATCATGGAACACTCCGTGCTGTGCGGCTCGCGCAAATATCCTGCCAAGGAACCCTTCATCGAGCTGGCCAAGAGTTCGCTTAATACCTTCCTGAACGCGATGACCTATCCCGACAAGACCACCTATCCCGTGGCCAGCACCAACCTCAAGGACTTCTACAACCTGATCGACGTCTACCTCGACGCCGTCTTTTATCCGCTCATCCCCGAGCGCACCCTGCAGCAGGAAGGCTGGCACTACGAGATCGAATCGCCCGACGCGCCGCTCACCTTCAAGGGTGTGGTCTTCAACGAGATGAAGGGCAACTACTCCTCGCCCGACGGTCTGCTCGGCGAGTACAGCCAGCACTCGGTCTTCCCCGACATGCTCTACAGCCTAGACGCGGGCGGCGACCCGCTGGTCATCCCCGACCTGACCTACGCAGAGTTCAAGCATTTCCACCAGACCTATTATCACCCGTCCAACGCCTACATCTGGTTCTACGGCGACGACCCCGAAGAGGAACGTTTCCGCATTCTCGAAGACTGGCTCAAGGACTTCGACAAGCAGGATCCCCAATCCGCGATTCCGCTGCAGGGCCGCTTCGACGCCCCGCGCCACGAGGTTCATCACTACGACTCGGGCGAGACGGAGGATCCCAAGAGCTACGTCAACCTCAACTGGATGCTGGATGAAATCCCCGACCCCGAGGCCTCACTCGGGTTGGGCATCCTCTCGCACATCCTGACGGGTACGCCCGCCTCCCCGCTGCGCAAGGCCCTGATGGACTCGGGCCTGGGCGAAGACCTGACGGGCGGCGGCATGGACAGCGACTTCCGCCAGATGAAATACTCGGTCGGCATGAAGGGCGTGCTGTCTGAAAACACCGCCAAAGTGGAGGACTTGATCCTCGCAACGCTGACGGGGCTCACGTCGGGTATCGACACCGATACCATCGCCGCCTCGCTCAACACCATCGAGTTTCACCTGCGCGAGCAGAACACGGGCCGCTTCCCGCGCGGGCTGTCGCTCATGCTCGGCGCGCTGACCGCCTGGATCTATGACCGCGATCCGCTCGAAGAACTGGCCTTCGAGGCTCCGCTGACTTCGATCAAGGAACGCATTGCAAAGGGCGAGAAATATTTTGAAGGCCTGATCCAGAAATACCTGATTGATAATCTGCACCGTGCGACGGTCGTCCTGGAACCCGATCCCAACGTCAACAAGCAGCGTGACGAGGTCGAAAAGGAACGTCTCGCGCAGGCCAGGGCCGCCATGAGCCAGGCCGAGATCGAAAAGGTCATCGCCGACGTGGCCGAACTCAAGCATCATCAGGAAACCCCCGACACCCCCGAGGCGCTGGCCAGCATCCCCTCACTCTCGCTGGACAACCTTGATAAAAAGATCAAAACCATTCCCATCGAAGTTTCGAAGCTGGAGGGCGCACAACTCTTCACCCATGACCTGTTCACCAACGGCATCGCCTACCTCGACCTGGGCTTCGACCTGCACAGCGTCCCGCAGGACCTGCTGCCCTTCGTTGGCCTCTTCGGCCGCACCCTGCTCGAATTCGGCACCGAAAAGGAAGACTTCGTCAAGCTCACCCAGCGTATCGGGCGCAGCACGGGCGGCATCCACAGCGGCACCATCACGTCCACCATTCGCGAGAGCAGCCAGTCCGCCCTGTGGTTCATGCTGCGGGGCAAGGCCGTCGTCTCGCAGGTGCCCGAACTGCTGGCCATCCTCAAGGATGTGCTGCTGACCGCCAAACTCGACAACCCCGAGCGCTTCAAGCAGATCGTGCTCGAAGAAAAGGCGGGCTCCGAATCGGGCCTCATCCCGGGCGGCCACGCCGTTGTCCACGGACGCCTGCGCTCCCGCTTCAACGAAGCCGATTGGGTCAGCGAGCAGATCAACGGACTCGAAAACCTCTTCTTCCTGCGTCAGTTGGCCGAGGAGATGGAAAAGGACTGGGCGGGGGTGCTTGCCAAACTCGAGTCCCTGCGCAAGCTGCTCATCAACCGCTCGGCCATGCTGATCAATCTCACACTGGATGAAGCCAACTGGAAGCGGGTCCAGCCCCAACTGGCAGATTTCACCAAATCGCTGCCAGCCGCTCCATTCACCCCCCAGCGCTGGGACCGAAAGCCTGTTTCCGTTAACGAGGGCCTGACCATCCCCGCCCAGGTCAACTACGTGGGCAAGGGCGCGAACCTCTACGCCCAGGGCTACGAACCCGACGGCTCGATCCACGTCATCGGCAAATACATCGGCACCACCTGGCTGTGGGACAAGGTGCGCGTGCAGGGCGGCGCGTATGGCGGCTTTAGCGTCTTCGACCAGAACTCGGGCGTGTTCGATTATCTCTCCTACCGCGACCCGAACGTGCTGGCCACGCTCAATAACTATGACAACACCGTCCAATTCCTGCGCGACCTCGACCTGAGCCAATCCGAGTTGAAGAAGTCCATCATCGGCACCATCGGCGACTTCGACGCCTACCTGCTGCCCGACGCCAAAGGCTACCAGTCCATGGTGCGCCACCTGACCCATTACACCGACGAAGCCCGCCAGCACATCCGTGACGAGGTTCTCGGCACCAGCGTCCAGGACTTCAAACAATTCGCGAACGTGCTCCAGCGCGTCGCCGAACACGGCGAAGTCGTTGTGCTCGGCTCGGCGGAGGCAATTAATAAGGCCAATGCGGAGAAGGGTCAATTCCTGGAAGTGAAGAAGGTGCTGTGACCCCCTCCCTGCCGAAGGCGGAGGGGGCCGCTCTTTTGGCTTTGTTGCTGAGGTACACTGAAAAAATGGAAACTACCATATCCTGCCACGGACGAACAACCATTCCTGCCCTGATCCGCGCCAAATATCACATCAAAAGTGGAGACCACCTGACCTGGATTGACAACGGGCAAACAATTTACGTAATTCCACTTCCTTCTGATCCCATCCAGGCTTTGTTTGGCTCGGGCAGAGGTCAAAATTTGACCGCCAAATTGCTCGAAGAACGCCGCCAGGATCGGAAACGGGAACAATAAAATTTATGCAACCCATTCCCCCAACCCTGGCCTCCGTCTTCCAGGAATACGACTTCGCGAAGTTGAACCCGCAGGCCGACGCGCACACCATCATCGAGCGCACCCTGCAATTCGGCAACCGCGCGGAGTTGCGCTGGCTGTTTGCCAGCTATTCGGAAGAACAGATCAGGGCATGGGTCAGGCGTTTCGGAGAAGAAGTCCTGCCTCAACCTCATCACACCTTCTGGCGAGCCGTTTTAGAAATCAGCAAATGAACCTGCCCCTCGACCAAATCCTGCAAGGTGACTGCACCGAAGTCCTCGCCTCCCTGCCCGAGAACTCGGTCGATTTGGTATTCGCCGACCCGCCCTATAACCTGCAATTACAGCGCGACCTGTACCGTCCCAACCTGAGCAAGGTCGACGCGGTGGACGACAGCTGGGACAAGTTCGGCAGTTTCGCGGAGTACGACGCCTTCACCCGCGACTGGCTCTCGGCCTGTCGGCGGGTGCTCAAGGAGACGGGCACCATCTGGGTCATCGGCTCTTATCACAATATTTACCGCGTCGGCGCGATTCTACAGGATCTGGGATTCTGGATCCTGAACGACATTGTCTGGATTAAATCCAATCCCATGCCAAATTTCCGCGGCGTGCGCTTCACCAATGCGCACGAGACCCTGCTGTGGGCGCAGAAGAAGCAGGGCGCGAAGTACACCTTCAATCATCACGCCATGAAGGCGCTCAACGAGGATTTGCAGATGCGCTCGGATTGGAATCTGGCCCTTTCCACAGGGAAGGAACGCATCAAGTCCAACGGTGTCAAGGCCCATCCCACTCAGAAGCCCGAGTCCCTGCTCTACCGCGTGCTGCTGGCCTCGTCCAACCCAGGCGACGTGGTGCTCGATCCCTTCTTCGGGTCGGGCACGACAGGCGCCGTGGCGAAGAAGTTGGGCCGCCATTTCATCGGCATCGAACGCGACAAAAAATATATCAAGGTCGCGCAGAAACGTATCGACGCCGTGACCCCAGCGGACGAAGCCAGCCTCGATGTGGCTACGCGCAAACTGGAGCGCATCCCCTTTGGCGCATTGCTCGAAAACGGACTGCTCATCCCAGGCCAGAAATTGTATTTTGCCAAAGGCGGCAGGATGGCCAAAGTGCTGGCCAATGGTCACATCCGCTGCGGAGAGGTTACAGGCTCCATCCACATGGTAGCCCGCGCCCTGCTCGACGGCGCGCCCGCCAACGGCTGGGACTTGTGGTTGTATAATGACGAAAACGGTGAACGACACACCCTGGACACCTTACGACAATGTATTCGCGAAAAAAACGTTGAACATTAAACGTTCAACACTCAATGCGCTACAAGGAGTTTCCATGAAGATCACCCTGCACATCAACGGCACGGACTACCCCATTGAAACAGCACCCGCTGCCACCCTGCTCGCCGCCCTGCGCGGATTGGGCTTTCACGGCGTCAAATTTGGCGACGAGGGCGGCCTCTCAGGCTCGGACACCGTCCTGCTGGACGGGCGCCCCGTCAACGCGGGCTCGCTGCTGGCGGCCCAGGCCGATGGTCACAAGATCGCCACCATCGAGGCGCTCGGCGAGCACCCCGAACAAGGCTGGAAGCTGACCGATGGCCTGCATCCGCTGCAGCGCGCATTCGTCGAGTCGGGCGCCATCCAGTGCGGATACTGCACCCCCGCCCAGATCCTGGCCGCCAAGTCCCTGCTGGAGAGGAATCCCAACCCCAGCGAAGCGGAAGTGCGCGAGGCCATCTCGGGCGTGCTGTGCCGCTGCACGGGCTACGTCAAGCCTGTCCAGGCGGTGCTGAAGGCCGCCGCGGAGATGCGCGGCGATGAACCCGTCAACTGGGATACGATCAATTGGGATTTTGGGACGCCCAAGCCTGAGTCACCCGAAGGAGAAGCTCCCACCCCCATTTCGACGAATGTGATGACCCGCCCCACGGTGGTCGTCACCCCAGAGACGAAGACCTGGCAAACGGTCGGCAAGCCCGAGATCAAAGTGGATGCCGTCAAGCTGGTGCAGGGCAAGCCCGCCTTCGCCGCGGACTTCGAGAAGCGCGGCCTGTTGCACGCCAAGGTGCTGCACTCGCCGCACGCGCACGCCGAGATCAGGAATATAGACACCAGCAAGGCGCGCGCCCTCGAAGGTGTGGCTGCCGTGTTGACCTGGAAGGATTTGCCGCGCGTGGTCTATTCCACGGCGGGACAGTCCGATCCGATCCCTGGCCCGCTGGACATGTTCTCGCTGGATCACAAGGTGCGCTTCGTCGGCGACCGTGTGGCCTTCGTCGCGGCGGAAACGCCCGAGATAGCGGAAGCCGCCCTCAGCTTGATCGAGGTCGAGTACGAGATTCTGCCCGCCATCCTCGACTCGCGCGAATCGATGAATCCCAAAGCCATCCGCATCCACGATGAGCCTGAGTTCGTCAACTTCGCCGACTCCAACCCCGAGAAGAACCTGGCCGCCGAGATCCGCATCGACATCGGCGACGTGGAAAAAGGCTTTGCCGAGGCCGATGAAATCTTCGAGGCCGAATACTTGGTGCCCAAGGTGCAGCAGGCGCACATCGAGCCGCATGTCGTTGTCACCTACTGGGACGAGGACGACCGCCTCGTCATCCGCACCTCCACGCAGGTTCCGTTCCACGTGCGCCGCATGATGGCGCCCGTGCTCGGACTGCCCGTCAAGCGCATCCGCGTGGTCAAGCCGCGCATCGGCGGCGGCTTCGGCGGCAAACAGGAAGTGCTGATGGAGGATGTGGCCGCGCACCTGACGATTGCCACCAAGCGCCCCGTGCTCTACGAATACACCCGCGATGAGGAATTTATCGCTTCGCGTTCGCGCCATCCCATGCGCGTCAAAATGAAAACAGGCGTCAAGAAGGACGGCACCATCACGGCCAACTCGATGTACGCGCTGTCCGACACAGGCGCGTACGGCTGCCATGCGCTGACAGTCACGGGCAACACAGGCCACAAGTCGATGGCGCTCTACGTCGGCGACGGCGAATATCGCAAGGCCCCCAACATCCGCTTCTATGCAGACGTGGTCTACACCAACACCCCGCCCGCGGGTGCATTCCGTGGCTACGGCGTGCCGCAGGGTTACTGGCCGCTCGACCGTCACCTTGAAAAGATCGCCCGCGCCATGGGCTTCGACCCGATTGACTTCCGCCTCAAGAACGCCATCCGCCCTGGCGAACACCATCCCTTTTCCACCGCCTGGAACGAAGGCCGCGAACCGCGCCCCGAGATCATCCAGACCGTGGGGTTGGAGCAATGCGTGGCCCAAGCTCGCGCCGCCATCGGATGGGATGACAAGTACGGGAATGAAGCTTGGCATTTAACGTTGAACGTTAAACGTTCAACGTTGCGGAAGGGCATCGGCGTCGCCATGGTCATGCAAGGCACCGCCATCCCCTACCTCGACATGGGCGGCGCTTCGATTAAGCTCAACGATGACGGCTCCTTCAACCTGCTGGTCGGCGCGACCGACCTGGGCACAGGCTCTGATACCGTGCTGGCGCAGATGGCCGCAGAGACCCTCGGCGTGCCGCTAGAGGATGTTATCTGCTACTCGTCCGACACCGACTTCACACCATTCGATGTCGGCGCGTACGCCTCGTCCACCACGTATATCTCAGGGACGGCTGCCACCAAGGCCGCCAAGATCGCCGCGGAGCGCATCCGCATCCGCGCCACGATGATGCTGGGACTGCCTGAGTCTGAAGCCGTCAACATCCGTCTGGCCGACCGCAAAGCGACTGCGCCCGATGGTCGCTCGGTGAGCATGGCCGAGATCGCGCTCGACTCCCTGCACAAGAATAACCAGGAGCAGATCATGGGCGTGGCCTCCTACGTCTCGCCCGTCTCGCCGCCGCCTTTCGGCGCGCAGTTCGCCGAAGTGACCGTCGATACCGAAACGGGACAAGTCACGGTCGACAAGCTGGTCATGGCCGTCGACTCGGGCGTGATCGTCAATCCGCTGACCGCATCGGGGCAGATCGAGGGCGGCATGATGCAGGCCCTCGGCTACGCCGTCTGCGAAGAGATGCGCTACGATAACAAGGGTCAGGCGCTCGAACGCGACTTCGACCACTATCACCTCTTTCGTGCGGATGAGATGCCCGAGTTGGAAACCATCTTCGTCGAGACCTTCGAGCCGAGTCATCCGTTCGGTGTCAAGGCTGTCGCCGAGATCCCCATGGACGGCGTCGCGCCCGCTGTGGGCAACGCGGTTCTCGACGCGGTCGGCGTCAACATCGACGAGAATCCCGTCACGCCTGAGAAGGTCTGGAAGGCGATGAAGGCCAGGTAGAAAATCACAAAAACGTAGCCCAAGACTTCCGAAGTGGTGTAAACTTCGGAAGTCTCTTTTTGCATGACTAGCGCACAACTGGCCTACCTGTTTCCCTACGTTGCATCCCTCACGTTGTCGCTGGGGGTCTTGGTGTACGCCTATCGCCAGCGCCATGCACAGGGAGCGCAGGCCTTTGTCGTCTATGTGGGTGGACAGACACTTTGGGTCTTCGGGTTCATCCTGGAATTGGTCACACCAAATCTGGCGCTGAAAATATTCTGGGATGGCGTGCAGTGGGTGGCGGGCGCTGCCTCCCTGGTGGCTTTCCCAATTTTTGCGGTGCAATATACCGAGTTCAGGCTGAAAAACTCAAGGCAGCTCTTCCACTTTTCCCTGATCGTGCCATCCGTGCTGTTCTTCATGCTGTTGACGGATTTTCAGTATCATTGGATCTATGCCAGGCCCGAACTCATCGTTTCAGGTCCGTTCTCGGAGTTGAAATACGAATTCACCGCCTTCGTCTATTTCTACGCAGCCTACAGTTACGGCATGATTCTGACCGCGATCCTCATCGTCGCCCAGCGTTTCTTCCGCCCGCACAACCTGTACCGCGCCCAGGTCGTGACCATCATCCTGGGATTCCTCGTCCCCGTCTTCGGCACCATCCTGCCTATCCTTAGCGTGCGCCTCATCCCCCAGCGCGACCCCGCTCCCCTGACGATTGGGGTCGGGAACCTGATCATCGCCTGGGGGTTGTTTCGTTTCCGCCTGTTCCAGGTGGTGCCGGTCGGGCGAGACCGCGTGTTCGAAGAGATGGTCGATCCCGTGGTCATCCTCGACCGCGGGAACACCATCGTCGACATCAACCGCGCCATGCTCGATCTGCTGGGCAGGACCGCCGCGGATACGGTTGGGCAGTCGGCCAAACTGGTCTTCAACGATTTTCCCATTCCGATCAAACTCTTCACGGACGTATCCCATGCCCGCACCGAGGCGCACTTTCAAGTCGAAAGCAAGATGGTGCATTATGAGTTGAGCGTCTGGCCGCTGATCGACCACAACCACCAGATCACAGGCCGCGTCTACGTCTGCCACGACATCACCGCCATGAAGGAACTGGAAGGCGACCTGCGCAAGCTGAACCTGGCGCTCGAACAGCGCGTGCAATTACGCACCAGGGAATTGGCCGAGGCCTACGACACCACCCTCGAAGGCTGGGCGCGCACCCTGGAACTGAAGGATCGGGAAACCGAAGGCCACTCGCGGCGGGTTACCGAGACCACCCTCAAGGTTGCCCGCGCGCTCAAGATCCCCGAGGATGAGATCATCCACATCCACCGCGGGGCGCTGCTGCACGACATCGGCAAGATGGCCATCCCCGACGAGATCCTGCATAAAACGGGACCCTTCACTGCCGAGGAGCGGGCCGTCATGCAGAAGCATCCTGAGATCGCCTATGAACTGCTCAGGCAGATCCCGTACCTGTTCAAGGCGCTGGATATTCCGTACTGTCATCACGAGAGGTGGGACGGCTCGGGCTATCCGCGCGGACTGAAAGGGCGGGCCATTCCCCTGGCCGCGCGCATCTTCGCCGTGGTGGATGTATGGGATGCGGTTCAGTCCGACCGCCCCTATAATCAGAGATGGTCCAAAGAAAATACGGTCGCCTATCTCAAGGAACAGGCAGGCATCCTGTTCGACCCGTACGTGTTGGATGTTTTCCTCAGGCTTGTGGAACGCGGCGAGATATAATTGAACCCGGAGAAACCTATGAGCGATCAAATATTCGTTGTTGGACACGTCAACCCCGATACAGACTCGATTGCCTCGGCCATGGGCTACGCTTGGCTGCTGCGTGAACGCGACAGCGCCAACACCGTCGCCGCCCGCGCGGGCGCGCTCAATGCCCAAACCGCCTGGGTGCTCAAGACCGTCGGCCTCGAACCGCCTGTCCTGTTGACCGACGCCTCGCCGCGCTTCGAAGCGGTCATGCGCCGCCTCGACACCATCCGTCCCGACTCGCAGCTTGGTCTGGCCTGGACATTGGCCTCGCGCACGGGCGGCCTCGCTCCCATCGTCAGCGAGGATGGCAAGCCTTATGGCCTGGTCAACGGCTTGAGCCTGTTCAAGTATTTCACCGAAGTCCTCGGTCCGCGCCCTGGCAGCGCCACCGTGCGCGACATGATGACCGTGCCCTGCGCCGACGCCGCCGACACCGCCGTCCCCAAATACGCCGCCAACGCCCACATCCGTGACGCGCTCAACCGCATCCTGCGTGACGATCACAACGAGTATTGGGTGGTGGACGAGAATGGCCAGTATCTCGGCATCGCCCATCAGCGCGATGCGCTCAACCCGCCGCGCCTCAAGGTCATCCTGGTTGACCATAACGAGCCGCGTCAGGCCATCGCCGCGCTCGAGGAGGCCGAACTGCTCGAAATCCTCGACCATCACCGCCTGGGCAACCCACACACGCACACCCCCATCCGCTTTACCGTGGACATCGTCGGCTCCACCTCCACACTGGTTTCGGAACAAACCGCCGAGGCGGGACTCTCCATGCCGCCCGCGCTGGCGGGCACCCTGCTGGCTGGGCTGCTGGCAGATACCCTGATCCTGACCTCCCCCACCACCACGCCGCGCGACAAGGATGCCGCGCAGCGCCTGGCGCGCTGGGCCTTCGTCGGCGGCGGACCGCTCAAGGGCGAGAACATCGAATCCTACGGCAATGCCGTGCTCTCGGCCGGCGCGGGACTCTCCAACCGCGACCCGAAGGAGATCGTCAGCACCGACATCAAACCCTTCGAGGCGGGCGGATTCAAGTTCGCCGTGGCCCAGGCCGAAGTCACCGATCTGTTGCAGATCACCGAACATCTCGAAGCCCTGCGCTCCGCCCTGGACGAACTCAAGGACAAGCGCGGTTTCGATTTCGCCATGCTGCTCATCACCGACGTGGTACGCGGCACCAGCCGCCTGCTCATCTCCACCAACGCCACGCCCATCCTCGACGACCTGCCCTATCCGCCCCTGCCTGACGGCACCCGCGAAGCTGCCGGCGTGGTATCGCGCAAGAAACAATTGCTGCCCGTGGTGCTGGGCTTATTGGAAAAGTAAACTCCCGCCTGTTGTAGTACAAATAGCGCCAGCCTGCGGGCTGGCGCTATTTGTTAGACACATCCCAAGGGTATACGGCACGCATGGGCGAGCGGGAGGCTCATGGCTCCTCCTCGCACACCCAGCAATCGCGCCCGTTTTGTTTGGCGCGCAGGAGGGAGCGTGTTGCCAGCCTGAGCAGCGCGCGCACGTTCGGCAGCGTTCCGCGCGTGAAAAACACCCCCAGGCTGATGATAATGGGAGCCTCCCGCCCATCCACGACAAGAGGCTGCGCCTGGACCTTGGATTGAATCCGCTGCGCCATGCGGCACGCATCCGCCAGGGATGGGCATTGCACGATGGCCGCAAACTCCTCGCCGCCATAACGTCCCGCCAGGTCCTGCGGGCGCAGGGTTTCATGAAAGATGCGGGCCACCACCCGCAGGGCCTCATCCCCCGCAGCCCGTCCGAACTCTTCATTCAACTTTTTTAAACGATCCAAATCGAGCAGGATGGCGGCCAGCCCCAACTCCGAGGTGGTGGAACGCTCGAATATTCCCGCCGCCTCCCTGAGAAAGCTGCGGCGGTTCAACAGCCCTGTCAGGGCATCGGTGCGCAAAGAGGATTGTGCCGGCATTTCAGTTTGATGCGGGATCATAATTTTTTACCCGGGGGAGGAATGGATCTGCCAACTTCATCCTGCTATTATATAATACCCCTGGTCACAAGTTGTACTTTCCCCTCTCAACAAAAGCATGATTTGTAACTACGCTGGGTATAAACACATCAGCGCAGGGAAAAGGGAAGCGAACAGGTATAATTATCAGGCAATACAATTCATAAAAAGAAAATGAACATGCCCACCATTTATCATGCCCTTGCCGAGATCGAAAAGAACAATGAGACCGCCGCGTTGTGTACGGTGGTGACCAGTCAAGGCTCCACGCCGCGCCACGTGGGCAGCAAGATGCTCGTCTATCCCGACGGGCGCTTCATCGGCACCGTCGGCGGCGGGGACATGGAGCACCGCGTGCTCGACGAAGCCTGGGTCGCCATGACCGACGGACGGGCGCGCGTCATCAAATACAGCATGGTGGATCCCAGCCGCGGCGACGTGGGCGTCTGCGGCGGGACAGTGGAGGTGTTCGTGGAACCAATCCTGCCCGCCCCGATGGTGGTCGTTGTCGGCTCGGGACACGTGGGCAAGGCCGTCGTCCACCTGGCGAAATGGCTGGGATTCCGCGTGGCCGTCAGCGATGACCGCGCCGAGTTCTGCAATCCCGAGGCCGCCCCTGGGGGCGACGCCTATTACCCCGTCCCGATGGAAAAGTTAACGGAACAGTTCAAGGTGACGAAACAAACCTATTTCGTGCTGACCACCCGCGGGGCCAACGTGGATGTGCTCGGGCTGCCCAGCCTGCTTGCGTCGCCCGCCGCCTACATCGGCGTGATCGGGTCGAAGCGCAGATGGTCGATGACCGTCAAAGGCTTGAAGGAGGCAGGCGTGTCGGACGAGGCGATTGCCAGGGTGCATTCGCCGATGGGCCTGGAATTGAACGCCGAAACACCCGAGGAGATCGCGGTCAGCATCATGGCTGAGATTTTGATGCTGCGCGACAAGGGCACGGGAAAAATGATGAAGGCCTGAGATGACGCTTCCGCCCCATTCGCCCAATCAACGCATGTTCCACGGCGGCATCCGCGCGGCCGCCCTGGCGGACCAACTGGCGGCGCGCTTCAACGACCGCCAGCGCAAAACACGGGTCGAGGCGCGCGGGGAGACGGCCCTGGTGCAGATCGGCTCGAAGCACGGCACGCCTGTCACCGTCCACATCGCGGATACGCAGGGCGGCGTGCTGGTCACGATGAGCCGCGACCGCGACTGGCTCGACCGTACCGCGGACGCCAGCGAACTGCTCGAGCGCGCCGCGACCAATCCCCTTTCGCTGTTGACGGCCATCCCCGATGTGCTGGGGGAATTGACGCAGGAGAATGTCGCCCCGCAAATCTGGAACGCGATCAACGATCTCTGCGCCCTGACCCGCTCCCTGGCCGGCGAACGGAACGCGCCCGCCAACCCCAGGGTGTGTCAGTACTGCGGCGTCGCCAACGACCCCGAATACGAGACCTGCGTGGGCTGCGGCGCGGCCCTGCCTGTCGACCTGCCGCGGGTCTGCCCCAAATGCAGCCGACAACACACCTCCGATGCGTTGTTCTGCCAGGCCTGCGGCACGCGCCTGGTGGAGGGATAACCCCGCCGCCTGCAACGATTTGAAACACGAATCGTATAAAAATAAGACAAACGGTTCTTGTATCCCAAAGTCCATTCGACTATAATCAAACTGTTACAAAGAGACAACAAGGAGAGAAACATGGCCAGAATTTTTGATGTCATTGAATACCCCAATGAGATGACCGACGAGATCGTCCACCGCTTCCCGGACGAGGGCATCGGTGACTTCCGCATCGGCTCGCAGGTGATCGTGCGCGAGAGCCAGCGGGCGGTCTTCTTCCGCGACGGCAATGCCCTGGATGTGTTCGGCGCGGGCCGTCACACCATCGCCACCGCCAACATCCCATTATTGATCGACTGGGTAGGCAAGGCCTTCAATGATCGCACCCCCTTCCCCGCCGAAGTGTACTTCGTCTCGATGAAGGAATTCGCCAACAAGAAGTGGGGCACCCCGCAGCCGATCATTGTCCGCAACCCGGGCATGGGCCTGGGTGTGGCGCTCCTGCAGGGTTTTGGCACCTACTCCTTCCAGGTGAAGGACCCGCAGCAATTCGTCACCCAGATCGTCGGCGCCCAGCATGCCTACCGCACCTCCGAGATCGAGGAACGCCTGCGCACCATGTTGCTCTCCAAACTGCAGGACGTGCTCGGCGAGACGGGCGCGAAGCATTCCGTGCCCGAGATCATCGGCCTGACCGAGGAGATCGGCGCCGCGGTGCGCGCCAAGGTGCAGGATGACTTCGAAGCCATCGGCCTGACCCTCAAGACCTTCTACGTGGGCAACATCAAGCCGAGCGACAAGTCGGCCCAGGAACTGCGCGACATGGGCATGCTCGATATGAATGTCTACACCCAGCTCCAGGCCGCGGACGCGATGCGCGATGCGGCCCAGAATCCCAGCGGCGGCGCGGGCCTGACGGCTGGCATCGGCGCGGGCATGGGCATCGGCAACCTGATGCAGCAGGCCACCTCGGGCGCCATGCAGCAACAGCAGGCCGCCAACAATAGCGGCGGCGCGGTCAAGGCCTCCGTGCCAGACGTGATGACCCCCGCCGAAGCCGCGGCCTACATGCGCGTCTCCGAAGAGGACGTCATTGCGGCCATCCAGGCGGGCGACCTCAAGGCCAAGAAGCTCGGCAGCGCCTACCGCATCAGCAAGGAAGCGCTCGACGCCTTCCTCAAGGGTTAGAGACCATCGCACAACAGAAAAGGAGCCTGGCTTTCACCAGGCTCCTTTTTTTATGATGGATTCCCGCTGAGCGGAGGGGTGAAGTTCTCCCACCCCGCAGTCGAAGCGGGAGGTTCAGGACGATCTATTCCAGTTCCGAGATCACATCCGGGACAGCCGATAGGATGTCGCGCGCCAGGACCGAAGCCGTGGTGCCCAACGCCTCGGCGGCTTCCAACCCCGCCCGCGCATGGATCCAGGCGCCAGCCACGGCCGCGTCGAAGGCATCCACGCCCTGGGCGCGCAGGCCGACGATCAGTCCCGCCAGCACGTCGCCCGTGCCTGCCCGCGCCAGGGCCGGCGTGGCCACCGGGATGACGGCCGTGCGTCCATCGGGCGCGGCGATCACGGTAAAGGCGCCCTTCAGAACCACCACATGGCCCCATTCCCGCGCAAAGCGCGCGGCAGTGCCCTCGCGGTCGGACTGGATTTCCTCTTTCGTGAGTCCCGTCAGCGCCGACATTTCACCGGGGTGCGGGGTCAGCACAGCGGGCGCGGGCAATTTCTTAGCCCAATCGGGAATCTTTGCCAGCAGTTTCAGGCCGTCAGCATCGAAAACCAGCGGAGGCAGGGCGCCGTTCTTTTCCTCCTTCTTGTCGCTTTCGCTGTGCACAAAACCGATGCGGGCGGCGGACTTCTTGGAGGCGGCCTTGCCCGTCAGCAGGTTCTCGACGAATTCCTTGGTGGTATCTTCCATGCCAAAACCGGGGCCCACCAGCAGGGCTGTGGCGCGTTCGTAACTCTTGGCCAGCACATCCGCCGCCGCGGCCGAGATCACGCCCATTTCGTGCGGGAGCAGGATCCAGGTCGCCTCGGGGAGTTGTCCCGCCAGGGCCAGGTGCAGGGGGGCGGGCACGGCCATCGTGACCAGTCCCGCACCAACGCGATAGGCCGCCTCGCCAGCCAGCAGGGCCGCGCCCGTGTAATTGAGCGATCCCGCCGCGATCAAGGCAGCGCCGAAGGTGCCCTTGTGCGCCTCGGACGGACGCTCGGGCAGGATGGCGGAGACCACGTCCTCATCGACCACTTCGCGCTTGATGCCAACCCAGGATTTGATGGTTTCGTCCAGGCCGATCTCGGCCACCATCAGGTCGCCCGCCAGGTCGCTGGCCGGGGACTTGAGCAGTCCCTCTTTAATGGCGGCCATCGTCACGGTCAGGTCGGCGGGGATGGTCTCGTCGGCGGCTTCGCCCGAGTCGCAGTCCACGCCCGAGGGACAATCCACGGCCACCACGAAGGGCGGCTCCTCCATCTCCTCCAGCGCGGCGTTGACCGCATCCAGCACCTGGGCCACATCATCCTTCAATGGAAGTTTGATACCCGTGCCGAACACGCCATCCACCAGCACTTGCGCGGTTTCGAGGGAGGCATACAGGGAGGCAAATTCCTTGTCCTTCGAGGCTTCGACCACCTCCCCGCCCATTTCGAGGAATTGCGCCACCAGCTCGTCGCCCTTGGCCTTGCGCTTGACAAGGTAGGCGCGCGCCGTCCAGCCGTCTGCCACAAGATGGGACAATGCCACGAGCGCGTCGCCGCCGTTATTGCCAGGTCCGATCAGCCCGAGGATTTCGACATCCTCTTCCTCTTCGAAAAAATACGGCAGGTCGCCGATTATGTAGGCCAGCTCACGGCCCGCGTTTTCCATCATATCTTCGTACGGGAGGCCGTTCGCGTCGGCTTCCTTTTCGATCTCACGCATCTGCGCGACAGAGACCAGTTTCATGTCTACCTCCAGAAAATAATATCAACGCATAGGAATGCCAAAGTCGGGAGACTTTGGACTCCAATTCGAAATGATATGGGGATTGTACTCAACAAAGGTAAAAGTTTTGTATGCGTTTCGCGCAGCAAAAACGTCAGCCCACAGGCCAAGCCTACGGCCACAAATCCGCGGCAATATCGTCCAACCCCAAAGCCAGCAGGCGCTCCTTCGTCGGGCGGCCCGACTCGGGGTCCCAGCCGCGGACGGTGTAGTAGGCGTCCAGCATGGCGGGCAGGTCGGGGATGAAGCCCGCCGAGCCGCCGTCGGGCAGCGGTTCCAGCAAAGCCTTGGGCAGTTTGTCGTTGGCGCGCGTCAGGCCGAGGCGGTTGTTGATGGCGCGCTTCAAATTCCAGGCGCGCTCACCAGCCTGCATCATATCCTCCAGCGACCAGTCCAGGCCGCAGGCGGTGTTGATCAGCTTGACCTGCATCGCTGGGTCGACGTTGGCGAAGATGCACATCGTCAGCGCGTTGAAGACCGTGCGCCAGTCCTGGTGGCGCGCCACGTTGGCGGCCTTCTCCGCGCCGCCCTGGCGCTCATAAAAGTCAATGCCCAGGTCGGGAAAGATGTGTCCCCACTCGACAAAGAAATAATCCGACTGGTTGTGACATGCGCCGCGCGGCGAGGTGGCATACGAAAGCGCCATGCCCGACACCCCGCGCGGATCGTGATAGGCGACCTCGAGTCCGTTGACCTGCACGGCCTTTTCCTCGGACTTGAAATGCGCGCCGAAGCGCCGCGATCCCAATGCCAGCAAATCGCCGATGCCCTCGCGCCGTCCGATCTTGTGTAGCAGTTGTTCGATGACCGCCACATCGCCCCAGGCCAGGTCGAGGCCGTCGGTATCGGACCTGGTGAGGACGCCCTGCTCGAAGAGCGTGAAGGCCAGCCCGAGCGTGTTGCCCGCGCTGATCGTGTCCATGCCGTAGCGGTCGCACAGTTCGCCGAGCCGCACCACGGCAGACAGGTCGCTGTTCAGCAGGTTCGCGCCGAAGGCCACGGTCGTTTCGTATTCGGGCCCCTTGCGCTTGTTCCCATCCTCCAGCTTGACCACGCGCCCGCAGGCGATGACGCAGCCCTGGCAGGCGCTCGTCCCCGCGAGAATGGATTCGGTCATCATCGATCCTGAGACCTTGTCCACCTCAGGGAAGGCGCCCTGACTGTAATATTTGACGGGCATCTGCCCGAGGTATTCGGCATAATTGGCCGCGCCCGCCGAACCCAGCTCGTGCAGGATGTGAGCTTCATTGTCCTGCTTGAGCGTGCGGTTGGCCTCCGAGCGCAGGGGCATGTACGCGGTCAGGTCGAAGACGGGGATTTTGTTCGTGCCATGCACGGCCACAGCCTTGACGTTCTTCGAGCCCATCACCGCGCCGAGTCCCGTGCGGCCCGCCAGACGCCCATGATCCGAAAGGATCGAAGCATACAGCACCTGCTTCTCGCCCGCAGGCCCAATGACGCACACGCGCATGCCCTTCACGCCGACTTCGGCTTTGACCAGATCCTGCGTCTCGTAAGTATCCTTCCCCATCAAATGTCCTGCCTCACGCACCTCGATTTTGCCCTCGTTGATCCACAGGTAGACGGGGCGGTCAGCTTTGCCCGTCAGCCACAGGCCATCGTAGCCCGCCGAACGCAGTTCAGGTCCCCAGAATCCGCCGATATGTGATTCTGACCACAGGCCCGTGGCAGGCGACAATCCGCAGATGACAAAGCGTCCCGTGGTCGGACCCGAGGTACCCGTCAGCGGCCCCGTCATGAAGAGCAGCGGCGCCTCGGGCGCAAACGGATCCAGGCTGGGGGTCAGGGAATCATACAGCAGGCGCGCCGCCAGCGACGCGCCTCCCAGGAATTGTTTTTCCCATGTTTCAGGGATGCGATATTCTTCGCTATTTCCCGTGGAAAGGTTGAATTTTAAGATGGGCTGCATAGAGTCGCTCACCCTGAGCGGAGCCGTATGCTCCCTGCGGCGTAGTCGAAGGGGAACTATCAGCGCTTCGACTACGTTCGCCAGGAACGCTCACTCCACTCAGTGCGTGGAAATTAAACGATTTCCTTGGTCACTTCATTCGCACAGCGCACGAAGTCCAGCACGGTCGGCACGTTGCGCATCATGTAGCCCATGCTGCCCGAGACCTTGAGTTTGCTGGTCATCATGGCCGACATCGGATTCAACTTGCCCAGCAGGACAGCGGTGATGTCGTTGTAGCGGGCGCGCAGGGTGAAAACAGGCTTGGGATATTTGAGCGGGTCGGCGGAAAACTCCGCGCCGCGGCAGGTGCCATGCCACAGATCCAAATAGAACGTCAGTTGTTCCTTCAGGTTGCCTTCGGGTTCGATGAAGAAGAACAGATCGCCTTCCCAGTTCTTCGCGATCTCACGATAGCGTTCATCCGCATTCAACTTGTCTTTCAATCCCTCCAGCCATTCGGGGCTCGGAAATACAGCGGTCATTCAAACCTCCACGAAACAATGATGATGTATTGTACCATTTGGGATAAACGGCGATGATCGCCGTCACGGCAGGTTAAACGTGGTCACCAAAAACACGGCCATTTGGGCGCGGGTGACTGGGCTGCCCGGGCAATACCTGCCACCGCCACAACCGCCCGTAATGCCCTCGGCATGCAACTGCTCGATCCAGCCCGCGGCCCAGTGCTCGGACGGCACATCGTCGAAGACTTCGCCCGTCGCGGACGGAGGCGGGTAGCCGGCGCCATGTTCCGCGGTCAACAGGAAGACGGCCATCTCGGCGCGGGTCACGGGCGCGTTGGGACAGAAGTTGCCATTCCCGCAGCCGCTGGTCACACCGTCATTCTTCAGGGCCTCGATCCAATTCTCCGCCCAGTGGCCGCTCGTGTCGCCAAATGTGGGGGCAACGTCCGGCGGAGTAAAGGTCGGACCGTGCATGCCCCGCTCCAGGAAGACGGCCATTTGCGCGCGGGTAACATTCCTGTCCGGGCAATACATCAGCGACGGATGGGTGGCGCATCCGCCGGTCACGTTGTTGAGATACAACTTCTCGATCCACGTGACAGCCCAATGCGTGGAGGGCACATCTGCGAAGATCGATGAAGCGCCGATGTCGACCTGGTAGACATGCACGAGCGGTTCTTCGCCGTATTCCTCGGTGACATATAGGCGCCCGCCGACGGGATCGTATGTCGCGCCCGTGATGCGCGCCCCGCCCGTCGAATCCATTTCGGGCAGGCGCCAGATGGCATACGGCTGAACCTCCCAGGGCTGCTTATCCCCGTTGCGGACGGCCAGCAGTTCGAGCGCATCATACGCCCAGACCTGATGAACATAGGGGTAAGCGTGCGTGCCATGATAGGGGTCGACCGGGTCATTGCATTCCTCGCCCGTGCCGTAACAGTACGGCCCTGTGCCATGCATCCCCAGGAAGAGCACGCTCCTCGTCCCAGAAGGGAAAGCCATGCCGCCCATGCGCGTGGCCAGGTTAAAATAATCGTTCTGCGTCTCGACCGGCGCAAGCGGATGCTCCAGCGGATAACCCAGCACCATCTGGGCTGGGACGGGGTCCGCGCTGCCGACGTCATCGGGGTCGAAGACCCAGGCCGCCGGTCCAGCCGAGGAACGGCTGATGATGCTGATACAGCACTGTCCGGTCAGCGCAGGCCCGCCAAAGGAGGAACGCCATTCATTCGGGATGGTTGTCATGTAACCCGCCGCCATGCCAGCCTGGCTGCCCACCTGATAGGGTCCGTCCACATCCCCAACCTGTGCAATGTCCAGGGATGAGACAAAATGGGAGAAGACCTGGGAATTGTCGGCATCGTAATACCCATAAGCCGAAACGATCAGTCTGTTGTTGTAATACAGCGTCCCGCCCAGCCTGGGCAGGTAATCATCCACCAGCGGCAGGCGGCCTTCAGTCACGTCCGCGCAATCTTGCAGGATGGATGCCGTCTGGGGCGGATCGGTGATGGCTGGGATGCTGACTTCGGCCAGCGTCTGGTCAAGGTCGTGACAGCCAAGGAACAGCCCGGGAGCCAGCGGATCGTATCCCAGCGCATACCCGCCGTACGCCAGGGAATTTCCATCCCCGTCCTGGTTGGGAACGCGGAACGCGCCGACATATTGCAGGGAGGACTCATCCAGCAGCGGAAGCAGCGAAGGGAAGATGGCGCGCGCGCCTGCAAGGCCGCTCAACGCCGCAACCAGGATAACGCCTATCAAGAGCAGCGAACCCGTTCGAAAAATGATGGCACGCTTCAAGCCTGACGACATGGGACCCTCCCAAACGCACCCTGCGAATCACACGCGTGATCCCATCCAGAGTGTGTCCATACGCTGGCATCATTATATAACAACCAGCGCGCTGACGCTCCCGTGGAGTTGTAATCTTCGAAAAACATCCGGTTGAGACTCGCAAAGATTAGCCGCATCGCATGGATCATGACAGGGTTGGACACATCAATGATATGCTTTCGCATAATTGGAGATGGTCTTCTCAAAGTCGCCGGGCAGATCAACTGATTTGAAACGCGAATAACACCAATGAGCAAATGTCACGAATTTTCCCGGGCTTATTTGCGTCATTCGCAAATTCGCATTAAGGTTCGTCTGACTTTGAGAAAGCCGTGCACGATTGGATAAAAAACCTTGACAAATGTGTAAAATGGTCTATGCTTGCGCATTGTTGTTTTCAAGGGTCGATGACCCAAGCGCCGAAAGGAGAGAGGCCCCTCGATAATAGGATTTGGTTCTGGAGCAGGAAGTATGTTCGAAACATCAAACTACTTTTTCTGGAGGAGAAAATGTCCAAACTATTCAAGTTGGCCAGCCTCGTCGCCGTGGCGGCCATGATCCTGTCTGCCTGTGGCGGGGGCGGCGCGAAAGCCGACAACCTGTTGGATGATATCAAGCAACGCGGATACATCCTCGTTTCCACCGACGTGAACTATGAACCGCAGTCCTTCCTGAATACCGAAGGCAAGCGCCCTGATGACACGAAATGCCCCACCGATGCGCTGACCACTGCCGAAGTGCAGGGCTTTGACATTGATGTAGCCAAGGCCATCGGGGACGGCCTCGGCGTCGAGACCTGCTTCGCCACCCCCTCGTGGGATGTGATCACGGCTGGCAATTGGGCCAACAAATGGGATGTCAGCGTCGGCTCGATGACCATCACCGTCGCCCGTCAGGAAGTGCTGGACTTCAGCGCCCCATACTATTTCTCGCCCGCGGTCGTGGCCGTGAAAGCCGACTCGGGTTTCACCTCGATCGATGACCTGGCTGGACAGGCCCTGTGCGCTGGCACCGCCACCACCTATGATTACTGGCTCAATAACGACATGGAAGGCCTCGGCCTGCCTGCGTCGTCCATCTACTCCAAGGTTCCCGCTGGCGTGACCGTCGTGACCCTGGAAACCGACCAGGAATGCGCCCAGGCTATTGCTTCGGGCCGCGAAGACTTCGTCGGCTACGTGACTTCCTCCACCGTGGTGGATGCCAACATCGCCGCGGACATGCCCGTGATGAAACTCGGCTCCGCCGTGTATTCCGAGGAATTAGCTGCCGCCTTCGACAAGTCCTCCAGCCTTCCGACCGCCAGCCTGGTCGAAGCCGTCAATGCCATTATCGCCAAGCTGCACGCGGATGGCACCTTGAGCGCGGTCTCGACCCAATGGTTCGGCATGGACCTGACCCAGGATCCCAACAAGTAAAACTTTGCGCGAATCAGAAGGGAAGCGGCGTGCGCCGCTTCCCTTTGTTTACAAATCAACTTGGGAAAGGAAATTTCCCCATGACTGCTGTAACCCAAAAGCCCCAGGCGGAATTACTCTACGAGGCTCAACTGCGCAAGGAACGCATCTTCCGCACCCATGTGGGCGTGACTTGGCTGGTCCTGCTGATGACCATCGTTTTCTTTTTCAGCGGGCAGAACTTTCTGGGCATCAAAACCATCTCCTTGGATAATATATTCATTACAGAGAACCTGGCATTCATCGCGGGCGGGCTGGGGGAAACGATTCGCATCTCCATCCTGTCCATTCTCCTTGCCATGATCCTGGCCTTGCTGGCCGCGCTGGGACGTCTCTCCACCTTCCCGCCCTTCTATGCCCTGAGTACGTTCTATGTTTCGTTGATCCGTGGCACGCCGCTGTACCTGCAAATTTTCTTCTTCTTCCTGGCCCTGCCACAGATATTTCCTGCATGGGCCACAGTGCCTGGTTTGTGGGCGGGCGTGCTGGCCCTCGGCATGAACTACGGTGCCTACATGAGCGAGACCTTCCGCGCGGGCATCGCCTCGGTCAGCAAGGGACAGCGTGAAGCCGCGCTGGCCCTCGGCATGACGCCCGGCCAGACCATGCTGCGCATCGTCATCCCGCAGGCGCTGCGCTTCGCCATCCCGCCCATGGGCAACGACTTCATCGCCATGACCAAGGACTCGGCCCTGGTCTCGGCCACGGGCTTCGTCCACGAATTGATGTGGCGCGCCACCAAGGTCGGCCGCGCGCAGTTCAACAACCTGGAGGCGCTCATCGTCGCCGCCGTATTCTACTGGGGCTTGACCCTGATCCTGACCTATTTCCAGAACCGCCTCGAAGCCCGCATGTCCAGGGGAGACCGCTAACATGTCAGCCATTGTGAAAATCTCCAACCTCGACAAGTATTTCGGCCGCCTGCACGTGCTGAAGGACATCTCGCTCGAAGTCCAGCCGCGCGAAGTGGTCTGCATCATCGGCCGCAGCGGCTCGGGCAAGAGCACGCTGCTGCGCTGCATCAACTTCCTCGAAGAGCCCTCGCATGGCACCATCGAAGTGGACGGCCTGATCGTGGCGGGCGGCGAAAAGGGCAAGGAGCACCGCCAACTGGTTCATGACCTGCGCCTGCGCACGGGGATGGTCTTCCAGGATTTCAATCTCTTCCCGCACATGAGCGTGCTCGAAAACGTGATCGAAGGTCCCGTCACCGTCAAGAAAATGGATCGCGCCAAAGCCATCGAGCTGGCCGAGTACAACCTGAACAACGTCGACATGCTCTGGAAGAAGGACGAGTATCCCAACCGCCTCTCGGGCGGACAAAAACAGCGCGTGGCCATCGCCCGCGCCCTGACCATGGAACCGCGCGTGATGCTCTTTGATGAGCCCACCTCCGCGCTCGACCCCGAGTTGATCGGCGAGGTCTTGACCGTCATGAAGAAGGTCGCGCTGGAAGGCATGACCATGCTGGTCGTCACCCACGAAATGGGTTTCGCCAAGGAGGTGGCCGACCGCGTGGTGGTCATGGCCGACGGCGAGATCATCGAAGATGCCGCGCCAGAGGAACTCTTCGAGACCCCCAAGGACGCGCGCACCCTCGCCCTGATCGAACGCTATCGCTCGGGAAGCAATTAATATGCCGCTCGCCATCGCCCGCCAGGTCAGCGCGCGCTTCGCGGAATGTGAATTGACTCACATCCAACGTGAGCCCATCGACATTGCCAAAGCCCGCGCCCAACACGCAGAGTATGTCCGCGCGCTGCAGGAACTGGGCTGTCACGTGGTGGAATTGCCCGCCGAGGATGACCTGCCCGATTCGGTCTTCGTCGAGGATGCGGCCTTCATCCTGCCCGAGGTGGCCGTCATCACCCGCCCCGGAGCCGACTCGCGCAAACCCGAGACCGTCTCCGTGGCGGATGCCCTGCGCCCGCACCGTGACCTGATCTTCGTGCGCGAGCCTGCCACCATCGACGGCGGCGACGTGCTGGTGCTGGAGCGGGACATCTACGTTGGCCTGTCCTCGCGCACCAACGCGGCCGCCATTCAGCAACTGCAAGCCATGCTCGGTCGGCATGGCTATTGCGTCCACGGCGTGGAGGTGGATAAATTCCTGCACCTGAAGAGCGCCGTCACCCGTCTGGACGAAGGCACCCTGCTGCTCAATCCCGCCTGGATCGACGCCAGCCTCTTTGGGAAATTCGAACACGTCGAGGTGGCTCCCTCCGAGCCGATGGCCGCCAACATCCTGGTCATCAACGGGACGGGCATCTACCCAACCAGCTTCCCCGAGACCCAGGCGCGCATCGAGGCGCACGGCACGCAACTCGTCACGCTGGATGTCTCGGAGATCGCCAAGGCCGAGGGCGCCGTGACTTGTTGCAGCCTGATCCTGCAATAACACCAATCCCCGTCAGCGCTGACGGGGATTTTTTATCGGAGACAGGCTCGGGGGCGGGTATAATGTCCGCCTGCAAGAATCCGCCCGAAAGGTCATCCTATGCCAGAACAGAAAAAATCGGATAGTGCCCGCTACTGGGAGGAACACCTGCTCAGTTGGGAAGCCAGCGCGTATTACAAGGACACCCCGCAAAAAGCCAACTGGTGGGACCGCCTCTCCACTTATTTCCGCGGCGATGCGATGTACGTGCGCATGCAGACCGCGCTCGAACTGGCCAGGCCGCACCTCCAGGATCAGACCGTCATGGACGTGGGCTGCGCCTCGGGGCGTTTCGCCGTGCAAATGCTCCAGGCGGGCGCCACCCGCGTGCATGGTGTGGATATTTCCCACGAGGCCATCCAGTTGGCGCAGGCGCACGGTCAAAGCCTGGGCCTGGGTGACAGGCTGTTATTCAGCGTGCAGGATTTGATCCACCCGCAGGGGCCGCTCCCGCGCGTCGACCTGGTCACAGCGCTGGGCGTGATCGAATACTTCGACCCGCCCACCATGGCAAAATTCCTCGGCAACCTGAATACCCGCTACATCCTGCTCGACTTCCCCGACCTGAGCCGCTCCAGGGATTTTCCCACCTGGCCGCTCAGGCAGATCTACATCCGCGTCAACCGCCTGCCGGGCGTGTTCCTGTACTCGCTGGAACAGTTCGCCAGCATCGCGGAGCCGTTCGGTTTCACGGGCCTGCACGTGATCGCGAAAAACAACTTCTTCTACGTCACCAACCTGCCCGCCTGATGCCGAAATACGCCTGCGTCACCCTCGACATGGAGCCTGACTACGGCGACCCGCTCGGGCGCATCCGCCTGCTGGATACGCCCGAGTTCTTCGAGCGTTTCGTCGGCCTGATCCGCAAATACAACGCCAGGGTGACCATGTTCACCGTGACCTCGCTGTTCGAGGCACACAGCCAAGATTTCGAGCGGCTGGCGGCGCGCATCCCGCTGGAATACGCCGTTCATTCGCACAACCACGATCCGCACAATGCCTGCGGGCTGGATGAAGTGCAGGCCGCGCAGAAAGCGTACCAGCAATTCACGGGCCGCGCCCCCGCGGGGTACCGCGCCCCCATCGGCCAGATCGACCGCGACGGCCTGGGCCATCTCATGGATCATGGTTATCGCTACGACTCGAGCGTGTACACCTCGATCCGCCCTGGCAAATTCGGCTACTTCAACCTGCACCTGCCCAATGTTCCGTTCTGGCTCACGCGCGGCGGACGCGAAGCCCTGCTCGAATTTCCCTTCACCTCCATTTCCACCGTGCGGGTGGTGTATGCCCTGAGCTATGCCAAACTGCTCGGCTGGCCGCTGTACTCCGCGCTGCTCCAGCTCTTCGGCCTGCCCGAGGTGGCTCTGCTGCTCCTGCATCCCTACAACTTTTACACAAAATTGACCGCGGACGGCCTGGCGGGCTTCGAAAAGTTCGCCCTGACCCGCAACGACGAGCGCTCCTTCGAATATTTCGAGCGGATGCTGGCCGCCCTGCGAAAACGCGGATACGAATTCCTGTTGGTCAGCGAGATCTACGAGCGCATCCAGGATCAGCCCAACCTGCCGCGTCTGGCCTGGGAGGAATGGCGTTAAATCAAAATCCCCGTCCAGGACGGGGATTTTTCACTGCCGAGGGGTTGCAGGTATTTCGTGTGCGCTGGAGAGGACTTGAACCTCCACGCCTGTTAAGGCACATGGCCCTCAACCATGCCTGTCTGCCAATTCCAGCACCAGCGCAAGCAGGCAGTATTATAATCAGGATGCTTTTCTTGTCAAGCAAATTCAGTAGTGACGACAGAAGTCGTCACTACCCATTCAAGGAGCAATTATGACCCGAATTGTTGTTGACGCCATGGGCAGTGACGAATTCCCCGTTCCCGATGTCGAAGGCGCGGTGATGGCCGCCCGCGAGTACGGTGTGGAGATCATCCTGGTCGGCGATGAGGCGAAGATCAAGCCCGCGCTGACCGCCGCCCAGCCTGGGAACCTGCCCATCCGCATCGTCCACGCCCCCGAGATGCTGACCATGAATGACAAGGGCGAGGGCCTGGCCTTCAAGGCCCGCCACAAGGACGCCCAAAACTCGATGGCCGTCGGCATCGACCTGGTCAAGAAGGGCGAGGCGGATGCCTTCGTCACGGCGGGCAACACGGGCGCGGCGATGGTCACCTCCCTCTTCCGCCTGGGACGCATCCGCGGCGTGGAGCGCCCCGCGCTGGCGCCCGTCTTCCCGACCGCCACAGGCTCGTGCGTGGTGCTCGACATCGGCGCCAACCCCGACTGCGAAGCGGTGCATCTTTATCAGTTCGGCATCATGGGCAGCATCTACGCGGAAAAGGTGCGCGGCGTGAAGAATCCCAAGGTCGGGCTGGTCTCGAACGGCGAGGAGGAGGGCAAGGGCAATCATCTCGTCAAGGAAGCCACGCCCCTGTTCAAGGCCTCGAAACTGAATTACTTCGGCAACGTCGAGGGCAAGGAAGTCATCGGCGGCAATGTGGATGTGGCCGTCACCGACGGGTTCGTGGGCAACGTCATGCTCAAGACCTCCGAGGCCGTCGCCAAGCTGATCGTGGACAAGATCAAGGCCGCCATCAAGGGCGGCGGACCGCTGGCCATGCTGGGCGGCCTCCTGGTCAAGCCTGCGCTGACCCAGATCAAGAAACTGCTCGATCCCAGCGAGGAGGGTGCCGCCCCCCTGCTCGGCGTGAACGGATTGGTCTTCATCGGCCATGGCCGCTCGGATTCGATTGCCATCAAGAACGCCGTGCGCGTGGCGAAAAACGCCGTGGACGCGCAGGTGCTCGACGCCATGAAATCCGCCATCGAAGAAAGCTTGAAGAAATAAAGCATGGAGTCCAAAGTCTCCCGACTTTGGACTCCAATCAATTGATGCTCCCGCTGGATTTGTAATCCAGCGGTGAAGCAGGCGGAACACGCTTGCCCAGGATGCAAGCGCCAGGGAATTCGCCAGATGCACAAATCCAAAAAGATTGGAACTCAATGAAAATCATCAAGAACGAGAAATTGATCGAACGCAACAGCAAGATCGGCAACTGGTCGAATATTGGCGGACTGCTGGCCCTGGTCGCCGCCATGTACATCTCCTTTGCGCGGCCCGAGTTGTTCAACTACGCCATCATCGCCATGTTGATCGGCTTCACCCTGACACAGATCAGCCTGTACATGGGCAACCGCTTCGGCCGCTCGCCCCGCCCCGATGAAGTGCTGGACGCCAGCCTCAAGGGTCTGTCCACCGATTTCGCGATCTACCACTTTACGACACCTATCTCGCACCTGCTGGTGGGACCTGCGGGCATCTGGGTGCTGCTGCCCTACCGCCAGATGGGCGTCATCAGCTACCAAAAGAACCGCTGGAATATGACGCGCGGCGGCTTCATCCAGGGCTACATGCGCGTCTTTGGGCAGGAAGGCCTGGGCCGCCCCGATGCCGACGCCAACGCCGACATCAAGGCCATCAAAACGTTCCTGTCCAGGCGCATGGAGGAGGATCAGATTCCGACCGTCAACGCAATCGCGGTCTTCACCAATGACAAGGTGGAACTCCAGACAGAGGAAGCCCCCATCCCCGCGGTCAAGCTCAAACAGCTCAAGGAATTCATGCGCCAGAAATCCAGGGAGCGTCTGCTCAGTCCCACAGAGTTGGAAAAGATAAAATCGATCCTGCCGCAGGAAGAAGAATAATCCCCTCAAAGACATGCTGTCTTGAGTACAGCGACACACGAATCGATCTTTTTCGCGGGCCTGGCGCGCCCGACAGTAGAAGAGCCCTGAACCGCCAAGAGCGCGAAGAGCGCCAGGTTTTTTAATCGGTCTTCTTCGCGCTCTTGGCGCGCTTGGCGGTGCGGTGTTTTTTAACTGCAAAGCGCGCAATGGTTCTTAATCGTTTTTTTCGACGATCCCGCAATCGCCCTCCCTGCCATCTATCGCATCCCAAAATCGCATGGTACACTTGTTCTATTATGACATCCATGATTGCGCTTGACATCGAAACGACAGGGCTGGACGAGAACCGCGAAGCCATCATCGAAATCGCTGTGGTCAAATTCAAAGGCCATCGCGTCGAGCACGAATTCTCCACGCTCGTCAACCCTGGCCGCCACATCCCCGAGTTCATCACGGGCCTGACGGGCATCGACGATGCCATGGTGCGCGAGGCCCCGCGCCTGCGCGACATCGCCCACGAGTTGGAGGCCTTCGTCGGTGACTGCCCCGTCATCGGCCACAACGTGCGCTTCGATCTGGGCTTCCTGCAAAAGGCGGGCATCCTCGCCTACAACGAAGTCATCGACACGTACGAACTGGCCGCCGTGCTCATGCCCTCGGCCAGCCGTTACAACCTGGGCGCGCTCGGACAGCAATTGGGCATCGCCCTGCCCGCCACCCATCGCGCCCTCGACGATGCGCGCGTCACGCAGGCCGCCTACGTGCGCCTGCTGGAGATGGCTGGGGAACTGCCGCTCGAAACCCTGGCCGAAATCGTCCGCCTGGGCGAGGCCTTTACCTGGGACGGCAATTGGGCCTTCCAGCAGGTGCTGCGCGGACGGGTCAAGGAGGGCATCCAGCCGAAGCGGGCCAAGCGCGCCCCCAGCGTGGACCTCAGGCCTGTCTCCGCTTCGAAGGATTTCCCGCCCCTGCAACTCCCCGAAGAGACCGTCGTCCCGCTCGACCCCGAGGAGGCCGCCTCGATCCTCGAATACGGCGGGCCGTTCTCGGAATACTTCGAAGCCTACGAACACCGTCCCGAACAGGTGGAAATGCTCAAGGCGGTGACCGATGCCCTGAATAACGGAAACCACCTGATGGTCGAGGCGGGTACGGGCGTCGGCAAATCCTTCGCCTATCTCATCCCCGCCGCGCTGTTCGCCATGCAGAACAACACGCGCGTGGTCGTCTCCACCAACACCATCAACCTGCAGGACCAGCTCATCCAAAAGGACATCCCCGACCTGCGCGCCGCGCTGAACATCGATTTGCGCGCCGCCATCCTGAAGGGACGTTTCAACTATCTGTGCCCGCGCCGCCTGCAATACCTGCGCCAGCACGGCCCCTCCACCGTCGAAGAATTGCGCGTGCTGTGCAAGGTGCTGGTCTGGCAGTTGGAAAATATGAGCGGCGACCGCAACGAGATCAACCTGACTGGCCCCTCCGAACGCGAGGTCTGGCGGCGCATCTCGGCCGAGGACGACAACTGCACCTCCGACACCTGCCTGGGACGCATGCACGGCACCTGTGCCTTTCACCGCGCCAAACAGGCCGCGCAGTCGGCGCACGTGCTGGTCGTCAATCACGCGCTGCTGCTCTCGGACGTGGCCACGGGCGGCAAGGTGCTGCCCGAATTCGGCTACGTCATCGTGGACGAGGCCCATCACATGGAATCGGCCACCACCAACGCGCTCAGCTTCCGCCTGACCCAATCGGACGTGGAGCGCATCACGCGCGAAGTGGGCGGCTCCTCGGCGGGCATCCTGGGACACCTGCTGACCGAAATGAAAAACGCCCTGCGGCCCTCGGATTTCGGCCTGCTCCAGCAAAAGGTGAAGCACGCCACCGACCAGGCCTTCCGCCTCGAACAGTTGATGCGCCAGTTCTTCGGCGTGCTGGGCGAATACATCGCCATCCAGCGCGAGGGACAGCCCGCCAGCAATTACGCCTGGCAGCTGCGCATCACTTCCTCCGCGCGCACCCTGCCTGGCTGGGACGATGTGGAGATGATGTGGGGTGAGGCCGACGACACGCTGGTGTTGCTCATCAAGACCATCGGCGAGTTATACAAGGATGTGGCCGCGCTCTACTCGGATGGACACGATAACCTCGAAGACACCATGAGCAGCCTCAGCAATGTGCTCAGGCGCATGTCCGAGGCCGAGGCCGCCGCCAACGGCCTGATCAGCAAGCCCACCCCCGACCTGGTCTACTGGGTCGAGGTCAACCCGCGCGGCGACCGTCTCTCGCTCAATGCCGCGCCCCTGCGCGTCGGTCCGCTCGTGCAGAAATATCTCTGGCACGACAAGGCCTGCGTGGTACTGACCTCGGCCACCATGACGGCCAACGGCGAGTTCCAATACATCAAGAACACCCTGCAGGCCGAGGAGGCTGAAACGCTGGCGCTGGGATCGCCCTTCGATTACGAATCCAGCACCCTGCTCTACATCGCCAACGACATCCCCGAGCCGAACGTCAACGGCTACCAGCAGGCCGTCGACCGCGGATTGGTCCAACTGGCCAAGGCCACGGGCGGACGCATGCTGGTGCTCTTCACCTCCTATGCCGCGCTCAAGAAGACCTCTGCGGCCATCACAGGCCCGCTGGCCCGCGAGGACATCTTCGTCTTCGAACAGGGCGAGGGCGCCTCGCCCAATGCCCTGCTGGATTCGTTCAAGTCCACCGACCGCGCCGTGCTGTTGGGCACGCGCGCCTTCTGGGAGGGCGTGGACGTGCCTGGCGACTCGCTCTCGGTGGTTGTCATCACCAAGCTGCCCTTCGACGTCCCGTCCGACCCGCTCATCGCCGCCCGCTCGGAACTGTACGAAGACCCCTTCAACGAATACTACCTGCCCGAATCCATCCTTAAATTCCGCCAGGGCTTCGGCCGCCTGATCCGTACCGCCTCAGACCGCGGCATCGTCGCCATCTTCGACCGCCGCGTGCTGACCAAACAATACGGCCGCCTCTTCCTCAGTTCCCTGCCGCAATGCACCGCCCGCCAGGGTCCCACAGCGAATTTGCCCAAGATGGCAAGTCAGTGGCTGGGGACGTGACACCTCACAATAGACCCTAAAGGTTTCCACCTTCATCCTGCGCGACGTCGGGTAGGGGAATTTGGCGTAACGAGATGAAAGTCAGGTAGGAAAACCTTTAGGGACTGATCGTCGCAAGGATCAGTGAAGCGATCCAGCGGACGACCGCGGCCTTCGCGATGCTCAGGGCGAAGATATAATACCCACGGGTGAAAATTGCGCTTTCCAACCTCTGAAGAAGCCTAATTTTCTCCCGAGTGCGATATAAAAAACATGCCCAACACCTACTTCCTGCTTTTCGAGCTTGTCATCTACATCCAGTTCGCGCTGTGCCTGCGCCACGCGTGGATGCACCGTCCCGCCAACCTGCTCAGACTGTTTTTCGGCGCGGCCTTCGGCGTGTTGCTTGAACTGGCCACCATCCGCCAGCTCAACGCCTATACCTACGGCCGCTTCCTCGTCATGGCGCTGGATGTGCCACTGTGCATCGGCGTGGCCTGGGGCTGCATCATCTACAGCGTGATGGAATTCTCGGACGCCAGCGACATCCCCGCCTGGGCGCGTCCCGTGCTGGACGGCCTGCTGGCCCTCAACATCGACCTGGCCCTGGATGCGGTCGCCATTCGCCTGGGGTTCTGGGACTGGGGCCGCGGCCTGGACTTTCAATACTTCGGCGTGCCCTACGCCAACTTCTGGGCCTGGTTCTGGGTGGTGACCTCCTTCTCGTTTGGGTACCGCCTGCTCGCCCGCCGCGCGGATTGGGTCCGCGCCTGGCTCTCCGCGCCGCTCGGCCTGCTCGTCGGGCTGGCGGGTGTGCTCGGCACGAATTTCCTGATCTCCTTCATCATTCCCTTCGCCTACCACGGCCTGACCACCGCCCTGGCGATGGCCGCCCCGCTGTTGTTTATGTTTCTCCTCAAGCCGCGCTTCAACCTGCGCCCCGTCCCGAGCCTGGTCTTCTGGGTGCCGTTCCTCTCCCACGCCTATTTGCTGCTCGCGGGACTCGTCTCGGGCGTCATCTTCCAGCCGCCCATCCTGTTGTTCGTGAGCCTGCTCATGCTGGGAATCGCCTTGTTCCTGCATCGATCATCCATTCGGGAGATATTCCCCAGGAATTCCGTTTGACCGCTTTATCGACAGGGGTCTCCCGTAATTACCGGGAAACCTTTTTCAAACACAAAGGAAAAACAAGGAATCAAGTTTTTACCCCCTTTGTGTCGCTTCGATACTCCTTGCACTCGCAGCGCAAAACTTTGTGTCCTTTTGGTGAGGCTCTTTCCCGTTAATTACGGAGAATCTGAAAAAGTAAACGACAGGAACCGATGACCATGACCCTCCTCCCCCAAAACAACCCCACCCAGGCGGACGACCCCGAAACCTTTGTGAAGCGCGAGCAGGATTGGCGCAATGGCGCCATCGTCTATCAGGTGCTCGTGGATCGCTTTGCGCCTTCGGCCCAACTGGAGGCCAAGCGCGCGCTGTATCCATCCCCCAAGGTGCTGCGGGACTGGTCCGAGACGCCGAAAGCGGGCGCGTACTTGTCCGAGGCGAAGCTGAACAGCCAGGAATTGGACTTCTGGGGCGGGGACTTTGCCAGCCTGCGCAGCCGGCTCGACCACGTGCAGCAGCTCGGCGCGAACGTGCTGTATCTCAACCCGATCCACCTGGCCTACACCAATCACAAATACGACGCCCTGGACTTCCTGAAAATCTCACCGGAGTTCGGCGACCGCGAGGACTTCCTGCGCCTGGTCGCAGACGTCCACGCCCGCGGCATGAAGCTGGTGCTGGACGGCGTCTTCAATCACATGGGACGCAATGCCCCGATCTTTCAGGATGCGCTGGCGAATCCAGGCAGTCCCTGGCGGGAGTGGTTCGCCATCGGGCCGCAGTACGCGGGCGGCGCGCGCGCATGGACGGGCTTCCAAAACCTGCCTGAATTGAACCTCGAAAACCCGGCCGTGCGCGCCTATCTCTATGAAGACCCAGACTCGGTGGTGCGCAGCTACCTGCGCGACGGCGCGGACGGCTGGCGGCTGGATACGGCCTACGAGCTGGGATTTGACTACCTGCGGGATCTCACCCGCGCCGCGCACCAGGAAAAAGCGGACTCCCTGATCGTGGGCGAGATCGTCAACTACCCCGGTGAATGGCTCGAGTCCATCGACGCGGTCATGAACTTCAGCCTGCGCCAGATTGTGCTGGGCCTGGCCTCAGGGGGGATTGCGCCGTCCCTGGCCGGCCGCATGTTGGAGCGCCTGGTCGCTGACGCCGGCATCGAACCCCTGCTCAAATCCTGGATTATGATCGACAACCATGACATCCCGCGCATCGCGAGCCAGATTCCCAGCGACTCGCTCCGCCGGCTGGTCCAGCTGTTGCAGTTCACCCTGCCCGGCGCGCCCAACATCTACTACGGCAGTGAAGTAGGCATGATTGGCGGCGGCGATCCCGAAAACCGCGGCCCCATGCGCTGGGACCTGCTGCGCGACGACAACCCGGAGCTGCTCTGGACCCGCAAGCTGATCGCGTTACGACAGCAGCAGCGGGCGCTGCGGGTTGGGAACTTCCGACGGGTCGAGTCAGAGCGCCTGCTGGCCTTCGAGCGTTACACCGACCGCGCGCTGGAGACCATCGTCGTGTTAGTCAACCCGTCTGACGCAACCATCACGGAACAGGTCATGATCGCCAATGCGTCCCTGATGGACGACAGCCCCATGATCGACGTGCTGGCCCCGGCAGACGCGCCAGCGGTCTGCGACATCCAGGCCGCCTTCATGACGGTCAGCCTGCCTCCCGAAACGGTGCTGGTTCTGGCTCCCCGCGAGCGTCCGCTGGGAGGCTACAGCCGCTACAAACGGGTCCGCTAGCAGGTCGGACGGTATGGCAAATGACTGATCCAGAAAAAAGGAGACTGTCCCATGGAATCGTTTCACGAGCATGTGGCTGAATACAGAAAACAAATCGAAAAGGGCTTCATCAGCAAAGCCTATAAAGGGTTGATGGAGTACGTCTTGAATTTGCGGACGTATTTCAAGAACAAATACCCCGACTATTTCGTGTCGGGAAGTGTCTATTTCGGCTACATGGATATGACCTATTTTTCCTTTTATCCCCAATCCCTGGGGCAAAGGAAATTGAAGGTTGCCATCGTATTGATTCACGAATCGATGAGGTTCGAAGTCTGGCTGGCGGGATACAACAAACAGGTTCAGTCAAAGTATTGGAAAATCTTCAAGGAAAGCAACTGGGACAAGTACCACATCGTGCCCACCACGAAAGGCGCCGATTCCATCCTCGAATACCTGTTGGTGGACGATCCCGACTTTCGCGACCTGGACAAATTAACCAAACAGATCGAAAGCGGAACCATGAAATTCATTGCGGATGTCGAGGGTTTCCTGTCAAAGTAGAAAACCAATCTGATTACCTTACAGAATGTTTTTTGGACGCTGAAAAACGCTGATTCCGCTGATAAAAAAAGAAAAATCTGCGTTTTCTGCGCTCGTCCACGTCCCATGCAAGTAAGCCCACTTTAGAGTTAAGGAGAAACGAACATGAGAAAGTTGAAACTTCAAGTGCAGTTGTCCGTGGACGGGTACATTGCGGGGACGAACGGGGAAATGGATTGGATGGTGTGGGATTGGGACGATGCGCTCAAACAATACGTAACGGAACTCACCGACCCTGTCGACTGCATCGTGCTTGGACGAAAGCTGGCGGAAGGGTTCATTCCCTACTGGGCCGCCATCGCAGCGAATCCTGATGACCCGCAATTCACGGACGGCAAAAAGTTTACCGATACGCCCAAAGTTGTGTTTACCAAAACGCTCGAGAGCACCGATTGGGGCCATACCGTTCTCGCAAAAGGCGACCTGGTCGACGAGATCACGAAATTGAAGCAGCAGGACGGCGGGGACATCATCGCCTATGGCGGCGCGGCCTTCGTATCGGCCCTCATCCAACACGGGTTGATCGACGAGCTTCATCTGTTCATCAATCCAACCGCAATCGGCAGCGGCATGACGATCTTCAAGGAACTCGACGGCCGGCAGCATCTGACCCTGATCCGCTCCACGTCATTCGACTGCGGGATCGTGGTGCTCCAGTACGCGCCGAAACAGAATAACCTGGCTGGGCTAATGGGAAATAATCTCACCACCAAGGAAGGTATGACCCCACTTAACCGTGGTGGGATTTTTTGCCACGGATTGGCACCGATTTTTTTAGAAGTCTTGCAAAAGTAACACAACCTAACCCCCATCCCTGCCAGGAAAGGGGGGCGGGGGGATCTTCCAAGCTCCCAATACCCACGGTCACAAATTGCGCTTTCCACCCTCTAAAAATGCGCAATTTGTGACCGAGTGCGGTATAGTTGGTCTCAACGAGTGAATCAACAACAACCAACTCAATAAATTGGAGGGCAACATGTCCAGGATACCCACGCTCCACAAAGAAAATTACAAAAAACGGATCGCCCGCGCCACCAGGCGGATGTTGATCGCATGGATCGCGGTCCTGTCCGTGCTTGCCGCCGCCCTGCTGTTCAAGGTGGGCCAGGAATACTGGCCGCTGTGGCTCATGCAAAGCCGTTCCCCCATTGCGGGGATTCTGCTGTTCATCATCGTCCTGTCGGCGCTCTTATCTCCGATCATCATCGAATTCGACTCCGACCCGCGCCCCCTGTCCGGGCCCGGCAGGGATCCCCGCCTGCCGCCCATGGGATAGCGCGGCGCTGTTCCCATAACCCGAATGCCAACGGAGGCATCCATGCCGGATCAGGACAAATTCCATTGGACGAAGCGGGTGTCCCGCCGCGACATCCGCAGCCTGTACGAGAGTGACGCCAAAGGCCTGCTGGACGAGGACCTGCTCGAGCAGGTCCATTTTGCGATCCATGCGCGCGTGTGCGACATGTTCGAGGTGCGGGAGGCTCAGACGTTCGGGCGGGTCAGGTGCCGCAGCTGCGGCGCGCTCGTGCCCCAGCCCTATCGGATGGGCCTGCGGAACAGGAACAATCCCCTGGCCTGTGACCGGTGCGGCTGGCAGGTGACGTGCGGCGAGTTCTACGCCAGCTACACGGGCAAGAGCCTGCTGCCCGGGTCGGTCGTGGAGTTGTTCGAGAGCTACCTCGCACGCTATCCAAAAGCCAGGACGCCGTCGGAGAAGATGCTGTTGATCGACTGGCTGATCCACCAGTTCCACGTCATGCAGGGCGTGGCGCGCATGCCGGTCGGCGAGAACGTCATCCAGGGCAGCGGGGAGCAGGTGCGCGAGCTGATCGAATCGCTGGCCAGCGGCCCCGCCAGCACCCAAGGATTGTCGCCGCTCGAAGCATGGCGATCGGTCTACTACGATCCCATCCGCCTGTTCAAGCAGTCGCACTCGCACAGCCAGGTGCAGGAGATCGCCGCGCAGCTTGTCATCCAGGGACGGAGTCGAATGTCGGAGGACGAATTGATTCCCGAGATCCTGCGCCTGGCTCCCGAGCTGGCCGCGAAGGCGGAAAAGAAGAAAGGTTCTCCCGTGATTAACGGGAAAGAACCTCACCGCGAAGGACACAAAGGGGTAAAAGGGTAAAAAGCTTGATCCTTTGTGTTTGAAAAGGGTTTCCCGTTAAAAACGGTAGAATCGAAAAATGAAACAAACCACCCATCAATTCAGTAAATTATTATTCTTCAGCGGCGCATTCAACATCGTGCTGGCTTTGCCGCTGGCCTTCCCGATCCTCCATGCAAAATACCTTCGGTTCCTCTGGGCGGTCAATCAATTCCTGGCCCTGGGCGGAAGGGAAATCGTCCCGCCGTCGGAAGGCATCCCTGCGCTGCTCATCAATACCGCAGGCATCGACCTGGTGCTGATCGGCGTCATCGTCCTGTACGCAGGCTTCGACCCGCTCAGGAGAAGATTTATCCCGCTCGCCAACGCCGTCGGGCGGACGCTCTTCGCCGCGGTCATCGGCTATTATGTGCTGGCGCAGGATGTAGCCCGCCTGGTCCTGGTCATCGGCGGCATCGATGTAATCATCAGCATTGGGTTTGCCTATTACCTGATCAGGCTGGGAAACGCCGGCGAAACGAACTGAGCTTCCCTGCCCTTCCATCCTGCCCGCGGAGGCAAGGTTCGGGCAGGGAATTTTCCGTGAGCACCTGACTGGAGGTGAAGTATGTCCGTCTTTCAGATTCGGGAGGCCAACCCCAACGACGTTGAAGGTATGGCCAGGGTCCGCGTGGACACCTGGCGGACCGCCTACCAGGGAATCGTGCCCGCTGATTTCCTGGAGGGACTATCCTATCAACGCGTCTCCGAGCATTGGAGAAAAACCTTTTGGGAGGATCGAACTCCCGGTGTCGCGGTCTTTGTCGCTGAAGAAGAACAGGGGGATATTGTCGGCATTGCCATTTGTGGCCCGGAGCAAAGCCAGGACCCCCTTTATCATGGCGAGATCTATGTCCTCTACGTGCTGCCGCGCTGCCAAAACCAGGGCATCGGGCGGGAACTGGTCGCCGCGTGCGTCCGCCACCTCGTTCAGCAGTTAAAAGTGGATAGCCTGCTGGTGTGGGTCATCGCCGAAAATCCCTATCGCAGGTTTTACGAAGCCCTGGGCGGGAAGGTGGTCAGGGAAAAGGTCAAGGAGATCGGCGGCAGGCAGATCGCGGAGGCAGGCTATGGCTGGAAGAAACTGCACGACCTGGCGCACCTCGCATCATCTGATAAAAGGGTGTCTCCATGCTGAAAGACAGGATATCCATACGGTTAGCCGCTGAAAACGATCTCGAGGCGCTGTGCGCCTTCGACCAGATCGCCCGGCAAAGCGGGGAACGGCGGGACTTCCTTCGGCGCGCGCTCAGCGGAGCGAGTTGCCACGTCGCCGTCGATCCGCGCGTTCTTGGCTACGCGATATTGGAATATTCCTTCTTCGAGCAGGGCTTTGTTTCATTGTTATACGTCAACCCTGAACAACGGCGAAGCGGCCTCGGCTCGGCCCTGATGCGGCATCTCGAGACGCAGTGCCGCACCGATAAACTCTTCACCTCGACCAACCTCTCCAACCTGCCCATGCAATCCCTGCTCGCCAGGCTGGGATACAGGTTAAGCGGCGTCCTCCACGACCTGGACGAAGGCGACCCCGAGTTGGTCTATGTCAAATATCTTCGGCCCTGGGCCGATCGCACCCCCTCGCAGCCTGCATGACGACTCTGGTTACACAGGAAAACGCCCTCATGAAACCCGAACGCCTCGCCCGCACGACCGTCTACGAAAGCCCGTGGGTCAACCTGTACCTCGACCGCGTGAAATTCCCCAACGGGCGCATCATCGACCAGTTCCACCTGCTGGATTTTCCCCGCGAGGCGGCGCTCGCCATCCTGGAGAACGCGGCGGGCGAGGTGGCCTTCGTGCGCGTGCCGCGCTACACCACCGGGCGGGCCGAGTGGGAACTGCCCGCCGGCGGCATCGAGAACGGGGAATCGCCCCTCGATGCGGCCAAACGCGAGGCGCGCGAGGAAACGGGCTTCGACTCGGCCGCCCATCGCCTGTTGTATTCCTACCATCCCATGAACGGGAATGCCAGGCAGCGCTTCCACATCGTGGCCTGCCAGGCGGGGGAACACATCCAGGGGCACGACGTGGATGAGGTCAGCGAGGTGCGCTGGTTCACGCGCGCCGGGATCCTCCAGATGATACGGGACAAATCCCTCACCGACGGCTACAGCTTGACCGCCCTGCTGTTGTGGCTGCAAGGGGAGGATGATACAAGCGGCCAACGAGAGTAAAATTCCCCTCTGGCTGGTCATTCCTTGTCAACGACCCCAACCTCACCATAAGGAGTAAGGAGTACGATGAAAATTCCCAAAGTGTCGTACCGCGATGTCACTCATGAGCCAGAGGCCGCCGCCCGGGCCGCCCGCGGCCCCGAGTTGCGCGAAGGTCTGCTGGCAAACGGATTCACGCCGGTGGGACTGGCAGAGTTTCGTCTGGCTGCCCTGGGGCCCAGACCAATGCCGCTGCCCACCCATCCCGACCTCGCACGGCTGGACGAGGTGGCGGAAAACGGGGAAGTCGACGAAGTCCTGGTCAGCCCGGACCAATTGGCTTTCGCCGCCGTTGAAAATGCCTTCGATGGCCCCGTGGTCAGCATTCGCACGCTCATGGATAGCGGCCGCGTCGTCGAAACGACCATGAAACCCACCCGTCCGCCGCAGACCTTCAGCCCACCGGGAAAAGCCCCCGATGGGCAGGATGCGCTGGCAAATTTGCCCATGACCGCCACCCTCAAATTGATGGAATTCGGGATGGGAAAACTCCCCTTGTGGCCGCGCGGCGATACCCCCCAGGCTGGATATCACGTCGAGTTGGTCGACACGCGAGACGTGAGGGCACTGTGGCTGCGGCATCGACAGCGCCTTCAGGCGATCCGCCAATCCGACCCGTCCGCCATCCGCCCCCATACCCTGCTGCCGCTGTATATGTCCTTCAACTGCCGCACCACGGAGATCATCGGATATCAGGCGAAATGGGGAAACCGTATCAGCAACCTGCTGCTCGTGCCGTTCCTGCTGGCAATTCCACTCTCACTGCTGCTGACCAGACAATTCCCCGACAATATTGGGACCTCGCCGTTCGGGGAGTGGTTTTTCCTGGCTCCCCTGCTGCTGATGCTTGTAGTGGCGATCTCGACCATGCTCCTGATGGGGATTGCCAGGACTCACATCGTCCCCCGCCTGCCCGGGCCCGGGCTGCGGCCTGCATCCGAATTGTTGGCCGAGGCACATTCGCGCCTGACGACTGCTCCGCCGGAGCCATCCCCGACTCTGACGAACGCGGCCGCCCGCCTGTCCCGCCCGCCAGGGTGGCTCTTCCAAAATAAAACCCTGATCGACAGGATCATCACAGGTCTGTTCATGGGTGTCATCCTTGGCAATAAGCACGCCTGGGTCGCCGACGGGCTGAGTCTGCAAGACATCCTCCTGCTCGCGGGCTGGGGCGCCTTCCTTGGAGCCATCACCAGCGCGTGGATGATATCGGGGACCAGCCTGAAGAACAAGGCGGTCTGCGGCGCGCTGGGCGGGTTGTGCATCAACCTCATCCTGGTCTTCCTGCCTCTCGAAGGAGCGGCCCGATATTTTATCTCCGGTATCATCGGAGCCCTCACCTGGGCAGGCATCGGGTGGATCTTCCGCTGGCTGAAATGATCTGATTTTTCCAGCGTACATTTTGGAAATGGGACGCGGTCCGCTCCCCCGCCCTGCGCCTCCCCCAACCCGCCTGGACTTTGAGCTGCACCCGCCTGCGTCGAATTCAGCAGGCTCAAGGCCCAACTGACCGAGGTGCGCCTGCGCATCTGGGACAAACTCAAACGCCTCAAAGTGGGCGTCCGCGGCATCTACGGCGACGACTCACCCGAATACAAACTGATCGGCGGCACTCGCAAGAGCGAGAGAAAACCGTACACCCGCAGAAAGAAGGCATAAGACTAGGAATTTTTGAAAAACTGTTGTATAGTTGAGGCAGTTCGGGAAACAACTTTAGGTGGCTGGGTTTGGTCGAATCTTACTGGCGCACGAGAGAAGAATATCTGAATTTAATTCGGCCACACAGGGTATTCGTTTCTGAGTACCTATCTAGGCGAAACGATATCTGAAACATTTTTGGCTGGTTTCGAGGTATCTGGATGTAGTTGCCCGCTGTCGTGAGGTTACTATATGTGATAAACTGTTTTTTGTTGTACTACATATAAATTCCATTCTATCTAATAATAGTTAGGTACTTCGCACCGCAATATTATTTTAAAGACACTAGTGATTGAAAAATTACAACAAGGAGAATGTAAGAATGGGAAATCAACATTGGCTAGATAAAGTCTTAGAAAAATTTCAACCTGAACTTGATAATACGAAGTTCAATAAATTCTCTGACTTTCTTCGTAGCGAATACGAAAAAGAAATAGCTATAATACCTACCATTGCCATAATTGGGGCATCGGGGGTAGGTAAAACATCAACTTTAAATTCTCTTTTTGGTACAAATTTGCGAGTTAGTCATACTACAGCAGGTACTAAGCAACCATCAAAAATTGAAATCATGGAAAAAGGGAAGCGTGTGACAGGCACGAAAGGGGATTTAATTTTATATGACATGCCTGGCGTTGATGAAGATATTGACATTGATGATGAATATATAGAAATATACAGACAAATTATTTCTCACTGTGACGTGGCTGTATGGATAGTTTCGGCAACAGATCGTCGAATGAAACATGATCAAGTATTTATTCGAGATGTAGTTACCGCTGCGAATTCAGATTTGGCATCTCGTTTAGTTATTGGGGTCAATAAAGTAGATACAATATTTCCACAAAATTGGGATTGTCAACTAAATATCCCTTCACTCGAACAAAAGAGAAATCTTGATGAAATTCTTGAGAACGTCAGAATAAAATTAACAAAGGTTATTCCTGGGTTAACAAGAAATCGTGTTGTGGCTTATTCAGCAAGGCAAAGATACCATTTACAGGAACTCTTTGGCGGAATGCTAAAGGCATGCCATCCAAATAGAGCTTGGCTGCTACATAGCAGAGGAGATGTTGCTGATTACTTGGAGTTAGTTGCGCCGGAAATTCGTTATCAGTACATGAAGGGGTAATAATATGAATGACAATTCACTCCCTGACCCATTAACTCCCAGCCTATTAACGCCCGAGCAATTGAATCAACTTTCAGATGAAATATCTCAGAATTCGATCCAAATAACAATCAACCAAGAAATTGCCGCTCAATCCGCCGATTTATGGGTTGAGCAAAAAGCGAACCTGTTTATACAAACTTTAACCAAAGTTGACGAGAGTTTTGACCTAGTGATAGTTTCAATACTTGGGAGTATCACTAATGACCTCAAACGATAAAGGCAGTAAGGAAAGACTTGATGCACGATTGGTGGTTTATGGCGAATTAGTTTTCGTAGCTTTACCATTCATAATTATGTTCTTACTACAAATACAAAAAAATTCATTCGGGGTAATTTGGAAAAATCCTGACTGGTCAATCGCCGCTACTATATTATCTGGACAGACCTTAATTCGTTTTGGGTCAGGTTTAACAAAATATCAAGGGAAAAAGAACTGGCAAAAGGCAAACCTATGGCAAGCACTAATTTTTTCCTTTGCATTAGTCTGCTTTAGCAATTTTCTTGTTATGCAATTAGTTTCAGATCCAAATGTATTCTTTGTTTTCACGCAAATTCCTCTCTTTGTACTTTCTGCATGTATGTTTGTAGTATTCGGTAGTATCGGGCAAATTTTACTAGATCGGCCTAAAAGAAATCGTGCCTAACGCCGCATGCGCCGGACAAATGCAGGCGTTCCGCCGCATTTTCAGGGAAGCGATCCCAAACGGCGGATTCGGCATCTGGTGGCCTTGACCGCCAAATCCCGCCCTTGCCGGTAACGCCAGCCGTTGAAACTGTCGAAAAAGTCACTTTTCAAAAATAATTTTTGAAAATCTGGAGAGGAACGCTGAAAAGCAGCTGGTTTTTGGTGTTCCGCACAACATTTTGGCAATATTTTGGCTGTTTTTTAGCCTGTTGTGGGAGTTTTTTTGAACATTTTTCGAACCAGGAGTTTTTCGACAGTCTCGTTAGGTGGTTGTCTTGCAGAATTTACTAAAGGTATAAATGGAACTGACAAAATCTCAACTTATTGATTTGCTCAATCGTCCTAAACCCCTTTGGCTTAATGGTCTTGACTTAAGCGAAGGTAAATTAAGTGGCGCAAATTTTCAAGGAGCGAATCTTGAAAACACCAATTTTACGAAAACAGACTTGTCTGATGTTATTATGTCAGGAGCCAAACTAGCAGAAGTCAATCTCGAAAATGCTATTTTACTTGGCGCAGATTTAGAAAATGCAGATTTAACAGGAGCGCAATTAAATGGGGCGTTTTTATTTGGCACAAATTTCAGCGGAGCAAATTTAGCACAGGTTGATTTACGCAAAGCCAATCTTGACAGAAGCGCTATTTTTTCGTATGCCAAACTTTCTAACGCAAATCTTTCAGGAATGGATTTAGAAAGATTTGTTTTCTGTTCCACTGACTTTTCATATGCTAATCTAAGTAAAACGATACTTGCAAAAGCAGTATTAATTCAAGCAGAATGTGAAAGTGCCAACCTTGAAGAAGCAGTATTATTACAAGCGATACTTACTGACGCAGATTTTAGAAATGCAAACCTAAAATCAGCCAATTTTGTAGGAGCGTGCTTAATAAGAACTAATTTTTCAAACGCAGACCTTCGCGGGGCTGATTTCAGATATTCATTTATGTATGAAACAAATTTTGATAATGCAATTTTGGACAATGCCCAAATGCCTGACCCGACACAATCGCCCATGCCACCTGTGACAAATTTCTAATACGCCAACCATGAAACTAACAAACACAGAAATTGCCAATCTAAAAAACAATGTCAATCCCGTAAATTTTTCAGGACGTTCATTAACCTGTGCAGATTTTCATGGAATCAATCTTTCAAAATCTGACCTAAAAAAATGCGTGCTGATAAAAGCGGATTTCACAGAAGCAAATCTCGATAATGCTATTCTTGATTTTGCAGACCTCCGTATATCATTTTTTATAAACGCATCGCTTGCAAATACTAGTTTAATAAATGCAGACTTAAGACATGCTGTTTTAACAGGTGCAAATTTAGTGCATTCTCACTTGAAAAACGCAAATATTATAGGAGCCGATTTCTCATTTGCAAAATTAAGAGATGTCGATTTTTCTGGGGCTATGCTAGTAGGGGCAAATCTTACTGGTGTTGATTTAACAGGAGCCAACTTAAAAGGGGCGAATCTTGATGGCGCAAAACTGGCAATGTCAACTTTGCCTGACGGAACAAAGTATATATCATCTGTAAACATGAAAAGGTTTACTCAGATTTAGTTGTCGTTTAACATAGAGCCACCTACCGATAAATCGCAGCGTCAAGGGTAGGACGATCCTACTCCCAAGCAGAGTCCATGCCCACACGCAGGTCAATGTCAAGCCATTGGGCCGTTTCTTGCAAATTGAATCCACCAGGAATACACATGAAAACATCTATAAAAAATCTCGACATAATTCAACTGGTAGGATTTGTAATTTCCGCCGCTGTATCCTTTGGTCTTTATCTTTCTGGTCAAGATACATTATCTAGCGTCATTCTCGGGTTTGTGCTGGCAACACTCACTCAAATGTTTGATGTGCAAAAACGATTTGCAGATTCGGAAGAACGCTTACTTCATGCCACTACACTCAGTAAAACCTTGTTTGAAGATGAGTGGCTTCTTCAACATGTAAATCAAATTGTGACTGATTATCAAACCGTGAAAAATGGCTGGTTTGGCTTATTTCAGCGAAGAGCAAATGACGCAATCGTAGAGAGCCGAGATTTAATTCACTCTTTGGCTGAAGGACGTATGACTACTTATCTTCGAAGCCCATATTCCTTTGGCGCTGAAGAAATAGACAAAGTGAAAAAATCTTACAAGCACGTCGCAGTATTAGGAGATATTGGATATTGGCGAAGTGTTTATGCTGCAAAGTCATTAAACGCCAATAAGAACGCCGTCCAACGCGGGGTTGCAGTTACCCGAATATTCATCCAAAAAGTTAATACGCTCCGCGCAATGATAGATATTCTTTCCAAACACCGTGAAGCAGGTATTCAAGTATACATAGCCATTCCCGATGAAATACCGAAAGAATTACAAGAAGATTACATCATTGCAGATGATATAGCCTGCGCTCAAATAGAAGCATCGAGTGATGGGCACTACAAACAACAACGAATTTCTATTGAGCCAATTGAAGTCAATCGGCTTGTCAGGAATTTTGAAATCCTTATTCAACATTCACGTAAATTGGAAGATTTCATTTCTGAAACAACTAACTAAAAGAAAAAAACGGGCTAACAAAGCATGGTGTGTCCTGATAAATCACCGTCTGCTCGCTGGTCGCAAAGCGAGTCCATTTCTGGTAAGGGTCAGGCCGCCAGATAGCAGGCTGGCTTAAGTTTTTTTTCAGCTCCCAAGCAGAATCCACGCCCGCCTGCACGCGGGTCAATGTCAAGTTGTTGGGGGGCTCTCAACTGCAATTTTGGTTGAGCAAAACAAAACATTATGAGCGCGACAAAACAGGTAATTCTACAGAAATACGGGGTGTCATCGAATGATTTGATTCGGAAGGGGATGGAAGCCGAAGTTTATGCCATAGGCACTGATGCTGTGCTAAAACTGTACATCGGCACAACTAATTTTGCGTATCTAAGCACCCTGCAAAGTTTTTACGTATCACTCAGCCAGTTTACTCTATCATATTCTTTTCCTTATATCCAAACGGTTGCTACGGAAGGTGATATTTGTATCAGTATCGAACGACAGTTGTCCGGTACACGTATGTCTGCGATACTTCCCACGCTCACCAAAGAGCAAATGGATAGCATGATGCGAATTTATCTTGATGCCGCACTTGAATTGAGTACTATCCAAATCCCTTCAGATTTTGACCGATATAAACTTTTTGATGCTGAAGGCATTAGTCACCGAACAAAAGGTGACTGGCATCAGTTTCTTACTTGCTATCTAACCCAAAAACTTGGGCAAGTCACACACTATCTGAGCAAGGATGTGAAAAATTTTTCCCTGAAAGTACAGCGACTTTACGCAATCCTCACTCAACCCTACAGCGGCAATTACCATCTTATTCATGGAGATTTTTTTCCTGGTAACATTCTCGTTGACAAGATGCAATGTGTAACTGCACTACTCGATTTTGGTTTGTTGACCATGTATGGCGATTTCCTATTTGACATTGCCACAGGCTGGGTCTTTTTTGATATGTATGATGAACTCAAGGCAAATTTACGCGAGCGTTATCTTTCCCTAGTACTCAAAACGCTAGGAAAGCACGTTCGCGGGAAGTTGTATCGCTATGTTCTTTTATACAGCGTAATATCTGCCAATACCTATTCACCAATTTGTGCCGATGGTCATTATCAGTGGTGTGTTGCGAATTTGAACAATCAGGAGTACTGGAATAATATTGAGTAGATTCCAAAGCAAACCGCCGCCCACCGACAAATCGCACCGACAAGGGTGGGCCGACCCTGGTCACAGGCAGAGTCCACGCCCGCCCGCAAGTCAATGTCAAGCCGTTGGGTGGCTGGCAAAGGAGATACCAAAATGAGGCATTCTAGCATCCCACTGGATTCGACATTCACTTCACAGGCCAGAAAACTTGGCATCGCCGCTGCGTGGCTGACCTTCATTGTGACCGAGGTATATGCGGTCGTGTCGGGGTTGGCGTACGTATCGCAAGGGGCGGCCGTGGAGAGCGGGCCATTCCTCTCAATTATGGCTCTCCTGGTCGTTATGATGGGGCCGTTCCTGGTGCTCTCGATGGTCGCAGTCCATGCATATGCGTCACCAAACCACAAACCGTACAGCCTCGCCGCCCTCGCTTTCATGATCGCCTGTGTAACCATCACATCCTGCATCAACTTCTTGTTGCTTTTGGTAAGCAACCAGCCTAATTTGTTTTCGGAGTCGTGGCGTGCGCTATTCCTTCCGTGCAAGTGGCCCGCCCCTGCATTCGTTCTGGACAACTTCGTCTGGGATTGGTTCTTCGGAATATCAATGCTGCTGGCGGCGCCGATCTTTGGCGGAAACACTCTCAAGGCGGCACTGCGCCTAGTGATGATCTTGAGTGGCGTCCTATGTCTCGCAGGATTGGTCTGGCTTGCGGTCTCACCTGCGCAGGCCATCGTTATCGGCATCCTCGGTTGGGGGGCAGCAGGCCCCATTGTTTTCCTCCTGCTCGCGCATATATTTACACGGGTTCAGGTTGAAACCAGGGAGACGCCCACGCCCTAACAAGGCCTATGTGCCTCGTTTCAAGTAGCACGTTCTTTACAGCAGAGGCCGCCCACCGATAAATCGCACCGCCAAGGGTGGACCAACCCTGGTCACAGGCAGAGTCCATATCCGCCCCGGCGCTAACATGTCCACAAGGCTAGTCCACGAACGCAAGACATTGGCACGCCCATCACGGTCAAAGTATTTTTTGGAGAAAAATCTAAACATGGCAGTCGCAAATGAAAAATCAGGTTGCTTGAGCGTCATCTTTCCATTTTTGAAACGCTCGCAAAAAGAAACAACCTCCAAAGAACTTCCCTATCGCCTGCGGGACGATTTTCTTTCTCCAGCGGAGTTTTCGTTTTATAAAGTTCTTTCATCTCTTGTTGGCGCGCGATTAACAATCCAGTCAAAAGTAAGATTGGCTGATGTTTTCTTCGTGGCTCATCCAAACGAAAATATGGGGCTCTTCAACAGAATCGCTCAAAAACATTTGGATTTTCTCGTTTGCGATTCCAGCACGATGAAACCTTTATTTGGCATTGAGCTGGACGATTCTAGTCACAAACGAAATGACAGGCAGGAACGTGATGAGTTTGTAGAAAATGTTTGTCAAGTGGCTGGCTTGCCTTTGTTGCGCGTGCCAGTTCAGCGGGTGTACAATTCGAGAGAAATTGCGGCTCAAATTGCGCCGTTGTTGAAAGATAAAGTTGACATTACCGTTGCAACATCGCCAAAACCAGAGATAAATAAGCAGGTGAGTCCAGCTCCACTTTGCCCGAAATGCGGCATCTCAATGATTTTACGAACAGTGTCGCAAGGCGAATACAAAGGAAAGCAGTTTTACGGTTGCCAAAATTATCCTCGTTGCCGCGAAATGAAACCTGTTGCTACATAGGTGTCTTAAAATCAAAAGCGGTCCACCGACAAATCATCGATAAATCGCAGTGTGAAGGGTGGGACGATCCTGCTCCCAGGCAGAGTCCACGCCCGCCCACGCAGGTCAATGTCAAGCCGTTGGGCGCCTGCAAAATGAATAAAGTCACGGGAAAAATCACAAATATGGCAAAGGATAATCTTCAGAAGATAGACGAACAAGTGAAATCCCAACACAGGTATTGGGAGAGTTTGAGTCCAGAAGAACGCCGAGCCTCGGTTATTCAATTACGTGATGCCCAATCAAAGAATGCTCAACAATCTATAAAGTTTCTAGCCGTTATTGGCTTTGTATTTTCTATCGCCACAATTCACTTTTGGTTGAACGAATTTCACATGAGTCTCGCAAGCAGTTTAGGAATTATTGGCGGTGTGATTTTGGCAACCTTCGGATTTCAATTTATAAAATCCAACAGAATTAAATCAAACAGCAAAATTCAATCTAATGATTTTAGCGATGACGATCTTACTAACTATTTCCGAGAACATGAAAAAGTAAATCAAAAATTTTTAGAGAAGTGGAATAAGAGCAAATATTTGATTTACATCATCGGTGGTTTATTTTTACTTTCGTTGAATTTTCGTTCAACAAAAGATTTTGCTTTCATGGTATTGGGTAGCGGAATTAGCATATTTTTAATTGGTCTTGTGATATTCTTTATCATTCAAAAGGCAAAAAACAGATAAGGTCATTTCCAATAAAACGGCGGCTAACAAAGCGCCCTCAGAAACCGTCCCATCAGAAGCGCCAGCGGTTGCGCAGTTCATCTCTCACTCACTGTGTCGAAAGGATAGGGAATTGACCCTATTGCGACTACGGAGAGGGAGAGGTTTTCCCTCTCCCTTACCCTCTGGCCTAAAGTTAGGCTGTTGTTTATCATCCTGTCCAACCACACTCCATGCAAGGAGAAATAATGAACATTTTCCCTGCTGCAAAACGAACCCTACCGATCGTGGCCTGGGCGGCCATGTTGATCGTCTCCGACCTGCCGGACATTCTAATCACCTGGCTGGGCGGGTCCATCCCGACCTGGATATTCTGGGCAAAGGCTGGTTTCCTGGCCGTTTTCCTCGGCCTGACGCTGCTCATCAAAGCCATCCGCCCGCTCTGGCAGTATGCCGCGATCTTCCTGACCCTCTTCCTGGCCCTCGGGCTGACCAATCTGGTGCGTAGCACGGCCTGGTTCCAGGGCAATTTCAATTACGCGGGCGTCTCCTTTTTCGCCGGATACGCGGCGATTTTTGTCCTCGATATCCTCGTGGTCCTGGCAGTGCTGGCCGTCCTGTGGCTCATGAAACGCGACCGCAAGGCCTTCTTCTTTGTAAAAGGCCAGGTGAACGCCCCGGTCGAACCAGTCCGCTGGCTGGGGATCAAGGAGGGAGAATCCTGGAAAGTCATCGGTTGGTTCTTTGCCGGAGGTGCCGCTCTGGGTGTTTTCATCCCGACCATTCTCGGTATTGCGCCCTCGGGCGAGACCATTCTGCGGGCGCTGCCACTCCTGCCGGCCGCCCTGTTGCTCGCGGCAGTCAATGCCTTCACCGAGGAAGCCTACTATCGATGCTCGCTACTCTCCACCCTGCATGAGACGATCGGTAAGACCCATACTCTGCTCCTGACCGTAGTCTTCTTTGGCCTGGGACACTGGCTTTACGGCTCGCCACCCGGTGTGCTCGGTTTCCTGATGGTCGGCTTCCTGGCTTGGTTACTGGGCAAGAGCATGCTGGAGACGAAAGGCTTCCTCTGGCCCTGGATCATCCATTTCATCCCGGACGCGGTGGTCTTCTTCTCGTACGCACTGCTTTTCGTTGGGTCATGATAGATGAAAATGTTCAATCCAAATGAACATCGCACACAATGCGAAAAGTACATGAGTCTTTTTCTGAAATCCCAGGTGGATTTTATTCGGGCTGAATTGCTGACGAAGAGCACACGAGAAGCACCGTGGCGATTGGATGTCAAGGTGAACGGGGTTCCGCATTCATATGTACTGCAACTGGATCCAAAAGACATGGAATACGAATATCGAATTCTAAAGGCGGTTGAGCCGATACCGATTTCTACACCACATGTGTATGGCTTGGATTTGCAGGGGGAAGCGTTGGGAGTGGCCTGTTTTTTTAGCGATTTTATCGCCGGCGAATCATTGTTAGGCCCCATGCTTGCTGGCGAAGCCTGGGCGGAAGAATTGTATCGCAATACGGTATGCGCGTTGCAGGCTGTGACCGAGGACGATCTGGGCGATGTGTCACTCGGGTTAGAACGGAATACAGCGGATGATTTGCTGGAAAACGTATATGCCCATCTCAAAAGCAGGTCTCTTCCTTTAGCAGATGCAGCGTACAGGGAATTGAAAGCGAGCATGCCAGCATTGCCTTCTGCGCGGTTCAGTAATGGGGATTTATGGCTTGATAATTTCATTATTCGGGATGGAAAGCTGGCGGGCGTTATAGACTTTCAAGGTGCTGCGTTCAGTGATCCGATATTTGAATTCTTATTGCCCTTTTTTGTATCGCCAGAACTAAAAGGACGTGGCATAGAAGAGCGATACTGCCAACAAATAGGGGTTGACCCCGCCATTCTTCAGTGGTATCACGGGTTAGAGTACTTGGAGACCTGGCATTATGTATTATTGACTGGTAAGAATTTTGTGCATCATACAGCAGAAAGTTTGGAAGCAAAGCTAATGGAGTGGCTTGAGGATGCAAGTAGGCTTCGGTAAGTATTCAATTTGCCACTGCGCACCGGCTGCTGCGGACAGAGGCTACTACCGCTGCCAGATGAAGTTGTAGCGCAATTTGCTAAATTGCGCCTGGCAAATTGGCAATTTGCCCTACATCTTTAACTTGTCGAGATACTACGCTGTTCGAAGACTGGCGTGTCTTGCCAAAAATGGTGCATAATTGAGAAAGAGTCCCGTCACTGCCGCTAAGTCAATTTGCTAGGCGGCAAACCAATACCGCAAGGAAACCAAATGGATGCTCTATCTGAAATCATCAGCGCCTTGTTGTGGCTGCTAATCGGCGTGCCAGTTGGCCTGGCATTGCACGAATTTGGACATGCCATCATGATCTTGCTATTGACCAAACAAAAGGTCACGTTTCAATTCGGCGCGCAGGGAACTAAAAAGGAAATTCACTTGGGACGCCTGGCAATCCTCTTACATTTCGAACCGAGTGCGCCGTTTGGTTGTCGTTACCATCTTGAAAATTATGCAGCCCTTTCCAGGCAACAGGTTTTCTGGATTACCGTTGGCGGGCCAATCGCATCATTGTTGTTGGCAATCCTGTGCGGCGTTCTGTGGCTCACTACAAACAGGATAGATCCGTGGAGAGGCTTGGTTGTCTTGAATTTTGTCGCCTTTCTGTACTCGAGCATTCCAGGGCACTATGCCAAGTGGCAGGGAGTACAGGGCGGGTTTCCCAATGATGGCCTTCAGGTGGCGCAACTATTCCAACGAAAAAAAGACAAGAATGATGTTTCACCAAGATAGTGCGAATATTATAGAAAATTCTGAAACAACTTCACAAAACCGCCTAACACCGCATGCACCGGACAAGTGCGGGCGTTGCCCACACTTTCTGGGATTCAGCCCCAACGGCGGATTCGGCGTCTGTGAGTTTTTCCCGCCAATTCCCGCACTTGCCAGTAACGCCTGCCGTTCGGCGGCTGTCGCCACAATCTAATTGACCATAAAACAAATACAGGAAGCACGGAAATAATGCTAGAAAACCCTGAACTCAAAGACGAAAAACTTATCAACTGTTTACGGGATGAATTTGGGTTGAGTATTGAGAAATTGTCTTTTCTCCCGCTCGGTGCTGACTTAAATACAGCGGTGTATCGTGTCGTAACTATCGATAAAACGGCTTACTTTGTAAAGTTAAGGAAAGGTGATTTCAACGAAGCATCAGTAACAGTTCCGAATATTCTTAGCAATTTAGGAATCAAGCAGATTATTCCATCGCTTACAACCCAAACAGGGAAACTCTGGGCAAACCTCAATTCCTTCAAAGTAATACTTTATCCTTTTGTGGAAGGTCATAATGGCTTTGAAAAAAAGTTGTCAAGTAAACAATGGGTCGAATTTGGCACAGCCCTAAGAGACTGTATGAAAAGTGGTCGAGTAAGATAGGGGAATGACCAAATTCACCCAAACTTACCCGACCGACTTGAAGTATACCGAATGGCAAGAGATTATGGAATTCTTTCCTGTGTACCAAATGGGACGCCCACGCAC
>JACRBN010000011.1 GCA_016213105.1 Chloroflexota bacterium
ATTGTTGGTGTAGCCGTAACGATCGAAGGCTTGCACACCCTGTGATACCACTGGTACAATAGAATCTGGTTGAATGAAACGTCCGAGTTCGGGGTCGTAGTGTCGGGAGCCGTACCAAAGCAAGTTAATGTAACTGTCAGGACATGCGGGCGTATAATTCCCCGCATGACCACCTGGATTTCCCACCTGCGCATCGCATCCAACCTGCTGGCGCGCATCCCCGGGCTGGATGCGGCCCAGTTCGCTCTCGGGAACGTCGGCCCCGATTCAGGCATCCCCGACGAAAACTGGGAACACTTCGAGCCGCCCAAGCAGGTCACGCATTTTTTGCGGGATGGCGGCCACTCCGAAAGCGACATCCACGACCTGGACTTTTACCGCCTCTATCTGTTCGGGCTGGATCCTGCCGACCGTGGGCGCTTCTCCTACCGCCTGGGTTACTTTGTCCACCTGCTGACCGACATCCTCTGGGCGCGCCAGGTCTGGCGTCCCACCAAGGATAGGTTTGCGCGGGAACTCCAGGAGGACAAATACAGGATGGTCGAGGAGATCAAGGGTGACTGGTACGGCCTGGATTTCGTCCACCTGCGCGACCACCCCGAGTTTTTCCTGTGGCAGGCCTTCCTCGACGCCCAGCCTGATTCCTTTGATTTGGATTTCCTGCCGCGCCGCGCCGTAGATCAGCAGTTGGCCCATATCAAGCGCTATTACCAGAACCAGTCCGAAACCCATCCCGACGCGTTTACGCGCCCCTACCTGTATCTGTCCAAGCTCGAAATGGACGAATTCGTCATTGACGCCAGCGACCGGCTCGAACGGGTCTATCGCCTGCTGTGGCCCGTTCCGCCCAACCTCGACGGCGCCACAAGCGCCTTGCAACTATTGGAGGGTAACCATGCATCAGATCATTCCCACCGCTGAACCCTTTTTCCTGCCCACGGACAATCGGAAACTGGGCTGTCTGCTCACCCACGGCTTCACGGGCGCGCCTAAGGAGATGCGCTGGATGGGGGACTACCTGCACGAAAAAGGCTACACCTGCCTGGGCGTGCGTCTGGCGGGACACGCCACCCGCCCCGAGGACATGATCCGCTCACGCTACACCGACTGGCTGGCCTCCGTCGAGGACGGCTATCGCCTGCTGCGCGGCTATGCGGATCACGTGCTGCTGGTCGGGCTTTCGATGGGCGGCGTGCTGTCCCTGCTCTCGTCCACGCGGCTGGAGGTGGCGGGTGTGGCGGTCATGTCCACGCCGTATGCCCTGCCGCCCGATCCGCGCATGAGATACCTGGAATTCCTCAGCCTGTTCGTGCCCTACATGCCGAAGGGCAGCCTCCCGCCCGGCTCGGGCTGGTTCGACCACGAGGCCTGGAAGGAGCACATCTCGTATCCGCAGAATCCCGTCCGCTCGATTGCCGAGTTGAACAAGCTGCTGGCCGAGATGCGCGCCGCGCTGCCGCATGTCAAGGCGCCGACCCTGCTGATCCACTCGAAGGATGACGGCTACGTCCTGCCCGAAAACGCAGAGCGCATCTACGCCGACCTGGGCGCGTCAGACAAGACCAAAACTTATATAACGGGATCAGGCCACGTCGTCCCGCGCGATGCCGCCCGACTCCAGGCCTTCGAGCTGGCCCTCGAATTCATCCGCCGCGTGGAGGGGGCTTTGTGAATCCGAGTCTCATCCTGGTCTTCCTCGCCCTGTTCACCTGGGGGATTGGCGAGGGGATGTTCATGTACTTTCAATCCATCCATCTGCAAAACCTGGGCGCGAACCCCGTCGCCATTGGGTCGATTCTGAGCTTCATGGGCATGGCCATGATGATCTCGCACATCCCCGCGGGCTTTCTTGCGGATCGCATCGGACGCCGCCCGCTGCTGGTCACCGCCTGGTCGCTGGGGATATTCTCAACCCTGCTGATGGCGTCCGCCTCCAGCCTGCCGCTGTTTGTGACAGGACTATTGCTGTACGGGTTCACTGCCTTCGTTTCCTCGCCACTGAGCAGCTATGTCACCGCCGCGCGCGGGGGATGGAGCGTCAGCCGCGCCCTGTCGCTGACATCTGCTACGTTCAACTTCGGCGCGGTGCTTGGCCCGCTGACGGGCGGTTGGATCGGCGGGCAGTTTGGCCTGCGCTGGGTCTTTGCCGCCGCGGCGGTCACGTTCGTCATCTCCACTGCCTTCCTGGTTTTTATCAAACCCCAGCCGCTCGACCATCACGATCCCGAGTCGCCTCCGCCCAGCCTGTGGAACAATCCGCGCTACCTTGGCTTCATCGCCCTGGTGTTCGCGATCGTCTTTGCCATGTACCTGCCCCAGCCGCTAACCACCAACTTCCTGCAAAGCGAACGCGGAGTGTCCCTGCAGCAGATCGGCCTGCTGGGTTCGGTGGCGGTGCTGGGCAATGCCGTCATCACGTTTGCCTTTGGCTCCTGGTTCTCGGCGCGCCGCGGCATGCTGATCGGGCAAATTTTGGCCGCGACCTTTGCCGTGCTCATTTGGCGCGTGACCGCCTTCCCGATCTATGCCCTGGCCTATTTCCTGCTGGGCGGCTTCCGCGCCGTGCGTCCGATGCTCTCGGCGCAGGTGCGTGGGCTGGTGCACGAGTCGCAGATGGGCCTGGCCTTCGGCATGAACGAGACGGTCGCCTCGCTGGCCCTAACCCTGGCTCCGTTTGCGGCGGGCTTACTGTACGATCAGGCTCCCGACCTGGTCTACCCCGTCAGCCTGGGTGCGATGGGCCTGGCGATTTTTCTGACCCTGATCTTTTCCCCGCGAGGTACACATGCTTGAGATCGTGACGATGACCCTTGGCCCCGCCCAGACGAATGCCTACCTGGTGGCGGATTCCGTTACCCGTGACGCGGCCGTCATCGACCCCGCATGGGACGGTGAGCTGATCCTGTCCGAGGCGCGGAGTCGCGGCTGGCGGGTGGCCCACCTATGGTACACCCACGCGCACTTCGACCACATTGGCGGCGCGGGCGCCATCGCCGACGCGTTGAATCCGCTGCCGCTGGTGGCACTGCATCCCGACGACCACGTCCTGTGGCGCGCGGGCGGAGGCGGCGCGCTCTTCGGCTTCGACATCGACCCGGGCCCTGAACCGACCATCGACCTGCATCAGGGCCAGATCCTGCGGCTGGGGAGTGTGACCTTCGAAGTCCGCTATACGCCCGGACATACCAGGGGTCACTGCATTTTTTACGTGGCAGACGTTCGCACCGAGCGGAGGGCTGAGCCTAGCGAAGCCCGTAGTCGAGGTGTGTGCTTCTGCGGTGACCTGATCTTCGCAGGCTCGGTCGGCCGCACCGACCTGCCTGGCGGCGACTTCGACACCCTGGAGCGCAGCATCCGCGAGCAGGTCTACACTTTGCCCGACGAAACCCGCCTGCTCTCAGGCCACGGCCCCGCGACGACGGTGAGGCGGGAGAAAGCATCTAATCCTTTTGTGGGAGGGCTGTAATAAGATGAAACGAGCCGTCAGCATCAGCCTGGGGAGTTCCAAACGCAACAAGAGTGTCACAATCAAACTCAAGGGCGAGGAAATCCTGGTCGAACGCGTCGGCCTGGATGGCGATGTCGCCAAGGCTTGCCACATGTACCTCGACCTGGACGGCAAAGTGGATGCCTTCGGCGTCGGCGGCGTGGACTTGTATCTGCGCCTCGACGAACGCGAATATCCGCTGCGCGCCGCGCTCAAGATGGTGGCGGGCGTGACCAAAACTCCGCTCTGCGACGGGCGCGGACTCAAGCACACCCTCGAGCGCCGCGTCTTTGAGTTGGCCCGTCCGCAACTGGGAGAAGTCCACTTCAAGCAGGCCTTTGTCCCCGTGGCCGCCGACCGCATCGGGCTGGCGCAAGCCGTCGCCGAAGTCTCGGAGCGCGTGGTCTTCGGCGACCTGATGGTCGCGCTGGGACTGCCCCTGCCCATCTACGGTATCCCCGCCTTCAAACGCGTTGCGCGCGTCATGCTGCCCATCGTCAGCTACTTCCCGATGGGTATGCTCTTCTACGGCAGCGACGGCGCCGAACACAAACCCAAATACGCCAAATATTTCGAAGGCTCTGACCTGCTGGCCGGCGACTACCTCTTCATGCGCAAATACATGCCCGCCCGCCTCGACGGCAAGACCATCCTCACCAACACCACCACCGAAGAAAACATCGACCTGTTCCGCTCGCGCGGTGTGAAGACCGTGATTACCTCCACGCCGAGGTACGAGGGCAGGTCGTTTGGCACGAACATGATGGAAGCGGCGCTGACCGCCTATGCGGGGAAGGGGAGAAGGTTGTCCGATGCGGAGTTGAATGGGCTGATCGATGAGGTGGGATTGAGGCCGGAGGTGATGAGGTTGTGAATCAAAAACGGCCTGGAGGAGACAGGCCGTCTTGGATCCTTAAGAATGTTTTATTCGGGGTGGAATCTCCTTTCTGGTTTATTGTTTTGGCTGGCAAGGCCTTGTGATGCCATTTCAAGTGCGAGCCTCCATTTCTATTTTTTGTTCGATTGGCTGGACCTTTCAAGCCTGCGTGGTGAACTCCTTTCTTGTGTTGTGAACGGTTGGCTGGACTTCGTTAGCCTGGCTATCTCCTTTCTAGTATCTGATTTACGTATTCATGCTTGCGAGGCAGGAGGGGCCGCATTGTGTACCGCAACCCTGACTCGGTAGGCTCAATCACCAGCCAGCGGACGCCGCTTGTATTCTTCCTTGCTGATGCGCGCTGGGTCTTTGTAGCTGCTGATCTGGGGGCAGGTTGTATTCTTGCGTTGATTTCGTTCCTCCTGGCGGGCTGCCTCGATCCTTTGGCGGCGGTAAGAGGGAGATATCCAAGGAGTGGTGGGCGTCTTCTCAGGGGCGGACAGTGGGTGTGTTCCACTGGGCGGAGTGGTTGTTGCTTGTACTTCCGCCTGGGCAGCAGATTTCTGCGTAGTGGTAAGGATTTTTTTGCCAGCCCAGATTGTTGCCAGGATTGTGCCTGTTGCAGTGAGTAGGTAGCTCATGAAGGTAAGAACATTCATCCGCATCTTGAATGCGATGTCGCGATGAATGAGGTCTTGTTCAAGCAATTGCATTTCATGTTCGTATTTTGCGTTTTCCAGCGCTTGCTGATTGTGGACGGCCTGGATGTCCGCCTCAGTTTTGGCCTGGGCTAATTGTTCATCCAGTTGGTTCATGATGTGTTGGTGTTCATTCTCGACGTGGATGCTTTCCGCTTCGGCAGGGTCAGTCCAAGGATTTAATCCGCCCAAAAGGGTGCCTGTGATGACACCAACGATAATCAGGAAAGCGGCAAAACCAGTAATCCAATTCATGTGAGTCTCCTTTCGCGAGTGGTTCGGTTTGTATGCCGCTATGATACTTTTTATTGAGACCTGCCGCAATTTCACCCGCCTGCCATTACTTTTACAACCAGCTTTCCGTATCTTTTCAGAAATCTCACGTTTACCTTTCATGATTGAAAGGTAAAAACGTTAACAAGAAAAACAAACCACGTTGGTTGCTCAATCAGCGCGGTTTGTTTGCTGGAAGGGGGTTGGATTAGGATTGAATTGTTCGATAGGCCTGCCTCCATTCGATGTCTCTAGTCAAAAAAAGGATGGACGGATGAACGAAACCTTGCGTTTGATTATTCGATAATCGCTCCTTTTCTGGATGAGGTGGTTTTGATTGTTGATTTCATTTTACCTGTGTGAAGGATCCGCGCTATTTCACGTGCCTTTCGAAGCGTCTGCATTCATCTCACAAATGTCTCACAGAGAGGCTGTTGACTTTTTGGTCAAATGGTCTATACTAGAACAAGCAGGTATTTGTGAAGGGAGAAGAATGATGGGAAAACGGCGACTTAAAGTATTTATATCTTATGCTCACATTGATCAGGTGAGAGCGTATGATTTATACAAGCGTTTAAGCAGAGACGGTATAAACGCTTGGATAGATACAGTGGATCTTTTACCAGGTCAAGAGCGGGAATTAAAAGTTGAGAAAGCCATTCGTGATGCAGACATAGTGTTGGCTTGTCATTCAAAGCATTTCACTAAAGCCGGTTTTCAACAAAAGGAGATGAAAATTGCTCATGATGTTTCTGCAGAAAAGCCAAAAGGCGAGATTTTTATAATTCCTGTACGCTTTGAAGAATGTGACTTGCTAGACGATTTAAAACATTTGCATTATGTGGATCTATTTTTGGGGCCTCTCGTAATAGATTATACCTATACCAGTTACGAATCTCTTCTGGCATCTTTACGAATTCGTGCTCGCGATGTTGGTGCCAGTTTGCCCGTTATGAGAAGTCGACCACCCAAAATTTTAGCAAAAACAAAAAAAGAAAAGCCAATCCATGATTTTTTATTAAAAACTTGGTTAACTAGACATGGTATGAACGTCTCTCCTTTTGGACGGCCCGATTTGAGTTCTTACCCGTTCTATCCCGAGGGTGCAACCAGACCTGACATATGGGAAATTTTTACTGCTCCCATTCCATTATTTGCTCAATGTCCGACCATGGAAGACGCTCAAGCGCTTGCTTATCTTCTAAAAAGAGATCACACTATTTTCCCTGTTTGGATTTGGCCCCAGCAAAAGGCGTCTGTTCAATCCCCTCTCTTGACTTTGGTTTATTCGGCAGCACGTACTTGGCTTGAAATTCTTTCAAGCCAGCCACAAGTAGTTCTTAATTTACCTTATGAAAATAGGAAGGCTTTGTTTGAATTACTCAATTGGTCATTAGGGTCAAATGCTGAGCTTGCACGTTTTGTTTGTTCCCAATGGTTTCAGCAAAATAAGAATGTGACAATTTTACTTCGCGATATTGCTGATTTTGAAGGGAGTTTCTTGTCAACAGAGATGCCACAAGATTCGGTTTTACTTTCCTGGATGAATATCAGACCGTCTGGTATAACCAAAACCAATTTGCTACTTCTTGGCGACGATTTATTTTATTTTTTGCCTACGAGCTGGTTTGAACAGTTTGCTTCATTGATACCTGTCCTATCTCTTAATGGAATTGATGCGAAATTCTTTGCTTCATTTTTTCCAATAGGTTCATTACCTATTGGAAAAGTTGAACTTATTTGGTCTGAACAGTGGCTAAAACGTTCGCTTGAACACCAATTTGATGCTGCTTTACATCCCGAACAGAAAACAATAGGGGTTGCCATTCGGTTTAATGAACTTTTTGGCCCTGGTGGGACAGAATGGGAAACTACTGACAAGCTCATTTCCTCTTCCAAAAATTCTCTGGCACGAATGTTAAATTTAGGCAATCGCTTGTTACAGTACCATTGCGAGAAGCGAGGTGTGTTTGAGAAATACTTATATATAGAAGATTTAGAGACTATACTTAAATCAGCATGACCACCTCTCCCAACTTGTCCCGCTACTTCGATTCGCTCCGCGCCGAGACAGAATCCTCCTGGTTGGCGCAGGCCTACCTGCCGCCGCGCCTGTTTCGCCAAATGACCGAACTGCGCTCTATTTTGGTCTTGGGGGAGGTTGGTGCAGGCAAGACTGCCCTTGAGCTATCACTTAAAAACTATGCTGCGCAAAATTCGCCGCGCTTGTTGACCGCCTCCTGGCGGCCTGAACTATCAGATGAAGCATCCGGCGACACTTCGCAATTGTTCATATCCCAGGTCATGGATGCGCTCTCGTTTGCTTTTTTGGAGATGATTTCACGCCATCCTTCGGGTTTTGTCAATGCTCCCGGGTGGGCGCGGGATTTTATGCATTGGTTTGTCCATGTTTTTTTGCGCGGCGCTTCTTCCTACCATCTCAGCCGCCTGGCGGATAGGGCCGACGAGGACGGCATGGCGATTGTCACCCGCCTGCTTTCCGAACTTCCCGCTGACGTGCTCTCACGTGATGCATTGCCTTCTTCGGTTCTATCGCATTTGACCAGCGCCATCAAAGCGTTTGGGTTGGAAGGGATATGGGTGTTCCTGGATGGCCTGGATACCCTGTTGCGCCTATACCCCGAGCGGCTGCGAAGGTTTATCGCCACCTTCTTTTGGATGCTCGATTTTTTCGAAGAGGAAACCTTTGCCTTTAAAGTGGTTGTCTCCAGGGACTTGGAGGCCGAACTCTTTAAGTCGCGCGTTGTGATTACGCGGCGGATCAGCGTTCATCATCTTAAATGGAGCGAGGAAGAGACGATTCGAATTGTCGAACAACGGATGGCGCTTGCCCTGGGACAAAACCATCCTCCGTTATCCAAATTATGTAAAGGGAATGAGTGGCTGGCATGGATGGGAAAATATGCTGGGACATCTCCACGCGGTTGGCTGGAATTGACTCGTCCCGTTCTGGATGCTTACTTGACGAAAGGGAAACCCCTTGCGCAGATCGAGTGGCTGGATGCCTACCGCCAATCGCCGCCGCCGCTTCGCCTGGACGTGGAGACCGGACGGGTGTTCATGGGGTGGGGGGAGATCTCTGTGGTTGGAATTGGTTATAAACTTTTGCATTACCTCTACGAGAATCGACATCGCCCCTGCACAAAATCGGAACTTTATTATCTGGCTCATAAGGGCCTCAATCGCGAACCGCGCAGCGCGGAAGATGCAGGCTGGGAGGATGTGGCTGGCTGGGAAGGCGCTTTGGATACGGCCTTGTATCGCCTGCGTCAGGCGGTTGAGTGGGATTCCCGCCCGGGTATTTCGCCGCTTTATATTGTCAGTGATCGTGGAAAAAGCCAGATTCGCTTGGAAAACGCGCAATAATGTAGGCTTGTGAGGTAAATGTGAGATGTATGAAAGCCACATGAAATTGCGATGAGATGAACGCCAGGTATCATGTCTGTACATCTTTGGAATTGCAGGGTGATGATGGATAATATTTGGCTTGATCATTTTGACTTTCGTTTTGACCCGTTCGAGCATGATGAGGCTTCCCGTGACCCTCACCTCAATCGCTATTTAATCGGGCATGAAGCCTTTTCTGTTGCATGGAGCGAAACGCCTGCCCTGATTTTCTCGCCTCCGGGCGGCGGCAAGACGGCTTTGAGAATCTACACCGCCCGCGCCTGCTGGACGGGCGGGGGCGGCTATCAGCCGTTTCCCATCCACTATCACCTGCCGCATTATTTCAGGGACGGGGATTTTGCCACGGTGGAGGAGCATCTCAAGCAGATTGTTCAATCTGCCGCCCATGCGCTCTTTCTGGCTTTTGCCTATTACCCTTTGATTTTTATTAAAACTCCCCCTGTCTTACAAAAACAAATGGCGCAATTGATATTCAATTGGATTCCCAATATTGGACATTACCTGAAAATGCTTGCAGAGGGGCAGGTTGACGAAATTGCCGGTCAATTAGACAAATCTTATAAACTGCATCAGGCTTCCGACCCCGCATTATTGCCGATCCTCTGTAACCTGTTGACCCAATATTGGCAGGAAGGGGTGACGCCTGTCAGCCTGTCCATTCAAAGGGTCTTCGACAGCCTGGTCCATTGGCTGACCGCCGATCTGGGATTTCGCGGCGTGTACATCCTTCTCGATGGCGTGGACGGTTTTCCCGAACTCGCCTCCTCCCCAGGATTTGCGGCGGAGTCATTGGTGCAATTATTTGCGAAGGCCCCCGAATGGACTGCTTTGCGCGTGTTCTTGAAGGGGTTCCTGCCGATCGAAATCCGCTCCCATTTGCAGGAGCGCCTCAAAAAACAGTGGACAACCTTTAGTCAGGTCGAGTTGCAATGGGATGCTGCTGCGCTTGCGGATATGCTCCGCCGACGCGTTTACGCCGCGACCGAGGGAACGTTTGCCTCTCTTGGCGCGGTCAGTGCGCTTCCTGCGGGCCAGGATTTGGAACTCGAACTGGCGCGCGTCGTCAATCCGCTGCCGCGCGAAGCCTTGACTTTGGTACGGCAAGTGCTTTTTGAGTACGAAACCCGTTGGCAAGGGGATCCAACCTCGGAACAGCGTATCCATATCGAAGATATCGATAAGGCAATTGCCTGGTATCGCAACGATCAAGCCCACATCACCCAAGAATTGACTTCCATCGCCCAGGGCTAGGGTGGTCTATCCCAAGGAGAGAGCCATTATGTCAACGATAAATACCATTTCATCTTCCCCGTATGATCCCAATAAATTCATTGACCGTGATGAAGAAGTAAGGCAAATACTTACTATCTTGAAACAAATTACACCGCGCGTCAGGGCGGTGGTGATAGAAGGCGACCGGGGCGGAGGAAAAACATGGTTATCCCTACATTTACATCGCACGATTTTCAAACAGGAGATCAAGGGGATTACCTCCTGGTTGTTTAGTTTATGGAGTCCCGGAGAAAATTATCATCCTGAAGGAAAAGAGGCCCAGGTTGGGGAATGCTTTTTGCGGGAAGGGGAACAGTCTCAATTTAAAGTGGATGATTTTTTGAAGATCATTATTAATAGTTTGCAAATCGAATTGCCGCCCAATCCCACTATGGCAGAGAAAGTGGATTCCATTCGTCGTTATGTGCAAAGTCATACAGACGACCGTTTTGTCCTGATTTTGGATTCAGTGTTCGAAAGCGATTGGTCGTTGATCGAACAAGTAGAGACGCATTTTCTGGGAAATTTATTGACCTTGAATAATTTTTTTGTCATCGTAACAGGGCGTGGACGCCCCTATCCCTGGAAAGTACCTAATCTGATCGAAGCTGTGCGCTTTGGGCTTGGGCCATTCTCGGTGGACAACATCAAGAAACAAATCGAAAAATTCGGATTGTCTTCTTTTCTCTCCGTCGATGAAATTTATGGAATTGGTTCAGGGTGGCCAGTCTTTACGGAACATTTAGCCCGTGTTAAAAGTCAATGGGAAGCATTGGAGGCTGCGGCGGATATTCTATTTGCGGTCTTACCGTCTTATGAGCGCGCTGCGGTTCGGGAATATTTTGAAGCGCTCTCGCCGCTGGATGGATTTGGCGAGTCGGAGGCTGCCCTCATGGTCAAGATCTATAAGAAAAGCGAGAAAGAAGATGGCCGTGCCATTTGTCGCAAAATGAACGAGACACGCCTGGCCTCATGGAAAAACGGACGCTATGAGATGAATCAACCTGTCCAAAAGATCCTACGGCAGTATCTACCTATTAAAAATAAGCAGGCCTGGGTCGATCTGCAAAAAGCCGCATATTGTCATTTCAAATCACAGGCCGCTGACCGCTCGATGGAACGCTTCCGTCCCTTCTTCGAGACGCTCGCAAAAAATCACGCAAAGGTGTTATCTGAGGCGGGGATTGATACCCTGCAGGCTTGTCCAGAACGCCAAACTGAGGAGGCTTTGTCATGACTTTTCCTTCTACTGATCCGCTCACTGGCCTAAATACCACCCCTGAGCTGGTGGGCCGTAAGGATATTCTTGAAAAATTCGAACGTATCTTGCGTGACCCGTCCACGACCCCCCACGTTGTTTTTCTGCATGGCGTTGGCGGGATTGGCAAGACGCGCCTGCTGCAAAAAGCGCTTCAAATGGCCCGCAAGTGTGGGCTCCGTCATACAGCTGATACTGTGTTGGATTTTTACAATATTAGCCTGCATACCCCGATCGGACTGGCGCAGGCTATTTTTGAAGCGCTCCCCCCAGCATCTGGACATTTTAAGGCGTATGTGTCTGCTTACAGTGCTCTTAATCGTGCCCGTTTGAGCGGGAATGTGGTTGAGCTAAAACAATTGCGAGATGACGCCATCGAAAAATTTGATCAAGATCTGAAGGGGTTGAGCCTAACTCAACGTGTGGTATTGGTTTTGGATACTGCCGAGCGCATTGTTTATGGATTGGAAACATGGACTGATGAAATTCCATTTTCCGATTCGTGGAATTGGCTGGTGGAACATCTGCCGACCTGGCAAAACGTGATTGTTTTTATGGCAGGGCGCGACGAAGCCATGCCTGCCATTGCGCAACTTAAAAGGGTGGGCGCAGCCCTGGTGGAAGAAATCGACGAGGTAAAGCCATTCAGTTTGCACGAAAGCCAGCAATACTTCGAGGCCGTCGAAAGGCTTTTCGATGAAAACAAGGAGTATCAACTGGCGGAGCGTTTGAAAAATCTCCCGCCAGCGTTCAAGCAAGGCGCTTATTTCTATTCTCGCCAGGGCCGCCCCATCCTGCTCTCGCTTTTTGTGGACTACCTGAGTTTTCCAGGTGAAGATGAAGTTGAGAACATGCTGCGCGAGAAATCCGATAATAACTGGGATGATGAAGATTATTGGCGGTATGAGGAAGCCTTGATACGGCGATTTCAGGAAACCGAAAAAGGCAAAACTCTTATTGCTCTTGGTCGCCTTCCCAAAGGTGCCGACGAGGAGTTGCTGGCTGCTGTACTGGATATTTCCCCTACCGAAGCGCGCAAACGCTTACGGGAAGTACGTACCTTTTCGGTTGTCAAAATCCGCCCAGAGGACAACCGGGTCTTTCTCCATGATGAAATGTACGTTTTACTCCAGAATCATGTCTATGATTCTCTGTACGATGGAGAACCACAAAAAAAAGTATTTGAAGCCATAAAAGGCTATTACAAGAAACAAAGCGAACGCATTTCTGGGCGGCTTAATGAACTCTATGCGCCTGTTGAGGAACATGGCAGGGAAAGCCTCGATTTGAAAGAATTGGGAAAAACACATACGCAATACCAGGCTCTTCTGACTGAGATCATGTACTATAACTTGCGCTATGATTTGGGCCGCGGCTTCCGTTCTTATTATCGATTCTCGCATGAGGCCATCATGGCCCGTGATGTGCTCATGGATTTGCAGCTGCAGGCTGAGTTGTTGTCCTACCTGAGCAGGCCGCCCGCGCCAATCCTTGAAAAGAATGTTTCGGTTAAGATGATTTTAGAGGGCCTCAAGACACGCCCTCCTGCCCGAGCTTGGGCGCTGGGTGATTACGAGACTGGCGTCAATGAGGCGCAGGATTTAATCGAGAAATTCAAGGAAACCTGGAAAAGGGAGTACCCTTTCCTTTTGGCAGCAGTTCATGCCTGGGCAGCCAGTTTGTTTATTTTACGGGGTGACAAAGGTGACTTACAGGAAGGCGAAAAACATTTCCAATGTGTATTTTCCTTATTGGATGTTAATGAAGTTCACAAGCCATTTGTGGATCAATCCCTCCCTGATACTCTGCTTTGGTATAAGAAAGCCATTGCAGCTCTGGCCTATCGTGTCCAGGGCTATCTCAAACGAGTCGAAGGCTTGATACCCGATTCAGTTGCGAAATATCAGCAGGCAGCAATGTTGCTCCGAGAATTGGATATTCGCATTGAAATGGCTACCACGATGAATGACATGGGTTTTGCCCAGGCGGAGATGGGCGAGTGGCACGATGGCCGCGCCAACGTACGGCATGCCTTGTCATTACGACGCGAGTTGGGGCCTCGCATTCCTGTAGCGCTCAGCTTGAATACACTGGCTGCCATTGGTGTGCGCGAGGGCGAAGCCCAGTATGCTTCCGCCCGCCAGAATGCAGAAAAAGCTCTATCCATCTTCCGTGCCTTTTCACATGAACGCGGCATTGCAATGGCACTGGTGACCTTGGCAGAGTCCACCCGCCGTTTGTCTGGCGCAATGCCACTGTCATCCGATGCCGATCGAATTAAATATTTGCGCGAGGCGCGTGATTATGCGCGTGAAGCCAGGGACATCTTTGAAAAACAAGGTGAAACCTCCCGACAGATCGAGGCGCTCATTGAAGTGGGAACGGCTTGCCGGGATTGGGTATATTGGTTGAGGCAAAGCCCGCAACCGGGAGATGATCTCAACCGTCTGTTGCGAGAAAGCCAGGAAACTTTACGGGCGGCAGCGCAACTGGCGCAGAGCGCCAATTTGCTTCATCGCCGTGTCGATGCTCTGGTTAACCTGGCTTGGCTGGAATATTACCTGCTGGAAAAAGATGAGACGATCCCTGACGGGAGCGACATTGTGAAGGCGATTCAGATCGCAGAAGAAACCTTCCCGTCTGAAGATGAAATGCAAAAACAACCCCAAACGTTTGGGCAAAAAGGGAAGTTGTTTGTATTGAAAGGACACCTGGTTTTTCGCGACTTTCAACAAGCGCCGAAGGAATTAACGAAAAAAATGGATGAGAAAATTATAAAAATGCTTGAGTCCATGGCAGAAAACTATGCTAAAGCCCTGGAATTCAATAAGAGTTTTGCGATGGATTATCAAGGCATGCGCCAGGCTAAGAACAGTATCGATGTTAATCTCAGACTCATGAATAGCGCAGAAATGCGTATCATCTGCAATCGCATCCAGAAAATGTACCCGGATGGTTCGGTAATCCAATCTTTCCTCACCAACCGTGCCCTCTGGCAAATTGGATAAAAACGCGTTTCTTTTTCGAACTTTGCCTACACAGCGACCAAAAAGTCGCTGTGTTTTTTTAACAAAATTCCTGTATAATTATTCTTGCTGGAAGGAGGGTCGCATGGACACTATGGTCCTACTCGTTGGGGACTCGCGTTGCGATAAGGATGATGATTGTGCATGTTTGCATAATCTGGCGGGAGTCTCGAAGCAAGTCAAAGTAGAGGGGTTGCGCTTGCACGCGGGGGGTGATGCGCTAAGAGGTGTATCACTTACTTCACAGTTTCAGCTATTTGCCTATCTGGGTGGAAATGGGCATGTTGCGGTCATGGGGCCACCGGGGCAACAGGTGTTGAACGCATTTGCCAGCCCTAGCACGGCGACGGATGCGATAAGGAACCTGAAGGATTTTTCTAAGGAGCAAGCAACCACAATTGTGAGAAAACTTGTTTCTCTCGGTTTTCTACAGCCTGTCTCTCATGACTGCGCCTGTACCGCCGAAGAAGATTGCGGCCCAGTCTCGTCTCCTCTCACCTCCTGGCTCCACCTTACCGACCGCTGCAACCTGCGTTGTGACTATTGCTATCTCCCACACGTTCGCGAGGATATGTCTTCCGAAACCGGCCGCGCTGCGATGGATGCCACCTTCCGTTCGGCGCTTGCCAATGGATTCAAGCAGGTCAAGGTGAAATATGCGGGCGGGGAGCCGTTGCTGCGCTTTCCGTTGATCGTGGAGTTACATCAGTATGCCCAATCCCTTGCGCATAGGCACGGGATTGAATTGGAAGGAGTGGCGCTCAGCAATGGAACTCTGTTGACCGTGGAGATGGTCGAGGCGTTCAAGTCGCTTGGGGTACGCTTGATGATCTCCCTGGATGGGTTGGGGGCGCATCATGACCTGCATCGTCGTTACGCGGGCGGACGCGGTTCCTTTGTGGATGTGGCCGAAGCCGTGGACTTGGCACTGGTCAATGGCCTGACGCCGAACATTTCGGTGACGGTCAGCGGGCGCACGGCGGTGGGGCTTCCCGATGTAATGGCCTGGATCTTGGAGCGGGAGTTGCCGTTCAGCCTGAATTTCTATCGCGAGAACGAACTCTCGGCTGCCCACGGAGACATGCGCCTGGAGGAGCAAAAAATCATTGAGGGTATGTCGGCGGCATTTAAGGTAATCGAGAACAACCTGCCACGCCGTCCCTTCCTGGGCGGGATCATCGACCGCGCGAATTTGTCCGCCTCGCATACCCACACCTGTGGGGTGGGGCAGAATTACCTGGTCTTCGATCAGAACGGACAGGTGGCGAAGTGTCAGATGCACATCTGCAAGCCTGTGACGGATATGAACGCCGCAGATCCGCTGGCGGTCATCCGCCTCGATCAGGCTGGCGTCCAAAATATTTCGGTGGACGAAAAGGAAGGCTGCAAATCCTGCGAGTGGAAGTACTGGTGCGCGGGCGGATGTCCCCTGGAGACCTATCGCGCCACCGGCCGCTATGATGTCCAATCGCCGAACTGTAACATCTACAAGGCGCTCTTCCCCGAGGCTCTACGCCTGGAAGGCCTGCGCCTGCTGAAATACCAGGACGACCCCGAGGTCGTCCAAAAGATCGTGGCCTAAAACGAAACCTCCCGCCAAAACGGCGGGAGGTTGATTTGTGGGGCAATGCCCTTCGTCTCCGCTCAGGGTGGATTTTACTTCGCATACTCCGTCGCGCGTGTCTCGCGGATGACGGTGACGCGGATCTGGCCGGGGTACTGCATGGTTTCTTCGATCTTCTTGGCCACGTCACGGGCCAGGCGGGCGGAGGCGAGGTCGTCGATGGCTTCGGGTTTGACGATGATGCGCACTTCGCGGCCAGCCTGAATGGCGAAGGCCTGCTGTACGCCTTCGAAGGACATGGACATTTCCTCCAGCGAGCGGATGCGCTTGATGTAGGCTTCCAGGTCTTCGCGGCGGGCGCCGGGGCGGGCACCGGAGATGGCGTCGGCGGCTTCGGCGATGACGGCTTCGATGGTCTCCTGTTCCACCTCGTGGTGGTGGGAGGCGATGGCGTTGACCACCTTGGCATTCACGCCGTAGCGTTTGCAGAATTCCGCGCCCAGTTGGGCGTGCGTGCCTTCCTGGTTGTGATCCATGGCCTTGCCGATGTCGTGCAGGAAGCCGCCCTGTTTGGCCAGGTTGACGTCCGCGCCGATCTCGGCGGCCAGGATGCCCGCCAGCTTGGATACTTCCACGGCGTGCGAGAGTTGGTTCTGTCCGTACGAGGTGCGGAACTTGAGGCGGCCCATCATGCGCATGATCTCGGGATGCAGGCCCGCGATGTTGGCGTCGTAGGCGGCCTGTTCGCCGGATTCGTTGATGATCTTCTCGACGGCCTTGGTCTCATCCTCGACGATCTTCTCGATGTGGGCGGGGTGGATGCGGCCGTCCAGGATCAGCTTGGCCAGGGCGCGGCGGCCGATCTCGCGGCGCACCGAGTCGAAGCAGGAGACGGTGACCGAGTCGGGGGTGTCGTCCACGATCACGTCCACGCCTGCGGCCTGTTCGAAGGCCTTGATGTTGCGTCCGTTGCGGCCGACGATGCGGCCCTTCATTTCCTCGTTCGGCAGGGTCACCACGGCGCGGGTGACTTCGGCCACGTGTTCCGAGGCTACGCGCTGGATGGCGTCCGCGATCAGTTTGCGGGCGCGCTTTTCGCCTTCCTCGCGGGCTTCGGCTTCGATCTGGCGGATGATGCGCGCCATGTCGCCGCGCGCTTCCTTCTCGACCGCGGCGAACAGATCCTTGCGGGCATCCTCCTGCGACATCTGGGCGATTTCCTGCAATTTATTGACCTGGTCCTGGTAGAGCTTGTCGATCTCGTTGGCGCGGCGGTCAACGGTGGACTGGCGTTTGTTCAAGGCCTGCTCGCGCTGTTCGAGTTTTTCGATGCGACTCTCCAGCTCGGTGCGGCGCTTGTCGACGCGCTCGAGCTCGCGGTTCAACTCAATGCGGCGTTCCTTGATCTCCGACTCGGCAGCCTGGATGATCTTGACCGCGTTCTCGCGAGCCTGGGCCTCGATCAGACGGGCCTGCTCATTGGCGCCTTTCAGGATGCTGTCGGCCTTCTGCTGCTGGTTTTGTAGGGCCCTTTCAGCTTGATAGCGATGAAAGAAATAGCCAAGCAGTACACCGACTGCTAAAAATACAATGATGAGTATAGTGGGAAGTGCCCAATTCATATTGGTTCCTCGTCGTCCAAAATTTGTGACTGTTCAGGATAATTCTCGTTCCAAATGCGACTGACTGTGGATGCGGTGACGTCGTACGGGAAACCGCGCCGCGCCAGGAATTCACTCAGCTTTTTACGAAATTCAGGCCATTCCAGATCCTTGAACCTGCCAGCCCGCTTGCGGGCTGCTTCATAGGCCAGCTCTTCCTCATTGACACCTGTCAGGGCCGATTGGGCCGCCTCGTCTGACAGGCCTTTTTGCCGCAGTTCCATCGCCAGCAGCCTGCGGCTGCGCGGACGGAAGGTGCTGCGGTTTTCCACCCACATGCGGGCGAAGTCGTCATCATTGGCAAGCTTCACCTGGCGGAGTCGTTCGAGGATTTCCTCGATCACCTCGTCCGTGTATTCGTGCTTGCGCAGGTTCTGACGGATTTCCGCTTCCGAACGGGCGCGATAGCTCAGGTAGAGCATGGCCTGTTGATAGGCCCGTTCGCGCGCATCGTCGTTCTGGAGTTGGGCGATCTTTCCATCTTCCAGCCGCTGACCTGTCTTCAGCCAGGCGGCGACGATGCGGGAGAGTCCGAAGGCAAATTCCCCGTCCAGGTAGATGTTCACCCGATTGGGATCCTTCTTTTGCACTTCGATGGCCGAGATCGTTTTCATCGTTAAATAAGACGCAGCCATAGCCCGGGGGGTGGGCCACAGCTGCGAAGCGGCTCGGGTGGATGCGACAGACTCACGCACCGCGTATTGCGGTACGGAAGAATTAACTAAACCGTGGATCGGCTCAGGGTGAAATCAAACAGGTACATGGTCCTGGCAAAAATCGGTTTCTAATCCGCCAAAATGGGGCGGTGTCGTACCCAAAAGTGTCAAATCCGTTAGCAAACAGTGGCCGCAAAGTGGGCGGCAGGAAATAGGCTAATTAACAACACTCCTTGCGGGGTGTTGAAACAATTATACATGAAAGTTGAAAATATTTTACACGAATTCTGTCTAGACAAATTATGGTGTGCGCGTATTGTTTAAATGTGAAGATGGGATAAAATCAACAAAAACGTTTTTGGATATCTGATCGGTCAAACCAGACGCATCGTACACTATTACCGGAGGTTCCATGAATTATCCTCACCCTGATGGAAACGGGGAATCGAAACAGGTGCAGCGCGTTATTGCTTTTGCCGGTGTTTTCCTTCTTTTGCTGGGGCAATTCCTGATGTACTCCACCCCGCTGGAAAACACAGTCATTTTTCCCTTTCAGATCTGGTTCAGTATCCTGGGAGTGGTTCTTTTTCTAGTGAGCCAGCTCATCCGCCCAGCCTCATGGACACAGTGGATCGCGACCCGCCTGACCGCTTCCCACCAGGTTACCTGGATTTTGGTGGCGGTCATGTTGTCCATCCTGGCCACAGTGGGGGCGAGATTATTCCAGATTTCCACGCGGAGCAACTACATTCCCATCCTGACGGTTTGGTTGTTGGCGGGGGTATCGTTTGTAACCGCATTCATGGATGGTTTTCTTGGGCGGGTTTCCTGGCGTACCTGGTTCAAACAGCACCGGGCCGAGTTGATGATCCTGCTCGTCGTCATTATTTTGGGAACGCTCCTGCGATTTTACAGGTTGGGCGAAATTCCGCGGGTGTTGGATGGAGATGAGGGACGGGTGGGCCTGGCCGCCCAGGAGACCGCCCTGGGCACGCTTGCCAACCCGTTTGCGCTGTGGGACAACTTCGGCGCATTGTATCTTCAGATCATCAACGCAACCCTGCGGATCTTTGGGCCGACGCCCTTTGCCCTGCGGCTGGTGCCTGCCATCGGCGGGATCCTGGCCATCCCCGCTGTTTACCTGCTGGCACGTCAAATTGGCGGACCCAGGGTGGCTTTCATTGCCGCTTTTCTCATCGCCACTTCGCATACACATATCAATTTCAGCCGTATCGCCTCTGTGGCATACATTCACGGAACCTGGCTGGCGCCTTTGGAGTTGTACCTGCTGCTAAGCGGCCTGGAGAAACGCCAATCCTGGCGGACCGCTTTGAGCGGGGCGATCCTGGCTATCCATTTTTCGGTGTATCTGACCGCCCAGGTGGTGACTGCCTTGATCCTGGTTTATATGTTGATCTCCTTCCTGTTCCTGCGCTCCTGGTTTATGGCGGCCTGGCGCCCGGCCCTGGCGTTTTGGGGAGCCTTTCTGCTCATGATGGGGCCCGAGGTTTCCTATATCCTAAGTACCCCGGAGCAATTCATGAACAGGCTGGTCCAGGATGGCACCATTAACTCGGGCTGGCTGGCAGCCACCATGGCAGAGACCGGAAGGGGCGCTGTCTCGCTTTTGTTCGAGCGGGTGATGCACGCCTTCCTTTCCCTGATCTACTACCCGGCCAGGGATTTTTATGGGTCCCCCGCCCCCATGCTTAGCATGATCTCCGCGGCGGCCTTCCTGCTGGGGTTGGGATTATCCCTGTGGCGGACGAAATCTCCGCGTAACCTTTTGTTGAACGGTAATTTTTGGGCGGCCACGCTGGCCGTCGGCCTCTTCGCCGTGCCGCCTTCCGCAGACTCGTACCGCATGTTGATGGCCCTGCCGGCCGCGCTGATCATGGCCGCCATCGGGTTCGACCAGGCCGTCGAATATTTTGGCCTGGGTTGGGCGCAGACACGTTTGGCGTATTCGATAACCATCGGCAGCATTCTGTTGAGCCTGCTGGTGTTCAACGCCTGGACTTACTATGGCGATTTTGCAGGCCAGTGCCGCTATGGAGATAACCTGGCAGGCCGCTTTGCCTCCTACCTGGGAAAATACGTCAGGACGGTCGAGAGTGAATCGAACATCTATCTGCTCAGCGATGATATCTATTTCCACGGCTCCCACGCCTCCACGGCCTTTCTCAGTCAGCATCGTGTGGTAACCAACGTTCCCGAGGCGGTGGAGTCCTTCCAGTTCGTCTCTGGAGAGACGATCATTGCCAGTCCCGAGCGCATCGAGGAGTTGGTGGCCTGGGCGCATGGGAATCCAGGCGGCGACCTGCATTTTATAAGCGACTGCCAGAACACCATCCTGGCCTCTTATCAGATTCCGTAGAGGAAGTTTGCACTCGAGCGAATACGAGATCATGTATCAAGTGGAACTCCGACATTGGTGGTATCGGGGCATGGCGTCCATCACACGCGCGGTGTTCGACCGCTGGTTGCCCCGCAGGGTCGGCTTGCGCATCCTCGATGCGGGATGTGGGACGGGCGCCGCCATGACCACGTATTTGCGGGATTTTGGAACAGTCACGGGCTGCGACCTTTCCCGCCTGGCGCTGGATTTCTGCCACAGGCGGGACGCGTCCCGCCTCGTGCAGGCTTCGGTCCTGGACCTGCCATTTGCTCCAGCTTCCTTTGACCTGGTCGTCAGCTTTGACGTGCTGTACGAGCGCGCTGTTTCGAACGATCTCTCCGCTTTGCGGGAGTTTGCCCGACTGCTGGCCCCGGGCGGATTCCTGTTCCTGCGCCTGCCCGCCTACGACTGGCTGCGGGGTGCGCATGATGTGGTAATTCACACGGCCCGGCGTTATACCACCCGCCGCATTGCCGACCTGCTCGTCCAAAGCGGACTCGCCCTTGTCCACCTGAGTTATGCCAATACCCTTCTATTTCCCGCAGCGGCACTCAAGCGCCTTTCGGAGCAGCTGCTCCCCGTTCGCCAGGCAGCCTCAGACCTTGAGCTGGAGCCTGGCCCCTTTAACGGAATCCTGCACAGGGTCCTGGCGGCGGAGGCGCCCTGGGTCGCCTCGCGCGAACTGCCCTTCGGGCTGAGCGTCATCGCCCTGGCGCGGAAGTCATCCATCCAATGAATGTGACTGTGGCGCGCATCTCCAGCGTGAGCGCCGTCTTCCCCGCGTATAACGACGGTGGGACGATTGCCAGCATGGTGACCGCCGCGTTGATCGCCCTGCGCCAGGTGACCGACGATTATGAGATCATCGTGACGAACGACGGCAGCCGTGATTACACCGTCCAGGTATTGGATGAGCTCGCCATTCGTTATCCCGAGTTGAAGGTGATTCATCACCCCTACAACCAGGGATATGGCGCCGCCCTGCGTACGGGATTTGCCGCCGCGACCAAGGATTGGGTCTTCTACACGGACGGCGACGCGCAATACAATCCGCTCGAACTGGTCGACCTGGTGGGTGCGCTGCGCCCGGGCGTGGATATGGTCAATGGCTATAAACTGGCCCGCCATGATTCATGGCTGAGAATATTGATCGGGAAGGCGTATCACCAACTGGTGGCCATTCTCTTCGGCATCCGCATTCGGGACGTGGATTGCGATTTTCGCCTGATCCCGCGCAGGGTCCTGGAGGAGATCAAACTGGAGAGCGTGAGCGGCGCTGTCTGCCTGGAACTGGTCAAAAAGATCCAGGATGCGGGCTATGTCTTTGCCGAGGTGCCCGTCCATCACTATTCCCGAAAATATGGCACTTCCCAGTTCTTCAATCCCTGGAGGATCATCCGGACCTTCTATCAGTTATGGCAGTTATACAAGCAGCTGGTTCTCAAGCGGGAACGGCGTACGCACTCTCAGTGAGGGGCGCAAGATATTTTGCAGGATGCGTATAGAAAAAATTGTGACAAAAGGAACTACACCGCCCCTGTAAATCGTGCAATAATAAAACCAGTCCAAAACACTCGAACCCCCAAAGGAGACAGTATGGCTAAGATCACTCGTGAAGATGCACTTGAATATCACCATTTGAAAGGCAAGCCCGGCAAGGTGGCGATCATTCCCACCAAACCGATGGACACGCAGCGCGACCTGAGCCTGGCGTATTCGCCGGGGGTGGCGGAACCCGTTTTGGAGATCGAAAGGGATCCGGAGCTGGCCTACGAGTACACCTCGAAGGGCAACCTGGTGGCGGTCGTTTCGAATGGCACGGCCATCCTGGGCCTCGGTGACCGTGGGGCGCTGGCGGGCAAGCCCGTCATGGAAGGCAAGGGCGTGCTCTTCAAAAAATTCGCCGACGTGGATGTGTTCGACATCGAGGTCAATTCCCACGATCCCGATGAGATCATTAAGGTGGTGGCGGCCATTTCCCCGACCTTTGGCGGCATCAACCTCGAAGACATCAAGGCCCCCGAGTGCTTCTACATCGAGGAAGAACTCAAGAAGATGCTGGACATCCCAGTCTTCCACGATGACCAGCATGGCACGGCCATCATCTCCTCGGCGGGGCTGGCCAATGCGCTGGAGATCGTGGGCAAGAAGCACGAGGACATCCGACTGGTGATCTCGGGCGCGGGCGCTTCGGCCATCTCCTGTGCGGAACTGGCCATCTCGTGGGGCGTGCGGCGTGAGAACATCATGCTGGTCGATACCAAGGGCGTGGTCTACAAGGGCCGCACCGTGGGCATGAACAAGTACAAGGACCGCCTGGCGGTCGACGACAAGGGACATCGCACCCTGGCCGACGCCGTCGCAGGCTCGGACGTGTTCTACGGCTTATCCGTGGCCAACGTGCTGACGCCCGAGATGGTCAAGTCGATGGCCGATGACCCGATCATCTTCGCCATGGCCAATCCCGACCCCGAGATCAAACCCGAACTGGCCAGGGAGGCCCGCAAGGACGTTATCATCGCCACGGGCCGCTCGGATTATGTCAACCAGGTCAATAATGTGCTCGGCTTCCCGTTCATCTTCCGTGGCGCGCTGGACGTGCGCGCGAGACAGATCAACGAGGAAATGAAATTCGCCGCCTCGCAGGCGCTGGCCGCCCTGGCCAAGGAGGACGTGCCCGACTCGGTCATCCGCGCCTATGGCGGGGACAGCATCAAGTTTGGCCGCGAATACATCATCCCCAAGCCGCTCGATCCGCGTGTGCTGTTATGGGAGGCGCCCGCCGTCGCCGAGATGGCCATGAAGACGGGGGTGGCCCGCAAGCCGGTCGACATCGATGAGTATCGCCAGCAACTGGCCTACCGCCAGGGCAAGGGCGAACAGGTGCGCTACTTCTTCCAGAACAAGGCCCGCTCCTCGGGCGGCACGAAGCGCGTGGTGTTTGCCGAAGGCGAGGAACAGAAGATCATCCGCGCCGCCGCCCAGATCAAGGATGAGGGCATTGCCACGCCAATCCTGATCGGCAGGTCGGAAACCATCGAAGCGCTGGTCGTGAACCTGGGCCTCGATTATGCGCCCATCGTTGTAGATCCCTCGAAGATGGAGAATATCGGCGCGTATGAGAACGCCTATTATGAGATGCGCAACCGCAAGGGCATGACCCGCACCGATGTGGGCAAGGTCGTGCGCGACCCGAACGTGCTCGGCCCGCTGATGGTGAAAATGGGCGAAGCCGATGCCTTCGTCTCGGGCCTGACCTTTGACTATCCCGAGGTCATCCGCCCCGCGCTGCAGATCCATCACACCGCCCAGGGCGTGGCCCGCGCGGCGGGTGTGTACATCATGATCGTCGAAGACCGCGTGTACCTGTTCACGGATGCGACGGTCAACATCGACCCGACCGCCGAGGACCTGGCCGAAATCGCCACCCTGGCCGCCGATTTCGCCGTCAAACTCGAACTCGACCCGCGTGTGGCCTTCCTCTCGTTCTCGAACTTCGGCTCCACGCCGCACCCGCTCTCGGACAAGGTGCGCAAGGCTGTGGCGCTGGTCAAGGCGCGCCGCCCCGACCTGGCCGTCGACGGCGAGATGCAGGCCGATACCGCCGTGGTACCCGAAATCGTCGACGAGCGCTACCCGTTCAGCGCGGTCAAGGATGCCAACGTGCTGGTCTTCCCCTCGCTCGAATCTGCCAACATTGCCTACAAACTGATGGCCCGTCTCGGCAAGGCCAAGGCCATCGGCCCGATCCTGCTGGGAGTGGGTGCGCCCGTCCACGTGTTGCAGACGGGTGACGACGTCAACGCCATCGTGCAGATTGCCTCTGTGGCCGTCATGGACGCGATGGGCCGCAAATAGAACAGACCGAAGTAAAAATGATTCAAAAGATGCCCCGGGAAAACCGGGGCATCTTCGATGTGCAGCAGGTGGGGCGGCGGATGGCAGACTTTCCACAACCGTTCCGCCGGGTATGCCCGATAAAAAATCCCGCAGGTATTACCTGCGGGATTGAACATTTCTTAGGAGCTTTTCTGTGTCGAGGGGGTGGCTGCCCAGCCAGCGCATGCCGAGCCGAATCCCTGCGAAGATGAGCACGATTCCCAACAGCATTAATCCAAAATCGCTGACGATCTGGCTGACTATTTCCCACTGGCTGCCGAAGAGATACCCCAGCCCGCCGTATAAAAGCACCCAGATGGTTTCGCCCAACGCGTCGTACCACATGAAGCGCGGGAATTGGTATCCGCTTCCGCCTGCGATCAGATTGGTGGGGATGGCCAGCGCGGTGACCAGGAAGCGGGTGAAGAAGATCGCCACCCAGGCCTTGCGCTGGAAGTAGTCGGTGGCGTTTTTCCAGGCGGGGGATTGCCCCAGGCGCCGGTTCACCTCGTCTTTTCCAAAGCGTCCGATGCCGAAACTGAGCGCATCCCCCACCAGGGCGCCCAGCAGACCATACAGGGCCATCTCAGGCCAGGAGAAATATCCCTGTTGGGAGAAGGCCCCAACAGCAATCAGGATGAAGGAAGCCCCGACCGGGACTCCCAGCGCCCCGAGCATCAGGTACAACCCGAACAGGGGCGCGCCGTGATTAATCACCTGGGTGAGCAGGATATCCGTAATGGAGTCACTCATGGAACAGGAATCGTGGGGGCGTTGGGAGGCGCCTGTTCTTGGAACTTCTGGATGGCTGCCTGCACCAGTTGAATGGCGTGGCCTTCCTGGCCGGGAAAATATTGCGCATCGATCTCGGCCATGCTTTTTTCGTGATTTTCCTTTTCGGGGATATCCAGAGCCTCGAACAGGACCCGCGGCGGGACACCGTAGGTATGCGAGATGTACGGCACCGTCATCCAGTCGCGGATCAGGGTCACGTCCGTGATGATGGCAAAGGGCTGGGGTTTGGGGGGACGTCCCATGTGCCTGAGCTCGTTTGCCAGGCGGAAGCCAAACAAGAGTACGATCACCGCTCCCAGGCCGATGAGCAGTCCCACCCAAAACTTTTTCTTCACGTTATTCCTGCCACTCCAGTTCGAAATCGCCGACATGGACAGTGTCGCCCTCCTGAATGCCCGCCTTGCGCAGGGCTTCGTCGACACCGAGTTTTTCCATCAAGCGTTGGAAGCGGCGCAGGGAGCCGTCGTGCTCCCAGTAGGTCATGGAGGCGGCGCGCTCGATGCCCGCGCCCGAGATGCGCCAACTGGCATCATCCTCGCGCGAGATGGTGAACTGATTCGGGTCCTCCATCGGCCGGTAGACGGGGACGGGCGCTTCGAGTTCCTCCAGGGGAGGAGTCTCGGACAGCAATTGTGCGGCAGACAACAGCACTTCGCGCGTATCGGTGCGCGCCAGGGCCGAGATGGTGCGCAGTTCCACTTTTTTCTTTTTGAACTTGGCCTTCAAATCCTTGAGACGTTCCTGCACCTCGGGCTGGTCGATCTTGTTGAGCGCCACGATCTGCGGCTTCTTGGCCAGGTTCGGGTCGAAGAGCGCCAACTCGGCGTTGATCTGGCTGAAGTCGGCCAGCGGGTCTTCGGCCAGGCCGTCCAGCAGGTGGATCAGGACGCGGGTGCGCTGGATGTGGCGCAGGAAGTCGTGGCCGAGGCCCGCGCCCTCCGCCGCGCCTTCGATCAGGCCAGGGATGTCGGCCAGCACCACGGTGGTGTCATCATCGATGTTGGCCACGCCCAGGTTGGGTTCGAGCGTGGTGAACGGATAGGCGGCGATCTTGGGTTTGGCGTTGGTCAATACCGAGAGCAGCGTGGATTTGCCCGCGTTGGGGACGCCGATCAGCCCGATGTCGGCGATCAGCTTGAGTTCCAGTTTGAGGCGTTTTTCCTCCCACGGTTCGCCGCGTTCGGCGGTGCGGGGGGCCTGGTTGCGCGAGGTGGCGAAATGCTGGTTGCCGCGTCCGCCGCGTCCGCCTTTCACGATGGTGAGGCGTTCGCCCGGGCTGGTCAGATCGCCGAGCAGGACGGGAGTTCCTCCCTCGGCGGGCAACTCAAAAATAACGGTGCCAGGCGGAACGTAGATGACGAGGTCTTCGGCGCCGCGTCCCGTCATTTGGGATGCGCCGCCGTTGGCGCCATCATCCGCCTTGAACTTCTGGTTGGGGCGGAAATTGGAGAGCGTGTTGAGGGTGGCCTTGACTTCGAAGATAACGTCGCCGCCCTTGCCGCCGTCGCCGCCATCGGGCCCGCCGCGCGGCACGAATTTCTCGCGGCGGAAATGCATCATGCCGTCGCCGCCTTTGCCTGATCGTACGTGGATTTCTACCTGGTCTGTAAACATGATCTTTCTTTGGTCTTCCAGTCTGATGAACTTTTCTTAAGATGAAGGGACGAGATTATACCGCACTCCGCCGCCTGCCAATTTTCTCGACCGTCTCGCGCGGGGGAATGACGATAGCATATCACGATTTTGGGGTGAATGGCGGCATCTGGCGGGAAAATGAACCGGGACAGTCGCTTCGAACGACTGTCCCGGTGGTTTGTGGATTGTTATTTGGCCCCGTCTGCGAGGCTGAGTTCCAGCCCGCGGGCCTTGCAAATGTCCCGAACCTGCTGGATCACCTCCTCTGGGGGAAGGGCCAGGGATTCCCCTGCCGTCCATGTGACGTATTGCCCGCTGGGAATGGATTCGAGGACAGCCTTGAGGCCATCGATCCCTTTCAGAGTGACATCCGAAGCCTGGATTTCGTCCAGGGTCTTCTCGCGATTGGTGCCGATCAGCACCGAGAAATACCATTGGCCGTCCTGCTCCCAGCTATAAAGCTCATAGCCTTTCATTGATTCTTCACCAGCAACGGGCGCAAGCGGCGATGCTTTCTTTGCACATCCGCCAATACAAAGTATCAGCAGAACAAAGCACAGCGTGGAAATAAATCGTTTCATCGCATCCTCACTTCAACCCAAACACGGCGCTGACCTCGGCGCGGATGGAGATCTGTCCCGCGCTGACGGGGCCGTCGTCCAGCGTGGAGGTTTCCCCGCCCGTGGGCTCCACATTCTGCACGGCATTCTGTGTCCACAGATTCTGGTTGTTGTTGCCATACCACCAACCCCAGCCATTGAAATGGGACTGGCTGTTCTCGTTGATGGAAATCACGCAACTGACCCCCGCGCCCGCCGCCTGGGCCAGGTCGTTGGCCTTTTCGGTGGCGGCGGTCATGGCCATCTCGCGCGCCTGGTCGCGGTATTTGCGCAGGTCGCTGGTATAGAACTCCACGTCGATGACCTGGTTGGCGCCCGCCTGGAAGGCCGCCGCGATCAGATTGTTGGTCTTTTTCACGTCCCGCACGGTGACCTCGATCACGTTGTGGATGCGATAGCCGTTGATGTGCAGGTCTTCGTAATCGTCATAGATCGGTTCGAGCGTGTACCAGTCCGTGGCGATGTCCTTCGCTTCGACCCCCAGCGTTTTGAGCGCGAACGTAATCTTGTTGATGGCGGTCGCGTTTTTCGCTTGCGCATCTTTGGCCGACCTGCCATTGGTCTGCACGCCGAGCTTGATCAGCGCGCGGTCAGGCGCCACGTTGACCACGGCCGTGCCCGTCACCTGGATGGTACGGGCCAGGTCGCAGGCGGCAGGCTGGGGCGTGCTGGCTTGCGGGGTGGGGGTGGGTTCGTCCGCGTGGGCGTTCATGGCGGGCAGTCCCGTCATAGCCAGCAGGAAGATCAACGCGCAGGCCAGCACGGTGTTGACGATGGTTTGAATCTGTTTCATGGGAAGTCTCCTTGTAGTGGCGCAAATTGCCAATTTGCGCTACAGGATACTCTCCGCACCTGTCAGGATTGTGTCACGACGAAGGCAGTTGGAGTCCAACGTCTCCAGACTTTGGAAGCCCAACATCAGGAGACGTTGGACTCCACAGGCAGCCAAAACGTAATTGTCGTCCCCTGTCCTTCGACGCTCTGCGCCCAGATGCGTCCGCGCATGGCCTGGATCAACGCCTTGGCGATGGCCAGCCCCAGGCCTGTTCCTCCGCTGATGCGGTTACGGGATTTGTCGACGCGGTAGAAGCGCTCGAAAATGAAGGGCAGATGCGCGGACGGAATGCCCGCCCCCTGATCGCGCACCGAACACTCCACGCCCGCGCCTGATTCCGTTATCTCGACCGTGATGCCCATCCCAGGCGGCGCGTGGCGCATGGCGTTGTCCAGCAGGTTATCGAGAACTTGCGAGAGGCGGTCGGGATCGGCAAGCACTTGTAAGGCGGGATAATATCCCGCCCTACTGATAGTAATACCTTGTCGTGTAGCCAAACTAGAGAATAGTTCGCAACGCTCCTGAACCAAAGCCCCCAAATCCAACGGACGCAGCTCCAATTGCAGCGCGTCCGCGTCGGCGCGGGTGAGGACGAGCAATTCGTTCACTAGGCGGATGAGGCGATCCGTTTCGCGCTGCATCGAAGCCAGCAGCGCCCCGCGTCCTTCAAGGTCATCCAGCGCGCCATCTTCGAGGGTTTCAATGGTGCCTTTGATGACGGTCAATGGCGTGCGCAACTCGTGGGTGACATCGGCGATGAAGGCTTTCTTGGCCTCATCCGATTGACGCAGGGAGGCGGCCATATCGTTGAAGGTCTGCCCGAGATCATGCAGTTCGGCGATACGGTCATCGGTGGGAGCCTGGGCTTTTAGGTTCCCGCTGGCGATGGATTGTGCCGCATGAGCCAACCCTTCCAGTGGTTTGGCGATTTGCCTGGCCAGATAATTTCCCGCCAGCGTGGCGAGCAACACCGCGAGGAGCACCGCGCCCAGCAATTGCAGGAGGAGGTTCGCAGGCAGTCCTGCCGCGGGCAGGGGTGTGGCCAGGTAGACGATGCCCGTGATCTGACCTGTGTCCGCCTGGATGGGAGCGGCGGCGTACAGCACGCGCTGGTTCCCGAACACCCGTCGCACGGCGGTGGCGGGAGTCCCTCCCAGGGCGGAATCAACTTCGGGGCGTTGAAGCAGCTCCGAGGTCGGGAGGAGGGCGTTCTGTTCGGCCTCGGGCATCTGGACGGTCGCATCCGCCAGCGGCAATCCCACCACGACCGCACCGTTCTCGGTCAGCAGGCGGGTGTGAATCCCAGGGGCGAGGTTGGAGGCTTGCGAGTAGGGTTGGGGGTTGGCGGGGAGCGGTTCATCCTGCAGGGCGGCGGCGAGGAGTTTGGCTTGGGCCAGCAGATTGTCGCGTTGGGTGTCGACATACAGTGCCGCCACGGCCTGCCAGGCCAGGACGGCGGCCAGCGTCATGCCGAGGGCCAGGACGAGCAGGGTATTGAGCGAGAGGCGCGCGCGGATGCTTTGCATGGTTTTATCCACGAAGCGCATGAAGGACACGAAGATAAGAGGCAAGGTTCATGGAATGCGATAGCCGAGGCCGCGCACCGATTCGATGCAGTCGGCATCGGGCGAGGCGGCGCGCAGTTTGGCGCGCAGGCGCTTGACGGCGCTATCGACGGCGCGCGTGTCGCCGACGTATTCGTAGCCCCAGGCCTGTTCGAGCAGGCGTTCGCGCGTCAGCACGCGCCCGTGGTTGGACAACAGCCGCTGGATCAGGTCGAACTCCAGGCGGGTCAGGTCGATGGCGGTATCGCCGACGTGGACGGTGCGGCGCTCCACATCCAGCCGCAGGCCGCCAGGTCCGCGCAGAAGGGAGGAGGTTTCATCTTCGGGCTTGTCATGGACGCGGCGCAGCACAGCTTTGATGCGCGCCATCAGTTCGCGCACGCTGAACGGCTTGGTGACGTAGTCGTCCGCGCCGAGTTCGAGGCCCACCACGCGATCGGTCTCCTCTCCGCGCGCGGTGATCATGATGATGGGCACGTCGCTGGTCTTGCGCAGGGCGCGGCACACGTCCAGGCCGTCCACTTCGGGGATCATCAGGTCGAGCAGAATTAGGTCGGGCTGGAATTCCCCCGCCAGGCGCAGCGCCTCGCGCCCGTCCGCCGCAATCGACACGTCGTACAAGGCCTTGCGCAGATTGTAGGCCAGCAGGTCGGTGACCGCGGGTTCATCGTCGACGACGAGGATGCGATGGGTCATACGCAAAGGATAACATGCTTTTGTGGCAGGTGTGTGTCAGGGCAGAAGAATTTCGCAGCCTTCCACGTAACAGCGGGAATATTCACCATAAGTGAAGATCGGAGTCTTTATCTCATCACTATACCATTGATATAAATTGATTTCCTGGGTAGCTTCGTTGGACTCTAGAACACCCAAAAATTCATATATGCCCGTGGTGAATCGTATAGGTACTGGATGGCACATTGTATTATCAATATTGCATTGGTAAAGAGCAAAAATATATGTATCGCAATAAGTTTGCGCTGCTGTTTTGTTGCAACTTTCAGAAAGGTAGTACCGCAAATTTTCCATTTGAATAGACCCTGACTCGTAGAAATGCGAATCTTTTCCATCTGTAAATACTAACTCGTTATCTGGGAAGGTTCCCAAAATGCTGACTTCTCTTTGCTTTTTGTCATATATGAACTTTAGTTGGCCTCTGTGAAGTGGGCCTATTGAGTAAGTTTCATAGCTGAAGGGTCTGCTCCATTTTGTGAATTGATAATGTGTCCATTGATAGTCCAAGAATTGATAATTGAAAGTAAGATAATATTTTTCCCCGTCGTATTTAGCCGTGTCGATGACATCGGGCATGTAAACTGAAATATGCCACCAATTTGCCAGGAAAAATAAAATAGTTCCGATGGCATAGATGATTTTCGAAATAAAGAACCTGGCTTTGAAATTCATAAACAGAAGTGTCCCATATAAGAGCAAGAGAATGTAACCGAATAAGAGGGCACCAGAAGTATAGGCATCAAAACTGATATCTTCAAGAGGGGAGATTTGAAACCAGCGCACATATATAAAAAAGAAAACCATGACTGTGGAAAAAAGAAATATGCGAAATGGTAACTTAAGAGTGGCTTTTAGTTTGCTCATACATCCCTCAGAAAAACTGGCTTAATAACGAAAGAGTCAGGATAATTTTATCACCTGACTCTTTCATATCGAGATTTACAGTCATCTCCGCGATGACTGTAAATTAGCTTTACTTCACAAACTTCCACGCAGCGGGCAGGGCCAGCGACGCAGCAATCAACTTGATAATATCGCCGACCAGGAAGGGGACGAGTCCCGCGGCCAGCGCTTGGGGGAGGCTGCCCAGCAGGACGGTCAGCCAGGCCACGCCGCAGACGTAGATGATGAGTGTGCCGACCAGGAACGGCAGCAGGGAAGTGCGCACGCTGCGCTCCAGTCCGCGCTCGGCGAGCCAGCCGACGACGTAGGCCGCCAGCACGAAGCCGACCAGGTAGCCGAGGGTGGCACCTGTCAGGTAGCTCAGTCCAGCCGCGCCGCCAGCAAAGACGGGCAGACCGAAGGCGCCGAGGGCGATGTACAGGGCCATCGAGGCCGCGCCGCGCTTCGAGCCAAGGGCGGCGGCGACCAGTAGCACGCCGAAGGTCTGTCCCGTCAGCGGGACGGGGGTGAAGGGCAGGGGCATCCGCACCTGGGCCAGCAGGGCGACGAGCGCCGCTCCCAGGGCGATCAGGCTCAAGTCGCGAAGCCAGGCCGAGGTGCGCGGGAAGGTGCGGGTGTAGAGGGTGGGGGCAAGGGTGGTCATGTTAAGGGTCCTTATCAGAGGGTTTAAAGATGAAACCCATTATTCCCGGAATCGTTCCAGGCGTGAAGTGACAGGCTTCCGTTGAATGGGGATGACTGTCATATGGGGAAATGCGACAGGATGTGTGTGAATTGACCCCGTTCTTTATAGTAAAATACCCCTCCAGTGTGTCCACTCCATCCTCGCTATCCATAAGGAGGAACATTGAGCTAAACATTCCCAAGGCTGGTCAATTCGTCCCATCAGATAACGAGGCTGTTTTTCCGAGTTATAATGAAACCTCGTGTAAACAGGAAGTTCGGTAAAATTTAGCTACGGCGGAGCCTCCCGCCTGGAAATGCAGAATTTACAACGCGAAACCTGCCTGAATTGGGAACCTTCCCCTTTTTTGGAACGTCTCAATTTCTGGCAATGATTCTGGTCTCACACTGAAAGGAAAAACATGAAAACCCATCCAAATACAAACATTTTTCGTCAAGAATTGCCAAAAATCCTGTTGGTGCTGGGGGTGATCGTTTCCCTCTTTGCCCCGAGTCTTTCGGCGCTGGCCCAAAAGCCCGCCATCCAAACGGAAGGGATCCTGGCTCCCCTGGCCTCCCAACTGTCCTGGAACGATCTTGGCAAGGCCGAGCGTTCCTTCGCGGTGAACGGTGAGACGGTCACCCTGCCTGGGAACGCCTATCGCGCCATCGAGGAATTCAACCTCGACGGGCGGGACGACATTGCCGATTATTATGCCACCCCGTCCATGGAGGAAAGGGGCTGGAAGGAAGTCAGTTCCGAGCCGCAGGCCAACGGCGTCACTTCCATTTATTTTCACGACAGCGGGATTTTCGCTGCGGTGGAATTCGTCGGCTGTGACGATAACCCGGCGCTGGCCTGTCTGACGGTGTGGGCAAGCGAACCGACCGACCTGGTTCCGCAGATCAGCAAGCCCGAGCCTGAACCCCTGGCGGTGACCTTCGTCAAGACCTATCCCACGAACGGTGCGGTGGGCATCTCCTCGAAGCCCACCTTGACCTGGGCGGCCTATACGGGTTCCAAATTCAGCCATTACCGCTATTGCGTCGATCAAATCAACAATGCGCAATGCGACGCCACGGGCGGCTGGACCTCCATTTGGAGCGGCACCAGTGTGGCCGTGACCCTGTCCGTGAACAATGTGTATTACTGGCAGATCGAGGCGGTTCTCACCGATAGCAGCAAGGTCGGCGCGGACAGCGGGACCTGGTGGGCGTTCAGCACGGGCAGCGGCACCGCCACCCCGACCGGTACGATCACCCGCACCCCGACCGTGACCGGGACCCCGACCAAGACCGCCACACCCACAAAGACAGCCACCCCGACCCTGCCGCCTTCCCCGCCGGTTGCCTTCGTCAAGACGCTGCCGGCGGATATGTCCATCCAGCAGCCGACGACGCCTGTGCTGGCCTGGGGTTCGAGCACGTATGCCACGAGCTATTCCTACTGCATCGATACCGTTGATAACAATCTCTGCGACACCAACTGGGTCAGCAACGGAGCGTCCACCTTCGTCACCTTGGTGGGCGGTTTGACTCCCAATTACACGTATTACTGGCAGGTGCGAGCCACCAATCCCCAGGGCACCGTGGAAGGCAACGGGACGAACGTGTGGTGGGAATTCACCACGATCAGCGGGCCACCCAACGACACGATCAATACCGCAGCGAATATGCCTGTCGCGCCTCCGTACCAATACATCCTGAATACATCCTCAGCCACGGTCGATAACGGGACGGCCAATTCCTGCTCCAACGGTCTGGGCTTCGCCTCGGTCTGGTACAAATATTCGGCCACCAACAACCGCAAGATCTATCTCGACACCTTCGGCACCAATTATGATACCTTCATTGCGGTGTGGTTGAAGAACCCGGACGAGTCTCTGACCCTGCTGACCTGCAATGACAACGCTTCCGGGACGAACCAGTCTGCTGTGAACTTGACGGTGACCAATACCGGCATCTATTACATCCAGGTGGCGCAGAAGAATCCGAACACCACTCCTCTTGTGGCGCCCGGCGGCACTCTGAAATTCCACGTCAAGAACTTCTCGGATGTGTCTGGTAACAGTCCCTTCTGGCCTTACATCGAGGGCATCTATGCGGCCAATATCACGGGTGGATGCGCCGCCAGCCCAACCCTGATGTACTGCCCGACCCAGAATGTGACCCGCGCCGAGATGGCGGTTTTCCTCCTCACGGCAATCGAAGGCGGGGGCTACACTCCGCCCGCCGTGGGCGCCAGCTCGGGCTTCAATGATGTTCCCACCAGCAGCCCGTTTGCGCCGTGGATCAAGGAATTGGCAGCCCGCGGGATCGTCACTGGCTGCGGCGGTGGAAATTACTGCCCCGACGTTGCGGTGACCCGTGCCCAGATGGCGGTCTTCCTGTTGGTCGGTCTTAACGGCAGCGGATATACACCGCCTGCGGTGGGTGCCAGCACCGGCTTTGCGGATGTTCCCACCTCTCATATGTTTGCGGCATGGATCAAGGAACTGGCTGCCCAGGGAATTACCGGTGGCTGCGATGCCACACCAAATTACTGCCCGGACGCCAACGTCACCCGCGAGCAGATGGCGGTCTTCCTGAGTGTTACCTTCAGCATTCCAACAAAGCCATAACCGTTCATCCAGTTTTGGGCGCTCGCGCGCCAGCGATAACGGAACCAGCCTCCCGCCTCGAAAATGATCTTCGAGGCGGGAATTTTTTACCTCCCAGGGCTGGCGGCTCAAAATGGGAAGCCCGCCAGATGAGAATCCCGCGGGCATTTGATATGGAATTGATAACCCCTCCTGGTTATCGAAAAAGTATAATTCCCGTCAATCCATATTATTGTTGCGAACCCTCGAAAGGAAAACGCCCATGAAGACAACCGGAATACTTTGGAAACGTATCTTTTCGTTCATGGTCTTAATTTTTATGGCCTTGACGATTGTACAGCCGTTGGCGCCCGTCAGCGCACAAGCACAGGCCCAGGCCCCCGACGGTCCGCAGCCAATTACGATTCAGCCCGTAAAGGTTGGCGTCAGCCTGCCGCGGGATCCATCCACCCTTCCGACTGAAGTGGCTGCTCCGCAACAGACCGATCCCCCCGCCGCAAGCGTGCCTGGGGCGATGCCCGCCCCACTCGCAATTTGGGATGGCCTAACCAACCAGGATAACCTGTCGCCGGTGGGAACGGGTCAATTGGTCATTCCACCCGATGCCAACGGCGATATTGGACCGAGCCACTATATCCAGGTGGTGAATAATCTTTTCAGGGTGTATAGTCCAACCACTGGCGGCACGTTGGAACTCTATCGGCGGATCAGCGACCTGTTTGCAGGCTTTGGCGGCCTGTGTGAAACCAATGACGAAGGTTCGCCCATTGTCCTGTACGATCACCTGTCCGATCGCTGGATAATCAGCCAGATGGCCCGGGATATCTCAGCCCCGGATTTCGAGTATCACCAATGCGTCGCAGTTTCCATGACCCCCGACCCGGTATCTGACGCATGGTATTTGTATGATTACCAGATCACCACCACCAGCGCCGATTTGTACATCAACCCGAAATTGGCAGTCTGGACGAATGGCTATTACATGTCGGTCGACCAATGGAAATATAACGCTGCCACCAGTAGTTGGAGCGCGGCTGGGCAGGGCGTGGCGGTATTCGAACGTCCCAGAATGCTGGTGGGACAAAATGCACGCATTATCTATTTCGACCTGAAAAATTCCAACCCCGAACTGTCGAAAATGATTCCCGTGGATCTGGATGGTTTCCCGCCCCTGGCGGGGACGCCAGGTTATTTTGTTCAGGTCGATGACGATGGACGCGGCGCGCCGGCCGATCAAATCCGCATTTGGCAAATGGACGTGAACTGGGACAATGAGTTTGCCGCCTGGGGCGAAGCAAAGAATCTACCCGTCAGCAGCTTTGATTCCAAGTTTACCTGTAATACCACCACCTTTACGTATGATTGTATTCCCCAGGTGGGAGCCACCGCGAGTCAATACCTGGATGTGCTCTCGGAGCGCCTGATGTATCGCGCGCAATATCGCTACCAGGACGGGGCCGAACACATGATCCTCAATCACACCGTGGATACGGGAACGGATCATGCCGGTGTGCGCTGGTATCACCTGAAAACAGATGCCCTGGCCGAATGGAGCGTGGCCGACCAGGGTACCTATGCCCCGGATGCGCATCATCGTTGGCTGGGCAGCGCCGCCATGGATGCGAGCGGCAATATTGCCGTCGGCTATTCGATTGCCAGCGCCACGCTTAAGCCCTCCATCCGCTACGCCGGGCGCCTGGCTGCGGACCCGGCCGGTCAACTTTCACAGGGCGAAGTCACGGTTGTGGCTGGCACAGGCATCCAGACCGATGCGTCCAGCCGTTGGGGCAACTATAGTTCGATGGTGGTCGACCCGATCGATCAGTGTACGTTCTGGTATACCAACGAATACTACCTTTCAGGGGGCGGGGCGATGGACTGGCGCACCAAGATCGCCAAATTCAATTTTGGGGCGGGCACCTGCACCACCCCGGCGATCACCACCATCAGCGGAACTGTGTACGATGCGTTGACGAACCAGCCCATTGTGGGCGCCCTCGTGAGCACCAATACGGGTTATACCGCCGTCACGGGTTTGGACGGCATCTATACCCTCAAGAACATGCCTTCCAACCAGGTGACGGTCACAGCCTCCGCGACCGAACACGTTCCCTCCGTGAAGACCGCCACCCCGCCCGCGATCTCGGTGGATTTCTACCTGTCCAGATCCGAGGACGATTTCGATGGCGCCCTGGTCATTGCGGATATACCGTACCTGGACATGGCCGATACCACCATCGCATCCTCGGCTGATGATGATCCGACCATTGCCAATTGCGGACTGGGTAAGGGGAGCGCCACCCTTTGGTATAAGTTTACTCCTTCGGATAATCAGTCCGTATATCTTGACACCCTGGGTTCGAGTTACGATACTTTCATCGCGGTCTGGACCGGTCTCCGTGGGAGTTTCACCCCCATCGTATGCAATAACGACTCGGGCAGCGTCAAACAATCCTCCCTCTCCTTCCCGGCCCTTGCGGGTACCACCTACTATGTCGAAGTTGGCCAGGCAACCACCATCGCGCCGATTGGAGGAGACCTGGTTTTTCATGCCACCACCTTCTCAGATGTGAAGGGTAATAACTGGGCCTGGCGGTTCGTGGAGGGCCTGTATAACGCCCAGGTGACCGGCGGCTGCGGCGCGAATCCCTTGAAGTATTGCCCCGACGCGATCGTTACGCGCGAACAAATGGCTGTCTTCATCCTGCGCGCAAAGTATGGGTCCACCTACTCGCCACCCCCAGTGGGGCTCAGCACTGGTTTTGCCGATGTTCCCATCACCAGCGGCTTCGCAGCCTGGATCAAGGAACTGGCCGCCCAGGGCATCACGGGCGGATGCGGCGGTGAAAATTACTGCCCGAAAAACCCCGTCACACGGGAACAGATGGCTGTCTTCCTATTGCGCGCCAAATACGGCACAACCTTCGTGCCCAGTGATCCCATCGGTGTGTTTGCGGATGTCCCCACCACCAGCGGGTTCGCGCGCTGGATCGAGAAACTGGCCGAGGATGGCATCACGGGCGGCTGCGGTGGTGAGAACTACTGCCCCAAGACGGGTGTGACGCGCGCCCAAATGGCGGTGTTCCTCGACAAGACCTTCGATATTCCACTCCTGCCATAGGGCCCGCCCCAATTCCATGTTTTCGCCTCCCGCCGCCATTCCTGGCGGCGGGAGTTTTTGAAAGCGGCTGGCAGGTTCATGGCGTATAATATGGTACCCACGGTCAAAAAGCGCGCATTCCCCTCTCCAAAAAGGCGCAGGTTTTGGCCGCGCTGGGCCTGATGACGCGGCGCTTTTGCGCCCTCATTAGAATCCCCGCAGGTGCGCCTGCCATTTTCCATGCAGTGAGGTTCCATTGGATTCCATTCAATTGTTCGTGCCCACCTTCCGCGTCGACGAGACGTTGGCTGAAATCCGCGAATGTCTCGAAAAGGGCTGGACGGGACTTGGGTTCAAGACGGTCCAGTTCGAGAAGGCCTGGAGCGAGTACACCGGGCTGCCCCATGCGCATTTCCTGGACTCAGCCACTTCGGGCTTGAACCTGGCCGTCAAATTGTTCAAGCTTCAGGGTGGCTGGCAGGCGGGGGATGAGGTCATCACCACGCCCCTGACCTTTGTCTCCACCAATCACGCCATCCTGCACGAGGGGCTGACGCCCGTCTTCGCCGACGTGGATGAGATGCTCTGCCTCGACCCCGACTCGCTCCTCAGCCGCATCACCGAGCGCACGCGCGCGGTCATCTTCGTCGGGCTGGGCGGCAACATCGGACAACTTCCGCGCATTGTGGACATCTGCCGCGAGCGCAACCTCAAATTGATCCTGGACGCGGCCCACATGACGGGCACCTTCCACAAGGATGGACGGCACGTCGGGTGCGAGTCGGACGTGAGCGTCTTCAGCTTTCAGGCGGTCAAGAACCTGCCGACCGCCGACTCGGGCATGATCTGCTTTCGCGACCCCGAGCTGGACCGCGAGGTGCGCAAGTGGACCTGGCTGGGCATCAACAAGGATACCTACACCCGCACGCTCGAAAAGGAAGGCACCTACCGCTGGTATTACGACGTGGAGCACGTCGGCTACAAGTATCACGGCAACTCCATCATGGCGGCCATCGGGCTGGTGGCCATCAAATACGTGGACGAGGACAACGCCTACCGCCGTCAGATCGCGGCCTGGTACGATGAGGCCTTCCAGGTTGAGCCGCGCGTCCGGCCGGTGCGCATGTCCGCAGACTGCACCCCGTCGCGGCACCTGTACCAGGTGCTGATCGAGAACCGCGACCTGGGCATGGCCTACCTGAACGAACACGGCATTTACCCCGGCGTGCATTACCGCGACAATACCGTGTACAAGATGTACGAGTACGCAAAGGGCACCTGTCCCAACTCACACAGCGCCAGCGACCGCATCATCTCCCTGCCCATCCACCTGCGCCTGACCGAGGCGGACGTGAAGCGCGTGGCTGCCGCCTTGATCGAGTACGTGCGCAAATGACCAAGCCGGTTGTTCAGCCCGTCGAGAGCGGGACCGTCCGCTTGCGGTTGCTGGAAGAGGCCGACCTGGAGATGACGCTCGGGTGGCGGAATCAGGATGAGGTCCGCAAGTGGTTTTACACCAGCAATGTGCTAACCCTGGAGCAGCATCGCAACTGGGTGCTGAACTCCTATCTGCCGCGCGACAACGATTTCATCTTCGTGATCGAGTCGAAGATGGATGGCGTGCCCGTTGGGCAGATCTCCCTCTACGACATCGACTTCGGGAAACGCCGCGGCGAGTACGGCCGCCTGATGATCGGAAATCCCCTGGGCAGCCGCAAGGGTTTTGCCCGCGAGGCCACGCGCCTGATCCTGCAATTTGCCTTCGAGACGCTGGGATTGGACGAGGTGTACCTGTCCGTTATCGCCAACAACGAGCGTGCCATCGCCCTGTACAAAGCCTGCGGCTTTTCGGTCGACGGCGAGGAAGACGGCTCGCTTAAGATGAGTATCCGAAAATAAGAGACCTGACAGGTCTGTACCCAAAACCATGACCGCCCTTCGCCTTCAACTTCAAAACAAACTCCTGCAACGCATCCGCCCACCCGCGCCCGCCGACCTGCGCGTGTTCTACATCGGCGGCTACTGGCGCGGCTCGAACGACATGGTGGCCCAGATGCTGAACGGCTTGAAGGCCGCGGGCGTGACCGTGTCCGACTTCAATACCGACGAAAACCAGGCCGCCCTGGATACCGAAGGCGTCCCGTACGACCGTGGCACGTCAGGACCCGTTTGGCTGGTGCGCGAAAAGCTCTTTCCGCCCATCCTGAAATTTCGCCCGCACCTCATCATCTGCAACGCGGGCGGACTGAGCTTCCGTCCGCAGGATGCGAAGACCCTGCGCGGTTGGGGGATCAAGCTGCTCGGCATTGCCTTGAGCGATCCTGACGTGTACCAGCCGACCACCCGCAAAATTTTTACGAACTTCGACGCGATGTACAGCAACGACTCGGCGACCGCCGAGTCGTACCGCCAGGGCGGCGTGCCAGCCTACCAAATGCCCATCGCCACCAACGATGGATTCTTCCATCCCGTGCCGCCTGCGCCCGAATACGCCTGCGAGGTGTTGCATCTCGGCGCGGCGCACCAGGACCGCATCGAGCCGGTCAAGGCGCTGGTGGAGCATTTCGACACCCACATCCACGGCGAGAACTGGGAGAAGCACGGCATCCAAAATCGCGGACTGGTCTATGGCGGGGAGACGCTCAAGGCGTTGAACAGCGCCAGGATCACCATCCTCTTTTCTCGCACCCCGTCCGGGCGGCAGACGATCAAGGTGGGCATCTTCGATTTTCTGGCGGCGGGGGCGCTGCTGGCCACCGAGGACTTCCCCGAGCTGCGCCAATATTTCGATGTGCAGAAGGAAATCATCGCCTTCGACGGCGTGGATGAAATGCTGGCGAAGGTCCGCTACTACCTCGACCATCCCGACGAGGCCGAGGCCATCCGCCAGGCGGGACGCGCCAAGGTGCTGGCCCGCTACACGTGGAAGCAGACCTGGCCGTGCATCCTGGCGCCCATCGTCCGCGTGCGGGGCTGGGAGGAGAAGCCGCCGCAATGAACGTCTTCCCGAATCCCAGGCTGAGGCAGGCTCTGTTTTATGCGCTGGCGCTTGTGGCGGGCTGCTGGTTCCTGGCCGCCTGGTTCGACATTCCTGCCACCCTGCACGAGGCCAATGCGAGCAAGACGATTCTGGTCGAGAACATCTCGGGGCAGGAAAATTCGACGGTATACCTGGGATACGTCAAGCAAAATTATCGGATGCTCCCCCTGGCGGATTTCGCCACTGAGAGCTGGATGCTCGGGCCTTTGCCTGGTTCGGCCCTCCAGACGTTGACCTCGGCCCGGGCCGGGGATCCGCTTCAGGTTCAGATCCCCATGGCGGGCAGCACGCAGTTCGTCTTCATCACCGCGTCCGAGGCGGGCCAAGTCCGCATCACGGACCTGGAAACGGGCCGCGCCTCCGAACTGGATTTGCAGGCCGTCGGACATTACACCGTGACCCACTCCACCATCTCCGGTACCAAACGCGCCTGGGACCTGTTCCTGGTCTCGCTGGCTCTGTTCGTTGGCCTGTCCACGGTTGTGGCGATGGGTTTAAAAGGCTGGAAGTGGAAGGATGCGCTTCAGGTTTGGAATGACCCGGCCCACGCTCCCCTGACTTTTGCGATCATCGGCATGACTCTGCTCCTGAACAACCTGTTCATGACGCAGCGCCTGTTTTTCTTTGGGGACAGCAAGGGGTATTGGGATAATGCCCCGACCTTTGTCAGGGATGGGGTCTTTGCCCTGGGCAACGTCGACACGTTGTACAGCTTCCGCGGTTACCTCATGTCGCTGATCGCGTTCTTCCCGCGGTGGCTGGGCGGGCGGCTTGGGCTGGAGGCTGTGCTGGTGTATGTCCTGTTTCTGGCCTTTATCTATAGTCTGTTTTTCATCCTTGTCGTCCCCAAGCTCATCCGCTGGCTGATGGGGCGCGAGGCCAGGCCGTATCAGGTGCTGATTGTGTTTGCGCTGACCGGCTTCTTCTGGATGGGTTGGTTCACTTGGCTGTTGACCGACCTGCTGTCCCTGGGGGCGTTGTTGAGCGGGCTGGTCCTGCTGGTGGATGGGATCGGGAAACGGCGCTGGGCTGCATTATTTGCGAGCGGGATTTTTATGGGCATTGCCATCAACCTGCGCGCCAACTATGAACTGGATCTGGCAGTCCTGTTGCTGGTGGCGCTGCAACTCCTGTACAAGGAGAGGCAGGCCTCCGCCGCAAGCCTGACCGTCCTCGCGCGCAGGTTCCTTTTGATTGCGGCCCTGGTCGCGTCTGGCATCATCCTGGTGTCCCTGCCGCAGGCCCAGCTCAACTGGCAGAAATATCACAAGGCATCCCTCTTTCCCTTTTCCGCCGAAAACTGGTTCGAGTCGAACCTGGAAACGCACGATACGGTGCTGGAATATGGCCTGGCCATTGGCCGCCTGAAAACCCAGATTTGGCCGTACCCGTATCCCAATCTGATCGGGATTTCCACCCTCTACCGTTATTTCGGTCTTGACCCCGTGGCCTTGCAGGATTTTCAGGTGGCCGGGGATATGCTTCACCAGCAGGGCGGAATGAACGTGCCGCTTTACCTCGACCTGGCGCGCAGGTATCCGCTTGAATTTACGGTGGACATTTTTTTGAAGGTGTTCACGGGTTTGAACAACCAGTCCTTCGAGCCCTATCCCGTGAACTGGCGCGCGGGACTGCCCGTAGCGCTCTTCAGTTTTTTCAATTACAGCGTGTTGTTCCTGGCTTTTCTGGTTTTCTGGCAGTACCTGTCCCAGTTCGTTCGCGACAGACGAGCGTCCCTGCACCTCATTTTCTGGTATGCGCTTCTGGCTCTGCCCGCCCTGCCCTTCGTGATCATGGCCGTGGAATGGAGGTATTTCCTGCCGCTTTATTTCGGCTTCTACCTTCTGCTGGTCACCACGGAGCGCGAGACCTATGCCAAAATTTTCAGCGACAAGTTGTGGCCGCTGCAATTTTTTTTGTTCCTGTTGGTTTGCTATTCGCTGACCACCCTGGTCACGCCCGCGTATTTGGATTAGAAAATGCGGCGGCCTCGCAGCCGCCGCATTTCAAAACTTGCTCGATCAAGTGCTGGCCTGATGACCAGCGCTTTTGTTTTAGTACTCGACCGCCCTCGGCAGGGTCTTGGCATGCTCGATCCATTTGCCGACCTGGTCGGCGCTGGGCAGGGCGCGCACCTTCTTCTTCGCATCGTTGACTTCCTTGAGCTTCGCTGCAAGGTTCTCTGCCTTGCGCTGGGCCAGTTCGGGCACCGTGTCCACGCCTGCGGCTTCGAGCAGGTCGGCGTATTCGGAGCCGATGCCGTTGACGCGGTACAGGTCCGCGCGGTTGACCCATTCGAGGATCTGCTTCGCGCTCAGACCCGTGGCGGCGGCCAGGTCGGCGCGGCCTTTGGCGGTGCCACCCTTCTTCAGCAGGTCATCCGTGGTCTGCACATCTGCGCCGTGGAATTTCGTGGCATAAGCGGAACCAATCCCCTCGATATCTTCAATTTTCATGACTGCTCCTCCGTTGAAAAATGTTGGTCGAATGCGACGCTTCGATTTTATCACCGATGCCAATCGCCAATCGTAAATTCCTACCACTTCTCCCAATGCGCCACTTCTTCCAACTCCCTGCGTCCGCCCTTCTGCGGCGGAGCGGAAAGTTTCGCCTCGTCGGCGGGATAGCCGAAGGAGAGCGCGATGCGCAGATGCCATTCAGGTGGGAATCCCAGGATTTGGCGGGACCGCTCGAAGTCGTAGAGCGACGCGGGACAGGAGCCGATGCCCAGCTCCCAGGCGGCCAGTTGCATGAACGCGGCAGCCTGTCCCGCATCGAACATGGTCTGGAATTTTTCGGTCGGCTCGGGGGTCAGGATGGCAACCGCCAGCGCGGCGCCCGCCAGGTGTCCCGCCCATTCGCCACACTGAGACAATTCCGCCAGGGTGGCCTTGTCTTGGATCGCGATGAATTGCCAGGCCTGGCTGTTTTTCGAGGACTGTGACCTGCGTCCCGCGTTGAGAATGGCCTGGGCCACCTCCCTGGGCAGGGGCTGATCGGTAAATTTGCGCACAGCGCGTTTGGTGCGGATGGCTTCAGATACGTTCATGGGACCTCGAATCTCGGTTTACGGCTAAGGAGTACGGAAATTATATGCAATCTGCATAATTGATTGTACCTCTTGGCACTACAAGAAGGGGAGATTCATCAGTGGACAGGCGGCGGCGTTCCCGCGATAATGAAACTGGCGTGATTAAGCGCCAGCCTATTCGTTTCAGGAGACCCTCCCATGACTTTGACTGCCGAATCAACCCTTTTAGGGGAATACACCTATGAATTGCATCCCGTGGAGCGCGGATACGCCAACCGCACCCTGTACATCAACCTGAATGACAACAGCATCCGCGAGAAACCCGTCACCCAGCAAATGAAGGATCTGTTCACGGGCGGGCGCGGCTTTGCGCTCAAGCTGCTGTGGGATGCGGTCGCGCCAGAGACCACCTGGGACGACCCGCGCAATGAACTGGTCATCGCCAACGGGCCGATCTGCGGCATCACCGCCTACCCTGGCAGCGGCAAGGCCACCGTGGTGACCCTCAGCCCGCTCACCCACAACGTGATCGACAGCAACGTGGGCGGCTATTTTGCGCCGTTCCTCAAATTCTCGGGCTTCGACGCGCTGGAGATCCAGGGCAAGGCCGATGAGGACGTGATCATCTTTATTGACGGCGACACAGGCCGGGTGACGATTGAACGAGACTCTCTCGAAGAGGTTGATTCACATCAAATTGGGAACGTCCTGACCGATCGTTTTGGCGGCGACGAAAAGGGCAAACGCGGCATTTCGGTACTTTCGGCTGGACAGGCTGCGGAACATAGCCGCATCGCGCTGATCAACTCCACCTGGTACGATGTGCGCCGCAAGGAGGTCCGCCTCAAGCAGGCGGGACGCGGCGGACCGGGACGCGTCTTCCGTGACAAGAAGATCAAGGCGATTGTGGTGCGCTTCACCGATATGGGAGGCGACAAGAACGGCGCCGCCGACATGGCCCTGGTGCGCAAAGCGGGCGCGCGCATCAACAAGGAGATCGCCAGCCTGGATGACAAACAGAACCAGATGCGCAAAGTGGGCACGGCCAACATTGTCGAGGTGATGGATCACTTCGACCTGCTGCCGACCCACAACTTCCGTTACGGCTCACATCCCGATACGCACAAGATCGACTCCAAGGTCTGGAAGGAAGCCTTCACTCAGGGCCTGCCCGATGGCTGCTGGCTTGGGTGTACCATGTCCTGCTCGCACGGCGTGGATCACTTCCCGCTCAAGACGGGTCCGTACGCGGGCGAGTGCGTGCTGGTGGACGGCCCCGAGTATGAGAATGCTGCGGGCCTGGGCGCGAACATCGGCAACTTCGATGCGCAGAAGGTGCTAGAACTTAATTTCTATTGTGACACTTATGGTGTGGACAGCATTTCCTATGCCAATTGTGTCGCTTTTGCGATGGAGTGTTACGAGGAAGGCATCCTCAACACAGAGATCACAGGCGGCCTGGAATTGAATTTTGGCAATGGCGCGGCTGCGCTCGAACTGCTGCACCAGATGGCGCGCGGCGAAGGTTTTGGCGTGATTGTCGGGCAGGGCGTACGCTACATGAAGGAAATGTTCGTGCGTGAATATGGCGCTGACCCGAAATTCATCCAGGATATTGGCATGGAAATCAAGGGGATGGAAATTTCAGAATACCTGACCAAGGAATCGCTGGCGCAACAGGGCGGTTTTGGACTGGCGACCAAAGGCCCGCAGCATGACGAGGCCTGGCTGATCTTCATGGATCAGGTCCACAACCTGCTGCCCACCTTTGAGATCAAGGCCGAGGCGTTGCACTACTTCCCCATGTGGCGCACCTGGTTCAGCCTGCATGGCCTGTGCAAGTTGCCCTGGAACGACATCTCGCCCGAGAACAACAAACAGACCAAGGAACCCGCCAAGGTCGAGGAGCACGTCGAGAACTACACCTGGATTCACGAGGGCGTGACCGGCAAGCCGACCAAGGTCGAGGACCTGCTGCACCAGTCCGAGCGCGTCTACAATTTCCAGAAGGTCTTCGCCCTGCGCATGGGACGCGTGGGACGCGTGCATGACTATCCGCCCTACCGCGCGATGGGACCTGTCACCACGGTCGAGTATGAGTCACGCCAGGAACGCTACGATGAGCAGCTCAAGCGTCTGGTCGGAGTCGATCCTGCGGGGCTTGCCACCGCAGAGAAGATGAAGCACCTGCGCGCGTATCGGGAATCGCAATATGAAAAGTTGATGGACGCCGTCTATCTGCGCCGCGGTTGGGATGCGAACAGTATTCCCACTGTCGAGAAACTTCACGACCTGGGCATGGATTTGCCCGAACTGGTCGAAGTGGTCGAACAGGCCAGACAGAAAATCTAGCCCTTCAGGACGCCAAGAGCCACCCAAAATAAACGGGTGGCTCTTTCATTATATTCCTCGAACCCATCCCGAGTCCTGCCGCCCGCAGCGGGTATAATTCACACAATGGATGCACAACCTTCCCCGCGTGCCTACCTCATCCCCGCCTTTCTGATGGCGATCCTCGGATGGGGCGGGCTGTACCTGGTCGTGAACTATACCCTGCCGTTCGTCTGGCTGCGCTGGAGCTTCTTTCTGCTGTGGATCCTGGCGCTGACGGGCACGGCCCTGCCGTTCACCTACCTCATCAACCGCCGCTTTCCCAGCGACCCGCCCGCCGAACCGAACGTCATCATCCGCCAGGCATTATGGGTGGGCGTATACGGCGCGACCCTGGCCTGGCTTCAACTGGGCCGCCTCGTTTCCCTCTACGTTTGGATGGGCCTCGCGGGCGGGTTGATCGTGGTCGAATATCTCATCCGCCTGCGCGAGAAGGCGCGCTGGAAGCCCCCCACAACAAACGATGACAACCCTGCGTAACCTGCCTTCGGTCGAGAGTCTGCTGCAAACGCGCATTGCGGCGGAGTTGATTGCCGCTTACGGCCGCCCGCTGACCCTGGATGCGTTCCGCGCCGAACTGGATGAGATCCGCGCCCGCTTCAAGTCGGACCCTGAGCTTGACCTGCCAACGATGGACGATATCCTGGCTTTGGCCGAGTTCCGCCTGTCCGCGTGGACGGCGCCCAGCCTCGTGCCCGTCATCAACGCCACGGGCGTGATCCTGCACACCAACCTCGGGCGCGCCCCCTTGAGCGACGCCACCATCCGCGCCATGGATGCGATTTCGCGCGGCTATTCCACCCTTGAATATGACCTCGTCAAGGGCGCGCGCGGCTCGCGGCTGATCCATGCCGAGTCCATCCTGCAAAAACTGACCGGCGCCGAGGCCGCCGTGGTGGTCAACAATAACGCCTCGGCGGTGATGCTGGTGCTGGCTGCGTTGGCCAACCGCAGACGGGTCGTCATCTCGCGCACGCAACTGGTCGAGATCGGCGGCGGCTTCCGCGTGCCCGACGTGATGAAGCAATCGGGCGCAAAGCTGGTCGAGATCGGCGCCACCAACCGCGTCAATCTGGACGATTATGAAACCGCCCTGGCCGAACCGATCGCGCTGGTCATGCGCGCGCACCGTTCCAATTTCAAGATCATCGGCTTTACCGAAGAACCTGAACCAGGCGACGTGGTTGCCATCGCGCACAGGGCGGGCGTGCCCGTGGTGGATGACCTTGGCTCGGGCGCGCTGCTCGACACCGCCAGGTTCGATATTGCCCACGAGCCGACCGTGCAGGAATCCCTCGCGGCGGGCATGGACCTGGTCTGCTTCTCGGGTGACAAGCTGCTGGGCGGACCCCAGGCGGGCATCATCCTGGGCCGCGCGGATTTGATCGCGAAGATCAAGAAACATCCCCTGGCGCGCGCCGTCCGCGCCGACAAGACCTGTCTTGCGGGGCTGACCGCCACGCTGATGCATTACCTCAAGGATGAGGCGGAACGCGAGATCCCCATCTGGCGCATGATGTCCCTGACGCTCAAACAGGTCAGGGGTCGGGCCGAGGCCTGGCGGCTGGAACTGGGGCGGGGCAGCGTCGTCGAAGCGGAATCCACCGTCGGCGGCGGGAGCCTGCCTGGGGAATCCTTCCACACCTGCGTCCTCGCGCTGGACGTCAAATCCCCCGATAAATTTTTGAAGCGCCTGCGGATGCAGCATCCGCCCATCATCGCCCGCACCGAGGATGACCGCGTGTTGATTGACCCGCGCACCGTCCTGCCCGAACAGGAGGGCGCGCTGCTGGTCGGTTTGAAGAATGCGTTGAGATAACAACATTCCAACGTCGGGAGACGTTGGAGTCCACAAACAGGAGTTATATGAAATCAGACTTCGATGCCCTTATGCAAGCCCGCAACCTGGATGCCCTGCTGGTGCTGGGCAGCGCCGAACACAACCCGCCCATGTATTACTTCACGGGCGGCGGACACGTCAGCGCGGCGGCGCTCATCAAGAAACGCGGCGAGACGCCCATCCTCTTTTACAACGACATGGAACGCGACGAAGCCGCCAAAACGGGCCTGCCGACCAAATCCTTCAGCGCCTATCCTTTCATGGATTTGATGAAGGAAGCGGGAGGCGACCAGGCCCTGGCGGGCGCGATCCGCTTCAAGCGCATGTTCAACGATCTCGGGCTGATGGGCGGGCGTGTGGGCATCTACGGTCACGTGGAATTGGGCAGCGCCTTCGGCATGTTGACCCACTTCCAGCGCATTGCCCCCGAGTTCGAGCTGGTGGGTGAGAACGGCATGGACTCGGTCTTCATCCGCGCGATGGAGACCAAGGAAGCATCCGAGGTGGAGCGCATCCGCAATATGGGCCGCATCACCACCGAGGTGGTGCGCCAGACCGCCGACTACCTCACCTCCTGCGATGTCCGTGAGGACGAGGTGCTGCTCAACGAACAGGGTCAGCCGCTCAAGCTGGGCGAGGTCAAGGACAAGATTCGCCTGTGGGTGGCCGAGCGCGGCGCGGAACTGCCCGAGGGTTTCATCTTCGCGATTGGCCATGACGCGGGCGTGCCGCACTCGACGGGCAACCCCGAGGATCTGATGCGCCTGGGCCAGACCATCGTGTACGACATCTATCCCGCCGAGGCGGGCGGCGGTTACTTCTACGATTTCACCCGCACGTGGAGTCTCGGCTATGCCACGCCCGAGGCGCAGGAACTGTACGACCAGGTCAGGGGGATCTTCAACAAGCTGTGGGAGGACTTCGACCTGAATGTGCCCTTCAAACAATACCAGCGCATAACCTGCGAGTATTTCGAGTCAAAGGGACACAAGTCGCAGTTGAATACTCCTGCGCCCACCGAGGGTTACGTCCACAGCCTCGGCCACGGCGTGGGACTCAACATCCACGAGCGGCCGTTTAGCGGGCTGATGACCGGCGATGACCAGCGCCTGGCGCCTGGCGTGGTGGTCACCTCCGAGCCTGGATTGTATTATCCCGAAAAGGGCATGGGCTTCCGCATCGAGGACACCTTCTGGGTGCGCCCCGACGGCCGCATGGAAATGCTGGCCGATTATCCGTATGATTTTGTATTGCCGATGAAGAAGTGGAAGAAGTAGACTTGTCAAAAGACGATATGGAAAAGTTGAAGGTTCACGTTTCGCCTACACCAGAAGATTATTCCTCGTCTCTTCGGTCTTTCATGGCCAGGAATAACCTTCTGTGGATATTTTTAGGCTTTTTGGGTATTCCGTTTCCAATATTTTTTCTTGTTTTCTTCGTTCGGAACGGGATTCGCGTATTTAGCGATTGGAGCGTTGGCTCAATTTACACTTTATTGGTAACTGGGTTGATGGCGTACTTGTTTTCTACTCCCAAGCGATTAGAGTCTTCTGCGAAGAAAGATAAAAAATTTACCGTCCCTGTAGAATACATTTTTGATGAAGAGGGTGTCGAAATTAAGACCAGTGCAGGAAGTAATAAGTTGATTTGGAAGGCCTTCGAGAAAGTTTTTGAAACCAGCAAGTATTATTTTCTAATTTACGCAGCGAATAAAAATGTTTTCCAGTTTATCCCGAAAATAGCATTTGCCACATCAGAGCAGGAAAATGTATTTCGGCAAATGGTAACTCAGGGCCTTTCTGGTATTTCGGCTATTGATAAAGGCCTGCGCGGGTGGCGTTTATCCTTTACAATCGGCGGTGTAGTCACTCTGTTGGTGTTTGCTGTTGCTGCCATGTCCCTTTTCCTGCCCTAGAGTAAAGAGTCTTATAATGACTGACCTCAAACCCGCTCGTATCCTTGCTCTCGAATCCTCCTGCGACGAGACCGCTTGCGCCGTGATCGAAAACGGCCGCGCGCTGCTCTCCTCCGTGGTGGCCTCGCAGATGGAACTCCACGCCCGCTATGGCGGCGTCTTTCCCGAAGTGGCCTCGCGCCAGCACGTGCTGTCCATCGTGCCGGTCGTGGAGCAGGCTTTGGCGGATGCGCACCTCTCGTTCGGCGAGGTGGATGCCATCGCTGTTACGCGCGGACCTGGGCTGGCAGGCTCGCTGGTCGTCGGCTTGAACGCCGCCAAGGGACTCGCGCTCGGCCTCGGACTGCCGCTGGTGGGAGTCAACCATCTCGAAGGTCACATCTATTCTTCGTGGGTGTATAACGCGGGCGAGGCGACGCCGCCCGAGCCGCAATTCCCGCTCATGGCCCTGCTCGTTTCGGGCGGGCACACCGAACTGAACCTGATGACCGATCACCTGACCTACAAGCGCCTCGGCTCCACGCTCGACGACGCGGCAGGCGAGGCCTTCGACAAGGTCGCGCGCCTGCTGGGACTCCCGTACCCGGGCGGCCCGTCGGTGCAGAAGGCCGCGGAAAACGGCGACCCGACCCGCTTCCACTTTCCGCGCGCGTGGCTCGAAGACACGTGGAATTTCTCGTTCAGCGGCGTCAAGACCTCGGTGCTGTATGAGGTCAACAATTTGAAGAATCGCAGCGGCTCCTTGCCCGTCGATGACCTGGCGGCTTCCTTCCAGGCCGCAGTGGTGGAAGTGTTGTTCAAGAAGACCATGGATGCGGCGCGCGAGTTCGGCGCAAAGGAAATTCTCGTGGCGGGCGGAGTCTCGGCCAACCGCGCCCTGCGCAAGGCTTTTCAGGCTCAAAGGGAATTCAAGGTTCACATCCCCCCGCTTGCGTTGTGCACGGACAATGCCGCCATGATTGGCGCGGCGGGTTACTTCCGCTATGCGCTCGGTCACGTTTCCGACCTGGATGTGGACGTTCAGCCCACCTGGCCGCTCTCCCGATTAAAACCCAAACCCCGCTAGGATCGGCCCGGATCCGCGCGGGGTCTGTAGAGGAGAATGCATCCATAATTATATTCAGGCACATGAATGGAGCCTGAACATACACTGAAATGGAGATAAGTGTTTTGAGGCCGCTTTTTAAGCGGCCTTTCATGTTAAAACGGAGAGGATCTGCGCCTGCGTAAGCGGCCCTTCGCGCAATACGACGGGTTCCCTGCCGAGACAATCGACCAGCGTGGAGGGGATTCCGCCCGGGGTGGGGCCGCCGTCGATGACCAGCGGGATGCGCCCGTTCAACTGGCGCAGCACTTCCTGCGCATCGGTTGGGCTGGCCTGCCCTGAGATGTTCGCGGAGGTGACGGCCATCGGCCCTGCGGCGCGCAACAGGGCGCGCGCCACGGGATGGTCTGGGATGCGCACGGCCAGGGTGTCGGTGGCGGAAACGGCCAGGGGGAGAGTCGGCTTTTTGGGCACGACCAGGGTCAGAGGTCCAGGCCAGAAATGGGCGGCCAGGACACTGGCCATGGCGGGAACCTCCACAGCGACCTGATCCAAATCCGCCAGGTCGGCGATCAGGATGGGGATGGCCTTCTCGACGGGACGATCCTTGGCGGTGTAGATCGATTCCACGGCCGCGCCGTCGAAGGCCAGCGCGCCCACGCCGTAGACGGTATCGGTGGGGAAGGCAACCAGCCCGCCCGCGCGCAGGATCAGCAGGGCTTGTGTGATGGCATCGGGATGAGTTGAGGACAGCAGGCGGGTGGGATTCATTGGCCGAATTCCTTGAGGAAGACTTCCACCACGTGGGGATCGAAGTGCTTGCCTGCCTGATTGCGGATGTAGTCGATGGCCTTTTCCCTGGACAAGGGGCCGCGGTAGGGACGCTCGGAGGTCAGGGCGTCGAACACGTCCACCACGGCGAAGATGCGCGCCGCCATCGGGATTTCCTCGCCTTTCAATCTGTCGGGGTAGCCTGCGCCGTCCCACCTTTCGTGATGATAGTGGGGAATATCTAACGCGGGTCGGAGGTATTGGATGGGGGAGAGCAATTCGTAGGCGAGATTGGGATGGCGCCTCATCACCTGCCATTCCTCCTCGTCGAGCGGGCCGGGCTTGTGCAGGATGTCATCGGGCACGCCCATCTTGCCGATGTCATGCAATAACGCCCCGCGCCGCACATGGATGAGCTGCTCCTGTGTGAAGCCCATGAGGCTGGCAATGCGCAGGGTCAGTTCGGTCACGCGCAGGGTATGACCTTCGGTCTCGCGGTCGCGCAGATCGAGGGCGCGCGACCAGCCTTCGAGGGTGGTCTCGTAGGATTCCTGTAATTCCCGATTGCTGGTCTGTAAATCCTTGTAAAGCGCCGTGTTGGTGGAGATGGTATGTTCGAGGCGGTCGGACGTGACCCAAGTGATGGCGGCCACCACCAGCAGGGCGGTCATGCCGGTCACGTCGTAATTTAGAAACCTGTCGGTCTGGTACATCGACACGGTGTAGGTTACGAAGGAAACCGCATAGACCCAAAAGGAGGCTTTGGGTTCGATCACGAAACTGCCGGCCAGAATCGGCAGGACGTACATGACCAGCCCGTTGCTGGGGTTATCGGGGGAATAGAAGAACGAGATGAGCGTGGAGATCAGCAGCGCCGCAGTCACTCCCGCCAGACGGGTGTAGCCTTTTCGATTTATAACCCAAAGTCCGAGGAAGAAAAAAAAGGTGAGCAGGTCCGAAACCAGGTACCAGCCAAACTCGGCAGTGGGGGCCAGGAAGAAATAGTAGAGATTGTTGATCGTGAGCGCAGTCAGCGGGATGAGCAGCAGGAGCAGGAATCCCGCCAGCAATTGTCCGCGCCGCATGGAGGTGTCGGTGTCTGCCCGAACGGAGACAGCCCAATAAACCCATCTTCTGAGGATATGCTGGAGAGGTTCGCCTGGCGGGTTGTTCATGATCACGGGGCCCTTGCGGACATTATACCCGTGGGGGTTACATTTCAATCAGGGTTGGGAGGGTGATTTCCAGCAGGCGGTCATGGCCCGCCAGATCCTGGTGCAGGTGGATCTCGGCCTCGGAGAAAAGGTCGTATGCCAGGGAGAGCACCTGCATGCCCTGGCTGGCCTCGATCTCCAGCATGATGCGCCCGCCCGGGGCGAGCCAATCGGGGGCGATGGCGAGCAGGCGGCGGATGAGATCAAGGCCGTCGGCTCCGCCGTCCAGGGCGAGGCTGGGTTCCGTTTCGAAGACGGCCAGCCGCCTGAGGGTTTCGGTTGGGATGTAGGGCAGGTTGGCGCAAATAAGGTTGAAGGTCGAAAGTCGAAGGTCTGACTTTTGACCTTCGACTTTCGACTCTGGGAGCAAGTCGCATTGCATAAATTCGATCTGGTGATGCACGTGGAACTTTTCCGCGTTGTGTTTTGCAACCGCCAGCGCGGCGGGGGAGATGTCGGTGGCAAGGATGCGGGCATCGGGGATGTGTGTGGCAATGGTCACGCCGATGGCGCCCGAGCCTGTGCCCACGTCGATGACGCGCGCGCGTTCGGGTGAGGCCTTCAGCCAGGCGATGGCCCGTTCCACCAGCAGTTCGGTCTCGGGGCGTGGAATCAGCACATCGGGTGTGACGTTGAAATCCAGGCCGTAGAATTCCCAATGTCCCAGCACGTAGGGCAGGGGTTCGCCCGCCTCCAACCTGGAGATGGCCGCTTCGACGACATCAAGCTGCGGGGCGGAGAGTTCCAGTTCGGGGTGGGCCAGCAGCCAGGTGCGGACATGTCCCAGCACGTGGGCCAGCAGCACCTGCGCATCCAATTCTGGGGAGTCGCCGGGCAGGCGGGAGATCATGTGCGGAATCAATTCACCGATATTCATTTCGATGTCTATGAAAAAAAGTGGCGACCCTGGGGCGCCACCTGGCTTTTTTACTCGTCCTCGTCGTCCACGCCCGTGGCCGCCAGGCGGTCGGCTTCGTCGCGGGTGGAGAGTTCCTCGATGAACGGCTCGATATCGCCATCCATCACGGCCGGCAGGTTGTAGATCGACAGGCCGATGCGATGGTCGGTGACGCGGTTCTGGGGATAATTATAGGTGCGGATTTTCTCGGAGCGTTCGCCCGTGCCGACCTGCGAGCGGCGGTCGGCTTCCAATTCGGCGCGGCGCTCGGCCTCTGCGATCTCGAACAGGCGCGCGCGCAGAATGGACAGGGCGCGCAGTTTATTTTGCAGCTGCGAGCGCTCATCCTGGCAGGTGACGATCATGCCCGTGGGTTTGTGATACAGGCGCACGGCGGTGGAGTTCTTCTGCACGTTCTGTCCGCCCGCGCCCGAGGAGCGGTAGACCTCGATCACGATGTCGCTGTCGGGGATGTTCACTTCCACGTCGTCGACCTCGGCCATCACGGCCACGGTGGAAGTGGAGGTGTGGATGCGTCCCTGGGCTTCGGTGGTGGGCACGCGCTGCACGCGATGCACGCCCGATTCCCATTTCAGCTTGGAGTAGGCGCCCCTGCCCTTGATCTCGAAGATGACTTCCTTGTAGCCGCCCACGCCGATGGCGCTCTCGGACATGATCTCGGCTTTCCAGCGCTGGCTGTCGGCGAAGCGTGTGTACATGCGGAACAGGTCCGCCGCGAAGATGGCGGCCTCGTCGCCGCCCGCGCCCGCGCGGATTTCGACGATGACGTTCTTCTCGTCGCGCGGATCCTTCGGCACCAGCAGGGCCTTGATCTCCTTCTCTAGGACTTCGATCTTCGGGCCGAGTTCGGCGATGTCCATCTCGGCCAGCGAGACCATGTCGGGATCGTTGCCCGCCAGCAAAATGGCCTTGGCCTCGTCCAGGTTCTTCATGGCCTGGCGGTATTCGCGCGCCTTGGTGACGATGGGTTCCAGGTCGACGCGTTCCTTGTTGATCTCGGCCGCGCGCTGGTAGTTCGAACCGACCTCGAGCAGTTCGTGCCCGAGTTGGTCGTAGCGTTCTTCGATGCCTAGCAGTTTATCGAGCATGGAGTGACCTTTTGGTAAGGCGGGATAATATCCCGCCCTACGGAATGTGACAGAATAAAACGCGGCAAACCTGCGCCGCGTTGAGGAATTATACCAGAGGGTTAAATTGAGGCGCGAAGGATTTATTCCTCCGCGCCCCAGAGTCTGCTTGACCCGCTACATCGTATTGAAAGAACAGGACCCCCGTTTATCTCGACATGGAAAGGGTGTTGACGTAGTTCAGCAACTCGCCTTTCCCAGTCAACCCCACTTGAACGAATGGATAACTGCGCCCATCGTCCAGCAGGGGCTTGGTGAGGTCTTCCCAGCGGAAGAAAAATGATAACTCCTCTTTTTGGTTAAAACTGTATTCAAGCACATCCAAGTTGATCTCTGGAGAGACCAGGGCAATCATATCGCGAGCCAATTTTTCAAGTTCTGGGACAGAAAGCCCATTTGCATGCTGCGCCTTGGTAATGGGCGAGATCCCAACCACCAGGTGCTGCGTTGAATCCAGCGTATAGCGCATGGTGGCTGTCTCATACAAGGTATAGGGCTTGTCCGTGCGATAAGGAGAGTGTGAGACATCCTTGAAAGTGATCTGAACATCCGCGCCTTCGATCCTGCGGATGATCTCAAAATCGGGTTCCGCGTCGATGGATGCAAAATAGGCTTGTCTGGCCTGTGCGTTGATACTATCGAATTGTTGTTCCCATTGTTTTTGTTCGACATAAGAATCACCAACAAGAAGGGAACGTTTTTCTCCAAAGTCTGTAACAAGGATTACTTTGGAACCATTTTTAAATTCTTTATCGAGCCAGGCTGGATATTCAATATTAAGCCTTCCTGGATCGCTGGGGATGTCGGGATTAGGATAAGCCATGGAAGGATATTCTTTCACCGAAAGTTCGTAGTACTTTTCGTTAAGATCAGCTATTAATTTATCGACTCTCCCCATTTCAGTGAAGACTTTCCATGCAGATTCATTTGTGAATTGCACGCCTTCGCTTCCGTCGCTCAACTGAACAATCATATAATTTCCAGTGGCTTTTTCCTTTTCCAGGAACGCATTATATTGATCCACCAGGGTGTAAATTTCCTGGAGAATAGCCTGCTTTTCCTGCTGAATGGAGGCTGTGGGTGGTACTGCTTCAGAAGCGGGTACTTCTGTGGTGTTAGGGAACAACAGCTCTTGCGGTGTATGGAAGTTTTCTGACGCATAAACAAGAATATATTGGCCTTCCTCATCGCTTTTGATGAAAGTGGAAGGCGTTTTTATTAATTCAGGGACATCCCCAAGCAAAATGCCTTTCAGAAGAGCATTGTATCTGTCAGTGCAAGGATGAATATCCAGCCCTTGTGCTTCAATGTAGGCAAGGATGGTTTGCTCTGCCCATTTGTCTTCGGGCGTTTTCACTGCCAGTTTGCATCCGATCCATTCTCTTTGCCAGACAGCCAGGAGAAATATTCCGCCCACTGCAACGATCAACAGGATGGTATAAAAAAGTTTTTTGTTTTTCATTTGCACATTCCTCCACATTGATTATTTCTTTGCTCTCCACGCGTACCCCAGTATGGCACTTCCCTCCACGCGGACTATTCCACTTTCCCCCCGCGATAAATGCGCACCTGCACCTTCTCGGTGGTGGCCAGCATCCCGCGTTGGATGCGGCTCTCGGCGAAGGCCAGGAAATCCTCGATCTTCTCCGCGCTGTCGACGATCTCGACCACGATGGGCAGGTCTTCGGACAGGCGCTCGATCTTGAAGGTGTGAATGATCTTCGAGTGAGCGCCGAAGCCCATCATGCCGCGCAGCACGGTGGCGCCTGCCAGTCCACGCTGTTTGGCTTGCACCACCAGCCATTCGTACAGCGGCTTGCCGTCCAGGTGGTCGCTTTCGCCGATGAAGATACGCAGCAGCACGGATTCTTCAGGGAGCATGTCTACCTCCAGACCCAGTAGGCCAGGGTCCGCCCGAGCCAGACCGCGCCCAGTCCCAGCAGGATGTGGGCGCTCAGGTTGGCCAGGGCAGGGAAAATCTCATTGTCGCGCAGCAGGTTGAGGGTCTCATTGCTGAAGGTCGAAAAGGTGGTGAATCCGCCCAGCACCCCCACGAAGACCAGCGCGCGTGTCTCGGGCGTGAACATGCCGCGTGTCTCGGCCAGTTGCGAGAGGAAGCCGATCACCAGGCAGCCCAAAACATTGACCGCCAGCGTCCCGTAAGGGAAACTGGCGGTTCTCATCGATTCCTGGATGTAGCCGCTGGCCAGGTAGCGCAGCACCGATCCGATGAATCCGCCCGCGCCGACGAGCAAAAATTTTCCCATCTAGTTGGAGAACAGTGAGAGAACCATCGAGAGCAGGATGATAAAAGAAATGAACGCAAAAATGATCTGGTTGGCGCTCCATTTTTTGGAGGTGGAGTTCTTGTTCTTTGACATTTGATTCAACCTTTCGAATATTTTTGAAAAACATTAGCCATCATCGTTTCGAGTTCCTCGATCACGACGGGTTTGGTGAGGTAGCCGTCCGCGCCGATGGCCATGGCCTTGTCCACGGTCACGTCGGCGGCTTCGGAGGAGAGCATGATGACGGGCAGGCGCTTCCAGGCCCGGTTGCGGCGCAGGAACTCCAGCAGGTCCAGCCCCGTTACCTCGGGCATGTTGATGTCCAGCAGCATGGCGTCGGGCCTGCGACCAGCCATCAGGTGCTGCGCCGCCGCGCGCGCGTTGAAGAAGGCGGCCACCTCGCAGTCGAGCACCTTCAACATCAGGCTGACTGCGCGGGACATTTCCTCATCGTCATCCACGATCCAGACTTTTTTCATTCCAGGTTCGCCTTTACGCTTTCGGCAGCCGCCGTGTTCATGCCGGGCGCGGCCGCCAGTTCATCGACACTTGCCTCTCTAATCTTATCCACAGAACCGAAATGTTTCAAGAGGGCTTTGCGGCGCGCGGGGCCGATGCCTGGGATCGAATCCATAATGGAGGCCAGTCCCTGCTTCGAGCGGCGCGCGCGGTGGGCGGTGATGCCGAAGCGGTGCGCCTCGTCGCGGATGCGCTGCACCAGGTACAGTCCCTGCGAGTGGCGCGGCAGCATCAGCGAGTTCGAGCGGTGCGGGAAGAAGATCTCCTCCTCCTGCTTGGCCAGCCCCACCACGGGCACCCTGTCGGCCAGCCCATAATTTTCTAGGACTTTGACGGCCCGCCCAAGCTGTCCCTTACCGCCGTCGATGATGATCAGGTCGGGCAGGAAGGAGAACGAGGCGTCGGGCTTTTTTGACCCTGGGGTGGATTCCGTTTGCTGGCCGCCCTGCCAGCGACGGAAGCGGCGCGTCAGCATCTCCTCCATCGAGGCGAAGTCGTCGGGTGCGCCGATGCTGGCGCTGTCGATGTTGAATTTGCGGTACAGCTTCTTGTCGGGCACGCCCTGGGTGAAGACCACCATCGCGCCGACCGTGGCTACGCCCTGCGTGTGCGACACATCGTAGCACTCGATGCGGTTGGGCGGCGCCGACAGGCTCAGCGCGGAGTGCAGTTCGGCCAGGGCCTGCTCCTGTTTGTGCGTGTCGGCCTCCCATTGGGCGCGCAGGGCGGTCAGGGTCTCGGTGGCGTTCTCGGCCGCCATCTTGACCAGTTCCTGCGGCTGTCCATCCTTGGGGACGAAGAACTCCATTTTTTTTCCGCCGCGCCGTGACCTGAGCCACTCGCCGATGATCTTGGCCTCTTCGATCTCCTGCGGCAGCATCACCTGCTCGGGGATGTTGGCCGCCTCGGTGTAGAACTGCTTGATGAACTCCGACATGACTTCCTGGTCGGCGCTGTCCTCGGTGCCTTCCAAAATGAAGTATTCGCGTCCGATCAGCTTGCCGTTGCGGATGAAGAAGATCTGCACGCAGGCCTCGCCGTTGTTGCGCGCCATGGCCAGCACGTCCGAGTCCTTGTAGTCGGCGGCGAAGACGATCTTTTGCCGTTCGATGATGGTTTGAATGGCCTTGAGCTGGTCGCGCAAGGCGGCGGCCTTTTCGAAACGTAATTCCTCAGCGGCCTTTTCCATGTCGCTGTGCAGGCGCGTCACGATCTCCTCGCTGTGCCCGCCCAGAAACTCCATCAGGTCCGAGATCATTTGGCGGTATTGCGCCTGGGAGGCGGCTCCGATACAGGGAGCGGTACACAGCTTGATGTCGTAGTACAGGCAGGCGCGCTTGTCCAGGCCCGTGATCTCGCGGTCGCAGGTCAGGTAGGGGAATATCTTGCGCAGCACATCCAGCGTCTGGTACACGGCCCAGGCGGAGGTGTAGGGACCAAAGTAGCGTGAGCCGTCGTTTTCAGCCATCTGGCGCGTGACGGTCACGTGGGGGAAAGACTCATTCCAGTGGATTTTGATGTAAGGGTAGCGCTTGTCATCCTTGAGGCGGATGTTGTACTTCGGACGATGCTTCTTGATCAGGTTCATCTCGAGGATCAGCGCCTCGAGTTCCGAGCCGACGACGATCCACTCGAGGTGGGCGATCTCGCGCACCAGGCGGCGGGTCTTGTTGTCGTGGCTGGCATCCGCGTGGAAATAGGACCGCACGCGGTTCTTCAGGCTGATGGCCTTGCCGACGTAGACGATCGTCCCCTCGGCGTTCTTCATCAGGTAGCAGCCAGGCTTGGCGGGCAGGGTCTTGAGGATGCCCTGGATGTGTTCGGAAATTTCCATCAGGGGAGTATTTTACCCGATGCAGCCCATCCCCCAGGTTTCCTGTTGACTTTCAGTTGAATACCCCTACAATTATTTCAGGCCTATATTTCATTCAAGGAGAATGCCATGTCTGATTTTTCCAACGCGCCGGTCATGCCGGCTGCGCCCGAACCGTTCTACAAAATCTGGATCAAGGCCCTGACCAAACCCAGCGAGCAGACTTTCGCTGAAATGGCGGCCTCATCGAACGCCAAAGCCACCACGGGCTACCTGTGGTATTTCCTCGCCGCGCTGGTCCAGATCATTCTGGGAACTTTGGTGCAAAGCGCCGCCATGAAACAACTCATGGAACAATACGGCAGCCAGTATGGTCAATTTGCGACCGATGGTGGCCTGGTGACCAAACTGATCTCCGCTCTTTGCGGCGGCCCGATCGGGGCGGGCGTCGGCGTGCTGTTCTTTGCGTTGCTCGTCGCGCTGGTGCAGTGGATTGCGAAGATGTTTGGCGGGCGCGGCACGAACGATCAACTGGTCTATGCCATGTCGGCCATCCTTTCCCCCTACCTGCTGGTGAGCAGTATCCTGACCCTGCTTGCGGCCATCCCCTATGCGGGATATTGCTTCAGCCTGCTGGGCCTGTTGGCGGGTCTGTATGTGCTCGTCCTGGAAGTGATGGCGGTCAAGGGCGTCAACCAGTTCGGCTGGGGACAGGCGCTGGCTTCCCTGTTTGCGCCTCTTTTGGTCTTTGTCTGCCTGTGTGGATGCCTGATCGTTGGGATGTTTACCCTGCTCGGCCCGATCATCAGCGATACCTTTCAACAGATCCAACAGGGATTGGGTCAGTAGAATTTCCGCCCCAAAAACGACACCTCCCGCAGCGCGGGAGGTGTTTCTATTTGCCTCGATAGGTATCTCAGACGCCGTGGAAATGCTTGCGGCGTTCAGCGAAAGGGAAATATCCTGTGGCAGTATAATGGGAAAATTGAGGTGAACCCTTGCAGCGACAAATCGAAGTGACCCTGGGCCAGCTCCTGCGCGCGCGCGGCCTGAAATTATCCACGGCCGAATCCTGCACGGGCGGCCTGATCGCCGACCGCATCACGGATGTGCCTGGTTCGTCCGAGTATTTCATCGGCGGCATCGTGGCTTATGCCTACGAAGCCAAGGTGGCCCTGCTCGAAGTCTCCTGGGATACCCTGCACGCGCATGGAGCGGTCAGCCGCGAGACGGTGCTGGAGATGGCGCGCGGCGCGCGCAAGGCGCTCGGCGCGGACATCGCCGTCAGCGTCAGCGGCATCGCGGGGCCTGGCGGCGGCCTGCCCGATAAACCCGTCGGCACCACCTGGCTGGGCCTGTCCACGCCCGATGGCGAGTGGGCGCGCAAATTCGTCTGGGAGCGTGACCGCCGCGGCAACAAGGAACTCTCCGCCGAGGCGGCCCTGCAGTTCGTGCTGGATTATCTGGAGGGAGATCTGAAATGAAAATCGTGGTCATCATCTCCGCCAACGCCGAGTGGCGCGCCGTCAAGGAACTATTTCCCGACCTGGATATTCAGCGATCCCCATTCGGCGAATACGCCGACCTGCGACTTTCGACCTTTGACCTGCTCACCCTTTTTCACGGCGGCTGGGGCAAGATCAGCGCGGCAGCCACGGCGCAATACGTCATCGATCACTTCCAGCCCGACTTGCTGGTCAACCTGGGTACCTGCGGCGGATTCGCGGGCCGCATCGAGACGGGCACGGTCATCCTGGTGGAGCGCACCCTGGTCTACGACATCATCGAGCAGATGGGGGACGGAGATGAGGCCATCGCGCATTATGCGACGGACATCGATCTTTCGTGGCTGGGACAGAGGACTGTGGATCGGTCTTCATCAGTGATGCGCGGCCTGTTGGTCTCCGCCGACCGCGACATCGTGGTCGAGGATATCCCGATGCTGATCGAAAAATACGGCGCTGTGGCTGCGGATTGGGAGTCGGGGGCGATAGCCTGGGTGGCGAAACGGAACGGCGTGCGCTGCTTGATCCTGCGCGGCGTCAGCGACCTGGTGGGCGGCGGGGGCGGCGAGGCCTACGGCAACCTGGATCTCTTCCACCAGCGGACGAAAACCGTGATGAAAGATTTGTTCGATCAATTACCCGAATGGATATAAGAGTAGCGCGAGATATTATCTCACGCTACTGATTTTTACTGTGCAGGGTTGAGCACGCGGCCCATGAACAGGATCTGTCCGCTTTGCAGGTCGCGGATGATGTAGATGAAGGGGCGGTCGACGATCAGGGAGATGTCGAACATGGGCGCCATCGAGAGTTCCATGATGACGGCGGTGGCGGCGGCGGCTTCGGTGCCTTCCTCGTCCACGGCCACGTAGGCTTTATGCACCACCTGCCCGATGAACAAGTCATTGTGGCCCGTTATGCCTGAGAAGTCGGCCAGGCCGGGGTCGAAGGCGTCGGGCATGCCGAGGGCGGCGAGTTGTTCGGCCAGCGAGAAGCTGCTTTCTACTTTGAACTTGGGCATTGCGAGCGCGACGCTTGTCGGTTGGAGTCCGCTCCACATGGCGGAGGCCGTCTCGAAGTCCAGGCTGGTTTCGATCTCGTCGAAGCGGCCCTCATCGGGGACGAGGATGTCCATCGCGGCGGTTCCGCCCGCGTAGGGCAATTCCGCCATCTGCCAGCCGTCGCCCGCAGCGTAGGGCAGGGTCATGCCCTGGCTCATCAGCGGGGCGGTCACTTCGCTCCCATCCAGCAGGTGGAAGGGCGCGTCGTAGGTTCTGTCTGCGTCGAACTGGTTCAGCCAGTCGGCTTTGAAGTAAATGGCGTTGACCAGGATCATGCGCGTGAAGGGGCTGATGGCGTTTTCGCCGAGCAGGTCCTGAATCTTTTTCTGGGTCTCATCGCTCACCCAGGTGTTGATCTCTTTGCGCACGGCCTCGGGCTGGTTGATGAAATCGGACTGATGGATGCCCGCGCCATAGTTAAGCGCCAGCGTGTCGAGGAAGGCGGACTCAAGCGGCAGGGTTTGCTCGGTCCACACCGCGTTGGCGACGTTGAGCTGCAGCGGCTCCTGGTCCTTGTCCGAGCTGGACGGGACAGCTTCGAGCGCCTGGTCGAGGGTGTTGAAGGCGGGGTGCAGTTCGGCCTGCGGCAGGAAGTGCATGGCCTGCGTCATTTGGGCTTCGGTCTGGCCGCGCGCGCCGGCCGAGGTCATGGCCAGGGCCAGGGAGATGCTGAACGGCGAGTAGGCCAGGTTGCCATTCTCCGCGCGCAACGCCTGGTACAGGTCGAAGGCGAAGGCGTTGTTGCCGTCGGTCAACGGGCGTAGGTCGGCGGCCTGGAGATTGGGTTTCTCGCGTCTCAGGTTGGATTGTCGAACGGGGGCGCTGTTGCCGCTGCCACAGGCGGACAGCGCCAGACTCAGGATGGTCAACAGGGCCAATAGGGTATACAAGGGGGATGTTTTCATGTTTCTCTCCTTCCGGGTGTTTTGCCAGAGCGATACTGCGCGATCTTGCCGCGCAGATTGTCGATTTGCTCGGGTCAGACTATAGACGCAGAGAAGTGAATTGTGTTCCCCGCATTGGTCATCCTGACGGAATGGTTTCAGTTTTTTCAATTGGAAACATTTGGCAGGTTGCCAACCCGCCCCACGCTCACAAGCGCAATTCCATCGAGATGTCATCCATGCTTTCGCGATAGCTGGGAATTTCGATGAAGCCCAACTTTTTGTAAAAGGCCAGGGCGCGGAGTTGTTCGCCGCCCGTTTGCAGGCGGATGCGGAACCAGCCCTGGGCGCGGGCAAATTCCAGCAGGCGCTGGACGACCTGGTAGCCGATTCCGCGCCCGTGATAGTCCTCCAGCAGCCACAGGCGTTTGAGTTCGGCGATGTCCGCTTCGAGGTGTTTGATCGCGCCCGTGCCGACCAGTCGGTCCTCATCCAGCACGGCCAGGAACAGGCCGTGGTCGCCGGTGTAAATGTTCTGGCATTCATCCACGTCACGCAGTTCGCCTTCCTCGGCCAGCACATCGTAGAAGTATTGCGGCGTCTTTTCGGGGTAGTAGATGCGCTGGGCCACCGAGGCGATGACCCATTTGGCGGCTTCGGTTTCGTGCGCTTGCAGGGGGCGGATTTCGATCATGGGCGAATTTTACTGTAAAGCGGATGTAATAATTGCGGGCTGAAAGCGGGGTTATAATCTTTTTCCCGTCATGAATCCAAACCTTTCTGAAGAAGCCCAGGCCATTCAGCGCCGCAACTTTCGTTACGTGCAGATCGATGCGGTCGGTGTCAGCATCTCGAATATCGCCGCGCCCTTCCTGCCCGCTTTTCTCAACCATCTCGGGGCCAGCAATTTTCAGGTCGGCCTGCTCTCGTCCATGCCCGGGTTCACCGGGCTGCTGCTGGCCATCATGGTGGGACGCTTCCTGCAAACCCGCCGCGCCATCGTGCCGTGGTACAGTCTCTCGCGCCTGCTGGTCATCTCGTGCTATTTCCTGACCGGCCTGCTGACCCTGTTCCTGCCGCAGAAGGCAATGATCGTTTCCACGCTGCTCATCTGGGCGCTGGCCACCCTGCCGCAGATCGCGCTGGCGGTGGCCTTCTCGGTGGTGATGAACGCCGTGGCGGGACCCGAGGGCCGTTATGCCCTGCTCAGCCGCCGCTGGGCCATCTTCGGCCTGACCAGTTTCCTCGGCACCCTGCTTGTCAGCCGCGTGATCGACCTGATCGCCTTCCCGTTGAACTATGCGCTCATGTTCCTGACCCTCTCGCTGGGCGGCCTGTTCAGCTACTATTTTTCCTCGCGCATCACCCTCCCCGACCAGGTCCCGCCTCCGCTATCGAAGAGCGTGTCCGTGCTGGAAACGCTGCGCAACTACGGGACCATGTTGAAGGGCGCGCCCGCCTTCGTCTCCTTTGCGGGCAAACGCTTCGTCTACCTTTCGGCGCTGGCCTTGAGCGCGCCGATCATGCCGCTGTACCTGATCAAGGATGTCCACGCCACAGACAGCCAGTACGCCACCGTCAACATGTCGATGACGCTGGTCATGCTGGCGGGATATTTCCTCTGGCCGTGGGTCTCCCGCAAACGCAGCGGACGCTTCGTGCTGCTGGCGACCAGCCTGGGCCTGACCCTGTATCCCGCCCTGGCGGCATCCGTCCCGCACATCGAGTGGATCTTCTTTTTTGCGGGGGTGGCAGGCCTCTTCCAGGCGGGCCTCGACCTGGTCTTCTTCGACGAGTTGATGAAGACCATGCCGCCCGAGTACAGCGCCACCTTCGTCTCGCTGGCTCAATCCATGCAATACCTGTCCACGATTATCGCGCCCATGCTCGGAACCTGGCTGTCCGAATATATCGGGCTGGACGGCGCGTTGTGGGTGAGCGCAGGCTTGCGCCTGTTGGGCTTCCTGCTCTTCCTGATGCCCGACCGCAGAAGAATGAAGCAAGCCGCGGTCGCCGTCGAATCCAGCGGTGAGACAGGGTAGAATAGTGGACAGGCCCGAGAAATACCTTGACCGGTGAAAGGAGAAATCGATCATGATGGAAGGGAAGACGCTTTTCAATCCAAACCAGGATCACGCGCAGGAATTGCAACGGACGATCCTGCGCGCCCGGCAGGAGCGGAAGAATATTCTGATCGAGGTGGGCGCGGATTGGTGCGTTTGGTGCCACCGCCTGGAGCATTTCATCCTCTCGAACCCGGAGCTGCACCTGCTGCGTTCGCAGAATTACATTCACATGCGGCTCTTTTCGGGCGAAGGCGGCAGCCTGCCCGACGTCTTCGATAAACTGCCGCCCTTCGACGGCATCCCGCATTTCTTCGTCTATGACTTCCAGGGAAACCTGCTGCATTCCCAGCACACGGAACCGTTCGAGGTGGGCGAGTCTTACGATTACAACAAGGTCTGGGAGTTCCTGGCCGCTTGGGGCGTTGCGGATGTTATTCACTAACGCCTGACCTGTGTTCCATCATTCGGCGATAAAAACGGGATCCGCCCCAGGGGCGGGTCCCGTTTTACATGCGGAGGGTGCGCGGTTGGCTTTACGCGCGCGCGGCGGCCAGCGCGGCCTGGATTTGCCCGGCGTGCGCGGTCAGGTGGAAGTTGGGTTGCAGCAGGCCTGAGGCGAAGCGGTAGTAACTGCCCTTGTTGGCGACAAACTCTGCGGGCAGCAGGGAGACGTAGGCCAGGGTTTCGTTCACGGCCCGTCGCAGCGCGCCCAGCATCAGGTCCACGGAGGGGTTGGCCTGGACCGTCGCCTGCACCTGCGCGTGGATGTTGGTCCCGAATCCGTCAGTGACGGGTTCGTAGCCGTCGATCAGGCCCGTTAGGAAGGTCAGGTTGAAGCGTTCGCCCGCGACCAGGTGGGCGACGACTTCCAGCGCGCTCCACTCGCCTGGTTCGGGGCGCTGCATGGCCTGCGCGTCGCTGACGCCTGCGAAGCATTGCTCCAGTTCGACCAGGGCGGGTTCGTAAATTGCCCGCGCGCGTTTTTCGAGTTCGGCGGGGTCGAAGGGCACCTCGGGCATGGGACGCCGGCTCAATTCCATCGTGAGGGTCTGGCGTTCGGGGCCGCGATAGAAGCTGACCTCGATCCTGTCGCCGCCTTTTTTGCCCGCGATGGCGGCGGCGAAGCTGGTGGCGTCATTGCGCAGCGCATGGCCTGCGAACTCGACCAGCACGTCATTGCGCTGCAGGCCGCATTTTTGCGCGCCCATGCCGTCCACCACGCCGTCCAGCCGCAGGCCTTCGCGGACGGGGACGCCCAGCGCCTGGGCCTGCTCCTCGGTGAAGTCGCCCGGGATGATGCCCAGCATGGGACGGTTGGCGATGCGCAGGTCGACGCCCGTCTCCAGCACGGATTTCAGGTTGTCGAGACTCTCAGCCCATTCTGCGCGGAAGCTCTCCGCCTTGCCCTGCCAGGCCGCGTCCTCGGGGATCTCGTGCTCCAGGCGCACCCGCGCGCCGCCATCCTGTGCGGATACCGTCACCGTAACCGCAGTCGGGACGGGGTCCATGTTCGAGAACCAGCGGAATTGGACGCGCTTGTCCTGCTCCAGTTCGAGATACTGCCCGCTGGAATAAAAATCCCCGTTCCAGGCCAGGTATATGCGTCCATTCGGGCGCGGCTCGACGGTGGCCACGTCGCACAGCCACTCGCGCAGGGAGGTGGAATTGGTAAAAGCGCGCCATGCAAAATGCACGGGCGCGTTGACAAAGGTTTCTACCGCTACGATGGTCATGGAAGGGCTCCTTGGGAAGGGATTTTCCATGATTCTACGGGGATTGTTTCGAGATTGCACCCTACTGGAGAATGGAAGTTGTGCCGTATAATTGAACTATCAACCCAGTCTGGGGAAGCGCAGAAGCGAGTTGAGGTACCCCATGAAATATGACCCGCAAAAACATCATCGTTGTTCCATCCGCTTGAAGGGATATGATTATTCCCAGGCAGGTGCGTATTATGTCACGATTGATGTACAGAACGGGGAATGTCTGTTTGGCGAAATCGTGAATGGCGAAATGATCCTGAATGAAGCGGGAAAAATGATCGATGAACAATGGAATGCATTGCGCGAAAGATTCCCCAACGCCGACTTGGATGTCTACCAAATCATGCCCGACCATTTCCATGGGATAATCGTTATTCTAGGGATGCTTGTTATGGCCCTTCCAGATGTGGAAGATGTTACCTTAATGAAATTGCCGACACTGGGGGATATGATCGGCGCATTCAAGTCCATCACTACACACGAATACATTCTTGGCGTGGGCAATAAAAATTGGCCGTGTTTCTCCAAGCGCCTTTGGCAGAGAAATTATTATGAACATATCGTCCGCGATGAGAAGGATTTGGATCGAATTCGGAATTACATCCAGGCAAACCCTGCGAATTGGAAAAAGGGAAATCGCAACCGCAAATAAACAAATAAACGTACGGGCGACCTTCATGGTCGCCCGTTTTATGCGATATGGAAAAATCCAGGGCAGGGACGAAATGGGGGAAGAACGAGGGCAGGGGCGGAAATGGGGACAAGAACGAGGGCAGGGACGAAATGGGGGGAAGAACGAGGGCAGGGACGAAATGGGGGGAAGAACGAGGGCAGGGACGAGCCCTGCCCCTACAGATTCATTTTCCCAACCGCGCCCGTTCCTCCACTGCCACGCTTTCTTCCAATTTTTTGAACAAGGGGCCGGGCTGATTTAACTTCTGCCCCGGCTTCAAGTCGCTGGGCAGCCAGTAGGGCAAGTTGCCAACTTGCCCTACATTACGATAACGTAGCACCGTGTGCTCGCCGAGCGAGTCCTGGACGGTTTCGGTGTACTGCTCACCGAAGAGCGGAGTCTCGTAATTGAAGAATCCGTGCAGGCGTTCGCAGGTGAAGGGCAGGAAGGGGGCGAACAGCACCTTGAGCGAGTCGATGGCTTTCAGGGCGGTGTAGACGGTCTTGCCCGCGCCCTCCCTGTCGGTCTTGACAGCGCTCCACGGGGCATTGACGTCCAGGTATTGGTTGACGGCGGTGGCGAGTTTCATGGCTTCGCCCAGGGCGGAGCGCAGGCGCACGGCTTCGAGTTCCGCGCCGACGGTGTTGAATCCGTTGTCGATAACGGCCAGCAGGGCCAGGTCCGCTTCGCGCAACGTGCTCACATCCACATCGGGCACATACCCTTCCCAATGCTTGTAGCAGAAGGCCAGCACGCGGTTCGCCAGGTTGCCCCAGGTCGCCACGAGTTCATTGTTGTTGCGCGCCACGAACTCGGACCAGTCCCAGTCGCTGTCCTTGTTCTCGGGCATGTTGACGGTCAGGTAGTAGCGAATGGCGTCGGGATCGAAGCGGGTCAGCACGTCGCGGCCCCACACGGCCCAATTGCGCGAGCCGCTGATCTTCTTCCCTTCCAGGTTCATGAATTGGTTGGCGGGCACATCGTACGGCAGGATCAGCGGGATTTCCTCGCCCGCGAAGATTTCCATGAACGCGCTGCCCACGCCCATCAACTCGGCGGGCCATAGCGAGGTGTGGAAGAAGATGTTGTCCTTGCCTATGAAGTGGAACTGCTTCGCGGCGGGATTGGTCCACCAATCGCGCCAGGCGTCCTTCTGACCTGAGACCTGCGCCCACTCGATGGGGGCGGAGAGGTAGCCGATGACGGCCTCGAACCACACGTAGAGTTTCTTCGTCTCCCAGCCTGCGTCGCTGACCGGGACGGGGATGCCCCAATCCAGGTCGCGGGTGATGGCGCGCGGCTTGAGTCCCTCGGCTTCGATCTTGCGCAGCGATTCGCCCAGCACAGTATCGCGCAGACGGTCGGAGCGTTCTTCGAGATATTTCTTGACGTCGGGTTCGAGTTTCGAGAGATCGATGAAGTAATGTTCGGTGTCGCGCAGTTCGGGCGAGGAGGTGTCGCCCTCGACCTTCGAGCGCGGGTTGACCAGTTTGGTGGGATCGAGCACGTTGCCGCAGGCGTCGCATTGATCGGAGCGCGCGCCTTCGGTGCCGCAGATGTAGCAGGTGCCCTCGATGTAACGGTCGGGCAGGAAACGGTTTAGCCCGGGCGAGAACCACTGCGGCTCGACCCTGGTGAAGAGGAAGCCATTTTTCTGCAAGGCCAGGAAGATGCTCTGCGAGACCTTGAAATGATTCTCGCTGTGCGTGGTGGTGTACAGGTCGTAGGTGATACCGATCTGCTTGAACAGGTCGATGAAACCTTCGTGGTAGAACTTATACACCTCCTCGACCGGCTTGCCGAGTTTGTCCGCGCTCATCGTCACGGGTGTGCCGTGCGAGTCAGTGCCGGTAATCATTAGCACCTTGTCCCCTTTCAAACGGTGATAACGCGCGGCGATGTCCCCGGGCAGGTGCGACCCGGTCAGGTTTCCGACATGGATTTCCGCATTGGCATACGGCCAGGCGACTGCAATTAAGATATTTTCGGACATTTGTGCCTCCGTAATTTTCTCACCACAAGGGCGCTAAGGGAAAAACCTTTGTGAACTTCGTGCCCTTTTTGTTTAGGGTTGGGGTGTACAAACAAAAAGGCTGTCCGCGAAATGGACAGCCCGTTGTGATTCAGGGGTTCTGAACTAACGTGCTCTCCAGGCGCGGCAGAACATCTCCATTCGCATGGCCATGGTCATTGCCACCATTGGGAAAGCGGGTTTCGTGTTCATAGGCGGCAATTTTACTACAACCGTTTCGTTTCACAAAGGAATTTTGCGCAGGCTTCCCCCGGGACGATGGCGTCCGCGCTCCTGCGACCGTTAGTTACCTGTAATGGTTTGGCCCTTCCATTTATGCTAGACTTGGATAGGATTTATCGAACTGCCCAACCACTCTATCCTGGAGGAAGAATGCCATTATTCACGGGGCGAAGTCGAATACTTCACTATGGCGGGATGGGGTTTGTCCTTGGCCTGATCTTCCCCTTCCTGGGAAGCTGGATCGAGAGTGCCCTGCTTGGCCTTCCGTGGAACTGGTCTTCCTTTATCACCATCCAGCGCAGCCAGCCGCTGATTTGGTTCATCGATATTCTGCCGTTCTTCCTGTCGGCCATCTTCATGTTGATCGGCCGTCGCCAGGAATTGGAGGCGGCGCATGCTAGGCTGGAGGAATCGGTCAGCGACCAGGACCAGCTCCTCAAATCCACGTGGGCGCTGATCGACCGCAGCGAACGGGAGTGGGAGACGCTCTTCGATGCGCTCTCCGACCCGATCTTCGTCACCGATGATGTGGGACGCATCCAGCGCTGTAATCGCGCGGTGGCGAACAAGCTCCAGATCCCATTCAAGGACATCATCAACAAACCCGTGCTGGAGATTCTGTCGATGGGGGCCTCCGAGAACCAGGAAAATTACCGCAACGAGCAAAACGAATTTCCGTGGCTGGGCAGGGTCTACGAGTTGTCCTCCTTTCCCATTCACGCCAAGAATTCCACCCGCCAGACCATCGTGATCTGCCACGATGTGAGCGAGCGCAAGGCCGCCGAGCAGGAGGTATTGTGGCGCAAGGAGTATTTCGAGGCCCTGGTGAGCAGCAGCCCGGTGTCCATTGTGGTGATGGATCGGGACGAGCGCATCGTTTCCATCAATCCCGCCTTCGAAAAACTGTTTGGCTACAGCAGCCAGGAGGCGGTCGGCCAGGTGCTGGATACGCTTGTCGCCACCGAGGAGACCCTGGCGGAGGCCGCCGAATTTTCCAGGCAGATCATGCTGGGCGAGATCCACGGCATCGTCAAACGCCGCCGCAAGGACGGCGCCCTGGTGGACGTGGAACTGTCGGGCGTGCCGGTCATCGTGGCGGGCGAGAGGATCGGGGGCCTGGCCCTGTACCACGACATCACTGACCTGGTGCGCGCCCGCCGCGAGGCCGAGGATTCCAACCGCGCCAAGAGCGAATTCCTCGCCAATATGAGTCATGAGATCCGCACCCCGATGAACGGCGTGATCGGCATGTTGGAACTGACCCTCGAAACCGACCTGACCAAGGATCAGCGCGATTACCTGCAAACCTCACTGAACAGCGCCGAAGCATTGCTTTCCCTGTTGAACGACATTCTCGATTTTTCCAAGATCGAGGCGGGCCGGCTGGAGTTCGAGAGCATCGGCTTCAACCTGCGCAACACGGTCGAGGATGTGGCCTATACCCTGGCCAAACGCGCCCAGGACAAGGGCCTCGAAATGGTCGGCCTGGTCCACCCCGACCTGGATTTCGAACTGAGCGGCGACCCCAGCCGCCTGCGCCAGATCCTCGTCAACCTGGTGGGCAACGCCATCAAGTTCACGCACCAGGGTGAGATCGTTATTCGCGCGGAGCCGCACGTCGAAACCGATGGCGCGCTGACGGTGCGCTTCTCGGTGCAGGATACGGGCATCGGCATCCCGGTCGAACGTCAGCGCGCCATCTTCGAACGCTTCACCCAGGCCGACGGTTCGACCACGCGCAGGTACGGTGGCACAGGCCTGGGACTGGCCATTTGCAAACAGTTGGTCGATGGCATGGGCGGCGTCATTGGCGTGGATAGCGTGCCAGGGCAGGGCAGCACCTTCTGGTTCACCCTGCCGTTCCGCAGGCGGCCGGTCAAAATCCAGACTGAACCTTTGCTGCCCGTCAGGGAGGTGGATTGGAAGAGCCTGCGCATCCTTGGCGTGGACGACAACACCACCAACCGCACGGTGCTCTCGCATATCCTCGAAGGGTCTGGCTGCCAGATCGACGTGGTTTCGAGCGGGGCGAGAGCCATCGAGACCCTGCGCAAGGCGGCCCGCTCAGGCAATCCATACCACATCGTGCTGCTGGACATGCAAATGCCGGTCATGGACGGCGAACAAACCGCCCGCGAGATCAAATCCGATCCTCTCATCGCCGAGGCGAAGATCATCATCCTCACCTCCATCGGCCAGCGTGGAGACGCCGCCCGCCTCGAAGCGCTTGGCTGCGCGGGCTATTTGCTGAAACCTGTCAAACAGCAGATGTTGTTCGAAGCCCTCAGCGCCGTGCTGGAACTGGATCATGAGGAGAAAAAAGGCCTCATCACCCGCCACACGCTTTCCGAGCAAAGGCGCGGGTTGCGCGTGTTGCTGGCCGAGGACAATCCCGTCAATCAAAAGCTGGCCGTGCTCATTTTACAAAGGTCGGGCTACTCGGTCGATACGGTGGAAAACGGCCAGGCGGCGCTGGAGCAGGCCCTGCGCGGCAATTACGACGCCATTCTGATGGATGTGCAGATGCCCGAAATGGATGGCTGTGAGGCCACCCGCCGCATCCGCACCGCCAGGACGGGGAGCCGCATCCCGATCATCGCCATGACCGCCCACGCCCTCAAAGGTGACCGGGACCGCTGTTTGGAGGCGGGCATGGACGATTACCTCACCAAACCCATCGAGCGGGATGTCCTGTTGCAGACGCTCGACAAATGGATTCAAGTCCCCGAGGGAGTCCGTGCCCGCGTGGAAACGCCCACCCCGCCCGTGCCTGCCGCTGCGCCGGCCCCGTCCGCCGCGGACGAAGCGCCCATGGATTATGACGAGGCGCTGCTCCGTTTCGATAACGACCGTGCCTTTCTCGAATCCATGTGCGCCGAGTTGATCGCGGGCATCCCCACGCGCATCTCCGACATGCGGAATGACCTGCAAATGGGCAACGCCAACGATTTCTTTCGCCACGCGCACAACCTGAAAGGCATGGTGGCGAACTTCTCGGCGCGTCCGCTGGTGCGCCTGGCCGCCGAAATGGAAGCCCTGGGCCGCACCGAAGATCTGACCAACGCCAGCGCGCTCCTCGCACAAATGGATGTGGAGTTTGACCGTCTGCGCGCCTTTCTGCTCGGACTTGGGATTTCGCTTAAAGCCGAGGAAAGGCAGGATGGTTTTTAGCCTGCCTGATCCAAAATAAAAAGAGGCTCATGAGGAGCCTCTTTTTTGTTGCCGTGGATTTTGTGGTGTGCCAGGCTTACGCCTTGAGCAGCGCCATCAGAATGGTGGGGGAGCCGGTGATCTGGTTGGCGCCCGCCTCCTGCGCCTCCAGGAACATCTTCTCGGCCTTCTCCGCGGAGGTATAGATGTAGATGGGCATGTCCTTGTTCATGACCCGCACCGATTTGACCAGTTCGATGCCGGCAGTGGCGTTGGAATTGCCGTTATCGGGATGGTCCAGGTCGGTGACGATTTTATCGAAGGTGAGGGTGCGCAATTTACCCAGCGCCTCCTGGGTGTCGAGGGCGGTGGTGACCGAGATGCCAGCCTCGCGCAAGCTTTCCATCATCACGGCATTGTTGCGCGGGTGATTATCCACCCACAGGAGCGAGCGGGTCTGCGGGCGGGGGGCGCTCTCGCGGACGTAGGCAACTTCCTCGCCGGGCTGCTGCAGGTCATGCAATTTTTGCAGCGCGGCCACCTGGTTTTGCAGATCCTTGATCAGGTCGGATTGCTGCTTGTTGTATTCCTCCATCGAAAGTTCCACCTCGCCGACTTTGACGGTGAACTTTCGCAGGCGGGCGGTTTCGATCAGTCCCTCCACCGGCTTGCGAAAGGCCAGCAGGATGACGATGACGATGACGGGCCACAACAGGCTTGCGATGGCTTTTAGGATTTCGGGCAGGTATTCCATGGGCAACTCCCTCCAGAGAAATGGGAGTGCAGACTTCAGTCTGCACACATACGGAAGTAAAGCGGACTCTCGCTCCCTCTGGATTGCAAATCCAGCGGAGGCCGGCGGATCACAAATAATCCTTGAGGTGGTGCGGTTGCTTGGGGTGTCGCAGGCGCCTGAGCGCGCGCCCCTCGATCTGGCGGATGCGCTCGCGGGTCAGGCCGAATTTCTGGCCCACCTCTTCGAGCGTGTACGGGTTGCCATCCTCCAGCCCGAAGCGCAGGCGCAGGATGTTGGCTTCGCGCGGCGGCAGGGAGGCCAGCACCTCCTCCAATTTTTCCTTGAGCATGGACTGGTACGCGCTTTGCAGCGGGGTGGGGCTGAACTCATCCTCGATGAAGTGGCCCAGCTCAGACTCGTCATCCTCGCCGACGGGAGATTCGAGCGAGAGCGGCAGCCACGAGACCTTCAGGATCCATTTCACCTTCTCGGTGCTCATCTGCAGGGCTTGGGCGACCTCTTCCACGGTGGGCTGGCGTCCCAGTTCCTGTTCGAGAGTATGGCTGGCCTTGTAGTACTGGCGGATACGGTCGGTCATGTGTACGGGCAGGCGGATGGTGCGCGCCTGGTCCGCGATGGCGCGTGTGATGGTCTGGCGGATCCACCACGTGGCGTAGGTGGAGAAGCGAAAGCCGCGTTTGTAATCGTATTTTTCCACGGCCTTCATCAGCCCCAGGTTTCCCTCCTGGATCAGGTCGAGAAAGGGGACGCCGCAGTTCAGGTAGCGCTTGGCCACGCTGACCACCAGGCGGGTATTGGCCTTGATGAGGTGTTCGCGCGCCAGCAGTCCCTCCTGAATGACGGCGTCCAGGCTGCGGCGCAGGGCGGCGTTGGCGCGCCCATTCAGTTTGAGCCGGTCCTTCTTCGCGCGGCGGCCGTTCTCGATGCGGATGGCCAGTTCGAGTTCCTCGTCCACGGCCAGCAGGGGCACGCGCGACATCTCCTTGAGATACAGGCTGATGGTATCCTCGCTGGTCACGACATCGGAGGGCGGGAAGTCGAATTCGGGGGTGTCTGATTCGGTGTCGGAGGCCGCATCCTCGTCGGGGTCGACGATGTCCACCCCGCGATGCCGCAGCACCGACAATAGCAGACGCACCTGTTCCGTGTTGGCGTCCGGGACCGCCTCCATCAGGTCGTCGGTGGTCAGGTAGCCTTGTATGCCAGCCTTTTCCATGAGCAAGTCGATGGCCGCTTGATGTCTTTTGTGTACCACGGGCTGTCCTTCGAAAACGGGGTTACAGCAGGTCTTTCAAGCTCGAAAATGGCGAGTTGTTGTGTTGAGGGCGATGGCCGCAGTCGACCAGGTTCAGGTTTTCCCCGCATTCCAGGCACAGGCCTTTGCACTCGGGTTTGCAAATTGGGTTGATGGGCACCTCCAGCAGGGCGTAATCGCGCAGCAGCGGTGCCAGGTCGATTTGGGCGTCATCGGGCAGAAGCAGGCCCGAGTCGGTGACGGATTTTTTGGAAAAGGCGTACAGTTCGGTGAAATCCCAGTGCAGGTCGTGCTGGAAGTCGGTCAGACAGCGCACACATTCGAGGGTGATGCCGCCCTTGAAATCTCCCTGCAGGAGCAGGCCCTGCGGGGTGCGGCTGATGCTGGCCACACCCGAGAAGTGGGTCAATACCAGGTCGTCTTCGAGTTTTGCCTGCTCGAAATCGAAGGGGACTTTATGAAGATAACCGACTTCCTCGCTGACGATGAAGCCGACATTGATACGGAATGGTTTACGTGGATTGGTCATGGCGACCGCGCGGGGGATGGGATTCGGACTTTCGCATAAGAAAACCCGTGCGTTCATTGTAGCACGGGTGATTCTCATCGTCAAGCGAAATGCGCGTAGTCAATCCAGAAGGGGCGGGTGACATGAAATGTTCAAACGCCAGATGACGCAGCCTGGTGGAAAATAAACAGCCGCCGGGAACGGCGGCTGGAGCGGATCTAACGGTCTTATAACCTGCGATCCACGATGTATTTGGCCAGACTTTCGAGGGCCTCGCGTTCCACCCCAGGGTGGAAGGGTTCGAGGCGCGTCAGGGCGCGTTCCACGAAGCGGCCCGCCTCCTGCATGGAGCGTTCGACGGCGTCGCTGTGGCGGATGTTCTCGATCAGGCGGGTCATGTTTTCGGCATTCGTCCAGCCGCCGCCGGGCAGGGATTGCACGTCGGGGTCCTCGGGATGGGCTTCGGCGTAGTAGATGGCAGGCAGGGTCACGAGGCCGTTGAGCAGGTCCGAGCCGATGGGTTTGCCGACAGCGGCCTGGTCGCCGTTGAAGTCGAGGATATCATCCACGACCTGGAAGGCCATGCCGATCTGATAGCCGAAGTCGCGCATGGCCTCGATCTTTTCCTCGTCCACGGGGCTGATCATGGCGGCGGCGCGCGCGGTCATCTCGAAGAGCGAGGCGGTCTTGGCGTAGATGCGGCGGTAGTAATTGTCGCGTTCGATCAGTCCGCGCGAGGAGAACATCTGGGTTAACTCGCCGTTGACGATGACCGCCAGCGTTTCGGAGAAGGCTTTCATCAGCGGCAGGTAATCGGTTTCGGCGGCCAGCTTGGCGGCGCGCGCAAAGAGGAAGTCGCCCGTCAGCACTGTGGCGGGCGGGGACCAGCGCGCGTTGAGGGTGGGAATGCCGCGCCGCAGCAAGGCCCCGTCGATCAGGTCGTCGTGGACGAGGGTGGCGGTGTGCAGCAATTCCACGGCGGCGCCGAGCATGACGAGCCGCCACTCCTCCGCGCCCAGCATGTTGCCGACCAGCAGGCCGAGGGTGGGGCGGACGCGCTTGCCGCCCGCAGCGAGGATATGCTCGAGCGCGGCGCGCAGGTCGGGATGACATTCATCGGCCTGGGAGCGCATGCGCTCTTCAACGAGCTTGACTTGTTCCTGAACAGGTGTGAGAAAGGATACCGTACTCAAATCAGTCTCCCCAAGCGAAGAGCCGCGACGCGTTTCGGGTCATGATGTCGGCGACCTCCGCAGGGTGTTTGGAATGTATTTCTGCTATTTTATCAGCAATATGATGCACAAACGCAGGTTCGTTGCGTTTTCCCCTGTGCGGGACGGGGGCCAAAAATGGGGCGTCGGTTTCGATCAACAGGCGTTCGAGCGGAAGCTGGCTGATGACCTGGCGTTTCTGCTCGGCGTTTTTGTACGTGACAGGCCCCGTTACGCCGATGTGGAAATTCAGGGCCAGGGCCTTCTGCGCGGTGTCGAGCGTGCCGTTGAAGGAGTGTAACACGCCGGGGCGTTCGGCCAGTGGATGGTTTGCGGCGGCGAGGCCGGCCTGCCAGGCGCCGAGGATGTCGAGCAGGTCGACGGAGGCAGGCCCGAACCAGGCATCCTCCGCTTCGCGCATGTGGACGACGACGGGCAGGTTCACCTCCCTGGCCAGCGCCAACTGCGCCTGGAAGGCCTCACGCTGACGGGCCTGCCGGTCCGCTTCCTTGACCCAGTAATAGTCCAGGCCAATCTCGCCGATGGCGACGATCTTTTGGGCAGACTGCGCCAACTCACGCAGGTTGCCGATGGACGAGGCGTCCCAGGTGTCGAGGTCGGTGGGATGGAAGCCGACCGCGGCGTAGATCATGGGATGCGACGCGGCCAGTTTAACGGCGGCCAGGCTGGAGGTCCAGTGCAGGGCGGGGATGAGGATGCGCGCCAGGCCCGCATCCGCTGCGCGCTGGATCACGGCCTCGCGATCCTCGTCGAATTTGTGGTAATCCAGATGGCAGTGCGTATCGGTCAGGGTCATGGCGAAGGCAGGCGCATTATATCAGACGGATTGACGCCGCCCGCGGATGTTTGTATAGTTGAAGAAACCCGATTGGAGGTGGTTATGAAAAAATTTGTAAGCTCTCTTGCTTTGCTGGCCCTGTGCATGGCGCTGGCCGTCCAACCCGTGCATGCGGATGTGGCCCCGCCCGAGGCGCCGCCCGGTTCGAATCCGCTGCCCGGGGAGGGCACCACCCAGGTGGCGATGCTGGCCGAAACCGTCACCCTGACCGTTTTGCCTGATCCCGCCGACGCGCAAGGCGCCATTGCGAAGACGGTGGCCTCGTTCACCATGCGCAACCAGGGGACGCAGGCGGAGCAGATCCAGGTGCGCTTCCCGTTGAGTTTTGTGTTCTGGGGCAGCGACAAATATCCCGAGATCGGCGACCTGGTGGCGAAGGTCAACGGGATCAAGGTGGCGACGACGCGGCAGGTGCTGCCGTACACGCCCGCGAATCCCGTGGGCGCGGACTGTGTGGATTGTCCCGTGACGGCGCATCGCCAGATCGAGATGCCCTGGGCGGTCTTCGATGTGGGCTTTCCCCCGGGGGACGATGTGTCCATCGAGGTGAGCTACACCGTGCAGGGTTTTGGGATTTATCCGTACGAGAATTTTCGTTACATCCTGGAGACGGGCGCGGGCTGGAAGGATGCCATCGGCTCGGCAGATGTGATCGTGCGCCTGCCGTATGAGGCCAATGCCAGGAACGTGTGGGTGGAATTTACCGAGGGGTACGCGGTGACCACGCCCGGCTTCGAGTTCCGTGGGAATGAGGTGCGCTGGCATTTCGAGAACCTGGAGCCGACCTCGGAGAACAATATCGAAATTTCCCTGCTGACGCCTTCCATGTGGCAAAAGATCTTGAATGAAACCGCCAACGTGACGCGCAACCCGCAGGATGGGGAGGCCTGGGGGCGGCTGGGCAAGGCCTACAAGGAAGCCATCCGCATGCCCAAGGGCTTTTTGCGCAGCGACACAGTGGGGCGGGAGATGTACGCCCTGAGCAGGGACGCCTATGAGCGCTGCCTGACGCTCCTGCCGAAGGACTCGCTCTGGCACGCGGGCTACGCCGACTTGCTCTGGTCGCATTACTTATTCGATATTTACTATAGCGGCGAGACTGACCCCGATGGAGTCCTGCCGCGCCTGTTGAGTGAGTTGAGGATTGCCCTGGAATTGGATCCCAACAATCAGGTCGCCAAAAACTTGATGAGTGAGATCATCGTCGGCGTGCCCGATGTGGCGCGCAAGACCGATTCAGGCTACGATTTCCTGGCTCTGACGGCGACACCCACTCCGCCGATATCGTACGAAACGCCAACTGCGGCTCCTACTGGAACTCCGTTTCCTTCCCCTCTTCCAGTCACATTGACGGTCAGGGAGATGACCCAGGCGGCAGGTGAAAACCCGACGCGCGAATCCTCTCAAGATTCTACGCATGCGAGCACCCCCACCCAGCCCCTGAAAGCGCCCGCCAATCCACTCTGCGGCGGGACGGCCATGCTCCTGCCTGCGCTGGCGGGGGCGCTGTGGTCCGTCCGCCGCAGGCGAGGCTGAGGGACAGATGTCGGAAGTCTGTTGAGATCAAAACTGACTTCCGAAATTTCTTGAATGACACACCGCCAGTTATTCGCTGGCGGTGTTCTTTTTTGTTGCTTTATTGGCTTTATATTTTGCCTTTTTTTCGCCCATTTGTTTGCTCGGGACCAGTGCAATCAACGCTCGCAGGGTGTTGTTTACACTTTCGGAATCAGGAAAATAGTGGGACACGTCAGGATCGAGCGTGATGGTTGGGCCGATCTGCTGTTCCGTAATTGTGCCATCTTCATTGTGAATGCGGATCGTGTACCCCTGCTGTCGGGCGCGATAATATTTTCCGCGAACGGCTTTTTTCCCTGAGAAGTCATATTCAGGGAGCATGTCATTTGTATCTTTGGAGATATTATTCGCCTTTTTCATATGTGAGCAGCATGATGTCGTTGCGAGCGAAGTAAAACGGAGCGAAGCAACCTCACGAATTGCAATTGGTTTTTATTACACTGAGGTTGCTTCGTCGCGCAGAACGCTCCTCGCAACGACATTGGGAAATAAAACACCGCCAGAGATGACTCTGGCGGTGTCGATTTCCACGGAATTTACTTGATCCCAGCCACCTTCAGGCCGTCCTGCAAAATGGCCTGGACCTTGTCCTGGTGGCGGGTTTCGCAATAGACGCGCAGGATGGGTTCGGTGCCGCTGAAGCGGATCAGCATCCAGCCGCCGTCTTCCATCTTGAACTGGAAGCCGTCCACGGTGACGAGACCGGTGACCTTGAGGCCGCCGAGGGTCGCGGGCTTGGCGTCGAGGATCATCTGCTCGCGGGCCGAGCGGTCGCCGCTGAAGGCCGAGTCGATGCGGTCGTAGAAGTATTCGCCGCCGACCTTGGCAAACAGATCCTTGAGCAGTTCGGTCGGCTTCTTGCCGGTCTTGACCATGAAGTCGAGCATGTACAGGCCTGCCAGGATGCCGTCGCGTTCGGGGACGTTGCCGCGGAAGGCGTAGCCGCCGCTTTCCTCGCCGCCGATCAGGGCGTTCGTCTCGGTCATCTTGGGGGCCACGAACTTGAAGCCCACACCTGTCTCATGCACGGGCACACCGTAGAGTTCGCCCAGTTTGTTCAACATGCCCGTGGTCGAGAGTGTCTTGACGATGTCGCCGCGCTCGCCGCGCACTTCCAGCATGTAATAGGCCAGCAGGCCGAAGACGCGCAGCTGATTGATGAACTCGCCGTTCTCGTCGCCGATGCCGCAGCGGTCCGCGTCGCCGTCGGTGATGAGCAGCACGTCGGCTTTGTTGTCGACGGTGGCCTTGAGGCCCACGTCGATGTTGGGGCGGATCGGCTCGGGGCGCTTCATTTCGGGGAAGGACGGGTTGCGCTGGTCGTGGATTTCGATGATCCTGGTCTTGCCGCCGCCCAGCAGACGGGTGAACCAGCCCGCGCCGTTGCCCCACATGGCATCCACCATCACGGTCAGGCCGGCATCTTTGATGGGCTGCAGGTCGATCAGGCCGTCGCGGGTCAGGTGTTCGATGTAGGGCGTGGCCGCGTCGAATTTGACGATCTCGCCTGCGGCTTCGGCCTCTTTGTAGGCTTTGCGCTTGACGTCTTTGATCTCATCAGGGATGCCGTTTTCGATCTGGAGCAGGCCCTCGGGGTCGATGGCGCCGCCCGTATCGTTGCGGACTTTGAAGCCGTTGTCGGTGGGCGGATTGTGCGAGGCGGTGATGTTGACCGCGCCTGCGGCTTTCTTGTCGACTACAGCGTAGGCAATGACCGGGGTGGGGGTGGCGCCGTCGGTCAGGTAGACCTTGAGGCCGTTGCCCGCCAGCACCTCGGCCACGGCGGCTGCGAAGTGTTCACTGCTGAAGCGCTTGTCGTGCCCGACGATAATCCATTGTCCCTGTTTGCCCTGTGAGAGCATGTAGGAGGCAAAGCCCTGAGCGCAGCGGCGCACGTTGTCGAAGGTGTAATCCTCGGCGATGACGCCGCGCCAGCCATCCGTACCGAATTTGATTTTGTGTGCCATGTTATCTCCTGGATCAAATGATGACGCTTTGATTATATCAAGAGAAACCAGCACGGGAGCGCCCATTACGAGCGCCCCGCCAACTCCACCACCATGCCGCCCAGCCTTTCGAGGGCGCGCTCGATGGACAGGTTCCAGGCGGCGGCGTTCAGGCGGATGAAATTGTAGAAGTGGTTGCTGGGCGAGAACAGGTAGCCGGGCGTGAGCGTGATGCCGCCCTTCAAGGCCAGCGAGTACAACTCCAGCGAGTCGACGTTCTCGGGCAGCTGCACCCACAGCACGTATCCGCCCGAGGGACGGGTGACGCGCGTCCCGGCGGGGAAAGTGCGCATGACCGCCTGCGAGAGCATGACCACGTTGTTGGCGTATTCCCGTCGGATGCGGCGCAGTTGATGGTCGTAGCCGCCGCTTTCGAGGAACTCGGCAATCGCCATTTGTGGGAGCGTGGCCGTGGCGGCGCTCAGGGTGAATTTCAGCCATTCGACTTCGTTCTTGTAGCGCCCGGGCGCGACCCAGCCCACCCTCAGCGAGGGGCTGATGTCCTTCGAGAAGGAGGAGCACAGCATCACCAGTCCCTTTTTATCGTAGGCTTTGGTGGTAAGTGGGCGCTTCTCCGTGAAGTACAACTCACCCGAGACATCGTTGTCGATCAGGGGGATGTCGTAGCGTTCCAGCAGTTCGACCAGATCCTTCTTCTTTTCGTCAGGGATGCAGCTCCCGTGCGGGTTGCTGAAATTGGAGATGGTCACCACCGCCTTGATCGGGTTATGCTCAATGGCGAATTGCAGCGCGCCCAGGCTGATGCCGTCGCGCGGGTTGGTGGGAATCTCCAGCGCCCGCAGTCCCTGCACTTCGATGATCTGCAAGGTGCCGAAATACATGGGCGACTCGATGGCTACGATGTCGCCGGGCTTGCAGACGGCGTGCAGGCACAAGTCGATGGCTTCGGTGCCGCCCGAGGTAATCACGATGTCGCTGGGGGAGAACTGACAGCCGCAGTTGACCGCCCGTTGGGCGATCTGCACGCGCAGTTCCTCGACCCCTGGCGGGAGCTGGTAGCGATGCATGCCGCGGCTGGCTGTGCGCGCCAGTCGGGCCATGATGCGATTCATCCGCTCGGTGGGGAGCAGTTCCAGGTTGGGCATGGCCGCCCCAAGCTGGGCCAGGTCGGGGTTGAGGGAATCGCGCATGACCATCATCACCAGTTCGTGCAGGTTGACGCGGCTGGGATCCAGGCTGGGCGAGGACACTTCGGGTTCAGGCAGGTTCAAGTTGCCATGCCGGCTGACGTAATATCCCGACTGGGGCCGTGCTTCGATCACGCCGCGGCTTTCGAGCAGCAGGTAGGCTTGCAGCACGGAACTGATGCTGACCTCCTTTTGCAGGCTCATCTGCCGCACGGACGGGATGCGGTCACCGGGGCGATAGGTGCCCTGCTCGATCAGTTGCGTGACCTGGTCGGCGATCTCTTCATAGCGAAAGCCCTGGGGTTTTCTCGTGGAACTCTGTTTGACCATGCGTCTCCTGGGAAATGGGGGTACAGTTGTCATCATCCTTGATAAGTACAGTTCATTGTATCAGAAACTGTTACGGTTACAATTCCATATTTTTGCATCTGTACTTATTTTTGATTTCAGGGAACAATAGGGGTAGTTATTGGCCAAAGGAAGAAAGGAAAACACCATGAACACAACCCATGAAAAGAACGCCAAGCTGGATCTCCATCTTCACCGCCGCGCCTTTCATCATGTCACAAAAATCGATCCTGGCATGACCGTTGCCTGCGAACAGGGCCTGGTCTGGGTGACGGAAGCCAACAATCCGCAGGATTACATGCTTCGTCCGGGCAAGAGTATGGTCATCCGCAAGCGCTGTGACGTGTTGATCGAGGCGCTGTCCGATGCCGAGGTCAGCATCATCCACCCCAATTAGTTTAAAAGCTCCTCCGAGCTGAGACCCCGGGATTGGTCATCTCGGGGTCGTTTTATAATACCCACGGTCACAAATTGCGCTTTCCCCTTTTAAAAAAGCGCAATTTGTGACCGAGTGCGGTATATTTTCCAGCGGGTATAATCACCCCACTATGGCCGATTTGATCTATCTTGACTATGCCGCCACCACTCCTGTGGATTCTCGTGTCCTGGACGTGATGCGCCCCTACTTTGCCGACAAGTTCGGGAACCCCTCGTCTGTTCACCGTTATGGACAGGTTGCCGAGGCTGCGGTCGACTCCGCACGTGAGACGCTTGCATCTGTGCTGAATTGCCGCCCCGACGAGATCGTCTTCACCTCCTGCGGCTCCGAGGCGGACAACCTGGCCCTGCGCGGCGCGGCCCTGTCCATGCGCGAGAAGACGGGCGCCAACTGGATCCTGACCTCCCGCAGCGAGCATCACGCCGTCAGCAAGACCGCCGAACAACTCGAAAAATATTACGGCTTCCAGGTCGAGTGGCTGGACGTGGATGAGCACGGCAGGGTCACACCTGAGGCGGTGAAGAAGGCCCTGTGTGACAAGACCGCGCTGGTCTCGGTCATGTATGCCAACAACGAGATTGGCACCGTCAACCCGATCCGAGAGATTGCGGCGCTCTGCCGTGAAAATGGCGTGCTTTTCCATTCGGATGCAGTGCAGGCCGCTGTCTACCTCGACGTGGATGTGCAAACCCTGGGCGTGGATTTGCTCTCGCTGGGCGCGCACAAACTGTACGGCCCGAAGGGTGTCGGCGCGTTGTACGTCCGCAAGGGAACGCCTCTGATTCCGCACCTGACAGGCGGGGGCCAGGAATTCGGCCTGCGCGCGGGTACGCACAACGTGCCGTACCTCGTCGGCTTTGCGGAGGCGCTGCGCCTCGCGAAGGAGGAACGTGAAGCACGCGTATCGCATTTGCAACCCTTGCGCGATCACATCATCGGGCGCGTGCTCGAAGAGATTACCGATTCCAAACTGACGGGCCATCCCGCCGAGCGCCTGCCCAATCACGCCTCCTTCGTCTTCAAGGATGTGGATGGCAACCTGCTGCTGACTTTGCTGGATGCGGCGGGCTTCGCCTGCTCGTCCGGGTCCGCCTGCAAGACGGGCAACCCTGAACCCAGCGAAGTCATCACCTCCCTGGGCTTCTCGCGCGACTGGGCGCTGGGTTCCCTGCGCGTGACCCTGGGAAAAGATTCCACACCGGGCCAGGTTGAAGCATTTCTAAAAGTATTGCCTTCCCTGGTTGAAAAAACGCGCAGGTTGACATGACTCGACGCGCGCTTTTACTTGTTTCCTTGTTTACGTTTTTACGATCTCATGCCTAAAGTTGTCGTTGCCATGTCGGGAGGAGTGGATTCCTCCGTTGCCGCGGCCCTGCTCAAACAGCAGGGCTATGAGGTCATGGGCATGATGATGCGCCTGTGGTCGGAGCCTGGCAAGGAAGAGACCAACCGCTGCTGCACGCCCGACTCGATGGGGCAGGCGCGGCGCGTGGCGGCCAAACTGGACATTCCTTTTTACGTGGTGGATGCAAAGGATGTCTTCCGCAAGACGGTTGTGGAATATTTTCTCGAAGGCTACGCCGCAGGTGGGACGCCGAATCCCTGTCTCGTTTGCAATCGTTCCATTCGTTGGGAGTTTTTACTAAATCACGCGCTGGCGCTGGGGGCGGACTTCATGGCGACGGGACATTACGTGCGCAGGAACGATGAAAGAGGAAGGATTGCGTTATTGCGTGCGGTGGATCCTTCGAAGGATCAGTCGTATGTGCTGCACGTATTGACGCAGGAAAAATTGCGGCGCGCGTTGTTCCCGGTGGGGGAGTACCCCAAGACGGAGATTCGCAAAATCGCTGAGTCGTTTGGGTTGCCGACAGCCTCACGCCCCGACTCGCAGGATCTGTGTTTCCTGGCGGGCGAGGATTATCGCAACTTCCTTCAGCGTAACGCGGCGGAGATGTTGAAACCTGGCGAGATCGTAACGACAGATGGACGGGTCGTGGGTCATCACAATGGATTGCCGAACTACACCATCGGCCAGCGCAAGGGACTCGGCCTCGCCTCGCCTGTGCCTTTATTCGTCATTACGAAACACGCAACCCGCAATACGTTGGTTGTAGGCACAGCGGACGAACTTGGTTCCAGCGCGTTGACCGCAAAGGATGTCAACTGGATCAGCGGCGCGGCGCCAGCGGAACCGTTCCGCGCGCAAGTCAAGATCCGCTACACGGCGCGGCCGGCCTGGGCCTGGGTCACGCCTTTAAACGGGGAGCAGGCCCAAGTCCAGTTCGATCTTCCCGCGCGGGATGTGACGGCGGGACAGGCGGCCGTCTTCTACGTCGAAGATGAAGTGCTCGGCGGCGGAATCATCCAATAAGGAGCAAGCATGTACCTTCCAGCCCTGATCCTCGGTTTGCTCATCGCAAGTTTGTATGGCGCGTTGTATCACCTGGTGCGGGACGGCGGTTTCTGGCGGCTGGCGCTGTATCTTGGGCTGTCCTGGGCGGGATTCGCGGCGGGACATTTCCTGGCGACCTGGCTGGGCTGGACATTTTTGCCGATTGGCGAGTTGGACGCAGGCCCCGCTACCCTTGGCAGCCTGGTCTTTTTGGGTGCGGGGGACTGGCTGAGCCGCATCGAAATCAGGCGGCAAAGCAAGGTATAATGGCGGCCTGTTAACCTACCAAGTGAGAGTGAAATGGAAACCATTAAATTTCTGATCGACCTGTTTTTACATCTTGACGTATATCTGAGCCAAATCATCAGCCAGTATGGCGTTTGGACGTATGCCATCCTGTTTGGCGTCATCTTCATGGAAACCGGCTTTGTGGTGACGCCCTTCCTGCCTGGCGACTCGCTGTTGTTCGCGGCGGGCACCTTCGCCGCCCTGGGGTCGCTGAATATATGGCTGGTTGCAGGTTTGTTGATGGTTGCGGCCGTTCTCGGCGATACCGTCAATTATTCCATCGGGCATTATTTGGGCGAGCGCGCCTATAACATCAAATGGATCAAGAAGGAATATTTCGACAAGACGCACGCCTTCTTCGAGAAGCACGGCGGCAAGTCGATTTTCCTGGCGCGGTTTGTGCCCATCGTGCGCACGTTCGTGCCCTTCGTGGCGGGCATTGGCAAGATGTCTTACGGTTATTTCATCACCTATAATTTTGTGGGCGGCATCTTCTGGGTGGCGCTCTTCACATTCACGGGTTATTTTTTTGGAAACATTCCGTTTGTAAGGGATAACTTTGAGCTGGTGATCGTTGCCATCATTTTAGTCTCGGTGCTGCCGATGGGCTACGAGTGGCTGAAGGCGCGCCGCGAGGCCAAACAACCCAAAGCGGAAACTGCCAAGTAGAATGAGGAGACGCCCGCGAGGGCGTCTTTTTTTATGATGAAATGGCTGGCCATCGGATTTTCGATCTTTATCGTGACGGTGATCGTCCTGGCAGACACGGGCCTGCTGCCTGGCATGATCAGTGGATTGTATGATTTCCCCAACGGCGACAAGCTGGGACATTTCATCCTGTATGGGATTCTGAGCCTGCTGCTGAACCTGGCGTTTCTTTCCCGCCCAAGCGTGAACCCCGCCCGCACCCTCTGGACCGTGAGCCTGATCCTGTCCATTTTGATCGGCCTCGAAGAGTGGAGTCAGTCCCTGTTCGACAGCCGCACGATGGACATTGTGGATCTGCTGGCAAGTTACGCGGGAGTGGCCGTCTTTGCCCTTCTGGCGTGGTGGATGCGAAAGTGGCGGCAATGAAATAAAACTTCAGAAATTGGTTGGAAGGCCCGGTTGAGAGCATCGAGCCAAATTTCCGAAGTTTTCCGGTTGCAACTTTTTCTGCTTTTATACATCCAATTCCTTGGAATTCTCATATCAGGAGTCAAAGATGCCAATTTATGAATTTGCATGTAACAAGTGTGGACGGGCCTTCGAGGAATTGGTCAGCATCAGCAAGATCAACGAAGTGGTCTGCCCGCAATGCGGAAGCGGACAGGTTAAGAAGAAGATGTCCACTTTCGCCTCCAAGCCTGCGGAAGGCGGAAGCGCGTTTTCGCTGAACACGATCCCGTCTTCCTCGTGTTCGGGCAGTGTCTGAGGGGGCTGACCTCATCGGCCGTGCGCCGATTCAAATCGAAAGACCCTGAAGGTTTCAAAGCCTCCAGGGTCTTTTTCATTCCAAGTACAGCGCTTCGACTTCACTCGGAAGAAAGGCGCTTCCTCGCTCCGCTCGGCGCGAATGAAGGTTTATGGTTTCAGCACCAGATGTCCTTCAGCGTCGTTGATGGCGGATGGTTGATCCCACCACATCGGGTAGTATTGCACATCGGCCCACAGCGGAGCCATGTCCGCGTAGTGCGGGTGATAGGCGTGGCCCGACTGTCCCGTGGTGTGGACGGTGAGGGAGTTGTTCAGGTTGCCCAAATCCACGATCATGCGCATGGACGGGAGCCAGTCCACAAAGTAGCCGTCGATGGTGCTCCAGCCCGTGGCGTTGACGATGGATTTGCCTCCGCCCGTGGGGAAGGGGCCGCGGTTGAACAAATCCTCGATCAGGCTGACGCCCGATTTGCCGAGTGTGCCGTTTTCGAAGGTAGCGGTGTGCAGGTCGCCCCACTTCCATTTGGAGGTATCCTTGCCGAGGGTCTTTTCCATTTCGGTCACGGCCTCGGCGATGGCTTTGGCGAAGATATCGTCGCGGGTCTCGACTTGTGGCGTGGACTGATCGTCCCACCAGGCATTGGTGTTATCCTCCACGATATGACGGGCTACCTCGAAGTACTGATCGCCGCCCTCGGGCCAGTAGCGTTCGGGCAGGTCATCGTTGAAGGTGTCGGCCAGCAGGTGACTCCAGAAGGAGGCGTACAACGCCGCAGGCGCGGAATCCGCCGTGTCCTGGAAGTCCCAGCCCTCGAACAGGGCGCGGACTTTATCCACATGGGCGTCGTCGAGTGGGACTTGCATCAGCGCAGGCACGAGGGCCGCGGCGCTGGCATCGTAGGCGTCGGCGTGCATCTTCTGGATGTAGGCGATGTCGATCTTGCCTGACGCGTTTTGGATCATCTCGACGATGCGGTTCGCGCGGAAACCATAATCCCAATCGGCGGTGACGAGGTAGGGATAGTCGCGCGGGGGAACCTGGTTGTTGGCGGTGACGATGTAGCCCTCGGCGGGGTTGAGCGTGTAGGGCTGTTCCTCGAAGGGAATGTAACCCGTCCACTCATATTCGTCTGTCCAGCCAGGCACGGGGAAGCGCCCGTCGCCGTTCCTGCGGATCGGGATGTCGCCTGGCATCTGGTAGCCGATGTTGCCGTCCACGTCGGCGTAGATCAGGTTCTGCGCGGGCACGTGGAAGTTGCTGGCGGCGGCGCGGAACTCATCCCAGTTCTGGGCCTTGTCAAAACCCCAGATGGCCTCGAAGGGCGTGGAGGGAGTCAGTGCCGTCCATGCCAGCGCGACAACGTATTGCTGCGGCAGGTCGATGCCTGCGCGTTCCTTGAACGGGACGAACTCGGTATCCTTCGGATCGCCCTGATCCTTGAGCGGGCCGTAGGCGTCCGAGATGACGGGGCCGTGACGGGTGAGGCGCACGGTCAATTCCACAGGCTCGCCGCCGACGATGTCGATGGTTTCCTGGCGGGTCTCGAAGTCCACCCACTCGCCGTTGACCTCGTACTGGTTCGGGTTTTCGGGGTTGACCTTTTCGATGAACAAGTCCATCACGTCGGGGCCTGTGTTGGTGAAGCCCCAGGCGATGCGGTCATTGTGGCCGATGACCACGCCAGGCACGCCCGCGAACGAGAAGCCCGCCATCTCGAACGGGCAGGCGTCGCTCTTGGGCATACAGTGCATGTCCACCTGGTACCAGATCGACGGCATTTGGATGCCGAGATGCGGGTCGTTGGCGAGGATGGGCATGCCCGTGTCGGTCAATTGGCCCGAGACGGCCCACGAGTTCGAGCCGATGCCGTCGCTCAGTTCGCCGAGCAGCGGGTCAAGCAGGGCGATGCGGTCGGCGAGGGAAGTAAAGTCAAAGGTCGAAAGTCGAAGGTCAGGGTCGTGGTCGATCTGTGACCTTTGACCTGTGACCTTTGACAAGTCTCCACCGATCTTATTGACGATAACGGGATGATCCTCAGGATAGGACGGGTAAAGCATATCCACCTGTTCGGGCGTCAGCGTTTTGAGCAGCACGGCGCGCGCGATCTCGTCATCCATGTTGCCGCGCAAATCCCAGGCCATGGCCTTGCCCCAAGTCAGTGTGTTGACGGGCGTCCACGCTTTGAGCTTGTAATCGGGACTGAGCAGGCCGAGCACGGCATACTCCAGGCTGAGGGCGGTGCCGCTGTGATCCTTGAGATAGGCGTTGACCCCGTCCGTGTAGGCTTCCAGGATGGCAAGCGAATCAGGCGAGAGTTGCTTCAACTCCGCTTCGGCGGTCACGCGCCAGCCGAGCGTGCGCAGGAAGGTGTCGGTTTCCACTTGCGCGGAACCGAACATCTCCGAGAGCGTGCCCGAGCCGATGTGCCGCCAGGCGTCCATTTGCCAGAAGCGATCCTGTGCGTGGACGTAGCCCTGCGCAAAGAACAGATCATGCACGCTGCTGGCATAGATGTGCGGGATGCCCATCGAATCGCGATATACGTCCACGCGTGCGTCCAGCCCGCTGACCTGCATCTCGCCTTCGGTCTGCGGGAACGATTGCTTTGCCACCGTGTTGGGCAGGTACGATTTGAAATAAAACGCACCGCCCGCACCGAGCAAAAGCGCGAGGATGACCAGCAAGATCAATCCTCGCATGAGAAAAGTACCTATCTTCTTCATAAAAACTGTCCTCCAATGGCGTTGGAATTGCGCGATTATACCGAACAAGGTCATATTACGGTGTTTTTTGCCCTTCCAGTATGCAAAGTGGGAGCGGGTGTGCGAAAAAACGATTCCCCGAATGTGATTCGCAAAACAGAAGCGAGTGGAGCGAGTTGCCGCCTGGAACGGTTTCTACGCTGTGAGATTGGCTCAGGCCACCCAACTGCCGAGCAGAAAAACCCAGGCCAGCAGCATTTGCAGGCAAAGGGAAATGGATGCTGCCATGACCTGGACGTTTTTCATTTTCATACCCGCGGGCAGAATGAAGATGGGGAACAAGGCCAGAAAATAACGACTGTAACTGGCAAGCAGGTGCGGCGGAGTGCCGCGCATGAATAATACGGCCAGGGTCAGCCAGATATAGAGCGAGAACTCGATGGGAAGGTCTCGCAGGCCGGCGAGGCCGATCAGCAGGATGAAAATGAACAGGAACAGGTCGATCCAATCCATATAGATGTATTCGATGCTGAACAGGCGCAGGAGGAAAAGATAAAAACCTGTCCAAGGTGCGACGGTTGTGATGCGCCAGTACTGATCCAGCGCGGCGGTGATGTTGCCCAGCCCGGAGAGTCTCAGCCAGGCCTGGTGGCCGAGCATGGTCAGGACAGGGATGGCGGCGAGGAAGAACCATTCTGGGCGCAATGCTTTGAGCAGCGGCAGGTTGCCAAGCGCCTGCTTAACCTGTTGAAGCGGCCCTCGCTCAAGCTGCGGGATCAGGCTCCTGAACATCATCCAGAGCAGGATGGGGGTCAGGATGGCACCCTGCAAGCGGGTCAAGGTGGCAAGCCCGGCCAACAGGGCCGCCCAGCCCCAGCGTCGACGGCGGGCCGCCAGCCAGGCTCCCAGCACGAGGGCCAGGAACAGGGCCTCGGTATATCCGGCCAGCATGAAAAAAGTTGTCGGGAAAACGCTGAAGGCCAACACCACCCGCAGGGCGAGTTTTGGATCGTACATATCCTGCATGAGCTCATAAAGCAGGATGAATGCAGCGATGGATGATAGGCTTGAGATCAATAGGGCGGAAGCGAGGTGATTATTTCCCACCAGCGGGGCCAACAGTCGCATCAGAAGGGGATAGAGCGGCATGTAGGCAATCGAACTGCTGTGGTTGTTGTACCCCAAAATGGAAACTTCCATGTACGAGAGCGTATCCCACTGAAACCAGGGGTTGATGAACCAGCGTGAGAACCAATCTGTGTGCAGGTAGGGCGAGATCAGGGCGTAGGTGGTTTCACCAAGCGGCGCGGGTCCGCCCTGTTGCAGGATGAGGATGCCAATGGCTGCATACAAGGCCCGCAGACCAAGAACAAGCACTACGGCAATATTCCATTCTTTTTTCCAGCGGGGGACAAGGTTCTGCATGGGAAGAGGCCTGCCAGAGTGCAGAAAAGGCCGGGCGCTCGGGCTCGGCCTTTGAATTCACGGTTTCTTTTACCGTACCACTCCCGTCAAACGCGGGAACCAGTACCACAGGATGTCGGCGGCGGGCTTGCCATGCACCGAAGCGGATTTGTCGCGCAGCGCGACGGGCGGGTAGTATCCACGGCTGACCACGCCGCTGATCCAAGCGCGGCCGTTGACGGCGGTCAGCACGGCCTCGTACAAGTCGGCCTGGATTTGCAGGTTCAGGCCCACAGCGCTGGAATCAGGGTTGGGGCGATTGAGGGCGGGCCAGTCGAGGCAGGCGCCCGCGCCGTTGGAGATGCAGCCCGTGGCCGCGCCCGTGGCGGAGGGATAGGCCACCGCCAGGATGATCGGCTTGTTGATCAGGGCGGGCAGGGCGGCCACTTCGTTGTCCAGCAGGCGGCCCGCTTCGTTGGCCAGGTCGGCCTTCGAGGCGTTCGCCTGTCCCGTCAGCGCGGCGGACCAGAGCAGGTAGATGCCGTCCGTATCCTGGAGGAAGGTCAGCGGGGCTTGCAGGCTGGCCTCGGTGAAAGGCAGGGCCCACAGCACTTTTCCGCTGAAATGGGCGCGCACCTCGGTGATGATGGCCTTCCAGCGCACATCGAGATCGGCGGGCGCACCCGAGGGGGAACCGTCGGGCAGAGTCCCGTTGGGCAGGGCGGGCGCAAGCCAATCCCCGCCCAGGATGAGGGTCTGCGCGCCGGTCTGGGCGGCGAGATCCGCGTAGTGGACGGCGAAGGCGCGGTAGTGATCGAACCAGTTCTGCCACCAGGCGGCGTCGCGCGGCGCCGCCCTCCAGAAATCAGCGGCGGTGCCATTGAAATGCGGGGCGGGGAAAATGGATACGTTCATGCCCAAGGCGTGCGTCTGGTTGACCGTGACGGCCAGGTCGCTCCACAACGCATCCCGTCCGGGCACGGGCCCGAAGGTCAGCGGGTTGACCGAACCGTAGCTCCAGGTGGGGGTCAGCACAATTTGATTCGCTCCCAAAGCCTGGATATTGGCCAGCGCCTGTGGTGTGTAAAACGACCAGTTGGGCTGATAATCTGCCTGGAGTTCGACGCCTGCCGTAAAGCCCTGGGCGCGCGGTGTGATGGCGGCGCCCACCAGGGTGGTCGGCTCGACGTTCTCGTACCAATTCCAGGCCGAGACAACATCCTGCAGATCCTGCGAGGAGAGGTTGGTGATGGCCTGGCGGCCTGGGGCGGCGCTGCCGATGGTGGCGACGTCATCTGCGCTGCCGCATTGGGCGTTGCGGCAGAAGCGATAGCTGAACGAGCCGAGCATGTTGAGCGGACCGTAGAGCTTGTATGTCCACCTGTTGTTGCCGAGCGGCCACATGGGCAGGGGCTCTGTCCACGTGTAGGGGTTGATCTGAAGGTAGAGGATGTCGCCTGCGGGTGTGCTGGCGGGCGCGGTGACCTCGAACGTGATCGGCGCGGACTTGCCCGCCTGCCAGGTGACGACCGCGTCTTGCATGGTCACGTCGTGATCGGGCACCACGAATTCGCGCAGGGTGAATTCATCCTGGCCGTCGTGTTCCGAATTCCAGAAGCCGTCGCCGAGCGTGTATTTGTATTGGATGTAGGCCCCGACGGGCAGGCTGAGCGTGGTGCTGTAGCGTCCGTCCGCGCCAAAAGCCAGCAGGGGCATGCGGTCTGCGATGGTGTTCATGCCGCCCTGCAGGTCGCCGAAGGTGTTGCCGAGTTGCAGCAGGTTCCCCGCCAGGCGGACGGGCGCGCCCGTGACCGTGGTGGCGGGCACGCTGGCCGAGAAGGTCACGTTGACCATCGGCGCAGGGCGCAGGCGCAATTCCACGCTGGTGATCTGGTTGGGACCGATTGTAGCTCCCTGCTGGAAGGTCTGGTACATGCCGTCCAGGGCATAGGCCACCAGGTTGTGAGTCCCGGCGGGCAGACCCTGCAAGTCGAAGCGGCCGGCTGAGTCGGTCAAATATTGGACGCCGTTGGCGCTGATCAGCAGGTTCGGGATCGGCGCGCCGGTATCGGCGTTGAAGGCGCGTCCCTGCACGCTGCCCAACTCGCGGGCGTAGGATTTGTCGGACCAGTCGCTGAGCGTGTCACGCACCTCGCCCTGGGTGCTGACGTAATACAGGCGGTAGCGGACGGGGAATCCCAGGCTCGCATCCTCGGCCACCTGCGCCGCGCCGCGCCGAATGTAGCGATACTTGACCACCGCATTCAGGGTCAGCGGCAGGACGGCGTTGTAGGTCAGCCCGTCGACAGCCTGCATGGGATAGGAGACGGGGTTGTATTGCAGCCCGGTCACCTCATCGAGCACCGAGAGGATCAGGGTTTCCCCGCCAACCAGCGGCTCGGGCAGGGTGACCGTGAAGGTGGTCTGCGCCTTGGGTTGGGGCACCACGGTGGGGCCGCTATGGATGGGCGTGGACGGGGCGGCCGTCGGAGAGGTCGGAAGTTTGAACAGGGAGATCGTGCAGGCCTGGGAAGCCAGCGCCAGCACACTCAGGATGGATAATAGGGAGTAAAGGGCTTTTTTCATATTCTCTCCTCAGCCTCTATTGCGGCTCTCCTGCGCCCGGCATATGCCAGGAAACTCAACCCGATACTGATGAAGTAGAGCAGGGTCAGCGGAACCATGACCAACCCCATGCTGAGCGGATCGACCGTGGGGGTAATGGCCGCGGCCAGCACCGCGATGATGATCACGGCGATGCGCCAATGCTGGGCCAGCACCCTTGGCTTGATGATGCCCATGGCGGTCAGCACATAAACGATGAGCGGGAACTCGAAGGAAATTCCCATCCAGAAGATCAGGCCGTTGACGAAGTTGAAATACTCCATCGCGGTCCACTGCTGGGAGATTTTTGTAAAGCCACCCAGGACAGGTAGCGCGGTGGGAAGCATCAGGAAGTAGGCGAAAGCCATCCCGCTGACGAATAGGAGCGTGGCAAATGGAATGGCAAACAGGCCGTATTTTTTTTCGCGCGACCGCAGCCCGGGAGCGGCAAACCACCAGATTTCGAAAACGATATAGGGAAAGGCAGTAGTGATGCCGAGACTGAGGGCGATCTTCATGAAGACGCCCACCTCCTCGGTGACCTGGATGGCTTGCAGGTTTTGCAGCCCGCCGATCGGGACGGTCAGGAATTCCATGACGGGCACGGTGTAGGCGAAGGTGATGCCGACCGCCACCAAAACCACCAGCACCGCCCGCAACAGGTGTTTGCGCAGGGACTCGATCTCGTTCCACAGGAACTCGCGCACGGTCTTGTCTGTGACGATGCCCGCAACCACATCCCCGAGCGGGTGTTCCTCGGGTTCGGTGTTCAGGAAGCGCACAAAGCGCCCGATCAACCGAAACGGGAAGGCCAGGATGGTGAAGATCAACCAGAATGGAAAGGTGATGACCCGCCACAAGCCGCTGAAAAATCTACGCATTCGGTTCCTGCCCGCTGGGTGGGGTGGGGGGCGTGGACCCGGGGTCTGATTCCGTTTTGGGAGCCGGGTCCGCGGCCGGGGGCCTGGCGGGCGTCCCGATGGTGTACGGTTTCGAGTCGAAGGCCGGCTTGACCTGGTCGCGCACCGCACGGTCCAGATCCTTGAACTCCTCCAGGTTGGCCTCGCGCATCAGGTTGGTGGGCAGGTTGCGGATCTCGCGCGAAGTCGTCTGGAAGAGTTTCCAGCCATCCGAATGAACCAGATCGTTGAGCCATTTGCCGATGGTCTTGCCGGCTTTTTGCATATCCTTGGGCCCCAGCACGATCAGGGCAATAATGAGGATGACAATCAGTTCTTGGGGGCCGATGCCGAGGATTTCCATGTTTAGGATACAGAGATTGGTTTGAGCTGCTGGATCAGGTCATGCTGGTGTTCGGCCAGCGATCCAAGCACCCCGTTGACGAAGCGCGCGGTGGAGTCGGAGCCGTAGATTTTGGCAAGCTCGACCGCCTCATTGATGGCCACCTTGACGGGCGTCTCGCGGTACACGGCAAATTCCCAGCAGGCCATGCGCAGTATGTTGCGGTCTATCGCTGCGATCTGGTCGAAGGGCCATTCGGGCGCGTATTTTTCGATGGCGTGGTCGAGGGATTGGGCATTGGGAAGCACGCCGAAGATGATCCGGCGGGCGAATTCGGCCAGTTCATCGGTCAGCGGGGTATCCTCCAGCCGCAATTTGTACACGTCGGCGGCGGAGTGCTGGGCTATATCAACTTCGTAAAGTACTTGCAGGGCGAGGCTGCGCGCCCTGGTGCGGGACTTCATACAGTTAGGCCTCGGTGACTTCCTCGTAATCTATGTCTTCGATGTGAATGTCCACGTGGCCGATTTCCATGCCAACCATTTCCTGGATGGCGCGGGAGACCTGGTGCTGCACGTTGCGGCTGACTTCGCGGATATTGACGTCCTGCTTGAGCACCAGGAACAGGTCCGCATAGACGGTGTTGTTTTCCACTTCGATGCGCACGCCTTCGTGCGCGCCGCGCCGCAGGAGGCGGTTCACGCCGCCCGTGACGTTCGCCAGGTGGCTGACGCCCGGCACACCCAGGGCGGCCAGGCGCGCGATGGTGACGAGCACATCGGGGGAAACGGTGGTTTTGCCCGGAGTATTGTTGTATTCAGACATGGTTTCTCCTTACATCATGGCCATGCCGCCGTCCACGCCCAGCACCTGGCCCGTGATGTAGGCGGCCTGGTCTGAGGCGAGAAAAGCGACGGCATGGGCGATTTCTTCGGGTTGACCCTTGCGTCCCAGCGGGACGAGTTTGAGGGCGGCTGCAAGCGTTTCGGGTGACATGGCATCCAGGATTTCGGTATCCACGAAGCCGGGCGCCACGGCGTTGACCGTGACATTGCGGGCGGCCACCTCGCGCGCAAGCGCCTTGGTGAAGCCGATCTGCCCCGCCTTCGAAGCGGAATAATTGGTCTGGCCCGGGTTGCCCATCTGCCCGGCCACCGAGGCGATGCTGACGATGCGCCCGTAGCGTTTGCGCATCATGTGCTTGACCGCGGCCTTGGAGCAGTTGAAGGTACTCTTTAAATTGGTGTCGATCACGGCGTCCCAGTCGGATTCGGGCATCATCATGATGAGCTGGTCGCGGGTGATGCCTGCGTTGTTGACCAGGATGCTCAGGTCGCCGAAGGTCTCCACGGCAAACTTGACCAGCGCTTCGGCCTGCTTGGTATCGGACACGTCGGCCTGGAAGGCGGCGGCTTTCCCGCCCACGGCCTGGATTTGCTGAACCACTTCCCCGGCGGCTTCGGGCGACTTGTGGTAATTCACGACGACTGCCGCGCCACGCGCCGCCAGTTCGAGCGCGACGGCCTTTCCAATTCCACGCGACCCGCCCGTGACGAGCGCCACGCGATTCTCCAAAGATAAGGTTAAAGACATCCTCTGCTCCTCAAGCGAAATTATACATCATGAAACAGGCGCCCACAGAATAGGACTTCGGAAGTTTGCCTCTCCCGTCCCCATACTACAACCCGTTAATTTGCCTTCGGTTTCAGGGCAAACGCCAGCGCCAGCGCGCCACCCAGCACGATCGCGCCGACCCAGATGAACACGTCCTGCCAGAACTGCATCGGGAACAGGCGGATCAGGGTATCGGAGAAAAGGAAGAGCCACGAGTCGCCCTCGAAGAACAGGCTGTGGAAGAAGGTGAAGAATTGCCAAAACGCGACCGCGGCGAATCCGCCCAGCCCCGCCGCCAGGATGATGACCAGCCAGCCGCCGCGCCGCAAGCCCTGGAGGAATTCCCGCATCCAGTCCCCGCGCCAGGCCCACAGCCCGAGCAGGGCCAGCAGAATCAGGGACACGTACCAGGCGCGCAATCCGCCCTGAGTCACGAGCTTGACGTCGCGCATGTGGCTGAGTTCGCGTTCGTTGTAGAGCGGCGTTCCGTCCTCGAAGGTCAGGTCGCCGAGGTAGGAAATGTCCGCGCCGTTGGTCAGGTACGTCACCGCGTAGGGTGCCCAGCGCAGACGGTCCTCCTTCGTGAAGCCATACGTATCCGCGGGGAAATAGGGCATGTTGTACTCGACGGTCAGGAACCACGGCGCCAGCATGATGCGCATGGCCAGTCCGATCAGGAAGAGCGGGGTGAGCAGGGTGACGAGCCAGGAGAGGGGGGTTGAATAATGCAATTTCATGTTTGCTCCAAGCGTTGAACGTTTAACGTTCAACGAAAAGCTACTGTAGGATTTCCACTTCCCCGCCCACCACAAAGCGGATGACCATGTCGTTGACGATCCACTCGATGGGGGCCAGGTCGTCGGTGAAGACGGTGGTGGTCTCGTAGCCGGGCTGCAGGCTGGAGAAGGTGGTTTGCATGGCCGTCAGTAGCAGCGGATGCGTGTTCGGGTCCTGCGCCAGCGCGACCAGGTTGGCGGCGAAATCCTCGGGGCGGGTGGGCTGTTTGGTGGCGAAGATCATCGTGTTCAGCGTGCCGGGGATGTCCATGATATGCACCGAGGGGAAGACGGTCGCCATCGTCGTGGCCAGCCCATCGATCAGGCGGCGGTCGCCAGGCACGCTGGCCGAGTTGATGGTCAGCACCCCGTCCTCGGTCAGGCGGGCGGCGCAGATGGCGAAGAATTCGCGCGTGGTCATGTGCGGCGGGATGTAGGGCGGGCGGTACGCATCCACGCCGATGATGTCGTATTTGAATTCGCTTTGTTCGAGGCCGAGGCGGCCGTCCTCGACGTGTACGGTCAGGTTGGGCATGTCCATGTGGAAGTACTCGCGTCCCACCTCCACGATCTTGGGGTCGATCTCGAAGCCGTCGATCGGGATGCCGTTATACACCGCCGTGGCCTGACGCGCGGCCGTACCCGCCGCCAGCCCGACGATGGCCATGCGCTGGACGTCCGCCGGACGCTTGCCCGCATTGAAATACGGTCCCACCAGGAACTGCTCCCACGGCCCGCCATAATTCAGCGTGTCGGGGTGATACATCGAGTGGATGCCCTGTCCCTCATTGAGACGCAGCACGGTGAAACCGTTAAGCTCCTGCACCTGAATGTAGTTGTAGGCTGACTCGGTTTCGTAGACCTGTCCCGTGTTGGCTTTGATGGCCTGGTTGGCGGAGAGCAGCGCGGCGACCGCCAGCACGGCGGGCATCCACAGGTGGATCAGCATCTCGCGGCGGCTGGCAAATTTTCCCAGCCCGGCCAATGCCACGCACAGCAGGAACAGGCTGAAGACCAGGAAGGTGTTCTTTGTCCCGATGGCGGGGATGGTCACCAGCGCAGGCAGGAAGGTGCCGATGAACGATCCCAGCGTGGAGATCGAATAGATCGTGCCCGACATGCGCCCGGAGCTGGCCGTATCCTCCATGCTCAGGCGGATGGCGAAGGGCGAGATGGTGCCGAGCAGGGTGATGGGCACCACGAACAGCACCAGCACGGCGACGAAGGACCCCGCCAGCACCGTGACTTGCAGCCCCTCGAAAGCCGTCGCCGCGGACCTGAGGACGGGTCCCGCCAAATAGGGCACCAGCCCCACTGTGAAGGCGGCCCAGGCCAGCACACGATACAGCGCGCGCGCGGTGGGGTTGGCATCCGCCCAGCGCCCGCCCAGGAAATACCCCAGCGTGAGATAGATGAGGATCAGCCCGATGATGCTGGCCCACACGAGATTGCTCGTCCCGAAGACGTTGCCGATCAGGCGCGAGGCGGCCATCTCTGCGGCCATGGTGGTCATACCCGAGACGAACACGGTAAAGAGGAGGTAACGTTTCATGGTTGGTCCTATTGGAGGATGTGTGGCTGCCTCCGCTGGATTACAAATCCAGCGGGAGCGGAAAGAGGAATAGTTCTTTAGTATTGGTGCTTTCTTGTTTATTAAGAAATAGAGGCGTCTTGGTCTATTGCATGATGTTATTTAGGCATTTAGCTATATCCGAAACTTTCATAAATGGAATTCCATTGCTGTCATATTGCAGGATTTCCTCCACCTTAATGCAATCCCCAGATTTAATATTGAATTTGTAATCTGAGATTATATAGAATGTAGCAGGGTTTTCATCAAAACGAATTAGAACCCAATTTGAGAAATCTTTGGAATCAAAGGATGTGATTTCTTTCTGTGACAAAATGGTTCCATAAACACAGATCCTTTGTCCTTTGTAACGATTACTTAAATTGTTCCATTTGATACAACTTTCTGCTTTAGTAGCTTGTGGTGCGTTTTGAACTAATGTTACCTTAGTGGGAATCTTTGTTGCGGTGGATTTCACAACTGGAGATGATGTAGCAGGAAAGGAGTTTGAGAGTGGGTTCTGAATATTGCCTAGCACGAACAGAACAAATAATACCATTCCAAGAATCAACATTATTCCAAATATTGAGGGATTGGCATGTCTAGTTATTTGTTGTGGTTGAACATGATCTTTTTCTTGATTTACTCCACTGACTTGATTTCTATTTGTATTAACTGATGTTTTTTCTTTTCTTCTATACTGATCATAATTTTTGCGGCGAGTAGAGTCGCGAAGAACTTGGTACGCCTCGTTCAAATCTTGCATGCGCTGAGTTGCATCCTGTGATTTATTTGCGTCAGGATGGTATTTTATAGCAAGTTTCTTATATGCCGCTTCAAGAACCTCAGGTTCAGCTTCCTCTGTAACCTGAAGGATGCGATATAAATCTTTTGAGTAGATTTCATGTGGAAGTTTTATATCTATTTTCTGGCCACATTTTGGGCAAAAAGCTATATTCGACAGTATTCTTGTATTGCAATTTGGACAAACAAAATAATCCATTGCGATCCACCTTGTTTTTATTCAACTTCTGTCAACTTGCTTCCACATTTTGAGCAAAAGTTTAGATTAGTTGAAAAGGTTAACATACATGGTTTGCATACCTTTAGTTTACCCTTTAATGCTAGCGCAATTAGTTTTTCGGCTGTATTTTTATCAACATCTTGTTGTTTCAAAAATTCATATATTGTTTGAAGTGGCGCGCCAGCTTCGGTTGTTTCATTTATTGCTTGAATGATTTCTTGAATTTCTTTCGGTGGGGTGGGGTCGTAGTTAAGAACCTCTTTATCGAATATCGCAAAGCAAGTTTGACATTCGACATATGTTCCAATCGTCGCGGTTTTAAAAAGAGGAATAAAATACAGTGTGAAATATTTTCCAATCTCTTTGTAACTGTATGATCGATGAGATTGACATTTTGGACAATAGAATTTCCCTCTTTCAACCTCAATTGCTCTACCCTTTGAACCCCAAATTATCATCGTTTTACCTTTCCTATGTTTTTGAGAATTCTACAAGCTATCGGCAGATTCGGTTTCAATGATACTTCGTGATTGAGTAGGCTGAGTTGCCATCTTTATTGTAATTGCCAGGAAACTAAGATGCGCAAAATTTGAGGGGAAAGCGACCTTGAATGCCCTGCTTCGCATTGGGTGGCTAGGAATTCAATTGAAAAAGGTTTGTGTAAACCGACCACGCAATAAATTAGTTTATTGAAATTCTTAATTATCAAAGATTCTGAAAAATTAAATATGGTGTATGACGAGCAAAATTATAACATTTCTTGTAGAATGCTCATTGTATATTTGCAATCAACCTCGTATTCCGCTGGATTCATTGTAGCGGAGCCCCGATGGCGCTGATTATACCGTGCCGTGTTTTTTTCTTGACGAAAACCTCCCGCGCGGCTAAAATCCAGTCCGCTGTTCTTTTGCGCCTCCGCCGCTCGACAGGGAGGCGTCTTTCATGCCTGTGCTTGGAGTAATGCCCCATGACGCCTGACCAGACCGCCCCCGAAGTTGAGAACGACCAGCCGCAAGTGGCCAACCTGTCGCAGGTGGATGCGGAGACGGTCCAGGCCGAATTGGTGCGCATGCACCAGAGTTCGGCCCAGGTCATCGAAGCGGAAGAGGTGGAGCTTCACCAGTCCGCCGCATTGGAGGCGACCGCCCAGCAGATCACGGCGCACGAATCCGCACTGGTGCTGGTGGAAGCCCATGAGGTTAGGATGCAGAACAGCGGCGCCGGCGCCATCCGCGCGCAGACCGTTCAATTGAACGGGTATGCGGGGGCGGTGGTGGCGGACAAGGCTGAACTGGGGAACACCTATGCGGGCCTGGTGGCAGGCCGCGAGGTGCGCGGCGAACGGATCGAGACGCTGGTTCTGCTGGCGCGGCACGTGGATGGCGATGTCAAGACCGTGGTCGATACCCGCGGAGCCGTCCTGGCCGGGCTGGTCGGCGGTCTGTTTGCGGGACTGATGTTCCTGTTGACCCGCGCCCTGTTCGGCAAAAAATCGTGAATTCCCCGGCCGTGGGCCGGTGAAAATCTATTCTAGCGAGCGAAGGTACCCTTCAAGGAAAGGGGAGAGGCGCTCAAGGAGATACAATGGAACGTGTAACCCTCAAGGCAACCAAACGTGATGTGATCGGCAAGCAGGTCAAGGCCCTGCGCCGCGCCGGGCAGCTTCCGGCTGTGATCTACGGCCGTCACGTGGAACCGATCAGCATCATGATGGACGCGCACACTTCATCGCGCGCGCTCGCCAAGCTGACCTCCTCCAGCCTGATCATGATCGACGTCGATGGCACGGAATATCCCGTGCTGGTGCGCGAGAAACAGCGCAACTACATCAAGAACAGCCTGCTGCACGTGGACTTCCTGGCTGTGAACCTGAACGAGAACATCCGCACCGAGGTGCGCGTCGAGTTCACCGGCCTGTCCCTGGCGGTCAAGGATTTCAACGCGGTGCTGGTCAATCATCTGACCTCGTTCGAGGTGGAATGTCTCCCGACCGACCTGCCCGAGCGCATCATTGTCGACCTGGGCGCCCTCAAGGTGGTTGGCGATGCGATCCATGTGCGCGACATCCCCACCATGGAGAATGTCCGTTTCCTGGACGATCCCGATGAGATGATCGTCGTGGCCACTTACGCCAAGGACGAGGAAGCCGCTCCTGTGGCCGGCGCCGGCGAAGCCGTCGAGCCAGAAGTTGTCGAGAAGGGCAAGAAGGAAGAAGAAGAGGAGTAATCCTCTTTGGTATGCCCACAAAAACAGCGGCCAGATGGCCGCTGTTTTTTTAATTCCATAATTCCCAGCGGAGTTGTGCTCCGCTGCCGGCTCAATACCCCAGCAGATTCACAAAGTCCACCGTCATGCGCGCAGTGGCGCCCCACAACAGTTCCCCGTCATAGGGATGATAGGCGATCAACGCGCGCTTTCGGTCGGGGAAGGGGAACTCCCAGCGGTTGCGTGACTCTGCCAGCCAGTGCAAGGGGATGGTGAACACGCGCGCCACCTCGGCATTTTCCACGCGAAAGACGTACGGCCAGGGAATGATTCCCACCACGGGCGTGACCCGAAAGTGGGTAATGGTGATCATGTTGTTCAACTGGCCGAGCACGCGCACATCCTGCGGGGCGACGCCGATCTCCTCGTGCGCCTCCCGCAGGGCGGTCTGCTCGGGTGTGGTCTCGCCCTGGTCGCAGGCCCCGCCGGGGAAGGAGACCTGTCCCTTGTGGGATTCGACGCGCTCGGTGCGGCGGGTGTAGAGCAGGTGCCACTCGCCGTCATGGTGCATGAGCGGGACGAGCACCGCCGCGCATCTGATCTTCGCGTCCAGGGCCAGGTCGACCTCGGCATAGCCGTCGCTGTGCAGGTCGCCCCCGACCTCGCGCAGCCTGGCGCGGATGAATTCCTCGCTGAGAAGGGTTGGCATGGGCAGAGTCGGCTAGTCCCCGCCGCGCACGGGGCTGCCGCAGTAGCTGCATTCGGCGGTGACCTCGTCCAGCCATTCGACTTCATCCGGGCGGACGGTTCCGCCGCAGAAGGGGCAATGCGTGGGCAGGAGCGGTCTGCGGGCGGGCGCCTGAACGGCCGGCGGGGTGAAGGCGGACGGCAGGCTCGCCGCCAGGTAGGATTCCACCTCGCGGGCCTCGGCCTCGAAGCCGCGCGCGTTCAATTCCTGCGCGGCGCGTTGGCCGGCGCGGTGCAGCTCGCCCCATTGTCCGCGCGCCGCGAAGAGGTCCAATCCGTGTTTGAGGTGGGCCATCCCCTGGGCAGATTGTCCCGCCAGGAAGCGGGCGCGTCCCGCGTGGATGAAGAAGATCGGCGCGCGCGGACCGTTGCGCCCCTCGGCGGCCTGGGCCAATTGTTCATAGGCCGCGGCTGCGCTGTCGTAATCGCCGGCCCCCATCAGTTGGCTGGCTTGCTGGAGTATGGGCGGGACTTCGGCTGCGAAGGCGCGGCGCATCCCACGACGGAAACCTCTACGCATAAGTTTTCTCCTCTTCTCTGGCTTATCTTTCTTCCAACTCGCCCGAGCCGATCTCCTCGATCAGATCCTTGCCGCGCTCGTCCGTGACCGGTTCGATGCGGCGCGCAAAGACGAGGAAGCCCGTGTGCGCCACCATGCGGTCGGTGGGGCGGATGCGGCTGGGCTCGGACTTGAAGTAGCGCAGGAGCAGTTCGCAGGTCTCGATGAAGGCGAAGTTGTTGCGGCGCAGGGCATACAGGGTCTTCTCCACCTGGTTGAAGGTGGGGATGAGCGCGCACATGAATCCGCCCGGCCGCAGCACGGCGCGCACCTGCGGGATCAGGTCGTAGGCGTTGGGCACATCCAGGAAGAAGGCCGGGACATTCGTTTCATCCATGCCTTCGGTAATGTCGCGCAGTTTGAACTCGACGCGCTCGGCCAGGCCCACGCGGGTCAGGTTCTTGCGTGCCAGGTTCTGGGTATCGGGTTTCTGCTCATACGAGACTACCCGTCCCTGCGGGCCGACGGCCGAGGCCAGGGCTATGGTCATCGAGCCCGAGCCGGTGCCCGCCTCCACCACGGTCTGACCGGGCGCGACGCCCACCGTCACGAGAATGAAGCCGATGTCCTTGGGGTAGAGGATTTGGGTGTTGCGCGGCAGGTCGATCAACAGGTCGGCCATGGACGGCTGAACCAGGAAGAAGGGCGATCCCGAGTGGCTGAAGACTTGCGTGCCCCACGGCTTGCCGATCAGGTCGTCGTGCAGCAGCACGCCGCGATGGGTTTGGAAATCGGCCCCGGCTTTCAGGGTGAGGATGAAATGTTTATGCCGCAGGCCCACGAGTTGGGCCAGGTCGCCATCCTGGGCGATGGGGGAGGAGGAGGTAAGGGTCATAGCTTGATTTTACCCGCTGATGGTCGGTTCATCGGGGGCAACCGCGGGTTCGGGGGTGGGAGCCGCTGCGGGGGCGGGAGCGGCGGGCAGCCTGCGGTTGATTTGCAGGAGCAGGATGAACAATCCACCGGCCAGCATGACGAGCGCGCCAAAGGCAGGCACGGCAAAAGCCGAAAGGCTGCCGACGCCCAGGGAGGAGACGCTGAACACCACGGTCATCCCATTCCAGGTGCCGTGCAGCAGGACTGCGCCGGCATAGGCCAGCAGGAAGCGCAGGTATTTCCGCTCCTGGACCGCGGAGACGATGGCCCAGCCCATCAGGCCCGATGTGGTCACGTGCAGCAGGCCGGTGCTGGCGCGGGTGGCGATCAGCCCGGCCCAGTCCGCGCCCGAAGCAGTGGAAACACCCAGGCTTTCGATCATCCCGTAGGCGGCTCCGCTGAGCGCACCCAAGACAAAGCCCTCGGCGGGAGTCTTGATCTGCCTGGAAAAGATCCACACGCCGATGGGTTTGAGCAGTTCCTCCAGGATCGGCACGAGCAGGGCGATGTAGCCCAGGAGCAGCACGATCACCTTGGGGTCGGTCAGGTAGGGCGTGAGCAAATTCAGAACCTGTTCGGGATCGGTGACGAATTCCAACTGTGTGGACAGGCGCAGGATCTCGTCCGTCAGGCTTGGGTTGATCAGCACATAGGCGACCACGCCGACCAGGATGATCAAGCCGATGCCCAGTTCCAGAATGACCAGGCTCAACGGGCCAAGCGTCATGCCCAGGCCGAACACGCTCCAAAAGCGCCAGCGTGTGCCAGCCTCCAGCCGCCTGGAAGCCAGCCCAAACAGCAGGAAGATGGGGATCAGGACGGCCACCAGGGTGAAGAGCGGCAGGAGGATGGCATCGAACGGCTGACGGTCCGAAACAAGATATCCCAGCCCGAGCGCCGCAGCGACCGCGAACAGTCCCGCCCCAATCTGCCAGAACGCAAAGGGCACGCGGACAGGCTGGTCAGCCGCCTGGTGCGCCGATAGTTTCCGATAACTCAGATAGGCGGGAATGAGCAGCACCAGGAATTCGAACAGGAAGGCGCCAACGATATTCATCTGGGAGGCGGCCTGCGGGTCGTGCTCGATCAACGAAAGCAGGGCGCCAAGGCCCGTCAGCGCGGCCAGGCAAAGGAAGGTCAACGCAGACAGGGCGAACAGAATCAACAGGAGGATGGCACCTGTATGGTGTTTTTGTGATTGCATTATTGCTCCTTGATCTCCACACTCAGGATCATATCCGCGGTCGGCAAGCTGACCTCGGTTTCGGGATTGCGCGGGGTCAGGCTTTCGAGTACGTCCATGCCGCTCAACACGCGCCCGAAAATCGTGTACTGCCCGTCGAGTTCCGGGACGGGGGCGTAGGTGATGAAGAACTGGCTGCCGTTTGTGTCAGGCCCCGAGTTGGCCATGGCCAGCAGGCCGGGCTGGTCGAACTTGAGCGACGGGTCGATCTCGTTCTTGAACAGGTAGCCCGGGTTGCCGCGCCCCGAGCCGGTGGGATCGCCCGATTGGGCCATGAAGCCCGGGATGACGCGATGGAAGGGGATGCCGTCGAACCAGCCCCGCCGCGCCAGGAACACGAACGAGTTCACCGCCACGGGGGCCTTGTCCGCGAATAATTCCAGCACAATGTCGCCCTTGCCGGTATGCAGGGTGGCGATGTATTGTTTGTCCACGTTGATGGTGAGCGGCGGGCAGGTCGTGAATTGCCTTTCAGCCAGCAGGATCAGGCTGACCGTGGCCTCTATGTTGGTGTAGTCGATGGCGAAGGAGGGCTGGGGATTGCCGTTGATGATGAGCAGCGGCACGGCCTGCAGGCCGACCTCGCGGGCGGAATTGAACAGGACATTCATGCGGTCGACCGTTTCCTGGCTTTTCATCCCCGCCCGGAACTGGTCGCCGTCAAGCCCCAGGGCCGAGGCCTGCTCCGTCACCCAAGTCTCGAATTCCTGCGGTGTGAGCGCATCCCACTGGTCGCTTTTAACGAAGAGCACGTCATACATCTCCCAGAATTTGCCCCCATCGCCGGCGGAGATGGCGGCCTGCACGGCCAGCTCGGTCTTGTCGAGCTGCCCGATCAGCGGCACGGGACGAAAGACCAGGCGGATCTTGCCCGGGTGCTTCGCCGAGAGGTTGCCCACCACGGCCGCCATCGAACGACAGATGGGCGCCTGGAAGTCGCAGTACTCGATCAGCGTGATGGGCGCATCCGCGGGACCGAAGCTGTAGTCGGTCTCGCTGATGGCGGGCATGTAGCTGTTGGGTGTGGCGGTCGGCCCGCTGCCGGCTGAGATGCAGCCGCTGTTCTCCGCGGTCGGCGTGGAAACGGGCAGGGCCGTCGCGGTGGGCAGGGTCGGGAAGGGGGTGGGGGTCACGCTCGCGGGTTTGGCGGAACAGGCCGTGAGCAGCAGAAATGCGAACAGGATCAGGAACTTGAGCCGCATGTTTTTTCCTTTGAAGGGTGCGTTTCGAAAAGCGGGGCAAATATTACGCGACCTGTAAGCGGGGATGCCATTCCGCGCCACGCACAGGCTGATTATGGATCGACCAGGGCTGCCTGCAAATCCGCGAAGCTGTTCATCCATGCGATGTGATGGATGAAATCGGCCAGGGATGCGCTTTGCTCGCGCAGGGCGCGCACCGCCGGTCCGACCGGGTCCTCGCCGGCGGGGCCGCCGGGCACGTCGGCATAGGCGCCGTAGAAGGCAAAATAGGCCTGGTTCAGTTTACGCAGCAGGTAGCCGTTGCGCAGGAAGTATTGCTGGCGCTCGATCATGTAGGCCTCGGCCTGTTCGATCCTGCCCTTGGCCAGCAGGGCATCCACGGTGATGCGGGTTAGGTGCATCTCCGCGCGGAAGTCGAAGGGGGGGCGCGGCAGGTCGTTCGGGTTGGGGTGGTCTAGCGGAAACGAGACCAGGCCCAAGGTTCCGGGCGCGGTGGTGAGCAGTTCAGGGTAGAACTGTTCGATCACGTATTGTCCAACTTCGTTGCCCGCAATCGAGGCGGTCGTCTCGTTCATCGTGCGCAGTTCTGGCGTGGTGTCGTAGTTCACGCCCAGCGCGTGCCAGGTGAGGTAGTTGTGCATCCACTCGTGGGCGATGGTGTTGACCAGCCAGGTGAGCGAGGTGGTTTGCATCACCATGGTGGGATAAACCCCCACGCCGCCGATGGGCACGACCAGCGAGGAGGCGTCCATCTTTTTATCCACGCGCGATTCGAGCAATTCCTGTTCGTCCACGGTCAGGTCGGCGGTGATCGAGATGTTGGCGATCTGCTCGATGACGCTGCGGCGCGAGACGATCAGCGCGTTGGGCACGGGCGTGGAATGATACAACACGGAGGGCATGGGCTGGCCGAAGGATGTCAGCCCGAGGTCGGAGAGCGCCTGCGTGACCTGGTCCTGCAGAATGGCTTCGGCCAGCGGCGCCAGTTGGTTCTGTCGCGCGTAATTGCGGTCGAGTTCGGCGCGCAGGGCAGCGGCGGCGGAATCCTTGTCCGCGATGCCGGCGTCGGCGTAGATACGCTGGAGGGCGTACTCGCCTTCGAGGATCTGGCGGGTGACGCGCAGGTATTCCGTGACGACCTGTTTGCGCGCCTCACGGTCGAGGTAGCCGGGCAGGCCGGCCGCACCCTGCTGGAGCTTGACCCCGAAAGCGTTCAGCATCCATTCCACGTAATCGAATTCGATCTGGCGCGTGTAGGTGCGCGCCTGTTCGACCTCGTCGGTGAGGGGCGGGGTGCTGGTGCTGAGCAGAAGGCTCATGAGGAAGATGAGCAAGGCCCATGACAGGAAGTTGAGGAAGCGTGTGGGCATGGAAGGATTATATAATACCCACCGTCAAAAATTGCGTTTTCCTCCCTTTTAAAAAACGCAATTTTGACCGCGCTGGGTATACCCGTGGACTTTGTGCCTGTACCCCGTTCCCGGCGGGAAGTGAACAGGGCCAGACGGTGTGAAAAATATCGATCCCCGCAAGAATGGCGGGGATCGGACGTTTCCTTAGCATGGCGCGGGACTTATCCCGCCTTGCGTCTCCGCTCCATCGTTTCGTTGATGCGGTCGAGCAGATGCTGGATCTCGTCCCGCTGGCTGATGGCCTGCTGGAGGGAGGTCAGGAAGGCTGGTTTTTCCTCCTCCGAAAGGGTGTCGAGCAGGCCCTGGTCGCGGGTGATTTGCTTCATCTTCTGGTTGAGCTTTGCCTCCAGCCGCCTGCGATAGCCGTTATAGAAATCGGGATCGGTGAGCGGTTCCTGGATGGCGGGCACACCCTGTTCGAGCAGGTTCGCAACCAGCGGCAGGAACTCCTCCAGGTTGACGGGCTTCTCGATGAAGTGGGTCACACCGATATCCACGGCAAAGGATTTGTCCTCGGGCGCCACGTAGGTGGCCGAGAGGAAGATGACCGGGATCTTGCGGGTCTCAGTGTTGATGCGCAGTTGATGGACAAGGTTGAAGCCATCCACCTTGGGCATCAGGATGTCGGTGATGATCAGGGCCGGGTGTTCCTTTTGGATGATATCCAGCGCTTCCTGTCCATCACGGGCGGTGACCACCCGATAGCCCTTGAATTTCAATGTGGTATCCAATAAATTCAGGATATCGGGGATGTCTTCCACAACCAGTAAATAACCTTGTAAATTGTCCATGTTTTTATTTTAATCTCTTGTGTCCGATTTGATAATGGGTTTTTGAAGATTCAAATACTTTCTTCATTTTTCACCACTTGCGCGGGCGTGTCAATGGTTCGCAAGCCCCATTAACCAAGTCGGGACGCAATATGCGTCCCGACTCACCTGCCCTCACAACAGGTAACTTGTCCCTGGTAGGGAGACAAGCCATTAACAGAAAATTGTCTACGCTTCGTTTCTCAAATACTTGTCGATGGTGACGGCAGCTTCGCGGCCTGCGACCATGGCTGAGACGACCAGGTCCGGCCCGGTGACGCAGTCTCCGCCCGAGAATATGCCGGGGCGGGAGGTGGTGCCTGTCCGCTTTTCCGCGGTGATCAGGCCATAGCTGTGCACCTTAAGATCGGGGGTGGTGTCGCCGATGATCGGATCGGGCCAATAGCCAAGCGCCAGGACGGCAGTATCACAGGCCACGCTGAAATTCGAGCCTTCCACGGGGATGGGCTTGCGGCGGCCCTTGGCATCGGGTTCGCCCAGGCGCATCTCGATGCACTCGACCGCGGCCAGTTTGCCATCCGCGCCGGCGATGAATTTGACCGGCTGGGTCAGGAAGCGGTATTTGGCGCCTTCGTCCCTGGCCATCTGGCGGTCCTTCTTGCCGCCGGGCATTTCCTTTTCGGTGCGGCGGTAGAGGCAGGTGACTTCCTCGGAGCCGAGGCGCAGTGCGGTGCGCAGGCAGTCGGAGGCGGTGTCGCCGCCGCCGATGACCACAACGCGTTTGCCTAATTCCAGCGGCTTGCGCATGTTCGCGGGCAGCAGGTCGTGTTCCACGTTGCCGCGGATCAGGAAGTCGGTAGCCTCGTACACGCCCGGCAGGTCAACGCCCGGGGTATCTTCCATTTTTGCATCGATTTCGGAACCGATGCCAATGAAGACGGCATCGAAGCCCTCCGCGAACAGGCCGTCGATGGTCTTGTCCCTGCCGATGTAGGTGTTGGGAACGAACTTCACGCCGGCGTTTTTGAACTGTTCCCATTTCTCGGACCAGACGTCCTTGGGCAGTTTGAAGTTGGGGATGCCGTACATGAGCAATCCGCCCGGCCCGGGTTTGGATTCGAAAATCGTGACCTCATGTCCCAGACGGATCAGGATGTCTGTGCATCCCAAACCGGCCGGGCCTGCGCCGATGATAGCCACCTTTTTACCCGTGGGTGTGCCCAGGGGAATGACGTAACCAGACACGCGGCGCTGGTAATCGACCGCGAAGGTTTCCAGTTCGCCGGTCAGCACGGGCGCGTTGTGTTTGTTCAATACGCAGGAACCCTGGCAGAGCGCCTCATGTGGGCAGATGCGTCCACAGATCTCAGCCAGAGAACTGGTCTTGTGGTAGATCTCGGCGGCTTCATCGAAGCGGCCCTGTTCGATCAGCCACATGGCGGAAGGAATGTCGTTATGGGGGGGACAGGCGACCATGCAGGGGGCAGGGTCGGGACAATGGATACAGCGCGCAGCCTCGACCATGGCCCGCTCGGGGTCGAAGGAAATGACGACATCGTCGAAGTCGCAGGTGCGTTCCTCGGCAGGGCGCAGGTCAAGATCAAAGAAAGGGCGATTAACCCTCTCCTTGCGGTCAATTTCCAAAAACTCACTGGGGATTGCCTGCATCGAGGATGCCTCCAAAGCTCCTATAAATATTGGATGTGATGATACTCAAGACTATACAATTGCTCTAAGGTTTTAATGTCACCAATGTGGACGACAATCATCACATTTTTAGGATGCAAGCCAAGTGTAAGTTAATCTGCAACATCAACACGCCCATTCCCGTATATTTGAATTAGAATCAACGGTCGGAGCTTTTTTTAGGCCGACCGCCTGTCAGTGTAAGGTCTGACAGGCTCTCATTCGTGTAAGAAAAGCGCGGATGAGGTTGACAATACCTTGCGTGTGGAATCCCAAATTGTTATGCTTGGAGGAATGAAGAATATGAAGGAAAGACTTGGAAAGATCATCCGTAATCCCTGGATTATTTTCGGCGTGATCGTTGCTGTGGCGGTGGGTGTGTACCTGGTTTATGGCCGCGGCGGGAATGAAACCGCCAGCCAGTATCAAACTGAAAAACTCAAACGCGGCACCCTGACGGCCACCGTTGGCGCGACGGGTACTGTGCGCGCGCGGCAGAGCGTTGTATTACTTTGGCAGACGAGCGGTACCGTGGATAAGGTCAGCGTGGAAGTGGGCGACCCAATCAAGAAGGATCAGGTGCTGGCCACCCTGCAGAAGGTGTCCCTGCCGCAGAACATCATCATGGCCGAAGCCGACCTGATCAGCGCCCAGCAATCGTTGAACGACCTGCTCGCATCCGACACGGCCCGCGCGCAGGCGGCCATCACGCTGCGCGATACGCGGGATGATTACGAAAATGCCCTCGAATACCGCGAATCCCTGGATGGCAAGGTCGACCTGCAGCAGGTGACCTACATCGTTGTCAATGGCCGCAGGATTCCCAAGATCAAGTATTACAAGGGATATGCCGACGAGACGAGCATCGCCAAGGCGGACGAGGATCTGGCCCTGAAACAGGCCAAATACGAGGATGCCCAGCGCGAATATGACCGCTTGAAGGACGGCCCTGATTCGGCGGATGTCGCCGCCGCCCAGGCGCGCGTGGAGGCGGCCCAGGCCACCCTGAACATGGCCCGCATCACGGCCCCCTTCAACGGCGTCGTAACCCAGGCCGAGCCCCTGAGCGGCGATCAGGTCAGCGCGGGCACAGTGGCCTTCCGCGTGGACGATCTTTCGCGCTTCCTGGTGGATGTGCAGATCTCCGAGGTGGACATCAACAGTGTCTCGTTGGGGCAGGAGGTGACGCTCACCTTCGATGCCATCCTCGACCGGGACTACAAGGGCAAGGTGGTGGAAGTCGGCCAGGCCGGCAATACGGTGCAGGGTGTCGTGAATTTCGACGTGACGGTCGAACTGACCGACGCCGACGAGGCCGTCAAGCCTGGCATGACGGCGGGCATCAATATCGTCGTCACCGAATTGGATGATGTGCTGATGGTTCCCAACCGCGCCGTGCGCGTGATGGATAATAAGCGCGTGGTATATGTCCTGCGCGACGGACTGGCCGTGACGGTCGAGATCCGCCTGGGACAGTCCTCCGACAGTTACAGCGTGCTGGTCGACGGCGACCTCAAGGAGGGCGACCAGATCATTTTGAACCCGCCCACCACCTTCGGCCCGGGCGGACCCGGGGGCGGGGGAGGCCCATTCTAGTATGACCGCGGACAATGTCATCGAAGTTCGTGACCTGGTCAAAACCTACAAGATGGGTGAAGTGGAGGTGCAGGCCCTGCGGGGCGTATCCTTCGTCATCCAGCGCGGGGAGGTGGTCTCCATCATGGGGCCATCGGGTTCGGGCAAGTCCACGATCATGAATATGCTCGGCTGTCTCGACCGCCCGACCTCGGGGGAGTATTACCTCGACGGCGTGGAAGTGGCGAAGATGGCCGACGACCAGCTTGCCAGCGTGCGCAATCGCAAGGTCGGGTTCGTGTTCCAGAGTTTCAACCTGCTCTCGCGCCAGACCGCCACTTTCAACGTGGAACTGCCCCTGCGCTATGCGGGCGCCATGGAAGGACGCCGCGCCAAGGCCGAGGATGCCCTGCGGGCCGTGGGTCTCGAAAACCGCATGACCCACCGTCCCACCGAACTTTCGGGCGGGCAGCAGCAGCGTGTGGCCATTGCGCGCGCCATCGTCAATAACCCCGCCATCATCATGGCGGATGAGCCGACGGGCAACCTGGACAGCCGGGTCGGCAGGGAGATCATGTCCCTGCTGCTGAACCTGAACAAGGATCGCGGCACGACGTTGATCATCGTCACCCACGACCCGTCGATTGCCGACCAGACCCAGCGCGTGATCCGCCTGCGGGACGGCTTGTTGGAGGCGGCATGAATTTTACCCAGACTCTTTTCGAAGCCCTGGAAAGCATCGCCTCGAACAAGTTGCGCTCGGGCCTGACGGTGCTGGGCATCGTCATCGGCGTGGCGGCGGTGATCGCCATGCTGGCCGTTGGCAACGGCGCGCAGGACAGCATCACCGGCTCGATCAGCGGCATCGGCACCAACCTGTTGTTCGTTTTCCGCGGCGGCGCGGATGACTCGATCCGCAACGTCAAACCGTTGACCTTGCAGGACGCCGAGGCGCTGGCCGATCCTTTTGCGGCGCCTTCCGTGGCGGCGGTCTCGCCCGTTTTGCAGACCAACGCCGAGGTAAGTTACGGCGGCGAGGTGACCACCACCACTATCACGGGCGCGCTGCCCTCCTATTTCCCGGTGCGCAACCTGAACGTGACCGAGGGCGAACTCCTGACCGAGGAACACATCCTGGGCCGCGCCTCGGTGGCGTTGATCGGCACCGAGACGGCGGATGCGCTCTTCGGCCGGCACGAAGGCCTGACGGGCGAGACCGTCCGCATCGCGGGCCAGCCCTTCCGCATTCTGGGCGTGCTCGAGTCCAAGGGCGGCGGCTCCTTCGGGAGCCAGGATGACGTGGTCATCATTCCGCTGACCAGCGCGCAAACCCGCCTGGTACGCCGTTCCAACGCCGACCAGGTGGACGTCATCTTCGTGCAGGCGGTCAGCGCCGAGGCCGTACCCCAGGCCACCCAGGAAATTTCCGACATCCTGCGCCAGCGCCATCGCACCGAGATCGGCGCGGATGACTTTACGGTGTTCAGCCAACAGGATTTTCTCTCCACGGCGGCCTCCATCACGGGCGTGCTGACCATCTTCCTGGGTGGCATCGCGGCCATTTCCCTGCTGGTGGGCGGCATCGGCATCATGAACATCATGCTGGTGTCGGTCACGGAGCGCACGCGCGAGATCGGGCTGCGCAAGGCCCTCGGCGCGCGCCGACGGGACATCCTTGTCCAGTTTTTGACCGAGTCGTCCCTGTTGAGCCTGATCGGAGGCCTGATCGGGATCGGGCTGGGCTGGCTGATCGCCTACGTTGTCGGCCAGGTTGCGGCGGCCACGGGGACGGTCTTCAATCCCCGCGTGGGGGTGGACGCGATCCTGCTGGCGACGATCTTCTCCGCGGCGGTGGGCCTGTTCTTCGGCATTTATCCAGCCAACCGTGCGGCAGGCCTCGAACCGGTCGAGGCGCTGCGCTACGAGTAAACAACCTGTAGGTCACGCCGCAAGCGTGACCTATTTTTTTGCCTATACCCTTCCAAAGTAGGGTGTAATCTATTCCCGAGTACGATAAAATCGTACCGTTGTTCATAAACCTTCCGTTTATAGTAGGAGACCCATGAGTGAAAAACTGAATCAACTGAAGGAGATCCTGGGCGAGGTGACCGACCTGCGCAATGCGGGCGCCGTTCTTGGCTGGGATCAACAGACCTACATGCCGCAGGGCGGCTCGGAAGCCCGCGGTCACCAGCTTGGGACGCTGGGCAAGCTGGCCCAGATCAAGTTCACCTCCGACGAGGTGGGCCAGTTGCTCGAGGACCTGCGCGCCGAGTTCGCGGGCGTCGACCCGGGCACGGACGACGATGCGGCCATGCTCCGCGTGGTCTCGCGCGATTTCGAAAAGGCGCGGCGCGTCCCGCCCGAATTCGTGGTCGAAGTGGCCATGGTCTCGACCCGGGCCTTCGAAGCCTGGATGGAAGCCCGCCAGAAATCGGACTTTTCCATCTTCCGCCCGCACCTCGAAAAAGTGGTCGAACTGACCCAGCGTTATATCAGTTTCTTCCCGCCTGCCGACCATCCCTATGACACCCTGCTGGACGATTACGAGCCGGGCATGAAGACCGCCGATGTGCAGGCCATCTTCGATAACATGCGCCCGAAGCAGGTGAAGTTGCTCAAGCAAATCGCCGCGGCCAAACAGGTCAAGGACGGCTTCCTGTATGGCAAATACAACGAAAAGAAGATGGATGCCTTCAGCGTGGAGATCGCCACGAAGTTCGGCTACGACTGGACCCGGGGCCGCCAGGACCGCGCCCCGCATCCGTTCTGCACCACCTTCAGCGTCAACGACGTGCGCATCACGACCCGCTTCGAGAAGGAAAATCCCACCGCGATGCTGTTCAGCACCATGCACGAGACGGGGCACGCGCTGTACGAACTCGGCTGCAAGCAGGAGTTCGACCGCACCCCGCTGATGGGCGGTACCTCGCTTGCCATCCACGAGTCGCAGTCGCGCATGTGGGAGAACCTGGTCGGGCGTTCCTTCGCCTTCTGGGAGCACTTCTATCCCCAGTTCAAGAAACTCTTCCCCGCCCAACTCGACGGCGTCAGCCTCAGGACCTTCTACAAGGCCATCAACAAGGTCGAGCCGTCGTTCATCCGCGTCAATGCGGACGAGGCCACCTACAACATGCACATCATGCTGCGCCTGGAACTGGAGATCGGCATGGTCGACGGCAGTATGCAGGTCAAGGATCTGCCCGAGATCTGGAACGACAGGATGAACGCCTACCTGGGCGTGACGCCTCCCAACGATGCCCAGGGTGTCTTGCAGGATATGCACTGGGCGGGCGGCTCCATCGGCTACTTCTCGACCTACGCGCTGGGCAACATCGTCTCGGCCCAGTTGTGGGAGAAGATCAACAAGGACCTGCCGAATCTCGACGACGAGATTCGCAAGGGCAAATTCGACTCCCTGCTGGAGTGGCTGCGGAGCAAGGTACACGTTCACGGCCGCAAGTATGATCCGCAGGATCTGGTCAAGAAGGTCACCGGCTCGAAGATCGACTCCGCCGCCTACGTGCGTTACCTGACGAAGAAATACAGCGAGATTTACGGGCTGTAATTACGGAGTGCGGACTTCAATCCGCTGTTTCCGTGAGATTTGCAGACTGAAGTCTGCATTCCCCAACATTCGACAAGTCCAACAAGCCGACCTGACTTGTTGGACTTGTTCGTGATATAAACGACTCCATGCTGCGAAAATTGATTCCCCTGCTGCTCCTGTCCGGACTGTTGATTGGCTGCGCCCCCCCGAGCGAATCGGCCCCCACGCTTTTGCCCGAGGAACTCGTCCCGACCATCATCGCCCTGACCGCGGACGCTGCCGCCTCCGCCACCTCCCAGGCATTCACGCCCACGCTGCCCGTCGAGACGCGGGTGCCCACACTTTCGCCCATTCCGCCCACCCCGCGGTCGACGCTTACCTTCACGCCCCAGCCCGAGATCCCGCTGGCGCAGATCCAGTTCCTTTCGCCGGGACCGATGTCGCGCTTCATTTCGCCCGTGCAGATGCAATTGCTGCTCGTGGCGGGGGACAGCGGCGTGATCCAGATCGATCTGCTGGGCGAGGACGGACGCCTGCTGGGCCGCATCGTCGACCGTATGAACCGCCGTCTTTCGGGCGTGTACGCGGTCTATAAGATTCCCTTCGAGATCCGCGCCGCCGCCGAGACGGCCCAGTTGCAGATCAGCACGCGCGACAAATTCGGCCGGATGCAGGCGCTGAGCACGCTGCCGCTGGTGCTGCTTTCCTCCGGTGTGACCGAGGCTACGCCGGCCGGGAATATGATCTACGAACGGGCGGTGTTCCTCGCGCCTGAAAGCGGGGCGGATGCCTTCAACAAGGAGCTGACCGTGCGGGGTCGGTACTGGCCGTTCAACACCCAGCCCGTTTTCCTCGAACTGATCCTGCCCGACGGCACGGTGACGGGCGTGCGCGTCCTGACCCTCGACAGCCTCGACCCGCAGGAATTCTCCACCACCATTCCCTTCAAGGTAACCGAGCGCACCCTGGCTTTCATTTCGCTGCGCCAGATGGACCCCATCCTGAATGCCCCGGTCTACGTGTTTACCCAGGAAGTCTGGCTAAATCCGTGATGCGCGGCACTGCGCAAATCAGTTCAAAATCAGGCTTGCCAAAGCGCGGATAGTTGGTATATAATCCGTCCGCTCTCGGGGTGTGGCTCAGACCGGTAGAGCGCACGGTTCGGGTCCGTGAGGTCGAGAGTTCAAATCTCTCCACCCCGACAGAATATGTAAGATACACCGCCTAACCCGAAGGCGGTGTATGTTTTTAATCGGCCCTGCAACCTTTGCGCGGATGATTCGTAATTAGAGCGTAAGGTTCGTTTTTTCACAATCCCAGTTATACTAGGCACGGTATGCTCACCTCGAAGCCGGTCACGCCCTCCTCCACATCGACCCATACTTCCCTTCGCGACCGTCCTGCTTTGCAGTTCGCGCTGCGCGGGATGTGGTTTCTGGTCGTTGCCTATCTCCTGTATGTGCTGGTGGCCGGGTTGTTTCACACGGGGGCCATTTCGACCACCAATACGAGCGTGATCCGGCAGATTGCGCGGCTGGGGTTGAATCTGCTCACTTTTTCGGCCATCGACATCGTCAGCGACCTGTATATTTTGCTGGGGTATCTGGGCCTGGCCGTGATCCTTTTCATCCGCCGCTCCGACGACTGGTTCGCGATCCTGCTTTCGATCATGATCATGACCTTTGGCGTCAGTGTGACCAGCCTGGGGAATGACCTGGCCGCCTCCCAGGGGCTGGGGGCATGGATGAGCCCGATCATGATGTTCGGGCAGACGGGCATTGTGCTGCTGGGCTGGCTGTACCCGGACGGGCGCTTTTATCCGCGCTGGTTGAAATACCTGCTCCCGCTGCTGCTCCTGACCATGATCGTCTTCTACTGGCCGGGCCTGCCTATTCACGGCAATGCCAAGGATATGCCGTTCTTCCTGGCGGTGTCGATGTTCTGGTATCTGGGCACGGTGGCGGTGATGGTGGCCCGCTACCGCAGTTCCACAAACCTGGCCCAGCGCCAGCATGTGCGCTGGTTGTTCATTGGGATGCTGGGACCGCTGCTGTGGTTCGTTCTTTTCAATGCGCTGCCCCTGCTTTTCCCCAATCTTCAGGATGAAACCTCCTTCGCGGGCGTCGGCTTCATGATCGTGATTCGCATCCTGAGCATCGGGCTTTTCCTGGCCTTCCCCATCTCCCTGACGATTGCCATCGCCCGCTACCGCCTCTTCGACGTGGACCTGATCATCAACCGCGCCCTGGTTTACGGCGCGTTGACCGTGGCGCTGGTCACCGTTTTTGCGTTCGTCCTGGTCCTGATCAACCTGCTGTGGACGGCCGTGGCGGGGCGGGGCCAGGCGGGGCTGGCGATGGTGGTGTCCGCCGTCGCGGCGGGGGCGTTGTTCCAGCCGGCGCGCAAAGCCCTGCAGCGCTTCGTGGACCGCACCTTCTATCACATCAATATCGATTATCTTAAAACACCCCTGGGAAGAAAGCTGGCCGGCGGCGATACCGATACCACCCTGGCCGCTCCGAAACTTTTCTCCAAGTACAACAACCTGGCCCTGATCGGCAAGGGCGGCATGGCCGAGGTCTACCGCGCCGACGACTGCACGCATGACCGCAGTGTCGCGATCAAGGTGCTGCTTTCCAACCTGGCGGAGGATGTTCAGTTCCGCAAGCGCTTCCAGCGTGAGGCGCAGGCCCTGGCGGGGCTGGAGCATCCCAACATCGTCCGCATTTATGATTTTGGCATCGAGAACAACCTGTACTACATGGTGATGGAATACCTGAACGGCATGAGCCTGTCCAGTGCGATCAGGCAGAACGGGAAGATGGATCTCGACACGGCCCGGCCGATCCTGACGAATATCGCTGAGGCACTGGATTATGCCCATCAAGCCGGGCTGGTGCATCGCGACATCAAACCCTCCAATGTGATGCTGGACTCCGGCCGCGGGATGCTGCGCGCCGTGCTGACCGATTTCGGCATCGTCAAAATGCCGACCGCGCTAACGAATATTACCGAGTCGGCGGTCATCGGCACCTTCGACTATATCGCCCCCGAGCAGATCCAGGCCACGGGTCAACTGGACGGCCGCGCCGACATCTACGCCCTGGGTGTGATGTCGTACCAGGTCCTGTCAGGCGCGCTGCCATTCAAGCGCAATTCGCCTGGCGCCCTGTTGCTAGCGCATATGACTACGCCACCACCCGACATCCGCGAGGTCGAGCCCACCACGGCGCAGCGCACCGCGCGGGCCATTCAGCAGGCGATGGCCAAGGAGCCTGCGAACCGCTTCCACACGGCCATGGAGTTTGTGGCTGCGTTGACTTAAAAACGAACTCCGCAAGCAGAGCTTGCGGAGTTTTTGTTACCAAAGTTTCGATCCCGAAGCAGAGCTTCGGGACTCCAAAATGGGGAATTTTATTTCTTCAACTCGCCTGCGTTACGTTGAACCTTCCTGAGCGCCGCGATGACCTCATCCACGCCCTGCGGCCCCGCGCGGAAAATGGACTCGTCCAGCCAGACGGCTTCGTGCTCGCTGGCGCGGGTCGCTTCGGGCAGGTGCATGTCCTTGAAGTTGAAGTATTCGGGGAAGGTGTTTGGCACGGCCAGCTTCGAGCGCTGCGGTTGGAACAGGTCATAGTTGTGCATGGCCTGGTAACCGGTCTCGCACAGGATGCCTTCGGCTTCCATGGCGGCGCACAGCAGGTCGTGTTCGAGGCCGAAGTCCTGCGGATCGATGGCGAAGATGTAGCAGTAGAACGAGCGCGTGGTGTGACGTTCATCGCGTTTCAGGACGCGCACGCCTTTGACCTCACTCAAGGACTCGTCCATATAGGCGGCCATCTCTTCGCGCTGACGGGCCTGCTCGGGGAAACGCTGGATGCCGACCAGCGCCAGCGCGGCCTGCAACTCACTCAAGCGGAAATTCCCACCCTGCGTGGAGAGGCCGTGCGGGTCTTCGGGGCCGCCGCCGAGCGCATGCGGACGTCCGCAGTCGATGATCGAGGCGGCCAGGGCGGCATGTTCCGCGGACTGGCACAACAGGATGCCGCCCTCGCCCGCAGTCAGCGTCTTGGAGGATTGCAGGCTGAACGAGCCGAAGTGGCCGATGGTGCCCGCGCCGCGTCCGCGCCATTTTGCGCCGTGGGCGTGCGCGCAGTCTTCGATCACGATCAGGTTGTGCTGCTCGGCCAGCTCCATGATGGCGTCCATGTCGGCCATGTTCGCGGCGAGGTGGACAGGGAGGATGGCGCGCGTCTTCGGTGTGATGGCTTTCTCCACCGCTTTGGGGTCGAGACAATACGTGTTTGGGTCGACGTCCACGATGATGGGGATGGCGCCCGCGCTCATCGGCGCGGAGGCGGTGGCCTGGAAGGTGTAAGCGGGCACGATGACTTCGTCGCCCCAGCCGATGCCCGCGGCGCGCAGGGCCACTTCCATGGTGACTGTACCGTTGATCATCGGTACGGCATAGCCGCCGCCTTGCAGCTCGGAAAACTTCCGCGCCAGTTCGGCGGTCTGCGGCCCAGGATAGGGGTAGCCGCCCCATCGCCCCGAGCGGACCACGTCCGTCACGGCTTGCAGGTCGCGTTCATCCCAGACGGGCCATTGAGGATACGGTTCGGTGCGGATCTTGGGGCCGCCAAAGATCGCGAGTTCTGACATGCTGGATGCTCCTTTGGGATGTAAATCGTAAGAGCGCTATGTGGTCTCGACACTTGCACCTGGCGCAAGTGCAGGTGTACGGCGGACGAACACCGCCTACTCGACCACCTTTTGAATCACTCTAACATTGACGCAATTCCATCCATCACGGCGGGCGCGATGCCTTTGCCGATGGAGTTGGTTTCCTCGTAATGCCTGCCAGGTTTGAACGGGTTGGATGGAAACTTGAAATCCTCGACGGGCAGGATGTAGCCGACCTCATCGTTGGCCAGCCCGATCACGCCCGCCACCTGGGCGCCTGCCGCCTTCATCTGCGCCTTGAGCTGCATCCCGAGCTTGGGCAGCAGTTCGCCAGGGACGGTCGCAAACCACAGGCCGCCGATCCTGACCAGGTTGACTTCCGTTTCGAGGAGACCGTTTTTGCCGCGCACATCGGGCAGGACTCTGAGGTAGAAGGCCAGCTTGTACAGTGGATTGGTCAGCTTTGCCTTGATTTCCCTTTTTGCCATGCTGACCTTTGACGTTTGACCTTCGACCTTCTCCAGCGCCTTGACTCCCTCCTGCGCCAGTTTCCTGCCCATGAATTCCGCCTCCTCGAAGGAGTGATCCTGCACGTCGGGAGTCATCATGCCGCCCAGGTCGCCCGCGAAGAAGATGCATGGCGCGCCCGTCAGTTTTTCCACCTCAGCGCGCAGATAGCCGACGTAATCAGCGGTGATGTGCGGATTGTGCTCCCACAGCACTTCGGGATGGCAGGGGAAGTTGAACAAGGTTGCGTAGGTCGAGATATTATCTCGACCTACAAATTGCGCCAGGGTCAGCTCATCGTCCACGATCTCGGGATTGCGGGCATTCTTCGCCAGGCCTGGGACGTGGACGGAGGTCATTTTAACGGTGGCAGGCTGGGGGTCGGCCAGCGAGGCCAGAACGGCAGCGGCGATCTTTTCCTTGAGGCCGCGCATGTAATCCTCATCCACGCCGCGGGTCTTCGAGTCGGGGCCCCACAATCCCATGGTGTCTGGGCCGTGGTGCGGATGGATGGAGGCGATGAGCACCTCTGGCTTTAAAACCCTAAAGGTCTCTGAGACCTTTAGGGTCTCGATCACTTCCTGCACATCGGCGCGGAAGAAGCCGACCAGGTCGAGCGCGACGAGCACGAGGGTTGTTTCTTCGGTCTGGATGCTCAATGCGCGGACGTAGAGGTCATCGTGGATGCTCTCGGCGCGGCGGTTCTGGCCGAAGCCCGCCAGGAAGACGGGCTTGTCGAGCGTGGGGGTGATGACGGCTTGCGCATATCCAACTTTCATTTGACCACTTCCTTTGCGGTGCGAACCATGATCTCGCGGACGGCGTAGCCGTCGAAACTGGCCTGCTCCATGCCCAGGATGACCGCGCCGACCACGGGCGGGCCATCCAGCCGAAGCAGCCTGGCCTTTGGCAGGTGCTGCATCACGATGCCGCGCATGGGCTCGGTGATGATCCTGCCCGCATCGAAGACGCTGCCCGATTGAATGATCTCCACTTCATCATTTTCCATTTCGATCTGGCGCGCCACGGATACGGCCAGCCAGCCGAGTTCCTCGCCCGCCCAATGGATGATCTCGCATGCGGCGGCGTCGCCCGCCTGGGCGGCTTCGATCACCTTCACGGCGATGAACGGGAAGAGATGATATTGTTCGTTGGAAAGGCCCTCCATCAAATCCATTTCATCTTTTGCACCCGTGGCTTCGAGCAGCACTTGCGTGAGCACGGTGGGCGGGATGCGTTTGATCCAGGCGTAGTTCGCCATGTGCAGCGCGCGCAGGGTGATCTCCATCGCGCCGCCGTATTCGCCGAAGGTCGGGCCGTTGCCGACGATGCGGCCTTCGATGCCGCGGAGGTTTCGTCCACGGCAGTTGTTGGATGACCCCGCCGTGACGTTGACCCCGATGCCGCGGGTCGCGCCCGCCAGCAGGCCGTTGACGCCGTCGTTGACCAGCTCGAACGGGCAGGATAATTCCAGCACGGAGATGGCCTTCAAGTGGGATTCCCTGTCCGAGGGGAAATCGTAACCCGCCACGCCGAAGCCTGCTCCCGTGATATCGGCCGCTGCCACCCCCGCCATTTCGCAGGCTCCACCAAACGATTCGCGCAGCACGTTCTCCAGCCCGTCATAGCCCACACCTTGATGGTTTCCAGCCCAGGCCCTGCCAAAGCCGATGGCGCAGCCCGTTTCATCCACGATGAGGGCATGGGTCTTGGATGAGCCTACGTCTATTCCCAAAAAATATTTCATGAGTTCTCTACCTGTTGATATTCATTTAAGAGCCTATCCGAAAATTCATAACTTGCGTGTCATTCTGAGCCGCGAAGCGGCGAAGAATCTCCGTTTAATAGCAAGTTGACATGCGTATGAGATTCTTCGCTCCCCTCGGTCGCTCAGAATGACACATCAAAATATTTTTCGGATGGTCTCTAAATTGATTATTGTCATCCCAGGCGAAGCAAGGGATTTCAAAGCGACATCTGGTCCTTGTCTCTGCGGAACGGGAGGATGGCGAAATCACACATCGTCAGCCTGTCGCTTCTTCGCGAGCACATCCTTGATGTTTTGCAGATATTCTCCATGCAGGGGATACAGCCACAACAGGAAAATGGAGAACAGGAAACCGATCGAGGTGGGCACGGTCAGGAAGATGCGGAAGCCCAAATCCACGGAGGCAGGCTGGACGTCGAGCAGGGTGTCGTAGCCGAAGGCGGGCATCAGCAAGCCGAAGACCGACGAGACCAGCAATCCGCTCAGGGTGATGATGAATCCGATCATCCCGAAATACATACCCGCGCGCTGATGGCCCGTCTTGACCTCGTCCTCGTCCACCACCTCGGTCATGATGACGTCGCCGAGCAGCACCAGTCCGCCCAGGCCGATTCCCAGCACCACGGCGGCGGCGTAGGTGAAGTAGATGTTGGGGGAGAAACCCATCGGCACGATGCCCAGGATCATGATGGCGTTGGCGATCATCAGCGTGCGGCGCGTGTCGAGTTTGTTTGCCACCCAGTTGCGCCACGGATAGAGCGACAGCATGGCGACGAAGAAGGCCAGTCCCAAGATGACGGTTGCGAGGCCTTCATCCACTTTGAGGCTGTACTTGAGATAGAAAAGGATGCCCGTTTGCAGGGAGCCCGTGGCGAAGAAGCGCATGGTTTGCGCGCCTGCCGCGGTCAGATAACTGCGGTTGGCGAAGGTGTACTTGAGCGACTGCATGAACGGGAAGCTGGTGTCGGTGTGCAGTTCCCTGCGCTCGAACATGGCGGGATAGCCCGCATAGATCGCGATGACGGACAGGCCCGCGAACAGGATGGCCATGTTGCTCCAGCCCATCAGGTTGGCCAGCATGGGCGGCAGCGCCGCGCCGATGAACAAGCCCAGGATCTGGAAGATGTTCATCTTGGCGGCCGCGTCGGTGCGCTCCTCGTAGGAGCCGAACATCTCGGGCAGCAGGCCGTAGTAGCCCGTGGCGAGCGCGGTGTACAGTCCCTCCCAAATAATGATGGCCGCGCCGAAATACAACAGCAGGCCCGTGGGATTGGTCTTCCCGTCGAAGGGCGCGGTAAAGAGCAGGGCAAAGGCCAGGGCGTAGGGCAGGCCGCCGAACAGGATGTATGGAATGCGCCGCCCCCAACGCGAACGGGTGCGGTCGGAGAAATATCCCAGCGCGGGATTGTTCACGGCGTTGTAGATGGTGTAGAAAAACCAAAAGGTGGAATACCACGCCACAGGCAGGTTCTTGATATCCACGATGTAGAAGGCGATCACGCCCGCCACCGCCTCGCCTGGGATGGTGATCCCCAGGCTGGTCAGCGCATAGAGCAGGCGTGTCGTTGTGCTTGTGGCAAATTTGGCTTGGGCCATCTCAGCTCCATAATTTTTTCAGCATATCCGCGGCGGCATCCAACGCGATCTGTTCGCATTGAGCCTGGAAGCGGCCTGGATAGCGGTAGGCCAGCGGAGCCACGTCCACCTCGTAGCCGCCCTCGGCGTGCGACTCGGCGGTGTGCAGGTAACTGATGGAGCCGTCGCTGATGCTGGCGAACAGGGTGTGCCTGGCGGGCGAGGCCGCCTTGAGCTTCATGCCGATCTCGGTGAAGGTCTCCGCGCCGAAGGTCACCAGCGCCAGGTCACCGAGCTTGACCGTGCTGATGCGCATAGGCACAGACCAGAAACCATCTCTGGCTTCGATGACGGGTTTCCACGGATAACGCTGATCGAGCAGCAGATCGGCGAAGATTGCCATGAAGCCAGGCAGATTCGCCATGACGAGCAGCGGCTTGCCGTAATTTTTGGGCGGACGGGAGGTGGTGACCCGAGTCTCGGTTGGCATCCAGGCTGCGGCGCGCTCCACGCGGATGGGGAGTCCGCTTAGCGGCGTGGACGTTTGGCGGGTCGCCGTCAAAACGGAGTCGGCCACGCTCAGGCCCTGCTCCGCCACCTTCTCGAAAACCTGCGGATCGCCCCAATACATGTCGGGGTTGATGTTGGCCGTCGCGCCTTGCAGGAAGAGCGTCAGCCCGCCGAGTTCCGCTTCGACTTTCTGGCGCATCACGCCGATCCAGTCGGCGGAGACCAGCAGGTTGTCGGGGCCGAGTACCGTGCCGTGACAGGCATAATTAACGATCGTGGCAACCCGCCCAGCTTCGGCCATCACGCTCAGGACCTGCACCGACTTGTCGCGCGGGCCGTCGGGGTTGCGCCCAATCTCCATGCGGCCGTCGGGCAGGCGCTCGCGGCGGTTGATGCCCACCGAGCCTTCGCCGAGGGAATATTCCAGATGTACAGGCTGAAGCGCAGACTGGGCTTGCTGCACCGCGTCCACGATGCGCTCGACGAGCAGGTCGATGTAGGCCTGATTGCGCCGCGAGGATTTCCCGTCCGCGTAGGCGATAGGGCCAGAGTGGGTGTGGGAACAGCACAGCAGCACCTCGGTCGGCGCGAGGCGGGCGCGGACGCGATCCACGATGAACTCGTTGATGGTCAGCATGTCCAGCGCCACGACGGCCAGGCGGGTCGCGCCGTCGTCGAGGACCAGGGCGGTGGCGGTCAGGTCGTCATGGGTGCCGAGATTGCCTTTGGTGCGGTCGCCGTAGCCGATCTGGTAAATCCCTTTGGGCGGGGTGATGAACTGGCGGGCGACGCCAGCCAGCAGGGCCGCATCATGCTTCATCGAGCGTGCCCATGTTCAGGTTTTTGCGCGTCTCCTCGGGGGTATCGCCCACGCGATACTTCTGGAAGACGAAATACCCGATGAAGACGAAGGCGGCCATGGCCAGGAAAGCCAGCCGCACGCCCAGCGGATTCGCGCGGGTGTAACCGAAGTTCTCCAAAAGCAGGGGCAGGATCAAGGTCCCGACCGCGGTGCCCAGCCCAATGGCGAAGGAAAACGTCCCGTAGTAGATGGCTTCGCGACGGCGCTTCGTCAGCATCTCATCGTAGTCCACCAGGTTGCCCATCATGGCGTAGATCAGGATCAGGTAGCCGCCCAGGGAGGAGCCGATCAGGATGATCATGATGTAGGTCTGCACGGCCAGCGGGATCCAACCGACTGCGCCCACCAGGAATCCAAGCCCCAGGGACAGTCCAAGCATGAGCATGCTGGCGTTGAGCAGGCTTTTCTGGCTGTGCTTGCGGTTGAAGCGCATCCAGGCGATGCCCGTGAGCGCCATGAAGATGATCAGGATGCCCTGGTAGATGCCTACCTGGCCTTCGCTTTCACCCAGCACCAGGGTGACGAAATAGGGGAAGTTGGCCAGCACCATCTGGTAGGCGATGTGGATGAAGAGCGTGGAGAAGAACAGGATCAGGAACTGTTTGTTCTGGAAGGTGGCCTTGATGCCGTCCATGGCGGACATCGGTTCGCCCAGCGGACGGTTGGTCTCGTCCAGGCCGAACAGGGTGGCGTAGATGGTCATGGCGCCCACCCAGCCGACGACGGCGCCCATAGCCACGGCCCCGATGCTTTCGAACAATGGCGCGGCGACCAGCGACCCGATCAACACGCCCAGGATGCCAAAGGCGTTCTTCCAGTAGCTCAGGCCCACGCGGGCATGGGTTTCGGGGGCCATTTCGGGCAGGGTGGCGTCATACGGAATCCCGACCAGGCTGAAACTGGTGTGATAGATCAGGATGATGACCATGAAATAGACCACGTTGAGCGCGATGTCCGTGCGGCTGGGCGGAGTCCACAGCAGGATGGCGCCGATCAACAAAAACGGCGAGGCGACGGCCATGAACGGTTTGCGGCGTCCCCAGCGTGAGCGCAGCGTGTCGCTCCAATGGCCGATGAACGGGTCGATGACCGCATCCCACAGGCTGGCGATGAGCAGGATGACGCCCATGGTCACGGCGGGGATGTAGGTGGGGCGGCCCGAGTCAGGCGGTGGGGCATAGAAATATAACAGCCAGGTGCTGATGGTGATACCGAGGATATTTAGTCCCGCCGATGCGCTGGAATACAGCGCAATGCGCGAAAACGGTAGTTTGTTCTTGTCCATGCTGGCTCCGATCCTGATGAGGAATTTTGTCAAAGACGGCGGGCTGCGTGTCCCGATGACGACAATTATACGTCACGCATGGCATCGCGGATGGCGCGATATCCGACCAATTTTATGTCTTCCTGTTCGAGATGCCGCTTGAACTCGTCGCTCAGGAACGCATTGTAATTTGCCACGCGGCATTGCCAATCGGGCGTGATGGCGCGCAGTTCGGGCGTATCCACCGAGGGGTGCAGCAGGAGGTGTGTGATGCCAGGCTTCAACTCGCTGACCATGCGTTTGGCCACGGTCAACTGATCGCGCGGATCGTCCAGCGGCAGGCCCGTGGCGAAATCCTGCATCGGGACGCCCTGCGTTTCCAGATAATCGGTCATGGCCTTGACCATCTCGAAGGTTCCCTCATCCACGCCGAAGCTCGCGTACATCTCCCTGTCGCCGTGCGGGATGAGCGGCGGCAGTTTATATTTCGAGATCAACTGGATGTAGCCCGTGATGAATTTTGGATGCGCGACCGCGCCCATGTGCATGTCGGCGTGCGTCAGGTCGATGCCGAAGGCCAGCGCGCGCTGGATCTGCGCTTCGAGCTCGGCCAGCGCCTCGTCGGGGTCGCCCTTTTCCTGGACCTCAGCATCGGTGCGCGGGAAGTAGCCTTCGTCGTCCACCAAAGTGGATTCCGTTAATTGCCCCGTCAGCGGACGCCAGCGATAGAACTGCCACTCGCTGGTCAGGACGAGGTGCGCGCCCAGATCCGCGTGGGGGATGCGGCGCTGAATGTCCGCCGCAGCGGGGAACCACGGACAGGGTACCATCACTGCGCCCGAGGTCAGCGTGCCGAAGTTGAACAGGTCTTCATAAGCCTGGATGGTGGCGTGACACATGCCCACATCATCGGCGTGGGTGACCACGACGCGGTCGGTGGCGGAAAAGCCGAGTTTGGTGAGGAAGGGATTCATGGTTTGTCCTTTGTAATGATATCTTCGTGTCGAGCGGAGGCCTGAGTGTTCGTCGAAGGCCGTAGTCGAAACGCTGTGTTTATTGGAAACCTGCGCTTCGACTACCGCTCAGCGCGAAGCATTGTTTTTAATTGAACTGCGGCAGCCACTGCTTGTTGGTTTCCAGCATATCGTCCATGACAGCCTGCACCTTGTCCGCGCTGGGGCCGAGCGGGTGCGCCAGCAGCGCCTGGTACAGGGCATTGCGGTCGCCATGCACGGCGGCCTCGACGGTGAGAAGCTCGTACATCTTGACTTGTGAGATCAGGCCGAAGCAGGCGGGCGGAAGCGGTTCCGCGGGCAGCGGATGGATGCCCAACTTGTCCACTTTTGCGGGCAGTTCCAGCACCCAATCCGCAGGCCATTCCTTGACCGCGCCGTTGTTGCGCGTATTAACCACGTGTACCTGGCCGAGGTCGTTGTAATGCGAGTTGATCAACTGGGTTGCCAGCGTGGAATAGTACGCGCCGCCGCGCTTCATCAAATCGGCGGGCGGTTCGGTCAGGGCGGGGTCGGCGTATTCACGCAGCAGATCCTTCTCGATGGCCATGACCTCCTCGGCGCGCGAGGGCGGCCACTTCTTTTGAGCCTCGAACTTCTTGTCGGTGTAGTAGAAATATTGCAGATAGTAGTTGGGGATCATGCCCAGCGTTTCGATGGTGCGTACATCCCATTCGGGCTCGGCTTCCTGCTTGAGTGACTCGAGGTAGGCGGCAAAAATCACAGGCCACATCTCCTCGCCATCGATGGTGAAGCCGCGATGCCAGGTCAGGTGGTTGAGGCCGAGCGTGTTGAGCATGGCGCGCTCCGATTCCACGTGCGAGCCTGTGGCCTGTTCGAGTTCTTCGAGGATATTCATCTTGGCGGTGATGCCCACGTTGCACACGCCCACGGCAGGGACGTCCGCCGCGTAGCGGTTGAGCGCCTCGGTGACCAGGCCAGCAGGGTTGGTGAAGTTGGCCAGCAGCGCGCCTGGCGCGGCTTCGCGGATGTCCCTTGCAATGCTGAGGATGACAAGGATGGTGCGCAGGGCCTTGGCCATGCCGCCCACGCCCGTGGTCTCCTGGCCGATCAGCCCGTGGCGCAGACCGAGGTACTCATCCCCGCGCCGCGCGGGCATCATGCCGACCCGCAACTGTGTGGTGACATACGACGCGCCCGCGATGGCCTCGCGTTGATTCGTGGACAGCACCACCTTGAACGGCTCACCTTTGGCCTTGACCATGCGCTGCGCGAACCCGCCGACGATCTCCAGCCGCTCGGGGTCGATGTCCATCAACCAAAGTTCCTTGAGCGGGAGGCTTTCCACACGGGCCAAAAATCCGTTGACCAATTCGGGCGTATACGTCGAACCGCCACCAATGACTGTAATTTTCATACGTTTATCCTTTACGTGTTAATGGAGTTTGAAAGAGGGAATGACTTCTATTTCGGGTTTGAAGATTCGATTTAACCCATGTCTTGTTGCATTCCATGTAAGATAAAGATATGGCACAAGGCCAATCAGTGAAAAAAGGATTGTTTCACTGATTAGCTTTGGCTCTTCGATCATTCTTCTTGCCAGCCAGGTAAGCAGATCCAGGTTTAGCACTTCTCCCTTTTCTTTAATCAGATAACCAACCATGCCAAAGTAACTCCCCAAAATAGCCCCTATCATTGAGAGCAAGCCTGCCAAGAGTAGACTGATGATGGTTCTTTTTGTCCTGGCATAATCCATAGCCTTGACGACCAGCAATAAAATAAGAACGGCAACAACTGCACCGATTGTATCCATGAAGATGATAACCAATGCCCAACCAATAGCGCCTAATAGGGCAGCTGCCAGGCCATATAAGACACCCTTTGCCAGATTGTTAGGCGATTTTTTATACTCTTCTTGTGCCTTCTGACCAATTTTGTCAACGTTGTCGATGCAATCCTGGCACATGACCCCTGGAATATCATTGAAGAATATCAATTTCAAGTCGTTGTGATACGGCAATTTGCATTCTGCTCCTTCGCATCTATCTGCCATGCTTGGCTTTATGTACTTGGAAAGTATGGGTATTATTGACAAGAGACGCTCGACCAGAACGAAGTCTCCGATCTTCTTGAGTCCTGGTGAAACGGAGAGGATCGTAAAGCCAGAATGTACTTCGAGCCAGTCTGCGCGAATATTTGATTTTTTGAGAGATTCAAGAATCTCCCTGTTATTTTTTATTTCCTTGATTTTGTCTTCGTCCAGACTCGAATGCCGAAGTAGTAGATAAATAACAGGAACAGAATTATCACCTACTTGCTTTGACCCTATTCCGATTGTAATGAGAAAGTCTTCGATATACCCGACCAATCGATGTTGCAACATGAACGGGCGAGACGAGACTGGAAAATATTCAAGTCCAAACCTTTTTCCAAAATCGAGCCAGGCTTGCTTAACTTTGAACTTTGCCTCGGTACGTTTTCCGATTTTTTGATTCTTGCTATTTCCTGGGAAAACGAACTGATCATCAACACGAAGGTAGTATTCGTATCCTGTGGAAGTTGAAATAATTCCGAGTTCGGCGTTATGTGAATCTATCGCAAAGGGATATTCAGAGCCTGTTTCAAATAGTCTGCGTCCTTTGTTGATCAATATTCCATCCAGCCAAATCTGACGGCCTGGAATGAGGCCAAATTTCAGCACTACTTTATGCGGCTTATCTTCTATGGAAAAAATCCATTTGGTAGTGGTCACGTTGAATGCTTCCTATTCTGCGATGTTGTCATTTGCCATCTTGCTTTTGAACAATTCATAGGCCGCATCCCAGATTTCGTCGGGGACGTAGGGCAGGTCGGCATGGCCTGCCTGGGCGGCCTGCTCATAGGCGAAGTCGACGAAGCGCGGCAGGGTGTTGACGCCGTGTTCGAGGTCGTGCAGCCAGCATTCGCCGATGGGGCCACTGGCGGCAAGCAGACCTGTCCCCTTGAAGGCCTGGCGGATCAGGGACAGGTCATAGTGCAGCTCGCGCAGTTCGGCGTCCCAGCGCGCGCCGTCCCAGGTGAGGATGGCGTAGCTGCCGCCAGTCTGACCGTTGAACGTGCCGCAGACAGAGCCTGGGTTGAGGGCCAGCCGTCCATCCAGGCGCCGTTGCCAGGGCAGGTGGGTGTGGCCGAAGATCAGCACGGGTTCGGAGACCATTTCCAGCGCGGTTTCCAGACGGGACATATCCTGGTCGGGATAAACCAATTCCGAGACACTGCGTGGCGAGCCATGCACCACGCGGATCGGGTCAACGCCGTCGAAGGCGAGAGTCCGCTGCTCGGGCAGGTCGCGCAGGAAGGCCAGGGAGTCGGCGTCCATCTGCTGATAGTTCCAGCGCATGAAGGCCCATTGACGGGCGGTGTGCCACCAGTCGGGCGCATCCCCCGAGGCGAAGCGCAGCAGGTAATTCTCGTTGTTGCCGCGGATCATCCACACATCCAGCTCGCGCAAGCGTTGAAGTACCTCGACGGAGTTAGGCCCCGCCACCATATCGCCCGCGACGAGGATGCCGTCGACGGCGTCCCGCTCGATCTCCGAGAGGGCCGCTTCCAGGGCGGGGATGTTTCCGTGAATATCGGCGAGGATGGCCAGGCGCATGAGAATCCTATCTGTTGGAGTCAACGACTCCAGTCGTTGACTGTCCAAAGTCGGGAGACTTTGGACTCCAAGGTTACGATGTGACGCGCTTCTGCCGCGCGATGATGTCATCTTCCCAGGTCAACTCATCTGAGTTGGGGATGCGGCTCTGGCGTTCCATGACCTCGAAGACCTGCGTCATGCCCTGTTCGAGCGAGACCTGTGGGTGGAACTCGGGCACGTCGCGGAAGAGTTTTTCGGCGGAGTAGTAAATGTGGTGCGCGAAGATCTCCTCGCAGATGCCAAAGTTCGGGATGTCCAGCTTTTTCAGATCTTCGAATGGCACGCCGACCAGTTCCGTTTCCCGACCGAGGATCTTGCCTGCCAGGCGGTGATACTCGGCCCAGGTGGTGAATCCGCGGTTGACGGCGTTGTAGACCTGCCCAAGCGTGTGCTGTTTGCCGATCACGCCGACGAAGGCGCGGGCGATGTCGTCGACGTGCAGATGCTGGTGCAGCGCGTTGCCGTCGCCGCAGATCAAAATAGGTTTACCTTTTTTGACGCGGTCGATCCATGCGAAGTCCCAGCACACCTGACGCACCATGCCTTGCACGGGCCCGTAGGTCGTGGAGGGCTTGATGATGACGGCGGGGAATTTTTCGCGGTGCCAGGCTGCGAGGTAGATGTCGTCCGCGGCGGCCTTGTCCCGTCCGTAGTCCGAGATGGGGCGCAGCGGATGGGTCTCATCCGCAGGCAGATAATCGTACTGAATGCCATAGGTGCAGGCCGTGGAGGTTTGCACGAACCAACCCACGCCGCGAAAGGCGCGGATGCTGGATGCGGCGTCCTCGGCGTCGAAGCCGATCATGTCGATGGCCGCGTCGAATTTCTCGGTCTGCATTTTGCGCTCGAAATTTTCTCGATCCTTGCGGTCGCCTTGAATGACGCGCACGCCTTCGGGCGCCTTCGCCCCCTGTCCGCGATTGAAGCACACGACCTCATGTCCCTGTTCGAGCAGCAGCTTGACAATGGACTGACTGATATTTCCTGTTCCACCAACGATTCCGATTTTCATGATTGTCCTTTATACGCCCTGAGCGGAGCGTAGCGCAGTCGAAGGGCAGGTTGCATGAAACCCCGCCCTTCGACTGCGGCTTCGCATAGAACGCTCAGCCTCCGCTCAGGGCGAAGGCTATTTGATTTCCACAACCATCCCTGTTTGACTGGACTCGTAGGCCGCATCCACGACCTTCATGTTGATCCAGCCTTCCAGTCCGCCTGGGACAGGGGTTTGATTCTTGCCGATGCACTCGACGAAATACTTCAACTGGTCGGTGTACATGTTCTGCGAGTAGTGCGACTCTTGACTTGCGAGCGGCGACTCGATCACGTCGATCTTGTTTTCCTCGTTGGGGATCTCCAGATGGGTGGGGAAGACCTGACCGAAGCCCTTCAGACCGTACAACTGCGCGCCTGCTTCGGGGCTGTCCGAGTGCGGCTGCCACCAGCCCGTCTCGATGTAGGAGGTCACGCCGTTATCCCAGTTGACGAGGATCACGCCCGTGTCGTCCACGTCGGAGTCCTTGTAGTGGGTGCCGATCTTGGCGTAGACAGAAACAGGCTGCGGGTCGCCGAGCAGGAAGCGCGTGGTGTCCAGCGCATGGACGCCCATGTCGGCCATCGCGCCGCCGCCCGCGTATTGCTTCTGCGCGAACCAGCCCGACGGCCCCCAGTTGACGTGCACGCTGTAGGCCTTGGTGCGGATGATCTGCCCCAGTTGCGCCGCCTGACTTCGCAGCCACTGCACCTCGGGATGGAAGCGCCAGCAGTGCGCCACCATCAACAGCGCGCCCGACTTATCCGCTGCGGCGCACATCTGCTCGGCCTCGTGCGCGTTCATCGCCATCGGCTTCTCGACCATCACGTGCACGCCCGCCTTGAGCGCGGCGATGGTTTGTAGCGCGTGCAGATAGTTCGGCGTGCTGACCACCAATGCGTCCACGCCGCCATCCTTGAGCATGGCTTCGACCGTCTCGTACTGACGCGAGATGCCAAATTCTTTTCCAAACTCCGCCATTGACTCAGGCCGATGATTGACTGCGGCGACCAATTCCAGCCCCAAACTCTGTGCGGCGCGCGCATGGACTTTGTTGATTCCGCCTGTACCTGCAAATGCGATTTTCATGGTTGATTTCCTTTTCCTGGTTATGGAGTCCAGAAGCTCTGCTTCTGGACATTTCCAAAGCCCGCTGGATTACAAATCCAGCGGGAGCATGTCGCTCGCGGCGGATTTGCAATCCGCCGCACTCGGAAGCTCTGCTTCTGAATATCTTCAAAAGACCGCAAGCAGAGCTTGCGGAGTCCGCTATTTTTTCTCGTCAAAGAAATGCAGAACGTGTCCCGTGACCTCAAAGAACCGTTCCAACTCGGCCTTGCTCAGCACCAGCGTGGATGTGTTGACCAGCGGATGACTCAAAAAGTGTTCGCCCTGCCAGATCTCGGCGTCGATCCACAACTCGACCTGATGCGCCGCGTCATTCGCCAGACCCATCATGGTCACCGAGCCGCGCGTCACGCCCAGCAGGCGCAGCAGGGCTTCCTCCGAGCCGAAGCGTAGGTGCGAGACGCCCAACTGCGCCGAAAGCGCCTCCAGCTTAACGGTCTTTTCACAGGCCGTCACCACCAGGAAGAAACGGCGTGCCTTCTTGTCGCACAGGAACAGGTTCTTGGTGCTGACCGCTTCGATGCCCGCATGATGCAGGTCGGCTTCGGCGCAGGTGAACACGGCGGGATGCTCCAGCCGCTCATACGCGAAGCCGTGGTCATCCATGAAGGCCAGGAACTCCTGCTCCGATGCGATCATTTAAATTTGACTCTCATCGTCACGATCTGATACGGCCGCAAATTCAACGGGATCGAATCCCCGTCCACGCTCAAAGCGGACTCGTTCTCTTCGAGCAGATTCGTAACCCAGGCCGCTTCCACCGCCCGCCCAAACTGGACTTTGACCTGGCCCCGTTTCCTCTGGCTTTCATACAAGCGGACGATGACTCCGTCCCCATCCTCGGCGCGCTTGACCGTTTCGATGATGACGTTGGGGGAAGAGCAAGAGAGTAGAGAGTGGAGAGTAGAGAGTAGTTTTTCTGACCTTTGACCCGTGACCTTCGACCTGTAAACGATGATCGGGTCATTCAACAAATACGCCTCTCTCTGCGTCTCTTCACTCCATGCGCCGACATGCGGCAGCAAGCTGTACGTGAAATGATGCTCGCCGAAATCCGCCATCGGGTCGGGCAGGGTGGGGGAGCGCAGCAACGTGATGCGCATGACGTTGTCGTGGATGTCATGGCCGTACTTGCAGTCGTTGAGCAGGCTCACGCCATAGCCGCCTTCCGAGAGGTCGACCCATTTGTGGGCGCAGGTCTCGAAGCGGCCCCAGTCCCAACTGGTGTTGCGATGCGTCGGACGGGTCACGTTGCCCCATTGAATTTCGTACGTGGCCTGCGGCGAGAGCACATCCACGGGGAAGGCCACCTTGAGCATGGTGTTGCGTTCCATCCAGTTGACGGTCGTGTCGAAGTCGAGGCGCGGCGAGTGGTGACTCAGCGAAATGCGCTGGACGATCTCGCTGTGCAAAGCCTTGCGCTTGATCTCAACCGTCTGGCGCAGCGGGCCCGCCTCGATCCTCTCGATGGAGGAAGCCGGTTCAGCCAGCCAAGTGCGGTCATCGTAATAGGCGTCGATGTCCCAGGCATCGAAGTTCATCGGGCGGTCTTCGAAGAGTTGGAATTGATTGGCGGTCTTGCCTTCTGCCAATACTTCGCGCTGGACTTTTTTGTCGAAGATGCGGGTGAGGTCACCCGCCTCATTGAACTCAGCGCGGATGAAATCATTTTCCAGAACGTTGGCTGAAGCGGAAGTACTCGACCTTTGACCCTTCGACAAGCTCAGGGCAGGCTCTTCGACTTTCGACCCGCTCTGCAGCGCAGCCACACTATACGGCGCCAGCTCGCCCGCATCCACCCACAGGCCAGAGTCCGCTGGTTGAACGGGGACAGGCCCCCCGTCGCGGGTGAAGGCTGAGGCGTCGCCTGGGACGAAGACCAAAGCCTGTTGCGGGAAGGAGGTCGGGTTGACCAGCAGCACATCCCCATCCAAAGTTTGGGCAATGGCTTCCAGTGCCTCGTCGCGCAGTTGGGTCACATTCTTCGTCAGCTCGGCATACTGCGCCTGCGACTCTTCGTAGACGGGGCCGATGCTCGAGCCTGGGATGATGTCGTGGAACTGGTTGAGGCAGATGGTTTGCCAGGCGGTTTGGAATTCGGTTATTGGATATTGGTAATTCGTAAGGAGCGAGGCATAGGTGGAGATGAATTCGGCGTCGTGCAGGAGGAATTCGCTCTTGCGATTGGCACGCTTGTTGCGGGCCTGGGTGGTGTAGGTGCCGCGGTGGTATTCGAGGTACAGCTCGCCGTTCCAGACGGGCATCATCTTGTCGTCGCTGAGCGGCGCGATGGATTCGAAGAACTGCCTGACGCTGGATTGTTTGACCTGCGGCAGGGCGGGGAAGTGCTGCATGGCTTCGATGTTTTCGAGCATCTCGCGCGTGGGGCCGCCGCCGCCGTCGCCGAAGCCGTAGGCCATCAGCAGATCATTTTGCAATTCCTTCTGCTGGAAGTTTTGCCAGGTGCCAAGCGCCTCGGTGACGTTGGCCATCGAGTTGTAGGTGCTGGCAAACGGACTGCCGACTTCCTTGACCGTGCTGAAGTGCGTCAGGATCTGCGTGCCATCGATGCCCTGCCACATGAAGGTATCGAAGGGCAGGCGGTTGTACTGGCTCCAGCCGATCTTGATGGTCATGAAATAGCTCAGGCCCGCCTGCTGGATCAATTGCGGCAGCGCCCAGGCATAGCCGAAGACATCGGGCAGCCACAGCACGGGAGTCTCGGCATCCCTGCCGAAGTGTTCGCGGAAGAAACTGCGGCCGAGCAGGAACTGGCGCGCGAGCGATTCCGCGCCGCTCAGGTTGCAGTCCGCTTCGACCCACATGCCGCCCATCGGCTCCCAGCGTCCCTCTTTGACCTTTTGCTGGATGGCTTCGAACAGCGCGGGCTGGTCTTCCTTCATGAACTGATACAACTGCGGCTGGCTTTGCGAGAAGTGATAATCGGGGAACTGCTCCATCAGGGGCAGAGCGGTGTGGAAGGTGCGCTCGGATTTGCGGCGGGTCTGGCCGAGTGTCCACAGCCAGGCCACGTCGATGTGGGCATGGCCCGTGGCGTGGATGACTGCGTCCAGCGGCGCCCCCGCTTTTTCGATGCCCGCCTTGAGAGTCTGCATGGCAGGCTCGACGCTGGCATAAAAGGCCTCGTCGCCCAGCGGGGCGCGCGTGTCGAGGATGTTGAATGCGTCGTTCAGCGCGTTGAGCAGGTGATGTCTGGCGGGTTGATTCTCGTCGAGGTTGTTGGCCGTATCCAGCGCGGTGCGCGCCAGGACGATGAGGTCGCGCGTGGGCTGGTGGATCTGCACCACGGCGCATTGGCGCATGTACAGTTTGGTGAAGAAGTCGCCGCTCTCCACGCCGCCCAGGCCCGTCCAGCCGTGCAGGGCCAGGACGTGTTCCCCTCCGTCGCGCCACTCAGGCTTGAGCAGAAATTCCTGGTGGTGGCGGTCGCAGGCGGCGTAGGCGACGCCGTCCACGTAGGCCAGCGCCTCGGGGTGGGAGAAGTCGCCTGCTTCGCCAAGCGGCAGATAGAGCGCGATGGGCTGGGAGGCGTCCATGTACTCGGGCACGAAAAACTTCGTGCGCAGGACAAAATCCTGCATCCACGAGCCCCAATACTCGTTGGCGTCGATCTCCTTCCATTGCGAGTCGTCCACGTCCATTTGAATGGGCGCGGGCGCGGTGGGACTTGGCAGGTCGAGATAACGGAACGAAGGCAACGCCTTGCGTTTGATGTAAACCAGCGGGGCGATCAGTTCGAGGCGTGCCTTGATCTTGGTGGGCGTCCAGCGTTGCTTGTGATACATTTTTAATTCACTCTCTTTGACATGTAGATATCGGGTTTGCCCCTGCCATTGGCATCGGGCATGACGCCTGTGATGATGTAGCCCAGCTTTTGATAGAACTCGAAGGGATGGCCCTTCAGGTTGCGGATGTTTCGAATCTGCTCCCAGAGGTTTTCGTACAGGTCGACGTCCGCCAGCGAGGTCATGCCGTCTTCGTCATCCGAGCCGAGGGTGATGGTCAGGCCGCCGCGTTCGCGCACCTGCTCCTCGAAATCCGCGACCAGCGCGCGGCCGATGCCCTGTTTCTGGAGCGACGGCTGCACCGCCAGCGGATGCAGTTCCCACACGTGGGCATCGTATTGGGGAATCCCGCCAATCACGCCCAGCAGAGTCCCGTCCTCGTCCACGGCGGCGCGGCAGATGCGATCCGCAGAGAGCATCTCGTGGACTTCCTCCAGGCCGTCCTCGAAGGTGGGCCAGGCGTCGGGCCAGTGCTCGCGGAAGGCGTCCACGATCAGTTGCGCAGCCTGCTGGATGAGCGTTTCGTCTGCCGGGGTGAGGGTGCGGATGTTCATCTCAATCCTGAATCTGGTTGGTGCGGATGACCTCGGCGTACCATTCGCCCGAATCCTTGACCGTGCGCTGCAAAGTGTCATAGTCCATGCGGATCAGGCCGAAGCGCTTGGTGTTGCCGTGCGCCCACTCGAAATTATCCGTCAACGACCAGACGAAGTAGCCGCGCACGTCCACGCCGTCCTGCATGGCCAGACGGGTCTGGAGGAAGTGTTGTTTGAGGTAGTCGAGGCGGCGCGGGTCGTGTACCTTGCCGTCGGCGCTGACTTCGTCTGCAAAGGCGGCGCCGTTCTCGGTGATGTAGATGGGCGGCAGTTTGTATTCCTGGTTGATCTTGACCAGCAGGCGGCGCATTGCGGGCGCGCAGACCTCCCAGCCCATCTCGGTGTATTCCGAGCCAGGCACAGAGTCGACGCGGCCCTGGGCATTGACCACGCTGCGTGAATAAAAGTTGATGCCCACGAAATCCAGCTTTTGCGCGATCAGCGCCAGGTCGCCATCCTTGACGACGGGCATGTTTTCACCAGCCATCTCATACGCCCCGAGCGGATAATGTCCCTTGAAGAGCGGCTCCAGGAAGTGAATTTCGTACTTTTCCCAATAAGCCTTCGCCGCGGACGCATCCTCAGCCGAATCCGTTTCGGGTTCGGCGGGCCACAGGTTTAGGACGATGCCCACGTTGGCGTCTGGCTGCGCGGCGCGGATGGTTCGAGCCGCCAGTCCGTGCGCGAGCAGCAGGTGATGCGCCGCCTGGTAGGCGGTCTTTGGATCCTGCAAGCCTGGCGCGTGCTCGCCGAACAGGTTGCCGTTGAAGGCCACCACGCTGGGCTCGTTGAAGGTTGTCCAGTTCCTGACGCGGTCGCCCAGGCGTTTGACCATCAGCGCGGCATAGTCAGCGAAGGCGTGACTCGTGACGCGGTTTGTCCAGCCGCCCTCGTCCTGCAGGGCCTGCGGCAGGTCCCAGTGATAAAGGGTCAGGTAAGGTTCGATGTTGGCGGCGCACAGGGCATCCACGAGGCGGTCGTAGAAGTCGAGTCCCTGCGGGTTGACCCGTCCCCGTCCCAGCGGGAGCACGCGCGGCCACGAAACCGAGAAGCGATAGGCCTTGAGGCCCAGCCGCCGCATGAGCGCGATATCCTCCTCATAGCGGTGGTAATGGTCACAGGCCACGTCGCCCGTCTGGCCGTCGGAAATTTTGCCAGGCGTGTGGCTGAAGCGATCCCAGATCGATTCGCCCTTGCCGTCTTCGTTCCAGGCGCCTTCGATTTGATATGCGGCCGAGGCCGCGCCCCAGAGGAAATTGTGTGGAAACTTGTAGATGTTCATGAATCAGTACCTCGATGAGTGGATTTTTGAATTTATGTGCAGCCGCAGGAATTGCGGATTACCATTTCGGTGGGCAGCAGGGTCAACAGGTCGGCCCGCTCGCCGCGGATCAGGCGCACCAGCTGCTTGACCGCCTCGCTTCCGACCTGCTCGATGGGCGCGCGGACGGTCGTCAGCGGCGGCGAGAGGAAGGGGGCGAAGGGGATGTCGTCGAAGCCGACCACGGACACCTCCTGGGGGACGGCGACTCCCGCCGCCTGGAGCGCGGTCAACACCCCGAGGGCGGCCTCATCGTCCCCGCTGAAGACGGCATCGAAGGCCACGTCCCGCGCCAGCAGGTCCTGGATGGCAGCCTGGGCCGTTTCCCGCTGGAAGCCGCCCAGGGAGATCAACGCAGGGTCGACTTGCAGGCCGTGCGTTTCGAGCGCCTCGCAGTATCCGCGTTCGCGCCAGGCCGAGTCTTCGTGGCTTTCGGGACCGCGTAGAAATACGATGCGCCGCCGTCCATGCGCTTCGATCAGGTGCGCCACGATGTGCGCCGCGCCGCTCTTGTTTTCGATGGTGATGGTGGGAATTTCACAGCCTGTGAACGTCTGGTGCATCAGCACCAGCGGCAGGCCAATGGAGTACAGGCGGGTGATCTCCTCGTTTTCGAGGCTGGCCGTGAAGGCCAGCAGGCCATCGGTGTTGTGCTCGCCGAGCGGAAGCCGCGCGTGCGGCAGGGCGTGTCGAGGCTCGCCCGTGGTGTGGATCAGCAGATCGAAGCCCGCTCCCCGCGCCGCCGCTTCGATGCCGCGCAGCATGGACGAGAAGAACGCGCCGCTGATCTCAGGCAGCAGCAGGCCGAGGGTATTCGTGCGGCGGCTGGCCAGCACGCGCGCGGCGGTGCGCGGGACATAGTTCAGCGCGCGGATGGCGTCCTGCACCCGCTCCGCTGTCTCGGGGATGACGCGCGTGGTTCCGTTCAACACGCGGCTTACTGTGGCAATCGAAACACCCGCCTGGCGGGCGACATCGGCAATGGTGGCGGGGCGGTTGGGGATATTCATGGGACGGGTTTGTCCTGAAAGCGCTTACATGGATTATAGAGAATAAAAAGCCCCGCGTCAATTGGCTCGGGGCTTTTTTAAGGTAAACGTAGGGTTAAGGATTAGCCGTTTGGTTGTACGCTGTGTTGAGCAGTCTTTACCATAGTAATTCACTGTTATCAAATGCAGTTCTGCCTGTACGACTATAACTCTGATAAGCGCATCTTCACTCCGGCACGATCAAGCCGCTCTTCCACTTCTCCTTCGAGTTGGGTCGTAACTTGGTAATCACCAAGCATGGTCGCTTTACGAGCGTCGAATAGCCTTGCCCACAACCCAGCTGCCCATGCGTGTTGATACTCCAGTGTATTCCAGCGTCGACCCGATGCTGCAATATAAGCATCAAGAAAACTCACACTATCTTCGATCGTTGATTGCCCAAAGCCGAATAAGGCGGCTGCTACACCTGCAATTGCTGGTTCTGAGAGACATACAATTGAATCCCAATCATCCACCGAGAGCAGATGTCCTCCATCCCAGCGGATATTGTCAGTCCACCAATCTCCATGTCCGATAACAGTAGGTAGCTTGCTTCCACGGATAATCGAACGCGCCAATCTGGCAGCATGTTCGATCCATGCAGGATCATGCCGCATATTGAGGTCTTCGGCAATGTCCGTAGCCAATGGCCATGTATCTCCTGGATCATCCCAGCGTAAGAATCCCCATGACGGATATAGAGTGGAAGAGTCACCGATCGGGGATGCCACTTTTACTAAGTCTGCAAGGACGCGTCCAAGCTCTTCCGCAGCATCTCTGCCGGGATGGAGAGGTTCGCCTCCCGGTAAGTATTTTTCGAATGAGATTGCCAGATCATCGTGTCTTTCCGGAGGCCCCAGTGGTTCTGGACATGGAAACCCTGCTTCCCACACCTGTCTATGTACCAGCCAACATGAGAGTAGCCGATCATGCCAATCTCTGGCTTTTACCACAACGCGTCTCTCGTCGCCTAGAATGATTCCTAGAACAGCAGAAGAATAACCTGACTCGAAGATAATGGCACTCAAAGGTGATGCAAAGCGGGCCATACACCAAGCGGATAGCGTTTCTTGTGAAATGACCGGACGTTTCCAACTGCCCATAGATAACTATCTCTTCAGGAATATTTGACAATTCTGTTCTGTGTTGCACTGCCCAACTACGGCTTCAATACCTCATCGCTCATCTCATCCAATTGAGCCACTTCCTCATCGGTGAGACGCCAGCCGAGGGCGCCCGCATTTTGCTGGGCATGTTTTGCAAAAAAAGTCATGACGATGCTAAGCAGGGAAACTTCTATACTCACGGCCAATAAAACTTTCTTGTCCAATCATCAGGAACGCATAACCAAAGACCTACATACAAGCACGGACTGTAAAAGCCTTCGGACGGGAAAATGTTCTTAATGTAATTAGCCACCACTTCATTAGATTTTGTGGAAAATATTTCTGGCAACATTGAACTCTTGTTTAAGTGATTAATCGCATCAAGAACTACAAAGTCAGGATGCCCAACGCATTCACTGAACCAACCTTTACCAAACTTATTTTGTGGTCCACCCATACCATGAGGACAACCTAACTCATTTTTTGTTTCCGACGTAACATGACACCACCAAGTTAATCTCTCAATTGCTACTGTTAACTTTGTGAGTTCGTGGACAAGAGCAAGGGAAATATCTTTGTCAACAATCAAATCAATATAGCCATTTCCTACTGGCTGAACTTTGTATTTTTCAAGCAGACCTTCAATGGCAATCTGAAATTTTTCAGGATCGCTTTGTAAGTTTTTTAGATAGGGTAGCGTGGAAAGTGAGTTTTGTGTCATTTTGATTTACACAGCAACGCCCGACTACGGCTTCAACACCTCACCGCTCATCTCGTCCAATTGAGCCACTTCCTCATCGGTGAGACGCCAGCCGAGGGCGCCTGCGTTTTGCTGGGCCTGGGATTCGTTCTTCGCGCCTGGGATGGGCAGGGTGCCCTTGCAGATTGTCCAGTTGAGCGCCACCTGGGCATTGGACTTGCCGCCGTGGTCCTGGCCGATGGTTGTCATCAATTTAATCAGGGGCGGGAGTTTTTTGAGCATGGATGCGTACTGCGCCCCGCGCGCGCCCGCAGGCGGATTTTCGGTAGAGTATTTTCCCGATAACAAGCCCATTTCGAGCGGCGAGTAGGCGATCAGGCGCACGCCCAGTTCCTTGCAGCGCGCCAGCAGGCCGTTCTTTTCCACCTCGCGGCGCAGCAGGCTGTAATGCACCTGGTTGGCGGCCAGCGGGATGTTGTGCCTGGCCAGGGCCGAGTAGGCGGTCATCATCTGGGTGGCGTTGAAATTCGAGACGCCCACGGTGCGCGTCCAGCCCTTTTCCACACAAATGGACATACCTTCCATCATCGTGTCCACGCTCAGGAGCGGGGAGGGCCAGTGGATCTGGTACAAGTCCACGCTGTCGGTGCCGATGCGTTCCAGGCTGTGCTTGAGGGCGTTGGGGATGGCGTTTTTTGTCAGCCGCCAGGGCAGCGGAAAGAATTTGGTGGCCACCAGCACGGGTTGTTCGGTGGCCTTCAGGAACTGGCCCAGCAGGCGCTCGGAGCGGCCCGAGCCATACACCTCGGCGGTATCGATGAAGCGGATGCCTTCCTGGAGTGAGACTGTGAAGGATTTCTGGATGTCGTCATCCGAGTGGGTGCGGCCATACTGCCACATAACGCGGTCCCCCCATTGCCAGGCTCCCAACCCCATCTCCACGGCATGCAAAAAGCGTGTTTCGTTGCTGATCTCGGTCATGCTGCTCTCCTTGCTTGAGTTGTTCGATTGTATCTTAAAAAATCCCGAGCCTGTGCCCGTCCTTTGCAAATCGGGTTACAATCGGAGACGCAAAATGCCTGTCCAATTATGTGGAGTGCGGACTTCAGCCCGCAACTGCGGACCGAAGTCCGCGCTCCGCGGGATGGGCGCAAAAACTTGTTTTGGAACTGATGGAACGCAAGCACCCGCTCGACGAGAAGGGGAGGGGTTCTGGCGCTCCCTGAGTTCCTGGGAGGTTCCCGTGAATTCCAATTTTGAGCAGCGGGATTCAGAACCCGCTTCCGACCTGGCCCGCAGGCTGGGTTTGTCGTTTGCCAGGATGACTCTCTTGACGCGCGCCCTGACGCACCGTTCCTACGTCAATGAGCACGCCGATGCCCAGGAGGATAACGAGCGCCTGGAATTTCTCGGCGATGCCGTGCTGGATTTCATCGTCGGCGCCTGGGTGTATCACCGTTTCCCTGAAATGCCCGAAGGCGATCTGACCAAGGTGCGCTCCGCGTACGTCTGTAACGAGCAACTGGCCGTCTTCGCCCGCGCCTTCGACCTGGGGCGCGCCATGCGCCTCGGGCGCGGAGAACTCAACTCGGGCGGCCGCGACCGCGAGGGGCTGTTGGGGTCGACCTTCGAGGCGGTGATCGGCGCCGTGTACCTGGAGTCAGGCCTCAAGGCGGTGGAGGATTTTGTCCACCCGCTGCTGGTGGAGGCTGGTGAGAAGGTTCTCGAAAGCCTGGACGACCCGAAGAGCGAGTTCCAGGAATGGACGCAGGCCGAGAAGATGGGCACGCCGCGCTACAAGGTGATTTCCTCCAGCGGACCCGATCACGCCAAAACGTACAATGTGGAAGTGGTCATCGGCGACAAGATCTTCGGCCAGGGCAGCGGCACCAGCAAGCAGATCGCCGAGCGCGCCGCCGCCGCGGATGCGCTCTCAAAAATGAATCTTTTGTAATTTGGACTCCAACGTCGGGGGGCGTTGGAGATTTCTTGAAGCGAGACAATCTGGATTGCGTGCATGCCTCTACGCCTAAAATCTCTCGAATTGCAAGGTTATAAAACATTTGCCTCCCGCACCGTCTTCGAATTCGCGAGCGGGATCACCGCCATCGTCGGGCCGAACGGCTCGGGCAAGTCGAACGTGGCCGACTCGCTGCGCTGGGTGCTGGGTGAGCAGTCCTACGGCCTGCTGCGCGGCAAGAAGACCGAGGACATGATCTTCTCGGGCTCCGAGCATCGTCCGCGCGCGGGCATGGCCCAGGCCATCATCACCTTCGACAACACCGACCACTGGCTGCCCGTCGATTTCTCCGAGGTGGCGCTGGCCCGTCACGCCTACCGCGACGGCCGCAACGAGTACCTGCTCAACAGTCAGCACGTGCGTCTGCGCGACATCAACGAACTGCTGGCCCAGGCGGGACTGAGCGAACGCACCTACACGATCCTCGGTCAGGGCATGGTCGATGCCTCGCTGGCCCTCAAAGCCGACGAGCGCCGCCGCCTGTTCGAGGAAGCCGCGGGCGTGGGCCTGTACCGCACCCGCCGCGAGGAGGCGCTCAAACGCCTTGACAACACCGAGCGCAACCTCGAGCGCGTGCTCGACATCATGGCCGAACTCGAACCGCGCCTGCGCAGTCTCGAACGGCAGGCGCGCCGCGCCATCGAATACATCCAGGCCCAGGCCACATTGAAGGTCATCCTGCGCGAGTGGTACGGCTATCACTGGCACCGCGCCCAGCGCGACCTCTCGGACATCCGCGAGACCGTGCGCCAGCAGGATGCCCGTTTGCGCGAAACGCGCGTGGCGCATCAACAGGCGCAGGCCGAGTACATGACCTTCCGCGAAAGGCTGACGGGGCTGCGTGCCCAACTCAACGCATGGCACCGCCAGTCGGCGGAACTGCACAATCAGCGCGAGACCATCAACCGCGAGCTGGCCGTGCTCGAGGAACGCCGCCGCGCCTTGACCGCTTCACAGGGCTCGTCCCAGGCCGACGGGGAACGCCTGGCCGACGAATTGCGTATCGCACAGGAACGCCTGGCCGAAGTCGAAGGCGAGACGGGCCGTGTGCAGGCCGAGTACGACGAGGCCCAGGGGCAACTGGCCGCCGCGCGAACGGCGCTGCAAACCCGCCAGACCGACCGCCAAGCGCTGGAGGGGCAGTTGCAGTCCGCCCGCCGCGAGATCGAAACGATCAATGCGCAGCGCACCAGCGCCCAGGCCCGCCAGGACGAACTCAAGGCGCGCATCGAGACGCTCGGGCAGAAGATCGATGCCACCAAGCAGGGCATCGCCACAGCCGAGGCCGCGGCCCGCAAGGCTGAGGAGCACCTCAAGTCGGTGCGCGTCAAACGCGAACGCGCGGATGCCGAACTCAAGCTGGCCGAATCCACCCTGGAACAAAAGAAAAGAATCGTCGAGGAGATGGACGCCGATCGGCGCGAAGCGCTGGATGCGCGCGCGCGCATCGAGTCCGATCACTCGCGCCTGCACGCCCAGCTCGACGTGCTCGAACAGGCCGAACAATCCCTGGCAGGTTACGCCGACGGCGCGCGCTTCCTGCTGGATGCCGCCCGCCAGTCCAAGCTGACGGGGGCGCGCGGCGCCTTGAGCGCTACCCTGGACGTCCCCGCCGAACTGGAAACCGCCATCGCGGCCGCCCTTGGCGACGCCGTGGACGCCGTCCTGCTGGAAGCGGGCCAGAGCGAGAACGCCCTGAGCCTGCTCGAGTCGGACGAGTCGGGCCGCGCGGCGCTATTGCCGCTGGAAGCCCTCGTAGCGGGACAATCCCTCGTCCGCCCGAATGACCCCGACTGCCTCGGCATCGCGGCGGAGCTGGTCAACGCGCCCGAGGAATTGCGCGCGGCCGTGAGCGTGCTGTTGGGCCAGGCGCTGATCGCCCGTGACCGCGCCGCGGCGCGCCGTCTCGTGGCGGGCTTGCCGACCCAGGCGCGTGTCGTGACCCTGCGCGGGGAAGTCTTCCACGGCGACGGCCGCATCGTGGCGGGCAAAACCAACCGCACCTCGACTTTGAGCCGCCCCCGCCAAAAACGGGAATTGGAATCCGCCCTGAGCGGACTCCGCGCCCGCCTTGACGAGGCCAACAAGAACGTGGAGATGCTGTCGAATCAACTGGCAACCGCCCGTCATGGGTTGGGTCAGGCCGAGACCGAGGTGCGCGAGGCGCGCGTCAGGCTGGGCAATGCGCGGGAAACCGAGCAGCAGGCGGGGCTGGAGGCCGAGTCGACGCGGCGTCAGCTTGAGTGGCAGAACAAGCAGCTTGAGCAGGTGCAGGCCGAGGTCCAGGAAGCGGTGGTCGTCCGCCAGAATCTGATCGAATCCCAGGCGGAATTGGAACGCAAATCCGCGGATGCCATCGAAGGCTCCCGCGCCCTCTCAGGCCAGTTGGCCGAAGTCGCGCTGGATGAACTCCAGCAGCAGGTCGCCTATTGGACGACGCGCCTGGCCGTGGCGGAGCAATCCAGGAATGGGGTGGGGTCGAGGAAAGAGGAAAGACGGAAAGAGACCGAAAGACTTACGGCGCGCCAGGGCGAGTTGGGCAAGCGTCAGGGCGAGCTCTCGTTGTCGCTGGCGGGCCTCGAAACCGAAGAGAAAAATCTGCACGAGCGCCAGGCGGGCCTGCACGGACAGATCGAGGAAATGATGGTTCACATCGAACCTGCCGAGAAAGACCTCGAGACGGCTGAACAGCAGGAGGCGCGCTTACAGGAGACCGAAACCACCGCCCAGCGCGCGCTGGCCAATTCCGAGCGTCTGTTCGGACAGTTGCAGCTTGACCAGACCCGCCGCCAGGAGGCGCTCGATAACCTGCGTCAGAAGATCACGGACGACTTCGGCCTGGTGATGTTCGAGTACGCCGCGGATGTCTCTGGCCCCGTGCCGCTGCCGCTGGATGGCATGGTCGAGCAGCTGCCCATCGTGACCGAGCTTACGCCCGAACTGGAAGAGCAGCTCCCGCAGCAGCGCGCGCAACTGCGCCGCATGGGCGCCATCAATCCGGATGCCAAGAAGGAATTCGACTCGGAGACCGAGCGCTACGAGTTCATGAAGACCCAGGTCGAGGATTTGCGCAAGGCCCAGGCCGACCTCAAACAGGTCGTGGCTGAGTTGGATGAATTGACCAAGCAGGCCTTCTCGAAAACCTTCGACGCCGTGGACAAGCAGTTCCGCGAGACCTTCGTGCGCCTGTTTGGCGGCGGATCCGCGCGCCTGGCGCTGACCGATCCCGAGAACCTGGTCGACACGGGCATCGAGATCGAGGCGCGCCTGCCAGGCCGCCGCGAACAGGGACTGGCCTCCCTCTCGGGCGGCGAGCGCAGTCTGACCGCCATCGCGCTGGTCTTTGCGCTGCTCAAGGTTTCACCCACCCCCGTCTGCGTGATGGACGAAGTCGACGCCATGCTCGATGAAGCCAACGTGGGCCGCTTCCGCGACCTGCTGGTGGATTTGAGCAAGGACACGCAGTTCATCATCATCACCCACAACCGCAACACCGTGCAGGCCGCGGACGTGATCTACGGCATCACCATGGGCCGCGACTCGGCCAGCCAGATGATCAGCCTGCGGCTCGATCAGGTGACGGATGAGATGTTGAGCAGGGGATAAGAGCAGAGAACAGTGAGAAGTGATTATTGAGAAGTGGACCCGCCTCGTGAGAGGCGGTCTTTTTTCATGTCGTTGCGAGGAGCGTTCTTTGCGACGAAGCAATCCCCTGTTTCAAGGTATACCCAGTGCGGTCACAAATTGCGCTTTTTTAGGAGGGGGAATGCAATTTGTGGCCGTGAGTATTATAGGTTGCTTCGGGCTTCGCCCTCGCAACGACATCCGATTTCTTGCCATCCCATGCATTTCGGTCTATACTCTCCATATCGGAGTACCCATGTCTGAAATCGACCTCACACGACTTCACCCCGTCCTCGACTCCTACATTCCCCTGGGCCGCTCGGGGCTGCTGCCAGCCCTGCATGCGGCCCAGCGTCTTTACGGCTGGCTGCCGCAGGAGGCCGCCGCCGAGGTGGCACGCAGCCTCAAGGTGCCGCTGGCGGATGTGCATGGCGTGATCGAGTTCTATTCGCTGTTCTACAACGAGCCCGTCGGCAAACGCATCATCCGCGTGTGCACCGATCCCGCCTGCGCGCTCAAGGGCGCGGATGGACTGCTGCATCACTTGTGTTCTCATCACGGGATCGAACCCAATGCGACGACCTCCGACCTGTCCCTGACCATTGAGGCGAGTCCCTGCCTGGGGCTGTGCGAGCACGCCCCTGCTGCCTTGGTGGATGATAAGGCCGAGACCAACATCGACCTGGAGGCGGGCTCCTACGAGTTGGGACGTCCCAAGTCCATCGTGGACGGAAGTTTGCGTTTGCTGACCGCCCACTGCGGAAACGGTACCACGTCGCTGGCGAAGTATGGTGAGTATGCTGCGCTGAAGAAAGCGCTGACGATGAAGCCCGAAGACGTGATCGCCGAGATCAAGTCCGCGGGGCTGGTGGGGCGCGGCGGCGCAGCCTTCCCGACAGGCGTCAAATGGGAAGGGGCGGCCAAAGCGGACGGCGCCCCGAAGTACGTGGTCTGCAACGCGGACGAGTCCGAGCCTGGCACGTTCAAGGATCGCGTGCTGCTGCTGGATGATCCGCACCGCACCATCGAAGGCATGTGCATCGCGGCGCACGCCATCGGCGCGACGAAGGGCTACATTTACGTGCGCGGCGAGTATCCGTACATTGTCCCTGCCCTGGAGAATGCCCTGACCGAAGCGCGCGAGGCGGGTTATCTTGGCGAACGCTTCGACATCGAAGTCCGCCTGGGTGCGGGCGCGTACATCTGCGGCGAGGAGACGGCCCTGTTCGAGTCTATCGAAGGCAAGCGCGGCTTCCCGCGGGTCAAGCCGCCCTTCCCGACCACGAACGGATTGTTCGACCAGCCGACCGTCATCAATAACGTGGAGACGTTGTGTAACGTCCCACTCATCATCACCGAAGGCGCGGCGGGCTATCGCAGGATCGGCACCGAGAAATCGCCTGGCCCAAAGCTGTTCTGCGTCTCGGGCGATGTGGCGAAACCAGGATTGTATGAAGTCCCGTTCGGCGTGACGCTGCGCGAGCTGCTTGAAATGGCGGGCGGCCCTTCGACTGAGGGTCTCGACAAAGAGCGTCTCGACCCTCCGCTTAGGGCGAATGAAACAGATAGAATACAAGGCGTTCTGTTCGGCGGGGCGGCGGGAGCTTTTGCCACCTCCGCGCACCTGGATGTGAAGCTGACCTTCGAAGACCTGCGCGCGGCGGGACTTCCGCTAGGCTCGGGGGTGGTGATGGTCTTCAACGAGACCCGCGACCTGCGCGACGTGTTGAAGCGGCTGGGCAAATTCTTCGCGCACGAGTCGTGCGGCAAGTGCTATCCCTGCCAGATGGGCACCCAGCGTCAGATGGAAATCCTCGACCGCATCGCGGCGGGAAATGTCCTCGATGGCGACATGCGGCGCTTGCAGGACGTCGGCTGGACGATGACGGACGCGTCCCTGTGCGGCCTGGGCCAGACAGCGGCAGGGGCGGTGCTCTCGGCGATCAAGTTGTGGCCCGAGCTTTTCGTCGAACGTTAAACGTTTAACGTTCAACGTCTTCAAAGGTGAACCCATGACGATCACATTTTCGATGGATGGAAAAGAAATATCCGTGGAACAGGGCCTAACCCTGTTGGATGCCGCGCGCGAAAACGGGACGGACATCCCGACCATCTGCTTCCACGAAGCGACCACGTCCAATGCGTTGTGCCGCATCTGCGTGGTCGAGGTCGAGGGGATGCGGCTGCTGCAGCCTGCCTGCATCGTCCAGGCTGCGGAGGGGATGAAGGTGCAGACCCGCAGCGAGCGGGTTGTCCGCGCGCGCAAGACCATCCTCGAAATGCTGGCCTCCACCCTGGACTTGTCCGATGCGCCCGAGATCCTGACCCTGATGGACCAGTACGGCGCGAAGGCGGATCGCTTCCCCGAAGCGGAGCGGCGCGAATCAGCCGTCAAGGACGATAACCCGATGTACATCCGCGATTACTCGAAGTGCCTGTTGTGCTGGCGCTGCGTGCAAGTCTGCGCGGACGACGCCCAGTACACCTTCGCCATCAACTTCGAGGGGCGCGGATACGAGACGCAGATCGGCACCTTCTTCGACCACGCCATCCCCGAGACGACTTGTGTGTTGTGCGGACAATGCGTGGGCGTCTGTCCCACGGGCGCGCTCAAGCCCAAGCGCGAATACCTGCTGGAGCAGGGGCTGAGTCCGCAGGAGATCAGCGTGATGAATACGGGAAGAAAAAGAAGGTCGAAGGTCACAGGTCAAAAGTCGGAATGACTTTTGACCTCTTCGGAGGAACCATGATCAAGCCCGACCATATCACCACCACCACCTGTCCCTACTGCGGGGTGGGATGTACGTTGGAGTTACACGTCAAGGATGACTTTATTTTCAAGGTCACCTCGCCGTTCGATTCGCCCGTCAATCACGGCAACCTGTGCGTGAAGGGACGCTTTGGATATGACTTTGTTTATCATCCCAAGCGCGTGCTGACGCCGATGGTGAGAAGATACTTGCTGGAGAGTGTTCAGTCATCCGTGATCAGTGAGCAGTGGCGGAGCCGCAAAGACGCGCCCGATCTGGGATACCAATCCCTAATTACGAATTACCAATCCCAGACTCCCTGGGACTGGATCGAAACCGACTGGAACACCGCCCTCGACATTACCGCGAACAAGTTGATTGAAATCTACCAGCGCGACGGCTCGGATGCGATGGCGGTCTACTGCTGCGCCAAGGCCACCAACGAGGACAATTACCTGCTGCAAAAGCTGTACCGCGCCCTGTTCCGCACCAACAACGTGGATCACTGCACGCGCCTGTGCCACGCGGGTTCGGTGGTGGCGCTGCAGCAGGCGGTCGGCTCCTCGGCCATGAGTAACACCGCCTCGCAGGTAACAATGAATGACGTCTTCATTGTGACTGGTTCGAACACGACCGAGAATCATCCCATCATTTCGCTGCAGATGAAGGAAGCTGTCGAGAAACACGGCGCGAAGATGATTGTCATCGATCCACGCCGCATCGAGCTGGTGGATTTTGCCGAGATGTGGCTGCCGCTCAAACCTGGGACGAACGTGCCGCTCTTCACGGCCATGGCCTACGTGATCGTCGAGGAGAACCTGGTCAACCACGATTTCATCGACGACCGCACCGAGGGCTATCCCGAGTTTCTCGCCTCGCTGGAGAAATTTACGCCCGAGTACGCCGAGCAGATTTGCGGCGTGCCCGCCGAGGATATCCGCAAGGCGGCGCGGCTGTATGCCAAGGCGAAGAACGCTGCCATCTACTGGGGCATGGGCATCTCACAGCTTTCGCACGGTACAGCCTCTGCGATGGCGCTGATCCACCTGGCCTTTCTCACGGGCCATATCGGACGCGACGGCACGGGATTGAATCCCCTGCGCGGACAGAACAACGTGCAGGGCGCCAGCGATATGGGCGCGATGCCATTCCATTACCCTGGCTACATGCGCGTGGACGATGAGGCCAACGCAGCCCAATGGGAAAAGACCTGGAACATCGAGCCTGGCGGCCTTTCCCGCCGACTTGGCCTGACCACCACCGAGATCCTCAGCCACGCCTATGAGGGCGGAATCCGCGCGTTGTACATTATGGGCGAGAACCCGATGATGTCCGAGCCGAACCTGAATGAAACGCGCAAGCACATGGAACAGCTGGAATTCCTCGTGGCGCAGGACATCTTCATCAACGAGAGCGCCGCCTTTGCGGATGTCTTCCTGCCCGCCACGCCCTTCGCCGAGAAGGACGGTACCTTCAGCAACACCGACCGCCGCGTACAGCGCGTGCGCGCCGCACAGCCTCCGCGCGGGCAGTCGCGCCCCGACTGGCAGATCCTGTGCGACCTGGCCCAGCGCATCGAAGCCCGCCTCGGCCGTCCCACCGCCAGATGGGATTACACCCATCCCGAGCAGATCTTGCGCGAGATGGCGGGCGTCAATCCCGACTACGCGGGCATCACCTATGAGCGCATCGACAAAGTCGGGCTGATCTATCCCGTGCCCGACCTGACCCACCCTGGCACGCCGACCCTTTTCACCCAATCCTTCCCGCGCGGGCGCGGAAAATTTACGCCGCTGGATTATGTCCCCGTGCGAGAGCAGGCCGATGACGAGTACCCATTCATCCTGACCACGGGCCGCCTGCTCGAACACTGGCACGGCGGCACCATGACGCGCAACTCGGCGCTCAACGAAGCCTACCCCGAAGCTCGCGTGGAGATTCATCCCGCCGACGCGGAGATTCACGGCATTCGAAACGGCGACCCGGTCAAAGTCCAGAGCCGGCGCGGCGAGGTGGTGCTGCGCGCCACGGTCACCGAGAAAACCTCCGTTGGCGTGGTCTTCATCCCCTGGCACTTCCACGAGGCAGCCGCCAATTTACTGACCAACGACGCGCTCGACCCGCAAGCCAAAATCCCCGAGTTCAAGGCCTGTGCGGTGCAGGTCTTCCCTGCGCGCGAAAACGAACTGTCCAATCCTGATGTGATGTTGTCACGCGGAAGATACTGATCCTATTAATGGAGAACAAATGAAGAGATTACTGGTGATTTTATTGATTGCGGTTTCCCTCCTCAAGCAAACGGATGCGCGCGCCCAATCAGTGAGCGCGCGCGTTTCCTTGTTGGATAAGAATAACCGTCCCATCACCGCGCTGGTGGATGGGAACCAGGTCAGCCTGAAGATCGAGCTGGATGCGCCTGTCGACGGGATGCAGGTGGATTTCCTGCTCCCGGGCGTGGATGCGCCTGTGGGCGTCTGCTCCATCCCAAAGGGTGACCGCACCTGTCAGAGCGACCCTTTCCCCGCCCTGGGTTGGTACTGGAATCCTGATGGGTCGCCCCAGCCCCAGCGGACGGTCGCCGCGCGCGGAAACGGCCAGCCGCTCGACGGCAGCCTGACCGTGACGGTCGCCCCGCGGCCTGTCGTCATGGTACACGGCTTCAATGCCGATTACACCACCTGGCTGGCATACCTCGGCGCGCAGGGCTATCTGGCCTCGATGGGACTGCACGGCTATGCGGTCGGCGATGGACAGGTGCCTGGCGTGCTGGACACAGGCAGTTTGACCGACCCCGCCAGGCGGACGAATACCATCGCGCAGAATGCCGCCATCCTGGGCGAGTATATCGACAACGTGCAGAAGGCCACAGGCGCCGAGAAGGTCGACCTGCTGGTACACAGCATGGGCGGCATGATCTCGCGTTATTACCTCGACCGCGTCATGACCGACGTGGATGCGGCGCAATTGGTGATCTTGGGCACGCCCATGGCGGGATCGAGCTGCGCCAGCCTGCCCGCCGCGCTGGGACTGATGCTGCCTGCCACGCTCGAAATCGAGCCGAGTTACATGGTGGGCGTCTTCAATCAACAGATCGTGCATCGGCATGGGGTGCCGTTCCATGCCATCGCGGGGAAAAAACTGCTGGACGCGGTGCAGTCGCCCTGCACGCCTGTCCCGTCTGACCTGGTCGTGACGGTGGACAGCGTCAGGGCCATTCCCATGCCCGTGCAGGAGATCACCCTGCTGCACACGGAACTGAACACTTCCCCTGAAGTCTTCGAGAGTTTCGTCAAGCCGCTCCTGCAAACCCCGCCTGGAAAATTCGAGTCGCCTGCCGACCCACCGCCAGGTTCGACTCCGCCTGTCTCCCAGCAATACACCAAAATCTATACGGGACACGTCAACCCAGGCGAAACGCAGGATGTGGTCATCAACATCGATCCGAACGTGACCGTGGCAAACTTCGCCCTGTACGACACCTCGCGCTCGCTGGATTTGACCGTGGTCGGCGCAAGCGGCAATGCGATCCAACTGGACGCGCAGAAGAACGGCATGATCCGCGTGGACGATCCCTCGACGATGATTTATCTCGGCTACGGTTTCAATAATCCCAAGCCAGGCAGGTGGATCATCACCCTGCACACCACGAGCGCCACGCCACTCCAGGGCGCGGATTTTGCCATCAATGCCCAGTTCAACGGCGGCGCGCAGTTGCAGGCCAGGCTGGATGTGACGACCCCCAAAGTGAACCAGTCCGTGACCATCTCCGCCCTGTTGACTGCGGACGGTGTCCCAGTTCCGCTGGATGGGGCGCAGGCTGCGGTGCGTCATCCCGATGGCCGTGTCGAAACGCTGGCGATGCAGGTTTCGAATAACAGCGCGATTCTTTCGCTGAAGCCGGACGAGACAGGCATCCACAGCGTGGAGGTCAGCGTCACCGCGCGCGCGCAGGATGGCTCCATCATTGACCGCGCCGTCCACCTGACCTTCGAGGCCGAGCCAACCGAATCGATCATCACCATAAACCGCATGATTGGTCTGGGCGGACTGCTGGTGCTGGCGATCCTGGTGGTGATGCTCGCCCGTCGGCGCAGAAGGAAGAAATCCGTCCCTGGATGAATCAGCGCAGGCAAACGCTCTCGATTGTCCCCCGCTAAATTGCGGCAAAACCGGTATGTGAGCACTACATGATCTCTTTTGACCCCAAGCAGGTGTTCAGTTCGCGCGTCGACAACTATATCAAGTACCGCCCGGGTTATCCAGCTCTGCTGCTGGATGACCTGATCAAAGGATGTGGCTTGATGCCTGATTGGCGCGTGGCCGATATTGGCTCGGGAACCGGGCAGTTGGCGCGCCTGTTCCTGGATTTTGGCTGCGCCGTGACTTGCGTGGAACCCAATGAGGAGATGCGCCTGGCAGGAGAGCAAATTTTTACGGGTCACTCGGGCTTCACCAGCCTGGCAGGAAGCGCCGAGATCACCGGGCTTGCAGATGCGAGCGTGGATCTGGTCGGGGCTGGGATGGCTTTCCACTGGTTTGATGCGCCTCGCGCCAGGCTTGAGTTTCAACGCATCCTTGCCCCAGGCGGATGGGTGGCCCTGGTTTGGAATCGCATGTTGACCGGCCCGCAGCCGTTCATGCAAGCCTATACCGGATTGATCCTCGAATATGGCCCGGGTTGGACGGAGACCCTGCGCCGTGACCAGCCGGGCAGTTCTTTGGATCTGCCTGGCTTCTTTGGCGGTGTTTTTCAGCGTGCAGCTTTTCCCATCCATCAGTTCCTGGACTGGGATGGTTTATGCGGGCGCACTCTCACGATTGCCCATCTCCCTCAAACCGATGATCCCGCCCATTCGCCCCTGTTCGACCGCGTGCGCAACATCTTTGACCGCCACCAAAACAACGGGCAGGTTACGATGCACTATGAGACCGAGCTGTACTACGGCCGCCTGGCATGAAGATCAGATTGGCAATTGAAGTGCGGGTCAGGAAAACCGTATAATGAGATCGAGCATGACCGTTCCTGAAAGGAGCAAACATGGCGGCCAGTCCTTCCACTTCATCACGCAAAACCTTGATTGTCATCGCCTGGGTCTTTTTGTTATTAGCCTCCCAACTGCCCCGCATCATCCTTCAGGAGGTTTTCCATCAGGACATTTCTGAAGACGTGCGCTCTGCGATCACGGCAGGCGTGGTCCTTGTTGGCCTGGCGTTGACCTACCTCTGGGAATCCGTCCGCCCTCTGCGTTCCTTCTTCATTTTGTTCCTCGTGCTGGTCGGGGTCGAGTGGGCCGTTTTTACGAAGCTGGATCAACTCCCGATCTACCAGTCCTGGCTGAATCATCCATCCTTCAACGTTTACATGCTGGCGGAACAATCCCTGCGCCTGCTAGTGACCCTGGGGATCATTGCGGCATTGTTCATGCTGAAGAAGAGTCGGGATGCCTTTTTCCTGGTCAAAGGCGATACCAGCGCGCCCGTGGAGCCTGTCAAAGTGTTGGGCATTAAATCGACCGAACGCTGGAATACGCTGGGACGCAACTTTTCGATCTTCCTCAGCCTGGGCACGCTGACCTTTCTGGTGCTGGCGGGCAGGCCGCCGCTGGATATCGTCCTCCGCGCCCTGCCATTCCTGCCCGCCATCCTGCTGGCCGCCGCACTGAACGCCTTCAACGAGGAGATGACCTACAAGGCCTCCTTCCTGTCCATGTTGGAGGAGCCGCTGGGCAGGCATCAGGCTCTTTGGCTGATGGCGGCTTATTTCGGGATCGGCCACTTCTACGGCGTGCCATACGGCGTCATCGGCGTGCTGATGGCGGGTTTCCTGGGCTGGTTCCTGGGCAAGTCGATGCTTGAAACGCGCGGCCTGGCCTGGGCCTGGCTCATTCATTTCTTTCAGGACGTGTTGATTTTTGCCTTCCTGGCCATCGGTTCGATTACGCCCGGGGGATGAGATATTTTATCGACCTAAAAAGAGACTCGCTGTAAGGCGAGTCTCTTTTTGCATTCATAAAATTCCTACTCATCCCGCGCGATGGGACAGGTCATGCAGTGCCCGCCGCCGCGGCCCTTGCCCAGTTCGAAGCCGGGGATGGCGATCACCTCCACGCCCACGGAACGCATCCTGGCGATGGTGTGCGTATTGCGCTCATAGACGATGACCACGCCTGGTTCAAGGGCGACCGTGTTGTTGGCGTCGTCCCATTGCTCGCGCTCGCTTTGGTACTGGTCGCCACCCGTCTCGACCACCGTCAGCTTGACCTTGAGCGCGTCCTCCACCGCGGAGAGGATGCTCGTCTCGTGGGTCACATGAAAGTCGCCGTGCTTTTTGCCCGGTCGCAGGCTGATGGCCTGGATTTGGTCGACCACCTTTGGGAAGAGAGTCAGCTTGTCGCGGTCGAGCATGGTGAAGACCGTGTCGAGGTGCATGTGGGCGCGGTCTTTGGTCATGACGCAGGCGATGACCCGTTCTGCGCTGCCGCTGTTGAAGAGCGCATCCGTGACCTGCTCGATCATGCTGCCCTGCGTCCGCTCGGACATGCCGATCAGCACCGTCTTGTTCCCGATGGGCAGCACGTCGCCGCCTTCGAGCGCGGAGCGGCTGAAGTTCTGCATGTTGAACTCGCCGTCGGTACGGTTTGGGTACCAGAATGGGAATCCCGCCTCCCTGAACATGGGATGATACTTGTAAATGGCATACATGTTGAGCGCCTCGCGCCGCCGCGCGGGCCAGTACATCGGGTTGGCCGAAACGCCATCGAATATCCAGCAGGAGGAGTCGCGCGTGAAGAGCGTATTGGGCAGGGGCGGCAGCAGGAAGGCGTTCATGTCGGTCAACGCCGCGGCGTGCAGGGAGATGTGACGGTAGGCCGCCCAGTCGATGCCCGACTCGCCCGCGGTCAGCCCGCCAATCAGGTGTTTGGCGAGGAACTCGGGCGAAAGGCCCATCAGGTGATGGCGGACTTCATCGACCAGCGCCCAGCCGACGGTGTATTCCGTGGCGACCTGCTCGACGATCAGCCGCCGCGCCTCCTCGCTGACGCGCAAGGTCTCGGCCAGCAAATCCTGCACGTAATAGACTTCCACGCCGCGTTCGCGCATGACCTGCGTGAAATGGTCATGTTCCAGTTGCGCGCGCTCCACCCACAACACATCATCGAACAACAGCTCGTCGTGATTGGACGGGGTCAGGCGCTGCAGACTCAACTCGGGGCGATGCACGATGACCTTGCGCAGTTTGCCAACTTCTGAATGGACGCCAAAGGGTTGCATGGTGTGTCTCCTGATAAATTTTCGCACTGAGCGGAGTGAGCCGACAGGCGAACGTAGTCGAAGTGCGATGTTGATAAAAAGGCTTTCCTGTGCGCTGCCCTTCGACTTCGCCGCTATCGCGGCTTCGCTCAGGGCGAAGTTTACAATACAACCAATATAGCATTTCCCACTTTCCCTGCGCACAGTCCATTTGTCCCAACGACCTGGAGTCCAAAGTCTCCCGACTTTGGAATGTTCATGGGCGGGCCAACGTCGGGAGACGTTGACTCCAATTTGAATGAATACGCTGCTTTCCGTTAAAATGGATCGCATGTCCAAGCCGTATCAAATCCCGCTCAACGAAATCCGCCGCGAGCATGTGGTGGTCAACTCGCGTTTTATCGCCACGCTGGCGCCTGCCCTGAACATCGATGAGGCGCGCGCCTTCATGGCCCGCATCCGAAAGGAATTCGCCGATGCCTCGCATAATGTCCCAGCCTACATCATCGGCGGCGGCAACACGGTGACCGAGTATTTCTCCGATGACGGCGAGCCTGTGGGGACTTCGGGCCGCCCCGCGCTGACCGTTCTGCGCGGCAGCGGACTTGGCGATTGTGCGCTGGTCATCACACGCTATTTTGGCGGCACCCTGCTCGGCACGGGCGGATTGGTCAAGGCCTACACCGAGTCGGCGCAGATGGTCGTCAACGCCGTGGGGCGCGGGGAACGGGTGCTGACGCACCTGGCGCTGCTGGCGATTCCCTATAACCTGCTGGAGCGCGTCCGCCTGCTGGTCAGCCGTCAGCGCGGACAGATCCTGGGCGAGGACTTTGCCGCTGACATCACCCTGACCCTGCAATTCCCCGTGGATTCATTCGAAGCCTTCCAAACCGACCTGCGCGAACTATCGGCGGGCAAATTGCGGGCCGAGGTGATCGAGACGAAGGAAATGATCGTCCCCATATAAAAACAGGGACAATCCCCAAATCCAATTCTTGTGCTCCTGGTAGATTCGCTGACATGTGTGCCCAGGGCAGGGGCGCAATTGGTGTAAAAACCCAGCGGGAGTATTGGAAGAGATGATCGTTTTGAAATAAAAAGCGGGGCGACCCATTACGCGCGAGTCGCCCCAGCCAATTACCAATTACCGATCCCTACCCCCCCGGGGCCGTCTGGGCGACGCGCTTTACCCAGCGCCCGTCCCAGTTGTCCACGCCGCCGCAGGAGGTGGTGAACTCATCGTAGGAGTATTCCTCGCGGCGATTGGGGAAGGGGTTGTACAACTCGACCCAGCCGCCGTTGCCGCCATTCCTGCCGACAGGCGTGACCTTGTCCAGCACCACCCAATGTCCTGTGCCTGAGCCTCTCAAACGCCCCGTACCGCTGTCGATGTTCACGCCCGCGATCAACTGGTGCGTCTGGATCATTCTGGCGAAGCGACCGGGCGAGGGCTGGTAGCCGATGAGCGGATCGGTCAGGCCCGCCTTGAGCGGCAGGATGTCTTCGGGCAGCTTGCCGTACAGCTTCAGGATGTCCTCCAGTGTGCCGGGGCCGGTGCCCTTATCCGTGGTTCCGCCGATGGTTCTGTTGTAGGCGTCGGGCAGGTTCTGCTTCCACTTGACCAGCAGATTGTCGATGGAATCGCCCACAATGAAGGCCACGCAGAGTTGCCCGCACAGGTTATTCTTGACGTCGCCATCCACGATCATGTATTGGGCGGCATCGTTCGGGTCGGGCGTGGCAGCGGTGATGGATACCTCGGTGGGGAATTTCTCCAGGTAGTCTTCCAGGTAGACCGCGTTCACCCAGCCGTTCCGACCGCCGTAAGTGATCTCCGCCCAGACGGTCTGATGCCCGGCGAGGGTCAGGGTCAGTTCGTTCCCCGTGGGCAGGACGATGACGCCCGCGGGCAGGTCGAGGAGTTTGGCGCCGTTGGGGGCCGCGCGAAAGGCGCCGAGATCGATGATCCATTTTTGATTCATGTTTGCATCCTTTCGCATTATCCGCCGAGGTTTCGCTCGACCCACCAGCCCGACCAAGCCGGGCTGCTGCACGATTTGTAGAACTCATTGAACGAGTATTCTTGGCGGCGGTTGTGGAAGGGGTTGTAGAGTTCGACGCGGCCCGCGTTTCTGCCGTTGGGGGTGATTTTGTCCACCACGACCCAGTGGCCGATGCCTTTTTCCACGACGGGACGGTTCTTCCCGCGTTTGGTCGAACTGTCGTCGGGTTTGCGGATCAGCCTGCCGTAGGAATTGATCGTGACCAGCGCCACCAGGAAGTGCGTTTCGAGCATCCTGCCCATGCGCCCCTGGGTCGGCTCGAACCCGACCAGCGGGTCGGTCAGGCCTGCCTTGAAGCTGACCAGTTGGCCGTTGTCGGTGCTGTACTCGTAGGCGGTGAGGATGCTGCGTATATCTTCCGGGCCGGTGGGCTTGTCACGGTCCCCCGCCAGGATGTTGTTGTAAAAGCCCGGGGCGGCCGCCTTCCATTTGGCGAGCAGCATGTCAATGTCCTCGCCGACGATGAAGGCAACGCACAACTCCCCGCACATGTTGAATTTCTGTTTACCCCCGACCAGCATATACTGGGGCGCGTCGTTGAGTTCGGGTGTGGGATTGGGGATCACCACTTCCGTATTCGGGAAGGGCTCGATGTAATCCTCCAGGTAGGCGTCGTTGACCCAGCCTGTCGAGACGATGCCGTCCCCGCCGGTATGCTGGACCTCGGTCCACGTGCTGTCGTGGCCGTTGATCGACAGGTTCCTTTGCTGGCCTGTCGGTTCGAGCAGCGCGCCGCAGGAGAGATCGAAACGCTTGATGCCGTTGGGGTCGACTAAAAAGGGGGTGACTCTTGCATAGCACCATTTCTTTCCGGACATATGTTCCTCCTTGTAGAACGAATGGACAGCAGACTGCCGGTGCCGAATGTACGTTAAAAGTATAGCACGGCTGTCAAGATACGCTTTTAAACAAAAAAGGGGCGACAGAACGTCGCCCCTACGAATTACTCGTAAGCCAGGGTGTCTCTCACCGTCAACTTCGAAGCCCGCCGCGCGGGCCAGGCGCTGGCGATGGCGGCTAGGACCAGGGTGAAGACCAGCCAGGCGAGAATGCCGCTCACACCATAGACAGCCGGCATGGGAGAGGTCAACAGCGCCATGCCGACACCGAAGCACAGCACGTTGGTGATGGGCAGCGAGAGTGGAATGCTGATAATCCAACTGATCAGGCCGACGACCAGGCCTTCGACGATCACGATGCTTTGAATGTCGCCGTTCGAGGCGCCGATGGCGCGCATCACGCCGATCTCGCGCGTGCGTTCGAGCACGTTGATGCTCATGGTGCCCATCAGGCCCAGCCCGCCGACCACGGCGATCATGGCCGCCATGACCAGCATGAAGTACACCAGTAGGTCGGTCTGCGCCTTCTGGTCGCGGATGAAGTCCGCGCCAAGCTGGGCGCCCCCGTACTGGATGCCGTTGGCTTCGTAGAGCGCCTGGATCTGTTCGCTGACGGCCTTTTGGGAGGCGGAATCATGATTGTGGGTCAGCACCCGCAGCGAGTAGACCTGCCCGGGCCGCCCGATCAATTTGCTCAGATACTCGTAGTTGGCGTAGAGCAGCGGCGGAGTGACGTTGCCAGTAATAGTGTAGACGCCCACGATATGCCACTGCGTCTTCCTGCCGTCGATCTCGATGGTCAGCCAGTCGCCAACCTTCAAGTCGGGATACACGTTCAGCAGGTGGTTGCCGATGACGATGGCGTTCTCGTCGCCCGTTTCCAGCCAACGGCCCGCCACGATAACGGGATCGATCAGGGTCGAGGTCGAGGGTGGGGCCACGAACGAGATCTGCGTGCCCGCCGTGTCCTCATCATGGATATATGTGCCAGGATACTCGGTCCAACCTTCCACGCTGTCGACGCCAGGCACGCTCTGCGCGATGGAGGCCACTTCCTCGAAGCGATAGTAGCGCCCAAAGGAAATATTGACATCCGCCAGGAAATAGCCCTGAATGTCCTTGATGGTCTGGTCGAAGGATTCCCACAGGTTGTAGACGCCGATGAAGATCGCGCCCGCCAGCACCAGGGTGAACAGGGTCAGGCCCAGGCGCAATTTGCGGCGAAAGGCATTTCGCAGGGACAGGCGCATCGGGCGGGGAATCCACAACGCGCCCTTGCTGACGCTTTTGTCCTTCGGCCTGGCGTTGCCGCCGATGCCGTAGTCGCTGAGCGCCTCGCGCACCGTGATGCGCACGCTGTTGGTCAGCGGCCAGATGGCGGCCAGCAGCGGCACCAACAGCGCCACGATGGCCTGCTGGAGGATGGTCTGTGGATAGGAGTTATAGGGCGCGGGCAGGAAGTTAAGATACGAGGCCATGCCGCCGCCCAGGGTTTGCGCCGCGGCGTCGGAAAGCGGGATGGCGAGCAGCAGCGCGCCCAGTCCGAAGCCCAGGATCAGCACCACGTACATGCTGAAGATCTGTCCGTTCCCGCCGCCGATGGCTTTCATGATGCCGATCTGGCGGGTCTGCTGGGTCATCAGCGCCGTGACAGTGTTGACGATCAGGAAGCCGCTCAGCAGCACGGTCATATAGCCGAGCGCGCCCAGCACGTAGAAGATGCCCTGCGTGATGCTCCAGGCAAAGTGATGACCGGGCTGGTACACGTACACGTAGTAGACGGTCGCCCCCGCGCGTTCGAGGCGGTCGGCCACAGCCTGCGCCACTTCGGTGACGTGTGCGGCGTCGGTCTGCTTTTCGGCCACGCTGACTTGCAGCGCGCTGTAGGTATCTGCCGAGCCGCCCAGCCATTCCATTGTCTTGGGAGTGACGTAGGCGTATAGCATCTGTGTAAACCCAAAGGGAATGCCCGTCACGGAGTGGACGTAGCCCGCCAGCGTCAGTTCGCGCTGCTTGCCGTTATCCAACTCCACCAGGATCTTGTCGCCGACCTGATAGCCCGCGGGGAGGGCCGAGGCGTCGACCAGGATTTCCCTCTCCCCCAGCGGCGGAAGGGAGGATTCGCCCTCGACGGGCTTGACCAGGTTGAGGGTCAGGGCGCTGGGATCTTCCACAGCCGTGAGCAGGATCGTCATCTGCTGGCCGTCGGCGCGCACCAGTTTGGCGCTGAGGCTCGACTCGCCTTCGATGGCATCCACGCCCGGCACTTCGCGCGCCAGCTTGACCATCTCGTCGTCCAGCGGCCAGGCGTACACGGTCGCTTCCGAAGGTTTGGCCGACTGATAATCGCCTTCCATGCTTTCGGTCATGTACAGGTTCACGCTGTTGTTGAACCCGACCGCAAAGGTGCCCACCATGATGGTCATGATGGTCAGCATGGTGCGGGATTTGTTGCCCCAGAAATCCGCCCATACTTTCTTCCAGCGGCTGCTCATGCCAAACCTCGTTTCTGGGCGTTCATGGCTTCATTCTTGCTGGCGATCTGCTGGAGCGCTTCGCGCGTGGCCTCGGACTGGTTCAGCAGTTCTGTGAGCTGGTCATAGCTGAGGGCCAGCACCTCGACGCTACTATGCTCCGAGGCGCGGATCGAGGCCCGCCGCCTGCGGTCGTGGAAGTAGGCCATCTCACCGAAGAATTTGCCTGGCCCCAACTGCAGGGCGATCACGTCCGACTGGCCCGGGCGCGGCAGGACCACGTCCACGGTGCCTTTGGCGACGATGTAGAACGTGTCGGCGCTGGAGCCGTCGGTGAAGATCATCGAGCCCGCTTCGAAGGTTTGTTCCTTTGCATTGCGGGTGGCCCACAGCATCTGGTCCTGGGTCAGGGTCGGCATGGCCTGGGCCACGTACTCGTTGACGATCTCGCCGTCCGCGATGAGCGCGGTGCGGTGCGTGCGTTTGGCCAGCGCGCTGTCGTGCGTGACGATGATGATGGTCTTGCCTTTGGTCACCAAATCGTTGAACAGCGCAAAGACCGACTCGGCGGTCTTGGAGTCGAGGTTGCCTGTCGGTTCGTCTGCGATGACCACGGGCGGATCATTGGCCAGCGCGCGCGCAATGGCGATGCGCTGCTGTTGTCCGCCTGAGAGGGCGGTCGGGAGCTTGTAAGCGTGGTCGGCCAGTTCCACCAGTTCGAGCAGTTCGAGGGCGCGCTTCTCGCGCTGGCGCATGGGATAGGTGCGGCAGAAGTCCATCGGCAGCATGATGTTCTCGATGACCGAGATGGTCGGCAGCAATTGAAAGAACTGGAAGACGATGCCCAGGTTCTTGCCGCGCCAGCGCGCCATCTTGTTTTCGTTCAAGGTGTGGACGGGCATGCCGTTGACAAAGACCTCGCCCGAGGACGGGCGGTCGATGCCTGTGATCATATTCAACAGGGTGCTTTTGCCGCTGCCCGATTTGCCGATGATGCTGACGAATTCGCCCGCGTTGATCTGCAGGTCGATACTGTTCAGGGCGTGATAATCGCCGATGGCGGTCTTGTAATATTTATGCACATCATGCAGGTCGATCATGGCATGATGGCCGTTTTCGTCATTCTTGGGTTTGCTAAAAAAGGACATAAGGGCCTCGAATTAAGTGGAGTCCAACGTCTCCCGACGTTGGAGCGCCGAAGTCTGGAGACTTCGACTCCACATCTGTATTACTTCTCGAACTTCACGGCGGCGGTCATGCCCCAGCGCATGGCGGGATTCCCATCCGTGAGCAGGACGGTGACTTCGTAGACCACGTCGCCCTGGTTCTGGCCGTAGTTCTGGCTGATGGACAGGATGTGGCCCTTCAGTTGCAGTTCGGGCAGCGCGTCCAGTGTGACGGTCACGGGCTGGCCTTCCTTGAGCGAGACTACGTCGATCTCGGTCAGGTCGGTGGTCTTGACCACCCAGTCGCCGAGGTCGGCCAGGGTCAGGACGGGCTGTCCCGCCGAGGCAAATTCGCCCACCTTCAGGTCGAGGCGGGTGATCACGCCTGCATACGGAGCGCGCACTTCAGCGTTGGCCAGCGCGGCGCGGATGCCCGCCGTGTCCTCCCCGAGGCCGAACAGGGCGTCGTGATCCTTTTGGGCCTGAGCCAATTGGAACTGGGCCGAGTCCACGGTGGTCTGCAATTCCATCCACTGGATGGCCTTGCGGTACTTCGACCAGGCCTCGTCCAGTTTGAGGCGCTCTTCGCGGCCCTGGTTGACCAGGTATTTGAACGGCTCGTAGGCGGCGCGGGCTTCGTTCAGCTTGGCCAGCGTGGATTCGACGGCCTGGTTGGGCGTCATGCCCTCGAATTCGTTCGGAACGTTGAAATTGTCCAGCTTGTACTGCGCATCGCGGACGGTCTGGTAGGCGGCGGTCAACTGTTGGGTCGCGTCAGCCTGTGCATCTTCGAGGGTTTTGGCCTCGGGGCTTTCGAGGCGCGCGATGACCTGGCCTGCTTCGACGGAGTCGCCTTCCTCGACCAGCACTTCGCTGACCAGCCCGCTGGCATTCAGCGCGATCTCGGAGAAGCGCACAGGCTCCACCCGTCCTTCGCTGATGATGGTTGGGTCGGCCAATACGGTTGGGATGGGGGTGGCGCTCGGGGCGGCAGTGGGAGCGATCTGGCCGCAGCCAGCCAGCAGGATGCTCAGGAGAACGATAACGATCAGGGCTTGGGTAGTTTTCATGGGAGGTGATCCTTTTTGTAAAATTTCAATCAATGATAGGACATTTGTCCGCGGAAGAAACCATCCTTTGGGATGGGCTCGGACCTGGTCAATGGAACAGGCAGGCGCGTCATGGAAGTTTACGCTTTCGACTGCTTTTGGTTGCAGAAGAAAACGGCCTGCCTGGCAACCTGGGGGGCCCTCGCGGGTTAATCAAGTTGAATTCATCTCATGCTGGAGATTTCCATGGCTGCATCTTCCAAGGATCGACTGTCTCCCCTTACCAAGCTGGCCTACGGCGCAGGCGATTTCGGCTTCGCCTTCAGCGATACCGCCCTGGCCGTGCTCTTCGCAATCTTCCTGACCGACGTGGTCGGCCTGGCCCCGAGCCTGGCCGCGCTGGCGGTCTTTGTCGGCCGCTCGTGGGATTACGTCAACGACCCGCTGATCGGCTACCTGGCCGACCGCACCCGCACCCGCTGGGGCCGCCGCAAGCCCTTCCTGCTTTTCGGCTTCCTCCCGTTTGGGATTTCCTTCGCCATGCTGTGGTGGCGTCCGCCCTTCGAAGAGCCCTGGATGCTGGCGGGATACTACGCTCTGGCCTATTTCTGCTTCGACAGCCTGTTCACCCTGGTCTCGATGCCCTTCATGGCCCTGACCCCCGAGCTGACCCAGGACTACGACGAGCGCACCTCGCTGACCAGTTACCGCATGGCATTCTCGCTGCTTGGCAGTCTGGTGGCCTTTGTCGTACCGTTGATGATGATCGGGGAGATGCGCCCCGAGAACGTGGACAAGGTCTTCCGCATGGGGCTGATCTTCGGCGCGGCTTGCGCGCTGCCGCTGCTCTTCACCGTCTTCGGCACGCGTGAACGGCCCGAGTACGCCAGCCAGCCTCAGCCCGGGCTGCGCGAGTCGCTGCGCGCGGTGCGACGGAACCGCCCATTCTGGTTCGCCACGGGCATCTTTCTCTTCACCTGGACGGCGGTGGATATCATCCAGGCCATGCTGCTGTTTTTCCTGAAATACCGCATGAACCTCGCCGCGGAATCGGACCTGGTGGCTGCGGCGGTCTTCGTCACGGCCCTGATCGTCCTGCCGTTCTGGGTGTGGGCCGCGCAGAAAACCGACAAGCGCAAATCCTATGTCTGGGGTATGTTGTTCTTTGCCTCGGTCATGATCGTGTTGATCTTCGTCGACCCCTCGCTGGGATTTTCCATGGTCATTTCATTGGCCGCCCTGGCGGGTGTCGGCATCTCCGCCGTCCACGTGTTGACCTGGGCCATCATCCCCGACGCCATCGAAGTGGATGAACTCCAATCGGGCGCGCGCCACGAGGGCATGTTCTACGCGCTGGTGACCCTGCTCAAGAAGGCAGCCTCCTCGATTGCCATTCCCCTGACCCTGCTCGTGCTGGACTGGAGCGGCTACGTTTCGAACGCCGCCCAACAGACCGAAAGCGCGGTGTGGGCCATCCGCATCCTGACAGGCCCCGTGCCCTCGGTGCTGCTGGTAGGCGGAATCCTGTTCGCGCTCTATTATCCGCTCGACCGCGCGGCGCATGCCCAGACCCGCGCCGAGATCGAGTCGCGGCGGGCGAGCCAGCCGTTGGCGGATTAAGTCCAGGATACCCAAATGTACAACTGTGGGAATATATGCCTGCATTCTCTTGCAACTGACGCTCAAGCCGTTATAATGATACTGTCGTTTTTCAAGGGTGATCCCTCCGCGATCCCCTGACCAACTCCATATCATTGAAAGGGAACATCATGAATTTCTTCAACAAGATCCTCACGAAACTTGGGCTGCGCAAGGACGAGCCCACTCCGCCTCCCGCGCCCGTCACGCCTCCCCCCGCGCCGATTACTGGCGCCCCCGACAAGGGTGAGAAGGATAACGTCACGCCGCCGCCTGCTCCTGCGCCTGTCGCTGCCAAGCCGGTTACCCCGGCGGCTGTGGTCTCCAGGACCGTCGCGCCTGCCGCTCCTCCCATCATTCCGCCCGCCCCCGTCAAGCCCGCCGTCCAGGCCATCTCCGAGGTGGACGTGGTCAGGCAGCTCGAGAAGCTGGCCGAAGGCTCTGCCCTCGACTGGAAGGTCTCCATCGTCGACCTGCTCAAACTGCTCGACATCGACAGCAGCCGCGAGGCCCGCAAGGAACTGGCGGTCGAGCTTGATTGCCCCGCCGACCTGATGGAAGACTCGGCCAAGATGAACGTCTGGCTGCACAAGACCGTCCTCAAGAAGATCGCCGAGAACGGCGGCAACATCCCGCAGTCACTGCTCGACTAGCGCCAATGTTGAACGGCACAGGCGGTCGTCTGTGCCGTTCATTTTTTTAACCGAGGAGAAGCGAATGGGCGTTAAAATTTTGCTTTTTTCCGTGATTTTCATTTTGTTTATCGGGATGGCGATACTGGCAAATGCCATCAAGGTCGTGCCCGAGCATAAGCGGCTGGACGTTTACCGCCTGGGTCGTTACATTGGCGAGAAAGGGCCGGGATTGGTGCTGCTCCTGCCCGCCATCGACCGGGGGATCATGAAGGAACTGGGCCAAGGGGAGGCGTCCCCGCCCAGCCGTCGCATGGTGGGTGTGGTCGGCGAGACCGAGACCACGGTTTACACCGACGGGAAGGTGCGGCTGATGTCCGGTGAAGTGTGGGACGCCGTCAGTCAGCGGCCCATTTCATCCGGTCAGCGCGTGCGCGTGGTGCGCATGCTCCTGGAAGTGGAAGAGGAGTAGGCGAGCCGCCTCCGCGCGTTCGGAATTCCCTTGGTTTCACGGCATATATGGTCAAGCGCGCCCTGCTACTCTGGCGGGGCGCGCTTGCTTTTTGCATTACTGACAGTGGAGATTATGGAACATAGTAGTAGACGGTCAACTGCGGACGGTTGCTGCTGGTGCCATTGTCTCCCGAAGCAAACGTGACGGTGTCTGCCTTCGTATCGTTATCACTGGCGGGGAAATACAACCTGAATTGGGTACGCTGGCTGGTGTTTGACAGGTTGATGGATCCAAACTGAGCCAAGTTAAAGGTGTGCCATTGACTTGCCGTGAAGGTGGACAGGCTGGCTATCTTGCTATAGGTCGGGGCTGCCTGCCAGTCAACGGCCTCCAGGGTGGTATTGTTATTGAAGGCCATGCTGCCATCCACGTGCATGGGGGTTAGATTCATTGTGGAAGTTTTTGCAGTGCAGTACAGTTTCAACTCGGCCCTGACGACGGTCGCATTATCGGGGAGGGTTGCTGCGGTGTTGAAGCTGAAGATGCCCCGCAGCTCTCGTTTTTGTGCATCGTCGCCAATGTTAATTGTGGTCCCCGTCGCGGTTGTCGTTCCCCCGGTATTCTTATCCTTGCCGGATTCCAGGATTTGTCCATCCAGAGCCTTGTCGTCCAGCCCGGAGAATGTAGCTGGAGCGATTACCTGGAAAGTGAAGCTACTGGTGGCTGCCCCGTCTTCCGGGTCCGAAACGCTGACCGGAATATTGGCCGCACTGGTTCCCAGGTTTGCGCTGGTGAGGGTGACTTGCAGGGTCGTGCTGTTGACATAGGTGGTGGAAAGCGGGGCCCCGTTCCACATGATATTGGTATTCTGGGTGAATCCGCTGCCCGTCACCGTAAGGGGCAGGCTGGTAATGCCATAGGTGGCCTTGACGGGACTGATCGAACTGACGGTCGGAGGGGTGGGGAGGGGCACTGCCACTTTCTGCCCAACGTGGATGGCGACGGCGCTGTTGGCTGGGACAGTGAAGCTGGCTGCTCCGTTAGTAACAGTGATGGTTTCGCCTGTGCATCCAGTCTTATGGGCATTTAACTCACCCAGAATTACATTGCAGTAGGTTCCATCAGGCAGGCCGGTGCTCAGAGTCGTATTTGATAGTACACTCGACTCCTTGTTGATGATCACAAAGCCTTTGTTGTTGACGCCGAAGGCGATCAGGTCATTGCCATTGTCATACCAATTATTGACAGTGCCAGAGCCATCTGCTGCCATCGTTTCGGCTCGGAAAGCGGCCATGTTGGCAATGGCCGGCCAGCTATGCTCGCAAACCCAGCCATTCCGGTTATCTGCTCCATCATAGTATTCGCCAGGCCCGGTCGCGCATCTGTTGCTGCTGTCATCGGGGTTGGAATTGAGATAAATGTTTTGAGTGGTACCATCAGCACTGGATGGGGGCCCAAGCCCATCGTATTTGACATTATCTGTCCCTACAATATCAAATTCGTAACTGGACATGACGGTGGGCATACCGTAAGGCCAGGCCAACATGAAGATGTTCTCCAGTTGGTAGACATCCCCCTGTTTGTAAGTGATATCAATGTAGCTTCCCCCATGACCGCGCTGGTTGTCATGGTTTTGGACAAAAACCTGAGCCTTGTCACTGACCATCATACAGTTAGTCCACGTTCCATCACAGGACCAGGAAGCGTTGAAGTTTTCGAGCCAGGCCAGACTACCTTCGTCAAAGACCCGGTCGATCTCTTTGCTGTACTGGAACTCAGTCACGTCACCGGTATCCTGGTATAAATCCCCGGAAATCGGTTCACCCTGCGATTCGATCACTTCCTGGTAAATATATGGCTCGTCGCCATCCCAGGTATTGTTTAAGCGATTCAGGATGTCGAACAGATCGTTGGTGTCATCTGGGTTCGCCGGGTCCCCTGGATACATGTGCTTGGCGGCATCGATTCGGAAGCCATCAACTTTAAGAGCAAGCAAACCATTGAGATATGCGGCAAGATGTGTTTGGACATAGTCTTGATCTTGTTCGAGATCTGCCAGGTTATCCAACTCACACTGGCGAACAGCGTCAACTCCCCAGTCACTGTTACCGTATGCGCCACCAGGGATATCCCAGTCTGGGCAATAGCTATACCATCCATTGTGAAAGTCTGACATATTGCCATAGTCATTGACATAATTGTAATGGTAATATTTTGTTCCTGCGCTTCCGAAACCATAGGCCCCCCCTCCATCCGAATAATCAAGCCCTTTATCATTGGCCATGTGGTTGATCACAGCGTCAACGTAAACATCCACCCCCTCAGCGTGGCAGGTATCGATCATTGTCACGAAGTCAGTATAGTTACCGCTGCGGCTGACAAAGAGGCCTTCGGTAACCTGGTGGCTCACCGGTTGGTAGCGCTGCCACCAGGGGTAATTATAAGTTTGGCCAGTCGGCTCACCGTTGGCATAGTACAAGGGCTCATTTTTGACTATGGCATGCTCGTTCGGCGGAGAAATCTGCACCGCTTTATAGCCCTTGGGCCCTAGAACGAATTTACATTCTTTGGCAATGTCTGTCCACTTCCATTCGAAGAGGTGAACAATTGCGTTGCGTGATTCGAATCCATGGGGATCGGTAATAGTCAACGGTGCCGCATCATTCTTTTCTTCCGGCGCGGCAAAACCGGCACCGGGAACCCCCAGTATCAAGGCCAGGCAGATCACAGCGGATAACAGTCGATACAACCCCGCGCGCTGGGCTGGGGTCAGTTGCAAAATAGGTAGCATGGTTTTTCCTTTTTGACAGACAAAAAACACCTGCGTATCGTGAATGTTTACGCAGTGTCGCGGACTCCGCGACCATCCTCTGGTGTGTCGAGCGCCGTCATGCGGCCTGGATTGATCCTATCTTGTCAACCTTTCAATATTTAAATTTACAAAAGTATAAAGAGCACAAGCATCTGATTCCACCCTCAATGAAGGGGAGTAATTCTCTATCTTTTGCAGGTTGACAAATCCAAAGTCGAACGGTAATGGCTGATATTCACAATCGCCCCTTCCTTAATCTCTGCCCATCGGTTACAATCTAGGCCGCACGCCGAACCCTTCGTATACTTTGAAAGCCTCGGCCACCCCAGGTCGGGGTTTTTGTGTGTGTAAATTTCATCACCAGACTTCGAAAAAAATTTCGGAGTCTTCCAACCCTCCACCTTTGAGAATGACTTTCGAAGTCTCTCCAACTGAAAGAAAACCATGCTAATCGAACGAAAAGACCTCCGCAATATCGCCATCATCGCCCACGTCGATCACGGCAAGACCACCCTCGTGGACGGCCTCCTGCGCCAATCCCACACCTTCCGCGACAACCAGCAGGTCGCCGAACGCGTCATGGACTCCAACGACCTGGAGCGCGAACGCGGCATTACCATCCTGGCCAAGAACACCGCCATCGTCCTGCCCGACCCGCTCACGGGCGAACCCATCAAAATCAACATCGTGGATACGCCCGGACATGCCGATTTTGGCGGCGAGGTCGAGCGCGTCATGAACATGGTCGACGGTGTGCTCCTGTTGGTGGATGCCGCCGAAGGGCCCATGCCGCAGACCCGTTTTGTGCTCAAGAAGGCGCTCCAAATGGGGCACAAGGCCATCGTGGTCATCAACAAGGTCGACCGCAAGGATGCCGAACCTGAGCGCGTCCTGAACGATACGTTCGATTTGTTCATCGAACTCGGCGCGACCGAAGAGCAGGCGGATTTCCCCGTTGTGTACGCAGTGGCCACCACCCAGCAGGCCGGACTCACCCCCGAATTGGGACCCGACCTCCAGCCGATGTTCGATACCATTTTGAAGCATATCCCCGCCCCCAGGGTGGACCCCGAAGCCCCGCTCCAGATCCTGATCACCTCCCTCGGCTACGATGACTATCGCGGTGTGACTGCCGTGGGCCGCGTCTTTGCCGGCACCGTCAAGACGGGCCAGAAACTGGCGCGCATGATGATTGACGGCAGTGTTGTCCCTGAAACGGCGCGTTACCTGTATGTTCACAAGGGCTTGAACAAGGTGGAAGTGCCGCAAGCCGAAGCGGGCGAGATCATCGCCCTGGCGGGCCTGGAAGGGATCGCCATCGGCGAGACCCTGGCCGACCCGATCAATCCCGTTGCCCTGCCGACCATTCACGTGGAGGAGCCCACCGTCCGCATGACGTTCGGCGTCAATACCTCGCCCTTTGCGGGCAAGGAAGGCACGTGGGGAACCTCGCGCAAACTGCGCGAGCGCCTGTTCGATGAACTGCGCACCAACGTGGCCCTGCGCGTCGAAGAAACCGAATCGGCCGAAAACTTCCTCGTCAGTGGACGCGGCGAGTTGCACCTCGGCATCCTGATCGAAACCATGCGCCGTGAAGGCTATGAGTTTCAGGTTTCGCGCCCCGAGGTCATTTATCACAAGGCCGAAGACGGCTCCCTGCTCGAACCGTTCGAAGAGGTTCACATCGAGACCAGCGCCGATACCGTCGGCGTGGTGGTGGAGATGCTGGGCAGCCGGCGCGGCCAGATGATGGACATGCAGGATTCGGGTCAGGGCACGCGGCGCATCGTGTACCGCGTCCCAACGCGCGGTCTGCTCGGCTTCCGCTACCAGTTCCTCACCTCCACCCGCGGTGAAGGCGTGATGCACACCATTTTCTCCGGCTACGACGAGATGGCCGGCCCGATGAATCAGCGCTCGAACGGCTCGATTGTGGCCTGGGAAGCCGGCTCGACCACGGCCTATGCCCTGAAGGCGGCCGAGGAGCGCGGCGTGTTGTTCATCGGCCCCGGCGTGGAAGTGTACGAAGGCATGGTCGTCGGCGAATACAGCCGCGGCATGGACATCCCGATCAACGTGTGTAAGAAGAAGCACCTGACCAACATCCGCTCGGCGCGCGGTGACATGGAAATCCGCCTGACCCCGCCCCGCGCGATGTCGCTCGACGAAGCGATCGAATACCTGGCCGATGACGAACTGCTCGAGGTCACCCCCGAGTCGTACCGAATCCGCAAGCGCATCCTCGACACCGATGAACGCGGCAAGCAAACCAAGAAGGCCAAGGAAGCGTTGGGCGAGGAATAGGAATCCTCGCGCGGCGCCTCAATACCGTCAAGACGGTTTCTGCGGCTATAATTAGCGCGTCGATACTCTGTTTTTCCAGGATGTAACGGGAATGCCAGGCATTTACAACACAGTCACCAGCAAGAGAACCTATTATTTTGTTGTGTGGACGTTTCGTTTCCGGTCTTTAATACGACAGCTCACGCGGCTGGTCCTGCGGGTTTTCAAGAAGAAGGTTCTGGTGGTCTTTGGAATGAGCCGCAGTGGGACCAGCATGCTCGGCACGCTGCTGGCCCAAAGCTGGTCCTCCGTGTACCTGCACGAACCGGAAGTCAAGCTGTTGAAGGTTCATTACGAAAAAAATGGGGATACCGCGGATGAGAAATTTTGGGATTTTGCCCACCAGCAGGTCAAAAAGGATTTCGAGATCCACATGATGGTCAGCATCATCCTGCTCTCGGTGCTGGCGGCCCCCTTCCGGGTCAGGACGATCTGCATTAAGCCGATCTCCTTCCTGGACATCATGCAGGAGGTCAGCGACGCCCTGCCGGCCCTGAGAATCCTTTACATTTCCCGCCATCCCGCCGGGCGTATCGACAGCGTTCTGCGCCAATGGAAGCGCCATGAGAACGTCGAGAAGGTTGCGCTGCAGAAAATCGAAAAACTGGGCCGCGACTGGGGGCAGACCACCAGCGAGATCCAGGCCATGTTCAAAACGCATCCCAACTGGCAGTGGGTCGTCTTCGAGGACCTGGCCAATAATCCGCTGGTCGAATTCAGAAAATTGTATGATAAATACCGCCTGCGATGGGATGAAAGAGTCCAGGCTGCCATCGAGGAAAAGACCACCGAAAAGGATGGCGACTTCTACGAGGTGCAGCGCGACAGCCGTAAGCAGGCCGACAAGTGGCGCACCGCGCTGACCGAGGAGCAGGTGCAGGCCATCCGCAAGGGCAGCCTGCCGTTCAATACCAATTTGTACGAGTCGTTTTGATCGAAGCGATCCCCCAATGGAAAGTCGGGGCTGCTGAAAATGGCGGTTCACAAAGTCGATGGAATGAAAAAAGGCTGGAGCATTTTGCTCCAGCCTTTTTGTTGCTGAAAATTCCCTACTGGCACGAGAATTTGATCGTGTTCGAGCGGGCGGTCAGGGTGCCGCTGTATACCTCGATGTAGTAGGAATAGTTCTCGGTGGCGCTGCCGTAGAAAACGTCGGTATAGGAGTTGGTGTTCGGCGGGAGTTGCGCGATCACCTCATCGTCCCGCACCACGCGGAAGCCGTCCTCACCGTCGGAGCGGTCGATCCATTTCAAGTCGACGGTAATGTCACCGCCCGCGCCGCACGCGTAATTCCAACTCAGGCCGCTTGGCGCGCTGGGCGGAGAGGCCGTGCGCGTGGCCGGGGGCGTGGTCGAAGGCACCACCCAGTAACTGCCCGAGGTTGTGGCGTAACCGCCCCAGGCCCAGCAGGTATCGTTGCTGCCGGGTTGTTTGACCACCCAGTATCCATCCTGTGGGTAGGCGGCGACGATCTCGGTGACGCTGTCGGGCAGGAAGGTGTAGAGGATCTCATAGCTCTGCCCGGGACCGGAGCGGCAGTTGGTGCTTTCCTTGAACGTGAGGAAGGGGGTGGAATAGGTGGGCGTGATGGTGGGCGTCAACGAGAGGGTCATGGTAACGGTCGCCGTGCCCAGGGTGGGGGTGGCCGTCAGGCTGGGGCCCCCCGCTGTGGGCGAGGCCAGCGGCGTCCCGGGCGTCTCCGAGGCGGCCGCATCCCCCGTGGAGGTGGGCGGGGCGGCGGTGGGCGAGTTGAGCGGCGTCAGCACGGCCTGCACCGTCAACGCCGCTGCGGTCTGCAGCTCGGGCGCAATCCCGGTGGACTCGGCCGGCATGTTGCAGGCGGTCAGACTGGCGAGCAGAACCAGGCTGAGACAAAAGACGAACATCTTTTTCATGGATTTTTTCCCTCCCGCGCGGGGATCATGGATTTGGGGCGCTCCAACTCGAACAGGTCGGTGACACGGGTGTACATGCCTCCTGCCAGGCGGCCGATCGGTTTGAGCGCTGTCAGGTCTATTTTATCCCCTCCCGTCAAAACCCGCTCATCCACATGGAGGTGAACCACCGTGCCGATCACCAGGCTCCCGCCCCCGGGCCCGTCGCTGATCTCCACGATCTGCCTGACCCTGCACTCGAAGTGGATCGGGCTTTCGGCCACCCGCGGCGGACGCACGGCGGCGGACGACGCCTCATGCAGCCCCGCGAATTCGAATTCATTCAACCCGGGCGGCGCCTCCACCGAGGTCAGATTCATGGCCTGGGCCAGTTCCTCGGTCACGATGTTGACCACAAACTCGCCCGTGGCGCGCACGTTGCGGAGCGTATCCTTCATGCCGCCATCCGTGCCGCGCATCAGCGGACAGAAGACGACTGTGGCAGGCTTCGAACACACCATATTGAAAAACGAAAACGGCGCCAGGTTGGGGCGTCCATTTTCATCCAGGGAGGAGATCCAGCCGATGGGGCGCGGCAGGATGGCGCCCGTCAGGATTTTGTAAACAGAAGTGTGGGGGAGAGTTTCAGGATCCAGGTCCATGTGATGTCAATGCTTCCGGGGTAACTTCATTTGATAGAAGAGATCGAGCAACTGCGGATCGAAATGCTGCTGCTCCTTTTTCATGATGGAAAGCGCCTGCTTGTGGGTGAAGGCGGGGCGGTACCCGCGATTGGTGGTCAACGCGTCATACATGTCGGAGATGCGAATGATGCGCGCCTCGAAACTGATCCCTGCGCCGCTCAATCGGTTGGGATAGCCCGACCCGTCGAAATTCTCGTGATGCTGCAGGATGATCTTGGGAATGAGCGGATCGATCTTCAGCTTTCCGATGATGCGCGCGCCCAGCACGGTGTGCTGCTGCACCATCATGTACTCGGCCTCGGTGAAGCGGCCCGGCTTTTGCAGGATGAAGTCGTTGATGGCGATCTTGCCGATGTCGTGAATGGCCGCCGCAAATTCCAACCTTTCCAGTTGCGCCGAGTTCAAGCCCGCCCTTCGTCCCAGCGCCGTGGCCAGGTCGTTCACCTGCCTGGAATGAGTCTCGGCGTGCGGGTCGCGCAGGCTGATGATATTGGTAAGGAAAGGAAGCAGGTCGAGCATGATGATGCCTCGTTGAATTTCGAATGAAGCGTGGATGGGAACAATCGGCGGTTTACTCGCCGCTGCCTTCGAGCCAGGATGCCATGTACTCCGTCTTTTCCATTTCGAGCGCCTGTTCCGTCAAGTGCAGGGGGTGGAAGGTATCCACCATCACCGCCAGTTCGCTGGTTTCCTTCCTGCCGATGCTGGCTTCGGTCATGCCAGGCTGGGGGCCGTGCGGCAGGCCATAGGGATGCAGGCTGATGTCGCAGCGGTCGATGCCCTTGCGGCTCATGAAATTGCCCTCGGCGTAATAGATGACCTCGTCCGAGTTGACGTTGGAGTGATTGTACGGCGCGGGGATGGCCTCGGGGTGATAATCGAACAGGCGCGGCACGAAGGAGCAGACCACGAAGTTGTGGGCCTCGAAGGTCTGGTGGACGGGCGGCGGCTGGTGGACGCGCCCCGTGATGGGCTCGAAATCCTCGATGTTGAAGATCCACGGGTAAAGGTAGCCGTCCCAGCCAACCACGTCGAAGGGATGATAGTCGAGCACGTGGCGGGAGATGCGGTCGCGCACCTTCACCTGGACCTCGAATTGGCCCCGTTCCGTATGCGTTTCCAATTCTGACGGGACGCGGATGTCGCGTTCGCAGTAGGGCGCATGTTCGAGCAATTGTCCGTAATCGTTGCGGTAGCGTTTGGGCGGTTCGATCTGCGAGGGATTCTCGATGGTGAAGAAGCGCGCCTCGCCATTGACCTGCATTTGCCAGGTCGTGCCAAACGGAATAACGATGTAGTCGCCCGGGCGGAAGTCGAGATTGCCGAACTGGCTTTTGAGCGTGCCTGTGCCTTCGTGGACGTACCAGGTTTCGTAGGCCTGCGCGTTGCGATAGAAATAATCCATGCTTTGCGAGGCGCGCGAGACGCCCAGGATCACGTCGTTGTTGGCCAGCAGGGGGATGCGCGTCGAAACGGGATCCGCCCCGGGCGGGATCTGGGCGGTCCGAAAAGCGCGGTGGCGGATGGGGCCGAAATCCACCAGCGTCGGTTTGGCGGGACCCAAATCCTCGGTCCTGGTCACGCGCGGCGGCAGGAAGTGGTGATACAGAATGGACTGGAGGCTGGAAAAGCCCTCCAGTCCTATCAATTCCTCGCGGTACAATCCGCCGCCCGGCTTGTGGAACTGCACGTGGCGTTTGTGTGGAACTTTCCCAAGCTTGTGGTAAAAGGGCATGATACCTCTAAGGTTTGGGCAGGGTGTTGGATATATCGGCAAAGGCGACGAAGGTAAAGGATTTGCGCATGCGGGCTTCGTTCATGGCGACGGCGGCCTCTGCCATAAGCTGCTGTGACGAAAGGATGGTGCTGCCGTTTTGGGTGGTAATCCCAAAATAGGCGTTGCGCTTGGTGGACAGGCGTCCCGTGGCCAGGCTTTGGGTGGTGCGGTAATTTCCCAGGATGCGTTCCGCCACGGCCGCCCCGCCCGCTTCGTCGGTGGCGGGCAGCAGCACGAGGAAATCCTCATTGTAATGGGTGGGCACATCCGAGACGCGCAGGGCGCGGCTGAGCAGGTTGGTCATGGTCTCGTGGGCCTGCTTCTTGAACTCGGGGATCTGGTTCTCAGTGGCCAGCGAGATGTGCATCAGGGTCAGCGGACTGGGGTAGCGTTTGATGCGCGCGATTTCATAATTGAGCAGCACCTCGAACACGTCGAAGGTGTACAGTCCGGTCTCGCTGGCGAGCTGGCGGCGCTTGTCCATCAGGAACTCCTTTTTCTCCACGCAATAGATGCTGATTTATGGGGCAATGACGTTAATGGATTGGATCAGGGCATCCAGCATGGGCAGGGTGGGGGTGAATGAATTGGGATCCGCGGCGCTGAGTTTCCGGGTCACGGCTTCGAGATAGGCGGGCATGGCATCGTAGCCGTTCAGGATGTCTGTCCAGTCAAATTGTACGCCATCGGGGGGTGTGATGGAAGTGGGTTCTTCATCTGCCACCAGCAGGGGCGAGTGCAGCGGCAGGATGGCCTGGATGTAGAACTGTCCGTCACTGGTCAGGCCGTGGAAGTAGTAGAACATCTCGCGGTTGTTGACGGGCAGAGGACTCTGGTCGAACTGGGTCAGGTAACGCAGGCCTTTCCCGTTTTGGAATTGAATGGGCTGGGCTTGGGCGACGAAGACGCCATTCGGCAGGCTCTCCGGCAGCGGCTGACCCGCGCTGTATTGCAGGTTCTGGAGCGCGGCAATGATGCTGGCCGTCAACTCGGTATATTGGGCATATTCCGCGGCGCGAAAAACCATGATCTGCGGCTTGAATTGGGTGCCCTGCACGGCGTAATTGTCCAGGTCGAAAACCGTGTGCTGCGGCATATCCCCGAAGGAGGGGTTGATGTAGGGGAACTCCACGGCGCTGGTCGAACGGACATTGGCGGAAACCGCCAGGCCGGTTGGTATGACGAACGTGACGCCGTCGGATGAAACGGGCACGCCGCTGGGTGTGGGGGTGGGTGGGGGCGCGGCGGCGGTCAACGCCTGCATGGTGCCCGCCACCAGGGTTTCCACGCCGATGGTTTCCGTGGGAACGGCCGTGCTCACGCCGCAGGCCAGGACTGTCAGCCCCAGGATCATGCTCAGGAGAAGGGTCTTCTTCATGGCTGCCTATGGATTCACTGTGATGGATTGAACCAGGGCGTCCAGCGCGGGCAGGCTGGGGGTGAAGGCGGTAGGATCGGCCGCGTTGAACTGGTCGGTCACCGCCTGGAAGTAGGCCTCGAACTCGGCCGGGTCAGCCGAGGTGTAATCGGGGAAGGGGATGGCATTGGGCGGCGCAGGTTGGGCGGGGTCATAGCTGTTGGGCAGGAAGTCTGCGCCGATGGGCAGCACGGCGACGACGTAGTGTTGACCATCGCTGGTCAGGCCGACGAAGAGATAGAAGGTGCCGTTGTTACTGATGGGACCAACCGCCTGGCCGTATTGTGTAATGGCGCGCACGCCTGTTCCGCTCTGGAAGGTCAGCACTTTGGTCTGCGCGGCGATCATCTGCGCGGCGTTGAAATAGGGCACCGAGGGCATATCCTTGGGTGCAACCGGCGCGCTGGGGCTGGCCAGGACGGCGCGCAGTTTGGTCAGGCTGTTGCCCATCCAGGAAGTGGAGGTCTCGTCCAGCACGGGATAGACCCTGATCTCCAGGCCCGAAAACTTGCCCAGCGAATCATCGTACCCGCTGAATGAAAAACGGATGTGTTCAGGGCCCACATCCCAGGGAGCGCCCGTTTCCTCGGTGACGGCTGGGACAAGTTCCCCGCTGGCGCCGCTGGCCAGTCCTTCAGGGATGACGAATGAGACGTTCTGGAACGAGACGGGGATGTTCTGTGGGGCGGGCGTTCCTGTGGCGGGCGGCGCGGCGGCGGTGAGCGCCTGCATGGTACCCGCCACCAGGGTTTCCACGCTGTGTGGATCGGAGGGGACGGTTGTGGTGACGACGGGTGCGCCAATTCCGCAGGCCAGCGCCAGCAGGGCCACGATGGCCAGGATGAAAGTGGTCTTTCGGTTGGAGAGCATGGAGACATACCTTTCTCGGCTGTGTTGGAAGGGTGCGCACCCTGGAACCCTTATTCCCCTGCGATCACGTTCCTGAGGATGCCGATCCCTTCAACCTCCAACTCTATCACATCTCCGATTTTCAGCCAGGGCCCCTTGGTCTTGGTCAACTCCAGCAGGCAGCCGCTGCCCACGGTTCCCGAGCCGATCACGTCCCCGGGATACAGCATCGATGATTGCGAGGCGCGCGCGATGATCTCGCCGAAGGACCAGAAGATATCCTTGAGGTTGCCGCGTGACAGTTCCACGCCGTTGACGCGCGCCAGCATGGGCAGGTCGTACACGCCCGGGCGGCCCGTGGCGCGGTCCGAAAATTCATCGGGCGTGACGAGGTACGGTCCCAGCGAGGAGGCGAAGTCCTTGCCCTTGGCGGGGCCCAGGCCGACCTTCATCTCCTCGCGCTGCACGTCGCGGGCCGACCAGTCATTGAATATCGTGTAGCCAAATATGTGTTCGGCGGCGGTCTCGGGCGTGAGGTTCATGCCAGCCTTGCCGATCACCACGGCGATTTCCAGTTCATAGTCCAGCGCGGAGGTGTAGGGTGGGTGGGGAATTGCATCGTTCGGCCCGAAGATGCTGTTGGGATTGGTGTAGTAGAAGACGGGAAACTTGTACCATTCCGCTGGCACCTCGCGTCCGCGGTTTTGGTTGGCGGTGCGCACGTGTTGTTCGAAGGCGTAGGCGTCGCGCAGGGTGGCGGGCCGCAGCGGCGCATGAAAGGTCACCTGCGCGATGGGAATGGGCGCGGGGGAGGCGGAGCGTTCCGCTTCCTCCGTGCCAGCTTCGATCACCGCGCGCATATCGGGGAAGGGCAGGGGGTGGACGCGGCCATTTTTAACGAGGCCAGGCCGGGGTGCAGAGGAGGGGGTGGAGAAGGTGGCAAAGCGCATTTATAGATTTCCGCGCCGTTCCTGCTCCAGCTCAATCGACTCGAACAGGGCCTTGAAATTGCCCTTGCCGAAGCCCTTCGCGCCGCGACGCTGGATGATCTCGATGAACATGGTCGGGCGGTCCTGGATGGGGCGCGAGAAGATTTGCAGCAGGTAGCCCTCGTCGTCGCGGTCGACCAGGATGCCGAGGTCATGGATGGCCTTGAGGTCCTCCTTGATCGAGCCGACGCGCTCGGGCAGGATTTCGTAATAGGTGTCGGGCACGCGCAGGAATTCGATGCCGCGTTCGCGCAGTTCGGTCACGGTCTTGATGATGTCACCCGTGGCAATGGCGATGTGCTGCGCGCCGGGCGTCAGGTAGTAATCGAGGTATTCCTCGATCTGGCTTTTCTTCCTGCCTTCGGCGGGTTCGTTGATGGGGAACTTGACGCGCCCGTTGCCGTTGGTCATGACCTTGGACATGAGCGCGGAGTATTCGGTGGAGATGTCCTTGTCGTCGAAGGCCAGCAGCTGGCGGAAGCCCATCACCTCGTGATAGAACCGCACCCAGTCGTTCATCTTGCCGAGCTGCACGTTGCCGACGATGTGGTCGATGGCGGCCAGGCCCGCGCTTTCGGCTTTCCGTTCAAACGGGCGGTAGGTGGGGGCAAACGCGCCCTTGTAGTCGCCGCGGTCGACGAAGACGTGCAGGGTCTCGCCGTAGGTGTAGATGGCCGAGGTGCGGAAGATGCCGAACTCGTCCTTCTCCTCGCGCGGCGCCCAGGCGGATTTGCCTCCGCGGGCGGTGGTTTCCCGCCAGGCTTGTTCAACGTCCTCCACTTCCATGGCGATAACCTTCACCCCGTCGCCATGCACCATGTGATGCGCGGCCAGCGGGCTGGAGGGGGCGTAGGGCGCGGAGACCACGAGGCGCGCCGTGCCCGCTTCGAGCACGTACGAGGCAAATTCACGGTTGCCCGTTTCGAGGCCTGAGTAGGCCACGGGCTTGAAGCCAAAACCCTTCCACCAATAATACATGGCGTGTTTGGCGTTGCCCACGTAGAAGCGAACGTGGTCGATGGATTTAATTTGCAGGAAATCACCTTCTTCGGTGATGGGGCGGGATTTGGATTTTGAATCGAGAATGGCCATGGCTCCTCCTTGAGCGGGTCTGGGTAGATTTTACGACAAAGGTTGTCCGATTGCAAACGAAAAAATTGCCGCTCATTCGAGCGGCAGGTTTTCTTCGATGAACTGTTCCCAGACGGGATAATCGGCGGGATTCCAGATCCTGCGCAGGTCGTGGAAGGCGTTTTCCTTCTTCCAGCCCAGGCTGTTGATGCGATACAGGGTGATGAATCCCGTGGCGCGATAATTGGCCTGGCAGTGAACGAGGATGCTTTTGCCGCGCTGCGCATCCATGGCGTGGGTGAAAGCCACCAGGTTCTCGCGCGTGGGCTGGTTCCACTCGACAGGAATGTGGATATATTCCATGCCCAGCGCCCCGACGATTTGACCTTCCTCCGCGAGCGCGCCTTCCGAGGTGGACAGGGCCAGGTTGATGACGACCTGCACGCCCGTCGCGGCGGCTTCAGATAATTGATCCGCAGTGGGCATTCCGCTGGAGATCAGGTGATCCGATAAACGCAAAAAATTGTACAACTCTTCCACCATTATTTGACTCCCACGGTCTTGCCGCCTGTCATGCTCTGAAGCTGGGCAGGCGTCAATTCGAAGATGGCATTCGGCGTGCCTGCTGCGGCCCAGATGGTCGCATATTGCAGCAGGTCCTCGTCGAGATAAGTCTCCATCCTCTCCACGTGGCCAAGCGGAGGCACGCCGCCGATGGCGAAGCCCGTCACGGCGCGCACGAAGTCTGCATCCGCGCGCAGGATGGGCTCGCCCGCATATTCAGTGATGCGCTTCTCGTTCACGCGATTCGCGCCGCTGGTCAGCACCAGGATCGGCTTGCCGCTGTCCTTCCCGCGGAAGATCAGCGACTTGGTGATCTGTCCGAGAGTGCAACCTGCGCGGTCGGCTGCCTCCTGCGCCGTGCGCGTCGACTCGGCGTGTTCGATGACGGTCAGGTGGTAGCCCTGCTCGATCAGCAGGTTCTGGATTTTTTGTGCGGAGGGGGATAAGGCCATACGGCCGATTATATCTGATGAAAAGGCGGATTTTCGTAGGAATATCGTCAGGCGGGCGTAGATGAAATGCAGGCTTGGGCGGTGATTCGATCGCCAGAATATAGTAAAATTGCGTCAAAGATCGGGAGGCAGATATGTCAACACTATTCGACAAATTGGTAAATTGGATAAATTTCGAACCGACGGTTGGTCTGTTGATGCTTATTACGGCCATTGCTTTATTTGGCTCGGGCTTCAGGACATACCAGCAGTCGGCAGAGAATTTCTGGCCCTGGCTGCGTCAACTGCTGACAACTTCCACCAGCGCCTTGATCGGAGCCGCCCTGTTTGTAGGATTGATGTGGGCCTTTCGTATCGTGTTGAATGATAACGTGGCATCCTTCTATTCGACACATGGCAGCGTCAGCGACCTGAGCCGTTCCAGCGCCCAGACGATCTGGGGCAGGCCGCATCAACAGATCGAACTGACCATCCGTCATACACATCAGGTGGAAAAGCTGGAGGAGCAGCCGCGCGAAAAGCCCGAGGATCCGCCCACTTACAAGACCGTCATCGTAACAGAGGAGGTCACCCAGAACAGCATCATCGGTTTCGAGGGCGATGTCATGATGCGGCTGAATGAGCGAGAAAAGGGATATGCGCTCTATAGTGGTTATATCCTTGATGTCAAGATCGTTTACGACATTATCAACGATTCCCAGATTTATACAGACGCGGAATTCAATTTCCCGCTTTCAAGGGGGCAGGCGCTCTTCGAGAATTTTGTCATCATGATGGATGGGGATGACATGAGCCCAAAGCTGCGCATTGCCAACGACAACGTCTCCTGGACGACCAAGATGAAACCGCAGCAGAAGAGTCAGTTGGTCATCACCTATTCATCACGCGGCATGGATTATTTCTATTATCAGATTCCCGTGCAGCGTGAGATCAAGAACTTTGTCCTGACCCTCACCATTGACCGCCTGCCCGTTTCACTCATCAATTATCCAGACGGTGTGATCACCCCCGGCAAAATCCAGCCGACAGAGGATGGCAAAGGCTCCATTCTCACCTGGAATTTGGATCACGCAATTACGGTGGCCGGCATGGGCGTTTCTTTAATCCCGCCCGAGCAACCCGGGGCGCAGGTTCTGCGCGTGTTGGTGATCTCCCCTTATGCGCTGACCTTGCTGGGCGCCATGCTGGCCCTGACCATGTTGATTTGGGGTGTTTCCGTGCGCTTCCTTGACCTGGCCCTGCTCTCGGCTGTGTATTCCATGCAGTTCCTTCTGATGGCTGCGATCAGCGACCTGTTCTTTGGGTTTTGGGGCTCCCTAGTGGTAGGTGCGCTTTTGACCCTGTTCCTATCCTATTTCCTGTTCCGCAGCCTGCCGACACGCCCCATGCGCGTATCGGTATATGCATTGATCGTTTTCTTCACGCTCATCTATCCATTGTCTGGTCTGCTGACCGAGCTTTCACATCAGAATGCCTTCCATGCCCTGATGCAGGTGGGTCTGATCCTGTACGTGACGGGATTGTCCCTCTACGTAGGCGGAAGAAAACCCGCTGGGTCAGGCAGTTAATCTAAACCATGCTGGACGCGCTTGGGAGAATCCTGGCCTGGTGGGGAGGGCGTGAACCTTCTGCCAGCCTGATGATGTACGTGGCGGCGGTCCTGTTATTTGCAGGTGTCTTTGTGGCTGCAAATAATAGATTCACCGGCTATGCTGCGGGGCTGGAGCGCTTTGCGCACGCGTTGGGATACGCGCTTCTGTACATAGGCGTCCTGGGCGCATCCTATTTCCTTTTGGATAAGTCACTCGGCCTGTTTCGACCTGTTGCCAGCCGTCTTGCGTTGGGGGAGGATCATAATGAACGGATGATGGAAACGCGCAAAAGGTGGGGCGGCGAAATCCAGCAGGCGGAGTTGGGTATGGCTTTGACCCGTTCCTATGAGGAGGTAATGGAAATCCCAGACGCCTATCCAAGTCCGCAGTATATCAACCGTATCGTGACAGAGCCTGTTGAGGAAGGCGGCATTGTTGAATTCAATGGGGCGGTGGACATCGAAGTAATTGACCCCTCCCTGACAACCTATATGGCCAGTGTCGAGTATCAGTACCTGGTTGAAAATCAATCGGAATATACGACCACCGCCACGTTCAAATTCCCCATCATCAGAAATCGTTATTACGAAAATTTGTCGGTCTCGATTAACGGGGAAGACTGGAAGTATAACTTCCAAGCCGATAACCTGGCATGGAAAAATATCATGCTGCCCCGGCAGGTTGATATGGTGAAAATTTCCTTTTCCGTACGCGGTATGGAGAATTTTTCCTACTATGTTCCCGAACAGCGCGGGATCGAGGCGTTCCTGCTGACTATTCATTTGAATACCCGGAATTACTATACGCTTACAAAGCCGGGCGAAGATGCCATCGAGTTAAAGTCCGTGGCTCAGGGATCAGGCCAGCGTTCCACATGGGTGATCAAGCGCGCCATCATGAAACCGATAATGGGGATAAGATTGAATTCCACAGAGCAGCCTGACTTGAGGCAATGGGATGCGATCAGTTTCGCTAACTATGGCCCCGCCGCTGTCATGCTGGTGGGCGTGACCACTCTGCTGACGATGTTGATCATGGGGCTTCCGGTTCGCCTCGACAGGTTCCTGCTGTATTTGGGCGTATTCAGCGCCCAGTTCCTTGGATTCATGGGGCTGGACTTGTTGCAGATTCACTACGTTGTTCCAATAATTTTGTTTTCATTGCTGGCTCTCGGACTCACTTTTCTGATTTACAAGGATGTTCCCCGCCTGTCTCGCAACTTGATCCTTGCACTGACCCTGATTTTTTCAGTAGGATATCCGCTGGGAAATCTACTGCCCGACGAACAGGCCCGCAGTATCTTTGGTATGATTGTCCAATCCTTGATCCTGTTGTATATCTTTGGACTGACCCTGTTTGTCCGCGTTCAGCAAAATTCAAAATCAAGATCGGCTGAATAACATGTCTACAGAAAAAGAAGTTTATGATCGCCAGGCCGACCAATACGAAGCCCTGATCGCCCGTGAGGATTATCAGGGCAATATTCTGCGCGCGCTGCAGGAGATCACCCCCCTCGCGGGGCGCGTCGTCCTGGACCTGGGAGCGGGCACCGGCCGCCTGGCCGTTCTCCTCGCCCCGCACGTGGAGCGCATCCGCGCCTTCGACGTGGCCGCGGACATGCTGCGCGTCTGCGCCGAGCGCCTTACCGCCAGCGGACTGACAAACTGGCAGGTCGACGTGGCCGACCACCGTCACCTTCCCGCGGACGATCATTTCGCGGACCTGGTCGTCTCGGGTTGGAGCGTCAGCTACCTGGCCGTGTGGGACCCCGAACATTGGCGCGAAGGACTGGATGCCTGGATGGACGAAATGAAGCGTGTGCTCAAGCCTGGCGGCCTGATCGTGTTGTACGAGTCGCTCGGCACGGGCAACGCGGAACCCATCCGCCTGCCGCACATGGACAGGTTCTATCCCTGGCTGGACGAGATGGGCTTCCAGAACAAGTGGATCCGCACCGACTATCAGTTCAAGTCATTGGAAGAGGCCGTGGATTTGGCAGGCTTCTTCTTCGGCGCGGAACTGGCCGAACGCGTCCAAAAGGAAAACCTGGTCATCCTGCCCGAGTGTACGGGCGTATGGTGGAAAAAAGTGTAGCGCGGGATATTATCCCGCGTACGCGACTGCTAACATTTCCAACGCAGAGGCGCAAAGACGCAAGGATTCTAAAACCTTTGTGGCTTTGCGCCCTGTCGTTTTACAGGTGGAGTTACGCCTGTTTCCTGAAGCGATTCTTCGCCGCCATCACGAGGCCCATCAAAATCAGCAAAATGCTCCCGCCTGCGAAGACCCACTTGACCATTGTGATTAGCGTGGTGAGCACGGCGACGATCACGGGTGTGGAGGGGTAGACCGAGAGCAGCGTCACGATGCCCAAATTTTCGAGCAGGTCGAAGACAAATATGCCGAAGGGCAGCACGTTCCATTTTTGCATGTTGCTGGCGGGGGCGAATCCGCGCTGGAAGAGCCAGCTGATCAACAGGCTGAAGAATAGCGTGTACACGATGGGGTAGAGGATGTCCCCGGTCAACTCGAAGTTGCGGTAAAAGATGCGGTTGTATTCGCCGTACTGCCCGATGATCTCGAACATCCTGGCGGGCGGCGTAAAGAAGCGCAGGTCGAGCGGACCTGGTCCGCCTCCGTCAAATTTCATCAACGCCTGGGCCATCGGCATGACGAGGATATTGAAGAACATGTCGAGCAGGAACAGGATGAAGACGAGCCAGCCTTTGGCGTTTCGGTGCAGGGCCTTCGAGAGTTTGGCAAGCATGTTTGAATTCTCCACGGTATCAAGTTTTTGTATCAAACCCTTTGAAGCTCGAAGCGTCGCGGCCTGGTATCTCGACAAGTTAAATCTGTAGGGCAAATTGCCAATTTGCCAGGCACAATTAAGCAAATTGCGCTACGACTTCATCTGGTAACGGTATTAGAGCAGCGTCTGCACCAAATGGGGGATTTGATGGGTCGCCTCGGTATTCATCTGCCGGTAGTGATCGACCGACTCGCGCATGGCCGCCAGCTTCCCAGGCTCGCGCAGGAGCGCCTGGATGAGTTCGCGCTGGTCGCGGTTGTTGAGCGCCACCCAGCCCAGGCTGTAGCGCTCGATGAATTCCAGGTTGACCTCCTCCTGCCCGGGGATGTAGGCGGTGGCGATGAACGGTTTGCCGAGCGTGACCGTCTCGAAGAGCATGTTCGGGCCGGCCTTGCCCATCACCACATCCGCGGCCATCATGTAGGGCGCGATTTGCTTCGTGAACGGGATGGCATGCACACGCGGCCGTCCGCTGAATTGTTTGAGCAGGCCTTCGTTCGTCCCCGCCGCCATGATGACCTGGACATTTTCAAGCGCCAGCAGGTTCTCGACCGTGTTGGCGAACTTGGCCGCGCCCTCCCCGCCGCCCTGGGCGAAGACCGTGAACTTGTGCGGGTCCAGCCCGAGGTGGGTCAGCAGCTCATCGCGGGCGGACGGGTCCGCATGATAGAATTGTCCGCGCACCGGCCAGCCCGTGAAGAAGATCCGCGACGGTTCGAAGCCCGCGGCCAGCGCCTGGCGGTAGGTCTCGCGGGTGGGCGCAAAGGTCACGGCGGCGCGTTTCTCCGTCAGCCACGAGTAGTGGACTCCGTTCGGGTCCGAGAACAGCATCACGAACGGACGGTCCAGCTTCCAGCGCCGCATGGCGAAGGTCACCTCGGAGGTGAGGAACGGATAGGTGCTGATGACCAGGTCGGGGTCGGTCTGGCGCAGGGCCTTGGCCACCCGCTCGGCCAGGATCAGGCTCGATACGGCGTGCGCCACTCGCGCGCGGCGGCGTCCATCCGACAGCTTGAACTCGGCCTCCCACATCCACAGCGCGTGGCGGCTGACGGTGCGGTAATGCCAATGAATGATGCTCGGTTGAGGATCGATGAGTGTGACTTCGTATTGGTCGGCCAGCATGTCGCGCAGGGCTTCGGCCAGGCTGATGTGTCCGCCCCCGGTGCGGGAAACAAAGATCAAAATTTTTTTCATGGATGCTTGAATGCTCAGTTATGAATTGGATGGCAGTGGGCCGCCGCTGGTGTTGATCCACGGGTTTGGGATCTCGTTCAATATCTGGTGGGGACTGCGGCCCTATCTGCGCGACCATTTTACCCTGATACTGACCGAAATGCCCGGCATCGGATGTTCGCCCCCGCCGCCCTCGTCCGCGCCCTATCTTGATTCCGCCGTGGACGGGTTGGACTCGCTGCGGGCTTCTCTCGGCTTCGAGCGCTGGTCGGTGTTGGGATATTCCTCGGGCTCGCGGGTGGCGGAGCGGTACGCGCAATGTCATCCCGACCGGGTCGAGCGCGCGGTCTTCCTGTCCCCCGCGCGGACGGCCGCCTACAAGGCGCTCGGTTTGCGCGTTGCCACTCGCCTGGATAGCCGTTATCCGCAGGTGGGAAATTGGGTGCTTTCGGGTTGGCGCATCCGCTTTTTGATCGACCTGCTGGGACTCAACTTCAGACACCCCGAATTGCTGTCCGCCTGGTTCGAGGAGATCACCTCCCAACCGGTGGTCATTCTCAAGGAGACCCTGCGCAGCATGCCCGAGGGCGGCTCCAAAAAGTTCGATATTCCCGATGTACCCTCCCTTTTCCTCTGGGGCAGGCAGGATCTGATCATGGATCGTCCGCGCCGCCTCTCTGCGCAAGACAGGCTGATCCGCGCTGATCACTCCGCGCCGCAGACGGATGTGGGGGAAATCCTGGAAACGGTATTGCCGTTTTTGAAATCGTAATCGTGGGGCGGATTGGTAATCCGCCTCTTCGCGGGATGCCACATCGTACCCGCATGGGTATCCCACGCCACAACTCAAAGGGGCAGGATGACCCCGCCCCTGCGATTTATTGGATCAATGCCTCGGCCTGACCCAGCAGGGCGTCCATAACGCGATCTTTATGCCTGCCGTGCATGGGCATGGAATCCATCTCGGCCAGCGAGAAATAGCCGTATTCGGTGGTTTCGTCGCTCAGGCCCAAGTCGCCGCCGGTGACTTCGACCTCGAAAGAGAGCACCACGAAGAAGGCCTTGTTGCCATCGTTGTAGATGACCAATTGGTCGGGATCGCTGTACACGCCGATCAGGCGCTTCACGCGCGCGCGCAGGCCGGTCTCCTCCCATACCTCGCGGATGCAGGCTTCCTCGACCGACTCGCCCGCTTCCAGGCCGCCGCCTGGGATGCACCAGCGGCCGTTGTCCGCGCGGCGGGTGAGCAGGGCCTTCTCGCGTTTCGCGTCGAAAAGTACTGCGCTGCACCCCACGCGCAGCTTGCCTTCCCTGCCGAGCCGTTCGCCGTATAAAACCTGGGTCATGTTCCCTCCGAATAAAAAAATGGGGCGGGATGACCCCGCTCCTGCACGTTATCGGATGAATGTTCCGTTGCGTAGTTCCACCAGCGTCTGCTGGATTTCCTCGACCGTGTTCATCACGAACGGCCCGTACGGGACGATCTTCTCCCCGAACGGCGCGCCTGCGATAAGCATGAAGCGCACGCCCTCCGCTTCGGTCTGGACCTCGACCTGGTCGCCGTCCCCGAAGCTGACCATGCGGACGGCTTCCACCGTTTCCCCGTCCGCGCCGAAGCGGCCCTGGCCTTCGAAGACGTAGGCGAGCACGGTGTGTCCGCTCGGGACGGGGAGCACGAATCTCGAAGCGGGATCCAGCCTGACGTCCATGTAAAGCGGGGAGGCGGCGATCTCGGTCACGGGACCGCGCTGCCCGCCCACTTCCCCGGCCACGAGGCGGACGGTGGCCCCATCCACTTTGACCGAGGGGATCGTGTCGGCGCTGACTTCCTGGTAGCGCGGCTGGCCCATCTTTTGGGCGGCGGGCAGGTTGACCCACAGTTGGAAGCCGTAGATGACGCCGCTGGTTTCACTGCGGCGGGGCATTTCCTCGTGCATAATGCCGCGGCCGCTGGTCATCCACTGCACGTCGCCGGGACCGATGACGCCGCTGTTGCCGAGGCTGTCGCGGTGGGCGGTGGCGCCTTCGAGCATGTAGGTGACGGTTTCGATGCCGCGGTGCGGGTGCATGGGAAAGCCGCGGATAGGCCCTTCGAGCGGGTCGTTGAAGGCGAAGTGATCGAAGAGCAGGAAGGGATCGTGTTCATTGCTGGCGCGCGGAGCGATGGAGCGTCGCAGTAAAACGCCCGCGCCTTCCATGGCAAATTGAGGTTCGATAATTTGGGAGATGGGTCGGTTAATCATGCGCTTTGGACGCGACAGGAAAGGAAGAACTTACGATGGATAAACTCTTGCAAAGGTTTGACAGGTCAACACCCATCGCAAGGTGGATGCCTTACCTTCCGTTCAACTCATCCAGCGTCTGCTGCGCGCGTTCGCGCACCCACTGGTATTTGTCTTTGAGTAGTTTTCTGATCTCGTTGCGGGCGCTTTCGGCCTTCAACGGAGCCAGGGCTTCGACGGCGCAGTAGCGCACGGCAGGCTCGGGGTCGGTCAGCGCGGCGGTGACGGCGGGGATGGCAGCAGGGTCGCCGATCATGCCGAGGGCGCGGGCGGCGGCGTAGCGGGCGTCGGGATCGAGGTCTGCGCGCATGGTCTCGATCAGCGGCTCGACGGCCGCCGCTCCAACCTGGCACAGGCTGAAGATGGCGAAGGCGTGACGGGACGGTTCGTCCAGGTCGGCCAGCAGGCGGTTGATCTCGTTCTTCTGCTCGTCCTGTTCGGCTTTGGCGAGGGCGGCTTTGCGCCGCTCGTCGTTGATCTTTTTCAGGCCATGCCAGGCCTGCCGCCGCAGGATCTCCTCCTGGATGTTGACCCCGCAGCCCTCACAGGTTTCCGCGTCGACGGGGTTGGTGCGGTAGCAGATCGGGCAGTCCACCGTCAGCCTTTCGCCGCAGTGTGTGCAGTAGCGCTGGAAGGGACTGTTGACGGTCTGGCATTTGACACAGACGTTGGGGTGGTCGCGCTCCTCGACCGGCGTCATGATGAGCAGGGAGCCGCAAGCCTGGCACTTGAACGGCTGACTGGAGATGGCGTTTTTGGGGAGCGGATTCCCGCAATTGGGACAGTTGAGGCTGGTGATATTCATCGACCCTCGTTGGAAGAAGTAGGATGGTTCCATTATACCGTTTTCAGACCTCACTCTTCCCCGTCTCATTTCCTGCCTGTCCCGCGACGAGCCTGGTCATCACCCAATGGTTCTTTCCGAGCCTGCGGGTTCGTTGAAACCCATGACGCTCGAAGAGCGAAACCGTCCCGTTGTGCAGAAAAGACCCCGAGACCGGGCGGCCTGCCACATCCTCGGGATAGCTTTCGACGGTTCCTCCCCCGAGGCGGGCGATTTCGTTCAAGGCCCCTTCCAGGGCAATGGAGGCGACTCCCTGGCCGCGATAGGCGCGGTCCACAAAAAAACAGGTGATCCTCCAATCTGGAAGTTGGGTGAGGCCGTTTTGATAGTCCCGCTTGTGCTTGATGCGTGGAAGTTCGTCCGTTGACCCAAACTGACACCAGCCGACGGCGGTCGAACCGTCGTACACCAGGGCGGCGTGCGCCCGACCTTCTCGGACTCGACACTCTTTCTCGGATCGGTTTTGTGCAGCGGATTTGGCGCGCCCAACCCCCTCCGGGTGAAAGGCCATGCACCAGCAGCCGCCCCATACTCCGTTATTATTTTCGACCAGCCGCGCGAAGTCCGGCCAGGTGTTTTCATCCAGGGGTTTCACGCTGAAATCGGACATCGGCGCCCCCGTCAGCTTTTGGGGCGCCAATATTTCAGGTCGTTGAATTGCTGCTTGATTTGTTCGAGATAGGTGAGGAGCGCTGCCTTCTCGCTGCCGCGATTGACATATTCGATGATGTTCAACAGGGTATAACGGAAGAACTCATTGACGTTTTCCTCGCGGTGATACGCCTGCTGGATTTCCGCCTCCGCCTGTTGTTGCTCGATGAACTGCCGTTGGATCAGGTTGTCTGCCCGTCTTATCAGCAGGAACAGGATGGCATACAAAAGGATCAAAATCAACGCGACCCCAATGGCAATGTTCCTCTGGGCGATTGCAATATGCTCCAACAAGGGAGTCACATCATCATAGACTTCGAACACGCCTATCACGCCCGAGCCGCCTTTTTGAATGGGAACATAACTCGAGATCACGTCGCGGTTTTCGATCTCGCCCTCGAAAGCGCTGAAGGTGTCCCGGTGGGTTAACTCGCTGGCCAGCTCGCCGTGGAGCGCGGCGATGTAGCCGGCGTTTTCGCTTTTATTTTCACCGATCTGGCTTTCCTCGGTGGAAAAGACGGTCATCCCTTCCAGGTTGTATATCTTGACCTTGATGACCGAAAGCCCCTGCATTTGTTCGAGGACCACCTGACGAAGCCGGGCCGTCTCGGGGTGGGCGCGGATGGCGTCCGGGCTCAGCTCGGAGGCCGAACCCAGAAACGATGCAAACTCGGGCCAGATGACGTTTGAAAAAATCTGGGTTAACGCCGCGTTCTTGGATTCCCCGATTTCAATCAGCTCACTGACGGCAACCTGGCGATAGAATGTCACCAATGAAACCGCGACCAGCACAAAAGCGGTCAGGCTCGTGATGGTAAAGTACCGCAGCAGTTGAAACGGCTTCTTTTTATGGGTCTCTTGTTTTTCTTGCGAAGTTGTGCCGCTGTTCACGTTCTGCCTCCAAAGGCCCGGAGTGAGATTTATTTGCCTGAACATTGATTTTACCCGGTTTAACCCGGATCATGCGGCCCAGTCAGACGCGAAATCCCGACGCGAAGCCTGCTACAGCCGCCCGCCCTGACACTGCGGTGTATCGGTAGCCGCCTACTCCAGAAAACGACGACGAACAGCGGCTGGATCTTCATGACTGGCCCCGCCCATACGAAGATAACGGCTGGATCGATATCGGACAGGACGACGATTCCCAATCCTTTCTAAACCACAATACGCTATTCCACTATAATACTCACGGTCACAAATTGTGCTTTCCCCGCTCTAAAAAAGCGCAATTTGTGACCGCGGACCCGATTATTTATTGAACAGCCACTTGAGTTGAAATTCCAACTCCTCAGAGGAGTCGCTGCGCTCATGTTCGATGTTGATGACGGCAGTAGCAGGTATGGAGACTCGCTCCCCCGCCACCTGAATCTGAAACTTCTTGCCTTGCTCGATGCAGTCGGCAAGCCGCCGCAGTTTTTTGACGAACTGTTTGACAGGATAGTTCTTCTCGATATCACGCTTGCGTTTTTTCTTTTGCGTTGCCATTTGCAGTCTCCTTATCTTTCTCTCAAACTTTCAGTCGTTTATTCCATTGCTCCAAACCAGCCTTTTCGTTCCATCCACTTGACCAATTCCAGCACGGGCGAAATTGTAAGCGAAAGGGCAAGGACGATCAACCAGTCCACCAGCGGCAGGCTGAACGTATTGAACGGCTCATGCAGGGCGGGCACATACACGATGAGCAGCAGCAGGACGATTTCCCAAACGATCGCAGTGTTCAACCATTTATTGGCAAAGGGGTTCTGAAACACCGAGTTTCGGTCAGAGCGGAAGTTGTAGGCTTTGAAAAACTGGATCAGCACCAGCGAGACAAAGGTCATCGTCATCGCCTCCACCTGACTGCGCCCGGAATTTGTCGCCCAGATGAATAGTCCCAGGTTAATGATCGTTGACCATACCCCACCCGCCACCATCAGCGAAACGACCGGGCGGGTGAAAATGCCCGTGCGCGGATTACGCGGCTTGCGCTTCATCAAATCCTTTTCAGACGGGTCAACCGCCAAAGCCAAAGCAGGCAAACCATCGGTTGCAAGATTGACGTACAGGATTTGCACCGCTGTCAACGGGAGAGGCAGACCCAGCAGTGCCGAACCAGCCATCAGCCCGATTTCGCCGATGTTGGAGGACAGCAGGTACATCAGGTATTTCTTGATGTTGTCGAATACCCCGCGCCCTTCCTCCACTGCCGCAACAATTGAAGCAAAGTTATCGTCGGTCAACATCATCGCGGCGGCTTCCTTGGTGACGTCTGTACCGGTGATGCCCATCGCAATTCCAATATCCGCTTTCTTGAGCGATGGCGCGTCGTTCACACCGTCGCCGGTCATTGCCACGATGTGGCCGTTGGCTTGCAGTGCCGTCACCACACGCAGTTTATGTGCCGGGGAAACGCGCGCGTAGACTTCGATTGTCTCGACCTCGCGTTTGAATTCTTCGTCGCTCATCGCCTCCAGTTCTGCACCGGTTACAACGCGCCCTGTCTTGAGCAGACCCAGTTCACGCGCCACCGCCTGCGCCGTCACGGGATGGTCGCCGGTGATCATCACCGCCCGAATGCCGGCTTGCGCGCAGGTTGCAATTGCGCTTTTGGCTTCGGGGCGCGGCGGATCGATCATGCCTGCCAGCCCCAAAAAGGTCATGCCTGTTTGCGCCGTTTCAAGCGTGGCATCTGCCTTCGTTGAAATCGCAAGCACGCGCAGCGCATCGCCTGCCATGTCCTGCGCAATTGCCAGCGCTTGTTTTCTCCCCGTGTCATCAAACGGTTTCACGCCGTCGGCGGTCAATTGCCAATCGCAGCTTTCCAAAATCATCTCTGGCGCACCCTTGGCATATGCCGTCAGACTTCCATTTGTCTGATGCAAAGTGGTCATGCGTTTTGTTTCGGATGAGAAAGGAATTTCCTGCACGCGTGGATATTCTGAGTCGAGCGACTCTTTCTGCAGCCCAGCCTTTGCCGCGGCGACCACCAACGCCCCTTCGGTTGGGTCGCCCTTAATATTCCATTCGCTACCCGATTCTTTTTCCACATCACCGATCAGGTGTGTGTCAGACGCCAGCGTGGCGGCGGCTAATAGTTTTTTCAGACCAGTTGTCGGCGCGATGGGGCCGCTTCCGTTGAGTGAAAACCCGCCGACTGGTGAGTATCCCGCTCCCGAAACTTTGAACAATTGTCCAGCCGCGAAAATTTTCCGCACGGTCATTTCATCCTTGGTCAATGTGCCGGTCTTATCCGAACAAATTACCGAGGTACTTCCGAGAGTTTCCACGGCGGGCAGGCGGCGGATGAGCGCGTTGCGCTTGACCATCTTTTGCACGCCAATCGCCAGCGAAATGGTGACGACGGCGGGCAGGGCTTCGGGCACGACCGCCACCGCCAGCGCAATGCCGAAGATGAGCATTTCGACGAATGGCTGTCCGCGGAATAATCCCAGCGCGACGATGATGGCGACCACCACGAAAGCCGCGCGAGCCAGCGCCGTGCCGACCTTATCTAAATTGTGCTGGAGCGGAGTCTTGCTGGTCTCGACGGTTTGCAGAAGTTGGGCGATCTTGCCGAACTCGGTCTGCATTCCAGTAGCTATGACCAATGCCTTGCCGCGTCCGTAAGTGGCGGCGGTTCCGGCGTAGACCATGTTCTTGCGGTCGCCAACGGGCAGGTCGTCAATGGAAAGCGGCTGGTTGTGTTTCTCCACTGCAACCGATTCGCCGGTCAACGCGGCCTCTTCAATTTGCAGATTCACCGCTTCGATCAGACGGGCATCTGCGGGCATGCGGTCACCAGTGTGCAGGAGAATCACATCTCCCGGTACCAACTCACGCGCCGGGATTTTGACTTCCACTCTATCGCGCAGAACGGACGCAGTGGGCGCTGCCATTTGCTTCAACGCTTCAATCGCGCGTTCAGCGCGATATTCCTGGATAAAACCTAGTAGAACTGCAAACAACACGATCACGGCAATGGCGATTGACTCGATGCCATGTCCCAGAAAAAGGGAAATGGCGGTTGCGCCAAGCAAAATCAGGATCAGGATATTCTTGAATTGATCGAACAGAATCTCCCAGGCAGAGATACGTTTCGCCGCCTGAATTTCATTCGGGCCATATTGCAAAGTGCGCTGGGCGGCTTCCGCCTGACTCAATCCACTCGGCTGGCTTTTAAGTTCGGCAAAGGTTTGTTCGGTTGTCTGGGTATGCCAGATTTTATTTGATTCCATAGTTTATTTTTTCACTCCATTATTTTTTATATCTTGCAAATCCTCGCGACGGGGGATGCGGGATTTGAAGATGAAATTATCGAACAGGCAGATCAATCCGCCCAAAACGGTCAGAAGAATCACGCCGATGAAATCTGTTGCAAATGCAATGATCTCCTCGAACCAGATGATGAGAGTCGTTCCCCCGGCTCCGGTGGCGACGGCCGGTTTCCAGAATTTTCGAACCAGTGGAAAACGGGAAATCGAATGTGTTTGGTTGGACATGGGAATCTCCTTTTTGAAAAATCGGATTACTATTCATCCATCCTTACCGGTGCAAATCGAAGCGAACGGCGGGTGAGCAAAATATAGGTGGCAATCACAGCCAGCCCGCCTGCCAGCAGGTAGGGAAAGTATTGTTTGAGATAATGACTGATGAGTCCCCACTCGTGCCCGAGCACATAGCCTGCGCCGATCAACAGGGTACACCAGACATAGGCGCCGATAAAGGTGGCAACCAAAAAGGTCAGGAAGGGCATACGTGCCAACCCAGCCGGGATGTTGATCAACGTACGGATGCCAGGCATAACGCGCCCGACTAACACCACCCCAGCGCCCCAGCGGTGAAATTGGTTTTCGGCGCGGGTGATATGGGCGGGGTCAATGCGAACCCAATGGGCGAGTTTATCCACCAGCGGACGTCCACCAATCCGCGCCACCCAGTAGGTGATGGATGCGCCGAGTGTGCTGCCGATGGCGGCATACAATCCACCGATGAAGATCATCGAGACGGGCAGTTGATGTTCAGAGATCAGCATCCAGCCTGCCAGCCCCAGGATGATTTCGCTGGGCGTGATGCCTGTGGCATTTTCGAAAGTGAGCAATATCGCCACGCCAAACCAGCCCCAGGCATCGTAAATGGTTTGGGCGGCGGACAGTATGATGGTTTCAAGTTCAGTGATCAATTTATTACCTTATCCATTTCTAAATCAAGATCGCGATTATTCGGGCACATTAAAGCCGTGGTTGAATCGATATCGAATGGACAATGACTGGCTGGGCAGGAGCCAGTGGGTCCAATACAAGCCCGGGTTAACGGCAATGGTTTAAAAACCATTTAGGCGCAATGGCATGTCAACAACCAATGGTTGTTGTCTGCCAGCGGCAGGGCATCTTTTGAATTATTTGTGTTTGGGAGGGGGGGAAATGGGCACGATGCAAGCAGTTTGGCAATCCAGATTCATGGGTCTGGATTTTGAAAACAGCAGATCCACATTTATTGCAGCAACGATTGTTGACAAAACATCTTCTTCAAATTCAGTCTGTTCGAGATCGGCTTCGACAACTTCCAACCAGGATACGCCAATAACGTTGGATATGGGCAGCATTGCCTCGCTGCCTAAACAAAGGCAGAAAGCCAGGATTGCCAAAGTGACCCGAAAACAGAGCAGCTTAACCATTTTTTGCGGACACCAAAACTTTCAAAATAAAAAAGACCATCACCAATATATGGCGATGGTCTTGCGTTTTCTTTCAGACAGCCGGGAAATCTCTTTCCGTCTTGACGACTGTCCACCCGAAAAAATCGGGCGCTACTCCCCATCGGAGTAATTTCACTATACTATATAAACTGGCGCGCGTCAATTACGGGAACGGGTTTATCTGGGATTATTTCTATCTCGATGGCGGGGTGTCCGCGGCTCATGCGGAGATGTATCCGCCCCGTCTTCTTGGATGTCCCCTACGAGTATTGTTCCTTTACCTGGATCGAGCGGGGGTATGACGCCGGGCTGACGGGCGGCTGCACGGCCTTTCCTCTGTGGTATTGCCCCGCCCGGCCTGTCACTCGCGCCCAGATGGCGGTTTTCCTGTTCAAGACATTCGGATTGCCATAATCAGGGCTGAGATTAATTTGCGCGTAGTCAATTCAGGCAAATTCTTCACTCCTGAACGGTGACTTACATCCCCATTCCTGCCCGCATGGTCAGGTAAAAAAAACATGACAACATTCTCCTCAACCCACCCCGACCTTGCCGCGTGGACATGCGTAGCGTCCTACGGCTGGATTGAAATTGGACAAGACGACGATTCCCAGTCCTCCATCCGTAGGCAGAACATGGGCGGAATGGTCTGGGTAAGCAAGCCTAAATACAAGTCGGTGAACGCCGCCCTTGATGACTTGGAAGCGGCACTCGAAAAAAATTATTGAGGAGATTGGGTAAAATATTCTCATAACAAACTTTTCACCAAACCTATCCCAACCCTGCCATGTGGACACGCATAACATCCCATGGCTGAATTTGAGATCGGACAGGACGATTTTTCCAATTCTTAACATGAGAAAGAGGATGGTTTGACATGACCTTACTGCACATCACCACAGAACGGCTGGTCTTGAAGCCGCACACGCAAAATAGCCTGGTATGGCTGAATACCACCTTCAACAACCCTGAAGAGGATTACTTCAATGGAGATGACCCTCCCAGGGAGAGTCTCGAACCACTTGAGGTGACGCAGAAATTGCTCGACCGAATCCTCAACCGCCCGCCCGACGCGGATATCATCGACTACGCCATCCATAAAAGGGGCACCGATGAGTTGATCGGCTGTGGGATGATCGCCCACATCAACCACTACAACCGCCGCTGCGACCTGGGTATCCGGCTGGGCTGGAACAGGGATAACTGGGGCAAAGGCTATGCCAGCGAAACCCTGCAAGCCATCGTTGCCTATTGTTTCAATGAACTCGACCTAAACCGCATCGGCGCGGAAATCTACGAGTTCAACGAACGCTCCATCCGATTGTTCGAGCGGAATGGATTTCGCCGCGAGGGCGTGTTTCGCCAGTATATTTTCAAGGATGGGATATTCAAGGATGAGCATCTTTACAGCCTGGTGAGAGGGGATTGGGAGAAGCGAGCAGATGTGGACAGGTAATATATCCCCATGATAAACTTCTCATCAATCTACCCTAACATCGCCGCGTGGACAGAGTCCTACGGCTGGATTGAAATTGGACAAGACGACGATTCCCAATCCTTCATCCGTGCGCTGGACATGGGCGGAATGGTCTGGGAAGGCAAACCCAAATACAAGTCAGTGGACGCCGCCCTTGATGATTTGGAAGCGGCGCTCGAAAAGATTATTTCAGTAGTCTGAGAATTTATAAGAAGTTGGGAAGGGTAATGATAACAAAAAAGTGTTGAGTAACAGTAAACCACAAAGAGCGCGAAGAAGGTAAAATATACTTAGTGAAGTTGTCACATATTTTGACAGCATATTTGAAAAGATACCCCAAGCGGGAGACCGAATTATGAGCCAAAACTTTTCCTATAAAAACTTTGAAACTGCTATTCAACAGGCACGTCTTAAAACAGCAATGTTTTATAGAGTAGATTTGCATGTACACACGACTAATTCGCATGATTTCCCATCAACACATTCAAAAGCAGGCTTTGTCAAAAAAATCCCTAATGAGGAAACATCTCTACGATCTGACCCAAATAAATTCAGGAAACTTTTTGTAGAAAGAGCAAAGGAACAAAAACTTTGTCTCGTAGCCATTACAGATCATAATGAAGCAGATATGGCTGAACACCTTTCCAAATTAAGCGATGATGAGTTGAAAATTCTCCCAGGAATTGAAATCTCAGTTCAGACCAATCGTTTCCCCGACTCCGAAGTTCATATTATTGCTATTTTCCCTGAAGGAACACTATCAAAACAAATTGATAAGGTTTTCCCTCCAAATTGTGGCATGCCGCCATCTGGAAGTCGCGGAAAAGGTGTCGCTACAAAACAGCCTGTCAAGGAAATATTAGAGAATATTCGCCAACTAAATGGCATTTCTATTGCAGCCCATGTTAGCGGAAGCAATGGTATTCGAGAAATGGTTCAATCGCAAAACACAGAGTGGCTTGAAAAAAACTACCTGAGCAGATATTTAAAGAGCAAGAAAGAAAAAGAAGGATTAACAGAAAAAGAGATTGACCTGCTTAATAAATTAAGTGCCGAGCTAAAACCTTTAGCAGATAAAGTCCAAAATGAATATTTGTTATTCTTAGCCGAGCATGAGTTCAATGCAATTCAAGTACAGGCAGGAAATCACGATCAGTATTACGCTGGCAGCCATGTTCAGGAATTAAATTTATCTCCCTTCTCTTGCATACTTTCGTCTGATACTCATACCCTTGCCGATCTTGGATGTCACGGCCATGGGACGCATGTAAAAATGACAAAGCCGAGTCTGGAGGGATTGAAAAAAGCTTTCTTAGACCCTGGGACACGCATTCGATATGACGCAACAGTCCCTACAGCACGACCAAAAAGAATACTAGGCATGTCATTCGAAGGGGGATCACTTGATGGACAGGTCATTGGATTTTCAGATAATCTAACAACTCTTATCGGTGGGCGAGGAACAGGAAAGTCTACAGTAATTGAGGCTATTCGCTTTGTTCTTGGCCAACAAATTGTCAACCTGCCTGATAAATTGAAAAAAGATATTCAAGAGCGTTTGGAGTTTACACTTCGGAATTCCGAAGTTAAGTTGCTATTTTCAAATGAGGGTCAAGATGAATTGGTTGTAGTAAAACGCCGATTAGGGGAAGGTCGTCCTAGCTGTTTTGCTTTAGATGGTACTGCGATCCCTGAAATCGAGTTGCCTAATTCGGAGAGAATTCGGGCAGAAATATATGGTTGGAATGAGATCGAAGCATTATCAGATAGCCCTCGTAAACAACTTGCCTTGCTTGACCGTACTATTACTGGTATTAACGATTTGAAATTAGATTTGGGGAAAAAACAAGACGAACTTCAATATAACACGAACAAAATTGTTGGTTTGTCCCGGGAAATTCAGAGCCTGCTTCCTCATGTCCAGGGTGCAAACGAACTAAGACAGGAGCTTGAGAAATTAGAAACGCCAGAGCTTAATCAAGCTTTTGCTAGCTTTGACGAAAATGACAAGGCCCTTCGCATAGTGCGAGATTTAAACAAAGAAGTTGAAGCGAATAAAGATTCGCTTCTATATAATGGTGAAAAGAGAGACTTAAAATCAAACCTAATCAACTCATTAGGCACTATAGATGCTACTCTTCAAAACTATTCTTGGCAAGCTGATCTTTCAGAATTAATTAGAACAGGAGCTGCCAATCTACAGGTGATTTACGACCAGTTAATAGATGAATTTTCCTTAATCCAAAATAAGCTAAAAAGCTATACCAGCGCATTAGATTCGGAACACGATTTAATTGAAACGCAACTCAATGCTATAGCGGAAAAATCGGGGCAGGCAAATTTCAAAAGTGCTTTGTCAAGACGAAAAGAACTCACAGAAAAGCTCTCAACAATATCAGGACATGAAAAGGAGATTCAAGAAAAACAAAGTGAAATTGAAAAACTCCTTTCTGTAAGAAGAGATCAAATAATTCCTGGCTTGATGGTGACACGTGAAAATATATATAAGGCAAGGCTTGAAAAAGCAAAGTCAATAGCCCAAAAGCTATCTGATTTAAAAGCCGCTAAAGGTGTAAGCATAGAAATTGAATACCTTGGCGATAAGACTTCTTTCTCACGCGCATTGGGTTATAAGGAAGGTCAAAAATACCAAGGACTATTCCAAAAAATCGACAGGTTTTATATTAGCAAGAATTACCCTGAATTCTATGCAACAAAATATTCTCCTCAAGAGTTTGTAAAAAGAATTCTTGATAGTATCGATAATTGCGATTCGCTTGCGATTAGCTACATTAAAGAGTCAAATAGCAATGATAGTGAAATCGTATATATACCGAACGGAAATATTACTGAGGAAAATGATGAGTTGGTTGAGCGTGACGCCACTGGTAATTTAATTTCTAACTGGGCAAAAAATCTATTTGAACTTGTAACTATGGATGATCCAGAAAAAGTTTGGAAACATCTTTCTCCACGCTTTTACGACAATGAAATCAACAAATATTACGACCCTGAAAAGCTTGAAAACTTGCTGTATCTTGAATCTACAGATGTTGAAGACCACCCTAAAATATTGCTGGATAGCAGACCAATTGAGGGATTGTCTCCTGGACAACGCTGTAGCGCACTAATACCAATTATTTTAGTCGAAGGCGACACCCCATTAATTATTGATCAGCCTGAAGATAACCTTGATAATAAGATGGTGTTTGATTTGGTAGTTGATATTCTCCGTGGCCTAAAAGAGCAACGTCAAATTATTGTTGCTACGCACAACCCCAATATACCAGTATCAGGTGATGCCGAGCAAGTCATAGCATTCGAATCACCAAGCAAGAATATTTGCCAGGTTGTAGCACAAGGCTCTATCGACGAAGATGCAAGCATCGAACAAATTAAAGCTGTTATGGAGGGCGGAGAAAAAGCCTTTGAAGTGCGAATTAAAAAATATGGTGCTTTGCATAAATAGATTTCTCTTTTTTCAGGGATTTACAACTTGTATAGTAAAAGTCTACGAGAAAGATAATCGTCAATAGATCGGGAAAAAAGCAGACAAAAAAACAAATTACATACATCACTACCTTTCACGGCTCATATCCCCTACACTTGGGATATGAGCCGTGCCAATCTCCAATCTCCAATTACCAAAATCCGCGTCGGCTGCCCCGCCCACAACTGCGGCGGACGGTGCCTGCTGATCGCGCACATCGAGGATGGAAAAATCGTCCGCCTTGATACCGATGACCGACCCGATACGATAGCCGCTCCGCAGTTACGCGCCTGTGCCCGCGGACGTGCCTATCTGCGGCGGCAATATCATCCCGATAGGTTGTTGTATCCGCTGAAGCGGGTGGGGAAGCGCGGCGAGGGGAAGTTCGTCCGCATTTCGTGGGACGAGGCTCTGGGCGAAGTCTCCAGCCAGATGGTTAGAGTCAAGTCCGAGTACGGCAACGACGCGCTTTTCGTCCCGTATGGCACGGGGAGTTATAACCAGCTCAACGGGTCGCATGTCGCCCGCCGTCTGATGAATCTCTTTGGCGGCTGTCTCGGCATTTACAACTCCTATTCGTGGGGCGCGACCAACGTCGCCACGCCCACTGTGTACGGCACGCTCGTCACGGGCAACCAGCGGCAGGACTGGCTCAACAGCCGCTACATCATCATGTGGGGCTGGAACCCCGCCGAGATGCGCGACGGCACCAACTCCGATTACTTCATCAAACTTGCCCGCGAAAACGGCGCGCGCGTGGTTTGCATTGACCCGCGTCACTCGCTCTCTGCCGCCGCCCTCGCCGACGAGTGGATTCCCATCCGCCCTGGCACCGACGCCGCGATGATGAGCGCGATGGCGTACGTGATGCTGACCGAAAATTTGCACGACGCCGATTTTGTCCGCACGCATTGTGTCGGCTTTGACGCGAGTCAAATGCCCGTTGAGGGCGCCGAAAGTTACTCCGATTACCTGCTCGGCACGCTCGACGGAATTCCCAAAACACCCGAATGGGCAGAAGCCATCACCGCCGTCCCCGCCGCCACCATTGCGCGGATTGCCCGCGAGTACGCCACGTCCAAGCCC
>JACRBN010000012.1 GCA_016213105.1 Chloroflexota bacterium
ACAAGGTCCCAAGGGTCGGGCTGTTCGCCCGTTAAAGCGGTACGCGAGCTGGGTTCAGACCGTCGTGAGACAGGTCGGTCTCTATCCGCTGTGGGCGTAAGGGATTTGAGAGGAGCTGCTCCTAGTACGAGAGGACCGGAGTGGACTGACCTCTGGTGTGCCAGTTGTTCCGCCAGGAGCATTGCTGGGTAGCTATGTCGGGCAGAGATAACCGCTGAAAGCATCTAAGTGGGAAACTCGCCTCAAGATTAGATCCCTGTAATCCCAATAAGGGAGTAAGACCGCAGGAAGACTACCTGTTATATAGGCAGCAAGTGTAAGCGCAGTAATGTGTTGAGCTAAGCTGTACTAATGGTCGAGGGCTTCCTCTGTGTGGTGCGGAGAACTTGGTACTTTTCAAACAAAATACATCATTTGCTGTTCAGACCAACATAGTGAAATTGTCCCTTGGTGATTTGAGCGACGGGGGTACACCCGGTCACATCTCGAACCCGGAAGTTAAGCCCGTCAGCGCCGATGGTACTTGGAGGGAGACCTCCTGGGAGAGTAGGTCATTGCCAAGGGACTTTTCTATGTTGTTATTTCAGAGTGTTTTCGACTCTGCCAAGATTAAAATCTTCTCAGCACTATTCTTGTATAGTATAATGCGCACGCTAACTTGGCTGAGGGTTTTCCCTCACGATCAAAGATGAGGAGCGCGAAGCGCCTGTTGATCCTGTGATCATGTATGTCGTTTCTTCCTGGTATATCCCTCGGCTTTGTTTGCACAAGTCCGAGGTTTTCTTTTTAAGCACTGTTCAGAAAGGAGGTGAATTTCGTGGCTGCTGTCAATTTACGCAACGGTGAGTCTCAGGACTCCCTGCTCAAGCGCTTTCGCAAGAAAATTGTCAAGAGCGGTATTCTGAGCACTGTTCGCCGCAAACGCTGGTTCGTCTCCAAGAGTGAGCAAAGACGCATGGAGAAGAAGAAGGCGATCCGACGCATCAAGCGTCGCCAGTTCAAAGATAACGAGTAGACACGGACTCCCGTCCGAGTCAGGAGGTCGCATGACAAAAGATGAAGGCAAAATCAAGATGGAAGGCACCGTCGTGGAGGCCCTGCCGGGCACGCAATTCCACGTGAAGTTGGATAACGGCCATCAGGTACTCGCCTATCTCTCCGGCAAGATGCGCAAGTACTATATCCGCATTCTGCTGGGAGATCGCGTTTCCGTCGAAATGTCTCCCTATGATTTAACTCGCGGTCGCATCACGTTCCGACATCGCAAAAATACCGCTTCCTCTGTCGAATCTTTCAATTAACCTCCTGCATTTATTTGCAACAAAAAAGACCTCCGTTTACGGAGGTCTTTTTTGTTGGTTTGCTGTTACGGCAGATTGCGATAGGAGCCAAGCACCTTCATGTAGTTCGCGCGCTCGAAGGCGGCCGGTTCAGCGACAGACTGCTGACTCATGCTGCCCTGCATCTGCTGGATCGATTCGTAGTCGTGTGCTTTCATCCATTCCTGGACATCACCCAGCAGGCCCGGGACCATCTGTGATCCATTCTGGAGCAGGGCGGAGGCCAGCATGGCCACCCTGGCGCCGCTCATCATGCTCTTGACCACATCGGTGGCGGTATGCACCCCGCTGGTAATGGCCAGGTCCGCCTGCAGCTTTCCGTGGAGAATGGAAACCCAGCGCAGGGGCAGGCGCAGCTCGGCCGAGGTGCTCAAGTCGAGGCTGTGTACGATCTCCAACTCATCCACGTCGAAATCGGGCTGGTAGAAGCGGTTAAATAAAACCAGGCCTTTGGCGCCTGCTTTCACGATGCGGTGCGCAAAGTTGGGCAGGCAGGTGATGTATGGGCTGAGCTTTACGGCCAGCGGGATCTTGATGGCCGAGCTGACCTCGGCGACCAGTTCCACCTGGGCAGTTTCCAGGTCCTGGCTGGTCAGGGAGGGATCGGTCGTCACGTAGTACAGGTTCAGTTCCAGCGCATCCGCTCCCGCATCCTGGATCAAACGGGCGTAGCGCGTCCATCCGCCGCTGGAGACGCCATTCAGGCTGCCGATCACGGGGATGCTTAGGTTCTTCTTCAGCGCAGTGACCTGGTCGAGATACTTGTCCGGGCCCAGGCTGTAGGTCTCAGACTCGGGGAAATAGGACAGGCTCTCGGCGTTTGCGTTGCTGCCGCGCGTCAGGTAGTGGTCGAGTTCGAGGCTTTCGTGGATGATCTGTTCTTCGAAGAGGGAGTACATCACGATGGCGGAGATGCCCGCCTCTTCCAGTTGTTTGGCGTGCTCCACTTTTTTGGAAAGAGGAGAGGCTGACGCCACGAGGGGATTCTTTAGATTCAGGCCAAGATAAGTTGTGGAAAGATTGGTCATGGGTGCTCCAGGTTTCATGTTAAGTTTGAGTCGAAAATAAGGGACCGGGCCTTTGATAGCCCGGTCCCTTTCATACTAGTTTTCCTTCTTCTCGCTTCCGTTTTCGTAATGCATGGCAGCCATTTGCTGGTACAGCGTCCAGCGGGAGGTGGCGTCGTGTTGGGCTTCCTTCATCAGTTGCTCGGCGCGGGCTTCGTCGATCTGGGTCAGCATCTTGTAACGGGTCTCATTGTAGGCATATTGCGAGACCGGGATGGTCGGCTCCTTGGATTCGATCAGGAGCGGATTTTGTCCCTTTTCGGCCAGGCGCGGATCGTAGCGGTACATCGGCCAATGCCCGGATTGGACGGCCAGCTTCTGCTGTTCGAGGCCGTGGGCCATGTCGTAGCCGTGGGCGATGCAGTGGCTGTAGGCGATGATGAGCGACGGCCCGTCATAGGCTTCGGCCTCCAGGAAGGCGCGCAGGGTCTGCTGGTCGTTGGCGCCCATGGCCACACGCGCCACGTACACGTAGCCGTAGGACATGGCGATCAGGCCGAGATCCTTCTTGGGCAGGCCCTTGCCGCCCATGGCGAACTTGGCAACTGCCGCGCGCGGCGTGGACTTGCTGGCCTGTCCGCCTGTGTTGGAATATACCTCGGTGTCGAGCACCAGGATGTTGATGTTGCGTCCACTGGCAAGCACGTGATCGAGGCCGCCGTAGCCGATGTCGTAGGCCCAGCCGTCGCCGCCGATGATCCAAACGGACTTCTTGACCAGGTTATCGGCCAGGCTGAGGAGGTCCTTGGCGCGGCTGTCGCTGGATTTCGCCAGTTTGGCCTTGATCGCTTCCACGCGTTCGCGCTGGGCCTCGATGCCCGCTTCGTTGGACTGGTCGGCGCCCAGGATGGCTTTGACCAGGTCGGCGCCGAGTTCCTTCTCGAAGCCCGCCACCAGTTCGTGGGCGTATTCGCTTTGCTTGTCGACCGTCAGGCGCATGCCCAGGCCGAATTCCGCGTTATCCTCGAACAGCGAGTTGGACCAGGCGGGGCCGCGGCCCTTGGCATCCACAGCCCACGGGGTGGTGGGCAGGTTGCCGCCGTAGATGGAGGAACAGCCCGTGGCGTTGGCCACGATGGCGCGGTCACCGAACAGTTGCGAGACGAGTTTGACATAGGGGGTCTCACCGCAGCCAGCGCAGGCGCCGCTGAACTCAAACAACGGGCGCAGGAGCTGGGAATTCTTGATGGTGGACGGGTTGATCAGCTTGCGGTCAAGGTCGGGGATTTCCATGAAGAAGTCCCAATTCTTGGCTTCGCTTTCGCGCAGGGCGGGCTGGGGCACCATGTTGAGCGCCTTGCGTCCGGCCTGGGTCTTGTCCTTGGCGGGGCAGACTTCCACGCACAGCGTGCAGCCCGTGCAATCCTCGGGCGCCACCTGGACGGTGTAGGCCATGCCGGGAAATTCCTTGAACTTCGAGTCCATGGCCTTGAAGGTTGCGGGCTTGTTGGCGAGCAGCGCCTTGTCGTACACCTTGTGGCGGATGACGGCGTGCGGGCAGACCATCACGCATTTGCCGCATTGGATGCACAGATCTGCTTCCCAGACGGGGATATCGAGCGCCAGGTTGCGCTTTTCCCACTGGGTGGTGCCGGTCGGGAAGGTGCCGTCGACGGGGAAGGCCGAGACGGGGATGTTGTCGCCGTCGGCGTCAATGATCTGGCCGAGCACTTCGCGGACGAATTCAGGCGCTTCGGCCGGGACGGGCGGGCGGCGGGTGACCGTGGCGGTCACAGCGGCGGGAACCTTGACCTCGTGCAGGTTCTCGACGGTGGCATCCACCGCGTCGAAGTTCATCTTCACGACCGCTTCGCCGCGCTTGCCGTAGGTCTTCTCGATGGCGTGCTTGATCTCGGCGATGGCCTGTTCCCGCGGCAGGACGCCGCTGATGGCAAAGAAAGCCGTCTGCATAATGGTGTTCATGCGGCCGCCCATGCCGGTCTTTTCAGCCACTTCGTAGCCGTTGATGACGAAGAACTTGAGTTTCTTCTCGATGATGTCCCGCTGTACTTCCACGGGCAAGTTTTCCCAGATCTCCTCGGGACCGAACATGCTGTTGAGCAGGAAAGTGCCGCCCGTTTTGGCGTACTTGAGCATGTTCACGCGTTCGAGGAAGTTGAACTGGTGGCAGGCCACGAAACTGGCCTGGTTGGCCTCGATCAGATACGGCGCGCGGATCGACTTGGGGCCGAAGCGCAGGTGCGACATGGTCACGGTGCCGGACTTCTTCGAGTCGTAGTAGAAATAGCCCTGGGCGTAGTTCTCGGTCTCTTCGCCGATGATCTTGATCGAGTTCTTGTTGGCGCCCACAGTGCCATCCGAGCCGAGGCCGAAGAACACGCAGCGCACGGTCTCCTCGTGCTCGATGGAGAAGGAGGCATCCACATCCAGGCTGGTGTGGGACACATCGTCGACGATGCCGACGGTGAAGTGAGTCTTGGGTTCAGGCTTGGACAGTTCGTCCAGCGCGGCCTTGACCATCGCGGGGGTAAATTCCTTGGAGGAAAGGCCGTAGCGTCCGCCGATGACCTTGACATTCGGTCTGTGGCCTTCGACCAGGGCGTTGACCACATCCAAATAGAGCGGCTCGCCGGAGGCGCCGGGTTCCTTGGTGCGGTCGAGCACGGCAATGCTCTTGACGCTCTTGGGCAGGGCCTTGAGGAAGTAGTCCCCGGGGAACGGGCGGTACAGGCGCACACGCACGGCGCCAACTTTTTCACCCTTCGCCGCCAGGTGCATGACCGTTTCCTCGGCGGTTTCGCCGCCCGAGCCCATGATCACGACCACGCGCTCGGCTTCGGGGTGGCCGAAATAATCGAACAGGTTATAGTGGCGGCCGGTGACCTGGGCGAACTTGTCCATGGCCTCCTGCGTGATGGCGGGCGTGACCTCATAAAACGGGTTGACCGTTTCGCGCATCTGGAAGTACACATCGGGATTCTGGGCGGTGCCGCGCAGGACGGGATGCTCGGGGGAGAGGGCGCGGGCGCGGTGGGCGCGGATCAGGTCCTCGTCGATGAGCGCGCGCAGGTCGTCGTCGGTCAACTGGACGATCTTGGTCACTTCGTGCGAGGTGCGGAAGCCGTCGAAGAAGTGCAGGAACGGCACGCGCGACTTGAGGGTGGCCATCTGGGCGATGGCGGCGAAGTCGTGCGCTTCCTGGACCGAGCCGGATGAGAACAAGGCCCAGCCGGTCTGGCGGCAGGCCATCACATCCTGATGGTCGCCGTAAATGGACAGGGCGTGGGCCGCGATGGCGCGGGCCGCCACGTGAAAAACGGTGCTGGTGAGTTCGCCCGCGATCTTGTACATGTTCGGGATCATCAGCAGCAGGCCCTGCGAGGCGGTGAAGGTGGTGGTGAGGGCGCCCGTCTGGAGTGCGCCATGCACGGCTCCCGCCGCGCCGCCTTCCGACTGCATTTCGATTACCGCGGGGACGGTGCCCCACAGGTTCTTGCGGCCCTTGGCCGACCACTCATCGGAGAATTCACCCATGGCCGAGGAGGGGGTAATCGGGTAAATGGCGATTACTTCACTCAAGCGGTGGGCTACGGATGCGGTGGCTTCATTGCCATCAATGGTAATTACAGGACTTTTCATACATGCTCCTTGGAAAAAAGGCTGGACAGCCTTAAAGTATACCAGTCGTGAATAATATCACAATTTAGCCTGGATTGGCATTCATTTAAGTGTATCCCCCCTATAAAGCTCGCGTTAGTTATATATGACCTGAATCCATGTGTGAGTTGTCACATTTTGGACAAGAATAGTGTAAATAACACTTTAATGAAAAAGCGGCAGTTCACACTGCCGCTTTTTCTACATGGAAGGGATTTCTTCGAGGCTGAAATACACCTGCAACCCCCGCCGTCGCGCCACATCCACCATCAGATCGGCGCCCTGGGAGGCGCCTCCCACGCGCAGGACCGCGTCGCATTTTTCGAGCAGCCGCTCCGCGATGGGATGAAATATTTCGTTGAAGGCTTCATCTCCGACCTGTTGGGAGCCTGCCAGTTTCACCAGGGGCAGCGCGAACCATTCTCCCAACACGGGGATGTGCCCTTTGCGGAAGATCGGAAGGGCGCAGGCTTCCATGGCGTGGACGTTGGCCGACATCTTGGCGGGATCATCCCCCGTCCCGGATCGATAGGGACCTGCGATCAGGATCATCATCAGCTTGCCAGATATTTTTCCAAATATGGGCGGGCCAGGAACAGCGCCGCCAGCGACTTAGCGTCTGGCATCTTGCCGCGCTCGGCCATTTGCACGGCCTCGCGGACGGGCATCTTTTCCACTTGCAGGAATTCGTCCGCATCCGCTTCGAGCGGATCATGCCTGAGGTCCGTGGCCAGAAAAACGGCCATGAACTCGGTGGAATACCCGGGCGCGAGGTAGAAGTCGCCCACGCGCACCAGGGTATCGGCGGCCATCCCCGTTTCCTCGCGGATCTCACGCGCGGCGCAATCCTCGTGCGGCTCGGCCCCGTCGCGTGTGCCGGCCGGCAGTTCCAGCAGATCCAGCCCGGCCGCATGGCGGTACTGGCGGACGAAGAGCATATTCCCCTCCCCATCCACGGGAACGATGACCACCGAGCCGCCGTGCTCGACGATCTCGAGTCGCGTCTCCCCGCCGTCGGGGGTTCTCATGGTATCACGGCGGATCTTGAATGCGCGTCCCTGAAAGAGCGGTTCCGATTTGAGTAATTCGAAAGGCATGGGATCTCCGTTTAGAAATGGTAGAAAAAAAGCCCAGGGTTGAGCCTGGGCTTTGTCAGGGATTGGAAAGTTACGGGATGTTCAACTTCTGCCCGGCGGTCAACTTGGCCGAGACCGCAATCCCGTTGGCGGCGGCGATGGCCGACGGATCGACATCACCGTACTTGCAGGCAACGCTATAAAGTGTCTCTTCTGAGGAACCCACGGTGTAGGTGGTGGGATGGGCCTGGAGGGCGCGGCCGGCGGGGAAGAGATTGCCGGTCTGCGGGATCTTCAACACCAGCCCGGGCATGTACAGGCCGCCATCCGAGATGCCGTTGATGCTCAACAGTTCATCGGGATTGACGTTGAAGCGGCGGGCGATGCAGTAGGGGAACTCGCCAGCCTGCAGGGTGTACGTCGCGGGCTTGGGGCCGGTGGTGGGAGTGGGGCCGCCGGGCGTATTCACAGGCGGGACGGTGCCCGCCACGGCGGTCGTGGCGGCCGGGACGATGTTGGTCGGCGTGACGTCCCCGGGCAGCGGCGTGACCAGGGTGCCGGTAACGACCACAGGCTGCGGCGTGGTGGGCGTGCCGGCCATAGCGGTCTGGGTCAGGGAGGTCTGTGCGCCAAGCGTGGCAATATCATTGAAGCTCGTATCGTTACCGGGCAGCGGCGTTACGAACTGACCCGACGGCGTGAGCAGGGTGGGCGTGGCGGCTACTTGTGTGGTGGCCGAGAGCTGACAACTGGAGAGCAGCACTGCTGTCAGGATCAGGATCACGGTCATGGGCAGACCGTATTTTTTCAGAATCATAGCATCTCCTCTTCTTCTTCCTCTATTTTGATTGTGCGAGATGGTAGCACATGATGTTTAAGACGTCAAGCCGCGCCCCTGCTTCTTTCAGGGGATGCACCCGAATTCATTCAATGCCTGGGATGAGGATGCGCTTCGCTCTGGAACTTGAGCCTGGACCCGTTCCCAAACATGGCACACGCCCTTGCGGACCCTGCCCACCTGCCTGATCGAATCGCGCGACAGCGCGAGCGCCTCATCCACATCCCCGACGCGGGCCTGGGCCTCGATGAAGGGCAGCCACTCGAACACATCCTCGGGTTGGTAACCGAGGGAGCGGGCTTGCATGCCCAGGTCGAGAATCTTTTGCCAGTCTCCAACCTGTCGCGCCAGCTCGGCCTTTTCATAGAAGTAACACCACGCGTGTTCGGGTTCCGCGCCGAAGGGCGGAGCGGACAGTTGCGCCTGCGGTGCATCCGTGAGGATGAGACTCGGTTTGCTCAACGGGATGATCTGGGTCAGGGTTTCGGATTCCTTTTCATATGTCACAGCATCTCCCAGCGCGGGATCAAGCACACGCAGGCAGCCGTTCCCGGGGACGAGGAAGACCAACGCCGCATCGGTCGATCCGTGAAATTCCACGGTGCGGAAGGGCAGGGTGAGCGCGCGCCCGGGCTGGAGGCCGGTCAGCACCCCGCCGCCGAGACGGGCTTCCGCGTAGAGCAGGGCATAGGGCAGGTCGCCGCCGCTATACTCGGGCGCGTACATCCAGTTGATGGGCGCCGTGAAGGACAGGTCGGTTTCGAGCGGCAGGTTGGGAATCACGTCTGTGAGCAGGAGCGTGTTCGGTTTCAGGGCGGGGATGCGCCAGGCGAACTGCCAGTAGATTTCCTGCTGGCGCGCCCAGTCGCGGCGGTAGAGGTTGACGTTGTAGAACTGCTGTCCCACACCGAGCGCGATGACCAGGCTGAGGACGATGATCTTGAGCCGATCATTTCTGCGGAAAAGAAACTCGACCAAACCTGCCAGGAACAGACTCCCACCCAGGGTCATCGAGATCATGAAACGGTCGAAGGTCGATTGCAGGGTCAGCGGCAGACCGGCCGCCAGTGAGGGCAGGCGGCCGAGCAGGATGCCGACCAGGCCGATGAGGAGAATGGAAACGGGCAAGTGGGGCGTGGAGCGTGGCTCCTCGTCGGGGCGGGGGAAACGGAGGAGGGCATAGCTGAGAATCACCGCCGAAACGGCGACCAGGCCAAAGGTCAGGAGGGAGGTGGGCGCGGGCAGGGCGGAGCCGGCCAGGAGGAGCACCTGTCCCCAAACGTAGAATCCCGCCTTGAAGACGGCGTCGGCCAGCGCCGTCATCCAGTCGAGGTGCCGGCTTTCCAGGCCATAGGAGACGTAGGCGCCCGAGCGATAGAACCAAACCAGCCAGAGTCCGTCCACGATCCAAAGCAGGAGATAGGGCAGCCAAAGGGTTAGGGTACGGCGGAGGCGGGGCAGGAAGGCGGTGTCGAGCATGAACCAGATCAGGAGAAAACGCAAAGGTTCCATGCCGAAGAAATATTCGGTGGGGAACAGGCCGCCGAACTGCAAAAGCAGGGCGGCGATGGTGAGCGGCAGGCTGCCTTTGCGCATGGCGTGTGCGCTGATGCCGAAGGAGAGCATGTACAGGATGAACGGGATCAGTTCCTGGTTGATATGGGTCAGGGCGACCCAGTGCTGGGAATACCCGGGGAAGACCAGCACCAGCAGGGCCGTGGTCAGCGCGAGACGCGGCTGGTTCGGCCAGAAGGCGCGGAACATCCACCACGCGCACAGGCCGATGAGGAATCGGATGATGAGCGCGAAGAGTTGCCAGGCCAGCGGGTTTGGGGGAATGAAACTGGTGGTGATGGCAAAGATCGGCCCGAGGAAGGGTCGAAAGCCTGCAAACGAGGGGATGAAGTTTTCAGGCCCAAGAAAGCGGGCCGCCCAGGCAAATCCCCAATCATCCCAGTGGAAACCTGCGGTGTGGGCCAGCAGACCATAGGCCAGCAGGGTGAACAGGGCCAGCAGGAGGGCGGCAAAATATTTCGATTGCGATAAGCGCTGCATGGAATGGATTTTATCAGAAGGCGGGCGGGACTTCCGTAGGGACAAATTGGCAATTTGTCCCTACGGAAGTGAAGTTCAGGTTTCAACGCAAAGGAGCAGGCCGCCAGTTTTTTGGAGTGTGGTGGACAGGATTGTTGTATGTAAACGATCACCTTGCATTTCTGTAAGGAAAACGGGAGCGGACTAGGACATTCATCTCATAGGGTCTGGCAGTGGTGCTGGATAGAATGATTAATGAAACTGTTCAAAAGGAGAAGATTTCGATGAAGAAAATGTTTGTCCTACAGAGTGTGATACTCTTGTCCGTTTTATTGGTCAGCGCATGTGCGCCTGCTGCGCAGCCCACGCAAATGCCGCTTCAGGCGATCCCGACCCAGGATGTTTCCCAGCAGGTGATCCCGCCCACCGAGATACCCACGCAGATCCCGCCCACGGCTGTTCCCCCGACCGACCTCCCCGCCCCCACGCTCGAGCCGACTGTGGCAGTCCCGCAGCAGCCGCTGGTGGTGACGGAGAATGACCGCTTCTGCCTGAAGAAGGTGCCCTATACCCTGATCGGCATGCCCGAAACGGCCACCTATCGAATGTTGAGCGAAGGATATTCCTGCTCGGAAGGCGGCATTCAGAACGGCCAGCACCTGATCACCTGCACCGGCCCGATGTACACCCTGTTCCAGATCGAAGTCTGTGACGGGGGCGCCTGCCAGAACTTCGAATTCGGGACGACCAACTGCCCGTAGGCAAAAGATATGAATCAAAAAAATCCCACTCGATAACGGGTGGGATTTTTTCATTCCTTCAACAGGACTTTGAGATTTTCGAGCGGGGTGGGCGGATACAGATCGCAGCCGGGCCAGAGGGCGTCGATCCCCAGCGAGCGGGCCTGCGCCGCCGCGGCCTGGACCTGCGGCCTGGTCCCGCGCGAGAGCGTTTCCACCGGGTTGAGGTTGCCGAAGAGCAGCGTGTGAGGCAGGGCTGCGCGCGAGGCGGCCAGATCATTGGTCTGATCCACGGAGATGGCCTCCGCGCCCGATTGCGCCAGCAGATGCATCATAGCATTCGTATTTCCGCACACCGACAGGACGCGCGGTTTGGGCAGCTCGGCGATCAATTGCTGTTGCGCGGGCAGGACGAAATCCACGAAACGTTTGGGGCCGAGGAAGCCGGGCGAGCCGCCCATGTCATGGATGGTGAGAAAGTCCGCGCCGGCATGGCGGTAGGCGTGGCCGACACGGGAGAGGAAAGAGGAAAGATGCAAGAGGGCGTCATGAACGGCCTGCGGATTGCGTTTCATTTCAGTAAAGAGCGCCCCCGACTCGACCAGGAACAATAGCAAGGTGAATGGCCCAGGCAGGATGCCCCCGATGACAGCGTCCGCGCCGATGTCGTGTTTGAGTTTGGTGATGGCCTCACAGACGAGCGGGACGCGGCCCTGGAGTCCAAAGTCAGAAGACTTTGGACTTTGTTTCCACTGCTCCAATGTCTGGAGACATTGGACTCCAGTTTCGAACAGCGGCCTCGCCATGCGCGGAAATTCATATTGCCCACCCTCGCGGAAATCCACTTCCGCGCCGAGCGCTTCGGCCTCGACGCACATATCCAGCGGCAGCGCGGCGGATGGAAACCCCGCCCCCCGAAAGGTGCTGGCGGCGGCGCGCGCCATCTTTTCCGCGTCGCGATGAGTTTCGTGGAAGGCCAGACCCTCCCGTTCCAATCCCGCCGCGGTGACGTGGGTCAACCCGCTGAAGGCGGGAATGCCATCCACTCTTTTACCGTTGAGCAGGTCGAGGATTTGGGTTCGCATGATATATCAAAAAGGGACACAAAGGTTACCTTTGTGTCCCTTCGTGTCCTTTGATTAATTCCCCTTCACGGCCTTTGCAATCGCCGCCACATGCTCGGGCGTCGAGCCGCAGCAGCCGCCGACGATGCGCGCGCCCATCGAGACGAATTTCTTCGCGCGCTCGCCCATCATCTCGGGCGTGACGTCGTAGATGGCGCGGTTGGTCTCGGCGTCCATGCGCGGCAGGCCCGCATTGGGTTTGATCCACAATGGGAAGCCTGCGTTGGCCGCGCCGTATTCAGCGACGATCTTTTCCATGTTATCCAGCGTGGTGCCGCAGTTCGCGCCGATGACCACCGCGCCGAGGTCGGTATAGGTCTTCATCACCTGCGTGGTCTTGACGCCCATCATCGTGCGCACGCCGCGGTCATAGGAGAATGAGACCACGATGGGTAGATCGCTGGCAGAGCGGGCGCCCTCGAAGGCGGGAGTGGCCTCCTCCAGCGCGAACATGGTCTCGATCAGCAGCAAGTCCACGCCGCCATCGGTCAGAGCCTTGGCTTGTTCGGCGTAGGTGGCGCGGGCCTCGTCCGCGGTCAGCGGGCCGAAGGGCGCCATCAGTGCGCCTGTGGGGCCGAGTGAGCCACCTACCAGCACGCCGTCCCGTTTGGAGGCGGCCTTGCGGGCCAGTTCCGCGGCGCGCAGGTTGACCTCGGGCGCGCGATCCACGTACTTGGAATCCTTCATGCGCAGGCGCGTGCCGCCGAAGGTGCAGGTCAGGATGATGTCCGAGCCTGCGGCCACGAAGCGCTCCGCCAGCGTGAGCAGGATGTCGGGATTGTCCATCACGAGATCCTCGGGCGGGGTGCCTGCCTTCAGCCCCATGATCTGCAGATTGGTGCCTGTGGCCCCGTCGGCCACGAGAACATCCCCCGCGTTGAGTCTTTCCAGAAATTTGTTCATCTCATCATCCTTTTGGTGGTCGAGTAGCCCGTGCTCTTCGGGCGTATCGAGACCACCAGTTATAGAGTCTATGTGGTCTCGATACGGCGGACAACCGCCGCCTACTCGACCACCATAAGGTATTTTATTTTTTCATCAACTTCTCCGCCATCGGGTCGACCTGGTGATGGGGAATCAGGTGCGCCACGTGCGTGAATGGTTCGGTCATGTGCGGGAAGTTCAGCGCCAGCATGAACTGGTTCTGGAACTCGGGGTCGGTGGGCAGCTCGAAGCGCTGCACGCTGCGCGCCACCTCGGCGGCCTCGCGGCGCTTCTCCAGGTTGAGCAGCGCGATACGCGCCCCGTCGCCCGCGGCATTGCCCACCGCGTAGACATCCTCCAGCGGCAGGTCGGGAATCAGGCCGATCAGCATGGCCCTGGTCTTGTCGATGTAGCTGCCGAAGCCGCCCGCCAGGATAAGTTTATCAGGTCTTTCGAGCTTCATCTGATTTAGAAGCGTGCGCGCCGCCACGTACAGCGCGGCCTTGGCCAGTTGGATCTGGCGGATGTCCTTCAGCGTGAGGACGATGTCCCGCCCGATGGAGGTTTCTGCCGCCCAGGCGATGACGTACTCCTGGCCGTTCCCGCCATCCCGAACCCGTTCGCTCTGGACACCTTTCCTGAATCGGCCCCGACCGTCCAGGATCTGCGCCCTGAACATTTCTGCCACCACGTCGATGATGGCAGAGCCGCAGATGCCCTTGACCCTGCCCGAATTCCACGCCTCTTCACCGATGACTTTGTAGCGCGGTTCCAGCGTGGACTCGTCGATTTCCACGCGCTCGATGGCGCCCGGCGCGGCGCGCATCCCATACTCGATATGGGCGCCTTCCAGGGCTGGCCCCGTCGGAGTGGAAGTACAGACCAGACGCTCACGGTTGCCCAGCACCAATTCCGCGTTGGTGCCCACGTCGATGATCAGCCAGTTCTCGTCCTGCTTATGCGGCTCCTCGGCGATCAGCACGCCGCTGGTATCCGCGCCGATGAAGCTGGCAATCGTCGGTAGCACGTGGATATTGCCCGCCGCATTGATCTGCAATCCAAGTTCCCGTGCTTTGATATTCACCGCTTTGTGGATGCTCGGCACGTACGGCGCATGTCCCAGGGCTGTGGGGGGCAGGTTGAGCAAAAGATGATGCATGGTCGTATTGCCAACCAGTAACATTTCGAAAATGTCGTCGCTAGTTACGTCATTCCCCAAAGGGGACGCTGTGCGAGGAGCGCGATAGCGCGACGAAGCAATCTCCTGTTGCGACGGGATTGCTTCGTCGGGCCTACGGCCCTCCTCGCAATGACGGATGGCTTGCTTGATCAACTTATTCAACGTAGCGATGACCGCCTTGTGCATCTTCTCCAGCCCATCGCCGTGCTCGATGGAATACTGGATGCGCGACATAACGTCCTCGCCATACACGATCTGCGGATTCATCTCGGACTCGGCCGCGACAACCTCGCCCGTGCGCAGGTCGCACAGGTACAGCGCCACCGTGGTCGAGCCGATATCCACGGCCGCGCCGAACGAGTCTTCGTGATACCCCGTCTGCACGCGGAGGACTTCCCGATCCTGCCAGACCGTGACCGTCACCTTCCATTCGCCGTCGCGCAGAGTCTGGGCCAGCGTACGCAGGACGGTGTAATCGATGGACAAGTCCGCTGCCTTGGGCAGGTTCTCTTCGCCGCGCCGCACCAGGGACATGGCGGCTTCGATGCCCTGGGCGAGCCGCTCCCAGTCCGCGTGCGGATGCGCCAGGGTGGGCGGTTCCATTTCCACGTAATATTTGCGGATGGAGGGTTTGATCTCGATCTCGCGCTGCGTGGCGGACTTGCGCACGATCTGCTTGTTGCCGCGGCTTTCCTCAGGAACGTTAATCAGCACGTCGCCCAGCACACAGGCCTGGCATGAGAGCCGCACTTGGCCCACCTCCCAGCCGCGATCCTGGAGCAGTTTCGGGCGGCGCGCGAAGTAGGCTTTTTCATCCTCACTCACAGGCGAGAGATGCTCGCGCTTCGAGTGGAGGTTGTCTTTCTCGAAGCGGCCTTCCTCAACCAGCACCATGCACTTGCCGCAGGTGGCGTTCTCGGCGCAGATCGACTCGATTTCCACTCCCAACTCCCGCGCGGCGGCGCGCAAACTCACGCCTTCGTCGACGAGTCCGCGGCGGCCAGAGGGTTGCAGGATGACGAGATGCTTGCGGGTCATAAGAAAAGGGGGCGGGAGAACATCCCGCCCCACAATTATACAGGCTACAAATTTCGTTTGGGGATTTCGATCACTTTGAATTGTTGTTCCAATTCGGCCTTGACCGCTTCGGCGACTTCTTCGGGCGCGCCCTCACGCTCGATCCACGCGCCCTTCTTCCACTGGGCGACGTAATCATCTGTGCCCGTCAGGCCGACGGCCATGGCGTAGGCGTCCACGGCGTGCATAAAACGTTTAGGCATTTCCACTTTCACTTCCTGCCCGTCTCCCGAAACGGTGATCATGGTGGGAATGTGCCGCCAATACATCACTCGATATTTGCTTTTCATGCCATCACCTGTCTGTGTATAAAAACGGAGCGCAGACTTCAGTCTGCGCAGGATATGTTTGCGGACTGAAGTCCGCACTCCATGACTGGCTTACAGTGCCAGCAGACCTCTTTCCCATAGGAGCAGCCCGAGGCCCAGCAGCAGGAACAGGGTCACGATCAACACGCCCAGGAAGGTCAGGCGATAATCCTTGACGTAGGTGCGCGAAGGGTAGGCGCCGAATCCGCGCGACTCGATGGCCAGGGCGGTATTCTCCGCTTTGCGCAGGCCGTTGACGATGACCGTGAACAGGTAGCGCTGCCACAGGCGGAAGCGATGCGCCCACGGCGAGCGCGCCGCCCGTCCGCGGATGGCGTGCGCCGCCTTGACCGCGTCCACCTCCTGCTGGATGATGGGCAGGAAACGCAGGGCCATGAAGATGGTAAAGGCAAAGCGATACGGCATCCCGATGCGCACAAGCCCGACCATCAGGTCGCGGATGTTGGTCGTCCATACGAAGATGAAGGAGGTCAGTACGATGGTCGTGACCCGCAGGAAGTATTGCAGGCCCTTGTCGAAGCCCTGTTTCCCAAACTCCATGCCGCCAATCTGGATCATGTCTGTGGAGGGGGCGGTCAGCAGGTGGACGAAGAAGAGCAGGCTGCCCATCACCAGGATAATGGGAGCGGATTGCAGGAATGACCTCAGCGGCACACGCGCCAGGACGAAGGTCACCACGATCAGCGCCGCCAGGGCCAGTGCGCGGGCCTCGTTGGTTTTCAATTGCAGGGAGACCAGGATCACCAGGATGACCCACACGATCTTGCTCAGGGCATCCATGCGGTTGAAGATCGACCCGTTATCGATGTATTGGAGGGAATGTTCGCTCATGCGGCCAGGGCCTCCACAAAGGCGTCCACGGTGTTGAGCCCTTCGGGCACCGTCCTGCCGCGGGCGCGCAGTTCGTCCACCAGGCGGCGCAGGGCGGTGGTGCGCAAGGAGGCCTGCCGCACCAGGTTGGGGGACTGGAACAACTGTGTCGGCGTTCCGTCGAAGATCTTCTCGCCGTCGGCCATCACGATGGCGCGGTCGACGTGCGCATCCACCAGGCGCATATCGTGGGTAATCATTAAGACGGTGATGCCCTCGCGGCGCAGGAGGTTGATCAAATCCATCAGACTCTCGGTCAGGCGCTTGTCCTGTCCGTAGGTCGGTTCATCCACGATCAACAGGCGCGCCCTGCCCCCCACGAGCATGGTCGCCACACCCAGCCTGCGCTTGGCGCCCGCGCTGAGCGCGAAGGGATGTCCCTCCGCGGCGTCGGTGATCTCCAGCCGCTTGAGCATGGCGCTGACGCGTTTATGCACCTCGTCGGGATCATCGATGCCCTGCGCCAGCAGGCTGTATTCGAGTTCCTCCTGAACCGAGTCGGTCAGGAATTGATGTTCGGGGTTTTGGAAGACCAGCGCGATGTCGTTCGCCAGGTCCTGCACGCTCCACTGGCGCGCCTTGCGCCCGAAGAGCGTCAGGTCGCCGCTGGAGGGTTTGAGCAGTCCGACCAGCAGCTTGGACAGGGTGCTCTTGCCCGCGCCGTTCTGTCCGACAATGGCCACGATCTCGCCCTGTCTCAGTTCGAAGGATACGCCGCGCAGCGCGCGCGATTTTTTGTTGTAGCCGAAACGCACGTTCTCCGCGCGGATCAGAACCTCGCCCTGGATCGGCGGGACCTGGGGGATGGTGGCCGTTTCCCTGAAGTGGAACGGGGCGAAGGCTTCCGCCGCCTCGCGCACCGTGATGGGCACCCGTCCCGCCAGCAGGCCGCGCTGTTTCAGCCGCAGGCCGATCTCGGTCGGTTCCGGCAGCCAGACTCCCAGGTCCAGCATGGAGGCGCCGTGCTGTTCGATCACCTCGCGCGGAGTTCCCTGGGCGATCACGCGCCCCTTGTCGAGCAGGATCAGGTCATCGGCTTGGGCCATGAATTCATCCAGGTCCTTGGTGACCAGGATGATGGACTTGCCTTCATCGCGCAAGCGGAGGATCAGTTCGTGGACGGAGTGGGTGGTGGCGGGGTCGAGGTTGGCGGTCGGTTCGTCGAGCACGATCAGCGCGGGCTGCATGGCCAGCACCGAGGCCAGCCCGAGCTTTTGGATCTGTCCGCCCGAGAGCGCCCAGACCAGGTTTTTGCGCAGTCCGTTCAGGCCCACATATTCAAGGGATTGCGTGACCTGTTCGGCGATCTTGTCCGGCGGCTGGCGCAGGTTTTCAGGCCCAAAGGCGACCTCGTCCTCGACCTGCAGGGTGGCGAACATCCATTCGGGGTCCTGGAACAACATGCCGACCGAGTGGGCCAGGTTTTGCACCTTCGATTTGGATACGTCCTGCCCATCCACGGTTACATGGCCTTCGAGTTTCCCGCCCAGGATGTGCGGAACGATGCCGTTCAGCAGCATGCACAGCGTGGACTTGCCCGAACCCGACGGCCCGACCAGCAACGTAAACGACCCGCGCCGAATGGACAGGTTCACGTCCACGAGCGAGGGGGCGGTCTTGCCGTAGTGTTTGTAGGTGACGCCTTCAAGCTGAACGAGCGGCTCGGCGGCGGGGGACGGGGATGCGGTCACAGGCAGTAGTGTAATCGAGATTGGATTTTGTGGGAAATCTTACTACGGAATTTCAATGCGCGTAGACAGGTGACAGTCATCATGTGATGACTGTCACCTGGGGTGCGTTTTTTTTATTCCCTGCGTGTGGTGCGCAGCAGGCCGGTGCGTTCCACGGTCTTGCCGAGCCACCAGCCGAGCAGGCCGGAGAAGATGAAGCCGGAGATGACATTGATCGGGGCCGCGATCAGGTAGTCCTGGAGGGAGGACCAGCTGTACAACACGAAGCTCCACAGGGTGCCGAACTGCGAGGCGGCGGCCCCAGCCAGGCCGAAAACCAGCCAGCCGAACTTGCCATAATTGCAGAACAGCATGACGACTTCAGCTCCCAGGCCTTGGGCCAGGCCCCAACCCAGGGTTTGTACGCCAGCCTGGTTGCCGAGCAGCACTTCCATGGCCGCTTCCACCAGACCGATGAACAGCATGGAGCCGGACTTGCGCACCAGGAAGTAGGCCAGCAGGTAGGCCCACATGAAGGTGCCCTGCAGGGCCGCGCCGTAGATGGGGCTGATCGTGTTGGCGGCATACCAGATGTTGCCCATGCCGGTATTGATCACGCCGGCCAGGGCGCCGATCACGGCCAGGATGACCAGGTCGGAAGTCGTATAGTTGAAGTTGAACCCGCCCTTGGAGGTCGGGTCGGATTGGACGAACCTTGCAATCAGGCCGAGTACGACGAGAATTGCGAGGTTGATTCCGAGAATGACGGGAAGACTCATGGCTGCTTACTCCTTCAGTGGGGAATTTTGTGTCAGAGCAACGGCTCTGTTGAACACTATAGTTTTAAACCCATTTCCTGTAATTCGGTTTTCACTTCTTCATACATCTTCTGCCAGAAATCCAGCGGCTTGACCTTGACCGTGTCGTAGACCTGGTCGAAGGACTGGCCGGGATTGCCGTCCTGCGTGAAGACGTGTTCATATTTTGGCAGGAGTTGCAGCACGAAGGCGTTGGCGTCCTTGCGGGACATCTTCATCCTGTGCGTGGCCAGCGCCACTTCGGCCATCAGGCGGGCTTCCAGGCCCGAGCAGTTGGGCGCGTTGCCGTCGGCCGCCCCGACGCCTTCGAGATGGCTGCCGCTGACGGCGTTGACGATGGCGTTGGCCGCCGTCTCGTAGAGCAGTTCCTTCGTCCCCGCGCCTGACTTGGGATAGATGTCGGCGACGATGATGTGCGGCGCGTGACGGGCGAAGGCCTGTCCCGTGGCGTTGATGACCCACAGCACGTCGCGGGTGGAGGTGGCGATGTGGCGCACATGGATAGGGTGCAGGATGTGGTAATCGGCCAGGCAGGTGATATTGGCGATCAGATACGAGGCCACGTTGACCACCGCCGAGCCGGCGGGTCCGCCGCCCAGTCCGCCCACGATGACGCAGGCCAGCGAGGCGTTGACCATGCCGTACTCCAGCGAGTTGACCGCCCGCGAGATGTTGCGATGGTCCATCTTCAGCTCGTTGAGCACAGGTACGAGGTGTGAGTCGCAGGGACGCAGGTAATCGGGGTGCGCGGCGGCCAGGTCGCCCAACTCAGAGACGGAGCTTTGCGCGGCCAGCATGCCCATACCCGCGCGCCCCACGCGCTTGAGTCCCTGGCGCATGTATTGCAGCTCGCGGCGGGTGGAGACGATCTCGATGGGGTTGCCCGTGCGCACCTCGCGCCCGTCCACTTCGACCAGGGTGCCGCAGGTGGCCAGGTCGATCAGCGGCTCCTGCATGTAGGACATGACGTTGGCCTGGAAGATGCGCTCGGGGATGGGCGTCCCTGGCGAGCCGCCAAAAAATAACGGAGCCCGCTCATCGTCCAGGTGACGGGCGTAGAGCGTGCGGGCATCCTTGCCCTCGCCCATGACCACGGCCTGCGGCGCGGTGCGAATCCCATTGTCGATCTCATCCTGCGAGATTTCGATGATGCGCTCGGTGGAGCGGCTGTAGGCGCCGAGGGTCACGGCCAGTTCGTAGCCCGCCTTCCAGATGGCCTCGGACAGGGCGGGGTCGTCGGTGACGATCTCGTTGGGGTTCCATTCGAGCTTGTATTTTCGGACCAGGCGCTTGGTGGTCATGGCCACTTTTTCCAGGTCCCAGTTCTCTTCGGTCAGGTAGGGGCCGGTGTTGGCGCGGTCGAGGATTTCGAGGTAATTCAGCATGCAGGTCTCCGATAAAAAAGATGCAGGGGCGGGGTTACCCCGTCCCTGCGGAATCAGGCATTCATCTTTGTGCGCGCCAGTTTGACGGCTTCGGCCGCGTTGCGGGCGGTGCCGTCGGCGCCGATGGCCCTGGCCCAGTCTTCGGTGACGGACGCGCCGCCGACCAGCACCACGTACTTCGAGCGGATGCCGCGCGCCACGAGCAGGTCGATCAGATCCTTCATGAAGGGCATGGAGGTGGTCAACAGCGCGGACAGCGAAATGATCTGCGCACCGATCTCTTCGGCCTTGTCGATGATGGACTTGATCGGCACGTCCACGCCCATGTCGGTGACCTCGAAGCCCGCTGCCGTCATCATGGAGGCGACGATGTTCTTGCCGATGTCGTGAATGTCGGTCTGCACGGTGGCAGCCACCACGCGGCCCTTGACCTGGCTGTCGCCATCCGAATATTTTTCCAATAAGGCGGGCTTGACGATTTCCATGGCGGCCTTGAGGGCGCGGCCTGTCATCATCAGTTCGGGCAGGAAGTATTCACCGCGTTCGAAGCGCTGGCCAACCTCTTCCGCTCCGCTCATCAGGCCCACGTTCAGGATTTGAAGCGGGTCCAGCCCGGCATTCAGTGCCGCCAGGACCGCGTCGACGGCCTGCTCGGTGTCGCCGTCCACGACCGCGTCGGCGATGGCTTGAAAGTATTCTTGATCCGCCATGAGAACTCCTGACTATAAAAGGGGATGGATAGATTTTATGGCAGGTGGGGGTTATGGTCAATAGATTGGGATGAGACTTCGAAAATCTGCCGCGCATTCTCCCGTTGGGAGGCTTGTGAAGAGATTTCCGAAGTCTGGTTCAATCCTCATCCTCTTTTTGTTCGCCGTACACGCGCATCACTGCCGCCTCGACCTCGGCCTCGGAATGACTCTCGCAGGCTACCAGGGCGCGGCGCGGATGCTCCACCAGCCTGCCGCCTGCGCTCATGATTTTTCCGCCCAGAAACTTGTTGTTTTCATCGTATACCACGTAAAGTTGGTATAACCTGCCGCACACGATGCAGCCGTGCGTCTCGCCTTTGGTATGGGTCTGGGACATGGGTTCTCCTCTGGTACCAAATTACCACCCGCGCGGGGTTGTCTCTGACAAATATGTAAGGCATTATACTTTTTCTTCCCATGAGGTGGAATGTGGGGATGGTATAAAAACTGTATTCTTGTTATGTTGAAAAGGAGTCTTTCATGAAGCGTGTACTTTTGACCGTTCTTCTCCTGTTCTCCATCCTGATGGGACCGATCACGCCTGTCCAGGCCGCCAGCCAGAGCGTCTATGCCGACAGCCTGGCCTCGGGCTGGGATGACTGGTCGTACAACTCGATCACGGTCGACCTCGGCCACTCGGCCCACGTCCACTCGGGCAGTGACGCCGTGGCCGTGACCTATACCGGCCCCTGGAGCGGATTCCAGCTGGGCTACCTCGGCGGGCTGGACGTCAGCGCCTACGATACCTTCCGCTTCTGGATCCACGGCGGGACGGCGGGCGGGCAGACCATCCAGTTGCAAATTGGCGGCATCGAACAGGCCCTCTCGCCGCAGGCCAACACGTGGACGCGGGTGGATGTTCCCTTGACTTCGCTGGGTTCCCCGCGCAGCGTCACCACCATCGCCTGGTTCAACAACACGGCGGGCGCGCAGACGGTCTTTTACCTGGATGACATAAGCTTCGAAAATCTCGGCACGCCGCCCCCGCCGCCCGGCACGGGACCCGCTCTCAGCGTGGACGCCGCCGCCAATCGGCACTCCATCAGCCCCTACATCTACGGCATCAACTACGCCAGCGAGGCCATCGCCAATGACCTGCGACTGCCCGTCCGACGCTGGGGCGGCAACTCCACCACACGCTATAACTGGCAGATCAACGTCCACAACACGGGCAACGACTGGTACTTCGAGAACGTCCCTGACGATAACTCGCCAGGCGAGACTCTGCCCAACGGTTCGGCCAGCGACCAGTTCGTCGACCAGGACCAGGCCACGGGCACCGAGTCGCTCATCACCATCCCGATGATCGGCTGGACGCCCAAGCGGCGCGTGGAGAATCATCCCTTTGATTGCGGTTTCAAGATCAGCGTGTACGGCCCGCAGGATGACAACGATAAGGATTGGGACCCTGACTGCGGCAACGGCGTCCACAATGGCGCGGACATCACGGGCAATGCCCCGACCGATACCAGCGTCGCCATTGGCGCGCCCTTCGTCACCGCCTGGATCGATCACCTCATTGCCCGCTATGGCACTGCCGCGAACGGCGGCGTGCAATTCTACAACCTGGATAACGAGCCGATGTTGTGGAACAGCACCCATCGCGACGTGCACCCGAACCCCACCACCTACGATGAGATGAAGACCCGCACCGAGCTGTATGCGGCTGCCGTTAAAGCGGCCGACCCCTCCGCCCAGATGTTGGGTCCCGTGGTCTGGGGCTGGTGCGCCTACTTCTACTCCGCCGCGGACGGCTGTGCGCCGGGCGCTGATCGAGCCGCGCATGGAAATACCGATTTCATCCCGTGGTACCTGCAGCAGATGCAGGCCTACCAGACCGCGCACGGCACGCGCATCCTGGATTATCTCGATGTGCATATCTACCCCCAGATCGACGGCGTGTACTCGGAGTCGCTGGGCAGTGCCAGCGTGCAGGCCGCCCGCCTGCGCTCCACCCGCCAGTTATGGGATCCGACCTACGTCCACGAAGGCTGGATCGGCCAGCCCGTGTATTTGATTCCGCGTATGAAAAGCTGGGTGAGCGCCAACTATCCCGGCACGAAGACCGCCATCACCGAATACAACTGGGGCGCGCTGGATTACATGAACGGCGCGCTGGCCCAGGCCGACCTCCTCGGCATCTTCGGCCGCGAGGGACTCGACCTGGCCACCCTGTGGGCGCCGCCCGATAACGCCAACGCGCCCGGCATCTTCGCCTTCCGCATGTACCGCAACTACGATGGGACGGGCAGCGGCTTCGGCGAGACCTCCGTCCAGGCCGCCAGCGCCGACCAGTCTCAACTGGCGATCTACGCCGCCAAGCGCACGGCGGACAACGCCCTGACCGTGATGATCGTCAATAAGACCGGCAGCGACCTGACCAGCAGTATCGCGCTGGACAACTTCCAGTCCGCCGGCGCGGCGCAGGTCTGGCAATATGGTCCCGCCAACCTGGCTGCCATCGCGCATAAGGCGGATGCCGCCGTGACCGCCGAGGGCGTTACCGCCACCTTCCCCGCCAATTCGATTACGCTGCTGGTCATTCCGACCGGCACGGTCAGCGCCACCTTTGCGGATGTGCCCACCTCGCACTGGGCCTGGTCGTGGATCGAGACGCTGTATGCCAACGGTATCACAGGCGGATGCGGGACCAGTCCGCTGATCTACTGTCCCAATGCGTCGGTCACGCGCGCACAGATGGCGGTCTTCCTCGAACGCGGCATACACGGCGATACCTTCACGCCGCCCATCGTTCCCATCACGTTTACCGATACTTCGGGTCACTGGGCGCAATACTGGATTGAAGCCTTGAAAAATGACAGTGTCACGGGCGGCTGCGGGGGCGGAGCCTTCTGTCCCAATGCCGCCGTCAACCGCGCGCAGATGGCCGTCTTCCTGCTGACCGCCGAGCACGGAGCGGGCTACACTCCGCCGCTGGTTGGGCCGGGCACGGGCTTCAATGACGTCCCCGCCGATTACTGGGCCGCCGCCTGGATCAAGCAACTGGCCGCCGAAGGCATTACCGGCGGCTGCGGTTCAGGCAACTACTGTCCCGAGACTCCCGTCACAAGAGCGCAGATGGCGGTGTTTTTGGTGGGGACGTTCAACTTGCCGTAGTAGCATCGAGAAAACTCTGTACATGATGTAGGGCAAATTGCCAATTTGCCCTACATTTTTTGTAGTATATTCACCCCTTCAGAGGTGATAAATTCATGGCATTGATCAGCTTGCAGGACGTGAGCCTGGGTTTTGGCGGGCCGCTTCTCCTTGAAAACATCAATTTACAGATCGAGCCGGGCGAGTGGGTGGGGCTGCTCGGCCGCAACGGCATGGGCAAGTCCACCCTGCTCAAGCTGGTGAACGGCGACATCCTGCCGCAAAGCGGAGCCGTGGCCCGTCAGCAGAATCTGCGCGTGGCCTATCTGCCGCAGGAGGTGCCTGCGGGCATCGAAGGCAAGGTGCTCGATATCGTCGCCAGCGGACTGGAGGCGCGCAAGTCCGCCCACACGGACGATCATCACTGGCGCGGGCAGATCCACGTCGACCAGGTCATCGCGCGCATGCAGTTGGATGCGGACGCGCAGTTTAATATCCTCTCCGCGGGGATGAAGCGCCGCGTCCTGCTGGCGCGCGGTCTGGTGCGGAACCCCGACCTGCTCCTGCTCGACGAGCCGACCAACCACCTCGACATCGCGTCCATCGACTGGCTGGAGACCTTCCTCAAACGCTGGGGAGGCACGCTGCTCTTTGTCACGCATGACCGCGTCTTCTTGCAGCGCCTGACCACCCGCATTGTCGAGCTCGACCGCGGCCGCCTCTTCGATTGGAATTGCAGTTACGAGACCTTCCTCGAACGCAAGGAGGCCATGCTCAGCGCCGAAGCGGAGCAGAATGTGCTCTTCGACAAGAAGCTGGCCCAGGAGGAGGTCTGGATTCGCAAGGGCATCGAGGCGCGCCGCACGCGCAACGAGGGCCGCGTCCGCGCGCTCAAACGTCTGCGCGAGCTGCGTCTGGAACGCCGCGAACAGCCCGGCAAGGTGCGCATGCAGATCCAGGCCGAGAAGCGCTCGGGGCGGCTGGTCATCGAGGCGGAGGATGTCAGCTATTCGTTCGGGGAGCGGCCCATCGTCAGGGAACTCACCACCACCATCCAGCGCGGCGACAAGGTCGGCATCATCGGGCCAAACGGCTCGGGCAAGACCACCCTGCTGCGATTGCTGATCGGGGAACTGGCTCCGCAGGCAGGCACGGTGGATCACGGCACAAACCTGGAGATCGCCTACTTCGACCAGCTTCGGGCGCAGTTGGACGAGTCGAAGTCCATCCTGGATAACGTGGGGCAGGGCAGCGACACGGTCACGATCAACGGGCGGACGCGCAACCTGGTCGGCTATCTGGAGGGCTTCCTGTTTTCGAAGGACCGCGTCCAGGCGCCCATCAGCGCCCTCTCGGGCGGCGAACGCAACCGTCTGCTGCTGGCGCGGCTGTTTGCGCGCCCCGCCAACCTGCTGGTCATGGATGAACCCACCAACGATCTCGACCTGGAAACGTTGGAAATCCTCGAAGACCTGCTGCTCGATTACGAGGGCACGCTGCTGCTGGTCAGCCATGACCGCGCCTTCCTGAACAACATCGTCACCAGCACACTGGCCGTGGACGGGACAGGGAGGGTCATCGAAACCGTCGGCGGCTACGATGACTGGCTCAACCAGAATCAGGCCGCAAATCTGCCCAGGGTTGAAGAGAAGCCGCGCAAAGCCCCTGCACAGGAGAGCGTCGAAGCGCCGAAGAAACCCAGCTACAAGGAAAAGCGCGAACGCGAAGCCCAACAACGTGAACTGGCTGAATTGCCGCAGCGCATCGAATCGCTTGAGACTGAAATCCACGAACGCACCGTCGCGATGTCTGACCCTGCCTTTTACCAGCAGGACAATGCCGAGATCGCCCGCGCCGTGGACCGCCTGAAAGAGTTGCAGGACGAACTGGCCCTGGCCTACGCAAGATGGGAAGAGTTGGAGGGGTTGGTATAACCTGTCATTGCGAGGGTTGAGACGCGCTAGCGTCGAAATCCCGAAGCAATCTTAAAATTTCAAGAACGATTCCTGTTGACGGGAGGTTGCTTCGCTCCGCTCGCAACGACATATGCGAATCAAAAAATCCAGCGCCATTTACGGTGCTGGATTTTTGATATACGGAGATTCTTCGTCGCCGCTGTGCGGCTCCTCAGAATGACACGTTGAAATTTAATACTTGATCGCGCTCAGGTGATGGAGTTTGTCCATGCGGTGGTGGGCGGTAATCTCGCGCACCGTGCCCGTCAATCCGCGCACGACCAGCGAGTCGGTGGTGGCGCCTTCGCCGTAGTAGCGCACGCCCTTGAGCAATTCGCCGTCGGTGATGCCTGTGGCGGCGAAGAAAACATCCTCCGAGGAGACCAGGTCGTCCATGGTCAGGATCTTCTCGAAATCGTAGCCCGCCTCGCGTCCGCGGCGCAGTTCGTCCGCGTCGCGCGCATACAGCTTGCCCTGGATTTCGCCGCCCATGGCGCGCAGGGCGCAGGCCGAGATGACACCCTCGGGCGTGCCGCCGATGCCGAAGAGCACGTCCACGCCTGAATCGGGCTGGGCCGTCATCAGCGCGGCGGCCACGTCGCCGTCGGGGATCAGGCGGATGCGGGCGCCCGCCCTGCGGATTTCCATGATCAGATTGTCGTGGCGCGGCCGGTCGAGGATGATGGTCGTCAGATCCTCCACGGATTTTCCCTTGGCGCGCGCGATGGCGCGCAGGTTGTCCGTGACGGGAGCCTCGATGTTGATCCTGCCGCGCGCCTCGGGGCCGACGGCGATCTTGTTCATGTAGACGAACGGGCCCGGGTCGAACATCGAACCGTGCGGGGCGATGGCCACCGTGGCGATGGAGTTCGTGCGGCCAAACGCCAGCGGACGGGTGCCGTCAATCGGGTCGACAGCCACGTCCACCTGGGGACCGTTCCCGTTGCCGACCTTTTCGCCGTTGAACAGCATCGGGGCGCGGTCCTTCTCGCCTTCGCCGATGACGATGACGCCGTCAATCGAAATGGTGCTGAGCACCAGCCGCATGGCCTCCACGGCGGCATGGTCGGCGGCTTCCTTGTCGCCGCGTCCCATCCAGCGGCCAGCCGAGAGGGCGGCGGCTTCGGTCACGCGGGCCAGGTCGAGGGCCAGGTTGCGGGTTGGGGCCGAGATATCGAGGGAATCCATGTCATGCCTCCGTTAAAGAACGAACCATTGGATGAAATAGTATCCGATCGTGGCGGCCCAGATCCAGGAGTCGATGCGGTCGAAGAAGCCGCCGTGACCGGGGAAGACGTTGCTCGAGTCCTTCATGTGTGCCTGGCGTTTGATCATGCTTTCGCCCAGATCGCCGAGCGGTGTGAGCAGGCCCAGGATCAGGCCGAGCAGGGCGCCCTGTCCGATGCTCATCAGAGGGGGCAGCATCCCGTAGGTCTGGTACGCATAGACGAAGAAAGCGCCCCCGATGGCGCCCGAGAAGACGCCCGCCGCGTATCCCTCCCAGCTTTTCTTGGGGCTGAGGCGCGGGGACATCTTGTGTTTGCCGTAGGCCGCGCCGATGGAGTACGCGCCCGAATCCGCCAGCCAAACGGAGGGCAGGACAATCATGAAGTACCAGCCGCCGTCGGTCAGGTTGCGGGTGTCGAGCAGGTAGGAGCCCAGCCAGCCGAGGTAGACTAGCGCGCCGACGGTAATGCTAAAATCGAGCGCGGCCTGGTCACGGCCGCGCTCGAAGGCAAACAGGTGAATGGACATAGCGATGAGGACGCCCGCCGCCATGGCTGGCACGGCGAGCTCCGGGAAAAAGGCGCGTGTCACCAGGATCAGGCCCACCCCGCCCATGGTCACGTACAGGTTGGAGTCGTACCCCACCGCCTTGAACATGTGCCAGTATTCCCAGGTGGCGCCCAGGACGAACAGGGCGATCAGCACAAAAAAATAAGGCCCGCCCAGGATGACCGTGGGCATGCCAACCAGGAGCAGGGCCAGCGCGGTGATCGTCCGCTTAAGCATTGGACCCCTGTAATTCCTTCGAGGAGACCTTGCCGTAGCGGCGGTCGCGGTTGGCGTAGGTTTCGAGGGCGCGGCGATATTCCTCGCGGTCGAAATCGGGCCAGAAGGTGGGGGTGACGTACCACTCGGAGTAGGCCACCTGCCAGATCAGGAAATTGCTCACGCGTAATTCGCCCGAGGTGCGAATGACCAGGTCCGGGTCGGGGACGCCGGCTGTGAACATATAACGGCTGACCAATTCATCGGTGACATCCTCGGGGGCGATGCCGTCCTTGATGATCTTCTGGATGGCGCACACGATCTCGTCGCGGCCGCCGTAATTCCAGGCGATGTTCAGGACCAGCTTGTCGTTGTTTTTGGTCAGCTCGATGGCTTTCGTGACCTTGGCCTGGATCTTGGGGTCGAGGCGTTCCAGGCGCCCGATGTGGCGCAGTTGCACGCCTTCCTGGTGCAGCTCGTTGAGCTCGTGGTCGATCACATCCTGGAGGATGCCCATCAATCCCTGCACTTCCTCGGTGGGACGTCCCCAGTTTTCGGTGGAGAAGGCATAGATGGTGAGGTACTTGATGCCGAATTCCACCGTGGCGCGAATGACGCGTCGTAGGTTTTCGGTGCCCGCCTTGTGACCCGCCAGACGGGGCAGCCCGCGCGAAATAGCCCAACGCCCGTTGCCATCCATGATGATGGCAACGTGGCGGGGGATTTTATCAGCAGGAATATTCAGTGGGGATTTGCCCATGGGGATCGCAAATAACGATGGGAATCGTTATTACACTTCCATGATCTCTTTTTCTTTTGTCTGACCGTGCGCGTTGACATCTTCGATGAAGCGGTCGGTCAGTTTTTGCAGATCCTCTTCACCGCGTCTCATTTCGTCCTCGGTAATGAGTTTTTCCTTTTCGAAGTCGCGCAAATCGTTGTGCAGGTCACGACGGATGTTGCGAATGGCCACGCGGGACTCTTCGAGGCGCGCGTGCATGTGCTTCACCAGGTCGCGGCGGCGTTCCTCCGTCAACGGAGGCAGGTTCAGGTGAATGGCCTTGCCGTCGTTGTTGGGATTCAGTCCCAGGTCCGAAACGCGGATCGCCCGCTCGATCTCCTTGATGGTGGAGGGATCGAACGGTTTGATCATGATGGAGCGCGGCTCGGGAATACTGATCGAAGCCAGTTGCATGAGCGGGGTGGGGCTTCCATAATATTCCACGGGCAGCTTTTCGACCAGCGCAGGGCTGGCCCGCCCGGTGCGAATGGTGGCCAGGGAATCCGAAAGGGAATGAATGGCCCCGTGCATGCGGGTTTCAGCGTCTTTGAGGATGTCTTTAATCACCTCGTCCTCCTGTAAGGTTCATTGCCATAAGGATACCTTAAAACGGAAAATTGTGCTATGGGACGGCGGGGGTGTGAGAGAAATTGTCTCCGATTGAGAGACTCTCACAAGGCAAGGGACGGCGAGCGGGTCAACCGTGGTGGACCAGGGTGCCCGATTTTTCGCCGCGCAGGGCCTGCATGAGCGCCTGCGAATCCCACAGGTTGAGCACCAGGATGGGCAGGTTGTTTTCCATGCACAGGGTGATGGCCGTGCTGTCCATCACTTCAAGGCGGCGGTTGAGCACCTCGATGTAGGAAAGTTCGTCGAACTTGACGGCATTTGGATTCTTCTTGGGGTCCGAGTCGTAGACGCCGTCCACCTTGGTGGCTTTGATCAGCACGTCCACATCCATTTCGGTGCCGCGCAGGGCGGCGGCGGTGTCGGTCGAGAAGAACGGGTTGCCCGTTCCCGCGCTGAAGATGACCACGCGTCCCTTTTCCAGGTGGCGGATGGCGCGGCGGCGGATGTAGGGTTCGGCCACGGCCCGCATCTCGATGGCCGACTGGACGCGGGTGTACACGCCCATGCGTTCGAGGGCATCCATCAGGGTCAGGGCGTTCATGACGGTGCCGAGCATGCCCATGTAATCGGCAGTGGCGCGATCCATGCCGCGGTCGAGGCCCTGCTTGCCGCGCCACAGGTTGCCCGCTCCGATCACTGCGGCCACCTCCACACCCATCTCGCGGATTTCCTTGATGCGGTTGGCGACGGACTCCGCCTCGGTTACGTCGATCCCGTAGCCGGATGGGCCGCTGAGCGCCTCACCGCTTAGTTTGAGCAAAATACGTTTATATTTCAACTCGCTCATCCCAGGTCTCCTTCTGTTTGGTTCGGATTATATGATATTCACGGTCACAATTGCGTTTTCCCGCTTTTGAGAAGGCGCAATTTGTGACCGTACCGGGTATAAAAAAGGCCAACCCGTAGGTTGGCCTTCCTGACTAGCTGAGACTCTCACCCAGCTCCCATCGCTGGAAGCGGCGGACGAGCACGTTTTCGCCGATGGCGGCCACGTTTTGCAGGACCAGCTTCTCGATGTTCATGCTCTCATCGCGGATGTAGGTCTGGCGCATAAGGCAGACTTCATCCTTGTATTTCTCGAGACGGCCCTCGACGATCTTGGGCAGGATGTTCTCGGGCTTGCCTTCCTCCTTGGCGCGGGCGCGAGCGATATCGGCCTCGTGCTCAAGTTCGGCGGCGGGGATGTCGTCGGCCTTGATGTACTTGGGGGCGCCGGCCGCGATCTGGAGCGCGATCTCGTGCGCCAGGGTGCGGAACTGCTGGGAGCGGGCAACGAAGTCGGTCTCGCAGTTGACTTCGACCATCACGCCGACGCGTCCGCCGCCGTGGGAGTACATTTCAACGATGCCGTTGGAGGCCACACGGTCGGCGCGCTTGGCGGCGGTGGCCATGCCCTTTTCGCGCAGCCAGTCGACGGCCTTCTGGTAGTCGCCATCGGCCTCCTGGAGCGCCTTGCGGCAGTCCAGCATGGGCGCGTTGGTGGCGGCGCGCAGTTGTTTGATCATCTCGGTCGTAATTTCCATTGTTCTCGTTCCTCTTTCAGGTGGAGCCAGGCTTAGGCCTCGCCCTGGGTTTCCGCGGTGTCAGCCTTTACAACCGGCTTTTCTTCAGGGGGTTCGGGGTTGCGCGCAACGTTCAGTTTGGCCAGGGTGGAGGCGCCCAACAGGTTGTCCTCGTTGACTTCCTCTTCCTGGTCGGGAACGGCCGCGCGGGGAGCCCTGCGGGACGACTTGACCGACTCGGTCCTGGCATCGGCCCCAGGCATTTCCTCGGGTTCATCTTCCTTGCGGGCGGCCTTGCCTTCGAGCACGGCATCGGCCATCTTGGAAACGAGGAGTTTGATGGCGCGGATGGCATCGTCGTTGGAGGGGATGACGTAGTCGATACCCTGCGGGTTGCAGTTGGTGTCCACCAGCGCCACGATCGGGATGTTGAGCAGGTTGGCTTCGTGGACCGCGGCGTCTTCGCGGCAAACGTCCACGATGAAGAGCACGTCGGGCAGGCGCTTCATGTTGCGCACGCCCGAGAGGCGGGACTGCAGGCGTTCGATCTCGCGCTGAATCAGCAGGCCTTCCTTCTTGGTCAGGCGGTTGATGTCGCCGCTGTCGCGCAGCTGTTCGAGGCGCTCCAGTTCCTGGATGCGCTGGTGCATGGTCGACCAGTTGGTCAACATGCCGCCCAGCCAGCGTTCGGTGACGAAGGGCATGCCGCAGCGGATGGCTTCCTCTGAGACGGTTTCCTGCGCCTGGCGCTTGGTGCCCACGAAGAGCACGGCGCCGCCGTTCGCGACCGTGTCGCGGATGACGTTGTAGGCCTGCGAGAGCAACTTGACGGTCTGCTGCAGGTCGATGATATGAATGCCGTTGCGTTCGGTGAAGATGTACGGCTTCATACGGGGATCCCACTTGTTGGTGCGGTGTCCGAAGTGGACGCCGCTCTCAAGCAGGGCCTTCATGGAAATAATGGCCATGGGAAGAACCTCCTAGCGTTTGGCCTCCGCCTGTTTCATCCCCGCCAGCGACCGCGTCCATTTGGTCCGCGGCACGCGCTGGCAGGTCCACAGGCGTGTGAAGTGTGGGCATTTATTGCCTGCCCCGGCAGAATGGCTTTCCCTGGGGGAAAGCGGACGCAAGTATATCACGATTTTAGGCGCTCTTCGGGAGCGGTTTGAACGGAAACCAGCGATCCTTCAGGTCGGTGATGGGCTTTTCGAACAGATAAAAGCTGAGCGAGGCGACCAGGATGGTCAGCGGCAGGGCGATCAGGGCGCCCAGGATCAGGTTTGCGCCCGGGAAAACGATCTCGCTGACCAGCCAGTAGATGGCGTAGTGGTACACGTACAACCCATAGGAGATCCTGCCCAGGTACAACAGCCAGCGTTGTTCGAGCAGGCGGACGAACCAGCCTTCGCGCACCACCCCGTAGATCAACAGCACGAAGATGTAATTCAGGATCGAGTAGCCCCACACGGGCTTGTAGGCGTTGGGGAGCAGGAGCGGCAGGCCGAAACCGTTGTCCACGTTCCATTGACCCGTGGACAGGAAATCGGTCAGCATGCCCAGGATGGGGAAGGCCACCAACAGGATCAGGAACTGCCGCCTGGCCTGTGGGATGGAAATGCCCAGGTTGATCAAGGCCCCGAAGGCGAAGGCATCCAGGTGGGAGAAGGGCAGGGCATAGATGGCCGTGTTTGCATCCCCCAGGATCCCGTACGAGGCTTGCTGGTAGAAGAGCATCACGCCCAGGCGGAAGAGCGGCGCCAGGACGATCACCGCCAGGAAAACCTTCTTGAGATGTTTGAACGGGGTCAGGAAGACGATCAGCGGCCACAGGATATAGAACTGCTCCTCCACCGCCAGGGACCACAGGTGGGTGAGAAACTGCGAGGTCTGGACGAATTTGCTGGTGGCCATGAAGAAATTGTAGACGTAGGCCAGCGCGTAGGGGTATTGGTCCCAAAACAATTCGATGTAGGGCCTGCGGATCTTTTGCTCGAAAAGATAGGTTGCCACCTGGGCGATCAGGAACAGGTACACGTAATATAGCGGGAAGATGCGCAGGAAGCGCCGCCCGTAAAATTTGACGAAGTATCCCAGCGTGGGCAGGGCGCGTTTCATGTCGAGTAGGATGCCTGTGATGAGGAAGCCCGACAACACGAAGAACAACTGCACGCCCACCCAGCCGAAGTAGCCGAAGTGGGCATGGAAGAGGAACACCAGCAGGAACGCGATCCCGCGCAGACCGTCCAGACCTTTGATGTATTTCATGGCAGGGCGCAATTATATAATACCCACGCTCAAAAGTTGCGTTTTCCATGCGCTAAAAAATATGCATTTTTTAACCGCGCTGGGTTTGGCCGTAGTTGGGGGCGGGAGAGGCGCTGGATTAAAAATCCAGCGCGAGCGTGGCGGGTCAAAAAAACTCCCATCCTTCAGCAGGGATGGGAGTGGTATGCACATGTTGTGGGGAATTTCTATGCCATGACGGTTTGGTTGAGGAGGGTCTGCCAGATCGTCTCGGCGCGTTTTTTGAGTTTCTCGTTTTCGTCGACTTTTCGGATGCCATACATGATGGTCGTGTGATCGCGCCCGCCCAGCAATTCGCCGATCTGGGGCAGGGAGATGTCGTTGAAGTGGCGCAACAGGTACATGGCCAGCTGGCGCGGGACGGCGATCTTGGCCGAGCGGTTTTGCCCGAGCAGGTCGCCCACATCGATGCCCTCGGAGGAGGCGACCGCTTCGAGAATTTTAGCGGGGGATACGTTGCGTTTCTGGGGCAGCAGGTCCGCCAGGGCCACATCCACCAGATTGGGGGTCAGGGCCGAACCGCTTAGGTCGGCAAAGGCCAGGATGCGGTTGAGCGCACCCTCCAGTTCGCGGATGTTGGACTGGACGCGGCGGGCGATGATTTCGAGCACATCATCGGGGATGCGGCGGCCGGTGCGCTCGGCCTTCGAGCGCAGGATGGCCAGACGGGTTTCGACGTCAGGCGGCTGGATGTCGGCGGCCAGGCCCCACTCGAAGCGGGAGCGCAGGCGTTCTTCGAGCGTAACCAGCGACTTGGGCGGTCGGTCCGACGAGACGATGATCTGCTTGTCCTGCCCGTGCAGGGTGTTGAAGGTGTGGAAGAACTCCTCCTGGGTCGATTCCTTGCCTGCAATGAACTGGATGTCGTCGATCAGCAGCACGTCGGCGGAGCGGTATTTTTCGCGGAAGGCCTGCGTGGTGTGGGTGCGGATGGCGTTGATCATGTCGTTGGTGAATTCCTCCGACGACACGTACAGCACGTTCAGTCCGCGGCCCTGGCAGGCGTTGCCGATGGCGTGCAACAGGTGGGTCTTGCCGAGGCCGACGCCTCCGTAGAGGAAGAGCGGGTTGTAGGCGCGGGCGGGCTTTTCGGCCACGGCCTGACAGGCGGCGTGGGCCAGGCGGTTGCCCGAGCCGACCACGTAGGTGTCGAACGTGTAGCGCGGATTGAGGTTGGCCGTCCGCGCGCGGTCGGGGGAGGATATTTCCATCGCAGCGGGAGCAGGTTCCGGGTCCGCGGTGGAGGTGGTGATTTCATCCGCGTTGATTACGACAAAATTTGCGGTCACCGTCGAGTTCAGGACACCAATCAAAAGACGGTTAACGGTGCCGGCCAGGCGGCTTTCCAACCAGTCGCGGGCGTAGGCATTACGGACACCAACAGTAAGAATGCCCTTGTCGTAGGAAACAGGGCGCGTGTCGCGAACCCAGGTATCGTAGGATGCCCTGGGCATTTCCATTTGGAGTTGTCCGAGCACGGACTGCCATGCCTGCTCTGTATTCATAAGTCGGTCGCTCCCATTGCGGGGGGTAGGGTAGATAAAACTAACCCGCCAGATTACCGCGGCTTAGTGTGGTAGGGAATGAATTTTTATCAAACGTAATTCTGGGGTGCGTGGATGCTACATTTGGGCCTTGCATCCAGTATTCAGCGTGCCCATATTCTAGCAGAAGAACGGGATGTTTACCAACACGCCTGACCTACGCAAGGTTAAAAACATCCGCTTTTTTAAGGTTAACGAATGTTAAAGAATTGCAGGCGCGGGATTTACGGATGGCTGACCGGTTAGAACAGACGTTTCAGCCAGAGACATCTAACCGGATGGACGTGCCCCCCATATATGGGCAAGGATGGGCAAACGGGCCGTAAATATACATATTTGCCTGAGGAAGAAAAGGGGAGTTTGGCCGTGAAACCCGCTGCGTGAAACCCAGGAACCGGTGATTCGATTTTTCATTCCCGCTGGATTCAGACGATTCAGGATTTAACCCCGCGCGGCACCCAGGCCAGGATGGTGGTTCCCTCGCCGGCCGTCGAGTTGATGTCCATTTCGCCGCCCACGCCGCGCGCGCGCGTCTGCATGTTCGACAGGCCGTGGCCGATGGTGGTGGCCATTTTCTCGATGTGGAAGCCGCGTCCGTCATCGTGGATCTCCAGCAGGACGCGGTCGTTCGTGACCCAGACCGCCACCTGCACTTTTTTGGCGGAGGCGTGTTTGGCGGCATTGGCCAGCGCCTCCTGGCAGATGTGGAACAGGGCCAGGGAATGGGAGTGGGGCATTTCTTTCAGGTCCGAACGCGGGCCGGTCAGGGTCACTTCGGCGAAGGTGTTGGCGCGATACTCGGTGACCAGGCGTTTGAGGCCCGCCATCAGGCCGTCGTTGCCGAGCTGGCGCGGGCGCAGGTCGAGGATATAGGTGCGGATGTCGCGAATGGCCTGGTTCAGCCCATCGATCGACTTCTGGACGCGCTGCTTGGCCGCGGACGGGTTTTCCTCGATGGCATGGTAGGCGCTTTCGAGCGCCAGTCCCACCCCGTAAATCGACTGGATGATGCCGTCGTGCAGGTCCATGCCGATGCGGTCGCGTTCCTCCAATACGGCCAGGCGGCGGGCGTTGTTGTGCAGGCGGGCGTTTTCGATGGCCAGCCCGGCCCAGTTGCCCACGGCGGAGAGCATCTGGATGCTGCGGTCATCGAAGGGCATGGTGTGACGGGTGGCGATGCTCAACACGCCCATCACGTTCTCACCCGAGCGCAACGGGATGCAGGCCATCTGGCGGAAGCCCGCCTTGACCACGGCCTGACGCAGGAAGCGCTCGTCCGTTTGCAGGTTCGCACTGAGGATCGGGTCGCCCCGCTGGGCGGTCAGGCCGACATAGCCTTCGCCGATCTTGAAGATATTCTGGTTCCAGAAGGCCTCAGCGGCCTCTCCGCGGTGTAACACCATTCTCAGGGATTGCTTGTCCTCTTCCAGCAGGAAGAGCTCGCCCGCCTCGACCTTCATATAATTCATCACCAGCGCCAGCGACTTGTTCAGGATCTCGTCCAGTTCCAGCGAGGCTGTCAGCGTGGTGGCGATGTCGTTGACCAGGGCCATGTCCTCGTTGCGGCGGGTGACGGCGGCATCGTGCTCGCGCATCTCTTCATATAAGTTCGCATTCTGGATGGCGGCGGCGGCATAGGCGGCCAGCATCTGGATGATCATCTCGTCGTCGGCGGTGAACTCGGCCCCATCCAGCTTTTCGGTCAGGTAGATCTGTCCCAATTGGTGGTCGCCTGCGCGGATGGGGACGCCCAGCAGCGAACCCATGTGCGGGTGGTGGGCGGGGAAGCCCACCGAGCTGGGGTGATCCTGCAAAACCGGCAGGCGCAGCGGCGCGTGGGCGTTCATCAGCTCGCCGATCAGGCCCCGTCCCAGCGGCGGGTGGATGATGCGGTTGATTTCATCGCGGGTCATGCCGATGGTCACGAACTGCTTCAGGCTGCCGTTCTCGTCCAGGACCCCCAGGGCGGCATAACGCGCCCCGGCCTGTTCACAGGCCAGGGCGGCAATGCGTTCGAGCAACGTTTCCAGGGAAACGTCTTTCACCAATTCCAGGCTGGCCTGGTGCAGTGCGATCAGACGCTCCTGGAGTTGTTCACGCGTTAACAGCATTAAGACACCTCAATGGGTATTATATCCAAGTTTTGTCAGGTTTCAAATTCGGAAGCATTTTTGGAAGCGCCTGTCAGGGTCTTGTAAGGCATTCCAGGATGATTTTTGATAGATTTTGGCGGGCGGCCGAAATATAATTCGCTCTGCAAAGGTGCCCCGATGACCAATTCCCGCATTTCTGGACTTTACAACCTGCCCCTCGACGAACGCCGCACCAAAGTGGCCGATTCCGCCGATTTTCCACCCGAGGGCCTGACTCCGTTCACGACGGGCGGACTCTCGCCTGAGGCCGCCGACCATATGATCGAGAATGCCATCGGTCTATACAGCCTGCCGCTCGGAATCGGGCTTAACTTCCAGGTCAACGGCCGCGACGTGCTGGTGCCGATGACGCTAGAGGAGCCCTCCGTGGTGGCGGGCGCCTCGTTCATGGCCAAACTGGCCCGCGCGGGCGGCGGATTCCAGGCCACCACCTCGGCGCCCGAGATGATCGGGCAGATGCAGCTGCTAGACGTGGATGACATTCCCTCGGCGCGGCTCAAAATCTACGAACACAAGTCCGAACTGCTGGCCGAAGCGGATGCCATCGACCCCGTCCTCAAGAAATTCGGCGGCGGCGCGCGGGATTTGGAAGTCCGCATTATCGAAGATTCGCCCATCGGCGCTTTTCTCGTGGTGCATCTCATCTATGACGTGCGCGACGCGATGGGCGCCAACGCGGTCAACACGGCCTGCGAACGGCTGGCCCCGCGTATCGAAGCCATCACGGGTGGACGGGTGCACTTGCGCATCCTGTCCAACCTGGCGGATCGTCGCATCGCGCGGGTGCGCTGTGTCATCCCCGTCAAGGAATTGGCGTTTGAAACGGTGGGGCTTGTCCCCGCCACGGGCGACCATGAAGGCCGCCCCTACGTGTACACGGGCGAACGCGTCCGCGACGGGATCATCGAGGCCTATGCCTTCGCCGCCTCCGACCCGTATCGCGCGGCCACGCACAACAAGGGCATCATGAACGGCGTGGACGCGGTGGTGATTGCCACGGGCAACGACTGGCGCGCCATCGAAGCAGGAGCGCACGCCTACGCCGCGCGTTCGGGCAGATACACTTCATTATCCACCTGGGGCAGGGACGCGGACGGGAACCTGGTCGGCACGCTCGAAATGCCGATGGCGGTGGGCATCGTCGGCGGCGCGACCAAAGTCCACCCCGCCGCACAGGCTGCGGTGAAACTGATGGGCGTGAAAACCGCCTCTGAATTGGCCGAGATCATCGTCTCGGTGGGATTGGCCCAGAACATGGCCGCCCTGCGCGCCCTCGCCACCGAAGGCATCCAGCGCGGACACATGACCTTGCACGCGCGCCAGGTCGCCATCGCCGCAGGCGCCAGCAGGGAACTGGTCGAGAAGGTCGCCGCGCAGATGGTAGCGGAGAAAGTGGTTAGAATTGATCGCGCCGAAGAGATTTTGAAGGGAATGAAGTGATTGCTGAGTTTAAGGTAAATGGCTCTCACGAGAATACTTTTTGCAAACCATACTTTACAAAAAGTCGTTTTCGCTGATCATGGATTGACGAAAGTCGAAAATGGTAGGAATATTCTGTAACAATTTTGGTTCGTGAATAGCTTTTATTCACGTGATGAATAGAATTGAAAAAGGTAACTGAGGAAAAATGAGGATTATTTATTTTTTTCTTTTCAGTGCAATTCTAATAACCGCTTGCAGTACCTCAACTCCATTACCGACTGCAACTCAAGTAAAACAAATTCAATCTTCGTCGCCAACCCCTCTTCCTTCGGTGCTATTTACATTTACGCCATTTCCATCACTAGCTGGTTGTGTTAGCGCATCGAATACACTGCGAATGAGAAGTGGTCCAGGCACACAATTTGAAATTTTAAACGGCTTACCTCCTGAAACATGTTTTACCGTATACGGGTTTAACCAGGACCGCAGTTGGGCATGGATTAATTTCGAAGGCGCATTCGGTTGGGCATCAACCCAATACTTATTCATTTCTGGTGATAAAAGTTCAATACCAATTGTTCCCGACGATGTTTCACCTTATGCCTTCTCACCCGTAGGAAGGACCCTTGCTCTGAGCAAAACTGCTACTCCAGGGCTTATTCTGCCAGTGGCGCCGAAGAAAACCTCCACATCGTACACTTTTCCAAATATGGGCGTTGATTTATGTTTTAATACTGTCGCAAATGAAAAATATGTTACTTGTAAAATTAATAGGGCATATTGTTCATATGAACCAGGTGTGTCAGGCAAGCCTACATTTTGCAATGATGCTCCATACCCAAAGCATCATTTTGCTTTAGTGGTTTGGGGTAGCGATTGGAGCGATTTAAATGGGTATTGTTTGCTTGTTTCTGGATATGTGAAAATCTATGATGGCAAGCCACAAATTATTGCTACAAGTCGCTCACAGGTCTCTTTTTGTCAATAGATCTATGCGGAAGATTTGGAACAGTTCCAAAATGTTTTTAGCTAAAACGTGAAAAGGAAATCAATGACAACTCCTCAACCCTCCCCCACTCTCCTCAAACCCGTCAAGCCCGTCGGCATCGTGGGCTATGGCGCCTACGTGCCGCGTTATCGTCTGCCCGCCAGGGAAGTCGCCCGTGTCTGGACAGGCGGCAAAGGCGCGGGCCTGCCGATCAAGGAAAAGGCCGTGCCTGGCCTCGACGAGGACGTGATCACCATGTCCATCGAGGCGGCGCGCAATGCCATGCTGCGCGCCCGGATCGACCCGCATGAACTGCGCGCGGTCTGGGTCGGCTCGGAGTCGCATCCGTACGCGGTCAAGCCAACCTCCACGCTGGTGGCGGAGGCCATCGGCGCGGTGCCCAACACGCAGGCCGCGGACTGGGAATTCGCCTGCAAAGCGGGCACCGAAGCCCTGGTCGCCGCGATGGGATTGGTCGGCTCGGGCATGGGTCACTATGCCATGGCCATCGGCATGGACACCGCGCAGGGCAAGCCAGGCGACGCGCTCGAATACACCGCGGGCGCGGGCGGCGGCGCGTACATCGTCGGCCCCGCCGAAGAGTCGCTGGCCGTGATCAACGCCTCGTACTCCTACGTCACCGACACGCCTGACTTCTGGCGGCGCGAATATCAAAAGTATCCCGAGCACGGTATGCGCTTCACGGGCGAACCTGCCTACTTCAAGCACATCACCGAGGCGGGTACGCGCATGATGGAAGCCATCGGCTCGACTGCCAGGGATTACAAGTGGGCCATCTTCCACCAACCGAACACCAAGTTCCCGCAGCGCGTGGCGGGACAATTGGGATTCACCGCCGAACAGATCGCGCCTGGACTGTTGGTGCCCGTCATCGGCAACACCTACGCGGGCGCGGCCATCATCGGCCTGACCGCCACCCTCGACCTAGCCCAGCCTGGCGACCGCATCCTGATGGTCTCCTTCGGCTCGGGCGCTGGTTCCGACGCCTTCGACATCACCGTCACAGACAAGATTACCGAGCGCGCGGGCCTGGCCATGAAAACGCAGGAATACATCGCCCGCCGCACCGAGATCGACTACGCCACCTACGTCCGCTATCGCGGCAAATTGGCGATGAGATGATTAGGTAGGGGCGGGGTGACCCCGCCCCTACGATTGGAAACAACATGGCCTTCTTTGATCTTTCCCTCGATGAACTCAAGACCTATCGCCCCGCGCGGAACGAACCCGCGGACTTTGACGCTTTCTGGAAATCCACGTTGGACGAGGCGCGCGCCCATCCGCTGAATGCGACCTTCGAACGCGTGGACTACGGCCTGTCGGCGCAGGAAACCTTCGACGTGACGTACGCAGGCTTCGGCGGGCAGCCCATCAAGGGCTGGCTAATCCTGCCTGTGGAAAGGGTAGGGGCACAGCGCGCTGCGCCCCTACCCTGCGTGGTCGAATACATCGGCTACGGTGGTGGACGCAGCCTGCCCATCGACTGGCTGCTGTGGTCGAGCGCGGGCTATGCCCACTTCATCATGGACACGCGCGGACAGGGCAGCACCTGGTCGCCAGGCGACACGCCCGACCTGTACGCCGACGGCGGCAACGCGCACTTCCCTGGCAGCATGACCAAGGGCATCCTCGACCCGCAGCATTATTACTATCGGCGCGTCTTCACGGATGCCGTGCGCGCCATCGACGCGGCCCGCAGCCATCCCGCCGTGGACGCGGCGCGCATCGCCGTGACGGGCGGCTCACAGGGCGGCGGAATCACCATCGCCGCCGCAGGCCTGGTTCCTGAGGTGGTCGCGGCCATGCCTGATGTGCCATTCCTGTGTCACTATCGCCGCGCCACCGAGATCGTGGACAGCTATCCGTACAAGGAGATCGCGGAATACTGTCACACCCACCGCGACAAGATCGAGACCGTCTTCGAGACGCTGTCCTATTTTGACGGAGTCAACTTCTCGGCCCGCGCCCGCGCGAAGGCACTCTTTTCGACCGCGCTGATGGATCAAGTCTGCCCACCCTCGACGGTCTATGCCGCCTACAATCACTGGGCAGGCGAAAAGGACATCAAGGTCTATCCGTACAACGGCCACGAAGGCGGCGACAGTTACCAGACGGTCGAGAAGTTGAAGTTTTTGAAGAATATTTGGAAGTAGGGGCGGGGTGACCCCGCCCCTACAAAGGAACCATCATGACAGATATCGTTATTGCAGGAATTGGACAAACCGAAGTCGGCGAGCACTGGGACATCAGCCTGCGCGAGCTGGCTTTCGATGCCATCCAGGCCGCCGTCAACGACGCGGGCGGACTCAGGCCGCAGGCTCTGTTCGTCGGCAACATGCTGGCGCCCAACCTCTCGAACCAGGCGCATCTCGGCGCGCTGCTTGCGGATTATGCGGGGCTCACAGGAATTGAAGCCGTCACCATCGAAGCGGCGGGCGCCTCGGGCGGGGCGGCGCTGCGCCAGGGATACATCGCCGTCAAGAGTGGCATGGTGGATGTGGCGCTGGTCGTCGGCGTGGAGAAGTTCACCGACAAGCTCGGCACAGATGTGGAGGAGGCCATCGCGACGACGAGCGACGCGGACTTCGAAGCCGTGATGGGCATGTCCACCACTGCCCAGGCCGCGCTCTTGATGAAGCGCTACATGCACGAGCATCAAGTCCCTGCGGGCGGATTTTCGGGCTTTGCGCTGACGGCGCACGCCAACGGCGCGGGCAATCCAAAGGCCATGTTCCAGAAGGCCATCAAACCTGAGACCTACGCCAAAGCGGAAATGGTCAGCGACCCGCTCAACCTGTTCGACATCGCCCCCAACGCGGACGGCGCTGCCGCGCTCGTGCTCACCCGCCGCGACCTGCTCCCGTCAAGCTGGGTGAATCCACTCGTCAAGGTGGCAGGTTCCGCGGCCGCGTCAGATACGCTGGCGCTGCACGACCGCAAGGACATGCTCTTCTTCGACACGGCCCAGCTTTCCGCAGGCAAGGCCATGAAGCAGGTCGGACTGTCGCTGGATGGGATCGACTTCTTCGAGTATCATGACGCGTTCAGCATCTATGCCGCGCTGCAACTCGAAGCGGTCGGTTTTGCGGTCAAGGGCGGCGGCTGGAAGCTGGCTGCCGACGGCGCGATCGGCCTCAAAGGCCGCATCCCCTGCGCGACAATGGGCGGCATGAAGGCGCGCGGATTCCCCGGCGGAGCCGCGGGCGTGTATCAGGCCGTCGAAGCGGCGCTGCAACTGCGGGGGCAGGCGGGTGTGAACCAGGTGGCGGATGCGCGCTTCGGCCTGATCCAATCCCTGGGCGGGCCAGCATCCACAGCGGTCAGTCATATCCTGGAGCGGGTCGAGTAGCCGTGAGCGACTCCTTTTCCCTGGCCTGGGATGTGGTCGTCGTGGGCGGCGGCCCCGCGGGATTTTTTGCCGCCATCCGTTGCGCGGAGTTGAACCCGCGCCTGAAGGTATTGATCCTCGAAAAGGCGCAGCAGACGCTGGGCAAGGTGCTGATCTCGGGCGGCGGACGCTGTAATGTGACGCATGCCTGCTTCGACCCCGCGCAGCTCGTCACCTACTATCCGCGCGGAGGCATGGCCCTGCGCGGCGCGTTCACGCGCTTCCAGCCCGCTGATACGGTCAAGTGGTTTGGGGCGCGCAATGTGTCGCTCAAGACCGAAGCCGATGGGCGCATGTTCCCCGTCACCGATTCGTCCGAGACGATTGCGAATTGTCTGCGCGAGAGTGCAAAGGCAGCGGGCGTGACCGTACGGACGGGCGCGAGCCTGCTGGATGTGAAGAAAATGCGCGTGGGCGGATTTTGGCTGGAGGTTCGAAGCGGGGCGGATGTTTTGAATCTGCAAACTGAAAAGTTATTGCTCGCCACGGGCAGCGACACCAAGACGCGTGAGATCATTCAGTCATTGGGCCACTCCATTGAGGAACCTGTCCCGTCGCTGTTCACCTTCAACGTCAAGGACGCGCGTATCGACGGGCTGGCGGGTGTGTCCGTGGAGAATGTGACGGTTAGGATGGATGCGTTGACCCAGCGCGGCCCGCTGCTCATCACGCATTGGGGCTTGAGCGGCCCCGCCATCTTGCGGCTCTCCGCCTGGGGCGCGCGCGAGTTATTCGCGAAAAAGTATCGCGCCGCGTTGACGGTCAACTGGCTCGGTGATGTCACTTTTGACAAGGCGCTGGAAATTTTGCAGCGCAACAAAGATTGGAAGGAAAACGCGCGCAAGAAAGTCGAGGCGCATCCCGCCTTTTCACAAATCCCCGTCAGGTTATGGAAGCAACTGGTTCAATTTATCGGCGACAAGAATTGGGCGGACGTGTCGAAGTCCGAGCTGCGTAAACTGGCAGTCGAATTGACCGCAGGCGAGTTTAAAATTTCAGGCAAGGGTCAGTTCAAGGAAGAGTTCGTCACCTGCGGCGGCGTGCGCCTCGATGAAGTGGACTTCAAGTCCATGCAAAGCCGCAGCGTGCCTGGGCTGTTCTTCGCAGGCGAGGTGCTGGATATCGATGGAATTACGGGGGGATTCAACTTCCAGTCCGCGTGGACGACGGGCTGGCTGGCGGGAAGTGCGCTGGGCGCTCTGTCCTGAGCCAAGCAGCGGTGGTCGAGTAGGTCGGCGTTCTTCCGACCGTATCGAGACCAGGCGAGCGTAGTCGAAGGACGGGGGCCGCGGTCAACCACAGATGAACGCAGATGAAATGGATAAGAGATGTAGGTCACGCTAAAAGCGTAACCTACTTTTTTTGCAATAACTCCATCACCGCCTGCACCGCCACGGGTACCGCCGCGGCCACTTCAGGCGAAAGCTCCTCGGAGAACTCATGCACGGTCGTGGCCTCGATGGCGATGACCGTGATTTGTTCGGGCAGTTCGAGTCCCATTCGGCGGCCTGTTTCGAGCGCCGTCATCAGGGAGGTGTCATGCACGGAAGCGGAATGGCTGTCGGACGGGTTCGGCAATTCGTCCAGCGGGAAGACTCGCACCGTCCCCACGGGGACTTGTCCCGTCTGCATGGAATCGACCAGGATGGCGCACTGGTACCCTTCCAGCCGTTCCATGAGCGAGAGTCCGCCGAGGGAAGCCGTTTCAAGAGCAATGGTCGGTGGAAAGTGGGAAGTGGATAGCAGAGTCTCGATAACCTTCCAGCCGACGCCGTCGTCGCTGAGGATGGGATTGCCGAGGCCGATGATTAGGGTTCGCATGTTTCAGGTTTCAAGTTTCACGTTGGTCGAAGGTCAAAAGTCCAAAGTCGCGCGACCTTTGACCTTCGACTTTTGACTTGCTACCTTTTCAGAACATCCATAACTTCACCATCGGAATTCCGAATAGTGACCTCCAGCGGCATCTGGCCAGGCAGGGCGTGGGTGGCGCAGCCGAAGCACGGGTCGTAGGCGCGGAAGGCCATCTCGACCATGTTGAGCATCGGCTCGGTGACCACGGTTCCCTTGTGGATCAGACTGCGCGCGGCCTTGTTGATCGACATGCTGATCGGCGCGTAGTTGTTGGTGGTGCCGACGATCAGGTTGACCTTCTTGAGCAGGCCGCGCTCGTCGGTGATGTAGTGATGCGTGAGCGTCCCGCGCGGGGCCTCGACGATGCCGACGCCTTCGGTGGGAGTCGCGGTCGGGATGGTGTGAACGTGCGGGGAGGTGATCTCGGGGTCGCGCACCAGTTCCAGCCAGCGCTCGGCGGCGTAGAGCAATTCGACCAGGCGCGCCCAGTGGATGGCGAGGCGTTGGTGGACGGGCTTTCCATCCAGCGTGCCGAAGAAGCGTTCGTACTCTTCCTGCGCAAGCGGAGTGGCCATGCCGTCGCAGGCGTTCAGGCGCGAGAGCGGAGTCGCCATGTAGACGCCCGAGTCCATGCCGTCGACGAAGCCCTTCCAGCCGACCTTCTTGAGGTACGGGAACTTGAGGTACGTCCACGGCTCGACGTGCTCGGCGATGTGTTCGGTGTAATCCTTGGGCGCATACTTGACGAACTCCCTGCCCTCGGGGTCGACCACGCGCACCTTGCCATCGTAGAAATTGGACTTGTTGTTCTCATCCACCAGGCCCATGTAATAGGTCTTGTGGTTGTAGACGTCGCCCAGGATCAGGTCTACGTACTGCTTGTTGCCCAGCACGATGTCGGTGAAGAGCTTGAGCGAGAACTGCGCGAACTCGACCGCGTACTTGCCCATCTCTTCGATGTGGTCGCGCTGTTCCTTGGTGATGCCCTTGGTCATGCCGCCAGGGATGGACGTGCATGGGTGGACTTTGCGTCCGCCGATGATCTCGACGGTGTCATGCCCGAACTTGCGCATTTGGATGACCTTGCCGCCGATTTCCAGTCCCACCTTGTGGATGACGCCCAGGATGTTTCTCTCGGCGACGGGCGCGTCTGGCCCCATCACGAAATCGGGGCCGCCCAACGCGTAGAAGTGGGTGGTGTGGTCTGTGGCGTAGAAGGCCATGTAGAGCAACTCACGCAGCAGCTTGGCCGTGCGCGGCGGGTCGACGTGATAGACCATGTCCGCGGCCTTGGCGGCAGCCATGTGATGGGCCTCAGGGCACACGCCGCAGATGCGGTTGGTCAGCAGGGGCATTTCCTCCACGGGGCGGCCGACGCAGAAGCGTTCGAATCCGCGCAGTTCGGGGATTTGGAAGTAGGTATTGGCGACATCACCCTCATCGTTGAGGAAGATCTCGATCTTGCCGTGGCCTTCGAGGCGGGTGATGGGGTCGATGGTGATTCGTTGAGCCATGTTATGCCTTCTCCTTTTCCCATGCGGATTTGCTTGACCGCAGCAATGACCCCGCCAGGTTGAAGCGATAGAACTGTCCCGCGGGGTCGGGGATGCCGTCCAGGATGCGGTCGATCTCGTTGGGATCGGTCGCATCGATCACCGAGGCAAAGGCCGAGATCAGGCGCGCGCCGTAATCGACGACGCCCTCGGCGGGGCCGTAGCAGCCGATGCACTGCGCTCCTGCAGTGGGGCAGCGCGCATTGCAGCCTGAGCGGGTCGCGGGGCCGTTGCAGGGGATGCCCTGTTCGAGCAGGCACAGGTCGGGGTCGATCTCGGTCATCATGATGCGTTTGAAGGATGTGATGGTCTTGACGTTGCGGCTGCGCTGACATTCGTCGCATACCGTGGACGGGCCTGCGCCGATGACGGATCCCTTGGGCGGGAGTTCGGCCTTGCCTTGCAGCACCTGAATGACGAGGTCGATCACCGCCGCGATCTGGTGACTCTCGGGCGGGCAGCCAGGCATGTAGTAATCCACGTCCACCACCTGGTCGAGGGTCTTGAGGGTGGGATTCAGGGTCGGGATGTGGATGGTGCCCTCGGGCATATCGTACGAGGTAAGCGGGCGGATGTTGCCAGGATTGTCGGTGCTGACCGTGCTGTAGGCGGTATCCACCATGTCCTTGATGGACGAGAAGTTGGCCAGCCCGGGCACGCAGCCTTCGTTGGCGCACGAACCGAACGCGACCAGCAGCTTCGACTTTCGACGCAGCAGTTTGGCGATGTGTTCGTTCTCGTCGGTGCGGATGCCGCCATTGAAGAGTGTCAGCAGGATCGAGCCGTCCTCCATCGCTTCCACGTCCTTGTACTTGGCATCCATCGCCACAGGCCAGAAGACGACTTCGAAGTTGGCGTCAAAATCCAGGATCTTCTCGTTGATGTTGAGCACGGCGATCTCGCAGCCGCCACAGGAGGCCGCCCAGTACATTGCAAATTTCGGTTTGTCGCTCATGCGGGCACCTCCTCCAACGCCACACTGGAAACTGGCAGCGCATCGCTGGGGATGCCCCAGTGCAGCGGGCCGAGCGCGCGGATCTCCTCCACGAAGGTGTTGATCTCGGAGGCGAACTTGGCTCCCTCTGCGGCGCTGGCCCAGATCAATTTAACGCGACCCGGCTCCAGTCCCAGGCCGACCAGCGTCCGCTTCATTAACTGGAAGCGGCGCAGGGCCTTGTAATTCTGTTCGAGATAGTGACATTCCCCAGGGTGGCAGCCCGTGATGATGACGCCGTCCGCGCCGCTGGAGAGGGCCTTGAAAACAAAGGTCGGGTCGAGGCGGCCCGAGCACATCAGGCGCACGAGGCGCACGTTGGGCGGATACTTGATGCGGGCCGTGCCTGCCAGGTCGGCGGCGCGGTACGAGCACCAGTTGCAGGTGAAGCCGATGATGGTGGGTTCAAATTTGTCGGTCATGATTCGCCTCCTACGCCGTCACAGGCTCTTCGAGGTTCAACATCATCAAGCCTTCGATCTGGGCCAGAATCTGGGCATTGCTGAAGGCCGTGCCGCTGATGGCGCCCGCGGGGCAGGCCGCCACGCAGGTTCCACAGCCCTGACACAGCGCCGCATTGACCTGGCTGACCGCTCGGTCTTCGACGAAGCTGATGGCGTTGTATGGGCATAGGTTGTTGCAGATGCGGCAACCCGAGCATTGATCCTGGTTGACGCTGGCGCGCACAGGCTCGATGGAAATTTCCCTTTGCTGGATCTTGCCCAGCACGCGCGCCGCCGCCGCCGCTCCCTGCGCCACGCTGGAGGGGATATCCTTGGGGCCTTGCACGCAGCCCGCAATGTAGATGCCCTCTGTCATGGTCGAGATGGGATCAAGTTTGGGATGCTTTTCGATGAACCAGCCGTCCGCCGAGCAGGACAGCCCGAAGCGTTTGGCCGTTTCCTTGGCGTCGTAGCGCGGCTGCAAGCCCGTCGACAGGATGACCATGTCCACGGGGATGCGGCGCTGCTTGCTCGCCAGCGTATCCTCCACCTGGACGATGAGATGGCCGTCCTCATCGGGTCGGCGCGCGACGTCGGTGATCTCAGCCACCTTGCCGCGCACGAAGAGCGTCCCTTCTTCGAGCACGCGCTGGTAGAACTCGTCGTAGGCCTTGTAGGCCGTGCGCATGTCGATGTAGAAGTTGTAGACGATGGCACCCGTCCGCTCGTGGACCAGGTGCGCAAACTTGAGTCCCTGCATGCAGCAGATGACCGAGCAGTAGTTGTTGAAGTTGCGGTCGCGCGAGCCGACGCAGTGTACGATGCCAACCGATTTGGGTGTGGTCTTGCCGTCGCGCAGGACGATGTTGCCATTGGTCGGGCCAGCCGCATTGCTCAGGCGCTCGAACTCGAGGCTGGTGAACACGTTGGGCAGGCGTCCGTAGCCGTAATTGGTCACGCGCCGCGCGTCGAACAAATCGTAGCCCGTCGCCAGGACGATGGCGCCCACTTGCAGGGTCAGGATCTCGTCCTGTTGCTTGAAGTCGATGGCGTTGGTCGGGCAGAATTTCTCGCAGGCCTTGCAGGTGCCCTTCTCGAAATACGTGCAGTTCGGCACGTCCATGACAGGGTATTTTGGCACAGCTTGCGGGAACGGCGTGTACACGGCCTTACGATAGCCCAGCCCCGCCTCGTACACGTCATCGATGACTTTCTTGGGACATTTCTCCTGGCAGATGCCGCAGCCTGTGCATAACTCTTCGATGATCTTGCGCGCTTTCTTGCGCACGGTCACGGTGAAGTTGCCCACGAAGCCGTCCACCTTTTCGACCTCGCTCCAGGTCAGCATCGTGATGTTGGGATGCGTGCCCACCTGCACCATCTTGGGGGTCAGGATGCAGGCCGAGCAGTCCAGGGTGGGGAAGGTCTTGTCGAACTGGGCCATGTGTCCGCCGATGGACGGTTCGCGCTCGACCAGGTAGACATGGTAGCCCGCGTCCGCGATCTCCAGCGCCGACTGGATGCCCGCGATGCCGCCGCCCACCACCATCGTATCGGGGTGGATCGGCACGCGCAGCGGTTCCAACGGCGCATGGCGGATGACGCGTTCCACGCCGCCTGAGATCATCGCCTTCGATTTGGCGGTGGCCATCGCCTTGTCGGTATGCACCCACGAAACCTGCTCGCGGATGGAAACCAGCTCGCACAGGTAGGGGTTCAGCCCCGCATTCTTGCAGGCCGTGCGGAAGGTGGCCTCGTGCAGGTGCGGCGAACAGGCCGCCACCACCACGCGCGTCAGCCCCAGTTCCTTGATGTCCTTCTCGATCAGCTCCTGGCCGAGGCTGGAGCACATGAACTTGTAATCGCGGCCGATCACGACCCCGCGATGTTCCAACTGACTGGCGGCCCATTCCGCCACGCCCTGGACATCCACCACGCCTGCGATGTTCGTGCCGCAGTGGCAGACGTATACGCCAATTCTTTCTTCGGACTTCGGGTTGGTCTCGCCATGTTGAGTCATTTCGCCACCTTATCCTTCCCGACGACATGCATGTTGCGCGGCGGAAGCGGAGCAGGCATCGGCAGGCTGCCGTCCTTCTTCGGTTTCGCCGTCCCCGCGGGAGCCTCGGCAGGATGCTCGATGCCGATCTTGGCCAGGGCGTTGCGCGCGCTGACCAGTTCCTGCCCGAAGCCCAGATCCTTGGCGTCCAGCCCGAAGGCCAGACCCATCAACTGGGTGAAGAACACGATGGGCATGCGGAAACTCGTGTTGAATTTCTTGTTGGTTTCGCTCTGGTAGGCATCCAGGTTCATCTGGCACATCGGGCAGACCGTGGTCATGATGTCGGCCTGGTGCGAGTCCGCCGCAGAGATGAGGCGGCGGATCAACTCAAAAGCTGTGTCCGGGCTGATCTGGGTCATGTGACCGCCGCAGCACTCGGTCTTGAGCGGGAATTCGATCACTTCCGCGCCCAGGGCGTTGAGCAGCAGGTCGAGTTCCACGGGGTACTCGTAATCCGACCAGCGATGCTCATAGTCGGGTCGCGGCACCATGCAGCCAAGATAGGGCGCCACGCGCAATCCTGTCAGCGGGCGAACGACCTTGCTCTTGATGGTATCCAGCCCGATGTCATAAACCAGCACATCCAGCAGGTGGCGGATGTCGAGCGAACCAGGCTTGTAGGAGAGTCCGCCCGCCGCCAGCGCCTCGTTGACGTGCTGTCCGAGCACGGGCTGTTCCTGCATGTAGTAGTCGGCCTTGGCCAGGTTGAGGTAGCAGGCCGAGCAGGGCGCAACGACCGTGCGGGTGCCGTTGGCCTGTTGGGCGGCCAGCGCCAGGTTGCGCGAAATCAGCGCATAGGCAGGGGTCAACTTGATGCCGAGGTATTCGGTCGCGCCGCAGCAATTCCAGTCGTCGATCTCCTGAAGGCGGAGATCAATGATGCCCGCGATGGCCTTGAGGGAGTCGTAGTAGGCGCGGGCGCTGGATTCCATGGAGCAGCCGGGGTAGAGGATGTAGCTGTCGCTCATGAGGTTGCCTCCACTTCCTTGGCGCGCTTGAGGATCGCCTTGAGCTGACCGATGCCCTTGATGCGCGTGGGCGTGATGTTCATGCGGTGTTTGCTCAACATGCCGAGGCCCATCGGAGCCATGTTTGGCAGGCGCAGGGGAAAATGTTTGAGGTAATGTCTCGTCGCCAGCCCGAATTCAAAACTGCGCCCGTACTCCTCGACCATATCCACGAAGGTCTGTGAGAAGTCGGGCGCAGTCGAGTCCTGGTAGAGCTTGGCTTCGATGGCCATTCCTTTTAAGGTGTACATCACGTCGGCGATGTGCACGTTTTGCGGACAGCGTACCACGCAGTGATAGCACGAGACACAAATCCAGGGCGTGTTGCTCATCAATGCCGCATGGCGCATTCCCGCCCTGAGCATTGCGAACAACATGCGCGGTGTATGGTCCATGTCCGCCTCTGAGGGGCAGGACCCGCCGCATGTTCCGCATTGGATGCACATCTCCAGCCGCGATACACCTGCTGTACGATGAGAGACTTCCCCAAGCAGGGATAGATCCTCGATCTGCTTGGGAGGCGCCGATGCGCGCTCTTGTTCCATGTTTTGCATGTGCCCTCCTTAATAAGAGGTTTTAAGTTGATGGTATTGTTGTACAACATTTTTTGACACTATACAATAGTGAGGTATGTCACAATTGTATAGACAATTGGCGTTTTGAGTACAATATTGTCTATACATCTTTGGGGAATGCGTGCAGATGAAGAGCAGGACCCGCTCCCGAAATGGGTTTCCACGCCTGGAGCCAGGTGTTTATAAGGCGCCCTGTCTTGTTGCGCTTCCTTTTTGATAGTTCCTGAGAGTCGGCTTGGATAGAATACGATAAGAAGATTCAAAAAGGAGTCACAAACATGGAAATTCCGCGCCACTGGCGTCTCAAACAACAGAGATATGGTTTGGTTGGGGAGGTTTGTCCGCACTGCGATGCCAAGATCTTCCCGCCTCGTGACGTATGCCCGAACTGCGGCGACGAAGCCAAAACACTCTACACCTTTAGCGGCAAGGGCGAGGTTTATTCCTACACCACCATTTACGAGGCGCCTACCGGCTTCGACAGCAACGCGCCATACACGGTCGCACTGGTCAAGCTCGAGGAGGGTCCCATGGTCACCGCGCAATTGACCGACCTGGGCGAACAGCCCGTCGAAATCGGCATGCCCGTGGAAATGGTCACCCGCAAGATGCGCAATGACGGAGATGAACGAGGGTTGATTGTGTATGGGTATAAATTTCGCCCTCAAAATTTTGTACCCCAGCAGTAGGATCTCCGCTTTCGGCATCTTTCCTTAGGATATCGAGAAGGTTCAGTCGAATTTGTACAAATAGGTTGCGATCTCTATCGATTTCAACCAGTTCAACCAAAGTGTCAATAATCCGTTTCTTTAGTACAAATATCTCATGTTGCTCCTCAGGCGTCTGGGGAGCAACAATTTTTAACTCCTCAACACCAGCTTTCAAGTCAGCTAGGAATTCAGCCACATTCTCCTCCCAATTATTCAGGGCATTAATGTTGATGGTTTCTCCAAGTGTGGCCAGTTCCTGTTTAAGAGTTATCTCATGAAAAGTAAGTTGACTTAGCTGATATTCCATGTCATTGGTGGTAAAAATACCTTTACGCGCCTGAGTGATAACCCATTGGCGCTCTGTCATCACCGCCTCCAACTGATTTTCAATTTTTAGTCGGTCCTGTTCCAATGTACCCTGGCTCGCCCTGATTTGATCGACAATCTGTCGCGCCTGACCAAGCAGGTATTCAGGTTTGTTGATCGCATCACAAACCTTTTGCCAAACAATTTCCTCCGCTTTCTTAGCGCCAATGTGCCTGGGACAATTGGGCGAAACATGTTCCTTATGTGTTTGTCCGCAATAGTAAACCTGAACGGGCGTCTTTCGCCTGATCAACTCACCTTTTCTATTTCTCTTGGACTTATTGGTTCTTGCTCCCCACTTGAAATTGCAATCGCAATAAAGTTTGCCGCCGATTAGATAATCATACTTGATACTTCTAATCGGATGTGTCTTTTTGCTCTCCCGTACGCTGAGGTACCTTTCATAAGTCACGGTATCAATTATTGGCTCGACCGGGATTTGGAAGGCTTCGCCTTTACGAGTTTGAATTTTCATCCCATAGGCATATTCCTTGGCGGAAATTAATACAGCCTGAATACTTGACCTCGCCCATTGTATCCTTCTTGGAATGCTACTTCCCTTTTGAGGTGCGTTCGCTGCAATCAACCGCTTGCGAATTTCCAAAATTGGCAATCCATCTATGTACCAGGAAAAGATCTGCCTGACCCAATACGCTTCTTCCTCCACCACTTCGATGACACCCCCAATTCGTTTATAACCGTAGCGGTCCTGTCCAGTATTTGCCTTGCCTGACTTGAGACGGGCTTTTACGCCCATCGTCATTCGTTCCTTCATCCCATCAAGCTCCATTTGTGCAACCCATGCACGAAGTGGTGCAATCTTTGGGTCAAAGGTCTCCCTGGCAAGCATGATTTGTATTTTGCGTTCTTGAATGGTCTCCAACACCAGAAGCATGGAACGCATACCCCGGTAAAGACGATCTTCACGCCATGCAAGAATGATGTCAAATTCACCCTTGGATGCGTCTCTCAGCATGGCCAGCAACCCAGGGCGGTCGGACCGCGTGCCGGATGGCTCCACCAATTTATTCCGGACACGGTATTTTTCAATATCCCGATACACTCCGACTATCTTCAATCCCTGATCAGCCGCCAATTTCCGGCAATCCGTTTCCTGCTCCGTCGGACTCGATTTTTCACCTTGATGTTCAGAGGAGGTTCGAACATAAATCACTGCACGTGGTTTCATTGTTATCTCCAGATTACATGCCTTGCATGATCCAATTAGCGCTCACCCGGATATGACCTATCCGTGATTTGAATCCTGTAACCTTGCCAGATGGGTTGAATCGATTCCCATTTCCGTCTGTCGGCCACTGTCCACCATTATTGGAAACTCCGCCATTGCCGGTTGTCTTCTCCAAAATTCCCAACAAATGCAGGCGAATCGTCACGGTAAGTAGGTGGTCACGGTCAACTGAAACTTTTTCCACAAGAGTCTCAATAATCTGGCGTTTCATCTCAATGACTTTTCGTTGTTCATCGGGATCGTTAGGCATGTGATGTAATGCCTGAATTCCCTCCTGTAAATCCGCAAGATATTGCCGAACCTTTGCTTCCCAATCAACCAGCAGTTGAGCATCAACCGCCTCCTGGATGGCATTCAATTGCTTTTTTAGCTCTACCGCTCTTATGGACATATCCGTCAATTGCCGGTCCATCTCAATTTCTGAGATTACCCCCTTTCTCGCCTGGGTAATCACCCATTGCCGGTTCAAGATCAGGCTATCCAATTCCTTCTCGATGAGTTCCTTGTCGTTCCCGTTTTCCAACGCGTCCGTTTTCAATTCATCAACAAGAAGCCTTGACTGTTCCAAGAGTAAATCAGGGTGATAAATGGCGTTGCAAACCTGCTGCCAGACATTCCAATCAGCCTCTGTGTTTTTTATGTTACGCGGACAATCAGGGGACACAAGTTCCTCATGCTTACATACACAGGTGTATATGCCCCGAATTTTGCCAGCTTCCCATTCACCATCCCATTGGTCTCGGGATGCCTTCGATATGCGAGTTCCCATCCTGTAACCGCAGGGACAGTAAAGCAAACCCCGGATCAGAAAATCGATTTTTGGAACTTGTTGTATGGGGAAAATGTAACTGTCCCTCAATTCCACGTATTTTCGATAGGTAACTATATCCAAAATGGGAGTAAGCTTCATCTGAAAGCTTTCCCCTTCTCGCCTCTGGGTTTTGACTCCCATGGCATAGTCACTGGCGCCATGCAGGATTCCCTTAATACTGTGGAACGACCACGGGATACGGCGAGGAGCTGGCGTATCCTTTTGAGGGGCATTTCCTGCAATCAAGCGCCTTCGCATTTCGCGTATCGAAACGCCAGCGATATACCAAGCGAATATCTGCTGAACCCACTTCGCCTCTTCCGGAACCACTTCAATCCTTTCCCCCACTCGCCGATAACCATAACGATCCTGTCCCGAATTCGCCTTTCCGGCCCTGAGGCGTGCCTTGACCCCCATTGTCATGCGTTCCTTGATATTTTCCAATTCCACTTGGGCAAGCCAGGCTTTAAGTGGAGCCGTTGTCGGATCAAAGGTTTCGAGCGCCAGCATGATGGTCAGGTTATGCTGTTGTATCGTTTCGAGAGTCAATAGCATTGCCCGCATGCCGCGATAAAGCCGATCCTCTCGCCAGGCAAGAATGACATCGAATTGATCGTCGGCAGCGTCCCGAAGCATTGCCAGCAGACCCGGACGGTCATAACGCACTCCCGAGGGTTCCACCCACTTGTTTTTGATATGATACCGTTGAATGTCACGATAGACATTTACAACGATCAGACCCTGTTTTTCCGCAAACAAGCGGCAATCCGCTTCCTGCTCAGTGGGGCTGCATTTTTCGCCCTGTTGTTCGGATGATGTACGAACATAAATTACTGCTCTTTTACCCATGGAAAACTCCATATTGTCGTGTTACTTGTTCCATTCAGGTTTTTCCTAAACGCCTACAGTTGTGACTTGATCGACGCATCCTTGAAAAGCTGGTCGCCTAATACCTGGGTTTGCTCCACCTGGGTCAAGCCCAATCTGACGGTGATATCAAATAGAAGCAAACCGACCGAGGCGGAAACATGGATCAGGCTGGCCCCATCCACAGCCTGTTCCCATTCCTCGCGCAGGACAGAGAGATTTTCCAGGATGGTTGGCCGGTCTGGAATGATTGCTGGGGTGGCTCCGCGAGTCAGAAATTGAGTATTCATTGGTTGTCTCCTTGTTTGGGCGTTCCGCTTCCCCTGGATGAAAAGCAAAGCGCCCTAATGGGATCCACCAGGGCGCTTGCAGAGGCTATAATACGAATAGCCCGCCTACCGCTCTTTTCGGTGGGTTGGGTCGGGGCGCGCAGCGTGTGCCACCACGTTGCGCGCCCGTTATTCTGTATAAATACATTTTATCAGTAAAATGTATTTTGAGCAAGCAGGCTGGAGGCCACGAGGCCAGGAGGAAGGAAATTACTTGTTGATTACTTTTGGACCATGCCGCCGATCGTCAGACAGTTCGGCTGTCTTCAGATAGGATAGCAGGGATTTCTTGCTGATTGCCCACACCGGACCAAACTTGTGAGCCACCAGCTTTCCCGCCCGAACGATGATGCGCAAATACTCGGCATGATAGCCGCTCAATTCAGCCGCCTGCTGGATTGTCAACCACTCATCGTCTGCCATTCTTTACGCTCCGGAGAGGGATTATACCTTTCATACAGGGAAAGCTCCACGCCCGCGTGATAAATTTATGTCGGGCATGGCAGCTCTTTTCTTGCAGATATTCACAAATGACTGGGGATCAGGAGTTTTTTTCATGTGTGAAATCATGGGCCTGACCGCAAGGCTGTATTTGCTGTGGAAGATCAGGAGTGGGTTGTTCCTGTTCCTGCGGGTCTGTAGGTTTGGATTCCGCCTGCCTGCGTTGCCGTATCTTCCTTCCATATTCTGCTATCGATTTGAACATCTGAGCCAGGGCGAGGCGGTCCGCCTCTGTCGACTTCTGTACCATATCGGACCTCGAATGCTTTCAAGAAATTATTCCGAGTTCAATCCGTTTGAAGGGCTCACACAACCCGCCACTGGGACTGTCCTTGGAAACTTACAGGTTGGTTTTAACCCGCGGGAGTCCGACAAACCTACGGTTAAGCATCCGGGTAAGGTATGAGTTCCCAGTCGCATAAAAACAGGGGGGAACTGGGGGCTTTGGCTGCCTGATGGGTGGAATCATATGACGTTTGTAGAATTTGTCCCCGACTCCGAGGGAACAAGATCGCCCGTAGGGGAACAAAAGTCACCCATGGAACGCCAAAAAACGACAAGGGTACGGGTAACTGCCCGTAATTAATCGGGCAGGATGGCGGAGACCGCAGGAAGGCAGCGGGAATCTGTCATACTTTTGGCGGATAAAAGGGAAGGAGAAAGGTATCAATTATCAGTTGTGCTTATGGCTGCAACCTTTTAAAATGCGCTTCCCATATCCTTTCTCCCGAGGTAGACATGAGCCAGATCAAAAGAATGTGGGCTCATTACCTGGCCCTGGCCATTGTCATCGTCATTCTCATCCTTCCCATCTTCCGGATCTACACGGGGATCAAATTCCGTTTTGGGATCGAGACCGCCAACCTGTCGCTCACGGGTCTGGTCATGCTGGTTCTGGTGCTGGCAGTTCGCGGGGCGGTGCATACCTATTACATCCATCGGGTGGTGCGGGAACAGGTCGATGCCTCTCAGAAAAAACATGTTCACAAACCCCTGCTGCTCAAGATCCTGGATATGGATCTCTGTTGTCCCATGGAGCGGGTTCCCGATCCTGAACCAGCGGGGGGAGCGGCGGATCCGGATGAAATCAGCGTCCCTCTCAATCACCCCCACGGCAGGCGGCGCAGAAAGCGCTCACGTTTCCCCTATGAAAAAATCCAGAAGGCAGTCCTGACCTGGGAAAAACGGGACATTTTCTTCCCGGCCAACACCCTGGAGGAATTTCTCGAAGAGGAATTCGGCTGCGGCCCGGATGGGGTCAGCTTGATGCCGACCTCCTCGTTTTATGACTATCGCCGCCAGGTGCTGGAGGAGAGGGAGAGGCAAAAGCAGCATCAATGACAAACTCTTCCTCCCAAATTCAATTGTCGGAGCCAAAGCCCAGGAACCAAGGAAATGAATTTCGTAGAATCCCCGTAGACTAAACCGTAGAGATGCCGTACTTCCAGATGCTACTAATGAGCCGCCGACAAAGCGGCTCATTTCATTTCAGTATCTGAAAGGTGTTCCATGGCAAAGTTAATAGTCTATCTGGGCGATCAGGAGCGAAATGCATTGCAGCGCCTCGCCCAACGCGAATTGCGCGCGCCGCGCGCCCAGGCTGCGCTCATCCTTCGTGAGGAATTAATCCGCCAGGGTATGCTGGCCGAAAAAGGCAGGGGGACAGAAACGGCGGCGGGCTGCATGCAGGCTTCGGGAGAGCAGGCATGCTGAGTTCCCCTTCCACGCAACCCCCATCCTTTACAGCCGAACAAAAACGCATACTCGGGCAGGTGTACAGCCTGATCCTGAGTTGGCGCAGGGAAACCAGTGGTTCAAATGTCGACGGCCTCTCGAAGGCGGCGGGCAGGACCCAGGAAGAGACAGCCCTTCAAGTTGGGGAAACCCGGAAAGGATGCCAGCCATGATCGAAGCCCTGGGCGCGGTCCTGTCCGCGATTCTACTGGTGCTGCTGTCGATGGTGGGGGGCGGGATCCTCTACGTCATCGTAAAAGACTTCGTCAAGCGCAATATCCGCAAGACGGATTGAGGGGGCGACATGTCCACACGGATCATTTGCATTGCCAACCAGAAAGGCGGGGTGGGCAAGACCACTTCGGCTGTCTCGCTCGCGCACGGACTGGCGCGGAGCGGAAAACAAGTGCTGCTGATCGACCTCGATCCCCAGGGCCAGTCGGCGACCGCCCTCGGGCACGGGCCGGAAGCGGGCGTCTTCTATTTGCTCACGATGGGGGAGAGCCCCCAGGAGACCGCCTTCCTGCAATCCTGGATGCGCTTTTCCGGAAGGGAAGGATTGCAATATTTCCCCGGCGATCAGCAGACGATGGCCGCTCAAACCGTGCTGAATGCCCAGGACCGGCCGCTCTCGTCGATCCGGGAATCGGTCAGCCGTTTCTTCAAGCAGGATCTGGATTACATCCTCTTCGATACCGCCCCGAGCGTGGGTGGCATCCAGGAACGCGCCGTCTGGGCGGCAGACCTGGTCATCGTGCCCACCGCAACCGAGTTCCTGTCTGCGGACGGACTTGGCAAGGTTCTGCGCATGATGAGCATCCTGCAGGAGCGCAAGCGCTGGCGCGGCAGCCTGTTGGGCATCCTGCCGACCTTCTACGATGAGCAGACGCGTGAGAGCAAGGCCACGCTCGACGATCTGCGCAAGCGCTTCGACGCCAGCCTGCTGGCCCCCATTCACCGCGCCACGATATTGAGGGAATGCGCGGCGGAGGGCCGGACGATCTTCGAAGTGGATCCCCTGTGCCGGGCGGCAAAGGAATATGCAGCCCTGACCCAGCTCGTTTTGAAATTCTAGGAGGCGGGCATGGCAACCAGACGAAATCCTTTCGAAACCAACCGGGCGGCTGGACAGCAGCCCGACATCTACGACTCCCTGCGGGTGGCCGCGCCGCGCAGCCGCAGCCGCCAATGGGAAGGGAAGCATCAATCCCACAAGGCCGTGTATCGCGGGGTGGATCCGACACTGGCCCTGCGGGTAAAGACAATTGCCGGCGATCTGCTGGTGCCCACGGGGGAGGTGGCGCGCTTTCTGCTGGAGTATGCGCTGCAAGCCTACGCATGCGGCGACCTGAACTTGAACCCGCGTCCCAATCCCCAGCGCCTGCGCATGACCCTGTTCGCAACCGCAGACACAATGCGTACCTATGAAATGCCAGTCCGGCCCAAACGGGCCAAACAGGCTGCAGCCCTGTGGCGCGTGATCGTGACCTGGCGCTGTTTTCCGCCCGAACTCAAAAACGAACTCTCGGCCCTGGCCTGTGAGGATGGATTGAACGTGCCCGTGGGGGAATTGATCACGGCACTGCTGCGCTTCGGATTGCGGGCGTATGAGATGGGTCTCTTGAAATTGGAGCCGGCGCCGAAAACCGCCTCCTTTACTTTTACTTTGGTGCAGGAGGGGCAGTGATGGAGTTTGCCCGAAACCGAACATCCCGAATTTGGGAGGAAACCAACGCAGGCGGCATGGACAACGTGCCGCCTGCGCATTGTCCACCTGCCGCCTGCGTATCCGCCTGCGGTGCCGCCCACGTCGAACGCACAGGCGGGGCTGGGACGAACACAATAGCGGTCGTGGGGCCTGCGGGGCTTGTGCATGGAGCGGGCAGGGCCTGGCCCCTGGCGGCGGTTCCATGAGCATGGCCGTGAAAACATCGCATGAACAGGCGCAGGCCGCCTGGCAATCCGTGCTCACCCAGCTTCAGTCGGACATGCCGCGCGCCTCCTTCGACACCTGGGTGCGCGACACACAGGCCGTCTCCCTGGCAGAGGGCACCCTGACCGTCTCGGCTCGCAACGCGTACGCGCGCGACTGGCTGGAGGCGCGCCTGGTGGATTGTGTGCAGCCACTGCTGGCCGTCATATTGAAGCAAAAGATTTCCGTCCGGTTCGTGGCGCGGGAGGCCATAGAGGACGAGTTGGATTCCCTCGGTGAGGAAGCGGAGGCGGAAGTCGCCATCGAACCGGTGCAATGGCTCGACTATGACAGGATCGTCGAGCCGCATAAACAGGTGGTGGTGAAGGGCTATCTGCGGCGGCTGGGGATGGAGATTGGGCCGAAGGCGGTCTGGCTGTACATCGGTTTCCACCAGGCGGCCTGGAGGGTGCATGCGCAGGGACGGGAAGGCGGCCTGGCTCTGCACAGCCGCGAGGTGCGGCGCTTCAGCGGCTTGAGCTTTGGCGCCTTCTGGAGATTATTGCGACATGCGGGCGTGCAGGCCGACCTGAGGGGACTGGTGCAGCGCGTCGACCCGCCGCAGGAACGCAGATATCACCGCGGGCGGGATGGCCGTCCCCACCGGGTTCCGATCCGCTACCAGGTGTGCATGACGCCCCGCCTGACGCGCGCCGATGCGGCTGCCGTCCATGCGCGTTTGAAGAGCCGTTTGAAGCATGGCTTATCCATTTCGGATGCCTTGCAGGAATTGCTGGCCGTCCCGGATGTGGCGGAGTTGCTTGGGCCGGTCGAGGGGGAGCAAGCCAGGATTCAATTCAACACGATCATGGACATGGCGCGCCGGGAGGCGAACGAAGCCTATACCCCCGAAGTAGACCGCCTGGCGCAGGCATTGCAGCGCCGGATCATCAACTCGCTGGGCGACATCCACATCCCGCATTACTTCATCACCGGGACCATCCGCCAATTCGACCTGACCCCTGCGCAGGCCTGGCTGGTGACGGTCGCGCGCGACATGGCTTATTTGAACTCCCGCACCGGTGAGCGGCGCGAGATGGTGACCTTTAAGCGGGGCTATCGCGAGATGGCCGAACTGGTGGGTTCCCCGCGTTACAAGACCGTGCAGGCCTGGCTGAACCCGGGCTGGGCCTTGCAGCAGCGCGGCGGCGACCTGACCCGCTTCCTGGTTGAGGTGGAACCGATCGGACCCCACAGCTATTCCGACCTGCGTGTGGAGGACCTGCCGCGCTCCTTCCGCGTGGAACTGGACGAACCGCTGGACGCAAATGGGAGTCATAAGCTGGACGCAAATGGGACTCATATGGCAGACGCAAATGGAAGTCATAGGTGGACGCAAATGGAAGGAATAGTGGACGCAAATGGGAGTCATATGCTGGACGCAAATGGCACTGATTTAAACACTTATCAACACCCCTCCAGCACTTCCCAAAAGAACACGCCCACCACCCAGCACGGCGAAAAAGCGGCGGGGGCGGCGCCTGCTTTTTGGGAACTCGAAGTTTTGTTGCAGCAAAACGATGTGCATCCCAAGGTGCAGCGCGAACTGCTCGAAGCCCAGGCCTCCGTGCATGCCCTGGTCTCGTGGGTGCTGTATGTAGCCAGCCCCGCCAGCGGGAATCTTTCCGATCCGCTGGGCTATGCCCTCAGCCGCCTGCGCGAACATCCGCTGCGCGAGGCGCGCGGAATCTTCCGCCAACTGGCCGACCTGCCGCCAGCCGAACTGTTGATGTTGATCGACAGCACCCCCGCGCGGGCCTACGAAATTCCCACACGAATGGAACATCCGCTTGCCGCGGCCTGGAAAAAGGCGATGGGTTCCAACAACCCGCGCCTGCCGGCCGTGCGCGCCATCCTCTTCACCGAAGGAGCTTGTGAATAACATGCGCCTGCAATTCCTGCTCACCTCCGACCAACGCGCCCTGGGCGCGACGTTCATGCGGAACCTGAACGATGACCTGCTGACCTTTGTCTACCCGAGCGATGCGCCGCGCACCTTCCACACCGCCTTCTGTCCACCCTTGCGGATGGTGGCCTTGGACGCGGAGGGGCAGGTGCTCTTCGACCAGGTCGTCCCTGCCTGGAAATTCGTGCGCCTGCCGGCCTGCCGTTATGTGATCGAGACCGGCCCCAAGGTGGATTATCGCCCGCATGTTCACACCATCATCTCCCTTGCCCCCGACCTGCCCCAACGGGGGACGATGGACGCCAGCCTGCGCATGGACGACCTGTTGTTCGCCCTGCTGGCCGAGGCCGTAGCCGACCTGCGCCGCATCCGCGAGGCGCACCTGGGGGAGGTGCGACCCGAGATTCAGCGCCGGAGGTTTTCCGCCTGGGAACGCGGGCAGATCGTCTCTTCGGCCGGCTTCCTGCTGGATTTTTCGCAGGATTGGAGTCTGCCGGAGGGGGCGGTGAAACTCTCGTATGCCGTGCTGCGGGCGGAGGCCCCCTATCTGGAGGAACTGGTGGCAGCCTCGGTGGCGGGCATCCCCTGGCGGCATGAATTTCCCAGCCACTGCATGCGCTGCGGCAAGCCGGGTTCGTGGCGTCCGATCCTGCAGCCCGCACCGCAGGCGCCCGTGGAGATTCTATGGCGTTACCAGCGGCCCGAAAACGCCATCCCGATCTGCCATCACTGCACTGAAACGCTCGACCTGTTGAGAAACGAGCCCTTGCAGCTTGACCTGGTTTGGGGGTTGTGGGGCCCGCGTTTCGAGGCCCTCTGGCGCTGGCACCGCGCGCGAAAAAACAATCATCTGCCGGACTGGGATCCGTGTGTTCATCCCCTGTGGCCGCCGGAATTTGGCGGAGCCACCTGGGAGGCCGGCAGCGGCGCGCTGGCTCACGCCGAGCCGCGTCCGCCGCAGGGCGTGCTGCGCAGCGAACAACACATGACCGCCCTGCGCCGCGCCCTGTTTTGCAAGCGCTTTCGCGGACGACAGCCGGGCGAGGCCCCCCTGCAAAAATTATTAGACTTCCGCCTCGATCTATTCGAAGGAGAAACCCTGTGACCCTGTTTGCCTTTCTGGGCGCGCTCAGCCTGAGCGTGCTGGCGTTTGAACTTCTGTCTACTTTCCAGGCCGCCTTTGGCACATTCGGCGGCGGACGGCTGATGAATGTGCGATCCTCCGTTCCCGTGCAAAGGCGCTCGACCTGGGAGGCGCTGCTGGTGGCGATCTGGCCGGCCCGTTTCGACCCGGGCCAGGCGCGTGACCTGGCGGATGTGGTTGGGCTGCTGAGGCGGGCGGGCTATCCCTATGACACGCCCGGTGAATTCTATGCGGTGGCCATCCGCGATTTCTCGATCTTCCTGCTGGTCGGCGGGCTGCTGGCCGGCGCCCTGGCGGCGATGGACGGGCTGATCGCCGCGCCCATCCTGGCGCTGGTCTTCGTCTTCCTCGGCCTGCGCCGCCCCTATGCGCGCCTGCGGATGCTGGCCAGGAAACGCGCCGAGTCGCTGCGCAACAACATGCTGATCGGCTTGTCCGTGCTGGGCGCCCTGCTCTCCTCGGGGGTGGGCGTGCAGGAGGCCCTGCGGCGCACCTCGGCCGTGGGCGGGCCATTTTGCAACCTGCTGGGATTGCTGGTGGCGCGCATGGAGGTGGATGATTTTTCCAAAGCCGTGGAGGTCACGCGCGCGCACCTGCCGGATCCCGCGGATGTGGAGGCCGGCCTCTTCCTGCGCGATATCCAGGATTTCTTCGCCAGCAACCGCCCGATATTGTCCAGCGTGCAGGGCCTGCAGGAATCCGTGCACCGTACCGTGGTGGAACTGACCGAGGCCCGCGCCGCCCTGGTGCGCCAGCGCGCCGGACTGTTCGGGGTGCTGGCCGTGCTGGGGCTGGTGCTGGCGATCCTCGCGCCCTTCCTGGGCACGGGATTGATGTAACTGTTCCCTTTCATGGCTTCAGTTTTTTTGAACCTTACCAACTTATGAAAAAACTTCACAACAAATTTCCCATCCTGACCCGGCTTCCCTGGCGGCCGATCCTCTTTTGGTGCATTGTGCTGCTGCTGGCAGCCGGCCTTTTCCTTACAGTGCGGCGTGTAACCACCTGCTGGCAGCTGACCGAACTGCCCGGTATCCCGCCCGCCTATTGCGGCCGGGGGCTGGAGGCCCCGCCGGGCTTTGCCGGTTTTACCCTCGTAGCCACGCCCGTTGCAGACACCCCGTCTACTCCGCAGGCGGAGGCGCCCGAGCTCGACCTGCCCGGCTGGGATGGCGCCAGCCGCATCAATATCGTTTTCTTCGGCCTGCGCGGCGGCGAGATCAGCGGCGATGACTGCCCGGCCTGCACCGATACGATCCTGCTTTTGACCGTGGATCCGCTCACGAAAACGGCGGGCATGCTGTCCATTCCGCGCGACCTGTGGGTCAACATCCCGGGCTTTGGCTACAGCCGCATCAACACAGCCTGGACGCTGGGGGAGGCTGCCAGGCTGCCCGGCGGCGGGCCTGGCCTGGCGATGCAGACCGTCTCCCAGTTCATCGGCGTGCCCATCCATTATTATGTCCAGGTGGATTTTGGGACGTTCGTCTCATTCATCAACCTGATTGACGGGATTGATGTTTATGTGGAAGAACGGATGGTACTCGACCCGATGGGTTCAGGGCAGGATCATTTTGTGCTGACCCCCGGCGACTTTCGCCATTTGAACGGCAAACGCGCTCTGGCGTATGCGCGTTGCCGCCATGAGTCACAGGGTTGCAGCGGCGGAGATGTGGGCCGCGCAACGCGCCAGCAACAAGTCATCCTGGCGATCCGCGACAAGGTGTTCGACCCGGGGCGCTTTCCCGAACTGGTGGCACAGGCCCCGGAGATTTATCGAACCTTCTCTGCCGGCATCCACACCAACATGACCTTCGAGGATGCATTAAAACTGGCAGCGCTGACAAAAGATATTCCCATCGAAAGCATCCAGCAGGGCATGATCGACAACAACATGGCCGTCTTTGCAGAGGTCACCCTCGACGGCGTTCCGGCCAGTGTCCTGCGGCCGATCCCGGACCGCATCCGTGTTCTGCGCGACGAGATATTTGTTTCCGGCGGGCCGCTCAGTCCGCTGGCACAGGGCGACCTGCTGAGCTTGATGCAGGCCGACGAGGCGCGGGTGCGGATCGTGAACAACACCTACACCGCCGGCCTGGATGAACGCACCGCGCGGTACCTGGCGGCGCAGGGAATGCAGGTGACGGAAATTGGTTTTCCCACCGGTGCATCCAACCGGACGGTGCTGGTGGTGTTTTCCCCGAAGTTGTATGCCCTGCGGTATTTGATCGATATGTTTGGAATTGGCAGCAATCAGCTCATCATGCACCCCGATCCGTCCGAGACGGTGGACATCGAGATCCGCCTCGGGGAGGATTGGGTCAGGCGGCTGTCGGAGGGATATTAGAGTCCAGTTGGAGAAGCGATATTAATATGAGTAATTCAGCTAAAGTGAGGTGCCCGACCCCAAGCAATTCGAAACCTTGGGGTCGAAAAGGAAGACGATGAGAAATTATTTTTTAAGGCTTAAAAATTGCATGTGAAGGTGTCCCAATATAATTGTAATTGGAGAAATTGGAACAATTCCCAGCTATCCAGGAACTGCGCACAAGTATTGCCTAAAAAATTGAGCTGAGACAAACGCACAAATTGTTCTTCAGATTTTAAATGAGTCCAAGCATATTCCACCAAGTCACTTCAATTGGGATAAGTACGATCAGTGCAACAAAAGTTAGTGGGATGCCATACTTCAACACATGGCGGGTATCGTAGCCGCCGGTTTCCCCCTGCCCAAGTAGAATGGCAACGTGCTGGAATGGGAAAATATAATGTATGGCGACCGCTGTGTAGATCAGCAATGCGGGGAATAAAGGATTCCAACCTGCTATTGTGGAGTAATGAACCAGTGGTGGGGCGACGATGGACATGCAAGCCAATGCACTGCCTAACACCATGTGGATAAGCATGGTAACTCCACCAACCAGAGTGGCGAAAGCATATGGGTCCTGAGGAGGTGCAGCTGGCATTAGTACCTTGGCAAGCCATTCAGCCATACCGGTAGTTTTACTTACAGAACCAATAGCAAATGCGCCAACCACAAAAAAAATTATGGGCCAGTTAATGCCGGTGGAAATATCTTTGGCTTCGAGAATGTCGCCCACTTTTGGCAGTGAGAGTCCAACGACTACGATCAATGCTATCCATGCAGGATCAATGTGATGAATAAAATCGGTTGACCACATGATCAGTGCGCCTAAGACCCACAGCAATGTGACAATCTCATCGCGGTTCATGGAACCCAGCTTCTGTTGCTCATACTGTATTTCAGCACGGTCAATATTTACAGGTCCCGTTTGCTTGAACGTCAGCAAATGCAGCCCCAACATCAACAGCGACGCCACGGCGCCAGGGACAGCCATATACTTTGCCCAATCCAGCCAGCTCACGTCCATTCCGCTGAAACCAACTGTAGCAATATTTAACGTCGAGTCGCCAGTCAATAAGATTGTAGAAGTGGCAGTGGTAGCTACAAAAACAGAAAGACCCAGCGACGCTGCGTCTGCTTTATTCATCCCGGCCTTTTGGATGATGGCGCGTATGAGCGACATCATCAATAGTGCGCGCGGGAAAGGATGTGGGATGAGAAAACTCAACACAAAGCCAAGTACATAGGTCAGGATAATTAGGCTACGATATGAAGTGGCATAGCGAATCATAAAGAAGTACGCCACGCGTTGCGCCAAGCCGGATTTGGTGACAGCTGCCGCAATCAAAAATGCGCCGATGATGAGCCACATCAGCGGCAGAGTCCAGATATGGAAAACCACATCCGGTTCAGCCAACCCAAGCAGTAAATAGCCTAACAGCATGAGCAGTGTCGAATATGCCGGTGGTACAACATTGAATACCCACCATATCACCGTAAAGAGGGTGATGACGAGCATTTTACGCCCCGCAAGACTCAGGTCACCGGGGAGCGGCATGAACCACAAACTGACCGTCAGTAAAGCGGATATGACCACCCCGATCAGTTTGCGGTCCAGATGAAAGCCGCGTAAAAAATCCACGCTACGGGTGAAGAATCGAGTCAAGGAAGTCCAGCACTTTCTTTACGTTTTGCGGAGTCTCAAAAGCAGGGTCAGCGTGACGGGCGTTGGGGAGTAATTCGAGTGTGACTTTATCCTTGCCGAGCACATCTGCCAATTTTACCGCTATGTTGACCGATTGCTGGTGCGGTACAGTATCATCATGTGTCCCGTGTTGAATGAAGAACGACGGTGCAATGGAACGAATGTAAGTTTCAGGATTTGCCTTACTGACCAATTCGGGAATCTTAGTGATTTGCACGCCAAGCAGAAGTGATTCAGGGGAGTCTGCTCCGTTGTGTGAAAATCCCTCCGCCGGCGCAAAACCTGATTCAGTCAATTGCTCATCCATTTTGAGAAAATCTGTGGGACCGAACCAATCCACTACGGCTTGCACGTGACTGGGTTGTTCGGAATTACCTAAAGATAGATCTTCCAACTCAGTCGCCCACGCGGAGACGCCCATCATCAGTGAGAGGTAGCCGCCTGCAGAGCCGCCCCAAGTTGCAATACGCTGCGGGTCGAATAAATAATTTTTGGCATTCGCGCGAATCCAGCGGATGGCTGCTTTGACATCATGGATCAATGCAGGGAATTTTGCCTCACCGCTCATGCGGTAATTGACGCCAACCAACACATAATTGCGCTTTAAACTCTCAAACATGGGTGTAAGTTGAATATCACGTTTATCGCCGCCCATAAATGCTCCACCATGAATGGAAACAATCACGGGAAACGGCCCATCGCCTTCTTCGGGCCAATAAATATCCAGTTTTTGAGATGGGGAAGAATCAGCGTAGGCAAGATCAAACATCTTGCGCTTAATTTGATCTGTATTGGCTGACGGAATTTCAAATGGCAGTGCATAATGTGGTTCGCTCATGGCATATACCTCGATTATTTTATATGCTGCGGTATTGAATGACAACCGCATTAAAATTCAAAACCTTATGCAGCCACTTTTGTGACTGTTTCTTTCGCCTTGCGGTTTTTCTGATAAACATCAAAGGCGACTGCAATCAAAAGAACAGAACCTTTTACCACCGTTTGCGAAAAATCAGGGAAGGTAGCCAATTGCATGGCGTTGTTCAACACACCGATGATCAACATACCCACCATCAAACCGAAAACGTTGCCTTCGCCGCCTTTGAAACTTACGCCGCCCAAAAGTGCAGCCGTGAGACAGTCAAATTCAAGACCTTGACCGGTAATGGTCTGGCCGGCAAACACTCTTGACAGCAGCAGAACCGTTGTGATCGATGAGACAAACCCGCAGATCATGAACAAAAGTACTTTCATTCTTTTGATATTTACACCGGCAAGGCGGGCGGCTTCTTCGTTGCCGCCCAATGCAAATATTTGTCGTCCAAAGTAGGTCTTGGTCAGGATGAATGCCCCGATCAATGCCACAATGACCATAACAATGACCGGCACGGGGATGCCCCATACATATCCCTGTCCAAACCAGCGGAAGGAATCCGGGAACCCCATGATATTCCTTGACTGATTAATTATGTACCCCATGCCCTTAAATATTGCGGAGGTACCCAAGGTAATAATCAGCGGATGGATGTTTAGTTTAATGCAGAGGATCCCGTTGACCGCACCCAGCCCGGTTCCGACAAGCAGAATCAGTGGAATTGCGATTGCAGGTGGCAGCTTCCAATCAACCATCATGATCGCCAAAAGGACATTCCCAAACACGATCTGGGAGCCGATGGAGAGATCGATACCGCCGCTGATCATTACGAACATCAAGCCGACGGCGCTAATCCCCGCAAATGAGATCTGGCGTATCAAGGTGCGAAGATTACCGACTGACATGAAATTTGGCGCAATGAATGTGAACAGAATCACCAAAAGGATCAGAATCAGGAACGGCACATTCTTTTGCAGGATTGATCCTAGCCTGGCACCAAATTTGTTATAAACCATTGTTTGATTGTTCATTCCTGACTTCTCCAAAAGTTAATGAATTCCCGATGCGAGGTCGAGAATATAATGCTGATTGAAATTCTCTTTTTGGACTTCTCCAGCCAATGCACCTTCACATAAGACAATGATCCGGTCCGACATGCCCAATAATTCTTCCATATCAGAAGAGATCATCAAAATCGCAATTCCATTCTCAGCCAATTCAGTCATCAGATGATAAATGTCCTGTTTGGCGCCAACATCGATCCCACGGGTCGGTTCATCAAAGATCAAAATGTCAGACTCGGCTGCCAAAGATTTGGCGAGCACCACTTTTTGTTGATTACCGCCGCTCAGATTGATCACCTGCTGTAATAAGTTGGGAGTTTTAATATTGATACGTTCTTTGTATTTCTGCGCGATCGCATCTTCTTTTTTCGTATTCACCACACCATAATTTGAGATGCGTCGAACGATCGGGAAACTGATGTTCCACTTGACAGCCATCTCAAGGAACAGCCCCTGACCCTTGCGATCTTCTGTCAACAATCCAATTTTGTGCTGGATCGCATCCAATGGCGAATGAATCTTGACGGGCTTTCCGTTGACCAAGATCTCGCCGCTTTCCATTGGGGCGGCACCAAAGAGAAGTTGAGCCAATTCGGTTCGGCCGGCGCCAACCAAACCGGAGATTCCCAATATTTCGCCCTTGCGTACTGAAAATGAGATATTTCGATCTCCATTGCCGGTGAGGTTTTTTACTTCCAAAGCAACTTCACCAGGTGACTTTTTCCGTTGAGGATAACTTTCCTTTAATTCACGTCCAACCATCAGCGTGATCAATTCCTGTCGGTTGGTCTCTTTTGTGTTTTTGGTGGTGACGTAGCGCCCGTCACGCATGACCGAGACGCGATCAGAGATGCGGAAGACTTCTTCCAAACGATGAGAAATATAAATGATCGTCACACCTTTTTGTTTTAACTGGTTAATGATCTTGAACATCAACTCTACTTCTGAAACGCTTAAAGGAGCAGAGGGTTCATCCATAATCAAGATTTTCACATTCTTCGAGACTGCTTTGGCGATTTCAATGATCTGCTGTTCGGCAATGGATAAATCCTGCACCATAGTCCGTGGATCAATTTTTACCCCAAACTGGTCCAGTACCTTGACCGCCTTTTTCTCAATTTCTTTGGCGCTAAACAATACCGATTTTTCACTTCTTTCACATAAATAAATATTCTCAGCGCACGACAGGGTGGGAACCAGATTAAATTCCTGATAAATCACTTCGACACCCAGGCTTCTGGAAAGTGAAGGAGTCATCTTGGAATATTCATGCCCATTAATTTTAATAATTCCTGAATCGATATCGATGGCTCCCGCCACCGCTTTGATCAGCGTCGATTTGCCGGCGCCGTTCTCGCCCAACAAGGCGTGAACCTCCCCTGCTTGAAAACTGATCGAGACATTGTTCAGGGCCAGGACACCGGGATAGCGTTTGGTGATGTTTTCCAGGGATAATACAACCTTGTCATCCATACATTTCACCTCCGTTAAAAGTGAAGGGGCCCCCCTACCCCTCCACTTTGTTTATCTACGATCTACGAACGCTGCTTATTTCGGTGTGATCGTCGTGAAATCGCAGTTGATCGGTTCCAAAACATCATTGATGATATTGGGATGTTCCACACCCTGCAACATCTTCTTGATCTGGTCGTAGGTCGCCTGATCAAGCGAGGTTCCGCCGATGGCAACAAAACCCTTGTAGGGATCCTGGCAGCCGGTAACGGTTGGGATCATGGAAGGATCCATGTCGCCAGCGAAAACGCCGTATTCATTCACGTTCACACCGGGCAGCGCTTTGATGGCGTTGGCAATACCCTGAGCATGAGCGGCGGATTGTCCAATGAACACCTTGACATTTGGATTGGCGGTTAAGACGTTCTCGGCGGCAGCCTGACCAGCGGGGATGCTATCCGTTGAAATATCGAGATGCGCGACCAACTTGACCTTGGGGCAGATGTCAGTGATCGTGGAATAGCCCTGATCGCGCAAATGCATACCAACGGAGGAACTCGCGCCACCAATAATGGCGGTTTCAACACTGCCGTCGGCAGCATTCGGATAAACGGCACTGATAAAATCGCACGCCATCTTGGCAACTTTTTGACCGTCTTCGAGTTGGCTGGTGTGCATGATGGCATCAAAGGGCGCCAGTTTTTGGGGAGGAACACCCATCACCATGATGCCGGCTTTTTTGGCTTCTTCAATAGCGGGAACCAACTGATCGATCTCGCCGGCTGCCATAACATACATGAAGTCAACTTTCATGGAGATGCAGTTCTCGATCTGGTCGAATTGCTGGTTCAAACCACCTTCGTCAGCGCCGTAGACATTCACAGTCACGCCATCAGCCTTGAATTTTTCTGTCACGGAAGTGGCAACACCGTTCAAGAAAGGATTCGCAAGGGCGGGGATGATATAGCAGACCACTTTGCCATTGATGTCAAAGGGCGATCCAGATTTTGCTGGAACCATCGAAACAATGGTGTCCTCCGCCGGGGCCTCAGTTGCAGGTGCTGCGGTCGGGACGGCAGGCTTGGCGCCACACGCTGTCAACGTGATGCTTGCAATCATGAAAACTGCCAGAAGGATGGAAAGTGACTTTTTCATTTGATTCTTCTCCTTGTTCATATGAGGGTGATTATGACCATTCTGTTTTTGGCCGTTGTACCAAGCATACGTTTCCAGTTGCGTCAAAGCAATTCAATTTTTGATACAATGTATTCCAAAATGGAATAGTACATGAGGCTGATATTATGGAAATGAAACTGGTCAATTACTTTCTTGCGGTAGCGGAGTTCGGCAGTTTTTCCGCTGCTGCTGACCATCTTTACATTTCACAGTCCTCCCTCTCCAAACAGATTATCGCATTGGAAAAAGAATTAGGGGTTGAGCTTTTTGATCGCAGCAAACGTACTATTGCCCTTACCAAGGCTGGGGAAACATTTCAAAAACATGCATATCGGCTCAATGATGAATACAAAACAATGCTCACCAGCCTTAAGGAATATAAACGTGAGCCCTCACTCTCTATCGTGGCTATTCCGGTAATTGCCCAATATGGAATCACTTCGTATATCGCTCAATTCCAGAGCGCTTATCCCAACATCCAGCTAGTGTTGGAGGAGCGTGAAGCTTTGACTATTTTGCCCGCATTAAGCGCTCATAAATTTGAACTTGCTTTTATACGCGACAATTATCTTGATACGAAACAGTATCATTTACTTGAAGTAAATAGTGACAAATTCGTGGTTGCGCTATCTACCAAACATCATTTGGCTGCGCGAACATTAATCTCCCTGCCTGAACTCACCAACGAAAACTTTATCATGTTCGACAAAGGTACAATTGTCCACGAGTTAGCGGTGGATGCCTGTCACAAGGCTGGTTTTGAGCCACGAAACTTTTACGCCAGCCTGCGTGTGGAAAGCATCCTTGGGTTGGTTGCGTCCCAGGCTGGTGTTGCACTTATTATGGAAAAAATTTTTCAGTATCACAAGCACCCTGATGTAATCGCAGTCCCCCTCATAGAGACTATTGAAAGCAAAATTGTTCTGGCTTACCCAAAAGCTAAAAAACTATCCATTCCGGCAAAGAACTTTTGGGAATTTATTCGGGATTATCCAAAATAAAGTGAAGTCGATAAATTAAGTCAGAACAAATGAGTCAAAGTTGCATATTAATATTTTAGACAGGTAGTCTATTGGTTCTGTATCGCGGGTTCGAAAAAAATGGAAATCGCGGTGTATAACTATTTTCGCCTCTGACCTCACCCTAAAATCGGCAAAAACGACGGGAATTGAAACTGCGACCATGTCAATATTTATAACCTTATTAATATCTGATTTGCAATCTCTAAATGTTCCACACTACACAATGTTTACGCCATATATGGCATTTCTGATGACTTTTGAGTCAAACTCGAATTGAAATGCTATAGTTTTTTGAGCATAACATGTTGATGGTGGGCTCCCCGGGATCGGGCAAAACCCTGCTGGCGCGTGCCCTGCCTGGCATTCTGCCGGAGATGATGATCGAAGAGCCCCTGAAAGTCACAAAAACCTACTCCATCGCCGATCAACTGCCAGCTGGGGCCCCGCTGATCCGCCAGCGACCTTTCCGTGCCCCCATCATGCAATCAGCCATGCGGGTTTGGTGGGAGGCGGAAACATTCCCCATCCTGGTGAAATATCCCTGGCCCATCGCGGGATTTTGTTCTTGGATGAGTTTTTGGAGTTTTTCACCCGCGTCCTGGAAGTCTTGCGCCGGCATATGGAGGACAAGCTGGTCACCATCAGCCGTGCCCAAGGCACCCTGACCTTCAGCGCTAATTTCCAACTGATCGGCGCGACCAATCCCTGTCCTTGCGGCTGGTACAACGATTCACAAAAGCCGTGTCCCTGTGCGCCCTCGACCGTTACCAAATATCAGAAACGACTTTCTGGGCCGCTATTGGATCGGATCGATATCCATATCGAGGTTCCACGTGTCGATTACGAGAAATTTTCCAGCGACCGCCAGGGGGAATCCTCCGCGGCCATCCGCTTGAGGGTCGAGGCGGCCCGCCAGCGCCAGCGTGAACGCTTTGCTAACCTGGCGCAGGATCATGGGAGCCCTTCGATTACCTGTAATGCGGACATGCGCCTGGCGGAAATCCGCGCATATTGCAAGCTTGACAGTGTGGGTGAAGGCCTGATGCGCTCGGCCATGACGGAGTTGAATCTGTCGGCGCACGCCTATCACCGCATCCTCAAACTGGCACGAACGATTGCAGACTTGGCGGGCAGAGAAGAGATTCAGTTTCCGCACTTGGCGGAGGCGCTGCAATACCGCCCCAAACTATTGACGTCCGGATAACCAATAGCGACAGTCCCCGGCTACCCAGGCGGGCGACTCTATATCATATCGGCTGGCAGAACCTTCTGCCAGCCGATATTGATTCAAAAGGAGACTCATATGCTCAACCTGATCAAACGTTTCATGCGCGAGGAGGATGGCCAGGACTTCGCCGAATACGCCCTGATCCTGGGGGCGGTGGGCGTGGTGGCCATCGCCGTGATCGCCCGCTATCGCAACGAATTGCAGGCAGCCTTCGAAGCCGGCATCGAAGCCCTGCGCATGGCGCGAGGCGGGTAGGTGTCCCGCAAAAGGGAAAAGGGGCAGGCCCTTCGACTGAGCTCAGGGCAAGCTTTGGCCGAGTTTGCACTGGTGATCCCGGTCCTGATCCTGCTCCTGTTCGGCATGACCTTTGCGGCCTTCTACGCCTTTCGCTCCGCCTCCACGGATTGGGGGGTGTTCATCACGGGCGTGGCCGGCGGCTCGTACAACCGGCCGGTCGCGGACGGCGCGCGCAATTCAATCCTGTGGCCTGATCTTGCCGAGCGCATTCAGGCCGGCCAGAGCGGCCCGCGCCAGGTGCGATCCGTGATCTCGGTGGAGGACTCGCGCGAGTGGGTCTTTGGCATTCACCTGGTGGAGGCTCAACGAGCCGCGGCCTATTTCCGCCTGTGGCGCTTCTACCCCGGCCCGCCCCCGGCAGGAGGCATCGAATGAAACGAAGATCGGAGCGTGGGCAGGCCATGCCCGAGACGGCCCTGTTTGCCGTGCTGGCGGTTCTGATGGCCTTTGGTTTGCTGGCCTGGATTCCCACCCATCGCGCACGCACCGCCGCGACCGCCGCAGCCTACGCCTGTTCGCAGTTTCTGTCCCAGTCGCCTGACCCGTCCCGCGCAAGGCAGAACGCAATCCGTGTGGCCTGGCAGACCCTGAATGCGGACTGGTCCGCCACCCGCGGCGTGAACTATCGCGTGCAGGTCTCCCTGCCTGGCGGGCCGGGTGAGGCGGGAAGCTGCCAGGTTTTCTTTCAGGCTCCGACACTGTTCGATGGCCTGCTGGGCCTGGGCCAGACAGGCTGGAATAGCGAATGGTTCATTTCCCGTTCCGAGACCTGGAAGGCCTGGTGGCGATGAAATTCAAAAATAGCGAACGCGGCCAGTCCATTCTGCTGTTTGCGATCCTGCTGCCACTCATGGCCGTGTTCCTGCTGGGCATTCTGGACTACATGCTGACCAATGCCCGCACGATGGAAACCGTGGCGGCCGCCGACCTGGCCGCCCATGCCGGGGCGCAGGAGATCACCGTCCTGCCGGATGGCACCATCAGCGCCACCAGCGCGGGTAATGCCATTGCCGTGGAGTATTTCAACGCCCAGCGGCCGGCCCATGCCCAACTCATCTCGGTTTCCTGCGGAAGACATCAGGGGCGGCCGGCCTGTTTTGTGACGGCCAGAACCCGTTCCGCAGGGTACCTGCTGCCCGCCCGCTGGGTGACGGTGCGCGCCATCGGATATCTGGCGCACGGCGTGACCCGCGGCGACCAATAATTTCTGGAGTTGCACAATGAAAACCTTATGGAAAAGCATTTTGGATGGCCTGACCTTTCGGGACCTGGCCGGACACCGGCAACCGCGCGCCTATACGGTCATGGCCGGGCTGATCCTGGGCATGCTGCTTTTGGCAGGCGGTACGGCTTTGTCCACCCACCTGCTCCTGTTGGGGGAGGTGCATGCTGCGCCCCTGTCCGTCTCGGTGCCCCCGCAGGAATCCCACTCCACGCCCATCCCTTCGGTGGAGGCGGCTCCCATCGGCTGCCCGACCGACCCGTCGGACTGGTCGCTGGTCCCGGTTTACACCAGCGCGAATTACAGCCTGATCCAGCCGGCCTGTGTTTATCAGGGCCTGGAAAGAACGATTGCCTGGGCCCTGGCGGTGCGGGAGGGCTACAGCCGCGCCGAAGCCACCCAGGAACTGGGCTTCACACAGATGCCGATGCGGCAGATGCAGGAGGTAAGCATCCCCGCCACCGACGGCCCGACGGCCGTGCCGGTTAGCTTCATCCCGACCAATCCGAACTTCACCGAATGGCGGGTAACGGCTGAGGGTAAGCCTGCGGTGACCTACGCCCTGCGGGGTTGTTTCCGCACCTCGACCGTCACAGGCAACCGGGTGGAGATCTGGGGCGGGGATTATCCCGTGGTCTGTCTTGTGATCGAGGATGCCGAGAACACGCACATCGTCTATTCCCTGTATGAGCACATCTATACGGCCGACGCCACCCCCATGCGCTCCTTCCTGTTGTTTGGCTATCTGGGGCAGGACCAGTGGGTCTGGCTGGGAACGCAGACGGAACCCAGGCAGGAGATCACCGACCTGCAGGCCATCGCCCGTGAACGCCAGACGGTGGCCAGCCTGTATGACTCGCACCTCTGGGATGCGGACTGGCTGCGCATGACCTACGGGCTGATGATGTCGCCGCTCCCGCAGGGCTGGCAGAGCCTGACGAACGAGTACGAGAAACAAATCATCCTGGAAGGATTATCCGGGCAATGAGCATGAAACGTCTTTCGATTCCCATACTGCTGCTCGTGTTGGTCCTGGCTGCCCTCCAGGTCGAAACAGTTCAAGCCCAGGACGGTACTCCCCATTGCAGGTTCCAACCGGATGGCAGCATCATTTGCACCACTGGCGGCGGAAACGAGGATGGCGGCGGAGGCAATGGAGACGATGGCGGAGTCTGCACGCCAGGCGATCACCTGGTTTACCTGGTGACCGCCTACGATCCGGAGGCTGGCACCTGCGATGCGCTGCCGGTCTGGGTCGATAGCTGCACCGGGCAGGTGCTCGAATCGGCGGGGGACGCCGTGGATGACATGCCTTGTACACTGGAGGCCCCGCCTCCCGAGCATCCCTGCATGATCTTCACGGTGGGTGGGAGTGGCATCACCTGCACCAATACCGAATGGCAGGTCAGCGCCCGGGTATCGTTTCCCGAGATGTTCCTGGATGTGCGGCCCTATCCCGCCAGCCTGGTGCGCTGGCCGACAGCGCTGCGCAATGGCGGCCAGCCGGCTTCTTCCGGTTCCGGCGGGGTGGAGTATGTTCCCTACGGCGGCGGTTCGCCGGACAGCCCACAGGAAGGGGACTGGCAGGATCTGCGCCTGACATTAACCTTGCGGCCGGCCGGCCCGATGTCCGTCATGCTGCCGGAGGTCGGGAGCCTGTCCCTGCCCGATGTGGGCGCAGGCGGCACTCCCACCCTGATTCAATGGCAGGTGCCCTCGCACCCGGCGGCCGGGGCTGGTCCCCTGGCCGGGACGATTTCCGGGCTGGACGAATTGCCGGGTGACATCCCGCTCTTCGTTGGCAGCGGGCGGGCGCCCTATCGGTTATTCTGGGAACTGCACTATTACGAATATGAGGCCATCCACGATTGCATCCCCGGGCCGGGCGGCAACGGCGGCTACAACTGCGGCGGCGGCACGGGCCACAAGGAGATTGTGGGCTATGAATGGAAGCCGCACTCCAACGGCGGCGAGATCCCACCCTCCGAGGTGGAGGGCCTGCCCCCGGCCATCGGTGCCGACATCAACGGCGACGGCACACCCGATGCCTACTGGGATAACAATCTGACCCTGCGGCGTATGGACGATGCCAATCATGTGGACAATCCGCGCTATCAGCGCTCCTGGAACTGGGGTGGGATCATTTATTGGGCCGTGCGCGAGGGACAGGGCCAGATCGGATGGCCGGGGCGATAGATCCATTTGAAATTCTTTGGCAGGCAATCCATTCCAGAGCCTCGTGCTTTGGGTACAACCCTTTCCATAAGTGAGGAAGCCATGCAACCAAAGATGCCTGTAAAGAAGTTTGGTCTGTCGGATCTGCTGCGGGAGATGGTGGAGGAAGCCGATCGCCGACCCTGTCAGAAGATCCGACGAAAATTAAAGCGCGGCTTGAAGATCACGGTCACAAACCAGATGCCAATGTATCATCTCGTGTTGAAACGGAAAGAATCGATGCCCACTTACGCAGAATGGGACGCCGTTTGCAAGGCCTGGCCCTGGGTGACGAGCGCGGCGGCTAGCGAGTCCACGCTGGCGCGCCTGCCGTATCTTCAAGGCTGGGTGGGGCCGCGCCCCATGCTGCTTTAGGATGCTCACGTCCGCACCGTCCCGTCTGCGGCCAGGCGAGATTGCGATGCTGGCGGACCTGGTCCGCAAACGGTTGAAGAAGATCGCAGTCGATGCGAACCTGCACGACTGGTATGGCGCGGAGTATCCCAGCGCGATGAAGGCTTCGAAGGAAAGAAAGAAACTTCGGGCGCTGTTGGCAAAGCTGGGAGACGAATTGGCGCTGGATGAAATGTGATATACTGCCCTTGTCAGCGGTAGCCTGCCCCCCTCAGGCTGCCGTTGACAATTTAAGGAGTGGAACCATCCATCTGGGAAGGAGGGTGTGGTCTAAAGTTTCGGGAGGGAGTATGACGAGAGGAGAGGAGAGAGGCAGGATGAATAAGGAAGAAGTAGAAGAGAAATGGCGGCGGATGAGTGAGAAAGTGATAGGGGGATCAGCTAATTGCGAATGCAAAATCCCAAAGCAACGATGCGAGAAATCGAAGAAGAAATTGACCCGCGGCTGTCGAAGGTGTGTACGCAAATAATAGTGGACAAGGCGGTGCAGAGCACAAGCACAGACTGGCAAAGCCAGGCAGGGGGAGTAGTTTGTCCAAAGTGTGGGGGGAGTTGAAACGCAAGGGGGAAAAGAAACGGAGATTACAGACGCAACTCGTATCCTAAATTTTCGAGAATGAGCAACACCACCTTAAATCTACTCATTTTGGTGCCTAAAGGCGTCTTGACCACTTCACTTGTTATGGCTTCTATCAAAAAACTTTTTTTGGGGTTGATCCAACAAGCAAAATTCTATAACGCTGTGCAAGCCTGAAGGTGGTTTGCCAATCTCTCCCGCACTTTTTACCTACTTACAACCCCTTCTTTGTTACTCTGAGAAAGCTGTACCAGTTGACACGCATCGAGTTTACAAAATATCCCATGTCGTCTATACTTAACGATGAGCCAGTAGAATCATCGTTGTATCGGTCTAAAAAGAATTACGCAATTCCATTGCACAACAGGCATAGAGACGATGGTATAAATTCATTACAGGGGTGGTGTTAAGTTTTTCAAATGAGAGTCTCTGAAAATATATCCTGTTGCAGATTTGTAACTGTTTCATCCGTTGGAGGAAAAATGTCACCTGAAAAAAAAGTTAAAGCTACCAAACTGACTGTTGGCTTGCCTTTCAATCTCGGTTCGCTGGAACTGGAGAACGATGAGGTTCAGCAACGCGCCGCCTGGTCCTTGTATGTGGAACTTTCCACTCGTATTGCTGTTCAGCCCCTGGGAGAAGGGGAGGGTATTTTGCGTGAAGCGCTCACCTCACTCTACAACGTTTTCAACATCACGCGCCAGATTTTACGGGAAGCGGGACCTGAAGTTGCTAAGGGTCCTAATTCCCTGGGATTCATAGCCATTGATGTGATTAATACAGGCTTGCGCCCATTTTTGGTGAGGTGGCACCCTCTGCTCAAGGGTTATGAAGAGAAAAGGCCGCCTGAAATGACCTCCGTAGATTACGAACGCACCTGGGAGCATGAAGCGGAATTGCGAAGAGAGCTTGAGCAGGTACGGCAGCAAATGGTTATTTATGTGGACGCGCTGGCAAAGATTGCCGGGATCGAGTAATTGATTTTTCTTCCTTTCTCCACAGGAGAGAGGTATGTCCCAGATTTTCATCTCTTATTCCCGAAAAGATCTGAAACTTGCCAGACCGATTGTTTATTCGTTAACACAGGATGACCTGGATGTATGGATTGACTGGGAGGATATTCCAAAAGGGGAAGAATTCTATCAGAAGATATACCAGGGAATCGAAGAGTCCGACATTTTTTTGTTCTTAATAAGCCCCGATTCTGTTCATTCGGAATGGTGCAATAATGAGATTGCACATGCGGTTAAGAATGGTAAGCGAATCCTCCCCATCGTGATCCGCGATACTGACCCAGGAGTTATTCATCCTGAAATCTCAAAACGCAATTGGATTTTTTGCCGGGACGGGCAGGATAATTTCACCAAGGCAATCCAGGAAATTCAAATAACCATCCATACTGATTATGAATGGGTGCAGATTCATCGCCGCTTGCAAGTCAGGGCCCTGGAATGGGAAAGGAACCATCAGGAAAACAGTTTTTTGTTACGCGGCAGGGATCTGCGGGACGCAGAAGCCCAGCTCTCGGCCAATGTATCAAAAGATCCCAAACCGACAGCCCTTCAAACACAATACGCCCTTAAATCAAGACAATCCGAGATTCGCCGCCAGCGAAACCTCCTTTCTGGGGTTGGGATTGCACTGGTTATGTCGGTAGGATTGGGCATATTGGCATTCATCAATGGGCAAAATGCAACCAGGAACGCGAATAATTTTGCCACACAAGTTGTAATTGCCAGGGATGAAGCAAATTTCAGGGCAACCGAGCAGGCCAGGGCGGAGGAACAGACGCGCATTGCGCTTTCAAGGTCACTGATATCTGCATCACGGCTAAATTTTGAAAAGCAGTATGATCTATCTTTGCTCATGGCTGTAGAAGCCAGACAATTGGATGATTCCATCCCAGCAAAGGCCGCACTATTTGACAGTCTTGAAAATATCCCCATGGCAACAAAGTTTGTCGATCTTGGCTTCCAGATCGATCATCCAGGTTATATAAACCGCCCGGGAGGGGTGCTAGATTTTTCCAGGGACGGCAGGTATCTGGCCGCGCACGCAGCGGGTCCTGATATCTACATTATAGACATGAAATCCAGCGATTCGAAGTCTTCTATAAAACTATCTGGTCATCTATCCAATATCATGGCTCTGCAGTTTGCAAGCGCTAAAGACGAGTTGTATTCAATTGATGATGGAGGCATATTTATCAGTTGGGACACGCGAACCTGGCAGCTCCAAAAACAGATTCCAATTCCCATGAAATTCAACGAGGAATTGTATGCCATGTCCACTCCCATGGCGGCAATCAGCAAGGTTGGAGATCTGGTGGCCATTGTTAATTATGATGAAACCTATATCTGGAACGTGACTACAAATTCCCTTTTCCAAACGATCCTGCCGGGTATGGCACTTGGAGGCATGCCGATTGAGATTGTGGCATTCAGCCCGGATGGACGTATGGTGGCAGCCGGCGCCTTTTACAAGGCAGTTGCATGGGATGCGGCGACTGGCCAACAAATACCCAACGGCGACATCAGCACGGCGCGCCCGGTCACCGCATTGGCAATTAGCCCGGATGGCTCCATCTTTGCTGCAGGAAGCTCGGATGGATTTGTGCATATCATGAATTTGGAAACCGGCGAGGAAAGAAGCCAGCCCCCGGCAAGTTACGGAGTGGATATCACTACCGGACAGGAAGTTACCACAGATATCAGCGGGCACAAGGACAACATTAGCGGATTGGCATTCAGCCTCGACAGTCAAACTCTCCTCTCCGCAAGCAATGATCAAACTCTGATTGGGTGGGATGCAGGGCATTGGCCGATCCTGGAACCAATTGACGTTCATCATCAACCCATTATTGGAATCGCATTCAGCCCGGCCAGTAATAATGTCATGTCATCCATTGATGTCACGGGGACGGTGATTGTGTGGGATATTTCCAGGACATCCAGGTTGTTCGATTTCACGGATGAATTTGACTTCTCTCAGGATCTACTAGGTGGAGAACAATTGGCGTCTGAAGATTGCGATAGGATGGTTAAGCAGACAGGCAGTTCCTGTTTTGTAAGCCCCAATGGAAAGATCATGATCTCGTTTTACTTGCAGGAGGCCTATGGAGCCTATGCCAATGCGAGAACGCAGGATGCCATCATCGAGATTTGGGATTTTGAAGCAAGACAATTAATTGGCCAACACCCTGTTTCGGCTTTTGAACCTGAGGCGGTTGCCTACAGCGCAGATCACAAATATGCGAGAATCCTGGGGAACTCTTTTCGAGGCGCATTCCTGCTTTTCAATATTGATTTTTTGGATTGGGTAGACATGGCGTGTGCGACAGCAAACCGCGATTTTTCAACGGAGGAATGGAGTCTGTATTTAGGTGATATGTCGTATCGTCCTGCTTGTCAGAAATAAAAATGCAAGATATGTAGCTGGATTTGGTCTTGGCAGGAGAGATGGAGAGTTGTAAATCTCCACCTGTTTGAACAGGACTGTTTGATCTTTCTTTCTCCTGTACAATACTTTCAACACAGATGGCCAAGGGCACACGCCCAGACAGGTTTCTTCATGTCCCACATTTTCATCTCCTACTCCCGCAAGGACTTGGCATTTGCCGAGAAAATCATTGATGCCCTTGTAAAAGATGACCTCGAACCGTGGATTGACTGGAAAAGCATCCCTAAGGGGGAGACGTTTGAAGGAGAAATCCAGCAGGGAATTGAGAAAGCTGAGATCTTCCTGTTTTTGGTCAGCCCCGATTCTGTCCAATCGGAATGGTGCCAAAAGGAGATTGAGCACGCAGTCAACAATGGCAAGCGGATTCTCCCCATTGTCATCCGTGACGCCGACCCCCAAATAATTCACCCGGAAATCTCAAAACGTAATTGGATTTTCTGCCGCGATGGGCAGGACGATTTCAACAAGGCGATTGAAGAAACGCGCAAGACCATTCACACAGATTATGAATGGTTAAAGTACCACACTGAATTACAAGTAAAAGCCCTGAAATGGGAACCAAAAAAAGATGATAGCCGGCTTTTGCGAGGAAAAGAATTACAAGAAGCCGAGAAACAACTTGCTGAAACCAGTAGCCAGGATGACCCTAAACCCACGAAAATACAGCGTGGATATATTTTAGCTAGCCAAAGATATGAAATCCGTATTCGAAGACAAGTAGTGACTGGATTAGTTGTTGGTTTGGTAAGTATGATTGTGCTTTCATTTGTGGCTTGGGGACAACGAACTGTTGCAATCTATGCGCAAAATACTGCTGTCGCAGAATCAAATTCGAGAGCAACAGCTCAAGCAAAAGCTGAAGAACAAGCCAATATTGCTCTCGCTCGTCAATTATCCACACAGGCACAATCTATCACTGCAACCAGGGATTCCAAGCAGATGATTGCTGTTCTGCTAGCTGTTCAATCTATGAATATAGGACTTACGCAAAAGACATATGAATGGCAGGCGACTTGAGTTGCAGTCGGAGATAATCAGACAGCAACCCATGTTTGAGACGATACACGGTCTGCTTGGTTTCATTGGCAACTTGCTTGAGACGAACCCAGACCAAAACCGCACAGGCAATGTGATTGCGGACAATCCTAGCCTTGCGGCATTGGCAACCTTCCAAGCCAGTCAATTGCTTGGTTTCGCGATGAAACTGCTCGACCTTCCAACGAAAGCCACACACCTCTTGTACGGCCTGCGTGTTGTCTTGCGCCATGTCGTTGGTCACAACATAGTCCGTGCGCTTGGTAGAAAGCACAACCCGGAATAGTTTCACCTTGTGATTGCCAGGAAAACCTTTGATCTTGATAACCTTGCCGTGCTGCTTTTCGGCTTCTGTCCATTCCAAAGCATCGACTCGCTGATAGGGCTGAGAGCCGCCTGAAGCGTCCACTTGCCGATTATCTTTGAGCGGACAGTAGTAGACTTTTTGGTATGTTTCAATCGCCAGCATGATTTCTTTAGTTGCATACCAACTATCCATCAAAACAGCCCGGAATTGCAGTTGTTTCTGGTGAACGCAGTTGCGTAACATCTCTTGCATGTGATCAAGTTTGGTTTTGCCATCTCCGTCCGGATCATAAATTCGATAGTCAATGATCCAAAACTGATCTGTGTCCGGGTTGACGTATACACAAGTGACAATCCCGATGCCTTTGATGACACCGTGGGCGTTGCCACTGTACTGACGTCGCACCAATTCGATCTCATGCGAATAGTTCTTGTCGGCCACTGTATCATCGAAGATCAGAAACCCGTTTGGGGTCTGGACAACCTGGCCTTTGACATTTTCCCAGGTCAATCTCGGCGACAGGCGTTCTCCTGCCACATAGCGATTGAGTGCATCGTGGCTGAATTTCTCACTGTGGTCGGCAAAGTTTGTCAGCGTATAGTTGATTTGACTGACCAGAAGATACTGGCAATAGTCCAAGCGTGTGACGTTTTGTGTTTTGGGTCGCATGCTCCCAAACTTATCCGCTTTTCGCCTGCTCGTCAACCACTCAGTTTTGCGTAAGTCCTTGAATATATTCCCATCGAATGCATCTGCTCAGGTTATACTGAATAATAATTCGTCTGCACACTCCACTGCCAGCATGACTCATGAGGATTCTGTGTACACCGTTGCTTTCAGCCCGAATGGTAAGTATGTAGCATCTGGAAGTTATGATGGCTCTGCTCGTGTGTGGGAAGCTTCAACTGGTAAAGAAATCGCTCGCATGCCCCATGATGGTTCTGTGGGCTCGGTTATGTTCAGCCCGGATGGAAAATATGTAGTGTCTGGAAGTAATGATGGCACTGCCCGTGTGTGGGAGGTTTCAACTGGCAAAGAAATCGCTCGAATGACTCATGATGGTCCCGTTGGCCCTATTGCCTTCAGTCCGAATGGAAAATATATAGTGTCAGGCAGTAACGATAATACTGCCCGCATGTGGGAATTATTAACTGGCAAGGAAATTGCCCGCATGACCCATGATAATACTGTGTACTCTGTTGCCTTCAGCTTAGATGGAGAATATGTTGTCTCGGGTAGTCAAGATGGCACTGCTCGCATATGGGTAGCTTCTACGGGTAAGGAAATTACCCGTATGATTCACGATAATTCTGTAACTTCCGTTGCCTTTAGCTCGAATGGCCAATATGTTGTATCGGGAAGTTTGGATGGTACCGTCCGCGTGTGGGAATTAATAACCGGCAGGGAAACCGCCCGTATGACCCATGATAAAGACGTGTACTCTGTTGCTTTCAGCCCAGACGGAAAATATGTAGTGTCGGGAAGCTATGATTACACTGCTCGTGTGTGGGAAGCATCAACCGGCAAGGAAATAGCTCGCATGACCCATGATGATTTTGTGAACTCTGTTGCCTTCAGCCCAGATGGAAAATATGTAGTTTCGGGAAGTAATGATTACACTGCCCGCGTTTGGGAAACTTCAACCGGCAGGGAAATTGCCCGTATGACTCATGATTCTTGGGTGAACTCCATTGCCTTCAGTCCGAATAGTCTATATGTAGTATCGGGAAGTAAAGACCATACCGCACGCACGTGGGAAGTTTTATCGGGCAAAGAAGTCGGTCGCATGACCCATGATGATTCTGTGAAATCTGTAGCCGTCAGTCCAGATGGAAAATATGTGGCGTCTGGCAGTAGCGATTACACTGCACGTGTGTGGGAAATCGCAACCGGCAAGGAAATCGCCCGCATGACCCATAATGATTATATAAACTCTGTTGCCTTCAGCCTGGATAGTAAATATTTAGTATCAGGCGGTGATAAAACCATTCGCGTATGGGAAGTTGCAACCGGTAAGGAAATCGTCCGTATGGCCCATGATAGTGTAGTAATCTCTGTTGCTTTTAGCCCGGATGGAAAATATGTGGTGTCGGGAAGTAATGATTACACAGCACGTATGTGGGAGGTTGCAACCGGCAAGGAATTTGTCCGCATGAATCACAATGGTTCTGTGCGCTCGGTCGCCTTCAGCCCGGATGGAAAGTATGTGGTGTCGGGAAGCTATGATTACACTGCCCGAGTGTGGGAAGCATCAACCGGCAAGGAAGTCGCCCGTATGACCCATGATGATTTTGTGAGCTCTGTTGCCTTCAGCCCAGATGGAAAATATGTAGTCTCCGGTAGTTGGGATTACACTGCCCAAGTGTGGGATGCTTTAACCGGTAAGAAAATTGCCCGCATGTCCCATGGTAATTTTGTGAATTCTGTGGATTTCAGCCCGGATGGGAAATATGTGGTTTCCGGAAGTGATGATTACACTGCCTGCGTGTGGGAAGCTTTAACTGGCAAGAAAATCGCCTTTATGACCCATGATAATACCGTGTACTCTGTTAAATTTAGCCCAGATGGAAACTATGTGGTGTCAGGAAGTTGGGATGACACCGCTCGAGTGTGGGATGCTTCAACTGGCGAGGAAATCGCCCGCATGATCCATGATAATTCTGTAGTCTCTGTCGCTTTCGGTTCGGATGGAAAATTTGTGGTATCTGGAAGTTATGATGGCACTACCCGAATCTGGATGTGGCAACCTAAGGATTTGATTACAAATACTTGTGTATATTTGCCGCGAAATCTCTCTCGAGCTGAATGGGCGCAATATATAGGTGATGCAATGCCCTATCAGGCAGTTTGTCCCAACTTACCAATTGAGCCAGAAGTTATAATGACACCTACTCCATAACCTCATGCCCACCCCTGAAGAACTCGCCCGTATCAACATAGACCGTCGACTGACCGCCTGCGGTTGGACTGTGCAATCGCACGCCGAGGCGACGGATCAATATGCGAGTTGCAGGTAGTAGTGCTCAATTGAATGAGTTGGGAAAAATAACAATGTCACAAATCTTCATCTCCTACTCCCGCAAAGACCTGGCGATCGCCGAAAAAATCATCGCTGCCCTGGCAAAAGATGATCTCGAACCGTGGATTGACTGGAAGAGCATCCCAAAGGGGGAGACGTTTGAAGGGGAAATCCGGCAGGGAATTGAAAAAGCTGAGATATTCCTGTTTTTAGTCAGCCCCGATTCTGTCCAATCGGATTGGTGCAATAAGGAGATTAACCACGCGGTCAAAAACGGCAAGCGGATTCTTCCCATCGTTATCCGCGATACTGACCCAAAAAGTATTCACCCCGAAATTTCAAAACGTAACTGGATTTTCTGTCGGGATGGGCAGGATGATTTCAACAAGGCAATTGAAGAAGCATGCGCAACCATTCATACCGATTATGAATGGTTGAAATATCACACAAAATTACAGTTAAAAGCACTGGATTGGGAAAGTGGAAAAGATAATAGCCGTCTTTTGCGAGGAAAGGAATTACGTGAGGCCGAACAACAATTTGCAAATGTTGAAATTAATAAAGACCATCAATCTACAAACGTTCAACGAAAATACGTTCTAACTAGTCGAAAAAATGAAGAGCTTCAAAGAAGACGAATTATTTTTGGATTAAGCATGTTTTCCTTCATTATTTTCGTCGCCTTAGTTATTACTAGCATTCAATTAAAAATTTCTCGTGCCCAACAGCTTGGCCTTCAGGCTCAAAACGAATATTCGAATAATAATCTTAATTTAGCAGCCCTATATGCTTACCAATCAAACACAACTTGGGAAAACAATGAAGCCAAATTGGTAATGGGTAGATTATCTGGTGAAGAGTTTATGAAAGCAGTGGGATTGCTTGGGCATAAAACTAACGCATTATCTGTTGCGTGGTCACCAAGTGGACAATTGGCATCCGGTGATATAGATGGACTGGTGATCGTTTGGGATATTCAAAATAGAACTCCCAAAAATTTTTTATATGGGCACACTGGAAAAGTTAATAGTCTTGCATGGTCGGCTGATGGGAAATTAGCTTCAGGTTCTTGGGATCATAGTGTTATTATCTGGGATATAGAAAATAATCAGCCTTCTAAAGTTCTTAAGGGACATTATGACAATGTCAATAGCATTGCCTGGTCTCCTGATGGTCGTGTATTAGCATCTGCATCAAATGACATCACAGTGATTGTTTGGAACGCGGAAACTGGTCAAATTGTAAGAACTTTGCATGGAAATGAAAAAGCTATATATGCCCTTGCATGGTCTGCTGATGGGAAATTAGCATCTTGTGCCATAGATGGGACTATCATTATCTGGGATCTTGACAAAGGAAAACCCCAACGACAAATTTCATCTAAAGCTCCGGCTGTTCTTTCTAATATGATTTGGTCTCCAACTGGTGACTTAGTTTATGGGACAATGAACGGAAATATCGAATTTTTGAATATTCATACTGGAAATGTTATTAAAACTTTGGAGAGCGAAGCTGATTACAGTATTAATACCATTGCTTTGTCTCCCAATGGTATTTTGGCATCCGCATCTCAAAACGAGACCATTATTTGGGATATGAAAACAAATAAGCCAGCGTTGATTCTAACTGGCCATACAGCTCCAGTCATGGGATTATCTTGGTTTGCAGACAATAAATTGGCTTCTGCAGGGGATGAGACAATATTAATCTGGGATTTACAACAAAATAAAAGTAATCCAATCACTCTTGTCGGACACAGAGATTGGGTTAAGAGCGTTGCTTGGTCCCAAGATGGCCGCTTAGCTTCTGGGGCATGGGATAATAAAGTAATCGTATGGGATATTCAAAATGGCTTGCCGAGCCAGATACTCAATGGTCATACTGACTGGGTTGAGGGTGTCGCTTGGTCTAAGGATGGAAGGCTAGCTTCATGTTCTGATGATAATTCCATCATTATTTGGAATTTGCAAACTGGACAGATAGCAAAAACATTAAGAATAAATAACGCCGATGAAGCTTGGAACGATCCAGGAGGGTTTAGCAGTCTTGCATGGTCTTCGGACGGAAAACTTGCTGCTGGTGCTTGGAACGGAACAGTCACTGTTTGGGATTTAAATAGCAATAAGCCACCTATAATTCTAGTTGGACACCGTGACTCTGTAACAAGCGTTGCCTGGTCTCCAGATGGTCATTTAGCTTCTGGGTCATTCGACGAGACAGTTATTCTTTGGAATTTAAACATGGAGGAACAAAATCGTGCAGTCATACTCTCTGGACATGTTGATTTAGTTGATAGTGTAGCTTGGTCGTCAGACGGCCGACTTGCTTCAGGTGCGAGAGATGGCACCATAATTGTTTGGGATTTAAAGCAAAACAAACCGGCTCAGAAGTTAAAAAAATCTTCTGGTACTTGGATGAATTGGGTGACTAGCGTTGCTTGGTCTAAAGATGGCAGGTTGGCTTCGTCATCTGTTAATAGGCTCACGGTAATCTGGGATTTACAAAAAGGGCGTCCGGCCGTAATTATTCCAGGGCGTAATTCTTATGTTCAGAGCATTGCATGGTCTGATAGTGGTCAGTTAGCAATGGGCTCATCAGATCGAACAATACAGATTGCTGATACTACATTGTTTGGCTCCAACCCCTGCAATTGGATTTTTAGAAATATGACTGGAAGCGAATGGCTTTTATATCAGGGAATCAGTACTTATCAGCCTGCATGCCCTAATTTGTCATTACCGGGACAAGAATACGTAAGATTCAATACATGGTATAGCGGACAGTTTTTTCCAGAGTTATTTATTGTTTGGCCAGGTAGGTGGTTTTTATTATTTATTTTCTGCCTAATTTCATTTTTTACCTATAGTACGATTTTCATTATCAAGAAACTTTCAAGTCTTATCCGTTTGCCCCGAAAGGTCAAATTATTGCTTACCCTTTTTGTTTTTCTATTTTGTATATGTTGTTGTGGCCTGATTTATATAATAATAAAGTTAATTAGTTTTGTAAATATTTAATAACCGCATGCCCATACCTGAAGAACTTTCCCATATCAACATTGACAAGCCACGGTGGTATAACGAAAAGTGTGTAAATTGAAGAGGGAGTCTTGGTATCCTTGCAGGTAACCGAACCAAAACAAGGAAAAAGCCATGACTCCCAAAACAAATCATAAGCAAATCGACGCAGACAGTCAAGCCACAATACAAGAGTTGCTTCGTGAAAAAATGAGGCTGGCGATCAAGCTGACTGTCATTCAGACGCTGGAAGAAGAAGTTGAAGCATTCGTAAAAGCCGAACCTTACCAAAGGAGCAAAGAGCGACGAGATTATCGCAATGGTAGCTATCGGCGCGACCTGGGGACTTCGATGGGTGTGATCGAAGATTTGCCTGTGCCGCGAACCCACAAGGGATTTCGGAGCGAAATCTTCGAACGCTACCAAAGACGGCAGGCGGAGCTGGATAGAAGCATCTGTGAGATGTTCGTACAGGGCGTGAGTACCGAGAAAGTCGGTGGGATCGTAGAAATCCTGAGCAGCAGTCATCCCAGCCCTTCCACGGTTTCGCGGATTTTCCATACCTTGGCAGGGGAGTTTGCAGATTGGAAGAAGCGTCCGCTCCAGTCGCATTATCTGTATGTAATTGCCGATGGAACATACTTCAGCGTGATTTATGATGGTCAGGGCGAAAAAATGCCGATTTTAGCGGTGATCGGGATTGATTTGGAAGGAAAACGAGAGGTGTTAGGCTTCACCACAGGCGATCGGGAAAACCAGCAGGCTTGGGAAGACTTGTTGGAAGACCTGAAAGTGCGCGGTGCAAAAACGATTGACTTATGGATCACGGATGGCGGCAAAGCCATGATCAACGCCATTGAAAACAAGTTCCCAACCAGCAAACGTCAACGCTGTGTCAAACATAAAATGGAGAATGTCTTGGGCTACATCCCAAAGACACAACATGACCAGGTCTATCCTGAACTCCGAGCCATTTTCTATCAAGCCAATCGTGAGAAGGCCGAGCAAACCGCTGCCGCTTTTTTTGCCAAGTACGAAAATATCTATCCAACCGCCACCGACTGCTTGCGACGCGACTTGGATACCTGCCTGACCTTCTATCAGTTTCCTGAAAGCCACTGGAGGTGTATCCGAACTTCAAATGCTATCGAAAGACTCTTTCAAGAAGTCAAAAAGCGCAGCCACAAAATGGCAGCCGCTTTCCGCAATGAAAACAGTTGTTTGTTGTTATTCTATGCGGTCATTCGCAGCGTCAAATTCAGAAAAATCTCGGTGCCTGCCATGGCTACCTCTCAATCTGAGATTTTACACAACTCTTGACATACTACCGGAGAAGTCGTATCCAAAGTCGATCGGGATGGCAAACAAGTAGCTCACGCCGAAAACTTGAGTTATTTTTCGCGCAAAGTAAATGCAGAAACCTTTCAGCGCTTGGCGCTGGTGGAAATGCAGCGACGTAGTGTGGAAAAAGCCAAGAAGGTGGCTGCTGTTATGGATGGGGCCGAATGGGAACAAGGGTTTACAGACTACCACTGTCCGCAGGCCACTCGCATTCTGGATTTCCCCCACGCTGCCGAACATATGAACTTGATCGGCGAAGCCTTGCATGGCCAGCATACCCCGGAAAGCCAAGCCTGGTTGAGCGATTGTCTGCACAGCCTGAAACATGAAGGGCCAAACCAACTACTGCTGGAACTCCAACAACTCCAACAGGCTTATCCCGACAAGCAAGCCATTGCCAGTCACCTGGTTTACCTGGAAAAACGCAGAGCACAGATGCAATATCCTCAATTTCAAGCTCAAGGCTGGCCAATTGGCAGTGGCATTGTAGAAAGTGGAAATAAACTCGTGATCGAAGTCCGCTTGAAAGGGTCGGGGATGCACTGGGCAGAAAACCATGTCAATCCGATACTGGCGCTCCGTAATGTGATTTGCTCAGATCGGTGGAAGGAAGAATGGCCGAAAACCGAAGCCAAGCTCCGTCAACAAGCCAGACAGCGGCGAACCCTTTTACATCGCGCTCGACAAGTTGCGCCTGCCGCTGAGCCTGCCCCACCCAATCCGCTGGTGGATGATCTGATCCTCCCTCATATCCCCGAGCCCCTGGCTCAGGATGACAAGCCCAAAAAGCCAAAACCTAACCCCTGGCGCAACTTCTTGCATGGCAAGGCGCTTTATCGGCCATCTACTCCCCCGAAAAATTGAACCACACCCGCATTAACGTCCTGATTGACTTAGAACGTGTGTTCTAATATAATGAACGCAGAATGTCTATCTGGAAACGCTTATTGCGCCTGATAGGCTTGCACCCTGACTCCGACCCTCGTACTTACCAGATCAGCGAAAGTATGCATACCACGCTGGCCACGCTTGCACAGCATGAGGGACGCCCTGAACACGAACTTGTCCATGACCTGTTGGCTGCCGGCCTGACCCAATACTACTCAACCGACGAACTCCTGCCGAAGTGGGAGTCTCTCTCTCCGCGCGAGAAGGATGTTGTGGCGCTCGTCTGCCTGGGATACACCAGCCGGCAGATCGCGGCGCGGTTGAGCATTTCCCCCGAGACGGTCAAGACCCGCATCAAGAATGCGCTGATCAAGTTCAACCTGCACAGCCGAACCGAATTGCGTTTGCTCCTGAAGGACTGGAATTTCAGCGCCTGGGATCCCCGCTGCTTCCCGGATTAATGTCTACATTTTGCCATGCAAAAAGCCGGGCAGAAACCGGGATGTTCGTTTAGATACCTACGCAGCACCCTGTAAATATACACAGCCGGGCTGGCTCACCCGCCAGCCCTGCCGCCCCTGCATGGGGGAACCCAAGCTCCACCCGTCCCATCCCCCGCGAGGGGATTTTTGTTTTCCTGATTCCCGGCTATGCTGATGAAATGAATGACCTGGACCTGCATCCCAACGGCTGGACTCTGTGGATCGTGCCGCGCCCGCTGCGCCATCGGCTGTTGATCGCCGCGGCGCAGGTGGCGTACAGCCGACCGTTGAGCGTGCTGGACTGCGGCCGCCAATATGACGCCACGGTGGTGGCGCGAGCTGCACGGGGCAGGGCGGAGATCATCGACCGCATCCAGGTGCAGCGGGCCTTCACCTGCTTCGAGGTGAGCAGGCTGATCCAGACCCATGCGGCCAGCCTGGCGCCTGTGCTGATCCTGGATTTGCTGGCAACCTTTCAGGATGAGAACGTGCCGTTCGGGATGCGGCGGCATCTGCTCGAAGAGTCAATCCTGTCCATGCAGGCATTGAACCGCGGGGCGGGCCTGGCCGTGAGCGTGCATCCGCTGCCTGACTCTCCCGAAGCGCGTTGGATGCTGGACTGCCTGCGGTCGGCGGCCGCGCAGGTGCTGGCCTACGAAGCGCCTGCGCCGATGGCCACCCAGCCAGGATTGTTCTGATGGGCAGCGTCACCCCGACCATCACCGACCTGCTGCACAGCGAGCAGGAGAACCTGGCCCGCTTTCGGCGGGCCTTGCGGCGCGAGGATCAGATCGTCTTCGACTCGCTGTTTGCGGCGGCCTACAAGCATCGAGCGGCGGCCGCGCACGCGGGACACCTGCTGCCCTTCGAGACCTTTCTGCTCTCGATGCAGCTTGAAAACCACAAGGAGATCCTGCACCTGCGCGAGGAAGTGGACAGCCTGCGCAAGCTGCTGGAAAGAATGGCGGGCGAACGTGAGTGAGTACACGGGCTGGCTGCTCGATCTCTATCCGCATCCAGAGCGCGGACTGGCCCTATGGCTGTTGTGCGACGACGGCCGACGGCGCTGTGTCTACCAGAATTTTCCCGTGACCTTTTATGCCGCAGGCCCTTCGGCGCGCCTGCGCGCGTTGTGGATGCACCTGCAAGCCCAGCCGCTGCGCATGCAGCTGGCGCGGGCGGAACGCCGTGACCTGTTTTGCGGGGAGACCGTGGTGCTCTCGGCGCGGCTCGAAGACCCAGCTGCGCTGACGGCTCTTTACCCTCGCCTGGTGGAAGCCTTCCCCGACCTGACCTTCTACGATGCAGACTTGCACATTGCCCTGCGACATTCGGCGGAGTACGGAACCTTTCCGCTGGCGCGGATGGGCGTGAGCGTGGACGAACAAGAGCGCGTGCAGGAACTGGCCGTGCTGGACTCACGCTGGGAACTGGACCCCGAACCGCCGCCGTTTCGCATCCTGACCCTCGAACCCGAAGTCGACCCCTTCCATGCCAAGCCGCGGCATTTGCTGATCCACTCGGCGCGCGGGACTGCCTCGCTCGACCTCGAAGGCAACCCGTCCCTGCTGCCTGTGCTGAGTCTGATGATCAAGGAACATGACCCCGACCTGCTGATCACCTCGCGCGGGGATACCTGGCTGTTCCCGCTGCTGCTGGAACTCTCGAAAGAGCAGAATCGTCCTCTGCCGCTCAACCGCGACCCCGACCGACCGATGACCCAAAAAGCGGAACGCAGTTACTTTGCCTACAACCAGGTCATCTACCGTGGACGGCAAATGCACCTGGCTGGACGGCTGCACGTCGACGCCGAGAACACGGTCATGTACCACGACTACGGTCTGCACGGCGTGATGGAGATGGCGCGCGTGACCTCGCTGCCGATCCAGACCGCGGCGCGCGTCTCGCCTGGCACGGGCATCTCGGCCATGCAGATCGTGACCGCACTGAAGCAGGGCATCCTGGTGCCGCAGCGCAAGGAGCAGGTGGAGCGGCCCAAGACGACCTCGGAACTCTTCCAGATGGACATGGGCGGGATGATCTATGACCCCATCGTCGGCCTGCACCGCGACGTGGCCGAAGTGGACTTTGTCTCGATGTACCCGAGCATCATGGTGCATTTCAACGTCTCGCCTGAAACGGTGGGAACGGCGCGTCCCACGGCAGACGTGGTACCCGAACTGGATATGATCGTGGATCGGAATCATCCTGGACTGGTGCCGCAAACGCTTGCGCCCCTGCTGGAGAAGCGCATCCGACTGAAGCAGACCCTGCTGGGGCTCTCGAAGTGGGACTGCCGCCACAAGGGCTACAAGGCACAGGCCGCGGCGCACAAGTGGCTGCTGGTGACCTGCTTCGGATATTTGGGATATCGGAATGCACGCTTTGGACGCATTGAAGCGCACGAGGCTGTGACGGCCTACGGGCGCGAGATCCTGCTGCGCGCCAAGGAGGCGGCGGAGGACAGAGGCTATCGCGTTCTGCACATGTACGTGGATGGACTGTGGGTGCAGAAGGCGGGGCACGCCACGCCTGAACAGGTTCAGCCCTTGCTGGATGATATCCTCACACGCACGGGACTGCCGATCCTGCTGGATGGGATCTACCAGTGGGTGGCCTTCCTGCCCTCGCGCATGGATGCGCGCATCGCCGTGCCAAACCGCTACTTTGGAGTCTTTCAGGATGGGGAGATCAAGACGCGCGGCATCGAGACGCGCCGCCACGACACGCCCGTCTTTGTGGCGGAAACACAGATGGAGATCCTGGAATGCCTGGCGCATGAAAAGATATCCGAGGCGCAGGCGGTTCTGCGGCGCAGGCTGATGGAGTTGAAAGCGGGTAAGGTGCCGCTCGAGAAGTTGATCGTGCGGATGACGGTGAGCCGCACGCTGGAGCAGTTCCGCTCGCCTTCGCCGACGGCGGTGGCGTTGCGACAGTTGGAGGCGGTGGGCAAGAGTCTGCGGCCTGGCCAGTACGTGCGGCTGGTGTACACGCGCGGGAAGGTGCGCGCGCGGGCCTGGGATCTGCCCGAGGCGATGGATCCGCGGACGGTGGACGTGGAGCGGTATGCAAGGTTGCTGCTGCGGGCGGGCGAGACGGTGCTGGGGCCGTTCGTGGGCGAGGCGTTGCCTCGCCCCTACGAGCCTGCTTTGCTGGGGGAGGATGGGCAGTTAAGGCTGTGGTGATGGATGGCAGTTGAAAATAAGAGGAGATTCTGCTATAGTTCTTCTGAACTCGGGATGGGAATTTGGGAAGGTTCATATACACCGTCTGAGGGAAAACATTCAAGAAATGTGAGGCATAAAAGTGTCTTGCATGAGGCTTTTACAAGCCGCCAGGGATTCGCCAGGCTTTATCCAAACCTGGCGGAGCCAGATTTGCCGCGTCAAAACAAGGAGAAAAATGTTCATTCACCGCAGAAAGCCAACCCAGTATTTCCTGATCGTGTCCATTGTCGTCCTGGCCACATTCGCCTGTAATTTCATTACGGGCAACCCTTCAGGCGCAGTACCCACCGAAGCCGTTCTTCCAACGGCAATAACAGCAATGCCGACACTGACCCAAATTCCAGTGTCTCCCAACTCACTTCCCATGGACAACGGTCTGGTATTGGAGAGCGCCACCGATACCGAACGTGATTTGAGCAGCTATCAGGTCACCTATCTGGAAGACCTGGCGGATGGTTTCTCGGGTGAGAACCAGAGCGAGGTGGATATGTATTTCGGGGAAACCCATCAATTCACCATCCAGCTTACTTCGGGCAAGCAGCCTTTGGTCTGGGCTACGGGCTGGTGTGCCCAGGGTGAAGAGACGCTCAAGAAAAATCTGGAAAACATCCAATTCGAAATGGCGGTCAACGGGCAGCCCGTGGACTTGCAACAGGTCTACAGAAGCAACAATGAGCATTCCTGGCACACGGCTGGCAACTATTGTCTTATCTATCGGATCCTTGTTAATAACTGGCCCGAAGGCACCACGACGCTTACATCCAAAACCATTCTTCAAGAATCTATCCATGATGGCATTGCAGAGCATGCCGCTGGTGAACTGACCCGAACCTATACAGTTATCCGCTCGGGAGGAGCAGGCCAGAACAATTCCAATTCAGGAGGTCCCATCCTCGGCACCCAGAACGAGACCCAGACCGCGATCAACAACGGTGTAAAAAGCGTCACGAGCCTGGCCGAGGGCACTCCATTTTCCTATAACGGAACCACCAGGTACGACGTCAAGTTAAACGCTGCGAGTGGGCCGTTGTTATGGTGGTCAAGCGGTTGGTGCGCGACGGACGACAAAATACTTGCCCAAAACCTGGGACTAATTCGTTTTGAGCTGCTAATGAATGATCAGCCTGTGACACTGGAAAAAGCGGTGCCCTATTTTTACAAAAATTCCGATGGTTTGTCCTGTTTCAGTTATGCGATCCTTATGCATGGCTGGAACTCGGACACAACGGTGTTGACCTCAAAGATCATCATACAAGCTGCATTGAACGACGGCATTGATGATTATTCGGCAGGGGACGAGTTCGTCAGACATATTGTCATCAACGGTCCATAGTCAGACGAAGCCGTGCAAGGTTTGCTGTTGCGGGCGGCGCGGGCAGTGCTGGAGCCGTTTGGAGAAGATTACATTGGCGCTTGTACACTGTTGCAAGCAGCTTTTGGGAGAAAAACGCATGGGACAACCACAAGGGAGGAACGGCAACTAAAATTATGGGAAGCATAAAGGAACATGTGGGTTCTCGCTTGATGTGGGGAACCCACATGTTTCAGAGTTGCCGGTCGGAAGGCGAGGGAGAAGTCCGCCTTCCGACCATGAAGTGCGATGTTACGGAAGATCGAAGGCCGCAACCAGGAAGACTGCCATCTCGGCGCGGGTGATGACACTGCGCCTGTTCACCTACCGACACTATAGGGATACCGTCAGACCAAAACCAATATGATGTGGGGGCGATGATTCTTCCATTTCTCCTTGCTGTCACCGTCAGTCTGTACGACTTGCGCACCCGCCGCATCCCGAATTGGTGCACCCTGCCCCTGCTCCTGGCCGGGCTGATCGCCCATTGGCCGGGTCACCTGGACTTGTGGCTGGCCACCTGGATTCTGCTTTTCGCCTGGACGGGGGAGGGGATGGGGGGCGGGGATGTCAAACTCTGGCTGGCCCTGTTGTGGATGCTGCCTGCCGAGTTTTCTTCATATCTGCTGGTTTTCCTGTTTACTTCCTTCCTGGGTACGGGCTTGCTCCAGATCATCTGGCGGACGGTGCGGAAACGGCCTGCAACCGGCGATCTGGCCCCGGCCGCCTGGCGCACCCTGCCCTTCCTGCTCCTGTGCTGGCATGTACACTGACCTGTTCCTGGCCCTGCTCAATCGGGAGAACGCGCGCGGACATCCGATCCTGTCTGCGCTGGCCTATGCCTTTTGCCCGGCGGCAGCCCGCTGGTGGCTGGCCGGCGCCGACCCGCTGCCACCCTTCGACCCGGTCTGGCAATCCCTGCAGGATCTGGCCTCTGGCGGCACCCTTATGGAACACCTAAAGCGATACGGGTTTGGCGATCTCACGGAGGAAATCAAGACCTACGTGCAGGAGGTTCAGGCCTATCGATCCCTGCATCCCATCCAGGCGCCCGAGATCCTGCCCTTGTTTCGCGGCGGAAAAATCTCCGTGGAGCGCCGCTTTGGGTCGCAGAACGCGATCGACAACCTGGGCGGAGATTGGCGCAACCTCTTCCTCTACATCCGCGCCTGGGCTTTCCTCCTCCAGGATTGGCGGGGCGGGATGAAGATCGAGCGCAATGCAGAGTACTGCCTGTCTGTGGAAAAAGTGGCCCTGGCCTTGAACTTCACCCGCCTGCCGGTCCTGTTCGATACCCTGGTCTGGAGGGTATCGGTGGGGCATGCGATGGAAGTCAAACTCGGACTGCTCACCCAACGACTGGAACAGGACGCGCTGCGATTCTCCCTCTTGGACCGAAGCAGTCCCCCCGGCCGGCAGCCCTGGCCGAACCGGCCAGCGGTCTTCGCCCTGGATCGGGAGAGCGGGGAAGCGCAGCATTACAACCAGACCCTCGCGGAGGGCGACCCGGAGCGCACCGTCCAGGCCCTCGCCAGCCTGGCGAAGGACGGGCCCCACCCGCCCCTGAACGCCTTGAGCCAACCTTCGATATGCAGGAATTGCGGATACCTCTCCCTATGTTTCAAAAACCACTTCATTTCCCCCCACGCCCTGTCCCTATGAAAAAAGCCCGCCCGTTCATTGCGCTCTCGCTTTTTCTAGCCCTGGTCTCCCTGGGCAGTCTGGGTATGACCGCTGCGCCCGCAGCAGCCTTCGAGGCCACTCCCACGCCGGTCGTACCTCCCACGCCGACTCCGCCTCCGCCTGGCGGAGACGATATGCCCGCCACGGATATTACACAGATCTTTCACCACCTGATCTTTCCCGCCGAGACCATCTCCGAAGCGCTGGCCGGGATCTTCAACAAGGCGGCGGAGAAGGAGGTCACCGCCATGAGCGAGGAGGTGGCGCGCTGGACGCAGGTGATCGGCGAGATCGTCCAGGCGCCCAGCGCCGGGGATTACAGCCAGATCGCACAGGCCAGCCTGCCGGTGGCGGCTGCGCTGGCCCCGGCCCTGTTCCTGTTGCGTCTGGCCCTCTATCACTGGGGCCGACTGCTGGGTGAGGAAGACAGCGGCCTGCGCGTGGTGGGGGATTGGGTCACGGCGGGCGTGTTGGCCGTCGTGTCGGGTCCCTTCCTGGACCTGATCGTGCGTCTCGGCTGGTGGATGGTTGGAAAGGTGGTCGGGGAGGCCGGGCTGCTGGCGATGGATTTTGTCTCCTCGACCACTGCCACCTCCGTGGTATTAGGCCTCGCCAACCTGACCTTCCTGGGCAGCCTGCTCTCGATCTGCCTGGCCGTGGGCTCCCTGCTTGCAATTGGTGGAATGCTGTTCGCCTTTGCCTCCGCCAACGCGGTCCTGTTCGTCCTGGCGGTGCTCGCGCCCCCGTTGGCCATTGCCAGCGTCCTGCCCCAGGCCGGTTGGCTGCGCTCCTTATGGCTGAAGGCGGTCGTCCTGATTGCCCTGCTGCCGGTCGTGGCAGGAGGGGTGTTCAAGGCCGGCCTGGCCGCCAGCACCTGGCTGGGCCAGCAGGGTCTTTTATCCGCCGTCATCCGGGTGATCTGGTTGTGGGGCGCGACCGGGCTGCTGTTGTCACTGGCGGGCATTCTCGGCAAGATGACCCTCTCCACCTCGGGGGACGCCATCGGCCGGATGCTCAAGGCCGCCCAGCAGATTGTTTCCATCGGCGCCCTGGCGGCCAGCGGGGTGGGAGCCGCAGGTGCAGGAGCTGTGGGTGCGGCGGGAGCCAGTGCAGGCGCGGCCGGAACGGGCGCGGGGGCTGCGGGAGGTGCGGCAGCCGCCAGTGGCGCGGGCGGGGCGGAGTCTGCCATGAACCACCTAAATGCCGCCCAGCAATTGACCCAGCGCGCGGGCGTCTTCGATGCCCTGGGACTGCGCGTGCCCGCGGCATACAACCGTTCGCTGGCGCACGAACATGAATTGGCCGCGCGGCAGTCCGAACTGGGGGAGCGGATGCAGCACTTTGGCGGAGCGCAATCCCGCCCAGCCTCCCCGGCGCAGGATTTTGGCTTTTCGGCCTCCGTAAACACAGCCATTAGCTCCAGCTTCCAGGGTTCGCCCGGGGATTTCCAGCGCGGATTCCAAGCCCTGTCGCCGCACATCGCCCGGCATGGGCTCGATCCAAATGCGCTTGCGGCGCAGTACCCGCAGGAGACCGCGCAGATGGTGCAGGCCTACAACGAACACCCGCAGGAAGTCGCCCAGTCGCGCGATCCCCTCTACCACGCCGCGGAACTCGGTCATGCCAGCCAGGTGCAGGGCATGCTGACCTTCATGCCCGATGACAAAAGGGATGCGGACAACCCATCATGACCCTCAACGAATCCTTTGCGCTCGTTTCATTAGCCCTGTTCAGCGTGGCCGACCTGCGCTACCGCCTGGTGCCCGGCATCGAGTTGTTCTTTCTGGGAAGTCTCCTGCTGACCCTGCCCGCCAATCCGCTGCACAGCGGGATCGTGCTGCTGGCCTGCATCTGGGGAGTGTACCGAAACCTGCCCGGCTGGCCCGCCCTGATGCTCCTGTTTTACCCGGCAGCCTGGCCAATCCTGCTGACAGGCTATGGCTATCGCAAGGGTCTGATCGGCCGCGCCGACCTGCTTGCCATCGGCGGCCTGGCCTGCCTGTTTCCCCTGCCGGCCGTGCTGCTTTCCCTATTCGGCTTGGAGGTCTGGCGCAGGTTCTGGGTCTGCCGGCAGGGAGGTTCGATCCCGGCCCTGCCGGGACTATTCCTGGGAATACTCTTTTATAGCGGATTGAAGCTGTTTTGGTAGTTCGATCATAAAGCTCGAGCCGCTCCCCGCCACACTTTTGGCTTCAATCTTCCCCCCGTGCGCATGGATGATCTGTTTTGCAATGGCCAGCCCGAGCCCGCTATGGGTTCGGTCGCGGCGGGATTTGTCCCCGCGCCAGAAGCGGTCGAAGATGAAGGGAAGATCCGCAGGAGCGATGCCCTGACCGCTGTCCCAGACCACGATCCGCGTACTTTTTTCCGCGCTGGAAGCCGGTTCAGTTTCGATGGCAACTTTTCCGCCCGCCGGCGTATGCCGCAGCGCATTCGAAACGAGGTTGGACAGGACCTGCTGGAGCCTGTCATAGTCAGCCATGATCTCCTGGCGCGGGTCGGTCAGGCTGGTCTTCAACTCGATTCCCAGGGTTGCAGCCTCAGAGGAAAAACTGGCAGCCAGGTCATGCAGCAGATCGGCGAGCAGGAAACGGGTGGGATGCAATGGAAGCTGACCGGTCTCAGCAAGGGAGAGGATTTGCAGATCGTTCACCAGGCGGGTGAGCAGGCGGGTCTCGCTCAAGGTATTGTTGATGTGTTCCGATGTCGGTTGGTAGACACCATCCAGAACGCCTTCGAGGTTGCCCTGAATGATGTGCAGCGGGGTGCGCAATTCATGCGCGATATCGGCAGTGAGGTTGCGGCGTTGCTGTTCGGCCCGTTCCAACTCTGCAATCATGTTGTTGAAGCGTTTGTTCAAATCGCTGAACATGCCCGAGGTATTTTCCGGTACGCGCACGGATAGATCGCCTTCCGCGACAGCGTCGATGGCGTTGAACATTTTTTCCAGCGGCCTGCCAAAGCGGTTATATAAATTGAAGATGATGATGACTGCAACAACGACAAAAACGAATGGAGCGCCGCAGGCGATCAGCCATATATTTCTGATCCCCGAGTATTCCGAGAAGAGCCAATATAGAAGCGCAGCAGTGCCCCCGATGAAAAGCAGGATGGCCAGGAGGAGGAACACAAAAGAAAAGAAGCGCCTGGATCGGCGTCGTTCCTGGGGGGTGGGGGGGATATCAGACATGGGGAATCGGGATTATTGTTCTGTCAGGCGATAACCAATACCATACACCGTTTCGATCATGGATCTGCCGGAGGCCGTTTCGAGTTTCTTGCGCAGGTTCTTGATGTGAGAGTCTATGCTGCGATCCATGTTGAATGCCGCGCCGTGCAAGCCGTCGAGCAGTTGTTCGCGCGTGAGGGTTTGGCCGGGACGGATGGCAAGAAGGTGGAGCAGTTTGAATTCGTTTGGCGTAAGCCTGACGGCCCTGCCGTCGAAGGAAACCGAGTATTTATCCGTATCAATTTCAAGCCCGCCCGAGCGGATGATGCCCGGTGTTCTGACATCGCCGCGGGTTCGGCGCAGCAACGCGCGCGCCCGCGCCACCAGCGCACGTGGAGAGAAAGGCTTGGTGATGTAATCATCGGCGCCGATCTCGAGACCCGTTACCTGGTCGATCTCCTCGGACAAGGCGGTAAGCATGATGATCGGCACATCGCTTTCGCGGCGCAGGATGCGGCAGACCTCACGCCCGTCGATGACCGGCAGCATCAGGTCGAGGATGATCAGATCGGGTTTCTCTGCCCGGGCAGCGGCCAGCGCGGATTGACCATCGCCTGCCGTCAACACGCGAAAGCCGTTCTTTTCCAGATAGTCGCGGGCAAGGCGGGCGGCCTGGGGTTCATCATCAACGACAAGGATGAGGGAGGACATGGGGTGAGTATAAGGTGGAAAGGACAAAGTTGGAAGGAAGAGGAAGGCTGAAACCACGGCTTTCTTAAAGTCGGGGGATTCTTTTTTTTTGTACACGGAGGACACGGACAACACGGATGATCTTCCGTGAAAACGGAGGAAAATCCTGCATCGCCCGTGAACCATCCAAGTGGAAACCGTGACTTTAAGAAGACCCTGAGGCTGCGACAGACGAAATCCTTCCCCTTTCCTCCCCGGCTTTATTTCATCGTGACGATGATCTTGCCCCTGGCGTGCCCGGTTCCCAGGTAACGCATGGCCTCTGATATCTCGCTTAAGGAATATACCCGATCCACAACCGGCTTGACCTGCCCGCTCTCGAACAGATCTGTGAGAACCAGGAAATCTTCGGCTTTGAAATTGGCGATAAAGAAGATGACCTTTTGACTGGCGCCCCATGCCGCCAGGCGCGTTTTGATGATGAATTCCAGCGGCCCGATCCAGGGATTGGATTTCGGTGCGCCGACAATGACGTAGGTGCCTTGCGGGTTCAGTATCCGTTTGTTCTCACGCCACGGGCGGCTTCCGGCGATGTCGAGTATGAGATCGTAACGCCGCCCGTCGCGGGTGTAATCCTCCCGGGTATAGTCGATGACACGGTCTGCGCCCAGTGAGCGGATCAACTCCACATTTTGCGGACTGCACACCCCGACCACCTCGGCGCCAAGCGCCCTGGCGATTTGTACGGCAAAGGTGCCCACGCCGCCCGATGCGCCGTTGATGAGCACTTTCTGCCCGGCCTGCAATCTTCCGTGGTCGCGAAGCCCTTGCAGCGCAGTGATCGCCGCCACCGCAACGCCTCCCGCCTGCTCAAATGTGACGCTGGCAGGTTTTGGAAAAATGAAATCGCGGACGCATACATACTCGGCAAGGGCTCCGCTTCGCGCACCGAAAACCTCATCCCCCGGTTTAAATTGGGTCACATCCCTGCCCACGGCCTCGACCACCCCGGCGTAGTCCACACCCAGGCGGGTTTCCTTGGGACTGATCAGTCCATTGCCGATGCGGGCGACGAACAACCCGCTTATGGTGTACCACTCGACGGGGTTGACCGACGAGGCACGGACTTTGACCAGTACTTCGTCATCCCCGGGGGTGGGCTTTTCCAGGGTTTCGATTTTCAATACATCCGGCGAACCATAGGATCGAAAGACGGCGGTTTGCATGTGAAATTCTCCTTCTTATGTTTTCACAAGATTACCAGCCCATTGTGGAAGAATTATGGAGGATCCCGCCAGGAATTGTGGAGACTTCAGAACGGGGATTTCAAAGTAAGCGACACGCGCCCGCCTCCCCGTTCCGCCATCGCCTATCATGACGCCATGCCGCGCTCCGGAACCCTGGGCAATCCCCAACCATACCTCCCCTTTGGTACCTTTGCTGGCCTGCCTTTCTGGGGCGGCGGCCTGACCCTGCTTGCCGCAGCGCCAGGAATCGGCAAGACTTCCTGGCTGCTGCGGATGGTCTTCGAGGCGTCCCGCCTGCATTTTCCTTCCGCCATCGGGTGCTACGAACACACCCCGCAGGAATTGCGCTATCGCCTCTTCAAACAGGCGGAGGCCCAGACCAGCGGGCCGCATTCCCGGGCTCCGCAGAACAAGGTCGAGTCGCTCCTGGCGAACGCCAGTGAAGCCGTGCTGCTCTCCCTGAATTCGCAGGAGGATACCGTGCGGGCCCTGGAGGATATGCTCATCCATGATTATGCCTTTCCGATCAAGGGGCCCGCCCTGGTGGCGCTGGATTACCTCAACCGTGTGCCGGTCGTCGGCCTGAGCGGCCTGCTGAACGAGGCGGGCCGCAGCGGGGAAGCCGCCGCCTCCCTGCGCGAGATGGCGCGCCGTCACGACTGGGCGCTCATCGCCGCGGCGGCCTTGAAGTCGGAGAACTTCACGGACGGGGCGGATCTGTCCGCCTTGCTGGGAGATGAGCGCGTCCCGTATGAGGCGGACCGCGCGCTGTTTGTTCGCAGGCGCGGGGAGGTATCGAAGTGCGGGTGTGTCCCGCTGGAGGTATTCACGCTCAAGGACCGCACCGGCCCCCTGCACCACTGGCCGATGCAGTTTTGGGGCGAACGATTCTATCCCGCGCTTGAACCCGAATTCCACAAACACGATCCGCAGATTTCCGCATGACCGAAGCTGCCTCGATCCTGCTGACTTTTTTGCGCGAAGCCTGGATGGCCCTGGCCGGCGTGTTCCTGGCCTTTGCCCTCCTGGCCGGCATGGCGCAGCTGCTGCGGGTCGGTTCGGCGGGTATGCTGGGTTCCAACCTGTGGGTCTGGCAGTCCGTCTCGGCCCTGTTGTCCATCCTGGTGCTGGGGCTGTTCGCCTTCCTGGGCATCCCGCAGGTGGTGCGCGCCCTGCAAGACTCCCTGCCGGGCGCGGGCGGATGCGGGCCGATCAGCGAGCTGGGCGCCTTCGCCTCCGGCTTGATCGGCGCTCTGGCGGCCCTGCGCATGCTCAAGGCCGCCTTCGCTTCCGCCTTGTCCGCTTCGATCGGCGGGGCTGGCGCCTTTGCAGGCGCGCTGGTCGAATCCGCCGAGGCGCTGTTTGGGATGCTGCTGGCCGCTGCCGCCATCCCGCTGGCCGCCTGGTTTTTGGGCGCCTGTTGAACCAGACCCAAAGAGGTTCCACCGTTTCTGCGGAAAGACCTTGTCCACCACCGAGTACACCCTCATTGCGCCCATTCCCCTGGTGCACTTGGTGACCTTCGTGTTGAGGCTCTTTTCCGTTTAGGTACGGGAGAGCTCGAAAGGAGTACGCGATGTTTCAACCCATCATGGATCAAATCCTTGCCCTGTCCCGCGATGCCTGGGCCTTCATGGCCGGGCTGCTGATCATCGTGGCCCTGCTGGGCGGCATGTACTACATCCTGCAGGGCACGGCCGGGGCAGCCTTCGGGGGCAGCCGCATGACCTCGATGGCGATTGTCGGCGTGGTCGGGCTGGTGATCATCGTCCTGTTCGCCTTCCTGTTCCTGCCCCAGATCGGCGAAATGCTGAAGAACTTCCAGCCCCAGCCGCCCTTCTAACCTGCCCATGTTCAACGACCGCGATCTTGGCATCCTGGGCGGCGGCGCATTGCTGGCCGTGCTGTGTTTGTTCCTGCCCTTCTCCTTTGCGGGCAGGGTGGTGGTGGGTTTCCTGGTCCTGGTGGGCTTCATGGCCCTGGCCCTGCTGAGGCTGGGCCCGGACCGCGTGCCGCCCGAAGTCTGGCTGATGCGGCGCTATCGTTATGCCGTGCAGACCCGCCGCTACGTCAACCAGCAGGCAGCCAGCCGCAGGGAGGCGCCGCCAGCCCCTGCCGCCAGCCCGCTGCGTGAGTCCCGCAGCGCACGGGAGACGCCGCCGTCCGTTCAGAGACCTGACCCGCCCAACCCCGGACGCATTCCCCAGCCCGGTGCTGCCGCGCCGCAGGCCATCCTCCACCCGCTGGACCTGGCCTGGAACGAGGTCGGGATCTATCCCCTGCTCACCGCCCTGTTGGGTGTCGTGGGTGTGTACTTTGCCGTCTGGCTGGGCAGCGGCGGGGCGCAGGAATTGTCGCTTTGGTTTCAATAGGAGCACTGGATTGATCACCCTGATTTCACTGATTGCCGCGCTGGCCCTGGCCGCCATCCCGGTCGCGCTCGGATGGCGGCGCAGCGTGGACGAGGCGGGCATGGCGCGCGCGATGGGCGTGGCCCAGCCGAAGAAGCGCTTCGACCCCGAGAAATTTGCGCGCCAGACCGGTACGGGATTGGCCTTCAACCAGATCGCCTATGGGTTCCTCGCCTGGGTGGGCGGCGGGCTGGCCGGCGGACTCTTTTTGGGGATCGTCCCCGCCGTTCTGTTTGCGCTGGCGGGCGGGCTGTTGTATGCGGGCACGCTCTCGGACAAACGCCAGGAATTCCGCTTGAAACAGGCCAAAGACATCCTGCGCGGACTGGGCGTGGTGGAGACCCTGCTCTCGCAGGGCCGACCCCTGGGGGATGCGCTGGATGACGCCGCCCAGGCGGTGGGCCCGGACGGGCGCATGGTGCTGGGCGACCTGGTCGTCCGCCTGCGCACCGCGCCCGCCGATGAGGCCGCCCGGGCCGTGCGGGAGTGGACGACCGCCTGGGACAACCCGGCTGTGGACATCGTGGCCACCTGCCTGCTGGCCTCCATCGAGGGCCGCATTGAGATTGGGCCGCTGGTGGCCTCCCTGCGCAAGACGCTGGGGACGGTGGTGGAGGTCTTGTCGCGCGCGCGCGCCGCGGCCAAGGGCGTGGAATGGCAGGCCCGCTTCCTGGCCCTGTTTCCCCCGGCCGTGCTGGTGGTGATCGCCATCACCACGCCCGAGACCGGCCAGCTGTATTCGGCCAATCCGCTGTTGCTGACGCCGGTCATCCTCGGGTCGGGGATTTCGTACTGGCTCTCGACGCGCATGATCCGCAACGGCCTGTCCATCGAAGCCTCGATGGGCTTGCAGGCCGGCGGACAGGGCGAGATCCGCCTGGACCGCCTGGGGCGGGTGTTGTAGTGAAGGGCTTCTTTCGCTTTTCTTTGTTCGTGTTGTCTGCCCCGTTGTTATGTGGGGTGGCCCTGGTGATCGGGTACGTGCTCCTGGTGACCCTGACCATCCCCCAACTTCCGGCCTGGGCGCAGCCGGCGGTCTACCAATGGCTGTTCGATATCCCCCAGGATGCCGAGATCTGGGATAACGGCTCCGGCGACGATTCCTCCCCGACCGGGCCAAGCAATGTGCCCTGGGATGGCTACAGCGGCCCGGACGCCGAAATCTACGGCCTGCCGCTGGTGGGGCCGATCCAGCATTGGGGCACTTGGTATGACAAACCCCTGCTGGGCTGCCTCTTTCACGACCCGTATTACCAGACGCATACCGGCAGCGACTTCCCGGTGGACGAGGGCACGCCGGTGCACACCACGCTGGGCGGCAAGGTGGTCTGGGCTGCCGAGAACGGTCCGTGGGGCAACCTGGTGGTGGTGGAAAACAGCGGTTACCAGGTCTGGCTGGCGCACCTGAGCAGCATCCAGGTTTCCGCAGGGGATATTTTGCAGCACGGGGACGTGGTCGGCCTGAGCGGGAACACGGGTAACAGCACCGGCCCGCACCTGCACTACGGCATCAAGCAGAAGACCGGTGAGGATACCTATGTCTGGCTCAACCCCCAGTTGTTCTTCAGCGAGGATGAAATCATCAACGTCGGCTGTTCGAGCTGAGCATGACGGTTCGCATCGGCAGGATGACCTTTTCGGATTGGGTCAGCCTGCCCTTCGAGGACGGCTGGACGGATACCTTCATCTTCCGCATCGACACCCGGGCCTGCATCCCGCCCTTTGATTATGCTCCGCTCCTGAATCGGATGGCCGCCCACACGCTCAGCAAGCGTTCCAGCGCATCGCTTTGGGTGCAGGTGGAAGGGCCGGGCGAGTGGTTTGCCGCGGAGTTGCGTCGCTCCCTGCGCGGGCTGCGCCTGCCGTTTGCGGTCACCTGCGCGGGTGCGGACCCGGCCTACCTGGATTTCTCCCGCGCCCCGGCTTTGCTCTACTCACGCTCCCAGCCGCCGCCCGTGGTGGCGGATCGACCGCCTTCCGTTTCACATGCTGAGCTGAGATGCCTGCAAGCCCTGGCCAGAATGCGGGCGGGGGATGGGTCTGAGGTCGCTTCGCTGGCGGGACTGTCTGACGAGGTTACGGAGGGGCTCCTGCGCAATTTGGAGCAGAAGAAATGGGTGGAGTGTACATCCAACGAGGACAGATGCCTGGTCTGGCATGCCAGGAGCAAGGGCTTGTCTGCGGCGCTGCGTAGTTGGGGTGTTCCCACGGGTGTGGAGTTTACGGCCCGCGAGGAGGAAAACCTCCAGGATGTCGGCAGCGGTCACCGCCGCCTCGCCCGCCTCTGGCCGGCCTGGTTGAAATCCGCCTGGCCGCGAGCCGAGGTCTGGGCCGGTTGGAGCGAGGTTGGCCTCCCGGGCGCATCTGTGATCCCCGATGCGTTGGCCTGGGGCAGAATTCAAGGCTACGAGACCCTCTTCTGGCTGGAGGTGGGGGATGGACACAAAAGCCGCGCGGAGATCACGCAGGTCACCCGCAAGCGGCTCGAACAGGCCCGGAAATTATGCGCCCGCAGCGGGGTGCGGCTGGTCTACACCCAGCTCAGCACGCCCTGGGTGCATGAGTCCGCGCGCTGGGCCTGTGTCCAATTGGCGGATGAGGTGGCTGTGGTGTTGGGAAATTGGCGGAGGTTCGGGGAGTTGCCGGTTCTGGAGTGGGGGAGGGTTATCAGCAATATCCTAAACTGACAAATAGTATCAATCCGGTTGAGACCGAAATGGATAATGCGTCCAGAACGTATGCCTTTGCATAGCTTGTGAAAGCCTATCACAGTGGAGGAATATAAGAAAAATATCCCTAACAAAGACAAACCTGTTGATTTCAAATCTATTTATGCATAAGCGTTCTTATAGATGAGAATCAACTCATGTGTAGTGACCAATGGGTTGATGACTGCAATTCTGGAAGGCGCGCTGTTACCGGAATAGCTTGGATGGGAGAGAACATACGACAAGATTATGTTCTACCCGTTTTATTTGGCCACGGGGTAAGTTTTTTAACACCCTGCCCCACTTTATCTGCAATCTTAATAAAAGCAGTTGCAGTGGTGTGATCCAAAGGGAAATAATGACTTAGGTAAAGTTCACCATAAGGGGTAAGAATTACAGAGGAGGATGAGGTAATTCGCAATCTACCATAAATATCGTGACTAATCTCAAAGGGACTCAACATTGCTTCTTTGTCGTCTTCAAGTACTGAACTTTTTCGCCAGTACTGATCAAACAGTGGGTATTTCTTTATATTTCGGAACTCCTTCATCAGGCTGAAAAAACGGGGTTTGGTTCGGTACCGCAAACTACTCTCTCTAAAAGCCCGAAGACTGATTAAAGCCGCATTGTTAAATTGATCACCAAATGCCTGATGGACTTCCATCATTCCATAAATAATATGCATGTTATTTATACCCGCTGGGGAGTTTGCGGCCTGGTGCAGGGATTCAGGTGTGATTTGCAGCAAATCCAACATGATGTGATTAACTGCAATTACATCGCCAAATGCATCTCCAAGATGCGCTGGCGCATACATGTTGGAAAGCATCGACATCAACCCGCCCAATGTTTTTTGGACATCGAAATCTTTTAATGGGCTATTTTGATCGGATGGTCGCACCAATTGCTTTTGTTCCAAACCGCAGGATGCCAGAAAAAATTCACGCCGTTCCAAACTGGTCAATTGCAAAACATTCGCAAGCCGAAACAGCGTCTTGGGTTCCAGAAATTTTTTCACACCACGCTCGATGTTGCTGAGAGTGGTAACTGGAATTTCAGCATACTCAGCCAGTTGGGATTGTGTCCAACCCAATTCAGCGCGCAATAAAGAGATCAAACGGCCAAATTCTTTTCTGTTCATAGCCACCGTACCTTTCTTTTTTGCAAGATTCATCAAAAAATAAGAATTGTTCCGAGAAAAAATAACGAAGGTAATTGAAATATGTGTAGGATAATAACAAAAGTATTTGTAATTGTGCAAAAAATGTCGACCTATCAGGGCGACCTAAGATATTCACTCACTTAATATCCGCAAGGAGGCAACAATGAAAAAACAAAGGTTACTATCTCTCTGCATCGTTTTGGGGCTCATATTTTCATTCTTCAGCAACACAACTGTAAGTGTTTCGTTTGCGCAGGAAAGGGATGATTCACATTCAACATCGACTGCGCCAAATGATTATGCCTTGAATAAGGTGCGGCCTGGTTTACAAAAGTCGATTACGGGCAGTGCAGATATCCTATTAATACAGACTGCTCTACCTTGGGGATCAGATGCAGACATGCAGGTCCTGGACTCATTGGGGTATAGTTATGATATGGTGGATATTGGCAGTATTAGCAGTGTTAGCCTTTTTGATTACCCTGTGATTCTTATTGTGAACGACCAAGTGCAGGAATTTTACAACCAATATGCTTCCCAAATCACTCAATTCGAGTCCTATGTATCTTCGGGTGGTATTTTAGTCTATTTTGCTGCTGGCGCTGGTTGGGCGGGCGGTCAATTGAATGCCCCGCTACCAGGTGGAGCGACGTGGGTTTATGGGTATGATCCAAATAATCACATTGAGGATTATAACCACCCAATCGTAACAGGCTTGTTAAGCGGTGAAAATATCGATTGGGGAGGTGCGTTGACAGATGTCGATCTCTTTGGTGGTTATTGCAGTCATGGGTACCTGACCAATTTACCAGAGGGTTTTCATACGATCATGTCAAGCAATATTTGGGATCAACCCACTCTGGTGGAATATGGCTTGGGTAATGGCAAGGTTATCGCTTCGACACTAACCTGGGAAGCCTATTGGGCTTGGTACCCGAACGACGGAGGCAGTTTCGCTAAAAAGGCCCTGGATGATGTGTTCTTGTACGCATTTTCAGGAAATGTTGTGCCTGCCGGGGCAAAATTAGACTTGCGTATTGAAGATGCACCGGCATGGGTGGATGTGAACAAAAGTCGTGGTAGCTACGTTGATGTTGTTGCACGTGTCTCTGGAGATGCTGCTTATGAGGCGAGCGTAACGCTTGATGTCCCCGCCGATAAATTTGGCAATCCAGATAAAACCTTTACCCGTAATTACCCTGGTGATTCCGTCTATGGTCAGGAGAATCAGTATACGAATCCTGGAAGCGGTCAATATGAAATCTCAAGTACACTTCAATCCTATGCGGGACAATACTATAAGGAATATGTCTGGCGATTCAAAATACCCGACAGTGCTTCACCTGAGAGCAATGTTGAATTGTCAGCCAAAGTTTCAATACCTGATCATATTATCTCGAATTCAACAAAACGGGCCCAACTAAATATTATCGATTCAGCCAGAAGTCTTCTTGTTACCAACAGAAAGCTTTTATTCGAAAAATTTCAATCCAATCCGTCCCAAAATGATGTTTCGTCTTTATTGGAAGAGATATATATTCAAGCAATGTTAAACAATGGAGAAGTATTTTATGTAGATTTATATAACGATGCGGCTAAAAATTGGGATCAAGATGTCGATTACTCCAACGAAACGTCTGCCAATGCTGTTGCCACTGGGATTGACGGCCTGATTGATGGTTGGTATGGTCGCTTAACCAAACACCCAAGCTGGTGGGAAACAATCAAACCAGAGTTCCTGCTCATAGTGGGTGGCGATGAGATTATTCCATTCTACAGAGCCGACGACCGTCCTTATGGAGATGACGAGCATGCTCATGTGCATGTCGATGATGCCGACCCTGTAGGCAGGGTGCCGCAAGAACACTATCTACTTTCGGATAATATTTATGCAGACGTGGGCGGTGGTAAGAGCGATTGGGAAGAAGGCAAATTAGAATTGTCTCTTGGCCGAATCATTGGTCCCTCGGCTGTTTCAATGCGTCAATTTATCGAAAATGCCTCGCTGGAAACACCCGCCCTTAGTCAAGCGGTAATTGCTTCCAGGTCTTCTTCACATAACCTTGACACCGTTCGGGATAGACTGAATTCTAGAAATGTTTTCATGTATGGTGAGGAAAATCCAGACCTAACGGAGAATGATGCCTGGACCCGTGATGAATGGATTACTGCTCTTGAGCAGCCCTATCAGATACTTGCCTATCAAGGACATGGTGCCTATAACGGCTGGTATGGTACTGATGCTTGGACGAGCTTTGTCACGACATCAAATCAACCAGCTGGTTATATTAACGAAAATCATCCGTTATTTGTTGTGGCAGCTTGTAATTTTGCCATTCCTACGGACCTAAATGGCGCCGCGTGGAACCCTCAAGCAAACGATAACATAAATTATAAATTAATTTCGCTTGGCGCAAGTGGAATTTATGCTTCAACTGGTATTAACACAACGGCCGGTTGGATAAATGTTGCTTATGGGGAACGCTTGTATAATGATTACTTTAAATACTTGATTGACCCAGGCTCATGGTTTGGAATGATACCACCCAGTAATTATAGTGAATACTTTGGGTCAGCCATGCTAAAAGCCAAGCAAAATTATCCAAGCAACGGCTTTTTAGGATACAACGGGACTGACAAAAAGACATTGATGGAGTATGTTTATTATGGACTCCCGTGGTCATTCGTTGAAACACCGGATAATGAAGCAAACCAGGCCGCATTGGCCCAGGGAGCGCCTAATGGATATGCGGTAGAGAAGGATATACCACAAGTCACTGCACCAAATTCATATAGCAGAGATATTGCTGTCACTGTTTCATCCTATCAGTTCACCGCAATCGATGATTTTGAGCTTTTGCAAATCCCGGGCGCAGATACGATATACACGTTATACAAACCTGTATTACCTGTAATCAATACAATGTTGATATTGCCGCCTGATGCTTCTATTACAAGCATCGATCTCGTTGGAGAGAATTTCAGTAGCTTAGGCATTCATACAATTCCAGCCGCTGATCCAGTCACTGAATACAATTTATCTACTGGTTTCACAGAAACCATGGATGTAACTGGTATTTATCCGTCCTCCTCACGCTTTGGCTATGATGTAGTAAATTTTGGAGATCATGTTGAAGTGCGGATCGCCGTAACTCCAGTAACATTTAATACAAACACCCATGAAGTTGTGCTTTTCGACTTAACTGAGTTGAGAATAAATTACACTTCATCTGTCCCGGTTGCAACCAGCCCGATGAAACTCGATAAACCGGAATACAAGGTTAATGAGATCATTAACGTATCGGCCAAAATCGAAAACGTAAGTGCAAACACCCTGTCACTATCAGGTGAATTGTCGACCTATGATACTGCTGGGAATTTGGTTGGGACAACGAGCAGCGGTATTTTTAATGTCAATAGCGGCGATTCTTATTTGCTGCAAATTCCTTGGGAGGCGGGGTTACAGCCAGGAAATTATCAAACCGTATTGACAATTGACCAGGATGGTTTGCAGCTGGTGTCTACCAGTTCCGCGTTTGTAGTATTGAGCGGAAAATTATCTTCAGTCTCGATGCCAAGTGCGATTTACTTTAGCGAATATGGGGAGTTCAGTCTAGCCTTTGATAACTATCTCACGACAACGACAACAGTTGCAGCAAAAATCCATGTCTATAATACGAACGGGATTGAGGTAACAAGTCTTTTAGAGCGCACTTTTATTGTCGATCCTGGTGCTACAGGATATACCTACTGGTCCTGGGACCCTTCAGGTTTGCCAGAAGGAAAATATTTCATGCGCGTAGTTGCGAATGTGGAAGATGAGACATATGCAAGCGGATTATACGAAGTGGAAATATTTACGCTTCCACGTATCCAAACATTTTCAGATATTCCTATGGATCATTGGGCATGGAAATTTGTTGAGCGGCTGTACGCAAACGGAATCACCGGCGGATGTAGCACTGATCCGCTCAACTATTGTCCCACTGCCAATGTCACTCGCGCGCAGATGGCAGTTTTCCTGCTCAAGGGTATGTATGGTACAGCCTATACTCCTCCTGATGCCATAGGAACCATCTTTGCCGATGTCCCAGCCGATCACATGTTCGGGAAGTGGATCGAACAGCTGTCTGTGGAAGGCATCACTGGTGGTTGTGGCAATGGTAATTATTGTCCCAATTCCCCCGTCACACGCGAGCAGATGGCGGTCTTTCTACTGCGCGCGGAGCACGGCAATACCTACACCCCACCTGCCGCAACCGGTGTCTTTGCCGATGTCCCTGCCGATTACTGGGCCGCTTCCTGGATCGAGCAATTGGCCGCTGAGGGCATCACGGGGGGGTGCGGAGGCGGCAACTACTGTCCTAAGACGATTGTCACCCGTGCTCAGATGGCAGTCTTCCTGGTGGCAGCCTTCAATTTGCCATAATCTTCTGAGATGAAATCAAAGGCGCTCCTGAATTTAGGAGCGCCTTTTTCGATTGGCGAGTCAGTATTCTAAGGTACTGCGTGATTATCTGCTATACAATGTGAAAGTATGCACAACCAACCAGTCTGGGGAAATATACGACCGGAACGGTGTCCAAGATCTGCCAAATCCCCGGGAGGGACGAATGTTCATAAAGACCGTTTTTTATATATCGCGCTGGTTCAGTGTACTCATGCTTTTAATACTGCTTGTCGGAGCCTGGGGAGTTACTCCTGCACATGCGGCGGGGATTCTGCATGTCGCGACGGGTGGGATTGGCGATTGTTCCTCCTGGGCAGGCGCGTGTTCGTTACAAACCGCCTTGACAAACGCTGGCAGCGGTGAAGAGATCTGGGTCACAGCCGGGACGTACAAACCAACTACGGGAACAGACCGCACCGCCACCTTTCAGCTTAAGGAGGGCGTGGCCGTCTACGGTGGCTTCGCCGGGACAGAGACAGCGCGGGACCAGCGGGATCCCGCAGCCAATGTCACCCTTCTGAGCGGCGATTTGAACGGAGACGACGACAACAGCAACGTAATCTATAATGAACCGACTCGTGCTGACAATTCATATCACGTTGTCACTGGCGCGGACAATGCAACCCTGGACGGCTTTACCGTCACCGCGGGCAATGCCAATGGTGATGATCCCAACTGTCATGGCGGCGGGATGTATAACGTCTCTGTCATCAGTCCGACGTTGAAAAATGTCATCTTCATCAGAAACTCGGCAAGTTACGCCGGAGGTGGGATGTATAACTCCATCAGTAGTCCAACGCTGACAAACGTCATCTTCAAGGGCAACTCTTCGCAGGCAGGCGGTGGGATGCTCACCGGTACAGGCAATCCGACGTTTATGAACGTCACATTTGAACAGAATAGTGTTTCCTTTGGGGGCGCAGTCGGTGGAGGATTGTTAAACAGCGATGGCAGCCCGTCCCTGACCAATGTTATTTTCAGAGATAATGTATCCGGTAATGCAGCTGGCGGGATGTTGAACAGCAATGGCAATCCAACTCTGACAAACGTGATTTTCTCTGGTAATTATGCAAATCACTATGGCGGGGGCATGAGCAACGAATATGGCAATCCCATCCTGGTGGATGTCACCTTTATTAACAACGTGAGCACTCTGGGAGGCGCCGGGATGAGCAACAGTTCCAGCAGCCCGATACTCACCAATGTTACTTTTTCAGGAAACCCATCGCATCGGGGCGGCGGGATGTACAATGTGAACAGCAGCCCAACGCTGACCAATGTTACTTTCACTGGAAACAACGGGGACGCCGGGGGCGGAGGGATGTATGAGGATGCAAGTACTTCTGTGCTGATAAACGTTACGTTCATAGGGAACACGGCGAGTACCTATGGCGGCGGGATATTCAGTCTGTCCAATAACAATCCACAAATTTACAATGCGATTTTCTGGGGCAATACGGCCGGTATTAACGGAGCGCAGATTTATAACAACGATGACACCAATTCCCCCGAAGTGAGCGACAGTGTGATACAGGACGGATGCCCGGCGGGAATCACATGCACGAATATCGTAACCGCCGACCCCATGCTCGGTACGCTTGGCGATTATGGCGGATTTACGCAGACCATCCCACTCCTGCCCGGCTCAGCGGCCATCAACGCCGGAGACGATGCCACCTGCGCAGCAACCGACCAGCGCGGCGTCACTCGTCCGCTGGGCGCGCATTGTGACATGGGATCCTACGAATATCCTTATCCGATATTCGCGGATGTTCCATTTGACCATTGGGCCAACACCTTTGTCGAACGCCTGTATTTATCCAAAACCACTGGCGGGTGTGCACTTGCCCCGTTGACGTACTGCCCTGAGTCCAGTGTCACCCGCGCTCAAATGGCCGTCTTCCTGCTCAAAGGTATGTACGGATCGGATTACGTTCCTTCCGACGCGACGGGTGCGATCTTCCTTGACGTTCCAGCCGACCATATGTTCGGGATGTGGATCGAACAACTGGCTGCAGAGGGTATCACAGGTGGTTGTGGCAATAACAATTATTGTCCCAATTCCCCTGTCACACGGGAACAGATGGCGATCTTCCTCCTGCGTACAAAGCATGGCAATACCTACACTCCGCCTGCCGCAAGCGGTGTTTTCGCGGATGTGCCTGCCGATTACTGGGCCGCATCCTGGATCGAGCAATTAGCCGCTGAGGGCATCACGGGGGGATGTGGCGGAGGAAAGTATTGTCCAAAAGGAACTGTCACCCGCGCTCAGATGGCAGTCTTCCTAGTGGCAGCCTTCAATTTGCCATAATTCCCTGAGATGAAATCAAAGGCGCTCCTGAGATCAGGAGCGCCTTTGATTTACCTCACAATGTAAGATGTATTTGTACAGGAAAATATCAGGGCATCCACAGCACGGGTGGAATCCAGATGGATGTGATGAACAGAGCATATCTACAACCCAAGGCCGACGGTGTCGGAAAAAGTGTATTCGCCGACAATTATTTTAGCAAGCCAGGGAGTTCTGCAACACAACCAGAGTGCGGCTTGTACAACCAGCTCAGCACGCCCTGGGTGCATGAATTCGCGCGCTGGGCCTGTGTCCAACTACCGGAGGGGGTGGCTGTGGTGCTGGGAAATTGGCGGGGATTTGGGGAGTTGTCGGTTCTGGAGTAGGGGAGGGTGGTAGGCTGCTAATTGGGTGGAGAATGATCCTGCCAAAAGGTATGGGATTGATTTCAAGACGGATATAATTCGCAGCGACATCATACACAATATACGATCCGGCCGTATACCTTCAAGTATCCCGAGAAAAGGCGGTTCACTCTCGTCAAAGACATTGTCACACTTTAATTTCTGTTTCTATATATGGTGGTCTGTTGAACAAGAAAATGGCATATACCACCATATATGGGTGATGAAATAAATCGTTATAATGTCTAAGGTTAATTTCCTCAGTTTTTCTACATTTTCTGGATGATTACCGAAGGATCGATCTGGTTCAGGTCAATTGAGTTGAGGGTATTTCAGCTATCCTCTGAAAGTCCAAATTTCCAACAAACAGGGAGCGGTAGCCTTTATGCCTAAAAAACGAAAAAAAAACAATTCAGGTTGCTGTCTGGTTTCTTTGGTGCTCTGGCCGTTTCAAATGCTAGATAACCTGATTAATTCCATATTTTTTCCAACCAAAATAAATCAGAATGTGAGGCCGGCCCCGAAAAAAAAGGCCACGCCTGCTCCCCAAAAGATAGTGGAAACAGACAGGTTTGTGAATGTATCCCCTCCCAAGGAACAAAGGCAGACGCCTTCCCGTGGTGTTGCCATTACCTATGAAAACCGGGGGATCAGTTTTGTAAAAGAGGCGCAAAAAAACAGGAACAGAAGCGAAACATTTGCGAATCATGTGCCTTTTAAGTGTTACTGGCCTACCTATGGCGATATGACTGGTGCCCAACAGCGATGGTACTTTTACTGGAGAGCACTGGTCCGTCAGGGTCAATCCCCACCCACAGATCTGAGTTACATATTTTTGCATGTTTATGAAATATTAAATCTTGTAGAAACCCCGGATTCCATTCAGGCTGCATTCCTGCTTTATAAACTCTGGCTGGCCTATCGCGAGAAATATCCCAATCTGGACCGATACCTGCCAGACTGGGGCGGCGACCTACTGGCTGTGAAAGTCGGTGGGGGACAGGCACTGGAGTGGTGGGAGAACATCCTAAAGATAGATGGCTTGGCCATTCCCGATCCTGTGATCAATACGCTTGTCGAAAAGGCGATTCGCACTAATGGTTTAGAGGCACTTCCGTATAAAGTCTGGTCGCTCCTCTCTAATTACCAGCCTCGAAACAAGTTTTACCAGAAGTACAACGCCGATCATTTGGTGGACCAAGCCTATGTAAAAGCCATCAATGTGGCGAATGCTCACTACCTCAGAACCACGGGCAAATCCCTGCTGGACAAGTTCGTTTCAGACCAGGTTCATCCTTATGAAAAGCCCGTTTTCATTTCCGCACTGATCGGATTTTCATACCCCCGTTTTACCCGTCTGGCCACGGGGCGTGATTACGCCATCTGTGCTCCGCTGGCCAATCATATTACCTCCATCATGAAGTATGCCGAAAACATTCTGCGCAGGCAGCAGAAATTTTCGGCACGCTTGTCTGGTATTGAACTGCCCGTCGCCCTGACTACGGAGCTGGATCAGGCCTTTCTGCCAGCTGTATCTGAACCGAAACAGCCCGAGCCTGTTAAAATCTCCCTGGATCTGGAAAGGGTGGCTTCTCTGCATCAGGAGAGCCGTGTAGTCAGCGAAATGCTTGACCCCAGCCAGACCGTCGTGGAAAGGGAATTGTTGACAGATCTTGCCGAGGTGCGCATACTCTGGAAGGGTCTTGATCTCTTGGAACGCCAGGTGCTGGCAGGTTTGTTAAATAATGAATGGAGTACTGCTTCGCAGATTCAAGCCTCCCTGGCAGTCGAAGCGGAACGACTTCCCGTCCTCCTGGAATCGATCAACAAGAAGTCCATGACTGTACTCGGCGATAAAATGGTATACGAGTTATCCTCCACCATCAGCCTGGCAGAGGATTTCATGGATGAACTGGAAGTCGTAGTACAGGAAACTCCACCTGATACACCAGAAAGACTCGATGCCGAAGCGAATAATCCGCTGGATCCCTGGACACAGTTCCTGGATGTTCTAGAACCTGTGGAAGCGGAAGTCACAAGAATGCTCGGGCAAAGCGGGCAGATCGGAGAAGCTGTGCTTGACTCCATTGCCCGGGCTCATAATGCGATGGGAAATGCCGTCATGGACTCCCTGAATGAGAAGGCGCAGGATCATCTAACTCAGCTGCCTTTTTATTTCGATGGCGGCAGCTGGCTGGTGGAAGAGGAATACCTGCCTGTGTTACGACAATATCTTGGGATTGAGGTGAACTAATCATGTTGATCACGAAACGCGAAGCCAAAACGATCCTGAACTCCCTGAGCGCGGGCGTTGTGCCCCGCACCGGCTTGCGCCACATTTCTGTTGGCCGTCTGCCCGAGATCGCCGCTCTTAAAAGCGACCTGGATCACAATCGGGAGGGCGGCGCGACCGTTCGTTTTGTGGTTGGACGCTTTGGCAGTGGGAAAAGTTTCCTGTTACAGCTGATGCGCACCTATGCCCTGGAGAGCAAGTTTGTTGTAGCCGACGCTGATTTCTCTCCTGAACGGCGTCTGTTCGGTTCGGGCGATGAAGCCATTGCCACCTACCGCGAATTGATGAAAAATCTCTCAACCCAGACCCGCCCGGATGGAAATGCTCTGCCGACCATTATCGAAAAATGGCTGTCCAGCATTCAGGCCGCGGTGGCAGGAGAAGGGAATCTTGATCCCAATTCACCCGAGTTCGTGGCGCAGGTAAAGGCCCGCATCATTACTACCCTGAATGAAATGCAGGGTCTGGTCCACGGTTATGACTTCGGGAACATTCTGGCTGCCTATTATCAGGGATATTTGAGCAACAACGAAGAATTGAAGTCCAACGCCATCCGCTGGCTGCGCGGGGAATTCTCGACCAAGACCGAGGCCTTCAATTCATTGAAAGTTCGTTCGATCATCGATAGTGATAATTATTATGATTACCTCAAGGTCTTGGCGGTCTTTTTTCAGAAGATCGGATATGCGGGTCTGTTGGTCTGTCTGGATGAGGGTGTCTATTTATACAAGATCACCAACAGCATCTCTCGTAATAACAATTACGAAGTCATTCTGTCCATCGTCAATGACTGCCTGCAGGGCAAGGCTTCCAATATCAGTTTTCTGATTGGTGGGACTCCTGAGTTCCTGGAAGATCAACGCCGCGGGCTCTTTAGCTACGAGGCTTTGCGCTCCCGCCTGGCTGCCAATCGTTTCCTGGGAGAGGGGCTGCAGGATTTCACCGGCCCGGTCATCCGTCTTTCCTCTCTCACGGCCGAGGAGATCTTTGTTTTGCTCCAGAAGATCCGTGAGATACACCAGAGTCAGCCGACCACTTCTTTAAACATGACGGATCAGGATATCCAGGCTTATATGGAGGAAACCCTGCGCAGGATGGGTGCCAGGGAGTTCACCACGCCGCGTGAATTGGTGCGTGAGTTTGTCAACTTGTTGAATTTGCTGATTCAATATCCCCAGAAGACCTGGCAGGAGATCGTCATGGGTCTGCCAGCCCCCAAGGAAGCTGTTTCTGAGGAGACGGCTGCTCCTGAGAACGATGATCCATTAAATCGCTTCAGCGACTTCAAAGTAAACTAATATGTCCACGTCAAACGCTTTCGATCGACTTGCCCCATTCGTACAGGAGTTCGTGTATCGACTGGGCTGGCAGGAGTTGCGCGTCCTGCAGGCACAGGCGATTGATGCGATCTTTGATGGTGATAATGATGTATTGATCACAACGGGTACGGCTAGCGGCAAAACCGAGGCAGCCTTTCTTCCCATCCTTAGTGTAATCTCCAATGAGCCTGTCGGCTCTGTCCGAGCGCTGTATATTGGTCCCCTTAAGGCACTGATCAATGACCAGTTCCGCCGTCTGGATCTGCTGTGCGAAGCAGGTGAGGTCCCCATTCATCGCTGGCATGGCGATGTGGGAAGTGCGCAAAAATCCGACCTGATCAAGAACCCTGGCGGGGTGTTACAGATCACGCCAGAGTCCATTGAAAGCCTTTTTATCAATAAGACCAACCATTTGCACCGCCTGTTTGGCGGGTTACAGTTCATCGTAGTGGATGAAGTACATTCTTTTATGGAGTCCGACCGCGGGGTGCAGCTGAGAAGCCAATTACAGCGGATCGAGAAATATGCAAAGACTGCGCGTCCCAGGCGGATTGGTCTGTCTGCGACGGTGGGTGACCTGGAATCCGCCAGAAAATGGCTTAATCCTCAGGCCCCCTCCAGGGTGCAGGTCATCAATCCTCCCGTTTCCCTGCCTTCCACCCGTCTGAGCCATCTGCATTTTCCTCTTGCCAGGGAGGATATTCCCACGGAGTTGATCGACGATCTGTATGCACTCACCAAGAACAGAAGAACGTTGATCTTTTGTAACAGCCGCGGAAATGTGGAAGTTTTGACGGCACAATTGAACCGCCGAAGCAGCCGCGAACGCCTGCCTGAGCACTTCCTGCCTCATCATGGTTCCATCAGCAAGGAGATACGGGAGGATGCTGAAACTAGAATGCGGGATGAGGATCGCCCCGCCTCTGTGGTCTGTACCAACACATTGGAACTGGGGATTGATATCGGTCAATTGGACCTGGCAGTGCAGGTGGACAGCACGCATACCGTGATGTCGTTTGTGCAGCGTCTGGGGAGGACCGGACGCCGGCAGGATGCTAGTCGTATGATGCAGATCTATACCTCGGATGCACAGCCCGAGGCAGGGGATGATTTCTATAAAAGGCTTTCTTTCTCCCTGTTGAAGGCATTGGCGATTGTGGATTTGTTCCTGGAAGGCTGGCTTGAGCCGCCCTTTGAAAGAACGGTTCCCTATAATGTGCTGTACCATCAGATGCTTTCAAGGCTTGTAGAAATCCATGGTAGCTTACCCAGGGACCTGGTGGAACACTTTTTGGCCTCGAATGTATTTCCAGGAGTTTCTCCCCAGGATTATGCGGACCTGCTCAAGCATCTGGGATCCATCGATCATATTGAACAGTTGGAGACAGGTGAAGTTATCCTCGGCCTGGCTGGTGAGAAGGTGGTACGGTCGAAGGATTTCTACGCGGTGTTTTCCACTCCACCAGAATGGGACGTTTTCTACAAAGAGCGCGTTCTTGGCAGGATTTCTCCTCGCCCAGATCTGCAGTCTGGTGCCTGTCTCCTGCTGGTGGGCAGATTGTGGGAGGTCAAGGAGATTTTTGAGGATAAGCAGCAGGTGCTGGTGGAGCCGGCAAAAGAGGCTCGCGATGTGATGTTCCTTGGAACGGGGATCCCCGAGATGCATCCACGAATTGCTCAGCGGGTCCGCGAGATCTTGTTGTCGGACAAATCCTTTGCTTACCTGGATGCAAATGGGAAGAAGGCATTGGAGGATGCACGTAGACTGTGTCAGGAATGGGGAATGGGCCAAAAACGGATCTTTGAACTTTCTGATAAGTGGGCGATTTTTCCCTGGACGGGTACTCGTTCAGCGCGGACCCTTCAATATTGGTTCCAGGCGTGTGGATTGAACGCGGAATTCCCCATGATGATGTTCCCGTGGGTCATGCTGGTGGAGAAATCTGAGCCGTCTGAAACCAGAGAACAGTTTTTAGCTAGATTGCAGGAGGTTGCAGATTCTGATTATGAGATGGAGGACATTGTCAAGACAATACCCTTGGCTATGTTGCGCATTCACAAGTTTGATGAATTTCTTCCTGATATGTTAATTCTAAAGAGGGCAGGGCAGGAGTGGTTGGATTGGGAGCAGGCAAAGGAGGATTTAATAGAAATTATCCGTAATTCATCAATGTAGCCGTTATAGTTCAATTAAATTAGCATAAAAGCAAATATCTAAATTACCAATACAAGATTTTTCTAAAAATCTTTCTGGACTGACTGCCTTATCCACTTCTATTTTTACCTCACGAATCTTTGAGATTTTGAGCACATAACTGGCAAAGGGAGCATGGCTATTTATTGGTCAAAACAGGATACTGTTATGATCAAGTTCATCGTTTTATGTTGCAATACCTGCAACATGCCTCCCGTATAGTTTAAGAAATTCAACCTTATGGAGGGCTTACATGGCGCGCAAAACCGAAGACAAAAAGCTCGAAAACATCTATAATATCGTTCAGGAACAAGCAGGTAAACTGTTAAAGATTTATGCGTGCATGTCGGGATATGTGTAACCTCATTATGTGGTGGAGAAAAGAACTTTAGCAAAGCTAAGCATCTGGAAAAATAATTTCCAAGCCGTCGTTATCCTGAAAGTATCAAACTACTTTCAAGAGGCAAACGATGGCAAAGCTGCAACAAGGTGAACGGAAAGAGAAGGAAAACATGCTATACCGCCTGCTCAAACGGTTGCGATTTGGCGCTCGGGAATCCGAGATCTCGCAGGAATTGGGCTGGCAAAGGCGGACAGTCAATAATTATCTCCGAAATCTAAAAGAGGAAGACAAGGCAGAGCGTGAGGGGCGCTCGTGGTTTTCAAAATAGCAGAAATTGGGTCTTCGTAATTTTCCAACTGGTCGATACACTTAGGGTAAGGAGCTGTATATGGCACGGATCGATGACACAACCAAAAAGGACAGGCTGGATCGGATCTACCTGATCTTATCCCGCAACCCGCGCGGCCTCAATGAGGCCGAAATTGCACAGGAAGTCAACCTCGAACGCCGCACAGCGAACAACTATCTGCGTGAGCTGGAGGAACAGGGCAAAGCCTTCAAAGATGGGGTCTACTGGTTCCCGCTGGTGTTGCGCGAATCGCGCCTGCGTTCCTTCGACCTCTCGCCTGAAGAAGCAGTGACCCTGTACCTGGGTGCGCGGCTGCTCGTCAAACAACAGGATAAGCGTAACGAACCCGCCGAAACCGCCTTGTTGAAACTGGCCAGTGTTCTCAAGGCGGATGCCGGCGTGGGCGATGAGATAGAGCAGGCCGCCCGGGAACTGGCGCAGCGCCCTGTGCAGGATAATTACCAGCCAATCTTTCGAGAAATTGTGCGGGGTTATATTTACCGTAAGAAGGTCGAGATCACTTATCGGCCTCTCAACTGGGACAAGGGCTTTCAAACCACCTTTTCAACCTATCTTCTGGAGCCTTCTCCCATAGGCTTCTCCACCTACCTGATTGGTTATAGTTCCATCGTTAACGCCATGCGAGCCTATAAACTGGAGCGTATCGAGTCTGCACGCATGGTTAAGGATGATTACTCCATCCCCCCCGATTTTCCAGGGTTGGAAGTCTTGCGCAATGCGTGGAGTGTCATTACGGGCAAGGAGACTGTGCGGGTGGTCTTGCGGTTCAATGAGAAGGTCAAATCCCGTGTTCTGGAAACCCGCTGGCATCCCTCTCAACAAACACGTGAAGACCTTGAAACGCCAGGTTCCTTGTTGTGGGAGATTCAGGTGGCGGATACGCTTGATCTCAAGCCTTGGATCCGTGGCTGGGGCGCGGATTGCGAGGTGCTGGAGCCGAAGGAATTGCGAGAGGAAATCACTCAACACGTGAGGGATTTGGCAACCCAATACAAAGTGATAACGCCAGAAATAAAGCCATTTTCGACTCTGTGGGCAAAGACGGACAGAAAAGACCAGAACAAAGTACATCGCCTTGTATATCACTTAATTGATGTCGGGCAGGTAGCTTTGGCGATGTGGAACAAGGCGCTTGACTCAGAATCCCAACGCCAGTTTTGCCGATGGCTTGACTGTGATGAAGGAACCGCAGGCCGAACGTTGGCTTTTCTCATCAGCCTGCATGATGTTGGCAAGGCTTCACCCGATTTTCAAATTAAAGTCGCGTCGGTTGCGCAGGAAGTCGCCAGGGCAGGCTTTACCTTTCCGAGAATGAGGCCTCCCAATTCCGTGGCTCATGGCGTAATCAGCGCGGGTGCGCTCAGGGAATTGTTGCAAAGCGAATTGAACGTTTCGAAGCCCACGGCAAGGGTTTTGGCCCAGGCCGTGGGTGGGCATCATGGAGCATGGATTCGCCCTGTGGATTGGCAGGCGGCGCATACAGATAACACGGGCAGCGCAGAATGGGACACGGCCCGCACAGGTCTCACGCAAGCCATGTTGAATATTTTCAATCCCAGGGCGGGATTTGACCTTCCAGAAGACGATAAGGAACTCAATACCTTTCTGACCCTATTTTCGGGCTTTACCAGCGTAGCCGATTGGATCGGCTCGATGACCGAGTATTTTCCTTATGAGAAAAATGTCAACCTTCCGCTGGGAGAATATGCCTCCCGCGCCGCATCGAGTGCGGAAAAAGCCTTGACCGAATTGGGATGGTTCGGCTGGCAGGCAGATGGAACAACATTGACCTTCAAGGAAATGTTCCCGTTCATCACTACGCCCAATTCGGTTCAGCAAAGAATTGTGAGCGAAGTAATGAAAACATCTCTGCCTGCCTTGCTGATTCTCGAATCGCCGACGGGATCAGGTAAGACGGAAGCAGCACTTTATGCGGCGGATACTTGGCTTCAAGCCCAACGTGGAAACGGCATGTACATTGCCATGCCGACCCAGGCCACCAGTAATCAAATGTACGACCGTGTGACAAAATTCCTGCGACAACGATACCCGGAGGAATCCCTCAATCTGCACCTGGTTCACGGCGGCGCACTGCTGCAAGACGCGGCGCAAACTGAAAATATCTACGACGACGATAAGTCCGACTCGCTGGGTGGAATTCGTGCCGAGACTTGGTTCCTTCCCCGCAAACGGACCCTGCTCGCGCCCTTCGGTGTGGGAACGATCGACCAAGCCCTGATGAGCGTCTTGCAAACCCGCCACTTCTTCGTGCGGATGTTCGGCCTGCAAAACAAGGTGGTTGTCTTCGATGAAGTCCATGCCTATGACACCTATATGTCGGAGTTGTTCAAGCGCCTGTTGGCCTGGCTCAAGCAGATTGGCGCTTCGGTGGTATTACTCTCTGCGACCCTGCCTGAAGAAACACGCCATGACTTGACCGCCGCTTATCTTGGCGAAGAAACGGTGAACTTACCATCCACCCAATATCCGCGCCTGACCATCGCCAGTGGAACGGGAATAAAAAGTATTGCCCTTGATACGCCGTTGTCTCGCACTATTGTGTTGGAACCATGCGATACCCAACCGCAGGACATCATCGAGCATGTACGAACCGCCCTGCAACATGGCGGCTGCGCGGCTGTGATCTGCAACCGTGTCAAACGCGCGCAGGAGCTATACAAGGAAATACAGGCGGCTAAACTGGTGCCAGACGAGGATCTAATCCTGTTCCACGCCCGCTTCCCATTTGCCTGGCGTGAAGAAATCGAAACATCGATTCTCAACAAGTTTGGAAAAGGCAAAGACGGCGGGCATAATCCGAATCGCCCCCATAAATCCATTGTGGTGGCTACCCAGGTCATCGAACAAAGCCTCGACCTGGATTTCGATTATATGGTCTCTGACCTCGCCCCCATTGACCTGCTCATCCAGCGCGCGGGACGCCTGCATCGTCACGGCCAGAATGACGCGACCCGGCCCGAAAATGTGAACTCCCCCACCCTGCTGGTTGCCTTCCCGCAAGCAAAGGATATTCCGCACTTTGGGGATGATGAATACGTGTACGAGCGTTCGATCATGCTCAAAACCTGGCTGGCGTTGAAAGGTAAAACTGCCCTGCGCTTGCCGGAAGAGACAACTGCGCTCATCGAGTCGGTATATGGCGGCGAAGTCGAAATTCCCGATGAAGCCTTGCGCAAGGAAATGGAAGATGCCATTCAAAAAGCGGCCAAGAATGAAAGAAGCGAGATATTCAAGGCTGATACCTGCCTGATTTATGAACCGAACAAGGAAGATTTACTCAGCCAGCGGAATAATCAGTTGGAAGAAGATGATCCGACCGTCCATCGCGCCTTCCGCGCCATGACCCGCAGCGCCGATACTGGCGTCTCGCTCATCTGCCTGCACCGCGTCAACGGCGTGGTTTGTCTTGACCCCGAAGGCGCGACTCCGCTTGACCTTTCTGCCAAACCCGACAAGGAGTTAACCAAACAACTGCTTAGGCAAAATGTCAACGTGCAAAATCGCATGGTTGTCAATTTCTTCATGGGTAAATCCGAACCCGCATGGAAGGAGGTCGCCGCTTTGAAATTCACAATCCCAGTCATTTTTGAAAACGGGCGATTTGTGCTCGAAGGCGAAAGGCATACCATTAACTTAGACCGTAATATAGGTCTCACACTTCAAAAGGAGGAGCAATGACCTATTCGTTCAATTTGATCGACCAACCCTGGATTCCCTGCGCCACAAAAGACGGGCGCACGGAGGAACTAGGCCTGCGGGAAACCCTGGCAAACGCGCATGAGCTGCGCGGTGTACAGGGCGATTCCCCGCTGGAAACCGCCTCGCTTTACCGCCTGCTGCTGGCGGTCATTCACAGTGTCCTGCGCGGTCCCAAGACCAAAAAAGAATGGACGGCGCTTTGGCGGGCGGGACAATTCGATATCAACCGCTTCGATGAATATTTCGAGAAGTGGCGCTCCCGTTTCGACCTGTTCGACAAAGAGCGCCCATTCTATCAAGTGCAGGGCAATCATGACGGAAGAGACAAATCCTCCAATGACGTTATGCCAGATGTCGCTTCCGGCACAAATGCAACCTTGTTCAGCCATGCAGTCGATGGACAAAGCATCGTTTTGTCCCCATCCAAAGCGGCGCGAACTTTAATGGTCATGCAAACCATGAGCATCGCCGGGGGCTGGGGAATGGCCCCCAGGGAATCAAGCGATGCGCCCTGGGGACGCGGCGTTGTTTTCTTGACGGAAGACGAGACTCTTTTCCACACGTTGATGCTAAACCTGTTCAAATATCCAGATAATCAGGTGATGGCAAATACACACGATGATGTCCCTGCCTGGGAAGCCGAAGATCCTTTCAAACCCCAACGGGAGCAGCCACTAGGTTATCTGGATTTTCTAACCTGGCAAAACCGTCGCGTTTCTTTAATCCCTGAAGAGAACCCTGTTCATCCCATCGTCAAAGCAATGAAAATTTCGCAGGGCTTGAAATTAAAAGCCGACGTACTTGATCCGATGAAACATTATCGCATCGACGAAAAGAGAGGCTATCTCTTTCATCGGTATTCCGAGGATCGGTCTCTCTGGCGCGATAGCGCAACACTATTCAATGTTCGCAATGCGGCAGTTGCCCGCCCGCCCCATGCTTTTGCCTGGTTGGCCGAACTTGCAGAGGATGAAGCAATTCAAAAGCACCAAACCTACAGGTTCATGGCATTGGGAATGTCCAATGACCAGGCAAAGATCGATTTTTATCGGCACGAAACATTCCCGCTCCCGCTGAAGTACCTACAGGATGATTTGTCGGTTGGAAAGCTCGCATTGGCATTGACAGTTGCCGAGAATACAAGCCGAGCTTTATGGAGTGCAGGGAATCAACTGGCAGTGTTGATTGTTTCCCCGAACTCTGATGGGAAAGCCTGGAAGGATATTAACAAATTGACCAAAGAAGACGGAAAGAAACTATTTCGTCATTGGGGTGCGGAGCGTTTCTTTTGGGGCAAAATGGAAATCCCCTTCTATGAATTCCTCCAGGCCCTGCCCGTCTATCCCGAAGCCGCCCTTGACCGCTGGTATGAAATTCTCAGACAAACCGTATGGGATGCGCTGGCAAGCGCCGAAGGTATGGCGGGCGAAAGCGCACACGCGCTCAAAGCCGCTGTGAAAGCGCGCGGCGTGCTGGCCGTCGAACTCAAAAAACTATTTCAAGAGAATCAAATCCAACAGGAGGCAGCAGCATGAATCAGCAAGAACCCCACCCGTTTATCCGTTACCTGCAAAAATTGGCAGAGGGACAGGAGCGCGGCGCGTTGGCATCCCTGCGGCGCGGACTCGGACAGCCGCCAGGCACAGTGGCGGATATGTATCGCTATGTCGAACCATTTCTCCGCGGGGACGCACGCTACAAGGAAACCGCATTCTACCTGGTGGCGGCTTTGTTTGCCCTGCACCCCAAATCGACCGATCTTGGAGACATGGGAAAACACATGGCCGCCACCCGCACCGAGGCCGGCTCGGACGCGCTGGAACGTCGCTTCACCGCCCTGCTAGCCGCGCATCCCGATGATCTGCCCGAATATTTGCGGCAAACCGTCAGTTTCTTGAAATCCAAAGACGTCCCGCTTCACTGGGACGAATTACTCCGCGACCTGCAAGGCTGGGGGCGCGAAGACCGATATGTGCAGAAAAAATGGGCGCGCTCCTTCTGGGGTGGACGCCAACTTCCAAAATCCGATCACCAATCAGAAGAAAAAGGAGAATAGACCATGTTCATCGAACTTCATATCTTGCAGAACTTTGCCCCTTCCAACCTCAACCGTGACGACACGGGCAACCCGAAGGATACCGAATTTGGCGGCGTGCGCCGCGCGCGGATTTCCTCGCAGGCGGTGAAACGCGCCATTCGCCTCCATCCTGTCTTTGCCAGGGTTACGGAAGTCGAACCTGCCGTTCGCACGCGCTGGATGACGCGGCTTCTTGTAGAGGCTCTTGTTAAAGGAGGCAAAAAGGAAGAGGAAGCAAAGGAAGTAGCAAACGCCTTTGCTGTTCAATACAGCAAGCTGGAAGAAAAGAAAGGGCATACCAGCGTTTTGTTGTACCTGAGCAAAACTGAGGTCGATTTGGCGGTGAAATCGCTCACTGAAAACTGGAAAGAAGTTACCAAAAATCTCAAGGAAGGCAAAAGCCCGGAGATGGATGCCTTGGCAAAAGAACTCTTCAAGGAGTTGAAAGACCGCACCAGCGCCCCTGATATTGCGTTGTTTGGGCGTATGTTGGCGGAAAAACCCGAGCTTAACATCGACGCCGCCTGCCAGGTTGCCCACGCCATCTCCACCCATCGTGTCAACATGGATATGGATTTCTACACGGCAGTAGATGACCTGACCCGGGATGACGAAGCCGGTGCAGGCATGATGGGCGTCACTGCATTCAACAGCGCTTGTTTCTACCGCTATGCCCGCATCGACTGGGACTTGCTCGTCAAGAATCTTGGCGACAGGGAACTCGCCCGCAAAACCGTCGAAGGCTTTTTGCGCGCGGCGGCGCTGGCGATCCCCTCTGGCAAGCAGAACAGTTTCGCCGCGCAGAACCCGCCCGATTTCATGCTCGGCGTGGTTCGCAAGGATGGACAATCCTGGTCACTGGCGAATGCCTTTGAAACACCAGTCAAGCCCGGGCGTGACGGCGGTTTGATGGCTGCCTCCATTGAAAAATTGAACGCGTATTGGGCGAAGTTGAACAAGGTTTATGGCGGCAACGGCATGACATCCGCTGAACTTTCGCTCGATGGGGAAGAAAACATGGAAGGCTGGTTGGGTAAACTGCTCGGCTCGTTGGAGTAGCCCATGAACACACTCCTTATTCGCTTGAGCGCGCCCATGCAGTCCTGGGGCACGCAAAGCCGTTTTACCGTGCGCGATACTGGCCTGGAACCATCCAAAAGCGGCGTGTTGGGCCTGCTGTGCGCGGCCTTGGGCATCGACCGAGAAGATGACGCGGGCTTGCAGCCCCTGACAGTCCTGCGCATGGGCGTGCGTGTTGACCGGGAAGGCTTGTTGCGGGTGGATTATCACACCGCAAAGAACGTGCGCATGGCAAATGGCAAAACCAAGGATACGGAACTTTCCAACCGCTACTACCTGGCCAATTCTGTCTTTCTGGTCGGCTTGGAAAGCGAAGACCTGGCCTTGCTGGAACACATACAAGCCGCACTGGAAAACCCCGTCTGGGCCTTATTCCTAGGGCGCAAAGCCTTTGTTCCAGGGGATCCGATCCCGCTCGAAGATGGTTTGCGCAAAGGCGAGACGCTCGAACAGGCTTTGAAAAATTATCCCAGCCTGTGCCCGTCGGAAAAAGAAACCATGCGTATCGTGCTGGAAGACAATAATGGTCCCATTGTCCGCAGCGACCAGCCGCTATCGTTCTCACGTGAACGTCGCCGTTTTGCCCCCCGCCGCGTCTCGGTCACGTTTTACAATGTCCCCCACCCCATTCAGGAGGCAGACTGATGTATCTCTCGCGACTCATTCTCAACCCGCGTTCGCGGCAGGTGCGGAACGAACTGGCCGACCCGTATGAAATGCACCGCACGGTCTGCAGAGCCTTCCCTGAGGCAAACTATAAGCAAAACGAGACTTTGGGCATCCTCTTCCGCGTGGATGTCCACCCGCGCACACGCATCCCCACCCTGCTGGTGCAATCCCAACAAAAGCCCGACTGGGAGTTTCTTGCGCGGGAAAAGAGCGGCTACCTGCTCGGGGATCAGGATCTGCCCCTGGATGTGGAGAACCCGTCCTTCAAGGAACTGGATTTGCGCCTCGGCGAAGGCCAAACCCTGGCTTTTCGATTACGCGCCAACCCAACGGTCAAAAAAGACCGCGAAGGTAAAAAGCAGGGGCGGCGCGTGGGGCTTGTCCGGGAAGCCGACCAATATAAATGGCTGGAACGGAAATTCGAGGCGGCCGGCGTCTCGCTGGTATCGGTCAATATTGTCAATGAACAGACCGCGCGCGGCAAGCTGTTCACCGAAAAAGAAGATGAAAAGCGTATGCGCTTTCTCTCCATCCAGTTCGACGGCATTTTGCAGGTGAAAAACCCGGCGCAACTTGCTGAAACGATTTACGCGGGCATTGGCAGCGCCAAGGGCTTGGGTTTCGGCCTGCTCTCCGTGGCTCCTGTGCGCGGGTAGTACAAAACGTACTGGGAGTTTGCCCGGGGATGTTCCGTCGGAGACACGGAAGACACCCCTGGCAAGCTCAGTCTCCATCCGCACCTTAACAATCGAATATTTGTTTCGGAAAGGATGAATACCATGCAAGATTTACATGAACTCCCCAAATTGAGGGATAGTTTGAGCTACCTGTACGTGGAACATGCGGTACTCAACCAGAAGGATCACGCCATCGAATACATCCGCGAAGACGAAGGCCGCGTCATGATTCCCGTGGCGGCCCTGTCGGTGTTGATGCTTGGCCCGGGGACGCGCATCACCCATGCCGCCATTCGCACGCTGGCCGATAATGGCTGTTCCGTGGTTTGGGTCGGCGAAGAGGGCACAAAGTTCTACGCCCAGGGCGGCGGGGAAACGCGCCGTTCGTTCCACACCCTGCGACAGGCGGAAATGTCCTGCGACCCGCAAAAACGGCTGGATGTGGTGCGGCGCATGTACCAGATGCGCTTCCCCGAGACCCTCGATCCCGGCCTGACCCTGGAGCAAATCCGCGGCATGGAGGGCGCGCGCGTTCGAAGTGTGTACTACCAGTCCAGCAGGAAGCACGGTGTTCCCTGGCATGGCCGCAGCTATGACCGGGGAAGTTGGGACAACAGCGATCCGATCAACCGCGCGCTTTCGGCGGCCAATGCGCTGCTCAACAGCCTGTGCCATGCCGCCATTGTTTCCGGTGGCTACTCCCCCGCTCTGGGATTTATCCATACCGGCAAGCAGCTCTCTTTTGTGTACGATGTCGCCGACCTGTACAAAGCCGAGGTCACCATTCCGCTTGCCTTCAAATTGGTGGCGGAATCCAAGGAGAAGGTCGAGACGCGCATCCGTGCCGCCTGCCGCGAAAAGTTCCGCGAAACAAAACTGTTGGAGCGTATCCTGCCGGACATCGACAATCTGCTTCAGGTCGATCCGCAGGATGTAGGCAGCGGGGATGATTACGATCATGACCCCGCCCTGCCCGGGCCGTTGTGGGATGATGATTCTGCCGGAGGCGATGAGCCATGATTGTGATGCTGCTCGAAAAAGTCCCCCTGCGCCTGCGCGGAGAATTGACCCGCTGGCTGATTGAACCTCGCAGCGGTGTCTTTGTGGGCCACGTCAATGCAATGGTGCGCGAACGGTTATGGGAAAAATGCTGCAATGCCCGTGGAGCCGGCGGGGTCGTACAACTTTGGTCGATGAATAACGAGCAGCATTTTGCAATGCGCATGAGCGGCGAGACCAGCCGTCAAATTGTAGAGTTGGAGGGCCTGCAATTGATACGAATACCCCTTGCGCCTGGAGAGAACGTGGATGAGGAGATCGACACACCCCCAGATATGGACAAAAAGCCGTAAAATAGGCAGGATGACCAAAATTTAGCATTGTCCCCACACACGTGGGGATGAACCGGTTGTGCCTGAACCACTGAACGGCTCAAAGACATTGTCCCCACACACGTGGGGATGAACCGTGTTGGCGCAGGCGTCCGTGTCGGCTCCTGTAATTGTCCCCACACACGTGGGGATGAACCGGCCAAGGCCAACGGTGTGCAGTTTGCCATCATATTGTCCCCACACACGTGGGGATGAACCGGTGGTGCGCCCGATGATCATCGAGATGCCGCACATTGTCCCCACACACGTGGGGATGAACCGTCGTGCTTGCTCGGCAGGATGTCGCCGTCGCGCATTGTCCCCACACACGTGGGGATGAACCGTGGGTCAGGGACGCGCCGGCGGCCTTGCCAGGAATTGTCCCCACACACGTGGGGATGAACCGATTGTGCAAGGGGGAAAAGTAGTACTATGGTCATTGTCCCCACACACGTGGGGATGAACCGTTGAGCCACCTAACAAAGCGTGCAGCGGACGGATTGTCCCCACACACGTGGGGATGAACCGTGAAAGCCCCTCCCCCCTCCGCCCTGCCCCGAATTGTCCCCACACACGTGGGGATGAACCGGTACGCCTAACATCGCGGCGTAAGCCGTGTCAATTGTCCCCACACACGTGGGGATGAACCGCCGAGGCGGATGCTGTACAAGCGAAAGCCGAAATTGTCCCCACACACGTGGGGATGAACCGCCGTTTGCCGAGCTATTCGAGGAAGTCGAGCAAATTGTCCCCACACACGTGGGGATGAACCGCTGCAACAGCGCCATGAGCGGGAGAAACCGGCATTGTCCCCACACACGTGGGGATGAACCGGTTACGACAACAAAGGGGACTACACCCCACAAAATTGTCCCACCACCCGTGGGGATTAACCGTTACCCCGCACTTTCCGCACAACGTCCGTCCGAATTGACC
>JACRBN010000013.1 GCA_016213105.1 Chloroflexota bacterium
GTCTTCGACCTGACCCTGCTGGACGCCGCGGCGCGGCTCCCAGACCAGCAGGTAGAGCGAACGGCGGCTGAAGAAGAACTGGTGCGTGACGCGGTAGACGTCCTGCCCGCCGAAATCCCAGGCGTTGAGTTGGATCTCGACTCCGTCCTGGGCAGGGTGCGGCAGGCGCAGACCGTGAATGTCAATTTCGACGCCGTGCGTGGTGGGTTCGTGTTCCTGCGGGGCTGCGCCTGCCTTGCCTTTCAAGGCTTTGAGCAGGGTGGTCTTGCCGACGTTGCCTTCGCCGACGAGCACGAGTTTGGCTTCGTAGAGCGGCTCGGCGTTTTCGAGACTGCGGAGGTAGGCTTTGACTGAATCCAGACCTTGTTCGTATGCGCTTTGCAGGGCGGGGTTGAGGGGATTGTCATCGAGTTCGAGTTCTTTTAAAAACTCAAGTTGGGTAAGGGAAGCAGGAAGAGATGTTAAGCGATTCTTTCCTAAAAAGATGTACTCCAGTTTTGATAATTCACTAATCCAATCGGGAAGTGATGAGATGTCACAATCATAAAGTTCCAATTTGTCAAGATTCTGTAACTGACGTACAAGTTCGGGTAGTTGCTTTATAGGGTTTCCCCCTTCTGGTGCTATATGCCCGATAGATAGATACTGCAAGTTTTTTAGATTTCTAAATGATTCTGGGATATTCCGAATTTTGTTAACAGGGAAACGTAATTTTTCAAGTGACTTTAAATCTCCAATGCTTTCTGGAAGAATCGTAATTTCATTTCGCCAGAGTTGCAATTCTTTTAGTTTCGTAAGTTGTCCGAGTGAGTCTGGCAGGGCGGTCAGTTGGTTTTCGGAGAGATCCAGTTTCGTCAACTGCGTGAGTTGTCCCAGCGAGTCTGGCAGGGTGGTCAGTTTGTTGCTGGAGAGATTCAGGGATGTCAACTGTGTGAATTGTCCCAGCGAGTCTGGTAGGGTCGTCAGTTGGTTGTTGGAGAGATTCAGGGATGTCAACTGCGTGAGTTGTCCCAGCGAGGGTGGTAGGGTGGTCAGTTGGTTGTTGGAGAGATTCAGGGATGTCAACTGCGTGAGTTGTCCAATCTCCTTGGGGATTTCTTTGAGTTGATTCTTTTCCCCTTCGTATTCATAGCCCAATTTCAGAACCTTGAGATTTTTGAGTTTCCAAAGTTCTGGCGGCAATTCGGTAAGACCCATTCCATTTAGGTCAAGTTCCGTTGCGCCCGATTGCAGGGCTTGTCCGATTTTTTGTTCGGCTTGTTGATAGGCTTTGTCTTTTGCCATGTTAAAAACCCCCTTCCAACTTCCCCCTAAAGGGGGAAGGGCTGGTGCGTTTGTGACAAGAAGCTGGATAAATTATTTTCTGTACTGGTTTTAATTGTGGCATAAGGGTGCGCCTTTCTCCCCCCTTGGGGGGAGATGCCCGATAGGGCAGAGGGGGTGATCGTTGAATGAATTTTACCCCCGATTGTTTGATGGATTCTCGTCGTCATCGTCCCATTGGGCGGGGTTGGCTTCGATGTACAAATGGATGCGATTCGCCTCGTCCGCGTTGCGGATGATTCTTTCATAATAATTGCGCTGCCAGATGCCTGTCGCGTTGTGTTCGCGGGCGATGATGCGGGTCACGGCAGCCTTATACGTGCGAACAATGGTTGGCAATGACCCTTTGATTGGTTTGCCAAATTGTTCGACATTGTCCGTAGGGGCGCGATATATCGCGCCCCTACGCGTTAAATCCATATCATTATCCGCATCCGTCGCCCCTACGTGTTGCGCCACGATACCATTGGATATTGATACATCCGCACGTATCCCAATCACCCCATGCACATGATTCGGCATAATCATATGCACGCCCAATTCCACGGTTGGGAAATGTTCGGGGATGGCGCGCCAACATTCGTCCGCAATTTTGCCGAAATCATTCAACAGCATGATGCCATTTTCGATTTTCCCAAACAAGGGATCGCGCCGATACGTGACGATGGTCACGAAATACGCGCCCGGCTCGGTGTAATCATATCCCTTGACGCGGATCGATCTGCGGTGGTGTTGCTGTGGGTCAAATTTTGGATGCGAGTCGCGTGCCATGGTATCCACCTTTTCGGGCAGGGGCAGGGTATTGAATCCATTTTACTCTCATCCTTTTCAGTCGAAGGAGCCAATTAAAAAAACCTCGTCCCTCTGGGACGAGGTTCCGCTCGGCGGCGAGTTCGTTTCATGAGTCAATACTTCTACTACAAGGCAGCGCCCATTCCAAGATCATCCAAAATCCGCTCCGCTGCCAGCCGCCCGGAGACCAGGGCAGTCGGGAGTCCCGTGCCGGGGCGCGTGCTCGCGCCGGTGAAGTACAGGTTGTGATAGCGCGCATGGCGGTTGGACGGGCGGAAATATCCAAGCTGGGTCAGGTTGTGGCAAAGTCCGTGCGTGGAACCCTTCATCAGGTTGTAGCGTTTGCGCCACGACAGCGGCGTAAAGTTCATTTCGAACTTGATGTGTTCCTCCAGGTCGGTGACACCCAGCGTGCGCAGGCGGCGGAACACCTCCTGCCGCGCCCGGTCACGGATCGACGCCCAGTCCTGTTCCCCGTTTTGGCTCATGTGTCCGACGGGCACAATGGCGGTCAGGGTATCCTCCCCCACCGGGGCCATGGACGCCTCCAGCCGCGCAGGCGCATGGACGTACAGGCTGGGATTTTGCGGGATCGTCAGGTCATCGATGATGCTCTTGAAATTCTCGCGGTAATCGTCCGCCAGAAACAGCGTGTGCGGCCCCAGCGTGGAATAGGTCTTGTCCACACCCCAGAAGAAGCTGACCACCGAACAGGAAAAACGCTTGCGCTCCAGCTTCGCGGTCATGCCGTCCTGCGGCAATAGATCGCGGTAGACGTAGGGCAGGTCGGCATTGGCCAGGACCGCATCCGCTTCGAGGCGCTGACCGTCGTCGAGGATCACGCCGCGCGTGCGCAGCCCGTCCACCTCGATCTGCTTCACGCTGGCCTCGAAGATGAATTCCACGCCTGCGGCCCGGGCGATTTCCATCAGCGCCTCGACCACGCGATACATCCCGCCTTTGGGATACCAGACGCCGTGGGCCAGTTCCGTGTAGGGCATCATCGAAAAGGTGGCTGGGGCCTCGAACGGGCTCAGTCCCATGTAGACGTCCTGGAAACTGAAAGCCGCCTTCAAGCGCGGATTGTTAAAGTAGCTCGACATGTTGTGATAATGTCCGACCAGCGGCTTCAACTGGAACACCAGCGGAAGGTTGGCGAGCGTAAAAAAATCGGAGGCTTTGCGGAAGTCGCGGTTGACCAGCCGCTCGGTGCCCAGATGGTAGTGGCGGTGACCCTCTTCCAGATAACGCAGGAAGCCATGATAACTGTGCGGCTCGATGGCCTCCAACTGCTCGCGCATCGCAATGAGATCGGAGGTGAGCGCCAGTCCGCTGCCGTCATCGAAGACCAGATGATAGGTCGGGTCGACCCGCTGAAGGTCGAGCATCTCACGGGCCGAGGCTCCCAGCGCGGCAAACTCCGCGTCGTACAGCAGGGGCATGACCAGCAGGGTCGGCCCCGTGTCGAAGTGATGCCCGTCGCGGCTGATGCGGTCACAGCGTCCGCCCGGGCGTGCATTCTTTTCCAGCACGGTGACGTGCAGTCCGCGCTGGGCAAGGCGCGCCGCTGCGGAGATCCCGCCGATGCCAGCGCCAATGACAATGATCGAAGGAGTTTTCATTTTTTACCTGGTGGATTGAACATGCAGCAGCCTGTCAGGGCGGCGCAGGCTGAAAGCCTGCAAGATCGCCGACCAGCCCATTCCCATGGCAGATGTCAGACTCTTGCACTCTGGATATTCGGGCCGCAGATGATAATCGTCCCGCTCGATGGCCGAGAGCACCGTCTCGAAGCGGGAGGCGTAGGCGAAGCCCGCCATGCGGCAACGCGGATTTTGAACCTGGGCCAGATAATCCTGTCCCGATTTGAAACAGGCCCGCGCGAGTCCGACGCGGCTCCTGATCCAGTTTCGATAGGGTTCACTATGCACATCGCGCGGGTCGATCCGATGAGCTTCGACCACCTCGCGGGGAATGTTGAAATAGCCCGCCTCGACATCCTCCAAAGTATCGCGCAGCATGTGCGTGATGTGAGCGGCGGTGACCGCCAGGTAGCGCGTTTGGCCCTGCGGCGACTTGCAGCGGTGGCCGATGAAATGGTGCATGGCCTCCGTCACTGCGGCGGCCAGGGAATGGGTGTATTGGGCCAGCTCCGCTTCGGAGATCAACCGTCCACGGCGCTCGGCGTCGAACGACATAACCGCCATCATATTGCGGATGTAGGACTGCAGGCCGCTTCGTTTTCCCCGCTCGGAGCGGACCAATTCCACCAGCAGGGATTCCTCGTCTGAGGGGTGCTGCGGCCACTCGCCGCGATAACACTGCTCGACCAGCGACTGCTGCCTCTCCACAAAAAGGAGGCGGTCGCGCTTTTCCATTCTATTTTGATCGAGTTGATCGTCCAGCCAGCGGAAATAGCCGTAGGCCCGATAGGCATCCTCCCTCAGGTTACGATCCACAAGAAAGCGGATGGTGTAATAGGTTTGCGCACTCGCGGAGCGGGTAATTTCAGCGGCCAGCCTTGGGTTTGCTTCCGAACTGCCTGGCTTCAAATGGGAGCTGCGGTCAGAAATGTTTATCATGCTCGTTTCTCAAGGTATCGTTGAAAGCCTTTTGTGCCAATCGTCACGAGTATGTACGCAAATTCTCCCTCTTTGGTTTCTGTGAAATGGCGAAGCGCTGAAAACGCGAAGAAGCGGCCATCGAAAACAAATCCGCCCGGCCAGTGATTGGATGAACCAGGTCCCCGCGAACATGACCAGGATCACGCCGATAAAGCACGAGACATAAATGATTACAGACTATGGCTTCCATTGGACGCATGTTCGGTACTTGTAAGGCAGGGCATCAGCTTGGTCGATGTCAATCTAATGTATAATGTCCGAAATTTTCAAGGACTGGTGGAGGATCTCCATGGTTGCTGCTGATATTCCATGCCCATTCTGCGGGGAGATGATCAAGGCCACGGCGAAGAAGTGCCGTTTTTGCAATGAATTTCTCGAAGCGGGTCTGACGCGCGAGGCCGTCCTCGAACAGCGCGCCGCGGAGACGGCCGCCCAGACTGCGGCCCCTGCGCCCGCCGCGCCGGTCGAAGCCTCCGCGCCCGCGGTGCAGGTGCAAGTCACCACGACCGTCACTCCGCAGGCGGCGCCCGTGGCCGAAGTCCAGGCTGCGCCCGCGCCCGCCGCTGTCCCCGTGGTGGAGGCGCAGGCGGTCCCGCTGGCGGCGCCAGCTCCCGTGCCCGATGCGCCAGCCCCGCTTGCGGAAGTTCAGGCCGTTCCCGCCCCTGCGCCTGCGCCCGTGGCGGAAGCTCCCGCCGCCGTCCCCGCCGCCGCGGAGGTCCCTGCCCCGGCTGAGACGGCTGAAGCGCAGGCCGCAGCCGCCGCCCACACGCTGGCCAGCCTGTACCAGATGGTCTCGCAATTGCCCGAGTCAGAAGACAAGGCCAAATTGCTGGAGAACCTGAAATCCCTGGAGGGCAAGACCGACACGGACGACGAGGCCGGTGTGGAGGAGATCGTCAAGAACGTGGCGGGACTCGTCCCGGATGTGGCGGAAATTGCCATCAACACCCTGATCAATCCCGCCAGCGGCCTGACCACCCTGGTTCAAAAAGTGGCCGTGCGTATCGCGGAGAATCAGAAGAACAAGAAATAAGTCCAATCGATGTATCAGCAAAGCCTCTCGAAAATTCGAGAGGCTTTTTGGTTCAGATATTCGCGCTGAGTCAGAGCCGCCGGTATAAAATGAAATTCTTCGGCGCGGCGCACCTCGGAATGAACCGCGATACCTACTCGTACAGATCCTTCAGGCGCTGGCGCTCGTAGACGATGGTCAGCACCACGCTGGGGACGAGCAGCTTTTCGTCCGCTTCGGTGAAGGGTTCCACGGCTTGCAGGGTGTACGTGTCCACGAAGAAGGTGCGCTCCTTCCTGAGCTTCATCACCAGCTTGCCGCCCAACTGGATGACGTAAAAGGGCGCGATCAGGCGCGAGGCAAAGGGCAGTTGACGGGTGAACTGGTAAAGCGGAATCTGCTCGATGGCCAGGGATTTCTGGTCGGGGGCGATGAAGCCCAACTGGATGCCCGAGGGGTCCTTGATCCAGTACATCGGGGCGGCGCGCAGGCCCAGGCTGCGGTGGGCGCTCCCCGCCAGGAAGTCGCTCAGGGCGGGGTTGTTGGCGAACTTCATCCCATCCAGCGCAGTGACGAAGTCGTCGTCGATCACGCCGATGGTCTGGCCGTCGGGCGTGATGATGTCCCAGTTGCTGGGAATGTCGGTGATGCGGTTCTCCTGGCTGATGACCTTGAAGGTCCCGCCCGAGACATTGAGGCTGATCTCGTCCTTCGCGGACATCAACTTCTTCGCGGCGGTAAAGACCACCCGCCCGGCCGCATCCTTGACCTGGATGGTCGGCGACACGGCAAAGGCGGAAAAACTGAACGTAAGCGGATACTGGAACATGACTCTCTCCTGTTTCGGTGATTTGATTGCCAGAGTATAGGAGAAATGTTGTTGAAAAAGTTGACTTTTGTTGACAGTTTCCCGATACCTCGTCCTGAGCGGAGGACGGAGCAAGGCTGTTCCAATCTGCGCTTCGACTGCGGGACGGAGGAGCGGCGTCCCTCCGCTCAGCGCGAAGGCTCAGCCCCGTCATTGCGAGCCGCGTTCCCTGCGGCGAAGCAATCCCCGACTCCCTGCCAGAAACCAGCCTTTTCTCGTACCCTTGCGAAGGTTTGGAATCCAACGCCAGGCAACATGAACAGGAAAGCCACCTTTTCAAAGCAGCCCATCGCTGCGCCATAACCTTCGCAAGGCTGTTCCAATCTGCGCTGCGACTGCGGGACGGGGGAGCGCCGTCCCTCCGCTCAGCGCGGACCTGCCCTGCAACTTTTCCCCGCCCGGCGCATCTGATACAATGCGGCGGTAAGTCCATTGCCGCAGGCAGCGTCAAATCATTGCAAAATCAAAACTGGTGAGGCAACATGTTCAATTTGGGAAGCATATCCACCCCTTCGAGCAATACTGGTGAAGCAAAACACGTCAAAGTCCTGGTGCTGGGATCAGGCCCCGCGGGTTATTCGGCGGCCCTTTATGCGGCGCGCGCCGAGCTGCAGCCCGTGGTGCTGACCGGCATGCAGTTGGGCGGCCAGGCCGCCCTGACCTACAGCATCGAGAACTACCCCGGCTTTCCCGAGGGCGTGGGCGGGGCGCAGCTGGGCGAGTTGTTCCAGAAGCAGGCCGAGCACTTCGGCGCGGTGACGGAATTCGACCTGGCCAACGCCGTCGACTTCAGCCAGCGCCCGTTCAAGGTCACCACCGACAACGGCGAATACACGGCCGATGTCGTCATCGTCTCGACCGGCGCCAGCTCCGTGGAACTGAAAGTCCCGGGCGAGAAGGAATTGACGGGGCGCGGCGTCTCCTACTGCGCCACCTGCGACGGCTGGTTCTTCAAGGACAAGCAGGTGGTCGTGGTGGGCGGCGGCGACTCAGCGCTGGAGGAGGGCCTGTTCCTGACCCGCTACGCCTCCGAGGTCACCATCATCCACCGCCGCGAGGAATTCCGCGCGGGCGCGATTTTACAGAAACGCGCGAAGGAACACGAGAAGATCAAGTTTATCCTGAACACCGTCGTCACCGAGGTGGTCGGCAGGGAAAAGGTGGAAGCGCTCAAGTTGAAGAATGTCAAGACGGGCGAGGAAAGCAGCTTCCCGACCGACGGCATCTTCATCTTCATCGGCCACACGCCCAACACGCAGATCTTCCAGGGCCAGCTTGCGATGAGCGAACTGGGCTTCATCAAAGTCAACGAAAAAATGGAGACCAGCGTCCATGGCGTATTCGCGGCAGGCGAAGTGGCCGATCCACATTTCCGCCAGGTGGTCACCTCGGCAGGCATGGGAGCGGCGGCCGCCATCCAGGCCACACGCTATCTCGAGGAATTGGAAGCGAACTAGTATCTCGACAAGTTAAAGATGTAGGGCAAATTGCCAATTTGCCAGGCGCAATTTAGCAAATTGCGCTACAACTTCATCTGGCAGTGGTACTAGACCAAGCCCCTCAAACAGGGTTTTGACGCCAAATCGGCGGTCAAAATCCTGTTTTTTGTCCAAAAATTGTCGATTTGTCAGGCCAATACGTGACAAATTGAACTTTGAGGACACCCCACTTTCGGATAAAATTGAAAAACATCGCTAAATTGGAGGAACCATGAAAAAGATTTCGATCATCGGCGCTGGCATGACGGGCTCGACCGCCGCCCACTGGCTCGCCGAACGTGAGTTGGCCGACCTGGTGCTTGTGGATGTGGTCGAGGGCATGCCGCAGGGTAAGGGCCTCGACCTGCTGGAGGCCATGCCGATCATCCGCAAGGATGTGAAGATCGTCGGCACCAACTCCTACGAAGCCACCCAGGGCTCGGACATCATCGTCATCACCGCCGGCCTGCCGCGCAAACCCGGCATGAGCCGCGACGACCTGTTGACCGCCAATGCCGACATCGTGCGCAAGGCGGCCACCGAAACCCTCAAGTATTCCCCGAACGCCATCTACATCGTGTTGACCAATCCGCTCGACACCATGGCCTACCTGGCCATGAAGGTCACCGGCCTGCCCGCGAACCGCGTGATCGGCCAGGCGGGCGTCCTGGATGCGGCCCGCATGAGCGCCTTCGTGGCGCTGGAGACGGGCGTCAGCGTCGAGAACATCAACTGCTATGTGCTCGGCGGCCACGGCGACGAAATGGTTCCCCTCACCCGCCACTCGAACATCGCCGGCATCCCGCTGCGCGAGTACCTGCCCGCGGAACGCCTCGAAGCCATCGTCAACCGCACCCGCAAGGGCGGCGGCGAGATCGTCAACCTGCTCAAGACCGGTTCAGCCTACTATGCGCCCTCCATGGCTGTGGTGCAGATGGCCGACGCCATCCTCAAGGACAAGCACCTGATCGTCCCGTGCGCGGCCCTCATGCAGGGCGAGTACGGCCTGAACGACATGTACTTCGGCGTGCCCGTCATGCTGGGCGCCAACGGTGTCGAGAAGATCATCGAATACAGCCTGGATGCCGATGAGAAGGCAGCCTTCGAGAAGTCTGCGGTATCGGTCAAGGATACCCACGACGCCCTGCGCAAGCTGGTCACTTTCTAATCTGACTTGAACACGGCCTGAACCCAATCCACAGGCCGTGTTCTTATTTTTTTCGAGGAGGTCCTATGATTCTGCAAGAGAAAATCGAAGCCAAATTGCCCGCCTGGCGTGATCGCATTAAATCCCTCAGCAAGGAACATGCCGATGTTGTGGTCGACCACGTCACGGTCGGACAGATCGTGGGCGGCATGCGCGACATCAAGTCCCTGCTGACCGATGTCTCCTTCGTGGACCCCGCGGAGGGCATCCGTTTCCGCGGCATGTCCATCCCCGAACTGCTCAAGGCCCTGCCCAAGGGACGCGGCAACAAGATGCCGCTGGTGGGCGGCCTGTTCTACCTGCTCATGATCGGCGACGTGCCGACCCGCGACCAGGCCCTCGAAGTGGAAGCCGAGTGGGCCAGGCGCGCCGACGTGCCCGATTACGTCTACAAGATGATCAAGTCGATGCCGAAGGAAACCCACCCGATGACGCTGTTCTCGCAGGCCGTGCTGGCCCTGCAGAACAATTCGGCCTTTGCGCGCATGTACCACGAGGGCATGAAGAAGGATCAATACTGGATCCCCGCCCTCGAAGACAGCATGGACCTGACCGCCAAGCTGCCCGTCATCGCGGCCTTCATTTATCGCATGAAATACTTCGGCGAGGCCAAAAAGCCGAAATACAACCCCAAGCTGGATTACGGCGCGAATTTCGCCCGCATGCTCAAGGTCGAGGACAAGAAGGGCTATGCCGAACTGGCGCGCCTGTACTTCATCCTGCACAGCGACCATGAGTCGGGCAACGTCTCGGCCCACACCATGCACCTGGTCGGCTCCGCCCTCTCGGACCCGTACCTGTCCTTCTCCGCCTCGCTCAACGGCCTGGCTGGACCTTTGCATGGTCTCGCCAACCAGGAATGCCTCGGCTGGCTGCTGGATGTCCACAAGCAGTTCGGCGGCGTCCCCACCCGCGACGAGCTGTACAAGTTCGCCTGGGACACGCTCAACAGCGGCAAGGTCATCCCTGGCTACGGACATGCCGTCCTGCGCGTGCCCGATCCGCGCTATACCGCGCAGCTGGACTTCGCCAAGAAGCGCTTCCCCGATGACGACCTCGTCCGCCTGGCCGACATGGTCTTCGACGTGGTGCCGATCGTGCTCAAGGAACAGGGCAAGGCCAAGAATCCCGCCCCGAACGTGGACGCGATCTCCGGCACGCTGCAATACTACTACGGCGTGCGTGACTTCGACTTCTACACCGTGCTGTTCGGCATCGGCCGCGCCCTGGGCGTGACCGCCAACTACGTCTGGGCGCGCGCCCTTGGTGCGCCCATCGAGCGTCCCAAGTCCCTGAGCACCAAGATGCTCGAGGATGTGGTCGCCAAGGCTGCAGCCGCGCAGACTCCCGCTTAACAGAAAGAAAAGGAAAAGCCTCCGAGTGTATGCTCGGAGGCTTTTTTGTTACCTTACTACTTTACCAAATATCCTCTTCAGGCTCGGAATCCTCGTATTCGTAAGAGAACTCAATTCCCGCCTGTTCAGCCAGCAAATGGCCTAGCGAGATCAACCTCCCGTTCTGATCGAGGAACGGGTCCTCTGCAAGGGTCAGCAACTGCTTTGCCGCCACGGCAATGACCTGGGCGGCTGGCTTGCAGGCTGCGATGCTGAGAGGATGGGAGCGCCCCAAATAGCCCAGAAGCAGCTCGCTGCTATTCAAAAGCCAGCCCGTGCATTCGTCGGAATCCTCGCGAGTCTGCGTCAGGGAGGCGGCCAGAGCGATCATCGCGGCATACGCATCCATACACTCACGCAATTGCGCCGCGGTCGGGTAAAAACTGCATTTATTCTCGAAATCGAAATACATCTCAGAACTGCCGTATTCCTTCATGGACGGCGTAAATCTTTCTTCGAAGGCGCGGACTTTTTCAGCCAGTGGCAAAAATTTTGCTTCCATGAGGTTTCTCCAGATACCCAGTTCAACAGCGTATGGCAAGTCCATAAACTTGCCCTTGCTCGCGGTGGATTTGCATTCCACCGCTCTCATCAATCCTTGTAATCCGCCCCCAGCTTTTTGACATCCACCTTCGTTGTATCGGCGCGGACATAGATCCCATTGGGCAGGCGCACATACTCGGGGTGGTCGTCCATGAATGCGGCCAACTTGTTGAAGTTATCCGCGATCACGTCGGGTTTCAATTCCAGGATGCTGTAGGCGTAATTCCATTTGTTGTGGCCTGGGACAAAGTCCGTGGCGGGCGGGCCTTTGGCGATATACACGTCACTCTTGCCCAACAGGTCGATGGTGGTGCGCTCGGAGAAGTAGGGAATCTGTCCCGCGGCGTGTACGGCAATGACCGCATCCGCGTCGGTGGATTGCTGGATATGCAACCCCAGTTTCGCACGCTGGATGTCCGTCCGCAGCATGGGCGCGTTGGACAGAGTCCACGTGGCCCAGGGTTCGCCGCTGACGATGAGCAGGGCGCCGAGTCCGATGGCGAAGGCCAGGAACGCCCTCGCCCTGGCGATCTCCCATAAGGCGAAAGGATGATGTAAAAATCTCTCCATGACGAGGGCAAATAAGATGAACAACGCAGGCATGCCTTGCGTGATGAAGCGATTGGCCGAGTCGACCAATTCCTCGGCATAGTCCCCGCCCACCCAGACCGAGTAGGCAACCTGGGCGAAGAAGAGTAGCAGCAGGGCCAGCGCTTCGCGGGTGCGCAGGTCTTTGAAGAGCGCCATCCCCAGCAAACCGAACATCAGCGGCATGAGAAAATCGCGCGCGGCGTAGTTGTTCAGCGCCAGCAGTCCCACGCGGATCCGCTCCCAAGCGGTCACGCCGTTGACTTTGAGGTAGTAGGTATTGGGCAGGAAGTCGCCGAAATAGGATTTTTGAAAGAGGAGAATGGCGGCCAGCACAAGAATCGAAACGATTGCAGGGAGAATGGCCTTGCGCGGATTCCGACTGGCCAGGTAAAGAACCAAAATCCCTACAGGCAGGGCCGCGTCCATGCGGATGAGCAGGGCCAGACCGAGGATGAGAGTCAGCCAGAAAACGGAGGCAGGCTGAGGGCCACGGAGGGTTTTGAGGGTCAGGAGAATCCCCAGGCTGACGGTCAGGGTCAGGGCGCCGACTTCCAATCCGCGCAGTGACCAGAAGACGAGCGGAAAGTAGAAGGCGGTGATGGTAGCCGCGATCAGCGGGGCAAACTGGGCGGACGGATCGAGAGCTTCGACAATCCGATACACGATAAAAGTATTCGCGAGCAAAATGAAGGCCGCGAGGATCATCACGGCCAGCGAAATGTACAAAGGCGAAAATGGGACGAGATGAAAAAACGCGAGGATGAGCGTCCAGCCCAGATTGGTGAAACCCTGGATGGGCGCTTCGCCGACGTTCCAGACCAAGCCCTGCCCCTGCGCCAGGTTGCGCGCGTAGCGCATCGAGATCATGGCATCGTCCACCAGGGTGAAGGCCCGCTGACCATGGATGTCAAAGGCGGTGCGCGCGATAAAAATTATGTAAAAGATCGCCGCAGCGCTGAGGAGGATGGGCAGGAATTTTCGCGAAGTGGGCATCGGCGCGAGTATATCATGAGGAGTCGGCGAGGTTAATCGTCTCCTATTTCCAGATGGAAGTGATGCAGGAAGCGATGGAAGATGGGCGCAATCAAAATGCTGACCGCAACCAGCAGCACCATGCCCGAGAACAAGGCGTAGAAGGAGGCAAAGATCTTGCCCGCCGTGGTGTGAAGTTGGTTGACGGGCCCCATGCCGCCCAACAGCATGGAAGCGTTGACCAGCGAGTCGATCCAGGACAAGCCTTCGAGGAAATGATAGCCCAGGATGCCGATCAAAAGCGAGATTGTGATTGTGCCAATCGAAAGCAGCGAATAGTTTACAACGCGCCTGATAAATTGTCTTTGGGGCAACAACTCTTCCTTGCGATGCTCAAACATTTGAACTCCTGTATAATCCCAACATTATGAAACAAGTCATCGTTGTCAATGAAGTCTTGAAACTGCCGCGCGGAAAACTGGCGGCGCAGGTGGCGCACGCCTCGGTGGCAGCCTTTCTCGAAACGGAACCTCGCGATCAGATGGCCTGGTTGGAAGAAGGTATGCCCAAGGTGGTGCTTAAAGGCGAGGATGAAACGGCGCTGCGCGAACTCGAACAGAAAGCCGCCACCCTAGGCCTGCCCGTCTGCCTGATCGAAGACGCAGGGCGGACGGCTGTCCCCGAAGGGACGGTCACCTGCCTGGGCATCGGCCCCGCCGAGGACGCGAAGATCGACGAGGTGACAGGTGAGTTGAAATTATTATAAATGTCATTGCGAGGAGGGCGTAGCCCGACGAAGCAATCTCATGTTATTTGTTAATTCAAAGTACGAGATTGCTTCGCCGCTTTCAGCGGCTCGCAATGACGGGACTAGACTCCAGGCAAATACTTCTCGTGGATGCAGGCCATGTGATGCTCGACGTGGCCGACCAGCATGTAGATCAACGCGCGGGCGCTGACGGTCGCTCCGCTGGCGGTGCCGAGGCGGGACAGGGCTTCGTCATCCAGGTGGGAGACCATCAGGATGTTGGCGCGGCGCAACAATTCAAATTCATTCAACAGCTCAGCCAACGGGACGTTGTCATATCCTGCCGCGCGGATGTAGTCCTCCTGCTCGAAGCCAGGCAGCGGAGTTGGGTCAGCGCGAGCAATGCGCAGCAGTCGATACGAGAAGACTCGCTCCACGTCATTCAAATGGCCGAGCACTTCCTTGATCGACCATTCCGCGGAGCCAAACTTGTAAAGGGTCTGAGTGTCGGTCAGGCTGCCGAGCGCAGCGCAGATCTCGTCGATCTGTTGAGGCAGGGCCGCCACTACATCTTCCCTGGCGATGGCGCGCTGGACGTAATCCGCGTAAAACGAGGCGTATTCTTCGGGGGTTGGGTGATTCAATTTAAGGGTCATGAGTTGGTTTCCTTGCGGAGAGTATAGCACGCAGAAATTCATCCTTCAATCAACAAGACTATAATTAGGTGGGTCGAAATCGTGACAGCATTAAACAGGAGGCAGCGTATGAAATGGTTTTTACAAAATAAATGGGCAATTATTCTAATGTTGGTTACCCCAGTGATAATCGCCGTTCTGGCGATAACAATCACTCCCACTTCTGGCGAACAGCCTTTCAGGTTTCCATCCCTCATACCACCAGAACTAGCGATAACAGACACGCCCGTTACTGACGAGCCAATCGACTTTGGTCTGTTCAACAAGGAGGGCTGTAAAGCACCTTGCTGGCATGATCTCATGCCAGGACAATCCACGTCCCAAGATGTTGATGATTTCCTTCTCGCTTTGCCTAAAGCCGAGTGGTCAGCAAGACTCACTGGTGAATATAACACTGGCTGCAAATCAATGCGTCTGGCTGAAGCTGGGATAGGAATAGTGGATCTATATGTGGTAGATAATAATCTCACATTTATTCAATCATTCCGCCCAGATGAAACACGGCTCGGAGAAATCGTAAATTTCTTCGGAGACCCTGAATACTTCAAGGCCCATTTGTATATTGGAATCGATTATAGTTTCTATACTCTTGAGATATATTACCCACACAAAGGGGTGGCTTTTGAAATCTTCACCGACCAGGAAAAAGACCTTGGCATGAGCGAAGGTGATATTCTCAAAAACTTACCCGGCCAGGAGAAGATCAGTGGCAAGGTCGAGGCCGATATGGTGGTGGACACCATCCACTATTTTGAACCTGGTGATTTGTTGAGCTATTACCAAAGCAGGTATCCCTGTCCTGTGGATGAAACGGATGCGATTCTCAGCGCGCAATCAGATATTGAAAATTTCATTCAAGAATGGCATGGCTTTGGTGAGATGGATGTAATGATTGATTCTGAGTTGCAGATAGAATAAACTACTGCTTTGTAGAAGGGATTGTCAATCACTTATAATTTCGTCAGACAAAATCGCTGCATGGAGGAAGATAATGAAACAACGATCGCTGTTCATAATTGTGATGGTTACGCTTCTTATTGCGGCTTCTTGCACAGCTAAAGAATCAAACTCTTCTTTGGTAACTCAAGCCGCTGCTGACGATGGCTCTAAAATCGATTCTGGATTATTTAGCACATCCTCGTGCAAACCACCCTGTTGGCAAAATTTGATACCTGGAAAGTCAAACAATGTAGAGGTGGACTCATTCATAAGTTCACTCGGGGATATTGGATGGCCTTTTAGAAAAAACCATCCTTATGAATCAAAATGTGTTTGGAAAAGAATCATTGATAGTGAGCGACATTACATGGCAGACTTTTATTTAGAAAGTGAGACACTTACTTTCATTCAGTGGTCAATGCCACCTGAGATCACTTTGGAACAAATTGTCGACTACTATGGTCCGCCTCAATACTTTCGAGCGGTCATAAATAAAGACTATTACTTTCTTGATGTGTATTATCCTGCTTTGGGAATGGCTTTCGAAATTTCTCCTCGACAAGAAGATATAAGCTATATTCTTCCCGATATGCCAATCAGAGCTGCGCAGTATTTTTCAAGTGGTGACATAAATTCCTACCTTTTTACTAAATTCTCGTGCAGCTATGGTGTTGAACTGGCGATCAATGCGGTTGAGAATGAAATAAATAACATTCAACCATGGTCTGGCTATGGAGAGATTAAGGCGATTTCCTATCCATGATACAGGCGCGCATTTCGAGGCCACGAACGGCAATCAGATCGCCAAGTATTACACTTCGGCTGTGCTCAGTGCATGCATTGCAGGTTCCAGCAGAGGAGTGTCAATCGCTTATAATGTTGTCTGACAAAACATGGTCAAATCGCCTGAACTCCCCATCCTGAGCTTTGCGTCCCAGACTGAGTGGACCGAGTGGCTGATACAAAATCACGCTCAACCCACAGGCCTCTGGCTGAAACTCGCCAAAAAGGACTCGGGCATCCCGTCTGTGACGTATGAACAGGCGGTCGAATCCGCCCTGTGCTATGGCTGGATCGACGGCCTGAAGAAGAGTTTCGATGGCCAGTTCTGGCTGCAAAAGTTCACGCCGCGCGGAGCGAAGAGCATCTGGTCAAAGATCAACGTGGAGAAGGTCGAAAGGCTGATCGCCAGCGGACAAATGCAGCCCGCAGGTCTCAAAACCGTCGAAACCGCCAAGCTGGATGGTCGCTGGGAACAGGCCTATGATTCTCAAAAGACGATCGCCATGCCCGACGATTTCCAGGCTGCATTGGATGCGAACCCAAAAGCCAGGGCCTTCTATGCCACGCTCAACAGTTCCAGCCGCTATTCGTTCCTGTTTCGCATCCAGACCGCCAAAAAGGCCGAGACGCGCGCAAAGCGGATCGAACAATTTGTTGCCATGTTGGAAAAAGGCGAGAAGATTCATTTCTAGGAAAAGCTGTGACTCTAACGACCTGACAGTTTGTTCCAAGAATACTTCGGTGGTCGAGTAGGCGGCGTTCGTCCGCCGTATCGAGACCACCTGTTGATTCAAAAATGTCTGGTGTTAGTAGACTTCGGAGATCTTTCCGAAGTCTTGCACATAACTTGACGCAATCCCTGAATGATACGATAATCACCTTCCGAGCAAAAACATGAATCAAATCGACGACGCAGAACTTCATAAAATTGTGCAACGTGTGGTCCGCCAGGTGCTGGAGCCGACTCCCGCGCCCGCGAAGGCCGCACCCGTCCCTGCCGCAGCGCCCACGCCCGCCAAAGTCCCTGAGGCCCCAAGGGGCAAGGTGGTCGCCATCGGCGCGGATCATGGCGGATTCGAGTTGAAGGAGATGCTCAAGGTGGAACTCCGCATCTGGGGCTATGAATTCCTCGACATAGGCACCAACAGCAAGGATGCCGTAGACTATCCCGATTTCGCTCACGCCGTGGCGCAGCAGGTCAGCACGGGCAAGGCCTGGCGCGGGATCATGATCGACGGCGCGGGCATCGGCAGTTGCATCGTCGCCAACAAAGTCCCTGGCGTGCGCGCGGGCATGGCCTATGACCTGTCCTCGGCCAACAACGGCCGCGAACACAACGACACCAACGTCCTCACCCTGGGTGCAGGCCTGATCGGACAAAACCTGGCCAAACAAATCGTCAAAATCTGGCTGACCACCCCCTTCGGCGGCGACCGTCACCAGAAACGCATTGATAAGATCACTTCCGTAGAGAAGCAATACTTGAAGTAGAAGGCATGAAATGAATCCCGATGTAAAAGTTGTTGAACAATTGGTTGAGATCATCACGCGTGAAGTTTTATCCGCGATGATGGAACGTAACGCCAGCATCCCTGAGGGCGCCCGCTGTGAGTACGAATGCACGGACAATATTTGCGTGCATACCTGTTTCGACCGCGCGGGCAACGTTGTCAACGCGGGCGCAGAGCGCCTGACCTCCACGCTGGGCATCATCCCGCAGGATCTCAACTTCGCCAACATGATCGATCACACCCTGCTCAAGCCCGACGCCACCCAGCAGGAGATCGCCCAGTTGTGCTTCGAAGCACGCAAGTACGGCTTCGCTTCCGTGTGCGTCAACCCCACCTGGGTCAGCCTGTGCGCGCAATTGCTGCAAGGCGCCTCGGCCAGGGTCTGCACCGTGATCGGCTTCCCGCTCGGCGCGACCTCCCCTGAGGTCAAGGCCTTCGAGACCCAGACCGCCATCCAACACGGCGCGACCGAGATCGACATGGTCATCAACATCGGCGCGCTCAAGGCGCGCGACCTCGAACTGGTGGCGCGCGACATCCGCGGCGTGGTCGAAGCCGCCCATTCGCGCGGGATCATCGTCAAGGTCATCATCGAGACCACCCTGCTCGACGACGAGGAAAAGACCATCGCCTGCCTGCTCTCCAAAGAGGCGGATGCGGACTTCGTCAAGACCTCCACGGGCTTTGCGGGCGGCGGCGCCACCGTCCACGATGTGGAACTCATGCGCCGCACCGTCGGCCCGGAGATGGGCGTCAAAGCCTCGGGCGGCGTGCGCACCTTCGAGGATGCCGCGAGCATGATCAAGGCGGGCGCCACACGCATCGGCGCCAGCGCAGGCGTCAAGATCATCCAGGGCCCCAGCAAGGACAAGGCCCCAGCCAAAGAACCCGCCGCTGCGAAGGCGTACTAGGAGCAGACCATGTTGATCGCAAAAGTCATCGGCACCACCGTTTCCACCATCAAGGACGAAAAACTCACGGGCCGCAAGCTGCTCATCCTGCGCCAGACCGACGAAACAGGCGCCCCCTCGGGAAAACCCTACGTGGCAGTCGACACCGTCGACGCGGGCATCGGCGACCTGGTGCTGACCGCCGCGGGCTCCTCTGCGCGCCAGACCGACATCACCAAAGACACCCCCGTCGACTCGGTCATCATGTCCATCATCGACTCGCTCGAAGTGGACGGCAAAGTCGTCTTCCGCAAATCCTAAAAGGTAACGATGGTCAAAAAGTTCTACACCGAAAAGGATATCGAAGACCTGTTCGCATCGGGCGTGCGCTCGCTGCAGGTGGATGAGGACATCCAGATGACGGGGATGGCCTACGAAAAAGCCCAGCGTTTGGGATTGACCCTGCTGACGAATGCCCCCGACCAGCCGCCCAGCGCCCCCGTGCGTCCCTACCTCTCCAGCGCAGGAAGTTCATCCGCCCCGAGGCCTGCCGCCGTCATGGACAAGGCCCCGTCGCTGCAAGCCGACCCGCTAAAGGACTCTGTCCTGGCGGGACGCATCCGCGCGGCAGTCAACGCCCGCCTCGGGGATCAGATCGACGCCCAACTGCTCGACACGATCATTCGGCGCGTCCTCACCAGCACAGGACTGAAATAATGCTATTCGGCAGAGTGAAAGGCAACGCAGTCTGCACCATCAAATACCCTGGCACCGAAGGGCTGAAACTGCTCATCGTCCAACCGCTGAACAAGAAGCTCGAACCGCTCGGCGCATTGCAAGTCGCCGCGGACGTGGTGGATGCGGGCGTCGGCGACCTGTGTGTCATGGTACGCTCGCGCGAAGCCGCCCTGGCCATGCCCATCACAAAATTCGTCCCCATCGATCTGGCCCTGGTCGGCATCGTGGACGAGCTCGAAGTCCGCGCAGATGGCGAATATGACGTCACCCTGCGGCGCGGAAGAAATCAGTTTTCATAATCCGTTATCTACGTCCTGAGCGGAGCGAGGCGATAGCCGAGCGCAGTCGAAGGACAGGTAAGCAAGAGAGACCCCATGATCCTCGGTAAAGTTGTCGGCACCATCGTCACCACCATCAGCCACCCAAATTACAAGAATCGCCGCCTGCTGGTCGTCCAGCCGTTGACGCTGGAAGGCGAAACCCCCGCGCCCGAAGATGACTTCATCGCGCTCGACAACACCCAGGCAGGCATCGGCGACACCGTGCTCGTCAACCGTGAAGGCAATGGCGCGCGCCAGGTTCTCAAGAATCCCGATGCTTGTGTGATCTCGGTCATCGTGGGCATCGTCGATTCGGTGTATGCGGAATATTGATGTCATTGCGAGGCGACAGCCCGAAGCAATCTCCCAATTTACAGATGTTTTCAATAACTCTAAGGTTGCTTCGCCTGCTGCGCAGGCTCGCAACGACATGTGGCACATCCAAAGTTTTCCAAGCTTTGGATGTTTTTCTTTTGGAGGCACTGAATGAAAAACCAAAAAGTGACCGTGCTCGGCACAGACCACCCCACCAAAAACGAGATCTTCACCCAGGCCCTGGAATCTGAGAACATCGTCCTTGGAACCAGTGTAGGCACGACTTCCAAGCCCAATGAGGACTGCGTGGGCGCATCCGTCTGCGGCACGGAAATCGTCCTGGCCATTGCAGATGGACATTGGGGGAAGGAAGCCAGCGAGATCGCCGTCACCAAAGCCGTGGAGTTGCTCGGGCCGGACGTCCGCCCCTCCACGGGCAGCGAGACCCGCGCGCGCCTGATCGCCTTGTACGAGCAGATCAACAACACCTTGTACGAAATGGCCGCCACCGCGCCAGACGCGCCCACGTCAGAAACCTCCCTGATCGTCTGCCACGTCAAGGATTCAGAAACGGGCAGATATTTATATTGGTCAAACTTCGGGGATTCGTATCTGTTCCTCTTGAGGGATGGAAGGCTGAAACTGCTCAACACGCTCCAGCCCCGTTGGCTGGGCTATATCTCCAAGCTGTCTGAAAATCCCGAAACACAAGCCACTCTGCCTCAATTCCTCGCCAACTCTGCCCGCTACGTCGGCGCTACCAGCGGACTGGAAATTGGCATCAAAAAACTGGCAGCAGGCGACACGCTCTTTCTCTGCACAGACGGCCTGATCGGCTCCGACAAGCAGCCTGATCGGCAAGTGGTGAACATGATTACGGAAGCCCTGTTGTCCGACTCCGCGCTTGAAGCAAAGGTGAAGCGCATCATCGCATCCGCGCTGGCCAGAGGCGAGAAGGATAACGTCTCGTGCGTGGCGGCCCAAGTCGACTAAACACTCGCGCTACGATCCCCCATAGCGCTTATCCATTTCCTTTCCCACCGTTTCCACCGCAGACTTGCGGGACATCAACCGCGTGGTCAGGAACGCAGCCAGCCGATTCTGCGCGCCAGGCACGAAGCTGGGAGTCTTCCCCAGTGCCTCCAGCGTCTCACGAACGGTGTCTTCCGCCGTCATGACGGGCGGCCAGGTCTTCGCATCAGGATTGGGATTCTCAGCCCGCCAGCCAGGTGTGTCCGTCGCTCCGACGATGGTTGTCAACACGTCCACGTTGGCGGGACGCAGTTCCTGCCAGAGGGCTTCGCCCAGGGTCAGGTCATGCGCCTTGGTGGCCGAATACTCGCTGACGTAACTCGTTCCAGACAGGGCCGACATGGATGAGACAAAGATGATCCCGCCGCGCTTGCGGGCGCGCATCATTCCGCCAAAATGATGGGCCAGCATCAGCGGCGCGCGGGCATTGACCGTCAAAATGGACAGGTGCTTTTCGAGCGGCACATCCAGGAAGTGGCCGATGGCCGAAATCCCCGCATTGTTGACCAGCAGCCCCACCTGCATGTCGTAGGTCGCGGCCTGCAAAGGGCGCAGAAGCTCGGGCTGCGACAAATCCAGCACGATGGGACGGACGCCCACGTTGAATTCCTTCGACAGCGCCTTGGAGACCTTCGTCAGCGCCTCGGCCTGCACGTCCACCAGCGCCAGGTTCAACCCGCGCGCCGCCAGTTGACGGGCAAACTCCGCGCCCAATCCCATCGCCGCGCCCGTCACCAGCGCCCAAGGGCCATACTTTTCAACAAATGTCGACATGCGTCCTCCAGGTGAAATCAAGTTGAGGCATTGCGCCGTCATTCAGGCGGCCAGCGCCCGCAGCGCATCCATCGCCCGCTCTGCGTCGCCGATAGGCACAAAAATATGATCGTGATAATACGCCGCCGCCACGTTACAGCTGATGCCCGCCTCGGTCAGCGCGCGGGAAAAGGCCGCAGTCAGGCCCACCGCTTCGAGCGACGAATGCACCGTCAGCGTGATCCAGGCAAAGGCCTGGGTGTAGGCCAGACCCAACGCGTCCGCCTGCTCGCTGGGCAGGATCACCGTCACGCCCTCCCGTTCCTGGAACAGGCACAACGGATCGAGCGCCGCGGCCTGTTCACGTGAAGCCAGTGTACAGAAAACGTACCCGCCCGCGTTGAGTTCGGGGCGCATGTTCTGCAAGAGTGTTTCGAGGTCGGTTTCACCGTTCATGGATTCTCCTGAAATTGGCACTTGACAATCATACCCGTTTTCCATAAAATACGGCCCAATATGCGCACCTGCCAGATCAACCGCCATCATCACGTCTCACCACCCTCCCCCGGACGGGCGGCTTAGACGCGCATCTGCACCCAGCGTATCAAATCCCAGACTCCCGCTCCGGCGGGAGTTTTTATTTTCCGAGGTGACATGATTTCGATTTTGGACTCCACCACTGCCCGCAAGACCATCCTACGCCGCGTTCCGCTGGGCGACGAGGATGTGCCCGCTTCCGTATTGGATCGCATCGAGGCGGCCTTCGGCGCGCGGATTTCCCCACAGGAGGCGGTGACGCGCATCCTGCGCGAGGTCCGCACCCGCGGCGATTCCGCGCTGCGCGCCTGGACCGAGAAGCTGGACGGCAAGGCCCCCAGCCTGATCCGCGTCCCGGGCGAAGCCCTGCAAGCCGCGTTGAACTCGATCTCGAAAGAAGAACGCGCCGCGCTCGAACTCGCCGCCGAACGCATCGAGACCTTTTACAAAAAACAGCCGCTGATCTCGTGGCTGACCCAGGACATGGGCGGCGTGCTCGGGCAGCTCATCCGCCCCATCCGCCGCGTGGGAGTCTACGTCCCGGGCGGCACCGCGCCCCTGCCCTCCAGCGTGTTGATGTCGGCCGTGCCTGCCCGGGTGGCGGGCGTGAAGGAGATCGCGCTGGCGATCCCGCCCCAGCGCGGGACGGGTGAGATCGCCCCGATCATCCTGGCCGCCGCTGCCCTGATCGGCGTGGACGAGGTCTACACGATGGGCGGCGCGCAGGCCATCGCCGCGCTGGCCTATGGTACCGAGTCCATCCCCGCCGTGGACAAGATCTTCGGCCCTGGCAACCTGTTTGTAACCCTGGCCAAGCAGCAGGTCTTCGGCGCCGTCGGCATCGACGGGCTGGCAGGCCCAACCGAGACGGTCGTAATCGCCGACGAGTTCGCCAGACCCGCCTGGGTCGCCTCCGACCTGCTGGCCCAGGCCGAGCATGACGTGCTGGCCTCCGCCATCCTGCTGACGCCCTCGCGTCAACTGGCCGAGGCCGTGCAGATCGAAGTTGGCAGGCAGATGGAAAGCCTGCCGCGCGCCGAAATCGTGGTGCAGTCGCTCAAAGACCGTAGCGGCATCGTGCTCACCCAAGACCTCGACGAAGCCGTGGAATTGTCCAATGCGTACGGGCCAGAGCATCTGTGCCTGGCCGTGCAAAACCCGTGGGCCTGGAGCGAAAAGGTTATGTCGGCGGGCGGCATCTTCATGGGCGAGTATTCGTTCGAGGTGCTGGGCGATTACGTCGCGGGGCCGAGTCACGTCATGCCCACGGGCGGCACGGCGCGCTTCGCCTCCCCGCTCAACGTGTGGGACTTCGTGCGCATCATCAGCCTGGTCGGACTGAACGAAGCGGCGGGACGCGAGTTGTCCAAATCGGCCGCGCTCATCGCCCGCACCGAAGGCCTCGAAGCCCATGCGCGTTCGGCGGATCAACGCAGTGCAAGCCTATAGGCTTGCACTACTTACGCCGCACGTCCAGGATGGCGATCTTGGTGGAATGGTTGAACGGCGCGGGATCGGTGATTGGCTTACCCACTGTTTGATAACCGACGAAATCCCCGGGCACAGGCATCAAATCGCGAATCTTTAGGTAGCCATCTGCGCATAAGGTTTCCAGCGTTTGCATATACTCGCGCCCGCTGACGTAGAGCGCATTGTTGATGGCGATCAATGTCCCGCCGTCGTTGATGAGCGGCCGCACCTTGTTGACCAGGCGGGCGTTCTCGTGTTCCTGATCCACGCGGCCCCTGGTGGTGGATGAGAAAAAGGGCGGGTCGATCAGCACGCAGTCGAAGGTTTCGCCTGCGTGTTTGAACCTGCTGACGGCAGGGAAGAAATCCTGGGCGATGAAGTCGCTTTTGTGGATGGGAAAGCCGTTGAGCGAGTAGGAGTCCTTGGCGAGATTGAGGAACTGGCGATTCAGATCCATCTGGACGACGCGCGCCGCGCCGCCTGCCAGGGCGGCGACACCAAAGCTGCCCGTATAGGCAAAAGTGTTCAACACAGATTTGCCCCGCATATTCTCGATCAGCCATTTGCGCAAAGGGCGCGTATCGAGGTACAGGCTGGCGTCGCGATTCATCGTCAAGTCGACGGCGTACCAGATGCCGTGCTCCCTGACCTTGCGGTCGGGTTTGCCGCCAAAGAGCAGCGCGCCGCGTCGTTCTGCGGGGGAGGAACTGCTGCGATATTTCGCAATCCCCGCGCGCAGCCAGCCTGCAAAAAGCGGATGCTTCTGGATGAAGTCCGCGGCCTCGCGCACAAGCGCCCTGCCGGTGGACTCGTCGGGGGCGTAGTCGTGAAAAATAACGGTACCCGCATACAGGTCCAGGCTGAGGTGGGGCTGTCCTTCGCTGAAGCCGTTGAAGAGGCGGAAGGCCGTCTCGTGACGGGAATCAAACAGGGGCTCTCGCGCGGCGAGGGCTTTTTCCAAAAGGGCAGGGATCGATTCGGTGGGCATATCGGTTGAAGAAGAGGCCTCCGGGGTCGTCCCGGAGGCCTGCTGATTTTATTTCTCGGTGATCGTCACGCTGAGGATGGCGTCGCCCGTATAGGACGGGTTTTGCTCGGGATCGCGGCGGGTGATGGCGTTGACCACATCCATGCCTTCGATGACCTGCCCGAAGATGGTGTAGCCGCCGTTCAGGAAGTCGGCGGCGGCAAAGGTGATGAAGAACTGGCTGCCGTTGGTGTCGCGGCCTGCGTTGGCCATGGCCATCACGCCCGCCTTGTCGAAGGTCAGGTCGCTGTCTTCATTGGGGAATTCGTAGCCAGGCCCGCCCCCGCCCGTGCCGGTGGGATCGCCGCCCTGGGCCATGAAGCCTTCGAGCACACGGTGGAAGGTGACGCCGTCGAAGTACCCCTCCCTGGCCAGGAAGACAAAGCTGTTGACCGTGCGCGGCGCCTTGTCGGGATAGAGTTGGACGACGAACTCGCCGCCGGTCGCCATCTTGAAGGTGGCAAAATATTGTTTGGTGACGTCGATCTGCATGGGCGGCTCGGCATCGTATTGCAGGTTCATGACGGTGGGCGCATCCGCCGCCGCTGACGGGGAACCCGCCTGATTGCGATTCATGAACAAGGCTGTGGCTATGACGACGAGGACCAGGCCTCCCAAAACGATCATGAGTTGGGTGTTGCGATTTTTCTGCTGCTGCCTTCTGGCCTGAACCTGGGCACGTTTCGAATTGGACATGGGGTGATCTCTCCTTGATTTGGATTCAGCCGTCCATTGTAGCAGATACGGCAAATTTCAGCGGGTCCTGTACCAGGTGCGGAAGACCTCCACCACACGCGGATCGAAATGTTTGCCCGACTGTTCCTCGATGTAGGCCAGGGCTTTTCCGTGCTCCCAGGCGGAACGATAGGGGCGGTTGGAAGTCAGCACTTCGTACACGTCGGCCACGGCAAAGATGCGCGCCATCAGCGGGATCTGTTCCCCCGCCAGTCCGCGCGGATAGCCGCTGCCATCCCATTTCTCGTGATGGCAATACGGAACGGCCAGCGCGCCATGCAGGTATTCGATGGCCTGAAGGATTTCGTATGCGACCAGCGGGTGACGGCGCACCACGTCCCAGTCTTCGGGGGTAAGCGGCCCGGGTTTTAGCAATATTGTGTCTGGAACGGCCAGCTTTCCGATGTCGTGCAGCAGGGCGCCGCGCCGCAATTGGATCATCTCGTCATTTGACATACCCAGGACCTGGGCCAGGTCGAGCGCAATATCCACGACGCGCACGGAATGGCCCTCTGTCTCGTGGGCGTGTAATTCCACGGCGCGCGCCCAGCCTTCGATGGTGGCGTCGAAGGCCAGTTCCATTTGGAGGTTCGAGCGCTGCAGATCGGTGAACAAACGCGCATTCTCGATGGCAATGGTGGCCTGGTTGGCAAGCGTTTCGATGAAGTTGTCCCAATCGGGACCGTAATCCAGGATGGAATGGGCATAGAATTCCAGCACGCCGACGATCTTCCCCTTGGCGATCAGGGGCGTGGCGGTGTAGGTTTTGAAGCCCTCCTCCTTGAAGATCTGCCGCCGCAGGGGTTCGTCACAATTCTGCAGGTCCCTCACCTGGAGGATCTCGCGGCGCAGGGCGGCCAGCCCCGCATAGCCCTGGCCGATCATCAGGCGCATCTGTTCGATGGCGCGGGTGCGGAAGCCGGACGAGGCGGCGTATTCCAGGGTCAGGCTGTGCGGGTTGACCAGGAGAATGGCGGCGGCGTCCACTTCGGGCTGGGAGGTGACTTCGGTCAGCAGCAGGCGCAGGGTCAGGCCCAGGTCGAGGCTGCCCGTGATCGCCCGATCCATTTTATGCAGAATCTGCAGTTGACTAAGCTGGGAGCTCGTCTGCTCGAACAGGCGCACGCGCTGCAGAGTGCTGCCCATGATCTCACCGACCGCGGTCAACATGCGCACCGCATCGGCATCGAAGGGCTGGCTGTGCGGGTCTTTCATGCGCATGACAACCAGCGCGCCGATGAACTCGCTTTCCGCGCGGATCGGGGCAAAGAGCGCCGGGCCGAGGCTTTCGAAATCCACCACATCCTGGAGGCGCAGCGGGTCGCCCGCAAAATCATCCGTCAGGTAGGCCTGCCCCTCGCGCAGAACCTTTCCGCAGATGCCGTCTCCGATGGGGAAGCGCCGCCCCAAATTTTGAGTGAGCGCGTGTTCGGCGCGCGCCAGGATCAGGTGCTGGCGATCCGCCTCCACCAGGACGATGCCGCCCGCATGGGCGCCCATCAGGGATTCCAACTCAGCCATCACGACGGAAAGCGATTGCTGTTCGGTTTGGACGCTGCCCAGATGGTCTGAGATGTTGAAGAGCGCTTCCAATTGCCTCGTGCGCGTCCGCAGGGAGGCTTCGGCGCGCCGGCGTTCGATGTTTTCCTGCTGGATGTTTTCATACAGGCGCGCGTTGCTGAGGGCAATGGCTGCCTGTGCGCTAAAGCCGGTCAGGATTTGCAGATCGTCCTCGGTGTAGGCGTTCAACCGATAACTGAAAACCTGGATGACTCCCAGGACATTCCCCTCGGTCAACAATGGAACAACCAGCGCCGAGCGCGGGATGTCCTCCTCTTCAGGGAGCTCATCCACGGCCTGGCCGTCTCCATCGAAATGATGGACGACCTGCACAGTCTTCAGACGCGCCTGAAAATCCGGGATGGATTCGGGGGTCTTCGTGCGGATGACCTGGCTCTGGATGCCGCTGCCCTGCGGTTCGAGCGGGATCGGTCCGTATGCCGTCACATCCACCGGACGGTCATCGTGCCAGCCTCCCGCCATGGAGATCATACCGCTGGCGGGGTCGAAGGCCGAGATGAAAAGGGTATCGCACGGCATCAACTGACGGACATTGGTATAGATCACTTCATGGATATAGCCGGCATCCAGGGAAACATTCAGGCGGTGCGTGGCCTCGTGGATCAGGCGCAACTGGCGGTTGCGGCGGGCCAGTTCAGCCTCCGCGTTTTTGCGTTCCGTGATGTCCTGGCTGGTGCCCACCGCAAGGACGGCCACCCGCTCTCCATTGCGATCTTCGAAATGCACGCGCGAATGAACCTGCAACCAGTGAATAGAGCCGTCGCGGTGAATCACGCGGTATTCGATCTCAAAACGGCCCCCGGATTGCGGGACGAGCACTGCGCCGATGGCCACGCGAAGGCGCGACGCATCTTCAGGATGGACACGACTCGCAACTTCCGCAGCACTGGGATGCTCACCATCCTGGTCGTAATGCCTGCGGGCGCGTTCATCCAGCGTAAAGATATGGGTAAGCAGGTCCTCCTGCCAGGAGCCCAATTCGGCGGCGTCGTATGCCAGGCGCAAACGCTCCTCACTTTCACGCAGTTTTTCATTTGCCAGTTTGCGCTCGGTGATGTCACGGAAGTTGATGACTATGGCTTCCACGCTGGGTTCGGCAAGCAGGTTGGTGAAGGTGCTCTCGATCCACAACCAGGAGCCTCCCTTGTGACGGAAACGATATTGAAGCATGGGCGACTGGGAAGGATCCTGGATCAAACGATTCAACACCTCCAGGACCAGGGGAAGATCCTCCGGATGCGTGGAACCGTTTGGCGTAATGTCCAATGAATCATTGATGTCATAACCGAAAATCTTCCTCGCCGATGGACTGACGTAGGCGAAGCCCAGGTCACGTCCCACCAGCACGACACCATCGGGCGCCCGCTCAATCAGGGATTTGAACCGCTTCTCGGCCCTAACGATCTTTTCCTCCGCCTGTTTCTGCTCGGTGATGTCTTCTTTCATTGCCAGAAAATTGGTGATTTTTCCATCATCACTGAAGATAGGCGCGATGGTAGCCAATTCCCAGTAAGTCTCGCCGTCCTTCTTTCTATTCAGGAATTCACCCTGCCAGACATCGCCAGATGTGATCGTATCCCACATTTTTTCGTATTCTTCTTGGAGGGTAAATCCCGACTTCAGGATGCGCGGATTTTGTCCGATGGCTTCCTGCAAAGTGTAACCGGTGACTTGTGAGAACTTTGGGTTCACGTACTCGATGTTGCCCAACAAGTCGGTGATGACAATGGACGTGGGGCTTTGTTCCATTGCGCGTGAAAGCTTGCGGAGTTTGTCATCCACCTGTTTGCGCTCGGTAACATCGCGGATGATCGCACCGATGCGGTAGCCTTTCTCGGTTTTGATCGGGAAGGAGGCTTGTTGAATGATCTTTCGTTCGCCTGATTTTGTCTGGATGGCGGCTTCGTATGTCCTGCCAAAGTATGGCGACTGACCGTTTTGTACCGCTGTTTGGATGTGCATTCTAAACACATCCAAATTGTCTGGAGAGCGGTTTTCAGATAGCATCATTTGAGATTGAATATCCCAGACCGCCATACCGAGCGCCTGCTCCCTGGGTATCTCATTAATTTTTTCAAGCGCATGATTCGATTCAATGACTATGCCCTGCTCATCGGCGATCATCAGCCCGTCAGTGGATTGCTCGATGAAATTGCGGAATTTTTCTTCGCTGTCCTTTAACGCTTTTTCCACCTGCTTGCGCTCGGTAATATCCAGCGCCATGGACAACATACAGGCTTCCCCAGCCACTTCGATCAACTCCGCCGAGAATAACATGCAGGCTAATTGACCGGATTTCCGCCGCATTTGGAATTCAATCCCATGTGCCACGCCATCGCTGCGTAACATATTGACAATTTGTTCCCGCTCTTCAGGATGTTCCCAAAGATTGAATTCACTGATGACCCGGCCAACAACCTCGGCGGAGGAGTAGCCTGTGGTCTGCTCCCAGGCTTCGTTGACTTCCACGAGTTTATTGTCGCTGATGCGCGTGATGGCGATGGAAGTTGGGCTGGAGTGAAAGACTGTGGAAAACCGCGCCTCGCTGGCACGCATGGCCAATTGGCTCTGATGGCGCTCGATGGCATAGCGGATGGATCGCGCTCCAAAACTCCAACTAGCTTCCCCTTTTACCAAATAATCCTGCGCGCCAGATTGGACAGCCTGCAAGGCCAGCAATTCATCACTCATACCCGACAGGACGATCATTGGGATGTTGGGAAATTCCGCATGGGCGGCTTCAAAGGTCTCCAGGCCCTGGCTATCGGGCAGGCCCAGGTCGAGCAGCACCACATCGTATGGACGCGCGCCGAGTTCCTCCAAACCCTGTCTGAGGCGCTCGGCCACCGTCACCTGAAAATCGGTCAGCAGATCGCTGCTCAGGGAATCCCGCAAGAGCAGCGCGTCGGCCGGGTTGTCTTCGACCAGCAAAATCCTGACTAGAGTTCTATCCATTTCAGCCCTCCAAAGGCAGCGCCACCACGCTGAACCAAAACTCCTGGATCGATTGCACGGCTTTGAAGAAATTTTCGAACCCGACCGGTTTGATCACGTAGCAGTTGGCATGCAGGTCATAGGCGCTCAGGATGTCCTCATCCGCGCTGGAGGTGGTCAGGATGACGACCGGGATTGATTTCAACTGCGGGTCGGCTTTGATCTCGGCCAGCACCTCGCGTCCGTTTTTGCGCGGCAGGTTCAGGTCGAGCAGGATCAAGTCCGGGCGGGGAACCGCTGAGAAGGAACCCTGGCGGCGCAGGAATTCCAGCGCCCGAACTCCATCCTCCACCACATGAAGTGTGTTCAGCAGTTTGGCGTCTTCGAATGCTTCGCGCGTGATGACCACGTCAGTCGGACTATCCTCCACGAGCAGGATCTCGATCGGTCTGGGAAGGGGTTTGACGGTCATGGATTATCTCCTGTGTGGAATTGTAAAATGGAAGGTGGCGCCCTGCCCGGGCGTGGACTCGATCCAGATGCGGCCCCCATGCCGTTCGACGATCTTTTTGCAAATGGACAGTCCGATGCCCGTGCCGGGATATTCGCGGCGGGTGTGCAGGCGCTGGAAGACCAGGAAGATGCGCTCGTAATACTGTGGCTCGATGCCGATGCCGTTGTCGCTGACCGAGAATTGCCAGGCATTCCCGAGGTCGCGCGCCTCCACGTGGATGTTGGGGGTGTCCTGGCCGCGGAACTTGATGGCGTTGCCGATCAGGTTTTGGAACAACTGGGTCAACTGGGTCGCGTCCGCTTCGAGGGTGGGCAGGCTTCCGTTCGTGACGACCGCTCCGCTTTCGAAGATGGCGGCGCCCAAATTGCGCAGCGCAGATTGCAAGGCCGCATTGGCGTCTGTCTCACGAATGGGACTGCCGCGCCGCTCCACGCGCGAGTAGGCCAGCAGATCGTTGATCAGGGTCTGCATGCGGGTGGCGCCTTCCACGGCCAGGCCGATGTACTCGTCGGCGCGGCCATCGAGTTGATCCTTGTAGCGTTGCTGCAATAGTTGTACCATGCCCGCCACGGCGCGCAAAGGTTCCTGCAGATCATGCGAGGCCACGTAGGCAAATTGTTCCAGTTCGGTGTTGGAGCGTTTCAATTCATCCAGGGTTTTGAGGAGTTGTTCCTCGGCCACCCGGCGTTCGGTGATGTCGAAAAAGGTCACAATAACCTGCTGAAGGTTGCCTTCCAAATCCTGCACCCGATAGGCGTCGCATTGCACCCAGGTCGGAAATCCCCGCGCGGGATGGATAATTCCAAGCACGAGGTTGCGGACAGGTTGGTTTTCGGCCAGCGCGAGGTTTACTGGATATTCATCCAGCGGCACCGGTGTTCCATCTTCGTGAACAAAATGCCAGGCCGGGTCGATTGCGGTTTTCCCCAACATTTGATCCTGCGAGAGGCCCAGCAGTTGCGACGCCATCGCATTGGAAAGGAGGATGCTGGTATCGGGCCTGTGCGCCACCATCCCAACCTGCATGTTCTGAACCAGGGTGCGGTATTTGTTCTCGCTTTCATACAATGCCTGTTCCGCCTGCTTGCGCTTGGTGATGTCCACGGCCAGGGTCAAAATGTGCGGCTCGCCGTTGATTTCGATGATCGAGGCGGATGTCAGGCAGTACATCTCGCCGCTGCGGGTCAGAATGGGCGTTTCGTAATCCCTGACTTCTCCTTTGGCGCGCAGTTCTTTGATCAAAGACTGGTGAACCTCGGGGCTTTGCCAAAGATTAAGTTCTTCCGCTGTTTTTCCGATCACTTCCGCCTCGGAATAGCCGGTAAAGCGCTCAAAACTCTTATTGATGGAAACAAACCCGCCGCCTTTCAGCCGCGAAATGCTGATGGCAATCGGGCTGGTGTTGAATGCCTGCCTGAATTTTTCCTCGCTGGCGCGCACGGCATCCTCGGCGCGCTTGCGCACGGTGATGTCAACACCAATGCCGGCAATACCTGCACTGTTTCCCTGAGCATCGCGTAACAGGGTGTTGCTCCAGTCGATCAGTCGCCGTTCACCGTTGCGTGTCAAAATCTCATTCTGATAATACAACGGTACGGCGCCCTCTTTAATGCCCTCTAAAAGAACGCGCCGCACTTCGGCTTCAGTGGGGATCAAGAGTTCGAACCAGTTCCGTCCCAGCACTTCTTCAAGCTGCCAGCCGGTGAGTTTCAGAAGGTAATTATTGGCAAAAATGATGTTCCCATGGACGTCCAGCATTGCGCTGATGAGGTTGACATTCTCCATAATGTCGCGAAAACGCCGCTCGCTTTCGCGCAGCGCCGTTTCAACCTGTTTACGCTCGGTGATGTCAATGCAGAGGCCGGTCATACGTTGAGCCTCACCGCGCTCGTTGTAAGTGATGTCGCCCCAGGCGCCGATCCAACGGGTTTCGTCGGAAGGCGTGACGATGCGATATTCATTGAAAAGCGGCACGTGGTTACGGATGGCTTGATCGATGCGCTGTTCTGCGCCTTGAACATCATCGGGATGCAAGGCGCCGCGCCAGGTGTCGAAAGTGGCGTCTGTCCTGGCGGGATCCAATCCGAAGAGATGGAAAAATTCGGGCGACCAATTTAATTTGCCTGTCGCCAGATCCCAATCCCATATCCCCGCGCCAGCCAACCTTTGCGCAAGCGCCAGGCGGTCGTTGACTTGAATCAGGGTGTCTTCTGCCTGTTTGCGCTCGGTAATGTCGCGCCCGTAGACCGTCACGCCGCGTATTTCATCGGCAGCTTCACGAATGGGGCTAAAGTGATATTCGATGTAATGGGGCGACTCGCGGAAGTGGGTCTGCATTTCAAATGTAAAACTCTCCCCCCGCAAGGCGCGGTCATACAGTCCCTGCCATTCGGCGTTTACTTCCACCGGGAAACCGGGCGGCAATACGCTTTCGCCCATTTCCAGTCTGCGTCCGAGCGCGGCGCTGGTATTGCGGTGGAATTCCCGGTTGCCCACGATCAACCCGTACTGATGATCCACGGCCCAGATGCTTCCATCCGTATTCTCGATCAATGTGCTTAGGTTGGTTTCGCTTTCGCGCAATTTTTCGTCCATCCGCTTGCGCTCGGTGATGTCAATGGAAATCCCTTCCATCGCCACGAGAGTCCCGTCCTCGGTGTAGATGGGAACGTTTCGCTGTTCGGTCCAGAGCATCGAGCCGTCTTTGCGGATCCAGCGCAGTACAAGCGGCTTGCGGATTGCATCCCCGCCCTGGATTGTCTCCGCAAGGAGATGTTGGTCATCGGGATGCACCAATTTGTATCCCAGCTCCGGGTCGGCGTAATGCTCTTCGGGCGAGTAGCCGGTAAGGGTCATTGCCGCCGGGCTGACATAAGAGAAGCCGCGTTTGGGGCTGAGTTCGTAGCGGTAGATCAAATCCTGGGCATTCTCGGCCAGGCGGCGGAAGCGCTCTTCGCTCTCGTGCAATGCCTGTTCCGCCCGCTTGCGCTCGGTGATGTCGCGGACGATATTCAGAATGTGCGGCTCGCCATTTAATTCGATGATGACAGCCGAGATCAAGCCGTAAATCTCACCGTCCTGCGCCAGGAAAGGCGCTTCATAATTTCGGACTTCGCCTGTTGCCTTTAGCCCCTCGACCACATTCCTGCGGTCTTCGGGATTTTTCCAGATATTGATTTCCGTGGATGTCTTTCCGATGGCCTGCTCGCGGGTATAGCCTGAAATTTGCTCAAAACCTTTGTTGACCGAGACGAACATGCCGTCGGACAGGCGCGTAATGGCAACCGAATCCGGGCTGGTATCGAACGCCAGCCTGAATTTTTCCTCGCTCAAGCGCAGGGCATCCAGCGTCAGCACCTGTGTCTTGTAATAGCGCAGGCGCTGCTGCCGCCAGATCAGGATCAGCCCCGCGCCGGCTACCAGGGTCAGCGCGCCGAATAAAAAGAACATCTGCCACAGGCGCTCCCGTAACGGGGCGTAGACTTCGGCGGTATCCATCTTGGACACCAGGAACCAGAGCGACTCCGGCACGGGGCGAATATCGGCGATCACTTGTTGGCCGCGATAATCCAGGCCTTCCACAATACCCGTCTGCCCCAGGGCGGCTTTCACGGCAGGGAGTTGAGCATCCGCAAGGGGAAAACGCAGGTTCAATGCGGCATCCGCTTCGAAGCGCAACGGATTCAGGAACAGAACATCCCCCCCATCCCGCCGAATGAGCAGAGTCTCGGCGCTTTCGCGCGGGGAGGGCCAGTTTTCGAGGAAGGGATACAGGTACGTTAGCGGATTGATGCTCAAGGCGATCAACCCGACTACTTGACCGCCCGCGTTCCTGTCCACGATTGGGACGAGCAGGCCCATGTACATGTTTTCATCTCCCTCGCTGCGATAAAAATCCACCATTATGACCTGACCGGCATCCAATGCCTCGGGGATGTGCGCAATCACTTCCGGGGAGGTGGGCGGTAAATCGAGGGGATCGGAAAGCTGCGTGACGCCCTGTACGTCCAACAAACGCACACGGTCATATTCGGGATAGCTGCGGTAACTTATCAACCAATCCTGGAGTTGGGCTTTCGTTTCAAGGTCGGCGGGATTTTCGAAAAAACGTCCAATCAATGCAGCCAGGACAGGGTTTTCATAAAGGACTTCGGCATCCGCCAGCCGTTCCCCACGCCAATCCACCAGTTCGTTCACCTTCAACTCTGCGATGGCCGAGATCTCAGATTCCACCTGGGCGCGGAATTGTCTTTCATAGTTCCGGTAGGCCAGATATCCGCTGGCGGCCAGTCCGCTGACGAACAGGATGAAAATTAAAACCAGGACAGCCAGCGAGCCTTTTTCCTCCGGCTTGAGATCGGTCAGGCGTGACCCGCTTTCCTGTGAAGGGGCGAGTTTCAGAAACTGGAAGCGGAAGATGGCCAGCGCATAACACACGGCGCTAAACCCGATCCCGGGAACAAAGAGGTTGAAGCGAAGTTCGGGCAGGAAATTGAAGACCCCTGACAGCGCCAACCCCAGGGCGGTCAGTGCTCCCAGCGAAACCAGCAGCGCCTGGCCAAGCAGCAGCTTCGGTTTGCGCCAGGCCGCCACCACCAACACCCCCGCTCCCACCGCCAACAGGAGGGTGCTGTAAAAAGTATGCACCAGGTACCAAAAGGCAGGGATGCGGGCCCTGGTATCGGCGATCCAGAACAGGCCGATTTTCTCGAACGCCACATCCTGCACCAACCACAGGCCGTGCAGGCTGCCGGTAATCATTACCACCTGTGTGATAAGCGGAATGGCAAACAGTGCAGCCCGTACCAGTTTGGAAAGCCAGTCGCCGCGCCCGCTGTATTCCAGCGCAAAGAACAGCCAGAAGACCGGGATGACCGCCGCAAACGGCACGCGCAGGCTGAACCAGAGCGCCGCCTGCGTCTCCGTGCCCACCAGCATGGTGCCGATCTCCGTCAACGCCAGCAGGCTTTCGGCCAGCACCATATATGCATACGAACGCGCCCCCGTCACATGTGTTTGCCGCCAGGCATACCAGGCCAGGAAGCCGGTCAACCCGCAGGTCAACAGGATGGAACAAAAGTACAGGATGGTTTGCCAGCTCATGATTTACTCTCCAGTTGGGTGGATGGAAATCCGCCCAACGCGGCCTTTACCCGGAAAACCTGGGCGGTTTTTTCCCTGAAGGCGGGGTGATCATCCATCATTGCGGGGGCGAATAAAACTGGATGTCATTGCCGCGCTTCTTGGCGCGGTACATGGCAATGTCGGCCTGGCGCAGCAGGGTTACCACATCCTCGCTGTCGGATGGGTACAGGCTGATGCCCAGGCTGGCCGTAATTTTAAAGATGTGCCCCTCGATCTGCATCGGCTCCGACAGCGCGTCGAGCACTTTTTGCGCCACCAGGTGACAACTCTCGCGGCTGGTCATCTCCTCGACAATGATGGTGAATTCATCCCCGCCCATGCGCGCGGCCGTGTCGGATTTGCGCAGGCAGCCCTGCAGACGCTGGGCAACCAAGCGCAACAGATCGTCGCCGCAGGCATGGCCGAAGGTATCGTTGACATCCTTGAAGTTATCCAGGTCGAGCAGCATGACCGCCAGCACGCCGTGACGTTCGCGCCTTGCGCGTTCCAATGCCAGGACCAGGCGGTCGTGAAATAATTGACGGTTCGGCAGGCCGGTCATTTCGTCGTGCATGGCGAGGTATTCCAGGCGCATCTCCGCCTGCTTCCGTTCGGAAATGTCGCGTGAAATGCTGCCCACCCGATAGCCGATCTCGGTGCGGTAGGCGTACATGACCACCTCGATGGTGCGGCGCTCGCCATTGGGAAGCTGGATCACGGTTTCCCGCGGCTGATTAAAACGCGCGCCCTGCCCGCTGCGCAGCGCAGCCAGGGTATTCTGTTTCATACGCTCGATGAAATCAGGCGCGCGAACCTCGTCGGGGCGCATTTTAAATTGAAGCTCCCAAATCGGGCGGCCCAGGGCGCTGGAACGCTCGATACCAGACAGGCGCTCCTGGCCGCGATTCCACTCCACCACCAGCCCGTTCTCGTCAACGATGATGATGCCGTCGGGCGATTGCTCCACCAGACTGCGGAATTTTTCCTCGCTCTCGATCAAAGCCTGTTCAGATGCGAAGCGCTCCGAAATATCGCGGATGGCCGCGATATGCGCCGGCTTGCCGCGGTACGTGAGGTGGGAGGCGGTGATCTCGACCGGGAAGATGCTCCCATCCTTCTTGCGATGGTAGCGAATCGGAATGCTGGTCACTCCTGACACGGTGGCCTTGCGGGTCTCGTCGGGCTGGGCCGACAGATCCACGTTGTGCAGCTTGAGCAATTCCTCGCGGCTGTATCCGTACAATTCGGAGGCCACGTGATTGACATCCTGGATGCGGCCCGTTTCATTATCAATCAGGAAGAACGCATCCGCTCCCATATCGAAGAGCTGGCGGTACTTTTCCTCACTTTCCTGCATGGCCTGGTGCGTCTGGCGTTGCTCCGTGATGTCGCGGAAGTTAACGACCACAGCCTCCACCCCTGGCTCGTCCAGGAGGTTGCTGAAGGTGCTCTCCACCCAGCGCCAGGAACCATCCTTATGGCGGAAACGATATTGCAGGGTGGGGGTCTGCGAAGGATCCTCGATCAGCGCGGAGATCGCCTCCATCACACGCGGGAGATCTTCGGGGTGAGTGGCCTCTTCAGGCCGCGCATCCAGGCCATCTTCATCATTGCCATACCCGAAGATCGCGCGCGCGGACGGGCTGGAATACTGGAACCTCCCGTCGCGGTTAATCAGCACGATCCCATCGGGCGCCTTCTCGATCAAGGCCTTGTAATGTCTTTCCATACGACGGTTGGCTTCCTCGACCCGTTTGCGCTGAATAATATCCCAGGTCAGGTTTGCCAGTTGCAGGACCGTCTCCACATCCGTCTGGGTATAGTCGATGGGTTTATTCCCCACACCGAAAATGGCGACAATCAGGTCGCCATGTATGACCGGCACAACAAGCTCGCGGACCACCGGCGCGTGTCCCTCTGGCATTCCCTTACGGTGGGCGAGACTGGCGTAATCGTTGTGGATGACAGGCCCGCGGGCGTAGACGCAATCCACCCACACCCCGGCTTCATCCACAGGGTAATGCTGCCCTTTTCCCTCGGCGGAGCACATGTTCTTCAAGGTGTTGGTGGACCAGGTCTGCAAAACCAACGTTTTCTGGTCTGCTTCAAGAAAGTGGGCAAATCCAATGTGACTGTCGGTCAGAACCTCGGCCTCATCCAGCGTCCGCTGTAATAACTCGTCCAGGGTATGGGTTTCGGCGAACTGGCTGAGACGGATGCGCGCGCGCAGCAGGTCTTCCGTTCGTTTGCGGGCGGTAATATCGCCATAGGTGACAACGACGCCGTGTCCTTCCAGCGGCAGGGGGGCGGCAGTCACGCTCAACCAGGTGGTGGAGTGGTCGGGTTTAATGATGCCCATCTCCACGTTTTCGATCATCCTGTCTTCCTTCAGAGCCCGCATGCTGGCATATTCATCGGGCAGCATCGGAGTTCCATCCGTCCGCACAATGCGCCACTCGGCGCCGTCGATGCTGCGCCGCGCGTGCTCCTCGCGGGGCACGGCCAGCAGCTTTTCTGCGGTGGGGTTGGTTTCCAAAATGTCGCCCACTTCATTTGTGATGGTAACTCCCAGGGGGAAGGATTCGAACAGGGTCTTGTATTTGGCCAGCGCGATCCGCAGGGATTTCTCCATCTCGATGCGCTCGGTAATATCTTCGCCTGAGCTCAATATCCCGATAAAAGTATTGTCCTTATCCCTCAGGATCGTATTGTGCCATAAAATGGTTTTTATCTGACCGTTTTTCGTAAGCACGGTATTTTCACGCGATATCACAGTGCCAGTATCCCCGCTTTCGAGCATCTCAAAGAAGCGCTTGAGATCCACCTGCTCCGCTTCCGGCAGGCAGATGTCGAACCAGTTTTTCCCAATGAGTTCCGCCCGCTCGTACCCAAGCAGGTGATGTCCGCTTTCATTTAGGTGCGTGACGTTTCCGTACTTGTCCAGGGAAATGATGATCTCGGCGGCGATATTCAAATAACTCTCCGCGGCCAGCTTGCTTTCCAGCAGCGCGGCTTCAGCCAGCTTGCGTTCGGTCGCATCGCGAATGATGTGAATGACTGCCAGCAGGGAGCCGTGCCCGTCGAAGAGCGGGTCGACCGTTACGTCCAGCCAGCGCCCCTCCCGAAAGAGTTCCATGCTTTCACGTCGATGGGTCTGCAACATGCGCAGGAAGGGGCACTGCGGAAGCGGCCCCACGCTGCCATGCACGATCTCCCAGCAAAATTTTCCCACCATTTCCTTTTCACTCAACTGGAAAAGGGTTTCCATGGCGCGGTTGCTGCGCAGGATGCGCTGCTCCCTGTTGAGCAGCAAGACTGCATCGGTGATCGCGTTGAAGGTGGCCTGCCATTGGGCGGCCAGCTCGCTCATGCTTTGTTGGGCCAGTTTGCGTTCGCTGATGTCCCGCACCAGGCCGAGCATGTGGCCGTTGGAGAGCAACGTACCGCTGATCTCGACCGGCAGGGCGGCGCCATCCTTGCGGAGCATGATGGATTCGCTGACGAGCGTATGCCCGTCCTTCAGATCCTCCATTTTTTGGTGGGCAGATTCCAGTTCTTCGGCTGCGATCAGGTCGCTCATGGCCCGGCCGATCAATTCATCCCGGGCATATCCCAGCATTTCACAACCGCGCGGGTTGACCTCGAGGCAAAATCCCCGCTCATCAGACAAAAAAATCCCATCCCCTGCATGAGAAAAAATGGTCTCAAATAGTTCTTCAGAAAAATCGTTTTTCATATTGGATGTGCCACGTTTCCTGTTCAAAAGGCACCTCCTGATTCAATTTTGTCTTGCAGTTGGCCGCAGCGCGCGCAGGGGGGTACGGCGCGTCCAATTTATTATCATATTAGCACAAAATGGCATGGCAAATGCGGATTGCAACCCTTTTTTCATCCTATCCGCACCTCGAAATTGTGGTTTATACTGCACCCAAGATGACCCGCTTTTACAGGAGAAAACCCTGGGCGGCTATCACCTTGAAACAAGCTGGACTGTAGCAAAGAATGGAGACGAACATGACCACCCAATCCGAATTCCTTTTGGAGATCGACCAGGCCTGGCAGGCCCTGCTATCCTACCTGGCGGGCCTCTCCGAGGCTCAAATGACGGCGCTACGCGACAACAGCGGCTGGACCGTCAAGGATCACCTGACCCACATCGTCGCCTGGGAGCAATCGATCCTCTTTCACTTTCAGGGCAAGCCCCGCCACCAGGCGGTCGGCCTGGACGAAGCCTTCTTTGCCAGCCGTGACTTCGATGCGCAAAACGAGGCCATTCGCAGCCAGCGCGAGCACCTCTCCCTGGACGAGGTGCTGGCCCAGCTCCGACAGACGCACGCTGAGCTGATGGCATTCGTCCGCCCGCTGACGGATGCCGACCTGGCCCGCCCCTATCGCGACTACCCGCCCGAAACCCCCGCCTCGGACCGCCGCTCCGTGATGGACTTGGTGCGCGGCGACACCTCGGAGCACTTCACCGAGCACCTGGCCTGGATCAAGGCGCTGGTCACAGCCGCATCTGACAGGTAGTAAGCGTGAAAAAAACCGACGCGCCCGCAAAGGACGCGTCGGTTTTTAATTTATGGTTCGTGGGGATTTGATGGGCCTGCCCATCATCCCACCACAGAGACCACGGAGACCAGAGGAAAATCTGTAAAAACTCCGTGTTCTCGGTGTACTCTGCGGAATGCCAGGTTTTACCCCACGCAATCCCAGAGAGCTTTTTTTTACGTCACTGCCCTGTCTGTAATTTCGAGGGCCTTGTCCAACACATCGAAACCTTCCTGCAACTGCGCCTCGCTGATCGGCAGCGGAGGGATGACCAGCAGCGTGTGCCAGTGGGTGTACAGGAAGAGTCCGTGGTCGGTGCAGAATTTCTTGACCGCGGCCATCTCAGGCGAGGAGCCATTCCACGGGGCCATCGGCTCCTTCGTCCCCCGATCCCGCACCAGCTCGACGATGCCGAACAGGCCGAGGTTGCGCACTTCGCCCACAGACGGGTGCGCCTCGCCCAGGTCGGTCAACATGCGCTTAAGCACAGGCCCCATCTCCGCGGCGTGCTCGACGAGTTTATCTTCCTTCATAACATGGATATTCGCCACCGCCGCCGCCAGCGAGATCGGATGCGAAGTGTAGGTCAGGCCGCTCTCGAAGACGTGCTCGTCAAACGCGGATGCGATCTGCGGCTTCATCGCCACCGCACCCAGCGGCGCATACGCCGAAGTCAAGCCCTTGGCCATGGTCATGATGTCGGGCACCACGTTCCAGTGCTCCACGGCAAACCATTTGCCCGTGCGGCCAAATCCGCTCATCACTTCGTCGGCGATCATGACGATGCCGTATTGGTCGCACAGCGCGCGCACGCCCTGCATGTAGCCTTCGGGCGGGATGATGATGCCGTTCGTGCCCGTGACCGACTCCATCAGGATGGCGGCGATGGTCTCAGGCCCTTCGTAGCGGATGATCTCTTCGAGGTGATTGAGGTAATCCTGCGTGAAGTCCGCCTCGGAGATGTTCGGGTTGCTGCGGTGGAAGGTGGAGCGATAGCGGTACGGGTCGAGGAAATGCACCACGCCCGGCATCGTGCCTGGCTCCCACATCTGGCGGCGCGGGTCGCCCGTGGCGGCCATCGCGCCCATCGTCGCGCCGTGATAGGAGCGATAGCGCGTGAGGATCTTGAAGCGTTTGGTGTAGCCGCGCGCCAGCTTGATGGCGTTCTCATTGGCGTCCGCCCCACCCAGCGTGAAAAGCACCTTGCTCAAGGCCTTCTGCGGGGTGATGTCGGCCACGGCCTGGCTGGCCAGCGCGCGGATTTTCGTGGTCATGCCCGGCGCGGCGTACGGCAGGTCGGCGGCCTGCTCCTGCATGGCGCGGATCACGCGCTCGTCACCATGACCAATGTTGACGCACATGGTCATCGAGTTGAAATCGAGATAGCGCCTGTCGTTCACGTCCCAGAAATACACACCCTTCGCGCGTTTGACGGCGATGGGGTTGACTTTGGCCTGCGCGGACCAGGTCCAGAATACGTGCTCCTTGGACAGCGAAACAATTTCATCATCGGGGAGATCGAACATGAAATCCTCTTTGAATTTACGATTTGTGATTCACGATCTTGGATTGCGGTCGAATCGTAACACAAAACCTTCACGTCATTACGAGGGTGGCGCGCTCCCACCCGAAGCAATCTCACACTTATGGAGGGAGATTGCTTCGCGGCAAAAAGCGCCGCTCGCAAACCGTCGCTCGCAAACCGCCGCTCGCAATGACACATGCTTACACAACTCTTACGCCGCCCAACTTGACATCCCCTCAACCCTTTGTTATTATCTACTTACCGAGCGGTCAGTAAGTCACAGCCGCCACAATAACAGGAGAAATATGAACGATAAAACCCGTAATCAACTTTTACTCGTGCTCTTCCTCGGTGTGCTGATGGGCGCGCTCGACATTGCCATTGTCGCCCCAGCCCTGCCCTCGATCCAGAATTTCTTCGGCGTGGGCGACCGCGCCCTGGCCTGGACTTTTACCATCTACGTGCTGCTTAATTTAATCGGCACGCCGCTGATGGCGAAGCTCTCCGACATGTTCGGACGCCGCTCCATTTACGTGCTGGATGTGACGCTCTTCGCGCTCGGCTCGCTGACCGTTTCCCTCGCGCCCTCGAACCTGTTCGCCGTTTTGCTGGCGGGCCGCGCCCTGCAGGGGCTCGGCGCGGGCGGCATCTTCCCCGTGGCCAGCGCCGTGATCGGCGACACCTTCCCGCCCGAGAAGCGCGGCGGCGCGCTGGGTCTGATCGGCGCGGTCTTCGGGCTGGCCTTTTTGGTGGGACCCATCCTGGGCGGAGTCATCCTCAGCTTCACGGGCTGGCAGTGGTTATTCCTCATCAACCTGCCCATCGCGGCTGTGGTCATCCTCATGGGCCTGAAACTGCTCCCCACCACGCGCCCCACGGTACGCCGTCCGTTCGATCTGCCCGGCATGATCACGCTGGGCATCGCGCTGGGTTCGCTCTCCTTTGGAGTGAATCAGATCGACGCGCAAAACTTCCTCGCCAGCCTGGCCTCGCTCAACGTCTGGCCGTTCCTGCTCGCCGCAGCGGCCGCGCTTTTCATCTTCGTGAGCCTGGAGCGCAAGGCCCAGGACCCGATCCTGAATCTGAAGTTATTCAAGAGCCGCCAGACGGTGCTGGCCAGCATCCTGTCTGCCGGGGCGGGTCTGGGAGAATCGGGCATGGTTTTCATCCCCGCGCTGGCTGTAGCCGCCATGCCATCCATCATCAACATAAAAAATGCCAGTTATTTGCTGATGCCGGTCGTGCTGGCCATGGCGGTCGGGTCACCCCTGGTCGGCCGCCTGCTGGACAAATTCGGCTCGAAGGTGATGGTATTTGGCGGCACGCTGCTGCTGGCCGTCGGCATGATGATGTTGAGCAATGGGAGCCTGATTTCCGCGCTGTGGGGGTTCATCGCCTCTGCGGCGATCATCGGTCTGGGACTCTCGGCCCTGCTGGGCGCGCCGATGCGCTACATCATGCTCAACGAAGCCTCCGCCGCAGACCGCACCTCGGCGCAGGGATTGATCACGCTGTTCACGAGCGTCGGCCAGTTGATGAGCAGCGCCGTGGTGGGAGCGGTGGCCGCGTCCATGGGCGGCGGGGTGACGGGCTATGGCACCGCCTACCTGGTGATCGGCGTCATCGCTGCCATCCTGGTGGTGCTGACCTTCGGCCTGAAGAACCAACAGCAGGAACGCGCCACGCAAGCCCAGACGGAACCCGCGGCGTCCACGGATTAAATGCTGCCATGGAGCGGGGTTGGGGACCCCGCTCCATCGTAATTTGGATAAGGTAAAATCAGCCCATGACCACTTCTGAGACCGGTGTACGCGAGGAAATCCTGGCCACCGCCATGCGCATGTTCATCCAGCAGGGCTATCACGGGCTGGCCATGCGCCAGATTTCGGAGGCCGTGGGCGTTTCGAAGGCTGCGCTGTATTACTATTTCAAGGACAAAGAGGAATTGTTCCTCGCCATCCTGAACGCGTACCTGAACGAGATCGAGGCCTCCATCGACGCCATTCGCGCGGGCGCAGGCTCGAGCACGGATCAACTCCGCCAGTTCGTGGAATCGGTGCTGGGGCAGCCCGCCGAACAGCGCGCCATCATCCGCCTGGCCAGCCAGGAGATGTCGCAACTCAGCGCCGTCTCGCGCAGGCAATTCGATAAACTCTATCGCGAAAAATTCATCGGGAAATTGACCGCCATTTTACAGGAGGGCATGGAACGCGGCGAATTTCGAACATTCGACGCGGAGGTCGCCACCTGGTCGCTGCTGGGGATCATGTACCCGTATTTCTACCCCGCTCACAGCAGTCGTCCTCTCGCGCCCGAAACCATCCAGGAAATCGTCAATATCTATCTGAATGGTGTAACCCGTTAATCCCAGCTCAAGGAGGATAATCACATGGCTGGATATCCCCATCGCCGCTTTGTGGTGGTCGGCACCACCAGTTCGGGCAAATCCACGCTGGCGGAGCGACTGTCGGCGCGGCTCGGCCTGGACTTCATCGAACTGGATGCCCTGCACTGGCAGCCCAACTGGACTCCCGCTCCCCTGGCGGATTTCCGCGCGCGGGTCGAAACGGCCACACAGTCAGGGGCATGGGTGGCGGCTGGGAATTATCACGCCGTGCGGGACCTGGTCTGGCCGAACGCGGAAGCCATCGTGTGGCTGGATTACTCCCTGCCACTCATCTTCTGGCGGCTGCTCAAGCGCACCTTCCGCCGCGTCACTTTTCGCGAAGAATTATGGAACGGCAACCGCGAGTCGCTTTGGTCGCATTTGAAATTGTGGTCGGACGATTCTCTCTTTTTCTGGCTGTTCAAGACCTACTGGCGGCGCAAACGCGAAATCCCCCAATTGCTGGCATTACCTGAACATGCGCACCTGGCTGTCCACCATTTCACTCACCCCGCGCAAACAGAACGCTGGCTGGAGGGCCTGCCCGTCCGCGACGAGCCGAGTGGTTATTCCCCTCCGTAGCGTTGCAGCCAGGCCACCAGGCGGGTCAGGCCGACCGCGGCCAGGAGCACCAGCAGCAGGGCCAACTCGAAGGGGATCTGCACGCGCACGAAGGCCGTAAACCCGGCGATCACCAATCCCAGGGCCGAGACAATGGACACGCGCGCCATGTGGCGGCGTTCCATGCCGCTCGTGTCATCCTTGGGCGAGGCTGTTCGCAGGCGGCGCGTGAAATCCGCCAGGTCCCAGCCAAGCAGGCCGGCCACCGCGCCGAGTGTCATGAGACTCGCGGGCAGGCTGATCCACAGCCCGTATGCCGCGGCCGTGACGAAGGCCAGTAAGGCGGGGGAAGCATACCAGTACACCCGCTTCCATTGCGCCAGCAGCCAGAGCAATCCCACCGCCAGCACACCCAGGGCGAAGCCATCCAGGTCCGCCAGGAAATATCCAAGATACAGCGCGGCGGTCCCGACCAAAATCCCAGCGTACATCACAATCGTCGACACACTCATCTCCCAACCGCCCGCAGCCAGCCGGGCGGACGACCCAACTGTCGAGCCATCACCTGGTCGAAAGGTTGGGTCACGTTCCAATTCAAAGTTTGCACGCCCGAACGCTGAAGTTTTTGCAGGAACAGGGCGCGTTCCATGCGCACCACCCGCGCCGCCATCTGCACCGACGGGTCGTCGCGCAGATAAGACATCTCGAACGAGATCGGGTCGGGGCTGATGGCCATCACCTGATAGCCCAACCCGCGCAGGCGCACCAGCGGCGCGACGTCATCCTGGGTCAATGGGCTGACCACCACGATCTGCGACTCGGGCGGGAACAGCCGCGTGGGAATATGCTCCAGCGCGCTGAAGACCTGGCTTTCCCCGGTCTGCGCGCGGGCCAGCGCCTGCAGGATGCGTTCGCGCTGCACCTTTCCATAGGCGGGAAAAGTCCAGCCGAGGTAATTGGCGTACAGCAACAGGCCGACACGATTGCCCTGGGCCAGGAAGGCGTCGGCCAGCGCGGCCGCCGCCATGACCGAGTATTCGAACAGCGAATGTCCGCGCCCAAAGGCGTTGGTGCGCAGACGGCCGTCCAGCACGATGCCCACGTCCGAGACGCGCTCCTGCTGAAACTCGTTCGAGAACAATTCCTCGTGGCGGGCCGAGGCGTGCCAGTTGATCGCGCGCGGAGAATCGCCCGGCTGGTAACTGCGCACACCGAAGAACTCCGCGCCGACTCCGCCTGCCCGCGCAGGGATGCTGCCCGCGTAGACGCGCGTCCGCCTGGGGCGGATGGGAATGTGCCGCAGGTGCGTCAACGCGGGGAAGACGAAAAGCTGGTTCACCACCTTGAACTGCACCTCGGTCCCTGTCAGCGCCAGGGCATCGTTGACCTTGACCCGCAACGCCTCGAAGGCATATCCGCCGCGCGGACCTGCAACGGTATACGTCAGGGTGTAGGTTTCGCCCCTGGATAACGAGACCAGCCCACGGGACGAACCATCCTGCACCGTCAGTTGCGGCGGGACGATATCCTCGATCAGCGCCTCCTCCAGCGCGCGGCCCAGGTTGGTCACCGTGACCGTTACCTCCACCCCGCCGTTGGGCGACATCCGCTCGGCGCTGAGGTGACGGGTCACACCCAGTTTGACCTCCTCGGGCGCGCGCAAAAGCCCCGCCAGCAGGTACACGACAAGCGGAATCGCCAGCGTGAGCAGTTCCCCGTGCAGGGTGAACAGCGCAGCCAGCAGGAGCGCATAAACGATGAGGCTGAGAAGACTGGTTCGGGACATGAGAGGCGAAGGTTACGAGTTACGGGTTACAGGTACCGCCACCTTGCCAAACACGTCGCGGATCACCTCGCCCGTGACCTGATGCGACATCCAGTACTCGGGCTGGAGGATCACGCGATGACTGAGCACGGGCGCGGCGAAGCGCTTGATGTCATCGGGCAGCACGTAGTCGCGGCTGGACAACGCAGCGTAGGCGCGGGCAATCTTGAGGAAGGACAACGATCCGCGCGGGCTGGCGCCTACGGCCACGCGCCGATCAACGCGGGTGGCATGCACCAGTTCGGCGATGTAGGTTTCTAGGTCGGCATCCACGTGTACGGTCTCGACCGCAGCGCGCATGTCGAGCAACTGCTCCGCGCTGATCACCTGCCGCAGCGTGACCTCATCCTGGCGGCGTTCTCGGCGGCGCTTGAGGATCTCGCGTTCCTCCTCCAGGCTGGGATGGCCCACGCTCACCTTGAGCATGAAGCGGTCAAGCTGGGCCTCGGGCAGGGGGAAGGTGCCTTCATATTCAATGGGGTTCTGCGTGGCCAGCACGAGGAACGGCTCGGGCAGGCGCAGGGTCTCACCCTCCAGCGTGACCTGTCCCTCCTGCATGGCCTCCAGCAGCGCAGACTGAGTCTTGGGCGAGGCGCGGTTGATCTCGTCGGCCAGAACGATGTTGGCGAAGAGCGGACCCTGGCGCAGCTCGAATACGTTCTTCGCGCGGTTGAAGATGTAACCGCCCGTGATGTCGCCAGGCAGCAGGTCGGGCGTGAACTGGATGCGCTTGAAATCCAAGCCCAGCACCGAGGCGAAACTGCGCGCGATGAGCGTCTTGCCCAGGCCGGGGAAATCCTCGAACAGGACGTGCCCGCCCGCCAGCACGGACGCCATGACCATTTCGAGCAGGTCGCGCTTGCCGACCACGGCGCGCTCGACCTCGTTGATAACCTGTCTGCCAAGGGTGGATACGGTTGCTATGTCTGCCACAATTTTTCTCCATAATTTTCGCGTCGAGCGGAGGCCCGAGGGCAAGTCGAGGACCGCAGTCGAGATGCAGAGTTACACACAGGGACAACTCAGACTTTCCTTGCCCGCCCGGCGTACGCTCAACGCGAATTGATTTCCAAACGCTCCTCCAGGAATTCGACTGCTTCCTGGATTTCCAGATCGAGCGGCGAAGCGCCGCGGCGGGAGGCCTGCTCCGAGACAGGATATTCGGCAAAGGAACCGTGCAGGCCGACTTCGAGGTATTTCCGCAGCCCCGCGGAAGGCTGCCAATCCGCGCCGACCAGGGGAGCAAAGACCGAGCGCTTCTCCCCGCCTTCACGCTGAAGAAGCATTTGGTAAGCCAGTTTGCCGAGGCGGTTGGCGATCATCCATTTGAAGTAGGCGCCGTCCCGCGTCTTTTTGATCTCGAGCGACAGACTCTCCACGGGGCCCAGGGGCGGTTTGTTCTTATCGCGCTCGCGCGGGATGAAAATTTCGGGCGGGGCCAGGCTTCCGAGCACCATCACGATCACCAGCGTGGTCAGGAGCACCCACCACAGCAACTGCGGCATGGAACGATAGAACAGGTTCATCACCCACAGGATGACCGCCAACGGCGTGATGATCGCGCGCTGCGTCCACTCGCGCAGCGGAAAAGCCAGCACGAACGTCAGCGTCAGGACGATCCCAACGACCCACCACAGGCGGCGCTCCTTCATGCCGTCTCCCCACAGTAATTCAAGATGGCCGTCAGGCAGATGGTCGCCTCGCGGATCTCGTTTTCGGTGGAAGTCCGCGCGCCGTAGCGCACGCTCTCGAACAGGCGCGTCAGCCTGCGGACCGCGTCGCCCGGCAGGCCTGCCGTCTCCAGCCGCGCGGCAAACTCGGAAGGCGTCATGGCGCCTTCACGGAAGAGTCCACGCCGCTTTTCGACCGCCTGCGACATGCGAAAATAACTTTCGAGAATCACGTCGTCCCAGGCGCGGCCCGCCTCCAGGCCGTCCAGCGACTCGCGCGCGATTTTGGCGATGTCCTCCAGCGGGCGCTGCAGCGCCAGGAATTTGGCGCGCCGATCCCACCAGCGGACGAGGCCCCAGACCAGCATGACCAGCGCCACGGCCACCACCAGGCTGACGGCCAACGACAACCAGGGCGAAGCCGGCGGCGCCTCGAAGACAGGCACCTCCACCTCGCCGCCCTGGAGCGGAGGCTGACCCGCCGCCGCGGCCTCGGGCAGGACCAGGTTGGTGAACGTATCCCGAAAATACCGGATCAGCAAAAAGATCAGCAGGCCCAGCAGCGTGAAGCGGAAGAACAGCCGCACAAGCTGGCGCCGCAGGGCGGGCGACAGCACCAGGCTCATCAACACAAAGATGAGGAAAACGATGGCCCAGATCAGCACCGCCTTCCATAACGGCATGTTGTCGATGCTGTTGATAAACCTCGCCATAGGCTGGCTGACCGACTGCACCTCCCGCACCCCCAGCGCCTCGCCGCCGTGAAAAGACACGTCGCGCAGGGCGCTGGATAACACGATCAGCGCCGCCAAGCCAACCACGGCCAGCAGCGTGATCCACAATTTTTTCTGGGAGGGGGTCAGGGGCATGGGGAGAATTTTACCACCCACATGATATACTCGCGCGCATGAACGACTGCACCGGCCGCCTGCACCCCGCTGCCATCCAGGGCCTCCGCCTGTTCAACGCCGGCGAGTACTTCGAGGCGCACGAGGAACTCGAAACCGCCTGGCGCGCCGAGCCTGGCCCGATCCGCAGCTTGTACCAGGGCATATTACAGGTCGCAGTCTCTTATCTGCACCTCACGCGGGGAAATTACGAAGGCGCGCTCAAGGTGCATGGGCGCTCTCTCAAGTGGCTACGCGCATGGCCCGACTCCTGCCGCGGCGTGGATGTGGCCCAACTGCGGCGGGATGCGGCCGCCGTCTTCGCCGAAGCGGAACGCCTCGGACCCGAACGCCTGGCCGCCTTCGACCGCTCCCTGCTCAAACCCATTTCCTGGACCCATGCCTGATCCCGTTCCTCCCGCTGCCGCCCCGGGCGGAGCCGACCCACCCGCGCCCCAAAAGCGCACCTTCCTCTGCGACCGCTGCGGCGTGGAAATGATCGAAAGGAACTGCAAAGTCACCTGTCCCAACTGCGGCAATCGCTTCGATTGCTCGGATTTGAACATTTATTTTGATTGAAAGTCAATCCAAAGATCGGAGTGCAGACTTTAGTCTGCTTTAACATTGCGGACTAAAGTCCGCACTCCGAATTTTCCTGCCTCTATGGAGAATCGCATGGGCTTCCAAAACAAAATCGTGCTCATCACCGGCTCGGGCCGCGGCATCGGGCGCGCCATAGCTTTGCACTTCGCCCAGCGTGGCGCGGATGTGGTCATCAACTTCTTCCGCAACCGCGCGCCCGCAGAGGAGACGGCCCGCGAGGTTGAGGCGCACGGTCGGCGCGCCCTGCTCGTCAAGGCGGACGTGGGCGACCTGGACGATCTCAACCGCATGTTCGACGAGGTCGAATCCCAGTTCGGCGGCCTGGATATTTTCGTGCACAACGCGGCTTCGGGGTATAACCGTCCCGCGCTGGAACAGAAGCCCAAAGGCTGGGACTGGACGATGAATATCAACGCCCGCGCCCTGTTGTTCGCCGCCCAGCGCGCCGTCCCATTGATGGAGAAGCGCGGCGGCGGGCACATCGTCAGCGTCAGCAGCGCGGGGTCGGCGCGGGTACTGCCCGATTACGTCGTGGTCGGCGCGAGCAAGGCCGCGCTCGAATCCATCACACGCTACCTGGGCGTGGAGCTGGCGCCGCGCAGCATCCACGTCAACGCCGTCTCGCCGGGCGTGGTCGAGACCGAGGCCCTGCACCACTTCGCCTCGATGGGCGGACGCGAAAACATCCTGCAAGCCTTCATTGATAAGGTCCCCGCTGGCCGCCTGGTCTCGCTCGAAGACGTGGCGGGTGTGGTGGCCTTCCTGTGCTCCCCCGCCTCGGCCATGATCGTCGGCCAGGTCATCCACGTCGACGGCGGCTACCTGCTGCCCGTGGATAAATAGATTCCCAACATCGGCAATTGCCGCATCCCTGCCAAGGCAGGCCCGGGCGCATGCCTTGGCCGTTTAACGAATCCAGCAAGAATCGGGTGGCTCGTGGGCAACACAACCCATAGAATCGGCGGTATAACCGAAAGGAGCCTCCCATGGATACGACGACCCGTTACCCGCAACTCGCCGAAGACTACCAGCGCATCGAGCAGGCCATCCAATACCTCGACGATCATTATCAGGATCAACCCAGCCTCGAAGAAGTGGCTGCCAACCTTGGACTGAGCGAGTTTCATTTCCAGCGCCTGTTCACCCGCTGGGCTGGCATCAGCCCCAAGCGCTTCCTGCAATTCGTCACCAAGGAACACGCCCGCGGCCTGCTGCGCGCCTCCGAGAATTTGCTGGAGACCACCCACCAGGTGGGACTCTCCAGCCTGGGCCGCCTGCACGATCTCATGGTCAGCACCGAGGCCATGTCCCCGGGCGAATACAAAGCGCGCGGCGCAGGCTTGACCATCCGCTACGGGCTGCATCCCACGCCCTTCGGCCAGTGCCTGATCGGCCTGACCGAGCGCGGCATCTGTCATCTGAGCTTCGTTCAAACCAGCGAAGGCGACGCCATCGACGCGCTGGTGGCGGATTGGGCCTCCGCCAGGATGATCGAAGACAAAAGAGCCACCGCCCCGTGGGTGGCTCCCATTTTCGATCTGAGTCAGCGTGAAGAGCGGCCCCTACACCTGTACCTGCGCGGGACGAATTTCCAGCTCAAGGTGTGGGAGGCCCTGCTCAACGTCCCCGCGGGCGGTGTGACCACCTACGAGCAGGTCGCCGCCCAGATCGGAAAGCCACACGCCCTGCGCGCGGTCGGCACGGCAGTGGGACATAATCCCATCGCGGTGCTCATCCCCTGTCATCGCGTCATCCGCAAACTGGGCGAGTTCGGCAATTATCGGTATGGGCCTGCCCGCAAAAAAGCCATCCTCGGATGGGAAGCTTCGCGGGTGCAGGCGTAGCGCAAAATCGGAGCGCGGACTTCAGTCCGCAATGTAATAGGCGGAGTGCAGACTAAAGTCTGCACTCCCTTGTAACTTGGAGAAAAATGAAAACGAAAGTCTGGCTCGCTTTACTGGCTATTTACATCGTCTGGGGTTCGACCTATCTCGCGATCCGCTTCGCGGTGGAAACCCTCCCGCCCTTCTTCCATGCGGGACTGCGCTTTTTGGTCTCGGGACTTATCCTGCTGGCCTGGCGCAAACTGGCAGGCGACCCGCTTCCGACGCGCCCACAATGGAAATCGCTGGCGATCATCGGCACCCTGCTCCTGCTGGGCGGCAACGGACTGGTGTCGTGGGCCGAGCAAACCATCCCCTCGGGCGTGGCGGCGCTGATCATCGGCGCAGTGCCCATGTTCCTGGTCATCGCGGAGGCCATCCGCCCGGGCGGGGTCAAGCCCACCTGGCGGGTCATCATCGGCCTGTTGATCGGATTCACAGGCATCTACCTGCTGGTGGGGCCATCCGAGTTTTCGGACGGGATGAAGCTCAACCTTGCGGGCGTTATCGTCCTGCTCCTGGCGGCCTCCCTGTGGGCCGTCGGCTCGGTCTACAGCAAGCACGCCGACCTGCCCAAGTCCGCGTTGATGATGACGGGCGCCGAGATGCTCATGGGCAGCCTGTCGCTGTTCATCGTCAGCGCTGCGACGGGCGAACTCAAGGGCTTCAGTTTCGCGCAGGTGTCGGGCAGCTCGTGGCTGGGACTGGCCTACCTCATCACCTTCGGCTCGATGATCGGCTTCGTCTCGTACGCCTGGCTGCTGCAAAATGCGCCCATCTCGCTGGTGGCCACCTATGCCTACGTCAACCCGCTGGTGGCCGTATTTCTGGGCTTCCTCTTTGCCGGCGAGGACTTATCGCTGCGCATCCTGGCGGCTTCGGTCATCATCATCGGGTCGGTGGTATTCATCAATAGCGGAAACAGGAGGGGGACGAGAGTGGAGAATGACACATCGAAGGGGAACAGGGAGTAGACAAAATTTCAGACAGGATTTCGAAAAAACACAGTATACTTTTCGGCATGACCCGAAAATTTCACCTCCTGCTCATCCTGGCGTTGCCCCTCCTGCCCGTGCTGGCCGCCTGTCAACCCAAGAGCGCGCTCGCGCTCGGGGCGACCCTGCCCCTCGGTTCCATCACCGAAAACTACGTGGAAGTGTCCATCACCTTGCATCGCAGTGAAAACGACACCTACACCCTGACTGCCACCTTCACCCCGCTCGAAGCGGGATTGCACCTGTACAGCAAGGACATCCCGCCCACCGGCGTGGACGGTCTCGGCCGCCCGACACTGTTCAACCTGCCCGCGGATTCCCCGCTCGTGCAGGTCGGCGAAACCATGGAAAGCCAGCCGTCCCAGGATCCCTTCGAAGGTCCCAGTGAGCTGAGAGTCTACCCCGAAGGCCCCATCACCTTGAGCATCCCCGTCCTGCTGCCCGAAGGCGAGGACTGGCTCGACCAGCAGGTCAGCGTCACGTACATGGCGTGCAGTGAACTCGGCTGCCGCGCGCCCGTCGAAAACAAGGCCATTGCCATCCGCATCCCTGCGAAGGGCCTCATTCAATAACGCTCATCGTTCACGCTTTGGGAGGATACCCATGTCGAAAAAATACTGGATCGTTCTCGTCCCGCTGTTGATCCTGTCCTGTAATTTCCTCTTCCCCGCGCGGACGCCCGTCGTCCCGACGACGCAGCCAGCAACCATCCCGCCCAGTGCAACGGCGCCCATGACCGACCCAACCGAGCCTGCCTCCGCACCCACAGAAGCGCAGGCAGATCGGCCCGCGCATGTCGTCATCCGCCTCTACCGGGCGGATGGATCACTGGAGGAACAGATCGCCGAACATGCGCAAAAAGCCCGCGACTTGGGCCTGGCCCTCTTCATCGAATTCGACGCCACCTGGTGCCCGCCCTGCCAGGCCATCGAGGAAAGCCTGGAGCAGGGGAATCCGCTGATGATGGAAGCGATCCAGGGCGTGTACCTGCTCCGCGCGGATGCGGACGATTGGGGCTGGGACAACCCAGGCCTGTCCTTCGAAGCCATTCCTGTCTACTTCAAGCTGGACGAGAATGGCCAGCCTACAGGCGATATCATCGACGGCGACGCCTGGGGCGAAAACATTCCCGAAAACTTCGCGCCCGTGCTGGATGCGTTTTTCCACGGGCAGGAGTAATGGTTACATTCCTTGTAGGCGCTGGAGCTGCCTACATAGCGCCAAATTCCATTGTATACACAGAGGGACAGGTTGTTTCCTCAGTTGCCATAGATCATTGGTTTTGGCCATGGATCAACGAAAAATATCTGGGCAGAGAATATGGCTATTAACAATTCCTACTCAATAACACGATATGAGGAGAAATGAAAACAAAAAAAGAAAATTGCCAGCGCGAATTTAGAAAAGAAATGCTTAAACGCTACGTGAAAAATTTATGGGTGTATTTGCCCTTTTTTTTAGCTATTCTGGCTCTTCTGACTTTGAAAATATCTATTAGTTTGATGGCATTTATTTCAGGCTTCTCAGGAGTTTTCATAATATTAAAAAAAGAGGCTCCGTCAGGAATGTTTCCCATTCGTGGGTCAGCAGCCATTGTGATAGGAATTGTACTAATGCTTCTATTCTGGGGCTTGGCGGCTCTTCTAGTTTGGTTTTGAAATCGGCTTTGGTGCATGAATACTTTCTGGGCTACGACGTCAACCGCGAAACGCCCCTGTGGGGGAATCGCCTGGTACAGGTGCAGAAAAACGGAGCGACCATCGCACAATTCACCTTCAACGCGGACGGCAACGCTTGGGGCGAAAATATCCCCGATAATTTCGCGCCCGTGCTGGATGAGTTTTTTCACGGGCAATAAATGATGTAGCGCAAGATGGCATCTTGCGCCGCCTCCAACCACCCTGGATTACAAATCCAGGGGGAGCAAATCAATAAAAGAGGTACGCATGGAGATATTATTAATACTTGGAATAGTTGGTTGGATATTAGGGTATCTTGCGGCTAAAGATGTTATTACTATTAAAGAATCGGACCCTTATTGGCGGCGTTTTATTATTGTTCCACGCTGGTTGTATTATATTTGCGGAGCGCCAAAATCATCCTCCCATCCAGAAGGATCAATAATGGCAAGAATACTTGGAGCACAACTTTCGTCAATTGTTATTGCATTTTTTTCGTTAATTTGCCTGAGTTCGCAAATCAGTCCGGGTTGGGCCATCTTTGGCCTTTTCGCAGGTGGTGCCGTTCCATATCTGATAGTATATTATTATTCCAAAAATGCAGTCTGTTGATTTATTAAGGGGCTCGACAGAGTGTCAACCTTTGTTATGCCATTGAAAAGAACATGAAACCCCACCACCGCACAGTAGACGCTCCGCATCTCCTCCCGCATCATTGGCGCGGGCACATTCAACCTGGGCTACGAAACGGGCTGCGAAGCGCCCCTGTGAGGGAACCGTCTGGCGCAGGTGCAGAAAAACGGAGCGACCATCGCACAATTCACCTTCAACGCGGACGGCAACGCTTGGGGCGAAAATATCCCCGAAAATTTTGCAAACAGCTTCGCTGTTGCAATATGGCAAAACTCGGGCCTCCAGTTTGATGGCGTTGTTTCCCCGGCGGACATTTATTTTTCTGCCGACCGGATAGAATATATGTCGAACTTGATAGACAATCAGTAACCATGAATTATACAGAGCTTCACACGATCACAGTGGAACAGTTTACGGAATGGCTAATAGGCGTTGTAATTCTTGTTTCGCCACTATTTAACGTATATCTTCTCGTTAGACTCGCGACTACAAGAACAAGAAAGCTGCTGACAGGTGGTGTCGGACTTGGATTATACGTTTTGTACCTTTTCTTGATTTTCTATTCCTTCTTTTTTATAACTTACAACTGAGAGGTGTATGGCGGCGTCAGAAGGCGCATTTCTATCATTTTAAGTAATCGGATTCTTGCTGTAAGGAAAAAGTATCCTTTGCTCGGCGTGGGTCTGTGACTCCGCCGAGGCATGACCGAAGGTCTTGTTCTGAACTTGCTCGGCACGGGACTCCGTCCCGCCGAGGCTGTGATCGCAGGGGTGGCCCCCTCCTGCCTCCACCCACGGGGGGAGGTGCCTAAACAGCAATTGCACTTTAACAACTCGCTGTCCGCACAAATGGGACTCTGTCCTACCTGCTGGGAGACCATCTCGGCAGTTCGTCCGATCACCGCAGACGCGGACGGAAACAAGTGCTGGAAATCCTCTATCGCGAAACATCCCGAGCCGTTCTTTGGGGAGTGGATAAAGCCTGCCCCCTCCGTTACACTGCGGGGGTGCTACGCGAGGGCGAGATCCGCGCCACGTGGACTTCCAGTCCCAGCACCACGCCGGCGTGTCAATCTTCACCCCAACTGCACTAGGGGTATTCAGCCAAAGTGCGCCACGTTGCAAAGTAGGCAAATTGAATTATCCTCGTGCATAAATCGGAGCAAATTGCATGGGTTTTGCAAGAAAATCAGCTAAAAAGTGGTGAAAAGGGCGGTCAAAATGGCCTTAAGTTATGAGGCATGGCCGTTGGTATAATTTTGAAAGCCATATGCCTAAAATGCTCCTATAGCCTAATTTGGGATGAAGCATTGTTGGGTAACTTCGGCTAGATTAAATAAGGAATAATGGAACATGAATCCTGCATTTAAGTTATTGCTTAAAGCTTTACGAATTCTTGCAGAATTTTTTATCTTGGTATTGATATTGATGTCGTTGTGGTTGCTAGGTGTTTCTATTGGAAACCTTGGTGCAAGAAGATATATACAAATTTATATCACCGCCCCGGGAAGTTTGTGGCAAATTCTATTTGCCGTGATTGAGCTTTCGGCAGGTATCTGGTTTTTTATCGCGATGTTTAGACAACAACTTCCAGGAGGTATAAGGGAACTCGGATCTGGAGAACCGACCCTTGCCGCCAAGGCGAAATATTTTCCGGGTATTTTTGCTCTTGGAGTATTTGCAGGTTTAATTGGTAATGCAGTGACGATTCTTATTCAAGAAGCGGCTTTATACTTGAAATGATGATTTAGGGGACGCTGCCCCGAAAACCGCCCGGTGCAGGTGAAGAAGAACGGCGCGACCATTGCCCAATTCACCCCTTCGCCTTCGCTCCCCCTACGGGGACTTCGCAGGGCAGGCTTCGACGCGGACGGAAAACGGGTAAAATCCACAGCGGGCGCATCCCCAGCCTGGGGGTCTGCGCCCGCATCTTTGCGCGCGAACAGTGAGAACCCGCCATGCACCCATCCCTGCTCGAATTCGTCGGCTATCTCGGCTCGGTCTTGATCGCCGTTTCGCTCACCATGAAGTCGCTGGTGCGCCTGCGCCTGATCAACCTGGCGGGCGCGTTGGTCTTTACCGTCTACGGCCTGCTGATCCGCGCCTACCCCGTGGCGGCGCTGGACGGCATCATCGTGGCCATCGACCTGTATTACCTGCTCCAGATGTGGCGGCAGAAGGATTATTTCAAACTGCTCGAGGTCTCGCACGACAGCGCCTACCTGGGCGGCTTCGTGGAGTTCTATCGGAAGGAGATCGCCGTCTTCTTTCCCAATTACCGCTTCCAACCCGACGCCGACGATCTGGCGGTCTTCGTGCTGCGCAACATGGTGCCCGCGGGTGTGCTGGTCGTGCATAAGGACGGCGAACAGGCGCGGGTCGTGCTGGATTTCGTCATCCCCGGCTACCGCGACTTCCGCGCGGGGCGCTTCCTGTTCGAGACCAGCGCGGAGTTCTTCCGCCAGCGTGGGCTGACCCGTTTCGTCTCCGAGGCGGGCAACGCGCGGCACGAATCCTACCTCAGGCGCATGAACTTCGAGTTCAGCGACGGGCTGTATGTCCGCGGCATCCGCCCCCACGCCATTCTGCAGGATGGGGGCATGTAACCGCCGCGGCGCGCACAGCGTGGACGGGGGACGGGTACCTTTGGGGCAGTAACTTTCTCAATCTGCCAGTGTTTGCCTACTCAAGAGACGAAAGGATTAGAGACCATGGAAAACACTTCTTCATTTTTCGAAAAACCCAACGTGGAAAAAGGCGTCATCGCCGTCGGCCAGGGCGTGCCCTTCGGCCTGATGCGCGTGACCAACTCCCAGGTCCAGATCGGCGGCGTGTACGGCACCTGGGGCGAAAGCTACGACAACCAGTCCCTGCCCGCCATGCTCGAAGACCGCCTGGGCGTCCCCATCCCCGCCTCCGAACGCTTGAACCTGGCCGAATTGGGCTTCCTCAGCCGCCATCACATCACCAACCTGAGCCGCGAGGAGAACATGGAGCTGGAGGTGCAGATGGGCGCGCGTTTCCTGCGCGAGGCCGCCCTGGCCTGCGGCTGGAACCCGTCCGAGGTGGAGGCCATCCTGATCGGCATGAGCGCTCCCATCGCTGACGATTACCTCGAGCGCATCGCCCGCGGGGCGGGCATCCCCGAAAGCGCGCTCAAGGTGGCCGTGCATAAGGCCTGCGACGGCTCGGTCAGCAGCCTGCACCTGGCGCTCAACCCCGCCCTGCCCGAGAACCAGCAGCTCAACCAGAACCTCGCCGAACGCCTGCGCGGAAAAAAGGTGCTGGTCGGCGGCATCGAAGGCCTGAGCCGCTTCATCAACAGCTCGCACGATGCCAATGCCCTGCAGCTCTTCGGCAATGCCGCGGGCGTGATCGGCATCATCCCCGACGAGACCATGAAATTCCTGGCGGGCCGCTCCTTCGAGTCTTACGACGAGGATGGCGTCCTCCAGGTGCAGATGAACTATCCGCACACGGCGCAAAAAAGCGACAGCGCCTGGAACATCGACGTGACCCAGACCAGCGCCACCCACATCCGCGTGGCGGGCCTGATGCACGAACCCCGCGACGGCTCCTCCATTGTCATGGCGGGACCGATGGGCATGGTCAAGCTGTTCGTGCGCACCGGCGTCCAGGTGGCCCGCGACGCCTATCTGGCCTACCGCGAGAAAATGGAACAGCTCGGCACGACCGGCAAATCGCTGGCCGTGGGCATCGTGCATCACGCCAATTACAAGATCAACCTGCTCAAGCAGAAACACCTGCAAAACGAGGGCATCAACCTGTCCATGCCGTGGCTGGTCAGCGACTTCGGCAACGTCAGCGCGGCCTCGAACATGATCGCCTTCCTGCGCAAACTGCCCGACTTCAAGCCAGGCGACCACATCCTGATTGACGGCTTCGGCGCGGGCACCTACTACGATACCCTGGCCGTCGAACTCGGCGGATAAACCCACCAACCCGCATCCCCCAGGATCGCCCTGGGGGATGTTTGATTAAGTTCCGTGGCGCGGAATGTTATTCCGCGCAGGCGCACCGTTATGGCGCCGTCGGCGGACGGATTGCCACATCGTACCCGAAGGGTAATCCGCCCCACCTGTTTCCGCACTGGGTATAATCGGCAAATCATGCATCCAAAACACTCTCTTCTTGGTTTACTGGCCGGTCTCGGCGCGGCCTCCATTTGGGGCGGCATGTACGTGGTCAGCAAGGTGGTGCTGGAGGTCGTCCCGCCCTTCGCGCTGCTCAGCACCCGCCTGGTGTTGGGCATCCTGACGCTGGGCCTCGTCATCGCCCTGCGCCCCAAACCCAGCCTGAACGCGAAACAGGCCTGGCAGATCTTCGGCGTGGGCGTGATGGGATACGGCATCTCGCTGGGCTTCCAATTCGTGGGGACGAAACTCTCCACCGCCTCGAACGGGTCGCTGGTCACCTCGGCCACGCCCGCCTTCATCCTGCTCTTTGCCCCGTTTCTGCTCGGCGAAAAGGCGACCCTGCGCGGGCTGATCGCCCTGTTCGTCTCGACCTTGGGCGTGGTGGCCGTCATCGATCCGCGCACGGCGGAGCTCTCCCCCTCGCTGTTTTTGGGCAATCTCAGCCTGCTGGCCGCCGCCTTGACCTGGGCGCTGTACTCGGTGCTGGTGCGCAAGGTGACCCGCGGCCTGGATGTGATCCTGCCCACCGCCATCATGCTGGCCGGTGGACTGCCTTCCAGCCTGGCCCTCGGCGCCTGGGAGGTGAACACGCAGGGCCTCGGTCCCATCACGCCGGGCGTCATCGGCGGCATCCTGTTCCTCGGCATCGTCTCGACCGCCTTCGCCATGTTCCTGTGGAATTACGCCTTCGCGGAACTGCCCGCCGCTGTGGCCTCGCTGACCTTCTTTGCCCAGCCCGTGGTCGGCACGATCCTGGGAGCGCTGTTTTTGGGCGAGATCATCACGCCCCTGTTCCTGTTCGGCGGCCTGCTGATCGGCCTGGGCCTGGTCATCGCCAGCACGGAAAAACCGACGAGTCCAACTCGACGCTGAACCTGGTCGCTCCCGCTCTTCCGTGCTCCCGTTGGATTTGTAAAAAACTTTCAAACACAAAGGGCACGACGGTCGCAAGGTAAAAAACGCGAGGAATCAAGGCTTTTTACCCTTGGTGGACAGTGCCCTTCGTGGTAAGGCTCTTTCCCATTAATTACGGGAAATCCATAAGAATGTAGCCCAGGCGCCAGCCATCCACCCAAACAGTGCGCTGATCAAAGGCGTGGTGTGCGGCGTCCGCGTGGAAGAGATCGAAGATCCGCTCATGCAAAAGATCCGCTATTTGGACAAATTGATCGATGAACTCGCAAAAGGAAAAGCGCTGGAGAAGATTCTGCGGCAGTAAGTACACGGGACAGGTCGCAAACCATTGAGCAGTCTCACTCAAAGACAGGAACAACAAAAAATGGAAGTCATTTTTCAAAACAAGATCGAAGATTACCAAGCATTTGGCGAATATTATGTAACCGAAACGAAACAGGGTAAAAGATTAAGTATGCAACTCTTTCGGCTTACACAGTTCATAATAATTATGTTTACAGCTTTGCTGGGTGCGTTTACCTGGGCGATAACAACAAAGGTACAAGCAGGAGTTAATATATTTGTTATTTGTTTTCTCGCAATGGAAGCCATAAGTATGTTAAGGTCAAAATTTAAACCAATTTACCACGAAGGGATTCAATTATTTAATCGGCAAATTAGCTCCATGAGTCCAAAAGACTTGAGCTCGTTACAATTGCAAAAACAGCTAAAAATTGATGACGACTGGGTGGAAATTCGAAGTCCAGACACAGAACATCGTTGGCGCTGGAAAGCACTGAATCAGATTGGCGTGACCTCTGATTTTATCTTTATATTTTCACAGACCGTCGTAAGTATTATTATTCCGAAACGAGCTTTTTCGACAGAGCAAAGTTTCATTGAATTTGGGAGAATGATGGTGGAGCTAAAAGAAAAAAACAGGGATTAAAAAAGCATCGCAAAATCACATAAATCCATGCTGGAGCATTTACCATGGAGAGACCTGACTATGTCTGACAATAATCTCGAGACCACAAGCTCGACCCGCGCAATGCAGAAATGGGGCGGACTGGCCTCCTTTCTGTTGGTCACGGGCTTTATCGTTGCGCCCTTCATCTATCTGGTTGGGAATCTGCGGGACGCCCTCGGGCCGTTCGCCTATTCCCTTGCCGATTTTATGTACGGCCCGCTGTGGGCGGCCAGTCTCGTCACGGCGGTGTCTGCCCTGCGGGAGCGCATTGGCGGACGCGCGCCGCGCCGCATGTCATGGGCGCTGCTGACCGCCGTCCTGGCGGCGGGGGCGATGGTGCTGGTTGCCTGCATCCGCGCCGCCAACCGTCAATACCACTTGATGCACCCCGAACTGCACCTGGAAGACTCGACGACGGTGCTCGTGATTTGGACGACCCTCGTGGCGGGCGTCACGGCGGCTGGATGGCACTTCCTGGGCTGGTCGCTGATGCTGGCCGCGTCGGCAGGCTGGACGTCGGGCCGTCTTCCGCGCGTTCTGTGCGCCCTCTACCTGGTCGGAGGGATCGCGTCGCTGTTCGTGTTTGTGTTCCCTGTCCTCGAAGGGGCCGCCGCCCTCCTGGGCGTGATCTGGGCCGTCTGGCAGGGAGTCCTTTTGTGGAATGGCGGGAAGGAAGAAACGTAATCCACCCCGCAAAACCTCCAACACCGACAGGAGACGCAAAATGACCGACAGCATCATGGCCGAGATTTCCGACCGTTACCGCACCAACCAGGAGAATCTGCTCGAACTCGTGAGCGGCCTCAGCGGGGAACAGATCGCGTGGACACCGAACGAAACGACCCCGTCGGTGGGTTTTCACGTTTGGCACCTGGCGCGCTGGGCGGATTATCTTCAGGAATTGATCCACGGACGCGGGAGCCAGCTATGGGAGATCGAAGGGTTGGCGGCTCGCTGGAATATGGAAACGAAAAGCCTGGGATACGCCCAAACCGGGATGGAGATGGATGGAAGCAGCGCCGCCGCCCTGCGGATGCCTGAAAAGGGCGCGCTGCTCGATTATGCGCGCCGCTCGTTTGCCGCCGCACAAGCAGCCGTGGCGAAGATCGGGGACAACGAATTCTTTGCCGTTTATGAAGGCTTGCACGGTGAAAACTGGCATGACGGTCAGATTGGGCCGATTGTGATCACCTGGATGACCCACGACAATCGACACCTGGGAATGGTGGAGTGCCTGGTTGGGCTTCAGGGTCAAAGCGGCAGTGCCGACGCGTAGCATGCTCCAGCCGAAAACGACTGACGCGAAGCGGTCACCACAAAATCAAAACGGATGTATGCCCGCCTGTACCAGAATCAGAAAGTATCAGGCAACTGGCAGTCCTGTCGCGATGGAAGCGCAGAAAGAGACATGCTTTCAGGCAGATCAAAGGTGTCCCTGCCTGAAAAGCGGCGGCCTGACACCTTGGGAAGCAGAGCAGACAAGTGTCGATTGATAGAAGCAGACGCATCACATTTGAAGAAGTAGCCGATCTTTACGATGAAGTCCGTCCAGGCTATCCCGAAGAACTGGTCGAGGATGTGCTTGCCTTGTCGGGGATTCCTGCAGATGGGCACATTCTGGAAATCGGTTGCGGCCCAGGGAATGCCACCCTGCCGTTTACCAGGCGGGGTTACACAATCCTCGGCATCGAATTGGGAGAACGTCTGGCCGCCCTGGCGGCCAGGAGGTGCCGCGCGCACCCTGGCGTCGAGATTCGAAATACAGCCTTTGAGGATTGGGAGCTTGCGGAGAAAGTTTTCGACCTTGCCATCTCTGCCGACGCGTTTCACTGGATTCCCCCGGAGGTGGGATACCCGAAAGTAGCCAGGGCTTTGAAAGATTCGGGGTCTGCGGCCTTTTTCTGGCATGTGCCTGTCGACCCTGAGACGGATTGGTCGAAGGCGATAGGGAAGGTTTATCAAGAGAGGGCGCCATCTGTTGAAAACCCAGACCAGTTGTTCACTTTGGACTGGTTGACAGGGGTCATCAGAAACAACTTTGAAACGTACGACTGTTTTGGAGAAGTGACAGTCAAGCAGTACCGCTGGACTGAGACGTATACCAGTGAGCGGTACCTCAAGTTGTTGAGAACCTATTCAGGTCACCGTGGTATGGATGAGGGCACGCGGGACAAGCTCTTTGCGGGCATCCGTGAGGTCATCGAGCGGTCTGGCGGAAGGGTGGAGAGGCCGCATCTGACAGCGCTATTTCATGCAAGGGTAAAAAGATGATCGTTGGGATATATAATACCCACACAAGATATTGGAATCCAAAGTCTGGAGACTTTGGACTCCGTCACATACAATGGAGCGCACCAACATGAGCAATGAAACCATCCCCTGTCCCGCCTGCGGCGGGCCGAACCAGGCCATTCCAGGCGCGGCCCGCATGGCCTGCACGTTCTGCGGCACGAACCTGACCATCCCCGAGGAATTGCGCGTAAAAGCGGCGCCCAGGATGAGCACGACCCCGCCGAGGGTCACTCCAGGGACAACACCAAAACCCGAACCGCAGCCTACAGTCGATACGCCTGACCTGTTACGCAAGGCCCAGCCCATTGCCCTCGGCGCGTGGAATGCCTTCGCCGCCTGGACGTGGCTGCGGCGGCTGCTCCCTGGCTGTTTGATCGCGCTGGTGCTGTTATGCCTGGCCTGCCTGGCGCTGGGCGGATTGCCGTTTTTGCTTCGTTCGATTCAATAGAGAACCGTCAAGGCCACGAGGTGACCATGAAAAGACTCGTCGCGCTTCTCACTCTCGTTCTGCTGTTCTTTTCCGTTCAACCCGTCCACGCGGATGGAAACCTGCGCGTCTTTTATGTAGGCGCGGAGGGCAGCGTGAAGACCGCGCTGGAACTGGCGAAATTCACGCTGGTGGATGATCCCGCACTGGCAGATGTGTTCGTGCTGAACGGGGAGATTCCCGCCGACGGGACGATCCTTTCCCGCACCCAAAGCGGCGAGGCGGGACTGGTGCTGATTCTCGGCCCGAACCTGAGCGAAGCGCAGGTCGGCGGCCTGCTGGGGATTCCGCTCACGCTTGCGCCCCGCGATGATGCCGTCAGCATCACGTCGATTCCATTGGATGATCCGCTGGTGACGGAGATCATCTGGAACGGGGCGCCGCAGGTGCGCGAACGCTTCGAGGTGCAGACTCCGCTTTCGTCTGTCCAGCCGTTGGTGACGAATTACGAAAACGGCGAGTGGATCCTCTGGCAGGCGCGGCCCAACCAATACGTGGTCAACGCCTTTCTGGATGATGTCAATCCGCAAATCCAGGAGTGGGCTTATTACAACTACCTGATCTATCACCTCGTGGAGCGCGCCGCAGGGCAGACTCCGCTTTCGTTCGCGGCGTATCCCATCTCGCCCGTGCCGCACACGACCGAACGCAACATCCTGTTCGCGGTGATGGGCTTGATGCTGGTCACCTCCTTCGGGACATTCTTCTTCGTGCGCAGGTATAGCCAGAGTCACCCCGAGGCGTTGGATCAGATCGTCTCGGACAGAAGCAGCTTCCAGTCCAGGGAAGAGTCAACCAGCTGGGAGCAGGTCGGCTTCCATCGTCCGCTGTCGGGCTTTTTGGTGGCGCTGTCCATGGGCGTGATGCTCTTCATCCCGCTGATCATCTACCAGAATTTGATCCTGCCCTCGTTCATCCTGCCCTCGGCGCAGGCGCTGGGAATTTGGGGGCGCGTGACGCAGTTCTTCAACCTGGCCTGGTTCTTCTTCGACATGGGCACCAGCGTGGCCTTCGTCAAGTACATGTCGCAATACCGCGTGAACGACCCGCAGCGCGGCATCAAGTTCGGACAGGTCTTCGTGTGGTGGCAGCTGCTTTCGGGGGCGGTGCAGGTGGCGCTGGTCATCGCACTGGCCGCGACGGTCGCGCCGCAGTCGGCCTATGCGCTGTACGCGTGGAGCGTGATCATCCACGCCTTCATCCAAATCCCTGGTTTTTACCGCGTGTTCCTGTATGCGTTCTCGGGTTTTCAGCGCAACGATTACGCGCGCTACCTCGACCTCGGCCTGAACGTGCTGCTGCCGATGATCGTCCAACCGATCTTCGTGACCATCGCGTATGCCTGGGGCAGGGCCAACCCCGCCTTCGGCGGCGCGATGGGCGGATTGCTTGGGCTGGGCATCGCGGCCTACGCGGCAGAGTTGATCACGTTCCTGCTCGGCTTCTGGCTGTATCGCCGCATCGGCCTCAACGTGCGGGTGCTGTTCCTGGCGCATTTCGATTGGGAGATCGTGAAGACCAGCTTCCGCTTTGGCGTGTTCGAGATGCTCGGCTCGGCGGCCTGGTCGTTTGGGCAGGCGGCGGAGATTTGGATCACGCAATCGCGCCTGATCAACTACGCCGAAATATGGGGAAACTGGGTGCTGGCTCAAAACTTTGTGTTCGCATTCAACGTGGTCAGCACCTTGACCGACGGGGCCATGCCTTCCATCTCGGAGGCCATCTCACACGGACGAAAACTGCTCAGCCAGTATTACACGGTCATGATCTACAAATGGAGCGGGATGATCTCCGCGTTCCTGGCGGCGGTGCTGCTGGCGGTCGGGCCGCGTTTTATCGTCGGCGCGTCGGGAATTGAATTTTCGCGCGCGGCGGTGTACGCGGTGCCGCTGTTGATCTGGGGCGCGGTGCAGTATCCCTCGTGGGTCGGCGACCAGGTGCAGCTTGGCTCGAACAAGCCCTATCTCAAGTCCACGCTGGTGTTCGGCGAACAGATCATCCGCGTGGTGCTGGCCTGGATTCTGCTCGAACGTTATCAGGTCACTGCGCTGGTTATCGCCTATTTCGTCGGGTTGCTGACCAAGGATTTCGTGGCCTATTTCGTCAACCACAAATATTGTTTTCCACAGCGCTTCTTCTTCTGGCAGTCGGCTGGCGCGCCGCTGCTGGCCGCAGGCTTGCATTACCTGTTGATGGATCGCCTCTCCGCGCTGATCTGGCGGGGCGACCAGATCACCAGCATCGTCATCTTCTTCATCGGAATTCTACCCAGCCTGGTCGTGTATATGTTCCTGTATGGACTGGTCGGCGGCTGGGATGACGCCACCCTAGCCGAGTTCGACCAGGCCACCGCGATGACAGGCCCGCTGCGCGGCGTGGTCACCTGGCTGATGCTCAAACCGACCGCCCTGGGCGCGAGGCTGAGTCCGTTAAACAATCGTTTCCCCATCTCGATCCGCGCCGCGGCGATGGAGGAGGCAAGGAGTCTGACGGAGGAGAAGGTTAGGTTGTAATTCTGACCTGGCCCTCACCCCCCCTGCCCCCTCTCCCAAAGAGCGTGGGAGAGGGGGAGAATGAAGAGAGTTCTTGTATTCCCTTTCTCCCCCTGGGAGGAAGGGGAGAGAAACAAAGATACTTCTGTATTCCCCTTCTCCCGCGCGCGGGAGAAGGGGTCAGGGGATGAGGGCCAGATTGGAGAAAAGATATGCGAACCACCCCAACCATTCAACAACGCGCCAGGGAATTACGCAAAAAAGCCACTCCTACCGAGAGGATGCTCTGGGAGCGTCTGCGTGGACGGCAGTTGGGCGGATTCAAATTCCGCCGCCAGGCGCCGATGGGCAGGTTCATCGCAGATTTCTATTGCGCGGAACGGAAACTCATCATCGAGCTTGACGGCGGGATTCACGACTTTCAACTCGAAGCCGATCAACAGCGATCGGAGGAGATGGAAAGCTTCGGCTATCGCGTGATCCGCTTCAAGAACGAACAGGTGGAAAAAGACATCGAGTCCGTGCTCAACTCAATCTTAACTGCATGCAAAGCCCCTCTCCCACACGTGGGAGAGGGGTTGGGGTGAGGGCTTGTAGTGAGGGCAACGTAACTTACGCAGTCTATATCTTGATTCGGATGAACAGCCGCTCTTTTGCCGTCGCGGCGATATCCTGCGGATTGGGCTTCCCCTCCTCCAGGCGGATCTTCATCGGCTTGGCGGCCTGGGGGACGTGGCGCAGGTACTCGTACATCCTGGCTTCCACAGACTTTTCGTCCAGGTCGACATCTGCCAGTCCCTGCACGGGTTTTCGCTTCAGCAGCACGTCGACCTGCGCGCCGCCTTGCAGGTTCTTCCACCAGGTGCGGTCGCGGCTGGTGATAACCCACAAATAGCCGTTCTCTTCGTAATATCCAACAGGGGTGGTGTAAATGTTGCCCGTTTTGCGGCCCTTGATGCTGATGAGCATCATGCCGTTGCTCAACATGCCATGCAGCGGCGAGCGCAAGACCCAGGCCATGAAATCATTTCCGTTCATTTTGAGGTTTCCCTTCCCAGAGAGAGGATGCGTTCTTCGTAAACCAGCCATGCCAATCCTACCAGATAAAGGCCGCGTTGGACGATGCCTTTATCCAATTCCAGGATGTGATTCTCGGCCAGCCCGAACAGGCCAGAAATACCCATGACCAGAATGAGAAAGGCCAGGCGCATCCAGCGCTCACGTCCGTTCGTGGAGACGATGACCTGCCACAAGATGCCCAGGCTCATGGCGAGTCCCGCAATCGTGGCAAACGCCGAATGGATACCAGCCTCCCGCACCGAGTACGAAATGGATGGGTCAATAGCCGCTGCGCAGAAGAATCCCGTCACGAGAACCGACAGACCATAGACCGCCACGAGAAACAGAAAATATTGGCGGTGATTGCGGCGGAAGTGAACCACGACGCCTGCGGTCAGAATCAACCCGAAGCCGATGAAGCCCGCCTGCATGATCCACTTGTAGACGTGACCCTGGGAGCCGAGGTCGCTGATGGTGTTCTGAGTCCAGTCATAATGGGGCGGGACAAAGAAGTGGGCAATCACGATGACCGCGACGAAGTAGATAACAGCAATGGCGAATGGTTTGAATTTCATGGCCGTTTACGAAATCACTTGCTTTTCCCGCCTGGACAGATTGGCGGGTTTGTAAATGAACACCAGCGCGACCGCCCAGACCATGACCAGGGTGCTCATGATGGCCGCACCTAATCCCTCACCCGCCGCGGAGGCGGTGATGAAATTGAACGCGCCGTGCCAAAGCGCAACCGCCAGCAGGCTGCCGTCCGTGCTGTTGTATAACCACGTGAACAGGATCGCGCCGCTCATCAGGCCAAAGAACCATCCCACCGCAATGGCGGGCTCGAACAGATAGAAGAAGATCGGAAGATGCCACAAGGCCCATAACACGCCCAGCACAAGCGTCGCAGATAAGGCGTTCATCCTGGCCTGTAATCTGGGCAGGGCATATCCACGCCAGCCAATTTCTTCGCCAATTCCGTACGTGAATATCCACAGGAAGAGCGCACCAGCGCCCAAATTGGGCAGGAAGTTGACTTCTCCCAACAAGCTGAGATCCACCCAGGTTCCTTGAATCAGGCGCAGGACGATCACCACCACGGCGTATCCAATCAAAGGCGAAAAAGCGATCAGCCACCAGGCGGGACGCATTTGCCATTTGAACAATCGTCTGAAGATGTCGACAATCCCAGGCCAGCCTTTGGTAAGTCCTGTCATGATGAAGGCCGACAGCATCGGCCCATAGGCATACAGATAATGCACCTGGAAGGGAAACTGCCAGTTCAATTTTCCCTGAGCAATCAACGCCAGCGGGATACCCACCGTCCATGAAATTGCATACGCCAGGAGAAAGTATCCCAGCAGGGAGTGCTTTTGAAACCACGAAGTCTTTGCGTTCATCTTCCCTAATCCTTAAATTACTTCCCCGCCGAAAACGAATAGCGGATGGCCTTCTGCGAGCAATTATCCACGCACGTGCCACACAGGATGCACTCGGCATTTTCCATTTTCTGAGCCTGCACCATTGCGTTGACGTCCAGACTCATCGGGCAGGTCTTGGAGCAGGATTTGCAATCCTTACAGGTGGACGCATCCGCCACCAGCCGCAGGGAGGGCCACTCGAAGCGGTTGCGAATCCAGCGTCCGATGATCATGAACGGCGCCATCCAGCAAATGGTGTGACAGCCCGCCCTGCGTCCCGCAAAAACCGCCAGGCCCACGAACAGGGCAACCACAACGTAGTAAATAATGTAGGCAATGAAGATCGGCCTGTCCGCCGTCCCCGCCACGGAAATTCCGTTTTGGGTGTGATAGAGCAAATCCACGCTTTGGTACCCGCCTGCCCTGACCGCGAATATAACGATCAATGCAAACCAGACGATCCAGATGGCCCACTTGATCCAATCGATTTTCGAACCGTTGACCGTTTTGTTATTGACAGGCTCGAAGATTTCCTGCATCCCGCCGCCTGGACAAATCCATCCGCACCACAGCCTGCCGAGAAAGAGCGACGAGAGGAACATCAGCCCAAACATCACCAGGCTGCCATTGATGATGCCGTTCATCGCCCCGTCAATGATGACGTAGGGCGAAAAAAAGTTCATCGTGATGGGGAAGGACAAAAAGGCGAGAAAAACCAGCGTCTTACGGATGCGTTGCCGCATGGGAAGTTGACGGATCATGGGTTCTCCTGGGAAAGTCCCAACTGACGGGAAAGTTTTTCGAGTTCGTGATCGATGAAGGCCCCCATCTGTCCACCCAGAAAGCCCGCCAGGTAGTTGTACAGGTGGAGTGACGTGATGCCGTGGATGACGGCCCAGACGGTCAGCGCCAGGTGGGTGACCTCGGGCGTGTACGGCATCCCATACTGGCCCAGCATTTCATACTGTGACTGGAGGCTGGTCGGCAGACCCAGGGTGGAAACCGCGCCTGAGAGCTTTCCCGCCGCGGCCGCCTCGCCGAGGACGCCCTGCAAGACCAGGAAACTACGCTGGGCCGACGGCCCCACCTCGCCCGAGAACTGATAGCCAGAGATGGGCGTGCCGAACAGGAAGAGGTATTTCTGCGGGTTGGCTGCCCCCCACTGGAAGTAGGCCCTGCCGATGGCAAAAAAACGGCCCGCGTGGTCGTCGGCTGGGCAGGCATCCCGCGCGGACTCGAGCGCGGCGCTGAACGAGTCGAAGGCGTCGATCAGCAACGCGGTGACCAGCGCATCGCGGTCGGCGTAGTAGCGGTACAGCCCGGGCGCGGTCATGCCCATCTCGCGCGCGATGGCCCGCAACGACAGCGACGCCGCGCCCAATTCGCCGATCTGCTTCCAGGCGGTGGATTTGATCTCCTCGATTGTGGAAAGTCGGTTGCGTTCTCGTCGAGTGGTCATGGCTCCTCTAATTGTTTACAGTGTTTACATTTTATAACGCATATAACAATGTGTCAAGAGGAAATGTTCCCCCACAACCAAAACGCCCGGCGGAATTGCATCCGTCAGGCGTTCAAGACAGCCTCGAAAATCATCACCCCCGCGCGGCGCGCCCGTCAGGCTCCATTTTCGCGCTTCTTTTTCTCCAATCTTGCGGTGAGTTCATCCATCCGCCGTTTTTGTTCAAGGAGGCCCGAAACAGCCTGGAGAATTCTATTTTCGAGTTCTCGTCCCTGCCAGCCTTGTTCCAGGAGAATACTGGCTACACGCAATCTACGCTCGTCCGGCTCCAGTTTCCCAAGTTCCTCCAGACATTCATCGCAGATCGAATCTTCGATAAAAAGCAAGTCGCCTCCCATACGGGAAAACGCGCGCTTGCAGAGAACACAAACGAACTGTCTGTTTGTCATCGCAATTCCAAAGCCGGAACCGATCATGGTTCAACTCTCCTTTCGACAAAAAAACTTAAGGGATCAATGCCCGGGTTGGATGCCCACCAACCCGTCCACAACGCGCAAGGTCAATAGATGAGCCTCGTCATCCAAGTCGATTGCGACAGTCCGCCCATCGGCCAGACAGTAGAACGGTCCGCCATTCAGGGTGCCAATGCGCAAGCCGTCGCCCAGGGAATAGATATCAACCAGTCCACCGCTGGCGTGCATAAATCCCCGGCCATCGCAGGTAAAGGTTCCATCCCAGACTCCCGCAATCACCAGGCCGGTTGCCTGCCAATCGCTGGTGGTAAAAATATGTGTTCCGTCACCGCCGGTAGCGGCTGCCAGCTTCCCATCCAAAGAAAAGGAGACGCGTCCCGGTTCCCAACTCTCGGTGGAGAGGGTGGCGAGCTTTTCGCCGCTTTCGACATCGAAAACGTATGTGTTCGGATCGAAGGAGAAGGAATCCGCGATGATGTGCCTGCCATCCTGGGAATAGGACATGGACTCCACAAAATCGTTGAATGCCGGGATGACGCGCAGGGATGCGCCATCCCGGGTGTCATATAGGCGAATCTCACCGACATTGAAACCGACCGCCAGCGTTTCACCGTCCGGGGAAAAAGCCAGGCTGGTGACGAAGGCATCCGTAGCGGAGATTGCGGCGACCACCACCGCTTCGTTTCCAGGGAGAACCTGCCAGAGGGTGATGTCCCCATTCTCATCTGCGAAGTACTCAGCAAACAGGATGCGCCCAGGCTGGACAGAGACGGCATTTTCTTGAAACGGGAATTCGAACGGCAGCCAAAAGGCCGCCGCCATTTCTTCTTCCAGGTGGAGGATTTGCACCTGCCCATCATCCAACATCACAACCAGGGCGTTACCGTAGGGAGCAATGAAAGCAGATGCGATGGCCCGGTCTGCATTTCCATAATTCATGCTGAAAAGGATGGAAGCCGAGGCTGTGTCCGCAGGGAAGGTGCCCGTTGCCATAGCGGGCAGGGTTGGAGTGGCAAACGATGTCGGCTTGGAGGGCTGTCCAGTTGAGTCAGGGGGAAGCGGCGCAGGCGAACAAGCCGCCGTGATCACCAGCAGGAGCAGAATCGAAAAGGGGAAAACACCCGCCACAATCCCCCGCCACACCCCACCCTCGCAGGTGCGTCGGCAAATCCATAACATGTTCTGGCCTGAAAATTTCACCACGGCCTCCCGGGTCATTTCCAGTGTACAAAAAATCCGCCCCGCGAGTCATGGGTCAAATATCACCTCACGGGCTATAATAAAGTAACCCATTTACGGAGGCCTTATGTCCACTGTCCACGCATCCACCCACCCGCTGGTCGCCCACAAGTTGTCGCGCCTGCGCGACAGGAAAACCGAGCCTAAAAAATTCCGCGAACTGGTCCGCGAAATTGCCAGCCTGCTGGCCTACGAAGCCACAGCCGACCTGGCCACCACTCCGCGCGAGCTCGAAACCCCGCTGGCAAAAATTGTCGGCGTGGAATTGAAAGAGAAGATCGGCCTGATCCCCATCCTGCGGGCGGGACTCGGCATGGTCGAAGGCTTCTGGGAACTGATGCCAGGCGCGGAAGTCTGGCATATCGGCTTGTACCGCGACGAACACACCCTGCGCCCCGTGGAATACTACAACAAGCTCCCGCTCGATCCGACCGTCTCGGTCTGCATCATCCTCGACCCGATGCTGGCCACGGGCGGATCGGCCACCGCCACCGCCGAGGTGCTCAAACGCTGGGGTGTGAAGAAGATCAAATTCGTCGGGCTGATCGGCGCGCCCGAGGGCATCAAAGCCATGCAGACGGCGCATCCCGATATCGACATCTACCTGGCCGCCATCGACGATCACCTCAACGAACGCGCCTACATTGTGCCTGGATTGGGAGATGCGGGCGACCGTCAGTTTGGGACTGGATAGATCAGTTGTCAGTGATCAGTTATCAGTGATCAGTTATCAGTGATAGGTAGACAGTGAGGCTGGCCTCATGCTCATGGGAAATATTGAAATAGACGGCAGTCAGATTGCATACACCCAGGCAGGCGCGGACTCAAATCCGCCTGTTTTGCTCCTGCATGGGATCACATCCCATCGGGGCGTTTGGTCGCGGACCATCGAAAGACTCCAGTCCAATTTTCATTGTGTCGCTATCGATCATCTGGGATTTGGGGATAGTGACAAGCCAAAAGGCGCCGATTACTCCATTCAAAAACAGGCGGAGCGCGCGCTGAAAGTCGCTGATCATTTTGGCTTTGACAAATTCATCGTGATGGGCCACTCCATGGGCGGACAGGTCGCCACGTATCTGGCAGCTACACTCGCGCCGCAGCGCGTGGTAAAACTTGTCAGCGTGGACGGCGTGGTGACAGGTGAACTTTCGGCAAGTGTGCAAAATTTCAAGCGGCTCCTGATTGTGGCGGGAGAGCGAATTCCAGCGTTGTATCGATCCATGCACGTACTTTGCTCATGGAAACCTGCCGCCTACATGGCATTCGATCACTGGTTTTACAAGCCAGCGGAGCTGCCTTTCGAGGCCTGGGCTGTGGATCGGGATTATGCCCTGAACCCAGGTATTGCCCTGTCCACGCCTAGGGCCTGGGCGTCCCTCAACGCAAATAACTTGACCTGCATGCTCAAGAGTATTGCCGCGCCGACGTTGGTCATCTTCGGTGCGCAGGATGGGACGGTGCCCGTCGCACAGGCATACCTCTTCAAACAGAGAATGCCCGCGGCGCAACTCGTCCTGATCAACCAATGCGGCCATTTTCCGATGTACGAGAATTTCGAAGCGTTTATCCAGCCCGTCAAGGAGTTCCTCCAATAACCTATGAACGCCATCGTTGAATTTACCGTCATACCCATCGGCACGGGCGTCTCACTCTCGGCCTATGTCGCGGCCTGTGAGCGCATCCTGGCCGAGAGTGGACTGAGCTACGAGCTGCACGCCAACGGCACCAACGTCGAGGGCGAGTGGGACGAGGTCATGGCGGTCATCAAACGCTGTCATGAAGTTCTGCACGGGATGGGCGTTCCGCGCCTCTCGACCCTGGTCAAGATCGGCACGCGCACAGACCGCGACCAGAAGATGGACGAGAAGGTGGCCAGTGTGCGTGAAAAGCTGGGAGAACAGTGAGTGGTGATCAGTCAATGGAGATTGGCGAAACATGAGTCCAACCGACCTTGAAACTTTGGCGCAGGCCAACCAGGCCTTTGCCATCGATCTGTACCAGCAATTGCGCAAAACGGACGGCAGCCTATTCTTTTCGCCGTTCAGCATCTCGGTCGCGCTGGCAATGACCTGCGCGGGGGCGCGCGGCGAAACCGAAGCCCAGATGGCGTGCGTCCTGCATTTCGCGCAGACGGGCGAGGGCCTTCATTCCGCTTTTGCGGAGTTGCAGGCAGGCCTGGCGCAAGCCGAAGCCCAAGGCGGGATCCAGCTCAAGATTGCCAACTCGCTCTGGCCGCAGGAGGGCTATCCGTTCCTGGCCGAATTCGTCGCGCAGATCGAGGCCCATTACGGCGTAAGCGTCACCCCCGTGAACTATCACAAGGCGGAAGCCGCCCGCCAGACGATCAATACCTGGGTCGAGGCCAAAACCGAAAACAAGATCACCAATCTGATTCCCTCGGGTATCTTCAACGACCTGACGCGCCTGACGCTGGTCAATGCCATCTATTTCAAGGGCAACTGGGCCGATCAGTTCGACGCGCGCGCGACCAGGCAGGCCGACTTCTGGTCGCCAGGCGGGCGGGTTTCGGCGCCCATGATGAACCGCACGGATGAATATCCCTACGCGGAGAATGAGTCACTGCAAATCCTGGAATTGCCGTATGTGGGAAATGACCTGTCCATGTGGATCCTGCTGCCCAAAGAACGTGACGGCCTGACCCAACTCGAAAGCCAGATGATGCCCGCCCTGCTCGATGAGCTGGCCGCCGCGATGTGGACACGGAAGGTGATCGTCTCGATCCCCAAGTTCAAGGCGGAGGCCGCCTTCCGTCTGGACGACACGTTGAAGGCCCTGGGCATGACGGATGCCTTTGACGACAAGGCAAACTTTGCGGGCATGAACGGAGACCCGGCTGACCTTTTTATTTCCGCGGCCCTGCACAAGGCCTACATCGAGGTGAACGAGGAGGGCAGCGAGGCCGCCGCCGCGACCGCCATCGTCATGCAGTCGCGTTCCATGACGCCGAACCGTCCGCCCGTCTTCCGCGCCGACCATCCCTTCCTGTTCCTGATCCGCGAAAAGCGAACGGGCAGCATCCTGTTCATGGGAAGATGTGTCAATCCCTAACTCGGACAAGCCGACCTGCGGCCAAAAAAGGTTTACCACGGAGCACACAGAGTCCACAGAGAATTAAAAAAGGGGTTCACCGTGATCTCCGTGGTGAAAAATCCTTGCACACGCGTGCCTGCGGCCAAGTGCAGGCACAAAGCAGGCACTTAACTTCTAATTTCCTAACGGAGGAAACATGGCCTACGACTCTGAGCTGGCAAAACGCATTGCATTGGAAGTAAAAGGATTGCCCATCGTCGAGAAGAAGATGTTCGGCGGCGTGGGCTATATACTGAACGGCAACATGGCCTGCGGCATCCTCGACGGCGATCTGATTGTGCGAGTCAGCCTGGACGATTATGCGCGGCTGCTCGAACAGCCGCACGTCAAGGTCTTCAGCATGAAAGGCAGTCCCAAGCCGATGAAGGGCTGGCTGATGGTGGAACCCGAGGGCTGCAAGACAGCCAGGCAACTCGGGCAATGGCTCAAACTCGGCGTGGAATTTGCCTCGACCCTGCCGCCAAAATGAAAATCATCGGCTTCCTCCTCGGCACGGCCATCCTGGTCTTCATCTCGCGCGGATCGCTGCGCTCGGCCCGCTCGCATGGATTTCCGCGCCTGCTGGCCTGGGAGTGCATGCTCGCGCTGTTCCTGTTCAACGTGGACTTCTGGTTCGTCCAGCCCTTCGCGTGGAATCAGATCATCGCCTGGGCACTGCTGTTCCTATCGCTCATCCCGTTGGGCTACGGCGTCCATTTTCTGCGCACGCGCGGCAGGCCCACCCAACAACGCGCAGGCGACCCTGCCCTGCTTTCGTTCGAGAAGACCACCCAACTGGTCACGAGCGGAATTTATAAATTCATCCGCCATCCGTTGTATTGCTCCCTGCTGCTGCTAACCTGGGGCATGTACTTCAAGCATCCCGAGATCACTGCGTTCACCCTGTCCGCGACCGCCAGCATCTTTCTGTTCTTCACCGCCAAGGCAGATGAACAGGAGTGCCTCCAATTCTTTGGGGATGAGTATGAAGAGTATATGCGGCGCTCAAAGATGTTTATTCCTTACATTTTCTAATTTCCGAATGTCGTTGCGAGACTGCGGAGCAGTCGAAGCAACCTCGACTTGTTATTAAACATAATCGGTCTCGATACGCCCGAAGAACACGTGCTGCTCGACCTCCCTGGATGAACTTCCATGAAATCCATGCTCCTGCGCGGACTCGCGCCCCTCTCGCAAAACCCAACCCCGCTGACCTATGCGGACATCCCCAAGCCGACTCCCGCCGCGGGCGAGGTGCTGATCCGCGTGACGGCCTGCGGCGTCTGCCACACCGAACTGGACGAGATCGAAGGCCGCACGCCGCCGCCGCGACTGCCCGTCGTGTTGGGGCATCAGGTGGTGGGGAATCTGGAGTCCATCGGCTTGCCGATGGCTCAGAAGCAAGCTCCTGGACTCCAAAAAGGCCAACGCGTCGGCGTGGCCTGGATCGCGTCCACGTGCGGGGAGTGTGACTTTTGCAGGTCGGGACAGGAAAACCTGTGCGTACAATTCAAAGCCACAGGCCGCGACGTGGACGGCGGCTACGCCGAGTACATGACCGTCCGCGCGGATTTTGTGCATCCCATCCCAGCAGCGTTCTCGGATGCGGAAGCCGCTCCGCTGTTGTGCGCGGGCGCCATCGGGTATCGTTCCCTGCGCCTCAGCAATCTGCGCGACGGACAAAGTTTGGGCCTGATGGGCTTCGGCGGCTCAAACCATCTCGTTCTCAAAATTATCAATTACCAATTCCCCAATACCAAAGTTTTCGTCTTCAGCCGCAACGCCGAGGAGCGCGAATTCGCCCTCTCGCTGGGAGCGGCCTGGGCGGGCGAAATTAACGGAGTCCCGCCCGAGGCGTTGGACGCGGTCATCGACACGACGCCCGTCTGGGGTCCAGACCTGGAGGCGTTGAAGCGGCTCAAGCCGGGCGGACGGCTGGTCATCAACGCCATCCGCAAGCAGGAAACGGACAAGCAACTCCTGACCACGCTGGATTACCCATCGCAGTTGTGGATGGAGAAGGAAATCAAGTCCGTGGCCAACGTCACCCGTGCGGACGTGCGCGAGTTCCTGCAATTGGCGGCGGAAGCGAACCTCAAGCCCGAGTTTCAGGAGTATGATTTGAAGGACGCCAACCAGGCCCTGCTCGAAATGAAGCAGGGCAGGATCCGCGGAGCAAAGGTGCTGAGAATCTCTCCGTCCTGAGCGAAGCCGCGCGGTCTTTGCGCGGTGCAGTCGAAGGACGAGGCTCAAAAAAAAACCACCTCAAGCCGCCTGTACCTACCCTGTGCCGTTCGACGGGCGCACGGCTCCGCCCAATGCATATCAGTCTTACAAAGAGGAAGCAATGTCCAACAAAACAACCACCGCAAAATCGGTCATCACCTCCCTCGTCAGGCTTGTGGCGGGCATCGTCGTCATCGGCGCCTGCCTGTTCTGGCCTGCAGGGACCTTCAATTACTGGCAGGCCTGGGCCTGGCTGGGAACGCTCTTCCTCCCGATGGGTGTCTCGCTGGTCTATCTCGTCCGCCGCGACCCCGCCCTGCTCGAACGGCGCACGCGCACCAGCGAGACGCGCCCCGAGCAGCGGCTGATCATCGCGGCATCCAGCATCTACTTCCTGGTCATCTTCCTCCTGCCGGGCTTTGACAAACGTTACGGCTGGTCACAGGTGCCCGTCTGGCTCGTCATCCTCGCCGACCTGGGCGTGCTGGCGGGATACGGCCTGTACATCCTCGTCCTGCGCACCAACAGCTACGCCTCGCGCGTCATCGAAGTGGAACAGGGACAGCAGGTCATCAGCGCGGGTCCGTATGCGCTCGTTCGTCATCCCATGTACCTTGGCATGATCCTGTTGATGGTCGCCACCCCGCTGGCGCTCGGCTCGTTCTGGGCCTTCCTGCCCTCGCTCGGGCTGATCCCCCTGCTGGTCGTCCGCGCCAGGGATGAGGAAAAATTATTGATGAAAGACCTGGCAGGCTACCGCGAATACACCCAAAAGACACACTATCGCATATTCCCCGGCATCTGGTAAATTTGGAGTCCAGAAGCTCTGCTTCTGGACAATCTCTGCAGGCATAACCCTTGCGGGGGTTATCTCAATTTGGAGTCCAGAAGCTCTGCTTTTATTCAGGTTAACATTGATTGCCTTACAAAATCCATACCGAAAAAGCCGTGTTTTAGGCAAAAATTTGTAAGCCAATTATGGTTAACCTGAATAGATAGTCCGCAAGGTTAACTTGCGGACTCCACAAAATCTCATCGAGGTACACATGAAAGACGTCTACGATCTCAAGTCCGTCAAGCTGCCCTATCTCTCGGGCGCGCTGCTGAAATTATTCGTTTCATTGGTCGAGGGGCCGCTGGGCGGATTGCTCACGCCCAGCCTGTTCGAGAGCGCGGGCGTCAACTGGCTGCGCAGGCAGAACTTCGACGACGCGCCCACGACCACCCCCATCCATTACACGGGGCAGGTGCATAGCGAGGCTGCATCGGTGCCCGAACAGGAATGGCCGAACAAACCCTCCGAGGGCAAAGGCTTCCGCTTCGCCAGCATTCATGACTATGCCGCGGCCTATCGCGCAGGCAAAACCACACCCGAGGAAGTGGCAAAAAAAGTGCTGGATGCCATCGCCGCCAGCAACGCCGCCAACCCGCCCCTGCGCGCCATCATCGTCGTCGACCGCGAGGAGGTTCTGCGCATGGCGCGCGAGTCGACCCAGCGCTTCAAGGATGGTCATCCGCTCGGCCTCTTTGACGGCATGCCCGTGGCGGTCAAGGACGAGCTGGACATGACGCCCTATCCCACCACGGTCGGCACGGCCTTCCTCGGCAAGGCTCCCGCCCAGGAGGACGCCACCGTCGTGGCGCGTCTGCGCGCGGCGGGCGCGCTGCTGATCGGCAAGGCCAACATGCACGAGATCGGCATCAACGTCACCGGCCTCAACCCGCATCACGGCACCACGCGTAACCCGTACAACCCCAATCACTTCACGGGCGGAAGTTCCAGCGGCTCGGCAACCGCCGTTGCGGCGGGATTATGCCCCGTGGCTATCGGCGCGGACGGCGGCGGCTCGATCCGCATCCCCGCCTCGTTTTGCGGTGTGGTGGGATTGAAGGCCACCTACGGGCGCGTCAGCGAATTCGGCGCGGCCCCGCTGGATTGGAGCATCGCCCATGTCGGACCGCTGGCTGGCTCCGCCACCGACGCAGCGTTGACCTACGCCCTGATCGCTGGCCCCGACCCGCAGGACCCAACCTCCCTGCTGCAACCGTCGCCCTCGCTGGCTGGCTGGGACGCGCCCCTCAAAGGCCTGAAGATCGGCGTGTACTGGCCCTGGTTCCGCCACGCCGAAGCGGAAGTGGTCAGTGCCTGCGAATCCCTGCTCAGGCAATTCGAATCCCTGGGCTGCGAGATCCGCGAGATCACCATCCCCGACCTGGAAGCCAACCGCATCGCGCACACCGTCACCATCACCAGCGAGATGGCCCAGGCCATGAATGCCACCTATCCGCAGCACCATCACGAGCACGGGCTGGACGTGCGTCTCAACCTGGCGCTGGCGCGCAAGTTCACCGCCACCGACTACGTCACCGCCCAGCGCATCCGCACGCGCATGATCAACCACTTCAAGGCCGCCTTCCAAAGCGTGGACGTGATCCTGACCCCCGCCACGGGCATCGCCGCCCCCGCCATCCCCGCCGACGCCCTGCCCGACGGCAACTCGGACCTGACCACCACCATCGAGATCATGCGCTTCGCCACCGCCGCCAACCTGACGGGGCTGCCCGCCATCTCCTTCCCCGCGGGCTATACGGCCAGGGGACTGCCTATCGGCATGCAGGCCATCGGCAAAGCCTGGGACGAGTCCACGCTGCTGCGCCTGGCCCTGGCTGCGGAGCAGGTCATCGAACACAAAGCGCCGCAGGTGCTCTATCCGATTCTATGAGGAGTGCGGACTTCAATCCGCGTGAGACAGGAAAACTGTAAGAAGAAAGAACAGCCCCGCGGTGTGGATGCACATCCGACTGCGGGGCTGTTTTATGTCGTTTCGGGGGGCGATGAGGGATCCCCTGGTTTCAGAAGTTGAACACTTTCCAACACTACTAAATGCCTACGCGAAGTCACGAGCGCAATCACTGCCCGATACCTTGAGTCATTTCCTCACCATTCTCTTGACGCATCTCTCAACCAGTCGTATACTCCAATCCTACGAATAATACGAATAATCTGATTAATCGAAGTGGTTGATTATGTTACGTGACAAAAACAGCGCCGATTCACAGTCCGAATTCATGCGCTACCTCGCCAATCACCAGGAGGCCGAGGCGCAGAGTCTGCCCGCTTTAACGGAACTCAGCCGCGAGCTGGGAGTGAGCGTCGCGTCGCTGCGGGAGCAGCTCGAAGTGGCGCGCGCGCTGGGTCTGGTCGATGTCCGCCCGAGGACGGGCATTCGCCGCCTGGCCTATACCTTCCGCCCCGCCGTCCAGCAAAGCCTGGGATATGCCATTTCGCTGGATCGAAAAAGCTTCGATCTGTACGCCGACCTGCGCCGCCACCTCGAAACCGCCTACTGGCACGAAGCCGTCAGCAAGTTGACGGAGGAGGATCGCGCCGAACTGCATAGCTTGGTGGCCCGCGCCTGGGAGAAATTACGCGGCCCGCAGCCTGAAATCCCGCACAGCGAACACCGCAAACTGCACCTGTTGATCTACCGCCGCCTGGAGAATCCCTTCGTAGCCGGACTGCTCGAAGCCTACTGGGATGCCTACGAGGCGGTCGGTTTGCATTTCTACACCGACTTCAACTACCTGGAAGAAGTCTGGCAATATCATCAGAAGATGGTCGATTCGATCTGCTCGGGCGATTACGCGGCCGGTTACGCCGCGCTGACCGAGCACACCGATCTGATCTTCCTGCTGATGGCTTCCTCAAAAAAATAACATTGCATTGAAAAGGAGCATTGCATGGCAGTCACAAAGAATTCGAAATCGTCCAGGATCGTGAATGACTTTTCCATCACGGTGGGAACCGTCAACGGCTCGGGGAGCTCGACGGCCAATAACACGATTCTGAGGGCCTTGTTCAAGATGGGCATCCCCGTCTCGGGCAAGAACCTGTTCCCCTCCAACATTCAGGGCCTTCCGACCTGGTACACCATCCGCGTGAACAAACTTGGATTTGTGGCCCGCCGCGATGAGCGCGAGATCATCATCGCCATGAATCCCAACTCGTTCGCCCGCGACCTGGCCGATGTTCAGCCGGGCGGCGCGTTCTTCTACGCCGACGACATCAAGCAGCCCATCACCCGCGACGACATCACCGTCTACCCCATGCCCATCAAGCAGTTGATCCGCGAGCAAAATGACCTGCCCGCCAACCTGCGCGACCTGGTCTCGAACATGATCTACGTGGGCGTCCTGGCGCAAATGATCGGCATCGACCTGGAGATGATCCGCTCGGCGCTGACCTTCCACTTCAAGGGCAAGGAAAAACCCATCACGCTCAACTACGACGCCGTTGTGGCGGGCGCGGAATGGGCCAGGGCCAACCTTGAGAAGAAGGATCCGTACTACGTCGAACCGATGGACAAGACCCACGGCATGATCATGGCCGACGGCAACACGGCTGGCGCCATCGGCTCGATCTACGGCGGCTTGCAATTCACCGCCTGGTACCCGATCACGCCCGCCTCGTCACTGGCGGAATCGCTCAACGAATACCTGCCCATGCTGCGCAAACGCGAGGATGGCAAACACACTTACGCCGTACTGCAGGCCGAGGACGAACTGGCCGCCATCGGCATGACCATCGGCGCGGCCTGGAGCGGCCTGCGCTCCATGACCTCGACCTCGGGACCCGGCCTGTCGCTCATGACCGAGTTCATGGGCCTGGCGTATTACGCCGAAGTGCCCGTGGTGGTCTGGGACGTGCAGCGCATCGGACCCTCGACCGGCCTGCCCACCCGCACATCGCAGGGCGATCTGAGCTTCTCCGCCTTCATGGGTCATGGCGACACCCAGCAGGTCATCCTGCTGCCCGGCGGCGTGGACGAGTGCTTCGAGTTCGGCTGGAAATCGCTCGACATCGCCGAACGGCTGCAGACCCCCGTCCTCGTGCTGAGCGACCTGGACATGGGCATGAACCAGTGGATGAGCAAGCCCTTCGAATATCCCGAGACTCCGCTCGACCGCGGCAAGGTGCTGTGGGAGAAGGATCTCGAAGAACTCAAGGGCAACTGGGGCCGCTACCTCGACGTGGACGATGACGGCATCACTTATCGCACCTTCCCCGGCAACAAGCACCCGCTGGCAGCCTATTTCCTGCGCGGCACGGGCCATGACGAGTACGCCAAGTACAGCGAGGAAGTGCCCGTCTGGCTGCGCAACATGGACCGCCTCAAGAAGAAATACGAGACGGCCAAAAAGTACGTCCCCGCTCCCGTCGTCCGCAATATGCGCGGCGCGACCATCGGCATCATCGCCTACGGCTCGACCGAGTCTGCGGTGGACGAAGCCCGCTACCTGCTGGACAAGGAAAACGGCATCAAGGCCGATTTCCTGCGCGTGCGCGCCCTGCCCTTCAACAAGGACGTCAAAAAGTTCATCGAGAAGCATGACGTGACCTTCGTGGTCGACATGAACCGCGACGGCCAGATGCATCAATTGCTGACCTTGGAATACCCCGCCTCCGCCACGAAGCTGGTCTCCGTGGCCTACGGCGACGGCATGCCCGCTTCGGCCAAATGGGTGCGCGAAGGCATCCTGGCGCAGTACAAAAAGCCCACCGCCGCAAAAGCAGCCGCGGCCAAAAAGGTTGTCAAGGCCAAAGCCGCCTCGAAGTCCGCAAAGACAGCGGCGAAGAAGCCTGTCAAGAAGGCTGCCCCCAAAAAGTCGGCGAAGAAGTAACAGCGGTGACAAGGAGATAATGATATGACTGACATCCTTCCCATGGCTGGCGCGAACGTCCAAGTCAACGCCGTCGGCCTTTCCAAGAACGATTATCGCGGCAACCCCAGCACCCTGTGCCAGGGCTGCGGACACAACTCGATCTCGAACCAGATCATCTCGGCCCTGTACGAGATGAACATCCAGCCCGACAGTGTGGCCAAATTCAGCGGCATCGGCTGCTCGAGCAAATCGCCGACCTATTTCCTCAACCGCTCCTTCGGCTTCAACGGCCTGCACGGACGCATGCCCTCGGTGGCGACGGGCGGCCTGTTCGGCGACCATACCATCAAAGGCATCGGCGTCTCGGGCGACGGCGACACGGCCAGCATCGGCATGGGCCAGTTCAAACATGCGGTGCGCCGCAATGTGGACATGGTCTACATCGTCGAGAACAATGGCGTGTACGGCCTGACCAAGGGCCAGTTCTCGGCCACCGCCGAGGTCGGCCTCTCGCTCAAGAAGCAGGGCGTCAACCAGTACCTGCCCATCGACATCTGCATGGAGGCCATCGCCTCGAACGCCACCTTCGTGGCGCGCTCCTTCGCGGGCAACCCCAAACAGGTCAAGGAATTGCTCAAGGCTGCGCTGGCGCACAACGGCATCGCCGTGCTCGACATCATCAGCCCGTGCGTGACCTTCAACAACCAGGAAAATGCCGTACACTCCTACACCTGGGGCAAGGATCACGAAGCGCCCCTGCACGAGATTTCCTTCGTCCCCGCCCGCCAGGAGATCCTCCTCGAAGCCGACATGCAGGATGGCGAGATCCGCGAAGTGGAACTGCACGACGGCTCGACCATCGTGTTGAAGAACCTCGACAAGGACTACAATCCCACCCACCGCTGGGAGGCGCTCAAGATGCTCGAAGAGGCCCAACGCGAGAACTGGCTGATCACCGGCCTGATCTACGTCGAGCCGAGCAAGCCGTCCCTGACCGACACCTATAACCTGGTCGACACCCCGCTCAACCGCCTGACCGATGAGGACCTGCGCCCCACGCGCGAATCGATCGACAAGATCAACGCGATGATGTTCTAAGTCCCGCCCCTCCCCCTCCCGGCCTCCCCCAATTTCCAAAAAGCGGAAATTGGGGGAGGTGTTTTTTTAATCGTCCAGGTTCTTGTTATACTGGGGGCATGCTTGAGATCACCCCCACTCTTTCCATCGACGAGCGTGAACTGCAGATCGATTTCATCCGCGCCAGCGGGCCGGGCGGACAGAACGTCAACAAGGTGGCGACCGCCGTGCAGCTGCGCTTCAACGTGCGCGGGTCAGCCTCCCTGCCCGGGGAGGTCAAGGCGCGGCTGGTGCGCCTCGGCGGCTCACGCGTCACCCTGGACGGGGTGCTGGTGCTGGAAGCCAAACGCTTCCGCACCCAGGAAGGCAACCGCGAGGACGCCATCCAACGCTTCGTCGAGCTGGTGCGCAAGGCGGCGCACAGGCCGAAGAAGCGCCACGCCACCCGTCCCACGCTGGCCTCGAAGGAGGAGCGCTTGAAGGCCAAGAAGATCCGCTCGGGCGTGAAGAAGGGTCGGCGGGAAAGCAGTTTCGATTGAATCAACCCGCCCTGCACTGCGCAGGGCGGGCGTTCCCCTCTTATCGGTATCAGGAGCCAGACCGTGAACACAGAATTGGAAAACATGGAGATCATCCGCCGCTTCAATGATGCGCTCAACGCCGCCGATCTCGAAACCATGACCTCCCTGCTGAGCGGGGACACGGTCTTCGAGAACACCGCGCCTGCGCCCGATGGGACGCGCTACACAGGCAGGGCGGAGGTGCGCGCCTTTTGGGAGGAATTTTTCCACGGTTCTGCCTCCGCTCGCATCGAGGTGGAGGAGACCTTCGCCGCGGGAGATCGCTGCATCATGCGCTGGGTCTACCGTTGGCGCGATCCCCAGGACCGCGACGGCCACATCCGCGGCGTGGATGTGTACCGCCTGCGCGATGGCTTGATTACCGAGAAGCTGTCGTACGTGAAAGGCTGATACGACCTTACACCGGCAGCCGCTCGACCTTGAAGGGCGTGACAGCGGGGTCGATGACTTCATCGAATTCCTGCGCGGCCAGATGGCCGCTGAAGACCGCCTGGGCGATGATGTTGGGCGCTTCGGCGTCGCCGATGACGCGCAGGGACTTGAGGCGGCCGTCGGCCAGGGCGGGCTGAAGCTCGTGATACAGGCCGTCGTTGGGCAGGCGGTCGGTGACCAGCAGCACGGCGTCGACAGGCAAAGTCGATTCAGCGGAGGTGATGGTTCCTTTAACGGTGGCAGCCGCGGGGGCGATGGAAGTCAGCAGGTGTTGCGAGAGCAGGGTCACGCCCAGGCGTTTGAGTCGCGCGTGGATCTTGTCCATCTCCAGGGTGTATTGAGTCCAATACGAGACCGAAGGCGCAGGCGTGACGATGGTCACGTCGCAGCCGTTTTGCGCCAGCAACTCGGCCAGCACGCCGCCCATGTAGTAATGATCGTCGTCGTAGATCAGCACGCGGCCCGACGGCAGTTTGCCCGCCATCAGGTCGTCGGGCGTGAAGACGGTCGGCAGGTCACAGCCAGGGATGGGCTGGTGCAGGGCGCGGCCGACGCCGTCGCGGCGGTATGCCGAGCCTGTGGCGATCAGCACATCAACGGGGCCTGCTTCTAGCACGTCGGCGGCGGTCATGGGACTGCCGAGGTAGGGGAAGACGTTGCGGTCGAGTTTGTCGATCTGGGTCATGCGCCAGTCGAGCACGCGCCGCCACTCGCTCAGCCCAGGCAGCGCGGACTCAAGCGGGATGCGCCCGCCGAACTCGCGCCGCGCCTCGGTCAGGATGACGCGATAGCCGCGCTGGCCCAGGGCGCGCGCCGCCTCCAAGCCCGCAGGCCCGCCGCCCACCACCAGGATTTCCTTTTCGGTCTTCTTCGGCGCGATGCGCTCGGGGTGCCAGCCGCGCCGCCACTCCTCGCCCATGCTCGGGTTCTGCGTGCAGCGGATGGGCGTCATGCGCATGTCGGCGCTGACGCAGATATTGCAGCCGATGCACTCGCGGATGTCCTCGAAGCGGCCCTCCCTGACCTTGTTCGGCAGGAACGGGTCGGCGATGGACGGACGCGCCGCGCCGATCAGGTCGAACACGCCGCGCTGGATGGCGGAGAGCATCGCATCGGGCGAGGTGTAGCGCCCCACGCCGACGACGGGCTTGCTGGTCAGCTTCTTGACGAAGGCGGTGTACTTCTCCTGGTAGCCTTGCTTTTCGAAACGCGAGGTGGCCGAGTCGTTGCTCCAGTTGCTGACATTGACGTCCCACAGGTCGGGCAGTTCGGCCAGCAGGCCGACGATCTCCTGCGCCTCGCCGTCGGACCTGAGGCCTGCGTCACCGAGCATTTCATCCACCGCCAGGCGGACGGCGACCGCACATTGATCCCCCACAGCCTCTTTGGTGTCTTCGATCAATTCGCGCAAAAAGCGGACACGGTTCACCAGCGGGCCGCCGTACTCGTCGGCGCGGTCGTTGCCGCGCGCGAGCAGGTGCATCGCCAGCGACAGTCCGTGCCCCGCGTAGCAGTAAATGATGTCGAAGCCCGCCCGTTTGGCGCGGATGGCGGCGTTGCGATGCCAGGTGCGGATCTGGCGCAGGTCGTCCTTTGTGGCGGCGCGGCTTTGTCCGGGCTCGTAGCCCGAACCGCCGATGATGCCCATCGAGCGCACGCCGAAGGGCACAGCCCGCGAATACAGGTTGGAGGCGTCGTAGCCGTTGTAGGTCAGTTCGAGGCCCGCCAGCGAGCCATGCGCGTGGACGGCATCTGCCAGCAGGGCCAGCGCGGGGATGTCGGCATCCTCCCACAGGCGGCCTTCGATGTAGGGCGTCAGGTCGGTGCTGTGATGGATCTCCACCTCCTCGGTGCAGACCACGCCCCAGCCGCCCTCGGCCTTGACGCCGCGCATGGCGGCGTGTCCGCGCGGCATGCGCCAGCCGAAGCCGTTGCAATGCGGCACCTGGTAGAAACGGTTCGGCGCGGTGACGGGGCCGATCTGGATCGGCTGGAAGAGCAGGGAGAAATCAGGCATGGGAGCGGTTCCTTGAGGTGAGATACCCCCATTCTACAAGCAAAAACCGCCGCTGGGATAGGTCCGAGCGGCGGGGGAATTCCTTTCGTTACCTGGTCAGCCCTGCGGTGAGCAAATACCCACGGTCACACCTGGGTGAATTTCACCTTTTGATTCGTCTCATGCGCGTGGCGTATGGAGTAAAACCCTGACTCTTCCAAAAGCGAATGCCAGCCTCATTGTCAATATCCACGTTGAGGAGAACTTTTTCGAGTCCACGGGCTGTGAACCAATCATTTATATAATCCATCAGCAGTTGGCCGACGCCGCGTTTGCGATGACTCTGCGTGACCAGAAATTGAGTGATGTAGCCCGCGCGCGTCCATTCGGGCATGAAAGCATGTTCCGCCACGTCGAAGGCCAGACCATAGCCGACGGGCGTTTCCTCCTCCCAGGCGAGGATGAGGAGCATGGTTTCCTCTTCCAGACGCGGGGTGATGAAGTGGACGAATCTCTCGGGCGAGTCCTTGTCGCCGAATTCGGCGCGCAGGGAAAGGACGGCATTCAGCCAGGTTGGGCCGGGGTGGTTGAAGCGGGTAATGTGCGGCATGGATTAAATACGCTCCTGAATTTTTTCACGCACACACTACTTCTTCACTTCGTTTTCATCACCAGCAATGACGTTCCCGCTGACATCGCCACCGATGTAGATGTTGGTGGTATTCCCAGCGGACTGTTTTCTCTCCGCTTCACTGACGACACCGCTCAGCAACTTCCGCACGTTGACCTTGACCAGCCGATTCCCATTCTTGACGGGATGTTCTTCAAAGCCATCCTGTTCGAGTTGAAGCAGATACTCGTAATCCAAAGGTTCGGCATTCGGCGCGTCGGGAATCGGCACCCGCTTCTGCGCGTCCAACCCCTTGATGGACGCATGAATCTCATCCAACTGATACCGTATCGCGGACAGGGCGTCGCGGCGGGTGTGTTCGACTCCGTCAATGGCGATGGTGATTTTGCGGTCTTCAATATCTGCCTTGACCAGCGCTTTGTTGTCGCCAATTTTCAGCACCACGCCTGTGCGCCAGACGAAGCCATCATCAATCTTCTGGTTCATGCGGACAATGAAGCGGGTGATGACGCTAGATGGCAGGACAGAGTAGGCATACTCAAAAGCAGGAATGCCGTTGAATTTCAGTTCGGCGGGCTCGTCTTTGGGCAGCAGGTCAGGGACGAGGAAGGTCTTATCGGCTTCGATGTCATAGCACAGTTCGAACTTTTTCATCATATCCACGATGAAGATGCGTTTGTCACGAGAATATCCATCAATGTTTAGAATCTCATTCAACATTGAAAGTGTCAGCTTACCTTGGTTTTGAAACAAGGCATGAGAGTTAAGGATTTTGTAGACTCCATTGGTGACCCACTGCGGATTGAGAATGCCGAGGGCTTCAAGGTGGGGATCATCCTGAAAGTGCAGGACGACGCCGAGATCGTGCAGGAAGCCGATTAAAGTACGTTGGCTTAATTCGTCAGTTACGTTGCTTTTTTTGCATATCTGAAGATATTCTTCGTACGTAACGAAGTTGTTTTTCGATGCCAAAGTTTCCAATTGAGTTTTTACATCAAACCATGTATCTGGAAGCGGGTCTCGAACATGAGGGATTTCATCTATTTGTTCAGCTATGTTAGCGCGCAGTTCGGAAATGCCGTCGCCAGTGGATGCAGATGTCTCAAATATACCGATGATGTTGGGATACTTTTTGCGTAGCCCCGTTCGGTCAATATCTAACGGGTGTTGATCTATCTTATTCCCGACGATAAGAATTGGGGAGTCCCCTCCAAATGACTGAATGATTTTTAACCAATATTCTGCCCGATTTTCTTCAAGGGTTAGTCGCGAATCTAACACTAACACGTATAAGCTGCGTTTCGTTAGAAAGAATTGATGGGTAGCGTGCATAATTTCCTGCCCACCAAAATCCCAAATATTTACACGTAGCATTTCTTGTCTTATATTTGCGTGGCTCAGATTCAGCTGGTTTTCAATAAACGCAGCTTGGTGTCTGCCTTTAATCTTCCATTGGTGAATTGCGATGCCTTCCGTTTTGTTTTGGTGATTATCGAAGGTGTTGTATAAAATTCTGTGAATAATGGATGTTTTTCCAACCGCTCCTTGCCCCACAATAGGCATTTTTATTTCATTAAGAGGCTTTTTCTCCTTTGTCGCATAAAGGGTAGTGATAAAGTTTAGTATGGTATTTGGTTTGTCAATTTTTCTTAAAATCTCTGGTGGAATGGAAAGTGGATTATCTCGTAAATCCAAAACCTTTAGTTTTTTTAGATTCGCTAATTCTAATGGTATTTCTGATAACGAATTTCTTGCAAGGATGAGGACTTCCAAGTTTAGTAATTGACTGATTCCGACAGGTAAACTTTTAAGTTTATTTTTGCTGAGATCAAGAGTGATAAGTTCAGAGAGTTGCGAAATTTTTGAGGGGACATCTTGTATTTTGTTATTGGATATGTTTAGCCATTTTAGATCGTTCATCTCACATAATTCGAGTGGAAAGCCATCTATTTGGTTGTTGCTTAAATTTAGACTATTCAGCATTATTAATTTCTTGAAATTATTGGGTATAAATGTAATTTGATTGTGGCTTAGGTCTAATTGCCGAATATTGGTTAAATCGCAGATAGAACGAGGAAGTGTCTTAATTTTGTTTTGCCCCAAGAGAAGAACTCTTAAATTGGGCAAAATCCCTATTTCATCAGGTAGTTCCTCTATGAAATTTCCCAACAATACAATCCACTCAGCCTTATCTGCCAATCTTATTTCATTGGGCACGGAACTGAGATTTAGTTTACTTAAATTGATGGATTTCCAGCCTTCTTTCCCCGCTAAAATAAGCCTTGATCTAAGAGACTGTATGAAAAGTGGTCGAGTAAGATAGGGGAATGACCAAATTCACCCAAACTTACCCGACCGACTTGAAGTATACCGAATGGCAAGAGATTATGGAATTCTTTCCTGTGTACCAAATGGGACGCCCACGCAC
>JACRBN010000014.1 GCA_016213105.1 Chloroflexota bacterium
AATGACCACGTCCACCGCGCCAGCATCGTGGGCCGGGGTAGTGCAGTTGATCTGATTGTCAGAAAACACCGAGCTGGTGCCCTCCGTGCCGCCAAACTAGATCGAGGTGGCGCCCGTGAAGCCGTAGCCCACAATGGTCACCGCTGTGCCGCCGCCGGTCGGGCCGGAATTGGGCGTGATGCTGGGGATGGATTGCGGGATGTAGGTGAAGCCGCCCGCCGAGGTGGCCGGGCCGCCAGGAGTGGTCACAACCACGTCCACCGGGCCGGCAGCATGCGCCGGGCTGGTGCAGGTGATCTGTACGTCTGCAACATCCACCGTGCAGGTCGCGGGGAGGCCGCCGAAGGTGACGGTGCCGCCGGTTAAGCCGGTGCCCGTGATGACCACGCTCGTGCCGCCAGCCTCAGGGCCGGAGTTGGGAGCAATGCCGCCGATGGTCGGGGGATCCACGTAGGTGAAGCCGCCCGCCGAGGTGGCCGGGCCGCCAGGGGTGGTCACAACCACATCCACCGGGCCGGCCGCGTGCGCCGGAGTGGTGCAGGTGATCTGCGTAGCCGAGTCCACGGTGCAGGTCGCGGGCAGGCCGCCGAAGGTGACGGTTCCACCGGTCAGGTTCGTGCCGGTGATGATCACCGTCGTGCCGCCAGCCACTGGACCCGCGTTCGGAGCGATATTCGTGATGGTCGGGGCGGTGCTGCCGGCGCTGAAATCGATACAATTCGTATCACCTGCGAAGCAGACTGTGAAAACTGACCCGTTTTCATTTGTATAAGGATGGAAGATCGTCAAGTCTGTAAATGGTGTTCCGGCTGGGAAACCCTTACTGTGCATATACACATCGAGAGCCGGATTAGTGTAAATGAGCGTCCCATCGAACGAGAGAGTCCAATGTTCATTTGAATCGGACGCCCACCACCATAACGTGACATCAATGGGATTGACGGGCGCCAAGAAGTGAACTGTACAAGTTTCGTCATGCCCGGCACTATTGGAAGCAAGCCACACACCATCTACGCCAAGATTGGTTGTGCCGCCAGATGGTATATCATTCATTTCATATGTACGTGAGCAGTCACCTACAAAAACATATGGCGGAATCGAGCCGGGGAGATACGTAAATCCACCCGTAGAGGTGGCTGGGCCGCCAGGCGTGGTCACAACCACGTCCACCGGGCCGGCCGTGTGCGCCGGGCTGGTGCAGGTGGCAGAGAGGCCGTCAAGAGCAACGGTGCAGGTTGCGCTTGTGCCGCCAAAGGTGAAGGCTCCACCGGTCAGGTTTGTGCCGGTGATGGTCACACTGGTTCCGCCGGAAGTTGGACCCGTGTTCGGGGTAATGCCCGTGATGGTCGGGGCGGGAATAACGGTCACACTTTGTGCTACTGTACCCTGGCTGATCGCATAATCGCTGTCGCCAAGGTATTTAGCTGTGATGGTGTGGTTTCCCGCTGTCAGAGCGGAAGTAGCATAAGTGGCAACACCCGCGCCATCCAGAACGCCAGCGCCAAGATAAGTTGCGCCATCATAAAAAGCAACATTACCAGCAGGTGTCCCAGCCACGCCACCTGTAACCGTTGCGGTGAAAGTGACTGAGTTACCCAAAACAGATGGCGAGCCTGATGTGACCACCCCAGTAATGGAAGGGTTCAGGCCCGTTACTGTCAGGTCGCGGATTTCGTGATAGTTCGTGACTGAGCCTGTACCGGCAGAGAAACCCATCTTAAACGTTGCCGGCATGGCATACCCTGAAATGTCATAGTCCGTGATCTGGGCAACGCCATCCACTGTAACGCTTATCGTCTGGGTGGGCGAGGGCGTAATCGTAATGACAACATGCTTGGCGCTTGCGCGGCTGCCTGTTTCGATAGGCATGGGAACACTGGTCAGGTATGGGAAACCGCCAGCATCAAGTAAATTACCTGGGCCGCGAATGGCAATCCTGTCTGGATTTAAACCACTGGCATAACCACCGATACCGTAGTTGTCACCGTTACTGTTTGTAAAGTTCCCATACTCATCGAAGCCAATGCCTACATATCCGTTCGTGACACCGGGGAGGGTTACTCCATCATCCCTCCAGGAATAACCCAAAGCGCCGCCAGTAGCGCCAACCGTTGGCGTGACAGTCGCGCCGTTAATCAGGTAGAAGGTGAAGCCATCTGCGCCACTGCCCCCATAGGTAGCGTACAGGAATGAAACCTGTATGCCTTTGGTGTTCGAAAAGGCGGTGTTGTAGATGGCAGAGCCAGCTTGATTGGTTGTGGCAGATGTAAGCCGTAGCCAGCCATCTCCATCCGGGTCAAAGCCGCCGCCTGTCAGGCTGGCGGTACCTTGTAAAAGCCAACCTGGGGCGGTGCTATGCCTGAAGTCCTGATCAATTCCGACCCCGGCTGCCTGAGCAGGCGCAGTCTGAAACACCAGGCTGACCAACATGACCAGGATGACGGTCAAAGAAAAGAAAGTCGAGCGTGTTTTCATTGCATTCTCCTTTTTGAATTTTGAGACATAACTTTTTTCACTTTGCAAAACCGATTTTTTTTGGGAGCCAGCGGCCTCCTTTGGAAAGGGATGTATAAAATCCTGACGATAAATCACTCAGAAAAATGGACGGGTGGGATGCGCCTGTCTAAAATACGCATCCCACCCGCTGAGGAGAATCACCTACAACGCATTTTTTAGCACATCCAACACATCCTGCATGGAATGGGCCGGGTGCGAGTGACCGGTCAATACGGTAACGGTATCCGTGAGCGCGTCCAGGCCGACCAACGCGATACCCGGCAGGCCGCGCAGTCTGGGCAGGGTATCCGCGATATTGTTGTCGCGCACATCAAAGGCAATCACATCCACACCGCTCAAATCTCCGACACAGCCGTCCTGCACCTGGGACACATCCCAGTCCTGCACCTGCGCCAGCTTGGAAATCAGCCCGGCGATCAAAATGGAATTCCCGTAGAGCAGGATCTTGTGGATCGATTTTGGATGAGCGGGACTCGGCTCCAGCGACATGTCGCCATATTAGCCACAAGGGAGGGATTTGTCACTGTACCCTGGTGTAAAAACGGGTACAGTCAAGGTACAGCGATTTAACAAATATGAAAGCCGGATTAAAACGAAACCTTGCAAAGGTTTTGGCCTTTGCAAGGTTGATTCCTGCGTAAAATAATGCGGATTTGGGTGGTTATACCGCACTCGGGTATTCTACGTACCTTTTTTCCTGCGCCCTTCCTGAAACTGGCGCACGTAGGCAATGCCCTGCTCGCGGTTCTCCAGGTGCAGGCGCTCCAAAATTTGCGCCATGTGATATTTGATGGCGCGCTCGGTCAGGTTCAGTTCGTTGCCCGCTTCCTTGTAGGTCAGGCCGCGCGCCACAAGGCGCAGAACCTCCCACTGGCGCATGGTCAAATCCGCCGGGATGGTTTCCGCCCGAAATGCGGCGCTGCGTGGCGCGGCCGCGGGGCGATTAAACTCTGCCAGCAAACGCGCGGCCAGCCCGGGCGCGATCTGGTTCTCACCGCGCACCGCTGCGCCCAGCATGGAAAAGATCTGGCGGGCGTCCAGGCTCTTCAATAAATAGCCCGAAGCGCCGTATTTGACGGCATCCAGCAGGTGTTCCTCCTCCTCCGAAACCGTCAACAGCACAACCTTGATCTCCGGGAATTCAGCCTTGATCAGGCGCGTGGCTTCGATCCCATCGCAGTTCGGCATTTGGACATCCATGATCACCACGTCCGGGCGCAGGGACTTGACCTGTTCGAGGGCTTCCAGCCCATCATGCGCCAGGCCGATGACCGTCAGGCCGCGCGCCGTCAACAGGTTGCGCATCCCATCCAAAAAGAGCGGCTGGTCATCCACCAACAGGATTCGCAGCCCGTGGATGTCTCCCAGGTCATCCTTGGATACGGACGGCAGGACGCGCGGGATATGCACCAGCACGCGCGACCCCTGCCCGACGACAGAACGCAACTCCAGCCGCCCCCCGATCTGCTCGGCGCGCTCGCGCATGATGCCCAGCCCGAAGTGTTTCTGCGCTGCGCCGGGCGCATCCTGCGGGTCGAAGCCGCGCCCGTCGTCGCTGACAATAAAAACGATCTCGTCCGAGGAGGTAGTGATCAACACTTCCACGCGCCGCGCCTCGGCGTGTTTGCGGATGTTGACCAGCGCCTCCTGGATAATGTGCAGCAGTTGGTCTTCCACCGCCTCCGGCAGCATCGGCAGGGTGCTTTGGGCCGGGCTGAAGACCGTCTCGATGCCCCAGGCCTGGTTGAAAGCGCGCAGGGATTCCCGCAGAACCCCGTAAAAACTGCGCTGCGGCCTGGCAGAATCGCGCAAGCCAAAAATGGCATGACGCAGTTCGATGTGCGCCTCCTGCGCCGCCTGGACGATGCGTTCCAAATTCTCCTGCGCCGCCCCGACCTGGTTTTTTTCCAACAGGGTCTGGGCCGCCTGCGCCTGTACATTGACGAAACCGATCACCTGCCCGAAGCCGTCGTGCAGGTCGCGGCCCATCTTCTCGCGTTCTTCGGCCGCAGCCAGGTCGCGCGCCTGCTGAACGACACGCGACTCGGCCACCTCACGCTCATCCACCTCGTTCTGCAGGCGCTCATTGGCAGATTGCAATTGCTGCGTGCGCTCGGCCACGCGCTGTTCGAGATGGGTCACAAGCGAACGTAATTGCAGCGTCATCGAATTAAAGGAGGAGGTCAGGGAGCCAATCTCATCCCAGTATGCCACCGGCATTTCCACATCCAAATCGCCGTCTTCCACCTGTTTAATGCCAGCCAGTAAAGCATTCAACGGTTGGACGAGATTGACTCGAATCAGCAGCGGCAATGCCATCACCAGAAACAGGCTGCTGAGAACCACCAGCCAGGCCAGCGGGGTGATGAAGTCGTTCAGAAAAACACGGAAATCCATGTAGAAATCCTGAATAACACCGCGCGGCCCGCTTTGTGAAATTCGCAAAATGTCCGAAGTCTGTTCGACTGGTTCCGCCGTTCCGGGCGTGACGCCGCGCAGCCAGGGATTGGCCGACGGCGTCGCATCCGCGTCAAAAACGAGCGGGTTGGGCAGGCCGTTATAGGTTACGTCAAAACTGCCGTCAGGATACAACACCGCCTGAAACGTGAAGATCGACTCCGGCTGGGAGAGCGCGGGTAAATGATCCCAGGTGACCAGCAACCGCTCCCCTTCGAGACGGGCAAACACGCCGCCGCCGTTGGCTGGTTCCAAATCCACCAACAGGGGCATGATGGCGGGGAATTGTCCGTACTCGTTTTGCAGGTTGGGATGGTATAACTTTTGTCCCATGATCAGAACGCCCACGCTGGTCACGGAGATTTCATGGTAGAGTTTTCCGTAAAACGGAAAATGAAAATCCACCCACTGGTTGCGGGCATCACCGCGCGAGGTGACGTTTAATTTTTCACCGAGGTCGGTCTCGAAATTAAATGGGATCTCCGCCACGGAATAACCGCCCTGCGAATTGGGCGTGTAGCGCAAAGTTTGATGGTCGCTGATCAGCGGGCGATACGCGGCGACATGCGCAGGCGTCACGGCCCAGCCGACCAATCCCAGCGCCGCCAGGAGCAGGGTCAGGGTTATGCCGGAGAGTTTGCCCAGAAACGAAGTGTTTTCCGGCAGGTAGTTGAGATAGGCGGCGGCAAACAGGAAAAGCGTGACCAAAATGCCCAGCGAAAGCGAGGCGCTGTACGTAGTGGTGGAGATGAAAGAGAAGGCCCGCAAAATGTTCACGATGCTCAATGCAAAGAGCGGGATGAAAATTAGCGCGAACAAACGCGCGCCATGCGCTCCCAGGCCCCGCGGCTTCCAAAGTTTGCGCCACCACGCGATGGGACGCGCATCCGCGGCAACGGCCTGGCGAAAAAACGCCACGGGTACCCACACAAACAAAATCGCCAGCGCATAATCGGCTTGTGGAATGCGGTAATCCACATCCCCCTGGCCCAGCAACAGTGAAAAACGGTAGATGGCGTATTGCGCCTCGTAAAGGAAATACAACAGGCTCAAACCCAATACGATCCTTGCTTCCCGTTTACGGGACGGGAAGAACACGGGAAAACGATAGACAAATTGAAGCAAAAGGAGCAGCGCGCCTGCCAGAGCCGTATTTTCCAGGTAAACAAAATACAAACGCGGCGTCGGCAGGGAAACCGCATCCAAAAACAACAATCCAACGAACAAGACGATCACCGCGAAGAAGCCGGTCAGCAGCAGCGTTTGCGCGCTTCGATTTTCGCGGAGGCGTAAGTGATGAAGGAGATAAAACGTAATCGCCAGGTTTAGGATTAATTGCGTCAGGTAACCAATGGAGGACGGAGTCAGATACCAGATTTGCATGAGACCATTCTTGAAAAAAATAAAAAGAGAGCGTTCAAGGGGCGTTTTGGAAGTGAGGCATCCAAAACCAAAAATAATGCGGGAAATTTATGACGCCATTGCAAAAAGATCGTTTTTCAACGCAAAGACGCAAAGCCGCTGAGATTTTCAAAGAGCCCCTTGATCCTCCTTGCGCCCTGGCGTCCTGGTGGTGGGTTTTTGCAGTACATTCATGGATCATCTCCAAAAGAAGGGATAAGGTTCAAATCAACATTTGCATCGCGCACATATCCTCCCGATCCCTTTTCGGGAGTGCGTTAAGGTTTCTACAATTTGAGTTTTTCCTCAAAATCATCGGGGCGGCGCGTGTGCTTGATTGTCGACGGGGTCTATTATACTAAAATACATTTTTCAAAACCCGTAAACGCCAGCGACTCTCATAATGAACAGGTTGTACGGAACGCCCGCCATCCTGGTCAGTATCCACGATACGGGTATCGGCCTGGATGCCCAACATCACGAACTGGTCTTCGAGAAGTAAATGGCTGCTGTTTTTACGGGGGGGATTGCTTCGGGCGAGGAACAAGAGCGCCCTCGCAATGACGTATGCCGCCCAAATTTATCATCCAAAAGCAATATTCCGCCCGCGCGCGCTGGGTATACTGAAAGGCATGGACACCCCGCAGGATTTCGACAAAATCGCGCTGTTGAGCCTGGCCTTCCCCGGCCTGGCCGAGACCGACTTGCAGGAGATGTCCAGCCTCACCCGCCTGAGCGCCTACCCCGCCGGGCACATCCTCTGCCAGGAAGGCGCCTACGAGGATGTCTTCTACATCCTCGCCGCGGGCAGCGCGGTCATCAGCAAGACCATCAGCCCACAGGAGGGCGAGCGTGTCCTGCGCGTCGCCGGGCGCGGCGACCTGATCGGCGAAATGGCCCTGGTGCAGAACGCCCCGCGCTCCGCCACCGTGCGCGCCGCCAGCGATTGCACCGTGCTCGAAATGAACAAACGCGATTTCGAAGCCATGCTCGGCCGCAGTCCCAGCATGGCCCTCGACATCATCCGCACCACCGTCAACCGCATGCGCGAGAACGACCAGACCGCCATCCAGTACCTGCAAAACACCAACAAGGTGCTGCGCCAACTCGACCGCAACAAACTGGAGTTCATCCAGGTGGCCGCGCACGAGCTGCGCACCCCCTTGACCGTGGTCAAGGGTTACGTCGACCTGCTGCGCAACTACAAAGGCCTGCCGGCCGACCCCGCGCTGGGCGGGATCATGGAGGGCATCCTCAAGGGCGCGGACCGCATGCACGAGGTGGTCAACACCATGCTGGACGTGTCGCGCATCGACAGCGAGACGCTCAAGGTGAACCCCGCCCCGCTCCCGTTGAAGCGCGTGATCCAGGATACCGTTCAGGATTTCTCCGAGGCCGCCGCGGCGCGCCGCATCACCCTGACCCCCGAGCTGGACCCGGCCACCCCGCAGATCAACGGCGACCCAATCCTGATCCAGAAGGCCCTGGCGCAGTTGATCGTCAACGCCATCAAGTACACCCCCGACGGCGGGACGGTGACGATCTCCTCGCGCGCGCTCACCCTCGAAAACGGGACGCCCGCCGTCCAGGTCAGCGTCCGCGATACGGGCATCGGCCTGGATGCCGAACATCACGAACTGGTCTTCGAGAAGTTCTACCAGGTGGGGGACGTGAAGATCCACTCTTCGGGCCGCACAACCTTCAAGGGCGGAGGCCCCGGGCTGGGACTGGCCATCGTGCGCGGCGTGGCGCGCGCGCACGGCGGGAAGGCCTGGGTCGAAAGCCCCGGGCACGATGAGGTCAACTTCCCCGGCAGCACCTTCCACCTGCTGCTGCCCGTCGACCCGCCCCGCGCCTGACCTCCCCTCCAGCCAGCCTGTTCAAAAAACGGGACGCGCTCCCAAATCATTTTCCGCGTACCTCCGCGCCCGTCCGCGTCCCATCGGGGTTTGATACACTGGGCCCTCCGCTCCTCCCCCATCCCACAGCACTGCCCCTTTCCCCCTTTGTGCCCCTCGTGTCCTTCGTATTCAATCAGTTCTTCCTTGTCCGATTGCTTGTTTTCCTGTATGCTTAAGTCCGCACGTATCCTACTTTAAAAAAGGAACCCACCTTTGAAACCAATCCGCATAGGGGTTGGGGGGTTGGGGCTTGCATCGCTGGCCTGGATGCTATATATTGTTGTGTTCGTCCCGCTGCGCACCGAAGCCTTTCGCTGGCATGAGAACGCCTTTCTGTGTTTCGGACTGCCCATCTTAATGTTCAATTTCTTCCTGTGGTTCTTTCCCGAGGGCTTCAAGGGGAAAAAACGGGAGGGACAGGAAAAGTAAACCGAATCAAATCCCTGCTGTGGGCCGCGCAGGGAACCAGCAGCACCAGACTTCGGAAATCTGACCGGGCGCGCTCCCGCTGGGAGACCAGCCCGCAGATTTCCGAAGTCTTCATCATAGCGCAGCGCTGTGTTGGTTTGCCTGTATCCCAGCAGGTTGTCATGGAAGACTCCATGATTTATTGTGGCGCCACCCGGGGTATACTCGGCCCTGGAATTCAAACCCAAAAGGAGACCTCTCATGAACCAATCCGACTATCCACAACAACCCCAGGGCTTTGGCGGGTATACGCCGGCTCCGCTGCCCACCAGCACCATGGCCATCATCAGCCTGATCGCGGGCATCGCTGGCTTCTTCATCCTGCCGTTGATCGCCTCCATTGCAGCCATCATCACCGGCAACATGGCCCGCGGCGAAACACGCGCCAACCCGCCGACTGCCTCGGGCGACGGCCTGGCCACCGCAGGCATCATTATGGGCTGGATCCAGATCGGCATGACCGTGGTGGGCATCTGCTGCGTCATCATCTACTTCGTCTTCATCGTCGGCGCCATCGGCGTTTCACAGGGCGTCAACTAAGGGCGCGAAAGGCCAGCCCGGGATACCTCCATGACCATCGTGCAAATCGTGCATCTCGAAGTCCAGTCCGACAAGCTGGAGGAATTCCTGGCCGAGGCCCTGCCCAACGCCCAGGCCAGCCGCGCCGAAGAGGGCGTGATCCAGTTCGACCTGCTCCAGCAGCTCGAAGCCCCGCAGCGCTTCCTGCTCTACGAAGCCTATCGCGACATGCCCGCCCTCGAAGCGCACCGCGACACCCCGCACTTCCAGCGCTGGCTGGAGAAGGGCGTGCCCCTGATCATCGGCAATCGCGTACGCGTGTTGTACAGTCGCGTGGAATAAACCCGCCCGCGCCCGCCGCCTGGGGTAGAATGGAAGCATGAACCTGCTCCAGGCCCTGCGCATGACATCCCCGACCGCCTCTCCCGCATTCCATCATTTGGAAAACGGGCGGGGCGGTTCGCGCCCGGGCGCCATCGCCATCGTCGGCTCGGGCGGCAAGACCACCGCCCTCTTCCAACTCGCCCGCGCACTCCAATCCCCAATCGCAAATTCTCAATCGTCAATCGTCACCGCCACCTCGCATCTCGGCGTCTGGCAAATCCCGCTGGCCGATCATCACCTCATCGCCGAAGCAGCCCAGGATTTGACAAACCTGCCCGCGACGGGCCTGACTCTGGTCACGGGCCCGCTCGACGGCGACCGCACCCGCCCCCTCGCCCCCGAACTGGTCGAACTGCTGCACGAGATCTGCCGCGTCCGCGCCTGGCCGCTGTTGATCGAAGCCGACGGCTCGCGCGGTCATGCGCTCAAGGCTCCCGCCGCGCACGAACCGCCCATCCCCGCCTTCGTCGAGACCGTCATCGTTGTCGCAGGGCTGACGGGGCTGGGCTCCCCGCTCAACAGCGACCATGTCCACCGTCCGCAGGTTTTCGCGGAACTCAGCGGACTGCCCCAGGGGGAGCCGGTCACGTCCGAAGCGCTTGCGCGTGTGCTGACGCATCCGCAGGGCGGTTTGAAGAACATCCCGCACACCGCGCGCAGACTGGCCCTGCTCAACCAGGCCGACACGCCCGATCTGCAATCCCAGGGCGGCAAACTGGCGCGACTGCTGCTGCCCGCCTTCGACTCGGTGCTGGTCGGCTCACTCAAGGCCGCGCGCTTCCAGACCTTCGAACGCATCACGGGCGTCGTGCTGGCTGCGGGCGGCTCCACCCGCTACGGCCAGCCCAAGCAGCTACTCGACTGGCGCGGAGTGCCCTTCGTGCGCGCCGTTGCCCAAACCGCCCTGGCCGCCGGGCTGGCGCCCGTGCTCGTCGTCACGGGCGCGCACGCCGAAGCCGTCGAGTCCGCGCTGCAAGGCCTGCCCGTGCGCATCGTCCGCAACCAGGATTGGCAGGAGGGCCAGGCCAGCTCGATGCGCGCCGCAATAAAATCCCTGACCTTGCCTGCGGCAGACAGGGCGGAGAGGGCTGGGGCTGCCATCTTCCTGTTGGTGGACCAGCCGCAGGTGAACACACCCATCCTGCAAGCCCTGGCCGAACGTCACCGCCTCGACCTGCCCCCCGCGCTGGCGCCCCTGGTGCAGGACGCGCGCGCCAACCCCGTGCTCTTCGACCGCGTCACCTTCCCCGACCTGCTCGGACTCAAAGGCGACGTGGGCGGGCGCGGCATTTTCCACAAATATCCCCCCGCCTATCTGCCCTGGCATGACGACCGCCTGCTGCTCGACGTGGACACCCCCGAACAATATCAGAGACTGAGAGAAGATGAGACCTTATAATCCGCCCCCACCCTCCAGGCAAGGAGTCCGCTTATGATCACCGCCATCGTGCTCGCCGCGGGTCAATCGAAACGCATGGGCCAGCCCAAGATGCTGCTGCCCTGGGGCAAGAGCACCGTCCTGCAAACCGTGATTGCCGCCTTCCACTCCGCAGGCGTGGAGGATGTGCTGGTGATCACCGGCGCGCTGCGGGAGCAGGTCGAGGCCCTGGTCGGCCGTTCGGCGCAAACGATCTTCAACGCGAACTACACCGAGGGCGAGATGCTCAGTTCCGTGCAGGTGGGGCTGGCGCAGAAACAACGCGAGGCGCGCGCCGTGTTCATCGGCCTGGGCGACCAGCCCCAAATCCAGCCACGCACCATCCAGGGCATCCTGCAATCCTATCAACGCACGGGCGCCTCATTGATCGTGCCAAGTTATATGAACCACCGCGGGCATCCGTGGCTGGTGGGGCGCGAACATTGGGAGGAACTGCTGCGCCTGGAACCTCCTGCGACCATGCGTAACTTCCTCCACGACCATGCGGGCAGGATCCAATACTTCGAAGTCGATAACGACAGCATCCTGGCCGACCTCGACACCCCCGACGACTACTTGAAATCAAGGCCTTAACGTGTTACTCTGAATGCGGAACGGTTCAGTTCCAGATAGGAGGCTGAAATGACTGACTGGGACATGATGACCGAGAACATCCGCAATGCCATGCAGGCCATGGATGAGGCGCAGCGCGCCCGTCAGGCCCTGCTCGAACAGCCCACTCCCGACAAGTTCGATGCCTTCCGCGCCGAAATGCAGGAACTCACCGAACACCTCACCCAGCTCCAGACCGTGCTCGCCGACGAGGAATCCTTCGCGGTGGACGAACTGGCCGACTGGTTGAGTCAGGTTTTCACCGGCCACCGCGCCGAGTACCGGCACACGCCGCGCATGGAAAGGTAAACCTCCACGCTGAACGTCGTCCTCCGCGTTGCGAAATTCGCAGGGGGAGCGGAGGGCGGCGTTCTTCGATCCACACAGCAGGCATGAACGGGGAAAAAAATATGATAAACTCCCCCCATTCCATCACGGGAGTTTTCATCTTGAAATACCTCATCATTGTCAATCCCATCTCGGGGCGCGGCTACGCTGAAAAAATGGTCCCGCAGATCGAGGCACTCCTGCGCCAGCACAACCTGGATTTCGACCTGGTGCGCACCACCGCTCCGTGGCATGCCGCCGACCTGGCAGAGCAGGCCGCGCGCGAAGGAAAATATAACGTCATCGTCACCGCCAGCGGGGACGGCACCGCCAATGAAGCCGTCAACGGCCTGATGCGCGCCCGCGCGGCAGGCTTCAATCACACCGCCATGAGCATCCTGCCGGTCGGCACGGGCAACGATGCCGCCTACAGCCTCGGAGTGCCCCTGGAGCTTGCAGACGCCATCCAGTCACTGGCCGACGACAAACGCCGCAGGCTCGACGTGGGCCATGTGCGCGGCGGGGACTTTCCCGATGGGCGCTACTTCATCAATGGTGTGGGCATCGGCTTCGACGCGGCGGTCGGCTTTGTAGCGGTCGAGATACGCTGGGCGCGCGGGCTGCTGGCCTATCTCATCGCGGTGTTGCAAACCGCCTTCCTATATTACAAGGCTCCCACGGTCGAGATGAAATTCAACGGGAAGACCCTCACCCAGCCCGCCCTGATGGTCTCGATTATGAACGGGATTCGCATGGGCGGCGGATTCTTCATGGCCCCCAAGGGCAATCCCGCCGACGGGAAGATGGACCTGTGCATTGCCTCGCATGTGGGACGCCTGCGCATCTTCGGCCTGGTGCCCTACTTCCTGAAAGGCACGCAGGAAGGCCAGCCCGAGATCATCATGGAACACACCGGCCAGATCACCGTCAAGGCCGTGAAGGGCGTCCTGCCCGCGCACTGCGACGGCGAAACGCTCTGCCGCGCAGGCCATGAGCTTGCGGTGGAGTTGGTCCCCGCCGCGCTCGATTTCATCTCTGCGGCGGATTGAGCATGGGACCGTTCGGGCCGTTCCTCGGCGCAGTCTGCCGTCTCGGGCTGGAGGCCATGTGCCGCGTCGATAAAACGGAGCTGCGCAAGGTCCCGCAAAATGGGCCGCTCATCGCCTACTCCAACCACACGGGGTCGGTCGAGGTGCCGCTGCTCTTCACAGAGCTGCTGCCGCGTCCCGTGACCGGCATTGCCAAGGTCGAGACCTGGGACGGCTGGTTCCTGCGCTTTGTCTTCAACCAATGGGGCGTCATCCCCATCCACCGCGGCGAGGCGGATATGGCCGCCATGCGCAAATCCCTGGAAGCCTTGAAGCGCGGGTACATTCTCGGCATGTCCCCCGAAGGCACGCGCAACAGAACGGGCGCGATGATCAAGGCCCAGCCCGGCATCGTCACCCTGGCCATGCACAGCCAGTCACCCCTGATCCCGATTGGAAATTGGGGCGGCGAGAATTTCCTCAGAAATCTCAAAAGCCTGAAACGCACCGACTTCACCATCCGCGTCGGCGAACCGTTCAAGGTCAACCCGCGCGGCGAGCGCGTGACCGGGGAACTGCGCCAGAAGATCGCCGATGAAATGATGTACAAGGTGGCCGCGCTGCTACCCGAAAAATACCGCGGCGCCTACTCCGATCTGGAAAACGCCACCGACAGGTATCTGGAAAAAGTCTAGAATCACAATCGCCCGCAGTTGACTGCGGGCGATTTTTTTGGAGAATGCAGCGAAACCTATCCCAGGCGCCAGGAATTTCCGTCTTCGGCCAGGGACAGGAAGAAACTCCGATCCTGGTATTCCAACTGAGCATACAGGCGACCGTCGAAGCCGGTGAACATCTTCGAGATCGAATATTGCGGGCCAAAGCGCACCTGCTTGCTAAAGGTCTGTCCCTGGTCATCCGAGACGTGGACCTCCCCATCCTGTGTCCCGCGATAGACCCGCCCGCCATACTCTATTTGCGCGGCAGCCAGGGCAAACTCGCCCAATTTCCAGGCGGGGAAAGCCAGCACGGCGGAAGTCAACCCGCCAAATTTGAGAAAGTCACGACGATTCATAAGGCCTCCAGTTGGAGAAAACAAGGATGAGTGGGCTGAATGAATGAGTGCTATCTTAGCCTATTCTCCAATGATTGTACAGTAAAACCGGCTTCAGTGTAGCTTTTTTGTAGGGATTTTGTAATGGGTTTTCTACTCAGATTTATCTTGCATTTTTCGTCCACATGAGTATAATATGAGAATTCAATTCTGACAAGTTTACGAATATTTATCCAGTTCAGACTAAAGCCACCTAGTTTCTCGTTTTCATTTTTTGTTGGTACGGAAGCCACCATCATCGTCGCAATCCTGCCAACATTTTTGTTTTAAATCTTCATTGAACGTCGACTCTTATTCATTCTTCCAGGTCCCCGACCTTATGACCCCCTCTCCCTACCAACTGCGCCCCGTCACCCCCGGCGATGAGGCATTTCTGCTCCAGGTCTACTCCAGCACTCGCGCGGAGGAAATGACACGCGTCGATTGGATAGATGAGCAAAAAACAGCCTTCCTGCGTATGCAGTTCGATGCTCAGACCCAGCACTACAAGGCCCATTATCCGTCTGCGAAATATTTAGTCATCGAACATGATGGCGCGCCAGTTGGAAGGCTGACCCTTGAATACACCGAGAGCCAGCACCTCATCATGGATATTATCCTGCTTCCCAAATTTCGCAGGTTGGGGATTGGAACTGCCATTCTCACTGATTTAATGAACTCAGCCCGTCAGGACAACCATCCACTTGTCCTGCGGGTCGAATTTTTTAATCCCGCCGTGCAGCTTTATTCGCGCCTGGGGTTTGTCAAAACCAGGGAAGTTAATAGTGTCTACCAGGAAATGATCTGGACGCCAAACCAAAACACCGCTTAATAACAACATTACGAACAATCCAATTTACAAAAAGGTAGAACATGCTGGAGAAAATCAGAGCAGAGCAGATGGCTGGCTACGTCGGAACGCAATTCGAGATCATCGAGAATTCGTCCCCCGTCCTTAGCCTGTCGCTGGTGCGTGTGGTGGAAAGCATAAAGACCGAACGCAGCGAGGCATTTTCGCTGTTCTTCCAGGGTCCTGCTGAAATTTTTGTGCCGCAGGGAACCCGCAGGCTGAAACATGCCGGCCTGGGAGAGATGGACATCTTCCTGGTGCCTGTCGCAAAGACCCAAGCTGGTTATGAATACGAAGCTGTATTCAATCATATTTTTAACGTGTAGAAAAGGAGAAACGCTATGGCTGAACCGTTCCTAAGTGAAATCAGAATCATGTCGTTCAATTTTGCGCCCAAAGGCTGGGCTCTGTGCAATGGGCAATTACTGCCCATTAATCAGAACCAGGCGCTCTTCTCGCTGTTGGGCACCACCTTTGGCGGAGACGGACGCGTGAACTTCGCCCTGCCCGACCTGCGTGCGCGGACTCCCATCCATGTGGGCAGCGGTCATACACTCGGCGAGCGTGGCGGAGAACAGGCGCACACACTCTCGATCAGCGAACTACCAACGCACATGCATGTTGCGTCTGGTTCCACTTCAGCAGCGACTGCTATTATTCCCAGCACCAGTACGGTGGTGGCGCAGGCAGGTTTTGACGCCTACCGCACGCCCACCAATCTGACGGCCATGAACGCAAGCAGCGTTACGAACGTGGGCGGCAGCCAGGCGCATCTGAATATGCAGCCCTTTCTGACGCTGAATTTCTGTATTGCCCTGCAGGGCATCTTCCCCAGCCCCACTTAAAGGAGTTTCATCATGGCACAACCTTATGTCGGTGAGATAAGAATGTTTGCAGGGAACTTTGCCCCTGCTGGTTGGGAGTTCTGCGAAGGACAATTGCTCCCTATTTCAGAAAATGAGACCCTGTTCAACTTGATCGGCACGACCTACGGCGGTGATGGACAGGAAACCTTCGCCATGCCCGACCTGCGCGGGCGAATTCCGATCCACCAGGGAAATGGGGTCGTCCTGGCTGAAACCGGCGGCGCGGAACAGATCACGTTGACGATTGGTCAGATCCCAGCCCACTCACATCCAATGCTCGCTTCCGCAGATCAGACCAACTCGGTCAATCCTGGTGGGAACGTGCTCGGCGCGCCCCTGACCGCCACTCCCTATATTAGCCTGCCGCCTAATACAACCCTGGCTTCCCAGGCAATCTCGTCGGTTGGTGGAAGTCAGCCGCATACCAACTTCCAGCCCTATCTGTGCGTCAACTTTATCATTTCGCTATTCGGGATTTTCCCGTCGCCGACGTAACAATCATTGGCAAGGTTCCGAAGCGCATCACGCACAACTCGCTGAAAAAACTTATAAAGGAGAAAGAACATGGCAGATCCTTTTGTCGCTGAAATACGCATCTTCCCGTTCAACTTTGCCCCCAGGGGCTGGGCATGGTGCGATGGGCAACTCTTACCCCTCTCACAAAATACCGCTTTGTTTTCACTGTTAGGCACTACCTACGGAGGCAACGGCATGTCCAATTTTGCGCTGCCTGACCTGCAAGGAAGCGCCCCCATGCACCCGGGACAGGGTCCCGGGTTATCCCTGCACGACCTGGGCGAAAGCGGGGGAACGGATACCGTTTCCCTGTTGCAATCCGAGATTCCCGCTCATACCCACGCATGGCAGGTGGCTTCGACTGATCCCGGCGAAGATCGAATTCCCACCGGCGAGGTTCTGGCCAGGTCGGTGGGCGGCAATTTGTATGGCGCTGCGAACAATCTAGCCGCGATGTCTGCCAATACACTGGCCCCTACGGGCGGAGATCAGCCGCACAATAACATGCAGCCCTATCTGACCTTGTATTTCTGCATTGCCTTGCAGGGCGTCTTCCCGCCCCGCCCCTAGTCCTTATGGGCTGGTCATACAGTCCGACTGGAAACAGCGACTGTATGACCAGCCCCAATCGAAGCAAGATACGCACCTGTCCACCTTAGGGCAGGATTTGTTCCTTAATTCAAGTTATTGTCTTGCAGGCAAAGCTGTAATTTGAGTTAGCGAATAAAGCATTTTTATGTTTTCAACGCCTTACATCACAGAAGGAGTAAGTAATGAAACCATTGACGAGGAAACACTCTCACCCAGCTTCCAAAGTACCAGCGGCCCGCCCCATGCGACTGATGGTGTTGACCCTGATCGCGGTTCTGGCTGCATTTGGCACCTATACCATCGTACAGGCCGCCCCAAACTTTGTACCCAATCTCTTGGCAACCATGACCGATGCCTTCATCGGCGGTGATGGGGATGGAAAAGCAGATCCGGGTGAGACCATTGAATATACGGTCTCCATCCCGAACACCGGCACAGATGCGACAGGTGTGGCCTTCAACGATACCATCGACGCGAATACCACGCTCGTACCTGGGTCGGTCTACGCTTCTCCAGTGGCGTCCAACGATACCTACCCTGAAATCATTGTAGGAAATGTCTCGATCGATTCTGCGCTGATCTCCTACAGCGTGGTATCGAACGATTATCTGGGACAGAATCCCACCGCGGCCATCACGGCCTTCGACGCACTCAGCGCCCAGGGTGGACAAGTCAGCATGACCACCAGCGGCGCTGGGCTTGGACAATTTACCTACAACCCACCGACCGGCTACGAAGGCATCGATACCTTCACCTATACCCTGACCGACAACCCGAACGCCGCCAGCGCGGCTTCGAACCGCACGGCCACGGTTTCGATCAACATCAGCGGGATGGTCTGGTTCATCAATAACGGTGCAACAAGCTGCACAGTAAATGGCTGCGGACGCCTCTCCAACCCGTTCAGCACGCTAGCGGCTTTCAACTCGGTGAACGATGGCGTCAACGGCCCATTTTCCAACCACCCGGCCGCCAACGACAACATCTTCATCTATGAAAGCGGCACTGCATACACGGGCGGAATCACGCTCCTGAGCAACCAAAAGTTGATCGGTCAGGATGCAACTGCCAGCCTGTCTTCGATCACTGGGCTGACACTTACCCCCAGCAGCAGCGCAGCCTTCCCAGCGATGGCCCCGGGAGCGCCAAATGCCACGATCCAAAACGGCGGCGGCAACGCCATCACGCTGAATTCAGGCAACACCATCCGCGGCTTGAGCATCTCGGGCACCAGCGGCGCGGGCTTGATCGGCACAGGCGTCACCACGTTGACGGTCGGTTCCGATGTGAGCTTGAGCGGTATCACCGGCAATGACCTGGATCTGAGCGGCGCAGCCAGCGGCGCGATCGATTTTGGGGCAAGCATCACCAATACCAGCGGGCGCGCGGTCTCGATCCAAAACCGCAGCGGCGGCGCGGTAAACCTGAGCGGCGCGATCAGCGACAACGGCGGCACAGGTATTTATCTCAACAGCAATACTGGCGCCACCCTTACCTTCTCGGGTGGATTGAATCTCAGCACGGGCGCGAACGCGGCCTTCACGGCTACCAACGGCGGCACGGTCAACGTTTGTGACGAGTCAGCCTGTAACCCTGGGGCGACAGGCCCATTGGTAAACAGCCTGACGACCACCACAGCCACCGCATTGAACGTCAACGCGACTGGCATCGGCGCGAACAACCTGGAATTCAGGAGCATTTCATCCAACGGCGGCAGCGCCACGGGCATCATCCTGGTCAACACGGGAGCGAGCGGCTCGCTGGTCGTCAAGGGTGACGGCGGCACCACCAGGGGCGGGAACAGCACGGGCGGCACGATCACCAACAAGACGGGCGGCACGGATGGGAACGGCTCAACCGCCTCCGCTGTGTATATCAACAGCGGTTCCGCCATCCTGCGCAATATGACCATGACCCGTCTCGATAACTATGGCGTGTACGGTCTGAGTGTCAACAATGTGACCGTTCAGTACAGCACGATCGGCGCCATCTCGGGCGCGGCCTGCGCCGACGCCGATGGCGACATCGGCTCGACCTCGGCATCTGGCGATGCGGCCCTGGTCTTTGGCATCAGCAACCCAGGCGGCTCGAATGGTTTTGCCAATGGCGGCAGCCTGCTGCTGGACAACCTGAGGGTCTATTGTTCCATCGAGCACCAGGTCGAGATTTACCAGCAGAGCAACAGTTTTACGGCCACGATTTCGAACAGCGACATCAAGGATGCCAGTACCAGCCTGGGTGGCGACGGCGTGCAGACTGAGATGCAAGGGTCTGCCACCGCCACCATCACCGTGGATAATGTCAGCTTCGATGACAACAAGTCGCAGGCTGTGCAGGCGGCTGCCAATGATACCTCCACGCTGGATATGACCGTGAGAAACTCCACCCTTGTGCGCAGTTCACAAGGGAACGAGGGTATTCTCATGTCCAATGGGAGCAGCGGACGTCTCACTGCCCATATTACCGGAAATAATATAAGTGGGATTCCGGGTGCAAATATTTTTGTTGGGCAAACGCCGGGGAACGCCACGGCGGCATCCTCTCTTACTGCTTATATCGGTAATAACAACATCACGCATCCAACCACTGCGACCAACAGCGCAGTCCTGGTATGGCTGACCAGCACGGCTGGTGCGGGCGCCCCGGCCAATGTCATGGTCACGAACAATATCATTACCCAGAACTCCACTGGTGGCGTCTCGCGCGGTATTTTTGTAGACACACCGGACGCTGGCACCAACCCGAATTTTTCCGTCACCGTGCTGTCGAATACCGTTCACGTGAATGATTCAATAGCAGGCCTTCAGGGCATTGTGGTCCAGGGACGCCAGGCCTCCACTGCCTGCTATGATGTCCGCTCCAATCTTGTGGATTTCCCGAGCGGCACGCCGGCCGGCGTCAATGGGATTCGTATTCGACAGGCCAACACGGCGACCGTAAACCTGGAACAAGGTTCTTCAGCAGGCGCTGCTGCGACTGTGCTGGCTGCCAACAATCCTCCCAGCACTGCAGAAGCGTTGGGAACCGTCTCTGTGGTTGGCAATAGTACCTGTCAAAACCCGCCTGTAGCAGCCCTGCCTTCCAGCCAGACGGTGGCAAGCACCCAGCCCGTTGAGGATGCTGCCGCAGCCGTCGCCGCCCCGATCTCCACGGGCACACTGGCCGCCGCCACTGTCCGCGTTGAACGCAGCAAAGCAGATATGGCCTCCAACACTGGCAGCGGGAAGCCGCTCTTCATCGTCAACCCGAAGCCCCTGCAATCGGGTGAGACGGTTAGCGTAACCATCGGCAACCTGCCCGCAGGCAAGACGGCCATCATCAAGTTCCGTGTGACGGTCAACGGCCCATCCCTGCCGCTGGGCACCACCCAACTCTCGACCCAGGGCACGGTCAGCGCCACCAACGGCACCAGCACCCTGACGGATGATACTGCTCTCGGTGGCTCCAGCGATCCGACCATTACCCTGGTTGACCGCCCCGACACCACTGTGGTCTCCCTCACCCGCCAGAGTGGCAACCCGACCAAAAACGCTACTGTCACCTGGCAGGTCGTCTTTGCCGATGCAGTCGACAGCTTGACGGCCAGCAACTTCAGCCTGGTACAGGCTGGCGGCGTCAGCGGAGCCTCCATCACCAGCGTCACCGAAACCAGCGGGCCTCCCTCCACCACCTGGAATATCACCGCCAGCACCGGCAGCGGCGATGGCACCCTGGGCCTGAACTTTGCCAACGACACCGGCCTGACGCACGACGTGACCAACGCGGTCTTCACGGGTCAGGTCTATACCATCGACCGCACGCCGCCCACCGTCACCATCAACCAGGCCGGCAGCCAGGCTGACCCGACCGGCAGCAGCCCGATCCACTTCACGGTCGTCTTCAACGAGCCGGTTACTGGATTCGCCGATGGCGATGTGACCCTGGGCGGCACGGCCAACCCGACCACCGCCACCGTCACCGAGATCGCCCCCAACGACGGCACCACCTACGACGTGGCCGTCAGCGGCATGAGCGGCGACGGCACCGTCACCGCCAGCATCGGCGCAAGTGTGGCCCAGGATGCGGCCGGCAATGGCAACGACGCCTCGACCAGCGGCGATAACAGCGTGACGTATGTCCGGCCGGCCGACCTGTCCATCACCAAGACCGACGGCGCAGCCACGGCGACGCCCGGCGGCAATGTCACCTACACCATCACCGCCAGCAACGCCGGGCCGTTTGCCGACCCGGCCGCAACCGTGGCGGATACCCTGCCAGCCAGCCTGAGCGGCGCGACTTGGACCTGCGTCGGCGCGGGCGGCGGAACCTGCACCGCAGCCGGCTCCGGCAACATCAACGATACCGTCAACCTGCCCGTGGGCGGCTCGGTCACCTTCACGGTCACCGCCGCCATCAGCCCGACGGCCACGGGGACGCTGTCCAACACGGCCACGGTCACATCCAGCCTCAGCGACCCGAATTCCGCCAACAACAGCGCCACCGACACCGACACCCTCAACCCGCAGGCTGACCTGGCCATCACCAAGACGGATGGCGCAACTTCGGCGTCACCGGGCAGCAACGCCACCTACACCATCACCGCCAGCAACGCCGGTCCGAGCAACGCCCCCAGCGCGACCGTGGCCGACACCCTCCCGGCCAGCCTGAGCGGCGCGACCTGGACCTGCGTCGGCGCGGGCGGCGGCACCTGCACGGCAGCCGGCTCTGGCAACCTCAACGAGAGCGTCAACCTGCCAGCAGGCGGCTCCGTCACCTTTACGCTCACCGCCACCCTCGATAGCGGCGCCAGCGGCAGCCTGAGCAATACAGCCACGGTCACCGCCGCGGGCGGAGTCACCGACCCGTCTCCCGCCAACAACAGCGCCACCGATGTGGACACCATCGCCCCGAGCGCCGACCTGTCCATCACCAAGACTGACGGTACAGCCACGGAAATCCCGGGCAGCAACGTCACTTACACCATCACCGCCAGCAACGCCGGGCCGCTGGCTGACCCTGCCGCCACCGTGGCGGACACCCTGCCAGCCAGCCTGAGCGGCGCGACCTGGACCTGCGTCGGCGCGGGCGGCGGAACCTGCACCGCAGCCGGCTCTGGCAACATCAATGACACCGTCAACCTGCCGGTGGGTGGCTCCGTTACCTTTACGGTCACCGCCGCCATCAGCCCGTCGGCCACCGGGACGCTGTCCAACACGGCCACGGTCACATCCAGCCTCATCGACCTGAATTCCGCCAACAACAGCGCCACCGATTCCGACACCCTCACCCCACAGGCCGACCTGTCCATCACCAAGACCGACGGTGTGGCCTCGGCGACGCCCGGCAGCAATGTCACCTACACTATTACCGCCAGCAATGCCGGGCCCAGCAACGCCCCCAGCGCCACCGTGGCTGATACCTTCCCTGCCTCCCTGACCGCCAACTGGACTTGTGTGGGCGCGGGCGGCGGCACCTGCACCGCCTCGGGCTCTGGCAACCTCAACGATACCGTCAACCTGCCCGTGGGCGGCTCGGTCACTTATACCGTCAGCGCCACCATCAGCCCCTCGGCCACCGGTACCCTGTCCAACACGGCCACGGTCACATCCAGTGTCACCGACCCGGCTCCTGGCAATAACAGCGCCACCGATACCGACACCCTCAACCCGCAGGCCGACCTGGCCATCGCCAAGACGGACGGCGCAACTGTGGCCATCCCCGGCGGCAGCGTCACCTACACCATTACCGCCAGTAACGCCGGGCCAAGCAATGCCCCCGGCTCAACCGTGGCAGACACCCTTCCGGCCAGCCTGAGCGGCGCAACCTGGACTTGTGTCGGCGCGGGCGGCGGCACCTGTACCGCTGCGGGCGCGGGCAATATCAACGATACCGTCAACCTGCCTGCGGGCGGCTCGGTTACCTATACCGTCTCTGCCACTTTGAGCATCAGCGCCAGCGGCACCCTGAGCAATACAGCCACGGTAGCCGCTCCAGGTGGAGTAACCGACCTGTCGCCAGCCAATAACAGCGCGACGGATACGGATACCATCGCCCCGCCGGTGGATGTGACCATCGACCAGGCCGGCAGCCAGGCCGACCCGACCAACGCATCGGCCATCAACTTCACTGTCGTGTTCGGCTCTGCCGTGACCGACTTCAATGATCCAACCGACGTGACCCTGAGCGGCACAGCCGGCGCGACCACCATCAACATCACCGGCGGCCCGACCACCTACAACGTGGCGGTCAGCGGCATGACCGGCGATGGCACGGTAATCGCTTCCATTCCAATGGGCGCAGCAGCAGGATCGCTTGGCGAGCCCAATGCCGCCTCCACCAGCGGCGACAACACAGTGACCTACGACGCCACCGCCCCGACCGCCACGGTCGAACAGGCAGCTGGACAACCTGACCCGACCGGCCTCAGCCCGATCCACTTCACGGTCGTCTTCAGTGAACCCGTCACGGGCTTCGCCAGCGGCGATGTGACCGTGGGCGGCGGTTCCAACCCGACCACCGGCACTGTCACTGAGATTGCGCCCAATGACGGCACCACCTTCGACGTGGCAGTCAGCGGCATGGCCAATGATGGCACCGTCACCGCCAGCGTCGGCGCAAACAAGGCCCAGGACGCAGCCGGCAACGGCAACACAGCCTCCACCAGCGGCGACAACTCCGTGGTGTATGACACCGTCGTCCCGTCTGTAACCATCGACCAGGCGGCGGGACAACCCGACCCGAGCAACAGCGGCACGATCAACTTCACCGCAGTCTTCAGCGAACCCGTCACAGGCTTCGCCACCGGCGATGTGACCCTGGGAGGCACGGCCAACCCGACCACCGGCGCCGTGACCGAAATCGCGCCCAACGATGGCACCACCTACAACGTGGCCGTCAGCGGCATGACCAACGATGGCACCGTCACCGCTTCCATCGACGCGGCCAAGGCCAAGGACGCCGGCAATAACGACAACACTGCGTCCACCAGCGGCGACAACACTGTCATCTATGACGCCACCGCCCCGACCGGCACCATCAACCAGGCGGCGGGACAGGCTGACCCGACCAATAGCGGCCCGGTCAATTTCACGGTCGTCTTCGACGAGCCTGTCACGGGCTTCGCCACCGGCGATGTGACCCTGGGAGGCACGGCCAACCCGACCACCGGTGCCGTTACTGAGATCGCGCCGAACGATGGCACCACCTACAACGTGGCCGTCAACGGCATGGCCAACGATGGCACCGTCATCGCTTCCATCACCGCCAGCAAGGCGCAGGATGCGGCCGGCAACGACAACGCGGCCTCCACCAGCGGCGATAACACGGTGACCTACGACGCCACCACCCCGACCGCCACGGTCGAACAGGCAGCTGGACAACCTGACCCGACCGGCCTCAGCCCGATCCACTTCACGGTTGTCTTCAGTGAACCCGTCACGGGCTTCGCCAGCGGCGATGTGACTGTGGGCGGCGGGTCCAACCCGACCACCGGCACAGTCACTGAGATTGCGCCCAATGACGGCACCACCTTCGACGTGGCAGTCAGCGGCATGGCCAATGATGGCACCGTCACCGCCAGCGTCGGCGCAAACAAGGCCCAGGACGCAGCCGGCAACGGCAACCAGGCCTCCACCAGCGGCGATAATTCCGTGGTGTATGACACCGTCGTCCCGTCTGTGACCATCAATCAGGCGGCAGGCCAGGTCGACCCGACCAACAGCAGCCCGATCGACTTCACGGTCGTCTTCAGTGAACCTGTCACAGGCTTCGCCACCGGCGATGTGACCTTGGGCGGCACCGCGGGCGCCACGACCGGCACCGTCACCGAGATCGCCCCCAATGATGGCACCACCTACAACGTGGCCGTCAGCGGCATGACCAGCGATGGCACCATCATCGTCTCCATTGCGGCGGGCGTGGCCCAGGATGCCGGCAACAACGACAACACCGCCTCCACCAGCACCAATGACACGGTCACTTACGACACCACCGCTCCCGACGTCACCATCGAACAGGCGAGTGGACAGGCCGACCCGACCAAGGTCAGCCCGGTCAATTTCACGGTCGTCTTCGACGAGCCTGTCACGGGCTTCGCCAGCGGTGACGTGACCCTGGGCGGCACGGCAGGCGCCACGACCGGCACCGTGACCGAGATCGCGCCCAATGACGGCACCACCTACAACGTGGCCGTCAGCGGCATGACCACCGGCGGAACCATCATCGCTTCCATCAACGCCAGTGTGGCACAGGACAGCGCCGCCAATGGCAACACCGCCTCGACCAGCATCGATCACACGGTCGCCTTCACCTTCGACACCACCACGACCATCACGTCCGACACGCCCGACCCGTCCATCGTCGGCGAGGCGGTTACCTTCACCTACACCGTCACCGTCAACGGCGGCAGCGGCATCCCGACCGGCAACGTGACCGTCTCAGATGGCACGAATAGCTGCACCGATACCGTGGCCACAGGCTCCTGCACGATCACCTTCACCACGCTGGGCAGCAAAACCCTGACCGCCACCTATGAAGGCGACGCCAACTTCAACACCAGCACCTCGACCAGCGTCAGCCACCAGGTCAACAACGCCAACACGACCACGACCATCACGTCCGACGCCCCCGATCCCTCCATGGTCGGTGATGCGCTCACCGTGAACTTCACCGTGGCGGTCGTCGCACCGGGCACCGGCACTCCGACCGGGAACGTGACCGTCAGCGATGGCGTGGACTCCTGCATCGGCACAGTCGCCAGCGGCTCCTGCTCGATCACGCTGACCACCTCCGGCCTGCGCAACCTGACCGCCAGCTACGAAGGCGACGCGAACTTCGGCAGCAGCACGTCCGCGGCCGAGAACCACACCGTCAACGCGGCGCCCGCCATCACCAGCCCGGATCACATCACCTTCGTGGTGCAGACGGCTGGTTCCTTCACCATCCTGACCAGCGGCTTCCCTGTTCCCACCCTGAACAGCGCGGGCCTACTGCCCAGCGGCGTCACCTTCGTGGATAACGGCGACGGCACCGCCACCCTGAGCGGCACGCCCGACCTCGGAACGAGCGGCGACTACCCGCTGACCTTCACCGCCAGCAACGGCACCACCGACGCCACCCAGAACTTCACTCTGACCATCAGCGTCGACCCGATCTTCGATGACGTGCCCAACGATTTCTGGGCGGCCCCGTACATCAACGCCATCTATTATGCAGGCATCACCGGCGGCTGTACCTCCTCGCCGATGAACTTCTGCCCGAACGCCTCCATCACCCGCGCCCAAATGGCGGTCTTCCTGAAGCGCGGCATCCACGGCAGCAGCTACCAGCCTCCGCTCCCGGCCTCCTTCCACTTCAACGACATCATCGGGCACTGGGCACAGAACTGGATCGAGGATCTGTACAGTGAAGGCATCACCGGCGGATGCGGTCTGTCACCCTTCTCCTACTGCCCGGATCAGCCGGTCACCCGTGCCCAAATGTCGGTCTTCCTGCTGCTCCTCAAGCACGGAGCAGGCTACACCCCGCCGCCCGCCTCGGGAGCCGTCTTCACGGACGTCCCGGACACGCAATGGGCCGCGGCCTGGATCGAACAGCTCGCAGCTGAAGGCATCACGGCAGGCTGCGGAAGCGGAAAGTACTGCCCCGATGCCCCCGTCACCCGCGCCGAAATGGCCGTGCTCATCGTCACAACCTTGAACCTGGTTCTGCCGTAAGCATCCAACCCCAATAACAAAGAGACCGCCTCATCGGCGGTCTCTTTGTTTAAAAACTTTGGAAGTCCGTTGGGCTTCCGAAGTTGGATTAAAACTTGAACACGTAGGCGTTGGTCTCGCGCCTGAGAAAGCCCATGCGCTGATAAAGTCGATTGGCGGCTTCGCGCTTCGGGTTGGAGGTGAGCGTGACGGCGGGCGCGCCTTTCGCGCGGGCGATCTCCAGGCAGCGCGAAACCAGCGCCTCGCCGATGCCCTGTCCGCGCGCGGACGAGTCCACGATCACATCTTCGATGATGGCGCGCACGCCCGTCGGCACCAGGTAGACCGTCAGGCTGGCCGCGCCGAGGATGGGACCGTCGTCGGCGCGGGCGACCAGGAGCGTGGATGACTCTGATTTAACGAGGGCAGTCAACAGGTCCAGCGCGGGCGGCGGGTTGTTATCCGTCAACTGTGGGGTGAGCCGCTGAAACGCCTCCCACAGTTCCCCAGTGGCGCCATCCACCACTTCAACCCGCATCGCCCGGCACCAACACATTGGATTTCTTGGGGATCAGGCTGATCACGATGTAATATCCCACGTACAGGAAGGAAACCCAGGCCACCCATTTGGGGACGTTGGGGTACTGCATCAGGCCCCAGATGCCGAAGGCCGAGTAGATGTAGGTGAGGGTCAGGGTCAGTTTGCGCAGGAAGCTGGTGCGGCTCGGGTAAATGTATTTGACCGGCACGAAGACCAGGATGTTGAAGAAGATCAAAAAGCCGAGGTTGACCCACGGGTTGGAATGCAGGATGAGCATGTACAGCACCATCACGTTCCAGTAGGACGGGAAGCCCTTGAAGAAATGGTCATCGGTCTTCGCATCGGCCTGCGTGAATTGGTAGGCCGAGGTCAACAGGATGGAGACGGCGCCCAGGAGCGTGAAGCCGTACGGGAGCATCTCTGGAGCCTTGTAAAGGAACAAGGCCGGGACGATCACATAATTGAAATAATCGAGAATGTTATCGAGCAGGGCGCCATCGATGCCCCTGGCGTAGGTCTTGACGTCGGCCCAGCGCGCCAGCATCCCGTCGAAACCATCGACCAGCATGGCCAGCACCATCCAGAGAATGGCCGCGCGCCACTGCCCCTCGAAGATGGCCAGCAGCGCCAGGAAACCCCACACGGCCCCGCTGGCGGTAAAGAGATGCACGCCCCATGCGAGCGTGCGGCGGATCCATAAGTTCTTCGGTTGTACAGATTTCATCATGCCCTCACCAAAATGGATTTTTTCAGCCTCGCGGAATCTTGGATCTACGGACGGGCATGGATTCGCGCCAGGCTGGATATTGTGAAGATTATACAATATCCAAGGTTGAAAACTGCGCTTTCCAGCCTCTCAAAAGCGTAATTTTCAAGCAAGCGTGGGATGGCAATACCACGGAGATCACAGAGAGCACGGAGGCTTTAAGGTAAAATCATGACACCAGACACACCCACCCGCGGAGGGAAACCCCATGCCCCAAACCCCCGAAGAGATTGCCCTGGAACGCATCCGCCAGGCCGCCGAGAGCGGCTCAAAAAGGCTTAAGCTTTCCGGGTTAGGTTTAACAGCCTTGCCTCTCGAAATTGGCCAACTCCAAGCCCTCACCTCACTCGACCTTCGCAAGAACCAACTTACCAGCCTGCCGCCTGAGATCGGTCAACTCCAAGCCCTCATCACGCTTGATGTTTCCTACAATCAACTCGCCAGCCTACCTCCCGAGATCGGGCAAAACCAGACTCTATCCTCACTTGACCTTTCTTCGAATCAATTTATTAACTTGCCTCCCGCGATCGGCCAACTCCAAACCCTCACCTGGTTGGACCTTTCGGAAAACCAACTCACCAGCCTGCCCCCAGAAATTGGTCAACTCCAGGCACTGAATTCGCTTTACCTCCACAAAAACCAACTTACCGGCCTCCCCCCCGAAATCGGTCAACTTCGGACACTGACCTTGCTTGTCGTTTACAACAACCAACTTGTCTGCCTGCCTTCCGAAATTGGCCAACTTCAATCGCTCACTTCGCTATACATTAACAATAATCTACTCGCCAGCCTGCCCCCCGAAATCGGGCAACTCCAGGCACTCACCGAGCTTGACCTTTACAACAATCAACTCGCCTGCCTCCCTCCCGAGATCGGGCATCTTCAGGCACTCATCTCTCTTTTCCTTTCAGAAAACGAACTTGCCAGCCTGCCCCCCGAGATCGAGGGTCTCCAAGCCCTCACCTCGCTTAACCTTTCATCAAACCAACTCGCCAGCCTGCCCCCTGAGATTGGGCATCTACAAGCCCTCATTGAGCTTTACCTTCGCAATAACCAACTCACCAGCCTGCCCCCTGAGATTGGGGAACTCCAAGCCCTCACCTCACTTAACCTTTCCTCGAACCAACTCACCAACCTGCCACCTGAGATCGGGCAACTCCAAGCACTCACCGAGCTTGACCTTTTCTCGAACCAACTCACCAGCCCGCCCTCTGAGATCGAGCAACTCCAAGCCCTCATCTCGCTTGACCTTTCACTCAATCAACTCACCAGCCTACCCCCCGAGATGGGGCAACTCAAAGCCCTCATCTCGCTTGACCTTTCACGCAACCAACTCACCAGCCTGCCCTCCGAGATCGGTCAACTCCAGGCCCTTACCTGGCTTTCCCTTTCCTTCAACCAACTCACCAACCTGCCCCTCGAGATCGGGCAACTCCAATCCCTCACCTCGCTTTTCCTTTCATTCAATCAATTCGATAGTCTGCCCCAAGAAATGACAGAGTTGCGCAACTTGGAAAAAATCAGCCTGCGCGTCAACCCGCTGGAAATTGCCATCCCCGCCCAATGGCTGGAACCTGAATACAGTTTCAGTGATGATGCACAAAACATTCTGGCTTATTACAAACAGCTCCACGCAGAAGGCGGGCATCCGCTGGGGGAGGCGCGGATCCTGGTGGTGGGGGAAGCCAATGCGGGCAAGACCAAGCTGCTGCGCGCCCTGCTCAGTGGCGAGTATGGGGCCAGGTTCATCGAAACCCGCGACCCGACCGAGGGCATCGAGGTCAACGCGCTCGAAACAGAGGGCCTGAGTCTGCGCTTTTGGGATTTTGGCGGGCAGGAGATCTTGCACGCCACGCACCGCTTCTTCCTTTCGAGGCGCTGCGTCTACCTGCTGGTGGCCGATTCCACCCGCGACCGCGAGTACAACGAAGCCAAGATCGAATACTGGCTGGAACTTATTAAATTCTTTGGCGGCGATTCACCTGTGATTTTGGTCGCCAGCAAGACCGAGAATTTCTCGCTCAACGTCAACGAACGCCGCTTGCAGGAGAAGTATCCCAATCTGGTGCCCATGCCCGCGCTGCAAACTTCCGCCAAAACGGGACGTGGCATAGAAGATCTGCGCCGTACCTTGCTTGATGAGGCCCAGGCTTTGCCCAGCGTCAGCGTCATGCTGCCGCGCAGTTTTCTAGCGGTCAAAGATGCGCTGGAAGCCTTGAAGGCCAAAGAAAAGGTCAGGGTCATCGAGGATGCAGTCTACCGCCGCCTGTGCGAAGAAAACGGCATCACCGAACAGGAACGCCAAAACACCCTGCTGGGACTGATGCACGATATGGGCGTGGTGCTGCACTACGAGGACGACCGCCTGAGCGATTTCGGCATCCTCAACCCCGATTGGGCGACAGGCGGCGTGTATAAGGTGGTCAATAATTGTCAGATCAGGGACGCGCACGGGAAATTCACTCTGGCACAGCTCAAAGGGATTCTTGATGACGAGGAATTGTATCCCGCCGCCATGCGCCGCCGCATCGTGGATTTGATGAAGAAGTTCGAACTGACCTATGAGCTTCCGCTGGCGCGCGATACCTATATCCTGCCCAGCGCCCTGCCCGTCAACCAGCCCGAGCTGGACGGATGGGACGTTCCCGCCATGACCTTCGAGTATCGTTATCCCATCCTGCAAGTCAGCGTGCTGCACCGCTTCATGGTCATCGCGCACACATCGATCCTGGATGACCAGGTCTGGTACAGCGGTGTGGTGCTGGCAAACGGTGAAAACCAGGCCCTGGTCAGGGCCGATTTCCGCGACCGAAAGATTACCATCAAGGTCAAGGGCGCGGAGGAGACCCGCAAGGAATTCTTATATTATCTCCGCACCCAGTTCGAACATATCCACGGCGAGGAAACCCAGCCCGAGGAATACATCTACTCCCCACAATACCCTGATCTGCCTTTGCCCTTTACGGATATGAAAACGCTTGCCAAGTCCGAGCAGGAATACAAGGTGGTGTACAAGGGCAAGGCAGTCTCCATTAACCTACGCGAATTACTGGATGGTTTCGTCACCCCTGAAGAACGCCGCAAGGACGAGGAAAGGGAGAAACAGGAATCAGTCCGCATGGGAGTGGACATCGAAATGCAGGAAAGGGAACGCGCACAAAGGCTCAAGGGCGGCGATACCTATGTCACCAATAACGTCACCATTCACGGCAGCGTGGAAGGTGGCAATCTGGCCGTAGGCGAGAGGCACCAGATCTCGCAAAACGTGCAGGGCAGTTTCAACACCCTCCCGCCCGATCTCCAAAGCGCCCTGCTGGAATTGATCCAGAGAGTCGAAGAAGCCCTGCAAGTGGCGGAAGAGTCTGAGGATAAGGAAGAACTTAAAGACGAGTTGGAGAGTTTGCGAGCCGAGGCCAACAAGTCCAGGCCCAAGAAGGAAAGAATCAAAGTCACCGTGGAGGGCTTGAAGAAGGCCGCTGAAAACATCAAGGATGTGGGCGTCCCTGTGCTGACCGTCGCCGCGAAGGTCATCGCGCTGCTCAACAGCCTGCCGTAATCGAAACCACCACTCCCCCAGAACACCAAACGCCCTCGGAGAAGTCAAATCTCTCCGAGGGCGTTTTCACTACTCACTACTCTCTAATCACTACTCTCTAATCACGAACCCTTCACCAACCCCACCTTCACCGTCTCACCCTCGAACGTATCATCCACCACGGAGGCGCTCTCGGGAGCGGGGCCAAAGGTCAGGGTCGTGGTCAGCGTCTCGACGGTGATGTACTCCTGGTGCGCTTCGACCGCGGACTTGAGGCCTGCGCTGGCTTCAACGAACAGGTTCACGCGGTCGGAGACGTCCAAGTCGGCGCTCTTGCGCAGGTCCTGCACGCGGCGGACGAACTCGCGCGCCAGGCCTTCCTGCATCAGCTCGGGCGTCAGCTCGGTGACCAGGGCGGCCACGTAGGCGCCTTCCTCGGCCACGGCAAAACCCGTCTTCGCGTTGGCCTTGACCTCGACCTCCTCGGGCAGGATGCCATATTCCACGCCATCCACCACCACCTTGAGCGATTCTCCCAGCATCAAGGTCTGGGCGGCCTGCTCCGCGTCCAGGGCCAGGATGGCCTTTTGCAGGGCGGGGAATTTGTTGCCATACTTCTGGCCCAACTGCTTGGGCAGCGGCTTGACCGAGTGTGTGAGGGCCTCGGTGCTGGCATCCAGCGGGCGCACGCGTTTGACGTTCAACTCATCGGCCAGGATGTCGGCATGCACATCCAGGGCCTTGCGCTCGGCGGGACTGCCGACCGAGAAGGCGGCCTCGGCCAGCGGCTGGCGGACTTTTCGATTTGCCTTCTGGCGTGCGGCATGACCGAGCGAAACCAGGCGCATGACCAATTGCATGTCGCGGTTGAGCGATTCGTCGATGAACTCGGGCATGGTCTTCGGCCATTCGGCCAGGTGTACCGACTCGGGCGCGGTCTCATCCACCGAGCGGACGAGGTTCTGGTACAACTCCTCGCTCAGGAAGGGCATGGCGGGCGCCAGCAGTTTGGCCACGGTCACCAGCGCGGTGTACAGCGTGGAGTAGGCCGACTGCTTGTCCGAGTCGGATTCATTCTTCCAGAAGCGGCGGCGCGAGCGGCGCACGTACCAGGTGGAGAGCACCTCAACGAATTTCTCGATGGGGCGCGTCGCGTTCGGCACATCGTAGGTTTCGTACGCGTTCGTCACGTCACGAACGAGCACATTCAGTTCAGACAACAGCCAGCGGTCGAGTTCGTTGGTGACCGCGGGCACGGTGGTCAGGGTGGGTTTGTCGAGGTTGGCATACGTCACGAAGAACGAATACACATTCCACAGCGTGAGCGTGAAGCTGCGGATCACCTCGCCCACCAGGTCGGAAGAGAAGCGGCGTTCCTGCCCGGGCGGTGTGGCCGTGTAGAGATACCAGCGGAAGGCATCCGCGCCGTGGGCGGAGAGCACATCCCAGGGCGCGATGATATTGCCCTTCGACTTGGACATCTTGAAGCCATCGGCATCCATGATCAGGCCGAGGCAGATGACGTTCTTATAGGAAGGCGTATCAAACAGCAGTGTACTGATGGCGTGCAGGGAATAGAACCAGCCGCGCGTCTGGTCGACCGCTTCGCAGATGTAATCGGCGGGGAACTGCTGTTCGAATTTTTCCTTGTTCTCGAACGGATAGTGCCACTGCGCCACGGGCATGGAGCCTGAGTCGAACCACACGTCGATCAGGTCGGGGACGCGCTGCATCCTGCCGCCGCAGTCGGAGCAGGCCCAGTTGACATTGTCCACGTGCGGGCGGTGCAGGTCGAGTTCGCTCAGGTCGCGGCCGGCCTTGGCGGAAAGCTCCGCCACCGAGCCGACGCACTCACGATGTTTACATTCGATGCACTCCCAGACGGGCAGCGGCGTGCCCCAATAGCGCTCGCGGCTCAAGGCCCAGTCGATGTTGTTGGAGAGCCAGTTGCCGAAGCGCCCCTCCTTGATGTGTTCGGGCACCCAGTTGATCTGGTTGTTCAGGCCCACCAGGTCGTCACGGTGTGCGCTGGTGCGGATGTACCAGGACTCGCGCGCGTAGTACAGCAGCGGTGTTTTGCAGCGCCAGCAGAACGGATAGGTGTGCGTATACGCCTCGGACTTGAACAACAGTCCGCGCGCCTGCAAATCCTGGATGATGAGCGGGTCGGCGTCCTTGACGAAGACTCCGCGCCAGGGCGTGACCTCGGGGATGAAGGCGCCGTCGGGCTGGACGGTCATCAGCACGGGCAGGTCGTAGGCCTTGCCCGTTTCCATGTCCTCCTGGCCGAAGGCGGGCGCGGTATGAACCAGGCCCGTGCCGTCTTCGGCGGTGACATACTCGCCCGTTACGACGTAGTAAGCTGGCTTGTCGGGTGGCAGGAAGGTATAGAGCGGCTGGTATTTCAGCCCCTTCAACTTTTTACCCTTGAAGGTCTCCACCACCTTGACCTCTTCGCCCTTGAAGACTTTCTCGACCAGGGCCTTGGCCAGGATCAGTTTTTCCTTCGCGCCGTTGTGATCTCGCTCGACGGTCACGTACTCCATGTCGGGGTGCGCGACGACGGCCACGTTGCCGGGCAGCGTCCACGGGGTGGTCGTCCATACCAGCAGGGATGTCCCAGGCTTGTCGACCAGCGGCATGCGCACGAAGACCGAGGGGTCGGTGGCTTCGTCGTAGCCGAGGGCTACTTCATGGTCCGAAAGAGGCGTGCCGCAGCGCGGGCAGTACGGCACCACCTTGTAGCCCTTGAAGAGCAGGTCCTTCTCCCAGAAGTTTTTCAGGATCCACCAGACCGACTCGATGTAATCGTTGGTATAGGTGACGTAGGCATCCTGCAAATCGACCCAGAAGGCGATGCGGTCGGTCAGGCGTTCCCAGTCCTGGATGTAGGTAAAAACGGACTTCTTGCACAGCTCGTTGAACTTGTCGATGCCATACTCTTCGATCTGGTGCTTGCTGTTGAAGCCAAGCGCCTTCTCGACTTCGATCTCGACCGGCAGGCCGTGGGTATCCCAGCCGCCGCGGCGCGAGACGTGATAGCCGCGCATGATCTTGTAGCGCGGGAACATGTCCTTGAAGGCGCGCGCCAGCACGTGATGCACGCCCGGCTTGCCATTGGCGGTCGGCGGGCCTTCATAGAAGACGTATTCGGGTTTGCCCTGGCGCTGCTCGATGGTCTTCTTGAAGGTCTGGTTTTGCTTCCAGAATTTCAGGACAGATTCCTCCATCGAGGTCACGTCGAGTTTTGGAGAAACGGGTTTGAAGGTCATTCATACTCCTTTTTTAGGATGTCACTGCGAGGAGCGGAGCGACGAAGCAGTCTCTCCTTCCGGGGGATTGCTTCGCCACTGCGAGGCTCGCAATGACGGTCTAACAAAATAAAAACTCTCGCCTCACATCAGAGACGAGAGCCATGCTCACGCGGTACCACTCTGCTTCCCATCGAACGAAGGGCGCTTGGTCGGATACAAACATATCCGCAGGCTTGATAACGAAGTCTGTCTCCGTCTCACTTACTTCCCTTCGACAAATCCAGGGGTTCAGTTCGAAGCTCCGGGAGGATTTTCAGCCCGCTTCCGTGACCTGGCTCACACTCAACCCAGGTTCGCTGACAGTTCGGCGGGCGTACTCGTTCCCATCCATGCTTATGAAGTTGCAATATTATACCTATTTCCTTTTCACTGGACAAGTGTGATAATGAAAGTAATGGCCTTCACCGCTGGTTTGTGGATTTTCGTCCCGGCAGCGCTGATCCTGGCGGGGTTGATGATTTCCACCTGGCAATTCCGAGACAGCGACACGGGAAAAGCCTTTCTTCTACTCGCAGGAAGCGCTCTCTTATGGGTGGCTGGTTTCATATTCGAAACCGCCGCCAGGTCATTACCGTCCAAACTCTTCTTCGCCAACCTGCAATTCCTGGGATTGTGCTTCATTCCCCTCGTCTGGCTGTACCTGGCCGTTTCGTACCGCGGCTGGACGCGCCCTGCCAGGGACTGGTTCCTGCCTGCCAGCGTCCCACTAATGACCAATCTCGTGATCTGGACCGATCCGCTGCATCACTGGTTCCGCGGCGCGCCCCACATCGATTCAACTTCAGCTCCGTTCCCGGTGCTGGTGAACGATTACCAATTCTGGTTTTATTTCATTCACGCGCCGTGGGGATACGTCTGCATCCTGGCGGCGGTGCTGATCCTGCTGTACGGGTTTCGCAAGATGCTGCCCATCTACCGCAAGCAAACCCTGCTGCTGCTGGCCGCCCTGTCCCTGCCCATGGTGGTTGACGTCACGTACGTCCTCGGTTATTCCCCCATTCAATCCTACAATCTCACGCCCGCTGTGTTCAGCCTTTCGGCGATCCTGGTCGCCTGGGATCTGTTCCGCTTCCAATTGTTCGACCTGCGTCCGATTGCCCGCCACCTCGTCATGGAAAGCATCCAGGAGGGCATCCTCGTGCTCGACCAGCAGGAGCGCATCATCGACCTCAACCCGGCCGCGGAACGGATGGCCAGGATCACGGCCGCCTCCATCGGAAAAGACCTGCAGGAAATGCAAGCCTGGCTGCACCAGGTCATACACGACCTCGACCGCGAGGGAAAATCCTGGACCGAGATTCAGGTGGGTGAAAATCCCGTTCTGACCTATGAACTGCATTTTTCCGCGATAGAGCATCCCTCGGGCCGCCCCATCGGGCGCATCATCACCCTGCGCGACAATACCGAACGGGCCGAGCTATTCCACAGGATCGAGCATGCGGCCACCCACGACGACCTGACCGGCACACTCAACCGCCAGCGCTTTGCCGAACTGGCTACGCAGGAATTCCAGCGTCCGGGCCGCGCCGAGCACCATCGCGTTTCGATGATCATGTTCGACCTGGACCGTTTCAAGCAGATCAACGATCAGTACGGACACGCCACGGGCGACGAGGCCCTGATCAAGGTGGCGCAGGCATGCCCGCGCCTGCTGCGTCCCAGCGACATTTTCGGCCGCATCGGCGGGGATGAATTCGCCGTCATTCTGCCCGACACCAGCGCCGACGATACGGCGCGGGCCGCCGAACGATTGCGCGAGGGCATCGAAAAACTCGAATTTCTGGCGGAAGGGCAGCACGTCTGGCTGACCTCCAGCTTTGGCATCTACACCCTGCAAAACGGGAACGAGCCTTTCAATGAGGTTTTCAAGCGGGTGGACAAGGCCATGTACCGCGCCAAACAATCGGGGGGCAACCGCGTGGTGAATTTCGAATCGCTTGCAGAGAACGCTCCCCGCATGGATAATTGACCGCATGGATACAACCATCGAATTTGCCAACACGACCCTGCGCGTCTCGGCCGAGGAACTTCGCGAGACGCGCGATTATATCCAGCTCAGCGGCGCGCACGTGAGCGTCCATCTGCCCCAGCCGCCCAGGCGCTACCTGCGGCATGGCTGGCAGTCCTGGTCGCTGGCCGCCTGGACCGAGGCTGCTCCCCTGCCGATCCAGCAGCCGCGTCTCATGCACGCGATGCAGGCCGACCCAGTGTACGCGGAAGACCGCTCTCCGAACGGCTCATGGTATGGCGCGGTCGAGCTGGAGGATGGACAGGTGCTCCTGCTGGGCGCGCTGGGGCTGGAGACACACGTCCGCTTGAACGGAAACAGGCTGGAGGGCTGGAGCGAGGCAGGCCCCGTCGAGTGGATGCTGGCCTGCGGAGAGGAAGCCTCCACCTTTGCCGACTACGCCGACCTGCTGGGCGAACGCTTCGGCCGCGCGGAGGGGAAATCCGCGCCGCGCGTGTGGTGCTCGTGGTACAGTCTGTACACCGCCATCGACGAGCCGCTGCTAAATCGCACCTTCGATGAACTGGGCGACCTGCCCTTCGACGTCCTGCAAGTGGATGATGGCTGGCAGGTCTCCATCGGCGATTGGCAGGCCAACGGGAAATTCCCCTCGGGCATGTCGGCGCTGGCCGCCAGGATCAAATCCACGGGACGGGGGGCGGGACTGTGGCTGGCCCCGCTGATCGCGGCCAGGTCCTCGAAATTATTCCGCGGGCATCCCGACTGGTTCCTGAAGGATGGCAGGGGACACTTCGTCTCGGCGGGCTTCAACTGGAGCGAGCCGCTGTACGCGCTGGATACCACCCATCCCGCCGCGCTCGACTGGCTGGCGGATCTAATGAAGCAGGTGCGCGAGTGGGGCTTCGATTATCTCAAGCTGGATTTCCTGTATGCGGGCGCGCTGCCCGGCAAACGTCACGTGGACATGCCGCGCGAGGCGGCTTATCGCCAGGGCATAAAATTGCTGCGCGAAAGCATGGGCCTGGACGCCTACTTCCTGACCTGCGGCGCGCCGATCCTGCCCACGCTGGGTTTGTGCGACGCCCTGCGCATCGGGCCCGATGTGGCAGGCAAGTGGGAGTCCCATCGCGATGCGACACTGCTCTGCAACCCGACCACGCCCGGCACGAGGAACGCCATCCGCACCTGCCTGCACCGCCTGTGGCTGGCCCCGCTCGTCCAGCCCGACCCCGATGTGGCCTATTTTGCCGCGCGCGGAAATTCGCTCACGGCCGAGCAAAAGCAGATGTTGCAGGATTTGGCGCTGATCTGCAATTTCCGCGCCACCTCGGACCTGCCGCAATGGCTGACCGAGGGCGAACGCGACTCCCTGCGCGCCTTCCTGCGCGACCGTCACAAACCTGCGCAGACCGCGCGCTACGTCTACAAGCTCGGCAAACGCAGCGTCGACTTTTCGGCGGCCGTCCCGCTGCCCGAACCCCCGCGGGGAGTCGATGTCCCGGGCAGCGCACTCATCGGCTGGCTGGGCAATCAACCCTGGGCGCTGCGCCTGCTGGACCGCATGGACAGGAAAAAGTTGGAGCAACTCAAGCGCGACTTGTAGACTTCCCATGAAAAGGAGGTTGCCATGAAATCCCGTCTTTCTCCCTGGATTGCATTGATCCTGGCGGCTGCGATCAGCCTGGGCTGTGAACTTGTGAATTCCATGCTCGATCCTGGACCCCTACGGGTGGAATCGGTGGATGTCGCCCCGCTGGGAAACGGCGTCTTCACGGCCTCGGTGGGATTGCCGCCGCACAGATCGGCTGGCGCCTTGTACTGCAACCTGCCGCAACAGGATGGCGGCCCGTCGCAGGAAGTCTACCGCCAGACCATCCCCCCGCTGGACACCTCGCGCATCCTGACCTTCGAGTTCACGCTCAACGAGCCAGGCGAACACCGCCTGTACTGCACCGCCGACCCGATCGGCGTCACGGCCAAGACCACCTTCAGCGTGGACGGCCCGACTCCGCCTGGCTCGACCCCGGCCGCCTCACCCGCGCCCGGGCAACCGGTCACGATCAACGGCGTGGGACAAAAGGTCAGTTATTCGGGCGCGTACTCCTGCGCCGCAGCCCAACAAGTCAGCCTGGTGGTGCGCGCCGACGGCACGGCGGAACTCTCCGCGGTCGGCCCGGGCTTTATCGACCACATCAACTGCATCCAGTCGGATTCTGCCGAGGGCTGGTACATCGTGGGCGTGGCCGACCAAGTCGCGGAAACGGTCAGTTTCAGCGCCTGCAACAACGGCGGATTCAACGCCAGCGGCGTGATCAACTACGCGGGCGGGGCGTTGTCGGGCGAGGTCTCCTGCCTGTACAACCAGGGCAGCACCGCCGGGCAAACCGCCGTCACCTTGAAAATGCCATAGGACCCACCTCATGACCCTGCTCGAAACCGAAAGACTCTGCCTGCGTACAATATCAGAGGACGACGCAGACTTCATCCTCGAACTGCTGAACGAACCCGCCTTCATCCGCAATATCGGCGACCGCCAGGTGCGGAGCAGCGGGGACGCCCGCCAGTACATCCAGAGCCGCGTGATTCACAGCTACGAAACCCACGGCTTCGGCATGTACCTGGTGGAGCGCAAAGAGGACGGCCTGCCGCTCGGCATCTGCGGGCTGGTGCGGCGCGAGACATTGGAGGACGTGGATATCGGCTTCGCCTTCCTGGAGCGGTACTGGTCGCAAGGCTACGCATCCGAGTCCGCTGCGGCGGTGATGGCTTACGCCCGGGAAACGCTGGGCATTGGGCGCATCGTCGGCATCGTTGACCCGGCCAACGGCGGCTCGATGCGCGTGCTGGAAAAACTCGGCCTCAAGTTCGCGCGCCTGGTTCGTCTCTCGGCAGAGGATATCGAGTTAAAATTGTTCACGCCGGACGGCCAATAACAGAAACGGAGAAACCATGTCAGTCTACAACGGATATGACGATGAAAGTTCGGGCATTTCCATTTCCAAGATCGTCGGCATACTGCTGACCCTGGTCGGCGCGGTCGTCATCATCTGGACCGTGGTGGAGATCTTCCAACTGTTCACGCAGGGCAGCGCCTTCATTGTGCTGGATGGGATCGTCCCCCAGCGCATCGTCCTGACCGAATTGGCTGGCGACGGTTATTTGCTCCTGCCGCGCGAACTGTTGATCTTCGGCCTCCCCATTTGGGCGCTCTCGGTCACCACCAAGATCGGCATGATGCTGATTCAGAACGGCCTGCAATACGTGGAACTTCCGCGCCGCGCCAAGTCAAAAGAATCAAAATAAACCACGGGATGGGAAATCTCAATATGTCATCGTACACTCCAGATTTGAACCTGACGCTGCTTGCCATATTAATTATCGGTGTAGTGATAACCGTGCTGGTTCAGTATGTTCGAACTCAAAATAATATGAATAACAAAGTTTATTTTTTGCCTAACAAAATTCCCGTGTTGCCTTTCATCTTGATTTTTCTTTTCATCGGCTACATGACATTCATAACGCTTCAACCGCAGGAATTTGCCTACATCGGGCAGGGAACACAGATGGACCTGCCGCCTCTTGTCGATCTTGATTTCTACTACTCACGTTTGGTTGTGGCAACAGGTCTGTTATTAAGCATGTTGCTCACATTTTTTGGTTTATTTCAGAAAACTGCCTTGGGAGAACATGGATTGCTCTATAAAGGCATCGTATTGAATTGGGACAAATTTGAATCGTATGTCTGGGATAACCAGGAACTCTACAAAGACCCAGAGATCATAAAAATGATGAATCACTCGATTTCGCTGAGCCTTACGCTGCGCTCCAGACACGTTCTCTATCCATCCACCTTTACATTCACCATTCCGTTCGAGGATAAACCTTTTATCGATGCCATTCTTGCTACAAAATTTAAAGTAAAAGGACAAGAACCATGACCCAGTCCCCTCTTTTATCGCTCGAAGAATTGCAAGCCGCGCTGGACCAAATCCGCGCATCGCCGCGTGAGACGGGCCGCCTGGAGTGGATTGTACGCCGCCCGAGCGTGGATGCGCGCGAGACGCTGACCGAAGGCCAGCTCGACCTGGACGGGGGCCTGGTCGGCGACGGCTGGCAGGGGCGCCGCTCCCCGGGCGAGCGCGCGGAGGCACACCTCAACTGCCAGGTCACGTTGATGAACGCGCGCGTCATCGCCCTGCTGGCCCAAAGCCGCGACCGTTGGGCGCTGGCCGGCGACCAACTCTACGTGGACTTCGACCTGGGCCTCGAAAACCTGCCGCCCGGGACACAGCTCGAAATCGGCGCGGCGGTCGTGGAAGTCACGGCCCAGCCGCACACGGGCTGCAAGAAATTCTCCGAGCGCTTCGGCCCGGACGCCATGAAATTCGTCAACTCGCCCGAGGGCAGGTCGCTGAACCTGCGCGGCATCAACGCCAAAGTCATCCGCCCCGGGACGATCCGCGTGGGGGATGCGGTTCGAAAAATCCAGTAGTATGCCAGAGACCTTCATCCTGCGCCTCGACCAGATCCAGCCCAGCCAGTTGTACATCAACCGCGGCAAGCTGGGCGCCGTGCAAGCCTCCGTCTACCCGGATGCGCTGCCCGTCAAGGAATTGAACGGGCGCATCGTCTTTACCGATGGACACACGCGCGCCTTTGCGGCCCACCTGGCGGGCAGGCGGGAGATCGAAGTCTACTGGGAGGATGAGGAGCTGGATTGGGAGGCGTACCAAATCTGCGTGGACTGGTGCCTGGCCGAAGGCATCCACAACATCGCGGACCTGGCGGGGCGGGTGATCGACCCACAGCAGTACGAGGTGCTGTGGCTTGAACGCTGTCGGCACATGCAGGAATCCCTTCACGCTGTTCGATGAGCATTGGACTCCAACGTCTCCCGACGTTGGAGTTCTTTTTCACGAGCGCTACTTCGCCAAACTTTTATACACGTCCGCAACCTGGGCGGCGATGCGCTCCCAGGCGTAGTCCTGGGCGTACTGCTCGGCGCAGCGGCCCATCGTCGAGCGCAGTTGGGGATCCCCCAACAGCAGGGACAGCTTTTCGCACAGGGCGTCGGGGTCGTTGTCGGGGATGGTGAAGCCCGTCTCCCCATCCCGCACCAGGTAGGCCAGGCCACCCACCTGCGAGGCCACCACGGGCGTGCCGCAGGCCATCGCTTCCAGGGCCACCATCCCAAACGATTCATACAACGAAGGCATGACCAGCACCTCGGCCGCGGAGTAGTAATACGGCAGGGTATCCTGTCCGCGTTTGCCGAGGAAGACCACCATGCCGCCCATGCACAGGTCGTCGCACAACTTTTGCAGGCGCGCCATCTCGGCGCTCATCTCGCGCGGATTGGCCGCAGGCTCGCCGCCGATGATGGCCAGGTGTACGGGCCGCCCCGCGTCAAACGAGCGGATGCAGGACATGGCGCGGATCAACGTATCCAGGCCCTTGAGCGGCTCGATGCGCCCCACGAACAGGATCATGCGATCCTCGGGTTTCAGGCCGATGAACTGCTTGGCCTCGTCCGAGGGGATCGGGTAGAAGTGGCACACGTCCACCCCGGGCGGGATGATCGAGACGGGGCGGTTCCCGTTGCGATAGAGAAAACGCAGCTGCGTCTCCTCGGCCTGGGTGGCGGCGATGATGCGGTCGGCGCGCGCCAGCACCCGCTTCTCGCCGTCGATGCGGTAGCCGCCCTCGCGCTCCTCCTCCGAGCGGGCGATGCGGTTCTTCATCTCGCCCAGGGTGTGGAACATGTGTACGATGGGCGTCCCGCCCCAGGCGTCCGAAAGCGACTCCGCCGCCAGGCCCGACATCCAGTAATGGCTGTGGATCACGTCGTAATGGATGTCTTTTTCCAGCGCGAACTGCCTGATGCCCTGCACGAACTGCGGGATGTAGCCCGCCAGTTCCCGTTTCGGCAGCGGAATCTCGGGCCCAGCCGGCACGTGCACCACGCGGTTGCCGTATCCCAACTCGTGGACGACGTGCGGCACGTGCTCATCCTGTGAACGCGTAAACACGTCCACGTGGACGCCCATCCGCCCCAACTGGCGGGTCAACTCGCGCACGTAGACGTTCATCCCGCCCGTATCCTTGCCGCCCAGGGTGGCCAGCGGACAGGTGTGATAAGAAAGCATGGCAATGCGTAACATGAAGGTTCCTTCCCTTGCTCTAGACGACACAGCCTCTCAAAAACTTGCGGGATTGAAAAAACTCCTGTATAATCCCGCCCGCTGTGAACAAATTGGCAATTTGTTCTACATTTGCCACCGTAGCTCAGCTGGCAGAGCAGACGATTCGTAATCGTCAGGTCGTGGGTTCGTATCCCACCGGTGGCTCTCGAAAACACCCGTTCTTCAACGGGTGTTTTGCTTTTTATCGGACAAGGATAAATGTACTTCCATCCGCACAGTATAATGCCAAATATGCGCCTCCCCGCGTCTGCTGGCACAAACCAGCGGGCATTTGATATACTTTCCAAAGGCAACCCATCATGGAACAAAAATCGAAATTGCAAATGCGGCCCTACCGGGACGACCGGGATTTCTGGCGGATGCGTAGCCTGGCGCGGGAGGTTTTCCCGCTCAATGACAGGCTCGAACGAAGCTGGAGTCTGCCGCGCCTGGATTACTGGCGCTGGCACTACATCAAAACCGTCGGGACGGAACCCATGGAGCAGGTCACGTTTCTGTGGGAGACCGCGGACGGTCAACTGGGGGCCACGGTTCATGTGATCGACTCGGAAGCCTATCTGATCGTGCATCCCCACATCCGCACAGTGGAACTGGAAGATGAAATGTTCGCCTGCGCCGAGGGGATCATCTCCAGGCTCAGCCCCGCGGGTCAGCGCATACTATTCGCGCTGGCCGACGAAGACGATCCCCTGCGAAGGCAGGTCCTCGAAGCCCGCGGCTACACCCACCGTGATCGACCCGTTTACCGCTGGCGCCGCGACCTGGAGGGGGCCATTCCCAATGTGCAGGCGCCCCCTGGATATTCCATCCGCGCCATGGGAGATGCCAGCGAATACGATTCGCGCGCCCTGGCATCCTGGCGCGCTTTCCATCCCGACGAATCCGAGGACGCCTTTGGCGGCGGGGATTGGGTTGCCAATCTGCAATCCGCCCCGCTCTACCGCCGCGACCTGGATATTGTTGCGCAGGCCCCCGATGGCGGGATCGCGGCATTTTCCACGATCTGGTATGACGATGCCACCCGCAGCGCAGTCTGCGTGCTGGTGGGCACCGCGCCCAAGCACCAGCGCCTTGGTCTTGGGAAAGCCGTGATCAGCGAGGGGATGCGCCGCTTGCAGGCGATGGGCGGCACACGCGTCTTTGCAAATGGATTCGACCCGGCCGCCAATGCCCTGTACGGCTCCGTTCTGGGCACAGCCTGCCGCGCCGAATCCTGGTACAAGGAACTGGATTGACATATGGACCATAGGCTGTTTTCAGACCTCGAGCGGATCCACGCGCGTCCGGCTCCCTTCGAGTTTTACACCGCGCAGGAACTCTGGACGGATGAACATACCTCCGCGCAGATGCTGGCCTTTCACTTGAACGAAAACGTGGATCTTTCCTCGCGCAGGATGGCCTTCATCGACCAGTCCGCGGACTGGCTGGCGGGGCACCTGGGGATTGCCCACGGAACCCGCGTCATCGACTTTGGCTGCGGCCCGGGCTTGTACACTTCCCGCCTGGCCAAACGCGGGGCAGACGTGACGGGGATCGACTTCTCCGCGAGATCGCTCGAGTACGCCAGGGACCAGGCCAGGGTCATGGGCCTCGACATCCGCTACGTGAACCAGAACTATCTCGACTTCAGCACGGAGGAACGCTTCGACGTCATCCTGTTGATCTTTTGCGATTTGTGCGCCCTGGGGCCGGCCCAAAGGGCGGTCCTGCTGGCGAAATTCAAGTCCATTTTGAAGCCGGGCGGGCGGATTGTGCTGGATGTCCACTCCCTGGCGGCCTTCGACCAGCGCACCGAGGCTTCCCGCTGCGAGCCAAACCTGCTGGGCGGTTTCTGGTCGCCCCATCCGTATTATGGCTTTCTCAACACCTTCAAATATGCGCAGGAGCGGGTGACGCTGGATCAATACACCATCGTGGAGTCAGCCGGGACGAAGACCATCTACAACTGGCTGCAATATTTCTCCGTCGGGAGCCTGGAGGAGGAGTTCCGCGAGGCGGGCCTGACGATTACCGAAATCTACGCGGACGTGGCGGGCGCGCCCTTCGACGCCGAAGCCGGCGAGTTCGCGGTCGTCGCGAAACTGGCATGACAATAACCAAAGGAGTGTATGCAGATGAAGCCCATCGAGATCCAGATCCTCGGCCTGGTTCCAAAGTCCCCGCAGGAAATTTGCGCGGAATTCCTGAAGCTCGAACGCTGGTCGGACTTCACCGGCTATTCGATCCTGCCGGGCATCCAGAGCGCCCGCTTCGAAACGCAGGTTCCGGGCTGGGTCGGGTCGCGCATCAAAGTACAAAACAGCGACGGCTCCTCCCACATCGAAGAGATCATCGCATGGGACGTGAACCACAGAATCGCGCTGAAATTCCAGGACTTCACGCCCCCGCTGCGGAACCTGGCAACTCACTTCATCGAAGCCTGGGAATTCCGCGCCTCGCCCGCGGGCACGGAAATCATCAGGAAGATGACCATGTACCCGAAAAACTGGCTGGGCTGGTTGATGCTGCTGCCCATCTCCAGGTTGATGAAGAAGGCCTTCGAACAGAACGCAAACCAGATGGGCGGCAAGTGATTGCCACAGGAATAAAAAAACCGGTGGTGGCATCAAGTACGTGATTGCGGAATACCCTACAGGTACGATGTGGCATTCCGCATACCCGTAATTTGGCGGGATTCCATCCCGCCCCACGAGTTCATCACTTATGTTGACCCGCTACCAAAAAACAAGGAGACTTTCATGACAACCATGCAAGCATTACAGATCGCACAACCGCACGAATTGAAGGTTATCACGTTGGAACGTCCGCAGCCCGGCCCCGGGCAGGTATTGATCAAGGTCATGGCCAGCGGCATCTGCGGCACGGATGTCCACATTTTGGAGGGGGAATATCTGGGAGCCTATCCCGTCATTCCAGGCCATGAATTTGCAGGCGTGGTGGAGCAGGTCGGGCCGGGCGTGTCCCGCATCCAGGTCGGGGGTCGGGTCGCGGTGGAGCCCAATATCGCCTGCGACAATTGCAGCTACTGCCTCAACAATCAGCAAAACTTCTGCGAGAACTGGCAGGCGGTCGGCGTGACCCTGCCCGGCGGGATGGCGGAGTATGTCCTAGCCCCCGAGAAGGCGGTCTTCGACATCGGAGAGCTTGCATTCGAGGCAGGCGCCTTTGTCGAGCCTTTGTCCTGCGTGCTGCACGGCGTCCAGAAAACGGGCATTCGGCTGGCGGATCGGGTGGCCCTGCTGGGCGCCGGCCCGATCGGCATTTTGCTGCTCCAGGCGGTCAAGGCCCAGGGCGCGCAGCGCGTGAGCGTGGTCGAGCTGGATCAGGCGCGGGCGGAGACGGCGCAGGCTTTTGGCGCGAATCAGGTGGTCCGCTCCCTCGACGAGCTTCCCAAAGGCGCCTTCGAAGTGGTCATCGACGCGACCGGCGCGATTCCCGTCATGCAGCGCGCGCCCGAGTTTGCCCGCAAAGGCGGCAAGATCCTCCTGTTCGGCGTGCCGCCCAAGACCCAGGTGGCCTTCGACGCCTTCGGCCTCTTCGTCAACGGCCTGACCCTGCTGACCTCCTACACCTCCGTGCGCAACAGCCTGCAGGCGGTCGACTTGTTGAAGAGCGGGCGCATCGACGTCAAACCGCTGATCTCGCATCGCCTGCCGCTGGCGGAGTTCGAACGCGGCGTGAACCTGATCAAAAACAAACAGGAGCGGGTCGGGAAGGTGCTCATCCTGCCCAATGGGTAAAATCCCCGCACAAATTCCGTACATCCATAGCGCAAGCCCACGGGCCTGCGCTATTTTTTATGGGTCTACGCGCCCTGCACTCCGCCGGGGACGATGGTGTCGGCCTGGGCCATGCGTCCCAGCGCGGGGTCATATCCCCTCCACTCCATTTCGGGGACGCTTCGCAGCCAGCGTGACTGGCCCACTCGTCAAAGAACGGCTCGGGATGCTGCTGCCCAAATCCGTGGCGTCGTCGCTGACATAGTTACATTAACTTCGCATAACATTCAGTCTTGTTGAAAAAGGCTCCTGGTGGTACGTTGGAACTCGAAACGGGCAGTTTCATTTCCAAATCCATCACCAGGAGGTAGTTCCCATGTTACCAGAAATCGAGTCGTTCGTGAGA
>JACRBN010000015.1 GCA_016213105.1 Chloroflexota bacterium
AAGGTTTTGCAGCTAGTATCGTCGTCATTTTTCGGACAGCCCCGGCGGGTTGACCCCGATGAAGCTGTTCGCCTGCTGGGATTGGACCTGATTCGTGCGCTTCGGTCACGGGATGCTCTCGCTGTGGCGGCGGATGACCGGGGAGAATCCCAGGCTACGACCGTGGCGGCGGCAGCGCGTGCCCTGTGTGTGCATCTGGGGGGGAATGAACGAGCCGTGGCCGACGCTGGGCTGGCCGGCCTGCTCCACGGCTGCGGAAGTTTGGTTGAGGGCTCCCTACCCGTCGATGAGCCCGTAATGGCGGCCAGCCTCCTGGGCATGTGGGGATTATCTGATGGGGTGATCAACGCTGTCCTGCACCAACGTTCTCCTTCTGCGGCCAAACCTGCGGAGCAGGTCGCAGCGGGGGCGCTGCATGCCGCCCTGGTATTGCAGGGACAACTGACGTGGGACGGCACCTGGCTGGCGAGTCAGGGGGATGCTGCAGGACTGGTAGCGAGATTGACTGAAGCGTCCAAGCTGGCGACGGTGCCCCAGGTGATGAGCCCATGAAAGGGGCACGGCCGTGGATGTCATGGTAGGTCATGTCCTGGCAGGACTGGGCTTGCTTACCCTTGCCATCGTGGTCGGGGTGCAGACGCTGGCCATGCGACGTGCCCAGCGACAGACTCGCGATCTGGATCGACGCGAGCGTCTATTCCACAGTATGGTCGATAACGCTATTGATGTGATAACTCTGTTTGATGAGGACGGTCTCCTGGTCATGGTGAGTCCCTCCATGACCGCGACCATGGGGTGGGCAGCACCACAACTCGTCGGAGCCACCCTCCGGCAGTGGATCCATCCTGAAGATGAGGGCTCCTATCGCACTGAGTTCCAATCAGCGAAGGAATCGCCCGGCAAGACCATTCCATTTTCCTACCGCATGCTGCACCAGGATGGGTCCTGGCGCACCATGGAGGGTGCACTGCGGTCATTTAGGCCAGAAGAAGGCGCTCTGCAGATCATAAGCCACATGCGGGACGTATCAGAGCGCGAGGATTCCCGACTTCAGCTGCAACGAGTGGCGGAGACGATGGAGATTCGCATATCCGAGCGGACTGCCGAATTGTCATCACGCAATGATCAGTTGCTTCAGGAAATAATCGATCGCACTCGTGCAGAGTCAGAGTTGCGCCGACTGAATGTGGCCCTGGACCACATATCGTCATTGGTGCTGTTGCTGAACAACGATCGACGGGTGGAATGGGCAAATGAGCGGTTTATGGTATCCTCGGGCTATGTGCGGGCTGAGGTGGTGGGTAAACGCCCCTTCGACTGGAATGTGCTGACGCCTTCCGATGATAGCATACAGGCGGTTTGGCGGGTGGTAGATGATGGGCGGGAATGGAATGGGGAAACGCTTCTGCGTCGTGCCAACGGATCAACTTTCTGGGGATGGATCACTATAAGCGCCATGCGGGATTCGGGTGGACAGACGATCGGTTATCTGGTCAGCATTCAAGATGTCACCGCACGTCGGTCCGCAGAGGAGGAGCGCTCGCGCTTGGGTCACGTGGTGGAGCAGGCAGCGGAAGCCATTGTCATCACCAACGCGCTTGGTGTCATCCAGTACGTCAATCCAGCCTTTGAGAAGATTACGGGATGGACAAAAGATGAGTCCATTGGAAAGAACCCGAATATTGTCAAGAGCGGGCTGCATAAATCGGACTTCTATGATGAGATGTGGGCTCGGCTGCGGAACGGATTGGTCTGGTCCGGCCGCTTTATCAACCGCCGCCGCGATGGAACCATCTTTCACGAGGATGCTACCATCAGTCCGGTCCGAGACGAGGACGGCCGAATTGTTCAATTTGTGGCCATGAAAAGGGACGTGACTCGTCTGGTCCAGATCGAGGAGCAGCTGCGGCAGGCGCAAAAGCTGGAGTCGGTCGGCCAATTGGCCGCGGGAATAGCTCACGAGATCAATACTCCCATTCAATTTGTCGGCGATAACGTCACCTTTCTTACGGACGGGTTCGCTACGATGAGCCAAGTGATCAACTCACTGCGCAGCGCCGTGGACAAAGAGGCTTCCGCTGCGTTGGTGGAGGAGGCGCGGGGCGTGGTAGCTGCCGCTGATATTGATTTCTTGTTGGAGGAAATGCCCAAGGCCTTGATTCAGAGCCAGGAGGGGGTCGAGCGGGTAGCGGTGATCGTGCGGGCCATGAAAGAGTTCAGCCACCCAGGCAACCAAGATGTGGCTCCGGCCGACCTCAATCGGGCCATTGAGAACACAATCACCATTTCGCGCAACGAATGGAAGCAGGTTGCCGAAGTCATTGCAACTCTGGCCACGGACTTGCCCTTGGTCCCTGTGCATCTTGGGGACTTCAATCAGGTGATGCTGAACTTGCTGGTCAACGCTGCTCACGCCATCGCCGACCAACGGAAACGCAGTGGGGATGATGCTCTGGGTTGCATTCGCGTCACCACTGTCCGGGACGAGGCAATGGCCGTTGTGCGCGTATCCGATGATGGCTGCGGAATGTCTCCTGCTGTCCAAGCCCGTATATTTGAGCCATTTTTTACAACCAAGGAGGTTGGGCGTGGCACTGGCCAGGGTCTGGCTCTTGCTCGCGCTCTGGTCGTCAAAAAACTTGGCGGAACGATCTCCTTTGAGAGCACGGAGGGCGTTGGGACTACCTTCATCATTCGACTTCCGCTGGAGAGCACGGAGGTCATCAGGTGAAATAATGGACTAACGTCCCGTGACCATATTGACCTCGCCCTCTCTTGTCGCCTTGATGGTGCAGCACACCGATTGACGTCACCAACATGACCGCTCCCGCAGAAATTGACACAGATTCCAAGCGCTTTACGTGGTCTTCCGATCCCCGCCGAGGATGGAAGATGAAATCCTGCCTGGCCGTCTTCGTGGGCCTTCTGGGATGGACCCTGGACGCGCCAGTGGTGGTCATGCACGAACCAATTCATATCAGCTTTGCGTTCGGCTCAATGTTTCCTTTGATGGTGGCCATGGCGTGGGGCGGTCGTTATGCCCTGTTGGCAGCAACGCTTGGATTGGGAGCGCAGGGCTGTTGGTGGAATTGGCCAAACAACGGTTGGGCCAACATTCCTGCTGCCGCACTCATGACAACGTGGATGGTATGGCATGGATGGGCTGCGCGTCGGCAATCAATTCGACCAGATTGCTGGTGGCTGAGTCCCTTCGTCGTCCAGGCTGAGTACGCGCTTGTGTTTGTGGCGGCCATGTCTTCTGTATTCTGGGGCGCCCAGCTCTTTAATCCGGCCCCCTGGACATCCCATGCGCAGCCATATCTGTCTCATGGCATTGTCGCTCTGATAACCGTGAAGACTCTGATAAACCAGATGCTCGTCCTCCTAGTGGTGGAGGTGTTATTTCATCTCGCGTTGATGCGTCGTCTGTGGCACATGCCGCTGAAAGACCATGCCCGACATGACACCTGGGTCATGGCTGGCGCGATTGGTATAGCAATGGTAGCTTGGGGACTGGATGCCCTGGTCATGTACTTGCTGGGCGATGCCGGAACGGATGGATGGTGGCGGTGCTGCCTGCCGCTGGAGAAAAGTCGGCTGGTCTCTCGATTGCTGCTGGTGGCGATCTGTTTGGCATCGGGAATCATGGTCGCTCGCCTGATTCGCCGGCGTGTTCTCATGGAATCACTCGTTCGCTCTAGTGAAAATGACCTGAGGACGACCATGAACTCAATGGGGGATGCCGTCATTGTCACGACCATCGATGGGTATGTGGTGCGGATGAATCCTGCGTCGGAACGACTGACGGGCTGGCTCAGCAAAGACGCAGTGGGGCATCGTTTCTCCTTGGTCGCAGCATTGGGCAGCGCGCCCTTGGCAGTCGATGAGCAGAGTGCTGATGCAATTGCCTGGGTGGCGCGAAATAGACGATGTTTCAACCGGGATCATCACATTCCATTGACCGCTCGCGATGGCACCCTGCGTCTGGTCGCTGAATCGGCGGCGCCGATTCAGCGTGCTGATGGGGCCATATCTGGCGTGGTGGTAGTCATGCGTGATGTCACTGAGCATGAGGCGTTGGCGCAGCGATTGCGACGGGCTGAGCGCCTGGAGGCCATAGGCTTACTGGCTGGTGGCATTGCGCATGATTTTAACAATATGCTCACTGCTATTATGGGGGCAACCGAGCTATTGAAAGAACGGGCGCGCGGACGATCCGACCTTGAAAGACCCGTGGCCATGGTCTTGGGAGCGGCCCAACGGGCAGCGGCGCTTACCCGGAAGCTGGTTTCTTTTGCCCGCCCTACCAAGGCCTGCGAGGTGGAGGTGGACCTCCATCGGGAGATCGCCGATGTGGTGGCGCTCTTGGAGCGAACGGTGGATGCCCGCATATCCATGCGATGTGAATTATTGGCCAGTCAGTTCAGTTTAGTGGGGGATCCAAGCCTTATTCAGAACGCCATCATGAATCTCGTCATCAATGCCCGAGACGCAATGCCGCAGGGTGGAACATTGGTGTTGGCAACCAAGGACATTCCATCCGGTGATCCCTTGCTGATGGATCTGCCTGCGAACCGATCCTATGTGAGTCTTGCCATCCGTGATACCGGGTGCGGCATTCCGGACGACATTCGCGCCCATTTATTTGAGCCCTTCGTTTCCTCAAAGCCAGCTGGCAAGGGAACCGGACTGGGGCTGGCGTCGGTTCATGGCACGGTCAAGTCGCATCACGGCACCATACAGGTGGAGAGTGAGCGCGGACGCGGAACGACATTCACGCTGGTGCTTCCAGTGACGACTCCCGGGGTTGCCTCATCATCCACAGGCAGGATGGCAGTAAGATCGATAAGGCCATCGCTGAAGGGGAAGACGGTCTTGATTGCAGATGACCAGGATTCGGTGCGAAGCGTTATTGCGGAGCAAGTACAGGAATGGGGGGCCGCAGTGGTGACGGTAGATAATGGGGCGGAAGCCGTTCGTCTGTTCCAGCAAGACCCTCAGCGCTTCGATCTAGTTATGTTGGATCAGGTCATGACAGGACTCAGTGGAGCGGAGGCTTTTGGCATCATGCATCTATGCCGTCCTGAAGTGCCAGTATTCATTGTGTCGGGCTATCTGGGAGGGGCATCTATTCCGGACCTTATGAGGGACGGCCTCGCTGGGTATTTGCCCAAGCCGTTTACACAAGTTGACCTGGCGCGCTTGCTCAATTCACCGTTGGCCGGACGGGAGCGTTCGGGTGGTGAATCAAACAGTCGCGCGCCCTGAACTCATTTTCGAATACGCCGAAAATCCCCCGTCGACACGGTAGTAATAACCTTTTGACAGGAGCGCGGTTTGTATGGAGGCATTTTCCTGGGACGAAGGTTGGGCAACCGGACACGCGGAGGTGGATCGCCAGCATCAGGCCCTGTTCCAGTTGGTAAACCATTTGGAACAAGCCATAGCAGAGGGCCGTGGCAAGGACGTGCTGGAGGCGACCTTGGATGGACTGTCTGAATACGTAATCGTACATTTTCAGACTGAAGAAAAGCTTATGCGTGAGACTGGCTATCCTCATCTGGCTGAGCATCAGGCTATTCATGCAGGCCTAACCAAACGAGCACAGGAACTAATATCTGGCTATAAGTCGGGAAAAATTACAATGACTCTGCGCGTGACGCGATTCTTGAGCGATTGGATTCAGACACACATTGTAAAAGAAGACATGCACATGATCCGATATGTTCGGTGTCACGGTCGACAATAGCACGCGGGGGGACGTGTCTCCTTGCAGTGGCCCGTGTCAAACGTACATCGGCATGCGAGATGGCATTATGCCATCTAGGTGGTGGCAGATGACTCCAGTGGGATGTTGATGGTAAAGGCGGTGCCCTTTCCCTCTGTGCTATCAAAGGAAATGGATCCACGTAGGCGTTTGGTGATCAGGGTGCGGGCCAGGGCCAGGCCCTGGCCGGTCCCTCGGCCGACCTCTTTGGTGGTAAAGAACGGTTCAAATATACGTTGCTTCACCGCCTCGGGCATGCCGCAGCCAGTGTCAGCAATGGTAATGATTGCATGCGATGTCGAGTGGCTGGTGG
>JACRBN010000016.1 GCA_016213105.1 Chloroflexota bacterium
TATTGTTGGTGTAGCCGTAACGATCGAAGGCTTGCACACCCTGTGATACCACTGGTACAATAGAATCTGGTTGAATGAAACGTCCGAGTTCGGGGTCGTAGTGTCGGGAGCCGTACCAAAGCAAGTTAATGTAACTGTCAGAATACTGTCCGGTGAAGGCGTTGCCCTGAGCCTGCCGAAGGGTGTTGCGCGTGGGCAGGGTTACATTGGGGGTAGTATAGCGCACTTCGCCCCAGGCCTTGTAGCGGGTCTCGATCACTGTGCCCGTGCTGGCGTTCACCGCCAGGGAGGTGCTGCCGAGGCCTGCCCTGAGCCAAGCCGAAGGGTGGTCGCCCATCAGGTAGGTCAGGGTCATGTTGTTATAGGGGATGGTATAGGAACGCATCGCCACGCGGCTTCCGCCGGCCAGGTAATATTTGGTTTCGATCTGGGTCGGCCCGGGATTCTTGATCTCGAAATGCGCGCCGAAGAAAAGAATGGTTTCCGCGCCCATCACGGATTTGACGCGCCGTCCGTCGCCGTCTAATTAAAATATACCAAAAACGAGCCAAAGTGATTCCCAAAGGGCGATACATAGTCATCTGCAATAACTATTGCTCCAACTTGTAAATCTGATTCATCTCGCCATCAACCATCCAGATATTCCCATTTTCATCTTCCGCAATAGGCGAGAAAGCATCTCCCCAGAATGACTGAGTTGCGCTCCAACACCAATCATCTCCGGTAACATCGTACCGCACGACCCCAACGCCTGTCACAAACCACATATTTTCGTCAGAGAATTGTGCCACAGAGAATACAGGAGTCCATTTGTATACATAGACCGCACGGTCGTAAGTATCGTAGATATGAGTGTCATCCACAAATATCGTAGGCCGTTTCAATTCATGCCACGTGTAGTTCCCGTTTTTATCCAGCTCCAGCCTGTCAAAGTAGCCCACCCAGACGCGTCCCTGGCTATCAACAGTGATTGCCTTACTGGAATCCCATGCTAATCCTGTCTGGTTCGCCTCATCCTTGACCAGGCTTGGCGGCTCGCCATATTCCTTTACCTTACCCGTCTCAGGGTTCAGTGACCGTATTACGTAGTCATTTACGGTTGTAAACCATATATTGTCATCCTTGGAGGTGGCAATTGTATTTACACGGAATCCCGATTCCAATCCCAGCAATTTCCTTGCCTGCTGATTCTCAGGGTCATAAGAGAAGATTTCCCAACCCAGTACGAAAACCAGATTTCCGTCGGATAGTTCTCCAATTAACGGTTTGCCATCCACTGTTGGCCCATGCCCGTGATTCAACAGACCATCCTCATCATGGATGACGATAAATTCATCTGTGGTTGGATCGTACTTAGCCAATGCAGATTCGGACGAGGAGAGAATTGCCCAAATTTCTCCGTTTCGCAAGTAAAGAGCAACAAAGGTGTAAAATTTTGGCAGTGAATCCACCAAGACCTGATAAGTCGCGAGAGTGTTATTATTAGTAGCATCAAATCGTACTATACCATTAGCATGTGCAATCCAAACCTGATTCTCGTAAACTAACATATCCTGCGCAGTATAAAATTTGCGCTTAAGTGTAATATTGTCATATTGAGCCTGTTGTTCAGCACTCAGTTGCGGTTTCCACCAAGCAGGGACATCAAGATAAGGTCTGGGGGTCACAGGACGGGGATTTTTCTGAGGCATGGGAGATGGAATCATTGCGAGGTGCGGCTCAAGACAGCCGGGTGCGACTTGTTTCCGATCAGGCAAGGTCAAGCCAAACAGTGCGATAACCACCAGTATTGCCGAAGATAGTGTCAGAAGTAGTTTTCGATTTTTCATTTTTCATCCATCTAAACATGTGAAAAGGAAGTTTTCGATTTGACCTGCATTACTAATGTCCTGAAATCCATCCATTTAGAATTGGCGACGTATATTGATCCAAAACGATATTATCCACTGCAAGCGCATAATGCGACTGTACAGGAATTGATATGGTATTTGAAGGCAGCGTTATAGATGTGCCTTTTCCATCATCGTCCCAACCGCGATAATCTCCTGAGCTAAATGACTTAACGTCAATCCCGTACCTATTAATCAACTCGCCAATCAGGAAATTCATGTCATCACGCTCAATCTCCATAGCACCAGCATCTAATAGTAAGACGCCACGAATTCGAGATGTGTTCCCCTTTTCTGCCTGGCTGTATGCGGCATTCCACGCCGCATCCGCGCCTGCGCTATGACCAACCAAAATGAAATTTGCGCCAGCATTCTCGGTTTTTTCCATAAACTCCTCAATTCTTGCTTGAACATCTCCTATTGTTTCACCTTCTCCAAAACCAAAATACTCAACTTGAATTCCATTGGCATCTGCCCACTCCTCGTAATCTGAAAGCGGTTGGTCGCCATCGTAAGGCCCATAACCTGTTTCGCAATTTTCTCCTGTTTTATCGCCACAAACGAGGATGAGAATGGTAGGCGGCTTTTTCTCTTTTTCTTTCAACAACCTTGCTCTTATTAGGCATGCATACGATTTCTCGCCAGGTGTACATCCTCTATGACCTGTCGGATCCACATAATTGAGCGGTGAATTGTTAACGTACGCGTTACGGTCGAGTCCCTGCACGCCGCCAGGGACGATGGTGTCGGCCTGGGCCATGCGTCCCAGCGAGGGGTCGTACCAGCGTGCATTGTAAAACATGAGTCCAAATCCGCTGCTGCCCAAATCCGTGGCATCGTCGCTGACGTAATTACATTAATGTTGTCAGATAAAGTTATAACTAAACATTGTTATCCTTCAGTTCTTTATATTTGATAATACCTATTGAAATAAAAAAACCTGATATTAGGAATTGGATAACCAATAAGACTACACTTTTCAATGGTTCTACTGCATCCTTTAATGTAAATAGGAGTGAAAGGCAAATAGCTATATAAATGGCATAGAAACCCCATTCAATTTTATGAATAAGTATGTTCCATTTGCCATTAACTTTAATTAATGCCCATGTGAACCAAGACACATATATGGACATGAAAACAAATAACAAAACTATATCTCTGTTTTCTAAATTATCTGTCGTTTCATAAAAACGGGAAAGCGCTGCTACCAAACCAATAATTCCTGGTATGACACCTACTATGATTGGGTAATAGTAATGTTTTAACATATCATATCTCCTTATCTTACTGGAAGGTTAGGATAATATACTGGATGTGATTCCATTGCAGATAATGTGGATATGGCCCATCCGTATCCACTAAATAAAATCAATCCCGCTCCTATTATATTAACTGGAGGAACGGCTGCTAAGAACAATCCGCCAATTGATGCTGCCAAGGCAAAGCCTGACGATGTTGAGAGTGGGCCATTTATCATCACGACCCCTCCTGTCCCGTTGCTATCTATATTCCATCCTTTTTGTAAAATGTATGGGGAATCACTCACTTCTCCATAATGAAAACCTGTAGTTGCAAATGTCTTATTATCTCCATTGAAATTGCGCAACAATCTAATTCCTTTGAACCAAGGTTGCATATTAGCCAGTGATTGGGCAAAACTATTAGGAAGAGCCTCAAAAGGACCAGTGGCTCCTGGATCTACTCTGTAAAACATTAACGAGCCAGTAATTTCTTTGCCATGTCTTTCTACGCTCCTTCTGAGTTTATCCACGTGTGGGCAGGGTCAGGCGGCGCAGTATTGCTGAATATCCCTGGTGCATCTTGGGTGAAGATTGACACCTTTTGTTCCTTGTTTGGGGGCTTGCAATCCAAACCCCCGCATGTATTGTGAAATCTATCACCCCGTCGGGGCCTTGGTCAAGGCTGGTGGATAGTACTTTGGTACTACGCCATACGCTGCCTATCATCTCTTGACTTAAATATAGTATCGATACTATAATACATGTACTATAAACTATGTCACTCAAACACGCCATCCTCGGATTTTTATCCTTTGTCCCGCTCTCGGGCTATGACCTCAAAAAAGCCTTCGACCGCTCGGTGCAGCATTTCTGGCCCGCCAACCAAAGCCAGATCTACCGCACCCTGGCGCAACTGGATGAAGAAGGCCTGGTCGAAAAGGAAGTGGTCGAGCGCGAGGAACGCCTCGACATGAAGATCTACACCATCAGCGAGGCAGGCCGCGCCGAATTGCATCACTGGCTGTCCACACCCCTGCCCGAACACGACACACGCGAACCGTTCCTCATCCAGGTCTATTTCGGCGGCAAACTCAGCGACGAGGAAATCCTCCACCTGCTGCGCCTCAAACTCAAGGAGATTGAAGAACGCCTGGCCGTCTACGCCGCCGTCTACCAAATCAGTCAAAACGCCCCCAGCCAAATTGTCGATCCGCGCACCGTCTTCTTCGGGATGCTCACGCTGGAACTGGGATACCTCAACAGTCAATCCGACGCAGCCTGGCTGCGCTCCGCCATCGAGCGCATCGAATCAAAAAACTACTCCATCCAAATAGGGAACTGAAAATCATGAACAGAACCATTCGCAACATCGTCATCGTCGCGCTCTTCACCGTGGGTGGAGGCTGGCTGGGCATCTGGCTCAACAACCTCACGGGCAACACCCAACCGCCCATGCAAAGCCTGGGCGCGCTGGTCTGGTTGACCACTCCTGCGCTGTCTGGGATTCTGCTGCGCGCTTTGGGTGGGGATGGCTGGAAGGACGCGGGCTTTGGGCTGAACCTGATCTCAGGCTGGAAGTGGTACCTGGTGGCGATCCTGGTCTATCCGCTCGTCGGACTCCTGACCTTTGGGCTGGCCTCCGTTTTCGGAGCCATCAGCGCCGACGGGTTCGCCTCCCAGGGTTTCGGCGCGTATCTCACCGCCGCGGGCGTCATGTTGGGCGGCTCGCTGATGAAAAACATCTTCGAGGAATTTGCCTGGCGCGGCTACCTCACCCCGCGGCTGGACGCCGCGAACGTTCACCCGCTCTTGAATCACCTGATCGTCGGAGTCCTGTGGTGGTCGTGGCACCTGCCCTATTACTATTACTTCCTGGATCGTGAAGTCCTCAAGAGCGCGGTCGCAACCAGCATCCCTGTCTTCCTGCTCATCGGCTTGATCGTCATGCCCCCCACCGCGCTCCTGTTTGGCGAACTGCGCCTGCTGAGCAAATCCGTCTGGCCCGTCTTCATCCTGCACAACGTCATCAACGCCCTGAGCATGCCGCTGCTCATCAACGGCTTCATCAAGGTGGATGGCACGCTGGGCGTAATCTTCACCCCCACCAACGAGGGAATCTTCACATCCATTTTGTTCGGCGTGGCGGGCTGGATGTTGTACCAGTACCGAATGAAAAAGATGGCAACTGCGTAGATCAAAACTCCGAGATTTGGAAATCTCGGAGTTTTTTGTTTACTCAATCCCGTCAAAAATATGATCGAGGGTTTCCTCGCTCACATCGAAGACCGAGCCGTTCTCGGGGATGGGTTCGCGGGTCATCCAGGCGGGCAGGCGGTCATCCTTGGCGGTGAAACCCGCGCGCCTGTTGAACTCACGCTCCATCTTGATGGTCTGTTTGCCCAGTTCCTGCAAAATATTATCGGGCAGGTCGTCCCAGCCGTAGCGCGCCCTAAGCAGGCGCTTGACCACGCCGTCGGGGGTGGCGGCATAACCGAAGCCCGCAAAGATACACGCGCCCAACGTGTCGTAGCCCGCCATGTTCAACTGCGCATTCAGGGACAGGTCGCGCTGCACGGTCGGGTCGAGGTGATTGACCTTGGCGCGGATGGTCAGGCCGCAGGTGTGATCCGCGCCCTGGGGCGTGGTGGCATAGGTGATGCCCGTGCCCTTGATCGAGCGCGGCTCGTAGGCTGACATGGACTGTCCCTTGACGGTGGGCACGTGCTCGATGCCGTATTTGCGTCCCACCGCGTCTGCGCCGTCACCGAGGACGTGTCCCAGCTCGGTGCCCGCGCGAATCTCGTCGAGCAATTTCTGCGCGTCCAATTCGCAGCCCCAGCGCATCAGGCCTGCCTCGGCGGCCACGCCCAACGAACCGCCAATCTCAATGGAGTCCAATCCCAGGTCGTTGACGTGCCAGTTCAGGCGGCCAATCGCATCCAGGGAATTGATCTCGACGTTCGTGCCCATCAGGCCGATGGTCTCGTATTCCAGCGGGGACACGATGATTTTGCCATCCTCGCCGCCGAAGACGTTCGAGCATTTGATCGTGCAGCCCGCCATGCAGGCATGCGACGGGTCGGAGGGTTTGCCGCGCGTCAGGGTGAACTCGCGCAACGTCTCACCGCTGATGTCCTCCACGTGCTCGAAGGTGCCCTTCGAAAAATTACGGGTGGGCAGGGCGGCGAAGTTCTGGGTCATCTGCGCCATGGCAGCCGTGCCGTAGTCGCGATAGGTGATCGACTGCGGATGATCCATGACGGCCTTGGTGTAATCCTTCTGGGCGAGCTTGAAGGCCTCGGGGTCGGCGAGGGGCGGCTTCTGTCCGCCCGTGTTGTCGAACACGATGGCCTTGAGCCCCTTGGATGCCATGACCGCGCCCAATCCGCCGCGCGCGGCGATGCGCGAGGGAATCTTATCCTTGTCGAGGTTCTGGATGCCCGCCGACTTCATGCGCATCTCGCCGCCCGGGCCGATCAGCGCAATGGCGACCTTGTCGCCGTATTTTTCGAGTAATTTCGGCGCAGTGGCATACACACCCACTCCCGCCAGATCGTCGGCCTTTTCCCATTTGGCGCCATGGAGCGAGAGGTGCAGCACCCAGTACCCTTCCTCCTGCGGCGCATCCTCGACGATGAGCGCGCGCATCCCCATCGTCGCCATGTGCAAGCCCGTGCGTCCGCCCGCGTTGGCTTCCTTGATGCCGCCCGTCAGCGGGGATTTGCCGCCGATGGAGATGCGGTCGGTGGACGAGAGCATGTGTCCCACCAGCAGGCCGGGCGCGAAGATCAGCTTGTTGCCCGGCCCAAGCGGATCGCAGGTTGCATCCACTTCATCGAGCAGGATGCGGTCGAGCAGGCCGCGCCCGCCTAAACGGGACCAGGTCTCAGGGACGGGTTCGCGCATCAATTCCTGTGTGCGAACGTTGATGCGCCAGATCTGGGATCGATTTTCCGTCATGGATTTTCTCCAAATGGGTCAAAGGTTGAAGGTCAAAAGTCCTTTGGAAGACTTTTGACCTTCAACTTGTGACAGGTTTAGCCAAACAGACTTTGCACGGCTTCTCTGAACACCTGCGTGTGATAGTCCACGTCTTCCTGGGTGGTCTCGGGTGAGATGAGCGCCATGTTGTGGAAGGGGGTCAGTAGGATGCCACGGTTGAGGGCGAAGAGGTGCATGTATCGGTCGAGTTCGTGGTCGATGGCTGCGGCGGCCTGGCCTCCGTTTTTGGGCGGGGTCGGGCGGAACCAGTACTCGGAGCGGTTGCCCAGGCGTTTAACGATCCACGGCAGGCCGAATTCCTGGATCACACCCTCCACGCCGGCCGTGAAATATTCCTGAAGCGCAATGGCCCTGGCGTAGAAGTCATCGGTCAGGACATTTTGCAGGGTGGCCTTCATCGCGGCAATGGACAGGGCGTTGCCCGCCAGCGTGCCGCCGATGCCGCCCACATCCGAGTCCTCCAGCACGAGGCGCTCCGAAAAGGCACGGGCGACCTCCTCGGTAAAGCCATAGACCGCCGCGGGGACGCCGCCCGCCAGGGGCTTGCCGATGGTCAGGAAATCGGGCTGGAGTCCGTGGGCGGCAGTATATCCACCGGGACCGGTGCAGATGGTGTGGGTCTCATCGATGATGAGATAGGTGCCGTACTTGCGGGTCAACTCGCGCAGGGCTTCATGATAGCCGGGATCGGGATGGATGATGCCGATATTGGTCATGACCGGCTCGGCCAACACGGCAGCCACGTCCCTGGCGGAGAGGGCGGTTTCGAGCGCGGCGATGTCGTTGAACTCGATCACCTTGGTCGTCTCGCGCGGGTCGACCTGCGGCCCCATGTTGTTCGGGCGCGAGATGGGCGTGCCTTCCTCGTCGAGCACGATGAAGGTCTCGTCCACGGTGCCGTGATAGCAGTAGTTATAGACCAGCACCTTCGGGCGTTCGGTGATCATGCGCGCCATGCGCAACACGAAGCGGTTGGCGTCCGTGGCGGTCAGGGTAAACTGCCAGTACGGCAGGCCGAAGCGGCGCTGGAATTCCTCGCCCACCCACAGGACCTCCTCGTAGGGCAGCATCAGGGTGATGCCCTTTTGGATCTGCTCCGTGATGGCCGTGACCGTCGCCTCGGGGCTGTGACCCGTCATCGCGCCGGTGTCGCCCAGGCACAGGTCCAGGTAGGAGTTGCCGTCCACATCGGTGAAATGCGCGCCTTTGGCTTCCTTCACAAAAACGGGAAATGACCCCGCCCAACGCACCATCCACAGCATGGGCACGCCGCCGTGCAGCGACTTGCGCGCCCGCTGGTACAGTTCGTAGGATTTGGGATGGCGCTGGTGGAAGAGTTGTTCCTCCGCATCGAGGAGTTGTTCAAGCTTGGAGCGGTCGAGTGTTTTCATGGGGTAAATTCCATTGGTTGAAGGTCAAAGGTCGGCAGACTTTCGACTTTCGACTTTTGACCTTTGACTATTTCACACTGGCCTTCAAGGCTTCACTGAAGATGTTCAAACCGTCATGGATCTGTTCTGCGCTGACGTTCAGCGGCGGGATCCAGCGCACAATGTTGTCATAGGTGCCGCAGGAAAGCAACAGCAGGTCGCGCTCCTCGGCGGCGTGGATGATCTCCTTGACCAGCGGCTTGGCCTTGTCGGTGCGCCCGTCGACGATGAACTCGGTGCCGATCATCAGGCCCTTGCCGCGCACATCGCCGATCTGCGGATAGTCCTCCTGCAATTTGCGCAGGCCCGCCACAAGCTGCTCGCCGCGTTCGACGGCGTTTTCCAGCATGTGTTCATCGCGCATGGCGCGGATGGTGGCAACGGCCGAGGCGCAGGCCACGGCGTTGCCGCCGTAGGTGCCGCCAATCGAGCCGACGTCCACTTTCTTCATGATCTCGGTGCGGCTGAACACGCCCGAAAGCGGCATGCCCGAAGCCAGCCCCTTGGCGGCGGTAATGATGTCGGGCGTCACACCGAAATGCTCCAGCGCGAACCATTTGCCTGTGCGCCCGAAGCCCGACTGCACCTCGTCGAAGATCAGCAGGATGCCGTGCTTGTCGCACAAAGCGCGCAGGCCTTGCATGAAGGATGCGGGCGGGACAATGTAGCCGCCCTCGCCCATCACCGATTCGATCAGGATGGCGGCGGTATCCTTCGGGGCGGTCTGCGAAGCCAGCAGGTAATCGAGCTGCTCCAGCGCGTACGTGGAAGCCTGCTCCTCGCTCATGCCCAGGCGGAAGGCGTACGGGAAGGGCGAGACGAAGACTCCCGAGGGCAGCGGGCCGAAACCCGTGCGATAGCCCGTCTTGGAGGTGGTCAGGGACATGGTCATGGCCGTGCGCCCGTGGAAGGAACCGTTGAAGACGATCACGTTCTGCCGCCCTGTGGCCGCGCGCGCGATCTTGACGGCGTTCTCCAACGCCTCGGCGCCCGAGTTGGCGAAGTAGAAGCTGTCGATGGAGGGCGGGACGATCTGGCGCAATTCCTCAATCAGTTGCAGCATCGGCTTGTGGACGACAATATTGGCCTGGGCATGCAGGAAAAGTCCCGCCTGCTCGCGCACGGCCTCCACCACTTTGGGGTGACAGTGGCCCGTGTTGGTCACGCCGATGCCGCAGGTAAAGTCGAGCAGTTTGCGGCCATCGTCCGTGTAGATGTAGGACCCCTCGGCGCGCTCGGCCACAAAGTTGAAGATGCGGCTCCAGGCGGGGGTCATGTGCGGGAAGTTATCCTGATAGAGTTGGCTGGTGGTCATGAATGTTTATCCTATGTACGTCCTGAGCGGAGCCGCGTGATTTTCGCGGCGCAGTCGAAGGACAGTTGCAAGTACGTTGAATTTACTTGTAATCTGCCCTTCACTGCGCTCCTCGTTACCACTCGTCGCTCCGCTCAGGGCGTGGTTATTTTATCCAGGCAAATACTCTGCCGCCCACTCGACGTCGTGCTGCTTCAGGGTGTCGCGGGTCGGCACTCCGTCGGTCGTCCAGCCTGCCAGGTGATAGTAGTGATCGATGGCATGATCCACTTCCTCGTGGGTCAGGGCAAAGCCCGCCGTGGGACCCGTCCCCTGCAACTGCTTGAAGAACTTCTTCGGCAGTTTGTCGTCCTTGCGGCCCAGTCCTTCGCGGGCATTGAACACGCGGAAGAGGTTCAGGCGGCGGCGGCCGACTTGCATCAGCTCATCCAGGGTGATATCCCAACCCGTAACGGCACGGATCATTTTGGCCGTGTCCTCACCGTCGTACAGGGTCCAGGTGGGGCCGTAGACGAACTGGCACAGTTCGGCCGAATCCATCATCGAGTAGAAGACTTCGCTCTCGTACGCGAAGCGCACCTTCTCGTCGGTCAGGCTGTAGGCGGGCTGGGGCGACCCCAGGCCGATCTGCTTGAGGCGGTTCAGGTTGAAGTCGCCGATGCCCTCTTCGTAGTAGGGATCGTGCTCGCTGGACTGGTGATCCGCGCCGAAGGGATTGACCGCGTAGATGAGCGCCAGGCTGCGTTTGGCCTGCGGCATGTGAGCGGGAGCCTCCGCGCCCTTGACCGTGATCAGGCACTCGTCCGCGCCGTTGCCCCAGGCCTCGGCCGCGCGCGTGGAGCCCTGGCCCAGGATCCTGCCCAGGGGCGTGCTGGCGGTGACGATCTGGCGCAACACTTCGAGCATGGCTTCGGCGTTGCCGAATTTGAGTTCGACGCCGCCCGTCTGTTCCTTTGTGATAATGCCCTTCTCGTAGCACTCCATCGCAAAGGCAATTGTCGCGCCGCAGGCGATGGTGTCCACCGCGTATTCGTTGCAGATCTGATTGGCCAGCGAAACCGCCGCCAGATCGCTGACGCCGCAATAGGAGCCGAAGGTGCCCAGGGTTTCATACTCCGCGCCACCATACCGGGGATCCACCTTGTACGGGCCGTCCTTGATCTCGACCACACGCTTGCAGCGGACGATGCACGCATAGCAGGTATCGCGTTCCTTCAAAACCGTCTCAGCCATTTTCTCGCCGCTGATCGGTTCACAGCTTTCGAACTGGGCTTCGTTGTAGTTGCGGGTCGGCAGGGTGCCGATGGTGTTGTTGAACATCACCACCACCGCCGTGCCATATTTGGCCAGGCCGTCCATGTCGCCATTTTCAGGCAGGGCCTTGGGGCCGATGCGGTTGAGCGCGGTCAGCGCCTTGGGGTCGAAAATGGCAGGCTTCTTCGTGCCGCGCACGACCACCGCCTTGAGATTCTTGGAAGCCATCACCAGGCCCATGCCCGTGCGCCCGTTGTGACGGTTGGACATGGAAACCAGGGAGGAATACAACACCCCATTCTCCGCGCCAATGCCGTGCTGGAGGATCTCCGCCTTGGGGTCGATCTCCTTATGAAGAATATCGTCCACCTCGCCCGAGAGTTTTCCTATCAGGTGGGCGGCGTCGCGCAGTTCTGGCTCTCCATTCAAAATGGACAGGTATACGGGTTTGGGCGACCGCCCCTTGACGACGATCCCATCGAAGCCTGCGAACTTCAGTTCCGCGGGGAAGAATCCGCCGCTCTGCGAATCACCGATGCCGCCGCTGATCGGCGACTTGGCGTTGGCATTCAGGCGACTCTGCCCCGAGATGGCCGCGCCGGTGCTCACCCCCGCGAACAAGGTCAGCACATTTTCGGGTCCAAGCGGATCGGCGCCTCTGGGCATGTCGCGCAGGATGTAGTGCATTCCCATCGCGCTGCCACCCAGGTATTTTCGATAGAAGGCTTCAGGGGGTTCCTCGACTGTGAGCGTCCTGTTGGTGAGGTCAACGTGCAGGATCTTGCCGTTATATCCGTATGGCATGGCGATCTCCTTAATTGTGAACTGCAATTTTTTTGAATTATACGGAAATTCGGCAGTACAGGCAATTACAATTTGCCGAAACCGACAGGAAAAATAAAAAATTCGTCAATTCCCCCCACACTCATCGCCGATTTGGAATTCTCTGGAGCGTCCCGCAAGGCTGGTTTGCATAGAGGCCAACCCTGCGGGACGTTGATTCAAATTTTGGAACCGAGGCAGGTGCGGTTAATCGTCCCCCACGCCGGCTTCGAATGGGTCAATGTCTGGAACTCCAGGCTTGATCAACCTGCGGATCGGGAAGTACAAAACCGCGCCAATTGCCATCAAAACCAGCGCCACGCCAATCGAACCCCAACCCTCCTCGATGATCTGGCTGACAAAGGCGATCATAATGATGCCCGCCAGGCTGAAGGACGCCAGACTCAAGCCCCAAATCCCACCAGGGACCCGGTCACGCGGTCGGTCGGGTTCCGTGCGCCGCAAGACCCACAAGGCTGCAATTTCCGCCAGCACCACCAGCAGTTGCATGAATACATCTGCCACCACCAGGAAGGCGAAGGCATTGGTGGCGAAAATGGTGTAGACCACGCTCACGACCAGAATGGCAATGTAGGGCGTGCCGTACATGGGATGCACCTTGACCATCCAGCGCGGGAACATGCCATCCTCCGCCAGGGCAAAGGGCACACGGCTCCCGCCCAGGCTGTTGCCGATGAACAAACCCGTCATCGAGAGCACGGCGGAAATGGTAAGGATGATCACCATGAACAGCGCGAGCGGTGAATTGGCATCCCCGCTGATTTTGGCAGCGATGACCTGTCCGATTTGCGGAAACTCCCAACCCGTGGCGTCGCCTGACGACGAGACACCCCAACTGTCGATCTGCTCAGCCGTGATGCCATAATCTGCGACTTCGGGCGCAATTCCCACGCCTTCTTCGCTTTCCTCGATGCCCCAGACGGTATAGCGCCCGTCCTCCCCTGCGCCGCCCATGAGGGCGCCCGTTACCGGCAGCGCATAGGTCAGGATGGCCAGCACCAGCACGATGGCCATGGCGCGCGGGTAATTCTTGCGCGGTTCGACCACCTCGTCACCCGCGGCGGAGGGCAGCTCCCAACCCATGTAGTTCCACATCACCACGAACAGACCCGTGCTGAACGCAGCCGTCAGGGTATCGAAATTGATTTGCTCGCCCCCGGGCAGGAAGGGCAGGGTCGGCGTGGCGCCAGACTTGATCCAGGCATAAAAACCCAACATAGCCAGGATGCCCAATGGGATGATCATGAACACGCCCAGCGAGTTGGTGAACAGGCCCGTCGCGCGCGAACCGCGAATTTGCAGCCAGCCGACGAACCAGATCATGATAACAGCCACCAACCATTGCAGGAAACTGGCCGACACCGCAATGCCGAAAATCGTGGCGCCTTCATCCAGGGCGGGGATGAACGCGCTCAGGTACAGGGCGGCAAAGACCGGGTAGATGGACACATCCAGCCAGGAGACCACCCAGTTGTTCCAGCCTGCCAAAAAGCCGGCAAAAGGCCCAAAGGCGCGCTTGATCCAGTGATAATAACCGCCCTGGGCGGGCATCATCGTTTGAAGTTCACGCACGATCAACAGATTGGGCAGGCTGAAAATGATGGGGGTCAACGCAATCAGCAGAAGCGCCAGACCCGGGCCGGCGTAACCCACCAGCGGCTCGATGCCAAAAGACCCGCCGCAAACCGTGAAATAGATCAAACCGGAAAGAGGGATCAGCGTCAGGGCGCGCTTGAGCTTCTTGGCCTCCTTCTGAACGAACATACCTCCATTTGATGTCTTTTCTGCCATGTTTCATTGCTCCTTTGGGGTTGGAAATTAAGTACCAGAAATTGCCGCATCAGCGTTTGGCAGCGCCGGGCAGCAATCATATCTGCATCCATAAAAACAAGGCGAATGGGCTTTCGATGCGCCCATTCGCCTTATTTCATAAAATTAGGAACCCGACGGCGTCATTTCCTTGATACCGTACGGGAAGCCGTACTCCGCCATTTTCTCCATGAACGGATCGGGCGGGAAGGCCTCGGGGCCGAGCACGCCCACACCCTGCCAGCCGCCGTGTTTGAGCAGGTCCATCGCAATCACGGCGCTGAAGGCAGTCTGCGCCACCACTGCCTGGCAGCCCCAGGCGTCCATGCACTCCTGGTTGTCGGCCACCTGGTAGAGGTAGACCTGCCGCGGTTTGCCATCCTTGACGCCCTTGACCCAGGTCCCGGCGCAGGTCTTGCCGTGCATCTTCTCGCCCAAGTGGGCAGGATCGGGCAGGCAGGCCGCCACCACGTCGCGCGGCGCAACCTGGATGCCTTTGACTGTGATTTTCTCTTTGTTATCCAGGCCGAGCATGTGCAGGGTCTTGAGCACGCCGATGAACTGGTCGCCCAGGCCGTATTTGAAGGTGGCGCGTTTGGTCTTCACCCAGCGCGGCATCAGCAGGACTTCCTCATGCTCCACGTTGACCACTTCCACGGGGCCGATCTCGGGGAAGTCGAAAACCTCAGGCTCGGAGAACGGCGCGGTGGTGAACCAGCCCCTGCCCTCCTCCCAGATCACGGGCGGGTTGAGACATTCCTCGATGGTCGTCCAGATCGAGAAGTTCGGCGCGAATTCGTAGCCGTCGATGATGATATTGGCTCCGTCACGGATGCCAAGCTCTTCGATCTCATCGAACAGGTGATCCTGGGCGTAGCGGGCGAACACATCCGCCATGCCAGGCTCCACACCAAAGCCGACCATGGCGAGAATGCCCTTTTTCTCCCAATCCGAGGCCTTGTCGAATTGGTAATCTCCCAGCTTGATACCCGGCTGGTGGAAGGGATCGGTCGGGTGCGGTTCGGACAGGGTCATGGCCATGTCCATGTAGGTCACACCCACGTTATAGGCTGCGTCGAAGATCTGTTTGTTGAAAATCGGGTCGACTGAATTCATGATGAGGTCCACGCCGTATTTGCGGGCAAGGCCCTCGATCATCTCCTGGTTGCCGGCATCGATGAACTCCACCGGGAAACGCTGCGGGTCGCCCAGTTTGGCCTGGACTTCCTCGGCGCGCTTGACGTTGTAATCGGCCAGCACCATTTGCTCCATCCAGGCGCGCGGCTTCACAATGGCCGCGATCGCCTCCCCAACCCCACCCACACCGACGAGCAATACTTTCATAGTACGATTCTCCGTTTGGTTTTATAACCCGCGATCCCGCGAGTTAGAATGACGATGGAAATTTTCGGATAACAAAAACCGCCACAGGGCGCGGCGGGTCTCAGCTTAGAAATAAATTTCCTTTACGATCTTCAAGTGCATGAAGGATTCGGTTTCCCGCACGCCTTCAATGGCGGATAATTTTTGCGTAAGAAAGGTCAGCAATTCCTCCTGATCGCGGCAGAACACTTCCGCCATCAGATCATACCGGCCGCTGACCACAATAAGATAGATCACTTCCTTCAATGCCGCCACCTGTTCCGCCACCTCCAACATGCGCTGCCCGTCGGTGCGGATACCGATCATGGCCATGGTCTTGAAGCCATACTGCATCGGATTGGTGATGGCCAGCACCTTGAGATAGCCCATCTCGACCAGGCGGTTGTAACGCTGGCGGATCATGCCCGGAGACACTTTGAGCTGTTCGGCGATCTGGGAAAAAGCCTCCCTCCCATCCTTGCGCAGCGCATCGATGATGTACTGGTCGATGTCATCCAAATGCTCCGCAGGGGTCGGAAAAAATTCGTTCGCCATGCGCTTATTTTATAACTATCTTGCATAATTGTCAATTATTTATGACTTTTTTTCATTTTTTCATGCAAACCAGGTCATATTCGGCAATCAATCTTTACCGATCAAAACAGGTCATATTCTCCCCATGCCAGTCACGACGTAATGACTACACGAAAAACAAAAACTCCCGGCGATCTTGCCGGGAGTTCGGTTCGGTCAATTGTCTATTGTCCCCTGACCTCGGCCCAGATGGCCTCGTAAAGCGGCGCAGCATCCCCCACATCCTTGAGCGTATGCCCGTTTGCAACCGCAGCGGAAGGCGGGTGAATGATCGGCGATTCCATGTAGGCAGAATAAATCTCCGGGGAATTGATCTTTGCATATTCCAGGGCGGCAAGATTGGGGATGGTATAAGCAAAATCGCGCAGGGTCAGCCAGAAGACATCGCCTTGCAGGAGGTAGCTCAACCAGGCGTAGGCGGCATCTGCATGCGCAGAGTCCGCGGGGATAACCCAATTCTCCTGCCAAAAGATGGCGCCCTCCTGCGGATACACGTACTCGATACTGGGGTTGGCCTGGCTGGCCTTGAACGCCTCCCCGCTCCTGGTAATGCCAATTTCCACGTCGCCGGTGCCCAGGGCGGTCTTGGGACTGTCGCTGTCGAAGAGCTTTACGAAGGGGATGAACTGGGTCAGTTTTAGTCTGGCCTCCTCCAATTGAGCGGGGTCGGTGGTGTTGGGATCGTAGCCCAGGGTCAGCAGTGCAACGCCGATCATCACACGCGCATCGTCCAGGACAACCATCCTGCCGCCATATTCCGTGTCCCACAAGTCACTCCAGGATTGCGGCGGTTTGGTGATCTTTGTCGTGTTGACCACGATGGCATCCGTCCCTGCCAGGTAGGGCAGGCTGTATTGATTGCCCGGGTCGAACTCCTGATCCATCCAGGCCTCATCCAGGTTGGCAATCGCCGACAACTTGGATGAATCCAGGCCCTGCAGGCGTCCCTCATGGATCAGGCGGGGCACCATGTAATCCGGCGACAGGATCAGATCAGGGGTGTTTTCCCCGCCAGTCACCTTTTCATACATCTCGTCGGGATTGGAATACTCCATGCGAACCAACTCAATGCCGTACACCATCTCGAAACAATCCAGCATTTCCTGCGGGATCGATTCGGTCCGCGCCAGAATGTTCAATTCCTGCGAGGCAACCTCGACGCGGGGAGTCGGTTCGGGACAGACAAACCCGGTCGTCGTGACCCGCGAGGTCTCAGCGGCAGGCGCCTCGACAGTCTCCACGGGCTTGGCCCCACAGGCAGTCAAGACCATGCTGATAATGAGCAAACATGCAAACAACTTATAGAAATCAGTCCGGCTCATGCCTTACTCCTTTTCCATATTTTCAGCCATGCACAGGCTCGCAACCCAGCCTGCTCCGTCCGGTTGGATCGGCAACGAACCCCGGCGCGGCCATTCGGCGCCCGCCTCCGATCTCTCCCTGAGCATCCAAATTGGCGAATAGCATCATAATTCAAGATGAAAGTGGAAGGTTCAATTTGGGAAACCTGCAACAAATTTGTCACGGAGTCGCCCCGGCCCAGGATGAGTCATGATTTCAAGAAAAATGGCATCAGCCACCCATTTTCTGGGGACTGATGCCATAAGAATGGTGCAGCAAATCGACGCTTATACGGCCTGCGCGACCTCTTCCACGGCTTCCGCGAGGCAGCCCAGGCCTTCGTTGATCTCATCGTAGGTGATAACCAGCGGAGGCTCGATGCGGATGGTCTGGGCGCTGGTCAGGGCGCCGGCCACAAGCACGCCGCGCTTGAAGAGGGCCGCAGCCACCTGTCCGCCGATCTCGGGGGTTTGGAAATGCTGGCCGATGAGCAGCCCCTTGCCGGTGACGTTCTTGTATACCTTCGGGTATTTCGCCGCCAGTTCCTGCACTTTGGGCATGATGTAATCGCCCTTCTCCTTCGCCACTTCCCAGAGACGGTCACGCACGGTGACGTTGATGGCGGCGATGGCCGCGGAACAGGCCAACGCGCCGCCGCCCGTGGTGGTGGTTTGCAGGAAGGGATTCGGGTACATGAAGGGCTGGAAGATTTCCTCGGTGGTGACGACCGCGCAAATCGGCATCACGCCGCCGCCCAGCGACTTGGCCACCGCGATGATGTCGGGGACGACATCCCAGTGATCGACGCCCCACAGCTTGCCGGTGCGTCCCAGGCCGGTCTGCACCTCGTCGGCGATGAGCAGGGCGCCGTACTTCTTCGTGGCGGCGCGGATGCGCGGCCAGAAGTCATCGGGCGGAACGATGCCGCCCGCCTCGCCCTGGATGGGCTCCATCAGCACGCCCGCGACGCCCACGCCGATCTTGTCGCAGATCTCGAGCTGCAGCTCGACCGCCGCCGCATCCCCAAACGGGACGTGGTAGACAGGCCCGCCGTACAACACGCCGGGCGGGACGCGATAATCCGCCTTGCCCAGCATCGAGAGCGCGCCCATCGTCTTGCCGTGGAAGGCCTTGACCGCCACGATGAAGGCCGGCTTCTGCGTGTAGACCTTGGCCAGTTTGATGGCCGCTTCAATCGACTCGGTGCCGCTGGCGGCAAACCAGGCATATTTCAGATCGCCGGGGGTGATGTCGGCCATCAACTTGGCCAGCACGCCGCGCAGCGGATCGATCAACTCCTGGCTGGGCATGGGCGTGCGCAACAATTGGGATTGCACCGCCGCCACCACCTCGGGATGACTCCAGCCCAGGTCCATCATGCCGAAGCCGCCCAGAAAGTCGAGGAACCGGCGTCCCAGCACATCTTCGAAGGTTGCGCCGCGGCCGGTCCACTCGGTGGCAGCCCACTGTCCAGCCTGGGTCACCGATTTGCGATAATCGAGCCAGCCCTTGTTGAAGTGCTCGGCAAAATTCTGCATGGATTGTTCGATGATCCACTTGCCGACCTCTTCGGGTGGGCGCTCGGGGTTCTTGATGATCTCCAGCCATTTTTGAGCGTATTCCTGCGCTGAATTCAAGTTTTGGGGCATGATCTTCTCCTTTGGTTTGGAGACCCTAAAGGTTTTCGAGACCTTTAGGGTCTTTCTTGCTATTGATCGTACTCTTCGGGGCGCAGCTTGCGGAGCGCATCCTTGATAGGTGTGATGCCAAGGAAGTGGAAGGGGTTGGTATCGAGTTCTTTGCCGTCCACATCGGTGATGGGCATGGGTGGATTCTGCTTCTGGGTCGCCAGCGAGACCACGATCATGACCAGAATGGAAATCAGGAAGGCGGGCAGGGAGGAAATGTAAACCGCATCCCAGAAGGCGCAGTCCATGCTGTACGCGCGGTCAGCCAGCAGGCTGAGATCGCCGCCGGTGCAGACGATGGCGGTCGAGTCGCCTCCCAGGCCAAATTGGTAGGCCACCCAGGTTAAGATTGCCCAGGAAATCCAGCCGCCCAACACAGCCGACACGGCGCCATATCCGTTGCCCTTCTTCCAATACATGCCAAAGATGAACGGCGTAACCAAACCCACCAACAGCAGAGTCCAGGCCACCACGCCCAACTCATAGATGACCTGGGCGGTCAGGGCGAAGACGATGCCAATGAAGCCGTTGATGCCCACCATGATGCGCGTCCATTTGACTTCCTGGGTGGGGTCGAGTTTCTTGCCAAAGAGCGGGAACAGGTTCTGGGTGACAACCGAAGCGCCAGCCAGCAGGGAACTGTCCGAGGTGCTCATCAACGCAGAGGTAAGGGCCGCCATGAAGATGGCAGTCAGAACAGGCGGAACATACTGTAACGCCGCGCTGACCAAAACGTTATCCGGGTTATCCATGGCCGGGTTGAGTTTGAACATCATGATGCCGATTAACGGGGACATGATGCCGAAGAACAGGTAGAGCCCGCCTGCCATGTACGTGCCCCACACAGCGGTGGATTCGTTACGGGCGGACATGGAACGCTGGAACAAGTCCTGGGTGGGGATGGAGCCAAGGCCGATGGAAAGCCAGGCGGCAATCCAGTACATCCAGCCCATCGAGCCGAAGTAGCCCAGGTAGCCGCCTTCGCCAGCCATATCGGGCAGCAGGGTGAAGGGATTGGGGTTGTACAAGGTCGATTCGATGCCAGTCAACCCGCTCCAGCCGCCCACCTGGTAGAGGACAAAGCCGAAGATCAGGGCCACACCGCCAGCAGTGAAGAACATCTGGATGAAGTCGAGCAGGGTATCGGCCAGCATACCGCCAAGCATGGTATAGCCCGAAACCCAAACCGCCACGAGGATCATACCGACTTCAATCGGCACACTGGGGAAAAGGGCGTTGACAATCGTGCCGGCCGCCACCATCTGCGCGCCCGTCCAGACGAAGTAGGTCATCAACTGACCGATGGAAGCCATGATGGTCATCCACTTGCCGTAGCGGTGTTCGAAGAAATCCACCACGGTCAGGTAGCGGGCGCGGCGCATCAGGCGGGTGAAGAAGAAGCCCGAGATAAAGAGACAGGCCGCAGCGCCAAACGGGTCAAAGATCACGCCCTGAAAACCATACATATAACCCGAAGACGAAGCCCCCATCAACGTTTCGGCGGCGAACCAGGTCGCCATGACCGACGCGCCGATCATGTAAATGGGCAGACTGCGCCCAGCCACAATATAGTCGGCGGCATTCGAGACCTTCCGCGAAGCCCAAATACCCACGCCCATGCGCACGGCAAAGAAGCCCACGATGAAGGTCACGATCAACCAAACGTACTGATAACCTGACAGATCCATTTCTCGTCTCCTTTTGTGAAATCCCGCTCCTTGGCGGGTTGGATGCCTTGTTGGCAGTCTCCTGGTTCGCAGTTCAAAACCGATAAGGCGCTATCCAGGGGACGAGGGTTATCCGCAGACCACTTCTAAAACTTGCGACTCCATTCCTTCGGCCAGCGTTCGACCACCACCTTCTTTTGCGTGAAGAATTCAACCGCGTCCATCGACTGGCCGTGCATATCGCCGAAGAATGAATCCTTCCAGCCGCTGAACGGGAAGAATGCCATCGGCGCGGCCACACCAATATTGATGCCGATATTGCCCGCTTCGACCTCGTAGCGGAATTTGCGCGCCGCCGCCCCGCTCGACGTGAACAGGCTGGCCTGGTTGCCGTACGAATGGCTGTTCGCCAGGGCAATGGCTTCCTCGATGGTGTTGACGTGCATCAGCCCCAGCACGGGGCCGAAGACCTCGGTGCGCCACAATTCACTGCCAGGCTGGACGTCGGTCACAATCGTCGGGCGCACGAAGTTGCCCTGCTCATAGCCCTTGACCGTTATCCCGCGCCCGTCCACGCAGACGTTGGCCCCTTCCGCCGCGCCGATACCGATCAGCTGCTCGACGCGCAGCTTGCTGGCAGGGTTGATGAGCGGCCCCATCTGAATCCCAGCATCCAAACCATAGCCAACCGTGCGGGTGGAGGCGGCGTCGCAGATCAACTCGGTGAACTCGTTGCGCGCCTCGCCCACCGTCACCGCCAGCGAGACGGCCAGGCAGCGCTGGCCCGCGCAGCCGAAGGCCGAGTCGGCGATGATCTTGGTCGCCATATCCATGTCGGCATCGGGCAGGATGATGACGGGATTCTTGGCCCCGCCCTGGGCCTGCACCCGTTTCCCGTTGGCCGAGCCGCGGCTGTAGATGTACTTCGCCACACTGGTCGAGCCGACAAAGGTGATCGCGCGGATGGCGGGATGGTCGAGGATGCCATCCACGGCCTCCTTCGCGCCGTTGACCATGTTGACCACGCCCTTCGGGAAGCCGACCTGCTCGATCAACTTGAAGATGTACTGCATGGTCATCGGAACTTTTTCGGAAGGCTTGACGATGTAGGTGTTGCCCGCCGCCAGCGCATAAGGCAGGTACCAGAACAGGATCATGCCGGGGAAGTTGAACGGCGCAATGGTGGCGCACACGCCCACCGGCTGGCGGATCATCAACTCGTCGATGCCGGGCGCGATGTCCTCCACGAATTCGCCCTTGCCCAGGTGCGGCATGCCGCAGGCCATCTCGATATTCTCATAGGCGCGCACCATCTCAGCCTTGGATTCTTCGAAGGTCTTGCCCGCCTCCATAGTGATCAGCTTCGCGATCTCGTCGCCGTGTTCGCGCATCACATTGCGCAGCTTGAACAGATACTGCGCGCGGTCCTGCACGGGAGTCCGCCGCCAGGCCGGCAGGGCCTCGCTGGCCGCCTTCGCCGCCGCGTCGACTTCCGCTTTGCCGCACAAAGGCGTCCTGGCGATCACCTCGCCTGTGGCCGGGTTGACCACATCGAAATATTCGCTGACCTCGGGCTTGATCCACTCGCCATTGATGTAGTTTAAGATTTCCATATGTTCTCCAAAGATGGTCAAAGGTCGCAAGTCGAGAGTCACTTGACCTTCGACCTTTGACCTTCGACTTTATTTGATTTTCGCGTCCGCAGCTTCCAGCGCCTTCTCGACGATGACCAGGCCTTCGTCGAGCTGCTCCTGCGTGATGCACAGCGGCGGCACAATGAAGAGCATGCTGCCCATGTTGTTGGCCATGATGAAGGTGAACAGCCCGTTCTCACGCAGAATTTTTCCAACCTCCCCCATCACTGAAGCGGGGAAAATTTCCTTCGTTTCGCGGTTTTGTACCAACTCCAGGGTGCTGAATAGGCCGATGTAACGCACATCCCCGACCGAGGGATGACGCTCCTTGATGCCTTCCAGGCATTCGCCGAGATACTTGCCCACCGTCGCCGCGTTCTCGATGAGATGATCCTCCTCGTACACGTCGATGGTGGCGAGTGCTGCGGCGCAGGCCAGCGCGTGACCGTTGTAGGTCAGCCCGGCATAGAGATATTTATCGTTGAAGAAGTCTGCGATCTTGTCCGTGACGATGACCGCGCCGAGCGGAACGTATCCACTGGTGATGCCTTTTGCGGTGGTAATGATGTCGGGCGTCACACCCCAGTTGTCGACGGCGAACCATTGGCCGGTGCGGCCCCAGCCGCTCATCACTTCGTCCGAAATCAGCAGGATGCCGTACTTGTCGCAGATTTCGCGCACGCGCGGCCAGTAATCATCGGGCGGGACGATCAACCCGTTCGAGCCGACCACGCCTTCCATGATAATGGCGGCGATCTTGTCGGGGCCTTCGTAGCGGATGACCTCTTCGAGATGCGCAATGCACTCGCGCTTGCAGGATTCCTTTTTCTGCCCGAACGGACAGCGATAACAGAACGGGTCGAGGAAATGCACCCCGCCGGGCATGGTCGGCTCAACCGCCAGGCGGCGATAGTCGCCGGTCAGCGCGATGGAGCCGTGCGTCGCGCCGTGGTACGAGCGATAGCGCGCCAAAATCTTGTGCCGCCCGGTGTAGAAGCGCGCGATCTTGATGGCATTCTCATTGGCTTCCGAACCACCCAGGGCAAAGAAGGTTTTCTTGAGGTTGCCCGGCGTGACCTCCGCCAGCCGTTTGCCCAGCAGGGCGCGCACATCCGTGGTGTTGCCCGGATGCACGAAGCACACCTTCGCAGCCTGATCCTGGATGGCCTTGACCACCTTCGGGTGCTGGTGGCCGATGTTGGTATTCATCAGTTGGGACGAAAAATCGATGTAGCGTTTTCCGTCCGTATCCCAGAAGTAAATCCCCTCCGCTTTTTCGACCGGGATGGGGCTGGCTTGTCCCTGTACCGACCAGGAGAAAAAGGTGTATTCCCTGCTGAGATCGACAATTTCTTTCGAGGTTAAGTTTGACATGGGGTTTCCTTGTGCATAAAGGTCTAAAGTCGCAGGTCAAAGGTCCCGACCTTTGACTTTCGACCTTTGACTATTTTTTCGCTTCCTTCACAATATCCGCATACACGTTCAGCGTTTCATCGATGTCGGCGTCGCTGTGCGAGTAACACAGGAACCAGGGCTCGCGGGCGTCGTGGTCGGGCATCACGCCGCGCTCGATGGCCTTTTCGACCAGGCTCAGGTAGAGATCCTGTTCGCTTGTGCTCCAATCGCGCTGGCAGGAGACGCCGTCCACGCCCAGGGCAAACGAGAACATGGCGGGATATCCGCTCATCACCACGGGGATGCCATTATCCTCGAAGATGTCCTTCAAGCCGTCCATCAGGCGCTGGCCGCGCCGGGCGATGGTTTGCAGGACGGGCTGCTCACGCAGGAGGCTGAGGGTGGCGTAGGCGGCCGCGACCCCGGGTTTGTTGTTCGTGTACGTCCCGCCCTGTGAAACGCCCTTGCCGATAATGGACATGATCTCGGCCCTGCCGCCGATGGCCGCCACAGGGTAGCCGTTGCCCAGGGCCTTGGCGTACGTGGCCAGGTCCGGGCGGAGGTTGTAATATTCCTGCGCACCACCGCTGGCTATACGAAAACCTGTTTTGACCTCATCCAGGATGAAGATCGTTCCATGTTCGGTTGTGCGCTGGCGGATCAACTCCAGGAAGCCGGGCTTCGGCTCGATCGCGCCGCAATTGCCCTGGCACGGCTCGGTGATGACCGCCGCAATCTGATCGCCGAAGGAGCGCATCATCCGCTCGAAGCCTTCGAAATCATTGAACGGCAGGGTGATGATATTTTCGCGCATCGTCTTTGGGATGCCTGAAGAGGCAGGTACGGGGATCGGGCTGCGGGCGTTGCCGTAGGCCTCGATGGGCGCGTAGGTGGACCAAAGTGTGTGATCGTGGAAGCCGTGATAATTGCCTTCGAATTTCAGGATGATGTCCCGCCCGGTAAAAGCGCGCGCGATACGAATGGCATGCATGGTGGCCTCGGTGCCCGAGCAGGCCAGCCGCACCATCTCCACGCCGGGGCACATCTCCACCATCATTTCGACCAGGGCCACTTCCAATTCGCCCGTCATGGCGAACAGGGAGCCTTTCTGAATCTCCTCGAACACCTTTGTGTCGACCTCGTCATAGGCATGGCCGAGGATGATCGGCCCAAACGCCATGCGGTAATCGATGTAGCGCTTGCCGTCCACATCCCACATGTAGGCGCCCTTGCCCCTTTCGACATAGGGGGTGATTCCTTCGCCCCAATAGCGGAAATTGGAATTGACCCCCAGCGGAATTACCTTTTGAGCGCGCTTCTGCAACGACTGACTTTTCGCGCCAAACAGACTCATATGACCTCCGGTGAATTATTTGGATGTGGAGTTGGTTTCATCTTCAGCGGCGCCCGCAATGATCCTGGCCGGGACACGCCACTGGTACACGTCTTTCAGCACGATGGGAACGATGGATGTGGTGGTTTTACGCACCCCCGGGGTCTTGCGCACGGTTTCGGTCACAAAGCGGTAAATTTCCGCCGTATCCCTGGCGATCACCTGAATGCTGACGTCCGATTCGCCGATACCGCAAGCCACATAACTGACGTTGTCGTATTCAGCCATCTTCCTGGCCACATCGAGAATTTGGTCGGATTCGACCTCCATCCAGACATCCGCAGTGGTGGTCAAACCCAGGGCCTGGGGATGCACCACGGCGCTGATCTGGATCACGCCCTCGGCAATCATCTTATCGATACGGTAACGCACTGCGCGCTCGGAAATATCCCCCAGGCGGCGGGCCATCTCGGAGGCCGACATACGGCCATCTTCGAGAAGTAAATTGACAATTTTTACGTCAGTCTTGTCGATTTCGTACATAAGCAGTCCATTTTCCTTCCGAAATCTACATTCTTTTGTCAATATACCGAATTTAACTGCCCATGTCAAGCAATTGGTGACGAAATACACAAAAAAAGCCGACTCATCTCACGAGTCGGCCTGAATCGAACCATGCGGCGGCAATCGGTCTATACCTTTAACTCACAGCAGCCGCGGCTGGCCCTCTTCCTTCCACTCCAACCCCAGGTGCTCATACGCGGATTTGGTGGCCACGCGGCCCTGCGGGGTGCGGTCGAGGAAGCCGAGCTGCAGCAGGTACGGTTCGACCACATCCATGATGGTGTCCTGCTCCTCGCTGATCGAGGCGGCGATGGTGTTCAGGCCGACGGGTCCGCCCTTGTATTTTTCGATGATGGTCTTGAGCACGCGGCGGTCGACGTCGTCCAGCCCCAGCGGGTCGACTTGCAGCAGGTCGAGCGCCTCCTGGGCGACCTTGCGGGTGACGATGCCATCCGCGCGCACCTGGGCGTAGTCGCGGACGCGGCGCAACAGGCGCAGGGCCACGCGCGGGGTGCCGCGCGCGCGGCGGGCGATCTCCTCGATGCCGCCCCGCTCGACTTCCACTTTCAACATGCCCGCGGCGCGGTTGACGATGGCCTGCATGGCGGGGGAATCGTAGTAATCGAGACGGTAGACCGCGCCAAAACGCGCCCGCAGCGGAGCCGTGACCAGCGCCAGGCGCGTGGTCGCGCCGACCACCGTAAAGTGCGGTAATTTGAGTCGAATGGAACGCGCGGAGGGGCCTTTGCCGATGACGATGTCGAGGGCGAAATCCTCCATGGCGGGATACAACACCTCCTCCACGGCGCGGCCCAGGCGGTGGACTTCATCGATGAAAAGCACATCGCCCGCGCGCAGATTGGTGAGAATGGCCGCCAGGTCGCCCGCGCGTTCGATGACAGGCCCCGCCGTCACCTTGACGTTGACTCCCATTTCGTTGGCCACCACATGCGCCAGGGTGGTCTTGCCCAGGCCAGGCGGCCCGTAGAACAACACGTGATCGAGGGCTTCTCCACGCCCGCGCGCGGCAGCGATCAGGATGGACAGATTCTCCTTGACCTGGTCCTGGCCAATGAGATCGTTCAATTTCTGCGGACGCAGGGCGTTGTCGACGCGGTCGTCGGGTTTGGCTTCGGGGTCGAGGGGACGGGGACGGGTTTCGCTCATGGCTGGGATTATAGCAAATTAAACGGGAGCAGGCTTGGGATGCGTGAATTTGCTAATCCAAACCCAAAAGTTTGGGGAGGGTCAGGTTCAAGTAGCGTTCCACCACTTCGATGATCACGATATCGGGGCCTTCCTTTTGAATCCAATCCAGCGACCAAATGGCAGGTTCAGCCACGAACGGGACCGTGATTATCCTGCGAAAATTGGGTTCGAGCAGGTGCGAGAGACCACCGTAGGCGGCATAGAATGAATCGTGATAGACCAAAAGGCTGGGCAGATTTTTATCCGTTCCTTCCAGCGTCAAAAGCTCCCGGTTGCTGGACACCGTAATCCTGCCCACCACGGTCAACTCCTGGACGGGGAACCTGGGCGTCAGCTTCCAGCGCGGCTCCGCGAAAACGGGCAGGCCCAGGGCCCGCGGCAGGTCGGGGTTGATGTTGTACTGCATCATGGTGTAGTCGAAATCGGACAGGGGATGGGAATGCAGGCGGGGATCGCGGCTGGATAACGCATCCAGAATTTCGCGATAGGCATAATAGGCGCCCATGTCGTTCCAGTGCGTGTCGACCTTGTAATACACGTCATGTTCCCGGCTGGCAGAGATCAGGTCCTGACGCAAATCGATGACGCGGGTGCTTCCGTGTTCCTGCATGTACCCGGTAAACTGGTCCAGGCGGGAGCGCTCCCCCAGCACTGGAATTTCGGCGGGCATGTACTGTGCATAGATCGTGCTTTTGTTGGGCGCAATGACCACCAGCAGGGTCTTGCCCTGCTTTTCAAGCTCGGAACTCAGCTGATCCAATGCCTTCTGAATGGACTGCAACCTTTCCTCGCTGAAGGGAGCGGAATTTTGATAATCGGGAATGCTGAACTCGCCCGTGTAAAAGATCCAGCCGTCCTTGCCGACGACAGCCTTGTTGAAGACCTGGTCACCCAGTTTTAGTCGCAGGCTGCCGTACAAGGCAATCAAGTCCTGCCGCCAGCGCATATTGTCGGACAGGCTGGCAAGATCGAGGTCCGGCACGGCCAGAAACGAAACCAGCATCGCCATAACCACGATGGAAAACACGAGTGAGTAAACCTGGATGGCGCGAGGCTGGGTGGATGATTGCTCGGACATTAAAACCTTTCGTAAATCCCGGGCGCAAATGTGGAACTGACCATCGCGGCAAGGGAGAGCACCAACAGCGCGATCAGGATAAGGTCGCCTGCAAATCGCGCCGCCAGGGTTGGGAGCAGTCCCTCGGGCAGGCGCTTCCTGAACTGGGATTCGAGCCAGTGGCCGACGGGCAGGCTGAGGAGAATCCCCGCTGCCAGCGCGAGCACGAAGCTCGGTTCGATGAACGGCAGCGGACTGGTCAACTCGAAGGGCAAAGGCCTCAGTCCGCTGGCATTGCCCAACAGGCGCGACAGAAATTCCAGCGCAAAGGCTGGCGTGGGCGAACGGAAAAAGACCCAGCCGACCAAAATCACCGCCAGGGCGTACGCGTGTTGTAGCGGCGCCCACCCAGTGCGGAGTCTGCGGCCCAGGCCTGTGGCCTCAAAGACCAGTGCCAGCCCATGCAGCAGCCCCCAGGCGAAGAAATTCCAAGACAGGCCGTGCCACAACCCCGTCAGAGCGAACACGACCAGGATGTTGAAAGGCTGGCCGATCCATTTCAAGCGGCGTCTTTCGAGCGGATAGAACACAAAGTCACGGAACCAACTGGAAAGGGAAATATGCCAGCGCCGCCAAAACTCGCCGATACTCTTCGAGATGTAGGGAAAATCGAAGTTCTCGATGAAACGCAGGCCCATCATGCGCCCCAGGCCAAGGGCCATGTCGGTGTAGCCTGAAAAATCAAAGAACAATTGCAGGGAATAGCTGAGGATCACCAGCCAGGCGATGGAGGGGGCGACGGACGGCGTGGCGAGGGCAAAGATCGGCGTCACCACCTTCGACAGGGTATCGGCGATCAGGACTTTTTTTCCAAACCCGCGGATGAAACGCCGCAGACCGTCGGCCACATCCGCGGGCCGGGCCTGGAGATCGTGGATTTGCGCCTTCACCTGGCTGTAGCGGATGATCGGCCCGACCGGCAGCTTCGGGAAAAGCAGCAGGTGGAATGAAAACGCCAGGAGGTCGCCTTCCGGGGGAATCCTGCCGTAATAAACCTCCAGCAGGTACGCGATGACCTGAAAGGTCACATAGGAAAGTCCCAATGGATACGCAAGGTCCGCCCATAGTTTGAACCCCACCAGCAGAGCCACGTTGACGAGAATACCCGTCCATAACAAGACCAGCGACAACTTTCGTTCCCGCCAGCGCGCCAGGCCAAACGCCAGGGCATACGTAAACAAGGTCAGCCCCACCATCAGGGGAATGTAGGACAGGTTTCCCCAAGCATAAAAAAGCAGACTCCCAAGGATGCCTGCAATTTGTCTCAGCCGCTTCCTGGTCAGGTGATAAACCAGCATGAAGACGGGCAGAAACAGGAATAAAAATATGGGCGAATTCAAATTCATAAGAATTCGAATTATAAATCATCCCTGCATGTAAAAAATATTGGCTCTACCGTTTTAAAAGGGAAACCCCTGTCAAACACAAAGGGCACGAGGGTCACAAAGGAAAAAACGCGAGGTTGCTTCGAGCTATTGCCCGCGTACAGCATCCCCTTTGGGGAAAGACATTTGTACGGTGGAGAAAAAATATGAGCAGGGATGCCATTGCTGACATCCCTGCCATTCATCCAAATTTCAATACGCAGCCGTTCTACGGATTGGCCTCGAACGTCACTTCCACGGTCATGCCCCACATCACGCGCGGGTCGACATCGGCCACCTTGATCTTGACCTTGTACAGGATGTCGCCGCCCTGCAGGGTGAAGGCCTGGCTGATGGCTTCGACCTCGCCATTCATCGTAATCTCGGAAAAGGCATCGGCCACGATCAGAACGGACTGGCCCTGCGCCACGCTGACAATATCCAGTTCGGTCAGGTCGCTGGTCTCGACGTACCAGGCGCTGGTGTCGGCAATCTTGACCACGTAGGTCTCAGGCCCGACCTCCTCACCCACCGCCACGTTGACATCCATCACGATGGCGTCGAACGGCGCGGTCACAACGTAGTTGGAGAGAGTCTCCTCGGCGGCGGCCAGTTGGGCTTTGATGAGGGCCAGCTTGTCCTGGTTGGGACCGTCGAGGCTGATCTCGTACTGGTATTTGGCCTCGGCTTCAGCGGCCAGCGCGGCGTCAAGAGTGGCGCGCGGAAGGTCGCGCTCGCGGATGGTGGCTTCGAGGTCTTTGATGGCCTCGTCGTAATCGGCCTGGGCGTGCTCGAGCTCATCCTCGCGCGTCTTGTAATTGGCGTCGTCCCTGCCGCGATCCTTGACTGCATCGAATTTCTGCTGGGCCTCGTCCAGGTCGACCTGGCGGTCGTCGACATCCTGCTGGCGGTCCTCGATGCGGTTCTCGATGTCGCGCAGGTTGATGTCGTTCCACTTCTTGGTGGCGGTCTCGCGGACTTTCTGCGCGTTCATGTAGGCCTGCCAGGCGGCGGCATTCTCGGCGCTGGCGTTGCGCAGCAGCGCGTCATAGGCCTGCTGGATTTCCAGGATCTGGGCCTCGGCCGGGGCGGCGTTATCCAGGCGCGCCAACACGTCGCCCGCCTTGACCGCATCGCCGATCTCCACGTTGATTTCAGCCACGCCCCCGCGCGCCAGGAAGCTCAGGGTGGCGTCCTGCGCCGGGACGAAGTGTCCCTCGGCGATCACATCGGCGATGGGAACGGGTGTGGACTCTGGCGCGACCTCGGTCGTTTGCTGCGGCGCGCAGGCGGCCAGGAGCAACGCCAGGGTTGTTACGATCAGGAAAGTTCGATTTGTCTTTTTCATGGTTACCTCTTCCCAAATAATGGTGAAACGCCGCCGGGGAAAATCCCCGATGGAGAGACGGCGGAAATACACTGTGTTATTCGTATGCCAGCACTTCGCGGATGGTCAGCCTGGCCGCGTTGCGCGCGGGCAGGACGCTGGCGACCGCGGATAACACCAGCACCAGCGCCAGCCAGATGGCATATCCCATATAGGTGAAGACCACATCGATGGGCGTCTGGAAGACCGCCAGGCTGACGATGGTCGACAGCATGTACGTGAATGGGATGGAAAAAACGATGGCCAGCGCGAACGAGATCATGCCAATCACCACGCCCTCGGCGATGACCGTGCGCATGACGGCGCGGTCGTCGGCGCCAATGGCGCGCATGATGCCGATCTCGCGCGTGCGTTCGAGCACGTTCATGCCCATCGTGCCCGTCAACCCCATCGAGCCGACGATGGCCGTCAGCACCGCCATGATGAGCAGGAAGGTCACCAGGATGTCGAGGCTTTCGGTGGCGGTATCCAGCGAAGCGTGTCCCGCCTCGGAACGGCGCAGGTCGAAGCCCTGATCGCGAAAATAAGCGTCCAGTTTCTCGGCCATGGCATCCTGGGAGTCGCGATCGTGCCGGGTCGAAATCACGCGGAAGGAGTAGGCGCGGTTGGCCAGGTTGTTCACTTCCGAAATGTAATCGAAGGGCGCATAGGAAAACACGCCTTCGCGGTCCATGAACTTGAAGATGCCAATCACCTCCCAGTCCTCCTCGCGCCCGTCCACCTTGAGCTTGATCGTATCGCCCGGCTGAAGGTCGGGATAATACTTGAGCACCGATTCGCTCAAGGCCAGGCTGCGCACGTCGCCCTTTTGCAGCCAGCGGCCCGAAACCATCAGGGGGCGCACCAGCTTGCTATCCGCAGGCGGGCCGAAGATGTTGAGATTTTCCAGCACGTTGCCGTTCGGGTCGAGGATCTCGCCGCTGATGAACTGCCAGCCTTCCACGCCCTCCACCCCGTCCACTTGCATGACGGCCTGCTCGACCTCGCGCAGGCGGTAGGGTCGGTTGAAATCGAGCGTCACGTCGGCGGAAAAATACTTTCCGATGATGCCCATGTAATCGTGCAGGGTCACGCGCACGTTGAAGACGGCAATGAAGATGGCGCCGCCCATCGTGAGCGTGAAGAGCGTCAGCAGCAGGCGGCTGCGGCGGCGGAAGGTGTTGCGCAATGAGATCACGAAGGGCCGCGGGACGTGGATGCCGCGCCTGGCCAGCAGGTGCGTGAACTGGACCTGCAGCCAGTCGAACCAGTGCACGCGTTTCTCCCCCGCCTGGGCCTGCTTCTGTTCGTCGGCCAGGTTCCCGCTCAGGGCTGAGAGCACGGTGATGCGCGAACCGTTGATCACGGGTGCCAGGCCGGCAATGAGTGGAACCAGCAGTCCCACCGCAATCTGAATGATGGCGGCGAGCGGCACGACGCGGTAACCCAACAGGTCAAAGCTCAGCGTGGAGGCGATGTAATTGGACAGGGCATACGCGCCCGCCCCGCCCAGCGGCACGGAGATCAACAGGGCAATGATGCCGAAGGACAGGATCAGCACCAGGTACAGGATCAACACCTGGCGGCTGCGCCCGCCGATCAACTTCATCACACCGATGTAACGCAGGTGCTGGTTGAGCAGGGCGCTCAGCGTGTTGGCAATCAACGAACTGGACAGGAACAGGATCAGCACGCCCAGCGCCAGCAGAATGCCCAGCACGGCGTTGAGGGTGTCGGTCAGCGGATGCTTGTGCGTTTCCGAGAAGCGCAAGCGGACCACGTAGGCCCCACCTTTTTCGAGCTTGTCCTTCAGGTCCGCGCCCACGGTGCGGATGTGCGGCAGGTCGTCCTGGCCCGAGTCCACCGTCACGTAGAGGCGGTTGAACAATTGCGGCTGCTGCAAATATTGCAGGGTGGTCATCGTGATGTAGGCCGTCTCGGACGCCAGGAAATCCCCCGCCCCCGTGGCCGAGTCCTTGACGATGCCCACCACGGGCAGGGACTTGGTCGAGCCGTCGGGCAGTTGGAATTCCACCAGCCCGCCCACCTGGGCATTCAAATCTTCGAGAACGCCCACTTCGAGCGTGACCTCGCGCTTGTCAGGGACGGCCTGCCCGCTGACGGGGACCTGCAAATTGATCTGGTTGGCCTCGAAATCGTCCACGGCCACCAGGTCGAGGGTCGTCCACTTTTGCGTGCCAGGCACGCGCGCGCGAATGTTGAAGACGCGCCGCGCCTCGGCCTCGTCCACCTCCGAGGCATTGCGCGTGGAAGCCAGCACGTTCTCGTCGAAATCGGCCATGCGCAGCTCGACGTTGGCGGGGATATTGGCCGCGTAGGTGATGGGCATGTCATTACTGATGATGACATACGCGCCCGTGATCACGCCAATCGAGAAGACTCCCACTGCAATGGAAAAGACCACCAGCAGGGTGCGGGCGATATTATCGAACAGGTCGTGAACTACCTTGCGCCAACGGGGTCGGAACATTCGATCCTTTACTGTTAAGTTGTAGCGCAATTTGATAAATTGCGCCTGGCAAATTGACAATTTGCCCTACAGGTCCAAAGTCAGGAAACTTTGTACCCAAAACTCCTGATTTTAGAGAAATCAGAGTCCAAAGTCGGGAGACTTTGGACTCCAACACATTACTGCAACAGCGCGGCGATTTCCGCGGCGGTATACGGCTTGGGCTGGACGTCCCTGACGCCGCTGCGCAGGTAGCGCGTGACGCGCTCGGGGTTGAGCGCCGCGGTCAGGACGACCGTTTTGGCGGTCAGGCCTGCCTGGTCGAGGGCGGCCAGGGCTGCATCCACGCCCACGGCGGAGCAGTGCTCGTCCACCAGCACCAGGTCGGCGGCGGGGAGTCCATCCAGCGCGGTCTGGCGCGTGACCTTGACGCCCGCGCCTTCGAGCAGGGCCGAGAAGGCGGCCGCCCACTCGTCGTTATCGTCCACCAGCAGCACCGAGGCAACGCCGTTGCTTGAGAAGCCATCCTCGGAGACGCGCGCCAGCGGCAGGTGGATTTCCACCTTCGAGCCTTTGCCCATCTCGCTGTTGAGCGTGATGCGTCCCTGCGCCTGCGAGATGACGTGCAGGCTGGCGGGCAGGCCCAGGCCCTGGTGTCCGCGCGTGGAGAAGAACGGCGACCAGGCTTTTTCGAGAGTCTCCGCAGGCATGCCCATGCCGTCGTCGACGATCAACAGGCGCAGCATGCCGCGCTCCTCGGAGGGGGTCGCCACGACGCGCACGCTCTTCGCGCCCGCCTCGCCCGAGTTCTGCAGCAGGTTGCCCAGCGCGCGCACCAGCTGGGTGCTGTCGGCCACGGCATACGCGGCGGACGGGTCGATCTGCATGGACAGCAGGTCGGCGGACAGTCCGCGCTGATGGACGGCTGCCTCGATGGCATCCGCCAGCAGGACGGGACGCGGCCGCTGTTCGCGCACCGCGCCGATCAACTGTTCCTTGACCTGGGTGATCTGGTCGGCGCTCTCGGCGATCATGTCGAGGTCCTCCCCAAGCGACGCGAGGTCGACCTTACCCTCGGCGATTTCCTCGCGCAGGCGGGCGACGGTCATCGAGATGGGCAGGGTCTTGTTGCCGATCCAGTGGATGGCCTCGGTGGTGGCGGTGGTCAGGGCCTCGAAGACCTTGGTGCGCAGCAATTCCGCGTGCGCTTCCTTGAGGCTTTCGAGCGTGTACGCATTGCTGATCGCCACGGCCAGATGCTCGGCCATGGTCAACAGGGTGGTGATGTCGTCCTGGCTGAAGGCACGCTCCTCCACGCTTTGGACCGTCACGGCGCCCAGCACACGATGCCCGAAGATCAGCGGCAGGGCCATCTCGGAGCGGGTGTGCGGCAGGTGCGGATTCTTAAAGTGGACGCGTTCTTCCTCGACGTCCAGCGCGATGCGCGCCTCGCCAAAGCTGATGGCCGCGCCGATCATCGAGCCAGGCCCGACTTTGAGGCGATAGCCTTCGGCCAGCATGGCCTTGCCCGCCTCGCCGTAACCGGCGCGCAGGACAGCGTAGTCACCCTTGTCGTCCAGCAGGAAGACGCCCGCGTAGTAGAAGCCGTAGGCTTCGCAGATGATGTTGACGGTACCCGGCAGGAGTTCGTCCAGGGCCAGGATCGAGGTGACTTCGCGGCCGACGACGTTGGCGGCCTCCAGCAGGCGCGTGCGGCGCTCGGTCTGGCGGATGAGGTCCTGGTTCCTGCGGTGCAGGTTGGAGTTGTGGATGGCAATCGCCAACTGGTCGGCCATGGTCTGCAGCGCGGAGATGTCGTCGTCGAGGAAGGCGGCTTCCTGTTCGCTCTGCACGGTCAGCGCACCGATGACCTCGTCGCCGACGATCAGCGGCAGGGCCATCTCGGAGCGCGTGTTCGGCAGGTGCGGATTCTCGAAGCGCACGGCCTCCGCGCCCACGTCCAGGGCGATGCGCGCCTGGCGGTTCTGCACGCAGGAACCGATCATCGAGTTGCCGCCCACCAGCAGCTTGTGGCCCTCGGCGATCATCGCCGCGCCCGATTCCCCGCGTCCCGCGCGCAGGACGGCATACTGTCCCGTGACGTTGAGCAGGAAAACGCCTGCATAGTAGAACTTGAATTCGTCGCAGATCACGTCCACGGTGCGCTGGAGCAGTTCCTGGGGGTCCAGGATCATGGTGATCATCTTGGCCGTGCGCGCGGCGGTTTTCAACAGGTGAGTTTGTCGTTCGGCAGGAGTCATGATTTACCTCGTTATGATAATTAACCCTGGCCACCCAGGATCTTTTGGATTAATTCGACCAGGCCCTGTTCACGGCCTTTGACAAAGAACGCGCTCGCCCCGCCCGACACGGCATCCCTGGCTTTGTTGACCTCATCGTATGCGGTCAGGATGACCACGGGCAGGCTGGCCTGCTGCTGTTTCAAATCGACCAGCAGGTCGAGTCCCGCGCCCGCCTTGGGCAGGCCGTCGAAGCCGGGCATGTTCAGGTCGAGGATGGCAATATCCACCTGACCTTTATTTTGGGCAAAGACCTCACGGCCGCTTTTGCAGTCCAGGGCGGTCAGCACGTCGAAGCCCGCCCGCAGCAGGGTCTTTTCCAGGCTGCGCAAGACCAGCCTTTCATCGTCCACGAGAAGAACAGTCGTCATAAAAGTTTCTCCTTGAAAAAATCTTTTTTTTCGTCATTGCGAGTCTTCGAGAAGCAATCTCCCAATGACATATTTAAAGTCCATCCGAAAATCGAGTGCAGCCTTTTGAGGATTAACCATTAAATCCAGCAAAAAGGATACCTTCGCCCTGAGCGGAGCCGCACGCAGGTTGTGCGGCGTAGTCGAAGGGCAGGGAAGCAAAATAACCAACATTTGCCCTTCGACTGCGCTCGGCTGGGTCTCGATACGGTCGGAAGAGCACCGACCTACTCAACCACCACGCCTTGCTCCGCTCACGTGTGCCTGCGGCCCAGTGCAGGCAGGGCGGAGAAGCAACTGAATTGTATTGCTCGATTAATTTGGAAAAGTACAATGCTCTGTGAATTGCGGACTGAAATCCGCGCTACGTTCTTTCAAGCGGAGTGCAGGCTTTAGCCTGCTGGTTCCTGCGGACTGAAGTCCGCACTCCGCTTTTGCGTTATGGTTTCGTCGGCAACCTCACAAAGAAGGTCGCGCCCTTCCCGATCTCGCTCTCCAGCCAGATCTTGCCGCGATTCTGGGTGACGATCTGCGTGCAGGCCGAGAGTCCCAGGCCGGTGCCGCCGTGGTCGCCCTTGGTGGTGAAGAACGAGACCCAGATGCGCTCCTGGATCTCGGGCGGGATGCCCGGGCCGTTGTCGCTGACGGCCACCAGCACGTGGTCGGGCTTTTTGTCGAGCCGCGCCCGCACGGTGATACGCGACTCGGGCCGGCCCTCCAGCGCCTCCCAGGCGTTCTTGACCAGATTGTTGAAGACCTGCTCCACCTGGCGCGCGTCGCAGTACACGTTCGGCAGGTTCTCGGCCAGGTCGAGCGAGACCACCCCGCGCGGCAGGCCCATGTCCGAGATCATGGTTTCGAGCATCTCGAACAGCGAGACGGAGCCAGGTTTCATTTGACGAGCGGGACCGATCAAATCTTCCTTGATCTTCAGGATGGTCACGGCGCTGTGCTCGATGATCTTCAGATCCTCCAGCAGAGACTCGACGCTCAACAGGGCCGCCAGCCGCTTGGGCGAATAGGCCGACATCTCGCCTGCCAGCTTCTCCAGCTCGAGGCCGCCCTCCGCCGCCTCTTGCAGGAGCGAGTGGATGATCCCGTCCAGCGGGCCGAGTTCGGCGCCCGAGGCCCGCAAGCGCCACAGGACAGCCAGCAGCGTGGACAGGTCCTCGCGCACGCGGCGCACGCTGCCCGTGATGGGCGCGGCCTTGTTGCCGACCCAGTGGATGGCTTCGCCCGTGGCCGTGGCAATCGCCTCGTAGGTCTTGGTGCGGACGAGCTCCGCAGTGGCCGCCTCCAGCTTGGCCAGCAGTTGGGCGTTGTTGATCGCCACCGCCACCTGGTCGGCCATGGTTTGCAGGGAGGTGATGTCCTCCTCGGTGAAGGCCTTCAGGCGCTCGCTTTGCACGGTCAGCGCGCCCAGCGAGAGCGACTTGACGATCAGCGGCAGGGCCATCTCGGAGCGCGTGGCGGGCAAGTGCGGATTCTTGAAGTGCGAAATCTCACCTTCCACGTCCAGCGCGATCTGCGCCTGTTGCAGGCGGATGGCCTGCCCGATCATGGACTTGTCGTCCACAGGCAGACGGAATTGTTCCTCCAGCATGGCGCGCCCCGCCTCGCCGTAGCCCGCGCGCAGCACGGCCCAGTGGTTGTCCTCCGCGACCAGGAAGACGCCCGAGTAGTACAACTCGAATTCCTTACAGACCACGTTCACGGTGTATTCGAGCAGTTCGTCCAGGTCGAGGATCGACGTGACGGCCTGCCCGACGCGCGCCGCCATCTCGAGCAATTTGTGGCGCCGCTCCAGCATGGACAACATGCGCTCGTTCTGCTGCAGCAGGTATTTGTTGCGCTCGGCGGCATGGCTCAACTGGCGGACGTTGTTCTCCAGCCGCTCGACCAGTTCCTGCTGATAGGCCTCGTGATGACGGTCGGCCTGTTCCAGCTTCTCGCGCCTGCCGTGCAGGTAGGCGTCCACCTGCTCGCGGAACGTGTCCACCTCGATGGGCTTGGGGATGAAACCCACCGCGCCCGCCGCCAGCGCCCGCTCACGCGCATTGCCGCTCGTATCGGCCGAGACGATCACCAGCGGCACGTTCGGCAGGATCTTGCTCAGGCGGGTGGCCGCCTCGCGCCCCGTCATGTGCGGCAGGTTGTGATCGAGCAGCACGATGTGCGGATGCGTCTCTTCGGCCAGCTGCAAGCCATCCAGCGGATCGGCGGCTTCGAGCACCACATACCTGCCCTCCAGCAGACGCCGCACGAGCAGGCGCGCCGAGTCGTTGTCCTCGATGTAGAGGACGCGCGGCAGGGAGCGTGGGTCGGAGAGGGGCTGGGACATGACCGCTACGCGCCTCCGTTTTCGGGGTCTTCGGCCAGGCGCCTGGCGATGATCTCGTGAATGGCCTCGGCCGTGATGGGCGACTCGTTTACGATGCTCATGAAGGCCTCGCGCGGATAGGTCAGCAGTTCCACGGGCATCTCCGCGGCAACGCGCACGCAGGCCCGCGAGAGTCCGCCGCGCAGCAATTCCATCTCGCCGAAGAACTCGCCCCGTCCCAGGCTGGAGACGCGCTCGCCCCAGGCCGAGCGGGTCAACACGTCCACACGGCCGCGCGCGATCATGTAGAAGCGTTCCACGGGCTGGTCGTAGCCGAGGATGGTTTCGCCAGGGCCGAGCGTGACGCGTTCGGCCTTTTTGGTCATCTCGAGCATGTGACGGTGGCGCAGTTGCGGCAGCGCGCGCGAGATGGTCTCGTCGATCAATTCGCCGTCGAAGATGATGATGTTGCGCGTGGTGCGCGCGGTCAGCGAGGGGTCGTGCGTAACCATCACGATGGTCTTGCCGCGCTTCGTCAGCTCGTCGAACAGGTCGATGATGGCGTCCGCCGAACGCGAGTCCAGGTTGCCGGTCGGTTCGTCGGCCACCAGCAGGGGCGGGTCGCAGGCCAGGGCGCGCGCGATGGCCGCCGATTGCTGCTGTCCCGTCGAGACCAGGGCGGGCAGTTTGTTGGCAAACTTTTCGAGGTGTACCAGCTTGAGCAGTTCCAGGGCGCGCGCGGGACGCTCGTCGAAGTCGTACATCTCGGCGTAGTCCATCGGCAGCATGACGTTTTCGAGCAGGGTCAGCATGGGCAGCAATTGGAAGAATTGGAAGACGATGCCCAGGTTGCGTCCGCGCCACTTGGAGCGCTGACTCTCGCTGACTTTGGTGTAGATGTCCTTGCCGCCGATCACCACCAGGCCGTCGGTGGGATGGTCGATGCCCGTGATCATGTTCAAAAGCGTGGATTTGCCGCTGCCCGATTTGCCCACGATGGAGACGAACTCGCCGCGGTTGATGGTCAGGTCGAGACCCTTGAGCACGGGGAATTCGCCCGCCGCGTTGACGTAGGTCTTGACGATGCGCCGCATCTCGATCATCGGTTCAAGTTCCCCTCGCCCACTGGGAGCCCCACGGGGGTGCTGCGCGAAGGGGTCAGGGGTGAGGGCTTTCGCCGTCGGCGTCGGAATCATGCCGCGCCCCCCGCCGCCTGGACTGGGGCCTGACTCCGCGCGAAGGGCCGCTTCTGCCCCTCGTCCACGATCTCCCCATCGGCCAGCACGAGGTGACGCGAGAAACGCGCCGCCAGGCTGCTGTCGTGCGTGACCATCACGATGGTCTTGCCGTGCTCCGCCACCAGTTGCTCGAAGACGTCGAAGATGTGGTCGGCGGTCAGCGAGTCGAGGCTGCCCGTGGGTTCGTCGGCGATCAGGATGGGCGGGTCGTTGGCCAGGGCGCGCGCGATGGCCACGCGCTGCTGCTGTCCGCCCGAGATGTAGGCGGGCAGTTTTTTGGCGTGGTCTTCGAGTTCGACCAGTTGCAGTAACTGCATGGCGCGCTCCCTGCTCTCGCGCGGCTGGTACAGCCCGCACAAATCCATCGGCAGGGTGATGTTCTCGACCAGGGTCAGCATGGGCAGCAGTTGGAAGGATTGGTAGACGATGCCCAGGGTCTGGCCGCGCCAGAGGGCCAGGGCGTCTTCACTTAACTTGTGAATGGAGACAGGCTGGCCTTTGGTGTTGACGATGACCTCGCCGCCCGTGAGATGGTCGACGCCGTTGAGCATGTTGAGCAGGGTCGACTTGCCCGCGCCCGACTTGCCGACCACCCCCAGGAATTCGCCCGCCTCCACCCGCGCAGTAATGCCCCGCAGGGCGGGAAATTCACCCGCCGCAGTGGAGTAGGTTTTGACGACGTCGCGCAGTTCGATGATGGGAGGGACGGAATTGAGAGTCAAGCTACACCTAAAAATCGATCCAAAAAAACCTCAGCGCGCGGACTTCAGTCCGCATACCCATGCAGACCGAAGTCTGCATTCCGCTTCAAAAGTCTGGCATAGAAAAACGGTCGCCGAGACAACCGTTCCCACGAAACTGCCATACGACACTAATTTTACCCCTTCCGTCCAAGTTGTGCCAATTGACACAACTTACGGAGGGTTTACAAAGGGGAATTACGCTTCATTTTCTTGCCCCCCACCCGACGCGGGCGTATAATGGACTTCGATCAGGATGGGATATGTAAGATGATGTCCCATTCAAAAGGAAAGCCGATCCTAATGCGCCATTTGTTTCCCTGCGCGTAAATGTGGAGAGATATGTTCCTTCGCCGTCTGTCTTCTTTGTTGCCGATCCCAGCTTGCTGCCATTGCGAGGTACCTATATGTAGTAATCTGTTATGGGGTGGTTACTACATATAGTAACCATTCTGTCTAATACATAATTAGGTGGCTTTACATATAGAATTTATGAAAACTATCAAAGTCTTACTCATTGTTTCAGGCATTACTATAATTCTAGTTGTCGTGAGCATAAAATCATTTCCAGAGTGGCTTGCCATTCCTGGCGGGCTTTTGATGTTATCAGGCATAGCATTTAATTGGGTTCTTGATGCGGGCGGAAAAGTAAAAGGCTGGACTGAATTACTAGAGAAAAAAGGTGCCGTTTCCAGAGAAGATGAATTGCAAAGAAACCTGAATCTTAAACGAAGAATAGAGAACGATTTTAGCGATTGGCTGAATTATTTTCCTGAAAACAGAAAAAGAAATTCCAAAATGCTCCTTCGTGCATTTGATGGCAAGCAATATCCAAACTCAAATAACCCAGATAAATTTGGCGAATATTCATGGTTTGCAGCAGAAATTAAAAGCATATATCATGACGGTATAGAATTTATTTATGGAATAGATGAATTAGTGATTTATAACGATAACAAATGGGACTTTAGCAAAAATGCAAAAGGTCAATATCTAGAAAAAATCAATGCCTATCGAGTTGGGCAAATAAATTTTTCAGATATTGTAGATTATGATTTGAAAGGAGATGATCGTCATAACTTTCCACATTTCTTTTGCAAATTCAGACATAAAGGATTACCGTTTGAAGCAACTTACTACGAATGTGTTGATGAAAAACCGCCTTATTATTATGAATTCAAAGACAAAAAATCATGAGAGCCAAAACCGCCACCTAACAAAGCGCGCACCCAACGCTGGGGATTCTGCGCACATCCCAAGCAATTTTCTGAATTCGAGTTTTTCCTGCTCCCAAGCAGAGTCCACGCCTGGGCACATGCGGGTCAACATCAAACCGTTAGCCTGCTCGACGTAATAAGCAAGATTAGATTTATTTGATAATCATTTTCATACTCTGAAGCAGGAAGAATATATGATGGATGTAGCAATTTTCATTCCACTGATGGTTGCCGCTGTTCAATCCGCAGGACAGGTATTGCCCATATTTGTTTCCAAGGCAAAAGATGTCGCAAATAAGCATATTTTTGACAAAGAGTTTTTGGAAAAGGTAATTTCAGATTCCACAGGACAACTTTCAAACTTATTAGATGCAGCCTCCTCAGATATTAAGAAAGAAATTCAAGAGCAAAGCATCATTGATGTTGTGCAAGATCTTCAAGCACATATTACTGCACTTGGAAAATTAATCAACCTAATTCAATCATCAGAAATCACTCCAATACTAGCCGAAAGATTAATCACAGGTGGACTATTACCTCTGCAAGTAAGCCTTGAGAAAGCAGAGATACGTCTTGCTCATTATGGACAAGATGACATGCGTTCACATTGTCATATTATCGGCACAAGTGCTCTTATCGCAGGCTATGTATTTATAGGTCAAGACGTCCCGTCGCTTCAAAAAGATTTGGAAGATTCGATTCGAAAATTTCAAAAGCGGTTATTAGACTCAATTGCTAAGATGGCTGTAAGCACAGGAAAAGAAATTCCTTGGGAGAAAGTTCCATATTTTATAACTATTGATGGTATGACGGACTTGTTTGAACTTTACGACTCGTTATTGAAAAGTACTGGAAAAAGTATCTATTCAAACCTTAAGCCTATGCCCAAAATAGGCAACCCTTCAAGAAAAGTTGAATTTCAAGATAATGAACTGGCTGAGTGGAAGTCAAAGTTTAGCAAAATTGGATGGTATGAAAAAATAGGGCAAAACACACAAAACGCATTAAGATACTCATCAATTGAGTCTGAAATTACAGACAAAACTTTATTGTTCGTGACTTATGCTGATATTAAAGGAAGTCGCATTACAGGCGTTTGGTTTAATAGAATTCACTTGCTATCACCATTTACATCATTGATTGCAACAACAAATAAAGTTATTGTTGTTGATCCAAAAAACAGAAATGTACACTTCATATCGTACAAAGATATTGATAAACTTTTTATAAATGTTCAAACCGAGAGCGCAGTAAACTATCTTTTATCATCAAATACAGGTGATGATTTAAGTATAAACATTGAATTTATCAACAACAAAGATAAACTTGTCGTAGATTCTTTCTTCGACAGGGTAAAAAATTTTAAGGCCGCAGCCTAACAAAGCGTGGTGTGTCCTGATAAATCATCGTCTGCTCGCTGGTGAAAGTCCAGTTCTGGTAAGGGTCAGGCTACCAGATAGCAGTCTCTTCGGCGTTGCAGTCGGGTGACTGGCTATGTCAAGCATTTTTCTGGCTTCGATTTTTTCTGTACTCAAGCAGAGTCCACGCCCGCCCACATGCAGGTATCCCGTGAAGAGCACACAGGACAAGCCGTAAACCGTTAGGCGCTTCGAGCAATAATTTTTCGTTTAAGAGAATTTACAAGGAGATAAGATGACGGATACGACAAAACGGTATTTGCACGTTTTTCTCTGCCATGCTTCAGAAGACAAGTCAATAACCCGCGAGTTATATCAGTCCCTCATCGGAGACGGTTTTACTGTCTGGCTAGATGAAAAGAATCTCTTACCCGGACAAGAGTGGGAAGTTGAAATTGAAAAAGCTGTTGCAAATGCAGATGTTGTAATTGTGTGTCTCTCTAACAAATCTGTCAGCAAAGAGGGATATGTCCAGAAAGAACTACGATATGCGCTTGACATTGCGCTAGAAAAGCCTGAGGGTACTATTTTTATTATTCCTTTGAAGTTAGATGATTGTCAGGTTCCGCGTCGTTTGCGTTTTTGGCAATGGGTGGATTATTTCCCAACCAGCCAAAGGGAGGCAGCTTACGAGCGGTTGATTCAATCTCTGCGTTTACGGGCTAATTCACTTGGATGCGCGCTTACACGACCGGTTTCAAATGATTTATCAGAAACATTGGAAACTACTTATCTAAAAGATAGCGTCTCGCGTCTACAGGTGGCTGAGAAAAAGAATAAGGAAGCCGATTTCAACGTACAATCTCAACGCAAGGTAAGCTGGTTATTTTTGCCTTTTTGGACAATTGCTTCACTAACTGGGGTAGTTATTGGCTTATCAGTATTGTCTATCCTGAACCTTGACTTCTTTCCGTTCGTAATTATGGGGTTAGCAATAGGATTAGGGCAATGGATATTGTTATACAGAAAAATTTCCAATTCTGGTTGGTGGGTGTTAGCTAGTGTTATAGGCTTTACTGTAGCTGGCATAGAGGATGGTGCTTTCGTGATAGAAAGTTGGTACACAGGCGTTATATACGGACTCATCGCTGGTACAGGTCAATGGCTGATACTTCGGCAACAGATAGCTAATTCAAAAATATGGATAATCTTTTGCGCTTTAGGCTGGGGAATAGCATGGGCTATCGGTCTTTTACTCGAGAGTTATGGCGTGAGTATAGGTACAGGCTTTTGGGTTTTGGGCTTAATCTTTGGAGTTTTAGGAGGAGGAAGCACGGGAGGAATGATGGTTTGGTTACTCAATCAACACCATTACAACCCAAATAGCGCCTAACACAGCACCTCAGAAACCATCCCATCTGGAGCACCCCCGAGCCTGTGCGGCTGTCGCGTCCCTTTCAAGGGGATGCGAGTCCACCTGGCTGCGGATGCAACTCCGCTTGAAAGAGGTGCTGCAACCGCTCCGCGCGAAGGTAAAATTGATCCCATTGCGGAGGCGGGCAGGATAAATTCTCAAGTTTTTTCTGCTCTCAAGCAGAGTCCACGCCCGCCTACACCCAGGTCAACGTCAAGCCGTTGGGCGCTTGATTTCAATGTATTATTTCAGCAATTTTGCAAGAAAGTGAGCATGAGAATGGAATTTATCAAATCATTAAGTCTTATCCAAATTATTTCGATAATTATTGTAACTATTCTTCTGATTTATATAATTGTGCAAATTCTTAAAGTAGTAGTTAAATTCATTATCAAGGTTGTGTTACCAATTTTGCTAATTGGAGTGGCTGGCGCTGCCATTATTGCTTTAATTTTTGCAATTTTCGGAAATCGTTCAGCAGCCGTTAATAACCCCACTCCAATTTTGGTCTCGACTGATATCCCGAATACGGTTCCTGTGCCATCCAACAACTTTAATCCAGTTCAAATCATACATAGTGTGACTAATTTGCCATTTGGGTCATTTGTAGGGCTTATTTTTATGGTAATTATGGGGTTAGCGATTTTAGCAGGCTTGTCAGGTGCGTCAAAAGGTGAAAGAACATCTCCCGTATATACAACAGCGAGCGAAACAACATATCCAACAGATAACTCAAGTGATACAGATAATGATGACAAACCGGTACCAAGTTTTGTAGGTAACGATGAAGTTCACAGTAATAACTTTGGACAAATGACTTTTATTGGTAATGATGAAGTTCATTACGACAAATGGGGAAAAATAACATTTATCGGCAATAAAGAAGTTCATTATGACAGGCATGGACAAATAAGTTTTGTTGGAGATGAGGAAGTTCATTGCGACCAATGGGGAAGAATAACATCCATTGGTGGCAAAAATGTTTCCTATTAAATGCGCCCACGGATAAATCGCCCCGAGTCTGTGCGGCTGCCGCGTCCCTTTCAAGGGGATGCGAGTCCACCTGGCTGCGGATGCAACTCCGCTTGAAAGAGGGGCTGTAATCGCTCCGCGCGAAGGTAAAATTAGTCCCATTGCGGCTATGGGGAGGGAGAGGAAAGTCCTCTCGCTTAACCTCTATTTTCATAGCCAATACTCGGACACCAAGGAAAAGAAAAATGGCTCTCGTTTTCTTAATATCAAGCATAGTTTACATTTTTATAGATATAACCCTTGCTTCTGTTTTCTTTGGGCTGGCACTATTATGGGTTGGCGAATCGTTAGGATATTATTTTCTGTGGATAGGTGCGTTAACTTCTATTGTTAAGTCTATTATAAAAATATATATAAAAAAGCAGAATGACATTAAACACCAGCTTGAGATTCAAGAAACTCAAGAAAACATAAATTTCTGGAAAAAATATTTTCATTCCGAAGGATTCTCACTTGATGAAAAGAAAATACCAAATCATGATGATTGGATGAGGTATAGAACATATTGGTATATCCAAAAAAACCTTACGTTTGAAAAAGCGAGTCAAAAAGCCCAACAAGAATATGACAAAATGTGGGAAGATTGCAGGCAACATGCCCTGAGCCGAGAATTACGCAAGACTCAGGTGACACCTACTATAAAATATTCTGAACCATCGCAAGCAATTAACCCATATTATGATCGTAATTCCCCCCTTAATATGTATTTCCGCCCTCAGTATATAAAGGGAATGACAGCATATTATGAGGAGAGAGGGTATTCCAATGATGAAGCAAAAGAAAAAGCTACCCGAGATTTTTCCGATGACCATGACCCTATGAAAAATCAAAATTAGTGGATTTCCAATTTTTGCCATTCAAATCATTTGGAGAAAACAATTTTGCATGTTAAATACCACAACTCAACCTGGCTGTGGATGCAACTCCGCTTGAAAGAGGGGCTGCAATCGCTCCGCGCGAAGGTAAAATTAATCCCATTGCGGCTGCGGGCAGGATAAATTTTCAAGTTTTTTCTGCTCCCAAGCAGAGTCCATGCCTGGGCACACGCAGGTCAATGTCAAGCCGTTGGGCGCTTGCTCCGCACAAAAAGAAAGGATTATCTCCATGATTCAATCCAGAGAGTCGCTTATAGAAAAGCACAGCCTTTCTAGTAAACTATGGGTCATCTTTGGCGGTGTATTAGGAGTCGTATTTAGTCTCATCGTTGTTTTAGAGCGAACACAAAATTTATTCCCGCAGTTAGGCGTCTTTGAAAAAATTCTCAATGTAGTTGTAGTTGGTTATTTGGGTATCGGAATAACCAAGAAATGCAAGCCAACAAAAAAGGCATTGATTGGGGGTGTGATTTTCCCCGTTTTGTTAACTGCCTACTTTTTCTTTCTTCCAGATACTCCAAAGTCCATTTCGCCAACAGTGACAATTGGCTGGATTTCAGTGGGCATATTATTAGGTATCCTTGTTGGAACAGCATGGCAAGGTGCGCTCATAGGAACTATTATCGCTGCGATAACGGTTGTTTCCATTGCTCTGTTTGTACATGGAGGAGAAATTGGCTGGGGTTCGATTTTTATACCAATGGGGACAATAGCAGGCGCAGGGTTACAAATGGCTTTTAGCGATTTTATTGGAAGGCGAACCGTAGGAAATAAACTCGAGATTCCCGATTGGTTACAGAAAAACAAAAAAGATAATTGATTAATTTAAGAGTCACAATCAATAAGTTGCATTTCAAAAACCAAATGTTCATATGGCAAAGTCATAGACGAACAATAGCAGGAAATTCATTTTAGTGTGAAAATTTGCTCTCAGTAAAAAATGGTATTTACTAAATGATTGAAGGAAACATTATGACTACTGACCTCATTTCATATTTCCAACAGGCTATTCTTTGGATGATTCTGTTCAGCCTATTCATGTTTGGAATAATCATTTATTTACGAATCGCGTCCAATGCAGTCAAAAATTGGCCATCTGTACCAGGGAAAGTTACGACTTCCAGGGTATCTTACGAGAGTTCTACCGATAAGACTAATGCAACCCCTTTTATTGCTTATACTTATGATGTTGATGGAAAAACTTATAAGGAAGGCAGCATTTCTCCAAGCATCCTGACTGTTTCAGATAAGATAAATGCTGAAAAAGTTGTGGCGCGCTACCCTAGAGGATCAGTGGTTACTGTCTGTTACAATCCCAAGAATCCTTCGCAAGCCGTTCTAGAAAAAAACTCACAAGCGCAAATTGGGGGGATGTATGGTATTTTGATTTTTGGAAACTTGCTCATACCTATTGTTGTGTTGTTGGTTAAAGTTGTTTTCAAACATTGATAGGACAAAATCTGTTTTACAAAACGCCCTAAAATGAAGCGAAAGGGAATGTAATCAAATGTTATTTCAATTACATGGAAAATGGAGTTACCGACTACGAAGCCTGCTTGCTTTGTATTGGTCATTGCTATATGTTTCAATCCGTAGGTTAATACGGGGATCGCTACTACCTAATTGGAGTTGGGCTTTTGAAGCGTCTATTCACTTCATCAAGCACCAGACAGTAACCGCATTTGATATGCCCAATCACGCAGAAGGGCGTGAATATGAAAACTCATTGGTTTTCACTTCACCTGCTACTGCTAAGATAAAAATTGAATCTGTAAATGAGCCTGTGAAAGGGCATTGGTATCACCTCAAACATGAAACAAATGGCGTTACGGTTTTATATCTGCATGGTGGCGGATATGCTTATTACTCAAAAGCGCACGAGAACTTGATTGCTCTGGTTACTTTAGCGGCTGGATCTCAAACTTTTGCGTTGGATTATCGTCTTATTCCAGAGCATCCATTTCCAGCGCAATTAGATGACGCGCTTGCCGCCTATCAATGGTTACTAGAAACAGGTATTAAGCCAGAAAGGTTGGTAGTCATCGGCGACTCAGCGGGCGGAAATCTGACACTTGCACTCTTGCTTACATTAAGAGATTCAAAATTGCCTTTACCCGCACTAGGAATTTGTATTGCCCCTTGGACAGATTTTGAAAACTCAGGAAATAGCCTAAAGGAGAATGAACCGTTTGATTGGGTAGAGAAACGAATGACGCTTAAATGGGCTGAATGGCTATGCAAGAATACTGACCCGCGCAATCCGATTGTTTCTCCAATTAATGCGGATTTACGGGGCTTGCCACCAATTTACATTCAAGCAGGTGACGCTGAGATTCTATATGACATGATTCAATCCTTCTATGACAAAGCACAGACGCAAGGAGCAAATATCAAGTTAGATGTATGGCGGCATATGAACCATGATTTTCAGGCATTTGGTGACCTCATGCCCGAAAGCAAAGAAGCCCTCATGCGTATTGGGCAAGTTATCAAAGAGTATGTAAGTTAACAACCGCCGCCCACCGATAAATCGCAGTGTCAAGGTGAATTTTGGTTGGAAAGACAGCGTAAAGCGAACCAGCCCTGCTTCCAAGCCGAGTCTATATCTGGTTGTCGCGACCGCAGGGAGTGTCGAGACACACCTCACTGTCCGCTGCACAAATCGTTGGCAGTAAAAATATCATCAGAAAGGAGGTAACTTTCCATGGATTGGAAAATAATAATTCGTAATAACCCGGAATATATCGAAGTGATAACAAATGGAATTGCTGATAAAGATGGCTCATTGGGCATGGCAAAGGCAATAACAGAGGTCATGCGTCAAAATCGAATTAACAAGGCATTGATTGATCACAGAAATATTGAATCTATTCAAGGAGATATCCTGGATATATATGAAAGACCAAGAGTAATGAAAATAATTGGAGCGATACTTAGAATAAGAATTGCAGAAATAATAAAACCTGACCAAATTAAACATTTCCGTTTCTTAGAGACAGTATTTAGAAACCAGGGATTTATGTTCCAAATATTTCAAGAAAGAGAAAAAGCTGAGAAGTGGCTTTTGGAATAAAGAATACCGCCCACCGCTAAATTGCAGTGTCAGGGTTGGGCAGGGGTGCTGTGGCAGCAGGCTCTTTTCGCGCCAAAGTCTTATTCTGGTTGGACAACTCCGCCGCCCAAAGCGCCCCGAGCCTGTGCGGCTGCCGCGTCCCTTTCAAGGGGATGCGAGTCCACCTGGCTGTGGATGCAACTCCGCTTGAAAGAGTTGCTTTAATCGCTCCGCGCGAAGGTAAAATTAGTCCCATTGCGGCTGCAGGCAGGATAAATTCTCAAGTTTTTTCTGCCCCCAAGCAGAGTCCACATCTGACTACACGCAGGTCAATGTCAAGTCTGTTGGGCAACCTGATATGCAAACTAGAGAAGTACTATATGAGTAAAGAAGAAATCACTCCTATCAAAAGAAAGAGGGTGAACTTCACCTACTTTTCATTTTTTGCCCTGCCTGCCTTGCTTGCTTGGTGGGTCTTGTATCTTTTCCTTTCCTTACGTTCCCCTGAAATAGTTTTTCTATCCCCTGTATTGCTTTGTGCTGGTGTGGTTTTTGGGCTATTAGGGATTGGACACAATCTAAAAACATATCCCATCTATTGGACGATACCTCCCATAATCAGCACATTGCTTAATACAGTTCTCCTAATCGCTATCGTAACAACGATCAATTTCTCCCCTTCTGATTACGGTACATGTCGAAAAACGGCGATGGACACAAAAGGCTATGGGGTTTGGGAACATCAGCAGACCACGACTCAAGAATCGGGAGTGGCTTTTATTCATTATGCTACCGTAACTTTCTCTGATGGCACGAATGATTTGTCTTGCGAAGCAGTTGGAGTTGGGCCGCTTTGGGCAACCTCAATGGCTTGGCAAACTCTCGTTGCCTGCCTGGGTGGTGTTCAAAATGGAAGCCCAACGACGTGTCCGTTGGATTATTTTGGAGTTTATCCATAGGACAACGCTTTTACAATAACTGCCAAAAGCCGCGTCTCTTTCAAGGGGATGCGAGTCCACCTGGCTGTGGATGCAAATCCGCTTGAAAGAGGTGCTGTAATCGCTCCGCGCGAAGGTAAAATTAATCCCATTGCAGCTGCGGGCAGGGAGAGGAAACTCCTCTTGGTTGCCTGCTGGCAGTTGTAAATCAAAAATAAAAAAGGTCATGTCATGCAACCTTTGCTCACATTGAAACCTTCTAGACGCAATTATCTTTTGTCCCAGACGGTATTTGTGCTGTTCATCATGGCATTGACATCCTTGGTGAGTATCTTTATAGACAGAGATGCGTTACGAGGATTTTCTGGCATGACGGGAAGTATTAGCGGTTTTCTGCTGGGCGGCTTATTGCTCTGGGCATATGATGAAAGAAAAATGTTTGAGAGATTTACTGTCACTCTTACAGAAAACGCACTCATCATGCCTGGCGCTTGGTTCAAGAAAAATGTATATTTGTTGAATGGATTAGATAAACAACGCACCATAACCTATAATTCGGAAAACAATCTGCGTAATCGAGTTCGTTACACCTTCTGGTTGGTAATGGGCGAGAGAGTCGTGATCGGAAAATCGTTTTATGGAATAGCGCAGGTAAATGCATTACTGGAGAAAATGGATCTCCCAAAGAGCTAGAAAAGTATTGCGTTCCGCCCCGAGCCTGTGTGGCTGCCGCGTCCCTTTCAAGGGGATGCGAGGCCACCTGGCTGTGGATGCAACTCCGCTTGAAAGGGCTATAATCGCTCCGCGCGCAGGTAAAATTGTCCCATTGCGAAAATGGGGAGGGAGAGCGATGTCCGCTCCCTTGCCTGCCACTACCTTAATGCTTAAGTCAAAAATCATCAAATAAAGGGTCTATATGTCTGAAAAAGTAACTTCAAAAGAACTAATAATTGGGTTTGTTGTTGGCATAGTCACAAATTTGGCTTGGGCGTTAATTACTGAAAAGTTTAACGTTTATTGGATAACAGCAATATTTCTAGGGACAATTTCTGTCTATTATCTTGGATGGAAATTTGTTATCCAACCACTATTCGTCTTGAAAAAATCAAAGTTAATTGCGGTTTACGATTCCTACGATAAAGCCAAACCGTTTTTAATTAAGAAACTAGAAACAGCATCTGATGTAAGAATAATAACAGTTGGTGGTGGTCCCATTACAGATGATGAAAGGGGAAAAATATTAGAGATTTTGATAAATCGCTCCATCACAGAACATATCAAAGTAAAAATCTTGTTATTAAATCCGACTTCAAGAGAAGCGGAAAATCGAAATAAAGAGTTGAATAATTTTGATAAGCGGGATTTTCCGCTCGGCGCAGTTAGTCAAACTATAACTTCCAATACTCGAAAAATTTTGGAGAGAAAAAGTAGTATTGAGTTGAGATATTACGACTCGAAACCCATATTGAGAATTTTTATTGTTGATGAATTAGCGTTTATCTCTTATTACTTGAGCAATAAAGAAGGACATGATACTCAACTTACGGTGATGGAAAAAGGTACTGATATGTTCAAGGGTTTTGAACGTATATTTGAAACGTTATGGGAAAATGGGACACTTCCATTACCATAAATCCCAGTGCGAAAGGTGGACGGGACATTGGTCTGAAAGATGTCCAGCATTTTACGAAGCGTGGTTTCGAGCCGCTTCGCGGCTCACCGTGTCGAAACCCTGTCGAGACAGGCCCACACGCAGGTCAATGTCAAGCCGTTGGGCAGCCGGTATCAAACCTTACACCATTTTGTGAGCAGTGAGCACTTCAATGATGGAATCCCAGACTCAACCACTATCGAGTATTGAAGTCCAAGAACTCGAATTGTTCGTCTTGGAGGAGCTCAAACGCCAACATCTCCGAGACAATATCATTTCAGCACTCTGTAAGCGCGCGAACTGGGACTGGAAGCAGGCACAGTATTTTCTAGAGAAGGTATACACCGATCACCACTCAGAACTTGCGCCACGCGAAAACAGACTGGCTTTCCTTGTCGGCTTTACCACAATCCTCGATGGACTAGGCGTATTGGCATTGGGGAGCCTTGGCCTCTTGTGGTATTTCTTTTTCAATCCGCGCGGTGGGCAACCAACCATACCCGTGCTGGACGGTCAATTTATTCTTCACCTGGTTATGTTACTCTCCATCGCGCCAGCTTATTTCATGTTCTTTTTTATCGTTGCGGTAACTGGCATAGGTATAATCACGAGAGGAGTAATCGGAATCATACTCGCACTCGGCTGCTCTTTCCGAAGGCAGTCTTGAGAAGCAAGCAGGCCGCCCAACAAAGCACACACCTGACCCTTCGGCACTCCCTACAGTCGCAGGGCAGGCAGTGTGTTTTTTGGTAACACCTACGGCAAGCATTTTGCGCAGCGTGGCTTCGTTTTTTCGTTTCCAAGCAGAATCAACGCTCCGCCCACACGCAGGTCAATGTCTAGCCGTTGGGCGCCAGCTGAACCACTAAGTAATAAAGTAATAGCTTGCAAGGAAGTAAATGTGCCCAATAAAAAGTGTCCGCATTGCAGTATATGGAGCATGGGTTTGCATTATGTTGTGATAATGTGGGCACAACTTTGAAAAAGGAAATGTAGATGAATCCTAAAAATAAGAAGAGTGTATTGCCGCAGTGGTATTACTGGGTGCTTGTGCCTTTCTCTGCGCTGGTCTATACCGTGTTCTGCTGGTGGTTTGCGTTGGAAGCCTGGGGCTATCGCGGTGAAATCAAGCCGTGGTGGTTCGATATAGCCTTTATCCTGACAGCGCCCAGTATGTTATTCCCATCTTATATTGGCACACTATTATGGGGCGGGCTCATGGGTTTTGGAATCATCCAACTGGTTCAGTGGATTCGGAGAGTGTATTACCACCTCTTTGAGAAAAAAGAGCAAGGTAGGGAATGATAAAAAGAAAATTCACACTGCTTACCACCATAGGAATTATCTCCGCGCTTCTCTGGCGTGTGGAAATTGAGTTACATGGCTGGACAGGACTAGACTGGATCGGCTACTTTTTGAAAGGACTGCTGTAACCGCTCCGTGCGAAGTTAAAATGGATCCCATTACGGCTGCCGCGTCTCTTTCAAGGGGGTGCGAGTCAACCTGGCTGCGGATGCAACTCCGCTTGACAGAGGTGCTGCAATCGCTCCGCGCGAAGGTAAAATGGATCCCATTGCGGAGGCGGGGAGGGAGAGGAAAGTCCTCTCGCTTACCTTCTGTTTAGCGAAATTCATCGGAAGTCCATATCTGTACATCATTGCGTCGAACAAACCGTAGGTACATTCCAGCCTTTCGCTAAAATGAATGTGAACACGCTATCAGAAATTTGAGAATGGATGATTGGAAGAGGCACAAATATGTCAAATCATCCAACACACACACCAAAAAGGTAAGGACAATGGGTAAGAGAAATTATCTTATTGAGGGAGGCTCTGGCACGGGCAAAACGTCGGTGGCTGAAGAATTGCAGCGGCGCGGTTATCACGTCCTCCACGGTGATCGTGAGTTGAGATATTGGGGCAATCCAAAGACAGGGGAACCAGTAAATGAACCTGTCCATGAAAGCGAAAGGGACAAGGCCATATGGCAACAGGAACATCACCTTTGGGACATAGACAAAGTTAAATCCGTGATCGCTGATCACAGCATAGCAATCTCTTTCTTCTGCGGTGGTTCGAGGAATTTTTCAAAATTCATAGATTTATTGGATAACGTTTTTATTCTTGAGGTAGACGACCTTGAGACATTGTATCGGCGGCTTGATGAGCGCGTGGCGCAAGATCCAACTGACTTTGGCGGAAAGCCAGAGGAAAAGGAACTCGTGGCGCGATTGCATCGGACGAAAGAAGACATACCCAGCGGCGGCATCGTCATAGATGCAACACAGCCGCTTGTCAGCGTCGTGGACGAAATCCTTAGCCATGTCTGTGCCTAGGGAATCTTATGCAAATTACAAACACCTAACACAGCGCCCACAGAAACCGTCCCACCCAGCACCCCGAGCCTGTGCGGCTGCCGCGTCCCATTCAAGGGGATGCGAGTCAACCTGGCGGTGGATGCAACTCCGCTTGAAAGAGGTGCTGCAATCGCTCCGCGCGAAGGTAAAATGGATCCCATTACAGCGGCGGGGTGCGAGAGGAAAGTCCTCTCGCTTACCCGCTGGCACTCCATCATCTACAATCCTGGCAAAGCAGACTTAAGAAGGATGGATCATTGAATCATTCAAATCACAAAAGTAACTTTGTAACTGTCAACGGAATACGTCTACATTATCTTGATTGGGGCGGAAAAGGTCCAACGTTGATTTTTCTCACGGGCATGGGGGCCTCCGCCTACATCTTCGACAAGTTAGCGCCGCGCTTTAATGACAGGTTTCGCGTCCTTGCCCTCACCCGTCGCGGACACGGCGATTCCGATTGTCCTGAAACGGGCTACGACGCAGATACGCTCACAGAAGATATTCGTCAGTTCATGGATCATTTGAAGATTGAAAAAGCCAGTCTCGCTGGTCACTCGCTTGCAGGAGTCGAACTTACCCATTTTGCCGCGACGTATCCAAATAAGGTCGAGAAAATGATCTATTTGGATGCGCTGGATGATCGAAGAGGACTTCAAGAAATTCATAGACAAAATCCGCTTAGAAAAATAGAAATAAAAAGAGAAGAAAGTACCCCACACACGTTTGAAGAGTATCTTGCCGACACGAAAAGGAATTCTCCCTCCGTCGCTGACATATGGAGTGAGCTTTGGGACGTGGAAATGTCCCACGAAGTAAAAGTAAACGAGGCTGGGATCTTCATCGAAAGAATGCCCGAATCCGTTGCAGGCATGATGTTTGAAAATCTGTTTCATGGATACATCCCCCAAAAAGTAGATGCCAGAATACCAATCCTCAGCTTTTACGCGCTGGGGACACCCAAACAATTAGACCTCTATACCGAAGAACAAAAAGCCTCGTTTGCTCAATTCTATCTTCACGTAAGAAATCCCTTTTACTTGACTCTAATTACAGAGTTTCATACCCGATTTCCTCACGCAAAAATTGTAACGATCCCCGATGGACATCATTATTGTTTCATAGCACAGGAGGAATTGGTTTATGAGGAGATGCTAAAATTCTTGCTGGAATAGTCCATCTTGCTGAGTTGCGTTGTGTCATTTTTCAGGATGCAAGTCTTGCACAATAAATACCACCCACCAACACAGTGTCCACCGTAACCATCCCATTCCCAGCGCCCCGAGCCTGTGCGGCGGAGGTCGCGTCCCTTTCAAGGGGGCGCGAGTCAACCTGGCTGCGGATGCAACTTCGCTTGAAAGGGCGGCTGTAATCGCTCCGCGCGCAGGTTTGTGCAGGGTCTGTCGAGTAACTGGCAGCTCTACCGCAATGGCAACTGAACACCCTCATAAAAGTTGTGCGATTCACCAGAGTAGCCGCCGGGTATGCCCCGTGATAGCGAAAGGAAAAGTATGGATACCAAACGGAATAAGATAGTTGTCATCATTTGGATGGTTGCCCTTGTTTTGTGGTTGTCCGGCTGTAGGGCTGGATCTCTGCCTAGCCCGACGCCAACGCCCACGTTGCCGCCCATACCCACACCGTCACCCACACCTCAACCAACAGCAACCATGCCAACAGTGTCTTTCAGCACAGTGAAGATTGAATTTGCCGCGCTTGCCAAGAACTTGATCGGGGAGAAAACTGAGCGCACTATCGATGTGTACCTGCCACCCACTTATGACACTTCCACTGAACGCTATCCAGTAGTGTATTTCCTGCCCGGCTTTGAAGATCGGACGATGGGAGTAACATTCCGGGATATAGCTGCCTTATTCCAGGCAGGTACGATACAGGAGATGATCATTGTGGTCGTGCCGGGCAATAACCTATTAGGAGGAAGCTTTTACGTTAATTCCCCCGCAACCGGCAACTGGGAGGATTTCGTGGTGCGGGAAGTTGTGGGGTACGTGGACAGCCACTATCGCACCATCGCCCAGGCCGGGTCACGCGGCATCAGCGGACATTCCATGGGTGGGTTCGGTGCGCTCAACCTTGCCATGCTTCATCCCGATGTGTTCGGAGCCGTCTACAGTCTGAGCCCAGGCCTGTTCGATGAAAACGGACTGGCCAACTCGCAGATGTTTCAAAGTGAGGAGATCATCCGTAGTTTTCTTGATGCGCAGAAAACCATTCTGGCAAAACCCGAAGATCAGCAACTGACATCCATGCTGTCCATGCGAGATAACTTCACTGTAGCGTATGGATTAGCCTTCGCGCCAGACCCCCAAAAGCCACCTTTTTACTTTGATTATCCTTACAGCGAGACCAATGGCAACCTTGTGCGCGACGAGATGGTATGGAAGCGATGGAATAGCGGCTTTGGCGGTATCCCTGAGGAAATTGACCAATACAAGGACAATTTTCTGAGGCTGAAGGGCATCACTGTGGACTATGGCACGAACGATGAATTTGCATGGATCCCTCAAGGCTGTATTTACTTCGACAAACAGTTGACCGCCGCCGGGATACCGCATGAGATGGCTGTCCATAATGGAAACCATCAGTCAAGTTTAGGCAAACGCGTTCTCGAGCATATGTTACCGTTCTTCTCGGAACTGCTGGTTGGCGAGTAAGCGCCGCCGAACAAAGCGCCCACAGAAACCGTCCCATCTGGAGCGCCCCGAGCCTGCGCGGATGCCGCGTCTCTTTCAAGGGGATGCAAGTCCACCTGGCTGCGGATGCAACTCCGCTTGAAAGAATTATAATTGCTCCGCGCGCAGGTAAAATTGATCCCATTGCGGAGAGGAAGTTCCTCTCGCTTACCCGCTGGTTCCTTCTTCACGATGGGAATAAGTTGGTTTGATAGACTCTAAAGAGGTAAAGCTATGAAACGAACTTGGAGAATACTCGCGGTTTCTTTACTCCTGGTGACTTTTAGTAGTCGGTGCTCAACAATGGATGGACCCGAAGCGGCGGCAAAAAGAAATTTTTCAGAGTGGGCCGTCAATATTAGAGCTCCGTATAGGGATGAAAACTTTCAAACCATCCACAATGACGATACTTTCGCGACAGTACTTATTACAGTTGATCTTAAGATAAGAGGGGAATGGAAAGAGAAACAGACAGAAATTCAATGTGAAAAAGTGGACGAGGATTGGCAATGTGATCGTTCGATGCAATTCAAATAAAAGGCAGATTGAAAGAAACCCCAAGGATTGAGTCAGAGTCTCCAAACCGCAAAGGCGGCTCTTAGGTCAAAAACTACCCAACATAGCGTCCCAAGAAACCGCCCCCCCCCTGAGCGCCCCGAACCTGTGCGGCGGAGGTCGCGTCCCTTTCAAGGGGATGCGAGTCAACCTGGCGGTGGATGCAACTCTGCTTGAAAGGGCGGCTGTAATCACTCCGCGCGAAGGTAAAATTGATCCCATTACAGCGGCGGGGTGCGAGAGGAAAGTCCTCTTGCTTACCCGCTGGCTACATTTCAGGAGACGATCAGATGCAAATTCAAGGTAAGCATTGGTTTTTACTTGGCGGCGTTTTCAGCATTGCGATAGCAATACTGCATATTGCCATCATTTTTGGCGGCGCACCTGCTTATAGATATTTCGGAGCTGGTGAAGAAATGGCTCAAATGGCTGCTTCTGGTTCTGTTTTGCCTGCATTGGCAACGCTTTTCATTGCGGTCATATTTGCTGTCTGGGGATTGTATGCGTTTTCAGGAGCTGGACTAATTCGCCGTCTGCCACTTCTCCCAATTGGTCTGGTTGTCATTGCAAGCATTTATACATTACGCGGAATTGGCGTCATCCCTCAAATTGTGTGGATGGTTAACTCGCCAAAGTCGACTCCGCCTCAAGATTTGATTTTCTCTCTTGCGTCGCTACTGGCGGGAGTTGTTTACTTTGTGGGCATAATCTCAACCTGGAAAACGTTAAAAGAAAACCCCAAGTTAACACAGGCTGAAAACTAATCACAATCGGAGGGCAACCATGAACATCCCGTTTCTTATCGCGGGCATCCTGACCACCATAACCGCCTTTATTCACAGTATCGCTGGCGAGATAACAACTATTCGCCCGTTGGTAAACGCAGAAATAAAGCAAATTCCCACATTGGAATTGAGGGCAGCTTTTTACATAGTCACAGTCCATTTGTTCGCTTCGGCAGTGATGCTTTTTATTCTGGCTTTTGCCACTAACCAAGATGTTGTGATGGGCAGATTTTTGGCAATCCAATTTTTTGGCTATGGCGCGGCATTTTTAGGCCTTGCAGTTATCAAGCGCGTTGGGCTGTTTCAAGTGCCCCAATGGGTTGTGTTCTTCCTGATGGCTGGTCTAACCTTTTGGGGTACCATGCGATAAAAACCATCCCTCGCCAGCGCCCCGAGCCTGCGCGGGGGAGGCCGCGTCCCATTCAAGGGGATGCGAGTCAACCTGGCTGCGGATACAACTCCGCTTGAAGGTAAAATGGATCCCATTGCAGTTGCGGGCAGGGAGAGGAAACTCCTCTCGGTTGCCTGCTGTTTCAGAAAGATAGCCTTGGTCATCGCAAATGTTGTTTTTCGGTGGCAACCAGTCAGGAGATAATTACCATGTCGAAAAAAGTTTTGTACTACGGCGTACTATATTTTCTACTCGCCATTTTGTTCGCAATCGGAGCGATAGGTAAAACCATCTCGGATAATTCCACTGTCCTTGCCATGCAATGGTCTTGTGCTATTGTATTTGCACTTATGGGTGTCGAGCAACTGAGGAAGAAAACCGCTGAGTAACAGGTTGCGGAGGCAGATCTGCCTGAAGAGTCTGCTGCAATCGCTCCGCGCGCAGGGAAAATGGATCATTGTTGGGCAGCAGGTATCAGGATTGTTTGTTGAATTGCCATGAACACGAGCGACCACGGGAAGTTGAAGAACTATCTGACCGCATGGAATCTTTCGAAGCCCCGGCTTCTCACGCAGACCGTGACCAGTCATATCTACACGGTAACGTACGAAACCGAGACCGTGATCCTCAAACTACTGTCTCCATCAGAAACGGATGAGCAGAGAGGCGCCGTGGCGCTGCGGCACTTCGATGGGCATGGGGCGGTGCGTTTACTGCGTTACGACGAAGGCGCACACCTGATGGAATACGCCGCAGGCGACGAACTGGTCACGTTGGTGCAGCGCGGTGGGGATGAACATGCAACACGCATCATTGCCCAGGTGATCCAGCAGCTTCATGGTGCCCCTCAAAATATCCCACACGCTGGTTTGGTCATGCTCGAGCGCTGGTTTGATGCGCTGTTCAATAAAGCGGGGTCCGACAGCCAGGCGGGTATCGACTCCATCTATGTGCGGAGCGCCTCCCTCGCCCGGCGGCTGCTGGACGATCAGCGCGAGGTGCGGGTTTTGCATGGCGATATCCATCACCGTAATATTCGCGAGACACCCCGCGGCTGGCTTACCTTCGACCCGAAAGGCCTGATCGGCGAGCGCACCTACGACTGCGCCAACACCCTATGCAACCCAGGCCCAGGGATGCCAGAACTTGTCCACAACGAAGCCCGCCTGCTGGCAAATGCGGCCATCCTCGCCGATGCACTTGCCCTCGACCTGTCCCGCATCCTGGCATTTACCTATGTTTACGCCTGCCTTAACGCAAGCTGGTGGTTGCCGCACATCCATACCAAAAGCGCGGAAGACATCGTACAATGGCATCTCAAGATCGCAGGGATGATCGAACCCCACGTTCGGCGATCATGAGACAAGACCTAACGCTGCATATCAACGCAGCCCAACACAGCAACCTCAGAACCTGTCCCACCCCCAACACCCCAAGCCTGTGCGGAGGCCGCGTCTCTTTCAAATCCAAAGATAACATGCTTATCGGAACCTGACCCACCGGAGGAACGATGCCTACCCATCGAATTTATGCAATGAAATTTGCAAATGTCTACCCGCTCTACGTTCAAAAAGCGGAGCGTAAAAATCGCACGCAGGAAGAAGTTGACCAGGTCATCTGCTGGCTGACTGGCTATACCCAGGCGGGACTGCAACAGCAAATCGAACAGGGAAATGATTTTGAAACTTTCTTTGCCCAGGCGCCAGCCATGAATCCAAACAGGTCGTTGATCAAAGGCGTGGTGTGCGGCGTTCGCGTGGAAGAGATCGAAGATCCGCTCATGCAACAGATCCGCTATTTGGACAAATTGATCGATGAACTCGCAAAAGGAAAAGCGCTGGAGAAGATTCTGCGGTAGTAGGTCGCTCTGCGCGAAGGTAAAATGGATCCCATTGTGGCTGCGGGTAGGGAGAGGAAAGTCCTCTCGGTTGCCTGCTGTTTCAGAAAGATAGCCTTGGTCATCGCAAATGTTTTTTAGGTGGTAACCAGTCAGGAGATAATTACCATGTCGAAAAAAGTTTTGTACTACGGCGTACTATATTTTCTACTCGCCATTTTGTTCGCAATCGGAGCGATAGGTAAAACCATCTCGGATAATTCTACTGTCCTTGCCATGCAATGGTTTTGTGCTTTTGTATTTGCTCTTATGGGTGTTGTGCAACTGAGAAAGAAAACCGCTGAGTAATAGGTAGCGGCTGCCGCGTGCCTTTCAAGTGGGCACGAGTCCGCCTGGCTGCGGATGCAATTCCGCTTGAAAAAGGTGTTGCAATCGCTCCGCGCGAAACCCAACGCGTGTGGCACAGTTTTAGTGAATATCCTTGGCCTTTTATTAGTGATGATTGACAATCCATGAACACATTATTTACAATCTCTCCAGAAGGCACACGAATTGCTTTTGAGCGAATTGGCACAGGGCAACCTCTTGTGCTATTGCATGGCGGAGGGAATAACCGTCACATGTGGCGTGAAGCGGGTTACATCGAACGCCTTCAAAATAACTTCACCCTCATTATTCCCGACCTGCGTGGACATGGTGAAAGTGATTCGCCCGCCGAGCCGTCCGATTACACAACGGACAAAATGGCAGAGGATATCAATGGCAGAGAATAATCAGTTTCGAGCATATCTAGAAATAATTTTTGAGATTCCGTGAAATCATTAGCCGCCGCCCACTGTTAAATCGCAGTATCAAGGGTGGGCGCGGTGCGCTTCGCGCATTGGCCTTTTTCTTATTGGGCGAAAATAGTTGAAAGACTCCGTTCATGGGCTGTTGGCTGGCTTGGTCGCGTTGCAACATGCGGGATGCCTTGCGTATTTTGATATACAATCGTACTTGAGACGTTGCATCCCTGCTTTGAACAAAGCAAACAGATAGGAATAGGAACCCAGTCATGAGAAAAGTTATTGTGCTCGAACATATCTCCCTGGATGGCGTCATACAAGCCCCAGGCGGGCCAGATGAAGATACCAGCGGCGGCTTCGCGCATGGCGGGTGGATCGCGTCCCATTCCGACGCGGTTCTTGGAACGGCCCTGCGAAGGCAAATGAACCTGCCGTTCGACCTGTTGCTGGGACGTAAAACCTTCGACATTTGGGCGCCGTACTGGCCCCAACATGGGGAGGCATGGCCTGGCGTCAACACGGCGACCAAGTACATCGCCTCGAATACCCTGACCGCTGGCGAATGGCAGCCGTCTGTGTTTTTAAGCGGAGATATTGCGGAAAAAGTCGCCCAAATCAAGCGCCAGCCAGGACGGGATTTGCACGTTTGGGGAAGCGGGAATCTCATTCAAACGCTTCTCAAGCATGATTTGATCGATACATTCTGGCTGATGATTTATCCGATCACGTTGGGCGTGGGAAAGCGGCTGTTTGCCGATGGCGCGATCCCGATGGCGTTCCAGGTGACGGAAAGCCAGGTCACCCCAAATGGCGTCATTGTCGTGAATTACGAGCGTGCATCCGCTCTAAACAGCAAGTAGAGTCTTGCACAACAGAAACCGCCCAACAACGCCCACGGGATAAGCGCCGACATTCGCCCACACTTTCGGGGTTGATCCCCAACGGCGGATTCGCCTTGGGTGGCTTTGTGCGCCAAATCCAGCCGCTGGTGCAACTTCGCGCAAAACATTCGAAACAGGAAAAATATGTTCAGAGAAATGAGACGAAAAAAGCAACTGCTATCCGAAGCGGAATCGATTGAGATCCTGCAATCCTGTACATCGGGAGTTCTGGCAGTAACAGGCGACAACGATTATCCTTATGCCGTTCCCTTGAGTTACGCCTATAAAGACGGAAAACTATTTTTTCACTTCGCCAAAGCGGGGCATAAAATTGACAGCCTTGTAAAAAACAACAAGGTGTCGTTTTGCGTCATAAAAACGGATGATGTTATACAGAAAACCTTTACCACTCATTTCCGTAGCGTAATAGTTTTTGGCACGGCCAGAATTCTCACAGAGGACAGCGGGAAAAGATATGCTCTCGAATGCCTTGTGGAAAAATATTCCCCCGACTACATTACAGAAGGCCAGGCGGAAATGGAGCGTGAATGGAAGTCAGTCCATGTGGCGGAAGTTCTGATTGAACATATGACAGGAAAAGCGGCAATCGAAATTATTAATGGTAAAGCCTGATTGCCTTACACTTTATTTTTGGACGCTGAAAAAGCAGATGGGCGCTGATAAAACAAGAAAAAGTTTGCGTTTTTCAGCGTTCATCTGCGTCTCCGCGGGGTTTGTACGGTAGAAAGATTCAGGATGCCAATTTTGTGTTGGATGAAACAGGACGACTAACTTTAGCTACCGCAAAATAGGAGGATATATAACTTCCAGCACAATCTCACCATCTTTAGATGGAGATGAACATCTTCCTGAATTCTCCTACCTCACATCCAACCCCGTGACCCGCGTCAGCAGGCGGTGGATTCCGTACAGCGGCAGGGAGAGCGCGCCATGCACCAGCGCACTCAGGGCGAAGACCAGCGCCGCGCCGCGCAGGAAGGCGTTCAGCGGCGGGGTGACGGTGGCCAGCATCCACGGGCCAGCGCCTGCAAAGAGGGCCAGCGCCAGCAGGCCAACGATCAACAGTCCCAGCGGCAGCCAGGCGTGGCGGTCGGACTGGGAGGGCATCATCGTGGAGCTGACCGCGAAGGTCAGGTAGAACCACACCGCAAAGTCGGGCACCTGCGGCACGAGCGACAGTCCCAGCCAGAACTGGTCGAATTGGGCGCTGGACAGCAGCTCCCATAACGGGAGCAGGTTCAGGCGGAAGATGGCGATCAACGCCACGGTCAGGCCGCCCGTCAGCAGCGGGGCGATGCCGATCAGCGAGTCGCGGGCCACGTCGGTCTGGGCCGTTTCCACGTAGCCGAGCTGCAGGCGCCCGTCGGGCATCGGTTGGGGGATGAGGGAGAATCCGCCCGTGCGCACCAGCAACAATTTCGCCATCAGGAAATGACTCAACTCGTGCAGAAACACGCCCGGGAAGAATAGAACCGAAAACAACCCCATCGTCAGAGCGGGGTGTCGTGTGATGATGAGAAAGATCGCCTGGATTTCATGATGCAGGATGCGCTGGAGCCACAACAGGGTCAGCAGCGCCAGCGCGAACCAGAGCAGGCCGTCGAAGGAATTGAACATGGCAAGATAAGACCCTAAAGGTTTTGGAGACCTTTAGGGTCTGTTTGGTATAGGGTTACTTCGCCGCGGCCTTGACGATGGCGACGAATTCCTCTTCCTTGAGGCTGGCGCCGCCGACGAGCGCCCCGTCGATGTCGGGCTGGCCGAAGAACTCGGCCGCGTTGGCCGCCGTGACCGAGCCGCCGTACAACACGCGCACGGCCTGCGCCGTTTCGGTGCCGTACAGGCGCGCCAGCGCCGGGCGGATGACATCCGCCACCACGGCATTGGCCTCAGGTCCGTTCGAGGCCTTGCCCGTGCCGATGGCCCAGACGGGTTCATAGGCCACCACCATGCGCGGCGCAAAGGCGGGGTCGAGGTTGGCCAGGCCCTTTTCCACCTGGCGCGTGACCACTTCCGCGGTGCGGCGCGATTCGTATTCTTCGAGCGTCTCGCCCACGCACACGATCGGCGTCAGGTCGGCTTTCTGCGCGGCCAGCATCTTGCGGTTGACGGTCTCGTCCGTCTCGCCGAAGTAGGCGCGGCGCTCCGAGTGGCCGAGGATCACGAAGCGGCAATATTCGCGGATCATGGCAGGCGAGAGTTCGCCCGTGAAGGCGCCCTTCTCCTCCCAGTGCATGTTCTGCGCGCCCAGGCCCGTGTCGGTGCCTTCGAGCAGCGCGGAGACGGCCAGCAGCGACATCGCAGGCGGGCACAGCACTTTTTCCACGCCCTTGATCTCGCGCAGCTTCATGTTCATCTTGAAGACCAGGTCGCGCCCTTCGGCGACGGTCTTGTTCATCTTCCAATTTCCAGCAACAAAAGGTGTACGCATGTTTCTCTCTCTAGGGTAGGGTTTTCATCAGGCCTTCGGCCATGATGTGGATCCATTCGGGATTGTTCTGGTCGGCGCCGATGGCCGACAAAGCGGCGCGCGCTTCGTCGATGCGCTTTTCGTGGATGAGGATTTCGGCCTCCAGCAGGGCCGTCTCGCGCAGGTCAGGCTTCATGCCTCTGGCCTGGTTCAGGTAATTGCGCGCATCTTCGAGTTTACCGACGGTTAGGGCCGACCGTCCGCGCATGATGATGCCCATGGCCTGGTCGGTGCGCTCGACCATTTCGAACTGTAGAAACAGGGTGAACTCGGGCTCCCCGGCCGACTTGTAGACCGACTCATGCATGGCGTCGATGATCTCGGTCGGGGCGGGGTCGTTCGGGGGATAGGCGCGCATCAGGCGGATGTACATCGCGCTTGCGGCGGTCCAGGCCTCCCGCGCGTGGAATTCCTTCGCAGCCCCCAACAGGAAATCCTGGTCCATCGGCGCGAGGTTGGCAGCCGTGGTCAGCGCCTCCAGCGCCTGGCGGCGCAGGCCTGCATCCCAGTAGGCCACAGCCAGCGCCAAGTGTGCGTTGGGGTCGTCGGGGTTCAACTGGGCGGCATCATAGGCGGCCTTCAACTGCGGTGAATTCAGGTCGGGCGGCAGGGGCTGGGAGTTGGGTGACAGCATGGTGGCCACGACCTGCGGCTTGGGGTCGCGGGCCGGGCTGGGCAGGGAGGGCGGGAGCGGGGTGGTGGTCGCATTCAAGCGGCGGAAGATACCGCTGTTGCGGAAGGCGGCCAGCCCGACCAGTCCGCACACCAGCAGGACCATCAACCCGGCGGCAATCGCCCACGGAAAGCGCTTCGCCTTCAACTCGACGGCGACCACCGTTTCGACGGGTTCCGCCAGCTTCGGCGCCGTCTCACGCGGGACGGTGCGCGTACTCCCATGCGGCAGGGTGATGGCCGTGCCGCGCATCGGGACGCCCGCGGCCACCCAGGCATCCTTGAAGGCCTGGCTCATTTCCTCCACGCTGGCATAGCGGTCGGCGCGCTCCTTCGACAGCGCCTTGAGCAGCACGCGCTCGACGGTTTCGGGTACCTTGGGGTTGACGGCGCGCGGCATGGGCAGCGGCGTATAGATGTGATCGTGGATGATCGAGAAGGGTGTATCGGCGTTGAACGGCACCTGCCCCACCACCATCTCATACAGCATGACGCCGAAGGAGTAGATGTCCGTGCCCGCATCCAGTTCCTTTTTCCCCATGGCCTGCTCGGGCGAGATGTACTGCGGCGTGCCCATGATCGAATCAGACGAAAGCGTGGACTCGCCCATCTGGGCGATGCGCGCCAGGCCGAAGTCCGCCAGGTACATGACGCCGTCCGTCGAGATCAATACGTTCGAGGGTTTGATGTCGCGGTGCAGGATGCCCTGCCTGTGGGCGTACCCCAGCGCCGACCCGACCGAATCGACCACATCCTGGATTTCCTCCGAGGTCAACGGTCCGCGCAGCAGGCGCGCCTTGAGCGTCTCACCCGGGATGAACTTCATCACTAGGTACGGACGGTGCTCGTGCTCGGCGTAATCGTAGATGGGCACGATGTGCGGATGTTCGAGCTTCGCCACCACGCGCGCCTCGCGCTGGAAACGCAGTTCGAAGGATTTGTCCTCGTTGAAGGCGGGATGCAGCACCTTGAGCGCCACATAGCGGTCGAGCGCCGCATGATAGGCCTTGTAGACAGTGGCCATGCCGCCCTGCCCAAGCTGTTCGGCAATTCGATACGCGCCGACGTTTTCACCGATGCTAAACGACATAATCATCCTTACACCCAAAGGCTGGCTGAGTCATGTCCCGATTATAGCCGAGGGATGTGAAATCGGATTAATCTTCCTGTAAACCGCAAGTAAATTGAAAACCCAACGCGGACTTCAGGTCCGCGTTGGGCGCAGGTTGTCCACTCTACTTTACAAAGGTAACCGCAATATCGGTCCCGCCGGAGGTGGGGGTGAAGGAGACCGTATACTGGCGCAGGTCTCCGCAGGCATCCACCTGCCACGTCTCCTGCCAGGAGCCGTCTCCCGCCGGGTCGGGGAACACGAGCATCTCCCCGCTCACCAGGGACAGATCGGCGCAGCCCAATTGGAGCTCCTCATAAATCCCGATCAGGTTCAGAGCATCCGTGCGCAGGAGTTCATCGGCATTACCCGTATACCCATCGGCGTCGTTGTAGACGGGCGGGACATCGTCCGACCAATTGGGCAGGAGGCTGCCCGCCAGGAAATAGGCGGCGACCCCCAACACACAGCAACACACCAGGATCCCCGCCACGATCCCAAGGATGAGCGGAAGGTTGGATTTCTTCTGTGGCGCGGCTTCGGTTTGCACAGGGGTTCGGGTTTCCATTCGACAAGGCTCCTCAAGAAAGATTTGTGTCCGGGCTTCCCGCGCGCCGCGCAACCTTCCATGCCCCGGACGATGCAGGGATGCTGCGCATGACGCAGGGCAACGACTATTTGCTGATCAGGCCGGGCGAAAAATTGATGATGCCGCCCGGGTTCGGCGTGAAGATGATACGGAAAACAGGCATCGGGCCGTTTTCACAAAACAGGGTCCAGCGCTCCTCCCACACGCCCGAACCGTCAGGCTCGACCGACACCTCAATGAAGGTGGCCAGCGGGGTGGGAGTTTGACAATTGGCATCGCGTTCCGCCATCGGCAGGATGAACTTCCAAACCTGTCCGCGTAATTTATTGTCACCATAGCCGCCCTGGGGCAGGTTGGGATCGTAGGGTTCGGGTGTCTCAAGCGCTTCGAACGGCTCGACAGGCTGGATTGGCTCAACGTAGATCGGCTGAACGGAGTCCGAAGCCTGGTTCAGGAAAAAGAAACCCGTTCCAACGGTAAGCGCCAAAGTCACACACCCGCACAGACAGGCAACCACCAGGGCCGCGCCCACGATGAGCGGGATATTTGACTTTTTGGCGGGCTGCACAACAGCATCTTCCATCTTTCACCTCCTGTGGGGAACAAAAAAGGATGGAGGATTGCTCCTCCATCCTTTGGAAATCTATTTCGCGAGCAGGGCCGCCACACCGGGCAGTTCCTTGCCTTCCAGGAACTCCAGCGACGCACCGCCGCCGGTGGAGACGTGCGTCATCTGCTTGGCGACGCCCGCCTTCTTGACCGCGCTGGCGCTGTCGCCGCCGCCGATGACGGTGGTCGCGCCCGACTCGGCCAGCAGTCTGGCCAGGGCGAAGGTACCTTCCGCGAACTTCGGCATCTCGAACACGCCCACGGGGCCATTCCAGACGATAAGCTTCGCGCCGCTCAATTCCTGCTTGTACAGGTCGAGCGTCCTGGGACCCACATCCATCATGCGCCAGCCTGCGGGGATCTTGTCCGCGTCGACGACCTGGGTGTTGGCCTCAGGAGCGAATGCGTCGGCGATGACCGCATCCACGGGCAGGATCAGCTTTCCGCCAAATTTGGCGAGCAGGGTCTTGGCCGTATCGATCGAAGCGGCCTCGACCAGGCTGTCCTGCATGTTGTAGCCCTTGGCGGCCAGGAAGGTGTTGGCCATGCCGCCGCCAATGATGAGCTTGTCGCATTTGGAGAGCAGCGTCTCGACCACCAGGATCTTGTCGCTGATCTTCGCGCCGCCGAGGATCGCCACGTAGGGATGCTCGGGATTGGACACGGCGCGGCCGAGGTATTCCAGTTCCTGTTCCATCAGGAAGCCGGAGACAGCCGGCAGGAAGCGGGCGATGCCTTCGGTGGAGGAATGCGCGCGATGGGCGGAACCGAAGGCGTCGTTGACGTACACTTCGCCGAGGGAAGCCATCTGCTTCGCCAGGTCGAGGTCATTCTTTTCCTCGCCCTTGTGGAAGCGGGTATTTTCGAGCATGAGCACATCACCGGGCTGGAGCGCCTTGGCCAATGCTTCGACTTCGGGCCCGACGCAATCGGGCGCCATCTGCACGGGGCGGCCCAACAGGGCGGCCAGCGCCTCGGAAGCGGCCTTCAGGCTGAACTCAGGATCGGGTCCACCCTTGGGGCGGCCGAGGTGGCTCATCAGCATCAGGGAAGCGCCCTGCTCCAGCACGTACTGGATGGTCGGCAGGGCGGCCTTGATGCGTTTGTCATCCGTCACCTTGCCTTCGGCCATCGGGACGTTGAAGTCCACGCGCATGAGCACGCGCTTGCCCTTGAGATCGATATCTTTGACTGTTTTCTTGTCCATGATTTCACCAAAATGTAGGGGCGGGGTAACCCCGCCCCTACACATACATTACAGGGATTTCGCCATCAGGGCGGCCAGGTCAGCCGTGCGGACCGAGTAACCCCATTCGTTATCGTACCAGGTCACGACCTTGACGAAGTTGCTGGAGCCTTTGCCCAGAACGGAGGTGAAGGGCAGGTCGACCGAGGAGCTGTACGGGCTGCCCTTGAAGTCCATGCTGACCAGGGGCTCGTCCACGGCTTCGAGGATGCCCTTGAAGCGCGGTTCCTTGGCGGCATCGCGGAAGGCTTGGCGCAGTTCTTCAGTGGTGGTTTCCTTCTCGAGTTCGGCGGTGAAATCGACCACGGAAACGGTCGGGGTCGGGACGCGCAGGGAATAGCCGTCGAACTTGCCCTTCAGGTCGGGGATGACCAGGGCGATGGCCTTGGCGGCGCCGGTGGTGGTCGGGATGATGTTCAGGCCTGAGGCGCGGGCGCGGCGCAGGTCCGAGTGCGGCATGTCCAGCACCTTCTGGTCGTTGGTGTAGGAGTGGATGGTGGTCATGAACGCGCGCTTGATCACGTACTTGTCATGCACGACCTTGGCGGCCGGGGCCAGGCAGTTGGTGGTGCAGGAAGCGTTCGAGACAACGTGGTGCTTGGCAGCATCGTACTGATCTTCGTTGACGCCCAGCACGACGGTCAGGTCTTCGCCTTCAGCGGGAGCGGAAATGATGACCTTCTTGGCGCCGCCGGCGGTGATGTGGTTAACTGCGCCCTTGACGGTCTTGCCCTTCTTGTTGACGCCGTCTTCCTTGATGGTGAACAGGCCGGTCGACTCGATGACGATGTCGATGCCCAGGTCGCTCCACTTGATGTTGGACGGATCGGTCTCCTTGAAGACCTTGACCTTCTTGCCGTCGATCATCAGGCCATCCTCGGAGAATTCGACGGAGCCGTTGAAGCGGCCATAGGTCGAATCGTACTTGAGCAGGTGCGCCATGGTCTTCATGTCGCCGATGTCGTTGAACGCCACGACTTCGAGTTCCTGCGGGTAATAATCGCGGATCGCCTTGAGGACCTGGCGGCCGATGCGACCAAACCCATTAATGCCAACTTTGACTGTCATTGTGTGCCTCCAAAATGGAATAGATTGATTGTGATTTTTATCACTTTATATTTTACCCTACTTTGGGCAAAATGTCAGGACGAATGTAATCGATTTCATAGTACTTATTATTGAATTCGTGCCGTCTGGCACTATTATAATTCACAAGCGGGAAAATGAAGATGTCCAGAAGACTCATCCGCGGGATGTCGGTGCGAGCGGGTAAAACAATCCAAATTTTGGGAGAGTCCTCCCGTTCCACTTTTACCACGGCCTGCCTGCCAAAATCAACTCAACGGGCCTGTGCGCTCATAGTATAGATTCATCAGCACCTGGGCCAGTTTGGCAGAGTCGTGCCGCCAGGGATGGGCTTCGTCCACGAGGTCGGTGGTGTAGAGGCGGCTGTCGCCGAGGGAACGCTCATCGGCGCGCACCCACTCCACGTCACGGGCCAGGTGCACATCGTACTTGTCGTTACACAATACCAGATCGAACAGGTCCTCCCCCACGTGTTCCTCCAGCGCGCGCACGTGGTCGTAACAACTATAGGCGTCGGTCTCGCCCTTCTGGGCGGCGATGTTACACACGAAGACCTTGAGGGCGCGGCTGACCCGCAGGGCGGCCAGCAGGTCCGTGACGAGCAGGTTGGGCAGCAGGCTGGTATAGAGGCTGCCCGGGCCGACGATGATCAATTCCGCGGAGAGCAGGGCTTGCAGGACAGGCGGGAAGGCGGGCGCGTTGTTCGGCTCCAGCCACACGCGGCGGACGCGGCCCGCAATCTCAGGGATGCGGCTCTCCCCTTGCACGCGCACCTCGTTGAGCAGGTGCGGCATTTGGATGTCGGCAACCAGCCTGACGTCGTGCAACGTGGAGGGCAGCACACGACCATGCACCGACAGCACCCGGCCCGACTCGGCCACGGCTTCCTCGAAACTGCCGGTGATGTCGCTCAGGGCCGTGATAAACAGGTTGCCAAAGGAGTGGCCGTCCAGGCCAGGCGAGCCGCTGAAGCGGTATTGGAATAATTGGGTCAGCAGGGCTTCATCGTTGGAGAGCGCGGCCAGACAGTTGCGAATGTCACCCGGGGGCAGGATGCCGAACGTTTCGCGCAGCCGGCCCGAGGAGCCGCCATCGTCGGCCACCGTGACCACAGCCGTCAGATTGCGGGTGTGCTCCTTGAGTCCGCGCAGCAGAGAGGCCAGTCCGTGCCCGCCGCCGATAGCGACCACCCGCGGACCGCGTTCGAGACGGCGGTAGGAGGTCAATTCATCCACCACGGCACGGCCGGGGCGCATGAAGGGTCGCAGGAGCGAGCGGTTCAACTCCCAGATGCCAAAGACCACCAGGCTGACACCCAATCCGCCGAAAATGAGCACGCGCAGTTCACGCGGTAAAAATCGCAAGGAGGCATACGATAACAGGGTAAGGATCAGTTCACTCCCCCACTCGGTGCGATACAGATCGAGCAGGAAGATGGCGAAGCCCACACCCAGCAGGGTAATGCCCAACAGGATCATCGCCAGCCAGCGCTTGACTCCCAACCCAGGCTTGAACCAGCGGATGAATTGACGCAGGTTCTCCTGCAAGTTTACGCGCCACGATCTGGATTTCATGTTAATGAGTGTAGCAGTGATTGAAAGGGGAGTCAATTCGGGAAAAATTCATGTCGATATGTTTCTCGGGTCTCCCGTAATTAACGGGAAAGAGCCTCACTACAAAGTACACAAAGGCTTGGGGCCCTGTCCTTGGGTATGGTCGAATGCGTCCCCATTGAAACAACTTTTTAAATAACCGTCCCGAAGATCGAAAGAGGGCCAGCCTCTCGCAACCTTCGGGACGTTGTTGATCTTATCCGAACGAAATTCCCAGGTCCTGAGCGGTGCGGACGATATCCGAATCCATCGGCACCATTTTCATCTGTCCCATGGCTTCTTCGATGGGCACGTACTTGACCTGCGGCGGGTCGAGGGCCACCATGACGCCCGCCTGGCCTTCCTCCAGGCCGCGGACGGCGGCGGCGCCAAAGCGCAGGGCCGTCAGACGGTCGAAGGAGGTGGGGGAACCGCCGCGCAGCAGGTGTCCCAGCACGACCACGCGGGTCTCCTTGCCCGAAATGGCATGGATATCAGCCGCCACTTTCTCACCGACGCCGCCCAGGCGTTCGGCGCGGCCCGCTTCATGTTCCACCACGGACACCCCGCCGCCCATGGGAATCGCCCCTTCCGCCACCACCACGATGGTGAATTTACTGCCCAGCCTGTCGCGCTCCTTGATCTTCTCGACAACCTTGTGGATGTCGTAGGGATGCTCCGGGATCAGGATCACGTCGGCAGAGCCGGCCACGCCTGCATGCAGGGCGATCCAGCCCGCATAGCGTCCCATCACCTCCACCACCATGACGCGGCCATGCGAAGCCGCGGTCGAGTGCAGGCGGTCGAGCGCCTCAGTGGCAAAACCGACGGCGGTATCGAAACCGAACGTGACCTGCGTTTTGTCCAGGTCGTTGTCGATGGTTTTTGGGACCGAGATCAGACGCAGGCCCTTTTTGGCCAGGACGCTGGCAATCGCCAGCGAGCCGTCGCCGCCGACCGTGATGAGCGCGTCGATGTGGTGCAGGCGGAAGCTGCGCACGATCTCGTCGCTGCGGTCGACTTCCTCGATGGTGCCATCATCCCGCAGGATCGGGTACTTGAGCGGATTGTTGCGGTTGCTGGTGCCCAGAATCGTCCCGCCCAGGTGGGTGATGCCGCGCACTCGGTCGCGGGTCAACGGGATCAAGCCGCCGTCGGGATACTCTTCGGGCAGCAACAATCCATGAAAGCCATCGCGGACGCCGTACACTTCCCAGCCACGCTGGATCGCTGAGAGCGCCGCGGCGCGAATGACCGCGTTCAAGCCGGGAGCGTCTCCGCCGCCGGTGCTGATCGCTATTTTTCGAATGGGTGTGTTTATGAATGGGGGCATACAAGTTCTCCGTGAAATTATTTATACCGCACTCGAGTGAAAATTACGCTCTTTTAGAGGGCAGAAAGCGCAACTTTCACCCGTGGGCATTATGCAAACAATCGTCTATTATAGTCCCAAGATTGATTTTTGAAGGAATGAAGAGACAAGTCGAAAGGTTAAGAATCGGTTATCATTCCCCGCCGAAGAAGCGCTCCAGCAGCCGCAGGAACTCGGGGTCGAATCCGTTGCCGCCCAGGAAGTGCGGGGCCAGGGTCAGCCCGCCCAGGGCATAGCCCAGCGAAATCGCCAGCCCGCCCAATGCCAGGAGTCCGCCCACGGCCCCACCGCCCACAGCGGTCAACAGACCCACGGCCAACCCGCCGAACGAAAAGACTCCCAAGCTCAGGCCGCCGAAGGAGACCAGACCCAGCGACAATCCGCCCAGGGCAAAACCGCCGATGGCAATGCTACCCACGGCGATCACGCCCCTGGCAATGCGCGGCGCGCCCGTCTGAGGGTCATAGCCCTGCGCAATGTGAATCAGCGGCAGACCGAAAATTTCCATTTCCGATTTGTACTCGTAATTGGGATACCCGTAATAGCCCATGCGAGGAGCGAATTTCACCGCATTCCCCGCCCGCAGACGGCCATCCAGCCACTCGCCGCAGTAACGGCACTTAACCGCATCCTCCTGAATCTGCTCAGCGCAATAGGGACAGGTCTTCATGGCTTGACTCCTTTCGAGAACATCCGCTGCTTATTCCTGCGGTCTGATCTTGCGCTCGTAGAACACCAGCAGGGTCGTGCCGTATTTGCGCTGATCGAACTCGACCAGGTTGAACAGTTCCATGGCCTGATATTCGCGCGGGGCGATCTGCACGATGACTTCACAGTCCACGCCCAGCCAGCCCGGGTTTTCGTCCAGCAGGCTGAGGGCCTGCGTCCACATATCCTTGTACTGCGGCGGCGCGATGTAGACATAATCGAAGGCGCGGTCGGGCGTGCCGGTCAACAGGCCGAAGGCATCCCCGCGGCGCACCTCGGCGCGCGACTCGAAGCGGCAATGTGCCAGGTTGAATTGGATGGTCTCCACCGCCAGCCGTTCGCGGTCGCTGAAACGCACGAAGGTCGCGCCGCGGCTGAGGGCCTCGATGCCCACTGCGCCCGTGCCGCCGAACAGGTCCCACCAGGTCGAGTCGACCACGTCGCCGGCCAAAATGTTGAAGAGCGACTCCTTGGCGCGGTCGGTGATGGGACGAGTCGTATCGCCAGGCACGGACTTGAGCTTGCGTCCGCGCGCTTCACCGGAAATGACGCGTAAGGTCATGAGTTCTCCTTGTTGCGCAAATTGCCAATCTGCGCAACTGTATTCAAGTTTCCATGCGGAGCCATGATCGGAACCACACAGCCCGTGCTGAGGATGAAGCGGCGGCCGCCCGTCTGCGCGAGGGCGTCATCAGCTTCTTGCTGAACCTCGGCCTGGTCCCGATACACCAGCGTGTCCTGTCTCAGGCCGCCACAGCGCACGCCCTTGAAGGTCTGCTGCGCTTCAGAGAGCGCGGGCGGAGTCTCGCGGTCGTGCCAGTTGACGATCTGGAACTCGAAGGCGTTCACCAATGAAAAGTGAACGTGATGTCCGTGCAGGTGCAGCATGTTGCACCACAGGTCACCGGTCGGAGCCAGCACGCGCTGATCGAAGGGCAGGCCGAAGTGTCGATACTCGTCCAGGCTGAGTAAATGCGCCTGTCCGTGCTGAATGGCGTAGAACACGCCGTCGATGCCCGTCTGCATGGACGCTTCCACGAAGCGGCGGGTGATCTCGGCGATGGTCTCCAGTCCCTGCATCACGGCCTCGGGATACAGGCGCAGGTGGGCCAGCAGCGTATCCGCTCCCGCCAGGTTGCGCGCCTGGGCCAGCGGACTGAACACGGTCTGGAGCATGGGCGTCCCGGGGCCCAGCTCCGCGCGGATTAAACGGAGGCAGGCCAATTGCGCGGAGAGATGCGGCGCGGAAACGGGATCCAGCGCGGGCAGGGATTCCCAGTCGCGCGGATCGTGGATCACGCGCCGCGTGTAGGTGCGCGTCCCCTCGGGGTTGCCTTGCCATTCATCCTCCACGCCCCAATCGCGCAGGCAGAAGGAGGAGGAAGGCGTGACCTTGACGAGGTCGAAATCATAGGTGCGCTGAAAATTCAGCGTGGATGCGGCCAGGCCTTCGGGGGTCTGGTCTTCGACGGGGAAATGCCGCCACAAGGCAACGGGTGGACGGTCGGGCTGTTCGCCCTGGATGCAGGTTTGGATTCGTTCGCGGTGTGTGATCATCATGGGTAGGGTCGGATGGCACAAAAGATGGCGCCCTGGCGCTGGATCAGGATCGCTTCGGGGTCGGTGCGGACTTTGCGAATGCCCGGGTCGGCGCGCGAGGTCTGGAGCATATAATCGCCCGCCCGGGCCTGCACTGTGGCTTGGCGGCTCATATCGATCACCTCCACGCCCCCCCTGGCATAGTAGGCGGCGATATAGCCTTCGCGATTGACGAACACCCGCTGGCCGTCCTGCGCGTTTTGATTGACCCATCCCATGGCATCCTTGTAACAGGTCAGCCAGTAATCGGTCTCATAACGGTAGGCGGCTCCGTGGGTGCTGCCCGCATATAGATTGTAATAGGTATATTGATATGGATGCAGGCGTATATTTGCGAACAGGGCAGGCCCCAGCAGCAGCAGGACCAGCAACCCGCGCAGCCAGGTAAACCTCGACCAGCGCAGGAGCGCCTCGGCACCCAGGCCGGCGAACACGAAAAGCGGCGGGACGATGAACAGAAAATGGCGGAAGCCGTCGTACATCGGCGGGCGCATCCACAACACATAGACCATTGGCACCGCCAGCCACAGGAAGGTGACCAGCAGACTCTTCCACTCGAGGTCGCGTTTGCGCGCCCGCCGCACGGCCACGATCCCGCCCAGCAAGGCTAGCGGCCAGACGAACTCTGTCAGCGTGAGCAGCATCATCGTCGGCAGGTAACGGGCGGGCAATTGATCCGCACGATACAGGTCACCATTGAAGAGTACCCGCAGGGTGGTCGGATTGTCGGCCATGAAGGTCAGCGTGCCAATGAAGTTCTGGATGGGATTCTGCCACAGATATGGCCACGAGACATACATGGCAAGCAGCGCGATCAGCCCATACGGGATGAACCAGGCGATGCGCTTGGGTTTCTTCAGCAGAAGAAAATACAGGCCGACAAGCACCGCGACCAACGGTCCCAGGATGCGGATGCTGGTGGTCAATCCCAGCAGAACCCCGGGCAGAATGACATGTTTGAAAGTCTGGAGGGGCTTTTCTTCGGCGGGGGCATCCGCAAGCCGGTCGGCCATGCGCAGACCAAATTCCAGCGAGACCAGGAAGAAGAGCAAAAAGGACGGGTCCTTCGGGTTGATAAAGGCGTGCTCCCAGATCACAGGCTGGGTACTGAAGAAGGCGGTGGCGAACAATGCCGCCCAGTTCCCCGTCCAGCGGCGGGCCAGAATATAGAAGAAATATACCGCCACCTGAAAGGCCAGGAAATTGACCAAGTGCCAGGCCGAGGCCTGATCCACGCCCAGGGACTGGAGCAGGTGGGCAGGACCGCGGGTAAAAAGCAGGTAGGCGGGGCCGCGGTTGGCGTGATCCCACGGACTGGGGCCGTAGGCATTGGCCTCCAGGTCGAAATCCCCGCCGAACCAGTTGACAGGATTATAGGCATACCCAATGGCGTCCGCATATCCGTAAAACAGCGGCTCGTCAATCGAATATCCATAATCGCGGAAGGTGCGCAGGCCAAAGTAAATATTGACCAGGATCAGCAACAGCACGGGCAGGGTTTTGAAGCGTCGAAACAGGGTGGATGGGTTCATGGGCAATCGCCCGTCCATTATACCCAGCGCGGTCACAAATTGCGCTTCTTTTTCGAAGCGGGGAAAACACGATTTGTGAGCGTGGGTATTATATAATTGCGTTCGAGACCGCGCCATGAATTTCAACACTGCCCTGTTCCTGTTCCTGTTTTTGCCGTTCATCCTCCTGACATACTTCTTCGCCCAACCGCGCTGGCGGCCTGTCGTGGGGATTTTGGGGAGTCTGCTGTTCTACACCTGGGGCAGCGCCGCCAACCTGGTCTGGATGGTCGGCATGATCCTGGTCAACTACGGGCTGGGACTGCGCCTGAAGGACAAGCCCGCCAAATGGCTGCTGCCCCTGGGCCTGATCCTGAACGTGGGCCTGCTGGCCGCCTTCAAACTGTTCGCCGCCCATGGCATGGACCTGTTCCTCGGGCTGGACAGTTTCCTTCCTGAACGGGTCAACGGCTGGCTGGGATCGCTCACCTTTCCACTGGGACTGTCCTACATCAGCTTTCAATTAATTTCCTACCTGCTGGATGTGAACAAGGGCACGGTCAAAGCCGAACGGAATCTGGTCAGCTTTGCCTTCTACGTGTTGATGTTCCCCAAGCTGCTGGTCGGACCGATCGTCCGCTACCGCAGCCTGGCCGAGTCCCTGCCCGCGCCGACCCTCGACCCAGACCAAATCGCGGACGGCGTCCGCCGTTTCCTGCGCGGCTTTGTCAAAAAAGTGTTGATCGCGGACGTGTTGGCCAAGGTGGTCAATGTCATCTTCAGCCTGCCCGTGGAAGCCTCCACGCCCGCGTATGCCTGGCTGGCGCTGGTCGGGTACGCCCTGCAAATCTTCTTCGACTTCTCGGGCTACACCGACATGGCCATCGGCCTGGCCGCGATGATGGGCCTGCGTTTCAGCGAGAATTTCAACTATCCCTACATCGCGCAAAGCATCGGGGATTTCTGGCGGCGCTGGCACATCTCGCTTTCCTCTTGGTTCCGCGATTACGTCTTCTATCCGCTCGAACGCAAGCGACTGCCCATCGTGGGTCAATCGCTCAACATCCTGATCGTCTTTCTTCTCACGGGTCTGTGGCACGGCGTGACGGCTGGCTTCATCGTCTGGGGCCTGCTGCATGGCTTCTTCCTGGTGATCGAGGGCCTGTTCCTCAACCGCTGGCTGAAAGCCGCATGGCTGCAACCCGTCCGCCACCTCTACACCTTGTCTGCACTGCTGCTGACCTGGCTGTTCTTCCGTGCGCCCAGCCTGGAATACGCGCTGGATTTTCTGCGCCTGTTGGTTGGAAACATCCAACAGACCGTTCGACTGCCATTCAGCGAGACGACCCCGCTGCCGTTCATCGAGCCGTCGTTCGCGCTGGCCTTCGTCGCAGCGAGCCTGTTGTCCCTGCCCATCGGCCCGTGGCTGCAAAAACGACTCGACGCGTATCCACGCCTGGTCTTCCCGCTGACCGTGGCGGGCGACCTGCTGCTGCTGGCGCTCTTCGTGCTTGCGGTCGGCATGATGACCAGCAGTAAATTCCTGCCAGGCATCTATGGAAATTTCTGATGATTCAGCCTTGCGAAGGTTTATCCACAAACGCAGGTTGGATATTGAACGTGTTATTTCCTGTACAACGGGCATTTCATTCCCGTCTGAACCTTTGCAAGGTTAACTGAGTTGTGATGAAAAAATACTATCCATTCCTACTCATCGTCGTCTTCCTCGGGATGCTCCTCGTCCCGCTGCGGACTCTGGCCCTCGACCCGAAGGCCATCGAGGAGTCCTTCTATCCGCGCGGACGGCTGATCGACTGGACTGCGCGCGTGCGCCTGTGGCTCGGCGACCGTGTCTTCCCGAAGGTGATCGTGGGCGACGAGGGTTGGCTGGTCTACACCTCCGAAAGCGACATCGAGGATTACCAGAAAGCCGACCTGTTCAGCGACGAGGAACTGGCGCGCATCCAGAAGAGTCTCGATAAACTCTCGGCGCGTTACGCGGAGCAGGGCATCACGCTGGTGGTGGTCGTGCCGCCCAACAAGAACAGCATCTACCCCGAGCGCGTGCCCGCGCGGGTGCCCGTCCTCGGGGAGCAATCCAAGCTGGAGCAGTTGGTGGAGTATCTGGGTCAACACGGGCAGACGCAACTGCTCGACCTGCGTCCCGCACTGATTGCCGCCAAGGCCGAGCGCGAGATCTACTACGCCACCGACACCCATTGGAATGATTACGGCGCATACATCGCTTATGCCGTCATCATGACCGAATTGCAAAAGACGCATCCGAACCTGGCCCCGCATCCCATCTCCGATTTCAAAGTCGTGACGCGCGCGCCCGAACAGCTCGACCTGGCTGAGAACATCGGCACGACCCTGTACGAGGAAGCCAGGATCCAATTCGCGCCGCAGTACGAGAGTCACACCACCTACAAAAATGTGACCGTCGGCGGGCGCAAGCTGATGTTCTCGTACAACCCCGATCCCAGCCTGCCCCGCATGGTGCTCTACCACGACTCGTTCTTCTTCCGCGTCATTCCGCTGCTGGGCGAGCATTTCAGCAACGGCACCTATGTCCAGAATTACATCGCGGGCGGACTGTGGAGTCTCTCCTGGGTCGACGAGCAAAAGCCCGATGTGGTCATCATCGAGATGTCCGAGCGCTATTTGAAAGACTTGATCTTGTTGATCGATCCGGAGACGAAATAGATAATCCGATTCCTATCTCAAAATCGTGAGATTCAGCACGTCCGCCGCGTGATACGGGGGCATGCCGCGTCGGTTATAATCGAGGCATGAGCCTCGATATTGCCGTTGACATTGGTGGAACGCACATCCGCGTGGCTGCCTTTGAGCCCGATCAAACCACCCCGAGCAAACATCACCGCGTCGCCTCACAGGGATTGAAACCAGGGGTATTCGACCGTCTCGTCCAGGCCGTGGAAGCGGTCTGGCCCGCCGACGGGGATGTGAGCGCCATTGGCATGGCTGTACCGGGCGCGCTTGACATGCGCCAGGGCGTGATTCTCCAGACCCCCAACATTCTCGAATGGCAGAATTTCCCCGTCGGGCCGAAACTGGCCGAGCGCTTCGGCGTACCCGTCTACATCAACAACGACGCCAACCTGGCGGCGCTGGGCGAGTGGAAATACGGCGCGGGCCGCGGTCACGACGACCTGCTCTACCTGACCATCAGCACAGGCATCGGCGGCGGCGTGATCTGCAACGGACACCTGCTGGAAGGCTATCACGGCCTGGCCGCGGAATTGGGCCACGTCACGGTCGACCCGAACGGGCCGCCCTGCTCTTGCGGCGCCCCGGGGCACATCGAGGCGCTTTCGTCGGGACGCGCCATTGCGCGCTATGTCAACGAACAACTCCAGGCGGGCGTGAAATCGAGCCTGACAGCCGACCCGTCGCTTTCGACCTATCAGATCGCGGAAGCCGCCCGCCAGGGCGACGCGCTGGCGATCTCGGCCTTCGAGCGCGCGGGCGATTACCTCGGCATTGCGGTGGTCAATTTCCTGCACACCTTCGACCCGTCGGCGCTGATCTTCGGCGGCGGGGTTTCGCAGGTGGGCGACCTGCTGTTCGTGCCGTTCGAGCGCAGCCTGCGCAAACGAGTCTTCCATCCGCGCTACCTGGAGGGACTGGTCATCACGCGCGCGGCGCTGGGCGATGACGCGGGCCTGCTGGGGGCGCTGGCCCTGGCGCGCATCTCCGAAGAAGACCCACCCTGACGGGGCTACCCGAACCGCTTGAGGGGAGAATCCGCTTCTGAAACGGGAGCAGGTTCGAAGTCCAATTAAATAATTTTTGCGAGACGGGGACACTTCTTCGCGAAGTTCGACTCCTTAACGGGAGCATCCTCCGTCCCTCGCAATCCAAGCCAACAGACAATTCAAGGAGTTATTTCATGGAACCAATGAAGTTACCAGGTCCCAAGACCCGTGCGCTGATCAAGCGCGATTCCGCCGTCATTTCCCCGTCGTATCCGCGCGGCTATCCGTTCGCGATGGACCACGGCAAGGGCACCGAAGTGTGGGACGTGGACGGCAACCGCTTCCTCGATTTCATGGCGGGCATCGCCGTCAATTCGACGGGACACGCCCATCCCAAGGTGGTCAAGGCCATCCAGGATCAGGCCGAGAAGTTCATCCACATCTCGTCCGATTTCTATCACGAGAAGTGGATTCAGCTCGGCGAGAAGCTGGCCGAGATCGCGCCGTTCGATGATTACGGTGTGTCGTTCATGACCAACTCGGGCACCGAGGCGGTCGAGACGGCCATCAAGCTGGCGCGCTACCACACGGGCCGCAGCAATTTCATCGGATTCACGGGCGCCTTCCACGGACGCACGATGGGCGCGGTGACCTTCACCGCCAGCAAGCCGAAATATCACAAGGGCTTTTATCCGCTGATGAACGGCGTGCTGCATGCGCCATTCCCGAATCCCTACCGCCCGATGCTCGAACGCCGCAAGGGCGAAGATGAGGGCGAGACCGTGGTGCGCTACATCGAGGAGCAGATCCTTGGGCACATCCTGCCAGCCGAGGAAGTGGCGGGCATCCTGGTGGAAAGCATCCAGGGCGAGGGCGGATACATCGTGCCGCCGGCGGGCTTCTACCCCGCCCTGCGCGAACTGTGCGACAAGTACGATATCCTGATGATCGTGGACGAAGTCCAGTCGGGCATGGGGCGCACGGGCAAGTGGTGGGCCATCGAGCACTTCGGCGTGGAGCCTGACATCGTCACCGCAGCCAAGGGCATCGCCTCGGGCATGCCGCTGGGCGCGTGCATCGCCCGCCGCGAGATCATGGACTGGGAGAAGGGGTCGCACGGCAACACCTACGGCGGCAACCCGATCTCCTGCGCCGCCGCCCTGGCGACCATCGAACTGATCGAAACCGAGTACATGCAGAACGCCGCCGAGGTGGGACAGTACACCCTCGACGCGCTGACCGAGATCCAGAGCCGCCACCCGTCCATCGGCGACGTGCGCGGCATCGGCCTGATGATCGGCGTGGAATTCGTCAAGGACCGCAACTCGAAGGAACCCGCGGGCGACCTGACCGAGCGCGTGGTCGACCTGGCCTTCGAGCGCGGCCTGCTGATGCTCTCGTGCGGCAAGTCCGTCATCCGCATCGCGCCGCCGCTCTCCATCTCGAGGTCCGAGGTGGACGAGGGCCTGGCCATCTTCGAAGAGGCTGTGACCCTGGCCGAGAAGGAAGCCAAGGCTGGAAAGTAAAATAATCGGAAGCAGAGATTCCGACTCCAAAAATGAAACGAGCGGACCCACACAGGTCCGCTCGTTTTTGATTTCGAGTTCAACGACTCCCGTCGCTGACTTTATTCCTTCATCTCACATTTATCGTTCTTGTCGTCCCACACGCAGGCGTAGGAGTTGCGGCGGCAGACGGGTTCGTAGACGATCTTCGAGCAGATGTCCACCGGCTCGCTGCATTTGAGGGTGGTGGCCTGCACGGTGACGCAGCCCGGTCCGCTCAAGCGCACCTGGCTGGACAGACAGGCCTTCTGTTCCACGCTGTACGTGGTGCCCGCGGGGCAGGCAGGATAGGCCGTGGCGCTGGCCGCCTGGCAGCATTGGAAGGACGAGTCATAGGTGTAGCCCGGCGCGCAGCCTGCATAGGTGGACTGGGCGATCTCGGGGTTGCTGATGCCGTAGGGAATCTCCGCCATGCCGGTGGGCGAGATGCAGGCGCCGTACAGCGTGTCGAAATACATTCCCGCAGAACACAGGCCATCGTTGCCCGCCGCCAGGGCGCAGGATTTGACTCCGCCGCGGTCGGTCAACACGTAGCCAATGGGACAGCCCGCCACCCCCACCTGCGAGGCGATGGGCGAATAGATGCACATGCCCGTGGTCGCATCGAGGACATAGCCCGGGTCACAGACCGCCGAGGAGGCAGCAGGAGAAGAAGACGTGGTGCACGAGGCATTGCAGATCGTCACCTCCACCGTGTTCTCGTAACTGCGCGGACCCATGCAGGTGAGCAGGCGTTTGCCGTCCACGATGGTCTCCATGCAGGAGTAGTCGTCGCGGTTCAATTCGTAGACCGCGCCCTCCGAGATGTTCATTGTCACGAAGCCGTCGCCCTTGGAGCAGTACTGACCGCGCAGGTCCACCACGGGCAGGGCGCACTCGCCCTGCGGCAGGGAGGACACACCGGGCACGTAGGGCGTCACCTGGCAGATGGGAGCCAGCGGCTTGGGCTGGGGCACCGCACAACGGAAGCCCACGTCGCGACGGGTGTTGCCAGCGCCCATGAAGTGACGCAGCGCCGCATCCGCCTGGTCAATATCCGTCTCGAAGCTGGAGCCGCGGATGACGCGGTAATCGCCCGACTCGGGTCCCGTGGGATTCTGCGCGGGCGATTCGTTGTAGTAGGTCTCGCCATAAAAATCGTTAACCCACTCGAAGACGTTGCCCGCCATGTCATACAATCCGTACGGGCTGCGGCCCTCGGCATAATCGGTGACGTCGGAGGTGTGCTTGATACAGTTGGCAAAATTCAGGAAGTCGCAGGCCGCGCCGTCATTGCCCCACGGGAAGATCCCCGCCTGGGTGCCGCGCGCGGATTTTTCCCATTCGGCCTCGGTCGGCAGGCGGCCGCCAACCCACTGGCAGTAGCCGTTGGCCTGATCCCAGGAAACACCCACCACGGGGTGGCTGTTGTACTCCGGGTTGGTGTATTGCGGCGCGCCCAATTCCTGGGTTGGAGGCGTGCACGCTCCCGCGGCCACACATTGCTTGTACATGCCGTTGGTCACCTTGGTTTGCTGGATCCAGAACGCATCCAGGTAGACGGTGTGCTGGGGCGTGGTGCCTGCGGCATTGCCCATCAGAAATTCTCCCGCAGGGACGAAGGCTAGCACGGAGGTATCCATCCACTTCATCGCGGTGCCAGCCTGCGGACCCGCCAGCGAAACGGGCGCCAGCGTCGGGGCGGCCGTGGGCGGGATGACGGCTGTCGGCGGCTCGGTGGCGGGAGGAAGCGTGGGCGCGCTCGTCGCGGTGGCTGTCACCGCAGGGGCGCAGGCCGCCAGCAGCAACGCGGCCAGCACGACCAGAAGCGTCCAATTCGATGCTCTTTTCATTCAGTCTCCTTTTGACGCCCGTAATTATAATGCAAGCCGCCAGGGGCCGATTTCGCAACCCGCCAGATATGGGGGCGGGATATAATCGGGGCATGGATATAGCCTCCCTGACCTTGACCCAAGCCCAAAATGCCCTCGCCCGAGGGGATTTTTCCGCGCAAGACCTGACCGAGGCCTGCCTCCGTCAAATCGAGCGCCTCAACCCGACGATCAACGCCTTCCTCACCGTGCTCCGCCCTGAGCGGAGCGGCGAAGCCGCGAAGTCGCAGGGCGCATTATCACACATGCCCGTCGCCGTGAAGGATTTGTACTACACGGCAGGCATCCGCACCACTGCGGGCACGCGCTTCTTCGCCGACTTCATCCCCGACGAAGACGCCGCGGCTGTGCAGAGACTCAAGCAGGCGGGCGCGGTCCTGCTCGGCAAGACCAACACGCACGAGATCGCGCTGGGCGTGACCAACGTCAATGCGGCCTTTGGGAACTGTCATAACCCCTGGGACCTGCATCGCATCACAGGCGGCTCCTCGGGCGGGAGCGCGGCGGCGGTGGCCAGCGGCATGGCCCTGGCGGCGCTCGGCACCGACACGGGCGGCTCGATCCGCATCCCGGCCTCGCTGTGCGGCGTGGTGGGACTCAAGCCCACCTATGGACGGGTCAGCCTGCGCGGGGTCTTCCCCCTCTCGTGGAACCTCGATCACGCGGGGCCGCTGGCCCGATCCGCGCGGGATGCAGCCCTGCTGCTGCAAGTGCTGGCAGGCTACGATGAACTTGACCCGGGCTGCGCCAACCAGCCCGTCGACGATTACCTGGCCCACATTGACGAAGGCGTGCGCGGCTGGAAAATCGCGTTCGCCGTCGGCGACTTCATCGATGCCTCGGACACCGAGGTGCTGGCCTCGGTGCGCGCCGCGGCGGATGTCTTTCAATCCCTGGGCGCACAGGTGGAGGAAGTTGATGTTCAGTGGCTACGCGAAGCCGCACTGGCGAACTCCCTCATGACCCAGGCCGACGGCGCCGCCTTCCACCGCGAGAGATTGAAGGAACATCCCGAACTGTTCGGCGAGGACATCCGTCAGCGGCTGGAGATGGGCGCGGCCTACACCGCCAGCGAGTATGCCCTCGCGCGGCGGAAACAGGCCGAGACACGCAGGCAAGCCGAAATCCTCTTCCAAAGCTATGACGCCCTGCTGCTGCCCTCCACGCCGATCACGGCGCCGTTCATCGAGGGCAATGACGCGCTCGAACAGGCCCGCCGGTTGACGCGCTTCACCGCCCCCTTCAACCTGACGGGGCTGCCCGCCTTGTCCATGCCGTGCGGATTTTCGTCGGCGGGGCTGCCCATCGGCTTGCAGATCGTCGGCGGACATTGGCAGGAGGCAAAGGTATTACGCGCGGCGCAGGCGTATGAAACTGTCATGCGGCCTGACGGGAAGTTTCCCCACCCCAATTTATAAAAATCAGGCGCCGACGAGCGCCGATGAACGCGGAAAACAAAGGCCGCAAAGTCCAAAAACCATTGCGACTTTGCGGCCTTGCGCTTAAGTTTGAACCTCTCCGCGCCTCTGCGGTGAATCTTTACCGCGCCTTACGAATCTCCTCGACCGCCTCGGGGTTGACCAGCGAGGAGGTGTCGCCGAGTTCCTGCCCGAGATAGGCCGCGCGGATCATGCGGCGCATGACCTTGGCATTGCGCGTCTTGGGCAGGTCACTGACGAAGAGCACATCCTTCGGCGCGAGCGGTTTGCCCATCTCGGCCACGATCAGGTCGTGCAGTTCGGTGCGCAAGGCATCGGAGGGTTGGATGGATTTCTTCAACACCACGAAAACAACCAACTCACTGCCCTTGACTTCGTGCGGCACGCCAATGGCCGCCGACTCGACCACGGCCTGATGCCGCACAAGAATGGATTCCACCTCGGCGGGTCCCAGGCGTTTGCCCGCGATCTTGATTGTGTCATCCGAACGGCCCAGGATGTACCACAGGCCATCGTTGTCGACGGCGGCGAAATCGCCATGCACCCAGACGTTCTCCCAGCGCGACCAGTAGGTATCAAGATAACGCTGACGGTCGCCCCAGAAGCCGCGCGTCATGCCGATCCACGGGGCCTTGATGACCAGCTCCCCCACCACGTTGCGGACTGACTCGCCGTTCTCGTTGAACACATCCGCCGCCATGCCCGGGCAGGGAGCGGAGAAGGCGCACGGCTTGAGCGGCAGAAGCGGATTGCCCATCACGATTCCGCCGCTGATCTCGGTGCCGCCCGAATAGTTGATGATCGGACGTTTCCCCTCGCCGACCTTCTCGAACAACCATTTCCACGGCTCGGGATTCCACGGCTCGCCCGTCGAAGCGAAACAGCGCAGCGCGGACAGATCATGCTTCCTAAATTGATCCTCGCCATAATGGATGAGCGAGCGGATCAAGGTCGGCGAGACGCCCAATTGTGTCACCCTGTGTTTGGCGGTCAACTCCCACAGGCGGTCATGGCCTGGATAGTCGGGCGCACCATCATACAGCAGCAGGGTCGCGCCCAGGGTCAGCGCGCCGAAGACCAGCCAGGGCCCCATCATCCAGCCCATGTCGGTCATCCAGTAGATGACGTCGCCCTGGTGGACATCCGTGCCGAAGGCCATATCCTGCGCGGCCTTGACGGGGAATCCGCAATGCGTGTGCAACGCGCCCTTGGGCTTGCCCGTGGTGCCAGACGTATAAATGATCATCAACGGGTCTTCGGCGGAGGTCTCTTCGGTCTCCGCGCGCGAGGACTGGATCTGGACCAGCTCATGCCACCAATGGTCGCGGCCTGCCAGCATGGGCACATCCTGTCCCGTGCGCTTCAGGACAAGCATGTGCTGGAGAGTCGGCACGTGCGCGGCGGCCTCGTCCGCGATGGATTTCATCTCGATGGGTTTGCCGCGGCGGAAGGAACCATCCGCGGCAAAGAGGGCCTTCGCGCCCGCGTCGTTCAGGCGCGAGACGATCGCGCCCGCGCCATAGCCCGAGAACAGCGGCAGGATGATGCCGCCGATCTTGGCAACCGCCAGCAGGGCGATCACGATCTCGGGCGCCATCGGCATGAACAGTCCAATCGCATCGCTCTTGCCCAATCCCAGCGAACGCAAGGCGTTGGCGGTCTGGTTGACTTGCTTATAAAGTTCCTGATATGTCAGCGTACGCGTCGTTCCCTCTTCGCCCTCCCACACCAGGGCGGGCCTGTCGACATTGGTTGTCGATTGGTGTTTGTCCACCAGATTGTGGACGATGTTCATCCTCCCGTCCACACACCATTTGGGAAACTGAATGCCCCCGCTCAAATCCACCACTTGCGAATAGGGTTGATAAAACTGGATGTCGAGGTATTTTAGGACGGCATCCGTGAACCAGGCAACATCCCTGGTCGAACGCTGCATGAGCGCATCGAAGGTCTCGATCCCGTGCAGGCGCATGAAGCTCGTCAAATGCGCGCGCTCGATCTGCTCAGGCCTGGGACGCCAGACGACCTCACCTCCAAAACTTGCGCTGAGCGAAGTCGAAGTGTCAAATGGCTCGGACATGATCTCTCCTTTGGCTGGGAGTGAATAAGGTTTAAACGCGCCTGCGATAGCTAAAACGGGCGCGGAAAGATTCGATTGGCTATTATATAACACCCGCGGTTACGAATTGCGTTTCTGTTAATTCGGAAAAAGCACAATTCATGGCTGCACTGGGTATAATTCCCCCGCGCATGATCGCTCAAACACAACCCGCCTGCACAGGGTGTCACATGAGTTTCAATTCGTTCTCTTCGTCGCTGTCAAAAAATCCACGTCAGTCCCTATTCCTTGGCCTGCTGTGTGTCCTGCTGGGACAGCACATGCTCTCGCGCCCGCCCGTGGAGACCGCTCCCTCCACGGCCCTGGGGATCTGGCTCAACGGGACCCTCAAGCTGCGCCTGCCCGACCCCGATGGAACCTTGTGGGGCCTGGCGTTCCTGCTGCTGGGCGGTCTGCTGTTAATCCTGGCTTTCACTGCCTGGCGCTCCCAGCCCGCAGAGAAGCTGGGACATCTACACACCATTGGCGCTCCCCGCTTGAGGTTGACCGAGTGGCTGCCATTGACCCTGGTCGGCAGCGCCACGTTCGGCATTCTGCTCCTGCAACTGCGCAACGGGGAATATTATGCTTATTCCGCCTGGCTCTGGCTGCTGGCGCCGCTGTGCTTCGGCATTCTCCTCGGACTCTGGGACCGCCAGCGCGGCATCCGCTGGTCGATGGACATCACCCGCCAGGATGCGTTATGGATGCTCGGCTTGTTGATCTTCGGGCTGCTGTTCACCACCTACCGCCTGCAAGGCTGGCCCGACCAGCTCATGGGCGATGAAGGCCTCAACGGGTCAGTCGCGCGCGACCTTGCCAAAGGGACATTCCTGCCGCCCCTACTTGCCCAGGGCGTGGATACCTTTCCGATCCTGGCCACCTACTGGCAGGGCTGGGTCATGCGCTATTTCGGGATCGACATCTGGGGCTGGCGCATGGCGTCCGTTCTGCCGGGTGTTTTTACCATCGTGCCCCTGTACCTGCTCGCGCGGGACGCCTTCAACCGCAGGCTGGCCATCCTGGCCGCGCTCGCCATGCTCGGACTGCCTTTTTTCCTGGTCTTTTCACGGCTGGGATACATGATCAGCCAGCCCATCTTCATCCTCACCCTGACCCTGTATCTGCTGCAACACGGCCTGCGTAAAGAGAGTGCCTTGTATTTGTACCTGGCTGGGCTCGCAGCGGGCCTGGGATTTTATTCGTATTTCGCCAGCCGCAGCGCCATCGTGATTGCAATCGCCTATGTGTTCCTGCTCTGGCTGACCAGGCAGATGGATTTTCGGTCGACGGCCCGGACGGTCGGGCTGCTCCTGTTCGGCGTCCTGCTCATCGCTGCCCCCTACTCTGCCTATGCTGGCGCCGCGCCAGGCAGCGCCGAGTCGATGCAATACCGCATCTTCCTCAGCCTTTTCAACTCGGTCATATACGGCGGCACGTTTTACCCCATGGAGGAGCTGACCCGCTACGCCCCCCTCTACACAACGGGCGATATCCAACTCTTCTATAATCCGCAGATATTCCTGGTGCTGATCGTGCGCGGCTATATTCTGACTTTTTTGAACTTCCACATGCCCGGGCTGATGTGGGAGGATCATTACATGGCCATCCCCCTGGCGGGCACGGTCGGCGCGGTCTTCATTTTCCTCGGCCTGCTCGTGGCGCTGCGGAACATCCGCCAGGCGCGTTTCCAACTGGTGCTGCTTTGGGGCTTCATCGTCGTCACCACCCTGAGCGCATTGAACACCTTCCCGCCCCGTGATTCGCACATGACCGCTCTCATTCCCGCCCTGGCCCTGCTGGCCGCCTTCGGCCTGGAGGCAGCGGCGACGATCCTGACCACCCTCATCAGCGGCCTGGAACGATATCAAAAGGCGTTGTTTGCGTTCCTCCTGATTTTGCTGATAGGCGGCGGAATCCGCGATTACTTCGTGACGGGGCCAAAATATTTTCCACAGCGGGCCGAGGACGTCATGTCGTGGGCCGCGCTGGATTACAAGGATGAAACCTTCCTGTACGTGTACGAGACGCCCATTCGATACGAGTTCGTGCCGTGGGTTGTCTACGAGCTCCGCCAGGATGTCCCCTTTCGATCCATCCAGATCGAGGAATTCATGCAGGACAGTGCGCTTCTCGAAAAGCCACGGACGGTCATCTTCTATCCGCCCGAGTTGGACTCGCGGCTTGCCCCCCTGCTGGGCACAGCCTGGGGCGATCAACTCCGCCCGCGGACTTTCCTAAACGAGTACGAGGTTCCCATCCTCATGGCGGGAATGAACGCCGACTTTTCCTTCGAACGCGACCGCCCCTTCCCCTCGACCCTGCTGGATGCGTTCCAGCGCCCGCCGTTCGTGCTGCTCCTCTCGGCGTTGGTGACGCTGTTCCTGCTGGCGGCTTTCTTCCCCTTCCGCCACGCCATGGACGCCGCAGCCCGTCAATGGCCGCAATTCGTCTCAGGCCTTTTCGGCCGCAAGCCGCCCGGTCAATCCACTGACGTATAGGATCGCGCTGACCGTCATAGCGGGGATCAGCACGCCCAGACCAAACCAGCCGCGCGGCAGGAAGAAGAAGGCGACGCCGCCCATCATCACGCCCAGGCCGTTGGCCAGCGAGGAAGCCAGCGCAGGCGAATTGGGCATGTGTCGGGCCATGGCCGCCATCGAAAGCGGCGTGAGGGATTGCAACAACGCCACGCCCACCAGCACCGCCATCCCTGCGGAACCCCCAAACGCCAACAACGTCAACGCCCCCGCCAGCGAGGCCGCGGCCCAAACGCGCCAGCCCAGGCGGTCGGCAAGGAAGCCACCCAGCAGTTTCCCCGTGCCCGCCGCGAAGGCAAGCTGCAAGGCCGTGACCGCATGCTGACTGGTCTGGACTCCCGTCCAGGCCAGGGAGCGCAGGGCGACTGCCGCCAGCAGGATAAAGGCCATCGTCCACGCTGCGTGGGATAGCGGATCGTGCGCCGCCGCGTGAGACGCCGCATACAGGCGCGGATTCCACAGCCAGACCAGGGTTGCGATCACCAGCAAGCCTGCCGCAAACAATGTCACCGTCTTGAGGGAAAACACCGCCGAGGCCAGCGTCCCCAGCGACAGGCCGATCACGCCAAAGGCGGCGAACAAACCGATCTGGGAAGCGCGCCCAGGCTGGGCCTGGATCGCCACGGCGCCCCCACCCGCGTGCAGAAAAGCCGACCCAATCCCAACCAGGGCCACTCCAACCGCCAACCATTGCAGGCTCACGATCAGGCCCAACGCCGTGCAGACCAGGCCCAGGGCGGCGCCCCGTCGGGGTTGATTCCATCGGTCGAGGGCCAGGCCCGCCACGGGCTGGAAGCCGAAGGCGATCCCGTTGTAGAGCAGGATCAGGGCGGCGCTGTTCGGCAGGTTCGATCTCCACAGCAGGCCCACCAGCAATCCAGCCGAGGCATCCGAGACGCCGTGCGCCAGGCCAAGCAGCAGCGGCAGGAGGAAGGTCAAGGCAACCCGAAAATGAACAGTGGCAGGATGATGATCAGGTAGCTGGCCGCGTTGGCAGCCAGGGCCGCCACCCAGTTGGCGCGCGGCGCGCCGCGCTTGAAGAGCATCAGCACCCCGCCCTCGATCAGGATCGAAAGGAGGAAATCCAGCAGCAGGCCGAGGTAAACGGCGTCTCCCTTCATGAAGACCAGCATCCCAAAGCCGATCATCGTTGTGACCAGGTTCATCACCAGCGCGGCCGCCAGGGAGCGCCCGAAGGTGCCCCACTTTAACAGCAGCAATACGATGGCTTCCAGCAGCGTAATCACAAGCGTCAGGATGCACAGGCCGCCCAAACCAGCTCCCACCATGAAGAGCACAACTCCCGGCCCAGCCACATCGAAAACAGGCATTGCAAACATGCTTCCTCCTTATTTCTGCAAACAGGCGATCAAATCTTTCAAGGCACCTTGCGGCTCAACTTCCATTATAGCCAGCACAGGCACGCTTCCCAACGAGTAAATGGAGCGCAGGTTACTGTTGACCCAGTCCCCTGGCAGGATACCGACCGCCCCGGGAGCGTTCAGCGCCTCAGCCATGACCTGCGGATTGGGGGCCACCCGCGCGAAGGAAGTGACCGGCCGCCCCGCCATCACAAGCTGGTCGAACAGCCCCTGCAATTCCCCGCCTGAAGCGTACACCCACACCTGCACTGACGGGTCATCGCCAGCGAACAGGGCGCGCGCCTGCTCCAGGCTCAGGTCTTCGAGCGGACTCTCGCGGAAGACGGCCACCAGGATTTCCTCACTGCCGATCTGAAAGGCGGGCGAGGTCAGGGCTACGGGCTCCCCGAGGCGCAGGGAAAAGTCAGCCTGCTGCATGTCGGGGACCACGTTCAGGGCCACGTTCACGTCCGCCGCACACGCGAAGGCCTCGTCCAGCCAGGGACGGCTGTCGGGCGTGACGAAGACACTCAACAGCGTGGGCGACGCGACAGGCGTGGGAGTCGGCGCGCAGGAGACGCCCACCAGAAGCAACAAAACAGCCAGGGTCCGTCGCAGGCGCACGGTCACCAGTTCTGGAGCAGGGCTGCCAGCAATTTCGCGCGCTGTTCGAGGCTGTCGGCTAGGATGAACTCGCGCTCGGAATGGTAGCCCTCGCCAATCGCGCCCATCCCATCGATCACAGGCCTGCCGATGGCAGCCACGAAGTTCGCATCCGAGACGCCGCCCGTGCCGCCCGATTGAACCTCCATGCCGATGGACGCCGCAATGGATTGAACCTTCGCATACGTGGCGCGCATGGTGTCATCGACGGGCATCGGGCCGCGGTTGAGCGCACCCGTCACGCGGATGGAGGTGCCGTCCAGCACGGGGCGCAGGGACTGCATGGCCGTCTCCAGGCGGCCCCACTCTTCGGGCTGCAGGATGCGCACATCCACTTCGATGAAGGCCTCCTCGGGCACCACGTTCGAGACCGTGCCACCCTGGATGATACCCACACTGACGGTCGTGCCCTTTTCGTAATCGGTCAACTTCTGGATGGACAGTACGTGATGCGCCATCTCCTCGATGGCGTTGCGTCCGTTCTGATGATCGCCGCCCGCATGCGCCGCGCGGCCCTTGACGTAGACTTTGAATCCGCCTGAACCTTTGCGCCAGATCTTGAGCGCGCCGTTGGGCATGGCGCCCTCCAGCACGAAGATCATGGCTGCTTCGCGCGCCAGACCTTCGATCAAGTTACGCGAGGTATAGCTGCCCGTCTCCTCGTCGGAGGTGCATAGCAGGGTGATGGGACGGGTCAGGCCGCGTTCGCGCGCCGCCTGGATGGCTGCCAGTGAGATGACGATGCCCGCCTTCATGTCGAGCACGCCCGGGCCAAAGATCTTCCCATCGGCTTCGCGGTAGGGCATGGCTTCGAGCGTACCCAGGGGGAAGACGGTGTCCATGTGGCAAAGCAGCAGCAGGCCGCCATCCGTCCTGCCATCCGCGGGCAGGAAGCGCGAGATGACGTGATCACCCATCTCCGCATTGGGGACGAGCTCGACCTGCGCGCCCAGGCTGCGCGCCTCTGCGGCGACCCGCGCGCCGACTCGATCCACAGCGGCCTTGTCGCTGGAAGGGGATTCGATTTCAACAAGTTCCTTGAGCAGGGATTTCATGTCCATGGGTTGAATTCTCACAATACGATTGAAAAGAAGGAGATCAGATAAACTGGTTGGCCACAAAACAAAGTACGCCCAGCACGAAACAATAGATCACGAAGGGATAGAGGGAGCGTCGGCTGACGTAATGCACCAGCCAGCGGATCGAGTACCAACCCGAGACCGCCGCCGCGATGAGACCGACCATGATCAGCGGCAGGAAGTCGAGCGTCCCATTGGTGAGCACGTCGTAGGCCTGGTAGACGCCCGCCACGAGCATGATCGGCAGGGACATCAGGAAGGCAAAGCGCGTCGCGGAGGAACGGTCGAGGCCGCGCAGCATACCGCCCGTGATGGCGGCGCCCGAGCGCGACGAGCCTGGGAAGATGGTCAGAACCTGCACCAGCCCGATCCAGAAGGCATCCAGCCAGGTCATGGCAGCCAGGGAGCGTTCATGCCTGCCCAACAATTCGGAGGCGGTCAAAATGGCGGCCGTCACCAGCAGGCGCAGTCCCGCCCCAGCCAGCGGTTCGGAGAAGATTTCCTTGACCAGGTTATGGATCAGGTACCCGACCAGCAGGGTCGGGAGACTGGCCAGTCCCACCATCCAGGCCAGCCTGGAATCGGCCTGCTCGAACGGCTTACGGGAAGCAAGCCCCTTGAAGAAAGCCTGGGCCAGGTTCCAAAAATCGCTCCAAAAATACACCGCCAGGGCAAAGATGGCCCCCAATTGCACCAGCACGGTAAAGGAAAAAGCCGTGGCATCAACAGCGATCCCCAGCAACTCCTGTGTGATCAATAAATGGGCCGTGCTGGAAACAGGAAGAAATTCGGTCAACCCCTCCACAATACCCAAAAGCAACGCCTGCCAAATCGTCATGTCCATTCCTTTATTTCGCTTGATGTTCCCCGATTATACACAGGTGCCAACCAATTTTCGAACGCCCTCCGTCTGTCGCAGCGCCACAGACGGAAGCAGAGTCTGCCGATCAGGCCAAATGAACTGCAACACCTGCCCTGCCGTCCCAGCCGGCGTCAACTCTTTTTGTGCCGCGCAACATTGCCCTGCCACTGGCGCAGCAGGTCGGGGACGCGCTCCTCGAAGGTCCCATCCGCGATGTAAACGCGGATATCCTCCATCAGGCGGATCAGCGCCCGCAGGTTGTGGATGGAGAGCAGGGTGCCCGCCAGCAGTTCCCTGGCCATGATCAGGTGGCGGATGTAGGCGCGGCTGAAAGTCTTGCAGGCGTAGCAATCGCAGTTCTCATCGAGCGGACGCTCGTCGCGGGCGAAGGTGGCGTTCATCATGTTGAGGCGGCCTTCGGGCGCAAACGCGGAGTGGTGCCGCGCCAGGCGCGTGGGCAGGACGCAGTCAAAGATGTCCACGCCGCGCAGAACGCCGTTGATCAGGTCCTCGGGCGTGCCGACGCCCATCAGGTAGCGCGGTTTGTTCTCGGGCAGCAGCGGCGTGACCACGTCCAGCGTGTCGTGCATCTGCTGTTTGGTTTCGCCCACCGACAGACCGCCGATGGCGATCCCGGGCGTGCCGAGCGAGGCGATGAATTTGGCCGATTCCGCCCGCAGGTCGGGTTGGACGCCGCCCTGCACGATGCCGAACAGGGTCTGGTCGGCGCGGCGCTTGGCCTTGAGCGAACGCTCGGCCCAGCGGTGGGTGCGCTCCATGGCGATGCGGCTGTATTCCGAGTCGTTGGGGTCGGAGCACTCATCGAAGGCCATGATGATGTCCGCGCCGAGATTCTCCTGAATGCGCACCGAACGCTCGGGCGTGAAGCGGTGCGTGGAGCCGTCGATGTGACTCTTGAAGGTCACACCGTCGTCGTCGATCTTGCGCGTCTGCGAAAGCGAGAAGACCTGGAAACCGCCCGAATCGGTCAGCATGGGGCGGGGCCATTTCATGAAGCGATGCAGTCCGCCCAGTTCGGCCACCAGGTCATCGCCCGGGCGCAGGTAGAGATGGTACGTATTGCTCAGGACGAGCGTGGCTTTGATATCCTTGAGATGCTCGGGCGTCAGGGTCTTGACCGTGGCCTGGGTGCCGACGGGTGCGAAGACGGGCGTGATCAGGTCGCCTCGAATAGTCGAGAAGACCCCCGTGCGGGCGCGGTTGTTGCGGGCGGTGATGGTGAAATCAAACATGGGGGGATTATACGATAGGTTAAGACCTCGAAGGTCTACTATAGTCTATTTATGATAGACTTCCTCACATGATTTCACTGTCTATATATTGAACATAACTGAAAGGGTGAAAATGTATTACCTACAAACAAGAAAGAAAAAAAGCATCTTATCTATTGCTGGCGGTTGTATTGTCATTTTAGGAATTTTCTTAATTGGGCAATTCCTTGCAATCAAGCCCTGCATTACCAGCAGATATTTTCCTTCCATCAAAGATCTCGGAACAAACTCTGCGACTTTGAGAGTGGACCACGAAGTACGTATCCTGCCTTTGGAAACTTATAAAGCCGAATTTACACATGAGAAAATAGATATCAGACTTCTTTGGATAGGCCAGCAGACTGCAACATTTTTGTACCGCGAACAATACACTGGACTTGGGGAGGCTTTACCGCAGGCAACCCAGAAGATTCTTTGTAAGAAAACAATAAATGTAACAGATGCAAGTTATCGGTCACCTGAGAAGGCTGTCTGGCTGCGCCCAGAGGATTTTATTGGATGGAATATCTATACATACATGGAAATCCCCAATTGGAAGTCAGGTTATCCATTTAACACAGAGGAAAGCTGGCATATACAGGCTAAATTAGACCAAGTCTCATCATCATTGAAAGTTCCTTACGAAGTGTGGATTGATGTCGAAGTGTATGAAAATGAGACAATAGCACGAGAAGATTTTGAAAATTTCTCGGCCTGGAATTATGGGTATGGGCCTTTGCCTGACAAGATCGAACTGAACTCACGGCTTTTCGATCAGCATGTGGCTCACTCTCGTATCGATTGGGGTACTATCGGTAGATATATTGGGAAATACCAAAGGTATGTATTCATCCTTAATCTCGATCACCCTGAAGATCATACTATTCCTGATAAGCAGAGAATAGATACTTTGCAGGCCTTGATCTTATTGTTGGAAGAAAAAGCTACGACCTTACATTGACTTGCTTTAAAACCAGTATGCCATATGATAGACTTTCCCCCATGACCGCTCCCCTCCCCGAATACCGTCTGGTCCGCTCCCGCCGCCGCACGCTGGCGCTGGTCATCGAAGCGGACGGCTCGTTGACCGTCCGCGCGCCGTTGTAGCTGGCCGATACCGCCATTCGCGAGTTCCTCGCCCAAAAAGCGGACTGGGTGCGCAAGACGCAGGCCAAACTCCAGGCGCGGGCGGCGCAGCGCGGCTCGCACACCTTCGAGACGGGCGATTCCTTTCCGCTGCTCGGACAATCCATCCCGTTGACCCTCGTCCCCGCCCAGCGTCCCGTCCTGCGCTTCGACGGGACGCGCTTCACCCTGGCCCAGTCGGCTCAGGCGGAAGCGCGCGCCCACTTCGAAGCCTGGTACAAGGGACAGGCCCGCGCCCATCTGCATGCCCGCCTCGATCACTTCGCCCGCCTGCACCGCTTCACCTATAGCGGACTGCGCATCACCTCCGCCCGCACACGCTGGGGATCGTGCAACGCCAGGAATCAGATCGCCTTTGCCTGGCGGCTGGTCATGGCCCCGCCCGAGGTGGTCGACTACGTCATCGTCCACGAACTGGCGCATACCGTCCACCACAACCACGGGCCGAAGTTCTGGAGGCTGGTGGCGGAGATCGTCCCCGAATACAAACATCACGTCCGCTGGTTGAAGGAGCATGGGAACAAGTTACACCTTGAGTAAGTCAGGCTTACAGCGTGACCTACAAAAATAGTCCGCGCTGAGCGTAGCGAAGTCGAAGCGCACCGTTTGCTAAATACATGCGCTTCGACTTCGCCGCTATCGCGGCTCCGCTCAGCGCGAATCTCCTGTACAATAAACACAATCACTACTCTCTAATCACTATTCACTGATAACTGAAATGTCCTCCATCACCGTCACCCACCTCCAAAAGACCTTCAAAGCCAAGCGCAAAGCCGCGGGATTGGGCGGTTCCCTGCGCGCGCTCGTCCGTCCCGTGTATGTCTCCGTCGAGGCGGTACGCGGCCTCTCGTTCGAGATGGAGACGGGCGAACTGCTCGGCTTCATCGGTCCCAACGGCGCGGGCAAATCCACCACCATCAAGATACTGACCGGCATCCTGCATCCCAGCAGCGGTGAAGCCAGCGTGCTCGGCTTCACCCCGTGGAAGGATCGCCAGAAACTGGCTTATCACATCGGCACCGTCTTCGGACAGCGCCAGCAGTTGTGGGTGCATCTGCCCGCCGTCGACACCTTCCGCCTGTTCGGCCGCATCTACGAACTCGACGACCGGGACGTGGAGCGCCGCATCGCCTTCCTCTCGGAAGCCTTCGAGATCGGCGACCTGCTCGAAACGCCCGTGCGCAAGCTCTCACTCGGACAGCGCATGCGCTGCGAGGTGGCCGCCTCCCTGCTCCACCGCCCCAAGCTGCTGCTGCTCGACGAGCCGTCCATCGGCCTGGACGTGGTCGCCAAACAGCACATCCGCGACGCCATCCGCCGCATGAACCAGGAGGAGGGCGTGGGCGTCCTGCTCACCTCGCACGACGCGGGCGACCTGGAAGCCATGTGCAAACGCGTCATCATTATCAACCACGGGCAGATCGTCTACGAGGACAAGGTCTCGAACCTCAAACGCAAGCATCTGTCCAGCAAAATGGTCGAGGTGCGCTACGCCGAGACGGTATCCAGCGACTTCCACCTCGACGGCGTGGAGATGCTCAAGGTTGGCCATTACGGCGTCAAGCTGCGCTTCGACACGCAGCGCACCCCCGTGCAGCAAGTGCTCGCCCGCCTGACCGAAGCCGGCGACGTGGTCGACATCACCATCTCCGACCCGCCGCTGGAAGAAGTCATCGCCCGTATCTACCAAGAGGCCAATCCATCATAATCGTAGGGGCGGGGTTTCCCCGCCCGTGTCCGCAAAAACCGAATGGGCGCGGGGACCGCGCCCCAACAGGAAAATCCCATGGAAAAACAATTCTGGTTCGACATTTGCAACAACGAGTTCGCCGTGCCCGCAGGACAGGACATTCTCACCCTGACCGAGGAACTGTTCATCTACCTCGGCAGTCCCGACCCCGAACTGCGCGACAGCATCGCCTATGAAATCTTCGCCAACTGGATAGATCAGGGACAGTATCCGCCCGAATTGCTCCGTTCCTACATCCTGCGCCTGTCCGCCAACCTGAACGAAGGCCTGGGCGGGGCCGGGGACGACAGCCTCTTCCTGCGCGCTTTCTCGGTGCTGTGCCTGGCCGAGATCGTCCAGCACGACAACCAGCATCCCTTCCTGGATCGGGACGAAGTCCACAACCTGCTCTCGCGCGGACTGGCCTACCTGGAATCCGAGGCCGACCCGCGCGGATACACCGGCGAGAAAGGCTGGGGTCACGCCCTGGCGCACACCGCCGACCTGCTGTATGTGCTGGCACGCAGTCCGCATCTGCACGCTGAAGACCTGCTCAAACTCCTCCACGGGGTGTCGGCCAAACTGGTGAGTTCCACGAACTGGATTTACGTCCACGGCGAGGATGACCGTCTGGTGCGCGCCGCCCTGACCGCCCTCGACCGCGACCTGCTCGACGAAGCCGCCGTGCAAAGCTGGCTGGCCTCGCTCACCCCCCCCATCCCCGGCGGCTGGAAGCAGGCCTGGGCCGACGAAGGCCGCAGCCACGCCTACTTCAACACCCGCAACTTCCTGCGCAGCCTGGCCCTGCGGGTTGTTTCCGCAGAAGATTTGAAGCACAAGGACAAACTGCAAAGCCTCCTGCTGGAGGCGAATGCCAATTTGAAGCCATATTAATCCGCGCTGAGCGGAGAGAGGATGCGCTCTTCGCATCCGAACGCAGTCGAAGCGCTTGTCCGCAAGATACCTTGCCCTTCGACTACAGGCCTCGACGTACACTCGGCCCTCCGCTCAGGGCGAAAAACAGAAACTATGAAAAAATACTGGTCGATCCTCACCACCCAGGTCGTCAACTCACTCGCCTACCCGGGCGATTTCCTCGGGCGCTCCTTCAGCATCATCGTCTTCATGCTGATCTTCGCCGGGCTGTGGCGCGCCACCTTCGCCGCCGCAGGGACAGAGTCCATCAACGGGCTGACCTTCCCGAACATGCTGTGGTACCTGTTGATGTGCGAGGTGATCGAGTTGGGACGCCCGCGCGTCAACCGCGTCATCTCCGAGCAGGTCAAGAGCGGCGAGGTGGCCTACATCCTCAGCAAGCCCTACAATTTCCTCGGCTATCATTTCTCCCACGGCCTGGGCGATGGCGGCGTGCGCGTGATACTCAACCTGCTGGTCGGCATCCCTGCCGTGTGGGTGCTGGCTGGACCGCCCCCTCCGCCCCTGGGCTGGGTCATGGCCCTGACGCTGGCCTTCGGCGCCTGGGTGCTGCACTTCTGCATGATGTCGCTGATCGGACTGCTGGCCTTTTTGGTCGAGGAAACCAACTCCTTCGAGCTGATCTACCAGAAGGCGGTCTTCGTCCTGGGCGGCATGTTGATCCCGCTGGATATGTTCCCGCTCTGGCTGCAGCCGCTCGCCAAATCCCTGCCCTTTGCCTACATGATGTACGCGCCCGCGCGTCTGTTCGTCAAACCCGACCTGGCCACCTTCTGGCAATTCCTGGCCGTGCAATGGCTGTGGATCGCTGTGCTGATTGGCGTGCTGGCGCTGGTTTATCAGCGCAGCGTCCGCTCCCTGACCGTGAATGGAGGCTGAGAGATGCGCAACCTGCAACTGCTGTCTGCCCTCTGGAAGGCCAACCTGCAAAGCGCCATGGAATACCGCGCCGCGTTTCTGACGCAGGTGATCTTCATGATGCTCAACAACCTGGCCTACTTCATGTTCTGGGTGCTGTACTTCGACAAGTTCAACTCGGTGCGCGGCTGGACATTGCAAGACATGATGTTGTTGTTCGCGGTCGCGGCCACGGCCTGGGGCATCGCCGCCTACTTCTTCGGAAACTTTACCACCCTGTCCGAGATCATCTCACTGGGGCGGCTGGACTATTATTTATCCCTGCCGCGGCCGGTGCTGCTCCACGCGCTGGCCTCGCGCAGCCTGGGCAGCGGCATGGGCGACCTGATCTACGGCGTGGGCAGTTATTTCCTCTCGGGCTACGTCAGCGTGGATGGCTTCCTGCGTTTTCTGGTCGGCGTGGCCGTGGGTGTGGCCATCTTCCTCTCGTTCCTGACCCTGGTGCAAAGCCTGTCCTTCTGGCTGGGCAACTCCACCGCCATCAGCCAGTTGGCCCTGAGCGCCCTGTTGACCTTCTCCCTGTATCCGCGCTCCCTGTTCGACGGCGCGGCCAAATTCATCCTGCTGACCATCATCCCCGCCTCGCTGATCGGGTCGATACCGGCAGAATTCGTCAAGTCCTTCTCATGGCCTGTGCTGCTGCAACTGCTGGCCAGCTCCGCCTTCCTGCTGACGGCTTCGACCTGGGTCTTTTATCGGGGCCTGCGCCGCTACGAAAGCGGAAACAGTATGCAGGTCGAGGTCTGACGTCACCCTAGGCGCGTCGCAAAACGGGTTGCCGCCTGACCTTTTTCTGGTATAATCCCCGCCCGTGACTGGTCCTGTCCTGCGGTATCACAGTTTCATGGGTGCGCTGCGGACATGGAGACCTGCAATTCTAAAGAAAGGAAGCAAATGTCATGCCACTCGCTAAGGAAGTCAAGACCCAGGCGATCCAGGATTTTCACCGACACGAGACCGACACCGGTTCTCCCGAAGTCCAGATTGCCATTCTGACCAACCGCATCCAGCAGTTGACCGAGCACCTGCGCGCAAACAAGCACGATGAGTCCTGCCGCCGCGGTTTGCTCAAACTGGTTGGCCAGCGCCGCAGAATGCTGGCCTACCTGCGCCAGACAGGCTATGCGCGTTACATCGAAGTAACCGACCGCCTGAAGCTGCGCCGCAAGTAATTGAAAGGGCCCTAAAGGTCTCGTGGCCTTTAGGGCTTTCTTATCCACCCGCCGTCAGGAATTGAATAGCGCGAACAACCGTTCGTTGTGCCCGCTCTTCAGTCCCTGACACAGGCGGAGTAATTTGTTGCGCAGACGAGGGTCTGCGCAACCAGGAGACAAAATGAAACCCGAAACCAAACGTTATTCAGCCGTTGTTGGATCACGCACCCTGACCTTCGAGACCGGCAAACTGGCCGCTCAAGCCGGCGGCGCGGTCACCTTCGGCACCGAAGATGCCATCGTATTCGCGGCCGCCACCATGGGTGGTGTACGCGAAGGCATCGATTTCTTCCCGCTCTCGGTCGATTTCGAAGAGCGCATGTACGCCGGCGGCAAGATCCCCGGCTCATTCTTCCGCCGTGAAGGCCGCGCCTCCACCGATTCGATTCTCGTGTCGCGCCTGACCGACCGCCCCCTGCGCCCGCTCTTCCAGCATGGGATGCGCAATGAAGTCCAGGTGATCATGTACTCGCTCTCCGCGGACGGCATCTATCCGCTCGACATCCTGGCCATCAACGCTGCCTCGGCTGCGATCATGATCTCGGACATCCCCTGGGGCGGACCCGTCGGCGCGGTGCGCGTGGGCCGCGTCAACGGCGAATTCGTCATCAACCCGACCTTCCCCGAAATGGAAGAATCGGACCTCGACCTGCGCCTGGCAGGCACCCGCGACGCCATCCTGATGGTCGAGTGCGGCGCCAACGAAGTCCCCGAAGATGTGATGGTCGAGGCGCTCGAACTGGGCCACAAGTCCATCCAGCCGATCATCGACATGCAGATCAAGATGGCTGCCGAAGTCGGCAAGACCAAGCGCCAGCCGACCATCGCCCTCGCCAACGAGGAACTGCAGAAAGTCGTTTTCGAGCGTGTCAACGGCCCGATGAATGAACTGCTCGACAAGCCGCTCAACAAATCCGAGTTCTACGGCGGCATGGATGAGCTGCAGGCCGCCCTGGTGGCTGAAATGTGCGCCGCCGGCGCCGAGAACGCTCCCACCGAAAAGGACGTCAAGTCCGCTTTCAGCGAGGCCGAACACAAGATTGTGCGCGAACGCATCCTTGGCATGGGCAAGCGCCCCGACGGCCGCACCCCCACCGAGATCCGCCCGATCTGGTGCGAGGTGGGACTCTCCCCGCGCGCGCACGGCACCGGCCTGTTCACCCGCGGCGAGACGCAGGTGCTGTCCTTCGCCACGCTGGGCACCCTCGGTGATGCGCAGGAACTGGACAACCTGTCCCCGATCAATTCCAAGCGTTACATGCACCACTACAACTTCCCGCCCTTCTCCACGGGCGAGGTCAAGCCCCTTCGCGGCCAAAGCAGGCGCGAGGTCGGGCATGGGGCTTTGGCGGAACGCGCGCTGGAACCCGTCCTGCCCGCCCAGGAATCCTTCCCGTACACCATCCGCGTCGTGTCCGAGGCCCTGTCCTCGAACGGCTCGACCTCGATGGGCTCCGTCTGCGGCTCGACCCTGGCGCTGATGGATGCGGGTGTGCCGATCAAGGCGCCCGTCTCCGGCGTGGCCATGGGCTTGATCACCGATGAGACCGGCCGCTACCAGATCCTGACCGACATCCAGGGCACCGAGGATCACCTCGGCGACATGGACTTCAAGGTGGCTGGCACCGCGGCGGGCATCACCGCCCTGCAAATGGACATCAAGATCACCGGCCTGAGCGCCCAGATGATGAAGGAAGCGCTGGCGCAGGCTCACACGGCGCGCATGTCCATCATGGACAAGATGCTGGAAGCCATCGACCAGCCGCGCCCCGACCTGAAGCCGCACGCTCCGCGCATCATCACCGTCAAGATCCCGGTGGACAAGATCGGCGCGCTGATCGGCCCGGGCGGCAAGAACATCCGCGCCCTGCAGGAAGAGACCAAGACCAAGATCGACATCGAAGAGGACGGCACCGTTTACATCGCCTCTGTCGAAGGCGCCGGCGCGGAAATCGCCCGCCAGCGCGTCGAGTCGCTCGGCGAGAACGCCGAGATCGGCCGCATCTACACCGGCAAGGTTGTGCGCATCGAGGCCTTCGGCGCTTTCGTGGAAATCCTGCCCGGCATGGACGGACTTGTCCACATCTCACAGCTCGACAGCGAACGCGTCAACAAGGTCGAGGATATTGCCAACCTGGGCGACGAGATCACCGTCATGGTGACCGACATCGACCCGCAGGGCAAGATACGTCTCTCGCGCCAGGCCGTGCTCGAAGGCTGGACGGCCGAGGAAGCCCGCGAAAAGGACCAGCGCAAGAGCGGTCCACGCCCGGGCGGCGACCGCGGTGGACGCGGGGGTGACCGTGGCGGGCGCAGCGGCGGCGGAGATCGCCGCGGCGGTGGCGACCGCAATCGTCGCTAAACCGTAACAGCCATTCGAAGGACGGATCCTGTACGGGGTCCGTCCTTTTTTGTTCTCCCGGGAAAGCCCGGCACGGAAATAATCAGCATGCAACCTTCGAACCTCCACACAGACCATACGCCCTTCACCTATCCGCGCCAGTACTGGCTGATGATCGTCGGCATCGTGCTCGCCACCGCGGGCGGCAGCATGATCTGGCCCTTCCTGTTGATCTACGCCAGCGGCAAGCTGAACCTGCCGCTCAGCACGGTGGCCACGTTGATCTCGATCAACGCAGGCACGGGGCTGGTCTCTTCCTTCCTGGCAGGCTGGGTGGCCGACAAGTTCGGGCGCAAACTGGTGATGAACCTGAGCCTGACCATCACGGGACTTTCCTATTTCTTCCTGATGAACGCCAGTACCTATCCCGAGTTTGCGCTGTTGATGTTCGTCATCGGCCTGTCGAACCCGCTGTATCAGGTCGGCGCGGATGCCATGCTGGCCGACATGATCCCCTCGGAGCATCGCACTGACGCATATGCCATCAACCGCATCGCCAACAACGCAGCCTTCGCGCTGGGTCCAGCCGTGGGCGGTTTCCTGGCGGCGCGTTCGTACAACCTGGCCTTCTACGGAGCCGCCACAGGATTCCTGCTGTACAGCTTGCTGTTGTTCCTCCTTGCGCACGAGACGCTTCCAAAAGAAGCGCTCCGTGCCGATAAAGAGTTTTCTCTGGCCGCCATCAGCCAGGGCTATCTGGAAGTCTTCCGCGACCGCGGCTACTCCAGCTTTGTGCTGACCATGGGCCTGGGCCTGGTTGCCCCAACTCTGTTGTGGATTCTGATGCCCGTCTACGCCAAGACCAATTTCAACATCTCCGAGGCGCTGTATGGCTGGATACCCACCACCAATGCGCTGATGTGCGTCTTCATTCAATATCCCGTCACGTTGCTGACACGCCGCTACAAGACCCTGCCCGTGGTGGCAGTTGGGATGCTCATCTACGCCATCGGCGCGGGCAGCGTGGCGTTGATGTCCGGCTTCTGGGGCTTCTGGATCAGCATGGTGATTCTGACCTTTGGAGAGCTGACCCTGGTGCCGACCGCCAGCAAATATGTGGCCGACCGCGCGCCCGTGGATCTACGGGGTCGATATATGTCCGTTTACTGGGTTGGATGGGGCCTGGCCCGAACGCTGGCTCCGTTAATTGGCGGTTTCCTGAATGACGCCATCGCCCCGCGCGCGATCTGGGTCGGCGGACTTCTGATCGGCCTGGCCAGCGTCTTCGGGCTGGTCCTGCTCTCGCGACGGGATTCCGCCCCACGCCCCGTCGAAATCGAGGCCTGATTCCGTTGTTTTGGAGTATCATCGACCCAAATATTCCCGTCGAGGTAGTTGAACTCCATGAGAATCATCATCCTGCCCTATGATCGAAACTGGCCAAGATTATATGAAGAGGAGAAAGTCCGCCTGCAACAAGCCCTGATGGGGCATGCGACCAGCGTCCAGCACATCGGGTCGACCTCGGTGCCCGGGCTGGCCGCCAAACCGATCATCGACATCCTGGTCGGCGCCCCTTCGCTGGCGGAGGTGGACGGGTTCTGCATTCAGCCGATGATCGGGCTGGGGTACGATTACCACCCGGAGTTCGAGGCCCAAACGCCCGAACGTCGCTTCTTCCGCCGCGAGACGCCCGAGGGCGTGCGCACGCATCACGTCCACCTGGTCGAAATCAACAGTCAGTGGTGGCTGGATCACCTGCTCTTCCGCGATTACCTGCGCGGCAACGCGGAGATGCGCCGCGCCTACGAGGCGCTCAAACGCCGCCTGGCCGAACGCGAGTGGGAAACCAGCCAGGACTACACCGAAGCCAAGACCGAGTTCATCCTGGCGGCGCTCCAGGAGGCGCGCGCCTGGAAACAGGGGATCTGTTACTGCTGAACCGCCCAAACACACGGCCCCGTGCGAAAGGTTTCCATGTCATCCCCAAAAGTCGCTCTTATATCCGACATCCACGGAAATTCCCCCGCCCTCGAGGCAGTGCTGGATGAGATCCAGCGTGAAGGATGCACGCGGGTATTCATGCTGGGCGACATCATCAACGGCTTCGACCCGCACGGCTGCGTCCAAGCGCTGCGCACCTGGAGCGACGCCGCAAGCGTGGAACTGGCCGCCATCAAGGGCAACGCCGAGGCGTACCTGACCACGCCCGAGCGCTCCGCCCTGCCCCATCAGGACAAAGCCTGGAACGCGGACATGATATGCCTGGTACAGTGGTTCCAGGATCAGTTATCGGCATCGGATTTGGAATGGATCCATTCCCTGCCCGATACGCTGCGCTGGAATGACGCCCTGCTCGTGCATGACTCACCCATGGATCGCCTGGCCGTTCAAACCCAAAGCGACCCCGCAATCCAGCCACATCACCGCGAATGGTTTTTTCATGGCCGCGGCCTCCTGCCTGACATGGATGGGGAACGCTGGCAGGAATTGATCGAATATATGCAGGAGGAAAACCTGGAGCAGGTCTTCTGCGGGCATACGCACGTTCCCTTCCACAGGCAGGTTGACTCCAGATCGATCTGCAACGTCGGCAGCGTTGGAGCGCCGCTCGATGGGGATGCCCGCGCCGCCTGGGTCCTGTTGGAAGGCAACCCGGACAAGGAGCAGACCCTCTCGATCCGACGGGTGGAGTACGACATTCCTGCCACGCTGCGCCTGATCGATGCCACCCCCGATTATCCCGATCTTAAAATCCCCGGCTATCATGAAGCCTACAAAAAGTGGATCCAGACGGGCATTCACTGGAGGGCGCACATCCCGAAGGGTGGATGATAAATCAAAGCGCGTTGGCTAAAGTTTGAGGAAATGGAGCGACACCGTGAATACCCACAAACCCTTCAACCTGGACGCTTACATCGATGGAATACAAAACAACCCGTGCTTCATCTGCGAAATGATCGTCGGGCGTCTCAATGGCAATCACATCATTTATCAAAACGACCTGTTCATTGCCTTCCTCAATAAATATCCCGTTTTGTATGGATATGTGCTGGTCGCGCCGCTGGAACACAAGGAACAGGTGACAGGGGATTTCTCACTGGACGAATATCTCGCCCTTCAGCGCGGGGTGTACCAGGTTGCCGAGGCACTCAGGCACAGTGTGGAAACTGAACGGGTCTACATCCTGTCGCTGGGAAGCCAGCAGGGAAATCGCCACGTTCACTGGCACATCGCTCCCCTTCCATATGGCGTGCCCTTCAAACAGCAACAGTTGGAGGCGCTGCGCGTTGAAAACGAAATCATGGATATACCTGAGCATGAAAGCGCGGATTTAGCCAGGCGTATCCGTGAAAACATGCGCCTGCATGGTGAATAAGAAAATGCCGCTCGTGAATGCCGACCGACCCGGCACAACCGGCTAATGATCCCTTCCGGGCTCCCGTCTTGTTGAATGGAGGAAGTCATGCCTGGCTTGAACACCCTGGACAGCCTATACGTGGTGACCGCATTCCTTTTCCATGCGGTGCTGGTCTTTCATTTTGCAATGCGCAAGTGGCGCTTCGAAAGCGCGCTTAAATATGGATACCTTGTGTACGCGCTGGGCCTCCCGGCTGCGGGGGTGAGCCTTCTTCTGCTCCTGGGTGGTGTCACCTGGTCACTCTGGTTGGGCGGATTCCTCTACCTCGCCTGGGCGATTTTCGGTTACATCATCGAATACAGGCTGAAGATCGAGTGGCGCAGCCCCATCCGCTGGACGGTCTTCGGTCCGTATATCACCCTGTACCTCGGGACCGTCATGTTTTACTGGTGGCCGCTGAACCTGCTCTGGAAACCGCTCTGGTATGCAGCCGCGTTCCTGTTCGTCATCGAAACCATTCTCAACGTCACGTCGCACGAGCCGACTCCATCCTAACGAGACGATTTGAGCCAGCCTTCCAGGCGGGATTTGACGGCAGGCCACTCCGAATCCAAAATACTATAGAACACCGAATGACGGATGGTGCCATCGGGCAGGATCATGTGATTGCGCAGCACGCCCTCCCGCACCGCGCCCAACCGTTCGATGGCGCGCTGGGAGCGTTCGTTGCGCAGGTCGGTCTTCAATTGCACACGGATCGCGCCCAGCGTCTCGAAGGCGTGTTTCAGCAGCAGGTATTTACACTCCGTGTTGACGGCCGTGCGCTGAAAATCCAGTCCATACCACGTGCCGCCAATCTCCAGGCCGCGATCCCTGGGCATGATGTTCAGGTAACGGGTCGCGCCTGCCACCCGCCCCGAGGCGAGATGCACGGCCACGAAAGGCTGGTCGGTGCCCTTCTCCGCGCGGGACAGAATATCGCGCACCCAATTCTGCATATCTTCCGCTGTTTTCATGTCGCCGTACAGCATGAAATGCCAGAAGTCCTGACCCGCGCCGATCTCCGTCAGCGCCGGAACGTGGGCTTCGGTCATCGGCTCCAGGCGCACATATTGACCTGTCAGGATGACAGGGTTGACCCAACTCATGGCTTGCCTCCAAACAATTCCGCGATCTTAACGGCGCGATACTTGAAAATACCTTCCAACCTGGCGCGGATCCAAAGCGCGTTGACGGCATCGCCCAGCACGCCAAACGGCGCAGCGTAAGTCACCTGGTCGGTCATGGTCACGCCGCCCGCCGCAGGGACAAAGCGGTGCTCGTGGTACCAAAAGCGATACGGCCCCACGCGCTGTTCGTCCACAAAATACTCACCCTCCCTGACGTGAGCGATCTCGGTCAACCACAGGGAGCGCAGTCCGCGCACAAACTCCACGCGATACTCGATGATCTGGCCCTCGTACATCGCTTTGTCGCCGCCTGCCACGATCTCGAAATTCATATCGGGCGGCGTGATCTCGTTCAGATTCTTCGGGTCGGCAAAATACGCCCATACCCTTTCCAGCGGTGCGGGAATGAATTGCCCGCTTCGCAAATAGTGGATCATCCCTTCAGCCACTCCGCTTCGGGTCGATCCTGCGAGGGCAGGTAGGGCATCCGCGGCCCCTCCACACCCAGCAGCTCGGACAACGCCGCGCGCATCGCCGTGCGATCATCCCACAGGAATTCGGTCTTCCCGAAGCACATGGATTGTTCGTGGCCCTTGCCGCAGGCGAGGACGATGTCACCTGGGCGCGCCAACCTGAGCGCAAAGCGGATGGCTTCGCCCCGGTCTGCGACCCGCCAAAAAGTCTCCCCCTCCACCCCGCCCCTGGACTCGGCGCCTGCCGCCATCTCGACGAGGATCCCGTCGAGGGACTCGCTGCGCGGGTCCTCGGCGGTCAGCACGGTCAGGTCGGCCAACTCGGCGGAAGTCTCGGCCATCATGCGGCGCTTCTCGCGGTCGCGCAGTCCCGCCGAGCCGAAGACGGAAATCACGCGGCCCGTTGTCATCGGGCGGGCGGCCTCCAGCGCAACCTTCAAGGCGTTGGGCGTGTGGGCAAAGTCCACGATGGCGGTGAAATCCTGGCCCAGGTCGATGCGCTCCATGCGGCCAGGAACACCCTCCAGCGCGGCGAGGCCCTGCGCGGCCACCTCGGGCGCGATGCCCAGTCCAACCACAGCAACGGTAAACGCGGCCAGACAATTGGAAACGTTGAATGCGCCCACCAGCTTGCTAGAAATGACTACGCGAAATTCACTGGAGGCCGCCGTAAAGTGAATCCCGGTCGGATCATAGACAACCTGCTCCGCGCGGATATCGGCTCCCTGCGCCAAGCCGTAGCTGACCTGGCGTGTGAACGGCTGGTCTTGAACGGTGGCCGCCAAAAAGTCGTAGGAGCGGTCATCGCGGTTGAGCACCGCCAGGCGCGGATTGCCCTGCGGCTTGGGCAGGGTGCGCTCCAGGCTTTGGAAGAGTCTGGCCTTGGCAGCGCGATAATTCTCGTAGGAACCATGCTGATCGAGATGCTCGTGCGTAATGTTGGTGACCACGCCGATGTCGAACTCGCAGGCATCCACGCGGAATTGCGCCCAGCCATGCGAGGTGGTTTCGAGCACCACATGGGTCAGGCCAGCCTCGACCATGCGCGCGAGGTAACGCTGCACGTCGGGCGCATCCGGCGTGGTAACGTGGAAGCCCGTGTCGAGCGTCTCGTCGCCGATAACCGCGTTGACCGTGGAGATCATGCCCGCCTTGAGTCCCGCCGCAACCAGGATGCGGTACAGCAGGTTGCTGGTGGTGGTCTTGCCGTCCGTGCCCGTCACGCCGACCACCGTCAGCTTGCGGCCGGGCCAGTCGTAAAAGGCGGCCGCCAGCCAGGTCAGGGACTGGCGGGCATTCTCGACCTGGATGTAGGGCAAATTGCCAATTTGCCCCACCTGTCCTACAGCCTTCTCCCCCACCACGGCAACGGCTCCGTTCGCGATGGCCTTTGGAATGTAGTCGTGACCGTCGGTCATGCCGCCGCGCATGGCCACGAAGAGGTCGCCAGGCTTCACGGCGCGGCTGTCGAGCGTGATGCCCGTGACGGGTCGCTCCAGGTTGCCGCTGGCCGAATACGGAAAGGGAAATTGGGAGAGGAGGGTTCGCAGTGTAATGGTCATGGCTGAATAACAATTCACAGTTGGAGTGCAGACTTCAGTCTGCGCTTCGAGTTAATCAAAAAAGAGGTTTTGACGATTCTCCGTCAAAACCTCCTTCACGTCAAGCAAACTTACTTGAGGGTCTGGCGCAAGCCATCGAGCTTGCCAGCGACAGAACCATCGAGAACCTTGTCGCCGACCTTGATGACGACGCCGCCCAGGATGGACGGGTCGACGCGGAAGGTGACGGCCTGGGCGCCGACCTTGGAGAGGATATCCTTCTTGACGGTGGATTCCTCGTCCGCGGTGAGCGGGAGGGCGCTGGTGACTTCGGCGGATTCGCCCTTGAAGTTGGCGCCGTCGAGCACAACAACCTTGCCGCCCCGAACGCCCGAGAAGAACTCGTCGATCAGGATGTGTTGGCGCTTCTCATCCAGCGCTTCGCCGACCAGTTTCTGGGCGGCAGCGATGGAGAGGGCAGCCACCTGGCCGCGCAGGTCGCCGAGGATGCGGTTGCGCTCGACTTCAGCGTCGGCGATGGCGGCATCGCGGGCCTTGGCGGCTTCCGCTTCAGCGGCGGACTTCACACCCTTGGCGGCTTCGGTGGCGCGGTCGGTGGCTTCACGCACGACCTTGCCGGCTTCGGCCTGGGCTTCGGCGACTACCTTGGCGGCTTCCTTTTCCGCGTTGGCGCGGGCTTCGGCAGCCACACGGGCATCTTCGAGGCCCTGGGCAATTTTCTGTTTGCGGGTCTCCATCATGTTCATCATCGGGCCATAGACCCAGGAGTTCAACGTCAAAAAGACGATGGTGAACGCGATGATTTGAACGATGAGCAGACCAAGATTAATACCAAGTGCTTCCATGCGATGCTCCTATTGAAACTACACGACTTTGAAGAGCATCAGGAACGCGATGACCAGACAGTAGATCGCAATGGCTTCGGAGAACGCGATGCCCAGGATCATGTTGGTCAGCAGGTTGCCGTAGGTGTCGGGGTTGCGGGCCATGCCCGTCAGCGCGCCCTGCACCGACAGACCAATACCAATACCCGCGCCTGCCGCACCGATCATCGCCAAGCCTGCGCCAACGTAGCGCATCGCATCCAAAAGAAATTGTCCATCCATGATTCAGCCTCCTTAGGTTGATTCCAGTAGAATTTTTAGTGAGATTCAGCGTGCTCGTCGCCATGACCCTGGGTGGCCTGGGCCATGAAAACCATGGTCAACATGCCAAACACAAAGGCCTGGATGACGCCGACGAAGAGTTCGAACATCATGACCATCGCGGGCAGGATACTGATCTTGCCCAACAGCCCCGCCACGATGGCGACCAACACGATGCCTGCGAACATGTTACCGAACAGACGGAAGGCAAACGAGAGGATCTTGGAGAGTTCCGAGATCAACTCCAGCAGGCCGACCAGGAAGTCCATCGCGCCAAAGAACGGCACCTTGAACATGCGCCTGGTGTTGAAGAACTTGCTCAGGTAGCCCCAGCCTTGCGCGCGAAAGCCGATGACCTGGATCATGACCACCGAGATGAGCGCCAGGGAGGCTGTGAAGTTCAAGTCCACAGAGATGCCGCGGAAGAAGGGGGCCAGGATGTAGTCATTGCTCAACTCGGGGGTGTAAATAACCCAGCCGTGCATCTCGCTGGCGTGATGTTCGCCGCCGTGCGGGTGCAGCACACCAATCGACTCGAAGCCTGGGATCAGCTTGAGCAGGTTGGCAAGCAGCACGTAGATCATGATGGTGGCAAACCACGGGAAGATGGCCTTCGCCCATTTGCCTGCCGAACCTTCAGTCAGGTTATAGAGCATCTCCAAAATGGCTTCCATGGCGTTGCCCACGCCGCGCGGCACCAGGTCCGTTTCGGCGCTCTTTTTGAGCGAACGATTGGTCGCCCAAGCCAGCCAAACCAGCAAAATAATGGTCACAACCAGCGTGGGGAGGGTGTTCACCAGGTAAAACGGGCCGAGGCCGAGGAAATTCTCGACAATCGGCTCCTCGATCAATTTTTCTGCCGCCACCGTGATCTCGGGCTGGACGGGCACAAAGATGCCGCCCAAAATGAAGCCCACGATCATGAGTACTAGCACGACCCAGCGGCGCCAGGGTCTGCGTTTTTGGTGTTCCAAAGTCCGCCTCCTTTAATCAGAGTTCGAATCACTTGATTCGGATTGAGATTTCAACCTCGCCAGGGTCCTGCGTGCCACAGTCAGCATCAGGAGCACAGAGAGGGGAATTCCAGCGAATAACAAAACCAGTGTGATAACTGGTTTTGTTCCAAACATATTATCGAGCCACAAACCGCCAAAGACCGAGGCCAGGATTACGACCAGAGTCAAGCACCCCACCTGGCCGATCAGTACGACCAGGAGGGTGCTGAGAATGCTTTGGCCTTTCTTCTCCGTTTGTGCCATGCGGCGCGATTATAACTGACAGGTCAAATGCGGTCAATAAAGTGGCTAAAAGAGATTTAGCGCACCCAGGGTCGACCAGTCGAACCACGGCCCGAAGGCGGTGCCCAGCAGGATGACGGCAAAACCCAGCACCAGCAGCGCGATGGTGTACGGACGGGTCAGCGCGATGGGATGCGCTTCCTCGTTTTCGCCATCCATGCGATAGAGGTAGACGTACTTGAGCACGTTCAGGTAGTAGTACACGCCCACGATGGAGTTCAGGATGCCGACGATGACCAGCCAGATCAGGGCGGGATTTTGCACCGCGGCGGCAAAAACGATCACCTTGGCCACAAAACCGCCGAAGGGCGGCATGCCCGCCAGGGACAGGAAGGCCACCAGCATGGCGATGCCCAGCCAGGGCGCGCGGCGGCTGAGGCCGGCGTAATCCTTGATCTCATCCGAGCCGGCGATGCGGCTGAAGGCCATGACGATGCCGAAGGCCAGCAGGTTGGTCGCGACGTAGGCCACCAGGTAGAAGATCACGCTGGCAGCGCCCAGGTCAGAGAAGGCCACCAGGCCGATCATGGCATAACCCGCATGGGCAATCGAGGAGTAGGCCAGCAGGCGCTTGATGTTGGTCTGCGGCAGGGCCAGCAGGTTGCCGACGGTCATGGTGATGGCGGCCAGCACGGCCAGGATGGTGGTCCAGTCCGCGAAACCGGGGAAGACCTCGATGAACAGGCGCAAAAGCACGGCAAAGCCCGCAGCCTTGGAGGCCGTCGAGAGGAAGCCTGCGACGGGAGTGGGCGCACCCTGGTACACGTCGGGCGCCCAGAAGTGGAACGGGACCGCCGAAACCTTGAAGCCCAATCCCACCAGCAGCAGGAAGATCACGCCAAAGACCATCAGGGACATGTTCCTGTCGGGGCCCAGGTTGTCAGCCAGCTTGTACAGGTCGGTGGTGCCGGTGAAGCCGAAGAGCAGGCTGAAGCCGTAGAGCATGACGGCCGAAGTCAACGCGCCGAAGAGCAGGTACTTGAAACCCGCCTCGGTGGAGGCCTTGTCGTCGAGCATGAACCCGGCCAGGACGTAGAGCGGAATGGAGGTCGTCTCGATGGCCAAGTAGAGCATGACCAAGTCGGCGGAGGAGGCCATCAGGCCCATCCCCATGGTCGTGGCCAGCAGCAACAGGTAGGACTCGCCGCGGCGGCCGAGTTTCTCGTGATCCATCATGAAGAGCGAAGTGGCGGCGGCCCCAAAGATGAAGATCATCTTGAAGAAGAAGCCGAACCAGTCGAAGCGCAGCATCCCGCCGAAGACGGCCTGCGGATCGCCGGGGCGGCCAAAGAGCAGGCTGATCGCCATGGTCGCGAGCAGGCCGCCAAAGGTCAGCCAGCCGGCTTTGCGGCGGTCCTCGACCTTCCAAAACGGTTCGACCACCAGCAGGATGACGGCGAGGGTCAGCAAAAGGAGTTCAGGCAAAATCGCCAGGAGCATGGTTGGAGTGTACACTTATGCACCTCCCAGGAGACGCAGGATATTGTCCACGCCGGTTTGCACCATCGGCGCCATCAGCCCGGGGAACAGGCCGAGGGCGATCATCAACAGACATAGGGTGACGATGGCGACCTTGTCGAGCGCGGTGAGCGGACTGATGTGTCCTTCGAATTGGGCGGGCATCTCGCCGAAGAACACCTGGCGGATGTTTCTCATGATGTAGGCCGCGGTGATGACGATCGAGATGGAGGCAATGATGGCCGCCAGCGGCGCAACCTGCCAGACACCCATGAAGATGGGGAATTCGGCCACGAAGCCCGAGAAGCCCGGCATACCCATCGAGACCAGACCGCCGATGATGAAGCCAATTCCCGCCCAGGGCAGGGGTTTCATCATGCCGCCCAGTTCGGGGATCTGACGCGTGTGGGAGCGGTCATAGATCATGCCGGTCACGGCAAAGAAGAGGGCCGTCATGACGCCGTGCGAGAACATCTGCAGGCCCGCGCCCGTCAGACCATCGCGGTTGAGGGTGGAGAGGCCGAACATGACCAAGCCCATGTGCGAAACAGACGAGAATCCGATCATGTATTTCAGGTCGGGCTGGACGAAGGCGATGTATGCGCCGTATACGACCGCGATAGCCGCAAAGAGCATGATCAGCCATGACCAGGTTTTGGCGCCCTCGGGCAGGAGCATGATACCGACGCGCAGGGCCGCAAACGCACCCAGTTTCATCAGCACGCCGGCGTGGAACATGGAGACGGCGGTCGGCGCGGCCACGTGACCGTCAGGCGACCAGTTATGGAAGGGCCAGATGCCGCCCAGCACCGCAAAGCCGAAGAAGACCGGCAGAAACCAGGCATTTTGGAAGGCCGTGGAAAAGCCCGCCTTTTCGAGTTCGAGCATATCGAAGGTAAACACGCCCGTCTGCTGCCCGGCCGTCCAGTACATGGCCAGCGCGCCGACCAGGGCGACCACCGAGCCGATGAACAGGTACAGGGTCAGCTTCATGGCGGCGTACTCGCGGGTCTTGACCCAGCCCCAGATGACAATCAGCAGGTACATTGGGAAGACCGCGATCTCGTAGAAGAAAAACAGCAGGAACAGGTCGAGCGAGACGAACACGCCAAACACGCCGCCCGCCAGCAGGAACAGGAAGGCGAAGAATTCGCGCGGGCGGTCCTGAATGCCGGTCGGGGCATGGAGGTCTTCACGACCCCAGGAGATGAGCACGCCCGTGAACATGACGATGCCCGTCAACAGAACCAGCGGGGCGCTCATGCCGTCCACGCCGACATGGTAGTCGAAGGCCAACTGCCCGACCTTCAGCCAGGAGACCTTCTCGACGAATTGATAATCCGTGTACCCATTCAGGGCATACTGGGCGTACACCCAGATGGACAGGAGCAAGGCGAAGACCGCCGCGGCCAGGGCCGTGGCGCGCGCCTCGTTCTTGCGGTCCGCGGGGATCAGCAGGAGCAGCACTGCCGCCACGAGGGGAGTAAAAACGATCAAACTCAATACAGGAAAATTCATTGATCCACCTCGATTAGAACAGCATCATCACGGCTTTGTTGATCACGTCCAGAATCCAGGCCGGCCAGATGCCGATTACCAGGATGAGAACCATGAGCGGAGCCATGATCAGGATCTCGCGGGTGTTGATCTCAGTCAGCTTGTGTTCGCCATGTGCCCAATGTTCGTTGAGCGGGCCATGCAGCACCTTCTTGATGCCTTTGAGAATGTAGGCGCCCGTCATCAACAAGCCCAACATGCTGACGGCTGTGTAGACCGGCAGGAGCGGCAGGGAACCCCGCACCACCAGGAATTCGGAGATGAAGCCGTTGAGCCCGGGCAGGCCGAGGGAGGCCATGCTGGTGAAGATCAGGATGCCGCCGTAGACCGGCACAAGCGGGAACAGGCCGCCGAATTCCTCCAGGTTGCGGGTATGGGTGCGTTCGTAGATCACACCGACCAGGAAGAACATGCCAGCCGCGGAAAGTCCGTGGTTGAACATTTGCAGGATGGCGCCGTTCAGCGCGATAGTGGCGTCCGGCGTGCCGATCGCGGAGGCAGCCGCGGCGATGCCGAGCACCACGAAGCCCATGTGATTGACCGATGAGTAGGCCACCAAGCGTTTGAAGTCGGTCTGGCCGAAGGAGCCAAACGCGCCGAAGACGATGGCTGCCGTGGCCAGGAAGGCCAGCGCGCCCGCGAAATATTTTGCTTCATCGGGATAGAGCGGCAGCACCAGGCGCAGGAAACCGTACGCGCCCAATTTGAGCAGCACGCCCGCCAGGATCATCGAGCCTGCGGTGGGCGCTTCGGTGTGGGCATCGGGCAGCCAGGTGTGGAAGGGCCACAGCGGCACTTTGACCGCGAAGGCGATCACGAAGGCCCAGAAGGCAATCGTCTTCACCGTGCCGACAGGGATGCCCATGATACCGTTGGCGCTGGTATAGGTCGACCAGTTGGCGGTGATTTCCTGGAGGTCATATGTTTGGAAGAGCACACCCAGCATCTGGATGGCCAGCAGCAGGCCGAGCGAGCCGCCCATGGTGTAGATCATGAACTTGAGCGATGCGTAGTTGCGGTTGGCGCTGCCCCACTGGTTGATCAGGAAGTACATCGGCACCAGGCCGATCTCCCAGAAGACGAAGAAGATCAGCAGGTCGATGGACATGAACACGCCCAACATGCCCATCTCCAGGAAGAGGAACAGCATCATGTAAGCCTTGACGCGTTCCTTGATGCTGAAGGAGGCCAGGATGGCCAGCGGGGTCAGGAAGGTGGTCAGCATGACCATCGTCAGCGAGAGGCCGTCCACGCCCAGGTGCAGGGAGGAATGCAGGGCCTCGTACCAGGGGTAATTCGCCTCGAACTGATAACCCGCCGCATTGGGATCGAAGCCGATCCACAAGCCAATCGACAGGATGAAGGGCACCAGGCTCGCGCCCAGTGCAAACCAGCGAAACAGCTTGTTCTCGTCCGCGGGCAGGAAGAGCAGTACCAGCGCCGCCAGTGCGGGGAAGAACAGGATGACGAGAAGGAGATTATCGTTAATGAAATTCATCGCTCACTCCTTACAGGCCCAGCAGGAAGTACAGCAGGGCGCCGCCGATGACGACCAGCACCACCAGCGAGAGCATCATATATTGCTGAATGCGGCCCGACTGGATCGGACGCAGGCTGCGGCCCACCCATTGAACGACATCCGCCGAGCCATCCCCAATGAACTTGTTGATGACCGGCAGGTCGATGTAATTGCGGATGAAACCGCCAATCCCGCCCGTGGTCGGGCCAAAGATGTGCAGGAAGCCGTCGATGGCGCCCTTATCCATCCATTGATAGGTGAAGACCTCAGACAGCCAGATGGCGGGCTTGACGAAGACAAAGTCGTAGGCCTCATCGAAGTAATACTTGTTCTTGAGCAGGGCGATCTGGAAGAAATCCTCTTTGGCCGAGTTGACATTGCGATAATAGAACCAGCCGAGGAACAGGCCGCCCAGGGCGACGCCCAGCGAGGTCAACAGCGGCGCCCAACTGAACTCAACCGCTTCGGGAACCTCGTGCAGGGTATGGCCGACGAAATCGTGGAACCAGTTCGGGACGAGTCCGCCCAGGACGGGGAAATCTTCAGGGATGCCGACCCAGCCGTAGCCGACGGCAAAAATCGAAAGCACCATCAGCGGGACGGTCATCGTCCAGGGAGTCTCCTGGGCGTGTTCAGCTTCCTTCGTGCGCGGTTCGCCCAGGAAGGTCAGGGTGATCTGGCGCATGGTGTAGAAGGCGGTCATGAAGGCGGCCAGGGCCAGGGTGAGGAAGACAACCAGATGGCCGTGTCCCCAGGCATCCGCCAGGATCTCATCCTTCGACCAGAAGCCTGCGGTGATGAGCGGGAAACCCGAGAGGGCAAAGCCGCCGATCACGAAGGTCCAGAAGGTGATGGGCATTTTGTTGCGCAGGCCGCCCATGTTGAACATGTCCTGCGGGTCGACGCTGTGGTTACCCGTATGCAGGACGCCGTGCTCCATGCCGTGGATGACCGAGCCCGAGCCGAGGAAGAGCAACGCCTTGAAGAAGGCGTGGGTGATCAGGTGGAAGGCGGCCGCCACGTAGGCGCCGATGCCGAGCGCGGCGATCATGAAGCCAAGCTGTGAGATGGTCGAGTAAGCCAGCACGCGCTTGATGTCGTTCTGGGCCACCGCGATGGTCGCGGCGAAGATGGCCGTGAAGGTGCCGATGAAAGCCACCACGCCCATCGTGTTGTGGTCGAGGCTGAGCAGCGGGAACATGCGGATGACCGCATGCACGCCCGCAGACACCATCGTGGCCGCATGGATCATCGCGCTGACGGGGGTCGGGCCTTCCATCGCGTCGGGCAGCCAGACGTGCAGCGGCCACTGCGCCGATTTGCCGACCGTGCCGATGAAGAGCAGCAGCGCAATCAGGCCCGCCAGGGAGAGACCGAAGAGGGTCGCGCCGGGAACGGCCAGGGTGTGCATGAGTTCCTCGTTGCCGAAGATCTCGCGAAAGTTCAGGGTGCCCGCCACCGAGTACAGCAGTCCGATGCCAAGAAGCATGAACACGTCGCCGATGCGGGTGGTCATGAAGGCTTTGATGGCCGCCGCGCGCGCCGAGGGCTTGCCGTACCAGAAGCCGATCAGCAGGTACGAGCACAGGCCCATGATCTCCCAGCCGACGAACATGGTCAGCAGGTTGTCTGAGACCACCAGCGTGTACATACCGAAAGCGAACAGGCCCAGGAAGGCGAAGAAGCGCGAGTACATCGGCTCGACAGACGGGACGACATGCTTGTGTCCGTGCTCCTCGACGGTCGCGCCGTGCGGGGGCAGGCCCTTGCGGTCATGGTCGCCCGCGGGCTGGCCGAAGTTGTGATAACCGACGCTGTACAGGAAGATCATGAAGATCGTGATCGAGACGAAGAACAACACCGCCGCGCCGAGCGGATCGATCAGCACGCCGATGTTGAACCAGGTGTCGCCCGTCGGCATCCACGGGATCGAGGACTCGAAGGGATGCTCGCCCAGGTGCTCCACGCTTACCGCACGGAAGAACACGACCATGCTGCCCAGGAAGGAGAGGATGGCCGCGCCGACACCGACGCTGTGGCTGAGCGCCTTGCTCTTGTTGGTGAACAACACGATCAGGAAGAACGCAAGGGCAGGCGGGAGAGGAATTAACCAGATCAAAGTTTCAGTTGTCATAACTGCCCTACCACTTCAACATGTCGATCTCGTCTGCCACCACCGTGTTATGGCGGCGGTAGACGGAAATTACGAGCGCGAGGCCCACGGCCACTTCGGCGGCGGCCACGGCAAAGACGATGATGGCGAAAACCTGTCCCGCCATGTTCGTAATGGTGCCGTAGCGCCAGAAGGCCGCCAGGTTGATATTGACGGCGTTGAGCATCAACTCGACGCCGAGCAGGATGGCGACCGCGTTGCGGCGCGCCAGCACACCAAACAGGCCCAGGCTGAACAATCCAGCCGCGAAGATCAAATACCAGGAAAGCGGAACCATGTCGGGCCTCCTATTTGCGATTGAACGCGACGTAAACCGCGCCGACCAGCGCCGCCAGCAGCAGGATGGACGCCACTTCGAACGGCAGGACGAAGGCATCCGGCGAGACCAGGGCGTCGCCCAGGGCGCTGATCGAGTCGAAGCCGGGCGGAATATCGGGAACCGTATGGGCCATATCCTTCCAGCCCCACAACATGCCCACCAGCCCGCCGAAGGTGACCACCGACAGGGTGGCGCTGAGCCACCAGGACGAATTCAACTGCGGGCCCTGGTCGCGGATCTCCTTGCGGGTCAGCATGACGGCAAAGATGAACAGGATCGCGATGGCGCCGATGTACACCACCACCTGCACCACGGCCAGGAAGCCGGCGTTGAGCAGCGCATACTGGACTGCCACACCGAAGAGCGTCGCCACCAGCCACAGCGCGGCATGGATCAGGTTACGGGAGGTCACCACCATGAAGGCCGAGCCCAGGGTGGCTCCCGCAACAACGAGGAAAATGATTTGAGCAATAGTCATGAAATACTCCTAGTGGCCTGCCGCTTCCATGGCGGGCTTCGCATGGCCTTCCAGCTTCTCACGTTCCGCGCGGCTGAAGCGGCGCAGGAACTCGATCACGACCCAGCCGAGGATCAGGTTCGAGCCCAGCATGCTCAGGCCGTACAGCCAGGGCGAGGTGTCTTTGAAGAGCACGTGCACCAATGCGGTCACCATCAGCAGCACGAAGGACAGCGGGGTCAGGAATTTCCAGTTGAAGGCCAGCATGTGGTCGATGCGGATGCGCATCATGGTGTACTTGACCCACATGATGATCCAGTAGCCAATCACCGCCTTGGTCAGCAGGATCGGAATGGCCAGGAAGGGACTGACGTCCTCCAGGCCGAAGAAGCTATAGCCGCCGAAGAACAGGATGCCCCAGAAGCCGCCGAAGGTGAAGGCGTGCAGCAGCTCGCCCGCGTAGAACATGCCGAACTTCATGCCCGAGTATTCCACGTTGTACCCCGAGATCAACTCAGACTCGGCTTCGCCCATATCGAAGGGGGAACGCCCCAACTCGGCGATGGCGGCGATCATGAAGATCAACGCGCCCAGCGGCGAAAGGACAACAAACCAGATATTTTGCGCCTCGATGATTTTGTTCATACCCATCGATCCCGCCAGCACAGTCGGGATCAGCAGCGAGGCCACCATCGGGATTTCGAAGGAGACCATCACAGCCACCTGGCGGAAGGCACCCAGCAGGGCGAATTTGTTATTCGATGACCAGCCCGCCATGATGATGGAGAGCGTGCCGATCGCGCCCGTGGCGATGATGTACAGCGCTGCCACGTTCAGGTCGATGCCCAGGATCTGGGGAGCCAGCGGTACGATGGCCCACAGGATCAGCACCGACATCATCGAGAGGATCGGGGCCAGGTTGTACACCACCTTGTCCGCGTTGGCGGGGGTGATGTCTTCCTTGATGAGCAGCTTGACGATGTCCGCGAAGGGTTGGATCAGGCCGAATGGGCCGAGGCGGTTGGGGCCGATGCGGTCCTGGAAGCGCGCGACCACCTTGCGCTCCAGCCAGACGAGGAAGATATCGATCACCATCAGGATGGCAATCAACACAAAAATGCCCAGGAAGGCAGCCAGTCCCACGGCCACGCCTTCGGGCATGCCCCACCCCGTCAACAGGCCGGTCAACCAGTCCGCGGCCATTTTGAGAGGATCAGTCCAAAAATTCATGAGTCGCTCCTGTACACAAAGAAAAGGCTGAAAGGAAAGCTCCTGTCAGCCTTTTCCTAATTTGAGATAAGAGTTACGCCCACTCCAGCATTCCTTTTCGCCAGGTGTAAACCAGCCCGACGACAAGGATGGTGATGAAAATGATGCCTTCCACGACGGCGAACAGGCCCAACTGACCCAGCTTGACCGCCCAGGGAAAGAGAAAAACGGTCTCGACATCGAAGATCAGAAATACCAGGGCGAAGATGTAGTACTGGGCTTTGAACTGCACCCAACTGTCGCCAACGGTTTCGAGGCCGCATTCATAGGTTTCCTGCTTGACGGGATTGGGTTTCTTGGGTCCCAGGATCAAGGCCACCCCGATCGCACCCACTGGGATGATCAAGCCAACGACAAAGAAGAAGGCTACATATAGCCACTCGTTGTGCATAGCGTCTCCAAGGCGAAAAATGATGCAAAACCGCGTTTTTTTCGCGGTTCTGTGAATAAATTGTACCATGAAGAACAAAGTACCCGAATGTAAGCATGTCAATTTTTTAGGTGATATTCGTCATATATTCTCGCAACTTTCAACGTTCCCCCCCATTCTCCACGGTGCCTTATACCTGACGCCTCTCAGGCGGGTTTTCTGCGTCTCTTCCAGAAAAATTTCAGGATGTCCTGCAAAAACGGGATGCCTGTCACCGTGCCCACGACGGAGCCGATGACGCCAAACGTGCGGGCAAAATTACCCGAGAAACCGAACAGGTTCGCGCCCTCGATTTCGAGGGTCTGAGCAGAGACCGCCCTGCGGCTTTCCTCACCGCTGACCTTGTCCACGAAGAGCAGGTGCAGCCAGACCGTGCCGCGGAAGGTGCCCGCCTCGCGCGGACTCACGCTCCAGTAGAACGTGACTGATTGCCCGGGCAGCAGCGGCGAACTGATCGTCTCGGCAGGAGTGACCTCCACGCCCGCCAGGTCGAGGCGCGCTTCAGCCGTGACGCGATGTGTTTCATATAAGTTGGGGATTTCCACCACTTCCCCGCTGACCTGATTGCCGCCGAACATGGCGGTCGGAGTGAGATTTCCCAGGTCGTCCACTTCGAGGGTCAGGCGGATGATGTCCGCATCGCCCGCGCGGATGACAGGTGGGAATTCGAGGGTCAGGCGCCGCCGCTCGGGGATGGCGGGTACAGACTGGGTGGGCTGGACAGGCGGCGGGGGCACAACAGGTTCATCTACTACCGCAGTAGGCTGCGCAACAGGAGGGACGTCCACGGAGGATGTGGGCTGTATGGGAGGCTCGCCCGGGTTATCCTCCGGCGGCGCGGACTGGGTCGGCGCTTCCACGGGCTGCATGGTCGGCTGGGGCACAGTCGAACCCGTGCCGGGCGAACAAGCCAGGCTGGCTGCCAGCAACACCAACGCGGTGCAAAACAGGACCAGGCTCAGGCGCTGGCTCATGCCAGGCTCCACAGATCAGTCCCAGGGTCCGGGAAGAAGGAGGACGGGGTGGGCAGGGTCAGGTTGGAGGGCTGAATGGGCGTCACCAGGGTCTCACGGCGCGTCGGCCAAAATCCCCACACGAGCAAGGTCAACGAGACAGCCAGAATCAACACGGCGGCCAGCAGGCGCAGTTTGTTTTTCATGCAACCATTATACACACTCTGTGGGTATGAAAAAAGCCCGCCTTTGGCGGGCTTTTGGACGGCAAGGAGAACTACATAATCCAGCAGGCATGCGCTGGGAAGTTGACAGTCACATCGTCGCCGACGCGCGGCAAGATCATGGTGCGCTCGTTGAACAGGTCGACCGAGACGAGCGCCTCGCCGATGCGCACGCGCAGGCGCACAACCGCGCCGAGGAACATGACCACTTCCACGCGGCCCAGCACCACGTTACGCGCTTCCGCCTGACCGAACTGGAACTCCTCGGGGCGGATGGCCAGGCGTGGCTTCGCGCTGATCTGGCGCTGCTCGCTTTGCTCGGAATGATCGAAGCGCACCAACTGGCCGTTGAGCTTGCAGGTGCCGTTCTGAACGTTGACCTCGGTGACGGGCAGCAGGTTCAACTGGCCCACGAAGGAGGCCACGAACTCGGTGGTGGGATGGTTGTAGATTTCGGAAGGCGTGCCCACCTGTTCCATGTGCCCCTGGCTCATCACCACGATGCGGTCGGAAAGCGAGAGCGCCTCCTCCTGGTCGTGCGTAACGTAGATGGTGGTAATGCCCATCGTCTGTTGGATGCGGCGGATCTCCTGGCGCAGTTCCACGCGGATCTTGGCATCCAGCGCGGAGAGCGGCTCATCGAGCAGCAGCACACGCGGATTGATAGCCAGCGCGCGCGCCAGCGCCACACGCTGCTGCTGTCCGCCTGAGAGCTGGAAGGGATACTTCTCGGCGTGTTTTTCGAGATGAATCAGGCCCAGCATTTCGTCCACGGTCTTCCTGATCTCCTCGGCGGGCGTCTTGCGCACCTGCAAACCGAAACCGATATTCTGGGCAACGGTCATGTTGGGGAACAAGGCATACGACTGGAAGACCATGCCCACGTTGCGCTGGTTCGGCGATTTGTAGGTGATATTCTCGCCGTCCAGAACCACCTCCCCCGAGGTGGGCAGCTCGAAGCCCGCCACCATGCGCAGGGTGGTCGTCTTGCCGCAGCCGCTGGGCCCCAGGAAGGAGACGAATTCTCCCTTTTCGATCTCGAGGTTGAAATCCTCCACGGCAACCACGCCGCCAAAAATCTTTGATACGTTGGAAATGGATAGGAAAGACATAAATCAGCCTCGAATTAGTGTGCCCCGGCCAGCGCGCTGTCCGATTTGCCGCGGTTGAAGAGTTGGATCAGCCCCATGAAGGCCCAGGTGAGCAGGAAGCTGATGATCGTCAGGGAGGAAGCCTCGTAGGTCTTGTTCTGCCCCGTCAGGGAGAGATACGGACCGAAGGCCTTGATGCCGACCAGGAAACTGGCGATGGTGAACTCGCCGATGACCGTGGCCAGGGTGAGAAAGGCGCCGCTCAAAATGGCTACGCGCAAATTGGGGAAAATCACCCGAAAGAGGATCGTCGCCCAGTTCGCGCCCAGGCTTTGGGCGGCTTCCGTTAAACTGCGCACGTCAATCGCCCCCAAGCCCGCGTCCACCGAGCGAAACATGTATGGCAGGGTCAGCACCGCGTAGGCCGCCACCAGCAGGGCATTCGTCCCAGCGTAGGTGTTGGTCAGGAAGAAGGGCGCTCCGCTGAATACGCGAATGAGGCCAAAAACCAGCACGATGGCGGGGATGACGAAGGGCAGCATGGTCATGAACTCGATCATCGCGCGCAACTGCGGCAGGCGCAGGCGAATCCAATAGGCGGTCGGAACCACCAGCAGGATGCTGACCAGGATGGTAAAGACCGCCACGACCAGCGAAAAGCCAAGCGTCCTCGTAAAGTTCACGTCGGTGAAGATGCGCTCGTAGGATAGAAAACTAAGCACATCCTTCTTGGCGCGCAGGGAAAAGAGGAAGGTGGAAATCAGCGGCAGGAGGAAATACAGCGTGCCGAGAAATATCCAAAACCAGGACCAGAATGTATTGCGCCTCATTGCTTCAACCACCTCTCGCTCCTGCGGCGCAGGAAGTAATAAAGGGTCATCATCACGCCCATCACCACCACCATGCCGAAGGCCAGGGCATAACCCAGCCCGACATTGTGGAGCACGTCACCCTTGATCTGCGAGCCGATCAGGATCGTGATCAGGTTGATGAAGCCGCCCGTCAGCGAAAGCGCCGTGGCGTACGCGCCAAAGGCATTCCCGAAGAGCAGGATCATCGTCCCCAAAATGGACGGGGTCAGGATCGGCAGGGCCACCTTGACCCAATACTCGAAGGGAGTGGCGCCCAAATTCTCGGCCGCCTCGCGCCATTCGCGGCGCAATCCGTCCAGGGCGGGTGTGATCGTCAGTACCATCAAAGGAAATTGAAAATACATGTAGGTCAGGGACAACCCCCAGAAGCTGTACAGGCTGAAGCCCTTGTCGTACAAATCCACCCCAATAAGTTTCAAAAACACGGTGACCATACCCACACGCCCAAGAGTGGTAATGAAGGCAAAGGCCAGCGGCACACCTGCGAAGTTCGAAGCCACGCCCGAAAACGTCAGCAGGGCCGAGCGTACCCAGCGCGGCAGGCCGCCCACCGTCACGGCATAGGCCATCAAAAATCCCAGCAGGCCGCCGCCGAAGGCGGTTGCCAGGCTGATGCGGATCGTGACCCAGTAAGCGCCCAGGATGGAGGGATCCATCAGGTCGGCGAAATTCTTCAGCGTGAAATTTCCGTCCACATCCTGGAAGCTGCCGATCAACAGGCGGAAGGAAGGCAGCACGATGAACAGGAAAACGAACAGGAAGAATGGCGCCACCCCCAGCCAATCCCGCCACCCCGATAGGGCGGGACGCGCTTTTGGCGCGTCCCGTTTGGTGTCTACAGGTTTGGAAAAGGAATTACTTGACATCCGCGCCAACGACGTTCATCCACTGTTCGGTGATCAGTGTCTTGGCGGCGGCAATCTGGTCGATGCTCGGGAAGGCGATCGGGGCATCGGTCGCGGGCAGTTTGGCTGCCAGGTCGGCGGGGATCACATTGCGGGACTTCATGTCATTGTAGCGGATCGGGTGGCAATAGCCCTTGAGCCAAATGTTCTGGCCTTCGTCGCTGTAGAGGAATTCCATCCACAACTTGGCGGCGTTCGGGTGCGGGGCGTAGGCGGAGATGGCCTGGATGTAGATGCCGGCGATGGAGCCGCTCTTGGGGATGACAACCTCGATGTTGGGGTTGCCGGCCAGGGCGTCGCGGTCAGACAGGGCGCTGTAGTCCCAGCGCAGGATGACGGGGGTCTCGCCGGAGGCCACGGTGGCCTGCTTGGCGATGACGGGGACGAAGTTACCGGCGTCATTGACCTGTTTGAAGAAGTCGAGGCCAGCCTGGACGTCATCGAGCGAGCCGCCGTTCGCGAGGGCAGCAGCCATGACGCTCATCTGGGCCTGGGCCGAAGCGCGCGGGTCGCCAGCCAGGGCGAACTTGCCCTTGTATTCGGGCTTGAGCAGGTCGGCCCAGTCTTGCGGGGCGGCAACCTGGTCGGTGTTGACTTCGAAGGCCAGCACGCCGTAATAGTCGCCGTACCAGTAGCCATCGGGGTCCTTGGAGTCGGCGGGGATGCTGTCCCAGGTGGAAACTTTGTAGGGCTGGACGAGGCCTTCGGAGATGAGCTGCGGGCCAAAGCCATAACCAACGTCGATCACATCGGGAGCCTGCGGGCCTTTGTTGTCCTTGTTGGCCTTGATGGCTTCGATTTCATCGCCGGAGCCGGCATCGGGGTTCAGTTCGTTCACTTCCAGGCCGTACTTGGCCTTGAAGGCCTCGATGGCTTCGCCGTAATTGCACCAATCATGCGGCAGGGCGATCACGGTCAGCATGCCCTCGGCTTTCGCAGCGGCAACCAGGTCATCTGCGCCACCGGTGGTTTTCTGACCACCGCAGGCAGACAGGACCATTGAAAGAACCACGAGCAATGACACGACGTAGAAAAGGGTCTTTCGTTGCATTCTCTTACTCCTTTTGGGTATATGTGGGTAGAGGGTTTCACCTCTCTTGTTAATAATTATATATCCAATTCCACAAATCGGCTTGGGGGAATTTTAACGAACGGTTACATTCTGATTATCCGCGGGTGAAAAGAGGGATTCCTCCCTCTTTTCGGCTATTGCCGTCCCCGCCCAAACTCCTACAATAGATTCTGAGAACACTTTTGAATCTGTGTACATAAGAAACACGGCTTGCAGAATTCTTTCACCAGAACGCCAACCGGGAGGGCACCATGAAAACGCTAAAACGCAACCCCATTCATTTCCTGCTAGTGTTCGCGCTGGCGCTGATCTCCGCCGCGCCGCGACCGGCCGCAAATACCCAAAGTCTGGATACGACCCCGCCCGACCAGGTGGTAAAGCTCATCTTCATCCACCATTCCACCGGGGAAAACTGGCTGACCGACGGCTACGGGGATTTGGGCAGGACTCTCGACCAAAACAATTACTTCGTCAGCGACACCAACTACGGCTGGGGGCCTGATTCCATCGGCGACCGCACCGACATCCCCAACTGGACGGAGTGGTTCTCCAGCGGGGAAACCGAGCGCTATATGCAGGCCCTGCTTGGCGAAAACGGCCAGCATTCCTCCTACACGCGCAGCCTGTCCGACCCGGGCGGCGAAAACGAGATCATCCTATTCAAGTCCTGTTTTCCCAACTCAGCCCTGGAAGGCAGCCCAGACGATCCAGCGGACCCCGAAGGCTGGCTGACCGTCGGCCATGCCAAGTACGTCTACAACGAAATTCTGGGATACTTCGCCAACCGCCCCGACAAACTCTTCGTGGTCATCACCGCTCCCCCGCTCTCCGACCCGACCTACGCGGCTAACGCGCGCGCCTTCAATGAATGGCTGATGCATGACTGGCTCAGCGAGTATCCGCTCAGCAACGTGGTCGTCTTCGATTTCTACACGGTTCTGACCGGTCGCGGCCATCATCATCGCATCGAAAACGGCCAGATCGAACATACCTTTTCTCCCGGCGCAAATACCCTCGTCTATCCTTCCGGGGACGATCATCCCTCCGAAGAGGGCAGCCGCAAGGCCACCGAGGAATTCGTGCCCTTGTTGAATTACTACTACCAGCGCTGGAAGGCGGATGCCGCGCCAGGTCCCATCCAGCTCGAGCCGAATCCCCCAGCCGAACCTGCCCAAACGGATGCACCCACAGCCCAGCCCGGGACCTCGGGCCTGATCGCCGCCTTCGAAGCCGGGGAATCCGCCTGGGAGGCCTACCACGACGAGGCCACGCCCGGCACGATGACCTGCCAACCCGAGGCGGGCGCGGGACGCTCGGGAGCTTCCCTGCTGCTGGACTTCAACATTTCCGCCAACAGTTGGGGCACCTGCGCCATGTTCTTCGAAGCGCCGCAGGACTGGAGCGCCGCGCAGGGCCTCGCGTTCTACTTCCGCTCCGCGCAGGCGGGTTTGCTGTTCGACCTCGACCTGTATGCGGGTCCGCCCGAAAACCGCGAAACCTACCTTTACACCATCGAAGCGCCCGCCGAGAGCGTGAGCGCGTGGACGCGGATGGAATTGCGCTGGTCCGACTTCCACCGCGCCTCGTGGGAGGAGAATGCCGATGCCCCCTTCGACAAAGCCAGCCAGGTGATGGGCCTGGCCTTCGGGTTCGGCACCCTGCCCGACGCGCCCAACATCGGCTCCCTGCGCGTGGACGATGTGACCCTGCTGGGAAGTGCGCCCGTCGCCGCGCCGCCTTCCGACCAGCCCACCCAACCGCCAGCCGCCACCCCAGAGGACGCCGGGACTCCGCGCAGGCCGCTCCTGCCCTGCGGCAGCGGCGCCCTTGCACCCCTCTTCCTATTCGGGGCGGTCTTGTGGACCAGGAAGAAACGGGATGATAATATCGGCAAATATCCATGACGACCCGCCGCACCACATTCATCCCATACCGACCCAGGACGGTCCTCAACAAACACAAACGCGCCGACCACTGGTTCTGGACGCGCTACAGCGCCTATCCCTACATCGGCTGCCAGCACGGATGCGAGTTTTGCTATTGCCGCGAGCAGAAGTACTCCCCCTACGATGACCCGCACGATTTCGCCCATGTCATCAAGGTCAAGGAGAATGCGCCCGAACTCTTGCGGCGCGCGCTGAAAAACGCGCCGCTCGACCCGATCTTCACCGGTGATTACCAGCCCCTCGAACGCAAATTCGAGATCTCGCGCCGCATGTTGGAAGTGTGCCACGAGATGGGCTTCCCGGTCTTCGTGCTGGAGCGCAACCCCGGCATCTTGCGCGACCTGGACCTGCTGAAGGCCATCCACGAAAGGTCCAGGGCGGTAGTGGCGTTCAGCATCATCACCACGCCCGACTCGCAGGAGTATGACCGTGTCTGCCAGATGGAACACCTCGCCCCGCCCGCCGCCAAGCGCTTCGCGGCCATGGAAAAGATCGCCGCGGCCGGCATCCCGGTCGGTGTGTGCATGATGCCCATCCTGCCCGGCCTGTGCGACGACGAGGCCAACTTCGATGCCGTGGCCCGCTGGACGGCAGGTCACGGCGGGAGTTTCGTTCTGGCCAGCGGACTGACGCTCTCCGACCAGCAAAAGGAATTTTTCTTCACGGTCCTGCGCGAACGCTTCCCCGATTTGCTGGGACTCTATCAGAGGCTGTATCCCCCGCACAGCTACGGCCCTGCCGACGGTAGCGGACGCACCCTGGCTCTGCGGGCGCGCGAAGCCTGTGCCCGATACGGCATCCGCGACCGCATGCCGCGTCCGATTGTGCCCGGGGAGAAACGCGCCCTCAACAAACGCGTGGTCGAGCGGCTGGCCGAAAAACTCCACGAGATGGAATTAAATAATGAAGCGGACCACCTTCTGTGGAAGTACCGCAAGGCCGCCTGGGCGGTCGAAGATATGGAAGAGGAGATCGGGCTGCTGTATCGAACGATGGGCTTGAAAGGCCTGCAAGCCATCCCCGACCTCGGGCCGGGGCTGGGGACCGAAATCGCGGCCTGGATCGACGCCAATTCCAAACCAGCCTGAAATCCCCCTGCCGCGGAACGACTCTACTGGTTCAACTACAAATACCGCAGGTATGCTGCGGCATGAGTCTGACGGCTGAGCACGGCGGCCAGCCAGCACACGAGAATACCCAGGGAATACATCATCTTCATCGAACCTCGCCTTTCCATAAAGTATCCATCCACCCGCAGTATACAAAGCCCGTCCGCGGGACGGATTAACCCCTGGTTTGAATCCCATTAAGGGCAGGTTAAGATCGACCGCGAAAAACACAGGCGGCTCCCCCCGTGTCATTGGTCATGGCGCAATTCCAGCAAAAAAAAAGCTCAAGTAAAATAGTACCTGTGAAGTCTCCCATGCTCAAACGAGGAACCGTATGAATACTCCCATTCTGCCCACCTGCCCAAAATGTAAGCAAACCGACCAGGTTCAGAAAGTGACCAGCATCTATGGCCTGAATACAAAGGAATGGTACGAGACGCGCAGCAGCACCGACGCCGACGGGCACACGCACCATTACCGCGAGAAGCACGAAGCCCACACCCAGCTGGGATTACGCCTCAAGCCGCCGCAGCAGCCGACCAGTCCCTTTCACCCCGGGTTGTGGTATGGCATCGGCGTATTCATCGTGATCTTCGTCTGCTCCATGCTGTTTCCCCTGTTGCTTGTCCCGCTTTCCTTCATCGTGCCAATGCTCGGCCTGACCACCTTCCTCCCCGAAGTGTCCGGCGTACCGACCTGGGTCATCCCCGTGGTGGTGATCGGCGGCGGGACGCTTTGCGTCAGCGTGGTGATCATCGGCCTCCTGGTTTGGGCGGGCGTCAAGGTGAAACAACGCTTCGACCGCGACCTGGCGAATTACAAATCGAAGAAGGCCATCTTCGAGCGCGACGACCTCCCGCGCTGGCAGCGCGCCAAGGATAGATGGGATCAGTTGTATTTTTGCATGCGCGACGAGACGGTTTTCATCCCCTCTGAAAACAAAGCCGTCAGCGTGGAGCATATGGAAAAGTACCTGTACGATCCACTCTTTAGGAACTAACGTGTCCACCTCACGCCCCCGCCCTTGCAGCGGGGGCTTTGTTTACGATGCGTCCATGGTCAGGGCTTGAGTTTGCCGCGCGCCAGGGCCACCATACCCTTGACGGCCGCATAGCGGACAGGCCGAACAATCCAATCGACCCGCCCCCCACCAGGATCGAATGCCAGTCCCGTCATCGTTTTCGTTTCCCGCCCTGACAGTATAATCAGCCGCATGAATATCCAAAACGCCTACAACCAATGGTCGAACAACTACGACTCGGATGAAAACCTGACCCGCGACCTCGACGCGCAGGTGACCCGCGCGGTACTGGGCAGCCTGCACTTCAAGTCAGCGCTCGAACTTGGCTGCGGCACGGGCAAGAATACCGTCTTCCTCGCCCACATCGCAGATGCGGTGCACGCCCTGGATTTTTCGCAGGGAATGATCGACAAGGCCAGGCAGAAGGTGCGGGCGGGGAATGTCCGTTTCGAGATGGCCGACCTGACCCAACGCTGGCCCTGCGTCGACTCGGCCTACGACCTGGTCACCTGCAACCTGGTGCTGGAGCACATCGCGGACCTGTCCCACATCTTCGCCGAAGCCGCGCGGACGCTCGCGCCGCAGGGCAGATTTTTCATCAACGAGTTGCACCCCTTCAAGCAATATCGCGGCACCAGGGCCAGGTTCGAGCAGGGCGAATCCACCGTCGAGGTGGACGCCTTCGTGCATCACATCTCCGATTTCACCAACGCAGCGGAGGCGCATGGGCTGAAACTGATCCGCTTCAACGAGTACTGGCACGCAGCCGATGTTGGCAAGCCGCCCAGGCTGGCCTCCTTCCTGTTCGCGAAATGAGACAGGTCCGCAACCTGAAATGAAACTCGGAGGCCGCGCTGGCCTCCGAGTGATTTTTCTAGAACATGATCCCGCAGTCATACGGGACAAGGTTCTCCTCCTGCATGTCCAATATCCGATGCGGGAAGGAGCGGCTGATGGTGTAGGTCTGGCGGAAGAATCCGCCCCACTTGGTGAAGATGACCAATTCCACGATGGCGGTATCATCGGTCAGTTTGACCAGCGGCTCGATGCCCTGGATGCTGCGCGCCTTCGACTGCTGGGAGAGATCCAACTCCGCTCCAAATTCCACGTCGTTGATATAGGAGATGATATCGTCCACCGCCGCCATGTCGCAGATAATGTCGGTGTCGTTGTAGTTGGCGTGCCAGACCAGGTAGAACTGACGGTCCATCAGGGTCAGGGCGGCCTCTTCGAAATAGGCCTGCTCCACATCCTCCACCACCAGGTAATCGTGATAATCATCCAAGGCGACGTGCTGATTCAACTCCTCCAGCGAAGCATACGGGGCCTGCTCCTCGGGGCGGACGTAAAGCTCGGGGGCGCTGCCCAGGAAATCCACCATGTAGACATAATCCAGCACGTAGCCTTCTCTCAGGCTGAGATGCGGCAGGACGTTGAAATACGTGTTGACATCGAACTCGCCGCCCGATTTGACTCCCGTTTCGGAGAGTCCCTGCGGGGGCGTCTGCGGCTGGAGGGCGCGCACCGCCGCCACCAGTTCGGAGCAATTCGAGATGACGGTCCCGTCCCGGGCAGGGGCGGGCATCAGGGCCTGGCAGGCCAGGGTCAGGACCAGGATCAGCAGGACGGGCAATATTTTCTTCATGGCGACCTCCAACTCCATTGTACAGAAATCCTTGCACTCGAACAAATCCCGGACGCTGCGCCTGCTCCAGGTGCTGACTTCCGTCCAGTTCGATGATCAATCTGCTCTTGATCGAGATGAAATCGGCAATGAAACGGCCCAGGGCATGTTGCTTTCTATAATACCCACGGTCACAAATTGCGCATTCCGCTCCCTAAAAAAGCGCAATTTGTGACCGCGCTGGGTATAAACTTGATGCCATGGAACTGGCGTTCGCGCAGGTAGGCCCACAGCTTTTTCTCGGCGGGCGTCATCTCACGGCGCAATTCGCCCGCGCGGTGCATGGTTTGGGGATCGGATCGTTTGGCTGGCATGGTTCCCTCGCCTTGGTAACACTATCTTTCATCCCTGAGTCTACCGCAAAATCCGCCCCCACCCGGCCTCCCCCAAATGGGACAAGGAAATTTAGATTGACAAGTTTTATTTCCCTGTCCCATTTGGGGGAGGTGCCGCAGGCGGAGGGGGCTGATCTCCCGTCATTCCTGCCGCAGCATGACTGACGGGAGTCTTTGCTTTGCAGGTAATAATTTGCAAGTTACTTTGTTTCGAAAATAAAAAGTTCATTCTCATATACTGGAATGAACTTAGACGGCAGGAAAAATGTTTTTAATTTATTTTTTATCACCTTCGATTTTAGATGGCGGAGCAGAACTCTCAAGGGAGATTATTATTTGCCTCTGATTATCTTGTAACCAATTGTAGCAAATTTTCAATTGTTCTCGTTGTTTAGGTTGGATTTTATCTAAATGAAAATGCGCTAAATTATTTCGGGTTTTCCTAACTCCATCCAACATATATTCCGCATGTTCACGACTTAAATCAACATTTTTCTCAAATCTTCCCCAAGACTCTTTGAAAAATATTTGGAGATATTCATACAAAGTAAATTCATCAAAATCAACTTCTTTGTTGTCTTTGCTAAACGGCTCCCGAGAAGCTTCCCTAATTACTCTTTCATTAATATTTTGATCATTTATTTCTAAATCTAAATATCTCTGAATAGATACAATAAATCGAGAATATAAATCCCCAGCAGACCGAATTTTATTACGTTCTTCGGCTGATAATGTATCAAACATCGGAGTAACACCCGAACTTACAGGCTGCGAAGTAAGTAATTCGATAAATGCTTTGGCAGCGGATTCATTACTTATCTGTGAAGAAAAGTTTATATGCTTAAGATAGTACTTTAAGCCAGCTCGAAACTTTTCCAGAGGCAAAGAGTTTTTGTTAAACGCCTCATTGATTGTTTGTTTTCTTGCGTCTAAATCTATTACTCCATCGGAAGTTTTAAATGAGTTATTGATAATGTCCTTGATCTTATATTCAATCTCTCCAACAAACATAATATCTTCTGACCATTCCTGAAAGAATTGAGTTGTGTCATAGGTTGTTATTATATTTTTTAAGCATCCTTGATCGTCCACAACTAAGGCAGAGCCAAACCTCTCAATCACTTCCATTAGGTCAAACAGGTCGTCATCGTATCTAAATTTTTTCTCAATTTTTGTTTTAGCAGAATCAACTATACCGCTTTCGCTAACTCTTGCCCCTAATGCGCTTAATAACTTCAAAATAGATTCAATTGTTATTACTGAAAAACTGCTATTTTTTTCAACAATTGGCAATTGACTGAAATCGTATTTAAACATTTTATCTAAAGCAGATTCAATGCTGTCCCCTAAACTCGCTTGGTGGACAACTTCGTCCTTTTTATTCAACTTGATGAGCAATTCGTTTATTGTTGGCATGATTACATCTCACCTTGTTATTTAAGAGCCAGCTCAATTTCCGATCTAGGAGACGGCTGTCCTCTTCCCATCGTCCTTTTGTGAATGGCTAATAAATTTATAAAAACGGGCGACGCCTCAGGTAATCCCAGATCATCCCATTTTAAATAACCATTCAAATCACCGTTAAATCTTTTTTTGAATTCAGGTTCATTAAATACAGAATCTTCCTCCCCTTGCGTAAGGTATTCGTCAATAACAGCAATGCTACTTTCAAGCAAATCACCGAATGCATCTTTATGCTCAGGTTTTTGAAGTTTCAATATTCCTTCCGTTATCTTGGAATTTGAAATCGGGATATTCGATCTAATAAATACATCACGGAGTAAATCAATTGTCACAAGATAAAATAAAAATTTTGTTATTCTTCGACTTGGCTTTTTAGCTGCACGCCCAAATTCAAACTCTATTGACGCTTGTTCCAATACATACGCAGCATATAAATCATCTGAATTGAAAGCTCGATCATCTTCATCCCCTTTCATAATATTTCGATAAATTGCACCTCCTGGTGAAAACGCCCTGTTACGTCCAACTGCGATTCCTGCCTGACGCAACCAACCAGCTCCATAAACCTTTAATAAATCAAAAGCATTCGCATGTTTGACAAATTGACGTGTTTGGACATTCAAGTTTTGTAGCGTTTGCTGAGAATCCCATCCCCCTCTTTGAATTTCTAAGAAAAAGTCGTATTTTGATGCCATCTCATCTTGAAGAATTTGGAAATCCTTATCCAGCGTAATGAAATCTTTTTCGCTTACTGCATTTTGGCTATTAGTATATCTTGTGATGTTTTGTAATAATTCTTCGCCAGTGCTACCAACACGAACGATTTTTACAATAACTATGCCATTCTTTGCATCTTCTTTCCAAGCCAAAATCTCAGCATCAGCACCGTTTTGGTGAATATCAATTTTCTGAGAAAACACTTCCCAAATAGTTCGTGTTGTTTGACAACCATTAACAATATAAGGATCATTTAAAACATAAACTTTTTGCTTATCTGGCTGAAAATCTTTTACAACAATGGTAATCCCATTGTTGTACAGCCCAAATTGTGATGGAGTTTCCTGTAAAGTTGTTCTGATTTGTTTATTTATTCTTCCACGAATTCCTAAAAATCTGCGAACATTTTTTTCATAAAGCAGATCTAAATCTCCAGTTTGTGCTCGGTAGGTTTTCATAAATTCAAAAAGATCAGGCAAGGTTACGGAGCCTACCAGCAGATTATCACCAGATGGAGCAACATTTACCTTTATAGGGATTTGTAACCGAGGAGTTTTATTGGCAGTTTCATCAATTAGGCTTAAGTAAATAGTTTCAAGTGAAATAGCTTGGATCTCAAATCTTGTCCCGAGACGTCTTTGCCCAATAGATCGAAGATCATCTATGCTTTTTATTTCGGTTTTTGTTAGCGGATTTGAAGTTGCAATAACGAATGTTATATGACTGAATTGAGAGGAATTTATCTCTTCTATTATTACCTGTAATTTTTTGGGAAAAGTTCTCGTTGCACCTGTGTTTATAGCAACTTCAATTTCAGAAACAACCTTTTGTCCATCTTTAAAAATAACCTCTGGATTTATAGAACGGCTTCCGAATTTGCTTTGGAACAGATATAACGTGTCGCCTGAATTTTCGTGACTTTCGTTTTTTTCAAAATAAATTAAATCTATCCCAGAATCATCGCCGTCGGGTTCGAACAAAATATCGTCCGTGGTTTCACCTAAGTCTCGCCATTGTGAAACTAATTTCCTAATAAATCTCCTACTCAATTCATTGCGAGTTGGAGAACCTTGAATTACTTCTTTTTGCCATTCATCACGAAAATTTTCAAATGTCAAAGTATTGTCCATTTTTCACCTCACGTAATTATGGAGATCCCTACAGATCCAACAATAGCTGAAACAGGCAACTATCCTAAGTTTTTTTTGGGTTTATAAGATTAGATAAACTTTGCTCTGTTTTCGATGAGCAAACCAACCTTATCACAATTATACCCTCCTAAAACCCTTTCGCCACGTACTCACCCAGCCCCCACCACCCCTATCGGGGCACCTCCCCCAAATGCGACACGAAAATTTTGGTTGACAAGCTTATGCTTACTGTCGCATTTGGGGGAGGACGGGTGGGGGCCTAGAACCCCTCCGCCACGTACTCGCCCCACACACCTCGCAGCGTATTGCAGATCTCGCCGAGGGTGATGTCGTTTTCCACGCATTCGATGAAGAGCAGCATCAGGTTTTCCTCGCCGTTGGCCGCAGTGACCAACCTGCCGAGCAACTGATCCACTACGCTCTGATCTCTATTCTCCCGCAATTCCTTCAACTTCGCCTTCTGTCCCAGCTCGATGGACGGGTCGACCCTCAGGCGTTCGAGCGTCATCTCTTCCTTCACCTGGAACTGGTTGACGCCCACCACGATCTGCTCCTTGCGCTCGATCTGCTGCTGGGCGGCATAGGCGGCGTTCTGGATCTCGTTCTGCATGAAGCCGCGTTCGATGGACTGCAAGGCGCCGCCCATCTCGTCGATCTTGGCGATGTAGTCGAGGGCCTGCCGCTCGATCTCGTCGGTCATCTGCTCGATCAGGTACGAACCCGCCAGCGGATCGATGGAGTCGGCCACGCCCGATTCGTAGGCGATGATCTGCTGGGTGCGCAGCGCCACCCGTACCGACTTCTGCGTGGGCAGCCAGAGGGCTTCATCCATGCTGTTGGTGTGCAGGGACTGCGTCCCACCCAGGACGGCCGAGAGCGCCTGGAGCGTGACGCGCACCACGTTGTTCTCGGGCTGCTGGGCGGTGAGGGTCGAGCCCGCCGTCTGCGTGTGGAAGCGCAACTGCCATGAGGACGGTTTCTGCGCGTGGAACCGTTCGCGCATGATCCTGGCCCACATGCGGCGCGCCGCGCGGAACTTGGCGACCTCTTCGAGCAGGTTGTTGTGCGCGTTGAAGAAGAAGGATAACTGCCCCGCGAAGGCGTCCACGTCGAGACCGGCCTGGAGGGCGGCTTCCACGTAGGCGATGCCGTTCGCCAGGGTAAAGGCCACTTCCTGCACGGCGGTCGAACCCGCCTCGCGGATGTGATAGCCCGAGATCGAGATCGTATTCCAATAGGGCACGTCCGCCGCGCAGAACTGGAAGATGTCGGTGATCAGCCGCATGGACGGAGCGGGCGGGAAGATGTAGGTGCCGCGCGCCACGTATTCCTTGAGGATGTCGTTCTGGATGGTGCCGCGCAGTTGGCGCATGTCCGCGCCCTGGCGTTTGGCTACCGCAATGTACATGGCCAGCAGCACGCCCGCGGGCGCGTTGATGGTCATCGAGGTCGAGACCTTGTCGAGCGGGATCTGATCGAACAACTGCATCATGTCGCGCATGGACGAGATCGAGACGCCCACCTTGCCCACCTCCCCCGCCGCGATGGGATCGTCCGCGTCGTAGCCGATCTGGGTCGGCAGGTCGAAGGCCACCGACAGGCCCGTCTGTCCCTGCTCGAGCAGGTAGCGGTAGCGTTTGTTGGATTCCTCGGCCGTGGAGAAGCCCGCGTACTGACGCATGGTCCAGAAACGCGAGCGGTACATGGTCGGTTGCACGCCGCGCGTGTACGGATAATCGCCCGGGAAGCCCAGTTTTTCCAGATATGTAGGGGCGTGATCCTCTCGCCCTGCATCATCAGGCAGCGCCACGCGCGGAATCTCGATACCCGCCGAGGTCTCGAAGCGCGGCCTGCGCTCGGAGAATTTGTCCAGCGATTTCTTGAGGGTCGTTTCCTGCCACTTTTGGAAGGAGTCTTTGAGGGTCATGTTAAATTCCTTTTTTCGTCTCGACATGTCATTGCAAAACATACTCTCCCTGGAAACTACCTCTGATAAGGAAAGAACCTCCACTCCAGAAGTTCCTCCAATTTCCGCGAGATTGCTTCGTCGCAAAGAGCATGCTCCTCGCAATAACATGACCAAGTATACCGTCCACGCCGCCAATTAGGACGGGACAAGCGGCCTGTTTTCTTGTGAATTTCATCACACAACGATGAAGAGGGCCATCATGGAAGAAAACAAAAACTGGACAACAACGGGCCAAATATCGGGATAAACGTCACATGCCTGAAAACAACGGAAATGTTACACTTTCCGTATATATAATACCCACGTTGAACATTGCGTTTCCCACTTTCAAAAAAACGCAATTTTCAACCGAGTGCGGTATACAACCAGGAGATTTGTCATGGGAAAAACCTTCCTTTACATCGGCGCGGCAGTCCTGTTCATCATCGGGCTGTGCCTGCTGGGATTTGGCGGCATCACCCTGTACGGCTCGACCGCCCCGACGGGCCAGTCCAACTGGGCGCCCATCGGCATCGCCCTGGCGGTGTTTGGCTTGCTCCTGCTGGCAGGCGGGGCTGGCATGATCGTGGCCGCCATGCGCGGCACCAAGACCGAGGTCGTACAGCAGGTGACAATGCAGGTCGACCTGCCCGGGCAGACCAAGATCGAGGAAGTCAAATGCCGCTCCTGCGGCGGGACGCTCACGGCGAAGGACATCACCCTCGCCAATGGCGCGCCGATGGTGCATTGCCCGTATTGCCAGACCGTTTATCAAATGACCGAAGAACCCAAGTGGTAAAGCACGTTAAACGTATAACGTTCAACGTTCAACGACAAGGAGATTTCATGCGTAGGCGACTTCTCACTTCCCTGCTGGTATTCCTGCTCGCGTTCGGGCTGGTTTCAAGCGCCGCGGCCCAATCCTATTCCTTCCGCCTGGACAAGGAAGTCGTCCACGTGTATTGGAATGCGGACGGGTCGCAGGCCATCGATTACACCTTCACCTTCTATAACGAACCAGGCGCGCACGTGATCGACTTCGTCGACGTGGGCACCCCGAATTATTCCTTCGACAGCAGCCAGATCCAGGCCGACGTCAACGGCAGCCCGGTCACGATCTCCAGCGATTACCAGGGAACTGGTTCGGGCTTTGCGGTGGATCTCGGTTCACGCGCCATCCAGCCCGGACAATCGGGCACGGTGCATGTGTACGTCGGCAGGGTCAACGATGTGCTGTATTACGACGACGAAGACGAAGCCTACACCTCGGCCGTCTTCGCGCCGACCTACTTCGACGGGAGCTTCGTCAACGGCGATACCGACCTGACCGTGGTCTTCCACCTCCCGCCCGGGGTCCAGCCCGAGGAACCGCGCTGGCACAGCGCCCCCGCGGGATTCCCAGCCGAACCGCAGGCCGCCCTCGATGGACAGGGACGCGTCACCTACACCTGGTACAACCCCAACGCCAGCGGGTCGCGGGGATACAACTTCGGCGCCTCCTTCCCCAAGAGCTACGTCCCCGCTGAGACGATCATCACGAAACCCGTGGCCGCGCCCATCTCCATGGACTCGGATTCGCTCGGGGTCATCTTCATGTTCTGCTGCATCGGCGTCTTCTTCTTCGGCATCCCGGCCCTGACCGCCGTCCAGGGCAACCGCCGCAAACTGCAATACATGCCGCCGCGCATCGCCCTCGAAGGGCACGGCATCAAACGCGGCCTGACCGCCGTCGAAGCGGCCATCCTGCTCGAACAACCGCTCGACAAGATCATGACCATGATCCTGTTCAGCGTCGTCAAGAAGAACGCCGCCGAGGTTGTGAGCCGCGATCCATTGACCGTGAAGGCCGTGGCGCCCCAGCCCGAAGGCCTGCATCCGTACGAGGTCACGTTCCTCCAGGCATTCGAACAAAAGGTGGGCGTCGAACGCCAGAAGGCCCTGCAAAACATGACCGTCGCGCTGGTCAAGAGCGTCTCCGAAAAGATGCGCGGGTTCAGCCGCAAGGAAACGCTGGACTATTACAAGTCCATCATGGAGCGCGCCTGGCAGCAGGTGGAGGCGGCCAATACGCCCGAGGTACAGAGCCAGAAGATCGAAGAAGCCATGGAATGGACGATGCTCGACCGCGACTATGACGACCGCATGCGCCGCAGCATCCGCGGCCCGATCTACGTGCCGATGTGGTGGGGCCGCTACGACCCGGGCTTCCGTCCCGGCGGCCTGGGCGGGTCGACCGCCAGGGCTGGCATCCCCAGCACGCAGGGCGGACGCGCCTCCCTGCCAGGCGCGGACTTTGCCGCCTCGGTCGTGACCGGCGTCCAGACCTTCTCCAGCAAGGTGATGGGCGACCTGAACACCTTCACCAGCCGCGTGACCAACGCCACCAATCCCCCGCCCAAACCTGCCGCGGGTTCCACCTATCGCAGCGGCGGCGGCAAGAGCGGCGGCTGCGCCTGCGCGTGCGCCTGTGCGGGCTGCGCCTGCGCCTGCGCGGGTGGCGGACGGTAGTTTCTTGGAGTCAACGTCTGGAGACGTTGACAAATGTCCAAAGTCGGGAGACTTTGGACTCCAGGAAAAAGGCATGTCCAGCTACATTTACAAAGCCGCGCCCAACAACCCTCCACACCTGTTCGTTGCAGACAGTTTCTATATGCTGACTGCATCCACTCACCACGGCGTGGCTTTGATCCATTCGAATCAGAGAAAAGAAGAGTGGAGAGATGCATTCCTGAAAGCGGCAAAGATTTATGAATGGCTGGTCATTGCCTGGGTTATTCTGGAGAATCACTATCACGCCCTGGTCAAAGCGCCTGCGAATGCAAAAAATCTACCTGGGTTCGTAAATAGTTTTCACAAGTTCACTGCGCGCATATGGAATGATGCGGATGATATGAATGGCCGAAAGGTCTGGTGGAATTATTGGGACACCTGTATCCGTTCGGAAACAGACTATTTCAGCCGCCTGCGATATATTTTTTGGAATCCCGTAAAGCATGGCTTGGTTGAGAAGCCTGAGGATTATCCCTTTAGCAATTATTTGGAATTTACCCACCAATGGTCAGTCGACCTTACCGATATTTATGAGGCTGAGAATGTCCCTGAGTTTTAGAAATATATATTCCAAGTTTCAAGATATCCTGCATCCTGCAAGAAATGTCCAAAGTCGGGAGACTTTGGACTCCAAACCACGGATATTTCATTACACCCGCGAAAACGAGTTCGAGAAGGCGCGCATTCATTTGCGCCTCGACGCGGATGGGCACGGCACGCTGATCGTCAACGCCAACCGCGTGATGCACCTGAATCCGACCGCGGCGTTGATGGCGTGGCTGATCCTGGAAGGAAAGCCGCAAGAGGAAAGAACCAGGGCGCTTACCGTGCGCTATTCGGTCTCGAAAAAACAAGCCGAAGCCGATCTATCCTCCTTCCTGCTTCAACTCGACGAGCTGCTGCGCCCCGACGGCGCCTGTCCCATCCACGAACTGGACACCGACACGCTGGCCCCGTTCAGCGCGCGACCCTCGGCGCCCTACCGCATGGACCTGGCGCTGACCTACCGCTGCAACAACAACTGCGCCCACTGCTACAACGCCCGCGAACGGAACTTCCCCGAACTCAGCACTGGGCAGTGGAAGCAAATCCTCGATCAACTTTGGGAATTGGGTGTGCCGCACATCGTCTTCACGGGCGGCGAATCCACCCTGCGCGAGGATCTGCCCGAGCTGATCGCCCACGCCGAAGCCAACGGGCAGATTACGGGGCTCAACACCAACGCCCGCCGCCTGGCCAACATGGCGTACGTGCAAAAGCTCGTGGACGCCGGCCTCGACCACGTGCAAATCACGGTCGAATCCTGCGACGAAATCATCCACGATGAAATGATGCAGGCGAAGGGCGCCCACCGGCAGACCCTCCGCGGCTTGAAGAACGTGCTGGAAACGCGCCTGTACGTGATGACCAACACCACCATGCTGCGCAGCAACGTTCACAAGATTCCCGACACGCTGGATTTCCTGGCTGACCTGGGCGTGCCCACCATCGGGCTGAATGCTCTGATCTACTCGGGCCAGGGCCTGACCGTGGGCACGGGCCTGCGCGAAAACGAGTTACAGCCCATCCTCGATGTGGCTACGCGCAAAACAACCGAACGCGGACAGAAACTGATCTGGTACACGCCCACTCAATACTGCGAGTTCGACCCGACCGCCAGCAACTTGGGCGTCAAGGGCTGCACCGCCGCGCTGTACAGCATGTGCATCGAATCCAACGGGAATGTGCTGCCCTGCCAGTCCTACTACACCCCGGTCGGCAACATCCTGAGCGACTCGTGGGACTCGATCTGGAACCACCCATTGTCCACGCAGCTGCGCGAACGGCAGGGACTCCCCTCCAAGTGCGAGGGCTGCCCTGTCGTAGCCGAATGCGGCGGCGGATGTCCACTCAAGTTCGAGCCCAGCGCCATTCCTGTTTGAGAATAAGGAAGGAAAGTCGACGATGAGAAAGCCCTGGCACACTGCCCTATTCATCCTGATCCTGGCCACGCTGGCTTGTTCCACGGTTAGCCCCATAAATCCGCCCGTCGAAGTCGACAGCACCGTCCCGCCCGTTGTCGTGATGGAACCATCCGTCGCCGCCGAACCGCCCACCCAGGCAGCGCCCGTCGGGGAGCCGACCATCCAGCCCGTCGACACCCTTGCGCCCGAGAATCCCTTCGGGGACATCGCGCGCGGCCACATCGAGGCGTTGACGGCCATCGGCGCGCGCGCCTCCGGCTCGGACAACGAGCGCGCGGCGGGTCAATACATCCTCGATACCTTCAAGCAGTTGGGCTACACGCCCGAGACGCAATCCTTCTCGGCCTGGGATGCGGATGAGTACGAATTCACATCCAGCAACGTGATCGCCGTCAAAAAGGGCACCTCCACGCGGGAGATCATTGTCGGCGTGCACTACGACTCGGGCAATGAAAGCCTGGGCGCGGACGACAACGCCTCGGGCGTGGGCGTCATGCTCGAAGTCGCGGCGCACATCGTTAGGCTCGAAACGCCCTACACCATCCGCTTCATCGCCTTCGGCTCGGAGGAAAATGACCTGGACGGCTCGTACCATTACGTCGAGTTAATGGGCCAGCCTGCCAGGGACAACACCATCGTCATGGTCAACCTCGACTCGCTGGCCGCTGGCGACAATTTGTACATCTACAGCGACGAGGGCCAAAATGCCTTCCTGCGCGACTGGGTGCTGACCTGGGCGGGCGGGAACGGACTGCCGCTCCAGACCATCCGCAATGTGAACCTGGAGAACGACGGGTACATCGCAGACTATGGCGCCTTCAAGGATCAGGGCATTCCCTACATCTACTTCGAGGCCACCAACTGGACGCTCGGCGACCAGGACGGCTACACCCAGGTCGACCCGCAATACGGCGACGAAGGCTACATCTGGCACACGCAGTACGACAACCTCACATACCTGGACGCCACCTTCCCCGGCCGCGTGAACGAACACATGCGCATCTTCGTCTCCGCGCTGTATGCGATCTGCACGGAATTCGAATTGCCGTGAAATAATGTACACCTGCGCTTCGACTGCGCTCGCAAAGTACGCTTGCTCCGCTCAGCGCGAAGGCCACAGTCGAAGGGCAGGGATCAAGCGAAATCCCCAACCAAATGCTCCCGTTGGATATGCAAATCCGCCAGGAGCGCCAAAGGCGACAAGCATGTCGCGCCATCCAATCCAGGAGCCAACATGGATGAACACATCTGGGTCAAGGAATTTCCCGCCGCGGTCACGGTCTGTGACGCGGAGGGCATCATCCTCGAAATGAACGACAAGGCCGCCAAAACCTTCGAAAGCGACGGCGGCTACAAACTGGTCGGCTCGAACGTGCTGGACTGTCACCCCGAGCCTGCGCGCACCAAGACCGAGCGTCTGCTGGCCGCCCGCGAAAAGAACGTCTATACCATCGAGAAGAACGGCGTGAAGAAGCTTATCTACCAAAGTCCCTGGTACAGGGACGGCCAGTACGCGGGCTTCGTGGAGCTCTCGCTCGAGATTCCCTTCGAGATGGAGCATTTCATCAGGAAGTAGCGCAATTTGGCAAATTGCACGACAGATAGTACACTCAAGGTATGTCTACCCTTAAAAGTGCCGAGATTTGTTACCTGCTGGCCTTCCCCGATGCCGCGCAGAAAGCCACGGAACCGCCCCAGCCGATCCGCGGGCTGAAGGATGCGCCCTACTTCCAGCCGCTGGATATCACCGTCAGGACGCTGGGCCAGTCCCACGTCGAGGCAATGGGCATCGGCATCTCGGTCCACCGCCAGAAATACGATGAGCGCATCCAGGTCGTGGAATGCCGTTTCAGCCTGCCAGACATCCTGAGCGCGGATTCCAACCAGTTGTGCGAAACCATCCAAAAGGCGCTGACGGGCATGCTGGTGCCGCGCGAACACCAGGAGAGCGGCACCTTCGAGCAATACGTCATCCTGCTGGCGCGTGAGCTGGATGGGACGCCCGATGACTTCATCAACGATCACGCCATCGCGCTGGCGCGTTTCATCCGCACGCAGCGTGAGGTGTTCGACCAAAAACAGATCGATGAAATTCTCAGTTCGCGCGTGCGCTATTCGAAGGACGACCTGACGCTGGTGGACTGGGAGGGTGCGCTGGTCATCGCCACCGACGGCGACTACCAGTCGGACATCGAGCTGCTCAAGGTCGGCAACTACCAGCTTCTGCGCTACCGCATGGTCGACCAGACGCTGGACAACAGCCTGCGCCTGATCAACGAGAAATTTCGCGCCAACCCGCGCCGCTTCCTGCCAGGCCCCACGCGCGGAGAGATCCGCCGCATCGTGCAATTGCGGCTCGACATCATGCTCGACTTCGAACACACCGAGCAGAACCTGCTGCTGATTGGCGACTGGTACACCGCCCAGCTCTATCACGCCATCCGCGACGAGTTCTACCTTGAGGAATGGAAGAAATCCATCAAGGACAAGCTCGACAACCTGCAGGACATCATCCAGACCATCCAGGAAAATTTCTCGCTCACCTGGGCGGGCCTGCTCGAACGTGTGGAACTGATCGGCTGGATCGTGTTGCTCATCGGCTATTTCGTGCTCTTCTTCATGGAAGAGATCTTCAAAAAACCCTGATTGGAGGGATCGCATGAACTTCATCAACCGCCTGTTCACCAAAGTGGAGCCCCTGCCCGAAGGCACGCACCACATGCAAGCCCAACTCGACGAAAAGCCCTACCGCCTGCACCTGCGCCTGCGCGCGGATGGTTCGGGCCTGCTGGTGGTCAACGCCGCCACGGTGCTGCACCTCAACCCGACCGCCGCGGAATATGCCTACCACTTCGTGCGCGGCACCGACCCTGTCGAGGCCGCAAAACAGGTGGCGGCGCGCTACCGCATCCACCGCAAGGAGGCGCAGACCGACTACCTGAATTTCGTCGAGCGCATCCATTCCCTGATCTCCACCCCCGACCTCGACCCGGTTACCTTCCTCGACTTTGAGCGGGCCGCCCCCTACTCCGCCGACCTGAGCGCGCCCCTGCGCCTCGACTGCGCCATCACCTATCAACTCCCGCAGGACAGCGCCGAGCATGCCCCCGTCAAACGCGTGGATCGCGAACTGAGCACCGAGGAATGGCAGGGCATCCTGGACAAGGCCTGGCGCGCGGGCGTGCCGCACATCACATTCACGGGCGGCGAACCCACCCTGCGTGAGGACCTGCCCAAGCTGATCGCCCACGCCGAGACGAACGGCCAGGTCTGCGGCCTGCTGACCGACGGCCTGAAACTGGCCGAGCGCACCTACCTCGACCTGCTGCTCCAGACCGGCCTGGATCACGTCCTGCTCATCCTCCAGCCCGAGGCTGACGCCTCGTGGAAGGCCGTGGCGACCATCCTGCCCGAGGATCTGTTCCTGACCGTGCACGTGACCGTGAACCAGACCAACGCGCCGCAAATGCCAGCCTGCCTGCAGCGCCTCTCCGCCCTGGGCGTCCGGTCGCTCTCGCTCAGTTTTGCCGAGGGCCTCGATGAACTTCAAGGCTCCCTGCAAAATATGGCCGCCGACCTGGGCTTCAACCTGCGCTGGGATCTGCCCGTGCCGTACTCAGAATCCAACCCCGTTGCCCTGGAAACGAAAGATGATAAAATCCCATCGGGCGCGGGGCGGGCCTGGATGTACGTTGAACCCGATGGCGACGTGCTCCCGCACCAGGGCGCATCCGATCAGATCCTTGGCAATCTCCTGCGCGACCCGTGGGAGAAACTGCACAAGGTCGAGTAAATCCAAGGAGAAAATGACGGACTCCATTCAACTGGCCGAGGATCGTTTCGCCGCCGGCTTCAACTGTTCGCAGGCCGTGTTTTCGGCGTTCGCGTCCCAATTGGGTCTTTCCGATGAGGCGGCCCTGCGGATCGCCTCTCCCTTTGGCGGAGGCGTGGCCCGCCGGGGTGAAACCTGCGGCGCGCTCTCGGGCGCGTTGATGGCGCTTGGCCTTCTCCGCGGGAACGAAACGCCCGAGGGCAAGGATGAAACCTATCGTCTGGCGCAGGAATTCATGCGAATTTTCCAGGAGCGCCACGGCGGCACGCTCTGCCGCGAACTGCTCGGCCACGACATCTCCACGGGAATGGGCTTGCAGGCCGCGCGCGAGAATTACGTATTTGCGCGCGTCTGCCCGCTCCTGGTGCGGGAGACGGCGCAGGCGCTGGCAGATTTCATCGACGCGAGCCAGGCCTCCTCCGCACCCGCCAGCGATTGGATTCCATCCTGATTCTGCTCCAAAAATTTCGGCAACCTGACATCTTTCAGACAATACCAAGAAAGGGGGCCAACCCAATGAAACCAAAACAAAACAATTTCTTTCCCATTCTGGCAGGCATCCTGACCACGTTGATTTGCCTGGGCCTGATCGGCGGGGCGATCTTCGTCGGCGTGTTCTATATGCAAAACCGCACCGTCGTGGAGATCCCCGATACCGTGCCTGCGAGCGTCGAACAGGTCAAGGCCAAGTGCGCGGATGGCGAGTGCATCGCGGGCTGCCTGGCCAAGGCGGCCCAGGCGGTCGGCGACGGAATCTACCCCACGGCCATGGACCCGGGCGCAGAAAGCCTGCTGGTCTCCTACCGCGTGAATGGGAACGAGCTGCTCGAACCCAGTTATCACTCCGCGTCTGCCAAGCTCATCGTCTACCAGCGCAACAATTCAGCCCATCACCGCATCTGGGATTATTTCATCGGCGTCGTGCCGCTCGAACAACGGCCCGACCTGGCTGAATTCGACATCTACGCGGGCGGCGAATCGGGCGCGCAGTTCTCGCCCACCGACGACGGCGGCTGGATCCTGCGCTTCAATGTGCTGGCCAGCACGGACTCGAATTACCTGACCGAGGCCCTCGTCCACGAGTACGGACACTTCATCACCCTCAACCCCACCCAGCAGACGCAGGTTGGGGCGGGAGAAAGCTGCGGGCAGGAACCCTTGTACGAATGTCCCGCGCCCGACTCCTACGTCAACCAGTTCTTCGAGGAATTCTGGCGCCCGATCTTCCGTGAATGGGCGGGCACGCGCAACGACACCAGCCGCAATTATCAGTTCTACCTGGACCACAGCGACCAGTTTGTCAGCGCATACGCCGCCTCCCAACCGCTGGAGGATATCGCCGAAACCTGGACCGCCTTCATTATCCAGCCCAAACCCACAGGCGACACCATCGCCGACCAAAAGGTGCTGTTCTTCCACCAGTTTCCCGAATTGGTGGAACTGCGCTACGAGTTGATCTACGGGATTTGCAATTATGATCTGCCCAAATAATAAGAACCTGCGACTGCTGCTCCTGGCCTTGGGCCTGCTCGCCGTTTCCCTGGCCTGCGCCACGGTGGAGCGGATGCTCATCCCGGGTGGAGTTCCACCCACCCGACAGCCCATCGACCAGCCCATCGACTGCGATGATGACTCCTGCCTGGATGCCTGCCTGGCCCGCGTGGCCGTCCTGCTCGAAGCGGCCCCAGCCAGCGAAGTCGGCGGGGACTACGCGGGCACCGAAGCCAACTTCAACCTCGTCACCTACCAAGTGGACGGCGATTCGATCAGCGCACCCGACGTGCTGTGGGTGCCCTCCGAATACAAAGCCTACCAGCAGGACAGCGCCGCACACCAGCGCACCTGGGATTACTTCACGGCCCTCATCCCGGCCGACCAGCGCAAATGGATCACGGAATACATCATCTTCACCGATGGAACCTATAACACCCTGGCCTGGGTCAGCGAGGTGGAATATGGCGATAACGCCCGCTGGCAGCTGGGCGTGGACATCCTCGATTCCGATGACCCACGTTACCTCACGGAGACCCTTGTCCACGAAGTCGCGCACCTGATCACCTTGAACTCCGACCAGATCGCAAGCACCGATGACTTTGCCTATACTCCCTACCAGAACACGTCGGTCTGCCCGCAATTCATCCTGGATGAAGGATGCAGCACCCCGCAGTCCTATATCAACCAGTTCTATCAGAAATTCTGGGGCGACATCTACAACGAATGGCTGCAAACGGTGTACAAGTCCGATACCACCAGTGATGACGAATTCCGTGCGGTGGTGAAAAACTTCTACTCCAGCCATAGCGATGAGTTTCTGCGCGAATACGCCGCCACCAATATCAAGGAGGACCTGGCCGTGACCTTCGAAAGTTTCGTGCTACAGCCCAAACCTGCTGGCGACTCGATCACGGACAGGAAGATCCTGTTCTACTACGATTTTCCAGAATTGGTGGCGCTGCGCAGCCAGGTCATACACTCCATTTGCTCCTATTCCAGGTGAACATGAACCGCGCCCAAAAACTCCTGGTCGGCTTGCTGGCCGTCACGCTTGCCCTGGCCTGCTCCACCGCGCAGACTTTGATCAACGGGACGCCCACCCCCGTTCCCCCCACCGCGACCGGGACTCCCACCCTGGTCCCCACGGCCACCTCCACAGCCACCCTCACGGCCGTCCCCACTCTGGACTGGACTCCCATCCCATGCGACGGCGAGGAGTGCATCGAAGCCTGCATGGAACGCGTGGAAATCATCATGCAGGACAGCCCCTTCCAGGGCGTGGAAACCGACTTCAGGGACGATGCCACCGACTACGATCTCGCCTCCTATCCCGTCGACGGCGAAGAGATCGGTGAGATGGAATCGTTGTGGGTGCCGAAGGATTACAAGCTCCTGCAGGCGGACCTGGAAACCCACACCCGCATCTGGGAATACTTCACCACGGTCATTCCGCCCGAGGTGCGCAAACGGATCGACCGCCTGACCATCTTCACGGACGGCTCACGCAACAAACTGGCCTGGGTCAAGCCGACCGAAGATCAAGGCGAGTTGTGGACGATTGGATTCGACATCGCCGACGCGGACTTTCCGCCCTACCTGACGGAGACCCTCGTCCACGAGGTCGGTCACCTGGTCACCCTCGACGCCAGCCAGCTCGCCCTGGGCGACGACAATCCGCTCACCTGTGAAACCTACCTGCTCTACGAAGGTTGCAGCCACGAGGACTCGTACATCAACCTGTTCTACCAGCAGTTCTGGCCCGACATCTACGAGGAATGGCAGCAGGTCGGGGAAGCCACGAGCGAGGCCGAGTTCCAGACGATGGTCGCCAATTTCTACAAGCGGCATTTCAATGAATTCGTCAGCGGTTATGCGGCCACCAATCCCGTCGAGGACATCGCCGAAAGCTGGACGGTCTTCATCCTGGAACCCAAGCCCAGGGGACGCAACACCGCCGAGGAAAAGGTGCTGTTCTTCTACGATTTTCCCGAACTGGTGGCCTATCGCGAACAGATCATCAGCCGCCTGTGTTCCTACGTGCAGTGATGACGCTCCCCATCCACGCAATCAATACATTTTCACGGAGGCTTTATGGATAAACGAATTCTTTGGGCAGTGGCAGGCATCGTCCTGTTGTGCTGCGCCGCGGTCTGCTGTGTCGGCGCGCTGGGCTATCTTTATTTCACCAGCACGCAAGGCGGCAGCGCGGACGTTCCATCCGTCCCGTCCGCGCCCGTGACCGAGGTCGTCGTGGAACCGAGCCTGCCCGCCACCGAGCTTCCGACCGAAATACCGACTGAACCTCCCGCCGCGTTTTGTCCCGCCTCGATGGAGGCGATCATCGCCTCGGTGCAATACAGCGTCTACAATTACGAAGGGGAGGAATGGTCGGACGAGGAAGAACCCGAATCGATCACCCTCGTGACCTACGACGTGAAAGGCGACCAGATCAGCGACCCGCAGTACGAGGAGGTTTCGGGAACCTTCGAGAGCCTGCAAAACGACACCGACTCACACCTCCTGGCCTGGGACCTGTTCACCCAATTGATCCCCGCCGAAAACCGCGCGGTTGTCTCCGACTACATCGTCTTCAGCGACGGTCCCAGCAACGTGCTGGCCGCCGTGGAACAATCCTACACCGACCCCAACCTGTGGATCGTCGAGGTGGACAACGCCGACCTGGAGGACCGCCTGGGTCTGTATTTCACCCTCGTCCACGAGTTCGGGCACCTGCTCACCCTGGGTCCCGACCAGGTTCCGCCCGACCTCGAAATCTACAACGATCCCGAAAACGCCGACCTGTACGACAGCAAGGCGGCCGCCTGTCCCAACTTCTTCCCCGGCGAAGGATGCAGCCTGCCCGATTCGTACATCAACGTCTTCCACCATCGTTTCTGGACACATCTGGTGGACGAGTGGCAGCCCATCGATGACCTGGGCTACACGGACGACCTGGAAGCCTACTACGAAGAACTCTATACCTTCTACGAAAACCACGAGGATGAATTCGTGGATGATTACGCCGCCACCAATTCCTCCGAGGATATCGCCGAGAGTTTTACCTACTTCATCTTCTCGCCCAAACCGACGGGCGATTCGCTGGCCGAACAAAAGATGTTATTCTTCTACGAGTACCCCGAGCTGGTGCAGCTGCGCGCCGAGATCCTGCAAAGCTTCTGCGGGATCGCTCCCTGACGCGCCCGCGAACGAAGGAGACAAAGCAATCATGGATGAGCGTCCCATTTCAGAATGTTATTGGGTTGAACCGGGGCAATTCCTGGCCGGCGAGTATCCCGGGCGATTCGAGAGCGAAGCCACCCGCCAGCGACTCGACGCCTTCCTCGGCCGTGGATTCGACACCTTCCTCGACCTGACCCGCGCCGATGAACTGCCGCCCTACCTGGACATCCTGATGGAACAGGCCCGCATCTACGACGTGGAAGTCCGCTACCAGCGCTTTCCCATCGGCGATTTCGGCCTGCCCAGCCGCGCAGGCATGACCGCCACCCTGAACGCCATCGACGCCGCCCTGGCCGCGAGCCGCAAGGTGTACGTCCACTGTTGGGGCGGCATCGGGCGAACTGGCACCACCGTGGGCTGTTACCTCGTCCGCCACGGCAGGACGGGGGACCAGGCCCTGCATCAACTTGGCGAATGGTGGCGGAACGTTCCCAAGAGCAGCCGCAACCCGCACTCGCCCGAAACCGAAGCCCAGAGGCAATTTGTGCTCACTTGGAAGGAGTAGGAGGAAATACATCATGAAAAAGACCCATCGCGCCCTGTCCGTACTCGTCGCGCTGGCGCTGGCCAGCCTGGCCTGCCAGAGCACCGCCAACCTGTTCGCCACGCCCACCCCCACCGCCTCGGCCACACCCTCGGCCACCGCCACGATCACGCCCACCCCCACGCGCACCCCGCGTCCCACCAAAACATTCACGCCCACCCCCACCCCGCTCGTCATCGAAGTCGATCACGTCCGCAAGGTGGCCAGCGGCGGCTTCAACTATGCCGAGTTGGACGGGCTGGAAAAGGAAATTTCCAACCATGAAGTGTACATGTACAGCGAGAACGAAAAGCTGAACATCTACCTGGGCGCCGACGTGCCCTACCCCGGCGAACACATCAACACCTCGCTCAAATATTACATGGAATGGGTCAATGACGAATATCGCGATATCGTGGAAGGCGACCGCGAGGAACTCACCCAGGACGGTGTGGAGGGCGTGAGCAAATTCTTCAGCGGCCGCAGCGACGACGGGGAACCCTTCCAGGCGCGCGTCACCTTTTTAGGCCCCGAACGCAGCAAGCGCCTGCTGATCCTGGTCTATGCCTATGGCGAGGACGCCTGGGAGGAATTCGGCGAAAAGGCCTACCAGACCACCCTCGAAAATATCAGCTTCTTCGAGATCACCCCCTGGGCAGCCTGCCCGGTCGCCACCAAACCCTCCTATGGCTTCACCAAGGAAGACCCGATCAAGCTCGGCGGTGAGCTGCTGTTCGGCCCCGACCGCGAGGAGGAATACCTGAGCGCCCTGCTCGGCAAGGAGGGCGAGGTGGTCTTCTACGTGCGCAGTGAAACGGTCGAGGTCGGCGGTGTGACCCTTGACCAGTACATCGTCCGCATCGGCAGCCAGACCAAGACGCTCTACATCGACATCTACAACTACGCCCCCATCAAAGCGCCCGCCGGCATGACCTGCTCCAGCCCCCTGCCTATGGCCCTGGCGGGAAATTAGATGGACTGGCACGCCCGTTACCTGCAACAAGCCCGCTGGACGCGCGACCTGCGCGAATACCTGTTTAGAGGGGCGGGATTACAGACCGCGCGGCGCGTGCTCGAAGTAGGATGCGGAACGGGCGCGGTCCTGCGCGAACTGGCGGGTCCCGCCGCGTTCCACGCCCTGGACCTGGAACCGGCCGCGCTGGCCGAGTGCGGAATCCACGCCCCGGGCGCCCAGCGCGTCCGCGCCGACGGGCTGCGCCTACCCTACCCCGCCGCGGCATTCGACATCAGCTTCTGTCACTTTCTCCTGCTATGGGTGGACGATCCCATGCTGGCCCTGCTGGAAATGAAGCGCGTCACGCGTCCGGGCGGGAGCATCCTGGCGCTGGCCGAACCCGATTACGCCGCCCGCGTCGACGAGCCGCCCGAACTGCGTCCGCTCGGGGAATGGCAGGCGGCTTCCCTGCGCCGTCAGGGCGCCGACGTGGGATTCGGTGCGCGCCTGGCCGAGACGTTCCATCAGGCGGGCATTCCGCTGGTCGAAACGGGAGCCATCCAAAGCCGGGGAATTGAATCCACGCCCAGGGAACGGGATCTGGAATGGGCCGTGTTGGAAGCCGATTTGGCGGGAAGCGTCCCAGCCGCAGACATCCAGCAGATGAAACGCCTGGATGAGCAAGCCTGGGCGCGCGGGGAACGCATCCTGCACGTTCCCACCTATTTCGCCTGGGGCAGGGTGTAAAGTATCCCCCATCCCGAACCCATTACAGTTTCACATTAAGCCTTTCTAAACTTTGGCGGGTCTGACTGAAATGGTTGTATAATCCCGCATGAAATTATCGGAGGTAACATTGGAAGTAATACAACCTGAGAATACGCTGGAACCCCAGCCGGAACCCACCACACAAACGCCGCCGCAGGAAACCATCAAATGGGGGCAGATCCTGCTCGACGTGGTGGAAACCGTGGTTCTGGCGCTGGTTTTATTTTTTGGCATCAACGCTGTGTCGGCGCGCGTGCGGGTGGACGGGTTCAGCATGAATCCGACCCTGCTCGATGGCGAATTCGTACTGGTGAACCGCCTGGCCTATCGCGTGGGCGACATGGAGCGCGGCGATATTATCGTTTTCCGTTCCATCTCTTCGAACATGGATTTGATCAAGCGCATCGTCGGCCTGCCCGGCGACGAGGTGACGGTCTACAACGGCCAGGTGGCGGTGAACGGACAGCCGCTGGCCGAGCCTTACATTGCCGAGGCGCCCAACTACCAGGGACAATGGCGGGTGCCCGAGGGCTACCTGTTCGTGCTGGGCGACAACCGCAACGATTCATCCGACTCGCATCAATGGGGCCTGCTGCCCTTCGACAATATCATAGGCAAAGCCATTTTCATTTACTGGCCGCTTCCGAAATGGGGCATCATTCAGCATTACGAACTGTTGACCTCCACATAGGGTGCCCGCGATGCAAGAGCACAATTTGCCCGTTCTGGAAAGCATTCCCTGTAATGAGTGCGCGGCCGGTTTGATGACGCCGCGCCTGATTACCTATTTCACCTGGCTGGGCGGGGAGTTGATCACCGTGCCCGATTTCCCTGCGTGGATTTGCGACATGTGCGGACGCCGCGAATACGATGAAAAATCGATCTCGTGGCTGAAGATGCTGCTCGCTCCCAACGCGGGCAAGCCCACCCGCAAGAGAAAACCCGCGCCGCGTTCCCGGCCCCTGTCCTCCTCGTCCCGTCCAACGCCCGAATCATAACCACCCAAGGATTGCCCGCCATGGCCACTGACACCTCGCCCCGCACGTTCCGCTTTCTTCCCGGTGACATCCTGACTTCCGGATACCGTGTGGTTGGCAAGGTGATGGCGGGCAGCACAGGCGTGCTGGGCATGATGAACGACGTGACCCGTTCGAGCCTGGAAATCCATGATGCGCGACTGGCGCGCCTGCACATGCCCACCAAGCTGGTCGACCACTTCGAGGTGGTGCGCATGACCAAGCTGCGCGTGCAAGCCATGTGCATGGCCCGCCGCGAGGACCTGGGACCGCAAGCGCTGGTGCGGGGCGGATTCACGAACATCACCGAATACCCGGCCCGCATCACCACCCAGGTTTTTGAAATCGAGGGCATTCTCGAAATATCCGGGCGCTTCGATTTTTCGTTATTGATGGGGGAAGGCTCGCGCGAGTTCATCCCCGTTTTCAACGCCACGCTGACGGCCATCCTGCTACCCAATCTGCGCGTGGAGAGTCCCGCCATGCTAATCAATCGCCGCCAGGTGGAGTTGATCGCCCTGCTGGGTCAGAGGGTCAAAACGGATAAATAACGACCCGTTTCAAACGGGCAGGCTCAAATCAAAACAGCCACAGGCGATCTGTGGCTGTTTTTTCGTTTCCTTCGAGCAGGTCAAGGGCAGCTGTTGGAGAGGTGCTGTTCGAATGTCTCGGCAAAGTTGTGCAGGCCCGAGCCGTCACAGCGCGCCTGGAAGAAGAAATACAGGGTATCCACGGGAAAGGCCACCGCCCGCAGCGCGCTCAACCCGGGGCTGGCAATCGGCCCGGGCGGCAGGCCAACATTCTGGTAGGTGTTGTACGGCGAGATGAATTGCAGGTCAGTCCCGCTCAGCGGATTGGTCCACCAGGTTTGCTGGGCGACGTTGAATCCGATGGCGTACTGCACGGTCGGGTCGCTGTCCAGTTTCATGCCGGCGTTCAGGCGGTTGATGAAGACCGAAGCGATGACGGGCTTCTCCTCATCCGCAATGGCCTCGCGTTCGACGATCGAAGCCAGGGTCACCGCCTGGTACACGGACAATCCCTGGCGGGCGAAGCCTTCGCGCAGTTCGCCGGTCAGGTGCAGGCCAAAATTCCGCACCAGGGCGTTGAGCAATTCCTCGGGCGTCGAATCACGCGGCAGGATGTAGGTATCGGGGAACAGGAACCCTTCCGAGGAGGCGGACGGGTCGAAGAATTCATAGCCAATGGGATGTGAACTCGCCACCGCCAGGAATTCCCCGGGGGTTATGTTCAGGCCCGAGGTCGGGATCGAGGCGGCCACCTCCTCCAGCCGCCAGCCGGGCAGGACGACGAAGGTCGCGTCGCCCGGCGCAGGGTCCTGTAATTCGTTGGCGATGTCGACGATGGACAATGCAGGGCTGAGCGTGTAATTGCCCGCCTGCATGGTTACATCCAGGCCCTTGTAGATCAGATAATCGCGCAAAGCATCGCCGTTGTGAACCAGACCCTCGGCCTCCAACCGCTCCGCCACCGAGGTGACCGACTCGCCCTGCGCGATGATGAAGACCCGTTCGACGCCATTCTCGTCCACGGGGCGGGTCAGATTGCCATCGTGCCAGAGCAGACGCGCGGAATATTCGATGAAGCCCCACAACCCTAGCGCGGAATTGGGCGGGCCGTACAGCCGGCTGGCCTGCAGCGGGAGGATAACGAAGGCCAGCAACAGCAGGCACATCAGGATGAAGACGGCCGCCATCAGGGGAAGACGCGTGCGGTGGAACAGGGAGGTTGAATTCTGCATGGTTTATGTTCGTTGGGATTCGAGATAGGAACGCAGGATCATGACCGCGGCCAGTTCGTCGAGATGACCGCCGCGCTTCTTGCGGTTGACGCCCATCTCGATGCGGGTTGCGCGCGCATCCTGCGTGCTGAAGGATTCATCCCACAAGGTGACGGGGATGTCGGTTTGGGTGCGCAGGGTCTCGGCGAAACGCGCCGCACGCCGCCCGGCCAGGTTGGGTTGGCCCTCTTCGTCGAAGGACTGCCCGATGACGATCAGGCCTGCCTGGTGCTGGGCAGCCAGGTCGGCCACCTGGGCGGCATCCACGAGGCGCGAAACGTGCGCGATCACCTTCAACGGGCTGGCCAGGGTCGCAGTCGGGTCGCTGAGCGCCAGGCCGATGCGTTTTTCGCCGTGATCGACCGCCAAAATTCTCACTGGATCACCACCTGCACACGGAATGGGATGAGCGGCAGCCACGGCCACCAGTCTGGCGTCAACTCCACCTGGGGGGCGCTGTCGAACTCCTGGGAATCAGCCACCAGGGCCAGCGCCTGCCCGAGCGGACGTCCCAGGACCAGGCGCTGTACCGCGCCCGTATCCACCACTCGGAACAGGCGGCGCCCGGCCTGCATCCGCCAGCGCGTAACTCCTTCGGCGGAAGTGACCGGCTTGGACACAGACTGAAAGGTGAGCGAATCCGCCACGGGGAAAAATCCCTGCGGGGCGGCAGCGTTGAGGCTGGCCTCGGCCAGTTCGGTCAGGTCCTGCATGGAGACGACCTGCACGGTAAATTCCAGCCGCAGGGTCAGCGCCAGGGTGGTGCCCTGCTTGTCGGCGGGCGGGTTATAGGTTTCTTCGAGAGTCTGGGAAACTTTGAGCGTGTCGCTCAACAACAGGTCGTCGGCGGAAAGGCGGCCGCGCAGTTCATCCTCGGCTTGCGAAGCCAGTTCCCGGGTCAGTCTTTCGCGCAGAAGGAAGCGGTCGTCCGCGGTCGGGCCGATGGCGGTGGTGTCGCTGCCGCCACCCGTGGCTTCCGGGTTGCTGACCGTCGCCATCAGTCCCAGCGAACCTTCGATGGCCTGGATCGCCTCGGCCTCCACGTTGCCGCCCTGCCCGGCTTCCACGGCCTCGATGGGCACCTCCACGATCTGGTCCAGCCCCGCCGTGAGACGGGTTCCGTTCAAGGTGGCAAAGCGCGCGGGCGGATCGGTGAACGTGTACACCACCGTCCCGGCGGGGATTTCCACCTCGGTGGGCGTCAGGTTGCGGAAGCGCGCCACTCCGCGCGCGCTGGTCTGGGGCACGGGAATGCGGCTGGTCACGACCGCGGATTTGCCGCCCTCCACGACAATGCTCTCGGCGCGGGCAGGCACGCTGCCGGTCACAAACACGGATTGGATGTCCGGGTTGGCGAGCACGGGAAATTCCAAGCTTTGGGTCTGCACTTCGGGATGCAGGATGACCTTCGCGCGCGGGATGAACAGCCCCGCCACTGCCAGGACCGCCAGGACTCCCAGCCCGAAGGCGATCACGCGTACGGACAGGCGCGAACGCCAGGAGGTCTCGGGAGGAGACGCCTGCTCGCGCAGTTGGCGCAAATCGCGGCGCGGCGGACGCGCGGCCCGCGGCGCACGCGGTTCACGGGCGGGCCAGGCCTCGCGCTGGGCGGTGCCCGAAGACTCGAAAACAGGGATTCCCAGGGCTTCCGCTTCGCGCCTGACCGACGCGCGGCGGGTGACCAGCCCCAACTGCGCGCCCAACGCATCGGCCTGACGCTGGAGCACCTTCAAATCCAGGGGGCGCAGGGCGATCCGCTCCCCTTTGGGCCAGACCAGCAGGATGCGCGGCGTCTTGGCCCATGCCAGCCGGTCGCGGATGGAGATGAGGTCGTCGTGGGATTCGAGGGTGAAAATCTGGGTCTTCATACCCGTGAATTATAGCCGAGGCGGCAGGCGGTTGAACCTGCAATATTCTGGCGCATACAATATCCCCCAAAGGTAGGGCTATCATTTTTGTCAGTTTCCCTTAATATTATATTAATCCTGTTTGTGAAACAGGTAACAATCACCGCAAAGGAGCTATACATGAAATACAAAACCATTCTTTTGTTTTCCGTCATGGCGCTTGTGCTCGCTGCTTCCGCCTTTGCAGTAGGCAACGCCTACGCCACCACGGGGTGTTTCAACGACACCAACGGCCACTGGGCGGAAACCTTCATCTGCTGGATGAAGGATAACGGCATCACCGGCGGCTACCCGGATGGCGGTTATCACCCCAACAGCAGCGTCACACGCGCCGAAATGGCGGTCTTCATGAGAGCGCTGCGCACTACCGGCGACACCTACATCAATGCCGGCCCGTCGAATTGGGTGCCCAATGGCGCAGGCACCCACTACGTCACTTACTATACCAACGTGGTCTATTTGAGACACACAGGCGCAGGCAGTGTCTGGTTCAACGCCATGCCGTCCATTCCGAGCAGCATACTCAACGCCAAGATGTACTTCAAGGGTGTCAAAGTCTGTTACGACGCGACACATGGCGCCTCGATTTCGAATATTGAGGTGCGGCACTTTGGCAGCAGCGGCAGCATACTTAATGAAGTGACCAGCACGACCACACGCACCGACTCAACCTGCGTCACCCTGAACTTCACCTCGGCGATCTCTCTCTGGGGCGGGGAATGGGGCTCTGTGGCAGTCCTGGTCAACTTCCCCAGCGCTGCAGAATATGTTTATATCAGGGGTGTTACTTTCATTATCTCGCCCAGCGCAGAACCGGCGGTCTTGGGTCCCGTCAACGGCCTGCGGCCGGATGTGGAAGTACCGGCGGTCATTTCGTCCGGCAGCGAAAACCCGTAGAACGCCCCGTCTATTCTCTTCCTTCGTTTCTGATCCACACGCCTCCCTGTCTCACACAGGGAGGCGTGTTTTTTACATCGGGAGACCCTTGTACAAAGCAGCGCGGCCCGGGTTGAGCAGACACCTCACGGTCGGCCTTTTCGTCGAGGGTAAGCGCAATCCCCTACCGGTACGGGCTGACCATAGCAGGATTTCGTTTCCATCCAGGCCACACTAAAATCCAATCATTGTACATTCCTTATCCCTTCACAAGCGACCTTCGCAGCCGCGAAATTCATCCAGGTTCTTTCAGGGTAGGGAATTTAAACCAGGGGGCCTGCTTGCAGGGCAGGCCCAATTTTGAAAAAGGAGAATCGCATGAATCGCAAGCTTGTTCTTTTTGTTTCAGTGCTGGCCATCGCACTCGTTGCAGCGGCCGTTTCGGTGGGGAGCGCCTACGCCACCACAGGCTGTTTCAATGACACAAACGGCCACTGGGCCGAAACCTTCATCTGCTGGATGAACGACAATGCCATCACCGGCGGCTATCCGGATGGCGGTTACCATCCCAACAGCAGCGTCACCCGCGCCGAAATGGCGGTCTTCATGAAGGCCCAGGCTGAAGTCCCGCCCAGCACCGGTGATGTGTACATGACCTTCGGCCCAAACGAGTGGATGCCCAATTACGCTTATGACGGCCAGGTCAGGTATTACACGATCATGGGTAACTTCACCGCCCCCACCAGCGGCACCAAGCTGTTCCAGGCCACCCCGGTGCTGCCCAGCAGCCTGTACAAAACCGTCATGTACATCAAGGGCGTCCAGATCTGCTACGACGCCACCGCTGGCGGCTACCTCGATACCGTCACGATCACACAGTACAAGACCTTCGATGACGGGACAACCACGGAACTCGATACGTTGACCGACACAACCGATCGCACCGACGCGGAGTGCCGCCAGTACTTCTTCACAACGCCCAGCAGCTTCTTTGGCGACAACCACCTGACGATCATGGTCTACTATCACCTCAATGCCGCGGGCGACATCCTGCGCATCAGTTCCACGTCGGTGGTGCTCCAGCCGAGTGATTGGAGAACGGATAACCTCTCCATGCCCGAGCCGCTCGCCCCGAACCGCGTGGACAGCTCTGCCAACCCTGAGAGCGGCCGCTAGTTCCTTCCGCGTTCGTTCCCGACAGACTACGCCTCCCTGTCTCGCACATGGAGGCGTACTTTTTTATACCAGTATCGGAACGGGAAAGTCAAAAGGTCGCAAATTGAACCTGAATAAGGAATTCTTGTTGCCGCCTTTCCAACAATTACACCGAATTACAACCTAAACCCGCACCCCGCCCACTACCGCTGGGAAACAGGTGGCAATTGGGTTATGTTCGAACCGTCAATCCCCGGAAGGTAATCTTGAAATAAATAGGATAATATTTATAATATTGGTATTCTTTGCGCAGCAAGGGACAGTCCACCATTTTTAGAGGAGAAAAAAATTTGAAACACAGAACCCATCTTATCTTATCCATTCTGGCTGTTGCACTACTGTTGACCGTTTTCTCGGCCGGACGGGCGTCGGCATCCACCGGCTGTTTCAATGACACCAACGGCAACTGGGCGGAAACCTTCATTTGCTGGATGAAAGATAACGGTATCACCGGCGGCTACCCGGATGGCGGTTATCACCCCAACAGCAGCGTCACACGCGCCGAAATGGCGGTCTTCATGAGGGCGCTGCGAACCACCGGCGACACCTACATCAACGCCGGCCCGTCGAATTGGGTGCCCAATGGCACAGGCAATCACTACATCACTTACTACCCCTACGCAGCCATTTTGAAAAACACAACTGCAGGCGGCGCCTGGTTCAACGCCATGCCGTCCATTCCGAGCAGCATACTCAACGCCAAGATGTACTTCAAGGGCGTCAAAGTCTGTTACGAGGCGACACATGGCGCCTCGATTTCGAATATTGAGGTGCGACACTATGGCAGCAGCGGAAACGTGCTTAACGAAGTGACCAGCACGACCACCCGCACCGACTCAAGCTGCGTCACCCTGAACTTCACCTCGGCGGTCTCCCTCTGGGGCGGGGAATGGGGCTCTGTGGCAGTCCTGGTCAACTTCCCCAGCGCTGCAGAATATGTTTATATCAGGGGTATTACTTTTATCCTCTCGCCCAGCGCCGACCCGGCGATCTTGGGTCCCGCCACCGGCCTGCGGCCGGATGTGGAAGTACCGGCGATCATCTCGTCCGGCAGCGAAAACCCGTAGAACGCCCCGCCCACCATCTTCCTTCGTTTCTGATCCATACGCCTCCCTGTCCCGCACAGGGAGGCGTGTTTTGCTCCGAAAGATGCCCCTCCGGCTGCGTCAATCCTGCCCGCGCGTGACCTGGCGTCGAGATCGATAAATTTCTGCATGGCCCCGCCTGTGCAGATAGAAGGGCTTGTCTTACAAAAAGTCACTTTCTCTTCAAAAGCAATCCCCAAATGGTAGCTTTACGGCAAACAGGATAATGTGTATAATATTTGTATTAAATAGTGGTATTGATAAATCCATCAACCTTAGAGGAGAAATAATGAAGCACAGGAAAAATTTAGTGTTATCCGTTCTGGCTGTCGCACTGCTGTTGACCGTTTTCTCGACCGGACGGGCTTCGGCATCCACCGGCTGTTTCAATGACACCAACGGTCACTGGGCCGAGACCTTCATCTGTTGGATGAAGGAAAGCGGTATTACCAGTGGCATCGGTGGCGGGAACTATAATCCCGAAGGCAAAGTCACCCGCGCCGAAATGGCCGTGTTTATGAAGGCCCAGGCCGAAATTCCGCCCTCCACGGGCGACATCGTGGTGAGCGCGGGCTTTGGGAATTGGCACCCCTTCAATTCAACCGATCCTCTCGGTTACACATATTTTTCAAGCCAGACCCAGGTTTCCCGATCTTCCGCGGGATCGAGCTTTCTATCGGTCAACCCTGATCTGACCACCGTGCTGTATGGCAGGAGCCTGAAGTTGAAGGCGGTCGAATTTTGTTATGATACCTTTGCCAGCACAACGTTGAACTATGTCGAGATCAATACGTATTCGCACACCACCGGTTCGATTGGAAGGAATCTTAGATTTTCGGACCCCACGACACGCACGGGCAACGAGTGCAGGCTGTACACCCTGGCAACGCCGGTTGTGTTGACAAAAAATGACGGGGCTAATTTCTTCATCCAGGTCAACTGGTCTGCCGCCGGCACTACCTTTGCAATCGGGCGGACCAGCTTCATTTTCGAGCCCACCACCATTCCCGCCGCCGCTCCATTAGGGCCTGAGGGCGATGGAGCGGGGTCAGAAGTCATCCTGCCCCCGTCCACGCAAAACACGGCCCCGTAAGCTCCCGTTTATACATAACACACCTCCAGGTTTCCTGGAGGTGTGTTTCATTTCAGGCAGGGTCAGCGCGGCGTTATTGCAATCTGCGCGCCTGGCGGATCAGTTCCACAAATTCCTGCATAACTTCGTCGCGATGGAATAATTCACTGACGCGCTCGGCCTCTCTGAGCACATCCGCCAGGGAACCGTCCTCGGCCCAGTAGCTTTGTTTGAGGATCTCGGCAAATTCAGCCACGATCACGGCGCGCTGGAAATACGGGCTGGTCTCGCGGAAATCATAGGCCATCTGGTCGGTGTTGAAATCCTGGGAGAGTTCGGTTACGGCGCGCGTGTCGGGATCCTCCCAACGCAGGAAGACGGTGGCGATGCGCCCATAGGCTTCGGGGTACAACTTGACCTCGTACAGGGCGGTGACGGTGTGCCCCGCGCCGATCTCGCCCGCATCCACGCGGTTGTCACGGAATTGTTCATCGGCCACGGCGCGATTCTCGAAGCCGACCAGGCGGTAGCGCATGACCACCTCGGGGTTGAAGTCGACCTGCACCTTGGCGTTCATGGCGATGGTTTGCAGGGTGCCCGTCAACTCGTCGATGAACAGGCGGCGGGCCTCGTCCATGTCGTCGATGTAGGCGTAGAAGCCGTCGCCGTTGTCGGCCAGTTGCTCCATCAGGGTGTCATTATAGTTGTCCATGCCAAAGCCGAAGGTGGCCAGGGTGACGCCCTCCTCCACATAGCCGCGCACCTCGGAGAGGATCGCGTCCGCTTCGGTCTGGCCGACATTGGCGACACCGTCCGAGCACAGGATGACGCGGTTAATGCCGTCGGGCATCAAGGCGCGCATGGCCTGCTTGTATCCCAGGCGCAGACCCGCCTCGGCGTTGGTGGCGCCTTCAGGTTGCAGACTGTAGATCGCGTCGAGGATTTTGCCTTGGTTGGAACCGCGCGTCGGCTCCAACACCACGCGGGCGTCGCTGCCGTAGACCACGATGCTGACGGTATCATTTCGATGCAGTTGCTCGACCAGCAATTCCAGCGAGCGCTTGACCAATCCCAGGCGGTTGTCCATATCCATGGAACCCGAGATGTCGATCACGAAGGTCAGAGCGGCATCCTTGCGCTCCTCATCGGGAACATCGTAGCCCTGGATGCCGACGCGGATCATATCGTAGCGTTCGGTCTGGGTGAAGGGTGAGGGGCCGCCGTCGACGGAGATGCCAAAGGCCTGGTGCGCAGACGGGTTGGGATAGCCCTGGTCGAAGAAGTTAACATATTCCTCGACGCGGACAGAATCGGCGGGCGGCAGGTTGCCGTCGTTGATGTAATTGCGCATGATGGTGTACGAGCCCGTATCCACATCCAGCGCAAAGGTGGACAGGTTATCATCCTCGGTGTCGATGGACGGGTTGACGCCATAATCCTCGAAGAACATATCGTAGGGTTCATTTCCCGAAGGATTGGCCTGGGGCTGGCGGGCAGACGGCGCCTGACTGGCGTCGAACGCGGACGGCTCAGCCGGCGCTTCCGTCGCGGCGGGGACTTCATATTCATAATTGGAAGGTTCTTCGGGAGGGGCTTGCGTGGCGGCAGGCGCGCCGCAAGCGGACACGAATACAACCAGGAACAGGGTGCAGAACAAGGCAAAGCGTTTGGTGAACATGGTTTCTTCTCCTCATGGTTCACGATGAAAAAGGCGGCAACAGGGCGGCAGCGGTCGGCGTTCCGCTGTGCGCGCGGACAAAGATCAATTCATAGGCCTCCTTTCGCTCATGCGCAACTTTCCCATTTTCGCTGTTTTTTACGAGACGCAGCCCCCGACGTAAATGTTCCCCGCGCATCAAAAAGAAAATCAATTGGGTGCATTCCATTTTAGTTAGAACAGGTGGTTGAGTAGGCGACGCTCCCCAGTCGCCGTACACCTGTACTTGCGCCAGGTGCAAGTGCCGAAACCACCGCTGTGTGGTCTCGATACGCAGCAAAAAAAAACGCTGCTACTCGACCACCATTGCGGGTTTCAACTGAAGTGGAACACACCCAAATCAATTACTCAAGGCACAGACACAGTCTCCCCCACGTTGGGAATGCGCCACACGAGCAGCACGTCCGCTCCCCACACCAGCCACTGATAGTTCGGATTTTCCAACGGCTCGGCAAAGCGGAATTCGACCAGCGACGGGCGGCCATCCCAGGTCACCCCGCGGACCGTGGCCTGCATCCCGTTTAACCAAACGCTCTCGCCCCGCAGCATGGGATGCGCGCCCCCGCGGAAGACGGAGTCGAAGCCCGAAATATACCCGTCGCGCGCGGTGACCACCAGCGTGGTTTCATCCTGGCGATACACGCTCAACGGAGACAAGCCCGCGCCCAGGTTCCAGACGCGCTCTGGCGCATCGGCCCCGTACCGCCTGCGGATCAGCCCGAAGAAGTCGGCGTGGAAGGCGCTGGGCGCGGAGACGATCACCACGGTCGGTTGGATGGGCGCAGCGAGAATTGCCTCCTCGATATTGCCAAACGTTTTCGGGCTGTACGATATCCACGGAAGCAGAATCACCGCCAGCCCCAGGTGGATGACCCAGAAGCCCTTCTTGAAGAAGAGATAATCCATCCGCCTCATATAGCCAGGCCGCCAAAACAGACATCCCCCCAAACCCCATGAACAGAAGCAGACGATTGGCTGGCAGGGATGAACAGACCGGCAGCGTGGCCAACGCCGCGCCCGCCAGCAGGAATTGCAAATGTCGGTCGCGGCGGACGAGGGGGGAAATCATTTTGAAAAAGAAGACCGTCAGGGCGATGCCCGCAAATATCCACACGGATTTAACCAGCGGGTCAGCGGCAAAGGGATACAACTCCGCGGGCGGATAGACCAGCAGGCCCAGCCACAGCACGGGTGCGCGTTCGAGCACGGCGCGCAGAAACGGCACAGTTTCGCGCAGCGGGTCGATGTACGAGGTGCCCCATCCGCCGAAATCCCCGAGGCGATAAAAATATATCCAAACGAAAAGGATGAGCGCATGGGGAAGCAAGTCCAGCCACTTGCGCGGAGAAGAACCGCCTGCGAAGAAAACGTAAGCCGCCAGATAACCCGCCGCCGCGATCCCAGCCTCCGCAGACAGAAGGGACAGTGCAAACGCAACCGCGCTCCCAAACAAGAGGCCCGAGCGCCTGGTCTTATTGAAACGATGAAACCACAGCAGGGAACCCACACCCAAAGCAAAGACCATCAGCGCGTTGCGATTGGAAATCCAGCCGACAGCATAGCCGTGTGCATCGTCCACGGCGAAGAGCAGGGCCGCCAGGCTTGCCGCGGGCGCAGGGAGCAGGTCACGGTAGAGCAATGTCACCAGCCAGACGCCCAAGGCAAACCACAGGATATTTTGCGCGTGCATGAGCAAGGGAGAATTCGGCCACAGGTGGAAATCCAGCCAATGGGTCAATGCGCTGAACGGCCTCCAAAAAGCGACCTTCCCTGCGGGCAGGCTGAACCACGGATAGATACCCGCGTCCATGCTGGCCTGCGCGTGGGACGGGTCGCCGTCCATGAAGACGAAGGCCTCGCGCAAGGCGCTTCCGAGATCGGGCGCGCGGAGCAGGGTCTGCTCCAGCAAATAATCATCGAACTGCAAACCCACTCCCAGCGAGGGCAGCGTGAGCAGAACGGCCAGCAGACTGAGAAAAAGGGGCAGGCGGGGGGAATCCAGCAGGGACGCGATGCGGATCGAGACGAAGCGAGCCATCAGCGCTTGTTAAGCATAGGCAGGATGGATTTGAGGTGTTCCCCATCGCCATAGGCCAGCAGAACCAGGATCTCCTCCAGTCCTGCCAGGATGAATGAACCGATGGCAAGGTAAAACAACCAGGGACTGTATCCGCCCATCACAAAGGCGTGGACCACAAAGATGCCTTGCAGCAGTCCGCCGAATTTTCCCGAAAGCAGGTGCAAGGTGGTGGGACGCTGGTATTTGATGACGCTGACCAGGATGGAAGCTACAAAGGTGGCCGCAGCCAGGGCGACCCACAGCGCATGGTCAGTGAACAGCGCAGGCCGCAACAGGATCAGCCACAGCAGGACGGAAACGGTCAGGAACTTATCGGCAAACGAATCCAGGCGGGCGTTGGCGTAGGCGCGGTCAATCGCGGCCAGCCTGCCGTCCAGCACATCCGTCAGCGCGGACAGGCCGATGCCAATTCCCAGCGCGGCCTGCCAATCCTTCCACGCGCAGAACCACAGCAGCGGCACGGACAGGATGCGCAAATAGATGAACGGGTTGGGGCGTAAAGGCTCGGGCGGAGTCATGGCTCGTTTTACAGAAGCAGGCGCAGGGTGCGCGTGGAGGTCGCCGCGGGGGCGGGGCCGTGCTTCAGGATGTGGAGAATATCGGGCAGCAGGACATCCGCTGCGGTGTAGACGTACTGCGCCTTATCAAATCTTTGAAGGTTCGCCCGCTGCAATTGCAAAATCCGATTGTCCTGTTGGTAGGCCTGCCAGAACAGGAATTGAATGATGGGCTTGAACAGGGCGGGGCCGCACCCGACCACGACGCCGAACAACCGCTGGGATGTTTCCGTTTCTGGAGTGAAGAACAGCGTGATCAGCATTTTGGGAAGCAAGCCCGCGCGATATTCCAGTTGGGCGGTGGAAGGGAAAATGTAGCGACCAAAGCTGCGGTCGATGCCACCGCCGAAGAGCCGCCAGATCAGGCCCGATTGCGTGCCCTCGTCGCGGTACTCAGCCTCGACGCGGTCAGCCGCGCGCGTCACCGTGACGTTGACTGGTTTGCGTTTGCCCTCGGTACGGATGAGGCCCGCATGAACGAAGTGGGTATGCGTGCCGTCGAGGAAGTTTTCCAGCGCGTCGGGCAATGCCGTGGACATTTGCCGCTCGGCGATGAAATGGGTGTAGCCAGGCGCATTCCAAAGTTCGAGAGCAGGAGGCGCGGTTTCAGGAGCAGCCGCCGAGGGATAAATCCACACCAGCCCATCCTGTTCGATGACTGGATAGGAGGCCACGTCCCGCGCCTTTTGCGGACGCTCATCCACCAACCCGGGGACGTGCTCGCAATGGCCCTGACCGTTGAACTGCCAGCCGTGATAGGGACAGGTCACGTTTCCATCCGTCACCCAGCCATCCGACAAGGCCACATTGCGATGCGGGCAGCGATCCAGCAGGGCGGCCGCATGCCCCTGCGCGTCACGAAAAAGTACGAACGGCAGGTTCAAGATCGTGCGGGAGAGCGGTTTTTGTTTGAGATGGGAGGACAGGCAGGCGATATACCAGGCGTTGTGAATGGCAGGGAATTGGGTCATTTCGCATTCCGATCCTAGAATGGATAAAAGCATCAGGGGTAGACGAATCTGCCCTGATGCTTTTACTTCAATTTTTCTTCCAGCGCCTTGCCGACCTTGCCGAGCGCATCCTTGGCCGCGCCATCCGGCAGGCTGCCCTGGGCCAGGTTGGGACGCCCCCCGCCCTTGCCGCCGATGCCTGAGGTTCTTTGGTATTCATTTCCCGCTTTTCCCAATTACAAAGGTCTTATCAAATAAAGCGTCTATCCTACGATTGATTAAAGTAGACGCCATCACTAAAGCTCTCTGAATATCTTGAATCTTGCCTTTATCTTTTTTTCTCGCTACGTCTATAAAAAGAAAATATGATTCTCTGAACATTTCGCAATATTTGACTATTTCATCATCACCAAGTGCTATTACGTGAGGATAAAGAGTAGAGTCGTAAGACAAATGAGATTTATATTGCTCTTGTATTTCTTGACTAAAATCATCCGCAAAAGCAGATCTTGCGAATTTCTCGTCTGCAAGAAGTTCATAGGTTCGAAGCATGCGCAATGTTACGATGACCCACTCCCGAATAGGCGCAATGTGTTCTGTCAATTTCTCGCGCTTCCACTGCCGTCTTTGATCATCAAGAGTCCAGCGGCGTTGTTGCAATTGGAGTAAAAAGGAAATCATCGCACCGATAGCAACACCGATCATCCCACTTACGGAACCTATCAATGCGCTAGCATTTTGATCTACAAACGTTTTCCAGTCCATGCTTTATCTTCTTAATCTATGAGATAGCTTATTTCAATTTCTCTTCCAGAACTTTCGGCAATTTACCAAGAGATTCTTTGACATCGCCTGTCAGGCTACCTTGCGCCAGGTTGGGACGTCCGCCGCCCTTGCCGCCAATGCCCACGATCAGGTCGCCCGCCTTGAGTCCGCGTTTGACCACATCCTCGGTCAGCACGGCGATGACGGAGTTGCCCGTGGCCAGCACCGCCGCCCCGTTCTGCGGGTATTTCTCGCGGAATTTGTCGGCCAGCATGCGCAGCGTGTCCACGTTCGAGTCGGGGATTTCCACGGCCAGCACGTTTACGCCTTTGACGGTTTGAACGGTCGAAAGTCGCAGGTCGAAGGTCGCAAGAGCCTGCTGTGCGCGCAGGCTGGCAAGTTCTTTTTTGAGGTCAGAGATTTCATCCTGCAAAGATCCGACCTTCGCAGGCACTTCCTCGACGGAGGCTTTCAAGGCGAAGGCGGCCTGCTTGAGGGTCTTGAAACGCTTCGCGACCAGTTCATACGCGCCGCGGCCTGTGACCGCTTCGATGCGGCGAATGCCCGCCGCGGCGGAGCCTTCGCTAACGATCAGGAACGCGCCGATGTCGGAGGTACGGTCGAGGTGCGTGCCGCCGCACAACTCGTAGGAATATTTCTGCTCCCGCTCCACGGCCGCGGTGGGATGCACAACCGCCACGTCGGTGGGCGTGTCGAAGCCCACAGGCGAGATCGTGACCGTGCGCACCGTCTCGCCATATTTTTCACCGAAGAGCGCCATCGCGCCCTCGGCAATCGCGTCCTCGCGCGCCTTGAGGTGCGGGAAGACTTCCATGTCGGCGGCCACCGCCTCGTTGACAATGCGCTCGACCTGCTCGACCTGTTCGGGGGTCATCGCATCGGGATGGGTGAAGTCGAAGCGCAGATGGGTGGGCGCGACCAGCGAGCCTGCCTGGCGGGCGTGATGACCGAGCACCTGGTGCAGCGCGGCGTGCAGCAAATGGGTGGCGGTGTGGTTGCGCATGATGTCGTGACGGCGCACCGAGTCCACTTCGGCAATGGCGCGGTCACCCACTTTGGGTCGCCCGGAGATGACCGTGCCGATGTGAACGATGACGCCCGCCGAAGCGCGGCGCGTATCCGCAACTTCGATCTCCCAGCCTTCGCCGCGGATGAAGCCCATGTCATTGACCTGGCCGCCCGACTCGATGTAGAAACCCGTCTTGGGCAGGATGACTTCGACCTGGTCGTCCAGCGACGCGGACTCCACCACCTCGCCGCCCGCCAGGATCAGCGCCAGCACCTCGCCCTCGACCCTGGGGCTGGTGTACGGATCGTATTCGACGCCGTGATCGCCCAACTTCTTATTCTTCTGCAGCTCCTTCAGGATGCCCGCGAAGAACTCCGCATCCTCGCCGCCAAGTTTGCCCATCGCCTTGCCGCCGCCCGAGGCTTTGCTGTGCTGCGCCTTGGCCGCGTTGAAGCCTGTTTCGTCAATATCCAGGCCCTGCTCGCGGGCGATGTCACGGGAGATCTCAAAGGGCAGGCCGTAGGTGGCGTACAGGTCGAAGGCCTTGTGGCCGTCGAGGGTCGTGGAATTTGACGCGCGGAGTTCAGAGAGCAGATTCTCCAGATGCGCGGTACCCGCCTCGACGGTGCGCGCGAAGCGTTTTTCCTCACGGGTCAGGTTGTCCAGGATGGTACCCTTGTTCTTTTCCAGCTCGGGATAGAAACCACCGTATTCCTGGATGACGGCCTCGGCCACCCTGGCAAGGAAGGGTTCGCGCAGGCCGATCTTGGTGCCGAAGCGCGCCGCGCGGCGGATGATCATGCGGGTGACGTAGTTGCGTCCGCCATTGCCGGGCACCACGCCATCGGCGATCAGAAAAGCCGCGGAGCGGGCGTGGTCGCAGATTACGCGGTAAGGCGTGAAATTGGACAGCATCTGCTCCTCGCTGTGATGCGTGAGCGAGCGCAGGACTTCCAGCGAGCCGGTGAACAGGTCGGTCTTGTAGTTCGAGTCGACGCCTTGCAGCACCGAGACGATGCGTTCGAAGCCCATGCCCGTGTCGACATGCTTGGCGGGCAGCGGTTCGAGACGGCCGTCTTCGAAGAGGTTGTATTGGATGAAAACGTTGTTCCACAGTTCGAGGAAGCGGGTGCATTCGCCGTTGACGCCGCATTTGTGCGGAGTCCCGCGCAGGTTATCGCGTTCCTCGCCCAGGTCCATGTGGATCTCGGAGCACGGGCCGCAGGGACCGAACTCCGCCATTTGCCAAAAGTTCTCCTTGCGCCCGAAGTACAGCACATGCGAGGGGTCGAAGCCGGGCTGTTCCTTCCAGATATCGGCGGCTTCGTCGTCGCGCGGAACGTTGCCCTTGTCATCTTCGAAGCAGGTGGCGTAGAGCTTGTCCTTGGGCAGACCCCACACCTCGGTCAGCAATTGCCAGGACCAGGCGATGGCTTCCTTTTTGTAGTAATCACCGAACGACCAGTTGCCGAGCATTTCGAAGAAGGTGTGATGCGTGTCGTCGCGGCCCACGTCTTCGAGGTCGTTGTGCTTGCCCGCCACGCGCATGCACTTCTGCGAGTCGACGGCGCGCTTGTAGGGTTTGACATCCGTACCGATGAAGACATCCTTGAACTGCACCATGCCCGAGTTGGTAAAGAGCAGGGTGGCATCGCCGCCCGGGACGAGCGACATGGACGGCACGGCGGTGTGCCCGTGTTCCACGAAGAAATCGATGAAGTCCTGGCGGATCTGGTTGCCGGTCAGTTTTTTGCTCATGCGAAACGCTCCGAAAATTTGATGATGACTGGCGAATTATACCAAGTGATGAATTTGGCAACGCCAGTGAATAAAAAATCCCGAACCTGTCGGGGTTCGGGACTGGGTGGATGAATTCAGTCTCAAGCCGTGGCAGGTTCCCATAACGCGTGCGTAGCAGCGGCGGCTTGAGCGGCAGCGGAGGGCTTGAAGGTTTGTTCCATGCACGGCATTATACCGCATGTGTTTGACGGACAGGGAGGGAAAGCCAAAAATCCCCTTGCGCCTGCCCGGTCAACGCTCAGGTTACATGCGGCATGGGCGCTGCTTCGACGATGCGGTAGACCAGGTCATGCACGTGGACGGGTTCGATGACCTTGATCGCCACGTCATCGCCGGGCTTGACCCACAGCATGGTATGGTGTTCCACCTCCATCGAACCGACGCGCTGGGTGAAGTCGGTCGAATGTCCGCAGATGTGGATGCGGTCGCCGAGTTTCAGGCTTTCATCCAGGGTCAGGACCGCCACACAGAGGTGGCTGTAGAAATGTTTGACCTTGCCAATTTGCACTTCCATCAGGTTACTCCTTGTGCGGGGCCTTCACGATCAGCACCGAACAGCCCGAGTAATGCACCAGATTGCGTGAGACACTGCCCATCCACCAGCCCTTGAACCGGCTCAAGCCGCGAGAGCCCGCCACGATCAGATCGATTTGCTCCTCCTTGGCGTAGTCGAGGATTTCCGTGGCGGCGTCGCCCTGGCGCAGCTCGGGGATGGGATCCAGCCCGTGGCGCTGAAGCAGGTCACAGGTCCGCTTGAGCAGGGCCTGCCCTGCAACTCTGGCCCGCTTCAACTGGGCCGCGTGATCCTCCTCCGAAACAATCGGGACGTAGATCGGCTGCCAGTTGGAGGACAGCACCTCCATGGCCACGGCCTGGCGTTCAGGCGGCAGGACGTGCATCACACGCAGGTCGACTTCCGCGGGCAGCGGGAACCTGCCGAGGTAGCGGACGGCGGCCTGGCTGGTGGGCGAGCCATCAGTCACAAGCAGGATGCGCTTGAGGCCATGATACGGCGCGCGCACGACCAGCACGGGACAGCAGGCATACTCCACCACCTGCTGGGACACCCCCCCAAGCAGGATGCCCAGGGTGGAGCGCAGGCCCTTCGCGCCCATCAAGATCAGGTCGGGTTTGGACTCGCGGGCCATCTCGATGATCTTCTCGGCAGGATGACCCAGCAACACCTGGGACCTGGCGGGAATGCCCCTGTCCAATAGTTTCCGCCGCGTGGTTTCGAGCGCGCGCTCGATCATCGGCAGCAGGTCGATCTGGGTTGGGGTGAAGACGCGCAACACGGAAACGCGTGTTTGGGGTGGCAGGGTAAGCTCCCCCAACAGTTCAATGGCGGCCTGGGCATGTTGTGAACCGTCGTCAGCCATCAGAATGGACAGTCGCTTTCTTGCAGACATAGCAACCTCCTTTACAAGCCGACACTTCGTTACATCTCCCCACCTCTACTGTAGCACGAATCGACCCCAGATTTCCAGTCCCCTGAGAAAAAAACGGGATTGCTTCGCCGCCAGGAACGCGGCTCGCAATGACGGAGAATACGATATACTCGCGCCCATGAGCAAACCCGCACTCGACCCCATGATCTCCTCGCACGACAGCAATGAGTATTTCAACTCCATCAGCCACCTGATCGGGGCGATCCTGTCCATCTCCGCACTGGCAGTATTGGTGACGCTGGCCGCGCTGGCGGGCAAACCCGTCCACGTGGTGGGATTTGCCATCTACGGCGCCAGCCTGTTCCTGTCCTTTTTGTTTAGCTGCCTGCTGCACTTCTTCCTGCTCTTCGGGAAATACAAGCGCGTCTTTGGCATTCTCGACCATGACGCCATCTACATCCTCATCGCCGGGACATACACCCCGTTCTGCCTGACGGTCTTCGGCGGCGCGACGGGCTGGCTGTTGTTCGGCGTCATCTGGAGCCTGGCGGTTCTCTTCATCACGCTCAAGTCCATTTTCTTCACGAAGATCACGGTCTGGATGTCGAATGTCAGTTTCCTGCTGATGGGCTGGCTAGTCATTTTTCTGATCGGCCCCGTCTACCAGCAGCTTGGGCTGGGCGCCATCCTGTGGCTGCTGGCGGGCGGCCTCTCGTACACGGTCGGCGCGATCATCTTCGCCATCGGCAAGCCCAATCCCTTCCCACCCTATTTCGGCAACCACGAGATCTGGCATATCTGTGTGCTGGCGGGCAACGCCATCTTTTTCGTGGTCATGCTGACCTACGTCCTGCCCTATCCCACCCTATGAACACATGGCTGCGCCTCCCAGGGAACTTGATGCAGGGACATCGCGTCGCGTCGGGGCCGTCCGCGGCTTATCCGTACAGCTCGCTCGAAAAGCAGAAGCCCTTCTTCCAGGCGCTCGGCCTGGACTTGTACGAGTATTTCAACGGCACGCTGAACATCTCCATCGCGCCTGCCGTCTTCGAGATGACACGTCCCGAACTCACCTTCCCGCTGGTCGAGTGGACCGACCTGCATCCGCCCGAGACCTTTTCCTTCTCACGCTGTCGGGTCTGGTTCATGGGAGAGGCGTACGAAGGCTGGGTCTACTATCCGCACCCCGAGACCAAGAAGACCCATTTCCAAAACCCGTCGCTGGTTGAGGTGATTACCTACGAGATTCCAGGCATCCACTACGGCGACGCGCTGGAAGTGGAACTCAATCCTGAGGAGATCACGGTCACGGCATAAGAAAAAAGTAGACAAGCCCCCACCTCTTTCCTCTTTCCTCTTTCATCCCCCACCCATGCCCATCCTCCACCTCTTCTTCTTCGGCTTCACCCTCTGGCTCGGCGCATACCTGCTGGCGCGCGACTCGCAGAAAGCCACCGTCCGCTTGACGGGTTGGGGACTGCTGGCCTATGCCCTGGCGCTGGCGATCCAGATCCTGTTCGGCCAGGCCATCCTACTCATCCTGCTGGCGCCTGCGCTGTTATGGATCGGCGCGGCGCTGCATCTTTTGCCCGAGGAAGACCGCCTGCGCCCCACCCTCATCCGCGCCTGGGGTCTGGCCGCGATTCCGCTGGCCATCCTGACCCTGCTCGACGCCTGGTTCGCCGCCTTGATCGTGCTGGGCCTCGTACTGTGCGCGGGGATGATCGCGCGCCTGGCTTCGCGTTCGCAATTCAAGAATACCTTCGCGCTGATGGCCGTCATCGCCCTGTTCGTCACGCTCAGCGCTGGACTGCTGGTCCTGCCGCTCGATTGGCTTCCGCTTTCGTGGGGCCTGTCCCTGCTGGGCTTCGACCTGGTTTTGCTCGGCGGCATCCTCCTCTTCTGGGACGCCTTCGACGAGGGCCAGGCCATCCGCGCGCATTTGCTGCGCTCGTTCGTATCCGCGTTTTACTATGCGGGCGCGCTGGCCCTGCTGGCGGGCTGGTTCGACGCCGACCCGACCCTGATCCTGCTGCTGTTCACCTTTGGAATCCTCACCCAGACCTTTTCGGACCCGCTTCAATCCATGCTGGATCGGCTGACCCTCTCGCGCCAGGTGAACGACGAGCGCCAGTCCCTGCGCCAGGCGGCGGATGCGCTGCCGCTGCTCTCCGCCCTGGAGCCTGCCACCGTGGACGAGGAGCAGTTCGCCCGTCTGACGCGGCGCGCGCTCTCGCACCTCGGGGACCTGCCCAAGCTGGCGGCCAATCCGCTCGTGAATTTGCCGTGCATCCAGGGGGAGAATCCGCTCGACCGCGCCCATGCCCTGAAAGCCCTGCTGGTGGGCAGCATCCAAAAACTCAAGCCGCAATCCGACGCGAAATTCGGCGCCACCGACGAATGGCGCTACTACAACGCCCTGCATTTTCCCTACGTGCTGGGACTCAAACCCTACACCCGTCGCGCCGACTACGCCTCCCTGGACGAAGACTCGCGCGCCGCGCTGGAGTGGTTCCAGGTCAATGTCCCCGAACGGACTCTACATAACTGGCAGAACACCGCCGCAAAGATGATCGCCGAGGATCTGCGCGCATAACTGGCAGCAGATGGCAGTCTTTTTCATGGATTTGGCAACCTGAAATTCCTACAATGGGGAAAAAAGGAGAATTTCAAATGAAGACACAAAGCAATTTCAATTTCTGGCAGCGCTGGCTGATTGTCGTCAGCGCAGGTGTGATGCTGTACGGCATCAGCATGGTGCTGGCCCCCGACCTGCTTCGGCAGTTCCTCAGCCTGCTGGCCTTCGGCTCCCCGTCGACGATCTCCTCCTTCGGGACGGAGGCGGCGCATTACATCGCGCTCGCTCACGCCGTGATGGGCTCGGTCATGTTTGGCTGGGGCGCGACGATGATGTTCATCCTCTTCAGCCAGTTCCGCCCGGGGAACCGAACAGCCTGGCTGTCGATTGCCGTCCCGCTGGCCGCCTGGTTCATCCCCGACACCCTCTATTCCCTGTGGTCGGGCTTCTGGCAGAACACCGTGCTCAACCTGGTCTTTGCAATCCTGTTCGCCATTCCGCTGGCCGCCACGTTCCGCACGAAAGAAGAATGAACATGAATATACAGACCCAGTCCGACAGGCTCGGTCGCATCCTGTTGGCCAACGCCGTGTTCTGCGGCACCAGCGGACTCATCTTCACCCTGGCCGCCCGACCGCTCTCGGCGTTTCTGGGTACCAGCCCACCTGTCATGAGCGTGCTCGGTGTGGACTTGCTGCTCTACGGCGCATGGGCAGGCTATACCGTCACCCGTCCCGTCCTCTCGCGCGGATTCACCCTCTTCGTCATTCTCGCAGACTCGGCCTGGGTGCTGTTCAGCATCCTCCTGCTGATCCTCCCCATTTTCCACTTCGACGCAGACGCCAAATGGGCCATCGGCATCACCGCCATCGTGGTGGACATCTTCGCCACCCTCCAATTCCTGGAGTGGCGCAGGATGTAGGATGATAAAATAGACATCGCAAGTCGGGTTTACTGAATTTTGCGATCTTGCGTTTATCGTCCTGGAGGAGTCATGTTATCGGTTGTTTCCCGTTTTCTCACCTACGCCTGTGCCTTGTTGTATGGGATTTTGGGCGCGCTTTTATTTCTGTTCCCAGCGCAACTCGCGCCCGCCTTCACCTGGAAGGTAACCGCCTTCATGACCATCACCATCGGCGGCTGGTGCCTTGGGAATGCGTGGCTGGCTTACCTCACTGCCCGCCGTTGGCAGAGGAGACTGGGGTACACGTCGCTGATCTATTTATGGCTGTTCGGCGTCGGCGAATTGATCGTTCTGTTCATCTTCCGCGACAAGTTAAAACTCGAACATCCCATTGCATGGCTATACCTCATCACCCTGATCGTCAACACGCTGGCGGCCTTCATCGGAATTTTTGATTATCTTCGCCTGCGTCCATCCAATCCGTCGGGCGGGCCGACCTTCACCAACGTTCAAAGCCTGCCCGCATTTGCATTTGTGCTGTTCGTGGGCCTGCTCGGCCTGTACGGATTGAGCGCACAAATCGGCGCGCCCGGCACCAATGCGGGTATCTTTCCCGAGGTCATGTCCCTGTTCACCTTGCGTAGTTTTGGGGTCTTCTACCTGGCGCTTGCGCTGGCGGTTGTCCCCTACTTTTGGGATAGAAGCCTGAACTCCGTCCTGCATCATTCCCTGGCCACATACGGATTGATCGTCTTCATTACAGCCGCGGCCTTCATGTACATCCGCCTGTTCAACTTCGCCGAACGCCCGGGCGGACTGGCCTACTTCGGCGCCTATCTTGTCGTGGGAATTCCATTGCTCTTTGTCTTCCGCAAATATGGCACGGGAGTCAACAGAACCTAACCTGGATCAAAGCCTCCGAGCATTATGCGGAGGCTTTTTTTATTTTCGATTAAAATGAATTCATGACCCGCTGGCTCGACCCTCATCCCGTCACCGTCCCCACCTCCTTCTCGGACCTCGGCCTGCCTCCGCTCATCGCGCAGACTCTCGTCCGACGCGGCTTCAGCGATCCCGCCGCCGCGCGCGCCTTCCTGCATCCCGACGCGCTGCCCTCCACACCCTTCCCTGGCATCGAAGCGGCGGTGGAAATCATCGAACTGGCTATACGCAAGCGAGAAGCAATCTGCGTGTGGGGTGATTTCGATGTGGACGGACAGACCTCCACGACCCTGCTGGTGCAAACCCTGCAGGCGCTCGGCGCGGACGTCTCGTACTACATCCCGATCCGTGGCAAGGAGAGTCACGGCGTCCACATCGAGAGCCTCCAGCCGATCCTCGACAGCGGCGTGAAACTGATCGTCACCTGCGACACGGGCATCACTGCCCACGAAGCCGTGGATTATTGCAATTCGCGCGGCGTGGATGTGGTTGTCACCGACCATCACGATCTCGGCGAAACGCTCCCCAACGCGAAAGCCATCGTCAATCCGAAACTGCTGCCCAAAAATCACCTGCTCGCAAACCTGGCGGGCGTGGGCGTGGCGTATAAACTGGCCGAAGCCCTCCTGGGTCAAAGGTCGAAGGTCGAAGGTCAAGCGTCGGCGGACGATTTGCTCGATCTCGTGGCGCTGGGCTTGATCGCCGACGTGGCCCTGCTCAAGGGTGAGACCCGTTCCCTGGCGCAAAAGGGAATTCAAGCCTTGCGCGAAACCAAACGCCTGGGGCTGAAAGTCATCGCGGAATTGTCGGGCACCAACCTCGAAACATTGACCGAGGAGACCATCGGCTTCACCTTCGCGCCGCGCCTGAACGCGCTGGGCAGGTTGGGCGATGCCAATCCAGCCGTGGAGTTGCTACTTACACGCGACCCGGCCCGGGCGCGCCTGCTGGCGGCCCAAATCGAGGGGCTGAATGCCCAGCGCCGCCTGTTGACCAGTCAGGTCTACGAAGCGGCCGAAGCCCAACTGCGCGCGAATCCCGACCTGCTGGACGAACCCGCGATTGTGCTCTCGCATCCCAACTGGCCGGGCGGCGTGGTGGGCATCGTCGCCAACAAGCTGGTCGAGCGCCATCACAAGCCTGCCATCCTGTTGAACGAATCGGAGGATGGCATCCTGCGCGGGTCGGCGCGCTCCATCGAGGGCCTGCACATCACGGAGGCCATCGCCGCCCAAAAGGAAATCCTGCTCGGCTTCGGCGGGCATCCCATGGCGGCAGGGATGTCGTTCCACAAGGACAACCTGGCCGCCTTCCGCAGGGGACTTGGCAAAGCCATCGAAAAGCAACTGGGGAAAATCGTCCGCGAGGAGCCAACTTTGCAAATCGACGCCTGGCTGGGGCTGGACAAGCTCAACCTCGAGCTGGCCGAGTCGCTCGAATTGCTCGCGCCGTTCGGGGCGGGCAATCCCAAGCTGACGCTGGCCACCCGCCAGGTCACGCTGAAGGCCGTCTCGGAGATCGGCAAGACCCGCGAACATCTGCGCCTGAACATCGAAGATGGGGACGGCAACACGCAAAGCATCCTGTGGTGGGGCGGCGCGGGCGGGGACCTGCCCGAGACGGACGTCCCGTTCGACATCGCTTACTCGCTGCGCGCCAGCAGTTTCCGCGGACAGAAACAGGTCACACTGCAATTCGAGGACTTCCGCATCGTCGAGGAGAAAGCGGTCGAAATCCGACCTTCGAAAGTCGAAGTTCGGGATTATCGATTACAGCCTTCGACCTCGGACCTTCGACCTTCGACCCTCATCTGGGCCGAAGGTGCGGACAAACCCAAAGGCAAATCGCGCTTCGAGTTACATCCCGCCGATGAATTGGCGATCTACACCACGCCGCCCTCGCCCGCCGAACTGCGCAGGGCGCTGGCGCTCGTCAAGCCGAAGATGGTGTACGTGTTTGCCATCCCGCCCGCAGAGGAAAAGCCCGATGATTTTTTGAAGCGTCTTGCGGGTCTGTGCAAATTCGCGCTCAACCAGCACGGCGGACAGGCGACACTGTCCGCGTTGGCGGTCGCCATGGCCGCGCGTGAAAGCGCCGTGGAGATCGGCCTGCAATGGCTGGCCGCGGGCGGGCATCTCTCGGTGAGCGTAGATGGGGATGCGGTGACTCTCTCCGCGACGAAGCCCGAGGGCAACCCGTATTTGCAGAAGGAATTGTTCGTGGCCCTGCGCGGGGTGTTGAATGAGACCGCGGCCTATCGCAAATATGTTTCAAGCGCGAACCTGGAGACTCTTTTGTAAAATGAACACTGAGATCATTCCCTGGCTGCTCGCAGGCGACCCGTCCATCCGCTGGCAGGTACAGCGCGACCTGCTGGATCGGTCACCGCGTACGTACGAGGCGGAGCGCAGGAAGATCGCAAAGGAGGGCTGGGGTGCGCGCCTGCTGGCCCTGCAGGACGCGGACGGACGCTGGGGCGGCGGACTCTACGGCCCCAAATGGATCTCCACCACCTACACCATGCTGACCCTGCGCCTGCTGGGACTGCCGCAAAACAATCCGCAGGCGAAGCGGGCCTGCCAGATATTTCTCGACCAGGGCTTTTACACGGACGGGGGCATCAACTTTTTTTCGTATTCCCTAAAATATAGTGAGACCTGTATCACCAGCATGATCCTGGCCCTGCTGGCCTATTTCCGTTTTCCCGATGAGCGTATCCACGAGGTCGCCTCGTACGTGGTCGGCCAGCAAATGCCCGACGGCGGCTGGAACTGCGACTCGTACAAGGGCGCGACCCATTCCTCCTTCCACACCACTTTGTCGGCACTCGAAGGCTTGTACGAATATCAATGCACATACCCCGAACAGGGAAGGCGGATCAGCGCCGTGCGTGAATGTGGACATGAGTTCCTGCTGGCGCATCGGCTGTACAAATCCCATCGCACGGGTCAGGTCTTCGACGCGAAGATGACAGCCATGCCCTTCCCGCCCCGCTGGCGCTACGATTTCATCCGCGCACTGGATTATTTCCAGGCTTGCGATGCGCAACGCGATGAGCGCATGTGCGATGCGATCGAGTTGTTGCAAAGGAAACAGAAGGCGGATGGGCGCTGGTTGATGAACAGCGGCATGTCCGGGAGGAAATATTTCGACCTGGAAGAGGCGGGGAAACCGAGTCGATGGAATACGCTGCGGGCGATGCGGGTGTTGGAGTGGTGGAACAAGTAACAGACCCTAAAGGTTTTTTCTGCCATTGGGCATCCTGATATGCAAGACTCTCCCGCGAGGCATGACGAGGGATAACGGAGGAAACCTTTAGGGTCTATCGATGGCTACCCCAGCTTTGTCACCTGCTCCGCCCGCAAGAACGGCTCCCCGCGGGACGCGTCCATATCCAGCATGCCTGTCACCAAGATCGGCGCGCTGGAATTCAGCAAATCCTTCGCGGCCCGATACACAGCGGGAAAGGCGATCACGTCCAGCGTGCCGGTCAGGTCTTCGAGCGTGAGGAAGAGCATGGACTCGCCCTTGGCGGTGCGGCTGCGATGCGAGGTCTGGCGGACTCCCGCCACCGTGACCCTGCGCCCGATGCGCTCCGCCGCTTCGAGCGTGGTGATCGCGCTCGACTTTGTGATGGCCGCTGCCGCCAGCTCGAGCGGATGCGCCTCCAGGCTTACGCCGAGCAACTCCAGTTGCGCATCCATCTTCTGCTCCAGAGTCCAATCCTCGCCTTCATCCACCCAGTCGAAGAGACTCATCTGTCCCGCCCGCCAGCCGCTTTCCAAGCGTTGTAGCATGGAAGGAATGGATCCAAAACCTTCCAGCCCGCCAACACGGGCCAAATGGATCGCTTCCTGCGCGCGCGGATCGACCCGCGAGAGGAAGTCATCCAACGATTCAAATGGCGCAAACTGCATGATGCGCCCGATGGTGCGTTTCGTCAACTCCTTGACCTGCTCCAAGCCCATGTACAACGCGCCATTGCGAACCTGAAAACTGCTCCCCGAAAAATTTACATGCGGCGGGCGGACGATCAGTCCCATTCTTCTGGCTTCGCTGAGATAGACGCGCTGGCTGTAGTACCCGCCCCAATTGGCGAGCACCGCCGCCATAAACTCGGCGGGGAAATGTTCCTTGCACCAGGCGGAACGCCAGCCTACCTGAGCGTATGAGGCGGCATGAGCCTTCGGGAAACCATAACCCGCGAAGGCTGCCATCATCTCCCAGACTCGTTCGCCCGTTTCAAGCGGCACGCCACTCTTCTCCTGTGCTTGAGTCACGAACTTACGTTCCAACTCCTGCATCTTCTTGCCAGGGTCGAAGTGACTCATTGCACGGCGCAGCAAGTCCGCTTCGGATAGGTCGAAACCAGCCAGCTCATGTGCGATGCGCAGCACCTGCTCCTGGTAGAGGATCACGCCGAAGGTTTCGTCCAGCAACGGCGCAAGCGACGGATGCAAATGCCTGACGGCTTCCTCACCTTTGAAGCGGCGCACGAAAGCATCCTTCAGCCCGCCACTGAGCGGACCCGGACGATAGAGCGCCAGCGCCGCCATGATGTCGTCCGCGCTTTTGGCATGGATCTCGCGCAGGGTCGCCCGCATGCCCGGACTTTCGATTTGGAAGCAGCCAATCGTCCCGCCGCTCTCCACTCGTTTGGATGTGGCTGGGTCATCGGACGGAGTCGACTCCAGCACGTCGAGCCGATTCGCAAATCGTTCGGGCTGACTCTCCTGAATGAACTGTGCTACGTCGCCGAGGACGGTCAGCCCGCGGATGCCGAGCAGGTCGATCTTGACCAGCCCCAGCGCCTCGACGGAGTCCAAATCCAGTTGGGTGATGACCACACCTTTGCTGCCCGAACGCATGACGGGCACGAGGTCGGTCAGCGCGGCGGGGGCGACGATCACGCCGCCAGGGTGAACTGACAGATGGCGCGGGAGATTCAAGATGGCTTCGGCTTCGTCGAAGATGACTCCCCGCGATGGGTGCGCGGCGCGTAGTTCCGCAAAGGGCGAGGACGACTCCTCGAAGCGCGCCCACCACGAGTGTGGAAGTTGATTCGCCAGTTCGCGGATCAGGCTTGGGGACAGACCATGCGCTTTGGCAACATCAGCCAGCGCCGAGCGAGGTCGGTAGCGGTTGATCGTCCCCACCATTGCGACGCGCTCCGCTCCGTACAAATCGAAGACATGCTGAATGACCGAGTCCCTGCGGCGGGAACAGAGGTCGGTGTCAATGTCGGGTGGCGTGGTGCGGGCGGGGTTGAGAAAGCGCTCGAAGTAGAGGTTGAGCCGCAGCGGGTCGGGACTGGTGATGCCGAGGCAGTGCGCCACGAGCGACGAGGCCGCCGAGCCGCGCGAAGAAAAGGGCACGCCTGTTTCCCTGGCGAAGTTCAGGATATCCTCGACGATCAGGAAGATGGGTTCGAAACCCATGCGGGCAATGACCTGCAGCTCATGATCCAGGCGCGCTTGAATGGCGGGCGTGATCTCGCCGTACAAAGTCCGCGCGCCGGCAAAGGCTTTCTCCCGCAGATGTTCCGCAGCGGAGACTCCCTCTGGCAGCGGGACGGTGGGCATGTGCGGCACACCGAGCGGAAAGTCGAACCGACAGCGCTCCGCGATTTCGTGCGTGGCGGACAGCGCCTCGGGGAAATCGGCAAAGCGGCGCTCCATCTCCTGAGGACTGGGGAAGTGCATCCCCGAACGGACGGGCACTTGCTCCACCGTCTGGCTCAAGCGGATGGCGGTCAGCGTGCGCTGCAAAACGGCTTGTTCAGGTCTGAGATAGTAGATGGGATGGACAGCGACAGGGCGCACAAAGTCGGGGATGACTTGGGCTGGATTACTCAGGGCAAAATAAAGCTGATCCCCGAAGATATCAATAAGTGATTTGGGATTCCCCGAAAGCGCGATCAGGTCTTTGGAATGAGATGCGAGCAACTCAAGGGAGCAGGGAATATCCAATGCAATGGCACTGCTCAAACGACACAGATTTGACCAACCTTCAAAACTGGTCGCCAGCAATTGAAGCGGACTGCCCTCAATGTCGACCTCCAGACCGAGGATGGGCTGAATGCCAGCATCCTTGCAAGCCGTGACGAACTCAATCGAACCCGTGAGCAAGTTGTGATCGGTGAGTCCCAATGCAGACATGCCTTGTGTCTGCGCGGCTTGAACGAGTTCAGCAGGGGTGACGAGTCCCTCTTGCAGGGAGTATGTGGAGTGACAGGTGAGGTGGATGAACATCAGGGGTATTGTATTCGGTTTAACCCAGGCTCTAAAGGTTTTCCCATCCATCAATTGTCTCAATCAAAATAAAGACCCTAAAGGTCTTGGAGACCTTTAGGGTCTGATTTTTACAGTCCCAACTCGGCCAATTTTTCCTTCGTCGGCCAGCCTTGCGCGTCCCAGCCGCGCAGTTGATAGAACTCGGGCAGCATCTTGTCGAGTTCCACCACGCGGCCCGCGGCGGGACCGTCGGGCAGCGGTTCGTGCAACATGCGGTACGGGAGCGTATCCTCGGTGGAGCCTGCCTTGAGCAGGAACATGCGCTCGATGTTGTAGATGCGCTCGGCGGATTTCATGATCTCTTCGGGGGTGTAGCCGATGCCCGTGGTGAGGTTCATCATCTCGGTCAGCCGCTCGGGCCAGATCTTGCGTTCCTTGCTGAAGACGTAGCGCAGGGCGACGAAGACGCACAGGCCCGCGCTGTCGATCAGGGCGAAGGAATCTTCGAAGTGCTTGACCAGTTCGGCCTTGCCCTCGGTCGTGAGCGGATTCTCCTTGACGGGCACGCCGAAGACTTCCTCGTAGGCCACGTCGCCTTCCATGTGCGAGGCGCCCTTGTTGGAGGTGGCGTACAGCAGGCCCATGCCCTGCGAGCCACGCGGGTCGTAGCCGGGGAATTCCTGTTTGCGGGTGGTCACGGCGATTTCGGGATGGCCGTACTTCTCGCACAGGCGGTAACTGCCCTGCGCCAGGTCATCGCCGAAGCCCTCGCGGTAGGCCATCTTCCTGATCATCGCGATCATGGCATCGTGGTCGCCAAACTTCAGCGACATGCCGACCACATCCTCGGGGACGTAGCCCTTCTCGTACAGTTCCATCGCGGCGGCAATCGTCATGCCGGTGCCGATGGTGTCCATGCCGTATTCGTTGCACAGGTAATTGGCCTTGATGAGCGCCGCCAGGTCGCTGACCCCGCAGCCCGATCCCAGCGAGGAGATGGTCTCGTACTCGGGGCCTTCGCCCTTGCCCTTGTACGGGCCGTCGGGCACCTCGGTCAGGCGGCCGCAGGAAAGCGGACAACGGTAGCAGGGGGTCGGGCGGATCAGGTATTGATTCTTGAGCGCCTCGCCATCGATCTTGTCCGTGTGCTCGAAAGTGCCTTGCTGGAAGTTGTACGTGGGGAAGATGCCGAGCGTATTGGTCACGGCAGGCACGTAGGACGTGCCGTAGGTGCGCATGTTCGAGCCTTTCTTGACATCCGCGCCCACGTTTTTGGAAGTGTCCACGCTGAGGCTGCGCATGCCTTCGGCGTCGTGCAGGGGCGGATTCTTCGTCCCAAGCGCCACCACCGCCTTGAGGTTCTTGCTGCCCATCACCGCGCCGACGCCCGAGCGGGCCGCCGCGCGATGCTTGTCATTGATGATGGCTGCCATCAGAGCCAGGTTCTCGCCCGCGGGGCCGATGCAGGCTACGCGCGCCTCGTCGGAATGTTCCGCCTTGAGCAGGTCGGTCGTCTCGTGCGTGTCCTTGCCCCACAGGTGACCGGCCGGCCGCAACTCGACTTGATCCTCGTTGACCAGCAGATACATAGGCGACTCGGCCCTGCCTTCGAAGATGAACAGGTCGAAGCCCGTGCGCTTCATCCAGGTGGGGAACTCGCCGCCCGAGTTGGAGTGCGCCACCGCCCCCGTCAGCGGGGACTTGGTCACCACCATGTAGCGGTTACCCGTCGGGGCGGGGGTGGCGGTCAGCGGGCCTGCGGCGAAGATCATCTTGTTTTCGGGCGCCAGCGGATCGACGGTCGGGTCGACTTCCTTCGAGAGGTAATACATCGCCACGCCGCGCCCGCCGATGAAGTCGCGGCAGACCTGCGGGTCGATGTCTTCGATGGAGGTGGTTTGGGTGGTGAGATTGATGCGTAGCAGTCTTCCGTGCCAGCCGTACATGGGGACTCCTTTTGTGTTCTTCGCGCTGAGCGGCAGCCGAAGCGCGAGGGACGTGGAACATTATGAGATTTCTTGATACTTGCCCTTCGACTTCGCCGCAAAAGCACGCGGCTCGGTTTCGACAAGCTCAACCACCAGCTCAGGGCGTGGATTACTCAGCCTCCCGCAATCGCCGAAAAGGCTGCGACGGTGTCGCCTTCGGAGACGGGGGTATTCAGGTCGACGGTCAGGCCGTTGAGGACGATCACACTGCTGTCGTCCAGCGGCACTTCGAAACGGGACACGGCCTCGGCCACGGTCGTCCCGCGCGGGACTTCGATTTCGATTGTATTTCCAACGCTTCCAGGGGGCAGTAAATCTTTATAATTGGCGAGTAATTTAACAGTAATCTTCATGAATTGATTCTAGCACAGGCGCAGGGTCCGCCCAATATGACGATAATCACGCGCTGAAATGAAATCGCGTGTCGACTGGGTTACAATCGGACCACAATTTTGGGTCGAGAAAAGGATGCTGAACTTATGGAAAAATGGGCTTTGATCACGGGCGCTTCGAGCGGAATCGGCGAGGCGTTTGCGCGGCAACTGGCCGCAAAAGGATACGACCTGTGCCTGACGGGTCGGCGGGCGGAGCGTCTCGAGGCGGTTGCCGCCGAGGTACGGAACCAGCACGAGGTCCGCGCCGAGGTGGTGGTGGCCGACATCGGCACGGATGCAGGCATCCGCCTGCTCGAGAAGTGGATCAGCGTGCATACCCCCATCGAAATGCTGGTCAACAACGCGGGCTTCGGCGTGCGCACCCTGTTCACACAGGACAGTCCCGAGAAGACCATCGAGATGATCGCCGTGCACAACATCGCGCCCGTGCGCCTGACCTCGGCCGTCCTGGATGGGATGAAGCAGGCGGGACGCGGATCGATCATCAACGTGTCGTCACCCGCCGCGTACGCCCCCCTGCCTGGCAACGGCGCGTACGCGGGCACCAAGGCCTTCCTGAACGCCTTCTCGGAATCGCTGGCGCGCGAACTGGAGGGGACAGGCATTCGGGTGCAGATCCTGCTGCCCGGCTACACCTACAGCGATTTCCACAAGCGGCCCGCCTACGACGGCTCGGACACGTACAACTCGGTGCCGAAATTCATGTGGCTGACCTCGGAATACGTGGCACGCAGCTCCCTAAAGGCGCTGGAACATGGCGGCCTGTATTGCACGCCAAGCCTGCTCTACAAACTGCTCGTGCTGGCGGGCAGGCTGGGGCTGACTCGTTTCGTCAGAGGCTCGATCTTGAAACGTTTGGGACGGGATGGGAAATAAGGGAGAAATGAAACGACAACTTCCCTATCACGGTTCGTGTTTCGTGTGCGGCACGGACAATCCGCACAGCATCGGCATCACCATGTGGGTGGACGATGACGGCGTCATGACCTCGGAGTTCACCCTGAACGACGCCCAGCAGGGTCCGCCCGGCCACGCTCACGGCGGGGCTTCGGCCGCCATCCTCGACGAGGCGATGGGGCTGGTCGTCTGGGCGGCGGGATTGAAGGTGGCGGCGGTCAACATCGAGATCAACTACCACAAGCCCGTGCCGCTCGGCCAGCCGCTGACCCTCGAAGCGCGCATCACGGAGCATGACGGACGCAAGGCCTTCTCGACGGGCGAGATCCGCCTGCAGGATGGGACCGTGGCCGTCAGCGGACGCGGCATCTACGTCATCGCGCCGAAGCTGTTCGAGAAGGTCAAGCATCTCAAACATGAGGCATCCTGACTTGCTCAAGAGTCAGCGGCTAGCTGGCGGATTACAAATCCGCCAGGAGCATAGACCCGCTCAAAAGTCGGGAGACTTTTGACTCCAAATCGCAACGAGGAACCCATGAAAACCATCGGTCTGATCGGCGGGATGAGCTGGGAATCATCCATCGAGTATTACCGCATCATCAATGAAGAAACGAAGAAACGCCTGGGCGGGCTGCACTCGGCCAAAAGCGTGATGGTCTCGGTGGACTTTGCCGAGATCGAGACCTTGCAGCACGAGGGCCGCTGGGACGAGGCCGGGCGCATCCTGGCGCGGGTGGCGCAGGATGTGGAGCGCGGCGGCGCGGACCTGCTGGTGCTGTGTACCAATACCATGCACAAGGTCGCCGACCAGATGCAGACAGGCATGCACATTCCGCTGCTGCACATCGCGGATGCCACCGCGCAGCGCATCCAGGCGGCGGGGCTGACGCGCATCGGCCTGCTGGGCACGCGCTTCACGATGGAGCAGGATTTCTACAAAGGCCGCCTGATCGAAAAACACGGCCTGGAGGTGCTCACGCCCGACGAGGTCGAGCGTGAGATCGTGCACTGCGTGATCTACGACGAGTTGTGCCTGGGCCTCATCCAGGACGAGTCGCGCGAAGCCTACAAGCGCATCATGGCGGGCTTGATCGAACGGGGCGCGCAGGGCATCATCCTGGGCTGCACCGAGATCGAACTGCTCGTCCACGCGCAAGATTGCGCCGTGCCGCTCTTCCCCACCACGCGCATCCACGCCGAGGCGGCGGTGGAGTATGCGTTGAAATAACGTAGGGCGGGATAATATCCCGCCCTACGCAGGGCTTGCAGCCCCCGTTTCTTCGCGGTACAACTACGGGAAGGAGACTCCCGCGATGAAAACGAATATCCTCTTTAGAATTCTGGTCGTCCTGCTCCTGCTGAATCTGCCGCTTTCCATTCCAGCCCAGGCACAGGGACAAGCGGACGCGCCCGCCTTTACCGAACTGCGCGATTTCGATTTCGACTCTCCCACCCAGGGCTGGGTGCTGCTCGACAATCAACTCTTCCGCACCACAGACGGCGGCGCGACCTGGGACGAGGTCACGCCCGCGGCGGCGCACATCGCCGCGGTGACCTTCCTCAGCGCGGACGGCTGGGCCGTGCTGACCGAGGCGGCCGAGGGAGGCGCCGCCTATTCCCTGGCGCGGACGCGGGATGCGGGGGCGACCTGGCAGACCCAGCCCATCACGCTGTTTGCCGCAGAAGACGCGTGGATCCAGCCCAAGTCGATTCGCATCCAATTCAACGACTCCCGACACGGGACGATTCATATCCAGCACGCGACCAGCGCCAACTTCAACATCCAGTCGGCGTTCGTGACGGAAGATGGCGGCCTGACGTGGAAGCAGGTGGAGGCTGGCGTGGAAATGCCGCCCGAGCGACAGCCAGAGGAAGCGGACCTCCTTCGACGCGACATGCTGACCGACTCGCTGGGCTGGGCCAAATCGCAGAGCGGGAACTGCTCGTTCGGTGATGCAGTTACCAAGTCTGACGCGGACTGCACCCAGGAGACCCGTCTCGTCAAGACGACCGATGGCGGGAAGAGTTGGCAGACCGTCCCCCTCCCTCAGACCGCGAATGGAATTCTCGAACGACACGTGACCCAAAGCGAAACGAACATTCCCCAGCCAGGCCTGGCTTATACCCAGATCTGGGTCGGGCAGGGCGTGGACATCTGCGAAATTCCCAACCTGGGCAAACTGCAAGCCTGGTGGAGCAACAGTCCATACACGGCCGTCAACCTGTATATCGGCGGGGACGCGCGCGCCTGCGACAACGTCAACCTGTCCAAATCCTTTTTGGTGCAACTGAACCAGCAGGGCTGGAAATTCATCCCCACCTGGGTCGGACCGCAGGCCGCCTGCACGGGCTATTCGGTGCGCATGAGCTACGATCCCGTCACGGCCTACCTGCAAGGCATCAGCGAAGCCAACGATGCGCTGACGGTCGCTGCCCAATTGGGGCTGACCGAGGCCGACCAAACGGGCACGGTCATTTATTACGACCTGGAAGCCTACGACACCAGCAACACCGCCTGCAAGAATGCAGCTCTGGCATTCATCAAGGGCTGGACCGACCAGATGGAAGCTGCGGGGGACGTCTCGGCCCTGTATGGCGCTTCGTGCGCCTCGGCCCTGACGGACGTCGGCAATTTGGCGAATCCGCCCGATGCGATCTGGATCGCCAACTGGTATTTCAACTACGAATACAATCCCAGCGCCACGGTCTGGAACACGGCCTGCCTGTCCAACAGCTATTGGCCCAACCACCAGCGCATCCGCCAGTACACGGGCGGACACACCGAGACCTGGGGCGGAATCGCCATCGGCGTGGACAGCAACGTGTTGGACGGCGTGGTGGCCGTTCCCGCACAGGGCCTGGTCAGCGATGCGTTCGCGAGCGCGTCGGTCATTTCCACCACGCCCTACGTGGACGCGCAAGTCATCGGCGCGGCCACGAGCGAGGCCAATGATCCCATCCTGCCGTGCAGCGCGGGACAGGGTCACAACTCGGTCTGGTATCGCTTCACGCCCACCTCCAGCGAGCGGATGCTGATCCGCACGCTGGGCAGCACGTATGACACCATCCTGGCAGTGTGGACCGGCTCGGCGGGCAGCCTGACCAATCAGGCGTGTAACGATAACTTTAACGGCCAGCAGGCCGAGGTCCAGGTGGATGTGGTCGCGGGGACAACCTACTTTATCGAGGCCGCCAGCCCGTCCGCCGTCGGCGCGGGCACGCTGGTCATTTCCGTCTTCCAGCCCGCGCAGGACGATTTCAACGGCGCAAAAGTCCTCGCGCCCAAACCCTCCACCGCCAGCTTGAACACCACCACGACAGGCGTCTCCAACGATGATCCCGCCGCGCCGGGGTGTGGCCTCGCGCCCGGGTCGAACTCGGTCTGGTACAAGTTCACGCCCGCGGCCAGCGGCCCCGTTTCGCTGGACACCTTCTCCAGCAATTACGACACCTACATCGCGGTGTGGAGCGGCGCGCGCGGCAGCCTGAGCGTAGTGGCCTGCAACGACGATATGGCGGGCGGGCAGCAGTCGCAGGTGGATTTGTCGCTGACGAGCGGCGCGACGTATTACATTGAGGTGGCGCAATACAACGGGACGGTCTCCGCTCCCCAGGCGGTCGGCGGCGGGACACTGAAGCTGCACCTGACCAGTTTCCACGACGTGCCTGGCACGCACTGGGCCTGGAGTTGGATCGAGACGCTGGCCGCCAACGCCATCACAGGCGGATGCGGGACCGAGCCCATGTCGTATTGCCCCAACAACGGGGTGACGCGCGCCCAGATGGCGGTCTTCCTCGAACGCGGCATGCACGGACCAGCCTTCAATCCGCCCGAAGCGACGGGCGCGATCTTCCTCGACATCCCCGCCGACCATTGGGCGGGCGGCTGGATCGAACAGCTCGCGACGGACGGCGTGACAGGCGGCTGCGGAAACGGCAACTACTGCCCCGGCCAGATCGTCACGCGCGCGCAGATGGCGGTCTTCCTGCTGCGGGCGAAGCACGGTCCCGACTACCTGCCGCCCGACGTCGGCGCGGAAACAGGTTTCGCGGATGTGGCGGTCGATTTCTGGGCCGCAGCCTGGATCAAGCAACTGGCGGCTGAAGGCATCACGGGCGGCTGTGACGCGGAGAATTACTGCCCCGGGGACCCGGTCACACGCGCGCAGATGGCCGTCTTCCTGACCACAACCTTCAACCTGGCGCTGCCGTAGGCGGAACAAAGCCTGGCCCGACCGCGTCTGATGGAAAATCTCAAGGAGTTCCCATGCTGCGTAAAACCCTTCCCGTGCTTCTTCTACTCGCCCTGCTGGCCGCCTGCGCCCCGCAAGCCGCCTCTCCTGCACCCGACCAGCCCACGAACAACGAAACGCCCACTTCCCCTGACGCCGTCGATTACCTCCCCCAACCCGCCGACAGCGCCCTGACCCGCGACGGGGCCAGCCTCGATTCGTATCAACTGCTCACCCTGGAAAGCTACCCCCTGCAATTCAACCTGACGCTGACAGGCAGCCTGCCCACGCCCTGCCACCAACTGCGCGTGGCGGTCAGCCCACCCAATGCGGGGAACAAGATTGCCGTGGAGGTTTACTCCGTGGTCGACCCGAACGCCGTCTGCGCCCAAGTGATCCAACCCTTCGAGGTCAGCGTGCCGCTGGGCAGCTTCCCCTCGGGACACTACTTCCTGCACATCAACGGAAACCAGGCCACCGAGTTCGACGCATAAAAAAGCGGAAGGCAGTGACTAATTCTCTGCTTTCTGCCTTCCACTTTCTGCCTTCTGCCTTCCGCTCTCTGCTTTCCGCCTTCTGCTTTTCCCTACTCCTCCCTGCTCACCTTTCCCAGCCTCGCATTCGTCAACCTGACCAGGTCATCCACCCGCAGATGAATATCCAATCCGCGCTGGCCGCCCGAGATGTAGATGCGTTCGTACTTCTGCGCCGCATCATCGATCACCACCTGGAAACCTTTGTTGATCAATGCCAGCGGGGAGATGCCGCCCGCCTGTAAGCCCGTCAGCTGTTCGGCCTCGCGCTCGGTCGGCAGGGTGACCTTCTTCTCGCCCAGGAAGGCCGCCAGCAGTTTCAAGTCCACGGCGGAGGGGCCGGGCACGGCTACCAGCAGCGGCTTCCTCGGTTTGTCGCGGGTGATGACGATGGTCTTGAAGACCTGTTCGGGCGGGACGTTCATCAACTGCGCCACCTCCACCGCGCCCATTTTTTCGGCGGGGAATTCGTGCGCTTCGTAGGGAATCTTGCGGGAATCGAGCAAACGGGTCACATTGTTGGTGATAGGCATCTTGACATCCATGCTATACTAATTTCAGTAATTTTATCCCAATCCACGGAGGTCACGATGATCACAAAGGAATTTTTAGGCGAGTTCGAGTTGTTCAAGGGTATCCCTGAATCCGTTTTGCATGAGATCGCCGGCATCTGCCAGGAGATTTCGGTCAAGGGCGGGGATGTCGTTTTTCGCGAGGGTGAAAAGGCGGACCTGCTGCACCTGCTCGTCAAGGGCAGCATCGCCCTGCGAGTCAAACTGACCTCGCGCCCCGAACACGTGACCGTCAGCATCGTCGCCCGTCCGCATCAGACGCTCGGCTGGTCGGGCGTGGTTAAGCCCTTCCATTACACCGCCACCGCTTTTTGCGAAGAGGACAGCCAGTTGATCGCCATCCCCGCCCAGGGATTCCTCGACATCCTTGCCAAACACCCCGAGGCGGGCTATGCCATCATGCTGCGCATCACCGAGATCATCTCGGATCGCCTGCGCAACAGCCGCCAGGCGCTTTTGAAAACCATGTGAGGTGAACCATGCCCACCAACCAGGAACAGGAACGGCTCAGGCGGCTGCGCGAACGCCAACTGACCGACCGTGATCCCTTGGTCAAACAGCGGAAGGTCCAACGCACGACCGCTGTCCGCACGCGCAAAGCGATGCGCTCCTTCTCTTTCAAGGAAAGCCTGTCCGCCATTCCCCAAGTGTGGAAGGGCGCCTTCATCGGCCTGCTCGTGGGACTGGTGGTGGTCTTCGTCCTGCCGCTGCTGTGGGCCTCGCCCTACGCCCTGCTGGTCGGCATTGGTGTGACGATGATCTGCATGATCTTCGGCGTCATCACCGGCAACGCCCTCGACCTGCGCGACAACATCAAGAAGGATTTGTAGGTGAATCCGTGGGGCGGAATGGCATTCCGCCCCGCCAGGCGTAGTAAAATACACGGATGAAAAACTCCACCGCCGCCATCCCGCTCGAAAAACTCCTGGATCAGTTGCCCGAGAACTACAGCCTCGCCGACCGCGAACTGGTGCAGCGCGCCTTTCGGGTGGCGGAGGAAGCCCATCGCGAGCAGAAGCGCGCCTCGGGTGAGCCGTACATCAACCACTGCCTGTCCGTCGCCAGCATCCTGGCCGAAATGCGCGTCCCGCCCGAAGTCATTGCGGCGGGACTTTTACATGATACCGTGGAGGATACGACCGTAACGCTGGATGACCTGCGCCGCGACTTTGGCGACACCATCGCCAGCCTGGTCGACGGCGTGACCAAGCTCACCAATCTGCCGCGCGTCTCCCGAGGCGACCAGCACGCCGAGAAGGACAACGGCGACGACAACGGCGCAGCCCCGCAGCCCCCCGCCCTGGGCCGCCGCGCCGATCTGGTCTCCGAGACGCTGCGCAAGACCTTCCTGGCCATGGGTGACGACGTGCGCGTGGTGCTGATCAAACTGGCCGACCGCCTGCACAACATGCGCACCCTGGGCTACATGCCCGAGCACAAGCGCAAGCGCATCGCCCAGGAAACACTCGAGATCTTCGCGCCGCTCACCAACCGCCTGGGCATCTGGCAGATCAAGTGGGAACTGGAAGACCTGGCTTTTCGATACGTCAACCCCGAGAAATACAAGGAAATCGCCGAGCAACTGGCCGAGCGCCGTCCCGACCGCGAGGCGCAGATCGAAACGATCAAGGCCAACCTGATCGAATTGCTGGCCCACAACAACATCAAGGTGGAAATCAGCGGGCGCCCCAAACACATCTACTCCATTTACAAGAAGATGGCCAAGAAGGGCAAACCCTTCGACCTGGTGCGGGATGTGCGCGCCGTGCGCCTGCTGGTGCCCGACGTGCCCTCCTGCTACGCCGCCCTGGGCGTGATCCACACCCACTGGCGGCCCATCCCCGGCGAGTTCGACGACTACATCGCCGCCCCCAAGGACAACTTCTACCAATCCCTGCACACCGCAGTCATCTACGACGACAAGCGTCCGCTCGAAGTGCAGATCCGCACCCAGGAGATGCACCAAAGCGCGGAATACGGCATCGCCGCGCACTGGCGCTACAAGGAAGGCGCCAAGCATTCGGACAAGCATTTCGAACAGCGCGTCAACTGGCTGCGCAACATGATGGAATGGCGCTCGGACGTGAAGGATGCGGCCGAGTTCGTCGAGTCGATGCGCACTGACGTGTTCCAGGACCGCGTCTACGTCTTCACCCCCCGCGGCGACATCATCGACCTGCCCGCTGGCTCCACCCCGCTCGACTTCGCCTACCACGTCCACACCGACATCGGCCACCGCTGCCGCGGCGCGCGCATCAACGGGAAATTGATTCCGTTATATCAGGAACTGAAGACGGGCGACCAGGTCGAGATCCTCACCGCCAAACGCGGCGGCCCCAGCCGCGACTGGCTCAACAACAACCTCGGGCTGGTCAAGACCCAGCGCGCCAAGTCCAAGATCCGCGTGTGGTTCAACAAACAGGAAGACGAGCAGAACCTGGCCCAGGGCCGCGATTCGCTCGAACGCGAGATAACGCGCCTGGGCATCGGCGAGATCAATTTCGAGAAGATGGCGCGTTCGCTCGGCTTCAAGGTCCCCGATGAAATGTTCATCGCGCTCGGCACGGGCGATCTCTCGGTCAGCCGCATCATTAAGGAATTCTCCGAGGACACCGCCAACGCCGACATCCTGGCCGCCACCGCTCCCGCCAGCGAAGCCACCTCCACCGACGCCGTGGAAGTGGTGGGGCTCAAGGGCCTGCTCTCCTCGGTGGCGCGCTGCTGCAACCCCACGCCCGGCGACCAGATCGTGGGCTACATCACGCGCGGGCGCGGCGCCACCATCCACCGCCAGGACTGTCCCAACATCCTGCGGCTGAAGGACCGCGAACGCCTGCTGCAAGTCGGCTGGGGCCGCTCCGAGCGCACCTACCCCGTGCCCATCGAAATCAAGGCCTACGACCGCCAGGGCCTGATGGGCGACATCTCCAACCTGCTGGACGGAGAAAACGTCAACATCGTGGATGTGACCGTCAAGGTCAACCGCAGCCTGGCCGACCTGCACCTGATCGTGGAAGTGCGCGACCTGGAGCAGCTCAGCCGCATCCTGACCCGCATCGAAAACCTGCCCAACGTCATGGAAGCGCAGCGGACGAACCCGGGTTGAAAATCAAAGAAACCGCCTGAAAAATTCAGGCGGTTTCTTTTGAACTCAATCCATGTCTGTATCAACAACCATCTGTACAGGGTTGGGTAGGGGAAGACGTAGGCGTTTTTGTTGAGGTGGCAGTCGGCGTGGGGGTTTCTGTGCCAGTCGCTGTGGGCGGCAAGGGAGGCAGAATAAGCGCTTTGACCAGAAACACCGCCATCTGCGCCCGCGTCACTACCGCCGCAGGACAAAAATTCCCATTGCCGCAACCACCCGTAATCCCTTCATTGGCCAATTGCTCGATCCACGCGGCCGCCCAATGATTGGATGCCACATCCGCAAACAGAGCGCCGCTTGCAGCAGGGGGAACATAGCTTGCGCCATATTTGGCGCGCAAAATCAAAATCGCTGCCTGGTCGCGAGTCACCTGACTGTCAGGACAATAATTCCCATTGCCACAGCCGCCCGTAATTCCCTCCCTGGCTAGTTCTTCGATCCAGGGCGCCGCCCAATGGTCTGCAGGGACATCGTCAAATTTCGTGCCGCTGGCCGCAGGCGGTGCATAGGTTGCACCGTGGATGCCGCGCAAGAGAAAAACCGCCATCTGTGCGCGGGTCACTGCCATATTCGGGCAGAACAACATGGGGTCCCTCGAACAGCCGCCTGTCAGGCCCGCATGATACAGATGCTCCACGTATAGCCAGGCCCAATGCGTGCGCGGAACGTCCTCGAAGGTGACTGTGTTGATGGGGGTGGAGGTAAAGGTGGCAGTTGATGTTCGAGTTTCCGTGGATGTTGCGGTTGGAGTGCGGGTATTTGTCGATGTCGGAGTTGCAGTTGGGGTAAAAGTTCCCGTGGGCGTCGCGGTTGGAGTGGGAGTTTCTGTGCGCGTCGGAGTGGTTCTCGGGGTATGGGAGGGCGTACGCGTGATATAACCAGGGTCGTATTCATAGTATGACCATAACTCATACCCAGCCCCATCGCCGCCATCTGCGCGGAAATACAGCACATCGTTATACACTGCCATATGGCTTGGATAGGAACCGGCGCTGCCACTATAGACGTCCGCCACTCGACTGGCTGTCACGCCATCATAAGACCACAATTCAACCCCCGCGCCATCACCGCCATCCGCCTGGAAATGTAGCTTGTTATTATAGACAACCATTGAAAAGAGCCTGTTATTCGGATCAGTACCGGTCTGAATATCCAACGCATGGATGGGTGGATTAACGCCATCATATACCCAGAGTATGCGAGAAGGTGAAGCAGCATCGTTTTTAGCCTGGAAATAAAGTTTTCCATTGAACACAGTCAAAGACTGAAGTCCATAATAATCATATGGTGCCTGCAAGACTTTACCAGGCGGGTTGATTCCATCGTATACCCATAATGTATAAAAGCCGTAATTTTCGATATCAGTCGCTGAAAAATAAAGCTTATCATTGAATACTGTGTAACTTGAACCATTAATAGGATCCGTTGCAACCATACTAGGGGGATTAACCCCATCATACATCCACATTTGATATAGATTTCCACCGCTTGGATAGGCTGTAAAATACAACTTGCCGTTGAAAACAGACAAATATACAGGTCGAGAATACGAAGGTCCGGGGATAATATCTGCGGCAAGAGTGGGAGTATTATTCCCATCATATCTCCATAGCTCAAAACCTGTGTCGTCACTATATGCAGAAAAAATACAACTCACCATTGAATTCTGTAAAATATTCTGGGTAGGGCGCATACATCATCCCAGTCCGCATCCATACATCAATGGGTGGATTTACACCATCATACATCCACAGGGTTCGGCCCACACCATCATTTCCGTCTGCTGAAAAATACAACTTATTATCAAAGACCGTCAGGTGTTGTGGAATGGAGCTAGTTGCCCCCGGGTAAATATCCGCCACGCGCTGAGCGGTCCCAGTCGCACGCGCGGGCGTCAATTTCCAGGTGGACATGACCAAAGCTACAAAAATAAATATAGCCAGTCCCCACCAACCGATCAGAGAATTTTTCCATTTCATGAGCAACCTCCTTTGAAAATCCACCAGCATGCAGTGACCTTGCTCCCACTTGGGTAGCAAGAAGTATAAACAACAAGCCGAGGCACTGCAAGTGTGAAATGTCACCGTATCAACGCAACAGAAAAATCCCTGCCCGCCGGTGGTATAATCGCGCCGTTTTATGAGCCTGTTGAGCGTCGCCGAGGCGCGTGAGCGCATTCTCTCGTATTTCGAACCGGTTGCGGCAGAGACCCTGCCGCTGGCAGAGTGCGCCGGCCGCGTGCTGGCAGGCGACGTCACGGCCTCGACCGAGCTTCCCCTCTTCGACAATTCATCCATGGACGGCTTTGCCCTGCACGCCGCAGACTCGGCCGCGGCTTCGCCCGAGGCCCCGCGCCGCCTTCGGGTGGTGGCCGACATCCCAGCCGGCGCCCAGCCGACGGTTTCCATCGCCGCGGGTGAAGCAGCGCGCATCATGACGGGCGCGCCCCTGCCAGATGGCGCGGATGCGGTCCTCCCCGTGGAGGACACGGATTTTCAAAACCGCGTTGCGGGCCTGCCTGCGCCCGAACACGTGCGTATCTTCAAGGCCGCCAGGCCGGGCGAAAACGTCCGCCCGCGCGGCATGGATGTGCATACAGGCGAGGTGATCCTGCGGGCGGGCCATGCGCTCAAGCCGCAGGACCTGGGCGTGCTGGCCATGCTGGGCGAGGCGCGGGTGAATGTGCATCACAAACCGCGCGTGGCCCTGCTCTCCAGCGGCGACGAACTGCTGGCCGTGGACGCTCCGCTCGAAAGCGGCAAGATCCGCGACTCGAACTCGTACACGCTGGCGGCCCTGCTCGAAGGCGCGGGCGCGGAAGTCCTCCGCCTGGGCGTGGCCGCCGACCGCCGTGAGGCCGTCGAGGCGCTGCTGGAAAAGGCCGCCGCCCTGCAGGCGGATTTGATCCTGTCCTCGGCGGGAGTCAGCGTAGGCGCCTTCGATTTCGTCAAGGAGGTGGTCGAAGCGCGCGGCAGGCTGGATTTCTGGCGCGTGAATATGCGACCAGGCAAACCGCTGGCCTTCGGCGAATATCGCGGCATCCCCTTCATCGGCCTGCCAGGGAATCCCGTCTCGGCCTTCGTGGGCTTCGAGGTCTTCGTGCGTCCCGCGCTCGGGCGGCTGGGCGGCCTGAAAACGGCGGAACGGCTGACGGTCCGCGTGCGGTTGGGGGAGGCGGTCGAATCCGATGGGCGGGAGAGCTACCTGCGCGCCGAGGTGCGCGAGGAGGCGGGCGTCCTGGTCGCCCGCTTGAGCGGCCACCAAGGCTCGGGGAATCTGCTTTCCCTGGTGCGCGCAAATGCTTTACTTATTATCCCCGCTGGGGTAAAATCTGCGCCTGCTTATCAGGAAGTAGACGCCTGGATGCTATGAGGAAACATGGATAAATGGCTCTACCGCACAATGATCGGTCTGGCCCTCATCGGTCTGATAGTGGCGACGTACATGACCATCTACAAATGGACGAATAACAATGCCATGTGTCTGGGCAGCGGCGACTGCGGCACCGTGAACGCCAGCAAGTACTCGGAAGTCAGGGGCATTCCTGTGGCGCTGATCGGCGTGCTTGGATATGCCGCCATCCTGGTGACGCTGGCCTTCGAGAAGCGGGCATTCTTCCTCGAGGATTTCATTACCGAAAATGCCACCCTGCTGGTCTTCGGCTTTTCGTTGACAGGGTTCCTGTTTACGCTCTGGCTGATATATGCGGAAATTTTCCTGATCAAGGCGTTATGCCCGTTCTGCCTGGCTTCACAGTCGGTCATGACGATCATATTTATCCTGTCCATCATACGGCTGGTGCGCCAGCCACAACTTTAGGAGGAGTGATGCCTCGGATCAAGTGCCATTACATGGATTGCGTGTTCCTGGACGAAGGCCTGTGCAGCGCCGCTGCGGTGGAGATCGATCCTGACACGGGCTGCGTCACCTATTCACCCTCGGAGGCGGCCGCCATCGAGGATGAGTGGGAGGACGATGAAGAACTGGATGAGTGGGAAGACGACGAAGAGGACGGGGAAGACGAATGGCTGGATGAGGAAGAAGACGAATTCTAGCCCCCCCGACATCCGAATGAAATAACGTAAGGGCGCGAGCTGCGCCCTTACGCGTTTAATGCGTAGAGCAAGACCCCCGCGGCCACCGCCAGGTTGAGCGAACTGACCCGTCCGCGCATGGGCAGGGAAACGGTCACGTCGCAGGCGGCGGTCTGCCCGTGCGAGAGGCCCTTCTGCTCGCTGCCCAGCACCAGCGCCCACGGTTCGTGCGGGACAAGGGTGTGATAGTCCACGTCGGCGTGGGCCGAGGTGCCGACCAACTGCACGGAGCGCGTCCGCGCCCACAGGGCAAACTCGTCGAAGGAAGTCTGCACGATGGGCTTCCAGAACATGGCGCCCATGCTGGCGCGCACGACGGTGGGATGATACAAATCCACGCCGCCGTCGAGCAGGAACAGTCCATCCGCGCCGACGGCGTCCAGGGTGCGCAGGATGGCGCCCACGTTGCCCGGGTCCTGCGGAGAGACGAGGGCCACGAAGGTCTTTCCATTGCGCATCGCATCCAATGTCTGATGGCGCTGGGCCACGATGGCGAGCAGGCCCTGCGGGTTGTCCTTGTCGGCCAGGGATTTCATCACTTCCGCGGAGACAGGCTGGAGGCGCGGCTGGGTTTTCCCAGATTGGGGCTTTTCGAGGCGTTCGATCAATCCGCGCGCAAAGGTACTCGTCAGGAACTCGGGTGCATACAGCAGGGTTTCCACGTCCCAGCCGGCTTCGACCGCCTGGCCGACGGGATGCAGTCCCTCAACCAGGAACAGGCCCGATTCAACGCGGGCTTTGCGCTGACGCAGGGCGCGCGCCTGTTTGATAAGTGGATTGGAGAGGCTGGTGATCAGCGGCTGCGGGGAACTCATGCCCCGATTGTATCAAAAAGAACCCCATCCATCAGAAGTAAACCTTCCATCAATTTTAAATTCTGATTGTCTGTGGTGCGGGATGGCATCCCGCATTTTCAGCGATGGGCAAAACCAGACCTGATGTGCAGATTATCAATCCGCTCCACGAAGAACGCAGGGAACTCAGGGCGCTACAACGATGATCTTTCCGATCATACCCGCCATGTAGTGACCGGGCGTACTGCACACCAGCTGGTATTCGCCCGGGTCGATGGGAGCGGTGAAGGTGGCCGTCTCTTCGCCGCCCGCTCCCACTTCGATTTTCCAGTAGACGTTCCCCTCATCCTCGTCACCGAAACTGTCACCGACCTCCGTGTCTGAATTCATGATGACAAAATTATGCACCACCGCCCCATCGTTTTTAGCCGTGAACGTGATCACCTCCCCGGCAGGGATGGTAAACGTATTGGGCGTGTAGGTAAAATCGGTCATCATCACATCGATGGTGGTCTTTGCGGAACTTCCTCCCCCACAGGCAGCCAGGCTCAAGCTGAGGATGGCAACAATCAAAAACAAACCAGGCTTTTTCACGGGTCTCTCCACCAATAAGATTGACGAACGGGATTATTCTAATCTTATTTGCTCGAATTTTCAATTATCATTCCCCTTGATATGAAAACTCATTCTCATAAGGTAAATCCATGACCAGTGTCACCAAAACTCAAATGGATCGCGTCTGGCAGGCTGCTCTTTGGCTGGCCATTTTCACGATTGTGTATAACCTCGCCGAGGGCTTGATTTCGATCTTCTTCGGCATCAGCGACGAGGCCCTGACCCTCTTCGGCTTCGGCGTGGACTCGTTCATCGAGGTCATGTCGGGCATCGGCATCTTCGCCATGGTGCTGCGCATCCGCCGGAACCCTGAGACGGAGCGCTCCCAATTCGAGCGCACCGCCCTGCGCGTGACGGGCGCGTCGTTTTACCTGCTCGCGGCGGGGCTGGCAGTCACTGCCCTCTACAACATTTTCGCAGGGCACAAGCCCGAGACCACCCTGCCTGGCCTGGTCATCTCGGTTGTCTCCATCGCAGTCATGTGGGCGCTGGTCATGGCCAAGCGCAGGGTTGGGCGGGCGCTCAACTCCGCGCCCATTTTGGCCGACGCCAACTGCACGCTGGTTTGCATCTACATGTCGGTCGTGCTGCTGGTCTCCAGCCTGGTGTATCAATTCACAGGCTTCGGCTTCATCGACAGCCTGGGCGCCATCGGCCTGATCTACTTCTCGTATAACGAAGGGAAGGAAGCCTTCGAGAAAGCGGCGGGCCTGGAGTGTGATTGCGAGGATGATTAACCTTGCGAAGGTTTTGACACAAACAAACCTTGGTTCTTCACCTCACTTGATCGAATCAACGAACCATTCAACTTGATTCCAAACCTTCGCAAGGTTCAATTTGATGTATAATCGCGCCATCAAATCAGGAGTAGTTGCAGTGACAGACAGCATTCTCTAACCAAACGCTTTTCAGGGTATGACCCGCTGTTTTGATTCTTACAGCCGAGGGCTTGCCCTCGGTTTTCGTTTTTAAGTTACGGAGTGCTTATGCTTTCAGTTCACCAACTTCACAAATCCTACGGCATCCAGCCGATTCTGCAAAATATCAGCTTCAGTCTGAGCAATGGCGAACGCGTCGGCCTGATCGGCCCGAACGGCTGCGGCAAGACCACGCTCCTGCGCATCCTGGCGGGCTTTGAGCCTGCGGATGCGGGCCACGTGATTCCCAACCGTTCCCCGCTGCGAGTCGGTTACCTGGCACAGGGCATGGAATTCGACCCCGAGGATACGATCCAGTCCGCCCTAGGGCCTGCTCCCGTTAAACCCGGGGAACTTGAAGCCCAGATCGCCGCCCTGGCAACCGCCCTGGCCGGGAACCCGTCCGACCCTGCCCTGCAAGCCCAATACGATGAAACCCTCTTTCATCTTTCCTCTTTCCACTTACCTCCATCCACCGTCCTGATTCCCCTCGGCTTGGCGGACCTGCCCCTCGACACGCCCGTGGCCCATCTCAGCGGCGGACAGAAGACCCGTCTGATGCTGGCGCGCGTCCTGTTGGAGGAGCCGCATTTGCTGCTGCTCGACGAGCCGACCAACCACCTCGACATCCAAATGCTCGAATGGCTGGAGGGCTGGCTGGCCTCCTTCCCTGGCGCGGCGCTGATCGTCTCGCACGACCGTGCCTTCCTCGATAACACCGTCACCTCGATCCTCGAACTCGCCCCGCTCACCCACGGCCTGCGCGCCTACGAAGGCAACTACGCTGACTACCTGGAGCAGAAGATCACCGAGCGCGAGAAGCAGGCCCAGGCCTATCAGGACCAGCAGGACGAGATCGCCCAGTTGCGCGCCGCGTCAGCCCACATCCGCGGGCTGACTAAGATGAAGAAAGGCGGCAAAGGGGATACCGGCGACAAGTTTGCCGCGGGTTTCTTCGGCAACCGCGCCACCAAGAACGTGGCCGGCCGCGCCAAGCACATCGAGGCCCGCATCGAAAAGCTGCTCACCGAAGAACGCGTGGAGCGCCCCTCACGCTCCTGGCAGATGAAACTGGATTTCGGCGCGCCCGAGCATCAGTCGAAGAACGTGTTGGCGGCAGAGAATCTCTCAATTGGTTACACGCAAGACAATCCCCTGCTCACAGGGCTGACCCTGCACATCCGCGCGGGGCAGCGCATCGCACTGACGGGGCCAAACGGCTCGGGCAAGACCACGCTCATCCGCACCATCACGGGCAAGCTGAATCCGCTGGGCGGGACGCTCAAACTCGGGCAGACGGTCAAACTCGGCTACATGGCCCAGGAACAGGAGCTGCTCGACCCATCCCTGAACGCCATGCAGACCGTGCAAAGAATCGCGCCCTTCAACGAGACCGAGGCACGCCACTTCCTGCACTTCTTCCTCTTCAGCGGGGACGATCCCCTGCGCCCCACGCGTGACCTGTCCTTCGGCGAACGCGCGCGTCTGCAGCTTGGCCTGCTGGTGGCGCAGGGCTGTACCTTCCTGATCCTCGACGAACCCATCAACCACCTCGACATCCCGTCGCGTGCGCGCTTCGAACAGGCGCTCGGTCAATTCAACGGGGCCATCCTGGCCGTCGTGCATGATCGTTATTTCATCGAGCAGTTCGCCTCCGAAGTGTGGACTGTCAAAGACGGGAGCATCGAAAAATGGTAAACCCAACGCCTTATCCCGAAATCAATCTTGTATTGAATGAACTGCACGCGGGCGCAAAGTCGGCGCTCGGCGGACAATTCGTCGGCATGATCCTGTTCGGCTCGCTGACCACGGGCGCCTTCGACGAGGCCAGCGACGTGGATGTGTTGTTCGTCACGCAAGCTCCCGTCTCGGACGAAACCTTCGAGGCGCTCAAGTCCATGCACGCGCAGGTCGCTGAACTGAACGTATGGTGGGCGACGCAGCTTGAGGTCTCCTACATCCCGCAGAAGGCTGTGCGCCGCTTCGACCCGAACGACAAACTGTATCCGCGCCTTGACCGTGGACGCGGCGAGCAACTGCACTGGATGTCGCACGAAAGCGACTGGGTCGTGCAGCGCCACCTTGCCCGCGAAAATGGAATCGCCCTCGCAGGGCCATCGCCCAAAGACTTGATCGATCCCGTTTCTCCCAATGAATTGCGCGAGGCCATGCGCCCGCTGTTGAGCAATTGGCTTCCGTACCTGACCGAGGAACCCGTCACACACCGCGGATATCAATCCTATATCGTGCTGACGGTTTGCCGTGTGCTGTACACGATCCAATTGGGCGATGTCGCCACCAAACCCCAGGCCGCTGAGTGGGCCATGCAATCCCTCGACCCGCGCTGGGTCCCGTTGATCGAGCACGCCATCATCGGACGGCAGGAAGGCGGTCCTGTCGACCCCGCAAAGTTGGAAGAAACCATGGAGTTCCTTCATTATGGAATCGCCCTCAGTGAAAAATAAAATCCATCTTGATACCGACCTGGGCGGAGACATCGATGACCTGTGCGCGCTGGCCATGCTGCTGCGCTGGTCGGATGATCTGCAGATCTCAGGCATCACCACGGTAGCCGAAGCCAATGGAAGACGGGCAGGCTATGTTCAACATGTATTGAACCTCGAAGGAAGAAATGAAATCCCTGTCGCCGCAGGAGCCGACGTCTCGCAGGAGTTTTATCGCTACCCCGAGCTGGGCTACCCAGACGAGGGACGTTATTGGGCACAATCCATTCCAACACGCACGAACGAGATTGAAGCCGCACTTGCGCTCTTGAAACAAAGCATCGAACAAGGCGCAACCATCATTGCCATTGGACCCTACACGAACTTGTATCTGCTCGATCTGCAATACCCAGGAATTTTGATGGAAGCCAACCTATATCTGATGGGAGGTTATGTTTACCCCATCCGACCAGGTTATCCCAATTGGAGCAACGAATACGACTGGAATATTCAAGTGGACGTGAGATCAGCCAGGCACGTTCTCGAAAATTCAAAGCCTGTGATGATCCCTCTTTCGGTCACTGTCGAGACGGCGCTGCGCAGGGCACATGTGGAGCGGCTGCAACAGGCAGGTCCGCTGGGACAGTTGCTGGCCATGCAAGCTGAGGCTTTTGCAGTGGACGAAAAAAATGAAAGCGGCATTGGCGAAACCTGTCCTGGCCTGCCACGCGACATCATCAACTTCCAGCATGACCCGCTGGCCTGTGCAATTGCCCAGGGATGGGATGAGGGAGTCGAATTCGAAACCGTTCCCCTCGTTTTGGAGGAAAAGGATGGCTGGCTGCATGAGCGCATTGGCACCACAGGCAAGCCTGTTCAGATCGTGACGAAAATCGACGGCCCACGTTTCAACGAGTTCTGGCTTGACAAAGTCACAAAGAGAGGCTCATGACCAACCCAACACCCTACCCCGAGATCAACCTTGTGCTGAACGAATTGCTGACAGGTGCAAAATCCGCGCTTGGCGATCAGTTCGTCGGCATGTACCTGTACGGTTCGCTTTCCAGCGGCGATTTCAACCTCGACACCAGCGACGTGGACTTTTTGTTCGTGACTGAAGGCGAATTACCCGAGGAGCGCGTGTTGGAAATCGAAATGCTGCATCAGCGCCTGTGGGCCAACGGCTCGAAATGGGCCTACAAACTGGAAGGCGCGTATGTGCCCAAAACCCTCATTCGCCGCCATGACCCGTCCGCGCCGCCCTGCCCCACGGTCAACGAGCACGCGTTCTACGTGGCCCGCCTGGGCAGCGACTGGATCATTCAACGCCACATCCTGCGCAACGGCCTGGTCGTGGAAGGACCGTCTCCCGCGGAACTGATCGACCCCGTCACGGGCGATGAAGTCCGCGCGGCGGTTGTTCAACTGGTGAAAGAATGGTGGGAACCCATGCTGAAAAATCCCGCCTGGCTGGACGAGCGCGGCCCCGAGTACAAAGTCTATGCCGTGGTCAGCATGTGCCGCGTGTTATACACGCTGGAGCATAAAGAAATTGCCTCCAAGCCCGTGTCCGCGCGCTGGGCCTTGACCCAGGTGAATGAAGCCCAAAGGCGACAGATCGAAGATGCGCTCGCCTGGAATTACGGCGTAGAATGGAATCATACGCTCGAAGAAGCGTTGAATCTGATTCGGGTTGCGGTGGAGCGTAGCGCGAGATAATATCTCGCGCTACTTCTCCAGCATTTGCCGATAGATTTCAAGGTGACGATTAATAACCGCGTCGTACGAGAAAAACTCATTGACGTAGGCGTGGCCCTTTTCACCCAGAGCGCGCCAGCGGTCATTCTCCAATAAGTACCGCAGCCCGTTTGCGAAGTCATCCTTCTCGGCGAAATAGCCAAACTGTGTGGCAAACTCGTCAGGGTTGACCGAGCTGAGGATGGCGCATCGATGCGCAGCCGCCTCGATGAACGCGTTGGGCAGTCCCTCGCGCGCGGCGGTGTTGACCAGGATCCAGCTCTTTACGTAGAGCTGGGCCAATTGCGTCGTATCGAACTGATCCACAAAACCAGGCAGTTCGAGGTTGGGCAGGCGGCCATACTCGGCGCGCAGGGATGCGTCCCAGGCCTGGTCGTGGCTGGCGCCCACCGCGATGAAATTCACCTGCGGGAACTGCTTCGCCAGTTCCAGGAACATCTCGGGGCGTTTGCGGCGGTCCCAGCGGGCCACGAAGCACACGGTCGGCTTCTCGGCCTTCCTGACCTGAGCGGGAACCACCACGGGCGTCGCCAAAAACTCGGGCGGCGGATTCAGGTGATAGCGCTTGCGCGCCTTCTCCTGCACGATGTACGAGGCGGCGTAGACCTTGTCCGCGTTGCGCACGGCCCACTCGACCAGATAATTATCTTCGTACAACTGGTTCTTGATAACCTGAAAGACGCTCTTCGTCGGCAGGCTGCGCTCGATGCGCCAATCCTCCGCATCGCGCGTATCGCGGCAGGTGACCAGGTGTACCTTCTTCGGCATCGTGACCCGCGCCAGGAAGGTACCAAAGGACGGCTCCTCCGAATGGTAAATGTCCGCGTTCACCTGGCGGTACAGGTGCCGCGCCGACAGAAAACTCGAAGGCTCGAAGCCGTAGACCTTGATACCGTCCAGCACCTCAAAGGGCTTCTGCTCGCCGCGCCGCGGGATAATGGCGCACACATCCACGCCGCGCCGCACCAGTTCCCGCCCGATCGTGCGCGTGGCGCGCCCAAAGCCGCCGTATTTTCCCCAGGCAAAAATTTCAACCGAGACAAAACAGATCTTCATAACCCTGTCCGATCCATGCTTCTGCTGGATTTGTAATCCAGCAATCGGCTGGCGGATTGCAAATCCGCCGGGAGTGTAAACTCCGCCTGCAGTTGAACTGCAGGCGGGCACAAAAATTATATCCCAATATCGGGTAGAATCCCCGTCATGCGTTTGCACCGACTGACGCTCGCCCTACTCCTGCTCCTGACCGCCTGCGGCACGGGGGCACCCCCCACCACCACGATCACCATTCTCGACGGCGGACAGGCCTTCACGCGAACCGATCCAGCGGGCTCCCCCGCGGATTTGTTCCTCAAGGCTGGCGTGATTTTCGGCCCAAACGACCGCGCCCTGCTGAACGGGATGCCCGTCCCAATGAACGACCCTGTACCGATGGCTGGCCCCGTGACCCTGCAGCTCCTCCGCGCCCAGGCGTTGACCCTCGTCACCCCCGAGGGGACGCGCGCCCTGCAAACCTCCGCGCCGACAGTGGGCGAGGCGCTGCGCGAGGCGGGCATTCCCCTCCACCTCAGCGACTTCCTCGACCCGCCTGCCGGGACGACCATCACGGGCGCGCTGACCGTCACGTACACGCCCGCACGCGAGTACATTGTCGGCGTGGGCGGGCAGACCCTGCGCATCCGCTCCTCCGCGCGGACAGTTGGGGCGGCCCTGGCCGAAGCGGGGATTCCGCTGCTCGGACTGGACTACAGCCTCCCGTCGGAGAACGGGGCGCTTCCCATCGACGGGCAAATCCGTGTCGTGCGCGTCAGCGAATCGGTCGTGCTGGCCCAGAAATCCATCCCGTTCGAAAGTGAATTCGTCGCCTCGGCCGACGTGCTGCTCGACCAGCAGCAAATCCTCGAGCCAGGCCAGACGGGGCTGACCGTCAGCCGCGTGCGCATCCGCTACGAGGACGGGCAGGAGATTACGCGCCAGACCGAAGCCGAGACGCTCGTCCGCCCGCCGCAGAAGCAGATCACGGGTTTCGGGACGAAGGTCGAGATCAAGACCGCCAGCGTGGACGGCGTGCAGATCGAGTACTGGCGCGCCGTGCAGATGTACGCCACCGCCTACTCGCCCTGCCGTTCGGGCACGAGTCAGTGTTATCCCTTCACGGCCAGCGGCAAACCCGTCAAACGCGGCGTGGTGGCGGTCATCTCGTCGTGGTATGCCAATATGCGCGGACAGCCTGTGTACGTCCCCGGCTACGGCCGCGCCACCATCGAGGACCTGGGCGGCGGCATCCCCGGCCGACACTGGATCGACCTGGGGTACACAGACAGCGAGTACCAATCCTGGGGCGTCTGGGTGACCGTGTATTTCCTGACGCCCGTGCCTCCCACCATTATGTATGTGCTGGATTGAATGACAAAGCCACAGAAAATCATTCTAGGGGTTCTGACCCTGGCCGCTTGCATGCTGGTCAGCCTGATGCTTCTCGTGGGCATCCTGGCCTACCTGAGCTGGGTTCGGAAGCCGCTCGGTCCCGCGCTATCGACCGTCCCGCCGCTGACCATGCCCGCCACATGGACGCCCGCGGCCATCCCCGATTTTCAGCCGCCCAGCCCAACCGTCACCCTCCTGCCAGGCCAGCCCGTCCCCACCGAACCCGTGCAGATGACCGCCCTGCCCACCGACACGCCCGTTTCCAGCCTGGCGCGCTGCGGCGGGCCGAGCGTGATGCACCTGTTGTTGATCGGCTCGGACCAGCGCGGCGACAGCTATGCCTACGGCCTGGGCGACGTCATCCGCCTGGTGCGCATCGATTTCGTTGTCCCGAAAGTGACCGTGCTGGAATTTCCACGCGACCTGTGGGTGCAGATTCCCGACATCGCCGACAACCTCAGCGGCCAGGACCACGAGCGCCTCAACCAGGCCTACCTGTACGGCAACCCGGGCTTCGGCTACACCGACGACCCCGCCCAGGGTCCAGGCCTGATGGCGCGCACGCTGACGCTCAACTTCGGCGCGCAGGTGGATCACTATGCCGCGGTCAACATGCGCACCTTCGAGAAGATCGTCAACGCCGTGGACGGCATCGACATCTACCTGCCCGAAACGCTCAGTTTCCTGACCGCCGACACGGCCAAGCCGCAGCGCATGATCCTGCCCCAGGGCTGGAATCACCTCAACGGCAACGAGGCGCTCTGGCTGGCGCGCCTGCGCGAGGATGGCGTTTTCGAACGCGCCAACAGCCAGGATCAAGTCCTGTGCGCCCTGCGCAAGAAATTGACCGAGCCCGAGGTGCTGCCGCGCATCCCCAAGCTGATACAATCCTTCCAGGACAACGTCCAGACCGACCTGAGCCTCGAACAGATCGGCCAGCTCGCCTGCCTCGGTCCGCTGATCAACGCTGACAACGTGGTCTTCGTCAGTTTCCCGCAGGAGGAGTTCAAACAGTCCAGGATCTACGATCCCGTCTTCAAAAAGGAAGTCTTCGTCTGGGACGTGGATTTCGACATCCTGCGCCAATACGTCGCCAGATTCCAGGCGGGCGAATGGCCTGCGCCCACCTTCCCAGGCCAGCCGGATATTCAAGACCAGATGAATTGCCAATGAACCTCACCGACATCCCCCCGCTGAACGCCCCCGCCCTGCTCAAACGCTACGGCCTGCACGCCGACAAACGCCTCGGCCAAAATTTTCTCGAAGACGCCGAAGCCCTCGAAAGCATCACCCGCGCCGCCGGGATCGAGGCCGACGATACCGTGCTGGAGATTGGTCCCGGCCTGGGAAGCCTGACCCGCTACCTGGCCGTCTCCGCCAAACAGGTCGTCGCCGTCGAACTCGACCAGAAGCTGATCCCGCCATTGAAGACCGTACTCAAGCCGCATGCCAACGTGCGCCTGATCCACGCCGACATCCTCGACCTGGCCCCGTCCGAGATCGTCGACCAGCCCGACTACCTGGTCGTGGCCAATATCCCGTACTACATCACCTCGGCTATCATCCGCCACCTGCTCGAAAGCGAACGCAAACCGCGCCGCATCGTGCTGACCATCCAAAAGGAGGTGGCCGAACGCATCTGCGCCAAACCAGGCGACTTGAGCCTGCTGGCGCTCAGCGTGCAAGTCTACGGCCAGCCGCGCATCGTCGCGAAGATCCCCGCCTCGGCCTTCTTCCCCGCCCCCAGCGTGGACTCGGCCGTGCTGGTCATCGAAATTTACCCCGAACCACTCATCCCCGTTCCCATGCTGGCAAGCTTCTTCCAACTCACCAAGGCAGGTTTTGGCCAGAAACGCAAGACCCTGCGCAATTCGCTCTCCGCGGGACTGCACATCGCACCCGCCCAGGCCGAGTCCATGCTGCGCGAGGCAGGCATCGATCCCATGCGCCGCGCCGAGACGCTCAGCATCCCTGAATGGGACGCATTGATTCGCTTGCAGACAAAGAAGTGAGACAAAGATACTCCCGCTGGATGACATATCCAGCGGGCACATTACAATCCTCCGCAAAAAAATAGGCCCGTTGGGCCTATTTCATTTCCACACTCAAACGGGCGTTCTTCCCGCTCCTTCGCAGGTCGCGGTAATTCCACAACACCTGCCAGATGCGCACCGCCGCCTCGGCCTGGATCTTGAACGACATCTTCGACTTGCCCCAGCGTCGATCCGCGAAGTAGATGGGCGACTCGCCGATGCGATATTCGACGCAGTGCGCCAGGTAGATCATCTCGACCAGGAAGATGTACCCGTTGGCCTTGATGCGGTGCAGGGGCATGCCTTCGAGCGTGGCGCGGCGCCACATGCGGTAGCCCGTGGTCACGTCGCGCAGAGGCAGGCCCAAAATGGTGCGGGCGTAGAAGTTGCCAAAGGCAGAGAGGGACTTGCGCCACAACGGCCACTGCCTGTCGACGGAGCCGCCGTCCACGTAGCGGGAACCCAGCACCACGTCCGCGTTTTCGAGGCGCTTCGCCATGTCCACCAGCGCGGCGGGATCGTGGGAAAAGTCCGCGTCCATCTGGACGATCACGTCCGCCCCGCCCGCCAGGGCGATCTGGATGCCTTCGAGGTAGGCCGAGCGCAGGCCCAGTTTCCCCGCGCGGTGATGAACGCGCACACGCGGATCGGAACCAGCCAGTCGGTCCGCCACCTGGCCCGTGCCGTCGGGGCTGTTATCGTCCACGACCAGGATGTGCAAATCCAGCGGAAGCGCAAATAAAGCGGAGACCAGATTGGGCAGGTTCTCCGCTTCGTTATAAGTTGGGGTGATGATGGTGATCTTCAAATACGAACCTATTTTTTCTGCCGCAAAAACTCCGCCTTGAGCTGTTCCAGACTCGCAAAATGCAAAGTCGTCAGGTCGATCTCGGCGATCTTGACCGCCAAGCGATCTTTGCGTTTGGAGGCCTGTTCGCGATCCTTGATGGGATAGAAATAATCCAGGGATTGGTCAAGACGGGAGCGCAGGCGCTCGTGCAGGGCGGTGAGATTGCCCGGCGGAACGATCAGGACGAATTCAGCGGGGGTCATGTGACCCAGGAAATCATCCGCGTTGCTGACTTCGCGCAGGGTATTGGTGATCATCACGCTGACGGCGCGCAGCACGTCATCGGAGGCCACAAATCCGTAGGCCTCGCGGAAGGCGTCCATGTTTTCGAGCGAAACGACCAGGAGTCCCAACGAATTGGTCTTCATGGCGTCGTTCAGGTGCTCGTCCACCAGCGGACCTTCGGGCAGTCCGCTGACGGGGTTGGTCAGGGAGCCCTGGCTCATACGCTTGAGAGCGTTGCGCACGCGCAGGCGCAATTCCTGCACGTCGAAGGGCTTGGTGATGTAATCGTCCGCGCCAAGCTCCAGCCCCTGCAGGCGGTCGGCGCGCTCGCGTTTTTCGGTCAGGAAGATGATCGGGATGTCCTGGGTGCGGCGGTCACCGCGCAGGCGGCGGGCTACTTCGTAGCCGTCGATATCGGGCAGACGAATGTCGAGAATGACCAGGTCGGGGTGGACAGTCTGGGCGGAGCGAACCCCGTCCTCGCCCCAGTTGACGGTAAATACCTCATAGCCTTGAACGCGAAAATACGCGTTCAACATCTCGGCCACGTCGAGATCGTCTTCGATGATGAGAATTTTCGGCTTGGCTTCGGGCATATCTCGGCCTAGGAGATGGGATCTTTTTGGACGATAAACTCACAAACACTGTCGCCGACGGCCACGCACTTCGATTCATTGACGCGGAATTCATTGCCGCCCGACACCCACTTGAGCGACTCTTGCAGAAGGCCGGTCGAGATGAAACAGACGGGCTTGTCGACACCGGAGCGGCCCCAGCAGCAGGGGCACTTATGGATGGTCCAGATGAACTCGTTGTCCTTTTCCTCGACCGTGGTCACCTGGTCCGACAATTGCGTGAATATCTTGGCGAAGGCAGGCAGGCCGATGCGCAGTTTGGACTGGAGCGGGAGAACCACGAAGGCCAGGTCCGCAGCGCCAGCCAGGGCGCCAAAGTTCTTGAGGGCGTCCGAGAACGTGGCGCGCCCTGCGCGCAAAGCCAGACCGCGCCCACCGCGCGGCCCGTACATTTCCTCGAGGGCCAAACCGATGGCGGAAAGCTCGGCGAAATCGAAACCTTTTTCGAGGTTATCCGGGGGATAATTCTCGATGTAGCTGGTCAGGCCGGCCAGGTTCAGAATGGCGTTGAGACCGTTCTTGCCCATCACCTCTTCGAGCGACTTGATGGTGATCAGGCCGAACTTGTTGGGATAATTCAAACCACTTTTTTGAACTGGGCTCATACCGACTCCACTAGATTAATTTCGCCAGGTCTTCGGCGGCGCGGCGCATGTCGAGGAAGATCAAGCCCAACTTGGCCTGTTCGCGCGCCAGAGCGGTCAGCACAGCTTCCTCTCCAACCGACATCAAGACGACGTACCCATTGGTGCCCTTGATATGCACCTGCTCCAGGGAACCACGTCCCAATTCAGAGGCGATGCGCTCACCGAGGGAAAGCATGGCAGCAGACATGGCCGAGACGCGATCCTCCTCCACTCCCTGCGGAAGCGCGGAGGCAATGCTCAACCCATCCACACTGACGACTGCGGAGGCTTCAATATCCGGGGACGACGCCTGCAGCTCTCGCAGGCGATCCACCATTTGTTGTGTGCGTGATTTGGACAAGCCGGCCCTCCTCAAGGATATTTGCGCCTGATTGATTTGATTTTGTGCGCAAAAGATGGCAAGGTTGAATAAATTTAGCACATGGCCTAGATTGTGTCAAGTTGCGCATTGCAGGTCTTTTCAAAACAGTAAGCATTTCGTCTCCCGAGCGCTCCAAATCGGCAATGCAATTTGATTCGATCCCCTATCGACAAGGCGGGCATGCAGCGAGGCTGATTCCCGCGCCTTTTCATCATGCTATAATTCCGCAACATTTCGAGGTTTCCCATGAAAAAAACATTGTATTTCCTCCTGGGCGTCGCATTACTGGTTTCCGTGCTTCCCGGCGGGTCCGTCATGGCGCAGGATGCGACCCCGCCCGAGCCTGACAGCGGCTCAGTCGTCTGCGAACCGGGCGTGTACCTGGCCGCCCCCGATGACTGCCTGCCCCTGGGCCCATCCGCCTACCTGACGGACCTGGCGCGGCAGGGCATCACCATCCCCCCGCGCCCCCTGCCCGCCTTCCGCCCGGACGCGGCCCTGGCCCAGCTTCCCTACCGGTATTTCCATCTCGACCCGGATCATTACGTCCCTGTCTACAGCGCCCCCGGCGAGACCGGGTCGGGCGGACAGCAGTTCATGCCCGGCTTCGTGTACGTCTCCTACATCGACCGCGTGGAACAGGGCGGCGTGTACTACATGCTTCAAAACGGCGGCTGGATTCCGGGCAAGGGCGAGCGCATTTCCATGCCCGAGCTTTTCCCGGGGCTGCAATTCAGTTCCACGCCGCGCAACTCCTTTGGATGGCCGTTCGAGCAAATTCCCGTGCGCAGCGCCCCCGGCTACAACGCGCCCGATACGGGCAAACAGGTTTTCTCCTACCAGGTGGTGCAAATCTTCGCCACCCAAAACGTGGACGGCGCGGACTGGAACATGATCGGCCCGAACGAATGGGTCGAAGATCGCAAGGTGGCGCAGGTGGTCATCGACGCCACCCCGCCCGAGGGCGTGACCAACGGCCGCTGGATCGAAGTCGACCTGGAAGAGCAGACCCTGTCCGTGTATGAAAACCAACGCCTGGTCTATGCCACCGTCATCGCCAGCGGCCTGGAACCCTTCTGGACGCGCCCGGGCCTGTTCCAGATCCAGCAAAAGAAGGAAACCGAGACGATGCGCAATAACGATCCCGCGGATTTCTATTACCTGGATAACGTACCCTGGACGATGTACTTCGACGGCGCGCGCGCGCTGCACGGCGCCTACTGGCGCACCCGCTTCGGCTATCCCCAATCGCACGGCTGCATCAACCTCTCCCTGGGCGATTCGCACTGGCTGTTCAACTGGGCCGTGGAAGGCGACTGGGTGTTCATTCACGATCCCTCCGGCCTGACTCCCACAGATCCAGCGCTTTACCAGGGCGGAGCATATTGACAAGCACAAGGGTGCATGATAAACTATCGGCCGCTCGAAAAATTGATCCCGTGGTGTAGCGGTTCAACATGCGGCCCTGTCAAGGCCGAGATCGCGGGTCCGAATCCCGTCGGGATCGCCAAAATGACCTGGAGAAATCCAGGTCATTTCTTTTATTCCAAAGGCTGGGTGCTGCTCTTCGACTTCCGAAGCAACGCGGCGTAAACCGCATCAATCTGATGGATGAATTCCTCCTGCAATCCTGATAAAATCGGGCCATTAACCTCGTTCACAAATCTCTCTTCGGGAGAACTCACATGGGACAATTCTTCACAGGCGATTATCAAGGCGCCGCTTTTGCACTATTCGACCCCGCGCACCTGGCGGTCCTGCTGGCCGTGGTGCTGCTCAACGTTCTTCTGTTGCGTTTCAAAGGCGCGGATGAACGCACCCGTCACGCCATACGCTGGACGATGGCGATCATCCTGTGGGTCAATGAGTTTGCCTGGCACGCCTGGAATTATGCTGTCGGCCGCTGGACGATCCAGACCATGCTGCCGCTGCACCTGTGCAGTGTGCTTGTCTGGGTGGGCGCCTTGATGCTGGTGACGAAGAATTACCGCATCTACGAGTTTGCCTACCTGCTGGGCATCAGCGGCGCGCTCCAGGCCCTGCTCACGCCCGATCTGGGCATTTACGGTTTTCCCCATTTCCGCTTCTTCCAAACTTTTATCTCGCACGGCCTGATCGTCACCGCCGCCATCTACATGACCACGGTGGAAGGTTTCCGTCCCACGTGGAAATCCCTGGGGCGCGTGGCCCTGTGGGCAAACGTATACATGGTCATCGTCTTCTTCATCAACCGCGCCATCGGCTCGAATTACCTGATGGTCAACGGGCGTCCCGCCACGCCCAGCCTGCTGGACCTGCTGCCCGACTGGCCCGTGTACATCCTGTACATGGAAGCCATCGGCCTGGTCTGCTTCCTGCTGCTGTACCTGCCCTTCGCCATTACGGACTGGCGGGCCGCCCGCGGAACCACAACTCTGTAATATGGAATGATTCGCCCCTTCCCCATCTTGACGGAATCCACCCTTCGGGTAGAATTGTCCCTGCCGGGGCGATGGCGGAATCGGCAGACGCAGCGGACTTAAAATCCGCCGGTAGAGATACTGTGAGGGTTCGACCCCCTCTCGCCCCACTCCACCATGTCATTGCGAGCCGTTCTTCCCTGCATCCAATGCAGGACGATGTGGCAAAGCACTTCCACTTGTTGGCGGGATTGCTTTTCCAGGAAGAACAACCTTCGCAATGACATTTTCATCTGAAAGCGAGGCCGCATGATTTTCACTCGCCAGCAACTGGAAGAGATCGAAGACCGAAGCCTGGCGCCCTACGGAATGCGCAGCAAGGACTCGAAGGGCCGCGCCCACCTCGACCACGAACCCGAACACCGCACGGCCTTTCAACGCGACCGTGACCGCATCATCCACACCACGGCCTTCCGCCGCCTGGAATACAAGACCCAGGTCTTCATAAACTTCGAAGGCGATTACTTCCGCACGCGCTTGACGCATACCATCGAGGTGGCCCAGATCGGGCGCACCCTGGCGCGCGCCCTGGGCGGCAACGAGGATCTGGTCGAAACGGTCTGCCTGGCGCACGATCTGGGGCACTCCCCCTTCGGCCACTCCGGTGAGGTATCCCTGGCGCGCCTGATGAAGGATCACGGCAGTTTCGACCACAACAAGCAATCCCTGCGCATCGTGACCGAACTGGAGCAGCGCTACCCCGAGTTCCCCGGCCTGAACCTGACCTGGGAGGTGCGCGAGGGCATGGTCAAGCACGAGTCTGAATATGACATCTCGGACGCCCGCGATTTCAGCCCCGACCTGCGCGGCAACCTGGAGACCCAGATCGCCAACGTGGCCGACGAGCTGGCCTACACCACCCACGACCTGGACGACGGCCTGCGCTCGGGCATGATCACCCCGCACATGCTGGATGGCATCGCCCTGTGGGAGATCCTGCGCGACACGTTCAAATGGACCAGTCCCATCCTGGACGACATGGAACGTCACCGCATGATCCGCCACCTGGTGGGCCTGATGGTCACGGACATGGTCGATGCCACGGACGCGCGCCTGCGGGAGAGCGGTGTCAAATCGCCGCTCGACATCCAGAGACTCAAGCACAACGTGATCGGGTACAGCGAGGACGTGCAGCGCCGCAACCGCGAGCTGAAGGATTTCCTGTATCGCAAACTGTACCGTCACTACCGCGTGGTCAGGATGCAGGTCAAGGCCGAGCGCATCATCACCGACCTGTTCAATGCCTATCGCGCCGAACCGGCCATCCTGCCCGACCACGTCCAGAAGCTGATCGACAAGCGCGGACTGGAGCGCACCATCTGCGACCACATCGCAGGCATGACCGACCGGTACGCCATCGAGGAACACCAAAAACTCTTCAACCCGGGCGAAAAGCCATAGGAAACAACGAGGCAACCATGACTCAACAACAATCGTACCTGACCCCCGAAGGCGAAGCAAAGCTGAAAACTGAGCTGGCCGAGTTGACCGGCCCGCGCCGCGAGGAGCTTTCCCAGCGCCTGCGCTCCGCCATCCAGATGGGCGACCTCTCCGAAAACGCGGATTACCACAAGGCCAAGGAGGATCAGGGCTTCCTCGAAGGCCGCATCCAGGAAATCGAGGCCATCCTGCGCAGCGCCGTCATCATCGAGGAGAACGCCAACAAGGATGTGATCTCCATCGGCTCGCGCGTGACCATCCAGGAGGAGGGCTTTCCGCCCGAAACCTATCACCTGGTGGGGCCGACCGAAGCGGATCCGCGCAACGGCAGGATCTCGCACGAGTCGCCGATTGGCCGCGCCCTGCTCGGCAAGAAGGTCGGCGAGACGGCTGAAGCCGAGGCGCCCGGTGGCGCGATCAAGTTCAAAGTTTTGAAGATCGAATAGAACCGCGGGAGACATCCCTGCTCAAGGCGGATTGCAAATCCGCCGTCATGGTCACAAAGGCGACATAAATGTCGCGCTACAGAATCAAAAAAATGCCCGGCGATACGCCGGGCATTTTTCGTTTCTGGGAATTATCCGCCTTTGGGCCAGATGGCCAGTTCGAGCGTCAGGCGTTCGAAGTAGCTGTCGGCGGGCATGGGGCCCTGGCCGTATTGAACGTCCACCACGGTGGCCAGCAACTGCAGTGTCTCGGTTTCGAGCATGACCTGCTTGTGCGCGCCAACCTGCACCAGTTCACCCTTGGGTTCAAGGCGGCTGCGGATACCCTGGTCATTGAAGGCGTGTTCGCTCATCAGCACCTTGGTAGCAGTCTTGATGTCGTTTTTGTCGAACAGCCAGATCTCCAACGCCGTCACCTTCTTTGGGTCGCCGACACCGACAGTCTCGGAGATGCCCACGCCGTACTCCCCAAGGAATTCACCGCCCTGGGTGTCGATGCTGAATGATTCATCATACAGGTCATCGCCGAGCATGTAGGTGGTCATGGTCTGCGTGATGGGCGGGGCCAGGCCCAGCTCTTCGAAATCCGTCTTCTCGGCATTGCGGCTGAGTTCGTTGGCCTTCATGCTGACCGTCGGCTCACCGCCCCCGCGTTTGGCAAGCAGGCGCGGCAGGAAGTAGATGGCCGCCGCGGCCAGGAAGAACAGGAACAGGATGCCTGTCACGCTCAGCACCCAGCCCGCTGTCGACATGGGCGACTTGGCCGTACCCGCTGCATCAGGCGACACAGGCGTCCCACCCGCCACAGGGGATTGCACCTGCTGGGTCAACTGGGAAAAAGCAGCCAGCGTCCCCACATCCAATCCGCTCGGATTGTTCCTTACCTGGTTGAGCAATTCAGGCCCGTATTGGCCGAGCGCATTCCAGCGAGCCATGGCCAGGTTGGGATTGCCATTGACCCGGTAGGAATCAATCGTCATCCGCAAGTAATCCTCGCGCAGTTCGGGACGCATATAGGAGGGATCGGTATTCACCACCTCCACAGGCCAAAGCCACCAACCGATGATCAACCCCACCATCAACCCGGCGAGGACGCCCAGGGTAACCATGACAACCGGACGTTTCAGGAAATTCAACACGGTCTCTAGCTGCATAATCGGCTCCTTTATCAATGACAACTTGATTATACAAGAAAAATCAGCGAACTTCCAGAAAATACAAGGTTCGTTCGGATTCCCGCAGGTTTATCTTTTCCAAAATCCTGAAACGCGGGGCAAAAGCCGCCTCGAACCCTTCCAACGTGTAGGTTGGAAAGATGTCCAGGCGGGTGGCCAGCAATTTTTTCACCTGACTGTCGGATTTGGGCACGAACTCGATGATCAGGCGTTTGCCCGCTTCGGCGAAGAAATCGGCCAGTTGCGGCAGGGGGACATTGTTCGAGATCGCCAGGTGATGGATGACCGCCAGCGCCAGGATCAGGTCCGCGGGACCGCGCTGGGTGAAGGAATCGCGCTCGCGGTTGGCCCAGCCCAGGGCGGGGCTGGGATTGGTCAAGTCCAGCACCAGCGGCAGGAGGGTCTGTTCCTTTTCAGCCTTGATCTGGCGATAGTTCTGCTCCACGGCGGCGGGATCGACATCGAAGGCGACGGTGTAAGCGCCCGCGGCGGCCGCCTGGCGGCTAAAGACGCCGTTATTGGCGCCCAGATCCCAGGCCAGCGCAGGCTGGACGCGGGCGGCCCACTCTCCCACAAGTTGTTTCTTGTGCTCGAAGGCGGCATCAGTATAGTTGGTGATGCCGTAGTAATTGCCCCATTCCGTGCCGGCCGGCTTCCACTCCAATTTCCTGACCGTCCCCTCCAGGCTTTCGATCAGGCCCAGGAAGGCGTTGCGGGTCATCTGGCCTTTGGGAGCCTCGCGCTTCACGTCCGCGTCGGCGTAGCGGGTTTGGGCGCTCGCGTGGACGTGGATATGCGTCAGCAGGCCGAAGTCCAGGCGGGTGCTGAAGGGCAGCAGGCGGCTGGCCAGGTCGAGCGGGACGCCGTCGATGTAGATGCGCAGGAGCTGGTTCAGGCGCACATCCACACGCGCCATCAACGCCAGTGGCGCCAGGAAATGCTGGCAGAACTGACGATAGGCATCCCAGGGCTGGCCTTCCTTGTAGAGGCCAAACGAAAGCGTGTCGATCAGAGTGGCCTTGCCGCGCACGAACTGGATGTTGTATGCGCTGGCATCCTTGAGCGACATGTCCGCCTTGAGCGCGCGCTTCTGGATCGAAAGCGTCGCCAGGGCGGCATCCTTCAACTGGCTGAACGACCACTCGTAGGGATAGGAGATGAACGCAACCCGCTCGGGCTGGATAACCCTGAAGGCAGATTCCGCCTGCGCCGGGGGCTGGTCAGCCTCCACGTGCGGAATCAGCAGCCCAGCCTTGACCAGCTTGTCGTACAGCCCCGACTCGTGGAGTCGGGTGTATTCATCCGCATAGGAACGGTTGACCTGCCGCAAGAGGACGCCCGCGCGGGTGAATAAAAATCCGCTGGGGTCCCGAAACGACGCGGCGAGCTGTTCTGAATCAGGCATCTTTCGTTTCGTCATCCTGGTCTTCGGTTTTGGCCTTGCCGCCGAAGAGGGTTTTGATCCTGGACCACGAAGCGCGCAGGGCAATGCCAAGGCCCAGCAGGGAGGCGATCACGATCTGGAGGATGAAACTACCGGAGCCCGGGTCGAGATAGGGAAGGGGAGAGAAATTCATGGGAATTTTTCCTTTGATGGGTTATGACGCGGAATCGCGGTCGTTTTTATTTCTATTGAGAAAGAATACAAGCGCAGTGCCTCCGCCGATCAACAAAACAGCGGAAAAACCGCACAAGACGCAGGTCAAAGTGGAAAACAACAAGCCGCCGGCATTGGGATCGATATACATGCTTTTCTCCTACTCCACCGCCTCAGGGACAACTTCCTCCAGCAGGAAGGTCTCCTGGCAGTTGACGCATTGTGCTTCGCGCTTGTTGGCGATGACCAGCAATCCGCTGCACTTTGGGCAGGGATGGGCCAGCGGGCGCTTCCACGAGGTGAAATCGCAATTGGGATAGTTCATGCAGCCGTAGAAGACGCGGCCCTTGCGGGTCTTGCGCTCGACCAGGTCGCCGCCATCCTTCGGGCAGGTGACGCCAATCTTCTCCAGCCAGGGTTCGGTATAACGGCAGGTGGGGAAGCCGCTGCACGAGATGAATTTGCCGTAGCGCCCGTAGCGGATGACCAGGTCCCGCCCGCATTCGGGGCAGGCGCGGCCGATCGGTTCAGGACCAGACTTGACGACGGGCATGTCGGCCTGGGCCTTTTGCACGTCGGCAGCAAAGGGCGTGTAGAACTCCTGCATCACCTCCACCCACTGGGCCTGGCCTTCGGCGATCTTGTCGAGGTCCGCTTCCATGCGGGCGGTGAAGGACAGGTCGACCACGTCGGAAAAATACTGGATCATCAAATCGTTGACCAGCGCGCCCGTCTCGGTCGGAACCAGGCGCTTTTCGATGCGCTCCACGTAGCCGCGCGCCTGGATGGTCGAAAGCGTGGGCGCATACGTGGACGGGCGGCCGATGCCGTTTTCCTCCAGCGCCGCCACCAGCGAGGCTTCGCTGAAACGCGGCGGAGGCTGGGTGAAATGCTGTTCGGGAATCAGGCGGATCAGTTCCTGCTTCTGCCCCTCGGCCACATCGGCCGGGATGCGGACATTTTCCTCGTCATCCTCGGATTTGGCGTCCTCGTTGCGGGCTTCCTCGTATACGACCAGGAAACCAGGGAACTTGACCGCCGAGCCGGAGGCGCGCAGCAAATACTCGTGCGCAGAGGTCCTGCCTGTCACCTCAACCTGCAGGGTGTCGTACACGGCCGCTTCCATCTGTGAAGCCACGAAGCGCTGCCAGATCAGGTTGTAAAGCTTGTACATGGCGGGTTCGAGGGAGGCCTTGACCTTCTCGGGGGAACGCATCACCGAGGTCGGGCGGATGGCCTCGTGGGCCTCCTGCGCGCCAGCGGCCCTGGTCTTGTAGATGGGCGGCTCGGGCGGCAAATATTCGCTGCCGTATTTTTCGCCCACATATTGACGCGCCTCATTCTGGGCCAGCGTCGAGACGTTGGTCGAGTCGGTGCGCATGTAGGTGATCAGGCCGGTCGTGCCGCCCTCGCCCACATCCTGGCCTTCGTACAGGCCCTGCGCCAGCGCCATCGTGCGCTTGGCGGTGAAGCCCAGCTTGCGCGAAGCCTCCTGCTGCAGCGTGGAGGTGGTGAACGGCGCAGACGGCCTGCGGCGGCGTTCGCCGCGCTTGACCTTGGTGATGACATAGGCCGCGGTCTCCATGTCCACCAGGAAGGGCTTGACCGACTCCTCGTTGGGCAGTTCGGGTTCCTTGTCATCGACCCGCACCAGCTTGGCGAGGAAGGATTGTTTCAAGCCTTCGGGCTTGAACTCGGCATGGATCGACCAGTATTCGACGGGGATGAAGGCATCGATCTCGCGTTCGCGCTCGACGATCAGCCTGAGCGCCACCGACTGGACGCGTCCTGCCGAGAGGCGGCTGCGCACTTTTTCCCACAAGATGGGGCTGATGCTGTAGCCGACCAGGCGATCCAACACGCGGCGCGCCTGCTGAGCGTTAACCAGGTTCATGTCGATGTCGCGCGGATGCGAGAAGGCCTCGTTGATGGCGGGTTCGGTGATCTCGTGAAAGACCACGCGTTTGGTGCGCGCAGGCTCGATCTCGGCGGCTTCCATCAAATGCCAGGAGATCGACTCGCCTTCGCGGTCGGGGTCGGTCGCCAGGTAGATTTCCGCGGCGGATTTCGCCAGCTTCTTGATCTCCTTGACGATCTCCTTTTTTTCGTTCGGGACGCGATACTTCGGCAGGAAGTTATTCTCCACATCCACCGAAAGCTGCGATTTCAACAGGTCGCGCACGTGTCCCACCGAGGCGCGGACGGTGTAGCCCCGCCCCAGGAAGCGGCCGACCGTCTTGGCCTTGGCAGGCGACTCGACGATGACCAGCTTACCCTCGCGCGGCTTCTCCACCTTCTCGGGCGGAGTCAGGCCGGCGTGCGCTTCGGTCCTGCCCATGCGAAAGAGTTTTGTCCCGCATTCGGGACAAATGCCGATGGTCACGGGCGAGCCCTTGGCATTGAAGGATGCGATGGGATCCTTCATTTCCCGCTTGGTCTTGCACTTCATGCAATAAGCTTCCAACACAACCTCCAGGGAACCAGGCTTCCTGCCTGTTTCGGTTCCCTTATCTCTATAAATATTGATTTAGCTCAGACTTCTTCAACATGTCCACCACGGTGCGGACCTTTTGCGAATGATCCTTGTGGCAGACCAGCAGCACGTCGCCGCTGTCCACGATGATTACGTCATGCAGGCCGATGGTCACGACCAAACGTTCACTGCGGTTGCCGTACACCAGCGAGTTGCGCGTGTCCTCGGCGATGTGCTGACCCGCAAAGACGATATTGCCGTTCTTGTCGGGCAGGAGCACATCGAAGAGCGAATCCCACGAGCCCACGTCGCTCCATTCCAGGCCGCCCGCGGGCAGCACCGCCACCTTGTCGGCCTTTTCCATGATGCCATAGTCGATGGTCTCGTTCTTCAGGCCAGGCCAGGCGCGCTGGACAACCTCGTCGCGCTGGGGCGTCTTCCAGGCCGCTTCGATCTGGGACAGGGGCGCATACAAGCCGGGCATCTGTCGCTCGATCTCGGACAGGATCACATCCACACGCCAGACGAACATGCCCGAGTTCCACGAATGGTCACCCGTGCTGAGCATGACGCGCGCCTGTTCCTCATCGGGCTTCTCCCTGAAGTGGGAGACGTGGTACACGGGATAGATGACCCGTTCGGGGATGGGCTCGCCGCGCTGGATGTAACCATATCCCGTGCCTGGATAGGTGGGCGTGATGCCCAGGGTGACCAGGTAATCTTTCTCGGCCACGTCCACGGCCACGCGGATCAACAAATGGAACAGGTCGCGGTTGCGGATGAAGTGGTCAGCGGGCAGTACCGCCATGACGGCCTCGGGGTCGCGCTGGCGCAGGGCGACAGCCGCCAATCCTACCACCGAAGCGGTGCCGCGTGGAAGGGGTTCCATCAGGAAATTTTCGAGGGGCAGTTCGGGGGCCTGTTCCTGCAGGCTGGGGGCCTGATCCGCCACGGTCACCACCAGGATGCGCTCGGGCGGCAGCAGTCCCTTCAAACGGTCGACGGTCGTCTGAAAGAGCGTGCGATGTTCCTCAAGCAAGGGGAGCATCTGCTTCGGGCGGTCACGCCTTGAGACGGGCCATAAACGCGTCCCACCGCCGCCTGCCATGATAACCGCATACGTGTGATCAAGAATGTCGGTCATGTTGTATATTCTCCATTCGATTCACGGATCGAGACATAGTGCATCCCGCCAACCTGACGCACCATACCCTTGAGTTCCATCATGGTAAGTGTAGCGGAGACTTTCTCAATTGGCAAGCCAGTTTGATTGCGCAATTCGTCCACGTGAATGGGCTGCTCGCCCAGGACGGCGAACAACTGCGCCTCGACCTCGTCAGCGGGCAGGATCTTGCGGGCGGCCTTTTGTTCGCCCATGCGGGTCAGGTTGAGGGCCTGCATCAGGTCGCTGGCGCTGAGCAGCGGCAGGGCACCCTGCTGGATGAGCTTGTTCGTGCCCTTGCTTTGCGGGGCCAGGATACTGCCAGGCACGGAGAAAACCTCGCGCCCCTGTTCGGCCGCAAACTCGGCAGTGATCAGCGCGCCGCTGGTCTCGCCCGCCTCGATCACCACCACCGCCAGCGACAGGCCAGAAATGATGCGGTTGCGCGGCGGAAAATTCGAGGCGTCGGGCGGGGTGCCCGGGGCGTAATCGCTGAGGATCGCGCCGCGCTCCAGCATCTGCTCGGCCAGCGCGCGGTGCTCGGGCGGATAAATGCGGTCGACCCCCGAACCCAGCACGCCGATGGTGCGTCCGCCTGCCTTGAGCGCGGCCGTGTGCGCCACCGCATCCACGCCGCGAGCCAGCCCGCTGACCACGGTGATGCCGTTCGAGGCCAGGAAGGAAGCAATTTCTTCCGTCACTTGGCGGCCATAGGGTGTGACGCGCCGCGTGCCGACAATGGCCACTGCGAATAGATCGTCGGGCAGGTATTCGCCGCGCAGGTACAGCACGGGCGGCGGCTGATCGATCTCCCGCAGGCGCGCGGGATAGGTTTCATCCTCCCAGGTCAGGATCTGGATGCCCTGGCGTGTGATCTGGTTGGAAATTTTTTCGAGGTCGACACTTTCACGGGCCTGGACGATGCGTTCGACCAGTTTGCCTCCCAGGCCTGCCTCCGCCAAAGCGGCGGGGTTCGCCTTCCAGGCCGTTTCCAAATCCCCAAAGTGATGGATCAGCGCCTGCAAGCGCACGGCGCCGATCCCTTTGATCAACGTAAATCCAACCCAGTAGCGTTTATCTTCCATTTCTATGTCGTAACGCAAAATGGCATTTTGCGCTACAGTCCCTCTAACACATGCACACGGATGAATCCCGCCTGCGGCTGGAGCTCCAGGATCACGTCGGGAATGGCAGGCAGCAGCAGTTCCTTGCCCGCCTCGTCCGTCACAATGTACACGTCGTTGGCGCCCGTCTCGATGATGCCAGTCAGGGTGCCGAGCAACTGATCGTTCTCGTCCACCACCTTCAGGCCGATCAATTGATACTGGTAGTATTGGCCTTCGGGCAGGGTGGGCGCATCCTTGGCCTTGATGAAGACCCAGGTGTTGCGCAATTGTCCGGCCTGTTCGGGGGTGCTCACGCCGCGCAGGCGCACCAGCAGCGACTTCCCGTGCGGGCGCACCGAGGCCAGGGTCATCGGCTTGTAGTCGTCCCCTACATATAACTTGCGGCCTGTGCGAAACCGTTCGGGAAAATCGGTGTGCAGGTCCATGATGATCTCGCCGCCCACCCCATGCGGGCGGCGCAGGAACCCAACCACCAAATATTCAGGCTCGCCGACTGGCGAGCCTGGAAGTTTCATCACATCGGCCATTAGGGTTCAACCACATCGAGCGTGACCTGCTTGCCTTCTCGTTCGGCGGCCACTCGCAACAGCGTTCGGATGGAGTTGGCCACCCTGCCGCTCTTGCCAATGACGCGCCCCATATCGTCCTTGGACACACTCAGTTCGAGGCGGATGCGATTTCCGCTTCCGGTCTCGCGCACTTCCACCTCTTCAGGGTGTTCCACCAGGGATTTGGCAATATATTCGATGAGTTCTTTCATGGCAGTTTATATGGTCATTGCGGAGAGCGGGTTGCGATGTTGCTTCGAGGCTCCCCGCAATGACAATCATATTTAGTCCTTGCGGGTGCGGGACGGGGCGGCGCGCTTGCCGGCAGCCGCTTCCGCTTCCGCAACCAGGGTCTCAATCGCCTCGCCCTTCTTGAAACGCTCGAAGCGTTCCTGGGTGCCAGACGACTTGAAGATCATGGCCACAGATTCGGTCGGCAGGGCGCCGTTCTTCATCCAGTGGAACACACGGTCTTCCTTCAGTGTGATGGTGGCCGGCTCGGTGCGCGGATTATAGAAGCCCAGGATTTCCAAGAAACGGCCATCGCGGGGGCTTTCCTTGTCCGCGGCGACAATGCGGTACGAGGGCTGGCCCTTGAGACCGACACGGCGTAAACGAATACGTACCATCGGGAACGTTCTCCTTATGTTGAAAGTTGCGAATTCAGTGTGCAATCCCACCAGCGAGAGAGGGGTGCGTGTAAAGGTCACGCGCTCACAGGCAGAACTACAGCGGCATATTTTACCAGAGTTTAGGGAAAGAGCGTGAACGAGATTCGCGTTCCCCGCCCCATTTCGCTTTCCGCGTGGATCTTCCCGCCGTGCGCCTCGACCAATACCTTCGCAATCGAGAGGCCCAGGCCCATGCCGCCCGAGTCGCTGGATTTATAAAAGCGCTCGAAAATGTGTGGCAAGTCGGCAGGCGGGATGCCCGGGCCATCATCCTCCACGGCCACCGCTTGGCCGTCGTAGCTCACGCGCACCGTTCCACCAGCCGGCGAATAGCGCAGGGCATTGCTGATCAAATTGGATAGGACTTCCCGCACCCGCACTGGATCGACCTCCACGGGCGGAGTCTCGGCGAGGGAGGTTTCCAGTTTAACGGAACCAAGTTCGGCCCTGGACCCGAAGCCTGTCACCGTTTCGCGGATGAGGTCGGCCAGCTCGGTCGGTTCCCGTTTCACCGGCAAAGTCCCGCTTTCCGCCAGGGCCAGGGTGCGCAGGTCGTCCACCAGGCGCGAGAGCAGTTGCGTCTCCTCGAGAATCGACCTGAGTTGTTTCTCATCGGCAGAATACAGGCCGTCCAGCATGCCCTCCACGTTGCCCTGGATAACCGTCAACGGCGTGCGCAGTTCGTGGGTCACGTCGGCCAGCATGGCGCGGCGCTGTTTGTCGCTGGCTTGCAGCTTGCCGACCATCGCGTTGAATCCGCGCGCCAGGGAGCGCGTCTCGGGCCAGCCCTTCTCCTCCAGCCGCACGGAGTAGTCCCCTTCCGAGACCTTCTCGGAGGCGGCCAGCATTTCATCCAGCGGCACCGACATGCGGCGGATGCGTACGGCGGCAAAGGCCATGATCGCCATCGTGAATAACGCAAAGACAATGCCTGCGGGAATCAATAACCACGAAAAAGAATCAAGGGCAAAATGAGTCACCCCAAAATAATTCAGGGCATAGATGAATACGAAGAGAAATAAAGTCGTCCCCACAAAATTGAAAAAACCGAACAAACAGCCCATCCTGCGCGAGAACGGCCTGTGATTCTTCCACGGGCGGACAGGCGGCCAGGTTTCGTTTTCGGGCCACCAGGGCGGGCGGTGCGGGGGGATGCGGGAATGGGAGGACATGAGGCTTGGGAATCTCAACGGTCGGCGAATTTGTAGCCGACGCCGTAGACGGTCAGGATGTATTTCGGCTCGCTGGCTTTGATCTCGATCTTGCGGCGGATATTCTTGATATGCGCGTCGATGGCGCGCTCATAGGACTCGAACGCCACGCCGTGGATGGCATCCAGCAGTTGGGCGCGGGTGAACACCCGTCCAGGCTGGCGCGCCAGGGCGGCCAGCAGTTCGAACTCGGTGGGAGTCAACTCCTCGATGCCCCGCCCTTCTGCCGTCACGCGCAGACGCGGCAAGTCGAGGGTCAGATCGGCGGCACGGATCACATCCGCGGCATTCGTCACCGCATGTTCCACCCGCCGCAGCACCACACGCACGCGCGCCACCAATTCCTTGGGGCTGAACGGCTTGGTCATGTAATCGTCCGCGCCCAGTTCGAGGCCGACCAGTTTGTCGGTCTCCTCGGTGCGCGCAGTCAGCATGATGATCGGGGCGTTGGAGGTCTTGCGAAATTCACGGGTGAAGTCGAGGCCGTCCATGTGCGGCAGGCCCAGGTCGAGCACGATCAGGTCGGGCTTCTCGGTGCGCGCCGTAGAAAGCGCCGCGCGTCCGTCGCTGGCTACACGCACGACATACCCAGCCCGTTCGAGGTAATCCCGCACGAGCTGGGTGATCTTGGGTTCATCATCGACTACAAGGATGGTTTTCATCGTATTGTGTGGGGGCGGGGAAACCCCGCCCCCACTACGTTGCATTATATTATTCTTTCTTGTCTTCGGCAGGCTGTTCGCCGTGAGCGCGCTTGTGCCATTCATTGAACATGGGCGGGAATCCAGCCTCTCCGCAGCCACCACGGCCCCAGGGACCGTTTCCACCGTGCATACGGTGACTCCAGCGCGGACCCCACAACATCATGCGGAAGGCCTTGACGGCCAGGAAGAACAGGAACAACGGGATGAGGATGCCGAAACAGCCGAAGCCCCAAAAGGGCATGCCATGATGGTAGCCGCGGTAGCCGAAGGGCATTCCGTAATATGGCATCTGCTGGGAGGTCTCACCCGAAGGCGCCTGGATGGTGACGGGCGAACCCTTGGCCACGCCGGCCTGGAAGGCAAAGAAGGCGATGCCTGTGATGGCGGCGATCAGCACCAGGGCTGAGACGATTCGTAACACAATTTTTCCGTTCATTTTTCACTCCTTTGTGTGAACTATGAACGTGAGTATAGGAGCCGCTTGTGAATTGAGTGTGAATGCAGGAAGGAGAAAGGATGGAAGGCGCCAATATTTTCCCTCCGCAACAGGGCTATACCGCACTCGGGTATTCTATGAAAAAAAGACGGTCATCTTTCGATGACCGTCTTTTGATTTACCCAAACAACCTGCCCAATCCTTTGCCGCCTGTTTTTTGCAGGGTCTTCATCAACTTCTGCGCCTCGCGGAACTGCTTGATGAGGCGGTTGACCTCCTGCACTTCCACGCCCGAACCGGCCGCGATGCGGCGGCGACGCGATGCGTTCAGGATCTCGGGATCACGGCGTTCCTTCAAGGTCATCGAACTGATGATGGCCTCGGAGGTCTTGAAATTCTTCTCGATATCCTTCGGGTCAACCTGGCGGGCGGCCTGGCCGAACTGGCCCGGCAGCATATCCATGATCTGGGCCAGCGGGCCCATCTTTTTCATCTGGCGCATCTGGTCAAGGAAGTCCTCCAGCGTAAACTGGCCCTTCATCATGCGGTCGGCGGTTTTCTGCGAGGCAGCCTGGTCGAAGGCGGCCTCGGCCTTTTCGATCAGGCCGATCATGTCGCCCATGCCCAGGATGCGCGAGGATAGGCGCGAGGGGTCGTAACTTTCGAGCGCGTCGAGCTTTTCGCCTGTACCGATGAACTTGATCGGCACGCCCGTCACCGAGCGGATGGAGATGGCCGCGCCGCCGCGCGAGTCGCCGTCCATCTTGGTCAGCATCAGGCCCGTGATGTTGACGTTATCGCGGAAACCTTGCGCGATGGGCAGCGCCTCCTGGCCGATCATCGAGTCGATCACGAGCAGGATTTCCACGGGATTGACCTTCGCGGCGATGGCCTTCAGCTCGGACATCAACTCCGCATCCAACTGGGAACGACCCGCCGTGTCCACGATCATGACGCCAAACCCGCCCTTATCGGCCTTGTCGAGGGCGCGCCTGGCAAGCTCGGGCGGCGTGATGGAAAGGTCCGCCTCGACGGGGACATCCAGCCGTTCGCCCAACTGCTGCAACTGCTGGACAGCCGCGGGACGATAGGGATCGCCGGCCACAAGCAGGACGCGCTCCCCTTTCGAGCGCAGAAGCCGCGCCAGCTTGCCCGCGGCAGTCGTCTTGCCCGAACCCTGCAAACCGACCAGCATGACCACGCGCGGCTTCGGCCCCGAGAGATTCAACGGGGCAGGCTCGCCCAGAGTGGCGATCAATTCCTCGTTGACGATCTTGACAACCTGCTGCCCGGGATTGAGCGCCTTCGAGACCTCGGCCCCGACGGCGCGCTCGCGCACACGGGCAATGAAGGTCTTGACCACGCTGAAGTGTACGTCGGCCTCGAGCAGGGCGAGGCGCACTTCGCGCATGGCGGCATCCACATCCGCTTCGCTAAGCTTGCCACGTTTGCGGAGTTGGTCGAACAGTTGGTTGAGTCTTCCAGTGAGTGTCTCGAACATGGGGTCCCTTTCAGCGCAGGCGGGGATTGTAGTGCGGAAGCAGGCCAGGGTCAAGGGCTTCGTCCAGTGCAGGCAACCACGGGAAACCCATTTTGATTTCCAAAAATTGCTTGACAATCTCCAACCCTGCTAGTAAAATCACGGACGCTTAACAACAGAATACCTGGCCGAGATAGCTCAGTTGGTAGAGCACGCGACTGAAAATCGCGGTGTCCCCAGTTCGATCCTGGGTCTCGGCACTCTCGGTCAGTTAGACGGCCAAGACATGCGGGCGTAGTTCAGTGGTAGAACGTCTCCTTGCCAAGGAGAAGGTCGTGAGTTCGAATCTCATCGCCCGCTCTTGTTCTTTAATCGGCGTCGTGGCCAAGTGGTAAGGCAAGGGTCTGCAAAACCCTCATCAGGGGTCCGAATCCCCTCGACGCCTCAAAGCGAGTCCAGCAATGGGCTCGTTTTTTTGGTTCATTGGTATTTGGTGGAGCACCTAACATTTCACCACAGAGACCACAGAGTTCACTGAGAAAAACCTCTAAAAATCTCCATGTTCTCCGTGTACTCTGTGGTGGGCAAGGGGTTTTACCCCACTCAAAACCAGAGAGCCGTTTTTTATCTCTCATGGGTCTCCCCGCAGGGGGGACGGTGCGAATCCCCTTGACACCTCAACATGACATCCGCAACATGAATGTTGCGGTACATGTTTTTTGCGCAGGTTGTCCAAAATACATAACCGCCCTGGAGTTGATTCCAGGGCGGTTATGGTTTCTTACTCTGGTGGGAGGATCAGGATCACCCATCCTCCCGGTTTGGAGTCGTCAGATCCTTCGCGGGTTACGGTGTGGGCAGGTCGAAGGTCTTGACGAGGAAGACGGACATCTGGTCGCGGGTGACAGAGGTGGACGGGCAGTAATTTCCGCCGCCGCAGCCACCAGTCACACCTTCGGCAGCCAGTTGTTTGATCCACGCCGCAGCCCAATAGGTCACAGGCACGTCGTTGAAACCAGTGCTGGTTCCCACAGGAGGCGGTGTATAGGTATTGCCGTACTTGGTGCGCAGCAGGAAGACAGCCATCTGGTCGCGGGTGACGACGGTGGCCGGGCAATACTTGCCTCCACCGCAGCCGCCGGTCACACCTTCGGCGGCCAGTTGCTTGATCCAGGCAGCGGCCCAATGCGTGATGGGCACGTCACTGAAGCCGGTGCTGGTTCCGACTGCCGGGGGATTGTAGTCTGCGCCATGCTTGGCCTTCAACAGGAAGACGGCCATCTGGTCGCGGGTAACTGCTTTGACCGGGCAGTAAATGAGCGGGCTGGCGCCGCATCCGCCGGTGATCTTGAAGGCATAGAGCGACTCCACATACTTCCAGGCCCAGTGGCTCATGGGAACGTCAGCAAAGGTCGCAGAGTTGACACCGGAGACCGTCAGGATGCCATCGACGTACGTGGTGAAGTCATAGTTGTTGTCCAGGCCGCCCGAGCAGACGATCGGGTAGGTGCCTGGCGATCCGTGCGCGACAGACACGCCGCAGGTCGGGGCGGTGTCGATCACAGCAGCGGTTTCGCCATTCTGCAAACCGGTCAGGGTGAAGATGAAGGCCGGGTCGGAAGCGCCAAAGGCCTTGGTCTGGCTGACCGCGGTCACGGTCAGGGCAGCCTTGTTCACAGCCAGGGTACCGTTGGCATAGGAGATGGTGTAGTTGCCAAGTCCCGTGCCGAGGGCGGCGCTGGGCGCGATGGGGTAGGTCCCGACGCTGGCTGTGGCAGCCGCGCCATTGCTGGTAAGCGTCACAGAGGCGACGGCATCGGCATTGACCAGGCCCAACACCGTGAACTCAGTGCCGGCGAAGGTCTTGACCGCGCCATAGGTCTTGCTGGCATTGTTGGCCGTGATGGTCAGCGACCTGGCGTTGACTGTGAGGGTGCCATTGGCGTAGGTGATGGTGTAGTTACCAAGGCCGGTACCGAGGGCCGTGCTGGGAACGATTGTGTAGGGGCCGACTGCGGCCGTGGCGGGCGCGCCGTCGCTGGTCAGGGTCACGCTGCTGACCGTGTCGGAACCGATCAAGCCGGTAACGACAAACTCCGCGCCGGTGAAGGTGGCAATATCTCCGTAGGTTTTGCTGGCATTGTTGGCTGTGATGGTTAGAGCCTTGGGTTCGACTGTCAGCAAGCCGGAGATATAGTTGAATTCGTACTTGTCATCCACGCCGCCGGAACAGGTGACGGGATAGGGGCTGCCAACGACCGTGAAGGGTCCAGCGCCCGCAGTGCAGGTCGGAGCCGTATCCAGATCGGAAATATCATCGTCAGACACGAAGCCGGTGATGGTGGGCGTGAGGGTCGGGAGCGCGCCGCCATAGACGATGCTGGGGCTGGGAGCCGTCACGTCCAGGATGATCTTGGCAGTGACGGTGAACAGGCCATTGTGATAGACAATGGTGTAGTTCGAGCCCGCATCGCCGCCAGAGCAGACGATTGGATAGGTGCCAACATCGGTGTGCGGATCGGCAACCAAGCAGGTGGGAGCGGCGATGAAGTCATCGGGAGCGATGAAGCCGCTGACCGAGTAGTCGAAGAGCGGGTCGGGGCTGCCCACGAAGACGATCTTGTTGTTGGCCGTGACATGCAAATCGGCAGGCGTGATGGCGCCAAGCGCGGTGATGAAGGAAATATCGTAGTTCGCGCCGCCGTTACCATCATCGATGGAGCCGATCGGGGTCAGAACCTTGCCAACACCGGCGTTCTTGTCATTGAAGGATTGGGTCCAGTTGGCGGTGTCGCCCACGGCCAGACTGCCCGAAGTAATGGTCGGCAGGGCAGCCGAGGAGGCGTTGCCGTCGTAGACCTTGGTATCGCTGGCGGCGGTGACCGCCATCGCGCGGACGGTGATCTCGCCATCCGTCACTGCAACGAAGGACACGAGGTAGTTGTTGCCGCCGTTGCCGTCGTCGACCAGGCCAGACGCGGTCAGCGTCTTGCCGGTGCCGACGTTGCGGGTGTCGAAGGCCTGGGAGAAGGCTTCCGTATCGGCGCCCACCAGGGCAGGCGTGATGGTCGGTTCCGCAGCGGAGACAGATGTCCCGTCGTAGACCTTGCTGTCGGTCACGGCTGTGACGGTGATGCCCAGCTTGGAGATCGTGCCGGTATTCACCGAGACGAAGGTTACGTCGTAGTTCAGACCGCCGTTGCCATCGTCGACCGAACCGCTGGGGGTCAGCGTCTTGCCGGTGGCGGCATTCTTATCGGCAAAGGCCTGCGAGAAGCCTTCCGTATCGCCGCCCACCAGGGCAGGCGCGACGGTCGGTTTGGCCGCGGAGGCGGTCGTCCCGTCGTAGACCTTGCTGTCGGTCACGGCTGTGACGGTGATGCCCAGCTTGGTGATCGAGCCGTTATGCACCGCGACGAAGGTGACGATGTAGTTGTTGCCGCCATTGTCATCGTTGATCGCGCCAGCCGGGGTCAGGGTCTTGCCCGAGGCGACGTGGCGGGTATCGAAGGTCTGCGTCCATGCGGCGGTATCGTCGCCAACCAATGCCCCGGAGGTGATGGTCGGCACGCCGTCGGATGCGATGGTTCCATCGTAGACCTTGCTGTCCGTCACCGCGGTCACGGTCAGGGCGGCCGGGTTGATGGTGAAGTCGGCGGTGTGGTAGGTGATGGCGTAGTTGGAGAGCACACCGGCCGGGGCCAGGGTGGCGCTGATCGGATACGCGCCAGCGTTCTCACCGGCAGTGCGGCTGTAGGTGGCCGTCACGCCATCGGCAGGCAGGAAGCCGCTCAGGGCGCCGCCCAGGATCGGGTCTGTCGCGCCATAGGTCTTGGCGGCGGCAGAGGGTGTCACGGAGGCGGGCTTGGGGGCGATGGTGAAGTCGACCGGGGTGTAGGTGATGGTGTAGTTGGAAAGCACACCCGTCGGGGCGAGGACGGCGCTGATGGGATAGTCGCCAGCGTTCTCGCCAGCGGCGCGGCTGTAGGCAGCCGTCACGCCATCGGCGGGCAGGAAGCCGGTCAGGGTGCCGTCAAGAGTCGGGTCGGCATCGCCATAGACCTTGCCGGCAACGGTCGGCGTCACGGAAGCGTTCTTTGGGGTGATAGTGAAGTCGGCAGTGTTATAGGTGATCGTGTAATTGGACAGCACGCCAGCCGGGTCGAGCGCCGCGCTGATCGTGTACGGCCCACCGAGGACGGTCTCGCCAGCCACACGTGCATAGGTGGCAGTTACGCCATCGGCCGGCAGGAAGCCGGTCAAGGTGCCGGTGAGAATCGGGTCGGCATCGCCATACACCTTGCCGGCCGCATCCGGGGTCACCGAAGCGGTTTTTGGGATGATGGTGAAGTCGGCGGTATTGTAGGTGATGGCGTAGTTGGAGAGCACGCCAGCCGGGTCGAGCACCGCGCTGATCGCGTACGGCCCGCCCAGGACGGTCTCGCCTGCGGCACGCGCATAGGTGGCAGTGACGCCATCGGCCGGCAGGAAGCCGCTCAGGGTGCCGCTGAAGGTCGGGTCAGCCGCGCCATACACCTTGCTGGCGGCATCCGGGATCACCGAAGCAGCCTTGGCGGTGATGGTGAAGTCGGCGGTGTTGTAAGTAATGGCGTAATTGGACAGCACGCCAGCCGGGTCGAGCACTGCGCTGATTGCGTACGGCCCACCGAGGACAGTCTCGCCAGCCACACGTGCATAGGTGGCAGTCACGCCATCGGCCGGCAGGAAGCCGGTCAGAGTGCCGGTCAGGGTCGGGTCGGCGTCGCCGTACACCTTGCTGAAGGCATCGGGCGTCACCGAGGCAGCCTTGGGAGTGATGGTGAAGTTGGCGGTGTTGTAGGTGAGGGCATAATTGGAGAGAACACCGTCCGGGGCCAGGGTGGCGCTGATCGCGTACGGCCCGCCCAGAACAGTCTCGCCGGCGACACGCGCATAGGTGGCAGTGACGCCATCCGCAGGCAGGAAGCCGGTCAGGGCGCCGGTCAGGGTCGGGTCGGCTTCGCCGTAGACCTTGCTGAGGGCGTCAGGCGTCACTGAAGCGGCCTTGGGCGTGATGGTGAAGTTGGCGGTATTGTAGGTGATGTCATAGTTGGAAAGCACGCCCAGCGGATCGAGCACGGCGCTGATCGCATACGGCCCGCCCAGGACGGTCTCGCCCGCGGCGCGGATGAAGACAGCCGTCACGCCATCGGCCGGCAGGAAGCCAGTCAGGGTGCCAGTCAAGGTCGGGTCGAGTTCGCCGTACACCTTGCCGGCGGCGTTCGGGGTGACCGAAGCGGCCTTGAGGGTGATGGTGAAGTCGGCGGTGTTGTAGGTGACGGTGTAGTTGGAGAGCACACCGGCCGGGGCCAGGGTGGCGCTAATCGCGTACGGTCCGCCCAGGACGGTTTCGCCAGCCACACGTGCATAGGTGGCGGTCACGCTGTCGGCCGGCAGGAAGCCGTCCAACGTACCGGTCAGGATCGGGTCAGCCTCGCCGTAGACCTTGCTGAGGGCGTCAGGCGTCACCGAAGCAGCCTTGGCGGTGATGGTAAAGTCGGCGGTGTTGTAGGTGATGGTGTAGTTGGAGAGCACAGCCGCCGGGTCGAGCGTGGCGCTGATCGCGTACGGCCCGCCCAGGACAGTTTCACCGGCAATACGGCTGTACGTGGCGGTTACACCATCGGCAGGCAGGAATCCATCCAACGTACCGGTCAGGATTGGGTCAGCTTCGCCATAAACCTTTGTGGCGGCGTTCGGGGTCACCGAAGCGGCCTTGGGAGTGATGGTGAAGTCGGCGGTGGCGTAGGTGATGGTGTAGTTGACAAGAACCTCAGTCGGGGCCAGGGTCGCGCTGATTGCATACGGCCCGCCCAGGACGGTTTCACCCGCGATGCGGCTGTAGGTGGCGGTCACGCCGTCGGCCGGCAGGAAGCCGGTCAGGGTGCCGGTCAGGATCGGATCGGCGTCGCCATAAACCTTGGTTGCAATATCGGGCGTCACCGAGGCGGCCTTGGGAGCCACCGTGACAGTCTGCGTCCCGGAGCTGGCGAAGAAGTTCGTGTCACCGGCGTAGCTGGCCGTGATCAGGTGGGAACCGGTCCCAACGGCGGAAGGTGTGTAGGTAACGGAGCAGGTGGCGGTCCCGCCGCTGCCCGAGAGGGTGCAAGGACTGGTGGCAAAACTGCCGCTGCCATTCGTCGCCCAGTTCACGTTGCCGGTCGGGGTATTGCTGCCGCCCGAGCGTACGACGGTGGCAACGCACGAAATACCAGTCCCGTAGGTTGTAGTCGGAGTACCCGCGCCGCAGTTCACGCTGGTGGTGGTGGTTCTGCGATACGGCAGGGTGTAGTAGACCTTGATCGAAATGGCATCCAGGTCGGCATCGCCCCATGAACCGCTGGTACCCACCCTCACCTTGAAGGTGGCGTCGGCGAAGTCGGCCGGAGTCCAGGTGGTGCCCCATTTGTCGGTCGCGGTGCCGAGGATCGGGGTCGTGTCGTTGTTCGACATTCCAGCCGTCTTGCTGGCTGTGTAGGCGTCGGGGTTCAAGGCCGAGGTGTTCCACAAAGCGACCGTGAAATCGCGGTTCTGCATCGTCCCATTGCGCTGGCCTTCGACAGCCACCTGGATGCCGTCAATGGTGGCGTCAGCCGGGATGCCGAGGGACGGGAAGCCATATTCCGCCCAGTCGCTGCTGTTGAAAGTGGCATACTGGTCGTTGGACGTCCAACCGCGGTCCGGGTTGGAAACACTGCTGGAGGACACCGTCGCATTGGCGAAGATGAAGCCGGTATTGCCCGAGGCGGAGAGGGTCGTGAAGCTGACGTCCTCGCCATAGGCGGTGCCGGTCGTGTTGGTGGCATACGCGCGAACGTGATACAGCGTGCTGGGTGCCAGGCCCACGATGCTGCTGGTAAAAGCGCCCGTCGCGGAAAGCGGGCCCTCGGTAGTCTTGTTATCCGCAATGGTTGGGTTGGCCAACGTGCTCCAGACCACACCATGTTCGTACGGATCGGGAATGCCCAGGGAGACGATGGTGCCATTTCCGATGGCGGAGGCCACTTCAATGGTTGTCACGGCCTGGGTGCTGACGACGGGCAGGGCCACCAGACCCGAGGGCTGGAATTCGTAGGCGCCGCGGTCATCGTAGGTGCGCGCGCCGGCGCCAGAGTCGGCGGTGGCGGGATCATCCACGCGGGCGTGGCCCTCGATGTCGATGGACGGCTCATACGGAGCGTCGGCATTGGCGCTGTCAATCGCCGGGGACCCGTCCGTGATGCGATAGTCGCCTGTCGTGGTCGAAGCGGCAAAGACCACTCCGGACGTTCGCAATACGGGCGTTACCGGCGATACGAAGCGCGGATTGCCCTCCAGGCCATGCACTTCCTGGCTGGGCACCGCCGCGCGGAAAGCCGCCAGCGACGTATAACTGGCGTTGTTCCAAATGATTTGAACTGAGGCTCCCTGGCGGTCGAAGAGATCATAATCCAGGGTCGTCCCCACGATGGAGGGCGTATCGACGCGCAGGTTGCCGCCGAAGGAACCTGACGGAGGCGTCAGACCGTTGCCAACGCTGATGTTGTTGGCCACCGTCGCGTGGTGCGATCCCAGGGTAACCTCACCCTCGAAGTTGATGCCGACCGTGCCGTTGCCCTGCACGGTGTTGCCGATCACGGTGTTGTAGGGCGAGTTGTTGTTGTCGATGCCATGATCGCCGTTGCCGTAGCTCAGGTTTCCAACCACCACATTATAGGTGGAGGCCACACCGCTGGAATTCACGTACAGGTTGATGCCGCTGTCCTCATTGCCATAGGTGATGTTATTGATAATGGTGTTATGGCTGGCGCCGGTCAATTCGATGCCGGCGGCATCGCTCACCACCACTGAGGCATTGGCAAAGGAGACATTGTCGCTGACGGTGTTGTAATCACTGCCATTGACCAGGCGGATGCCGATGCAGGTGTTGTGGTCGGTGGTGTTGCCGGTGATCGTGGAGTAGGTAGTGCCCTTCAGGTAGATACCCTGAACGTGCAGGGAGGGATCCGCCGGGTCACCCGCATAACTGACGTGGTTATTCGAGATGGTGATATGTTCCGAGGCATCCACGTAGATGCCCTTGTTGTGCGTCCCGGTGATGTTGAAACCATCGATGACCACGTAGGTCCTGGCCGAAACAGCAAAGGCGCTGCCAAAGCCGGGCACGGATCCGGTGATGGTCGCTGCGGACTTCGTGGGAGTGGCGGCTTCCGCATGGAAGGTGACAGGGTTTCCCACCGTGCCGCTGGCAGGGTAGACCGTCTCGGCATAGGTGCCGCCGGGCAGGACTCTCACGGTATCCCCCGGCCCGGCCATGGACGCAGCCTTCGTCAGGCTGCAATACGGCACGGCCTCGCTGCCGGCCCCCAGGTCGTTGCACAAAGCGTTGGTGTTGTCAACATAGTAGGTTGCGACCGCAGCCTGGGCGGCGGTGGGGTTCATCCCCACCAGCGACCAGGCGAACACCAGGACGAACAGGAGCATTTTGATTCTGGTGGATAGGGTGGAGTGGCTTGTAGTGCGCCAAAACCTTCCCAATGAACGAACAAACTTAGACATTCTTCCCTCCGATTGAAACAGGTATGTAGTGAACTGTTTGGCAGACAACCAGGCCGGCGCCGCTCAAACGATTAGATGGGTGAAACGGGCAATTCTTCGGTTTCGCCTTGGGCCTCATAGGCATTCTCCTTTTTTCCTTTCTTTCTTATTAAAGACAAAAGCTGTCTTATTAATGTCCGACGTGATCCAGCCTGGTTGAGCACGGCGCCCACCACCCTTGCGCCGATCAACTGGAATTTTTTCAAGGTGATCCTGGCTTCTTCGAGCCGGGTGTGACCGGAGCGAATCACCATCAGGACCGCGTTCATCCTGGCGGCCAGGATCTGGGCATCCGCCACATCCGCAGCCGGGCTGTCCACGATGACCATTTCGGCCTGGCGCTTCAGTTCCAACAACAACTGTCCCCACTTCTCCGAATCCAGCCAGGCGGCGGCATCCCTTTTCGAAAGACCGCCGGGGATCAGGGAAAGTCCCTTGATATCGGCCAGCGTTCGACAGGCGCCCTTGACGTCGCAGCGCCCGTCCAGCAGATCCGCCAATCCTTTTTGATTCTCGACCCTGAACAGGCTGTGCAGGTGGGGGTGCCTGATGTCCCCGTCCACCAGGATGACCTGTTTGCCCTGCTGGGCGTTCACAATCGCCAGGTTTGCGGCGATGGTCGTCCTGGCGTCCCTGGGGCCGCCATTCAGCACCAGCAGGGTGCGGATGTTCCGCTCCAGGCCGATCATCTCCAGGCTGGCGCCCAGGGTGCGGAAGGCGTCCGCCTCGGCTGAATAGGGATCGTTCAGCGCAACCAGCCTATGGGAGCGATGCGCGTCATAAACCTGCCCCAGAACCGACAGTCCAAGCCGTTCCTCGACCTGGGAAGGCGTCCGCAGGGAATCATCGAAGTGGTCGACCACTAGGACGAGGGTGACTGCCAGTGACAACCCCACGACCGCGCCCAACAGGATGTAGAGGATCGGGATCGGCCGCACGGGCTTCTGGAGCGGAACTGCAGACACGATCTGCACGACGTTCTGGCGGCTCTGCATGCGCGCCAGATGCACCGTTTCCTGATTGGTAATCAAACTCAAATGCATCTGTTGGTAGAGATCGAGGGTGGATTGCAGGGTCGCCAGGCGTGGATTCTCCAGGCTCGCGCCGCCCTGCCCGGGCTTGCCGGTAAAGGTCAGGTTGGTTTGGATCTGCTGGTAGAGAGTCATCAACGAATTGAGCTGATCCAGCTGCGCCTGCTTTTCGGCCTGCGCCATCCGCTCCAGGGCGGTGGGCACCAGCGGATAAGCGGCGATCTCCTTTTCGAGAACGGAGATGTCCAGCTTGAGCCGCCCGATCTGCTGGTCGACTTGGGCCAACTGCTCCTGCACGCTGGTATCGTTGATCTGGCTGATTTGGGTCTGCAAATCCCCGATCTGCGCCTGCACCTGCTCGATCTGCGAGGTGATGGCTTCCTCGAAGGCCGCATAACGCCCGGAGAGCAGGGACTCGTTCTGCTGGATCAGCACGTGAACGAGCAGATTCGCGATCTTCGCCGCGCGGGCCGGGTCGGTGTCCTGAACCTTGATCTGGACGATCAACGTGTTGGGGATGGAACTGACCGCGATGCGATCCGCGTCGACTTTGCCGCCCAACTGGTCGGAGATCTCATCCAAAACGGGCTGGGATTTCGCCAATTGGAGGTTGATAGCCACCAACTGCTCATCGCTCAGCGGCAGCATGTCCGCGTTGCTTTGCTGGCGGGTGCGGCTGACCAGGATCTTGGTGGTGGCCTCGTAAACGGGCGTCTCGATCCTTACAACGAGAACCCCCAGGGCCAGGCCCAAGAGCAATCCCAGGATCAGGAAAAGTAGATTTCTCCATAGCAGGGAAATGAGATGTTTGATTTCCATAAGGTTTTCCTTGGCGGCAGGTGTCGACAAAATCCAAACCGTTTCCCCCGTTGAGAAAGGTTGGGCTGCAAAATCGTCGATGCAGGATCACACGAAAACCAGCGCCCGCGCCATGGTTCTCACGATGTTGTAAACGTCCTCATCGGTCATGCCCGCATATAGCGGCAGGGTGATCTCGCGCGCGGCGATGTCAATCGTGTTGGGCAGGTACTGTCTGCCCTTGCCGCGATAGGCCGCAAACGTATGAATGGGCGGATAGTGAATACTGGTCTGGATACCCCGCGCTTTCATAAGCTCCATAAAGTAGGAGCGTCCCATGCCGGCCGGCAGCAGGATGGGCATCAGATGAGCGGCGGAAATGCCGGGATGCTTCTCGAACGGCACGCTCACCTGCGGGACCAGTTCGCGCAGCGTGTCGCGGTAGATCTGGGTGAGGCGGCGGCGGCGCTCGTTGTTGACGGGCAACTTTCCAAGCTGGACCCGTCCCAGCGCGGAACGGATCTCATCGATGCGATAGTTGTAGCCCAGGTCGACAACGTCATAACTCCAGGCGTGTCCCTTGTGGCGATCCCAGGTGAGGGTGGTCATCCCATGTGAACGCAGCAGGCGCAGCCGCTGGGCGAACATCTCGTTGTCCGTGACGATCATCCCGCCTTCGCCGGTGGTCATGTTCTTGTTCGAGAAAAAGCTGAAGCAGCCGATATCGCCCCAGGTTCCCAGCTTGCGGCCGCCCAATTCCGAACCGGGCGCGTGGGCCGCATCCTCGATCACCTTCAGGCCGCGCTCGCGGGCCAATTCCATGATGCTGGGCATGTCGCAGGCGTAACCGCCATAATGCATCACCAGGATGGCGCGCGTCCGTTCGGTGATGGCCCGCTCGATGGCATGGTATGAAATGTTCAAATCCTGTTCGCCGACAATGTCGGCAAAAACGGGAAGCGCGCCCGTATAGCGGACGGCGTTGGCTGTGGCGACAAAGGTCAGCGAAGGGACAATCGCCTCATCCCCCGGGCCCAGGCCTGCCACCACGCAGGCAAGGTGCAGCGCCGCTGTGGCGTTGGTCACCGCAATGGCATACTTCGAACCGATATACGCCGCGAAGGCCTGCTCGAAGGCTTCGGTGGCCGCGCCCATGGTCAGCCACTTGCTTTGCAGGACATTCTGCACGGCGAGCATTTCTTCCGGGCCAAAGTCGATATCGGAAAGTGGAATTTTCCAGTCCATGATTCAATCTCCTCGATGATTGGGCAGGAATTGGGCATGCATCTCCTCGAAATCCTTCGAGGCGCGCGCATAATCGTCGGGACGCCCGAGATCCTCCCAATAGCCATTGAACTCGTATCCAACCACCTTTTCCCCGGCGGCGATCAACTTCCTGACCAGGTCGGGAAAATCCAGGTACTGGTTCTGCTCGATGTACGCCAGCACTGAAGGCTCGAAAACATAAATCCCCATGCTTACCAGAAAATCGTAGATGGGCTTTTCGATATAGCCCGTGACCCGTTGATCCCCGTCGTGCTCGATCACGCCCAGATCGATCTTCGTTTGTCTGTGGTGGGCGGCAATGGTGGCAATGGCGTGCTGCTGCTTGTGAAATTCGATCAGGTTGCGCAAATTCAGGGTGGTCAGCACATCCCCATTCGTAACCAGGAAGGTATCGTCCAGGCCGCCGACTAGGGCAATCGGACCGGCCGTCCCCAGTGGATGTTCCTCATAACTGTAGGTGATATTCAATCCAAAATGGCTGCCGTCCTTGAAGAAGGCGCGCAGCAATTCGGACAGATGTCCAACGGTCAGCACGACCTGGGTGATGCCTGCATCCCGCATCTGGTGCAGCAGGACTTCCAGGATGGGCATGTCGCCTATCGGCATCAACGGTTTGGGCAGGATGGTGGTGTAAGGCGAAAGACGGGCACCTTTTCCCCCGGCCAACACGACGGCTTTCATGATTCATCCTCCTTCCTTTGGGATGTTCTGCGCCTGATGCTGGGGAGCGGCTGAACGGGCCAGGCAATATTGACATTGAAAATCGTTCGCGCCGCCTGCGGATTTGTGATCCTGCGAAGCGCCATCCAGGCTGCTCAAGGAGCCGAAGATGTCCGGTGCTACGACGACCCTGGCCGGGCTGAACACGGTCATGTCGCGAAACACCTGGTGGGTTCGCAGGGCCGCCTGGCTGTCGGCCAAAATGATCAGGTCGGCATGCTGCTCCCTGGCAATTTTCGGGACATCCGCCACCCTGCCGATCACCCTGGCGCCGTAGATCTGCATGCCCTGCGAGAGCAGGTCATCCTCGATGAAGCCGACGACGCGGAATTTTCGGGCGTAGGTCGGATGACCCATCAACCAGGCGATGTGCTCGGCGGTGCGCCCCGAGCCGACAATCAACACGCGCTCGCGCGGCGTCCGCGCATCCAGGCGACGCGCCGCCAGGCGGCTGGCCAGTCCCCGGAGAAAGCGCCGTCGATAGCGGATGAAGGTGTACCCGGCCAGCGAAAAAAGAGATGCGGCGAGGATCGCCCCCACCGTGCGCGCGTCCGACAACCCGAAGACATTGGCATGTAGTCCCAGGGCCACCGCGGTGACAATCAGCCAGGTCAGCAGGAGGCTGCCCGATTCCCATGAGGTGGCCTTCGTCCAACTGATGCGATTCGTATTCACGAGGAGTCCGGCCAGGTCGAAGGTGACAGCGTACCAGAATGCCATCTTCAGGAGCATGAGCCGGTCGAGGCCCAAAGGAGCGAACCAGCCCATCACGGCGTCCGTCGCGCTGATCGCCAAAAGCGCAACCAGGAAATCCCAGAGAAACCAGCCCAGGTAGCGCTGCATCAGGCGCGTCACCGGCCCGACGAAGAGGAGCTGCTCCGGCGGCGAATAGGTCTTGATCCTGGGCAGCAGGAGGATGGCGGTCCACAGGATGACATCGAGGTCGAGCCAGAAGGAACGGTAATGCACGTAGAGCTGGTCGAGCCGAATCTTGTCCGGACTCAACTCGTGCAGATACTTCCGCATCACCTCGCCGGCGTGCAGCATGCTTTCCTCGTCCCGATACAGGATCGAGGCAGGGCTGGTCACGCCCGGCCGCACGGAGAGCAGTTCACAAGCGACTTTATGGGGCCAGGTTTTGGAGATGTCCGGGTCCTCGGGCCGCGGTCCGACCAGGCTCATCTCGCCGATCAGCACGTTCCAGAGTTGGGGCAGCTCGTTGATCTTGGTGTCGCGCAGCCATTTTCCAAGGGACGTAATGCGCTCATCCTCCCTGCATGTGACGGGCAGGCCCAGGTAGCTTTTCGGCGTTTCGTACATCGTGCGGAATTTAAGGATCTGAAAGACCCTGCCGTTTCGCCCAATGCGCGGCCCCCAATAGAAAACGGGACCCGGCGAATCCCGTTTGATCAGGATGGCGATCAACAGGAAGATCGGCGCAAGCAGGATCAAGCCAATCGATGCAGCCACCACATCGAAGGCGCGCTTGATCATCAGGCTCATTACATCGCTGAATACATTGGTGTTCAAATCCAAATCACTCACGGCCCTGGATTGTTTAACACGGATCATTCTTCCTCAACTCTTTCCGAAGCAAACCGGCTAACTGGAAACCCTTTCGAGCCATTCCTCACGCCAGAATAGGAGACAGCAGCGGTCACAGGCGCCAAATGTCGGCGCCCCGTGGCAGAATACGTTCTCCAGCAGGATGACACCGCGCACCTTCTTGAGTTTGTAATCGCGTTCGTCCATAAAAGTCCGCATGGACTTGAACACGCGCTGGCGGGTTCCACAATATTCGTACATCTCGGGCAGGAACGCGCAGCCTTTCAATTCCTTGAAGGGGTCGAGCGTGGACTGGATTTCCTCGCGGGAGCGCACCCTGACCAGGTCGCCTTCCGAGAATGGGAGCGCGGGCGCAAAATCCTGCGCCGCAAACTGCAGGGGAGATGTTCCGCGCATACGGAGCGAGGCGTAATAGGCCTGCTTGAGCCATTTTTTGGCGTAGCGATTCCACGGCACGGCCAGGGAACGCTTGATCCGTTTCAGCAGCGAGCGATCCACTTCTTCGGCGGGTCCGTCTGAGAATTTTGGCACGCCAGGGAGCTGACAACCTTCGAAGTTCGACATTCCTGCTCCTTAGCCCACTTGCAAACTGATATTGGGCTGTGTTTGTCGGGTGGTCTCGCGCGCCTGGGGTCCCAGCCTGGGGTAACGCCTGCGTTCCAGGCACTCAGGCCAGGGCTGTTCGGGCAGGGCGCGCGTCCCATCCACGTGGAAGCGCAGCATGCCCTCGGTCTTGGCCAGCATCGGGTTGGACGGGTCGCGCTTCAACAGTTTCTGCGACCACGCCAGGATCGTCGGGTTTTCCAGCGGCTCCAGCAGCGGATGAAAGTCCACGCATTGGCGCACGGCCCTGGGCTTCAGTCCCATGCGGAACTTGAACTCGTCCACGTTGGCCGGCGCATCCAGCGACTGCACGGTGTAGAAAATCTGGTTCACACCCGGGCGTTCGAGCATGTTACAGGTGGCCGCATAAAAAACCGCGTTGTTGACGTGATTGCACAGGAAGCGGCTGTGGCTGAGCGCATACGGCACATTGAACACATCGTCGATGCGGCAGATGATCAGCGCGCCCGCCAGTTCCCCCTGCTCGATCCCCGCCCAGGCTTCGAAGCCGGGCAGGCCGTCGGCGGCGCGGCAAATGCCTTCCCATTCGGTTTGGGTCATGCTGCGGAGACGGTCCTGACGCGCCAGCGTATCCCGCTGCAAGTCCCAGCCTTCGGTGGCCAACCGCTCGAACGAAATCTGCTCCACGCAGAAATGAGCCAGCCCGCGCTTGATGCCGTTCCTGGTCTGCGACTTGAGCATGTCCATGTGATAGGGCTTTTGCAGCACGACGTGATAACTGGCTTTGCCCCCATAAAAGTTGAGCGGCGCGGAATATCGCACGGCCACAATGCCATGATTCAGCATCAGGTCGCGAATTTCATTTTCCTCCGGGCGGATCACCCAGTGGTATGGAAATGCCTGGAACACGCGCGGCCCGGCTTCGTACCAGTAACTGCTGGCAGTGCGGTAGACCTGGTGCCCCTGACGGCGCATCCATTCTGCAAAATTCTCGGCGTTCATGATACCTCCTGTGTACATGGCTTAACGAACGGTTGTGCAGAGAGACGTGAAAAGCGTTTCGTATTCATCGATGCAATGGGAGCGGGCATAATTCTTTTCGAGGCAGGAGCGCCCATTGCGTCCCATTTGGATTAATTGGGGCTCCTGGGCCTTCAGGTGCAGGATGGCGGCCGCCAGTTTCTCCGGCGACTCGGGCGGGACATTCCAGCCGCAGCCTGCCGCCTCGACGATCTGCATCACATCACTTCCAGGCGGAGTCACGGCCAACACCGGCCGCGCGCTGGCCATCACGTTGAAGATCTTGCTCGGCAGCGAGGAAAGCGCCGCGCCGGCATTAAGCGTCACAAGATTGATGTCGGATGCTGCGAGCATCTCCGCGAAAAGTTCACGCGGCTGGTAGGGAAGGAATTGAATATTGGTCAGGCGCCGTTCCTGCATTTCTGCAATGAGCGTATCTTTCTTGACCCCTTCCCCAACAATCACAAATTGAATATCGTTTCTTTCTTTTAGAATTACGGCGGCGTGCAGGACATCTTCGAGGCAGGAGGTTAAACCGATATTGCCCGCATACATGACCACGAACTTATCGTTGAGACCGCATTTCTGTCGAAACCCGTTTTCCTTCTGCATCGGATGCACCGCATCCGGGTCGGCCCAGATCGGGATGACTTTTATTTTCGAATCGGGAACGCCCTTGCCCAACAGGTTCCTTCGGAAGTTTTCCGAAATGACGGATATACGCTGCGAATGTTTGTACTGAAACAGTTCGATCGCGCGGAAGAAGCCGATGACGCGCTGGTTGGTCATCACACCGGCGGCAATGGCCGCATCGGGGTACAGGTCTTCGAGCTGAAGCACCCAGGGGGCGCGCCAAATGCGGCTGAGCAGCCAGGCTGTAAGTCCAAGGGGCAGCGGAGGCGAATAGCTCAGGATCACATCGGGGCGGCCGGCCAAAAGTCCGCCGTGGAAGGCGGTCACGCTGTAGGTCCCGTAATGCAGCAGACGCGGCAGAATCCTCGTGGAGGGCGAAATGTAACTCCAGGTGCGAATGACGCGCACACCGTCCAGGCTCTCGTCCGCATAAAAACGGTTGCGATAGCCCTTGAAGACACGGCCGTACGGGTAGCTGGGCGCTCCCGTCACCACCGTGACTTGATGACCGCGCCGGGCCAGGTCCGTGGCCAGTTCCGTGATCAGGACCGCCGCGCTGACATTTTCGGGGGCATAACATTGTCCCAGGATGAGGATGCGCATCAGCTTTGCCTTGCGGGGAGGGGCGACCCGGGGAAAATAATTTGCAGCAATTTCCCGACCACGGCATCCGCACAAAATTCACGGCCTTTCAGGTGGTTGGCGCGGCCCAGCTCTTTTCTTAAGGTCGGATTTACAGCCAGCAGCAGGATAGCCTCTGCCAGGGCATCGCTGTTTTGCGTCGGCACCAGTAGGCCATTGACTCCGTTCTTGATCAGCTCAGGAATGGTGCGGATTTGCGTGCTGATGGCCGGGACGCCCGCGTGCATGGCCTCGATCAACACGCCCGGGTGTCCCTCCGTATCGTAATACGTGGGCAAAACAAGCGCATCATAGTTCGCGATCAATTGCGGGCCCGTCCCAGGCTCGGCCATGCCGCAATAACGGGCATTGGGATTCGACCCGATCCCGTTCATGAACTCGTCATGGATTTCATCATGAATGGGACCGTAAAAATCACAGGTCACCTTTTCATCGCACATGCGCGAAACGAGCTTGAGAGCCTCCAGCAAAACGAGCGGACCTTTGAGCCTCGTAATATGGCCGAGGAAGATCAAGTGAAGTTCGGAAAAATCTGTTTTGGGAGCCGGGGAAATGGAAGCCAGCGGCCTGCAGCCAGGCAGGTATTGGGCATTGGCGCAACCCAGCCTGCGCAGATCCTCTTCGAGCAATCGGGTCTGAGTCAGAATGCCATCCGTGCCGCGCAGGAACCACAGCATGTATTTCTGAATTGGCTTGATCTGCGCATTGATGAACAGGTCCAAGCCTGCGCCGACCGGCTTGAGAAAATAGGGTTTGCCGTATATGCGGGCCAGGAACCACAAGATGGGCGCCAGGGTGAGCGCAAACAGATCATTCGCAAACACCAACACCGCATCGCACCGTGAAATTTCACGAAGGTATTTTGGAAGGATGTACAGGGAGCGCTTGATCTTTTCGAATTTAAAACCCGACATCTCTTTCCTGACATCCAGCGTGGGCGAAGTGTTGATCAGGACCACCTCAAGGGTCGGATAATGCGCAAACTCCCCGAGCATGGCCTGCACCGTCAACGGCGACCCGCCGATGGGAGGCGGTTTGGGACCAACCATCAGCAGCCGTCTGCCCTGGCTGGCCGCCTGTACCTGTAATTTGCCGACAAAATCCACTTTTTGCATGGTCTGGTCTCTCAATCGAGCGGGTTCGTGCCGTTAAGAAATTCCTCGATATTGGTGTATCCATCCCCATCGTGATCGGCGGCGGCAGTGGTGGGATCGCCGGGAGCGAAGCCATATTGTTCCTCCCATTGATCCGGCATCCCGTCCTGGTCCACATCCGCGCAGGGATCGGAGGACGGGATCGTCAGCCAGCCGCCCACCTCGGCGGGATCGTCGATGATCCGACCGCTGCCGTTGCGCACATCGTTGACGATGCGCGCGTCGATGGCATCCCTGCGTGAAAAGAACGCGCCGTCGCAGGCCAGGCCAAGATTGGCTCCCGCACCCGCCAGAACCTGGTCGTAGGCCTCGAGCGCGGAGGTTGTGGTGATAAACGGAACGGGGATGGGCGTGGAAACCACAAAGGGCCGGGCCTGCGGGTCGACGATGTCGATCTCGGGCTGGGCGCCGTCGAACCGCTGCGGGCCGATATTTCCAAAAACGAAGATTTGCGCTCCCAGGATGGCTTCGCTGGCAATGTTGACGCCATATTTCCCAGGGTCCGTATCCGCGCCGGGTTTGAAATAATTCGCAATGTAGTTGACGGGCATGACGGTCAACTGGTGCTGGAAGTCCACATGGCTGAATGACCCAAAGGGATTGTAGACCACGTTGTTCACCACATCGGTCACACCGCTGGTCGAGACCAGCGGATTGCGCTCGCCGTTGTGGGCCATGAGATTATGGTGAAAGGAGATGTTGCCTGCGCCGGGTTGATCCTTGTTCTCATCGCTGGCATAACCGCCGAGCAGCACGCCCTTGCTGTGGCAGCCCTTGGGGTGGATGCTGCAATTCAAGCCTTCCGCAAAAATATTCCATTGAATGGAAAGGTTGTGAACGTCATACCAGGTCGCCAGGTCGCGGTTCACCGCCCAACTGATGGAGTTGTGGTCGATGACGACGTTGTAGGTGTCATGAGCATCCGTTGCCAAAATCATCACCCCGTCCCCCGCCGACGGCGGACCCGCGCGCAGCGTAAGATAGCGGATGACGACATCATGCGTCTCGATCTCAAGGATCGCCTCCACGGCCGGGTTCAGGCTGCGCAGGGTAATGCCAGCGCCCGGGGAACTCTGACCGGCAATCGTAACGTACGGGCTGGAGATCACCAAACTGGATTCGAGCCCGATTGTGCCCGCCAGGCGAAAGACGATGATCCGCGGTCCTTCCGCTTCGACGGCGTCCCGCAGGGAGCCGGGCCCGGTGTCGTCCAGGGTGGTCACCTCGATCACCCTCCCGCCGCGGCCGCCCACCGTTAAAGCTCCGAACCCCTCCGCCCCCGGGAAAGCGAGGAGCCGCTCAGGGTCAGGAGTGGGCGAAGCGGTCACGGGGGTGTTCATCCGCGTGGGGGTGGGAATTGCGACAGACTCCGCAATCGGCAAACAACTCGACGAAAGGAGCAGGGCCGCTAAAACAAAACCCAGCGTCGAAGCCACCCCTGATTTGGTCGTCATCAGCGCGCCTCGGTTTTGATCGCAGGGCTGGCAGGAGACGGGAAGCGTTCGATGTCCCTGGAAGTATTCGTTACGGCCCGCCTGGCATGCAACTGCTCGCGGGTGAAATTCCCCTCGATGACAATAAAATTAAGCAACAGCCAGGTCAGCTTTCTGAATTCCCAGGAGAGCGAAAGAACGCCGATAACCCAGGTCAGGAAAATAGCCACCCAGAAACCCGCGTTTCCATTGGGGATGTTCAGCGCGCGCATAAAAACGACGGCCAGAATGGCAAGGAACAGGGTAAATCCGATAAAGCCCGTCTCCGCCGCAATCGACACAAAGGTGTTGTGAGCCGCCGAACCGATGACCACATCCAGGGTCCCTCCGCCCGAGCCGGTGAAGGGCTGCTCCTCCAGCACCAGGATGGCCTTCCACCACAATTCCACGCGGCCGCCAAGGTCGGCGGATTCAATCGAAGCGCCCAGCGTGCCCAGGCGGGCGGTGACCGATTGGGGGATGAATGGATACAGCATCAGGAGGGCCAGCAGGAGGATGCCAAAGACCAGCATCTTTCGGTCGAATTTGATCTGCTGCGTCACCACCAGGTAAATGCCAAACGGGATCACCGCGATCAGCGAGGTGCGACTCCCGGTGAGCACAATCGAAAAAACAGCCAGGGGAATGTAAGCCAGGTTGATCAATCTCAAAATGGTGCCCACCCTGCCCGGCTTGGCCACAAAAAATAATTGCATGGCAATCGGCAGCCCAATCATCAGGATCAGGGCCAGGTCGACGGCATTCACGCCCGTGGCGCTGTAGCGTCCCTCGTACACGACGGCGGCATTGCCCTGGATGTAATTGGTGATCGAACTGGTGATAAGCACATACCCGCCAAAGATATATGCCTGGAGGCCGGCCATGAGATCTTCAGGTTGCTGAAACAATTCCCAGAATACGAGCATGAGAAGGTAAATCTGACCGTAGGTTTTGATGCGTTGAAGCGTGCTGTCCGTGTCCGAGCTCCAAAAAATGCTCACGACATTCCATAGAAAGAAAAGCAATACCAGGATATGAAAAAGACTGGGCTTCCGAAATTTCCCTTCGAGCAGGATCGTAACCAGCCACAATCCAGCCACGACCAGGCCGATCAGTTTGGCCACCGATCCCAGGGTCGTCACCGAGACACTATCCTCCCAGGGAATGATGAAAACCAACAGAACCGACAGCAAATACGCAAGTTTGCGCATGATCAGGCACCCAACAACAATTTTATGTAGCGATCCGTCACACGATCCGACTGGAACGGCTCCCAGCTTTCCCTGGGGGGACGGGCGCTGTGACGATCCAGGGCCTCTTCGATGGCCTGCGCCAACAGGATCGGAGAGTCGACGGGCACCAGCCTGCCGTATTGCCCATCCTTCAATATTTCCCTTGACCCGCCCGGGCAATCCGTGGCGACGATTGGCGCGCCCACGTATAAGGCCTCGACCAGGACGGTCGGCAGGCCCTCCCACCTGGACGGGAGCACGAACAATGCAGCCTGCGCCAGATACGGATAAGGGTTCTGCACAAAGCCCATCAGCCTGACGTCCTCTTCGAGGCCCAGCCGCGAGATCAGGGATTCGAGAACGGGGCGCTCCTCCCCCTCCCCCAGGATCAGCAAACGCGCGGGACGATTGGTTCGCACCTGGGCAAACGTATGGATCAACAGGTCGAAGGCCTTTTGATCCGTCAGGCGGCCAATACCCAGGAGAACCGGGGGCTTCCCATTCCCAAACCAGGGATGCTCCAGGCGGGCGGTCGCTTTTTTCTGCAGATCGGGCGTGACGACCGGGTTGTACACGACCTGAATGAGATCCTGGGAAATCCCGGCAACCTGGGTCAGGTCATTGGCCACGCCGGCCGACACCGCCACGATCGCGTCAGCCCAGGGGTAAAACCAGCCAGCCAATCTTGGGTATACCTGCCAACGCCAATCCTTCTTATTGTGGATCACGGAAGCCAGCGTGTTGTGCTCGGTGATCACAAGCCGGCGGGGCAGGCCGCACAGACGTCTGGCCCAGAGGGCGGTCAGATTGGCAAACATCGAGGAAAGCAGCGCCGCCGGCCGCTCGCGGCGAAGATATTTGACGAGGGCGGGCATACTGGTCATCACGCGGGATGCCTTCAGGTCGATGAGCCTGACCGACTCGGGCACCTGGTTTATGTAGGCCCCCTCGGCGCGGGCCAGCACCAGGTCGACGGCATACCCGCGGGCGGAGATTTCCTTCGCCAGGTTGAGCATGACGCGCTCGGCCCCGCCCTCATAAAGTCCGGGCAGAAAGATCGCAACTCGTTCCTTCGATGTTTTCATGATGGTTTATCAGGCGAGACCGAATTCGAATAAAAGCTGGCTGACCATTTCATCCAGGGATTTTTGTCCTGTGTCAAAGCGCAGGATTTTCAGGCGCCCGCTGCGGGCGGCCAGGTCGGAGATGATCCGTTCGAAGGCTATGCGATAACATGCCAGAAATTCGACCGTGGCTTCATCCGTACGATCCTTGACCACGTGTTCTTTTTCCCGTTCGCGGATGCGTTTCAACAGGTCGGCATCCGGGGCGTCCAGCCAGAGGATCATATCCAGTGTGTTCGCCCAGCGGGAATATAAGGTTTGGCGCAGAGCCAGGGCTTCCCGTCCTTTCAGATATTCGGGGCCGAACTCGATGGCCTCTGTCAATAAATAGATGGGGCCCTGATCCAGAAGATGGATCCTGTCGTTTTCCAATTCCTTTTGCAGGATCGCGGGCCAGCCGTTCAGGATCGACAACCAGGCGAATTCCCGTCGGGTCATTTTTCTGCCGTTACGCCGCGCCAGGCTGAAAATGGCGGGAAAGATTTGAAGTCCATTCCACACGAAGAACGGAGCAGCGGCGGCTTTTCGCACATCGGGAAAATTACTGATACGAAGCCTGGCGCTATGCGCCTCCAACGCGTGGCAAAGCGTTGTCTTCCCCGCCCCCGCCGGGCCGACGATTTCCACCACCTTCGGGAATTCGGTATCCATCAGCAATCCTTCCACGGGCGCGGCTCATTTCAATCGGGCAGGGGCATCTGGTGTGGCAAGCACCGCCTGCATCCTGCGCAGCATGCTTTTGCGTTGAAGCGTCGACAGCCCGCCAAAGAAGGAAATCGCCAGCATCAGGATGCCCGTCACGCCTGCTGAAAGCAGAAAACTCAGCCAGCCATCGGCCCAGGATTCAATCGCGCTGGAGAAAAAGGCATCCACCCCAACGCCCGCTGCAAAAAGCAGGGCGGTCACCAGCATGGGACGGTACATGAGGCTCAATTGGGAGCGCCAGGGAATTCCCAGGGAACGCCCGATCAGAATCGGATAACCGATGCTGAGAATGACCCGCCCGGCCATGATGCCAAGACACAAGCCCACGACACTCATCCGAAAATAACCGACCAGAATGCCAGCCGCCGCAATCGAAATCGCCACGGAGAGAAATCCCAAAAGCACCTTCCTGCTGAGGCGCAGGGTCAGGTCGATGATATTGCCGTCGCTGCGGATCAGCGCGAGCTGCATGGCCGCGGCGACGATCAGCAGATTGGGAAGTGAACCCGAATAATGTCCCGTCCCCACCCACAAGCCGATAAAGGTCCTGTTCCAGATCAGGATGGAGGCGCCCAGCGTGGTCGCGACCAGCCAGATGAATGAGTTGATCTCCTCCCGCAGGTGAACGGCCTTTTCGAAATTCCCCGCGCCGATGATCCCGCCCAGGCCGGGCATGATCCCGAAAATGACGATTACGATGACGCCGATCAGCATCTCGGGAACATATTTGGTCAACGAATAATTGGTGACCGACTCGACCGAGTTGAGCAATCCCAGCACGACCACGTCGCTGGCCAGCAGCAGGGTCGTGACCAGGTTCCAGCCCATGAACCACCAACTCAGCCCCAACATCTGACGCGCATCGGCCAGGCTGGGCTTGGCCGCGCCGAACCAGGGGGCATAGGTGCGCACGATCCACAGATAGAACAGCCCGGTCATCAGGGTCGACGTAACCACCGCTGCGGCAACGCCGACAATGCCCAGCTTCAGGTACAAGGCCAGCCAGGTTAAACTTCCGCCCGCCAGGACGAGGACCACTGACATGCCCATGCGTTTGTAGCCCAGGTTTTCACCCTGCAAGGTCACCTGGGGAATGGACGACAGCGTGCTGACGATCATGTTCAACACGAGCAATCCCGCCACGGCGCGGATGGTCCACACGTAGGTCGATGGCGCGTGGACCCAAAAAGGCGCAAACCAACTGACGCTCCCCCCGATGCCGATCAGGATCGGCAGAAACAAGGCCCAAATGGCCAGCGTGCTGCCCACGTAACGTCTTTTTTGATCGTAGTCGGTGGAGCCCTGTTGGTTGGACAGGGTGGCCTTCAAGGCAAAGCCCGGGCGGCCGCTGACGGGGTTGATGTACCCGATCAGGCGATTCAAAATCTGCCACATGCCAAACAGGTAACTGCCCAGCCCGGCCACCATCAGGGGCGTGATGATGAATCCAACCACCAGGCTGGCCGCATATTCAAGCACCACGGTCAGGGCATTTAAATAGGCCTTGCGGGTCAGGCTCTTGTCGGACAGCAGGCCGGCGATGAACTTCATGGGACGCGTGAGGGTTGACATGTTTTTTGGCAGGCTACAACTCGATACCGACGGAAATCCTGGCGGACATAACCGCTTCGAAATGGAACTCCCTACAGCCGCGCCCACACCAGGGCTTTCACCTGTGAAAGGACTTCCTCCCTGGTGGCCGCCGCGTCGACCGTGAAAGCAGAGATGGTCGACCAGTTCAACTTCCACACCTCGCCCGAACGCGCCCTGACCGAGAGCGCCGTCTCTTCCGCTTTACGCTGAACGGCAATTTCAGGATCCACTTTCAGAACGATGGTCAGGTCGGGCGGTTTGATTTGTCCGTAATAGGACTGCTCCCTGCCCGCCAGGAATCTGTACAACCCATTCACCCGGGGCAGGTTGGCCAGCGCAGTCTCACATTGCGGCCCGTCCATGCTCATGAAACCGGGCAAGGAGTAGCGGTCGCACAGGACCAGCCCGCCATTGGAGGAAAACCGCCGCGCTCGAAGATAAGTCAGATAACGGTCGCGGGCCGTGCAAACAGCGCGGATGAACCAGGGATAGCCATGCGGCCGCGACATTTCCTCGTAGGTGTCACCTTCAAAACGGGACAGCCGCAGCAGCGTACCAAGCTTCAAGATTCCCCGAACGGCCACAGTCGTCCATGACCAGGCCGGTTTCCCCAGGTGGACTTTCCTGACTTCGAAAATCCCCGACAACCAGCGATACACTTCATCGACCACGGTGGTCTTGCCGGCCCCGTCCCCGCCGACAATGGCGATGAACAAGCCGCCGCCGGCAAAACGACTTTTTGGCTCGTACCCAAATCCTCGTTTCAGAATGGGCCGCCAGATTCGCCGCGAAAACTTCAAGGCGACATCCAGCCAGTGGGGATGCCGCGCGCAGCTGCGCAGCGCCGCCTGCAATTTCTCGCCCGCCTCGATACGCACTCGAAGCGGACAGCCAGACTGGAGCGACCACAGGCACAGATCGAACAAATCCCGGCTCAGACCCGGCAGATGAGGCAGCACAGCCCCGATCTTCGACGATGTCACCCTTGCCGCCAGGTCGTTCAACTCGGAGCGTTCAGAGGGCGATAGCCTGCCGTGCCACATGAGGAGCGCGTCCCAGGTCGAGTGCTTCAGCACCATGCGCAGCACCAGGACAGCAAACTCAAACTCAGGGGCAGGGACGCGAAACAGGTCACCCTGGGTGGCGGAGTCCAGGTAAGCCCGTTCGATGGGCAGGCGATAGTTCTTGGAGAGATCATTGCCCAGGATCAACTGATAGTGCGCATGCACGTGAACCCATTTTCCCGTGGTCAGGTCGACCCCGTAAAAATTCCGCACCCCGGGCAGTTCCTCTTCGGCGGGAGCCAGGGTTTCCTTGAACCCAAGGCTGGACAGAATTTCAGTGAAACGGGCTGCATCGACGCGGTTTACCAGCAGGTCGAGATCGTTCTCCCCGCTCGCAGATCGATCCAGAAAGGTGTTGCTTTTCCAATGGCAATAATCGATCCTGTGAAACGCGAGCAGGCCGCACAGTTGGGCAACAATTTCTAGGGTGGCGGCGATGATTTTTCCCCCGCTGGGCTGCGCTTCCGCAATTGCGGGTTTTGACTGAAGATGAAGATCGACTTTGTCATTCATGGGTTGCCGTCTGGCAGACTGCCTGGAGTCTCAAAATCCCATTTTTCTGGCATACGACATGGTATCGATCACCATTAGATTCCCGCAATTGGCCAGGGTGTGGGTCGCCACGATTTTCTTGTCCCAATCGGGGCGGATGGACAGGATTCTGCGTTCGCGATATTCCGATTCGGACAGGACCTCCACCTCGTTCAGGTCGATCCCGTATCCATATCCCCGCGAACAATCCTGTGACGGGCGGAACAGCTTGCCGCCTTTTATGAACAAACCGCCCGCCGGCCTGGCGCATTTGACGTCGGATATGATCGGGTTTTGAGGATGCGCCTGCCACTCCCCCTCGAAGAGATCATTCTTGTAGAACAGGAACAATTCGACGTTGGGTGCGGCAGCCTCATTTTCGGCCATGCCGGTGAAGAGCCACCATTTGTTGGAATAATGGATCAGCGTCGTATCCACGGCGGACACATGTTCCATCAGACAGCGCTTGAAATTCCACTGGTAGGGGAAATCGGTACACTCATACAGGTCGATGGTGCGGTTGCCCCGCGACTCGGGCACCATGTAGAACCGATCCTGCCACTCGAAGATAAAGGGATAGGACAAGTGATACTCCCGCTCCAGGACTTTTACAGGCGCCTTCCAGTTTCCCTTATCATCCAGTTCGATGACCGAGATGTGCCCCCTGTTCGTGGCCTGCACAAATTCCTCGATGAAGATGTAGTATTTCCCTTTCAACTGGACGACGTGCGGGTCGGCCCAAAACAGACGCTTCGACGGCATGATCTTCTTGAATTCATCGAAGTTTTCGGGGATGTCCTTGTTCAGGCTGAACAGCAGCGACCATTGATCCGCATAGAGAATCCGATGGGCGAATTCCTTTATCAGACGAATCATTATTTTGGATATGGCCACCAGGGCCAAACGATTCGAGGGCGTTTTGGACTCTTTGATCTCACGCAGGGGCACGGTGTTGAATTTCGCGGTTTGCTTCCAATACTCATCCCAGCCAAGATTGTTGAGCAGGTCGATCTGGCGGGGTAAAAAGGTGGTGAGCGCCCAAAAATAATAACTTCTGTGACGGGCCGGGGAAAAAGGATAGGTTACGAAATGGGAACGGAACAAAACGCGATTGGGGAAAAAGGCCCCGCCCAGCGCGAACAGGGCGGAACTGGTCTCCGACCAGTTTTCGACCACCTCCCAAAAACCTGGCGGCCCGCCCCGCATGATCCTGTCGTCCCCGTGGTAATAAAACCAGATCCCGTACTTCGAGGCATCCAGGAATTCGCATCGCAAATTATCGAACCCGAACTTGATCAGGATGTCCAGATGATATTCTCTGATCGTTTCGATATCCGCCTCGTCAAGGTGCCAGCCATCCTTTTTGTATTGCGGCGTCACCTCGATCACCGGAACATTCGACAACAAATCCGCAACATTCCTGGATGCGAAGGGGTCCGGCGCCTTGGTAAATAATTTCTCATCGATGCGGTTGAAAACGGAGTAGACGAATGTGTTGGGGGTCGATGCCCGGCGGGGCCGGCCGGCGCAGCCATTCAGAACAACCAATGAAAACTCGCCCGACTTCCCATTCGCAATCCGCTGAATCGTATTTTGCACCCAGGCGGGAACGCTGAATGAATCAAGCAATAAACCGAGTCTCAGTTTTTTAGGATACATGGAAACCTCGTTCTGAAATTGCTCCGCCCATCTGACAATCAACGATGGTCAGTTCTCGTGTTCCTGATGGAGTATCAATTCATGTCCCCCCGGACAGCGCCTGTTGGTTTTAATTTACGCGATGAATGCTTGCCACAGACAATTCAACAGGGATTTGACGATTTCCGATCAGCGACAAAAGCACGCGCACACGCTCCGCGCCGGAAAGGTAGATATCGAATATCCCTTCATAATCCATGAAGATGCCTTCATGAATTACGATATTGTCGCCTTTTTGCAGGGATATGGTTTTCTGCCCGGTGGCCGCCACGAGCGCATCCACCCGCTGCCTGATCGCATAAATCAGGCTGTCTGGGATAAACGCAGGCTCATCGCCAAAGGAGACAAGGCCCGCCGCGCCCGGGATCCATTCAAGGCAGGAGATGCCGACCCGTTCCAAGTCAGCATGAACGAACAAGTACCCCGGAAAGTAGGGCTGCACTTTTTTGGCGCGCGGATTGACTGGATTCACCTTGATACACGGATAATACGATTCGAGATTCCGTATACAATATTGTTTCCAGAGAATTTCTTCATGCCTGGGTTTGCTATGAGCAACATACCATTTTTCCATTCGCAAGCATTCTCCATACTCATGTTGGCGCCAAATCGGTATCTTCCCGGTGGAAGGGGCCTTTGCTTTGGATAGCTTTACTTTACTCTTTCAAATCTTTTTGATATTTAGAGTTTTATTTGAAATTATTTGAGATAAATTTGAGTTATATAATCAAATAAATGCTAAAATATGAACTCTCCTCCATCCTCGAGTATTCCTTCCAATTCGATAACCTCCATTACACTCATCAAGAAGCCAGTCCATTTCTCATCCAGGGCTCGAATCCCCGTAACCCGCTGGAAAGCACCCCCGCCCAGGTTCCGTTTCATTTCCGAAGGGAAAATATTTGAAATGATTCTCTTTTTCTATTTGAGTAAATCCGCTCTATAATACAAATACGCCCAAATTAAGATTTCATGAGTCACCCGCGTTCGGCCTTCCCCGTGTCTGTGGCGCTCCTCTATTGCATCATCGGAGGAGTATGGATCGTTTCCACAGATTACGCCGTTCATCTGCTCGTACAGGACCCGCAGGTGGCAAACGGCCTTCAAACAGCCAAGGGGTGGTTCTTTGTCATTGCCAGCGCGCTCGTCCTGTATTATGTGCTGCACAAGGAAACCCAAACCCGCGAACACGCCGAACAGGAATACCGTAATATTTTCGAAAACAGCCCGGAGGGATTCTTTCAATCCACCCCGCAGGGCGTTTTTCGCAGTGTCAACCCATCCATGGCGCACATCTTCGGGTACGAATCCCCGCAGGAGATGATCGCTCTCATTAATGACCTCAGCATCCAGCTACATCCCAACCAGGAAAACCGTCGACGGTTTGTGGAGGAGTTGCTCCAGCACGGTTCGGTAGAAAACTTCGAAGCCCAGAACCTGCGCAAGGATGGAAGCACGATCTGGACATTGACCAATGCCCGCGTGGTCAGGGGGATGGACGGGGAGATCCTGTACTACGAGGGTTTCCTCCAGGACATCACCCAACGTAAAAAAGCGGAACTGGCCCTGCTGGAAAGCGAGTGGAGCTTTCGCGGGCTGTACGACAACAATCCACTGATGCTCTTCAACATGGACCGCAATGGAGTCATCCTCGCGGTCAATCAAACCACCAGCCAGCGCCTGGGGTATTCGAGCGAGGAGCTGGTTGGCAGGCGCGCGATCGATTTCACGCACAGACACGACCGCAAAAGCGTCCTGCGCATCGCCATCGAATGCATCCAAAAATCGAATGAAATCCGCCAATTGGAGTTTCGCGTCATCACGCGGGCCAATGAAAGCTTGTGGGTGGAGGGCAGCGCGCGCGCCTTCATTGACGCGCGCGGCAAGATCAACATGTTCGTGGTTTGCGAAGACATCCAGGAAAGAAAATACGCCGAATCCGAGTTGATCATGGCGGAGGAGCGCTATCGCGCGCTGGTGGAACAATTACCCGTGGCCGTCTACAGGGAGGCCTACGGCGAGTTAAATCACCATCTCTACCTAAGCCCCCGCATCGAAACGATTTTGGGATATACCCACGAAGAACTGATCCAGCAACCGGGCATCTGGCGGGAGGCCATCCACCCCGAAGACCGCCAGGCCATCGAACTGGAGAATCAGCGCACAGACGAAACCCTCGAACCGTACCAAATGGAGTATAGAGCCTTCAAAAAAGATGGAAGTCTCATCTGGCTGCGCGACCAGGCGGTGGTGATATTCGACGAGAACGAAAAACCGCAGTACTGGCAGGGCCTGTTGATGGATATCACAGCCCAGAAGAAAGCGCAGGAATTGCTTACAAAAAGCGAGGAATCCTATCGCGGGCTGTTCAATACGGTCGCCGATGCCATCTACATCCAGGATGTCAATGGCTTCTTCCTCGACGTGAACGAGGGCGCCGTCAAAATGTACGGATACAGCCGCGAGGAGTTGATCGGGAAATCTCCCTTGGATGTGTCTGCCCCGGGGAAAAACGATTTGGAGGAAGTCGGCAAAAAAATCGAGCTTGCCTTCAAGGGGGAGGCGCAGCAATTCGAATTTTGGGGACAAAGAAGGAACGGCGAAATCTTTCCCAAAAATGTACGGGTTGCCCGCGGAACCTACTTTGGGAAAAACGTGCTGATCGCCTTCGCCGAGGATATTACCGAGCGCAAAAAAGTGGAGGAGGCCCTGCGGTCCGCCGAGGCCCGCTACAGAAACCTGGTGGAGCACCTGCCCGCCGTGGTGTACATCGATTCCGCCGAGGATACATCCACGCTCTACGTCAGCCCGCAAATCCAGACTCTGACCGGGTACACGCCCGCTGAGTGGACGGCCGACGAAAACTTGTGGGTGAACTCCATTCATCCGGAGGACCGCGAGGCGGTCGTGCAGGCGGAACGTCACATGTATGAAACCCATGAACCCTTCGGCCGCGAGTATCGGCTCATCCGCCGCGACGGGCAGGTCATCTGGGTGTACGATCAAACCGCCCCGCTTTACAGCACGGATGGAAAGCCGCTCTACTACCAGGGCGTTTTTCTGGACACGACCAAACAGCGCCAGGCTGAAGAAGCCATCCGCCAAAGCGAGGAACGCTTCAGCAAGGTGTTCGAATCCAGTTCCATCGCGATCTGCATCACCACCCTGGCAGAGGGCAGATTCATCGACGCCAACCAGGCTTATTGGAATTTATTTGGCCTGACGCCCGAAAACGCCATCGGCCACACGGCCGTCGAATTGAACATCTGGAAAAATGAAAAAGGCAGGAGAAGGCTGGTTCGCCGCCTTCGGGAAAGTAAATCCCTGCGCGGCGTCGAGGGAAGTTTCACCACCTCCCGGGGCATCCGGCGCGACACGCTCATTTTCTACGAGTTGATCAACCTGGACGGGCAGGACTGCATCCTGTCCATGTTCCATGATATTACCGAGCAGAAAAAAGCCCAGGATGACCTGCGCCGCAAGGAAGCCATCCTGAATGCGATTGCCTTCGCCGCCGACCAATTCCTCAAGTCGCCATACTGGACCAGCGCCATTTCGGCCATCCTCGAAAAAATGGGAAACGCCGCCCAGGCCAGCCGCGTTTACATTTTCCAAAAATTGGATGACGAGTCTGCGCACAGTGTGGTCAGGCAGCGTTACGAATGGTGCGCGGCGGGAATCACATCCTTCCAGGGCGATGTCTCCATGCAAGGATTCGACATGGTCGAGAATGGCCTGGGACGCTGGGTGGGTTTGATCGAAAGCGGCAGGCCGGTGTATGGCGTCGTCAGGGATCTGCCGGATGGGGAAAAAACCGAATTCGTAAGGCAGGGCATCCTTTCCATCATTTGCATGCCCATCATGATTGGTCAGGATTGGTGGGGCTTCATTGGGCTGGATGATTGTGTCGCGGAGCGCGTGTGGAGCGAGAGCGAAAACGAAGCCCTGCATACGGCCGCCAGCATCATCAGCGCAGCCATCCAAAGGGAGCAATCTGGCGAGGCGGAGAAAAAGCAGTTGAGTGAGTTGATCATGCTGCACGCCGTCGCGCTGGCCAGTTCCACTGCGGCCAACGCGGACGAGTTGATCCAGCGCATCACCGCGATCATCCACGAGAACCTGAAAGCGGACAATTGCGGCATCCTGCTGGTCAGCAAAAATGGCAGGCTGATCGAGCCGCACCCCTCCTACATCGAGAGCGCCCATTCGGCATCGAATGAACCCATGCAGATCGAACAGGGCGTGGTGGGCAAGGTTGCCCTGACCGGCCAACCCGTGCGCCTGGACAACGTGAAACACATTTTCGAATACGTTGCGATCGCGCCGGATATCCAGTCCGAACTGTGCGTCCCGATCACCTCCGGGGGACAGGTGGTCGGCGTCATCAATATCGAAAGCAAAACCGCTTCAGCCTTCAGTGAAACAGACGAGCGGCTGATCAACACGGTCGCAGGCGGCTTGGGGACCGCCATCGACAAATTCAAATTGTTCGATACCGAACGCCGCAGGGCGCGCGACGCCGAAAACCTGCTGGAAGCCACCGCCAGCCTGAACAGGTCCCTCGACCTCGCGGAGCTGTTCGAAGTCACCTTTGACATGCTGGCCAGGTTCACTCCGTTCGACAGCGCCTCCATCTTCATCCTGGATGGAGATTCTGTGAAAGTGGCGGCGACGAAGAACCTGCCGCCCGGGCTGGCCGCCATTGGCAGCCTTTTTCCTCTCTCAGACAAATGGAGATGGATTTACACAAACCGCTGTCCCCTGATCCTCGAGGATGCGCAAAACGACGCCTCCTTCGATAAATGGGAAGGCTCCGAATACATTCACGGTTGGATTGGCCTGCCCCTGGTGGTCAAGGATCAGGTGATCGGATTCGTCCACCTCGACAGCAGCACCCCCGGGGCCTTCACCGAGGAACAGTCCATCCTGCTCCAAACCTTCGTAAACCAGGCAGCCATTGCCATCGAGAACGCCCGTCTGTTCGAGGCCGAACAGCAGCGGCGGCACGAGGCCGAAACCCTGCGCGAGGTCGCCACCGCGGTAGCATCCACCCTTGATGAGGAAACCGCCATCCAAGTGATCCTGGAGCAGCTTTCCAAGGTGGTGCCGTTCAAAAGCGCCTCGGTGCAAATTCTCGGGGATGGATACCTCGAAATCGTGGGCGGGGTAGGCTGGCCCGACCCATCCGCGGTGAAGGGATTGCACTTCCCCGTGCCAGGCGACAATCCCAACACGGTCGTCATCCAGGAAAAACGACCCTACCTGCTCAAAAATGCGTCCTCCAACTTTGGACCCTTCCACCAGCCGCCGCACGCCCACATCCATTCCTGGCTCGGCGTCCCGCTCATCGTGCGCGACCACGTGATTGGCATGTTGGCCGTCGACCACTCGGAAAAGGATTTTTACACCGCGGAGCATGCCCACCTGGTCGAGACCTTCGCCATCCAGGCGGCGATTGCCATCGAGAACGCGCGCCTGTTCGCCGCCGAACAAAATCAGCGCCTCCGCGAAGCCTCGATGCTCGACCTGATGACCCTGGCCGCCTCCTCCCTCGATCTCGATGTGGTCAACCAAAACATCCTCAGTCGCATCATCAAATTGATCCCCTGCGACTCCGGGACGATCCAGATCCTCAAGGAGGATCGCCTGCGCATTTCCGCCGCCATCGGTTTCGAGACCCGGGTGATCAAACCCGGCAACACCCTCCTGGTTGATGACTTTCCACTCAACGCCAGGATCATCACCAGCAAGCAGCCCATCCGTCTCGACAACGTAAAGAACAACGACAACTACCGCTGGATCCCGGGCATCAGCAATATCTGTTCGTTCATGGGAATTCCCATCCTCTTCAAGGGCGAGATCATCGGCATTGTCACCCTCGACAGCAGCCTGGATGCCCGCTTCACAAAGGAAGACGAGGAACTGGGCCTGGCCATCGCGACCAACGCCGCCAATGCCATCGGGAACGCGCGCCTGTTCGAGCTGGAGCAGCAGCGCAGGCAGGAGGCCGAGAACATGCGCCTGGCCGCCTCGGCCATCACATCGACCCTGGATGCCCGCCAGGTGCTGGAAACCATCCTGATCGCCCTGCAGCAGGTGGTGCCCTATCACAGCGCGACGATGTTCCTGCTCGAAAATGAAACGGTGAAGATCGCCGCCACCCAGGGACTTTCCGATCCCGAAGCTGCGCTCCAGCGCGTCTTTCCGGCCGATAATCGGCTCTTCCTTGCCATGAACGAAAGCAATCAACCCATCATCCTGTACGATGCGCAGGTCGACCCGCGCTTCGAAAAATGGATTGCCGAGGATGTGCGTGGCTGGATGGGAGTGCCGCTCATCACCCACGGGAGCATCGTCGGCTACATCACCCTCGACAGCGACAAGACCGGCAATTTCGACGAGAACGCCGCCGAGCTGGCCCAGACCTTCGCCTCCCAGGCCGCCATCGCCATCGACAACGCCCGCCTGTACGAAGAAACGCGCCGTCGTCTGAGCGAGCTGGAAGTCGTCAGCCGCGTTTCCTTCGCCCTGCGCTCCACACAGGATCCCAACCGCATGCTGCCGACCCTGATGAAGGAAATCCTGAGAAGCATGGAAACGGATGCGGCCTCCATCTGGTTGTACAACCCCAGAACCTACATGCTCGACCGGGTGATTGCAAGCGGCTGGCAAAATGAAATCGACATCAAATCCCTGCACCCGCACGAGTCCATCGTCGGGCACGTTTATCAGACCGGGGAAGTGCATCTGATCCAGGATTTCCCCAAGGATCCGTACACGCATCCTGTGCTTGCCGACCAGAAAGGGGAAGGCTGGGGCGGCATTGCCGTGCCGATCCGCACCACGTCCCAGACCATCGGCGCTGTGATCGTGGCCGTGCCCCAGCCGCGCAAGGTGGAACATCACCAGGCGCAACTGCTGATCACCCTGGCGGAAATCGCGGGCAGCGCCATCCATCGCGCCCAGTTGTATGATCAAAGCGAGGAACAGGTCAGGCGCCTGACGGCCCTGCGCGACGTGGATACCGCCATCGCATCCAGCTTCGACCTGCACACGACGCTCAGCATCCTGTTGGACCACACCCTGTCACAGCTCAACGTGGATGCCGCCACCATCCTGACCTACAACGCTGACATGCGCACCCTCAACCACATCGCCAGCCTGGGCTTCCGTCGATCCAGTTCCATCCAGGCTTCCATGCGCATCAACAATCGCCTGCTCAACCAGGCCCTGCTCGAACGCAGGGACATCTTCGTGGAAAATATTGCGGGCGAAATCAATCACCACCGCAAGGAATTGGCGGTCGGGGAAAATTTCGTCAGTTATTTTGCCACCCCGTTGACCAGCAAGGGACACGTCAAAGGCCTGCTCGAAGTCTACCTGCGCCAACCCTTCATGCCGCAGTCCAACTGGGTGGATTTCTTCCACACCATCGCCGGGCAGGCAGCCATTGCCATCGACAATTCGCAACTGTTCGAAAACCTCCAGCGCACCAACCAGGAACTGGCCCTGGCGTATGACACCACCCTCGAAGGCTGGGGCCGGGCGCTCGAATTGCGCGACAAGGAAACACAGGGTCACACCCTGCGGGTCACCGAACTGACCGTGCGCCTGTCCCGCCGACTGGGCATCCCCGAAACGGCTCTCATCCACATCCGCCGCGGCGTGCTCCTGCACGACATCGGCAAGATGGCCGTGCCCGACCATATCCTCAAAAAGACGGGACCGCTCACCCTGGACGAATGGGCCGAGATGCGCCAGCATCCAAAATATGCCTACGACTTGCTCTATCCCATTCCATACCTGCGCCCGGCATTGGACATCCCCTATGCCCACCACGAGTTTTGGAACGGTGAGGGCTATCCGCGCGGGTTGAAGGGCGAGAACATCCCCGTGGCGGCGCGCATCTTTGCCGTGGTGGACGTTTACGACGCGCTGCTCTACGACCGTCCCTACCGCGAAGCCTGGCCGAAGGATAAGGTATCCAAGTACCTGCTGGCCGAATCAGGCACCCACTTCGACCCTGCCATCGTAAGCGAGTTCCTTAGAATGCTCGAAGAGGATGAATAGCGACTTTACCTGGGGGATGCGGGTTGATCGATCAACAAGCCAGGGAATGAAAAAGGGATGGCCGTGCGGCCATCCCTTTTATTGGTGCAGTGGTAATCGTTCCCGAATTAGGCGCGCCTACACGACGCGCAGGAAGCGCCGCTTGCCAACTTGCAGCACGCCAGGATGCGGGAAGGGAGCATCGCCGCGCTCCAGCGTCTCACCGTCCAGGCGGACGCCCTTCTGGTCGATCAGGCCGCGCGCCTTGCTCTTGCTCTCCGCCAGCCCCGCCGCCAGGATCACATCCAGCACGGTCTCGCCCGCCTTGAGGCTGTACTCGGGCATTTCATCGGGCACTTCCTTTTGCTGGAACATCTTGACAAAATTTTCCTGCGCGGAATCGGCAGCCGTCTCGCCATAGAAGATGCTGGTGATCTCGCGCGCCAGTTTCATCTTCGCGTCGCGCGGGTGCATCGCAGCGGATGCCACCGCCTTCTCGACCTCATCGATCTCCTGCGGCGAGAAGCGCGTCACCAGGCGGTAGTACTTGCTCATGGCCGCATCGGGCACGGACATGACCTTGCCGTACATATCGTCCGCCGTGGACGTGATCGGCACGATGTTGCCCATCGACTTGGACATGCGCTGGACGCCGTCGGTGCCGGGCAGGATGCCGCAGATGACGCCCACCAGCGGCTTTTGGCCGAGGGCCTCCTGCAGCTTGCGTCCCGCCACGATGATGTTGAACAACTGGTCCGTCCCGCCGACCTGGATGTCGGTTTCCATGGCGGCCGCGTCGTAGCCCTGCATCAGCGCGTAGAAGGTCTCGTGCAGGTAGATCGGCTCGCCCTTCTCAAGGCGGTTGGCGAAATTCTCGCGCGCCAGGAATTGCTGGACGGTGAAATTCTGTCCCAGGCGGATCAAGTCCACCAGCGTCAGCTTGGACAGCCACTCGCCGTTCTCGCGGATCTTCGTTCTGGCGGGGTCGAGCACGCGGAAGGCCTGGTCCGAGTAGGTTCTGCCGTTGGCGGCCACCTGCTCCTGGGTCAGGATCGGGCGGGCCTTGTTCTTGTCGGAGGGATCGCCCACCAGCGCGGTGTAGCTCCCGATCAGGAAGGTCACCTCGTGCCCCAAATCCTGGAACTGGCGCAGCTTGCGCATGGTGATGGTGTGGCCCAGGTGCAGGTCCGTGGACGTGGGATCATAGCCGCAGTACACGCGCAGGGGACGGCCCTCCTTTTGGGCCAATTCGAGGCGCTCGCGCAATTCGGCGGTCATGGCCTTCTTCAGGTCCTCGTCGCCGTATTCCGTGCCTTGCATCAAAAGTTCGACTTGCTCTTCAATGTTCATGGGAACCTCCCGACAAAAAATGGCAAACAAAAACGCGCCCGCGATGGTGAAGGGCGCGTTCAAAACTCCACCGCAGACAGGCTAGGGGTGGGAATAATAGTAATAGGTTTCGCGCTTCAATTCGAACATGCGCCTATTATAACGCAAGAATTTTTTCGGAAGGCAATTCGTTGCAAGCCGGTTGCGGCGGAAGGCAACAATTCGCGCGGCTCATCTCTTGCGCAGGCGGCAGACGCATCAGGTTATAATATTTCCATGAGCCGCGTAAACAAGCCGTCTGACAGAACGTCCAAATACCAAGGTGCGCTGAAATGAGCCGATCCCCGTTCCTCCGTCTGACGCTCGTTGGCGTGTTGTTTATTAGCGCGCTGATCTCTTCGGGATTTATCCCCTCCCCGAACGACAGTTATTGGGGCCAGCAACTCGCCAAATACGGGAAGATGAACCTGCCCGTGGATGAGCTTTCGCAGTCGAAGGCCACTTCCTGCGGCGAGGCGGTCATCACGATGGCCTACAACTATGCCTATCCCGAAACCCAGGTCACCGAGCGGGCCGTGATCGAATACGCAGCGGACGAGGGCTATTACACCGAGCGCAAATTCCCCTACACCAGCCCCGAAAATATGGTGAAGATCGCCGAACATTATGCGCCCGGCACGGTCTCCACAGGCGCGGTCAACGACGCGGACGAGGCGCTGGCCCTGTTGATCGACAAGCTGACGGGCGGCGACCCGCTCATCATCGACGTGTTCACCCTGCTCTATGACCCAGATTCGGGGGCGCACTTCGTAGTGGTCACGGGCATTGCCATCGACCCGAAAGATTCCGATGATATCGAAATCTATTACAACGATCCGCTCACGGGCGAAAATCGGTCGAGCGACTGGTACGGCAACGAGGGCATTTGGAATGCCTGGCAAAATAACAATGACCCGGGCGGCTCGGGCTGGTGGATGGTAATTTCCTCTCCATAGCAAGCAGAAGGTCTCTAAAAAAAACGGCTCCCTCTCGGGAGCCGTTCTGGTTTCTACACTTGCGGAAGGTTGCGCTTCAACACATTCAACATGCTGAAGCTCTTCATTGCACCCTCGACCACGCAGGTCATCGGGTTGTCCACCAGGTAGGCGGGGATGCCGAGCGACTTGGTCAGCAGGCGGTCCACGCCGCGCAAGAGCGCGCCGCCGCCGCACAGGGCCACGCCGCGGTCGATGATATCGGCCACCAGTTCGGGCGGAGTCTTCTCCAGCACGCGGCGGCCCGTCTCGACGATTTGCTTGAGCGGATCCTGCAGGGCTTCGACGATCTCGCCCGTCGTCAACGTGACGGGACGCGGCAGGCCGGTGACCTGGTCCTGTCCCTGGACCTCCATGCTGTTTTCCGTGTCCTGGGGGACGGCCGCGCCGATGCGCACCTTGAGTTGTTCCGCCGTGGCGGCGCCAATGATGACACCGTATTTACGGCGCACGTAGCTGATGATGGCTTCGTCCAGGTCCATGCCGCCAGAGCGCAGGGTCTCGGCCGAGACGATACCGTACATCGCCATGACCGCCGCCTCGGTGCATCCGCCACCCAGGCAGATGACCATGTTACCGGAAGGTGAATTGATCGGCAGGTCGATGCCCAGCGCGGCAGCCAGCGGCTGCTGGATGAGGTGCGCCTCGCGGCTGCCCGCTTCGAGCACGGCCTCGTACACCGCGCGGCGTTCCACGCTGGTCACACCGTAGGGAACCGAGATCATGACGCGCGGACGGATAAAGCGCATAGAGCCGCTGGCGTGTTGAAGAAGCCATTGCAGCAGGGTTTCGGTGATTTCGTAATCGGCAATGACGCCGTTCTTGAGGGGACGCGCCACTTCGATGCTGTCCGGCACGCGGCCGAACATATCGCGCGCTTCCTGGCCCACGGCCACCATCTTCTGCTCGGCTACGTCAATGGCGACAATGGTCGGCTCTTGCAGCACGACTTGTGCGCCATCCGCCAGGCGGGTGTACATGGTACCCAGGTCGATCCCCAGGTCTTTTGAAAAAAAAGCCACTTTTCCTACGATTCAGAGTATGGTGAACGATTTCCCTTGCGATAACGGCGGGCCACATCCAGGCGCAGGTTGGAGCGGCGCAGGGCCGCTTCCATGGCCAGATAGGCATCGCCATCGGCGGGTACGCCCTTGGCGAGCGCTTCCTCCGCGCGTTTGCGGGCGGCCTCGGCGCGGACCACGTCAATTTCCTCGACGTTTTCCGCCGCATCGGCCAGAATGGTGACAATCTCGGGTTGGACTTCGGCCACCCCGCCCGCCACGGTAAAGACGTCCTCTTTGCCGCCGTGACGCACCTTGATCACGCCATATTTGAGCGTGGTCAGGACGGGCGCATGTTTGGGCAGGATGCCCATCTCGCCGCCCGCGCCGGGCAGCACGACGATATCGACGTCGCCCGTAAACACCGTGCGGTCCTGAGAAACGATTTCACATCGAATGGTCATAAATTTTCCGTTTCAACGTTAAACGTTTAACGTTACTATGCGCCGCGGGCGAGTTTTTCAGCCTTCTCGCGCACATCTTCGATGGTGCCAGCCATCATAAAGGCCTGTTCGGGCAGGTCGTCGCATTTGCCGTCGAGGATCTGGCGGAAGCCGCGCACGGTCTCCTGCAGCGGGACGTAGCGACCCGGGATGCCCGTGAAGCGTTCGGCCACGTAGAACGGCTGGGAGAAGAAGCGCTCGATCTTGCGGGCGCGCGCCACAATCAGTTTGTCATCCTCGGAGAGTTCGTCGATGCCCAGGATGGCGATGATGTCCTGCAAATCCTTGTAGCGCTGGAGCACGCGCTGGACTTCGCGGGCGGTGCGGTAGTGCACCTCACCCACGATGTTGGGATCGAGAATGCGGGAGGTCGAGGCCAGCGGGTCGACGGCGGGGTAGATGCCCTTTTCCACAATGGAACGTTCGAGGGCGATGGTCGCGTCGAGGTGGGTGAAGGTCGCCACAGGCGCAGGATCGGAGTAGTCATCCGCGGGCACGTACACGGCCTGCATGGATGTGATCGAGCCTGTGCGGGTGGAGGTGATGCGCTCCTGCAGCTCACCCATCTCGGTCGCCAGGGTCGGCTGGTAGCCCACTGCGGACGGCATACGTCCGAGCAGGGCCGACACCTCGGAACCCGACATGGAGAAGCGGAAGATGTTATCCACGAAGAGCAGCACATCGCGGCCCTGGTCGCGGAAGTATTCCGCCATCGAGAGGGCCGAGAGGGCCACGCGCAGGCGCACGCCCGAAGGTTCGTTCATCTGGCCGTAGACCATGACGGTGTCTTTCATAACGCCCGACTCGATCATTTCGCGGTAGAGTTGGGTGCCCTCGCGGGTGCGTTCGCCCACGCCCGCAAACACGGAGTTGCCTTCGTGTTCGGTGGCCACCGAGCGGATCAGTTCCATGATGATAACGGTCTTGCCCGTGCCAGCCCCGCCGAAGATGCCCGTCTTGCCGCCCTTGGTGAAGGGGGCGATCAGGTCGATGACTTTGACGCCCGTCTCGAACACTTCCACGCGGGTGGATTGTTCCGAGAACAGCGGCGCGGGGCGGTGAATGGGATAGTGCGTGGCGGCGTTGACCTCGCCCTTCTGATCCACGGGTTTGCCGAGCACGTTGAAAATACGGCCGAGCGTGGCAGGCCCCACGGGGACCATGATGGGCGAGCCGGTAGCCGTGGCGGCATATCCGCGCTGGAGGCCGTCGGTCGAATCCATCGAAACGGTGCGGACCCAGCCATCACCGAGGTGCTTTTGAACTTCGAGGATGAGCGGCTCCTGACCAGGGCGATCAACCGAGATCGCTTCGAAGATGTCAGGGATTCCGCCCTCGGAGAATTCCACGTCCACCACACCACCCAAAACCTGCACAACACGGCCGGTTGAATTTGCCATGATTACCTCCAGTTATTTCGCGGCAAGCGCTTCCGCGCCGCCCACAATGTCTAAGATGTCGTTGGTGATCGCCTGCTGGCGCACCTTGTTATATGCCAGTTGCAGCGCACCGACCAGTTCCTTGGCGTTGTCGGTGGCGTTGCGCATGGCGATCATGCGCGCGGCATGTTCACTGGCCTGCGATTCGAGCACAGCCTGAAACACCTGTAAAGCCGTGAAGCGCGGGATGATCTCATCCAAAATCTCACGCTGGTCAGGTTCATATTCATAGGCTGCTGTGGGACCGGCATGCGGCTCGAAATCGACTACGCGCCCCTCCCCGCTGCTGACTTCCAGGGGCAGGAGCTTCTTCATCGTGGTGAGCTGGCGGCCCATGTTGATGAAGTCGGTGTAGATCAGATGAACCTCATCCACCTCGCCCTTCAGGAACATCTCCACGGCCATGCGGCCGATGGCAGACACGTCCGAGAAGGTGGGGGCGGCGGGCAGGTTGCTGAAATCCGCGACCACCTGTTTGCGGCGGCGGAAGAGCAAGTCGCGGCCCTTGCGGCCCACGGCGATGTACTGGACGGGAAGCTGGTACTGATCGAAGCGCTGGGCCACAAAACGGATGACGTTCGTGTTGTATGCGCCCGCCAGGCCGCGGTCGCCCGTCAGCACGATGACGAGGGCGTTCTTCGGGTCGGGACGTTCCATCAATAACGGATGCAGGCTGTGGCGTCCGGGCTGGGCTGCCACGTGGGTCAGCACCTGCCAGGCCTTGGTGGCGTAGGCACGGGTGGCCGTCACGGCCTGGACGGCCTTGCGCACCTTGGCCGCGCTGACCGCCTCCAGGGCGCGCGTCACCTGTGAGATGTTCTTGACACTTTTGATGCGAAGCCGCATCTCGCGTGCGGATGCCATGGGTTATACCGCCTGCCAGCCGGTGCGGAAGGCATCGAGCGCCTTCATGAGGTTGGCGCGGGTCTCATCCGTGATCATTTTCCTCTCGGTGATATCCTTGCCGATCTCGGGATAGGAGGATTCCATGTAGCGCAGCAGGTCGGCCTGCCACTGGGCCATCTTGTCGACGGGGATCAGGTCCGCGAAGCCGTTGGTGCCCGCGAAGATCGCGATCACCTGCTCGGCCAGAGAAGCGGGCGAATATTGCGGCTGCTTGAGGATTTCCTGCATGCGCTGACCGCGGCTGAGCTGCTGCTGGGTGGCCTTGTCGAGGTCGGAGGCCATCAGGGCGAAGGCGGCCAGTTCGCGATAGGCGGCCATGTCGAGACGCAGACGGCCGGCCACCTGCTTCATGGCCTTGGTCTGGGCGTCGCCGCCCACGCGGGAGACGGAGATACCGACGTTCACGGCGGGACGGATGCCCGCGTTGAACAGGTTGGACTCGAGGTAGATCTGACCGTCGGTGATGGAGATCACGTTGGTCGGGATGTAGGCGGAAACGTCGCCAAGCAGGGTTTCGATGATCGGCAGCGCGGTGAGCGAACCGCCCGTGCCCTTGACCTTGGCGATCTTGTAATTATCGGCGTCCTGCATGTGCTTGCGGGCTTCGCTGGCCTCATCCTTGGAAAGCGGGCCTTTGAAGACCCTGCCGTCGACGCTGTCTTTTTCGACAGCCAGCTCATCCTTGAAGTCGCTCTTGACGATGACGTAGTCATTGGCCAGGCGGGCAGCGCGCTCGAGCAGGCGGGAGTGGAGGTAGAACACGTCGCCAGGATAGGCTTCGCGTCCAGGCGGGCGGCGCAGGAGCAGGGAAACCTGGCGATAGGCCCAGGCGTGTTTGGAAAGGTCGTCGTAGATCACCAGCGCGTCGCGGCCGGTTTCCATGAACTCTTCGCCGATGGAGCAGCCCGCATACGGAGCGATGTACTGCAAGGCGGCTGATTCATCTGCGGCGGCCACCACGATGATGGTGTTGTCCATCGCGCCGGCGCGTTCGAGAATGCCGACGGTGCGGGCCACAGCGGCCTTCTTCTGGCCAATGGCCACGTAGATGCAGACCAGATCCTTACCCTTCTGGTTGATAATCGTGTCAATGGCAATGGCGGTCTTGCCGGTCTGGCGGTCACCGATGATGAGCTCACGCTGGCCGCGGCCGACGGGGATCATCGCGTCGATGGACTTGATGCCGGTCTGCACCGGGGTATCCACGTCCTGACGCTGGACCACGCCGGGGGCGATACGCTCGATCGGGCGGAAGCCCGTCGTGGCGATCGGACCCTTGCCGTCGATCGGCTCGCCGAGCGCGTTGACCACACGCCCGATCATGGCATCCCCGACCGGCACCGAGGCGATGCGGCCCAGTGCGCGTACGGTCATGCCTTCCGAAATTTCGGCGTAATCACCCATTACGATTACGCCGACACTGTCCTTCTCAAGGTTGAACGCGATGCCAATCACCCCATTGGCAAACTGCACCAGTTCCTGCGACTTTACGTTCGCCAGGCCCTGGACGCGGGCAATACCGTCACCAGCTTCCAGCACCGTACCGATATCACTGATACCGAATTCTGGCTTAAAACCTTCAATTTGTCTTTGAAAGTCGCCGGTGATTTGTTTGATCAGATCCGTCATTTCGCCTCCACGCCGGGTTTTGAGGATTTACTGCCTTCGCAGCATTCGTAGATACGGGATTTATGCACAACAACCCGGATAAACGTTTTATCCGGGTCATGCAATTTATCAGCTTGCCGCTTTCGTGAGCAGGTGTACAAGCGGGCCAATGATACCTGAAAGGATAACAGTTGTCCAGTTGCAAATATCCCGGAGGTTAAGATGAACGTCGCGGGGCCTTTTTTTGATGGAAGTTATCCATATCCCTTGAAATAATCCCGGTTTGTACTATACTTTGCCGCGTTTTGACCAACTGAATCGAAACAGGAGTATAAAATGACAGGCGCAGATCAGCCTCCCAGTCGTCGCATGAAACGTTATTGGAAAGTGGCCGTCCTAGCCAACATCAAGGACGACAACACGCCCAAACCCGAGGGCGTGCCCCCCGACGCCTTTGCCGATTTCGACCACATCGAGACCATTCACCACATCCGCGGGGCCATCGAAACCGACGGACACGAGACCGTCTTCCTGCAAGCGGATCGCAGCCTGCCCTTTACCCTCCAGGAAGCCCAACCCGACATCTGCTTCAACATCGCCGAAGGCCTAGGCGGTGACGCGCGCGAAGCCCAGGTGCCCGCCCTGCTGGAAATGTTCGGGATCCCCTACACGGGTTCGCGCGTGCTGACCAACGGCATCTCCCTCGACAAAACCCTCACCAAACGCATCTGGCGCGACCGCCGCCTGCCGGTGGCCCCCTTCCAGGAGTTCAACGCCGGCGACGAGCCGCTGCGCTCCGAGTTGAAATTCCCGCTCTTCGTCAAGCCCGCCCGCGAGGGAACGGGCATGGGCGTGGACATGAACGCCATCGTCAACAACGAAAAGGAATTGCGCGAGCGCGTTCAGTACATCGTCAATGTCTATCAACAACCCGCCCTGGTCGAGACCTTCCTGCCGGGGCGCGAATTCACGGTCGGCATCATGGGGCGCTCCGACGCAAAGCTATATTCCCGCCACCCCGACTGGTACGAGAAGGACGGTTTTCACCGCTTCCCCGTGCTCGAACTGGACAGCAGCCGCTCGGTCACGCCCTGGGTCTACAGCCAGGCGGCCAAATCCAAGGAGGTTGGGGCCGACGGGGCACCCGGGTATTTTTGTCCCGCGGATATTGACCCTGAACTCGAAAAGAAACTCAAGCACTTCGCCTTGCGCGCCCACCAACTGCTCAATGCGCTGGATGTCTCCCGCACCGACATCCGCCTGGACGAGGAAGGGAATCCGCGCCTGATCGAGATCAACACCCTGCCCGGCCTGACCCCCGACTACAGTGACCTGTGCCTGCAAGCCGCCGCCGAGGGTATCCGCTATGAGGACCTAATTCTCGACATCCTGTACCTGGGAGCAAGCCGCTGGGGCATGTTGGAACCGCGCGACCTGCCGTCCACAAACGGAAGGAAGTAAATCCGCCCAGAGCGGAGGGCCGAATGCTCTTCGAGGCCCGTAGTCGAAGGGCGGGTAACCAAAAAACAGCAGTTAATTTGCGCATCTGCCCTTCGACCGCGCTCGGCTGTCGCCTCTCTCCGCTCAGGGCGAAAATCATCCAAAGAGACCCCATTGCGGGTCTCTTTTTTGATCCCCCATTGCGCACAACCACACAATCTCTCCATAATTTAACAACCTTTCCCTAACACCGGAAAAATATACTGACAGAGTACTTTTTCACTAATTGCAGTCAGAAAGGAATTCCGATGTCCGTTCAAACACAAGCCAGCGCGACCGTTGTTGTCAAAGCAAAATCACCCTCCAAATCCAGGACTTCCAAAAAAATCATCTGGGGAATCGCTATCCTGCTCCTTCTTTCCGCCACCGGCGGTTTTGCCTATTACAAACTCGTGTACGTGTCCTCGCAAACCACGACCACCACGGCCACCCTGCAGACCACCACCGTCCGCCAGGGTGACCTGATCATTTATGCCAGCGGCACCGGCACGCTCACCTCGGCCAACGAAACTGATCTGGCTTTCGAGACCGGCGGGCGGATGACCGAACTGCTGGTCAGCGTGGGCAACAAGGTCGAGGCGGGCGACCTGCTCGCCAAGGTGGATGACAGCGATGCCCAAATTGCCTATACGCAAGCCAAACGCGCCTATGCCGAACTCACCTCCCCCAGCGCCATCGCCGCCGCCCAGATTGCCGTGGCCGATGCCCAGGAAACGGTGGTCAGCGCTCGGAGCCACCTCGAATATGTGCTCGGGCCGAACATCCTGTATTGGGAAAATGAAGTCGCCAAGGCGGAAGCGGCCGTGGCCGAATCGCAGGCCGCCCTCGACCAGGACTCCACCAACAAGGACTTGCAGGCCGCACTTCAGAAAGCGAAGGACTACCTCGACTACGTTCAGGACAAGCTGAGCGGCGCATGGGTCAGCTACGAGGAAATCTACGTTCCGAATCATTTCACAACCACCGACCGCTCCTCGGGGCAGAAATACGTCTCCGCGCCCTCGGATACCGAGATATTCTCCGCGCGCGCCGATTTGGCGGCGGCCCAGGCTGCCGTCCAGGAGGCCGAATATCTATATGCCGCGCTGACCGGCGGCGAAGTCCCCGAAGATGCCACCGGCTCGGGGCTGACCGAACTCGAACAGGCGCAGCTCAACCTGCAATCGGCCCAGGATGACCTGGACGGCGCTCTGCTCTACGCGCCCTTCGCAGGCACGGTCATGTCCATCGACGCCAGTGCGGGCGACAACGTCAGCAGCGGCGCGACGATCATCACCATCGCCAACCTCGACCAGCCCTACCTGGAAGTCTACCTCGACGAATCGGACTGGGCCAACGTGGCCGTCGGGTACGAATGTGACGTGATCTTCGACATCCTGCCCGACAAGACCTATTCGGGCGTTGTCACCCAGGTCGACCCCGGCCTGTACTCGGAGTCGGGCACCTCGGTCGTGCGGGCCATCGTCCAACTGACGGAGATCAACGAAAACACCTTCAATCTTCCGCTGGGCACCACCGCCTCGGTGGACGTGATCGGGGGCCGCGCAGAGAACGCCCTGCTGATTCCCATCGAGGCCCTGCATCAGGCAGATGACGTGTACACCGTCTTCGTCATGGAAAACGGCGCCCCGGTCTTGAAGGTGGTCGAAGTCGGCATCCAGGATCTGCTGTACGCCGAGATCAAATCAGGCCTCAAGCCTGGCGACGTGGTCACCACCGGAACGACAGAGACAAAATGAGCGCAACCATCATCGAAATCGTTGACATCACCAAGGTCTACGGCATGGGTGATATCAGCGTGGCGGCGCTCAATGGTGTGAGCATGAAGATCGAGGCGGGCGAGTTCGTCGCGATCATGGGGCCGTCGGGGTCGGGCAAGAGCACGCTGATGCACATCCTCGGCTGCCTGTCCCAGCCCAGCTCGGGACAGTACATCCTGGACGGCGAGGATGTGAGCAACCTCGACAAGGCGGAACTGGCCGCCGTGCGCAACCGCAAGCTCGGATTCATCTTTCAGGCGTACAACCTGCTGGCGCGCACCAGCGCCCTGCGCAACGTGACCCTGCCCCTGCTCTACAACCACGCGGATGCGAAAGTCTCCGTGGAAGAGGGCGACCAGAAGGCACACGCCATGCTCGAACTGGTGGGACTGGGTGATCGAATCCATCACCAGCCGCACGAACTCTCTGGCGGCCAGCAGCAGCGTGTTGCCATCGCCCGCGCGCTGATCAACGACCCCATCATGGTCATCGCCGACGAGCCGACCGGCAACCTCGACAGCCGCTCGGGCGAGGAGATCATGAACCTGCTGCATACCCTGCACAGGCAGGGCACCACCATCGTCATGGTCACCCACGACCCGAAGATCGCCGCGCACACACAGCGCACCATCACCTTGAAGGATGGCGTAATCGACGAAATTACTCACAACGGAAAACATGTGGGGCGGAATACCATTCCGCTCCACAGCCAATGGGAAGGTGCAGCATGAAGCCGCTTGAAGCCATTCGCATCGCCTGGGAAGCCATTTTCAAGAACAAAATCCGTTCCCTGTTGACCATGCTGGGCATCATTATCGGCGTGGCGGCGGTCATCATCATGATCGCCATCAGCGCAGGGACGGAGGCCACCATCCAGGACCAGATCACCAGCCTGGGCTCGAACCTGGTCTTCGTGCAGGGATCCATGACGCGCGGCGGCCCGGGCCAGGCTCCCAGCGGCGGACTGGTCTACGACGACGCAGCCGCCATCCAGGACGGCGTGAGCGACGTCAAGGCCGTGGTGGTGGAGCAGAATTCCAGCGAGACGGTCAAGGCGGGCGACGTGACCCTGGAGGATATTGAAATCCTCGGCACGACCACGGGCTTCCCCTCCGTGCGCGACATGGAGATCGCCGAGGGCCGCTACTTCAACGAGACCGAGATCGAGCGCAAGAGCAAGGTTGTCATCCTCGGGTCGAGCGTGGCAGAAGAGTTGTTCGGCGAAAGCAGCCCGATCGGCGAGTACATCAAGGTCGGCAACACCCAACTGGCGGTGATCGGTGTCTTTACCGAAAAGGGCCTGGTCGGCAACACCGACTTCGACTCGCGCATCTACATGCCCATCAGCGTGGTATTCCAGAAGTTCACGCCCTCCATGTTCGCCCGTTTCATGGGCGACAGCGTGCGCATGATCTACGTGGAGGTGGAGGAAGGCGCGGACCAGGATGCCATCATCGCCAACATCGAGCGCCTGCTCATCAAGCGCCACGACGTCACTGCCGACACCGAGGACTTTACCATCACGACCCAGCAGGACATCATCAGTACGCGCGAATCCACCACGTCTGCCTTCCGTTCGCTGCTGGCCTGGGTGGCGGGCGTATCGCTGATCGTGGGCGGCATCGGCATCATGAACATCATGCTGGTCAGCGTCACCGAACGCACGCGCGAGATTGGCATCCGCCAGGCCGTCGGCGCGACCCCAGCCGACATCCGCCTGCAATTCCTGACCGAGGCGCTCATGTTGAGCATCGTCGGCGGGTTGATCGGGACGCTGGTCGGTGTGGGCGGCTCGTACATCTTCGGCGCGTTGAGCGATATGCGCACCGTGATCCAGCCCGCCTCCATTTTGCTGGCCTTCGGTTCAGCCGCAGCAGTGGGCGCCTTCTTCGGCTACTACCCCGCCAACCAGGCCGCCCAACTCGACCCGATCGAGGCGTTGAGATACGAATAAACATCATGTCATTGCGAGGAAGGTTGAGACGCGACAGCGTCGAAACCCGACGAAGCAATCTCGTGGAATACATTGCTTTTTCCTTACTACAGGAGATTGCTTCGTCGGCAAAGAACGCCTCCTCGCAATGACACCAAATAATCAAGGACACAAATGAAAAGACTCTTCATCACACTCACCCTGTTGACCCTCCTCCTCACGGCCTGCGGTGCAACCCCGACCGAACAGCCTGCCTCCATACAACAAGCCACGGCTGTCGCCCAGATCGTTTCTACCCAACTGGCGCAGACGCCCGCCGCTCCCGCCCAGGCTCAGCCTCAACCCCAGGAGCAGGCGCTCCAACCCGCCGCCCTGACCTCGGCCCTGAACACCGACTACACTGACGCGGTCAGCGTCCCCGAGCAATTGCTGACGGGCACCTTCATGCTGGCCGACACGAACCTGTCCCTGACGGGTGAACAGACGGCGCAACTCATCACACTGTGGACTGGTCTGAAAGAGGCCACCCAAATTTCCGCCGCACAGGAGCAGGTCGACGCGCTCGTCCAGCAGATCGAGTCCGCGCTGACGGCAGAGCAGGTCAAGGCCATCGCCGACTTGAAGATCACGCGCGACAGCATGATGGCCATCCTGCAAGATCAGGGCGTGACCATGGGCGGCCCGCAGGGAAACGGAAATGGTCCGGGCGACGGCACACCTCCCGATGGCACGCCCCCGGCTGGAGGTCCAGGAGAGGGCGGCACGCCTCCCGGGATGAACGGCACGCCCCAGGCCGGGAATCCGCCCGCGGGCCGTGGGAACTTCATCCAGCCTGAACTGATCGAGGCATTGATCCAATTCCTGCAAGGCAACCAAGGATAAACCTATGAAAAAAATTACCCTGATTTCCATCACCCTCCTGGCGCTATTGCTCAACGCCTGCGGCGCGCAAACCACCCAGGCGGCTCCCACACAAAGCGAGCTAAACACCGAATCGAAACTCATCCTCGGCACGCTCAAACTCGACGGCACCGAACAGGCCATCACCGCCGAACAGGCCACGGAACTGGTCATCTACTGGCAGGTTTACCAGGAGATCAGCCAAAGCGACACCGCGGCGCAGGAGGAAATCTCCGGCTTGCTGACCCAGATCGAAGGCACGATGACCGACGCGCAGATGCAGGCCATTGAAGCCCTGGGCCTGACCCAGCGCGACGTGATGACGGTCATGCAGGAAAAGGGTTTGATGGCGAACATGCCCGCCAGGGACAACGCCTCGTCGAGCGGCAGTTCCAGCAGTTCGGGCGGCGGATTCACCCCACCCGATGGCGGAATGCCGATGGGCGCGGGCGGACCACCCGACATGGGCAGCGGCGGCCCGATGATGGGCGGACCATCCAGCAGCGGGACATCCTCGACGGACAGTTCCTCATCCAGCGCCACCTCCACGCGCACAAATCCCACCTCGCTGTTGATCGACGCGTTGATCGAATACCTGCAAGGCATTGCGGGCGGGTAAGTTGGCATGAACCTTCGGAAGTCTGACAGACTTCCGAAGGTTGGATAAAAATTGGTATACTGAAAAAAAAAGAGAGGCGCGATGACCACAAAAACCATCCTTGTTGTGGACGATGAACGAAGACTGGTCTCCCTGGTGGAGAGTTATCTCACCCAGGAAGGCTACCGTGTGGCCACGGCCTATAATGGCAAGGAAGCCCTTGCGGTGGCGCGCCACGAAAAACCAGACCTGATCATCCTGGACGTGATGATGCCCGAAATGGATGGCTACGCCTTCATGCGCGCGCATCGCGCCGAACAGGATACGCCCATCATCCTGCTCACCGCCCGCGTGGACGATGACGAAAAGATCCTCGGCCTCGAACTGGGCGCGGACGATTACGTCACCAAGCCCTTCCGCCCGCGCGAGTTGACCGCGCGCGTGCGCGCCGTCCTGCGCCGCACCGGCAACACCGAACCCTCGGCGCAAGTCCTGCACGCCGCCGACCTGACCCTCGACCGCGAGGGCCGCACCGTGCAGGTACAGGATGAATACACGGACCTGACCCCCTCCGAGTTCGACATCCTGGCCGCGCTCATGTCTGCGCCCGGGCGGGTCTTTTCACGCCTCGACCTGCTCGACATCATCCAGGGCGTGCGCTACGAGGGCTACGAGCGCACCATCGACACCCACATCAAGAACCTGCGCAGCAAGATCGAAACCGATCCGCGCAACCCGCGCTACATCGAAACCGTCTACGGCGTCGGTTATCGCTTCGCCAGGGAATAAGCGATGCGGACCATCACCTTCAAGTTGGTGCTTGGCTTCCTGGTGGTCGGGCTGATCAGCATCGCGCTGATGCTCGTCCTGGCGCGCTGGAACACCAACCAGGAATTCTCGCGCTTCGTCACCGACCGCGCCCAGACCGACATGCTCGACACGCTGACCGGCTTTTATCAAAGCAACGGCTCCTGGGAGAATGTCGAAGCACTGTTCCCGCCCCAGTCGGAGAATCCGCCCGATATGGACAGCAAACACGACGATCATCCCGTCCCGCCCTTCACGCTGGCCGATATAAACGGCGTGGTTGTGCTGGCCAGGGATCGCTTTGCAATGGGGGAACAAGTCCCAGCCACCGACCTGGATCTGGGCATCGAGATCATGGTTGACGGCCAGCCGGTAGGCATCCTGTTGATGAGCAGCCACCTGCCCTTTTCGAGCGACCCGCGCGCCCAGGAATTCGTCCAGCGCAATACCCAGCTGCTCATCTACAGCAGCCTCGGCGCCACGCTGGTGGCTTTTCTGTTGGGCATCTTCATTTCGCGCACGCTCACCCGCCCCATCCGCGAACTGACCGCCGCCACGCACGCCATCTCGGAGGGCAACCTCAACCAGCAGGTCTCCGTGCGTTCCAACGATGAGATGGGCGAACTGGCGCGCGCCTTCAACAAGATGAGCGCCGAACTGGCGCGCTCGGTCCACACCCGCCGCCAGATGACCGCCGACATTGCCCACGAGCTGCGCACCCCGCTCAGCCTGATCCTGGGCCACGCCGAAGCCGTGCACGATGGCGTCCTGCCGCCCTCGCGCGAAAATTTCGAGATCATCCGCGAAGAAGCGGGCCGCCTCGAACACCTGGTGGATGACCTGCGCACCCTGTCCCTGGCCGACGCGGGCGAACTCAAACTCAACCCGCAGCGTGTCACGCTCCCCAAATTATTGCAGGACCTGGCCGCGCTGTACCAATTCCAGATGCAGAAGAAAAGCATTTCCCTCGAAGTGGATGTGGAACAAACCCTGCCCGAGCTGACGGCTGATCCCACCCGCATCACCCAGGTGCTCACCAACATCCTGGATAACGCCCTGCGCCACACCCCCGAAGGCGGACGCATCATCCTGGCCGCCAAACTGGCCGCAGATGGGATCGAGATATCCATCCGCGACTCGGGGCCTGGGCTGGCCTCCGAGGACCTGGAGCGCATCTTCGACCGCTTCTACCGCGCCGACGCCTCCCGTCACCGCGCGGATGGCGGCTCGGGTCTGGGGCTGGCCATCGCCAAATCCATCGTGCAAGCCCACGGCGGACAGATCCGCGCCGAGAGCAAGCTGGGCGACGGGCTGAAGGTCATCATCAGCCTGCCAGAGACGCCCGTCAGCGCATAAGACAGTCGTAGCGCAAATTGGCAATTTGCGCTACGGACATGCTCAAATAAAGAACCGAAGGCATGAAACCTTCGGTTCTTTTCGATTCTTCATCAGATCTGGGGGTTCGTATCCTCCACCTGCGGGTCGGCCTTCTTTTTGAACAGGCTTTTGGGAATGACGATGACCGCCACCAGCAGGGCGATCACACCGACATTCTTGACCAGGCCGAACATCCAGCGCCCGCCCACGGCGCCACGCTCTCCGCCGCCACGCTCGGGGCGCATTCCCTCGGGGAAGTCTCCCTGGGGCCGTTCCCCCTGCGGGCGGAACTCGGCGCCTTCGGGTCGGTCGAAAGACGGGTCCGCGCCCGAACTGTTCGCATCGACCAGGAAATAGAGCGCCGCGCCCACAAGGACGGTTGCCAGCAAAATGATCAGAATTCGTCCGAGAGTTTTCATGCCGTCACATCCTTCTGTTTTTTGGTGAACAGGCGGCCAATCGGCTCGATGATGTAGCGCTTGAACGTGTTAACGATCCAGCTCCAGTGCAGGGCGGTGTGCAGGCCCAGCAGCAACAGGAACAGGTTGGCTGACATGTCATGCAGCCTGCGCCAGGCAAAACCCGGCGGCAGGGAAATTCCCAGGGCGGGCATCACCGCTTCCGAGATCAGGATGCCCGAAAACATGATCAGGATGCCGTCGATGAACAGCAGCCAGTTGAGCACGTAATTGATACGCGAGACGCCACCCACCCGTCCGAAAAAGCGGCGCGTCACCTGCGCGATCCAGTCCCAGCTCAACAGCAGATGTACGATGACCACGGCGATCATCGCAATACTCAGCCACTCGTGGATGGGAATGCCGCTGGAATGCGGGTCCATCGTGACCAGGAACGCGATAAAGATCGCAAGGTCGATCCATAGTTTTATCTTCGTTTGACTGCGCGGTTTGGATTTACTTTCCATGAAATGTCTCCTTTGGATGCCCGATATTCTAGCGGCATGGACGCTGCGCATGGTGGGAAAAATACGGATGAATTGTGAAGATTTTGTAAAAAGTTCTTTTTATACTCGCGGCGGATTTACAGATGTGACAGGTGTCACAATTTATAATCCGCCGCGAGCATTACAAGCTGCATGAAAATAGACATTGCCTGAAACGGGCAACATGTGTATAATTCGCCCGCTTGATTTTGGAGAGGTCGCGTAGTCCGGCTTAGCGCGCACGCTTGGAAAGCGTGTAACCCACAAAGGTTCGCGGGTTCGAATCCCGCCCTCTCCGCCTAAAAAGACTCCCTGTCTGGGGAGTCTTTTGGTTTTAGGTTCGCACGTCCCCATTGTCCATTGATGGGAGGATGGTTGTATAATCCACTCAAAATATGAACATTCTTGCAAGCAGGGAGAATCAAAATGAACATGAGATCACGTTGGTCGCTGATCGGACGGGGAATCATTGCTCTGTTGCTCACGATCGGTTTTTATGGACTGGCGCTGGGTACCGCCTTTGGGTTGCTGTATCTGATCTACGTGGAATTTTACGTGATCGGCACGGTCAACCTGCGCCTGACGGTCTTCGCCTTCATCGGCGCGGTCATCATTTTGTGGGCCATCGTCCCACGCGTCGATGAGTTCAAGGCGCCTGGGCCGCGCATCACACGCAAGAAATATCCCGCGCTTTTCGAGCAGATCGACTCCGTTGCCAGGGCCACGGGACAAACCATGCCGCGCGACGTGTACCTCATTCATGACGTGAATGCCTTTGTGACCGAGCGGGGCGGCATGATGGGCATCGGCAGCCGTCGCGTGATGGGTATCGGACTGCCCCTGCTCTACCTGGTCACGGTGGACGAATTGCGCGCGATCCTGGCGCATGAGTTCGGCCACTTCCACGGCGGGGATACGATGCTTGGCCCGTGGATCTACAAAACCCGCAATGCCATCATCCGCACCGTGGTCAGCCTGGGTAACTCTGCATTGCGCATTCCATTCGAGATGTATGCCAATCTGTTCCTGCGGATCACCAACACGGTTTCGCGCCAGCAGGAATTTTCCGCGGACCGGCTGGCCGCCCGCACCGTGGGAGCGCAGGCCGCCCTGCAGGGGTTGCAGAAAGTTCACAGTTACGGTCCCGCCTTTCAGGCCTACTTCCAGCAGGAGTTTGCCCCCGTCCTCAACAGCGGATACCTGCCACCGATGATCCAGGGCTTCGAGCGTTTCCTCAAATCGCCGCGGGTCACGGAGCTCATCGCCAGGAGCGAAAAGGAACAACTGCGGGTGGACAAAACCGACCCGTACGATACCCATCCGTCCCTGAAACAGCGTGTGGAAGCCTTGCAAGGCCTGCTGTCCGGCAGTTCACAGGATCCCCGTCCCGCCTCGGTGTTGTTGCAAGGCGCGCCCAACTTGGAAACGCATTTGCTGCAAGTGGTCACATCCGACCCTGCCAGGGTGAAGATGCTCCGGGAGATCAACTGGGACGAGGTGCTCGAAAAAGTGTATCTGCCCCGCTGGGCGGAGTCGGCGGCGCTCTATGCTGGCATCCTCAAGGATTTGACGCCCGTCCAACTCCCTCATGCCGCCCACGAGGTGGAGCGCTGGTTCACTCTGGCGGCGCGCGCTGGCAAACTCCTGCCGCCGGGGATTACGCCCCAGCAGATCGCGCGGGAAAACCAACTCCAATTCGTAAATAACGTGATCGGCGCGGCGCTGGTGACGGTGTTACTGGAACACGGCTGGCAGGCGCTCAACCTGCCCGGCGAAAACATCACCCTGCACAGGGATGGGCACGTTCTGGAGCCATTTTCCGCGTTCCACAACCTGGCAAACATCGAGCTTTCATCGGAAGTGTGGCAGCAGCAATGCCAGGAGTTTGGGATTGCCGATATTCCCTTGGGAAAATAAAGGAGTCAAAAAATCCCCGCTTCAGCAGCGGGGATTTTTTACTCTATGGAACGTTATGGCGCAGGAGTGGCCCCGCCTGCCAGCGGTTCGCCGATGGGCGCGCCGGCGTAGACCAGCGGGCCTTTCTCGGGGACGTCCGCGGGGCGGCCGAGCGGCATGATGGGACGGCCGATGGTAGACTGTCCGTTGGGGGCGTAGAGCATCTGATACATCAGGGCGTTTTCCCAGTCGCCGCCGCCCAGGATGTCCTTGCCTTTGGCCTCGCCATTGGCGCGGTTCGAGCCGGCGATGATGCCCGCGTAGGAACTTAAGTCCATGTTCTTGATGGCCAGCTTGAGGTCAGACTGGTGGCAGGAGGCACAAGCCAGCGCGCCCGGGTACCACAAGTTAGACTCGAGGAACAGCGGCTGGACATCCTTCTTGAAGCTGCCCTCACAGGGCGTGCCCTTGACGTCGGTGAAGCTGAACTTGTCATTCTCCGGATAGCCCGCGGAGACCCACGCGCCGATCAGGTCGACGGCCGCGATCTGGCATTTGTTGAAGGCCGTCTGCGCGCGGTTGCGCTCGATGGCGGGCATCGTGGCGGGGATCAGCGTCGGAACGGGGGTGCGGTACACGTAGGGCTGCGCCTTCGAGCAGGTCAGGGAGAAGCCGCAGGAGGAGACAAAGATGAAACTGATGAACAACACCACTGCAATCAGGAACAGCACGATGGTGGTGTAGATGAACTTGCGAAGATCGTTTTCTTCGTACATTGGAATGACTCCTCCCCTACTTCGCTGCGGCCAGCGTGCGGATGAAGTTGACCAGGTCCCAGCGGTCACGCACGGTCAGGTTTTCATTCAAGGGCGGCATACGTCCCAGCACGCCGTTCGAGATGGTCAGGAACAGCGAACCGTCGCTCTTGGATTGGGTCACGTCGAGTGTCAGGTTGGCGGGCTTGTTGACGAGATTGCCCGCAATCGTTCCGTTACCCACACCCGTTTCCCCGTGGCACATCTGGCAGTGGATCGCAAACAGTTGCGCGCCGCGCGCGATGGAGGTCTCATCGGCGGGGACGGGGTTTTCGGGCGCGCCCATGTTCGGGATGGAGAGCGGCCCATCCACGGGGATCGAGCGGGCGGGCACAGCCAGCGGGCTTTCCATGGGGCGGTAGGAGGGCTGGATCTCCATGAAGGTGACCCAGTCGATCTTGGCGATGTCAAACGTGAAGAGCGACAGGGCGGCAAAGGCGATGCCCAGCACGGCGAACACGCCGACTAATTGTTTGAACAGTCTCATAATGGTTGCGCCTCCGCGGCCTCGACCTTTTCAGCGCCCAGGGCGGTCATGGCCTTGGTGATTTTTTCTGAGTCCTCCTGCGGGCAGGAGAAGAACACGGCAAACTTGCCATCGCTGATCTCGGGCACGTAGTGCATCGGGCGGTAGGATGGGAAGTAGCTGTCGAGGAACACGCCCAGGAAGGTGGACAGCAGCAGGCCCAGCATGGTCATCTCGAAAACGACCACCACGGTGGGCGGACCGGAGATGATGCCCTGGCGGCCCACCTGGATGGGATACAGGCTGGGTGTGGCAAAGGCCAGGAAGAGGCCGATGATCATGCCAGCCAGCGCGCCGCCCAGCGCCAGGCGCGGGACGTTGGTCCACTGGCGGGGACGCCCGAGCATGGCCTCGGTCACGGGCGTGCCAGAGATGACGTTCATCTGGTCGTCGGGGACGCCCAGGGTGCGGAGCCGGTCAATCGCGTCGGCGGCCGGCTCGAGGTCCGGGAAGACCGCCAGGAGGGATATGTTGGTCGTCACAGTCATGTCAATCCTCCTATTCCAGTTCGCTGATGGTCACGACGGTCTCGCGGCCATACTTCTTGAGCGAGTGGGCCATCTGGCCCTCCTGCACTTCCCAGACCGGGATGAGCGGGATCAGGCGCGAGGCGCCCATGTACAGCAGGATGAAGAAAGCCACCGTGCCGATGCCGAGATAGATTTCCACGCCAGGCGTGTACATGCGCCAGGTGAAGGGCATGCGGTTGATGGTCAGCGAGATGGGGATGATGATGTAACGCTCGAACCACATGCCGAAATTGATCAGCAGGCCGACCCCAAAGAGCAACCAGGGATTGGAACGCCACTTCTTGTTCCACAGGGTGGCCCACGGGATAGCCACGTTGAAGATCAGCATGGCAAACCACATCCAACCGAGCGGCCCCGCTTCGTGGAAGTGCAGCAATTGCTGAGTCCACTTGTCGCCGCCGTACCATTGCACCATATAGTCGTTGAAGAAGAAGTAGGCCCAGGTCATCGAGACCAGCAGCATCAACATGCCCAGCGCATCGAAGTGCTCGCCGCGGATGAAGTACTTCATATGCTTCATGCGGCTCTGGACGACGGCCAGCACCATAGCGACCGCGCCCATGCCCGAGTGCAGCGCGCCGACCACAAAGTACGGGCCGAAGATGGTGGAGTTCCAGCCCGGGCGGGTGGCGGCGGCACAGTCCCAGGATACGATGGTATGCACCGAGAACATGACCGGGATGATGGCGAAGGCGAAGATGTTCATCGCGTGGCGCAGGTGCGTCCACTCACCTTCGGTGCCGCGGAAGCCGAGCGCCAGCACGCGATAGAAGGTCTTCTGCCAGGTACCGTCGGGGGTGCGGTCGCGCGCCATCGCCAGGTCGGGGATGAGCGGCAGGAACAGGTACATGGTGGACGACAGCAGGTAGGTGGTGATGGCCAGCAGGTCCCACGAGAGCGGCGAGTGGAAGTTGGGCCACAATCCGCGCTGGTTGGGGATGGGCATCAGCCAGTACGAGAGCCAGACGCGGCCCATGTGCATGAAGATGCTGAAGCCCGCCTGGACCAGGCCGAAGGTGGTCATCAACTCGGCGGCGCGGGTAAACGGACGGCGGAACTCGGCCTTGAACACGCGCAGGATGGCGGAGATGAACGTGCCTGCGTGGCTGATGCCGATCCAGAAGACGGTGTTGACCAGGAAGATGCCCCAGTACGACGGTCGGTTGACGCCCGCCACGCCCAGGCCGTTGGCGATCATGTAGCCCCAGGCGCCGAACAGGAAGACGGCCACGATCACGCTCAGGATGCCAAAGACCACCCAGAATTTCCAGGAGGTGTCGTGCATCGATTCCATCACCATTTCATTCATCCGCCCGCGCGGGAGCGGATCGAGCATCAGGTGTTTCTCGCGCAGGTGCGCGATGTGATCCTGTTCGTGGTCGTGATGTGTTGCGGTAGAAGCCATGGCTAGCCTCCCTTGAGATAGGTCACGGCAGGCAGGGTGCCGAGTTCTTCGAGCAGGTGGAAGCCGCGGGCGCCGCGCGCCATCTTGCTGACGGCGCTCTCGGGATCATCGATGCGGCCGAAGACGATGGCATCGGCGGGACAGGCCTGGGCGCAAGCGGGAGCGAACTCGCCGTCGGCCACTTCGCGGCCCTCGGACTTGGCCACATCCTCGGCACGGTGGATGCGCTGGATACAGAAGGTGCATTTTTCCATCACGCCGCGGCGGCGGACGGTCACGTCAGGATTGAGCTGGTTGGGCAGCGGCTCGGGGCGTTCGTAGTCGCGCCAGTTGAACGAGCGCACCTGGTAGGGACAGTTGTTGGCGCAGTAACGCGTGCCCACGCAGCGGTTGTAGACTTGCAGGTTGAGCGCCTCGGCCTGACTGTGGACGGTCGCAAAGGCGGGACAGACCGGCTCACAGGGCGCGTGTCCGCATTGCTGGCACAGCACGGGCTGGTAGGGCGTCATCTTGATCTCGGGGAACTCACCCTCCCAGAAGCGCTCGGTGCGGATCCAGTGCATCGAGCGGCCGTAGCCTGAATCCGCTTCGCCCACAAAGGGGACGTTGTTCTCCATCGCGCAGGCGGCCACGCAGGCCTGGCAGCCGGTGCAGATGTCCATGTCGATGGCCATGCCCCACTTGCCCTGCTCGCCCTCGGCAAAATTTGCGCTGATCTCGGAAATTTTCAATTCAGTCGTCATAAGGTTAATGCTCCTCACCCAGGGCTTCGCCGTACACGCCCATGCGGCTTTCCAGACGGGACAAAGGATAGGTCTTGCCGGTCTTCTCCACTTTGACGCGCATACCCGCAAAGGCCAGGTCGCCCGCGCCGTTGACCTGTTCGCCGAACAGATCGGCGGGATTGGCTCCACGCCCCTCAGCGTAGCGGCCGTAGGCAGTGTGACCCTGCCCGAAAGGCATCGCGATCGTATCGGGGCGGATGGCGGGATACTTGTAAACGACCGCCTCCACCGCCCCCGCCTCGGAGGTGATCAACACGATATCGTCATTGTCCACGCCCAGTTCGTGCGCAGTCTCGGGGTGGATCTCGACCCACGAACTCCACATGACGGTGGTGGTCGGGTCGGGGACTTCCTGGAGCCAGGGCTTGTTCGCGCCCGCCTCGGCCAGCACGGGCGAAACGAACGGGTGGAAGTAGAACTCACCCTCGCCCGCAAACTTCGCTTCGGCGACCTGGATGGCTTTGCCCAGGGCGTCGCCGCTCGGGGTGGACAACTCATCCACAGTCTTCCACCAGCCGCCGTACTGCTGGAAGTAGGCCGTGAAGGTGTTGATCTCGGGCGCGGAGAAGAAGCCATCGCTTTCACCTACCAGCGCCACGATCTTGCTCTGAATGAACTCGACCTCATCCTTGAAGGACAGGGCTTCCGCGGCCTTGCCGCCTGCCAGCGCGGCCGCCGCCAGGAACACATCCGCGGTCGCGCGCGTGTTGTAGTATGGCGAGACGGTCGGCTGCGCGCCCGAAAGCGCGGACTGGGCCGAACCTGCCGCCACCCGCTGGTAGCCCCAGGACTCGAGGCTGTGATGATCGGGGAAAACATAATCGGCCTGGACGGCGGTCTCGTCGGGGAAGGTCGCAAACGAGATGACGGTCGGCACGCTCTTGAGCGCGTTCTCGAAGCCCAGGGATTTGGGCAGTTCGAAGACAGGATTGACGCCGTGAATGAAGAGGGTCTTGACCTCGCCGCCCTTCAGCTTCTCGACGAAGGCCGCCATTTCCTTTAAGTTGGCAGGACGATGATACTCCGCCTGCATGGGAGCCAGTGGGGTCAGGTACATGCCGCCCGCGCGGCCCAATCCGCCGACCAGCGCGTTGAGCGCCAGCACGGCTTCAGCGGTCTCGAGTCCATTGCTGTGACCGAGCGCCGCTCCGCCAGGGATGGCCAGGGCTGCGCCCGCCGAAGCGAACAGTTTGCCCAACTCGTCGAGCTTCTCGGCGTGGACGCCCGAGGCTTTGGCCGCGGCTTCCACGCCCACGTCGGCGAAGGCGGCGGGCATGACGCCGCCGCGCGCTTCCGCCGCGATGCGGCCAATCGCCAGCGCCACCAGGCCTTCCGTCCCAGGCTTGATCGGGATCCACATATCCGCCTTCGAGGCGGTTTGGGACATGCGCGACTCGAAATGCACCAGGGTGCCGCGTCCGTGACCGCCGCCGCGGCGCATATTGGCAAATCCGCGCGTGAAGGCCACGGGCGAGATCCAGGTTTCAAGGAAGTTCGCGCCGAAGGAGAAGGTCAGGTCGGCCTTGGACATGTCGAAGAACGGCATGGCGGCCTGGCCGAAGAGCACCTCGGTCGCCTTGCTGAGTGTGGCGCGCGCCTCAAACATCCCCCGCGCCCCAAAGCGGATCGGGGCGGGCGCGCCGATGGCCTTCGCCAGGTCCGAGACTAGGTCGAAGAGATGGTCGGGGGCCATGCCCATCAGGAAGGCCATCTCGGAGGGTTTGGTGTTCTTGAGCGCCTCGGCCACCACACCGATGGCGGCGTCCCAATCCAGGTTGGAATAATCGCGCGAGCCGCGCTTCGACTGTTTGGCGGGTTCCTGCACGCGGTCGGGATTGTACAGGCCGTGCAGCGTGGCCTGTCCGCGCACGCAGGTCTTACCGAGGTTGACGGGGTGATTCTTGTTCCCCTCCACCTTAAGGGCGCGACCCTGCATGGTGCGCACCACCAGCCCGCAGCCCGCCGCGCACTCGCGGCAGGTGGTGGCATAGTGGGTGCTTTGACCATTGTAGGTATACTCGGGCATCTGGATGTACGGCTCGCGGGTCACGTAACGCGAGGCCGGGCCGCAGCCCGTCAGGATCGCAGAGGTGGCCGCGCCGACCGATGCCAGCTTGAGAAAATCGCGCCGGGAAAAATGTTCTGTCATTTCGCTATCCTTTCGCCCGGTCTAATAATGGCAGGTGCCACAATCGAGGAGCTTGATGCGCTTCTCGTTCAGCGTCGCAGAGACGGCTGGATCGCCGTTCGGATTGTTCTGGGTGTTATCCTCCGTGCGGGTGCGGTGACATTCGAGACACCAGCCCATATTCAACACCTGGGGATTTTGGGCCACCGTGAACTTCGGGTCCGACATGTTGCCGTGGCAGTTCTCGCAGTTCAACCCAGCCGCAATGTGCGGACGATGATTGAAATGCACGAAGTCGGGCACCTGCGCCACCGGCACCCACGGGATGGGCTCGTTGTTCATGACATAATTTCTCAGCTTGACCAGCTCAGGCCGCGCCTGCCACTGCTCCTCCGTTTGAACGGCGGACAACTGCTGATGACAGCCCCAGCATTTCGTCTCCGTCGGCAGCCCGGCCGAGGCCTGGCGATACGCGCCGGGATGGCAGTACAGACACTGCACATTAAGACCCACATGCAAGCCATGTGGAAATTCAAGGGGCTGTTCGGGAGCCGTCTGGGTTTGATAAAGCCCAAAGGCTGCACCGCTGAACAGCGTCAGGAATGCGATCAACACCCCGATGCGTCCAAGCGGATCATTCAGCCAGGAAAATAAACGATTGACCATGGAATCTCCTGAGAGAATTACTTGCTGCGGCGCAGTACAAAGACCACCGCCACGCCGATCATAATAATGAAGAAAAGGAAGAGGATGGCCGCGCCGAGGGTGCCCAGCGCCGCCAGGATGCCGGTGAAGATGCCCGCCAGCCAGTTATCGCTCGGGCCGCCCACATCCTGCGGGGCGGGTTCGGCCCCCTGGCCTGCCCCCGTTACCTCAGCCGTTTCCTGCGCTTCGGGCAGGGACTGGGCATAGGCCAGCACATCGCGCCCGTCGGCGGGAGTCCAGCCCAGGGTCACGCCCACAGGCATCGTCGTCCCGGCCACGCCGAAGCGGGTGCGGTGCAGGAAGCGGTAGGGATCGCGGTGGGCCACGTCGCCCAGGTACTCCTCCACGCCCTCGCCGCGGAAGACGATCTTCGCCCCATCCGCGCCGTGACATTCCGAGCAGGTCGCATCGAACAGGCTTTTGCCGTGCCCGACATCCCCGTCGATCACCTTGAGTGAAGCCGAATCGATGTATTTCGAGTCGTCGATCAGGCCTTCTTTAAGGAAGAGGGCCACCTTTTGCATGGAGGCCTCATCAAGGTACGCAGAAAAATCGTGCTGCACATCGTTCTCCCCTTTGAGATGGGCCACGATCTGCTCCTCAGACAAGCTGGGAGCCAGGATCATCAGGCTGGGAAAGCCCGTCTTGTGCGACCCGCTGGCATACGCGCCGTCCACACCTCGGTAATCCCAACCGTGACATTCCGCACAGCGCCAGGTTTCGGCGCCCGAGCGGCTGTTGGTGGACTGACGCCCCCAAATGGGCATATCGCCCTCGGGCTGCTGGCCCAGGACGGCGTACCACTTGTCATACAGTTGCGCGCCCGCCACCACATCCTTCGATTGACGTACCCCGCCCGCAAATACGAGACTCGTCCCAAGCACAACCAGGACGAGGGCCAAAAAAACCGCAAACACAATACGTTTCATTCACTCTCTCCTCAGAAAGTCAGCCCCACCGGCGGGCGCATTATAATCGAAAAAAAGTCCAAAGTACATATAAGTGATAAAGTTAGGCCAAATTACAATTGCTGACCTGCGGCGGATTGCAAATCCGCCGCGAGCAAGAGAGGCACCACGAGCAAAGAGGGGCGCGCTGGATTTTACATCCAGCGACTGAGTGATATACTTGCCCACAGGCATATGAAGAAACCTCTGCACATCCTTCGCCCTTCAGCCTTGATCATCCTCGGATTGCTGCTGGCCCTGGTCAGTGCGGCCTTGGGACAACCCAGCGTCTTTGGATTGCAGGCTCCCACAGGGACGCCCACTCCCCAAGCCAGCCCCACCCCGCCCGCCCTGGACCCTTCGGAAATCGGCTCGACCAACGGTCTGGTCTTCGTGGGTATCCTGATCACGATCATCATCATCGTACCCATCCTGATCCGTTGGAAGACCTGGGTGCGGAAAGCTTGAACTGATCGTCTCTCGATCCATCCGAAAATCGGAGTGCAGACTTTAGTCTGCTTTGGTATGGCGGACTGAAGTCCGCGCTCCGTGAATTTTTGGATGAATACAGAACACAATCCCCTTCATGAAGTTGCATGAAGGGGATATTTATTAGAAGACCCTTTCTCCTGCGAGCAGGGTGATAACCTGTTCCGCCGTCATCACCTGGCCGTAGGATTTGAAGGCCGCCAGAAAGGCGCGGTGGACGTGGTCGGCGGGCACCATCACCCCGCCGTGAGTCAGGTCGCGGGTGGCGCAGGCGTCCTCAGCCACGATGACCTGGAAGCCCAGATCGGCCGCCGCGCGGACAGTGGCGTCCACGCACATGTGCGTCATCATGCCGCAGATCACCACCCGCTCGACGCCCCAGCCTTTCAACACCTCCAGCAGGTTCGTCTCGCGGAACGAGTTGGGAACATGCTTCTGCACAATCGGCTCGCCCTCGAAGTGCGCCACCGCATCGTGGATGTCGGTGCCGCGCTCGCCCGAGATGAAGAAGGTCGCATCGGGCTTGATCGCCACGTGCTGAATATGGACGTGATGTCCGCCATGTTCGCGGAAGCATTGCAGCAGCATATAGGCCTTCTTCGCCGCCGCCAGCGGTTCCACCAGCGGAAATTTCCCGCCGGGGAAGTAGTCTTTTTGGATGTCGATCAGGAGCAGGGCTGTGTTCATTTATTTACTTCCTTCCAAAATCCGCAGGGTTCTCGCCCCACATCTCCGTGTCCCATTTCAGGACGGCGTCGTCGCGCAGTTCGTTCTCGGACAACCAATTTTCCGCGCTGTGGATCAGGGCGAACAGTTGCGCGTTGACGGTGGTGTGTTCGAGCTTGGTCCTGGCTTTGCCATTGTAGACCCAGGCGATGGCATTCTCGGAGTCGGAGTAGATCGGCATCACCAGTCCGTGTTTGGCCAGCCAGGCCAGGGCGTGGACGATGGCCAGGAACTCGCCGACGTTATTCGTCCCGTCTTTGAACGGACCCGCGTGGAAGAGCCGTTCGCCCGTTTGCAGGTTCATGCCCTGATACTCGACCGGACCAGGCGCGCCCGAGCAGGCCGCGTCCACGCACAGGCAGGGCAGGATCGGCCGCACACTGGCGGTCTGCCAGTTGCCTGCCGTGGCGGGCTTGCCTTTATAGACCTCGTATTTGGACTGGAAGGCCGTCTCCGCTTCGGCGCGCGAAGGGAAGGCCTTGAACTCCGCGCCGACGAAGCCCTTCACCTGCGCCTCGCACTCCGCCCACGAGGAGAAGATGCCCGTCCTGCGGCCCTTCCATACCACGTAATATTTTTGTTTGCTCATCACTCTAATTGTACATGAAATGCAGTACACTGTTTGCATCCGTTCAGCGGATGTTCATGCGGCTGCGTTCGCACAGTGCGAAACGGATCGAACCATTCCCTTTTATTCCCATGCTCCAATCGATCTTTTTCATCCATAACTTTAGCCAAAGGAGTTGACATGCGAAAACAACTATTGACCCTTCTGCTCGTCCTCAGCCTGTTGGGTATTTCCGCGCCCGCCTCGGCCCAGGGACAGACGGCGGGCACCCCCAGCCTGCTGACCTTCGACCTGGTCGCCTCGGGGCTGACCTCGCCCGTGGCGATCACGCACGCAGGCGATGGCTCAGGACGGCTGTTCATCACCCAGCAGTCGGGGCAGGTTCTCATCCATAACGGGACCCAGCTCCTGTCCACGCCGTTTTTGGACATTTCGAGCAAGGTCTCCTTCGGCGGGGAGCGCGGCCTGCTGAGCGTGGCCTTTCATCCCAATTACCCATCCAACGGTTATTTCTACGTGAACTACACCCGCAAATCGGACGGGGCGACTGTCATCGCGCGCTATTCCGTCTCGGCCAATCCCAATGTGGCGAATACGACCGAGACTATCATCAAGGTGATCGCCCAACCGTACAGCAATCACAACGGCGGACAATTGCAATTCGGCCCCGACGGCTACCTGTACATCGGCATGGGCGATGGCGGGGGCAGCGGCGATCCCGACAACTACGCGCAAAACCCAACCTCCCTGCTCGGCAAGATGCTGCGCATCGACGTGGACGGCGGCTCGCCCTACGCCATCCCGCCCGACAATCCCTTCGTGAGCAATCCCAATGTCGCCGACGAGATCTGGGCGCTGGGCCTGCGCAATCCCTGGCGCTTCTCCTTCGACCGCCTGACGGGCGACCTGTTCATTGCGGACGTGGGACAGAACGCCTGGGAGGAGATCGACTTCCAGCCCGCCGCCAGCACGGGTGGTCGGAATTACGGCTGGTCCTGTTTCGAGGGTCTGCACAACTACGACACGAGCCGCACCTGCACCACCCACGGCGCGTTGACCTCGCCCGTCCTGGAGTATGCCCACGGCCCCAACGACAGCATCGGCTGTTCGGTCACGGGCGGATACCGCTACCGCGGCACCCAGTATCCCGCGCTCGACGGGGTCTACCTCTACGGGGATTTTTGCACAGGCACCATCTGGGGCGGGACATTCAACGGCGCGAGCTGGACCTCGAGCCAGTTGGCCAGCACTTCATATAACATCTCCTCCTTCGGGGAGGATGAGGCGGGCGAACTGTACCTGGCCGACTTGAACGGCGCCGTGTACCAGATCGGCGGCTCCACGTTTAGCGACGTGCTCCCCTCGCATTGGGCCTGGAACTGGATCGAGACCCTGTACGCCAACGGCGTCACGGGCGGATGCGCCACGGCCCCGTTGAAATACTGTCCCACAGGCTCCGTGACCCGCGCCCAGATGGCGGTATTCCTGCTGCGCGCGAAATACGGCGACACTTACACTCCTCCCGCCGCCTCGGGCATTTTCGATGATGTGCCTGCCAATCATTGGGCCGCCGCCTGGATCGAGGGACTCTACGCCGAAGGCATCACAGGCGGATGCGCCGCCTCGCCCCTGCGATTCTGCCCGGACAGGATCGTCAACCGCGCAGAGATGGCCGTCTTCCTGCTGGGCGCAAAGCACGGCAGCGCCTACATCCCGCCCGCCGCCTCGGGCATCTTCACGGATGTCCCCAGCGGCTACTGGGCCGAGGCCTGGATCGAGCAGCTCTACGCCGAGGGCGTCACCGGCGGATGCGTCGCCAGTCCCCTGCAATACTGTCCGACCGACCCCGTGAACCGCGCCCAGATGGCCGTCTTCCTGGTCAGGAACTTCGACCTGACGCTTTATTCGAGCATGAACCATTCGCTGCGTTTTTACGGCCACGGCGCCTCGGATCTCGACCGCGTGAAGATTCCGCTCGACGCGCCTGAAAAAACCGTCGACGTGGGCGGGAACTTCACCCTCGAATTCTGGATGAAGGCGGCCGCCGCCGAGAATACCAGTTCCGCCTGCACGAGCGGCGGCGATAACTGGATCAACGGCAACATCATCTTCGACCGCGACATCTATGGCGGCGGGGATTACGGCGATTATGGTGTGTCGCTGTTCGGCGGGAGGATTGCCTTCGGCGTGGCCAATGCCAGCACGTCGAACACCCTGTGCGGCGCAAGCGGTGTGGCAGACAATGCCTGGCATCACATCGCCGTCACGTGCAACAGCACGACGGGCGCGATGGCGATCTTCGTGGATGGGACGCTCGACGCCAGCGTCGCAGGCCCGACAGGCGACATCAGCTATCGAAACGGGCGCGCCACCTCCTACCCCAACAGCGACCCCTTCCTGGTGATCGGCGCGGAGAAACACGACGCGGGTTTGGCCTACCCCTCCTTCAGCGGCTGGATCGACGAGGTGCGCATCTCCAACACGATCCGCTATACGGCAAACTTTACCGTCCCCAGCGCCAAATTCATCGCCGATGGGAACACGGTCGCGCTCTACCACCTGGATACAGGCCCTGCGGGCACCTGTGACGGCATGATCGTGGATTCCTCCACGCTTGGGCCAAGTCATGGGTATTGTCAATTCGGCGGGGACGCCCCCTCTGGCCCCCTGTACTCGACGGACACCCCGTTTCTGCCTTGACGAGAAACATCCCCACTGTGCGCGCTGGCCCACATGAAGCATGCAGCCACACAGACGATCGGTTCGTAGCCACAAAACCCTTGCGAAGGTTTCGCGCCTGCCCAATCTGAACTCTGAAAGATGCTCATTACTGCAAGTCAGGTTCGATCCAAACCAAAGCCTTCGCAAGGGTGAATGATGACAGGGGTATACTTCATGTGAATTCCATCACATGAAAACTCTGCGAACAATCCTCACCCTGTTCCTGGCTGGCGGCGCGCTTCTCGGCCTGTGCGCGTTCCAGGCGGATTGGCCGCCCCTGCAAACCAACGTCACCCCCACACCGACCCACGATCCACTGATCGAGCCCATCCTCCCCGAAAACCCGACCGAGCTCGAACTGGGCGCCAACCTGTACTGGCACTGGTGCATGCCCTGTCACGGCGACGTGGGCCAGGGACTGACCGACGAGTTCCGCGGCATTTGGGAGCCCGATCACCAAAACTGCTGGGACCGCGGCTGCCATGCCGGTCACAACGGCGACATGGGCTTCCCCATCCCCACCGTTGTGCCTGCCATTGTGATCGCGGACAAGCTGGCGCAGTTCCCGTCCCTGCAGGCGCTGACCGAGTACCTCAACTCCACGCATCCGCCGCAACACCCAGGCATCCTGGAGACACCGGAATATCATGCCATCGCAGCCTATGTTTTTACGCTGAACGCACGCGCGCTGGAGGAGGCCACGCCCACTTCGACTCCCTCGCCCCGCCCTTCGCCGACCGTCAGCCTGACCCCGCCAAACCAGGGACACTCCGCCCCAGCCCCGATCCCGTCCCTTGCGGCGGGAGGCCTGGTTCTGTTGATCCTCCTTCTTGCAATTGTGACTATACGCAAAAGAAAACCGTGAGGCTTTCGCCGCACGGCTGAATAAGGAACAAACATGGGCACAGTCCGCAAGTCCAACTTGCGGACTGCGTTCATTTTATGGTCAGCACCACCGAGTCCATCGCCAGCAGGGAGCCGTCGGCGGCGCTTAAATCCTGGATCTCGATGCGGAGGGTCGCGCCTGCGGGGAGGGTGCTCAAGTTGATCAGCGTATCGAAGGTGCCAGGCGTTCCCAGCCCAGCCCCCGCGGCACTGACGGGAACGGGGCCTGCCGCCAACTCAATCCCAGCCGCGTCGAAGATGTGATAGGACAGGTTGTACTCGAACGGCGAGACCGTGACGGTACCTGTCAGTTTCACATTCTCAGTACTCACCCCATCCAGCGGAACCGTGATCAGGATCTCGCGCCAGCGGCCGTCCGCGGCCTGGGTGGAAAAATCGCGCAGGACCAGGGCCGAGTCGCGCAGTTCGTAATGGCGCGTCGTTTCCAGGGTCGGGCAGCACATCGGGTCCTCGAAGCTGTGGATCGTGGCATCCAGCGCGATCTGGCCCGCGGTGATGCTGAGTTCCTGGATGGCGGGTCGGTCGTCGATGGGCGTGACGGCGGTTTGAACGGGCTGGCCGTCCTTGTTGAGGAACACCACCAGGGACACAAACGTGCCCGTGCCGCCATAGTTCTCGGCCACCAGCACAACGGCATCCCCCGCCCCGTCGTTGTTCAGGTCGCCAAAGGCCATTTGTTCGAGCAGGAATATGGATGCATCCCCCGCGCCGCCTGCAGCGGGCAGGTACTTGCCGTCGGTCAACTGGTAGGGAATCGGCGTCTCGCCCGTCAGTGTAGAGAGGGAGACCAGCGCGTTCCGCACATCGTCGGCGTCGAGCGACGGAAGGGCTGAGGGCGCAGGCGCATCCGTCGAAACGGGAGCAGGCGTCGGCTGGGACGCACAGGCGGCCAGCGTCAGGAACAGGAGGGTGGAAATCAAGCGTCTCATTGTGGATACCAGCTCGCGCCTCCGTCGGTCGTCTTGTACAGGCTGATCTTGAACGTGCTGGGATCGGAGGCGATCACCCAGCCCGTCGTCAAATTGACGAAATCCATGCTCATGAAGGCTTCATCGAAGACGACATCGGGTTTGACAATGGCCCAGGTGGCGCCCGCATCGCGCGTGACGTAGAACTGGCTGCCGTCGAACAGGAAGCCCTCCGTGGCAGACACGAAATCCACGGAGCGGCCTTTGGGGAACAGGGTGGGCGTCAGCGCCCAGGTGGCCCCGCTGTCATGCGTGACGTAGAGCGCGCGAGTCAGGCCGTTCTCGCCCGAGAAGGACAGGGTCAGGAAGCCGTCGGCGGGGGTCGGGAATTGGATCTCTTCGATGCCGACCTGGGAGTTCTGGGCGGCGGACGGCAGTTCGGCCGAAACCTGCGACCAGGTAATGCCGCCGTCGCTGGTGCGGTAAAGGTACAGGGTGGCGTTGGAATAGACTACGCCCCCCACCCAGGCAGTGTGCATATCCCAGGCGTGGAAGACGCCCTTCAGGCCGCCCAGCGGAATGCTCTCGCTGGCGCCTGCGGCGGTGGGATCGTTGATGAAGGCCTGCGTCCAGGTAGCGCCGCCGTCGGTGGTCTGGAAGATGGCGATGGCGTTCGAGCCTGCGCCCACGCCTAGTCCCGCCATGGCCCAGCCGTTGGACGGATCCAGAAAACTCAGGATGCCGCCGCCGAACGGGATGGCGTTCATGCTCCAGCTCTGGCCGCCGTCGGTCGTGCGGTAAAGCGTGCCCGTGCGCATGGGGTCGGTCGTATCGGGCGCGGTGATAAAGGCGTGGCCCGCGTCGAGGAAGGCGCTGCCTGCGATGTATCCGAAGGCCGCCCCTGGCGGGGTGACGTCATGCCAGGTGCCGCCGCCGTCGTTGGTGCGCAGGACGGTCTGGTCGGTCAGGCCCCAGCCGTCGAGTTCGTTGAACATGTGGATGGATGTGAATTGCGGCTCATCCATGACGGGCGCGTCGATTGGCGGCGGGACGGGCGTGGCCGCTTCGACGGTGGGAACGGTCAGGTTTGGGGCTTCGGTGGCCGCGGCCTCGGGCGTCACGGCAGAACCTGCGGCTGGCAGGCCGCCGCAGGCCGTGGTCAGCAAGAGCAAAACGATCAGCAGCCGATTTAATTTCATCCAAATGCTCCTTATCCGTCGTTCCCGTTATGTCGGGTTTTATCCGAGCCACTCCAACACGGTGGCCTCGCCCTGACCGACGCCGACGCACAGCGTGGCCAGTCCGTATTTGACGTTGCCGCGCAGGCGCATCTCGTGTACCAGGGTGGTAACCAGGCGCGCGCCCGAGCAGCCCAGCGGGTGCCCGATGGCAATCGCGCCGCCGTTGACGTTGACGATCTCAGGGTCAAGGCCCAGATCTTCGACCACGGCCAGAGACTGCACCGCAAAGGCCTCGTTGAGTTCGACCAGGCCGATGTCCTGCATCTTCAGTCCGGCGCGGGCCAGCGCCTTGTGCGTGGCGGGCACGGGGCCGACGCCCATGACTCGTGGCGGGACGCCCGCGGCGGCGGAAGACACCACGCGCGCCAGCGGATTGAGTCCCAACGCGGCGGCTTTTTCCTCGCTCATGATCAGCAGCGCCGCGGCGCCGTCATTGAGTCCAGACGAATTTCCCGCAGTGACCGTTCCGCCTTCCTTTGTGAAGGCAGGCTTGAGTTTGGCCAGCGATTCCAGGGTCGTGTCGCGGCGCGGACGCTCGTCGGTGTCGACCAGCTTCGGATCGCCTTTTTTCTGCGGGATGGCGACGGGCAGGATCTCTTCCTTGAAGCGGAAGCTGTCCTGCGCGGCAATCGCGCGCTGGTGCGAGCGGACGGCGAAGGCATCCTGCATCTCGCGCGTCAGGTGCGGGCGCTCGGCGGCGATGTTCTCGGCGGTCTCGCCCATCGCGTCGGTGCCGTACATTTCCTTCATTTTGGGATTGGGATAGCGCCAGCCCAGGGCGGTGTCGTAGGCGGTCAGGTTGCCGAAGGCGTAGCCTGATTCCGCTTTGGGCAGCGAGTACGGCGCCCGCGACATCGACTCGACCCCGCCCGCGATGTACACCTCCCCCTCCCCCGCCTTGATGGCGCGCGACGCCTGGTTGATGGCGTTCAGCCCCGAGGCGCACAGGCGGTTGACCGTCACGCCGCCGACCTCGAGCGGAAGCCCCGCCAGCAGCGCAGCCATGCGCGCCACGTTGCGATTGTCCTCGCCCGCCTGGTTGGCGCAGCCGAAGAAGACCTCCTCGACCAGGGCGGGATCGAATGAATTACGTTTGAGCATTTCCTTGATGACGAGCGCCGCCATATCGTCCGGGCGGACGGAAGCGAGGATTCCGCCCAGCGCGCCGACGGGCGTGCGAATGGCGTCTACAATGACAGGTGTGGACATGCGTCCCTCCAGGGTTTTGAATTCATGGGATGATTCTAACACCAGAGAGGTGCGATTCGCTCGAGCCGTATCTGGCGGTCTTATAAAAATACAGGCCACGCCTCCCTATCAGGGACAAGCGTGGCCTGTAACTTGACCTGCTGGATTTACCCGGCCACGATGCGTTCACCCTCGTAGAGTTTGACCGCGATGTAGGTGACGATGACCGAGAGCAGGATCGTCAACACGGCGGAAATGACGATGTTCATTTCCGCAATCGGCTCGGAGCGCAGGAACTGGTTGATCAGGATCTGCTGGCCAAAGGTCGGGATGAGCATCGTCCACAGGTCAGGTTTGACCGGCAGGAATGCCAGCGCCAGCCCCGGCAGGGAGGGAATCAAGCCAATGAAGGGCAGGTACGTCCCGGCTTCCTTGGTTGTTTTGGTGAAGGAAGCGATCAGGGTCTGGATGGCGCAGGCCAGGAAGACGATCGGCAGGCAGATAAAGAAGATCGCCGTCAGCGCGCCGATGTCCAGGCCGATCTGCACACCCAGCAATTCCTCGATGGGCAGGAAACGGAAAATGGCGGCGAACCCGGCCAGCGTCAGGATCAGGTTGATAGTGGCGAACGGCATGGCCGAAAGCATCTTGCCGATGGCAAACCAGCCGCGCGGCAGCGGATTGATCAGCAACGGTTCGAGCGAGCCGCGTTCCCGTTCCCCGGCGGTGGCATCGATGATGACCGGCGACGCGCCGTTGAAAATGGCAAAGATGATGAAGTACGGCAGCATCGACAGGAAGATCAAGGCCTGACTCTGCGGTGTGGCGGTGTCCACTTCCTCGATCTGCACCACCCGCACCACCTCCGGGCTGACGCCGCGCAGACTCAAACGCAGCAAGCCAATGTATTTCCCGTAGCCTTCCAACAGGTTTTGCGCGCGGGTGATATCCACCATGGCAGACTGGCGTGTGCTGTCGAAAACGAGCTGCACCTTGGCGGTCTGCCCGGCCGAGAAATCCGCGCCGTAATCGGCCGGGATGATCAACGCCACGTTGATGTCGCCGGCGATGACGGCCGCTTCGGGGTCCGCGGGGGCAGGCTCGATGATGACATCCTGCTGTTCGAGGAACGCGATCAGGCTGGGGGCATTTTCCGCGCCCAAAACGGGCAGAACCAGCGCCTCCTCGACATTATCGCGGATGGTGTTGCCCAGCAGCAGGATCATCCCGCCCAGCATGAGCGGACCGAACATCGCCCAAAACAAGCCTGTCGTCCAACTGCGATAATCGCGCAGGTTGTCGACCATTTCCTTTTGAAAGATAACCCAGATCCTCTTCATCCCAACCCCTCTTCCGAGCCGATGGCGGCTACAAAGGCATCTTCAAGATTTTCCCGCCCGGTCTGCTTCCGCAGGTCGTCCGGGCTGCCGTTGGCGGCCACTTCACCGCGTGAAATGATGATGATCTGGTCGCACAATGCGGCCACCTCTTGCATGATGTGACTGGTGAACAGGACACACTTGCCCTCCCCGCGCAGGCGCAGGATGAACTGGCGCATCGCGCGCGTGCTCATGACATCCAGGCCGTTCGTCGGCTCATCCAGCAGCACGTTCTTCGGGTTGTGCACCAGCGTGCGGGCGATGGAAACCTTGAGTTTTTCGCCTGTGGAAAAGCCTTCGGTTCTTCTATCGGCAATGGATTGCATGTCGAGCAGGAGCAGCAGCGAGTCGATCTGCCTTTCGAGCGGCTCGCCCTCCAGGCCGTGCAGCCGCCCAAAGTAGCGGATGTTCTCGCGGCTGGTCAGGCGCGGATACAGCCCGCGCGCATCCGCCAGGACGCCGATGCGACTCTGGACTTCGAGCGGAGACTCGCGCACATCGAAGCCATCCACCTGGGCCGTGCCGCTGTCGGGCCTCAGCAGGGTGTAGAGCATGCGCAGGGTGGTGCTTTTACCCGCGCCGTTCGGGCCGAGCAAACCGGTGATCTGCCCATCCGACGCAGAAAAGGAAACGTTCTGAACTGCTTTTACCTTGCCAAACGATTTTGAAAGACCTTGGACTTGTATCATGGGTTGTCCCTGGGTGGTTACGGACGAGGTCCGCTGAAATCGACGAAGAACGGCGGCGGCTGGACCGCCTCGACACAGGCGGTGTCCAACCCTTCAACGGACGCGCCTTCGAGAAATTCCTTGAACAGCCTGGAAGTGCATGGGCTGGAAAGATTTCCATGCCCCATGCCCGCGAATACCAGGTGGAGTTCATTGGTCAAACTGTCGGCCACCCGTTCCGCGTGCCAGGGCGGGGTGATGGGATCCGCCTCGCCGGAGAAGATCAAGACCGGGACATCCGAGCTGAGCGGCGCGCGGAAATCGGGGGAGACGTCCCCCTTTGGCCACTCAGCGCAAATCGCCGAAAAATCCAGCGTGCGGTCGCCGAAGACGCTTTGTTCGCCGCGCCGCGCGGCCTCGTCTGCGGAGATCAGCGGCGCATCCTCGCTGCAGGTGACGGCGTAGAACATGCCGTCATATAAACCCGCGTTCACGAGCAGGGCCTGCGAAATCAGCGGGACATAATTTTCGTCCGCATAGGCCGCGTGGATGGACAGCGGCAGCGTGGCAACCAGGTCTGGCACATACAGCGTATTGAAGACCATGCCGGTGACCACCTGGCGCGTCACGGTCAGGTCGAACGGTTTGTTGGTCAGCGGGTGCGGGATGGTGATGTGCGGCGGCGCCTCCTCCAGCCGCGCGAGCAGTTCATCGAACTCGGCGCGCAGTTTGGGGAAGGTGGATTGACAAGCCTCATCCGCTTCACAGCGTGTGAAGAACTGCTCCAGCGCCGACTGGCCATCCGTGGCCGCATCCATGAACATGACGAAGCTGGGGTCCACCACCGCATCCAGCGTCACCGTGCGGACGCGCCCGGGGAACATGCGCAGGTAGGTCAGCGCGGCGCGCGTCCCATAGGATGCGCCGTACAGGTTGATGGTCTCGTATCCCAGCGCGGCGCGCACCTCATCCAGGTCGGTCATGGCGATCTCGGTGGTGTAGAAGCGCAGGTCGGCGTCGAGCGTGGCGGGACAGGCCTTGAGCTGCGCAAGCGCCTGATCATCGGTCAACGTTTCATCCTCGGGGTCGAGACAGCGCAGCGGATTCGACTGGCCCGTCCCGCGCTGGTCGACCAGCACGATGTCGCGCTCCTGGTGGATCAGGAACATCAGCGGAATCATGGCAGGAAACGCCTCGACCGCCGACTGGCCCGGTCCGCCCGCCAATAGAAACAGCGGATCCGGCTCGGGACTGCGCTTGATAGCGGGGATGACCGCAATGTGCAAATCAACCTGCCGCCCAGCGGGATTCGCGCGGTCTTCGGGAACGGTCAACGTGCCGCAGCGCGCGTCCACTTGCATGCCGGCTGGCGTGACCAGGGCGCAATCTTCCAACTGGATGGGACTTTCGGGAGTGGCAGACAGGCTGCGGGGCGAGCAGGAGACGAGCAGGAACAGGAAAAGCAGGGAAAGGCGGGAGATTCGTCGCATGTTGGTTGGCTTCATGTTGAAAAGGAAACGGCGGCGCGGAGAAAATCAATAATCCCTTGTGTGGACCAAAGTCTCCGTGGATTCAAAGTGTCAGGAGGATTCTACTCCATAACAGACTTAGGAAGTACGTTTATCTTTGCCATTTTTCACGAGCCGTGTATCTAAATCGTAGTCCACCTTTGGAGTTTTTCATGCACAACTCGTCCCTGGTTCGTTCGTTTGCGCCTGGCTGGTTCGCCTCGGTCATGGGCACGGCGGTGGCCATAATCGCCCTGCAAGTCTTCCGCAGCTACATCCCCTTTGTGGACGGGCTGCTGCTCTTCTTCCTGGGAAACGTGGCCCATTTTCCACTGAACCTGGCGGGGAAAGGCGAGAGTATAATGGCAGAAATCCAACAGGATTGCACCTGTCGGCGGCGCAAGGGGTGACTCCCTGACAGATGCAGGCATCATTCCCACACCCATCCCGCCAAGGAGGTGAATATGTCATCCCGCAAGAACATCAGACATGCAGTCATCCTGTCGATCCTGGCCCTGTTTGCGCTCACGTGCAGCACCCTCCCCACATCCGCTCCAACCGAAGATCCAGGCGGCCCCTCCGGCCTGGAAAGTATCACCGTCAGCACCTACGCGGGCGGGGTGGTACACGTCTCCATCGTCTACCTGCGCGCCAGGGAGGCCTCCGTGGCCCTGGTCTGTATCTACCCGGGTGCGGACGGCAGCTATCTTTCGCACTTTTACGCGGATAGTCAACCATCCCTCATCCAGGGCGGGCGCGAAATGAGAAACTACTCCCTGGACTTCGTGGTGAAGACCCCAGGCACATACAACGTCACCTGCACATTGGGCGCGTCGGAGAAAAGCGCCAGTTTCACGGTCGACGCCCCCCAGGTGTCCCTCCCTGCCACGGCTACGTTGGAGGGCAGCTTTCCCTTGCCCGTCCCCGGACAGTTTACCTCGGGCGGAATGTGGTTCTACTTCGACCAGGCCACCCGCAGCGTCGCCAACTACTTCCTAGAACACTGCCTGCCAGGCGTCAACTACAACGACCAGGGCGGCTGGGATTATTTCAGTGTGGCTCCGGATGGCATGCTCAGCGGGGAATGCAAATTTAGTTATGGCGAAGGCTCACAATACACGGGCAGGCTGACGCAGGGACAATGGAGCGCCGACGGCCAGGTCACTTTCACGCTCGAAACCTCGCTGGTGCTAAGCAACAGCGATGGAACCTCGCATAACGACATCGTCTGGATCGGCGTGGGGAAATTCACCAGCGCCACCTCCGCCACAGGCACGGCCACCTGGAAGGGCACCTGCCAGACCAGTAATCCAAGCAGCGCATCCTGTGTCAGCGCGGATTATGGCTCCTACGTCGAAGCCAGCGGCACGATCCCGTGGGTGATTAATTTTTACCCATAACGCTCTAAACGCAGGTCGCGCTCACAGCGTGACCATTTCAAAGAGACACTCGTTTAAAAATCCCCTGCTGCCCTGCCAATTCAACCTCACATCACGGAGAACCCTGCACATGAAAAATAACATCTGTCCCAAATGCAGTTCGAACGACATCCTCAAAATCCCAGGCTCGGTCGGCGCTCACGGCAGCGGGAATAACATCCTGCTGGGCATGACCATCTTCAGCGCGGTCAAGGTCACGCGCTATGTGTGCGGCCGCTGCGGCTTCAGCGAGGAATGGATCGACGATCAGGCCGGGTTGGACAAATTAAAGCAAAAGTTTGGGGCGCAGTCGAATTAATCGCCCGTCCTGCCGCATTTCTTTCACCCAACGGGAAAGAGTCGAAGTTCTCCATAGTTTATTTTTTGTACTACACTTGGAGAAACCAGAAAGGAAACCCGCCCATGCCTATTCCCCTGCCCCGCGCGAAAGTCAAACAAAACCAAACCTGGAACGCTGAAAGCGTCTTTGCCTCACCCGATGCTTTCAACGAGGAAGTCGAAAGCATCCTCAAAAGTTTACCCTCCATCAAAAAATTCCAGGGACACCTGGGCGACACGCCCGAGGCCTTCCTCGAAGCCCTGGACGCCATTGACTGGCTCTCGAAGCGCGCCAGCAAAGTGCAGGTGTATGCCACCATGTCCTCTGCCGTGGATACGGGCAACCAGCAGGGCGCAGCCATGAGCGGACGGGCCATGAGCGCCCTGTCCCAGGTGAACGCGGCCACCTCCTTTGTCGACCCTGAATTGCTGGTCATTGGGGAGAAGACTCTGCGCGGCTGGCTCAAGAAGGACCCGCGCATGAAGCCGTACGAGCATTACATCGACGATCTCTTCCGCAGGCAGGCGCACGTGCGCAGCGCGGAGGTGGAGGAACTGCTCGGTATGCTGCGCGATCCGTTCGGGACGGTGCGCTCCACGGCGGGCATGCTGGCCAACGCCGATTTCAAGTTCAAGCCTGCAAAGGACAGCCAGGGCGGCAAAGTGGAATTGACCCAGAGCACCTTCGACGCCATCCTCAACACCTCCGACCGCAAGGCGCGCCAGACAGCCTGGGAAAATTACAACGACAAATACCTCGAATACAAGAATACGCTGGCCAGCAACCTGACCGCGTCCATCAAGCAGAATGTCTTCCACATGAAGGCGCGCGGATTCAATTCCTCGCTGGAGTCCACGCTCTTCAACGGCGACGTGCCCGTCGAGATGTTCCACAACCTGCTCGACATCTTCAAGAAGAAACTGCCGCTCTGGCACAAGTACTGGCAGATCCGCCGCAAGGCGCTGGGCGTGAGAACCCTGCATCCCTACGACGTCTGGGCGCCGCTGACGACGAAGAAACACAAGGTTCCGTTCACCAAGGCTGTGGACTGGATCAGCGACGGGCTGGAGCCGATGGGCGACAAATATGTGGACATCCTGCGCAAAGGCTGCCTCGAAGAGCGCTGGGTGGACTGGTCGCCTAACACGGGCAAGCGCCAGGGCGCCTTCTCGACGCGTGTCCCGCAGGGCACGCATCCCTTCATCCTGATGAGCTACACCGACGATGTCGGCAGCGTGAGCACGCTCGCGCACGAACTGGGACATTCCATGCACGCCTACTTCGCCAGCCGCGCCCAACCGATGATCTATTACACCTATCCTTCCATCGTGTCCGAGACCGCCTCCAACTTCCACCAGGCGATGACGCGCGCGCACCTGCTCAAGGTCAATCCCAACAAAACCTTCCAGATCGCCCTGCTCGAAGAAGCGATGGACAACTTCCACCGCTACTTCTTCATCATGCCCACCCTGGCGCGCTTCGAACTCGAGACTCATCAACGCGTCGAAAAGGGCCAGCCGCTGACCGCCGACTCGATGATCGAGCTGATGGCCGACCTGTTCAGCGAAGGTTATGGCGGCTACATGAACCTGGACCGTGAGCGGGTCGGCATCACCTGGGGCACTTTCACCACGCATCTGTACATCGACTACTACTCGTTCCAGTACGCCATCGGCATCTCCGCCGCGAACGCCATCGCCAGGCGGATTCTGGATGGCGTCCCCAACGCCGCACAGGATCACATCAATTTCCTCAAGGCGGGTTCGTCCAAATCGCCGATGGAAGTCTACAAGCTGGCAGGCGTGGACATGACCAGCACGGGTCCCATCGAGGATGCCTTCGACGTTTTGGAAGAATACATCGACCGCCTGGGCGTGTTGACAGAAAAATAGCATGTCGTTGCGAGAGCGGTGGTTTTCCGCTCGAAGCAACATCCTGAAGTGAGCAGGAAGATCCACTGCTCCCTACGCTCGCTAAACTCGCAATAACGAAAAATATCGAGGCTCCATGAATCTACTCTCCGTCCTGCTTGCCCTGTTCCCTGTGCTCGTCGTGCTGGTTCTCCTGCTTTGGAAGCGCATGGCCGCCGACACGGCGGGGCTGATCGGCTGGGCCGCAGCCATGCTGGTAGCCTGGCTGTATTTCCAGACCCCGCTGCAGGTCGCATTGACCGCCAGCCTGGCGGGCGTGCTCGCCTCCCTGCCGATCACGCTGATGGTGGCGACCTCCATCCTGCAAGTCACGCTCATGCTGGAGACTGGCGCCATCGCGCGCGTCGTGGCGCTGGTCAAGTCGGTCGCGCCCAAAGATCAAGTTGTGCAGATCATGATCGTCAACATCGGCTTCGGGACTCTGCTGGCTGCGCTGGGCGCGACGCCCGTCTCGATCCTGCCGCCCATCATGCTGGCGCTGGGATATTCCTCCTTCATCGCCATCGCCCTGCCCGCCATCGGCTACGACGCGCTGACCACCTACGCCCTGCTGGGCATCCCCGTGGTGGTCTTCGCCAATTTCGTCGGCCGCCCCGTGGACGAGGTCGGCTGGGTCTTCGCGCGCTACATGCCCGTCATCAGCTCGTGCATCGCGCTGGGGATGTTGTGGATCGTCGGGGGCTGGAGCATGCTTCGGCGCGGACTCCTGCCCGCGCTGCTCTCGGGGCTGACGGCGGGCTTCATCGCCATCGGCATGAACGCCATCGGCATGGTCACGCTGACGGGTGTCGCCGCGGGTTTGGGCGTCATCCTGGTCATGCTATTGTATCTTCTGGTTACACGCAAGCCGTTATGGGACAAAAGCGTTCAAAACGAGTCGGATCAACAGGCGGTGGCACGCATCTCCTTTTGGCGCGCCATCTCCCCCTGGCTGATCCTGACGGGCTTCGCCGTGATTGTCAACGCACCCTTCCTGCCCTTCTTTGATCTGACCTTCACCACCTGGGCCATGCCCGTGGAGGTCATCCCTGGCGCGCCCGAAAAGGTGCGCCTGTTCTGGCAGGCCTATTTCTGGATTTTGGTCAGCGTAGTGCTGTCGCTGCCGTTCCTGAAGACGACGCGCACGCAGTGGAACATGTCTGTGCAGAAGTGGATCAAACGTGCCCCGCGTCCGATGCTGGCTTCGGCGGTTTTTTTCGCCATCGCCTACATCATCAACCACTCGGGCAAGGGCCTGGACTGGACTCTGGCCAACCCACAAAACAACATGGTCGTGGTGCTGGCGGACGCGTCCACCGCCCTGTTCGGCCAGGCCTACCCGCTGATCGCCCCGTTCCTCGGCCTGCTGGGCGGCTTCGTCAGCGGCTCGGAGACCTCCTCGATTGCCATGTTCACCGCCCTGCATCTGTCCATCGCGGAAAAGATCGGCGCGTTTGGTCTGGTCATCGCTGCGGCCAGCGGCATTGGCGGCGGACTGGCCAGCGTCATCTCGCCTGCCAAGCTGCAGAATGCTGCCGCGTCCATCGACCGCATCGGCGAGGAGGCGGGCGTCCTGCGCGTGACCTTCGTCATCTCGCTGATCATCACCGCCGTCGCCGCCATCCTGACGTTGTTGTGGGCGTAAAAGAAAACCCTAAAGGTTTCCTAAGCAATCAGCAACGCGTTTTCAACGGGTGTATCCTGCAAAAAAATATCCTGGTTCACGGTAGAAACCTTTAGGGTCTGACTTTTCAGATGGCATCCAAGTCTTGACAAATAGACAAACTTCGATATAATCTCACATAGAAAGTCATCGATATGAAATTCAACCCCGTCCTGTTCGCCAAGGCCATCGCCGATGAGACCCGCCAGAAGATCATGAAGCTGGTGTGTTGCAATTCGCTTTCGGTCAATGAGATCGTCGAGCAGTTGGATGTGTCCCAGCCCACGGTTTCCCATCACTTGGCCATCCTGCGCGAAGCGGGCCTGGTCAACGTGCGCGAGGAAGGCAAGCAGACCTTCTACACCCTGAACCAGGAAAATATCGCCGTGTGCTGCGGGCAGATCATGATCCAGTTCGCGCCCGAAACGCCCACCACGGAAAACCTGCTCAAGGTCATCAACCAGTAAATGCGGAGGCGCAGGCTCCGTCCTGCCCTCCATATTTTTTAGAAAGATACATAGACAATCATCTATTTATTGTCATTGCGAGAAGGAGATTGCTCCGCGGCTCGCAATGACGGAAAAAGGAGAACCCTCATGACCCAAACCCCCACCCCCATCCACGATGTCGTCCGCGAGCATTACGCCGAGCGGATCAAGAACAACGCCTCCTGCTGCGGATCATCGTCCGATTGCTGCTCCACCGACAGCAACCTCTACCCTTCCGACCTGCTTTCGACCCTGCCCTCAGGCGAGTCGACGGTCAGCTACGGATGTGGCGACCCGATCACGCTGGCCTCGCTCCAGCCTGGGCAAACCATCCTGGACCTGGGATCAGGCGCCGGCCTCGACTGCTTCTTCGCTGCCCAGAAAGTCGGCGAAACGGGCCGCGTCATCGGCGTGGACATGACTCCCGAAATGCTCGAACGCGCCCGAGCCAGCGCGGCGCGGCTGAATCTCAAGAATGTCGACTTCCGCCAGGGCTTCATCGAAGAGATGCCCGTCGACTCGGCCAGCGTGGATGTCATCATCTCGAACTGCGTCATCAACCTCTCGCCCGACAAATCCAAAGTCTTTGCCGAAGCCTTCCGCGTGCTCAAGCCAGGCGGCAAGCTGGCCGTCTCGGATATCGTCACCGACGGCCCATTGCCCGAGGAGGTCAAGAAAAGCCTGAGCGCCTGGGCGGGCTGCGTGGCGGGAGCCGTCGAAGCGCGGGAATACATCGGCATGATGGAAGCCGTCGGCTTCACGAATGTCTCGGTCACACCCGTCTTCTTCGACAAGGAAACCGTCGACGACGCGCTGGACGAAATGAAACTGGACGTAAACGAATATCCGCGCGAGGCGGTCTACAAGGCGGTCTATAGCGCCAAGATCACGGCTTACAAACCTGCGTAAACAAAGTGACGTGATCTGCCATCTGCTTAAAAACAAACTCGCCCGTTTTCACGGGCGAGTCCTTTTTCTTGGCCTACAACTTTGGCAGCACGATGGACTGCTGCTTCTGGTACTTGCCCTTTTTATCGGCATAGGAAATTTCGCATTCCTCGTCCGCTTCGAAGAAGAGCACCTGCGCCAGGCCCTCGTTGGCGTAGATCTTGGCGGGCAGCGGTGTGGTATTGGAAATTTCAAGCGTGACGAAGCCTTCCCACTCGGGCTCGAAGGGAGTCACATTCACGATGATTCCGCAATTGTGGACTACCACGCCGCTTTCCAGCGCAAAGTTTCCCGTTTCAGGAACGGTGAGACAAAATACATCGTGGTCGCCTGCCAGCGGACGCACCGAGACAACCTTGTGATTTTGGCCCTGCCCACGGAATTCGCGCATCACCTCGGGGAAGCGGCAGAAGACCGCGCGGTCGCAATTCAGGTAACGCGCCGCGCCGCGGATGGAGCCTGTGTGATTCGGCGCTTTCCCCGCCTCCATGCGTGTGATGTTCCAGGGATTATTGTTCAGGCGGTCAAAATCCGCGTGATGACGGTGTGCGCCAGGCTCGTCGGCGTACACGCCAAAGCGCAGGTTCCATTCATCGGCCAGGCGGTGGGTGGGATACAAGTGTCCATTCAAGGGCTGGTAGACCATCTCATAGCCACGATGCAGGCTGCGGTACAAGGGCATCAACGACGCGCCCGGCCTCAACTCACCCGCCGCCTGCCAGCGCCCGTCGCGCAGCATGAACAGATGGTTGGGCGTGCAGTGGATTTTTTCATCGTTGTCGAGCGTCACCTCGACCAGGCTGTCCCGCCCCACGTAGCGCGGAGCATCCAGCAGGGCCACGATCAGGCGGCCATTTTCGCCGATGCTGTAGCCCCAGAACATCTCCCCAGCTCCCGCGCGGCGGGTCATTTCTTCGAGGGTCGGGGAAGTGCCATCCACCAAGGCCACACGGGTGTCGCCGCGGAAACAGCGCGCATACGTCGATTTTCCCAGGCAGATCGTCAGCACCTTGCGCGGAATGCGGAAGTATTCCACGGTGCGCGCCAGGGCAAAGGAATTGGGCGGGACGATGCACACGTCGCCGATGAAATCCACCATCGACTTGGTATCGAAATTCTTCGGGTCGACCGTGGCGGAGAAGACGTTGGTGAAGATCTTGAACTCGTCCGCCACGCGCACGTCGTAGCCATACGACGAGACGCCGTAGGAGATCACGCCTTCCCGCACCTGCTTGTCTTCGAACGGCTCGATCATGCGGTGTTCGCGCGCCATCTTGCGGATCCAGTGATCAGGTTTCAGGCCCATGAGAATTCTCCGATCCTATAAATTTGGAGTCCGTCGGCTTGCCGACGGGACAATACAACATACAAGGCAGATGTTATATACTTAGGCAATGGATGATCTGTACAAGACCTACCCGCACAACCCACCGCATTATTTTGTTCCGAATGCGATGTACATGGTCACGGGGGCAATTCTACACAAACAACACCTGTTGAAAGAAGATCATCGAAAAGCGTTTTTTCTAAAAACCCTGTTCGAGCGTGCCGTCTTGCTGGGGTGGAACCTGGAAGCTTGGGCCGTATTGAGCAACCACTATCATTTTGTGGCCCAGTCACCGCCACAGGCCGTCACCCTGCAAAAACTGATCCGCCAGCTACATTCCATCACGGCCATTGAGATCAACCGCTCGGACAACCTCCCAGGCAGGCAGGTGTGGTTCAATTATTGGGACACCTGCCTGACCTATGAAAAATCCTACCTGGGGAGATTACATTACGTTCACATGAATCCTGTCAAACATGGCCTTGCAGAAAGCGCCCTGGACTATCCCTTTTGCAGTTACAGGTGGTTCATCGAGCGAGGCGACCCAAACCTGCAAGGGTTGGTCTTTGGACAGGCGATTGATAGGGTTAAGGTGCTGGACGAGTTTTAGCGAGAATCTGGCCAGCAAGCTGAAATCCGACCAGCAAGCTGGTCGACTCCATAGGGTCAAATTCCGCCGCGTTCCTGCATCACCTGGCGGATTTCGGCTTCGAGTTTTTCAGCTTCCTGTTCATGCTCAATCAGTTCGGCCAGCATCCTGTCGCCCGCGGATTTGTCTTCCAGCGAGTGGATGTTGATGCGCACGTTGTAACCTGCGGCGGTCAGGGCGGCCTTGGACATGGCAAAGCCCGACATGGCGTCACTGATGGCGTTGACGTTGGCGTGCTGGGCGCATTTCAGGGCCAGTTCCATCACCTTAACCGAGTCCTCGGCCACGTGCAAGGGGATGTGCGCGGCGTTGAGCGTGGCTTGGACGATGGCCGCGGAACGCGCGGCTTTCTGCTCGTCGCTGTCCTTGGGCAGTTTGAAGGTGGCCATCAACACTTCGAACGAGGCGGCGTCGTCGTCCACGGCCTGGGTCAATTCCTGGCGCAGGTTCTCGGCCACCACGCGGATGGCCTGCATCTCGGCTTCAACTTCGGCGTATTTCTTCTTGCCGATGGTCAATCCCGCCACCATCGCGACCAGTCCCGCGCCCATCGCGCCCGCGTAGGCCGCAGCGGAGCCGCCGCCTGGGGTGGGCGTCGGGGCGGCGAGTTCCTCAATGAAAGAGGGGCAGGTCTCAGCGGCGTCGGAGGCAACGCCCGAGCCGGAGAAGAGTCTCGTCTCCAGGATCTGTTCCTTGTCGAACTGATCCAGTTGGGTGTACCAGACAGCCGCATCCACCAGCGCCTCCTGCGGGATCAATCCCACCAGCTCGCTGTGATGGATGCCGACGCCGTAGCGCTGGGCCTCACGGCGGATGAACTCGACCACGCGCGCGATGGGCGTATCGCGGAAATTGGTCAGGTTCATCGAGACCTGCGCGCGCCCGTCCACGAAGAAGCCGCTGCCCTTCACGTAGCGCAGTCCGCCCGAGGAATGGCGGATGGACTTGGCGATCTTCTTGGCGATATCCACGTCGTCGGTGGTCAGGTAGACGTTGAAGGCGATCAGCGGATTGCGCGCGCCGATGACGGTGGCGCCCGCCTTGCCGAGTTTGGCGGGACCGAAATCGGGCTTGCGCTCGGGGTTGGTCTCGACCTCGGCTTTGAGTCCCTCGTACTGGCCTTTGCGGATGACTTCGAGATTCGTCCGCTCGGGGCGGGTCGCCGCGGATTCATACAGGTAGACGGGGATGTTGAGTTCGCTCCCGACGCGCTCGCCCAGCCGTTGGGCGATGGCGATACAGTCCTCCATCCTGGCATCCGAGAGGGGGACGAAAGGCACCACATCGGTGGCGCCGATGCGCGGATGCGCGCCCGTGTGCTGGTCGAGGTCGATCAGTTCGGACGCCAGCTTGATGGCGCGGAAGGCGGCCTCCTCCACCGCTTCGGGCGGGCCCGCAAAGGTCAATACCGTGCGGTTGTGATCGAGGTCGGAGGAACGATCCAACAGGCGCGCGCCTTCCACGGAGGTGATGGCGGCCACGATCTGGTCGACCACCTCGGGGCGGCGGGCTTCAGAGAAATTGGGGATACATTCGATGAGTGGGTTGGGCATGGGGTTTCCGATTGTGGATTTTGGATTCTTCGATAGGCTCAGAACAGGTTTACGATTGACGATGATGGGGCAATTATACCCAGCGCGGCCACAAATTGCGCTCCTTTGGAAGAGCAAAGCGCAATTTGTGGCCGTAGATATTAGAATACTTGCAAAAGTCAAAAATTAACCTTGCTCTCGGCGGTGTCCCCGCCGCTGAGAACGGCGGCTAGAGCACTTATTCAAGAGGTCTATTATACAAGGAGGGATTGAAAATGGACAAAATGTATCTATAATATCAGTAGGCTTTTATTGGTTTAAGGAGAATAAGAATGAGCAGGAACAGTAACCATACGATCATAGCCGCATGGATCACAGGCGGGCTTGGATGTATAGGAGCAGTGATTACAGTTGTCGGTGGCATCATCATCGCCTATTTTCAATTTTTCGTGCCAGCCCCCCAACCAAAGGATGTGAATGTAAATATCGCGGTGCCAACCGGCCCGCCCGCCATTACACAGGTCATCCCTACCGCCCCCGAAACGGTTCTGGAGGTTATTAACAACAGCGACGATTTCGTCTGTTACCTTTATATGATACCGGTTGGGTCCGCAACTTGGGGAGAGGATTGGCTGGGAGAGGGGACACAAATCCCGCCAAACAAGAGCCAGAAATTTGTCATGGAAACCGGGATGTATCACCTGATGGCAGAAAATTGCGACGGGGCGGTGATTTCACAGCTCGAGAATACTCATATTCATGGCGAAATGTGGTGGACTATCAAATAGCAGATCTCAGCGTGAGCGCCTATAACTTGGCCTAGGCTGATGGTGGTCTGCCTGCTCCATGGCGAGTTTCTGATGCCACATAAGAATTGTTCCGCGAAAGAGGCTTTCTTAAGTCCCAAGCGTTTTATCTTTGTGCAAGGATACTTCGACACTCCCTTCGGTCGCAGTATCCTTGTTTGAAAATCCTTTTTAAAAACAGTCCCGGGGGGAACAGCCTCATTTTGGAACATCCATGCACGGGCATCGGGAAAGATTCATGTATAATCCCCCGCGCCATGAATACAAAACCCTACGACCTTGTCATTTTCGATTGCGACGGCACGCTGGTGGAGACCGAGCCGCTCGCCAATCAAGTGTACGTGCAATTGCTGACTGAACTCGGCCATCAAGTGGACACCGACGCCTACCTGCGCGAGTTTTCGGGCGTGTCCCTGCCCAACCGCCTGGCGGTGACCTCGCGCAAACTGAACTGGACTCCGCCCGCGGATTTCATCCCCCAATTCCACGAACGGCTGACCGCCCTGACCGAACGCGAACTCAGGACTGTGCCAGGCGTGGAGGCGCTGATCGAGAGCCTGTCCGTGCCGATCTGCGTGGCCTCCAACGGCAGCCGCGAGGAGATCACCCTGCGCCTGCGACTCTCGCAACTGACCGAGCGCTTCGGCGCTGCGGTCTTCAGCGGGATGGAAATGCCCCACCCCAAGCCCGCCCCCGACGTGTACCTGGCCGCCGCCCAGGCCTTCGATGTGCCCCCCGCCCGCTGCGCCGTGATCGAGGACAGCCTGCCTGGCGTGCAGGCGGGCGTCCGCGCGGGGATGACCGTCTACGGCTACGCCGCATTGACCGACTCCAGGCTGCTCGCAGAGGCGGGCGCGATTCCGTTCCAATCCATGTCGGAATTACAGGAGATTCTCAAATGACCTACAACCAATTCATACGATACGTCCTGACCTTCGAAGCCATTGTGCTCAATGCGGGCACGGGCGCCATGTGCCTGATCGCGCCGCAGGGATTCATTGCGCAATTCAGCGCCGAGCCGCTGACCGTGGTGGGCTACGAATTCATCCGCTGGTACGGGGTGTTGCTGTGGGTACTGACATTCTATGTCCTGCGCCTGCTGCCCTTGAAAGATGACCGCGCCCTGGCCCCCGCCGTGGAGGCGCTCCTGTTCGGCGACCTTGTTCACCTCGTTGTTGCATACTTTTTCTTTCGGGCCGTACCCGCCTGGTCGTTTGCCTTCGTTGCCATGTTGGTTTTCACCACCACACTGGCGGCCCTGCGCTCGATCTGGGTTTACAGGTTCCATACACACAGGCTGTAGCCAGGCCAGAAACTCCTGCTGGGCAGGAGTTTTTTGTTGCCTCTTCCCATTCCAGTATACTCTTTGGTATAATTTATATACTAAACAGTATATGAAAAACAAACCGACCGAACGCGATACCGCCGAACGCATCCTCCGGGATGGCTGGGAGCTCTTCCAACAGAAGGGCTATCGCGGCGTATCCACCGATGAGATCTGCCTGCGTTGCGGCATCACCAAGCCTACGCTGTACTATTACTTTCAAGACAAAGAAGACCTGTTCGTCGAGGTGCTGCTGCATCGCTTGCAGGGCTTTCATGAGGTTATCGAGCAGGCGGGAACGCTCGAACAGCGTCTGGAGCGCATCGCCGCGGCCATGCTGGAGACTTTCCAGGTAAATTACGCCCACCTGATGCACGACCTGGAACACATCAAACGGGACGAAAATGTAATCCGCGTGCGCCAGGCCTTCGCGGCTGAACTCTTCTCCCCCATTACAGCCTTCATGCAATCGGCCGTGGACGCGGGCGAGGTCACGGGCGAGGCGGACTTTCTGGCGCACGTCTTCATGGGCATGGTGGAAAGTTACATTGCCCATTCCCGCGAGCATGGAGACAGCGCCACCCTGGCAAAAAAACTGGCCGCCTTTTTCTTGAAGGGCGCAAAATAAAATTTCGGAGGGATCATGTCTGATGCAATGCGCATGTACGTCGAGGTGGGATTCAACGTCCTGTACCTGATCGTGGTGTGGACGATGAACGGGATCATGTCGGCGCGAATGAGGGATGTGCCGCAGGAGAACCGCAAACTGGCGGGCATGTTCCGCTGGGCCTTCGTCTTGCTGGCCCTGGGTGATACAGGACACGTCGGCTTCCGCGTGCTGGCCTATGCCCTGGGAGGGCTGGAGCAGAACAGCGCCCTGCTGGGCGCGGGCGCGCTGGCCACGGCGGTGACGGTCACGTTTTTCTACGGGGTTATGCTGTATATCTGGAAGGAACGCTATCACGGGAAATTCGGCCTGCTGGAATACAGCCTGCTGGCGACCATCCCCGTGCGGCTGATCGTGATGGCCTTTCCGCAAAACGACTGGGGCGCCAGTATTCCGCCTGTCTTTTGGAGCTTGTTCCGCAACCTGTTCCTGGTTATCCTGGGCGTGGGCGTGCTGTACCTGTACCTGCGCGACTCGATCCGCGACCGCGATCGCCTCTTCCGCTGGATCGGATACTGCGTGTTGTTTTCCTACCTGTTCTACACGCCCGTTATTTTGTTCTCGCGCGACATTCCCATCATCGGCATGCTGATGATTCCCAAGACGGTCATGTACGTGGCCATTCAATTCCTGGCCTACTTCGCTTTGTGGCCGCGGCGGGAACCCATTCCCGCATCCGCTTCTGCCGATTAATGAAAACAAAATCTCCCGCCTGCAACGGGAGATTTTGTTGGGGGAGGAGTCTCACTACATGACAACAACAGTGAGTTGCGTCATTTATATCCCCGGCCAGGCATCCCTGACATGGGATATTAGTCACATCCATCAGGTGCGCATCCCGCCTCCATGACGGGAACAGGCCCGAGACAAATGGGGCAGGAATCCCCAAAATGGGCGTGCTATAATTTTCAGCAGCAGTCACCATCCACAGGAGCAGCATCCACATGAAAATCTACCGCTACTGGAAAATCGAAACGCGCAGGATCGACATCGAAGGGGAATCCAAAGAGATCAAGGTTTACGGCGGGTCGAACCTGTCGCTGGAGGATGCCTCGCGCAATGCGCTGGAGAAGATCGAGAAGATCGGCAGGAAGATCGCGGGGGAGCGGCGCGTCTTCGACGATTACGAGGCGGAGATCCGCGAGGAGGTGCTGGAGGAAATCCGCTCCGACGCGGTCATCACCCGCAACCGCTACGGGGCCAGTGTGCTGAACGTGGAGCGGCTGTTGATCATGGACATCGACAGTCCCAAACTCTCCTTTTTCGACCTGCTCAAACGGCGTAATGGGGATCAGGATAAGGACAAAATCTACGAGATGGTGCGCAAACTGGCGGCAAAATACGGGAACCTGGCCTTCCGCATATACGAGACATCCCAGGGAGCCAGGGTGATCGTGCTGGGCAGGGAATTCGACCCGCGCGACCCCGCCACTGCCAGGATGATGAAGGAATTCAACTGCGACCCGCTCTACACGCTGTTGTGCGCGAAGCAGGCCTGTTTCCGCGCCAGGCTGACGCCCAAGCCGCGGCGCATGAAGCTGCGCGGCCGCAAGTTCGTTTTTCCGCGCGAGGGGAATGACGCTGAGACTCAGCAGTGGCTGGACGAGTACGCCCGCGAAAGCCGTCGCTTCAGCGTGTGCAAATTCATCGAGCAAGTGGGCGCCAATACCTTGTCCGATAACGTAGTGCGCCTGCACGATGAAATGACGGGGGCGCATACCCCTCTGCCCCTGGCGTAGTATCGTTACCAATGTAGCGCAATTTGCTAAATTGCGCCTGGCAAATTGGAAATTTGCCCTACAGATTTAACTTGTCACTCCAGGAGCCAACATGGAAATGAAAAACATCCCCTTCGGCATCACGGACTGGTCGCAGGTTGAGCCATGCGAACACGCAGGCGAGACGGGCATGGCTCTTTGGCGCACGCGGCAGTTCGACCAGATCCGCGTGCGCATGGTGGAATACAGCGCAGGCTATCTGGCCGATCACTGGTGCAAAAAGGGACACATCCTGCTGTGCCTGGAGGGCGAACTGCATACCGAGCTGGCCGACGGGCGCACCTTCACCCTGACCCCTGGCGTGAGCTACCAGGTGGCCGACGACGCCGAACCGCACCGTTCGTACACCTCCACGGGTGTGAAGCTCTTCATTGTCGATTGATTCCGCCGATCCTGCGGGCGGCGGGGAGGTATAATTCCCCGTACGGCAGTTCAGGAATGTCTGGAGGAACACATGGATAGCAACACAGGCTTGTTTTTCGTCCTTGGCGGTTTCGCCATTGTGGTCATGGTCGTGGCGTTGGGCTGGTTGTTTATGCGCGCCAATCGGGTCAACCTGACCGGGACAAAGGAGGGCGAAAAGCCCGAGTGGATGCGCTCCACCCCGCCCAGTGAGACGCTGGCTGCCACCAAGGCGGACGGCGAGGGCATCACCCTGTTTGACGAAGACTCGGGGGAAAAGCTGGCCGCACCCTTTGCCGAGCAGATCGAGGACATCGTTCTGAACCTGATGGAGGCCGATCCCCAGTTGAAAAAACACAAACTGGATTTTGGCACCGCCCCCGACGGCGGGCTGGAGATCTGGGTGGACGGCAAAAGCTACCGCGCGATCCAGGACATCCCCGAGGAACCCATCCGCGCGGCCATCCAGAAGGCCATCGACATCTACAACAAGTAACGGATGATGCGCGCCATCGCCAGCGTCACCTATCTCGTCCGCGACTACGATGAGGCCATCCGCTTCTTCACCGAGTCGCTTGGCTTCGAGCTGGTGGAGGATACCCGCTTGAGCGAGTCCAAACGCTGGGTGCGGGTCGCTCCGCGCGATGCTGGGACCTGCCTGCTGCTGGCTGTGGCAGACAAGCCCGAACAGGTCAGCCGCATCGGCAGCCAGACGGGCGGGCGCGTGGCCTTCTTCCTGCATACCGACGATTTCTGGCGCGACCAGGCCGCCATGCAAGCCAAAGGGGTGAAATTCCGCGAGACCCCACGCGAGGAACCGTACGGCACCGTGGCCGTCTTCGAGGATTTATACGGCAACCTGTGGGACCTGCTGGAACTGAAGACCCCATGAACACAAAATACGTGGCCTTTCTGCGCGCCATTAACGTCGGCGGGACGAAGATCATCAAGATGGATGCCCTGCGGCGCATGTTCGAATCGCTGGGATGCGCAAATGTCGCCACCTACATCCAAAGCGGGAACGTGATCTTCGAAACGGAATCAACCTCCAGCCTCGGAAAGCAGATCGAGCATCAGATCCAAAAAACCTTTGGCTTCGAGGTCGAGGTCTTTCTGCGCAGGATGGATGAGGTCAGGGTCATCGTGGAGACGAGTCCGTTTGGGCAAGAGGGCGAGGAGACGGTCTTCATCCACCTGCTCCATGCCGCGCCCCAGGCCGAGTCCCGCCAGGCCTTGCTGGCCCTATCCACCGCAACGGATAGTTTCGCCGTGCAGGGCCGCGAAGTCTACTGGCTGCGGCGCGACCGCGCGAAATCCCCCTTCGACAACAACAGGATCGAAAAGGCGCTGGGCCTGTCTGCCACGGCGCGCAATTTGAATACGCTGACGAAGATCGTCGAGAAATACGGATAACACCCACACAAAAGGAGAGATCGTCATGACCAGGGAATTTTTCAAAATCCGCGTCAAGAATTTGACCCTGCGCGAAGAACCGACCGTCCTGTCGAAGATCCTGGAGACCCTGCCCAGGGGCGAGGTCATCGAAAAGCTCGGCATGAACGAGAAGGGCGACTGGGTCAGAACCAAGTGGAATGGACGGGAAGGCTGGCTGTACAAGCGCTGCATGAAACAGGATGAAACTCCCTGGCTGGCTGTGGCGCGCAGGGAATTGGGTGTTCAGGAAATCCCCGGCGCCGCGGATAATCCGCGTGTGGTCGAATACCTGCACGCCACGAACAACCTGGATGAAGCGACCCGCTCGAACGATGAAACAGCCTGGTGCTCGGCCTTCGTCAACTGGTGCATGCAGCAGGTCGGCATCGAGGGCACGAAACACGCGCTGGCCCGTATCTGGCAGGGCTGGGGTCGTCACATCGACGAGCCCTACGTCGGCTGCATCGCCGTTTTTAAGCGCGAGGGGGGATTCGGCCACGTCGGCTTCTACCTGGGCGAGACCGCCACCAAAATTCTCCTGCTGGGTGGGAACCAGATGGATCCCGACACAGGCATCTACCAGGTCAGCGAGAAGGAATACCCCAAGGCGGATCTTCTGGAATATCGGTCGCTGGCATAAACATAACAGATTCAAAATCTCCCGCCATACCGGCGGGAGATTTTCGTTATAATCACCCCATGCTCATCCCCGACCGCATCATCACCCAAATGGAACTGCGCCGCAACACGGGCGAACGCGGTTCGCGCATGTGGATCGCCCGCGACGGCATTGTCTACGATGTGACCGATTGTCCCAAGTGGCGCACGGGCCTGCACGAGAACCTGCACTTCGCAGGCCAGGACCTGACCGACGAACTGCCCGAAGCCCCGCACAAGGACGAGGTCTTCAAGCACGACTGCATAAAAATAGTTGGCAGGTTGCAGGTTTGAAAATATAACCTGCCTACCTGTTCCCTTTCAAACTCCAAACCATCGACAAGGATTTCACTCGACCATGACCAATCTCAAATGGTGGCAGACCGCCCTCTTCTATCAAATCTATCCGCGCTCCTTCGCCGACGGGAACGGCGACGGAATCGGCGATTTCATCGGTATGACCGCGAAACTCGATTACCTCAAGGATCTGGGCGTGGACGCCATCTGGCTTTCGCCGCACTTCCCCTCCCCCAACTGGGACTGGGGCTATGACGTCAGCGATTACTGCAACGTCGCGCCCGAGTACGGCACGCTGGACGACTTCAAGCTCTTCCTCGACGAGACCCACCAGCGCGGGATGCGCCTGATCCTCGACCTGGTGCTGAATCACACCTCGAATGAGCACGCCTGGTTCCTCGAATCCAAGTCCAGCCGCGACAACCCCAAGGCCGACTGGTACGTGTGGGCCGACACTCCGCCCAACAACTGGCAATCCTGCTTCGACGGCTCCGCCTGGACCTACGTCCCCGAGCGCGGCCAGTACTACTATCACTACTTCATGAAGCAGCAGCCCGACCTGAACTGGCGCAATCCCCAGGTCAAACAGGCCATGTGGGATGCCGTCCGCTTCTGGCTGGACCTGGGCGTGGACGGCTTCCGCCTCGACGCGCTGGGCACCATCTACGAGGACCCCGACCTGACTCCGCACGATGTGCCGCTGACCATGGTCGAGTTGCGCCGCCTGAGCGACACCGCCAAAACCCCCGCCGAGACCAGGCTCAGGGACAAGTATTGGCGCGACATGTTCAAGCATCAATGGGGCGGCCCGGGCCTGCACGATCTGATGAAGGAACTGCGCGCGATCCTCGACGAATACGAGGGCGACCGCATGTTGGTCGGCGAGGATGATGACATCGCCTACATGGGCGACGGGAACGATGAACTGCAGTTGGTCTTCAACTTCCCGCTGATGCGCACCAGGCAGATCACCCCCCCGCACATCCGCAAGAACCAAAAGGAACGCCTGTCCCAACTGGATGCGCTGCCCGTGCGCGGCTGGCCGTGCAACACGCTCGGCAACCACGACTGCTCCCGCCTCCACACCGCCTTTGGCGACCGCATCCACGATGCGGAACTGGCCCGCCTGAACGCCGCCCTGGTGTTGACCCTGCGCGGCACCCCGTTCTTCTACAACGGCGAGGAGATCGGCATGACCGACCTGCTCATCACCGACCCGTCCAAACTGCGCGACACGATGGCCACCTGGTATTACGACCAGGCCGTCAACGAACTGAGCGTCGATGCCGCCGAGGCAGCGGATCACGCCGCGCGCATGACCCGCGACAAGAACCGCACCCCCATGCAGTGGTCGGCCGCGCCCAATGGCGGATTCTCCCCGCTCAACGTGGAGACCTGGCTGCCCGTCCATCCCAACCATGCCGAGGGCATCAACGTCAAGGATCAAAAGGACAACCCCGCCTCCCTGCTCAATTATTACAAGCGCCTGATTCACGTCCGCAAGTCCACCCCCGCGCTGGTCGAGGGCGAGTACACGCCGCTGGCGGTGCGTTCGCAGGAGTATTTCGCCTTCCTGCGGACACTCGGCCCTTCGACTGCGCCGCTCCACGGCTCCGCTCAGGGCGGACAAACCGTGCTGGTGGTGTTGAACTACTCGGACCAGCGCCAGGCGATGAAACTCAAGGTGTCAGGCTTCAAGACCGCGCGGGTGTTGTTCTCGTCGTCAGGGCGCAGCAAAGCCGACGAAGCGCTGGCCAGCCTGACGGTCGGGGCCTTCGAGGTGTTGATCGCCGAACTCAAGCCGTGACCCAATCCAAATCCCAGTTCGTCACCCTGTGCGGACGCATCTTTCACGATACCGATCCGACCTATTTCCCGCGCACCGCATATCGCGGGCGGACGATCTACTTTTGCACTGAGTCCTGTCTGGGCGCCTTCCTTGCCAACCCCGAGGCGTTCTACAAGGCGCATCGTAACTCGGATAAAAACAAAGACAAGCTGAAACATGACAAACTTGAACCTGTGGAATGAAGGCGATACCGTGGTCCTGCGCGGCGTATACGAGGAACGCCCCGTCTACGTGCAATCGGCGCGGGTGGTGAAGGACACCCCCGAAGAAACTGCCCTGCTGGTCTGGCCGGGCGCGGAGTGCATGGTGCCCAATGGCTACCTGAACCATGCGCACAGCGCCGCCTGGGACCGCTGGCAGGAGACGATGTCCAACACCCTGGATCTGCAGCCATTCACCTGGCATACCAACCGCTTCCTGATCCTGCTGGAGCCGGAGAAATTCTATTCGACCATCTACGTCTGGAAGGCTGACACGAATCGCTTCGACTGTTACTACGTCAACTTCCAACTGCCCCTCCGCCGCACGCGCCTGGGCTTCGACACGCTCGACCTCGACCTGGACATCGTCATCCAGCCAGACTACACCTGGAAATGGAAGGACGTGGATGAGTACCAGCGCGCCATCCAACTGGGCGGCATCCGCCCCGAGTGGGCGGCCTCGGTCGAACGCGCGCGCTTCGAAATCTCCAGACGCTATTCGAATCGGGTCTACCCCTTCGACGGGGCCTGGCGCCCCTGGCGGCCCGACCCCAATTGGACACCGCCCGTTCTGCCCGCAGGCTGGGATGCAATGGATTGAACAGAAAACCTTGATATTGCAGCGGCGACTTTAGTCACTTATCCCGCTTTCAGGAGACTCCCATGTCCCACTCACAACCGAACGATAACGTACACCCCGTTTCCCAGGCCGAGCGCATTCACATCCTCGACATCCTGCGCGGATTTGCCGTCTTCGGCATTCTGGCAGTCAACATCGGCGGGTTTGCCACCCCGGTTTTCTTCCCTGGCTATGTCCCGCCCGAATTGGCCTGGTATGACAAATTTGCGGAAACGGTGATGCTCTTCTTTGCCGAGGGCAAGTTCTATACCATCTTCTCCTTCCTGTTTGGATTGGGATTTTCGGTCCAGATGGCGCGCGCTGAAGCGAAGGGCAGGGATGTCCGCTCGTTTTATCCGCGCCGACTGTGGGTGCTATTTGCCCTGGGCATTTTACACGCCGTCATCTTTTGGATTGGCGACATCCTGCGTCTTTACGCCCTGCTCGGTTTCGCCCTGCTGGCGTTTCGCAAACGCTCGAACAAGACCCTGTTGATCTGGTCGGGCGTGTTCCTCGCCATCGGGTTCTTCCTGCTCGTCTTCATCGGCGGTCCGCACGGCGGCGGAGAGGAAATGCCTGGCATGGATGTGATCGCGATGGCACGGCAGGCATACAACAGCAACTCGTTCCTTTCCGTGGTCATCTTCCAGGTCTTTGCCGCTTTGATTTCGTTCATGGTCATCGCCTTCACACAGGGCGGGACGGTGATGGCGCTCTTCCTGCTTGGCTTGCTGGCTGGACGGATGAAGTTCTTCGAGCAGTTGGGTGAGCACCGCGCCTTTTTTGCGAAGGTCATTCCGCTGGGCTTGCTGGCGGGATTGGTCTTCAACGCGTTCTTTGTCTTCACTGAAGAACCCTGGCTTGCCAGCCTGGGCTTCACCCTCGGCGCGCCCGCGCTGGCGGCGGTATATGTCAGCGGCTTGTCCCTGCTTTCGCTCAAGGAAAATGGCGCGAAACTGCTTGCCCCCATCTCGAAGGTCGGGCGCATGGCGTTGACCAATTACGTCATGCAATCGGTGGTCTGTTCGCTTCTCTTCAATGGCTATGGTTTCGGACTTTACGAAAAAGTCGGCGCGGCTGGACTTTGGGGCATTACCTTCGCCATTTACCTGTGCCAGATCCCGCTCAGCGGCTGGTGGCTTTCGCGCTTCCAATTCGGTCCGCTCGAATGGCTGTGGCGCTCGCTGACCTACAGGGAGCGGCAGCCCTTCCTGCTCCGTTCCTGACCCCTGTTGAAACAATGAGCCATGCGTGCAAAAGCAACGCATGGCTCATATAAATTCCAGATCCTGACACGAATCAATTCTTCGGCTGCTGCTGGGTGATGCAGTGGATGTTGCCGCCGCCCAGCAAAATTTCGCGGGCGGGGACGCTCACCACCCTGCGGTCTGGCAGCAGGTTCTGGAGCGTTTCCAACGCTGCGGCATCGTGCGGGTCATCGAACGAGGGGATGACCGCCCCGCCGTTGCACAGGTAAAAGTTGATGTACGAAGCCGCCATGCGGTCGCCCGCCTCGCGCGGGATCGACCCTTCCACTGTGTCCACACCCCCAGCTTCTTCGCTGGTGATAAGGATCGGATTGGGCTGGTGGATCTTGTGGACTTCGAGTCTGCGTCCCTTTGCGTCGGGCTGGGACATCAGGTACTCGTAGGCTTCGGCAGAACGCTCGTACTGCGGGTCGGATTTGTCGTCCGTCCAGGTCAGGGCGACCACGCCCGGGCGCAGGTAACAGAGGATGTTGTCCACGTGGCCCGTGGTCTCGTCGTGGAAGACTCCGCGCGGAACCCACAGCACCTTCTCCACGTTGAGATAATTCTTGAGATGAGTTTCAATTTCGTCCTTGCTCAAATCGGGGTTGCGGCCCGGGCTGAGCAGACACTCGGCGGTGGTGATGCAGGTGCCCTCGCCGTCCACGTGGATCGAGCCGCCTTCGAGGACGAGCGGCGCTTTGTAACGGTCAACACGTTCGATCTCCAGTACTTTTTGCGCGACGGCCTCGTCCAAATCCCAGGGGAAGTACAGACCGTTGTAGAGTCCGCCCCAGGCGTTGAAGGACCAATCCACGCCGCGCACGTCACCCTTATCATTGGTGACAAAGGTCGGGCCGCAGTCGCGCAGCCAGGCGTCGTTGTTGGAAATTTCCACCACGCGGATGTGAGGCGGGAGCATCTGGCGGGCGTTCATGTATTGATTCGCATTGACGCCCATCGTCAGCGGCTCGAATTGGGCAATGGCTGTCGCAACCGCGGCAAATGCTTTTTGTGCGGGCTTGCCGCCCAGCCGCCAGTTATCGGGTCGCTGGGGCCAGAGCATCCAGGTTCCAGCGTGGGGCGCGAATTCGGCAGGCATGGAAAAGCCGTCGGCGCGGGGAGTTGATTCGAGAGTAATTGACATACGATTCTCCTGGAGCGTGTTGCGTATTCCGTTTTACGAAACACGCAACACGAAATATGTTTATTTTCTCTTCGACCACCAGACAAGAAATTCACCCAACACAAGCGTGATCACCAATCCGATCAAAATAGGACCCGCATACGCCCAATCCACCGGCTCGCCAGGCACCCAGACAAAAAAGACGATCCCGGCGATGATGATGATCTCGCACAGGATGGCAAAGAGCAGCGCAACCAGGTCATTGCCGGGGAATTTGTAGGGATGTTCGATGTCCTTATCCTTGCGGCGCAGGGCGATGAACGCCGGGAACATGATGGCGTATGGCATGAAGAACAGCATGGAACTGAAGGCGAAGAGTGTCCAGAACAGGTCCTCGGCGTTGGTGGCCAGCGCGCCGTAGATCAACATCACGGCCGTGGACACCACACCGGTCAGGATCAAGGCGCCAAGCGGCGACTGGTTGCTCTTGCGGACGACGCCGAAATAAGCGGGCAGGTCGCCGTCACGCCCGGCTTCGGCGGTCATGCGCACAGTGGCAATCGCCCACGCAAAGGTCTGCGTGAAGATGGAGTACAGCGCAAGCAGACCGAACACGATGGTCAGGATACCGCCGATCCCATTTTCGCCAAACACCGCGCGGAAGGTGTCCACCAGGCCTTCGATCAAACCGAGGTTGTCGAGCGGAATCACCACCAGCATGGAGCGAATGGCAAAGGTGTAAACCACGCCGATGAAGATCGCCGAGACGATGATGGCACGCGGCACATCCACTTTGGGATTCTTCATCTCGCCGCCCGCGCCGGAGACCAACTCGAAGCCAAGCATGGTGAAGATCAGCACCGGCAGGAAGAACAGCGCGTCGCCCCACACGGGTTTGATGCTTGCAAAGGAAAGATCGTTGACCGGCGCGTTGCCCTGCGCTTCATACACAATGCCGGCGATGATAATCGCGAAGATCAGGATCACCTTGAAGACCGACGCGAGGTTGACGATCCACTTGCTTTCGTCGAGGTTGAGCAGGCCCAGCCCGACGATTAGCCAGGTGGACAGAATGCCGATGGCGATGATCCAGATCAGGCTGAGGTCGGGGAAGAATAACTGCGAGATCATCCCTGCGACGAAGATGAGCGAGGAGGGCATCCACAACGCCATGTTCACCCAGTAGATCCAGGAAGTGCGCGCTGCCCAGGTCTCGCCAAACGCGCGCTTGACCCAGACGTACAAGCCGCCCTGATCGGGATACGTGGAACCGAGTTCTGCGGTGATCAAGCCGTAGGGAATGAAGAACAGCAGGACGAGAATCACATACCACGAGATGGCGGAAGGCCCCATGGCAGACATCGATGCAACAGTGTCCACAAAGAGCAGGGCGCAGATGGTGAAAAGAAGGGTATCCAATCCCCCAAGTGATTTGCGTAGTTCGCGAGTTTCGGTGGTCATGGTTTTTCCTTTTGATTCGACCTCTGGAATTCCGAAAGTTCCACTTTCGGGGAGATGCATATTTTGGTTGTGCCTTTATCGAAGCGCATTCTGTAAAAACGCTTCTGTGTACCCTTCGTAATATTGTTGCAGTTCCGCGCTGGGCTGGCGGCGGTTGGGATAGAGATACCAGAGCAGCAACGCCTTCTGGGTGTGGAAGCGATTCTCGGCTTCATCGAAGATGACCGAAGACGGCGAGTCCATCACTTCACTGGTGATTTCGTAATCGCGGTTGGCGGGCATGCAGTGCAACACCTTGCAATGCGGCGGGGCATTGTTGAGCAATTCGCGGTTGATCTGGTATTTTGGCATGAACACTTTGAGACGTTCCTCCTTCTCATCGTCATAGCCGTGATACCACCAAACATCGGTCACGATGAAATCGGCATCCCGGACGGCTTCGAGCGGGTCAGTGGTCATCTTGAAAGTCGCGCCGCTGGATTGACAGGCGGCCTTGGTTTTCTCGGCTTCTACGGGGTCAACCTGATATGCCTCGGGAGCGGCGACAACAAGCTGGGAACCCAGCACGGGCAAAATCTGCCGCAGGGATGTGCAGATACAGCCCACGGGGGAAGCATCGCTGACGAAAGCGACCTTCATCTCCTCCACGGTTTTTCCTTCTGGCAGGTGCTCCAGCATGGTGAAGATGTCGCACAGTCCCTGTGTGGGGTGGCTGTACACCGTCATGCCGTTGATGACCGGCACGGTGGAACAGCGGGCAATTTCCTGCATGGTTTCCAGCGCGTCGGTGCGAGCCATGATGGCGTCGCACATGCGTCCCAGCACCTGCACGGTATCGTAAACTGATTCGCGCGCGCCGAGATGAATTTCACCCGGCTTGAGGTAAACGGCGTGCCCGCCCAATTCCATCATGGCGGTCTCGAAGGAAACGCGCGTCCGCAGGGAGGATGACTCGAACAACATTCCCAGCGACATGCCGCGCAACAGGCGCGGGGTCACGCCTTTGCAGTCGGCTTCCTTCAGAAAGCGGATCAACTCCAACATGCCCAGGAGTTCATCCTTGCTGAAATCATCCAATTCGAGGAAGTGGCGCGGCATGGTCAGATCCCTTTTTCCAAAAAGGCTTCGATTTGCCCCTTGTGGAAGGCTTTGAGTTCCTCCGAAGGTTTCTTCATGCGCGGATAAAGGAAGTAGACCAGCAATCCTTTTTCAGCGTGCAGACGATTTTCAGCCTGGTCGAAGATGATCGAGCGGGGATGATCCATCACCTCGTCGGTGGCTTCCACTCCACGTGAGGCTGGGAGGTTGTGCATGAATTTGCAGTGGGCGGGGGCTTTGTTGAACAGGTCGAGGTTTACCTGATAGGTCGGCATGAAGGCGGCGCGGCGTTCGGGGATTTGGTCTTCCTGCCCGACCCACCACCAAAGATCGGTGTAGATGAAGTCGGCATTCTTGACAGCGGCAATCGGGTCTTCGGTGATGGTCAGGGTTCCGCCGGAGACGGCGCAGTTTTCCTTCGCCATCTTGACCCATTCTTCGGGAGCCTGATATTTCTTCGGCGCGGCGTGGGTGAAGTTAATGCCCAATTTGGTACACATCAGCATCAGGGAGGAGAGCACGTTGGTCGCGTCGCCGATGAAGGTCACGTTCAGGTCTTCGATTTTCTTGCCGGCGGGCATGTGTTCGAGCATGGCGGTCACATCGCAGACCACCTGGGTGGGATGGTTGTAATCGGTGAGACCGTTGAAGACGGGCACTTCGGCGTGTTTGGCGAGTTCGGTCACGGTTTCATGCTTGAGGGCGCGGCAGAAGACAGCGTCGCACATGCGCGAGAGGACTTTTGCTGTGTCGTACATTGATTCGCGCACGCCGAGGTGGATTTCACCCGGCTTGAGGTAGAGCGCGTGCCCGCCCAACTCGGTCATGGCGACCTCGAAGGAAACGCGCGTGCGGGTGGAGGGTTCCTCGAAGATCATCGCCAGCGAAGCACCTTCGAGTAGTTTGGGCGTGCAGCCCTGCTTGTCGGCGGCCTTGATCTTGCGGGTCAATTCGATGATGTCGAGCAGTTCCTTCTTGGAGAAATCCTGCGTGTCGATGAAATGGTGAAGAGTCATGGTTTTTATCCTTTCATTGGAAGGTTTTGTTTTAGAGTTCCGTTTCGGAATTATATAGTTCCGAATATGATTTCATTATAGCTATTTAACGGGAGGCATCCAAGTGATAAATGTCATGATTCCCCAAAAGTTTCTGCAAAAGAAAACCGCCCCGTTGCGGGGCGGTCGCTTCATTCTTCGATGCCGAAATCTTCCCTGGGCGGGATCCACTCGTCGATATTGCGCAGGATGCGCGGCACAAGCGCGTAGCGGCTGACGGTCACGCCGGGAATGGACGGCAGGGTCTTGCGCAGGAACTCGCGCAGCTCGTCGTTATCCTTGAAGCGCGCCTCGATGGAGATTTCCTGCGAGCCTTGCCCGAAGGCCACGTAGGTGATGGCAGGCATCAAAGATAGGCGCTGGACAATTTCGTCCTCCTTGGCCGGGTCGGCTTCGAGCAGAATGTCGGCGGCGGTGACGTAGCCAAACGCAGTCGGGTCGATGATGGCCGTCAGGCGGATGATGCCCTCCTCCACCAGGCGGTCGATGCGTTTGCGCACCGTGCGCTCGTTGGCGCCTGTCTGGCGGGCAATCTCCGAGGCAGCCACACGGGCATCCTCGTGCAGGAGGCGGATGATGTCATAATCCAGTTGGTCAAGGGTCGCTTTGCGCGGGGGCATCTTATCCTTTCGGCATCGGATGATTCCGAAACCTACGGCATTCTATCATCCCTGCGGGCGCCCGTCCAACGCGCAGGCTTTCAGGAAATCCGCGACCTGATCGTCGTAGGCCTGCGGATTGCTGAAAAACGCCTCGGCGTGGTCGGCGCCTGGCGCCAGGTACAGGGCGCGCATCCCGCGGGTCTTGGCATCGAACAAGGCCTGGCTCATGCGCGACGGGGTGAACTTGTCCTCCCGCCCGTGTGTGAACAGACAGGGAATCTCGATCCTGCCCACCGCGCGCACAGGCGAAACCTCGTCGAAGGCCATGCCCGTCAAAACCTTCGACCACAGGCTGGCAATGGGCAGCATCGGAAAAGGCGGGATGTGATAATCCAGGTTGAGATGATAAGCCAGCAGTTCGTTCAAGTCGGAGAAGCAGCAGTCGCAGATCAGGAATGCCAGCCCGGGCGTTTCCGCCGCGTATTGGATGGCGGTCGCCGCCCCAAACGACTCTCCCAGCACCCCCACCTGCCCGCCGTTTCCCAGCCGTTCCCGCGCCCAGGCGACCCAGGCCGCCATGTCGTGTTTCTCGTAATAGCCAAAGGTACTCCAGCGCCCGCCGCTCCGTCCGTGATTGCGGTGATCATAGAGCAGCACGTTGAATCCGCGGCTGCGAAACAGGTTGACGTATTTTACCGAGCCGAACAGGGTGTAGGTGATGCCGTGCGCGATTACAACAGTACTGTTCGAATCGGGCAGGGGCAGGTAGATCCCGAACAGGTCATAACCCAGCGGCGAACGGATGGTGAAATCCTGTTTCTCCCAGGAATTCCATTCCGCCTCGCTCATGCGTCCCGTTTCGATCTCCGCCCTGTAGGTCTCCTCCACCGGGAAACACTTGGGGCGCACCACCTGCAACGCAAAATACAGTCCCGCGCCCAGCATAAGGGACAGCAATCCACCCGCAAGGACGAGCAGCAGGATCACGATGAGCATGGAAGGTCAGACCTGTTCGAAACCGCGAATTTACTCCACGAACTTGTAGCCCTGCGACTCCAGGTACTTGCGCTCTTTCGCCTTGTGGATCTCGGCCAGCCCGGCCTTGATCTTGAGCCATTCCGGGCCATCCAGCGGATACCAGTGCAAGGCCACAAAGGACAGAAACAGCAAAATGCCTGGCACCAGCACCCAGCCCAGCAGGATGCCCGTCTCGGCATTGACCGACTGCATGCCCTTCGCCAGGGTCTGGTCGTACCCGAAGGCGGTCATGATGGTCAGCAGCACCCACTGCGCTAGGCTGATGGCGGGCTTGGTGATGAAGCTGTTCACGCCCGCGTACATGCCCTCGCGGCGCAGGCCGGTGCGATGCTCGTCCATGTCCACCACGTCGCCGTTCATCATTGGGATCAGGTACATGCCACCCGCGAAGCCGATCCCAAACAGGAAGAAGCCCAGCGTGGCCGCGATGACATTTCTCCCCATGAAAACGACGGCCAGGCAGCCGATGGCAAAGGCCAGGCTGAACAGGCGCGTGCTGAGTTTGACGCCCCAGGGTTCACGGCGGTTGATCCACAAGAAGACCCCGCCGACTATGCCGCCCGCCAGGGCAAGGTACAGCGGCATGGCCGGGACGCTGATCTCGTCAAAGTAGTACCACAGGCCCTGCATCAACGAAGTCTGCACGAACATGATGGTGAAGCTGATCACTTCGAAGACGACGAAGGAACGATTGGTGAAACACTGCTTGAAGGCGGTCAGGAAGCCAGGCTGCTCATCCTCCTGGGCGTAGTGTTTTTCCTTGTAGAAGAAGGTGCTGGCAAAGATGAGCACCCCCATGCCGACCGCGAACAGCGCCATGAACCAGCGGAAATAGCTGATGCCCGCCAGGTCGCCCGCTTCGGGCTTGATGGTGCGCTCGATGGCCAGCGGCACGACGATGGTGAAGACCATGAAGAGAATCTTCCAGATGAAGATGCTGGAGCGGGCCTTGTTGGAGATGGCCACCTCGTACGGCATGATGTACAGGCTGGTCGCGATGGCCGTGTACAGGCTGTCGAACACGAATAGCACAAGCAGCATTTGAACAAACATGCCCGTCTGTGTATCGACCCCAGGGATGTCCAGCCAGAACAGGATGAAGCTCAGGATGAAGATCGGCGCGCCGAAGCGGATGTAGGGCACGCGCCGTCCCAGCTTGCTCTTGGTGCGGTCGCTGATGTAACCGAACAGCGGATCGTTGACGGCGTTCCAGATGCCGAACAGCAGCCAGACAATGCCGGTATAGGAGGTCGAAAGGCCGCGCACGTTGACAAAGTAATACGTCAACGCCCCGGCGGCCACCAGCGATTGCAGGATGGCGACGGAGGCGTCGGCCAGCGAAATCCAAATGCGGCTGGCAAGGGGAACTTTTTCCTCTTGAAGGGCGGAAGTGGTCATGGGTGGGCTCTCCTGGAGCTTGGGATGCCAACATTGTACCTATATTCACATTCGCTGTAAGGAAGCAAAAGGAATGATTCGGGCATTACAAATGGGACTTTTTTTAAGGGGGAACCCAGCACGGTTACAACTTGCGCCTTTTTGAAGCGGAAAAAGCACATTTTTTGACCGTGGGTATTATATAATCGCATATCCCGCAAGGCAGCAGCAAAGGCTGGCAGATGAAGTTGATTATACCGGTATGGAGCGCAGCATGATTTCACCCAGAAAACCGATCCACTACGACCGGTTCGAGTTCAAAAAGTGGACTTCCTTCGACACGGAGACCATCGTGGAGATGCCCGTCTCGCTGACGGTCAACGGCGAGGCGTGGATCACCTTCATGTGTACGCCCGTCGATTTGGAGGCGCTGGCGGTGGGCTTCCTCTTCAACGAAGGGCTGATCGAGCACATGGATGAGGTCGAGGATGTGCGCGTGTGCGAGCACGGCGACAACGTGGACGTCTGGCTGAATCACAGCGTGGAACAGCCCAAATCGTGGCGACGCACCTCGGGCTGCACGGGCGGCGTCACGGCGGTGGATGCCCTGGCGCGCCCCGATGTCTCGTTTAACGGCGACCAACCCCAAGTCCAGGCGGGAACGATCCTGGGGATGTTGGATTTGCTGTTCGAGGCGCAGGTGCTCTACCGCGAGACAGGCGGAGTCCACACCTCCATCCTGAGCGACGGCAGGCGCACCATCCAGGCGGCCGAGGACATCGGGCGGCACAACACGCTCGACAAGATCGCAGGCCTGTGCCTGAGACAGGATGCCTGGCCCGCGACGCGCATCCTGATCACGACCGGGCGCATCAGCTCGGAGATGCTGCAAAAGGCCGCGCGCATGGGAGCGCCGATCCTGATCTCGCGCACCTCGCCCTCGTCGCTTTCGATTGAAATGGCCGAACGCTACGGCATCACGTTGATCGGATATGCACGCACGCAGCGTTTCAACGTTTATACCAGCAAGGGAAGGATCATCGATGAAAGCTAAGGATGGATTGGAGCTCATTCAGGAATACGTGCGGGCCAGCCTGGGCGACAGGCTTGGGGAGTTCCGCATCCCGCCGCCGGTCTTCGTCTCGATGCAGGCGGAGGTGACCGCCTTCGACCCCGCAGCGGCCGCGCTGACCGTGCGCTTCCCCGTGCTCGAAAAGGACCTGAACCCGTATCACGCGATGCAAGGCGGGATGATCGCCGCCGCCATCGACAATACCCTCGGTCCGCTCAGCATGCTGGTCGCGCCGCCCAACGTCACCCGTACCCTGGAAGTTACTTACAGCAAGCCGATCACGCTCGACCTCGGGACATTCCTCGTGACCGCCAGACTGGTCAGCCGCGAGAAGCGCTTCCTCAATTTCACCGCGGAGGTTCACACCGAAAACGAACAAAAACTGGCGCGCGCCAAGGCGGTGCATTGGATCGTGCAGGAAAATAAGTAGAGGGTATGCCATGTCAAAGGGAAACAATCTTTTATACACGGACGGACACGGCTTGACACGGATTTCTTAAGGAGCTCTTTCCGTGTGCCCCCATGTAATCCGCGGCATCCGTGTTCAGAATCACATGCGCTCCGTCAACCTGACCATGCAGTAATTGGTGATGCATGCGCCAGACAATTCAACCAGAAAGGACTTTGGAATGATCAAACTCATCCCCATCGAACAAGCCGATTACGATGTCTTTCTCGAACAGGAGATCGTCGAATACGCCAACGACCACGTCACAAATGGGAACTGGGCTCCCGAGGAGGCCCTGGAAAAATCGCGCAAGGAGTTCGAGCAGTACCTGCCCGACGGTCCGCGCTCGAAGGATCAGTTTGTCTTCACCCTCTTCGAGGACGGGACAACCCAGAAGCTCGGCGTGTTGTGGGTGCAGGTCAAAATGGACGAACCCGGGCGCAAGGCCTTCATCTTCGACTTCATCATCGATGAACAATTCCGCGGCAGGGGCTACGGCAAACAAGCCCTGGCCGCCCTCGACGAGAAGTTAATCGAACTGGGTTCCGAAAGCGTCGGCCTGCACGTCTTCGGTCACAACACCACCGCCCTTGAGTTGTACAAGAAGATGGGCTACGAGGTGACGAATATCCACATGCGGAAGACGTACAAGAAATAATACGCTGGGAAATGGGCAGGAAAATTTTACTTGCCCATTTCCCAGAAGTGGTGCGATAATAGATTATCTTTCTGTTTAGGAGGAATGCCATGAAAAGTTTCGAAGTCGTTCGCAAAGCCAAAAACTTATACCTGTTTTCTCTGCTAGTCATACTCGCAATCGCAGGCGGCTTCGCTTACCTGTTCATTGTTCTCAATTCCGACGTTTTAGACATCACCAATCTTCCGGAAAACTCCCCTTCCCCATTTTCATTCATCCTGACCCTGGCTTGCTCCTTTCCGTTTTTTCTGTTTATCTTATTCGCAATCTGGATGGGTCTACTATGGATAGCTCTTCAAAGAATTCGCCTGGTTTTTGATAATGCCACCTTAAGGCAGGAAGCAAACAATCGTTTGTCATTCTTGTTCTTCCAACGTGGGTTCAGGCCGTTTTCCATTGGGTATGATCAGATCAAAATAATAAGGAACGGGCGGATGAGGGGCAGCCTGGAAATCTTCGATTATGAGAACAAAGCAGTGGATTTAATTCCATCGTTGTTCGGAAACAATTTCGGCGAGGAAATCTTGCTTGAATTACAAAAGCACGTGACAAGTGAAAAATTCGAATCGGGAATGGATACTCCCGATGTACTAAAAAAATGGCAGACAGCCCGCAGAAAAAAAGCCATTATCCCAATTGTGTTTTTGATGTTATATCTGGCAACGTTTTCTGCAGATTCGCTATTTTCCTCTCGTTCGTGGCTAATGGCTCCTTGGAAAACCGAAATACCTCTCCCATTATTTGAATCCCCCTGGACATATTCATTAGTATCACAAAATGAAACATGGTTCATTTCGAACAAAATCAGTTCATTTCGCGCATACCATTACAGTTCAGGTAAGCAAGTGGATGCCTGGACCTTAAAACAAACCACTGGGAAGTATCCTGATTTTGTCAGCACAGATAATAATGGGAATCCAATTATCTGGTATGAAGACAGTGTTCTTCGCTACAACAAAACATGGGAAACCGTAAAATACAACAATGACCTTGATGTCTCTGGCTGGTATTCATCTGGTTTCGTAAGAGGCACTCAAGGCTGGGCAATCCGAAAAAATGGCGAGAAAGATCAACTTGTACAAATAGATGGACTCACTGGAGAATGGGTAGTGGTTCCTCTCCCCGATTCGGCTGTTCAACAGGGCCTATATCCACAGCAAATGTTCCAGACGATCGCCGGAGATTACCTAGTCCTGACGAAAAATGATGTTATCGCACGTATTTATTTATTTTCAGCAGGCACATGGAGCCCACTGGAATTCGCCGTAAATACACCTGAAATCGATCACTTAAATAGTTTCTTTTTAGACTCCGAAAATTCGCTTTGGGTGTTGTTTATGTCTCAAGACCATTGGTTTGTTGAGAAAATCTCCGTATCGGGCGAAACGCTCCTGACACAATTGCCCCCACCTATTGGAGAACCACATATGGAAAGATACATGAATTTAATTGTGGATACACACGGGCGAATATGGGTTGCAGGAGGGTATCCCTATTTCATATCAGCCTTTAATCCGGTGTGGAAAGGTGAGGCTTCCGAAATAAAAAAATATACTGAGAAGAATTCAAATTATCAGGGAGGCATCCTCCAACCTCCTGTCATGACTTCCGATGGCAAGCTTTGGAGTTTTGATGACAGAATTGTGACCATGGACACCAACCTCGAAACCTTGCCTGCTCCACTACCTGATTGGATTGCAAACTTAGATTGGAACATCATCAGGCTGGTTTTGATTTTTGTCCAGATGGCATTCTCGATCATCATTTTTATCTCTACAATTCGATGGACATATCCCAAAAGAGAAAAAAGCTCCAGAAGATAACAATCATTCCCTTACACGCGGCGGATCAATTCCTTCTTCTTCTGTTACTCGCGGCGGATTTGCAATCCGCCGCCGTTTTTTAAAATTGCATCCGCAGCAGGAGTACTTTGGACTGATCCGCCTAACACTATTCACTGACCACTGATTTGGTACAATCTTCCCCATGCGCCAAGCCTTCACCCTTCTGCTGATCTGCACCTTCCTGCTCACCGCCTGTGAACAAAGCACGACGGTCACGCCCTACCCCACCGTGGATCCCTTCGTGCAGGGCGGCGGGAGCAGCCTGCCCCTCCAGCCCGTGGACGCGGGTCCCATCTCCACACGGACGCCGGGTCCCACGCCGACGCGCGCATCCCTGTCGGTGACGGTGCGGCCGCGCGACCCGAACGCTCCGCTGGTCACGCCCACGCCCGATGCCCCGCGCGCCCTGCCCACCCTACGGCAGGATGCGGAGCAATACGTGGTGCAGCCCGGCGATGCGCTGGGCAGCATCGCGCAAAGGTACGGAGTCAGCCTCGAAGAGTTGATGCAGAACAATAACCTGGCCGACCCGAACCTGCTCACGGTCGGCATGACGCTCGACATCCCCGCCCCCGATCCTGGTTCGGTGGGACCCGCCTTCAAGGTCATTCCCGACTCGGAGCTGGTCTACGGTCCTGCCAGCGCGCTCTTCGACGTGGACGGCTTCGTCCAGGGCAAGGGCGGTTACCTGAGTGCCTACGCGCAGGACGTCAATGGCGAATTTTTGACGGGGGCCGAGATCGTCACCCTCGTCGCGGAAAACTACTCGGTCAACCCGCGCCTGCTGCTGGCGCTGATCGAGCACCAAAGCGGATGGCTGTCCAACCCGCAGCCGGTCGTCAGCGATTACCCGCTCGGCCTGGTGGATGCCTATCGCCCGGGGCTGTACCGTCAACTGGCCTGGGCCGCGAACGAACTCAACCGCGGCTTCTACTGGTGGCGGGCCGGCGCCGTCTCTGCCTGGGTGCTGGCCGATGGGTCGGTCGTCCCCGCGGATGCGACCATCAACGCGGGCACGGCAGGCGTGCAGCGCCTGTTCTCGCAACTGGACGCCTACGACGGCTGGCAAACCGACGTGACCCTCAACGGCCTGTTCAAGACCTACTACCTGCTGTTCGGCAATCCCTTCGACCTGTCCATCGAGCCGCTCGTTCCACCCGGCTTGACCCAGCCGCGCTTCACCCTGCCCTTTGGGCGCGGGGAGACCTGGTCATTCACCGGCGGACCGCACGGCGGTTGGGACACCGGCTCGGCCTGGGCCGCCGTCGACTTTGCCCCGCCCGGCGAAACGGCGGGATGCGCATCCAATGACGCCTGGGTCACGGCCATTGCCGACGGCCTGATCGTGCGCGCCTCGAACGGCGCAGTCATCCAGGATCTCGACGGGGACGGCTACGAACAGACCGGCTGGGTCGTCTTCTACATGCACATCGAAATCCGCGAGCGCGTGGAGCCTGGCACATATGTCTCGGCCGGCGACCTGATCGGGCATCCCTCCTGCGAAGGCGGCGTCTCGAACGGGACGCACGTACACCTGGCGCGCAAATATAACGGGGAATGGATCGCCGCCGACGGCTCCCTGCCCTTCAACCTGGACGGCTGGATCTCCAGCGGCACAGGCAACGAATACGACGGTTATTTTACGCGCGGCAGTGAACAGCTCGAAGCCTGGAATGGCGTGGACCAGGTGAATCAAATCACGCGCTAGAAAACCTTGCGAAGATTGGGGCATAAGGAACATCAAATGCTTTTGCTCTCATGCGGGTCTTATCAAGACGGGTATAATTCCCGCCAGTGAAACGCCTGCGCATTGTCCTCATCATTCTTGCCATCTTCCAATTCGCATGTGGAATGGTGACTCCGTCTCTATGGGGCACGTATTCCACGCCCACCTCCGCGCCGCCGACCATCCCTTCCACGGCGCGGCCGAGCAGGACGCCGCTCCCCACGGCATCCGCCACGATCACGCTCACTCCCAGCATCACCCCCACGGCCATCAGTTCCTTCATTACACCTACCCGCGGCGCGGCAGGGGTCGATGAACCCAATCCCACCCCGCGCAACACCAGCGCCGCCCCGATCCTGTATTACACCCAGAGCGGAGATACGCTGGCGGGCGTGGCCAGGCGCTTCGACGTGGAAGTCTCCGAGATCACCGCCACCGTCCCGCTCCCTGAATCGATCGATCTGATCGACCCGGGCACCCTGCTGGTCATCCCCGAACGGGTGATGGACAATGTGACACCCAACGAGCAGATCCTGCCCGATAGCGAGGTGGTCTACACCGCCAGCGCCCTGGATTTCGACATCGACGCCTACCTCAACAGCACGGACGGATACCTGAACAGCTACCGCGAGTATCTCGGCTCGACGGGCTGGGTCACCGGTCCCAATGCCATTCGGCGCCTGGCCGACGAGAACTCGATCAACCCGCGCCTGCTGCTGGCCGTGCTCGAATACGAGAGCCGTTGGGTGCGCGGCCAGCCGGTCGACGCCCTGCACGCCGAGTACCCGATGGGGTATGAGGATTTCCGCTACAAGAGCATGTTCACGCAAATGGTCTGGGCCATCAACCAGTTGTCCATCGGGTATTACGGCTGGCGCAACGGCACCATCACCGAGTTGAATTTTCCCGACGGCACCCGCCTGCGCCTCGACCCGCGCCTGAACGCGGGCACGGTCGCCGTACAATACCTGTTCTCCCGTCTGCACAGCCAGTCGCAGTGGGCGCAGATCATCAACCTCGAAACGGGATTCCCCGCCCTGTACGAGGACATGTTCGGCGATCCCTGGGCGCGCGGCAACATGGTCAACCCCATCTTCCCGCCCGGCCTGTCCCAGCCCGCATTCGGCCTGCCCTTCGACCCGCGGGTGGAATGGAGCTACACCGGCGGCCCGCACGGCGCCTGGGAACATGACGGCGCCCTGGCCGCCATCGACTTCGCCCCGGCCACCGACCACGGCGGGTGCGCCGTCACCGACGCCTGGGTCACAGCCTCCGCGCCCGGGCTGGTGGTGCGCTCCGGGCAGGGCGTCGTGGTGGTCGACCTGGACGGCGACGGCTACGAACAAACCGGCTGGACGCTGCTCTACCTGCACATCGCCACCACCGACCGCATCCGCCAGGGCGAATGGGTGGACGCCAACGATCATATCGGGCACCCCTCCTGTGAGGGCGGCATCTCCACCGGCACGCACCTGCATTTCGCCCGCAAATACAACGGCGAGTGGGTCCCGGCCGACGGCCCGATCCCCTTCGTGCTGGATGGGTGGAAAGTCATCGCCGGACAGAAACCCTACGAAGGCCTGCTCGTGCGCGGCGAAAAAACCATTATTGCCGATCCCGTCGGGCAAGCCTGGTCGATCATTTTCCGCGAACCCAATGTCACACCCACCCCCGTCGGTCCTTAAATATGGCTGGATGGGATTCCTGGTCTGCGCCCTGCTGTTAAGCTCCTGCCTGCCGGCCGCCCGCCCCTCCTCCTTTCCGACCCCCAGTCCCTCCCCAACTTCGGTTGCCACCGTTCCCCCGGCGCAAACCCCGCTGCCGACCCGTCCCGCCTACGAGCCCGGCGAACTGGTGGATTACACCGCCCAGGACGGCGATACGCTGCCCGCCCTGGCCGCGCGCTTCAACACCACCGTCGAGGAGATCTTCCTGGCCAACCCGATCATCCCGCGCGAGGCCACCACCATGCCGCCCGGCCTGCCGATGAAGATTCCCATCTACTATCGCGCGTTGTGGGGCAGTTCGTATCAGATTCTGCCCGACCACGCCTTCGTCAACGGGCCGACCCTGGTGGGCTTCAACACCGCGGCCTTCGTCGGCGCGCATGACGGCTGGCTCAAGACCTATCGCACCTACGCGGGCGGAGAGTGGCTCAGCGGCGCGGAACTGGTGGACTTCATCGCCACCAACTTCAGCGTCAGCCCGCGCCTGCTGCTGGCCCTGCTGGAATTCCAGGGGCACGCCCTGTCCAAGCCGCAACCGCCCGTCGACCAGTACCTGCTTGGACATAAACAGGTCTATTACGAAAGCGTATACCTGCAATTGGTCTGGGCCGCCAACACACTCAACAACGGCTACTACGGCTGGCGGGCCGGGACATTGCTGGAGCTGGAACTGCCCGACGGCATCCTGACCCGTCCCGACCCGTGGCAGAACGCCGCCAGCGTGAGCCTGCAATATTACTTTTCGAAGATCTACGCCACTGGCAACTTCAAGTCCGCCACCGGGCCGATGGGACTGATCCGCACGTATACGGAATTGTTCGGCGACCCGTGGGAGACCCAATTCGAGCTTATCCCCGGCAGCCTGGAACAACCCGACCTGCTGCTGCCCTTCCCGCCCGGGCGCGTCTGGGCCTACACGGGCGGACCGCACACGGGCTGGGGCACCGGCTTTCCCTACGTTGCCGTGGACTTCGCGCCGCCCTCCGAATTCTCGGGCTGTTTCAAGGTCGACCCCGAGCAATTTTCCGTGGCCGCGGCCGATGGGCTGGTGGTGCGCTCGGGGGTGGACGGCCTGGCGCTCGACCTCGACAAGGACGGCGACGAGCGCACGGGCTGGGTCATCTTTTACCTGCACCTGGCGCGCGATGGCCGCGCCCTGGCCGGGCAGGAACTGCGCGCCGGCGATTACATCGGCTACCCCTCCTGCGAAGGCGGGCGGGTGACAGGCACGCACATACACATCGGGCGCAAATACAACGGGGAATGGATCCTGGCCGACAGCGTCCTGCCGTTCAACATGGAAGGCTGGATCACGCACAACGGCTCGACCGCCTATCAGGGCACCCTGACGCGCGGCAATGCCACCGTCACGGCCTGCGAGTGCGGCGATGCGGGCACCTCCATCATCGCCGGCCCGCGGTAGAGGCGCCATGCCCTAATAAAAAATCCCCGCCTCGACTCTGCATCGAAGCGGGGATTTTGTTTTTTTCTAGGCGGCGGGCGGCTGCCAGGCGCCTTCCTTGACCAGGGCATCGCCCTCGTAGATTTGATAACGCAATTCCATGGGGAAGGCCTTGCTCAGCATGGCCTGCGCGGGACAATACTTGAGCGCCGAGAGTTCGATGGCGCGCAGCAGCGCGGCCTCGTCGAGCCCTTGGCCGTGCAGCACGTAGGTGATAACGGCACTGGTAATCACCTTGGGGTGTTCCCCGGCGCGTTCCGCGCTGACGTTGACATCGAAAGTCGTCACATCCTGCTTCTTCTTGCGCAGGATGGAGATCACATCCATGCCCGTGCAACCCGCGAGGCCGAGCGCGATCAACTCCATCGGGCGGGCGGCGGTATCGTCGCCGCCGACGCCGGGATCGGTATCGATCCGCACTTCGTGGCCGCTATCTGCCACGCCGACAAAGGTCATCTTTTCTTTCCAGCTTAATTTTGCTTCCATGAGTTACTCCATGATCAGGGGTGTGACATATTTTTCGAGCATGGCGTCGGTGATCTCGCCCACCCATTGCAGGCGGATGATACCGGCGCGGTCGATCACATAGGAACTGGGCAGGCTCAGATTCTTGAAGGCCTGCTCGGTCGCCACATATTTTGGGTCGAGCCAGACAGGGAAGGTCAGCCCGTACTCTTCAACGAATTGCACCACGTCCGCGGCCGGGTCGCCGTCGTTTATGGCAACCACCGAAAAGCCATCCGCGCGGTGCCGCTCGTAATAGGCCTGGAGGGTGGGCATCTCGGCCTTGCAGGGCGGGCACCAGGTGGCCCACAGGTTGACCAGCACCACCTGTCCGCTGTAATCGGTCAGCGAGGCGGGCGCCCCTGCCACGTCGGTCAGGCTGAGGTCGGGGGCGGCGTACTCGACCGCCAGGGGGATGGAGGAAATATTTTCGGTCTGGGCCTCCAGGGATGCCGCGGCTTTCGGCAACAGGGAGAAGGCGGCCACGCCGAGCAGGATCAATCCCACCCCTGCGATGACCAGCGGCAGGGGCGAGGCTTTTCTTCGACTTTGGGACGGGTCGGTCATTCAAACTCCAGGTTCACACGCACCCGCACGGGGCGCGGAAAAAATCATCAGGTGCAGCCGCCACCATCGCCGTTGACGTATCCGCAGCGGGGACATTCGAGCTGGAGCAGGCCGTTGTAATCCAGCCGCCCCTGGCCGCATTTTGGGCAGGGCGCGCCCAGGCGCAGCGGCTCGGTCTTGGATGCCTCGGGCTGTCCAATGCCCAGCAACAGCAATTCGAGCGAGGGCAGCGTTCGTTCAGGTTCGGGTGTCACAGGGGTTCGATGCGCGGGGTTGATTAGTGCGCGCCGTGCAGCAGGTCGTCCAGTTGCAGGCTCTTGAACAGCCGCTGGCGGACGTCGGCGGGCAGGCCCTCGCGGACGGTCTCGGTCTGGTACAGGTCGATGGTCTTCTTCATGGTGTTGACCACCACGCGACAATCATCGCATTCGGAGAGGTGACGTTCCAGCTCGCGGCACAACTCATCGCGCAGGGAACCATCCACGTATTCCGAGATGGTGCCCAACAGTTCGTTGCATTCGTGTTTGTGTTGGTGTTTCACTTGGTTCTCTCCTCGGTCAATCGGCCGGTAAAGTAGGACGATAACTGTTCCCGCAGGTTGAGCCGCGCCCGCAGCAGGCGGGTCTTCACAGCGGTTTCAGTCAGCCCCAGCGCCTGACTGGTCTCCTGGATCGACAGACCCTCGATGTCGCGCAGCAGGAAGACCGCGCGCAGTTTCTCGGGCAGTTTCAGGATGGCCGCATCCAGCGCGCGCTGCGACTCGGCGGATAGGAAATCGGATTCGGGCAGGCAGCACCAGTCGGTCAACTGCACGGGAGCGGGCAGATCGTCCGCCTCCTCCTGCGGCTCCTCTGCGATCTCCACCTGCGGCCGCTGGCGGCGGATGAGCATCAGCGCCTCGTTGACGGCGATGCGGTACAGCCAGGTCAGCGGACTGGAGCGGCCCTCGAAACTCTTGAGCGATTGCAGGGCCTTGAGGAAGGTGTTTTGCAGCACGTCCTCGGCATCCTGCGGGGTGCCCAGCATCTTGAGTCCCAACCGGTAGATCGGCGCGGAGGCCAGATCCACCAGGCGGGCAAACTCGGCGCGGTCACCGGCTTTCAGCCGCTCCACCGAAATATCAGTTGGTGTCGTTTCAATTACCATTTAGATGCAAACCTCGTAAAAAAGTCACAAAGTATGGATGACCTGGAGTCCGTAAGTTCTACCTGCGCATCATCCCGAAGTAGAACTTCGGGACTCCAGAGCACGCCCTAAAATTTCGAGAAGATACAAAAAATCTCGAACTGCGCACAGTATAACCGAGAATGAATCGGGGCAACCGCCTATCGCTTGCCCATGATTTGCAGGATTCTTATTCAATATTGCGAGTTTCGCGGGGATGGCAGGAAATTTTTTCCAACTGCATCACGAAAATGGCGGGATTAATGTCTATACTTTTATGATGTTTGATACTACTTGCATTTGAGGGTTGGCGATAAGATGTAAAAATGTTAGGCACTTTAGTGGACATCCCCCTCTTCCAAGGATTCAGCGAACGGCAAATCAACCTGCTCACGCCCCTGTTCCAGACCTATTCCTGCCCCGAGGATACGGCCATTTTCGAACAGGGCAACAAGGCAGATTATTTGTACATGATCCTGCATGGAACCGTGGAGGTGCGCTACAAACCCTACGACGGCCCGCCCATTGTTCTGACGCGCCTGAAGGCGGGCGACGTGGTCGGCTGGTCGGCGGTGATCGGCAGCCCCGTCTACACCTCGGGGGCGCGCAGCACCTCGCCGGTCGAGGCCCTTCGCATCCGCGGGCGCGACCTGGAATGGCTGTGCCGGGAACATCCCAACACGGGCTCCACAATCCTGGATCGGCTGGCGCAGGTGGTATCATTACGTTGGAAGAACGCCCGCGCGCAGGTCAAGACCATGCTGAGGGAGGGCGTGGGCACCTACAAGCTCTCAGGCTCATAAGGAGACGACATGGTGATGCAAGCGCAAGACCTGGAAGGACAGATCCGCGGCCTGATCGAAAAACTCGACGCCTACGTGGAACAATTCCACGGCGGCTCGGTGGAATTCGTGGCCTTCGACGGCAAGACCCTCTCCGTACACCTGGGCGGCGCCTGCCTGGGATGTCCGCTCTCCCCTTCCACCCTGCATGGATGGGTGGCGGGCACCATTCACCAATTCTTCCCCGACGTGGAAGTGATTGAAGCCAAGTAGATGACAAAAAACTCCCTGATGATCAGGGAGTTTTTTTATTGGGATGACAGACAGGATCAGCGTTTGGCAAAAGCCCTGAACACCAGGAACCCGCCGCCCAGGATCAGCGCCACGGCCCAGATGTAGTTGGCCCAATCCATGAGCGAGGCCGCGGCCAACACACCGAAAATACCCAGCACCACAGCAGGATAATATAATAGGCCCAGCTCGCTTTTGCCAGCAAGGCCACCAGAACGAAGGTCAAGGCCATGCCGAGGAAGAACGCGGTGCCGCCCCCAAACAGGCCCAGATTCTCGGGCATCACGGTGACGACCGCCAGCGTGGTCAACACGCCCGCAGGGATCAAGGCCCACCAGCGCGAACGGTCCAGCACATACGTCACCCAGAAGGAAACGGAGACGCCGCCCAAAAATACCGCGCCGCCAAAATCACCCAACTGTTCATTGAAGAGAATAAGCACGCCCAGCGCCGCCAGGGTGAAGCCGGGGAAGGTGGCCCACCAATGGCCGCCGAACAACAGGGTGAGAAAGGCCACGCCCGCAACCAGGAAGACCGAGCCCCAGAACACGTTTGAAGCACTCTCGAGGTAACCCAGAGTCTGGGCCAGCAGCAGGCCGCCGCCCAGCAAGAGGACCGCGCCCAGCACAATGCGGGGATCGAAACGTTTCATCATGATGAGTTCCTTTCGTATTACGGAGTGCGGATTTAAGTCCGCACTCCGATTCTTTTACGACACTTTGATATCCGCCGCGCCCGCATCGATCTTGATCTCGATGGCATTGGCCGCCGTCTCGAAATCGGGCGATTGATAGACGTCGCCCGTGCGCGGGAAGCGGGAGGTATCCACGCTCAGGGAGGCGGCGCCCGTCGTCGCGCGGATGCGGGCGGCCATCTCAGCGGGCACGGTCAGATTCAACGAGGCGGCGCCCAGGCTGAAATCCGCGCGCAGGCGGCCCTGTGCGGGCAGGCGGATGCGCGTCTCGCTGGCGCCCGTCTCCACTTTGAGCGAGGTCAGCCGCAGGTCGTGCAGGTCGGCTTCGGTCTTGTTCGCGCCCATTTGCAGGGTCCGCGCGGTCGGGATGTTCGCGTTCAGACGCATGTCCCAATCGTAGCGGTCCCAATGCCCGAAGAAGGGGAAGTTCGGCTGCGGCGGGTTCAAGCGGACTTCGAGCCTGCTCCCGTTTAATCGGGAGTCCTGTTCGAGGCCGCCCGAGAAGACGCCGTTGGCCAGTTCATCCATGCCCGCGCCGCTGCCGATGCGCAGTTCGCCCGCGCCGTGGTTGACGCGCACGGAGGCCTCACTCGCGCCCTGCAAACTCACCGAAGCGGACTCACCCACGGGCGATTTGCCGCGCATGAACACACTGAGCACCATCCAGCCGCCGAAGAAGATCAATACCAGCGGCCAGAAAAATGCCATGGGAGTGGCTCCGCCCGGCAGGCGGACGCCCATCTGGCCGGCCAGCATCAGGCCGCCCAACAGCAGCAAGACCGCGCCCCAAAAAAGGGAGGATCTATTCATTGAACCCTCCGTCGCTGGGTTTGCCGCGCCAGGTGCGGAACAGACCGCTGCCCAGCACCCACAATCCCAGCAGGATCAGCAGGATGGCTGGCCCGTACTGCCCAAGCAGGGTCCACTTGCCGAAGACGGACGAGAAGACCAGCACCAGCACCGCACTGACCACAATGGAGTTGAGTCCGCTGCGCAGGTTGCGGCGCGTGTTTTCACCCAGCAGACCCGCCACGATGGAACCGACTCCCACGAAGCCGGGGATCAGCATCCACATGAACCAGTCGGAGTAACTGCCGATATTCTCGAAATAATAGAAGAGACCGCCAATGCCCGCCACGATCGCGGCCGGCACGGCCATGCCCGGCGCGCCGAGCAGCAGGCCCAGCAGGAGCAGGCCCGCGCCGATGAACATCAGGGTGAAGGGCCATTCCGTATAGCGCGCCATGAGGTCATGGAAGGCGGGCAGGCTGCGGTCCGCCAGGAACCAGGCGCCCAGCAGAACGAGCAGGACGCCCAGCACGAGTTGAGTACGACCTTGTCGATTCATAGTGCATTCTCCTTAAGACAACGAAATCTTGATATCATGATAGCTGAAACTGTCCGATTTTCAACAGCCACTCGGCCAGTATTAAGTACGCAAAGTGGCCAGGTTTGGTTGCGCGGGAAGATCAGGCCGCCAATTCCGACAAGGTAAACCACTCCCCATCCAAATCCTTGCGCGTGACGGACTCGGCCAGCAGGCCAGCCGCCGTCAGCTTTGCCAGCGTGCGGCCCGCGATCTCCGCCGGCCAGCCGAAGAGTTTGGTCACGTCCCGCAGTTGGGCCGCACCCACCATGCGGAAGTACAACGCGGCCAGCTTCTGGCGCGCCTCGGCCTCGCCAATCGTCCGCGCCTGCTCGGGGAGGTCAGGGAAGTGGCGCGAGGTAAGCTCGTAGATGTGGGAATACTTCCACGCGCCCGCCTGCGCCACACCGACCGGCAAAATCTTGAAATCCGCCTGCAATTGCTCGAGCGCCTTGTTGAATTCACTTTCCTTGGCATTGGCCAGCTTTGCCATCTTGCGCAGGTCGAGCGTGTTCAGCGCGCCATGATCGAGCAGGGTTTCATAAAGCTGTTTCGCCGATTGGGACAGGCGTCCCTCGTGGTAGGCGATCAGGTAATCCTCTTCAGGCGAGCCGTAATTCTCGGAAAGCGCATAGAAATAGGGCGCGACCTCCAGCGAGATCATGGTCGCCTTGCGGCGCAGGATCTTGCCGTAGTACCAAATCCTCTGATCGAGCGCGCCGTCCTTCCAGCCCCAGGTGATGTGACCCGGGTCATCGTGCTTGTCTGCCACGGGACGGTCGCCTGCCACCGCCGTCCACAGCGAGGGCAGGTCGATGCCTTTGATCGGCCAGAAATAAACGAAGCCGCGTTCGTTGACGAAGCGCAGCGCATCCGCGGCGGAGGCCAGCCGTTTGGACGGGGGCAGGCCAAACGTCCGCGCGCGATGGGTTTTGAGTTGTTTCAAATCGAGGGTGGGCATGCGTTAATTCTACAACCTTGCGAAGGTTATGGCAAAACAATTTCTGGCATTTCAAGAACAGACTATGGAACAGGCCTGACCTTTCTTATTTTCCAAACCTTCGCAAGGTTCAAGTTCGACATGAAGTAATTTATGCTACACTTTCAGCATGAACCCCACCGTCCAAATTTTCAAAGACCTGCCCACCCTGAGTCAGGCCGCGGCGCAGCTTTTCATCGTGAGCGCGGAGCAGGCCATCGCGGAACGCGGCCGCTTCCTCGTCGCCTTGAGCGGAGGCAGCACACCAACGGCGCTCCATCGCCTGCTCGTGGATGCGCCCGTGGACTGGCCGCGTGTGCACGTCTTTTGGGGCGACGAGCGCTGTGTGCCCGTGGATGACCCCGGCAACAACTACGCCCAGGCGCGGGATGCGCTGCTGGCGCATGTGCCCATTCCAGCAGATAACATCCACCGCATCCCCGCGGAGCTGGAGCCTGACTCAGCCGCACGGGCCTACGCCGCCGCCTTGAGCGGATTCCACGCCCCGTGGCCGCGCTTCGACCTGGTGCTGCTCGGCATGGGCGATGACGGCCACACCGCGTCGCTGTTCCCCGGCTCGCCCGTGGACGAGGATCAGCCCGTCATCGCGGTGACGGCGCATTATCAGGGCCGCCCCGTACAGCGCGTCAGTCTGACGCCGCTGGTCATCAATGCCGCGCGGCAGGTCGTTTTCCTCGTCAGCGGACAAAGTAAGTCGGCCACGCTTGTGCGCGTCTTGAAGGGGAACTCCAACCCCAAGAAACTGCCTGCCCAGCGCATCCACCCCAGCGATGGGAATTTGACCTGGCTGCTGGACGAAGCGGCTGGAAGCAATCTGGAATTACTGGAAACTTCATCATGACCAACGACCTCCCCACCTCGATCATCATCTTCGGCGCATCGGGCGACCTGACCCAGCGCAAGCTGATCCCCTCTCTGCTCAATCTCTCGATCAAGAAACGCATGCCCGGGAAGTTCAAGATCCTCGGCTTCGGCGGCACCGCCTTCAGCGATGACCAGTTCCGCGAACACCTGCTCAAGGGAGCCAGGGAGTTTGCCAGCTTCAAGTTCAGCGACGAGGAATGGGCGGCCTTCGCGCCCCGCCTGCATTATCTGCAAGGCAAATACGCCGAAGCCTCCGATTTCAAGAAACTGGCCGAGCACATCGCAGGCCTCGAAGGTGGACCAGCCAACCGCCTGTATTACATGGCTCTGCCGCCCTCGCTCTTCCCGACCATCGTCGACAACCTGAACGCCACGGGGCAACTCCACGAGAACGGCGGCTGGCGGCGGGTGGTGCTGGAAAAACCCTTTGGCACCGACCTGGCATCGGCGGTCCAACTCAACCAACAGGTTCACAAGGCGCTCAACGAGAATCAGATCTATCGCATCGATCATTACCTCGGCAAGGAAACCATCCAAAACATCCTGTTCACCCGCTTTGCCAACACCATCTACGAGCCGATCTGGAACCGCAACTACATCGATCACGTGCAGATCACCGTGGCCGAGCAGGTCGGCCTCGAACACCGCGCGGGCTTCTATGATGGCGTCGGCGTGCTGCGCGACATGGTGCAAAATCACATGATGCAATTGCTCACGCTGGTCGCCATGGAGCCGCCCGCCTCGTTCAGCGCCAGCCATTTGCGCAATGAAAAGGTCAAGGTGCTGAGCGCCATCAAACCGATGACGCCCGAGGAAGTGGCGGTCAACACGGTGCGCGCGCAGTACAGGGGCTATCGTCAGGAACCCGAGGTCAAGCCCAATTCCACCACGCCCACCTATGCGGCCCTGCGTCTCTTCATCAACAACTGGCGCTGGAAGGGCGTGCCCTTCTACCTGCGCTCGGGCAAACACCTGGCTGAAAAGCAATCACAGATCATCATCCAGTTCAAGGAGCCGCCGCTGGCCATGTTCCCCATGCAGGCGATGAAACCGAACATCCTCGTTCTCTACCTGCAACCCGACGAGGGCGTGCACCTGCGCTTCGAAGCCAAGGCGCCCGACACCGTATCCGAGACCCGCTCGGTGGACATGGAATTCCACTACGCCGAGGCCTTTGGCAAGACCGCCATCCCCGAAGCCTACGAGCGCCTGCTGCTGGATGCCCTGCAGGGCGACGCCTCGCTCTTCACCCGCGCCGACGAGGTGGAGACGGCCTGGTCGCTGATCGATCCCATTTTGCAGGCCTGGGAGAAACACCAGTCCCCGTCTCTGGCCGCCTATAAACCAGGCAGTTGGGGCCCGCCCGAAGCCTACGATCTGCTGGCCCGCGACGGCCGCCGCTGGCTGAATGAGGAAGCCAGCATGATGCTGGATAAGTAAACGAACGGGCCACAGGCACATACCTGTCGGGATAAGTCCGCGAATATCGCCCTCTCAAAAACTGTGATCTAATCGGCCCGAGGCCACTCATGTCCATCCTATCTGATTTCGAATCCCATCTCTCGCCCGACCTGCTTTCCACCTTCCAGAGTCTCACCTCCCCCTTCCTCATCCAGCAATATCTGGACTCCATGACCTACCAGGCCGTGGAGCGCGACCGCTCCCCGCTGAACGTGATGCGCGACAACCAAAGTCACTGCCTCGACGGCGGATTGCTGGCCGCCCTGGCCCTGTGGCGCATCGGCTTCCGCCCGCTGATCCTGGACATTCGCCCCGACCCCGGCGCGGACGATGACCACGTCCTCGCGCTGTATCAACTGGATGGACGCTGGGGCGCGCTGGCCAAATCCAATTACGTCAACCTCGGCTTTCGCGAAGCCGTCCACAAAAATTTTCGCGAACTGGTCATGACCTACTTCGAGCATTATGCCTCGATCCACCAGACCAAGGCCCTGCGCGCCTACACGCGTCCGTTCGACGTTTCGAAATTCAAACCCGCCGACTGGGCCTGGAACGAGGACAGCACCGTCAAACTGTACAAACGCTTCTACAGCCTGAAACCCATTCCGCTCATCAGCCCGCAGATGGCCGGGCGCCTCAACCCCGTCACCGACCGCAATTATGCCTGCGAGACACTCTTCACGGATCTAAGCTGGTCCTTCGGCAACCGGGAAGGGCATTGAACCCTTCCACCACAAGGATGGATAGTGATAAAATTAATCATCACAGTGGGAAAGGAGAAGCAAATGAAAACCCACCCAATGATTATCAGCCTGTTTGTGTTCGTCCTCCTGGTCAGCGCCTGCGCCCCACAGGCGGAAACGGCCACCCTGCCGCCCGAGCCCAGCCCCATACCCACCCCGACCGAAATATCCACCCCCACGCCCATGCCCACGGCCACTCCTCTCCAGCCCGTGCTCATGGTGGGAGGGGATATCCCCTGCTATGCCGGCCCCGGGCCTGACTACGGGACCCTGGCCATGCTCAGCATCGGCATGAAAGCGGAGGTGCTGTCAAAAGACAGCACAGGCGCATACTGGATCGTCCAATCCCCGCTCGGAAACGGTTCGTGCTGGACAGAAAGCCGCTACGCCACCATCATCGGTCAGGCGGAGGGTGTTCCCGTCCTGGCGGCAAATGCAGTGCCGACAAAGGCAATCAATTTACCCGATACGCCCAGGAGGTTCACTGCCACCACAACTTGCGTTGCCATTCGAGATAGCCGAGATTCACGAGGTGTCCGAAGGGTGGGAGACAAACAAAACTTTTTTGTGTATCTCAGCTGGTCTAATATTAAAGAGGAGTCAGGTTATCGGCTTTACAGGGACAACATTCTTTTGGTCGAACTAGAAATGGATACAAGTCAATATACAGATAATTTCATTATTGAAAAAAACAAAGCCATGTATGTTGTCTACACCCTGGAAGCATTTAATGATAATGGCGCATCACCAACCATCCAAACTACGGTGACTGCCAGTTTTCAACTTTGCAAGTGATGATGCCACATTCTCCTGCCACGAGACAACCATGAAACAAAAAATCACCCCTTTCCTGTTCTTGACATTCAGTCTGATTATCTCCGCCTGCAGTCCAATCGCCACGCAAACGCAAATTCCACCCACCGGTACCAGTATCCCAGTCCAGGCACAGCCCACCTGGACGGCAACACCAACGGCCACGCCCACCCCTTTGCCCCTCCTCATTACAATCAATGAACAAGCCAATTGCTACGGTGGCCCCGACAAAGATGGATATGCCCTGATAGCCGTATTTGAAAAAGGGGAGCAGGTGGACCTGGTCGGCAAGAATACCTCAGGCAAATATTGGATCGTGATTGACCATAAAAGTAATAAGGGTTGCTGGGTGGAAAGCCAATACACCGTTGCGCAGGGTGCAATCAATACAGTACCAATCCTGATACCTGCGCCGACAGTATCATCAAGGCCAAGTCCTCCCGAAAATCTGGTGGTTTCGTTTAAGTGTACGAAGATTCATCATCAGGGAAGTTTGACAAGCTGGCAGACTTTTTTGACCACAATTACCATTACTTGGAGCGATACATCAAACAACGAGAAGGGTTTCGAAATAAGCAGAAATGGTAATCCGTGGAGGACATTCGAGGCAAATACCACTCAAACCAGTGAGGATATTGAGTCAAAGATTGCAATGTACGGAGATATCAGTTATTCAGTTTTTGCATTCAATGACGCTGGAAAATCGCTGAGAGTTGAAAAGGTGCTCACATATCATTGTCCATAGGATACCCTGGGCAGTCAGAAAGGAACGTCCCGAAAATCGAAAGCCTTCCGGACGTTTTTCATCTGAGGTAAAACATAATTGGATGGAATTGCAATGCTGCCCTTTTCCTCAAATTTGGAACGGCCCCGGCCGTTTGTCACGCCATTCTGGTGACAGGCCGGGATTTCGATTCGTGGTTTAATCGAAATACTGGCTGATCCAGACAAAAAGAGACCCCAGCCCTACCTGGGATCTCATTTCTGTGGTGTCCCTTGCACCTACAAGGAAGTAATCGTTTACAATGTGCTAATTGTATAGAACAATCCTTGGAGAGTCCAGCAAAAAAACTTATAATCGACTCGAAGATTTTTTACAGTCCCTGCAAGATCGAGCTTCGTTATGGATAGAAAAGAATTCGGCAAACTGATCGCCGCCCTCCGCCAGGATATGGAGTGGACGCAATTCAACCTGGCAGAGTATGCCGGCATCGACCTGGCCGTCATCAGCCAGATCGAGCGCGGGGCGAAAAAGCATTTCGAGCCGGGCCTGCTGGTCAAACTGGCCAACATCTTCCACCTGACCACGCTCGAACGCAGGGAGTTTTTCTTCGCGGCCACCGGCGTCAGCGCGGAGCAGGTCGTACGCCAGCCCTCCGCGGCCCTGGCGACCGACACCCAGGACGCGGACAAAACCCTCACCAAGATGATCCGCCTGGTGGAGCAATTGCGCGTCCCTGCCTTCCTGCTGGACGTGTACTCCGATGTGCTGGCGGTCAACGTCATGGCCGCCGCCTTCTTCCAGATCCCCGTCAGCATGTTCGAGACGGCGGAATCCACGTCCGGCGGCTACAATGCCATGCGCGTGATGTTCAGCAAGGAACTGGCCACCCGCTCGCGCATCACCGAAAACTGGGACGAGTACGCCGTGCGCAGCATGCGCTTCTTCCGCGAGGTGAGCCTGCGCTACCGCGCCAAGCCTTATTTCCAGTATCTGATCAAGGCCTTCCGCAATCCCGCCGAGTATCCGCTCTTCGACCGCTATTGGAAGCTGGTCTCCTCGGTCGAACAGGATCGGGAGGCCAACGTGGATCTGTTCTCGTATTCGCACGCCGACTTTGGCCGCCTGAACTATGCCACAGCCACCACTGTTTCGCTGACGTTGTACGGCGAGCTGCTGTTGAATCAATACCTGCCCATCGACGACCACACCAGTCGGATCTTCGAGCAACTCTCAGCCCAATGCGGACAGGGCGTGCTGCGCCTGGCTCCCTGGCCCAATAAACCCATGTCATGAGTACGGAGGTAACATGAAAATCGAAAGCCTGGTGCAGGATTTTCTCGCCCAAAAGAAGATCGCCGTTGTGGGAGTTTCGGATAAGCGCGACACCGGCTGCAACCTGAACTATCGCAAGTTCAAGGAGAACGGTTATCAAGTCTATGCCGTCAACCCGCGCATCACCTCGTTCGACGGCGACCCGTGCTACCCGGACCTCAAATCCCTGCCCGAAGCCCCGGACGCGGTCTTCATCCTGGCCAGCCCCAGGGTGACCGAGCAGATCGTCCAGCAATGCGTGGATCTGGGCGTCAAGCGCGTCTGGATGCACTGCATGATGGGCACCAAGCCCGGGCTCGCGCAGGGCATGACCAGCGTCTCACAAAGCGCCGTCGACATGTGCAAGGTCAACGGCATCACGGTCATCCCCGGCTCGTGCCCCAACCAATTCCTCAAACCCGACTTCGGCCACGGCATGATGCGGAGCCTGTGGGGCCTGTTCGGCTTCATGAAAGTGAGCTGATCGCGGCCCGGGTTCGGAGCCAGATCTAAAACCCAAAATTTGTTTCAATATACCCTTGCAGCCTGAACCTGCAAAGGTCATTTCACCCCCTTTAATACGGAGTAGCAATGCCTACAATCAAAGCCATCAATCACGTTGCCGTCGTCGTCGAGGATATGGACGCCTCCCTCAGCTTCTGGCGCGACGCCCTGGGGATCGAACTGCACGAAATGCGCGACGTCCCCGCCGAGCAATCCCGGGTCGCCTTCCTGCCCCTGGCCGGCGCGGAAGTGGAACTGGTCATGCCCACCACCGAAGACTCGGGCATCGCCAAATACCTCGCCAAGCGCGGCCCCGGCATGCATCACATCTGCCTCGAAGTGGACGACATCGAGGGCATGCTGGCGCAGCTGCGCGCGAAGAACATCCGCCTGATCAACGAGGAGCCCCGCACAGGCGCGGACGGCAGGAAATACGCCTTTGTCCACCCGCAGGCCAGCGGCGGCGTGCTGGTGGAACTGTACCAACTCTAGCCCCCAACACGGATACAAATCACTCCAGCACTTCGAAACCCGTTTGAGTTTTCGAAGTGCTGGAAGGCAATACACGGGGGCTTTTGTGGTTTAATAGGCCCCATGCTTGATAACATGGAATCCATCCTACGCGACCAATGTGGACTTGTCCGGGACAGGCCGGTCATTGTCGGTGTATCGGGCGGACCCGACAGCCTGTGCCTGATGGAGGCCATCCGCCAGGCGGGGTATTCGCTGGTGGTGGCGCATTTCAATCACCGCCTGCGCGCCGAATCAGACAGTGAAGCGACCATGGTCGAACAGACCGCCGCCCGCCTGATGACCGCCTCCATCGTCGATGGCGGGGACGTGCGCGGCTATGCCGCGGAACATGGCATGTCGCTCGAAGAAGCGGCCCGTCACATGCGCTACACCTTCCTGTTCGAGCAGGCGCGACGGCTGAATGCCCAGGCCGTGGCGGTCGGTCACACCGCCGACGACCAGGTGGAGACCGTGTTGATGCATTTCCTGCGCGGCGCCGGCCTGACCGGTCTCAAGGGCATGTCGATGCGCACCATCCTGCCCGCCTTCGATACGCACATCCCCATCGTCCGTCCGCTGCTCGACATCTGGCGGGAGGAGACTGTGATCTACTGCGCGGCCAACAGCCTGCGCCCCAATTACGATCCCAGCAATGACTCGCTCAATTTCACGCGCAACCGCGTGCGCAATTTGCTCATCCCCACCCTGGAGACCTACAATCCAAGATTCCGCGAGGCCGTCTGGCGTTCGACGCAAAGCCTGAAGGCCGACCATGCCCTCCTGCGCGAAACCCTCGACACGGCCTGGAAGGAGTGCGTGACGGAGATATCGCCTGCGGTGATCACGTTCGATGCGGATCTTCTGAAGGCGCATTCGGCGGGCTTCCAGCGCAACCTGATGCGCCGCGCGGTCGAGGCCCTGCGGCCCGGGCAGGAGGTTACGTTCGCCATGCTCGAACGCGCCGCCCGCTTTATCAACCACTCCAGCGCCACCCGCACCGACCTGGCGGCCGGGTTGAGCCTGTTCCGCGAGGGAGGCGGCTTCTACCTGTCCACGCCCGGCGCCGACCTGACCTTCGACAAGTGGCCGCAAATGCCCGACGAATCCGATGCCATTCCCGTGTCCATCCCCGGCAGCTTGGAACTTTCGGGAGGCTGGCGTTTTTCGAGCGAGATGTGGCGGCTCACCGCCCTCGCCTACGAACAGGCCGAACATAACGCGGACAACTTCCAGGTCTGGCTGGATGCGGAGCAACTGCCCAGGCCGCTGGAATTGCGCATGCGCAGCGCAGGCGACCGCTACAAGCCGCTCGGTATGGACGGACATTCGCAGAAGGTATCCGATTTTCTTGTCAACGAAAAGATGCCGCGGCGGGTGCGCGACCGCTGGCCGTTGTTGTGTTCGGGCGAAACGGTGGTGTGGATTCCCGGCTACCGCCCCGCGCACCTCTACCGCCTGACCCCCGCCACGCGCGACGTCGCCTATTTTTCCCTGACCCGCCCGCCCGACAAGCCGTCGGGTTGAGCAGGTCCCTGCCATGAAACAGGCCAGCCCTTGATTCGGCTGGCCTGTCTGTTTTATTTGATTTCGTTGTTCAACTGGCGCAACTTGAGGTTGATCTCACGCCATTGGATCTTGGAGACGCCCATCTTCTGGCGGATCTTATCCGGTTCCAGGCCGGACTGATAATCGCGCAGGGCGCAGGTCCAGCGGCACATGTCGAAGGACAGGTGCTTCGAACCCAGGCCCGCCTCCTCGCCGATGTCTTCGAGCAGGTATTCGAGGCGGCGCGGCGACCAGGGGAAGAGCTGATCCACGACCGGGTACTGGCTGAGGTACTCCTTGTAGGCGGGCGTCCAGTCGTCGGCCAGGGCCAGCTTGCGTTCCTTGTAGCGGTTGGCCGGGCTGGCATAACGGATGAACACCTGCGGCCCGGAGGCCACCTCCAGGTCGATGTGGTTGAGGTGGATGCCCAGGCACTCGCTCTTTTTGATGCCCGTGGTGAGCAGCAGGTAGGCCAGGGTATACGGACGCGCATCGGGTTTGCGTTCGCGGCGGGAACGGTCGGCCGCCAGCAGCACCGCCTGGACCTCCTCCTCGGTCAGCACCTGCGGCAGCGGGCTGATGGCCGAACGCTGCAGCACCTTCTCGGCGGGATCGATCAGGATCGCGCCATGCTGGTGCAGCCAGCGGAAGAAGGACTTGGTTGAGGTGATGCGCCGCGCCAGCGTCTTGGGGCTGCATGGGACGGCGCGCAGTTTCTCCATCCATTCGAAGAAACGGTTGAGGTCGTTGGTGGTGATGGCGCCGATGGTCGTATCGGGCGCGAGGAAATCCGTCAACAAACGCACATCCGACAGGAAGGCTTTGACGGTATTGGGCGAACGGCCCTGGTCGTTCAGGTACATTTCCCAGCCTTTCAGGGCGGGAACCAGGGTGGTTTGGGAGTTAATATAAGCAAGATCGACTGATTGGCTCATGGAGCCTCCTTACATGGGAAGCGCGTGCTCTTTTCGTATAGTTTAGCGAAAAAGCGGACATGTGTCAACCACGTATTTGGCTATACGCTCACCCTATCCATGACGCGGGATGGACCCGTAACTTTATCTGAGATAGGCAGATTGCCACTCCGCCCCACGCGGTCTCTCCCCCACTGCAAGGCTAATGCGATAATTCCTCCGGTCGAAAACATGAATTGTAATCGTACCCAAGGATCAAACGATAGGGAACGGGACTGTTCGGGTCGGGCATGGAAAGCTGGTTGGCCGTGTCCAAAAGTCCCAGCGCGTTCAATATGATGGTGCGCTCGTTGGGATCCTGACCCATGGTGTAATCCACCAATACCGAGGCGCCGTAATCCTGGCTGTCCGCGGCGGAGATGCTGGTGTCATAGCCCATGTAATTCAGGTTCGAGGCGGCCAGCAATTCCTGGCTGGCGACGGCGGTGCCGTTTTGCACTTCGATCTTAATCGCCTCGCGCACCACCGCGATCTGTGAAAGCGTGGTGGCTTCGATCATCAACTGCTGGAGCGCCTTCTCATCCGGCAGCAGCACGGATGCGCCGCCGGGCGTCATCCACGAGGAGACGTAGGGCGGGCGGATGTAATATCCGCGGATGTCGGCGTTGGTCATGCGCGGAGCATACGGCGCCAGTTTGAGCAGGTCGGTCAGGCCCAGGTCGGTGACGACCAGGCTGGAGAAATCGTTGTACAGTTGCGGGATCTTGCTGAGGGTGTCGGTGCGCAGGGCCTGGTCGAAGATGGCGCGCAGCACCTCCTGCTGGCGGCGACCGCGGTCGAAGTCGCTGGACTTGGAGCGCGAACGCGCATACCACAACGCCAGGTCGCCGTCCATGTGGACGAAGCCCGGGCCGACGGTGTACATCCACCAGTTATCCTCGTTGTAGGGATCGTAGGAGGGATCGATCAGCCGCCAGTCGGTATAGGCGCAGCCCACGGGCACGTCCACGCCGCCCAGGGTGTCGACCATGCTGCGGAAGCCGTCGAACTCGACCATGGCCGTGTGATCGATGCGGATGCCGAGATTGTACGCAATCGTGTCCTTGAGCAGGCCGGGCCCGCCGCCCGCATATCCCGTCAGTTCGCCGCTTTGGTAGGCGGTGTTGATGCGCTGCATCCCGACCGTGGGGATGTAGATCCACAGGTCGCGCGGGATGGAGATGAGCGAAACCTGCCCCTCCCTGGGCCACAGGATGGCGATGACCAGCGTGTCGGTGCGATAGGAGGAGCCTGGGCGTTTGTCCGAGCCGATCAAAAGGAAGTTGACCGTCTCATTGTCGGTCAGCGGCGGCAGGGCGGTCGGTTGAAGGTTGGGGTCGGGAGTGGGCGGGGCCACCGAGGTCGGGAAGAGCAGGTTCAGGTCGACCGTCGGCGTGGCATCCACGGGCGGGACGGGGGTGGCCGAGGCGGTCGCCGTGGGCAGGATCTGGATCACGTCGTAGGGGGTGGGCGTAAACAGCGAGGGCTGGAACGGCGTCGGCGTGGGCGAGGCGTCCGCCGCCACCGTCACCAGGATGAACGGCAGGGACTGGGCGGCGGCCGGGGCGGGCGCAGGGGGCGCGGCGCAACCCGTCAGGCTGGATACCGTTACGATGACGGCCAGCAGGCTGAGGGTCAGGCGGAGAAGGCGGGACTTCTTCATGTGGAGGACGCAGGCACTTCCAAATCCCCCGTGCAGGGATTACGGGAAGGCCGTAATCGTGGGCACGGGCGGGTCGGTGGCGGGAGGTTCCGTGGGAGGCGCGAGTGTGGGCGAAGGCGGCGGTTCGGCGGTGGGCGGCGTGACAGGCGTCTCAGTCAACGGATCGGTCGGGAAGGGCGTGATGGGCGTGGGCGTGAAGAAATCTGGGATCAGGGTGACGCCCGGCGTGGGGGTCGGGACGGCCGTGCGGGGAGTCACGTTGGGCACCCATAGCAATTGCCCCACCCGAATGGAGGTGGAGAAGCCCAGGCAGTTCCCCTGCTGGAGCATGGGCACGCTCGTCCCATACACCACAGAGATGCGATAAAGCGTATCGCCCGGTTGAACCCAATAGCGCACCCAGCCCCGCGGAACACCGCAATTCACGGGGGTGTTGACGGGGGTAAACAAGGCCAGGGGATTATTCGGAACGAAAAGCGTGGAGCCTGCCACCAGCGATTCGCTCAACAGGCAGTTGGCCTGGATGAGCGCATCGGACGTGGTGCTGTAACGGGCCGCCAGGCTGGCCAGGGTATCGCCGGGCAGGACGGGAACGCCGATCCAGTTCGCGGGCGGGTTGCAGGCGGGCGGGGGCGGCGGGGTGTTCGTGAGGGTGGGCAGCGCAGTGGGCAGGAGCGGCGCGTTCGACGTGTGGGTCGCGGTCAGGAAGACCGGCAGGGTCGGCAGGTTTTCGGTGGAGGCCACCTGCGGCTGGGTGAAACTCTCGGACATGGCCAGGGAAAATCCCCCGATGACCAGCCCAATCGAGATCAGCCCGATCAACACAGCCATGCCGAGCTGGCGCAAGGCCTGCATTTATCTCTTCCCTTTTTCAACCAGGGGACGTTCGAGGTGATCTTCCTGGGAGACGGGCAGGAGCACACTAAACGTGGAGCCAACTCCCATTTCACTCTCCACCCAAATGCGGCCTTGTTGAGCCTCGGTAAGCGTCCGGGCAATCGACAGGCCCACACCCGTATCCCCCACTCCCTGGATGAGAACGTTGTCGGCGCGATAAAGGCGGGTAAAGACCCGCGGCAGGTCATCGGGCAGGATTCCGCCGCCCGAATCGCTGACCTGGATGAGCACGAAGTTCTGGGTTTCCTCGGTCTTCATCTCGACCTTGAGCTTGATCGAGCCTTCGACCGGCGTCGCCGCCCCTGCGTTTTGCAGCAGATGCACCAGAATCTGCTGGAGGGCCTCGCGGTCCGCGTAAATGGGAGCGAGGCGCTTCGGCAGTTCCAAGTGAATGGAGATGTTCTTCTCGCGCACCTGGTTGCTGGTGTAGCTCATGGCATTATCGATCACCAGGTTCAGGTCGGCGGGTTCGAGCTTGAGGTCGGCCAGGCCGGTCTCGAGCGTGTTGAGCTGGATCATATCCTCGACCAGGTTGTTGATGCGCTCGATGGAAGTCTTGATGCGCTCCACGAATTTGCGCTGGAGCGAACCGAGGATGCCCACCGATTCACCCAGCAGCAGGTCGGTGTAGCCGATGATGGAGGACATCGGCTGGCGCAATTCCTGGGAAATGGACGCGATTACCTGGGCCTGCTCGGTGGAGCGGGTGGTGGTGGCGTGTCCCTTCTCATATTCGAGCACCTTCATGTTGGCGTCGGCCAGTTGGTTTTGAAGGTGGGCCACCTGTTCGAGCGTGGCGCGCAGTTCCTTCTCCACCTGGTTGACTTCGACACCCTGGTTGGCCTTGAGCCTGGTGCGCAGTTCGATGGTTTCCTGCTGCAACTGCTCGATGATGCGCTGGGATTCCTCCTGGACGGCACGCAGGGCGGCCACATCGGGCCCCTTGACGGCCTTCCTGGCCTCCAAGTCTTTGAGCAATTCCTGGTTTTGTACTTCCAACTCATCCGCGCGCTGCTTCGCCGAGTCCAACGCCAGGCGCACCTGTTCACTCTGCGACTCGAGGCGGTTGACCTGCTGGGTGCGCTGAATGATAGGCACCACCGAAACAGCGATATTGGCCAGGAAGGCCTGGTCTTCGGCGCTCCACAAGCGGTTGGAATAGGGCGAAAGCAACATCACGCCGCCGAGTACATCCTTCTCGGGCGTGACGATGGGGACGCAGATCAGGTGTCCCGGGCTGGGCAGGCCCAGCATCTCCCCCAATCCGCGGATGTCGGATGAGGTGCTGGAGGCTGGCATGCGCAGGGGGCGTCCGCGCTGGATCGAATTCGCCAGCATCGGGATCATGTTCTTGTTCAGGCTCCCGCCCTCCAGGATCTCCTCGCGGATCAAGTCATACCCGCTGGCGATGATGAGCTGATTCTTGTTGTCGGTCAGGTAGATGAGGAAGCACAGGTCGGCCAGCATGGTCTGCGCAATGGCGCGCGACAGGGTCTGGCTGATCTTGCTGGGGGTTGTCTCGGCGGCCAGCGCCAGCATGGCATGGAAAGTCTTGGGGTCGGTGCTGTATCTTCGGCGTTCGGGACGCGGCCCGCTCGATTCGGCTCTTTCCTCGCGCTCGGCCTTGACCGCCTTTGCGGCCATGGAGGACGGTCGCAAGGTGCCCGTGGACGGCATGGGGAAACGCTGCGGCAGGGTCAACAGGATCGGGAAGGCCGCCATGTAGGCCAGGCGCAGGATCCCCGAGTAATTGCTGTCAGACGTCAACAGCATGTGCCCCACATGGCCCGCAAAGAGCATGACTATCATCACGATGCCGTTCCAGTATCCGTTCGGACAGCGCACCAGCAAGGTCAATGCCCCCGCGAGCAGGAAGACCTGGGAGGTGATCTGCCAGACCAGCTCGTCCAGCGTGCGGTTGTACATCATGCTGAAGGACTGGTCGCTCCACGTCTGCAAACTGATGAAGGTCGCCAGCGCCAGCGCAATCGTCACCAGGGCCGTGGCAAAATCCGCGATCGGGCTGGGTTCGGGGAAGTTCCACAGCCAGATGATCATGATGATGCTGAACAGCGTGAACGCCCGGTCGAGCGGTGGCAGGCTGGCGGTGGGATTGATCAGCCCCTCCCAGCCCAGCACGCTGAATCCAAACATGAAAAATTGCGCCAGTAACAACAACCCCAGCCCAAGCATGGTGCGCTTGACCTGGGGAAATTCGCTGGTGCGCCAGTTGTTGAAGGATGCGTATAACGCAAATCCAATGGAGAAGACCAATGCGTAATGATAGAACATAACGCCATTGGGATCGGCCAGGAAGGTAAAGATTTGATCCAGCAATGCATTCATTGACTGAATTATACTGCCAGTCTCAAGTTTTTGGCGCGCAGGCAGCGGCTATAATGGGAACATGCAACGAAATTCTCACGTTCGCGCCCTGCTGATCCTGCTCCTGCTGGCGCTGGTCATTGCGGGTCCCATCCTGGTCAGCGGATTCTGGAGTCTGCGCGCAGCCGAATCCACGGACATCCCCGCGCGGGCGATGGAGCTTTACGAAACGGCGGCCACCCGTCTGTTCTGGCGCGGCGACCTGTGGGAACGCGCGGGCATTGCCGCGCAGCAGGCCGGGCAGTCCGAACAGGCCATGCGCCTGCTGGAGCGCGCGCCGTCCCTCTCCGCGCAGGGCTGGTTGTCTCTCGGCCAGGCCAGGCTCCAGGCGCAGCTTCCCGACCAGGCGTTGACGGCCTTCGAGTCCTCCATCGAGCAACACGCCACGGCGCAGGCCTTCGCGGGCATTGCCCAGGTGCGCCACATGCAGGGGAATATCGAGGCCGAACGCGCCGCGCTGGAGAATCAACTTTTGCTGGCGCCCGAAGATGCCGCCGCGCAATATCGTCTGGGCCTGCTGCTTTCCCTGCTGGACATCAACAGCGCCATGACTCACTTCCAACTCGCCTCCCAACTGGACGGGGAGTATGCTCCCGTTTTCGAGACGCTGCGCTCCACCCTGAACCTGGCCGAACTTGACCCGACCGAGACGGGCCGCCTCGTCACTCTGGGGCGCGGAATGGGCCTGGTCGATGAATGGGACCTGGCCAGGCGCGCCTTCGAAGCCGCCGTGGCCGCCGACGCGCAAAACGCCGAAGCCTGGGCCTGGCTCGGCGAGGCGAAACAGCACCTCGGCGGGGACGCTCGCGCGGACCTGGACCAGGCCCTGACGCTGGCCCCCCAGTCGGTCGTCGTGCGCGGATTACGCGGACTATATTGGAAGCGCAGCGGGGATGCGCGCCAGGCGCTGTCCGAATATCAGCAGGCCGCTGCCCTCGAACCCGATAATCCCGCCTGGAAGGCCTCGCTCGGTGAAACCTACGCGCGCCTGGGCGACCTGGTGCTGGCGCTCTCGAACTTCCAGCGCGCCACGGAACTCGCCCCCGACGAATCCGCTTATTGGCGGCTGCTGGCCGTCTTCTGCGTGGAGAACGGTGTGCACGTCGAAGATGTGGGCCTGCCCGCCGCGCAGCAAGCGGTGGATCTGTCGCCCGATGACCCGCTCGCGCTGGACATCCTCGGCTGGACTCAGCTTTCCCTGGGAAAATTCTACACCGCCGAACAAACCCTGTTCTCCGCGCTCGCGCTTGCGCCCGATTACGCCAGCGCACACCTGCACCTGGCGCTGGTCTACCTGCAAACCGGCGACCGCACCGCTGCCTATGCCCACCTCCGCCGCGTCATGGAGGTCGATCCCAACGGCGCCTCGGGCCAGCAGGCGGATGCGATCCTGAAACAATATTTTCCGTAGCGTAAGGTCCGCCCTGCCTGCACCGTGCGCAGGCACGCGTGAGCGGAGCCGCGCGTACTTTGCGCGGCGCAGTCGAAGGGCCATAACCTCAAGCATTCCCCGCTCCACCGCGCTTCGACTGCGGGACGGAAGTCCACCGTCCCTCCGCTCAGCGCGAAGGGGGCTTCCTTAATGATAAAATTCCACCCATGCCAAAACATCGCGTACCTTCCATGATCGCCCTCCTCCTGCTGGCGGCTCTGGCCTGCCAGGTTCCCGCCGTGCCGGGCGCGCCGCAGCCCACCCCCGCCCCCACCATGACCATCGCCCCAGGCGCGCTGATCTTCGAGGACGATTTCTCCGATCCCGGTTCGGGCTGGGAGCGTCGCGCCGCGGCCGAAGGCATCATGGATTACAACGCGGAGAGCTACCGCATCATCGCCAACGTCCCGCAGACCAATTTCTGGTCGACCGCCAAGCGCGATCTGGTCGACGTGCGCCTCGAAGTAGACGAGGGGAAGCTGGCAGGGCCTGACGAGAACCGTGTCGGCCTGGTCTGTCGCTACACGAAAGGGAATTACTACTTCTTCATCATCTCTCACGACGGTTTCTACGCCATCGGCCTGTTCCAGGACGGACAGACCTCCCTGCTCGGCCAGAGCGAGATGCAAACGCACGAAGTCATCAACCGCGGCACCAGCGTCAACCACCTGCGCGCGGATTGCGTGGGCGGCACCCTGACCTTCTACGTCAACGGCCAGAAGCTGGCCCAGGTCGAAGACACCACCCTGACCCACGGCGATGTCGGCCTGCTGGCGGGCAGCTTCTCCCAGCCTGGCGTGGACATCCTCTTCGATAATTTCGTGGCGATCCAGCCGTAGTTGCCCGCTTCCTGCTCCACGGGGATTCGCAATCCCCGTGAGACTGGGCTAATTCACCGCCGTTTATTGAGATGAAAATTTTCCTCGACACCATCGGCTGTCGATTGAACCAGGCGGAGATCGAATCGATGGCGCTGCAATTCCGCGCGGCGGGACACGAGATCGTGGCCGCCGCCGAAGAGGCCGACCTGGCCGTGGTCAACACCTGCGCCGTCACCACCGACGCCGCCGCCGACTCGCGCCGCAAGATCCGCCACCTGGCCAACACGGGGGTCGATGAGATCGTCGCCACGGGCTGCTGGTCCACCCTACAGCCCGGGCAGGCCGCTGCGCTCCCCCACGTCAAACAGGTCATCCCCAACCAACGCAAGGATACACTGGTCGAAGAAACGTTAAACGTTAAACATTCAACGTTTGATCTGGAACCCCTCACCCGCATCCCCCTGCCCGGACTGCATCACCGCACGCGCGCCTTCATCAAGGTGCAGGACGGCTGCGACAATCACTGCACCTTCTGCATCACCACCGTCGCGCGCGGCGAGTCGCGTTCACGCCCCGCCGCGGACGTGATCCGCGACATCCACTCCGCGCTGGCGGGCGGCGCCAAGGAGATCGTGCTGACGGGTGTGCATCTCGGTTCGTGGGGACAGGACTTCGGCCTCCACCTGCGGGATTTGACCGCCACGATCCTGCGCGAAGCGGACATCCCGCGCCTGCGGCTGTCCTCGCTCGAACCGTGGGACCTGGACGAAGCGTTCTTCGCGCTGTGGGCGGATGCCCGTCTCCAGCCGCACCTGCACCTGCCCCTGCAAAGCGGATGCGACTCCACGCTCAGGCGCATGGCGCGCAAAACGGACACGGCCTCCTTCCGCGCGCTGGCCGCCGCCGCGCGCCGACTGATCCCCGATGTGGCCATCACCACCGACCTGATCGCAGGCTTCCCAGGCGAGACCGCGGACGAGTTCGCCCTGACGATGGACTTCGTGCGGGAGATGCAATTCGCAGGCGGACACGTCTTCACGTACTCGCCGAGGCCAGGCACGGGGGCGGCCAGGCTGAGGGACCAGGTCAGGCCCGAGGTCCGCAAGGAACGCAATCGCCTGCTGCGCGGCATCCTCGACAAGGCGGAGCAATCCTATCGCCAGAAATTCATCGGGCGCAGCCTGCCCGTGTTGTGGGAATCCGTTTCCGAGTTGGGCGAATGGGGCTGGCAAATGGAAGGGCTGACGGGCAATTACATGCGCGTGTCGGCGACGGCCTCCTCGCCGCGTTGGAACGAGCTGGATAATGTGAAGCTGGTCGAAGTTCATGCAGGGGGGATGAAGGGCGTGATTGGTAATTGCTAATTGGGACCTGGTCCCCGAATCAGGATGACTGTCACTTTTATGTGCGGGGAAACTGACTGTATAATTTTTATGCGTTCAATCACACAACAAGGAGCAACCATGTCAGCTCAATTGATCGACGGAAAAGCGATTGCCCAGAAAGTGCGCGAGGAAGTGGCGCTGGAGGTTGCCAAACGCACCGCGGAGGGCAAGCCCCAGCCCATGCTGGCCACCGTGCTGGTCGGCGACCGCCCCGACTCGGCGGCCTACGTGGCCTCGAAGGGTAAGGCCTGTCAGGAACTGGGCATGGGCTCCATCAGCGAGCACCTGCCTGTCGACGCAACGCAGGAACAGGTCGAGGATCTGGTCAGGCGCCTGAACGCCGACCCGACGGTCAACGGCATCCTGGTGCAGCTGCCCATGCCTTCGCACATCGACGAGGAGCGCGTGCTCGCGCTGATCAACATCGAAAAGGACGTGGACGGCTTCTCCCCGCTCAACATCGGCCGCCTGGCCCAGAAGGGACGCGAGCCGCTCTTCGTGCCCTGCACGCCGTATGGCTGCATCTACCTGCTCGAACAGGCGGGCGTCAAGATCGAAGGCGCCAATGCCGTGGTGCTGGGCCGCTCGAACATCGTGGGCATGCCCGCTGCCCTGTTGCTGATTGGCAAAAATGCCACCGTGACGGTCTGCCACTCACGCACGAAGGACATCGCCGCCGTCGTGCGCCAGGCCGACATCCTGATCGCGGCCATCGGCAAGACCGAGTTCGTGCACGGCGACTGGATCAAACCCGGCGCAGCGATCATCGATGTGGGCATCAATTCCGTGCCCGACGCCACCAAGAAGAGCGGACACCGCCTGGTGGGCGACGTCAATTTCAATGAGGCGAAGGAAGTGGCAGGCTTCATCACCCCCGTCCCCGGCGGCGTCGGCCCGATGACCATCGCCATGTTGATGAAGAACACCCTGCGCGCGTCGCAAATTCAGCATCCATAATTTCTGGCGAAAATGGAGTCCAAAGTCTCCAAGCTTTGGAAAGTGTACGCCAATGTCGGGAGACTTTGGACTCTGCTATTTAGCCACCTTCCTTCAAAACGCCATCAGTTTTATGCTACACTTGCCGCAGGAAATAGGCAATGACTATTAAGAGTAGCGTTCAAATCGGTGATGTTATTCGTAATGCCGTTGTATTCAACGTCAAAAACTGGCCAGGTGGCACAATGAATTCTGATTCTTTAATCCAGTCTGTCCAAGATTTTTTTACTGTTTTAGAAAAACGAAAGATTGACTATGTTCTTGTTGGGGGAATTGCCATCCTTCATTATGTCGAAGGACGAAATACTCAGGATTTGGATTTACTCATGGCAGTTTCATCGCTGGAAAAGCTGCCTGAACTTAAAATTTCAAGTCGGGATATGTATTTTGTTCGCGCAGAATACAACGAATTACAAATTGATGTCCTACTTACACAAAATCCGCTTTTCAAAAAAGTCCACAGCGATTATTCAAAGGTTCAAAAATTTCTTGACCGCATTATCCCGCTGGCGACAGTGGAAGGTTTATTGTTATTAAAACTTTATGCTCTACCCTCTTTGTATCGGCAGGGTAACTTTGCCAGAGTTGGCATTTACGAAAATGACATTGCAACCCTGCTTCACTATTATCAACCTGACATACCTTCATTATTAAATGAGGTATCCAAATACGTGAATGAGAATGATTTTGCAGAAATCAAGGGAGTTGTCTCTGATATTCAAAATCGTATTAAGCGTTTCAAGGGTGGGTCTCGTTAAATAGGCACGTGGAAACAAAGCGCGCATTGGACGCTGGGGTACGGCACGGCACCTACGGCAAGCATTTTGCGCATGCGTGGCTTCGAGTTTTCCCGGCTCTCAAGCAGAGTCCACGGCCGCCCACTATCCTCGAACGGAAACCGTTGGGCGGATTAGCCCTGGGATCGATTTGTGTAAAATGTAGTCATTGTAACGATCATAAGAAACAAAGGAGAAAAAATGCTGGAAATCATTTTAGGTATTGCAGGAGTCTGGATCTTGTTTGTCGGCAAAGTGCCAAGTTGGATAATTGGAAAGAAAGATTTCGAAATCATTGGAATGAAAGCCCGGCTAATTGGTCTCATTCTGGCTATTCCATTTCCATTGTCCCTAGTGATAGGTGTGATTCTTGGTTTCTTATTCGGTCAAGATGGAGTAGGCTATGCTTTCTTTGTCGAGATAGCCATCTTCATTACTGTCTTAATTGTCGTTATGGTTCTAACACGCAATTTCCGTGTTCCTGTAGTGAAAAACGCCAATCAGCAAACGCTTGACTGAAAACTTATGGACATGGCTGCAAACACAGCAGCCGAACAAAGCGCGCACCTACGGCAAGCATTTCGCGCAGCGTGGCTTCGAGTTTTTCTTGCTCTCAAGCAGAATCCACGCCTGGTGGGCGACGTCCAATTCGCTGAAGCGAAGGAAGTGGCAGGCTACATCACCCCCGTCCCAGGTGGCGTCGTCCCGATGACCATCGCCATGTTGATGAAGAACACGTTGCGCGCATCGCAGATTCAGCATCCGTAATTTGGACTCCAACACTGCAACAGTCCCGCGTCATGCGGGACTGATTGAATCCAATCAGCGAGGAAAGCAAGAATGAAAAAATTTCTGAAATGGGTCGGCATCGTATTGGCCGTGCTGATCGGCCTGTTGATCGTTGGCCTGGGCATCGTTTACTTCCAGACCGAAGCGCGCCTGAACAAAGTCTACGACCTGCCGAAAGAGACGGTCCTCATCCCGACCGACGAAGCCTCCATCGCGCGCGGCAAACACATCTACCAGTTCCGCGGCTGTCAGGCCTGCCACGGCGGCACGGATGCCTACGACCTGCTCCTGCTTCAATCCCAGGCGGACGGCTGCCTGCTGCACAACACCGATGAGATCGACCGCCTGCAAGGCAACGTCTACATGGATGACCCCGCTGTGGGAAAAGTCATCGCCACCAACCTGACCTCGGGCAGGGGCGGCGTGGGCGACAAATACAACGACGAGACCTGGGTGCACGCCATCCGTCACGGCATCCGCTACGACGGCAAGCCGCTGTTGTTCATGCCCTCCACCGAGTTCTACTACCTCAGCGACGAAGACCTCGGAGCCACCATCGCCTATATCGAGAGCGTCCCACCCGTGGACAACGAACTGCCCGCCAGCCAGGTCTCGATGACAGGGCGCCTCATCATGGCTCTCGTGCCCGCCGTCAGCTTCATGCCTGCCGAATTGATCCCGCACGACGCGCCGCGCCCTGTGGCGCCCGCCGTCGGCGTCACGCCCGAGTACGGCGAATACCTGACCCAGTCCTGCAAGGTCTGTCACGGGCTGAGCATGTCGGGCGGACCCATTCCAGGCTTCCCGTCCAGTTGGCCGCCCGCGCCCAACCTCACCTGGGGCGGCGGATCGGCCCTGCCCCGCTGGACTGAATCCGATTTCATCACCGCCATGCGCACAGGCAAACGTCCACAGGGCCAGCCCCTCAACTCGACCTACATGCCCTGGACTTCCTTCCGCCACATGGACGACCTGGAACTGAAAGCGGTCTGGGTCTACCTGCAAGCCCTGCCCCAAAAGGACTACGGCAACCGCTGACCTGTACCCGCGCCTGCCGCCGCTTATGGGCCGTTCCCCATCGAAAGGCCAGTTCCGTTTCCCCTGTCCATCTGGGTGGGGGAAACCTATTTAATACCTTGACATAATAACAATTTCGTACTACTATCAAACTACTAGTAGCAGTCAAGTATTACATCCAAGGAAAGGAACAGGCATGAGCGATATAAGCGCCTCCACTCGAAAATTCCAAAAAGAACTCAACTCGGGCACCTCCTCGCTGGTCTTGTTGAGCGTATTGAACCGCAGCCCCGAGCCGATGTACGGCTACCAGATCGCCAAAATGCTCGAAGAAAGCGGCCCCGACATCCCGATGATGAAACAGGGCACGCTCTACCCCGTCCTGCGCTCGCTGGAAGAGAACAGCCTGCTCGAAAGCACGGTCGAACCGTCCGTCTCAGGCCCGCCGCGCAGATATTACAAGATCACCGAGGATGGCCGCGCGGCGTTGATCGAGTGGCTCGAACTGTGGAAACAAACGAAGAAATTCGTGGACGCAATTTTAAAAGGATAATGCCATGTTCAAAACAATCGAAGAATACCTGGATGCTTTGAAAAATGAGATGAAGGACGCCGACTCCGCGTTAATCCAGGACGCGCAGGCCGACGCCCGCGAGCATCTGTCCACTGCCCTGGAAGCCGCCCGCGAAAAATCCCCCGAAGTCAGCGTGGCCGATGCGCTGGTCGGCATCATTGAGGAATATGGCTCGCCCGAAGAGACCGCCTCCGCCTACCGCGAAGTGGAGCGCCGCACCTCCCCCATCCTTAAGCAAACCGTCAAGCCGCAATCCGCGCTCGGACGCTTCTTCGGCGTCTATCTCGACCCGCGCGCCTGGGGCGCCCTGCTGTACATGTTCATTGCCTTCGTTACGGGCGTGTTCTATTTCACCTGGGCTGTGACGGGCGTCTCGCTCTCCGTCTCGTTCCTGCTCTTCATCTTCGGCTTCCCGCTGGCGCTGCTGTTCCTGCTCTCCGTGCGCGGACTGGCCCTGCTCGAAGGCCGCCTGGTGGAAGCCCTGCTGGGCGTGCGCATGCCGCGCCGTCCGCTGTTCTCGCATCAGGGTATGAAATGGCTCGACCGCCTCAAGGCGCTGGTCACCGACAAGGCCACCTGGCTGATGCTGATCTACATGGTCGCCCAATTCGTGCTGGGAACCGTCTACTTCGTGGTCATCGTGACGGTATTGAGCATCTCGCTCTCCTTCATGGCCATCCCGATCCTGCAAACCGTCCTTCACGAAGGCGCGGTCATGATCTCGAACGACGTCCGCTACACCTTCCCCACCTGGACCTATCCGCTGTGCGTTCTGGGCGGTTTCCTGCTGTGGACGAGCTTCATGAACATTGCGCGCGGCGTCGGCCAGTTGCACGGACGCTTCGCCAAGTGGCTGCTGGTGAGCGAATAATTCAACCGACACAGGCAAAGCGGAAGGCAGGTGATCTGCCTTCCGCTTTTTTGATTGGGCGCATCCGTCTCGGGTAGAATATCCACCATGCAATCGATCCGAACTCAAAAAAGTGAGAGTCATCCATGAATGATTATCTCGAAGTCACGCGCACGGGCAAGAACGACTGGTGGCGCTACCTGCTCTCCTTCCCTGGCATTCTCGGTACCTGGCTGATCGTGGGCTCGATTCCTGTGATCCTGCTGGTGTTCTACGTGATGGCAGACAGCGACCCCGCCTCAGGCTTTACCGAGACGGGCTTCACGGGCATCCCCGTGCTGCTGGATTTCACCGTCACGATGCTGACCTTCTTCCCCTTTATCATTGCCACTCTGCTGGCGGTGCGCTTCATCCACGCGCGCTCCCTGCGGACGCTGGTGACGGGCTGGGAGCGCATCCGCTGGGACAGGATCTTCGAGGGCGGGCTGGTCTGGTTCGGGCTGGCGGCGGTCATCGCCGTGGCCGAGGCGGCTCTCCACCCTGGCCGCTACGTGTTGACCTTCCAGCCTTTGACGCTGGCCGTCTACGCCATTTTCGCGTTGATTCTCATCCCCATCCAGACCTCTGCCGAGGAATTATTCTTCCGCGGCTACCTGCTGCAATGGATGGGACTGCTCCTGAAGAACAAGTGGATTCTGGCCCTCATCAACGGCGCGCTGTTCTTCCTGCCGCACGCGGCCAACCCCGAAATGTCCTCCTCCTCCAATGCCATCCTGATGGGCCTGGGTTATTTCGCCTTTGGATTCTTCGCCACGCTGATCACCGTGGAAGACAACGGCATGGAACTGGCCCTGGGCATGCACGCTTCCAATAACCTGTTCGCGTCCATCTTCGCCAACTACAACGTCAGCGCCCTGCCCAGCCCCGCCCTGTTCACGGTGCAGGAACTGGATGCGGCCTACGGGTTGATCTCGACCGTCCTCGCGATGATCGTGTTCTACCTGGTCTTTTTTGGAAGGCGCAGGCGGGAAAATGAACTCCCTGAACCAGCCGAATAGTTCTCAATTTTGATAGTTTTTATTTAAACGGGGCAAATGGTACTATCATTGCCTTGTGGTTATTCATCGCTGCGAACATTGCGCACACCACAAATTCCAGCCTGCTCCCAGATCGTCGTGACAACATCGTTACCCTGGGAGCGGCTGGAATTCATGTTCGGCTGAATCTCAAAAGCCTGTTGTGTGGACAGGTACCCTGAACAGCAGTGGAAAATCACTTTTCAAAACAACAGAGAAAGCGAAAGTCCCGCCTCGCGCGGGACTTTTTGCTCCAGTCTTTGGAGTCCAGAAGCTCTGCTTCTGGACATTACACTCCGCAAGCAGAGCTTGCGGAGTCCATCCTACTCGTACCTGAACCGCCAGACACCCACGGTAAAGAACACTGCCGCAAAGCCGAGCAACACGCCCGCCTCGGGCAGGATGTCGATCAAGCCGCGCCCACGCAGCACCAGGTCGAGCATCCCTTCCATGGCCCAGGTGGTCGGCAGGACTTTGACTAAATTCTGCACCACGGGCGGGAACATCTCCAGCGGATACCAACAGCCGCCCAGCAGCGCCATGACCATGCCGAACATCGTACTCAGTCCGCTGGCCTGTCCCTCCGATTTGACGAAGGTGCCCATGGTCACGCCGATGGATGCCGCCGCCAACGCGGATGCCAGCATGATCACGAACAGGGCCAGCGGTTCACGGCCCCAACCCAGCTTCATCACAAAGATGCCAAACAGCACCAGGATCGTCATCTGCACCATCGCCACAGCCACCTGTCCCGCAATCGTGCCGAACAGATAGGTGGCCTTCGTGGTCGGCGTGGTCAGGATGCGGCGCAGCGTTCCCTGCTGGCGCTCGTAGGCGAACAGGGCCGAAATTCCGAACAACGGGATGAACACCCAGGTGATCATCTGTCCCGTGGACTGGTTCGCGCGCGGATCGTATTCGGTCGGGTCGGGCGTGGCGCCTTCGATGACGGTCACTCGCTCGGGCGTCTCAGCCTGGGCGGTTTGGGCCAGTTTCAGCGCATCGTTGAAATACGCCTGGCGGTCGGTCTCCGATTCGAAAGTCCCGCTGGCTTCCGCCTCCTTCACCGCCATGTTGGCCGCGTTGACAGCGCTGCCCACCCGCCGCAGGGCGGTCTGGACGGCGCGCGCGGCCACGGTGGCGTTCAGGTTGTTCGGCTGCTGACGGAGGTCAGCCTCGGCCGTGCCGTTTTGGATGGCCTGCAAATCCAGCCCCGCGGGCAGGATCAGCACGACCGCCGCCTCCCGCGCATCGAACTGGCTCTCGGCTTCCTTCAACGACAACACGTCAGGCCACACCGCCGTGGATTTTTCCAACTCAGCGAGGATGCCCTGCGACACAGGCGTCTGCGCCTGATCGACCACCACCAGGCGGATGCGGGGATCCCCCTCCCCCGAGGGCGTCCCGCCCGCCATGATTAATGTGAAGATAATCGGCAGGATGATGAAGAACAGCAATTCCGCAATCGTCGAAAAGCGGATGACCGCGTCCTTCCAGGCTATGGCAAAAAGTTTTTTCATGTTCCACTCTTCTCCCTCTCCCTTTGGGAGAGGGTCGGGGTGAGGGTTACTTCTGCGCCAAATCTTTCTTCCCAAACAAATACACCGACACCGCGAACAACGACGCGCCCATAATAAGCAGCGCCGTGATCGGGGTGCCCAGGTCGGCCAGCGTCCCGCCAAGGCCCAGGGTGGTAAAGCCATTCAAGGCCCAGGCATTGGGCGTGATCTTGCTGATGGCCTGCACGAACACAGGCATCTGTTCCAGGCTGACGAAACTTCCGCCCAGCGCGCCGAAGATCAGCATCATCGCCGAGCCGACATTCGCCACCTGCGCCGTGGTGCGCGCCGTGGCCGTGATAAACATGCCCCAGCCCGTCGCGCCGAAGACTGCCGCCAGCACCAGCACGACCACCCCCAGCGGGTCGCCCCACTTCAACTGGAAGATCAGCGAGGATGCGCCGATCAGGATCAGCATCTGCGCCGCGCCCGTCAGGAAGATGCCAAAGATCTTGCCGCCCAGGATCTGCGCCGAGGAGGTCGGCGAGACCAGCAGGCGCGGCAGGGTGCCCTGCGTACGCTCCGCCAGGATCGAACGCCCGCCATAGCTGACCGTGTACATCAGGAACATCAACGCCATGCCAGGCGCGATGTAAGCCAGCGCGTCGAACTCCACGGCCTGGCCATCCGCCGTGCTGGAATTCAGGGTGATGGCCGCTTCATTGGTCATGGGTTCATCTTGCAGACGCTGGCTCATTGCATTGCCCGCATCCTCGGCCTGCTCGGGCGTGATGCGCCCGCTGACCAACATTTGCAGGATCGAAACCTCGCCGCCCACGCGCCCCTCCTCCACGCGGCTGATGAACTCGTCCACGATGGCCTTGATGATGCCTGCACTGGTCGGCCGCTCGGGATTGGTGTAAACCTCGATCTGCACCACTTCGGGCTGGGCGGATTCAAAATCGGAGGCCTGCGGGATGATGGATTGGGTGAAGCCCGCGGGGATGATGACCGCCGCCGCAGCCTGATCCTCGTCGATCAAACGGCGGGCCGCCTCGGGGTCGGACGGGAAAGTTGGCTCCGTTAAATCGGCCAGTTCTGGCGAGTTGAAGGCATCCACCAAAGCCTGGCCGAGCTGGCCGTCGTCCAGGTTGACAATGGCCACGGGGATGTCGGAAATTCCGCTGCCGCTGTTGCCGCTGAAACGGCCCGTGACCAGTCCCAGGCCGAGCGTCAGCACGAACGGAGCCGCCAGCATGAAGGTCAACGCCGCGCGGTCGCGGAAGGCCAAACGGACATCTTTGATACCGATGAGAAATGTCTTGAGCATAAGGTTTCCTCATGTGAGACTCGGTGGTTGAGTGGGGCGGGCGTTCTTCCCACCCGTATCGAAACCACCAGTGCCTCGCAATGACATCAATCGCGCAGCGCACGTCCCGTCAGATGCAAAAACACCGCTTCGAGATTCGGCTCGCGGATGTCAATCGAGCGGATCTTGATGCCGCGTTCGTTGGCCTTGGTGACGACGCCCGCCAGCACATCCTCGGCCTCGGGGCAGATGACCGAGACTTCGTGGTCGGTGGCCTCAGCCTTGATGACGCCTGCCACGCCGTTGAGAGCCAGGGCCAGCGCCTCGGAATCATCATTCTCGCCGACGTGCAGGACAAGGGTTTCACTCTCGCCGACTTGATGGGTCAGTTCCTTCTGCGTGCCGATGGCGATCAGCTCGCCGTGATCGATAATGCCGACGCGGTCAGAAAGTTCCTCGGCCTCCTCCATGTAATGCGTGGTGTAGAGCAGGGTCATGCCCTGTTTATTCAACGCCTTGACCGTGTCGAGGATGGCGCGGCGCGACTGCGGGTCGATGCCCACGGTCGGCTCGTCCATGAAGAGCAGCTTGGGTTTGTGCAACAGGCCCACGCCGATGTTGACACGCCGCTTCATGCCGCCCGAGTAGGTCTTGACGCGGTTGTTCGCCTTGTCGGTCAGGCCGATCTGTTCGAGCACTTCATCCACGCGGGCGGTCAATGCCTTGCCGCTCAGGTCATACATCTGTCCCCAAAAGATGAGATTCTCGCGGGCGGTCAAGTCTTCGTAGAGCGCCAGATCCTGCGGCACCACACCGATCACCTGACGCACCGCCATCGGCTCCCTGGTCACCGAGTGGCCGCTGATGGTGGCAGCCCCCGAGGTGGGCGTGTATAAAGTGGATAACATCGAGATGGTTGTGGTCTTGCCCGCGCCGTTGGGGCCAAGCAGGCTGAAGATTTCTCCTTCCTCGATATTGAAGGACACCCCTTTGACCGCCTGAAAATCACCGTAGTGCTTGACGAGGTTTTTGACTTCTAGGATATTGGACATGGGAACTCCTGGAGTGGAAAGCTACTTCAATGTACGCGAAGGGCGAATTGTGGTTGTAAGAGAAGAAAGCTGCTTTTCTGCTCTCCGCCCTACCCTCTTCCGTATCTCTTCAACAAATCCATCACATCTTCATGCGGCAATGCCTTGACTGTAATGCCGTCCTTGCCCGTCATCGTTTCCGCCGAGACCATCGCATTCAAGATCGCCTCCTCGGTCGCATACACAGACGCATAGAACAGCGGATCGATCTTGTCGTTCGATAATGCCTGCAAGGTCGCGAGTCCGTTTTCGTCGCCACGTCCCGCGCTGGAATTGGCGGTGGAGAAAGCCAGGAAGATATCGCCGCTGCCGTTTCCGCCCAGGCTGCCCGTGCGGGCCATGCCGAGAGTGGCGCGTCTGGCGATGCGTTTGAGCTGGTGCGGAAGCAGGGGCGCATCCGTGGCAAGCACGACGATCAGCGAGCCCTGTTCGGCCAGCGGATTCTCACCGTTCGTGAAGGGCGCATCCTCGGTGAGATGCTGGCCGACGGGCACGCCTGCGATGGTCAGTTGGTGGCGGCGGCCAAAATTAGCCTGCACCAACGCGCCGACTGTCCAGCCGCCGAGCTTCTCGGGCAGTTTGCACGAAGCTGTCCCCGTGCCGCCCTTGAACTCATAACAGATCATGCCTGTCCCGCCACCGATATTGCCTTCAGGCAGGGAACCGCCCTTCGCGGAGTCGAGCGCGGACAGCACGTGTTCAGGCTCCACGTGGAAGCCGTTCATGTCGTTCAGCCAGCCATCGGCGGTCTCGGCCACCACGGGACAGGACCACTTCTGGAAGAAGGAATCCTGCGCCGCCTGCCAGTGGATGATGGTATCGCGCACGATGCCGACGCTGTGTGTGTTGGTCAGGCCGATCGGCCCTTCGAGCAGGCCGCCCTCCTCGACCCAGGCCGCGCCTGTCATCTCGCCGTTGCCGTTAAAAGCAAACGTCCCCGCGAAGACGGGAGCGTGGTTGAACTGTCCGCGCGGATGGATGACGGTGACGCCCGTTCGGGCCGAGTCGCCTTTGATAACGGTGGCAAACCCAACGGTCAGGCCTGGGACGTCGGTAATGGCATTCAGCGGGCCAGGCGTCCCCGCCAGCGGAATCCCCAAATCACGTGCACGGGTCATGTTATCTCCTCGAATAAACGGAGCGCGGACTTCAGTCCGCACTCCGAAGTTTTAAGCCAGCCCCACCAGGCGGCTGGTAATTTGTTCCATCACTTCATCAGGCACACCATCTGCCGCGCGCGATTGGATGCGGGTGTCGATGCCGTCGTTGACGTAATCCACCACCACGAACTCCTCAGCCAGGGCAATCTCGGTCGAGAACCAGTCGAGTTTGCAGATGGAGGCGATGCGCTTTGTGACGTCCCTCAGGTGATCCAGGCCGTAACGGGACTCATCCTCGGCGGTGACCAACGCGTAAACGTGCGTCTCGGGATGCCACCAGCAGGGAAAGGCTTCGCCCGCGGAATAAAAGCAGCGGAACCAGGCCACGCGCCCGTCGAACACACGCGGCTGGACGATGGCCTGGATGAGATACTTTTGGGTGGGAAACTCGGTGCGCGCCTGCAAAATCTGCTCGACCGACTCGGCGCCCATGATGACGCCTTCGCCGCCCCCGCCGTTGGACGGCTTGATGACGAAGCGCTCCCCCAACGGCGACAGGTCGAGCGGGGCCACGACGGGTTCCTCGATGAAGGGTGAGAGCAGGATCGTGTGGGGCGTGTTCAGGCCCGCCTCGATCAATTCGAGGTGCATGGTGGCCTTGTCTTCCGACCACAGCGACAACTCGGTGGGATTGATGCGCCGCGCGCCAAACTCCCTGGCCCAGCGGTTGATGGGCTCGAAGCGGATGTCGCCCTGGGCGCGGTCGAGCAGGGTGCGGAAATTGACCTCCCCTTTATAGAGGGCGGTGATAGCTTCGAGTAGATTGGTGGGGGTGATTTGCCAAAGGGTCTTGCCTTGCGCAACACAGGCGCGCTCGATCAGGCCGACAAAGGCATCGTCATATTCCCAGTACCAGGGCAGACAGAGGTCATAGAGGATCATCAGCGACCATTATACCCAGCGCGGTCGAAAATTGCGCTTTTTTATAAAGGGGAAAGCCACCCCCTGCATCTCTTCGGAGGCTTTGCGTGAGCCCTGAAGGGCCGCGCCGAGGATATGCAGCCGTACAAGCTCTACAACGTCAAGCGCGGGGCCTGGCACTCACATACCTTCAGCGAGGATGCGCGCGCTGATCGTGGAAAACATTCCAATTCCTCGTTTGGTGGATTGAGGGGGAAACCGCAGAAACAGTTTATGGAATTGACGGGGCAGTTGTGGAAATGGCAGGTAAGGGCATAAATGAAAAGCCGCCAACATCGGCGGCTTTTTGCTTCAACGGTTCGAGATCGTTTCCGCGGCTAGAAAGCCAGCGAAGTCAATCCAAACACCAGGTTGATCAGACAGCCCAGGATGAACAACAGCGCCGCAGGAGCGAGCAGTGTCTTGATGGCGCCCCAGGTGGTCAGGTCATGGGCGGCCATGAGCGCGCGCACGTAAAGGAAGCTCATATAAAGCCCGAGCAACACCCCCACCCATTGCAGCCCGGGGATCAGGCTAAACAGAGAGGTCAATAGCGAGGCCGGCGCCAGGAAGGCCGCCATGGCATACACGGTTCGGCTGAAATTCCCATTGCCCCCGAACGCCATGGCCAGGAAATTGAGAATGGCCCCGTTGAGGGCCAGCCCCAGGATGCTCAGGATCGGGGACAGCACGGCCATGACGGCCATGAGAATGATCATCAGGGTGGTGGGATTCATGCCGCCCAACAGACTGCGAAACTCGGGCATGTTGACCAGGGTCGAAAAATCCGGGTCGCGGAGGATGAATAACGGCACCAGCAAACCGGTAATGACACCCGTAATGGCCATCCACTCAAAGGCGCGGCCTGTTCCGCCTTCCGGGTCATCCAGCATACTGGAAAATGCACCGATATCCAGGGGGAACAGGGCCGTGAGCCAGACCGTGTAGAAGGGATAGGAACGTGCGGGCGGCGGCGCAGGTTTCTCGTCGATGGGCTCGATGGCAGGCAGGGGAATCTCCACCACCGACTTGCCCCGGCGCACATTCTCCTCGCGCTCCAGCGCATCCCAGTCGAAGGCGGGCTTGGAGGCCGCCGAGGGCTGGGGGTAAAAGTCCGTGGAGGATTTGGATGGCTGGGAGCCGCCATAATCGAACACAGATTCGGAAGGCGCCGCTGACAGGTAGTCCTCATCCTCCTCCAACCCGTAGGAGGCGGACTGGCTGCTCCCATAATCATATGCACGCTCGGATTCCAGCGGCTCGGGGTCGTGGGTGGAGGTGAAGGGATCCACTCGCGCCGGGGACGAGGAATATGATGGGGGCGGCGGCACCTGGTCCGCCTGCCGGCCGCGCAGGGTCTGCAGCGCCTGCATAACCTGGGGATTGCCCGGGTTGACCTTCAAACAGACCTCGAGGATCTGGACGCGCTTCTCCAGCGTGGGCATGGTCTCCACGTACCAGAACCAGGCCTGGATGTTTTTCGGGTCGAGCTTCAGGACCGATTCCAGGAGCAGGCGCGCGTCATCCTTGCGTCCCTGGCGAATCAGTTGTATGGCGTCAGTCAGGTTTGTCATAAGGCCTCATGGAAATTGCGAAACCAACCCGCAATTTGCGTTTTATTTCACGTAACCCGTTTTCCGATATTTTAAACGATAATTGACCCAACGGTATTACCCAAATGTTAGAAAAATACCGTCCAGGAGGGCTGTTGGATAAATCAAGCCGCCGATGTGCCCGGCGGCTTGATTCTCAAGGGTTGGATTGCCAGACCGTTTGCAGATTATCTCCGGTCGGGAGCCGCAGCGGGTTTATGGAGAACAGCCGCCAGGTTCTCCCAGCGGATGAGGAGCGCCGCGCTGCTGAACAACAGGGATAATCCCGTCAGCGTCATGGACGCGTTGAACGCATCCGCGTAGTTGACCCCATCCCAGGTGTGGGTGGAGGCCATGCTGAGTTGAATGGTCAGGGTCAGGATGCCGAGCAGGATGGCCGCCGCTCCGCCCGCAGGCTGGTTGGATTTGGCATTTCCTTTGGCAAAATCCACGCCCTGCCAGATGGCGGGGATGCGGAAGAGCAGGAAGATGACCAGGGTCAGGACGGTGGTATACACCACCGCATCCACGGGCATGGATTTTCCGCGCAGGGCGCGCGAGACGAGGATATGAACGAAGCCGATCACGACGCCCGCGATGAGCACAGTCAGCGCGTCGCGGTAGGACTTGTCCGCGCCTTTGATGAGCATCACGGTTGCGCGAATGCCAAAGACACCCAGCGCGATGCCAGACAGCACGAACAGAATGTATAACCATTGCATCGAAGCCAGCGGGGCCATGCTGTCCCAATTCGTGGGGAAGAGCGCCGCGCAGGTTGTTCCGATGCCGCCCAGCAGGGTGAATCCGCCCGTCAGCGCCATGAGGACGATGCCAATGAAGCGCAGGGCCTTTGCGAAGAAACTGTTGGTGGACATTGTGTACTCCTTTTGGAAAAAAGTAGAGCGAGATCATATCTCGCTCTACGATTAAACTTTTTTGAAACCGTATTGCAGTTTGAGCCGCCGCACCCGCAGGCCAATCCCGCCCAGCCGCCCGAACATGATGCCCATGATCGCCGCCATGATGAAGTCCGCTTCGGGGGTGAAGGGTGGGATACGCCCGATGATCAGTTTTGCGGCCACCAGGAACCAGATCAGGAAGAGGTAGAAGCGGTCGAGCGAAAAAGTCACCGCCCCGAGTTCCGCATCCGCCTTCATCGGGACGATGAAACTCAGCAGGAAGCCGATGGGAATGAAGGCAGCCGATACCAGCCCCACCCATTCCCACTTGAAATAGCCATGCCCGACATCGCGGAAGAAGTACACGCTGAACAGCAGGCAAAACTGAACGAACAGAAAGGCCCGCAGCCAGATCTTGAAGCGACTCTTCTTCATCTCGCCGCGCAGGGAGTGCAGGAAGGAAGTTGACATTTTCACAGGTTATCCAAAACGAAATCCCGCCACAAAACAGGCTGTCATGAGCAGGAGCAGCCCTGGCAGGACTTTGAGAATGGTTTCCCTCGACAGGATGGGCTTGCCCGCTTTCAGGAATGAGAGCAGCAATCCGCCCAGGCCGATCAACGCGCCGCCCACGCCGACCAGGGCGAAGGCGGGTTGGACCTGCCCTTGCAGGGCGATAACGATGGGCAGCAGGAAGATGGTCAGGCCCGCCACGCCGTGGACGAGCGCAATGGTGGCCGTCGGGAGTTTGTTTTGCATGGGGGTCGAGCGGGTGATGCTCACAGCCAGGAATCCCAAAACGACGAAGACCAGGTACGGGACTCGAAATGCGGCGGAATGCTCCCAGACGAGTCCAAGTGAAAGCGTCAGCGGGATGATCGTCGAAACGATGACCACGATGGGCGCATCGAGCGCGTCGAAGCCCAGGATAATGAGCAAAAGTCCCGCCACGAGCAGCACGCCGAAGGCGATGGTGTAGGCGATGATCGGGGCCGTGGAGAGATCGTTGATGCCTACCACGATCTGATAAGCGGACAACAAGCCCGTGATGAGCAGCAGGAGGCGGTCAAGCGACGTCATTTTCATGGTTCGAAGTTCTCCCCCTCTCCCCAGTGGGGAGAGGGCAGGGTGAGGGTTAGAACGCCGTTATCGCCAGGATGATCATCGAGGCCAGCATGTACAACGAGGCATACTTGAACAGGCCAAAGTTGACGCGCTCGGATCCCACGCGGAAGGTGGCAAAGGCCAGCAGCAGCAGGCCCGCCGTCAGCACGGCGATCAGGCGCAGGTAGCCCGCGCTGACGCCGATCAACACACTGGCCCAGCCGATGGCAATCGCCGCCAGCACCGACGAGACCGCGATGGTCGCGCGCGTGAAAGTCTCGCCGTAGGTGGACGGGAAGGTCGGCACGCCCGCGTTGGCATAATCCTCGCGAAACTTGATCGAGAAGGTCAGTGTGTGGGTGGGAATCCAGAACAGGATGGCCAGCGCCAGCAAAATACCGACCAGGTCGATCTGCCCCGTGGCCAGGACGCGCCCCGCAAGGATCGGCATGGCGCCCGAGACGCCGCCCCACACGATGCTCCAGCAGGTGCGGCGCTTGAGCCACAGCGTGTACACGATCACGTCGAAGAACCAGCCCGCGAACACGACCAGGCCGTACAGCGGAGCAATCGCCAGCGCGCCGCCCACACCAATGGCCGAGATCACCATGCCCACCCAGTACACTTCCGTGCGGCTCAACAGTCCTGCCGCGGCGGGACGTTTGTGGGTGCGCTTCATTTTCGCGTCGATGTCATGGTCGTACCACATGTTCATGATGGTCGACCCGCTGATGGCGAGGAAAAGCGTGAGCGAAACCCCCAGCAGGGTGGGCAGCCCGATCAGCGTGCCCGCGCTGAGATAGCCTGCAATGCCCGTGGCAAGCAGCAACCCCGTTTGGGTGGATTTGATGAGCGGCCAGTAGAGGCGGATTTTGGTCATGAGGGCGGACATGGTTACTCCTGGAAAGACATACAGGTAAATTCGTGCCTGGGAAAAGACGGGGAGAGTATACCTGTGTACCTGTATCCCTGTCTACCTGCGCTTCCACTCAACGCGCGCAACGGAAACCAACGCCCGGGCTGAAATAGGTCGGCGTGGCGTTGTTGCGCACCCACACGCGCAAATCCATGTCGTAGGTGTCCTTCGAGCCGCCGCGCAGGAAGCGATAGTGCATGCCCTCGTACACGTTGCCCGTCCACTGCCAGACGTTGCCCGCCATGTCATACAGGCCATACGGTGAAGCCGAGTCGACGGTTTGATAGTCGCCGTATTTCTGTCCGTTGTAGAAACCCACGGGACTGGTGCGCGAACCGAACGAGGCCATATCCTCGAACGGGTCACGGCTGGAGTAGAAATTGGCGTTCCCGCGCAGGATCTCGTCACCCCACGGGAAGGGACGCTCATCCGTGCCGCGCGCGGCCTTCTCCCATTCGATCTCGGTGGGAAGTCGTCCGCCGTTGGATTGGCAGTAGCCCCAGGCGCCGAACCAGGTGACCATCGTCATCGGGTGATTCTCATACCCCGCCTGGACCGTGAAGCGGGCCCCGTCAAACTGAAGTCTCTGCGACGGGTCGTCCAGCGGGATGTAGACCCAGTCGCCCGCCTTAATCTCCTCCTCGTGATTGACGCCGTGGAACTCGTCCCCAGGGTAGAAACCCACGATGGACTCCCCGTCCACTTTGACGGTGCCATCCGCCAGGGCCGCGTTGAGGAAGTCCGCATACTGCGCAGCGGTCACGTCGGTGATCATGATCTCGTAGGCTTCGGTGGACTCGACATCCTCGTGCTGGCCGAAGTGAAATTCACCCGCGGGGATCCGCGCCCAGGCGTTCGGGTCGATGCCCGTGTCAAAAGCCGGCATCGGAGCATTCAAATCCACGGGGGCGCAGGCGGCCAGGATCGTCATTGCGAGGAGGGCGACAGCCCGACGAAGCAATCCCGTTTTTCGTCCGTCATTGCAAGCGTTCTTTGCGAAGCAATCTCCTCGCAATGACATGGAAGAAATAATATTTTTCATTTCGCCACCTCCTGCGAGAGTTCGTGTTCCTTTTCCTCCGACCAGCGTCCCTTGGATTTGAACAGGTCGACCAGCCGCCAGACCATGACCACCGCCAGCAGCACCAGCAGCATGCCCAGGCCGAAGTCGATGGCGTACATCAGGCCGTTGACCAGCGGCTGCTGTTCGGCCTCACCGATGAACAGGCGTTTCATCTCGAAAATGGTGACCGCCGCCAGGGCGACATCCGAAAAGAAGAGGATGCTCCAGCCATACAACTGGCGGACTTTGCCTTTCAGCCCAAGCATGTCGCCGTAGTACATCAGGATGATGGTGGCGATGATGGCCGAAAGCGCGTGCCAGTGCCCCGTCAGCTCGATGCGCTCCTCACGGGCCGGCCAAACGCGGAAGATTTCATCAAGTTTGACGGCCATGAAGATGCCTATGCCGCTGGTCGTAAAGTTCATGAACAGCATCTGCCAGGTGGGGCCGAACTTGAGCGGGTCGCTGACCATCGCAGCCAGTTTTTGGAGGAAGGTCGGTTTGGCAAGGTGGGCGGTGCCTTCTGTGGCAAACTTGTTCCAACTCCAGATCAGCAGAAACAGCGCCGCCAGCATGGACGGGGTCGCGCCGACGTAGATGATCATGTGCGCCACGGGTTCGAGCGGCGTGACCACACCCCACACGCCCAGGTTGAGCACGATACAGCCCAGGATCATCAACGGCATGGCGATCTTGTGCCAGATGCCCTTGAAGTTTAGCCAGCGCCCGATGATGAGCGTAAGCATGATGGCGATCAGCGCCAGCATGATGTGCAGGTGGCCGATGATCGAGTATTCCATCGCGGTCTTTTCAGGCAGGCGGATGATGTTCTCGGCCAGGAAGGTCTCGAAGCCGTGGCCGTAGTAGGAACCAGGCACCGCGCCAAACAGGGCGGAGATAACGGTCGTCACTGCGGCGGTGAAGAACGCGACGCGCTCCAGGTCAATGCCTTTTTTGGTGTGCGCGTAACTTGTGTCGGTGGCATAGTATTCTTTATTCCACGGCCAGAGCGCCACACACAGCAGCACACCCGCGAAAAAGATCAGCAACAGGCCCGTGATATACAACCCGTGGAAGGCCCAGTTGTGGCCGAAATAGGCGAAGCCCATGCCGAAGACCATCGTCAGGATGTAGCCAACGGTGATGAGCACGCGCACAGACATCTTGAAAAATTCCTTCATCTTCAAGAGGCCCGTCAGCATGTAGGTCTCAATGGCGACCACCGCCATGGCGATGGAATGGTACAGGATGATGATGCGCCCCTCACGCTCGGACTGCACGATGTCCATGCCGAGCAGTTTGATGACCACCTCACGCACGCCCATCTCGGCCATCGGCCCAGACAACATGCCCCAGACCGCCGTGACCATGCCGATCATGGCAATCGCCACCAGGATCAGTCCCTTGGTGGAGCCGAAGAGATAATTGGATCGGTCTTTGATAAATTGCATAGGAAATGCTCCCGAATGGTGTACCCGCCCTAACATATCACATGTCAGGCAGGGCGTCTTTGACAAAAGACAAATTATTACAGGGATTCACCACGGAGACCACAGAGCGCACAGAGATCTTTTGATTTTTCTCCGTGCTCTCCGTGTGCTCCGTGGTAAAAGAACCTGGCTAACCTTTCTTTATGAAGCCGAGCGTGAACGCGCCCGCCATCAGGAAGAGCAGCGGGGTCAGGATCAGCATGACAAACTCCGGGCTGAAAAACAGCAGTTGCGCGCCCACCGAGATGAAGGCCAGCGCGATGCCGCCCAGTCCGATCAACAGGCCGCCAATGCCGACCCACCAGAAGCCTTTCGGCGCACCCTTGGCAAGGAACGGGCCGAGGAAGATGACCAGTCCCGCCACGCCGTGAAGGAGCGGCACGGCAATCTTCTTGAGCGAGTCCATGCCGCCGATGCTGGTGACGGCAATCGCCAGGAAACCGATCAGCGCAAACCACTTGAAATACTTCTTCCAGGCAGGGAAGTATTCCTCCGCCAGGCCCATAGAAATGCCGAGCGGAATCAGGCTGGCCACGGTCAGCACGTAGGGCGATGCCAAAATTCCCAGGCCGAGGAAGATCAGCAGCAGCCCCGAAACCAAAAGCACTGCAAAACCCATCAGGTAGTACAGGTTATACAGTGCTTTATGTTGGCTGTAACGCTGGTAGAAATACCAGCACAGGTACGCGGCCAGGCCGCCGGTCAACAGCAGGAAGAGGATATCCTTGATTGGTGCCATTTGTGCATTCTCCTTGGAGCGGAAATCGGCAACTTCGCGCGGTTGCCATATGTGAATTGTGACACAAGCCAGCCCGCTTTTCTGTGACATAAATCACATCCGCCCCACCCCGCCTGCCGCCTGGCTCCTCCTACGCGCTAACGTTCCACGCCTCGAGCATCCGCCGCGTGGACGGGAGCGCAAGGTAGATCACCAACCCCGTCCCAAACAGGGGCGCAGGCAGGAACATCGAGAAGCGATGCACCTCGAAGAGGGCGTTATGCAGCCCAAGCGGGTAGCCCGCCAGCATGGACATCGTCCCCGCAAAGATTCCCAGCGGAATCGCCCAGGATTTCTTCTTCAATACCGAAAAGATGAAGATTGCCCAGGCCGCCGCGCCCCACCAGCTGACCTGCTGGCTCATCACGTACATCCCGTTCCAGAACGGATCATCCTGCGAAGTGGTGTACTTGGCAATCGGCGCAACCCCGTCGATGAAGGTCAGCACGTAGGCCAGGCCGGCGATGAACGTGAGCGTGATAATCTTCCTGTCCACGCCGCCGATGAAGAGCATCCCAAACCACAGGACGGCGCCCAGCGCAAAGATCGAAAGGGTCGGCACGGGCAGGTGACTGTCCATGGCGGGGATGGCGGGGAAGAAGCCCACCAGCAGTTGGATGGTCGCGGCGACCACGCCCCAGAACCAGGCCCACTTCTCCTTGTTGAAGAACCCATACAGCACCGCCGCCCAAATGGCGCCAGCCGTGATGCCGATCCAGCCGAGCACCGCATAAGTCAGGCGCACCGAGGTGGCCTCGTCGAGGCGGCCGTCCACCGTTTTCGCTTCGATCAGCAGGTTATATTGCTGGGTGAGCAGATAAAGGGTCAGCAGTCCGGTCAGGATGCCGAGCACGGCAAGGACAGTTCCAAGCTTGTGATTGTTTTTCATTCTTGATTCTCCATGTTTGTGCCAGTCGTCTGGCAGGTATAATTCTCTGTGAAACATATCACGATGCATCTTGAAAGTCTTTGCCTTAAAGCAAAGCCATCCATAACGAAAGTCAGGCCCCTCATGGAAGAATTGGAAAGACTCCTGCAAGCCAATTCGGTCTTCGCTTCACTCCCCCCTGCCGACTTGAAGGAAGTGGCACGGCTGGCCTCGAAACGCGCTTACCAAAAGGAGGAGACCATGATCCTCTACGGGGAGGTATGGCCATACCTCTTCCTGGTGGGGGCAGGCAGCGTGGATGCGGTGAAGGAATCGGCTGAAGGGCGCAATCTGCTGGTCACCACATTTCCAACAGGCGAAATCTTCTGGGGGCTGGCTTTCTTCCAGGAAGGCGCGGCCATGCCCGTCACCTTGCAGGCGCACGAAGCCAGCCGCCTGTATCTCTGGCCGCGCAACATGGTCATGCCCATCCTGGTCCGCAACGGACATGCCGCCTGGGAACTGTGCCGCCTGATGGCCACGCGCATGCAATACGCCAGCGAGAAACTGGAGGGGCTGGCCTTCCAATCCGTGGCGGAACGCCTGGCGCGGCTGCTGCTGGAACATTTCGAAAGCGCAGGCGGGTCAGCCATTCCACGGCAACTGACCCTGGACGAAATGGCCGCGCGCGTCGGCTCCACGCGCGAGATGGTCTGCCGCGCGTTGTACAATTTCTCAGACAGGCAATTGATCGAAGTCACCCGTACCGAATTTGTGCTGCTTGATCAGGAGGGCCTGAAGCAGTTGTCCGGATAGGCTTCGTCACAAAACCGGGCGGAATTAAAAACACGAAAAGGCGGGGTTGACCGTATAATTGTTTAATTCCCGCCATTTTCCCTATGTCCCGATCTCCCACTGCCGCAGACCGCTCCAACCAGACTCCGACCGGCCGCCTGGAATGTGCCCCATGAACTGGCATTTCAATCCCTTACTCCTGCTTCCCCTGTCATCTGCGCTTCTGGCGGCCTTTTTATGCCGGGCTGGCTGGCAAAGGCGTTTCACCAACGGCGCGCCGGCCTTTTCGCTGGTCATGCTGGCTGTCGCGATTTGGGCATTGGGCAACGCGATCGAACTCGGCGCAACCGATCTGTCGACAAAAGTATTCTGGCTTGGATTCGAATATATCGGCATACTTCTATCGCCTGCCGCGTGGCTGGTTTTTGCCCTGCAAGTCACGGACCACGGTCACTGGTTCTCGCGCCGTATCCTCCTGCTCCTGACCATCGAACCGATCATCATTTTTGTCCTACTGCTCACGAGTCAATTTCATCATTTATTTTTGGAACTGAATGTCAGGACGGGCGTCAGCTTCCCGCTCCAATGGGATACGGTAGGGGGACCCTTCTTTTGGATCAATATCATCTATTCCTATTGCCTGTTTCTTCTGGGCGGCGCATTGCTCCTGGTGTTTTTGTCGCAGGCCAAAGGTAAAGCCAGGGGCGGGGAATTGGTCATCATCGCGGGCGTGATTCTGCCCTGGGCGGCGAATGTGCTTTCATTTTTTTACGTACTGCCCATCATCACTGGAATTGACCTGACCCCCATAGCCCTCTCCCTGACCGGTCTTGCATTTGGCTGGGCCGTCTTCCGCCTGCATCTGCTGGAGGTTCGGCCAGGCTTGTCAGACTTTCCCGAAGAACTCGCCGGTTGGCGTTCGCAGGTTTTGGATGGCGTTCTGCGGGGAATTTTCATCATTTGGTTGATCGCGCTGGTCGGCGGCATCAACAATGTGATGGATGTCTACAATACCCTGAGCCGCCACTACGCGTCTCCCTTGATTTCCGCGCTTTCGGTGATCTCCATTTTCGTGGCCACCACCGTTCTGCTGACGCTCATCACCTTTAATGGCGGCCTGCGCTACAACCTGCGCGCAGGCCTGCTCATCTTCATTCTCTACGTGTTGGGGACAACAGGCCTGCTCAATACGGCCTTGAGCGGCGACGGGCGGATATTTTTCTTTGCCCTGGTCATTCTCACGGCCATCCTGTTCGATCTGATCGCCAGCCTGTCCATGCTGGCTTTGACCCTGGTGACATACGTTGCCATCGGCTGGCTCCAGATCACGGAACTGATCGTTGTGCCTGTGGCATTGCAGGCCAACGCCACAGATCCTGCCGCGTGGTTAAGCGGCGCGGCAGTCTTCCTGACACTCAGTATCGCCGTGTTGACTTCCGCTTCCTTTCTACTGCGCACGTTGGGACGCAGCCTGGACGCCACACGCGAGAGTCTCAGCCGCGAACAGCGCCTGGCCCTGACCCTGCGCACCCTGTCCAACATCAACCAGCTGATCGTGCGTGAACAAAGCGCGCCGCGCCTGCTGCAACAAATCTGCGATGAACTGCTTTCCAGCCACGGCTATTCCTTCGTGTGGGTGGGCCTGATCGCAGCGGACGGCGTCACCCTGAAACTGGCCGCCTCTGCCGGCGAAGACCAGGATCCGTCGCTTTTCACCACCCGCCTCGACCAGGAAAAGGAAGGCCTGGCGTGCGCGGTCCTGGCCCTGCGAAGGGAGGCCCCCGTGGAGATTTCCTCCTCCCCGCAGGAGAATCTGTGCCCCAACTGCCCGCGCCTGGCCCGCCACCCCAGGCGGGCTGCCGTGGCCCTGCCTTTGACTCGCGAAGGCCGCAAGCTGGGCGTCCTGGTCGTGGACCATGCGAATCCTGCCGGGGTTTTCCTCGCGGAGGAGATCAAGCTGCTGTCCGAATTGGCCGACGACATCGGCTATGCTCTCGAAAAGATCGAGGCCGACCGTCGCCTGCAATTACACGTCCGCCACCAGACGCTGCTGGCAGACCTGACCCGCGTCTCCCTCAAAACCTCCAGCATGGCCGACATGCTCGGAGTCATGACCGAGCGCCTGCGCGAAGCCCTCTCCGCCGACGGTTGTTACATGACCGTCTGGGATTCAAGCGGAACGCTCCCCCTGCCCGCGGCAGCCTCGGGCTACCTTAGCGAGACATTCGTACAGGTACGCGCCAGCGAGGATGAGATCAGGATTGCGCACATTCTCAGGGAAAAGGAAACCACCATCGCGGCGGAGGATGTGAGCGCCGATCCGCACGTCAGCCCGAGGATTGCGGAACTGCTCTCGATCCACTCCCTGCTGGCCGTGCCCATGACCGCAAACGGGGTCAACCTGGGCGGCATCTTCCTGACCTTCCACCAGCGGCGCGCCTTCCCACCCGAGGAAATCACCTTCATGGAACAGGCCGGCAGCCAGGTGGCGCTGGCCATCGCCAAGGGCAGGCTGGATGAGGAGATCCACGCCAGGGCCACTGAACTGGAACAACTCTATACCACCGCCCAGGACATCGCCGCCAGCCTGCTCGATCCGCCTGAATTATTGGTGAAACTGGCCCGCCACGTGACCGACGCGCTGGACGTGACCAGTTGCTCCGTGCTGGGCGTCGACCCCGCGGAGGGGCTCTTTGCCGAACTGGCCGAGTATTGCGCGCACGGCGCTCGTCCCGCCGAACGCATGGACGAAATCGGCAAAACATTCGCAATGGAGAAATATCCCACCGTTGTGCAAGCCATCCTGGAAGGCCGCACCCTGCTCCTGCACCGCAACGATGCAAACCTGTCAGCCACCGAACGCAACCAATTCTTCGAATACGATGTGCAGAGCATGTTATTCGTGCCGCTCCTCTCACGCGGACGCCTGTTGGGCGACCTGGAATTGTGGGAGAGCCGCCGCCGACGCGAGTTCACGCCCGCCGAGATCCAACTGGCGCAGGCCATCGCCGCTCACGCCGCCTCCATCATCGAAAGCGCCCAACTCTTCGCCCAAACCCGTCAGCGCGAATCCGAACTGGCCAGCCTGCTGAACGTGGCGCGCTCGGTCTCCTCCAGCCTGGACATTCGCGACGTGCTCAGGGACGCGGCCACCTCCATGGCGGCCATCCTGCGCGCCGATTATTGCGTTGTATCCGAATACGATCCACAGGCCCGCTCGGTGAAGATCATCGCCCTGTACACACCTGACGGCGCAGTGGATGAGAGTCCCCACTGCATCACCGCCTTTTCGCTGGCGCACTATCCGAGCATGGCCAGGGTCATCGAGAGCGGGGTGGCGGCCGTGATCCACGCCGACACGCAGTCGGACCAGCCCGAACAGCAGTTCCTGCGCGAGGACAATCAGGCCGCCTGTCTCATGCTGCCACTGCGCACAGGCAGCCGCGCCCTGGGCCTGGCCGAGTTGTACACCAGCGACCCGGCGCGCGAATTCACCGAAGCCGACATCCGCCTGGCGCGCGCGCTGGCCGATCAAATTTCGGTGGCCATCGACAATGCCAGCCTGTACACCAAAATGGAACGCAGCGAGGCCTACTTCCGCGCCCTGTCCGAGAATTCGGCCGAAGGCGTGGCGATCATCGACAGCAACGGGATATTCACCTACATCACACCCACTGAGGAGAGAATCTTGGGATACGATCCCAAACAGGTGATTGGACTCTACGCCTTCGAGATCGTCCACCCCGAGGACCTGCCCCGCGCTTCATCCGCCCTGCAAAGCTGCATCCGGGAACCCGGCAGCCTGGTGACGGTGGATTATCGCGCCCGTCACGTCGATGGCACCTGGCGGCACCTGGAGGTCACGCTCAATAACCTCCTGCACGAACCCAGCGTGCGCGGAGTTGTCGCCAACTTCCGCGACATCACCGAACGCTCGCAAGCCGCCGAGGCGCTGTCGCGCAGCGAAGCCTACTTCCGCGCCCTGGTCGAGAACGCCGCCGAAGGGGTGGCCATTTTGGACGCGGAGGGCAATTTCACCTACGTGGTGCATAAAGAACAACCCATGACCGGCTACACATACGAGGAAACCATTGGGGGAAGCGTCTTTCGCCACGTTCATCCCGACGACCTGCCCGGCCTGGTCAAGGCATTCCAGGAGGGGATGCAAACTCCCAATTCCATCATCACGCGTGAATACCGCCTCCAGCGCAAGGATGGTTCCTGGGGACATTACGAGGTGACCGGCCACAACCTGCTGCACGATCCGCATATCGCGGGCATCGTGATCAACTACCGCGACATTACCGAGCGCAAGCTTGCCGAACAGGCTGTCGAAAAACACGCCGACGAACTTGCCCTGGCCTACGATAACACCCTGGCGGGTTGGGCGCGCGCCCTCGAATTGCGCGATGAACTGACCGAGGGCCACACCCGCCGCGTCACCGAACTGACCCTGACCCTCGCGCGCGCCCTGAATGTTTCAGAAGATGAACTGGCTCATATCCGCCGCGGTTCGCTCCTGCACGACATTGGCAAAATGGGCATCCCCGACTCCATTCTTCATAAGCCGGGCGCCCTGACCGCCCAGGAGCAGCGCATCATGCAGCTGCATCCGCAGTATGCCTTCGAAATGCTTTCGCTCATCCCCTTCCTGCGCCCCGCCCTCGACATTCCCTACTGCCATCACGAACACTGGAACGGCCGCGGCTATCCGCGCGGATTGAAAGGTGTGCAAATCCCACTGTCTGCCCGCATCTTTGCCGTGGTCGACGTGTGGGATGCCCTGACCTCCGACCGCCCCTACCGCAAGGCCTGGCCGCGGGAACAGGCCCGTGAATACCTTGTCTCCAACTCGGGCACACAATTCGATCCAGAGATCGTGAAGACCTTCCTCGACATGCTCGAAGAAGGACTCTAGCCCCCTTCCTTTCAATACATCAGAACGCAACCACGGGACCCGTCAGCCTGGTCCCGTGGTTTTGCAAGTCAAACCCTCTGTGCGTCGTTTTTTTAAGGAAGGTCGTTGTGGATTTTCCCCAGGTCTCTTTGCAGCAGGTCGGCGGGGGTTTCCCGCCGCTGGATCAGCCTCGCCGTCCCGCCCTCCAGCCAGAGCACGGCCGGGCGCTGCGCCCCGTTGTAATTGCTGGCCATGCTCAGTTGATACGCGCCGCTCATCGGCACCGCGATCCACTCCCCAGCCTCGATCTTCGGCAGCATCAATCCCTTCAGGAGGATGTCGCCCGACTCGCAATACGGTCCCGCCAGGTGGACGCGCTCGACCCGTTCGCGGCCCGGGCCTGCCACCGTTAAAGCGGAATACCTCGCCCCATACAGCGCATAGCGCGGATTGTCCGCCAGCCCCCCGTCGACCAGCAGCCAGGTGTGGTCCCCGCGCCGTTTCCTGGCCCCCACGCGATAGACCGCCACTCCCGCCCGCGCGATCAGGCTGCGGCCCGGTTCGAGGTGCAGTTGCGGCAGGTCCAGCCCGCGCAGACGGCAGCCTTCCGTCAGCGCCTCGGCAATTCCGCGCACATAGCTCTCGATAGATGGGTTGGGCAGTTCATCCTCGTGATAGGCCATCCCCCAGCCGCCGCCCGGGCAGAAATGCCAGGTGCCAGCAAAGCCGACCTCCCGCGCCAGGTCCAGCGCCAGGTCAATCGCAGGCAGGAGCGGCTCGGGGTCGCGGAAATTCGATCCCTGGTGAAAGTGGATGCCCGTCAGCGGCAGGTGATGATCCCTGCAAAAGACCGCCGCCTCGCGCCACTCCTCGCGCGTCATCCCGAACTTGCTGTCGTATTGACCCGTCTGCGTGTGCGCATGGTGCGTGTCCACGGCCAGGCCGGGCTGCAAGCGCAGCCACAACTCGGGCGCAGAGTCCGACGTCAGGGGGGCGATCTGCTCCAATTCCTCGAGGTGATCGACGACCAGCGTGCCCGCACGTTCGAAGGCGGCCTGCAAATCCGCGTTGGATTTGTTCACGCCATGCACCAGGATGCGCTCCCTGGGCAGCCCGCCTGCAACCGTCATCGCGATCTCGCCCGCGCCTGTGCAATCCACCCACAGGCCGCTCTCGCGCGCCCATTGGGCCACGGCCAGGTTGAGGTAGGCCTTGCCCGCATACGTCAACTGGGAGGAGGCGGGGTAATGCGCCGCCAGCGCCTGACGGTAGGCCGCCACCGCATTGTCCATCGTCACGCGGTCGTAGAGGTACAGCGGCGTGCCAAAATCCCTGGCCAGGTCGGCCAGGGAAAATCCGCCAACGGTCAGGCGGTCATCGACAATGGAAACAGTATCGGGGAAAAGGGGAAGACGGTCCATCACGGGACGGGAGGCCACCATGCCGTTCGGCGACCCGACCTACTCGCTGAAGAACAAATTCCACCACACCTGCCAGTTCGGCAGCGGCGTGGGCAGCGGCGTGGGCTCGACGGTGACAAGCGGGTCACTGCCGGGCACGCCCAGCGGCACCACCACCTGGTCGCCCTCCTGGGAAAGGCCCACACTGCGCGCCCACTCCTCGACGGCAGCGGTCGAGGCGGCGTAGGCCACTTTCGTCTGCAGGGCAACCTGGGTCTGCATGGCCTGCTCCATCTGCGTGCTGCGGATCTCCGCCTGTTTGTTGAGCACGTTGAGCGTCTCCAGGCGGCGATTCATATCAATCACCATCAGCACCAGCACCAGGATGCCTGCGATAACCAACACACGTCGAAAGTTAATGGGGAGGGGTGGCATGGCTGTATCTTACTCTCAATCACGCAGGATGGCAAGAACCGTCTCCCTGCGCTCGAAAAAAAACGGACCAGCGCCCCCCAGCGCTGGCCCGTTCCATCGGCTGGATTTCGGATGTTACTACCATCTTGAAAAGCTAAAGATGTAGGGCAAATTGCCAATTTGCCAGGCGCAATTTAGCAAATTGCGCTGCAAATTCATACAGCAACAGTGCTACGGCAGGCTGAAAGCCTTCACCAGGAAGACCGCCATCTGCGCGCGGTTGACGACCTGCTTCGGGCAGTACTTCCCGCCTCCGCAGCCGCCCGTGATGCCCTCGGCGGCCAACTGCTCGATCCAAGCCGCATAGGGATTGGCGGCGGGCA
>JACRBN010000002.1 GCA_016213105.1 Chloroflexota bacterium
ACTCACCCTTGTGGCGGCTGATCGTCAATCGATTCTGGACCGCCAAGCATGCCAAGCACGCCAGGAAAACCTTGAACCTTTGCGGGCCTGGCACTCACCCTTGTGGCGGCTGATCGTCAATCGATTCTGGACCGCCAAGCGCGCCAGGAAAACCTTGAAGTTTTGCGGGCCTGGCGCTCACCCTTGTGGCGGCTGATCGTCAATCGATTCTGGACCGCCAAGCACGCCAGGAAAACCTTGAAGTTTTGCGGGCGCGAATGGCGCGGATTCGCCTCCGTTTTCAAAGAAAATAATCCGTGTCGTCCGTGTACAAAAAAAGAACTTCCAGACATTAAGAAAGCCCTGCATCCCGCCCGCAATATCCTTGACAAAATCACAGATTTGCCTAAAATGAAAACGAACGTTCGTTCATATTTCTAGAAGAGGCACTCATGTCCGATAAAAACAAGGACGCTCCCAGCAAAGGGGAAACCACTCGCGCCGTCGTTGAAGACGCCGCCCTGGAATTGTTCATCCGAAACGGCTACCACGCCACCTCGATGCGGCAGATCGCCGAACACGCCGGGCTGGCGCTGGGCGGCATCTACAATCACTTCAAGAGCAAGGAGGAGATCTTCGAGGCCATCGTGGTGGACAAACACCCGTACAGAACGATCATGCCCCTGATCCTGGAGGCGCAGGGGGAGACCGCCGAGGAGTTCCTGCGCAACGCGGCGCTGATCAGCATGAACGAAATTAAAAAGAACCCGGACTATATCAACCTGATGTTCATCGAACTGGTCGAATTTCACGGCCAGCACGGCAAGTTGATCGTCCAGGAGGTGGCACCCAACATCCTGCCCATCTTCGAGAAACTGGTCAAAGCCAGGAAGGAACTGCGCGTCAGCCATCCCGCCATATTGGCGCGTTCCTTCTTCGGGCTGGTGGTTTCCTACATGATCACCGAAATCATCCTGGGAGACAGCTACCTGAAGAAACTGCTGCCCTCGAATTCCATGGAGGCCTATGTGGATATTTATCTGCACGGCGTCCTGAAGGAGTCCGCATGAACTCACGTTTAATTTCCATCATCCGCAAGGAATTCATCCAGATCGGGCGCGACATGCGCACGCTGGTCATGATCCTGGTCATCCCGATCATGCAGTTGTTCCTGCTGGGCTATTCCGCCACCAGCGACGTGCGCAACATTCCGCTGGCCGTGCTCGACCAGAGCCGCAGCCCCGAGTCGCGCTCCCTGCTCGACTCGTACCGCGCCGCGGACTATTTCGTCATCGCCTTTACGGTCGACTCGGAGGCGGAGATCGAAACCCTGATCGAGGGCGGAGAGGCGCGCGCGGCGGTCATCATCCCGCCCGATTACGCCGAGCGCCTGGCCGACGGCAACGCGCAGGTGGCCTTCATCCTCGACGGCTCGGACCCGACCAGCGCCTCGACCGCGCTCTCGGCGGCGCAGCTCATCAGCCAGTCACACGCCACGGCGCTCCTGACCGAGCGTGTCGCCCGCACGGGCATGAACCTCAAAGTCCAGCCGCCGGTGCAGGTGCATACCACCGTCTGGTACAACCCCGACATGGTCAGCGCCTACTTCACCATCCCGGGCGTGATCGGCATGATCCTGTACGCCATCGCGGCCATCCTGACCGCCACCTCGGTGGTGCGCGAGCGCGAACGCGGCACCATCGAGCAGCTGATCGTCACGCCCATCCGCCCGTGGGAATTGATCGTCGGCAAGCTGATGCCCTACGTCATCCTGGGATTCTTCAACACCATCGAAGTGCTGGCCTTCGGACACTGGTGGTTTGGCGTGCCTATCCGCGGCGACCTGGGATTGATCCTGCTCTCGTCGGGCATCTTCCTCGTCACCGGTCTGGGCATCGGCCTGTTCTCCTCGACCATCGCCAACACCCAGCAGGAAGCCATGCTGACCGTGTGGATGACCCTGCTGCCGAGCATCTTCCTCTCGGGCTTCTTCTTTCCGCTCGAAGCCATGCCCGTGTTCCTGCAATGGCTTTCGTACCTCATGCCGCTGCGCTACTTCCTGGTCATTATCCGTTCGCTCTTGTTGAAGGGCGTCGGTCTCGCCACCATTCAGACAGAATTTCTGCTCATGAGCCTCTTTGCAGTCGGCATCATGACCGCTGCCGCCCTGCGCTTCCGCAAACGATTGGATTAGCCCCAGCCCTCACCCCCGACCCCTCTCCCTGGGAGGGAGAGGGGGGTAAACAAAGGAGAATTATTATGAACCACAAAAAACCGCCTGTACAAATCATCGTGATCGTTGTGCTCGTGATCGCGTTCAGCGCCTATTTCCTGATTACGCAGGGGATGGGCAACAAGGATGAAGCCCTGACCGCCTCGGGCTTTATCGAAGCCACCCAGATCAACCTGGCCGCCGAGATGTCTGGCAAGGTGATCGAAGTCCTGGTGGAGGAAGGCCAGCCCGTGACCGAGGGCGAAGCCCTGCTGCGCCTGGACCCGAGCCTGCTGGCCGCGCAACGGGCCGCTGCCGCTGCCGGGCTGGCTACCGCCAACTCCGCCGCCCAGACGGCCCAGGCCGGCTACCAGGTGGCCCAGGCCCAATACGACATCACCCTGGCCTCCGCGCGCGCCGCGAGCGCCAAGTCGCGCCTGGCCGATTGGATGGTGCGCACCCCGAATTACTTCGACCAGCCGCAATGGTACTTCACCCGCGACGAACAGATCGCCGCCGCCCAGGCAGGCATCCTGACCGCCGCCACGGAGGTGGAAGCCGCCGGGAAGAACCTGGAGACGGTGGTCAAGGACTTAAACAACGCCGATTTCGTCGAGGCCGAGACGCGCCTGATGAATGCGCGCATGGCCTTCCTCGCCGCGCTGGATGTGCATACCCGCTCACAGGCCACTGGCGGGAGCATCAGCCCGGACGCCCTGCCATTCTCCCTGCCGCCGGCCGCGCCAGGCTACCGCACGCGCATCGACGCCGCCAAGAATCTCTCCGGCACCGATGACCTGATCGACGCCGCGCAGGACATGTACGATGCCGCCAAGGAGGAACTCGATTCCGCGCAGGAGGCCTATGATGACCTGCTGGGTACCGAGGGCGCCGAGAATGTTCAGGCGGCGCGCGCGCAGCTCTCGGTCGCGCTGGAACGCTATCAGTCCGCGATGGACCGCCTGAGCATTTTGCAGACGGGTGAGAATTCCCTGGGCGTGCTGGCCGCCAAGGCGGGACTCGAGCAGGCCCAAGCCGCCGTCGAGCAGGCCCTGACCGCCGCCAAACAGGCGGAGGCCAACCTGGCCCTGCTCGACACCCAGATGAGCAAGCTGGTCGTCCTGGCCCCCATGGATTGCGTGGTGTTGACCCGTAACGTCGAGCCGGGCGAGTTCGTCCAGCCGGGCGCCACCGCCTTCATCCTCGGCCGCTTGAACGCCCTGACCATCACCGTCTACGTCCCCGAGGACCGCTTCGGCGAGATCCAGCTCGGACAGACCGCCACCGTCAGTGTGGACTCCTTCCCCGGCCAGACCTTCACCGCCACCGTCATCCGCATCGCAGACAAGGCCGAATTCACCCCGCGCAACGTTCAAACCGTGGAAGGCCGCTCCAGCACGGTCTATGCCATCAAGTTGAGCGTGGACAATGCCGATGGCAAGTTGAAGATCGGCATGCCGGCGGATGTGGTGTTCAAGTAACGTCAAAAGTCAAAGGTCGAAAGTCGAAGAGCAAAAGTCTAAAGTCAAAAGTCGAATGTCAACACCATGAAAAAGAAGGTAAACAATGACCGCCATCACTCGTTTCGAAGAGATCGAGGCTTGGAAGACTGCGCGCCAGTTGACCAACTCTGTGTATGCCCAAACCAACCAGGGCATTTTCAGCCGAGACTTTGGCCTGCGCGACCAGATTCGTCGGGCGAGTGTCTCTGTGATGAGCAATATCGCCGAAGGTTTCGAGAGCCGCACTGATGTGCAGTTCATCAATTTCCTGGGCATGGCGCGCGCATCGGCTGGCGAAGTTCGTTCGCAACTTTACATTGCCCTTGACCAGCAATACATCCCGGACGGGCAATTCAAGGATGCGTACGCGCTGGCTGAAACCTGCGCCCGCCAGATTGCGAACTTCATCAAGTACCTCGAATCCAACCCGCGCCAACGGCGCATCTCCGACGATCAATCCGACTACGAAGCCTAAGCACCGACCTTCGACCTTTGACTGTTCTAGAGAAAGCGACCCATCATGAAACCTGTCTCCCTCGACTGGACAAAAATGAAGCACATCCAAAAGATCCATCGCGTGCTGTATGCGCTGGGACTGGGACCGCTGATCGGCGGGTTCATTCTGCTGCTGACCACCACGGGGCGCAAGTCAGGGCTGCCGCGGGTGACGCCGCTTCAATATGAAAAGATCGGCGCGGAGTATTATCTCGGCGCGGCGCGCGGACTGAATGCCGATTGGGTGCGCAACCTCCTGGCCGAGCCGCAGGTCGAGCTGCGCGTGGGGGCGCGGCGGGTGCGGGGCCAGGCCGAAGTCGTGACCGACCCCGGGCGCTTTGCGGATTTCCTCGAAGTGCGGCTCCAGCGCCATCCGCGCATGATCGGCCTGATTATGGAGAAAGCGCACGGGCTGCCCAGGCGTCCGAGCCGTGAGCAGTTGGAAGAAATGGCAAAGACTGAAGCCTTTGTGATCGTGCATCCGAATTCATAAGTCGAAAGTCGAAGGTCGAAAGTCGGGCCGACCTTTGACCTTCGACCTTTGACTAATTTGAAACTGTGGACGAGCATACCCATGACAGATTATCTAGTAAACGCGACCCATCTTAAAAAATCCTTCGGCGCGAACCAGGCCGTGGACGATATTTCCCTGCAGGTCAAGGCGGGCGAGATCTACGGGCTGGTCGGCTCGGATGGGGCAGGCAAGACCACCACCATGCGCCTGCTGGTCGGCGCGCTGCGCCCGGATGCGGGTGAGATTACGGTGTGCGGATACGATGTCCTGAAACAGGTGGACAACGTCCGCGCCCAGGTCGGGTATTTGTCGCAGCGCTTTTCCTTATATGAAGACCTGACCGTGTTGGAGAATATCCGCTTCTTCGCCGAGGTGCGCGGACTCTCGCAAAAGGAGTGGCTGCCGCGCTCGATGGAGATCCTCGAATTCGTGGGCCTAGGCAATTTCAAGGACCGCCGCGCGGGACAACTCTCGGGCGGCATGAAACAGAAACTCGGGCTGGCCTCTGCGCTGGTCACGCGTCCACGCCTGCTGCTGCTGGACGAACCCACTACCGGCGTCGACCCCGTCACGCGCCAGGATTTCTGGCAGTTGGTGATCAAGCTGGTGTCGGCCCCCGCGCTGAGCGGAGTCGAAGCGCAGGCCCCCCAGCGTCCTTCGACTGCGGACTTCGCAAAGAGCGCTTCGTCCTCCGCTCAGGACGGAGTATCGGTCATCATCAGCACCCCCTACATGGATGAGGCTTCGCGCTGCCATCGCGTGGGCTTCATGAAGCTGGGCCGTATCATTGCTGAAGATACACCCTCCAACCTGCGTGCGCGCCTGGCCGAGCGGGTGCTCGAACTGCGCGGCGACCCGATCAACACCCTGCGCCACATCGCGCACCACGACGGGGACGTGGAGGACGTGGCGGCCTTCGGCGACAAGCTGCATTTGCGCGTAAAGGAGGGCCGCGCCCGGGCAGTCATCGAACGCCTGACGGGAGTCATCGCGGCCGAGGGCGCCACCCTGCTCGAACTGCGCCTGGTCCCGCCCACATTGGAAGATGTCTTCATCGCCTTGTCAGAACGTTAAACGTTAAACGTTGAACGTGGAGTAGGAAACGCTTATGGAAACAGTCATCAAGGTCGAAAATCTCACCCGCCGCTTCGGCGATTTCGTCGCGGTCGATCATATCAACTTCGAGGTGCATAAGGGCGAGATCGTCGGCTATCTCGGGCCGAACGGCTCGGGCAAGACCACCACCATCCGCATGCTGCTCGGGCTGCTGGCCCCCAGCGAGGGACAGGCCACCGTCCTCGGCTATGATGTCTTCAAGCAGAGCGAGGAGGTGCGCATGCGCGTCGGGTACATGTCGCAGAAGTTCGCCATCTACGACGACCTGACCACGCTGGAGAACCTGACCTTCTACGGCGGGGTGTACGGCATCACCGACAAGGCCCGCATCCAGCACACCCTGGAATTGGTCGGCCTCAAGGGGCACGAGTACACGCTGACGCGGGACATGTCCACGGGTTGGCGGCAGCGCCTGTCGCTGGGCATCGCCCTGGTGCATGAGCCCAAGCTGCTCTTCCTGGACGAACCCACCTCGGGTGTGGATCCCACCGCGCGACGCGAGTTCTGGGATTTGATCTACGAGCTGGCTGAAGGCGGCGTGACGATCCTGGTCACCACCCATTACATGGACGAGGCCGAATACTGCGAGCGCGTGGGCGTGATGCGCGACGGCAAACTGCTGGCGATGGATACCCCCACCGCCCTCAAGCGCACGATCATCCAGGGGGACGTGTGGGAGGTGTACGCCCATCCGCTCGAACGCGGACTGGACCTGCTGGCGGGCGTGGCGGGCGTCGACCGCGTGGGGCTGGCAGGCGACCACCTGCGCGTCATCACCCGCGCCCGCGCCGACGCGGATGGCGGAGTCCGCCCCGAGGCGCTGCAGTCCCTTTTAACGGAAGCCGGCCTGGGCGTCGAGAAGATCGAACGCGGCGAGCCGTCATTGGAGGATGTGTTTTTATCGCTGGCGAAGTGATCCTCTCTTAATGAAAAACTGCCCACCATATCGGCGGGCAGTTTTTGTTTACTGCGTGATCTTGTTTTCCAGCGGGACGACCACGGCCATGATCAGGTAGGCCAGGAAGACGCCGGGGCCGGTCAGGAAGAAACCGAGCACGAACAGCAGGCGCACGACGGTCGGGTCGATGTTGAGGTATTCGGCCAGTCCTGCGCACACACCTGCGATCATGGTATTGCCGGCGCTGCGGGTCAGCGGTTTGTAGGTTTCAGTCATGTTGAACTCCTTTCGTTGATGTCTACCTTTTTATACGCGTCACAGCGCCGCGGGTTTCACGGCGCTGCGTATTTTGGAGATGAGGATTTTTTAACGTGGCGATGTTATGGCGGGCTCGTAGGGTTCATTGTCATATCCGCCCTTCGACTACGCCGCAAAAAGAGCGGCTCCGCTCAGGGCGAAGACCCTTCGCTGCATCCTATTATTTGTGCTTCCTGCCTTCGAGATAATTCGCAATCGAAGCATATAACAGGAAGAGGCCGATCAAAATGAAGAAGACGGCCTGCAAGCCGAGGAAGCGGTATTGCATCCAGCCGAAGCCGGCGAACAGGACGCCGACCAGGCCGTAGAAGATGGCGTTGCGCAGGTAGGAGGCGCTCACGCGTTTGGACTGGAACAAGTTGCGCGCGGTGAGCTGCTCGGACATGCGCACCTCGTCCTCGTGGCGGCCGACGCAGGCCAGCACGTCGTCCACCACGGCCGCGCAGTCGGCGCATAATCCACGCTGGCAGTGTTTGCACAGTCCAACGGCGGGATGGTCGGGATGATAAAAACAATTCATGGCAGACTCCTGCCGCACTCGGAGCAGGTGCGGTCGTGCAGATTGAGGACGCCGCCGCACTGCGGGCAGGTCCACTTTTGCTTTTCCTCGCGCAGGTGCTGTTCCACGCCCACGGCTTGGGCGCGCAGGCCGTTCTCGATCAGGCTGGTGCGGTACTTCAGCCGATAGCGCTTGTCGATCTGCTTGACCAGGGCGCAGGGGAAGTCGGGACACGCGAAGCAGTAGGCCAGTCCGCGCCCGGTGGCGCAGGCCTTGATCTTGCAGCGGCTGCAATAACCGGGCTTGGCCGACTCCGCTCCGTTGCAGCCCGGGCAGGGCTTCTTCTTGCGCAGGTGGGCGTAACAGGCGGCGCAGGTCAGCCCGCAGGGGGCCATCATATGGGTTGGGATGTGGGTATCTGTTTTCATATTGATTTGAACAAGGCCTCGTATTGCTTGCGATATTTTGGTTCCTGCTCTTTTGCGAGGAGCGTCTGCGCCCTTGCCAAAAGCATCTCATCCTTCTCGGCAGTGTACGCCGCCAGCATGGACTGAAGGATATCCCGCCGCAGGAGATTGGAATGTTTTTCACTGATACACTCCACAAACCGCTTTTCGAGGTGCTTCCACACTTTCCCGCGGTTGGATTTGTTCGCGGTTGCAACTTTCCAAATATTTTGGATACATTGCCTCGACGTAATGAACTTTTCATCGCGGGTGTGGACGAGCAGGCGGTCGAGCAACGCGGCCAGGCGGTTCTCGGTGTCGCTCTTCGCCAGGTTGCACAACAGCATGATGCCAATCGATCTCTGGTAGGAATTCTCGTGATCCAGTTTTTCGAGCAGAATGTCCCAGACTTCGTAGACCCAATCCACTTTGGATTCGGTCAGTTTCAACGTGGCTTGCAAGGCTTCCAACCGAATCTTGTCGTTGGTGGAGCCTAATTCCTCAATTTGCTTTTGGATGTTTTTGTTCATCGCATTCCTCAAAGGTAGCCTGCGGCCTGGATGAGCCTTTTTACGTCGCGCAGGCCGATCCTGCCTTTGAAAAATTTATTCCCGGCATTGACGCGCGCGAGAGCTTCACATAATTTGTCGGCGTCCATCCCTGCCAGTTTGTGGGCGCTGTCGCAGCCCGCTTCGAGCAGCATCCTGGCCGCGGTCGGACTGGTCCACTGCACGCGGGTCAGGTCCACCAGGTGGGCGAAGGTTTCAAGGATGTCGCCATCCACGCCTGTGGACCTGGCCAGCGCGGCCCGCCTGGATTGGCTGTCGGTGGCTTCGTACAAAGCGGCGCTGTCGCGGATGCCTGCCCGTTCGAGTTTGGCAATCTCGCTTTTGGGCAGCCCATCGAAGTCTTTCAACGGGAACGGTTTTGGAAACCAGCCTTCGACTTCCCGCCGCAGCAGGGTCAGGTATCCCATCTCGATGCCCGTCGACTTTGCCAGCGCCTCCAGCCGTTTGGCGGTCTTGAGTTCATTCCGCAGATCGGCCAGCGTGACGATGCCCTGCTGTTCGAGCGCCTTCATCTTCGTTCCCAGCCCATTCAGCAGGGAGGCGCGGCTGGGGACCAGGTCGGTGGCTTCGATGCGCTTCCGCAAATCGTCGAGGCTGATTTTTTCTGCGTCAAGATGATATGCCATTCATGTCTCCCGTTCTTTGGGCTTCTTTTTGGCTGTGAGCAGTACCTTGAGGGAAGCGAGGTCATCCACTTCAAGTTCTTTGATCCACAGCCAGCGGCCATCATGTAATTGTTCGGTGTTGTTGAAAATGTCGAGCATTTTTGGGTTTAGATCGTTTTTGTGTGCTTCAACTTTTTCGACTTCGCTTTTCCCAAGGACGATTAAGGCGGAGAAGGAGTTGCGTTCAGGGAAAAGATAGCAGAGGGTTTTGCCGTTTCTCCGATAACGGATGGTCCATCCGTTATCCTTGGTGAAGTATATTACTTCTGGTAAATAGTCATATTTATCCTGAATATACTTGTGAACTTTGCGCCACAAATTTGATCGGGCTCCGACATGCTTCTCCATGCTGTCCAGGGTTGGCGTATCGTTTTTGTCCAGGAGTCTTTCGTGTGACATGTTTTCCTCGTCGGGTAGCTACTTCTTGATAACAGGATGCCGCAGCACCGTCTTCATCTTGTCGGGCGCGGATTTGCGCGGGTCGCCCAGGTAGATCTCATGGTGCCTGCCGTTCGGGCCGACGTTATCCATCAGGCCGCTTTCCCGCATGAATTCCTGCATGCGGTCGAGGGTGGCAGGCTCGGTTGCATACGGACCGATGTGCATGGTCTGGACGCACAGGCCTTCCTCGAAGTGGGCCAGCCGCGCCTTGTCCAGTATGTCGCTGGCCCCTTTCTTCCTGCGGACTTCCGCCCGCGCCTGCTCGAAGATTTCCTGCGTGATGACCTCGGGCTGCAGGATCATCAGCGTGTAGGACCAATTGTCCTTGACGCGGATGTCGAACTTCCCGTCCTCCACCCCCCACAATCCCTCCAGCGCCATGACGGGATAGTCGATAGGGTCGGTCTTGCGCTTCTTGAGCATGAACTTGAGCGTGTACGAAAGTCCGTACAGCGTCTGCGTGGCTTCGGCAAACGAAGGCGACCTGCCCGGCTCCGAGCCTTTCTCGATGGCCCCGTCGATCATCGCGAATTGCAAATTCGGAACCTGCACCGTTTCGATCTTCTTCGCCGACGGCTGGTACAAATGCTTGAACTGTTTTTTCAAATCCAACGTTTTCATTGCCAATCTCCAATCTCTATTCTCTACTCACTTCTTTCCCATCTTCTTGATCTCCCCCCGCGCCCAGCGATAATGCGCCGCCGTCGCCGAGTTGAAATACGCCGAGAGCGGGTTGTTCCTCATCCACGGGTATTGTCCGCGTGTGAAGAGTTCCTTTTCGGGAATGGAGTCGATCAGCTTCATGATCTTTTTGTAGGAAGCCTTGAATTCCTTTTGAACCTCCTCCAGCGGCCTATCACGGTGCTTGAGGTAGATGGCGTGATTGAGTTGGGGAAGCTGCCCCCAGTTGTATTCCTCCGAGGGCACGGCCGGGACCTGGCCCTTCACGCCCGCCGCGTACCATTTCATGACCATCGCTTCCCACTCGATGAGATGCGCCAGCACATCCTTGGCCGACCACTCGCCGACGACTTTGGGCTGGGCCATCTGCTCAGGCGTCAGCGTGGCAAGCAATTTTTCCAGCGCGGCGCGTTCCTTTTGCGCGTCTTCGATCAGTTGTTGTTTCGTCGTTGCTTTTGGCATATTGCACTCCGTTATTTGTTTTCAAGAAAATCACTGACAATTTTCGCAAACTGCCCGGGCTGTTGTTCGAATGAGAAGTGCCCCGCATTTTCGATGATGGCGAACCCGGCGTTGGGGAAGGCTTCCACGTACAGATAACTGGCGGCTTCGCTCTGGAGATCGTCCGCGCCGTGGATGACCAGCACGGGAACGGTGACATTTTTCAGCGCGCCGCGGTAATCATGCCGCTGTCCCATGCTGACGTACATGCCCCAGGTCATCCAGCCGCCGGGTTTGCCCTGTTTTGGCATGGGCGTGCTTTCCACATCCACTACCTGCACGTAATATTTTCCGAATTGTTCGTTCATCGCGATCAGGTCCGCCTCCGATTTTTGGAAGAGTGTGTTGAAGTTCATGTATTCCTTCATGAACGCGTCGAATTCAGGCTGTTGATCGGCGGGGAGTTTTGCGCGCACGGAGGCGAACAGGTCGCTGTCCGCTTCGGGTTGCGGCATGACCAGCGTATTCGCGGGCGAGACCAGGATCAACGCCTCGACGTGTTCGGGGAATTCCGCCGCGTAGAGCGAGGCCAGGAATCCGCCCCACGAGTGACCGACCAGGATCAGCTTGTCGTCGCCGAGAATCTGTCGGATGCGTTCGATGTCCGCGATTTGCGCGCCCAGCCCCAGGGTCTGATCCAGCTCCGTCATGTTCTGGTACATGTTCGTGGATTCGAAGCGGTCAATCGGGCGGGTGGACTCGCCGCAGCCGCGCTGGTCGTAGTAGTGGAAGCGGTATTTGCCACTCAGGGATTCGAGTCCGCTCATAGGTTCGAGGAAGGGCATCCCAGGTCCGCCGTGGATGATCAAAACGTTGCGACCTTCGCCGACGGCAAAGTGATTGAGTTCGATGTTCGACTCGACCAGCCATTTCTGACTCCCGTCCGGCTGATTTGGAGGCGTGAGCGCTGTCCCCATTTCGCGCAGCATGCCAGGCTTGTACAACGGCTGTGTGGACATGTACCAAAACCAGCCTGCTCCCAGGCCCAGCAGGAGCAGGGTCGCGCCCAATGCGATCAAAAGGATTTTGCGTTTCATGGTTTGCCTTTCAAAAAGTGAGGGACGATCATGCGGTTATGCTTCTTTTCAATACGCGCTGAACGAAGAAGGTCAGCCCGCGCGATGGGACTTTCTTCTGGCTGAAATCCCAATCCTTCCAGGCTGTCCAGATGGACTCGGGGGTGCAGCGTCCGTCGCTGTCCGCTTTGGATGCGACCACGCCCAGCATGTCCTGGAAGCGTTCATCCTGCCGCGCCCATTTGAAGCGGCTCAAGATGTCCAGCACGTGCAGGATGTCGTACCAGAACAGCGGCGCTTTCAGCTTGCGGAAATCCGTCCCCATGAAGAACATGTACGGGTGGCGTTCCTGGCTTTTGTCCCAAAGGGTGAGCAGGGTCTCCACGCCAATCTGTGCGGACCTGCCCTCTCGTAGTTCGGGTACGCGTGAGATTACTTTCAGCATGGCCAGCGTCGCAAACGGGCAGGGGTCATCCTTGCGGCCCGGCCCGCGGAATTTGCCCAGCTCGGGCGAGACGGCGCACGGCCAGCCATTCTCGCGGAGCAGGCCAGCGAGATATTGAATTGCAGTTTGCACACGCGGATCATCGCCCAGTCCCATCCTGACCAGCGCGGAGGCCAGAATCGGCGCGTCGCACAAGGCCCAGGCCCATTCATCCCTGCCGCTGCCGCCGAAATGGGTGGGGACATTCGTCGGCAATTGGAAGGGACCCTGCTCCGATGGGTGCGCCATCACTTTTTGGGCAATCGCCTTTACTGGCGCGTCGCTGACGTTGAGTCCCAAATCCGCAACGAAGGCCAGTTTGTGGAAGGGCTGGCTGGCGGATTTGTGGCTGTTCAACACGGCGCCTGGCCAGTCTGCCAACTCTGCCAGCAGGGTCTGGATCTTCGGGTCGGCCAGCATGGCCTTGCGGGCGGCGCGCACCTGTGGGTCGTCTTCCGCCTGCCCAAGCAGGTCGATGCGGGTGCGGTATTGAATCCAGGCGTCGCCTTCGAGCAGCCATTCGATGGTCTTGTTGTTCATGGATACTTCCTTTTCATTACATCCAGCCACTCCGCCGCCAGTTGACGCAATTCGGGCGGCTCCAACACCTCGACGGCTGGACCATAGGCGAGCGCGGTGCTGGCCGCCCACTCCAGCGTCGGCGCGGAGAAGGTGACGATCATGGCGCCGTCCGCCTGCTCTTCGACGCTTTCCCAATAAGAGTGATTGCCCTGGATGAGCCAGGCCGCATCCGCATCCACTTTCAATTTGGCTTTGACCTGCGGCTGGGCTTGCAGTTCTGCCTTCAAATGGGCCTGCAAATCGAAGTCAGGCGGGATGTTGAAGGTGGCGTCGGATAGGATGATCTCCGAGATGCGGTCGACGCGAAAGGTGCGGATCTCACGGCGCAGGTGGCAGAACCCGATCACGTACCACCAGCCCCAGCGGTGGACGAGGGCATACGGGTCGAGTCTGCGCTGGGTGGGATGGGGGATCTGGTTACTCTGGTAGTTCATGTCCAAGCTGCGGTGTTCGCGGATGGCGCGGCGCAACTTCTCCAGCGTGGGGGTCAGCGCCTTGAGGTCCGAGCGATTCATGCCCGTTGCCACCAGCGAGTTCCGCGCCCAGGCCACTTCGCGCGCCTGTTCCTCGGGCAGCAGGTTTTCCAGCTTGGCCAATGCCCCGCGCGCCGACTCGCGGTACAACTCGCCCCACATTTCCTCGACCATGCCCGTGCCCAGCACCAGCGCCACCGATTCTTCCAGTGTAAAGACCAGCGGCGGCATCTTGTATCCGCGCACCAGGGAGAAGCCGCCGTACGGCCCGCGCTCCGAGTAGACGGGCACGCCCATTTCATCCAGCATCTCGAAATAGCGGTGGACCGTGCGTAGCGAAACGCCCAGTTTCCCTGCCAGTTCGGAAGCCTTCTGGTTGGGATGGTTTTGCAGCAGGAAGATCAGGGTGATCAGACGCGTGGCGGTGTTGGTCATTGTGTCACATCCAGGGTGAGTATAAAGTGGGTATATGTCAAATTATGGCATATTTATGCGGCCAGGTAAACAAGAAAACAGGCAGACACGCTTGAGAATGTCTGCCTGTGCGCCGACCTTCAATTATCAATTATCAATTACCAATTACCCCTTCCGAATCACACCCCTGCCATATTTCTCCTGCAACTGATCCACCACTTCCTGCAGCTTGCGCGTCTTTTCGGAGCCTGTGTCCCATAATCCCAGTTGGCGGATGGGGGCGCCGAGTCCGCTGACGCCCACGCCGATCAGGCGCACGGCCTGGCGCGGCTTGCGCACGTCGCGCAGCAGCTTCAAGGCGGTCTGGAGGATCTCGTCATCGTTGTCGGTGGGCTGGGGCAGGGTGGTCTGGCGCGTGAGGGTGGTGAAGTCGGGCCAGCGCAGCTTGAGCTTGACCGTTTTGCCCGCCAGGTCATTTTTACGCAGGGAGCGGCCCACCTCCGCGGACATCTCGCGCAAGGTTTTCTCCAGCGCCTTGTCGTCGGAGACGTCGCGGCTGAAGGTGATTTCCTGGCTGATGGACTTGGTCTCGTGTTCGGTCACGATGGGACGCTCATCCTGTCCGCGGGCGTGGCGGGCCAGATCGCGCCCGTGTTCGCCGAATCGCCGCGCCAGGTCCGCTTCGGGCCAGCGGGCGATGTCGCCGATGGTGTGGATGTCCAACTCGCCCAGCCTGGCCTCGGTCTTCGGGCCGACGCCCCATAACATGTTGGCGGGCAGCGGCGCGAGGAATTCGGCCTCCTGTCCCGCGGGGACGATGGTCAGGGCAAAGGGCGGCGCGCCCTTGTTCGCGCCCTTCTTGCCGACCTCGGTGGCGATCTTGGCCACGAGCTTGTTCGAGGCGATGCCCATCGAGCTGGGCAAGCCCAACCCGTCGCGGATGGCGGCTTGCAGATCCAGGGCGGTGCGCTCGGGGCTTTTCCCCCGCAGGTCGGTGATGTCCAGGAAGGCCTCGTCGATGGAGATTGGTTCCACCAGCGGGGTTAGGTTGTGGAACATCTCCATGACCTGCTGGGATACTTCGCCGTACAGCTTGTGGCGTGACGGGACGATGATCAGGTTTGGCGCCAGGCGCAGCGCGCGCGACATGGGCATGGCGGAGCGCACGCCGAACTGCCGCGCGGCATACGAGCACGAGGCCACCACGCCGCGTTCATCGGGCCTGCCGCCCACGGCGAAGGGCTTGCCGCGCAATTCGGGATTGCGGGTTTCCTCCACCGAGCAGAAGAAGGCGTCCAGATCGAGGTGCAGAATGATGCGGGTCATCCCCTAAATTATATAATACCGGCGCTCAATCGTTGCGCTTTGAGCGCTTCCTGCGATTTATTTAACCGCTGGATCGCAAATCCAGCGGGAATATGCGGATTTTTGCGGCGGGAAAATTGGTAAGAATTGGCTATCGAAATATATTGAACATTTGTTAGAGAAAAGTTATACTTAGAGATGGCGTATAGTCAAAAGTTGGAACTTTTTTTCATGCAATGCCGTCAATCAGCAGGTAGTATGTAGAAGGAGAGATGCTCTATGCGTTCCAATTTAAAGATTTTTTCGATCGTTCTATTGTTTGCCCTGATGTTTTCCCTGGTCCCGGCCGCAGGCCTGCCCACCCCGGCAGCCGCGGCTTCAACGTGCGACTGGGCGCAGTTCGTCGCAGACGTGACCGTGCCCGATGGGACCAGCTTTGCACCCGGGACCGCCTTCAAGAAGACCTGGCGCTTGAAGAATATTGGCACCTGCACGTGGACGACCAGTTACGCGTTGGTGTTCGATAGTGGTGAAAAGTTTGGCGCGCCGGCCGCCCTCAACTTCCCGGTTAGCGTGGCCCCTGGCCAGACCGTCGACTTGAGCGTGGATATGACTGCGCCCAGCGCGGCGGGTCATTACTTCAGCTATTGGAAACTGCGCAATGCCGCCGGGGTGATCTTTGGCATCGGTTCGACCGCCAACAAGGCGTTTTGGGCCGAGATCAATGTAACCTCCACTTCGGGAACCGGCTATGACTTTACTGCCAATGCCGCCTCCGCCACGTGGACGAGCGGCGCGGGAGCCTTACCCTTCCCGGGCACCGATGGCAGCGCCAACGGTTTTGTCCTCAAGAAGGATAATCCCAAGTTCGAGAGCGGCGTGACCTCGGCGCAGGCTGGTCTGTTGTTCGGCCCGAACAACGTGACCAACGGCTTCGTGCAGGGTATCTACCCCGCCTTCCGTGTGCAGAGCGGCGACCGCTTCCAGGCCACCATCGGCTGTGAACATGGCGCGACCACCTGCTACGTGGAGTATCGCCTGCTGTACCAGATCGGCTCCGGTGCGGTCACCACGTATTGGACCTTCCGCGAAAAATACGAGGGTCAGACCTACAACGTCAACCTCGACCTGAGCAAGCTGGCTGGGCAGGATGTCAAGTTTATCCTATACACCAACGCCTACGGCTCGCCCGCCGGTGACCGCGCCCTGTGGGGCAACCCGGTCATTGCCCGCGCAGGCAGCACGGCACCCACCGCCACTCCGACCGTGACCGGCACCCCGCCGACTCCCACGCCGACCAAGACCGGCACCGTACAGCCTTCCTCGTGTGACCGCGCCCAGTTCATCTCCGACGTGACCGTGCCCGACGGCACTGTCTTCGCCCCGGGCGTGGCCTTCTCGAAAACCTGGCGCTTGAAGAACGTGGGTACCTGCACCTGGACGACCGGCTACAGCCTGATGTTCGACAGCGGCGAAAAGATGGGCGGCCCCGATACCGCCGCCATGCCCACCAACGTGGCCCCCGGCCAGACCGTGGACATTACCATCAACCTGACCTCGCCGACCACGGCCGGCACCTACCGCGGCTACTGGAAGTTCAAGAACGCCAGCGGCGTGCCCTTCGGCATTGGCACCAACGGAACCAAGTCCTGGTGGGTCGAGATCAAGGTCTCGAGTACGGTAACCACCCCGGGCACCTCCGTTCCGCCCTCCACGCCGATTGCAGGCTCCTCCTATGACTTTTCGGCCAACGCCTGCTCGGCGGTCTGGTACAGCGGCTCGGGCCAGCTTCCCTGCCCGGGTTCCGAGGGCGACGCCAGGGGCTTCGTGATGAAGCTCAGCAATCCCAAGCTCGAGACCGGCGTCACCAGCGGGCAGCCCGGCCTGTTGACCGTGCCGCAAAACGTCAACAACGGCTACATCCAGGGTTTCTATCCGCCCTACACCGTCAAGGCCGGTGAGCGCTTCCGCGCGACCGTGGGTTGTGAACACGGCGCGACCTCCTGCTACGTGGTCTTCCGCCTCGATTACCAGATCGGCAGCGGCGCCATCCAGACCCTGTGGGCTTTCGTCGAAAAATACGAGGGCCAGGTCTATGAAGCCAACGTCGACCTTTCCCCGCTGGTTGGGCAGAACGTCAAGTTCATCCTGACGGTGCTGGCCACGGGCTCGCCGACCGGCGACCGCGCGCTGTGGGGCGCCCCGATGATCCAGGGTGTTGTGACCTCGGTGACCGTTCCGCCGCCGACCGCCACCCCGACCCTGCCGCTGACAGGCACGCCGTCTCCCTTGCCGCCCCCCACCGAGACACCGTCTCCCACCCTGCCTGTACCCTCCGAGACGCCCAGCCCGACTCCCACCAACACCACGGCCCCGTAAGCCGTCGCCCGCCCCCTTCCATTCCACCACGAAGGCCTGGTCCTTGCGACCGGGCCTTTTTTCAAGGCCTGCCATGAACCGCGACCGCCCCCTGCTCCTGCTTGCCGACGACGACCCGACCATTGCCGACAGCCTGGCGCCCTTCCTCGAACGCGCCGGCTTCCATGTATTGGTGGTATCGGATGGCGCCTCGGCCCTGGAGAAGGCCCAATCGCACCGCCCCGACCTGATCATTCTCGACGTGCTCATGCCGCGCATGGACGGGCGTGAGGCCCTGCGCCGCCTGCGCCGCGCGAACACGTGGACTCCCACCATCCTGTTGACCCAGGTGGGGGAGTCGTCCGAGCGCGCTCTGGCCCTCGAGGAAGGCGCGGACGATTACATTAACAAACCCTTCGACCCGCACGAACTGCTGGCCCGCATCCGCGCGGTGCTGCGGCGGGCCAAACCGGGCGAGCGCTCCCTTTCGGCGGCCTGGCTGTTATCGGCAGGGGACCTCAGCCTGGACCGCCGCGCGCGCCGCGCTTCCTTGAAAGGCAAACAGCTCGACCTGACGCCCAAGGCCCTGTCCGTGCTGGAATACCTGATGACCCATCCCGATGAGGCCGTCTCGCGCGAGCGCCTGCTGGAAACGGTCTGGGGCTGGGAATACCCGGCCGGTACGCGCACCGTGGACACGCGCATGGCCGAACTGCGCCGCGCGCTGGACGATGACCCGGCCGAGCCGCGCTACATCGAAACCGTACCCGCCGAAGGCTATCGCTTTATCGCGCCGGTCAGAGGGGAATAGCATCTGATGAAATTTCGCGCCGCACTCGTCATCCTGCTGCCGGGTCTGCTTGGCTTCCTGGCCTCCGCCCTGGCGCAGGCTTTTTTCGCACCCGTGCCCGTTCTTGTTTTCAAAGTCGATGTGGGCATGGCGCTCTTCCTGGCGGGAGCCTTCCTCTCCCTTCTGCTGGGAGCGGGTCACCTGGGCGCCGCGCGCAAGGGCCGCGAAGCCGACCTGTGGATGGAACAGGTCGGGCGGGAGAATCGCGAGAGCCGCCGCCAGTTCATCCGCCGCCTGGATCACGAGATCAAGAATCCGCTGACCGGGCTGCGCACCGCGCTGGTCAACCTGCGCGAGGCGCGCGCTGCGGAGGAACAGGAACGTGCCGCCGAGAATGCCTCCCGCGCCGCTGAACGCCTGAGCCGCCTGCTGGCCGACCTGCGCAAACTATCCGATCTCGAAGAACGCCCGCTGGAGATGCTGGCGGTGGACGTGCCGCAGTTGCTCAATGATATGGTCGAGGCGGTGGCGCTGGTGCCCGCCTACGGGAATCGCAAGGTGGAATTGTTGATCTCGCGCGTGCCGTGGCCCATGCCCACCGTGACCGGCGACCGCGACCTGCTCGGCCTGGGCGTGTACAACCTGCTCGATAATGCGCTCAAGTTCACGTCCGCCGAAGAATCGGTGGAATTGCGGGCGCGCGTCGAGGGGCGGGCCATCGTTATCGAGGTGGCTGACTCGGGCATGGGCATCCCGCCCGAGGATTTGGGCAAGGTCTTCGAAGAGTTGTATCGCGGCACCAACGCGCGCGGCGTGGAAGGCAGCGGCCTGGGACTGGCGCTTGTGCATCGCATCGTCACCCTGCACGGCGGGGAATTGGGGGTCAGGAGCAGCCAGGACAGCCCGCGCGGCACGGTCTTTTCCATGCGCCTGCCGATCAGGAAATGATTGGGATGCAGTCCCAGCCAGTCGAAAACCTTCACCTTCAAGCCAGCGCCACGCATTGATGACCCGAAAGGACATTATGACGAAAAAACTCATCCAACAAGCGCACATAACTGGCTCAGAGGGCGATGTCAAAATTACGCTCAGCGGGGCCACCTTTCAAGAGAACGAAGACCTTTCGTTGCAATTTGTCGATCCTGAATTTGGGGTTTGGTTAATGGAGCAAATATTTTGGCAGGAAAAAATCCTGGCCATTAAAAAGGGGTGGCTTCGCAAAAAATACTTCTGTTCCGGCTGTGGTGCAGAGTTGAATCCCACGCTGTGCTCGCCTGTGGAGGTGTCGTATCGATTGGAATTCTCAGACTACCCGCCCTTTTCGGTGAGCATCCTGTTGCCGTGTGTGACCTGTTCCCAGTGCAACAAGCCTTGTGGGATCGACCTGCGGGACAGGCTCGATTTTCAAATTTCTGAAGCCTTTGTGTACGCCTTTGAGCGCGCGAATATAAGAGCGTGATTGTTTGGGCGCCGAATTCGGCGGTTACAAAATTGTGACATCGCCGGGACAGCCTTGTAACATGGGGAAAGTATAAATAGGATATGGATGATGAACAAACCCTCCTCCTCTCTGCCAAAAGCGGCGACCTGAACGCCTTCAACGGCTTGATCCTGCTATATCAAAACCTGTTGTTCAACGTCGCCTACCGCATCCTCTCTGACGAGGATGCCGCCGCGGACGCGGTGCAGAATGCGCTGATCTCCGCATACCAGCACTTCGCGGACTTCCGCAATGGAAGTTTCCGAGGCTGGCTGATGCGCATCACCGTCAACATGTGTTACGACGAGATCCGCCGCAAATCGCGCCGTCCCACCCAGTCCTTCGAGGTTGTCACGGCAGACGGCCAGGAATTCGACCTGTTGGAGTGGCTGCCCGATTCCACTCCCTCCACGGAATACCTGGTGGAGACCTCGGAATTGGAGCGCACCCTCCAGTCGGCTTTACAGGCGCTGCCTTCCCTGTATCGCGCCGTGGTGGTGCTGGTGGATGTGGAAGGGTATGCCTACGAGGAGGCCGCTCAAATTCTGGGAGTGCCCACTGGCACGGTCAAGAGCCGCCTGGCGCGCGCCCGCACCCAATTGCGCTTCCGCCTGGGAAAGATGGAGGAGTTGACCGTGTCCCCGCTTTGGTTTACCGTCAGGGCTGACTCCCATCAGATTTCCGTTGTATAAAAAGACATCCCGTGGAAATCAAAGGAACATGGAGCGAAAAAGTTCCACTCTGTATGTGATGCCTGCTGCGGGAGATATGCCCGCCGAAACACCGGTCTTCCGCGTCACCGCGTTCGTTAAATACTGGCCGAAAAACTCCCCTGGAGAAAAACGTGAAAAAAATTATCGCACTTCTGATCCTGTCCAGCCTGTTCCTGGCCTCCTGCGGCAGGCTGGAAATCAGCCTGATTACCTCCACGCCCCTCATCCCGACGGGGACGCCGACCGCTCCGGCTGCGGCGACGGAAACGCCCACGCCTTATCTAACGCCCTCCTTCACGCCGCTCCCGCCCCCCCTGGCCATGACCTTTGACCTGCTGGCGAATGCCGAATACCACAGCGTCGTATTGGCGGCCGACCAGGCCGATTTCCGCTTGGAGAATGGAGTTCATTCCCTGCCCCACCTGCCCGAAGAGTCGGACAGCGCCTGGTACATCGGCCTGTCGAATCGCTATGCGTATGGCGACCTCAACGGGGACGGCCAACCGGATGCCGCGGTGATCCTCGAAAGCCAGATGGGCGGCACGGGACACTTCCTCGAACTGGCGGCGGTCCTCAACCAAAACGGCATGCCGTATAACATTTCCTCCACCTACCTGGGCGACCGCGTGATCGTCCGCTCGATTGCCATCGAGAACGGGCTGATCGTGCTGGACATGGTGGTGCATGGCCCGAACGACCCCATGATAGGCCCGAGCATCGAGCAGACCTTCAGCTATCAGTTGCATGGCGCGGAGTTGGTCAACCAGACCACCAGTCCCGATTTCAGCGCGCGCGTGACCGTCACGCCCTTCACGCCCTTCCCCGACGTGGTGTGCTCGAACAGCTGGTTCTTCACCTTCGAATACGATGACCTCAGCCTGGGCTACAACTGTCCCGCGGAGGTCGTGACCCTGGATGCGTTCGGTCAGGACTTCGAAGGCGGACGAGTCATTCGCCTGGCCGCCGACCCGGCCGATCCCAAGCCCAGATACGGCACCCTCTTTGTCATTTACAACGATGGCGACTGGGAGACTTTCGTCGATGGCTGGGGGGACGGGCAGATGTCCAGCGACCTGGCCATTATGCCGCCGACCGACCGCTACCAGCCTGTGGATGCGATCGGCAAGGTCTGGCGCGAGAACACCGAAGTCCGTCGCCGGCTGGGATGGGCGTATGAACCCCAGGCTGCCTTCCAGGGACGCTACCAAAAATATCAGACGGGCGGCGATGCGGACATATTCATCGACCACGGCAAATGGGGCCTGGTGCTTTGGCTGCACTGGGTGAGCGACGGGGCGAATCCCTGGACGGTCGTCGGAGCCTATTAGCGGCGGTTTGCCGTACAATAAAATTGATGGAGTACCCATGAGAAAAATCCTTCTTTGCACCCTTTTGCTGGCCTTGCTCCTCTCCTCCTGCGGCACGCTCGAGGTTGGGTTCGAGGCCACCGAAGCGCCCGTCACCGACCTGCCGCTCGACCTGCCGCCTGCCGCCACCGAGACGCCGCTCCTTTCCATGGAGTCGACTTCCGAGCAAATTCAGCAGGCCATGCTCACCAGCGCCACCCGATGGCAGACCCTCTTCATGGACGGCACGGTCTTTTACTACGAAGCGGACTTCAACCAGGCCCACGTGATGCGCCAACAGGTCTGGATCGACCAGATGAATTTCCGTTTCCGCACGCTCAGCGGACCTGTGGATGGTGAGGCGGCCGTCTTCAGGGCCTCGGACGGAGCGACCATCCTGGTGATGGATCGGGCCACGGGCACCACCCAGACTTATGCGATGGCCCCCATGATCGACCCGCCTCAATATGTTCCGCCTCAAAATGTCCCGCAGGAAGTTGGCGTGGCTTACCCAAATCCGCTCTGGGGGCAGATCGGCGAACCGCTCGCCCAACTGGCCTTCCCCTCTGATTTCGCGCAAAATCAGGGGACATTCAAGCCGGTCGGCATCGAGACCCTCCTGGGGCGCACGGTGCTGGTGGTCGAGTGGACCTATGCCGCGGCGCAATTCCCATCCTTCCGCGCCTGGCTGGATCTGCAGACAGGCGTCCTGTTCAAGAAACAGGATTTTGCCAAGGGCGGGGGGGAAGTGATCGAGAGCGAGATGACCGTCAACCAGATCGCCTTCGACGTGGCCCTGGATCCTGCGTTGTTCAGCGCGCCGGCCGAAATGCCGCGCTTTGCAGACATCAACGGTATGGCGCTGACCCCGATCGAAGCGGGGCCGGTCGTTCCGCAGGGGACGGATACCCTGGGCGACTTGTACTTCTTCACCCTGCCGCATCAGGCAGGCCCGACACCCCAGCTTGTGCGCCTGCCCGGGTCCTGCGTCGCCGGCCTGGCCGCCTGCCCGCCCTTGGAGACCATCCAGGTGCCGTTCGCGTTCAATTTCACCCTCTACCCGTTATCCTGGTCACCGGATGGAAAATACGCGGCCTTCGCCTATCCCGACAATCTAAACGGCTCGCCGCAGAAGGTCTTTCTGTACGATCCCGCTGCGAATACGTGGACAGCGCTGGCCCAGTTCCCCTACATCGACCCGCCCTTCTGGTCGCCCGACGGCACGTGGATCGCGTTCCGCGTCCAGGATGGGTTGGGCGGTGAGGATGTGTACGTGGTGCATCCCGACGGCACCGAGTTGAGGAACCTGACCGCCAGTGACAGCCTGCCCGCCGACGCGCGTCCCTACATCATGGATGGCTGGATCACGGAAAATATCCTCGTACATTCAGCCCTGCTGGGCCGGGAGGGCACGGTCTACCTCGTGCGCGCCGCGGATGGGACCGCCCGTCCGCTGTTCGAGACGCTGGTGACCAAGGCCAACTTCATCCCGTCGCAGGACGGGGCCTACCTGGCGTACGATGACTACGATTACGACAGCCAGAAGCATATCCTGAAGCTGATCGAGCCGGACGCTGCCAATCCCGTGGACCTGGCGACCTTCTCGGGCGGTACAATCTATCCCATCGTCTGGTCGCCGGATGCCGCGCGTGTGGCCTTCGTCTATGCCAGCTACGCAGACGGCACTCCCGCCGCGGATGTGTACATCGTGGGACGCGACGGCCGCAACCTGACCCTGGTCTACGAAGGCATTACCGTCGGGCGCATCGTCTTCTCACCAGACGGCAGGTACCTGCTGGTCGAAGAGAACGACACGCCGACCGGCGGACACCTGTTCGTGGTCGACCTTGAGACGCTGGAAAGCCACATCCTCGAAGCCCCCGGTCTTTCACTGGACACCGATTGGTACGCGCCATCCTGGCGAAGGTAGTTACGGTTGCCAGGTGCAGTTGTAGCGCAATTTGCCAAATTGCGCCTGGTAAATTGCCCGCAGACATAACTTGTCGAGGTAGTAATCAACACAAAACAAAAGTCCGCAAGTAGAACTTGCGGACTCCGTTGAAATTTGTAGAGCAAGCCTGCAAGGCTTGCTTTACTGTTTTAATCGCGCCTGCCCTTCAACACGATGCGGATCGGCGTGCCGAGGAAACTGTACTCCTCGCGGATCTTGTTCTCGATGAAACGGATGTAACTAAAATGTACCATCGACGGATCGTTGACGTAGATCATGAAGGTCGGCGGATCGCTGCGCACCTGGGTGCCGTAATACATCTTGACCACGCGCCCCGCATGCGACGGGTGCGGATGCAGGTCCTGTGCGCTGTGGATGATCTGGTTGATCTTCGAGGTCGTCAGGCGCGCCAGGCGTTCCTCCTGCACACGCAGGGCCATCGGCATCACCTGGTCCACGCGCTGGCCGGTCTTGGCCGAGATGAACAGGATCGGCACGAAATCCATGAAATTCAGCTCATTCTGAATCTTCCGGGTGTACTCCTCCATCGTGTAGTTGTCCTTCTCGATGGCGTCCCATTTATTGACCAGCACCACGCACGATTTCCACTCCTCCAAAATGAAGCCCGCGATGTGCGCATCCTGCGAGGTGATGCCCGTCGTCGCGTCGATCATCAGGATGGCCACGTCGGCCCGCTCGATGGATTTGAACGAGCGCAGCACGCTGAACTGCTCCACGCCCGGCTCGATCCTTCCGCGCCGACGGATGCCCGCCGTGTCGATCAGCGTCACCTCCACCCCGTCGAAGACGATCTTCGAGTCGACCGAGTCGCGCGTCGTGCCGGCGATGGGGCTGACGATGGCCCGCTCCTTGCCGACCAGCTTGTTGAGCAGGCTGGACTTGCCCGCATTCGGCTTGCCGACGATGGCGATCTTGACCGAGTCATCCTGCTCTTCGTTGACCAGGGGCGGGAAGGCCTGCACCATTGCGTCCAGGATGTCGCCGGTCCCGGTGCCGTGCAGGGCCGAGATGGGATACGGGTCGCCCAGCCCCAGCTCGTAGAATTCGGGCGCCTGCAGGCGGCGTTCCTCGTTCTCGCATTTGTTGACCACCAGGAAGATCGGCGGCCAGAACCTGCCATCGGGCAGCTTCTTTTGCGCGCGGCGCAGGATCTCGGCTACCTCGCGGTCGGGGGAGGTTACGCCGCTGTCGCCGTCGGTCAGCAGCAGCACGGCGTCGGCATCTTCGAGCGCGGCCAGCGCCTGCGCGCGGATCTCCTGGATGAAATCGGCCGAACCGGTCGAAAGCGGAGTCTTGCCGCCGTGGGTCGGGTCGATGCCGCCCGTATCCACGATGGTGAAGGCGCGCCCGTTCCACTCCGAATCGCCGAACAGGCGGTCACGGGTGGTGCCGGGTGTGTCGTCCACGATGGCCATACGTTCGCCGACGAGACGGTTGAAAAGAGTGCTCTTGCCTACATTGGGGCGCCCCAGCAGGGCGACAATCGGTTTGCTCATGGGTTTCTCAATCAAGTCTTTCTATGGGATCACAACTGCGCGGGTGGGTCTTCGCGGCGGGAATGGGCTGGCGGGGTGGGCCTCCCAACCCAGCAGCGAGGATTGCGGCGTGGGTGTGGGCGTCGGCGTGGGCGTGGGGGGCAGGTTTGGGTTGGGCGTCTGGGCGGGGCTCAGGGTCACTTCCACCGTGCCCGGCAGGATCGTCTCCACGATCACGTCGGCGATCAGTATCTCCACTTTGGGCGTCAGTTGGTGGGTGCCAACTTCCAGCCCGCTCAGGTCGACCGTCACGCGGATGTCCTGGCGCGTGAGCGTATCCAGCAGGGGCAGGGGGCCTGAGACGATCACGTCCACCGTGGGCGGCAGTACCTGGGCCGTCAGCCCCGGCGGCAACCCCACCACCTGCACGAGTTCATTCGAAAGGGTCAGGCTGCTCTCGATGGGCGAGATGCCCGCCAGGATCATGACGGTCTGTTCGCCCACCACCGAAACGCCCTGCGGCAGGTTCAAATCGAGGCGGGTGGCAATATCCTCGCTGGCGTTCTGCAGGTCGAGCGGCAGTGTCTCCACCACGCCGGGCAGTTCCAGCACCACGTTCGGGTCGGACGAGTATACCGTAACAACCGGCGGAAAGACAGAGATGTCGGTCAGGCGGTAGCCGCTCGCCACCTGTCCCTGCACAGTCACCTTGACCGCCAGGTCGCGGTAGCCGCCCTGCTGGGTGATGGCCAGGTTGACCTGCACCTCCTGTGGCGAGACGCTCAGCCCGCGCACCACCTGTCCATTTTCATTCAACAGGTCGACAGGGATGGAGCGGCCGATGGCCTCGCGCAATCCGTCCAGGTTGATGGCGATGCGCGCGCGGGTCACGGTGTTCACCAGCGACTCGGGGCCTGCCACAACCACCTGCAGCGGATCGAGGCTGGGCTCGCCGCTCTGGTAGCCGGTGGCTGGCTGCCCCGCAATGCTCAATTCAACGGCTACTGTGCGCGTAGCCACGGGTTCGAGAAACAACGTCACGTTCGCAGGCGTGACCGAAACGATCTTCACCGGGCGTTCATTGACCTGCACCTGGATGTTCACGGCGTGTTCGCCGCTGCTCAAGCCTGAGAGATCGAGGATCGCGCGCACGCTGGCCGGGTCGTTGTCGAGACGTTCCCAGACCGAGACCGGCGCCCGCAGGCTGACCGCCACCTGTTTGGGATACTCGCTGCTGATGACCAGGCCCGAATCCTGTCCCACCACCTCCACCTGGATCGGGGCGGGCAGGGTGCGCTCCTCGTCCGGGTCGGCGGCGGTGACAGCCGCCACCCACACGGCCAGCGCCAGGATCACGGCCCACAGCAGGGTCTTCAGGTTCGTGCCGATGGCGCGCAAAGTTTCTTTGCTCATGAGGTCACTCGTCCCTGCGTTTGGGCAGGTTCGGGATGAAGCGCTCGAACCAACTGCCCTCTCCGGGCTTTCGGCTCGGGCGGAAGAAGGCGATCAGGATGTTCTCCAGCCGCTCGGGGTCGAGGCGGCGGATCATGCGCCCCGAGTGCGCGATCGAGATCGAGCCGGTCTCCTCCGAGACCACCACGGCCACCGCATCGCTCACCTCCGAGATGCCCAGCGCCGCGCGGTGACGCAGGCCCATCTGGCGTTCGGGTGAGCGGTTGAGGATGCCGCTGGACGACAACGGCATGACGCAGGCCGCCGCCACCAGGCGCCCCCCCGCCAGGATGGCCGCTCCGTCGTGCAGGGGCGTGTTGGGATAGAAGACCTGCAACAATAATTCGGGCGTGACCTGCGCGTCCATCTTCACCCCGCTGTTGACGAATTCATTCAGGCTGTCCAGCCGCTGGAGCACGATTAACGCGCCGTGCTGGCGGGCCGAAAGCCGCGCCGAGGCGCTCACCACCGCGCGGATCGCCTGTTCGATCTCCACGGTCGCGCTTCTGTCGATCATCGGCCAGATTGCGCCGGCCCGCCCCAGGCGTTCGAGCGTGCGGCGGATCTCGGGTGCAAAGATGACCGGGATCGAGAGCAGCAGGGCCGGCAGCGCGCTGGAGACCAGCCACGAGAAGGCCGGCAGGTCGACCAGCGAGGTGAACAGCACGATCACCACCACCAGCAGGATCATTCCGCGGAAAAGCACCATCGCCTGCGTATCGCGCAGCGAATACAGCAGGCCGAAGAAGATGAGCGTCACCAATAGCAGGTCGACGGCGCTCAGCCAGCTCAGGCGTTGGAAGATGAACAGGAGGTTATTGAGAAATTCAGTCACGGTTTAAGGTGGGCGGGAAAGCGGACCCTGGCGCGCGGAACCCGGCTGAACCGAATTCCCTGCCCCCTTAAGCCCGCTTCCCGGCGAAAGGGCTGGAAATGTTAGTACCGCTGCCAGATGAAGTTGTAGCGCAATTTGCTAAATTGCGCCTGGCAAATTGGCAATTTGCCCTACATCTTTAACTTGTCGAGATACTAGTGTTCCAGCCGCCGCTTGCGATGAACCTGGAAGCCGGCGACGCGTCGCCGGGAGCCGCTTCCAGGGGTGATCCTGTGGACAAACGCTAAATGGGCCGCAGGACACGGTCCTGGCGTAATTGCTTGAAGTACAGCGGGCCGCCGTTGACCGGCATCGATTCGAACGCGGCGTCCTGCCAGGCCTGCACGCCCAGTGTCTCGGGGGTGCGGCGGTCGTATCCGAGCTTCGCCCAGATTTCGGTGTGGGCGCCTATATCCTCGGGCAGGAAGATCAACGAGGCTTCGCATTGCAGGTCGCGCGAGGCGCGTTCCACTTCGCCGATCAGGCCTTCGAGTCCCTGCTGCGGGTCGAGGTCCTCGTCGAGGTATACGTCGGTGGTGCGGGCCACCAGGTTTTCCACCTGCCAGCCGGCCACACCCACCAGGCGTCCGCCCCGCCGCAGCAGCATGTAGGCCTTGTCGCCGAAGCCCGCCATCACGTCCTCGGCCGTCATGGCGTGACGGCCGTTGCTCAGGCGGTTGAGCAGCTCGGCGATGGATTTCGAGTCGCGCGGACGTCCGCGCTGGATCTCGAGTTTGCCCGTCGCGATCCGCTGCACCACGGGGATGGTGTCGCCCGTGGGGGAGAGCTTCTTCCAGTTCGTTGTGACCTGCTTCCACAGGTCCTCGTAGGAGCCGCCGTTGCGGATGACCACGTTGGCCGCGGCGATCTTTTCCTGCTGGGCCGACTGCGACATGATGCGCTGGTAGGCCTCGTCGCGGGTCAGGCCGCGCTTGCGGGTCAGGCGCTCCACCTGGATCTCCTGCGTGGAGTCGGTCACCCAGATCGTATCGCACAACAGCCGCAGGTCGCTTTCGAGCAGCTTGATCGCCTCGATCACGATCACCTTCTGGTGCGCGCGCTGGATCAACATGCCGGTGGCCTGCCGCACCAGCGGGTGGACGATGTCCTCCAACTGGCTGAGCGCCTCCGAATCGCTGAAGACGAGCCGTCCCAGCTTGGAACGGTCGATCTCGCCCTCCTTGTCCACCAACCACCTGCCGAATTCCTTGATGACAGGTTGGTAGCCGGGCGCGCCCTTCGCGATGGCGCGGTGCGAGAGGGCGTCGGCGTCGATGGTGTAAGCGCCCAGATGCTCGAGCATTCTGCGCACGACGCTTTTGCCGGTGGCGATATTGCCGGTCAGGCCGATGATGTATTTCCCTGGTACGTGGCTCACGGGTTCTCCTCGGAATACGAGTTACCCTCCTATTTTAATGTCTTTTTGCCCAAACCAACAAATGACTTTGCCGGCTTTTCCGTTATTTCCGCAAGGTTGGGCGGACGGAGCGGGGCGCAGTTGCCGGCTTGCCGCATCCAGCCGGGGCGTAACGCAAAGCCGCAGGTTGCAGGGAAGGATTTGCCGCCGTACATCCAATCAAAATCCTGTCGTTGTGAGCCGCCGCCTTTGTTCTTGAGCGGCATGGCAACCTCATTTTGACAAAAAACGGGAGATTGCTTCGGGTTATCGCCTTCGCACTTCGTGCCCTTCGTGTTGAGGCTCTTCCCGTCCGGCGAGGTTGACGCACCCGCCCCCAGCGGGTATGATGAAGGCGCCTCAGGTTGGTCGGGCAGTCGCGGTCCTGTGTTTACGGGATCGAGGAAAGTCCGCACTCCATAGAGCACGGCGTCGGATAGCACCCGGGGCGGGGAAGCCGCCGAGAGGCGTGAACCTGCCGGATGAGGGCCACAGAAACAAACAGCACCTCCCGCTTTCGGGCGGAGGTGTGATGGTGAAAAGGTGGTGTAAGAGACCACCGGCGCGCGCAGTAATGCGCGCGGCCAGGTAACCCCCGCCGGGAGCAAGGCCAAGCAGGAGCGATTTCGTCTGTGGACGATGGGAGGCTGCTCGCCTCCACACGTGCCATCCCCTTGAGTGGGGTTGGCCAGCTCCGGGTAGGCTGCATCGAGCGGAGCGGCGACGCGCCGCCCAGAGAGATGACTGCACAGGCGGAGCAATCCGCTGGACAGAATGCGGCTTATAGACCGACCTGAGGCATTTTTGAAGTATGTGGGGTTATCCCATGAACAATATGTGCAATAGAAATCAGAATACCCATATTTTTTGCTTAACCAAAAATCCTGTCCAGCCCGCCCACTGAGGGTAAAATAGCCCCTCATTGGAGAGGTGTCATGAATGAAAAGATCGACATATTTTGGGCGGGGGTGCGCGCCGAGTTTCCGCTGCTGGTGGGCGTCTTCCCGTTTGGGATGATCTATGGCGCGCTGGCCCTGAACGCCGGCCTGAGCCTGGCCGCATCGCAGATGATGTCGTCCATCGTCTTCGCGGGTTCCTCGCAGTTCATCGCGGCGCAGTTGATCCACGACGCCGCCCCGGGCCTGGTCATCGTGCTGACGATTGCCGTGGTCAACCTGCGGCACATGCTCTACAGCGCCTCGCTGGCCCCCTATCTGAAGGATCTGCCTGTCCGCTGGAAGGTGCTGCTTGCCTACCTGCTGACCGACGAAGCCTATGCCCCCACCGCCCTGAAATTCGAGCGCGAGGGCGTCACCCCGCTGGGACACTGGTTCCTGTTCGGCGCGGGACTGGCTCTGTGGAGCACCTGGCAGGTCAGCACCGGCCTGGGCATCTTCCTGGGCGCCTCCCTGCCGCAAAGCTGGCCGCTGGATTTCGCCCTGCCCCTGACCTTCATCGCCCTGGTCATGCCCGCCCTGAAGAATCGACCCGCCATCGCGGCGGCGCTCAGCGCGGGACTGGTCGCCCTCCTGGCCTACGGCCTGCCCTTCAAGCTCGGCCTGATCCTGGCCGCGCTGACGGGTATCCTGGTCGGCACCGTATTGGAGGGACGCAAATGAACATCTGGCTGATCATGTTGTTGGGTGGCTTGATCACGTTTGGGATGCGCTTCTCGTTCATCTACCTCTTCGGCCGCTTCGAGGTCCCGCAGACCCTGCGGCGCGCCCTGCACTACGTCCCCCCGGCTGTGCTGTCGGCCATCGTCTTCCCCGAACTGCTTATCCAGGAGGGGCGGCTGGCCCTCGACCTGGCCAACGAACGCCTGCTGGCCGGGCTGGTGGCCGTCCTGGTCGCCTGGTTCACCCGCAACACCTTGCTGACCATCCTGGCCGGCCTGGGCGCTCTGCTGATCCTGCAATTCGTGCTCTGACCCGCTTTACAGGTACGCCAGGAATACCTGATTCCCGCCCTCCTCGCGGGCGCGCAGCATGGCAGCCCGCGCCTGGCCCACCAAACTGGCCAGGTCCGTGGATGGGTTGACGTGGAACAGGGTCGCCACGCCCGCGCTCATCTCCACGCTGACCGGCGGCCCGTCCTGCCCAGCCGTGATGAAGATCGAACGCACGCCCTTGATGATGCGCTCGGCCACCTTTTCGGCGTCCGCCCCGATCACGCCGGGCAAGACCGAAATAAACTCGTCGCCCTGCCAGCGGCCTAGGCAGTCATAGGGACGGCTCTTCTCGCGGATGATGCGCGCCACCAGCTTGAGCACCTCGTCGCCGATGCTCCAGCCGTGACGCTCGTTCAGCGCCGCGAAATTGTCGATGTCCAGCATGATCAGGCTCAACGGGGACTGGTTGCGGCGGGCGCGTTCCATCTCCCCCTGGGCCGTGTTGAGGAAGGCTTTTTGGTTGAAGAGATTGGTCAGCGGATCGTAGAGGGCCAGGCTCTCCAACTGATCCCTGGCCTGCGTCAGGTCCTCGCCCAGGCTCATGATGCGCTCCCCGATGGTGATGCGGGACTTCAGGTCGAGGGCCGAGATGGGCTTGAAGAGGTGATCGTCGGCGCGGGCCGCCTGCCGCTCGGGATCGTAGGCGCGGCTCGTGACCAGCAAAACGTACACCGGGCCAGGCAGCTCCCCCGAACGGATGCGTTCGATCAGGCGTTTCTCGTCCATGTCGGAATTGGTGCGGTCGGCGATCAGAAAACGCGCCTGTCCCGCCCGCAGATATTCCCAGGCAGCCAGACTGCTCCCGCAGGCGAGCATTTCGTGATTTTTAGCCTGGATGACCTGCAAAATGATCGAGCGTTCCGCCGGGTCGTTGTTGAGGACGAGGATCTTCATGCCAGTTCCTTGTGCGTGAATTATACCTTGGGTATTCCAGAAGCGCCGTCGGGAGGGCGACACAAAGTGGATTTTCAGAAAGCCATAACCCTCAAGACTTGCGCCGTTGACAAATGTATTATCCCATAGTATATTTGCGGCGCTCTAGCCAAAACGCCGAGGTAGCTCAGTGGTAGAGCAGGGGACTCATAAGCCCTTGGTCGGGAGTCCAAATCTCCCCCTCGGCACTAAACCCGCCGAAAGGCGGGTTGTTTTTTTTTATATTCAGGGAAGTTCCCTATCTTGGAAAGGATGATCGATGAGCGAAAATAAGGTTGCCAATGGCCAGGTGGTTTCGATGGAATACACCCTGTGGGTCGACGGTGAGATCCTGGATACTTCCGACGGCCAGGGACCGCTGCAATTCCTGGCGGGTTCCGGGAACATCATCCCCGGCCTGGAACGTGAGATGCTGGATATGAAGATCGGCGACGAAAAGGAAGTGACCGTCTCCCCCGAGGACGGCTACGGCGAATTCGACGAGGAAGCCTTCCTGGAAGTGCCGCGCAAGGAATTCCCCGAGGACATGGAGCTGGAGGAAGGCCTCGAGTTGAGCGTCAGCGACGACGAGGGCAACGCCCGTTACGCCCGCATCGACAGCGTCGAAACCGACGTGGTGCGCCTCGATTTCAACCACCCCCTGGCGGGCGCGGAACTGAAGTTCAAGGTCAAGGTGGTCGGCCTGCGTGAGCCCACTGCCGAGGAAGTCGAACACGGTCACGTCCACGAAGACGGACATCACCACTAAAATAAAAAACGTCCCGCTGAAAGGCGGGACGTTTTTCATGGAGCGCAGACTTCAGTCTGCGAACGTGTTTCAGACGGCTAATCGGTCGCTGCGGGCAGGGCCTCTCCCTCGTCGTTGCGCGGGATGAAGCGCTCCTGCTTTCCAATCGTCAGGTGCAGGAGGTAGAAGCTGGCCGCCGAGACCAGGGTCAGCGCGCCGCCGAGGTACCAGAGCAGGTTCGGAGTGGGGCCGTCCAGGATCAGGCCGGCAGCGGTCGGGCCGACGATGGCGGGCAGTCCCCACGAAAGTCCATACAGGGCCATGTAGCGGCCGCGCATGTCTTCGGGGGCGAAGTTGGCCGTCAGCGCCGAACTGATCGGCATGATGATCATCTCGCCGATGGTGATGACCACGATGGCCGAAACGAACAGCCAATAGGCCGTGACGAACCCGAACATCGAGAAGCCGATCACGTAGAACAATACGCCGACCGCCATGGTCAGGAAGGGCGGTCGCTTCTTGATCAGGAACGTCACCAGGAACTGGAAGAGCACCACCGTGATGGCGCTGGTGGTCATCAGGAAACCGTATCCCGAAGGCTGGATGCCGTGGTTTGTGAGCAGATAATAGGACAGTGAATTATACATCTGCTGGTAGACCAGGCCCATCAGGATGGAAGCGCCCAGAAAGGCCACGTACGGCCCGTCGCGCAGCACTTTGAAGTAGCCGATGAAGGTCTGGAGCATGCTCTCGTGTTGGGCCTCTGCGTGTGGCAGATCCTGAGCCTGCGGCTTGGTCTCGGGCATGAAAAGGTAGAACAGCAGCGCCACGATGCAGCTGATGATCGCGTCGATGACGAATAGCGCAAAGTACGAGCGGTTGGCCAGGTATCCGCCGATAATGGGGCCGATCATCCAGGCCATGTTAGCGACCACGCGCAGGATGCCGAAGCCCTCCTGTCGTTTGTTCTCGGGCAGGATGTCGGCGATCATGGCCGAGTGGGCGGGACCCGCCACGTCGGACAGCAGCCCGATGAACATGGCCAGCGGGTAGAGGACGGCAAACTCGTTGACGGAACCCAGCGCCAGGGTGCTGACCGCGCTGAAGACCAGCCCGAACAGGATCAGGCGGCGGCGTCCCAGGCGGTCGGTCAGCGCGCCCCCGATCACGCTGCCGAACATGCCGAAGAGCGAGAATGTCCCCAGCACCATACCCGCCTCGGTCATGCCGACGTTGAATTTCTGGGTGATGTACAGGGTGAAGAACGGGAACAACATTGTCCCGCCGACGCGGTCGATGAAGGAGACGGCGACCACGAACCAGAACTTGTGGGGAAAGTCGTGAACGCTTTTGATGAAGTTATTTATGAATGTAGCCAGCCAGTCGACTATTTTGCGAATCATGATAAACCTTTCGTGGGAATGCTCATCATAGCACGCGTGTTCTGAAATGAACAGGCCTGGGCTGGGGAGTTCTGTAGCGCAAATTGCCAATTTGCGCTACAACAAATTTTAGTGCTGTCCCAGCGTGCCCAACACGCGCACCCTGCGTTCCAGCGCGCGGAAGGACCACGTGCCGATCCACAGCATGACGAACATGAAGACGACCAGCAGAACCATTTCCGTGTTGAGCGGCAGGAGCGGGGTGGTGCCGATCAGCCGCGCGCGGACGCTGTCCAGGCCGTAGGTGAGCGGCAGGGCCAGGGCCACGGGCAGCAGGTAGCGCGGCAGGGCGTTAACGGGGAAGTTCGCGCCCGAGAAGATCTGCACCAGGAAGCTGCTCATATCCACCATCGCATTGGCTTCACGCATCAGCATGACCAGGGCCGCGAAGGCGAAGCCGAAGCCGTACAATCCCAGCATCATTGGGATGATGGGCAGGAAGGCCGCCAGTATGTCACCTGTGGGATGAAAGCCGAAGATCAGCCCGCCGAAGAGCAGCATGCTGGCCGAGGTGATGGCTGTGACGATGAGATTCGTCACTGAGTGACCGATCAGAATCAGCAGGCGCGGAATGGGCGTCAGCCAGTTGGATTCCATCACGCCCGAGTCCATGTCGTTTTTCAGGGCGTAGCCCATGCCCCAGAAGACCGCGTTGATGAAGTTTTCCAGCACAGTGCCCAGCAGGATGAAGGACATGAAGTCGGTGGTGCCGCTGTATTGGGCGAAGCCCTCGGCCTTGCCGTTGGCGCTGAACGCCAGCCCCATGAAGTAGACGGGCGCGATCCATACCAGCGGGTGAAAGACGGAGGAGATGGCGTTGAGCGGATAGCGCCAGTACTGTTTCCAGTCCTTGCGAATCAGCGCGAACAGCGCAAGCAGGTGGGAGACGAGCGTGGGTTCAGATAAAGTTTGCATCACTTGTTCCTTGTAAAATACAGCGCTTCGACTGCGGGTCTCGACGAGCGCTCGACCCTCCGCTCAGCGCGGAAAAATCAATACTGTCCGATCGCACCCGTCTGGCGGGCGCGGCGTTCCATCCAGGCGAAGACGAGCATGCCCAGGGTCAGCCAGAAGACGCCGAAGATGAGCAGCATTTGCAGGTCATAGGCAATGCCCTGGAAGCCTTCCGTGCTCAGGGCGGCGCTCCGCACGGCATGGATGATGTAGGTCTGCGGCAGCCATTCGGCCACGTTCTGCATCCACTGCGGCTGGATCGCCAGCGGATAGGTTACGCCGCAGAAGACCATCACGATGCCGCGTACCAGGAAAACAAAGGCGTTCGATTCCTTCATGGTGATGACCAGGCTGGCGAAGGCAAAGCCCAGTCCATACACGGAGGGGATCGCGGCCAACACCACCAGCATGGTCAGCCACAGGCTGCCATTGAATTTCACGCCGAAGATGAAGGCGTATTCAAAACCCGAGACGGCCAGCATGCTCAACATCGACACCAGCTGCGGGACGCTGGCCCCGAGCAGGTAGGCAAAGCGCCAGGTGGGGGAGAGCCAGTTCGACTCGAGCGTGCCGCGCATCTGTTCGTTGCGCAGGGCGCCGCCCACGTTCCACAGCACCACGTTCTGCCACATCCAGATCATCGTGCCGACCGCCATGTAGCCGACGTACTCGGTCAGCCCAGTGTTGAGTTTGAATTGCGCCAGGCCGCTGCCGTCCACGCCTGAGAGGGCGCGTGCGGTGAGGATGTAGCCCATCGGGAAGATGATCGGCCAGATGAACAGGGAGACGACCCACGAGGGGTAGCGGATGAAGATCATCCATTCGCGGCGGACGACGGCCCACAGGGCGCGCAATCCGTTCAGGGGTGTGGTGTGCCCCAGCGAGGCGGGGACGAACGTTGCGGATCTCATGCCTGCCTCCGTTTAATCGCGCAGAGCCTTGCCCGTCAGGTGGATGAAGACATCCTCCAGCGAGGGCTTGACGATATTCATGTTGACCAGGCGCGTGCCGTTGCCGCTGATGCTCTCGACGATGCGCGGCAGGGCGTGACGGCTGTTCTGGGCTTGCATGTTGACCTCCCACAGGTCGGCTTCGCCCTTCTGGTGGCTGGTGAGCGACTCGATGCCTGCGATGCCTTTCAGCTTGTCGCCCAGGTCGGCGTGCCAGCCTGTCAGTTCCAGGCGGATGACTTCCTTCTGGTCGATGCGGCGCTTGAGGCCTTCGGGCGTATCCAGCGCGATGACCTTGCCCGTGTCGATGATGCCGATGCGGTCCGAGAGTTGGTCGGCCTCTTCCATATAATGCGTGGTCAATAGGATGGTGTGGCCTTCCTGCTTGAGTTGGGCGATTAGCTCGCGCAGGTTGCGTGCCGCCTGCGGATCCAGGCCAAGGGTGGGTTCATCCAGCAGCAAAATGGGCGGACGGGCCAGCAGCGCCTTGGCGATGGCGATGCGCTGGCGCATGCCCGTCGAGTATTTCTCGACCAGTTCGTTGGCGCGGTCCTTGATCTCTATGCGCTCGATCAATTCCTCCACACGTTTCTTGGCGACGGTGGGCGGGATGTGATACAGCGCAGCGAAGTATTGCAGGTTCTCGCGGCCGCTCAGCTTCCAGTAGATGCTGCGCTCGCCCGCCAGCACGGTGCCCAGGTTGCGCCGCACCTGGTTGGACTGCGTGACCACGTCGTAACCGTTGACCCTGGCCGTGCCGCTGGTGGGTTCGAGCAGGGTGCACAACATGCGGATGGTGGTGGATTTGCCTGCGCCATTCGGGCCGAGTAGGCCGAATATCTCACCGCGCTGGATTTCGAGATCCACGCCGTTGACGGCGGTAAACATGGATTTGGGCGCGCGCTTGCCAAAGGGCCAGAAACTGCGCTTTTTGGCTGGGGCGGATTCGCCTGCGGGCTTCTTATCGTTGCCGCTGTCACCGCGGGCGGGGAATTTCTTGATCAGTTGGTGGGCCTGGATTGCAATGTCTGACATGGGAATTCCTTTCTTCTTCAATAAAACGAAAGTCGAGTTTTATTTTATTAATTATTTAGTTGAATTTCATGGCCTATATTACAACTTAATTTTATAAATGTCAATATGTAAATTGAAAATATTAATAATAAGAGAATATTCCTGAAATCGGAACTGAAAATTTGTTGAAAATCTGTAAAATCGGACTGCTCTTGTCTTGTTATGAATTGTATATCTCGTCCCGTCTTCCTGCCTAACCGTTGGCTAACATTTGGCCATTCGTTGGCCGACAAAAATAAAACGGCTCTCTGGTTTTGAGTGGGGTAAAAACCCTTGCCACCACACACCTGCCCGGATCCGCAGGTGCTGGGGAGCACACGGAGGTTTTTTAGAGGTTTTTCTCAGTGAACTCTGTGTTCTCCGTGGTGAAATGTCGGGAGCCCTACCAAATACCAATGAACCAATAAAACAAAAGGCCGCCTCGAACGGGCAGCCTTTTTACAACAAGGGTTGGAGCGTTAGGAAGTTTGGACGAATTACGGCCAGGGAATCTCGGTTGGCCCGGCGAAACCGTGCTTTTCCTGTACAAAGATGCGCCCAAACGAGGGCTGGGAACAGCCCGCCTCATCCACGAAGCTGATCTCCAGTTCGTTGGTGGCCAAGGGACTGAAGATGTACTGGCCGCCTTCACAGTGCCAGACCTCGATGATGTAGTGCAGCATCGACTCATCCTCCTCGTCGCCTGGGCGCAGCGGGATGTCGAGCCACTTCACGCTGACAGTGTTCCCCGTCCGCGTGGCGCTCAGAATGGTGGTGGGCGGGTAGTATGGTGACTTGGGTAGGTCCGCGATGCCAGGGTAGACGACAGGCAGGGCCTGCGGATCGCCGTCGATGGAGATGAAATCATCCTTGACCCAGCACGGGTTTTTCCCTGCCACGTAGACCCAGTCGTTGCCGTCCGTGCGGCCGATCAGTTCGATGTTCGCCCCGCTGCGAAAGCCGTACAGGTAGAGATACTCGGAGCCAGGCCCGTAGCGGCAACTCAACAAGTCCGCGGTGACGCTGGCCTTGAGACTTTCCACGGTGGGGATGGGCGTGAAGGTGGGCGGGGGAGTGAAGGTCGGGCTGGGGGGCACGGTGAAGGTCAGGCTGGGGAGCGGCGGGACGGGAGTCAACGTTTCAGTGGGGGCAGGCGTCAGGGTGGCGGGATCGGGCAGCGGAGTCGGCGCGGGAGCGCAGGCCGCCAGCAATAGAATCAGGGCCGTAAGCAGGAGGATCGGGATGCGCATGAAGTTCCTTTGAATCATCGAAGGGATGGAGTGTGTTATGGCAGGCTGGCCCAGATGCTGGCGAACACGCCGATCAGGGCGGGAACGACTGTGACCAGGATGATGCACAGGGTGACGGCGGTGATGCCGCAGCCCAGCCACAGTGACCAGCGCGTGGTGGCCTTGACCGTTTCGGCGGCCATGTTCATGTACGGGGCATATATTTGTTGCACGGCCTGGCCGCCTGTCAGAGTGTCGTAGAGCTGCGTGCCAGAGAGGTTGTCCACCATGTAGCGAGCCGAGGATTCCGTGTTGCCCGTCAGCGCCATGTATTTCTGGACCGCTTCCGCCTGCCTGCCGCTTTGCGCGAGCTGGACGACTTCGCTCCACTGCGCGCCGTAGCCGACCATGGCATTCATGTCGACCCCCGAAAAAATGCTGACCTGGGGGCTGGCCGCCGTTTCGGGAGCGGCTCTCAGGCTTTCGGGGATCACCACCGCGTTGCCGCAGTAGGTGCATTTCATGGTGGCTTCGCCGCGCGGCGGTTCGAGCGGACCTCCGCAGGCGGGACATTTCAATAAACGCATGGTTTCGGGCATGGTGACTCCGCTTGAATGGAGTCCGCAAGTTCTCCTTGCGGACAATGGGCAAAGTCCAGAAGTGGCACTTCTGGACTCAAATGAACAGCGATAGTGTACAGCGAATATTTGTCAAAGGTTATCCGCCATTGGTCGGAGCGGGATCAACCGGCGGAGTGGCCAGATTGGCGGCGGCCAGCTTCCTGTTGCGGCGGCGCTGATAGGCGGCGGCCAATCCGCCCCCGGAGGTCTCGCGGTAGAGCGAGGGCAGGGCATGTCCCGTCTCGCGCATCACGGCCACCACGTCATCGTATGAGATGCGGTGACTGCCGTCGGTGAAGAGCGCGTAATCGGCGCAGGCCAGCGCCTGGGCGGCGGCGAAGGCATTGCGTTCGATGCAGGGAATCTGCACCAACCCCGCCACGGGATCACACGTCAGCCCGAGGTTGTGTTCGAGGCCCATCTCGGCGGCGTACTCGATCTGACGGGCGGTGCCTCCCAGCAGTTGGGCTGCCGCGCCCGCCGCCATCGCGCAGGCCACGCCCACCTCGCCCTGGCAGCCCACCTCCGCGCCCGAAATGGAGGCGTTTTGCTTGGCCAGGTTGCCGATCAAGCCCGCCGTGGCCAGCGCGCGTAGGACGGCTTCGTCGGAGCAGTTCAGCACCTCCTGCAGGTATCTCATGACCGCAGGCACGATCCCGCTCGACCCGCAGGTCGGCGCGGTGACGATCCTCCCGCCGCTGGCGTTTTCCTCCGAGACGGCCAGCGCGTAGGCCGAGACCAGTCCAGCCCGTTGCAGCACGGGACCCGACAGGCTGGCCTTGCGGTAGAAGGCCCAGGATTTGCGCGCCAGTCCCAGGCCGCCCGGCAGGACGCCTTCCGCGTGCAGGCCGCGTTCGATGGCCGCCTGCATGACCGTCCATACCTCGCGCAGGTGCTCCCAAAGCTCGGGGCCTTCGCGGGATTCCACGTATTCCCACAGGGCCTGACCTGTTTGCTTGCATTGTTCCAGGATCAGGCGCATGGTTGTCAGGTCGTAAAGGTCCTGTCGGTCGGGCGGACTGTCCTTGTCGCGCAGGGCGCCGCCGCCCACGCTGTACACCTCCCAGCGCGCCAGCGTCCTCCCATCGGCGGACAGGGCCTCGAAGCGCATTCCGTTGGGATGCAGGGGCAGCACCCTTTCGGGCTTCCAGATGATTTCGAGCGGGAGCGGGACGAGGGCGCTCTTGATGGCCGCGTCTGTCAGGTGGCCGCGGCCCGTGGCGGCCAGGCTCCCGTACAGCTTCACGCGAAACGACGCCGCGGATGGGTTGCGCTCGCGGAAAAGTTCCGCCGCGCGGCGCGGCCCCATGGTGTGACTGCTGGACGGGCCGATGCCGATCCGAAATAGTTCCTGGATGGATTCCATGTCTTGCTCCTGATAAATCGATAATCCCCGCATTATGCCACAAAAGCCCTCCCCCAAATATTTGGGGGAGGGCAGGGAGGGGCAGGTTATCCTTCGCTGGTCATGATGAACAGCGGCTTCATCTCGAAGTTCTCGTATTTGGGGCGGTAGCGGTCGGTATCGTAGGAGCGTTGGATATTGACCAGTTTCTTGGTGGCCGTGACCACATCCAGCGGCAGGTTGTCGTAGCGGCCGTTCTTGAGCACGACCAGCCGTCCGTGGATGCCCTTGAGGATCAGGTCGAGGGCCAGGTTGCCGAAGGCCATCGGCACGATGGAGTCGATGGCGTCGGGGTCGCCGCCGCGCACCATGTAACCGAGTTTCTGGTTGACCACATCCACGGTCTTGCCGCCGTTGTATTTGGGCGAGAGTTCCTTCATGGCCGAGGCAACCACGTCTCCGATGCCGCCCAATTTGGCGTGCCCAAACGCGTCGGTGGTCTGCCCTTCGAACATGATGTCGCCGCCTTCGAAGGTGGCGCCTTCCGAGACCAGCACAATCGAGTAACGGCTGGGGTTGCGCAGGCGGTCCTTGCTCATCAGGTCGGTCAGGTGTTCGATGTCGAACTTATATTCGGGGATGACGCAGCGATTGGCCGCGCCCGCCAGGGTGGGCAGCATGGCGGTGAAGCCCGCGTAGCGCCCGAAGACCTCCAGCACCAGGAAGCGTTCGTGCGAGCCTGCGATGGTGCGCAGGCTGTTGGTCAACGCAATGGTGCGGGTGACGCAGGTGCTGAAGCCGATGCAGTAATCGGTGCCAGGCACGTCGTTGTCCATGGTCTTGGGGATGGCGATGACCTTCACGCCCTCGCGATACAGACGCACGCCGTAGCTGAGCGTGTCATCCCCGCCGATGGGGATCAGGTAATCCACGTTCAGGAAGTCGAGATTTTTCAGCACCTCGACGGTCAGGTCGTTGCGGTCCGCGCCAAACTTTTCCTGCAGGTGCTGGGGGACGGCGGACTTTTTGACGTTGCTGGGGTTGGTGCGGGACGTGTGCAGGAAGGTGCCCCCGGTGCGTCCCGAGCGGTTGACGATCTCTTCGGTCAATTCCTGGTAATTATTCGAATTGTCGGCCCCCTTGTCGCGGGTGACGTCCACCAGCCCCGCCCAGCCGCGCCGAATGCCGATGACGCGGTAGCCCTCCCTGAGGGCGCGGATGGTCACCGCCCGAATGGCCGGATTCAAGCCCGGCACATCGCCCCCGCCTGTCAAAATCGCGATCACACCCGGTTTCTTGGTCATGTCAACCTCCTTGTATGGGTTATGGATTGTAGGGTGCTTTTAGGTAATCTGGACTTTCTGCAAAATCGATCAATTGGGCCTGGATGCCGAGCGGCGTCATGCCGATCACGCACTCCCTGGTGTCGGAACTGCCATAACTGACCGGCAGGTTGTAATAGAACATGGTATAGCCGCTGTCGTAGTACACGATGTCCCCATCCATGAGGCTGGAGGCGGGCCGCAGGATATTCCAGGGACGGGACCCGCGGCCGTAGTCTGTCAGGAAACCGAAGTTTTGAAGCGCATACAGGGCGAAGTCGGGGGAATCAAAACCCTCCTCGGGCGAGAAGCCCCCGGGATTCCAGCGAATATTATCCTCCTGCATCACCAGCAGGAAACGCAGCATCTCGACCGCGGGCGTCTCCTGATTCATGAACTCCTTGATCGCTTCTACATTGATGGGACAGGCTTTACGGATAAATGCGCGCGCCGAATCCAAATCCACCTGGGCCGTGGCCAGCGCCGACTGGGACAGGTCCAACTCCTGCTGGGCGGTCTCCAGCGCCGACTGGGATTGCGTCAGTTGCTCTCCGACCTGCGTCAGGGCGGCCTGCGCGGTGGGCAGTTGGGATTGCAGGCTGGTCAAATTCGACTCCACTGTATCCAATTGGGAGCTTGTGTTGGAGAGCTGCGCCTCGGTCTGGGCCAGTTCCAGTTTCGCCCCAGCCACCTGCCAGACGGTGTACGCGAGCAGCAGGCCCGCAAATACCAGCGGCACCAGTGACAACAGCCAGGCCCGCCGTCGCGCAAGCAGTTCGCGGTGTTCGATATTTCTGGCCAGGGTCTCGATTTGTTCCTCGGGTGTGTCCATGCTTGGGTCCTAACTCAAGGCCGCCTTTTCGACGATTTTCCACATCAGTTCTTCGAGACGTTTCTGGGTCTCGGCATTTTTTCCCCTGGGACTTGCCTTCAAGCCGCTCATTTGCGTTTTGATGGTCTCGAAGGCCTGGATCTTTTCCATGCGATTCAGGACTTCCTTGATCTGGAACGCGCTCAGGGAGGTGACGAAGGCGCCGCCCACGCCGAACAAGCCCTTGAACACGTCCGCGATGATCGGGGTGCCTGTGATGAACCAGAGAGGGGAAAGGAAGGCTGCGACGAGGACGATCACCCCCAAAAGCACCAGTCCGCCCGCAAAAATTAAATAAAAACGAATGGCCTTCCGTTGGCTGCGGATGACCTGTTCCAGGAAGGCCTCGTTGGTGAGTGCGCTCACAAGAAGAGTATAGCAAAATCAGGCAGCGGATTCAACAGCGACATGCGCCGGGCGTGCCACAGTTCTACTCTTTCGTCTCGATCTCGGTTTTTTCAGAGTCGTACTGTTCCTTCGAGATCAAACCTTCAGTGCGCTTTTTGAGGAGTTTTTCCATCCTGGTGGCCATGTCATCGTTCGAGACGAGCCGCCTGGATTTGTAATAGGCGGCGCTGTCGGTTTGACTGTTGCGGGCGCGGGCGGCTTGCATTCCGTTGTAGAACAGAAGCGCGAAGATGACCAGCAGCAGGCTGCCTGTGCAGATGCCCTGCGGCAGGGTGTACTCGGCCAATCTTTGGATATTGTTGCCGATCACAACCGCCACGGTAATAGCAAAGGCGCCGCCGATAAAGAACTGGATGAATTTCAACCAGTTGTTGTCCACATAGAGGTGGCTCGACCCGGGCACCAGAACGTTAAATAGGCCGGCCAGCAGGGGATTCCTTCTCTTCATTTTTAACTCCTATGGAACAATCGCGGTACAGAGCACAACCAAAGAGCCCCCACTTGATGTGCGACATTCGTACAAAACCATTGTAGCATGTTTGCCCGGCGCTGGTGCAAGAATTCCATGCCGCTTCCGGCTTGCTCCCACGAACAGGCGCTGACCACTCGACCAGCGCCTGTTGGCAGGCAGCGTCATCCCATCACGGGCGCCTGCGCATATTGCCCAAACAGGCGGGCGTGGACGATGGGGGCGTGCTCCTTCGTCAGCGGCAGGATGCCCTGGGAGGTCATCTGCGCCTGGAGGCTCGGGCCGCCGCGCAGCGAGGCCTGGAAAATCGACAGGATCGTTTCGAGGTCATCGTCGGCGGCGATGCGGTTGATGGAGAGCGCGCGGCAATCCTCGCATTCGTGGATCAGCATCAACTCTCCGCCCGGGCCGGCCTGGTACTTGTTGCGGTTCCGTTTGAGGGTCAGGCCGAGCGGCCTCATCGGTGCTTTGCAGGCCGAGAGGCGGTCGCCTGCCGCGAACAGGTCCAGGTGGCAGGACCACAGGCAGTACGGACAATGGTTGCGGTTTTGCACGCCCGAGAGCAGGGACAGGCTTGAAACCCATCCGCCGCAATGGGCGCAGCGGAAATCGCCGAAGGTGGGGCGGGGCGCTCTCATAGCTCGCTCCGCAGGTTGAGGTAACTCTTGTAGCGGTAGGGACTGACTTCTCCCGCCGTCACCGCCTGGCGGATGGCGCAGCCGGGTTCGTGGTCGTGACGGCAGCCCAGGCCGAATTTACAGCGGCCGACGCGGGCCGACAGCTCGGGGAAGAGATAAGCCAAATCCTCGGGGGCGATGTTCCACAGGCCGAACTCGCGCATGCCGGGTGTATCCACCAGATGGCCGCCGAAATCGAGCTCGAACATTTGCAGGTGACTGGTGGTGTGGCGTCCCTTGCCCACGTCGCCCTGGCCGACGGCTTTCACGCGCAGCCCCAACTCGGGCTGGAGCGCATTCAGCAGGGAGGTTTTGCCCACGCCCGATTTGCCGACCAGCACGGACGTTTTTCCGCGCAGGGCCTGTATGAGTTCGGGAATCCCCTCGCCTGTCACGGAACTAATCTGCAATATCGTGTAGCCAATGCGCCGATAGGTCTCCAGGTCCGCTTCGAGATCGGGGTTTTGGGCCGCCAGGTCGGTTTTGGTGATGACGATCAGGGACGGCAATCCAGCCGCTTCAGCGGTGACCAGATAACGGTCCAGCAGACCCCACTTGGGGGTGGGATGGGCGGCGGCGAAGACGGTCACGACCTGGTCGGCGTTCGAGACGATGACCTGCTCGAAAACACGCTGACCTGGGACGGGCATCGCGCGCGACAGGCGGGTGCGGCGCGGCAGGATCTCGACGATCAGGCCGCGCCCCGCGCCTGCCTCCACGAAGCGCACCTGGTCGCCGATGGCGACAGGGTCGACGTGGTCGATCTCGCGCACGGACATGACTCTGTGCCGCAGGGAGCTGGGATCGGCGCTGGGGTAGATGAGTTGTTTATGGATGCGGGACGAGAGTTCGCAGTCGATGTCTCGTCCGTGGGTATGGACTGTGTAATGTCCAAGGGTTTTTCGAAAAACGACGCCGAGGTCGTTGGGTTCGTTGGTGTACATGATCGGATATTCCTATTAAAGCGCTCCGCAGAGCGTCAATCGTTTCGATAAAAGGTGAAACCTGTCCACGTGCCTGCGCACGGACAGAAAATGGGCCTCGATGGGAAGAGACTTGTTCTACTTGGGCTAACATGCAATGCTCCTTTGCGGGTTGGTTTGGAATCGGAAGCTCTGCTTCCGTCGATCTCTGCTGTATAAACAAAAACTGCCACGGAACTTCCGTGGCAGTGAGTGAAAGCAAGCGGCTTCCCCGCTGACCGATTCGGTGTGCAGCGAAGGACGCGGCCGTTAAACAAAACGCCACGGACATGGGAACGTCCGTGGCAGCGGATTAAAACCGAAAGACTGGCTTAACTGCTGTGCAGAGACGCGCCCATGAATTGATTCGCAACAAGCACCGATGCTGACTTTGACATAAAACGACGCGTCTCCTTTCGTGAGATTTGTGAGAATGGGTCGAACGAGGGCGAGTTTATCAGCCATGATAGCGGCTGTCAAGGATCGATAACAGGATCGATAACGAAAAGCCCCCATCTCCATGGAGGAGACGGGGGCCTCTGAGCGGTCCGTTATTGGTTACGCGTGTTCAACGCGCGGCTTGGCGATGTTGACCTTGAGGGTATTGTCGGCCAGGGAATAAGAGTTGAACATCTCGATGGCCTTGTCCGCCTCAGGCTGGGAGGCCATGGACACGAAGGCGAAGCCCTTCGATTGCTTGGTGCCCTTGTCCATGACGAGGTCGACTGAAGAGACAGTTCCAGCCTGTGCGAACAGGGTGTTGATGTCGTCCTGAGTGGTCGACTTGGCCAGGTTTCCTACATAAACGCGAATATCCATTTTGTACTGCTTTCTCCGGCTCGGCCGGAAATAAAAATGACCGCAACCCAATAAGAGGGTCGGCGGCCAGGGTATGGCAGTGATCCAATTACTCACTACGTATTCAGTCTAACACACATTCCGTCCGCAGACGGGCAGGTATTGTGGTGGTTTTTTTGCCACGGATTTTCGCGGATGACCCAAAACATACCTGCGCGTATCCGTGTAATCCGCGGCTGGGGTTTGCGCTTCCCGTGAGAAACGGGAATGCCAATTTGGCAGCCTCTACACATGAGCCAAAAACGTTTCCCGACTTTCAAACCCAAAATGGAGTTGGACAAAAGACGAATCCATTTTTCATATCAGATAGCATAACAAAAGTCATTTGACATCCTTTCCCTTTTTCGCTATACTTGAAGTTGTCAGACAACTAGACATAAATCAGACGAAAAGCCTCCAATATGCCCACCCTCCTCATAAAAAACGCCTATATTGTCACCATGGACGACCACCAGCGGGAGATCCCCGACGGTGGTCTCTTTATTCGCAACGGCCTGATCGAAGAGGTCGGCCCGATGAGCGAATTGCCCAAGACCGCCGATGAAGTCCTGGATCTTCAGGGTCACATCGTCCTGCCTGGGCTGGTCAACACCCATCATCATTTCTACCAGACCCTTACGCGCGCCGTCCCGGCCGCGCAGGACGCCAACCTGTTCAACTGGCTCAAGACCCTCTATCCGATCTGGGCGCGCATGAACGGCGAAGACATCTTCGTCTCGACCCAGACCGCGCTCTCGGAACTGGCGCTTTCGGGCTGCACCACCGCCTCGGATCACCTCTATCTCTTCCCCAACGGCTCCAAACTGGATGATGAGATCGCCGCCGCCCTGCAAGTGGGCCTGCGCCTGCAAGCCTCGCGCGGCTCGATGAGCCTGGGCGAATCCAAGGGCGGACTACCGCCTGATTCCGTTGTGGACAGCGAGGGCGCCATCCTCAAGGATTCCCAGCGCCTGATCGAGGAGTATCACGACGCCAAGCTGGGCGCCATGACCCAGATCGTGCTGGCCCCGTGCTCGCCCTTCAGCGTCACCAGCGACCTGATGCGCGAATCGGCGAAACTGGCGCGCAAATACGGCGTGCATCTCCACACCCACCTGGCCGAGACCGAGGATGAGGAACAATTCTGCATGCAGATGTTCGGTCATCGCCCGGTCGGCTACATGCAGGAAGTGGACTGGGTCGGTGACGATGTCTGGTTTGCGCACTCGGTCTGGGTCAACGACGAAGAGATCAAGGTCTTTGCCGAGCATCACTGCGGCGTGGCCCACTGTCCCACCTCGAATATGCGCCTGGCCTCGGGCATCGCGCCCATCAAGGAATACCGCAAGGCGGGCGTCAACGTCGGCCTGGGCGTGGATGGCTCCGCCTCCAACGACGGCTCGCATTTGCTGGCCGAAGTGAGGCAGGCCATGCTGTTATCGCGTGTGCGCGAGGGCATCACGGGTTACTCGCTCTCGAAGGATCCCAACCGCAAACTGATGACCGCCCGCGACGCCCTGTACCTGGGCACCCGCGGCGGCGCGGCCGTGGTCGGACGCAAGGATATCGGCTCGCTCGAACACGGCAAATGCGCCGACTTCTTTGCCATCAACCTGAACCGCCTCGACTATACGGGCGGCGCGGTGCATGACCCCGTCTCGGCGGTGGTCTTCTGCCAGCCCGTCCGCGTGGATTACACCGTGGTTGGCGGCAAGTTCATCGTCAAGAACGGCCAGCTGGTCACCGTCGACGAAGGCAAGCTGATTGAGAAGCACAATAAAGCCGCCAAGAGGTTGTTGGCAGGATAACGAATGTCCGAGCAGGAAATGGATGTCCGCGAAATCGTCCGAGGTTTGGACCCAATCGATTGGGTTCAGATGAAATTGCTTGCCAACCTGCCGCCCGAGCGTAGAATCTCCCCGGCCTTGCAAGCCCAGAGGTTTGCCATGGCAGGTTTGCGCGGAACCTTTTTGCAACGTTACCCAGAATTATCCATGTCGGCCATCAATATGAAAGTGTTGGCTTACCTGACGCCTGTCCATATGGGCCAAAAATGAGCGCCATCGATTTTTACATTCGCGTGGTCAAATCCCTGGATGAGATCGAGGCTCCGTACATGATCGTGGGAGCCTTTGCGGGTCTGGTCTTTGGCGTCAGCCGCGCCACGTTCGATGTGGACATTTTGGTCGACTTGCAGGACGATGATTTCGTGAAGCTTTCCTCTAAGTTCCCGCTCCCCAGATATTACGCCGACCCTGAAATGATGCGGAATTCGGTCCAGCTGGGCATTATGTTCAACATCATCGACACGGAAGAAGGCGTAAAAGCTGACCTAGTTCCCCTGACCAGAGAGCCTGGTTACGATGTGGCTTTTGAGAGACGTGTTCGCAGGACGTTTAGCGACACCGATGGAAACGCCTTCGATGCCTGGTGTGCCCAGCCGACGGATATTGTCACCGGAAAGTTAAAGGCCTGGAAGGAAGGCCAATCTAGCAAGCACCCAACGGATATTTACAACATGCTGGTGTTTTCGTTGAGCGGTTTCAGTGACCTGAAAATCGATATGGATATTGTCTCGAAAGAAGCACAGAACCTCGGTGAAAGAACGTTCAACTTGTGGAATGAACTGGTTGCCCGAGCGCAGACCGAAATCCAGAACCGCCCATAACTACTTACCAATTACCAACGGAGTTTCCATGCCAAAAACCGTTAAACTCACCCGCGCGCTCGTCGATGTGGCCATGGGCCGCGTCCCCGCCGATCTGGTCATCCGCCAGGGACAGTGGGTCAGCGTGCAATCGGGCGAGATCATCCCCAACACGGACGTCGCCGTCAAGGACGGTCATATCGCCTTCGTCGGCTCCGATGCCAGACACACCATCGGCAAGGGCACGCAGGTGATCGAGGCCAGGGGACGCTATCTTGTCCCGGGCCTACTGGACGGGCACATGCACGTCGAGTCGGGCATGCTGACGGTGACGGAATTCGTCCGCGCGGCGGCCGCGCATGGCACCACGGGCATGTTTGTCGACCCGCACGAGATCGCCAACATCTTCGGCCTCAAGGGCGTCAAGTTCATGGTGGATGAAGCCGCCAAACAACCGATCCACGTGTGGGTGCAGATGCCTTCCTGCGTGCCGTCCGCGCCCGGCTTCGAGACGCCCGGCGCCGCGCTCGGTCCCGAGGAAGTGGCCGAAGCCATGACCTGGCCCGGCATCATCGGCCTGGGCGAGATGATGAATTATCCCGGCGTGGCGAACGGCGACGACAAGATGCTGGCGGAAATGGCCTGCACGCACGCCGCGAACAAGACCATCGGCGGGCATTATCCCGCGCCCGACCTCGGCCTGCCCTTCCACGGCTATGTGGCGGGCGGCGCGGAGGATGATCACGAGGGTACCCGTCCCGAGGATGCGGTGGCGCGCGTGCGCCAGGGCATGAAGGCCATGCTGCGCTACGGTTCGGCCTGGCACGATGTGGCCTCTCAGGTTGGCGCCATCACGCAGTTGGGAATCGATTCCCGCCGTTTCCTGTTGTGTACCGACGACTCGCACGCCGAGACGCTCGTGCGCGAGGGACACATGGACCGCGTCCTGTGTCATGCAGTCCAGCAGGGATTGCCTCCGCTGACCGCCATCCAGATGATGACCATCAACACCGCCGAGCATTTCGGGCTGACCCGCGAGATGGGCATGATCGCCCCGGGCCGCTGGGCCGACATCGTCCTCGCCAGCGACCTCGATAACTTCAAGGCCGAGCTGGTGATCGCGAAGGGACAGGTGATTGTCGAGAAGGGCAAGTGGAAGGTGGAACTGCCCTCGGTCAAGCGCCCGGCCTGGATCACGAAATCGGTGCGATTGAAGCGGGCGCTCAAGGCGGCGGATTTTGCCCTGAAAACGGAATCAGGCGAAGGCTCCACGCTGACGGCCAACGTCATCGGCGTGATCGAGAACCAGGCGCCGAATCGTCACCTCAGGCTGCCGGTCACGGTCAACGGAGGCGAAATCCACGCGGACGTGAAGAACGACATCGCCAAGCTGGCGCTGGTCGAACGGCACAAGGCCACAGGCGGCCTGACGCTTGGCCTGGTGAGCGGATTTGGCTTCAAGGGAAAATGCGCCATTGGCTCGACCGTGGCCCACGACTGTCATCACATGATCGTGGTGGGCACCGACGAGGAGTGCATGGCCGTGGCGGCCAATGCGCTGGCTGCGGCGGGCGGCGGGCAGGTGGTGGTGAAGAACGGCAAAATCATCGGCCAGGTGGAATTGGGCATTGCCGGGTTGATGTCGACGGAGCATGCCGATGTGGTGGCGAAGAAGGCCGCCACGGTGCTGGCCGGGTTCCGCAAGTGTGGCTGCACGCTTAATAACCCAAACATGCAGTTGAGCCTGCTTGGACTGGTGGTGATCCCCGAACTGCGCATCTCAGACAAGGGGCTGGTGGATGTGACCCGCTTCGAGTTTGTTCCCGTACTGGAGAACGTATGACGACACATTTTCCGTTTCAACGCCTGCAAGCTGAACTGGCGTCTTTGATCGCGCACACGCCGGGCGGTCAGCGCCTGCCCTCGGAGCCCGACCTGGCCCGTCAAATGGGGGTGTCACGCGCCACGCTGCGTGAAGCCATGCGTTCCTTCGAGACGCAGGGGCTCATCCGCCGCCGACAGGGCGCTGGCACCTTTGTGGTGGGACAAGTCCCCGTGATGGACAGCGGCCTGGAACTGCTCGAAAGCCTCGATACGCTGGCGCAGCGGCAAAACCTGGAGGTCACGGTCAGCGACCTGCATGTGGAGCGACTCTATGCGGACCAGGAAATCGCGACTGCGCTGGGCATCCCGATGGCTTCGCGCGTGACCCGTGTGCGGCGCGTCGTCCGCACCGAAGGGCGGCCTGTGGCCTACCTGGTGGATACCCTGCCCGAAGAGGTCTTTCGCCCCGACGACCTGCCGGCCTCCTTCCACGGCTCGGTGCTGGATTATCTGATCCATCGCGGCGAAGCCATGAACGTGGCGCGCGCCAACATCAGCGCGATCGGCGCCTCGGCCGAGGTGGCCAAGTCACTCGAGATCCAGCGCGGCGACGTGCTGTTGCACTTCAACTCGCAGGTCTACGATAAAAGCGGCAAGGTGCTGACGTACACGTTCAGTTATTTCATCCCCGGCTATTTCCATTTTCACGTGGTGCGGCGGGTGGGATCGCTCTAGTTACAGGTTGAGCAGGACATACCTGGAAGACCAAGATATTCAATCCAATGAGGTGTTTGTATGAATGAAGTGAACGAAATCAAGAAAAGAGTGCAGGATAATCGCGATAACATTATCCAGTTCATGCTCGACATCGTCGCCATTCCCAGCATGGACGGTCAATTGAAGGATGTCGGCGAACGCATCCAGGCCGAAATGCGAAAACTGGGCTTCGACGAGGCACGCTTCGATCAAATGGGCAACACCATCGGCCGCATCGGCAACGGGCCCAAGGTGATCGTGTTCGACTCGCACATCGACACCGTGGGCGTTGGCGACCCCAGCGAATGGGATTGGGATCCGTTCGTGGGCAAGGTCGAGGACGGCCTCCTGTACGCGCGCGGCGCCTGCGATGAAAAAGGCAGCACGCCGGGTATGGTATACGGCATGGCCATTGCCCGCGACCTGGGCCTGCTGGATGGTTACACCGCCTATTATTTCGGCAACATGGAAGAGTGGTGCGACGGCATCGCGCCCAACGCCTTCGTCGACGCCGATCCGCAGGTGAAGCCCGACTTCGTGGTCATCGGCGAGCCGACCAAGATGCAGGTTTACCGCGGGCACAAGGGCCGCATCGAATTGAAGATCACCGCCCACGGTCAGTCGGCGCACGCAGCCTCGCATTACCTGGGCGATAACGCCGTGTACAAGATGATGTCGATCATCACGCAAATCCGCGAACTGGATCGGCGCATGCGCTTTGGCATGGGCTATCACCCGGTGCAGGGCTATCCCTCGATTGCAGTCACCGACGTGGAGGCGCGCACGGCTTCGCTCAACGCGGTGCCCGATCAGTTCACGATCTATCTCGACCGCCGCATCACATCGAACGAGCCGCGCGATGAGGTGATCGCGCAGATCAAGGGCCTGATCCCCGACTATTTGCAGGAAGAGATCCACGTGGAAGAGTTGTTCTACGACGCGCCATCCTACACGGGCTTCGTCTTTCCCGTGTCGAAGTTCTACCCGCCCTGGCTGCTCGAGGACAATCATCCCCTGACTTTGGCCGGGCAGAGCACCATCGAGGCGTTGTGGGGCGAGAAGCGCAAGCTGGACACGTGGGATTTCTCGACCAACGGCACCTATTGGGCCGGCAAGGCGGGCATCCCCTCCATTGGCTTCGGCCCTGGCGACGAGAAGACCGCGCACATGCGTCACGAAAACGTGCCGCTCGATGAAGTGGTGCTGGCCGCGGAGTTCTATGCGCTGCTGCCGGGCATACTGGGTAAGCAGGTAAAGTAGACAGGTAAATAAGTAAACAGGTAGACACGTAGACACGGAATTTGGATACCTGGGTACGTGCGGACTTGTTTACATAAAACATTTTCGATACAAGGAGTTTCCACATGCGTAGTTTTGCAGGTCGTGACATTTTGTCGCTCAAGGAATTCGAGCGCAACGAGTTTTTCCATGTGTTCGATGTGGCCCAGAAGATGGAACCCATTGCGCGCGCCAGGAAGAACGTGGATATGCTCAAGGAGAAGACCCTGGTTACGGCCTTCTATCAGCCCTCCACGCGCACACGCCTGGCCCATGAGTCCGCCATGCACCGTCTGGGCGGCCACGTCACCGGCTTCTCGGATGCCAAGATGACGCGCGCCGGCGACTTCTACCAGGAGTCGATCAAGGACACGGTCAAGATGCTGGAGTACTATGGCGACGTGATCGTGATGCGCCACTTCCAACAGGGCGCGCCGCACGAAGCCGCGAAGTGGGCCAGCATTCCGATCATCAACGGCGGTGACGGCTGGGGCGAACATCCGACCCAGATCCTGACCGACCTGTACACGGTGCTGCGCGAGAAGGGCCGCATCGACGGCCTGAAGTGGTTGGCGGTGGGCGATATGCGCATGCGCACCATGCACTCCCTGGGTTATGCCCTGAGCCAGTTCGATTGCCCGATCACCTTCGTCTCCCCGCCCGACATGGGTCTTACGGATGACTTCAAGGCTGAACTCAAGCAGCTCAGCGTCGATTTCAAGGAAGTCGATCATGTCGAGAAGGCCATCGCTGAAGCGGACGTGATCCTGGTCGAGCCGGTTGTCCAGCCCGATTACACCAAGTCGCGCGATGAGCGCTCAGGTGAATTGAACCTGACGCCCGCCAATTACAAGATCACCCGCGAACTGCTGGGCACCAAGGCCAAATCGGATGCGATCCTGCTGCACTCGCTGCCGCGCATGGACGAAATCCCGACCGACGTGGATATCACCAAATGGTCGCGCTACTGGCAGGAAGCCTTCAATGGCGTGGTCATGCGCATGACCCTGCTGGCGCTCGTGCTCGGTGCGATGGAATAACCGTTCGATGAATTCGGGGAGGCGGCAGACGCCGCCTCCCGTTTGAAAAAATGTTGGAGTGCAGGCTTCAGCCTGCACTGTCTGGCGGACTGAAGTCCGCACTCCAAAAAATCTTATGAAAACTCTCGAAATCCGCCGTCACACCATGCGCACGAAACCGGGCGTCCACCTCTCCCAGGCGGGCGTGGAATTGGCGCGCAAAGTCGGCGCGGAGATGGGTCCTTTTCAGCGCGTGGTGACCAGCAAATTGCCGCGCGCCTTCGAGACCGCCCTCGCGATGGGTTTTGCCGTGGACGAACAAAAGAAGCTCATGAATACCTACGGCGATGATGTGGAAGCCGAAGTTCCCTGGCCACAGACTTTTACGGGATATGCTTCCGCTGTGAAGAAACGCGGCGCGGCCCGCAAGTATGCCCGCAAACTGGCGAAGTATTACGCGGGTTTGATGGAGGAACTGCCCGAAGGCGGCGCGGCCCTGGCTATCAATCACGGCGGCGTGTTGGAATTGGGCGTGGTTGGCTGTCTGCCCGACCTGGATTATTCCGCCTGGGGCGATCCCCTCATCAGTTTTTGCGAGGGGGTGCGTTTGAAATGGCATGATGGAAATTTCGTGGAAGCAGAACTTCTACGAGTTCAAAATAACCAATCAATTACTTAAAGGAGATTTTCTATGCAAACCAATTTCCGCGGTCGCGATTTTATCGGCGACCTCGACTTCACCAAGGAAGAAGTCGAAACCGTTCTGGACGTAGCCTGGGATCTCAAGCGCAAACGCGCCCTGAATGAACCGCACGCCTACCTGCGCGACAAGGTGCTGGCGATGCTGTTCTTCTTCTCCTCCACCCGCACGCGCGGCTCCTTCGAGGCGGGCATTGCCCAGCTCGGCGGTCACGGCGCGTTCATCGATTCCAACACCACCCAGATCTCGCACGGCGATACGCCGGTCGAGATCGGCGAGATCTTCGGCCGCTATTTCGACGGCATCGCCATCCGCCACTGCGATTTTGGCGATGGCAACGCCTACCTGAACGCGGTGGCCAAGTCCAGCCGCGCGCCTGTGCTCAACATGCAATGCGACGTGTATCATCCCTTCCAGTGCCTGGCCGACCTGATGACCATCATGGAAAAGAAGGGCCGCGACCTGCGCAAGAAGAAGATCGTCGTCTCCTGGGCCTATGCCGCTTCCTACCTCAAGCCGGTTTCCGTCCCGCAGTCGCTCATCCTCCAGATGCCGCGCTTCGGCATGGATGTGACGCTGGCCTATCCGCCCGAATTCAAGCTCATGCCCGAGATCGTCGAACAGGCCAAGGAACAGGCCAGGATCTACGGCTCCAACTTCGAGATCATCGACAGCAAGGACGGCATGACCGAGGCCTGCAAGGACGCCGACGTGATCTACGCCAAGTCCTGGGGTCCGCTGCTGACCACCAATGATAAGGCCGAGGGCAAGAAGATCCAGGATTCCTACAAGAACTGGATCATGGATGATTCCAAACTCAAGGTCGCAAAGGCGGATGCCATCTATATGCACCCGCTGCCCGCCGACCGCGACGTTGAAGTGACCAGCCAGGTGCTCGACGGCCCGAACTCCGTTGTGTTCGATGAGGCCGAGAACCGTCTGCACGCACAGAAGGCCGTGATGGCCTTGACGATGAGCTAGGAGATCTTATGACCAAAAAATTAGCAGTAGTCGCCGTTGGCGGAAACTCGATCATCAAGGACGATAAGAACGTCTCGGTCGAGGATCAGGAGCAGGCCCTGCGCGAGACCGCCCATCACATCGCGGATATGATCGAAGCGGGCTGGGACCTGGCCATCGGCCACGGCAACGGACCGCAGGTCGGTTTCATCCTGCGCCGCTCTGAGATCGCGGCCAAGGTTGAGGGCATGCACGAAGTCCCGCTGGACGTCTGCGGCGCGGATTCACAGGGCGCCATCGGCTATGAATTCCAGCAGGCGCTCCAGAACGAGTATCACCGGCGCGGCCTCAACAAGGGCGCAGCCACCGTCATCACCCAGATGCTGGTGGACAAGGCCGACCCCGCCTTCCAGAAACCCACCAAGCCGATCGGTTCCTTCATGGACGAGGCTGACGCCAAACGCCGTGAAAGGGATATGGGCTGGTCGGTGGTCGAGGATGCGGGCCGCGGCTGGCGCCGTGTGGTCGCCTCCCCGCTGCCGAAGCGGATCATCGAACTGGAATCGGTCAAGCTTCTGTTGAACGCGGGCGTGACCGTCATCACCGTGGGCGGCGGCGGCATTCCCGTGCTCGACAAGGGCAACGGCGAGTTCGAAGGCACCGCAGCCGTGATCGACAAGGACTTCGCCTCCTCCCTGCTCGCGCAGGAAATCGGCGCGGATCTGTTCCTCATCGCCACCGCAGTCGAGAAGGTTGCCATCAACTTTGGCAAGCCCGACCAGAAATGGCTCGACAAGATGACGCTGGCCGAGGCCAAGCAATACCTGGCCGAAGGCACGCACTTCGCCAAAGGCTCGATGGCCCCGAAGATGCAGGCCATCATCTGGTTCCTCGAGAATGGCGGCAAGCAGGCGCTCATTACCAACCCCGAGAATATCGGGCGCGCCCTGAAGGGCGAAACGGGTACGTTGATCGTTCCGTAATCTCTAAATTCTGGAGGGGACCGACACATCGGTCCCCTCCAGTGGGTCATCATGCAAAAACGCCTGGGCATCCTGTTGAATCATCGTTACGCCCCGCCGCTCCTGCTGGCGGCGGTGATGGTATTTGCCTATGGCCTGGTGATGACCCAGACGGGCTTTTACTGGGACGATCTGCCCATGTCGTGGATCCGCTATCAGCTTGGGCCGCAGGCGATGGCGCAGTATTTTTCCACCAATCGTCCCGTGTGGGGGCTGTTGTATCAGGTCACAACGCGGATTTTCCCGCAGGACCCGCTCTACTGGCAGGCCTTCGCGCTCTTCTGGCGCTGGATGGGGGCGGTGCTGGCCTGGCTGGTTGCCCGCGAGCTGTGGCCGCGGCGCAAAAGTTTTTCCCTGGCGGTCGGCCTGCTGTTCCTGGTGTACCCGGGCTTCAGCGCCCAATGGGCGGCCTACCTCTACAGTCATTTTTTCATCGTTCTGTGCTTATTCCTGTTTTCATTATATTGCTCCCTCAAAACCATCGCGCGCCCATCCCGGGCCTGGATGGCTGCAGGCCTGATTGCCTCGGCGCTCAACTTGTGGATGATGGAGTACTTCTTCCTGTTGGAGTTGACCCGCGTCCTCCTGCTTTGGATTGCCCTGCGCGACGAAGTCCCCGCTGCGTCCCAACGCACCCGGCGGACCCTGGGCTTGTGGGCGCCCTACCTGGCTGTTTTCGCCGCTGCGGTTTTGTCCCGCTTCTTCATCTTCAACAACCAGGTCTACGGGATCGGATTGCTGCCGCGCCTGCAGGCCGACCCGTTGGGCACGTTGACGTCCCTGGCCCAGACGGCCCTGACCAGTCTGTGGACGGTCTCCTTTGCGGCCTGGGGACAGGCCTTCCAGTTGCCGAATCCCGTGGTGCATGGTCCGCGCACGCTTGCCTTGTATGCGGGTGTGCTGGCGCTCGTTCTCGGGGCGGTGGCGGCGCTTTTTTGGTGGAGGCAGGATGAAGATCCAGGCAAACGCTGGGAGGGGGGCTGGTTCGTTGCGCTGGGCCTGGTCATGCTCCCGTTTGCCAGTGCGCCCTTCTGGCTGACCGACCTGCCCGTTGCGCTGGCCTTCCCCGCCAATCGCGCCACCCTGCCGTCGATGCTGGGCGTGGCGTTCATCCTGGCGGGTCTGATCGAACTGCTCCGCTGGCCGATTGCGCGTCACACCCTGCTGGCCGTGCTGGTCGCCCTGGCGGCGGGACGCCAGCTTTTGTGGGGCCTGGATTTCAGCCGCGACTGGCAGGCCCAGAAGAATCTGTTCTGGCAGATGACTTGGCGCGCGCCCGGCCTGGAGCCTGGGACGACGGTCTTGCTGAACGACCGCGCGCTTACTTTTCCTGATAATTCCGCTGTTCCGATCATCGAAAAACCGTTGGCATTCGAGGCCGACAACTCGTTGAGCGCGGCGCTGAATTGGGTCTACGCCCCGAACAATCACTCCGCGCAGGTCGATTACGTTCTGTTCTACCCGAAGACGCGCCTGGGCGGCTCCCTAGCCGGTCTGGAACCCGGCCTACCAATCCGTTATGACTACCTGGCTGGGATTTTCAACGGGAACACGTCGCAGGTGGTGGCCTTTTATTATGCCCCGCCCGCCTGTCTGCGCGTGCTCGACCCGATCCTGGATGGCTATAACCGCTGGATCCCCGAGGATACCCTGATGCGCGAGGCGGCGGCGCTTTCCTCTGCCGGGTGGATACGGCCTGAGGAGACGGCGGTCGTTCCGTCGGTCTACGGCCCCGAGCCGACTCATGGCTGGTGTTATTACTTCGAGCGGGCCGACCTGGCTCGTCAGATGGGAGCTTGGGAGCAGGTTGTCGAAATCGCCCAGACGGCTTTTGCGCTGGATGATTATCCCAATGACCCCACGGAGAGATTTGTCTATATCGAAGGGTACGCTCATATCGATGATTGGGCGAATGCCGTGAATTATTCGATTCAATCCCACCGCGTTTCGCCGGGGTATGTCGACCCGATGTTGTGCAGGCTGTGGGATCGCATCGAAGCGGAGACTCCCGACAGCGCGGAGAAGGCTGCCGCCCTGGAGGAAGTCAAGACGAAATTCAGTTGTCTGCCATGAAATCGCAACTTGCCTGAAAAACCGTCAGCATCTACAATGAAGGCGTTTGTGGTTCATGTTACAATGCAAATTTGTGTAGACAAGCATGTAGAAAGGAGGCTTATCGCCTGACAGTGATCCCATTCCCTCTTGTCCGCTCGATATTGAATCCACCCATTTCCTGGAGGAGTAACTGATGAATCGCCACACTGTTTTGAAAGTCCTGGGACTGCTCATGATCTTCATGGTAGTTCTGTCTGCCTGCGGCACCCCCACTGCCGCTCCCGTTGAACCACCTGCTGCGACTGAACCCGCCGCGAATGAACCCGCTGCGACCGAACCGGCCGCCACTGAACCCGCCGTCACCGAACCCGCTGCCGAGCAGTTCGTTTTCGGCATGCTGCTGGTCGGCCCGTACAATGACCACGGCTATAGCCAGGCCCACTACGAAGGCGGCCTGTACGTCGAGAAAATGGCCGGCTTCAAGATGATCTATATCGACAAGGTCAATCCCGCCGACCGCCCCGGCACCACCCCCGCCCAACTCGGCGAGGAACTGGTCGCCCAGGGTGCGAAACTGGTCATCTTCAACTCGGATGACATGAAGGACAGCTCGACCGAATTCGCCAAGGCCCACCCTGAAATCCAGGTGATCATGGCCTCCGGCGACCAGGTTTGGGCGGATGGCAAGGTCAAAGAGGACATTCCCAACATGGTCAACATCATGGGCCGCATGGAATACGGCAAAATGATGGCTGGCTGCGCTGCCGCTCTCACCACCAAGACCGGCCAGATCGGCTATCTTGGACCGTTGATCAACGATGAAACCCGCCGCCTGGCCTCCTCGGCCTACCTCGGCGCCAAGTACTGCTGGACCGAGTACCTCGGCAAGGATGCCGCCGACCTCAAGTTCAAAGTCACCTGGATCGGCTTCTGGTTCAACATCCCCGGCGTGACCTCCGATCCCACCCAGGTCGCCGATGAGTTCATCAACAGCGGCTACGACGTCATCATCTCGGGCATTGACACCACCGAGGGTCTGACCGAAGCCAAGAAATTCGCGGCTGAGGGCAAGGAAGTCTTCGCCGTGCCGTACGACTTCATTGGCTCCTGCGAAGAGGGCAAGGAAGTCTGCCTGGGCGTCCCGTACTTCAACTGGGGCCCCGCCTACCTCAAGACCATCAGCACTGCCGCTGACGGCACCTACGCCTCCAACTTCCAATGGAACGGTCCCGACTGGGCCGACATCAACAATGTCGATACCAGCTCGGTCGGTTTCATCAAGGGCAACGCCCTCAGCGCTGAAGCTTCCGCCAGCCTCGATGAATTCATCGCGGCCCTCGCGGGCGGCCTGAACCTGTGGACTGGCCCGATCAACCTGCAGGACGGCACCGTTTACCTCGCCGATGGCATTGTCGCCACCGACCAGGAAATCTGGTACCTACCGCAGTTGCTCGAAGGCATGGAAGGCCAGAGCGTCCAACCGTAACCCATTTATACAGACGGGGGAAGGCGAACAGCCTTCCCCCGTTTCATACCCAAATTCCGCCCTGCGGTGGAAAATTACTGCTGTAAAAAGGATAGCCCATGAAGGTCGAACTCCACAGCATCCATAAACATTTTGGGAAAGTGCATGCCAACGACGACATCACCCTGAATATCCCGGCCGGCACCATCCAGGGTATTCTTGGCGAGAACGGAGCGGGCAAAAGCACCCTGATGAAGGTCCTCTCTGGCTTCATTCAAGCCGACAGTGGGGATATCCTGTTGGACGGCAAGCCGATCATCATTCACTCGCCCGCCGATGCCATCAAACACGGCATTGGCATGTTACATCAGGACCCGCTGGACTTCCCGCCGATGCGCATCGTCGATAATTTCATCCTCGGCGCCGAAGGCGGCCTGTTCCCGAACCGCGCAGTCGTCGTGCGCGATTTCAAGCTGCTTGCCGAGCAATATGGTTTTTCCATTGACCCGGATTCGTACGTGGATGCCCTGACCGTGGGCGAACGCCAACAACTCGAAATTCTGCGCCTGCTCTGGCTGGGCGCCCGCGTGCTCATCCTTGATGAGCCGACGACGGGTATCAGCTCCAGCCAAAAGGTGAAACTCTTCGCCACCTTGCGCAAGCTGGCAGCCGAGGGCAAGACCATGATCTTCGTGTCGCACAAGCTCGAAGACGTGGAGGCGCTCTGCCACCAGGCCGTCGTGCTCCGCCAGGGAAAGCTGATCGGCGAGATGCAGAAACCCTTCGACCCGAAGAAACTGGTCGCGATGATGTTCGGCAAGGAAATCTCCCTGGGTGCGCGGCAGGTTGCCAAGCCGGGCGAGGCGATCCTCTCCCTCCAGCACGTCTCGTTGGAGGATGTGCGCCTAAAGATCAAGGATGTGTCGCTGGAAGTTCATGCGGGCGAGGTCATCGGCCTGGCGGGCATGGAAGGCAGCGGACAGGGCCCATTCCTGCGCGCCTGCGCGGGGCTGATGCGCCCGGTGGGGGGGCACGTCCTGCTCAAGGGCCAGGACCTGACGGGCAAACCCTATCATGCGTATAAGCATCACGGCGTGGAATTCCTGCCCGCCTCGCGCCTGGAGGAAGGTCTCGTGCCCGGATTGACCCTGACCGAGCACTTCATCCTGGCCGAGGAGCCAAAGGGCATGTTCATCGACCGCGAGTATGGACGCAAACTGGCCGAGGAGCGCATCAAGTCCTTCAATATCAAGGGCACGCCGGTCAGCACGGTCGAGTCGCTTTCGGGCGGAAACCAGCAGCGGGCGTTGCTATCGCTGTTGAATGATCCGCTTTCCCTGGTGTTGATCGAACACCCCACCCGCGGACTGGACATTGAATCGGTCATTTATATCTGGAGCAAGCTGAAGGACCGCTGCCGTCAGGGCGCTGCCATTCTCTTCATTTCCTCGGACCTGGAGGAGGTGTTGCAGTACAGCGACCGTGTGCTAGTCTTCTTCAGCGGCAAGGTCTCCGAACCGCTGGATGCCGCGCAGACGAGCGTGGAACAACTCGGTCAACTGATCGGTGGCAGGGGCTGGCCCGAGAAACAGGCTGTGTGAGGCTTCGATGATGAAAAATAGCCGTTTGGCAAATATTGGATTTCAACTGGCCGCGCTGGTGCTGGCGCTGCTCTTCACCACCCTGATCCTGGTGGCGACGGGCGCACCTCCGCTGGAGGCCTACAAGAACATCATCCTGGGGTCGGTCAGCTCGCTTGACAAGATCTCGAACGTGCTGGTGACCTGGGTGCCGCTGCTGCTGGCGAGCGCGGGCCTGCTCATCACCTTTTCGGCGGGCTTGTGGAACATCGGCATGGAAGGGCAGATCACGCTCGGCGCGATTGGCACCACCTGGGCACTGCGTCTGATGCAGGACAGCAGCCTGCCGCCTGCGCTGGTCATCGTTTTGAGCATTCTGGCTGGGATGGTGATGGGCGCATTGTGGGCGTCGCTGGCGGGCGCGCTCAAGACCTTTGGCGGCGTGAACGAGATCTTCGGCGGCCTGGGCTTGAACTTCGTTGCCACCGCGCTGACCCTGTGGCTGATCTTCGGCCCGTGGAAGCGCCCGGGCGTCGGCTCGATGAGCGGCACCGAACCCTTCCCTGAAGCCCTGTGGCTGCCCATGTTCCCCGACTCGCGCCTCAGCCCGTGGGCTTTGGTGCTGGCCGTGGTGGCTATTGTGATCGTGTACTTCATGCTGCAAGGCACGTATTTCGGCCTGCGCCTGAAGGCGGTCGGAAAGAATTTCCGCGCGGCGTACATGCTGGGCATCCCCACCTGGCAGTACATGATGATCTCCTTCATGTTGTGCGGCGCGCTGGCGGGGGCGGCGGGCGCCGTGCAGGTGACGGCGGTCTATCACCGTCTGATTCCCTCCATCTCCAGCGGGTACGGATATCTCGGCCTGCTGGTGGCGATGCTGGTCAATTATCAGGCCGCCTGGGCCGCGCCCGTGGCGCTCTTCTTTGCGGCCCTGAACATCGGCAGCATCCAACTGCCGATCATCCTGAAACTGGATTCGTCCCTGTCGGGTGTCTTGCAGGGTATGCTGGTGCTGTTCGTCCTCATGGTCGAGGGTGTGCGCCAGCGCCTGATGCGTCGTTCGTGAGGTGAGCATGGATACCAACACTATCATCATCGGTTTGGCGGGTGTCCTGGTCGCTGCGGCGCCGCTGCTGTTCGCTGTCATCGGCGAGACCATCTCCGAGCGCGCGGGTGTGACCAACCTGTCCATGAACGGCACCATCCTGCTTTCGGCCATGGGCGGTTTCGCCGTGGCGGTCACAACCGACAGCATCCTGCTCGGCTTTTTGGCGGGGGCAGGCATCGGAGCGGCGGTGGCGCTGATCGTGGCGTTCTCGTCCATCACATTGAAGCAATCCCAGGTGGCGGTCGGTTTCGTGCTGGCGCTGGTCACGCGCGACCTGTCCTACTTCCTGGGCAATCCCTTCATGGGCCTCGAAGGTCCGCGCCTGCCCGCCTGGGATATTCCCCTGCTGGCGGACATCCCCATCATCGGGCCGCTCTTCTTCCAGCACGACCTGATGACCTACCTGAGCTACGTGCTCATCCTCCTGGCCTGGCTGTGGATCTTCCGCACCCGCCCGGGCCTGATGCTGCAAGGCATCGGCGAGCGCCCGGCGGCGGCCTTCGTGCGCGGCGCGAACGTAAACCTGCTGCGCTATTTCTATACGGTGTTGGGCGGCGCGCTGGTCGGCCTGGCGGGTCCGCTGTATTCGCTCTCGGTCAAGGCGGGCTGGAAGGGCACCATCTCGGGCCTGGACGGCATCGGCTGGATCGCGCTTTCGATCACCATCTTCGGCGGCTGGAATCCCGCGCGGGCTGCGTTTGGCGCGTATCTCTTTGCCCTGTTGCAGTGGCTGGGACTGGTGCTCCAACCGAGCATGCCGGGCGTCCCCTCGCAGGTGCTGCAGGTGGCCCCGTTCCCGCTCATGATCCTGACCCTGCTGCTGGTCAACATCGGCGACGCGGAATGGGTGGGCCGCACCCTGGCGGCCATGCCCGAAGGCGCGCGCCGCTTTTTCACCAAACTCCTGCGCGCCATGCGGGCCTCCCCGCCTGCCGCGCTGGGTGTGCCCTTCGAATCAGATTAGCCTCTCGACGAGTCCCGCCATCCAAAGCGGGACTTGTTTTTTTGGTGGAATGCAGCCTGCGTGGGGCGTTTCTCCCAATTTTGTCAGTATAAAAATATGTACTTTGTCACTAGCTTCCAGATCGTGAACTATTGTACAAAGAAAAGGTCAGACGACTATCCTCCAACCAATCACCCTTTCCATGTCCATTATCCAGTCGAAAACGGTTGCCCATCAAGTAGATGAGATCCTCCTGGAAAGAATTCGGGACGGCTCGTATGCTGCCGGCAGCCGTATGCCATCGGAGAGTGAATTGTCCGAGGAATTGGGGGTCAGCCGCGCCACCGTGCGGACGGCGCTTGCGAAACTGGCAGCCACGGGTCTTATCATTCGCAAACAAGGGGATGGAACCTACGTGAACGCGCATGTGCGGGAAGCCAGCGTGCATACTGGGAATTTGTGGGACCTGGTGCAATTGATCGAGGGTAACGGGTACAACTCCTCCATCCGCTCATTGTCCATCGAGCGGCGCGTGGCAACGGAGCGGGAGGCCCTGGCGCTGGCCCTGGAACCCGGCGATGAATTACTTTCCATGCACCGCCTGTTCCTGGCGGATGGACAGCCGGTGATCCTGGCGAATAACGTCATTCCATTCAACCTGCTGCGCACCCCGATGGAAAGCATCGACGGCGAACTGCACATCCGCGAAATTTTCCACAGGTACTGCCATCAGAAAATCACATTTGCCATCACCGACATCCGCTCCACGGTGATGGATGAGCAGGCGAAGGAATTTTTGGGAGGGGCGGCCGGGCGGGCCATTCTTCAATTGCAGGTCTCGTTCTATGGCAAGAACAACCTGCCCCTGGCCCTGGGCATGAATTTTTTCGATGATTCGATCTTGCGGTTGAGTTTGGTACAGGCGTGGAATTAACCCACCTGTTTTTTATTATCTTCGGAATCCATGATTTGGCGCGGAGGAGGATGAAGTCTCGATGCGATCACGACTGAGCACCCTGTTCGACGCTTTACTGCCGGTCATTGCCACGCTGGCCGCTCTCGCTGTGGGGGCGGTGATGCTCCTGTTCCTGGGTATCAATCCCATCCAGGCGTATGGGTCCCTCTGGCAGGGCGCCTTTGGGAGCAGCAACGCGTTTGCGGAAACCCTGGTGAAGGCCACACCCCTGCTTCTGGTTGCGCTGGGCATCTGCATCTCCTTCCGCGGCGATGTGATCAACATCGGCGGTGAGGGACAGATGGTCATCGGCGCCATCCTGGCCACCTGGGTCGGCCTGACCTTCACGGATTGGCCGGGCTGGCTGGTTATTACCCTGTCCATGCTGGCCGGGTTCGTGGGCGGAGCGGTGTGGGGCGGCATTCCCGGCGTGTTGAAGGCCTATTTCAACGTCAACGAAATCCTGAGCACGGTCATGATGAACGCCATCGCGGTGCAGTTGATGAACTTCCTGCTGCGCGGACCGATGATCGATCCCTCGCAGGCCCAACTGGCTTCGAAGATCCCGCAGACCGCGCGTCTGCTGGATGCCTTCCACCTGGCGAGGTTGGTTCCCACCCGCCTGCACATGGGCGCCTTGCTTGCGGTGATCCTCGCCTTCGTGGTCTATATCCTGTTGTGGCGCACCACGCTTGGCTATCGCATCCGTGCGGTGGGACAGAATCCCCATGCCTCGCGCTATGCGGGCATCCAGGTTCCGCGTTACATCGTTCTGGCCCTGCTGCTGAGCGGAGCTTTCGCGGGGCTGGCGGGTGCCGTCCAGGTGTTCGGCGTTAACTATCGCATGATCACCGACGGGTCCGCCTCGGGCTTTACGGGCAGCGCCGGTTTCAATGGGATCGTGGCGGCCCTGTTCGGGCAGCTGCACCCGCTTTTGTCCATCCCCGCCTCGATCCTCTTCGGCGCGCTGCTGGTGGGCGCCAACAGCATGCAGCGGGCGATGCAGGTTCCCTCCGCGCTCATCACCGCCCTGAACGGACTGGTGGTGGTCTTCGTCGTCAGCAGTGAGATTTGGCGGCACAAAAGGCAAAGGAAGCGCATGGCTGTCGCGGCCCGCGAGGAACCGCCACCCCCATCGGCTGAATCCAAAAAACCAAACCAGGCGGAGGCAGGCGCATGATTTCGGAGCTTTTCTCTGTCACTGTTTTGATCGGCATCCTCGCCTCGGGCATTCGCCTGGCGACCCCTTACCTGTATGCCGCCATCGGCGAGACCTTCGGCCAGAAAAGCGGCGTGTTGAACCTGGGCGTAGAAGGCCAGATGCTGCTGGGATCCTTTGTGGCCTTCTACGTGGCCCTGACGACCGGCAACCTGTGGCTGGGCCTGCTGGCGGCCATGCTGGTCGGGGCGATCATGGGGCTGGCCATGGCCTACGTGACCGTCAACCTGCATGCCCAGCAGGGCATCAGCGGCATCGGCTTCTACCTGTTCGGCCTGGGCATGAGCGAATTGCTCTTCCAGCGCTTCATGGGTACGGTCGAGACCGTCAAGGGCTTTCCCAAGCTCTACTTCCCCGGCTTGAGCGACATCCCCGGGATCGGTGAGATTTTCTTCAACCAAAATATCCTGGTGTACGGCGCGTACTTGCTGGTGCCGCTGGCCTGGTTCGTGTTGAACAAAACCACCCTCGGCTTGAAGATCCGCGCGGTGGGGGAAAATCCAGACGCGGCGGATTCGCTCGGCGTGAGCGTGGCGCGCATCCGTTACTTTACGATCATTCTGGGCGGGACGCTTTCCGGCATCGCCGGCGCCTCCCTCTCCATCGCCCTGTTGAACGTTTTCCAGCAGGGCATGACCAGCGGCCTGGGCTTCATCGCCGTGGCGCTGGTGTACTTCGGCGCGTGGCGTCCGGTGGGAGTGCTGGGCGGGGCGCTGTTATTCAGCCTGGTTAACTCGCTGCAATTGTGGATACAGGTGTTGGGTATCCCGATCCCCTCCGATATTGCGGTGATGATGCCCTACGTCCTGACCATCCTGGTCCTGGTTGCAACCGTCTCGCGGGTTCGGGCGCCTTCGGCGCTGACGAAGCCGTTCGAGCGTGGAGACTGAAAAAGGTTATACAAGGAGGTTTCCCGCAAGGATAAATTCCATGTTCCACTCACGTCCGCAGTTTTTTGTCGAAACATCTGTGTCAAAGTATAAGGAGAAGATGATGAAGAAGATCGTATGGCTCGTCAGCCTGATTATGGTTCTTTCGATGATCCTGAGCGCCTGCGGCACCGCTGCCACCCAGGCCCCCGCGGAAAAATTCCGCGTGGCGGTCGTCATGCCCAGCGCCATCAATGACCTGGCCTTCAGCCAGAGCATGTACGACGCGCTTGTCCGCATCCAGACTGAGATGGGCGGCCCCGACAAGTTCGAGATCGTCTATTCCGAGAATATGTTCGTGGTGGATGACGCCGCCGCGGCCATCCGCGACTACGCCACCCAGGGTTTCAACCTGGTGATCGCCCACGGTTCGCAGTACGGTTCGTCCCTGCAGGAAATCGCCCCCGACTTCCCCAAGACCAGCTTCGCCTGGGGCACCACCGCCGAGACCTTCGGCCAGCCCAACATCTTCGCCTATGAAGCGGCCTCCCAGGAAGGCGGCTACGTCAATGGCGTGATGGCTGCCACCCTGTCCTCCAGCGCGGTCATCGGCGTGGTCGGCCCGATCGAGACCGGCGATGCCAAGCTGTACGTCGACGGGTTCAAGGCCGGCGTCATGGCCACCAACCCCGATGCCACGGTCAACGTGAACTACATCGGCTCCTTCTCGGACGTGGCGCTCGCCTCCGAAGCGGCAACCACCCACATCGCCGCCGGCGCGGACGTTCTGACCGGCACGGCCCAGATGGTGGTCGGCGCAATCGGCAAGGCCGAGGAAGCCAATGCCCTGTGGTTCGGCACCCAGTCCAATCAGTCCTCCCTGGCCCCCAAGATCGTGGTCGCCAGCCAGGTCTATCACTGGGAAGTTGCCCTGCGCGAGATGATCAGCCTCATCAATGCCGGCACCCTGGGCGGCAAGACCTTCACCGCCAACCTGTCCAACGGCGGCGAGGTGATCGAGTTCAACCCCGATTACGCGCTCTCTGCGGATGCCAAGGCTGCGGCTGAAGCCGCCATCAGCGGCATCAAAGACGGCTCTGTCAAGATCAGCCTGCCGTAGTCACTCCCTTACGCGCATCGCCGCGCGGGACCGTGAAATGCGCACCCGCCTTCTGCTCCAACGGACGATGCGACCTGTCAGCAAGTAACTTGATTCTATGGGCCGTGGGAGTTCCACGGGGATTCCCACGGCCTTGAGGATGGCACCATGACTGAAGCGAATACACTTCCCTCCGGACGAACGCGGATCGACAGCCTCGAAATGCGCGGCATCACCAAACGGTTCCCCGGCGTGCTGGCCAGCGACCACGTGGATTTCGATGTGCAGTCCGGCGAAGTCCATGCCCTGCTGGGTGAAAACGGCGCGGGCAAGAGCACGTTGATGAAGATCCTGTATGGGATGTATCGCCCCGATGAGGGCCAGGTCCTGTTGAACGGACAGCCCGTCACCATCGCTTCGCCCAATGATTCGATCAACCTGGGCATCGGCATGATCCACCAGCATTTTATGCTGGTGCCGACCCTGACCGTGGCGGAAAACGTCGCGCTCGGACTGCCATCCTCCCGCGGCCTGCTCACCGACCTCGACCGCGTCTCGAAGCGCATCCTCGAACTGGCCGCCATCTACGGCCTGAAGATCGACCCCGACGCCTACGTCTGGCAGCTTTCGGTCGGCCAGCAGCAGCGTGTTGAAATCATCAAGGCCCTTTATCGCGGCGCCGCCCTCCTGATCCTCGATGAACCGACGGCTGTCCTCACCCCGCAGGAAGTGGATGAGCTGTTCGTTATCATGCATCAGATGGTCAAGGATGGGCACAGCCTCATTTTCATTTCCCATAAATTGCACGAAGTGGTCGAGATCAGCAACCGCGTCACCGTGCTGCGCGACGGGCGCAAGATCGGAACCCGCCCCACCTCCGAGATCACCAAACAGGATCTGGCCAACTGGATGGTTGGGCGCGAGGTCTCCTTCGCCCCGGACCGCGGCAATGTCGAGTGCGGCGGGCCGCGCCTCCAACTCAAGAACGTCTCCTGCGGCAGCGACCGCGGCACGCCCGGCCTGCGCGGCGTCAGCCTGGATGTTTGCTCGGGTGAGATCCTGGGCATTGCGGGCGTTTCGGGCAACGGTCAGCGCGAACTGGCCGAGGTCATCAGCGGCCTGCGCAAGAGCACGGACGGGCAGGTCATCCTGGAGGGGCAGGAGATCACGGGGTTGTCCCCGGCTGAAATCACCGACCGCATGTTGTCCTACATCCCCGAGGAACGCATGCGCGACGGCATGATCAAGGATTTCTCCATCGCCGAGAACATGATCCTGCGCGAACATGAGAAGAAGCCCTATTCGCGCTCGGGATTCCTCAACCTGGGCGAAATCTCCCGCCATGCCGATGAGTTGATCGCCCAGTTCCACGTCAAGACGCCTTCGCGTGATACCATGGCCAAGAACCTCTCAGGCGGGAACATCCAGAAGGTTGTCCTGGCGCGGGAGATATTCCGCACCCCGCGCGCCATCATTGCGGCACAGCCCACGCGCGGCCTGGACATTGGCGCGACCGAATATGTCCGCGACCAGTTGCTCGAACAACGCCGCAAAGGTGTGGCGGTCATGCTCATCTCGGAGGATCTCGATGAGATCCTGGCCCTCTCGGACCGCATTGCGGTGCTGTATGAAGGCCGGGTCATGGATATCGTTCCGCGTGACGAGGCCACACCCGCACGCTTGGGTTTGCTCATGGCAGGCGTCCACCCCGAAGAGGGCGCGCCTGTTGTAAAATAAACCACCAATCCATCGGTTCGGTGGTCGCTGAGTGAATCCAGCGGCGTTGGGCAACCACCCATCGAAAAGTGCCGCCGTCCAGCAGAAAGAGGACACCACCTATGAACCTTTGGCAGGAATACAAACGCCCTGTCTCCGTCACGGAGGCCGTACAGGCTCTCGCGTCTGCGCCCGGCCCCGCTCTGCCCATCGCGGGCGGAACGGACCTGATGCTCGACCTGCGGCAGGGTAATCATCCCCCCATCCATACCCTCATCGATCTGACCTTCGTCCCCGAGATGTCCGCGCTCGAACTGCGCGGGGATGAACTCTACGTGGGCGCCGCTGTTTCGGTCAACCGCGTGGCGCTCGACCCGTTGGCGGCGGCCCACGCCCAGGCCCTGGTCGAAGCCTGCAACCTGATCGCGGGTCCGCAGGTGCGCAACACCGCCACCCTGGGCGGCAACGTGGCCCACGCCCTGCCCGCCGCGGATGGGACGATCGCCCTGACCGCCCTGGATGCACAGGCCGAAGTGGCAGGCATTGCGGGAACCCGCTGCATGCCCTTCACTTCGCTCTTCCTCGGTCCGGGCAAATCGGCCATCGACAAGACCAAAGAGATCATCGTCGGTTTTTATATTCCAATTGCAAAGACCCTAAAGGTTTCGCAAACCTTTAGGGTCTCCTCGTGCTTCAAGCGCATCATGCGCCCGCAGGGAGTGGCGTTGCCGATCCTGAACTGCGCGGTCTGGCTCGAACGCGAAGGCGACTTGTTCAAGGATATCCGCATCGCCATCGGCCCGGGCGGCCCGACTCCCTTCCGCGCCACCGAAGCGGAAGCCTTCCTGCGCGGCCAATCCCTCAGCGACGAGACCTTCGCCCGCGCGCTCGACCTTCTGCTGGAGCAGGCCAAATTCCGCACCAGCGCCCGCCGCGCCAGCGCCGATTATCGCAGGCACATCGTCGGCGGCCTGCTGAAGGATGTGCTGGACACGGCTTGGTCGAGAGCCATCTAACATTCCCTGGAAACTTCGCTGGTTGAGTAGGCGGTGTTTGTCCGCCGTATCGAAACCAGCCATCAAAAGCAAATTTCAAATCAGATGGATGTTTGAAACTGGTGGTCTCGATACGCTCCTCACTTTGTTCGGAGCTACTCGACCACCGAGAATTGTAGGAAACATAACATGAACAATCAAATCACTTTTACAGTTAACGGGTTACAGCACTCCCTCGATCCCATCCCGGGCGAGACCTTATCCACCCTGCTGCGCGAACGCCTGCGCCTGACGGGGACCAAGATCGGCTGCGAGGAGGCCGAGTGCGGCGCGTGTACCGTCCTGGTCGACGGCCAGCCGATGATGTCCTGCGTGTATCCCGCCGAGCGCGCGCACGGCAAGACCATCGTCACCATCGAGGGCCTGGCCCAGCGCGTCCACGAAGAGATGAAACTGCATCCGCTGCAGGAGGCCTTCGTGGAGCATGGCGCCGTCCAGTGCGGATTCTGCATCCCCGGCCAGATCATGACCGCGTATGCCCTGCTCAAGCGCAACCCGAACCCGACGCAGGAGGACATTCGTTTTGCGTTGAAGGATACGCTCTGCCGCTGTGCGGGTTATCCCTCCATCGAGAATGCCATCCTGGCCGCGGCGCAGGCCTTGCGCACCGGCGAACCCGTCCAGAAGCCGACGCACATCCCCGATTCGATCCACGAACACAAGACGGTCGGACATTCGCACCTGCGGCCCGAAGCGGTCGAGAAGGTCACAGGCGAGGCCATCTACACCGATGACCTGAAGTTCGACGGCATGTTGTATGCCAAGGCCAAACGGGCCATGATCCCGCACGGCTTCCTGACCAGGCTCGACATCTCGAAGGCCAGGGAATTGCCCGGTGTAGTGGCGGTTCTCACCGCCGACGATGTCCCCGCCGAAAAGAATCATGGACTGGTCATCTTCGACTGGCCTGTGATGGTCGGCATCGGCGAACGCGTGCGCTACGTGGGCGATGCGCTGGCCATCGTCGCGGCGGAGACCCAGGACATCGCCGAGCAGGCCATCGCCCTGATCGAAGCGGAGTTCGACCTCCAGCCCGTCATCACCAATCCCGTCCAGGCGCGGCAGGAGGGTGTCCCGCAAATCCACGCGAAGGGAAATTTATTGAAGCACATCAAGGTACGCAAGGGTGACATGGACGCGGGCTTTGCCGCCGCGGATGTGATCCTCGAACACACCTTCCACACCCCGACGACCGACCATGCCTTCATGGAGCCCGAGTGCAGCATCGGTGTGCCCCTGCCCGATGGCCGCATGGAAATCTACGTCGGCTCGCAGATCCCCTCTCAGGACCGCACCCAGGTGGCGCGCGTGATGGGCTGGCCCGAGGAGCGCGTGCGCGTGGTGGGGCAGTTGATGGGCGGCGGCTTCGGCGGCAAGGAGGACGTGATGGGACAGATCCACGTTGCCATGCTGGCGAACGTGACCCAGCGTCCGGTCAAGCTGCTCTTCGACCGCCGCGAAAGCCTGCTCGTACACCCCAAGCGCCACGCCACGCAGATTCGCGTCAAGGTTGGCGCGAAGCAGGATGGCCGCATCATCGCGATGGAAACCGAACTGTACGGCGACACGGGCGCGTACGCCTCGCTGGGCGAGAAGGTCATGACCCGCGCGACCACGCACTCGGCCGGGCCGTACGTCGTGCCCAACGTCAAAGCCGACTGCTACGCCATGTACACCAACCACCCGCCATCGGGCGCGTTCCGCGGCTTCGGCGTGTTGCAATCGGCCTTTGCGGTCGAGAGCGCCATGGACATGCTGGCCGAAACGCTGGGCATGGACCGCATCGAATTGCGCCGCATGAACGCCCTGCACGTGGGCAGCGTCACCAACACGGGACAGGTACTGCGCGACTCGGTCGGCCTGACGGAATGTATCGACAAGGTGGAGGCGGAGATGCTCAAGCTGGAGCCGCATCCCTTCGCCCCGCGCGTGGATTCGGCCAACCCGAACCTGGTGCGCGCCTGGGGCTTTGCCTCGGCCTACAAGAACACCGGTCTGGGCGGCGGCGCGCCCGACATCTCCGGCGCGGACGTGGAACTCTACGCGGACGGCAGTTTCCAGGTGCGCAGTTCCGCCGCGGAACTCGGCCAGGGACTGGTTACCGTCATGCGCCTGACCGTGGCCGAAGAGATGGCCGTCGCGCCCGAGAAAGTCAGCGTGCTGGTCATGGATACCGACCTGACTCCCAACGGCGGGCCGACCACCGCCTCGCGCCAGACCTACGTCACGGGCAATGCCTCGCGCTACGCCGCCCGAACCCTGCGCGACCAGATCACCGCCACGATGGCCGAGAAATACGACGTGCGCCCCGAGCAGATCCGCTACGAGAACGGCATCGTCCACGTCAACGGGCATTCGATGTCGTATGCCGAAATCTACAAGGAAATGACCGCCCTCGGCCAGCAGCCGAAGGTGCGCTACGAGTACGAAGCGCCCAAGACCATGCCGCTGGGTGAAGGCGGCGACATGCACTTCGCCTTCTCCTTCGGCGTGCAAGCCGCCGAGGTGGAAGTCAACAAGTTGACCGGCGAGGTGCGCGTGCTCAAGGTCATCTCTGCCAACGACGTGGGCATGGCCGTCAATCCGCTCGGCCTGCAGGGACAGGTCGAGGGCGGCGTGATGATGGGTCTGGGCAACTGCCTGACCGAGGAATTCATCGTCGAGAACGGCCAGGTGGTCACCGACCATCTCGCCCGCTACCGCGTGCCTGGCATCATGCTGACGCCCGAGATCACCTCGATCATCGTCGAGCATCCCACCGCCGAAGGCCCCTACGGGGCGAAGGGTGTGGGCGAAATCTCCAGCATCCCGACCACACCCGCTATCACCAATGCCATCTACAACGCCGTCGGCGTGCGGATTTACAAGACGCCGGTCGACCAGGAGATGATCGCCAGAGAGTTGTGGGAGCGGGAGGGGAAGTAGAAAGTGATTGGTAATCGGTAAGTGGTGATGAAAAGGACTCTCAAGGCTTTGAGCACGAGAGTCCTTTTTGATTAAGTTCGGATAACTTGGATTCTTATATCGGGTAAAATCCAACAATCTTTGCTCTCTTGAAAAACCTGAGAGACTGTATGAAAAGTGGTCGAGTAAGATAGGGGAATGACCAAATTCACCCAAACTTACCCGACCGACTTGAAGTATACCGAATGGCAAGAGATTATGGAATTCTTTCCTGTGTACCAAATGGGACGCCCACGCACATGGGAATATTGGCAAATCATCAATGCGATCCTGTACGTGAACCGAACAGGATGCCAATGGCGAATGTTGCCGAAAGACCTTCCGCCGTGGGGAACGGTGTACAGTTACTACTGGCACTGGTCTCATAGTGGGTTGTGGGAACGGATCAATGGTGCGCTGGTGAGGAAAGTACGTCAAGCGGAAGGGCGTGATCCGCAACCGAGTGCGGCGGTGATCGACAGTCAAAGTGTCAAGACCTCGGAAGGTGGTGAAGAACGTGGAATTGATGTCCATAAGCAAACACCAGGGCGAAAACGACACATTGTCGTGGATGTTTTGGGACTTTTGCTCGTCGTTGTTGTGCATAGTGCGAGCATTCAGGATGGAACCGGTGGCTTGCAGACATTACAAGCCTTGTTTGAGCGTATCAAACGGAACCTGCATAATCGTTGGTGCCGTTTGAAATTGGTTTGGGCCGATGGTGCTTATGCTCAGATTGTCGAGAAAGTCCGCACACAATTTGGTTGGCAACTTGAAATTGTTCGCCGACCAGAAGATGCCAAAGGATTTCAGGTCTTGCCCAGACGGTGGGTCGTGGAACGCACCTTTGGTTGGTTGGGTCGCTATCGCCGATTGGCTCGCGATTATGAACATACAACCTTATCCAGTGAAACCATGACCTATATTGCCAGCGTTCGCCGTATGCTCAAGCTGGTGGCTACCTGACTTTTCATACACTCTCTGAAAGGGCGACGAAGCAATCTCCTCATTAATTGAGAGTATCCATAAAACATGAGATTGCTTCGTCGGGTTTCGATGCTTCGCATCTCAACCGTCCTCGCAATGACGTGGAATTTTGCTGCTTGACACATTTCCCTTCGGTGCGTAGAATAGCGCCCAACATGAAACTGTCCAACCGCTTTTATTTTGCGTACTACTTTTACGGCCTCCATAACCCGGTTGCCGTTGGTGGCGCTTAAGCGGTAGGCAGAATACGCATACCCAGGAAACAAGAGCGAGCCAATCGGCTCGCTCTTTTATTTTCCCCCATCCACCCATTTTGAACGGCTCTTCGTTCCAAATGGGGGGCCACAGGAGGCACCATGACCACTCGCGGCATCCGCGGCGCGACCACCGTCAGCGCAGACGAAAGAGAATCAATCCTCTCGGCCACCCGGGAGTTGCTGACCTCCATTCTGGAGGCCAATCCCGATTTGCGGACGGAGGACATCGCCTCGGCGGTCTTCACCGTCACCGAGGACATCGCCTCGGCCTACCCTGCGCTGGCCGCCCGTCAAATCGGCTGGGACCTCGTCCCGATGATGTGCGCCCGCGAGATCCCCGTGCCTGACAGTTTGCCGCTGTGCATCCGTGCCCTGATCCACTGGAACACGGAGCTGCCGCAGGCGGACATTCATCACGTCTATCTGCGCGACGCCGTCAAATTGCGGCCCGACCTGGCCGCCCGCGCATAACAATCGCACCACAGGAGAAATCACCATGATGATCATTATGAAGGCCAGCTCGACCCCGCAGGAAGTCGAGCGCGTGGTCGACAAGATCAAGTCGCTGGGACTGGCCGTCCATCTCTCGCAGGGCGTCGAAGCCACCATCATCGGCGCCATCGGCGAGACCCACAGCATTCCCACCGATCAGTTCGAGGTCATGGACGGGGTCGAGGTTGTCCAGCGCATCACGCAGCCGTACAAGCTGGCCTCCCGTCAATTTCATCCCGAGAACTCGATCTTTTCCATAGACGGATTCACCGTCGGTGGGGACGAGATCGCCGTCATCGCGGGGCCGTGCTCGGTCGAGAGTCGCTCGCAGATCCTCGAGACGGCGCACGCGGTCAAGGAAGCGGGAGCCAGTGCGTTGCGCGGCGGCGTCTTCAAGCCGCGCACCTCGCCGTATGCCTTCCAGGGCTTGGGCGAAGAGGGACTGGAATTGCTGGCCGAAGCGCGTGAAGCCACGGGGCTGCCCATCGTGGTCGAGATCATGTCGCAGGTGCAGTTGGACTTGATGGTCAAGTACGTGGACGTGTTACAGGTCGGCGCGCGCAACATGCAGAACTTCAACCTGCTGCGCGCCGTCGGCGAGACGCGCACGCCCGTCCTGCTCAAACGCGGACTGTCCGCCACCATCGAAGAATTGCTCATGTCTGCCGAATATGTTCTGGCGGGGGGAAACAAACAGGTCGTGCTGTGCGAGCGCGGCATCCGCACCTTCGAGACCGCCACCCGCAACACCACCGACATCAACGCCATCCCCGTCCTCAAGGGACTCACCCATCTGCCCGTCATCCTCGATCCCAGCCACTCGACGGGACATTATGACTACGTGGCCGCCGTGGCCCGCGCCGCAGTCGCTGCGGGAGCGGATGGCATCATCGTGGAAGTCCACCCCGACCCCGCGCACGCCGTCTCCGATGGACGCCAGTCGCTCAAGCCCGAGAAGTTCGCGGCGATGGTCAAACAGATCGGTCAGATCGCCCAGATCATGGATCGCAGGCTGGCTTCGGCGCACGGGTCATACTCACCGCAGGGTTGGGCGTAATAACTCCGTCCTGAGCGGAGCGAGCCGACAGGCGAGCGCAGTCGAAGGACGAGATTACCAAGACACCTACGCTTCGACTGCGTTCGGGCGAAGGGCGCGCCCTCACTCCGCTCAGCGCGGACCATTTGTTCAGCACGAAAAATAGAAAAGGACTCTTTCACCATGATGATCATCATGCACCCAGGCGCGACGAAGGGACAGGTCGCACACGTCATTACCCACATCGAGGCCAATCACCTCTCGGCGCACGTCATCGAAGGCGCCGAGCAGACCGTCATCGGCGCGGTGGGCGAAAGCCACAGCATCCCCACCAGCGCCTTCGAGACTCTGCCAGGCGTGATGCTCGTGCAGCGCATCTCACAGCCATACAAACTGGCCTCGCGTCAGTTCCACCCCGAGGACTCGGTCTTCCCGATTGACGGGTTCAGCGTCGGGGGCGAGGAGATCGCCGTCATCGCGGGACCATGCTCGGTCGAGGGCCGCTCGCAGCTGCTCGAAATCGCGCAGGCGGTCAAGGAGGCGGGCGCGAACGCTCTGCGCGGCGGAGCCTTCAAGCCGCGCTCGTCGCCGTACGCCTTCCAGGGTTTGGGCGAAGAAGGCCTCGAATATCTGGCCGAGGCGCGCGAGCGGACAGGCCTGCCCGTGGTGGCCGAGATCATGGCCATCTCACAGATCGAGGTCATGACCCAGTACGTGGACGTGATGCAGGTCGGCGCGCGCAACATGCAGAACTTCAACCTGCTGCGCGCCATCGGCGAGACGCGCACGCCCGTGTTGCTCAAGCGCGGCCTCTCGGCCACCATCGAGGAACTGCTCATGGCGGCGGAATACATCCTCTCGGGCGGCAACAAAAAGGTCATGTTGTGCGAGCGCGGCATCCGCACCTTCGAAACCGCCACGCGCAATACCACCGACATCAACGCCATCCCTGCGCTCAAGTCGTTGACGCACCTGCCCGTCATCCTCGACCCCAGTCACTCGACGGGCCACGCCGCCTTCGTCTCGTCTGTTGCCAAAGGAGCCATCGCCGCGGGCGCGGACGGCCTGATCATCGAGGTACACCAGGATCCCGCGCACGCTCTCTCGGACGGCAAGCAATCGCTCACGCCTGAGACCTTCGCCAAACTGGTCAGACAGGTCAAGGCCGTGGCCGAGGCGGTCGACCGTCGTCTGGCGGTCGCGTCGCCGCGCGAGGCGGCATGAGCGAGGATGGCTTTACCCTCAAGGATGCGAAGGTCGCCATCCTGGGATTGGGCCTGATGGGCGGCTCGCTGGCCCTTGCGTTGAAAGGACAGTGCGCCGCGCTGTTGGGAATCGACCCCGACCCCGCCGCCCTGTCGCTGGCCCTCCGCCAAAACATCGTCGACCAGGCGGAGAGCGACCCCGCCAAACTGCTCCCGCAGGCTGACCTCGTGATCCTGGCCGCGCCCGTGCCCATCATCCTCACGCTGCTGCGGAAGCTGCCCGAATACACGTCCAAGCCCTGCATCGTGCTCGACCTCGGCTCGACCAAGCGTGTCATCGTTGAGCAAATGGACAGTCTGCCCGAGCGCTTCGACCCGCTGGGTGGGCATCCCATCTGCGGCAAGGAAAAGCTGACCCTGGCCAACGCCGAGCGTACGCTCTACTACGGCGCGCCCTTCATCCTCACGCCGCTGACGCGCACCACGCCGCGCGCGCTGAGCGCCGTGCAGCAGGTCATCGCCACGATTGGCGCGAAGGCCATCACCCTCGACGCCGCCGAGCATGACCGCATCCTGGCCGCCACCAGTCACCTGCCGTTCCTGCTCTCATCCGCGCTGGCGCTGGCCACCCCCGAAGAATGTGCGCCGCTGGTCGGCCCAGGCTTCCGCTCGGCCAGCCGACTGGCGGGCACGCCGTCGAGTATGATGATGGGTGTCCTACAAACCAACCGCGAGAACATCCTGACCGCCATCCATCGTTTGCAGGCGCAACTCGACACGCTCGAAATGCAACTCGCCGCAAGTGACTTTGCCAGTCTCGAAGCCACGTTGAACCAGGCACAAAACCAGCATTGCCGCTTCACACCCTGACAATTACCATTTACCAATTACCGATCATGCGCATCCATCCCATCTCCCACCCTTTGAATGCCACCGTCTACGTGCCTGGCTCCAAGTCGCTGACCAATCGTGCCTTGCTCATCGCCGCCCTGGCGAACGGTACCACGCGCCTGACGAACGCGCTCTTCAGCGACGACTCGCGCTACTTTGCGAAGGCCCTGCAAACCCTGGGCTTTGACGTGACCCTCGATGAATCGAATCATGAGATGACGGTCACTGGTCTAGGCGGCAAAATCCCCACGCAGAAAGCGGAACTGTTCATCGGCAACGCAGGCACGGCAGCACGCTTTCTCTCCGCCTTCCTGACGCTGGGCGACGGCGAATACATCCTCGACGGCGATGCCCGCATGAGAGAACGCCCCATCGGTGATCTCGTCCAATCGCTGACCCAACTCGGTGCAACCGTCCACGGTCAGCCGTCCACCGTCCCGCTAAAAATTATTGCGCATGGCCTGCCAGGCGGGAAGACTCAAATTGCAGGCAATATCTCCTCGCAATTTTTATCTGCCTTATTAATGGTCGCGCCGTACGCGCAAGCACCTATCGAGATCGAACTCAGCACCGACCTCAACTCCAAGCCCTACGTCGACATGACCCAGTCCATCATGTCCGACTTCGGCGTGCAGATCGAACGCCACGATTATTCCCGCTTTATCATCCACCCCACTTTCTACTCGCCACTTTCCACCTACCCCATCGAATCCGACGCCTCGGCCGCCTCGTACTTCTTCGCCGCGCCCGCCATCTTGGGCGGGACAGTCCGCGTGGAAAACATCTCGCGCCGCTCGAAGCAGGGCGACATCGCCTTCCTGGATGTGCTGCAACAAATGGGCTGCACCATCGAAGAAACTGATCACTGTGTACTGGTCACTGGTCACTCTCCTCTCGTCGGCCTCGACGTAGACATGCGCGACATCCCCGACACGGCCCAGACATTGGCGGCGATTGCGCCCTTCGCGTCCACGCCCACGCGCATCCGTGGCATCGCCTCGGCGCGCGTCAAGGAGACCGACCGCGTGGCCGCCGTCTGCACCGAACTGACGTGTCTCGGCGTGCAAGTCGAGGAACACGACGACGGCATGACCATCCAACCGACCTTCGACCTTCAACCTTCGACCTTTACACCTGCCACCATTCACACCTACAACGACCACCGCATGGCCATGTCCTTCGCTCTGATCGGCCTGCGCATGGACGGCGTCACCATTGAAAACCCTGGCTGCGTCTCCAAGACCTTCCCAAACTATTTCGATGTGCTGGAGTCCTTGCGATGATCCATCTCGGCCTGATCGGTTATCCACTGGGACACAGCCTCTCGCCAAAAATCCACACCGCCGCGCTGGCAGCCTGCGGCCTGCAAGGCGAGTACTCACTCTTCCCCATCGCGCCCGACGACATGCACGGACTGAAAGATCTACTTGCCCGCGTGCGCAACGGCGAGATCCGCGGCCTGAACGTGACCATCCCGCACAAGCAAAACGTCATCGCGCTGCTGGATGAGCTGACGCCCACCGCGCAAGCCATCGGCGCGGTCAACACGATCTCGATGCGCGAAGGCAAACTCACAGGTGACAATACCGATGCGCCTGGCTTTCTGGCGGACTTGAAGAACTTTCTAACCACGGAGACACGGCCCCCTTCGGGAATGATAAGGCACAGAGGAAAGAAGACCCTTGTGTTAGGTGCTGGCGGTTCCGCGCGCGCGGTGGTCTACGCCCTCGTCCACGATGGCTGGGACGTAACCCTCTCCGCCCGCCGCCCTGAACAAGCGCAAGTCCTCGCATCCAATTACCATTTACCAATTACAAACCTCACTGACCTTAGACTTGCGACCTTTGACCTTCTGGTAAACTCCACCCCCCTCGGCATGTTCCCCAACGTCGACGCCTCACCCTGGCCTGAGCATTTGGCCTTCCCCAAGGATGGCGCCGTGTATGATCTGGTCTACAATCCAAGGAAAACGAAACTCGTCCGCAATGCACGCGCGGCTGGATTGCCTGCCACCACAGGTCTCGGCATGCTCATCGAGCAGGCCGCGCTGGCCTTTGAGATATGGACAGGGCAGAAGCCGCCGAGAGAAATTTTGTTTGAGGCAGTAAACGGTGGTTGAGTAGCCGCGAGCGCCAGCGAGCAGCGTACACTTGCACCAGCACGCAAGTGCAGGTATCGAAACCACCAGGAATGAAAAATACTTTTGTAAACTGGTGGTTTCGATACGGCGGACGAACGCCGCCTACTCAACCACCGAGTTTATATGAATACGGAGTCTTTATGCTACGTTTCCTCACTGCTGGAGAATCCCACGGCCCCGCGCTGACCGCCATTCTGGACGGCATCCCCGCGGGTCTGCCGCTCGACGCATCCATCATCGACCTCGAACTGGCGCGCCGTCAGAAGGGCTACGGCTCGGGCGGACGCATGAAGATCGAGAAGGACACCGTTCAGATTTTGAGCGGCGTGATGGCAGGTGAGACGACAGGCGCGCCTATCGCGTTGCTGGTCGTCAACGATGACCACGTCAAGTGGAAGGGCAAGGCCATCGAGCCGCTGACGACGCCGCGCCCAGGCCACGCCGACCTGACGGGCGCGGTCAAGTACGGCTATCGCGATCTGCGTCCCACGCTGGAGCGTTCGTCCGCGCGCGAGACGACCATGCGCGTGGCGGCGGGCGCGGTCTGCAAGCAGCTGCTGGCGCAGTTCGGCATCCGCGTGGGCGGGTATGTCAAAGCCATCGGCGAGGTCGAAGCCGATTTTGACGGGACCAGCTACGAGGTCCGCTTTGAGGTGGCCGAGGCCAGCGATGTGCGCTGTCCCGATCCCGTCGCCGCGGGGAAGATGCGCGCCCGCATCGAAGAGATCATCCACAGCAAGGATACGCTGGGCGGCATCCTCGAGATCGTCGCGCTGAACCTGCCCGTTGGCCTTGGCTCGTATGCCCAATGGGATCGCCGTCTGGAGGCGCGCCTGGCGCAGGCGGTGCTGTCGGTGCAGGCCATGAAGGGCGTGGAGATCGGCGACGCTTTTGAAAATGCGCGCCGCCCTGGCACGCAGGCCCACGACGCGATGAGCGTTGAACCCTTCGACCAGGCTCAGGGCAAACGTTCAACGTTAAACGTTCAACGTTCCTCCAATCGCGCGGGCGGCACCGAGGGTGGCGTGACGAATGGTCAGCCGCTGGTCATTCGCGCCGCGATGAAGCCCATCGCCACCACGCTCACCCCACAGCGCACGGTCGACCTTGCCACAGGACAGGAAGGCCCCACCACCTACGAGCGCTCCGACTTCTGCCCCGTGCCGCGCGCCGTGCCGATCCTCGAAGCGATGGTCGCTTTCGTGTTGGCCGACGCCCTGCTCGAAAAGCTCGGCGGCGATTCGCTGGCGGAGATGAAGCCGCGCTTCGAAACGCTGCGGCGGGCGAACTTGCAAGATTTGCAGATGGATAACACGCCGCATGTTTGGTGGCCGTGAGATGGTAATTTTGCCATCTGATATTTTATTGCAGAGACACAACGGTGGTCGAGTAGGCGGCGTTCGTCCGCCGTATCGAGACCACCAGGAAACAAAATATTCAAAATTCGTGACAAGTGTGGTCTCGATACGCCCTCCGCTGTCGCGTCGGGCTACTCGACCACCTTTAGATTCGCAAAGGACTCCATGACTCATATTTTTATGTACGGCCCCTCGGGTTCGGGCAAAAGCACGGTTGGCAAAATTCTGGCCGCAAGCCTGAACCTGCCCTTTTGGGATTTGGACTCACACATCGAACGCACGGTGGGACAGGATATCCCGTCGATCATGGCCGAACGCGGCGAGCCGTTCTTTCGAGACCTGGAAGCGGATGCCCTTAAATCGGCTATCTCTGGTCCCGAGGCGATCGTCGCCCTGGGTGGAGGCGCCTTGCTGCGCGCGGAGAATCGCACGCTGGCCGAAGCGTCGGGACAGGTGATTCGGCTTGCAGCGGATCTGCCCACGCTGACAGCGCGGCTCGCGCAGGACTCGAATCAACGTCCGCTGCTGGCGGGCGAGCTGGAAAGCAAATTGGCGGCTCTGCTTGAACGCCGCCGCGAACATTATGACTCGTTTGCCCTGCGCGTGGATGCGGCGTCTGTTGCCGAGCAGGTCGCCTGGGACATTCAGCGCCTGCTGGGACGCTATCACGTGCGCAGCATGGGCGCGGGCTACGATATCCTCGCGCAGGAAGGCGCATTGCAGCAGATTGGCATGATGCTCAAGTCACGCGAATTGAATGGGCCGACGCTGGTCGTCAGCGACACGAACGTCGCGCCGCTGTACGCGGAACAGGTGATGAACTCATTGCGCGTGGCAGGCTATGCCACCAGTTCCATCGTCATTTCCGCAGGCGAGGCGTTCAAGAATCTCGAAACCGTTGCCTTACTCTGGCGCGGATTCCTCGAAGCGGGACTGGATCGCAAGAGCACGGTCATCGCGCTGGGCGGTGGCGTGGTCGGTGACATGGCGGGCTTCGCGGCGGCCACGTTCATGCGCGGTTGCAATTGGGTGGCCGTGCCCACCACCCTGCTGGCCATGGTGGATGCGTCGATGGGCGGCAAGACGGGCTTTGACCTGCCCGAAGGCAAGAACCTGGTCGGCGCGTTCCACTCGCCGCGGCTGGTGTTGGCCGACCCGCAAGTCCTCGCCACGCTGCCCGAGCGCGAACTGCGCGCAGGGCTGGCGGAGGTGGTCAAGCACGGCATCATCGCGGACCCTGGGTTGTTCGAGCTGTGCGCTCAGGGCTGGGACGTTGTCCATGCGCGGCTGGCCGAGGTGGTGCGGCGCGCGATGGCGGTCAAGGTGCGGGTTATCGAGGAAGACCCGTACGAGCAGGGCATCCGCGCGACGTTGAACCTGGGTCATACCATCGGGCACGCGGTGGAGCTGGTCAGCGGATTCCGCTTGCTGCACGGCGAGGCCGTGGCCATCGGCACGGTGGCTGAGGCGCGGCTGGCGGAACGTTTAACGGTGGCAGGCACGGGCGTAGTCGAGCGGATCACGGAGACGCTGTCCGCGTTGGGGCTGCCGGTCGAGATTCCCACAGAAATGGATCGCGCCGACCTCATCCGCGCCATGCGCGTGGACAAGAAGAAGTCGGCGGGCGTCGTGCGTTTTGCGCTGGCCGTCAAGATCGGCGAAGTGAAGGTTGGCGTGGAAGTGAAGGATTTGGAGGAGGTGTTATGAAAATTCTGGTATTGCATGGCCCGAACCTGAACCTGTTGGGCACGCGTGAGCCTGGCGTGTACGGCAGCCTGACGATGGAAGACATCGACGCAAAGCTGGTCGAGCTGGGCAGGATGCTGGGCGCGGAGGTGATCTGCCGCCAGTCGAACCACGAGGGCGTGCTGATCGATGCCCTGCATGATGCGCGAACCTGGGCCGACGGCGTGGTCTTCAACCCAGGCGCGTACACGCACACTTCGGTGGCGCTGCGCGACGCGGTGGCCGCGATTGGCATCCCCGTGGTGGAGGTGCATCTCTCGAACGTCTACGCGCGCGAGGAGTTCCGCCACAAGTCGCTGCTCTCGGCGGTCTGTAAGGGTAAGATCAGCGGCTTTGGCTGGCAATCCTACGCGCTGGGGCTGCGGGCGCTGGTGGAAGGTTAAAGACGTAGCGCAAGATGCCATCTTGCGCTACGTGGGGTGATATACTTCGTCGGGTTTTGCCCAATGAAGTCATTTACCATTCAAAATAAAAACCTGTTCTTTGCGCGTCTGTATTATTTCGCATTCATGGGTGGATGGGGGTTCATCCTCCCGTTCATGAACCTCTTTTACGTGAGCCTCGGATTTAGCGGAAAACAGATCGGCGTCATCTCATCCACCAGCGCCATTGTGGGGATGATCGCTTCGCCCATCTGGGTCAGCACGGTCAAGCGGCATCCGCTCGCGCAGAGGATTCTGCAAGCAGCCATCCTGTTCGGGGCGATTGGCTATTATCTCATCGGCCGCCAGACGGATTATCTCGCCATTATCTTCATCGTCTTTCTGCACTCGCTGGCCTCCTCGGGTGTGATGCCGCTCTCGGACTCGATGGCGGTTACCGTTTCGAAGGAGTCAGGCAAGGGTTACGGCAGCGTGCGCGCCTGGGCCTCGCTCGGGTGGATCATCTGCCTGCTGTCCTCGGGCCAGTTGGTGGGACGTTTCGGCTACATCGCGGGCTTCATCGGCGTGACCGTCATGTGGCTGGTCGCGGCGGCGATGGTTTTCCTGATCCAGCCGCATCACTTCACTCACCAGGTCGCATCCGACCAGCCCAGGCCGAATCTGCGCCTGGCGGTGCAGCGGGTCTTTCAGGATCGAACCCTGATCGGCTTTGCCGTGGCGCTGGTCTTCATTGGCTTCCTCAACAACGGCGTGCTGCAATTCGAAAATGTCTTTCTGGCCGAACTGGGCGCGTCGAAGCAATTGATCTCGGTGGCAGGTATCCTCAGCGCGCTGGTGGAACTGCCGTTCATGGTCTACGCCGACCGCATCGTTCATCGCGTCGGCGCGCATCGTCTGTTGATGATCGCCCTGTTGATGACGTTGTTGCAGCGCGTGGCGGTCTTTCTATTGCCCTTCATTCCCACCATCATGATCGTGCGTTTCATCGGCGGGGTGGCGTTCAGTTTCTACACCGTTTCCTTTATTGGGCTGATCAGCAGGCATACCCAGCCCTCGGAAACGGGTACCGTGCTGGCGCTGTACACGGTCACGATTGCGGGCATGGTCAACATCGTGGCCGCGCCCGTGGGCGGCGCCCTCTTTGACGCAATCGACATGCGCTGGCTGTATCCGATCTCGGCGGCGGGCTATCTCATTGGAATCGGCAGTCTGTGGCTGACGCGGCCAGGCATCCAGGCGCAGGTCAACCTGGAGTCCCGCCCGCAAGAATAGGTGAATCTCGGCAGAATGGAAAAGGCTCACGTGACAGCGCGTGGATGGGGTAAAATCCGCCTGTCACTCCATCCCTTGTAAGGAAAGCGTGCCATGTCCCAATTGAATTTTTCCAGCCCGGGGGCAAATCAATACTCATCGCTCGATGAACTCTTCGGCGTGATGAGGCGCATGACCAACGATCCGCTGGCCAAGGCGGGCACCAATATCGTCATCAGCCGCGGCAACCCGAACGCAAAATTATTGATCGTCGGCGAGGCGCCCGGGCCCGAGGAAAACATCCAGGGCAGGCCGTTCGTGGGGCGGGCGGGGCAGATGCTGGACAAGATCCTCCAGGCGGCGAACTTCGACCCCGAGAAGGATGTCTACATCACCAACTCGGTCTTCCGCCTGCCGCCCGGCGAGGACGGCAAATCCTTCCGCAAGCCGACCGACGCCGAGACGGACTTTTATCGCCCCTACGTGCTGGAGATCATCCGCCTGATTGACCCGAAGATCATGTTGTTGACCGGCAACGTGGCCAGCTACTCCATCCTGCGCAAGACGGGCATCACCAGCCTGCGCGGCAAATGGACTGAGTCCCAGGGTCGCTGGATCATGCCGATCTTTCATCCGTCGTACCTGCTGCGGAATCCTTCCAAGGAGCCTGGCTCGCCCAAGGCCCAGATGTGGGACGACATCCGCGAAGTGCGCAGGAAGTACGATGAATTGATGGCAGGCTAAAAAAACAAACCGCCCGGATGACCGGGCGGTTTTTATTTCGACGGAGGGCTTGGGGCGTGCTACTTCAGGCGTTCAGCCAGGTCGCGTAATTGCGCAGGGCTGACCGGCTTGAGCAGAACAATGTCGGCCTTGTCCTGAAGTTCGGCCGCATGTCGGGCATTTGCCGTGGCGAGGATCACACGGGTCGCGGCGTGGCGCGGGTCGGCGCGCACTGCGTGCAGGATTTGCGCCCCCGACGCGCCGGGCAGGTTGAGGTCCAGAATAATGAGTTGGGGGACGATCTCGGCGAGACGCGCCAGGGCTTGGGCGCCGTCGGTGATGGCTTCCACCTCAAATAATTCGCTCAAGGTGATCGTGAATATGCGGCTGAGTTGCGGATCGTCTTCGACAATCAGGGCGAGCGGTTTGTTCATGGCGCTTCAGCCCTTTACCGACTCGGCCAGCCTTAACAAACTGGCAACGCTGACCGGCTTGATCAGGATGTGGTCCGCCTTTGCGGTAAGTTCCTTGGCCTTGATGAAATCAGCGGTGACGACGGCCACCACCGTATCCGGGTATTTGGCGCGGATGTCGTTCAGGATGTCGCTGCCAAACTTGAAGGGCAGGTGCAGATCGAGGATGACGAGGTCGGGCCGACGCGCATCCAAAAACGCCTGGTAGCGGTTCCCATTTGCGTCGAGGTCGGTTTCATAGCCCGCCTGCTGCAAGGTGGTTTGATAGATCACTCCCAATTTGGGATCGTCCTCGACGACAAGGGCATACAATGATGTCATGGCTATTCTCCGGGAGCGTTTGTGATGGGCAGGGTGACGGTGAACAGGCTTCCCTGGCCGGGCCTGCTTTCGAGCTTGATCTGTCCGCCCATGAGTTCGACAAGTTGTTTGGTGATGGCAAGGCCCAACCCTGAACCGCGGTTTTCACGGGTGATCGAGTTGCTGACCTGGCGGAACGGTTCGAATATGTTCTGCTGTTCATTTGCGGGAATGCCCACGCCGGTATCGCGCACTTCGATGGCCCATTGCGCAGGCACGGGCCGCCTTATGCTGACACTGACTTCACCGTTTTCTGTAAATTTGATGGCGTTCCCTGTCAGGTTGATGATGACCTGCTGCAGGCGGCTGACGTCGCCGTATAGTTCACCGGGCAGATCGGGCGAAATCTCGAAGCTGTACCCAATTCCTTTTTTGGCTGCCAGCACGGCCATGGATGTCCTGATCTTTTCGAGCAGGTCGGCGGGATTGAAGTATTCGTTGTTCAGGCTGAGGGACTTGGATTCGATTTGCGCTTCATCCAGCAGGTCGTTGACGAGGCCGGTCAGATAGTTGGTGCTTTCGATGATGTTCTTGACGGCGTCGAGTTGCTTTTCGGTGAGCGAACCGAACGCCTGGTATTCGAGCAGTTCGGCGTACCCCAAAATTCCGCCCAGGGGGGTGCGGAGTTCGTGGCTGACCCTGGAGAGCAATTGACTCTTGAAGCGGCTGGCGTCCAGGGCCTGGTCGCGCGAGATGGACAGGGCTTCCTGCGCCTGTTTGAGTTGGGTGATGTTGCGGGCCACCGCCTGGAAACCAACGATTTGGTCGTCTTCCATGATGAGCTGCACGTTTTGTCCGACCCACACGATCTCTCCCTGCATGGTTACGGCGGGGAATTCGAAATAGGTGTTTTTTGTCTTGCTGATGTATTGATGATCGTAGACACGCTTTAATTTCTGGCGGAATTCGGGTATGGTCAGTTCGAGGAAATGCTTGCCCAGCACCTCTTCCTCCCTGGCGAAGCCCATCAATCTCAAAGCGGACGGATTGGCGTAGGTGAAATTTCCACCCGCGTCGGCGCGGTAGATGATGTCGCTGGCGTTTTCCACGATCTGGCGGAAACGAATTTCACTCTCCAGCAGGAGGATCTCGGTGCGTTTACGCTCGCTGATCTCCTTCATGGCCGAGTCGAACAGGCTGGCATTGTCCAACACCAGCGCGACGAGACGGGCGAACAGGATGCCCGTTTCGATCTGCTCGGGGGTGAACGTGTAATCGGGCATGGAGCGCCCCAGGGCGAGAATGCCCAGGCAGCGATCCCCCGCCATGACGGGGAAGTCGGCGACAGCGTGCAAGGCTGTTGGGTCATACACGTTACGCCTGTGTTCCCAGGTCGAATAATCGTCGAGAACGACAGGCTGGTGGGTGTCGAATGCCTGCCAGGAAAGTCTGGCCTCGGCGCGTGTGACGCGGTCACCCTTCAGGTTGGGCTGGTTGGCTGTAAAGGCTTCCACGATCAGATTCCCGTCCCGTTCGAGCATCAACTCGCTGAAAGGCGCATCCAGCAGAATCGCGGAGCGGTCCACGATGACCTGCAGCAGGTCGTTGAGTTCACGGCGGTTGAGCAGGTCGAGTGTGATCTGATGCAAAATGGAAAGGTAGTCGTTCTGTTTTTGGAGCTGGTCCTGCAGGATCTTTTGCTCGGTAATATCCTGCTTGATCTCCACGAAGTTGATCACTTCGCCGTCGGGATTGATCACCGGGGCGATGGTGGCCGATTCCCAGAACAGGGAGCCGTCCTTGCGGTGATTTTGGAATTCGCCATGCCAGATCCGGCTTGCATTGACGGTCAGCCACCATTCATCCTGTCTGAAATCGGGTGTGGTGCCGAATCCGTTCATCAGGGCAATCGGGGATTTGCCGATGGCTTCTTCGGGGGAATAGCCAGTCACCTGGCTAAATTTCGGGTTGACGTATTCGATCAGGCCGTTCCTGTCCATCACGATGACGGTATTGCCGCTCTGCTCCACCGCCCGCGAAAGCTTGCGCAGTTGCTCGTCGGCCAGACGGCGCGCAGTAATGTCCTCCTTGATGGCGACGTAATTGGTGATGACTCCATCCTGATCCTGGACGGGCGCAATGGTGGCGGATTCCCAATACAGGGAGCCATCCTTGCGTTTGTTGAGGAACTCGCCCGTCCAGATGTTTCCATTGCCAATGGTCTTCCATAAGATTTCATAATATTCGCGGGATTGCCTGCCCGATTTCAGCATGCGCTGGTTGTTCCCGAGGGCCTCGGCAATGGAATATCCCGTGGACTGTTCGAACCTGGGATTGACATATTCGATGGTGCCTTGCGTGTCCGTGATGACGATCGTGTTGCCGCTTTGTTCGATGGCGCGATAGTACTTGCGCATTTGCCGGCTGATGGTGACGGCCTGATCGCGCGCCTCGGCCAGATCGTGGGTGCGTTCCTCCACGCGCTGTTCGAGCAGGTCGCGTTCCTGTTGCAGCAGGTTATGCGCCTGGGTTTCCTTCTGCCAGGCATTGTTCAAGTTTTCCAGCAGAATGACCACCGAGGCCAGCACTGCCGAGGCGCAGGCGGTAAACACCAGCAGGCTGCTTAACCCGGCCAGCAGGGTGGCAGGCGAGGAAATTCCATTTTCCATCGCGCTTACGAAGGGGACGAAATATTTCGAGCCGATCAGCACGGCAAATGTGCCCAGTGTGGCAACGCCCAGCACCAGGGCGTGGAGCGCGCCGCGCCGCGCCGTCAGGACTGCCGAGACGACGGCAAATGTCATAAAGAAGGTGAAGCTCTCCACCGAAAAGCCGAAGTTCAGCAGTTCCACAACCGCAAGACAATAGACCAGGGAAAGGAAAGCCCCAACACGTGATTCGTATTTGACTCTGCGCGCCAGCCCCAGGGCCCAGAGCAGGGCAAGGATCCCCAGGAACAGGAGGAAGGGCGTGACGGCATGGGTCAGCATGTTCACACCGGTGAGTAACAACCCAAAGATGCCCACTGTGGCCGCAAGTCTTAGGATGACCGTGAAGAGGCGCTCGCGCGTCTGATACCAGTAGGGGTTGATGTTGTCGGGAATGTCCAGGTCTGTTTTGAGGGGCACGTTGTAGTAATCGAACACTACATCGCGGAACGATCTGTGTTTTGTGGTTTCCCTGTCGGGTGGAAGGTTCTCCCCGGGGGGCAGCGCCCGGGCGGCATCGGAGGACGGCGCAAAGCGCGGCTGGGGCAGTCCTTCATCATTTATTGCGCGCAGCAGGATGACCCGTCCGACCAATTGGCCCTGTTGATCCTGCAAGGGGGACAGGCGCACTTCATAGTGCCGTTGCGCCGCGCCCTCCCCGATGGCGATTTCATCCTTGGCGTCGACCACGTTGCGGAAGCGTTCCACCAGATGCGGCCAGGGCTGGAAGATATCCGCCGCAGGTTTGCCGATGGCGTCCGCCGCCAGGACGCCGATCATGCGCGCGGCGGCGCTGTTGATGTCGACGATGTTCGCGCGGACGTCGAGCACGATCATGCCCTCGCGCATCGAATCGATCACGCTGTCGCGCGCCAGGGGCGTGATGTCCACCAGGCGAAAGCCGAAGACCGCCCAGGCCACCGCAGCCACGGAAACGGTGAATGCAAACGGGGTCAAATCCAGATATGGAATGGGACTGTTCCCGGTAAGAAAGAGCACATTTCCGACCCACGGGGCAAGGACCGCGATCAGCATGGCGGCGATCTGTCCACGGTACATTCCCTTGCGAAGAAAAAGAACGCGGATAAGAAAGAACGCGCCGACCAGGAGGCTGATATAGGAATAAGCCAGATGCACAGTAAACCAGGGCCCATGCGATATAACCTCAAGCGCAGAAAAATCACCCTGGCTGGCAATGCGATATTCACTCCAGACCAGACCATGCCAGCGGGTGGTCCATGCAAGCAGAACTGTAATGGATGGGATCAGCGCGGTCAGAGCCAGAAAACGGCGCGAAATGACCTGTTCCTGCCCACTATATACGATTGAAAATATCAACCAACTGTACGGCACAAAGGCAATGCCGATATATTCCAGCACCCCGAAAAAATATTTTGTCTCAAGGCCTATCCCCATAACCTCCAATAAATAACTGACGATCCATTCGAAAACAAAGACCGCCAGCACAAACAACGCCAGCGCGCCATTCGCAGAACGGCGCATCCAGGTGTAGACGGCTACAACAGCTGAGACGATTGCGACGGCAATGAGGGGTAAAACGTATGAGGAATAGGCAAAACTCATCGGCGGGTCCTTGAGATCGGGTGGGCAAATTATATAGCAAACTGCTGATTCTATCGTTGCAAAGCTATAACCCCAAAAAACAAAAAGCCTCTTCCACGGGAGAGGCTTGAAGTGTCGGGCGCGTTCTAAACCAGTTTTTTCTGCAAAGCCATCGTCACCGCGGCCACGCGGTTGTCCACGCCCAGTTTCATCAGGATGTTGCTGATGTGATACTTGACCGTCGAGAGGCTGACCACCAGTCGTTCGGCGATCTCGGCGTTGTTCAGGCCGTCGACCATCAGCTTGAGTACATCGCGTTCGCGCTCGGTCAGGACTTCGGTCTCCTGGGCCTGCTGGCTGGCGCGGACGAGGGCCTGGGCCGCCTCGGGCGAGAGCGTCATCCTCCCGTCCCTGGCCGATTTGATGGCCGCCGCCAGTTCGCGCGCGGTGACGTTCTTCATCAGGTAGCCGACCGCCCCCGCCTTGAGCGCGCTCTGCACCAGTTCATCCTCCTGGAAGCTGGTCAGGGCGATGATCTGGATGCCGGGATTTTGTTTCTTGATCGCCATTGTGGCGGCCACGCCGTCCATGACGGGCATCATCAAGTCCATCAGGATCACGTCTGGCTTGAGGGCGTTGGCGCGGACGATGGCCTGCTCGCCGTTCTCGGCCTCGCCGACCAGCTCCAGGTCGGGGTTGACGCTCAGGAAGGCGCTCAATCCCGAGCGTACCACGGCGTGATCGTCCACGAGCATGATGCGGATTTTGTTGTCCATGAAATTCTCCTGTAGGGCGGGATATTATCCCGTCTTACGACCAAACGACTGATATCTGCGTGCCCTCGCCAGGTTCGCTGTAGATGCTGAATTTTGCGCCGATGGCTTCGGCGCGCTCGCGCATGATCTTGACGCCCAGGTGGTCGGCCGTCACCGTGGACGGGTCGAAGCCCGAGCCGTCGTCTGCCACGGTCAGGCGCACGGTTTCGCCCAACCGCAGGGTGACCACGGCCTGGCTGGCTTTGGCGTGCTTGAACACGTTGTTCAGGGCCTCCTGCGCGATGCGATACAACCCGACCTGCACGTCGGCGGGCAGCTTGCGCTCGCCTTCCGCGCTGAGTTGGATGTGGATGCGGGCGCGGCCTGCCAGCGCTTCGGTCAATTGACGCAGCAGGGTCGGCAGCGGCACCTCGACCAGCGCGTTGGGACGCAGTTCCACCAGCAGGGTGCGCATCTCGGCCAGCGCGCCGCGCGTGAGCTGGCGCACTTCCTCCAGACGGCGGAGCCCCTCGTCGGGGTTCATCGCCCACAGGTCGGGCAGCACGTCCGCGATCAGGGTGGTGGAGAAGAGCGTCTGCGTCACGGCATCGTGCAGGTCGCGCGCCAGGCGGGTGCGCTCGGCGGTCACGGCGTCCTGGGCGGCCTTTTCGCGCAGGCGTTCGTTGGCCAGGTTCAATTCCTCGGTGCGTTCGGTGATGCGCTGTTCGAGCAGGCGGCGGTGTTCGGCCTCCTGGGCGGCCAGCCGTTCGGCGGCGCGCTTTTCCTCGCTGATGTCTTCGATCATGCCGATGATGTAGAGCGGCCTGCCATCCGCGCCGCGCACGGCCGAGAAGTTGACGCGGCCCCAGAAGACGCTTCCATCCTTGCGGATGTAGCGCTTCTCGACCGTGTACTGGTCGCGCTGGCCTTCGACGAGTTCGGCAAACAATTCCCGGTCGATGAAGCGGTCTTCCTCGACGGCCAGCAGGGATGGATTAAGCGTGGACATCTCCTCGGAGGAATAGCCGGTCAGGCGCGCGGCCGTCTGGTTGATCTGCGTGATGCGCCGGTCGAGCGTCATCACGGCCACGCCGACGGCGGCGTTGTCGAACATCGAGCGGAAACGCGCCTCGGACTCGCGCAGTTCCTCGGATTTGCGTTTCTGCCCGTCGATATCCTCGGTCATGGTCAGCACGTATTTGGGCTTTCCGTCCGCCTCGCGCACGACCGATGTGGTGATGCGCACCCAGAAGATGTGACCATCCTTGTGGACGTAACGCTTTTCGATCTGGTACACGTCCAGTTTGTTTTCGATGACTGCCAGGCGTTCCTTTTCGCCGATGCTTGCGTCGGGCGGATAGGTCAGATCGGCGCCGCTCATGTGGGCCGATTCTTCGCGGCTGTAGCCGGTCATCTTGATGAAGGCGTCGTTGATGGCGATGGGGCGGCGGTCGAGCCCGATCAGGGCGATGCCCATGGCGGCGTGCTCGAACATGGCCTTGAAGCGCGCCTCTGATTCGCGCAGTTCGGCCTCGACGCGTTTCTGGTCATCCACCATTTGCTGGAGGCGGGCGTTCTGCTCACGCACCGCGCGGAAGCGCCATTGCGATCCCGCCACGACGAGCAGGATCAGCCCCAGAACCGAACTGATCTGGAACGGACGCGTCTGCCAGAAGGGCGGGATGACCGTCAACTTGAGGGATGCGCCTGCTTCGTTCCAGACCCCGTCGCTGTTGGCGGCCCGCACGTGGAAAGCGTACTCGCCGCCCGGCAGGTTGGTGTAGCTGGCGTAGTTGCGTATGCCCGCCTGAACCCAGTCCTTGTCGAAGCCTTCGAGTTTGTAGGCATATTGATTTTTGCCTGGGGCCTGGAAGTCGAGCGCGGCGAACTCGAACGAGATGAAGTTCTGATCGTAGCTCAGGCGGATGGGAGTCTCGCCATCAGGATCGAATTCATGCGGCGTGTTGAACACGGAGAAATCGGTGATGACGATGTTGGGGGCGGGGGCATTGTCGCGCAGGGTCAGCGGGTCGAAGACGCTGAATCCGCTCACGCCGCCGACATACAGCTCGCCCGTGCTGGGGCTGGCGAACCAGGCGTTCGAGTTGAACTCGTTGCCCTGCAGGCCGTCGCTTTTGTCGTAAATGCGGAAGGTTTCCGTGCGCGGGTCGAGTTTGGCCAGGCCGTTATTGGTGGTCAGCCACAGGTAGCCGTCCGCGTCTTCGAGGATGCCCAGGATGGTGGCATTGCGCAGTCCGTCCTTCTCGGTGTAGGCCTTGAACCTGCCCGTCTGTGGATCGTAACGGTTGAGTCCGCCCTGGGTGCCGAACCACATCAGCCCGTCGGCAGTTTGGTGGATGGCCCAGACGCTGTTCTCGCTCAGCGAGTTGGCATCCGCGGGATCATTCGTCAGCGTGGAGAAAGCCGCTTTGGCGGGATCCAGGCTGGCGGCGTCGGACAGGTCGAGGCGCGAGACGCCGCCGCCCCAGGTGCCGATCCACAAGGCCTGATCCTGAACGAGGATGTACACCGCGGGGGCGCTCATCGGGTAGTTGACGAATTCGGACGTGCGCGAGTCGAGCCGCGACAGCCCCGACATGCTGGCGGCCCACAGCCGTCCCTCGGCGTCGCGGGTGATGCTCGTGACCTGGTCATCGAGCAGGCTGTTGGGGCGCGCGGGATCGTGGCGGTAGCGGGTGAAGGTGTCGGTGTATGGGTCGAAATGATTCAGGCCGCCGCCGAGGGTGCCGATCCACAACATGCCATTGGCATCGCCGTACAGCGACATGACCAGGTCGCTGGAGAGACTGTTCTCGTCCCGGCCATCGTTGTGGTAATGGCGGAAACTGCCGCTGGCGGGGTTGAAGCGCGCCAGGCCGCTTTCCCAGGTGCCGACCCACAGGGCGCCGTCGCTGGTCTCGGCAAATGCGCCGACGTGATTGCTTTGCAGGCTGTTCGGGCGGGATGGGTCAACCTGGTAGGTGCGGAATTGCAGGGTGTCGAGGTTGAATTTGTTAATGCCCGTGTTGAGGGTGCCGATCCAGACCACGCCCGCGCGGTCCTGCAAAATGCTGAAGGTATTGTCGTTCGAGAGGCTCCCGACATTGGCGGGGTCGTGGCGGATGCCGTCGAAGCGGCCAGGCCGGCTTGCATCCATGCGCCAGACGCCGCTCGACCAGGAGGTGGCCCACAGCGCGCCATCGCGGTCGAGCAGCAGGTCAGTGAAGTTGTTGTCGGTGATCTGGTTGTTGAAGGTGAGGCCGCTTTCGTAATGACTGCACGCGCCCGTCGCGGGATCGTAATTGTCGATGCCGCCGCCCGGGATGGCGTATCCGCCAAAGGCGATCCACAGCCGGCCCTGCGGGGTGGGGAGGATGTCGGAGATGTTGGGGGAACGCAGGCATTGGCCCGTGGTTTGGAGGTGTTCGGCCTTCCCTGTGCGCGGGTCGAAGCGGTTCAGCCCGTTCCCTTCCGTGCCATACGCGCCCGTGCCGATCCACAGTGTGCCATCCTCAGTGGGCAGGATGACCGAGATGGCGTCGCTGCCCAGGGTGGATGCATCGGCGGGGTCGTGGCGGAAGTGGGTGAACTCGCCCGTCTGTGGGTCGAAGTGGGTCAAGCCGCCGAGGGTGCCGACCCATAATCCGCCTTCGGCGTCGGGCGCGATGGCCGTCACTGTCGCCGAGGCTGGCTCGTCATCGGGCAGGTAGTGGCTGAATTTGCCCGTGCGCGGATCATAGCGATCCAGCCCGCCGCCCCAGGTGCCGATCCACAGGATGCCGTCGGCGTCCTCGTAGAGTTCGATGACCCCGTTGAAGCCAAGCGTATCGGGATTTTCGGGGTCGTGCTTGAACTGGGTGATGCGATAGCCGTCGTAACGATTCAACCCATCCTGTGTGCCGATCCACAGGTAGCCCTGGCGGTCTTGCAACAGCGCCAGGCCTGCATTTTGCGAGAGACCATCGTCCACGGTGAGATGCTCGAAGCGCAGGCTGGTGCCTGGATAAAACGCTGCGCCCGCTTCCTTTGCGGCCGCGGGTTGGACGAGGAGCAGCGGGATCAATAGCAGAATGAAAAGGACACGACGCATAAAGTTCCTAGGGATTCATTTTAATTTCATCACGGAGATCACGGAGGTTTGTAAAAGTTTTTCTCTGTGACCTCCGTGTGCTTTGTGGTGATTTTTTAATCAGCAGTTCCAGGAGGGAAGTCGAAGGCAGGCAAACTCATCCTCTACCTGCCCGGGTTTTCCATGGCGTACTGATAATAGGAGTTTCCGTAGCGTTCGATCGTGGCTGCATTGTGCATGCCGACCCGTTCGGCCACACGCTGAGAGGCGGCATTCCCCACGCGGATCAGGCTGACCAGCGCAGGCAGGCCCAGTTCGCGGAAGGCGTACTCGCGCACGGCGCAGGCGGCTTCGGTGGCGTAGCCCTGGTGCCAGGCGTCGCTGCGGAAATCATAACCCAGTTCGGCGATGTGCCTGTCGTCCAGTTCCATTTCTTCCAGGCCGCAGTCGCCGATTAATTTTCCGTCGGCTTTGCGGATGACGGAGAAGAGACCGTAGCCAAATTCTTCCTGATGGTTCAGGTTGCGTTGCAGCCAGCCCTGCATCTGGTCGGGCGTGAAAGGTCCGATGCCGAAGCAAGCCATCACCTTCGGGTCGGTGAAAATTTCGAACAGCGCGGAAAAGTCATCGGCCTGCATGGGGCGCAGAATCAGGCGTTGGGTTTCGAGAATGGTGGGGGCGGTTGGCATGTTCACTACTTTACCACTCTTTGACCCACGGTTCATTCAAATCGTACTCGGTAAATCCCATCGAGGCGTACAACGCGCCCGCGCCTTCCGAGTACGAACTGACCGCGCACAGCGTTGCGCCCAGGTCGCGCACGCGGCGCAGGCCTTCGGCCATGAGGGCCTTGCCCAGTCCCTTGCGCTGATGGTCGGGATTTGTCCCGACAGGCTCGAAGGCGGCAGTGCGGGTGACGTCATCGAACCAGAGCGTGCAGAAGGCGGCGAACTCGCCGTTGGAAGCCACGGCCACCAGGTCGAGGTCGCGGCGGTAGAGCGTGGCGCGCTGAACGTTGCGGTACCAGGCCCAGCCTTCGTATTTGTCGTCGGGTTCATCGGGATGAAAGGCCCGCCACGAGACCCAACTGCGGGCGGGGAGCTCGCTCTCGTCGCCCAGCGCGCGGAGGGTGTAGCCCTCGGGAATGTTCATTTCGGGGATGGGCAGGCGCATATCCCGTCGGCGCTGATATTCGGGATGTTTTCCCTTCGTGTAACCGCGACGAGTGAGCAGGTCCTGCCGCAAGGGATCGGCGGCGTGCGCCCAGAGGTGGAGCCGCTGCCGCCCCTCGGGCTGGGTGGTGGCGATTTGCGTCTCCGCCACCGACATCATTTCCACTTCGAGTTCGGGCGTGCGGAAGTTGGGGTGCACCTGTAAAAAGGTCTCGCCTGGCCCGTCGGGATGCAGCGCCGCCACGAGTTTGCCGTCCGCTGTTTCCCACAGGAAGACAGCGGCCTCCAGGTTGAACTTGAAGATATTCTCGTTGACGTGCCAGCGCCAGTAGTCCCAGCGATACAGCGGCCACGAAAATTCATGCCGGTCGTTCAGGAGAAATACTTCACGCAGGAATTGGCGCATCTTCCAGTGGTCGTCGTCGCGTTGGTATTTTCGCATGGTCAGTTTCATGGTTGGCTCCTGGTCCAAGGATAGTCCCGCTTAAAGGAAAACTCCCCCGCCTCGGGGGGAGTTTGGCACTGGTCAAGTGGACAGGTGCTGTCAAGCCATCCCCAGCGGCATCACGCGCTGGACGATGAAGGAACTGATGGTGATGGGCCGGTCCGCATAGTAGAACAAGGCCAGGTGTGTTGCGCGGAAGGAGAGTTTCAGGCTTTTGTCAGCCAGGCTATCGAAGTAGGCCTTGTACGGGTTGAACGCGCCGACCTTGCCCAACTCCACGGTCAGGTGGAAGCGATACTCGTCGCCATCGTGCGGCGCGGATGGATCTTTCACGATCTCGCGCAATTCGTGGTTGATCTGGCTGTGCAGGGCGCGCAGTGTCGGCGTCTCGATCACGTTGAATCCGAGGATACTGTACTCGTCCCAGGCCGAGTAATAGACTGAGTCCAGCGCCACGTCGAGCGGGGCTGTCCGCCCGGCAATGGAGTCGAACCAGGCTTCAAGGCGATCCAGATCTTCGAAAGTGAAGGGCTGCTTCAGGCTGACGTGCAAGGGCAGCAGGGAACCGAGGAATTCCATGTCGGCTTGCCGCTGGCTCATCTCGAAGACCATGCGCCTGGCGAGGTTTTGTGTCGGGTAATCGGCGAGCAATGCGATTGCAGCTTTCATGTTGCCTGCCTGTTTATGACCCAACTTTTGCCGAGGCGATGGCATACCCGTAGGCCACCGTGCGGCTGGAGTTGGTTCCGTGGAAGTAGGTATCGTGCAGGAATTTGCAGTCGGCATCCTGGATATCAGTGAAGCCGCGTTGTTCCAGGAACCCGGTCATTGTGCCTTCCGGGATGCCAAACACGAGCGACTCCCCGCTGGCCCAGCGCCTTGACCGCATATTCGATACTTCCCCGCGCTTGATGGTGCCGTCCAGCAAGGTTGGATACATGTAATCGAATATGACCGAACTGCCAGCAGGGGAGTGATCGGCTATAAAGGCCAGGGTCGAATCCACGGCTTCAGGAGTCAGATATTGCGTCACACCCTGCCAGATGAACAGGGTTTTGCGCGACTCGTCATATCCGCTTTCGAGCAGGCGCTGCTCCAGGGTCTGGGTGTTGAAATCCACTGCGACGTAGGTCACGTGCGCGGGGAATTGTCCCAGCACCTTTCTGACCTTTTCGATCTTGCTGTGCTGGGAAGCGGGATGATCCACTTCGAAAACGCGCAACTGCTTGAGCTCATCGAAGCGATAGGCGCGCGCATCCAACCCCGCGCCGAGGATGACCACCTGTTCCACACCGGTTTGAATCTGCGCCTTGAGGAACTCGTCGATGTGACGCTCACGCACAGTCAGGAAACCCATCACGCCCGGGCCTTTCCGTTCGCTGAAGCCCAGGTCGTTGAAAAAACTCACCAGGCCGTAGAGAAATCTGCTGACGAACTGGCGCGCATACGGGTCGTAGCAGATACGCTCGTTCTCAGACTTTTCCGATTCAATTCCGCGCACAATGGCGGTCATACTGGTTTGATTTTTTCTCATCGTTCATTTTCCTTGTGTCATGCTCTCTGCGCGTGCCTTCACACCAAGCAGCAGGCCGCGTTCCATCACAAAGACACCGGGGTGAATCATATCCCAAAATCCGCCGACCATCATGGTGCGCGTGCGCAGGATCAGGCGCGTGGAGCCGTCTGCCTGCGGGATGAGGACAAACTGCCACAGGTCGACCCATTCGCCGTTTTCCTGGTGTCCCATCACGATGGCCTGGTTGGGAACGATCTGCGCGACAACATACGCGGGCGGGACGCCGTTGGGACACATCTCGACCTTGTCGCCAACTTTCAGTTCCTGCCATTCATCGTGGATGCGGTCGGCGTTGACCAGCGGGCAGCCGATCAGCGTTTCGAAGGCGGTGTAGCTGTACAATCCGCCCTTGCCCGCGCCCAATTGCACCAGCCAGGGATAGATCTGTTCGGGGCTGGCCTGGATGGTCACGGCGCGGTTGACGAAGCTGGCAGGCGCGGGCACGAGTTCATCGCCCGGGTAGGCCGCCTTGATCTCTGCGTCGTTCGCGCCCCAGCGGTCCATCCACGGGGTGAGCAGGATGACAGCAATGACGGCCAGCACGGCCAGGGCGATCAGGATCCCGAGGAATTTCAGGAATTTTTTCATGGTTGTTTCCTTCTGAATTTTTATGAAGTCATTGTATGGCCCTCAAAACAAAAACTCCCCCGCCAAGGGGGGAGTTGGAGAACTGGTCAAGTGGATAGGCTGGGCATTGTCGGGTCAGTGGTGTCCTGTGTGTTGAAAACCGTGGAAGCGGGAGTGCATCCAGTTTGGAGCCAGGGGAGAATCTACTCCGTTGCTTTCCAGATCGGGTCGCGCAGGATCAACACGACCACCAGTGCTGCCAGCAGCAGGCCCGGCAGCCCCATCCCAAAGGAGTACAACCTGTTGATGGGCGTAACCGCTGCCATGAGAAAGAAACTGAGCGCCTGATTGTTGAGCGCGTGCAGATAAGCCGCCGTCCAGACGCCCTTGGATTTGAAGACGGCGTAGGCCAGGAAGTACGCCAGGACGATGCAGTATGCCACCATCATCAGAGAGCCGAGCACCGGCTGGCCCGGGTAGTTGTAGCCCATCCAAATCATGGGCCAGTGCCAGATACCCCAGATCACGCCCAGCAGGAAGACGCCGCGCACACGCCCAAGCTTGATCAATTCGCTTTGCAGGAATCCGCGCCAGCCGTATTCCTCACCGAAGGTGATGATCAACCCAAGGAAGGGACCGATCACCACGGTGTTGAGCGCCATGGTCAGGTAGAGCGCAAAGGTGGGCATATTGGCGGCGGCCAATTGCGGGTAAGTCGCTTTCAGGTCAACGAGTGTGCCCAGCTTGAAAACATAGTTGAGCCAGCTTTGGAGCGCGAAGAAAGCCACCAAGCCCAGACCGTATCCAAACCAGATGCGCGCCCTGCCTCCAGCCATGCCCGCATCCACGAAGGCATTCCTGCCGCCTTTCACGCGCAGGACGATCAGCAGGATCAGTCCCAGAAGGTTGGGGATGAGCAAAACGGCGGCAAGCGTGGTGGTCAGGTCGGGCTGGACCAGACTGACGATGGCGCCTGCCACATACAGTCCCGTCAGCAGGAGATAGAAGTAAACGAACCAGCGCGAGACGCCGCGATTGGTGCGGTAAAAGATCGGGCTGTCTTGGAAGAAAAATGCGCCTAACAGCATGGCCGAAAAGGCGGGCAGGAGCATTTGGAGTTGCAGCAGCAGCGCGGCGCTGGGGGAGGTCAGTCCGCCAGCCAGGTAGAGTCCCAGGTCCAGCAGCCACGTCAACCCGAATGCCAGGCCGAGGAACCAGGCAACCCGCAACCCATTGAAGGGCTGCGCGGTGATGCGGGTTTCGGAAGGCGTTTTCGGCATTTCCTGTTCAGGATTGAAGGAAGTTTGTGTGTTCATTGGATTCTCTTTTCGTTTTATCATCCGTGTTTCAGCCTGCGCCGATGTTGATTGCATGATGACAGGCATCCTGCGAAACATGGGCTTTCTCTCGGATGAACTTGGTGTTGTAGAAATTCTCTCGAAGATATGGCGTCACGCTGTGGGCGTGTTTTTACAGCGGAAGAGTCTCACATTTTGGTGGCAGGGATGTTTCCCTTGGCTCCGCATGACAACTTTGAGGGACTTACAGTATAGCCCAGGAAATATCCAGGCCCCCGCCGCGGGGGAGGCTGAAACGGGTCAGGCATGGGCGGGACCCAGCAGGCGGGCCAGCCCCTTGAACACGAACCAGGTGCATAGCCCGCCCAGCAGGCCGATACCCGACAGCAGGATGGCTTCGAAGCTCGTGTCGATCTGCCAGGTGAAGAAGTTGACGGTATACCAGCCGATCATCACGCCCAGAGGGGTGAGGAGCAGGGTCAGGCTGAACATGACCAGCGCAATGATGATGGCAAGCGCGATCAGGCACAGGAACAATTTGGTCAGGTATAACAGGTTGCCGGGCAGGTTTGTTTTATTGTGAAGTGTGTCCATGGATTATTTCACGTTTCTGAGCATCACCACGGTCAGGACGAGATTCGCACTGGTGATGACGAGGAAGGGGATCATGATGCCGAGGCTGTCGGGTACGCCGCGCAGGGACATGTTGACGGCCATCGTGCTGACGCCCAGGCCGAGCGTCACGCCCTTGGTGAGCAGGATCGAAGCCAGCAGGTAGCCCCAGGCGCTGCGGCGCAGGAGCAGGACTCCGCCCAGGATGGCGGCGGGGGCGATCAGGCCCAGGTCCATGAACTGGATGACCAGCGTGGTGGTGTTTTCGAGGGCGGGATCCACGCCCTGTAGCAGCGGCGTGAGGATGCGTCCCAGCCAGGCCAGCGAGAGGAAGCCCGCCACCACGAACAACAGGGCGGCAATCCATCCGCGCGGGAGCTTCTCCGAGAAGCGCGAGGGCAGGCTGGCCAGGTCGAAGGACATCATGCTCAAAATGAAGGCATACAGGCTGAGCGTGAAGATGGCGACGTACACCAGGAAGATCGAATTATAGGATGCCAGCGTGGCCATCGACATGTAGGTGTAAAGGAAGAAGCCCAGCGTGCCCGTCAGCAGCAGGCGCCCGCGCAGGGAACCGCGGAAGGCCAGCCAGGTCGAGACAGCCAGCAGGGGCAGGCCCACGATCAGCGTGATCAGGTCATTGCCCTGCATCTGCGCGGCCGAGCTGACCGTGTCAAAGTAATACAGTCCCTGTCCGTTGAGGGTCACGGCTTCGCTGCGATGGTTGGTGTAGGCGAAGGGCTGACCGGGCGTCGGGTCGAAGAGGCCCAGTGCGGCGGCGAAAAGGGCGAGGATGCCGATAAGGGGGATCATCCATTTCAAGGTGGGTTGATGTTTCATGTGGACTCCTGAACGCCAACATCATATCCGCTCGAAATCGAAACTACCCCCGCCGTGGGGGGAGTTCGGCACTGGTCAACTGGACAGGTGGAGACCGCCGCCTGTCAACTGTGTGATGTCGGGCGGTTCGCAGGATGGGATAAATTTTTCATTCGCGTATAATATAGCCTAAGTTTTTCGCCGTGTCCGAACGTTCATCCCGTTTTCGCCCAAAAGAGGAATGCGTCATGAATCGCAAGCTGTCCATCCTGGTTACCTTTTTTGCGCTCGCCAGCCTGGTGCTGGCTGCCTGCGCCCCCGGTTCTGTCGAGGCACCGCCCGTCGCGGATGGGTCCGATACGGAAAAGACCGTGGTGATTGGTTTTACCTCCTCCCTGACCGGGGCGCAGGAGGTGTCCTCGAAGCGCCAGGTGAACGGCCTGACCCTGTGGATGAACCAGGTCAACGCGGCTGGCGGCATCCATTTGAGCGATGGCACGGTGGTCAAATTCACCGCCCAGACCTACGATGACGAGTCCAACAAGGAGCGCGTCCAGGAACTGTATACCCGCCTGATCACGGAGGACAACGCCGATTTCCTGATCAGCCCCTACTCCTCCGGCTTGACCGCGGCTGCGTCCATCATCGCCGAACAGAACGGAAAGATCATGATCACGGCCGGGGCCGCTGAGGACGACGCCTACAAGACCGGCAACACCAGCCTGTTCCAACTTTACACGCCCGGCAGCCAGTACCTGCTCAGCACCGTGGACATGCTCAAGACCCTTGATCCCTCGGCCAGGGTCGCCATCGTCCACGAGAATGACAAGTTCTCCACCTCCGTGGTGGAGGGTCTCAAACCCTACCTGGAGTCGCAAGGCTTCGAGGTCGTCCTGGAGGAAGGCTACGCCTCGGACACCACCGACTTTGGCCCCGTGATCAACAAGATTGTTGAATCGGGCGCCACGGTCCTGTTGGGCGGCGGCCATTACCCGGATGGCAGCACCTTTGCCCGCCAGTTGTACGAACGCAAGGCGGGACTGAAATTCATCTCCCTGCTGGTCGCGCCCGCCGATTCGAAATTCCCCGAGTTGGGCGAGGCGGCGCTGGGTGTGTCCACCTCCAGCCAGTGGGAGTTGAGCGCCACGCATACCCCCGAGGAAGCCGCCGCGCTTGGCAAGGAATGGTACGGTCCCAGCGGCCAGGAATTCGCCGACGCCTATCTGGCCCTGACCGGCGACAAGCCCACCTACCACGCCGCCGGCGGCTACCTGACCGGCCTGATCCTGCAAAAGGCCATCGAAGCCGCCGACTCGGTCGACCCCGATAAGGTGCGGGCGGCGCTGGAAGCCCTGGACATCTTCACCTTCTACGGCGGAATCAAGTTCGACACCCGTGCGGAGGCGCATGGCCTGCAGATCGGCCACGAGATGGTGGTGGCCCAATGGCAGAGGAACGACGCGGGCGAACTTGTCCGCCAGGTGATCTGGCCAGCCAACGTCGCCACCGCGGCCCCGCTCTATCCCATCCCCATGCCATAATCATTGCGCAGCCCCGTCAGGGACAGGCCCAGCCTGTCCCTGACATATTTCTGAGCGAGAGTCGCGTATGCAACAATTCAACCTGCTATTGGCCTCCCTGCCGGACGGCATCCTGTTGGGGTTCGTCTACGGGCTGGCGGCGATGGGATTAACCCTGATCTGGGGGGTGATGAACGTCATCAACCTGGCGCATGGCCCGATCATTGCGCTGGGCATGTTCAGTACTTTTTTCGTCTACTCCAAACTCGGCCTGAATCCCTACCTGGGCGTGGTCCCGATCGCGTTGCTGGGATTGCTGTTTGGCATCCTGATCTATGCCGTGGCGGTGCATCGCGTGATCAACGCCCCGCACCTTTCGTCTCTGCTGGCGACTTTTTCGGTGAACATGATCATCATCGGTCTGGGAACCGCCGCCCTGACCACCTCGCCGTACAACGTGGACTTTTTTGCGGGCAGCCTCCAATTGGGATCGACGACCCTGTTGGGCACGCGCCTGATCGCGGCCTTCGTCACGCTACTGTTCACGGGCGGACTGTACTTCTTCCTGTACCGCACCCGGCCGGGCAAGCACATCCGCGCGGTGGCCAACAACCGCGCGGCGGCCGAACTGATGGGCATCCCCTCCACGCGCATCCTGGCCTTGAGCTTCGGCCTGGGCACCATGCTGGCGGCCGTCTCCGGGGCCTTGATTGCCACCTTCTTCCCGTTCAACATCCTTTCGGGCGGCGGATATGAATTGAAGAGTTTCGTCATCGGTGTGTTGGGCGGACTGGGCAACCCGATTGGCGCCCTATTCGGCGGCCTGATCCTGGGCATGCTGGAGGGCATCATCCCGGCCTTCCTGGAAACCTCCTGGGTGCCGGTGATCGAGTTCGGCCTGTTCGTCGCGATCCTGCTGGTGCGTCCCAACGGCCTGTTTGGAGCGAAGAAATGAAATTGTGGAATCAATACCGCGGTTTGATCGCACCCGTGCTGGTGGTGGCGCTCCTGGCCGTCTGGCCCATGCTCACGGGCAAACCCGCCAACCGGGAAAGCGCGTTCACCATCCTGAAGGCCATCGCCCTGGCCTCCAGCCTGAACATCCTGCTGGGCTACACGGGCTACGTCAGTTTTGGGCACATCGTCTTCTACGGTTTTGGCGGTTATGTGGGCATTTTCCTGTTGAGCGGGATGGGCTGGCCGCTGTGGGCCTCCATCCTGGCGGGTGGACTGGCCTCGGGCCTCCTGGCCTTCCTGCTGGGGTCGGCCATCCTGCGGCTGCGCGGCGGCTATTTCGCCCTGGCGACCATCGGCGTCAACGAGGCCATGCGGGCCTTCATCAACAAGTTCGACCTGTTCGGCGGCCCGACCGGCATCACGTTGAATTTCAGCGTGTACAAGGCCTATGGCGGCGCGGCGCAGGCGCTGCAAACCTCGTTCTACATCGGGGCGGCGCTGGCTCTGCTGGCGCTGGCGATCAGCTATCTCGTGCGCACCTCCAAGTTCGGGCTGGGGCTGCTGGCCATCCGCGAGAACGAGGACGCCGCGGAGGTGATGGGCATCGCCGCGCCGTGGGCCAAGACCTGGGCCTACGTGCTCTCGGCCATCGTCCCGGGTATGATCGGGGTGTTGTTCTTCTTCAAGAACGGGAACGTCGAGCCAGGCGATGCCTTTCCCCTGCATGCTTCCATTGAATTGTTGGTGATGGTCATGCTGGGCGGGCAGGGCACGGTGCTCGGGCCGATCCTGGGCGCCTTTGCCTACCAGGGCATGCGTGGATACCTGGTGACCAGTCCCGTCTTCAAGGATATTCAACTGTCCGTCTCCGGTGCGTTGTTGCTGTTGATCGTGCTGTTCATCCCGGCTGGTGCGATCGGCTGGCTGCGGCAGCGCGTCCCGCTGTTGAGGAGGGTGCTCGCATGACCAGCCTGCTTTCCCTGCAAGGTGTGTCGAAACGCTTCGGCGGATTGCAAGCCCTGACCAAGGTCAGCTTTGACCTGCCCGAAGGCCAGATCCTTGGCCTGATCGGCCCGAACGGTGCGGGCAAGACCACGCTCTTCAACGCGATCAACGGCGTGTATCCGCCCGAGGAGGGAAGCATCCTCTTTCGGGGCAGGGATGTGACGCGCTTCAAACCCTATGAGCATGCCCGCCTGGGAATGGCGCGCACCCATCAGATCGTCCAGCCGTTGAATGAGTTGACGGTGCGCGAGAACGTCATGGTCGGGGCCTGCTTTGGCCACGAGAACCATTCCCTTGGCCAGGCTGCGCGCATCGCCGACGAGGTGCTGGAATTCGTTGGGCTGGCGGTCCGCTCGGAGCAACTGGCGGGCAGTCTCAACGTCGCGCAGAAGAAGCGCCTGGAGCTGGCGCGGGCGCTGGCAGCGCGTCCCCACCTGCTGCTGCTCGACGAAGTGCTGGCGGGACTCAATTCCTCCGAGATCGACGGCATGGTGCAGACCGTGTTGAAGATCCGCGAACAGGGCGTGACCATCCTGATGATCGAACACGTGATGAAGGTGGTGATGAACGTCTCGGACCGCATCATCGTGCTGGATTACGGCCAGCAGATCGCGGAAGGCAGCCCGCAGGAGATCGCCGCCAACCAGCGCGTGATCGAGGCCTACCTCGGCGACCCGAAACTGGCCGAGAGCCTGATGGAGGAGGCGTAACATGGCAGTGCTCGAAATTCGCGATCTTGTCTCGGGCTACGGCGAAGTCCAGATCCTGTGGGGAGTCAGCCTGGCTCTGCAGGAGCAGAAGCTGACCTGCCTGGTGGGCGGCAACGGCGTGGGCAAAACCAGCATGCTGCGCACCGTGATGGGACTGGTGCGGCCGTGGAGCGGTTCGGTCTGGTTCGAGGGGAAGGATGTCAGCCGCCTGCCCGCCCATGCCAAGGCCGAGATGGGCCTGACGCTGGTGCCCGAAGGCCGCCAGTTGTTCACCGATATGTCGGTGGAGGAAAATCTTGAAATGGGCGCCACCAATCGCCGCGCCCGTCCCAAGGCGGGGCGGAACCTGGAACGGGTCTACGCGATGTTCCCGCGTCTCAAGGAACGCCTCGGACAGAAGGCGGGTACCCTGAGCGGCGGCGAACAGCAGATGCTGGCGGTGGGGCGCGGCATCATGTCTGACCCGACGGTGCTGATGGTGGATGAGCTTTCCCTGGGCCTGTCCCCCGTGCTGACCCTGCAATTGTTCGAGAGTATGCGGCAGCTGCGCGACTCGGGCATCACCGTGCTGTTGGTGGAACAGAATGTGCACATGGCGCTGGCCATCAGCGACTATGGTTACGTTCTGTCTGAAGGGAAGGTGGGCCGCGAGGGCCCCGCCCGCCAGTTGATCAAGGATGAACACATTCGCAGCGCATATCTTGGGTTGTGAACCGTGGGATTGGGTTGGGCCTAAAATATTGTGGCGGCAGGCTCCCTTGGGAGATTGCCGCCACAATGGATTATGGATGGCGGATGGCACGCATCAGGGCGTGAACAGGCGCGCAAAGCCCGGGTAGGCCCCCAACGGAATTAACTCAAAACGGATGAGGCCCTGCGCGACCAGCGGTAGGCTGTCCAGCGCCTGTTGCGCCGCAGTGACATCTTCACATTCCAGAACCAGGACAGCCTCGTCTCGGTCGGTGCGGAAATACAGCTCGCGGATGATGCCCTGCTGGTGCAATTCCCAGGCGCGGGCGGCTTCCGCGCGGGCATATTGCTGGAAACCTTCCGCCGTCGCGCCTGGGAGTTCGTGTTCGAGCGCGATAATCTTCACGAGAACAGGCCCCAGGCCACGTGCCAGACGATGTCCGTCCAAAAGTGAACGCCTGCTGCGGCGACCAGGCCGTCCTTCATATATCGTTCACCCGCTACGAGGCCGACGACGCCGTTCAGCAGGAAGACCTCCGCCAGCAGCACGGGATTCAACTCTGCGGGGGAGGTAGCGCCCGTGAGAACCATGACCGTGCCCAGGTGCCCCGCGCCGAACGCCAGGGCGGCGATAACGTTGGCGATCCACAGGGCGGCGGTGCGGCCGTTGAAGCGCTTCAATGCCCAGGTCAGGATTAGGCTCCACAGCCCGAAGACCAGGCCGCGGAAGAGGATTTCCTCGCCGATGCCCGCGCTCAGCGAAGCCAACAGCGAGAGCGGAAAGGCGGGGTGCGGGAAATGCCCCAGGCCGTTGATGGGCGCGAAGAGCAGGTCGCCGAGGATCAGGGCCAGGCCGCACACGATCCCCAGTCCCAGCGGGATCAGCCCCCAGCGCCGCCAGTTCCCGTCTTCGCTGTAGACGCCGGGCAACCCGACTTTGCGGGCGAACCAGATTCCCGCCAGACCGATCAACCCGTAGGCGATGAGCACGATGCCTGCGTTGACCAGTCCGAGCACGTAAGGCGGTATGCCCATGTCGGGCATGGAAACGCCGCTGGCTTCGGCCATCTGGTCGAGGAGGAATGTGTACGTGGAAAAGACGCAGAAGGCGTATATTGCCAGCAAGGCGAGGAATACGAAAACTTGTTTGCGGTTCATGTTGAACTCCAGTCTACTTTTCCATCATACTCCCATTGGGTGGGAAAGCGCCTCCCCGCAAGGGGAGTGGGGGACTGGCCAAGTGGATAGGATATATCCAGCGGAAAGGGATAAAATTCAGAGGTAACACGATTTCGAAAGGAGTCAGGCCATGCAATTCAGAGAAGAATTCAAGCAAAAGGATATGCCGCAGGATTTTCATTGGTTCAACCCGCCGACGCGTTATCAGTTCGGCAGCGGACTGGAGGTCTACACCGACGAGAAAACCGATTTCTGGCAGGGCACGCATTACGGCTTCCGCAGGGACGACGGTCACTGCCTGCTGACGACCCTGACGGGTGATTTTTGCATGACGACGCGCGTCGAGTTTCACCCGCGGGAACGGTACGATCAATGCGGACTGATCGTGCGATTGGACAGCCAAAACTGGATCAAGACCTCCACAGAGTATGAAGATGTGCAACACAGCCGCCTTGGCTCGGTGGTGACGAACCTGGGTTATTCCGATTGGGCCACCCAGGATATCCTCTCCACGCAGCGGGCGATGTGGTACCGCATCCATAAACATGGAAGCGACTTCCTCATCGAGACTTCCTTCGACGGGCGGGACTGGCGTCAGTTGCGGATCACGCATTTGCATAAACCCTTCGAGAGCATCGAAGCGGGCTTGTACACCTGCAGCCCGACCGGCAGGGATTATTGGTGCAGGTTCGAGTTCCTCGAAATTGCGAAAAACGAGTGGCGCTATCTGGCCGAAGCGTAGCCCGCTGTACAGGCAGGATTGTGTGAGTATCTCTTTGCGTGATTCGTTGTTGTATCTTTTAAAGGTTCCTTCGAAACTCAGAAAAATGTCGGCCTGATGTGTGAGGTCAATCAACCTCGGAAGGAGTCGAACAGGCGCCGATACAAAACCGCTCTGCCCCTGTCCTTCAATTCATTTTGCTTTTTCACACAAGGAGAAAAATCATGTTTGACCGAATTATGGGAATTGTCACACTCAAGGCGCCGACCTATAAAGAGGTGGCGCATGACGAAAATGCGACCAGGGAAGCCATGATGATCGTCATCGTCGTGTCGTTGATTCAGGGCTTTGTGGTGGGGCTGATCCAGCCCGGGGGCGGAGTCTCCATCACGGGGGCGTTGGTGCGTTCCATCGTCAACCTCGCCTTTGGTTTGCTGTCCTGGTACGTTGTATCCTGGCTGCTGGCCGCCATTGCCAAGGCCTTTGGAGGCAAGACCGATACCAATGAAATGCTGCGCGTGACGGGGTACGTTGCCATCTTCAACCTGGCCGTGCTCCTGAACCTGGCGGGATTGATCGCCACCGCCCTGCTGTGTGTCACCTCGATCATCGGCCTGGTCATCCTGGCCCTGAGCATCGTCGGGTACGTGATCGGCGTGCGCGAGGCCGCAGAGTTCTCCACCACCAACGCCGTCATCACTGCCGTGCTGGCCGCCGTTGCCAACTTCGTCATCTCGCTGATCGGCGGAGTCATCGCGGGTCTGTTGTTGTAATAAGCATAGTGCGGCATCCAGCCGTAACCCAATGCTTCCGCTGGATTTGTAATCCGACGGCCGGCTGAAACATTTAAATCAAAGACGCGGCCTTGCAGGGCCGCGTCTTTGATTCTTATCGTCTGCTCCCTCTGCCCTACGGAGTCTCGATCGTAACCGTGGCCGTCATGTTCCACAAAAAGCGCGGATCGGGTTCATCGAGCGTGACCGTGACCTGGTAGGTCATGTCGCCGAGGTATTCCCTGCCGACGGGATCGATGGCGCTGACCTGGGCGTGGAATTCCTCGCCGGGGAACGCATCCAGTTTGATGATGACGCTCTGCCCAATGCGCACGCGCGCGATGTCGATCTCAGCCAGGTCTTTGGTCTCGATTGTCCAGCGCGAGATGTCGGCGAGGAAGGCGACGGGCAGGCCCGGGCTGGCGGTTTCGCCGACCTTCAGGTCGAGGCGGAGCAGGACTCCACCAAAGGGCGCGCGCAACTCGTAGAGTTCCAGCGCCGCTTCGGCCGCCTGGACGTGGGCCTGGGCGGCCGTCAGATGGGTCTCCGCCGCGAGGAGCGTTTCCCGGTCGAGACCCTGATCGAGGCGGTCCACCTGTTGGCGGGCCAGTTCGAGCGCGGCGATGGCTTGCAGCAGATCAATCTGCTTTTCGTCGAGCAGCGCGTCGGAGGTGGGCAATTCCTTCAGCAGATCGGCATGGACGCCCGCCAGGTTTTCCTTTTCCTTGTCGAAGGTCTCCTGGGCTTTCTGGCGTTTGGAGTCATCCTTGTCCTTGTAGGCGAAGCGGTCGAGTTCCTCTTTGGCATCGCGGTAATCCTGCTCAGCCTGGACGTAGTCCTCCAGCGCCAGTTCGAGGTCGGTGGCCTTTTCCTTGTCGCCCACGTCCCAGCGGCCCTCGGCGGTTTCGTAAGCCTTTTGTGCATCGTGCAGGGATTGCTGCGCTTCTGCGTCTGTCAGCAGCGCGTTGCGATGCAGGGCATCCAGCGATTGCTGCGCCAGGGTCTGCTCCAATTGCGCGGCGGCCAATTCAGCCTGGACCGATTCGATGCCGACCAGGCGGGCGATGACCTGGCCCGCGGAGACCTTCTGCCCCGATTGTGCAGATACTTCGGCGATCACGCCGCCCTGGACGAAGCCCAGTTCCACCGACGGGGCGGGCAGCAATGTTCCCTCAGCGGTGATATTGGAGCTTGATTCCTTCACTGGCTCTGACGTTGGCACGGGGGTGGCCGTCCCATCGCAAGCGGAGAGGAGGAAGGCAAGCAGAACGAGAATGAGGGTAAGTTTTTTCATGGTGAACTCCTTTTGGGTGGTTGAACGTTCAACGTTTTACTCGTAGGCCAGCACTTCGGTCACGGTCAGGCGCACCGCGCGCAGGGCGGGGAACAAGCTGGCGACGATCGAGATAATGACGACCAGGGCGGCCCAGGCCAGGATCCCGCCCGGGGAATAGCTGGCAGGCATGGGGTAATCCATGAAGGACAGGCCGATCTCGCGGGCCAGCATCACGCTGAGGGGCAGGGACAGGCCGATGGCCAGGATCCAGCTCATCATCCCGATCAGCAGGCCCTCGAGGATGACGATGCGGAAAACGGCTGCGCTGGAGGCGCCGAAGGCGCGCATCACGCCGATCTCACGCGTGCGTTCGATGACGTTCAGGCTCATGGTGCCCATCAATCCCAGCCCGCCGACCGTGGCCAGTACAACGGTCATGACCATCAGCAGTGCCACGATGATGGCGAATGCGGCGTCGATCTCCTCGCGTTCCTCGGTGATGAGGAAGTTGGAGAGCACTTTGATGTCGGCGCGGTCGTAGCGTTCCTCGACCTGGCTGGCGATGCGGCGCTGTTCATCGATGCCCTCCGTCGTGAGGGTCAGGATGATGGCATTGGCGCGATTGGGTTCGCGCACGTGGCGCGTGTAGGCCGAGTAGTCCATGATGGTGAAGTAGCCGATGGTGGCATTGCCCATCATGTTCATCACGCCGACGATGGTGTAGGTCTGTTCGCGGCCCTCGATCTTGACGGACATCGGGCCGCCCAGGCGCAGGGTCGGTTCATTGGCGAGCAGGCCCGGGCTGACCAGGATGGCGTCGGTGTCGCCTGGCTTCAGGGAGCGGCCTTCGATGACGGGTGGGTCGAGCAGTTTTGTGCCGGCAGGCGGAGCCATCAGGTACAGGTTGTCGCTTTCCGAGCCATCGGGGCGGACGTAGCGCCCGACCGTGAAGCCCCAGGCTTCGGCCTGTTCCACGCCTGGGACGGCTTCGGCTTCATCGACCAGCCGCTCGGCGGGGACGTGACCGTCCACGATCAGCCAGGCGTCGTAGCGCCAGAATTCGAACATCTCATTCAGCGCGCCGTTCAGCGACGATTGCAGGTTGACGATGGCCATGAAGACCGCGCCTGCAAAGGTCAGCGTGATCAGTGAGAGGATCAACCGTCCGCGTTTGCGGAAGGGATTGCGCAGGGCCAGCAGCAGGTCGCGGGTGAACTGGGGGAAGCGGCGCAGCAGGCTGTCGAGCAGGCCCGCGCCAGCCCAGACCTGGTTGATGCCGTACTCGCTCAGCACGCGCGCGGGGGAGACCTTCGTCCCGCCGACAATGGACGGGGAGGCGGCGATTAGCGGAACCAGCAGCCCGACCCCGAATTGGAGCAACAAAGTCTGGAGCGTGAACTCCACTCGCGGCGGGTCGAAGTTGATCAGTTCGGCTACGAAGGACGCCAGCGCACCCGCGCCCAAAACGCTGAACGGGATGGCGACCAGGCAGGCGGCCAGCCCAAGGACCAGCACCATCCCGAAGTACAGGCCGATGATCTGCCAGGAGCGCGCCCCGATGGCCTTCATGATGCCGATCTGCCGCTCCTGCTGGGCGATCAGCGCCGAGATGACGTTGACCACCAGCAGTCCGCTCAGGAACATGGATAGCACCGCCAGCAGGCCGAGCAGTACCAGCACGGTGGTGATGATGAAGTTGAGCGGATGTTCGCCCTGCTTTGGCAGGGTCGTGCGATAGACGGGCAGTCCCTCACCCTCGATACGGTTGGCGACCTTGTCGCTGACCGCGCGGATCTCGGCGGCATCCCTGCCGCTGACCTTCACATACAGTTCGTTGCAGCCTTCGGCCTCGCCCATCCAGCGGATAGTGTCCATGCTGACGTAGCCATAGATCCAGCCTTCGATCACAGGTGGGACGCGATACAGGTCGTGGGCGCGGCCCGTGACCGTCAGGTGGAACTGACGCCCGTCGGGGGTCTTGACGAGAATCTGGTCGCCAGGCTCCGCGCCGATGTAGGTCATCGAGGCGCGTTCCATCAAAACCTGGCCTTTTTCGGGCGGCCAAATTCCATCCTGCGGGCGGACGAGGAACAGGCGCTGGTCGTTGTAATCGTTCATGGCGTACAACGTCAGGTCGCGCCAGGTTTCGCCCTTGCCATCCAGCGAGATGCGCAGGAGCAGGGAGCGGCGGCCCTCGGCCTCCTCCACGCCGCGCATGTGACGGATGCCAGACACGAAATCCTCGTCGAGCATCGGCTCGGTCTGGAGGATGGCATCGGCGGGGCGCATGTCCGCGTATTGGGTGTTGAGTGATTCGGTCAGCGCCTGCTGGGTGGCGGCGATCATGCCGATTGCGAATACGCCGACCGCAATCGATAGAATCACCAGCACGGTGCGCGAACGGTTATTCCACAGGTCGCGATAAACTTTTGTCCAACGGGTCATAAGGTTGTCTTTCCGTTTACATCGTTCACGATGGCGCCGTCTGCAATGTGGAGCTGCCTTCCCGCGCGGCGGGCCAGATCGGGGTCATGTGTGACCATCAGAATGGTCTTGCCAAGACTGGTGAGCCGCTCGAACAGGGCGAAGACGGCGGCGGCGGTCTTCGAGTCCAGGTTGCCGGTTGGCTCATCGGCGGCCAGGATGGGCGGGTCGGTGGCCAGGGCGCGGGCGATGGCCACACGCTGCTGTTGTCCGCCCGAGAGTTTGGCGGGCAGTTTGTGGGCGTGCGCGTCGATCTCCATCAGCGCCAGCAATTCCTGCGCGCGCGCGCGGCGTTCGTTGAAAGGAGGCGTCGCGCAAAAATCCATCGGCAGCATCACGTTCTCAAGCGCGGTCAATGTGGGCAGGAGTTGGAAGAACTGGAAGACCACGCCGATGGAGCGCCCGCGCCAGACGGCAAGCTGGTTCTCGCTGAGCTTCTCCACCGCTGTCCCGCCGACAAGGATTCCGCCGCTGGTGGGACGGTCGAGGCCGGTGATCATGTTGATCAGCGTGGTTTTGCCGCTGCCCGATTTGCCGACGATGGCGACGAATTCACCCGCCTCGACGTGCAGGTCGACGCCTTTGAGCGCCATGAACAGGCCTGCATCGGTCTGGTAGGCTTTGGTGACGGTGTTGAGGTCGATCAGGGGAATGGCAGTCATGCGGCTCCTTTTGGGAGCAAGCCTTCCAACGGTCAGGAAAGCAAACTCCCCGTGAATATCTTTTCTTCAAAGATACTCCGCGGGGAGGGAGTTGTCGGCGCTCGAAAGGAGTAGAAAAGAGGTATTTTTATTTATCGCGCCATAGTCATTGCGGGGAGATTGCTTCGTCGTCGCAATGACATACTATTCCATCCAGCCCATCTTCCTCGCCTGCATCACCGCCTGGGTGCGGTTGGCGACTCCCATTTTGGAGAGGATGTTCGCCACGTGTTTCTTGACCGTGTTCAGGGTCAGCACACGCTCGGCGGCGATCTCCTGGTTGCTCCTGCCCGCGGCCAGCAATTGCAGGATGTCCAGCTCGCGGCGGGTTAATGGCATCAGGGCTTGGGGTTGGTGCGCTTGATGGGTAACACCTGCACTTGCGTGCGGCGCAAGTGTTGGTAATTGGTTATTGGTGGTTTCCTTGTGGAGGAGGTTGGAGATTTCTTCCACATATGTGCGCGGGGCATGGATTTTGGAAATGTACTGGTTCAGCACGTGCAACAGATGTTTGCCTTCATCGGCGAAGATGCGCACGTAGCCGCCCTGCGCTCCCAGGGCCAGGGCATGTGAAAGGCTTTCGGCGGCCTCGGCATGCCGTCCAATGGCGTGCAGGGCATAGACGCTCAGAATCTGCGCCTCGATGACGGGCGTGACCCGTTCGCGGCGTTCGGCTTCCGCTGTCAGCCTGGACAGGCTCTCGATCAACGCTTCGGCTGGCGCAAGGTCGGAGGCAAGCCCCACAACTTTGGCGCGCAGGAGTACGAGCCGGGTCATTTCCCGCAAATGGTAATAAGCGGCCTCATTGTCTTGATCCAGGTCATAGGCCTGGATGATCTGCGCCGCGCGGGCCGTGTCGCCGCGCAGGAGGAACAGCCGCGCCAGTTGGCTGGCGACGAAGGTGTCGTCCAGCACCGAGACGCTATGTTCGGCGACCTGCATGGCGATCTCCAGCCGGCCAATGGCAGCGTCCCAATCGCCCCTGGCAGCCAGCAGGCGGGCCAGCGCGATCTGACCGTCCATGCTGGCCACGGGCTGCCAAACCTGACAGTAGGCGATGCCTTGTTCGGCGTACTGAACGGCCTCGTCAAAGCGGTTTTGTTCGCGCAGCAGTTCGGCATAGCTGACGTAGGGCATCCCAAGCAGGAAGGTATGCTCACCCAGGGTTTCCTTTGTGTATCGAATGACCTGCTGGAAGGTACGCTCGGCCAATCCCAGCGCGCCGCGCATCTGGCGCACTTCGCCCATCTGCACCTGGGCAAAGATGGACACCAAGGGAGTGTTCAGCGCGGCAGTCAGGCGCACGGTCTCGCTGAAGGCCTCCACGGCCTGCGCGGTCTCCCCCTGCAAGGCGTGACCCAGTCCCAGGTTGAAGTGCAGCAGGCTGTGTAGGAAATCATCCTGTTCGGCCAGCAAGATGAAAGCGGATGAGATCTCATCTGTGGCGGCCATCTCTCCTGCGAAGATCCCGCTCAGGATGCGCAGGGACTTGGCCTCGCCCCTCAGCCTGTTCCCCGTTTCATCGGCGGGGATGAGCGCCTCGGCCCGGGTGATACACTCCGTCGCCCGCGCCGAATCCAGTCCGATGATGCTGGCCCAGCCCCTGGCCAGCCACAGACGCGGATGTTGTTCCAGCAGTTCGGGCGGCATGGCCTCGATCCACTCGGATAGGGCGGCCTGTTCGCCGCGCTGGAGCATGTCGATGTAGTGGCTTTCGAGCAGGCGGGCAGCGCGCTCATAGTCGGCGGCGTGGGTGGCGTAGTGGATGGCGTCATCCAGCAGGCTGTTTTGTTCGAACCAGTCGCTGGCGGCGCGATAGAGTTCGGCGGCCCGCCCGGGTGGAACCTGTCGGCGCAGGAAGTCGGTGAACAGCGCATGATAACGGAACCAGGTGCCCGCCGCGTCGAGCGGGACAAGGAAGAGATTGGCGCGCTCGATGTGAGCGATAAGCCCCTCCCTGCCTCCTCCGTCATCCGAAGAACTGAAAACGGGAGAGGGGAGGATGAATTCACACAACGACGCGCAGAAGCGGTCGAAGAGAGCGGAAATCTTGAGAAACTCCTGCACCTCGGGCGATTCACGGCGCAGGACTTCCTCGGCCAGGTAGTCGAAGATGTGCTCCCGCCCGGCCAGAGCCTGCCAGTTCTCGGGCTGACGGGCCAGGGCCAGCGCAGCCAGTTGCAGTCCCACCGCCCAGCCTTCAGTGGATTGATTGAGGCTGGCCAGGGCCTCGGCGGGCAGGCGCAAATCCATGCTGGTTTCGAGAAAGGCACGGACTTCTGTCTCGGTGAAGCGCAGGTCGGCGGCGCCGATCTCGGTCACCTGATCGAGGGCGCGCAGGCGGGCCAGGTTGAGGGATGGCGACACGCGCGAGGTAATGACCAGGTGGAAGGTCGCGGGGCGGTGTTCGAGCAGAAAGCCCAGTAATTCGCAGGTCTCGGCTGTGTCGGCGCTGTGGAAATCGTCGAGGACGAGAGCGAAGTCACCGTCCATTTCGGCCAGGTCGTTGACCAGCGCGAAAAGCGCCCCATCGGGCGAGCCGCCCTGCATCAGCGCCAGGGTGGTTTGCCCCAGGTGGTGCGAGATGTTTTGCAGGGCCTGGACGAGGTAGGCCAAAAATCTCTCGCGCGGACGGTCGGCCGGCTGGAGCGAGAGCCAGGCAATCGGCATCGGATGTGCCTGCGCCCAGGCGGCAGCCAGGGTCGTCTTGCCGAAGCCCGCCGGGGCCACGATCAGGGTCAGGGCGCGCTGGGTTCCCTCCGCCATGCGCTTGAGCAGACGTGGACGTTCCACCTGCCGGGGGCGGGTGGGCGGGATGCTGGTCTTCGTCCGCAAGAGAGGGAGCATGATGAAATTATACAACCACGCCGGTTGATGCGCCTGCCTGGAATGGGGAAACCCTACTGAAGGGTGGTGTCAAAACGCCAGTGTTTCGCTACACTGGGAGTGTTGCCGTCCATCCCACCGTATCCCGAGGTTGATTCGAGCGGCTCGATGGCGGGTATCCAGAGAGGAGGCGCTTTGAAACAAGAATCATCCGCCAGTGTTCGTTCCATATTGCAAAAATTCCAGGACGGTTATACCGCCCGTGACGTTGCCCGCCTGGACGAGTTCATGCAGCTCTTCGCCCGGGATGAGGGCATCGAGATGATCGGTGTGGGCGCTTCGAAGCGCGCGGCCAACGAGTGGTTCGAGGGGTTGGCGCGCATCCGCGAGATCGTCGAAGGCGACTGGGAGTATTGGGGTGACGTCCAAATCGATGTTGCAGGCGCGAAGATCAGCGTGCAGGGAGATGTGGCCTGGCTGTCCACCACGGGCACGGTCACCCAGACCCGGGCTTTCGACACCGCCATCGAATTCCATCTCAACGATATGAAGGCCATTTTTGACCGCGAGGGACTGTCCGCCGACCAGAAATTGATGGAGGCTACACATTACGGCATGCGACGGTTGTACGAACGTTCCAAAGGGTTGGGCCATGCCTGGCCGTTCACCTTCACGGCAGTCCTGACCCGCTTGGGTGGTGAATGGCGCTTCCATACCATCCACTGGTCGATGCCGGTGGATTGACCATATAAATGATTTAAGGAAAGGTTTATGTCAACATCGAATTTGCGCATGCTCAGTCCTGCTCCTGACGAACACCTTCTGCCCATGGCCCAATTGGCTGCAGATGCCTTCACCGAGGGAAAATATGTCGACCAGTTTTGCGACACCTACATGGGCAACAGCCATTACGACTGGAACGTCTCGCGCGTGACGCTGGACGGCGATACCATGATCCATCACTGGGGCGTGTGGGGCTACCTCATGCGGCTCGAGTCGGTTCAGCTCAAGGTGGCGGGCATCGGCGCGGTGGTCACGCATCCCGACTACCGCAAGCAGGGCGTCATGCACGAGGCGGCGAACGCCTCCTTGGAAGCCATGCTGTCGGAGGGGTATGATCTGAGCATTCTGCGCGGACGGCACTACGTCAAGATGGGCTATGCGCGCGCCTGGAATTACGTCACCTATCGCGTCAAACTGGATGAACTTTCCACGCTCGAATTGCGCTGTCCCTATCGACTGCTGGATGTGGAGCAGGTCGGCGAAATGGACGCTTTCTACAACCAGACGCACGCCGATTTCACGGGCACCGCCGTCCGCCCGACCTACCGCAAACGCACCCCCGAGGATCTCGGAGTGTATGCCTGGTTCGACGCGGACGGAAAACTGGCAGGTTACGTGCGCGCCTTCCCCGCCGAGGACAACCCGAAGATCCTGCAATGCCTGGAGGCCGCAGGCGATCCGCAGCAGGGACTGGCCGTGCTGGCCGACCTGCTCAAAAGCGGCGGATACGAAAGCCTGGCTTGCTTCACCCTGCCGCATCAGCATCCGCTGCTGCAAACCTTGCGCAAGGGTGCCTGCATCGTGGAAGACCGTTATTTCGATGTCTCGGGCTGGCGCGTGCGCCTGGTGGATCTGCGCAGCACCCTGCACAAGTTGATTCCGCTTTTCGAGAAGCGCCTGGCGCAATCCCGTTTTGCGGTCTGGGAAGGCAGCCTGCTCCTGGATACGGGTGGACAGAAGTCCGTTCTGCAAATCGCCAAGGGTGGGGTCGCCCTCAGCGATGCGGCGGCGTCTCCCAACGTTCTGCGCGGCGGCGCGGACATTGCCCGCCTGCTGATCGGCTCGGATGAACCCGACGAGATCATGCGCCAGGCGGGGATGACCTGTACAGGCCTGGCCAGTCCGCTGGCGGAGGTGTTGTTCCCCAACCTGCACCCGATGATGAGCCATTGGGATGAGTATTAGTTCTGACCGTACAAAGGAGCCTCGTCAGCATGACACGCGACGAAATCATTCAAATCTGTGAACAGCAGGTGCTGGCCTCTGCCGCTGCTTTGTTCGGAACCGCCTCAGGTCAACTGGGCAGGTTTGATGGTTACGAGGGCTGCGCCAACCTGGTCTATCAGTTCGAGCGCGAGGGCCAGCCGCGGGTGCTGCGCATCTCCCATCGCGCGGATCGCCCCGTCGAGCAGATTCAGGCGGAACTGCATTTTGTCAACTACCTGGCGGAACACGGCCTGCGCGTCTCGACGCCGATCCCCTCCCAAAACGGGAACCTGGCCGAGGTCATCCCCGCGCAGGGGATCAACTTCATCGCGGCCTCCTTCGTCAAGGGCCGCGGGATGCGCGTGCCCGACAACGGCTACCGTTATCGCGAGGGGGTGCCCATCGACGAGTATTTCCAGAATTGGGGCCGGGTGCTGGGACAGATGCACCGCCTGACGAAGAGTTATCAGCCGCTGAGTCAGATCATCCGCCGCCCCGAATGGCACACCTGGGAATGTTACAACGGATTCCCCTACAGGGAGCGGCTGCCCATCATCGGGCAGAAATATGACCGCCTCATCGCCGAACTGCACGCGCTCCCCAAAGATGCGGACTGCTATGGCCTGATCCACAACGACTTCAACGACGGCAACTTCACCGTCGATTACGACAACGGCGACATCACGGTCTTCGACTTCGATGACTCCTGCTACTTCTGGTTCGTGTACGACCTGGCCTGCGCCTGGGAGGGCGGGATCGGGCGCGCCATGTTCCTCCCCTTGGAGGAACGCAGGAGTTTCATGGAACGCTACATGGAACAGATCATGCAGGGCTACACCCGCGAAAACCAGCTCAGCGGGGAATGGCTAGCGCGTCTGCCGCTCTTCCTGCGCCTGGTGCAGATGCAGGAGTTGATGCACTACGCCCAATATCTGGATGAGCCCGACGAGGAATTGCAGGCCGGGCTGCGTTACAAGATTCGCTGCATTGAGCAGGATATTCCCTACCTGGGTTTCTTCGACAACATCTTCGACCCCGAAAACCCCTTCCTGCTGGACTGATCATCCACCCTGCTCGAGGAGAAGACGATATGCCAACTGAAGCTGACAGACTTGCAGCCGAAGCGGTCATTCGCGACAGTATTGGGTGGGCCTTGACCAAGGACATCGAGCGCCTGTTTTCCATTGTGGCGCAGGATGATGACTTCTTCATCTTCCACCCCGATTCGAAGTCCACCATCGTTGGCTTCGAGGCGTTCAAGCAATTGGGCGCGCGCGCGTGGATGAGGGATGAATTCAAAGCCACCGATTTTTCCATCAGGGATTTGCGCGTGAATTTCGCCGAGTTGGGCAATGTGGCCTGGTATTCCTGCTGCCTGGATGATCACGCCGAATGGAACGGACAGCCCATCGGCTGGGACAATGCCCGCTGGACCGGGACGCTGGAAAAACGCAGCGGTCAATGGCGGGTGGTGCAGATGCACTTTTCCTTTGCCAAAGACGATTGAGGCATCGAGGGGTTATGAAAAAAAGATGGATCGTGACTGCAATTGCCCTGGGCGTCAGCGGGCTGCATTTTGTCACGGGCGAAAACTATCAGGGACCGCTGCCCGTCTTCGTGAACGGGTATTTGATCGATCTGTTCCTGCCGATGGCGCTGGTGCTGTTGATGGGCTTGTTCCAGAATAAAATCCTGCGCTCCGCGGTTTTTCGCGCCGTTGCAATCTTCGGCTTTGGCTGCCTGGTGGAAATCTCACAGTATCTTGGATATCCGCTCTTCGGCAGTACCTTCGATCCGCTCGACATTTTGGCCTATGCGGGCGGAGTTGCGTTGGGTCTGACCCTCGACCTGACCCTGTTCCCGCACCTGGTCCCGGGCTGGGATGGGGGCTAGTACACTTGGGCGCAAATCAGGCCTGTTCGTAGGAGCGACTTTCCTGACCCAGACCGTCAGGATTGGGCAGTCGCCTACCCAGCCTAAAAACGACTGACGCGAAGCAGTTACTACGAAATCAAGACAAATTTATGCCCGCCTGTACTAGGGTCGGGGCGGACGCCCGCCCATGCCGCCGCCCGAGGTGACCATGCCAGAGGTGGTGAAGCTGGTCATCTAGGTACCGGGCGTGTAGATGCCGCCTGAGTACAGTCCGTCCACGTTTGCGCCGCTGGAAGAGCCGCCGCTGTACACCACGTAGGTCATTCCGTTTGCCAGTTGCGGCGATGAAAGCACCACGGACTGATAGGCCTTGGCCGGCGCAAAGGTCAGGATCTCCTCGCCGCTTTGGGTTTGGATGTGGATCAACGTGCCAGCCGCCTGCGCCGCGTCGAAGTTATACAGGATCGAATATTGGCTGGACGAATTGCTGGGGGCCTGGGCCATGCCCGAACTGCCCACCGCCAGCAGGAATCCGCCCGAGATGTTGAACGTGCCGTTGTAATCCAGGGGGCCGTTGCCGTTGTTGGTCGGGCCGTTGACAATTACCGTGCCGCCCGTCATCTCGAAGGAGCCGTTCGAGTCGAGGCCGTCGCCGCCCGCGTCCACGTAGAGATAGCCGCCGTTGATATAAACGTAGTAGCTGCCTGCCGCAAATTCGTTCTGACCGGGCCGCCCGTTGACCGAGGAACCGTCGGCGCCGCCGCCCGCGTTGATGCCGTCGTCGCTGGCGACCACATGGATCGTCCCGCCGTTGATCGTGATGAGCGCGCTCTCGATGGCCTCGTAGGACTGCGTTAGATCGATCTCGCCGCCGTTGATGGTCAGGGATGCGTTGGCGTGCAAGCCATCGTCGCCCGAGGCCACCTGGAAGCCTCCGCCGTCGATGGTGAGCGTGGCGTTGCTGTGCAGCGAGTCGTCCGCCGAGTTGATGGTGAACGCGCCCGCGGTGATGAGCAGATCCGTGCCCGCCTTCAAGCCCTTGGCGCTCTCGCTGGTCTGGCTGGTGTCCCCCCACATGCCGCCGCCCGAACTGCTGTTATTGACGGCTCCGCCGCCCGACGTGATGGCAAACGTGCCGCCGTCGATTTGCAGGCGGGTCGCGGCCTGGATGCCATCCAGCGCCGACGTGATGTTCAGGCTTCCGCCCTCGATCAGGATGTAGCCCTTTTCGGCCTCATCCACGTTCGTGGATTGGATGCCGTCCGCGCCAGAGTTGATCGTGATCACGCCATCCTTGATCGAGACCGAATCCTTGCCCTTGAGGCCGTCGTTCACGGCATTGATCGTAAGGATGCCGCCGACAATCTTCAGATCATCCTTGCTGGCGATGCCGTTGTTGTAATTGGCGGTGACGGTCAGCGCGCCGCCCCCGTTGATGGTCAGGTCGTCGTGACTGAAGATGGCTGCATTGGGTTCGCCGCTTTCATCGAGCGCCGCATAGGTTGTGCCATCCGTCACCGTATTCTGCGTGCCGTCAGCCAGCGTGAGCACCACCTTTTCGGCATTGGCGATGTAGAGCGGCGCGCCCGTCGAGTAGGTGATGTCCGCGCCGTTCAAGAGGAGCGTGACCGTTTCGGCGTCCTGCGTGTCGACGACGATCTGCCCGTCGTTCAGCACGCCCTGGATGGAGTAAACCCCCGCCGCGCCGACGGTGGCCACCGTCCCGTCCACATTGACCCCGCTCCCCGTCACCGAGATCGACCCGCCCTCCAGGCGGATGACCGTTGCGGTGGCCGAGTCCACGTTGACGGCCAGGTCGTCGGAGGCGTAGTCGGCGCTGATCGGGGTGGAGGAGGCGGCCAGGGGTACGGCGGCAGGCGCGGTCAAGTCGCTCGTATTCGCCACCTGGGATGTGGATGCGGAGCAGGCGGTCAGAGTCACGATCAGGATGATCGATAAGAGGAAGGTCAGTAACTTTTTCATTTGGTCTCCGTTATGGTTTTGTCATTGTGAGTTGTGAAATAGCAATGAGGAGATTGCTTACCACTTCATGGCACATGTTGTCGCCCTATTGGGCTCCTCGCAATGACAGAAGGGTCAGAGGGTATAGGCAATGATGGGATAGTTGCCGATGGCAAAGCTCAGAATGGACAGGATGCCGACCAGCAAGAGCATCAGGGGCAGGCTGCGTTTGAATTTGAGGGACATGGTTTCTCCTTGCTCCCCTCTCCCAAAGGGAGAGGGGCTGGGGGTGAGGATGGTTATAGATCTGTTCCGTTGTAGCCCGCGATGAGCGTGACCTTGTTGTCGCCGTTCAACTTCCTGATCTCGGCGAGGAAGTCCTGCATTTGCGCGGATTTCTTCAGGCCGACGCTGTAGATCAGTTCGGTCATTGTGCCGCTCTGAATCGAGTCAACGCTGATAAGTTCGGAGGCGTGGGTGTATTTGACGAAGACGCGGTCGAAGAGTGAGTCGAACGGCGCGCCGTTGGGGATGTGTACGCGCAGGATCTGGGTGGCCGATTCGCGCGCGAACCAGTTGAGGCGGGTCATCAAGACGACGACCAGGCTGATGACCACCGCCGCGATGGTGCCCAGCAGGTAGAAGCGCGTGCCGATGGCCATGCCAATCGCCATGCTGAAGAAAATGAAGCCCACGTCGCGCGTCTCCTTGACGGCGTTGCGGAAGCGGATGATGGACAACGCGCCGACCAGCGAGAAGGCGCGGGCCACGTTCGAGCCGACGATGAGCATGACCAGCGCCACGATCATGCCGTTCATCACCAGCGTGAAGACGAAACTTTGGGTGTAGGACGTGCCGCGGTGGGTGATCTGGTATATCCAGCCGATGAAGGCGCTGAGCGCGAAGCTGAGCGTCAACACCAGCACGACATCCATGACAGTGAATTCGGTGGTCAGGTCTTGCAGATTAAAAATGTCCATGAGAGGGGTCTCCGTGAATATGTTCTTGTTGCAGGTTGCTTGTGGAACAAGGCAATAGACTTGTTCTACCTGCCGATGCCCAGCTTCTGCTCCAGCCTGTTGAACACAGACAGACTGGATGCCAGCATCTCTTCCGAACTTTCGGCGGGCAGGCTGTTCCAGCGCAGGGCGGGCATGTTCTGCGCCGCTTCGATGCTGCGGCAATATTTGCTGACGCGCACCATTTTCAGGTTTTGATCCGCGATCAATTCCGTCAACCAGAGGGGCATGTGCTCGTTGATCTTGATCTCCATCACCACCTGGTGGGCGGGCAGCATCGGCAGGGCGGATGGTTCTTCATGCAGGGAAAGGCGCTGCATTTGGAAGGAAAGCGCGCTGTCGAAGGTGACGCGCAGGCCGATGTCGTAGTCCGAGCCGGTGAAGGCCTGGCGGTCATAGCGCACGATGCTCATCGGGCGCAGGTTGTACTGCCAGAGGAAGGCGTAGATCTCTTCGACCACGGGGCGCTCTTCGGGCGCGCAGTCGGGCAGGTGACGGTCGAGGCACAGCCGCAGGGCGTCGCCATAGGGCAGCACGGCGCGGCGCTTTTGGGTGACACGGTCCACGCGCTGCTTGATCTCGACGAAAACAGGCGTGGCCTCGGTGAGCGGCTCGCCCGTTTCGTAGCGGCGGATGCGCAGTTTGCGTCGGAAGCGCAGGCCGTATTCCTTCTCCCAGTAACAGCGCAGGTCGGGTGAGTCGAAGTACAGGCTGGTCAGGGCGTAGCGCCCGTCGTTGTGGCCGTGCTGGTCGGGGGTCATGTAGGTGCGCAGGGCGGACTTGAATTGCTCGGCCTGGCGCAGCGTGAGCAGGTACTTAAGCTCGAAGCGATTGAACTTGCGGATGGTGTGATTGGCGGTAGACATGGAAACCTTCAACAGGAAACAGCGTTTTTGGGCTGGCGATGTTGAAAGTATAGCGATAACAAGTTATTAACAATTGGGCTTTCCGTGGAGAAATTGTGTGTTTTTTGCGCGTCCCCCACTGGCTGCCTTGAAAGGTTGTTCCCATATAAAGCAGGGCGGAGTTCAACAACGGGAGGCATTGGACTCGAAATCATGCTTCTTGATATGAAATGGCACGGCAAATGACGTTTTTGCCTTCGTCAATGGCAGTATAATCAGGCTTGCTTTCCATTATTATTTCATTATCCCTCAAAGGACGAAGGCACAATGACCAACCCGCTTGGCGCAACCTCAAGTAATTCTTCCGGCTTTGTCCCCCCGCAACTTAACAACCTCGAAGACACAGGCCTCTCGCCGCTCTGGCTGCAGGACCTGACGCTTAAGCTCATGTATTTTCGAGGATATTTAACCGGCTTCAAGATCGCCGAGGAACTCTGCCTGCCCTTTGCCGGTGTGGTGGATCAGATCCTCCTGCCGCTCAAACAGGATAAGTTGATCGAGATCAAGTCCTCGCAGGGCGGCCTGGGCGAGGGCGCCTACACCTATGGCATCACGGGCGCGGGCGTCATGCGCGCGCGCGAGGCGCTGGAGCGCAGTCAGTACGCCGGTCCCGCTCCCGTGCCGTTCGACGTGTATAACGATTCCATCCGCCGACAGAAGAGCGGACGCCTGACCGTCACTTCGCGCACCATGCGCCAGATCCTTTCGCAGTTGGTGATCTCCGAGACCACCTTCCAGCGCCTGGGACCCGCCCTCAACTCGGGCACATCCATCTTCATGTACGGGCCGCCCGGGAACGGCAAGACCAGCATCGCGCGCGCCTTCGGCAACCTGGTGCTCAGCCAGACCATGTACATTCCCCTGGCCCTGTATCTCGACGGGCAGGTCATCAAGTTGTACGATGCGGTCAGCCACAAACTGGCGCCTGAATCGAGCGGCGAACCAGGCAACACGACCGGGACCTTACGCACCAGTATCCGCCGCGACCCGCGCTGGGTGAAGATCCGCAGGCCGTTCATCGTGGTGGGCGGCGAGTTGACCCTCGAAGGTCTGGACCTGGTCTACGACGAGACGCACCGCTTCTACGAGGCTCCCTTCCAGGTCAAGGCCAACGGCGGCATCCTGCTGATCGATGACTTTGGCCGCCAGCAGGTGCGCCCGCGCGACCTGCTCAACCGCTGGATCGTTCCGCTCGAAAACCGCGTGGACTTTCTCAAACTGGCCAACGGCCGCAAGATCGAAGTGCCGTTCGATGTGTTGATCGTGTTCTCTACCAACCTGCCGCCGAAGGACCTGGTGGATGAGGCCTTCCTGCGCCGCCTGCGCCACAAGATCGAGATCGGCGATCCCTCCTACGAGGAGTACCGCGAGATCTTCAAACGCGTGGCCAACGACAAGCGCGTGGAATACAGCGACCAGGGCCTGGCCTACCTGTTGCAGGAGTGGTACATCAAGCGCAATCGCAAACTGCGCGCCTCGCATCCCCGCGACCTGTGCGACCAGATCCTCGATATTGCCTCGTATCTCTCGGTCAAGCCACAGATGACGCGCGAGATGATTGACCGCGCCTCCCAGGCGTATTTCGTGGAACTCTAACCCCTCACCTGGACCCCTGGTTTGTCACCGATGTTTGAGAATTTTCCCAACCCCGTCCTCTTTGCCCATCGTGGCGCCTCGGCTCACGCCCCGGAGAATACGCTTCCCGCCTTCGAACTGGCCCTCCAGCAGGGCGCGGACGGCGTGGAACTGGATGTGAAGCTCACTGCCGACGGGCACGTCATTGTCATGCACGATGCCACCGTGGACCGCACCACCGACGGTCATGGGCGTGTGCGCGACCTGACCCTGGCCGACTTCCGCAAGCTCGATGCGGGCAGTTACTATTCCGAGGCCTACCGCGGGACGAAGGTGCCCACGCTCGACGAGGTTTTCGCGGCCATCGGTCCGCGCTGTGTCATCAACGTGGAGTTGACCAATTACACCACCCCGCGCGATGCGCTGGTCGAAAAGGTCTGCGCGCTGGTCGAGCGGCACGCCTTGCAGGGGCGCATCCTGTTCTCCTCATTCTTTGCGGGCAACCTCAGGAAGGCCGCCTCCCTGCTGCCTTCTGTGCCGCGCGGATTGCTGGCCCTGGACGGTTGGAAGGGTGCCTGGGCGCGCTCGTTCGGCTTCATGTTCGGCGAATTCCAGTCCCTGCATCCGTACATCACCGACGTCAACGCGCCGCAGGTCTCGCGCGTGCATCGACTCAAACGCCGCATCCACGTGTGGACGGCCAACTCGGTCGAGGAGGTCACGCGTCTCAAAAACTGGGGCGTGGATGGCATCTTCACCGACGACCCGCAGACGGCCGTCCGCGCGCTGGGCCGGGGGCGCGGATAATGTCCATTTGGCGGAAACAGGCGCCAGGTCCAGGAAAGACCAGCCGCCGCGCGTCCTTATCAGACGGGCGGCGTGCATTTTCCTTCCTGCTTTTGCTGGCCCTGCTTTCCACCACATTGGCGCCCGGCTTTGGGGCGCAGGCGCAAGCGCCGACGCCCGCGCCTGACGCCCAATCCCTACTCGCAAAGATGACAGCTGCGGAGCGGGTGGGGCAGTTGTTCCTGGTCACGTTCGTGGGAACGGACACCAGCACCGATTCCCAGATTTACGATCTGATCGCCGGGCACCACGTGGGCGGGGTGATGCTGCAAACCTCCAACGATAATTTCAGCGCCGCGCCCACCACTGTGGCCGATGCGCATGCCCTGATTGCCAACCTGCAGCGCATGGAATGGGAAAGTTCCGCCTCGCCCGCCGCCGACCCGACGGTGGGACAGGCGGCGCGCCAGAATTATGTGCCGCTGTGGGTCGGGATTTCCCAGGAGGGCAACGGGTACCCCACCGACCAGCTCCTGAACGGCTTGACCCTGCTGCCTTCCGAGATGGCCATTGGCGCCACGTGGAATCCCGACATTGCCAGGCAGGTGGGTGAGGTGCAGGGTGGGGAATTGTCCGCGTTGGGCGTGAACCTGTACCTGGGGCCTTCGCTCGACGTGCTCGATGCGCCCAACCCAACCGCCAGCAGCGACATGGGTACGCGCGTCTTTGGCGGCGACCCGTACTGGGTGGGCGAGATGGGGCGCGCCTACGTCAGCGGCCTGCATACGGGCAGTGAAAATCAAATGGCTGTGATTGCCAAGCATTTTCCCGGGCGGGGCGATTCGGACCGTCCCCCTGAAGACGAAGTCTCGACCGTGCGCAAGTCGCTCGAAGAGTTGAAGCAGATCGAGCTGTATCCGTTCTTCGCGGTGACGGGCAACGCCTCCACGCCCGAGGCCGCCGCCGACGGCCTGCTGATTTCGCATATCCGTTACCAGGGTTTCCAGGGTAATATCCGCGTCACCACCCGCCCGGTCAGTTTCGACTCGCAGGCCCTGACGCAAATCCTCAGCCTGCCGCAGTTCACGAACTGGCGCGCCGCAGGCGGGCTGATCGTCAGCGACAACCTGGGCACGCGCGCCGTGCGCGACTTTTATCTGGACGGGGATGTCTTTTCCGCGCGCAGCGTGGCGCGGGATGCCTTCCTGGCGGGGAATGACCTGTTGAATCTCGGCCAGATCGTCTCGAGCGATGCCCCCGATAATTACACCACCGTCCTGCAAATTCTGGATTACTTCACCACCAAGTATCGCGACGATCCCGCCTTTGCCCAGCAGGTGGATGCGGCCGTCCTGCGCATCCTGACCGTCAAGCAGCGCCTGTACCCCGACTTTACGCTTGCCAACGTGCTCCCCTCGCAAGCCGGCCTGGAGGACATCGGCAACTCGAACGACCTGACCTTCGATGTCGCCCGCCGCGGCGCCACGCTCATTAGTCCCTCGATCCAGGATCTGACCACCGTCCTGCCCAACCCGCCGCAGGTGCGCGAGCGCCTGGTCTTCATCACCGATACGCTGATGGTCAAGCAGTGCAGCACCTGTCCCGAGCAGGCCACGCTCGAGATGAACGCGCTGGAAAATTCCATCCTGCGCCTGTACGGTCCCGAGGCCGAAAACCAGACCTCGACCTTCCGCGTGGCCTCCTATACCTTTGATCATCTTCAACAGATGCTGGATGGCGCCAGTCCGCCCTACATCGAGGCCGACCTCGACCGCGCGAACTGGATCGTCCTGGTCATGTCAGATGCCAGCCGCGGCCAGCCCGCGCTGGTCAGCCGCTTCCTGACCGAAAGGCAGAATACCCTGCGCGACCGGCGTGTGATCCTTTTCTCGTTTGGCGCGCCCTATTATTTCGACGCCACCGACATCTCCAAGCTCACGGCCTATTACACGCTCTACAGCAAACAGGCTCCCGTGGCGGATGTGGCCGCGCGCCTGCTCTTCCAGGAATTAACGCCTTCGGGGTCGTCGCCCGTCTCGATCCCCGGGACTGGATATGACCTGATCTCGGTCATGGCCCCCGACCCGAATCAGATCATCCCGCTTAACCTGGACCTTCCGCCTGCACCCGGTATGGACGGCCTCACCATCACCCCGGGCGTCACCCCCGAAGCCACCCCCATGCCGCTCTTCCGCATCGGCGACACCATCGCCATCCGCACGGGAGTGATTCTCGACCACAACGGACATTCCATCCCCGATGGGACGATCGTGCGCTTCTCCATGATGCTGACCGGGGAGGGGGGCGGCATTCTCAAACAGGTCGATTCGCCCACGGTTCAGGGCGTGGCGCGCGCCTCCTTCGGCCTCGACAAGCCCGGGCTGTTGGAGATCCGCGCGGCCAGCGAGCCTGCGATTCTTTCCGAGGTGCTGCAACTGGACGTGACCTCGGCGGGAGCCGCGGCTGTGACCGTCTTCGTGCCGTTCGTTGTCACCGAGACACCCCCGCCGCCCACGCCCACCGTGATCGTGCCCGTGCCGGAAGACCCGTATGTGACGAACGACGGCTACCTGCGCCTCAACACCTGGCTGATCAACATCCTGTTCCTGCTCGGTGTGGCCTGGATGTCCTATTGGGCGGTCAGCCGCTTGAAGGGCGCGCGCGAGGGCGTGCGCTGGGCTCTGTGCATTCTGCTTGGCGGCATGGCCTGCTCCACCTACCTGAGTCTCGGGCTGCCGGGCAGCACCGAACTGGCCTCCGGGCAGGGCGTGACTGGGATGCTGGTCTTTACGTTTTTTGGGGAATTGCTGGGGGCGGTCGGCGCCTGGTTGTGGATGCGCCGCGCTACCGCAGCAAAATCGCAAGCAGGCTGAGCAAAAGCAATAAGCCCGACAGGAGCGCAAGGTTGCTCTCGGGGGGCGTGTTCAGGTACTCCCAGGCGGTTCGCTGCAGATTGCGGCGGGGCAGGGGGCCTGTGGGGAATTCGCGCGTGCCGAAGAGCACCTCGCCCAACTCCTCCATCGACTTGGGACGTTCGTCCGGGTGCAGAGCCATGGCCCACGTCACGGCGCGCTCGGTGCGGGCGGTGATGGCTGAATTGACCTGTCGAAGCGGGGACAGGCTCTCGGGCTGCAGGAAGCGTTTGCGCGCCTCGGCGGGCGGTTCATTCGTCAACACGTGGTAGAGCGTCGCGCCAAAGGAGTAGATGTCGGCGCGCACATCCGTGTGCGAGTCGTCGCCGCCGTATTGTTCGAGCGGCGTGTACAGCGCAGTCCCCTGGCCCTGGATGATGGTGATGGTCACTTCATCGGGCGCCAGGATCTTGACCAGGCCGAAATCCACCAGCTTGATCAAGCCATTGGGCATGATCTTCAGGTTGCTGGGTTTGATGTCGCGGTGAATGATGGGGGGCTTTTGGTTGTGCAGGTAGGCCAGCGCATCGGCCAGTTGCTTGGCCCAGCCGAGCACGCGGTCTTCATCGAGGAAGGCCTTGCTGCGGCGCGCCTCCAGCATCAACTCGCGCAGGTCCTTGCCTGGCACGTAATCCATCACCAGATAATCGCGCGGACCGTTGGAGAAGAAATCGGACACCTTGGGAAGGTTGGGGTGGTCGAGGCGCGCAAGCACAGTTGCCTCGCGCAGAAACTGCTCGCGGCCTTCTTCGACAACCTTTTGTGGGAGGGCGCGGTCGTACTCGACTTCCTTAAGCGCACACAGGCGGCCTTCAAGGCGGAGGTCATCCGCCAGATAAATGCTGCCCATCCCGCCCTGGCCGATCCGTTCACGGATCTTGTATCGGCTGCGCAGGACCTCCCCGTTCTTCAACGACAGGGGCACTCTTCTCCTTTGGCGAATCTGGCAATCATCTCGGCGTTGAATTCTGCACAGAAACGCAATTTTCTGCTATATTATAAACGTCTTTGTTCTTATTATGGATGTTTTATGACAGGAGCGCCAAGGGAGTTTTGATGGAATTGAATCTCGGAGAGTTTCCAGTGTTGGTTGCCCAGGAAGGTCCGCTCAAGGGCCAGCGTTGGGTATTGAACCATACTGTCGTGCTGGGGCGTGAAGCCACCTGCGACGTGGTGGTCATGGACCGCCAGGTCTCGCGTTTTCATGCCCGTATCACGCCCACCCCCGAAGGTGTCACGCTGGAGGATCTCGGCAGCAAGAACGGCACCAATCACAACGGCGTGGAATTATCCGCCCCGGTCATGTTGCAGGATGGCGACCTGGTGGGGATCGCCCTGGCCCAGCAGTTCATCTACCTGACCTCGGACGCCACTGTGCCCCTGACCGAAGGCTCCGAACGCCCGGGCCGCCTGATGATGGATCAGAAGTCGCGCCGCGTGTGGGTCAACCAGCAGCAACTGGTACCGTCGCTTTCCGCCCAGCAATTCAAGCTGTTATGGATTTTATACAAGAACCAGGGGCAGGTCGTCAGCCGCATGGACCTGGTGACCGCCGTCTGGGGGGAGGATCAGTCTGTGGGCGTTTCGGATCAGGCGCTGGATGCGCTCATCCGCCGCCTGCGCGACCGCCTGTCTTCGCTCGACCCGTCCCATCAATACATCGATACTGTGCGCGGACATGGCGTTCGCTTCGACAATCCCCCCTCAGGTGAGTAGTCATGGAAATTGAACTTCAACGCAAGCTTGCACAGCTCCTGCGCGAGAATCGCATCTCCGCGTTGGGGACGCTTCGCAATGGAGCGCCATCGGTTTCGATGGTGGCTTACGTCGTCGCCGAGGATTTTTCCGCTTTTTACCTGGTTGTCAGTCACCTGGCGCAGCACACGCAGGACATGGAAAAGGACAAGCACGTCAGCCTGATGATCACCGAGCCTGACGATGGCCGCGAGGACCCGCAGACCCTGGCGCGCGTGACCATTCGCGGCAATGCCGAGGTCCTGCCGATTGGCGTGCCGGGTTACATGCCCGCCAGGGATTTATACATGGCGCGTTTTCCGCGCTCCGAGCCTTTGTTCGAGTTCGAGGATTTTGGGCTGTGGCGCGTCCTCCCCAAGGGCGGGCGCTTCGTGGCGGGTTTCGCCAAGGCCTTCAACCTGACCGCCGATTTCCTCCTGGAAACCGCCAAAATCTGATTTCCCGTCCACGGAATTTTCAACTCACGCCGTCGTGTCCGACGGCGTTTTCTTTTCCCACTCCAGCTTCCTGATTTTTTTGATGTCTGCCAACTGCACCTGCGCGATCTGGTCGGGACGGCCTGCGCGGGTGTAGGTTTTGTATTTGGCCTCCTTCGCAGACTCGACACTGACCTTGCGGTCCACGATGCGGCGGACGAGCTGGTATAGGTCGTGACGGTCGACGATGAGGAAGGAAGTCTCCGTCTCGAAGGCGATCCAGTTCGATTTCCCGAACAGCCAGCCCGCTTCGCCGCGCACGTTGCGGAACTCGATCCATACCCAGTCCTGGTTCAGCGCAGCATCGCCGCGGCTCTGCCGTTTGAGCGCCTTGACCTCGACCTTGCGATGATAGTTGTCCTTGACGATCTCGAAGTCCCAGTGCTCGTGCATGTTGGCCTCCCGCGGCGCAGGCGTGACCGTCCAGCCTTCGCGGCGAGCGAGGGAGACGAACCATTCCTCGGCGCGGCGGCCGAGGGCCAGGGAGTCATTGGGGGTGGGCATGCTTTTTTGCGCGGGACTTTTTTTCAATTGGAGTGGTGGATCCCAGATTTCCTTCGATGCGTTCGAGGGCCAACTGGCAGTATTTCTCATCCACTTCCACGCCGATCATGCGGCGGTGATTTTGCAGGGCGGCGATGGCTGTGGTGCCCGAGCCAAGGAAGGGATCGAGCACGGTATCGTCCACGAAGGAAAACAACTTGATGCAGCGATAGGGCAGCTCGATGGGATATGGCGCGGGATGTCCGACGCGTTTCTTCGACTCGCCGTTGAAGTTCCACATGCCGTTGGTCCAGGCGATGAACTCGTCGCGGGTGATATCGGAGATGCGGTCGGTCGCGTCGCGCTTCCACTCGTCCTTGTAGAGCACGAGGATGACTTCCACGGGCGCAATGACGTAGGGCGCGGAGGCCTTCATCCATGAGCCCCAGGCGGTGCGGCGTGAAATGTTCTGTTCGTTCCAGATGATGGTGGAATGGTATTTCCAGCCGATGCGTTTGGCGAGTGTCGTCATGTCGGCGGCCACGGATTGCTGTCCGCCCTTGTTCTTGTCGAGCGGAACGTTGAGGCACAGGCGGCCTCCGCTACGGGCCAGGGAAAAGGCTTTCGAAAGCCAGGCCAGGCTGAAGTCCAGGTAGGAGGCGTAGTCGGCGTCATCCTTGTGGGAGTTGTACTGGATGTCCACGTTGTAGGGCGGGGAGGTGACGATCAAATCCACGCTGGCGGGCGCGATGGCCCGGGTGGTGAGGATGTCATCGTGCAGCAGGCGGAATTACTCGCTGGTGAAAAATTCCATGCGACGATTATACACGGGCATAAAAAAAACTTGCGAAGGATTCAATCCCTCGCAAGTTTGCCATGCAAATCAGGATGGACTATCCCATCATATTCTTCTTCATCGTGAACTTCAGCGCCACCTTGTAGACCTGGCTCAGCTTGCCGCCGAGCGCCTGGGCTTCGGGGTTGCCCTGGCTGGCGGCGGCCTCCACCTGGGCCATCAGGCCGTTGAGCGCCTCCATGAAGCCTTCGTTGATGACGGCGGCGTTGTCGTTGAGCATCTTTTCGATGGCGACGTCATCGGGCGCATCCAGCAGTTGTTCGATGAAGGCCACCTCCGCCGGCGGGGCGCTGGCTTCCTGCAGCACCTGGATCATCTTTTGCAGTTTGCCCATGCGCGCATAATCGTTCTTCTCTGAGGCCTGGCGCAGCAGGGTCTGCACGATCTCGACGGCATCCTGCGTGAAGCCTTCCAGGTTGGCGCGGGTGGCATTTTCGATGTCGTCCTGTGCCAGGAGTTGTTCCACGAAATCCTGCGCCTGTTTGTAACGCGCCTCCAACTGGCGGTCGATCTCGTTGGTGAATTCCAACAGCTTCCCACGAATGGCTTCAAGCCTGACCTTCTCGTCGACCGGGGCCTTCTCGATGCGGTCCGAAAGGGTCTGGAAGAAGGAGTAGTCCATGCCGCCGCGCGCCAGGGAAACGTAGGCGCGGATGCGGGCTTCGTTGGGGGCTTCGATGATGAAGTCGAGCAGTTTCTCGCGGGTGAGAGTCTGGCCTGCCTCCTGGAGGGTTTTCGTGGCCGCTTCCATTTCCGCGACGGAGGCTTGCAGGCTGCGCCCAAACTCGGTCTCGGCAAGCAGTTGTTTCTGCAACTCCATCATCTGCTGGCCGATGGCCTGTTGTCCGCCTGCCATGGCGCTCTGGGCGAGACGGCTGAACAGGGCGAAAAACTGTTCATCGAACAGGGTGATGTTTTGCTTGATGATCTCGCTGCGCACGTCGGCGGCGCTGGCCTGGAGCAGGCGCTCCATCATCAGGACGCGCTCCTGCTGGGACTTGATCATTTCGGGCGTGATGCCGTCCTTGCCGAGGATGGTCTCGACCATCGACTCGAAGGTCAGGTTGGCGACGGGACGCAGCAGGTAGCCCTTGCGCTTTTCAGCGGGCAGGCTTTCCATCACCTTCTTGATGAGCGGGCCGAAGATCTTCTCCTGCTCGTTGAGCGGAACGCCCAGCTCGGGCGGGAAGAAGGTCAGCAGCAGTTCCTTGTCGTTGTCGTGATAGATGACGGGCGTGGCCAGGCGGCCTTCATATCCGCAGTGTGGACAGCGCGCCATGTTCGAGCCGCCGCTGAGCAGGCGCTGCTTGGCCTGCGCGTCCTGGGTTACGTCAAAGAGTTGTTCGATGTCGGCGGTAATGGGCTGGCGGCAGCGCGGGCAGGAGATTTGAGTCTTGGGCATGAGAGGTTCCGATTCACGATTTTGGATTTACGATTTTAGATTGACGATTGGATGGTGGGTGAAAAAACAGGGCTTATTGTACCATTCAGAAGTAGCGCGAGATATACCGCACTCGGGTGAAAATTGCGCTTTTTTAGAGGGTGGAATGCGCAATTTTCACCCGTGGGTATGATATTATCTCGCGCCACGTTTTCTAGCCCAGCAGTTTCTCCAGCCGATCCACATAATCGGCCATGATGGCAAAGGCCGCGTCCACGGGTTGGGGCGTGGTCAGGTCGACGCCCGCGCGCTGGAGCGCATCCAGCGGATAGGCCGAGGAGCCTGCCTTGAGGAAGCCGAGGTAATCCTGGACGGCGTTCGCTTCGCCGCGCAGGACGCGTCCCGCCAGGGCGTTGGCGCCCGCGATGCCCGTGGCGTAGGCGTAGACGTAGTAATCGCTGTACAGGTGGCCGAAGCGCGCCCAGGTGATTCCGACCTGCTCGCGGTTCACGTTGACCTTGCCGCCGAAGCCTTCGCTGAACAGGTCGGCCATCAGCTCGATGAGCGCGTCGGCGGTCAGCGGCTGGCCCTGTTCGACGCGGGTGTGCGTCTCCAGTTCGAAGCGCGCCAGGGTGGGCATGATGAAGAAGTAGCGGTAGAAATTCGACATGGCTTCTTCGATGACCGAGATCTGGAAGTTGCGGTCGGGATTGGTCTTGAGCAGGTGTGCGCGCACCATGGCCTGGTGGAAGTTGGAGGCCACCTCGGCGGCGAAGAGCGAGTATTCGGAATAGACGAAGGGCTGATTCTGCCAGGTCAGGTACGAGTGCATCGAATGGCCCAGTTCGTGTGCCAGCGTGGACAGGCTGAAGATCTCGTCGGTGTAGGAGATCATAATGAAGGGATGCGTGCCCTGCGAGCCCCACGAGAACGCGCCGCTGCGTTTGCCCTTGTTCGGGTACACGTCCACCCAGCGGTCTTCGAGACAGCCGTTGCGCAGAACGCCGACGTAGTCTTTGCCCATCGGCAGCAGGCCTTCGGAGATCAACTCCACGGCCTGGGCATAGGGAATCTTGACGCGATCCCTGACCAGCGGCGCCCACATATCGTACGGTTCGAGCGTCTCCACGCCCAGCGCCTTGCGGCGGATCTCGAAATAACGGTGCCAGGTGGGCAGGTTCTTCTTGAAGGTTTCGAGCAGGTTGTGAAAGACAGAAACGGGGATATTGTTCTCGGACAACTTCATTTCCAGCACGTTCTCGTGTTTTCGCACGCGGCTCTGGAAGACGCTCTGCTTGATGGAGGTGGCCAGGTTTTCGGCCAGGGTATTCTTGAAACCCAGCAGGGTCTCATGGTAATTGTCCCACGAGCGCTGACGCAGGCCGCGGTCCTGCTCCGACATTAATCTCCAGATGATGGCTTCGTTCAGTTCGATGGCCGCGCCCTGACTGTCGACGACGGCGGGGATTTTCATGTCCGCGTTGGTCAGCAGGCTGGCGGCCGACCCCGCGCCGCCGAAGGGGTCGCTCAACATGCCAAGCACCTCCTCCACCTCGGCCGAGCGGACGTGCGCCTGTTTGCGGAACAGGTTGGCGAAGTAGGGCCCGTAGATGGCCAGACGCGGTTCAGCCTGCATCCACTGCGTCAGGGTTTCGTGGCCGATGGCGATCAATTCGGGGTTGAGAAAGGAGCTGGCGGCCAGCAACTGTCCGTACATGGCCTGGGCCTGGCTGCTCATCGCCGCGGCGGACTGGTCGCCCGTGTCCACGCTGTAGGCAAAGCCCGCGTAGACGAAGACGCGCGAGGCAAGCGCCATCAAATCCTCGATCTGGAGGAAGGCCTCGGTCAATATGGAAGGCCCTTCCTTTAACCTGCCCTGAAATTCCCTGACCTTGGGCAGGGCGGCCAGGATCGAAGCCACTTCGGCCTCGAAGGCCTGCTGGTCGGCGAAGACGGACTCGGCGTTCCAGGTAAAGTCCTTGCTGATTTCACTACGGGCGGGGAGGGTGGTGGGCATGGATTATCCTTTCGAATGTGTAGGGGCGACCCATTGAGTCGCCCCTACATGATTAACGTGGTAACGAAAAACAGATCCTTGCCCCCGCCTCGGACTTGGTGCCGTTGGCGGCATCTGCCCAGATTCTCCCGCCGTGGGCTTCAACGATGGCGCGCGCCAGGTAGAGTCCCAGGCCCGCACCCTTGGTGTGCTTGACGGCGGTCGTCGAGCGGTAGAAGCGGTCGAAGATGTGCGGCAGGTCGCGCGCGTCGATGCCTGGGCCCTCGTCGCTGACGCACACGATGACTTGGTCGGGGCGCACGCTGCCGCTGATGCGGATCTCGCCCTTGGGCGCATATTTGAGCGCATTGGAGACGAGGTTGGACAGCACCTGTTCGAGGCGGGTTTCGTCCGCCAGAATGATGGGGAATTTCTCGGGGAAGTCGCTCAGGATGGTGTGCTTTTTGGATTGGGATGAGAAGCGTTCCGCCACGCGGGTTGCCAGGACTTCCAGCGAAACGTCGGCGCGGTTGATGCTCATGCCGCCCGCCTGCAAGCGGGACGCGTCCAGCAGGTCGTCGATCATCTTCGAGAGGCGGTCAGCCTCCTCTTCGATGACGGCCAGCGATTCGCTGATGGTGTGCTTGTCCCAGCGGGCGTCGTCGCGCCGCAGGGTGGAGGCGTAGCCTTTGATGAGCGCCACAGGCGTGCGCAACTCATGGCTGACGATGGAGATGAACGTAGACTTGATCTGTTCGGCGGTGCGGAAGTGGGTGATGTCGCGCACGCTGACAATGACGTTGCGCAGTTTGCCTTCGGCCGAGAGCAGCGGGGCATAGGTCACGCCCACGGGCAGGGGCGAGGGGAGTTCGCGCTTGAGGTTGCCTTCCACGTAGAGCGTGGCGTTGGGGGTCAGCGGCCAGCCGTCGGCGATGGCCTCGTTCAGGGGGACGCCCTGCGGCTCCCCATCCCAGCGGATGACTTCGTCGTGGGGACGGTTGACCAGTTGGTCATGCGTCTGGCCGTAGATGTGCTCGAATGCGTCGTTGGCGCGCTCGATGGTCAGGTCGGCGTTGAGGATGATGATGCCGTCGGCGGCGGAGTCGAGCAGAGCATCCAGGCGCTGTTTCTCGTAGGTCACCTGTCCATACAGGCGCGCGTTGTACACGGCAATGGCGGCCTGGTCGGCAAAGGATTGCAGCAGGATGCGGTCGTTGTGCGAGAACAGGTCGGGATAATTGCGGAAGATGAAGATCACGCCGATGACCTGTCCGTGGGCGGCCAGGGGCAGGCCCGTGCCGTTGAGCAGGCCCATGCTGGCCGTATAGGTCAGGTCTTTCAACATGCGGTTGAGTTCGAGGATGTCCAACTCGCTGACTTTTTCCTCGGCCAGCAGCGGCGTCAGGTAGCTGAGGAAGGCGGGCGGAATCCCGTGCGCCGCCGAGACGCGCCAGCCATCGGTCTCCTTGAGCGCGATCAAGCCGGCCTGTCCCGCCAGCATTTCGATGGAGATGCGCAGCACGCGCGCCAGCAGTTTCTCCAGGTCGAGTTCCTGGGTCAGGGCGCGGGCCAGTTCGAGCATGTAGTCACGTTGACGGACACGGAAATCAGGCAGCATGGAAATATTTTATCATCGGGCGCGGGCAGCGAGTGTAAGAGGAAGGTATGCGTTTGCGGCTGCTTCAGACTTCCGAAATCTCTGAGACTTCGGAAGTCTCACCCACTGAGAAGTCCAGGTTTTGACGCAAAGGCCCAAAGTCGCCAGGATTCTATAAGCTTGATCTCAATTCTCGTGCTTTTCACACGAACACAAACAACAAGATTTTTTTCACCACAGAGGACACGGAGATCACGGAGAATCTTTTTAACTCTCTGTGTTTTCCGTGGTTAAATCTCTTTCGACTTGTCCGAGTTAGGGAATTGACCGGTGGAAAGCGCAATTTTCACCCGTGGGTAATATATAATCTGCCCCGTATGAAAATCAACCTTCGTTCTTATCGCATCGGGCTGGCAGGACTGGCCCTGCTTGCTTTCCTCTTCACCCTGATCACCACCTTCAAATACGGCGCGGGGGTTTCGTCCGACGCCGTGCGCGCCATGGCCACCGCCGAGAGTCTGCAGGCGGGACGCGGCTTCGTGGACAATATCGGCGCGCCCTACGTGCATTGGCCGCCGCTCTACCCACTGCTGCTGGCGGCGCTGAGCCTGCTCACGCGGCTGGACATTTTCCACGTGGGCTGGACCCTGAACCTGGTCCTGTTCCCGTTGAACGTCTGGCTGTGGGGACTCCTGTTCGAGCGCATCTTCCCCGACAAGTTGACCTACGCCCTGTTCGCCAGCGCCGTGGGAGTGCTCTCCACCTCCGTGCTGCGGGTGTATGCCAACGTGGCCTCTGATCCGTTTTTTGTGACGCTGATGATCTTGGTCTTTCTGCTCACGGCGGATTACTTGGAGACTCCCTCGCCGCGTTCCCTGTGGTGGATGTTCGGGCTGGCGGGCCTGTCCACGCTGCAACGCTACCTGGGCGTGGTGCTCTTCGGCGTGGGCGGATTGGTCGTGCTGGCCCGCCTGGGCTGGCGCGGACTCCCGAAGCTGGTCCTGCCCGTCGCCCTGACCTTCGTCCCGACCGCAGCTTGGCTGATCCTGCACAACTACCTGCAATACGACACGCTCTTCGGTCCGCGCGTCTATGGGCAGATGTGGCCGGGCGAGAACATCAGCCTGTCGCTGACCAAGATCCTGCACTGGTTCATGCCCTACCTGCCCGGCCTGAAATCGCTGATGCTCCAGCCGTGGACTCTGCTCCTGCCGCTGGTCGCCCTGGTCGCGCTGCTCAACCTCAAACGGCAGGAGGGCTGGTCCGCCTGGGGCAGGGCATTGACGGGACGTTACGTCTGGCCCGGGCTGGTCTTTGCCGCCGTGTATTACTTCCTGCTGGCCTACACCGTCAACACCATCGACCATCGCGACCTGACCTCGGACCGCTACTACATCATCCTCCTGCCGCTGCTCATGGTTTTCCTGCTCCTGACCTATGAGCACCTGGTCGCGCCGCACCTGTCCTGGAAATGGATGCGCGTAGGTATCCTGATTGCGGCGCTGGCCTGGTTCGTCTATCCCATCCACGATATGCAGGAATACCTGCGCCTGGCGCTGGTCAATGGCGAGCCGAGCAATTACAACATCTACAACTCCACCCACTTCATGGACATGGCCGTCACGCGCAAGGGACGCCAGCTTGCCGCCGCCGACCCGGGCGCCACGTTCTACACCAACTACGTCAACCTGCTGTGGTTCCAGTACCAGCGTCCCATCCACCCGCTGCCCGCCGTGAACAACGACCTGCCGCAGGAACAGCGCCTGGCCCTCCTGCGCGAGACCTACCCTGGCTGGCCTGGCGCGGAGACGGGTTACATCCTCTGGTACATGCCCAACGAGTACAAGTACCTGGCTCCCATCGAGGATTTGAAGGAGCTGGCTCACCTGGAGTTGATCTATGAGGATGATGATGGGCAGATCTACAGGGTTGGCCCGAGGTAATCTATCCATTCAACGCTGCCTTTGGAGGAAATAATGAGACACAAAAGAATGTGGTTGTCTGTGCTTATTGCGTTAATCGTTAGCGCGGGGGCTCTTTATGGGCTTGCCGTGTATCAATTACAACCCAAACCCCGCCTGCCTCACTTGCCAGTGACTCCTTCTGAACTCGAAAACTTTTTTGGAGATTCCTCCTGCTCATGGCCTTGCTGGCAGGGAATCACACCTGGCGTCACTAGCAGTGACGATGCGCTCCAATTGATACAAAAGTCTGCGTTTGTGTCGCAGTCCACCGTGCAAACGGAGAGTTCAAAAACAGGGTTTGGCACTGCTCATTGGGAATGGAAAATCGGCCCCCAACAGCCAACGTTGTCAGGCGACATGGAGTGGCGGGACGGGATTGTTCGCAATATTGGGCTGGGCGCTTATCCAATTTTCTCGCTTGGAGAGATAATCGATAGATTTGGCCCCCCAGAAAAGGTGGATGTCATCGATTGTACGGAGATACCGGAAGGCAAATATCGTTATTTGTGTGGAACTCTGTATTACACAAAGAGTGGGTTTGAGATTCATATCGACTGGCAGGTATCTTGGAATGATAAAAATATACAGATTACTCCATCTGATCCCATAGATTTCGTTATGCTTTTACGACCCTCGACAATTGAAGAGTGGGTAACCAGTTATGGTGGCGATCCACAAACCCTTAACTTGCAGGAGTGGAAAGGATATGGGAACTTGTATGACTTATATTTTCGATAGGTATACAGACACGGTAAGACAAAAAGGTGAATGCGGAACTATTTTGGTGGTGGTATCAAGTATGTGATGTGGTGCGGAATGGCATTCCGCATACTCGTAATTTGGCGGGATTCCATCCCGCCCCACGAATTCATCAGTTATTTTGACCCACTACCGATCAATCAAGATGAGGATGGGCAGATCTACCGGCTGAGCGGGAAGTAATCAATTCATGGGAAGGCGCTGATGGTTCGATTGGCATGGGAATTTGGAGATGGGCAATGAAAAAACAAAATCACACACAACTATCAAAATACGGAATCTTGATTGGCTTGCTGATTCTTGTTGGGGGCGTGATGTACGGAATGCAATCAGGCTTTTGGGCGACCATTATGTCTGCACAAAGCCGGGAAACTTCCAGTTCTGTGAGGGATGGCTTATTGCACAACCTGCCCTGTACGGTACCCTGCTGGCAAGGCATCACGCCTGGTGTCACTACCAAAGATGAGGCGATCACGATCCTGCAAAATTCCACATTCATACCTGCGGACACGCTGCAATCAGGCGAGAAGTCCGAGTCGCGGGGCGGCGCCCATTGGAAATGGCGCACGGAGGATTCCTTTTGGACTGAGTCCAGGGTTGAATGGTGTGATGAGATTGTTTGTGAGATTGCCCTCCACGCCGACTCTGCCATCACGGTGGATGAAGTGATGGCCAGGTTTGGGGTGCCAGACAAGGTATCTATTATTGATATAGGCATCCCGGAGAATCCAGAATGGGGATTTTCCTTCTACTATCCCAGGCATGGACTTGAAGTATTAGTCCACGTCTCTGGTGGCCTCGATGCAGTCCTGGAGCCTTCGGAAAATATTTTCGGCGTTTATCTCTTTCCACCGATGACAATTGAAGAGAGAATAGTATTCTCTGGTCTTAGCATTGAGACTCAAGATCTTCGAGACTGGAACGGATATGGCAACATCATAGATAAATATGTAAAATAAGGGTTCCAGATAGAACAGCCATCGACCTGGGCAGCAGCGGATTTGGCTTAATGTTTTATCGCGAAGCATCCCGAGCCGTTCTTTGGCGAGTGGACCAGTCACGCTGGTACGCCCAACGAGTACAAATACCTGGCTCCCATCGAGGATTTGAAGGAGCTGGCTCATCTGGAGTTGATCTATGAGGATGATGATGGGCAGATATATAGGGTGAGTGGGAAGTAATCGATTCATGGGAAGGCGCGAATGGTTCAATTGTCGTGGGAATTTGGAGATGGACAATGAAAAAACAAAGATATTCGACTTTCAAACAACTCTGGCTGGCTCTCGTGCTCATTGCATTATCTTCAGGATGCAGTATCGGCAATGATAATTCCTCCAACAGGGCATTACCCCCTGCTACCATCATGCCCACCGAGGTTGTGGTTTTGCCTAGTTCAACACCTGCAACTATTCCAACGCCAGTGGTTACACCAACGCTTGCCCCCCTTTTATCTTATGAACTTGCCTTCCTGCAAAGCGAAGAGTTTGGAAAGCCACCCGGCTTGGGATATACATTGGAATCTTCCTGGCCATTGCTGCTAAAGGCCCATCCGGATCATATTGTTCTCAGTATTACTCAAGAGGACATAACGAATTATGACTGGGATGAGCAAACTCTTCATCTGACTGCTGATAAATCTGTTTTGTTTCGAGAAAGGTTTATTGATATTAGTTGGGATAAGCCAGTAACGCCTATAGGATTCATTGTTTTACTGGACAACGCGCCAGAGTATGGAGGAATCTACACATATCCATCGGTATCTACTGCATTTCGATATCCTGTAATTTACTACTTACTTGAGGATGATGACACCATATCCTTGGTAATCCGACCATTTCAATTGGCTGTTGAAATAAGCAAAAGCAATCCTGCCTGGGATTCGATCCTAAACATAAGAGTAAAGGATTTCTTTGAGCGTCAGGGTAAACTGAAATAGAATCCATTGTGCCACATCCATGTCAATCTTCACCCCAACTGCATCAGGGATATTCACCAAAGGCGCGCCGCCAATATTCGGCAACACTGCGCCACCCGACTCTGCCCACGCACAACACCTTTACGGGACAGTATTCCTATATCATCCCCGAAGGGGGCGTCAGCGACGATGCCACGGATTTGGGCAGCAGCGGATTTGGCTTATTGTTTTACCAGTCACGCTGGTACGACCCTTAACTACTATAGCTGTTGACGTATATGTCGCTGGATACAATCATGTTTTTTTAATGGAGTAGGTGCGTTATTAAACGGCGCACCACTATTAAAACACTAGAGGAAACAGAAATGGAAACACTATTCGTGGTCGTCTTTTGCATATATTTAATAGTGAGCAGCTTATCTTTCATGATTGGCTTGGACTTAAAAAAATGGTACAGCTGGTTAGTTGGAGTATATGGTTTTCTAACAGGGTTCTTGATGGGTTTGGTATATTCTGACACCCAAACCGCCATTCCATTAGGACTTTTCTTTGCCTTTATTACACTTACCAGTGCCGCAGTAACATATCAGAACAGGAAAAATTCGTTAAAGTTTTTTGAAAGCCTTGATAATGAAAAGTATCCTCGTCTCACGAGATATGTAAACTTTCTAAAAAAACTCTTCCACCTTTAAACCTCCCTTGGCGGTAGACATAGATACCAATGAAGAATTTCGATGCCTTTTACCTCTGCTGATGGTTGTTTGCGAATTTGACTTGCATTACAGCCCCTCAGCACTTCTTCGGCTTTCGCCTACAACACCGCATCCAGCATCAACGCCAGGAAGATGAAGGCCAGGTACATGCTCGTCATCCAAGCCGCCTTGCCCCAGGCACCTTCCACACGCGCCAGGCGGTATATATCGACAATCAACCACTGCCCACGGCAACACCTTTATGGGACAGTATTCCTGGGCAGCGACGATGCTACGGATTTGGGTTAATGTTTTATCGCGCGGCATCTCGATTGTGACCTGTGCGGTACATGGATGGACAGGCGGTACAACACAAAAGCGGCCCGCGCCATCACAGCGCGGGCCGCCTCTTTCATCTTTCCACTAGAACAATCCCACTACCTTGCCCGTCTTCAAATCCAGGTCCACATCGTAGAACACGGGACGGGTCGGCAGGCCGGGCATGGTGCGCATGTCGCCCAGAATCGGGTACAGGAAGCCCGCTCCCACGCTGGCGCGGATCTCGCGCACGCTCACGCGGAAGCCCGTCGGCGCGCCCTTGAGCGCGGCATCCGTCGAGAAGGACAGGTGCGTCTTAGCCATGCAGATCGGCAGGTTGTCGAAGCCCAGGCGGTTGTAGCGCTCGATCTGCTCCTCGGCCTGCGGACTGTAATCCACGCCGTCGGCGCGGTAGATTTCGCGCGCGATGGTCTCGATCTTCTCCTTGATGGACATTTCCACGGGATACAGTTGCTTGAAGTGACTCGGCTTCTGCGCGGCCTTAATCACGGCCTCGGCCAGTTGGATGGAACCCTTGCCGCCATCGGCCCAGTGCGTCGACACGACCGCGTCCATCGCGCCTGCGGCCAGCGCCGCCTGGCGCACGATCTCCACCTCGGCGGGCGTATCCGTGGCGAAGGAGTTGACCGCCACCACCACGTTCACGCCGTATTTGAGCGCGTTCTGGATGTGACGCTCCATGTTGGGCAGGCCCTTGCGCAGCAGGTCGAGGTTCTCGTCCATGTACTCGGCGGCCAGCGGCTTGCCCGCCACCACCTTCGGCCCGCCGCCGTGCATCTTCAGCGCGCGGACGGTGGCCACCAGCACCACCACCGAGGGGATCAGCCCGCTGTAGCGGCACTTGATGCCGAAGAACTTCTCCATGCCGATGTCCGCGCCGAAGCCTGATTCGGTGATGACGTAGCCATTCTTGCCGACCAGCTTGAGCGCGATCTTGTCCGCGATGATCGAGGACTGTCCGTGCGCAATGTTGGCGAACGGCCCCGCGTGGACGATGGCGGGCGTGCCCTCCAGCGTTTGCATCAGGTTGGGCTTGATGGCGTCCTTCATCAGCACGGTCACCGCGCCCGCCGCGCCCAGGTCCTCCACGGTCACGGCTTCGCCGCGTTTGTTGGTGGCCACCACCATACGGCCGAAGCGCTCGCGCATATCCTCCAGCGACGTGGTCAGCGCCAGCACGGCCATGATCTCCGAGGCGACCGTGATGTCGTAGCCCGAGCGATGTTCGAAGCCCGCCTCGTCCTTGCCCAGGCCGACCTGCACCTCGCGCAGGAAGCGATCGTTGATGTCGATCACGCGCCGCCAGGTGATGGTGCTCTCGTCGATGTCGAGGCGCGCAAAGCGGATGCGTTCCTCGGGCGTTAGCGCGTTGGGGTCGGTCTTGGTGATGCCGAGTTTCTGCAAACGCCTCAGCATGCTGGGTGAGAAGCGCCGATTGCCCTTCTTGTCCATGGGGCAGAGCGCGTTGAACAGCTTCTCGTCGTCCTGCATTTTCTCGTGCATCACGCGCGCGTCCAGCGCCGCCGACACCAGGTTGTGCGCCGCCGTGATGGCGTGGATGTCGCCCGTCAGGTGCAGGTTGAAATCCTCCATCGGGATGACCTGTGAGTAGCCGCCGCCCGCCGCGCCACCCTTGATGCCGAAGGTCGGTCCCTGCGAGGGCTGGCGGATGGCGGTGATGACCTTCTTCCCCAAATGCGCGCCCAGCGCCTGCGAGAGTCCCACCGTGGTGGTGGTCTTGCCCTCGCCCAGCGGGGTGGGGGTGATGGCCGTCACATCGATGTACTTACCGTCGGGGCGGTTCTGGAGGCGGTCGTACACCTCCAGCTTGATCTTGGCCTTGTAGGGGCCGAATAATTCCAGCTCGTTGGGTTTCAGCCCAAGTTCCTCCGCCACCTGGCTGATGGCCTTGAGCTTGCCCGCCTGCGCGATCTCGATGTCCGAGGGTACGGGCCGCAGCAGTTTCAATTTGGTCGGCTGAAAACCCTTCTTTGGCGTTGCGGGTTTCGCGACTACTTTCTTCTTTGCCGCGGGTTTGGATTTGGTCTTCGCTTTTGTTGCCATGTTTGCTCCTCGCTGAACAGGGATTTCAGGATTATTTTGGATGATTTCGATCCTTTAAGCAATAGCCTTCCTTCCCCCGCTGGCGGGTTGTTTGTCACGCCGAGATTTTCGTGCCCGGCGCGTCCCCGATCAACGCGCGCGCCAGATTGCCGGGTTCCTCCGCCGAGAAGATGAGCGCCTCCAGCCCGTCGATTTCCTGCACGAGTTCGAGCATCAGCCCGACTTTGGATTCCATCCCGCCCGTGACGTCGGCCCCGTGGGAGGCGCCCACGCTGGCGCGCAATTCTGCATAGGACCTGGGGTTGATTCCGTTTAGCAGCCGCGTCCTGGCTGGGAAGTCGGCCCACACCCCGGCCTCCAGGCCCGCCAGCAGAATCCGCTCGGGGTGGAGTTGACGCGCCAGGTGCTGGAACAGATCCTCGGTCGAGAGGATCGTGCCGCCGCGCACCTCGTCGAAGGCCACGTCGCCATAGACGACGGGCAAAATCCCATTGGCCAGCGCCATCCGAATTGGCGTTGTCTCCCAGGCCGAGACCTTCCCGTCGCTGGCGATGACCGTGCCCGAGGGCGGAAAAGCCAGCGCCGAGATGCCCGCCCCGTGCAGCGCATCCATCACGAAATGATTCAACTGGGCGGCCTGGTAGTGGACTTCGGCAAAGCCCTTCCAGTCTTCGGCCCCATGCACGCCCTCGCGTGTGCCGTATTCCTTCGCGGCGGTGTGGCCGAAGGAGCCCGAGCCGTGCCCGAGGATCAGGCGCATGCCGCTGCCGCGCGCGCGCACCGCGGCGATCTGCGCCGCCAGGTCGGCCAGCATGTCGTGACGGGCCATGTAGGGACGGGTCTTGTCGGTGATCAGCGAGCCACCCAGTTTGAGCAGGACGAGTTCATTCATGGGTTGGTTTTACCACTTCATTCAAAACGCTGCAACGATTTTGTAGCGCAATTTGCCAAATTGCGCTACGGTTTGTCACGCTCCCGCTGGATCACAAATCCAGCGGCCGGCGCAGGTCAACCCCCTCCCCATGCTATAATCCGCGGCATGGATATACGTGCTGGGATCATCGCCACGATCCTGTTGGTTGCCGCGGCGGGCTTCTTTTTCATACAGTTGGGCGTGCGCACCTACATGGCCTCGCGCAAGTTGACGTTTTACCGCCTGCGTTCACAGCGCATGGGTTCGGCCTGGCGTTCGGTTGCCATCGGCGTGCTGTTGGTCATTATTGTGGCGCTGTTGTCCCTGTACGGCGAGCCTGTGGCCTTTTACTATTTTCCGCCCTCGCCCACCATCACCTTGACGCCCACGACCACCCTTTCCCCGACCATCACGCTCTCCCCGACCATCACCCTGACCCCGACCGTGACGGATACCCCGTCGGTGACGGATACTCCCACGCCCACCACCACGCCTTTCCTGCCGCCTGCCATCGAGGCCCTGTTCTCCAGCGAGGTGACGCCCAATCCCGCGGCGATCTTCAGCCCGCTCGATTTCACGGAGAACTGCTTTGACCTGGGCAATTACGAATCCCAGACCGTGTTCCAGAATCCCATCACGGGTGTGTGCGCGGTCTACTCGTATGACCAGATGGTCCCGGGCGCGCAATGGACCGCGCTCTGGCTGCGCCAGGGGGACCTGGTTTGCCGGGAAACCCTTCCCTGGGACGGTAATACGGGGGGCTACGGTTTTGCCGAATGTACTGCTCCGCTTGGCGGTTGGCAGCCCGGGACGTATGACGTGCAGATCTTCGTCGGTTTGGAATGGAAGGTGGTTGGGCAATTCATCGTCCAGGGCGATGCGCCCACGCCCGAGCCGCCGACCCCCACCCTGTCCCCAACCGTGACCCACACCCCCAGCGTGACGCCGACCTCCATCCTCGCGCCCAATCCCACCCCAACCCCGTAGGTGCTTATGTCTGATCAAAAACCCTCCCAACACTATTACCCCGATGCCCTGGCGCACTGCTACGGCTGTGGCCGCCTGAACGAGTTCGGCCACCAGATCCAAAGTTTCTGGGAGGACGGCGAGTCGGTCTGCCGCTTCATGCCCAAGCCGTACCACATCGCCATCCCAGGCTACGTCTACGGCGGACTGCTGGCCTCGTTGATCGACTGCCACGGCACGGGCAGCGCCTCGGCGGCGGCCTATCGCGCCGAGAACCGTCCCATGGACAGCCTGCCCGCCCTGCGCTTCCTGACCGCCTCGTTGCACGTGGATTTCCTCAAGCCCACTCCGCTCGGCGTGGAGCTCGAAGTCCGCGCCACCATCAAGGAGATCAAGGGCCGCAAGGTGGTCGTCGAGCAAAGGTTGCTGGCGAACGGGATTGTCACCGTGCGCGGCGAGGTGGTGGCCGTGCAGGTGCCCGAGCAGTTGGTCGAGGATTTGTTGAAGGGGTAGGCCTGACGGAAGTCGCACAAAAAAACGGGCGGGGTCATTCGACCCGGCCCGTTTGCGTTTCAAGCCGTCATCCTATGTCTCAAAATACTCGCGCATCGGCGAAAAGTAAAAATCCTCCCAGCCCTGTCGGTATGAATCCTCCTGGTCGGGGGGCATGTCCGAGTGGATCAGGGTCAGGCGCGTGCCGCCCCCCACAGGCTTGAGCTGGATTTCCAGGCGCGAATCAGGCGCGCCCTCGGGAAAGCCTGTCGTCCGCCAGGCCTGGACAATGCGCTGCGAAGGCTCGAGTTCGAGCGTGACGCCCGTGATGTATCCATCCCAGGCGCTGAATGTGCCGCCCACCCTGCCGTCCACCTGGGCGGGCGAGCCTGTCAATGCTGCGTGACCTTCGCTGTCCAGCCAGTCTGTGTAAATCTCCTCGGGGCTGGCAGGCAGGAGCACGGTCAATTCGAAGCCATTCGACATGCTGTCTCCTACAGGGCGCGCGTTCGTTTGCGGGCCGTCAGCGCGCGGGCGATCTGAGCCGCCAGGCGCGCATTGTTCAACAGCAGCGCCAGGTTGACGCGCATCGAGCGGCTGCCCGTCAACTCGCTGATGCGTTGCAGCAGGAAGGGGGTCAGGGCCTGGCCGCGGATGTTCTTCACGACCGCCTCCTGCGAGGCCTGGGCGATGAACGGGTCCATCTCGGCCTTGGGGATGGCGACCGCCGCGGGCACGGGATTCGTGACCAGCACCGCGCTCTTCATCCCCGCGCCCCAATGTGCCTGCGCGAACGCGGCGATCTCTTCGGGCGATTCGAGTTTTGCGCTGATCTTCAATCCGCTTTCGCGCGAATAGAAGGCGGGGAAATCCTCGGTCTGGTAGCCGACCACGGGCACGCTCATCGTTTCGAGGTATTCCAGCGTGGCAGGCAGGTCGAGGATGGCCTTGGCGCCCGCGCACACCACGATCATGGGCGTGTCGGCCAGGGCCTGCAAATCGGCGGAGATGTCGAACGGGGACTCGCGGTGTACGCCGCCGATCCCGCCCGTGGCGAAGACCTGGATGCCCGCCTGTTGGGCCACGAGCATTGTGCCTGCCACGGTCGTGCCGCCGTGCGATTTTTTGACGATGGCGGTGGCGAAGTCGCGGCGGCTGACCTTGATGGCCTTGGCCTTCGAGAGTTCCTCGACCTCAGAGTCGATCAGCCCCACGCGCACCTGTCCGTTGAGGATGGCGATGGTGGCGGGGGTGGCGCCTTCGTCGCGCACAGCGGATTCCATGTCCCGCGCCAGGTACAGGTTCTCGGGGTGGGGCAGGCCGTGTGTGACGACAGTCGATTCCAGGGCGACGATGGGCAGCGAAAGCTTGAGCGCCCGGGCAATATCAGCGGAGGGGGTAAAAAATTTCATGGGTTTTTATTTTCTACGATCTAATTGGGAGCGGCAGGTTTGCCGTTCCCGTTGCGGCCCGCGTAATGGGCGCCCTTCCAGCCGAGCAGTTCATCCATGCTATCAATGGCTGCATCGATCAACTGGAGCAGCGCACGGTCGTCGGGATTGCCCTTCTTGATGATGACTTCCCGGGTTTCGGTGGCCTGTTCGCGGTAGCTGACCAGCAGGCGTTTGACGGCCTCGCGATGCGACATGGCGGGGTTTTCCAGGTTTTCGTGGTGACGCGCGAGCGGCGCCTCCTGGATGATCTGGATGGTCTTTTGCTGGGCGGCATCCGTCGTGACGCCTTCGATGGCCTTGTCGCTGCCGCGCGCGGCATTTTCGATGCTTAACTTCCAGGCGTCCAGGTGATGGTTGAGTACGGCGTCCACCGAGGTCTTCCAGGTGCCCACGCCGATCCAGTCCAATTGCACGCCGCGCTGGTTGGCCTGCGAGGCGAAGCTCTCGTGGAAGCGCGCGGAAAGGTCGGGGCGCGGCACGAAGGTGGGCGGCTCGCTCGGCGCGTTGACGTCCGGTCCCGGTTCGCCGGGCGGGATAACCTTTTGGGTCTGCTCCAGCACGGACTGGGCCTGCCGCTGCGCCGCCTGGATTTCCAGGATGCCATAGCTGGAGAGGTACTCCGTCAGCTTGCGTTCGCTCATGAAGCGGCCCAATTCACCGCGGATGGCCCCGACCATGGGCGGGCCGATGGGCGGCTGGATGTCCTCGAAGGCGCCCTTGAGTTTGGTTTCCTTGCGCACCGCCATGCTTTGGCCGTAGACCAGATCCTGCACCACCTCATCGCCCTTGAAGGGATTGGGTTCCTTCAGGGTGCGCGTTTTGCTTCCGCGCCAGATGCTGAAGCGCATGGACACGTCCGTGGCGCTGATGGGAATGCCTTCCAGGCTGCGGCTTTTGATCTCGCGGTTGTCCTGGTCGCGCAGGTCGACGTGCTGGTCGCGCAGGTCGATGGCCGCGCGGAAGCGCTCGAAGCCGTCGATCAGCACGGCGCCGTCCACGGTGGGGCCGATCACGTGCGGGCGGCCGTCGGGTTTCTCGAACAGGACGACCGAGTTGCGATCCACCTCCACGTGGCCCGGGCCGCCGATGGCGTAGATGCGGGACTCTTCCTTCTTTTCGAACTCGCCCTCGCGGATCTTGACCGTTTCACTGCCGCCGCGCAGCGCCACCTCGGTGATGAACTCGCACGCGATCCCGACCGGCTTCTCGAAGATGTCTGCCAGGTAGAGCGCGGCCAGGTGGATGGCGGCGTAATATGGGAACAGCAGGATCGGCACGTAGCGCAGGATGTTCGTCCACGAGCCGAAGGCGAAGCGCAGCAGTTCGAACGTGGTTGTGAAAACCTGGTCGGCCTGCCTGGGATTGAACAGGGCGATGAAGATGGCGCGCAGGCGCACGCTCCACTCCTCGGGCTGTGGATGCAGGGCCACGATGATCACGAACAAGAGCAGCAGGAAGAGCACGATCAGGGTATTCTGGCGGCGGCTTGCGCCCTCCAGGGTCAGGTCGAAGGTGCGGTTGATGGCACAATCGCGGATGCGGCGAAGGTTGCGGCTGAGGCTGGCGGCCTCGTATTCCAGCGGGGTCTGGGGGTTGTTGGAGGGCATCGTCATGTCTGATTGCTCTCCAGCCATTGCAGAATGTCTTCCAGTTCCTGGAGTTCGTTGCTGGCGCGGCGGTGCATGCGGTCGTTGCGCACCAGCAGCATGCGCGAACGGCTGAGCAGGGACTTCACGGTCTCCTTCAAACCCTTCGCCTCCCGTTTCGAATCCAGCACGCTGTAGGCGATGTCGGTGGTGTAGCCCGTCATGGCCTTTTCCTGGCCGCTCAGGGTGGCATAACTGCGGGCCAGCTCGATGCGGTCGCGTTCCTTGCGGGCGTTATCCAGCCAGTTGGCGGTCCATTGGTTAACGAGCTGTTCCTCCACCTTGGTTGGGAAGCGCAAGGTGCTCACGCTGACCGAAGTGACGCGGATGCCGCGTTCCTTGAGCAGCCTGTATTCCCGGCTTTCCCGCCAGCCGGTCTGGGGTTCGCCGTTTTGGTTGAGTACGGGCGACTTGGGGTTGGTCATGCGTTCCTTGAGCATGAAGTTGATCACCTGCAAGGCGGTCTTCCTGCTCGTGTCGGGCGGCTTTCCTCCGGCCGGCCTGGCTGCGACGTCGGCCGCGGCGGCCTTGACAGCCTTCTTCCCCCCGCCTGTCTCGCAGCGGTCGGCCAGTTTCTCCAGCCAGTGATTCGTTTCGTGGAGCATTTCCGTGACGGCCCTGGCAAGCGTTCCCTGCTGACGGTCGGTCATGGGACGCTTGAGCGCCTCGGTATCCTGCGCGGGCGGCAGCGGACTCTCCTGCGGGATGGCCGTGGGCATGACACAATTTGTCTCGAACAATTGCATGAGCTTGAACTTGCTCATGAACTCGCGCCACAGGTCGGCGGCCACGTAGGCGGGCAGTTCGTTCCAATCCACGTTGTATTCGAGCGTTTTGGGCTTCGCGTTGGGGTTGACCGCCTGGTTGATGATCGCCCTGGAGACGGCCTCCTCGCTGTAGCCGAAATGCGACCCGGGCCGGTCGCCCTTGATCGCGTCGGCGTCGATCTTGAATGAGACTGAAATATTGGGTACCACTTCGATGCCGTCGCGGGTCAACGCGCTGGTCATCATGCGCCGCTTCTGGATTTCCTTGAATTCATCCTCGCTGGTATTTTCCCCTTTGGCCTTGAAGGGCTCGTCCTTCTCGCCCGGCCCGATGTTTTGACTTTGGACGTGCAGGCTGACCGTGGCGGCGATCTTTTCCCCGCCACCCGTGAAGTGGACGCCCGGCCCGAAGGTGTTCTTGAGCGAAACGTCCACGTGCGTGACCGCCGCGCTGGCCGTATCCAGCCACAGCACCCCCGCGCCTTTGCGTTCGCTTTCCCCGGGACGATCCACGGCCTGCCCGTTCTTGATGAAAATGGCCGGGCCGCGCATCCCGCCCAGGTAGCCCATCAGGCGGTCGAAGATCTTCTGGCGCTCCTCGAAGGTTTGCACCGGCAGGACGAACTGCGCAAAGAAGGCAATCCAGAAGAGGTGAAGGACAAATAAAATAAAGAGGTCCCTCAATATCGTGTAAAGTATCAGTGTCCCCTCGCGCCACTGGAAGTACAGGGCGGCTGCATAGGCAAAAAACGAAATTACCCCCAGAATGATGAGGGAAAATCCAGGTTTTTGATAAAAGCGAGTTTCGTCCATGGGTGAATGAAATTGTATAACATCTTGATGAAAACTGAAAGTGCTGGTTTGCCCCATTGGTACAAAAAGGGCCGACAGTTTGCAAACTGTCGGCCCTTTTTGATTGGGTGCGGTTATACCGTCGGCGCTGCGGCTTTTTCCTCTTCGCGTTCGAGGGAAATCTCGCCGTCCTCGTTGAGGTTGATCAGGACGGTGGCGCCGTCGTTGAATTCGCCGGCCAGCAGTTTGTCGGACAGCGGGTCCTCCACCTTTTGCTGGATGATGCGGCGCAGGGGGCGGGCTCCAAATTCGGGATCGTACCCCAGGTCCGCCAACACAGCCAGCGCCTCGGCGGTGGCGCTCACGATCAGGTTGTGCTCCTTCAAGCGCTCGGACACCTTGAACAGTTCCAGCGAGACGATCTGCTGGATGTCTTCCTTGTTCAGCGAGCGGAAGATGACCGTGGCGTCGAGGCGGTTGAGAAACTCGGGGCGGAAGGCGCGCTTGAGCGAGTCGTTCAGGCGCTTGCGCATCTCGTCGTAGGTGACCTTTTCCTCGGCGGCCTCGTCGCGCTTGAGCTGGAAGCCCAGGCCGGTCTGCTTCTTGATCAGGTCCGCGCCGATGTTGGAGGTCATCACGATGATGGCGTTGCGGAAGTCGACCTTGCGGCCCTTGGCGTCCGAGAGGTGGCCCTCTTCCATGATCTGAAGCAGCATATTATGCACTTCGGGATGCGCCTTCTCCACCTCATCGAACACGACGATGGAGTAGGGGCGGCGGCGCAGGGCCTCGGTGAGCTGGCCCGCGTCCTCGTACCCCACGTATCCAGGAGGCGCGCCGACCAGGCGGCTGGCGGTATGACGCTCCATGAACTCGGACATGTCGAGCTGGATGGCGGCCTCTTCACTGCCGAACATGAACTTGGCGAGGGCCTTGGTCAGCTCGGTCTTGCCCACGCCTGTCGGCCCGAGGAACATGAATGAGCCAATCGGACGCTTGGGGTCCTTCAGCCCGGCGCGGGCGCGGCGCACCGCGCGCGAGATGGCGAAGATCGCATCCTCCTGCCCAATGATGGCCTTGCGCAGTTCATCCTCCATCTTGAGCAGGCGCTGCGATTCAGCCTCAGCCAACTGCATCAGCGGGACGCCCGTCCACATGGAGACGACCTCGGCAATATCCTCGGCCGAAACGACGGGACTGTTGGCGCGGTCCCAGCCCGAGCGCAGGCGCTCGATCTGTTCGTTCAACTCGTACTCGCGCTCCTCCCACTCCTTCACGTCTTCGGTGTTGCCTTCCTCCTGCGCCAGCGAACGGTTCTGGCGCGCCTGGCGCAACTGCCCGAAGAGATCCTTGGCCTGCTTGGCGGCCGGGGATTTGTACATGCGCACCCGCGAGGAGGACTCATCGATCAGGTCGATGGCCTTGTCGGGCAGGAAGCGCTCGGTGACATACCTGGACGAGAGGTGGGCGGCCGCTTCGAGGGCCTCGTCCGAGATGACGAGGTGATGGTGCTCCTCATACGCGCTGCGCACGCCCTTGAGAATCTCGATGGTCTCCTCCTCGGACGGCTCCTCGACCAGCACGGGCTGGAAGCGGCGTTCGAGCGCCGCATCGGATTCGATGTGCTTGCGGTATTCATCCAGCGTGGTTGCGCCGATGACTTGCAGCTCGCCGCGTGACAGGGCAGGCTTGAGGATGTTGGCCGCGTCGACGGACGAGCCAGCGGCTCCCGCCCCGACCAGCATGTGCACCTCGTCGATGAACAGGATCGCGCCCGACTGCTTCAACTCGTCGATGACGCGCTTGAGGCGTTCCTCGAACTGGCCGCGGTACATGGTGCCTGCCACCAGCGAGCCCACGTCCAATTGCAGGACGCGCTTGTTCATCAGCGGCGCGGGCACGTCGCCTTCGACGATGCGCTGGGCCAAGCCTTCCACGATGGCGGTCTTGCCCACGCCCGGTTCGCCGATCAGCGCGGGATTGTTCTTGGTGCGGCGCGCCAAAATCTGGATGACGCGCTCGATCTCCATCTGGCGGCCGATGACCGGGTCGAGTTTCTTTTCCTCGGCCTTGGAGGTCAGGTCGCTGGCCAGTTGGTCGACGAGCGGGGTCTTGGGATTGGCAGGCTGGTTTCCGCTCTTGGCCTGCTGCTGGGGACCAGCCGCGGCAGCCGTCGGGGAGGAAGTGGATTCGTTCAACACGCGGCGGGTCTGGCGGCGGATCTGCTCCGCGCTCACGCCCAGGCGGCGCAGGACTTCCATGGCGCGGCCTTCCACGCGCACCAGCCCAAGCAGGATGTGCTCGGTGCCGATGTAGTGATGCCCGAGGCGGCGCGCCTCGTCCACGGCAAATTCGAGCACCTGTTGGGTGTCGACGGCCAGTTCGATGCGGCCCGGGTCGAAGCTGGGATCGACGCTGGCAACGCGTTCGATGATCTCGCGCATGCGGTTGGAGGTCATGCCCAACTCGCGCAGAACGCGGCCTGCGACCCCGCCCTCTTCATCCATTAATCCAAGTAAAAGGTGCTCGGTTCCAATACTGCTTTGTCGGGCTCGTTCGGCTTCCTGATGCGCCAAACTTAGCACACGCCTTGCTCTTTGAGTAAATCTTTCCATGCTTGCCATAATACGATTCTCCTCGACCCATTCGAATAGGACGGGTCTGATTGGATTTTACCAAAAAGGTGGGAATATCCGCGTAGGAAAAAGGTTAGAGTTTCCTGAAGTGGATGAAAGCATGAAAAAAGCCCCGCAAATCATCAGATTCGTGGGGCTTTTGAGCGGACAGACGGGATTACTTTTTCAGGTCGGCGGCGATGGTTTCGTAGAGGTAGTTGGTGAATGCTTCGAGGGTCGTGGTGGTTGGGCTTTGCACGAATTTCGAAAACAGTTCCAATGCCTTGACGTCCCCGGTGGCTATGACCTTTTTCAAAATGTCGGTGTCAGTTTCCTTGGTCACGTAGATGGCCGTAATGACATCCATCAACTTGCTCGTATCTTCAATGCGGTTCTTGACAACGGTGGCCTTGTTTTGCGCTTCGGTCAGGTCACTCTGGGCGGATTTCTGTGTGGCTTTGGCGTCTTCGATCTTGGACTTGGTCTGTTCGATGTCGGTCCTGGTCTGGGCGACCTCCGCGGCCAGCGCGGCGTTTTCGCCTTTGAGGGTGTCATACTTTCCCTGCAATTCGACGACCTGCGCCTTCGTGGAGGTCAGTTCGTTTGTCAGGGTGTTCCCCCGGTATCCCAGCCAGCCGACAACGGCCAGCAGGGCGACAACCACCAGTCCAACCAGGAGATTGACGAGCCAGCCCAGGTTGCTCTTTTTGGGCGCCGCCGCGGCTGGTTGAACGTCTTCAACGGAGTTAGTGGGTTCAGGTTGCATTTGATTGCTCACATTCTATCGATGGATGCTGGTTATTTGCTCAGATTCGCTGCGATGGTCTCGAACAGGTAGATGACAAAGGCATCGCCGCTCTCAGCGTCCTTTTTCTTCATGAAATCCGCCCACAGGCTGATGAGTTTGGAATCCCCGGTAGCCTTGACCTTGGCCTCGACCCCGTGTTCGTTTTCATCGTTGACAAATACGGCGATGACCACATCCATGAGCTTGCTGGTGTCGTCGATATTGGTCTGGACGGTCTTGGCCTTCTCCTGCTCTTCCGCCAGGCTATCCTGGGTCTTGGTGAGTTCGCCCGAGGCTGTTTCGAGATCGGTCTTGGTTTGGGCCAGATCGGCGGTGAGCGTTTCGCTGTCGCCCTTGAGCTTGTCATGGTCGCCCTGGAGCTGGTCGTATTGCCCCTGCAGTTCCGTGAGCTGGGTGTTGGTGGCAGCCAGCTCGGCGTCCAGGTTATTTCCCCAGGTCCACAGTCCCACTGCGGCCCCAGCCAGAATCAGAATCAGCAGGCCCACCAGGACTTTGCCGACCACGCTCTTCTTTTTGACAGGCGGCGGCGCCTCCTGTACAACAGCCGATGCCTGGACGGGTTCCTGCGCAACAGGCGCCTCAGGTACAACGGTGCCTTCCGGTTGAGTTTCCATACATTCTCCCATTTCAATTTTGTTTTGGTTTTTTTATGCCTGTAATTCCACACCTTCATGGTTTGGATGAACACTTGCCATATTATACGATTGAAAAAGGGTGGGCTGGGGCCTGAAAGGTAATTGTAAGGATAATAAAATGGAGTATTTCGCAGCGAAATACTCCATTTTATTAGCATCAAGATGGATCGTGTTTAGCGGTTATCCCCATCTCCCTTGATCACGCCGCGCTCCAGACGGTCATACAATTTGGCGATGTTATGCTCCGCCACCTCGTCCAGAGACAGGCCCAATTCCGTGCTGACCTGGGCCAGGTACCACAACACGTCGCCGAGTTCGGCCTTGAGCGCCTCGCGCGTCTCGGGGCTGATCTCGCCGCCCTTGTCGCGGAAGACCTTCTTGACCTTGCCCGCCACCTCGCCCGCCTCGTTGACCAGTCCCAGCATGGGATAGATGATGGCGTGTCCGATGGCGGGATACTTGGCGGTGACGCGTGATTTTTTTTGATACTCGTTAAAGTCCATGATGGGTTCCTGTATCTTTTCAAAGTGAGCGTTTGATTTTTGCCGCCGTCTGATCTAGATCATCACGGCTGGGCTTGTAATCGTAGGAAGCATCGAATTGAAACCCATCGCCCTGATAGCGGGGAATCACGTGCAGGTGGGCGTGGAAGACTTCCTGTCCCGCGGCGCTCTTGTGCGCCATCAACAGGTCGACGCCCTCGCAGCGGATGCCGCTATTCGTCAGGGCCGCGGTCATTTTCTGTGCGACCTGGAACATCTTTCCGCCCGTCTCAGGCGGCAGGTCGGACAGGTCCGTGGCGTGGACTTTGGGCACAACCAGCAAATGCCCCGCGTTGACGGGGTGGATGTCCATGAAGACGAGGCAGGTCTCGTCCTCGTACACAGCGCTGCAAGCGGCCTTGCCGCCGACGATTTCACAGAAAATGCAAGCGGTCATGGTTGAAGCCCTTCGTACTCCTTGAATTTGTTTTTCTACCGTACATTTTTGAAATAGAACGCGGATTAACGCGGATGGACGCTGATTTTTTGAAACCTTTCCGCGTTTGCCGCGCTCGTCCGCGTCCCATGCAATTTTTGTACGGTAGAGAAGAATTTGTCAAAATTCAAGGAGTTGCAATCCTCATTTTTGGCTGAATTCAAGGAGTTTACTGGTTCAAGTCCTTTGCCAGCCCCATCCACCAGGTATCCTTCTCGCCGGGGACGAAGGGTGTGTACAGCGCCAGTCGGTCGGCGAGGCCCTCGTAGCGGGATTTCAGCGCGGCCGCCAGGTTGGCTTCATCGGTGACCAGACAGAACTCGTTCAGCATCTCGCCGTTGATGAGCATGGGCATCTCGGCCCACTCGCCCTTGGCGGCGTGACCCGAGAGCTGCTCGGCGGTCGCGCCCCAGCCGTGGAAGTCCATCACGGCGCGGTAGGAGGGGGTCGAGGCGTAGAAGGCGACCTGCGCGCGGGCGAAGTTGGCGTCCTCGGGCGTGGTCGCGGCGAAGGCCGTCACCGATACCGAGACAGCCTGCCGTTTTCGATTTTCCTTTTCCGCGCCCTCTTCAATGGCAGGCAGGAGCACCTCGCGCAAATAACGTGGCGTGTGGAACGGATGCGCGTGGAAGCCGTCGCAGGTTTCGCCCGCCAGTTTGGCCAGCCCCGTGTTGACGCCCGCGATGTAGATCGGGATGTTCGGATGCTCGATGGGGCCAGGATTGAAAAAGGGCGACATGAGCGTGATCTTGTAATACTCGCCGCGGACGTTGAGCCTGGTCCCGTTCTGCCAGCAGTCCCACAACCCGCGGATGACCTGGATCTGCTCACGCAGTTTACCCGTGACCGACTCGGGCCAGACCTGCCCGAACCTGCGCTCGATGTGCGCCTTGACCTGCGTGCCCAGCCCGAGCATGAAGCGTCCGCCCGACTGCGCGGCGATGTCCCAGGCGGTGTAGGCCAGGTTGGCAGGCGACCTGGCAAACGAGACGGCGATGGCCGTGCCCATCTTGATCCGCGCGGTGTGTTCGGCGATCAACGGGAACGGCAGGAAGGGATCGTGCTGCGTCTCCTGAGTCCAGATCGCGTCGAAGCCAAGTTCCTCGGCCGCCTTCGCGATGGCGGGCACATCCTTCAAATGAGTGGGGGGCAGGGCGGCATCGAATTTCATTTTTGTCTCCATGTCATTGCGAGGAGGGTTGAGGCGCGACAGCGCCGAAACCCGACGAAGCAATCTTATGGTGGGTGGAAACTTGAGATTGCTTCGTCACCCCTTCGCGGTTCCTCGCAATGACGTTAATCGAGAAGATACGCCAAAATCCAATTCGTGGTGGCGACCAGCGAATCGGTGTGGGTGCGTTCGTAGTTGTGCGAGGCGTCGATGCCGGGGCCGATCAGCGCCATGGCCGCATCCCCGCCCGCGCGCCAGAAGGCTTCGCCGTCCGAGCCGTAGAAGGGATAGATGTCGGTCTTGTAGGGGATGTCGTGCTTTTCGGCGATGGCGCGCAGTTTGTTCGACAGTCCGTGATGATACGGGCCGCCCGAGTCCTTGAGGCAGATGGTGGCGGAGTACTCGTCCGATTCCTGGCCCGGGCCGACGGCGGCCATATCCACTGCGACGAGTTCGCTCACCTCGGGCGGAATCCCCGCCGCCGCGCCGTGGCCGACCTCCTCGTAGTTGCTGAAGTGGAAGTAGACGCTGCGGGCGGGCGTTTGGCGGGATTCCGTCAGGGCGCGGATGGCGGCCACGATAACGGCGACGCAGGCCTTGTCGTCCAGATGACGCGAGCGGACGAAGCCATTCGTCAGCTCCACGCGCGGGTCGAAGGCCACGTAGTCGCCGACGCGAATCCCCAGCGCCTCCGTCTCCTGCGCGGACCTGGTGCGGGCATCCAGGCGGATCTCCATGTGCTCCTCGTCGCGTTTCATCTCGGTCGATTGTGCGCCGAAGACATGCACCGAGGCGGCGTTGGTCAGCAGCGAACCGCGGACTTTTTCACCATTGGAGGCGAAGACCCAGCAGCCCTCAGTTTCGACGGCGTTGAGCAGCAGCCCGCCGATACGCGTGATCTGCAAGCGGCCGTTGGGCTTGATGGCCTTGACCATCGCGCCGAGCGTGTCGGCGTGGGCGGTCAGCGCCACGGGCGGCAGGTCGTTGCCCGCGTCCCAGTGTGCGACCAGCGCGCCTTTGCGCGTGCGGGTCAGGGATAATTGTGGGAACTGGGACAGCTCCGCTTCGATCAGGGCGATGGCAGGTTCAGCCATGCCTGTGGGCGAGAGCGTGTTCAACAGGCGCACGAGGAAATCTGTGAGATATTGGGTGTCGATCTGGGGAAGGGACATGTATTTTCCTGTATTGTTATGCACTGAAATAATCTGAGTCAATTCTCTTTAGTTGATACGATGATATTTCGGTAACGCCGACATTATAGTCAATCATTAACTCAGCCAAACGTTTTCCGTCAATCAGAATAACTTTTGTGTCAATATCCGAAGCGTATTTGACCGCATCAGAAGAAAAGGACGACGTGGTGATGAATATTCCTTTGCGTGCCCGTTTTCCAGCCAGGGCGCCGACGAATTTTTGGATTTCAGGACGGCCAACACTTCCAGACCATTTCTTTGCCTGAATGTAAATGGCATCCAGCCCCAACTTGTCTTCATCAATGATTCCATCAATTCCTTCATCGCCAGTCTGCCCGACTGCGCGTGCGGCTTCGCGCCTTGACCCTCCATATCCCATTGCGACCAGTAATTCAACCACCAATCTTTCGAAGAAGGCGGGTGTGCAACCCATGACTGTTTCAAGAACATCTTGTGCCAAATTGTCCCTGATTTCCTGATATGCGCTTTCCAGAATCTCCTCTGGCGTACTTTCTTCCACTTCTTCTACTGCGCTCTTCTTGATTTCCTTTTCATTTTCTTTTTGCTTGAATTCGATATATTCAGGAAACCTTGAGAGGTACTTCATGTCGATTCGGATTGGATTGCTTTTTAATACATCTTTTCCCCGCTCGGTAATTTGATAGAAAGAACGCCTTGAAGTTTCAAGGAGTTTCGATTTCAGAAGATACGTTCTTGACCATCCAACGCGATTGTAAAACCTGGTTTGCTTTCCACTAGGCAGCAATTCATTCAATTCTTCATCGTTCAGTTCGAAATGCCTGGCCAGTTGATCTATGAACTCATGACCAGAGTGTTCCTGCCCATCACCTGCAATTTGAAGAAGCGGAAGCATGATAGTTTGAAAATCCGGGACGGTCATATTTCCTCCACAAAGTTATGTTATTTTACGGTTGCTTCGAACTTCTCGATCTTCTCACGCCAATCCTGCGGCACGGACATGGTCTTCTTTTCCGTGTAATCGTACGTGACCGCGATGACCGTCCCGCTGGAATAGACCTCGCCCGTCTCGCGGTTGAGGATGGCCTGTTCCATGACCATCGACTTGTTGCCGATCTTCGCGGTGCGCACGCCGACCGTGATCGGGTCGCCCCAGTGGACGGGCGCGTGGTAGGTGATGTGGATGTCGGCCACGATGAAGCCGATCTCCATGAAGGACTGGTCTTTGCTGAACAGGCCCAGGTTTACCACGTACTGGACGCGGGCCTGCTCGAAGTAGGTCAGATGCTTGGCGTTGTTGAGGTGACCCTGCGGATCCAGGTCGCCGTAGCGGACTTCGGTGGGATGATGGAAGTTGAAATCATTGTTCATGCGGCGATTATACCGTCAGCACGTCATTGCGAGCGCGTCAGCGCGAAGCAATCCCGCCATTTAAGAGGAGATTGCTTCGCCGCAAAAAGCGCGGCTCGCAATGACATTAACGACAGAACTTCGCCAATCCCTCGCGGTTCAGGATCATGACGTGGCCCTCTGCGTCGGCCCCGATCAGGCTCTGTTCCTTGAACGAGACCATCACCTGGTTGACGCGTTTGCGCGAGGCGCCGACCAGATCGGCCATGTCGCCCTGCGTGAAGAGGATGCGAATCTGCAAGCCGTCATCGCGGGGGCGGCCGTATTTCTCGGCGAAGGCCAGCAGTTGACGGGCCACCCGTCCGTACACGTCGAGCGAGGCCAGCGCCTGAATCAACTGGTCGGAGAGGCGCACACGCGCCGAGAGAATCTTCACCAGGTTGCGCGCCACGGGCGGAAAGGTATCGAGCATCTCCTGGAAGGATTCCTTGCCCATCCACAACAGCAGCGAATTTTCGAGCGTGGTCACGCTGGCCGAGCGGCCCGCGCTGTCGATCAGGCTCATCTCGCCGATCAGGTCGCCGCTGCCCAGCAGGGCCAGGATCACGTCCCGCCCGTCGGCCTGTTCCACGTGAATTTTGACCGTTCCATACAGGACGATGTACACGGCCTCGCCTGGCTGTTCGGCGGTCATCACGTTTGCGCTCGTCGTGAAGACGCGGCGATGCGCGCGGCGCGAGACCCAGTCCAGTTGCGCAGAGGTCAGTCCCTCGAATAGTTGGATGTCCGAGAGGATGTTGCGGGTGTTATCGTTGGTGATGTCGGTCATTCTCAACATATTGTACTTCCCTTTGAATATGACTTCGGAAGTCTGCCGTGACGGCTCCGGGCCAGGAAGACTCCCAAAGGACTTCCGAAGTCTATTGGTTTGCAGTTGGCGGACCGCGGACTTCAGTCCGTTTTTTCTTTGGTACTTCGCAGACTGAAATCTGCGCTCCGTTTACCCAAAGACTGAAGGGAGGACAATGCCTTGACCTTGATCTCCATGCCCTCCCGCGCTGCCACGGATTCTGCGAATAGCATCCGCGCAGCGGCTTCGAGCTGGGTCACCATCGCATCATCGTAGGCAGGCTCGTGATGGAACAGGGCCAGCCGATCCACTTCGGCGGCAGCGGCCAGCTCGCAGGCCATCGTCACCGTCGAGTGGCCGTAGCCCTGCGTGGATGGGAAGCCTGCCCTCTGCCCGTAATAATGTTCCTCGCAATATTGCGCGTCGTGGATCAGCACGTTTGCATCGCGCGCGAACTGCGCCAGCCTCCGATCCGTGCCGACGTAGCCCTCGGTATCCGTGGCGTACACCACCGACTTTCCACGCCATTGGATGCGATAGACGTACACGCCACCGGGATGCGCATACGAGCGGTGGATGCGCACCACGACCGCCTCATCGCTTACGCCGCGGCCTGACTCCGCCAAACGGACTCCGTCCGCATCCCAAACGATGACCTCCGTCTCCCGCACCGAGCGGATCTCCATCCAGGCCGCCATGTCCCTCAGGCTGACGGGGAAGGTGGTCGGCGACTGGTTCAACTCCAGCACGCGGCCCAACGTCTCGGGCGTGGCGCCCGGGCCGAAGATGTGCAGGCGCGCGCTCGGCAGGAAGGCGGGCAGGAAGAACGGGAATCCCTGCGTGTGATCGTGGTGTAGGTGGCTGAAGAACAGGGCGACCTCCACAGGTTGGTCGGCTGCGCGCGCCCGTCGCGCCAGGTCCCGCCCGAGTGGGATGATGCCCGTGCCCGCGTCGAGGATCAGCGTGCGCTCCCCTGCGCGGACTTCCACACAGGCGGTGTTCCCGCCGAATTTAACGGTAGCCTCCCCAGGTGTCGGGTAACTTCCGCGCACGCCCCAGAATTTGACGATCAGTTCATCAGCCATGTCAGCCTCCGATCCCTATTATCGCCGTGCGGAGGATTTCCTCAAGGAAGCATGGGGCAGGGCAGGTGGGAACTATTTCCCAGGCCCATGAGATTGCTTCGTCGTCGCTTCGCTCCTCCTCGCAATGACATAGAAAATTTGTGCTATACTTTGGCCATGCCCGTCATCCGCGCATCTGACATTGGAAGTTACCTGTACTGCCGCCGCGCCTGGTGGTATCGCAAACAGGGCGTGGAATCCGAGAACCGCGCCGAACTGGCCGCAGGCACCGACCTGCATCGCCGTCATGGACGCAAGGTGCTGGCCGCCAGCCTGTTGCGCGGGTTGGCGATGTTCCTGCTGCTGGCCGCGCTCGTTCTGCTGACCGCCTATTTCACCCTGCAGGTTTTGCCGTAGCGCAAAATGGCATTTTGCGCCACAAGGAGATAACGTGTCCACTCTCGACCGTCTCGCCTGTTCGCTCGGCCGCCGCGACGAAGTCCCCAATCAGGACCTCGCCCGCGACCTGGCCGCCCAAAAGGATGCAGCAGGCATCCGTGAAATCGCCGAAGGCTTGTGGAGCAAGGACAGGAATATCCAGGCCGATTGCGTCAAGGTGTTGTACGAGGTCGGCTACTTCGACCCGTCCCTGATCGTGGACTATGTCGATGATTTCGTGAAGCTGCTGAAGAGCAAAAACAACCGCCTGGTCTGGGGCGGGATGATCGCGTTGGGCCTGTCGGCTCGGGCCAACCCAGATGCGGTCTTCAGGAACCTGGAGGCCATCAAGAAAGCCAAAGAGTTAGGTTCCGTCATCACTGTGGATAACGCCGTGGCGGCCCTGGCGAATACGGCCGCCGCGAACGCAAAATATAACGAAGCCATCTTCCCCTACCTGCTCGACCATCTGAAAACCTGCCGTCCCAAGGAAGTGCCCCAGCACGCCGAAAAGACCCTGCCCGCCGTGACCGCCTCCAACAAAGCCGGCTTCATCACCGTGCTCGAAAAGCGCATGGAGGATCAATCAGGCGGCGGCCTGGCGCGGATCAAAAAAGTCATCCAACAAGCCCAAGTCCGCTAACCCAATTTACCTATTCCACTTACCAACCTCCCATGCTTTACGCCATCCTCCTCCTTTTCCTGCTCGCCCTCATTTTCTTCTGGCAAAGCGGACGTCAGCGTCAGGAAGCGGGCCTGCCCGGCGGACGGGTCATTTACACCGACACGCGCGCCTGGGGAAAGTTGGAGCATCCCCTCTACGATCAATTGCTCGGCCTGACGGGCAAGCCCGATTACCTCGTCCAGCAGAAGGGCCAGATCATTCCTGTCGAAGTCAAGAGCGGACGCGCGCCCGAAGCGCCGTATGACTCGCACATTTATCAGGTGGCGGCCTATTGCCTGCTGGTTGAAAAAAACTACGGCAAACGCCCGCCGTATGGAATCATCCACTACGAGAACCGTGACTTCGCCGTGGACTATACCCCCCAGCTCGAATCGTCCCTGCTCGATCTGTTGGCCGAGATGCGCCGCGATGAAATGAAGCGCGAGGTTGGGCGTTCGCACGAACAGGCCGCCCGCTGCGCCCGCTGTGGATTCAAAAATGCCTGCGACCAGTCCCTGGTTTGATTGTTAAAAAGGGGTTGGAGAGTATATGATACCCACGGTCAAAAATTGCGCTTTTCCTCCTCTAAAAAGGCGCAATTTTTGACCGCGCTGGGTATAATTGTCGATTATGTCCGCCTCCTTCATTCCGCAACGCCCCGTGGTCACATCCTATCCAAAAATGGCGGATGCCGTTCGCGAAACGGAGTTGATCGCCGCCTACCTCAGGGAAAAGGGCATCGACACGCCGGCCGGGTCCTTGTACGATGAGGCCTTGCGCAAGCGCGTCAAACGCGGCGAGTTCGACATGCTGATCGCCGTTGGGGGGGACGGGACCATGCTGCGGGCGGGGCATCTGTGCGCTCCCTGCGGCGTGCCGATCCTGGGCGTGAACCTGGGGCGGCTGGGCTTCCTCATCCAGGTGGAGCGCGGCGACTGGCGCGGGATGCTGGACCGCCTGCTGGCAGGCGAGGCTTGGGTCGAAAATCGCATGATGTTGCGCGCCGAGTTGATCCGCGCGGATGAACCTGCGGGAAGCTGGCACGCGCTCAACGAGGTGGTCGTCAGCCGCGGACAATACATCCGCCCGATCCGCCTCTCGGCTTCGGCCGATGGCTATCTGCTGACCACCTACGTCGCCGACGGCTTGATCGCCTCCACGGCCACCGGCTCGACCGCCTACGCCCTGGCCGCCGGCGGACCGATCCTGCCGCCCGAGCTGCGCAACATCCTGGTCGTGCCCATCGCCCCGCACCTTTCCGTGGAACGGGCCGTGGTGCTGGCCGAGGGCTCGACGATCAGCATTGGCATCCACGGCGATAACGCCGTGTTGAGCGTGGACGGGCAGGTGCCCATTGGCCTGATCGAAGACGACCGTGTGGACGTCCACGCCGCCGAGTACACCGCCAAATTCGTCCGCTTTGGCGACGCGGGGTATTTCTACCGCAATCTGACCGCACACATGAATCAAAACCGCTCCTTTGGATTGGCACGATGACCGATAACACCATTGCCACTGTTTGTTATGTCCACCCCAACCGCGAGACCGGCCTGCGCTGCAACCAGTGCGAGCGCCCGATCTGCACTTCCTGCGCCATCCGCACCCCCACGGGCTACCGCTGCAAGGAATGCGTCAAGGGCCAGCAGAAAAAGTTCGAAACGGCCGAGTGGTACGATTACCTCTTCGGCTTTTCCGTGGCGGGCATCCTTTCTCTGATCGCCAGCATCCTGGCCGGGCTGGTCAGCGGGTTTGGATTCTTCCTCTTCTTTATTGTCGGCATCGCCGCGTCCACGGTGGGCGTGGTTATCGCCGAGTCGGCGCGCTTCGTCACGCGCCGTCACCGCTCGCGCAGACTCTACCTGACCGTCGTGGCGGGCATGGTGCTGGGTGCCGTGCCATTCACCCTCGCCAGCATTTTCATGCTCGACATCTTCGGGCTGGTCACGCAGGCCATTTACCTGGTCATCGCCACGCCCATGATGTATTATCGCCTTTCGGGTACGCCCCTTTTCAAATAACCATGCTGACCGAACTTCGCATCCACAATTTTGCCATCATCGACAAGCTCGACCTGCGCTTTGGGCCCGGCCTGATCATCCTGACAGGTGAGACGGGCGCGGGCAAATCCATCATCCTGGACGCGGTCGTGATGCTGCTGGGCGGCCGCGCCGATGCGACCGCCATCCGCTCGGAGGCTGAGACGGCCTTCGTCGAGGGCGTGTACCAGCTCAAGGGCGCGGAGCGCGAAGCGGTACACGAAATCCTCAACCGCGAGGAACTGCTGGATGATCCCGATTACGTGACGCTCACCCGCGAAATCCGCCGCGAGGGCCGCAGCATTGCCCGCGTCAACGGGCGCACCGTGGGCGTATCCCTGCTCAAGGAGTTAGGCGCCGCCCTGGTGGACATCCACGGCCAGTCTGAGCATCTATCCCTGCTTGACCCGCGCTCGCACCTCGGGTTGCTCGACCGCTACGCCGAAGTCTCCAAACCGCTCGGCGAATACCGCCAGACTTATCATGCCCTGCTCAACCTGCGCCGCGAGTTGAACGAACTGCGCAAGGCCCAGGCCGATGCCGACCGCCGCGTCGAAATGTTGACCTTCGCCGCCGAGGAGATCGAATCTGCGCGCCTGAGGGTCGGCGAGGACGAGGAGTTGCGCAAGGAGCGTGACCGCCTCGCCAACGCCGAGTCGCTGGCCGCGTATGCCCAGCAGGCGTTGACCGTGCTCGAAGACGGCACCGCCGAGACGCCCTCCGCGGGCGACCTGGTGGGGCAGGCGGCGCAGTCGCTGGCGGGCCTGGCCCGCATCGACTCGGCCCAGGCCGAACTGGCCAGCCAGGGTGCATTGCTCGAAGATACCCTGGCCGAACTGGTGCGCAGCCTGCGCGATTACCTCGAAGCCATCGAGTTCAACCCCAAGCGGCTCGACGAGGTGGAGGAACGCGTCGACCTGATCCACCGCTTGAATCGCAAGTTCGGCGGCAGCATCCCCGCCGTGATCGCCTACGGCGCCGACGCGCGCAAGCAACTGGAAACCATCACGGGCGCGGCCGACCGCATCGCCAGCCTGACCGTCGAAGAGACCAAACTGCTCGCGCAGCTTGCCAGACAGGGCGCGGCGCTGACCGAGAAACGCAAATCTGCGGCGGCCTTGTTGGGCAAGGGCATCGAGACGGAACTGGACGATCTCAAGATGGCCTCGGCCCAATTCGGCGTGGACTTCCAGATCAAACCCGACCCGAACGGCGCGCCCCTGCCTGACGGGTCGCGCGCCGCCTTCGACCAGAACGGCCTCGACCGCGTCGAGTTCCTGATCGCCCCCAACCCGGGCGAGGGACTCAAACCGCTGGTCAAGATCGCCTCGGGCGGCGAGACCTCGCGCCTGATGCTGGCCCTCAAGAACGTGCTGGCCCGCGCCGACCAGGTGCCCAGCCTGATCTTCGACGAGATCGACCAGGGCATCGGCGGGCGCGTGGGCATGATCGTCGGCCAGAAACTGTGGAATTTGGCGCGCAACCACCAGGTTTTCTGCGTGACACACCTGCCGCAGCTGGCCGTGTTCGGCGAACAGCACTTCCAGGTGCAGAAGATCGTGGACAAGGGCCGCACCCTAACCCGCGTCGAAAAACTGGACGGCGAACCGCGCCTGCTCGAACTCTCGCAGATGCTCGGCGAGGTGGGGGAGGGCACCATGCGCTCCGTGCATGAGTTGATGCAGCACGCGCGGCAGATGGTCAAAACCTCGAAATAGGCTTCCTCCAAAACTTTCCTATGACATGAGACTTCCCCGCTCCCGGCAGGGAAGTCTTGTTTTTATTGCCCATTTTCACAACCAGGGATGCATCCGTGCAAAGGGATTGGCCCATGTGTCACTTATTATGTACTCAAGGGTGATTGTTCGTACAACTATTTTGTGTTACGATGTTGTATATATTTTTCGTCGGATTTATTATTTTCTATTGGTGAGGGTTGCAGCATGGCGAAAAAGGTTTTGGTTGTAGACGACGATCCCGAAGTAGGCAGACTCCTCGAGGTAACGCTGAAACCGATGGATTTGGTAGTCCATCAGGCGTACTCGGGGATCGATGGATTACAGAAGGCGTACGAACTCCATCCCGATCTGATTATTCTGGATGTGATGATGCCCGGCATGGACGGTTTCGATGTCTGCTCACGCCTGCGTGAAATGGCAGGCACTCCCGTGCTGATGTTGACCGCCCGAAATTCGGACATGGATGTTGTGCGCGGGTTCAACGCGGGGGTCGATGATTATGTCAAAAAGCCGTTCAGAGGCAAGGAATTGGAGGCCCGCGTCAGGGCTTTGCTGCGCCGGGCGGAAGCCACTGCCAGCGTCGAAGCCGTGAGTACGATGGGTTATTCCGACTCGATCCTGGAAATCGATCTCCAGTCTCAAACGGTGAAGGTCTGCGGCCGTCCGCTTGAACTTTCCCCCAGGGAGTATGGCCTGCTGGCCTGTCTCATACGGGACCAGGGCAAGGTGATTTCGAAGCGCGAATTGCTCAGGGAGGCATGGGGGGAGCCGTATGCCAACGGGTCATCGCTGGTGACGCTCTACATTTATTACCTGAGAAAGAAGCTGGAAGACGGGGAACACGGCTTTCACTACATCCACAACCTGTGGGGACGTGGATACTGGTTTGCCCCGCGCACGAAGAGCGACTGATCGGATTTTGCCCCCCGAGATTTGAAAAGATACGAAAAGAGGGGTTCATTCTTTTTCGTATCTTTGACGACTCATGTCATGAATTGATAAAATCTACGTAAATCTACATTGACTTGCCTCTCCCATTTTGGTACATTCCCAACGCTTTTTACGCCACAGCCAAAGGATGCTCATGTTCCTCAAACGCCTGCAACTCGGTCTGATTCACGTCGCGGTCGCCATGACCCTCGTCCCGATCAACAGCACGCTCAACCGCGTGATGATTTTCGATCTCGAAATTTCGAAAACGCTGGTTTCGCTGCTGGCGGTCCTGCCCTACCTGTTTTCCCCCATCCAGGTCGCGATTGGATCGTTCTCCGACCGCCATCCCATCCTCGGCTTCCGCCGCACGCCCTATATCCTGGCGGGGCTGGTGTTGTGCGTGATCGGTGTATCCGTTTCGCCGCAGGTCGCATTTTTACTCGACCAGAATTTTGGCCTCGGCATCCTGGCGGGACTGCTGGCCTTCGGCGCCTGGGGCATGGGCTACAACCTTTCGGCCGTCTCCTACCTTTCCCTGGCCTCCGAACTCTCGGGCGAAAAGGGACGCGGCAGGACCGTGGCCACCATGTTCTTCATGATGGTGATCGGCCTGATCGCGACAGGCATCGCCCTCAGCCGCATGTTGACGACCTACACGCCCGAGACGCTTACCTCCGCCTTCAACGCCGTGGCCCTGACCGCCCTGGCCCTGGGCCTGCTCGGCCTCATCCGGCTGGAGCCCCGCTCGGGCTTGGCCCCGGCCAAATCCGAACATTACACCGTCCAGCAGATGACCACGGCCATCCTGAGCAACCCCGTGGCGCGCATCTTCTTCGTGTACCTGCTCCTGCTGCTGGTGGCCCTGCTCGGGCAGGACGTGCTGCTCGAACCGTTCGGCGCGCAAGCCTTCGGCATGACCATCGAGGAGACCTCACGCCTGGTGTCCATCAGCGGCGTGTTTACGCTGATCGCCTTCCTCGTGACAGGCGCGCTGGAGGGACGTGTGACCAAGAAGACCCTGGCGCAGGTCGGCAACCTGGGCGCGCTGGCGGGCTTCGTGCTGATCGTTGCCAGCGGGCTGACCCATTCCCTGCCCACCTTCTACGTCGGCCTGACCCTGCTTGGCTTTGGCACGGGCGTCTCCACGGTGGCGAACCTGTCCCTGATGTTCGACCTGACCGTGGAGGGCAAGGTCGGCCTGTACATCGGCGCATGGGGTTTCTCGAACGGCCTCTCGCGGCTGACGGGCATCCTGCTCGCGGGGGTGGTGGCCGATGGCCTGACGCAGGCCACAGGTCAGGCCATGACGGGCTACCTGGCCGTGTTCGGCATCGAAGCCTTGATGCTGTTCATCGCCGCCCTGATGCTCACGCGCATCGACGTATCCACTTTCCGCAAACAGGCTGAAGGACCCGCCTTCATCGAAAAGATTGCGCTGGCTGCCGAGTAAGCATGACGGATGAATGGCTTTCCCTGCAGGGCGCGGCCAGGATCCTGGGTGTGCATCCCAGCACGGTCAGGTTGTGGTCCGACAAGGGCATCCTGCCCGTGCATCGCACGCAGGGCGGACACCGCCGCTATAAACGCGCCGAGGTGGAACTATGGGCCGAGCACGCCCGCCATCAGCCCGAGGTCGGCCCCGACGCGATGGTGCAGTCGGTGGTCAGGAACGTGCGCATGCGCATCGCCGACGGCAAGCTGGAGGCGGAGGCCTGGTACCAAAAATTGGACGAGGAGGCGCGCATCCAATACCGCCAGAGCGCGCAAATGCTCTTTCAGGGGCTGATGGCCTATCTCGGCTCGGGCGGCGAGAATGCCGCCTCGCAGGCGCACGCCATCGGCTATTCCTACGCCGCCCGCGCGCGCCGCTACGAGCTGAGCTACGTGGATGCGGCGCGGGCCTTCCTGTTCTTCCGCAACGTGCTGATCGAATCGGTGGTCAAGGTCTATCGCGAGGCCAACGTCCCCTCGGGCAGGGCCTGGGAGGAAATGCTGCACCGTATGCACAGTTTCACCGACCAGATCCTGATCAGCCTGCTCGAAACCTATCAGACCATGGAAACGAACCACCCCCTTCCCAACCCTCCAAATTCGTAGAATTTTTCGGGAGGGGTGCAGGGTATAATGCTGCCATGATCCTCGACCTGCCCCTCATCCTCGAAACCAGGCGCAATCACGCCCTGGAGCACGCCTCCCTGCACGTGCTGGCGGGCAAATATCCCGACCGTCACATGGCGGGACATTCCAACCCGACCGGCTTCTTCCTGCTGGCCAACGTCCCGACCGAAGCCGTGGCGGATGCCGTGACCCAGGCCCTCACCCGTCTGCGGGCGGGGGAGCGCACCCTGGCCATCCACGCGGGATGCGGCACCAACCTGGCGACCACCACCCTGCTGGCCGGGACCCTGGCCTGGATTCCGTTAAACGGGCGCAAATCCACACTGGGAAAGCTGGCCCTGCTGCCGCTGGCGCTGGCGTTTGCCGTGGTCGGCTATTCGCTGAGTCAGCCGCTCGGGCCGTGGCTGCAAGCCAACGTCACGACCGAGGCGGAGTTGGGCGACCTGCAGGTCGTGGACATCGTCCTCGTGCGCAAGGGTGTGCATCGCATCATCACGAAATGATTGCAGGGGCGGGGTCCCCCGCCCCCACAAAAAATCCATGCCCAACAATATTTTCTTTCTTTACGGCAACGATGAATTCGCCATCGCGCGGCGCGTGCGGGAGTTCGAATCCGAATTCCCCGACCCCACCACCGCGGGGATGAACACCGCGCGCCTCGAAGCGCGCAGCGTCAGCGAGAACGACCTGAACAACGCGGTCAATGCCATGCCGTTCCTCGCGCCGCGCAGGCTGGTCATCCTGGCCAACCCCTCAGCCAAATATTCCAAACCCAACGAACGCAAAAAATTCGAAGAGTTCCTCTCCGCCGCGCCCGGGAGCGTGCGGCTGGTGCTGTACGAATCCGTGGAGCCGCGGGATGCGGAGCGTCACTGGCTGGTGAAGTGGGCCGCCAAGGGCGGAGCCAAGGCGCAGGGTTTCATGCTGCCGCGCCAGAAGGATATGCCCGGCTGGATCATCAACGAGGCCAAAAATCAAAGCGGCGTGATCGAACCCCCCGCGGCCGCCAGGCTGGCTGAGATGATCGGCACGGATACGCGCCAGGCGGGCATGGAGATTGCCAAACTGCTGGCCTACGTCAACTGGGAGCGGCCCGTCAAATTGGCGGACGTCGAGACGGTCAGCATCGTCACCGCCGAGCCCGACATCTTCTCGATGGTGGATGCGCTGGCCGAGGGCAAGGCGGGCGCGGCGCAAAAGCTGCTGCATCGCCTGCTCGAAAATGAGGAAGCCTTCGCCCTGTGGGGCATGGTCATCCGCCAGTTCCGCCTGCTGCTGCAAGCCCGCGAAGTGATCGACGCGCGCGGCATGATCCCCGATGTGCAGGAGGCGCTGGGTGTGCATCCGTTTGTGGCCGAGAAGGTGTACGCGCAGGCCAAACGCTTCCCGATGGCCACGCTCGAATTAATCTACCACCGCCTGCTCGCCATGGACGAGGCGGCCAAAAACGGCCAGGTCACCCTGGACCTGGCGCTCGACATGTTCGTGGGGGAATTGGGAAAGTAGTCGGACCCTCGAACGAAGGTTGGATCACGCCCGGGGGATGGAAGGCGCGGTCGATTTACCCCGTCATGAAATCGTATCCCTTGAGAACGGGATACCATACCAGCGACCAAAACGAAGATCTTGAGCCTATTCTTCACTCTGTTCCCTGGGAGCCTGGCGGCGCTGGGGCGGATGGGACCTCTGCCGCAGGGACATTTTGTGTCCAGGCCGCTTGAAAAAGAAGGGACCCTGAAAGTTTGAACTTTCAGGGTCCCTTTGTTCAGCAGGAAGGCAGGTGATTACTGGTTGAGGCGGTTGATCTCGGCGTTGATCTGGGGCAACAGTTCATTGACCCGATCCATGTATGGGCCGCCGTCATTCATGAGTTGGATGTCTCCGGCGTCGATGGCCGCTTTGTAGGCATCCGCGGCCAGGATCGCCTGGGACGCCATTTCCTGGATCAGGGCGTTGAGCTGCATGTATTCCTCTTCGGGTTCGGGAAGGTTCGTGAGCGCCTCGGCCGTTCCCTTCCAGTTGGAGAGTGCGGCGCTGGTTTCACTTTGCCAGGCGGCGTCTTCGAACATCGCATTATCTGCGATCAGGATGGACATTTGCGTGTCGATCTTGTCCACCGAGGTGTTGAACTCATCGACGATCGGGCCGAGCGTGTCGACGTAGGTGCTGCTGCAACCGCTGAGGGTCAGCAAAAGCAGACAGGCGAGGAAGAAGGAGACGATGGTCTTCGTGCGGGCTGGGGTGAACATGGGTTACTCCGTTCTTGGTGGGGATGCGGATTCCGTTCATAGTCACGCTTTGCGCGTGATCATCACAAATGAGGTGAACCATGCTCCGTTCATAGCCAGATCATGTTCCACAGGGAGCAGGCGCCTTATCGGGCAGGCACCCAGTCGTTTGCTTCATATAATGTCGGGGTATTTGGAGGGTATGTAAGGCGCGCTGCTCGAAAATCCACCAATAAACAATGAAATTATTACACGTGCCCTGCTTTTTGGCAACTACCAATAGATGACTCAGCGTCGCGATGGAGTTTATTCTGCGGGCGTGGACTCTGCTTGAGAGCAGGAAAAACTCGAAGCCACGCTGCGCAAAATGTTCGCCGTAGGCGCCGTCTTTTCAATCAATTTCCTCTCCAACCCTTGACACTGCGATTTATCGGTGGGCGGCTTTTATGATTTAAAACCTATGCTGATTACAGTACCGACAAAACAATAAGATGGCAAGTGTATATAACTGCTAAGTTGATTTTTTCTATCTAATTTTTCTTTGAAACCATGGAATGAAAATTGATACTGTTTTTCGATATTCTTCATATTGATTTCCAAAATCATTCAACAATCTCTTTTCTTCCATTTTCACAACAACGGTCAACATAAAAGTAAAAACCGCACCGACTAACACAACAGAGGTTATTGAATTTATAAATAGTGCAAAAGCAAGATACATCAATAATGTTCCAAATAACATAGGATTTCTTGAGTATTTATATGGTCCTGATACAACGAGTTTCTTTGTTTTTGGACTTATTTCAATATTTCCTATTTCTACGGGACCACCCTGTCCAATAGTGTTTTGAACAATCACTGACCAAATTCCATACATTAATCCTGCCGCAAACAATATTATGATAATAACCCATCTTATAGTCGTATTCTGGATAATTTCTAATCTATACACATTGTCAAGTAACGAAGTAATTGTATAAATAATTGAAGGTGCTAATACAATAACGAGCAATCCACCTACAATATATCCTATTATCATCCTTTTATCTTCATTCACGGCAACCTCCTTTCAAGCTGTTGTAATATCTTATTATTTAATACAGCCTACCAGTACGACGGGCTACTGAACTGAAAAACCCTGAATGATGCTGCCGCCCAACGGTCTGGGTTCCCGCGCTGGGGCGGGGGACGGCGAAGCCGTCCAGCCAGAAAAATGATAAGGCGTAGAAAACTGCTTGAGATTTGCGCAGACTCCCCAGCGTCAGGTGCACGCTTTGTTAGCCCGTATAAGTAAGGAGGATGATCTCGTCTCAATTATTTAGCACGCGAGCATCAGATTCTTCCCATAATGTCTCGAATTGTTCTAAGAAAAATTTAAACCAAGCACTATCATTTTTTGATGTTAAATCAAATAAAGGACGTATAAATGTTGAGGTACGAAAAGCTGCTAAACGTACAAACATACGCCCCGACGGGAGTTGAGGGTCAAACGCCTCGATGTTATACGGCGTTAAATAATCTATGACCCTGCACTCAACTTTCCCATTAATCATCTTTTTTGCTAGTTGTTCTATATCAGAAAGGCTTTTTACAATTGAAGAATTAACTTCATCTATTGATCGGTCTCCACGAAATGCTGCAATGGAAGCTGCATGTCCTGATGGCTTCATCAATAAGAATTTTAGCTCTAGTTCATTTGGGGGATTATTAGACAGTTCTTCCCTAATAAGTGGAATAAGAGCTGTAAAGCTAGACCCTAAGAAGTAGACCTTTCGAGAATTTCTAATAAGTTGCAACACCTTTGATGTGTCGTGTTCCTTCCGAAAGAATTTATCTGCTAGCTGTCCAGTCCCTGTAAGTTTGGATAGATTATTTTGAATCTCATCGTTTTCGCGACGGTTTGCCAAAAGGCTAAGAGAGACTAAAGCTAAAGTTGCTAATACTGTAGAAGATACAACAGTTTGATCAGCAATTTGAGCGGCACCAAGAATAGAGACGACTATAGCAATTATGATTGCTAGATATATATCCAGATTTTGCTTTTGTCGTATGTCTTGCAATATGCCTTTTAGAAACTTCATTGTAGCCTCTTCTTTGAAATTTTAGTCGCAAGTTGCGGGCTAACGAGACTGTCGAAAAACTGAAATTTTGAAGGTCGCCCCCCGGTCAGGCGCTCGGATTTTCACCGCGGACAGGGGCAGAATGGGGAGACAGGCTCAAAATAGGCTTATGACAGCGCCCCGAACACGTGGATCTTGCCGATATTGTGTACCAGAGCGAACAAACCCCATTGTACATCCACTTTGCGTTTG
>JACRBN010000018.1 GCA_016213105.1 Chloroflexota bacterium
AGCAAATACGGCAGCGGCTTCTTCTCCACACCGTACAACGTCTCGCTCTGCAACTTGATCTGGTCTTTGGAATTCTTCGCCAGCGGCTTGAGATATTCATACGCCTCGACTAAAAATCCGCCCGTGCCGCACGCGGGATCGAGAACGGTCTCACCCAGCCGAGGCTTGGTTCTGTCTACGATCAGTTTTACTACGGGACGGGGTGTGTAGAACTCCCCGCTATCACCCGCCGCGTCGCGCATCTCCTTGAGCATCGACTCATACAAATGCGCCAGCGTGAAAATCTCATCCTTCGACTGAAAGTGGATTCCATCCACCAGGTTGACCACATCCCGCAGCAGATAGCCCGAGAGCATACGGCTGTACGTCTCCTTGAAAACCTCCGCCACCTTCAACCGTTCATCCGACCCCGATAGCCCGCGCAGGGCGGGCAGCAAGCCATCATTGACGAACTTGATCAAATCCTCGCCCGTCGCCCCCTCATTCTCATTGGACGCCCAATCCCGCCAGCGATACGGCGGCGGAATGATCGGCTTATACGTCTGCCGCGTCGCCTTCGCATCTTCTTCTCTGCGAATTTCCAGATCGTCATAACACTTCAAAAACAGAATCCACGACAACTGCGGCAACCGATCCAGATCCCCATTCAACCCCGCATCCTTCCGCATAATATCCCGCGACGATTTGATGAGAGAGGAGAGCGAGGCTTTGGTGTTCTGCTTTGACTCCCTCCCTAAATCCGCCGCTTTTGCGGATTTGGGGAGGGTTGGGGAGGGGCTTTTTTGTTTTGGCATCATGAGGTTCCTATAATATCCTCTGTTATTCAGAATAAAGCTTTATATATTCGAAATAGCCTTCGATAAATGAATCGGGGCTTGCGCCAGCTCCAATGACCAACCAATTGCCCATTGATGAACATGGGTATGGTTGCGATAATTCAACATCGTTTACATAAGCACGAACCACTTCCCCATCTTGAACCAGTCTTACAACATAAACCTGCTCACTGGATGAAATCGCATCCCAATCTAATTGAATTTGATTATTTCCTTCAACGTAGTAACCCGTAAGATTATTTCCAGGTCTTATTTCAAAATTAAGTACCGTATCGTCTGCACTGCAATTGGTATCAATGCCGAGTACCCCATTAATCGTTCCATTAGTGATTACAGCTTTGAATTCGATAATCGAAAATTGCGCGGGCTGGGTTTTCGCTTCCAATGCTTGCGTGATAAATCCATCTCCATTATTTTCCAGCTTAGCATTCAGACTTCCATTCTGCTGAAGTAGCCCTTCATATTTTATATTCCAGAGTTTCTCATCTATTACATCACTGTCAAAAGAATCTGAGAAAAACAACAGAGGCGCATTTATGCTAATAGCGGGTTCAGGCGAAAGATTGGCATCCTCTGAAGGGATCGGCAGCACAGCCGTAACAATCTCCGTCACTGGCTGAGTTGGCAGAGGGGCGTCAGGTGTCTCGTTTGGATTCGCGGTCGGGGGATAGACAAACATATACACAGCCAGCAAAAACGCAAGTATTGTGACCGTGTTTGCCAACCATTCAATATTATTATCCGTGATCCATTTTCGCTTTCTAGCCCATAACATGACCATAAAAAGAAATAACAGGAAAAATGTCGGGAACAAATTCTTCATGATCACACCTCATACAAAAACTTCTGCAACTCGTCCACTGCCCGTAGTATGTCGTTGCGAGGAGCGCTCTTGATCTTTGCGACGAAGCAACCTCCTTGTGTACAAGGGGATTGCTTCGCAAAAACCGCTCGCAATGACATGCTATTTTGAGATTTCCTCATACAAATCTTTCCACTCAGGATTCAAACTGTTAATCAAATCGATTTTCTTCTGCCGAGAACCGCCTTTTATCTGTTTCTCTCTTGCGATGGCAGAATGAACGCTATCACCTACTTCATAATAAACCAGCTTGTGAACATTGTACTTCTTCACAAACATACTGCCCGATCCGTTTTTATGTTCGTATACCCTGCGCACCAAATCGTTGGTCACACCCGTATACAAAACCTTATTATGGGCATTGGTCATAATGTAAACGCAATATTGTTTGCCAACTGACATAAAGCACTCACTATAACTTATGTCGTTGCGAGGAGGATGAAGTCCGACGAAGCAATCTCCTATTACATGCAGTATTCCACTTGCAAGGAGGTTGCTTCGGGCGAAGTGCAATAGCGCCCTCGCAACGACATGGTAGATTACTCATACAAAAACTTCTGCAACTCGTCCACCGCCTGCAACATCTTCTCCGCCCCGCCAAACAACTGATAAATCTCATACGTCGAACCATAGCGGTCAAACGGCGAAACTTGCAAAACACTGGATAAATGGTCAAACTCCCCAACCCCATAATCGGCGTATTTCTCCAGCAAAGTATCCAATATCTCTTTTGCCGCAGGGGTAAACGTATTGAAGAAATTAGCTTTCTTCTGGCGCAATTTCTCCGCCCGCTCACGGCGCGTCACCAGCGGCGCGTTGTACGCCACGTGCAAGAGCAAATCCAATGCGTCCGCATCTTCCTGATGAACAACATGCGCAAGGTGGTCAGGGTCGATGCCGCGCGCTCGCAACTGATTCAAAATCTCAGCCCGCTGTTCAGCTTTCGGCCAATCCTGCTTCAAATGCTCTGCCGTCAAATTCAAGCGGCGGATGTTCTCAGTCACATAATCGGTAAACTGCACCGTCCGCAGCATATTGCCTTCGGGGTCAAGTTCAAAGGCTTGCTCACCCGCAATATAAACTTGAATATTATCGAGATAATACTTGCGCGGGTATTCGCCTACAGACCCTAAGGGCTTCTCAAAACCCTTAGGGTCTTGCTCTGGTTCAAGCGTGCCTTCTTCGCTATCTTCAACCTTCGTCTCATTTCCGTCTTTATCAATCTCAGTCTTCGTCACGCGCACAGGGTCGCCATCGAAAGCAGGGTCATAGAACAACTGCGTCGCGCCCACATAATCAATGATCGTGAACCAGAACTTATTATGCTCTTCTGAGACCCGCGTCCCGCGCCCGATGATCTGCTTGAAATCGATCATCGAGTTGATCGGCTTGAACAAAACGATATTGCGGCAGGTGGGCGCATCCACGCCCGTGGTCAGCATTTGCGAGGTGGTGAGAATGACGGGCGTTTCTTTTTCAGGGTCTTGGAAATTATCCAAATGTCCGCGTCCCACCGAGCCTTCATCCGAAACCACGCGCTCCACATAATGCAAATGCACACGCGTTAAATCCGCATTGGCATTGTTTAGCGCCATGCGCATGTCCAACGCATGTTCCTGATCCACGCAAAAGACGATGGTCTTGTCAAAGCGATTCGTGCGCTTGAGATATTCGGTCAAATGCCTGGCGACCACTTCCGTGCGTGAAAGCAGAGAAACAATCCGCTCGAAATCTTTTGTCCCGTATAAATCAGGCGGAATTTCGCGCCCGAAGCGATCCAATACACCCGGGTCAATTTGCAATCCGCTGGCATCCACATCGGGGATGACGCGATACACGCGATACGGCGCAAGGAAACCATCGTCAATGCCCTGGCGCAGGCTATAGGTATAGATCGGGTCACCGAAATAATTGTAGGTGTCCACGTTATCGTCGCGCTTTGGGGTGGCAGTCATGCCAATTTGAGTCGCAGAATCAAAGTAATCCAAAATCTTGCGCCAACTACCCTCTTCATTGGCCGAGCCGCGATGACACTCGTCGATGATGATCAGATCAAAGAAATCGCGCAGATATTTTTCATACAGGTTTTCGCCCGTCGCTGGGTTTGCCAACGCCTGATATAAGGCAAAATACACCTCTCGGCTTTTGACGGCTTTTCCTTGAATAACTTGTATCGCCTGATTGAGCGGAGAGAATGTCCGTGTCTTGGCTTGTTGAATCAACACCTTGCGGTCTGCAAGATATAAAATGCGCTTCTTGCGTTTCGATTTCAACAAGCGCCAGACGATCTGGAACGCAACGAAAGTCTTGCCTGTTCCCGTTGCCATCGTCAGCAGGATTCTATTCGTCCCCTCCAGTACGGCATTGACTGCCTTATTGATGGCAACTTGCTGGTAATAGCGCGGCGCTTTTCCGCCCACATCTTCCCAATAGGCAGAAAGTGCATCCGTCTCTTCTTTTTTGCTTTCAAAGTTGAATGTGCCTTTGAGCCGTCCCCATAATTCAGCGGGCGATGGAAATGCATCAAGATTGCGTTCCAAGCCTGTAATGAAATCGTGCTCCACAATTCCCTTGCCATTGCTCGAATAGGCAAACTTCAACCCCATCATTTCCGCGTATTGAATGGCTTGCTGCAATCCCGCGCCTGCGCTTTTATACTCAGCTTTCGCTTCAATGACCGCTATGGGAATATTCTGCCGAATGAACAGAACGTAATCAGGCCGCAGTCCCTCCTTGCGCATATGCCTGTCGCCGATGGGCACGATCCGCCCGGGCGTCAAGACCATCTGCTCGGTGATGAAATCATCCTCCCAGCCGGCGGCTTGGAGTTTTGGAAGAACGTAGGTACGGCAGGTATCGGCTTCGTTCATTGTCCCTTCGGTTTCCTCAAGCATACAGGAAAACCCGCATTTGGGCAAGATATGCGAAAAAATTGCGATAAAATAAGCCCGCCATGCCGCGCCTTACTCCCAGCCCCAAACTGATCCGCCTGCTGCTCGACCGTCTCGAACGTATCTCGGTCGATTCGCATTGGGCGCATCGCGCCAGCGGCGTGCGCGGCTCCCTGCTCGGGATGCTGGAAAGGCTGGAAAACGGTCAGCCGCTCGAAGATCCCGCCGCGACGCTGGCCTATGCCTTCAAGATTCTCGAACGCGCCGCACGCGAAAAAGCGCGCTAAATCCATCCACGCAAACGAAACATCCCCGTGATGATCTCACGGGGATGTTTTTGTTGCTGGAGTGGGACTTGTCTACTTCTTCTGGTCGACTTCGGCTTCGGCTTCGGCGGTCAGTTGCTTCTCGGCCAACCGTCGCACACGATTGCGCTGGAAGGCGCCGATCAAGGCGAACAGGGCGATCAACAGGATCACGATGCCCGTCACCGCCAGGAAGGGAATCAGCCAGGTGGGACGCGTGAACTGGGTCGCGGGGATGGGCGACGGAGGGGTCACCACCGCTTGCGCCCCGGGCACGGCCTCACCCACGATCGAGAACGGGGAAAGTCCGCTGCCGCTGGAAACCTGGGTGCCGTTGGTCACGGCAAAGACGCCCGCCAGTTGGTCTTTCAGGGTGGTCAGGAGCAGCGCGCTCGATGCGACCGCCGTGCCCACATCCGTGTTGCCGGCCACCACCAGGATGCTCTTTTCGGGATTGTACGGGGAGGCCATCAACTCCAGGTAGCCCACGTGCTGGCCCTCGGGGATGCGGTAGGAGATCTGCAGCTGGCGCTCGCTGGCCGTGTTCGTGGACAGGTCGAACGGCGCGGGCAGTTGCTCGTTGAGGTCGGCGATGATCGGCAGGTCGGCAGCCTTGCCGATGACGATCAGCGAATAGTTATTGAGAATTTCCTGCGGGACATCGTCCGCGTAAGCCATCGCCAGGTTGACCAGCGCGGGCTGGACGGCGTCGCCCAAAGCGTAGGCGATCTGCCCAGCCAGGTTCCACTTGTCGGCGGTTTTGGGCAGCACAAAGGCCACGTCACCCAGGTCGCTGGCGCCGGTGAACAGGTCGGGGAAGAATTTCAGGTCGCGCGGCACGTTCGTGGTGGGCGCCACCCCTTCCGTGATCGGCAGGTGGAATTTCGTCTGGTCCGAGATGGTCAGCCAGGGGTCGAAGGACAGATCCTGGTTGCAGGACGGTTGCTGCAGCAGGCTGGCGCGCACTTCCAGGCGGTTCTCGCCGTAGCGAAGGAGCCCCGGCGGGATGCGGATGTGCGCATCGGTCACCTGCTCCGTTTCCTTCGTGAAAAGGATCGTCGAAAAGATCTGTCCGTTCAGGTACAGGGAGAAGGAGGCCGCGCCGTATTCCAGCAGGCCGGAGTGGTAATAGGTCAGATCGATGTAGCCGTCCTTGGCCATCACCTGGTTCCTCGCGGCGTAGAAAATGAAGTCGCGCGAGGTCACGCCGATGCCGCTGATCAACCCGGAATCCTGCGTGGTGTAGCCGAGGTCGGCCAGCGAAAAGTCCTCGACGGAGGGCAGGGCCTGGGAGAGCAATTGCACGTTGGAGACGTAGGAAAGCGTGGGGTCTTCGAAGATCAACACCCGCGCCGTGCTGACGGCATGCGCCGCCTTGAGGATGGCCTGCGGCGTGGTGCCGCTCACCAGCATGACCGCCTTCAGCGGGTTCCAGGGCGAGAGGGCCATCTCCAGGATGCCGTCGTCCCTGGCGCGTTCGGGCAGGCCGCTAAAGGTTCCGCCCGCCACCGGCTGCTTGAAATCCACTTCGCTAAGCAGGTCCAGCTTCTCGGGCAGGCCGACGAAGATCAGGTGGTACTTGGCACGGTCGGCCTCTGTCAGGTTGCCCACGCTGACCAGCTGCAGGTCGTACACGTCCGAGATCATCGAACCGAAGCCAGCCATCACGTTCAGGGCCGCCTGGAGTTCGCCCGCGTCCGGGTCGTCCGGGACCACCACTCGGGCGCCGTCCGGGATGATCGAATCCTGCAAGTAGAACGGGGCCGGCAGGCGTGACAGGTTCAGGGTCGGGCTGGTGGATTCATAGCCCAGGTCGAAGGCGGAACTGCCCTTCAACGTCACGATGGCGTTGACGTCGTAGGCGCAGCTCACCTGCGAGTCGAAGGTGAAGGTGAGGATGTGCCTGCCATCCTCGCGGATCAGGGTGAAGGCGTTGGCGGGCAGCTCGATCTGCTGGCTGTAGCTCCCGCTCGTGTTGACAGGGATCGTGGCGACGATAACGTCGTTGAACTTCACGAACAGGTTGCCCCCGAAGACCCCGCCCACTTCCTGGATTTTGGCAATTTCGGTGCCGGTCAAGAGCACATCGTAATTGATGATAAAACTTCCCGAAACCAGGCGCAGGTTGGGTGGAACGCTGAACAGGAGCCGTTCGACGGTCAACGGACTGCGCAGGGTCATTTCGGTCGTGTTCAGGTCTGCGAACGAGAACATGATCTGGGTATCGGTAACCTGGACGCCCGGCTGGTCCTGCCCCTGCTCCTGGGCCAAAGCCTGAAGCGGGGTTGCCAGCAGGAGGACGGCCAGAAGGAATAAACTGATAATTTTGCTTCTCATGAACAAACTCCGTTATCCACTAATAATAATTCGCGGCAGACTGCTTCGATGCACGGTTTAGCCAAAGGGACGCACCTTGTACATGTTGATCTTTGCGGTGGACGCCATGGAAATATCCAGCGCGCTCTCCGCCTGGGTCATTGTGACCGAGATGGCCTCCCCGCCCTGGCGGTCGGAGAAACCGATGCGCGGGTCGAGGTGAATGCTCAACTCGTCCGCGCCTTCGAGGGTGACGGGCTGGTCGAGAATCTCGCGGATGCGCTCCAGGCGGCGCATGGCCGAGGCCCCGTCGGTCGAGAGCAGGAAAACGCCAAATTGCAGTTTCGACCAGCGTCCCACCAGGTCGTTGCCGCGCAACTCGGATTTCAACGTACCGGTCACCTTGCGCATGATCTGGTTGATGTAGACCTGCGGCAGCGAATCGTAAATATCCTGGATGCCGTTCAGGTAGATGATCCCCAGCGTGTTGACGACGTTGGGCTGGACCGACACCTCCTGGCGGATGCGCCGCTCGAAGAACACCCGCGCCAACGCCTGCGACTCGTAGTCGACGGTGTTGCGCTGGCCGATGCGCGCCAGGGTGCCCGACACCTGGTCGCGGAAGATGGCCAGGCCGACGCCGATCACCAGGCCGACAAGCAGGGCCAGCAGGGCATCCTGGAACGGGCGCGGCGAGGAGGGTTCCTCAGCCGCCGTGGCCTGGTCCAGGAAGTCGATATTGTAGACGACGTACAGCTTGCGGACGTAATCGATGGCATATTGCCCGATGCCGTTTGCCAGCCTGGCGGCCACCACCGGGTCCGGGCCCTTGACGCTATAGCGGATGATATTGGCATCCGGCAGCAGCGTGGCCGAGGTCGTGTAGGCGGTAAAATCCGCGGGATCATTGCCCAACACCCTCAAGGCTTCGGTGGTGATCTGGTAGCTGTTGAGCACCTCGGCATAGGTCGCGATGATGGAGCGTTTATCCAGCGCTTCCAGGCTGTTGACCATGTCCCGGCTGTCGGTGTTCTCCAGGTTCGGGCTGACGATGAAGCGCGCGACCGCTTCGTATTCCGGCGTGACGATGAAGTATGAGTAAATCAGTGAAAAATTTACTGCCAGCAAAGCCGAGATGGCTATCATCCACCACCCTCGCTGGATGATCTTGAGAAAAAAACGAATCTCCATGAACACTCTCTCCTATAAGATGATCGAAGGAACCAACGGATAAAAATTGTTGCGGCGCATCGGAACGCGCCTCAAGCGACAATACCAATTCATTTTTCCGATTCACAGGCAGAAATGCCGTCGGAATGCTATAATACGATAAGTATTGTCTTTTTTTATTTTATCATCAATTCCGTTAATATTTCAACTTCATTATGAGATTTTCAATGCATTTTGATGTGCGATATTACATGACAATGGATGGATTGAATATCCCCCAAAAGGGTATTGCGTCATCGCATTTTTTATCTGACAATTGGCCGATGGAATGAGCAATCGTTGGGCGCATTTTAAGCGTGCGGCGCCTTCAACGGAAAACGCGGAAACGGAATCCTTTATTGGTCAATCCGTGCAATCCTTGCGCAAGTTTCTTTATTCGAAAATTTTAACATTATGGAAAACCTTATGATCCTGATTATATCGAGTTTGCTGGCCGTGTTGTTTTGGGGCAGCCTGGCGTTGATCTTTTATACGTATTTCGGCTACCCCCTGCTGATTTCCCTGCTCCCCTCCCGAAAGCCCACAATCAACCCCAGCCAGGCAACTGCCCTCCCGTCGGTGACGTTGTTGATTGCCGCCCACAACGAGCAGGCCGTGATCGAGGAGAAGATCCGCAACAGCCTGGCCTGTGAATATCCGCGCGAAAAACTGCAGATCCTGATCGTGACAGACGGCTCGCAGGACCGCACGCCCGACCTTGTCCAAAAATACCAGGGGCAGGGCGTGGAATTGCTGCACCAGCCCGAACGCCGCGGCAAGATGGCGGCCATCAACCGCGCCATGCCCTCCGTCCGCGGGGAGATCATCATCTTTTCAGATGCCAACAACCTGTACCAAACGGACACGCTCCAAAAACTGGCCCAGCCCTTCAGCGACCCGCAAGTCGGCGCGGTGACAGGCGCCAAGCTCATCCTGAAAGGCGACGGAGACCTGGGTGAATCCGAGGGTTTGTATTGGAAATACGAGTCCTACATCAAAAAGCAGGAGACCCGCGTCGGCAGCTGCACCAGCGTGGCCGGTGAGATCCTGGCCATTCGCAAAAGCGCCTACATCCATCCCCCGGACAATATCATCAACGACGACTTCTTCACCGCCATGCAGGTCATCCGCCAGGGATACCGCCTGGTCTACACACCCGAAGCCAAATCCGCGGAACGGGTCTCGCCCAGCGCCCGCGACGAGATGATCCGCCGCACCCGCATCAACGCGGGGCGCTACCAGGCGATTGCGCTTTCCCGCCAGGTGCTGCCCTTCCGCCAGCCCGTGCTGGTCTGGCAAATTTTCTCGCACAAATTCATGCGCCCGCTCGTCCCGTTCTTCATGCTCGCCGCCCTGGTCTCGAACGGACTGGCCGTTCTGATACAGCCCATCGCGCCCCAGGGATGGCTCTTCCTCGGCCCGCCGCTGGGGATCGTCTTCCTCGTGCTGCAGGCGCTGTTCTACCTGCTGGCCGTGGTGGGCACCCGTGTTCAGAAAAATCAGGGCGGGGGCCGCCTGCGCACGTTGTTCTACCTGCCCACCTTTCTCACCAACAGCAACCTGGCCGCCTTGCAGGGCTTCTTCCAATTCCTGAAAAAGCGGCCCGGTCACCTGTGGCAGCGCATCGAACGGAGATAAGGGATTCTCATGACCACGCCCGTCACACCCGCTCCCAGAACCCTAGTAGTCGACCTCTCCATGAAATACGGCGGATCCACCTCGCGCATCCTGTCCCTCATGCAAAAAAGCGCCTCCGAAGGCATCCTCCTGGCCGCACTGCGGGGCAGCGCCATCAGCCGCGAAGCGCAGAAGCTGGGCATCCCCCAGCGCATCGTCGGCGCGAACAAGACCGATCCGCGCATCCTCCGAAACCTCGTGCGGCTCATCCGCGCCGAGAAGATTCAATTGCTGGATACGCAGAATATCCAGTCCAAATTTTGGGCCAGCGCCGCAGCGGCCTTCACCGACGTGGCCCTCGTGTCGACCATCAACAGTTGGTACGCCAGCGAACACGGCCGCGCCTCACTCAAAGGCAGGCTGTATACGGCCCTGGAGCTTGCCACCAACCGTTCCCTGGATTTATACATCACCGTCTCCGCGCGGGATCGGCAGTCGCTGCTGGCCTCGGGCATTGCCGCCGACAGGATCGAATTGATCTACAACGCCGTGGACATCCGCGCCGAGGACATCCCGGGCGGGTCGGCCTGGCTGAGGCATAAATTTTCCATCCCGGCCGGGAGACTGGTCTGCACGGCGGTCGGCAGGCTCGTCCCGGTCAAGGGTTACGATGTGCTGGTCGAGGCGGCTGGACTGCTCGCCAGAGAGGCGCCCCACCTGCACCTCCTGCTCGTCGGCGACGGGGAAAGCCGCCAGGCCCTCGCAGATCAGATCGGCAAGCTCGCCCTGCGGGAGCGCGTCACCCTGGCGGGCTACCAGGATCGGGAGCAGGTTCTGTCCATCTTGAGGTCGAGCGACATGTTCGTCATGCCCTCGCGCTACGAAGGGACGCCCATCGCCCTGCTGGAGGCGGGCGCGCTGGGCCTGCCCATTGTTGCCTCGAACGTTGGCGGCATCCCCGAACTCGTGCGCGACGGACAGGAGGCGCTGCTCGTCCCGGCCGCGGACTCCCAGGCCCTGACCTGCGCGCTCTCCCAACTGGCGAACGACCGCGACCTGGCTGGGCAGCTCGGCCATCGCGCCGCACAACGGGTGAAGGACGAGTTCCATCTGGGTGTGCAGGTTCAAAAAACCTGGGACGCCTATCGCAAGGCCCTGTCGCGCCACGAAGCAGCCGGGCAATAATCACACAGGAAGCAGCCATGTATTTATCCCAGCCGTCACAAAAAAAATCGAAGCGCTCGGCGCTGGTTAAACGTATCCTGGAATTTGGATACCACAGCGGGCTGGTCCAACTGGGACGTCCACTGTGGGCCAACTCGTTGACCGTGCTCAACTATCACCGCATCGACAACCTGTCCCCCGAGACCTTCCAGCCCAACGTCAGCGCCTTGCCCGCCGAGTTCGCGCGCCAGATGGAATATCTTGCGCGCTGGTACAAGGTTGTTTCCCTGCAGACGCTGCACGAGTGGCTGAACGGCGGGAGGAAGCTTCCCCCGCACGCCGCCCTGATTACCTTCGACGACGGCTACCTGGATAACTACACCAATGCCTATCCCATCCTGCGCAAACACGGTTTTTCTGCGGTCATCTTTCTCACGGCCGGACATATCGGCACGGACACCGCCTTTTACTGGGATTTGACCGCGTATTGTTTCGCCCACACCCGTCTCGACCGCATTCCCTTCCCGGACGGGACACAGCGCTGCTGGCATAACGAAGCCGAGATGCAGCAGGTCTCGTATGGCTGGATCGAATCATTGAAAAAACTGCCGGAGGATGAAAAGAAGAAATGGGTGGCGCGCCTGCCTGAACTGCTGGGCGTTGCCATTCCTGACGGATATTTCAAGAGGTTAATGATGAATTGGGACCAGGTGCGCGAGATGAGCGCCAACGGCATCGAATTCGGCGGCCACACCATCCAACACCCCATCCTGACCCGCATCCCGCCCGAACGCGCCCGCTCCGAGATCAGCGGGTCGGTTGCCAGGGTCAGCGAGGAGTTGGGGAAACCCGTGACGAGCTTTGCCTACCCCAATGGGATGCCGGACGACTTCAATGCGGCCACGGCCAGGTTTGTTCAAGAAGCCGGCTGCCAGACCGCCTTTACCCTGCTCAACGGCCCAGCCAGCCTGGACGAAGTGCGCAAATCCCCCTACACCGTCCGCAGAAGTTTTATCTCACACAAACACTCCATGCCGGAGTTCAGCACCCTGATCAATCCACTCAACCGCCTGAGACACTAGAAACTACAGGGTCTTGTAAACATCCAGCACCTGTTTGGCAATTGTGCCCCAGGCAAAGCGCGTGTTGGATAAATGATGAGCATACTGTCCCATCTGCTGGGCCAGTTGCGGGTCGTTGACCAGCAGCGAAATTTTCTGCGCCATTTCACGCGGGTCATGCGGCGGAACGATGAATCCGCTCTGGCCGTCCTCCACCGCCTCGGGCAGGCCGCCCACTTCCGTGGCGACGACCGGTTTCCCGAAAGTGTACGCCACCTGCAGCGAGCCGCTTTGCGTGCTGGAGTGGTAGGGATACACCACCACGGTCGCCAGGTCCATCAGGGCGCCGACTTCCTCCAGGGGGATGTAGCGCAGATCCAGGTGGACATTCTCGTCAATTCCCAGCTCGGCAATGTGCGCCTTGAGCCTCGGCAGGTCGAAATTTTTGGTGGGATACCCGGCGACCACCAGGCGGGCATCACAGGTATCGAGCGCCAGCGCGAACGCTTCGAGCAGGTCTTCCAAACCCTTGCTGGGCGCCAGCAATCCAAAGAAAAGCACCACCTTCTCATCCTCCCGCAGATCGTAGCGCTGGCGCAGGCTTACCGTCCCTGGAGGGGACTGGATGTTCAACAGCCATTCGGAATTGCCGTGCGGGACAACAAAGATATGGCGCGCATCCACGGTCGGGAACAGGCGCAGGAAGCGCTCCTGGCTTTCGTGCGCCAACAGGAAGATGGCCGAGAAGGAATGATAGGCGCGATGATACACACCCACCAGCCAGCGTCCCAGCAGACCCTGACCTTCGCGCGCTTCGAACTCGTGGCACACCTGGCTCAGGACAAATCCGCGCGAACGCAGGAACGCAATGAACAGGGCTTCCACGAGGTGATCGAAGCGCGAGAACTGAACAAGATGCGGCCGGGTGCGCAGCAGGTAGGCCGCCAGTTTCGACCACGCCAGCACGAAGCGGACTCCCCGCACCACGCGGCGCGCGGTCCAAAATAATTTCTTCATCATGCGGCGGAAACGATTCGAATAATCCTGCTCGCTGCGCTTTTCGTAACCCTTCCACAGGTGCAGCAGTTTCTCGACCTTGAAGTTGTGCGGCAGAGCCTCCAGTTCGTATTCGGTCCCGACGATCAGGGTCACGTCCGCGCCCTCGCGGGCCAGGGCCGTACACAACTGATAGGCAAAATGCACCAGGCCGCCGCTGTTGGCGGCTTCGATCACACAAATTTGAAGTTTTTCAGGTTCCATGTTCATCCAATAGATGGAGATAAAGGCTCCGCAACTGCGCGGCTTGTACGCGCACATCGAACTTTTGCTCCACGATGGCGCGGCCCTGCCGCCCCATCGAAGCGCGCGTCTCGGGGAATGCCAGCAATTCGAGACATGCGGCCGAAAGGTGACTTGGATCGCCCGCAGGCAGGAGCCGCCCGTTGACGCCGTCGCTGATCATCTCGGGCACCCCGCCGACACGGCTGGCCAGGATCGGCAGGCGCGCGGACATGGCCTCCGCCAGGACGGTGGGCAGCGCCTCCGTCAGGGTGGGCAGCACGAACAAATCGGCGGCCGACAGCAGGGCGGGAATATCCTTGCGCGCGCCCGCAAAGATGACACGTTCCTGCACGCCTTGTTTCCTGGCCTCCTCGACCAGTTGCTCCTGATGGTCGCCGCTCCCGACGATGAGGTAATGCACGTCAGGGCGCTCGACCAGGATGCCAGGCATGGCGCGGATCATGAACTGGATGCCCTTCAATTCACGCAGGACGGCAACCGTGATCAGCAGCGGCGCGGCGGCGGGAATGCCAAATTCACGGCGCACCGCCTGGGGGTCCGCTTGAAGGGCTTCGGCGCTGAAACGCGCCAGGTCGATCCCGTTGTAGATCACGCTGGTCCTGCGCTCCGACATCCGCCCGACCTCGCGGTGGAACCGCTGCGCCTCCTCCGAGACCGAGATGACCATATCGCAAAAGTTGCGCAGGCAGAAAAATTCCACGTTCTGGTGCAGGCGCGTCTTGGCGCGCATCCCATCCTGGGAGGGAATGGTATGCACCGTGCATACGCTGGGCAGCCGCGCTCCGCGGGCGGCCAGGGTGCCCAGGATGTTGGCAAATTCGAGCTGGGTATGCACCAGGTCAGCCTGCGTCTCCTTCAGATAACGGAGCAGGCGCGGCAGGGCGGTCAGGTCGCGCAGATGGGAAATGGGCAGATTATCCACCGGGACGCCCAGGGCGGTCAGGTCATCGGCAATGGGATTGCCGTTGCGCACCTGGAAGACACACACCCGCGGCTCGAAGGTCTGCCGATCCAGGTTGGCCAGCAGCGGGATCATCAGCCGCTCCGCCCCGCCCAGCCCCAGCCCGTCGATCATGTAGACGATATTATATTTTTTTCCTTTGCCGCTATTCGAGACCGTCATAGAAAGCGTTTCCCTCCGGGAGATGTAACAACTCGGAAAAATAATGCCGCCAGATCAGATCATTCGTCAGGTCGAAGCCGGCGTCCATGCTGGCGCGTACCGCCTTTTCCACACAGCACAACAGCATCCCCTGCCGCACGGGCAACAACGTGTAATGCGCCGGCTTGCCAAAAGCCTGCAGGTAGGCGGGGATGATCTTCGGGCGCCAGCGTACCAGGGCCTCCACCGCCCCGCGCGCCCTGTCTTCGACCGACGCCTGGGGCGTATCTGCCAGGGCGCCCGCCAGCAGGAACAAATACACATCCAGGCTGACGTCTGTTGCCCAATGGGAATACTGCCAGTCCACGAACATCAGGCGGCCGTGGTCCGAATTGCGGATCATATTTCCGTGCCAGAAATCGCCCTGGATCAACACCTTGTGGGTGGCCCTGCCTTCGAGGGAGGCCAGGCAGCCCATCAAATCCTGGAGCGCCCCTTCCTCACGTTCGGTCAGGGAATACATCGCCCTGAATTTCTCGACCTTTTGCAGGAAATCCGTCGGGACCCGTTCGCCGTGCGCCAGCGGGGTTGCGATTCTGTCCATCACTTCGCGCAGGGATTTTCCCGCATCCACTGCCAGGGAATACACCTGCTGCGGCTGCTCCCAGACCATACGCTTCGAGGCGCGCAGGAGGCTCTCACCTGGGAGGTATGAAAGGACCAGCGCAGGCTGGCCTTCCAGATTCAGCATGGCAATCGGTCTCGGGATGCGGAAAACGGCCTCATCCCCCAACAACCCCCACACCTCGGTCATGCGCTCGTACTCGACCTGCAAGGCGCGCCCATCCTCCGGCAGGCGCGGAATCTTTGCCACCAGGGAAGGACGGCTGTGCTGCGCCTCGAAGAGGAACAGGATGATGCAATCGTGCGGATCCATGCCCCCGTTCGTCAGGATCGTCCAATGCAGGGGCGCGGAAAGCAAAGGCCCATTCCCGCTCCGCAGGGAGGATAGATAGGAAGCCAACAGATCGACAAACGCCATCGTCACGGTCATGAACACCACATAAAATTCTAGTCAAAGCTCATTACAGGCCGGGGCCTGATTTGGCAGTCGCATAGTAGCACGGAAACAGGCCCGCAAGCAAAGCCAGGGCGGGACGGCTGCCCAGGAGGTTCAACAGGCGGTCGGGATATTTATAACGATACCGGTGCTGCCAGGCAAATCCAATCGCCTGGCCTTTCAGCGGCAGGATATATTCGGGCGCCTGCAGGTTCGGCATGGCGCCGAACAGACTCAATTGGGAATAGCCTGCCCGTCCCAAGCTCCGCCTGACGCCCCACAAGGTGGCCTTACGCGAAGCGGACCCAAAATGCCGTTTCAAGCCGAGCAGGTTGGGAAAACCGAACAACAGGTTTCCGCCCGGGCGCAGCCACCCATGAATCACACGGTACACCTCGAGTTCGCGGAGCGCGCCGCCCCTTGGAAAACCGAACGGGATGGCAACCACGTCAAAGGCGGCGGGCGGAAAAGTCCGCGCGTCGAACGCGCCCTGGAGCTGCTCGTCGCCAAGCCAAGTGAGCGCGGAAATGCCCATTTTGCCGAACAGGCGCGTGAAATCATCCCGCCCGCCCCCAATGACCAGCACCCTACTGTCCGCATCGAGCGGCAGCAGGAAGCGCCAATCCAGGCTGGATTCTGGGATTATGTCTTGGGAGGGAGTTTGTATTTGAGGGCTGGCTTGCACGATGCATTCTCCTGGGAAATACTCCTCGACCGGCCGTCAGCCGGCGCAGGTCACGTACGGGACATGCCGATCACACGCACCACCCGCAGCAGGTTCTCGCGTTCCACCCGCCACAAGATGCCCAGATAACTGACCGCGCCGCAGGCGACCACCGCGATCAACTGCAACACGGGATTGGTCCCCGCCGTCAGCAGCATGACCGCCAGGGTAACAGGAACCATGACCAGGGCGCCCAGGAAGGACGGCTTCAACTCCCTGAAAATGTCGAGGATGGACACATCCACGAAACGGGTGGCGATCCGCAGGCTGACCGTGCGGCGGATGAGAACCGCCGCCAGGTGTCCCCAAGCGATCCCGATCAGGCCGAATTGCGCCCCGATCAACATGGCGGGAACCAGGATGACCAGGGTGAATATGCTCAGTTTCAACAAAATGTCCGGACGCCCAACCGCCTTGTAGACATCCCCGATATGATAACCGAGGGAATAGACCCAGGCATAGACCGCCAGGACGCGCAGCAGGGGGATCACTTCGAGCCATTGATCCCCGAACACCACGCGCACGATGGGTTCGGCCGCGATCACCAGTCCCAGGCAGATGGGGACGATGATCAACTCGATCAGGCGCACCGAGGTTAAAAATCCGCGCCGCAATTCGCCGATGCGATCCTGGATGGATGAAAAGGCGGGGAACATCACGCCGCCCATCACCCACAAGTTTCCCACCACCAGCATCTCGGGCAGGCGGTAGGCCAGGGTATACACGCTCAATTGAGCCAGCCCGAAAATGCGGCCGACGATCAGGTAATCGAGGTTGTCGATGATCACCCCAATGATGTCCCCGCCGATGATCGAGGCGCCGAACTTCATCAGGGAACGGGTGATCTTGCGGTTGAGCGACAGCCGCGGCCGCCAGGGCAGGATGGCCCAGACCAGGATGACCGAAACGAGCGCGCCCGAAATTTGCCCGAAGACCAGCGCCCAAACGCCGAACCCGCCAAAGGCCAGGCCAATTGAAACCACAGCCTTGACCACGGTATTGCCCATGTCCGGGATGAATTTGCGGCGGTAATCAAGCTCGCGCATCAGCCAGATATTGTGAACCGAACCCAGGGCGTTGATGGCAAATGAAACTCCCAACCAGCGCAGCACGGGCACGATCATCGGGTCGTCGAAATAACCGGCAAACAGCGGCGCAAACGGAATGACGATGGCCGACAGGAAAAAACCCAACAGGATGTTGATCGTAAAAACCGTGTTGGCCGCCTCGTTCACATCCTCCCGCCGCTGGATCAGCGCCACGCCGAGGCCCAGATCTTTGATGACGCCCAGATAATTGATGGCCACCACGGCAATCGCCACGAGGCCAAAATCATCCTTGCTGAGCAGGCGCGCCAAAATGGAGGTGGTAAGCAGGACGCCCAGCTTGCTCAACCCAAAGGTCAGGAAGGTCCAAACAATGCCCCGGCCTGCCTTGCGGGTGATTGCCTCCCCATCCCCCGCTGTCGAATGGTCTTGTAACTCGCTCAAGCGACCACCCGGTTCGATTTATTGGCCCGGCTGGGATCGTTCATGTCCTCGTGAAGCAGCAGCACCAGGGTCAACGCCAGGGCCAGCAGGATCCACAAGAATCGGATGTAGGCGCCGTGCAGGAACAGCGCGGCAAACAAATAGCTCAGGAGCGACACCTGCATGGCGGAAATGTGCGATATCCACTTTTGATGGCTGAGAGAGTTTCTGACATCCGCCTTGATGCGGGCCAGCGCCTGAAAGATGAAGAAGAGCATCCCCAGGAAAGCCACGCTTCCGATCACGCCCGTTTCCGCCAGGACTTCAATGTACAGGGAGTGCGCCTCACGGGTATCCGTGCGCACCTCCATGCCAATCAATTGGGTGTAGGTTTGGTAATTGACGGGATAGTTTGCCGCGCCCACTCCCAGAATGGGATGGGTCGCGAACATCACGAGTCCCGTGCGGAGTTCACTGGCCCTTCCGCGGAAGGAAGCATCCTGGTAGACACCATTCTCGGTGGATGGCGCCAGGATCGAGATGGATTGAAATCTCGCGACATACTGGGCGGGCAGGAAGGGGAACAGCAGCACGGCAATGGCCACCACCGAAAACGCAAAGATGGGATTGAAACGTGTAAAGAAAAACATGATCAGGAACAACCCAACCAGGACGGCCAGGTAGGCGCCGCGGCTGTAGGTATTAAGCAATTCCGCCATCAGGATGACGATGCTGACCGCATAGAATAACTTCTTCGCAGGGGTTCCCCGCAGGAAACCAAAGACGGCAAACGGGACAACCGCCGCCAGCACCTGCCCCCACATATTCGGCTCGTTGATCGGACCCGCCAAACGATTCGATGTGTCGACCCGGGCGAACCCGAGGAAGGTCTGACCGTAGTCGCCGCTGGCCACCTGGTAGAGGCCCAGCAAACTGAGCGCCGTCGTCGCCAGGACAACGATAAAAATGGCCTGTTTCCAATCCTGCAAGCGCCGCAGGGAAAACAGGATGCAGTAAATGATCACGATATCCTTGGCCAGGTCGATCACCCGTTCCAGGGCCAGATCACGGTCGGAGGCCACCAGGAAGGAGGCCGCCACCGCCACGAAATAGGCGATCAGGGCAATCTCAACTCGCGCGGTCCTCGGGCGGTTGGACGGGATCCCGCCGATGTAGTAGTTGCGGATCACAATCGCAACGAAGACCACAACCACCAGCGGTTTGATCACTCCGGGCAGTCCCTGATCGGTGAGTTGGCGGGAAACGTTCGAGAACACTGCCAGGATCAGGACGTAGGCCCCCAGGCTGGGATTGATGATGATCGCCATGATGACGGCGACACCCATCAGTCCCAACAGGGCAAAAGTGCCGACCGATTCACCCGGGTCGGCAACGGCCGTTGCGGCCAGCGCGGTCAAAACCAGCGCTAGTAAAACATACGGGTAATCCTTGCGAATAACCATAAGAACCTCACTATTGATAAAGATGGTGCGTCAAAAAATGAACACATTCGATCTCAGAATTGGAATCGCTGTGTTGATTCCAATTGTACAACACAATGAACGTCAGTTGGCCGGAACATCCCAATCCAGGACAGCATACCAATCCGTGGGAATGTTCCGCAACATGTCGCTGGACCACACGGCCGGGTCCCAGTTGGCCGAATGACTGCCTTCGCCATACGTCTTGGGGTGGCCGCTGTTATCCACGATGAAACCGCCGTAGGTCTGCATGGCTTTCACCCAGGTGATACAACCCAGCATCCCGCCGCAGGCTTCACCGATCTCCACATCCGTGACATCGGGCCGAATCACCAGCCGCGCCCCTTCGGGGATGTCGAACTGGGAAGTACCCTCCCCGTCGGTCTTCGTGAACGGGGGGATGAAAGCCGGCCATCCGTTGCGGGCGCACACCTCGGGCGTGCACGGATAATCGTAGGCAATCGTGACGGCGTGCCCGATCTCGCCGCGCACCACTTCGCAGGGACGAACAATGCCAGCCAGGGAGCCGATCCCCGCACCGCGCTGCGCAAATCCCATTGGAGGCACCCCGGAATTCCCGATATGATAGCGGTAGACGCCACCGGCTGACCATCCCCCATTGAGGTCCTTGTGCGCTTTTGCCAGGCCCCACTCCTCGCCCGTGTCGATGTTGACAACGACCAATTCCCCGTCGGTGCCGGGCGCGGGCCGCGCATGGCTGGGAAGGGGCACCCATACCGTTTCGCCGGGCTGTCCCAAGAGCACAGTGTTGCCATCGAACGCGTCGCGAAAACTGCGGTTGGACCAGAGCGCGACCGGCGCGAGCGGAGTAGCCTCGTCGACAAAATAAATGTTCGGCGCATACTGGGTGGTATCCGAACCGATCCAATCGTCCCGTTTGAAGAAGGCGGCCATCATTTTGTCGCTCAACGGGTGAATGCGCGCCCTTTGCCAGTCAATGGGCGTGTTCCAGAGCGAGTCTTCCGAATACGGCGCCTCGCAATGGAGCGGATCAGCCGGTTGCGGCGTGGCAGTTGCGGGAGGGGGGGAAACTTCCGTGCCAGCTTCCTCGGACGCAGCCGTCACCGGAACGATCGGGACCTCCGGTAAAAATGGGGCGCAGCCGCCCGCCGACAGAATCACAAGCAGGGGCAAAACGTGTAAAAACAAAGCTCTCATACAAGATCAGGCTTGGACGATGGCGAAAGACGATCCCTGACCTGCTTGATGCGCTCCAGGAAGGCAGGGTTGTTTTTGAGGCGCTCTTTCAGGCACAGGATGCGCATTTCAGCGGCACACCGCCACGACCCCTTGATCAGGCGCATCCAATACATGGGCTGGGAATCGGTGGCCAGGCTGGATTTATAACCGGCCTCTCCCGCCATGAAATCGTAGATCTGATTGTCGCTGTGGGCATTGTGCAAAATGGCGTAATAGTGAGAGACCAGCCCCGGGCGGTACAAATTTCCAGGCAGGTAGTTCAGTCCGCTTTGATAGAACAATACTTTGCGATGGTAGACAAAATTATACAGGTAGCCAATCGTCGCCGCGGGGGTGGATACTTTCAACAGTTGGATTTCGCCGCTTTCGAAACGGGAGGCGATCAAATTTCTGTGGAATTCGAGCAGGTACGGATTTGCGAACACACCCGGCTTGCCGCGCTTCCGCCATTCCTGCTGGTGCAGGTCGACCAGGATGGCAAACATATCGAGAGCCTGCGCCACCGTTTGGGCCGCTTCGAGTTGAATCTCGCCATCCTTCTGATATTCCTTGACGGAGCGGCGGATCTGGCTGCGCTTGTTGGAACTGAGCAGTTGCAGATAATCCATATGGGCGGCGCGAACCTTCTGCAAATCCACGTAAAAGGAGGGGGATTCCTCCTCCAACAGCACGCCCACGTGCGGGATGTTTTTTCCATCCAGCAAACCGGCTTGTTTCGCAAAAGGGGCCGAAAGCCCTGGCAAGCCGAATTCGTGCCAGCCCCGGCCTCCCAGCATTCCCAACAGGGACGGCATGTCGAATTGCAGGCCCGGGAGGTGTAGCACCGCGTTGTATTCGATGTACAACTGATCGAAGGAACGGATGCCGGTCGTGTTCAGGGAAATCGTTCGGGTGGGCAGGATGCCGTATTTCCGACGTCGGCTCGCCCCAAGGAAAAAGGCCAGGGCGGGCTGGTCCTGAATGTAACCGACCACCAGGCGAACCTCGACCGTCTGTGGCAGGCTGTTCAGCCAATTCGAGATCCAGCCCCAGGATAAAAAGTAGTCGTGCTCGCACCTTTCCAAAAGCGAACGCCAAACCTGTTCGATCTGGGATGGATCGGTTTTGCGGTCATATTCGACGACACGCAGGTCGCCAACAGACGGCATCTCGGTCATGGGTTCGGTCATCAACACAAACCGCGCGATCAGGATTCGTTGGAAATTAAATCGAGCACGGCAAACAGCGCCACCAGGGCAAACAGCCATTCGTAATGGCTCTCCTTGACCTCCTGCACGGCCTGTACGAATGGAACCACCTCGGAGTAATTGTAGACACCCACGTAGACGAGCTTGGCCACCTTGGCCCATAAATAATTGAGCAGGAACAATCCCCCGATGGGCAGATACACGAAGGGTAGGTATTTTTTGGCAAGAGTCTTGACCAATGGAATCGCCAGGACAGCCAGTGGAAGGATCACCACCACGCCAAACCAGAACACGTCGAAAGCTGTTTCGAAATTCAACTCGATGCCGTTGAATTCGAGATTGTGTACGGTGATCTCCCCCTGCGCGTTGAACTGATTCAGGGCTTCGGGCGTGGCAATGTTGAAAATTCTCTGGCCCCAGCTGATCTCCTCACCCGCGCCAAAGAAGGCAATGAAGGCGAAGCCCAGAAACGCCAGTTGTTTGATCCAGTGCGTTTTGTCCTTGAGCGGCTGCCTGCGGGAGCGTAAAAAGCCGTAGAAAAACAGGATGGACGTGGCAAACAAACCCAGGGCGCCGATATTTTCGAAGTAATGATCCTCTGTGAAGAAGAAATTATCCAGCCGGCCGCCAACCGCCAGGGTCTGGTAGGACAAGACAATGTATATCCCCAGGACAACAAACAGGATGGGACGCTGAAAAAGTTTTTGCAACATTTACGAATACTCCTAACGATAATTTTCGCGCCAGGCGAGCTGGCAAACTGCTAAAAATGTGCTGCTTTGGGAGCGCTGGTTACTTCGCGCCCCGCTGCTCGAGAACCGCAGTGAACGTGCGAAACAGGATGACCAGGTCCAGGACCAGGCTTCGCCGCTCGATGTAAACGATGTCCAGCCGCAACCGGTCATCGAATTCCAGCGATGCGCGCCCGACCACCTGCCATAGCCCGGTGAGACCGGGCAGAACATCCAGGCGTTCCGTGTGCCACAATTGATACGTCTCGGGTCCAAAAGAGGTGGGACGCGGCCCGACCAGACTCATATCGCCGATCAGGATGTTGAATAACTGGGGCAGTTCATCGAGGCTGGTCTTGCGTAAAAATCGCCCAATGCGGGTGATGCGCGGGTCATTTGTGATTTTGAAGTCCGGCCATTGCAGCTCGTTCAGGTGCGCGTATTTCGCCTTGAGTTCCTCGGCGTTGGGAACCATGGAACGGAACTTATACAGCGAAAAACGGCGCCCTCCCATGCCTGTGCGCTGCTGCACAAAAATAGCCGGCGCGCCCGGAGACGTAACCGTGATGATGAGGGCCAACAATCCGATCAGGGGCAGCCAGAAAGGCAGGGCGCCGATCACGATGACCAGATCGAAAATGCGCTTCGCAATGAGGTACCTTGACCCGGTCAACAGGCGTTTATTGGGATCGTAATACCTGAGCCATCCCAGGTCGATGGATGCGGCGGCTTTCATGGGGCGCTTCTCTGGCTAATCGCCGCCTGCTTTTCGAGATCGGCAGCAGTTGTCTGCATCCTGCCCGAGGCCTTGCGCACCAACTCGTCGAAGGTCAGGGCCTCATCTGGGAAGGAGGATGATCCCAGGAGCACCCGGGCTTTCATTCTCTCGGTCACGGATTTTTCGATGCGGTCGGCCAGAATCATCGAATTCTGGAAATTGGTCTCGGGACAGAGGATGACGAACCTGCCCTTTTCATCGCGGATGATCAGGTCCGTCTCCCGCGCGCATTCGCTGATGATCTGACCGGCCTTGGCCGTTGCAAAACGGGAAAGGATATCCCGCTCCAGGATCATGGCATCCTTGGACTGCTCCCGTTCGAAATCGGCCAGATGCACGAGCAAAACCGCCAGGGAATGATGATAACGACGGCTTCGCGTCAACTCGGCGCTGATGCGGTGCTCGGCGGTGTGAAAATCGAGGGTGCGATTGGGATACGTGTTGGCTGTCAACCCCTCCAGCAAATGGATCACCTGGTTGATGTGCCGGCCGATGTCAAAAGCCAGCCCGGCCGCGATCTCGATCAATAGGAACTGGATCCCGTGAATTTGCAGGGGAACGTAAGTGGAGGTCCGCCAATACACGACCCAGGTCAACCCGTAAATCACCGCCCAGATGACCAGGAAGGCATAGATCGAAAACCGCACGGATGGCCTGACCAGAATCCCGGAGACGACCGCCAGCGTCACCAGAATAAAGAACGCCGGGCTGAGGTTGATAAGGTTTTCTTCGACATAATCGATCTGTGCGATGCCAAAGATTATCAACACAAATAAAAACAGAAAAGCAACCGAATTTTTTAAGTCATTCATGATAATTTTTTGAGGCCTGTAGCACTTGTTACCAATTTATGAAATGAACGGGCATTATACACGTTCTGCTGGATTTGGAGGAATATTGATTTTCACATCCCGCTGCGACCTGACACCTCTGCCGCCAAGGATGGAATATCAATGGAAATCCTGCTTCAACGATAACTCTGCTCATTGAGCATCTCCAGGAAAATCTCGACCACCTGGGGGTCGAATTCCTTTCCAGACTGCTCCTTCACATAAGCGTTGGCGTATTCCCTGCCAAAAGCCGGGCGGAAGGGACGCGCATGCTGAAGGACCGTCCATACCTTGACAACAGAAAATATCCGCGCTTCGAGTGGAATCTCCTTTCCGTGCAGGCCTCTGGGATACCCATTGCCGTCCCAGCGTTCGTGATGACAATAGGGGATGTTCATGGCAGGCCTCAGGTATGCAATCGACTGTAAAAAATCGTACGCAAACACAGGATGGCGATGGATTTCATCCCATTCCTCGTCTGTTAGTGGAGCTGATTTTAACAAAATGTTATCAGAAATGTCCAGTTTTCCAATGTCGTGCAAGAGTACCCCCCGGTAGATATGGGACATCTCCGATTCTGGAAGTTCCATCCGGTGAGCCATATCCAGCGTCAGGGAAGCCAGGGTCTGGGCCAATTCGTCGGGTTCGTGGTGGCGCATTTGCAGGACGCGCGCCCAGCCTTCGATGGCCGCATCATAGGCCACGGCCAGCTCGGTAAAGGAGCGCTGCATGTCGTTGAACAGGCTTGCATCCTCCACGGCCACGGCGGCCTGGCGCGCCAAAATCTCCAGGAAGTGGATCCAGCCAGAATTAGGCTCCACCAGCCGACGATAGAAAAGTTCCAGCACGCCCTTGACCTGTCCCTTGGCCACCAGCGGAACAGCATACATCGAGACGAAGTCCTCGCCCACGATCCGCTCGGGGTGACGCAGGGGCACCTGGGGCGAAAACAGATCATACTCGCTGATCACGCTCCGCTCGAGCGCGGCGACCCCGGCCTGGTCCTCCCCCAACAGCAGGGACACGCGCCGTATGGCGCTCCCACGGAACCCGCGTCCCGCCGCGTATTCCAGCATTTGCAGGTGCGGGTTGAGCAGCATCACATCCACTGCGTCGGTCTCCAGGTGCATGGAGATTTGCGAAACGAGGATGTTCAACGTCACCTGCAGGTCCAGGCTCGACGCGATGGCCGCATCGATATTGGAAAGCACCGTCAACTGGTGCAGGCGTTCATCGGTTTGCAGGTAGAGGCGCACGTGCTCAACCATCAAGGCCGCTTGCGAGGCGATGAGCTCGATCAGGCGAATATCGTCCTGGCTGTAAGCGGATAGCTTCTGGTTTTGCAGGTCAATCGCGCCCAGGACACGGTCCCCGGTTCGCAGCGGAACAACCAGTTCGGATAAAGCCTTTTCCCAGCCCTCGATGTAATCTTCGTAGGCATGGACATCGCTGACAAAAATGGAATCTTTTGTGCGAATGGCCTTGGCGATAATGCCAGGCCCCTTGGTCGTCAGCAAGGCGGGCTTGATCAAATCTACAAAGGGACCAGCCGCCCCAGCGCGATCCAGGGTCAGGCCATCCTCCTTGACCAGCCAGATGCTGCAATGCGAATTGTGGAATTCCGACGCCAGCAGGTTGGCAATCGACCGGCACAAGGTCGGGATGTCGCTGGAGACGCCGGCCAGCAGCGTGGACGAGGCGCGCGCCAGCCGATCCAATTCGCGGTTGCGGTCGCCGATCTCCGAAAAAAGGCGCGCGTTGAAAATGGCGGAGGCGGCCTGCTCAGCCAGCAGGGACAGGGAGAGTTGGTCGTATTCATTAAATCTTCGGGCGGCGTCGACCGACTCGATGCCCAGAATTCCAATCAGGCTTCCACCATAGAGCATGGGCACTTCCAGGACGGCCCGCACCACGCGGTCTTCGTAGACGCGGGCGCGGTTATCCCACTCGCTATAGTCTTCCACGATCAATGGCTGGAGAGTGGCGGCCACACGACCCGCCATGCCCTCTCCCAATTTCAAGGTTGTTCCCAACATCAACTCCGAATCGGAGACCACCGAAAGCACCACTTCCCGCCGCGCTTCATCGTACAGGTAGATAAAAGCATTGGAAACGCGATAAAAGCCAGTGGCCTTGTTGACGATCAGGTTCAGCACCGTGCCCAGGTCGCGGCGGCTCATGATCTCGACCGCCACCTGATACAGGCTGGAAAACTCATTCGCCCGGTAGCGGGCCTCGGTCAGCAGTCGATTCTTTTCCAGCACCAGGGCCGCCTGGCCAGCCAGCAGGCGGATCAACTGGACTTCATCCTCCGTCCACTGGCGCGACACCGTATCGAAAACAACCAGGGAGCCGACTGAATTGGAGGAGACATGGAACGGCTCCATCACCAGGGCGCGGATATTTTCCCGCTTCACCAGGTGCGGCATATATTTGGAATCCTCCGCAACATCCCCAACGGAAAAGGAATGCCAATGTTCCAACATTCCCGCGCGAATGGCCTCTGAAAACTCCTCATCCAGGCTTCGGCTATCCTTGAAACCATAGGTTGCAGTGATGAAGCGACGCGACGCGCTCTCCATCGCCACAATGGCCGACTTGGGTGCCTTGACGAGGCCCGAAATATGCAGGCACACCAAATTCAGGATGGATTGGGCATCCTCCACCGCCAGGATCTCACGGTCGATGTCTGCCAGGGATTGCAGGGCCTGGATCTTCTCCTGAACCGCCGCTTCGGCCCGCTTGCGATCGGTGACATCCTCCACCATCGACTCGTAATACTGGATGGCGCCCTTCTCGTCGTGGACCGCCCTGGCGCTTTCACGCACATATATGGCCGAGCCATCCGCCTTGAGCCAGCCGACTTCCAACCCCCGCACCTCCCCGTCACGCTCCATCCGCTCGACAAAATCCCGGCGGGAGTATCCTTCCGCAAAACCGTTCTGCCAAAGATTACGCTTCTTCAACTCCTCCAGGCTGTCGAAACCCAACATGCGCACCATGGCCATATTGGCCAGGAGGATCTGTCCATCGGGGGTTGTGCGCGCCAGTCCCACGCTGGCATTCTCGAACACGCCGCGAAAACTCGCTTCGCTGGAACGCAGGGCTTCGTAGATGCGTTTGCGATGGATCACCATCGCCACCTGCGAGGAAACAAATTCCAACATGCGCTGCTCGGGTTCCCCATAGGCATGACGGTCGTGATAATGTTGAACCACCATCACCCCGATGGAAACCCCGCTCACAGTCAACGGCACACCCAGCCAAATGGACGAGGACGGACCGACCGCATCCACCACGCCTTTCAAGGCCAGGGATTCCTGGCTCTCCTGGGCGCACAACAGCGACTCGCCGCTGCGCAGCACATATTCGGTCAGACCATTTCCCGCCTTGACCGTGGTTTCGGTCAATTGATCCAACTCATCCACAAAATACGGAAAACTCAAGGTTTCCTGGATTGGGTCATACAGGGCGATGTAAAAATTATCGGCATACATTACCCGCCCAATAACGCGATGGATTTCCGGCAGAAGATCATCCAGGGATGCGGCGCTTTCTGCCGCCTCCGCGATTTGATACACCGCCTCCTGGAGGACCTGGGCCTGATTCCGTTTCGCGGGCTGCTCCTGCTCCCGGTTGCGCGCCAGGGCTTTTTTCAAGACAGTGGGCAGGCGCCGCAAATGATCCGCATCCAACAGGACATAATCCTCGATGTTTCCCTTTTCGAGCAAGGTCAGGGCCACCCCTTCGGATTCAGGCTCCACCAGGAGAACGATGGGAAGGGGCAGATCCAATGTCTTCAGGACTTCCTTATCCCCCAAAGAGTTCATATCCGCAACGAGCAGATCGAAGGCTCGGGCTTCGAGTCTGTCCAGGCTGCCCACTCGTGTAATCGAAAAAGCCCCTTGCCCTTGGTCCAGGATGACTGAAACAGACTCCACATGGGGTGAAGCATCCACCATCACCAACACAACTCGAATCACCTGATCAGGGGATAAATCCATAAATATCGAAACAATCCTGCTTTCGCTCGAATAGCTAATAAACGGTTAAAAATAGAATAACATCATCACTGCCAAAGTACAACAGCTTTTTCATAGGAATGTACACAACCCATTAACGCCGTTAATATTACTCGCGATGGTACCACATGGCGGCTGAATTGCAAGCAAGCCGGGAAAATTACCCGGCGGATAGTATGGATCAAATTGTTGGGTGGCTGTAAAGCAGAGGCCCGGCGGGCTGGGATAAAATTCCGTAACCTAATGCCTCGGGAGGGCAGGTATGACTGAAGACCTTTACACGTTACAACCGCAACAGATCGTCATGTACTCCGTGGACTGGTGCCCGGACTGTAAACGCGCCAAGGCCTATTTCGAACGGAACCAGATCCAGCACCTGACCGTGAATGTGGACAATGACGCCCGGGGCGCCGATTTTGTGAAGGAAGTCAATCGCGGAAGCCGCTCGGTGCCCACCATCATCTTCCCGGACGGCTCGGTTATGGTCGAGCCATCCAGCCAGCAATTGGAAGAAAAATTTTCCCAATCCTGACCCTGTTCCCAGACAACGAAAAAGCGGCAGAGGTTCTGCCGCTTTTTGATTCCGAATCATGGCTGTTAAATGACCCTGCCGCAGGGTGAGGGGGGCACCCTACGGCAGGATCAAATTCATTTTACATGAAATCCGTTAAATTACAAGGGGAAATTTTTTCGAGATTAAGACCACCTTGCCAGTCCCCGAAGGCAGGATACAATTGAGTTGCTGCGCGTTTCTCATTTTTTTGTGCGCGCCTCAAAAGCTGCCACCAGCAGCGACAAAGGATACTCTCATGAAAAAGATACTTCCCCTCATTTTGCTGGCGCTCCTCCTCCAGGCGTGTGACGTGTGGAACGTCACCCCGCTGGTCGTTCCCACCTGGACGCCGTTCCCTTCCCGCACACCTGGGATCTTTACCCCGACGCCCATCATCCTGGTGCCCAGCATGACCGCCTCCGCCACGCCTGGGATCATCGTCATCACACCCGTCACGCCCACTGAAACGCCGACCCTGATTCCCACGCTCCCGCCCGTGACTGACACGGCCAGCATGACCTTTACCGCCATCCCCGTGCAGGCCATGCAGGTCGAGATCATCGGCTGCAACACCGGCATCGACATTGTCCACGGCATGGGCGAGGTGACCAATGCCTACGTGATCCTCAAGAACACGGGCACAGTGGATCTGCCCAATGCCTGTGGCCTGCTGCGTGCCGTGGATGAGGATCGCGACCACCCGGACAAGCTGGCCTGCGTGCCCAGCCTGCCGGTCGGCTACCAGGTTACTCTGAAGTTGACCGTCGATTCAGCCTACCAGAAGGATACGATCATCCAGGTGGACGGCCTGTCCAATGATGTGGTGCTCCTGCGCATCGACAAACAATCCTGCACCGACCTCGACATTGTCGGCGGTGTGCCTGGCGACATCGGCGCGATCAAACCGATCACCCCATAAGCAAAACGGGCGACATCCGTCGCCCGTTTTATTTCGTAACCTGTGGGGCGGGTTGCCAACCCGCCAGGGTTGAGCCTGAGCTACTTGCTGGCAGGCAGGGTAAAGAAGAACGTGCTGCCTTTTCCCTCGCCATCGCTTTCGGCCCAGATGCGACCGCCGTGCGCTTCGACCAGGTGCTTCGCAATGGTCAGGCCAATGCCCGAACCGCCGCGCACCCGCGAACGGGACTTGTCCACGCGGTAGAAGCGGTCGAAGATGTGCGTCAGGTGCTCGGCGGGAATACCAGCGCCTGTGTCCCTGACTATAAAAAGGATTTCATCTCCCTCGGACTGCACACCGAGAGTCACGCTCCCGCCTGCGGGGGTATGTTGCAGGGCGTTGCCAGCCAGGTTGGTGAGCACCTGCACGATGCGATCCTCGTCAGCCAGGACTCGCACGGGGGATGGAGGCAGGCTGGAGGTCAGGCTGACGCCCTTGTCCTCGAACTGGAATCCCAGCCGCTTGCGGATCGTGCCCATCAGCGCGGCCGCATCCACGGGGCGCAAATCCAAGGGATAGGCGCGCGCCTCCACACGGCTCAACTCCTGCAGGTCATCCACGAGACGGCTGAGGCGGTCGGCCTCCTGGTGGATCTGTTCGAAGGTCTCGGGCGAAGAAGGCAGCACTCCGTCGATCAAACCTTCCATCGAACCTTTGATGGCAGTCAGCGGGGTGCGCAGTTCGTGGGTCACATCGCCGATCAAACGGCGGCGCATGGACTCGACCTGTTCCAACTGTTCAGCCATCTGGTTGAAACGCAAGGCCAGCTGTCCCAACTCATCTTTGCCAGTGGCCTGCACACGCTCATCGTAGTGGCCTTCGGCAATACGCTGGCTGGCAGACATCATGGCGCGCAGGGGCGCAACGATACTGCGACTCAACAGGATGCTGACACCCACCGCCGCCAGGGAGGCTGCCAATACCGAGATCAACAGAGACTCGTTGAACGAGGCCTGGAAGTTTTGATAAAAATCAGCCATCATGCCGCCGCCCTGGCCATTTCCCTGTCCGCGTCCCTGCCCCTGGCCCTGGCCCGTCATACCCATGCCCAACTGCTCCTCCATGTAGAGCAAATGGTTCTGGAAAGCGCGCGGGGTCGTGAAGCGCGTGATCAGGAAGATGACTGTCATGCCGATCAAAATGACGGCCAGGAAGGAAAGGAACAGGCGAATGCCCAGGCGGGATCGGATCAGACTCATAGTGTCTCGTCCTCGAAGCGATACCCCACGCCGCGCACGGTGGCGATCAACCCGCCATCGCCCAACTTCTGCCGCACATGGCCGAGATGCACATCGACCACGCGCATCTCGCCAAAATAGGCGCCGCCCCACACTTTTTCGAGCAGCTGCTCACGGGTCAGCACGCGGCCGTGATTCTCAGCCAGCACGCGCAGCAGGTCGAATTCAATGGCGGTCAGCTCGATGAGCTGATCATCCACTGTAATCTGTCGCGCCCCAATGTCTATACGCAAATGGCGGAAGGAGAGCACCCCCCCTTCTGCCCCGCCGCCTGATCCCGTTTTGATGCGTCTCAGCGCCGCCTTGACCCGCGCCGTCAACTCACGCGGACTGAACGGCTTGGTGACGTAATCGTCCGCGCCGACGGACAGGCCGACGATCTTGTCGGTCTCCTCGGTGCGGGCCGTCAGCAAAATGACATACACCTCCGACTCGCGGCGCAGGCGTGAAAGCAGTTCGATGCCGTCCATGCCAGGCAGCATCACGTCCAGCACGATCAGATCGGGTTTGTAGGCGCGCGCCGCTTTCAGGCCCGATAAACCATCCAGGGCGGTGTAGACCTCGTAGCCTTCGGGCTTCAGGTAGGCGCTGACCAGGTTCACAATCGAGGGTTCATCATCGATCACCAATATCTTTGTCATGGATACATTTTACCTTTCTTCCCGATGGTAGCCGCGGGCAATGAACGGGATATAAAGCAATTATAAAGATTCGGTAAAGCTTTTCGGTTTGTGGTTGACGCCATCCCAGCGGCTGGTAATATGCCTCTAAAATCGCCCTAATTTATCCACATTTGGAGACCCCGCATGAAAAAGCAAGCCATGATCGTTGCAATCACCGTCGCCATCACCACCATGATCGTGATCGTCGGTTTCATTCTGTTGATGCCCGTAATCGGCCCGCGTTATCTGCATCCGCTGATGTCACAATCCATGCCGATGCACATGAACAATGCCGCCCCCGGCGACCTGGACACCTCCACCGAACTTCCGACCGATAACGGCCTGTATCGCGTCTCCTTCACCAGCGACCTCGAACCGATCTCAATCAACCAGATGCACACGTGGACTTTGCACGTGGAAACCGCCGACGGCCAGGTTGTGGAGGATGCCGTCATCCTCGTGGACGGCGGGATGCCGCAACACGGTCACGGCCTGCCGACCAGCCCGCAGGTCACGCAATACCTTGGGAACGGCGACTATCTGGTCGAGGGCCTCAAATTCCAGATGGGCGGCTGGTGGGAGGTGAAGTTCAACATCAGCGCGAACGGACAGAGCGACAACGTCACCTTCAACCTCATTCTGGAGGGTTGATGAACTTCCGTGCCTGGCGTGGATACGCATTGATCGCGCTTGGACTCGTCGTCCTGGGCGTGGGCCTGTATTACCTCTGGCCGCGCACCTTCTGGAGCGAGGCCGAAGTCATCACCCTGCGCAGCTTATGGATCGGCAGCCTGCCCCCGCTCCCACCCGACCCGTCGAACCGCTACGGTGACGATCCGCGCGCGGCGGCCCTGGGCGAGGATCTGTTCTACGATACGCGTTTCAGCAGCAACGGCGAGGTGGCCTGCGTCTCCTGTCACCTGCCGTTCCAGGGTTTTCAGGATGCTCTTCCGCTTGGGAAGGGTGTGGGCACCACCAATCGCCGCACCATGCCGATAGCGGGCACAGCCTACAGTCCGTGGATGTTTTGGGACGGGAGAAAGGACAGCCAGTGGGCGCAGGCCCTCGGTCCGTTGGAGAGCGCGGTGGAGCATGGCGGGGACCGCACGCAATATGCACACCTGATTGCCAAGTATTATCGCTCGGATTATGAGCCCATCTTCGGCCCCCTGCCCGACCTGTCGCGCTTGCCCGCCCACGCGGGACCTGTGGCGGACACTGAGGCTTCCGCCGCCTGGGAGGCAATGCGACCCGAAGACCGCGAGGCCGTGACGCGCATCTACGCCAACATGGGCAAGGCCATAGCGGCCTACGAGCGAACCGTCATGCCGACCCAGACGCGCCTCGACCGTTATGTCCAGGCTGTTGTCGAAAATGACTATCTCGCCATGCAGACCACGCTGACCTCGGATGAGATCGCGGGGCTGCAAGTGTTCATCCGTTACGGCAATTGCACCCGCTGCCATAACGGTCCGCTGTTGACCGACAACAGCTTCCACAACACAGGCGTCCCCGCCACGGAAGGCTTGCCCGAGGACACAGGCCGCGCCGCGGGCGCACAGCAGGTGCTGGCCGACGAGTTCAACTGTCTCAGCTCATACAGCGATGCCGTCCCTGAAGATTGCGATGAACTGCGCTTCATGCTGGCCGAAGGAGACGAGTTGATGCGCGCCTTCAAAGTTCCCAGCCTGCGTGGCGTGGCGGAACGCGCCCCATACATGCACGCGGGCCAGTTCGCCAGCCTGGAGGAAGTGATTAGGCATTACAACCTGGCGCCCGCCGCGCCCGCAGGACATAACGAGCTGGAGGTCCTGAACCTGACCGCGACCCAGATCAGGCAATTGATCGCCTTCCTGAAAACGCTCAGCCCCGAGATCAATTTCTACAAGACGCCAGGAACGGTGCAATAAGCCTGTCCAAAAAATCGGAGTGTAGACTTTAGTTTGCTTGAACATTGCGGACTGCTTTGTAGATTAACAATTAAATCTAACCATAAAGTACCTTCGCCCTGAGCGGAGCGAGGCGATAGCCGAGCGTAGTCGAAGGGCAGATGAGCAAGGTACTGGTGTTTTCTGCTTACACACCCTTCGACTACGCCACGCCAAGAGCGCGCGGCTCCGCTCAGGGCGTAGAATCTGCTGAAATTTATTGCTCGATTAATTTGGAAAAGTACGATAACCCGCGCTCCGTGAACTTTCGGATGGGCACATATCCGACTTCACATTCTGAATGCAGTTCCATTGCATCCAGAATGGTTTTTGAGGGAAATTCACGCATGTGTTGTATAATCGACGCATGACTGATGAACAACTTTCCTCCCTTCCGCGCCACAAGATCGCAATGCTGATCGACGGCGACAACGCCCAGGCGGGCCTGCTCGCCCAAATGCTGGTGGAGGCCGCCCGTTATGGGCAGGTCACCGTCCGTCGTATTTACGGGGACTGGACCACCTCCAGCATGAACTCGTGGAAGGAAACGCTCAACTTCCACGCCTTCCAGCCCATCCAGCAATTCCGCTACACGGTGGGCAAGAACGCCACCGACAGCGCCATGATCATCGACGCGATGGACATCCTGCACTCGGGCGTGGTGGAGGGTTTCTGCCTGGTCTCCTCCGACAGCGATTACACGCGCCTGGCCACCCGCATCCGTGAGACGGGCATCTTTGTGATGGGTCTCGGTGAAAAGAAGACGCCCAAGCCCTTCGTCAATGCCTGCGATGTTTTCGTCTACACCGAAAACCTGGTGACGGAAAAGAAGAAGCCGCGCCCCGCCACAAGCACAAGAAAGAAGAACGAAGACAAACACGCCAAGTCGGATAAATCCGAGGTCGAAAAAATCGAGGCGGAAAAGGCCGAGGCAGAAAAAGCCGAAGCGGATCCGATGCCGATCCTGGAGCAGGCCTTCGAAATGGCCGTGCGCGAGGATGGCTGGGCGCGCCTGGACGTGATGGGCACCAACCTGTACCAGCTTGATCCCAGCTTCGACCCGCGCACCTATGGGCAAAAGCAGCTTTCCCGTCTGGTGCGCAGCTTGAAGGGCGCCTTCGAGATGCGTTCGCAGGAAATCGACGGTTCGATCCTGATCTATGTGAAGATGAAAGAGTAATCCTCATTCGGGCCGGGGAAGGGAATTGTCATGAACATTTCAGCCATTCTTTTGATCCCGTTTGGCATCCTGGTGGTTGCTTTATGGTATTGGATCAAAATCATCCTGCGCGGTCATCCCGAGTACAGAACCGACATGTTGCGCCAACACACCCGTGATATTGCGAATTTTCACGACCTGATCACGTGGGAAAAAAATCCTCAGAAAAAGACCCAATACATGGCTCTGCTCGTGGCTTTCTATGCCACCCTGCTTGCGGCCCTCGGCGATTTTCTGATTTATTTCGTCAACATCTACAACAAATAGTCGCGCAGTCTTCGCTGCCAAGGGTGTCAGGAGATCGAAATTCATGAACGCTGCCAGCAGTATCGGTGGTTGGCTCATCACCAAACTGGCCGACTACGCCATGAATAAAATGCTGGAAAAATTTGGCCTGTTCGATGCCACCTGCGGGAAATGCAATGCCACCAATTCTTCCATCGTGATCCCGGAGGGTCGGACGGTTTCCATTACCTGCGCAACGTGCGGACATACGGGGCAGGTTCACATTGCCAGCCTGGAAAACCTGTCCATTCAACATGCGGGGCACGTGCAGGTGAACGCAGTCCAGGCGAATATCACCACCACCTCCGCCACGATCGACGCGGGGAATGCGAACGTCATCACCCAATCTGCCAACATCCACATCAACGGCGAGGCCCATTTTGTGGGCAGCCCAGGCAAGCCGCCTGCCCCCAGCCAGGTGATCGACGCGCAGGTCGTGCCCGAGTCCACTCTGCAGCTCACGGACGGAAACAACCTGGAGCAGGAGATCACCAGCCTGCGGGAGAAAGTCGCCAGACTCGAAGAACGCTTGAACGGGAAAACAAATCCGTCCTGAACGGGTTTCACTGCACGCTGATACATCGAGGCGGACTCTTGCAAGAGTCCGCCTCCTGTTTTACATCAGCCCGTCCGTCTTGGCCGCCATGATGAAATCGTTTCGGTGCAAGCCCTTGATCTTGTGCGTCCACCACTGCACGCTGACCCGGCCCCATTCGGTGACGATCAGCGGATGGTGGTCCTCCTTCTCGGCGATCAGCGCGACCTTGTTGGTGAAGGCCACCGCTTCGATGAAGTTCCTGAATTTGAAGATGCGCTCCAGGTGCGGGATCCCCTCCCGTGTAACGATCTGCCAATCGGGGACCTGTGGGTGCAGTTCGGCGATCTCGGCCTCTGTTACGGTCGGCTCGCCGCCACGGCAGGCCGCACATTTGAATTGAGCCAGTTCAGTCATTACAACACCTCGATTGATAAAAAAAAGAATATGGATCAAGTATATCTGAAATTGATTTGATGCGCTTGCAAAGACACAAGGAAGCTTGGAATTTAGTTTTTTAAGGCTGAGCGCGCATGCCCGGTCAATTCAGCCACTTCGCGGTTAATGCGCTGAACCGCAGGCACATCGTCAGCAGAAATACCCTGTTCGTGCATCCTGCGCGCCAGCAGGGTGACGATGCTGCGCAGGCTGCATAAATGGGTAAACGCCGACCCGAACAGGGATCGATCCACAAGCTGAAGGTACTGTTCCAACTGGCGGCTGGCATGAAGCTGGTATACAAAGGCTTCATCGAACCGGGTGAGGATTTCCACCATAGAACGCTGATGGATGTTGCCGTAGCCTTCCCCGGCCTGCGAAAGACGGCAGGTCGCCAACTCGCCATTCGCCTTGATGGTCAGCGACGGACTGAGACGATAAAAATTGCGGCAATACAATGCGTGGCTGCGCTCATCCAGGATGGGAAACTGCATCCTGTCATCCCCTGCGCCGTTGCCGATATCAATGAAATTGCTGATGGAATTCCCTGGGTCGAGCAATAGCCGCTGAGCGCGTTTCTGCAAGGGAGTATGCGCGTCAAAGTTATAAATCAGGCTGGCGGGTTCGGCCAGGAAAGAAATCGTCTGTTCCTCCGTCCACTCGGGGCGGGTCAGAAGAGAAACATGCGGAAAAAGGCCAGCCTGCCCGACACGTTCCAATCCGCGCAGGATTTTTTGGTATAACCCAGGCTGGTGGCGGGATCGATCATGCTCCCCGCCTGGGCCATCCAGGCTGAACGTCACGTAATCAACTCCACAGCGCTTCAACTCATCAAGATAGGTCTGCTCGTTGGCAAAAAATTGTCCTGCCGCCTGAAAGTTTTCCTGCTCGAGCCACCAGCCGTTGGTGTAGAGCGAAACAAGAATATCCTTGCCCCGTGAGCGAATATGTTCGACAACCTTCAGCCAGCCGTTTCCGTAGCGCGAAACTTCACCACCGATGAAATCAAAATGTCGTATCCCCATACGGATGAAAGCATCGGCTGCTTCCATCAGTAATCTGGGATTCGATTCTGTCACACGCGGGACCTGCGCATTGTAGCAATGAGCGCAGTTGAAATTGCAGTGTGTGGTGTATTCGAAGATCACCCTTTCAAGATGTTCGAATGGATTGCGGCGATACCGTAGCTGTATTTTCCCCTGATCAACAGCTTCATCCACCTGTTCAATGAGATGCTCCGACAGCATAACATTGTGAATGGTTGAATCTACGTATAGCGCGCAGGTTCCTGTCCAAAGATCGAGCAGCACATCGGTCTCTGGGGAATCGCCCAGGTGAAGCTGATTCGTGCGGATCAGATGGCGTGTGACCATCCAGCCGTAATAGCTGAGTCTGATGTTCATCGAGGTGGGTAATAAAAAAGTCAGGGACGGCTCGCGCCGTCCCTGTGATTTACAGAAGATCCACCAGATTGTCCACTGTGTCCACATTGGGCAGGTGGATGCGCAGGGCACGGCGTCCGCGGGCGCGCAGGGCTTCGTAGTCGCCGAGGGCCTGGGCGCGCTCCAGGGTGCGGAAGCTCATGCCCTGGGTCGGGATGTCCAGGTCGGGCGTTGTATCCGCCACGATCTGGATGAACACACCGCTGTCGGGGCCGCCCTTGTGGAGCTGGCCGGTCGAGTGCTGGAAACGCGGGCCGAAGCCGACGGTCGTGGCGCAGCCCGTCTGCGTGCGCAGGGCCATGCGGAATTGGGTCAGCGCGGCGGCAGTGACAGCATTGCGCGGCAGGTAGGCATTGACGGCCAGATAATCGCCCGCCTTCACCTGTCCGAGCAGGCTCTTCAACGCGGACTTGGCCTCGGCCAGCGGCGTCAGGTCGCTTTCGGGCAGGGCGCCGTTCTGCTGATACTCGGCGATCTTGGCCTTGGTCATCTCCTTGGCGTCCTGCACGTCAGGCTGGTCGAAGGCGTTCACGCCCAGGATGTGGCAGGCCATGACCGTGGCAATCTCCCAGCGGTACATCTCAGCCGCCAAGGCGTAGGAATCGGGCAGGTTGAAGTCGATCACGGGGAAGCCCGCGCCGCGCAGTTTCATCACGGCGGCGTCGTGCTCGCCCGACTGGCGCAGATAGACGAACAACCGATCCGCGCCATAGACGGAGGGAGCGCCGACAGGCTCGCCATCCACGGGGATGATGCCCTTGCCGAACTTGCCGCTGGACTCGGCCACGATCTGCTCGATCCACGAACCGAGCGGAGCCAGTTCGGGATCGCTCAGGACCGTCAGCTTGTCCCGGCCTGCGAGAGCGGATTCGGCCACAACGGCTCCCAGCACCAGGCCAGGGTTGCGCGCGGCGGGGACATCGGCCAGCGACTGATCGCGCATCCACGCGGCGCGCTCGAGGAACTGGTTCAAATCCACGCCAACCAGCGCGGCGGGCACCAACCCAAAATGCGTCAACGCGGAGTAGCGCCCGCCCACCATCGAGTCGGCGTTGAAGATCTTGCGGAAGCCGCGTTCCTTGGCGAGCGCCTCCAGCGAGGTGCCCGCGTCGGTGGTGACAATGAAGCGTGAGCCGTCGCCCTTAGACAGCTCCCAGAAGTAGTTAAAACCTGCCATCACCTCGGCCGTGCCGCCCGATTTGCTGGCCACGATGTACAGCGTCTCGGAGGGCGGGAAGTGTTTTCCCGCCTCAGCCGCCTGGACAGGGTCGGTCGAGTCGAGGATCGAGAGTTGATAGCTGGGGTGTGGGAAGAACAGCGAGAAGACCTCGGGCGTGAGCGAGGAGCCGCCCATGCCAATGACCAGAAATTTATGGATACCCTGCGCGTGGACTTCGTCCGCGAAGGCTTGAATGTCCGCAATCGCCGCGCGGGAAGTGATGGGTGAATCCAGCCAGCCGAGGCGGATGGTCACTTCCTTCGTGCCCGCCGCGTCGGAGGGGTCGGCCCACAGCGCGGGGTCATGGCTCCAGATGCGGGCGGGAACGGAATCCGCTTCGAGCTGGGCCACGCGCTGGGAAACGGAACCAGCCAACGCTCCAAGCTGGGCGGCGGCGACCTTTCGTCGTTTCTCGATGGTATCCAGCAATTGCGCGAACGCATCCGCAAAGGACTTGACACCCTCATCCTCCAGCTCCTGGGTAACGGCATCCATTGAGATGCCCGCTGCTGCGAGGCTGGCCAGGGCAGACTTGGATTCATCCAGCCCGCGCGTGAGCGTGACCGCGGCCACGCCGTGATCGCGGAAGGCGTCCAACGTGGCGGGCGGCACGGTGTTGACCGTGTCGGTGCCGATCAGGTTGTCGACGTAGATGGTGTCGGGGTAGGCGGGATTCTTGGTGCTGGTCGAAGCCCACAGCGGACGCTGGACGCGCGCGCCGTGACGGGCCTTGAGCGTCGCAAAGCGCGCCGTGGTGAAGGTTTCCTCGAAGGCGTGATAGGCCAGCTTGGCATTGGCGGTTGCGGCCTGTCCGCACAGCGGAGAGTTCTCGGGCAGGCACGGGTCGATCTTGCTGTCGACGCGCGAGATGAAGAACGAGGCCACCGAGGCGATGCGGTCGATGGGCTGACCTGTGGCGGCGCGGTCTTCGAGGCCGCCCAAGTAGGCGTCCATCACTTCGGCATAACGCGCCAGCGAAAAGATCAGCGTGACGTTGACGTTGATGCCCGCCGCGATGGCCTTGCGAATGGCGGGGATGCCTTCCTTTGTGGCGGGGATCTTGACCATCAGGTTCGGGCGATTGACGCGCTCCCAAAGCTGCAAGGCCTGCTGAAAGGTGCCTTCCGTGTCGCGAGCCAGGAAGGGACTGACTTCGAGGCTGACATAGCCATCGCCGCCGTTGCTTTCATCGTACAGCGGACGGAACAAGTCGGTGGCGGCGCGGATGTCTTCGACTGCCAATTGCCAGAAGATGCGTTCCGCATCCCAGCCCGACCAGGCCAGCGGAGTCAAGGCCGCGTCGTAATCGTTGGTCTTGGCGATGGCGTTGTTGAAGATGGTCGGGTTGGAGGTCACGCCACGGATGTCGCCGCGCTCGATCATGGCCTTGAGTTCGCCGCTTTCGAGCAGGCGGCGCTGGATGTTGTCGTACCAAAGGGATTGGCCGAGGGAGGTTAGTTTTTCAATGGGTGTTGTCATAGTTGTTTCCAAGTTTGAAGGTTTATAGGTTGGCGGGTTCAGTTGCGTATTCAGCGGAGTCTTCACGCAAAGCACGGGATTGTGGATGGCTTTCAAGGTACGAAATAAAACGGGCAATTTGACGGGATGCCTTTTCCGCCATTTGAAACAAATTGGTAAACTGCTCTTCACTCAAGTAATTCATATCGCGGGCAACATACAATTGTGAACGAACTTCACCAGCCGATGCTTTTGCAATACTCAAATATCGAATGAATTGCTGTTGTGTCTGGGATTCAAACCCTTCCGCAATATTGCTCATCACCGAAACGGATGCGCGGCGGATTTGATCTTTCAGACCGAAATCACGAGCGAATGTCCCTTGCTCTGTGGCAGAGTAGATCATCCTGGTCAGGTCACGCGCAGTTTGCCATGCCTCGATTTCTTCAAAGCGTTTGATGGTTGGCATGATAACTCCGGTTTGCAAGTTTTCAAGTTGGAAGGTTGGAAAGTTTGTAGATTCAAGAATCAACCTGCAAACTTCTTAACCTTTTAACCTTCCAACGTTTTTCCTTCTTCCAGTTTATGGATCTTCGCCACGCGCCGCGCCAGGCGTTCACCGCCTGGTTTGTCGCCCTCATATTCCGTATTCAAAAACGCAGGCACCAGCACCTTGACCAGTTCGGGGCCGATCACGCGGCCGCCGAGGCAAAGCACGTTCATGTCATCGTGCAGGACGCCCTGCATGGCAGAATAGGTGTCATGGCAGATCGAGGCGTAGACGCCCTTCATCTTGTTGGCCGCAATGCATGCGCCGATGCCCGAGCCGCAGACCAAGATTCCGCGTTCGGCCTGACCGCTTTGGATGGCGCGCCCGACCTTCTCGGCAAAATCGGGAAAGTCCACACTGGCGGTGGAATCCGTGCCCAGGTCGATGGCTTCATGACCCGCGGCGCGCACGGCCTCGATCACGGTCGCTTTCAGCGGGAAGCCCGCATGGTCACCGGCAATAGCAATTTTCATTTTTCCTCATTGCACAATCCAATGCAGCCCAAACGCCATGTCAACGCCCAAAACCAGCAGAAGGATGCCGATCACGAAGTAAATCGTCCGCGCAACCATGTCGCCGAGCAGAATATTCAACAACTTGCCTGGGCGCGTTACCAATCCCCAATTCAAGACCGAGCCGATCATGGTCAGCAGCCCGAGCAGGATGATCAAAATCCCTGAGACTGTTTCAGTCATATCGATATCGTTTTCTGATTCCGTTCTTCACCGTCTGCGCCATGACCTTAAGCGCTTACAATGGCCTTCGCCTTGGCGATCACGTTCTCGACGGTAAAACCGAATTTCTCGAACAGGGTCTTTGCCGGGGCGGAGGCGCCATAGGAGGTCATGCAGATAACGGAGGACGCGTAGCGCTCCCAGCCGAGGCCGACTCCTGCTTCGACGGCCAGCCGCGCCTGGATCGCTTTCGGCAGCACGGACTCGCGATAGGCCTGATCCTGTTTCTCGAACAGTTCCCACGATGGGAACGACACCACGCGAACGGCGAGTCCTTCCGCGGCCAGCTTCTCGGCGGCGGCGTAGATCAGGCCAACTTCCGAGCCTGAGGCCATCAGGATCAACTGCGGATTTTCGCCGAAGTCCTTCAGCACATACGCGCCCTTTTCCACGGTGGGAAGGGTCGAAGGCTCGAAGGTCGGCACATTTTGACGGGTGAGCGCCAGCACGGTCGGCCCGTGGCGGTTTTCGATGGCAACCTTCCAGGCCGCGGCGACTTCGTTCGCGTCGGCGGGGCGGATGACGGTCAGGTTGGGGATGGCGCGCAGGGCCACGAGGTGTTCCACAGGCTGGTGCGTCGGGCCATCCTCACCCAGGCCAATCGAGTCATGTGTGAAGACGAAGATCGAGGGGATGTGCGAGAGCGCCGCCACGCGGATGGCGGGACGGTTGTAATCGGAGAAGACCAGGAAGGTGCCGCCGTAGGGGATCAGCCCGCCGAAGACGGCCATGCCGTTCAGCGCGGCGGCCATGGCATGTTCGCGCACGCCGAAGTGGAAGTTGCGTCCCTCGGGCGTGGCTTTTTGGAAAGCAGGGTAACCGTCCAGCTTGGTGTTGTTGGACGGGGCCAGGTCGGCAGAACCGCCCAACAGTTCGGGCAGTTTCGCGGCCAGCGCGTTGAGCACCTTGCCCGAGGAGGCGCGGGTGGCCATGCCTTTCGGGTCGGCGGGGAAAGTCGGCAGGGCCGAGAGCCAATCCTGCGGCAATTGTCCATTGAGGCGGCGTTCCAATTCCCTGCCCAAGTCGGGATGGATGCGGCGATAGGCTTCGAAGCGCAGCTTCCACTCGTCCTCCGCTTTGATGCCGCGCGTCACCGCCTGGCGGAAGAAGTCCAGCGCATCCTCGGGGATGAAGAAGCGCGGCTCGGTCGGCCAGTCCAGGTTCTGTTTGGCCAGCGCCAATTCCTCGTCGCCCAACGGCTCGCCGTGGACTTTCGAGGTGCCCTGGCGATTCGGCGACCCAAAACCGATGGTGGTGCGGCACATAATGATGGACGGACGCGGGTCGGCCTTGGCGGCCTGGACGGCAGCGTCGATGGCGTCCACATCGTTGCCGTCAGCCACCTTCTGCACGTGCCAGCCATAGGCCTCGAAGCGCAGGGCGCGGTCTTCGGTGAAGGACAGGTCGGTCGAGCCGTCAATCGAAATGTGATTATCATCGTAGAGATAGATCATACGGCCGAGCGAGAGATGTCCCGCCAGCGAAGCGGCCTCGGACGAGACGCCCTCCATCAGGTCGCCGTCGGTGACGATGGCATAGATGAACGGGTCGATCAACTCATAGCCAGGACGGTTGAACTCCGCGGCCAGGTGCGAGGCGGCGATGGCCATGCCCACGCCCGTGGCAAATCCTTGTCCGAGCGGACCTGTGGTCATCTCCACGCCAGGGGTCAGGCCGTATTCGGGATGCCCGGGCGTGATACTGCCCCACTGGCGGAAGTTCTGGAGGTCATCCAACGAGACGTCGTAGCCTGTGAGATGCAACAGGGAATACAGCAGCATCGAGCCATGTCCGCCTGAGAGGATGAAACGGTCGCGGCCCGCCCACTTGGGGTTGCGCGGATTGTGGCGCAGGTGGCGCGTCCACAGGGTGTAGGCAATGGCCGAGGTGCCCATCGGAAGCCCGGGGTGACCCGAGTTGGCTTTTTGGACGCCGTCGGCGGAGAGAAAGCGCAGCGTATTGATACAGCGGTTTTGAAGGTCGGAAGTCATAATCAATCCAAAAAATAGGGTGGGTACATTTTACCATTGTAGAAGAATGGTGACATTCTGCACAAAAAAATCCCGCAAACGGGAATCCCTGCGGGCGTTGGCCGATGAATTGGTATCGTCGGCCTCTTCATGAACCCAGGCCACTGGATTGCAAATCCAGCGGGAGCAAGCTGCTAATACTTTTCCTTCAAATGGCCTGGAAGCACGACCTGCCCCTCGGACGGGTCGCCCACGTGGACGATTTGCTCGGGACGATGGGCCGCCAACCAGGCGGTATAAGCCGCCACGATCACGTCCAGCATGTCGGCAGCGTAGACCAGGTCAAGGGGCAGGTTGCCCTTCATCAGCTTGAAGCGCGTGATTTCCTCGAAGAAATCCATCGGATCCTTGACGCGCACCCCATGCTCGTGCAGAACCAGTTGGCGCTGCAGGCGTCCCTCCAGGGTCGGCTTCGACAGGGGCACCTGATCGAGCAGGACGCAGAAGCAGGCGTGGGGATTGGTTTCGAGCATCTGATAGGCCGCCCCCTCCTGTGGATAGGTCTCGAATCCCAGCCTGGATAATTTTGCATACAAGGCAAATCCCGACTGCATCCACGAAGCGCAGGATTCGGCGCGCCCGGGCGTACCCGTCACGCTGATGCCGCGCTCGCGCAGGTCATACTCGGCTACGCGCAAATCCGCACCGCGCAAATGCAGCGCGGGCGTCAGGCTCTGGCTTTCGAGCCTCCTGCGCACCAGCCCGAGATTGGGCTTCGAGGGCGCCGAGACGGCCAGCACGGCCGAACGCTGCGCACCCAGGAAAGCCGTCAGATCCTCCATCTCGCCGTCGGCCAGCGTGACCAGGTTCAGGTCGCGGTCCAGCGCGGCATAGGTGAAGGCCTTGCGCCCCGAGGCGGGGTCGATCCCAACGTAGACGGAGTCAGTGAAAAGCATAGTAAGATTAACCTGTGGCAATATCCTTGCGAAGGTTAAGGCAGTCAGGGCAGATGGCTCTGATCATTTCCTGCCTTCAACGACAAAAAGACTTTCGAATTCCAAACCTTCGCAAGGGTCTTCTTTTGTATCAGTGTAGCCGAAAAGGAAAATGAATGCAATAAAATTTCGCCTGACACTTTTCCCTTCCCCTGCATCCAACAGGAACGTTCATTCCCAGCGAGTAAAACCCCAGCCATGCAACCAACCCTACGCCGCATTCTCTTTATCGTGATCCTCATCGCAGGCCTGGCCTGGATCGGCATCAGCGCCAACCCAGCCGATTCGGACACCGCCGCCGCGCCCCAGGTGGGATTCAGCGCCCCCGATTTCAGCCTGCAATCCCTCGATGGCCAGTCCTACCGCCTGTCCGACCTGCACGGGCAGGTCGTGCTCGTCAACCTGTGGGCTACCTGGTGCCCACCCTGCCGCGCCGAGATGCCTGCCATCCAAAAGGTTTATGCGGAATACCAGGATCAGGGTCTGGTCGTGCTGGGGATCAACTCAACCGTCCAGGATGAGTTGTCTGCCGTTGCGCCCTTCGTCGCGGACTACGGCTTGACCTTCCCCATCCTGCTCGACGAGACGGGACAGGTATCCTCGACATATCAATTGCGCTCCCTGCCCTCCAGTTATTTCATCGACCGCGAGGGCGTCATCCGCTACGTGGTCAGCGGCCCGATGTCTGAAGCCCTGTTGTATGCCCGCATCGAGGAACTCCTCAAATGATCGAACTCTTCCGCAGCTTGTTCACCCCGCCGCGCCATTTGATCCTGCTGGTGGCCGCCGTCTGGCTGGGACAAAGCCTGGCTGAAAAACGCGCCGCCCGCCACCAGGTCAGCGCCGAGGCGCTCGGCAACCTGATCTTCTATGGGCTGGTCGCCTTCATTCTGGGCGGACGTCTCTACTACGCCCTGAGTCACCTCGCGGCCTTCGTCAAGAGTCCGCTCAGCCTGTTCGACATCGGCGTAAGTCTCTTCGATCCCTTCGGCGGGGGTGTCGCGGCCGTGCTGACCATGCTGGTCTACGGGCGGCGCCAAAAGCTGGAGTTGTGGAACACACTCGACGCCCTGACGCCCTTCCTGGCCGTCCTGGCGGTCGCGCTCGGATTAAGCCATCTGGCGGCGGGCACCGCCTACGGCAGGCCGACCGACCTGCCCTGGGCGATTCCCCTGTGGAATGCGGACCGTCACCCCACCCAGATATACGAGAGTCTCGCTGCGCTCCTGACCTTCGGGCTGGTCTGGACCCTCAAGCCGACTCCGCGCCCGGGCCTGCTCTTCCTGACCTTCATCGCGCTGACGGCTGGCTGGCAGCTTTTCCTGGGCGCCTATCGCGGAGACGCTTCGCTTTTCATGGAAAAGTTTCCTCTCGACCAGGTCGGCGCCTGGGCTGTGCTGGCCGTCTCCCTGGGCCTGTACGAATGGAGGCGCTCCCGGGATCAGCAGGCAGGGGACGGGAATGTCTTGTCTTAAAGTACCTTTAGTCGTATGATTAAGGTCAATATTATCAATAAACATCAAGTGGAGTTTTTACATGGCAAAAATCCTGATTGTTGACGACGACAGGGAAACCACCAACCTGTTGGAAAAAATCGTAATGATGAAAGGTCATCAGCCTGCCTCGGTCAACAACAGCGTCAAGGCCGTCGAACAGGCCCACGCCGTCCAACCCGATATCATCCTGATGGACATCCTGATGCCCGAGATCAACGGCATCCAGCTTTGCAAGATCTTCAAGGCCATCCCCGAACTCAAGCACATTCCCATCATCATCGTTTCCGCGCTGAACGACGCAGGCAGCCAGCGCGATACCTTGAATGCCGGTGCGGCGGACTTCCTCTCCAAGCCGGTCAACCCCGAAGTCCTTGCGGAAAAAATCTTGAATTTGGTAAACGCAGTTCCATAAGGCATCCGCTTTCCCGAACAACGCCCAGGCCAGTCCGGGCGTTGTTTCATTCAAGACCAATGGGCCATGCGCTGGGTGTGCAAAACCTGTAGAATTCGCATATCACCCTCCCTGAAAAGAGATTGCATGGACACCCTCATCCTGGTTGGCATTCCCCTGCTTTTGGTCGCGATCTTTGTAGTCATCGGACTGGCAATCGCCTTTCCATACATTTCCCGCGCTGTGGTCAAATCCACGGGCGCGCCCGCCGAAGCCGTCATCCTGTCAAAACGGGCCGGGAAGGGAGCCGCCTACGGCTCGAACCGATCCCTCATTGCGCAGGAGATCATCCTAAAGCTGGAGGTTCATCCCGCGGTGGGCGCTCCATACGAGACCGAAATCCGCTACATGGAGGATGTGATGAATGCCATGCGGCTGGAGCCTGGCTACATCGTCCAGGTGCGGGTCGCGCGCGGCAACCCCGACAATGTGGCTGTGCTGGCAGAGACATCCCGCCCCGGGTCGAACGCCTCCAACCTGGCACGCGCCCAGGTGGCGGTAGCCAACTTCGCGCAGAAGGTCGCCCGTGGGGAAGCGGCAAACGGACAAGGCGTCATGGAGACCCTCCAGGCGGAGGGGGTCCGCGCCCACCCGATGGCCGCCCAGGACGATCTGAGGGCCAGGCTGGAAAAGCTGACGGAGATGATGACCGCAGGCCTGATCACCCAGCAGGAATTCGAAACGAAGAAAGCGGAAATTCTCGCGAAAATATAGATCGCACGCCCCTCGGTCAAATCGAGGGGCGTTTCTGTTTAACCAGACACAAAGGGATAATCATCACCACCATTCGGGATGAAAGAACGTTGCTCTTGCGAAAAAATTTCACTATAGTAGGGCCAGCATCCTTATCTCACACCCAGGCAGGCCGACATGTCGCACACTACCTTGAAATCTGGTTACACCGAACTGGTCGAGCGTTTGAACCGCTTCCCACAGGGAGCGCCGTCCTCAGACAGTTTGTACAAGATTCTGCAAATCCTATTCAGCGAACGCGAGGCGGGGTTGGTCGCCCTGCTGCCAATCAAGCCCTTTACCGCCGAGAAGGCCAGCCGCATATGGAAGATGAACCTGACTGAGGCGCGCCAGGTGCTGGATGAATTGTCCAGCCGCGCGATTTTGTTGGATATGGAACAGCACGGCCAGACCACCTACGTTCTGCCGCCGCCGATGGCGGGCTTCTTCGAATTTTCCTTGATGCGCCTGCGCGGCGATGTCGACCAGAAGGTGTTGAGTGAGATGTTCTATCAATATCTCAACGTGGAGGAGGAATTCATCCGCGCCCTGTTTGTCGGCGGCGAGACACAGTTGGGACGGGTTTTCGTCCAGGAGCCGATGCTCTCCGCGGACAATGCCCTGCACGTGCTGGACTACGAACGCGCCAGCGAGATCATCCAAACCGCCAGCCACCGCGGGGTGGGCGTGTGCTACTGCCGCCACAAGATGCAGCACATGGGCCGCAACTGCGATGCACCCCTGGACATCTGTATGACCTTCAACGGCACGGCCCAATCCCTGACCCGCCATGAGTACGCCCGCCTGATCGACGTCAGGGAAGGCATGGATTTGCTGCAACAGGCGCATGAGCGCGGACTGGTGCAGTTCGGGGAGAATGTGCAGAAAAGCGTCAGCTTCATCTGCAATTGCTGCGGGTGCTGCTGCGAGGCCCTGATCGCCGCGCGCAAGTTCGGCATTTTGAATCCGATCCACACCTCCAACTTCCTGCCCGTCGTGGATGAAGCCCAATGCAACGGCTGCGGGAAATGCGTCACTGCCTGCCCCGTGGAGGCCATGACGCTGGTCTCGGCCAACGATCCGCAGCATCCAAAAATGAAGAAGGCCAAACTCGACGCGGACATCTGCCTGGGCTGCGGCGTGTGTGTCCGCGCCTGTTCGCGCGACGGGCTGTCCCTGCATGAACGCGCCCAACGGGTGATCACCCCCGTCAACTCGGTGCATCGCGTGGTGATGATGGCCGTCGAACGCGGCGGACTCGAGGACTTGATCTTCGACAACCGCGTGATGTGGAATCATCGCGCCATGGCCGCCGTGCTGGGAGTCATCCTGCGCCTGCCGCCCGTCAAGCGCGGCCTGGCCAGCCAGCAGGTCAAATCACGCTACCTGGAATATCTGATCTCACGCTTCGCAAATTAAACGGCGCAACAGCCAAAAGCCATTCAACAACAGGCGAAAAGGAATGCAACCTTTTTGCCTGTTTGTTTGTATTCCAACCATGCAAACGAATACCAGCCTTGCCGCATTGCTGTTCATTCTGATCCTGTCCATCACAGCCTGCCAGCCCACGGTCCCGCCCGAACCTCTCGCGCCAGTAGAACCGCCTTTCACCTATTATGGGTGGATCTACGTTGGATACACCGCCGAAAGCGCGGACCTCGCGCGCATCCGCACCTACACCAATACGGGCTTTGCCGTCCTGCCCGTGCAGGTACAGATCCTCGAAGGGCGGGGGTTCGAGAATATCATCTTCCTTTTCAATGAAAGCGCCATTCTCGATCTGCTCTGGAAAAACGAGGGCAGGCAGTTGCCCGGCGTGGATGGCGCACTCTGGTATGACCAGGAAATTCCCGAGTATCGAAATAAATTCTTTCAGGCCTACAGACAATACATGCAAGGCTTGAAGGATGAACTGCTGACAGCGGGTGTCTACAATCAGGTGGATATTTTCTACCTGGCGGACGAGCCTGCCATGCACAGGAATATCTACCTCGACCAGGATTTTCTGGATCGGTACGTGGCTGAATTCAAACAGGTCTTCCCTGACAAGCTGGGCGCCATTACCTTCGCCCAGGCCTGGGAGCCGACAACTGCGGCGGGTTCGCATTACGACCCGCCCGCACAACTGGACCTGGTCATCCTGGACCCCTATTTCTTTGCAGTGGAATTGGGCCTGGATGAAGTCTCATGTGATCGGGACGAGATCAGGGAGTGGCTGTATCAGGGCAATTCCGTTTCATCCATCGGCTGGGCCAAACAATTTGGAAAACCCATCCTGGTGGCAGGCGACGCCCAATTGAAGGACGGCCAGCCGCCCAAAGATTGCTATCTGACCGAGATGTATGCCCTCCTCCAGGAGGACCCTGACATTGCGGGCCTGCTCTGGTTCATCTACGACAAGGAATACGATGAAGGCGGGTATATTCGCGGCGGCGGCAACGATCCGCACCTGGTGGAGTTGATCGAGAATCTCGGCCGATAGTCAGGCGCGGGCCATCCGTTCCGCGAAATCGAATATTTCCACCCAGGCGCAGGAGGGGACATTTTTTCGATCTCTGCATTAAAATACATGCTCGTAACGCAGTTCGAAAAACATACTATCGCCTGGAGAATACAGCATGGTCATCGACATCTCGCAGCTCGTTAACACATATCTCGTTCCGCTTGGGTGGAAACTGATCGGCGTCATCGCGCTCTGGATCGTGGGCGGATGGGTCATCAACCTGGCAGGCAAAGCAGTCAGTGCCGCCCTCAACCGCCGCAAGACGGACGCAACCCTCACCAAATATGCCGAGGGCGGGGTTGTCGTCGGGCTGCGCATCCTTTTGGTGGTCGCCATCCTGGGCATGCTGGGCATCGAGACGACCTCCTTTGCCGCGCTGCTGGCCGCGGCAGGCATCGCCATCGGCGCGGCCTGGGCAGGCTTGCTCGCCAACTTTGCAGCAGGAGTCTTCCTCGTCTTTTTGCGCCCATTCAAGGTCGGGGAAATGATCTCGGCGGGCGGCGTCACGGGTACCGTCGTCGAGGTCGGCCTGTTCGCCACCACCCTGGACACGGCCGACAATATCCGCGTATTTGTAGGAAATAACACCATCTTCTCAGGCAACATCCAGAACTACTCGACCAACCCATTCCGCCGCGTGGACCTGACCGCGCAGATCGCCCACGATGTCAACCCGTCCGACGCGATCCAGCGCCTGCTCGAAAAGGTGAATACCATCCCCAACGTGCTGACCAAGCCCGCTGCTGAAGTACACATCCTGACCTTCAACGAACGCGGCGCTTTGCTGGCCGTCCAGCCCAATTGCCACAATGACCACTACTGGCAGGTCTACTTCGATACCAACAAAGCCATCGTCGAGGTCGGCGCCGAGGCTGGATACAAGGTCCCCGAACAGCGCGTGGCGGTGAGAAATATTCAGTAGATCCTCGTCCAACCTTAATGGAGATCGTCCCGCAGAATATGTCTGCGAGACGATCTCCATTGAAAGAAAGTAGGTCACGCTTACAACGTGGTCTTAACCCGCCATCCACAAAATAACCAAAGAGACATTAATGCCCATCCATATAAAAAGATCGTATATTGTTGGTTTGGTTCTCACAGCGTTGGGATGTTTCTTACCCTGGCAGGGGGAGGGCGATTTCCTCTACTACTGGACAATTGGGGTGCGTGTCTTCCCTAAATTTGAAGATAATGGTGGCGTTTTGGTTTTACTTTTATGTACGGTCCTGTTTATTTTGATATTCAGACCGCCAGCTTTTCTTAAGCTTCTTGCGAAAGTCACAAATTTACCTTATTCTAGGCGGCGTTCCCACTGCAGTCCACTACGGCGAGAACACTTATACAACAGGTTTATTGAAGGAAAACAAAAGTGGGCTATTGCAATTGGTGGTGCTCTCGTATTGGATTCTGCTTTCCAGATTTGTATTGTGTTAATAAAGCGTTCCAAGGCAGGCGGGATAGTCGGCGCACCTGCAATTCACTTCGGTCTAATTATGGTATCCATTGGCTCAGTGATACTTCTTATAACGTCACTTCTACACTTTCGAAAATCATCACATCAAAAGTAGTCATGTCCTTGTAGCACGAGATAATATCTCGCGCAACGTCATCGCGCCCAACCGTCACGCCAAAGGCGTAACCTACGTTTCTATTAACTTCTCGTACACCCTCAACAATTTTTTCTGCGACTCACGCCAGGTGAACTTTGTCAACGCGCGCTCGGAGGCGGATTGCGCCAGGCGCTGCGAAAGCTCGAAGTCGTTCAGCAAAGTCACGATCTGACGCGCCAGATCATCAGGGTCATTGGGCGAGAACAGCAAGGCGTCCACGTCTTCGCGCACCAGTTCGCGCACGATGGGCATGTTCGAGGCCAGCAGCGGACGCGCGGCGGCCATGTACTCCAGCAGCTTGATCGGACAGGCGCCCTGCGTCACGTTGCGGTCGTTGAGTCCCAGCGGGGCGACGCAGATGTCTGCTTCGGCGATCAGCGCGGGGATCTCGTGGTGCGGCACCGCGGGCTGGACGATGACATGCTCCTCGACGCCCAATTTGCGGATTTGCTTGGCCAGCAGCTTGCGCTGACGGGAGCGTCCGCGCCCGATGATGCGCAACTGGACAGGCTGCTTCTCCAGGATTTTCGGCATAGCCTTGACCACCACATCCAGTCCCTGCCAGTCGGCCAGGGTGCCGATGTAGAGCAGTGTGGGGACGCGCCCGTCGCGGGCAGGCAGGGGCGAGGGACAAAAGTCCGAGGGGCTGACTCCGTTTGGGATGACGGTCACCAGGCTTCGGTCCAGGCCGAGCGAGGCGATGTAGTCACGGGTCACACGTGAGGGGCAGATGATCCCGTCGCTTAAGTGCAGCGTCGCAATTTCCTGTTCCTTGATCTTGGCCAGCAGGGCCGCATCCAGGCCAGGGTAGTGATATTTCAACTCAATGGAGGGCAGGCCGTTGACTTCGAAGAGGGTTTTGTAACCGTGGCGTTTCTTCTGCCCCGCCAGGTGAAAGCCATCCCACACATTGCGGTAATGGACAAGGTCGTAATCGGGGTGAATGGCCACATGCGCCGCGACGGCCTGCCCGAAATGCACGGCGCGCGCCAGGAAGTTCTGGCTGGCATCCTGCGAGACACGCGTGACGCGCGCGCCCGCAATAGTATCAACGGTGGGTAGAAGGCCGTCATTGGGCGTGATAAGATGCACATCGAAACCGCCGTTGACGAGGCCGTGAATATTGTGCAAAATATGCGTCGAGGCCCCCTTGGGGCTTGGTACAATATCAAAGGCTGTATAAAGTATTTTAGGCATCGAACAGATTATATAATACCCACGGTTGAAAATTGCGTTTTCCATCCATTAAAAAAGCTCAATTTTCAACCGAGTGCGGTATAAGTCAGGAAACCTTTTGTTGTGACTTCCTGGTGAAGCGAAGACCAAGAACGAGATTCTTCGCTGCGCTCAGAATGACACTGCCGAAGGAATGCCAAAGGAGAGAGCATGGAAGTCTTGCTATGCGGCGGCGGCATCGCAGCCATCGTAGTTCTGGTCATCTTCTTTTATTTACTGAACACTGCGCGGAAAAAGGTTCCCGCCGCGGGCGCCATTGGGAAAAAGAATTACGCCCCGCTGTACATCTCCCTGGCCGACAAACCCATGTCGATCCTGCAGGGGATGAACAGGCTGAAAGCCGAAGTGCAGCGCACCGAGACGGCGGGCGACAAGTGGCGCTGGATTCCAATGCTGATCTTCTTCGCGGGCATCGGCCTGGCGCTGATCGACGGCCTGTTGATCCTGCTGGGATATTTCTCGCTGGTCTTTTCGGCGGGCGGGCTGATCTTGTGGATCGCGGCCATCGTGATGGCGCGCAGCATTCGCCGCAGCGACTCGCTGGATTTCTCCCCCCGCTACGAGGGCCTGAAGCACATCCTCTACACCCTGCGCGACGACCTGCGGCCTGGTTCCACCTTTCTAGGTCACCTCGACCTGACGGGTTCCATGCTCCCGACCAAGGTGGCGCGTTCGGCCAAGGACACGCAGAACCGCACCACCAACTATTATCGCGACGAGTGGCTGGCGCTCAAGGCCAAGTTGTATGACGGGAACGTGATCCGTATTTCGGCGGTGCAAAAATCCAAGAAACGCGCCTCGTACACCAAGCGCAGCCGCATCAGCGGCAAGTACAAAATGAAACCCGAGAAGTTCAAGGGCACGATGCAGGATCTCAAGGTGCGCATCGTGGTCAACCCCGAGATGTACCAGATCGGGAGCTCGTCCACGCTTAGCGCAGGGCAGAACATCGGCAAGTACACCGTCACCGCCTTGAGCACCGAGGGCGGGATAATCAACCTGGCCGCCAGTTCTCCCTTCGAAGAAGTGGAACACGAGAACATCCTGGGCGTCATCCAATCCGCCTATTCCCTTTTACAACGAAAGGCCGCATAAATGAGCAAAAAGATCATCCCCTTTGTAGTTGCCATTATCATGAGTTGTCTCGTCATGGCCGTGGCTGCGGTGTTCGCCTTCGGCGGCCTGGTGGCGGCGGAAAAATTTGGCAGCAGCAGCGCCTGGTCGCAGCCGTATAACACCGCGGAAAGCATGAAGGTCATCGATCTGACGGGCGACGGACAGGATGAATTGTTCATCCAAAACACGTCGAACGTCAGCGTGTTCGACGGCGCGGGCAATATCCTGTGGAATTTCGATTATTCCACTCCCAAGACCACCCTCGGCGATGTGAACAACGACGGCGTGGAGGACATCATCGTCTATCACAGCGGCGCAGGGTCGGCGGTGGACGTCATCAGCAAGGGCCAGGCGCAGACCATCGCGAAGTCTCTTTCCATTGGGACGCCCGCCCGCAATGCCGTGATCCGCTTCCCGTCAGGCCCGCAGATCGTGCTCGGCGATTCAAGCGGCGCCCTGCTGTCCGTGGGCACGAACGGTCAGACCACGTGGCAAAACGTTTTTTCGAGCGAGGAAATCCGCGGCATGGACGATGCCTTGGTCGGCGGCCAGATGCACGTGGCCGTCGCGTCGCACGATGGCACCGTGGCGGTCATCGATGAACAGGGAAATGTTATCTGGCAGATCAGGCAGGAACAGCTGCGCCGCATGAGGGCCTTCGACCTGAACGGCGACGGCAACAGCGAGGTCATCACGGGCGGCGAGTATGGCGCATTTTTCATTTACAGCGCCGTGGACGGCTCGGTTCTCTTTAATCAGTCGCTCGGGCAGGCCGTCAGCGAAGTCCGCACCGTGGAATTGAACGGCGACCCGTCCTCGCGTGAGATCGTCGTCGGCGGCAAGGAGGGCGGCGTGTGGGCCTTCTCCTTCGACGGCGTCACCGCCCATCAACTGTGGACGGGGTCGCTCTCGGACAAGGTGACGGAAATCTCGGGCCTGGATATCAACGAAGACGGCAAAGAGGAGGCCGTGCTCGGGGATGATTTGGGCAAGGTTGCCATCTTCACAGAAGACGGAACGCGCAACAATCTGCCGTCCCACTCGAGCGGCATCACCCGCATCGACATCGGCAAACTGGGCGGCGAACGCTACGTGGTCATCGCCGACTACAACCAGGTCGAGGTGACCAAGGTCAATTTCAGTTCCATCCCAGGGTTCAAGTTCGTGCCGCTGCTGGTGGGACTGATCGTCTCGGCGGTCATGCTGGTCATCGCCGCCATCCTGGCCTCCATCCCGCCCAAACCTGAGTTGAAGGTCTCCTTCCAGGACAAAAGCAGGGAATCGCTCGAAGCCGAGCGTCGCATGCTGAAGGAATCCATTGCCGACGTGGAGCGCCTGCGCAAATCGGGCGAAATGACGGGCGAATCCTACCTGGCGCGTCTCAAGCGCCTGCGCGCCGACCTAGCAGAAAACGAAACCGCCTTCAAAACGGCAGGCTTCCAGATCCGCGTCGAGACCTTCAAGTGCCCCAACTGCGGCGGCACCCTCGAACTCGGCATGGACAAGTGCGAGTACTGCGGACAGGTGACATTGTCGTAGGGAAAACTCACAGGGCAAATTGGTAATTTGCCCCTGCCCTGTAAAAAACGCACCCCAATCGGGGTGCGTTTGATTTTCTTCGTGCCCTTCGTGGAAAATACTACGAAATCTCGATATAAATGCGCTTGTTGATCGCGCCCTTGCTCTTGTAATCCACCACGCGCACCGAGCCGACTTCGCTGGTGTTCGCCACGTGCGTGCCGCCGTCGGCTTGCAGGTCGAGACCCACGATCTCCACGGTGCGGACGAAGGCGATGCCCTCGGGCAGCAGGTTGATCTTGGTGCGGATCAGGTCGGGGATCTGGAAGGCCTCCTCGCGCGGCAGGCTGTTGACGCGAACTTCACGCGCGGCGGCGATTTCCCTGTTCACCGCCGCCTCGATCTCGCGCACCAATTCCCCGCGCATGGTCGCAAACTCGAAATCCATGCGGCCCTTGAGCGGATCCATGTCGCCGCCCGTTACCAGCGCGCCATAATCGCGGAAGACCGTCCCGCACAGCACGTGCAGTGCCGTATGGGTGCGCATCAACTGGTGGCGGCGGGACCAGTCCAGGGTCCCGTGGGCGGCGGCGCCCACTGCTGGCAGCGGAGCCGCCCCGCCCAAAAAGTGGAACACATCCGCGCCCTGCTTTTTCACCTTCCCGATGGGATAATCCACTCCATTCACATTGAGCGCGCCAAAGTCGCAGGGCTGGCCGCCTCCGCCCGGGTAGAACGCTGAACGGTCCAGCACCACGCTGCGCGCCTCAGCATCCACGGCAGTGACACGGGCGTCGAATTCGCGCAGAGTTGCATCGGTCTGATACAGTAATTCGGTCATGGCTCCTCCAGGGTGCGGTAGGTTATTCCTATTGAGAGGATTCGGTAATTGGTTTTGAAAGAGAGGGTCTCTGGTGGAAGTAGAATTGGTTATCCAGACCACTACAACCAAGAGAGTCACCCATGACAAATTGTACAGTACTTTCAAAAACTGCACCCCCCTTTTTGCCACCTGCCAAGACAGGCTTGGATAACCTGCCCGCACGCTTGGGAAAACGGCTGTGGGTGACGCCTACCGAGTTTCTGCAAACAACCCATGCCATGCAGATTGCCCATTGGGCAGTGAACCTATCCCTCGCCCCCCGCTTGCCAAAGCAGTCTCGGCGGGGGTCCCAAAATACGGTATTCCGACGAAAGCATCCTGATGATGGCATATATACAAAGCGCATGGCAGATGGGCTACGAGATTATTTTCGTAGCCATCCCGAAGCCGCTCGCCAAGCCGGTTTTGAAAACGGGCAAGTAATCAGCATCGGACAATATTGGGAACGCCGTCGCGCTCTCGGTGCCTGGGTCTTCTGGCTGTTCTTCGTGGGCATGGTCTGGCAATTGTGAAGCAAACTTTATTCTCTCAACTCCATTTTCAAACATCACAGTTTTATGGCGAAATCCGAAAAGTGCTGCGCCTTCGCTCCATTTACCGCTACTCTCGCCCTTCTCATACCTTTCTGAGCGTATCAAACGGATAAAGTCTAGCTAAGGTTTTCTTGGCGGTCTTGGCGGTTCGAAATCGATTGGCTATCGACCGCCACGATTTGTGGAAAAGGGGGTTGAAATGTAACATTTTCAAATTAATTCGAGTCCAGATCGTTTCGGACGGGCACGTCGCCGCCCACGGTATGCAGCAACGCCATGTTGGGCGCGCGCAGCGCCCCCACGGGAAAGCCGCAGACCAGCACCACCTGTTGTCCCGACTGGACCTTGCCGCCCTCCAGCAGCGCCGTATCCACGTACTGGAGCATATCCTCCACCGTGTTGGCGAACGGCACCAGGTGCGGCACCACTCCCCACTGAAAAGCCACGCGGCGATAGGTAAACTCATCGGGAGTGAAGGCCAGGATCGGCACGCTGGGATGGGTCTTGGAAATGAGCACGGCGCTGCGTCCCTGCATGGTAAAGACGGCAATCGCCGCCACATCGCGGTCGCGGGCGATCTCAAAGGCCGCGCGCGACATCGAGGCGGCGTCGCTCTCGCCCAGAGAGGTGAGCGGATACTGCGTGCCCCACTCCTTGAAATGCGACTCGGCTTCGACGGCGATGCGTCCCATCATGGTCACTGCCTCGACGGGGTACTCGCCCGAGGCCGACTCGGCAGAGAGCATGACCGCATCCGTGCCGTCGAAGATAGCGTTGGCCACATCCGAGGCTTCGGCGCGCGTGGGCAGCGGATTGTGGATCATCGACTCGAGCATCTGCGTGGCGGTGATGACCAGCCGCGCACGCGCATTGGCGGCCTGGATGATGCGCTTCTGCATGACCGGCACGGTTTCGGGCGGCATCTCCACGCCCAGGTCGCCGCGCGCCACCATCACCCCATCCACGATCTCCAGCACGCGGTCGAGTTCCTTGAAGACCTCGGGCTTTTCGAGCTTGGCGATCAACAGCGGCGTGCGGTTGGATACCTTCAAGCGCTTCATCGCCGTGCGCACCTTCAGCACGTCATCCGCGGAACGGACAAAAGAAATGGCCACCGCATCCACACCCTGCTGGAGGCCGAAGGCCAGGTCCGCCTCGTCCTTGGACGTGAAGCCCGCCACACGGATCTTCACGCCCGGCAGGTTGATGCCCTTGTGCGAGGAAAGCGTCCCGCCGACGACGACCTTCGCCATCAGCGTGTGCCGCTCGACGCTGAGCACTACGAAGGCCAGTCGTCCGTCGTCGAGCAGGAGGCGGTCATCGACACGCACCGAGTCAAACAGTTCGGGGAAATCCACCGGGATGAGCTGATTCGTACAGGCCGGGGCGGCCTCCTCGGCGGCATACAGGCAGACCAGTTCCCCGACGGCCAGTTGCAGCGGGGCAGGCAGGTTTCCGACGCGGATCTTGGGACCCTGCAAATCCTGCAGGATTCCGATCGGCACCCCCAACCTGGCAGATACCCTGCGGATGGTGGCAATGCGCTCGGCATGTTGTTCGTGCGTGCCGTGCGAGAAATTCATGCGGGCCACGTTCATGCCGGCCAGGATCAGCTTTTCGATCAATTCCTCGCTCTGACTTGCCGGGCCGATGGTGGCAACGATCTTGGTGCGTCGGTTCATAATAACCTCCACAAAATAAACAACGAGCCGCAGCCAAAGTTGCGCCGCGGCTCAAGTACCTTTCCTTGCGCCAGGCTACATCCAGTGCAGTTCCCTGGCCTGCTTTTCGAGATCGGCGCGGAAATCGGGATGCGCGATGCCGATCAACTGGCGGGCGCGGTCGCGGATGGTCTTGCCGTACAGGTCGGCCACGCCGTATTCCGTCACCACGTAATGGACGTGGTTGCGGCTGGTGACCACGCCCGCGCCGGGCTTGAGCATGGCCGCGATGCGCGTGACCAGCGTGCCATCGCGCAGGGTGGTGGTGCTGGGCAGGGCAATGATCGGCACGCCGCCCTTGGAGCGCGAGGCGCCATAGATGAAGTCCAACTGGCCGCCGACGCCGCTGTAGAACTTGGGGCCGATGCTGTCGGCGCACACCTGGCCGGTCAAATCCACCTCGATGGCCGAGTTGATGGCCACCATGCGGTCGTTTTGCGCCACCACGAAGGGATCATTGATGTATTCGGTGCGATGCAGTTCGATCATCGGGTTGTCGTCGACCCAGTCGTACAGGCGCTTGGAGCCGAGGATGAAGCCCGCCACGATCTTGCCGGCGTGCAGGGTCTTGCGTGAATTGTTGAATACGCCCGCATCCACCAGGTCGATGATGCCGTCCGAGAACAACTCGCTGTGAATGCCCAGGTCGCGTTTGTGCTTGAGGAACCCCAGCACCGCGTCGGGGATCGCGCCGATGCCCATCTGCATGGTGGCGCCGTCGGGGATCAACTCGGCGATGTGGCCCGCGATCTTCTCGACCACGTCCTTGTCGCCTTCCTCGCCCATAAGCATCTCGGGGATCGGATAGTCGGTATGCACAATGTGGGTCAGGCGGCTGACGTGGATGAAGGAATCACCCAGCGTACGCGGCATCTGTTCGTTGACTTCGGCGATGATGACCCGCGCCGACTCGGCGGCCGATTTGGTCAGGCCGACTTCCACGCCCAGGCTGCAGAAGCCGTGCTCGTCAGGCAGGGACACGTGGATCACGGCCACGTCGATGGGCAGGATGCCGCGCTTGAACAACAGCGGGAATTCAGAAAGCAGCACCGGGGTAAAGTCGGCGCGGCCTTCCTGCACCGCCTTGCGGACGTTGCCGCTGATGAACAGCGTGTTGACGCGCAGGTGCCCTTCCATCTCGGGCTTGACGTAGTCGGCGGGGCCGATGGTCAGCGCCTGGCAGATTTCAACGTTCTCGAGGTTCGGGGCGTAGTCGACCAGCGCGCCCAACAGCACCTTCGGGACCGAGACGTTGCCCGTCAGGAAGATGCGCGTGTTGCTTTTGATGACTTTGACGGCCTGTTCAGCCGTGGTCAGGCGGCTGTTGTAAATATCAATCCAGCCCATCTTCCACCTCCGTGCGATCGGTCCTGCGGTGCATGTGATGCAGTTTGCCCGCATGGGTCACGACCGAGGACTCGATCGCTTCGTTTTCTTGCATGGCTTTTTCGATACCCTTCCCGGCAATCTCGACGATAAATGGGATTGCCGCATTGACGAAGGCGTGCGTGGCCGTGCGGGCCACCACGCCGGGCATGTTCGGCACACAGTAGTGCAGGATGCCTTCCTCGACATAAGTGGGACGGTCGTGCGTGGTCGGGCGCGAGGTCTCGACACAGCCGCCCTCGTCGATGCTTACATCGATCACGACCGAGCGCGGCTTCATGGCCCGCACCACCTCACGCGACACCAGGATCGGGGCGCGTTCGCCGGGGATCAGCACGGCACCCACCACCACGTCGGCGTAGGCCGTGGCGCGTTCGATGTTGCGCTTCGTTGACATCATCGTCGCCACGCCGGGGAAATGATCCGCGATGCGTTGCAGCGCGAGGATGTTGATATCGATCACGGTGACGTGCGCACCCAACCCCAGGAAGCCGCGCGTGGCATTTCTGCCCACCACGCCCGCGCCCAGGATAACCACCTCGGCCGGCGGGACGCCGGGCACGCCGCCGATCAAAATACCCTTGCCGCCCCAGTTGTTCTGGAGCAGGCGCGCCGCCGTCTGCGCGGCCATCATGCCACCGATCTGGCTGAACGGGCGTAGGACCGGCAGAGATCCGTCTGCCATTTGGATCTGCTCGTACGAGAGCGCCGTGATCTCTTTCTTGAGCAGAACATCCACCTTGTCCTGTTGGGCCGAGGCCAGGTGCAGCAGCCCCATCAGCGCAGTGCCCGGCTGGAGCCATTCCAGTTCCTCTTTCATCGGGCGGGCCACCTTGAGCAGCAGATCGGCGCGGCCAAAGACCTCGTCCGGAGAGTAGGCCAGGCGCGCGCCCGCCTTTTCGTATTCGAGGTCGCTGAAGCCTGCGCCCACACCCGCATCATGTTCGAGGTAGACCTTGTGCCCAAGCTGGGTCAGAATTTCCACGCCAGCCGGAGACATGCCCACGCGATACTCGAACGGGCGTCGTTCCTTTGGAATTCCTATGTTCATGGAGTCCTCCACATCAATGACCCTGAAGGCTTCGAGGCCTTCAGGCTTGTACATTACGCCATATTCAATACTTCGCGAATATGCGGCAAAGCCCAATCGATCGTTTCCCGGTCGATCACCAGCGGCGGGGCAAAGCGGATGACGTTGTCGTGCGTTTCCTTGGCCAGGATGCCGCGCGACTTCAACTGCTCGCAGAAACGGCGCGCCCCGCCCGCCTCGGGTTTCAATTCCACGCCGATCAACAGGCCGCGTCCGCGCACTTCCTTGATGTGCGGGCTGGGGATCTCGCTCAACTGCTCGACAAAGTATTCGCCGAGTTCGGCCGCGCGTTCGGCCAGCTTCTCGTCACGGATGACCTTGAGGGCCGCGCGCGCCACAGCCGCCGCCAGCGGATTCCCTCCGAAGGTGGAACCGTGCTCGCCCGGCGTGAACAGGCCCAGGATCGGCTCATCGGCCAGCACCGCCGAGACGGGGTAGAAACCGCCCGCCATGGCCTTGCCGATGATAACCACGTCCGGGCGCACATCCTCGTGCTGCGAGGCGAACAGTTTGCCCGTGCGTCCCAGGCCGGTCTGGATCTCGTCCGCAATGAACAGGACGTTATTCTTTTTGCAAAGTTCGGAAACTGCCTTGAGGTATCCCGCGGGCGGGATGACGACCCCCGCCTCGCCCTGGATCGGCTCCAGCATCACCGCCGCCGTGTTGGGCGTGATGGCTTTTTCGAGCGCTTCGATGTCGCCATAGGTGACGGTGACAAAGCCGGGCGTGAACGGACCGAAGTCATCACGATAATGGGGTTCGGTCGAGAACGAAACGATGGTCACGGTACGGCCGTGGAAGTTGCCCGAGGCCACGATGATCTCGGCCTGGTGACGCGGCACGCCCTTGACCTGGTAGGCCCATTTGCGCGCCAGCTTGACCGCCGTCTCGACCGCTTCCGCGCCCGAGTTCATCGGCAGGGACATCCCGTAGCCGGTCATCTCGGAGAGTTCCTTGTACAGCAGGGGCAGTTGATCGTTGCGGAAGGCGCGCGAGGTCAGCGTGACCTTGCCCGCCTGTTCGATCAACGTCTTGAGAATGGCGGGATGCACATGCCCCTGGTTGACCGCCGAGTAGGCGCTCAGGCAGTCGAGGTACTTTTTGCCGTCCACGTCGTACACCCAGACCCCCTCCGCCCGTTCGATCACCACATCCAGCGGATGATAGTTGTGGGCGCCGTATTGTTCTTCCATCGTAATAAAGTCTTTGGAATTCATTCATTACCTTTCGATATCAAGGGGATTCATGAATGTGCGGGGTCCGACGGACCCCGCACAACGGTTGGTTGGTATCAGGCTGCGCCCAGAAGACGGGCGAGGATGGCCTTTTGCGCATGCAGGCGGTTATGCGCCTGCGGGAAGATGACCGAATGTGGGCCATCCGCCACTTCATCCGTCAACTCGTGGTTGCGGTGGGCGGGCAGGCAGTGCATCACGATCACGTCCTTGTCCGCTTCGCTCACGAGCTGGGCGTTGACCTGGAAGGGTGGGAAGACCTTCTCGCGTTTGGCGGTCTCCTCCTCCTGGCCCATACTGGTCCAGGTGTCGGTGTAGATGACGTGCGCCCCCTTGACCGCCTCGTGCGGGTCGCGCAGATATTTGAACTGGCTGCCGGTTTTCGCGGCGATCTTCTCCGCGACCTCGACGGCCTTGGGAGTCAGATCGTATCCCTCGGGGCTGGCCAGGGTGAAGTTCCAGCCGAGCTGCGCCGAGGCGTGCATGAGCGAGACGGCCACGTTATTGCCGTCGCCCACGAAGGTCACGTTCAGGCCTTTGGCCTTGCCGAACTTCTCCTGGATGGTGAGCGCATCGGCCATGCCCTGACAGGGATGGTTGTAATCGCTCAGACCGTTGATGACCGGGATGCTCGACCACTTGGCCAGTTCGAGCACGTGCGCGTGATCGAAGACGCGCGCCATCAGCACCTGCACGTAGCCCGAGAGCACCCGCGCAATATCCGAAATGGCTTCGCGCTTGCCGAGGCCGATCTCGTTCGGGGAAAGATAGAGGGCGTCGCCGCCCATGTGCCGCATGGCCATGTCGAACGAAACGCGCGTGCGCAGGCTGGGCTTCTGGAAGATCATACCAAGCACCTTGCCCGCGAACTGGGGTCCGTTCCCGCCTTCGAAGTGCTGCTTCTTCAACTTGACGGCCACATCCAACAGGTCCTGGGTCTCGTCAGGGGTTAAATCAGAAATCGCCAAAAAATGTTCCATGACTTCTCCTTTATGTAGTTGTGAAGTATATCACCAGGATTTTTTCCTGCTACGTTCCAAGCATCACACTTCCCGAGTGACATCTGTCTAGCGTAACGCGAATTGGCAATTCGCCCAACGCGTCGATTGTGTAGCGCAAATTGGCAATTTGCGCTACCGCGCCATGCGCACTTTTTTCCAGTAACGGGAAAGTCCGTCCGCCGACATGCCGAGCGGGTTGGCGAGTTCGTAGGCTTTGGTGGCCTCGGGGGAAAGCCCCATCTCGCGGCCCTCGGCTTCGATCCATTCGGTGAAACTCTGGCGCAATTCCTCGGCGGGCGGGTCATTAACCATGACCTGTTCCAGCCAGCGCGCGGCCGAGTCCAAGCCCTGCTCCACGGCCTTGAAGTGCCATTCGGGATCGTCGAAGATGCCGAAATGGGTCGGCGCGATGCGCGCGGGATTCAGGCCGCGCATGCGCGCGATGCTCTCGCGCCAGCGTTCGATGTGCAGTTCGGGCGGCGGCATGGGCACGCGCAGGTAGGGGTACCCCGGGATGCGCACCCCGCCCACGTCCCCGCTGAAGCACAGATCCTCGAACAGGTAGACGTAGTGATGCTCGGCGTGACCGGGCGTGTTGACCGCCACGAAGCGCAGGTCACCGATGACGATCTCCTCGCCATCCGCCACCACCCTCAGCCTGGATGCCGTTACCGGCAGGAAGTCGCCCCACAGCATGCCCATGCGTTCCCCATAGATGCGCGTGGCGCTGGCGATCAATTTCTCGGGGTGCAGCATGTGCGGCGCACCTACCGGATGCACGATGATTTCCGCGCCCTGCTGCGAGAACCAACCCGCCGCGCCCGCATGGTCGAGATGGATGTGCGTGAGCAGCACGTGCGTCACATCGCGGGGGGAGAAACCCTCTTTGGCGAGGTCCGCCTCCAGGGCGGGCAGCGTGGAGCCAGGTCCGCTTTCGACCAGCACGACGCCGCTCGAATGTCGGATCAAATAGGAGGCAATGGCCTGCGGCCTGCCCTGAAAGTTTAGGTCAAGTGTGGTAACGGGGGTCTTTGCCATATACGGGCATCCTGTACGTTGTAGGTGGCCGAGAAACTGGCCAGCGCCGCGCCCAGGTCGGCGTCGCAATAGATCGGGCAGGTCGGCACACGGCGTTCACTGAGCGAGTTCATGATGCGCTCGGAGCCGCGCGGACCGCCGAAGGTCTCGGCCATGAGCAGCACCACCACCGGCCGCAGATGGCGGCGCTGGAGGTCATCCACGGCCGCCAGCAGTTCGGAGGAGACACTGGGCGTGACCAGGATGGCGCTCGATCCCTGGGGCAGGCCGCGTCCCTGGGCGGCCACCAATCCCGCCAGCGAGAGACTGCCTTCGGCCTCCACGAACGCCAGCGTTTCGAGGATCTTGGCCTCCTGGCGCTCGCTGCGTTCAGCGGGGATCATGGTGTAGGCGCGCCCCGAAGTCAGCAGTCCCACCGCGCGGCGTTGGCCGAGAAAGTAATGCGCCAGCGAGGCGGAAATGGTGACGGCGTATTCGAGCGTGGAGGGCGGCAGGTGGAAATCGGGACGGCGCCCAAACAGGAACGAATCGACCTTGAACAACATGGGATCGGCGTTCAGGGTCTCGGGCGCGCGCTCCTTTTGGTAGTGAACGGCCTCCTGCGCATCCACGAACAGCCAGACCTCGGCCTGCGGATCCTGCTCGAACTCCTTGACCATCACCTGGCCGCGGCGGGCGGTGCTGGGCCAGTGGATGCGTTTCATCGGGTCGCCCGCCACGTACTCGCGCACCCCCGAGGCGTGCGGGGTCACGTCAGAGGCTTTCTGGCGGATCACCTGTCCGCCCGGCAGCAGCCCGGGCGGCGAGAGGAAGCTGGCGATGTCGAAGATCATCGGCAGCACCACCAGCGACTCGCGCGCAGAGAATTGCCGTCGGATGCGGAACAACCCGAAGGGGTCGCCTGAGGTCAGCGAGGTCGGCCCAAGCGGAAACGCGCCGCGGCGGGTAAGCCAACTGCGCGCGGTATAGGTGCGCTTCTGGCGCGCGCCCACCAGGGTCAGCAGGCGCGAACCAGCCGCGTTGGGGATGGCGGTCTGGTTGTGGACTTCGATCCACAGGTTGAGCAGGAAACTGCCATTATTAATCTCGAAGTGTTCTTCGAACATATCCCCCACGTTCGCGCGCAGCGAGCGCGAATGGCGCTGGATGCCCAACGGTCGGGTCACCAGCCAGGTCCAGGCCGCGCTGACGATGACCAGCAGCAGGCCCAGATAAAGGATGCGGGAATAGATTTCCTGGCCCGTCACGACGGCGCCGATGGAGCCCAACAAAATCAGCAAGGCGATCAGGATCCGCCCGCTTCTCATTTGGACTTCCCGCCCGCTTTCCTGTCCGTTTCGGGGGCGAAGGCGCCGCCGGGCACGGGCGTGTTGTAGACGATTTCCTGCACGATGCGGTCGGAACCAAGGTCGCGCAAACGGGCGGCGGGACTGACGATGATGCGATGGGCCAGCACGGAGACTGCCAGCTCCTTGACGTCATCGGGCAGGACGTGGTCGCGTCCCAGCAGGGCGGCGCGCGCCTGGGCGGTGCGGTAGAGCGCCAGGCTGCCACGCGGGCTGGCGCCAAGGTACACGTCCCCGCTCTGGCGCGTGCGGCTGGTCAATTCCACGATGTACAACTTCACGGCGGGAGAGACGAAGACCTGTTTGATCGCATCGGCGGCGGCCAGCACCTCCTCGGTGGAGACAATCGATTTCAAGCTCTCGATGGGATGCCGCAATTGCTGATCGTCCAGCACGCGGATCTCATCCGACACGCTGGGATATCCCAGCCGCAGCCGCAGCAGGAAACGGTCCAACTGCGCTTCGGGCAGGGGAAAGGTGCCTTCGTATTCGATTGGGTTCTGGGTGGCCAGCACCATGAAAGGCCTGGGCAGGGTATGCGTCACCCCGTCCACCGTCACCTGGTGTTCCTCCATCGCTTCGAGCAGGGCCGCCTGGGTCTTGGGGGTGGCGCGGTTGATCTCGTCGGCCAGGATGATCTGTCCAATGATCGGGCCGGGGCGGAATTCGAATTCACCCTTCTGCTGGTTATAAATGGAAACGCCCGTCACGTCACTGGGCAGCATGTCGGGCGTAAACTGGAGGCGGTTGAAGGTACAGTCGAGCGAGCGGGCCAGGCTGCGCGCCATCATGGTCTTGCCCACCCCGGGCACGTCCTCAATCAATACATGACCTTGACACAGCAGGCCCACGACGATCAACTCCAGGGCCTGATGCTTGCCGACGATCACGATTTCGAGATTGCCAATCACTCGCTCGCCAAAAGCCTGAATATCCATCGGATAAATTATCCTTTCAAAAGAGATGGGCCAATTCTACGTGGTATTTGCGGGCTGGGCAAGGAAAACAGCCCCTCCCAAGGAGGGGTTCCACGGAAGCAGTTCCCCCACCAGAGGAGTATTCCGCCTTCGCCCCGACGCATGACACATCCGGGGCGCGGTGGAACAACACCCCGAATATCAAAGCACCTCCGTGAAATTATCACAGGAGGTGCTCATTTTTTTTGCGGGTCGCTCCGTTAATGGCGATTCGAGCGTGTGCGGGCCGTCTTTTTCTCAGGGGCGGATCTCTCGCCGCGGCCGCGCTCCGTTTCGTGAGGTTTCGGTCTGGGAACCCGTTTCAGGCGGTCTGTCGGGTGAAGCCAATTATCGCGGGGACGGGCATCTTCTTCCACAGCCGCAACTTTTTCCCCCCGCAACTCCATGACTTCCTCTTTTGTCAAATACCGCCACTGGCGGGGTTTGAGATTTCCCAGCTTCAAGGTGCTGATCCGCAGGCGGATGATCCTCACCACGGGCAAACCCAACAATTGGCCTACTTCGCGTATTTGGCGCTTCTTGCCTTCGCCCATGACCACCCGAATCCACGCGCCCCGGCCGGAGACGGACAGGAAATTCACCTCGGCCGGCGCGGTTTTATCCCCGTCGGCAAGGACCACTCCCCGTCGCCAGGTATCCAACTGCTTCTCGTCCGGGCGGCGAGCGACCAAAACACGATATTCCTTTTGATGTCCGTATTTCGGGTGGGTTAACTTGTTGGTCAACTCGCCGTCATTGGTCATCAGCACCAGGCCTTCGCTATCGAAGTCGAGCCGGCCGACAGGGTAGAGATGGCCTTCGAGCGGGATCAGGTCGCGCACAGTCTGACGCCCGTCGTTGGCCTCGGCCTCCACGGCCGAAAGTACATTGCGCGGTTTGTACAGCGCAATATAGGTCAGCGTCTCGGGGGCGGAGATGGGTTTCCCGTCCACGGCAATCTTGTCTTTGAACGGGTCAGCCTTCTGGCCGATGATGGCAATATAACCATTGACGCGCACACGGCCGGCTTCAATGATCAATTCGCAGGCGCGGCGCGAGCCATAACCTGCCTGGGCAAGGATTTTTTGCAATCGTTCTTCCATAGGCGACCCATTATAATGGAGAAAGACCGAAAGCCAGGAACTAACATTTCTGTTAAAGCGTGTCCCTGGTGATATTCATCACTGGATTTTTATGCGGCTTGTCTGTACACTCATGCAATCGATGTTAAACCGTCCCTGGAGGGTGTCATGTCAACACATGTCCGTTCGTTAATTCGCCCGCGTCTGTTTTCCCTGTGGATGATCGCATCCATGCTCATCCAGGCCATCCTGCCCGCGCCGGTTCAGGCTGCGCCCCTGGACGGCTCCGGGCAGGCCACGGCTCCAAGCGATCCATTTGTCGACTGCTCGCTCGTGACGGAAATTCCCCAGACCGAGTGTGAAGCGCTGGTCGACGTGTACAACCTGACCGGCGGCTCCACCTGGAACAACCAGACTGGCTGGCTCGACACGGATACGCCCTGCGCCTGGCACGGCGTCGCCTGCGACGGGGGCTTCGTCACCATGCTTTCGCTGGGTTCCAATAACCTGGTCAACGGCCTGCCAGACAGCCTGATCGACCTGCCCCATCTCGTTACGCTCAACCTCTCGGGCAATTCCCTGACCGGCGGAATTCCCGCCGCCCTGGGACAATTGACCAGCCTGCAATACCTGCACCTCGACAACAATGAACTGTCCGGGGCCTTCCCGGGGGAACTGGGGAACCTGGCCAACCTTCGGGAGCTTTACCTGCACATCAATGCCCTCTCCGGCAACCTCCCCAGTGGGATCGGCGGCCTCACCAGCCTGCGGATATTCTACATGAACGAAAACGATATCGATGGGACCTTCCCCGCTTCCATCGTCAACCTCACCCAATTGACAGATTTCAAATTCGACTGCGAGTTAACCTCCTCCGAACCGGCGGTCATCGCTTTCATTGATACCATCGTCCCCGGCTGGCAGAACGAGATCTGCCTCCCGCCCGGCTCGGTCGTCAGCCTCTCGGGCAACGCGGGCGCCGCAGGGGTGAGCCTGAGTTACTACGACAACGGCAGCCTGCAAACCTTCACCGCCGATGGTGATGGGAATTACTCCTTCGAGGTTGCATACGGCTGGAACGGCCAGGTGATCCCCTCCCTGGATGGCTACTACTTTACGCCGGGCTGCCGCACTTATGAACAGGTCACCGGACATCGCATTCAGCAAAACTACATCGCCCTGCCCAACCCGCCCATCGCGGACAGCGCGGGCAACACCTCCCGCGCCTCGCTGGACGACGCAGAGGTGCAGGGCAACTGTTCTTCGTCGTGGAGTTCGCTCTCGTCGAACGGACGCTACGTCGCTTTTATCTCTGACTCCACCACGCTGGTAGCCGGGGACACGAATGGATTCCCCGATGTCTTCGTCCGCGATCTGCAAAGCGGATTGACCACGCGCGTCTCGGTACATTCCAGCGGCGCGCAAGGCAATGGCATCTCCGGGGCGCCTTTCGACCCGAGTTACAGCAGCGGGCCTTCCATCTCGGGTGATGGGCGCTACGTGGCGTTCAACTCGACGGCCGGCAACCTGGTCGACGGGGACTCGAACGCCGCCAGCGACATCTTCGTGCATGACCGCCTCAACGGCACCACCGTACTCGTCTCGCTCGATTCAAGCGGCGGACAGGGCAACGATCACAGCTTCCAACCCGCCATTTCCGCCGATGGACGCTATGTCGCCTTCAACTCCCTGGCAAACAACCTGGTGGAAAATGACACCAATGCCGCGCTGGACGTGTTCGTGCGCGACCTCCAGGCGGGCACGACGGTGCGCGTCTCGGTCGACTCCAACGGCGCGCAGGCCAACAATTCCGTCGACAGTTGGAAGCCCGCCATCTCGGGCGATGGCCGCTTCGTGGCCTTTAGCTCCGACGCCAGCAACCTGGTGGACGGGGATGCCAACAGCAGCGGCGACATCTTCGTGCGCGACCTGCTGGGTAGCACCACCGTCCTCGTTTCGAAGAGCAGCGCGGGCGTGCAGACCAACAGCTTCAGTTATCGGCCCTCCATCTCCGCCGACGGGAGGTATGTGGCCTTTGCCTCCCTGGCTACCAACCTGGTCAGCCTGCCGGTCAACAATACCAATGCCTACGTGCATGACCTGTCGACCGGCGAGACCGAACTGGTCTCGGCCGACCTCAACGGGGATTTCGGCGTCGGCCCCAGCGTGCCCTTCTCCATCTCCGCCGACGGGCGCTACGTGGCCTTCGACTCGTTTTCGGGCGCCCTGGTGCCCCTGGATGAAAACGGCAAACAGGATGTCTTCATCCGCGACCTGCAGACCGGCCACACCCTGCGCATCTCGGTGGATTCGAACAGCGGGGAAGCCAATGGCGAGAGTTTCTGGGGCGCCATTTCCGCGGACGCGCGGCTTGTGAGCTTCACCTCGCTTGCCACGGACCTCGTCGCGGGCGACACCAACGGCGCGCGCGATATCTTCGTCGTCAACCACGCCGCCCTGTCGGACCCGCCAGCCATATTCAGTAAAACCAGCCCGGGCGATCTGGCCAACGATCAAAGCACAGCGCCGACGCTGGAATGGGAGGCAAGTTTCGGCGCGGCCAATTACGAGTATTGCTACGACACCTCGGACGATGACGCCTGCACAACCTGGACCGACAACCAAAACGCCACCAGCGTCAACCTGACCAACCTGATCCCCGGAAGCACCTATTACTGGCACGTGCGCGCCAACAGCATCGGCGGCACAACGTATTCCAACAACGCCGAGACCGCCTTCTGGGCCTTCACGATTCCCTGTTACAGCCTGCAGTTCAACTCCTCCCCGCCCTGGGGCGGCTCGGTCAGCGCGGACCCGGCCCCCAATTGCAACGGGACACTGTATTCCCACGGCACGCTGGTCACCATGACCGGCTTGCCGAACGCCGGCTATGGCTTCGCCAGCTGGAGCGGAGACGTCATCAGCACCGACAATCCCGTCCAGGTGACCATGACGGCTCCGACCTTCCTGAACGCCAACTTCACGCAGACTTGTTTCTCGCTCTTCGTCGCCGTCGATCCCGTTACGGGCGGATCCGTGGAAACTAGCCCGTCGCCCAATTGTCCGGGCGACCCCGGCAAGTATTCGACCGGCACCACGGTCACGCTGACGGCCGTGCCCGCCGCGGGGTACAGCTTCTCCGCCTGGAGCGGGGACGTCAGCGGCGCGGCCAACCCGGTTGATCTCGACATGACGGCCGACCGCTTCGTCACCGTGACCTTCGCCGAGACCTGCTACTCCCTCACCACGACCGCCAGCCCGCTCGCCGGCGGCACGATTGGCGTCAACCCCGCCCCCAACTGTGAAAGCGACCCGGCCAAATATCACGCGGGCACCGTGGTCACGCTGACCGCCAACGCCAGCCCGGGTTACGCCTTTACCTCCTGGAGTGGCGACGCCAGCGGCGGCGTCAGCCCGTTCGATGTCACCCTGGATGCGGACAAATCCGTCACCGCGAATTTCGCCGAGGCCTGCTTCACCCTGACCACCCAGGGCAACCCCATCGCGGGCGGATCGGTGGGAGTCTCCCCCGCGCCGAACTGTCCCGGCGACCCGGCCCGCTACGCCGCAGGAACCCCGGTCACGCTGACGGCGGCACCCAACCCGGGCTACATCTTCAATTCCTGGAGCGGCGACGCCAGCGGCACGGACAACCCCAGCACCGTGATCATGTCCGCCGACCGCTCGGCCACGGCCAATTTCGACCTGGCCTGCTACACCCTCACGACCAATGCCAACCCCCTCGCGGGCGGATCGGTGGGAGTCTCCCCCGCGCCGAATTGCAACAACAGCACGCAGTACACACATGGCACCATCCTCACACTGACGGCCACCCCGAACACGGGGTATCTCTTCTCCGCCTGGAGCGGGGACGTCATCGACACGGAAAATCCCACCACACTGACCATGACCGCGAACAAATCCGTCACGGCGGAATTCAGCCTGGCCTGCTTTACCCTGACCACCTCCGCAAACCCCGTCGCGGGCGGATCGGTGGGAGTCTCCCCCGCGCCGAACTGTAACGGCGGCACACAGTACTCGCAGGGCACCGTCGTCACCCTGACCGCCACCGCCAACAGCGGCTACAACTTCGCCTCCTGGAGCGGCAGCGCCAGCGGTACGCTCAACCCGACCACCGTCAGCATGACGGCGGACCGCTCGGTCACGGCCAATTTCACCGCGCTGTGCTATACCCTCACGAAGAGCGCCAGCCCCGCCGCGGGCGGATCGGTGGGCGCCTCCCCCGCGCCGAACTGCAACGGCGGCACGCAGTACACGCACGGCACCCTTGTCACGCTGACCGCCATCCCCAACAGCGGCTACAGCTTCACTGTCTGGAGCGGCAGCGCCAGTGGCACGGCCAACCCAACCACCGTCAGCATAACTGCCAACCGCTCGGTCACCGCCACGTTCGGGCAGGCCTGCTTCACCCTGACAGCCAGCGCCAACCCGGCCGCGGGAGGATCGGTGGGAGTCTCCCCCGCGCCGAACTGCAACGGCGGCACGCAATACTCGCAGGGCACCCTCGTCACGCTGACGGCAACCGCCAGGGCCGGCTACAACTTCGCCTCCTGGAGCGGGAACGCCAGCGGCACGGCCAACCCGACCACCGTGACCATGACGGCCAGCAAGACGGTCACGGCCAACTTTGCCGAGATCGGCGCGGTCATGGTCGCCAGCATCACCCGCCTGGATGCAAATCCCATCGCCAAGACCCGCATCAAATACGCTGTGACCTTCACCCGTCACGTCAAAGGCGTGGATGTCGACGACTTCGCGCTGACCACCTATGGACTGACGCGCGCCAACATCCTCAGCGTCTATGTCTCCGACGGGGTCTACACGGTCACGGTCAGCACCGGCGAGGGCAACGGCGCCCTGCGCCTGGACCTGGTCGACAATGACACCATCCTCGATTCCGATGACCGGCCGCTGGGCGGGACGGGCTTGGGCAACGGCGACTACCGGAACGGCGAGAGCTATTTCGTTTCCAAGGGCGCCAGGTTCGTGGATGTGCCCACCGAGCACTGGGCCTGGGCGTACATCGAGAGCTTGTACAATGCCGGCGTGACCGGCGGCTGCTACGCCGAACCGCCTTATTTCTGTCCAAACAACAACGTGACCCGCGCGCAAATGGCGGTCTTCCTCCTGAGCGCCAAACACGGCCCGACCTACGTCCCGCCTGCCGCGACCGGCGCCGCCTTCCCGGACGTGCCCAAGACTTACTGGGCCGCCGCCTGGATCGAACAACTGGCGCGTGAGGGCGCCACCGGCGGCTGCGGCGACGGCAATTACTGCCCCGACGCCGTCGTTACGCGCGACCAAATGGCGGTCTTCCTGCTGCGCACCAAATACGGTTCGGGCTATACTCCGCCCGCGGCCACGGGCATGTTCAAGGATGTGCCCAAGACCTACTGGGCGGCCGCCTGGATCGAACAACTGGCCCGCGAGGGGATTACGGGCGGCTGCGGCGGCGGCAACTACTGCCCCAAAGGCGTCGTCAACCGCGCGCAAATGTCCGTGTTCCTGATGGCGGCCTTCGACCTGCCCATGCTGTGGGAATTGCCCGAAGAGTAGCAGTTCACGGGCGGGAGGCTGCCTCCAAAACACGGAACTGGTTTCACGCACAAGGCTGTCCCCTTCAAAAGGGACAGCCTTTTGAAAATAGGACGCGGATGGACGCTGATTTTTTGGTATCTTTCCACCACCGAGGCCACGGAGATCACGGAGAACCCTTTTTAACCCTCTGTGGACTCTATGTGCTCTGTGGTGAACTCTTTTTGGTTCCGGCTTATCCAGCTCAGGGATGACAGATTCCTGTAAAAAACGTGACAGGTTCACCTGCGCACGCTTTCCGCCGCCGGTAATTAAGTGATAGAATTCACAATACTGACCCATACATACCATCCCGCCCTTCGCCGGTGGGATTACTTCAAGGAGATTTGCATGGAAACACTTGTACCCCCTGGCATCGACCCCGCTCATGATGTCCTCAACTACGGACGCCAGGCCCTCGACTCAATTTTCGCGCCGAAGAGCGTGGCTGTCGTCGGCGCCACCGAAACGCAAGGCAGTGTCGGCCGCACCATCCTGTGGAATCTGATCAGCAGTTCCTTTGGCGGCACCATCTACCCGATCAACCCCAAGCGCCCCAGCGTGCTGGGCATTCGCGCCTATCCCAGCCTGGCCGCCCTGCCCGAAGTGGTCGACCTGATCGTGGTCGTGACCCCCTCCCCGAGCGTGCCCGCCATCATCAAGGAAGCCGTCGACCTGGGCATCAAGAGCGCCATCGTCATCTCGGCCGGCTTCAAGGAAACAGGGCCCGAGGGCGTGGAACTCGAACGCCAGATCCTCGAACATGCCCGCCGCGGCGGCATGCGCATCATCGGCCCGAACTGCCTGGGCGTGATGAACCCCATGAGCGGCCTGAACGCCACCTTCGCCACCACCATCGCCCAGCGCGGCAGTGTGGGCTTCATCAGCCAGTCGGGCGCGCTCTGCACCGCCATCCTCGACTGGAGCCTGCGCGAGAACGTCGGCTTTAGCTCCTTCGTCTCCATCGGCTCCATGCTCGACGTGGACTGGAGCGACCTCATCTACTACCTGGGCGACGACCCGCACACCAAGAGCATCGTCATCTACATGGAAACCATCGGCAACGCGCGCGCCTTCCTCTCCGCCGCCCGCGAAGTGGCCATGACCAAGCCGATCATCGTCATCAAGCCGGGCCGCACCGAAGGCGCCGCCAAGGCCGCCGCCTCGCACACCGGTTCCCTGACGGGCAGCGACGAAGTCCTTGAAGTGGCCTTCCGCCGCAGCGGCGTGCTGCGCGTCAACAGCATCGCCGAACTGTTCTACATGGCCGAGGTGCTCGGCAAACAGCCGCGCCCCAAGGGCCCGCGCCTGACCATCCTCACCAACGCGGGCGGACCTGGCGTGCTGGCCACCGACGCGCTCATCACCAACGGCGGCGAACTGACCAAGATTTCCCCCGAGGCAATGCAAGCCTACAACCAGCTGCTGCCCGGAGCCTGGAGCCACAACAACCCCGTCGACATCCTGGGCGACGCCAGCCCTGAACGCTATGCGAAAGCCCTCGAAATTGCCGCCAACGATGAAAACAGCGACGGCATCCTGGTCATCCTCACCCCGCAGGCCATGACCGACCCCACCAAGACCGCCGAGGAACTGGCGCCCTATGCCAGCAAGCTCGGCAAGCCCGTGCTCGCCACCTGGATGGGCGGCAACGACGTCGGCCCGGGCGAACTGCTGCTCAACAAGGCCAATATCCCCACCTTCCCCTACCCCGATACCGCCGCGCGCGTCTTCGATTATATGGCGCACTACGCCGACAACCTGAGCAGCCTGTACGAGACCCCCATGCCCGCCAGCAACGGCGACGATGACCATATCGACCGCGAACGCGCCGCGCAGATCATCCAGGCCGTGCGCGAGTCGGGCCGCACCATCCTGACCGAGTACGAATCGAAGCAACTGCTCTCCTGCTACGGCATCCCCACCGTGGATACACGCATCGCGAAGAGCAAGGAAGAGGCCGCCAAGGCCGCCGATGCCATCGGTTACCCCGTGGTGCTCAAGATCCACTCGGAAACCATCACCCACAAGACCGACGTGGGCGGCGTGCTCCTGAATCTGGCCGACGCGAAGGCCGTACGGGCTGGCTACGCCAGCATCGAGAAGTCTGTCACCGAAAAGGTCGGCGCGGAGCACTTCCTGGGCGTGACCGTCCAGCCGATGGCGAAACTCGAAGGCTACGAATTGATCCTCGGCAGCAGCATCGACCCGCAGTTCGGCCCCGTGCTGCTCTTCGGCCTGGGCGGACAGTTGGTCGAGGTCTTCAAGGACCGCGCCCTGGGCATCCCGCCGCTCACCACCACCCTGGCGCGCCGCATGATGGAACAGACCCGCATCTACACCGCCCTCAAGGGCGTGCGCGGACGCGACCCCATCGACCTGCCCGCGCTCGAACGCCTGCTGGTGCGCTTCTCGCAGCTCATCACCGAACAGCGCTGGATCAAGGAACTGGACATCAACCCGCTGATGGCCTCCCCCGGGAAACTGCTGGCCCTGGACGCGCGCGTGCTCGTCTATGACCAGAACACCACCACCGACCAGCTTCCCAAACTGGCCATCCGCGCCTACCCGATCAAATACGTCGGCAAGTGGACCGCCCGCGACAAGACCGAGGTCATCATCCGCCCGATCCTGCCCGAGGACGAGTCCCTGCTGGTCGACTTCCACAAGACCCTTTCGGAGCGCACCGTCTTCATGCGCTATCTCCAGCCGATGATGCTCCAGGACCGCGTCATGCACGAGCGCCTCTCGCGCATCTGCCACAGCGACTACGCCCGCGAGATCACCCTGGTGGTCGAAGGCAAGAACAAGGAGGGCGAACGCAGCATCCTGGGCGTCGGCCGCCTGAGCAAACTGCACGGGACGAATGAAGCCCGCTTCAGTGTCCTGGTCAGCGACGCGTACCAGAGTCTCGGCTTCGGCAAGGAACTGCTGCGCCGCGCCGTGGACGTTGCCCGCGGGGAAGGCCTCCAAGCCATCAGCGCCACCGTCACCGCCGACAACCAGCCCATGCGCAAGCTGTTCGAGAAGCAGGGCTTCAAACTCGAACCCGATACGAACGACAAGCTGGTCGTTGCCCGTCTCGAACTGTAATAGATGTTACCCATCCCCTGCCCCAAAGGGACGGGGGGAGGTTACAAACTGCCCCACCCCGCCGAATCAAAAAACTGCCTGGACTACCAGGCAGTTTTTGATTCCACTTTTCCGCATCGTCTAGTACCGCTGCCAGATGAAGTTGTAGCGCAATTTGCTAAATTGCGCCTGGCAAATTGGCAATTTGCCCTACATCTTTAACTTGTCGAGATACTAGCCCCCGCGCGGATCTTAATCAGGATGGCTCTTTGGGATTAAGTGGGGTGAAAACCCGTCTTACCACAGAGGGCACAAAGAACACGTGGTTTTTGAAGATTTTTCTCTGCCTGCACTGGGCCGCAGGCACACGGGTGAACTCCGCGATCTCCGTGTTGAAAATGGGGCGAACCCGCACATTACCAGAGATCCATCAGGATTTTCCCGTACATTTTGGAATCTCTCCGCGATTGCCGCGCTCGTCCGCGTCCCAGGCAGGTTTTGTACGGTGGAAAATATCAGGACGGCTCCACGGGCGGAACATCCAGGGATTTCATCTCGCGCATCTCGGGGAAAACGCCCGCCACCGCCAGCACCACCAGGATCGTCCCAACGCCGCCCAGCACCACCGACGGGGTCGTCCCGATCAGAGCCGCCACCGAACCCGACTCGAAGGCGCCCATCTCGTTCGAGGTGCTGATGAAGATGCTGTTGACCGCCGAGGCCCGTCCGCGCATCTCGTCGGGGACGCGCGTCAGCATCAGGGTGTGGCGGATGACCACGCTGATGTTATCCAGCCCGCCCAGCAGGCCCAGCATGAGAATCGACAGCCAGAATGAACGCGAAACGCCGAAGACGATGGTCGCGATCCCGAAGCCCGCCACCGCCCACAGCAGGGTCTTGCCCGCCTGCTTCATCGGCGGCAGGTGCGCCAGCGCGAAGGCCATCAGGATCGCGCCGATGGACGGGGCGGCGCGCATGATGCCCAGCCCGGTCGGGCCGACCTGGAGAATGTCCGTGGCGTAGACGGGCAGCAGGGCCACCGCGCCGCCGAACAGCACGGCGAACATGTCCAGCGTGATGGCGGCCAGGAGCACGCGCGTGTTTTTGATGAAGTTCCAGCCTTCGAGCAGGGACTCGAGCGTGGTGGCCTTGCGCGCCAGCGCCAGCTCCCGTCCGCGGATGAGCGACAGCAGGAAGATGAAGATGCCCGCCGCGACGGCGTCGAAGACGTAGATGACCGTCACGTTCTTAAAGACGGCCACGATGAATCCCGCCACGGTGGGGCCGACGATGGCCGCGAACTGCCAGGCGCTGCTGCTCCAGGTGGCCGCGCTGGTGAACAAACTGGGCGGAATGGTCTGCGGCAGCAGCGTCGAGGCGGCGGGATCGTAAAAGGCGCGCGCGATGCCGATGCCCAGCAGGCAGGCGTAGATCCAGACCAGCGGGCCTTCGATGTAGGACAGGTAGGCCAGGCCCAGCGAGCAAGCGATCAGCACGCCCTGCATGACGATCACGATGCGTTTGCGGTTGTACTGGTCGGCGATGTGCCCGCCCGGCAGGGACAACAAAATGATCGGCACCACCTGCACCAGTCCCACCAGGCCGAGCGCGAAGGTGCTGTGCGTGCGCAGCCAGATCTCCCACATGATGGCAAAGTTCAGCATCTGCCCGGCAAAGGTGGTGATGACACGCCCCAGGAACAACAGGCGGAAATCGCGGTGCCGAAACGCGGCATACGGGTCGCGGGGAGTCGGTAAAGTTTCCAAACAGCCTCTTTTCAACACAAGGGATAAACAAGTTGAAAGTCTACCACCCTTTTCCGCGGCTCCCCGCGAGAGTCATTCCAGAAAACCTTTCGGATCCTGCCATGACGATTTTTTGCTGATAAAGTCAAGCCATGCGAACTCACTTTGTTGAACGAAAAGGCAAACTCAAAGACCTCGACAGGTCATTCGACCTGGAATTTTGGCAGTCCCAGCCGCCCGCGGCGCGCTTTAACGCAGCGTGGGAATTGATCGTGCATGCGATGAAAGTCAAAGGTCAGGATGTTCGTAAACTCCGACTTCAGCGATCTGTTACGAATTTTCAACGCCAACAACGTTAAGTAATTGGTGATCAGGGGCTATGCCGTCGTTCAATATGCCGAGCCGCGCCACCAAGACCGCAATTCCAGACCTGACAGGTTTCACCGTGACGTGACTCAACCACAACCCACGCGCGGACATGAGACTCTGACCGCAAGACTCTCGTGAAAACCTGTCAGTCTTTTCACGAAAAACTCTCCGCCAGCAGACTCTCAAACAGCCCCTCCATGCTTCGACAGGCTCAGCACAACGCCCTCCGCGTGGACTCGCGAGGCTCAAACGGCGAGCATCCGCCCCCGCAGCGACTCGATGTCTCGACTGGGATCCCCCTTCGGGGACTTCGCGACAACCACCCCGCGCCACCACGCCTGCCTTTCTCATGATACGCCCCTTCGATCAGCGTCAAGCGCCCATTGAGTCCATAATGCGCCAAGAAAATCCATGAGTGCAAACCCAAGCACGGAGATGGGCGCAATATCGAAGAGGACAAATGCGATATAGAATGCCACGCCCATAAACCGCGCATGGACTGTCCACTTGAAAAATTCGGTGACACCGCTCCATGCGGCGCGGATGTAATAATATGCCAGCACAAGCATCGTCATTCCCAATAAGCGTGGAAATAA
>JACRBN010000017.1 GCA_016213105.1 Chloroflexota bacterium
CCGATTACAAGAACCTGCTGGCCTCCACCGGCGAAGCCTCCGCTGCCGACCTGGCCGACCGCTTCGGCATCGACATCCGCACGCGCAAGTTCTGGGATGACAGCCTGGCCATCATTGGCAAGCGCATCGACCGTTATTGCGCGATCTAACCAACACGCAGCGCAAGATGCCATCTTGCGCTGCATCCTAGTTTGGATTGACCATGAAAAAAACATTCACCAAGAAAGTCCTGGTTCTGGCGGCCCTGCTCCTGCTGCTGGCGACCACGGCCTGCAAGAAGGACGCCTACCCCAATCCGTATCCCAACCCCACGGCGCGTCAATCCACGCCGACGCTGGCTCCCACCGTCCAGCCGACGGCCACGCTCTTCGTGATGCCCGCCTCGGAGGATGCCGTTCCGCGCATCAGCATCGAGGATGCCAAGGCAGCCTTGGACGCCGGGACCGCCATCTTCATTGATGTGCGCGGCACTGAAAATTACAACCTGGTGCATATCCCCGGCGCGCTCGAGCTTTCGATGGATCAATACGAAACAGGCCTGGCGGATGTCGACCGCGACGCGCTGATCATCACCTACTGCACCTGAACGAACGAGCACACGAGCGCCGGTGCGGCGTTCATCCTGTACCAGCAAGGCTTTACCCGCGTCTACGCCCTCCTGGGCGGGTTGAATGTCTGGATCGCCGCGGGTTACCCGACCGAATCAAATCCATGACGATTTACGCCCTCGGCCACGTGCAACTGTCCATGCCGGCCGGGCAGGAGGAGCGGGCGCGCGCGTTCTATATTTCCCTGCTGGGATTCAGCGAAGTCCCCAAGCCTGCCGAGCTTGCCAAACGCGGCGGCGCCTGGTTCGAGCAGGGAGCGGTGAAGCTGCACCTGGGCATCGAGGCGGATTTTCGTCCCCTCCAAAAGGCGCATCCTGCCTTCCTGGTGGATGACCTGTCCATGTTGATTGCCCGCCTCCAGGCCAATAGCTGCGACGTGGACACCTCCCAGCCGCCCCTGGATGGTTATTGCCGCGCGCACGTGTTCGACCCCTTTGGGAACCGACTGGAACTGATGGAGAAAGTTGGATGAACGAACCCCGCATTTCGCCCTGGACCTCCAGACTGCCCCCGTCCGAGACGGCGCTTCGGCGTCTGTTGGCGGAGGAGAATCTCCCGGCCTACGCCTGGTCCAACGGCCCATACGATCTCTATGCCCCGCACACCCACGAGTATGACAAGGTGATTTACGTGGTGCGCGGTTCGATCACCTTCCAGTTGATCGAGCTGGGCACCTGGTACGTGCTCAACCCTGGCGACCGCCTCGACCTGCCCGCCGGCACTGTCCACGCCGCGGAGGTGGGCGCGGAGGGCGTCGTTTGCCTGGAGGCACATCGATAACGGGACCCGCTTACGGTCCAGGACCAAAATGAAAAACGGACGCGCTCATCGGCGCGTCCGCTTTTTTTTTCTGGACTGCGGACTTTAGTCCGCATTTACAGAGGGCGCAGACTGAAGTCTGCACTCCGGGTTAGGCGTTGCCGGTCAACCAGCCGCGCAGTTCCATGGCCTTGACCACACGCGAGATGGCGACCATGTAAGCCGCATCGCGCATGTAGACGCCTTCCTTCTCGCTCATTTCGAGCACGCCGTGGAAAGCGGAGGTCATCTTCTGGTCGAGCTTCTGCAGCACTTCGTCCTTGGGCCAGTAGAAGTTCATGTCGTTCTGGACCGATTCGAAGTAGGAGGTGGTCACGCCGCCGGCGTTGCACAGGAAGTCGGGGATGTTGAAGATCTTGTTGGCCTTGAAGAAGTCGTCGGCCTCGGGGGTGGTGGGGCCGTTCGCGCCTTCCGCGACGATCTTGACGCGGCTGGACATCTTCTTGATGGTGTCGGCGTTGACGTGGCCTTCGATGGCCGCGGGGATCAACACGTCGGCTTCGTAGGTGATCCAGGCGTCGCCGTCCTCGACCTTGTAGCCGGCCTTCTCAGCCTTGGCCTGGTCGATGGTGCCGTACTCGTCCACGATGGAGAGCAGGAAGTGCGGGTCGATGCCGCCGACCTTGCTGTAGGTGAAGGATTTCTTGGCATGGCGGTCGTAGCAGGAGACGCAGGCGACGGTGCCGCCGAGCATTTCCACGAAGCCGATGGCCGCGTACTGGGCCACGTTGCCGAAGCCTTCGATGGCCGCGACGGATTTGGTCGAGTCCATCTTGAGGTGCTTCATGGCTTCGCGCACTGTGTAGATCACGCCGTAGCCGGTCGCTTCGGTGCGGCCCAGGGAGCCGCCGCCGCCAAGCGGCTTGCCGGTGAACACACCGGGGGTGTACTGGCCGACCAGGCGGGAGTACTCATCCATCATCCAGCCCATCATCTGGGGGGTGGTGCCAACATCGGGGGCCGGCACATCATTGCGCGGGCCGATGTTCTTCCACATGGAGCGCACCCAACCGCGGCACAGTTCTTCCTTCTCGTTGACGGTCAGCGTGGAGGGATCCACGATGATGCCGCCCTTGCCGCCGCCCAACGGGATGTCGGCCACGGCGCACTTCCAGGTCATCCAGGTGGCCAGGGCGCGGACGGTGTCCATCGTCTCGGCCGGGTGGAAGCGGATGCCGCCCTTGTTGGGGCCGCGGGCGTCGTTGTGTTGAACGCGATAGCCCTGGAAGACGCGCAGCGAGCCGTCATCCATGCGAACGGGAATGCGGAAGGAATACTCCCGCATGGGCCAGCGCAGTACTTCGGCGATGCCAGGGTCGAGGTTCAACTGCTTGGCAACACCATCGAACTGCTTCTGCGCCATTTCAAAGGCATTGATTGGTCCGGACATGGTTTTCTCCTAGGAGATAGTGGTGGATTGTGGCGAAAATATAAGCGGGCAGCCCGGTACGGGTGCCCGCTTTTATTTCAGACTATGTACTGCCAGATGATCATATTATGTTACCTGTCAGACAACTCTGCTCAAGATTAACCGATAAGCAATCCAAAGTCAATATGACAAAACTCCACTCCTTTGTTGGAAAAATTGTGATGAATCTCACGAAAGTGGGCCAGGCTGTGAACATTTAGGATACCCACAGGTCGACGGCGTCGTAAATCCACCACTCTCCGCTGGCACTTCTCTGCAGGTAGTAGAACAACCCATGCCCGCACAGTGGGCCGCAGGAGGCTCCGACGTAGATTTTTGCAGATCGAAGATCCTTGCCGATTTCAAGGATGCCAAAATCGTAGCTTCCCCAGGCAAAAATATCCGACTGCGGGTCATTCATGTAGATTTGCTCATATTCATCTATGGCTTTTTGCATATCCTCGACTTTGGTGAGCTGATTATCGGCATACCACCACACGGAAATAGGATGATCTGAATCGATGTAGGACCACGAGTCATTAGAATTTTCTTTAGGCGGGGAGTAAACAATAATATTTGCTTGTGGGGCGGCATCCACCCAGGGCATACCGCTGGATTCTATGTAATTGGCTGTCCCGCCGATCTCATTGGTCACAATGAAATCCAGGACAAAAGAGATGATTTCCTCCCGGGCGGCATCTTCGTCGGCAGGGAGGCCGGCTCCTTCTGGAGGGGTGTAAGTTAGTGCCTGATCATATGAATAGATCATGGCCTGTCCGCCCTGAATGAGGAGCAGTTCATTATTGGGCAATTTTTGCAGCAGGCCAGGGATGCCAGGCTTGTACACTTCCTGTTCCCATAAGAGTTTCCCGTTTTGGTCAAAAGCCATGAACTGCGCGCGGGAGCTTATCGCATAGATCGTTCCATCTTCCTGAGTGACGATGGAAACAACCCTGCCGACCTCGGGGTTGGACTCGCTTTGCCACAGGAGTTTTCCATCTTCGATGGCCACTGCTTGAAACAGGCCGTTATCGTGAGCAACGTAGAGAAAATCGCCACCATCATACAACAGGTTATATTGAATTCTTTTATCAGCATCCAGGTCCTTCCACTTGAAGCTCCAGACATCTGTGCAATCGGATTTAATGGCTTTGATGCTTTTCTCATCGACCGCATAGATCAACAGATCGTCCGGCCCAACAACCAATTGGGTGACCGGTTTTTTTGTCTTGCATTGGAGTACTTCCTCGCCTGTAGAAGTCTGAACAGCAATGACCTCGTTGTTCCACCACCCCCACCTGACGATGCCCCCGTTGGATAAAAAGGCGTGATCTTCCCAACGGTCAATCAATGAAATCGAGAAATTTTCCACAGTACCGTCTGGGGCAAGACGATATATTTTATTGTCGAATGTTTTGCTCTCGCGATCAATGGTTTCCAGATAGATAGACCCATCTGGGCCAACAGTTGGGAATGAAACAATGCGCGAGTCCGCCTTAAACCTCATGGTTTGTTTACCGCTGGTGTCCACTGCCAGGACTTGATCCTGGTCGTCGACCAGGTAGATTGTCTTTTCATCCGGTGAAAGGAATGGCGTAGACGCAAATTCGTAATCCCCTTTGTAGTTCCACAATTCTGTCCCGTTCACATCGACGGCATGCAACGTTCCCGTCGTGTCGACCAGGTATATGACACCTTTGGAATCAGCAATGCCACCAACGATATTGGCGCCTTCCTGTGGCCAGATCATTCCCAGATGGATCATCTCGCTTTTGACTTCAACCTCAACCGTCGATGTGGGTTGGGGCGTTGAAGTAGGGGGCCGGGTCGCCGTACTGGATGGGACGGGCGTTTCGGTCTGTATCGGTTGAAGACCTTCACAGGCTGAAACCAGCAGCATGACCAGGCTGAGCAGGAGTGCGGTTGTCGATTTCTTTATCATGGTTTCCTCCACTTTGTTGGGATTCAGTGTGTTATTGGATGCTCTTGTTTTCTTGTTCTACACGTATTTTGGCCGGCGCTTTTCCAGAAAGGCCGCCACGCCCTCTTTGTGCTCGGGGTTGTGACTGGCGACTTCCTGGACCTGGCCTTCGTATTCGAGGACTTCTTCCAGGTTGGGATACATGGCGCGGTTGAAGGCGCGCTTGGTCAGGCCATAGGCTCCCACCGGACCCTGGGCCAGCATCGCCGCGATCTGGGCGGTTTCCGCGCCGAAAGCCTCGGCGGGGACCACGCGGTTGACCAGGCCCCAGTCCAGGGCTTTCTGGGCGGGGATGGGAGCGTTCGAGAAGGTGAACTCGGCGGCGCGTCCCAGGCCGATCAGGGCTGGCAGCAGCAGCGAGACGCCTGAATCGGGCGCGAGGGCAATGCCGTTGAAGCCGACCACGAAATTGGCGGTCTCGGAGGCGATGCGCAGGTCACAGGCCAGGGCAATCCCCAACGAGGCGCCCGCGCACGGCCCATTGACCGCCGCGATGACCGGCTTCTCGATCTGGCGCAGCAGCAGGATCAGCGGATTGTAGGTCACGCGCAGGTGTTCCAGATACGAGAGCGACTCGCCGCCTGAGCGCATCTCCTCGATATCCTGTCCCGCGCTGAAGACGCGCCCCGCGCCGGTCAACACGATGACGCGCACCTCGGGATTTTTGGCCGCCTCGCGCAGGGCCTTGAGCAGGTCGGCGGTCAGCGCGGCGTTGAATGCGTTGGCGCGCTCGGGGCGGTTGAGGGTCAGGGTCAGGACATGGGATTGGAGGGTGGAGAGAAGCTGGGTGGACACGAATCATCCTTTTTGGGGAATTGTACAACACTTCAGTCCAGGCGGTATTCCAGGATGGCGCGATTCACGGGGACATTGAGAAAGGCCGCGCGCATTTCGGGGTGGCTGATGCGTCCCGCCTGTTCGCCCAGCACGCGTTGGGCCTGTTCGAGCAGCGCGGATGCCCGCGGGTCGTTCAGGGCGTGCAGCGCACGGATGCAGGCCAGGTAGGCGCGCATGGGTTCGTTGGCCATTTCAAGGTAGGGACGGTCGCGCAGGGCGGCCAGCGCTTCTTCCATCTCCGCGTGTACTTCCGGCAGGCGTCCGTGAAGATGGTGCAGGGCCAACAGTCCGCAGATGGATTCGATGTACAGCGGGATTTGCCCGATCTCGCGCCGCAGCGTCAGCGCCTCGCGATAGTGTGCGGCAGCTTCCTCGAAGCGTCCCAGCGCGGTTTGGATGTTGCCCAGGTTGGTGAGGGCGTAGGCCTGGACGTAGCGGTTGTTGAGGGAACGGGCGATCTCCAGCGCCGCGGTGGATTGATCCAACGCAAGCTGCTGCTGTCCGCGCGCGTGGTTGATCTGTCCGTAGTGCGAGAGGGCCATGCCCTCCGAACGCAGGTTCCCAATCTCCCTGTAGACGGCCAGGGCCTGCTCCAGGCGTTGGGCGGCGGACTCAAAGTCTCCGACGCTGTTGTCCACCAGCCCCAGGTTGAGGATGGCGTTGCCCGCGTAGAAGCGCTGTCCGACCTTTTCGCTGATTTCCAGCGATTGCTGGAAGAAGAGTTGGGCATTCCACAAGTCGCCCTGATCCGAGTAGTTGGCGCCGATGTTGCCGAGCAGCATACTCTCGCCCTCGCGGTCGCCGATCAGGCGGCACAGGTCGATGCCGCGCTGGAAGCAGGCCTCGGAACTGGGATAATCGCCCAACTCGGCCTGGACGCTGCCCAGGCGGTTGAGCATCTCGATCTCCAGGCGCTGCTGCCCGCCGATCTCTGCCGCAATGGATAAGGCCTGTTCGATGGAAACGCGGCCCGACTGGAGGTTGCCTTCGAAATACTGGCAGGAGCCCAGGCTGGACAGGGCGCGGGCCTCACTGAGGCGCAGCCCGTTCTGGCGGCTGATCTCGATGCCCTGCTGCAAGACCTGCACGGCCTGGTCGGAATTGCCCTGGTAGACGAGGGTCTGGCCCCACAGGGTGAGTCCGTCGGCCTGGCCCTGTGTGTCGCCAGCCTCTTGCGCCAGGCGCACCGCCGTCCCGGCGTGGAGGATGGCTTGCGGGTACTGGCTGGTCAGCATGGCGTGGTTGGCCTGCCGCAGCGCCGCCGTGACGCGCTGTTGCAGGCTGCCCTGCGCGGCCAGTCCCGCCATCTCCTCCAGATCATGGGATTGGGCCTCGCGCTGCCCCAGGGTGTTGTAAACCTTTTCGCGCGCAACCAGGATGTCAAAGCGCGGGCCGGAACGGTTTGGCGGAGTCAGGTCGAGGGCGCGGCCCAGGTGGCGCAGGGCCTCCTGGTTGGAATATTTGTTGGCGGCGTGGATGCCTGCTTTGAGGAAGTAAACGGCGGCCCGCTCCGCATCGTTGGCCGCCTCCAGGTGGACGGCGATCACGCTGTCGAATTCATCCGACCATTCCGCCGAGTGTTGGAGGTACCATTCGGCGGCCAGGCGGTGATACAGCCGCCGCTTGCGCAGCAGGGTGGTCTCGTAGGCCACGTCGCGCAGGATGGAGTGTTTGAAGATGTATTCGAGGGTTTCCTCGAAGCGCGATATCTTTTGATGAAAGACCAGTTCGCGCATCTCCAGATTGTTGAGGCTTTCGTTCAAATCGACGGGCTGGGGTTGGGGCAATTGCCTGCCCATGTATTGCAGGGCGCTCTGCCAGAAGGTGCGCCCCACCACCGAGGCCTGCTGCAATAGCTCGTTTTCGGCGGGGGGCAGGTTCTCCAGGCGGGTTTGCAGCACCTCCATCAGCGAGGAGGGGATATGCCATTGCAATGCGCGCCCGTCGGCGATGCGCCATTCGCTGCCTTCTGTGAGGATGACCCCATCCTCCATCAGCATCTTGATCAGTTCCTCGACGTAGAAGGGGTTGCCGTCCGATTGGGCGGCAATGGCCTGGCGCAGTTCGGGCGGGAGGTTGCGCACGCGGCTGAGCAGGCTGTCCACCAGCGCGAGGCAATCGGCCTGGTCGAGCGGCCCCAGGTCGATGCGGACTTGGCGGGGCTGCTCCAGCCAGGCGGGGAATTGCTCAGCCAGCGCGGGGCGGGCCGTGGCCAACAGGAAGAGGCTCGCCCCGTCCGTTTCGCGCAGCAATTGCTGGATGAATTCCAGCGAACTGCGGTCGGCCCAGTGCAGATCGTCCAGCGAGATGACCAGCGGACGCTGGGCGGCCAGGGCCTGGAAATACTCAAGCAGGTAGCGCAGGCCGCGGTCGCGCACCTGGCGCGCATCCGTCAGGGCGGCCTGGATGTGCGGGCTGGCGCGCAGGTCAAAGCCGAGCAGGTAGCCGATGAAGTCGGCCTTCATCCCGCCTTCGGGGTCATCCAGCACCGCCTGGATGCCGTTCGACAGTTTGGCGCGGGCCTGCTCGGTCGGGTCACTTTCCTGGATCTCGAAGCGGCGCATGAACAGGTCGCGCAGGAAGGAGTAGGGCGAATGTTGGATGCTCGGATGTGAGCGCGCCCGGAAATAGGTGATGCGCTGCGGGAGCAGGTCGAGCCAGTCTTCCACCTCGAATAGCAGGCGCGACTTGCCGATGCCCGCCTCGCCCACCAGGGTGACGGCCATGCCGCGCGCTTGGGCGACGGCGGATTCGAAGCATTGCTTGATGTCGTCCAACTGGGGGCGGCGTCCGACCAGGGGCGGGATGCCGCCCTCCAGTCCGCGCGTCAACGAGCGGAAGGGACGCTCCCGCCGCCGCAGGACGCGGTAGGCTTGCACCACTTCGTTCCGCCCCTTGAGCTGCAGCGCCTCAGTTTCCTCCACCTCGAAGATGCCGCGGATGTGACGATAGGTTGATTTCGAGATCAGGGTTTCGCCCGGCTGGGCCGCGGAGGCCAGGCGGCTGGTGACGTTGACCGTGTCGCCGATGGCGGTATATTCGGCCTTGCTGCCCACCGCGCCCACCAGCGCCGGGCCGGTATTGACCCCGATATGCAGGCGCAGGGAGTGTCCGCGTTCGCGGAAGAAGGCTCCCATTTGATCCTGCAATTCGAGCGCCGCCAGCACGGCCTGTTCGGGGTCGTTCTCGCGGACGGTGTGCAGGCCCCAGACCGCCATGAGCGCGTCTCCGATGTGCTTGTCCACCGCGCCGCCGCAGCGCAGGACGACCGCGTCCAGCCGCGACCATAGCTCGTTCAGCAGGTCGGTGACCTCCTCCGCGTCGGCTTTTTCGGAAAGGGCGGTAAAGCCCGAGAGGTCGGCAAATAAAACAGAAACCTGCCGACGCCGCTGTTCAGGGACAGGCGAGGGCAGGTTATCCAATTCTTTGATCAGGGCGGTGATGGCCGTGTCCGCTGCTTCATCTCCCAACAGCGCGCGCTGGGCTTCTATCTGCTGGATGGTGTTGCGGATCTGCTCTGCGGTTTTCATGCTGCCTCCACCGCCGTTCAGGCAAGGTCAATTTCGCTACGCGTCCGGGGCTTCTCCCGTGTCGTCGTCATCGTCGGTGTAGAACTCGTATTCCACCTGCTCCTTGTCGAGGTAGACCCACAGGAGCAGCACGTGTCCCTCCTCGGTTTCCACGTTGCGGGCGGCCAAGATGGGGGCGGTCTGTTCGAGACCGATGTCGTTGCGGTAATGCAGGCGAATGGGCGCCTGGTTGTGCCAGGCGCGATAGCAGCGCTCCACCAGTGCGGGACCGTTGAAGGTGCGCAGGCGGGTGAGCGCGGGGACGGATAATTGCGGGCCTTCGTTCAGGCCGAGCGCCCAGCCATCCTGAGATAATTCAAAAATGGGCGGGGGTCCTTCGATAATTGTGATTTTGTCATCCATAGGTTTTACCTGTGTCGGGAATATACCATACAATGCCCACTTGCCCCTTTCAATTGCACATCAGAAGTTCATTAGAGAATTTGTCTGGAATTATAATTATTCCATGTCTAAACTCACCCCCAAGATCATCCTCGAAGGCACACGCCTGACTTTCAAGACTGAAATTGCGTTTGAGCTTAACGAACATCCACGCGTCGTTGGGCCGCGCAAGTATCGCTACCATTCGCCGCTTATCTCGGCGGAGTGGTGCGCGTTCACCAATTTCCCCTGGGGCCGCGGGCCGATCAACTTCGAGCCGCACGAGGAGTCCCAGGCGATGGAGACCTACGCCACCTGGGCGCGCATGTTCGAGTTGCAGCGCTATTACTCGTGGATCGTGGATCGCTTTCACATCTCCACGCGCGCGTATCAGTTGCAGACCTACAACAGGGATTATGATTTCCGCTGGCTGGAGGAACGCCTGGCCCCGCTCAATTTTCGGATGGTGCTGCTGACGCGCTCGCCCGAGTCCTTTGCCGCCGCGCGCGCGGAGCGTCTCAAGGTGTCGGGCAATCCCTCGCAGTACGACAATCTGGATGTGTTCATCGAGCAACAGGAGTTGATGCGCCGCCTGGTGCGCGAGTCCATGCTGCCTGTGCTGGAAGTGGACATCTCGTACAATGATATCCCCTGCGCCGTCGAGCGCATCGCCGACTGGATGGAGTCGACGGGCGGGTTGTATATGCCGTAGCGCAAATTGCCAATTTGCGTTACAGAACCTTCACAATCTCCCTCACCAACCCAGGCCCGCGATAGATCAGACCCGTGTAGACTTGCACCAGCGCCGCCCCCATGTCGAGGCGGCGTTTTGCATCCTCGGGACTCATAATGCCGCCCACACTGACGATGGGGAGACGGCCTTCCGCGCGTTTCACAATCTGATGGAGGAACTCTTCACTGCGGACCCGCAGCGGGGCGCCGCTTAATCCGCCTGACTCGCCCCTTTGGCTGGAGCGCAGTCCCTCGCGGGCGAGAGTCGTATTGGTGGCGATGACGCCGTCCATGCAGGTGCGCAGGATCACGTCCAGGGCGTCGTCCAACTCTCCTGCGGCGAGATCAGGCGCGAGCTTGACCAGCAGTGGGAGCTTCTTCTCCCAACGTTTTTCCTCCAGCAGGCGCTGTTCGTGCAGATGGATCAGCAGCGATTCCAGGGCGGCGCGTCCTTGCAGTTGGCGCAATCCCACCGTGTTGGGTGAGCTGACGTTGATGGTCAGGTAGTCCGCCAGACGCGAATAGTTTTGCAGGAGCGAGAGGTAATCGAAGACCGCCTCTTCGTTGGGTGTGGTTTTGTTTTTGCCGAGGTTTACGCCGAGGATCGCCTGGGTGGGCCGCCGATGCGCCACGTAGAAGCGCGGACGAAATCCGAACGTGCGCTCCACAAAACCCATGTGCAGATTCGGGTCGAGCTGGGTCTGCACGAACTCGGTGCCGCGGCTGGGAAAGCCCATGCGGTTGATGACAGCTTCATCCTCCACCAGGCGGAAGACGCGCGGCCTGGGGTTGCCCTCCTGCGGCAGGGGCGTGACTGTGCCGATCTCGATGTGCCCGAAGCCCAGCGTGTCCAGGCCGTGGATGGCAACGCCGTCCTTATCGTAGCCGGCCGCCAATCCCACGGGATTCCTGAACTTCAGCCCGAAGACTTCCACAGGCTTGGCGGGCGCCTTGAAAAGCTGCGAGAGCATCCAGCCCACAGGGCGGACTTTGCCTGCCAGGCGGATCGCGCGCAGTGTCAGTTCGTGGGCGCGTTCAGGGTCGAGCCGAAAGAGGAGGGAGCGAATGGAGTCATACATCAGCGGGTTGGTTTGCCTTGTTTCAACATCTGGATGGTTTTCAGGACGCGCGCCTGGCGGGTCTCAGCCTTCTTGGCCTCGGTGATCCAGGTCGCGTATTCCCGTTTGTGAGTATAGGATAGTTTATCAAAGAAAGCGGCTGCTTCCGTGTCTTTCTTCAATTCGGCTTCCCTAATATGTAAAGGGCCCAGTGAAAGAAATTATCAGGCTCAATGAAACCACTATCAACGCAAGAATCGATAGGGCTTTTACAAGGGGCCAGTTTACATATCCGTTTGTCCAATATGAAAATCCCAGTAGCTCTTTCATGAAGTTTCTATGGGAATCCAACCTCTTTACAAATTTCACGGGGGCAAACCATATTTCATAGGAAAGTATGGAAAGGTAAATAAATGCCATAAAGGACGAGATAAACATAAAGAGGTTCATTTTTTTCTTTACAAGTCGTTATCCGGCCAATTTATAGCACACTCGTCTGCATCCGTGATTCGGATGATGGCTTTGAAAGTATGTTGATTTTTCATTTGCCAGCCAGTTCTTGTTTCTCAGGTTTCGAGAAGACCAGACAATAGCTGTGCTCATATCCGAATCCGTACTGATCCCAGCAGACAACGATCTCGCCTTCGAAGGTTAGCACCTGGGAAATCTCGCGGGCCACGTCCCAGGCCAGCGGGGTGACGCCCTGTTTGGTCTTCAAGTTGGCAATTTCAATCACTGCATGAGCAGATGGTTTGAGCAGTTGCGCGACCTGTTCGTAGATGTGACGCAATTCCTGCAAGTAGGCAGCATAGCTAAAGCCCTGCTCGGAATAATCTGTGAACGGATTCTCAGTATCCTCCCTCGGCGTGTAGGGCGGGGAAGTCAGGCAGAAATCGAAGGCAGGCAAATCATAGCTACCAAGCTGGCGCGAGTCGCCGTGGATGAGTCGTTCGGGGTGCGCCAGCCGCGAGCGAATGAATTCCGCCTTGGTTGCGGTGTATTCGATCCCATAACCGATCCGTCCCAGCGCTTCGGCCACGTACAGAGTCGTCCCAAAGCCCGCGAAGGGATCGAGCACGCAATCCCCTTCTTTTGTGAACTCACGCAGCAGATATTCCACCAACTCATCCGCCATGCGGACATCGTCCGAGCGGTATTCGGGCGGGATTTCGTAGCGATGGGTGTTTTGCAAATGAAGATGGGTGCGCATCGGATTCATTCGGCTGGCTGGATTTCAACCGTTTCGCTGTATACCGCCTGCTCCATGAGCTTCACGTAAAACTGCTGACGGGATAACCCGGACTGATCGCGCATCTCCATCAACTCACTTCGGGTTGGACTCTCGGGGAACTCAGGCAGGTTGATCTCTTGCAACACGACTACGCCACAGGCGCCCGAGATGGCGTCTTCGACGCGACGCTTGTGTCCCGCCGAAAGCGGACTGGGCAGTTGGTCGAAGTCAAACCACTGCACGGCAATGGTTTCGCCTGGCTGGCATTTGATTTCCCCGCCCATCGGCCTGGCCGCGAACAGGATCATGTATCCCGGGGAGAAGCTGCCCAAGCGGGAATACACGCCGACCAGGCGTGTCAGTTCCACGTCCAGGCCGGTCTCTTCCTTCGTTTCTCGTAGCGCGGCTTGAGCCAGGCTTTCCCCTTCCTCCACGCCGCCGCTGGGCAGGATCCAGGTTTCGAAATCCTCACGCTGGGTCAGGAGGATTTTGTTTTCGTGCATGACCGCGACGTTGACTGCCAGTCCCATGCTTACTCGACTTTCTTCCGATACCCGCGCATCACCCGCTCGGTGACAAAACCGAACTTTTCGTACAGGCCGCGCGCGATGCGATTGTTCGCGTTGACGGTGAGGCTGACTTTTTGAGTCGTGGGCGCGGAGAGCATCCAGTCGATGCCTGCGGCCAGCAGGTCCGCGCCAATACCGCGGCCGCGGGCGGATTCGTCGGTACCGATGAAGTCCACGTAGCCCGATTCCGCTGCGGGGTCGAACTTGCCGTAGTGATAGCCGAGCAGTCGCTCCCCCTCCACGGCCAGCAGGAGTTGGTGGGTTTCACCCAGTTTTTCGACGATCTGGCGGGCGGTGAAGTATGTGCCAGGGAAGACTGCGTTGTGCAGGCGCTCGAAGTCAGCGAAGAAACCTTCCTCGAACGGAATGACCTTCGTTGCCCTTTTGGCGGCGGGATTGTAATCGCCGCGCGCCAGGGTCATGACCGCATTTGCGGAATGCAGCGGGAAGCCGTGCCGCGCGGCAAATTCGTCCAAGCGGACGTTTTGCTCATCGCAGAACAGGTCGAAGCTGTGGATACCCGCGGGGATCAAGGCTTGGACTTGGCGATACAGTTCATCCGCCAGCGGATGCCAGTCTGCATGTTCGACGAGCGGGCCATACAACCAGGCGCGGTCGACCTCCTGGTCGGCATCCACGCCGAAGACGCCAACGAGCGTGTCTCCGTCGTACGCCAGTAGAAATCCCTCGGCGGTCGGGATGACACATTCCTCCAGCGAGGCGCGCACGTCCGCATCGCCTTCACCGAAGAATCCGACGTGATGTACTCCGTCGCTGTTGAGGCGGACGGCGAATTGGACGAGTTCTTCGTAACGATCCTTGCAGGGGATGATCTGAATCATTGGTTCTCCAATAGGAATTTACGTGTCGCCTCGATTTTTTCCTTCCCGACCATGCCGGACTTTTCCCAATAATCCAGCAAGGCGGAGATGGTCAGAACTGCGTGCAAAGAGTACCCTGCCTGCTCCAGCGACTCTTTCGCGCCCGACTGGCGGTCGACCAGCACGACTACGTCCTTGACGACCAGCCCGACGCCGGTCAGCTTTTCGATGGCTTCGAATTTGCTGCCGCCGGTGGTGGCCAGGTCATCGATCACCACGACCGTCTCGCCTGTGTGAAATTCGCCTTCGATCTCGGCCTTCGTGCCATAAGCCTTGGCCTCCTTGCGCGGATAGATCATTGGGTAGTCGCCCGCCAGCGAGATGGCGGTGGCGATGGGAATGGCCGCATAGGGCAGGCCCGCGATGCGTGAGAATTGGAGTTCGGAAAGCAAAGGCAAATAGGCTTGTGCAATATCTGCCAGCAATTTGGGGTGGGAGATGACCTGCCGCAGGTCGATGTAGATCGGCGACTTGAGTCCCGACTTGAGGGTGAACTCGCCGAACTTGATGCAGCCTGCGGAGAGCAGGCCGTCGGCAATTGAAGACAAAGTGACATTAAGTTCTGACATAAAAACTCCTTTGCAGGTCGTTCGAAAGTCGAACAGGAGGGATTATAACTTTATGCCGATTACCAGCCCAAAAAAGAGCGGATCTTATCGTAGTGCGTCAGGAAGAAGGCCATGCCGGGAAACAGGAGCGAATTGACCAACGTGACTCCCACGCGCCAGTCAAAAACCGAGCTGTTTGCATTTTTGACACGGTCATAGTAACTCATCATGGCATTTGCCTGGCTGATCAGCGACGGGTCATCGAAATGATGCTCGATGTCCAGCCCTTCGATCTGTCCGCGCAAACGATCCAGTAGGATGGTGCGCGCCCGGGCAATGATGCGCGAAAGGGCGACCTGGCGGGTTATGAAAATTCCGCCGAGCGGTAACACATAGAGCAGAGCCAGTGGGAAAATGGGTATCTTCAGGTAATACATGTAAAAGGTGAACAATGTGGCGTACAGGCTCAAAATATAGGTGGAGTTACGAATGACGGCTGCGATCTCACGTATGGAGGGGGATGCGCCCGGGTCCAACTCGTACAGGTCAATGTGATAACGGCTCAAAATGAGCGGAAAACACATCATCGCCAAAAGATGGTGAACCACAATTGCCATGACCAGATGGCCGCTTAGGGAATTGATCCAACCGGCCAATCCGCCGAGACCGTGCGTGGAGGCCAGGATAGGTTGCAGATAAATGGTGACTGGTGGAACATATACGATAATCGCTATCAATATCCAGCCCCAACTTGAAAAACGCTCCAGCCAGCGGGCCAGGTCGCGGATGTCGTCGGGGCGGGTGAACGCATCGACGACATCCTTATAAAGAATCTGATAAAGCTGGCGAAATAAACGGGCGTATAGAGCCAACCCCGTATAGAAGATGACTGCCGCCGATGCTCCAAATGGCAGCCATGCATTGAACGTTTCAACGCCGTTTATGAGACACAACAAAAGGGAAAAAATAAAATGGGCGCATCCCAACACCAGAACGGGAGTCATGTCTCCCTGTGGCAGGTGCGGAAAAGTTCGATGCACCCACTTGAAGATCCGCTCCGCCAGAACATCGTACTCGCCGCTGGCGAGCTTTTGTTTCAACTCCCTGCGCAAAATGGAAAGTTCATTTGTTTTTGACATGCTCATCTCCACACCCAAATTATCATACTCAGCAGGGAAACTTGTGCCATGCAAGTTTCCCTGCTGAGCCAAAAATTATCCGTTCAAATTTCTTTTGACATCCAAAATTTGATCGCGAATCTCGGCTGCGGCACGGGCAGGTTTTTCCGCCCGTGAAATGGCCCGCGACATGGGCAACAGGATGCCCTTCCCATCCTTGCGCAGGCCTGTCTTCAGCGTGGACTCCAACTCCCCACCCTGGGCGCCGACGCCGGGCGCGAGGAACCACAGGTTGGGCGCCGCCTCGCGGACACGCCGCATGGCGTCCACGTGAGTCGCGCCGACCACCAGACCGATGTTGTTCTTGGTGTTCCAGTTTTGGGCCAGGTGCGCCACGTGGACATATAGCGGCATGGGCGGACGGCCGTCCGCCCCTACAACGGTTACATCCTGCAAATCCCCACTCCCCGCATTCGAAGTCTTGCACAGCAGGAACACGCCTTTCTCTGAATTTTGCAGGAACGGGTCGATGGAGTCTTTGCCCAGATAGGGGCTTAGCGTGATGCAGTGCGCGCCCAGACCCTCGAACGCGGATTTGGCATAGGCTTCTGCCGTGGAGGCGATGTCGCCGCGTTTGGCGTCGAGGATGACGGGGATCAGTGAGCCGAGCCGATTCGATTCGGCCTGCACCGCTTCGACGACCTGCTTGAGGGCGATCCAGCCGTCCGCGCCGAAGACTTCGAAGAAGGCGGCGTTGGGCTTGAAGGCCGCAGCGTAGGGCGCAGTCTGTTTGATGAGATTTAGGCAGAAGTCCAGGGCGGCTTCGGCGGTGGGCGCTTTCAGGTCGGAGACATGCGGGTCGAGTCCCACGCACAGCAGCGAAGAGCAATCATCCACGCGTTTTTCGAGGAAGGTGAAGAAGGATTCCATGACTCTCCTGTTTAAAAGTTTGAAGGTTGGAAGGTTGACAAGTTGGAACATTCCAACCTGTCAACCTTTCAACTTGTAAACTCAGGCTTTGCCGAGAACCATTGCCAGCAGGGCCATTCTGACGTACAGGCCGTATTCCATCTGGCGGAAGTAGGCGGCGCGCGGATCGTCGTCGAAGTCGGGGCTGATCTCGCCGACGCGCGGCAGCGGGTGCATCACGATCATATCCTGTTTGGCGGATTTCATCACGTCGGGGTCGATCACGTACGCGCCCTTGACCTTTTCGTAGTCGGCAGGGTCTTCGAAGCGTTCCTTCTGCACGCGCGTGACGTACAGCACGTCGGTCTGTGGCAGGACTTCGGCCAGGGTGGAATATTCGGCCTGAGGGATGCCCTTGGCGGCAACCTCGTCCATCACCTCGCGCGGCATGCGCAGGATCTCGGGCGAGACGTAGTTGATCTTGACATCATACAACGAAAGCAGGCGCGCCAGCGAGTGGACGGTGCGGCCGTATTTCAGGTCGCCCAGCATGGTGACGGTCAGCCCGTCGATGCGGCCCACGCCGAGTTCCTCGAAGATGGTGAAGGTGTCAAGCAGCGCCTGGGTGGGATGTTCGCCCACGCCGTCGCCCGCGTTGATGACGGGCTTGCGCGCGGCCTTGGCCGCGATGGCCGCCGAGCCCGTCTCGGGGTGGCGCAGTACGATCACGTCTGCGTAGCATTCCAGCGTGCGGATGGTGTCGGGCAGGCTCTCGCCCTTCGATACCGACGAGTACTTGACCTCGTTGATCGGGATGACCGAGCCGCCCAGTCGCTCCATCGCAGCAGTGAAGGAGGATGAGGTGCGCGTGGACGGTTCGTAGAACAGGTTGGCCAGGATCTTGCCCTTGAGCAGGTCGAAGGTGCCGAGGCGCTCGACCATGCCGCGCATTTCGTGCGCCACGCCGAAGACGTAATCGAGGTCTTCGCGCTTGAACTGTTTGACGGAAATGATGTCCTTGCCGTACCACTCGGCGTTCTTGTTTTCGCCAAACGGCAGGTGCGGGTTGGTGGATGAAGTGGGCATTGCTATCTCTCCTTTGGATATTGAATTGGTTTTGACGGCTCGGGATGAGTTGGTCGGATCCCGTTGATCACAGGGCGGACAGGCAGGTTAAGAAAAGACCTGACAGGTATCTGTCAGGTCTAAGGGACATTTCTTGGATGGGGAAAATCGGGAGGCCCAACCTCACGGTCGGTTCCTTGGGTTTGGTGGGGCGGAATGGGCTGCTCATAAATCGCGCCCATTATACAACAATTGTCTGGTCAACCCAGACTCATTCTGGCGTGACCAGAAAACTGACGCGATAGTCCGAATCCCTGATCTCGGATTTGGATCTGACGGGATACGGCAGCACGCTGGTCACCTTGATGCGATAGCCCCCGAACAAAGTTTGACTCTGGATGCCTTCGAATTCCATCGTGGGCGCCAGGCCATCGTTGCTGGTGAAGGTTTTCAGGACGAGATCGGTCGCCTCGCCTGAGCCTTTCTGCGCGGACACGCTCAACGTCACTGGGCCGCTGGCGAAACATTCGATCTTGCTCGGGCAGCGTTCGTCGCTCGAGACAGCGATGAGCTTGAGAGTCAGCCCCGCCTCTTCGATCACCGCGGATTGGCCCGGGGCGAGGGTGAACTCCGCCCCCACGGAGGCCGTCAGCGGCGGGGGCGGGGTGGCGGGCGCGAAGAGCTGGCATCCCAACAGGAACAGGGTCAGCGCCAGAAGCGAAAGGAGTAGTTTCGATCTATGCATGATTTCTCCACAAGATGTTCAGTTTATGGAGGATATTCAAATACAGGTTTATGCGACTGAGCATCCCCCGTTGATCCTGCAAGTGTGTAAATCAAAAAGCGGACATGTTTCCATGCCCGCTTTTGCTTACGGATTCTCATACGCTATTTTGCGGCTGGGGGTCTGGGCGCGGCCTGCGGGGCGATGCGCTGGGAGATGTCCTTGGCCAGCGTGACGAAGTCGGAGGGCAGCAGGATGATGGTGGTAGAGTTTTGTTCCGAACCAACCTCGGAGATCATCTGCATGCGGCGCAGTTCGAGCGCCATCGGATTGTCGGCAATGCGCTGGGCGCCCTGTGAGAGCTTCTCGGAGGCTTCCAGTTCGGCCTCGGCCTTGATGATGCGGGCGCGCTTTTCACGTATGGCTTCCGCCTCCTGCGCCATCGCCCTCTGCATAGACACGGGGATTTCCACATCCTTCATCTCGACCGTTTCCACCTTGATGCCCCACGGTTCGGTGGCATCATCCACGAGTTTTTGCAGGGTGCGATTGATGGTGTCGCGTTCCTTGAGCACTTCGTCGAGCATGTGCTGGCCGACGATGTTGCGCAGGGAGGTCAGGGCCATCTGGTGGACGGCATTACGATAATCCGCCACGGACAGAATGGCGCGCGCCGGGCTGACGATGCGATACCACAAGACCGCGTCGATCTTGACCGAGACGCTGTCCTTGGTGATGGTTTCCTGCCGCTCGATGGGCACGGTGATAGTGCGAATGTCCACTTTGCGGAGTTGTTCGATGCCTGGGAATATCCAGTTCAACCCCGCGTTGACGTTGCGAACCACCCGCCCGAGCCGAAAGACGATCCCGCGCTCATATTCCTGGACGATCCTCAGTCCTGAGAAGACAAAGAACACGAATGCCAGGAACAGGCTTCCACCGCAAAACCACCAGGTTACTTCGTACATGTTTCCTCCAGGGGCATTGAATTTTTACCCAAAGTTATCTACGGAATATTTCGAGACAGGTTTCCCGCTATTTTTCTTCCGGGATGAGGGGAGTCTGATCCCCAGTTTCCAAGTCTAGCAACCAGATCTTGTCTGGATAATAAATACGCGCGTCTCCGCGTTTTTCTTTGAGTTCATGCGCTGTAAAAGCTATATTTTTACCATCTGGAGACCAGTATAGAAAAAAGGATGTTGATCGTTCTTTTACGAAATAGGTTTTCTCCTTTGTAATGGTGGCAGAAAACGGATTTGTTTCGAATAGGACATCCAGTATTGTGATGGTTTCTTCATTTGTTTTTATAGCTATTTTGTTTCCAGCAGGAGACCATGATAAGGTGATGCCGGTATAATCTTTTGGCTTGAAATTAACAAATTCTCCGGATGGAGCATAGAGAAGAACGTATTCTTCGATAAGTTCTCCTGCATCGTAGCTGTATTGCTCGTATAAAAGAATGGGCGCCCAAGGAACCCATTCAAATGGTATGCTGTATACATAAGAGCCACTTTGAAAAAACTCCTTCCCATTCTTTTTTAATACCATTACAGTGTCCCACGTGGATTTGTTGACGTAACGAGTGTATGCCAGATATTGACCATCGGGGGATGAAAATACAGAAGCGCTATTCGCTGGAACAGGAAAATAGTTTATGTCCAGCGCCTGGATATTTATTTCCACATCCCCGCATAAAGACACCAGTTTTTTGCTATCTTGCGAGAACCTATATCCACACCAGGGAGTGTTTTGTTTGATTTGTGCAAAGACTTCCCCTTTTTCGAAGTTATAGATGACCAACATGTTATTCCTATAATCGGGCCAGGCGAGCAAGCTACCATCCGGTGACCAAAAAGGCTTTCCTTTATCCCGCCCATAGGTCAAGCGTTTCACCTCTTTCGTTCTTAAATTCAGGATGCAAACTTCGCGGGTTTCATCTCCCCACTGTGGATTGTTGAAGGATCGGTTGTCCCATCCATCGGATGGATAGTAATACCCGCAAGAAAATGCGATATGTTCCCCGTCGGGAGACCAGACAGGTGCATCTTCGAAAGTCTTTTGTGGGTGGCCGATCACGTAGATGGATGAATAGTTTTCAAACCAATATCGGAATGCAAGACCGCATCCATACCCAATCCCCAAAGCTGTAAGCAGGGTAAGGAGTGAAACCGCCACGGGACGAGAGAAGAGTTTGTTGAGCATATATTCCGCCTTTCCAACTTGCTTGCCCAATTGTAGCGGATATTCCAACCGGTGGGGACTCGACTGCGGAATAAATTCCGCACTCCACAATTAAATCAAAAGCGGGCACGTTGCCATGCCCGCTTTGGTTCCATTCAGGTTAGCCGTGCCTGCTCATGAACCTTTCCATGCGGTGCAGGGCTTCCTCGATCTTGCTGTATTCGGTGGCGTAGCAGGCGCGCACGAAGCCGTCGCCGCCGGGGCCGAAGGCATTGCCCGGGACGACCGCCACGCCTTCCTCTTTCAGCAGGGACTCGGCGAAGGTCTCGTCGTCCATGCCCGAGGCGCTGATGTTGGGGAAGGTGTAGAACGCGCCGCGCGGCTCGAAGGTCGCGAGCCCCAGGCGGTTGAGGCCCGTCACCAGCAGTTTGCGGCGGCGGTTGTACTCGGCCACCATTTCTTCGACGTAGGGATTGCCGCTCTTCAGCGCTTCGATGGCTGCGTCCTGCGCGGTGGTCGGCGCGGACATGATGGTGTACTGGTGAATGCGCACCAGTCCCTGGATGATGTCGGCGGGGCCGCAGGCGTAGCCGATGCGCCAGCCCGTCATGGCGTAATCCTTCGAGAAGCCGCCCAGCAGCACGGTGCGGCGTTTGATGCTTTCGTCCAGCGCGGGGAAACAGACGTGTTCGAAGTCGTAGACCAGGCGGTCGTAGATTTCGTCCGAGACCACCAGCAGGTCATATTCCTCGGCGATCTTGGCAATTTCGAGCAGCACTTCGCGGGTTGCCACCGCCCCGGTCGGGTTGGAGGGATAACCGATAAAGATGCATTTGGTGCGCGGCGTGATGGCCTTGCGGATGTCGGCCGGGTCGACCATGAACTGGTTATCGAGCCGCGCCGGGATTTCCACCGGCACGCCGCCTGCCAGGATGACCTCGGCCTGGTCGGAAACAAAGCAGGGCGTCGGGACGATGACCTCATCGCCCGGGTCGAGGATGGCCACAAAGGTCAGGTACAGCGCCTCCGAGACCCCCACTGTGGCGACCACCTCCGTGGCGGGGTCATACTTCACGCCATAACGGTTTTGCAGATTCTCCGCGATGCCCCGTCGCAATTCCATCTTGCCCCAGTTCGAGGTGTAATGCGTCTCGCCGTTCTGCAGCGAGCGGATGCCCGCATCCAGGATCGGCTTGGGCGTGGTGAAATCGGGTTCGCCGATGCCAAGCGAGATCACATCCTTCATGGTTGCGACGATGTCGAAGAACTTGCGGATGCCGCTGGGTTTCAGCCCGGCCACCCGTTTCGAGAGTCTTTGAACGTTTGTTACTTCCTGCATGGAACCTCCAAATTATGATCTTTCGATGGGTTGGATTTGCCATTCGTCGGCAATCTCCCGATAGGTCAATTCAAACGCCTGGCCGTCGGCGGTCTTGACACGGAAGCCCTTCTCGCCCGGGCCACGCCAGCGCGCCAGGATTTCGGCGATCTCGAAGCGCCGCCCCTCCCAAAGCAGGGACAGCGGGCGTTCCACATATTCGCTGTCCGAGCGGCATTCGACGATGTCCATACTTTATCAAGTCCGAAGAAAAAAGGGTAGGACAAAAAGTCACTACCCCGAGATGACACTGCTATTATCGCCGATGTTCAGCCTGGCGGCCTCCATCGCGTTGGACTGCCCTTCCACCACGCAGCCGCGCCCGATCAGCGAGTGGGCCAGGGCGGCCCGTTCGATGCGCGTATCGGCCTCGATGATGCTGTCGGAGATGACGGCCTGGCGGATGATGCAGTTCGCGCCGATGGAAACGTGCGGCCCGATGACCGCCTGGCTCACTTCTGCGCTCGGGTGGATGAAGACCGGCGGCACGATCTGGACCTGCGGCCGGGTCCCGTTTTCGGAGCTGTTGCCCGCCCCCCGCTCCAGCAGGATGCGATTCGTCTCCAGTGTGGCGTCGATGGTGCCGGTATCCAGCCAGGAGGCGATGCGCTCCGTCCGCACCTTTGCGCCGCCCTCGATCATCAGCGAGATGGTGTCGGTCAGGAAGTACTCGCCCTTGAGCGTGATGCCGCGCTGCATCTGGTCTTCGATGGCGGCCAGCAGACTCTCGGCCTTCTGGAAGTAATAACACCCAACCACCACAAGGTTGTTGTCCATCGCCTGCGGCTTTTCGATGAAACGCGTCACCCAGTTGTCCGGGCCGAGTTCCGCCACCCCAAAGCGGCGCGGATCGGGCACGGGCATCACCCAGGCCACCCCGTCGGCGCTCTCCCGCGCGAGGAAGGAGAAGTCTGTTTCCATCAACGTGTCCGCGAAGCACACGATCATCGGCCCGTGCAGGTGTTCGCGCGCCAGCCACAGGGCATGGCTCTGTCCCTTCATCTCGTGCTGCACCACGAAGTGCGCGTTCATGTTGGGATAGTTTTCCTTGATGAAGGACGGCACCTGCATCTCGCCCAGGTATGGCCCAAGGATGAAGATGTATTCCACGTTTTCGCGGTCGGGCAGACTCTTGAACATGTCCAGCAGGTGTTCGAGCGAGGTCTTGCCCGCCACACTGACCAGCGGCTTGGGCTTGCTCCAAGTATGCGGGCGCATACGCGTGCCCCAGCCAGCCATCGGGATGAAGATCTTGAGGGTTTCGGTCAAGGGAATTCTCCGTTTGAAAGGATGTGGACATGGTGCCCATCCGAAACTTCGTGGAGCGCGGACTTCAGTCCGCAATGTGAAAGCAGACTAAAGTCTGCACTCCGATTTTTCGGATAGGCTCATAAATCTCATTCTTGTTTCACCCTTGCGAGGTTTTTGCCGCACGCGGCTGTTTTTTCAAAGAGCAATAGCGATTGCAGATCGAACCAAACCTTCGCAAGGCTTTATGCAAGGTACGTGGCTATTGTACCAACTTAAAGACGATGGACGGTGGACAGTGGACCGTAAAAAATGCTTACAGTCCGCTTACCAGTGTTCTTGAGGAATCCGCAAGCTCTGGTTGCGAATTAAAAGCAAAGTCCAGAAGCAGAGCTTCTGGACTCCAAAGCTACGAATGTCCCAGCACGGGGTGCGGCTGGTAGGGTTCTTCGAGACGCTTGACCTCGGCCTCATCCAGTTTGATTTCGAGCGCGGCGATGGCCTGGTCGAGGTGGGCCATCTTCGTTGCGCCGATGATCGGGGAGGTGATGTGCGGCTTGTTCAGCAGCCAGGCCAGCGCCACCTGCGATCCGTTCACGCCGCGGGCCTTGGCCACTTCCTGGACGCGCTCCAGCACGTCGAAGTCGCTTTCGCGGAAGTACAGGCTGTCAGCGAACGAATCGTTTTTCGAGCGGAGCGTCTCTCCGCCGCCCGCGCGTTTACGGTCGCCCGCAAAGAATCCGCGCGCCATCGGGCTCCACGGAATCAGGCCCAGGCCCTGGTCGAGACACAGCGGAATCATCTCGCGTTCCTCCTCGCGGTAGGCCAGGTTGTAATGTCCCTGCATCGAGACGAAGCGGGCGTATCCGCGTGCATCCGAGACGGACAGGGCCTTCATCAACTGCCAGGCGAACATGGACGAGGCGCCGATGTAGCGCGCCTTGCCCGCTCGCACCACATCGTTCAGCGCATCGAGCGTTTCCTCGATGGGCGTCTCGTAATCCCAGCGGTGGATCTGGTACAGGTCGACGTGGTCCATTTGCAGGCGGCGCAGCGAAGCGTCAATGGCGTCAAGGATGTGCTTGCGCGAGTTGCCGCGTTCGTTGGGCCCCTCGCCCATCGGATTGAAGACCTTGGTGGCGATGACCACATCCTCGCGGCGCACGCTCAGCTTGCGCAGCAGGCTGCCCAGGATGCGTTCACTTTCGCCGACCGAATACACGTCCGCCGTGTCGAAGAAGTTGATGCCCGCCTCCAGCGCGCGCTTGACGAAGGGCAGGGCTTCATCCTCTTCGAGAATCCATTCGCGCCATTTTTTGCTGCCGTAGCTCATCATGCCCAGGCACAGGCGCGAGACTTTCATACCGGTCTTTCCGAGATTGACGTATTGCATGTTTGTCTCCGATCTTTACCGAATAAAAAGAGTGGATTGTGGAGTCCAACGTCTCCTGACGTTGGCCCCTTTTGGAGGCTCAGTGGAGGATCTGTTCGAGTTTCTCGATCTCTGTTTCGATCAAGTCAACGAAGGTCTTGAGCGTTTTCGCATCGAAGGCGAATTTTGCGCCCGCCGCCTGGAACAACTCGGGCAGGGAGACGGTCGAGCCGAGGGCCAGCGCCTTGCGATAGTCTGCCACGGCCTGCTTCTGATCCTTGAGTGCGTTGGCCCAAACCTGCACCGCGCCCAACTGTGCCAGCCCGTATTCGATGTAATAGAAGGGCGCGGTATGAATGTGTCCCTGGCGATGCCAGTAGGTATTTCTGGCATCCTCGTATCCGCTGTAGTCGATGCCGGGCATGAATCGCCCCCACAGTTCGCCCCATTTTTCCTCGCACTGGAGCGGGTCTGCGCCCTGCTGCGGGTTCTCGTAGATCCAATGCTGGAAGGCGTCCACCAGCGCCATGTAGGGCCAGAAGGTGACGAGACCTTCCAGGTGTTCCAGGCGGGCGCGGGCTGCCTCGCGCTCGGTGTAGAAGCCGCCCTGTTCCTTGGTGATGTACGGGGAGCCGAGCAACTCCATCGCCATCGAGGCCACTTCGGCGAATTCGGCCGGGACGTAGGTCTCGGCGCGTTCATGGAAGTACGGAACGACCGCCGCCTCGAATGCGTGGAAGGCGTGCCCGCCCTCGTGCAGGATCGTTTCCACGTCGAGGTGGGTCTTCGTATCGCTCATGAAAATGAAGGGTTTACGGGTGACGCCGTAGATCAGGTTGTACGCGCCAGGCGCCTTGTTCTTGCGATTGTCCAGGTCGAGCAAATCTCCGTCCATCATGGCCTGGAAATATTCGCCAAACTGCGGGTCGACTTTTGTGAAGATATCCCTGGCCTTGGATTTGAATTCATCCAGCGTGTCGAACGGCTTGAGCGGTTCGTCGTGGGAGGTATCCACCAACTGGTCCCAGGGGCGGAAGGTATCCAGCCCCAGTTTTTGCCTGTGGCGTTCGTAGATGCGCGTCGCAAGCGGCACCACCACCTGCTCGATGGCGGCGTGGAAGGTCTTGCAGTCTTCAGGCGAATAATCGAAGCGGAATTTTTGGGCCCAGGCATATGCGCGATAATCCCCCAGCCCGGCGTTTTGGACGATCTTTGAGCGCACGGCCATGAATTTCGTCCACAGGTCGTTGACCGCTTCGCGGTTTCTCAGGCGCTCCGCCACGACCAGTTTCCAGGCCTTTTCGCGGGTGGCGCGATCGCTGGCTTTTTGCAGCGGGTACATTTGGGAGAGGGTGAGTTCTTCACCTTCCCACAGGACTGTTTGTGCGCCAAGGATCTTGTTGTACTCGGCGTTCAGCTTTTGCTCCTCGACCAGCAGGTCCAGGTTGGCTGCGCTGAAGATGTCCGCTTCGGCGCGCATCTTCTTCAAGCCCATTTTGAAGTGCGGCGACTCCAGTCCACTGGCGAGCAGCTTCTCCTTCAGCTTTTGTTCCTCCACGCGCGATGGCGGCTGGACGGTCTCGATAAAGTGATTGAAGCGTTTTTCGATTTCGGCATCGTCGGTGTGCTGTGTGGTGGCGACAAAGAGACGGGTGTACTGCTCGTCCAGGCGGTCCGCGATGGCTGACCAGTCGAGCAGCCATTCGTCCAGGCTGGCCTGGGTCAGTTCACGCGCCTGCAAATCCTTGAAATAGGTTTCGTAGTCCGCCCATTCCATGGCGAGAATGGTTTCGGCGGTTGTGGGAAGATCTTTGAACATAGGGGTCTCCTTGTGCTATCTATAAACGATCAATCCCAGGATCGCGCCCGCCAGCACCAGCCAGACGGGGTTGATCTCTGTCAGGGTCAACAGGGCAAAGGCCGCCAGGGCGATCAGCACCTTGTCCGCGTTTTGGGCCAGGCCCTGCATCCAGCCCACCTTGCTGACGTTGAAGACCGAGAAGGCCATGATGTAGGCCGTCCACAACAGCAGTCCCACTACAACGGGCCGCACCGCCTTGAGCATGGCCTGAACCTTGGGGCTGTCCTTGATCCCAAAGAAGAACACGACCATGACCAGCATCAACAGCGTGGTCGGCAGGACCGTGCCCGTCACGGCGGAAATCGCGCCGGGCAGCCCGGCCATCTTGTAGCCAATGTAGGCCGAGACCTGCGGCGCGATCGGTCCGGGCAGGGCGTTGCCGATGGCCAGCGAGTCCGCGAAGTCCTCGACGGTGACCCAGCCGGCTGTCACCACCTCGCGCTGCATCAAGCCCATCGAGGCGGGGCCCCCGCCCCAGGAGAACAACGCCACGCGGCTGAATACGATGAAGATATCCCAGAGTAATTTCCAGTTCATGTGATTCCTTTTGGACTCCGTGACCTACCACCGTCCAAACGCGGGACTCTGCGCGCCGTCGGCGTACTCCTCGATGCGGCGACGGTGACCGGGTTGTAGGTCTTCGGGCAGGGATGTTAATGGAAAGAAGCGCGCCTCGGCAATCTCGCGGTCATGGGTGCAGTCTGCCGTGAAGTCGGTGCAGAGGAAGAGGATGTTGTGGTCGCTGCGATTCAACTCGAAGTTGGAATAGGCCCCCAGCAGGCGGATGTCGCCCAGCTCCGCGCCCACTTCCTCGCGGGCCTCGCGGCGGGCGGTCTCATCCAGCGTTTCGCCGCGCTTGACCCCGCCCCCAGGCAGGTACCAGCCTTTCAGGTACGTGTGACGCACCAGCAGCACCTGTCCTTCCTGCACCAACAGGACTCGCACCCCGCTCACAACCGGGCGGACGAAAAAGGTATAGATGCGATACAGCAAATACAGCAGGCGGATGTACATCTCAAAGGATTTTCAAGTTGGCGAGCGAGGCGGCCAGGCGTTTGATGCCGACCGATTCGAAGACCACGTCCATGATTTCGTCATCGTCCTGGATGCGGCTGTTGAGGATGATGCCCTCGCCCCAGAGCGGGTGCTTGATGCGCATCCCGGCGCGGAATTTTGTTTCCATAACGGGAGCCGGCTGGGAGCGGGAGGGCGCTCCCCATTTCGTCTCCGGCAGGGCGCTCCGCGAGCCTCCCCTGAACGAACTCGAAAGGGCGCGTCCCGTGCGCGTTTTTCCCGTAATCAGGTCCGCTGGGATGTCGCCCAGGAAGCGCGAGGGATAGGTCTCCTCGGCCATGCCGCGTCCGCCGCGCAGGATGGCGCGCAGGATGTAGAGGCGATCCTTGGCGCGCGTGATGCCTACGTAAAAGAGGCGGCGCTCCTCCTCCATCGCTTCGGGCTCGTCGAAGGAGCGGCTGTGCGGCAGGATGCCGTCATCCAGGCCGACGAGGAAAACCGTACCGAACTCCAGTCCTTTCGCGGCGTGCAGCGTGAGCAGGGTCGGCGCGTTCGCGTCGGTGATGGTGTCCTGGTCGGCGACGAGCGCCACGTTTTCGAGGAACTCCTCCAGTGTGCGTGTGGAAAACTCAAGGGCCAGGCGGCGCAGTTCGAGCACGTTCTCCCAGCGCTCCTGGCTTTCCTCGCTGCCGTCGTCCTCGATGTAGACTTTGTAATTGATGTCGGCGGCGACGCGGTCGAATAATTCGCCCGCGGTCAGTGTTTCCGCTGCGGCCTTCCAATTGGCGAACATGCCGCCGAAGTCTGCAAGCGGCAGGGCGGCGCGGCCTGTAAAGGAAGCCCAGAACGGGGAGTTCGATCCGCGTGCCAGGTCCATCAGGACCGTGCCGGCGTCCGTGCCCGCCTGGCGGGCGACGAGGTGCAGCGTGGTGAGCGTCTTCTCGCCGATGCCGCGCGGCGGGACGTTGATGACACGGTCCAGGCTGGCCGCGTCCATGGGGTTGTGGACCAGGCGCAGGAAGGCGATCATATCCTTGACTTCGCGGCGGCCATAGAAACGCTGCGCGCCGACCAGGCGATAGGGCAGCCTGGCTTGCAGGAAGGCTTCCTCGATCAGGCGGGACATGGCGTTGGTGCGATACATCACCGCGCATTCACCCGGCTCGAATTGACGGCTCGCCACCAGTTGCGCGATGGTATCCACCACGAAGGAGGCCTCGCTGTAATCGTCGGGCGCTTCGTAGAAGAAGATCTTTTCACCCGCGCCGCGGTCGCTGTACAGGCGTTTCTTGCGGCGGTTCTGGGCGCGGTCGATCACGCCCGTGGCGGCGTCCAGGATGTTCTGGCGTGAGCGGTAATTCTGTTCGAGCAGGATCACCTGCGCCTCGGGGAAATCCTCCTCGAAGCGCTTGACGTTGCGATAGTCCGCGCCGCGCCAGCGGTAAACCGAGTTGTGGACAACGATTCCCCCGGCAATGTAGTTATGAAGGTTTTCCACTTCAAAGTCGTAAACAGGGCCGTGATAGGGCACCCTTTGAACATCTACTATTTCATCGTCGATAATCTCCCCTCTGCTTTCAATCGCAACGATCATGGATGGGTGCAGATGGCTGGCTGGCATTAAACTGAAACGCGGCGCCAGTGGTAAATTTCCTTTATCCACCAGGAAAGCCCCAACCACAATATCTGCGCCATCGGCTGCATCGCTGAGTTTCTGAGCGGCAGATTGAATATCGTCATAATGCAGGCGATTTACACCTACCCGCCAATTATTTCTACTGCGAACACGCGGATTGTAGCCCATCGCTTTAAGTTGCTCGGCCAGTTCAAGATCGCTGCTCCACAAGTCTACGCGATGTGCATGCCAGGGGGATTCATCTGTTTGACGACCGTCTCCAAAATAGCGCACATTGACAGTGTTTCGAAAGGTTCCTTGCGGGGTGTAATGAGGATACTGACTATTCATTTCAAGATCGATTAATAGAGCCTCAGCGTTGGACGTGGTGTCAATGCTGCTGTATAGTTGATCTATATATTCCTGTGTCATGCGCATTCTGCGCCCACGCACGTGGAATACCGTTGTTGGGATGCCGTAGGAAAAAGAAAAAAACGCTTCCCAGTAGTGGGCTTCTTCTCTATTCTCGCATACTTTCAGCACCCAAATTTTGTCGGCATTTTCTGCGTTACTGCGAACTCGCAGCCCAATTTGCAAATCAGGGCTTACACCATCGCTGCGCGCGTGGGATGCGATTCCAATACGGAACCCCTTATCTTTTCGATACATCAAGTACACGTAATGCAAACCTGGAATTAAACCAAGTCTTGCAAAAACAATATGATTGGGCGTGGATTGAAAAGTGAGTCCCTGTCTTGTGGTTACTTTAACCAGGTTGCCATTAAAAGACCGCCTGCCAACGTGAGCGACACGCGACGCCAGGGTCGAGCCACGTCCGCTTGCGGAAAGGACGAAATCCCCCGCTTTGAGCTTCTCAATGTCTTTTTGGCCATTCGATGTTTGGATCGATGTTCCGGCAGGAAAACATTGATCCGGGTCCCCAACGCAAAAAATATTGTGATGATAGGAGGATAAGTGCTTGACCAGCGCGTATTGCGCCATGTTGGTATCCTGGAACTCGTCCACCAGGACGTGGATAAAGCGCCGCGCGTATTTTTCGCGCACGCTCGGGTTGTCGTCCAATAACTTTGCCGTGTAGACCAGCAGGTCGTCGAAGTCCACGGCGTTGCTGGCCACCAGCCGTTTCTGGTACTCGACGTATACGCGCTTGACCACCTCGTCGCGGTAGGTGTTGAGCGGATAATCCTCCGGGCCGATCAGGTCATTCTTGGCCTTCGAGATCGAGGCATGCACGGCGGCGGCGCGGTACAGCTTGTCGTTAAGATTGAACTCCTTGATGATGCCCTTGACGATGCGCTCCTGGTCGTCGGAATCGAAAATAACGTAGTTCGACGACACGGGCAGCAGGTCCGCTTCACGGCGCAGCAGGCGGGCGCAAATGGAGTGGAAGGTGCCCAGCATCATGCCCTCGGTGGCGCCCTCGCCGAGCGCCGCCTGGACGCGCCCTTCCATTTCACGCGCCGCCTTGTTGGTGAACGTCACCGCCAGTATCTGCCACGGGCGGACGCCTTCGGCTGCGATCAGGTAGGCCACGCGCTGGGTCAGCACCCGCGTCTTCCCGGACCCCGGGCCGGCCACCACCAAAACGGGCCCGTTCCCGGCCGAGACGGCCTGTCGTTGTTGAGGGTTGAGTTTATCGAGGAAGTCCATCATGGGGAAAGAGAGAATACCAGAGAAAAGAGAATAGAGAGTAGTCGATCATCTTACGACTACTCTCTATTCTCCACTCATCCAATCGCTAGAGTTCCGAGGTGCAGTTCGGGCAGCGGGTGGCTTTGATGTTGATGCTGGAAAAACAGTGCGGACATTCCTTGGTGGTCGGCGCAGCAGGCGCGGGTGCCGGGGCGGGCTTCTTCATCGCGTTGGCTGATTTGATGATCAGGAAGATGACGAAGGCCACGATCAGAAAGTCCACGATGGTCTGGATGAACATGCCGTATTTAATGATGGCGTTGCCGACAGGCGCTTCCAGTCCGCTGAAGTTGACGCCGCCCATCAGCACCCCGATCAGCGGCATGATCACGTCGTTGACCAGCGAAGCGACGATCTTCCCAAACGCGCCGCCGATGATGACCGCCACGGCCAGGTCGAGCACGTTGCCGCGCATGACGAAATCCTTGAATTCTTTTAACATTGCTCCTCCGAAAACAAAAAGATGTAACTGTATTCTACTTTTCGGAAAGGGGACTGTCAATCGGACAGCTATAGTTTGATGGACTTTTCATGAAATTCGACGAAGTCTGGAAGTTCCGCTTTCGCCTTCCGTGCTCTTCAAGCGCATATTATGTCGGCCAATCGGTTGTCAAGACAAGTATCCTCTCCAAAGACCGCTTTTTGGGGATTTTCCCGGTTTTCAGGAATCCCCTCCCGGGGAGGAGGTCCTTACCCTACCCCGGTAGTACCTGGGGACTGTTTAATACCATCCTTCAGGACTGTTTTCATCCCAACGATAGCCCTACGATACACCTACGCTTGTACTGACGTTGACGCTCGGGTAGAATTAGGTATAATTTGCCGTGCTTTGTCAGGTGCGGGTACGCTGGTATCGCATCTCAAAATTTGTTCCAGCAAAGGAATACGCGGATGCCCGATCTCCTACTCGATGTGCAAGGGCTAGAAACCACGTTTAAGACCCCGGACGGGGTTGTCCACGCGGTCAATGGAGTCTCCTTTACTCTCAAGGAAGGGGAAACCCTCGGTGTGGTGGGTGAGAGTGGTTGCGGTAAGAGCGTGACCATGCACTCCATGCTGCGTCTCATCCCGACGCCTCCCGGAAAAATTGTTGCGGGGAAAGCCATGTTCTTCGGGCAAGATCTTCTTCAAATGTCAAGCGAAGAAATTCGCCATGTTCGCGGCGGGCAGATCGGCATGATCTTCCAGGACCCAATGACTTCGCTCAATCCCGTGCTCACTATTGGGAAACAGTTGGAGGAACCGCTCCTGCTGCATGTCGGCATGTCCAAGAAACAGGCCGAGGAGCGTGCGGCCGAATTGCTGGGCATGGTGGGCATCCCGAACGCCAAGGACCGACTCAAGGATTATCCTCATCAATACTCGGGCGGCATGCGCCAGCGCGTGATGATCGCCATGGCGCTTTCGTGCAGCCCGCAAATTCTGATCGCGGACGAACCCACCACCGCGCTCGACGTCACCATCCAGGCCCAGATCACGGACCTGGTCAAGCGCCTGCGCGATGAGATCGGCATGTCCATCATCTGGATCACGCACGACCTCGGCGTGGTGGCTGGCCTGGCTCACCGCGTGGTCGTCATGTACGGCGGCTTCATTATCGAAGAATCACCGGTCAAGGATTTGTACGCCAATCCCACGCACCCGTACACCATCGGCCTGCTCGGCAGCCTGCCGCGCGTGGACGAAACGGAACGCACCCGCCTGTTCTCGATCGAAGGCGCGCCGCCCGTCCTGTACCAAAAACCGACCGCATGCCCGTTCGCTCCCCGCTGCAAGTGGGCCATGGAGCGCTGCTGGAACGAAAATCCCATGCTTGAACCGGTCGCCCCTGAACACCGCGTCGCCTGCTGGGTGGATATCAAGACCGGGAGACCCCGCTCATGAGCAACAATAACAACGCAGAGATCCTGCTCAAGGTCGACGACCTGATGATGCACTTCCCCATCTACCGCGGCGTTTTCCAGCGCCAGGTGGGCGCTGTCCGCGCGGTGGACGGGGTCAGTTTCGATGTTTTTCGCGGCGAGACCCTTGGCCTGGTGGGTGAATCGGGTTGCGGCAAGTCCACCACTGGGCGCGCCATCCTTCAACTCTATAAACCCACGGCCGGCAATATCCACTTCGAGGGCGCCGACCTGATCAAACTGCGCGGCGAGGAACTGCGCAGGATGCGCCGCAAGATGCAGATGATCTTCCAGGATCCGTACGCCAGCCTCAACCCGCGCATGACCGTGGAACAGATCGTCGGCGAGCCGCTCGTGGTTCACAGCGTGGCGACCGGCAAGGAGATCCAGGACCGCGTCAAGCACCTGCTCGAGATTGTGGGCCTGAACCCGTCCTTTGCCAGCCGCTACCCGCACGAGTTCTCCGGCGGCCAGCGCCAGCGCATCGGCGTGGCGCGCGCCCTGGCGTTGCAGCCTTCCTTTATTATCTGCGACGAGCCCATCTCTGCGCTGGATGTTTCCATCCAGGCCCAGGTGGTGAACCTGCTCGAGGAATTGCAGGAACAATTTAACCTGACGTACCTGTTCATCGCCCATGATCTCTCGATGGTGCGCCACATCAGCAAGCGTGTGGCCGTGATGTACCTGGGCGTGATCGTGGAGTTGACCACACGCGATGAGTTGTACTTGAATCCCCTGCACCCCTAGACCCAGGCGCTGCTCTCGGCGGTGCCCGTCCCCGACCCCATCCTGGATTCCCAGCGCAAACGCATCATCCTCGAAGGCGACGTGCCCTCGCCGGCCAACCCGCCCTCGGGCTGCCGCTTCCGCACCCGCTGCCCCATTGCGCAGGGCCTTTGCGCCGAATCCCGCCCCGAGTTCCGTGAAGTGAAACCAGGTCATTTTGTGGCCTGTCACTTGGTCAAGTAACATCAAATCGTGAGATAACCCCTCGAAAGGAGGTGATGGTTTCAGGCGAAAAAAATATGTGCCGCACCATCCAGTACGTTTGTTGTATCCGAATCCATTTACTAGATCGTGAGGAGAAGAAAGATGCGTAAACTGTTTGCTTTGTTGAGCCTGCTGGTCGTCGCCAGCATGTTGCTCGCAGCCTGCGGCACCACCGCGCCCACCGCGGCTCCCGCTGAACCCGAAGTTGTCGAGCCGGCTCCCACCGATGCCCCCGAAGTTACCGAGCCCACCGCCGCTCCCGAGACCCCTGGTTTCACTTCCCCCGACGCGACGACCTTCGTCATCGCTGAGTCCGAAGTCGGTATCGACACCCTCGATCCCGCTCTGGCCTATGACACCGCTTCGGCTGAAGTCATCCAGAACACCTACGAAACCCTCGTCTTCTACGATGGCGAAGCTACCGATGCCTTCGTGCCCATGCTGGCCGAGTCCTGGGAAGTTTCCGAAGACGGCTCTGTCTACACCTTCAAGATCCGCTCCGGTGTGAAGTTCCACCAGGGTGGCGACATGACCCCCTCGGACGTCGCTTATTCCTTCCAGCGCGGCCTGCTCCAGGGTGGTTACTCCTCCCCGCAGTGGCTGCTCGCCGAGCCTTTCTTCGGCGTCGGCAATGATGACGTCTCCATCGTCGTGGATGGCGAAGGCGCCTGCGCGGATGACCGCGAATGCCTGTCCGCTCTTCCCGCTGAAGATCTCGTGGCCGCCTGCGAAAAAGTTCAGGGCGCAATCGTGGCTGATGATGCCGCTGGCACCGTCACCATGACCCTGGCTGGCCCTTGGGGCCCCTTCCTGCCCACCATCGCCCAGACCTGGGGTTCCGTTATGGACAAGGAATGGGTCATTGAGACTGGCGGCTGGGATGGCTCCTGCGATACCTGGCAGAACTTCTACGGCATGAGCTCCGCTGACGATCCGTTCAGCACCATTGCCAACGGCACCGGCCCCTTCACCCTCGAGAAATTCGCCAACGGCGAAGAGATCATCCTGGCCCGCAATGAGAGCTACTGGCGCGAACCCGCCAAGCTCGAGCGTGTCGTGCTCAAGTCCGTGCCTGAATGGGGCACCCGCTTCTCCATGATGCAGGCCGGCGATGCCGACCTGGCCACTGTGCCTTCCGCCAACCGCTCGCAGATGGACGAACTCGTCGGCGAGAAGTGCGTCTTCAGCATCGAGACCAATGCATACACCTGCGAAGTTGTCGATGACACCATGCCCTTCCGCGTCCGCCTTGGCCGCCCGGGCATCAGCCAGGACGTGATCCTGTACAACTGGAATATCGCCACCTCCGAGGAAAGCCCGAACCCCTACATCGGCTCCGGCACCATGGACGGCAACGGCGTGCCCGCTGACTTCTTCAGCGATGTCCACGTCCGCCGTGGTTTCTCCTATGCCTTCGATTGGGAGACCTTCATCTCCGACGTGTACAACGGCGAAGCCACCCAGTCCTTCCAGCTGACCCTGCCCGGCATGCCCGGCTTCTTCCTGGATACCCCGCACTATACCCTCGACCTCGAGAAATCCGCTGAGGAATTCAAGATGGCCGACCTGGACAAGGACGGCATTCCCGCTGGTGAGGATCCCGAAGGTGACGTTTGGACTGTCGGTTTCCGCGTTCAGATGGCCTACAACCAGGGCAACCCCACCCGCCAGACCACTGCCGAAATCCTGGCTGGTAACCTGGCCGAAGTCAATGAACTGTTCGTGGTCGAGACCCTCGGTCTGCCGTGGCCTGCTTACCTGCGCTCGCAGCGCGCCAAGCAGATCCCGCTCATGACCGGTGGCTGGCTCGAAGACATCCACGACCCGCATAACTGGTACCAGCCCTACACCACCGGCACCTACGGTGGTCGCCAGAGCCTGCCCCAGGATGTGAAGGATCAGTTCAGCGCCATTCTCGACCGCGGCGTTTCTGAGACCGATCCCGCTGCCCGCGCCGAGATCTACAAGGAAGCCAACCAGCTTTACTACGATCTCGCTGTCGGCACCCCGCTTGTCCTGGCCACCGGCCACGGCTTCTCGCAGCGCTGGGTACAGGGCGTGATCCTGAACCCGATCTTCCCCGGCCTGTACTACTACACCATCTACAAAGACTAAGCCGGATCGCAAGTGAATTTTCCGGGGGCCTGGAAACAGGCCCCCGGATTTCCCTCCCACAACCCCATCCGAATTCCGGGTTGCTTAGCGGGAACGTACTCCTGTCATTCCCGCTACGGAAGTCAGAATTCAACTCCTCACGAAAAGAGGTTGCCCAATGGTTAACTATATTATCCGCCGCCTGTTGCTGGTGCCCCTGCTGCTCTTTGGCGTCACGGTGCTCATCTTTGTCATGATGAGCTTCCTGCAGCCGGTCGAGCGGCTTGCGTTATACATGCGTGATTTCCCCAAAAACGAAAAGGCCATCCCGGCCCTGATTGCCAAGTATGACCTGGATAAACCCATCTACGTTCAGTATTGGAACTGGCTGATGGGAAAGGTGGACTCGGCCTCTGGGGAACGTTCCGGCGGCATCCTCTTCGGCGATTTTGGTTATTCGCGTTCCCAGTCCCAGCCGGTTTCGGAGTTGATCAAGCGCCGCTTCCCCGCCACGCTCGAATTGACGATCTGGGCCGTGGCCCCGGTCATTTTGGTGGGCATCTGGTTGGGCGTCCAGGCGGCCGTTCACCACAATGGGTTCATTGACCAGGCTGCGCGCGTCTTCAGCATTATTGGCACCTCCTTCCCGACCTTCGTATTTGGCCTGTTGATGCTGATGATCTTTTACGCCAACCTGCAATGGTTTCCACCAGGGCGCATATCGGATGAGTTTGCCCGCATCATCGAGTCGGAAGCCTTCCACCGCTACACCACCCTCTACACCTTCGACGCCATCCTGAACGGACGCTTCGATATCTTCCTGGATGCCATGCGCCACCTGCTCATGCCGATCCTGACCCTGTCCTACATCAGTTGGGCCACCTTCCTGCGCGTGACGCGCGGCTCCATGCTCGAAACCCTGCGCATGGAATACGTGACCACCGCCCGCGCCAAGGGTCTGCCCGAGCGCGACGTGATCTACAAGCACGCCCAGCCCAACGCCATGCTGCCGGTGGTGACCATGGCCGGCTTCAGCGTGGTCGGCCTGCTGGCGGGCGCGGTCATGACCGAGACCGTCTTCAACTACCCGGGCATCGGTTCGGCCGCCGTGCGCGCCGCCACCAGCTTGGACGTGGTGGCCATGCTCGGTTTTGCCCTGTTCGACGGCTTCATCCTGATCATCGCCGCCCTGGTGGTCGATATCATGTATGCCCTGGTTGACCCGCGCGTCCGACTTTCGTAAAAGGAGTTTTCCATGGCACAGACTGTTCCCTCTGGTGATAATAACTTATTGCGCGATGCCATTCCTGTGCGGAATATCGGGCGTGTAGAGCGTTTCCTCGGCCCCGAAAATTATCGCATCATGCAGGGCCTGATGAAGACCCCGGCTTCGATTGCCGGCTTCTCGCTGGTGGTGTTCTTCGTCCTGATCGCGATCCTGGCCCCGGTCATCATCCCCTCCGTGGGCAAGGATCCTTACTCCATTCCGCGCGATGGCTTCAAGTCCGACCCGCAGCCAATGGGCACCGAATGGAAGAAAAATGCGCCGGATGCCCCCTTCTGGTTCGCGATCACCGGCCAGGAGAAGTGGACGCACATCTTCGGCACCTCGGAAGGTCAGTACGATATTTTCTATGGCATCATCTGGGGCACGCGCACGGCTTTCTATGCCAGCCTGATTGTGACCCTTTCCACCCTGCTGATCGGCGTCGTCTACGGTTCCATCGCGGCCTTCTACGGCGGTTGGGTGGACATGGTGCTGATGCGTATCGTGGACGTGCTGTCCATTCTGCCGGGCGTGCTGGCGGCCCTGATCCTGGCGGCCATCATCACCCCCCTGGTGGGAAAAAGCACCCTGCCGGTTATGATCGCGCTGATCGCCTTCGGCTGGACGGGTTACTCGCGCTTCATCCGCGCCGACATCCTCTCGGTGCGCGAACGCGATTACGTGCTGGCCGCCCGCGTGGTGGGCGTGCCCGACAGCCGCATCCTCTTCCAGCACATCCTGCCGAACGCCATCTTCCCGACCCTGATCCTGGCCTCCATGGCCATCGGTGACGTGGTGCTGAGCTTCGCCGGCCTGTCCTTCCTGGGCGTCGGCGTGGAAATCGGGTATGCCGACTGGGGCCAGCTGCTGTCCTTTGCCCGCAACTGGATCACCAGCCTCAATACCTACTGGTACATCATCGCCTGGCCTGGCTTCACCCTGGTGCTCTTCGTCATGGGCTGGAACCTGATCGGCGACGCCCTGCGCGATGTGCTCGACCCGCGCATGCGCGGCAAGATGTAGGCCTGTGCAAACCAAAATACTGTTCCGCATTACCCTGCTCTCCCTTGGAATAGCCCTGCTTTTCGCAGGGCTATTCTTCGATAATGGGCGGGCCGGGCCGCTGGCACAAGCCACGCCGACGCGTGACCGCCTGGCCGAGCCGACCCTCCCCCCGGCCCCCTCCCAGGCGGACCGCGGCGCACAGGTGTACTGGCTCTCCTGCCTGCCCTGTCACGGTGACTTCGGCCAGGGGTTGACTGACGAATTCCGCGCGGCCTACCCCGAAGAGGACCGCAATTGCTGGGACTCGGGCTGCCACGGCGAACGTCCGTACGACAACGGCTTCAAACTGCCCAAAAGCATACCAGCGGTGGTGGGCCCGGGCACCCTGCAGAAATACGCCGACGCATCCATCCTGCAGGCCTATATCCGCGTGGCCATGCCGTTCTGGAAACCCGGCAGCCTGACCGAGGAGGAGGCCTGGTCGGTGACGGCCTTCGTGCTGCGACAGAACGGGTTGTGGGATGAGCGCGTGGAATTGAACGAGTCGAATGCGGGGCAGGTGCGGGTGGGGGCCGTTGCCGCTCCCACTCCCACATCCACGCCGACCCCTGCTAAAACGGAACCAGACGGGGACGGGGGGGCTTCCATTCAGGTGGCCTGGCCGGTTATCCTGGGCGGCGTGCTCCTGCTCGCCCTGACCCTGTTCTTCATCCTATCTCCGAAGAAGTCGTCCCAGTGAGTGCGTCCGCCAATTTTCCGCGCCGCCAGGGATGGCGGCTTGATTGTAGACCGCACCCGGGTATTATATAATGGGCACACCATGCAAAGAAGGGACCGCCCCATGAAATTCAGACTCAGCCTGCTTATTGCCCTGACTCTTTCCCTGGCCCTCTCGGCCTGTGGATCATTACCCTTTGGAGGAGATGAGCAACCGACGGTGTCCCCGTCTCCTGCCGCTACCCTCCTGCCCGAGACGACGGCCACGCCCGCGCCGCGTGCGTTGACCGTGTGTCTGGGTGAGGAACCCAATACGCTTTATCCGTACGCGGGGCCGAATACCGCCGCCCGCAGTGTGCTGGCTGCCGTGTACGATGGCCCGATCGACCAGGTGGGGTACGAATACCAGCCCGTGATCCTGACCCAGCTTCCCAGCCTGGAAAACGGGGACGCGCAGATCAACGCTGTGCCTGTGACCCTGGGCAGTGAGATCGTGAATGCGGATGGCGACCTGGTGAATTTGGCCTCGGGGATGAAGGTGCGCCCGGCCGGCTGCCGCGCCAGCGATTGCGCGATCACCTACGACGGCGCCACGCCGCTCAGCCTCGACCAGATGGTGGTGACCTTCCACATGCGCCCCGACCTGACCTGGTCCGACGGCACGCCGGTGACCTCCGACGACTCGGTCTACGGTTTCAGCCTGGCCTCGGACGCCTCGGCGATTGGCTCAACCTACGTCATTGACCGCACCCAGACCTATGAAGCTGCCGACTCGCTCACGATCCAGTGGTGGGGCAAGCCCGGCTTCATCGACTCTACCTATTTCACCAATTTCTGGGCGCCCGCTCCCAAGCACCAGTGGAGTCAGTTCGAGGTGGCTGCCTTGCAGACCACCGACATTTCCTCCCGCACACCGATGGGCTGGGGCCCATACATCCTCCAGGAATGGCTGCCCGCTGATCACATCACCCTGGTGAAGAACCCCAACTATTTCCTGGCCAGCCTGGGCTATCCAAAATTCGACACGCTCATCTTCCGCTTCATCGCCGACCCGAACTCGGCCATCTCGGAACTGGCGGCGGGACGCTGTGACGTGCTCGACCCCACCGTGCGCCTCGACAGCCAGTCGGCCCTGCTCCTGCAAATGCAGGCCAGCAACCAGCTTCAGGCGCACTTTGCCCCGGGCATGATCATCGAATGGCTCGGCCTGGGCATCACCCCGGCCACCTACGACGACGGCTACGATACGCTCTACGAACGCGACCGCCCCGACATCCTCTCGGACCTGCGCACGCGTCAGGCCATCGCGCTTTGCATGGACCGCCAGAAGATCGTGGATACCGTGCTCTTCGGCCAGACGACCGTTCCGACCACCTACCTGCCCACCGATCATCCGCTCTACAACGACGCCGCGGAGACCTACCTTTACGACCCGACCACCGGCGCGGCCCTGCTCGATGAAGCCGGCTGGCGCGACACCGACGGCAATCCCGCCACGCCGCTCCAGGCCTTTGCGGTCAAGAATGTGCCGGCCGGCACGCCGTTGCTGCTCAACTACTACACCACCACGGCCACCCAGCGCCGCCAGGTGGTTGAGATCATCAGCCAGTCGCTGGCGGGCTGCGGCATCGGCCTGAACGTTCAGTATTTCTCGCAGAACGACCTGTATTCGTCGGGACCCAGCGGCCTGCTCTTTGGCCGCCGCTTCGACCTCGTCGAGTTTGCCATGGGGGTCAACAGCTTCGAGCCGCCCTGTGACTGGTTCTCCACGAAGCAGATCCCCACCTCGAAGAATCAATGGATCGGCACCAACGTGACCGGCTACTCGAATCCCGGCTACGATGCGGCCTGCGCCACCGCCCAGGTCTCCCTGCCCGATGAGGCCGCCTATGTCGAGTCTTATCGCCAGACCCAGTTGATCTTTGCCTCCGATCTGCCGGCAATTCCGCTGTATTACCGCCTGCGCGTGGCTGCCTCGCGCCCGGACTTCTGCCATTTCGATCTCGATCCCTCCGCCAACCCGCTCTGGAATATCGAGGCCTTCGATTACGGGGCGTCCTGCGGAAATTAGATGCGACGTCTGATCCTGTCTGCCGCCCTGGGCGCGCTGCTGCTGGCCGCCTGCTCGGAGCCGACGCCTGCTCCCGTTACCCTGGCATTGCCTGCGCCTGTCGTCGCGGATCCGCCCACCATCACCCCGATTCCCCATGCCGAGGCCCTGCGCTTTGCCCTGGTGGGCGCCCCGACGGAGGTCAACGCCTGGGCCCTGTTCGACGAGCCGGGCGCGAACTACGCCAACTATGCCCTGCGCGCGGATGAATATCCGCGCCTGTACCGCCTCTCGATCCCCGCGCGGGAGTTCGAGCCTTTCATCGCGGAAGGCATGCCCAGCGCTGTGATGCAGGAGGGAGTTTTCACGGTGGCATCGGCCGCCCTGCGCCCCGACCTGCAATGGAGTGATGGCTCCCCGCTCACCGCGCAGGACGTCATCTTCACGATCAACACCGCCTTGACCTTCCAGCTTGGTTTGGATTGGCTTTCCGCCTACCCTCCCGACCTGCTGGACCACGTCGAGGCTGTGAATGCCGCGATGGTCAAGTTTTATTTCAAGCGGCCGATCCACGTGGGGAATTGGCAATACGGCGCCTTGCAGGGGCCGATTGTCAGCCAGGCCTATTGGTCGCCCAGGCTGACCGTGGCCGCCGCCCGGCTCCCCTCCGCGGAATTGATCACCGCGCTCAACGAGCTGAAAGCCAGCGCGGCGGAACTTCAATCCCGCATCGATACCGACAACGCGCAACTGCTGGCCGCCGTGCCCAACTCGGCGGACGCGGCCGAGTTGAACGCGCGCATCAACCGCAACCAGGCCGACCTCAATTCGGTCAATGGGAAGCTTTCCAAAACGCAGGACCAGTACGATGCGGCGGTGGCCGAGGCGCGCGCCGCGCTTTTTGCGTTGGATGATGAGAACGAACCGACCTTCGGCCCGTTCCTGCGCGCGACCCGCGACGGGGACACCTACACACGCGAGGCCAACCCGAAGTATCCCTTCGAGAGACCCAATTACGACCGCGTCGTGTACACGCTGTACGACGGTTTCGCGGCGGCCAACCAGGCCCTGGATCAGGCCAGCGCGGAGGTTCTACTCACTTCGTCCGGCGCAGGCCAGACGCCGGGCTTCCCCTCCTATCCGACCGGCAGCGCCCGTTTCCTGGTGTTCAACCCGTCCAACCGCCTGTTTGCTGAACATGCGCTGCGCGCGGCGTTGTCATGCCTCCTCGACAAGGACAGCGCCCTCGCGGGCCAGGAATGGGCCTACGACGGTTTCATCCTGCCCGGGCCGTGGCAGGAGGGCGAGCCCCGTTCGAACTGTTCGGGCCTGTCGCGTGGGGAGCGGATCCGCAAGTCGGTCGACCTCCTCAAGGAGGCGGGCTATACCTGGCTCCAGGAGCCGACCACGGACCAGGCCGGGGCCGGGTTGAGTCTGCCCGACGGTACAAACTTCCCCGCGGTCAGCCTGTTGACCACCTCCCCCGAATACGATCTGTGGCGGGCCAACCTGGGCGTGTACATCCAAACGCAGGCCCAGTATCTGGGCATTCCGCTGATCCGCCAGGAACTGGACATCGCATCGCTTCGTTATGCCGTGTACAGCAGCGGCGAATACGACATGGCCATCCTCGGCTGGCAGTTGAGCGAGTACCCGGGCTATCTGTGCGAATGGTTTGGGACTGGCGGACTGTTCACTTACTCCAACGAGAAACTAACCTCCGCCTGCCTGACGCTCGGCTGGAGCGCCGACCTAGCGACCGCGCGGCAGGCGGCCCGCACGATCCAGTCCATTTTGATGACCGACCTGCCTTTCATCCCACTCTACCTGCACCAGGGTTTCGACGGACGCCGCGGCGTGACCTATCCGTTTGGCGCGGTGTTGAACGGCTTGTCGGGCTTGTACGGCGCGCCCTCCCTGGCGATTCCTGCGCCCTGATGGGTTGAGATATGTAAAACAAGTTCATGGACTTGTTTTACATGCTGGAGCGCTGTTTACAAGTTTGCCGCAAGTCGCAGTATAATGAACGAGTTATTCCAGAAACAGGAGTTATCCCGTGGTCAGGACAGACAAGAAACCTTTGCTGGAAGTCAAAAAACTTAAAACGTACTTCAATACCGAGGACGGCCTGGTTCGCGCCGTGGACGGGGTCAGTTTTGACGTGTATCCCGGCGAAGTCCTGGGCCTGGTGGGGGAATCGGGCTGCGGCAAGAGTGTGACCTCATTGTCGATCATGCGCCTGATCGCGCCGCCCGGCAAGATCCTGGAGGGCGAGATCCTTCTGGATGGCAAAAACCTGCTCGAACTTCCCGAGAATGAAATGATCAAGGTGCGCGGCAATCGCATCTCGATGATCTTCCAACAGCCGCAGACGGCCCTCAATCCCGTCTTCAAGGTCAGCGACCAGATCGCCGAAGTGCTGAACATCCACCAGGATTTTGGCAAGGAGGCCGGGCGGGCGCGCGCCGTGGAATTGCTCAAGATGGTGGGCATCCCCGATGCCGAACGCCGCGCCGAATCCTATCCGCACGAGCTTTCGGGCGGCATGGCCCAGCGCGTGATGATCGCCATGGCCCTGGCCTGTGTGCCCGAGGTGTTGATCGCCGATGAACCGACCACCGCGCTGGATGTCACCATCCAGGCGCAGATCCTCGACCTGATGCGCGACCTGCGCGAGAAGATGGGCACCTCCGTCATCCTCATCACGCACGACCTGGGCGTGATCGCCGAGATGGCCGAACGGGTGGCCGTGATGTACGCGGGCGAGATCGTGGAACAAACCGACGTGGACTCGCTCTTCGAACAGCCCCTGCACCCCTACACCCAGGGCTTGATCGGCTCAATCCCCGTGCTGGGCGAGATCAAGGACCGCCTTGAGGTGATCCCCGGCTCGGTGCCCAACCTGGTCAATCTGCCGCCCGGCTGCCGTTTTGCGCCGCGCTGCGCCGCCCGTGAGAAATTTGGGTTGAAGATATGCACCGAGGTCAAACCCGATTTGACGGACGTGAAGTCCGGCCACCTGGTCCGCTGCTGGCTGCACGTGAACGACGAAGCGCGTCATCACCAGGCTCCGTTGAACGTACGCTAACCCATTGGAGAATGCAAAGATGAGTGACCAAGCAGTAGCCACCCTGGGGCAGGACCTGGTTCAAGTGGAACACCTGACGAAATATTTCCCCGTGCGCGCGGGATTGATGCAGCGCATTGTCAACTGGGTGAAGGCCGTGGACGATGTCTCCTTCACCGTGAAAAAAGGAGAGACCCTCGGCCTGGTTGGTGAATCCGGCTGCGGCAAGACGACCGTCGGCCGTTCGATGCTGCGGCTGATCGAACCCACCTCGGGCTCGGTGCAATTCGACGGCAAGGATGTGCTCAAACTGCGCGGCGGCGATCTCAAGCGCGTCCGCCGCGATATGCAGATCATCTTCCAGGACCCGTATGCCTCGCTCGATCCGCGCGTGCCCATCGGTGAATCGGTCATGGAGGGCCTGCACATCCACAACATCGGCTCGCCCAAGGAGCGCTTCGAGATGATGCTCGATACGCTCAAGAAGGTGGGCCTCGAGGATTACCACGCCCGCCGTTACCCGCATGAGTTCTCGGGCGGACAGCGCCAGCGCATCGGCATCGCCCGCGCCCTGGCCCTGCGCCCCAAGTTCATCGTCTGCGACGAGCCGGTCTCGGCGCTGGATGTGTCGATCCAGTCGCAGGTGTTGAACATCCTCAACGACCTGCAGGCCGAGTTCGGACTCACCTATCTGTTCGTGGCGCACAACCTGAGCGTGGTCGAGCACATCTCCACCCGCGTGGCGGTGATGTATCTCGGCAAGATCGTGGAATTGACCGGGCGCGAGGAACTTTATCGCAACCCCCTGCATCCCTATACCAAGGCGTTGATGACGGCCATCCCCGTCCCGAACCCGAAGTTGAAACGCCAGCGCACGATCCTGAAAGGGGACGTGCCCAGTCCGCTCAACCCGCCCAAGGGCTGCCGCTTCCACCCGCGCTGTCCCGTTGCGGAAAAAATCTGCGGCGAGCAGGAACCCGAGTTCCGCGAAGCCCAGCCCGGGCATTTCGTAGCTTGTTGGATGGTTAAGTAAAAGGGCTTTTTCATGGCTGCTTCGATCCTGCTTGTCGACGATCAGCGCGATATTCTGCGTCTCCTGCGTTCCGCATTGAATACCATCGGACACGAACTCGATATCAGCGAGGCGCCTTCGGGCGAGGAGGCATTGCTCGAATCGTCGCGCCGCCGCGTGGACCTGCTGGTATCGGATTTCCTCCTGCCCGGCATGAACGGCATCGAACTGATGCACAAGATCCGCGCGCGCAATCCCGAGGTCAAGGTGATCCTGATCACGGGCATGACCGACCGCAAGGTGCGCGACCAGATCCTCAATGCCGGGGCGTTTGCCATCTTCGACAAGCCCATCTCCCTGGCCGATTTCCTGGATTCGGTGGAACGCAGCCTGGGTTTGGTGCGCACCATCTTCCCCCCCGAAAGCACGGATAAATCCTCACCCAGCAGCCAGAGCCGCGTCTCGGACCTGCTGGCCAATTTCAGGCAGGACGTCGGCGCCCAGGCCGTGTTCCTGATCAGCGACCGCGCCCGTGTGCTGGCCCGCGCCGGCGAGTTGTACGACAGCAGCATGGAAGTGTCCCTGCTCTCCGCGTTGATGGCCATCTTCAGCGCGGGCTTGAAAGTTTCCAAGTTCATCCACCAGGAGCAGCTCGAAAACTATCACGTTTTCAGCAGCGGCGAACAGGATCTGTTGTTCATTCCCGTCAACTCGATGTATGCGCTCCTGCTGGCGGGCAAGGGACTGTCCAGCCGCGAACGCGTGGTGGAGACGGTCATGTCCATGCTCTCCCTGCGTGACGAGGTCGACAAGTCCCTGAAGCATCTCGGCGTTTCCGATCACAGCCCCGTTGAGGTGGAGGCGCCCGTCCCGCCCAAACCGGTTGAAACCAAGGAGTCTCTCAAATATGTCGAGCCTCCCACGGTGACCGAGTTCGAAAACCTCTTCAAACAGGCCGGTCGAAAGAAGATGAAGACCGGCGAGCTGGATGAGTTTTGGGGGCAGGCCGCCGAAAAACACGGCAAGGCGCCTGCCAGCCCGGACGTGATTTCCTATGACCAGGCGCGCCAGCTTGGATTGATGACAGATGATGAGTAGCCGTATTGCCCGCCTGTCCACCCTGTGATACAATTTCGGCCGCACTGGGGCATGGTGCAACGGCAGCACACCAGCCTTTGGAGCTGTGGATCTTGGTTCGAGTCCAGGTGCCCCAGCCAGAAATTCCCGCATACGCGGGGCTTTTTCTCTAAACAGGTCTCACGGCCCCTGCGGGCGTGGACCTGTTTTATTTTTCACCTCACCCCCAGCCCCTCTTCTGAAAGGAGAGGGGAGAGGAGATACCTATGAAAATTACAGCCATCCTGCTCGCCGCTGGGCAGGGCACACGCATGAAGTCCAGCCTGCCCAAGGTGCTGCACCCGGTGGCGGGCCAGCCGATGATTTGGCACGCGCTGGAGGCGATCAAGATGTCCACCACCGAGAAGCCCGTGGTGGTGGTCGGCCACGGCGCGGAGGCGGTGACGAAGTTCCTGAATGGCCAGGCGCAGACGGTGTTGCAGGAACCGCAGCTCGGCACCGGTCACGCCGTGATGCAGGCCGAGTCCCTGCTCAAGGGGAATACCGACTATGTGGTCGTCTGTTACAGCGACATGCCGCTGCTGCGCGGCGAGACCCTGCAAGCGCTGGTTGCAACGCAGATGGCAAACAAAGGCCCGTTCTCCATGTTGACCGTGGTGGCCGACGATCCGCGCGGCTTCGGGCGCATCGTCCGCAGAGAGGATGGGACCGTCTCCGCCATCGTGGAGGAGTACGTCGCCAGCGAGGAGCAGAAGCGCATCAAGGAGCTCAACGTGGGCGGCTACTGCTTCGAGGCAAACTGGCTGTGGCAGGCCCTGCATCGCATCCCGCTTTCGCCCAAGGGCGAGTATTTCCTGACCGACACGGTGGAACTGGCCGTACAGGACGGACTGCCTGTGCTTGCCACGGTGATGGATGATCTCGAAGAGACCATCGGCGTCAATACGCGCATCCATCTGGCCGAGGTCGAGACCGCCATGCGCAGGCGCATCAACCGTCAGCACATGCTCAACGGCGTGACCATGATCGACCCCGCCGCGACCTACGTCGACGCGGGTGTGACGATCGGCCGCGACACCACGCTCATGCCCAATACCTATTTGCAGGGAAAAACCGAGATCGGCGAAGGCAGCGTGCTCGGCCCGAACACCATCATCCGCAATTCGAAGATCGGGAATCGCTGCAAGGTGCTGGCCGCCGACCTGGAAGGGGCCTGGCTCGAAGACGACGTGGACATGGGGCCGTTCGCCCGTCTGCGCAAGGGCGCGCACCTGGGCAACCACGTCCACATGGGGAACTTCGGCGAGGTCAAGGACTCATACCTGCATGACGGCGTCAAGATGGGTCACTTCTCGTACATCGGCAACGCCGATATCGGGTCTGAGACCAACATCGGTGCGGGTACCATCACCTGCAATTATGACGGTGAAAAGAAACATCCCACCACCATCGGCGAGGGCGTGTTCATTGGCTCGGATACGATGCTGGTCGCCCCGCTCAAGATCGGGGATGGCGCGCGCACGGGGGCGGGCGCCGTGGTGACCAAGGATGTCCCCGCCGATACGCTGGTGGTCGGCGTCCCCGCCCGCGCGATCAGGAAACTGGAACGCAGGAAAAAATAGCGGCGGAGCGCGGACTTCAGTCCGCAGTTCCTTGAACCATGCAGGCTGAAGCCTGCACTCCAGTACTATGTTACCCGAGGATATATCATGACCATCACCCTGACCGATCAGGAACGCCAACACCTGATCCAGCTTGCCAACGAAATTCGCAGAAACGCGTACGTGCCATACTCCAATTACCGCGTCGGTGCCGCACTGCGCAGTATCAGCGGGCGCATCTTTACCGGCGTCAACGTGGAGAGCGCGGCCTATCCCACCACCATGTGCGCCGAACGGACGGCAGTCTTCAAGGCCGTCTCGGAGGGCGAACGCGAGTTCGACGCCATCGCGGTCGTCACCGACAACGGCGGCTCGCCGTGCGGGTCCTGCCGCCAGGTGCTGGCCGAGTTTGGACTGGATATCGTGGTTCTGATCGCCGACGGGGAGGGAAAACTCCATCACGAGATGACGCTCTCCGAACTGCTGCCTGAGGCCTTCACCCCCAGGCATCTGCCCGGTTAGCCGTGGACGATTTCCGCTCGCTTCGCGCCGAGGCCGTTGTCCTCCGTCACAGTGACTGGGGTGAGGCCGACCGCCTGTTGACGCTCTACACGCGTGAACATGGCAAGGTGCGCGCGATTGCCAAGGGCGCGCGCAAGATCAATTCGCGCAAGGCCGGGCATCTCGAACCGTTCACGCGCGTCAAGTTGCAGCTTGCCCGCGGCCGCGATCTGTTGATCGTGACCCAGGTCGAGACGGTTGACCCGTACCAGCCTCTGCGCGAAGACCTGACCCGCATGGGCCAGGCCTCGTATGTGATCGAGCTGCTCGACCGCTTCGTCCCGAACGAGGAGATCGCGGTCCCGTCCCTCTACCGCCTGCTGACCGAGACGCTCTCCCGCCTGTCCGCGGAGGCTGACGCGTGGCTGCCGGTGCGCTACTATGAGATGCGCCTGCTGGATTTCCTGGGCTTCCGCCCGCAGCTTTTCGAGTGCGTCAACTGCGGACGCGAGATACTGCCCGAGGACCAGTTCTTTTCGTTCAGCGCGGGCGGCGCCATTTGTCCGCGCTGCGGCGAAGGCTTGAAGGGGCTGCGCAAAATTTCCATCGAAGCGCTCAAGTATCTGCGGCATTTTCAGCGCAGCGCCTATCGCGAGGCCTCGCGCGCCCATCCCGAAGCGGATACGAAACGGGAGTTGGAAGCGCTCATGCAGGGTTATTTCACCCACCTGCTCGAACGCGAATTGAACACGCCGGGCTTCATCAAATCCGTCCGAAAATAGAGGGACACGTGCGCGAGATCGTTTTTGTCCGCCGTCAGGATGTTTCCAAAATTCACACACTGACCGCCTGCCTGGGACTGGATGGTGCGCTGGTCTTCGAAGAGGGCGATGATTATCTCCCGCTGGGCGGGGACCTTGGCGGTGAGGTGGACGATATTTTAGCCGTCCACGCCGCGCACAAGCCCGTTGTGTACCGCCAGTTGGAACGGGCCTTCGACGGGATTAGCGACACCTGCGGCGAACACCCCGATGAGCGTCTGTTGAGCGCCCTGCAAACCCTGGCCGAGCTTGGCCACTGGCAGAGCCTGGGCGAGATCGAGGCTTGGCTGTCGGAACGCGACATTCCCTTCACCAAACAACGCTGGTCGAAAATGGAATAGGACACAGGCGACAAGCCTGTGTCCTATTCATACCGATGGTTACCTATTGCGTTTTTTGGGAGTGCGCAAGTTCTACTTGCGTATTATCCCGAAGTAGAACTTCGGGACTCAGAACACGCCCCAAAAATTGGGAGGATACGTGGGAATGCTATCTTTTCTTCATCTTCATGAGAAAGGATTTGGTCATGCGCTGCGTGTTGACCGGCTGCGCCGCCGAGTGGGTGTCGGTTGCATAGCCAAGCCTGCGCAATATCATGTAACGGAACCAACTCAGGAAGATCCGCGGCGTGAATTTGTCCTCGTCCAGGATCGGCACCGTGGTGTTGCGATTCAAGGCTTCGCGCAGGTCGAGAGCCGTCCGCCCGGGAAATTCGGTGCGGGCGTGGCCGATGGTCCAATACACGTGCGAGTCGCTTGCGCCGATCCGCGCGAGCGGCAGATAGATGGACAGTTTTTGCGCCACCCCGTTGAAGGACATGGTGCCCAGGTTGTGTGTCTCGATACCCCTGACGATGCTCTTGGTGGCGGGGGACGCCAGCGCCTTGAGCACCGACTCCATGCTGAGGCTGCCCGGCAGGTTGGTGAACGGGTGCGGAATGATGGCCGTCCCGCCGTGCTTGCCGATGAAGACCAGCGTATCGTGCAGCGATGCGCCCACCGGCGGCATGGCCTCGATGAACAGCCCGATCACGTGCCCCTCGGCGGTCGAGACTTCCACGCCGGGGATGGATTCGATCCCGAATTGCGGCGCGAGGTCGCGCGCCTCCAGCGAGCCGCGGATATTATCGTGGTCCGTGACGGCGATGATATCCAGTTCGGCGTCCGTGGCTTGTTTCAGGATGGCGCGAACCGTGGAGGCAGAATCGGGGGAATAGGTGCTGTGGATGTGCAGGTCTGCGTAGCCCATGCGATTTTTCCAGTGTTTTATTATAGCGAGTGATGTTGGGTTTCCCCACTTTTGTTAGCTGTTTCTAAAGTCGCCTGCCCCAGTTTAACACGAAAAGCCATGCCACGGCGATCACGACCGGTTTTAAGCCGCGCCACAGCAGCATTTGAAACCATTTCCATTTGAGGAGATAGATGATCTGCGCGATGATCCAGCGCGCGACCAGGGTTTGTCCCAGCCCGCTCGCCAGGACCCTGCGCCTGTACCCGCCAAACGAGAAGTCGCCGCGCCGAAAGGCCGCGCCGATTTCCCTGGCTGCCACACAGCCGTATCCCAGCGCCATGCTGATGCCCTCGCCGAAAATGGGATCCGCCCCGGCGGCGTCGCCGGCCAGCAGCACGCGCGGCACCGCAAGCGGATGCGTCGGCTCGAACCAGCGGATGGGATGTCCCTTCAGTTCGTATTCGTCCAGGTCGAAGCCGTGGCGCGCCATCTCCTCGGACAGCGGTTGTTTGAGCGGGGGACGCGTTTCGCTGGCCAGCAGGTTCGTATCGTAGACGCCCCAGCAGCGCATCGGCTGCCCTCCGACCTGCGTGGGAAAATCCCACACGTAGCCGGCAATGCCATCAGGCACCGGGAAGAAATCGAAATAGGCCCCCTTCCGTCCTCCCTCCAATTCGGAGAATTTGGGGGAGCTGCCCGCAGGGCGGTGGGGGTTCAAGGGGGTCAACACCTCCAGCACCCGCGCCGTGGAGACGGGCGCATTTGGCAGCACACAGCGCCGCGTCACCCCGTTCGAGCCGTCCGCGCCGACGACGACCTGCGCGCGAAAAACTCCCTGGTCGGTTTCCACGCTGACGCCATCCCCGTCGGGGATTACCTTTTTGACCTGCGCCCCTTCCCGAATCTGGATGCCCGCAGTCCTGGCCTTTTGCGCCAGCCAGTGGTCGAACTCGTCGCGGCGGATGATGCGCAGGGTGTGGCGTTTCGGCACGCTGACGGTCAGACCCCTGCCCGCGAAATCGAAGTGCGCCGCAGAGGCGTCCACGTGCGGCACCTCGCGCACGTCCAGCCCGAGGCGTTCGAGGATGATCTCCGCGTCGATGACCAGGCCGCCGGCGCACAGCTTGGGGCGGGGATAATGCTCCTTTTCCAGGACCAGGATGCGGGGCGTCAGGGCTGGGTAGTCCCGCGCCAGGTGCAGGGCGGTGGAGAGTCCCGCGGGTCCGCCGCCGAGAATCAGGATGTCGGTTTGCATGGAAGCATTTTAACCAAAAACGCTTCAAAGCCGTCCAGGCGGGCTTCCTTAAAAAATCGAAGGGGTGCTTGACTCTGGTTATTCAATTATGCTATTCTGATATTAGATATAATATCTAATATCAGGTCAACCCCATCATGGACGAACTCTCCTCCCATCGCCAACTCCGCAAACTCGTCGCCGACCAGCTTCGCGCGGCCATCCTCGACGGCCGCTTCAAGCCGGGCGAGTGGCTGCGCCAGGAGCGGGTGGCCCAGGAGTTGGGCGTCAGTCAGATGCCCGTGCGTGAGGCGCTCAAGGAACTGGCCGCGGAGGGATTGATCGAGCACGTACCTTATCGCGGGGTGCGCGTGGTGGCGCTCTCGGTCGAAGACATCGAGGATTTGTACGAACAGCGCGCCTTCCTCGAAAGCCGCGCCGCCGAGAAAGCCGCAGAACAAATCACCGCAGGAGAACTTGCCGAGTTAAAGATGATGCTGGCGGAGATGGAATCCCTGCCGCCGGAGCAGATCGCCCAGTACCGCAAGGTCAATCGCAATTTTCACGAGATGATCTTCCACATCAGCCGCCGCGAATATTTGATCCGCACCCTGACGCAGATGTGGGAGGCCTTCCCCACCATGTTGATTGGCAACTTCGCCGGCACCGCGCGCCAGCCCCTGCCCCAGCGCGATCAGCAGGATCAGTTGGAGCATCGCGCCCTTGTGGCGGCCCTTGAAGCCCACGATGGGAAACGCGCGGGCGAGGCCATGAAAGTTCACATCCTCTCGGCGGCCAGCCACTTGATCGAATCGCTCAAGGTGACGGCGTGACGACCACGTTGATGCCCATGGGCGGCGCGCTCGATGAGCGCAAGGATCCCGCCGTGCTGATGGAATTCCTGCGCCGCGCGGGCGGGAAGAAGGCGCGCATCCTGATCCTGCCGCAGGCTTCGGCGCGGCGCGACACGGGCCGCGAATACGTGGAGATGTTCAAGGATTTCGGCGCGAAGGAGGCCGTCTCGCTGGAGTTCCGCCAGCGCGCCGAGGCTGGCACGAGCGAACAAATCAAGCTGCTGCGCAAGGCCACGGGCATCTTCTTTTCGGGCGGCACGCAGATGCGCATTGCGACGATCATCGGCGGGATGCCGCTCGAAGCGGAATTGCAGGCGGCTTATCGCCGCGGCTGTATCGTCGGCGGGACCAGCGCCGGGGCCTCGATCCTCTCGAAGACCATGATCGCCTACGGCAGGGGCGGGCCGACTCCGCGTGAGCGCATCGTCCAGTTTTCGGCGGGGCTGGGATTCACCGACAGGTTCATCTTCGACCAGCACTTCCGCCAGCGCGACCGCCTGGGACGGCTGATCTACGCCGTCTCCTCGCACCCGGGCGTCTTTGGCGTGGGCATCGACGAGGACACCGCCGCCATCGTGGAGGACGATGCGCATTTAACGGTGGTCGGCTCGGGGGCGGTCACGATCGTGGACGGCTTCCAGATCACGGATACGGACATTGCCGAGATCGAGCACGGGGGCGCGGTGGCAGTATCCAATTTGATCGTGCATGTGTTAACGAAGGGTAGTGTGTATGACGGGCGGACGCGCGCCGCGTCCCTTCCGCTAAAACCGCTCCTGGTGGATTAGGAGCACAGACCAAAAGGAGAAGAACATGAGATTTTTGAAGATTGCCTTGACGTTGTTGTTCGCCGCGTCGTTCGTGCTGGCTGCCTGCGGAGGCCCCGCCGCCACGCAGACGGCTGCGCCCGAGGAACCCGCTGCGACCGAGCCGGCCGCGACGGAACCCGCCGCCACCGAAGCGCCCGTTGACCCGAATGCCCCGGTCAGCGGCGGCACGGTCATCATCGGCACACCGCAGGAACCCGGCATGATGAACACCCTGTTGACCTCCTCGTCCATCGAGGATGCCGTCACGTCGCTGTTCGTGGAGGGCCTGGTCTCGGTCAACGAGAAGGGTGAGTACGTGCCCGTGCTGGCCAAGGAACTGCCGACCGTTTCGGAAGACGGCCTGGTCGTGACCTGGAAGCTGCTCGAAGGCGTCAAGTGGTCGGACGGCTCCGACTTCAACTGTGACGATGTCAAGTTCACCATGGACGGCGCTCTGTCCGACCTGTCGCAGGTGAGCGCCTCGGGCTATCGCGACATCGAGACCCTCGAATGCCCCGATCCCTACACCGTGGTGGCCACCTTTGGCGAGATCTATGCCCCCTACCTGCGCCTGTTTGCCTACCTCGTGCCCGATACGGCCGGCCCGCTCGAGCAGATGGAAACCTGGGATATCAACCGCAATCCCGTTGGCACCGGCCCGTTCATCCTGGGTGAGTGGGAGCCTGGCGACCACCTGACCTTTGTCCGCAACCCGTACTACCGCGAAGAAGGCAAGCCCTATCTCGACAGCGTCATCATCAAGATCCTGCCTTCGCGCGAAGTGGGCATGCAGCTGCTCGGCACCGGTGAGATCGACGCCCTGTGGGACGTGACCGAAGCCGACTTCCCCGCCCTGGAGCAGATGTCTGCCGATGGCGTGACCTTCGTCAGCACCGTGACCGGTGAGAACGAACTGCTCTCCTTCAACTTCGGCGCCAACGATGGCACCGCGCCCGCCGACCCCGCCACCGCCCCGCACCCGATCCTTTACGATTTGAAGGTGCGCGAAGCCATCCAGTACGCCATCGACAAGCAGATGATCGTGGACACCCTGCTGTACGGCAACGTCAAGCCTGGCAACAGCGCGGTCCCGGTGGGCACCTTCGGCTGCCCGCAGCCCGTCAGTGAGTTCAGCGTCGACAAGGCCAATGCCCTGCTCGATGAGGCTGGCTGGGTCATGGGCGCCGACGGTATCCGCGAAAAGGATGGCGTGCGCATGAGCCTCAAGATCGCCACCACCACTGGCAACCAGCTGCGCGAGCAGACCGAGCAGGTGCTGGCCGAAATGCTCAAGGCCGTGGGTATCGAACTCGTGATCGAGAACGTGCCCTCCGACGTGCTGTTCGCCAGTTGGGAGAGCGACGGCATGCGCGATCACGGCACCTATGACATCGTGATGTACACCACTGGCCCGGGCACCGATCCCGACAGTCACCTGTATTCGAGCTATCACAGCACCCAGATCCCCACTGCCGAGAACGAAGGCACCGGCGCGAACTTCGCCCGCTACATCAATGCCGACGTGGACACCTGGCTGGATGAAGCCGCCACCATCACCGACACCGCCCAGCGCAGGGACCTGTACTGCCAGGTCGTCGAACAGATCAACAAGGATCTGCCGCGCCTGTTCCTGTACGAGCGCCTGTCCATCATGGGCCACCGCGTCGACTTCCACGGCCTGAAGATTTCCCCGACCTTCGTGGACTTCGCCTGGGACGCCGCCAACTGGTGGTCTTCCAAGTAATCTGACCTGAAGGCATGCCCCTCCCGCCTGAAAATGGGAGGGGCATGCGCCCAAAGCAAGTAAAATACTCCCTGCATCACCCATCTCCCGGGAGTCCTTCGTGGAAGTTACCCGTTCCACCCCAATCCTATGGTCATCTATTTCACCCGCCGCATCCTGCAATCCATCTTTACGCTGATCGTGATCAGCATGATCCTGTACGGCCTGATCTCCTCCGTGCCGGGCGGGTTCATGAGCGCCTACACCGAGCGCGCCGATTTCACGCCCGAGGATCTGGCGCGCATCCGCGCCAAGTTCGGGCTGGACGACCCCATCCCGGTGCGCTACGCCAAATGGCTGATGAACATGCTCAAGGGTGACATGGGCAATTCGTTCACCACCAAACGGCCCGTGATGCAGGAAATCGCAGACCGCCTGCCGAACACGCTGCTGCTGATGAGCCTGATGCTGGTCTGCACCCTGCTGGTGGCGATACCACTGGGAATTCTATCGGCGGTCAAGCAATACACCTGGTTCGACCATATTGCCACCACGGCCGCCTTTGCGGGGCAATCCCTGCCTGTTTTCTGGTTTGGACTTTTACTCATCATTGTTTTTGCCGTCACCCTGCGCGGCGGGGACGGGAAGCCGCTGCTGCCCGGCTCCGGCATGTACACGCTGGGCGAGCCGTTCTCCCTGTGGGACCGCATCCGCCACCTGATCCTGCCGGTCTCCATGCTGACTTTCGTCTCGGCGGCGGAGTACATGCGCTACCTGCGCTCCTCCATGCTCGACGTGATTCACGAGGATTATGTCCGCACGGCGCGCGCCAAGGGATTGCGCGAAACGCTGGTCATCTACAAGCATGCCCTGCGCAATGCCATCATCCCGCTGGTAACGTTGATCGCCCTCGACCTGCCTGCGCTGTTCGGCGGGGCGCTCTTCACCGAAACGATCTTTGCCTGGCCAGGCATTGGCCGCCTGTATTTCACCGCTGCGCTCAAAACGGACTATCCGCTGGTCATGGCGATCCTGATGATCGAATCGGCTTTGATCATCGGCTCCAGCCTGCTGGTGGATTTCCTGTACGCGACCCTCGATCCCCGCATCCGGTTATCGTAATATGGCAGCCACCATCCCATTCACGGAAAAAAAGAGCGTGCGTGAACAATCCCTGTTCCTGTTCTTCTGGTCGCGCTTCATCAAGCATCGCATGGCCCTCATCGGCGGGGCTGTCACCCTGTTCATCATCCTGCTGGTGACTCTCGCCCCCCTCGTCGCCCCATACGACCCGATGACCCAGGACCTGCTCCACCGCTTCCAGCCGCCCTCCGCGGCGCATTGGATGGGCACCGATGACCTGGGCCGCGACATGTTTGCGCGCGTGCTGTACGGCGGGCGCATCTCCCTGAGCGTTGGTCTGTTTGCCATGTCCATTTCGATCCTGCTCGGTTCGACCATCGGCCTGGCGGCTGGGTACTACGGCGGCTGGGCAGACAGCATCCTGATGCGCATGACCGAGACCTTCATGTCCATTCCGCGCCTGTTCGTGTTGATCGCGATGGGCATGTTCCTGCGCACGCTCGATCTGCCCTTCCTGCAGGCGGGTTCCTTCCTGCCGATCTCGCTGGTCATCGGCGCGCTCTCGTGGATGGGCACTGCCCGCCTGGTGCGCGCCTCGACACTGGAGTTGCGCGAGCGCGAGTTCGTGCTGGCCACCCGCGCCCTGGGCGGTTCGGATGCGCGCATCCTCTTCCGCCGCATCTTCCCCAACATCGCCAGCCCGATCATCGTCTCGGCCACGCTGGGATTGGCAGGCGCCATCATCAGCGAGAGCGGCCTGTCATATCTCGGCTTCGGCGTGCAGCTTCCGACTCCCACCTGGGGCAACATGCTCTCGAACACGCAGAGCCAGATGACCACCGCCCCGTGGACGGCCGTATTCCCCGGCCTGATGATCTTCATCATCGTGATTGCCATCAACTACCTCGGCGACGGCCTGCGCGATGCGCTCGATCCGCGACATACTGTGAAAAAGTAACAACCTTGCGAAGGTTATTCCATTGCCAGGCTCTGCTGTTGAAACCAGTGCATTGAATATTCTGCATATTGAATTTGTGCCTTAACCTTCGCAAGGTTCAAGGCTGTCCATGCATCTGCCGCCGTCCCCGGCGGCGGAATGTTAAAAGAGATTACGCCCTGAGCGGAGCGACGAGTGAAACGAGGAGCGCAGTCGAAGGGCAAAAAAAGAAGGAGAATTTCCGATGAAAATCCGTCTTGCCACCCTGTTCATTTTGCTGACATTGATCCTTGCCGTCCCGATGCAGACCTCCGCCCAGGCGAAGCCGGGCCTGCTGCTGCCCATCGGGGCGGGCTACACGGACACGTACGCCGGCCTGGGCCAGCACGCCGTGGCCAACGCGCGCGGCGACGTGGTGCATATCCTCGTGCTGGCCACACCCTACGCGACCGACGCCCAGCACATCTCCACGGGCGAGTTCGCGCAGAATATGAAGGACGCCGAGGAGCGCCGTCTGCAGACGGATGGCGCCTGTCAGCGCAGCCTGCCCGAAGGTTCCACGCTGACCTGCAAGGTGGAACTGCTGCCCATCTTCACCCAGGAGGATGCGCTCAAGCCCGAGAACCTGGCCTACTTCACCGATGACGTGTCCCTCATCTTCATCCTGGGCGGCGACCAGGAGACCGGCATGGGCGCGATCCTCGGCACGCCCATCGAGGAGCGCATCAATGAATTGCATGCGATGGGTACCATCATCGCCGGTACCAGCGCCGGCGCGGCCATGCAGTCGAAGATCATGATCGCCTCGCTGTCCACCAACTACGGCATCAACGACAGCCTGCGCGTGGGCGCGGTGCGCTACTGGAACACCGAGGAACAGCACGGTCTCAGCTTCGGCCTCCAGAATGCCGTGCTCGACCAGCACTTCTTCCAGCGCGCGCGCATGGGACGCCTGTTGAACGTCATCACCCAGCCGGGCATGCCGCACCTGGGCGTGGGCGTGGACGCCTATACTGGCGTCGTCTCCGATAGCGAAGTGTTGCGCGACGTCTTTGGCCTCTACACCGTGACCGTGCTGGACGCCGAGACCTATCACTCCGCCGATGCGGTTAAGTACGTTACCGTCGAGGCGAACCGCCCGCCCATCATCAGCATCCGCAACGTGGTGGTCAACCTGCTCTCGCCGGGCGACGTGACCTACGACCTCAACACGCGCAGCTCGTCCATCGCGAATCCGCCCGCAGTGTGGGAACGCTCCTTCGAAACACTGACCATCCCCCAGGGCGCAGGCCCGCTCCTCCTGGGCGGCGACATCCTCGAAACGGTGGCCGACAGTCCCATCCTGAAGCAGTTCAAGGAACTGGCGGGTGACAATATCCTGATCGTGGCTTCGGGCTATCCCTCGGGACGCTCGGCCGAGACCGCCATCAAGAAATACACCGACGGCCTGGGTGTGACCGTCCAGTCCATCGTGGTGGGCGACGCGCCTATCGTCATCCCCGCGGACGTGACCGGCGTGCTGGTCATCGGCAAGGATCAGTCCAAGGTCAAGACGGCCTCGCTGGCCCCGCTGAAGGATTTCTGGCTCTCGGGCAAGCCCGTCATGGCCGACAACGCTGTCACGCCCATCCTCGGCGCGTTCTACTCGAACCACGAGCCGACCCCCTCTGACTCTGAGCTGGAGGAACTCGCCATACAGAAATCCTTCTGGCAGGGACGCACCAAGATGCTGCCCGGCCTGGGTTGGCTGAACGTGACTCTCGAACCGCAGTTGATCGGCGACCTGCGCTTCGGCCGCCTGTTCTCGCTGGCCTACAACCACCCCGACCTGCTGTCCATTGGCCTGAACCAGAACACCGCCATCCTGCTGACCGCCGACGGTGCGACCGCGCTCGGCAGCGACGGCGTCTACGTCTTCGACCTGCGCAAGGCTGTGACCCAACTTGGCACCAACGAAGGCTTCATCATCTCGAACGCCATGCTGGATGTCTTCGTGCCTGGCGACGTGATCCAGCCCGAGGTGGCGGATGTGAACGCCCAATTCGACCCCGCCCCCACGCCGCTCCTGCCGACCCCCGCGCCGACCGCCACCCAGACGCCTCCCGCCACCCCCATCCCGCCTGCCACGCCCACCCAGCCTGCGCCGACGGCTACGAGCGCCCCTGCCGAGACGCCCGCGCCTGCGGCAGAGCCTGAGGCCGCCCTGCCCATCTGGGTCATGGTTATTGCCGCGGGGGCGGCCATCGTTGCCGCCCTGTGGTATTCCAGAAAACGCAGGTAAATCCTTTTCAATACCCTCACCCCGAAGCATGGCCTTCGGGGTGTTTTTTTTTGTAAGAAACGAACTGCGCCACTTTGCAAAGCGCTACTTGCAAAACAAGAGTAAAAATGTCAGAATAGTTAACTGTAACCTTACTGGATTTGAGGAGAAAGCCATGAAGAAAAGGGTTGTATATCTGACGGTCGTTTTATTGTTTGTTTCGCTTGCATGTCAGGTCGTCACGGGACCTGTGGTGGGCACAGAGCCGACGTCTGGCCCCGCGGTTCCAACGACGAGCCCGCAGCCGGCCATCGCGCTTCCAGAGCCGACGTCCACCCTGGAGCCTGTGTCGGAGAAGTCCCTGGCCGGGCTGATCGTTAGCAGTCCCGCCTTTGGCGCGCAGCAGGGGGGCGGGTATTGGCGCGGCCTGGGAATCGTCAATGAAGCCGGGGAACTCATCCACGTGGCCAACGAGGCCTGGTATCTGGGCTATTCCCCCACAGGGCTGCTGGTCTATCAGCACGGATATGGGTATGGTCTCGAGCGCTATGCCTATAATTTGAAGGTTTATCATGCCGCTACGGGCCGCACACTCGAGATCAACGACGGCCTGGAAGGCATCAAGGAATTTTTGGGGTGGGTGGATCCCGCCCGGTTCGTTTACGTCAACCACTATGAATGGCTGCTTTTCGAGGCCTACGGATATTTCGAAGGGTCGGAGGTGCTGCTGGCGGATGGTGAAAGCGGGGAGGCATCCCTGCTGTTCGAGCACGCCTTCCAATTCAAGGCCAGCCCGGACCGCTCCAGGATCGCCTATACCACGGGGACGAAAATGGAAGCGGAGAGCGAAACCATGCAGCCGGGCGCCGGGTGTTTCGAAGCGCACATCTACGACCTGGCTTCGTCCACCAGCACCCGCTTCGAAACAGACGGCTTGACGGAGCCCCCGCTGTGCATGGGCTACCCCGAATGGTCGCCGGATGGAAAGCGCATCGCCTGGATCGGTTATTTCCAGGACGGGACATTCCACCCGATTATTTTCAACCTGCAGGATGGAACGGGAGTCGCTTACCCCGAAATCCAGGTTCATGGAAGCAGCCAGTTCCCCGGCGGATGGAGCATGGGGTACGGCCCCGCCTGGATCGATGAGCATACTTTTTGGACGGAAGCCTATGAGGTCGACGTTCTGACCGGGCAGGAGGCCAGTCCGCGCGAAAACACCTGGACCTTTCTCAGCTCGCCCGCGGTCACAAGGGCGGATGGCCGCTTGGCCGTGGAGTTGAACGATGGCGTGCTCGAGATACAGGCTGTGAACGGTGCGGCCCTGGCCTCGTATGCACTCGACGATCTGTATCATGGCGGACGGAACCGGATCGGTTTCGATGCGGGGGAGGAATTTCAGGCCCTTATCGAGGATTGGGGCTTGTTTGCGCCCCCGGCCGGCGTCGAAAGCGAGCTCCAGGCTGGGAGCGTTCCAGCGACAGCGGAAAACCCCGACGCGGCGGGAGATTGTTCCACCGGAGTGGTCATCACCACGCGGGACACGTCCAAGGGCGATTACCTCCAGATCTGCGCCAACGATGAGCAATATGAGATCGGCCCCGTGGCAAAGGGCGCCTTTGGCGTTGCGCCCACGGGCACGTTCTTTGTGTATTGCGCCAATAACGGCGCCGTCTATGCGGCGCTCGTCGGGGATCTCACCCTGCACGTCATCGGCAGCGTCAAGGATTTTGCCGTCATCCAGCGCGGCGATGTCCCGCAATTCGTCATCGAATTCGATGAGAACGATCTCTCCACTGTGACCATTCGGGAGCTTTCCTACAATCAGAGCCAGGTCATCTCGATCCCCAGGAGCATTTCCACCCCTTGAGGCTGTCTGGTTCCTCCACCGCGAGGAGCTGGTCTTTCGCACGTAGCGGCGATAGGGGATATGACAGAAAATCAAAAGAGGCGCTTGCACATGGCAGGCGCCTCTTTGATCGAGTGGTTGTTTACTTCTGTGTGACCTCGATCACCCAGGCGATGAAGTTGGCAGTGGAATCCCCGCTGCGTTCCGCTTTGGTGTGAGCCTGGCCCCAGACGGTGGCGAAGTCGACACTTTCCACGCCGCTGTAGTTTTCGAGCGCCAGCGCCAGGTTCATTTCGACGGTGGTCGCCGTGTCGCCCTGCATGATGCCGGTGCGGATGCGCCAGTGCGGCGCGACGGCGGCGGTCTGGTAGCCTGCGTAGTACGGCAGCAGGTAGTACATGGGGTTGTATGCGTTCAGGCGGTACTGAATGCTGTTGCCGAACTTGTCCAGCGCCAGCAGGTCGGCGGCGTAGGCGTCCACGTAGGCGGCGTCCCAGTCGGGATAGGCGGCGTAGGCAGCCTGGTTGGCAGACAGGAGGTTGGCCAGGACAGAGTCGAAGTGCAGGAAGTCGTTCGCTTCGTTGCCGAACACGCTGTTCTCCGCCGTGCTGCGATCCAGCGCATCGAACGCGCCCACGTTCTTGGAGGGATCCTTCTGGCTGTTGACGAAACCCGCCAGGCTGGTGACTTTGGCCGTGTTGGTCGCGGCATCGTAGGTCACCCACTGCCCGTCCTGGTTCAGCGCATCGATGTATTCCTGCACGGTCTGATACGTGGTGGCGGTCGCGTCCGCCGAGGAATTGTCGCCGCCGGGCATCATGCCGGCCGGCGGGGTTCCGCCCTCGGGCAGACCGCCGTCAGGCGCTCCGCCCGCGAAACCGCCATCCGGGAAGCCGCCCGGAAATCCACCGGCAGTTTCCGTGTACGGGAAGGTGGTATCGGCCAGGAAATTATTCAGGGAGGTCTCGATGGTCTTCATCAGGTAGTTGTGGTAATTGCCCGAGGCATAAATGCCGGCGTCCGACTGTTCGAGGGTCAGAACGTTGCCGTTTTCATCCTGGATACCCAGCGCGTTGATGTATTCCGCGTAGGCCGTTGCCAGATCCTTGGACAGGGCGGAGGTGAAGGTACTGTCGGCGCGCGTGCCTTCGGTCGAGTACTGTCCCATGTTCCATTCGTAGGCTTCATTGGCATAGTCGAGGCTGGTGATCGGGCACCAGGCCATCACGCCGTTGACCGCGTCGCTGATGTATTGTCCGTCCGCGTCGTACATGGCGGCCTGGATGGACTCAAGGTACGGGAAATACAGTTCACTGTCGCCGGTGGCGCCGATCAACGTGCTTTGCGCGCCGCCGCCGCTCATGCCGAAGACGAAGATGCTGTCGGTGCTGCCGGGCAAAATATCCTTGTTGTAGCGCACGTAGCGGATCGCGGCCTTGAAGTCGGTCACGCCCCAGGGCGCGCCGCCGCTGTAGGTCAGGTTTCCGCCGGCGTCGTAGCCGTTTTCCTTGCCGCGCGCGCCGGCATAGACGTAGATGAAGCCCGCGCTCAGGTAGCTGGACAGCCCGTCATAGCTGTAGGCAGTGGGGGCTTTCTGGGCGGCATATCCGCCCGTGTTGACCGGGAACACGATCGGGGCGGTTTTAGCCGTGAAGCCGTTGAGCGTGCCCGCCTCGTTGATCGCGGCGGTATAGGTTCCGTCGCCGTTGGCGGTGGCGGTCATGTATGCGCCGGGTACGTAGATGCCCAGGGTCTCGTAGTCGGTCGTCTCGGGCGTGGCAGCGTACTGCACGCCGATCTGCCAGTAGACATCGTTATCGGCATCGTAATTCCAGGCCGAGTTGTCGAAGGTCAACGCTTCGGCATAGGCATCATCCTTGGCGGGATCCATGGGGTTTCCTTCCGTTGTCGTGGCGGCGGTGGACGAGGCCACTGCCGTGGGGGCGGTTGTCGATGGGGCGGCGCAGCCCGACAGGACGGACAGCGCCAGCGTCATCAAGAGAAATATGGACATGCTTTTGTGATTCATTCTAGCTCCTTTTTCGATGATTGGTTTTTACTAACTACCTGATACTTTTGAAACTAAAGGTGGTCGAGTAGCCCCGAGTGTTCTTCGAGGGGCGTATCGAGACCACACAGTCCCAAAATTTTGAGCATTTTGCTTACTTGGTGGTTTCGATACGGCGGAAGAACGCCGCCTACTCGACCACCGAAATACTCTTTAAACAAACTGGCGGGTCGCCAGCTTTTTTATACCTGTTCAGCCAACCTTGCGAAGGTTGGTTTGCGTCAACAAAACGGCTGCATCTGCAATCCTTTTTCGCGGCAACAGGCCTGGAAGCAGCGATAACCTTCGCAAGGTTGAATGGTTTCTGCTTCTCGTTGTGTTGCCCGTATTATGGCAAATGATTCTGAAGGAAATCTCAAGGAAATTTGAGCATTTCCTGTGTGCGGAAGGCAATTTCTTCAGATTTTCTCGAGAATGGTGTGCCAAGATGGGCGGTGAAAAAGAGGCCGCATGACGCAAAGAATCCTTGTCGTGGACGATGACCGCTCGATCGTCAAAGTCCTGTCTTCCTATCTCGAAGCATCGGGCTTCCAGGCCCTGACCGCCTATGACGGCGAAATGGCGCTGCACCAGATCCGCCGCGAACGCCCCGACCTGGTGATCCTCGACCTGATGATGCCCAACCGCAGCGGCTGGGAGGTGACCCAGATCCTGCGCGCCGACCGCGCCCTGGCCGCCACGCCTGTCATCATGCTCACCGCCCGCGTGGAGGACACCGACAAGATCGTCGGCCTGGAGTTGGGCGCGGACGATTACATCACCAAGCCGTTCAACGCGCACGAGGTGGTGGCGCGGGTCAAGTCGCTGCTGCGGCGCATCAAACTGGATCGATCCCCGCAGGCCGCGCCGCGCATCCTGGCGCATGGCGCGTTGAAACTCGACCTCGACCAGCGCGCCCTGTCCGTGGACTCTGCGCCCGTCGAACTCACGCGCACCGAGTTCAACCTGCTCGAAGTGTTCCTGTCCAACCCGGGCTACACGCTGACGCGCGATGAACTCTTGGAGAAGGCCCTGGGCTACGCCTATGAAGGCATGGGCCGCGCGCTGGATACCCACATCCGCAACCTGCGCCGCAAGATCGAACCCGACCCCGATCACCCGACCTACATCCAGACCATGTACGGGGTCGGCTATAAACTGGCAGGAGAGCCGTTATGAATCGTCTGTGGGTGCGGCTTAGTTTGATGATCAGCGCGGTGTTGTTCGTGGTGTTCTTCCTGCAATTCCTGTCCATCACCTTCGACAACCATGAGGTTCCGTCCCAATCTCCCATCTTCGAGACGCCCGCCGAAATTCAAAGGCGCTTGTTGAATTTCATGGTTTTCTCGCTGGGGGTGGGGCTGGTCGGCGGGGCGGGCATTGCCCAGGTGATCGTTCACCCCATCAGCAAGTTATCGCAGGCGGCCAAGCGGCTCGGCAAAGGCGAGCTGGATATCCGCGTGCCAGCCCGCGGCAGCCGGGAGATGATCGAACTCGCCGAGGCTTTCAACAAAATGGCAGCCGACCTGCAGCAGGCGCAGCAGTCGCGCCGCAACCTGGTGGCGGATGTCTCCCACGAGTTGCGCACGCCGCTGACCGTGCTGGAGGGCAACCTGCGCGCCGTGCTCGATCACGTGTACGCGCTCGACGAGAGCGAGGCGGCCAATCTCTATGAACAGACCCGCCACCTGATCCGCCTGGTCAATGACCTGCGCGAAATTTCACTGGCCGAGTCGGGGCAGTTGATGTTGGAGAACGCGCCAACCGATCTCAACGCCTTGATCCTCGACGTGATGCAGGCTCTTGAACCGCTGTCAGCCGAGAAGCTGATCCGAATGGAATACGAACCCACCTCCCCGTTGGAGGGGGGCGTGGATTCCGTCCGCATTCGGCAGGTGCTGTTCAACCTGCTGGGCAACGCCATCCGCCACACGCCGCAGGAGGGACGCATCCTCATCCGCGCGCGGATGGAGGCCCGCGGGATGACGGTCAGCATTCAGGATTCGGGCGACGGCCTGACGCCGACCGAGCTGGCCTCCGTTTTCGACAGGTTCTACCGCGCCGACAAATCCCGCGCGCGCGAAACCGGCGGCACCGGCCTGGGACTGTCCATCGCCAGGGCCATCGTCGAAGCTCACGGCGGCCGCATTTGGGCGGAGAGTGACGGCGGGGGGCGCGGAAGCGTGTTCTCCTTTTTCATCCCGTCTTGAAAATGGAGGGTCTTCCCGAAGAGTGAGTTTTGTTTTTGGGCTGGCCTCGCGGTGTGTTTGACCCCGTCAGACGGCTGCTCATGAGATTAACCCCATGATATGGAGAAAACGATGATGAAATCCGCCAGATTTTTCCTGATTTTTATAATGGCGCCCGGGCTGCTTGCCTGTCAGTCGCTTTTCCTGGCGGCGACACCCACTGCCGCGCCCCTGCCCGTAGAGATCACGGATGCCAGGGGGGTGACCATGCGCCTCGTGCCGGCCGGGGACTTCATCATGGGCAGCGACGATGCGATGGCCCGTGATGCGCAGCCCGCCCACACGGTCACTCTGCCGGACTTCTATATGGATGTCTATGAGGTGACCCGTACGCGCTACAAGGAGTGTGTGACGGCCGGGGTATGCAGCGAAGTGGAGAATGTCGCCAACGTGGATTCATTCTATGCAAGCCCCGATTACCCCATGTCTTCCATCGATTGGAATAGGGCCAAAGCCTACTGCGAAACCTGGCGCGGGGCGCGCCTGCCGGGCGAAGCCGAATGGGAAAAAGCCGCGCGCGGCACGGACGGGCGCGCGTATCCGTGGGGCATGGAATTCGACTCGTCTTATCTCAAGATCGGGCCGGATGCCAGCGGGGATTTTCTCGGCGTGGTCGGCTCCTATGAAAAGGGCAAAAGCCCGTACGGAATGTACGATATGGCTGGCAGCGTCTGGGAGTGGACCGCCGACCCGTTGACGGTGTACCCGGGCAATCAGGGCGACCACAGTTACTATCGGGAAACCGATCGGGTTTTACGTGGTGGCTCGTGGGACCACCCCGACCGCTATGTGCTAAGTACCTGGTTTCGCTTCGCAAGTTTTACAGGGGATAATTCGGGCTATACCGGCTTCCGCTGTGCCCGTGATGCCGCCCCATAACTCAGTACCAGCCGCAGGAAACGCTCCCGCGGCTGGCGCTCAGTACACACCCATGGGGGATAGGCTCATGTTTCTTAGACCGTATAATCCCTCCATGCCATTCGAAGTGTATGGGATCGGGCCGCGAGCGGTCGAGGTGAGCTGTGAAATTCAAATTATCCTTGTTTCAGATGTTGTTTCTCTATCCCGCATGTTTGATGGGACTGCTGGCGGTGTACACTGCCGGAGGCACCAGCTTGTCCTGCCAGCGGATTAGGTCCCAGGTCGACTGTACCCTCAGCAGTACGCGCTGGCTGGGAATGGCCGCCACCGCGACCACCCAGTTGGACCAACTCTACGGCGCGAATGTCGAAACGTATGAGAAGTGCTATGACCCAGACGTGGAGGTAAGGAGGCAGCGCTGTCAGGGCACGCGACTGGTGCTGTTGACGGCCAACGGCGAAGTTCGCCCCGACCTGCTGGCGAGTTCGGTCGCGGAAATCAACACGTACCTTGCCTCTGGAGCGGAAACGCTGACCGTGCGCAAGAGCGGCTGGATGTTTTCAGCCGTAGTCGGTGGGTTTGCCCTGCTCTGGTACGGCTTCGGCTCGAAAGCGGCGGGACCAAAACGGAAAACGTCCACCCGTCCGCACCCCAGGAAATGAAGTGCGTGGCGCTTTATCGTGACGTTATCCACGGTTTGAACAAGAAGAAAGCCAGCCCAACACGGACTGGCTTTTCATTTATGCCCTGACCCAATTCCCGGGCATCTCGTCCCACGTGCGGCCTTCGAGGATTCGGCCCGCCTTCTTCTTTTGCACCCCGCCCCACTGCTTGAAGAAAAACGGGACGCGCGCCCGCAGGCATTGGTCGCGGAGGTCGGTCACCCAGGCAGGGTCGAGCGGACGCGCCCCTGGCCCCGACTCGCCGCCGACGATGGCCCACTGAATGCCTGCCAGATTCAACCCATGCAGTGGACCCAGCAGCGGCTCCAGCGACAGGAATTTGATCTTCGCGCCTGTGCGTCGCAGATGGTCGATGCGGTAGGTGTAATCCTGATTTTCCACGCTGACGCCCATCCACACGTTCTCGGGCCAGTCAATTTTGGGACTGAGTTCTTCCAGCCGTTCAGCGCGCTTGGTGAGGACCTGAAAGGTATGCCAGTGCGCGCGGCGCATGACATCGAAGATTTCCAGCACGAACTCGACAGGCACGTCCTTGTGGAACAGGTCGCTCATGGAGTTGACAAAAATGACCTGCGGTTTCTTCCATTCCAGCGGCTTTTCCATGGCGTTTTCATGCAGGGTGAGTTTAAAGCCGTTGACATAATTTGCCTGTCCCATGGCCTGCAAGCGCTTCGCCATGCGTTCGGCGTAACAATGCTTGCAGCCAGGGCTGATCTTGGTACAGCCTGTTAAAGGATTCCACGTGGACTCGGTCCACTCGATTCCTGAATGTTCAGCCATTCTGCCTCCTTGTAGTGTTACCAATAAAAGAGCTTTATCTAATAATAGCACCTATGTTCTAGTGTGTCTATTCCGTCATTTTGAGAAAGTAATAATTACCGTATCTGCCATCGTGTCTTTTTTGCGGCTGTTTGCAGGCGGGTTCGCAGTAACTTTACCCTCACCTTCCAATCGTTTTAGAATCTCTTTGTAGTTTCTTAGAATATAAGGTTTCCCAACGCTGTGTTGTTTATAAATTTCCTCGACAGAAATTGTTTTGTTCGAAAAATCACGTAAAAGCATATCAGCGAGATCGTCAATTGGACGCGCTAGCTCAAACAACAACGGCATGGTTTTATCTGGAGGATTGTATTCAAATGATGCAACCCCTTGTGCAGAACTGGAACTTGCGCCAGCCATAATTCCTTTCATAATGTCGTACCCGCGAAAATCTTTTGAAATAAAAATTAAATGGTGGCTTGTTCTTGTGCCTTCATCATTTCTAAACCGAAAAGGTAAAACAAACTTGTACCCCATTGTTTGAAATGCTTGCCCCAATTCTTCAACTATCGTTAATTCACGCTCGTGCGGGGTCAAAGGTGATAGCTTTGTTCTTAATTCATTCGCTCGGCGTTCACCAAACAAAGCATCCATATGTTCTTTGACATTCTCGTTATGTAAACCCATGTTGATACGGTTGTAATTGAAGAAAAATATGCAATCGCACCCCCAGTTTTTCAATACAGCATCTATAAGATTGAGAGATAAACCTTTGTAGCCCCAAGGGTCTACAAAAAGCAGTGTTGGAACAAGCTGCATGTGCTTAAATTGCTCCACAATTGCAGACCCTATTTCGGCATTTTCTACTACAGGTTGATGTTTTAGATTTCCAATGTTTGGTAGGTTTTGAATTGCTTGCTTCAAGGATTGGGCATTTTTAGGGTTCTTATCATTGAAGAAAGTGACAAGACGGTCTGACATTTGTGGGTCTGCAATTGCTTGTTCTAAAACTAAAAGTGGTGTTGATTTGGTATTATCTTCATAACGTCCTGGACCAGCAAAAAGATCAATATAAGCAATTCTTTTCTCAGAATTGCTATATCTATTCTGGACAGAGGTTATTACCTTTGCCCATGCCCAGAAATATTTTGAGACTATATTCGTCTTGACTGCGGATTGTTCTTTTTGGTCGTCGAAGAAATTCCCTGTGGACACTTTGTCCTCCTGAGCTTTGGTTTTCAGCGATGGTTGAAAAGACTTTGTAATTATAAGGTGAAAGCCTTATAATTTCACTACACTATTTTCGGCGGGTTAACTGTATGCCTGAAACCAGACGTCCATTGAAAGTCTTCCTCTGCCAGGCCCACGCGCGAGAGTGTATAATTTGTTCATCAGAGAAAGCAGGCGTCTTATGACCACCTTTACCATTACTTTACCCGATGAACGAGTGAAACAATTACAGGAACTTGCCGAGCGATTTCGAGTCGCGCCCGAGGAATTGGTGCGCGCCAGTTTGGAGGAATTGCTGACCCGCCCGCTGGACGAATTTCAGGAAATTGTGGAACGTATTTTGAGCAAAAACGCGGAATTGTACAAACGGCTGGCCTAGACCATGCGCTATTTGACGGTGGGAGAGGTACTGAATATTTACAGCCGCGTCATAAATCAATCGGGCGGCGGAGTGGGAATTCGCGATCTCGGTGCGTTGGAGTCGGCAGTTGCCCAGCCGCGCATGACTTTCAATAGCGAAGAACTATATCCGACAATGATTGAAAAAGCCTCTGCGCTTGGTTTTTCATTGATTCAAAAACTTCCGTGAGATTTCCGCCAGCGTGGACGAACAGGTCGATATTGTTCTTGGTGTGGCATCTGGAAACATAAACCGCAATACTTTCACGGACTGGTTAAAAGAGCACATCATCGAACTGGCATGACGGGACGGATATGACCGAAGAAAAACGACCCTTGAAAGCATTTTTGTGCCACGCCCATGTCATCCCCTTGTGGGACGCGGACCGTGAGCCTGTCCCCGCGTTGTATGCGCGCATGACTTATGATGGTGTGCAAAATGCATGATTCGTTTCTCCTTCGTTTCCCGGAAACGAATAAGATTTAGACTGCTCAGTCAGTAAAACAATGTCAAATCCAGACAAACGCCCTCTGAAAGTCTTCCCTTCAACCAACTCAGGACAAGCCTCTGCCACGCCCATGCGGACCGTGTACCTGTCCGCGCGTTGTATAACCATCTCCCCAAAGACGGCGTGGACGCATGGCTCGACAAAGCCAAACTCCTCCCAGGGCAGGATTGGGAATTGGAGATCCGCAAGGCTGTTTGATAGTCTGTAATATTGGGCGGTATAATTACTTCTGGAAATCAAAATGACAAAAGTCTATCTTGACACATGTTGCCTTAATCGCCCGTTTGACGATCAGACTCAGGAAAGAGTTCGCCTTGAGGCGGAAGCAGTTTTGGCAATTTTGTCCCGAATTGAAAAAGGCGAATGGGATTGGATCGGCAGTGAAGTGTTGATGGACGAGATCGAGCAAACACCTGATACGCAAAAATTGAGTCGGGCAAGATTGTTGTCAGGCTTTATCAAGCAAATGGTTGAGATTGGTGAGAAAGAAGCCAAAAGAGCCAAGGATTTGCAAAAGGATGGTTTTCAAGTGTTTGACGCTTTGCATATTGCCTGTGCAGAAGGCGCGAAAGCAGACGTGTTCTTGTCAACCGATGACCGTTTGTTGAAACTGGCGAAACGAATATCGAAACGATTAAAGATACGGGTAGTGAACCCTCTGGTATGGGTAGAGGAGATGATCTAATGAACGCACAAACTATGTCTCTTGAACAAATTCGCATCGCTGGCATGGAAGCGCTGGCACGCGAACTGGGTATTGTCGGTATGGTGCGCTTTCTCCAGCAATTTGAAACTGGACACGGCGATTACTCCAAAGACCGCCATGAATGGTTGGACGATCAAGATTTGGACACCGTTGTCAAGCGAATTCAAGAGAGACGTAAATCCAACAAGAAAGCGAAATAGCCCAAACGACGCGTCGATTAAGGCGCGTCGTTTTTTATCTTCATAGCCATGACTGATACCAAACGCCCCTTGAAAGTGTTTTTATGCCACGCCCATATCGTCCCCTTGTGGGACGCGGACCGTGAACCTGTCCGCGCGTTGTATGCGCGCCTCAAGCGTGAAGGCGTGGATCAGATGTTATCCATAGTACTACGTCCAATCACAAAATTGATATAATCTCCTTATGATATTTTGAGTAAGTCAAGTGGTTGCCAGTCAAACAGAAAGAGGCCATAATGACCAATCCTAAAGATTCAGAATCTGGCAGAAATCGTCTCAAGTTTTACTATCGAGGCGTTTGCAAAACCTGTAATTGGGCAGGACAAGTAAGAAAATGGGGGTCGGATGCCAAAAATGATGCGGAAGAACATAAGAGTCAGAATTCAGATCATGAGACTGAGGTTATTGATTTAGAAATACCTGATCCTAACAGCTAATGCAAGTGATTTGCTTCTTTGAATTAATTGTTTTCAAGTTGCTAAAGCAGGCCTCCAATTTTAGAAATGGAAGCTTTGTATTTATGCTTGTCAACATAAATGCCCATTCCTGAAAAACGCCCCTTGAAAGTCTTCCTCTGCCACGCCCACGCGAACCGTGAACCTGTCCGCGCGTTGTATGCGCGCCTCAAGCGTGAAGGTGTGGACGTGTGGCTCGACAAGGAGAAACTGCTCCCAGGCGCGGACTGGGAGTATGAGATTCGCAAGGCGGTGCGCGAGAGCGATGTTGTGGTGGTATGTCTCTCCAAGCAGTTCAACCAGGCAGGCTTTCGCCAAAAAGAGGTGCATCTTGCCCTCGATACCGCGATGGAGAAACCCGAAGGGGAGATTTTCATCATCCCTGCCCGTTTGGAAGAATGTGAGAATCTCGAAAGCTTGAGAAAATGGCATTGGGTGGAATTGTTTGAAGATGATGGCTATGAAATGCTTATGCGCGCTTTGCGGGCGCGGGCGGATAGAATTGGCGTGGTTTTACAAAGCAGGGTCAGTTCACCAACTCCATCCAAACTGCCAGCGCAGCCTTCAGCCTCCGTACCTGAAAAAACTTCCGCTGGCGCGGGCGCAACAGGAAATACGCCCTCAAAAAGCGCGGAAAAAATCGAGATGCCGCCTCCCGTCGCATCTCTCTCTCGTGACGAACGGACGACTCTATATAACGAAGCCCGCGCGTTCCAGGTGGAAGGCAAATTACCCGAAGCCGCGGCGTTGTTCGTAAAGATTGGCGATTACCGCGACGCTTCCTTGCGCCTGCGTAAACTCCAACTTTATCTGGCTGCCGACAAGTGCATGAAACAGGGCTTTGCCGATAAGGAAGATAGGCACGAACCGTGGCAGGAAGCGTACACACACTTGGAAGCATTGGTACATCTCGACCCGCAATTTCTGGACGTATCCGCCTGCCTGGAGATGACCAAGCGTTGGCTGGCGCTCCCCGAAGTCTATGACCGTTTGCTGGATGCCCTGGACTTGGACGATTGGAAGGAGGTGCTTCCCTTATTCGAACAAATCCGCCAGGTTAAGCCGACTTATAAACGCGCCCAGACTCTCTACAACCAATCCATCACTCAGATGGCCCAAGCGGGAGTTCTAGGCCCCGAGATGATTCTTATCCCGGCAGGTGAGTTCATTATGGGAAGCGACAAGAGCAATGGTGAAAAGCCGCCCCATAAGGTTTCTCTGGATTCGTTTTATATAGACCGTTACCCTGTGACCAATGCTGATTACAAATATTTTGTGGAGGTCACAAAACATAAGCCGCCTTCGCATTGGGACAACGGGGAAATTCCACAGGGCAAAGAAATGCACCCTGTTGTCTATGTTGGTTGGAACGACGCCATGGCTTATGCCCAATGGATTGGCAAGCGCCTGCCCACCGAAGCGGAATGGGAAAAAGCCGCAAGTTGGGACGACCTCAAAAAAGAAAAGCGTGTCTATCCTTGGGGAAGCGGTTTCGATGCTGGCAAATGCAACTCAAAGGAATCGGGGGTTGGAGATACCACTCCGGTTGGGAAATATTCGCCGCAGGGCGATAGTTTCTACCATGTTGCGGACATGGTAGGCAACGTGTGGGAATGGGTGAGTAGTTTATACAAGCCCTATCCTTATGTGTTCAAAGACGGCAGGGAAGATTTAATCGCTTCGGGCAATCGCGTGCTGCGGGGCGGCTCGTGGGACAACCTCGACCTCTACGTCCGTTCTGCGAATCGTTACGGCAGCCTCGCTCCCGGCAACATCTACTACTTCGTTGGTTTCCGTTGCGCCCGCTCTCTTCCATGATTCTGGCTTCTGTTCTCTGGAGTTCTGGTTTTCTGAATCGTTTCTCGCCGTAGGCGAGTCGCGCCAAAAAAGTTTGAGATATGGGCAAAATCTACAAAAACTTCTACCCGCAAATCTACGATCTGTTTAATCTTTGGGTCGCGTTTACCAAAGCCTCCAAAGGGCGGCGGGGTCATCCTTCCATTGCGGCATTTGAATACAACCTCGAACCTGAACTGATTCGCTTGCGCGTCATCCTCATTCTCCAGCCCTTCTGGATCTCGCGCGGCGGAACGCTGATTACCCAACCCTACTACACCCAGGTGGGCGCGGGGTTGTGAAGCCAAAATCTCAACCGCAGGGAAATGCTCCCTGCGGTTTTTCGTCGTATAATTTTGTCCCCTGCGTGAGCGACAATCCCCGAACACTTCGACCGTCAGCGCGCCTTTAATTGGCATGGAAGAAATCAGGAAAACCATGAAACGTTTGCTATTGAGCATCTTCTTTCTATTGATCCTCACTGCCTGCTCGCCTTCGGCTGCGCCGCTGGCGGACTTGCCCACGGCGACCACTGTCCCTGCGCTGCCAGCGCTGACGTCTACGCCGAGTCCTTCGCCGACGCCCGAGTTTCCAGTCCGTGATGGGGGCACGCTGCATCCGGGGGTGGTCGTGATTTCGAAGGATAATCTTGCGCAGATCACGGAATTGGCCTTATGGGGCCGGGGCGTGATAAAGAATGTCGCATGGTCCGAGGATGGAAGGCAAATCATCGTCGATACATCCTTGAGCCGCTATCGATACGACGCCGGTTCGTTCCAGCGGGTGAAAGAGGAATCGCTTCAAGCGACCCGCCCCGCCATATCCCTGGTGGTGGATGGTTTCGACATTAATACAAGGGGATTCAATGTCGTTGTCTATGACGGCGATCAAATAAAAGGTTCGTTTTCGGTCGAACAAAATTTCAGGGGTGGTTGGCCGATTCTGATATACCTGCCTGAAAGCGATATCATCGTTGTCGACCGGGGCGCGGAGGTGGAACTGCGCGATGGTGTGTCGTATGAAATTCTGCATAAATTAGGCGGGGTGGATTACATATATGATCAAGCCGCCGATGGCAGTTATTCCCTTACGTCGGATCGCCACTCTTCCCTGGCCCTCGCAAAGGATAGATCCGTCATGGCGACAGGACAATTCGATGGCAGGGTGATTCTAAGGAGCGGGGATGGATTTGCCGCCAACACGATATTGGAAACGGAAGGGCCGGTTCGTTTCCTCTCATTTTCACCTGATGGAACCCAACTGCTCTCTGAAAGCAACGGAAGCATATCCGTTTGGGATGTGTCAAGCGGCGGGGTGATCGGGGCGATTTCCGATACTTTTCTATCAGGCGACTTCTTTTTCGCCAACCCATATTACGGGACGGACGCGGGATTGGGCGTGACCGTGCAGGAAAACAAGATCGCCTATGTCAACAGAAACAATGTGATCATTCTTGACCTGCTGGATGGAAAGCAAAGCGGGCTTGTCGATGGGACGCAGGGCAGCCTGCTTGACAGGCAGGAGGATGGAAAGTACGGGCATCCTGATTATCAACCCATCACCAATTTGTTTTTCTCCGCTGATGGGCGGTCCCTGTTCACCGTGCTTGAAGATCGCGCTTATGTGTGGGACGTTTCAAGTAATCAATTTATTAAGAGCATCGCCCGGATAAAAGAAAAAGATCACTATGGAGTGGTGTCTGTTTATTCTGCACCCGATAATTTGCTGTTGGTGGGCGATGCGTTCAGCAGTTATATCAGGATCTGGAATGCGGATGATGGCAGCGTCCTTCCTGGTATCAAGGCTTGGAGGCCCAATTCCAATCAAGTTCAGGCGGATGGTACGCACAGCCTGACAATCTCACCCGACGGAAAATTCGTTTTCTCATGGTCCGGACTCGAAGGAGTGGCCAGCCTCTGGGAAATTGGAACGCAGAACAGGGTCATGTCCATCAAAATCCCCGCTTCCGAATATTCGCAGTATCAACCCGGTTTCTATCCTGTGGCGCTATCCCCTGACAATAAAAAATTGTTGTTCACCTATTCGTTGGACCCCGCTTCCCATATTGCCGTGGCCTACTCGATACCGGATGGACAGGAACTTTATCGGATATTGGAATACTCCGCCGTCTTCTCGCCGGACGGATCGATCATCGCCGCATCCGTGGGCAATAGCGGCATTCGGTTTTACGACGCCTGGACTGGGAAACAGCTTGGCAACGTGATCAGTCAATCTCCGGGCAGGGATGGTTTTCAACTGCTGTATTTTTCCGAAGACGGAAAATCCTTGATTGCGGTCTCGACTTATGGCACGATTGGGGTCTGGGGCATCCCATAGACAGCGCAGATCAAGCAATGGAGATTGACCGCGGTCAAGGGTTCATCTCCATTGTCGTTTCTATCAGTTATAATCCTCTCGCTTCACTAAAATCCCCTCACTTATCGAGTACCTATGACACAAAAAGCATCTTCTTTCCAGGAAATCATCCTCAAACTACAAGACTTCTGGGCATCACACGGATGCCTGATCACCCAGCCCTACTACACCCAGGTCGGCGCGGGCACGATGAATCCCAACACCTTCCTGCGCGTGCTCGGGCCCGAGCCGTGGAACGTGGCCTACGTCGAGCCGTCTGTGCGCCCGGATGACGGGCGCTACGGCGAGAACCCCAACCGCTTCCAACTGCATACCCAGTTCCAGGTCATCCTCAAGCCCGACCCGGGCAATCCGCAGGAACTGTACCTCGAGTCGCTCAAGGCGCTGGGCATCGACCCACGCCAGCACGACATCCGCTTCGTGGAGGATAACTGGGAACAGCCCGCCATCTCTGCGTGGGGCTTGGGTTGGGAGGTCTGGCTCGACGGACAGGAGATCACGCAATTCACGTACTTCCAGCAGATGGGCGGCGTGGCGCTCGACCCCGTCTCGGTTGAGATCACCTACGGGCTCGAACGCATCCTCATCGCGCTCAACAACGCCAAAGCCATCTGGAACGAGGAATACGGCGCAGGCGTCACCTATGGCGAGATCCGCCGCCAGGAAGAGTTCGAACACTCCAAATATTATTTCGAGACCGCCGACGTCGAACGCGTCCGCGCCATGTACGATCTCTTCTCCGCCGAAGCCGACGCCTGTCTCGCCCAGGGACTGCTTGTCCCCGCGCACGACTACGTCCTCAAATGCTCGCACTGTTTCAATATTTTAGATACCCGCGGCGCGATTTCTGTTGCTGAAAGACAAGCGTTTTTTAGAAGGATCCGCGAACTGGCCAAGGGCGTGGCGGTGGGATACAGCGAGCAGCGCAAGGGGTTGGAATATCCGCTTCTTAAATCGACCGAGAAATTGGTTGCCAATAAAGAAGTGTCTATTGCGTCTGGAAGTGTCACCAAAACATCCGATTTTATTCTTGAAATTGGTGTAGAAGAATTGCCCGCTAGCGATATTGATTGGGCGGTTGAACAACTAAAATTACTATTTGAGCAAAAAATTCTCAAAACCTATTCTCTGAAATACCAGAATGTCAAAGTTTATGGTACTCCACGCCGCCTTGTTATTTATGTTGAAGGTTTAGAGCCACAAGGCGAAACAACATTCACTGAAATTAAAGGGCCTCCTGAATCAGCATCTTTTGATAAGCAAGGAAAACCAACACAAGCGCTTCTTGGTTGGATAAAGAAAAATGAATTGGCTGTTCCAGACGAATTCTTGACGAAG
>JACRBN010000019.1 GCA_016213105.1 Chloroflexota bacterium
GGAGATGGTGATGCCGGGCGACAACGTGAACATGACGGTCGAATTGATCGTACCTGTCGGGTTGGAGCAGGGCTCGAAGTTCGCCATTCGCGAAGGCGGCCTGACCGTCGGCGCGGGTGTCGTCACCAAAATCATCGAGTAGGTGGTGAGATAATGGCCAAACAGAAGATACGTATCCGCCTTAAGGCTTACGATCACCGCGTTCTCGACCAATCCGCCAAGCGGATCGTCGAGACCGCTGAGCGCACCGGTGCCCATGTTGTTGGCCCCGTACCCTTGCCAACAAAGATAGAACGGTATACAATACGCCGCTCGACTTTCATCGACAAGGACTCTCACGAGCACTTCGAGATCCGCACGCACAACCGTCTGATCGATGTTCTTGATCCAGATTCGAAGACCATCGACATGTTGATGCGCCTGAACATGCCTGCGGGCGTGGATATCGAGATCAAAATCTAATTGGTTCAAATCCCGTAATAAGTTTGCGGTTTTTGAGACAACGCAAGAGTAGGTCTGTGGGCAGACCCCGATAAAAGCTCTGCTCCAGACCTGCTGACTGCGTTGTACGGAGATGATGCAGCCTAAGCCCCGGCTGACAGTCTCGTCAATAAAAGAATGAAGGAGAAAAATGAGCATGTTGAAAGGGCTGATTGGCAAGAAGATCGGCATGACCCAGATCTTCGATGATAAAGGTGTCGCTTATGCTGTGACCCTCATCGAAGCTGGGCCATGTTACGTTACCCAGGTGCGCGAGCCCGAAACAGAGGGATACTCGGCGGTGCAGTTGGGTTTCGGCGAGGTCAATCCCAAACGCCTGACCGGCGGTGAGTTGGGACACCTGAAAGCCAACGAAATTCCCCCCCTGCGCTTTTTGCGCGAATTCCGCGCCAAAGATCATGATCTCAAAGTCGGCGACAAGGTTACCGTTGCCGATGCGTTTGCCATGGGCGAGCGTGTTGACGTGATCGGCGTGAGCAAGGGTAAAGGTTTCGCCGGTACCGTCAAGCGCCATCACTTCCACGGCATGAACGCCACACACGGCACCTCCGACCGTAATCGTGCGCCTGGTTCGCGCGGCTCTGGCACCACGCCGGGCCGTGTCTACAAGGGCGCGCGCAGCACCGGTCACATGGGTGTGGATCGTGTCACGGCGCAGAATGTAAAGGTTGTCCTGGTGGATGCTGAGCGAAATCTGATCGGCGTCAACGGCGCGGTTCCCGGGCCGAAAGGCGGCCTCATCATGATCAAAGAGGCGCGCAAGCAGTAGGCGCGCGGGAAACGGGAGCAAGATTAACCATGAAAGTAGACATTTACAACATCGAAGGTCAAAAGCTTCGCGAGGTGGAATTGCCCGCGAGCGTCTTCGAAGCCGTGGTCAATATCGACTTGATGCACCAGGCCTACACGCGCCAGATGGCGAATGCGCGCCTGGGTACGCATGACACCAAGACCCGCTCCGAAGTATCCGGTGGCGGCCGCAAGCCCTGGAAGCAGAAGGGTACCGGCCGCGCCCGTCAGGGTTCCACCCGCGCCGCCCAATGGGTGGGTGGTGGACGAATTCACACACCGCATCCCCGCAGCTACGAACAGCGCATGCCCCGCAAGATGCGGCAGGCTGCCCTGCGCTCGGCGCTGACCGTCAAGGCCTCCGAGGCTGGCATCGTGGTGGTGGATGATTTCAATTTTAGTGAACCCAAAACCCGCCTGGTGGCCCAGGCCCTGACCAAGTTGGTCGGTGGATCCAGCGCGCTCGTGCTCATGCCCGAGAAGAACGAGTCCTACGAGAACGTCGCCCGCTGCGCCTCCAACCTGGATGATGCCAAGATCCTGCTGGCCAGTTATTTGAACATCCGCGATTTGCTCGGCTACGACAAGGTTGTCCTGCCGCTCAAGACCCTGGATGTGCTGACAGCCCACCTCGGATAGGAGTAGAGACATGACCAACACATACAATGTTCTCGTCCGCCCGCTGGTGACTGAAAAATCCAGCTACCAGTCGAGAAAATTACAGCAGTACGCTTTCGTTGTCGCCGATGATGCGACCCGCACCATGGTCAAGGATGCGATCGAAACCATCTATGACGTGAAAGTTGTCCGCGTCAACGTTGTCAATGCGCCTGCCAAACGTGGACGCCGCGCCCGCAGCCGTCGGTTGCTGGTTCGCCGCTCCGCCTTCAAGAAGGCCATTGTGACCCTTGCAGAGGGCCAGACCCTCGACGAAATTTTTGGAGGGGTGCAGTAATGCCTGTCAAAAAGTATAAACCGGTAACGCCAGGCACCCGTGGGATGACTGGTTATACCTTCGAAGAAATTACCAAGACCACGCCCGAGCGCGCCCTGCTCATGCCTCTTCGCAAGCAGGGTGGCCGCAATGCCCAGGGCCGTGTCACCGTCCGCCATCGCGGCGGCGGCGCCCGCCGCTACATTCGTGTGGTGGATTTCAAGCGCGAGAAGCACGGCATTCCTGCCAAGGTTGCGGCGATCGAGTACGATCCGAATCGCACCGCCCGCCTGGCCCTGTTGTTCTACGTGGATGGCGAAAAGCGCTACATCATTGCCCCATTGGATGTGAAGGTTGGCGACACCATTGTTTCGGGTCCCAACGCTGAAATCCGCCCTGGCAACTGTCTGCCCATCGCCAACATCCCGGTCGGCACCCTGATCCATAACATCGAGATCCGGGCTGGCAAGGGTGCGCAGATGGTGCGCTCTGCGGGCGGCGCGGCCCAGTTGCTCGCCAAGGAAGGCGATTTCGCCCAGATCCGCATGCCCTCCGGCGAAGTCCGCCTGATCCACCAGGTCTGTTATGCCACCATCGGCCAGGTCGGGAACCTTGACCACAGCAATATCAAGTTGGGCAAGGCTGGTCGCAAGCGCCACAAGGGCATCCGCCCGACTGTCCGCGGTACTGCGATGTCCCCCCGAGACCATCCGCACGGCGGTGGTGAAGGCCGCCAGCCGATCGGTTTGCCTGGGCCGAAGAGCCCGTGGGGCAAGCCCACCCTTGGCAAGAAGACCCGCCGCAACAAGAAGACTGACCAGTATATCGTGCGCCGCCGCAGCAAGAACAGCCGCTAGGCGCTGAGAGAATCTGAGGTACGAAGATATGTCCAGATCATTGAAAAAAGGGCCTTTCGTCGAGCCGAAACTGCTCAAGCGCATTGAGGCTATGAACCAGAAAGGCGAAAAGAAAGTTATTCGCACATGGAGCCGCGCGAGTGTGATCTTTCCACAGATGGTGGGCCACACGATCGCAGTTCACGATGGGCGTCGCCATGTACCGATTTATGTCACCGAAAACATGGTTGGCCATCGCCTGGGTGAATTTGCGCCCACGCGTACATTCCGCGGCCATATGGCCGGCGAGAAGGCAGCGGCGTAAGGAGAACATGAGCCATGACTGATATTCGCGCTCAATTGCGCTTCCTGCCCCTGTCCGCTCAAAAAGTGCGCCTGGTCGTCGACCTGGTGCGCGGGAAAAGCGCCAATGAAGCCCTCGAGCTTCTGCGCTTTGCGAACAAGCGGGCCGCCCTGCCTGTCCAAAAGCTGGTATCCTCTGCGGTTGCCAATGCCGAAGAGAACTTCGGCGTCAGCCGTGACGATCTGTATGTTGCCAGCATCTTTGCTGATGAAGCCCCCACCCGCAAGTGGCGTCGATTTGGCGCCCGCGGCCGTTTCAAACCGATCCTGCGCCGCACCTCGCATGTAACCATCGTCCTGCGCGAGCGCGGAGCATAAAGGAGAAATTATGGGTCGTAAAGTTCACCCGATCGGAATGCGCCTGGGAATCAACCAACCGTGGCACGGCCGCTGGTTCGCCGAGGGCGCTCAGTATCGACAGCAACTGCACCAGGACCTGGCCATCCGCACCCTGCTGATTGGCAAGTCCTCCAAGGGCGGCTCCGCCGCCAATGCCAAGGTTCGCGAACTGCGCAAGGAACTGCCTGACACCATCAAGAATGCCAAGGCTGGTATCTCGCGCGTGGACGTGGAACGCACGCCCGGCAAGATCCGCGTCATCATCCACACCGCCAAGCCCGGCATCCTGATCGGACGCAAGGGCGAAGGCGTCAAGAAGATCCGCGTCGCACTCGAGTCCCTGATCGGCAAGAAGATTGAACTCGACATCAAGGAGATTGCCTCTCCTGATATGGATGCCATGCTGGTGGCCTTCAATATCGCCGACCAGCTCGAGCGCCGCATTGCCTACCGCCGCGCCATGAAGCGCGCCATCCAGCAGGCCATGCGTCAGGGCGCCCTGGGCGTCAAGATCATGGTCGGCGGCCGCCTGGGCGGAGCGGAAATGTCCCGCGACGTCTGGCTCCGTGAAGGCCGTGTGCCTCTGCAAACCCTGCGTGCCAACATTGACTTTGCCCTGGCTGAAGCCCGCACCACCTACGGCCAGATCGGCATCAAGGTCTGGATTTACAAGGGCGAAGCCCAGCCTGAAATCGAAGAAAAAGCTGAAGCGACCGAAGGCGTGTACGTCAGCGAGTAATCGCAGCGTCGCTTTGAGATGAGGTAGTTCTTATGTTGATGCCAAAACGTGTTAAGTGGCGCAAGCAGATGCGCGGTCGTATGAAGGGCAAGGCTTTGCGTGGAGCAGAGATTTCCTTCGGCGAGTTCGGCCTGCAGGCGCTGGAGCCGGGTTGGATTACCGCCCGCCAGATTGAAGCCGCCCGTCGCGCCATCGTTCGTGAGATGAAGCGCCGTGGCAAGGTATGGATCCGTATTTTCCCGGCCAAGGCGTATACCCACAAGCCCCCCGAAACCCGCATGGGTTCCGGCAAAGGCAATGTGGAATACTACGTGGCGGTTGTGAAGCCCGGTCGTATTATGTTCGAAGTCGGCGGCCTGTCTGCCGAAATCGCCACCGCGGCCCTGAAGAGCGCGCAGTACAAATTCCCAATCAAGACCAAGGTTGTGGCGCGCGAAGGAGGCGAATAACATGAAGGCCTCAGAAATTCGCAAACTCAGCGCGGAGGAAATCCGCACAAAGGTGGACGAGGCGCGTCACGAGTTGATGAATTATCGTTTCCAGCAGGTGACCGGCAAGTTGACCGATTTCACCCAGATCCGCAGATTGCGCCGCGACATTGCCCGCATGGAAACGATCCTGACCGAACTCGATCGCGCTGCCGCGGTGGAAGGTGAAGCATGAACAATCGACGTCGAATGACTGGTGTGGTCACCAGCAACAAAATGACCAAGACCGTGGTGGTCGAGATCACGCGCAAGTTCCGCCACCCCCTTTACCAAAAGGTGGTGTACAGCAGCAAGCGTGTCAAGGCCCACGATGAGATCGGTTGCCAGATCGGCGACCAGGTGCAGATCGTGGAATCCGCCCCGATTTCGCGGGACAAGCGCTGGGTGGTGGAATCCATCGTCAAGCGCGAGATCCGCAATGCCGATCAGGGCGTGGGAGAATAGGCCATGATTCAGCAAGAGTCTCGTATCAAGGTTGCTGACAACACCGGCGCGCGCGAATTGCTCGTCATCCATGTGTTGGGCGGTTCGACCCGCAGGTATGGCTCGATTGGCGACGTGGTCGTGGCGACTGTCAAGTCTGCCGCCCCGCAGGGCTCGGTCAAGAAGAGTGAAGTCGTCCGCGCGGTAATCGTGCGCTGCACCAAGGAATGGCGCCGCGAGGATGGTTCCTACATCCGTTTCGATGACAACGCAGCCGTCATCCTGGACGCGGATGGCACGAATCCGAAAGGCAGCCGCATTTTCGGCCCGGTGGCGCGCGAACTGCGCGACAAGGGCTACATGAAAATTGTTTCGCTGGCTCCGGAAGTCCTTTAGGCTGGCGTGGGAGCGTACGTATGAGAGTTAAGATCCGTAAAGGCGACACTGTGGAAGTGATCAGTGGCCGTCTCGAAGACAAAGGCAAGCGTGGTGAGGTGATCAACGTGTTGATCAAGGACCGCCGTGTGGTTGTGCAGGGCGTCAATATCCGCACCAAGCATCAGAAGCAGGTCCAAACCCAGGCCGGGCGCAACCTCAACCCGGGCCGCATCCAGTTCGAAGGTCCCGTGGACATATCGAACGTGATGCTCGTCTGCCCGAAATGCAATGAGACCACACGCGTCAGTGTCAAACGCGACGAAGACGTCGCGCACCGCGTGTGCAAAAATTGCCAGGCTTTGATCGATTAGGCCGTGGAGCGACTAGAATGAATCGAATGCAGGAAATATACAATAAAGAAGTGGCTCCCGCCCTGTTCAAGTCGTTTGAATTCAGGAACGTCATGCAGGTGCCGCGCATCCAGAAGGTCGTTGTCAACATCGGCCTGGGCGAGGCGCTCGATAACCCCAAGGCCATCGAAGCGGCCACCTCGGACCTGATGCAAATCACCGGACAGAAACCGGTCACCACCAAGGCGCGCAAGAGCATCGCGAACTTCAAGTTGCGCGAAGGCCGCCTGATTGGCAGCAAAGTGACCCTGCGGGGCGACCGCATGTGGGCCTTCCTCGACCGTCTGATCAATGTGGCCCTGCCGCGCGTGCGTGACTTCCGCGGTATCTCCGCCAACGCCTTCGACGGCCGCGGGAACTATACGCTCGGCCTCAAAGACCAGCTGGTCTTCCCCGAGATCGAGTACGACAAAATTGATAAACTGCGCGGCATGGAGATCACCATCGTGACCTCCGCCCGAAATGACGACGAGGCGCGTGCCTTGTTGAAAATGCTCGGAATGCCGTTCAGCAAGAAGGAAGCATAACCTATGGCAAAGAAATGCATGCAATATCGTGAAATGCGCCGCCAGCACGCCGTGCAGGTGCGCAATCGATGCCAGCGCTGTGGACGTCCGCGCGGCTACATTCGCCGCTTCGGCTTGTGCCGCATTTGCTTCCGTGAACTGGCGCTGACGGGCAAGATCCCCGGCGTTGTAAAGTCATCCTGGTAGCCGGTGGAGGTGAGATCATGAGTGTAAATGATCCGATCGCTGATATGCTGACCCGCATCCGCAATGCGGTCATGTCTGGGCATGCCCAGGTCGCGATGCCCAATTCCAAGATCAAGGCGGAAATCGCCCGGATCCTGAAGGATGAGGGTTTTATCGAGAGTTTCGAAACTGTGGACGGTGAACTGGCCACGCAAAAGGTGCTGCGCCTGAAGATCAAGTATGTGGGTGAGCGCCGCCAGCGCCGCCCGGTGATCTCCGGGTTGGAGCGCGTGAGCAAGCCCGGCCGCCGAATCTACACAAAGAAGACTGATATCCCCTGGGTGCTTTCGGGTATTGGCGTTGCCATCCTGTCCACTCCCAAGGGTGTGATGACCGGCGCACGCGCCCGCCAACTGAATGTTGGCGGCGAGATCCTGTGCAAGGTCTGGTAGGAGGTTCGACGTGTCTCGCATTGGTCGTATGCCGGTAGAAATTCCGGGCGGCGTGCAGGTGAACTTGAACGGTTCACATGTGCAGGTCAAAGGCCCGAAGGGTGAACTCCAGCGCGTCTTCTCCCCGATCATTGGGATCGCGATGGAGAACAACAACCTGGTCATCACCCGCAATTCTGATAATCCTGCGGAGCGCGCCCTGCACGGCACGACGCGCGCCGTTCTGGCCAACATGATCCACGGTGTGAGCAAGGGTTTCGAAGTGGTGCTGGAAGTGGAAGGCGTGGGATATCGCGCCGAAATGGACGGCAAGACCCTCGTGCTGCATGTCGGGTACTCGCACCCGGTCAAGATGGAACCGCCCATGGGCATTTCCTTCGAAACCGATGCCAAGACCCGTCAGATCAAGGTGTTGGGTTACGATAAGGAAGCCGTCGGTCAGGTGGCTGCCAATATCCGCAAGGTGCGCCCGCCCGAACCGTATCATGGCAAAGGCCTGCGGTACAAGGGCGAACGTGTCCGCCGCAAGGCTGGTAAAGCCGGGAAAGGAGCCAAGTAAATCATGGCCAAGAGTCGTTCTGCTGCTCGCGAAAGACGTCATGCGCGCGTGCGCGCGCACGTGTCGGGCACCTCTGCCCGTCCCCGCCTGAACGTGTTCCGCAGTGTCAATGAGATTTACGCGCAGGTCATCGATGACAGCGCCGGGCAAACCCTTGTCGCGGCCTCATCCATCGACAAGGAATTGCGCGAGAAAATGAAGGGCCTGAAGAAGGCCGAACAGGCCAAATTGGTTGGAAAAGCCGTGGCCGAGCGCGCCAAGAGCAAAGGGATCGAAACCGTTGTCTTCGACCGCGGCGGGTTCCGTTATTTTGGGCGTGTCAAAGCCCTGGCTGATGGCGCCCGTGAGGGCGGCCTGCAGTTCTAGTTTGGCCTGAGTGGAGTACATTATGTCGGAAAAAGAAAAAACCGAAAAGCAATACGAAAGCGAAGACGGTTTCGAGGAGCGCGTCATTGAAATTGCCCGCGTGGCGAAAGTCGTCAAGGGCGGGCGCCGCTTCCAATTCCGTGTGACTGTTGTCCTCGGCGACAAAAAGGGCACCATTGGTATGGGCGTGGGCAAGGCCAACGCCGTCCCCGATGCGATGCGCAAGGCTTCCGAGCGCGCCCGCAAGAACCTGCGCGTGGTGCGCCTGTCTGGCACCACCATCCCGCATCAGACGCTCGGCCGCGTGGCCGGTGCGCGCGTCATGCTCAAACCCGCTTCGGCTGGTACGGGCGTGATCGCGGCCGGTGGCGTGCGCGCCGTGCTCGAAGTGGCTGGCGTGCGCGACATCCTCACCAAGTCCATGGGCAGTGCCAACGTGTTGAACGTGGTCATGGCCACCTTCGACGCCCTGGACCAGATGAAGTCTCCGCAGGAAGAAGCGGCCCGCCGCGGCAAGAAGGTCGAAGACCTGCTGCCGTTCTGGGAGCGAAGGAGACAAAATGCCTAAGAAGAAGACCAGCGAAAAGACCCTGCGCGTGACCTGGGTCCGCAGCGATATCGGTTACACCAAGGATCAGAAAGCCACCGTGAAGGCACTCGGCCTGCGCCGTCTGCATCAGACCGTGGAGCACAAGGACACCCCGGCTCTGCGCGGTATGCTGAACAAGATCATTCACATGCTCAAGATCGAAGAGTAGGTCAAGATGAAACTACACGATCTCAAGCCCAATGAGGGCTCCAAAAAGAATCGCAAACGCGTCGGCCGCGGCATCTCGGCTGGCCAGGGCAAGACGGCTGGCCGCGGTACCAAGGGCGCTGGTTCGCGCTCCGGCGAGGGCGGTCACCTGTACCGCCAGGGCGGCAACCTGCCGTTCTATCGCCGCCTGCCGTTCATCCGCGGTGAAGGTTTCACCCCGCCGCATCAGGTCGAATACAACGAGGTCAACCTCGATCAGTTGTCGGAATCATTCAAAGCCAACGCCGACGTGACCCCCGAAGCGCTCGAACAGGCCCACCTGCTGCGCGATCCCCGCAACCCGGTGGTCGTGCTTGGGCGCGGCGACATCGACATTGCGCTCAAGTTGCGCGTACACCGCGTCAGCGCTGGCGCCAAGGCCAAGATCGAAAAGGCCGGCGGCAGTGTGGAATTAATTGCCTAGGTCCTGGAAAAGGAACTTTTCATGAAGAACTTCTTCTCGGCCTGGCGTTACCTGTGGAAATCGGAAGATATCCGCCGCAAGTTGTTGATCACCTTCGGCTTGCTGTCGCTCTTCCGTGTGGCGGCCACCATTCCAGTGCCCGGTGTAGACCAGGCCCTGCTCCAGAGTCTGTTTGCCGGTTCAGCAGGTGGAAATTTCCTGAATTTCCTCAACCTGCTTTCCGGCGGCACGATTACGAACTTCTCGCTGTTGTCGATGGGCGTGTATCCGTACATCACGGCACAGATCATCATTCAATTGTTGGTCCCGATCATCCCAGCCCTGCAGCGCCGCATGGAGGATGACCCGCGTGAAGGCCGCCGCTGGATGGAGAAGTGGACCTATTACCTGGCCGTTCCGATGGCAGCCCTTTCCGCCATCGGCCAGATCAGGATCTTCAATAGTCTGGCCGGCGGGGAAGTTATCAAATTCGGCTTCACCGGCGACCTGATCCTGCCGTCCATCACAGTCCTGGTGTCCATGACGGCCGGCACCATGTTCGCCATCTGGCTTGGCGAGTTGATCTCCGAATACGGCATTCGCGGCCAGGGTCTTTCCCTGATCATCTTTGCGGGTATCGTTTCGCAATTGCCGCGCAACTTCGTATCCCTGTTCTCCGACCCAAGTTCGGCGATCTTCCTGTTCCTGCTGACCCTGTTCGTGATCGTGCTGACGGTGTACGCCATCGTCTACGTCACCCTGGGTCGCCGCAATGTGCCCGTCATGTACCCAGGCCGCCGCATGGGCAGCCGCATGTCCATGCCGGTCAAGGGCACCCTGCCCCTGATGGTGAACCTCTCGGGTATGATCCCGTTGATCTTTGCCAGCGCCATTTTGCAGTTCCCGGCCATCATTGCGGGCTTCTTCCTTCAATCCACGAATGCAGCTGTGGCTGCCTTTGCCCAAAGCACCACGCAATTCTTCAATGGCACCGGCACGAACAGCTGGTTCTACTGGCTCATTTACACGATCATGGTGGTTGCCTTCACCTTCTTCTACACGTCGGTGTTGTTCGATCAGCAGAACTATGGTGAGAACCTCAAACGCCAGGGCGCCAGCATCCCCGGTGTGCATGTCGGCGCTCCCACCCAGAAGTACCTGAGCCGCGTGCAGAACCGCATTGCCCTGCCGGGCGCCCTGCTGCTGGGCTTCGTGGCCATCATGCCCTATCTGATTACATTGATCCTGCAGGTGGCAGGCATCGGCGCTTCCAATACCGCAGGCTTGTTCCTGGTTTCCTCCTCGGGCCTGCTCATCGTGGTTGGCGTGGTGCGTGACACCTTCATGAACATCGACGCCGAACTGAAATTACACGGATATCAAGACTCGATCCTTGTAAGATAGGAGAAAACATGGCCACCTACATTGTCTTGCTTGGTCCTCCAGGAGTTGGTAAGGGCACACAAGCCGAGATACTGGCTGAAAAGACCGGGTTGGTGCATGTTTCTTCGGGCGATCTGTTTCGCGAGAATTTTAAAAATCAAACTGAGCTTGGAAAATTGGCCAAGTCTTTTATGGACAAGGGTGAGCTTGTCCCGGATGATGTGACCATCTCCATGATCCGCGAGCGCCTCACCCGTCCAGACTGCCAGGCGGGCGCCATTCTGGATGGTTTCCCCCGCACTCCCGCCCAGGCCGATGCGCTCGAGGTTATGCTCTCCGGGTTCAAAGGCAGGGTGGACGCTGTTCCGTACATCACAGCCGACGAGGCAGTGTTGGTGGAACGTGTCAGCGGACGTTGGACCTGTCGCGCCAGCGGACATATCTACCACGAGAAGTTCAGCCCGCCGAAAGAAACGGGCGTCTGCGACCTGGATGGCTCCGAGCTTTATCAGCGCGACGACGACAAGGTTGAAACGGTCAGAAAACGCATCAAAGTTTACCTGACGCAAACGACCCCACTGGTTGATTATTACCGCCAGCGTGGAAAGTTGATCGAAATTGATGGCATGCAGGCCGTTGAAGATGTAACGGCCGTCCTTCTGCCAGCATTAAAGAAATAGTGATTATCGATGAATTGGGCTCGCCAGATACACCTTAAAACACCTGCCGAATTGAAGGTTATGCGCGAGGCAGGGCGCATCAATGCCAGTGTCCTGGCGGCCACCAAGGCTCTTTTACAACCCGGTGTGACCACAGCGGACCTCAACGCGGCTGCTGAGGAAGTGCTGAAGGCACACGGATGCTTTTCACCCTTCAAGGGCTATGGCCGTCCGCCGTTCCCGACCTCCGTCACGATCTCGATCAACGACGAGTTGGTGCATGGCATCCCCAACAAGAAGCGCAAGCTGAAGGACGGGGATATCGTCTCGGTGGATTGCGGGACGGTCTATGAAGGGTTTGTCGCCGACTCGGCCTATACGGGCTGGGTGGGGGAGATTTCCCCCGTGGCGAAAGCCTTGCTCGAGACAACCGAAGGCGCATTGTACGCCGGCATCGACAAGATGCGGGCGGGCGGGCGCAGCGGCGATATCTCAGCGGCGATCCAAAAGTACGTTGAAGACCGTGGCTATTTTGTGACGCGCGAATATACAGGCCACGGCGTTGGGCGCGAGATGCACGAAGGGCCGCAGGTCCCGAACTATGGGACTCCAGGCAGCGGCGTGTTGCTCCGCCCGGGCATGACCATCGCGATTGAACCGATGGTGCTTGTCGGAACGGAAGAAACACGCGTCCTTCCTGACCAGTGGACGGTTGTCTCCGCGGATGGCTCACTGACGGCGCATTTTGAACATAGCATCGCCGTTACCGAAGGAGATCCCCTCATCCTGACTGTCCTGTGAACCCACGCAGACACCCGTAATACTGGACGGATTGAGAAAGTGCAAGTATAATCGACTCTTTGGCTGTACCAATGTATGCCGTTGAGCAAGGAGACAGAATTCATGAAAGTATCACCCTCCATTCGCAAGCGTTGTGCCAAGTGCCGTATCGTGCGGCGCAAGGGGCGCATCTATATTATTTGCGAAAATCCCAAACACAAACAGCGACAGGGATAGTAGGACAGTGACCTATGGCAAGAATTGAAGGTGTTGACCTGCCCCGCAATAAGCGGGTTGAAATTGGCCTGACCTATATCTTTGGTATTGGGCCTACGCGCGCAAATGAAATCCTGACCCACACCAAGGTCAATCCCGATATTCGGGTAAAGGACCTGAGTGAGGCGGATGTTTCCGCATTGCGCGAATATATCTCCAAGAATTTCAAGGTGGAAGGCGACCTGCGCCGTGAAGTTCAGATGAATATCAAGCGTCTGATCGAGATCGGTTCCTATCGCGGTCTGCGCCACCGTCGCAACCTGCCTGTCAACGGGCAGCGCACGCGCACGAACTCCCGCACCCGCAAGGGCACCAAGAAGACGGTGGCCGGGCGCGGACGTCGCCGCGGCGGCAAGAAATAATCCTGACCCGAAAGGTAAAGCAGAAACATGGCTCAGAGTGTACGTTCCACCCGGCGCTCCACCGGCGCCAAAAAGGGAAAACGCGCCCTGTCTTCCGGGCAGGTGCATATTTTTGCCTCGTTCAATAATACGATCGTCACCGTGACGGACACCGATGGCAATACGGTGGCCTGGGGCAGCGCTGGTTCGGCCGGCTTCAAAGGCTCGCGCAAGAGCACGCCCTTCGCCGCTCGTCTGGCTGCCGAACAGGCCGTAAAGGCCGCCCAGCAGTTGGGCATCCAGGAAGTGGACCTGTTCGTCAAAGGCCCTGGCCCCGGCCGCGAGAATGCCATCCGCGCCGTACAGTCCATGGGCATGAAAGTGCGTTCCATGTCGGATATCACGCCAGTCCCGCACAACGGCTGCCGTCCTCCGAAGAAACGCCGCGTGTAGTTTTAGGTTGAGGTAGTCCCCTATGTCGAAATCACTCAGTCCGGTTTGCAAACTTTGCCGGCGCGAAGGCGAAAAACTATACCTGAAAGGCGAACGCTGCTTCACCCCGAAGTGCGCGTTCGAGCGACGTAACTTTGCCCCTGGTCAGCATGGCCGCACGGCTGGACGTTCCAGCAATGCCAGCCGCACCGGGCGCGAATCCGACTTCGCCCGCCAGTTGCGCGCTAAGCAGAAGGCGCGCCGCATTTACGGCGTGCTCGAGCGCCAATTCCGCCGCTACTATGAAACCGCGCGCGGTCGTCATGGTCTGACAGGTCTCAACCTGCTCCAGATCCTCGAATCCCGTCTGGATAACGTCATCTTCCGTCTGGGCTTCGCCTCCAGTCGCGCCCAGGCCCGCCTGCTCGTGACTCATGGTCACTTCACCGTGAACGGCCGCCGCACCGACGTCCCTTCGATGTTGTTGAAGGAAGGCGACCAGATCACCGTGCGCGATGGCTCGCGGCGCCTGGTTTATTTCAAGAACCTGGAAGCCGAGTCCCGCAACGCTCCATCCTGGCTGAACCGCGATCTGAAGAATCTCGCGGGTGCAGTCACGCGATTGCCCGAGCGTGCCGAAATCGATGGCAGCCTGAACGAACAGCTCATCGTCGAGTACTACTCACGCCGCTAATTCGCTGGCATTGGCCTCGGCCGCCTGGCGGCCGAGGCTCCTTCTGTAACATTGCGAGAGGTGATCCGTGACGGGTATTACGAACATGGTCATGCCGAAGATCGAGCGCGAAGCTGAAGCTCGAAATTATGGCAAATTTACAATCAGCCCGCTGGAACGCGGCTATGGTGTGACGCTGGGCAACGCCCTGCGCCGCATCCTGCTTTCCTCGTTGGAAGGCGCGGCTGTATCGTCCATACGAATTGCGGACGTTTTGCACGAATTCAGCGACATCCCCGGTGTGCGGGAGGACGTCATCCAGGTCATGCTGCAGATCAAACAACTGCGCATCAAACTGGACGGCGTGGACAGCACCCGCATGCACCTGGAAGTCCGCGGCGAGGGCACTGTCACCGCCGCCGACATCATCACCCCGGCCGAAGTGGAGATTGTCAACCCCGATCTTTACCTCTTTACCGTGGATAACAACAAAACCAAGTTGGACATCGAGTTGACGGTCGAACGCGGACGCGGTTATTCCCCCGCCAATGACCGCGCCGGGCACATGCCCATCGGCGAACTGCCGGTGGATGCAATCTACAGCCCGGTCAAACGTGTGAACTGGGAAGTGGTCTCGGCCCGCGTGGGTCAGAGCACCGCCTACGACAAACTCGTGCTGGATGTCTGGACAGATGGCACCATCTCGCCGGAGCGCGCGCTCAGCTCCTCCGCCAAGCTTCTCATCGACCACCTGCGCTACATTGCGGGCGTCAACGAGGAAACCCTGACGGTGGCTGTGGAACGCGAAGTGAGCGGCAGCCGCCTGAGCAGCGAAGTGGCTGAGACCCCTGTGGAAGCCCTTGACCTTTCGGTGCGCGTCTTCAACTCCTTGAAGCGCACCGGCATCACCACTGTTGGTGATGTGCTCGACCTGCTCGAAAAAGGCGAGACGGCCGTCATGAGCATCCGCAACTTTGGCGAAAAGAGCCTTGACGAATTGCGTCAGAAGATGCGCGAAAAAGGCTTCCTGAAAGACGATACGACCTCTGCGGAGTAATTGAAAGATGCGACATTCGGTTTCTGGTTACAAACTGGGACGGAGCATGGGCGCGCGTATTGCCCTGCGCCGCAACCTGATCAAACAGCTGTTCACTCACGAACGGATTCACACCACGAAGGCCAAAGCGGCCGCCGTTCGCGGAGAGGCCGAACGCCTGATCACCATCGCGCGCAACAGCGCCGAGTCCAGTGACAGCGCCAAGGTCCATGCCCGCCGCCTGGTTGCCGCCCGCCTGGGTGACAATCAGCTTATCAAGCGCCTGTTCGATGAGATTGCCCCGCGTTTTGCCACCCGCCCGGGCGGTTACACGCGCGTTCTCAAGCTCGGTCCCCGCATGGGTGACTCGGCTGAGATGGTCATCCTCGAACTGGTCGAAGAATAATTTTGTGATAGACGGTTGGCAGACCGCCAACTGAAATGGCACGTTACCAGGTGATCCTTGCCTACGATGGCACCCATTTTATGGGGAGCCAGAGGCAGGCAAACTCCCGAACCGTGCAGGGTGAGCTCGAAAAAGCCCTGTGCAAACTGGGATGGTCTCAACGTTCGGTCCTCATCGCCGGGCGGACGGACACAGGCGTTCACGCCAGCGGCCAGGTGGCTGCATTCGACCTCGAATGGTCCCATGCAGAAGACCAGCTCCTGCGCGCACTGAATGCCAACCTGCCTGCCGACCTGGCTGTGCGCGAGGCCCGCGTTGCAGCGGAGGATTTTCATCCCCGTTTCGACGCAGTCTCCCGCCGCTACCGCTATAGCCTGTTCAGCCAGCCGATTCGCGACCCGTTACGCGAGAACCTGGCCTGGCGAACCTGGCCAACGGTGGACGGCGCACTCCTCGCCCAGACCGCCTTGCTTTTGACCGGCACGCACGACTTTGCGGCTTTCGGTTCACCGACCAGCCCAAAGGGAACGACTGTGCGCACCGTAATGAAAGCGGAGTGGCGCCCCGTGGAGGAAGACGAGTGGCAGTTCGAGATCCAGGCGGATGCTTTTTTGTATCGCATGGTGCGGCGGCTGGTCTTCGTTCAGGTGGCGATTGCGCAGGGAAAGGCCTCGGCTGATGCCGTGGCCAGAATCCTGGCAGGGCAGGCTGCGGATCCCGCAAGGGAACTTCCCGCCGGCCTGGCTCCCGCCCACGGGCTCACCCTGGTCGAGGTTACGTACTAGATCATCTGGAATGTAAAAAAGATAACGAAACGGAGAGACGAAAGTGCAACAGAAGACGTACTATCCGAAGGCGAGCGAAATCGAGCGCAAGTGGTATGTGGTGGATGCCAACGGTCAGAACCTGGGCCGCCTGGCAACCCGCATTGCCCACGTCCTGCTCGGCAAACACAAACCGACCTTCACGCCTGGCGTGGAGATGGGTGACTACGTGGTTGTGGTGAATGCCGGCAGCCTGACCGTAACCGGCACCCGCACGCATAGCCGCCTCGACACCAAGTTTTATTACCGCGTCTCGGGCTACCCGGGCGGCATCAAGAGCATCAGCCTGCGCGATCAGCTCAAGCAGTACCCCGATCGCGCCCTGCGCGATGCCGTGTGGGGCATGCTCCCGCACAACCGCATGGGCCGCTCCCTGCTCAAGCGACTGAAGGTTTATGCCGGGCCGAGCCATCCGCACGGCGCGAATCAGCCCGAGGAATTGAAGTAGAAAGGAACGGAGAGCGATTATGTCTGTTCAATATTTTGAAGGCGTTGGTCGTCGCAAGGAAAGCAGTGCCCGTGTGCGCTTGATGAACGGCTCAGGCAAGTTTGTCGTCAACGGCAAGGAAGCTGCCGCGTATTTCAGCCGTCTGGGCGACCTGCAGGACATCCTGCGTCCCTTCACGGCCGTCGGTGAAGACAGCCAGAGGTACGATGTATCCGTGGTTGTCAACGGTGGCGGCCCGACCGGCCAGACCGAGGCAGTCCGCCTGGGTCTCGCCCGCGCCCTGCTGCTCATCAACACCGAGTGGACTGCCGCCCTGCGCAAGTTCGGCCTGCTGACCCGCGACGCCCGCGTCAAGGAACGCAAGAAACCAGGCCTCAAGCGCGCCCGCAAGGCTCCCACCTACACCAAGCGTTAATCGCGTTTTTTACAGCCTGTTGCGTAATACGTAATTCGTAAGGTACGCTTTACGGGTTACGTATTACGTTTTTAATTTCCAGGAGACTCCGATGAATTTTTCCCAGATCGCCTCGATCTTTGGCCTGCTTGGCATCCAACCGCCCCCGCGGCTGGTCCTGCTCGAAGCGCAGGCGCTCCGCCTGGCGCACGTCCCGCCAACCCCGCCCGATTGCGCCACCCTGCTGACCGGCATCGACTCGGCGGAACTGGCCGAGCAGGTCAGGACGGTGCTGCTGGCGGTGTATCCGAGGGAGCACGTGGTTCTGTCGGTGGCGGACGGTAGGAGGAGGGAGGAAACCGTGGGGGAATGGAATTCCGCGTCCGATTGCCTGTATGTTCCGCCGCTGGCCGAGGGGATGAGCTTCGAGGCCTTCCAGGAGATCGTCGCCCACCTGCGCGCGCCCGACGGCTGTCCCTGGGACCGTGAACAGACACACGCCACCCTGCGCAAGCATTTGATCGGCGAGGCGTATGAACTCCTGGATGTGATGGATCGCGACGATAAGGACGGCATGCGCGAGGAGTTTGGCGACCTGCTGCTCCAGATCATGCTCAATGCGCAAATCGCCAACGAGGCGGGCGACTTCAACGTTAACGCGGTGGTCAAGGGCATCTACGACAAGATTATCCGCCGCCACCCGCATGTGTTTAGCGAGGTTGAGGTGGATGGGGTACATGGCGTCCTGCAAAACTGGGAGAAGCTGAAGGAGCAGGAACGGGGAAAGAAGAAGGATGGCAAGGGCCTGCTCGACGGCGTGCCCCTGTCCCTGCCCGCCCTGAACCAGGCCCAGGAGTACCAGGACCGCGCCGCGCGCGTGGGCTTCGACTGGCCCGAGATCGAAGGCGTGCTGGAGAAGATCCGCGAGGAAATCCGCGAGGTGCAGGAGGCTTCCGAACCCGATCACGTGGCCGAGGAAATCGGCGATCTGATGTTCGCGCTGGTCAACCTGGCGCGCTGGAAAAAAGTGGATGCCGAGTCCGCCCTGCGCGGAACCAACCTAAAGTTCAGGACGCGTTTCGCGCACATCGAGGCGGGCGCAAAGGCCCAGGGCCGCAACCTGTCTGACCTGTCGCTGGATGAGATGGAAGCCCTGTGGCAGGAGGCCAAGCGGGCGTAGGGATGCATCCTAACAGGAGTGATAGGACGGGTCCGCGCCGAAGGACTTATAATTTTCCTGGGACCTGGAACCCATCCCCGGTCCTTCGTTTTGGGCAACAACGGGATCAGTTTTGTTTTTGGGAGGGCATGATCGAATGAGCGCACAGGGGAATCAACAGGAAGAAGAACTGACGCCCAAGCGGGATATTCCCGATGCCTGGGCGGGCAATGGGCTTTGTCCCATTTGCGGGGCGGGCGGATTTTCCGTGGTGCATCTGGCGGGATATGCCGATTACTTCGTTTGCAAGCATTGCGAGCTTTCCTTCGAGGTGGAGCAGGGCGGGAAACTGGTGCGTCTCAAACACATCCCCGATGACTATGACCAGGTGTACGACAAGCTGCGCTTTCGCTGGGTGGAATTGTCGGCCGTGCGCACCCTGGCGTTGAAGGATCGTCCCTCCCTCGTCCCGCAGCAGCCCAAAGCGGAAGTGACCGCCCCCGCGCCGACGGTCTCCCTCACGGACGATGAGGTGATGGAGCGCGCCATCAGCATGTATCGCCTGGGCAATCAGCCCAAAATGATCGAGGTCATTCTGCTGCAGGCGGGCGCGAAACCCGAACAGGCGACGAAGGCCTTTGCCCGCCTGAAAGTCATGGAGGGGCAGACGGCGCAGAAGCAATCCGCGAAGTTTGTGTGGTTTGTGGCGGCCGCGATGGTTGTTGTCGTGGGGGCGCTGGGTGGTTTGTATTTCAGCGGATGGTTCGAGGAACGCAGGCAGGTGGCTGCGGCCACGACCGCAAAGCCCCCGCAGGAACTGCTCCTGAAGGAGGTGCAGAAGCAGCTGCCCGACTCGGCTGTCTACCAATCTGGGCCAGCCAAAAGCGGATGTCCGACCAGCGCGGCGGACGCCGCCCGCTTATTCGGCGGGGAGGTGAGCGCCTGGGAGCACACCAGCCGGTATGCTTGGCAGTTGACCAGCACCGCGCAGATGGTGACATTAAAGGTTCCCGACGGGATGACCGTGGCCTACTTCAAGAATCCGTCCCTGGAGTTTGTCAACGGCTACGGCCCGTTGACCATCACCAACGTCAACTTTGCCATGATCACGTGCGAGTGATGCGCACATCGCTGATCGAATCGCAGCGCGGCGGACACAGAGTCCGCCGCACTTTTGTTTTCGGAGAGTCCGCAGCAGAACTTGCGAACTCCGCCTGGAACTGGGATGGTTATGTTTTGTCCACAGGGCAGGCCATGAGATACTCGTCATAATAGCTGCCGTCGTAAAAGATGACCTGCGGTTCGACGCCATACGTTGTAAAGCCGCAGCGCTCGTAGCAGCGGATGGCGGGCTGATTGGCGGATACCACCGCCAGCTTGGCGATGGTGACCCCGTTGGCCCTTGCCCAATCCAGGCAGGCGCGGATCATGGCTTCGGCGATGCGCTGTCCGCGCCAGGTCGCGTTGACATACACGCCCCAAATCGTGGCGCTGTGTTTGATCTTGGGAGCCGCCGAACGAACGATGCCTGTCATGCCGATCACGCTGCCTTCGTATTCGGCAAAGAACAGCGAAAGGCTTGGGTCAGGTTGCAGGCGTTCCACCCAATAGCTGTACGGCTGGGCGGCAATCACTTCGTAACTCTGCCCAAAGACGGTGGGGTGATTCTGCAGCGCCTCCAGCCGCAGGGCGCGATAATTATCCACGTCTGCCAGCGTGGCAGTGCGGATGAGTACATCCCCTTTGATAGTGTGGATGAGGGTCGGGGTCATTGTCCGCAGGTGAAACGGTTGAGCGCTTCGTTGAAGAGCGCCTCGGGGGAGCCGCTGTCGGGGGTGTAGATCTTCCAGGCGAAGACGCGGTCGCCGCAGACCCAGCCACCGACGCCGCCGAAGGGCAGTAAGGGGGAGGCGTTGCTGCCGATGGAGGTGTACATCACGTTCATGTTGTGTACCAGTTTGGCGCTCATCTCGCCCGTGCGGGTGTCGTACGCGTCGTCCTGGATCAAGTTCATCAGGAATTGCGGGTCGGTCGCTCCAGGCGCGGTCTGCCACAACACCTGAATGAACAGATTGGCGCTGTAGGCGGCCAACATCCCTTGCGCGTAGCCGCTGACATTGCCAGGGTTCTGCTGGGCGCTCACGTCGAAGAAGGCCATCTCGGGCGGGTGCCCGATGCAGAACTGGTACTCGCAGAACAGGCCGACCAGGCTGAAGGGAGTGGCGGTCGGGATGGGCAGGGGCATTTCCGAACGGGTGGGGGTTGGGATGGCGGCCAGGGTGGCGGCCACCGACTGTCGAATCTGGAGTTGGGGATCAGGCGTCGCTGTAGAGCCGCAGGCGGCCAGTAAAACGGAACCAGCCAACAGTCCAGCCAGGAATGGGTAAAGTTTTTTCATGGGTGTGATTATACAGTCAAACGAAAAAGTGCCTGCATCCATATGCAGGCACTTTGCTATGAACCAGGATTAATGTCCGCCGCCAGGAGTGATCACTCCGTCGAAGACATCCTTGTTGTCAGGGCCCTCCACGACAAGATAGGCCGCCAGTCCGCGCTGCATGCGGGAGAGGGCGTGATCCACGAGGATGTAGCGTCCAGGTACTTCGAGCTTGAACTCGACCATGGTGGCGCCGCCAGGCGGGACGGTGGTGGTCTGCACGTCGGTCAACGGGTTGGACGTGAGCGAAGCCTGGTCGTACACACGATCGAAGATCTCGCCGATGACGTGGAAAGAGGAGGTGAAGTTGGGGCCGCCGACGCCGAAGAAGATGCGCACGGTCTCACCGACCTGGGCCTTTAGGGAGTGGGCGTCGCTGGTCAGGCCCATGGACGCGCCGTTGAAGACGAAGTATTCGGGATCCTCGTTGAGCAGCTTGTCGGTATCGCGGGTGAGCTGGCCTGCAGTGCCGAAGGGCTGGGTGGTGTACAACTCGCCTTGCATGACGTAGAACTCGCGGTCGACGGGAGGCAGGCCGCCTTCGGGCTCGACCAGAATCATGCCGTACATGCCATTCGAGATGTGATCGGCCACCATTGGCGTGGCGCAATGGTAAACGTACAGGCCGACGTTGAGCGCCTGGAAGGTGAACATGGTCTCTTTGCCAGGCTTGGTCTGGGTGGCGACCGCGCCGCCGCCTGGGCCTGTCACCGCGTGGAAGTCGACAGAGTGTGCGTTGGCGCTGGTGATGCTGTTCTTGAGGTGCACTTCGACCGTATCCCCCACTCGCACGCGGATGAAGGGGCCTGGCACGAGGCCGTTGAATGTCCAATAGGTGTAGGTGGTGCCGTCAGCCAGCATGCCCGAAACTTCCATGGTTTCCAAATCGATGCGGACATGCTCGGGGCCGCGCGCGCCGACCGACGGGGGAATGTCCATCGGATCGTGGACGATATCCACCGCATTCGCATCGGCTGGGCCTGCGGCTGCCGCGGGGGAGGAGGTCATGTTCATGTCTGACATGCCGCTCTGGACAGCGCTGACGTTTTCCACGCCCGAGCCGACGATGAATTTGCCTTCCATGCCTGCCTGGCGATGGCCTGGGATGGCGCAGTAGTAGGCGAAGGTGCCGTCGCGGTCGGGCATGAATTCGAGCGTGGTGCTGCTCCCCAGGCCGACTACATCCTCAGATTGGGCGTTCGCGCCCTCGAAGAAAATATTGTGCTGGATGCCGTCCGCGCTGGTCAGCGTGATCTGGACGGTGTCGCCCGCGTTGGCTTTCAGGTCGGGATTGGCCTTGCCGTCGATGTCGCCGCCCTTGCCGAGGAAGACCATCCTGCCATCCTGCATGGCGGTGTCGAGCGCATACGCCACGGTCACGCCTGTGGGCTGGGCGCTGGGCGCGGAAGTGTCAGCGCTCACGCTCATGTCCATGCCAGTGGCTTCAGCCAGTGCGGGGACTTCGGCGTCGCCGACCAGCAGATAACCCTGCATGCCCGCTTCGGCGTGGCCAGGGACGCTGTCCATGTAGACGAAGGCGCCGTCGCGGTCGGGGGCGGTAAAGGTTAGGGTTGTGACCTTGCCCTGTCCGCTGACGCGCTCGGTCTTGGCGTCCACATCGGGGAAGAAGATGTCGTGTTCGGCGCCCTCGCCGTTGATGAGGGTGATCGTGACTTCCTCGCCAGGCTGGACTTTGAGCGCGGGGTTGACCACGCCTTCGATGTCGCTGCCAACGCCGACAAAAACGAGCTGGCCGTCCTTCAGGGCAGTGGTCAGCACGTAACCGCCCTGTTCACTGGTGGGTTTCGCGCCGCAGGCCGTCAGCAGCAGGACAGCCAGCAGGCAGATGCTTAAAATTTTGGAAATGGATTTCATCGTTCGCTCCTTATTAAGAGGTTTGAGTCCTGGGTCGCCTTGCGCACAGCCTCCATCAGTGTCTCGGGCTGGATGTGGTAGGTGTCGGCCACATCCAGCAATGAGCAGAAGCGCGCCAGGTAACAGCCAATACAGGCCGTCTTGAACGCGCGGAACAGGCTGGCGGTTTCGGGCCAGTCGGTTAGCGTGTCATGCACGCTGGTGTGGAGTTGGGGCGGTGTGCGATCCATGCACCAGTTGTACCCCCGCGGCGCAGGTTTGTCTTTGCGCTAGCGCAAATAGCGGATTGAAATTGTCTTATTTGATTTAACCTTGCGAAGGTTTGGAATCAAAGGGACGCTTGGATGAAATCACGTAAAAGCTTGAAGAGAAGCATTACTTTATGGCAAAACCCTCGTAAGGTTCATGTTTAAGATTCATCCAACTCCTCGGCAATCTGTACGAGGCTGTGCGGTTTGCAGAGCACGACCCGCTCGCGGCCTGTTTCCACCAGGCCGTTTCGCTCCCACTCAGCCAGCACGCGGCTGGCCGTGAAAATGGTGGTGCCAGACATCTCGGCCAGATCCTGACGGGTGAGGGCCAGCTCGATGTTCCCATCCGCGTTTTTGAGGCCCAGTTGGGCGGTCAGGCGCAGGATGGATCGGGCGATGCGGCGTTCCACTTTTTCGGTGGCCAGCTCACGGTACCGTTCCTGCATCTCCTGGATGTAGCCCGTCATCAGCTGCATCAGGTCGAAGGACAGGTGGGGACGGGTTTGCATCATTTCACGCCAAAAAGCGGATTCGATGGCCAGGGCGGTGCTGGCTTCCAGCGCCTGGGCCGTGGCGGGATAGATCGCATCTGCACGGACGGCGCCCAGCGCGCCGAACATCTGCCACTCGCTGATCGTTCGCAAGTTCACCTGCTGTCCCGCCGTACTGGATTGCATCAGCTTGGCGCGCCCCGCAACCAACACGTACAGGTATTTGGCGGGGTCGCCTTGAAAAAAGAAGAACCCGCCTTCTTCGATGGAGCGCAGGATGCTGCGTTCGAGCAGCAATTTCAAGTCGTCGTCCGTGGCGTGCTGGAAGACGCTGACTTTGCGCAGGTCGGCGGGGAGGATGGTCATTGGGTAATTCTACTCCGATTAGGACGAATTTCACCTTTCGCTTGTGACACTCCCTGACTTGACAGTGCGGTGGGCGGTCGGGTATGATTTGTGAACCCATCCCCCCAGGGGGGGGTAAGAACCAAAGGATTGACGCGCTCAGAGAGATCGAGGTACCCATGGAAAACGATAATTCGCTCCGCCGTTTGAAAACGATCGAAGGCCACCTGAAAGGCGTCATCCGCATGGTGGAGGAGGATGCCTACTGCATCGACGTCATCCGCCAGATCCAGGCGGTGGAGGCGGCCCTCAACAAGGTCAGTTCGCAGATTCTGGAGAACCACCTGAACTCGTGCGTGATCACCGCCATCCAGGGCGACGACCAGAAGGAACGCGAGCGCGTGCTGAAAGAGATCACCGAAGTGTTCGATATGGCCAATAAAGTGTAATTCGCAGAACATGCGTGTCTCTGCTTAAACCAAATTCATTTCCAGGAGAAATAAACCATGACTACCGTTACCTACACCGTCCCCGCAATTTCCTGCGGACATTGCACCCACACCATCGAGACCGAAGTCGCCGAACTGGCTGGCGTTCAGTCTGTGAAGGCTGAGATCGACACGAAGAAGGTTGTCATCACCTTCGATGCCCCCGCCGACGAGCAGAAGATCAAATCCCTGCTGGCGGAGATCAATTATCCTGCTGACGGGTTGATTGCCCTTTAGTTACCGTGTCATGCTGAGGAGCGAAGCGACGAAGAATCTCATGTTTAATGAGACCCTTCGCTCCGCTCAGGGTGACACATCATAAAACCATGAGCGAAACGAAACAACTTACCTTACCGATCACTGGCATGACCTGCGCGAACTGTGTCGCCACAGTGGAGCGCAACCTCAAGAAAATGGATGGCGTGCAGACTGCCGTCGTGAACCTGTCCTCGGAGCGCGCCACGGTCGAGTTCGACTCCTCGAAGTTGGTGCTGACCGATGTCATCGCGCGCGTTCAGCGGGCGGGCTACGGTGTGGCCACGGGTGAAGCCGACCTGGTCATCAAGCGCCTGGCCGACGACAACGACGCCCGCCGCCTCGAAAAAGCCCTGTCCAAACTGGACGGCGTGCTTGAAGCGCAGGTCACGTTCACGACCGAGAAGGCGCGCATCCAGTACGTGCCGACCGTCATCAGCCAGGCGGAGATCCGTCGCGCGGTCAGCGCCGCTGGATTCGAAGCTCTCGAATTGGGCGGCGATACCGAAGACGCGGAAGCCATGGCGCGCGAGCACGAGATCACCGAACAGCGCAACTTGCTGTGGATCGGCCTGCTCTTTACCGTGCCGCTCTTCCTCTTCTCGATGGCTCGTGACTTCGGTCTGCTCGGCATGTGGGCGCACGCGGAATGGGTACATTACGCCATGTGGACGGTGGCCACGCCCGTGCAGTTCTACGTGGGCTGGCAGTATTACGTGGGCGCGTACAAGTCCCTGCGCAACGGCTCGGCCAACATGGATGTGCTGATCGCGATGGGTTCATCGGTCGCGTATATCTATTCGATCTTCATTACGCTGGGCCTCATTCCTGGACACGTATACTTCGAGACCTCGGCAGTGATCATCACACTGATCCGTTTGGGCAAGTTCCTCGAAGCGCGCGCCAAGGGACGCACCTCCGAGGCGATCAAGAAGCTGATGGGACTGCGCGCCAAGACCGCACGCATCGTTCGCGATGGCGTCGAGGTAGAAGTGCCCGTGGACGAAGTGCGGGTCGGCGACGTGGTGCTGGTACGCCCAGGCGAGAAGATTCCCGTGGACGGTGTGGTGGTCGATGGCCGCTCGGCCGTGGACGAATCCATGCTGACGGGTGAGTCCATGCCTGTGGAGAAAAAGCTTGGCGAACCTGTCATTGGCGCGACGCTCAACAAGCTGGGCCTGCTCAAGTTCGAGGCAACCAAGGTTGGCAGGGAGACGGCGCTGGCGCAGATCATCAAGCTGGTCGAGGATGCGCAGGGCAGCAAGGCGCCCATCCAAAAACTGGCGGATCAGGTTTCGGGCATCTTTGTCCCTGCGGTGATCGGGATTGCGGCGTTGACCTTCATTGGCTGGTATTTCTTCGGGCCTGCGCTGCCCATCAATGCGGAGATGGACAACTTCACGCGCGCGCTGATCAACATGGTGGCCGTGCTGGTCATCGCCTGTCCGTGCGCGATGGGTCTGGCTACGCCGACCGCCGTCATGGTGGGAACAGGCAAGGGCGCGGAGGTGGGCATCCTCTTCCGCACCAGTGAAGCGCTCGAACGCGCGGGCCGCATCGGCGTGGTGGTGCTCGATAAGACGGGCACGATTACGAAGGGTCAGCCTGCGGTGACGGACATAGTGGGGAGCGGACAGTGGACAGTGGGTAGTGATGAGTTGCTAAGATTGGCGGCTTCGGTGGAGAAGGGCAGTGAACATCCGCTGGGCGAGGCAATTTGGGCCGAAGCGACCCGTCGCGGATTGGTTTTGGCGGAAGCGGCTGGGTTCAAGGCCGAGCCTGGGACCGGTGTCCAGGCCGAGGTCGAGGGCAGGCTTGTTGCCGTCGGCAACGTGAGAATGATGCAGGCGCGGAATCTCTCCTTAAGTGGAATCCAGTCCGAGGTCGACCGTCTGCAATCCGAGGCCAAGACTGCCATGCTGGTCGCCGTGGACGATCAGATCGCGGGCGTGATCGCCGTGGCGGATACGCTCAAGGACGGCTCGGTCGAGGCCATCCAGGAACTGCATCGGCTGGGGCTGAAGGTTGCCATGATCACGGGCGATAACCAGAAGACCGCCGAAGCGATTGCGAGACAGGTCGGCATCGATATGGTGCTCGCGGAAGTATTGCCAGCGGGCAAGGCTGAAGAAATCAAGAAACTCCAGAAGCCAATCGTCAATCGTCAATCGTCAATCGGAAATATCGTGGCGATGGTCGGCGACGGCGTGAACGATGCGCCTGCCCTGGCCCAAGCCGACGTGGGCCTGGCCATCGGCACGGGCACGGATGTGGCCATGGCGGCTGCGCCCGTGACCTTGATGAGCGGCGACCTGCGCGGCGTGGGGCGCGCCATCTCGCTCTCGCGCAAGACACTGGCGACGATCAAACAGAACCTGTTCTGGGCGTTTTTCTATAACATCATTTTGATCCCTGCCGCCGCGCTGGGTTATCTCAACCCGATGCTGGCGGCTGGCGCGATGGCGTTTAGCAGTGTGTTCGTGGTCAGTAACAGTCTGCGCCTGCGCGGGCAGAAGATCTGAAATTCGAGGGCGGTCTGAAGAAACAGGCCGCCTCTTTTTATAAGGATAACCTTTAACATGCGTATCAACAAACTTTCCCTTATGATCGTTTCGCTTTTGCTGGGTTCATGGCTGACAGCCTGTGCGCCCAAGGCCGCAGAGATGCCGACCGTTGTCCTGCCTGCGGGCATGGCCTACGTGGACGGCAAGGAAATCTACTTTGTCCATACCGAGACCTCCGATGCCGATGTGGCGAAACTGCTGACCGACATGATGGATTCGCCTGTGCTGCATGTGCCCGCGCTGGCCAGTACGCCAGACGAAGCGCTGGCGAACGTGTATGTATTCGATAACGGTCTGGAAGGCATGGGTCCGTTCGGTTATCAGTCCGATGTTTTCGATAATCCGCCTGGAACGGATGGCTACTCGCCCCTGCGCCGCATCAACGTGGTGACCTGGGTCGACCCAACCCAGGCCCGCGAGTTGAAATCGGTGGCTGAGATACAGGCTGCGGAGGCAGCGGGTGAGGTGACGATTGCCCAGCCTGGCGTGGTGGTCAACATGCCCTTTGTCGTCTGGGATGGCGGAAAGCGCTAACGCATGTCTGTCAATAAAGCCCGATCTCCCAAGATCGAAAAGCCGCAATCCCCCAAAGTGGATCCCGTGGTACTGACGGCGTTGGGCATCCTGTTGGTCGCCGTGGCCGCCCTTATGATGGTCAGTCCATCGCTGGGCCAGCAGGGCGTGACGGTGGATGTTGGCGCCTTCTCGATGAGCCAGTTGATGGTGGCCTTTGTCACGGGCGTGACCACGGGCGGCCTGAGTTGCCTGGCCGTGCAGGGTGGCCTGCTGGCCAGTTCACTGGCGCACCAGATCGAGCAGGATTACCTTCAGGATATGCCGCAGGGAAAAAAGGCGAAGGACAAAGTCCAGCCGAAACGTTCCAACAGCGCCCTGCCCATTCTGCTTTTCCTCACGTCCAAACTCGTGATGTACACCCTACTGGGCGCACTCTTCGGCTGGGCGGGATCCTTCCTGACCTTCAGTCCCGTCACGCGCGCGGTGCTGATGATCGCTGTTGCCGTCTTCATGCTGGGCAATGGCCTGCGCATGTTGAACGTTCACCCGATCTTCCGCTACTTCTCCATCGAGCCGCCCAAGTTCATTACGCGTTACATCCGCCGCACGGCCAAAAATGGCACGGAATTGTTCACCCCGCTCTTCCTCGGTGCGCTGACGGTCTTCATCCCTTGCGGCGTGACCCAGGCCATGCTGGCGACCGCGCTCGGCACGGGCAGCGCCCTTGCAGGCGCGGCGTTGCTGTTCGCTTTCACGCTCGGCACCAGTCCCGTCTTTTTCATTGTCGCGTATCTGACGACGGAACTAGGCGCGCGTCTCGAAGAATTCTTCATGCGTTTCGTGGCCGTGGTGGTGCTGATTCTGGGACTCGTAACCCTGAACGGCGCGCTCAACCTGCTGGGCTCCCCGCTCTCCTTCGAGAACCTGACCCGCGGCCTGCTCCCGTCTTCGAGCAGAGCCTCCGCCCAAGCCACCTCCGCGCCGATCTCCTCAACAGGCGGGATCACGCTCATGGTTCGCTCGGACGGCTACTTCCCGCAGACGCTCCAGGCTCCCGCAGGCCAGACTGTCACCCTCAGCCTCGTCACGAACCAGACCTACTCCTGCGCCCGCGATTTCGTCATCCCCGACCTGAACTATTACCAACTCCTGCCCGATACGGGCACGGTCACCGTGGACATCCCCGCCCAGCCCGCAGGCACAAAGCTGTTCTTCACCTGCTCGATGGGTATGTATACGGGGCAGATTATTTTCGAATAGTTACCATACCTGACAGGTCTCATCTGCACCGATATCATCCATTACCCTTGCTGGGACAATGGTCACAATCGACCAGCTACCTATGGAGACCTGTCAGGTCTTTTTCTTCCAGGAAAAAATCATGATCAAGAAAACCTACTCCGTCCCCGACATGCACTGCTCGAATTGCTCGATGAAGCTCGAAGGCATCGAAGATGACCTGCCTGGCATCCGCGAGATCAATGCCAGCTATCATAAACAGCAGATGACCGTCGAGTTCGACGAAATGCAGGTCAGCGAGGAACAGATCCTGGCGGCGGTGAAGAAGAAGGGCTACCAGGCGCTTCCAACCTCGTCGTGAAGGTCGCGTTATGAACATAACCTGCTGGCGGACGGTGTGATGCCGTTCGCTTTTTATTTTCAAATGAAGCACCCCGCGCGGAGTATAATTTCCGCCTACAACCCATCGTTGCATTCATTGGTTTGGCCAGAGGTAAATATGAATAAAGGTATCCTGTACGGCATCGGCGCGTACGCGCTGTGGGGCTTCTTCCCCATTTACTGGAAATTTCTGCATCACATCTCCGCTCTGCAGTTGATCAGCCATCGCATCGGCTGGTCGTTCCTCATGCTCATGGCGGTCATCTTCGTCACCCGTCAATGGACAGACCTGCGCTCGAAGTTCAGCGCCCGCGTCTTTGGCATTTATTTCATCGCCGCGATTTTGATCGGCGTCAACTGGCTGACCTACGTCTGGGCGGTCAATGCGGGCTTCATCGTCGAGACCAGCCTGGGCTATTTCATCAATCCGCTGCTGAGCGTATTGCTGGGCGTGGTCATCCTGCGCGAAAAACTGCGTCCCGCCCAGTGGATTCCAATTGGGCTGGCTGCGGCGGGCGTGATCTATCTGACCGTCACCTACGGCAAGCTGCCATGGATCGCACTCACGCTGGCCTTTTCGTTCGGCGTCTACGGCCTGGTCAAGAAGCTGGCTCCGCTCGGCTCGCTCTACGGCCTGACGCTCGAAACAGGCATCCTCTTCCTGCCTGCGCTGATCTATTTGTTCATGATGGAAGCCAACGGCACAGGCGCCTTCCTGCACACGGGCGCGACCTCCGACCTGCTGATGATCGGCGCGGGCATCGCCACCACTGTGCCCCTGCTGATGTTCGCCTCCGCCGCGCAGCGCATTCCGCTTTCGACGGTCGGCCTGCTGCAATACATCGCGCCGACCCTGCAATTTTTGCTGGGAGTCTTCGTCTACAAGGAAGCCTTCGACTTCAATCACTTCATCGGATTCAGCGTGGTCTGGCTGGCGCTGATTATCTTCTGGGTCGAGAATTATCTGGCGCACCGCGCCGTCTCGACTGAACCCATCCCAGAGATGGGGGAGGGCTAAATGAAAATCCTATTCATCGGTGGGACGGGGCTGATCAGTTCGGCCTGTTCGGAACTAGCCATCCAGCGCGGACATGACCTGACTCTGCTGAATCGCTCTGCCTCGACGAAGTATCCTGTACCCGTAGGCGCCACTGTGCTCCAGGCCGACATCCACGCGGACGAGGCGGGACTCTCCGCCCTGTTGGCGACTCAGCGCTTCGACGTCGTCGTTGACTGGATCGCCTTCACTGTTGAAGACATCGAACGCGACCTGCGCCTCTTCCGCGGCAAAACGGATCAGTTCGTCTTCATCAGTTCGGCCAGCGCCTATCAGAAGCCGCCGCAGCATTACATGATCACCGAAGAGACCCCGCTGGAGAATCCCTTCTGGCAATACTCACGCGACAAGATCGCCTGCGAGAATCGCCTGATGCAGGCCTATCGCGAGGACGGTTTCCCCGTCACCATCATCCGCCCGTCGCTTACGTATGGCCCGTCTCAGATCGCGCTGTGCGTCAACTCGTGGCAGCATCCGTGGACGGTCATCGAGCGCATGAAGCACGGACAGAAGATCATCGTGCCTGGCGATGGCACTTCGCTGTGGGTGATGACCTGGCATGAGGATTTCGCCGTGGGCCTGCTGGGTCTGCTCGGAAATCCGAAGGCGATTGGCGAAGCCTTCCAGATCACGTCCGATGAAGTGCTATCGTGGAATCAGATCTATCTCGAAGTGTACAAAGCCCTCGGCCTGGAGCCCAACATCGTCCATGTGGCTTCGGAACTGATCACCGCCTACGATGAGCACGCCCTCGGCAGCCTGATCGGGGACAAGGTCAACAGCGTGGCCTTCGACAACAGCAAGATCAAACGCTTCGTGCCCGAGTACGACTGCAAGGTCAATTGGGCCGAAGGCTGCCGCCGCACGCTGGCCTGGTTCGAGTCGCACCCCGAATTCCAGACCGTGGATGAAGGCTCGAACCAATTGTGGGATACGATCCTCTCTGCCTACGAAGGCGCCTTCCCAAGGAAGGACTGACATGCCGCGTTATTTCACTCATGAAGAAGCCAACGCCTTGCTGATCGAGATCCACCCCGTGGTGGAGGAGATCATGCGCATTCACGAGGTCGTGGTCAGACGTCAGCCTGAGGCTTGGCCCGCCATTGCGCGCGCGGCAGGGAACGGTGGCAGCCGCGCCGCCAGCCAGATCGTCCCTGAATTCGAGCGCCTGCGCGAATTGGTGCATCAAGTGCAGGATCAGGGCGTGATCGTCAAGGACATGGGCATCGGCCTGCTGGATTTCCCGTCGCTGAAGGACGGGCGCGAGGTGTATTTGTGCTGGAAATATGGGGAAGACCAGATCGATTTCTGGCATGACGTGGATGCAGGCTTTATGGGCCGCCAGCCCTTGTAAAATCGTTCCGCCCGCAGTTTAACTGCGGGCGGAATTATCTCAACTCTTGACTCTCCCCCCACTGGAGGCTGTATAACACAACCATGATACGTATCGGAGACTTTTCCCAACTCAGCCGTGTGCCCATCAAGACTCTTCGCTATTATGACGAAGTAGGCCTGCTCAAGCCTGTCCGTGTGGATGATTTCACGGGCTATCGTTATTACGAGCATGAGCAGATCGCGCGCCTGAACCGCATCCTGGCCCTCAAGGATTTGGGCTTCTCGCTGGAGCAGATCGGCCAACTGCTCGACGCGGGACTCTCACCCGAGCAAATGCGCGGGATGCTGATCCTGCGTCAAAGCGAGATCAGGCAAAGGGTGCAGGAGGAAGCGGAGCGGCTTGCGCGCGTGGAGTCGCGGCTGAGACAAATCGAACAGGAGAATGAAATGTCCAAATACGATGTGGTTGTCAAGCATGTGGACGCGATCCGCATTGCGTCAGTGCGCGGGGTCGTTCCCACGCCGCCCGAGCAGGGCAGCCTGTGGGGTGAACTGGAGCAAATGCTGGCCAGGCAGGGAATCAAGCCTGTCGGCGCGTGCCTCAGCCTGTACCACGACGAGGAACCCAAGGAGCGCGATTGGGATATCGAGGTTTGCGAACCCGTGGCGGGGGATGTGACCGCCTCCAGGGGCATGAACGTGTATGAACTGCCCGCCGCGCCCAGCATGGTTTGCGCCATTCACCACGGCCCATTCCAGACCTTGAGCCAGGCCTACGATGCCCTGATGAAGTGGATCGACGAGAATGGCTATCACATCTGCGGCCCCGTGCGCGAAGTGTACCTGCGCCCCTCGGACAACGACAGCCAAACCGACCCGAACACGGTCACCGAGATCCAGGTTCCCGTGATGAAAGCCTGACCGAAGCAAAGTCCCCGTCGAAAGGCGGGGACTTTTGTCAGCGTTCGATGGTGTAGCCGTCCATCAGGCCGATGTTGACCACCGCCATGGACGCGCGCAATTCGTTGAATTTCGCGTTGGGCAACTGACAGGTAATGACCGCATCCTGGAGGGGCAGGAATGCATATTGAAGATTGGTACTCACGCCCTCCTCCTCGGCGGAAAGCGCTGTCCCTTTGATAAGGTATGGCCCGATGTACAGCGTAATGGGGAATTCGAAAGTATTGTCCTCGAAAGCCCCATTACAAATGTCCACCCCCGCGGAGTCCATGGCCAGGATGGCCAGCGTGTTGGTGTCATTGGGCAGGAACCATTTTGGGAAGGTGGCAGGCTGGGTGCTGAGATTCCCAATCGGCTGGACGCGCACATCTGTGGCAAAGATCTCCGAACTGAGCGCGTCGCCAAATTCCTCGGTGGCGGCCCAGCCCAGGATGTCGTTGTCTTCGTCGCAGGCGCCTTCGATCATGTAATCGCGGGTCAGAACGATGACCTGGTAGGGCCGTGGGGCTTGTTTTTCCTTTTTCTTTCCGAACATGGCTGCCTCCTTGAATATGGATGGTCTCATTATATGGTGGAGCCGTATTTCGTGGATGGGATATTGGTATACCCTTGTTGGAATGAGAAATTCGAATATAATTAGCTGGCTAATAATTAGTTGGCTAATCATTATTCACCCAAGGAAATTTGAGGCAACTATGCACCGACCTCCCGAACCCAAAACCCTGGACGCCCTGCTGGCCCAGGTCTCGCGATTGCACCATCACCGCGCCCATACGTTGTTGGATGAAGTTGGCCTGTACCGCGGACAGCCGCCCGTGCTGTTCATCTTGCTGGAGCAGGACGGCCTGACCCAGCGGGAACTGGCCGAACGCCTGGAGATCACGCCCGCCACGATGACCAAGATGCTCCAGCGCATGGAAAAGGCGGGATTTATCCAGCGTCAGGCCGACGCCCACGACCAGCGTGTCTCGCGCGTGTATCTCACCCAACAGGGACATGATGTCCACGCCAGATTGGAGGAGATCTGGCAGCAGTTGAACACGGAGAACTTCGAAGGCTTCAACGAGGAGGAACAGACTGTCTTGCGCAGCTTCCTGTTCCGCATCCGCGAAAACCTGCTCCGTGCAATTGACGACGGGCTGCCGGTTGAATAGGCTGGAAATATTCGCCCTGAGCGGAGCGAGGCGTGGTGGTCAAGTAGGTCGTTGCTCTTCCGACCGTATCGAGACCCAGCCGAGCGTAGTCGAAGGGCAGGTGAGCAAGGTACTGATATTTTCTGCTTATCCACCCTTCGACTACGCCGCGCCAAGCCTGCCCTGAGCCTGCCGAAGGGGGCGCGCGGCTCCGCTCAGGGCGAAGAATCGGCTGAAATTTATTGCTCGATTATTTTGTTAAGTTGCAATAGACCGCAGTCCCGTAAAACAAAAAAACTATAAGGAAGTTCCACTGAAATGAACGCAGGACTCAAACTCGCAAAATTTATCAAACCCTACTGGCGCTGGGTGTTGATCGCGCCTGTGCTCATGACCCTAGAAGTGGCCATGGACTTGATGCAGCCGCGCATGGTCGAACGCATCGTGGACGAGGGCATTGCCCGCCTCGACTTGAACCTGGTGCTGCAAACAGGCCTGCTGATGTTCGGGCTGGCCGTGATCGGCGCGTTGGGTGGCATGAGCAACGGCATCTTTGCCGAACTGACCGTCCAGACCTTTGGCGCGGACTTGCGCGAAACGCTCTTCCGCAAGGTGCAGACCTTTTCCTTCGGCAATCTCGACGAACTGGAGACGGGTCAGCTCATCACGCGCCTTACCAACGACGTGACCCAGGTGCAGGAGGCGCTGCTGATGATCCTGCGCATCCTGGTGCGCGCGCCGCTGCTGCTGATCGGCAGCTTAATCATGGCTATCATCACCAGTCCGCAACTGGCCTTTCTGCCGCTGGTGTTGATGCCGATCGAGCTGGCCGCCGTGGTGTGGATCGTCAACAAGGCCACGCCGCTCTTCACCATTGTCCAGGAAAAACTGGATGCGCTCAACCAGGTCATGCAGGAGAACCTGGCGGGTGTGCGCGTGGTCAAGGCCTTTGTGCGCGCGCGACACGAGAATGAACGCTTTGGAACTGCCAACACCAACCTGACGGATCAGTCTGTGCGTGCCATGCGCACGGTGGCGATCATGCCCGCCTTCATGATGTTGACCATGAACCTGGGCATCGTGGCGGTGCTGTGGTTTGGCGGCATGCGCGTCACAGCAGGGGAGATGCAGATGGGGCAGATCATCGCCTTCATCAACTATTTGATGACGACCCTGTTCTCGCTGATGATGGTCAGCCAGTTGGTCATCCAACTAGCGCGGGCCGAGGCCTCTGCGAAGCGCATCCAGGAAGTGCTGGAGAGTCAGCCCAAGGTGCAGAATCAGCCCAACGCGTTGACGGATTTCAAATCCCAGGGGCGCATCGCCTTCGAGAACGTCACCTTCAACTACAACGGCGCCGACGGCGATCCCGTGCTCAAGGGCGTCAGCTTCGTGGCCGAGCCTGGACAGACCGTGGCCCTGCTCGGCACGACAGGCGCGGGCAAGTCCAGCCTGGTGCATCTTATCCCGCGTTTTTACGATGTGACCTCGGGCTGCGTGACCATCGACGGGCGGGATGTGCGCGACTTCGACCTGGCCACGCTGCGGCGTGAGATTGGGATTGCCCTGCAGGAGACCGTGCTGTTCAGCGGCAGCATCCGCGACAACATCCGCTACGGGCGGCCCGACGCTCCCGACGAGGAGGTGACCGCCGCGGCGCAGGCTGCGCAGGCGCACGAGTTCATCCTGTCGATGTCCGACGGCTATGACACCGTCCTCGGCCAGCGCGGAGTCAACCTCTCGGGCGGACAGAAGCAGCGCATTGCCATCGCGCGCGCGCTGCTTCTCAAGCCGTCCATTTTGATTTTGGACGACAGCACCAGCGCCGTCGACGTGGAGACCGAGACCAAAATTCAAACGGCGCTCGAAACCATTATGAAGAACCGCACCAGCTTTGTGATCGCCCAGCGCATCAGCACCGTGTTGAACGCCGACAAGATCCTGGTGCTCGACGACGGCCAGATTGCCGCCGAAGGCACGCACCGCGAGTTGCTGGCGAACAGCCCGATTTACCGCGAGATCTATGACTCCCAACTGGGAAACGGAGTGAACCATGACTGAGCAACGCCGCACCCCGCCTCCGCCTCCTCCCCCGCTGATGGGATTCCGCGGCGGCCCGCCGATGGACTTCCTGCGCGGCGGCGCGCCCAAATCGAAAGACCCGCGTGGAACCGTCCGCCGCCTGTGGAGCTACCTTGAACGTCAGCGCTGGCTGCTGATCGCCACCACGCTGCTGGTGATCGTCACCTCGGTCATCGACCTGCTCGGCCCATACCTGATGGGTCTGGCCATCGACTCATACATCAGCAAATCCAACCTGCCTGGGCTGGCGCGTCTGCTCGGCTGGATGACTGCCTCGTACGTTCTGGCCGCCGCGGGAACCTGGCTGCAAACCTATATGATGGCGGGCGTGGCCCAGCGCGCCGTGCGCGATATGCGCACCGACCTGTTCGCCCGCTTGCAAACCCTGCCCGTGCGTTTCTTCGACCAGCGCGCCCACGGCGAGATCATGAGCCGCCTGACCAACGATGTGGAGAATATCAGCAACATCCTGGCCACCAACGCCAGCCAGTTGATCTCCAACGTGCTGAGCCTGATCGGCGTGGTCATCATCATGTTCGTGATGAGCGTGCCGCTGGCCATCGTCAGTCTGATCGTCATGCCGTTGACTTACGTTCTGACAGGGCAGATCGCCAAGCGCACCCGCGCGGGCTTCCGCCAGACCCAGCAGGCGCTGGGCGAACTGAACGGCATTATCGAGGAGACGGTCACGGGTGAGCGCGTGGTGCAGGCCTTCGTGCGCGAAGCGGCCACCACCGAACAGTTTTCCACGGTCAACCGCCGACTGCAAAAGGTGGCCCTGCGCGCGCGCGTCTTCACCAGTTTTATGGGGCCGCTGATGAACATGGTCGGCAACCTGGGGCTGGACATCGTGGCCGTCACAGGCGGCTGGCTGGCCGTCCTGGGGCTGGCAACCGTCGGCGAGATCGCCTCGTTTATCAACTACTCCAGCCGTCTGGGACGTCCACTCAACCAGATCGCCCAATTGTTCACTTCCATCCAGTCGGCGCTGGCGGGCGCGGAGCGTTTCTTCGAGATGCTGGACGAAACCCCCGAGACCGACGCGCCCAACGCTGTCCCGTTGGAGCACATCAAAGGCCACGTGCGCCTGACGGATGTTTCCTTCGGCTACGATGCGGATGTGCCCGTGCTGAAGAACGTCGACCTGGAGGCGAAGCCAGGCCAGATGATCGCCCTGGTCGGCCCGACGGGTGCGGGCAAGACCACCATTGCCAACCTGCTAACCCGCTTCTACGATATCGACCGCGGCACGATCCAAATCGATGACCTGGAGGTTGGCTCCGTTAAAAAAGATGACCTGCGCCGCAAGTTGGGACTCGTGCTTCAGGACAACTTCCTGTTTGCCGCCACCGTCATGGAGAATATCCGCTATGGACGGCTGGAAGCCACGGACGAGGAGGTCAAAGCCGCCGCCAAACTGGCCAACGCCGACCTGTTCATCCACCGCCTGCCGCACGGTTACCAGACCGTGCTGACCGAACGCGGCAGCAACCTCAGCCAGGGACAGCGCCAACTGCTGGCCATCGCCCGCGCCATCCTGGCCGACCCCGACATCCTGATCCTCGACGAGGCCACCAGCAACGTGGACACGCGCACCGAGAAGCACCTGCAGGAAGCGCTGCTCAACCTGATGCAGGGGCGCACCAGCTTCGTCATCGCCCACCGTCTGTCCACCATCCGCGACGCCGACCAGGTGCTGGTTATCAGGAACGGCGAGATCGTCGAGCGCGGAAATCACGACAGCCTGCTGGAGCAAAAAGGCTTCTATCATCACCTATACATGAGCCAGTTCAAGGGCCAGCAGATTTGAGAGGTTCGAGTCCTGTCACCTTATTTTTGTCCAAACTGGGCTACATTTCATTGCGCGCCGCCCAAACCCGTACACGGATTTCACTGATTTCACGGATGAACACGGAGAGATCAAAAAAATCCGTGAAAATCTGTGCTATCCGTGTCCCCAAAAAGGTTGCCAACCAGCCATCATGCAATGACTTGTAGGTTATTTTGGGCCAAATTTAGGTGTCAGGTCTATATCAATAAAAACACGCTCCCATTCAAAGGAGCGTGTTTGTTTTCGTGTATCTAATAAAAATCGCCGAATCACCATGAAATCCTAAAGTCTCCCTTTAGGATTTCAGGCCATTTTGCCTTGCGGCATCAATCCGCGCTTTGGGTTTCCAACGGGGCTTCTTTTCTCACAGTCTCCCTCGGTAGAAAGAACAGGCTGGCGACGAAGCCGATCAGCATGATGAGGGAACCCGTCATGAAGGGGAAGCTCAGGTTCAAATCCAGCGCCTTGCCTGCCCACAGCGGGCCGACCACGCGCCCCAGGCTCATGTAGGCGTTGTTCAGTCCCATCGCCTGACCCTGTCCGCCCGCGGCGCGTTTGGAGATGAGCGAGGATACGCTTGGTCGGAGCATGGCGTTGCTCAGGATGAAAATGCTGGTGGTCAGGATGACCGTGAATAGGTCGCGGGCGGTCAGCATGAGCAGGAAGCCGAAGATGCTGGCGAAGAGCGAAACCTTGGTCACCGCCACGTCGCCCCATTTGCGGGTGGCGACTCCCGTCAGCACGCCCTGCACCACCGCGGAAACCAGTCCGACCACGGTCAGGATGATGCCGATGGTCTGTGACGTATAACCGTAGCGCGACTCGGTGTAAAAAGCGAAGATGCCCTCGAAGTTGGTCAGCGCAAAGTTGTGCAGGAAGGCCAGCACCAGCAGGAAACCGAGCGGGCCGAACAACGCCGCCCACATGGCGCGGAGTTGGGGGCCGCGTAACACGGAGTGGGTCGAGTCCCGTTTTTCGACGGGCAGCGATTCAGGCAGGAAGACCCAGAGCAGGATCGCCGCCAAAATCGAGAGTCCCGCCGCCAGGAAGAATGGCATCTGGAAGGAGGCCCCGCCCAACATCCCGCCGATGCCTGGGCCTAGCACCATCCCCACGCCCATGGCTGCGCCGACGATGCCCATCCCGCCGCCGCGCTCGTGCTCCTCGGTGCTGTCGCTGATGAAGGCCATGGCGGTCGGCATGGTGGCCGCAGACAGGATTCCGCCCAGGGCGCGGAACAGGTACAAAGTCCACAGGTCGGTGGCCAGCCCAAAGCCGACCATGGTCAGGCCGTTGCCGAGCGCTCCCAGCAGCAGGATCGGCTTGCGCCCGAAGCGGTCGGAGAGACCGCCCCAGATGGGGGAGAAGAGGAACTGCATCAGCGAGAAGATCGCCATGAGCAGACCCATCGCCACACCGCCCCCGCCGAACTTTTCCACCAGGAAGGGCAGGATCGGGATGATCATCCCGAAGCCGAGCATGACGACAACCAGCGTGAAGAATAGGATGGCCAGGTTGCGGTTTTTGAACATGCGGGTGATTATACTCCTGCGGGGTGACGAAGTAATCGGACAAGTGTTGTTATAATTGCCAAAATTTTCCCAAAGGAGCAAGTAATGAACTTTAGCATGTGGCGCAAAGCGCTGAACGTCATCCCCGAGGTCTCCAAGGAGGAATGGGATCGCCTGGATGTGATCTCGAAATGGTTGATCTCCACCCGCGCGGCGGTGTTGATCATGACCTTTATTTCCGCCGCCCTGGCGGGACTCTTCGCCTTCCGTGACGGCGCGTTTCAATTCCTCCCGTGGCTGGCCCTGGCCTTCGGTCTGATCATGGCGCATGCCACCAATAACATCTTCAACGATTTCACCGATTTCGTGCGCGGTGTGGACAAGGATAATTACTACCGTACGATGTACGGCGCCCAGCCCATCGCCAGCGGATTGATGACGAAGCGTCAGCATCTGACCTATTTCGCGGTGACGGGGCTGATTGCTCTGGTCGCGGGCCTATACCTGATCTTCATCAACGCCAGCGACCCCGTCATCTGGATCCTGCTTGGCTTGGGCGCGTTCTTCGTTCTGTTCTACACCTGGCCGCTCAAGGGACTGGGCCTGGGCGAGGTGGCCGTGCTGGTGGTCTGGGGCCCGCTGATGATCGGCGGTGGCTACTACGTGATGGCCCACAAATGGGACTGGAACGTGGTCACTGCCAGCCTGCCCTACGTGCTGGGTGTGACGACGGTCATCTTCGGCAAGCACATCGACAAGTTGATGATCGATAAGTCCAAGGGCATCCACACCCTGCCCGTGGTGATCGGCGAGCAGGCCGCCCGCTACGCCGTGCTGGCGATGATGATCCTGCCGTACTTCTTCACGGGATATCTGATCGCGATTAAGTTTTTCACGCCCGTCATGCTCATCGTGCTGTTCGCCCTGCCGACCTTCCTCAAAGTGTATCCCGCCCTGCTGAAACCCAAGCCCGCTGAACGCCCCGCCGACTTCCCCGACGGGCAGGGCGGCTGGCCGCTCTACTTCGCGCCGATGGCCTTCTGGAACAACCGCTCCTTCGGCACACTCTTCATGCTCGGCCTGCTGGTCGATGTATTGTTACGGGTCTTCCTGCCGGCGTTCTGGCGTTAGGTCGTAAAGAAGAGCGGATCATCTCCGCTCTTTATTTTTATCACCGCGGGTAGTGGTAATTTGATAAGTGACGTGGCGCGGAATACCCTGCGGGTACGATGTGGCATTCCGCGTACCCATGATTTGGCGGGATACCATCCCGCCCCACGGAAATTATCACTTCGTTTATGCCACTACCTCACCGCGATGATGGCATACACGTAGCGCAAATTGCCAATTTGCGCCACAAAGGCAGCAAACTGTGGCGGTGAGCCACGGCAAATCCTGAGGAGCCTTGTTTTTTTAACCTTGGGATTGGTTGTATAATTTGCCACAATCAACTTTTTTGGAGGAAGAATGAAAATAAATTTTGCCATGTGGCGCAAGGCATCCTGGGAACTGATCAAGATGGATAGCAAACAGGAATGGGAATCCCTTGATGTAGTCTCCAAGTGGCTGATTGCCACACGTTCCGCGGTGACGACCGTCACCATTTATTCATGCATTATTGCGGGATTACTGGCCTGGCGCGACGGCAACTTTTCCTGGTTGCCGTGGATCATCCTGACCCTCGGCCTGTTCATTGCCCACGGCACGAACAATCTGCTCAACGACTACACCGACTTCTCACGCGGCGTGGACAAGGACAACTACTTCCGCACCCAGTATGGCGTCCATCCGCTCGTGCAGGGCTTCTGGAACAAGTCGCAGCAGATCCAGTGGTTCCTGGTCAGCGGCGTGATCGCCTTCCTGTCGGGCATCTTTGCCCTGTACTACACGGGCTTCAACGCCTCGGTCATCGGCCTGTTTGCGTTCGGCGTGCTGATGCTGTTGTTCTACACCTGGCCGCTCAAATATTGGGCGCTGGGCGAGCTGGCCATCTTCCTGATCTGGGGCCCGATCATGATCGCAGGCGTGTACTTTGTGCTGGCTCTCGGTCAGGGCGGCGATTTCAGCAACATCTGGTACGTGGCCCTGGCGGGCATTCCCTTCGGCTTGAGCGTGGCCAGCATCAACGTCGGCAAGCACATCGACAAGATGATCCCCGACAAGCAAAAGGGCGTGGGCACCTTCCCCGTGCGCGTTGGCCAGACCTTCGCGCGCTACGTCAACATGGCAGCCATTGTCATCGCCTACGCGGTCGTGATCTACCTGGTCGTGACGGGCTACTTCTCCGTCTTCATGCTGCTGATCCTGTTCGCCTTGAAACGCGCCTTCTATGCCGTGGCGGTACTCTCCAAGCCGCGCCCCGAGGGTCCGCCCGCCGGCTTCGAAGCCTTCTGGCCCACCTGGTTCTCGGGCTTCTGCTTCTATCATAACCGCCTGTTCGGCGGCCTGTTCATTTTGGGCGTGCTGCTCGATACGTTTGCGCGCCTGTTCGAGAAGAGCCTGCCGCTCTCGCTTAACTGGATGGGTGCCATTGCCCTCGGTGTGGCGGCGGTTTACGCTATCGTGCAAATGCTAATGGACAAGGCCAAAAAAGCCAAGGCCGCGTAGTTCGAATGGAACGAGTAGGGGCGGGGTTACCCCGCCCCTACTTTTTTAATTCCAGACCTTCGATCTCCAGCCAGGCTTCGGGATGCGCCAGCACCCCGAACGATATTTTCCCTGCAGGGGTAAACGCCGCGAATTGATTGTCGATCCACAGGATGAAGCCCAGGGGCGGATGCGGACTCACCGACGTTTCCAACACGATGACATCATCCACCTCGAAGATGACCCGATCCTCCCGCCACCTGAGCCTGTAGCCGTGCCATTGAGTGACGTCCACGCTGAGAGCGAATGCATCCTCGGCGATGACCCGTCCCAATCCGCGGCGGGCTGCGATGCGCGAGAAGGGCAGGGCCAGTCCCGCGCCGATCAACGCTGGATGAAAACGGGGCGCGCGAAACGTTTGCGCGAGGAAGCCGTGGGCAGGGTGAGCCTGCCCTGCGACCAAAGGGAGTGTCGAAGGGTTATCTTTGAAGGAAAGATAATTTTGCGGCGAGGCGTAGAAGAACCAGGCCGCGTTCGGCAGCGCAGGCAGGCGGAACGGGTTCCCGCCGAAGCCGAGGCTCAGCCCGAAGGGATCGTTCCAGACGCCGAAGCCCCAGGTCCCAGGCGTGGATTCGGCTGAGGCGCGGGCACGCAGGCTCAGGTCCAGGGAGCGGTGGGGGAAATCCCGCCGCGCGAGGCCGGTGTAATCGTCCAGTTGGGCGTCGTCGTAGCGGGAGCCATCCGAGGCGGGGATCGTGAGGCGCAATCCGCCCGCGGTCTCGATAACGGATGCGCCCTGGGTGTGCCTGCGGGATAGGTTGGGTTTCATGGGAGGTCTGAAACTATTTTAATCCATTTGCGCGGTATATAATCATCCCATGCGACGTATTTTCCCGCTCCTGCTTATTTTGATGCTCCTGCCTGGCCTGGCCTGTTCAAGTTCGGCGCTGCCCTTCCTCCAGCCGACGCCCACGGTCTTTGTCCTGCCGACGTTTACCCCCTCGCCAACGCCGCCGCCGACGCCCACAGCCACATCTCTGCCGCCCACGCGGGAGGTTCAGCCCGTCCCAGCCTGGGTGGCGGAGTTTGCCGATCCCATCCTGGCGGCGCTGGCGGGCCAGTATCCCGCCTACAAGGATGATTTCTCGGGCTACAACCTGGGCTGGTTCTACGTCAAGCGCGAGAGCCCGGACGGGCCTTTTTATGCGCATCTCGAAGACGAAACCCTGCTGTTGAAGATCCCCGACGAGCGGGAGTTTCGGGATGCGATGGTCTATAACCCCAGCATGATTCGCAGGGACTTTGTGTTAAGTGTGGACTTCAAGTTTGGGAAGACCCAGCCGCACGATATTCTGCGCTTCCAGTTCAACCAGTCTGCTGAACAAAGTGTGCAATTGGATCTGTCCAAACACGAGGACTGGAACTTCGACTGGAGTTTGCGGGCGCCGCTGCAATCCATCACGGGCACGTACGAGTATTTCTCGCCCGAGTTCATCAACGTGACGATCATCCTGCGCGGAACCGAGTGCGCGTTCTATCTGAACCACGATCCGCTCGGCTATTTGAGCGATTGCAGGAGCGGTTCCGTGGTGGAAAAATCCCCGCGGGCGGTGTCGTTCCACCTGCTGTCCACCACGGGGTACGAGGCCTTGATCATGATCGATAACGTCAAGTTGTGGGATTTGGAGAAAGTCCCCGGGCTGCCGTAGGAAAATCCGCGTTTCAGTATGTTCCTCTCGCGAATCAAAAATCGGGAATCGTATTCCCGATTTTTGATTCATGTGTGGTGCGTATGTTACGAGCCGCGCAATCTCTTCTTCAATTCAGCTTCTGAGACGCCCTCCTTGCGGGCCTCCTGTTTCACGCGGCGGATGTGCTTGCGCTTTCCCGGGGATAATCTTTTGCGCTTCTGCTTGTCTGGTACGGTTTCCATGGCTTGCTCCTGTAAAATGATTGGCTTGAGGCTCGTTACGCGGTCTTCTTGTGTTTTGCTTCGTGTTCTGCCCAAAACCTGCCAACCTCTTCGCGGGCTTTCTGGCGTGTATACCCATATTTCACCTGGAGCATGGTGACGAACTTGTCGAATTTAACCTCCGCCTTGTCCACCTTCTTCAAATCGAAATCCGCCATCAGGCTCCACCATAAGGTGGCCTGGTCTCGAATCACTTCCCATTTTTCCTCAAATAGAGCCCTGTTCATGGATTGGATCTCCTTTCCTTAAGGACGCGTTTCAACGCCGTTCCGCAGGTGATGTTGATTGAATCGGGGTAAATATTGGGAGCTTCATGATTTTGTTTTTTGATCGGCCGTTGATTTCCCCCCATGCGGTAAAACAAAATATACAAACTCGATCACTGCCTGGTGATTGAGTTCATTGTACTACGTACTGCGCGGAAATGCTGAATTTGCCCCTGCTCATCCCTTACTTTGTCGATTTTTCCAGGATCAGGTTTCCAAAAAACGTTCCAGCCACGGGCCGAGGATGGGGTAGCGAAACTCGCGGCCGTTGAGCACGGAAATCGACGCCACCAGCCGGACGAGGGTCAGCAGCAGCGAGAATGGAAAAATACACGCAAAAATCACGGGTTGAAAGAGGAAAGGCAGGGCGAAAGCCCATCCAAAATCGTTCACAGACGTGGCCTGTTCCATAAAGACAAACATGGAGCCAGACATGCCCAGCAGGGCCAGGATGAAGAAGCAGCCGAACACGGTCCCCAAGAGGGTCGTGACGGCAAAGTCAAAGGTCAACGCTTGCAGGGCCTGAAACTTAACGAAGCGCGATTTGTCCTTTTGCAAAGCCCACACGATCAGCGCCGCCAGCGTTCCGAAAAAATGTGCCAGCGCGCTCATCAGCTTTTCGTCGGAGGTGGGGCTGGGGTTACTGGATGGGTTCATTTTGGGGCAATCCCTGAAGCGGAGGGGTGGTCATCCTGCGGGCCATGATCCCGCCTAAAATGGGATATTTGAACTCGTGACCGCGCATGGTGCGGACGCCGGCGATGGCGGCCATCAAATAATACAGCGGGATCACGAAGAGCGCTATCAACTGAAGCAGGAACATGCCGCCGATCAGAAGGATGGCCAGCCAGCCCGCACCGCCAAATAGGAGCTCATCGTTGCCGTTCCTCCCGCCAGCCAGGATGATTATTGCGGCCATGAAAACCAGGAAGAATACGAAACTTCCCACATAGGAGAAAATAGTGGCAGCCACCGAGATCAACTGATAGAAGACAGCCTGCAGGGACTGAAAGGCCAGTTTGGCAGAACGCTCCTTCTGACTGAACCAGACGATCAGCGGGGTGATGATCCCGAAGAGTTGCAGGATGGCCGTCAGGTGGCAGACCCCGCCCACCCAGGCATCCTCCCGTCGCTCGAACTCCTCGTCCGTGACCTGGCCGTCAAAGAGCTTGCCTTTCAGCCACGAGCCGAGGATTGGGTAATGGAAGTCACGCCCCAACATACAGAAGACCGCGCCGACCAGGCCTATCAGGAGAAACAATCCCCACTGGCCGAAGATGGACAGCAGCATGACGGCTTGCAGGACCACCTGAAAGACGGGCGAATCCAACTGCTCGGGGCTGGACACAAGCGCTGCGGCGAACATCACCCCGAACATGGCAATGAACACAAAAATCAGACCCAGGATCCAACCCCAGAATGCCAGGGCCTGGTATCCCAGGGCCTGCAAGGCATGGTAGCGAACGTACTTCGACTTGTTCCTTTGCATGATCCAGATGGCAAGCGGCGCGATGGGGCCGAAGAACGAAAAAAACACCGAGCCGTGCGCCAGCGCAGCCAGGACTTTTTCGTCAGAGGTGGGGTTTTCCATGAATGGGTGTCCTCCTGAAAATGGGTGGATGGGGCAATCATACCCTGATTGCCTCGTTCGTGGAAATCGAAACGGCCCCGCGTTCTTGAACGAGGCCGTTTTGATTGGCTTAAAGTTCACCGACCCAGTGAACCCACCTTAACTTGAAATCTTTTCGGCAGCGATTGTACAACCGTTCATCCAAAGTCCAGAAATCAACCGCCAGATTTTCCGCCAGGGCCAGGTAAAACACATCATAGGCCCTGGATTGATTCAGTTTTCCCGCCAGTTCGAGCGCGCGCAGACTGAGTTCTTCGTCTTCATTGATAATTTCCACGCGCAGACCGTGGATGGTTCGTAGTGCTTCCCCGGCCTCATCCGACGATATTTCCTTGTGGGAGCAAAGGAAGCGGATGGCGGACGCGGTTTCACTCAACCACAGGCGCGGGGCGCAAGGGGTTACTTGTTCACGGTCGACGCGATCCCAGAAGGATTCCAGGTTGTCTGTGATGTTCAGCGCCGTCTGAACGGCGATGTTAGCGTCCACGACCCAGTAACTCATTGGCCCTCTCCTCACGCAACTGTTCTAGGACGTTCACGGCATCCGTAACGGGTTTTCCCTTGCGGCGTTTCAGCACACGAGCTTTGAGCGCGCGGGCATTTTCCAGGGCCTGTTGTCTTTCACGCTGCTGGCTGTTGTCTTCCCGCAGCCCGGCCGTGATGTATTCGCGCACCAGGTCGCTGACGCTGCGATTCTTTTGCTGCGCCAGTTTTTCCAATGCTTCCCGCTGACGGCGTTCCAGCAACAGATTGACGCGTTGTAATTCCTGCATGGCAGAACTCCTTCCAATGCGGGCATTATACACACCCGCATGCGCATGTGTCAACGAAAGGCGATCACTGCTCCCTGCTCTCCGCTTCCCACCAGCCCATCAACTCACTCATCGCCATACTCGGCGTGGCGTCGCCCTGGCGGCCTGAATTCCAGGTGACGATCAGGTCGCGTTTGGCGCGCGTGATGCCGACGTAGAACAAGCGCAGGCGTTCCTTGACGTAGTCCAGGCGGGATTGCCGGGTGGCGGCGCCTTCCTCGTACCAGTTGTATTCGCTGGTCGACTCCAGGGCAGTCAACTGGGCCAGGGCTTCAGCTTCCAGGTTCAGTCCGCCGCGCACGAACCACTTCTCCGAGATGAAACGGTCGCCTGGCATATCCGAGGGGAAGTCGTAATTGTTGGCTGACATGATGTACACACGGTCCCACTCCAGGCCCTTGGCCTTGTGCATGGTTGTCACCACCACCTTGCCGCGGTGCCGCTCAGGGTCGAAGCCCGAATCGTCGGACGAGAAGCCGATGAAGCGGCGCTCGTTTTTGGCGATCACGGCCAGCTCCGAGGTCAGCTCGGGCAGGCGCCAGTCGCCGTGGTCCGCGGCGGCCTTGCGCAGCACCAACGCCAGCTTGTGCGCCAGCGCCAAATCCGAGGCCTCGCTGAACACATCCTGCGCCAGGGTGAGGATCAACTGGTCGACGGGCAGTGTGACTGCGTCCAGCCAGCGCCGCACGTTGACGCGGAAGTCGGCCATCTCCTGGATGACCTGCTGCGACTCGGACTCACTCAACAGGGCCAGCCAATCCTGCCTGATGCCTGACCCTCTTCCCAAGGGGATGGCGGGCGCGACGAAGGTTTCCACCTCGCCGATGCGCCTCAGCAGGTCAGCCGTGACCTTGACCAGTTCCATCTTCTCGACGTCCGAACGCCAATCCCGCCGCCAGACTTCGTAGGCTTTCGCCAATTTCCGCGCGGACTGCGGGTCGGCCAGGTAGGAGAGCAGGTAGTTCAACGATCCTGCCGCCGCGCGCGTCTCGGAGGTGCTGGAAACCAGTTCAAGCGGATCGATGCCGCGTTTGCGCAGCGAATCGATGACTTCCACGCCGCGGTTGTTGCGCGGGACGAGGATCGCGATGGTCGGTTTGGCGGCGTCGGGGACGTCGGCCAGCGAGTCGAGGTAGCCCTTGACCGACTTGACCACTGCCTCCAGTTCCTCCTCGGGCGCGTATTTTCTGCTGATGAAATGTACCGCCTCAGGCTGGTCGGGCGGGTTGACGGGTTGGTAGCCCTCGGGCACGGGCTGAATGTACGGCAGCGAGAGCGCCGTCCGCGCCCCGGGCAGGGGATGGGAACGCATGACCCAGTCGATCAGGTGATTGGCGACCGCCAGCACCGACGGCTGGGAGCGCCCCGATTCGGGCATGTCCACGCTGGGGTTTTCGCGGATGAAGGCGCGCAGCAGTTCGGGCGAGGCAGTCGTGAAGGTTTCGAAGATGGCCTGGTTGGGGTCGCCGACGCGCACCCAGTTTCCGACCCCCCTCCTGCTTCCCCCATTTTCTGTGAAAATAGGGGAAGAGTCCCGAAGGGACGAGGAGGGGACGGAACCAGACAGCAGAGCCAGAATCCGCTCCTGGGTGCGGCTGGAGTCCTGGGCCTCGTCCTCCAAAATGAAGGGATAGCGGAAGCGCAGGCGCTCCAGGAATTCCTCATCGTGTTCGAGCAGGGTCAGCGCCAGGCGGATCAGGTCATCGAAGTCGACCGCGCCGCGATAGGCCAGGGCGCGCTGGTAGTCCGCGTAGATGCTCCAGCCGAGTTCGGCCAGGGGCAGCGGGGCGGGGGCGGCCTCCAGCATGACGCGCAGACTCTCGGGCGTCAGCAGACGGTCCTTCGAGGAGCGGATGAAGGCCAGGGCCAGGGAGTCCAGCAGGTTGGGCAATTGGTCGCGCCGTACCCAGTCGCGTTTGGAGCCGTCCAGAGCGGGGTCGAAGTAGTCGTCGAGAAAATCGGGATGCGCCGCCAGCCAGGCGTTGACCGACTCGCGGCGGATGAAGCCCGCCTCGCGCTCGTCGATGATGCTGAACTGATTCTCCAGTCCCACGCTGGCGGGCTTCTCGCGCACGATGTCATGCGCCAGTCCATGCAGGGTGCGGACGCGATACTTGTACAGCGCCAGCAGGGGATTTTCAAAGAAGCGTTTGATGCGCGCCTCGAAGTTGTCCACCGCCGAGTTGACCAGCGTAACGATCAGCACCTCCTGCCCGTCCTGCAGGGCGCCGCCCGCGATGATCTGCGCCGCCAGCGCCGAGAGGATGTGCGTCTTGCCCGCGCCAGGCACGGCGGCAATGCCGAGCCGTCCGCCGTTATAGCGGAGGATGTTTTGTTGGGAGGGGCGGGGAGTAAAGTTCATCATAATTTTGAATCGTGAAGGCGCAAGGAGTTTGTTATGTTCTTCTCGTGCTTGGCAGTGAGACATTATTGAACCGCCAAGGTTTTTTTATCGGTTTTCTTTGCAGCCTTGGCGCGCTTGGCGGTGAGACATTTTTCAACCGCCAAGGGCGCGAAGAGCGCCAAGGATTTTAATGAATCTTCTTCGCGTTCTTGGCGTGCTTGGCAGTGGGACATTGTTGAACCGCCAAGGGTGCGAAGAGCGCCAAGGGTTTTGAATCGGTTTTCTTTGCGGTCTTGGCGTGCTTGGCGGTGGGACATTTTGAACCGCCAAAGGTGCGAAGAGCGCCAAGGGTTTTGAATCGGTTTTCTTTGCGTTCCTGGCGTGCTTGGCGGTGAGACATTATTGAACCGCCAAGGGTGTTATGGCCTTTTGATGAACCTGACGGGCGCGGCGGATTCCTCGAGGCCGTTGGCGACTCTTTGAATGCCATTCTTGATCAATTTTACATTCCAGTTTATCAGAAAGCCAAGTTTACAGTTCTTCAATTTGAGATAGGTGATTAACTGCGCCAAGTGAATTGGAAGAACGGTATCGACAGCCTTATTTTCGATGATGACAAGATTATCGACCAGTTCATCGATCCGATAGCCTTCATCAAATTCCTGGCCGTCGTACAGGATCGGCAGTGTGACCTCAGTAAGGACGAGCCTGCCGCGTTTGCGAAGCTCATACGCGTGGCATGCCTGATAGGCGGATTCCAAAAGCCCTGGCCCAAACTGCTTGTGAACCTGAAAGGCGCAATCAACGATGTCTGCGGCAATTGCATCGATGTCTGTGCTCATGTGTGGATCCTTTCTCCCTGACTTTACTTGCGTTTCTGACGATGAGTCGATTTTACAGCTTATGATCCAGATATTCCAGTCCAAGTTGTGTGTTCAGGAAACTGCCCAGCCACTCGATGCCTTTGTAAATGGCGGGCGTGAATGGCTGAACCTGGATGAGCTTCCACGCGCCGCGGATGAACTCATCCACTAGCACGACAGCGAAAATCCAGCCCTCAGTTCCGCTTTGAAGGCGGGAGCGATCAGCGGAAGCCTGTTTTTGATTCCCCACACGAAGTGATAGTAGAGACGCCAAAAAGGCGTGGGTACTTCCTACCTTTCTTGCTCCTCCCTTGTCTCCAGCCACTGACGCACAACCAGGTATCCAATCATTCCCGTGTTGAGCAGGATGGCAGTCAACAGGAACAGGTTACTTTGCAGGTCTGTCAAACTGAACAAAAACAGCGCATACACCAGGCTGGAGATGACCTGGTAGCCAAGGGCCACGTACCAGTAGGAGGGCGCGAAGAAGGCCAATACCAACGCAAGATTGTCCGCGGGGTAGAAATAACGGTCGTGCATCCTGGGCAGCAGGAAGGGGGCCAGGACGGTCGACACCAGCGCCATGAGCAGCACCAGCCTCGGGGTTAGCGCAAAACGGCGGCGGGCGTAGACCAGGACCCAGCCGCCGAGCAGAATCACCGTCAGCGCCAGGCCGCTGTAGTAGATCGGCTTGATCCACGTGGGATGTCCCACCGCAAACGAGTACAGGTTGGGCGCGTGCATGGATAATTGCTGGAATTCCCCCGACTGCGAAACGTAGATGGTCAGCGCCTCCATGAACGGACGCCCCGCCCACACCGCGGGCAGGATGCTGGCCACGAACACCAACGGCGGGATGATCAGGGTCGGCCAGGGGATGCGTTTCTTGAAAAACATCACCGCCAGGAAGGGCAGCAGGAAGACCGCCTGCGCCTTGACCGCGAGCGAGAGTCCCAGCATCCACATCGCGGGAGCGGGACGCTCGGTCAGCAGGAAATAGACACACAGCAGCAGGAAACACGTGTACAGCGAATCGATCTGTCCCCAATAGGCGCTGTTGAGGATGACCGTGGGCAGCAGCAGGAAGCCCGCCGCGGCCAGCCAGGGCGCCTGTCCCTGCGGATATTTCAGCCTGACCAGCTTGTAGACCGCGAACGCGCTCAACAGGTCGAAGGCGGTCGGGATCAGCTTGAGCGCCAGCTTCGGGTCGACTACGCCCCGCACCAGCGAGGCCAGCCACAAGAGATAGAGATAGGGCGGCGTGTACACCGAGAAGTCATCGGCCAGGGCCGCGAATCCGCGCTGCTCGAAGTGGCTGTACCAGTTCAGGTAGCCTTTGGTGTCCACGTTCTGGCGCGGAAAGCTGACGACGCGCAGCACGACCGCCAGCGCGAACATTAGCACGATCAGCGCTGTAACAAGAGTCTGTTTGCGCATGCTCACGACGCCTGCTCCTGCAGGATTTTTTGGAAGGCCCTGAGCAGTTCGCCGCGTTGTTCGTACCCGCTTTCGCCCAACTCGGCCAGCCCCAGGTAGACCCGTTCGCGGCAGCGCCTGAGCAGCCCGCCGATCAAACGCGACATGGCCTCCTGGGAGGAGCGCACCTCGTCGGCATCGCTCCACAACTGTCCGCTGGGCCAGCCGCGCGCCAGCACGTGCGGATGCGTCAACGGCTGGGCCAGGCGCTCGTACCATCCGCTCGAACCAGGGTCGAGCCAGAACTGCACCGCAGCGGGGCGGTTCATCAGCAGGAAGGTGTGCGCGGGCGCCACCAGCACCGCGTCGGTGTTTTGCTGTCTCCAGGCCTCCACGTACGAGGCGGCGATCACCCCGTCTTGCAGCATGGCGATGTATTCCCTGCCCAGGCCCGACAGGTTTCCAGAACCGGTCAGATCCAAAGCCAGGCGGAATTTCTTGAACGACTCGATCAGGCTGGCGGCCACACGCACGCGGTCGAAATCCGCGTGATAGCCGAAGCCAGGCTGCGACAGCACCTCTCCGAACAGCTTGCGCAGGAAATGATCGAGCGGAAGCGGCTCCGCCTCGCGCTGGGCCAGCAGCCAGTCGCGCAGGATGGAGTAGCCCAGCCCCAGCGAGAAAGTGATTCTTTCCTGGACCTCGGGTTTGATCCCGTCAAATGGGGCGAGCGCCAGCTCACGCGGACGGTAGACGATCTCCGTCAGCAGTTGCGCGCGCACCAGGTCGAGGCCGTCGATGGACAGCATCAGGGCGTAGGCCACGTCGAATTTCGGCGGGCGGATCTCCCAGTGCGGATGCGCCAGCGCCGCCAGCGTCAGCAGCGCCTGACTGGCGGGCTCATCCCGCAGGGAGCGCGAGGGACGGTGCGAACGCCACGGAATGCCCAGCCTTTCGAGCCGATGCGTGAGCGAGAAGCGCAGCGCATCCGAAAGATAGGGCGCGAGGATGACGATTTCTGCAGGCGGCAGGCCGCCGTCCAGCAATTGCCTGACCTCGCCCGCCACCACGTCCAGCATCTCAGGGTAGAAGCGCGACTGGATGATCGAAAGCGCCTCGATGCCCGTGGCTTCTGTGCTGGGCGGAGCGACCTGGCCCGGGGCGATGGCGTGCGGCAGATGTTCGCTCAAATCCGCGATGGGCTGGCTCATCACGAAGGATTCATCGAAGAGAACCTGTTGCTCGCAAAGTTCGCGCAGCGCGGATCCCGTGCTCATGTCCGCGCCGAGGAAGTAGCGGAAGCCGCCGCCCTCGTCGTAGACCAGCAGCGCGGAGTCGAAGTCCGCGATCCACTCGCGCAGGATGTCGTGCGCGCGCGGGCCGTCCTCCTCCACGTTGTCGTAGATCAGATGGCGGTAGGCGCGGGCCAGGTAGTCGCGCACCTGCGGTTGCGGCCATAGGACGTTCGCGAAGCTTTCCAATTGCAGCGAGAAGTCGAGCAGGTTGTTTTGCAGGCAGTACGTGCGGAAGCGGTTGGCGCATTCCTGCGCGTCGGCATACACGCGACGCTGGGCGGGATCGCCCGAGTAGGCCAGATCCAGCCGCGCACCGATCTCGGTGTGTGGGAAACCGATCACCGCCGACTTGTTCAGGTTGTCGATAACCTGTGAGTACAGGCGGTTGCGGTCGATGGTGACCGACTCGAAGAAGCCCTCGTCCAGCAGCGGACGCACGAGGTGCGCCATGTAGTATTGCGCGGTTTCGAGCGTCAGGAAGACGGGCGGCAGGTCGGGACGGGCGAAACCGCCCGCCTCGGCAGCCAGCGGCCAGAACAGGTCGACCATGCGGCGCGCCAGGCCGCCCAGCGTGGCGGGAGTCACCTCGCCGCCCGCGTATGGATCGAAGTACAGACTTTCGAGGTAAGGCTCGTGCAGGGAGCGCTGCGGCGCGAGCAGCAGGATCGAATCGGCGCGCACGCCCTGGGCCAGCAGGTGCTTCAGCCGCTCCACCGCCGCGAAGGTTTTGCCTGTCCCCGCGTAGCCGGACAGGAAGCTCTTCGCATCCAGCGGAGCTTGCGCAATATCGAGTTGGGCGGGTGTCAGGTCCATAACTCTATTTTCCCACAAAAAAACAAGACTTCGGAAGTCTGTGATCGCGACCCCTTGCGTGGGGTCTTCCAACAGACTTCCGAAGTCTATTGAAGCACTACTTCAAATGCCTCGCAAAGAACTTTGTCACCCGCTCCCAGGCGTCCTGCGCGGCCTCGGGTTTGTACACGCTCGAGTCGCTGTCGCGGAAGAAGGCATGGCCCGAGTTGGGATATAGGATGACCTCATGTTCCACGCCGATCTCGCCCAGCAGTTGATCGAACTCCTGCACGGTGCCGATGGGGATCGAAACGTCCGCGTCGCCGAACAGGCCGAGCACGGGCGCGTGGAAGTTCGCGCGCATCTGCTCGAACAGCAATTGCATCTGTCCGCCGTAGAAGGTGCAGACGGCGTTCAGCGGGCGGCGCAGCCCGAGCGCCAGCGACATCCTGCCGCCGAAGCAGAATCCCACCGAGCCGACCTTGCCCGTGCAGTCGGGATGCGACTGGAGCGCGTCGTAGAGTTTTTCCAGGTCGGCGGGCGCACCTGGGGCATATGTCTGCACCAGTTCCCTGGCTTTGTCACCGTCGCCGAGCGCGGCCAGTTCGCCGTGATACAGGTCGGGGGCAAAGGCCAGGTAGCCCTGCGCCGCAAAGCGTTCGGCCACCGATTTGGTCTGGGCATCCAGCCCCCACCATTCCTGGATGACGATCACAGCCGGCCAGGGGCCTTCCCCTTCATGTTTGACCAGATAACCAGGGACCGAGCCGAGTTGTGTCATTTCGCTCATGTGTACCTCTCAAAGAGTTGGGAATAAAAGTCCCACCAGGGGGCAGCCCTGGTGGGGTGTGGGTTTGTCCTGCTATCCCGCGGGTGTGGGAGTGACATCTTCGGCTGGCACGTCCGTGGGACCGACGGGTTCCTCGTAGGGGACGTAGGGGTCTTCCGAGAAGCTGCCCCCGAAGCCGATGCTGCACAGGCCGACCTGGCCCTGGATCAGACAACTGGACAATCCGCCATAATTGAGCGCGCTCAACAGGTAGGTCAGGTCGTCGGTGGTCTCGGCCAGCAGGACGAGCGTATTGCCTTTCTCGCCCGGCGAGAACAGCACCAACCCGTTGCCGATGCGACCGACCTTGCCGATGCCGGGCACCTCCACGAAGGAGGAGAATTCCTCCGTCACGAGCTCGAAGCCTTCGATAAAGGGCAGTAGGTCCTCGGATTGGGCGAAGGTCCCGAGCACCAGCGTGTCCCCGCTGCTGGGCGCTTTCTGCACCAATTGGACCTGGGCGCCGACCAGTTGCAGGTTGGCCTGCATACTGCCGAGCGCCGCCACCATTTCGGCCGTCATCTGCACCTCGGAGGTGGGCAGGACCTGCACGGTCTGCCCGCTGAAGAGGAAGGGGAAGTCGGCCAGGGACGGTTCGCGTGTGCCGCCCAGCAGGAAGTCCGCGATATTGCCGATCAGCGCGGAGTTATCCGCCACGGTGTTGTAGGGCGTGGACAGGAAGGTGAAATCGCCGAAGGCCAGCACGTTTCCGTCCGCGCTGAGGGCGGCCCCGCCTTCCGCCGCGTTGTGCGTGTCGGTCATGGACGAGAAGGTCTGCTTCCCGCTCAGGAGCAGCAGTGTGCCCGTTTCGGTTTTGACCGAGTGCGACCCATACAGCGCGACCCGTTTCAGGCCGATGGCCAGTTCGTTCTTGCCGAACTGATCGAAGTACACGTTGCGGAAATTCCCTTCGTTCTCGGCCATGTTGTAGAGATAATTGTTGTTGACCGAGATCCCGAAGGGGGCCAGCAGCGGATTGACGGCGTTGCTGTCGGAAAACTGGCTTTCGGCGCCCGTGTTGTAATCGTAGAGCAGCATACCGCGGGTGGCGTCGGTGAAGATCGCCAGGCGTCCGCCGCGGTCGACGAAGTCGGTGAGCAGGCGGATTTCCTCGTCGGTGTAGTAGGCGTTCGGCGCGATGATCACGTAGGAACTGGCATAGCGCAGGCGTGACGCCAACATGCCATACTCCATGTCGAATTCGACCCGCGCGCCGCGGGTGGTCAGCGCCTCGGTCAGGGCCTGGATTTCACTTTGCTGAAACAGGTTGGAATGCAGCGTATCGATAACCACCACGCCGTTCCCCGCGGTGGCCTTGGCGGGCGCGGCGGGCGATTGCACCGGCGCAGCCGGCAGGTCCATCTTGGTGTAGTCGGGAATCTGCACCTTCTCTGAACGCGTGTAATACCCGGGGTAGAACCAGATCGCGCGCGCGGCGATTGGCAGAAGGAAGACGATCAGGGCGATCCAAATCCATTTGCGATTCATTCTGGCCTCCTAGGGTTGCGCTGCCGAGGGCAGGGGCGGGATGAACAGCAGGTACAACCCGGGTTGTCTGGGGTAGGGCAGGCTCAATCCCTCGCTGTCGGTTTGGAAGAACAGACCCGCCAGGTCGACTTGCAGCCCGGCCAGATCGTACAGATCGGCGGTCTCGTAGTTTCGCAGATGGGCCATTTCCGCCGCCTTTGCCACAGCGTCGCTCTCGGTGCCGATGGCGTCGATGATGCCCATGTCCACTGCCGCGGCCCCGGTCCACAACTGCCCACGCAGGATGACCTCGGGTCCGACCTTGAGCGCGTCGCCGCGGCCCAAGTCCACCGCTTCGTAGAAGACCTCCTTGATCATTTCGATCTCGCGCAGGTAGGCATCGCGCGGGGAGCCCCACAGTTTATACGGCCCGGTGGAGATCAGGTCTTCATAGATGAAGGGCGTGGGCGGCAGGTATCCGATCACGCCCACGTTGCCTACCTCCGAGGTGGGCTTGGCGTAGATGTAATCGGTGCCCACGGCCAGGTAGTAGGCGCCGCTGGCCGCCATGCCGTTGACCGAGGCCACCAGCGGCTTTTCATCGCGCAGGCGCTCGAGTTCGAGATAGACCGCCTCCGTGTCCACGACCGTGCCGCCCGGGCTGTTCAGCACCAGCACCACAGCCCTGATTTCGGGGTGCTTGCGCGCATAATCGATCTGCGCGAGCAGGTCGTTGGCTGTGTAGGAATAGATCGCATCTTCCAGGCGAATGATTCCCACAACGGGTTTGGGGATGGCGGACGCAGCGAACACGCCCAACAACAGGGGCAGTACGATCCACAACAATCCCCGTTGCACGTGCTCCCATTTCAATTCGGGAAATTTCATGGCAACTCCTTTTCTGGATCAATCTGTGATGTCCCACACGTCCCGCAGGTTGTGGCGATGGGCATGCCTGGATTACTACTGTAAACCACGGGACGTTAATCGCAAGGCAGGACTGGGTATTTTCCAGCATATACGAGGTGGGAAGGTTTGTCAACCAGTATTGTGTACTACCTGTTTTTATTGTATAGTAGATGTCTTGCAAAAGTCATAAATTAGCCTTGCTCCAGGCGGCGTCCCCGCCGCCGAGGACTGCGGCGGGAGCACTTATGCAAGAGGTCTAGTTGAAAAAAATCATTTCCACGGAGATTCCCATGCCCAATCTGCCTCCCTCCCGTTCCGCCCGTTCCGGTCTTGCCCCTGCCAAAGCTGTCGGCAAGACCGCAGCCGGGGGAGCATCCTACGTCAAGTTCTCGGACAAGTTGACCGACTCCCTGGAAGACATCAGCCGCATGATCCAGGAACACAAGGACATGATCGACGCCATCCAGGAGGTGGCCCTCGAGCTGACCAATTCCATCGGCTCCCTGCACACGCTCACGGTCAAATACGCGGGCATCGCCAACTCGATCCTGGATGTGCTGCTGCCCATCGTCAAGAGCCTGCCGATCATCCCCAAGAACGTGACCGACATGCTGGTCAAGCTCGAAAGCCTGACCCAGCAGATCATCGACAACCAGGTGTCGACCTCGAAGACCATCGTCGACGTGCAGGGCGGCCTGCGCTCGGGCGACGTTTCGAAAATCAAGGGACACGCGGGTGAACTCCAGGCGGTGACGAAGGCCATCACGGGCATCCTGCCGAAGTAGTCACGGGGCGGGTTCCGTAAAATTGCTGGCCTCCCGCGGTTGACATGCCCCCGGCCTGCATGTATAATATCGTCCGCTCCTGCCCCGGCAGTTGGTTTGCTGGGGCGAGCGCTTGTATATCCCAGCTTCCCCGTTCGCAGGCGCAGGTTCACCCCAGATGAATCAAAGGGTAGCAAGAAACCCGCAGGCCCACGGTGAAGTGAATGACTGGAGAGTCAAAAAATGAAATATGCGATCGTTGAAAGCGGCGGCAAACAGTACCGCGCCGTCGAAGGCTCCACCATTGATGTGGACCGCCTGCCCGTTGAAACGGGTGAGAAGATTGACCTGCCCGTCCTGCTCGTGGCGGATGGCGATGATGTCCAGATCGGCACCCCGCTCCTTGGCGCCCCGGTCAAGGCCACGGTGCTGGCTCACGTCAAAGGTCCCAAAGTCCTGTCCTTCAAATACCGCCCGAAGAAGCGCATCCGCGTTCGCGGTGGGCATCGCCACCAGTACACGCGCCTGATGGTCGACGCCATCGGGGGCGAGGGCAAGTAAGCCAGGACGTCAGTCCCGCGGTCCCATCCGATACAAAAAGAGTGTAAGAGGTAGAAATGGCTCATAAAACTGGCGGCGGTTCAAGCCGCAATGGACGTGATAGCAATTCCCAGCGCCTGGGCGTGAAGCGCTACGCTGGCCAATTTGTGCTCTCTGGCAACATTCTCGTTCGACAGCGTGGCACGAAGATCAAGCCTGGCTTGAATGTGCTGGTGGGTAAGGACGATACGCTCTTCGCTGTCGCTGACGGCGTGGTGATGTTCGACGTGATCCACGGCCGCAAGCGCGTGAACGTGGTTCCGGTACAGCCAGCGGTTGTGGCTGAATAAAGGATATATCAATGAAGCCCCAAATTCATCCCACCTATTATCCCGACGCGAAGGTCTCCTGCGCCTCCTGCGGCAAGACCTGGACCACGGGTTCGACCCGCAAGGAACTGCGCGTGGATATTTGCTCGAATTGCCACCCGTTCTTCACCGGCGAGGCCGCCCGCCTCATCGACATTGAAGGCCAGGTGGATCGCTTCTATAAGAAGCTCCAGGCTCGACAAACCCACGTGGATGCTGTGTCGGCTCGCGAAGCTGCCAAGGCTGCGCCCGAACGCACCATCGAAGAACTCGGCCTGGCCACCCGCGCCACCGATGCGCTCAAGAAGGCTGGCGTTGCCACTGTGAACCAACTGCTTGCCAAACTTGGCGAAAGCGACGGAGCCGTGCTGGCGATTGCAGGCTTCGGCCAGTCTTCGCTGACTGCGGCCAAGAAGAAACTGCGCGCGCTCGGTTACGAACTGCCCGAGACCCCCGCCGCGGCGTAATCAGGCATTTCCTTCTGGAAAAATGACAGGCAGACGTGAAAACGTCTGCCTGTTTGTTTACCCAGCAGGTTCACCAATTGCGCTTTTTTAAGGAGGGGAAAAGCGCACTTTGTGAGCGTGGGTATTATATAATAGGACATGCAATTTATCCCCACAGGGTACCGCCCATCTTTGCAGGGCTGGATGGGCAGTCACCCCAAGCGAGAATAGAACTCATGAAGCATACCCACGGTTCCATCGAAGTTGTGTGCGGTTCGATGTTCAGCGGCAAAACGGACGAGTTGATCCGCCGCCTGATTCGCGCCACCATTGCAAAGCAGAAGGTGCAGGTCTTCAAACCCGCCATCGACGTGCGTTACGCCGTCGAGAAGGTGACCTCGCACGCCGGCGCGAATTTCGACGCCATTCCGATCCAGAACGCGCAGGACATGTTCACCCGCATGGATCCCGATACGACCGTGATCGGCATCGACGAGGCCCAGTTCTTCGACCCCGAAGTCGTGGAAGTGGCCCGCAGCCTGGCTGAGAAGGGCATCCGCGTGCTGGTGGCTGGACTGGACATGGACTTCCGCGGCGAACCCTTCGGCCCGATGCCGCGCTTGATGGCCATGGCCGAGCACGTGGACAAGCTCCACGCCATCTGCATGGTCTGCGGGGACGAAGCCTCGCGCACCCAGCGCCTGGTCAACGGCAAACCCGCCCGCTACGATGACCCCGTCGTGATCGTGGGCGCCTCGGAACTGTACGAAGCCCGCTGCCGTGTTCATCACGAGGTCCCGCGTTAGCGGGGGCGAAGTACCACGCTAGTGGTGCATCGCATCCGCGGATCATCTCACAAGGGAAGGTTTTGTCTTCGATGACCAGAAACAAGGTATGCACTGAATGTGGCGGCCGGATGCGTTCGGGCTTTGTCGTCGGCCACGAAAACGAAACCGATGTGCCGCAGAATGCTCTTTACTGGCTCGAAGGCCCCCGCCAAAAGGAATTCTACGGCTTGAAGACCGACAGGAAAAAGACCCATTACATCGTGGCCTACCGCTGTGAACAATGCGGCTTTTTGAAATTCTATGCTGGCCCCGACCAGACTACTGAAACCAAAGAATGAAGTAAAACATGCAAAATTATCAAGACCTGCTCTCCGAAATCCTGATCGACGAAGACAAGCTCCAGGTACGCATCGCGGAACTGGGCAAACAGATCAGCGCCGATTATGACGGCGCCGACCTGCTGCTCATTTGCATCCTGCGCGGCGGCGTCCCCTTCCTGGTCGACCTCAGCCGTCACATCACCGTCCCGCACATGGTGGACTTCATGGCGGTGTCCTCCTATGGCGCAGGCAAACGCGAATCGAGCGGGCACGCCCGCGTCTCCCTCGACCTGCAAATGGACATCCGCGGCAAGGATGTCCTGCTGGTCGAGGATATCATCGACAGCGGCCATACCATTGCCTCGGTGCTCAACCTGCTCGGCACGCGTCAGCCCAAAAGCCTGAAGGTCTGCGCCTTGCTCGACAAGCCCTCGCGCCGTGAAGCCTACGTTCCCATTCATTACTGCGGCTTCGAGATCCCCAACAAATTTGTCTTCGGCTACGGCCTCGACCTGGACGAGTACTACCGCAACCTGAAATTCGTCGGCGTCGTGGATCTCGCGAAGTACAAACCGCCCGCCTGAGTGGCCGCAGGGGAGTCGCAGGATGGGAGACGAAAAGAAACAATCCGCTTACGCGGGACGCTGGGTGGCCCGCCTGCATGGACACATCATCGCCCAGGGCGGCACGCCCGAGCTGGCCCGCCGCGCCGCCCTGTCTGCCCGCCACAAGGAAAGCCCTGAGATCATTTACATGCCCTTTGAATTCTCCCTCCCCCCTTTAGTGAATCAAGTGCGCGCCGTGCTGCCCGACCAGGAAATCTACCTGGTGGGCGGTGCCGTGCGTGATATGCTGCTGGGACGCGCCTCGCACGACCTGGACTTTGCCGTGCCTGCCAAAGCCATTCCCCTCGCCCGCAGGGTCGCCGACGCCCTCGACGTCGCCTACGTCACCCTCGACGAGGAGCACGACACAGGCCGCATCATCCACACTTCGGAGGACGGGACGCGCACCTACCTCGACTTTGCCTCCTTCCGCGGCCGGACGCTGGAGGAGGATCTGCGCGACCGCGACTTCACGATCAACGCCCTGGCCCTCGACCTGCAACAGGCGGCCATCCTCGACCCGCTCGAAGGCGCCGCCGACCTGCGCGCCAAACGCATCCGCGCCTGCTCACCGACCGCGCTAAGCGCTGATCCCATCCGCATCCTGCGCGCCGTGCGCCAGGCCGCCGCGTTCGGATTCCAGATCGAGAAGGAAACGCGCGAGTGGATGCGCCAGGCCGTGGGTCAATTGGGCCAGGTCTCGCCCGAGCGCCAGCGCGACGAACTCTTCAAGATGTTGGACGGTCCCAAACCGGATGCCTCCATCCGCGCGCTGGAGATGCTGGGCGTGCTTCCGCAGCTCCTGCCCGAATTGAGCGCCCTGAAAGGCGTGGTACAGTCCCCGCCGCATGTCTACGATGTGTGGACACATACCCTGGCGGTCCTGCAGCACCTGGATGGCCTCCTGGCTGCCCTGGACGTGAATTACAACCCCGACTCGACCAACGACCTGTACACAGGCCTGCTCACACTGCGCATTGGCCGCTACCGCGAACAGATCACGAAACACATCGACACCCCGCTGACGACCGACCGCTCCGCGCGCGCGCTGCTGCTGTTTGCCGCCTTGTATCACGATGTGCGCAAACCCCAGACCCGCAGCGTGGAGGAGGGCGGCCGCATCCGCTTCTTCGACCACGAAGTGCAGGGCGCGGAGGTGGCCGCCGAGCGCGCCCAGGCCCTGCGCCTCAGCACGGACGAGCTGCATCGCTTGCGGATCGTCATCAGGAACCACATGCGCTTCCATTTCCACACCAGCCGCATGGATGGGGAAGGCCAATCGCCTTCGCGCCGCGCCATCTACCGCTTCTTCCGCGAAAGCGGCGCCGCAGGCACGGAATTGATCCTGCTCGGGCTGGCCGATTTGCGCGCCACCCACGGTCCCAGCCTCAAACAGGAAACCTGGAGCGCCGCGCTGGACGTGGCGCGCGTCCTGCTCGAAAATTATTGGGAGAAACCCCAGGAGACGATTGCCCCGCCGCGCCTGCTGGACGGCCACGATCTGATGCGCGCCCTGGAACTCAAGCCGGGTCCCGCCGTGGGCGAGGCGCTCGAAGCCATCCGCGAGGCGCAGGCCACGGGCAAGGTCTCCACCCGCGAAGAAGCGCTGGAATTTGGGAAGCATTGGTTGGAAGAACAGCATAACTCGTCCTGAACGGAGCCGCATTCTATTTTGCTCCGGCGGGATTTGTAATCCCGCCGCCTACATCCCAAACACGCACATGTAAAATGCGCCGCGCTGGGCGCATCAGGAAAAGAGTTGAGAGGTAGCATGAACATCGTTTATTTCGATCTCGAAACCCAGAAGCTGTTCGAAGACGTGGGAGGCCGCACGGGAACCGCCAAACTAGGCCTGGCCTGCGGCGTCACCTGGTCGACCGCGCGCAACGACTTCGCCGTCTACTGGGAGAAGGATGCCGCCGCCCTGGTGGCCGAGCTTAAGGCCGCCGACCGTGTGGTGGGCTTCAACATCCTGAACTTCGATTACGAAGTGCTCAAGCCCTATACCCCGACGGAAAATTTCCGCGCCTTCCGCTCCACCGACATGCTGGCCGACATCTTCAAGAGTCTCGGCTTCCGCCTCAGCCTCGACTCGCTGGCCAAGGCCACCCTCGGCGCGACCAAGACCGCCGACGGCCTGCAATCGGTGGAGTGGTATCGCAATGGCGAGCTGGACAAGGTGGCCGAATACTGCAAGGCCGACGTGGACATTACCCGCCGCGTCTACGAGTTTGGGCGCGACAACGGCTTCGTGTATTACTACTCGAAGCTGGGCAGCAAGTTGAAACTTATCGTTAACTGGAAGTGAGGAAAAATGAATCTGGCTTACACTCGACAGGGGCAGGGGACGCCGCTGCTACTCATCCACGGATATCCGCTCGACCATTCCATTTGGGATGAAGTTGCCCCGCTGCTCTCCGCGACCTTTGACCTGATCCTGCCCGACCTGCGCGGATTCGGCGCCTCGGCCTCTCCCGCCGATCCCTGCACGATGGCGGATATGGCATCCGACCTGGCCGAACTGCTCGACAAGCTGGGCCTCCAGCAGGCCGCGCTGGCGGGCCACTCCATGGGCGGATACGTGGCGTTGGCCTTTGCCCGCGCGTATCCCGCGCGCCTGCGTGGATTGGGACTGGTGGCCTCGCAAGTCCTGGCCGACAAACCCGAGGGACGGGAGGCGCGCTACAAAACCGCCGCCACTGTGGCCGAAAATGGGGTCGGCGTGGTGGCCGAGGCGATGACGCCCAAATTGTCCGCGGATGCGCGGGTGCAGGCGCGTGTGCGCGGCCTGATCGAACAGCAGACGCCCGCCGCGGTGATCGGCGCGCTCCAGGCGATGGCCGAACGGTTGGACTCCACGGAGCTGCTGCCCAGCCTGCGTATGCCCATCGTCCTGATCCACGGCGACGCGGATGTGTTGATTCCCAGCGACCGTGCGCGCGAGGTGCAAACGGCCGTTCCGCAGGCCAGGCTGTTCACGCTGGCAGGGGTCGGTCACATGCCCATGTTGGAAGCCCCGCAGCAGGTGGCCGACGCATTGAAACACCTGGTATGGAATTAAACGCAGCGCGCCCGTCACAGGGTGGCGGGCGCGCTTTTCATAACGGGATCAGGCACAAGCTGCGCTTATTTGCTCATCAGTGGGTGGGTGCTCGAAACAACGCGTCCCTGAACGGGATTCGCGGCCGCCTGTAAACTTCCCGTGGCGGTGCGGCGCACAAGCTGTTTGATATGCGCGATCAGCACACTGCTGGGAGTCGGCTTGACCAGGTAATCATCCGCGCCGGTATCGAGGATGCTGGCGATCATGGACGGGTCGTTGAGCGCAGACAGGACGATGATTGGCACGTTGCTGAAACCGCGCACCTTTCTGCATACGTCCCAACCGTCCATATCTGGCATCATCAAGTCCAGGATGACCAGGTCGATTTTCTTTTCGTGCAGGATGACGATTCCATCCGGGCCGCTGTTGACCGTGTTCACATCATACCCATGCGATTTGAGCAGCAGGGCCAGCAGTTCTGTTACGGCAGCATCATCATCAATGACCAATAGTTTGGTTGGCATGCATCTTTTTCCAGTCTCGTACTATTATCCCTGATTTGTTGAAATATATACTTTGCAATGGATTAACAATTCGCGCAACAGGTTTATTGTTTTCTCAGATATCTGTTGCAAATGCGCAAATATCCACGAAAACATGCTTGTGAACCAGCCCCAACCTGCGCCCTGTCTTTTCCGTTGCGTTTTCAATTTCTGACAATCGTATGTAAAAGTCATCACTTTTGTCCAATTCCTTTGTGGTAAACTTCACACAATTAAATCGATTGCATAAAACCTGCAAGGAGGTTCATGTGGTTACAACAACCAAAAAAGTAGTCAAGAAGGTCGCAACAAAGAAGCCTGTCAAGAAGGCAGCCGCGGCCCCCAAGAAATGGGTGTATTTGTTCGAAGAAGTGAAAGCCGCTGAGAAGTATGCGGGCTCCTGGGAAGGCGTGCGCAGCCTGTTGGGCGGCAAGGGTGCCGGCCTGGCCGACATGACCCGCGCTGGCGTGCCCGTTCCGCCCGGCTTCACCGTTACAACCGAGGCCTGCAACGAGTTCCGCAAGGCTGGCAAGTTCCCCAAGGGACAGTGGGATCAGCAGCTCGCCGCGATGAAGAAGACCGAAAAGGCCACCGGCAAGAAGTTCGGTGATCCCAAGAATCCGCTGTTGGTCTCCTGCCGCTCGGGCGCCAAGTTCTCCATGCCTGGCATGATGAACACCATCCTCAACATCGGTTTGAACGATGCTGTGGCCGAGGGCCTGACCAAGTTGACCGGCAATCCGCGCTTCGTGTGGGATTCCTACCGCCGCCTGGTCGAGATGTTCGGCACCACCGTATTCAACCTCGACGATGAGCTCTTCGAGCACCCGATGGCCGAATACAAAGCCAGCAAGGGCTACAAGCTCGACACCGAAATGACCGCCGAAGACTGGATGGCGCTGGTCGCCACCTTCAAGGAAGTCTTCAAGCAGCACGTCGGTTTCGACTTCCCGCAGGATGTCAACAAGCAGTTGGAACTGGCCACCCAGGCCGTGTTCGAATCCTGGATGGGCAAGCGCGCCATCGATTACCGCAAAGCCACCAACATCTCCGACAGCCTCGGCACCGCCGTCAATATCGTGACCATGGTGTTCGGCAACATGGGCGAAGACTCGGGCACGGGCGTGGCCTTTACCCGCAATCCGTCGACCGGCGACAAGAAGATGATGGGCGATTACCTGCTCAACGCCCAGGGCGAAGACGTGGTCGCTGGCATCCGCAATGCGGACCCCATCGAAAACCTTTCGGCCCAGATGCCCAAGGTCTACAAGCAGTTCATGGACATCACCGGCAAGCTCGAGAAGCACTACAAGGACATGCAGGACGTCGAGTTCACCATCGAGCGCGGCAAACTGTGGATGCTCCAGACCCGCAACGGCAAGCGCACCGCCAAGTCCACCGTGAAAATCGCCGTGGATATGGCCAACGAGAAGTTGATCTCCAAGGAAGAAGCCGTCCTGCGCGTCACCCCCGACGCGGTCGACTCGCTGCTGCACCCGCAGTTCAATGAATCGGCCATGAAGCAAGCCGAGAAGAGCGGCACCTTCTTCGCCAAGGGCGTGAACGCCTCCCCGGGCGCGGCCGTCGGCCAGGCCTATTTCGATGCGGATACCGCCGAGAAGATGGCCAAGGAAGAAAAACAGGACACCATCATGGTGCGCCCGTTCACCAAGCCTGATGACGTGCACGGCATGATCGCCTCCAAGGGCGTGCTCACCTCCGAGGGCGGCGCGACCTCCCACGCCGCAGTGGTGGCCCGCCAGTTTGGCATCCCCTGCGTGGTCGGCGCCTCCGCCATCAAGATCGATCTCGAGAAGCGCGAAATGGCCGTGGACGGCAAGATCGTCAAGGAAGGCGAATGGATTTCCGTCGATGGCACGACCGGCAAGGTCTTCATCGGCAAGATTCCCACCAGCGCCCCGACCCTCGAAGAGCAGGTTGAACTGATGACCCTGCTCAAGTGGGCTGACGAAATCTCCGCCCGCAAGGACATCCGCAAGGCGCCCAAGGGCTGGCCGACGCGTGGTCTGCAAGTCTGGGCCAACGCCGACTATCCCAAGGATGCCCAGCGCGCCCGCTCCTATGGCGCCGTCGGCATCGGCCTGTGCCGCACCGAGCACATGTTCTTCGAGCCTGAGCGCCTTCCCATCGTGCAGCGCATGATCCTGGCCGAGACCTCCGAAGACCGCACCGCCGCCCTGAACGAACTGCTGCCCTCCCAGCGCAAGGACTTCGACGGCCTGTTCGAGGCGATGGACGGTTACCCCGTCATCATCCGCCTGATCGACCCGCCGCTGCATGAGTTCATGCCCGACGAAGAGAAGCTGCTCGAAGAAGTCATCACCATGCGCGTCAAGGGTGAGATCGAGGGCCTGAAGGCCAAGGAAGACCTGCTGGCCGCCATCAAGGGCATGCACGAATCCAACCCGATGATGGGCCTGCGCGGCGTGCGCCTGAGCATCGCCATGCCTGAGATCGTCGAGATGCAGGTTCGCGCCATCTTCGAAGCCGCCGCCGACTGCGCCCTGCGTGGTATCGTCGTCAAGCCCGAAGTCATGATCCCGCTGACCGGCACCGTCAAGGAACTGGAATGGATCCAGCCGCGCCTGGTGCGCATCGCCGCGACCGTGCTGGCCGAGAAGAGCGTCAAGAAGCTGGATTACAAGTTCGGCACCATGATCGAGATCCCGCGCGCGGCTGTAACCGCCGCCGAGATCGCCGGCCTGGCCGAGTTCTTCTCCTTCGGCACCAACGACCTGACCCAGATGACCTTCGGCTACTCCCGCGACGACGCCGAGCGCAACTTCCTGATCACCTACGTGGAACAGGGCATCCTGCCCAAGAATCCGTTCCAGACCATCGACCGCGATGGCGTGGGCAAGCTGATGAAGATGGCTGTCGTCGACGGCCGCTCCTCCCGCCCGACCCTGGAAGTGGGCATCTGCGGCGAACACGGCGGCGACCCCGAGTCCATCGAGTGGTGCCACCTGATCGGCAACAACTACGTCTCCTGCTCGCCCTTCCGCGTGCCGATTGCCCGCCTGGCTGCGGCGCACGTCGCGCTGAAGTACAGCGGCAAGGCGATTGCCGAAGACAAGTAGGCAGACCGTCCACCTGGAATGCAGCTCCCCGTCAGGTTCCTGGCGGGGAGTTTTCTTCGGAGGTTCGAGTGTGGCTCCCGTGCGACAGATGAGACAATTGCCCTGCCGATTTCTTGGAATATCGCCCCTACTGGCATATAATAACGTGCTAAATGCTTGTCAAGGCGTAAACCGCAAGGTTCCAAAATTGTAAGGCGCTTGACCCACGTTTATTTAGCGTCATATAATCCGATTTGATGAGAGACGTTTTATGCCTGCCTACTGGTATGTCTTGCACAGCAAACCAAACAAGGAAGAATTGCTTTGGGAACAACTGAATATCCGTAAAGTGGAAACCTTCTTCCCGCGCATCCGCGTTCAGCCCGTCAACCCGCGCTCCCGCAAGGTCAGACCCTATTTTCCCGGTTATGTTTTTATTTATGTTGATTTGGAGCTGGCGGGGTTATCAGCTCTGAACTGGATGCCTGGCGCGACTGGTTTTGTTTCGTTCGATCACCAGCCGGCTACTGTTCCCGAAAGCCTGGTTCAGGCGATCAAAAAGAAAGTGGATGCGATCAACGCTGCTGGCGGCGAGATCTTCGAGGGTCTCGAGCCGGGCGACCTGGTCGAGATCCGTAGCGGACCTTTTGCCGGCTACGAAGCGATCTTTGACGCGCGCCTACCGGGGCGCGACCGGGTGCGGGTGCTTTTGCAATTCCTGCAAGGCCGCGCCACCAAGACCACCAAACTGGAAGTTCACCCCGGGATGCTCGAGCGCAGGCAGCGCTGACCGATGGACTTTTACCCCCCAATCATTTCCTATTTGGTGACATTTAGTACTTATCCGATATTTTTGGTCATGGTATATACAAGTTTACGGGTTCGTGGGGGGGGGGCTCTGTTTTCCCTTAGTGGTTTGGGATTTGGACATGCCGGTTTGTGATCAAGGGGATGGTTGTGACTCAACCTGCTCCTTCTGATATGTTCCCATGTCGGAAGGGCGGATGCTCTAAAAATCAGGTGTAGTGTTTCATCTGGCAATCCTTCAGAATGTGGAATTTCAGTCTGCAACCCGCTACCTGACTGAACAAGCTCAATTCTTCCCCAATGACAACTGATCTACAACAAATCCAACCCTCACAAGATGATAACTGGGACATGGTCATTCAGCCCCAGCGCAGTCTGTTCGACTTGCGTCTGGTGGAATTGTGGCGCTATCGGGATTTGGTGATACTCTTTGTGCGGCGGGATTTTGTTTCGGCCTATAAACAGACCATTCTTGGCCCGCTGTGGTACCTGATCCAGCCATTGCTGACTACACTTACGTTCACGTTCATCTTTGGTAATATTGCCCGACTGCCCACTGATGGCTTGCCGCAGTTCTTGTTTTATATGTCAGGAACTGTGGTGTGGTCATATTTTTCGAATTGTCTCATCAAAACGTCAGATACTTTTATCCATAATGCGGGTTTGTTTGGGAAAGTTTACTTTCCGCGCATGGCTGTGCCGGTTTCGATCCTGCTCTCGAACCTGACATCCTTCTCCATTCAATTCCTCTTATTCACCCTGTTTGCGCTCTATTTTGCCTTGCAAGATGCGGCTGTCCACCCCAACTGGAGTTGGATTATCCTGTCGCCTTTGTTGGTGCTCATGATGGCGGGATTGGGACTGGGGTTTGGCATCATTATTTCCTCGTTGACCACCAAATACCGCGATTTGCGGTTCATGTTGCAGTTTGGCGTGCAACTGCTGATGTACGCCACGCCGGTGATTTATCCCGTCTCCGCCATCCCTGAGCGTTTCCGTTGGATTATTCTAGCCAACCCGATGACGCCCATTGTGGAGGCTTTCCGTTATGCCTTTTTGGGCGCGGGAACAGTGAATGTTGGACTTTTATTGTATAGCTTTGGATTTATGCTGGTGGTGGTTTCCCTGGGCAGCATCATTTTCAACCGTGTCGAGCAGACGTTTATGGATACGGTATGACAACTGTCATCGGAATTGAAAACCTTTCCAAAACATATCGCCTGGGCCAGATCGGCACTGGCACATTTGCCAATGATATGAAAGTATGGTGGGCAAAGGTGCGGGGCAGGCCCAATCCACTGTTGCGCGTGGATGAGGTGGCTCGCGGCAATCGTGAAGGGGAAGTTTTGTGGGCTTTGCAGGATGTCAGTTTTTCGGTAATGCAGGGCGAAGTGCTTGGGTTGATTGGCAGAAATGGCGCTGGAAAAAGTACGCTTCTCAAGATCCTTTCACGTATAACAGCGCCCAACTTCGGACGGATTCGGGTGAGGGGGCGTGTTTCCAGCCTTTTGGAAGTGGGGACCGGGTTTCATCCTGAATTGACCGGCCGGGAAAATATTTATCTGAATGGCGCCATTTTGGGGATGAGTCGCAATGAAATTGACCGTAAGTTTGATGAAATTCTGGATTTTTCCGGGGTTGAAAAATTCATCGATACCCCGGTTAAGCGTTATTCAAGTGGTATGTACGTACGCCTTGCCTTTTCTGTCGCAGCCCACCTTGACCCGGAAATCCTGGTTATCGATGAGGTGTTGGCGGTGGGTGATGCAGGATTTCAGAAGAAGTGCCTGGGTAAGATGGACGATGTCGCCCATGGCGGCCGAACCATTGTCTTTGTAAGCCACAATATGCAGGCGATCCGCTCCCTGTGTTCACGAAGCATCCTGTTGGATGAAGGTCGGCTGGTTTTTGACGGCCCAACGGAAGAAACCTTGCGGGTTTATCACGAACGCTTGAGCGAACTGAAAGTGGGGGTCGAAACGGCAATAGGTGATCAGCGACACCGCCGCGGTTCCGGACACATTCGTATTGCTGCTGTTTCGGTTCAGGCTGCGGATGGAAATGAACGATATGAGTTTGAAATTGGCGAAACAATCCGCTTTCAGTTATCCTACCGGGTGTTGGAAAACATGCCCAGGTTGACCGCCAGTATTGCTTTGCGTTCTGGAATTACCGGGGAGTTGATTACTTCAGCCAGACATGTTGTTTCTGCGGAACCGGTTGAGGCTGGCGCGGCAGGAACAATCGTGGTCGATTTTCCAGATATTTTTATTCGCCCTGGGGACTACCCCTTGTATTTTTCGATGGATGATTTTGGACATAGATATGACGTGGTGGATGATCTGATACGTCCCCTGGTGGTACGCACGGGAAAGAAACAATTGCAAGACCCGAATTTCAACCCGAAGACCCCGCCCGGTTATTTTTCGATTCCTTCCACGTTGATTTCAAATTTTATCGAGGAGCCGCAGTCTGATCTTTAGAAAGATCTACATGCGACTGAATTTCAAGCTGATGAAATTGTTCCCCAGGATCAAAAAACATATAAAAATAACAATCAAAGAGTTGTCAGCATCTTTGCGCAAGGCTGTTGAGCATGCCACGCAGCGCAGGCAGATGGCTCAACTTTACAGGCAGGCGTTGCCAATTGATCAATCCATCGAGCCGCTGCTTTTCTGGGTACCGGGCGGAATGTCCCTTCTGCTGGAAGTGGAGGCGGTGATTTCCATTGCCATGCGGCTGCGGGGAGTGCGCAGTCATGTGATTATTTGTGATGGCGCCTATCGGGCCTGTGTTTTACGCGAGGCGACCAGCGGGACCCCGGTTGACCAGTGGCAGGCAGCGTGCAAGGCCTGCAAAGCCCGAACGAGCGCGGTTCTCGAAAAGATGCGCGTCCCTTATTCGTTCATTGGTGACTATGTGCCAGATTCCCTGAAGAACGAATTGTGGAATGCAACCGCATCAGTTTCCTGGGACACATTGGATGATTTGTCATATGACGGCGTGAAGTTGGGAAAAAGCACCCGCTCGGCGGTCTTCCGTTATCTGCAGGGCGAAGATCTGGTGGGTCACGAACCGGTCGTTCGTGAGTATGCATTTAGCGCCCTGGTGTGCGCGGCCGCCTCCGCCCGCGCAATGGAAGTTATGTCGCCCTCGCGCCTGTTCCTGTCTCATGGGGTGTACGTGGATTGGGGCCCTGCTTTGCAAACGGCGCTTTTGCGCAGTGTCCCTGTGGCGGGATGGAAGCCATCCTACCTGTATGCGCATTTCTATTTTCGACATATCGATGATGGTGTGCGGCTTGGCTTTCACCGCCTGACCCGGGCAGCCTGGGATGAGCGCAAGGCTTCCCCTCTCTCGCCGGCCGAAGAGGCGCGCCTGGACGAATTCATGCAGCATCGGTATGAGGAAAACGCCAGCTTCGATCTGCAGAGTGTCAAGCCCAAAGCCTATCGCGGCGAGATCGAAAAGGTGCGCCAGAACTATGTGTCGCATGCCGACAAACCCGTGTGGGGGATCATGTGTCACATCAATTGGGACAGCGTCAAGGATTATTCGCCGATGGCGTTTGATTCTTTTAATGATTGGATACTGACCACGGTGGGTGAGATTGTAAATATCCCCGAGGTGCATTGGCTGGTGAAGATTCATCCGGTCGAGGCCAACTATAAGGGATTGATGGGGATGCAATATCTGATCGATTCGCATTTCCCATCGCTCCCGCCGCATGTCAAAGTGATTCCAGCCGAGGAAAACCTCAACCCGCTTGAATTTTTTCAATTGATAGATGGGGGCGTCTCGGTGTATGGCACTTCCGGATTGGAACTTGCTTTGCAGGGCAAACCGGTGATTCTGGCCGGTGACGCGCATTATGGCGGCAAGGGATTCACATATGAGGGCTTGTCCCCCGATGAGTATGTGAATCTTTTACACCGGGCGGCTTCGCTCTCCCGCCTGAGTGAGGAGCAGGTCGCATTAGCCAGGCGGTATGCCTATAGTTATTTCATTCAACGCGAAGTGCCGCTCAGGGTGCTTGATGAATCCCAGCCCAATTCGAAGCAATGGAAATTCCAATATAAAAGACGGCACCTGCTTTTGCCGGGGAAAGACCCTTTCATGGATTTTGTGTGTGAACACATCCTGAACGGGAAAGACTTTGTGATGGATGAAAATCTTGTTGCTTTGGCGAAGGGCGAAGTTTGATGGTTGATGTTACCGCCGACGAATTGGATGTTTTCTGTACGATGGGCGGTCGCCCTGCACGTTGTTGAATGAGGTCTTGTTGATGTCGCCGAATGAAACTGGCTGGCGGGGCCTCCTGATGAAAATTAAGCGGTTGTTGCGCTTGCAAACCTGGCGGAATCGCCTCTCAATAGCGATCATTACCTTGCAGATGGCGGTGGATAAACTGTTGGGAAAGCGTGTGGTCATCCTTGACCTGGAGGAAATTACTTTACTCCCTGTTCTGACGCCAATCATCGAGCAATTACTAAACAGTACGGACAGGATTTCATACTACGCCGCATATAAAACCACTTGTCCGGCTGTTGGTAACCTGGTCATCCCCGATAAACGCACGTTTCATTATTCGTTGTCGGTGCATTTTCCGGCGGCGGACATGTATCTTTCGCCGCATGTGTATGGCAATGCATCTCTGCGCACCATTAAAGTGCATATTCCGCACGGGCAGCCTGTTAAATTCGCCTGCCTTCCAAAAAAATATTTTGAAAGGTATGACGTTCATTTCCTCACCGGGCCGCTGGATCGTGAACAAACAGAATATACCATCGCCTATTACGGGTTGAAAAAAAAGATCACATTATATGATATTGGCATGCCCAAATCGGACGCATTGATGAATGGGTGTTACGACCGTCGGTCGGTCTTGGAGGATTTAAGGCTGGACGCGGCGCGTAAAACAGTGATCTATGCCCCATCCTGGGAGGAGGGGTTATCGCTTCGAGCCTTCGGTCACGTGCTTTTTGACCGCTTGGCCGAGTTGAAAAATCTCAATGTGATTATCCGTTTGCACCCGACCAGTCTGGTTCCACGCAGCCACCCGGATTTCGCTTTTTATACTGGGGGCATTGATTGGGGCCAGATCGTTCAGGAATACCTCCGACACCCGAACATCCGCTTTGCTCCCGAGGGTTTGACGGAGCGGTTATTGGCTGCCAGCGATGTCATGATCACGGATGTCAGCGGTGTGGCGTGGGAATTCTTAAGCCTGGTGAAGCCGGTCATCTATCTGGATTGCCCGGACTTCTTTTCCAAAACCCTGCCCACGTTATACCGCGATTTTGGGCCGAACGATGTCAATACCTCCAGGATTAATGAAGGACGTCGTGTTGGACACGTGGTCGATTCTGTGGATGAACTGCCGCGCGCAGTGCGGTTACTGTTGAATGATCCGTCCTATAACATTCAGGAACGGATTGAATTCGCCAAACAAGTGCAATATCACTCCGGCAGGGCCTCTGCAGAGGCCGCCAGGGTGATTTTTGAGCTTTTGCATCTGGAGCCAAACACTCCAGCTTGGCAATGATTGCAGGTCATGGGAATCACTTTCTCGTTTGTCATCCCCTCCTTCAACCGCCCACAGGCGTTGCGACGTTTGCTGGATTCGATCCTCAACCTGGATTTCCCGCGCGACGAGTACGAGATCATCGTTGTGGATAATGCCACCGAATTCCAGGCGGGACTTTGGATAGAATCCTGGGATTTGGGTCATGCCGGCATTTTATGTCATCACGAACCACGGCCCGGGTCCCATCATGCACGTAATTCAGGGGCGGGACTTGCAAAAGGCAGGTACCTTGTCTTTCTGGATGATGATTGCGAAGCGACCCGCAACCTCCTTCGCGCCTATGCGGAAGTCCCGGGTTTCTCGGACATCAAGATGTTTGGTGGAAAAATAGAAATCCAATGGGACGAAATTCCGTCGGAAGAGATCAGGGCCTTTGAACGTTTGATGGGCAAAATTGATTACGGGGAGCGGGTTTTTGCGCTTCCGAAGGGTCAATATGTCAACGGGGGGAACATGGTGATCGAACGCGAGTTTTACCTGCAAATTGGAGGCATGGAGCCGGACCAGGTGGAAGGCTGGCTGTCTGGCAGCGGCGATGTGGGTCTGTGCCGCCATGTGCAAGCACTTGGCCTGGATATCTTCTGGGTGCCGGGGGCGCTTGTTTACCACTGGCAAACAGCCACGCGGAACGGGCAGTTGCGCGATCTCATGCGGCGCGAAATGAATAATGGCATCTGTCAGGCCTATGAGGAGATGCAACAGAAAAAAACGGGCCTGCGGCGTAGAAGCATGATAAAAAAATTGTTTGCCAGGATCACCGGCCTCTCACGGAAGGCAATGAGTTATCTGATCCATGCATTATCGAACAAAACCAGGATTCAACTCTACAGAAATTTATTGGACCTGGCCAGGGAATGGGGCTATGTTTATTATTACAATAAATATCTATGGGGGAAGATACCTCGGAATGTGCGGGAAAATGAAAGTTGAACTGATTTGATTTCGATTGCATGTTTCGGGTGCATCCCGGACATTACCAACGAATGATAGGATTATCTGCCATGATTGAAACCATTAGCCATCAGAACCAGGTTCTTTGTATAATCATTCGTGGAAATTACCTGCCTGAACAGACTACCTTCATTACCCTGCCTGAATACAAACAACAACTTGGTTTTGTGGTCTATCCAGAGGGTGGCGAGATACCCCGCCATGTCCATCGTCCCATCGAGCGCAGGCTGGTGGGTACCTCGGAAAGTTTGATCATAAAAAAAGGCTGTTGCCAGCTTGACATCTACAATGATGCGCGTGAATTGGTCGCCACCCGTGAACTCCATGAGGGCGACATTATGTTTATGGTAAGCGGCGGTCACGGATATCGTATGTTGGAAGATACGGTCCTGTTGGAGATCAAGACAGGCCCATATACCGGCGTCGACGAACGGGAGAGATTCTAGTGGCGCAGCGGATGTCCATCGGGTGGTGGTGGCATGGTTGATATTATTCCTGTCAATGAGCCTTTCATCGGTGAACAGGAAGTCCGGTTTGTCCTGGAGTGCCTGCGCACGGGTTGGATCTCTTCGGAGGGACATTTCATACGCGAGTTCGAAGAGCGTTGGGCGGCTTATTGCGACATGGCGCATGGAGTGGCTGTCAGCAATGGAACCGTGGCCCTGGAGATCGCCCTGGCTTGCCTGGACCTGCAGCCCGGCGATGAGATCATTCTGCCAACCTTTACGATCATTTCTTGCGCACAAGCGGTTACCCGCAATGGCGGGCGGCCGGTGCTGGTGGATAGCGATCCATATACCTGGTGCATGGATGTGGACCAGGTCGCAGCAAAGATTACGCCGCGTACGCGGGCCATCATGCCGGTACATATGTATGGCCACCCTGTGGACATGGACCCAATCCTCGAGTTGGCAGAGCGATATAACCTGACCGTGGTCGAAGATGCCGCAGAGGCGCATGGGGCTATATACAAGGGGCGTAAATGCGGTGGTATGGGGCACTTGAGCTGTTTTAGCTTTTACGCCAACAAGATCATTACCACCGGGGAGGGCGGTATGGTGCTTGCTCAGGATGCCCGCCAGGCTGAACGCCTGCGTTCCCTGCGTAATTTATGCTTCCAAAAGGAACGCCGTTTTTATCATACAGAACTGGGTGGCAACTATCGCCTGACCAACCTGCAGGCGGCCGTAGGTCTGGCCCAGCTGGAACGTATCGAAGAGTCGGTGTCAAAGAAACGTTGGATGGCGGGAGAATATAACAAACGGCTGAGCGCTCTTCCCATGCTGCAATTGCCTGTGGAACAACCCTGGGCGCGGAATGTATATTGGATGTACGGCCTGGTCCTGGATGAATCCACCGGCATGGATTCCGTCGAATTTGCCCGTCGGCTGGCTGAAAAGGGCGTGATGACCCGCCCATTCTTCCTGGGTATGCACGAGCAGCCCGTCTTCCATTCGATGGGCTTGTTTCAAGGGGAGTGCTATCCAGTCGCAGAGCGGATCGCCCGCCAGGGGCTGTACCTGCCTTCCGGGATGACCCTGGGCGAGGCGCAGATCGAACGGGTCTGCCAGGCTGTCCACGAGGTGCTTTCGTGAGCGTTTTCGATCAATATGCCCGCTGCTACGACCTGTTGTACCGTGACAAGGATTATGCCGCCGAGGCCGCCTACGTGGATGCATCCTTGCAGCGGTTTGTGCCTGGGGCCGTCCGCATTTTGGAATTTGGATCGGGGACCGGTATTCACGGCAGGCTGCTGGCCCAAAAGGGATATCACCTGGATGGAATCGAGCGCAGCCCTGAGATGATTGCCCGCGCTGCCGAAAGCGCCGTCGATCCCGCCCCGGGGAGTTTTACGTGCTGTCAGGGTGACATTTGCCAGACCTTCGTGGACAATGGTTTTGACGCTGTGATTTCCCTCTTCCATGTGATCAGTTACCAGACCTCCAACGAGGATTTGCTTGCCGTCTTTCGGAATGCAGACCGCCATCTCAAAAAGGGGGGCGCCTTGCTGTTCGATGTTTGGTACACGCCATCCGTGTTGACCCAGCGCCCTGCGGTGCGGGTCAAGCGCGTGGAAGATGACCAGATCCGCCTGGTGCGGATTGCCGAGCCTATCATGTATTCCGACCAAAACGTGGTTGAAGTGCGCTATACGCTCTATGTTGAAGAAAAATCCAGCGGACGCATTTCGACGTTTACCGAAGTTCATCCCATGCGCCATTTTTCCCTGCCCGAATTGGACCTGCTGGCCGCGCAAAGCGGCTTTTCCCCTGTTCATTGCGAGGAATTCCTGAGCGGGAACCGCCCGGACGAGAATACGTGGGGTGTCTGGTCGATCTGGAGGAAGCTTTGACCAGGTCTGAAATGAGCAGGATCGCCCTGGTTTACCCGTTCACCAATATGGACACCGTCCCCAGTTTGTGCAATGCAGTGGAGATCCTGGCGGAGAAAGGCTATCTGGTCGAGGTGTTCCTGAAAACCTCCCATGAATTCATTCCGCCGCTGTTCCAAAATCCAAATATTTTTGTGCATCCCCCCTACCCGGCCCGTTGGGAAAGGAGGGGGATTCATCGCGTAATTCCAGCGCACTGGTCCCAACCGCTGGACATTCGGGAGCGGCATGCGAAGATCCCCTACCGCGCCTTTATTGGAGTGGACCCGGAGGGATTGAGCCTGGCCTCCCACTTGGTGAATTTCAATTCCGTTCCGCTTGTTTATTATTCCCTGGAATTGATGCTTAGCCAGGAGGTTGGGACTGGCGTACATAAAAAACTCAAAATGACCGAAGCGCGCTTGAGCCGTCAGGCGGCCTTTGTGATTATTCAAGATGAAGCCCGCGCGCGGCTCCTGGCCGTGGATAATGCCATCCCCTTGGATCGGTTTGTGTACGTTCCGAACTCCCCTCTGGGACGGGCGCGCCGTCAAAAAAATGATCACTGGCACAGGAAATTTGGTCTCTCCCTCCAAACAAAGGTTGTTTTACATGCTGGCAGTATTGGCGAGTGGACTGGCATCAAAGGCATCGTTGACTCGGTGGCGGACTGGCCCGAGCATTTCGTGCTCGTGATTCATACTCGTTTTAATCCAGGATCCAGCGATGTGGTTCTTGCTCTTCAGCAGAGGGCTATTCCCAACCGGGTATTCTTTTCGTTGGAGCCGGTTGCCCGCCAGGATTATGGGCAATTATTGGATGGCGCGGATATTGGCCTGGCTTTCTATCAATGGGTGCCCGGTAACGTGAATACACAGCAGAACATTGCCACAATCGGTTTGTCGTCTGGAAAAGTGGCGTATGCACTTCATTCAGGGCTGCCGGTTGTCGTCGGCCGCAGCGAGGGGCTGCCGAATTTGGTTGAAAGGACGCGCAGCGGCATTGTCGTCGATCATTATTCCGAGATTGGAAGCGCCCTGGCCGTCATTGATCGCTCCTACACCACTTATAGCGCGGCAGCGATGGAACTTTACAACTCCTGCCTGGATTTCGGGAACAGTTTCAACGGAGTATTGGAGCGCCTCGAAACTCTATAGCCTGACGGCCATCATTTTCAGGCGGGTGGATATTCAGGTTTTTTGATCCCGTCGCAGTCATGGCGGGCGTTTTGTAGGAGAGGGGGGCAGGATCAATTTGTGATTGTAGAAATTCTATATTAAAATGGCGCACTATGTATTCATTGTTTGTTCGCGGTAGATATGTCTAATTCACGTATTATGAGATTACCGGCTGCCGTCCCGGGCAAAACTGGCTGGCCTTGGATCGAAGAAGCCCCATTCCTGCCGGAGACCATGCCCAATGGCATGCCCTGGCCGCGTATTAGTGTTGTTACGCCCACCTATAATCAGGGACATTTCATTGAGGAGACCATCCGCTCTATTCTGTTGCAGGGCTATCCAAACCTGGAATACATCATTATGGACGGCGGCAGCACCGACAACACGGTCGAGATCATCAAAAAATACGAACCGTGGTTGACGTACTGGGTCAGTGAAAAGGACCGTGGTCAAAGCCATGCCATTAATAAGGGCTGGGCCATGTCCACCGGCGAGATCATCGCCTATTTCAACAGCGATGACATGTACTCTCCTGGAGCTTTCGAAAAGGCGGCGATTACCCTGTCTGGAGACCCAAGCCTTTCAGCCGTGGTCGGGAGAATCAACTATGTCGACATCTCCTCCCGTCATTTGGCCACCTCCGTTCTTCCGTACGCTCCCATCGATGGTCCCTGTGACCTGACCCTGTTCGATCCTGATTTGTGGTTCCTGCCCCAGCCGGGTTCCTTTTGGGCGCGCGCTGCCCTGGAAAAGGCCGGGCTGTACGTGCGGGAGAATTTGCATTACACCATGGATCGAGAACTGTTCTACCGCACTTGCAAGGTCGGCAGGATTGCTCCTTTTGACGGGGCCCTGGCCTCCTTCCGAAATCACGGACAGAACAAATCGATCGCGTTGGTGACGGAGATGTACCAGGAGGACGCCGTTGCCTTGAAGTATATGGACGATGGGGTTTTTCTGCATCGCCTGATCCGCTGGCGCAATGCCCGCTGGTGGCGGGCCAGGGGATATTATTTTTTGGCGCATCAAAATAATAACGGCAATAACAAAAAGACAGTCGGGTATCTGTTGCTGGCTGCGTTTTACAGACCCGCCCACCTGTGGCGCAAGAAATTCTATAGGAAATTGCTCCTCTCGCTTCTGCCGGTCAAATTACTCCGCATGTTCCAGAAAAGGGTCGCCGCATGAAAACCGTTATTGTCATTCCCGCCCGTCTTGCCTCCACGCGGTTGCCTCGAAAAGTGCTGGCCGATATTTGTGGCAAGCCTCTCATTCAACGTGTCTGGGAGCGGGTCCAACAGGCTCGTCTGGCGGATGAGATCGTGATTGCCACCGACTCGCAGGAAGTGGCCGGGCTGGTGGAGGCCTGGGGCGGCAAAGCCCTGATGACGGATCCAGCCTGCCAATCTGGAACCGAGCGCATCGCCTCCCTGCTTGCGCAACTGGATGCGGATTTGATTCTCAATGTCCAGGGCGACGAACCCCTGGTCGACCCGGACATGTTGGACGCCCTGGTTGCGAGCTGGAAAGCCGCTCCCTGCGACCTGGTGACGCCGGTTTATCGCATCACCAGCGTCGATGACCTGTTCAATCCCAACATCGTCAAGGTGGTGCGGGCCGCCGATGGGCGCGCCCTGTATTTCTCGCGCAGCCCCGTCCCTTATGTGCGCGACGTTCCCCGCGAACAATGGCTGGAACGCCAGCCATTCTGGGGTCACATTGGCGTGTATGGATACAGCCGGGCTGTGTTGGCGAAATATGTATCCCTGCCTGCCAGTCCCCTCCAGCAGGCCGAGAGCCTGGAACAATTGCGCTTTTTGGAAGCCGGGTATTCCTTCCAAACCGTGGAGACCAGCTATCATTCCATTGCGGTGGACACCCAGGATGACCTGGAAAAAGTGCGGCGCATGATATGCGGATAAATCGAGGCCTTTGAAGTCATCGTGAGCAACCTGTTGGGCGCATGTGGGGGAGATGCTGAAAAGCATGACTGTAAACGTAATCAGACTGGTTTAAAAAAGTGCGCAGGCATGATTTGTGCCCGTTCAATGAAGAAAGGAATGACTGCGAATGAAAATTCTTATTCTGGGTGGGTCCGGGATGCTTGGGCATCGGTTGTGGCTCGATCTGGGCAAGGAACATGAGACCTGGGTTACCGTACGAAACGATGGGGCTGAAATCCCCGCTCATGCCAATTTTCCCAGAAAATATATCCGTCCCTATGTGGATGCGCGTACTTTCGATGAGGTGACCCGCGCCCTGGCTTCGATTCAACCTGATTTGGTCATAAATTGTATCGGTCTGATCAAACAACAAGCCTATTTTGCAAAGGACCCCATTTATTCGATTTCACTGAATGCTCTCCTGCCGCATCGCATCTCCCTGGTCTGCCGCACGGCCGGCATTCGCATGATCCACGTGAGCACCGATTGCGTCTTTTCGGGAAGCAAGGGAGCCTACCTGGAAAGCGACCAGTCGGATGCGGAGGACCTGTATGGCCGCACCAAGTTCCTGGGCGAGGTTGCGTACCCGCACACGATCACCCTGCGGACCTCGATCATCGGGCGCGAGCTCAAGACAAAATTGGGCTTGATCGAGTGGTTTTTGGCTCAACAGGGCCGGATTAATGGATACCGAAAAGCGATCTATACCGGCTTTACGACCCATGAAATCTCGCGCATCATTCTCAATCACGTCATACCCCATCCCGAGTTGAGTGGGCTGTATCACGTTTCGAGCGAGCCGATCTCCAAATACGACCTGCTGAACATTGCGCGCGAGGAATTCGGGAAGAGCATTGAAATAATGTCGGATGACGAGTTCGATTGCGACCGCAGCCTGGATTCCACCCGATTCCGCCAGGCCACGGGCTATCAACCCCCGTCCTGGCAGGAGATGATTGCAGAGATGGCATCCGATTCCGCTTTCTACAACCAATTTAGGGGATGACCATGTATACCCTGGAGAACAAACGTATTCTGGTCACCGGCGGCACGGGGTCGCTGGGTAAGGTATTAATTCGCCGCCTGTTGTCGGGTGAATTGGGCATGCCTCAAAAGATCATCGTCTTTTCGCGCGATGAAGCCAAGCAACATGCGATGCGGGTCGATTATTTGAAGAAGGCCAGGCAGGACGGCGCCGAAGCCCACCGCAAATACGCGGATTTACTCGACTATCGAATTGGCGATGTGCGGGATTTTCACAGCCTCGCTTCGGCATTGAAGGATGTGGACGTGGTATTCAATGCCGCTGCGCTCAAGCAGGTGCCGGCTTGTGAATATTTTCCACACCAGGCGGTGCTGACCAATATTATCGGCCCCGAAAATATTGTGCGGGCCATTCAGGAACACGACCTGCCGGTCGAAATCGTGGTTGGCATCTCGACGGATAAGGCCTGCAAACCGGTGAACGTCATGGGGATGACCAAGGCGTTACAGGAACGGGTTTTTATCCAGGCCAATATGCGCTGCCCCAACACGCGCTTTGCCTGCGTTCGCTATGGGAATGTGCTGGCCTCCAGGGGTTCGGTCATCCCGTTATTTCATGAGCAGATCAAACACGGCGGCCCCGTGACCATTACGACGACGGACATGACGCGCTTCCTGTTGAGCCTCGATCAAGCGGTTGACACGGTGCTCGCCGCTGTCTGCGAGGCGCGGCGCGGGGAAACGTATATTCCGCGGGTCCCGTCTGCCAGGGTCACCGATATTGCGGCCCTGCTGATCGGGGAGCGGCCCATCGAGACCGTCGTGATGGGAATTCGGCCCGGTGAGAAGATCCACGAAATCCTGGTATCGGAAGAGGAACGATACCGCACCATTGAGCGCGGCCGATATTTTGTGATCCTGCCCAATCTCCCCGAAATATCGGTCGGGGAGGGGGTTCAGCCGGCCCTGACGGATGAATACAGTTCCGCCAATTACGTCATGCCTGCCCCGGAGTTGAAGGAACTGCTGCTTTCCCACCGGTTGATGATCGATGACAGCCGAAAATTTTACGAAGACGAGTTTTTGAGATAGCCTTCCTCTGTGATGCGCCGCGCCGGGTTTTGTCGATGACGGATCTGCCTGCGCGGCGTTCCCCTGAATTTTGCGGACTTGCGGCTGGATAACCATCAAGCCTGGCTTGGAAATTTTCATTTTGCATATTTTATGTAGCCTGTACTTTTGACCGGAATAGAATGTCTGGTACCCAAAAATACTTCTTCGGAGTGCTGTCGGGATACACTGTTACGTTTGTCACCACCCTGGTTGGGTTGTGGCTGACCCCTTTCACCCTCCGCTTCCTTACCCGCGAGGAATATGCGATATTTGCATTGGCCAGCGACATGCTCATGTGGTTGAGCCTGCTGGACATCGGCATATCCTCCGGGTTGAACGTGCAGGCGGCCCAGTTGACGGGCAGGCCGGATGATGAAAAATTGAACCGCCTGGCCAGCACGGCATTTTTTACCCAAAACATTGTCTCGTTTGTGATGCTTCTTGTGGGAGGGGTGGTAGCCTTTTTGTTCCCCTTCTTTTTTGAGATCAATCCCGAACTCGTCCAACAGTCGATTTGGGTGGCTTTGTTATTGGTGATTGGCGTGGTCGTCAATATGTTCATGCAGATTTTTTCCTCCCTGTTGGTGGCCAATCAACAGATGCATGTGGACAACCTTATTAAATTATTGCTCCTCGTGATTCGCACGGGCCTGACGGTTGTCTTTCTGCTGATGGGTTGGAAGGTCATTTCCCTGGCGCTTGCCAACCTGGCGAGTACGATCATCACGTCGCTTTTATCTGCGATTCGCGTTCGGAAAATGCTGCCGAACCTTCGAATCCACAGAAAATGGTTTACCTGGGATCTTCTAAAGGATACGGGCACCCTGGGCATCTGGTTCAGCCTGGGCGGCCTGGCCGGCATCGTGATCACCAGCCTGGACCGCATTGTCACAGCCAAGGTCATTTCTGTCGAATTGGTGACCATGCTGACCCTTACCGGGAGATTATATGTGCTGTTCGGCGGCATGATACAGCAGTTGACCAATAATGCCAGGCCGATGCTGGGGAAATTGTTTGGCTCCGGAAAGTTCGAGGAGGCTTATACCCGTTACCACCAGATCTTTGTGCTGTCGACCGGCATATCCGTGATCATTGCGTCCGGCCTGCTGTCATTCAACGGCGTTTTTATCCAGTGGTGGGTTGGCCCGGCCAATTATGGCGGACTCTGGCTGGACGCTGCCCTGGCCTTGAACGTGATTATCCATGCCTGGGTCCTGCCGAACCGGGCCATATTGTCGGCGAACCTGGTCGTGCGCCCCCAGACGTTGAGCCGCCTGCTCGAAGGGTTTTTGAACATTACCATTGCCGTTTTGCTGGCGCGCTGGATCGGCGTGATTGGCATAGTTTTTTCCACTGCCATTGCAGGTGTTCTGACATCCAACTGGTACCTGCCCTATTTGACTTCAAAAATGTTTGGGCGTCCCTATCGGTTATTCCTGAAAACCGACGGTTTCCGCCTGGCTGCCTTTACGGCCTTCATGTTCCTGTTGACCATATCGATACGCCTGTATTTCGGTGACGGGTTGAACATGATCGTACATATCCTCTTGTCAGCCGCGGTGGGGATCATAAGCGCCCTGATCTTTTGGTTCGCTGTTTTGGATGCGGACTTGAGGGGGGAATTGACGGCGCAATTCCAAAAAGTCGGACAATTTTTCGAACAATTGGGATGGACACCCAGATGAGCAAACAAAAACAGAACCATACCGCATCGAACGATCCCGAAGGCCTGCTCATCGGGAAAGCGCGTGCCGCCATGGAAATAGAGGCCGATGCCATCCGGGCTGCCTCGATGCGATTGGATGGCAAATTTTTGCAGGCGGTCGAGGCGCTTTCCAATCATTCCGGGAAGATCATCGTCAGCGGCATGGGCAAATCGGGGTATGTAGCCCAAAAAATTGCCGCCACCTTTTCCAGCACGGGCTCCCCATCCGTTTTTTTGCATCCGGCTGAGGCGGTGCATGGCGACCTGGGAGTCTACACCCCGGGCGATCCCACCATCCTGATTTCGAAAAGCGGCTCCACGGCCGAACTGGTGCGCTTGATCCCCATACTGCGCGAGTTTCATTCCCCCCTGATCGGCATCCTGGGAAATCTGAACTCGACCCTTTCCCGCGAGGTGGACGTTGTCCTGGATGGCAGCGTGGAGTGTGAGGCCGACCCGCTGAATCTTGCGCCAACAGCGAGCGTGGCGGTTGCATTATCCCTCGGGGACGCGCTGGCGGCAGCGCTCATGACCAAGCGGAATTTCCAGGCGCAGGACTTTGCCCGTTTTCACCCCGGGGGACAGTTGGGACGGAACCTGCTGCTCCAGGTTTCTGACGTCATGCATGTTCTGGACAATATCGCGACGGTCCGCCCATCCACGCCGTTGAAGGATGTTGTCATCGAAATGACGCGCTACCCGCTGGGGGCGGCCTGCGTGCTGGATGACAGCCACCACCTGGATGGGATCATCACCGACGGGGACGTGCGGCGGGCCTTCCAGAAATACGATGATATTCGAAGCTTGCGGGCGGAGCAGGTGATGGTTTCGAAGCCGGTCACGATCCTGCCATCCGTTCCTTTGGCGCTGGCGGTCGATAAAATGGAAAAGCGCGCCTCCCAAATTTCGGTGCTGCCGGTGGTGGATGCCGACAACAAATGTTTGGGGTTGATACGTATTCATGATATTTATCAGGTGGATCTGCGATGAAAAAACAATGGTTGTCTCCCGTTGAACTTTTGCCCGGTCTGGTGCTCGGGGGCGAAAGGATGCTATTGATTGCCGGGCCGTGCGCGATCGAGTCCCTGGATGTCTGTCTGCGCACCGCCGGGCAAATGAAGCAATTGACCGAAAGCCTTGGAATCGGTTACATCTTCAAGTCCTCGTTCGACAAGGCGAACCGCACTTCACAGGGTTCCTTCCGCTCCATCGGGTTCGATGAGGCGATGAACATCCTGGCAAAAGTGCGGGCAGATATCGGAGTGCCTGTTCTCACGGATGTTCACGAGAGCAGCCAGGTTCCGCAGGTGGCCGAGGTCGCAGACGTGTTGCAAATCCCCGCCTTCTTGTGCCGCCAGACCGATCTTTTGCTGGCTGCCGGACATTCGGGCCGCGCAGTGAACATCAAAAAGGGTCAGTTCATGGCCCCGGAAGACATGCGTTTTGCGGTCGACAAGGTGCGGGCTGCAGGTAATGAAAAGGTTTTTCTGACCGAAAGGGGCAGTTCGTTCGGGTATCATAACCTTGTGGTGGATATGCGTTCCCTGCCGGTGCTGCGCCAGTTTTCCCCCGTGATTTTCGACGTGACCCACAGCGTGCAGACCCCCGGGGGCCTGGGGGGCGTCTCGGGCGGCCAGCGGGAATTCGCTCCCTACCTGGCGCGGGCCGCGGCGGCCGCCGGCGTGGATGGTTTCTTTATCGAGACCCATCCCAATCCCGCGGAGGCTTTGAGCGACGGTCCCAACATGATCCCGCTCTCTGAAATGCCCGCCTTCCTGAAGATGCTGCTGGATGTATGGCACGTGGGCCGGGGGTATTGCGAATGACCCTGCCTTCACAGGACGTCCAGGCAAAAATGGGAAATGTCCGCCTGCTGGCCCTGGATTCCGACGGCGTGCTGACCGACGGGGGGGTGTACATCCTCGAAGACGGCGGGGAGTTTCGGCGCTTCCACATACACGATGGCGCTGGATTAAAGGCGGTCATGCAGGCGGGCGTGCGGGTGGCGGTCATTTCCTCCGGACGCAGTCGCACCGTCCAGCATCGCTGCATCCAGTTGGGCATCCCGGATGTGTACGTCGGAGTGGACGACAAGCTGGATTGTTTGAACGCCGTCTGCGCGAAATACCGGATCGAACTGCACGAGGTGTGCTATATGGGGGACGACCTGGTGGATTTGCCCGTTCTGAAAGCGGTGGGGCTTCCCTGCGCTCCTGCCGATGCAAATTGGGCCATACGGGAGGCCGTTGTGTACGTCACCCAAAGGGCGGGCGGGCATGGGGCTGTCCGCGAAATCTGTGACCTGCTCCTGCGCGGGCAGGCAGGGCAGACCCCCATAACGGGGTAGTCGCTGCCTTAACTCCCCAAGAGAAGAAGAAGTAGAAACCTCAACGAGAATTGTCGAAACATGCAAATTGTTGATCAAAAAGCCAAAGTGCTGGCGCTTTCCCGCGACCAACATCATCATTATGAGCCGCTGCTGGCCCATCCGAACTTTGACCTGGTGGAAGTCGCCACCTGGAACGCCGAAGTGGTGCGCAATGCCAGCCCCGATATTCTACTGACACCGACCTGCGATTGGTACGAATCGGCGGCTTGCATCGAGGAAGCCAGGCGTTTGAACATCCCCTCCCTCTACATCATGGATGGGATCATCGAATGGAGGCTGCAATGGGAGAGCCCGCGCTTTGGGGCCGGGGGCGGGATCGCCTACAACCAGCCCATAACGACCGACAAGATCGCCTGCCTGGGCTGGCAGAGCGCCCGCACCCTGGAATCCTGGGGCAACGTGGGCAAGTGCGAGATCGTCGGCGCGGCGCGCTTTGACCATTACCTGTCCGACCCGGTAGCGCGCACTCCCCACGAAGGGCCGAAGCGCCTGCTGGTGATGACCGCCAACACCCCGGGCTTTACGCCCGAACAGGTGGCCGTGGTGGAACGGTCGCTGTTGGATGTGCAGGAGGCCTTGTCCCGGCAGGAGGGGTGGGAGCCGATCTGGCGGGTGCGCCGCGGCCTGGATGAGAAGCTGGGCCTGCATGACCGCTTCCCCGAATTGCGCGGACGGCCCCTGCGCCAGGTCCTGGCCCAGGCCGATGCCGTGTTGACGACCGCCTCCACGGTCATCCTCGAGGCCATGCTGGCCGGCCTGCCCACGGCCATGCTGGATTATTTCAACAACCCCGCTTACGTCCCGACGGCCTGGACGGTCAGCGTCAGGGAGCACCTGGAGCCGCTCCTGGATGAATTGAGCGAGCCTGCCGCCAGGCGCTTGATCTTTCAGGATGAAATTCTGCACAACTGCCTGGAATGCCGCACGCCGGCCGGGCCGCGCCTGGCCGGTTTGATGAACGAAATGATCGCAATTGGCCGAAAGGCCAGGGCCGACCAAAGTCCGCTCGTCTTCCCCGATCGAATGATCCCGCTGGAGTTTGGCGGGCACGCCCTGCCCTCCGGACACTTCGACCTGGCGCGCCTGTATCCGGGCCACCCGCTCTTCTCGGATGCCGAAATCGGATCATTGCAGCGCAAATTGGTCTTTGCCCAACAGCAGTTGGAGAAACAGCAGGTGGAACTGGACTTGCGAAATCTGGATTATTGGGCGAGCGTGGTCGGGCGCAAGATCTCCCGCTACCTGAACCCGAAGGGAGGCAAATAATGGCCCCCCTGGTTTCCATCGGGATCCCGACCTATAATCAAGCCTCCTATCTTCCGGAGACCCTCGCCAGCGTGCTGGCACAGACCTTCACGGATTTCGAAGTGGTGGTCGTGGACGACACCTCGACGGACGACACGCCGCAGGTGCTCTCATCTTTCCATGATCCGCGTGTGCGTTCCTTCCGTAATCCTGCCAACAAGGGCTGGGTGGGAAATTTTCGGCGCGTGTTGGCCGAAAGCCGGGGAAAGTACTTTTTGCTGCTAGGCAGCGATGATCTGCTCGCCCCGGGCTTTCTCGAGTGGGCGGTCCGTTCCCTGGAAGGGGAGCCAACGGCGGCCTTTGCCCACTCGGGTGTCCGCTTCATCGGGAATCGCCAGGGCCAGAGCGTGATGGATTTTCCCCCAAAACTAAACGGCCGCGAATACATCCTCCAGTCCCTGTCGAGCGCCCAGAACCTGACGAATTTATCCGCGTCCCTGGCCAGGCGGGATTGGGTGGTGGAACTGGGCATCGAGGATTCGATCTTTTGTGACTGGATCCTGTGGCTGCGCCTGGCGATGCGGGGGGAGGTGCTGTACACCCCCGAGCTGTTGGGGTCGTGCCGCTTCCACAGCGCAAACGAAACCAAAAAGGTATCCAGCCAGCCCAGCCGCCATCTTTGGGAGTTGGGCCGGAGCGTGCTGACCTTTGCGGCCAGGGAAAACGCGGATGCGGCCATGTACGCCAGGGTGTACGACTGCCTGGACCGGCTATTTTCGCGTTATATCGGCTACCTGGGCCGCAATCATGACCTGTCGTGGGGCCAGTTCTTCCGGGAATTGAAAAGCGCGTGGAGGTCTCCCGCCAGGCTGGTGGTGAAGCTCCGCGAGTCCGGCCGCGCCATTCTGCACCGTTTTCTGCCTGCCCGCGTTTGAGATGCCTGTGTCGGTGAGCATTTGAAATCGAACCATTTGCGGCTTTTACTTGTGGCGGGGGATGAGGTTGCCCCAGCCAGCCGCTATCGCATTCATCAATTTGTGCCGTACCTGCGCGCCCGCGGCCATCAGGTGAGCACCTTCTCGCCGTTTCCAGCCTATTACTGGCACCCTCCGCAGGTCTCCCTGCGGGCCTTGCGTTGGGGCCTCTACTATCTCGGTTCGACGCTGCGGGTCCTGAGCTGCCTGCCAGCCATCCAGTCAGCCGGCCGCTATGACGTGGTGATGATGAACCGCTCCTTCGTGCCGGAACATTGGCTCCTGGCGCTCGAAAGAAGGTTGCAGCGCGTCAACCCGCGCCTGGTTTTCGATTTCGATGATGCCATTCATCTGGGCATTAACGAAAAAAAGATTGCAGAGATCATTCAGCACAGCGCCTGGGTCACGCCCGGTAATCAATTCCTGGCCGATTTTGCCCGACAGCACAATTCCAATGTCACGATCATTCCCACGGTGGTCGATACGGATAAGTTTGTGCCTGCGGCAGATCGCGCGCCTGGCCCGGTGCGCGTGGGCTGGTCCGGGTCGCGTGATTCAACCCTGCATCACCTGCCCCTGCTCAAAGACATCCTGGTCGAGCTTGCCAGGCGGGTCGAGTTCGAATTTGTGGTCATCTCGGATCTTCAACCGCCCGAAATACCGGGCGTACAATCGCGCTTCATCCCCTGGAGCGCGCAGTCCGAGGTTCGCGACCACCAGCAGATCGACATCGGCCTGATGCCGTTGGGCGATTCCCCCTTCGATCGTGGAAAATGCGGCGCCAAACTTCTGCTATATGGCGCCGTGGGGGCCCCTTCGGTGGCCTCGCCGGTCGGGGCCAACCGGGAAATTATTCAACAGGAACAGACAGGCTGCCTGGCGGGCGAGTCGCAGGAGTGGGTGGATGCTTTGGAGCGCCTGATCCGCAACCCTGCCCTGCGCCGTCAGCTTGGGGAGGCGGCCCGGCAGCGCATCGAAGAGGCCTATTCTGTCCGCGCCATTTTGCCGCGCCTCGAAGCGATATTCGAACAAGTCACAGATCTCCATCCCAGGAACTGATTCTATGTGTGGAATTGCCGGCATCATCGATCTTTCCGACCACCCCATCGACCCGCGCCTGGTCAAATCCATGTGCGATGCCATGTCCTATCGCGGCCCGGATGCGGAGGGCCTGGAGGCGCTGCCTCACGCCGTGCTGGGACACCGCCGCCTGTCGATCCTGGATCTGTCCCCGGCCGGCAACCAGCCCATGACTACGAAGAACCGCCGCTTGTGGACGGTATTCAACGGGGAAATCTACAATCACCGCGACCTGCGCCGCGAACTCGAAGCACAGGGCCACTCCTATGCCTCCCGAAGCGACACGGAAACGCTGTTGCACGGGTATCAGGAATGGGGAACCGGGATCTCCGCCCGCTGCCGGGGGATGTGGGCCTTTGCCATTTGGGATTCTGAGCGGCAGGCGCTTTACATCAGCCGCGACCGCATGGGTGAGAAGCCCCTCTATTATTATCGGCAAGGCAACCGCCTGGCCTTTGCCTCCAACCTGGCCGCGTTGCGCCCGGCGCTGGATCAGCAGGAGATCAACCCTGCCGCGGTGGCCAGCCTGCTGGCCTACGAATACATCCCCTTTACCGAGAGCATCTATCAGGGAGTGGAGAAACTGCCGCCCGCGCATTACCTGGTCTTTGATCGCAATGGCCTGCGCGTGGCCCCGTATTGGGAACTGGATTACCGTGAAAAGTTGGACATCACCCTGCCGGAGGCGGAACGGCTGGTGGAGGATACGCTGGCCTCCGCCGTCCGGGAGCAGTTGGAGGCGGACGTGCCCGTGGGCGTGTTCCTGAGCGGCGGGGTGGACTCCGGTTATGTGGCCGCCCTGGCCGCCCGGGAGAAGCCGGACCTGGTGGGAGTGACGGTGACGATCCCGGGCAATGACCTGCGAAACGAAGCCGATAATGCCCGCAAGGTGGCCAGGACTCACGGCCTGCACCACATCGAAGTCCCCCTGGATACCACCTGCATCCAAACGCTGCCCAGTCTGCTGGCGGGCATTGAACCCCTGGGTGATAGTTCATTGATCCCCGTCTCGGCCGTGGCGCAGGCGGCCCGCAAGCACATGACCGTGGTCCTGACCGGGGATGGCGGCGACGAAGGCTTCGATGGCTATGGAAAGCCGCGCCAGGCGAAAGCAGCGCAGGAACTTCGGCAGGGAAAGTTGGGGAATCTGTGGCGCGCGCTGGGACCTGCCCTGACGTTTTTGTCCCGCCAGCGCATCACGTCCTGGGTGCGCCTTTCCCGCATCCATGCCAGCGGCGCAAAACTCATGGCTGCGGCCGGCATCGAAAATTATCTGGGCGCGTGGGAAGCCACCCCCTACCAGGTCAGGGACCTGCTGTATGGTCCACGCCTTGGGTCCGTCTCCCGCCGCCGGCCGGGCGCCAGATTGATCGAGGCCCTCGGCCAGGTCCGGTACAAGGATTGGTGGGAGGGCGTTCTGGGGGTCGAGATCAAGACCCGCCTGGTGGATGATTTCCTGCTCAAGGTGGATACGTCCACCATGCACTATTCGCTCGAGTCGCGCGCGCCTTTCCTCGATTACCGCCTGATCGAAATTGCGGCCAGGCTGCCCTGGGAAATCTGGCTGCCGGATGAACACAGCAAGGGCTTGTTGAAGCGTCTGGCTGCGCGCCATAACCCGCCCGAAGTGGTGTACAGCCAGAAAAAAGGCTTTTCCATCCCGGTGGAACAGTACTTCCTGGAGGGCTGGGGCAAAATGCTGCTGGAGTTGACCCGCGATGGCGTGGCCGCGCAGATGGGCCTGATCGACCCGGATGGGGTTCGCCGCTATCTCCAGATGCATGGACTGCGCGCCAATCACCGCCTCGACCGCCAGCTCTTCAGCCTGTTCGTGCTCGAGATCTGGCTGCGTGTATTCCACGCCCGCACCGATTCAGCCGCGGAATTGGGCGGGCAGTTGCTGAGAAACGCGCATTGATCGGAGACATACTGTGACCTTGCGGGGCGCCTTTCACTTTACCGGGTGTGCGGTTCAGGACAGGGATGGGGTCTGGATTCGCGGCCAGTTCGGCAATTTTGTGGAGGCCCTTTCCAGGCGATTGGAGCATCTCGACTTGCTGCTGGATGAAAAGACATCCGTCGCGGTGGAGGGCTTCGAAGGCCAGACGGACTTCTATGTATCGGCCCCCAATATCGGGTTCTGTGCTCTAGGTCCCTACACGGGGCGTTTGGCGGCTTTGCGCCGTTTCGTGGCCATCCCGCGCAATATTTCGGGGCGCGGATGGGATTTCATTCTGATCCGCGAACCGGCCCGCAGGGCGCCTGTGATCCGATTTTGGAGCGGAAGGACGCCCAAGGTTCTGCTGCTGGGCGGGGACTACACCACATCCTTGCAGGCTCCCCGTTCCTCGTTGACCTATTGGCGCGCCCGCTTTTTCGATGCCCAGCTTCGCCAGGCCATGCGGTCCGCCCTGGTGTTTGTGAACAATGAGATGCTGTTGGATCGCTGGCGTCCGTTCGCGCGGAATATTTTACTGACCCGCACGACCACCCTGCCCCGCTCCGTGGTTCTGGAGCAGCCCGCGCCCCGTTTCCAGAATTCCCAGCCGTATCGTCTGCTGTACGTCGGCAGGTTGGACCCGCTGAAAGGGATCGAGGATTTACTGCGCGCGCTGGCGATATTGAACCGCGACGGAAAGAGGTATGAGTTACTCATCCTGGGCAGCGGGGACCCGGCCTATGAGGCCAGGCTGCGGCAGCTGGCCGGCGCAGACGGCCTGGCCGATGCGGTTCAATTTGGGGGCTACGTGCCGCCGTCGTTCCTCTGGGAGCATTATTTGAAAGCCGATGTGTTTGTGCTTCCCACCCTGGCGGAGAATATCTCCCGCAGCGTTTGGGAGGCCATGTCTCAGGGCTGCCCGGTGGTGACCACCCCCGTCGGGGGGCAGGGCAGGGCCTTCCGTGACCGGAAGGATTTGTTATTTTTCGAGCCTGGCAACGAACAGGATTTGTGCGGAAAGATCGAGCTTCTTCGCACCGACGAACGGCTTCGCCGCGCCATTTGCGCGCGGGGCCTGGAATTGGCGCGCGGCAACACCGTGGAGGCCCGTTCGGCCGAGATGGTGGAAGCGATTGAAAATTGGTTGGGGTCCAGGAGGTCTCAATGATTTGGCCTACAAAGGTAATGTGGCGGGAACTTGAGCGTTCCACGAAAATAAGTTTCATTGTAGTGATCTTGTTGTACACCGGGATGGCGATGATCGGGTGGTTCAAACCGGGCGCCTCCTGGAAGGACGCGCAGGTGTTCGCTTGGGCCAGTTCCCATTATGAGCTTGGCCTGGATGTAACCCGGGGCTTCAATTTGAGCGCCGAGGGCATCGAGAGCGGTGTGCAAATGGGGGATTGTGAAGTGTACGTGATGGCCCCCCCGCTGTATCACCTGTTTTTGTCCGGTGTCTATGCATTGGGGGCGCAAAGCTGGCAGGCGCTGCGCATCGGGCCGTTCATTTATGGCCTGATTTATTTGTATGCCAGCCTGGCGCTGGCGGTCAAATATCTTAAAGGACAGGCGCGCAGTTGGCTGCTCCTGTTTACCCTCTCGCCCATGATCCTGATCTTCTCCGCATGGAACGATCAACTGGCCATCACGTTGGGGTTTGCGGTGCTGGCCTACCTGTGTGTCACCAACTACCTGGAAACAGCGGAGACCAAATGGCTGGCCTGGGCTGGTGTCATCTACCTGCTGGGATTTTGGAATTCCTATATCATCCTCTCGATCCTGCCTTGTGTCTTTGTCCACCTGTTGCTGCACCCCGGGCTGTCCCGCCGTCAGAGGATATCGGGCATATCGGTCTTCTTTGGCTTCGTGCTGGCAGGCGCCCTGGTCAGCGCCGTGCATATTGCCCAACTGCCGGGCTCGCTCCAATGGTTTGTCGACCGTATTGCGTATCGTTTTTCCAACCGCGAGGCCGATACAAATGGAGGCGGATCCATCAGCCTGGTCAGTTTTTTCATTCGCGAAGCCGGCCGTTATGTGACCCATTTCTCTCCCATTAGCATCTTGCTCGCCGTGGCCGCCCTGGGGGAGGTAATTCTTCGCTGGGTTCGGGAACGCGGTCAGGCAGCCCGCCAGCCGCAGGGATTGCAGACGGTGGGGACGGGGGCGCTGTTGTTGGTCTTCCTGTCCTGGGGCCTGCCCTCGCAGGCGGGGATACAGGTGGCGTATATCCACCCGATCATGATGTATTACTCGACCGTGTTCCTGGCCTTCGGGTCGGTTCTGGGCTTGCAATGGCTGGCGGATAAAATCAAGCAGCCTGGGACCAGGATGCTGGTCGTCCGCCTGACCGTCCTGGTCTTTCTCGTCTTTTCCCTGACCCGCAGTGTTTTCAACCTGACCGGCGGGTCGCTGTCCGCCATCGTCACCGGCGTTCCTGAAAAGCCCGCGAAAACGTTTAGCCTTGATGAACTCAGGCAGTACACCTGCCGCAACTGGCGTTAGGGTGACGTCATGGATATGTTGGAAGAGGCTGCAATCTCCAGGAGAGAACTTTGACTCACAGTATGGCTGAAAAAGTATATGTCTCCTTCGATGGGGGCTATTCCATAAAGACGCAATATCAACAACCGGATCGCTATCGCATGCTGGTGGATGCCGATGCGGGCGGGTATGCCAGGATCGCGCGCGGCGGCGGATATTCCTACGCGGCGGCCAGTTTCGGGGCCGAGGGCGTGACCCAGGAGATGGGCTCGTTCAACCGTGTGATCCGATTTGTTCCGCAAGAGCGTCTCATTGAAGTTGAGGCCGGCATCACTTTGGGCGACTTGATCGGGATTACGATGCCCCAGGGCTTATGGCTGCCGGTTGTGCCTGGCTACCCGGGCATCATGGTGGGCGGCTGCATTGCCGCCAATGTGCATGGCAAGAACCCTGCCAGGAATGGCGCATTCATCAATTTTGTCGAGGAGATTGCGCTGTTTCACCCTGCAAACGGCGTGACGCGTGTGTCTCGCAGCGCGAATCCCCATGTGTTCGAACTCACCTGCGGTGGATATGGCTTGACCGGCGTGATCCTGTCTGCGACCTTGCGGCTGGAGACCTTGCCGGGCAGCCAGTTAACCAGGCAACGGACAGCGGTGGGGAGTCTGGTGGAGGCGGCTCGCGTTTTGCGGGAATTGTCAGATACCAATGCCTTTGCGTACACCTTTGCCGATGCCGTGCCGGCGGCGCGCACGTTTGGGCGGGGATTTGTGTATTCAGGTGATTTCGTTCCCGGGAGCGTTTCCCGGAAGGGGGGCGCCGATACCTATCAGAAAATGACCTCGGAAAAACGGGCGCTTTTGCCGGTCTCGGCCTGGCAGGGCGGGTTGATATCCAGGATGTTCAATACCGCATATTGGACCATGGAAGCGATGCTGCCCGCGCGCCAGCAGATCACCCTCTTTGCGTCGCTTTTTCCCTTTGCGAAGAAGACGATCTATTTCTACCTTTTCGGCAAACGCGGACTGGCCGAATATCAGACTTTGGTTCCGCTCGATCAAGCCGAAGGGTTCTTGCAGGAACTTCAGCGCCTCATCCTAAAAAAGAGGCCGCCTGCCCTGATGATGTCGCTCAAGGCCTTTCGGGGACGGCAAAAATACCTGCGCTTCGAGCGGGACGGCATTTGCACCACGCTTAATTTGATCCGTTCCGCCTCCACCCTGGAATTTCTGCCCCTGTTGGATGAACTGGTGATCGCCTCGGGAGGCATTCCGCATATCATCAAAGATTCCCGCCTTCCGGGTGAAATGGTGCGCAGAAGCTATCCAGAATATGAAGCGTTTCGCCAGGCGTTGCATGATTATGACCCGGCGCGCCTCTATCGCTCCGAGCTGTCCCAGAGGCTTGGGCTATGAATTACGTTATCGTGGGAGCCTCCGCTGGCGTCGGCCGGGCGCTCGCTTATCAATTTGCCAGGGCGGGCCACAACCTGGTGGTGGCCGCCTCGGATGCGCGCGACCTGGAAGCGACAGCCTCGGACCTGCGCATCCGCTGCGGGGTCCGGGTGGAAACTGTGGTGATGGATCTGGCCCGAATCGATGAAACAGCCCTGCGACAAATTGAGCAGGCTGCCGGGGATTTGGGCGGCCTGCACGGCTTGCTGCTCCCGGCTGGCACGGTCTCGCCGGATGATACGGCGCATGCCGCTTCCGGGGAAATCGACCGATTGACCCGTGTCAACTACCTTTCGATGGCCTCCGTTATCCAACGACTTTTGCCCTTGCTGCAGGGACATCCAGCCGTGATCGTGGGTTTTGGAAGCGTGGCTGCGATGCGCGGAAGGGGGAGGAATGTAGCCTATGCCGCGGCGAAGCGGGCGCTGGAAAGTTTCTTTGAAAGCCTGCGCCATGCCTTCTCCAACACCGACCTGAATGTCCAGTTTTACGTTCTCGGGTATATGAATACGCAGATGGCTTTCGGGATTCGCACCTTGCTGCCCAAGGCTGATCCTGACCGGTTGAGCCGGGTTGTGCTGGCCAATATAGCCCGGGACACTGGTGTTATGTATTATCCTCGTTATTGGCGCTTTATAAATTGGGTTATCAGGATGATTCCCTGGCAACTGTATAAGCGCCTGAATTTCTAAGCAAAGATGGAAGGCAAAATTTTCGATGTCTATTAGCCTGTTTTTTCCTGTATATGGGGATGAGGGCACGGTGCGTTTGGTGGCGGAAAAGGCCTTGCGATTCCTGGCGGAAGTGGATACCGAATACGAAATCATCATCGTGGATGACGGTTCCCCGGACAGGTCGGGAGAAATTGCGGATATGTTGGCACAGGAATATTCGTGTATCCACGTGATCCATCATCCTAAAAATCTGGGGTATGGTGCGGCGCTCCAATCCGGGTTGGCTGCCTGTAAATTTGAGTACATTTGCATGATCGATGGCGACGATGAATATGACATCTATGATTTTCATAAATTACTGAAGTTGAAGGAATATTACGACCTGATCATTACGTTTCGCTACAAGAAACTATATTCCAATATGCGTATTTTTATTTCCTGGGTTTACAATATTTTATTGCGCTGGATGTTTCGAACCCCTTTTCGAGACGTATCGACCGGAATTCGCCTGATACGAAAGTCTGCCATCCAGGCCATTGAGCTCGAATCGAATAGTCCATTCATTGGCGCCGAAATGGCCACGAAGTTAATGCTCAAAGGCTATCGGATTGGGGAAGTGGGGATTCAAACTTTTCCCCGGGCGTTCGGGACAGGAGCCTCGACTTCTCTGCCTAATATTCTTGCCACCATGCGGGATATGTGGCGCATCTACAATAAGGTTTTTTCTGATCATTATGATTTACCCCCGGAACGGGGTCGGGCATAAAAATTTTATGGGATGAAGGCTGGATATGGCTGAATTATGCGTATGTGTGCCAACCGCCCGCCGCCCTGCGATGGTTGCGCGCTTATTAGAGAACCTGGCTGTGCAGATTCGTAGGCCGGATGAAATCCTGATTGTGGATGCCTCGCAGGATGATGAAACCCAGTCTGTGGTCTCAGCGTGGCAGGCCCAGTTTCCCAATAGTTTGCGCCGTGTAAAAAGTGATCTTGGCTTGACCTTGCAGCGTAATGTGGGTATTGACAACACGAATGCAGATTTTATCTGCATGTTGGACGATGATGTTTTGCTGGAACCGGATTGCCTGGAAAAAATGGAAACGTTTCTGCTTTCTTCTGACGGAGAGGCCTATGGTGCGGTCAGCGCTTATATCACCAATGAGTATGGACGGGATTTTTTCAAGTACCAGAAACTTTATCGTAAATCGGGAATCTATGACGGCGAATTGAAACCCGGCCGTTGGCTGTATTGTGGAGATTTCCTGGAACTTAGTACCTTAAAGCCTTTTGAAGGAATCTATCGGAGCGAATTTGTTCCCGCTGGCGCTGCCATGTTCCGCCGTCAGACGCTTATCCAGGTCAGACCAGACTCAAATTTCCGCTTTGGCGGAGAGGACAAACATTTGACCTTGCGTATTTCACAACATTATCCAATTGGAGTGTTGGGACAGGCGCGCCTGCAGCATGACCATGTCTCCGGGGGAGTGCGGAAATCGCCCTGGCTTCAGGGTATACTGTCCATGCGGAACAAGGCAATCATTTTGCGAGAGTGCGATCCTCGGCCCAGTTGGGCGCGGTATATGACTTATTTGGTTTTTCAATTTTTCGATCTGGTACGGATAACCCTAAGTAATATTTTCGTGGGCCGCTGGCGAAACCTTCCTTGGGTGGTAGGAAATTGGGCGGGATGGGGGTGGAACCTGTTCATCCCACCCAACAGACGGTCAAAAAGGATTTTTTTGTAATATGATGGCATATGTTGCATTGACGTTACTGGCCCTTTGGGGTTTTTTCCCGGGGTTGGCGCCAAACATCGGGCCGATTCCGACTTTTGTGCTGTTGGTTGGGGGTGTGGGGGTGTGGGGTTTTTCACAGCTAAAGGCCCGCCATTTACCGTCTGGATGGGCCTGGTTCCTGGCTGTAGGATTTGCGCTGGTGATCTCCCAAATCTACGCGGTTCGTGCGTTGGATACCTTGCAGCGTAGCATTGCCCTGGCTGCGCTGTGGATTATGGTCCCCTTCGTGGGTATGGCCCTCAAGGAAGACCGTTATCTGACGTATTTCACGAGTGTTTGTACCATACTGTTGTTATTTGTTGATGTGTACATCTTTTTGTTCGGAAATGAATTGTTTCTGCCCCAGGCCACGGGACGAATTGGCCCATTGCGCTTGTCTCTCAACGATCTTGGGTTCCAGTTGGCAATGACTTCGGCTATCGTGTGGTCATGGGTCGCAAGCGATCAGGTCTCGCGTTTCAAGCGCATTATGCTGTTGGCTGTGATTTCCCTGTCTTTGCTGGTCGAGCTGTTGTATCTTGGAAGCCGCGCGGCATTGATTGGCTTGATGGTGGCGCCCATTAGCGCCCTGGCGCTTACTTCGGTTGGCCGCAGGTGGGGCAATTCGTTTACGCGGCTGGTTGTAATTCTTGGAGCTGGACTGTTGTTGGTGTGGTACCTGTATTCCAACGCACTATTGCCCCCGTCAATTCATCGGCGCTTGGAACTTCTTTTGGACCCGGCCGCAGATGGGTCGGCAATGTTACGTGTTTCGTTTACCAAAAAAGCCTGGCTAATGTTCCAGGATTACCCGCTCACCGGGGGAGGTTTTGGGAATTTCAGGTTCTATGAGTACGGCCAAAGCGCTCCGGTGGTCGACCAGTATGGGCATATCCGTTACGTGGGCTCCGATGTGCATAATACACATTCTCTTTACTTACAGATTCTTGGCGAAACAGGCCTGTTTGGAATTTTTTCCTTTGGAGGACTTTTTATTTTCTATGCGGTTTCTTTTGTAAAAATAATGCGAACTGGAAGCGCCATCCCTGTTACTCGATTAAGCGTTTTGGCTTGGATTCCAGTTTTCTTTGAATTTTCATTCTTTCATGACACTATTAATTACTATACCCTGGCTTTGTTTGCACTGGGATATGGCGCCATATACAATATATTTGTGACCAATACTGCACCCGATATTGCACCTCAAAGGGAGAAGAAATTGTCCTACTTGCCGCGTTCTGTAAGTAGAATGTCGTCGGGCAGGTGGAAAAGATAGTGTACGCTTGAGCAGGAATGTGGGATGAAATCATTGTATTTTATCGAACCGTTTTCTGATAACCTGGGTGGAGTGAGCCATGAATGCCTGGTTTGCTAATAAATTGTATTTGGGGTTGCAGGCCCTGCGGGGTGAACCTGTGGCAACTGCATTGGCAGACGTTTATCGCACTGAGTTTATGCCTTTGGAGCAGTTGCGGGCCGTCCAAGCGGAAAGGATGAAGGAGCAGATCCGCTTTGCAGTTCGAAATGTGCCGTATTATCAGGAGATGTACGTCCCTTACGCAGAGCAGATCGAAAAGTTGGAAGGCTGGGAGGATGTGCAGGCGCTGATGGAGCGGCTGCCGGCGGTGGAAAAAGAGGATGTGCTCCAAAGGCCGGAGCGCTTGACGGCGCGAAACGTTGGGAAACTTCGGACGCACCCGGACAAGACCTCCGGGTCCACGGGGACGCCGATCGTTTTTCCGTGCGACCAGAAGGCCTGGGCATATCGACATGCACTGACGATCCGGACGATGAAGATGCACGGGGTGGAGAACGGGGAACCGTATGCATTGCTGTTTGGATTGCATTGGAACAAACTGGCCCGCACCCAGGTGAAACTGCGGGATTGGGTCTTCAATCGGGTGCGTGTATCGGCATTCGACCTGGGAAAGGACACCTTCGAAGAGTATTATCAGAAGGTCAAGGCTCACAAGCCGACGCATTTCATGGGGTATCCGTCCTCGACGTACGATTTCTGTTTTCTGGCTCATGAGCGCGGGATCGACTTGCGGGAACTGCGCCTGAAGGCGTTATTCCTGACCTCGGAGCCATTGTTTGAGCACCAACGTCAGTTGATGGAGGAAGTGACTGGGACACACTGCGTGAACATCTATGGGAGTGCAGAGGGCGGATTGAGCGCATTCGAATGTCCGTCGGGGAACCTGCACGTGACGGCTGAAGCGACATGGATGCGAAAGCGGGGATTGACGGGCTCGGGTGCGGAGTTTCTGGTGACGGACATGATGCTGCGGGCGTTTCCGATGATAAATTATGGGATCGGGGATGAGGGGGAGTTCAAGGAAGGGCGATGTGATTGTGGCAGATCGCACCCGATGATTAAGGTGCTCAGCGGACGTTCCGGGGAGCCGATCGTGCTGCCCAATGGCAGGCGCATTAATGCAAACCTGCCGTCGTATATCTTTAAGCCATTTGCCAGGTTGAGGGTCATTCGAAGGTTTCGTTTTGTTTTGCAGGGCAGGGACTTAAGGTTGTATTTGGTCGTGTCCGATGGGTTTGGAGGGGAACATATGGGAGCGGTGGAGCGTGAGGTGCGGGCGGCTTTTGGCGAAGACATCCTGTTTTCGACGCACATTGTTCCCGCTCTCACCCCATTGCCCAATGCCAAGCACAGGACTTTTATAGTTCTGCCCGTCCTTGACACATGAATTTTCCCCCTGCCGGTCAAGGCAGGCCAGTGTTGGGTAAACTTCCATTTGCCGGCGGCATTTCATTTTACGCGTGGCTGATCCTCTCGTATCACAGGTTGCATTACAAATAACAGGTACTGATTTATGTCTGGTCTTTCCATCGGTTATTACTATCACATTCCTGCAAAAATCATCGACGGGAGTATCCATACTGCCGGTCCCCAGGGCTGTTTTATCGACAGCCTGGCCGCGCAGTGTGAACGCATTTATTGTTTCTTGTATTCCCCACGGGAAAGTGAACTCGATACACTCGATTACCGCATCCAGGCCGCGAATGTGGAACTGGTTGATATCGGGCCTCATTCATCGGTGCTGAACGTTATGTTCAACGCCCGCGCTTTCACACGGTCTTTGCGGGAATATCTGCCTAAACTGAATGTGGTTTTTCTGCGAGGGCCTTCTCCCTTGCTGCCGCAGATGGCCGAAGCCGCCGGGCATACGCCCGTTGTTTTGTTGCTTGTGGGCAACTATCTGACCAATATCGATAATCTACCCCAGCCCCGTTGGCGCAAGGAGGCCATCCGCTACTGGGCAATGTGGAATCAATGGGGAGAGCGGAACATTGCCAGGAGATGCCTGACCTTTGTCAATAGTCGGGAACTATATCGGGATCTGGAACCCATTTCCAGACAATTAATTGAGATAAGAACCACTACATTGCGCTTGGAGGATTTCCACCAGCGGGATGATACGTGTGAAGGGCCTCCCTATCGTTTGCTTTATACCGGACGAATGGACCGTACCAAGGGCCTGTTTGAAATTGTCGAGGCAGTGTCCTTGTTGGTCTCACAGGGAGTGGATGTGACCCTTGATTTGGTGGGTGCTCCGATCCGCAACGATCCCATTCTAGAGGAGCTTAAGACGTTTGCACTGGAAAATGGAATCGATGATTGTGTGCATTACCTGGGTTTTAAACCTTTGGGGCCGGAACTATTTTCATGTTATAAAAATGCAGACATTTATCTTACAGCCTCCATATCGTCGGAAGGATTTCCGCGTACCCTTTGGGAGGCGATGTCGCATGGTACGCCGGTTGTAACGACAAGGGTTGGATCGATACCATATTATCTTACGGATAAACAAACGGCAATTCTGGTCGCTCCCAAATCTGCTTACGAACTGTCTGAAGCAGTTAAACTTCTGATTACTGACCAGACTCTGAGACGTAACATTATTCAGAATGCATATGCTTTGGTAAAGGAAAATACCCTGGAACGGCGGGCAGGCGAATTGGTCGATCATATTAAGTCGTTTTTAGCGAACTAGAGAATAACTGAGGCTAAATGTTCAAGGCAGTTTCGAATAATGGTCGTGGTCAAATGAAAGTGTTACATGTTGCCCCCCTTCCTCCTCCCATGGGTGGAATGGTAACTTACGCAAAGGAACTGTTGAATTCAAAACTTTCCGAGAAGACAGATGCGCGGGTTGTCCGAATGGATTATTTACAAAAAGAAAATTATGCCGGGCCGACCAGGTTCATCATTAACTTTTTGAATGGGGCAATATTATTGTCGGTTGTGATTGGTTCTGTTTTGATCTGGCGTCCCCATATTGTTCATGTGCAGACGAATTCCGGAATGGGTTTTTTTGAAAAATCCTTCTTAATTCTCATAGCCAGGCTGTTCAACTGTAAAACCTTCCTTCACGTTCATGGAGGGCGGTTTCGGGAATTTTATTATGAGTCACCTGTGGGTATGCAGAGGTTGATTCGTTGGTGCGGAGAATTGCCCGATATCATTCTGGTTGCCTCGCCTCAAATGCGTGAAACCTGGCGGATGATTGGTGTGCCGGATGAGAAAGTGGTTCAGATCAACAATGCGGTTCGTTTGCCGCCGCAAACTGTTTGGGATGCCCCGGATATAAGTTGGAAGGCAAGAGATGGAATATCCTTGCCGGTGACCATTTTGTTTTTGACCAGAATTGTCTATGCCAAAGGAATTATTGAACTAATCGATGCGGCGAATTCGCTTACCGAAGCCTTTCCCATGTTGCAGTTGCGCATTGTTGGGGCGGAAAACGCTGAAAGTCTTCAGATAAGGGAGTACCTTAAAACATTGGATATGGATGACAATGCAACCTATGTTGGTTTTGTCACCGAGGAAGAAAAACAGAACGAATTATTACACGCCGATCTCTATGCATTCCCTACTCATGTGGAGGATCAGTCCTATGCTGTCATGGAGGCCATGTCGTACGGCCTGCCGTGCATAGCATCTGCCGTGGGGGGGGTTCCCAGCCTGATTGAGAATGGTGTCAACGGTGTATTGATTCCGCCCAAAAATACGGAGGTACTTGTGCAGGCCATAAAGACGCTGATTCAGCATCCAGACATGCGGCAGAATTTGGGGTGGGCGGCTCGTAGGACTGTGGAACGGGCATTCACGTGGGATAGATCGGCAGATGAAATATATGCGATATATCAACAGGTGTGCAGCAAGCCCAGGCAGAGTCTATCGTGAATGCCTGGGTTGCAAATAAGTTGTATTTGGGGCTGCAAGCCCTGCGGGGTGAACCCGTGGCAGCTGCGCTGGCAGATGTATATCGCACTGAGTTCATGCCGCTGGAGCAATTGCGGGTCATTCAGGCGGAAAGGATGAAGGAACAACTGCAATTTGCGGTTCGGAATGTGCGTTATTACCAGGAAGTATATGCGCCCTATGCAAGCTGGATCGAAAAACTGGGGACGTGGGAGGACGTGCAGGCATTGATGGCGGTACTTCCCGTGGTTGAAAAGGAAGATGTTCTTAAAAAGGCGGAACGATTGACGGCGCAAAACGCGGGTCGAATGCGGACACATCCGGATAAGACCTCTGGTTCCACTGGAACCCCGATCATTTTTCCTTGCGATCAGCAGGCGTGGGCATATCGACATGCATTGACGATCCGTACAATGAAAATGCACGGGGTTGATAATGGGGAACCTTACGTGTTATTGTTTGGTTTGCATTGGGGCAAACTGGGTCGATACCAGGTAAGGCTGCGGGATTGGGTCTTCAATCGTGTGCGGGTGTCTGCGTTTGATCTGGGGAAGGAGACATTTGAAGGGTATTACCAGAGGGTCAAACTGCATAAGCCGACATATTTCATGGGATACCCATCCTCAACATATGACTTCTGTTTTCTGGCTCGTGAGCGCGGAATCGACTTGCGTGAATTGCACCTGAAGGCGTTGTTTCTGACCTCGGAGCCATTGTTTGAGTACCAGCGGCGGTTGATTGAGGAAGTGACTGGGACACGCTGTGTAAATATCTATGGAAGTGCGGAGGGTGGACTGAACGCCTTTGAATGTCCTGAGGGGAACCTGCACGTGACGATTGAGGCGTCATGGATGCGGATGCGGAATATATCGTCTTCAACAGGGGAATTTCTGGTGACGGATGTGATGCTGCGGGCGTTTCCGATGATAAATTATGGGATCGGGGATGAGGGGGAATTCAAGGAAGGGCGATGTGATTGTGGGAGGTCGCATCCAATGTTGGCGTCGATTAATGGCCGTTCTGGAGAGCCAATTGTGTTGCCCAATGGCAGGCGTATTAACTCACATCTGCCTGTGTATATTTTCAAGCCGTTTGCAAGGTTAAGGATCGTTCAAAGGTTTCGTTTTGTGTTGCAGGGGGGAGATTTGAAGTTGTATCTGGTTGTATCTGAAGGATTCAATACCGAACATTTGCAGATGATCGAACGGGAGGTGCGAACGGCATTTGGCGAGGATATATTGTTTTCGACGCATATTGTGTCGAACCTTGATCCATTGCCCAATGCCAAACACAAGACCTTCGTAGTCCTGTAATTGACATTCTGCGCAATGCCTGACAATTAGACGTTATAACACTTTGTTTCCGACCCGAATATATGGCGGGCAAAACGGTGGATTTCGTATCAAATATCGCCAAATATGGGCATGAAATTTAAAGTGTGATAAGGTTTATTGATTAATTGAATGAAATGTCATTCGATCTGGTCAGGCATCATATTCGCGACAATTGGAAAGAAATAGTTTGACATGCATATTATTATCCACACCCAGTATTATCCGCCCGAAATTGGTGCTCCCCAAACTCGATTGCACGAGTTGGCTGTTGAGTTGGCTCGTCACAATATTCGCGTAACAGTTTTGACTGCCATGCCCAATTATCCACGTGGGCGGATTTATGATGGCTATAATGGCTGGTTTTGTGAAGAAACATTGAATGGGATCAGAGTAGTTCGCACAGCCATCTATCCTTCGCAAAGCGCAAATTTTTTGCCAAGATTGTTCAGCTATATATCGTTTGTTGTTACTTCGACCCTGTTTGGAATTATGAAAATCGAGGATGCAGATTTTCTCCTTACTGAAAGCCCGCCCCTTTTTTTGGGTGTCTCTGGCTGGATTTTAAGCCGATGGAAACGTGCATCCTGGATTTTTAATATCTCGGATTTATGGCCATTATCGGTGGTCGAATTAGGCTTGCTTGACCCGCAAGGCTGGGGGCATAAAATGAGCAGTTCGCTCGAAAGATCATTATATAAGAAGGCCTGGCTTGTAACTGGTCAGTCAAAAACCATAATTGAAAATATTCAGGAAAGATTTCCTTATTTGCGCGTATATCATTTGCCGAATGGTGTTAATACCAATTTTTTCCGGCCGGGTGATAACCATCCTGAACAAAGTCAATTTAATATTATGTACGCTGGGCTGCATGGGATGGCGCAAGGTCTGGATTTGATTATTAAGGTGGCGCAAAAATTGTCGTCATCGGATAATATTAAATTTATTCTTATCGGTGATGGGCCGGAAAAAGTAAAACTTGTTCAAGCTGCCCAATATTTGGACTTGGATAATATTGTTTTTTATGAACCGGTAAAAAAAGAAGAGGTTCCGTCCTTCCTAAGGTCAGCTGATGTTCTGATTGTGCCGCTTAGGGTTCAACTGACTGGTGCAGTTCCGTCCAAGCTATATGAGGCGATGTCCATGGGTAAGCCGATCATTTTAATCGCGGAAGGTGAGGCGGCAAAAATTGTCAATGACGCTGATTGCGGGATTGTGGTTCGCCCTGGAGATATGGAAGGACTTGTGTCTGCGATTTTATACTTGAAATCCAATCCAGATGTATGCAGGCAAATGGGAACGAATGGCAGGCTGGTTGCTATCAGGAACCATGATAGGGCACATATAGCAGAACAGTTCACAAAATATTTGCTGTCAGAATCTGCAAGGTAATTTTGAAAATGGAGATGGTCTGTGCGATGTGATTTGGATGCGGTCCCCATTATATGGCACATTCTGAACAGAAAACTGCGGACTTTGTTGTGTGCAAACGAGATCGAGAGTATCTATGGATGAAATAACACGTATTCGTCAGGAGTATGCATCCCGCGCAGATCGCCTGCGTGGAAGTGATTTGTATTCTTTATTTAATCCTGCTCAACTTTTTACTATTCAACAACGCCAGCGTAATATTGCCAAATATCTACGGAAGCATGGTTTCTACCCTTTAGTAGACCGGTCGATTTTGGAGGTGGGTTGTGGAGCGGGACGGGTTCTGCTTGAAACCCTGAGTTTTGAAGCGTCTTCTCAAAGCTTGCATGGAACTGATCTGCTTTTTGACCGGCTCAAACATGCGCATCAGGTGGTTGCAAATTTGCCTTTAACCAATGCCGATGCACAAAACCTTCCTTATGCTTCGCAAAGTATCGATTTGGTTATGCAGCTAACCGTCTTTTCCTCCATTTTGGATAAAAACGTAAGAAGTCAAGTGGCGCGTGAAATGATCCGTGTTTTGAAGCCCGGTGGGTTGATACTCTTCTATGATTTTTGGTTAAATCCTACCAACCAACAGACATGTGGTATTCTTCCGTTGGAAATCAAACGCCTTTTCCCTGATTGCAAGTATGAATTTCATCGCATCACCCTGGCTCCGCCCATTGCTCGGAAATTGGCCCCCATTTCTTGGGGCTTATGTTTGTTCCTTGAAGGGCTGGGGATATTCAATACTCATTACTTGTCCATTATTCGACCTTCCATATTAACTTGAGCCGATAGGCTCTCCATCGAAGTGTGCTATTATGGCTTCTGCTATTCAAGAAGATCTCCTTATTGCAAGACCTCATCAGTCCCCTTCCCGCAAGTGGCGGAGCGGGTTCCTTAAACGCGCCTTTGACGTTCTGGCTTCCGGGCTGGGGCTGTTGATGTTGGCTCCCATCTTTGGCTTACTGGCCATTGCTATCAAACGCGACTCGACGGGACCAGTCTTTTACCGCGGACCGCGTCTGGGCATGGGCGGCAAAACCTTCGGAATTCTCAAATTCCGTACCATGCGTGAGGAGGCGGCCAGTTACCAGGGCCCGCGCGTGACTGCAGAAGGCGACCCGCGTATCACCCCATTGGGCAAATGGTTGCGCGATACCAAGTTCAACGAACTGCCGCAATTGTGGAATGTGTTCGTGGGAGAGATGAGTCTGGTTGGGCCGCGCCCGGAGGACCCTGAGTTGGCGGAAGGCTGGCCGCGAGAAGTACGCGCAGAGGTGCTCTCGGTGCGCCCGGGCATTACCAGCCCAGCCTCGGTGCTCTTCCGCGACGAAGAGAAGATGCTCTCCGGTCAACTGCTGATGGAGACCTATCTGGGCGATATCACACCCTCCAAGTTGCGCCTTGATCAGCTATATGTCCGTCATCGCAGTTTTCTGCTTGACCTAGACGTGTTGTTGTGGACATTTCTGGTGGTGCTGGTGCCCAGCCTGCGTGACAAAAAGCCACCAGAAGAATACCTGTTTTGGGGGCCGATCTCGCGTCTGGGACGCAAATATGTCAACTGGTTTATCATCGATACCTTCACCACCCTGGCCGCTTTTGCGCTGGTTGGCATTCTGTTGCGCTGGCTGGGTGGGCCGCTTGAAGTTGGGTTGGTGCAGGCTCTGGCGATCACCGTGGGCTATTCAATCCTTTTCAGCGCCATTGCAGCGGCAGCCGGCGTACAGAATATCTCGTGGGCAAATGCCTCCGCTTCGGAGGCGCTTGACCTGGTTCCGCCGGTGATCCTGGCGTTCCTGACCGCCTTTGGAGTAAATCTCTGGTTGGGACTGTTACCCCTCCCCGTGCTATTGGGCGCTGCTGTGCTGGCCTTTAGCGGCTATGTGGTCACCCGTTATCGCAGCCGCCTGGTGACTGGTCTTGTTACCCGCTGGGTTGGACGCCGTGGCAGTGCTTTGGGAATATGTGAGATGGTGCTGATCGTTGGGGCCGGCGAGACGGGCCAATTTGCAGCCTGGCGATTGTCGCGCGGCAAGGCTCTCTCCAATTTTCAGGTGGTTGGTTTTGTGGATGACGATATGTTTCGCCAGGGTGCGCGTTTGAATGGATTCAGAATCCTGGGGCAGAGTCGGGATATTTCCCGTCTGGTCGAGGAATACGATATTGGTTTGATCATCTTTGCCATCCACAAGATAGACCGCTCGGCTCGCAAGAGCCTCCTTGAACATTGCCGAGCCACCGGGGTGCGTGTCGTGGTCTGGCCAGATATGCTATCCATGTTGCGGGGCCGTGGGCGGCGGGGCTTCGCGGTAGAAGAAGCCGTAAATGCAGAAATGGATAGATTGGAAATCGCAGAAATTGATCACTTGGTAAAATGGCTGGACTCGCTTGAAGATGACCTTCATCAGGGCGATTACGATGCAGCCCTGAAGCATATTGATCTATTGCGTACCTCATTGCAATCTAAATATTCCACAAAAGAAGGTACTCCATGAGTTCTGAACAAAATTTTTGGGATGGGAAGTCCGTTCTCGTGACTGGGGCCGGCGGTTTCATCGGCAGCCACTTGATCGAGAAGTTGGTGGAGTTGGGCGCGCGGGTGCGCGCCTTTGTGCGTTATAACTCACGCAACGACCCGGGTCTGTTGAGAATGTTGCCCTTGTCCCGATTGGAAGGGGTGGAGGTGATTGCCGGTGACCTGCGCGACCTGCCCGCCATCCAGGCGGCCATGCGCGGGACCAGCCATGTCTTCCACCTGGGTGCGCTGATTGCCATTCCGTATTCCTATCTGCATCCGGCCGAGGTGGTGGAAACGAACGTGATCGGCACGCTGAACATGCTTCTTGCGGCGCGCGATCTGGGTGTCGAACGCCTGGTGCATACCTCCACCAGTGAGGTGTATGGTACGGCTTTGCGCGTCCCGATTGACGAAAGCCACCCGCTCCAAGGGCAGTCACCCTACTCAGCCAGCAAGATCGGCGCAGATAAGCTGGCCGAGAGTTTTTACCTTTCGTATAACCTTCCAGTGGTAACATTGCGGCCTTTTAACACTTTTGGCCCGCGTCAGTCCGCGCGCGCGGTTATCCCAGCCTTGATCACCCAGGCCTTGACCCGGGATACGATCCGCCTTGGCAACCTGGAGGCGCGCCGCGATTTCACCTATGTGAGCGACACTGTGGCCGGCTTCCTGCGCATCGCCCAGACACCCGGGGTGGAGGGGCAAACCCTCAACCTGGGTACCGGGGTTGAGATCCGCATCGGCGCTCTGGTCGAAAAGATCTGCGCCCTGGCAGATCGTCCCATCCAAATCGAGGTGGATCCCGAACGCCTGCGCCCCGAAAAGAGCGAGGTGCAGCGCCTGATCTCGGACAACCGCTTGGCGCTGGAGCGGATCGGCTGGAGTCCGCAGGTTACCCTGGATGAAGGCCTGCGCCGCACTTTTGAATGGATCCAGGAACATCAAGATTTGTATTCAAAAGGATATGTTGTTTAGCGTATCTTTGAAAGGAAATGTTCTTGTCTGCGTAGATGGGCTGTTTGAGCGGTACAGCACATCTCTGGCAAGTTCAGGTCTGGCGCGTGGTGCGATATTGGTGAAGAATGGTAATTCCAAGAAGGAGTTTTAACTTATGAAGGCAGTCATACTTGCAGGGGGCAAGGGCAGCCGATTGGCGCCCTATACCAAGGTTATCCCCAAGCCGCTCATGCCGATCGGCGACATGCCCATCCTTGAAGTGCTCCTGCACCAGATTAAACGCGCGGGGGTGGATGAGGTGGTTCTTTCGGTCGGCCATATGTCCAGTCTATTGCGGGCCTTCTTCCAGGAAGGTCAGCACATCGGGGTCCACATTCGTTATAGTTATGAAAAAAGCCCCTTGGGTACGGCAGGCCCGCTGGCGCTGGTGAACGGGCTGGACAGCACCTTTCTGGTCATGAACGGTGACGTGCTGACCACCCTGGATTTCCAAGAACTGCTGGAATTCCACCGAAAAGCTCAGGCGCAGGTGACAATTGCGATGTATAATCGGGAGGTCAAGATCGACCTGGGTGTCTTGCAACTTAACGGTGGACATGAGGTGGTTGGGTATATCGAAAAGCCGACCTATGGTTTCCAGGTAAGCATGGGCGTGTATGTGTTCGAACCGGCGGTTTTAAAGTATATCCCGCCCGGGCAATATTTCGACTTTCCTACCTTGATCCTGCGTTTGCTCGAAGCGGGCGAACGCGTGGTCGGTTTTCCGTTTTCCGGGTACTGGCAGGATCTGGGCCGTCCGGACGATTATGAACAGGCAATTTTGGATTTTGAGACGATGCGCGATCAATTCCTCAATGGAGACAAATAATGGATTGGCGGATCCCCTTGGGCGCGATCGATTTTGGCGTGGAGGAGGAGGCTGCGGTGCTGGACGTGCTGCGCAGCCGCTGGTTGACCATGGGGGGCGTCACCCAGGCCTTCGAAAGCGAGTTTGCTGCGAGCGTGGGCGCGCGCCATGCGATCGCCGTTTCCAACGCCACCGCCGCCCTGCACCTGGCCTGCCTGGCCTGTGGGCTGGGTGCGGGCGACGAGGTGATCGTGCCCTCGCTGAGTTTTGTGGCCACGGCCAATGCTGTGCGCTACGTGGGCGCCACCCCGGTCTTTGCCGATATCACCAGCGAGGATGACTTGACCCTCTCGGTCGAATCCATCCGCCGCTGCCTGACCCCGCAAACCCGCGCTATCATCGTCATGCACTATGGCGGCTATGCCTGTGATATGACAGCCATTTTGTCCCTGGCGCAAGAACGCGATCTGTTTGTGATCGAGGATGCTGCGCATGCAGATGGTTCCATATTGGAAGGTCGAGCACTGGGGACCTGGGGACAGGTGGGCTGTTACAGTTTCTTTTCGAATAAGAACATGACCACGGGGGAGGGTGGCATGTTGGTTACGAATGACGATGGCCTGGCGGAGCGGTTACGAATCCTGCGTTCGCACGGTATGACCTCCCTGACTTGGCAACGCCACCAGGGGCATGCCTGGAGCTATGATGTGACGGCCGTGGGGTATAACTATCGAATTGACGAGATTCGTTCGGCTATTGGACGAGTCCAGCTGACAAAACTGGAGCACTTCAATGTCCAGCGTGCGCAGATTGTGAACTGGTATAACGAATATTTGCAGGAACTGGCGCCTTCACTCCATATCCCCTTCCGGTCCCACCCGGGCGAGTCTTGTCATCACATCTTTCCCGTTCTACTGCCTGTGGGCGGCGACCGCCCTTCCTTCATGGAGGCTATGAAGGCCCAAAGAATCCAAACCAGTATCCACTATCCGCCCATCCACACCTTTAGTGCCTATCAGGGCCTGTATCCCATGGATGGCGGTTTACCGGTGACAGAGGGTGTCAGCCGCCGCGAAGTAACCCTGCCGCTCTATCCGGGCTTAACACAGGATGAGGTTTTATTCGTAGCGCAGGCAGTGCAGCGTGCCCTGCATGAGTCCGCGAATGACTGATCTTCACCATCGCTGGGTTTGCAATAGGAGCCTGCGTGAAGTGGAGATAAAATTTGCTGGAAGTATTAAGGAGCTTGCGCGGTAATGCAGCGCTTGTAGCATGAAATGAGATATTCAGGAATATTTTTTCATTACCATCGTTCAGGAGCCATCACTCATGGAAATTAGCCAGTATTTGTCCATTGCCCGTCGTTGGGCCTGGTTGTTGATCCTTGGGATGGTTCTGGGTGCGGCCGGGGGCTACTGGTTAAGCGACCAGGAAACGCGTGTGTACCAGGCCAGCACACGCATCATGGTTTCGCGCGCGCCTTTGCAGGCCTCGGCCGGTTCGGATTTCTACTACATCAGCGACCAGCAATTGACCCAGACCTATATCGAATTATTAACCACCAACTCGGTGCTGGATCGCGTCCACGCACAGCTGGGTTATGAGGATGTATACCCCTACCAGATCCAGGCCCGCCAGGTGAACGATACCCGTATCGTCGAGATCACGATCCAGGATACTAATCCTCAACGCACGGTGGATATTGCCAATGCCTTGGTGCAGGCGCTCAAACTCCAGAACGAGGAGATTCAGGCCGGGCGCTATGCTGCCTCCGAGGAGAGTTTGCAGACCCAGGTCTCGCAGGTGCAGTCCCAGATTTCCAGCCTGCAATCGCAGATCGACCAGCTTTCCAACCAGAACCTGCAGCAGCAGATTGCCGATGCCGAGACGCAGATCACCCAGGTGCAGCAGAACATGAATGCCCTGCAAAAGGAGATCGACGAGATGCGCCGCAAGGGCACCTCCACCGCTGAGGCCAAGGCGGCCCTGGCCGACAAGCAGGCGCAGATGGAGCAGATGAAATCCATCTTCGACCTGTACCAGCAGGCCTACGCCAACCTGGTGGTGCTGGGCAGAACGGGGGCGAACACCACCAACGACCAGAGCACCCAGCGCATTTCGCAATTGCAGACCACCCTGTCGCTGTACCAGCAGATCTACGTCAACCTGCTCAATAACCTGGAAACCGTGCGCTTCTCGCGCCTGCAGAACACCCAGAGCGTCGACCAGATCGAGACGCCGGAACTGCCGTTCGGTCCGATCAGCCCGCAGCCGATGCGCAGCGGTATGCTGGCCGGCGCGGTCGGCCTGATGCTGGCGGCCGGCATCGTCTTCCTGGTCGAGTACCTGGACGACAGCATCAAGACCCCCGAGGACGTGGAGCGCCTGCTCGAACTGCCGCTGATTGGATACATTGCCGAGATGCAGATGAATGGCAAGGGCGAGTCGCAAGTATATGTCTCGCGGCAGCCGCGTTCGCCAGTCTCGGAAGCCTTCCGTTCCCTGCGCACCAATCTGGAATTTTCCGCAGTGGACAAGCCCTTGCGCACCATCCTGGTGACCGGCGCGGAAGCCGGCGATGGCAAGACCACCATCGCTGCCAACCTGGCGGCCATCTTTGCGCAGGGCGGCAAGCGCGTCTTGTTAATGGATTGCGATTTGCGCCGTCCGCGCGTGCATCGCTTCCTGGGTATTCAGAATCGCGTCGGCTTGACCGACCTGTTTCGTGAGGGGCTGAGCCTGGAAGCCGTCACCTACCAATGGAGTGACGCAAGTTCCAAGGCCATGTCTGTCATTACGAGTGGCAGCCTGCCGCCCAATCCGGCCGAATTACTTGGTTCACACAAGATGAACGCCATCCTGGCTGAACTTACCAGCCGCGTGGATGTGGTGGTTATCGACAGCCCGCCCTCCCTGGTCTCGGACGCCCAGATCCTGGCGGCCAAGGTCGATGGCGTGCTGCTGGTTGTTCAGCCGGGCAAGACCCATGCCGGAGCGGCGCGCGCCATGCGTGAACAACTTGACCGCGCCGGTGCGCGCGTGGTGGGCGCGGTCTTCAACCGCATCCCCCGTAACCGGGGTTATTATTACGGCGGTTATCGATACTATTCCCCGTATTATTACCAGAACGACCGTTACCTGGCGGGCGGTGAACCGGCCCAGGCGGCTCCTGCAGAGGTCATTGCCCCGCAGGAAAAGCCGGCTCAATCCCTGTTAAGCCGCCTGTGGAAGCGCCAGAACCAGGCCGAGAAATAAACACTCTTCGCGAAGTAATTGGGAGACCACAAGTTCCTCTTGTGGACGATCTTAGAAACGCATAATTGAACCCGGGCGGCCGAAAAACGAGTTTGCCCCGGATGTCTTGGTGGAGGAGCCTTTTCTCAATGGGTCGGGAAACTGTGAACAACGTGACGCAAGGTGGTCGGTCCTGCCCCTACCTGGGGTTGGTGGACGATGCGGACACCAGCCTGGCCTTTCCATCCGCCTGGAATTATTGTCATCGAGGCCGGCCCGGTGCCACTCCCAGCCTGCGATATCAGGCAGAATTCTGCCTGGGCGCAGGACACTCCCAGTGCCCGGTCTTCCAAAACCAGCAGGCTACCCTGCCGCGTAATACGCGCGTGCGCGGACAGCAGGCGCCCGGCCGCCCTTTCCTGGCCTGGACACTGATTGTAGTGGCCATCCTTGCCCTGGGAGGCCTGGGTTGGGGCCTGATAACACCGGGCTTAATATTTCCGATTCCCACCCCCACATACACCGCTACGCCACGCCCCACGCTGACGCCCAGCCCGACCCGGACATCCAGCCCTTCATCCACTCCCACTGCTACTGACACGCCCAGCATTACGCCCACGCTGGGCACCGTTACAATGACCTACACGCCCACCCGCACCTTCACGCCTACGCGGACGCTAACCCCCAGCCGAACTGCTACCATCACTCATACGCCGAGCTCGACTGCGACTTATTCGAGTACACCCAGTCTCATGCCGCCGCTCTCGAAGCGCGGCCTGGAGATGCCCATCGGCGGGGACCTTCAGTTCGTGATCCATAAGGTAAAGGTTGGGGAGAACATGAACCAGTATGCGGCCAAATACAACACCAGCATCGAAGCCATTGTGATGATCAACTACAAGCTGAAGACGCCATTGTGGGAGGACACCCTGCTCGTCATCCCGGTCGGTTTTACCGACATCTCCGGATTGCCCAGTTTCGAAGCCCATCAGGTGACCGAGGCCGATCGCAGCGCTGAGGCATTGGCCGCTGAACTGGGCGTGAGCGCAGCAGATCTTGCATTGTACAATGCCATCGCTGACGGGGAACTGCTCCAGCCGGGAGATTGGATCCTGGTCCCGCATTCCCGCGCGGAAACGTAGAAACTTCCACATTTCAGCCTTCATCGAGGTCTCATGCCATCCATCCTATTCGTTTGCACCGCCAATCGTTTTCGTTCGCCGCTGGCGGCGGCCTGGTTTCAAAAACACCTGGAAGGGGAGGTTGGTGCGCGCGAATGGTCAGTGGGCAGCGCCGGCACCTGGACCGAACCTGGGCAGACGGTCGTACCCCCGGCCAAATGGATGGCCGAACACTTCGGGCTGGATCTGGGCGCGCACCGCTCCCAACGGGTGAGTGGGGACCTGCTTTCACGCTATGATCTCATCCTGGTTATGGAAAACAGCCAGCGTGAGGGGCTGCTGGTCGAATTTCCTCAACTGGAGGGACGCATCCTATTGCTGGCCCAGGCTGCGACCGGCGTAGCCTACGACGTTCCCGACCCGGGTGTGGTGCCGGATGAAAGCTTCTTGGATATTGCCAGGGAGGTGACCGGACTGATTGACAAGGGATTTCAAAACATCTGCCGCCTGGTGCGCCGGTCTGGCGCCTCGTAACTCTCATCATGCCGCCCCCAATCGACCGCCAAACTCTGAGCTTGCTGATTACGGATCCCCCGCGCGTAGAGTGGGGATCCTTTTCTATTTCGGATTGGGGTGGGCTGCTGCCCTTGGCCCAACGGGAGGGAGTGGGACCGCTTCTTTATTGGAGGTTTTCCCGCTCCGGTCGGTTTCCCACCCTGCCGGAAGGAGTCCGCTTTGCCCTGCGTTCGCTGTATGCGGCTTCCTGGGCGGCGAATCACAGACTCTTCCAGGAACTTGGGAATATCCTGGTGCCCTTCCGTGAGTTAGGCATTCCTGCTGTGTTGCTCAAGGGCGGTTGCCACGCATTGACGATCTATCCTGATCCCGGCCTGCGTCCCATGAGCGACCTGGATCTGTTGGTCCCCAAATCCCGTTTTCTCGAAGCAGTCCAGATCGTGCGCTCCCTGGGGTATGTGGATTCTGAGCCGGAATCCCTGCCTGGCATCCGAGCCCTGCTGAATCATGAAGCCTGCCTGGTAAAGGATACGGTTGTGGTGGAAATCCATCACAGTCTGGTGGCCGACAAGTCCTTTACATACGCCGTCCCGGTCGACTGGTTTTGGGAACAGACCGAACCCCTGCCCAGCCTGGACACACGCCTGCACGGGTTGCACATGTTGACTCCGTCGGCCCAACTCCTGTATGCTGCTGCGCATGCCATGCTCCAGCATGGCGGGCATAAAGTTCCCCTGCGTTGGGAATATGACATTGACCAACTGGTGCGTAGTTATGCCGACCGCCTGGACTGGCGCCTGCTGCTTTCCCAGGCTCGCGCCTTTGCCTGGACCTCGGCCCTGCGGGAGGCTTTGTCCAGCGCGCGGGAAAATTTCGACACGCCCATCCCGCGCGATGTGGAAAACCAACTGGTGCAAACGACCGATCGCCATGCGCGCCTGGTGGCTGAGAAACAGATTCGCCCCGCCACCCATATTCACAGGGAAAGACTGAAGTGGCTATCCTTGAATTGGATGGGCCGCCTGCAGATGTTGGCGGCGCTGGTTTTCCCCAGCCCGGCCTACATGCGCTGGCGCTATGGCTTTCAGGGGCATTGGCGTCTGCCTTGGTATTATCTGGTACGTTGGGGGGGGATTCTGAAGGATGGTTTGCGCATGGCCGCCTCGACTGTGTGGGGTGGGACGTCGCTCAAGCGATAAACACCGAAGACAAATGTCAACAGCGATTGGTGACATTAAAATGACGAATTAGTATCTACTGGACTTAATTTGTCAGGTTAAAATAGAAAGTAATTCTTATAAAAATTTACTGCATTGCATCCTAGGTGGCAGTAGAACTCTTTGAAGATGACACATTGATGTTGAACTTGGTCGATGAAGTGTTTTCCACTGAGAATCTGACCCCGTAGATATAGCAACTGATGTATTTGATTGAGCAACCATCTAATCGCAGATTGTCAAGCGATACTATACCGTAAAAAAGAAAGGTTGTGCTATGTCCAGTGTTTCTGTCTCTACCCGTTATGTATGTAACCCGGATGTTGTTCTTCGTGAAGAAGATGATGATGGGGGGTTGCTTTTTAATCCAGATACGAATCAGATAAAGGTTCTAAATCATACTGGGCTTTTTATTTGGAAATTGTGCGATGGCAGCCACACATTTACCGATGTATTAACTGCATTGCGCGATTCTTATGATGGTCTGCCAGACGAAGAATTGGAAAGCCAGGTTGAAACCTTTATGGATCAGATGGTAGCTAACGGATTTGTGGGTCGTTAGATTTGTAGTGCAAATGGGTTTTGCGCCATATATGGTGTTCTCTTTTGTCTCTTTCTGGATGAGACTTTTATGCCATATATTATGGAAGGGGAGTAGCCTGATTGCAAATAAGTTTATTGACTTTGAAAATTATCATTTTTGGATTGGAGTTGTTTAATAATGTTTGCTCCCGGCCTTATAAGTAGTGTAAATATAGCCATTACAGGACGTTGTAATTTGCGCTGTCGGTATTGCTTTTATGCCGATGAAATGGTGGCGTTTAGTGACTTGCCTACGGCCTCCTGGCTGGCCTTTTTTAAGGAATTGGCGCATCAAAAAGTAATGACAGTGACCCTTACAGGTGGCGAGGTTTTTACCCGGGCTGATTTATTTGAAATAATAGATGGCGTTGTTGAAAATCATATGCGGTATTCGCTATTAACGAATGCCACTCTTGTGGATGAGAAAACCATTCAGAAATTTGATGTTGGCAAACGCCGTCTTCGCCTTAATTCAATACAGGTTTCAGTTGATGGGTCATCTTCAGAAATTCATGATAGAAGCCGCCCACACAGTTTTACCCGGACAATGCGAGGTCTGCGTTTGCTCCAGCAGGCTGGTTTTCCTGTGACCGTACGGACAACCATAAATCGTCATAACTATCTTGATTTGGAAAATATAGCCAATCTGCTTTTGAACGAACTTCAGCTTTCATCTTTTAGCACAAATGAGGCCATGCCTATCGGTGCTGGGTGTGACAATCAAGGTGATGTATCCCTTACTTCACCTGAGAAGGCTCAAACGATGGAAATATTGGCCGGGCTGCTTGACCGTTTTCCGGGGCGTATCACCTCCAGCGCAGGGCCTTTGACCAAGCTCAAGATGTATGCGGAAATGGAGCATGCGCGCAAGACAGGTGAACTTGCATCTTCTTGGCAGATGGGCTCTTTGTCGGCGTGCGGGTGTATTTTTTCCACTTTGGATGTTCTACATGATGGGAGAATCGTTCCCTGCCACATGCTAAGCGATTTATCTATGGGCAATATCACGACCCATTCCATTGAGGAGATTTGGAAAACGCATCCATTCCTGACTGCGTTGCGAAGCCGCCGGGCGATTCCCATGAGCCAAGTATCTGGATGTGAGCATTGTAGTTGGACATCTTATTGTAATGGTAGTTGCCCAGGGTTGGCATATCAATTGACAGGCGATTTTAATCGCGCCAATCCTGAGGATTGTTATAATCGATTTTTATCGGAGACAAAGCAATGAATGATCATTTTACTTCCGCCCAGCAACCCGTTGATTTGACTTTTGGTTTACCGGAAAACGTTCCGCAGTTGGCCTCTCTATACATATATGCTGCCGGTTCCTGTAATTTGGCCTGCCGCCATTGTTGGATTGTCCCTAAATTTCAGCCAAATGGAAATGGGGGGCCGTATATAAAGATCGAAACAGTGGAAAAAGTGATACGGGAAGGTAAAGGCCTGGGCTTGCATACTGTTAAGCTGACAGGCGGTGAGCCTTTAATGAATCCTCAGATTCGTGATATTATTTCCCTGATTGACGATGCCGGTTTGAGCATCATGATCGAGACGAATGGTATACTGGTTGATGTCTTGATGGCCGAGTTTTTAAAATCCAAAAGCCGCGTTGACTTTATCTCCATTAGTCTTGACGGTTCAAATGCGGAAACGCACGATGGATTGCGCAGCGTTCCCGGCAGTTTTGATCAGGCTGTTCGAGGCATTAAAAATTTAGTTGAAGTGGGCTTTCGCCCTCAGGTAATCTGTACCCTGCATCGCGGCAACTCACAGCAAATGGAAGAAGTAATAAATTTTGCCGCTGAGCTTGGTTGTAGCTCTGTGAAATTCAATAATCTTCAATCGTCGGGGCGCGGTGATAGCTTTATGCGTGAAGCGGGTTTGTCTATCGCTGAAATTGTTGATTTATACAAGCACCTTGAAAATGATATTATTCCGACCCGTCCGCTCCCTATTCACTTTGACATTCCCTTTGCTTTTCACCCGGTGCGCAGATTCCTGCAAGATTCGCTTGGAAAATGCGCCGTTCTAAATATTCTGGGCGTATTGTCGACAGGAGAGTTGGCGTTATGCGGCATTGGAACGACCATCCCGGAACTTATTTATGGTCATGCCGATACAGACGATTTGCGCGACGTGTGGTGTAACGCCCCTGGTTTGATTAATTTGCGTGAAACGGTCCCTTTCAAGATGGACGGAGTTTGTGGGCGTTGCATTCATCGTGATTTTTGCCTGGGCACCTGTGTCGCAAATAATTATCATGTGGCTGGCAGGCTGGATGCCCCATTTAGTTTTTGCGATCAAGCTGAAAAATTAGGGATGTTTCCATCGTCCCGTATTAGATAAATTCATTATATTCATGTATAAGGAGAATGACCATGACTAGTAATATGGCTAAACGCGCGTATGTCCCACCCCAGGCAAAGGATTTGTCCTCGTTGGGCGTACAAGGTGATGACGTACATGGCGCTTGCAAGTCGGGCAGCGTCCCTCACACAAACTGCCTCAACGGTCCTGCTTACGTTGCCAGTTGTACAGGCGGAAGCGGCGTCGATTCTTCGGCCTGCGTCCCCGGCGGTTATCACTCTCTGCCTACTTGTACGACCGGATCGATTGCCGCGACGATTTGTGTGTCCGGCGCCACGCAAAATTAGGGCAATCACGCTATAGGCTGCGCTTCAAACTATTCAAACGTTATACACGTTTTATTGTTTAGTTGATGCGTATTCTATCAATTTGGTTGCTAGACAACAAAAGGCTCATGCGTAAACTAGGCGGAAAAGAATATCTTTACGCCTTCTCTGCACATGAGCCATAAGAACATCTTTGCCTTTCAGGGAGATGCAATCACCTGGATGTTTTTTGAGTTAAAAACTTAAGGTGTTGATTGGGCATGCCTGTTGAATGAAGCCTGTTTCGGTATATAAAAATCGAATAAACCTTGGGTGCGATTTGGTAATGGAATTCTTGGCATTTAGTCTCCTGCTTGAGACTTTTTTTGTTACGCTGATGCCGTATTTATGCTTAATGATTATGGAATATGGCAGGTTCGCACGTCGAATTATAGACTAGTGGATATGAACCATCTATAAGTTTGTTGTTTTTGCCAATCTTATGGTTTTGAGGCTGGTACGGCTGGAGCGATTGACAACCAGCTATAGCAGGCGATTACCAACAATCGTCATGGAAGAGTGCGTTTTTTTCACACTTGTGGTGTTGAGTATTACCATGTTTTTGATAAAGCATAGCATTGCAGGCATTAGTTTTTCTACAGAGTCTGATTTTTGCCTCCCCCACATGGCACAGCCAAACTTTGAGCCATTTTTGAGTGAGATGACTGGCGCGGATATATGTTGTCGATTTCAGGCTTTGGATCATGCCTCATCACCATTAGGTGAGTTGACCGAAAATCAACGTGAGCGTCTTCTTGCAACCATTGGCTTTCCTCGTAAATGGTTGGAGCGGAAAATTTTGGACCTGCCGCTTGTGAGGGAAAAAATCGAAGGGTGCTTGGCCTATCCTGATTTGGCGCATATTGGATTGCGGTGGGGGCGTGTAATTATTCGGAATTATCATTCGAATGAACTTGATTATTTCTATGATCCCGAAAATGCCAGTGAATTTTCAAATGGCATGATGGCTGCCCGCTATCGAAACCTGTTGGCGCCCTTTTTGCCTAATTTCTCTGCATTTATGTCGCATGGCGGTGGAATCATTCGGAATGGCATGGCAATGGTGTTTCTTGCCTCTGACGAGGGTGGCAAATCATCCGTAGTCAAACTCGCTGTCGGGTGCCCTGTTTTGAGTGACGATCAGGTAATTTTGCGTAAACAGGACAATAATGAGATCGTTGCTCATGGCACTCCTTTTGCCCCCCTGTCCAGCGGCATGGTACAAGCGAAATTGGGAGGCATATTCCTATTGGAAAAATCGGATAATTTTAGCCTTACCCCCATCCCGATCAGAGATGCTGTTCAGTTCATTTGGAAAGAACATATGCATTTATGGTTTCTAATGCCCAAGGCATTGAGGGTAAAGGCTTTTAATATCATTGTGGATGCCTGCGCGCAGGCAAAATCATTTCGACTTGGGTTTTCAAAAGATTATATTGATTGGGATGTTGTCGACGCGGCGACAAAAAAATAACTTGTCTCTCAAGAAATGCAGATGTTTAAGTGGCTTTCACAATTTCGCACAATCTTTGTCACCGGTCCACAACGATCTGGAACGAGGATCTGCGCCCAAATGATAGCTCATGACACTGGATATGAGTATGTCGATGAAAATGATTTTGGAATGGATAGCTTGTATCATTTGTCTTCGATTCTGGAAAATAAGGTTGACCTTATTATTCATTGCCCTGTGTTATGCCGTCACATACACATGCTCACTGATGAAAATTCCGCAGTGGTTTTTATGCGGCGAAATGTGGAGGACATAATAGCCTCGCAGAAGCGCATTGGTTGGCGCTGGGAAAAACTTGAGCTGTCGCGTTATGATTTAACAACTGGCGTTATTGCTGAGGTTAAGTATAGATTTTGGGATGAGCACCAAAGATCTAAAATTCGACATGCCTTTGAAGTCCAATACGACGATTTGCGTTTGCATCCGTTGTGGCTTGATATGGGTGTGCGTGGAGATTTTGAACCTACACAAACTACAATTTTCCCTTTCCGGTTGGCCGTTGATGGTTCAGGTTTGACATATCCCATTGCGGTGGCGGGTATAACCCAGGTTGACGATATTCCAGGCGAAAGTGCCTTGTTATGCAAGGTTAAGGAAAATATTCTTATGCTGAACCCGACAGGTATTTTTATCTGGAGTTTGTGCAATGGAAAAAATACCTACCAGGATATATTGCAGGAGTTCGTCAGGGAATATAAAGATGTTCCTGTTTCCCAGGTTCAACTGGATTTGGATAAGTTCTTAAGTGAATTGGTATCCCGTGGATTTATTCGATTCGGAAACTCGAAGATCGAATGACGAGTCAGACCATGGACCAAAATTTTATATCTGAGATCGTTCTGGATATTCACGATGGGAATGGGGTGAGATTTTATTGTGGGAACAGCATGGACGGCGTTTTTCTTTTGGGGGATCGCTTGTTGGTTGAGCCTGTTTCCCACTCTGAAATTCATCCGGGCGACATAATCATTTTTCGTAAAACATATAGTAATGATGCGCAGGGTGAGGTGGTCCATCGGGTTGTGTCGAAAAAGCCGTTGGCTTGTTTTACACGCGGAGATAATAACCTCTTTTTTGATTTCCCCCCTGTTTTTTGGGAGCAGGTGGTTGGGAAGGTACATTCATTTGAGCGCGATGGGCGGAGAACAAGAGTGGTTGGCGGACTGTCCGGCTTGTATGCATCCCAAGCCCGGTGGTTGATTTTACTGGTCAAGCGTTTGGGTAAGACGGCGTTTCGACGCTTCTATCATATTTTGCGGCAAAGTGGATTCGTGCCTAAGGTTTGGCGTCCCACCATAAAAAAAATTTCCCTTGAAACCAGTGAAGGTTTTCTGGTTAAATATCTTTATAATCAACGCACCGTAGCAATGTGGAATCGCACCACCCGGGAATTTGTGTGCGATAAACCCTTCGATTTGGTTATACTTCCTCCGGAGGATGATTTTTAATGTTTGTTTTCGATGATGCGACCGGTTTGAAGGCGACTGAGTAGAATAATATGGATAAAACAACACAGAACCATTCGCTTGATTCACAACTTTGCCTATCTTGCGGTGTTTGCTGTCGGGGTATATTCTTTTATCATGACAATGATCCTTTTGCGTTTGGACGTTCTCCTGAAGTTCAGAATCCGCTTTTTCCAATGGCTTGCCGTCTATTGCATGAACAGGAAAATAGCTGTGTCATTCATGACAATCCTGAGCGTCCATCTCTTTGTCAAACGTTTCAATGTCAATTGCTAAAGAGTCTTCTTCGAAATGAAATTTCGCTTGAACAGGCAAAGCATAAAGTCAAGGTATTTAGAGAGTTGTTGATTTCGGTTCTCAATAGACTCCCACATGAGACTACTCCCAGACCTGTTTATCTTATGCTTGAAAAAAATTTTTCTGTTTTGCGCCAGGAACTGGAAAATGGAAATCGGGAAAACTTAAATTTATTTATGGACATAATCTGGTTGCGTTTGCTAATAGCCCGATATATCATTTCTCCGTAACTGGGCATGGTTTCAACTACTCCTCTTTCCCATGATCTTGATTCTACGTATCACTTGATGTGATTATTCCCAATTAAAAGACTTGCCATAAAATGCCCTCCTGGTTCAATTACCTGCGCCAAGGTTTATCTCGTACAAACTCCAAGGATAGAATAGTTGGAGAAAAAAGCAATATCAACACGCCTGACAACCTTGAGTATCTGCGTCCTTATTTTCTTCGCCACTGGCGCAAGGGCGTTGTTGGGGCGGGGCTGATCCTTTTCACCAGCCTGCTGGCTTTTCCCCAGCCGCTGATCAACCGTTTTTTGATCGACGATGTGATGCTGGCGCGGCGCATGGATTTGCTGCCGCTGGCGATCCTGTTGATCGGCGGGATCAAGGTCTTGGCGATGGGCGCGGGGGTCTTGCAGCAGTATTTCTTTACGCGCTTCGAGCAGGCGGTCATGCGCGATATGCAGCATACCCTGCTCGACCACGCCCTGAGCCTGCCCAAGTCCTTCTTCGACGACAAGGAGGTCGGCTACCTGATTTCGCGCCTGTCTTCGGACGTGTGGGGCCTGCGCTGGTTCTTTTCCAGCAATATTATCCACATTATCAGCAGCCTGTTTCGCTTCCTCGGCGGGGTGGTCTTCCTGCTCTACCTGGAATGGCGGCTGGGACTGGTAACCCTGGTGGTTCTGCCCCTGCTGGTGTGGGTCACACGGTATTTTTCGGAGCGCATGCGCGCCCTCAGCCATCACGGCATGGAGCGTTACGCCAGCGTGACTCAGCGATTTCAGGAAACCCTGGCCTCGGTGCCGCTGATCAAGGCCTTCGCAGCCGAGGGGCGCGAGAGCGGGCGGGTGATGTCGGCGGTGGCCGACAGCCAGCAAATCGAGATGGAGCAGGTCACGGTGGGTTCGCTGGCCAGCCTGGTCCTGGGTACCGTTCCCAGCCTGGCCAACGGGGTGGCGCTTGTGGCGGGGGCGTTCTGGGTCATCCGCGGCGAGTGGACGCTGGGTTCCCTGTTGGCCTTCCAGTCCTACCTGGGCTACGTTTACGGCCCGGCTATGTCCCTGGCCAGCGCCAACCTGCAATTCCAGAACGCCCTAACCGCCCTGGAACGGGTCTCGGCGGTGCTGGAGGTCGTTCCGGAGGAGAATACGGGTACGGGCAGGCAGGTGGAGCGGCTCGAGGGGGAGGTGCGTTTCGAGGCGGTCTCGTTTGCCTATCCCGGGCAGGAGGCGGTGCTCGATGACCTGTCCTTCACGGTGCGGGCAGGGGAGCACGTGGCGGTCGTCGGGCCGAGCGGCGTGGGCAAGACCACCCTGGTCAGCCTGATTCTGCGCTTTTACCGCCCGACCGGCGGGGACATTTTCTTCGACAGCCTGCCGGCCGGGCAGTATGAGTTGAAATCCCTGCGTCAGCGCATCGGCTACGTCTCGCAGGCCACGACCCTGCTGGCTGGGACGCTGCGCGACAACCTGCGCTATGGCAACCTGGATGCGCCCCAGGCAGAGATCGAACGGGCGGCGCGGGTGGCGGGCATCCACGATTTTATCGTCAGCTTACCCAACGGATACGACGCCCCGGTAGGGGAGCGCGGGGTCAACCTTTCCGAGGGACAGAAGCAGCGCCTGTCGATTGCCCGCGCCCTGGTCAAGGATCCCGACATCCTGATCCTGGACGAACCCACCTCGGCGCTGGACAGCCTGACCGAGAATGCCTTCGTCGAGGCGCTGGAGGGCATGACGAAGGGGCGCACAGTCTTCCTGATCGCCCATCGCCTGTCCACGGCGAAACATGCCGACCGGATTTTGGTGCTCAACGAGAAACGGCTGGTCGCCAGCGGTTCGCATCGTGAGTTGATGCAGGAGAGCGGGTATTACCGCAATTTGGTGGAGAACCAGCAGGTGTTGGTTTAGTGGGCTGCCGAGGCGGCCTTGGGGACTGCCTGTGCCCATTTATGAATTCCCCAAAAAATGAGGATTCCAATCAGGGCGGCCAGGCTGTCCAGGAGGACATCCCAGCCTGATGTGGAGCGGCCCGGCGTCAAACCTTGGTGGAGTTCGTCCGTGAGTGCGTATAGAGCGCACAGGGTTTGGGCAAGGAGGGGGGCGCTTTTTCGACCGAACAAGGCAAATAATGTTGAGAGGCCCAGGCAAAAGTACCCGATCCCATGCCCGACTTTGAGCCAGTCGATCTGTGGGGAAAGCACGGGGGAGGCAGACTCGGAGGCGGGTGCGCTTTCTGTGGGGGCAGCCAGCGTGTTCACGGTCTCAGAGAAGGCATCGAAGGACTCGGCCACTTCATCCCCAGGGGTGGCCGAAAACATGAAGATCATCACTGCAAAGAAGAGCGACGGGAGCCACTTCCACCAGCCCCGGCCACGGTCTGACAAGAAACGCATTGCCATTTTCCTTCAATTGTGGTTGAATTTACCATCTGGCCAATCGTACCAGCAATCCAACTAAACATCATAGCGTATCATGGTTATTATTTCCCCTGAATATCTTGAAGATTTGAAATATATCCTCGAAAACAGCCTGCACCCGCAGCAGCTTGACGCGCACCCCTGGACCGCCAGCCCGATCATACAGGAGGTGGACGGGGATTCAGCCGGTCCCGGCCGACGGTTGGTCCTGGCCATCAGCCAGCTCTTCGCGCAGATGATGCCCAGCACGCCGCCGAAGCGCGGCAAACGCCTGGATACCCGCTGGGGTGAGTTCGGCCTGCTGGCCGCGCAGTATTTTGCCCCGCTCCAGTATGGCGCACCCCCGCCCGCCTCATTGCGCGACGCCTGGGGACGCATCGATGCGAGCATCCTGCTCTTCGTGTACGGGAAATCTCCCGAGGCGCTAACGCCCGCCGAAAAAGAGGCCTACAAGCTGGTCGGGGACGAACCCGAGGTGGGTCCGTCCAGTACGCTCAGCGACTGGCACCGCAAGGGCCTGATGCGCCTGGCGGAGATCATCCAGGCGCGCGAGAAATATTTGGGCGAGGCCGCATTCGCAGTTCCACCCTTGCAAAACGAGGAGATTGTGCAACCCGACATGAAACATGCGAACCCGCGGCGCACGCGCCGGATCCTGTGGGGGGGCATCCTGCTCCTTCTCTTGTTGCTAGCCGGCATTCTGACCGTGGGTGGCCTCAAAGCCCGCCGCGCTTACGAGTTGGCGCTGGTCCTGCGTCAGGATGTGCAGGAGGTTCAATCCTTGCGGACGTTGGATGCTACGCGCCTGGAACAGGCGCGCCAGGCAGGCCCGCTGCTTGCCAGACTACGGCAGGATTTTGACGCTCTGGAGGCCGAAGTCGGACCCTATCTGTGGATTGGTTCATGGCTGGGCTGGGTTCCTACCTACGGTGGTGACTTGGCTGCAGTGCAGGAACTAGTCTCTCTGGCAGACGGCCTGCTCGAAACGGCGAAGCTTTCCTATGATGCAGCCATGCCCATCCTTGAAGAGAACGAACGTTCCCATCTTGACCTACCCCGCCTGACCAGTGAACTGGTCGGGGCCCAGCCGCAATTGGCCGAGGTACAGGCGAGCCTTGACCGCGTGGTTGCGTCTCGTGATCATATTGCGGTGGGGAGCCTTTCTCCCGAAGTGCGGGTAATTGTAGATGATGTGGACAGGATTATCTCCCTGTTGCAAGATGGGCTGTCCCTGGGAGTGGAACTGCCGCGCCTTTTGGGCGCCAGCGATGAAGGCCCCAAAACCTATCTTTTACTGGTGCAAAACGAGGATGAACTGCGCCCCACAGGGGGGTTCATTACGGCATCAGGCACTTTGTTGCTGCAGGACGGGCGGATGGGCAACCTGAATTTCTCGAACTCGGGGGATGCTGAAGATTGGACGAAACCTTATCCCATTGCGCCTTGGCAATTACAGGAATACATGGATACTCCTGTGTTGGTTCTACGGGACGCCAACTGGTTTACGCATTACCCAACTGCCGCGCAATATGCGGAATACCTGTATTCTCTCTCAAGTGATCATTCTGTGGATGGGGTGATCGCCTTCGATCAGCACCTGTTGGTCATTCTGCTGGGCGTCACGGGTCCGCTTCAAGTGGATGGGGCAGATTATCCCGTCGATGCAGGAAATGTGATCTCCTACATGCGGGTGGCCAAGGTGCGATCGCCCGAAGAGGAAGGCTTGATGGATTGGGATAACAAAGCCTTTCTCAACAAGATCACTCGCGCATTACTGGAGAAAATCTTCAGCGATGACACGAATCTCGAAGATTTGGCACTGGCTGTTACCCAGGCCCTGAACGAGCACCACATCCTGGTACAGGTCGACAACCCAACGGTCAGTACTTTCCTGGCAAAGTATCTTTGGGACGGTGGTGTTCATCCATCAGATGGCGATTTCCTGATGGTAGTGGATACCAACGTCGGCTTCAACAAAACCAATGCCGTGGTGACATCCAGCCTGGCCTATGAGGTTGATTTGAGACAGGTCAACTCACTAACCTCTGTTTTGACAGTTTTTCACAAAAACGACTCGGTGGGCATTGATGCGTGTAATCATCGAAACAAAGTCCGGGTGGCGGGCGAGGAGAAATATCCCATCCAGGACTGTTATTGGAACTACCTTCGAGTGTACACGCCCCAGGGCACTTTCCTGGTGAATTCCAAGCCTCAATCCATTCCAGCGGAATGGATGATCGGTCAAGCCAGTCCCCCGGCGCGGGTGGATGTTCTGGCCGAGAAAATCGAAGGGGTGCAGGGCTTTGGGACGATCCAGGTGGTGCCTGCCTCCTCCTCCCTGACCACTGAATTCCAATTCCTCCTGCCCCTGAGCGTGATGCAGGTGACCGAGGATGGCCAACTGGCCTATCGTCTCAAAGTGCAGAAACAGCCAGGGACGAGCGCCATTCCCATCACGATCCGCATCCACCTGCCCGAGGGGGCGCAGATCACCAAAATGCCGCCCGGCGCGACGGTGGACGAAACGGGCATCCTGATCCAAACCGACCTGCGACTGGATCTGCAGATAGAGATTATCTATCGAATGCCATGAATTCGGACAAAATCCGAAACCTGGTTTCTATCATGCAGGATAAAATAACGCCAGACTTATCCTAAAAGGAGGATGTTTCATGAAAAAGTATATCCAGATTTTTGTTGCCCTCGCCGTGGTTGCAGCCGTGATTGGGCTTGCCCAGGGCGGAACCGCGTGGGCGAGCGGCCTGCCGCAGCAACTCAAGCAGCTGACCAACTCGGCTGAACCGGTCAAAGGGGTGAATCAGTCCCTGCTGGCCCCCCCGCCGATGCGGGTTGAAATTGGGGGCAGCGGCCTCTATAACGTCGGCGGCATCTGCCTCATGGACATCGAGTACCAGGGTACCAGCCTGAGCGATGTAGTCGACGCTGAAGTCCCAGTCGATGAGTCCAGCCAGGTTCCGTTTACCTACCCGGAGAACCTCATCTACCCAGGCTGTCATGTGGTGCATACCAAGGATGGCAAGGTAGTCGATCAGATTGCTCCCGAGGATGGCTCCTGGAAGGTATGCTTTGGTTCCAACCCCTACCTCGACCAGAAGATCTACTATTACCTGGATAATCCATCAGATGGCGTCAAGACTTGGACGGAAGTTCCCTCCACCCTGAGCTACCGTGATGGATACCTCTGCGCGGATGCCACCTACACTGGCGTCTATATGCCTTCAGGTAAAGTTACCCTGGATCCCGGCACTGGGCCTGGCAGCCAGGATCTCTTCCCCGGTGGGGATCCGGACGGTTCGATCCTGCCTCCGCCTGACCAGATTACTGTGACCGAATCCGGGACATATGCAGTCGGCGGCGTGTGCGCCATGATCATTCAGTACAATGTGCCCAACCTGTCGGACCAGATCTACGTTCAATATCCGACGGAGGATACGCTCCAGGTACCCTTCATGGATCCGCCAAATGAAGCGCTCTTCCTGCCAGGTTGTCACGTAGTCCATTACGCAAATTCTGAAATCCAGCCCGAGATGACCCCTGAGCAGGGAAGTTGGAAGATTTGCTTCGCCAATCGTCCCGATATGGATGTGACCATCTATCACTATCGCGATGATCTCAGCACCATCACCCCGCCGTGGCAGGCGCTGGAGACCACCATTGAAGGCGGCCTGGTTTGCGCCCCGCTGGCTGATTACTCCGCTGTGTACGCCCCGGCTGGCAAGGAACGCTAATTCGACCGTAAGTTATCTCCGACAGGGTGGAGGCGCAAGCCTTCACCCTGTCGCATTTAAGATGCGACTTCCACAGAAACTGACCGCCCTCCTTCCACCGACAGCCCTGGCAGGGATTCTGCTGGGGTTCTACCTGGATACTCTGGCTCCCGGCCTGACCTGGGCCAATTATGGCTCGGACGGCGGCGACCTGATCACGGCGGCGGCCACGGGCAGTGTGCCGCATCCCAGCGGGTACCCGCTCTACCTGCTGTTGGCGCGTCTGTTCCAGTTCCTGCCGTTTGGAACGCTGGCCTTCCGCACGAACCTGCTCTCGGCGCTGGCCGTGACCGCGGCGGTGGTGCTGGTCTACGGGCTGGCGGCGCGTTCGCTGTCGCTCGCGGATGGACGCCCGAACTGGGCGGCCGGCCTGGCTTCGGCGCTGGCCTTCGGCCTCGCGCCGCTGGTCTGGTCGCAGGCGGTCATCAGCGAAGTGTATGCCCTGCACATTCTGTTCGTTGTCATTATTTTGAATTTATCCTGCGGGGTTCGACCTGACTATTTCACCCCGCGTCGACTCGATCTGGCCCTGGGGGTAACCTTCGGCCTCAGCCTCGGGAATCACGTCACCACGGTCCTGCTCCTGCCCCTGTTGTTTTCCGCCCTGCCTGACACATCCCGCCGTTTTGCGATCCTTCGCCGCCTCGCCTGGTTGACGGGAGCGGCCCTGCTGGTTTACCTGACCCTGCCCCTGCGCGCCTTCTTCGACCCGCCGATCAACTGGAACGATCCCGTCACGTGGCAGGGATTCGTCTCGCTGGTCTCGGGCGGGTTGTATCAGGGCAAGCTCCTGTCCCTCGCGCCGCTGGAGGTCTGGGAGCGGCTCCGTTCCGCAGCGGGACTATTGCTCGACCAGGCAGGCATCGTCGGCCTGGTGCTGGCCTGCCTGGGCCTGATCGTATTTTTCAAGCCGACCGCCCTGTATCGACATACCTTGTGGATTGCGGTGATCAACCTCGCCTTTGCGCTGGCTTACGGCACGCACGATTCGTTCGTGTACCTGATTCCGACCTGCCTGGGATTTGCGCTCTGGATCGGCATGGGGCTGGCGGGGATCCTCTCCGTGCTGCCCCCGCGCCTCGCGCGCCTGGGACCTGCTTTGGGGCTGGGGCTGGCCGTCTTCCTGCTCCTGCTGGGATTTTCCCACCGCCCCCAGGTGGACGCCTCGCATGACCAGCGCGCGGAGGCCTTTGGCCGTCAGGTGCTGGCGCTGGCGCCGGCCGACGCGGTGATTTACGCCCGCGGCGACCGGGCGGTCTTCACGTTATGGTATTTCCACTTCGCCCTGCATGAACGCCCCGACGTGGCGGTGATTTCCTCTGAACTGTTGGGCTACGATTGGTACCAGGAGAATTTGGCTTCGACCTATCCCAACGTGCAATTGCCCGGGCCGATGTCCTTTGCCGAGCGCATGGCGGCCCTCAACCCCGGGCGGGCGGCCTGTTACGTGGAGTATATCGACAGCGCGCAGATCGCGTGCTATCCCGCTCAAGCTCCATAAACAAACCTGTCGCTGACTTGTACAAAAACTCCCTGTCAAATGAGCAGGGAGTTTTTGATTCATACGTTAGGGCTTGCCGCCCTGACCGCCAGGTGTGGGTTGGGGTGTGCCCAGGTTGCCGTTTCCGTTGTTGCCTGCGGTCGGCGGAGGGGTCTCCCGGTTCCCGTTACCGTTGCCGCCTGGAGTGGGTTGGGGCGTGCCTTGATTTCCATTGCCGTCCCAGTTGTCATCGTGCGTCGGAGCGGGGGTGGTCCCATTTTGCGGATTGCCGTTGCGCTGCTGCTGGCCCGAACCGTCCAGGACGGGGGTGCAGGATCCCAGCGGGGTGGGGGAGGTCTCGGGGGTGCTGCTGGGGAACGGGGTGTCACCAGGGGTGGGAGTGTTCGTTGCGCCCGGAGTCTGGGTGAGGCGCAGCTGGTTTTGCTGCCGATACCCGTTGCGGAAGGCCTGCGGGTCATTGAGGCCGCCCTCGGCGGCGTGCAGTTGGGTGCGCAGCATGTCGCGCGTCTGCTGGAGGATCGGGTCACATTCGGCGCAGGCGCTGGTTTTCGCCTGGGTCATCAACTGTTCCTGGGCTTGCAATTGGGTGCTGATGCGGGACAGTACGGCGGTCATGGCGCCCTCGTCTAGGCTGGCGGCCAGTTGCAGGGCCTGCTGGATGCTTTCCCGGGCGCGGATCGTCAGGGCTTCGTTAGGCGCAAGGCCCTGGGAGGTCAGCGTAACCATTTCTTCCGCGCGGGTCTGGGCCTGTTCCATCAACAATTCGATCCTGCTGATGGGATTGGCCGTGAAGGCGAGTTGCGCCTCCTCGCTGGCCAGCTTGACCTGGTACAACGAGTCGGTGGGCAGGGCATCCTGCGCGGCAGCGACAGTGGCTCCGCCGCCGAATAACAGGCCAATAAGGATGATGGAAGTGACGATCAGTTTCATGGTGAAGTTCTCCTTTTGTGGGAAGATGTTCCACCAACTCTGACGCGCTGCGCTGCGGGCGGATACGGCCTGGGCCAGGAATCGGCTGCGGGCGCGGGATGCCGCCTGAGGGTCCCGGGCGGGGACGGGTTTGAGGTCCTCCAACAGGGAAGCCAGTCGCGGGTCGAGTTCATCGTCTTTTTTCATGCTCATGCCTCATCCAGTAATAATTGTTTCAATCTTGCCAGCGCGCGGTGCTGCAGGGACTTGACCGCGCCGAGCGGTTTGCGCAGGGCGCGCGCGATCTCATCGTTCTCCCAGCCTTCCAGGTATTTGAGCGCGATCACCTGCTGCTGGTCTTCGGTCAGTTCGCGCATGGCGGCGCGCATGTGACTTTGGCGCAGGTGCTGGCTGGCGCTCTCCTCGGTGTTTTCATCCAGCCGCAGGGATTCGCTGAGTTCCTCGGTGGGAGGCTGGCGGCGATAGTGATCGGCGACGATGTTGTGCGCCGTGCGGAACAGGTAGGCTTGCAGATAATCACGCGGTCCCTTGTGTGCCTGCAGGGCTTTCAGGAAGCGGCTGAACGTTTCTGCCACGCAATCCTCGGCCGTACAGGCATCGCCGAGCAGCCGCATGGCGTAACGATACAGGCGCGGACTGTACAGGTCGTAAATTTCTGCCAGTGCCTGCGGGTCGAAGGAATGGGCCGACTGTAATAAATCCTGTTCGAGGGTCACGATGATTTCACTTTCTATGACGCTGGGGAAGGGTGGGGGATACGGGTGCTCCCGCGCTACTGGCTGGTTCCGCTGCCCCTGCCGCTGCCAGACCAAAGCGGCTGGCCCGTCTCGCTGCGGAAGGGGTAAACCTGACTGCGACCGGCGGGAGTGTCGAGGGTGACTGTGATGGCGCTGAACAGTCCATCCTCATCTGTGAAGCCGAGGATGGTGACGCCCTCGCCCACCTGCGGCGCGAAGCCGATGGATTGTGCGTAGCGTGAACTGCCAAGTTGAACGTAGAGCGAGGTTCCGTCGTCGAGGCTCAGGGACAGGTCCTGGCCGTCGTAGCCGTTGACCCAGCCGTGCAGGCTGATTGGCGTTAGCGCGAGTTCCCCCTCCGCTCCGCCGTGGTTGCGCTGGCCCTGCCCACCTCTTTCGGTTTGCCATAGTCCCAGGGCGGAGAAGGCCGTAACGCCGCCGAAGATGACGGTCAACACGAGCAGGCCGAGGATTTTGGAGTTGATGCTCATTCCATGCCTCCCAGGCCTAGCACCACCGTATCCTTCACGGGGCAGCAGGCCTCGGAGGTGCATTCCAGGCAGGTGATGCACTGATGGTCGCGGATGACCTTGTGTTTGCTGATGGGGATGTTCATCGGGCAGAGCGTGGAACAGGCCTGGCCCGGGCGGCAGGTGCCCTCGTTGCGGCGGATGGTGAAGAGGCGGAACAGGTTGGTGATGCCCAGCAGTGCCCCGAACGGGCAGGCGTATTTGCACCAGGGGCGCTCCATCACGAGGCTGAGCAGCAGGATCACTTCCAGGATGAGTAGGGCGGTGGGGGCCGCCTCTCCGCTCCAGAAGTTGAACAGGGCAAAATAGGGATCATACGATTTGAAGACAAGTTCAGCGCTGACGGCGGTGGCATACAGCACCCAGGCCAGTACGCCATAACGGGCGTAACGCAGCACCCGGTCGAGGCCGACGGGGATTAAGTGGTTGTAGCGTTTGGGGCCGAGCCAGTTGCGTCCCACCCTGCCGACCCATTCCTGGATCGTCCCCAGCGGGCAGACCCAGCCGCAGAAGACGGGGCCGAAGAACAGCGCCAGCAGCAGGATCAAATCCAGCAGGAGCACGGAGGAGACGCGCACCTGCTGGATCAGATTGTCGCTGGTGAGAAGTCCGTACATGCTTTCCACGCCGCCAAAGGGGCACAGGGCATGCAGCGAGGCGCCGGGTAAAAAGGAAATCCCGCCGCCGCTTTTGGACAGGGTGTGATTGAGGCTGGTTAACGCGATCAAAATAAAAAAGAATAATTGCAAAACTTTGCGCGGCCAGATGTTGCGTTTGCGGAAAAGTTGGATTCTCGGCAGTTTCATGGGATCCTTCCTGCAAGGAAATGGTGACTGTCGCTCCCCAGGCGACAGTCACCGTATTCAAGTCATCGGAGGGTTACGGTCGGTTGCCGTTGCCTCCGTTGCCCTTGCCATTGCCGCCCGACCAAAGGGGCTGGCCCGTTTCGCTGCGGAAGGAATAAACCTGACCAGTGCTTCCGAGCGTGACCGTGATGGCGCTGAACAGGTCCTGGTCGCCGTTGAAGCCGTAGACCGTGACCGTCTCGCCGACCTGCGGTGCGAAGCCGATGGACTGGCTGTAGCGTGAGTTGCCAAGCTGGACGTAGAGTGCGCTGCCGTCATCCAGGGTCAGGCTCAAGCCCATCTGGTCAAAGCTGACGACGGTGCCGTGGATGGTGGTCGCGCCCGTGATATCCGCCTGGGGCACGCCGTTGGTCGCAGACTGGTTGCCGGAGGCGGCATTGCCGCCCTGACCGTTACCGCCCTGTCCATTGCCGTTTGCCCCGCCGTTTCCGTGGCTGGATGCGCTGGCGAGAATGGTCTGGTACTGTTCAGCGCTCAGGTACTGCGGCTGGTAGGTTTCGCCGGTCTGGGTGAGCAGGGCGCTGGTAAAGGCTTGCAGGTGGCTGTAGGAGCCGCTCATCAGGTTGTTGTAAACCTGCTGGATGTCGGCATTGTCGGTCTGGGCCAGGCGGGTTTGCAGATCGAGGATGTCGATCTCTTCGATGGCCGCGCCTACTTTCAATGCATCGGCGAGCGAGAGGCTGCCCTGGGCGGTCAGTTGGGTGTACAAGGCTTGCAGGTCCGGGTTGGTGAATTGACCGGGAGTCAGCGCGGGGTCGGCCAGGCCGTAGCGGTCGAGCAGGACTTGGATCTCATCCGTGTGCTTCTGTTCGCTGGCGGCGATGTTCTGGAAGGTCGGCTGGCTCCAGGTGGTGTACAGGAAGTTGTACACGTCGCCGGCCAGTTTCTCCTCCTCGCGCATGAAGAGCAGGGCGTCGGCTTCGTCGGCGCTCAGCTCGGAGGCGGGGATGTCCAGCACGGAGGTGCCGGTGCCGTTTCCGCCGTTGCCAGCGTTGCCATTGCCGTTCCCGTTTCCATTCCCATTTCCGTTGGCGGAAACAGACTGTGATTGGGCGTTAAGCGGATTGCTGCCCGGCGCGGCCATGGCAGAGTAGACGCTTGCGCCGATGGCGACCAGAAGTGTTGCGGCCAGGATCCCGGCCAGGATGGTTTTCAGTGATTTGAACATGGTTTTTTACCTCGTTTGTTTTTTTGTTTGAGTGGCTGCTTTCGTTCGCAACCTTGCCCGTATGATAGCGCGCCAATGTAAAGGGTTTATAAAGTTCCAGACAAGATTGTGCGAAATATGTGACATGGTCAGGCACAAAAAAACATCCCACGGAACCTGCCATTTAAAACTAAGACGCGGAAAGGCGCCGGCAGATATGCCTGGAAAAACTGCTGTTTCGATAAGTTCGGGCTTGCTTTCATTAAAGTCATTTGGTTCATGTCCTGCCTTGGGAACCAGCCTTTATCAAACCTTTACATTATCTTTTCCCCAGCGCCAACATCCCTTGATTTAATGGGTCAGTCTTCATTACAGATCGGAGCATCCATGACTGAACCAACTTCCCGACCCTCCCTTTTCGAACGGATCCGCGCCCGCCTCGCACCGAATGAAATGCCCAGCGACGACCGCGGCCGCATGCGCATGGTGGTGGACAGCCTGATCCTGCACCTGCATCCCACCAAGGTGATCGTCACTTCCATGAACTGGACCTATAGCTGGGGCCTGGGCGGGCTGGCCGCCATGTTGATGGCGATCCTGGCGTTGACCGGGGTGGTGCTGCAAAACAACTACACGCCCGCCGCGCCGCAGGCTTATCTCGACATTCTCGAGATCAACTCGAACGTCTGGTTCGGGGAGTTGATCCGCAACCTGCATCATTGGAGCGCCAACTTGCTGATTGTGGTGGCGGTGCTGCATCTCATCCGCGTGTTTGTCACGGGCGCCTACCGTCCGCCGCGCGAGCTCAATTGGCTGATCGGCGTGGCCATGCTGCTGCTGACGCTGGGTGCCAACTTCACGGGCTATCTTCTGCCGTGGGACCAACTGGCTTTCTGGGCCATCACGGTCGGGACGAGCATCCTCAGCTATGTGCCGCTGGTCGGCGGCTGGCTGAGCCAGCTCATCCTGGGCGGGCCTGAAGTCGGCGCGAACACCCTGCTCAACTTCTATGCCATGCACATCTCGCTCATCCCGCTGGCGATCTTCGGACTGATGTCCTATCACTTCTGGCGCGTCCGCAAGGATGGCGGCCTGACCCTGCCCAAAAGCGTCGACCAGGTGGAGGAACCCAAGCCCGAGCGTGTGACCACCATCCCGCACCTGGTGCGCCGTGAGTTGATCTTTGCCCTGGGGTGGTTCGCCGTCCTGTTGATCTTTGCCATGTTCGTCCCCGCCCCGCTGGAAGGCATCGCCAACCCTGATGTCTCCCCGAACCCCGCCAAGGCGCCGTGGTACTTCATGGGCTTGCAGGAATTGCTGCTGCACTTCCACCCGCTGGTGGGCGCGATTGTCCTGCCGGGGCTGGCAGTGCTTGCCATCTTCCTGCTGCCCTTCTTCGACATAAACCTGAACAGCGTGGGGATTTACTTCCGTTCGCGGCGTGGACGCTCGATGACCCTGCTGGCGATGGGCCTGGCCCTGGCTGCCGCCCCGCTGTGGGTCGTGCTGGACGAGTTCGTGCTGAACTGGAGCGCCTGGCTTCCGACCTGGGACACGCTGCTCTCGAATGGCCTGATCCCACTGGCGGTCATTTTCATCCCACTCATCCTGCTGGACGAGTGGACGGTCAAGACCTTCCACGCCGACACCGAGGAGCGCGTGCTGTTCATCGCCACCTTCCTCTTCACGGCCTTCGTCGTCCTGACCATCGTCGGCATCTTCTTCCGCGGGCCAGGCATGTCGCTCTATTGGCCGTGGGCCATGCCAGCCGCCCATTAATGTCATTCTGAGCGACACAATTTGAAGTTTTAGGAATATCCCATGACTGACACCCCTCTCGAACCCACCCGCCGCGACTTTCTCAAAATTGCCTGGGCCTTCTTTGGCGGACTGGCCCTGGTCGAAACCGCAGGCGTCTTCATTGCCTATCTGCAACCGCGCCTGGCCGAAGGCGAATTCGGCTCGGTCATTTCCGCTGGCCTGGTGGATGACTTCCCGCCCAACTCGGTCACGCACATTTCCAACGGACGCTTCTACGTGGTGCGCCTGGGCGACGGCGGTTTCATGGCCGTCTATCACCGCTGCACACACCTCGGCTGCACCGTCCCGTGGGACCCGGCCGCGCAGAAGTTCGTGTGTCCCTGCCACAATTCGCAGTTCGACCAGCAGGGCACGGTCGAGAATCCGCCCGCCCCGCGTCCGCTCGATCTGTTTGGCGTGAGCATCGAAAACGGCGAGGTCAAAGTGGACACGGGCGACCTGCGCCAGCGTCAGTCCTTCGAATCCGCCCAGGTCGTTTACCCGTAGTGCAAATTGCCAATTTGCGCAACAAAGGCGCCCAGGTAGTCTACCCGTAGCACATCATTGCGAGGCCGAGCATAGCGAGCGCCGAAGCAATCGCTGTTATATGGAGATTGCTTCGGGCACAGACCGCCCCTCGCAACGACATCACACAAGGAAATCCCATGAACAATCGCCCCCGACTCTTTGAAATCCTGGCTGGCCTGCTGGCGACGCAGTTCATCGTCTTTGGCCTGGCCATCTATATGCTCAACGAACCCACGCGCATCGTCGAAGCCCAGGCGCAGACTCTGTCGATTCAAATCGACGATGCCATGACGCTCTACGCCGAAAATTGCTCGGTCTGTCACGGCCTGGCGGGGGAGGGCATTGGCGCGACGCCTCCGCTCGACAATCCTGCCCTGCAAAGCATGGCCTACGATGATCTTGCCAAGACCATTGCGCGCGGCCGCTTCGACACCGCCATGCCCGCCTGGAGCAAGGAGGACGGCGGTCCGCTCAGCGATTATCAGATCTCGGAACTGGTGGCCCTGGTCCAATCGGGCGACTGGAATGCGACCCAGGACCGCGTCGTGAACCTGGGGCTGGCCCCGCTCGTCCCGTTCACCACGGAGCCTGATCCTGCCCTGCTGGCCGAGGTGGCGAAGCTCCCCGACGGCGCGACCCTGCAAACGGCCATCGGCATTTATGCCGCCAACTGCGTGGCCTGTCATGGCGCGGACGGACTGGGCACGGGCATCGCGCCCGCCCTCAACGATCCCGCTGTGCGCGAGAAAACCGCCGACGAACTGACCCGCACGGTCACATTCGGCAATCCTGGCACGCTGATGGCGGGCTGGGATAACACCCTGACCGCCGAAGAGATCGACGCGATGGTGACCCTCGTCCTGCGCTGGGATGAGGTGCCCACGGGCATCCTGCCTGCGCCGGATGTGCCGATCCCCACCACGGCAGAGTCCATCGCCCTGGGCGCGGACCTGTTCTCGGCCAACTGCTCGCGCTGCCACGGTCCCGAGGGACAGGGCACGCCGCGCGCGCCTGCGCTCAACGTCAAGGCCTTCCTGACCGATACCAGCGACCAGGCCATCCAGCAGATCATCACGCAGGGCGTGCCTGGCACCGCCATGCCCACCTGGGGCGACCGCATGACCGAAGCGGATATCCAGGCCATCGTGGGCTTCATCCGCCAGTGGGAGCCGACCGCGCCCGAGGTGGCCGTTCCCACCCGCCCGGGTGGAGGCGGTCCGCCGTGGATGAGGAATACGACCAATGCCACCGCGTCTGGGAGCACGCAGCAAATGAACGCGAATGTCCAGGGCCAGGGGCAGGGACAGGGTCAGACCCAAACCCCAGCCTGGTGGCAGACCCTTGACTGGCGCATCCTCCTGCTGATCACAGGCGGACTCTCGGTGGCCTTTACCTTGATCTTCATGGGCTACGAGGCCCTGCGGAACAAAAAACCGAAAGACGCGACTCCCTCATAAAACGGAACCAGGCCCACGTCCAGATGGATGTGGGCCTGGTGATTTGCGGTATCATAGCCCTGCAAACATCCCCTCCAAGGCAGGCAACATGACTCCTCTTGAACTTATCCTGGCACGCTTCGAACAACTCTCGGCTGTCCCGCGTGGGACGAAGAACGAGGCGGGACTCCGTCAATGGCTGACCGAATGGGCAGGCGGACGCGGACTTGAGTCACGCGTCGATTCGGTCGGGAATCTGATTGTCTATGTGCCTGCCAGCGCGGGGTATGAAGATCAACCTGCGCTCATCCTGCAGGGGCATCTCGACATGGTCTGCCAGAAGACGCCCGACTCGCCGCACGATTTCATGCGTGACCCGATCCACATCCTGCGCGATGGCGACTGGCTCAAGGCTGACCGCACCACCCTCGGCGCGGACAACGGCATTGCCATCGCTTTGATGATGACCCTGGCTGAGGACGCGGGCGTGGCACATCCGCCGCTCGAATTGCTGCTGACGATTGAGGAGGAGGTCAGCGGTGTGGGCGCGGATGAACTCGAACCGTCCAACCTGACGGGTAAAACCCTGCTCAACCTCGATTCGGAAACGGAAGGCGAGTTTACCATCGGGTCGGCAGGCGGAGGCTCGGTCTTCATCCACCTGCCTGTGACGTGGACTCCGCCCGTGTCGGAAGATGTAGCTTTTCTCCTGCGCGTGGATGGTTTGCAGGGCGGTCACTCGGGAGGCGACATCGCCAAGAATCGCGCCAACGCCAATAAGCTGTTGGCGCGTGTCCTTGATGACCTGCAGCGCGTGTTCCCGATTCGACTTGCGAGCATCAAGGGCGGATCGGCCCGTAATGCCATTCCGCGCGAGGCGGAGGCGGTCTTTGTGTGCGACGCGCAAATGTCTGTCCGCTGCCGTGAACTGGTGACGGCCTTCGAGAAGACCCTGCGCGCCGAGTATTCCGCCACCGAAAGCGGACTCGCGCTCTCGCTCGAAGTCATCGAGAAACCTATCCGCGCCATGAGCCTGTCTGAGACCCATACGGCGGTGCTGCTGCTGCTGGCCCTGCCGAACGGTGTCTCCGAGATGATTGCTGAGATTCCAGGGTTTGTGGAAACCTCCAGCAATATCGGCATCGTGGAGACACTTGAGGATGAAGTGCATATCATCAGCAATCATCGCAGCGCGGTCTTCACGCGGCTGGAGGCCATCAACCGCCGCGTCGAGGCGCTGGCGCACCTGGCAGGCGCGCGCACGAATCGCAACAAGATGTTCCCGCCCTGGCAGGCCAACCTCGAATCGCCGCTGTTGAAGAAAGCTAGGACGGCCTACGAGACCTGCTTCGGCGCGCAGGCCAAGGTGGAGTTGACGCACGGCGGCCTGGAATGCGGCATCATCAGCGACCGCTGTGGCGGGCTGGATACGCTCTCCTGCGGCCCGACCATCGAGAATCCGCACTCGCCCGACGAGCGGCTGCACGTCCCGTCGGTGCAGAAAGTGTGGGACTTTTTGATCGTCCTGCTGGCCCTGCGGTAAAATCAGCCCGTCATGGGACAAATCTCCCCGCGCATCCTGCGTACCAAGATCATCCCCCCGCCGCGAAATTCGCGCACCCTGCCGCGTCCGCGCGTCAGCGCCGCGCTGCGGGAAGCCTTCGAGTACCGCCTGACCATTTTGCAGGCGGGCGCGGGCTATGGCAAGAGCACGGCGCTGGCCGAGCTGGCGGCGGAGATTCATCCGCTGGTCTGGTATCAGGTCAACGAGGAGGACAACGATCCGCTGGTCTTCCTGCTGCACCTGTTCCATGCGGTGCGCGAGGCGCTGCCTGAGTTGCCCGACCTGCCCATCCCGTTACTGGAAGTCTGGGACGGGGCGCAGGGCCCGCTGCCGTGGCGCGGCGTGCTCGACCAGTTCCTGAATGCGCTGAGCGCCCATGCAGACGGGCCGATCCTGTTCGTGATCGACGATGCGCACATCGTCACCGAGAGCGGCGAGGTGGCCCAAATCCTCGACCGCCTGATCGGGCTAGCGCCTGCCTCGGTTCACGTGCTGCTCTCGGGGCGGCCCACCATCAGCCTGCCGACGCTGGCGCGCTGGAAATCCCAGGGCGAGGCGCTGCTGCTTGACCAATCCATTTTGACCTTTACCGAGTCCGAAACCTCGGCCCTGTTCTCGGGTCGCTACGGCCTGGAGCTGACAGGCGAAGAGGTTGACTCGCTGCTGGGTTTTACCGAAGGTTGGGCCATCGCATTGCAGCTCATCTGGCAGAGCATCCGCAGTCAGAGTTCGGTCGGGCTGGAGTTTCCCGCGCACTGGCAGGCCGAGTCGCTGGACGCGCTCTTCGATGTGTTGACCCGTGAGGTCTTCGCCCGTCACCCCGCCGACATCCGCGACTTTTTGCTGGTGACCGCCACCCTGCGCGACCTGGCCCCCGAGGCCTGCGATGCGCTGCGTCTGTCCGCAGGCCGTCCCTCGGGTGACTCGGCCTCGATGCTGGCCTACCTGCGCCGCCAGGATTTGTTCGTGGTCGAGACTGCCGAAGGCTCCCTGCGCTATCATCACATCTTCCATAATTTCCTGCGCCAGCAGGCCAGGCCCGACGAGCGCCGCCAGTGGAACCGCGCCGCCGCCGATTATTTCCTCGCGCAGAAGAATCCCGAATCCGCGATTTATCATTTGCTGGATGCCCACGCCTGGGACGAGATGGCCGACCTGTTGGATAGCTACGCCGCGACCCTGCTCTCCAGCGGACGCCTCGACACGCTGGCGACCTACATCGCTTCGCTGCCGCCCCTCAGCCTGCACGGACATCCCATGCTGGTTTTTACGCTGGGAGAATTGGCCCGTTTACATTCCCGTTTTGACGAGGCCCTCGGCTGGTATCAACAGGCCGAGACCATCTGGCGTTCGCGCGGACAACAGGACGGCGTGGCCCGTTCCCTGCGCGGACAGGCGCGCGTCTACCTCGACACGGTCAATCCCGCTCAGGCCGAGCGCCTGCTCGAAGAAGCCATCCGCCTGAGCGACGGCTTCGAAGACCGTGAAGCCCAGGTACGTCTGTATGAACTTCTGGCCGAGAACAAGCTCAACTCGGGCCGTGTGGACGAGGCCGAGCGGCTGCGTCAGCGCGCCGATGATCTGCGCCTCGAAGGCCCGTCCAACGATCAGCTGCTCTTCCGCGTGCTGTTGCGCACGGGGCGTCTTAACGAGGCTCGCCGCGGGCTGGAGGAACACGCCGAAGCGGAGAAGCGCCAGCCCGTCCAGACTCCACGCGCGCATCGCGAGACGATGTTGATCCTCTCGCTGATCTATTCCTTCCAGGGGCTGGGCGAGCGCGCCCATCAGGCCGCGCTCGAAGGCACGCGGCGCGGCGATGACCTCAAGTCGCCGTTCGTGACCGCGGTTGGATTCATGCGCCAGGGTCACGCGTTGATGTTGACGGGCGACCATTACGCCGACGCGCGTACGCAGTTCGAAAAGACCATCGAAATCAGCAACTCGCTTAATGTCTCACGCCTTTTGGTGGAAGCCAACTGGGGTCTGTGCCGCGCCTGCGGCTATCAGGGCGATTTGTCCCGCGCCCAGTCGCATGCCCAGCAGGCCATTGAGATCGCAGCCCAGGCGGGTGACGAGTGGATTGCCTCCCTCACGCGCCTGACGATGGGCGCCAGCCTGATGCTGGCCTCGCGCTACGAGGCCGCCGAGGAATGGCTGGCGCGCGCGGTGCTGGGTTTTCAGGAATGCAGCGACCCGTTCGGGCTGGTTGCGTCGAGGCTGTGGTTGTGTTATGGTTGGCTCAAGCAGAAACAATCCGACCGCCTCGAACGCCTGCTGCCCGAGGTGCTGTTCGCCTGCCGCGAGGGCGGCTACGGCTTCCTCTTCACGGGGCAGTCGTTATTGGGCGCGCCCGACGAGCGCATCTTCACGCCGCTGCTGCTCCTGGCCCGTGAGAACGGCTGGGATGCGGCCTACGCCATCCGCCTGCTGGACGAGCTTGGCCTGGCGGGAGTGCAGATTCACCCTGGGTTCAGGCTGCGCGTCCAGGCGCTGGGCAGCTTCCAGGTTCAGCGCGGCGCGGACGTCATCCCGCCCAACGGCTGGCGGCGCGAGAAATCCCGTCAACTGTTCCAGTTGCTCATCACGCATCGTCATGCCCCGCTCGACCGCGACCAGATCTGTGAGGCCCTGTGGCCCGAGGCGGATCCCACTGTGGCCCAGCGCAATTTCAAGATCGCGCTCAACACGCTTTATCAGACGCTCGAACCTGAACGCGACTCGGGTGAGGATTCGGCCTTCGTCGTGCGCGACGGCTCAACCTACACCCTGCGTCCCCACGCCGACCTGTGGCTGGATTCCGAGCAATTTGAGAACGCGATCCGTGAGGCGGGCAAACCTACCTCCGATCCGCTGCCGCTGTTGGAGCAAGCCGTGGGCCTGTATCGCGGCGAGTACCTGCCCGACGCGCTCTACGAAAACTGGGCCATTGAGGAGCGGGAACGCCTGTCCACGCTCTTCCTCGAAGCCGCCGACCGCTTGAGCGAGTTGTACATCCAAAAGGAAAAGTTCAGCCTGTCCATTGACCTGTGCCAGCGCGTCCTGGCCCAGGATAATTGCTGGGAGCGCGCCTACCGCCATCTGATGCTGGCCTATGACCGCATGGGCGACCGTGGACAGGTGGGCCGCACCTACCAGCGCTGTGTCCAGGTTCTAAAAGATGAACTGGATGTCTCGCCTTCGGCGGAGACGAGAACGTTGTACGAAAGATTGAAGGCGTAATCAGCTTGTTTCGGTGGTCGAGTAGCCCCGAGCGTTCTTTGCGAGGGGCGTATCGAGACCACCAGTTTTTTGAAGACTTTTGTTGACATGGGTGGTCTCGATACGGCGGAAGAACGCCGCCTACTCGACCACCCGAGTAATCTTGTAACTCCCCCGTGACCATCCCCTGCTATGCTTGGGCCATGAAGCCCGACGTCCCGCCTATCATCTCCTCCTTCGTCATCCGCTTTGTGGTGGAAGACACCTCGGACGAAGGCGGGACTCGCTCCGCCTACCGTGGCGCCATCCGCCACGTGCAAAGCGCGGAGGTTTTGAACTTTAATGACTGGCAGGAAGCCCAGGAGTTCATCCGCCGCTTTGTGCCGATTGAGAACTAGAATACGGAGCGCGGACTTTAGTCCGCCAAGTTGCAGACTGAAGTCTGCACTCCGCATCCATAAGATTTGGACTCCAAAGTCTCCTGACTTTGGAGTCTTGTAACCAACATACCGCCAACGCCTGAAGACGTTGGACTCCTCAACTGGAAGGTCTCATGCGCAACGTAAAAATTCTATCCACGGGCAGTTATGTCCCTGAACGTGTCGTCACCAACGCCGAGGTCGACGCCCTGATGGGCGAATCGACCAGCGAGTGGCTGCTGACCAATGTCGGCATCAAAGAGCGCCGCTGGATGGCGCCCGAGCAGGTCACCTCGGACTTGATCGTCGAGGCCTCGAAGAAGGCCCTCGAACGCGCGGGCATCACCGCCGCCGACCTCGACCTGATCATTGTCTCGACCGATACGCCCGACTATCTCTCGCCCAGCACATCCATTGTGGTGCAATACAAACTCGGCGCGGAAAAGGCGGGCTGCTACGACGTCAACTCGGCCTGCGCGGGCTGGGTCACGGCCGTGGATCAGGGCGCCAAGTACCTGATGACCGAGCCGACCATGAAGTACATCCTCGTCGCGGGCGGATACGGCATGAGCCGCTTCATCGACTTCAAAGACAAGAAGACTGCCAACCTGTTCGCCGATGGGGCGGGGGTGGTCGTGTTGGGTGTGGGCGAGGAGCCAGGCTTCCTGGGCAGCAACCTGCTGGCGGTCGGATCGTTCCACGACGCGCTGGGCATCTACACAGGCGGCACCTTCCGCCCCTGCACGCCTGAGAACATGGCCCAGTTCGGCGGCCCCAAGGTGGAGTTCGTCAAGAAATTCCCCAAGACCTTCAACACCGAATACTGGCCCAAGCTGATGCAGGGCGCGCTCGACAAGGCAGGCCTGACCTTCGATGACGTCGATCATTACTTCTTCACTCAATTGAATCTGCGCACCATCGAATTTATGATGGACTTGCTCAAGCAGCCCATCGAAAAGACTCACTGGGTCATGGACAAGTGGGGCTACACAGGCTCCCCGTGCGTGATCATGGCCCTCGATGATGCCATCGCCCAGGGCAAGGGCCCCAAGCCAGGCGACGTGATCCTCTTCTGCGCCAGCGGCGGCGGCATCACGATGGCGTCGTCGGTGTGGAAGTGGACGGCGAAATAGGAACAGTGTGTAGTGGGAAGTGGGTAGAGGCATGACCGAGACTGTGCGGAGTTACCGCGAGTTGATCGTTTGGCAGAAAGGGATTGAGTTGGTCAAGATGGTATATGGGCTGACTCAATCCTTTCCAAAGTCCGAGATATACGGGCTGTCCAGCCAGATGCAGCGCGCGGCTGTGTCCATTCCCTCCAACATCGCCGAGGGACAGGGACGCCAGCATACAGGTGAATTCCGCCAATTCCTCCACATTGCGCTTGGCTCCGCTGCTGAACTCGATACCCAACTCGTTGTCGCTGTGGAACTCGGCTACTCCACTTCTGAAAATGCAAAACCGCTTTTTGATTTAATTCTCGAAATCCGCAAAATGACCTACTCCCTCATCAACAAACTCCCGCGTTGACGCTCTTACTCCCCACCACCCACTTTCCACTCCCCACTGGAGGTTTTTCATGTACACCTTCGACCTTCTCGCCAAACAAGCCGACCTGCGGCCAGACAAGATCGCCCTGGTCGACCCGAACACCAATCGTGAGTTCAGCTATGCCCAGTTCAACGAACGGGCCAGCCGATTTGCCGAGTTCATGCGCTCGGAGTGGAAGATTCAGCCTGGGGAGCGGGTCTCGATCCTGACGCCCAATGGCACGGATTACTTCGAGGTGCTGTATGCCTGCTCGAAGATCGGCGCCATTCTCGTGCCGCTCAACTGGCGGCTGGCTGTGCCCGAGCTGCAAGCCATCCTGGCGGACAGCACTCCGCGCGCGTTGATCTACGACACCGCCCACGCCGAGACCGCCAAAACCATCGCGGGCGACATGTTCACGCTGCCGCTCACCCCAGGCGTATGCGCGGATGGAAATTACGAAGCCGCACTGGCTTCCGCTTCGGGCAAGTCCATTGTCATGCCTGCCCGCCCGCTGGACGAATGCTGGTATCTGCTCTACACCGCAGGGACGACAGGCCGCGCCAAGGGCGTCATCCAGACCTATGGCATGGTGCTGTACAACCACCTCAACATTGGCCCTGCCATCGACCTGACCTCGCGGGACACCACGCTGAACCTGCTGCCTGTCTTCCACACGGGCGGCAACAATATGTACACCAACCCAACCTTTATTGCGGGTGGGACGGCCATCGTGCCGCGCGCCTTCGACGTGGTTCAGTCCATGCACCTGCTGTCCACGCGTGTGACGGCCTTCTTCGGCGTGCCAGCCATGTACCTGTTCATGAGTCAGCATCTCGATTTCGACAAGACTGATTTCTCACACATGCGCTCATGGGCCTGCGGCGGCGCGCCCATGCCGCTCAGCTTGTTGGAGTTGTACGAGAAGCGCGGCATCATGATCCAGCAGGGCTTCGGCATGACCGAGACTGGCCCGACCGTTTTCCTCGTGGATGAGGCGTACGCGGTCAGCAAGTCGGGCTCGGTGGGCAAGCCCCAGCCGTGGGTGGATGTGCGCATCGTCGACCGTGAAGGTGCGGATGTGCCCGTCGGCGAGATGGGCGAGCTGCTCATCAAAGGCCCTGGTGTGACGCCTGGTTACTGGCAGCTGCCCGAGATTACGAAGAATTCCTTCGAGGACGGCTGGCTGCACTCGGGCGACGTCTCGCGCCGCGACGAGGACGGCTACTACTACATCGTCGACCGCTGGAAGGACATGTTCATCTCAGGCGGCGAGAACGTCTATCCCGCCGAGGTCGAGAATGTGCTGTTCTCGAATCCCGCTGTGGCCGAGGCGGCCATCATCGGCGTAAAGGATGAAAAGTGGGGCGAGGTCGGGCGAGCCATCGTGGCGCTCAAGCCCAATCAAACGCTAAGCGAGCAGGAAGTGATCGACTTCTGCAAGGAACGCCTGGCCAAATACAAGGTGCCCAAGTCGGTGGTGTTCATCAATGCTTTGCCGCGCAACGCGGCGGGCAAAGTGCTCAAGACCGACCTGCGCAAACAGTACGGCGCATAAATGGAAACCATGAAGCTTCCCACGCTGGGACAGGTCATCACGCACCAGCGCACCTTCACCCAGCAGGATTTCAACACCTTCGCCCAACTGAGCGGCGACGACAACCCGATCCACGTCGACCCTGTCTTTTCGGCGGCCACGCGCTTCGGGCGCACGGTCTCACACGGCATGTTGCTGTACGGCGTGATCTGCGGTGTGCTCAGCGCGCACTTCCCGTCGGCGCGGCAGGTGGAGCAGGAACTGCTTTTCCCGAATCCCACCTACGCGGGCGAGGAGATCACCGTCAGGTTGGAAGTGACCGAGGTGCTGGCCGACCAGGCTCAGGCGCGGATCCAGACCACCATCCAGCGTACGGACGGAGTCACCACCTGCGAGGGGCGGATGCTCATCCAATGGAAGGCGGCGTCATGACGAGCTACAAAGGCCTGACCGTTGGGCAGCGCGCCAGCTCGACGCGCGTTTTCTCTGCTGATGAGGTCGCCGCCTACACCGCCCTGACGGGTGACTCCAGTTTTGACGCGGGCTGCGTGCCTGGCCCCATGCTGGGCGGCATGATCTCCGACTTGCTTGGAACCAAACTGCCTGGGCGCGGTACAATGTGGTTAAAACAACGCTATAGTTTTCAAAAGCCCGCTCATATCGGCGAAGCCATTACCGCCTCTGTGGAAATCGTCCGCATTCGCGCGGACAAGGATTTGGTCAACCTGGACATCACCTGCATGGACGCATTGGGGCAGGTGGTGTGCACGGGTGAAACTCTTGTGCTGGTGGCAGACCTCGAGTCTGCAAGGAATTGAAGATGTACATTGGCGATTATCTTGCCCGACGCGAACTCTACTCCCCCGATAAACTCGCCTTCGTGGACGCTGGCAAGTCGCCTGAGTGGCGGCTGACCTTCCGCGATGCCAACCGCCGCGCCAACAAGCTGGCGAACTGGCTGCAATCTCAGGGCATTGGCAAAGGGGATCGGGTCGCCATCCTGGCCCGCGACGGATACGAACATCTCGATCTGTTCTTCGCCTGCTCCAAGTTGGGCGCCATCCATACCGCGCTCAACTGGCGCCTGCACTGGCAGGAACTGCTTGAGATATTCCAATACACCACGCCCAAACTGCTGGTCTTCTCGGACGACTTCAAAGACGGCGTCGCCAATCTAATTACCAATTACTCATTACCAATCCTCCATTTAGACGGCGAAGGAATTGAAAGTAGCCAGCTCTTCGAGTCCGTCCTTCAATCCGCCCCCGAAACGTCCGTCACCTGTCCAACGCTCGAAGCGGAAGACATCGCCGCGCTAATCTTCACGGGCGGCACCACAGGCCTGCCCAAGGCCGCGGAAGTGTCGCACCGCATGATCGCGTGGAACACGCTCAACACCGTCATCCACGACGTGACCCACAATGATGTCTACCTCAACGTCTTCCCGATGTTCCACACGGGCGGACTTTTTGTTTACACCCTGCCGCAGGTCATCTTTGGCGGGACGACGGTGCTGATCCGCGCCTTCGACCCCGCCCAGGTGCTGACCCTGCTCGAACGGGAGCATGTCACCATCTTTGGCGCGGTGCCGACCATGTATCAGATGCTGACCACCGCCCCTAACTGGGACTCGGTCGACCTGTCCGCGCTGAGGTTCTGCACCTCGGGCGGCGCGCCGCTGCCTGTCCCGCTGGTGGAGAAGTACACCGCCGAGAAGGGCATCCGCTTCAAGCAGGGCTTCGGCATGACCGAGTTCGGGCCTGGCATCTTTGCGCTGGCACCCGAGGACGCCATCCGCAAGGCGGGTTCGATTGGCCGCCCCAACTTCTTCGTCGATGCCCAGATCGTCGATGACGGGAACCACTTCCTCGGCCCGCACCAGGAAGGGGAGCTGGTGCTCAAGGGGCCGTCGTACTGCTCGGGCTATTTCAACAATCCCGAAGCGACTGCCGAAGCCGTCGACGAGCGCGGATTCTTCCACACGGGCGATGTGGCCCGCTTCGACGAGGAAGGCTACTTCTTCATCGTCGACCGCAAGAAGGACATGTTCATCAGCGGCGGCGAGAACGTTTATCCCGCCGAGATCGAGAAGGTCATCTACCAGAATCCCGCCGTACACATGTGCGCGGTCATCGGCCTGCCCGACCCGAAATGGGGCGAGGTGGGCAGGGCCTGCGTGGTGCTCAAGCCAGGCGCGGTGCTGACCGAGGTCGAACTGATCCAGTTCATGGCCGAACGGCTGGCGAAGTTCAAGGTGCCCAAGTCGGTGGCCTTCCTGGACGCATTGCCGATTTCGGCGGCTGGAAAGATTCTCAAGCGCGAACTGCGTGACCAGTTCGCAGGTAAGGAGTAGGCCATGTTAAAACGGCTGACCAATCTATTCGGCGCGCCCAAAAAGAAGACAGGCCCCCTGCGCGAGGAATTGCGCATCGGCGTGATCGCCAGCCTGTCGGGGCAGACTGCGTTCTACGGCCTGACGGGCGTGCGCGGATTCCAGATGGGCATCGAATTTGCCACGGACGCGTCCTGGCAGGTGGGCGGGCGCGACATCCGCCTGATCCTGGAGGATGATTACGGCGATCCCGCCGTCGGCCTGGAAAAGGCCCAAAAGCTGGTCAATGAAACCCACGTCCACCTGTTGCAGGGCTGCACCTCCAGCGCGGTCACGGTCAAGATTGCGCACGAGTACAAGGGTTTGAATTGTGTCTTCATGGTGGCGGTCGCCGCCACGGACGTGCTGACGGGCGAATGGTTCAATCCGCTGGTCTTCCGCACCGCCTCCTCGACCATGCAGGATGCCATGGCGGGCGCGAAGTACGTGGTGGAACATCTGGGCAAACGCGTCTATCTGTTCTCCGCCGATTACATCTGGGGACACCAGATCCGCGCGGCCTGGTGGAAGCTGATCACCGAGAACGGCGGCGAGGTGGCGGGCGATTTGATGGCCCGTCCCACCGAAACCGATTTCACGCCGTATTTCGACGAGATTCGAGCCGCCAAACCCGACGTGCTCGTCCCATCCTGGGCGGGCGCAGGCACGGCGCAATTGCTGCTGCAACTGAAGGAAAGCGGCCTGACCCGAACCTGCAAGATCGCAGGCGGCCTGGCCGATCACAGCGTGCTGGCCGAGGCGGGCGGGGCCGCAGAGGGCATGATCTGCACGGTCAAGTATTTCCACGATTTCCCGAAGAACCTGGTCAACGACTGGCTGACGGCCCGTCACATGGAGCGCTTTGGCGAACCGCCCGATGTGTTCACCGAAAGTGGATTCTCCTCGGGCGTGGCCCTGGTCAGGGCCTTGCAGAAGACCCGCGGCGTCACTGATGCAGACCCATTGGTGCAGACCCTCGAAGGTATGAGCTTCGCCGCCCCGAAAGGCACGTACACGATTCGCGCGGAGGATCACCAGACGCTCCAGCCGATGTACCTGGCGGAACTTGTCTCCGTGCCTGGCGTGAAAGCCTGTGAGCCACGCCTGATCCGTGAGGTCTCGGCGGAGGAATCCGCTCCGCCTGTGCTGCGTGCGAAGTAAGGTTAAAAAAGGTGGTCGAGTAGCCCCGAGTGTTTTTCGAGGGGCGTATCGAGACCACGTTTGCCTCTAAAACAAAGTATTTTTGTTTATTGGTGGTCTCGATACGGCGGCGGTTGAGTAGCGTTCTAGGGGTATCGAAACCCGCCGCTTACTCGACCACCAGCGTATCGCTGAAATACATTCATCGTTAAATTGGAGTCAGGCGGCGCTGCCTGACTCCATCAACTCACAAGGAGAGAATTATGCCTACTGTTCCAACCCTGACTGGTATTACCTCGAAAATGGTGGATACCCCGCGCCTGAAGATGCACGTGCTCTTCAGCGGCCCCGAAGATGGCACGCCCGTCCTGTTCCTGCACGGCAACGCCTCCTCGGCCACCTACTGGGAGGAGATCATGCTCAAACTGCCCGCTGGCTTCCGCGGCATTGCGCCCGACCTGCGCGGCTACGGCGACACCGACGACCAGTTGATCGATGCCACTCGCGGTATGGGCGATTGGATCGATGACCTGTTCGGCCTGCTGGATGCGCTCAAGGTCGAGAAGACCCACGCCGTCGGCCATTCCATGGGCGGGACGCTGGTGTTTGGTCTCGTTTCGGCGGCTTCCGCCCGCATCCTGAGCGGGACGGTCGTCAACCCTGGCTCGCCCTACGGCTTCGGCGGCTCGAAGGGCCTGGACGGCAAACCCTGCTACGACGACTGCGCGGGCTCGGGCGGCGGCGTCGTCAATCCCAATTTCCCCAAGCTGATGGCGGCGGGCGACCGCTCCAGCGACGACCCGCAGGCCTCGCCGCGCGTCGTGATGAACAGCTTCTACTGGAAGCCGCCTTTCGTCCCCGCCCGCGAAGAGGACTTGCTCTCCTCGCTGATGACCGAAAAGGTCGGCGACCAGAAATATCCTGGCGATTTCGTTCCCTCGGGCAACTGGCCCAACGTCGCGCCTGGCAAGTTCGGCCCGATCAATGCGCTTTCGCCCAAATACGTCGGCGACAGCGTGGACAAGTTCATCGCCGCCTCGCCCAAGCCGCCCATGCTGTGGGTGCGCGGCGACTCGGACATGATCGTCTCGGATAACTCCTTCTTCGACTTGGGCACGCTCGGCAAGCTGGGCTACGTCCCTGGCTGGCCTGGTGAGGAAGTCTATCCGCCCCAGCCGATGGTCGGCCAGACCCGCAGCGTCCTCGATCAGTACACGGCGCAGGGCGGCTCCTACGAGGAAGTCGTCATCGCCGACACGGGCCACACTCCCTACGTGGAAAAGCCCGAAGAGTTCATGGCAGCCCTCGCCAAAGTTTTGAAGTAACCCCCGAATTGCTCCTCCCCCCATTTTCGCTCTTTGAAAATGGGGGGAGGTCGGGAGGGGGGCGGGGTGTAACTGTCTTGTAACAACAATACGTTATTCTTCCACCAACAGGATGCTCTGTATGTCTCAAATCCATGCCAACGGCACCACCCTCTACTACGAACTCCACGGCCCTGAAAATGCTCCGCTGTTGGTGCTCAACAACGGCATCATCATGAACGCGGCCACCAGTTGGGCGTTTCAAACCACGACGTTGGCGAAACACTACCGCATCTTGCAATATGATTGTCGTGGACAGGGGCAGTCAGAGCATCCTGGTGGTTCCTACACAATGGAAATGCACGCCGATGATCTGGCGGCCCTGCTGACGGTGCTCGGGTACGAAAAAGCCCATATTGCGGGAATTTCCTACGGCGGCGAGGTGGCCCAGGCCTTCGCGCTGAAATACCCCGCGCGGACGCTCAGCCTGATCCTGGCCGACACGGTCAGCGAGGTGGGCGCGGAACTGCGCATCATCGTCGACTCGTGGCTGGATTCGGCGCGGGCGGCGAACTCGGACGCCTTCTTCAACGCCACCGTCCCGATGAATTTCTCACCCGCGTTCATCACCGCCAACCCCGCCCTGCTGGCCGACGCCAAAAAACGCTACACGCTGTTGGATTATCCAGCCGTCGTCCGCTTGTGCGAGTGCTTCCTGGATGTGAACTTTACTGCCCGCCTGGGCGAGATCCAGTGCCCGACCTGCATCCTCGTTGGCGGCGCGGATTTGTTGAAGGGCCCAGCTTACGCCTCGATTTTGAAAGCGGGCATCCGCCAGGCGGAAATGCACATCCTGCAGGGAGCGGGTCACGCCTCCTGTTGGGAAAGACCACAGGAGTTCAACACAATAATTCTGGGTTTTCTGGCCAAACAAATATCTTGAAACCTGTAGTCACGACTTTGGTCGTGGCAGAGCGACTGAAGGCGACTAAAGTCGCTACTACCATCATAAAAAGGAAAATCATCATGCGTATGAAAGATAAGGTTGTGCTCGTGACAGGCGGCGCGGCAGGCATCGGAAAAGCCACCGCACTGCGCTTTGCTGAAGAGGGCGCGAAGGTCGTGATCTGTGACCTGAACGAAGCTGTCGGCCAGGAAACCGTCAAGCTGCTGGGCGAGGGCGCTGCCTTCTACAAGGTCAACGTCGCCAGCCGCGCGGATGTGCAGGCCTGGATCGATGAAGTGGCCGCCAAGTACGGCCGCATCGACGTGATCGTCAACAACGCGGGCATCCTGCGCGACGGCCAGCTGATCAAGTTCAAGGAAGGCCAGTTGGTTGGGCAGATGGCCGAAGCCGATTTTGACCTGGTCATCTCTGTCAACCTCAAGGGCGTCTTCAACTGCACGCAGGCGGTCGCTCCTGTGATGGCCAAACAGGGCGGCGGCGTGATCCTGAACGCCACCTCCATCGTCGGCCTGGACGGCAACTTCGGTCAGACCAACTATGTTGCGACCAAGTCGGGCGTGATCGGCATGACCAAGGTCTGGTCGCGCGAGTTGGGCAAGTTCAACATCCGCGTCAACGCGGTTGCGCCTGGCTTCACCGCCACCGAGATGGTGACTGCCATGCCCGAGAAGGTGCTGGATGGCATGAAGTCCCGCACGCCGCTGGGTCGCCTGGGCGATCCGCGTGACATCGCCAACGCCTACCTGTTCCTCGCCTCGGACGAGGCCTCCTTCATCACAGGCGAAACCCTGCGCGTGGACGGCGGCATCGTGGTTGGAACGTAAAGCAGTTATCAGCGGGCAGTGGGTGGTGGATAGCTTCGCCTCCCACTGCCACTACCTACTGTACACTTCCCACTCTTATGATTGACATCCTCGCTACTCGTGCTAATTTAACTCCCAACCGTGAGGCCTTGTATGACACCACGAGCGGGGTGCGTTATACGTTCGCACAGCTCAACGAACGCGCCAATCGAGCCGCGAATTTTTTGCGTGAAAAGTACGATGTCCAGAAGGGGGAGCGTGTGTCCATTCTGGCGCACAACAGCATTGCTTATGTGGATTTATTGTTTGGACTGGGGAAGATCGGTGCTGTCCTCGCTCCGCTGAACTGGAGATTGACCAGCCGCGAGCTGACCTACATCGTCAACGACTGCCAGCCCAAGGTGCTGATCGTCGGCCCCGAGTTCGTGTCCGTGTATGAGGAGATGTGCGCCGAGACCCATGTGCAGCATCTCATCTCGCTCGAAGGAGCAAACCTCCCAGGTGCTGACTCCTACGAAGGATCGCTGGAGCAGGCCCCGGCATCCGAGCCGCAACGGCCCTTCCTTGAAGCGGACGATGCCTATTGCATCCTCTACACTTCGGGAACGACGGGGCGTCCCAAGGGCGCCATCCTCCCACACCGCCAGGTCTTGTGGAACGCCATCAACACGGTCATCTCGTGGGGCTTGAGCGAGAAGGATGTTTCACCGATTTTGACGCCCATGTTCCATTCGGGCGGGTTGTTCGTTTTTCTTGTCCCATTATTCTATGCGGGTGGACGGATTGTGATGGCCCGCAGTTTTGATCCCGATGCTTCGCTGGATTTGATCGTGAGCGAGCGCTGCACGGTCATCCTGGGTGTGCCGACCCTGTTCCAGGTGTGGATGAATTCGCCGAAGTTCGAAAAGACCGATTTCAGCCATGTACACTTTTTCATCAGCGGCGGCGCACCCTGTCCGCCTTCGTTGATCGAGGCATGGAACGAGTCCAAGGGCATTGCGATGCGCCAGGGCTACGGCCTGACCGAGGTGGGCGTCAACTGCTTCTCGATGACCGACGAGGATGCGCTGCGCAAGATGGGCTCGGTGGGGAAGCCGATCTTCCACAGCCGAATGCGCCTTGTGGATGTCGACGGCAACGATGTGCCCACAGGCCAGACCGGCGAATTGCTCATCGCCGGGCCGCACGTCTGCGCGGGCTATTGGAATCGCCCTGAGGCAACGGCTGAGTCATTACGCGACGGATGGTTCCACACAGGCGACATGGCCCGCCAGGACGAGGAAGGCTACTTCTATATCGCGGGCCGCTTCAAGGATATGATCATCAGCGGTGGCGAGAACGTCTATGCCGCCGAGGTGGAAGCCGTGTTCCGTGAGCATGCCGCCGTGGCCGATGCCGCGCTGATCGGCCAGCCCGATGAGAAATGGGGCGAGGTCGGTTTGATGATCGTGGCTTGCAAGCCAGGCCAGTCCGTGAACGCCGAGGAACTGCTGAAGTTCTGCGCAGGGCGCCTGGCGAAGTACAAGATCCCGAAGAAAGTCCAGTTTGTGGACGCGCTGCCGTATTCGCCGTATGGCAAGGTGATTAAGGCGGAGTTGCGGAAACAGTGGATAGTTGATGGTGGATAGTGTGTAGTGGAGCGTGGACATTTTTTCTGCCCACTTCCCACTATCCACTGCCCACTGGAGGTAGTATGCCGAAAGTACAATCCAACAACATCGAACTCTACTACGAGATCCACGGCGCGGGCCAAGCGCTGGTGCTGATCTCGGGGCTGGGATATCCGCTCTGGCAGTGGCACAAGATGGTGCCGTTCCTGGCGGAGAATTTCCAGGTCATCACCTTTGACAATCGTGGGGTGGGGCAGAGTGACAAGCCTGCGGGGCCGTACACCGCGCAGATGCTGGCTGCCGACACCGCTGGGCTGCTGGATGCGTTGGGGATCGAAAAGGCTGTTATCATGGGTCACTCGATGGGGGGCTTTATTGCGCAGGCCCTGGCACTCGATTTTCCGCAGAAGGTCGAGAAGCTGATCCTGTGTTCCACCAACTTCGGCGGGCCGCACCACGTTCCCGTCACACCCGAGGCGATGAAGGTTCTCTCCGATGTTTCCACCGACGCTGTGACGCGTTTCAAAAACGGATTGGTCGTAAGCACGGCGACGGGCTGGGCGGAGAAGAATCCCGAGATGATCGAGACCTGGCTCCAGTGGCGCATCGCGAACCCGATCGAGTCGGTGCCCTATCAGGCGCAGATGATGATCGGGCTGGGGCTGATGCCCGAGGCTGCGGCCTTCGAATCGAAGCTTTCCAGGATCGAGGTTCCGACCTTGATCCTGTTTGGCGAGCACGACAAGGTAGTTCCACCCGCAAACGCTTCCCTTTTAGCGGAAAAGATCGCAGGAAGCCAGGTAAAGATATTTCCCGACGCGGGGCATTTCTTCCCGATGGAAATCGCGGAAGCCGCCTCGCGCGCTGTCGTCGAGTTTGCAAAATAGGAGGCCCCCCGACCTAAAGAACCGTCCGTTTTCAACAGTAGTTCAACTAACAAACCTAACAGGAGAAGAAATCAAATGAAGCTGTTCCGCACGTTCGCCTTTGTGTTGGTTGCCATGTCCCTGATTTTGGCCGCCTGCGCCCCCGCCGCCACCCCCACCGCTGCCCCGACCGAAGCTCCCGCCACTGAGGCCCCCGCGACCGAGGTTGCCACCGAGGCTCCCACCGCCGCCCCGACCGAAGTTCCCGCCGCTGGCCTGACCTGCGCCGAACCCGTCAAGGTTGGCCTGATCACCGACGCCTCGGGCGCGCTCGCCATCTACGGCGCGCACATCCTGCGCTCCTTCATGCTCGGCATGGAATATGCCACGGGTGCTCCTGGTTCCGCTGGTGACAAGTTCGATTTCACCCAGACCCAGGAAAACGTCTTCAGGATCGACGACTGCGAGATCCAGGTTTTCGTCCGCGATGATGCCAGCACCCCTGACAATACCGCCACCATCGCCCGCGAACTGATCGATGTTCAGAAGGTCAACATCCTCGTCGGCACCGTCTCCTCGGGCGCCACCGCCACCCTGCAAGGCATTGCTCTCGAAAGCAAGATTCCGCTGATCGTGGCCCCCGCCGCCGCCAACGACATCACGGGTGTCAACTTCAACGAGTACACCTTCCGCACCAGCCGCAATAACTACCAGGACGCCATCAACGAGTGCAAGGCGCTCACCCAGCAGTACACCAAGTTCGTCCAGATCGCCCCTGACTATGCGTTTGGCCGCGGCTCCGCTGCCGCCTTCCGCGATGCCTGCTCGCTCGACGGCGCTGAATTCGTCGCTGACGACATCTTCGCCCCGCTGGACACCACCGACTTCACCCCGTACATGGAGCAGATCGCTGACTCCGGCGCGGAAGCCTACATCGTGACCTGGGCTGGCGGCGGATTCGTGTCCCTCATGCAGGCCGCTGCTGACCAGGGCGTGACCGATACCATGTCCCTCGGCGCGACCTTCATCGACAACGCCCTGATGCCGACCTTCTTCGCGAATGCCGTTGGCACCACCGCGGGCATCCTGTATCACTACAGCGCCCCGAAGAATCCCATCAACGACTTCCTCAAGGAACAGGACAAGGCCCGCTACGGTGTGATGCCCGATCTGTTCGATGCGGATGGCATGAACGCCGCCATCATGCTTGTGGAAGCCATCAAGGCCACCAACGGTGACGTCAGTGGCGACGCGCTCAAGACCGCCATGGAAGGCATGACCTTCGAAGGCCCGAAGGGCACCGTCTACATCCGCCCCGAGGATCATGTTGCCATCCAGGATATGTACATCCTCAAGCTCGTCAGCGTGACCGATCCGGATGCCAACTACTACGAGTATGTCGACACCACCCGCCCCGAACCGCCCTGCCTCCTGCCCGAGACCCTCAAGGACCGCTGCGGCGACCTGCCCTACGGCAGCCTGAGCGGACAGTAATTCCGTAATACAATGAATCCCTGAGAGCCTGTTGGTTCTCGGGGATTTTTCCCAATACCGACCACAGACCATGGATGGTGGACCATCAGACCAGGTCCACTGTCCATGGTCAACGGTCAAGACTGGAAGGCGCCATGAACACCGATATTATTCTGGAAGCCAAAAAACTCACCAAACAATTCGGCGCGCTGGTTGCGGTGGACGATGTCAGCATCCAGGTCCGCAGGAATTCATTACACGCCATTATCGGCCCAAATGGAGCGGGGAAAACCACATTTTTCAATTTGTTGAGCGGCAATCTCGAGCCGACCAGCGGCCACGTCATTTTCAAGGGTCGTGACATCACCCACCAGCCTGTCCATCGCACCATCCATTTTGGCATGGGACGTTCCTTCCAGATCACCAACATCTTTCCCAGCCTGACCGTCTTCGAGAATGTCCGACTGGCCGCCCAGGCGCTGGGCGGGGACAATTTCAAGTTCTGGCAGGCCGCTTCTCATTTCAAGAAATATGAAGACCGTACCTGGCAGGTCATCGAAAAGGTCGGCTTGAAGGAGCGCGCCTACACGCCCGCCCGCACCCTTCCGCACGGCGATCAGCGCAAACTGGAATTGGGCATGATCCTGGCCCCCGATCCAGAGGTGCTGCTGCTCGACGAACCTACCGCGGGCATGGCCTCCGAACAGGTGCCCGAGCTGATCGCCCTGATCCAGGATATCCAGAAGGCGGGCGACAAAACCGTCATGCTGGTCGAGCACAATATGAACGTGGTCATGAGCGTCTCGGACGCCATCACGGTCATGCATCAGGGCAAGGTGCTCGCCGAGGGTACCCCGTCCCAGATCGCCGCCAACAAGGAAGTCCAAACCGCCTATTTGGGCGGGTTGTATGAGTTGAATGTGTAAGACAGTGGGCAGTTGGTAGTGAATAGTGGTCAGTAAAGCACCTCTACCCACTATTCACTTTCCACTTTCCACTACCCACTGAACTGAGGCCTCATGGAATATATCCTCGACGTCCAGAACATCCATACCTTTATCGGCCAGTATCACATCCTGCAGGGGGTGGACGTGCGCGTGCCGAAAGGCTCGATCGTGGCCCTGCTGGGACGCAACGGCGCTGGCAAGACCACCACACTCAAGTCCATCCTTGGGCTGACGCCGCCCCGCGAGGGCAGGGTCACGTATGAGGGCCGCGATGTGCAGGGCATGCGTTCTTTCGACATTGCGGCGCTGGGCATCGGGTTCGTCCCCGAGCACCGCGCCATCTTCCGCGACCTGACCGTCGAGGAGAACCTCAAGATCGCCGAGCGCGTCAAGGGCGACTACCTGCGCAAACGCGACTTCATCTATGAACTCTTTCCCGACCTCAAACGCCTGATCGCCCTGCCGGGCACCAGCCTCTCGGGCGGGCAGCAGCAGATGCTGGCCATCGCCCGCGCGCTGGTGGCCGACAATCGCCTTCTGTTGATCGACGAACCCAGCGAAGGCCTGGCGCCCGTCATCATCGAACACATGATGTCGGCCATCCGCCAGCTTTCGAAGGAATCGACTGTCATCCTGGTCGAACAGAACTTCCTGGTTGCCAGCCAGTTGGCGGAGTACTACGTCATCATCGAGGAAGGCCGATCCGTCAAATCGGGCGCGATGAAGGAACTGGTCAACGACAAGGCCGCCATCCATCGTTATTTGGGAGCCGCGTAGTAGCGCAAATTGCCAATTTGCGCAACGTGAGAAAAACCTTATGAACACATTCCTCCGCAAAAATCTCGTGCTCCTGATTACCATTGCCGTGCTGACGGGGCTCTTCGCCGCCGCCGCACAGGGTATGGAAAAAAAGGATTTCGTCATCACCCTGCTGCGCGGCCTCTCCGTCGGTTCGCTGACCTTCCTGGTCGCCTCGGGCTTTTCGCTCATCTTCGGCCTGCTCGACGTACTCAACCTGGCGCACGGTACGCTCTTCATGATCGGCGCCTACATCGGCTGGACGGTCTTCGTTCGCCCCGATACCTTCGTGGATTTGCTGACGCCCTTTGCGCTGATCCTCTGCGGCTTCGCCCTGCGGGAGCTTTATCCGCTCGTCTCTGGAGCCTGGCTTGGCTCCGCTCGAATCAGGCGTTTCCTGCCCTGGATCCTGATCCTCGTCTCGTTCCTGCTCCTCAGCTACATCCTGCCGCGTTATCCGGTGGCCTCCTGGAACGTGGAAGATTACGGGCTGAGTCCCATCTCCTATGCCTTCAACGCCGACCAGGGCAACCGCCTGCCGTCCCCCGTTGTAACCTTTGACAAAATCCCGCCCATCCTCGCCATTGGCGGCTTGCTGCTGGCCAGCCTGATCGGCGCCTTCGGCCTGTCCCTGTTTGGCGGCGAAGGCCAGCAGAAGCCGCGCCTCACGTGGAAGAGCTTCGTCGGCGCTGGAATCCTGCTGCTCGTGGCCGTGATTGGCCTGGTCTTCAACGATGGCCTGACGAACTTCATGCTCAAACTTGACAGCAATTGGCTGTTCTTGCTGTCCATCCTGGTCGCCACATTGAGCGGAGCGGGGTTGGGCGCGCTGATGGAATCGGTTCTCATCCGCCCGCTGTACAGCCGTCCGATCTACCAGTTGATGCTCACGCTGGGCATGAGCGCCATCGGCATCGAAATGGTGCGCTCCATCTGGGGCCGCCCCGAGTTCGTCATGCCCAAGCCTTCCTTCTTCGACGGAACGGGCGAGGGCTGTCCCGCCACCACGTTCGCGGATTGGTGGTCTCATCACTGTTCTACCATCCTGTTGCTGGACGGGCGCGTGCGTGTCTACAACGAAATCTTCATCCCGTTGGTCGGGCTGGTCGTGCTGATCGCCGTGTGGATGCTGCTCCAGCGCACGCGGCTGGGCATGGTCATCCGCGCGGGCGTGCAGGACCGTGAAATGGTCGAGGCGCTGGGCATCAACGTGCGGCGCGTCTTCACCATGGTCTTTGCCCTGGGCGTGGGATTGGCCGCCCTGGGCGGCATCCTGGCCGCGCCCTCGATGGGCCTCTCCAACGCGATGGGCGAGACGCTCTTCCTCAACGCGCTGATCGCGCTGGCCATCGGCGGCCTGACCAATTATCCAGGCGCGGCGCTCGGCTCGGTGCTGGTGGGACTCATCCAGCAGTTCATCATCAAATACGGGCAGATCGGCATCCCCATTCCGTTCACCGACATCATCTTCAAGCCCACGCCGCCGCTGGTGCCCGCCTCCACGGTGCTGTTGATGGTCATCATCCTGCTCATCCTGCCCAACGGGCTGCTTGGCAAAAAGGAGTAAAGCATGACGCAGACAACCCACTCCCGCCTGCCTGGCTTCTTCACGAAAAACCGCACCGCGCTGATTACCCTGCTGGTGCTCGTGCTGCTGCCCTTCATCGTCGGTCTGTTCGACGGCGCTTCGCCCGCGACGGTCTTCGTCAATGGCAGTGGACAATCCAAGTTCATCCAGGGCCTGGCCATTGAGATCTTCATCCTGGCGCTCTACGCCTTGAGTTTCGACGTGATCTTCGGCATCACGGGCATGCTTTCCTTCGGCCATTCCATGTTCTACGCCGTCGGCGCCTACCTGACGGGCATTGCGCTGAAGAGTTTCCAACTTGACCTGCTGCCGACCTTCGGCCTGGTGATGCTGGCCGCCGTCGTGCAGGCCCTGCTCTTTGGCATCGTCCTGCCGCGCGTCAAGGGCATCACCTTTGCGCTGGTCACGCTGGGAATGGCCTCTGTGTTTCACATCGTGGTCATGTCGAGTGAGGCGGGACCCTACACGGGCGCGGACGTGGGCCTGCAGGGCATGGTCGTGCCCGCCTTCATCAGCCCCGCCAATGAACGCCTGCGTTTTTATTTCGCGGCGCTGATCATCCTGGTGCTGGTGTATTTGCTGTACAAGCGCTTCATCACCTCGCCCACCGGCCGCGTCTGCATCGCCATCCGCGAGAACGAAGGCCGCGCGCGCATGCTGGGTTACAACACCTTCACCTTCAAACTGACCGCGCTGATGCTCTCCTCCTTCACGGCGGCGCTGGCGGGTTTCATGCACGCGCTGTACCAGCCCATCGTCAGCCCCAATGTTGCCAGCATGGGCTTCACCGTCACGGCGCTGTTGATCGTGCTGATCGGCGGCGTGGGCACGCTGGAAGGCGCCCTGGTCGGCGCGCTGGTTTATCGCCTGCTCGACTTCGGCCTGCGGCGCTACATCGGCGAGAGCGCTAGCTTTATCAACGGCGCCATCTACGTGGCCTTCGTGCTCTTCGTGCCCTACGGCATCGTCGGCACCTGGCGTATGAAATCCCTGCAGATCAAACAAGGCTGGGAGCGATTGACAGGCATGTTGGTCAAGTCCGCGAAGTAGTGTGCTGGCAAGTTAAAACGGTAGGGCAAATTGCCAATTTGCCCCACGACTTACCTGGCCGCGCGAACAGCGCGGCCTTTTTTTGCCTCGGTCGCGTCACAGACGTGACCTACTTGTAGTATATTCGGATAAATCGATCGGACGTGGAGATGGATATGACCCTGAATACCTTTCTCAAACTCGACCCCGCCTACCGCGACTACGTCTGGGGCGGGGAAAAATTGCGCCCTGGATTTAATCCCACCGCCGAAGCCTGGGTGGTCTGGGAAAATGACCCCATCCTGACAGGCCCGCTGAAGGGCCTGACCCTGGGGCAGGCTGCCGCGCAATATGGCGAATCCCTGCTGGGAGCGCGTCCCGTTTCCCGCACGGGGACACGTTTCCCGCTGCTGGTCAAATTGCTTGACTGCGCCCAGTGGCTGTCCCTGCAGGTGCATCCCGACGACAAGCTGGCCCTCGAATTGGAGGGTCCCAACCAATTCGGCAAGACCGAGGCCTGGCACATCCTGGACTCTGAACCTGACGCGAAGTTGATCGCGGGTCTCAAGCCGAACACGTCTGCGGATACCGTCGCCGAAGCCATCCGCAACCAGACCGTGATCGAGCACGTGCAATATGCTGCTGTGGGGCAGGGCGACACGATCTTCATGCCCGCAGGGACACTGCACGCGCTGGGACCTGGACTGCTGGTGTACGAGGTGCAGCAAACCTCAGACTGGACCTACCGCGTCTACGACTGGGGCCGTCCGCAAACGGAGACGCGCCGCCTGCACATCGAGAAGTCGATTCGCGCCACGCGGCCTGATTTCACAGCGCCCATCGTCCCCATGCCCGCCTGCGGCGATGGCGCGTGTCATATGCTGGCCCAGTGTGACTATTTCACGCTGGATATGTTATGCGCGGCCTCCCGCGCCATTGAGCTCGACACGCGCGGCGAATCCTTCCACGCCATCACGCTTATCGAAGGCAGAGCCGCCCTCGTGGCTGGCGATGAACGCGTGGAGCTGGAGAAATTCCAAACCGCGGTGGTGCCCGCCAGCCTGGGCGCGTATCGCTTCGAGCCGCAGATGTCCTGCCGCGCACTGAAATCAAGCGTGTAACCAGCACGCTTGAGGGCGGGTGCTTTATTTCTGCAATATTGTGATATTTATCACATATAAAATTCGGACAAAAAGAGTAAAATAACTTCATCATGCATGAGCTTTCCGTCACCCAATCCCTTCTGAAGATCGCCCTGGACCACGCCGAAAAAGCCAATGCCCAGCGTATCACCGACCTGCACATTGTGATGGGCGAGCTTTCCAGCATGGTGGATGATTCGATCCAGTTCTACTGGGAACTGATCGCCAGGGACACCATCGCGGAAAAGGCGGCGCTTCACTTCCGCCGCGTGCCTGCCGAGCTGCAGTGCATGACCTGTTTTCACAAATATCATCCCACCGACCAGGAACTGGTTTGTCCGCAGTGCGGCGGGGTGGGCGCGAAGATCATCGCGGGCGAAGAGTTCGCGCTTGAGTCCATAGATGTAGAATGAACATGTCGTTGCGAGGAGCGTTCTGTGCGACGAAGCAATCTCATGTTACACGGGGATTGCTTCGGGCTTTGCCCTCGCAATGACATTAAGGAGTTTTATGCCTACCAATATCCCCATCGTTGAAAACATCCTGAACGCCAATGACCGCCTGGCTGAGGAGAACCGCGCCCGCATCGATGCGGCAGGGGTCTTCTCCATCAACATCCTGGCCTCGCCGGGCGCGGGCAAGACTTCGCTGATCGAGCAGACCCTGCCCCTGCTGAAAGGCAAATTGCGCGTGGCCGCCATCGACGGCGATATCGCCACGTCGATCGACGCCGACCGCGCCGCTGCGGCGGGAGCGGGCGCCGCCATTCAGATCAACACGGGCGGCGACTGCCACCTGGATGCCGTCATGCTGCGCGGCGCGCTCGAACAACTCGACCTGACCCAGTTCGACCTGCTGATCGTCGAGAACGTCGGCAACCTGGTCTGCCCCGCCAACTTCAAGCTGGGCACGCACAAGACTGTGCTGGTGGCTTCGGTCCCCGAAGGCGACGACAAGCCCTACAAGTACCCTGGCACCTACCGCGGCGTGGACGCGCTGGTCATCAACAAGATCGACCTGCTGCCCTACGTCAACTTCCGCATGGACTACTTTCAGCAGGGCGTGCAGGTGCTCAACCCGGGCGTCACCACCTTCCCGCTCTCCTGTCGCACAGGCGAAGGCCTGGACGCGTGGGTGGAGTGGCTGATCGCAAATTCACGAAAGGCATGATTGGTAATTACCAATTCCCAGTTCCCAATGCAGGCCGCGCGCATCCATATCTCGGGCATCGTGCAAGGGGTCGGTTTCCGACCCTTTGTCTATAACCTTGCCACGCGCCTGGGGGTGAAAGGCTGGGTCAACAACACATCGGCTGGCGTGGATATTCACGCGGAAGGGGATGAGGCGGCCCTGCAAGCCTTCATCGAAAAGCTGTCGAGCGAGAAACCTGCGCTGGCGGTGATCGACCAGTTCACGGTGCGGGAAATTGCGCCAGAGCAATTTACAACCTTTGACATTCAACATTCGACTGCCATCGCAGGCGCGTTCCAGCCGATCTCGCCCGATGTGACCATCTGCCCCGACTGTCTGCGCGAACTCTTCGACCCGTCCGACCGCCGCTATCGTTATCCGTTCATCAACTGCACCAACTGCGGGCCGCGCTTCACCATCATCAAGGATATCCCCTATGACCGTCCCAAGACGACCATGGCGGGCTTTCCGCTGTGTGCGGATTGCGAAAAAGAATACAAGGACCCGACCAATAGAAGGTTTCATGCCCAGCCTGTCGCATGTTCTGTTTGTGGTCCACATATTTGGCTGGAATCACACAACACGCAACACGCAACAAACGAAGACGCCATGATCGAAACCCAACGCCTGCTTGCCGAAGGAAAGATCGTTGCCATTAAGGGGCTGGGTGGATTCCACCTGGCCTGCGATGCGACCAACGCGAGCGCCGTGTCTGAGCTGCGCGCCCGCAAGCTGCGCGTGGACAAGCCCTTCGCGCTGATGATGCCCGACCTGGAGACGGTCGAACGGCATTGTTTCATCAGCGATGATGAACGCGAATTGCTGCAATCCACCGCACGGCCGATTGTGCTGCTCAAGCGCAAACCCGAATCGAACATCGTCGAAGAAGTCTCGCCCAAACAGCAATGGCTGGGGGTCATGCTACCTTACACGCCGCTGCATTATTTACTCTTTGTAGATTCAAATGTTGAACGTTTAACGTTTAACGTTTCCCCTTTGGTTTTGACGAGTGGAAATCTCAGCGAAGAACCCATCGCCACCGACAACGATGACGCGCGAAAGCGCTTATCCAAACTTGCCGACGCTTTCCTCATGCACAATCGAGATATTCACATTCGGTGTGACGACTCGGTCGTGCGTGTCTTTGAAGACAATCGTAAATCGACAATCGAAAATCGTAAATCAATCTATCCCATCCGCCGTTCGCGCGGGTATTCTCCCTTTCCAGTGAAATTGCCCTTCGATGTTCCGCAACTTCTCGCGGCTGGCTCGGAATTGAAGAACACTTTCTGCATCACCAACGGCAATTACGCCTTCCTGAGTCACCACATCGGCGACATGGAAAATTATGAGACGCTGCAATCCTTCGAGCAGGGCGTGGAGCATTTTGAAAAACTCTTCCGCGTAAAGCCCGTCGCGATTGCGCACGACATGCACCCGAATTACCTGGCCACGCGTTACGCGCTCGAACGCGCCGAGCGCGAAGGCCTGCCGCTGATTGCGGTGCAGCATCATCATGCCCACGTCGCGGCCTGCATGGCCGAGCATGGACTGAATGAACCCGTCATCGGCGTATCGTTCGATGGCACGGGCTACGGCGAGGATGGCGCCATCTGGGGTGGGGAGATTCTGGTGGCGGATTATGCATCCTATCAACGTGCAGCCCACCTGGAATATTTCCCGCTCCCAGGCGGGGACGCGGCTATCAAGCGGCCCGCCCGCACGGCCCTGGCCCTGCTCTGGAGTCTCGGCCTGGACTGGGACGAACGCCTCGCGCCTGTGACGGAATTCTGCGCGGAAGACCAGGTCACGTTGCGGGTGCAGTTGGAGAAGAAGATCAACACGCCGCAGACCTCCAGCGTGGGCCGTCTGTTCGATGCGGCGGCGGCGCTGGCAGGGGTGCGGCAGCGAGTCAACTATGAGGGGCAGGCCGCCATCGAGTTCGAGGCTTTGGCGGATGAGGCCGAGGCGGGGGGGTATCCGTTCGAGCTGAGTCAGGCTCGGGTCCAGACGCGAAGCGCGGTGGAAGCCCTCGTCGCGGATGTGCTGGCGGGCGTCCCGCTTCCCAAAATCTCCGCCCGTTTCCACAATGGCATCGCAAACGTCTTGCGTGTAGTCGCTCTGGAAATTAAGGGGCAGACTGGGATCCAAAAAGTGGTTCTGTCGGGCGGAGTCTGGCAGAATATCACACTATTACGACGAACTTTATCACTGTTGGGAAGTGACGGTTTCAAAGTATACATACATCGAGAGGTTCCGACGAACGACGGTGGGCTTTCGTTGGGGCAGGCCGCCATCGCGGCATCCAGATTGAGAGGTTGATATGTGTTTAGGCGTACCTGGAAAGATCGTTGAGATGTACGAAAAGGGCGGGCTGCACATGGCCAAAGTGGACTTTGGCGGAGTCTTCCGCGAGGCCTGCCTGGATTATGTGCCCGAAGCGCAGGTGGGGGAGTATTGCATCATCCACGTGGGTTTTGCGATCAGCTTGTTGAGCGAGTCGGAAGCGCTGGAAACGCTCGACCTACTGCGGCAGATTGGCAGCTTCGAAGAAGAATTGGGGCCTGAGCCGACCCCATGAAGTATGTCACCGAATATCGCGATGCGGCGCTGGTGAAGGGCGTGATCGAGGAGATCCGCCGCACCGTGACGCATCCGTGGACGATGATGGAAATCTGCGGCGGACAGACGCATGCCATCGTGCGGCATGGCATCGACCAGTTGCTGCCGCCCGAGATCGAGTTGGTGCATGGACCAGGCTGCCCCGTGTGCGTGACGCCGCTGGAACTGATCAACAAGGCGCTGGCGATTGCCTCGCGTCCCGAGGTGATCTTCTGCTCGTACGGCGACATGCTGCGCGTGCCTGGTTCGCAGCGCGACCTGTTCTCGGTCAAGGCGCAGGGTGGGGATGTGCGCGTGGTCTATTCGCCGCTGGATGCGGTGGCGTTGGCGCAGAAGCATCCCGACAAGCAGGTGGTCTTCTTTGCGATTGGATTCGAGACGACCGCGCCGCCCAACGTGATGAGTGTCTTGCAGGCGCAGCGCCTTGGTTTAAAGAATTTTTCGATTTTGGTTTCGCACGTGCGCGTGCCGCCTGCGATTAACGCTATTCTTAGCTCGCCGCATAACCGCGTGCAGGGATTCCTGCTGGCGGGTCACGTCAACGCCGTGATGGGGTATCACGAATATCCAGCGCTGGTGGAGAAGTTCCAGATCCCGATGGTGATCACGGGTTTCGAGCCTCTCGACATCGTGCAGGGCATCCTGACCACGGTGCAATTGCTCGAAGCGGGCAAGGTCGAGGTGGCCAATGCCTATCAGCGCGCGGTGACCTTCGACGGGCTGAAGCCCGCCCAGGCCGCGATCCACAAGGTCTTCATGGAATGTGACCGCAAGTGGCGTGGCATCGGCATGATTCCGATGAGCGGCTGGTGCCTGCGGCCCGAGTTTGATGCGTTCAACGCCGAGAAACGCTTTGACGTGGGCGACATCCACGCGGAAGAGTCGCCGCTGTGCATCGCGGGACAAATATTGCAAGGGCTGAAGAAGCCGCACGATTGTCCCGCCTTTGGCAAACAATGCACGCCCGAAAATCCGCTGGGCGCGACGATGGTCTCGTCCGAGGGCGCGTGCGCGGCGTATTATAAATATAAGAGAGTAGAGGAATAGAGAGTGGTAACTGCTCTCTACTCTCTATTCTCTGCATTGAGGTCTCATGACGGATGAAACCATAAACATCGAAGGCGCAGTGTGTGCGCCGCCCCTGCCGCATAATGAACAGATCGTGATGGGACACGGCGCGGGCGGACGGATGAGTCACCAGTTGATTCAGAAGGCCTTCGTGCCTGCGTTCCAGAATCCAGCCTTGCAGGCGGGCGATGACGCGGCGCTGGTGGCACCCGACGGTCTGCGGCAGAAGCTGTCGATCAGCACCGACTCGCACGTGGTCTTTCCGTTGTTCTTTCCTGGCGGCGACATTGGCAGGCTGGCCGTGTGCGGCACGGTCAACGATGTGGCCATGCTGGGCGCGAAACCGCTGTATCTGACGGCGGGCTTCATCCTCGAAGAGGGCCTGCAAATGGACACGCTCAAACGCGTGATCGAATCCATGCGGCAAGCGGCTGATGAAGCGGGCGTGCAGATCGTGGCGGGCGACACGAAGGTCGTGCAAAAGGGCAAGGCTGACGGGCTGTACATCACCACGGCGGGGGTGGGCGTGGTGCGCGAGGGCGTCAATGTCGGAGGGGCGCAGGCCAGGCCTGGCGATGTCATCATCCTGTCTGGTTCGATTGGCAATCATGGCATTGCGGTGCTGGGCGCGCGCGGCGAGCTGGGATTCGAATCCAGCCTGCAAAGCGACGTCGCGCCGCTCAATCATCTGATCGCGGCCATGCTGGATGCCAGTCCGAATGTCCACGTGCTGCGCGATCCCACGCGCGGCGGGTTGGCGACCACGCTCAACGAGATCGCGGGTCAGGCCAAAGTCGGGATATTGTTGCAGGAGGTTTCCATCCCTGTGCATCCCGAGGTCAACGCGGCCTGCGAGATGCTGGGCTTCGATCCGCTCTACGTGGCGAACGAGGGCAAGCTGGTGGCGATGGTGGCGAAGGAAGATGCCGAAAAGGTGCTGGCCGCCATGCGTCAGACGCGCTACGGGGAGGGTGCGGTGGTCATCGGCGAGGTGACTGCGGAGCCGAAGGGACGTGTCCTGCTCAAGACTGCGCTGGACAGCACCCGCGTGGTGGATATGCTGGCGGGCGAGATGCTGCCGCGAATTTGCTGATCTCATCCACTTGAATCAAAAGCGCTCACGAGTGTTTCGTGGGCGCTTTTTTATTGGGATGTCATCCCTTGAGCCGATAGCCGACTCCAGGCTCGGTGTGGATGTAGGTGGGCCTGGCAGGGTCGGGTTCGATCTTGCGGCGCAGGTTGCTGATGTTGACGCGCAGGATGTGCATCTCGCTTTCGTAGGCCGTACCCCAGACCTGCCTGAGCAGGTGATGATGGGTGATGACCTTGCCCGCGTTTTGCATCAACAGCCGCAGGATCTCGTATTCTGTGGGGGTCAGCGTGATCTGGTCTCCGTCCACGCTCACGATGCGGCGGGAGATGTCCATGTGCAGGCCGCCGACTTGCAGGATGGGTTCGTCGGGCTTGCTGGTCAGCCGCCTCAATGCGACGCGCATGCGCGCCATCAGTTCGCCTGTGCCGAAGGGTTTGGTCAGGTAATCGTCCGCGCCGGCGTCGAGGGCGGCGATTTTGTCCTGTTCAGCTTCGCGCACGGAAAGGATGATGATGGGAATCTGCGACCATTCGCGCAACTGGCGCGTGACCTCGATACCGTCGATGTCGGGCAGGCCCAGGTCGAGGATGATGATGTCGGGGCGATCCGCGATGACGGCGTTGAGCGCCTCCTGTCCGCTGGCGGCTTCGTAGATGGTGAATCCCTGCGCGCTGAGGGCGGCGCGTAAATAGCGTCGGATGGGGGGTTCGTCGTCCACGACAAGGATGCGCTGGTTGGAGTCGGCCATTGTTTCCTGTTTCGTTGCGAGGAGCGCCCTTCCTTTTGCCCGAAGCAATCTCATAAGGAGATTGCTTCGTCGGGAAGAGCACCCTCCTCGCAATGACATCAACTTAAAGGCAATTCAATCGTGATCACCGTCCCGCCGTTTTCGCGGGCGCGTGCATGAATCGTACCACGATGCGCCTCGACGATGCCTTTGCTGATCGAAAGTCCCAGCCCCGTGCCGCTGACACTCTCGGGGCGCTGGACGCGGTAGAACTTGTCGAAGACGCGGGACAGGTCGTCGGGCGGGATGCCCACCCCTCGGTCCGCGACGTGGATGTGGACGGTTTCCTCCCGCAGTTCGGCGGAGACCTCAATGGCCGAGTCGGCGGGGGAATATTTGACGGCATTGTCCAGCACGTTGACAAGCACCTGGGTCATCAGGGTAAAGTCCATCGGCGCGAGCGGGAAGTCGGCGGGGATATTCACCTGGATATTTCGATTCGCCAGGCGCGGCCCCAGTTGTTCGAGCGCGGTGCCGACGAGATCCTGAATATCCTCCAACTCAAGGTGGAGTTTGATGGCGCCGCTTTCGATGCGCGTCATGTTGAGCAGGTTGCCGACCAAACGGTTAAGGCGCTCCGATTCGTTGTGGGCGTTTTCGATCAGGGCGCGGCGGGATGTATCATCGAGCGTGTCATTGTTGTCGTCGAGGGCGCTGAGCGCGCCCGTGATCGCAACCAGCGGCGTGCGCAGATCGTGCGAGATCGAGTTGAGCAGGGCCGTTTGCAGCTTTTCGGTGGCCTGTAACAGTTCGGCCTGCTGCGCCTGTTCGGCCAGACTGGCGCGTTCGATGGCAAGCGCCGCCTGGTTCGAGAACGCGGCCAGGGTTTGACGCTGCTCGGGGGTGAGGAAACTGCCCAGTTCCTTTGGGCGAATTCCCAGCACCCCCACCAATCCATTGGCGGTCTTGAGCGGCTGGCAGCGCAGGGAGGCGGCTGGCAATGTATCCGTGCCGCGGCCTGCGGGCTGGTCGTGCTCGAAAGCCCAGGCGGCCACGGCCAGTTCGTTCTCGCCGGGCTGGTAGCCGGGCGAACTGGCGAATGGGCGGATATGACCGTTTTCGGGCAGGAAAATGGCAACCTCGCGGCCAAAGGCATGACCGATGTTCGCGATGATGATCTGCGAAACATCCGCGAGGTCGGTTGCGGAGGTCAGGTCGCGGCCGAGGTTGTAGAGGGCGGAGGTTTGCGCCTCGCGTCGGATCGCGGCTTCGGCCTGTTCGCGGCCCTGGGCGGTCAGCGAACTGATCACCAGGCTGACGACCAAAAGCATCGAAAAAGTGATGAGGTATTGTGTGTCGCTGACTGCAAGGGTGAGATAAGGGGGAACCAGGAAAAAGTCGAAGGCCAGCACGCCCGCGATTGCGGCCAGCAGCGACGGGCCGCGGCCAAGGTAGATGGCCGAGATGACCACCGAAGCCAGATAAAGCATGACCAGGTTGGCGGGCTCAAGGTTGCCGCGGACAACAATCCCCAGCAGCGTGGAAAGGGCAACCAGGCCGATGCTGGAGAGATAGCGTCCAATCGGGCGATGCGGCTGCCAGTCGGATGGGATGATGGGTTTGCCGAGGCCTGTTTGCGCGCTGATGACGTATACATCGATGTCGCCGCTGGCGTAGATGAGCTGGTCGACGACGGAGCCCTTGATGATCTCCTGCCAGCGCGGTTTGAGCGGTTTTCCGATGACGACCTTCGTGATGTTGTTTCTTCGGGCGTAATCGAGCACCACCTCATGGATGGAGCGTCCCGCCAGGGTCAGGGATTTCGCTCCCAGTTCCTCGGCCAATTGCAGGGTGCGGCCGATGCGTTCGCGATTGGCGGGATTATTCTCGGGTTTTGAGGCGATCTCCACGTAGACGGCGACCCACTCCGCGTTGAGTTCGTCGGCCAGCCTGCGCGTGGTGCGCACCAGTTTTTCGGCCAGCGGATTGGGGCTGATGCACACCAGCAGGCGTTCCCCCGCCGCCCAGGGACCGGAGATCGCGCGCGTCTGCATGTACGAGCGCATCTGATCGTCCACGCGTTCAGCGGCGCGCCGCAGGGACATCTCGCGCAGGGCGGTCAGATTGCCCTTGCGGAAGAATTTTTGCAGGGCGCGGCTGGCCTGTTCGGGGATGTAGACCTTGCCCTCCTGCAAACGCACCAGTAATTCGTCGGGGGGCAGGTCGATGACTTCGATCTCGGAGGCTTCGTCGATCACGCGGTCGGGGATGGTTTCCCGCACGATGACGCCCGTGACTTGCGCGACGATATCGTTCAGGCTTTCGAGATGCTGGATGTTGAGCGTGGTGTACACATCGATGCCCGCGTCGAGGATTTCCTCCACATCCTGAAAGCGTTTGGGATGGCGCGAACCGGGCGCGTTGGTGTGGGCGAACTCGTCGACCAGCACCAGTTGCGGGCGGCGGCGGATAACCGCGTCCACGTCGAGTTCGGTCAGGGTCACGTTGTGATATTCGGCCTGTTTGCGCGGCAGGACCTCATGCCCCGCCAAAAGTTCCTCGGTTTCCGCGCGCTTGTGCGTTTCGATGTAGCCGACCACCACGTCCCAGCCCTGCTCCTTGCGTTGATGGGCAGCTTCGAGCATGGCGTAGGTTTTACCCACGCCAGCCACATAGCCGAGGAAGATCTTCAGTTTCCCGCGCTGCGTCTCTTCAGATTCGACATGTTTGAGCAGTTCGTCAGGATCAGGACGCAATTCCATTTTCATTACCTATTGTATTCCAATATGTTCGCGAATCATCAGTGACCTATAAAGAAGGAGGGCTGCGCGAAGGTGTATCGCACAGCCCATTCTTGATCAGTCTCTTTCCTGTGGGGCAGTTTCCGTTTGTTTTGGACTGCCGCCAAGTTTTGGCTGCGGCTTGTCGAGATATTGCTCCAGCAGCGAGGGCGCTTCGGGGTGATCCACGTGCAGGGCGTGGTCATAGTCGCCTGCCTCCACTGGCGGGTCAAAGCGGACTGGGCGTCGGACGCCGAAGAGTTCGAAGAATTTTGTGACTCCCATCAACACGGTATAACGATATTCCTGCATTCGGAGCGACTGCCACTCGACAATGGAAGCCATTGCGCCCTGCACCCGCGCCTTGTCACGCACGATGCGGTGGATTTGCTTGGGATCGCGGAAACCGATTGGCGAGATGAGCATGGCGTTGGCGGCGAGAACCAAAACCGCAAAGGAGATCAACACCATCCAGCCGCCCTCCTGCCATTTGCCAGCGATCTGTCCGACGAAGACAATTGCAGCCAGCGCTGCCGCAACCGATGCGGCAAACGCGCCCCATTTTCGTTTTGCCCCTGTGTAATGTTCAAGGACATGCCTGCGGATGGCGAGTCCCATGACCATGATCGGCATGAACACACCCACGCCGTAGAATGGCACAGCCACCGAGGTTTGTCCACGCACAAGGAGCATGATGATAATCGTTGCCGCAAAACCAATCGTTACGGAGCGGGTAAAGGTTCCCTGTGCGTTTCGATAGACAATGAATTCGGGAAGTTCGCCGATTGCCACGTCACGCCATTCGGTGGCTTGCAAATCCTGAAACGCCGTCATGGAAGCAGCGGACAGCAATGCCACTGCCAGGATTTGATACACCCAGAACAAAATCTCACCGCCAGGCAATTGGGTAAAGCCGATGTAGGCGAGATTGCCGACGAGGGTGCGTCCCAGTGTGCCGTCGAAGACATTGAAGCGGATGGCGAAGAAGGTCAGCATGAAGGTGGTCAGCCCGCCGTAGAACAGGAACGAGGTCTGGACGAAACGCCCAATTCCAGCCTTGCCGCTGTAGAAATCCCACAACCCCTTGAGTTTCGGATAATGCTTCTTTCCCCATTTGACGATGCTGGCGTCTTCGTTGATAACGAACTGGATGCCGTTGGACATGGCTTCCAAACCCGTCAGCGCAACCAGACCTTTCATGGAGGCTGTCAACAGGTGGAAGAGCGCCTGACTAAAGGAGACCTGCTTGATGGTCTCTGCGACTTCCACAGCCGCAACGCCGCGCACGTTGGCATAAATCAAACCGCCAGCCATGAGCAGGGTCATCAGAACGAAGATTCCCAGCAGGGTAAAAACGATTTGCGCCGATTCGCCGCGTCCGCGGATGGTGAGGTACCAGGTGATTGCCGCCAGTATCCCGCCGATCAGGAAATGCCAGAACCAGTTCGTGCCGTAGAGTCCAAGCACCGAAAGCAACTGGTCGCCGCCCGAAAGCGCGGAGACGACGATGGTGAAAATGTAGTCCTGAATCAACACGACCGCCACGACCAGACTCAAACCTGGCGTCAGGTAGCGCATGGACGCGGTGTACGATCCGCCGCCTTCATTGAAAATTCCCAGCGAGTACATGTATAAAAAGCCAAATACGATGTTGGCAACACTGATGATCGCCGCCGCAACGTAGCCCCATTCCTGAATGCCGTAGGGATGCAGGGCATGCATCATCTCGCCTGTTGCGTAGAAGTAGGATGTGAAGTAGTCCACACCAAATAGCGCCACGGCTGCAAGCAAGCCGATTTGTCCCGCGCCGTGTATGTGAGCGCTTTCCTCCTTTTCAACGGGTGAGGCTTTGTATGCTAGAAATACAATTACGATGAGGATACCAATCGAAAATAGCATGTTGTTTACCTTCCAAAAAAATTACGACTGAAAAGCCGTTTCGAGGGCTTTCAGTTGAGCAAGTAAATGTCTGCGGGTGGATGAATTCAGGCGCGTGTCCTGTGCAACCTTGGCTTGTTCGCCTTGTGCGGCGCGGACGACGAACGCGGGCACGAACAGGATGCGCCCGGCGGGGATGATCTCCAGTTTGGAGGTTTCCATCTCTAAAGTCTGGTCGTCAAAATAGGAGAGGGTGATGCTCAGCCCGCGATTCAGGGATTGCTTCTCCACCCGCTCCTTGATCCTGTGGATGATTTCCCGTGTGTTGAAATTTGCCAGCGCCCGTCCCTGGTAGACCAATTGCCCCAGAATCCCATAGCGCTTCTGCTGGTATTCCGCGATGGCGGTGACATAAGGCGCAAGCGACAGGGCGCGGTGCAGGATCGTCACATACTGCTGCATGGAGCGAATGTGCGCCTCGGCCTCCGTCACGGAACCGACCAGCAGTTTTCCCTGGTCATCGAAAGCCACCCATTGCGGCAGGAAGAACTTCCGCGCGGCTGGGACGAAGGGGGTCTGCACCTCGCCGCGTCCGCCTTCGCTGCCATCCTCGACGATTGCGTCGCTGACTTGCGTGATGGCGGATTCAGGCGCATCGTCACCGCTAGGAATACTTGGGATTTGTTCATCGCCATCCGCGCGGTACGTCACCATGCGGCCCGCTGGGAGCATGGTGTTAACCAGGTGCATTGCTGCGGCAAAGCGCAGCAGCCCCGCGCTGACGGCGATTTCCTGGCTGGCCGATTTCTCCAACTCGTTCAGTCGCCGCATCAGCAGTTCACGCGTGTCGCGCTGCAGGAAGCCGCCAAGCGTGTTTTGTCTCTGGGCCTCGGGGATGTTGACCAGCGCGTTCTGTCCGTCCCGGGATGTCACCACGCGGTCAGGCAGGGAAAAATGCACCTGCGACGTTTTCGATATCAGCGCATCGGCGATGACCTGCGCCTGGCCTTCGAAAAAACGCTGAACGATGACAGGCTGGATATTGAACAACGCCTTTTGCTGTTCATATTCCTGTATCAAATGTGGAACCATATTATTTGTCATATTTTTTCGATTTCCTTGAGCCGATAACCGACGCCCGGCTCGGTGATGATGTGCTGCGGCCTCAATGGATCGCTCTCGATCTTGTGTCGCAGATTGCTGATATTGACTCTAAGAAGATGGGCATCCGCCTCATAATTCCCGCCCCACACTTCCCTGATCAATTGCTGATGGGTGAGGACTTTTCCCGCATGATTCACGAGTATTTTCAGGATGTTGTATTCGGTTGGCGTGAGGGTGACGGGCCGTTCATTGACCAGTACCTCGCGCTTAATAAAATTGACCGACAAACCGTTGTTCTGATAAACCGCGGATTCCGTCTCGGGCTTGTTGGAACGCCGCAGGGCGACCCGAATCCGCGCCAGCAGCTCACTCGTGCCGAAGGGTTTGGTGAGGTAATCGTCCGCGCCCGCGTCGAGGGCGGCGACCTTATCCTGTTCGCTGTCCCGAACCGAGATGACGATGACGGGCACGTCGGTCCACTCGCGCAGGCGGCGGGTCACTTCCGTGCCGTCCATGTCGGGCAATCCCAGGTCCAGGATGATCAGGTCGGGACGGTTGAGCGCCGCGATTTGGATTGCCTCCCCGCCATTTTCCGCTTCCAAAATGGTGTAGCGATTCCCCAACGATGCGTTCAAAAAACGCCGTATGGGACGTTCATCGTCCACGACCAGGATTTTCAAAGGGAGGTCTGAAAGGGTCGACATCAATGCGCCATCAAGAAAGCATCAAGAACGATGGACATTCTATGTTTGGGCGTGTCAATTTAGGCGCAAGAAATGCCCCCTGCGCGTCAAGAAAGTGTCAAGAAAGACTCTGGAGTCGGACAGCTTGCTGTCCGATTGATCTCAACCCATCAGCGCCCACAGGGGCAGGTGATCGGATGGACTCCAGAATCGTGAAATCCGATTACTGGCTGGCCCAGGATTTATACAGAAAGAACGCATTCGCCCAAACGAGCAGGAAGAGCATCAATAGCTGGTGCTGGAATGCGCTCAGATTCAAAAACGAAGCGCCGATGATGCCTGCCAGCGGCGAATAAGTTATGACCTGCTCGATGACTCGAATGGGTTTTTTCTGCATGTTTCATCACCTTTTTGACGCTACCAGTTTATTCAGTTGCGCGTCAAAAAGGGGACAAGAAGCGGCCGAATCGAGTCAAGACATTGTCAAGAGCAGGTCATTTTCTCTTCATTTTGCGCCGGCTTGCGGCAATGTTCCCCTTGCATTTTGTTCCATTTCAAGAGACTGGGTGCGTTCGAAGGCTCGCGCGGCCTGGGAGGCAAAATTTTGGAGCAGATGGCTGCCCTCCGCCGGCAGATCCGAAAATTCGCCGCGCCATATTTGGATCTCACCCACCAGCCCCCAGGCATTCAAAATCGGGAGAACCCGGTCGGGTTGTCCTTTTTCGGCAATGCCGCGCGTTTCACTGACCGCAATACGCGGCGCTTGCTTCGACTGTTGGAAGGTCACATTGACCTGCGAGGCCTGAAAAAGCTGCCTGACGTAACCGGCGATGGTACGCGCCACGGCGTCCTGGGTGCGCAGGTTGGCGAGCGCGGAACTCAACTCATACATGAAGGTAGCTTCACGCGCCCTGGACAGGCTGTCCTGGATGCGCCCAACCACCACAATGGCAATCGTGAAAAATATGACGAGCACCAGCCAGCCTTCCAGGCTGCCGACCGCGAAGGTGTAAAAGGGCGGGATGAACAGGAAGTCGAAGCACAGGGCGGCCGTCAATGCGGCGCTGACGCCCGACGCCTGGCTCCATTTGCTGGCGCTCCAGGCAATCGGCGCGAGATACAGCAGGCCGATGACCGCTTCTCCGAGCACATCCCTGCCGATCAGCCACATGGGGATGGTCATGGCCAAGACGGTCAGCATGCCGCGCAGTCCATTGGTTAACATGGTTGGCGTGAGTTTGATTTTCGTCATGAGTTTGCTCCTTTCGAATGGGAGGCCGTTATTCCAGGCCGTCCAAGGCAAGATTGAGTTTTAATACGTTGACGCGCGGCTCGCCCAGAATGCCGAACTGGCGGCCTTCGGTGTACTCCTCCACCAGGGCGCGCACCTGTGCTTCGCCCAACCCGCGGGCGGATGCCACACGATGGACCTGGTACAACGCTGCGGCGACGCTAATGTGTGGGTCAAGTCCGCTGCCCGAAGCAGTCACCAGGTCGACGGGAATCGGGAGCGTGTTGGTCGGGTCGGCGGCCTTGAGCGCTTCGATGCGCGCCTGCACGGCCTGGAGTAAATCGGGATTCATCGGCCCATAGTTGGAGCCTGACGACGCCGCCGCGTTGTATCCAGCCGCGGAGGGGCGGCCCCAAAAGTATTTCGGATCATCGAACTGCTGGCCGATCCATTCCGAGCCACGGGCCTGGCCGTCGATGACGACGAGGCTGCCGTTGGCCTGGTGCGGAAAGACGAGTTGCGCGATGCCAGTCACCACGAGCGGATAGATCACACCCGTGATGACGGTCAGGATCAGCAGCATAAAAAACGCGGGGCGGAGTTGGGATTTCATTTTCATTCCTTCTTCGAATCTTGCGCGGTTTCCTCCACCGGGGTGAAGTCCGCGTCGATAAAGTCCATTTCGAACGTATTGCCCAGGGTGCCTTTCAACTCCGACTCGGGGAGTTGAAGCATCGGGCGTTGGGCGGCCTCCGCCATCTGGCGCGGAGGGATGCGCGTCACGATGACCGATCCGTAATACTGCCTCCGCTCCGCGGCCGACAGGGACCTGGAATTCGCGCTGAGCCAGAGGTGTACCAATCCAAAGACGGCCAGGAGAATTCCGATTTGCACGGCCTGATGTCCACGCTCGGAAAGTTCAAGGCGGTGCTCCAGCAGAAACAGTACGACCAGCAGCGGCAGGGTCAGATACAACTGCCACCATTTGGGGCGGACGTTGATGCGCGACATAAGAATCTCCTATACCAGTCGAAGCGCAACCAGCAGCATGTCGATCAGCTTGATGCCGATGAACGGGGCGATTAATCCGCCCAAACCGTAGATCAACAGGTTGTCGCGCAGCAACTGCGCCCCACCGACGGCGCGATACGGCACGCCGCGCAAGGCCAGCGGGATCAAGGCAATGATGATGAGCGCATTGAAGATCACCGCCGACAGGATGGCGCTCTCGGGTGTGGCCAGCCGCATGAAGTTCAACGTGTTCAGGACGGGATACGTCGATGCGAACGCGGCAGGGATGATCGCGAAATACTTCGCCACATCATTGGCAATGCTGAAGGTGGTCAGCGCGCCGCGCGTCATCAGCAATTGTTTGCCGATCTCCACGATCTCGATCAGTTTGGTCGGGTTGCTGTCCAGGTCGATCATGTTGGCGGCTTCGCGCGCGGGCTGGGTGCCCGTGTTCATCGCCACGGCCACGTCGGCCTGGGCCAGCGCGGGCGCATCGTTCGTGCCGTCGCCCGTCATCGCCACCAGTTTGCCGCCCGCCTGATGTTCGCGGATCAACTTCAGCTTGGCCTCGGGTGTGGCCTGCGCCAGGAAGTCGTCCACGCCCGCCTCGGCGGCGATGGCGGCCGCGGTTAGCGGGTTGTCGCCCGTGATCATCACGGTCTTGATGCCCATCTTGCGCAACTGCGCGAAGCGTTCCTTGATCCCGCCCTTGACGATGTCCTTCAAGTGGATGACGCCCAGCGCGTGACTGTTGCGCGATACCACCAGCGGCGTGCCGCCCATGCGCGCGATATTTTCCACGGCGGGTCTCAAGTCAGAGGGAACGCCATTATTATTGGAATGGATTATCTCGATCATCGTATCGGGCGCGCCCTTGCGGATGGCGGTGCCGTCAAAGTCGACTCCGCTCATGCGGGTCTGGGCGGTGAACGGGATGAAGTGCATCCCCTCGGGCGCTTCGTCGCTGGACCCCATGCTGCGTCCGCGCAACCCGAATTTTTCCTTGGCGAGGACGACGATCGAGCGGCCCTCGGGCGTTTCATCCGCCAGGGAAGCGAGCTGCGCGGCTTCCGCCAGCTCGTATGCGTCGACGCCGTTGACAGGGATGAATTCCACCGCCTGGCGGTTGCCGAGCGTGATCGTGCCCGTCTTGTCGAGCAGCAGCACGTCCACGTCGCCGGCGGCCTCCACGGCGCGGCCCGACATGGCGATGACGTTGCGCTGGATCATGCGGTCCATGCCCGCGATGCCGATGGCCGAGAGCAGTCCGCCAATCGTGGTCGGGATCAAACACACCAGCAGCGCCACCAATACGGTGATCGTGATCGCAGTCCCTTTCCCAGCGGCGCCGACGCTGTAGAGCGAGTAGGGCAGGAGCGTGGCGCACACGACCAGGAAGATGATGGTGAAGCCCGCCAGCAAAATGTTGAGCGCAATCTCGTTGGGCGTCTTCTGACGCTTGGCGCCTTCGACCATGCTGATCATGCGGTCGAGGAAGCCCTCGCCAGGGTCGGCGCTGACGCGGACGATGAGCCAGTCCGAGAGCAGGCGCGTGCCGCCCGTGACCGCCGAACGGTCGCCGCCCGCCTCGCGCACCACGGGAGCGGATTCACCCGTCACCGCGCTTTCGTCCACCGAGGCGATGCCCGCCGCGATCTCGCCGTCCGCGGGCAGTATGTCGCCCGCTTCGACCAGATATAGATCGTTCCTGCGCAGCGCCGTGGATGAAACCACTTCCACGTTGGAGAGGGTGGCCTGAACATCCCTGGCTTCGCCGCGCACTTTCCTGGCGGGGGTATCCTTCCGCGCCTTACGCAGCGACTCGGCCTGAGCCTTGCCGCGCCCCTCGGCCACCGCCTCGGAGAAATTTGCGAATAGGACGGTGAACCACAGCCAGAGCGCGATGGCGCCGATGAAGCCTGTCGGAGCTTCGCCCTGTCCGAGCAGGGCCTGGATCCACAAGACGGTGGTCAGCAGGCTGCCGACTTCCACCACGAACATGACGGGGTTTCGCACCATCGCGCGCGGGTCGAGCTTGATAAAGGATTCCACGACGGCGCGCTGATACATCTCGCGGCGGACTGTAGTTACTTTTTTCGTTTGAATTGTCATTTTTACTTTCTCGTATATCATTGCGAGGAGCGACCATAGGGAGCGATGAAGCAATCTCCTGTTATCTTGAGGTTGCTTCATCTTCGCTTTGCTCCTCCTCGCAACGACATCACATTCCGAAGATCATCAAGTGCTCGACGATCGGTCCCAGCGCCAGGGCGGGGATGAAGCTCAACGCGCCGACGATCATGATGACGCCGATCAGCCAGGCCACGAAGAGCGGAGTATGCGTGGGCAGCGTGCCACTGCTGGCAGGAACCTTCTTCTTGCGGGCGAGCGATCCTGCAATCGCCAGCGCGGGCACGATCAACCAGTAACGCGCAAAGAACATGCAGATGCCCAGGGCGATGTTGTAGAAGGGATTGTTCGCGCCCAACCCCGCGAAGGCCGAGCCATTGTTATTGGCCGCGGAGGAAAAGGCGTACAGCACTTCGCTGAAGCCGTGCGGGCCGCCCGTGTTCCAGATGGTCGCCAGTCCCAGCGGATTCACCACCGCAATGGCCGTTCCGACCTTCGCCAGCAGGATGGGAATCAACAGCATGAGCGCCGCCATCTTCATCTCGTAGACTTCGATCTTTTTGCCCAGGTATTCGGGCGTGCGTCCCACCATCAGGCCTGCGATGAAGACCGCCACGATGACGAAGCCCAGCATCCCATACAGGCCCGAGCCGACGCCGCCGAAGATGATCTCGCCCAATTGCATCATGAACAACGGAACCATCCCGCCGAGCGGCATGTACGAGTCGTGCATCGAGTTGACCGAGCCGTTCGAGGCGGCGGTCGTAGCCGTGGCCCACAGCGCGGAGTTGGCGATCCCAAAGCGGAGCTCCTTGCCTTCCATGTTGCCGCCCGGGTTGAGGTGGGTCTGTGTTTGATCCACGCCCATTGCAGTGAAGGCGGGGTTGCCGCCCTGCTCCGCCCAAACCGCCAGCGATAGAAAGGCCGCGAAGATCAATGTCATGGTAATCAGGATCGCCCAGCCCTGGCGTGTGTCCCCGACCATTTTGCCGAAGGTGTAACACAGCGCAGCGGGAATCAGGAGAATGGACAGCATCTCGATGAAGTTCGAGAAGGGTGTGGGGTTTTCGAGCGGATGCGCGGAGTTGACGTTGAAGAATCCGCCGCCATTGGTGCCCAGTTGCTTAATGGCGATCTGCGATGCGGCAGGACCGACTGCAATCATCTGGTCGGTCGCACTGGTCGTGGCTTGAAGCGGCAGGATGGCCTTGTATTCGCTGAATGTCTGCGCCACGCCCTGCGAGACGAGCGCCAGCGCCACCATCAGCGAAAGCGGCAGGAGGATGTAGAGCGTACTGCGCGTCAAATCGACCCAGAAATTGCCAATCCCTTTGGCGGTGTGACGGACAATGCCGCGAATCAACGCAACCAACACGGCCATGCCCGTTGCGGCTGAGACGAAGTTCTGCACCGTCAGGCCGAGCATCTGCGTGAGATAGCTCATGGTTGTCTCGCCGCCGTAGCCCTGCCAGTTGGTATTGGACGCAAAACTGACCGCCGTATTCCAAGCCGAATCCGCGCTGACGGGACCCAGTCCCTGCGGGTTGAACGGCAGGACAGCCTGGAAACGCTGCAAGAGGTAAACCGCCAGCAGGCCAAACGCGTTGAACAAAATCACGGCCACAGCGTATGTTTTCCAACTCATATCCTCACCAGGGTTGACGCCAGAGAGGCGGTACATGAATCGTTCCACGGGACCCAATACGGGTTCCAGGAAGGTGCGCTCGCCCTGATAGACCTTCGCCATGAAGGTCCCAAGCGGTTTGACCAGCGCCAGTAGAACCACCAGGTACAAAATTATTTGAAGCCAGCCATAGAGATTCATCCGAACCACTCCGGTTTGAGCAGGGCCAAAACAAGGTAGATCAACAGGGCCAGGGTGATCCCGCCTGTGATGAGATAAAGGGCGTTCATTTGCCTTCCTCCATCAAACGTTCACAGACGCCGATCAAGCCATACGTCGCGGCGAGGAACAGCAGCGTCAGTCCGATAAAAATCAAGTCATTCATGGGAACCTCCAATCGAACCCAGTGTATGGTGTTGTCGGTCAAAAAATGGACAAGAAGAAGGGGTGGAACGTCAAGAAAGTATAAAAATCGAAGTGCGCAAATTTCTTGCCAAATCCACTCCCCGTTGGTATACTGCCGCCCAATATGAACACCCGTTTCGCTGTTACGCACAGGCATCACCATCATCCCATTCAACCCCCGCATGGCCGGGAGGTTTATGTGCGTGTACCTGCTGTAGGCGGATAACAGGAACCCATATTTCACCTCATCAAACCCCGACCATGGTCGGGGTTTTTTGTTATCTCAATCAAGGAATGATCATGACTTCACCGACAAACATCCGACTCTCTCTTCCCTCCAAGGGACGCCTCATGGATGACTCGCTCGACTTCCTGGCCGAGTGCGGCCTTCCTGTGCAAAAGCTTAACCCGCGCCAGTATCAGGCGAAGATGCCTGCCCTGCCCGAACTGACCGTTCTCTTCCAACGCCCCAGCGACATCGTGGTCAGCGTCCGCCAGGGCAGCGTGGATTTTGGCATCACAGGCATCGATGTGCTCGAAGAAAAGCGCGGCGAGGATGGCGAGATCATCGTCCTGCATGACGAACTTGGCTATGGTGGCTGCGCACTCATGCTCGCCGTCCCCGAAGCGTGGACGGACGTCACCGACCTCCAGTCGTTGAGAACCTGCGCGGCGAGTCTCGACCGTCCGCTGCGGGTGGCGACGAAGTTCCCGGTCCTCACCGAACGCTTCCTCAACGGGCAGAACATCCCGCACGCGCTCATCGCCGCCGAAGGGACTCTCGAAACCGCGCCCACCATCGGCTATGCCGACATCATCTCAGACCTCGTATCTTCAGGCCAGACGCTACAAGACAATCGCCTGCGCGCCCTGGGTGACGGGGTCATCCAGGCTTCGCAGGCCGCGCTGATTGCAAATCGAAAGTCCCTGCAAACGAATCCGCGGACGCTGGAGATGGCGCGCCGCCTGCTCGAATACATCGAAGCGCACATGCGCGCGAAGGAAAATCTGCTGGTGATTGCCAACATGCGCGGGGAGAGTCCCGAAATGATCGCCTCCAAATTGTTTGCCGAAACCTCCGTCGGCGGATTGCAGGGGCCGACCATCAGCCCCATCGTGACGCGCGAGTCGAATCAGGGCTGGCATTCCGTCAGTGTAGTGGTGCAGCGCAGCCGTTTGCCGCAAGCCATCACCGAATTGCGCAGCATCGGCGGAAGCGGCATCATTGTCTCGCCTGTGACCTACATCTTCGAAGAAGAACCTCCGCGTTACACGGCCATGCTGACGGAGTTGAAAACTGGAGTCAAAAGTCTCTGACTTTTGACAACGACAGGAGCCATTGGACTCCGTCATATCAAAGGCGCCTCATGCAAATCCGAACCCACCTCGAATCCCTCCCGCCCTACACCCCTATCGAGCCATTTGAAATTCTCTCCGCTCGGATCGGACGTGAACCTTCGCAGATCGTCAAACTCGACGCGAACGAAAATCCGTATGGCGTTCTGCCCGCTGTCCGCAAGGCGCTGGCAGAGATGGACTTCCCGCACATCTACCCCGACCCTGAGTCGCGCGCCTTGCGCAAGTCGCTTGTGGAATTTACGGGCGTCCCCGCTGACTATCTCATGGCTGGTGCAGGCGCGGACGAATTGCTCGACCTGCTCATGCGCGTCTTTCTTGAGCCGAACGAGTGCATTCTCTCCTGCCCGCCGACCTTTGGCATGTATCCCTTCGACGCAGAGTTGAACGCCGCACTTTGTATCGAAGTCTCGCGCAACGCCGACTTCTCACTCGACATGCCAGCCATCCGCAAAGCCGTTGATGAACACAAACCGAAACTGCTCTTCATCGCTTCGCCCAACAACCCCGACGGCTCTTTGATCCCCGCCGATGTGATGGATGAATTGCTCTCGCTTCCGCTGTTGGTGGTGCTCGATGAAGCCTACATTGAATTTGCAGGCGAGAATCTTGGTGCGAGTCTCAGCCGAATCCGCGATGTGCCGCAGCGTGAGAATCTCGTCGTATTGCGCACGTTCAGCAAATGGGCTGGGTTGGCGGGTCTGCGCATTGGCTATGGCGCGTTTCCCAAGTGGCTCATGCCCACCCTGTGGAAGTCCAAGCAGCCGTACAATGTCAACGTTGCGGCGAGCGTTGCCGCGCAAGCTTCACTGGCGAATGTGGATGAGTTGAAGATGCTGGTCGAAAAACTCAAGGATGAAAGAACCCGCCTCTTCTCCGCGCTGAGGGCGGTTCCGTATCTCAAGCCGTATCCTACGCAATCGAACTTTATCCTCTGCCAAGTGAACGGACGTGACGCCGCCGAGTTGAAAGCCAAGTTGGCGCAAGAATTCGGAGTCTTCATCCGCTACTTCAACAAACCTGGGCTGAGAGATCATATCCGTATTAGCGTGGGGCGTCCGAATGATACGGATGTGTTGATTGAGGCGTTGAAATGGTTATAAGGTTCAACGTTGAAAGTTGAAGGTTCTTAACCTGCAACCTTAAACCTTCAACCTGTAACCAAAGGAGCAACCATGAGAACTTCAGAAGTATCCCGTCAAACGAATGAAACACAAATTGAAATTAAATTGAATTTGGATGGCACAGGCAAGCACGAGATTTCCACGGGCGTGGGGTTTCTCGACCACATGTTGACCCATCTTGCTGTGCATGGTCTCTTTGACCTGACCGTCAAAGCCCAAGGCGATTTGCATATTGACGTCCATCACACGGTGGAGGATGTTGCACTGGCATTGGGTCAAGCTTTCGACAAGGCGTTGGGCGACCGCAAGGGAATTGTCCGAATGGGCGATAGTTTTGCGCCAATGGATGAGACTCTCGCGCACGTCGCAATGGACTTGTCGGGGCGTCCGTATGCGGTGGTGCATGTCGAGTGGCACACGCTGTATGTGGGAAATATCCCTGTGACGCTGTTCCCGCATTTCTTCGAGTCATTTGCGGTGCAGGCACGTTGCAATCTCCATGCCCGCGTTTTGTACGGACGTGATGACCATCATCAAGCCGAAGCCTTGTTCAAAGCCTGGGCGCGCGCGTTGGATGCGTCCACGCAGTTTGACCCGCGGCGCAGCGGGACAATCCCTTCGACAAAAGGCTATTTGTAACTTGCAACGCCGAAGGCGTGAAATGATTATAGATTTTGAAATAAAGACGAATCAACCCCGAAGGGGTGTTATATGATGACCTATGCTATGTCATCCCTTCGGGATTTGAAATTGGTGTGCCGAAAATTCTAGAATCATTCCATCCCTTCGGGATTGGTAGAAAGGAAGTTTATGAAAGAAATCGTATTGATAGATGCAGGCACAGGCAATTTACGCTCTGTGCAAAAGGCATTAGAAAATGTTGGCGCGAGCGTAGAACGAACGGATGACCTACAGAAAGTTTTGAATGCAAAGAAAGTTGTATTACCTGGTGTGGGCGCATTCGGTGATTTTATGGATGGCATGAAAGCGATGGGGCTTGATGATGCCGTGAAGCAAGTCGTTTCGCGCGGTGTGCCGATGTTGGGAATATGCGTCGGGATGCAAGCCTTGTTCGAAATCGGTGAAGAGATGGGCGATCACGAAGGCTTGGGTCTGTTACGCGGCACGGTGGTGAAGTTTGCAGATACGCTTTCGGTGAAGATTCCGCACACGGGGTGGAATCAACTCAAGGTTAAGAATGAAGCGCTGCTCTTCGATCAAATCCAAGATGGAGCGTATGTCTATTTTAATCACTCGTTTTATTGTCAGGCGGGCGATCCGTCGGATGTGATCGCGGAAGTGGACTATGGCATTCGCTATGCGTGCGCGGTGCGGCGCGAGAATGTGTTTGGCGTGCAGTTTCACCCTGAGAAAAGTCAGGCGGTGGGGCTGCGCATTTTGAAAAATTTTGTGGAGGCGTGATGTTTACGATCTATCCCGCGATCGATCTACGCGGCGGCAAAGTGGTGCGTTTGAAAGAGGGCGACCCTGCGCGGATGACTTCTTATAGTGATGATCCAGCCGAGACGGCGAAGCGTTGGATCAATGCTGGCGCGACTTGGCTGCATGTGGTGAATCTCGATGGTGCGTTCGGTGAAAGTGATCATGCGAATCGTGATGCGCTTGAGTCGATTTTGAAACTCGGTGCGCGTGTACAGTTCGGCGGCGGGATGCGCTCGCTTGAGTCGATTGAGGCGGCGTTGTCGTTGGGTGTGAGCCGCGTAATCCTTGGAACGATTGCAGTTGAGCAGCCTGAGATTGTACGCGATGCATTGACTCGTTTTGGTGCGGAATATATCGCCGTTGGAATCGATGCCCGCGATGGGCTCGTGCGGACTCGCGGTTGGAAAGATAACAGCGGCGTGCCTGCACTTGACCTCGCGCTTCAAATGTCTTCGTTTGGGCTTGCCACCGTTATCTTTACCGATGTCAGCCGCGACGGTTTGGGCAGTGGGTTGAACATCCCCGCGACGCAAGAGCTATCTGAGCAGAGCGGGCTGGATGTGATCGCTTCTGGCGGCGTGCATACCATCGACGATGTGAAGGCGGCGAAGGATGAAGGGCTGGCAGGCTGTATCATCGGACGGGCGTTGTATGACAGGACGGTTGATTTGGAAGAGGCATTAAATCTTTAAACACGAAGGGCACACGTGTGCCTGTGGCTCAGTGCAGGCAAAGTACACAAAGGGGAAAAGGTCTTAAAGGTTTTCCTTCGTGACCTTCGTGTCCTTTGTGTTTAAGAAGGAGTTTGAAATGTTAGCAAAACGAATTATCCCTTGTTTGGATATCAAAGATGGGCGCGTGGTGAAGGGCGTGAACTTTGTGAACTTGCGCGATGCAGGCGACCCCGTGGAGCAGGCGCGTCTGTACGATGAGCAAGGTGCAGACGAGTTGGTCTTTCTCGATATATCTGCGACCCATGAAGGACGCAAGACCACCTTGGAGTTGGTCAGCCGCGTGGCAGAGACGGTCTTCATGCCGTTGACCGTCGGCGGCGGAATTCGCGAGGTGGAAGATATGCGCAATCTGTTGTTGGCTGGCGCGGACAAAGTCAGCGTCAACTCGGCGGCGGTGAAGCGACCTGAGCTGCTTTCCGAAGGCGCGAGTCGCTTTGGGGCGCAGTGCATTGTGTTGGCAATTGATGCGCGTCGCAATGGGTCAAGTTGGGAAGTGTATGTGGCGGGCGGACGTACTCCCACAGGTATGGATGCGGTCGAGTGGGCAGTCCGTGGTGTGGAGTTGGGCGCAGGCGAAATTCTACTCACCAGCATGGACGCCGATGGCACACTCGCGGGGTATGACTTGGAACTGACGAGTATCATCTCGAACATGGTCTCTGTGCCTGTCATCGCTTCGGGCGGGGCGGGGACTCCCAGTCACTTTGCGGATGTACTCACCAAAGGCATGGCGGATGCGGCGCTGGCTGCGTCACTGTTTCATGATGGGAAGTTGAGAATTCCTGAGTTGAAGCGGGAGTTGGCGGGGTGGGGCGTGCCTGTCAGACAAGGATGAATTATGAAGGATGAAATTAAGTTCGATGCAAATGGATTGATACCAGCAATCGTTCAGGACTCAGAGACAAAAGAGGTGTTGATGATGGCGTGGATGAATGCTGAGTCTCTGCGGTTGACTATTGAAAAAGGCGAGACGGTGTTCTGGTCACGCAGCCGCAAGGAGATTTGGCACAAGGGTGCGACATCAGGCAATGTGCAGAAAGTGGTCGAAGTCCGCGTGGATTGTGATGCCGATACGCTGTTGGTACTGGTCGAGCCTGCGGGTCCGGCCTGCCATACGGGCGAGCGGACGTGTTTTTATAGAACCTTCTAAACACAAAGGACACCCTTCGTGTTTAAGAAATTGGAGAATCAAAATGAGCATCCAATGGCTGTTTGACGTCATTCAAGATCGAAAGAATCATCCCAGCGAGAAGTCATACACGACGAGTCTTTTCAATGAAGGTTTGCCGAAGATCGCGCAGAAGGTTGGAGAGGAAGGCACGGAGGTTGTCGTGGCGGCGTTGGCGCAGGATGACCAGCGACTGATCGAAGAAGTTGCGGATTTGACCTATCACACCCTCGTCCTGCTTGCCGCGCGTGGATTGACCCCGGCGCATATCGAGGCGGAATTGGAGAAGCGCCATCGATGACGGCATGAGATAAAGAATGTTCATTTGCCTTCCTCCATCAGCGTTCACAGACGCCGATCAATCCATCCGTCACGGCGAGGCACAACAGGCAGTCCGATAAAAATCAGGTCATGCATGGGAACCGCCAATCGGAAAAAGGGGCGGGACGCCAGGAAAAAATAAAAAACCGACCCTGCGTGGGCAGGATCGGTTCGTGTAGTATTACAGTTCAACATTTGCATTGAACGCGCAAATCTTTGCAGGCTCGCGCTCCTGGCGGATTTGCAATCCAGCGGAAGCATTTGGTTGCGGCTGGAGGCCGCGCTATGGATGGGGTAGCAGACACCCGGCAGGGCGGCACAGTTAGCGGGTGAATTTTTTGCCCGTCGCGAGTTCGACGCTCTTGTACGCGCCGTCGTAGATGCCGATGCTCTTGTTCTTGACGATCTGGTCGCAGAACAGGGTCAGCAGATCCTGCTCCTCGGTCATCAGGTCGATGGCCTGGAGCGTCTGCGGGATGGTGCGGGTCTCGACCGTGCTGTCGCCGATCTCCGCGCCGCGGATGGCGCCCCACATCTCGTGGCCGCCGACGCGGGCGTTGAATATCTTTGGGACGGGATAGAAGGCCAGTTCGCTGGGCTTTGTGATCATCACGTCGATCACGCGCATGAGGTAGTTGGTGGCATACACGGCATGGAAGGTGTTGTCGTGCAGGAAGACGTGCAGGCCGCTGGCTGAGTTCGCGCGGATGCTGTCGGTGAAGTCGCGGGTATCCTCCCAGGTGAAGTGGGTGTGGATCATGTCCTTGTGGTGAGCCAGTTCTTCCTGCAGCCAGACCCAGTTGTCCTTGTGGTCGCCAAGGTTGACGAACAGGGTAATCTTGCCCTTTTGGATGAGCGGAATGGCGTGTTCGATGATGGCTTTGAACAGTTCGCGCTGCGCGCCCGCCCCGCCCATGGTGACGAGGAAGCGGCGCGGCTCTTTGGCCTTCATGCGGCTGATGCGGTCGGCGCAGTCCTGTTCGATATTCTCGACCAGTTCGTGGTCGACGTGGTGGCCCGTGTAGTGGATCGCATCCGCGGGGATGGGCTTGAGCGTGCGGCCCTTGTCGTCGAAGCCGCGCATGACGCGGAAGCCGTAATAGCCCGAGGGGGACTGGACGGCGTGCTTGGCGCCTTCGGTCAACTGGAAGGCCATCGGCCAGTTGTCGAACATCATGTCGACTACGTTGGTCATGCCGCCTGCGACGGCGCCCATGCAGTTCCACATGTGCGAGGTCAGGATGGGCATATCCGAGGGCAGCGCGCCGTACAGGTTCCTGAACAACTCGCTCATCTTGTAATCTTTGACTTCGGTCTTCATGAAGCGCCACGGCCAGGTTACGATCCAGTTGTTGAAGAGGGTGTTCAGCCCGGGCAGGGACGGTTCGCCTGTGGTCAGCGATTCCCACACATATTTATCGAACCAGGAATAGCGCTGGGAGATGCGCGAGTATTTGCTGTAATTGGTATTGCACCAGTTGATCACGTCGGTGGTGATGCCGGGGACGGAAAGCAGGTCGAGCCAGTGGGGGGTGAATCCCATGGCCTTTGCGGCGGAGACGCCCGCCATGGCGATGCGGTAGTGACCGAATCCCATGCGGATGGTGCTGACGACGACGCCGTTTTCCTTGTTGAGCGGCGCGCCGCTGCCGTCGCGGACGATGTCCTTCAATCCGAATATTCCGCCGCCGTAGGGATGATCCTTGACGCTCAGGTTATATTTTTCGTTGGGATCGTAGCTGAACTTTTTGGCGAGCATATCCTGCCACTTGTCAGCGGCCCTGCTCTGGGATTCTGTGATGGGGTTGCCATATAATTCATAACGACCGTTTTTCTTTTGCATGGTGAACTTTCTCCTTGATTGAAAATAATTGCGGGGTGGTTCTTTTCGATACCGCCAGCCGTGTTTTGGCTGGCGGTGTTTGATTATAAACTCGGTTTGTGCAGATGTTGTGCGAAATTAATTTCGCACAACATTGGATTACTGGGGTTTCAAAATCCCATCCATGAATCGCAGGGTCAGATCGGCGACCGCATCCAGCTCGCAGTCGAGCGTGATGGCGTGCGAGGAGCGTTCCAGCCAGTGATGTTCCTTGATGGTCGAACGCACGCCTTGCAAGATAACATCGCCTGCCGTGGGGTGAACCGTCGTGTCCTTGCGTCCCTGGAAGATGATGACGGGCTGGCTGACCTCGCCCAGGCGCTGTCGCATCGCCTTCTGGAATTGCAGCAGTTGAATCGCGCCCTTGAGCGGCAGGTTGGGATAGCCCTGCCACTTGTCGGATACGTCCAGCGACTCGCGCCCGACCTCCGCCAGGAAGAGCGACCCTACATATAACTTGATCTTGTCCAGCATCGACATGGTCAAGTGGATGGCGGGGGCGTAGAGCAGGATTCCCGCCGCTTCGGGATGCAGGCTGGCGAGATACAGAGCCGCCACCCCGCCCATGGATTCCCCGCCGACGAAGACCTTTTCACAGCGAGCCGCAAGCTGCGCGTACATTGTTTCCGCGCTGGTCACCCAGTCGCGCCAGGTGACGCGGTTCAAGTCGACGGGCTGGGTGCCGTGTCCCGCCAGCAGGGGAGCGGCAACGGTGTAACCCTTCTCGTGCAATCGTTTGGCTAACGGACGCATTTCGGCGGTCGTGGCGGTGTAACCGTGCAGGAGTAACACACCCACAGGCCCCGCCTCCCAAAGGAAAGGCCCGCCTTCGAGATGCGGATTATGCAGGGCGGGATTGGTCATGTCTAGCCTTTGACGCCGCTGCTGGCCACGCTCTCCACGAAGAAGCGCTGGCCGAAGATGAAGACGATCAAGGGCGGGACGATGGCGATGGCTGCGCCCGCCAGGATCAGGTTGGGTGTGTCCGAGGCGCGTCCGCGCAGCACGTTCAGCGCCAGCGTGAGCACGTGGTTCTTCTCGTTGCCCACGTTGATGATGACCAGCGGCCAGAAGAAGGAATTCCAGGCGTACAGGAAGGTAAAGGTGGCCTGGGTGGCCAGCGCGGGCACGCTGGCTGGGATGAGGATCTGCCGCAGAATCTGCAAACGTGATGCGCCGTCGATCAGTGCGGCTTCTTCGATCTCCTTGGGGAAGGTGATGAAGTGCTGGCGCATGAGGAAGGTGCCGTATGCCGAGAAAATCCAGGGGATGATGAGCGCGGCGAGTCGGTCTGTCCAGCCGATCAGCACCATCAACTGATAGAGCGGCACGATCAGCATGACAAACGGAATCATGACCGTGCCGAGGTAGAAGACGAAGACCGTGTCGCGCCCGGGGAATTTCAGGCGGGCAAAAGCGTAGCCGCCAACGACCGAGGTGAGCAGTTGTCCCAGCACCACCAGGATGGTCACCAGCGCGGTGTTGGTCAGCGCGCGTGCCATGTTGTTCAACTCGATGACTTCGGTGTAGTTCTCGGGATGCCCGCCGAGGCTTTCGACAGGTTCACTCAGGCGCACGTTGCGATAGACTTTGGTTTCGGGAGCCTGCGGGTCGACGAACTCGCCGACGGTCGTCTGGCTGATGAGGATCATGGGGATGACCTGCCCGTCCACGGTCACGTCGAAGAGTTTTTCCTGCTTGCCGTTCACCTCGACCTTTTGCTGATTCGTGGCTCCGCCCGTGGGCTTGACCTCGGTCAGGTAGCGCTCCACGGTGGACGTGAGGTCGCTGGCGGGGGCGTAGGTGCCGACCTTGATGTTGCTTTTGGCCAGCGCGTATTGCTTTTGCTGGCCGTCCACGTCCACGTAGTACAGCGGAAGCGGCTCGTCATAGCCAGCCACCGTGGTGGTCACGGCGTTGCGCGGCATCATGCGCGGCGGGTAACGGAAAGTGTCCGCCGGGGTCTTGAACGAGGTGGTGAGCATGTACAGGAACGGGAAGATCATCACCAGCGCGAAGAAGGTCAGGATCAGGTAGAGGAAAAAGTTGTTCAAAAAGCGAACCAGGCGGTAGGATTGGATTTTCATGGCTATCCTCCGATCAGCTTTCGTAAATGCTGGATTGGCGCTGGCGCTGGAACTGGATGAGCGTCAACCCGAAAATGACGATGAACAGCACCCACGCAATTGCGGAGGCGTAGCCCTGCTTGAAGTTTTGGAAGCCGCTGCGGTAGAGATACAAGACCATCGTGATGGTGGAGTTGTTCGGGCCTTCGGGCGGGTTCATCAAAATGAAGACCTGTTCGAAGACCTGCATGGCCTGGATGGTGGTGGTGGTGACCACGTAAAAAGTGGTGGGCGCGAGCATGGGCAGGGTGATGCCCCAGAATTTGTCCCACGCGCCGGCGCCGTCCACTGTGGCGGCTTCGTACAGTTCGCCGGGGATGTTCTGCAGGCCCGCCAGGAACAGCACCGTGTTGAAGCCCATCGTCTGCCAGGCCGCGATCAGGATCACGGCGAACAGGGCCGTCTTTTCATCAGACACCCACTGGATTTTTGGATCGACCACTGCCAGGTTGAAGAGGTTGTTCCAAAATTCGATGCCGAGCGTGATGAAGTAGTTGATGTAGCCGATGGTCGCGTTGTAGAGCCACTGCCAGACCAGGGAGATGCCCACCACGGCGGCAATGCTCGGCATGAAATACACGGCGCGGAAGAACTTCATGCCCGTCAGTTTGCTGTTGAGCACGTTCGAAAGCACCAGGGCGGGCAGCACGCTCAGGGGTACGGCGAACAGGGCAAAGGTCAGGGTGTTGCGCAGCGCCAGCCAGAAGAATTTGTCGGCGGCGGCGAACAGGATGCCCCAGTTGCCGATTACCAGGCGTCCCACTTCGTCGTAAATTTTGATGTCCACCACATCCCTGGCCAGCTGGGTCGGGGATGTGAGCGTGGCAAAGCGGATGTTCAGGATCTTGGCGTAGTTGGCGAAGCCGATCCAGTTGGGGGTGTTGAAGGCGTCCGAGTCGGTGAAGGAGAAGTAGAACGAGAGCAGCAGGGGGCCTGCAAAGAAGATGAGGAAACCCAGCAGGTTGGGGGAGAGGAACAGCCAGCCGTTCAGGATCTGTTCGTGGCTGGTCTTGGCGCGCAGGGCGACCGCGGTGGGCTGCCGTCCCATGCCCCACAGCGCGGCGCCGAAGATCACCATGCCCGCCACGCTGACCAGTCCCGCGGGTTGGGCAAGTTTGCCCAGGAAATAGAGCACGCCGCTGACCGTGTCCACCTGCCAGAGGAAGAGGATGAAACCGAAGATCATCACCCAGCGTCCCACCTGTTTCAGGCTTTGCTCGGAGGTGCGCTTGCGGTTGGAGTATTCATCCAGGGAACTGAGGAAGTACCCGACGATGACGATGCCCAGGTAGGGAAGCCCGCGCCCGAAGGTTTCCCCCAGGGCGTCGATGCCGATGAAGACCTCGCCGACGTTCAGGACCATGACGGTGCTGGCCACGAAGGCCAGGTAATCGAGCGCAAGGGAGATGATCCGCCCGCGATGATTCCGCACCGCAAGTTGTTGGGCGCTGAATGCGCTGAGAAGCGCCGCAATGGACAGGAACAGGCTGAGCAGCACTTTCTGCCAGGTCGGGGCTTCCGGCAGCCCGCCGACCCAGGCGGTGATGGCGACCGCTGCGGCCAGCACCGCAAACAGTCCGCGCCATGCCACGGCGATGCGCAGGATGAGGGGGGTCAGAATGTCTGCCTTTGGATGCTCACTCATGGGTTGTCTCCTGGGAGGTGGTTTGCAAAAGTGGAGGGTTTCTCACACCACAAAAATTCAAAACGGGTGTTTTGGGCTTTCGTCGTGCGGGAAAGGAACAGGGGCAGGTGGAATGCCTGCCCCTGTGTAATTCAAGACGAGCTACTTGACAAAGACCTTGTTGGCTTCATCGCAGATGGTCGTGCCGAAATCTTCCACGGTCATGCCACCGGTCAGAACCGCCTGGATGGCGGGGCCCATGATCTTGTCGAACTCAGGCCAGGAGCCAGCCCACAGCGGACCTTCAGCGGTCGGCATGGCAGCGTCGGCGATGCCGTTAAGGAAGGCCTGGTTGTTGGCGGGCGGGGTGAAGGTCAGGAAGGAGTCGAGCGCTTCCTGGCTCACGCGGCTGGGGATGTTGGCGCCGAGGGCGGCAACCTTACCCTGGGTCTGGGCGGTGGTAAGGGCCTGGACGAGTTTCCACGCTTCTTCGGGATGCTCGGTCTTGGCGTTGATCACATAGGCGCCCCAGAACAGCCAGTTACCGGGCGTGCCATTGGGACCCTTGGGCAGTTCAACCACGTCCCATTCGAAGTCCACGGTGCGGATGCCGGGGGTGGCCCAGCGGCCGTTCTGGAACATGGCAACCTTGCCGGCGCGGAAAGTGGGTTCGGGATCTTCGCCGTAGGGGGTGGCGACATCAAAGTCCTGGTACAGGGAGCGCTGGAAGTCGAGGCCAGCCAGGGACTCGGGGGTGTTGAGCGCGCAGGCGGTGCGGTCGGCGGTGAAGAAGCCGCCGCCGGAGGCATTCAGCCACACGCCGTAGGGGCCCCACCAGGCGCTGGCGCCGTAGCCGTACACATCGGTGCCGAGGGCGCGGGTCTTCTGGGCCACATCGAGGAAGGCATCCCAGTCCCATTCGCCGTTGGCGGCCAGTTCACGCGGGTCGGGGGCGCCGGCTTCGTTGATCAGGTCCATGTTCAGGTACAGGGCGAAGGTGGACACGTCGCGGGGCAGGCCCCAGAGCGCGCCAGACTCCGCGCCGCTGGCAGCGGTCTCGGGATTGTAGGTCAGGTGGTACATCGGGCCAGGATAGAAGGCGTTCGCGTCGAAGCCTTCGGTGCTGGCGGCCAGGTCCGAGACGTTGAGGATCAGGCCGCGGGTGGCGAAGTCGGCCACGTCGGTTCCCGGGATCCAGAAGACGTCGGGAGCGGTCCCGGCGGCAACCTCGGAGCGAAGCTGGTCCTGGTAGTTGGCGCCTTCGGTGCCGCCCGGCTCGTAGGTCAGGCTGACGCCGTCGATCTCGGCATCCAGTTCGGTGCTGATCTTGCTATAGACATCGATTTCTTCCTGGTTGTCGGGGCGGGTGCGCCAGCGCAGGGGCACGTCACTCATGGGAGCTTCCGTGGCGGCCTCGGTGGGAGCTACGGTGGCAGCCTCGGTGGCGGCTTCTGTTGCAGCTTCGGTGGGGGCGGGGGCTTCAGTGGCGGGGGTGCCGCAGGCGACCAAAATAAACGAGGTGACGACGAGCAGGCTGATCACCTTCCAAAACAGGTTGTGTTTCATCTTTTCTTCTCCAGAAATTAAGTAGTGAATTGTTGAAAATGTACTGTGTCGTTTCGTGGGAGCACTAGGCGGAAATCAATCACCTCCTTTATCCAGCGTGGATTGACGAACGACCAGTTGCGCCGGGAGTTTCAACTGGCGTGGTTCGTTGTTCTTTTTTTGCAGAATGTCGAGCAGCATGCGGGTGGCTTCCTGGCCGATGCGCGGCATGTCCTGGCGCATGGTGGTGAGCGGGGGATCGAAATAGGAGGCCAGCGGCATGTCGTCGACGCCGATGACGGCCAGTTGGGTGGGGACATCGATGCCCATATCGCGGGCGGCGTGCATGACGCCCATGGCCATGCGGTCGTTTTGGGCGAAGATGGCGCTGGGAACACGGCCCTGTTCGGCGAAAGAAAGCAGGGCATCCTGGCCCGAAGTGGCGGACCAATCACCCTCGATAATCATGGTTGGGTCGACTTCCAAACCCGCCTCCTGCAGGGCGCGCGCGTAGCCTTCGGCGCGGTCCTGGGAACAGTCCTCTTCCATCGGCCCGGTGACCAGGGCGATCTGGGTGTGTCCCATCGAGAGCAGGTGGCGGGTGGCTTCGTAGGCGACCTTTTCGTCATCCAGGGAGACGGAATTGATGCCCTCGTCATGCGAGCGGGCGCCGACGAAAACCAGGGGGAAATTCCTGGGGATGTATTCATAGCGTTTGTCGGCGTAGGGGTTGATAACGATCAACCCATCCACACGGCTGTGACCGACCAGTTCGTCCACCAGGGCGCGGAAGGCCTCGGGGTCGGCGGCCGACGACGAGAGCAAAAAATACCCGTGTTGACGGGCTTCGGTCTCGGCGCCTTCGATGACGCTGGCGAAGGTATAGTCTGTCAGGTTGGGGGAGATGCAGGCCAGGGTGTGGGTCTGTCCGCGGGCCATGGAGCGGGCGATCGCGCTAGGGCGGTATCCCATTTGCTCAATGGCGGCCTCCACGTGTGCGCGGGTCTCGGGCAATACATCTTCACTGCCATTGATTACACGCGACACAGTTTGGTGCGAAACACCAGCCTGGCGGGCGACATCACGGATTGTTGGGCGGGAAGATGACATGTTTTTGCCAATCTTGGTATAATGTTACCGGTCACGTGACCGGTAACATTAGTTTACAAGAACCAAAGGACGTTGTCAAGAGGCAACTTGCATGAATGTCAAAATTCGGGTAACCGGGCAGAAAGTTCAGGCCATCTCCGCGCTTTACACCTGGGAATGGGATGAAGCCAGCGATCTGTTTTCTCTCGCAGATGCCAGCCAGCGCTTGATCTTGCGCGGCTATCACCAGCCCCTGGTTGTCACCACGGCGGGCAGGGGGGAGACGCAACTGCGCGCCCGCACGCACACCTTCACGGTGGAGGAGAATCGCCTGACGGTGATCTACTCGGGCCTCAATGGCCGCGCCACGCTGACGGTGACCTGGGTTTTCGAGGATGATTTCATTCGGCTCGCGCCCCTGCAATACTCCACGCCTGAAGCGTACGATCTGGTGAAGGTGGTCTACTTCGCCGAGCCGTTGAACGAGACTTACCGTCCCTCGCTGTACAGCCGATACGCGGTTGTGCCGGGACTTTGCATGAGCACCTGCGTCAGTCCCGTGATCGACCTGCATGCCCACCTGTCTGTGACCGCCGTGCTTGGATCGGGGGCCATGCGCGGTCCAGGCCTGACCCAGCAATGGGGACTGCCCGCTCATTACTTTTGCATGTTCAACACATCCGAGCGCTGGAATGCCATCGGGGCCAGAAACCTGCAATCGGATGCCATCTGTTTCGGGCTGGGAGACCTGCCTCAGGGCGATTACCGCCTCGAGATCCGCGAGAACGCCCTCAGCCCGGTCATCAACCTGCGCGCGGACTTGTGGCCGCATTTTCAAACACCGGGGATGTTTCAACTTGGGCCTGCTTTCTTTCTCACGTTTGGCGCGCACTATCACGAGGCCATCCGCGCCTACTACACCACCCTGCTGCGTGAGAAGGTCGTGCGAACAAAAGAAGTCTCGCCGCGCAAGCAGGCGGTCATGCTTGCGCCGCAGTACAACACCTGGGGCGTGGAATCAGCCCTGGCGCTGCGGCCCGAGGACTTGACCGAGCCGCTGGTGCTGGACATCTTCCAGAAGCTGCTCCAATCTGGGATGCAGGCGCGCTGCTTCGTGATCGATGACAAGTGGGAAGGGCGCTACGGGGAGTTGAAACACGACGAGGCGCGCTTCCCGAATTTTGAAGCCATGCTGGATTCCATCCGCGCCGAAGGTTTTTACATCGGGCTTTGGGCGGCCTTCCTGCGCTGTCAGGATCCCTCCGCCCTCGGGCTGGACGAGTCGCACCTGCTGCAAACGTCAGACGGGAAACCGCTCTGGCTGGCGCACCAGACCTCCCGTTATGGGATTTTCGACGTGACCCAGCCCGCCGTCCAGAAGGTGCTGGCGGAACGCGCGCGGGACTTCATCCGCCGTTATCGGCCCGACCTGATCAAATTTGACTTTGGCTATGAGCTGCCCTCGCTCGATATGGCTGCGCCGTCCGATCTGCGTTGGGCGGGGGAGCGTCTGCTCCAAAAGGGACTGGAGGTGGTGGTCGGTGCGATGAAGGCCGAGAATCCCGACCTGGTCATCATGTACTACGGCTTGTCGCCGCTTTTGCTGGAGCATTACGATTTGCACAGCCCTGATGACCTGGTCTATTGCGGCGGCGATTATGACCTGGAGACCAACCGCCGCATCTTCTTCAGCAGTTTGTGCGGCGAGCTGGGCATGCCGACCTACGGCTCCTCGGGCTATGACTGGGCCTCGGCGCTGGACATCTGGTTCGATTCCGCGCCGTCGGGCACGCTGGGTTCCCTGCACTGTTTCGACGGCGATGAGAACGGCGACCTGCCGAAGCCCGAATGGATCGCCAAATACAACGGCCTGTCCGCCATCCTGCGCCCCGAGACCACCTTCCGCATCCAGCCCGTCGATGCCAGTGGACAGGGCAGGTTGCGCGCCGCCTTTTCGCCCTCGTGGGAACGTATCGAGCAGGGCAGGACGGTGCTGTTGGCGCTGCGCACCCACAAGTTCGATGGCAAGCCTGCCAGTCGGGCTTACAAGGATATTTTGGATACCGAGATTGGCCTGATCGTCTCCTCGCTGACCGCGGACGGCTTGGCCGAATCGCTGCGCCTGGGCATCGTCCCGTTTGGGGATGGGGCTTGTGTCCTGCGACACGTGTTGGCTGTTGAATACAAAACAGCCAACATCACAGAGCATTATTTCGGCGGGCGCGCGTGGACGTATCCGCTTGCCTGTCAGCCAGGCCGCATCGAACTTCAAATGCAACAAACGCGGGATGATGATATTCTTGAATGGTTGGAAGTGACCTTTGAAACCGTTTAGAATAGCCATCATTCTCTGCAGATCAATTTTTGAAGAGGAAGTATCATGATCAATTCACCACATCGTCGTTTCAATGCCCTGACGGGCGAATGGGTGCTGAATTCGCCGCACCGCGCCAAACGTCCCTGGCTGGGACAGGTGGAGAAGACTCCGCCCGAGTCTCTGCCCGCCTACGACCCGACCTGTTACCTCTGTCCGCGCAATGAACGGGCGGGCGGGGTGACCAACCCCGATTACAGCGGGACATTTGTCTTTAATAATGATTTCGCCGCCTTGCTGCCCGACCCGTCGGAGGAAGCGGCTTCGACTCACCCCTTGCTGGTTTCCGCTCCCGAGCGTGGATCCTGTCGGGTGGTTTGCTTCTCGCCCCGCCACGACCTGACCCTGCCCGAGCTGGACCTGCCCGCCATCGAAGCCGTCATCGCCACCTGGACGCGCGAATCCGCCGACCTGGCCGCGCAGGATTTCATCCGCTATGTGCAGGTCTTCGAGAACAAGGGCGCCATGATGGGCTGCTCCAACCCGCATCCGCACAGCCAGTTGTGGGCGCAGTCGCAATTGCCCAATGAGATCGTGAAGGAACTTGCCAGGCAGGCAGAATATTATTCCCAGCACGGACGTCCCCTGCTGACGGACTACGTTCAGGAGGAACTCAGGCTCCAGGAGCGCATCCTGTTCTCGAACGATCATTTCACGGCCCTGGTTCCGTTTTGGGCGGTCTGGCCGTTCGAGACGATGGTCATTGCCCATCGCGCCACGCAGTCGCTTTCGGACTTGTCGGCATCAGAAGTCTCCGCGCTGGCGGAGGCCTTCAAGCAGGTCACGACGCGTTACGACAACCTGTTCGAGATCTCCTTCCCGTACTCGATGGGATTCCACCAGGCACCCGCAGATGGGGAGGCGCATCCCGAGTGGGTCTTGCACGCGCACTTTTATCCACCGCTATTGCGCTCGGCCACGGTGCGCAAGTTCATGGTGGGATACGAGATGCTGGCCATGCCGCAGCGCGACATCACGCCCGAGGTCGCCGCGGACAGGTTGCGCTCGGTTTCGGCGGTGCATTACAAGCAGCGCGGCATGTAATGCAAGAGCGGATAAAAACAGACTCGCCCACGGGTGAGTCTGTTTGTTTAACGGGAGCAGGCCGCAGGTCCGCTTTTGGTTGACTGTCAGGGCGCGCGTCTATCCTCCCGTGGCGAAGGCCGTGGCCGCCGAGCGCGTGTGGACTTCCAGTTTTTCGAAGATGGCCTTCAAATGGCGCTTGACCGTGTTGGCGGTGATGAACAATTTCTCCGCGATCTCCTTGTTGGTCAGACCCAGCGCCAGCAAGTCGAGCACTTCGCGTTCGCGCTCAGTGAGCGTGCTTAATTTGCTGAGGTGGGGATGCGAGGCGCGGGCTTCGCCCACCACGCGGCTGAAGACGGCGCGGTCGAAACTTTGCTTCTCGATGAACGCGGAAATGGAATGCTCGGAGTAGATGCGCTGGATCTCCTCCGCGCTGGCGATGCCGCTGACCACAATGGTCGGGATGCCCGCCATGTAACTGCTGGAGAGCAATTGATACCCGTCCGGTTCCGGGGCAGCGGAGTACGCGGCGGCGCGGCTTAGGGACAGGTCGATGACCGCCAGGGAGAATTTCTCGCGGCGTAAATATCCCATCGCATCGCCAAAGCTCGAACAGGCGCGGACGGTGAAACCCGCGTCGACCAGCAGTTCCTCCAGAATGCTGCGCCAGCCCGCATCATCTTCCACAACAAGGGCGTGCTCGACCACTTCCTTCTGGGATGCTGCCGCGTTCCTTTCGATGCTCTTCGACGACTCGGAAATCGGAGCCGTCATCGGCGGGGCGGAGGCCAGGATGCGCGAGATGATGTCGCGGAATTGCGAACGGTGGAAACTTTCCTTGCGCAGGAATGTGAACGCGCCGTAGTCCGTCAACGCGGTGACCGCCAGCTCGACGGTGGCGAAGCCGGTCAGCAGGATGGTCTGGCAGTTGGGGTCGAGGCGGCGGACCGCATCGAGCACGCGCAGGCCGTCGTAATTGTTGTGGTCGTTCGGCGTGAGTGAGAGGTCCACCACAGCCAGGCGGTGCGGCTGGAGTTTGAGAAGCTGGGCCGCCTCCTCGACGCTGCCGGCTACATCCACCTCCAGCCCCGAATCGGAGAGGATTTCGCTCAGGATTTGCTGCCAGGACGAATCGTCCTCGACCACGAGCGCATGCAGGATGGGGGTCATGCTCTTTCCCCGGCAATGGGCAATCGGAGCCGAAACGTGGTTCCCTGGCTGCCATCGCTTTCCACGGCCACCGACCCGCCGAGACGGGTCATCAGGGTTTTCACCCACCACAGGCCGAAGCCAAGTTTTCCAGGATGGGCATCCGTGCGCCCGGAGAATTCCAACTCGAAGATCTTCTCGTGCAGTTCGGGCGGGATGCCAGGCCCGCTGTCGCGCACGGCAAGCTCGACCCAGCCCGAAGCGGATGCTCCCTGAATGGCAATCGTCCCCTTTCCTTTCATGGCGTCGATGGCATTCTCGATCAGGTTCTTGAAAACGAGCGTCAGGCTTTTTTGGCCGGCCAGCACCCTGGGCAAATGTTCCAGCGCCTCGGTGTGGATGCTGACCTCTGGCGGCACTTGCGCAGCCAGAATGGCATCTGCCACGCAGGTCGAGACCAGCACCTGTTCCATGCGGATCGGCCGCAGGTGCGAGACGTTTTCCTGCACGATCTGCAGGGCGTCCATCGCGCTGTGTTCGATCTCGGCCAGTTTCTTCGCCAGGTAGGCGTCGCTTTCGAGCAGGCCGTGATATTTATCCTGGATGGTCTGCACCCGCACCGGGATGATGCCGATCTTGTTGTTCATGTTGTGCAGCAGGTTGGAGGAAATGTCGCCCACCGCCGCGAAGGTCTCGGCGACCCAATGCTGTTCGCGCGAGGCTTGCAGGGCCTGCTGGCGCGATTCGTTTTGCAGGGCCAGCACCGCGTAATGCGCCAGGCACATCAGGATCTTTTCGTCCCATTCCGACTCAACGAGGCGGGCGCCATCGAGGTCGCTGTTGAAGACGCCGAACGCGCCCAGCGCCTGGCCGTCGCCCATTGTCAGCAGGGGGATGACCAGGTAACGGGATGCGCCCCCGGCGGGGTCGGGGAGGGGCTTGAGGGTGTGCTTGGTCAGGATTGCCTCGCGGGCGAGACGCTCATGCGGCAGCGCGTGCCCATTCGACGCCATCAGCACCAGTTCCTGGTTCGCCTGCATCCAGATCCCGCTGGACGATGAATTGAGCAGATCGTTGGCTGTGGCTGCCAGGTGGTCGAGCACGCTTTGGGTGGGCTGCGAGAGCAGTACGCGGGCAATCTCCTGCAAGGCATCGAGGAGACGCACCTCCTGAATGGCGGTGATCGCGTAGGTGGCCAGCGTTTGCAGCATGTGATGGTCATCTTCGGAAAATGCGCCCGGGGTTGGGCTTTCCAGGTTGAGCACGCCTTCGAGCCGCCCGCTGGCGTTGATGAGTGGCACGGCCAGTTCGCTGCGCATCTCCAGGCTGGAATCAAGCGGGTAGTAGATCTTCGACCACGGCTCCATGCGCAGATCAGGGATGAGCAGGGATTCGCGCATGCGCGCCACGTAGGCCATGATGCTGTTCCCATGCACTGGAAGTTTTTCGACGAGCGGCCGCTCGAGGTCCGCGCCTTTGACGGCGCTCGTGACCAGGAATTCCCCGCCCCGATCCAACAGGCGGAAGATGCCGTAGCGGGCGTTGGTCACTTCCATGGTCAGTTCGAGAATGGCTTCGAGGGTTTCTTCGAATCCCAGGCGGGACGAGATCAGCATCCCGGCGCGGCGCAGGCGTTTTAACTCGTCCTCCTTGTGCGCCAGATCGCGGCGGACGCTGTTCAGGTGGCGCGTGTGATAGAGAGCCATCGCCGCCTGGTTGACAAAATTGTCGAGCATCAATTGTTCGAGCGGCGTGAACTCGCGGTCTTCGTGCAGGTAAACGTACAGAACGCCCACCACCTGCCCCGCAACGATCAGCGGATAGCAGGCCACGGCCTTCACCCCCAGGGAGGCGTGATAGGGATGGATGTCGATATCCGTTTCTTCATAGGACAGGATTTTGCGCCTGCGTTGGATGGCCCGCACGCCCATTCCATTGGGGCGCGGGGTGTCGTCTGGCGCAGCGTCCATCGAAGAGGGCAGGCCTTCCGCGCCGACCGAAGCGCGCAATTCATTTTCCAGATTGCCGGTGGCATCATCGTAGGCGTAGATCACGGCCGAGGTGCCAGGCACCACGCGCACCGCGCTCTGCACGATCAAGGCCAGGCTTTGGATGTGCTGGCCCTCGTCGGAGTCGCTGATCTGGTTGATGGCGCAGCTGATCTGGTTCAGGCTGGCCAGCGCCTCGAACAGGCGCGCTTCGATCTCCTCGGGAGGCGTGGTTTCGGTCTTCTTCATCAGGTGGTACGCCTGGGTTGAGAGCATGACTGGTGGTGTGCGAGCATGAACCTGATTGTAATCCATACGGATTACGCCAGGCCCCGGGTGACTTGCTGCGCCGTTCGACGGGCGAAGGAGGAGAAAGGGTGGGGGATCATGGCGGGTTATTCTCTACCATACATTGGCTGATCGGGACGCTGAAAATGCTGATCGGCGCTGATCAAACCAGAAAAAGGTCTGCGTTCTTCAGCGCGCATCTGCATCCCCACGGAATTTGCGCGGTAGAAAGGCGGGTATAAAAACCGACAGCGGGTCGCAGGGGAGCGGCCCGTTGTCGGCAGACAAAAGGAGCAAAAGAAGTGGTGGATGTTGGAAAGGATCAGCAGTCGAAGTACAGGGTGAACTCGTGCGGTGTCGGGCGCAGGCGGATCGGGTCGAGTTCGAACTTGCGCTTGTATTCGATATAGGCTTCGAGCAGATCCATGGTGAAGACGTCGCCCTGCAGCAGGAAGTCATGGTCGGCTTCGAGCGCATCCAACACGGCGCCCAGGGAGCCAGGCACCTGTTTGATGAGCTTGGCCTCCTCGGCGGGCAGTTCGTACAGATCCTTGTCCTGCGGTTCGCCCGGGTCGATGCGGTTCTGGATGCCGTCCAGGCCTGCCATCAGGATGGCGGCGAAGCACAGGTACGGGTTGCTCGAAGGATCGGGGGCGCGGAATTCGACGCGCTTGGCCTTGGAACTCTTGGTCACGGGGATGCGGCAGATCGCGGAGCGGTTGCGCTGCGAGTAGGCCAGGTTGACGGGGGCCTCGAAGCCGGGCACCAGGCGGCGGAACGAGTTGGTGGTGGGCGAGGTTAGCGCCAGCAGGGCGGGGGCGTGCTTGAGGATGCCGCCGATGTAGTACTTGGCCATGTCCGAGAGACCGGCATAGCCGGAGGCATCGTAGAAGACGTTGCTTTCGCCCTTCCACAGGCTGCTGTGGACGTGCATACCGGAGCCGTTGTCACCGAAGAGCGGCTTGGGCATGAAGGTGACGGTCTTGCCGTTCTTGCGCGCCACGTTCTTGGCGATGTATTTGTACATCAGGAGCTGGTCGGCCATGCGGGTGAGCGTGTTGAAGCGCATGCCCAACTCGACCTGGCCGGCGGTGGCGACTTCGTGGTGGTGGACTTCCATCGGGACGCCGGCGGCTTCGAGCGCCAGCACGATCTCGGTGCGGACGTCCTGCAGCGTGTCGGTGGGCGGGACGGGGAAATAGCCGCGCTTGGGGGAAATCTGCCCGCCGAAGTTTTGCTTGTCGGCGCGCCCGCTGTTCCACCAGCCTTCTTCGCTGTCGATGTGATAGTAGGCTTCGTAGGTGTTGCTGGAGTAACGGATGTTGTCGAAGATGAAGAACTCGGCTTCGGGGCCCATGAAGATGGTCTCGGCAATGCCGGTCTGCTTGAGGTAGGCTTCGGCCTTGCGCGCCACATAGCGCGGATCGCGCTGGTAGGGCTGGAGCGTGATCGGGTCGTAGACGTCGCAGGTCACGACCAGGGTGGGGATATTGGCCACGGGGTCCATGAAGGCAGATTCGGGATCGGGCATGAGCAGCATGTCGGATTCGTGAATTTCCTGGAACCCACGTATGGACGAGCCGTCGAAAGGCATGCCTTCCGTGAACAACTCTTCCTCCAGGCGGCGGGCAGGCAGGCTCACATGCTGCCACTGACCAGGCAGGTCGATGAAGCGGAGGTCAATCACCTTCGCGTCTTTGCCGAGGGCAAGGGCATCTGCGATCGTTTTAGCCATGAAATATCTCTCCTATTTCCAAATGTGCGTTGATTTTTTGATTTGAACGCTGGGATTATATGCACCTGGGTGGGTACCCGTCTATTACCCAAATGGAGCATCTTTTTTTTACGCGGAGTGCAGACTTTAGTCTGCTCGCAAATTGCGGACTGAAGTCCGCACTCCGCGTATTCCCGTGAAAATCCCGCAAGCAGGGCTTGCGGAGTCCATATCCCCTGTATAATCGCGTCATGGATATTCAACTCCCAGCGAATCTTGCGGATCCTGCCTCTGCGGCGCGGCGCATTCAACGCTTGCAGAATGCACAGCCGCGCGACTTCCCCATTGTGTTTCAACACCTGTTCGCCGCGTTGGAAGCGGCTGCCGACGCCGACCGCTCGCTGACCTATTTCGAGCGCTTCACCGAAAACTACGGCGCGGAGTTGTTCCACGTGCTGGAGAAGAATCCGCGCGTGATCGAGATCCTGGTCACGCTCTTTTCGGCCAGCCAGTTCCTGACCGAGATCCTGCTGCGCAACCCGCAGTCGCTGTCGCTGCTGTTGGATCGTCAGACGCTGACCCAGCGCAAGACGGTGGAGCAGTTCCAGGACGAGGCCGAGGCGGCGGGTACGGGAGCAGGTGACAGGTCAGGGTTCAACCGCTATCAGCACGGGGAGCTGCTGCGCATCGGCGTGTGCGACTTCCTGGCGCTGTATGATTTCCCCACCGTGGTTTCGCAGCTTTCGCGCATGGCCATCGGCCTGACGCGCGCCTGCCTGCACTACGCCTCGCGCCAGACGGGAATTTCCACCAGCGGCTTCGTCGTGCTGGCGATGGGCAAACTGGGCGGGCGCGAGTTGAATTACAGTTCCGACATCGACCTGCTTTTTCTGGCCAGGGATGATTCGGTCGACTACATCCCGCTGGCGCAGAAGTTGATTGACCTGCTGTCTGCTTCCACTTCGCAGGGATTCCTGTACCGCGTGGACTTGCGCCTGCGCCCGTGGGGCAACGACGGTCTTTTGGTGCCGACGGTGGGCGGCTACATGCGCTACATCGAGAAGAACGCGCGGCTGTGGGAAAAACAGGCGCTCTTGAAGATGCGTCCCATTGCGGGCGACCTGTCGCTTGGGGAGCAGGTGCGCGAGCGGGTGCAGCCGTACATTTTCAGTGCGCCACCCGGGGAGGTGCGCGCGGGCGTGTTCGCGATGAAGCAGCGCACCGAGGAATTCCTGCAATCAAAGGGACGCGGCTGGGGCGAGGTAAAACTGGGCGTCGGCTCGATCCGCGACGTGGAGTTCGTGGTGCAGTATTTGCAGCTCACCAACATGAGCCAGTATCCGCAGATCCGCACGCGCGCCACGCTCAAGGGACTGCGCTTCCTGCGCGCGGCAGGGCTGCTGACCTCGGTCGAGGCGCGGATTTTGTCCGACGGCTATACCTTCCTGCGCACCATCGAGCATTATTTGCAAATGATGGATTATCGCCAGACGTACACGCTGCCCTCCGACCCGCCCGCGATTGCCTTCCTGGCGCGGCGGCTGGGATTTGCTTCTGGCGGGAGTTTCGTCGAGCGCTACCAGGAGCATTGCCAGGCCATCCGCGAAATCTACCTGCGTTACGTGGGAAATGAATCCACGCCCGCGGAGTTGCCGTCCGTGAGCCGTCACATCGCGCGCATGGATGTGTCCTACACCAAAACCTTCACCCCCGAGGAGATTCACCGTCACGCGGAACTTGCGCAAAAGTTGAACGAGAAAACCCCCGCCGTGGTCGATGCGATTCCGCTGGCGCAGGACACTTGGCGCGTGTCCATCGTCGGCTACGACTACCCGGGCGAACTGTCCATCATTTGCGGGTTGTTCTTCGTGTATGGCTTCGATATTCTCGACGGCAGTGTGTTCACGTATGAGCCTGCGCAGGCAAGCCCATCGGGGACGCGCGCGCGCAAGGGCAAGCCTGTTCAGCCCGCCCCCGACACGCGCCAAAAGATCGTGGACGTGTTCACGGTCAAGTCGGTCTTCTTCGAGCCGCCCGGCAGCGTCATCTGGGAAACGTACACGCAGGACATGTTCGCGCTGCTGGCCCTTTTCCGCGAGGGCAAACGGCGCGAGGCGCGCGGTCAACTGGCGAAGCGGGTGGGGGCGGCCTTCCAGTCGGTGCCAGGCAGGGTCGCTCCGCTGCTGCCCATCGACATCGAGATCGACAATGAAACCTCCGACCGCTACAGCGTGCTGCGCATCGATGCGCCCGACACGGTCGGCTTCCTGTACGAGTTCACCAACGCGCTGGCCTTTACGCGCACGGACATTGTGCGCGTGAATGTGAGTTCCGAAGGCAATCGCGTGCATGACATTTTGTACGTCACCGACGCGCATGGGATGAAGATCGTCGCGCCCGAGAAGCAGCGCGAACTGCGCGCGGCGGTGGTGCTGATCAAGCATTTCACGCACCTGCTGCCGAACTCGCCCAACCCCGAATCCGCGCTGCTGCACTTCCGCGAATTCCTGGAGCAGCTCTTCAAACGTCCCAACTGGCCCGATGAAATCACGTCGCTCGAAAACACCGAAGTGCTGCGCGCGCTGGCGCGACTGCTGGGTGTCAGCGACTTCCTCTGGGACGACTTTTTGCGGATGCAGTATGCGAATCTCTTCCCCGTGGTGCGCGACATGGATGCATTATCCACGGCCAAGCCGCGCGCCCAACTCGAAGCGGAACTGGCTCACGCGCTCGCCTCGGGCAGCGTCGGCGGGCTGGCCTATCCCGACTGGCGCGCCGCGCTCAACGCCTTCAAGGATCGTGAACTCTTCCGCATCGACATGCGCCACATCCTCGGGCTGACGGGCGAGTTCTGGGATTTCGCCGCCGAGTTGACCGAACTGGCCGAAGTGGTCATCGCCGCGGCTTTCACGCGCGGAGAATTTCCGCCTGCGCGGATGGCTGTCCTGGCGCTGGGCAAATGCGGCGGGCGGGAACTGGGATTTGCCTCCGATATTGAGTTGATGTTCGTGTACGACGAGCAGGCCGACGGGGCGAAATCGGGCGATGCGTACGAAAAATTCGTGCGCGATTTTGTGTCCACCATCCAGGCGCGGCAGGAGGGCATCTTCCAGATCGATTTGCAGCTGCGGCCGTACGGCAAAGCAGGCAGCCTGGCGGTTTCGCTGGAAAGTTTCCGCCGCTACTACGCGCCGACGGGGCCTGCCTGGGCCTACGAGCGCCAGGCGCTGGTCAAGCTGCGGCCCATCGCAGGCGACCTGACCCTCGGCCAGGAGCTCTGCGCCCTGCGCGATGAGTACACCTACGCCGCGGGCGCCTTCGATGTGACCGCCATGCGCGCCATGCGTGAGCGCCAGGTGCGGCACCTCGTCACGGGCGGAACCTTCAACGCCAAGTACAGCCCGGGCGGATTGGTGGATGTCGAGTATCTGATCCAGGGCTTGCAGATCGATCACGGCGCGGAACGCGCGTCGGTGCGCGCGACCAACTCGCGCGAGGCGATGGCTGCGCTGTACGAGGCGGGCATCCTCTCGAAGGAAGATTATGACCGCCTGCGCAAGGCGCACACCTTCCTGCACTGGCTGATCGATTCCCTGCGCGTGGTGCGCGGCAACTCGAAGGACATCACCGTTCCGCGCTACGGCAGCGACGAGTTCGCCTTCCTCGCGCGGCGTCTGCGCTACGAAAGCGATCTCGACCGCCTGCGCGAGGATTTGGCGCGCTATCCGCACGATGTGGTGGAGATCAATCAGCGATTGCTGGGGTAGGGATACTGCGCGCGAGTTTTCCCAAAACCATTGACACATCTTGCATATCGAGTAGAATACCGCCCAACATGTTCAGCCCCTTTGCACTGCCGCGTACCCGTCGTCCGCAGCCCACTTCCCAGAGAAGGTCGGGAGCTTTTCGTTTGGATGACGTGAACGCCAAGGTGCGTTGACAGATACGCACAGGTCAACCAAAACAGCCCTCCTTCTCGGAGGGCTGTTTTTATTTTCCAATCTGGAGTCCCGAAGCTTGCTTCGGGAAATGCGGGAGCTTGCTCCCGCACTCCAAAAACTAACAGGAGAAAAAATGAGTTCCAAACCAAAACCGCACGTGAAGAAAGTCGTCCTCGCCTATTCGGGTGGACTGGATACATCCGTGATCGTCCCGTGGCTGAAAGAGAACTACGGCTGTGAAGTCGTTTGCTTTTGCGCGGACGTGGGTCAGGGTGACGAAGATATGGGGGGACTGGAACAGAAAGCCATTAAGAGCGGCGCGAGCCAGTTGATCATGCATGACATGAAGGAAGAATTCGCCAGCGATTATCTCTTCCCGATGCTCAAGATGGGATCGGTCTATGAGCACAAGTATTTGCTCGGCACGTCTGTTGCCCGTCCGCTGATCGCCAAGCATCTTGTGGACGTGGCGCACGAAGTCGGTGCGGACGCGATTGCGCATGGCGCGACGGGCAAGGGCAACGATCAGGTGCGCTTCGAACTGACCGTCATGGCGCTCGACCCGCGCTTGAAGATCATTGCTCCGTGGCGCGAATGGGAAATCCGCTCTCGTGAAGATGCGATTGCCTATGCCGCCAAGCACAACGTGCCCGTGACTGCCACTATCAAGTCCATTTACAGCCGCGACTCGAATCTGTGGCATCTCTCGCATGAAGGCGGTCTGCTCGAAGACCCGTGGAACGAGCCTGAAGAGATCATGTATCAAATTTCCACCTCGCCTGAAAATGCGCCCGATGAAGCCGCTTATGTCGAGATCGAATTCGAGAGCGGCAACCCCGTCGCGGTCAACGGCGAAAAACTTTCGCCCGCGAAGATCGTCGAGACGCTTAACGCCATTGGCGGCGCGCATGGCATTGGCCGCGTCGATCTCGTGGAGAATCGTCTCGTCGGTATGAAGTCGCATGGGGTGTACGAGACCCCAGGCGGCACGATCCTGCTTTATGCGCATCGCGAACTCGAGTCGCTCGTGCTCGACCGCGAAACCATGCACTTCAAGGAAATGGTCGCGGTGAAATATTCCGAGCTTACCTACAACGGCCTGTGGTTCACGCCTCTGCGCGAAGCCATCGACGCCTTCGTCAATTCCACGCAGGGCCCTGTCACGGGCACGGTGCGCCTCAAACTGTACAAGGGCAACATTATCACCGCGGGTAAAAAATCGCCGTTCAGTTTGTATCGCGAAGACTTCGCCACGTTCGGCCAGGAAGATGTCTACGACCAGAGTCATGCCGAAGGTTTCATTCGCCTGTTTGGCCTGAGCATGAAAGTCCGCGCCATGAATGGTCTGCCTGTCTCTGGCCTCGATATGCCGAAGCCTGATTATTCGAAGTTCAAACGTGATTAACGTCATTGCGAGGAGCGCAGCGACGAAGCAATCTCGGACTTAACCATGAGATTGCTTCGGGCTGGCGCCCTCGCAATGACGGAAACGGAGACACCATGACCCTCTGGGGCGGCAGATTTACCCAAACCTTAAACTCCCTCGCCTGGGACTTGAATTCGTCCCTGCCTGTTGACCAGCGCATGGCCGTTCAGGATGTGGATGGTTCCATCGCGTGGGCGGACGCGATCCACGCCGCGGGCATTCTTTCGGATGAAGAACACGCTTCGATCTCCCTCGGGCTTGCCACCGTCCGAAAAGAATTTTCTTCGGGACAGTTTTCCTTCGTCCCCTCCGACGAAGATATCCACACAGCCGTCGAGCGCCGCCTGACCGAACTGATCGGTGCGACCGCTGGCAAGCTCCACACGGGACGCAGTCGCAACGACCAGGTTGCCACCGATTTCCGCTTGTGGATGCTGGGAGCGATTCCCGCGCTGGACGCGGCCTTGAAGGATTTGCAGTCCGCCTTGGTGGAGCAAGCCGAAAAAGCAGGTGAGACGATCATGCCAGGTTACACCCACCTGCAACGCGCCCAGCCGATCTTGCTGGCGCACTGGTGGCTGAGTCACTACTGGCCGCTGAAACGCGACCGCTCTCGCCTCACAGATTTAATCCCGCGTGTTTCCATTTTGCCGCTGGGTTCTGGCGCACTGGCGGGCACACCCATCCCCGTTGACCGCGTTGCACTGGCCGAGTCACTTGGCTTTGCTGAACCTTCACAAAATAGTCTCGACTCCGTCTCTGACCGCGATTTCGCCGCCGAGTATTTATTCTGTGCCACGCTGACAGGCATTCATCTGAGCAAACTGGCCGAGCAGATCGTTCTGTACACCAGCGCTGAGTTTGGTTTCTTCGAGCTTTCGGATGCCTTCTCGACAGGTTCAAGTCTCATGCCGCAGAAGAAGAATCCTGATGTGTTTGAGTTGACGCGCGGCAAGGCGGGCACGTTGATCGGCATGTTGACAGGTCTGCTCGCCACGCTCAAAGGGCTGCCATCGACCTACGATAAAGACTTGCAGGAAGACAAAGCGCCCGTCTTCGCGGCAACCGATACGTTGCTCGCGATTCTACCCGTCATCACTGGCGCACTGCGGACGATCAGCGCGAAGCCCGAACGAATGCGCGCCGCGATCGATTCCACGATGATGGCGACTGACCTGGCGGATTATCTCGTCAACAAGGGAATCCCGTTTCGGGAGACTCACGCGATCGCGGGAAAAGCTGTCCGCTTGGCTGGGGAGAGAAAGGTCGGGTTGGAGCAAATACCGCTCGAAGCGTATCAGGCTCTCAGTCCCGCGTTTGAAGCGAATGTAGTTCAAGTCTTCGACCCGCTGAAGTCCGTCGAAAAAAGAAATGCGATTGGCGGCACGAGTCTCCAATCGGTTAAAAATCAGATTGACAGAGTCAAACGACTCCTGTCGTTTGAAAAATCTTAGTCCAAAGTCAGGAGACTTTGGACTCCAAATACCAAAGGAGAAAAAATTATGTCTACTGTTGTCTGCCCCGAATGTGAAGCCGAAATTACGTTGGACGCTGGTACGGAAGCGGGTGAGATCATCGTCTGCTCGGATTGCGGCGTGGATCTCGAAGTGACCGCGCTCGACCCCGCCACGATTCAACTCGCGCCGATGGAACAGGAAGATTGGGGGGAGTAGGCGGGGTTACCCCGCTCTTACGGAGACGATTATGCAAAGACGATTAAAGATTGGCGTTTTGTTTTCGCGCGTGCGCGTCGAGGAGAAATGGATCTTCGGGGCGATGGAAAAGCGCGGCATTGACTTTGACCGACTCGATGACCGCGCCATACATTTCGATTTGAATGACCCTGCGCCGTGGCAACAATATGATGCGGTGCTGGAGCGCAGTATCAGTTACAACAGCGGACTGTACGCGTTGCGCCTGCTGAACTCGTTTGGCGTGCCGACCGTGAACACCGCCTCGGTGGCGGAGATTTGCGGCGACAAGTTGATGACCAGCGCCGTGCTCGCACGTGATGGAGTCCCGCAACCGCATAACGCGACCGCCTTCACGCCCGAGGCCGCGCTCGAAGCGATTGAAGCGTTTGGGTATCCCGTGGTGCTGAAGCCCGTGGTCGGTTCGTGGGGACGGCTGCTGGCGAAAGTCAACGACCGCGACGCGGCCGAGGCAGTGCTGGAGCACAAGTCCACGCTGGGTTCGGTGCAGCACTCGGTGTTCTACATTCAAGAGTACATCGCTAAGCCTGGACGCGACATCCGCGCCATCGTCATTGGTGACCGCGTACTGACGGCGATGTATCGCAAGTCCGAGCATTGGATCACGAACACGGCGCGCGGCGGCGAAGGCGAGTTGTGTCCCATCACGCCTGAGATCGAAGACCTATGCCTGCGCGCGGCCAAGTCTGTGGGCGGCGGAGTCCTGGCAATCGATCTGGTCGAACATCCCGAAAAGGGACTGATGGTCAACGAGATCAATCACACGATGGAATTCCATACGATGCAACCTGTGAGCGGGATCGATATCGCGGGGGAGATCGTGGAATATGTGGTGAGGGTGGCAAGGACAAAACGTTGAACGTTGAACGTTTGTTGAAAGGAGCAGTTATTGATGACTACGGTATCTATCATCGGCGGTTCTGGATATGGCGGCGGGGAGTTGTTGCGGTTGTTGTTGGGGCATCCCAACGTGGAAGTAAAGCAGGTGACGTCGCGCTCGCATTTGGGCGAGTACGTGTACCAAGTCCACCCGAATCTGCGCAAGCGGACTCAACTCAAGTTCAGCGATCCTGCCGCGCTGGAGCCTGTCGATTTGCTGTTCCTGGCTCAACCGCATGGACAGGCACAGCATCATATCGAGGAATATGCCAAACTTGCGCCGAAGATCATCGATCTGGCGGCGGATTTCCGTCTGCGCGACGCGGCGTTTTACGAGAAGTGGTACGGTGAAAAACATGCCGCGCCCGAGTGGTTGAGCAAGTTTGTGTATGGCCTGCCAGAACTTCACCGCGCCGAAATGGCGACGGCGAGTTACGTCAGCGGGGTGGGATGCAATGCCACGGCGAGCAATATCGCGTTGTTGCCGCTGGTCAAAGCGGATTTGATCGATCTGTCCGCCCCCGTGATTATTGAGATCAAAGTAGGTTCGTCGGAAGGCGGGGCAGAGGGGAATTCGGGCTCGCTTCATGCGGAACGGGCGAATGTGATTCGGACGTTCTCGGCCTTTGGACATCGTCATACCGCGGAGGTGATTCAGGAAATGGGCGTCAAAGATGTCTCGCTCACCATGACCGCCGTGGATTTGGTGCGCGGGGTTTTGGCGACGGCTCATGCGAAAGCCAAACCTGGCGTTGCCACGAAAGATTTGTGGAAAGCCTATCGCGCTGTTGCGAATGAAAATCCGTTCGTGCGCGTGGTCAGGGAACAGCGCGGGATTTATCGCGTCCCTGAGCCGAAGATTTTGGCGGGTTCAAATTATGTCGACCTCGGATTCGAACTGGATGAAAGTAACGGTCACATCGTGTCCATGTGTGCGATAGATAATCTCATGAAGGGCGCGTCTGGCTCAGCGGTGCAGTGCATGAATTTGATGTTGGGCTGGGATGAGACGCTGGGGTTGGAGTTTGCGGGATTGCACCCGATATAAGAAATATATTCGCCCTGAGCGGAACGACGAGCGATAGCGAGGAGTGAAGTCGAAGGGCGCTTGTGCAAGCAAAGGTTATATCAAATGTCCTTCGACTGTGCAGCGCAAAAAAGCGCTGCTCCGCTCAGGACGAAGTTGGAGAACTTATGGCTGAATCAATTATCGTTGTCAAACTCGGCGGCACAGAAGGCGTGGATTTTTCCGCGATCTGTCAGGATGCCGTGGAATTGTTGAAGCAGGGCAAGCGCCTTGTGTTTGTGCATGGCGGGTCGGCGGAAGCAAATGCGTTGGGCGAAGGTCTCGGTACGCCGCCGAAGATGATCACGTCGCCTTCGGGATATACGTCACGTTATACAGACCGCAAGACTCTGGAGATCTTTTTAATGGCGGTGAATGGCAAGGTCAATTCGTTGTTGACGGAGCAGTTGCAAATGCTGGGAGTCAACGCGTTTGGGTTGTGCGGACTGGACGGAAAGTTAATTCAAGCCACACGCAAGGAATCCGTGCAGAGCATTAAGAACGGCAAGCGCAAGATCATCCGCGATGATTACACGGGGAAGATCGAGGCGGTCAACAGTGAGTTGCTGATGATGTTGCTCAATGCGGGTTATCTGCCAGTCATCGCTCCTGTGGCAGTCAGCGAAAAAGGCGAGGCGTTGAATGTGGACGCGGATCGCGCCGCGGCGATGGTCGCGTCCGCGCTCAAGGCGGAGACGTTGCTGTTGCTGACGGCAGTCCCTGGGTTGATGAAGAACTTCCCAGACGAGTCAACGCTCATTCGGCAACTATCGCAGAGTCAACTTGGGGCGGCGGGTGAGGCGGCGCAGGGTCGCATGAAGAAGAAGGTGCTCGGCGCGGATGAAGCGCTCAAGGGCGGAGTCGGTCGCGTTATCATTGCGGATGGGCGAATCCAAAATCCGATCTCTAACGCGCTGACGGGAAACGGAACGGTAATTGCATAACGGAGTCGAAAGTCGGAGACTTTCGATAGCCAACGTCTGGAGACGTTGGACTCCGAAAAAAGAGGAACCATGAATTTTGCTGAAATTGAAAACAAACACACTTCAGGCGTGTATGCCAAGCAGGCGCTGACCATTGTCCGCGGGCAAGGCGCGTCATTGTTCGATGTGGACGGCAACGAATATCTGGATTGCTCGTCGGGACATGGCGTCGCCAATCTCGGTCACGCCCACCCGAAAATTGCGGAGGCGCTCTACAAGCAGGCGAATACGCTGATTACTTTGTTCGAGTCATTTCCCAACGATCAGCGCGCCATGCTGATGGAAAAGATCACGGCGTTGGTTCCTGGCATGGACAGAGTCTTCTTCTGCAACTCGGGCACGGAAGCGGTGGAGGCGGCGTTCAAGTTTGCGCGCATTTCCACGGGACGCAAGAACTTCATCGCGGCGATGCGCGCGTTTCATGGACGGACGTTCGGTTCGCTCTCGGCCACTTTCAACAAAAAATATCGCGAAGGCTTTGAGCCATTGTTGCCTGGCGTTTCGCATGTGGCGTACAACAATATCGAAGCATTGGACAAAGCCGTAAATGAAGAAACCGCCGCTGTGATCTTGGAAGTGGTGCAGGGCGAGGGCGGTGTGTATCCCGCAAGTTTGGAGTATGTTCACGCGGTGCGGCGGATCTGCGATGAACGCGGTGCGTTGTTGATCGTGGATGAAATCCAAACGGGCTTTGGTCGCACGGGTAGGATGTTTGCGATTCAACATTTTGGTGTTACACCCGATCTGCTGACCTGTGCCAAGTCCATCGCAGGCGGTGTGCCGATGGGTGCGGTGTTGATCGGCGCGAACGTGAAGAATTTGACACCTGGTGTGCATGGCTCGACTTTTGGTGGAAATCCGCTTTCGTGCGCGGCGGCCAATGCGGCGCTGGACGTGATGGCGGAGGAAGACCTGCCACGCCAGGCCGAGGTCAAGGGTGCGTATTTGATGGATCGCTTGAAGCGGATTCAGTCGCCGCACATCCGCGAGGTGCGCGGACTTGGACTAATGATCGGCATCGAGATGAAGCAGAAGGTCGCGCCGTATCTCAAGGCGCTGCAGGAGAGGAAAATCATTGCTTTGAATGCAGGTATGACGGTGATTCGGCTGCTTCCGCCGTTGGTGATTACCTACGAACAGATTGACCGTTTGGTGAACGTGTTGACCGATGCTTTGACGCAAGATGCAAATGACTAATCAATTACCAATTACCAATTACCAAACAGCCGAAACACTTATCGGACTCGTCTCGCAATACAGCCCCTCGGGCCAGGAGCACGGCGCAGTGGAATGGCTGGTGTCGCGGATGAAGGCGTTGGGATATGATGATGCGTTCGTGGATGCCGCGGGCAATGCTGTCGGTGTGATGGGGCAGGGGCCGCGGCAGGTGGTGTTGCTGGGACATATCGATACGGTACCTGGGGAAATTCCTGCGCAAATTGTAGCGGAGCATGCTCCGCCCCTACTGTACGGCCGCGGCTCCGTTGACGCCAAGGGCCCTCTGGCGTGTTTTGTGGATGCGGTGGCGCAGGTCGGCGTGAAGGATGGCTGGCAGTTCGTGGTCATTGGAGCGATTGAGGAGGAACGCGATTCGGACGGCGCGCGCTTTGTGGCTGATGAATACAAGCCTGATTTCGCCATTATCGGCGAGCCGAATCAGTGGGATCGAGTAGCGCTGGGATACAAGGGCAGCGCGTGGGCAAACGTGACAGTCAGGCGTGAACAGGCGCATACCGCCAGCGGCGAGGAGACGGCGGCCGAGGCGGCGGTGGAGGTGTGGTTGAAGGTCAAGGCGTATGTGGAGGCGTTCAACGCGGACAAGCCCAAAGCATTTGATAAACTCCTGCTCACCCTGCGCGGCATGGAGTCGGACTCGGATGACTTCGAGCAGTGGGCGCGGCTGAAGGTGGGAGTCCGCCTGCCGGTGGAGGTTTCGCCTGAGGCTTGGTATGAAACATTAAACGAACCCCTAAAGGTCTCGAAGACCTTTAGGGGTTTGGTGGAACCAACAGGCTTCGCCATCCCTGCCTGGGCGTGCGAAAAAAACACGAAGCTGGTGCGCGCTTTCTTAAACGGAATCCGCTCACAGGGCGGGGAGCCGCGCTTCGTCTACAAAACGGGGACCGCCGATTTGAACATCGTCGCGCCCGTTTGGCGGTGTCCATCCGTGGTGTACGGTCCAGGAGATTCCGCTTTGGATCATACGCCGAACGAGCACATCGACCTGGAGGATTATCGCAGGGCGGTGAAAGTGTTGAGCGCTGTCTTGTCGAAGTTAGCCGATGACTGAAGGCCTCGACGATTTTGTAAACATTAGGTTAATCGTTTACATTTGCGAAAAATGCCCCTTGACGGATTCTCGAATCGGCCTATAATCGGGCGAAATACCTACAGCCCATGAATACTTCCCTGTTCACCCTCGTAGTTGTCGTCCTTCTTGCGGTCCTTATTATTAAGGATCAATTTTCGGTTAGGATGGCAACGGTGAGAGTGCAAAAGTAACACACTCACGCAGGAACAAAGAGCCGCCCTAACCAGGCGGCTCTTTTTGTTTATCAAAATTCAAGACCTGACATGTCTCCGCGAAAGCCTGATCGTTTATGACCTTTGCCTACGCGGAGACACCGCAAGCAACGGCGCGGATGAGACCTGTCAGGTCTGAGACCAAAGGAGCCTCATGCGTTCGGATACCGTCAAGAAAGGGTACGACAAAGCACCACATCGCGCGTTGCTGCGCGCCACGGGGGTTCAGGAAGGTGACTTCGAGAAGCCGTTTGTTGCCATTGTCAATTCTTATGTTGATATTGTGCCAGGCCACGTCCACTTGCAGGATTTCGGCAGGCTGGTGAAGGACGCCGTGCGCGCGGCGGGCGGGGTTCCGTTCGAGTTCAACACCATCGGCGTGGATGATGGCATCGCGATGGGCCACATGGGTATGAAATATTCGCTGCCGTCGCGCGAACTGATCGCCGACTGCGTGGAAACCATGATCGAGGCGCACCGCTTCGATGCGATGGTCTGCATCCCCAACTGCGACAAGATCGTGCCTGGGATGCTGCTGGCCGCCATGCGCGTCAACATCCCGACCATCTTCGTCTCGGGCGGGCCGATGGCTGCGGGCCGCACGCCTGACGGCGAGGCCATCGATTTGATTTCCGTGTTCGAAGGCGTGGGGGCATTCTCAGCGGGGAAGATCGATGAGAAGCGTTTGTCCATTTTGGAAAGATTTGCCTGTCCGTCCTGCGGCTCGTGTTCGGGGATGTTCACGGCCAACTCGATGAACTGCCTGATGGAAGCCATCGGCCTGGCGCTGCCGTACAACGGCTCTGCGCTGGCGAAGACGCCCGAACGTGAAGAGCTGGCAAAGCGCGCCGCGGTGCAGGTCATGACCCTGATCGAACGTGACCTCAAGCCGCGCGACATCGTGACTGCGGATGCCATCGATGATGCCTTCGCCCTGGATATGGCGATGGGCGGCTCGTCGAACACGGTGCTGCACACGCTGGCGCTGGCGAATGAAGCGGGCGTGGATTATCCGTTGAGTCGCATCAACGCCGTGGCTGACAAGGTGCCGCACATCTGCAAGGTTTCGCCTGCGGGCAAGTGGCACATGGAGGATGTCCACCGCGCGGGCGGCATCCCCGCGATTTTGAACGAAGTCCAGCGCGAGACGGGCATGTTACACCTCGACCGCATCACGGTCAGCGGCACAACGCTGGGGGAATCGATCCAGGGGTGTGAGACCAAAGATGACGATGTGATTCGTCGCTACGAAAATGCGCATTCCAAGCGCGGCGGACTGTCGATCCTGTTTGGCAATCTAGCGCCCAACGGCGCGGTGGTCAAGGTCGGCGGTGTGAGCGCGGCCATGATGAAGTTCAGCGGACCCGCGCGGATTTACGAGTCGCAGGACGCGGCGCTGGCGGGCATCCTGGCCAACGAAGTCAAGGCGGGGGACGTGGTCGTGGTCCGCTACGAGGGGCCGAAGGGCGGGCCAGGGATGCAGGAGATGCTCTCGCCGACTTCCGCCATCATGGGCCAGGGTTTGGGCGACAAAGTGGCGTTGATTACCGATGGCCGTTTCAGCGGCGGGACGCGCGGCGCGTGCATCGGCCACGTCTCGCCCGAGGCGGCGGCGGGCGGCCCGATTGGCGCACTCAAAGCTGGGGACATGATCGACATCGATTTAACGGAACGCAGGCTCGAGGTCCGCTTGAGCGCGGAGGAGATCCAGAGTCGGCTCGCGGCGCTGCCTCCATTCCAGTCCAACGTGCAGAGCAAGTGGCTGAAACGCTATTCGTATTTCGTGACCAGCGCCGATACGGGCGCAGTACTACAAAGTTAATTGCCGTCATTGCGAGTCTGCGAGAAGCAATCCCCAACTTACGAGGAGATTGCTTCGGACGAAGAGCAAGAGCATCCTCGCAATGACGAAGATAAAGGAGCAGAGAATGAAGAAAACTGGTGCAGAAATTATGTGGGAGTGTCTGGTGCGCGAAGGCGTGGAGGTGGTCTTCGGGTACCCTGGCGGGGCGAACATGCCGATCTACGACGCCATGCTGAACTATCCGATCCATCACGTGCTGGTGCGGCATGAGCAGGGCGGGGCGCACATGGCCGACGGATATGCGCGCGCCTCGGGCAGGGTCGGCGTGGCGATGGGCACCTCAGGCCCTGGCGCGACCAACCTGGTGACGGGCATTGCCACCGCCATGATGGATTCTTCGCCCGTGGTGTTCATCACGGGACAGGTGGCCGCGCATCTGATCGGCGGCGACGCCTTCCAGGAGATCGACGTGACGGGCATCACCCTGCCCATCACCAAGCACAACTATCTGGTGACCCGCGCCGACGAGATCGCCGAAGTGGTGCGCGAGGCCTTTTACATCGCCCGCAGCGGACGCCCTGGCCCCGTGCTGATCGACATCTGCAAGAACGCGCAGATCGAGCAGACCGAGTTCATCTATCCCGAGGAAGTGAAACTGCTGGGCTACCAGCCGCCTGCGCGCGCGCCGCAAGCCGACCTGGAAAAGGCTGTCCGTTTGATCGAGAAGGCCAAGCGCCCCGTCATTTTGTGCGGACACGGTGTGATCGTCTCGGGCGCGGAAGAGGCTCTGCTGCATTTCGCCACCAAGACGCAGACGCCCGTGGCCAGCACCCTGCTGGGACTGGGCGCCTTCCCCGCTTCGCATCCGCTGGCGCTGGGCATGATGGGCATGCACGGCGAGGCCCACACCAACCTGGCCATCCAGAACTCGGACTTGATCCTGGCCTTTGGCATGCGCTTCGACGACCGCGTGACGGGCAACCTGAAGACCTACGCGCCCAAAGCCAGGAAAATCCATGTCGAGATCGACCCGTCTGAGGTGCACAAGAACGTGCACGTCGACCTGCCGCTGGTCGGCGACCTGAAGAACGTGGTCAGCGATCTGGTGCCGATGGTGGACGAGTACGACCACGACGAGTGGCTGAATGAGATCAACGGCTGGAAATACGAAGCCGACGAGCGCTCGATCATGAACTGGCCCGAGGACGGCAAGCTGTACGTGGCACACCTGATTCATGACCTGTGGAAGGCCACGGGTGGCGGCGCGATCATCACCACCGACGTGGGCCAGCACCAGATGTGGACGGCGCAATATTACGCGCTCGAAAAGCCGAACCGCTGGATCACCTCGGGCGGCTCGGGCACGATGGGCTTCGGCCTGCCCTCCGCCATCGGCGCGTGGTTCGCGAACAAGGATCAGGAGATCTGGGCCATCGCAGGCGACGGCGGCTTCCAGATGACCGCCGCCGAGTTGACCACCGCCGTGCAGGAAGGCGCCAACGTCAAGGTCGCCATCATGAACAACAACTTCCTGGGCATGGTGCGCCAGTGGCAGGAATTCTTCTTCGAGAAGCGCTACTCGGCTGTGAACATGGTCTCGCCTGATTTTGTCAAGCTGGCCGACGCGCACGGAGTCCCCGCCCGCCGCGTGACGACGCGCGAGGAAGTGGACGAGGCCATCCAGTGGGCGCGCAGCATCGCAGGCCCTGTGGTGCTCGAGTTCCGCGTGGAGAAGGAAGACGCCGTGTACCCGATGGTTCCCGCAGGCGCGTCGCTCGACCAGATGCTGCGCAGGCCCGTGAAACAGTAAAGGAGAGAAAAATGCAATACACATTTATCGCATTGGTCGAAAACAAACCTGGTGTGTTAAACCGCGTGGCTTCGCTGTTCCGCCGCCGCAACTTCAACATCGAGTCGCTGGCGGTCGGGCGCACCGAAAAGCCCGAGGTCTCGCGCATGACCATGGTCGTGGATTGTCCCAACGGCGACGTTGACGCGCACAAGATCGAGGCCAACCTGTACAAGCTGGTCAACGTGATCGACGTGCAGGATGTCTCGCGTCAGCCGTCCGTGACGCGCGACATGGCGCTGATCAAGGTCAAGGCCGCGCCCGAGAAACGCGCCGAGGTCAACAGCCTGGCGTCCATCTTCCGCGCCCGCATCGTGGATGTGGCGACTGATTCCGTTATCGTGGAAGTGACGGGCACCGAGGAGAAGATCGAAGGCATGGTCGAGTTGCTGCGTCCGCTGGGCATCATGGAAATGGTGCGCACGGGCCAGATCGCCATGACGCGCGGCGCCAATGCGGGCATCCGCCGCATGCCTGGCATGGAGGACAACGGCTACGAGTACGATCTCGAAGCCGCGGAAATTTTGTCGTAATTGGGTTATGCCGTTGGTTGAGTAGCCCCGCGTTCGTCGGGGCGTATCGAAACCAACGAGTCACTTGAAAACAGAAAGTAACTTGTACATTGGTGGTTTCGATACGGGCTGAGAAAAGCGCTCAGCCCTACTCAACCACCAGAGTAAATCAAAAACAGGAGAACTTATCATGGCAAGGATCAATTTCGGTGGTGTGGAAGAGGAAGTCGTTACGCGCGGGGAATTCCCGCTGGAGAAGGCGCGCGAGGTGTTGAAGGATGAAGTCGTGGCCGTGCTGGGCTATGGCGTGCAAGGCCCCGCGCAAGCGATGAACATGCGCGATAACGGCGTCAAGGTCATCGTTGGGCAGCGTGCTGGGACGAAGAACTGGGATCGCGCCGTCGCTGACGGCTGGGTGCCAGGCGAGACGCTTTTCTCGGTCGAGGAAGCCGCCGAGCGTGGCACCGTCATCCAGTACCTGCTCTCGGACGCTGGCCAGCGCTCGCAGTGGCCCAAGATCGTCGAGTGCCTGAACGAAGGCGACATGCTGTACTTCTCGCACGGCTTCTCGGTCACCTTCAAGGATGATACGGGCGTGGTTCCGCCTCCGCACGTGGATGTGGCCCTGGTCGCGCCGAAGGGTTCAGGCACCAGCGTCCGCCGCAACTTCCTGGCGGGCAGCGGCATCAATGCCAGCTACGCTGTCCATCAGGATTTCACGGGCAAGGCCAATGAACGCGCCATCGCGCTCGGCATCGCCATCGGCGCAGGCTACCTCTTCCCGACCACCTTCAAGAACGAGGTTTACAGCGACCTGACGGGTGAGCGCGGCATTTTGATCGGCGCGCTGTCGGGTGTGATGGAAGCGCAATACAACGTGCTGCGCAAGAATGGACATTCCCCGTCCGAGGCCTTCAACGAGACAGTCGAAGAACTGACCCAGTCGCTGATCCGCCTGGTGGGCGAGAACGGCATGGACTTCATGTACGCCAACTGCTCGACCACTGCCCAGCGCGGCGCACTCGACTGGCATCCGCGTTTCCGCGCTGCGGTGGAGCCTGTGTTCGAGGATTTGTACGCCTCCGTGAAGAGCGGCAACGAAGCCCGCATCACGCTCGAAGCCAACAGCCGCGACGATTATCGCGAGCAGCTCGAAAAGGAACTTGGCGCTTTTCGTGATTCTGAAATGTGGCGCGCTGGCGCGGCGGTACGTTCCTTACGCCCTGAAAATTGGCAGAAATAAATATATCGGTGGTCGAGTAGGGCGACGTTCGTTGTCGCCCATACCGAGACCACCAGTTTTCAAGAAACTTTTTGTTTACATGTAACCCGTTGGTCTCGATATGTCCCGACGAGCACGGGGCTACTCAGCCAACGTTGAAATGGAGTTTTCATGTCAATGAGTAACTACGTCAAAATTTTCGATACAACTTTAAGAGACGGCGAGCAATCCCCTGGCGCGACGATGACTTCCGCGGAAAAGCTGGAAGTCGCCCGCTCCCTGGCGCGCATGGGCGTGGACATTATCGAGGCGGGCTTCCCCGCCGCCTCGCCCGATGACCTGGAAGCCGTCAGAAGAATCGCCTTCGAAGTGGGCAACCCGCCCAAGGGCGACCCCGAGGCGAAGGTTCCCGTCATCGCGGGGCTGGCGCGCGCCAACAAACCCGACATCGACAAGGCCTGGGAAGCGGTCAAGGGTGCGCAGAATCCGCGCATCCACACCTTTCTGGCCACGTCTTCCATCCACATGAAACACAAGCTGAAGATGGATCCCGAGGAAGTGGTGCAGCGCGTCTCCGAGATGGTGGCATACGCGCGGACGCTGTGTGCCGACGTGGAGTTCAGCCCCGAGGATGCGGGCCGCTCCGACCCCGAGTTCCTGTACGTCGTGCTGGGCGAAGCCATCAAGTCGGGTGCGACCACGCTCAACATCCCCGACACGGTCGGCTACACCACGCCCGATGAGTTCTACAAACTGATCGACGGCATCGTGAAGCACACGCCTGGAATGCACGATGGCATCACCGTCTCGGTGCATTGTCACGATGATCTCGGCCTTGCCACCGCGAACACGCTGGCTGGAATCCAGGCGGGCGCGCGTCAGGCGGAAGTGACCATCAACGGCATCGGCGAACGCGCAGGCAACACCTCGCTCGAAGAAGTGGTGATGACGCTCAAGACCCGTCACCCGATCTTCGATCTCGAAACGGGAATTGAAACCCAGCAGCTCTCGCGGATCAGCAAACTGGTCAGCAACTACACGGGTATCGTGGTGCAGCCGAACAAGGCCATCGTCGGCGCTAACGCGTTCGCGCACGAAGCGGGCATTCACCAGGACGGCATGCTCAAGCACCAGACCACCTACGAGATCATGCGTCCCGAAGATGTCGGCGTGAATCAAACTACGCTGGTGATGGGCAAGCATTCGGGACGCGCAGCTTTGCGTTCGCGCCTCGCCATCATGGGACATGCCCTCGATGAAGCCGAACTCGACAAGGCCTTTGCGCGCTTCAAGGAATTGGCCGACCGCAAGAAGATCATCACCGATGCCGATCTCGAGGCGGTTATCGCCGACGAGTTCTATCGTCCGCACGATGTCTATTATCTCGAAGGCTTGCAGGTTTCCTGCGGCACGCTTGGCATGCCCACCGCCACTGTCCGCCTGCGCGGCCCTGACCGCACGGTCTACAACTTCGCCTCGATGGGCACAGGCCCCGTGGACGCAACCTACACGGCCATCGGCGCCATCATCAAAACGCCGTGCAAACTGCTTGAGTTCAACATCCATGCCATCACCGAAGGCATCGACGCGCTTGGCGAAGTGACCGTCCGCATCCAAGCGGAGAATGGCCTGCACACGATGGACGCGCAAAGTGAAATGACCTATGCCCGCGTCTACGGCGGCCACGGCGCCGATACCGACATCATCGTCGCTTCGGCCAAGGCCTATATCAACGCCCTCAACAAACTCATCATCGCCAGAACGGAAGGCACGCAGCCTGTCCACAATGATTTTGGCGTGATGCTGGGATAGTACGCCATCGTCATTGCGAGGGCGGTGCTTTTCCGCCCGAAGCAATCTCCTGAAATTATGGGATTGCTTCGTCGGGATTTCGACGCTATCGCGTCTCAACCCTCCTCGCAATGACATAAATGAAACAGGAGAAACCACAATGACCACTCAGAATGAAGAACGCGACGTTTTCGCCACCCATTGCTTTGACCCGTTCCCCGAGCCGCAGACCATCCCCTCTGGCTGGGATACTAGCGTATTTTCCGCCCCCGAGCCTGCTTCCGCCATGGAAGAGGATGACTCCGCTGAATAAGCATGTCGTTACGAGTCTTCGAGAAGCAACCTCCCAATAACATGAGATTGCTTCGTCGCTATCGCTCCTCGCAATGACGTAGAAAACGATTATGCCAAAAACACTCTTCGATAAAATCTGGGACTCGCACGTTGTCGCCGAACAACCCGATTCCCCAGCTGTCCTTTACATTGACCTGCACCTCGTGCATGAGGTCACCTCGCCGCAGGCCTTCACGGGCCTGCGCCAGCGTGGACTCAAAGTCCGCCGCCCCGACAAGACCCTCGCCACGATGGATCACTCCATCCCGACCACGCCTATCAATATCCCGATCACGGACGCGATGGCCGCCGCCCAGATCAAGCAGATGGAGACCAACGCCGCCGAGTTCGGCATCACGCTGCACGGCATGACCAGTCCGCATCGCGGCATTGTCCACGTCATCGGCCCCGAGCTGGGACGCACCCAGCCAGGCATGACCATCGTCTGCGGTGACAGTCACACCGCCACGCACGGCGCGTTCGGCGCGCTGGCCTTCGGCATCGGCACCTCCGAGGTCGAGCATGTGCTTGCGACTCAATGCCTGCTGCAAAAAAAGCCCAAGACCTACGAAGTCCGCGTCAACGGGACTTTGTCCAGGGGCGTTTCCGCCAAGGACATCATCCTGGCGCTGATTGCTCGCATCGGCGTCGGCGGGGGGACGGGGCACGTCTTCGAGTTCACAGGCAAAGCCATCCGCGGCTTGACAATGGAACAGCGTATGACCATCTGCAATATGTCCATCGAAGGCGGCGCGCGCGCGGGTATGATCGCCCCCGATGAAGTGACCTTCGAATATCTCAAAGGCCGCGAAGCCTCCCCCACAGGCGCGGACTGGGACAAGGCTGTCGCAGTTTGGAAGACCCTGCCCAGCGACGAAGGTGCCACCTACGACAAATCCATCACACTCGATGCTTCCGAGCTTGAGCCGATGATCACCTACGGCACCAATCCTGGCATGGGCATGAAGATCACCGACCATGTCCCCAGCAGCGAGTCATTTACCGAACCTTCACAAAAAGCCGCCTTTGAAAAGGCATTGACCTACATGGGTCTCCAGCCTGGTCAATCCCTGCTCGGCCAAAAAGTGGATGTTGTCTTCATCGGCTCCTGCACCAACTCGCGCATCTCCGACCTGCGCCTGGCGGCGGCAATGTTGAAAGGACGCAAGGTGGCGGACGGCTTGCGTCTCATGGTTGTGCCTGGCTCGCAGGATGTCAAGAAGCAGGCCGAACAGGAAGGCCTGGATAAAATTTTCAAGGAAGCAGGCGCAGAATGGCGCGAAGCAGGCTGCTCGATGTGTATTGCCATGAACGGCGATCAACTCCAATCTGGACAGTATGCTGTCTCGACCAGCAACCGCAACTTCGAAGGCCGTCAGGGCAAGGGCGGACGCACCTTCCTGGCCAGCCCGATCACTGCCGCTGCAACCGCCATCGCTGGCAAGGTCGCTGACCCGAGGACGATGTTTTAACATGTCATTGCGAGGGCGAAGCCCGAAGCAATCTCCAGTGACACGGGGATTGCTTCTCGCAGACTCGCACTGACGTAGATTGATTGGAAATCCTATGGCTCAATTCACAACACTTACATCCCGAGTACTTCCCCTGCCCGTCAACGACATCGACACGGATCAGATCATCCCTGCGCGCTTCCTCAAGGCCACCGACAAAAAAGGCATGGGCGATAATCTCTTTGCCGACTGGCGTTATAACGTCGACGGCTCCCCCAAAGCGGACTTTGTCCTCAACCAGCCCAACGCGCAGGGTGCGCAGATCCTGTTGGCGGGCGACAACTTCGGCTGCGGTTCGAGCCGCGAACACGCTCCCTGGGCGCTGACAGGCTTCGGCTTCAAGGCCGTCATCTCCACCTCCTTCGCCGACATCTTCCGCAACAACTCGCTCAAGAACGGACTCATTCCGATCATCGTGGATGATGCCACCCACAAGCTGTTATTCGATCTCGTCGACGAAGTACCCGCCGCCGAACTCACCGTTGACCTGGCCTCGCAAACGCTCTCCTTTCCGAACGGTTCGGTCACGTTCCCGATTGACCCGTTCAACAAGACCTGTTTGCTCAACGGTGTGGATGAGCTTGGGTACATCCTTGGGTTCGAGAAGCAAATCGCCGAGTACGAGGCAACTCACTAACATGTCATTGCGAGGGCAAAGCCCGACACTTGCACCGCACTGCGTTTGGTGCAGTGCAGGTGAGCAATCTCAAGTAACCACCAACCATGAGATTGCTTCGCCGCTCCGCGGCTCGCAATGACATAAGGATAAATATGAAAATCCAAATCTACGACACCACCCTCCGCGACGGGACGCAATCCGAAGGCTTCACGCTTTCGGCCAACGACAAGATCCGCGTGGCGCAGCGACTCGATGATTTCGGCGTGGCCTTCATCGAAGGCGGCTGGCCTGGCTCGAATCCCAAGGATGTCGAATTCTTCGAGCGCGCCCGCGACATGCAGTGGAAGAATGCGTTGATCGCCGCGTTCGGTTCCACCTGCCGCGTCAAAGGCGGCCCCGAGGACGACGCCAACATCAAGGCCCTGCTCAATTCCCACACACCCGTCTGCACCATCTTCGGTAAGACCTGGACTCTGCACGTCAGGGAGGTTTTGCAAACCACCAACGAAGACAACCTGCGCATCATTGAGCAGTCCGTCGCATATCTCAAGGCCAACGGCAAGCGCGTCATCTACGATGCCGAACATTTCTTCGACGGCTACAAAGCGGATTCCGCGTACGCGCTCGAAACGTTGCAGGCTGCGATTCGCGGTGGCGCGGAGACGGTCGTGCTGTGCGACACCAACGGCGGGACACTGCCCTGGGAGGTGGAGCAGATCATCCGCAGCCTCAAGCCTGTTCTCGCGCACCCATTCGGAATCCACGCCCATAACGATGGCGAGGCCGCCGTGATCAATTCGTTGACCGCAGTGCGCGAGGGCGCGATCCAGGTGCAGGGAACCATCAACGGGGTCGGCGAGCGCTGTGGAAACGTCAACCTAATCTCGGTCATGGCCAACCTCGAACTCAAGATGGGAGCCTCATGCCTGCCCGAGGGAAAGCTGGCTCATCTGTACGAGCTTTCGCATTTCGTGGCTGAGGTCGCCAACCTGACGCCCGATGAGCATTTGCCGTTCGTCGGCAAGTCCGCCTTTGCGCACAAGGGCGGCGTACACGTCGCGGCCATGCGTCGCAGCGCGCAATCCTACCAGCACGTGGATCCTGCTCTCATCGGGAACAAGATGCGCGTGGTCGTGTCCGATCTGTCGGGGCGTGGGAACATGCTCAGCAAGGCGGAGGAGCACGGGGTCGAAGTCGAAGGCGAAGAGGTGGTATCCGTCCTCAACGAAGTCAAGGAACTCGAGGCGCGCGGCTTCTCCTTTGAGGCCGCCGAAGCTTCGGTGACAATGATGTTGAAGCGCCAGGAGTATGGCTACAAAGCGCCCTTCGAATTGGTGGACTTTTTCGTCAACGTCGAGCATCGCCAGGGACGCGGCATCTTCGCAGAAGCCATGGTCAAGGTACGCGTGCAGGGTGAACTACTGCACACTGCGGCGGAAGGCAACGGCCCCGTCAACGCGCTGGACAATGCTCTGCGAAAAGCCCTGATGGGATATTATCCGCAAATTGCCAATTTCCACCTGTCCGATTACAAAGTCCGCATTCTGGATTCAGACCACGGCACCGAGGCCATCACGCGCGTGTTGATCGACACGCGCAACAGCACCAGCCGCTGGAGCACCGTCGGCGCCAGCGCCAATATCATCGAAGCCTCCTGGCGTGCCCTGGCGGATTCGGTGGAGTATGGATTGATGGTGGCGCACTAACAAATTCACCGTCATTGCGAGGGCGGTGTTCTCCCGCCCGAAGCAATCTCCTCGCAATGACGGAAACGGAGACTCATTTTGAACTTCAAACTCACCCTCCTCCCTGGCGATGGCATCGGCCCCGAGATCGTCGCCGAAGCCGTGCGCGTGCTGGATATCGTCGCCAGCAAGTACGGACATTCATTCAAATTCACAGAACGCTTAATGGGCGGTTGCTCGATTGACCATTACGGTTCCTCGCTCACCGATGAGACCCTGGCTGATTGCAAATCCGCGGACGCGGTGCTGCTGGGCGCGGTCGGCGGCCCAAAATGGGACGACCCTGCCGCCAAGGATCGCCCCGAGCGCGGACTGCTGGCCCTACGCAAGGGCCTCGGCGTCTTCGCCAACCTGCGACCCGTCAAGGTACATCCTGCGTTGATCGACTCGTCGCCGCTTAAGCCCGAGAAGCTCAAGGGCGTGGACATCATGGTCGTGCGCGAGCTGACGGGCGGCCTGTACTTCGGCTGGCCCAAAGGCCGCGACATCAAGGATGGCCGCGAACGCGCCGTGGATACGCTTGAATATTATGACTACGAAATCAAGCGCGTCATGGAACTGGCTTTCAGCCTCGCCAAGGGCCGCAGGAAAAAAGTCACCTCGGTGGATAAGGCCAACGTGCTGGAATCCTCGCGCCTGTGGCGGCAGATCGCCGTCCAGGTTGGAAAGGCGAATCCCGATGTCGAACTGGAACACACCCTGGTCGACACCGCCTCCATGCGCCTGATCACTGGCCCCGCGTGGATGGATGTGGTCGTGACCGAGAACATGTTCGGCGACATCCTGACGGACGAGGCCTCCGTGCTGGCGGGTTCGATGGGGATGCTGCCCTCGGCCAGTTTATCGGAATCAGGCCCTGGCTTGTACGAACCGATCCACGGGTCAGCGCCTGACATCGCAGGCAGGGGCATCGCCAACCCGATCGGCACCATCCTGTCGACGGCCATGCTGCTGCGTTATTCGCTGAAGCTCGAAGCGGAAGCCGCGTCCATCGAAAACGCCGTGGACGCGACCATCACCGCGGGCGCCCGCACCACCGACATCGGCGGCAAGCTGACCTCCCGCCAGATGGCGGACGAGATCATCAAAAATTTGTAAACCCGTAGGGGCACGGCGGAATAATTGCACAATAAGGCCTGCAACCCTCCGCCGTGCCCCTACCATTAAAAGGAGAAATTATCATGGGAATGGAATCAAAATTCGTGTGGATGAACGGCGAGCTGGTGCCGTTCGAAAAAGCGACGATCCACATGCTTACGCCTGCGCTGCATTACGGCGCGGCAGTCTTCGAGGGCATCCGCGCCTACGAAACGCCGAAGGGCCCCGCCGTCTTCCGCCTGACCGACCACGCCGAGCGCCTGCTCGATTCGGCGCGCGTGTTCGGCTTCCGCGACCTGCCGTGGACGACCGAGGATGTGGTCAAGGCGATCAAGGACACCGTGCGCGCCAATGGCTTCAAGGATTGCTACATCCGCCCGCTGCTCTACCTGGATGGCGGCGGTTGGAACCTGAACGTGGACAACGGCAAGCCGTCGCTGGCGATTGCCGCCTGGGAGTGGGGCAACTATCTGGGCGAAGAGGCGCTGGCGAAGGGCATCCGCGCCAACATCTCCTCGTACACGCGCCATCATCCGAACGTGTTGATGACCAAGGCCAAGGTCTCGGGCAACTACGCCAACAGCTTCCTGGCCAAGACCGAGTCCGAGCGGCTGGGATTCCAGGAAGCCATCATGCTCGACCCGCAGGGCTACGTGGCTGAATGCACAGGCGAAAACCTGTTCATGGTGCGGCATGGCAAGATCATCACCCCGTCCACCGCGCCCGTGCTGGAAGGCGTGACGCGCCACTCGATCCACACCGTGGCCAAAGACATGGGCTATCGCATCCTCGAACAGCCCATCTCCCGCGACCAGCTCTACATCGCGGACGAGGTCTTCGTGTGCGGCACCGCCGCCGAGGTCATCGGCCTGAGCGAGATCGACTTCCGCACCATCGGCGACGGCAAGACAGGCCCCGTGACGCGCAAGATCCAGGGCATCTATCACGATGCCATCCGTGGAAAAATGCCGCGGTACGAGTCGTGGTGCGAGCACGTCGGATAAAAGATGAAAGAAAAAAGATGAAGGATGAAAAACTCCTTCATCTTTTTTCTCGGCAATTGACAATCAGGTTGGAATAATGCTATTCTGGGGATAATGAACCCTTCCCCGCTCCAACTTCTCTCCCCTCTGGATGGCCGCTACGCGGACACGACCGCGCCGCTGCGGGAACATTTCTCCGAGTTCGCCTACCTGCGCGACCGCACCCGCCTAGAACTGGATTATCTGTTAGCCCTCGCCCGAGTGGGACTGATCCGCCCGTTGACCGATGCGGAGACGGCCCAGCTTGATTCCGTTAAAGCAGATTTTTCCCTGGCTGACGCCGAATCCATCCGCGCCTTCGAGCGGCAGACGCGCCACGATGTGAAGGCCATCGAATATTTCCTGCGTGGGAAATTGCAGGGCACTTCGCTGGATGACCTGCTGCCCTGGCTGCATTTCGGCCTGACCTCGGAGGACGTCAACAACCTGGCGAATGCGCTGGCCCTGCGCGATTCGCGTGACACAGTTTTGCTGCCCGCGCTGGATGACCTGCTTGCGAAGATTTTGGATTTCGCCAAAACCTATCGCGCCCTGCCCATGCTGGCGCGCACACACGGACAGCCCGCCGTCCCGACCACGCTGGGCAAGGAGTTCGCCGTCTACGCCGCGCGGATTCGCGAGGCGCGTGCCGAGATCGCATGTCACCGCTTCGAGGCCAAGCTGACAGGTGCGGTCGGAAACTTCAACGCCCTGCAGGCCGCCGCCCCGCAAGTGGACTGGGTCGCCTTCAGCGCCAAGTTCATCCAGGGCTACGGCCTTGTGCCCAATCTCGCCACCACACAAATCCTGCCCTATGACAACTGGATTCGCTACTTCGATTCTGTGCGGCGGGTCAATGCCATGCTGATCGACTTCGCGCAGAACATCTGGCGCTACATCAGCGACGGCGTTTTTAAGCAGGCCGTTGTGGCGGGGGAGGTGGGTTCCTCGACCATGCCGCAGAAAGTCAACCCGATCGACTTTGAAAATGCCGAGGGCAACCTGGGCGTGGCGAATGCGCTGTTCACCCACTATGCCCAAAAGCTGGCTGTCTCCCGCCTGCAGCGCGACCTGTCCGACTCGACCGTGCGCCGCACTTTTGGCACAGCCTTCGGTCACACGCTTCTGGCCTGGACGAATCTGCGCCAGGGCATGAACCGCATCGCCGCGAACGAGGACAAGCTCAAGGCCGAATTGAACGCGCATTGGGAAGTTGTCTCCGAAGGCGCGCAGACCATCCTACGCGCTGCGGGCCAGGCGGATGCGTACGAATCGCTCAAGTCCCAGACGCGCGGACGAGTGCTGACCGAGGACAGTTATAAGGCTTGGGTAAATAGTCTGAATGTAAATGAAGTAACCCGCCTGCATTTGCTGTCTTTGTCTCCCGAAACCTATCTCGGTCTGGCCGTGGAGTTGACGGATAAGATCACTTTGTCCTGAGTAACAAAACTTCGGAAGTCTGTCAGACTTCCGAAGTTTTGTTACTTCTCATCCTTCTTCCGTAACGCCTTCTTGCGCGCCAGCAGACTGGCCGTGGTCGAGGCGGATGATGGTTCCGCAGGGGGAGCCTTCTTCGGCGTTTCCACTTTTTCTATTTTCGGTTTGGGCATCACAGGCGGCGGGACGGGCGCGGGCGGTTCCTGTTGCGCGCGGCGTTTGGCTTGCAACAGCGCATCCATGCGTTCGCTGCGTTCCTCGGGCTGGGCCTTGACCCGTCTGCGGAAGCCGAGCTTCGCCATGAACCTGACCCAGTCCTGGCGGGTGAGGATCAACCTGCGAGCGGCAATGTCGAATGGGAACAGGAGCGCGGCCAGAGTCAGCAGCCAGGGCCAGATCGGGCGCGAGGCGCGCGAGGCGCTCAGGTCGTGGGTGAAGGCGTCGGCGGGGTCGGCGGAGGCCACCGTGCCGCCTGTCAGGTTGGCGAGGCGCAGCAGCAGGTCGGGATTCGACTCGATATCGCGATATTCGGGCGAGTAGGACAGAGTCCAGCCCGCGGTATCGGAGAAGGACTGTCCATCCTGGGCCTGGCCCGTCAGGCGGATCAGGTACACGCCTTGCTCGGTGGGCATGAAGGGCGCCTCGTAGCGACCTGGCGCAACCTGCTTCAACGTCACCGATTGCACCTCGCCGTTCGGCGCGACCAGGTTGGCGTTGACCTCGTAGCCGTTGAGGAAGTCGCCCGCGCGGCTGTGTGCGTCCACGCTCAGGCGCGCCTGCTCGCCTTGCTGGGTCACGGTCAATTCGAGTGCGGTGCTGGCCGTGTCGCTCAAAGTCGAGGCGACGGCCTGCGCCCAGAAGGTGGGGAAGCCCTGCCAGCCGACCCAGTTCTTGGCCCAGCGTCCGCTGGCATCGGAGGTGAAGGCCACGGCGCGGCCCAGCCCGTATTGCCAGATCGCCAGGATCGGGTCTTTCTTCTCGGATTGCAAAATGACCTGCGCCAGATCCTTGGGACTGGTGGCCACGTAGCCAAGCAGTTGCGGCACCGAGTTGATGCCCGCCAGGATCGGTGAGGGGTTGACCTGCGCTGGGAAGAACGCGCCTTCTTCGATGTAGGCGCGCGTGGCCAGCATGGTCTCTTCGGTGAAGATGCTCGGGATGCTTTCCGCGTTGTTGGTGAAGTGATAACGGCCATTGCCCAGCGCCGCCAGGTCGTCGAGGAAGGGTGCAGCATCGTTGCCGACGCCCACGGTCGAGAGCGTGATGCCGCTCTCGGCCAGCAGGCGCTGGACGAGTTCGGGGATGCCTGTCGAGTCGGCGCCGCCGTCGGTCAGGAGAATCACATGCTTGACCTTGGCGGGGTCGTCGGGCAGGACATCCGCCATGGCCCGCATGCCCGCCATGATGTCCGTTCCGCCCCCAGGCTGGATCGAGCCAATCAGGCTCATCACCTCGTCGGGGTTGGCGAGGTCGGTCATCGGGACGACCCAACTGGCGGTGTCGTCGAAGGCGATCACGCCCACGCGGTCGGTGGGGAAGAGCAGCTCCACCGAGCGGGCCGCGGCCTCCTTGGCCAGTTCGAGTTTCATCACACCGCCACTGGCGTCGGCCATGCTGCCCGAATGGTCGATGATGAAGACGATGCCCAGCGACGGACGGCGCTGCTCATCCTTGATCTGCATCTCGACGGGCAGCGCATCTTCGAGCGGGGTGCCGAAGTAGCCGCCGACCCCGTAGCTGGTCGGCCCACCGACAGCGACCAGCCCTCCGCCCAGGTCGTGCACGTAGGAGCGCAGGCTTTCCATCTGACGGTTGGTGAGCGTGCGCGCGGGCACGTCGACCAGGGTCACGGCATTGTATTGCGCCAGCCCAGGCAGGTTGGACGGCAGGCCGTTGGGCGTGACCAGATCCACGGTGAAGCCTGCGGCTTGTAGCACATTGACCAGTGCAGAGAATTCGTCGGGGCGGGATTCGCCGCCAGGCAGCGACTCGCCCTCGGCGGGCGCCACCACCAAAATCCGCGGCGGGCCTTCGACCTGCGAGTAGGCGTCAAGGCGGTTGTTCTGATAGAAGCCGTCTTTCTCGGGCGCGATCTGCACCTGATAGCTGACGAAGCCAGGCTGGCCAGCCGTCAGCGGCAGGCTGAAGGTCTGCGTGCCACGGCGCAGATCCTGAGTCTGCTCGTAGACCACTTCGCCCCCCGAAAGCACACGGATGGCCGAGCGCACAGGGTTGGTCGCTTCGATGGACAGGTTCAGGTTGAAGTTCTGACCTGGGCGCAGACGGGTGGGCACGTCGACTTGCGTGATGAGGGTTTCGTCCGCGGGCTGCGAGAGGAACGGCACGACCACGATCTGCACGCCCGAGGCTTTGGCAAACTCGGCGGCGGCCAGCGCGTCGCCGCTGGTCTGTGTGCCATCCGAGAGGACGACCAGCCGCCGCGCCGTGTTGGCGGGGAAGAGGGCCAGTCCCATGCGGATGGCTTCGGCCAGGTCGGTCTGGTTGGTGACGGGCGCGGAGCTGATCTGGGCCAGCTCATGCGCCACCGACATCGGCCGCTCGACCAGCGCATCCGCGCCGAACAGCACCACCGCCGATTGGTCGTCTGGCCCCATGCCCTGGATGGCCTCCTGCACATAGGCGATCTCCGAGTCCACGGCCTGCTGTGGCATCGAGTCCGAGACGTCCACCAAGAAGACCACGGCCAGGTCGCTGCCAGGGCGCACGACTTCCATGCTCGCCAGCCCGAGGATCAGGCTCAGCACGATCAGCAGGCGCAGGATCAGCGCCAGCATCTCGCGGCAGCGCGACGACCCAGGCGCGGGCCAGCCCATCCACGCGAAGAGCGGCAGGAGCACAAGCAGGAGCAGGAAAAAGGGCGAAGTGAATCTCATAACGTAATTCAGGCCTTGGGCCTGACAGTTTCCAGAAGAGTCGATAAGTTGCGGCGGTGGAACATCTGCCACTCGACCAGCAGGACGATCAGGGCCAGCCCCGCCAGCCAGGGCCAGAACTCGCGCTGACCGACCTTTTCGGCGACGGCGGCGGTCAGCGTGCTTTGCCCAACCTGGACAGTTTCGCGCGGGCGTAAATCCGACTCGGCCTCGTCGAACAGGTTGACCGCGAAATACTCCACCGAAGTGCCGCTCTTCGAGATGAAGTTGACGGCGTAGTAACCCAGCTCGTCCGTCTCAGTGAAGGTCAGGTTGGCCTCGGGGCGCAGGGTGAAGGCGTGCTCGAGCGGCGTGGCGACCAGGATCTGCTCCACGCCTGGGTCGGGCACGATGGACAGCCCGTCGCCTGGTTCGAGCGAGCGGCTGGCGTCGAAGGCGCTGGGCGGCACGAGGTAGTTGATCAGGTTCGAGAACAGGATCGGGTAGGCGATCTGCAGCGGCAGGTCGCTTTCGCGCAGGTCAAAGCCAACCGCCGCGATGCGCTGTCCGTTCTGCTCGCCGGCGAAGACCAGCGGCCCCGCATCCGCCTCGATCAGCACGTCGGCCCACTCGGGCGCGATGAGCTTCTTCGCTTGCAGCACGTGGACGTTGCTCCAGTCCACGAAGCGCGTCAGGATATGTTCGTTGACCTTGACGTTCTTCATATCTGTGAACGGCGAGCCGACCGTGAAGAGCGGATTGGGCGGCGTGTTGACGTACAGCAAATTGGCTCCCGCTGGAATCCCAGGCGGGTTCAGGCCGTCCAGCACGTACAAGTCAAAGGGATCGCTGGGGATCTGGATCGTCCCATCGGCGGCGGGCACGGCGCGGTAAGGCTGCACGCCAGGCAGGGAGGCCAGCAATTGTTCGAGATAGATGTTGCCCTTCGAGACCAGCAGCACGCGCCGCGCCGAGGCGGCCTGATAAATGGCGAAAGCCGTATCGTCGAGAGGAAATGAATCCAGGGTCGAATTTTGCGGATCGGAGAGATGCGCCTTATAGATGCCAGGCGCGTTGGGCAGGTCTTCGAGTGTGATGCTGGCGCTTTTGCCTGCAGGCAGATCGAGCGGACGCGAGGCGAAGAGGGTCTGGCCCAGGTAGAGCGAGAGCGTCACACTACGGGCCGTGTCGCTGAAGTTGTGGACTTCGGTGAAGAGCTGCAGGCCGCCGCCCGAGGCACGCAGGGCCAGCGCCGAAATGGCTAGGTTATCGCCCGTCACACCGATGGGCACGTAGCGGACTTCGCCTGCCAGGGCAGGCAGGCCACTCTCGGGCAGGCCGCCGTCCGAGACGATGACGGTGGTGATGTTCTGGTCGTCGCGCGCGGCTCCGCTGGCTAATGCAAATGCGGATTGCCAGTCTGCGCTGCCTTGGGTGACCTGTGCACCGTCGATGGCCTGTCGCAGCACGGCCTTGTCGCTGGTGGAGGTGACCAGCGCGCGCGGGGTGTAGCCGACTTCGATGATGGTCACGACAGCGTCGCCCGCCAATTCATCCACCAGCGCGCGGACGGTTTTGCGGGCCGCCTCGAAGCGCGTGGGCGAAACGTCCGTGGCATTCATCGAAGCGGAGGCATCCAGCAAAACGATGACCGATCCCGAGGCCACGGCGCGTGTCTGCCAGGCAGGGCGGGCGAGGGCGAAGATCAACGCGGCCAGGATGAGCAGTTGCAGCAGCAGGAGCAAATTCCGCTTGAGCTTCTGCCAGGGCGCGTTGGCCTGTTGCTCGCGCAAGGCCTGCTGCCAGAGCAGGGTGGATGAGACCTGCACCTGCTTGCGACGCAGCTTGAGCATGTACAGCAATATGATGGGGATGGCCAGCACTGCCAGCCAGAAGGCGAGGGGGGCGAGAAATTGCATAATTTAATACGGAGTGCAGACTTTAGTCTGCACCTTTCCCATGTTGGCGCGGACTGAAGTCCGCAATCCGATGAAAGACACCGAGACACGGAAGCTCTTTAAAGAATCTCTGTGCTCTCCGTGTTCTCCGTGGTGAATCCTTTTGAAACTCTGCTTCATTTCACGATCCCACTTCGGCGCATTTCGAGCAGCAAGGCCTGATCCCAGGGCGTGGAAGTGGCGAGGTCAAGGTAGTGGATGTCGTGCTTGCGGCAGTCGGCCCGCGTGGTCTGCAGCCATTCCTGGACGTGGGCCTTGTAGCGGCTGCGCAGGCTGCCGTCGAGGGAGACATCCTGTGTCTGGCCTGACTCCACGTCGACCAGTTGCAGGTCACCTGCCAGCGGCGGATCGAGTTCATTGGGGGCGAGGACATGTACCAGCGCGGCTTCATGTCCGCGGCCTTGTAGATGGCGCAGCCCCGCTTCGTAGCCTTCGGCGGAGAGCAGATCCGAGACGAGGATGAGCAGTCCAGGGCGGCGCGGTTTGACCGCATAATGCCGCAGCGAGGTGTTCAGGTCGGTGTCACCTTCGGCTTGCAGTGGTTCGAGGAAGTTGAACAAGCGCGAGAGCGCCGCGCCGCCGCGCGTGGGGCCGAACTCGGCGGACACGCGTCCGTTTTGGAGCAGGCCCACCGAGAGCAGGTCGCCGTTCGAGATGGCAATCGCTCCCAGTCCAGCGACCAGCTTGCGGGCGTAGTCGAACTTATTTTCGTCCGCTTCGCCCCAGCCCATCGAACGGGAACCGTCCAGCAGAACGTAGACCGCCAAGTCTTCCTCTTCCTCAAATAATTTAATGAAGGGGCGCTCCAGGCGCGCGTACAGATTCCAATCCAGGCGGCGCAAGTCATCGCCTGGAGTGTAGTTGCGATAGTCGGCAAACTCCACGCTGCTGCCGCGCCGCGAGGAACGGCGCTCGCCCTTGATGGCTCCTTTGCGAATGCGCGAGGCCACCAGGCTGAGCTGGTTCAACTTGCGGAGCGTTGATTCATCGAAGATCAATGCGGCATTTCTTTCAGCAGTTCGGCAATCACCGCGTCGGTCGAGACGCCCTCGGCCAGGCCGTCGAAGTTGAGCAGCAGACGATGGCGGAAAGCGGCAGGCGCCACGGAGTGGATGTCCTCGAAGGCCACGTTGTAGCGGCCCGCCAGCAGCGCGGTGACCTTGCTGCCGAGCACCAGCGCCTGTCCGCCGCGTGGCGAGGAGCCATAGCGCACATACTTTTTGACTAACGGTGTGGCGGTGGAATGTTCGGGATGCGTGGCCAGCACCAGCTTCGCGATATATTCCTTGACGTGCGAGGCCAGCGGCACGGCGCGCGCGAGAGTGCGCATCTGCAACAAGTCCGCGCCGCTGATGGCCCGTCCCGCCGCGGGCGTTTCCTTGCCCGTGGTGCGTTCGAGGATCTCGACCATGTCGGCCACCTCGGGCAGGTTCACGTTGACCTTAAATAGGAAGCGGTCAAGCTGCGCCTCGGGCAGGGGATACGTGCCTTCCATCTCAAGCGGATTCTGCGTGGCCAGCACGAAGAACGGCTCTTCAAGATGATGCGTCTGCTGCGCGATGGTGACCGAGCTTTCCTGCATGGCCTCCAGAAGCGCGGACTGGGTCTTGGGCGTGGCGCGGTTGATTTCGTCGGCCAGCACCAGGTTGGCGAAGAGCGGCCCCTCTCGGAATCGGAACTCGCGGTGCCCGTTCTCGTCGCTGAGGATCTCGGTGCCGAGGATGTCTGAAGGCATCAGGTCGGGCGTGAACTGGATGCGCGAGAATTTCAAGTCCAGCGCCTGGCCGAGGGTGCGGATGAGCATGGTCTTGCCCAGGCCTGGCACGCCTTCGAGCAGGACGTGCCCGCCCGAGAGGATTCCCACCAGCACGTGGCGGACGATCTCGTTCTGGCCGACGATCACCTTGCCCACCTCGCTTTCGACGCGGGCGGCGTATTCGCGGAATTGTTCGACGGAAATGGTTTCGGTCATGGATGTCTCCAGAACTGGTTTTGTGGGTTGATTACAGAGTTGGATAAAACAAAAAAAAAACATCGTACACGGATTACGCGGAGTCACACGGATTTTTTACATTCAATTGCTTGTGTCATCCTGAGCGCAGCGAAGGATCTTTCATTCATCATAAAAGATCCTTCGGTCGCGAAGAACGCGCTCCCTCAGGATGACATACATTTCACGGCCTGATCAAATTGAAATAACTCTGAATGATGGTGATGAACTGGAACGGGATCGAGGTGTTTTGCATGGCCTGCTGGTTGATCTGGTCGTACTGCGAGTAGACCTCGTTATACGGCACAAGGCTTGCGCCAGGGTTACCTGGGGTGGTGGGGCCCTGACCGATCACGTCACCGCTGTTGTCGCCCGAGCCAGGCAGGTTGACGTTCGGGCCGCCTTGACCGCCCAGCAGGGAGGGCGCGTAGATCGGTTCGTAAGTAGTCTGGCCGCCGTCGCTGGGAGCATTCTGCGGGATGGGTGAGGTGCCCGCCTCGCCGCCTGGGGAGGCTTGTCCATCTCCCGAGCCAGAACCTGAGCTACCCTGGCCTTGACCCTGTCCAGGAGTCTGACCCTGTCCTTGTCCCTGACCAGGAGTCTGTCCCTGACCCTGTCCAGGCTGGGTGCCTGCCTGTTGACTGTTGCCTTGCTGGCTTCCGCCTGCGGCCACGACCTGACTTGCGCCTTGTCCCAGTTGAGCCGCGGCCTGTTGCGCGGTCTGCGAGTAGGCGGCTTGCTGTCCGCTTTGGGCCAGGGCCTGGGCCGCGTTTTGGAGCGCCTGCTGCGCAGCCGCCTGGTCACCGCTTTGCAAGGCCTGGGCAGCCTGCTGCAATTGCTGCGATAACTGCGGGTCGCTCGCGCCGAGGGATTGCGCCATCTGGTTGAGCTGGTCGGCCAGTTGTCCCTGCTCGGCCTGACTCAGCTTGCTGACGTCGATGTTCTTCAACTCGGATGCCGCGCTGACGATGTCGCCCTGGGCGAGTTGCTGTCCCACCGATTGCAGCGGACTGCCGTTCTGCTCGGCCAGCTTCTGGCCCGCGTTCTGCAAACCCTGCTGCATCTGCTGGGTCTGCGCGTCGGACAGGGATTGCAGTTTCTCGCCCGAGTTGGTCAGCACAGCCACCGAATTTTCAAGCGAGGGATTCTGATTCAATTCCTGCACGGCCTGCTGCAACGGCTCGGTCAGGGATTGCTTTTGTTCCTCGGTCAAGGAATTGTTTTGTTCGATCTGCGCGATGAGTTCTTCGATGTTCTGTGTTTCTTCTTTTACGGCCTGCTGCACGTTACGCGTCTGCTGGGATGCCGCGAACCATTGCCCGCCGCGGAACCAGGTCAGTGCAAGGGCGGCCAGCAGGATGAGCGTGACCAGCGTTTCGAGTCGCGGAAGTTTCAGCGGCATCCTCCCACGCGGATTGACATTCTGTGCCATGCGGATAGCGTCCGCCCGCTGCAACGCGACGAGATTCGCGGGATAGTCTGTTTTGGACTGGCTCAACTCCAGTGCGGTGCTGACGCGTTCGCCCAGGCCGAAGACCCCGTCAAAGTGGCGGGCGGCCCATGAAACGGAAACAGGCCACAGGGCGGCAGTCAGGGCGGCGATGGATGTTCCGAGCAGCAGCATCCCGCCCGTCAGCACCAGGAATTCCGCGCGCAGCAGGCGCGCATTCCACAAAAGGGTTCCCCCCATCAGCAGGGCGAGGCCTGCGCCGAGGGTCAGGCCGCGCAGCCCCCAGGTCCAGGCGCGGCGCAGCCTCAGCCAGAAAGTCCAGCTTTGGAGCGGCCCCATCAAATCGTTAAGGTTGTTCATGCGATTGCCTTTCGGGTCAACGGTCGGGCCGCTTCACGGCGCGGATGCTCCACCAGATCATGATAAAGGTCAGGAACAGCATGACCAGGGTGTAGATGATCCACGGCGAGGGGACGGTCAAGCCATTCGTGGAGGAGAAGGGGTCTTTGGTGAAGAATAGTTCCTGCGAATCCACCAGGAGGGTTTCGCTCACAATGGCGGCGATCAACGGGTTGGTCGAGATCAGCACCCAGGCGATGACGCTTAGCGTGTCGCGCCAGAAGGGATCGGGACGGGCGGTGTAGCTGTAACCATAGGAATAGCTTTCCAGGATGGTGACCAGGATGTAGACCACCACCAGTCCGAGCAGGCCAAGGACGATGCTGCCATACGAGGCGACCGTGGCCGCGATCACGCGTTTCAGGATACTCGAAAAGAACAGGCCCAGCGTGCAGAAGTAGATGGCGGTCACAACCAGCATGAGGGTCGAGACCAGCAATTCCTCCAGACCCACGCCGCCCAGCATGAAGGCGATGCTTTCCAGCGGCAGGGCCGCGAAGATGAGCAGCAGCAGGAAGGCGAAGGCCGCGCCCAGTTTGCCCAACACCAGCGAGCGCGCCGAGAGCAGGGTGGTGCGCAGCAGGTCGAGCGTGCGGTGCTCGCGTTCGGCGGCGATGGCGCCGCTGGTCAGGCCGGGCGCGATAAAGGGGATCATCAGCAGTTCCATCAGGATGACCGTGCCAAAGAGGGCCTTGCCCAGTTGCTGGCGGAATTCGGGTGTCCAGCGGGTGCTCGAACTGCCGATATCGGCGGTCAGGTAGATGAGCAGGAGCAGGACCGAGATGCACACCAGGTAGACGCTGAGGGTGACGAAGGCCTGCCGTCCGCGCATGCGTCCGCGCAGTTCCTTGGCGATGACGGGATTCTCGACCACGCTGTGAAAGACGCGTTTGAACCACGGCGCGCGGAGCGTGGGGGCGGGTCCCGTTACGGGAGCGGATTCTGGCTGCAACTGCGTCATGACACAATCCCTTTCGTGGCGCGCATGAAGACCTCCTCCAGATTTTTCATATCCTCGCTAAAGTGGACGACGGGCAGTCCGCGCTGGATCAGGCTCGTCAACAGGGCTTGCATGGCCGCGTCGTCGCCGTTGAATTCGACTTCGAGCGCCAGCCAGTCGGCGCGCCCGTTTTCCTGCACGCGGACGGCGGTCACGCCGGGCATGTGTACGAGGGCCGCCTGCGCTTCTGCCAGCGGCGCGGTGTCAAGCAGTTTGATGTGCAGCAGGCGGTGCGGCACCAGGCTCTGGTTGAGTTGGTCGAGCGTGCCGACCGCCACCACCTTGCCCATTTCCATGATGCCCACGCGCGAGCACAACTCCGCCACGTCGGCCAGGATGTGACTCGAAAACAGAATGGTTTTGCCCAGGCGCGCGATCTCCATCAGCAGTTCGCGGATCTCGATGCGGGCACGCGGGTCGAGGCCCGAGGCGGGCTCATCGAGCACCAGCACGCTTGGGTCGTGGATCAGCACGCGGGCGATGCCCAGGCGCTGTTTGAGGCCGGTCGAAAGCGTATCCACCATGTCGTCGCGGCGGTGGCCGATGTCCACCAGATCGAACAGGTCGCGGATCAGGCCTCCGCGCTGGGCGCTGGGGATGGCGTAGCAGGCGGCGAAGAAATCGAGATATTCCTGCACGGTCATATCCCCGTACACGCCGAAGGAATCGGGCATGAAGCCGACCAGGCGCCGCACCTCCTGCGGGTCGTCGTGGACCGAGTGCCCGCCGACGGTGATCTCGCCGTCGTCAGGTTCCAGCAAGGTCACCAGCATGCGGATGGTGGTGGTCTTGCCTGCGCCGTTGGGGCCGACCAACCCGAATATCTCGCCCTGTTCGATGTCCAGGTTGACGTTGTCCACGGCGGTGCGGCGCTTGAATTTCTTGGTCAGGTTCTGGATTTCGACGATGGGCGTCATGGGTTCACCACCAGGGTAAAGTGGGAGGCGATGACTTCGATGGCGCTGGAGGTGCCATCCACATGGATCAGAATTTCACCGTTTGGCCCGACGAAGCGCCCGGCGTTGAGGATGTTGTTGTCGCTTTTTGTCAGCCCCTCGACTTTATGCCATTGGCCATCCGTAAAGTCCCAGAGCGAACACCGCGGGATGGTATTCATATTTGGGGTATTCAAACTCAGGGCCAGGTTTTTCACGGAGCGGTAATGCAGCGGGATGGCGGGCCTGAAATACAGGGCATAGTCGCCAATGGAAAGGTCCATGCGGCCGTAGGGGGAGACCGTGGAACTCGACCCCTCCCAGATGAACATGGCGGGAGTCAATTTCCAGGGTCCGTTCGAATAGCGCACCGTGGGAGTCATCGAGACCACGTACAGCGTGGTGTCAATGGTCTCTGCCCGCCTGCCGGCCAGTTCGACATCCAGCACGGCTTCGTCCAGCCAGCCCATCAGGTGGATGCCCCAGTTGGGGTCGCTGGGATTCTGGTAGTAATAGCCGGTTGTCAGGACCGAATTCAGGAAACGCACTCGTCTGGCGTCATTGCTCTTCTCCGGGTATTCATCGACGCCCAGGATGTTGGAGGCGGTTGTGCCCAGCAGGGCGCCATTCGACCCGTTGACCAGGGTGAGTTTCACGTCGACGGACTTGCCCGGCAGGATGTCGCCCAGGGTGCGGCGATAGCCCGGCAGGACGATCCAGGCGCCCTTGAGCGTATGAGGACTGTTATTGGTGATCCTGCCGGTTAACATGGGATTCTTGTCGCTGATCTGGATCGTCAGGGTGTGGGTGATGGGCAGGGCGGTTGTGCTGCCTTCGAGCATGAAGGTTTTCATCCCGCCCGACTCCACGCGGATCTCGGGGACCTGGCTGGTGTTTCCGTTCTGGATGTCCAGCCAGTCTGCTCCCGTGTCGGTGGAATCATCGAAGCTGGCTGCCAGCAGGTTTTCCATTTGCAGCGTGTAGGTGGCGCGATTGGGGGAATACACCCCCACCAGCGCCTGCACCTGGGCCTGCTCCTGCCCATCCCAGGCCTGGACCACCGCCATGCGATTCAAGATCGGCCCCGAGCCGCGATAGACTCCGCCCGTCACGTAGGCGATCACGGTGAAGCCGACCGCCAGGACGGGGATGCTGACCCAGGCCAGTTGGTTGCGTTTGAGCCGCTTCAGGATGAGGTAGTTGACCGGCCCGATCAGGGCGATATACCCCCCCAGCCAGCACAGCATGTACAAAATGGAAGGTGTCTCCACCTCCGAGAGGATCGAGAGCGCCTGTTCCGCCTCGTACACGTCCCAGACGTTGATCCTGCTCCAGCGCGGCTGCGCCAGGCGCGGACTGAACAGCATTTTGTAGAGATCATCCATGCGGTCCCACTCGCCCAGCGGTTGCAAGGTGGGATCGGCCGCCAGGTAGAGCACGCGGCCCAACCCGAGCTGCCCCTCGACGATCAGCGGGGTGCCGTCCTGCGCGAGGAGCACGTTGGCCCCCTCGCGCGCGCTCCCGACCGAGACGGTGGTGCTGCCTTCGAGTGTATCCTCTGAGCGCATGTACTTCGCCAGCGCCGACAGTCCCTCGACCTGTTTGGTGGAATTGACCTGGACGGGCAGAAGGTCCGCCAGCCCCGCGCTGACGGCCTGCCACTTGGGTCCGCCGACGGCCAGCAGTCTGCCGCCACGCGCTACCCATTCGGCCAGCGCCAGGCGCTGCTCCGGGCTGAGCGTGCCCGTGTCCACGCCCGAGATGACCAATACGTCCAGGGTATCCCAACCTTCCACCCGCTCGGGCAATTCGGCCAGGGTGAGTTCGGCTGTGCGGGTTTGTCCGCCCACCAGATCGAGGCCGCCCAGCCCCACGAAGGCGGTGGGCTCGTCCGCGATCACGCCGATGACCTGGCTTCCCTCGCCCATGCAGCTGAGGTTGACGCTGGTGGAGGCCAGGGTCTTGTTCCTGGAGACCAGGCTGACCGTGACGACCTGCCGAACGGAGTCCGCGGCCCTGGCGTACAGGGTAACCTCCTTGCGCGAGGAGCCGGGCAGGGCCAGGTCGGCGGCGTAGGCGTTCTCGATGCCGGCATATTTGTACTTGACCAGGATGCGCGCATTGTCGAGGTCGTTTCCCCGATTCTCCACCTGCACCTGCACAGGATACCAGCGCTCCGCTTTGCAGAGACCAGCGAAACCCGCGCGGGCGGTCATGGTGATCTCCGACTGTCCCTGGGCGTGGGCGTTCGATCCCGCCCCGAGGCTGAAGGCGAGCAAAAATGCCACTGCAAGCACGGCAATGGAACGGGTCAATTTTGCGGTCAAACGCTGATTCAAAATGGTCACTCCCTGTTCTTTTGACGACTGCGGGACAAACCTGACAAAGGTTGGAGTAATTCTAGCACTTTTGGCCATCCAGTGTGTTTAGAATTCGGTAAGTGTCGTTCCGGTGTATATCATCGGCCAGCCGGCTTTCAAATCCCCCATCAGACGCAAACGGCGGGGGTTTTGTTTCCCTGGCACACCCCTTGACCGTTGGCGGGGGTAGGGGTGGCAGTTCGCAGATAAGAACTTTGCCGCGGATGGGCAAAAGGACATTCGCGCGCATCCGCGGATGCAGGACGCGGAGGTCTTCTTCGTGGAGGGTTTGGGCGAAAGACAACCCAGCCGCAACATCCAACAGAATCGGTGGAAGCCAGGTCAGGGACTCACCAGCAAAGTAAAGTAGGAAAAAACGATGGCGCCATCCTTTTTCTGCTTGAGGCGAATCTCTCCGTGGCGGCTGACGAATTGGCTGGGGTTCGGAATGAAATTCCTGCCGGGAACCAGGTTTTTCACCTCCTGCCAGGTTCCAGTGGAATAATTCCAAAGTTGGACGGAGGCGTCATTTGCAGGTTGCGCATTTCGATGGACATAGAGGTGAAGAATCAGCGCATTGACGGTCTTGAAAGGCACCGGGATGGCAGGCCTGAACCAAAGAGTAAACGTTGGCGGATTGAATAGATCATTTCTATAAGGCGAAATGGAAACATCCGAAGATTCCCAGATCATTAAATTCGTGGTGATTTTCCAGGGGCCTTTTCCAAAATGTACGGACGGGGACAGGGATTGGACATATAGCGTTGTATCCACAGTTTGAGCCTGTTCGCCATCCAGTTCAATATCCAGCGTAGGGACATCGAGCCAGCCCATCAGGTAGATGCCCCAGTTGGCTTTTGTGGAAGCGGGCAGGAAGTAGCCGGAAGGGGCAGGGTGCATGGTTGCGTCGAGAAGGAAGGTTTTCCGCAGGGTATCCATATCCAGGGGTTCGGTGGCTTGCAGGAGGCGCGCCGCAGTCGTGTCGGCAAAGTAGCTTCTGCCAGAGTTGGGGATATGCAAAAAGGATACCGCGATGCTCTTGCCGGGCGCCAGGTTTCCCAAATGACGGTAACTTCCATGCGCAAAAAGGACAACATTGCGGAGTGTGTATGGGCTGTCATTGGTGATTCTGCCGGTCAGGGTCGGGTTCTCCGACCTGACATCGATGCGCAGTGTATGATGGATGGGCAAGGCCTGCATGTGGCCTTGTGCCGCAAAGGACTTCATTCCGGCGGACTCTACGCGAATGTCTGAGACCTGATGGGTCAGTCCCTCCTGGATAATTGTCCAGTCGCTGTGCAGACCCAGCCCGAGGCTATTCACTTCGAGGGGTGCAAACAGGAGGTCCTCCGATTGCAAAGTGTATGTGGCCCGGCTGGGGGAATATATGCCCACCAGGGCCATGACTTGTGCCTGTTCCTGTCCATCCCAGGCCTGGACCAATGCCAGGCGATTCAGGATGATGTCATTTCCACGATAGGCACTGCCGATCAGGTATGCGGCGGTGGTGAAGAGACATGCCAGGGCGGGGATGGTGATCCAGGCCATGCTTTGCCGCCGCCGACGTTTGAGCATGAAGTAGTGAATTGGGCCGATGACAGCGACGTACACGCCCATCCAAATCAGGAAAGAGAGCAGTGAGGGAGGTTCAAGGCCTGCAATCGATGAAAGCGCCTGGCGTTGATAAAATTCATCCCACTGATCGTGGCTCACCCAGGGGGGGACGGACGCGCGCGGGCTGAGCAGAAGATCGTACAGTTCATCCATGCCCTCCCAGGTGTTCAGGGGTTGAATGGACGGGTCGGCGGCAAGGTGGATGACCCTGCCGAAGCCAATCCGCTGTTCCGCCAGGATGGGAATGCCGTCCTGTTGCGCGAGCACGTTTGCCCCTTCCCGCAGCCTTCCCACCGACAGGGTGGCTTTTCCCTCCAGGGGTTGTCCGGCTTGGATGTAATCGACCAACGCCGAAAGATCGGCCACCTCGGTCGTGCCATCGATTTCGACCGGCGACAGGTGGCCCAATCCATTGTTCACAGGTTGTCCATGCGGTCCGCCAATGATGAGCATCGTCCCGCCGCGCGCCAGCCATCCTTCGAGGGCGTCGCGCTGGCTCTGGTTCAACCGGCCTGTATCCACCCCGGAAAAGACCAGCACATTCAGGGTGCCCAAACCTTCCGCCCGTTCCGGCAGGTCTGCCAGGCCCAGGTTGGGCATGAACACCCGCCCCCTGGCGGGGTGAAGCATTGAGGTGTTATCCAATCCGATGGGATTGTCTGTGACCAGGCCAACAACGAAATCGTCATTTTCGAAACAATCCACTGTGATATTTGTGGCGGCCAGGATGGTTCCCCCGCTTACCAACCTGGCGGTCAGGGTATGGAAGCTCTTGGGATATACGTGGAATAACACCTCATTTTGCGAGGCGTGGGGGAGCAATATGCTTTTTCTGTAAGTGGCGGTGCGCCCATTATTGTTGAAGGTGACCTCCACGACGGCATCGAGGTCGTTTCCCGTGTTTTCGACGTTGACCCAAACGGGCAGCCATTTCCCACCTTCCTTGCAATATCTATTGTATCCCGCGCGGATTGCCAGTTTGATGTCGCCTTGAGATTGGACAGGGATATCCTCATTTCCCGGCAGATTGAACATCAACAGCGCCATGACGCCCAGCAGCGCGATGGTTATGACAAGAACCGTTTTTCCTGTTGGTAGTCGCTTCACGAGGCCTTTCCCTTTGTATCGAAATCCTCTACCTTACAGACTGCTGGATGGTTATTGGAATTCCCCCAAAAACGCCACGACATTATCGCCCAGCGCGTCGTTGTTGTAGCCGCCTTCCATGATGACTGCCGTGGGCAGGCGCAGTTCTGCGATGCGCGCGCCGATCTGGCGGATGCCCTCGCGCGTGATGTGGATGCGGCCGAGCGGGTCGTCGGTGTAGATGTCCATGCCGGCCGAGATGACCAGGGCCGTGGGCTGGAACTCGCGGATCAAATGCAGCGCATCGTTCAGGGCCGCAAGGTAGGCGTCGTCGCCCGTCCCGGCCGGCAGCGGGAAGTTGTGATGGAAGCCCAGCCCTGCACCCGCGCCGCGCTCCTCGGCGTAGCCCGCGTAGTAGGGATACTCGAAGGCCGGGTCGGCGTGGAGCGAGATGCTCAACACGTCTGCGCGCTCGTAGAAGATGTCCTGGGTGCCGTTGCCCGCGTGATAGTCGATGTCGAGTAGGGCTACCTTTCCGTGCGCGCTCAGCCAGTTTGCAGCGATGGCGGCATTGTTGAAGTAGCAATAGCCGCCGCAGTGTGACCGGCCCGCATGGTGACCGGGTGGGCGGCACAGGGCAAAGGCGGACGAGGCATGGGTGACTTCCTGGGCGGCGGATAGGGCGCAATGGGCGGAAGCCAGCGCAGCAGCGTAGGTGCCTTCCACGATGGGCGCGCTCAAATCCATCATGTAGTAGCCCGCGCGCCCGAGGATGGATTTCGCGGGATGCGCCTGTCCGCGCAGGGCGAAGGTGGCGGGCAGCAGCGCGGATTTGTCGTCCGCGCCGGCCACTTCGGGTTCGGCGGCCAGCCAGTCGCCCCAGGCCGCAGCGAGGAAGTCGACGTAGCCGCGCTCATGCACCGCCAGGATCGGGTCCAGGCCAAAGTCGGCGGGCGGATGCACCTCGGCCCAGTCCGTCTTTTGCAGGGCGGAGAGAATCCGCGCGGCGCGCTCGGGCGACTCGAAGTTCGGTACGCGCACCCCGCCGTCGAAGACTTCGAAGGCGGGCGCGTGTTGGAAGTGGGTATCGGAGTAAAATATATTCATGGTAAGACCATTTTACCCGCAAGCATCATGGCAATGGAGGATCACATGGATGTCATTCAAGCCATTCAAGGCAGACACACCGTCAGCAAGGTCAAGCCCGATGCGCTTCCGCGCGAGATGATCGAGCAGTTACTTCACGCCGCCGCGCAGGCCCCGAACCATCACAAGGTCAGGCCGTGGAGATTCGTGGTATTGACGGGGGAGGGGCGCGCGCGTTTGGGCGGGGCGATGGCCGCCTCCCAGGGTGAACGTCAGCCCGACCTGCCGCCCGAGGCCCTCGACAAAACCCGCGCGTTGCCGCTGCGCGCGCCCGTGGTCATCGCCGTGGGTGTGGACAAGCCCACGGAGCCGCGCATCCTCGAGATCGAGAACGTAGCCGCCGCCTCGGCCGCCTGCCAGAATATGCTGCTGGCCGCGCACGCGCTGGGGTTGGGCGCGATCTGGCGCACGGGCGAGTGGGCGCGCGACCCGCTGGTCAAGCAGTTTCTGGGCTTCGAGGCCGACCAGCATTTGATCGGCTTCCTCTACGTGGGCTGGCCCGAGTTCGCGGCAGAGTACGCCGAACGGCCAGGTTTCGAGGACCGCACGGTCTGGATGGAGTGAGATGTTGTAGCGCAAGATGCCATCTTGCGCTACTGTTTTAGGGACATCGCGCTGAGCGAAGCGGGAAATTTTCGCTCCTGGCGAATCTACGATCCAGCGGGAGCGATAATTCAGGGGAAATTATGGTTTCGGTTCGAACACAAATAGCGCGATCTCGCGCCCGGCGCGCAGCCGGTACGCCTCATAGCCCGCATAAAAGGAAACAGCCTCGTGCCAGCAGGCCTCGCGTTCTGCGCCGCGGACTTCCCTGGCGGTGTATGCGCGCGTCACCCCGTTCCGCGTCAGGCTGGCGCTGGGATGGGCGCGCAGGTTGTAGACCCAGGCGGGATGATGCGTCTGCCCGAAGTTCGAGCCGATCAGGAGGTAGCCCTCCCCGCGCGGGATGCCGACCAGCGGCGTGGTGCGCGGCAGTCCGCTTTTGGCGCCCGTGCTGACCAGCAGCAGCGTGGGCAGGCCCGCCAGCAGGCTGACCAGCGTGTGCCTGTTTCCGCTCAGACGGAAGACGGCGCGGTCGATGGGCGGCAGGACGCGCAGCAGAATCCACGAGCCTCCGCGCGAGGCGGCCAATTGCTGGATCAATTTTTGCAGGCGGATGGGCATTACCTTCTCCCCAGCACTTCGAGCATGATATCGGGACGGTCGGTGATGATGCCGTCCACGCCCCACTCGATGTACAGTTTCATTTGTTCGGGGTCGTCGATCGTCCACGGCTCGACGGCCAGTCCGCGTTCGTGCGCCGCGCGGACGAATGTTTCAGTCATGACCGTGATGCCGCTCGATTCCTCGGGCACTTGCAGGGAATGGAATGGGGGCGAATACAGGCGCCCCAGGAAGGGTTTGGTCATCAGCACGAAGGCCGTGGTCTCGCTCCTCGCGCTGGAGGTGGCCACCTCGGGGCATTCCGCGCGGAATTCCTCCAGCCGTTCATCGTGGAAGGAGGCCACCAGCACCCTGTCCTGCATGTCATATTGGCGGATCAACGCGCAGAAGGGCCTGGCCATCGACGCATCCGTCTTCTTGATCTCGATGGTCATGCGCTGGCCGGGGAAGGCCTGGAAGATCTCCTCCAGGGTCGGGACCGTGATGCCCTGTCCGCGATAGGGGAAGGTCTGCCCCTCGTCGGGCGACCAGTCGTAGCCGGCGTCGAGCTGTTTCAACTCGGCCAGCGTCAGCGACTCGATCCCGCCCGAGCCGTCGGTGGTGCGGTCGACGGTCTCATCGTGCATGGTCACGAGCACGCCGTCCCGCGTGATGTGGATGTCCATTTCGAGCACATCCGCGCCCAGGTCGGCGGCGTGTTGGAAGGCGAAGAGCGTATCGCCAGGCCACAGCCCGTCGCCGCCCTGGTGGGCGATGACCAGCGGACGCTCCGCGTTTTGGTAGTAGGGGTGCGCAGGCGCGCGGCGCGAGACCAGCATGGCCAGTCCCAGCGCGGCGGCGAGTACGATCAGAACGATCTGCCAGACTTTAAGTTTCATGGTTCCTCCAGGCGAATGGACGCTATTGTATCAAAAGCCCATTGTGGATTTATGATCCGCGGCGCTTCGGGTTTGTCCAAAAGCCGAATAAGAATTGACACCCGTCCGCTTTTCACGTAAAGTTAATCAATCATTTTCATGGAGGCAGATATGTTTGCAATTCGGTTCCTGTCGGAAGGCGGCGTCGATACCAGCCTGACCCCGGTATTGCTGGTGTTGTTCGGCTTTTTCTTTTTGATGGTCATCATCGGGTGGCTGGTCAGCAAGTACAAACCGACTCAGCCCGAGGCCCAGCCTGTGGCTCAAGCGTCCAGTCATGGACACGGCGACGATCACGCGCACGAGGAAAAGATGGCCGACGACCTGATCGTGCTGGAGGGCATCGGCCCGAAGGTGGCCAGTGTTCTGAACACGGCGGGCATCGTTTCGTTTGCAGACCTCGCGAAGGCAGATCCCGCCGAGGTGCAGAAGATCCTCGACGCGGCGGGCTTGCAGATGATGAATCCCGCCGGCTGGATCGAGCAATCCAAACTGGCGGCCGCGGGTGACAAGGAGGGCCTGGCTAAATTGCAGGCCGAACTCAAGGGCGGGCGCAGGAAGTAGAAAAAATGAAGGCTCCCAACACGGGAGCCTTTCGCTTTATTATTAGAAGAAGAAGTAACGGGCGGTGGCCATGAAAGCCGTCGCCAGGATCAGCGACCAGGCATTTATGGGGGAGATGATGCCCAGGGTTTTGCGGATGGCCGAGATTTGGGCGAGCTGTTCGAGGGTCGGCTCCCCCTTGATTTGCGCGCCGATCTTTCCAAGCATGCTGTTGTTGCGGCCGATCATGATGCCAACCACGAATGCGATCAGACCGAAGACGGCGCCGATGCCAAAGCCCAGGCCCGCCCCTGACTTCATCCATGCGGAGGTAAAGCCGTTGGAGTCGATCCAGTACAGAATGACTCCCGCCAGAAGCGTGGCGCCGCCTGTCGCCGCCATCATGGTTTGGATGCGCGTCCTGCTCATCAGGTGCTGGATGAATCTCTGGCCCGCATCGGCGGTGGCGCCTGCAGCGGGCAGGATGTAGAAATTCAGCATCAAGGCGGATCCGACCCAGAACACGCCTGAAAAAACGTGGATGAGTCTCAGAATCAACACAATAAAGTTCATGGCGTCTCCTGTGGTACCAATAAATACGACAGATTTACTCCATTTTACAGGATTGGCCTGCTGAAAGCAATATATGCGAACAAACCCATTCCACGCGTCCCGCTCCCGCTGACGGTTTCTTTGTGATGGGGACATCTTTTTATCGTGACAATGTTCACTTGCTGGCAGGAATAATCAGGCCTATATTGGAAATAACCGCCACAGGCGGTGGATTCGCATCCCTAAACTTTCTGAAAGGATCGTTATGAAACGGATTTTGGTTCTAGTCTCTTTGCTGGTCGTGCTCAGCCTCGCGCTGACTGCGTGTGGCGCGCCCAAGGCCGCCAATCACCTGGAAGCTGTCAAGCAGGCGGGTGTGATCAAGGTGGGAACCTCGGCGGATTATCCGCCCTTTGAGTCGGTGGATGAAAGCGGCAACAAGGTCGGCTTCGATATCGAACTGATGGCCGAGATCGCCAAGCGCCTCGGTGTAGAACTCGAATGGGTCGACATGCCCTTCGACAGTCTGATCGCGGCCGTGCAGGAAAACAAGATCGACGCCTCCATCTCCGCCTTCAACTACAGCGAAGAGCGCGACCTGACCATCGACTTCTCGGACGCCTACTACACCTCCGAGGACGCCTTTGCGGTGGCCGAGGGCTTTGCAGGCGCCATCGTCAACCCTGAGGATGTCGTGGCCTACAAGATCGGCGTGCAGACCGGCACCACCCAGGATACCTGGCTGACCGACCTGGTCACGGCTGGTACGCTCTCCGAAGATAACCTCTTCCGCTACGACCGCGCCGACCAGGCCATGCTCGACCTGAAGAACGGCCGCGTTGAAGTGGTCATGGCCGACAAGGTTCCCGCCGAAGCCCTGCTCAAGCAGATCGGCGGACTGAAGATCGTGTACACGGGCGTGCTCTCGACCGGCCCGATGAACATCGTCCTCCCCGAGGGCGACGTGGAACTCCAGCAGGCCATCAATGAGATCATCAAGCAATTGCAGGATGAGGGTTTCATCGACGCGCTGGCTGTGAAGTACTTCGCCGAGTAAGCGAATTTTGGCAAGGGCGGACATCGTCCGCCCCTGCGCAACCCCATGGACAACACCTTCTTTTCCTACATCATTCAGGGAACCGCCATCACGGTTGCGGTGACTCTCATCGCGCTTCCGTTTGGCCTCATCATCGGCCTGCTGATGGCGCTGCTCCATACCTACGGGGGAAAGGCGCTCAACCGTTTTGCCGCGGCCTACAGTCTCTTGATGCGCGGCGTGCCGCCGATCGTTTTGCTATTCATTTTATATTTCGTTCTTTCAGGGGAGATCAACCTCTCGTCGTTCTGGGCAGGCTCGCTTTCGCTGGGGATCGTCAGCAGCGCCTACCAGATGGAAATCCTGCGCGGGGCTTTGCTGTCCGTTGGCGGCGGGCAGATGACGGCCGCCCGCGCGGTGGGCATGAGCCGCATCCAGGCCATCCGCTACATTGTGCTGCCTCAGGCCTTGAGATTGGCCATCCCGCCCTGGTCGAATGAGGCCTCCATCGTTTTGAAGGATTCTTCGCTGGTATACGCGCTGGGTGTGCCCGAGATTTTGCGCCGCGCCCAACAGCTTTCCGCCAATACGCAGCAGCCGTTTCTCGCCTTCGGGACGGCGGCCCTAATCTATTTCGTTCTGGTCTTCGCGACCAACCGCGCCCTCGATTACCTCTCGGAGCGCACCAAACTTCCCACCCATCCATGACGGAGGCGAACATGCCTGAAATCATCCTCGAAGCCCGCAACCTGACCAAAGTCTATGGTCAGAATACCATCTTCAAGAACATCAACCTCAAGGTCAAGGAAGGGGAGGCGATTGTCATCATCGGCCCAAGCGGGACGGGCAAGAGCACCCTGCTGCGCTGCATGAACCTGCTGACCAAGGCCGACGGCGGCCAGATCCTCCTGGATGGGGAGGATATTACGGCCAAAGGCTACAACGAAGACAAAGTCCGCTCCCATGTCGGCATGGTCTTCCAGAACTTCCTGCTTTTCAATCACCTGACGGCGTTGGACAACGTGATGATTGGCCTGACCCGGGTCAAGAAACTGCCGCGCGACCAAGCCGTCAAAAAAGCGATGGAGGAACTGCGCCGCGTGGGCCTGCTCGACCGCGCCGACCATTACCCAGGTCAACTCTCGGGTGGACAGCAGCAGCGCGTGGCGATTGCCCGCGCCCTGGCCATGGACCCGCGCGTCATGCTCTTCGATGAACCCACCTCCGCCCTTGACCCCGAGCTGATCGGCGAGGTGCTGGGCGTGATGGAGAAGCTGGCGCGTGACCGCATGACCATGCTGGTGGTCACGCACGAGATGGGCTTTGCCCGCGAAGTGGCTGACCGCATCGTCTTCATGGAAAAGGGCAGCATCGTCGAGGAAGGCTCGCCCGACGACCTGTTCTATCATCCCAAGAACGACCGCACGCGCGAATTCCTGTGGAAGATCACCGAGTTGTACGGCAAGAAGGAAAAGGAGCAGGGCGGGAAATCATGAGCGATTTCTTCAGCTTTTTCCTGCGCTTCCTGCCCGACCTGATGCGCGGCGCGGGCATGACCGTCCTGCTGACCATCGAAGGCTTGTCGGCGGGCTTCGTGCTCGGCCTGCTGGCCGCGCTGGCGCGCACCTACGGCGGCAAGTTCTGGCGCGGATTGGCGGTGGGCTACATCGAACTCTTCCGCGGCACGCCGCTGCTGGTGCAGTTGTTCCTCATTTATTATGGCCTGCCTGGGCTGGGCATCACGCTCTCGCGCGAACTCTCGGCCTTCCTGGCGCTGGGACTGAACAGCGGCGCCTACCAGGCCGAGTACCTGCGTGGCTCCCTGCTGGCCATCGGCGAAGGCCAGATGATGGCGGGACGCGCCATCGGCCTCTCGCGCTGGAAGACCATCTGGCACGTCATCCTGCCGCAGGCGCTGCGGCTGGCGATCCCCGCCTGGTCGAACGAACCCGTCTCGCTGCTCAAATCCACGGCGGTGGTCTTCCTCATCGCGGTGCCCGAGTTGATGGCCAAGGCCAAGGCGATTGCGGCCAAGACCTACGACCCGATTGCATCCTATCTGGCGGTGGCGATTGTCTACCTGGCGATGGTGTATCTGCTCGACCTGGTGCTGCGCTGGATGGAGAGCAGCACACGCATCCCAGGCTTCGAGATGGAAGGGAAGAAAGCCTGAACGAACGCAAAAGTCGGAGCGAATGCTCCGACTTTTTTATGCTGCTCAAATTGAAAATTTGAGCTACGATTTTTTATCCAGCGCTTCCCGGGCCAGCGCGGAGAACTCACGGTCGGCGCGGTTGTTGACGATGTCCCTCAGCGCAGCTGCGGCGCGCGGATCGCGCAGTCCCGCCAGGGAGAGGATGGCCTGCCTTTGCACGATGCGCTCGGGGTCTTGCAGCATCCCGACCAACAGCGGGGAGACGCGCGGATCCTGGATCATGCCCAGGCCCAGGATGGCGTGTTCGCGCACGTCCACTTCGGGATGGCGCAGCCCCTCGGCCAGGAAATCGACGGCGGGGGCGCCCATTTTTCCCAGGGCCAGGGCGGCCACACGGCTGACCTCATGGTGCAGGTCGTACAGGGCCATACCCAATTCCTCGACCGCGCGCAGATCCTTGAGTTCGCCCAGCACGATGGCCGCGAATTTGCGCACCGTGCCCTCACGGTCGGCCAGGGCCTCGATCAACGGCTCGACGGCCGACGCGCCCATCTTCTCGATGGCTTCCAACAGGTCGCTGGCGGCCTGTTCGCGCCCGTACCACCAGAACGAATCGCGCAGGGCTTCCATCAGGTAGGGCAGCGCCGCGGTGTGATGCGTTTCGCCCAGGGAGCGCGCGGCGGCCTGGCGCACCTCGATCTCCTGATCGTCGAGCAGCAGGCCCGCGATATCATCGAACGTGGATGGGTCGCGGAATTTCCCGAGCGCCAGCGCGGCCCAGGTGCGCACCTCAGGCTCGGGATCCTTCAGCGCCCTGAGCAGGTGCGGGATGACCTGTGGGTCGCCGATCAGGCCCAGCGCGGCGGCGGCGCGGGCGCGGACGGTATAAAACTCGCCCTGCAGCGCGTCCAATAAGGGAGGCACGACGGAGCGGTCCTTGATCTGCGCCATGACGTCCGCCACCTGAACGCGCATGAGCGGATGTGCGTTTTGCAGGCTGTGAACCAGGGCGGGGATGGCGGCAGGTCCGATGCGGGCGAGGAGACGCCCGACAATCGGAGGCAGGTTCGGGTCGCGACTCTGCAGCGCTTCGACCAGGGCGGGTGCGGCGTCCCCCCCAAGGCGGAGCAACTCCTGGGCTGCCCGCTCCCGTTTGGTTGGGTCGGTCAACTGCCCGATCCACTTCTTTGCTTCGGTATGAGGTCCACCTGTGAGCCAATTCATATCTCTATTTTACACCCTTGGAACCCGATAGAAATTGATTGAAAATTGGACTATGATTATCTGATATAATGCCGCGTTTGATAATTTATGGGACACCGTCAGCAGCGTCTGACGTTGTTTATTGCGCCAGCTCAGCGGAGAAAATAATGAAGAAGGAACAATTGCTCGATTTGTATCACCAAATGGTTTTGATCCGCCGCGTGGAGGAACGCGGCGCCGAGTTGTATCAGGCCGGCAAGATTGGCGGCTTCATGCACCTTTATATCGGACAGGAAGCGGTTTCGACGGGGTTGATCGCGGCGCGCGAGACGCGTGACCGCGTCATTACGGCCTATCGCGACCACGGCGTGGCGTTGAACTGCGGCATTTCCGCCAACGAAGTGATGGCGGAACTGCTCGGCAAGGCGACGGGCATGTCGAAGGGCAAGGGCGGGTCGATGCACATGGCGGACACCTCGAAAAACATGTGGGGCGGGCATGCCATCGTGGGCGGGCACCTGCCGATCGCCTCGGGCTTTGCGCTGGGCGACCAGTATGCGGGCAACGACAACGTCACGATCTGCATGTTCGGCGACGGCGCGACCAATATCGGTTATTTCCATGAGGCGTTGAATCTCGCCAAAACCTGGGGCCTGCGTGTGCTGTGGGTGTGCGAGAACAATCAGTATGGCATGGGCACGGCGGTTGAACGCGCCTCGGCTGTGACCGAGATCCGCCAGAAGGCCGAAGGTTATGGCATGAAGAATGGCCAGGCCAACGGCATGGATGTGATGCAGGTCTACGAGGCTTCGAAGGCCGCCATCGACTATGTCCGCACGGAGGGCCAGCCGTACCTGCTCGAGATCGACACCTACCGTTTCCGTGGCCACTCGATGGGCGACCCCGAGCGCTACCGCAAGGCCGAGGAAGTCAAGCAGTGGCAGGAGAACGATCCCATCGGCATCTTCAACAAGTATTTGTTGGAGAAGAAGGTTGCTACCCGTAAGGTGCTGGATGAGATCGAAGTACGCGTGGAAGAGGAAGTGGCCAAGGCCATCGAGTTTGCCGAAGCCAGCCCCGAGCCGGCCTTGGAAGATTTGTTTACGGATATTTACGCGGATTAATTTCATGTCATTGCGAGGGCGTTAGCCCGAAGCAATCTCCGTCTTAAATGAGGAGATTGCTTCGTCGGGAAGAACGCCCTCCTCGCAATGACGTACGAGGAACATATGGCAAAAATTACAATGCGCGAGGCCATCTCGCAGGCTCTTATGGAAGAATTGGATCGTGATCCCGCCGTCTTCATTCTCGGCGAGGAGGTGGGTGTCTGGGGTGGTACCTACGCTGTCACCAAAGGTTTTTATGACAAGTACGGCGCGGCGCGCGTCAAGGACACGCCCATCGCCGAAAATGCCATCATCGGCGCGGCCATCGGCGCGGCCATGGTGGGACAGCGTCCCATTGCGGAACTGATGACGATCAACTTCGCCTTCTCGGCCATGGACTACATCGTCAACCAGGCCGCCAAGCTGCGCTACATGTTCGGCGGACAGTTCATGCTGCCGCTGGTCATCCGCGCGGTGGGCGGCGGCGGACGCCAGCTCGGCGCAACGCACTCGCAAACCCCCGACGCCATCTTCGCGCATTTCCCCGGCCTGAAAGTCGTCAGCCCGGGCACGCCCGAGGATGCCAAGGGTCTGCTCAAGTCGGCGATCCGCTCGAACGACCCGATCCTGTTCATCGAACATGCGACGATGTATCAAGTCCGCGGCGAAGTGCCCGAGGGCGAATATCTCATCCCGATTGGCAAATCCAAGGTGCAGCGTCCTGGCAAAGACCTGACCATCGTCACGTACTGCAAGGGCCTGGAGCTTTCGATGAAGGCCGCGGATGAACTGGCGAAGGAAGGCGTCGAGGCCGAGATCGTCGACCTGCGCACCCTGCGCCCCCTCGACATGGAACCCGTGCTTGAGTCGTTCAAGAAGACCAACCGTGCCATCGTGGTCGAGGAAGGTTGGAAATCCTACGGGGTCGGCTCTGAGATCGTCAGCCGCATCTACGAGGAGGCCTTCGACTACGTCGACGCGCCCATCCTGCGCGTGGCGCAAAAGGAAGTCCCGCTTCCCTACAACCGCACCCTCGAACAGGCCGCGCTCCCACAGGTGGCCGACATCGTCGCGGCGGCAAAGGAGGTCTTGAAATAATGGCTGAAACTATCAATATGCCCAAACTCGGTTTTGATATGGCCGAGGGCCTGCTCGTCCGCTGGGTCAAGCAGGTGGGTGAGAATATCAACAAAGGCGACGTGCTGGCCGAGATCGAAACCGACAAGGCCACCGTCGAAGTCGAATCCTCGGCGAGCGGTGTTGTGCTGCAATTGATCGTCGACCAGGACACGATGGTCCAGGTCAACGCGCCGATTGCGGTGGTGGGGGAGGCGGGGGAGAAGGTGGCAGTGGCTTCGCCGTCAAAGGTCGAAGGTCAAAAGTCGGACGTTGAACGTTTAACGTTGGATGAAAAGCCCGTGCCCCAGTCCGCCCCGACGGTTGCTCCCGTTGCCCAGGCATCCGCTCCGCTGGAAACGGGTCCCGTTAAAGCCAGCCCGCTTGCGAAGAAGATTGCCCGCGACCAAAAAGTGGATCTGTCCAAGGTTCAAGGCACTGGTCCCGGCGGACGCATTGTCCGCAAAGATATTGAGTTGGCGCTTGCTTCTGGTCAAAAGTCAAAGGTCGAAAGTCAACCTGCAAAGCAAGTTGCGCCCAATTACCAATTACCAACTACCAATCACGAAGACCAAGTTGTTCAAACTACCAAGTTACGCCAGGCCATCGGCCGCCGTTTGGTTGAATCGAAAACCACCATCCCGCATTTCTACGTCACGCACGAATTCAAAATGGAAGCGCTGCTGGAGATGCGCAGGCAGATCAACGCCTACCTGCCCGAGAATGAAAAAGTCTCGGTCAATGACTTTATCCTCAAGGGTGTGGCGCTCTCGCTGCGACAATTCCCCAACCTGAACGCGACCCTGCGTGGCACCGAGATTGTCCAGTTCGGCCACGTCAACGTCGGTGTGGCGGTGACCGTCCCTGGCGGCTTGATGACCGTGGTCGTCAAGGACACCGACCAGAAGACGCTGCGCCAGATCTCTGGCGAAGTCAAGTCTATGGCTGCGCGCGCCCGCGATGGCAAGGTCAAGCCCGAGGACGTGGACGGCTCGACCTTCTCCACCTCCAATCTCGGTATGTACGACGTCGAGGATTTCATCGCCATCATCAACCCGCCCGAGGCGGCGATTTTGGCGATCGGTTCCGCGCGGGAAGTCCCCGTGGTGGACGGCGGGCAGGTCAAGGCAGGCTGGCGCATGAAAGCCACCATCTCCGTCGACCATCGCGTCAGCGATGGGGCCGAGGCGGCCCAATTCATGCAGGCGCTGGCGGGGTTCCTCGAAAATCCTGTCAGAATGTTGGTGTAAAAAACAAACTTCCGAAGTCGCACAGACTTCGGAAGTTTTCTTTTGTAAGCACTTGCAAGCGATAGGGGAAGCTATCTGCAATTAGCCGATACGGATAATTCCACCGCTTCCGATTTGCCCGCCGCATTGATGGCCTGGATCGTATAAAGAGCCATTTGGGTGGGACGCTTGTAGGGGGTCGTAAAGGTGAGGACATCCTTATACGTCGTGGTATCCGCATCCAGGGTCGCCAGGAGTTTTCCGTCCTTGAGCAGCTCGAAGGCGGTCTCGTTGCCCGATCGATCCTCCCAGGTCAGGTTGGCTACGAATACGAATTTGTACACGGTGTAGGAATTGGCGACAACCTTCGTGCAACTGGCGCTTCCCACAAGGTTCGCGGGCGCGTTGGGCAGGGACAGCGCCGCCGTGGCGGTCGGGGGTTCCACCAAAGGCGGGGCGGAGGTCTCGGTCGCAACGGGTTGCTGCGCCGCCACCGTCAGCGCCACGAATGTGGCCATCTGATCCTGGGCCTGCTGGGTTGCCGCGCTCATGTCAGGGGCGGTGGTGGGCGGAACCGATATGGCCGTAGGGGCGGCAGGGGAGCCTGTTACCGTGCAAGCCAGGATAACGAAAATTACCAGTGTCAAACCAAGCGCGCGATTTCTGTTCATATATTCCTTCCTTTCTTGATAAAGGGGTATCGGATTTATTATACAATAAACTGGTAGTGTAATAACAGAGACGGTGTGTTAGCTGTTAGCCCATCGGTCACAGGTTAAGGTTATTGGGGCCCAAGTCAAGGGCAAATTGTGGCAATTTCAATACCTTCGTCAAAATTTATCAGACCTAATTTCGTGGGGCGGATTGGCAATCCGCCTGCCGTATCTGGCGCTCGCAGCCGAAGGTCAAAAACTGGCGAAGTTCCCTGAAAATCCCGTGTAAATGCTGGTGTAAAAGAAAACGTCCGGAGTCGAAAGGCTTCGGACGTTTGTCATCTTGGAATTCAAGAACCAGCGATCAGTTGGCCTTCAGCCATTCCATGGTCGCGCCGAGATACTGTCGGGAGAAATTGAAGACACCATCGGTATCGTAGTTGCGGTAGAAACATTCCGTGTGCATCACCAAGGCCAGGTGCAGCGCATACAGGTGATTGCGTTGTTCCTCGGCGGCGGTGAAGGATGTCTTGCCGTAGCCGCGCATGCTGGCTGTGACGCTGTCGCTGAACTGCCTGAATTGAGCCTCCATCAGCGGCTCGGCCCAGAACGCGCGCTCGAAGTCGATGATGCCGGTGATCCTGCCGTCGCGGACAAAGAAATTGGGATTCCACGCATCCCAGTGGACCAGGCAGGACGTGGTAATCTCTTCCAGAGCGGGGGCGTGTTTCTGGATGGCGGCGCGAATTTCGTTGTAGCCGAAGTCGAAGACCACGTTCTTGCGGGCAGCGTCTTCCAGCACGGATTCCACGATCTTGATGTAGGCTTCCTTCCAGGTCTGCGCGCGCAGGTCGGGGTTGCCGTCGTAGCCGAAGTAGGTACCTGAAAAACCGTTGATCTCACGGATGATCCCGCCGATGTGAAACTCGACCGCCTCCTGCGTTTCGGCGGGCAGGCCCGCTTTGACGTGTTCCAGGTTGTCGCCGTGGATCTTTTCCATGAAGAAATAGTCCGCATCGCACAGGTCGTGGGCGTCGTCGAAGAAGTAGATCTCGGGCACGGGGATAGCGAGATTTTGCCTGACCAGCCGCATGGATGCCACCTCGGTCGCCATGATGTTCTTTTCATAGATCATCACTTCCGCATCCAGCGGCGGCGCGATCTTGAGGATGACCTCGCGCCCGTCGGCCAGCCTGACTTCATAGGCCGCGTTGAACCAGCCCTGCTTCAGTTCGGTAACCGCATCTTCACCGTTTGCCAGGCCCAGACCGTTAAAGGCGCGGGCGGCCATGCTTTCGATCTGTGCGCGGGTCTTTTTGTTTTTGGTTTTGCTTTCCATGTTTGACTCGTTTTGCGAAGTGTGAAGTTGGCCTGCTGAACCTTCGGAAAAGTTCAGCAGGCCGTATGGGATGATACGAAGTCTTACCCGACCACCTCGAACTCAGCCTGGAGCGTGGCCAGCGAGTCGGCGCCGACCCACAGATCGAAGGCGGCGGCGTCCTGAGTCCACTGGCTGGCGTTCGTGCTCCAGTAGCCGAGTTCAGCGGGACCCAATTCGAAGGTTACGGTTTTGGTCTCGCCTGGCTGGAGGGTGAGGCGCTCGAAGCCTTTCAGTTCGCGCATCGGGCGCGTATCGGCGCCCCAGCGCTGGTGGATGTAAAGCTGGGCCACCTCGTCGCCGGGGACCTTGCCCGTGTTGGTCACATCCACGCTGACAGTCATGCTGCCGCCCAGCTTGACCTGCGGCATGGACACCTTCAGGTTGGAGAACTCGAAGGTCGTGTAGCTCAGGCCGTGGCCGAAGGGATAGAGCGGCGTGGGCAGGCCGTCCCAGTAGCGCGGGTTGTACATGGGGCTACCCTCGGGCGAGTGGGTCGTGTTGCGCGCGTAATACAGCGGCGCATGACTGCCCTTGCGCGGGAAGCCCACCGGCAGTTTGCCGCCCGGGACCGCATCGCCGAACAGGATGTCGGCCACGGCGTTGCCGCCCTCGCTGCCGGGCTCCCAGGCTTCGAGGATGGCGGGGATGTGCCCGGCGGCCCAATTGACGCTCAGCGGGCGGCCGTTCAGCAGCACCAGCACGACCGGCTTGCCCAGCGCCGCGACGGCCTGGAGCAGTTCCTCCTGGCGGCCGGGCAGGTCGAGCGAGGCGCGCGAGGCGGCTTCGCCGGACATCAGGTCGGTTTCGCCCAGCACCATGATGACCTGGTCGGCGGCGCGGGCGGTCTCGACGGCGGCCTGGAAGGCGGCGTCTGCTTCTTCCGGGGTCTCGGGTGGTTTCGGGGAATATCCGGCCATCATGCTTTCGAACCAGGAGGGGATGTCGCGGCGGATCTCGGGGCCGGGGGCATAGGTCACTTCGGCGTTCGGCAGTTTGGCGCGGACGCCCGCCAGTACGGTCACGGCGGCGGGTTGGTGGCCGAAGACCATCCACGAGCCTTCAGTGGCGGACTTGTTGTCTGCCAGCGGGCCGATCACGGCCACTTTCTGGATGTCCTTCTGGAGCGGCAGCAATCCGCCCTCGTTCTTGAGCAGCACCATCGAGCGCTGCGCCGCCCAGCGCGAAACTTCGCGGTGATCGGGGCGGGCGAGCACCTGCTCCAGCAGGCCTTCGTCCGCGTAGGGACGCTCGAACAGCCCCATCCTGAGCTTGAGCGCCAGGATCGGGCGCACCAGTTCCTCGACCTCGGCCTCAGACAGGTCCCCTTTGGCGACCAGGTCGGCGGCGTTCTCGGTGTAGGTATAGCTGGACATGTCCATGTTGAGGCCGGCCTTGAGGCCGCGCAGGGCGGCGTCGCGGCGGTCTTTGGCATGGCCCTGGATGACCATGTTGCCGACCGCGAAGGCATCCGAGACCACGAAGCCTTCGAAGCCCCATTCCTCGCGCAAGACCTGGCGCATCAACCAGCGGTTGCCGCTGGCGGGGACATCGTTCAGATCCATGTAGGCGCTCATGAAGGTGGCCACGCCCGCATCCACGGCGGCCTTGAAGGGCGGCAGGACGGTGTTGCGCAACTGGGTTTCGGACAGAAAGACAGGGTCGTAATCGCGGCCGGCGTCCGAGTAGCCGTAGCCGGCGAAGTGCTTGGCGCAGGCTAATACGCGCTCAGGGTCGGCCAGGTCATCGCCCTGGAATCCGCGCACCTGGGCGGCGGCCATCGCCGCGCCGAGGTACGGGTCCTCGCCCGCGCCCTCCACGATGCGGCCCCAGCGGGCGTCGCGGCAGATGTCAATCATCGGGCCGAAGGTCCAGTGCAGACCCGCGGCGCGGGCTTCCCGGGCGGCCACCGTCTGGGATTTCTCGGGCACGGACGGGTCCCACGAGGCGGCCATCGCCAGCGGCACAGGGAAGATGGTGTGGTAGCCGTGGATCACGTCCAAGGCGAAGAGCAGCGGGATGCCCGAGGGGCTTTCCTCGACGGCGATCTTTTGCAGCTCGTTGAATTTTTTCGTGTCATTCAGCCACAGCACCGACCCCGCCCCGCCCGCGCGGATCTGGTCCTCAGCCCTTGGGCCTGGGGCAAACTCCGCCCCGCCGACCTGGTTGAGCTGCCCAACCTTTTCTGCAAGGCTCATCTTTGCCAGCAGCGCATCCACGCGCTGGGCGACTTCCGCCTCGGAGATGGAAGTGGTTCTGCCAAATTTTCTTGCCTTGTTCATGAGAATCTCCTTTTTGGATTTCGTCTTCGTGTTAATGAAAAATCGGAGCGCAGACATTCGCCTGCGTTTGCCGCTGGAATGTCCGCAGCCTGTGTCCCGCTTCCACCCGCGAGAGCAGGGCAGCCGCGCAGGAAACCCTATGTCAGGGGCGGCAGTTTTTATTTTGCAACGCTGTCCATGATACATTAAACCAGGTAGGTAAGTTAGTAATTTAATGTCTCAAAATAGCTGACAGACGGCAGGCTTTTCTTGTGCTGATTAACGATTTGGGTGTATTTCAAATGAGTTGAAAGAAAGCCGTGTTGCGTGTTTCGTGTTCCGTTTGTAAGGCTCAACTGAACTGAAACACACTCATAAGAAATGCGCCTGCTGTTTTATAATCATTTAGGTTTTCGAAAAGTCCCCCGGTTCAAGGAGGTCCATCAGCCGATGACATCTCTAACAAGATTGGGTTCGATCCAACGTTCCTTCAGTATTTAATCAACTCATGGAGACCGATTATGAACAATTCTGCAATAACGACATCCAAGACACAGGGCGTACTGGGAGGTATGCCGACCTGGTCTGAGAAGACTCAATTCTTCAAGACACAACGCTGGTTCCGCATCATGGTCTCGGTGGTGATCATCCTGTGGCTGATCCTGATCGGCTGGGTTGTCACAGCCGATATTCAGGATGCGAATGCGCTGCCGCTGGCGGTGGGCGCCAACCTGACCCTCGTGCTGGCTCCCGTGCTTGCCGCCTCGGCTGCCGTCGAGCGCACGCTGGAGAGCCTGTTCAACATGCTCGAAAACAGTTGGCGCACGATGGTCGCCTACCTGGGACGCGGCTTGCGCTGGTTGAAAAGCGCCGAGGTGGAAGTGCAGCAGGCCCGTCAATTCCTGGCGGATGCTTCGGAAAAATACAATGCGGAATTGCAGCAGATCGAATTCGGCGCAGAAGCCTCCGCCGCCACGCTGGCGGACCAGATCAAGCTCAGGATCGACTCGGCCAACAAGCTCATGGCCCTGGCCCAGGTCCGCCTCTCGGCCGCCGAGGCAAACCTGGCCTCCGTCACGGATTCGGACAGTTACGTCAGCGCCAAGGCGGCGGCTTCCATCGTGCTGGGCCTGATGCTGGGCGTCATCATCGCCGCCATCGGCCAGTTGCAGATGTTCGCCATGCTGGGCATTGGTGTCGTCCCGCCGCATATCGACGTGCTGATCACGGGCCTGGTCATCGGCAGCGGCTCCTATCCTGTCCACTCACTGGTGGGTCTCCTCCAGCAGGGCAAGAATGCCGTGGACAGCGCCAAGGATTACCTGAACCGCCTGTCCCCGCAGGCAGAGGCGTCCAAGCAAAGGATCACCTCCACGCAGACGCCCAGCGAGGGCGGCCCCGCCCAGGTTCAGCAAACCGTGACGGAAACCATCACTGCCAAGTCCAAAGAGGAAACACCTTCCAACCCATAGAGGCATGGCGCCGTTTGCTTTCAAATCAAGTTAAGGAAGTGGGGTGGGCTGTGAAGTCCGCTCCACGTTTTATTTAACTGAACGATGACAATGTTTTATACTGTGCCGAAAATCCCAAACCCATTCATGCAGATCAGAGGAATTTCCATGCCATCCTACCAGCCCATCCCGCCTGTGCGATTGACCCACCCCGAGTGGAGCAGGAATGCGGTCATCTACCAGATCAACACCCGCCAGTTCACGCCCGAGGGCACGTTCAAAGCGGCGGAGGCGCACCTTCCGCGCCTGAAGGAATTCGGCGCCGACATCCTGTGGCTGATGCCCATCAACGCGATCGGATTCAAGAACCGCAAGGGGTCGCTCGGCAGCCCATACGCCCTTTCTCTACCGTACATTGTTCAAGTGGGACGCTGAAAACGCTGATTGGCGCTGATAAAACGAAAAAAAGTCTGCGTTTTTCTGCGTCCCCGCGGGGTTTGTACGGTAGAGAGCCTTCCCTGAAAGCCTGTGCCACGGTCAATACACGGATTACATGAGCGGCCGATCCGTGACGGTTTCGGCGGAGATGCGCTTCGATCTCGCCCCCTGGGAGTTTCGAATCTTCGTGAAGTAGTTGACCCCATGAAAGCGGAGCTGGTAACGGGCTCCGCTTTTTTATTGCGGCAGGTAATACTCGATCACCAGCACAGGGCGGTTCGCCAGCGTGGCCGTATCCCCACAATAGAACTTGATTGTGTCCGCGCCCATATCATCGTTGTCATCGACCAGGAAGCGCAGGCGGAATTGCGTCGAGCCTGCCTTGTTGATGTGCGGCAGCGCCGCCTCGCTCATCTCCGCGGAGAACCAGTTGTCCGCTGGCGTGTTGAAAATAATGCCCGCCGCATCCAGGCTGGCTGCGGCCTGGAAATCCGTCACCTGCAGGGCGGCCAGCCCAAAGGTTCCGCCTTTGATGTCCACGACCAGGGCCTGGTGGGTATTGAATGGGTCGGTGCCCGTCACGCTCAATTTTTTGATCTTGAGCGTGGCGCGGAAGATGACCGCGTCATCGGGCAGGGCGGAAGTGTTGAAGTCAAGAATGGTGCGGAACTGGTGATCTTCGGCATTGTCCCCTACATAGGTGGTGGCGGCCGTGGCGTCGATCCCGCCGCCGATATTGCCGTTCTCGCCCGCTTCGATCACGTACCCGTCGTTGGTCTTGTTGGAAGTAAAGGTGACCGAGACCAATTCGATGGGCGCGGATTTAATCACCGCATAGGCCTCGCCCGAGATGAACTCCCCGTTGCCTGGTCCCGCGCCCCCCAGCGGGTTGCCCGCTGAATCGAGGATGCTGTCATCGTCCCTGACCTTCAATCCAATGCCGCCGTCCTGGCTGCCCGTGTTCACCGACAGGGTATAGACGTCCCCGCCGCCGCTGATTGCCGTCACAGACGCGTCTGTCAGGCCGCCGCTGAGGACCAGCTCGAAGTCGTTCAGGTCCACGCCGTTGACGGCTTCCGAAAACCTGACCTCGAAATCCACGCTCTCGGCATTGGTGGGATTCCCGCCCACGCGCAGCACCGACGTCACGCTGGGGGCGCGGTCGAAGGCGGACTCGAAGGCTCCGAGGTCAGGCGCGTTGCCCTGGAAGTCGTCATCGATGCCCGGGACCAGGATGCCGCGGTCAACGTTGGGGCTGGTCGCTTGCAGGCTGAAGTCCCCGCCTGTCGGGTTGACGAAGCCGGGCGCAGACTCGTGCCCGTGACATTCCAGGGTGGTGGCGAAGCATAACTCCGCGATGGTGTTGTAGGGAACGTTTTCCCACTTGAAATGCGCGCCGCTGGTGCGCGTGGTGTACCAGTTGTCGTAATCCCACGAGTGGCCGGTCGACCCCGCGAAGGGTTCCTCGAAGGCGAAGCCGTTGCCCTGGAAGATGTTGTTGCGCATGGTCACATTATGCACGGGGCGGATCATGCTCATGGCGTTCAGGTTGGCGGCATTCGTCCAACTGGTGTTGTGATAGATCAGCGCGACGCCGTCGGAGGACAGGTCCCATTTGAAGCTGGTGCCCGTGTAGTTGGTGATCTGCGAGCGCAGCACCCAGACGGGGCCCTGGGTGACGGGCGCCAGCGAGACGCCGACCAGTGTCGAGTCGATCAGGTTGTCGCGGAAGCGGTGGTTGACGCAGGCGCCCTCAGGTTCGAGCGCGTCGTCGCCGATCTGGTGGATGTGGTTGTCATACACGTCAACATCCAGCGCCACGGCGTAATTTTCGAGGGCCGAAGACGCGGAGGAGCCCGTGTAGATCCCGTTGAAATAGTCGTGCAGATCGTTGCCGCGCACGATGGCCCCGATGTGGCCGCGCACGACGATGGCCGTTCCTTCCATCGTGGTGCCCTTGACCGCATTCCAGGGCCACACACCCGCGGTCGGGTCAAAGATCTCGTTGTTCTCGATGCGCGTGTCGTTGCCTTGTTGTTCCGTGCCGTTCCAGTTGGTGTACACGCCCAATTGCATATTGTGGATTTGGTTGTCCCGCACCACCAGGTGCGAGGCGTTCCTGGCGCACACGCCGCAGCCGTCGATCACGCCGTAGTAGCGCATCTCGAAGCCCTCGATCCAGATCCAGTCGCGGGCGTCCACGTCAAAGGCATGGTTGAAGCGCGGAATCTGCCAGGTGTGCCTGGAGGGGTCGTCCAGGCTGCGCACGTACAGTCGGCTGCTGTTGGCGCGCATATACCAGCCCTCGTTCATGCGCACCTTGTTGTGCCCGATCCCGTCCGTGATGCCTTTCATGTTGTCGTACAGGTAATAACGCTGACCGTCGCGCGCCAGGTATTTGGCGTAGGGCGCGCCCGTGTACCAGATTTTCCCCTTTTTGTAGACTTTCCAGATATCCCCGCTGAGGGTCTGCGAGCCGTCGAGGATGGCGCCGCTGCCCTCGGCCTTGACCTGGATCCACTTCCCATCCGCCCCCGAGGCTGGGAACGTGACCGCTTCGTGATACACGCCGTCGGCGACCAGCACCTGCGTCCCGGGCGCGGCGTGATTCACGCCCTCCTGGATGGTCTTGTACGGCCTGGCCTGCGAGCCGTCGCCGCCGGCCGCCGCGTCGCCGTCGACGTGGAGGATCGTTATCGGTGTGAATTGGAGTTCTTTGGGCTGGGTGGTGGCTGTTCCGCTGACCTCGGTCATCCCATCCACGATCTTGATGTTGTACGTCGTGGCGGGTTCGAGACCAAACAGGCTGCCGGCCAGGCGCACGTTATTGCTGAGCGCGAGCGGATGACCCGTATGCCAGTCCGCCTCGCCGCTTTTTTGGTACATCAGCGCGGCGGTCTTCGGCAGGCCGCTGCCGCTCACGATTACGCCGATGGTTTCGATGTTGGCGACCAGGTCGAGTTTGGTAAAGGTGGAGGTGCCTTGTCCGTGATTCGCCGCCAGGGCAGGGACGGCGAGTCCCAGGGACAGGGCCAATAGGGCGAACAGGGCAATTACTCGCGAGAGGGCCTTGAGAATTTTGGAATTCATGTTTTCCTTCTCTTGATTCTGGCAGCGCTAAATTCAAAATCGATCTGACATGTAAAAAGAAAAACGACGGTTTTCCCCTTGAATGACGCATCAACAATTCGATTATATAACAAAAGCGCAGGTCACAAATTGCGCTTTTCCCGATTCAAATAATTTTTCGGATTGGCAGCCCCAGCAGCAGACGCAGCACACGGGCGCGATGCGCGACCTGCCCGTACCAGGCCCTGGACCCGCGCCTGATCCCGTAATACAGCCTGAGCCACCACTCCGAGGGCGGGCGGAACGTCTGCGCTACGAATCTTCCCAGGCCGACCTGTCGACTGCGTTCGAACTTCTCCTGCGGCCAGCCCTGCGGATATTGATTCACGCCTGCGGGTATTGGGCTTCGAGCAATGGGAATTGCACTACGCAAAGATTCTGGCAGCGGTGTGAGGCTGTAGAAGACATCCAGCCGTTGCAGCAGCTTCGTTTGTTGTGACCAGTCGATGCTCAGCGTGCGGCACTCGACCAGGCTGAGGAGGTCCGCGCTCCATTTGAGCTTCAGCGGCTTGTCGGTCCGCGCTTCGAAGAGATGACGGGTGAAATGCCGCGAGAGATACGCCAGGGTATCCATCGGCGCAGGGATAAGGACCATGCCGCCCTCGATCTGTATCGCTTGCGGCGGAGAGTCGAAGCCCGCAAACTCGTCATCGCGCGCGCGTGGATCGTAATGATGAAGTTCCACGTGGACGCGTAGTCCGTCGCGAGCGGGCGAATCAACCGTCAGCTCTTTGGGGGCAGGCCCATCGTCATGGGGCAGGGACGGCGTGGAAAATCCCGCCGCGTGGAGCAGCTCCAGCGCGGGGCGCAGCTCGTCACGCTGAAGCAACAGGTCCAGGTCGCTGATCGGGCGCAGGGCGGGCTCGGGGTAGATGCTGTAGGCCAGGCCCAGCCCCTTGAGTACCAGCGGATGAATGTCCGCTGGTTGGAGCAGCGCAAGGATTTCAAGCAGTACCTGCGCATGGATCTGATTGTTGCGGTGGTGACGTAAATACAGTCCTTTGAGTGTACGCGTCACATCACTGGGAATCTCTGCGCCTGATTGCTGGATATGATGCCAGAGCAGCGGCGCCATGCCGTGGACTTCGGCTTGTGAGATGAGTTCCTGCCAGTCATCGAAATCCGCAAGCTGGTGCGCAAGCTCAGCGTAAAGCGCGTCGTGGCCCGAGGCGCGGGCGCATAGCGCCAGCAGGTGGTAGGGGACTAGTCCGCGAGAGTCTGGCCAAGCCATGTGGTGACGCTTTCGAGGTCGGAGTAGGTAATCTGCCAGGCGCGGACTTGTTTTGCCAGGCGCGAGGCGGCAGCCAGGCCGCCGTCGGCGAAGTTGCGCGCGTTGACCAGCCCATGCAGCAGGCGGAAGAGCGCGTCGGCAGGTTTGAGCGGCTCGACGCGCAGGCCCGTTTCGGGGACGTACCGCGGGAAGACCAGCACGCGCGGCGCGACCCGTTGGCACACCTCCGCGCCGAACAGGCTCGGGTCGATCCAGGTCGTGCCGTCGGCAAATTGCAGGCAACCGTCATCGGGCAGATTTCCCAGCCAGCGCTGCCAGACGAAGGCTGATCCGCGTTTGAGCACGATCGAGCGCGGCAGGCCGGAGACGAAACCGTCTTCGAGGCAGATGACTTCGTCGGTCAGGTAGTGGTAGCCGTGGGCGGCCAGCCAGGCCGTCAGCGTGGATTTGCCGCAGCCGCTTTCGCCGCACAGGATCAGGCCTCGGTCCAGGTGCGTCAGCGCCGCGGCGTGGATGACGGGGCCGAGGCTGGCGCTTCCGTTCAGGCGCGGGATGGTGTCCTGCATCAAATGAAACAGGACTTGCTCACGGGTGAGTTGGGAAAACAGATCACCACCGTCGAGTGAGACATCGAAATGCGACTCGTCGAAGGTGGTGATGATATAGCTGGATGAAATGGAGCCTGCGCCGTCTAGGCAGTGCCTGAAATGGGTTCCCAATGCGGCGAGCAGGTCGGCGTGTGCGCTGCTGAAACGGACGCGGCTGCCGCCAAAGTGGATTGCAAACTCGTCGGCAGACACGCTCATTCGGCTTTCAGCGCGCCCCGCTCCACGAGAATCTGAATGGCCTCGGGCACGTCCCTGCGGATGTCCTCCTGCGACTCGGGATAGGCCTCGCACAGCAGGGCGATGATCTCGTCCACGTTGCGCACGCCATCGCAAAGCTGCCAGATCAGGGCGGCGGTCGGGTTACTGTAAATGATCAGGCTGCGGGCGGGGTGGAGCAGGATGGTTTCCCCGTCGAGGGTTTCCATGTGAAATCCCTCGACGGGCGTGGGAATGAAAGCCTGCATTGGCCTGGCTTTACGGGTTGAAGTCGGGGGTCTGGAAGATCTGCTCGTCGATGCCCGTGCCGTCGCTGGGATTTTCGAAACTCCAGGTGACGGTGATGGTGGAGTTGAACCAAACATTCGAATAAGTGACATCCACCGAGGCCTGGCCTGTATTGTCCGTCGCGACCGTGCCGGTGAGCGGATTGGGCGAATCGATGCCCGCGGGGCGGGGCAGGCCATTCCCCTCATCCAGGGTAACGGAGTAGCGCATCACGATCCCAGGGTCGGGCGGCGTGATCTGCACGGTGCTGGTGATGGTGATGGGGTCGCCTTCGACATTGGTGTCGATTTCGGTATCAAGCCCGGCCTCCAGCGCATGGAGCACCGGCTCCGGCGTTTTGAAGACCTGGTCATCGGTGCCCGTGCCGTCGTCGGGATTTTCAAAACTCCAGGTGACGGTGATGGTGGCATTGGGGCCGACTTCGGAGTAGGTGATGGGCAGGATGCCCGTTCCCCCTCCATTGGTAGTGACCGTGCCCGTGAGCGGATTGGGCAAATCGATGCCCGCGGGGCTGGACGCGCCGGCCGACTCTTGCAGCACGACCGAGTAGCGCATCACGATCCCCGAGTCGGGCGGCGTGATCTGCACGGTGCTGTTGATGGTGATGGGGGGCTGGCCAACGTTGAAGTCGATCATGGCATCATCGCCTGCCCGCAGGGTATGGATGATCTGCGAAGACTGCGCATGGGCTGGCAGCACGCCAAAATCCATGCCAGGCTTGGTCCACTTGTTGGGAAGGTTTGCCAGCGCGCCTGCTCCCGCGGCGGCTGCTAAAATTTTAATGGTATCGCGGCGGGATAACCTGGTTGATTTTGGGTTCGGCATCGATCCAATCTCCTCTTTGGTAATTTATACAAGCAGGGAGATTTTATCATATTGGCAGGTGCTGAGCAGAGAACCTTGCTCTCTGTTCAGTCTGGACTGCCTCTGGTTTAATATAGCCATGACCATTCATCTGCTCAATTGCTTTACCGACAATGCCCGCTGGCCGAGCAAACTCAAGACTGGCATGGTCTGCCTGCTGGTCGAATCGGACCAGGGCCTGCTCCTGCTCGACACGGGATTGGGCCTCGGGGACTACGCCAGCCCCACCTGGATGACCCGCCTTTTTCGCATTATCACCGTCATGCCTTTCGACCCCCGCGAGGCCGCCGTTCACCGCATCCGGGACCTGGGCTTCGATCCCGCGGATGTGCGCCACATCCTGCTCACGCACATGCACTTCGACCACGTCAGCGGGCTGCCCGATTTTCCGCAAGCCAAAGTCCACGTGCATCGCCGCGAATACGAAGCCTTCACCGACGGGCGCATCGGTCTGTGGACCGAATACGCCTACATCCCGCGCTACATCGCACACCGACCCGAGGTTGCGCTTTATGATAAGGTGGACTCAAAGTGGTACGACTTCGATGCCATCCGCCTGCCCTTCGCGCCTGAAATGTACCTCATCCCGCTCTTCGGCCACTCGCAGGGGCATTGCGGGGTTGCCATCCGCACGTCCGACGGCTGGTTCTTCCATGCCGGCGATTCCAGCGCGGTTTACAATGACAGCACGCCCAAATGGCTGATCCGCCTGGTGCTCGGACCGCACGATGCGCGCCTGCGGGCCTTCAAGCGGGAGCACCCCGAAGTCTTGATGTGCAACAGCCACATGTTCCCCGAATTCTTCAGCCAGCATCCCACCGTTTTCTGAACCAGCCTTCCGTCCCTTGACCTATATTTATCTCCTCATCGAATTCATCGACGAATTTGTCTTCGGCGTGGGCGAGACCGCCTGGCCGCTCATCCGCAGCGACCTGGGGTTGAACTACACCCAGATCGGACTGCTGATCAGTCTGCCGGGCATCCTGGCTGCCTTCATCGAGCCCTTCCTCGGCATCCTTGGCGACGTGTGGAAACGGCGCCTGCTCATCCTGGGCGGCGGGATTCTGTTCACAGTCTCGCTGATTCTCACAGCGACCAGTCACAGCTTCCTGCCCCTTCTGATTTCCTTTATCCTCTTCAATCCCGCCTCGGGCGCCTTCGTCAACCTGGCGCAGGCCAACCTGATGGACTCGGCCCCCGACCGCCACGAACAAAACATGGCGCGCTGGACTTCGGCGGGCTCGCTGGGCAATGTGCTGGGACCGCTGGCGCTGGGCGCCTTCGTCTTCTTCGGCCTCGGCTGGCGCGGGACATACGCCCTGCTGGCGGCGGTTTCCACGTTCTGCGTCATGGCCGCTTTCCGCTGGGTCCCGCGTGACCCCGCCTCCGCGGCGCATTTCCCCTCCTTTCAAGTCGTCTTCGACGGCTTCCGCGCGGCCTTTGCGGCCCTCAAGCGCGGCGACGTTTGGCGCTGGCTGCTCCTGCTCGAATTCTCGGACTTGATGCTGGATGTCTTCCTTGGTTTCCTGGCCCTCTACTTCGTGGATGTGGTGCAGGTCGGCGAAACCCAGGCGGGCCTGGCCGTCACCCTCTGGCTGGTGCTTGGAATGCTGACCGATTTCCTGTTCATCCCCTTCATCGACCGCCAGCCTGACAGCATGAAGTTCATGCGCGTCACCGCCTTCCTTGAAATCCTGGCCCTGGCGTTCTTTTTGCTTATCCCGGGCTTCCTGCCCAAACTGGCCGCCATCGTGCTGGTCAACATCTTCAACACGGGCTGGTATCCCATCTTGAAGGGCCGCCTGTACTCGGCCCTGCCCGGCCAGAGCGCCAGCCTGATGGCCATCGGGGCTGTCACCACACCGCTGGGCAAACTGTTCCCCTTGCTCGTTGGCCTGCTGGCCGACCAGTTCGGCCTGGGCAACGCCATCTGGCTCTTGCTGTTGGGACCCATTGCGCTTATTATCGGACTCCCCCGCCGTCCTGAGCGGAGCCGCGAAGCGGCGTAATCGAAGGAACAGTTGCATGACCCCTTATAGTTTGTATCTCCACATTCCCTTTTGCAAACACCGCTGCGCCTACTGCGACTTCAATACCTACGCAGGCCAGGAAGATTCGATTCCCGCCTACGTGGACGCCTTGGTCCGCGAGATCGAATACGTTGGTTCGCGTCTCCCCTCGCCCTCTGGGAGAGGGGACGGGGGTGAGGGGGAAGCGCACACCGTCTTCTTCGGCGGAGGCACCCCTTCGCTGCTCTCTGGACCCCAGTTTGCTTCCATTATGGATGCGCTGCGCTCCGCCTTTGCCTTCAGCGCCGACGCCGAGGTCAGCATCGAGGCCAACCCGGGGACGATCTCGCCCGACAAGCTGGCCGCCATCCGCGCGGCGGGCATCAACCGCATCAGTTTCGGCGTCCAGTCGGCCAATACCGAAGAACTTCGCATGCTCGAACGCATCCACGATTTCTTCACGGTCATCGAAGCGGTTTCCACCGCCAGGCAGGCGGGCTTCGACAACCTCAACCTCGACTTGATCTACGGCCTGCCCGAGCAGACGCTCCAAACCTGGCAGAACACCGTCCAGCGCGTCGTCGACCTGCAGCCCGAGCACATCTCCGCCTACGCGCTGACCCTCGAACACGGCACCCCTTTCGGACGCTGGGCCGCAAAAGGCCTGCTCCCGCTTCCCGACCCCGACCTGGCCGCCGAAATGTACGAATGGGCCGACGACTTCTTCGAAGCGAACGGCTACGTTCAATATGAGATCTCGAACTGGGCGAGGAGTGTTGAACGTTCATTTGCCTGCCGCCACAACCTGCAATACTGGCGCGGCCTGCCCTACCTGGCCTTCGGCGCGGGCGCACACGGCTATGCCAACGGCTACCGTTACTCCAACGTTTTGAGAATCAAGACTTATATCGAACGGCTCCTTCAACCTTCGACCTTTGACCTGCAACCCTTCCCCCTCACCCCCGCCACCGTCAACCATCACCGCCAGACCGAAAGCGATGACATGGGCGAATTCATGATGACCGGCCTGCGGCTCACAAGGGAAGGCGTCACGAACGCAGACTTCAGGTCCCGCTTTGGGCGCGGCTTGTTCGATGTCTATGAAAAGGAAGCGGGGGACTTGATCCGTAAGGGCCTGCTGGAATGGACCGGCGAACGCCTGCGCCTGACCAGGCGGGGACGCTTATTGGGCAACCAGGTATTCATGCAATTCATCGATGGATAGCTGGAACTTCCCTTTCCCTCCTTCTTCTTTTATCTCTTCTACTCTCCCCCCACTGCCCTCCAAATCGCCGGCGCAACGTGCGTCAGGTCGCTCATGCCTGCCGTGAATTTTCCCCTCGCCTCGGGCGCGCCGATGACCAGCGCCGGCACGGGCGCGGAGGTGTGCCTGCGCACCGAGAGATCTTCCATGTTGCCGTGGTCCGAGGTCAGCAGGATCAGGCCCTCATCCAGGTTCCAGGTGTCGAGCAGGCCCGCCAGCACCCCGTCGAAGGTCTCCAGTTGGCGGACGGCCCAGGGCATATCCTGTTTGTGGCCGGCGTAATCGCTAGCCCAATATTCGAAGAAGGCGAGGTCATACTGCGCAGCCAGGGTGGATAATTTTTCCCCGGCCTCTTTTGGCCCGTGGACCTGTACGTCGGGATAGCCGAGCATGTCCCGCCAGCCCTGGCCGGTGAAGTCGGCCGAGAGCCCGCGCCCCTCGAAGAAGTCCGCTTCCGTGAAGAGCGTCAGCCCCGCGTTGGTGACCGCCAGCGGAATGGACGAGTACAGCCGTTTGCCCGAGCCGATGCCGTCGAAGTAGCGCGGCGGGTAGGCGTTCAGCAGGGCGGAGGTTTTGCCCGCCGCCTGCATCCTCCCGAACAGACCGCCGTCTGCCAGCATGGAGGCCACCTCGGGGTTGGGTTTGGGACCGTAGTGATAACCCACCTCGGCCGGGATATTGCGCCCCGTCAGCAGCACGGCCTGGCCCGTGGCAGATTGCGGCGGGCCTTTCACGCCCAGTTCCGCGTCCAGGGCCAGCAGGGAGGCGCGTCCGTTTGCGAAGGGCGCGGAATCAGCCAGCAGCCTGCGGCCGTCGAGCAGGGCGCGCAGGGTGGGCATGTCCGCGCGGGAGAAGGGATTGGTTTCGGGATCGTCGGCCCCCAGCCCGATGCCGTCTAAGAAGAGAAAGAGGACGCGCATACCGATAAACTCCATGTTGATTCACGTTGAGCGCAGCCGAAACGCGCTTCGACTGCGCCATGCTAAAAATGCATGGCTCCGCTCAGCGCGAATTTTTCTGATACAAAAACCACGCCGAGGGATGGCTGCCGCGGTCCGAGCCGTCGCGGCGGTGGACGGGAGTCAGGTGCTGGTGGATCAACTCCAGGTCCGCTTCGCCCAGCCCGAACGAGGTCCCAGGCCCGTCGAGGGAAGCAGGCGCCTGGACGAATCCGTACATCAGCCAGAATCCGCCCGGGGCCAGGAGACGATCCAGTTCCCGCAGGTAGGCGGCGCGATCCCCGATGTTGTGGAAACAGCCCATGTCGAGCGCCAGGTCGAAGGGGCCTTCGATGCCGTCGAGGCGGGTCGCATCGCCCACCCGCAGCTTGGCCTGGATGTGCGCGGCGCGGGTCTTGCGGCGGGCCAGGGCGATGGCGCGCGAGGCGAAATCCACGCCCGTGACCGACCAGCCCGCCTTCGCCAGCGTGATGACGTTGGTGCCCGTGCCGCAGCCCAGGTCGATGGCGCGGCCGCGCGGGTGGGTGTCGATGAATTCAAACAGTTCGGGGGGGCTGACGCCCGTATCCCAGGGCGGGCTGCCGAAATACCAGAAATTGAAACGCAGGCGCTGGAACAGGTTCATTTGAGCGCGTCACGCACCCTTTGTGGGTCGAGGGTTCCCACCTGCCGGTCGATCTCATTGCCCCCGCCGTCGATGAGGATGAAGGTGGGCGTGAAGCTGAAGCCGTAGACGGCGGTCAGTTCGCGCCCAATGGGATCCTGGATATTCAGGCGGATAACCTTGAGCTGGCCGTCCAATTCCTTTTCGAGCGCATCCACGGCCGGCTGGATGGCGGTGCAGGCCATGCAGTAGGGCGACTGGAATTCGAGCAGCACGGGCGTGCCGTTCCCGATCATCTCCAGCACCTCCCTGGAGCCGTTCATCAAGGTGGTCTGGCGCGGATGCAGGACGCTCCAGGCCAGCACCAGCCCGCCCAGGATGACCGCGAAGGCCAGGTAGTCGTTCCATTTGGGCTTGCGGGTGAGCAGGATCAGTCCGGCGACGAGCAAAAGCGCCATCGAGAGCAGGAGAAAGGAGTATTGATTAACGAAGGTGCCCATGAAATAACTCGGATGACAGATGTAATGTTGGGATTTGTGACTTTGAACGTGCCGGTGCGCTTTGACAATTCACTGGACTTCTTTTACAATCACGCAACTGGCTTTATCCCATCTAAGGAAGGGTTCGTGTCCATGAAAGAGTATACCACCGAGTTTCTCCGCAACGTTGCACTGGTCTCGCACGGCGGGGCTGGCAAAACCATGCTGGCGGAGGCATTTTTGCACGTCACGGGGGCGACCACCCGCCTCGGCAAGGTTGAGGACGGGACGACGGTTTCCGATTATGATGACGAGGAAACCCGTCGAAAACTTTCGATCTACTCCAGTGTGATTCCCATCGAACACCGCGATCACAAGATCAACATCATTGACGCGCCGGGCTACACCGATTTCGTGGGCGAGACCATCTCGGCCCTGAGTGTGGCTGACGGCGCGATCATTTTGGTGGATGCGGTTTCCGGCATCGAAGTGGGCACCGAACTGGCCTGGCGCTACGCTGACGAGTTCAACCTGCCGCGCTTCTTCCTGATCAACAAGATGGACCGCGACAACGCCGATTACGAAAAGACTTACGCCTCCGTGGAGGAATTCATCCGCACCCGCGGCAAGCGCGCCCTCCAGGTGCATCTGCCGATTGGCGAGAAGCAGGCATTCAAGGGTGTGGTGGATATCATCGGCATGAAGACCTACCTGGGCGATGGCAAGACCACGGGCGAGATTCCCGCCGATTTGAAGGATGCCGCCGAAAAGGCGCACTTCGTTCTGGTGGAAGCCGCCGCGGAAGGCGAAGACGCCCTGATGGAGAAGTACCTCGAAAATGGCTCCCTCACCGACGCCGAAATGGTGCGCGGTTTGGAAGATGTGGTCTACGCTGGTGATTTCGTCCCCGTGTTCTGCGCGGCGGGCGGACATGAAATCGGCGCGCTCGCACTGCTGAACGACATCATCGACCTGCTGCCCTCCCCGCTCGCCGCTGTCAAGCGTACGGCCCAGGGCAAGGGCGGCGAGGAGGAAGCCCTCACGCCCTCAGACAATGCCCCACTGGCCGCCTACGTGTGGAAGACGACCGCCGACCCCTTCGTCGGCAAGATGACCTATTTCCGTGTGTATTCGGGCACGATCCCGGCGGAAGGCCACCTCTGGAACCAGAACAAGGGCGCGGATGAGCGCATCTCGGGCCTGCACCTCCAGCGCGGCAAGGATGCCATCGCGATCAAGACCATCCACGCGGGCGACATCGGCGCCGTCTCCAAGCTGACGGTTACCGCCACCGGGGACACCTTCTGCGATAAGAGTCACCCCGTCACGATCCTTGGGCCGAAATTCCCCGCCGCGTTATACCAGGTGGCTGTTTCCCCCAAAACCCAGGCCGACGCCGCCAAGATCACCCCAACCCTGACCCGTCTGTGCGAAGAGGATATGACCCTTTCCTGGCACAATGAAAGATCCACAGGCCAGACCATCCTGCAAGGCATGGGCGATCAGCACATCGACGTGGCCATCCATCGCGCCCAACTCAAGTTCCAGGTGGGCCTGGTGACGATGGAACCGAAGGTTCCCTATCGCGAAGGTATCACCCGCAAGTCCGCGGCTCAATACCGCCACAAGAAGCAGTCCGGCGGTTCGGGCCAGTTCGGTGAGGTGCATCTGCGCATCGAACCCTACCCCCAGGGCGACTTCGAATTCGCCGATGAACTGGTCGGCATGAACCTGTCCAAATCGTACCTGGCCCCCATCGAAAAGGGCATCAAGGCCACGCTGGAACATGGCGCCTTCGCGGGCTATCCGATGAGCAACGTCAAGGTCATCGTGTACGACGGCAAGGAACACCCCGTCGACTCGAAACCGGTCGCCTTCGAAATTGCGGGCCGCGAGGCCTTCAAGCTGGCCGTGCAGGATGCCGGCCCCGTGCTCTTCGAGCCGATCATGATGGTGCGCGTGTTCGTCCCGGATGCCCACATGGGCGACGTGATGAGCGACCTCAACACCCGCCGCGGGCGCGTGCAGGGCACCGAGACCGAACGCGGGACGACCACCGTCATGGCGCACGTGCCGCTGGCCGAAATGTTGCGCTACACCACCCAGATCCGCTCCATCACGGGCGGGCGCGGCTACTTCACCATGGACTTCGACCACTACGAGACAGTCCCGTCCAACATCGCTGCCCCGATCATCGAGGCGCACAAGAAGGAAATGGAAGCCAGGAAGGAAGAGTAAGTCCAAACTGGTGCTGTATTCAAAGTCCCGAGGCGCTTGCTTCGGGACTTTTTGTTGTGCATTGTGTCATGCTGAGCCGCGATAGCGGCGAAGCATCTCCCCACAACCGATGAGATCCTTCGGACGCGAAAACACGCGTTCTCAGGATGACACAAGGGAAGCCGGGAGGGGGGCTGGAGGGGGGTAAAATATCCTCATGCCCAACGTCCGCTTTCCCAGTTTGATGAAATACTACGTGAACAACCAAAGCGAGATCAGCGTGCCCGCCGCCAGCGTGGCGGAACTGGTCGAGGCGATCCTCGCGCAGTATCCCGCCCTGCGTCCGCACCTGTACGACGCGGAGGGCAGCCTGCGCCGACACTTCAACATCTTTGTCAACGGCGCGAATATCCGTGACTTGAACGGCATGGACACGCCCCTCACGGAGGTGGACAAGGTGATTTTTATGGCTTCCGCGGCTGGAGGATAAAATGCTTCCCGATTTAACTCATGAAGAAATCCTGCGCTACTCGCGCCACCTGCTCATCCCCGAGGTGGGCCTGGACGGCCAGCGCAAATTGAAGAACTCGTCCGTGCTGGTCATCGGCACGGGCGGACTCGGCTCACCCGTCTCGCTGTACCTGGCGGCGGCGGGCGTGGGCCGCATCGGCCTGGTGGACTACGACGTGGTCGACTCGACCAACCTCCAGCGCCAGGTCATCCACGGTACCTCGACCATCGGAAAACTTAAAGTTGAGAGCGCCCGCAACCGAATGCTCGACCTCAACCCCGACATCCAGGTGGACGCCTACAACGAACCATTCACTTCCGCCAACGCCCTGCGCATTGCGCGCGATTACGACCTGATCATCGACGGCACGGACAACTTCCCGACCCGCTACCTCTCCAACGACGTGGCGGTCTTCCTCGGCAAGCCCAACGTCTACGGCTCGATCTTCCGCTTCGACGGGCAGGTCAGCGTCTTTTACGCAAAAGAAGGCCCGTGCTACCGCTGTCTCTTCCCCGAACCGCCCCCGCCTGGACTGGTCCCTTCGTGTGCAGAGGGCGGGGTGCTGGGCATCCTGCCTGGCACCATCGGCACGCTGCAAGCCACCGAGGCGCTCAAGCTGCTGCTCGGCATCGGCGACCCGCTGATTGGCCGCCTGCTGCTGTACAACGCGCTGGATATGTCCTTCGACTTCGTCACGCTCAAGAAGAATCCCAAATGCCGCGTGTGCGGACCGAACGCCGACATCAAGGAATTGATCGACTACGAGGAATTCTGCGGCGTGCCCGGCCACGACCACGAGGACGGCTCCGCCGGTGCGGATTGGGACATCGACGCCCCCAGGCTGGCCGCCGCCCTGTCCCTGGACCCGCGCCTGCTCCTGCTCGACGTGCGCGAACCGCACGAACTGCAAATCTCCGCGCTGCCGGGCGTCCTCAACATCCCGCTGGGACAACTCGCCAGCCGCCTCTCTGAACTCGACTCGGCCCGCGACATGGTCGTCTTCTGCAAGGCCGGCACCCGCTCGGCCCGCGCCCTCGAACTGCTGGTCAGCGCAGGCTTCAAGAAGGTCAGGAACCTCAAAGGCGGGATCAACGCCTGGGCGAAGGAAGTGGACACGACTTTGCCAATTTACTAGCCGTCATTGCGAGGAGGAGCGGAGCGACGACGAAGCAATCTCATGTTCGTGGAAAGCGGAAAGAGGAAAGAGTTTCGCCCTTGTCTTGAGCTTGTGAACGCTGAACGGAGGCAACATGACATCCAGGTCGATCTTTTCAGGTTTTCTCACGGGGCTGTTGACTTGCCTGCCCCTGTGGTTGATCATGCACGACGGCTGGTCCGAACGGCTGGAGCGCGGGGCGCTGACCTCGTCGGCGCTGGAGATCGTGGCCTGGCTGTCGATTCTGTTCTTCATCCCGCTGGGCGGATTCCTCTCCGCCAAATGGAATTGGGCGGGGACGCGCGCCCAGTCTGCGCGTACCGGAGCCGTGGCGGGACTGGTGACAGGCATGCTGGCCTACGTGCTGGTCGGCGCGGCGGGCATGGGCGTAATGGGCAACCTCGACATGCTGAACTTACCCGAAAATTACGTGGCTTCGCAACAGACGGGGGCGAATCATGTCTACCAGGCGCTCATCTCCACGGCTTATTGGGTCTATCTGGGCTTTTGGGGCTTCCTGCTGGCGGGATCCGCCCTGGGCGCGGCGGGCGGATGGATGGCGGGCGCGGGCCAGGGCTGGGGCAAAGCGCCCGTTCCCAAAGAGGAATGGCTGCTGCGTCTGCCCTTTTATTTGCTGCTCTTTTCAGGCTGTTTCCATTACGCGCTGACGGCGGCTTTTTTTGGCGCCTTCTCCGAGTCGCTTTACAACTCAAATGCCCTCACCTTTCTGCCGGCCGACCTGCTGACGAGCGCAGGGGATATTCTTTTCCTGAGCCTGACCACGTCCCTGTTGACCCTGCTGCTGCCCCAGGCGGCCTGCCTGGGCTGGATGCTGGCCGCCTGGAAATACAGGCGCTTCCGCGGGTATTATCTTTTTGGACTGCTGGCGGCGGTGATCAGCCTGGCGGTCACCCTCCGCTCGATTGACTTCGACCTGGGCAGGTATTTCGTCGGGGCGCTGGGATTTTGCCTGCTGACCGCCTTCACCTGGGGAGTGGCGCGGGAGACGGAACGCCCCTCCGAGCCTGCCCGCCATTCCTTCGGCGATTGGATCGTCTTCCTGCTCTGGCAGGGCTTGCTCTCGGGCGCGCAGGCCTTTGTCGGGCTGATTCCTTTCGCGCTGTCAGCCTCCCTGTTGACGGTCGGAAACATGTCCACCCTGCTGGACCAGGGCGGGGTGGTGGACAGCATTCCGACCCAGCTCAACAATGTCTTCTCGATCCTGTTGAGTGCGGGCCTGATCCTGATGACCCTGGGCGGCCTGGGCGGATTGTTCACCGCCTGGATCGTCGCCTTCGTGCGCAAGTTTTTCTTCTACCCCGAGTTCTTCAACCGCGCTGGCCTGGACACGGAATGGAATCATCCGTCCCGCGAGATCAGCGAACAGGTCCCGTGAGACTGAAACCCTACGTCCTGAGCGGAGCGCAGCGCAGTCGAAGGACAAGGGAATGAAAGATGAAAGAGGAAAGAGGAAAGAATCTCCCGTCAGCCGTGATGGGAGATTTTGTTATAATCTCCTCATCACATTACCCCGTGGGACAATTTCATGAGCCGAAAATTACGTGTCTTCCTTTGCCATGCCACCGAAGATCGCCCCGCCGCAAGCGAGTTGTACCAGAAACTCGCCGCCGAGCCGTGGATCCAACCGTGGATGGACACGGAAGACCTGCTGCCTGGACAGGATTTCGACTTGGAAATATACAAGGCCCTGCGCGATTCGGATGCCATCCTGATTTGCATGTCGCAGACCTCGGTGAGCAAGTCGGGTTATCTTAACAAGGAAATCCGCCGCACGTTGGATATTGCCGATGAAAAGCCCGAAGGCTCGATTTACATCATTCCCGTCAAGTTCGATGATTGTATTCCCTCGTTTGAGCGCCTGAAGAAATATCAATGGCTCGAGTACTTTGCGCCCAACGCACATGAAAAACTGCTCAAGTCCCTGCGCCTGCGCGCGGAGGTATTGAAGATCGAAACCGCTGTGAAGCAAACGCCTGCCCCAACTCCCAAGACTGTCATAGATGATGGACTTGACCTCTATCGCTTCATCGAAATCCCGCCGCAGCCGAACTCGAAGGTGGATTATCCGTTTTGGATTGGAAAATATCCTGTTACCAACGCGCAATACGAGCGGTTTTTGAACGCGCCCGATTATGCCAACCCTGTCTATTGGCTGGAATTTCCGAAATTCGATGAGAAATGTCAGCCGATGGGAGATTGGGGTAAAGCAGGCGTGGATTGGCTGCGCGAAGAATTGAAGAAGGCAAACTCTAAAGTATTATTGCCGCGTTATTGGGATGATAAGAATGTAGGAAAATCCAATCCCAATAACCCAGTTGTAGGAGTCTCATGGTATGAAGCCTGTGCGTATGCAGAATGGTTGTGTCAGAATTGGGAGAGACAGCCAGAGGCCAGAGCTAATCCAACTTTGAAACCACGATCTATCCGCATGCCATTAGAGAGTGAATGGATCCTAGCGGCGGGTGGAGATGTACCCGAAGACCGCTATCCGTGGGATGAGCTTGGCCAGGTGACGACCTCTTTGAAGGAAGTCTTAAGGCGGGCTAACGTCCGTGAAGGTGAGATCGGGCATACCACGTCCGTAGATGCGTACCCGCTCGGAAGAAGTTCCTTTGGGGTGATGGATATGGTGGGCAATGTATGGGAGTGGCAGGTAAATTGCCAAGATAGGAAGACAGGCTGGGTGCGTCTGCGAGGTGGCTCGTGGAGTGACCGGGAAGGTGAAGTCTGCGTTTCGATCTGCGACACTATCCACCCACTTAACAGAAGTTTCGGTCTCGGGTTTCGAGTATTGGCCCTACAAGGTGAAATTTCGTAAAGGTGTTTTAGAATATCTGAAGTCTTGTATAATATCTTCATTCCATCTTTGTGCGGGACACCTACATGAGCCGACCGTTGCGCGTTTTTCTCTGCCATGCGTCACAAGACAAGCCAGCCGTCTGGAGGCTGCACCGTTACCTGAAACAGCACGGCGTCCAACCGTGGCTGGACCAGGTGGATTTGCTGCCAGGCCAAAACTGGGAAGTGGAAATCCCGAACGCGTTGGCTGCCTCGGATGTGATTCTCGTTTGCCTCTCGAAAAATTCCGTGGATAAGGAAGGCTACGTTCAAAAGGAAATTTCTTTCGCTTTGGACAAGGCCCTGGAGAAACCCGAAGGCACGATCTTTGTCATCCCCGTAAAACTGGAAGAGTGCGACATCCCCAAGCGCCTGAGCCGCTATCAGTGGGTGGACTTGTCCCGCGCGGATGGCCGCAAGCGCCTGCTGATGGGTTTGAACAAAAGAGCCTCCGACCTGGGCGCGGAGGTCTCGCCTGTAGTGCTGGAAGATGTGCGCCAGAGGAAGACGGCTCCCAGACCTGCTGCATCGGATATTGCTGAAAGTGAAAAAGCAGAACAGGAAGCTAAAGAAACCGCAGAGCGCGAAGCCACAGAGAAAGCCGCGCGCGAAAATGCTGAGCGGGAAGAGAAAGAAAAGGCAGAACGCGAAGCTGCTGAGAAAGCTGCTCTCGAAAAAGCCGAGCGGGAAGAGAAAGAAAGGACAGTCCGCGAAACCGCCGAGAAAATCTTGCGTGAGAAAAACGCACGGGAAGCGGCGGAAAAGATAAAACGGGAGCAGGCTGTACAATCCATACCGCTCGGAGAGAAACCTTCGGGAAAGTCTGCCCCTGCCCAAATTTCGAATAGGAAACCAACAAAGCCAAAAATCCCCGTGTGGGTGATGGGCCTGCTGGCGCTGGGATTAGTTTCCTTGTCTGTGTGGGGCATGTCTCGATTCATTACGCCATTTGGAATCGGCTCTACCATGATTGGCGAAGACGGCATGACATTGATGTATGTGCCAGCGGGTGATTTCCTCATGGGCTCCACCGACGCAGCTTCTTGGGCTTCCAGTGATGAAAAGCCCCAACATACTGTGACCCTGGATGCCTTCTGGATCGACCAAACCGAAGTAACCAATAAAATGTATTCCTTGTGTGTAAGTGCAGGCGTATGTAACGAGCCTTCCAACAACAGTTCTTCCACTCGTTCCAGCTATTACGGTAATTCCGAGTTTGATGATTATCCTGTTCTATACGTGGACTGGAACATGGCCAGGACCTATTGCCAATGGGCGGGACGCGACCTGCCCACCGAAGCGCAATGGGAAAAGGCCGCGCGCGGCACGGACGGGCGTATCTATCCCTGGGGCAATGACTTTGACTGTCACAAGGGAAATTTCGATGACGAGACCCAAATCGACAGTTATGTTGTGCCTGGGGGAGAAAATTGCGATGGCTTCCCAGAGACGGCCCCCGTTGGGAGTTTCACGAGCGGACAAAGTCCTTATGGCGCGTATGACATGGCAGGCAATGTTTGGGAATGGGTACGGGATTGGTATGATGAAACCTATTATCAAAATTCACCCTTGGCGAACCCGTTTGGGCCTGACTCGGGCCAATACCGAGTGCTGCGGGGCGGCTCGTGGAACAGCATCAATAGCAACACGCGCTCTGCCTACCGCTACAGGGCCGGCCCAGCGAATTCGTACAGCAACCTCGGTTTTCGTTGCTCCCGCTCACCCTAGTCCTGAAATGCTGGTTTCTGGAATTCTGAAAAACTGAAGCGGGGGTCTGGGGGGCTTTGCCCCCCAGCGGTTAAAAATGGGCAAAATTTTTAACTACCTCTACGACAAGATCTGCAGCCCCCTGAATATTTGGTGGGCCTATAAAGACGCGGCGCGCGGCAAGCGCTATACGCCCCCAGTGGCTTCCTTCGAGTACGATCTCGAAAAAAATCTGGTCGAGATCGGGCAGGAATTGAAAGAGGAAACGTATCAGGTGGGAGGGTATCACAGTTTTCTGATCGCCAAGCCCAAAAGAAGGCTGGTGAATGCCCCGTTAAACCCAGACTTCGGAAGTCTCTGAGACTTCCGAAGTCTTTTCCACGGTACATCGTGGAAATAGGACGCAGATTAACGCGGATGGACGCCGATTTTATTGAATCTTTCCGCGTGCATCCGCGCTCGTCCGCGTCCCATGCAGGTTTTGTACGGTACAGAAGCGAAGTCTTTTGATTGCCTTTTTCGTGTGCCTTCGTGTTCTTCGTGGAAAAAATGTTGCTTCCATTCTTCACAAGGTTTTCTGATCGCAGTGGGAAATTGAGATTACAATCAAATCGAAACTTGGAGGCTCATGAAACAATCCCTGCTGCGCGCCCGTTACTGGCGCATTGTCGCATTCTTCGCCTGGGTCACCCTGGGCTTTATCTACTGGGAGTTGATCCTGCCGCGCATCTTTCTGCGCGGGTTGACCCGCCGCACCCGCTCGAAGCGCATGAAGGGGATCGCGGTGCGTTTCCGCGCGCTGGCCATCCGCATGGGCGGGGTCATGATCAAGGTTGGGCAGTTCCTCTCCTCGCGGCTGGACGTCCTGCCGCCCGAGATCACCGAGGAATTGGCTGGCTTGCAGGATGAAGTCCCCGCCGAGGACTTTGCCGCCATCCGTGCCAAGGCCGAGGCCGAGCTGGGTTCCCGCCTCGACCTGAAATTTGCCGCCTTCGACGAGACGCCCCTGGCTGCCGCCTCGCTGGGACAAGTCCACCGCGCCCAGCTCCTGCCGGCGGATGCCGAGCGCATCGGCTTCGGGAACGTGGTGGTCAAGATCCAGCGTCCGCACATTGAGCAGTTGGTGGAGGTCGACCTCTCCGCCCTGCGGCGGGTGGGCGGCTGGCTGGAGAAGTACCGCCCCGTGCGCGAGCGCGCCGACGTGCGCGCCCTGGTCGAGGAATTCTCCGCCACCGTCCGCGAGGAGTTGGATTACCTGGCCGAGGGCAGCAACGCCGAGACCTTCGCCGAAAATTTCGCGGACGATGAAAACGTCCACGTGCCGCGCGTGGTGTGGAGTCACTGCACGGGGCGCGTCCTCACGCTCGAAGACGTCTTCGCCATCAAGATCACCGACTACGACGCCATCACCGCAGCAGGCATCGAGCGGGGCGAAGTGGCGAATCGACTGTTGTCCACCTACCTCAAGCAGATCTTCGAAGACGGATTTTTCCACGCCGACCCGCATCCCGGCAACCTGTTCGTCACCCCGCTCGAAAAGGATGCGGACGGAAAGCTCGCCTGGAAGCTGACCTTCGTGGATTTCGGCATGGTCGGACGCATGCCCGAGCATCTGCGCGAAGGCCTGCGCGAGTTGATCATCGCCGTCGGTACGCGTGACGCCGTACGCACGGTCAAGGCCTACAAGCTGCTGGATGTCCTGCTGCCCAGCGCCGACTTGAAGTTGATCGAGATGGCCGAGGCCCAGCTCTTCGACCGCTTCTGGGGCATGAGCATGAGTGAGCTGCGCTCGATCAATCACGCCGAGATGATGCAGTTCGCCTTGCAGTTCCGCGAGCTGATGTACAACATGCCCTTCCAACTGCCCGAGAATTTGCTGCTGCTTGGAAGAACGGTCGCCATTTTGAGCGGCATGTGTACGGGCCTGAATCCCGACTTCAACCTGTGGGAGCAGATCGGCCCCTACGCGGGCAAGCTGGTCTCGGATGAAAAGGAAGGCACTTCCACCTTCGACACCATCCTGAATGAAGCGGGCAACCTGTTCAAGCTGCTGTTGGCCCTACCTGGTCGCGCCGACCGCGTGTTGACCCTGGTGGAGCGCGGCGAATTGAACGTGCAGATGCCGCTGGTCAACCGTCAGATCGCGTACGTGGAGCGGGCGATTAACCGCCTGACGGGCGGGTTGATCTTCGTCGGTTTGCTGCTGGCGGGAGTGGTTCTGTATCCCTCGAATGAGATGCTGGCGTATATCCTGATGGGTGGCGCGGGGCTGGACTTGCTCTATACCCTCTTCTTCATCCGCCGCAGGAGGATCATATAGTTCCTTCGCCCCGCCTGCACTGGGCCGCAGACACACGTGAGCGGAGCTACGTTAGCGGCGCAGTCGAAGGGCAAATTACCTGAGATTTATGCGTTTCGACTGCACTCGCCTGACGGCTCGCTCCGCTCAACGCGAACAAATAGGTTAAAAGCAAACCGCCCCGTCATCGACGGGGCGGTGGTCTTCTATGCGGTCTTTTGTTTTTCCGTGTGTTCGAGCGCGGAGTCGATCATGCTGCGGAAGGCCAGCAGCATCTCCTTGCGGGCATTGCGCCTGTGCTCCAGGACGCCTGGCGGCAGCAGCGCTTCGAAGCCCTTGCGCATCTCATCACGCGCGGCGCGCAGGTGTTCGCGCGCTTCGGACGGAATTTGTTCTTCGTACGACTTGCGGGTGCGGGAGGTTTTCTCGGCCATATTTTGCTCCTTGTTTCTGACCTCATTATAGCGCACCGCCGCCCGAACTGCAAACCGTCCTGGAGTCCAACGTCTCCTGACGTTGGCGCGAACGCTCCAAAGTCTGGAGACTTTGGACTCCAGATTCATTGAAGCGTAACTTAGAACATCCATTCGGGTTATGATATTCAACGAGATTGGCGTTTGCCAATCCTTTTTATTGCCAAAGGAGGCTGAAATGGATTTTAGCAGTATCAACTGGTTGGCTGTCATCGCCTGTGTCGTGGTCAGCGTGATCAGCGGCTCGCTCTGGTACAACCCCAAAACGTTCTTCCCCATCTGGTGGAAGGGCATCGGCAAACCCGAAGGTTCCCAACCTGGTATGGAAAACATGGGCATGACCTGGGGCCTGACCGTGCTTTCGTCCCTGGTGCAGGCCGTGTTCATGGCATTGTTTGTCACGGCCATGGGCAGCATGACGGGCGGCGCGACGCTGGTTTCGGGCGCGACGGCTGGCTTCATGCTCTGGCTGGGATTCGTCGCCCCCACCTATATGGTCAACAAATTATTCGCGGGCCACGGCCTGAAAGTCTGGGCCATCGAAGTTGGCAATCACCTGGTCAACTTCGTGCTCTTCGGAGCCATCCTGGGCGCGTGGCATTAAGCCTCAACACAAAGTAAAATAGGCGGACGGCGCAAGCCGTCCGTTTATTTGTTAAGGAGAGAGAAATGACCTACGATGACGCGCAAGCCTGGCACGCTGCCGAAGAGTTCGGCATGACGATTTACTATGTCTTTCTATTGAAGAAGGGTCCCACTTGGACTCCCGATGCCACGCCCGAGGTTGAAGCCTTGCAGGCCGAACACCTGGCCAACCTGCGCCGCCTGGGCGAGGAAGGCAAGCTGGTCCTGAATGGCCCGCTGCTGGATTCGTTCCAACTCAGCGGCGAGATCCGCGGCATCGGCGTGCTCAAGGCCAAGTCCCTGGCCGAGGCGCAGGCATGGATCAGCACCGACCCGATGGTCAAGGTCGGTCGTCTTATTTTCGAACTACACACCTGGATGGTGGGCAAAGGAGTATTGCCATGACACTTCACATCCGTTTTTACCGCGCCGACGATTTCGGCCCCGTCACACGCCTGTGGCGGCGCGCCCGCGAGGTTGCCACACCCGAACTGACCGCCCGCATGGGCTATTCCTTCGCGATGGATCAGGCCCATTTTTCCGGGCACATCGTGGCCTCCTGTGACCTGTGGGTGGTCGAGAAGGACGGCGTGGTTGTGGCCTTCATGGGCATCAAGAAGGACTTCATCGATTACCTGTACGTCGATCCCGACCATCACCGCCAGGGCATCGGGCAGTTCCTGCTCGAGCACGCCCGTGACCTGTCGCACGATCATCTGTGGCTGTACACCCACGTTGCCAACCACATGGCGCGCGCCTTCTACGAGAAGAACGGCTTCGTGGCCGAAAAGTTCGGCCTCAGCCCCGCGCCCGAAAACGAACCCGACGTGGAATATCACTGGCACCATTCGTCCTGATGATCTTCGCGCTGAGCGGAGTGAGGACATGCTCTTGTCCGAACGAAGCCGAAGCGCATCAATCTGGTAAAGGTCAAACCTCCCATGCGCCCCACCTATCTTGAAGTCAACCTTACCCAGCTTCAGCGCAATCTTGAAGCCATCCGCGCGCACGTGGCGCCCGCCAAAGTGCTGGCCGTGGTCAAGGCCAACGCCTACGGCCACGGCGTGGATGGCGTGGCCCCCTTCCTCGAACCGTTTGCCGACTACCTCGGCGTGGCGCTGGTGGAGGAGGGCATTCACCTGCGCGAACTGGGGATTACCAAACCGATCCTGGTGATGGGCGGGACTCTGGCCGACCAGCTGCCCGCCTTCCTCGAACATGACCTGACCCTGACCGCTTCGTCCCTGGACCTGTTGCTGGCCGCCGACCGATTGGCCGAATCCACGGGGAAGTGTCTGCGCGCCCACCTGAAGATCGACACGGGCATGGAACGCGTGGGCGTGCGCGACACGGAAGCGGAGCCATTCATAGAGAAATCAATTGCGTGTAGTCACTTGAGCGTGGAGGGGATTTATACGCATTTGGCCAACTCCGAGATGCCCGATCTGGTCCACGCCCGCCTGCAATTGGAGCGCTTCCAGGGTGTGCTGGCGTTGTACGACAAACTGGGCGCGCCGCCGCCCATCTGTCACCTGTGCAACTCGGGCGGCATCCTGCAATTGCCCGAGGGACACCTCGACATGGTGCGGCCCGGCATCATGCTCTACGGCTATTATCCCGGTGGGGACGTGCAGCGCACGGTGGAGATCCAGCCCGCGCTGACCTGGCGCTCGCAGGTGGTCTATTCCAAGATCACTCCGCCCGGGCGGCCGGTCAGCTATGGGTCGTTGTGGCAGGCCGAAGCCCCGACCCGCATTGTCACCGTTCCATGCGGCTATGCGGATGGCTACTTTCGCCGCATGACGAACCAGGCGCGGGTCGTCATCCGCGGCAAATCCTACCCGCAGGTGGGGCGCATCTGCATGGACCAGTTCATGGTCGACGTGGGCGCGGACGAGGTGCAGGTCGGCGACGAGGTCATCCTGCTGGGGCAGGGCATATCCGCCGACGACCTTGCGCTGTGGGCCGGCACGAACAATTACGAGCCGCTGACCAACATCAGCGCGCGCGTGCCGCGTGTGTACGTGAGCGGGTAGAGTACAATAGTCAGGCGATTCCAAACTAGAGGTGTTTCTTGAAGCGATTGACGCGAGATTATTTGGTTCTGGCGCTGGTGGTGAGTGTGATCGTGGCGCTCGACCAGTGGACGAAATGGCTGGTGCGCACGAATATTCCCTATGCAGGCTCCTGGCTCCCGACGGGCTGGGAATGGCTCGAACCGTATGCGCGCATTGTGCATTGGTACAACAGCGGCGCGGCCTTTGGCATGTTCCAGCAGGGCGGCGGGGTGTTTGCCATCCTGGCAGTGATCGTGGTGATTGCCATCATTTATTATTTCCCGCGCGTGGAGGATGACGACTGGCCCCTGCGCCTGGCGATGGGCATGCAGCTGGCGGGCGCGCTCGGCAACCTGATCGACCGCCTGATCCTGGATGGCAAGGTGACGGATTTCATTTCGGTATGGACTTTCCCCGTGTTCAACGTGGCCGATGCCTCCATTACAATGGGGGTGGTGGTGCTGGTGCTGGGTGTGTGGTGGAAGGAACGCCACGATAAGAAGATGGCGGCGCAGACCGTCAGTCCACCCGTGGAAGAACAGATTGGTGAACCCCGTGAGTGATCAGGTTTTTGTTTATACGTTCGACAGGGAAACGGCAGAGCGGCTCGACAAGTTTTTGGTCGGCTGCCTGCCTGATTTTTCGCGCGCCCGTTTGCAGGGCCTGATCCAGGAAGGCTTTGTGCTGGTGAATGGCCTGCCTGCCAAAAAGTCGGGGCAGATGATCGAGGCGGGGATGCAGATCGATGTGCGCATCCCCCCGCCCCTCCCCACCGGACTGGTGGCCGAGGAGATTCCGCTCGACATCATTTTCGAGAATGACGACCTGATGGTCGTGAACAAGCCTGCGGGCATGGTCGTGCATCCCGCCGCGGGACACAGTTCGGGAACGCTGGTCAATGCCGTGCTGGGATACGATCCCGAGTTCGGCGAGATCAGCGGTGAGGAACGCCCGGGCGTCGTCCACCGCCTGGACAAGGAAACCTCGGGCCTGATCGTGATGGCCAAGAACGATGCCGCCCACCGCTGGCTGCAGGATCAATTCCGCCTGCGCAAGGTGGAGAAGACCTATCTGGCCCTGGTGGACGGCGCTCCGCCCACACCGACCGGCCGCGTGGAAGCCTCGATTGGCCGCGACCCGAGTCACCGCAAGCGCATGGCTGTCCAGCCGCCCGGCAAGGGACGCGAGGCGGTCAGCGAGTACAAGACCCTCGAATCGTTCAAGTCGACCACACTGCTCGAATTCCACCCATTGACGGGACGCACGCACCAGATCCGCCTGCATTGCGCGTTTCTGGAATGTCCCATCGTGGGCGATAAGATCTATGGCCGCAAGAGCCAGTCCGTGGAGTTGGACCGCCACTTCCTGCATGCGGCCCGCCTGAAGATCACCCTGCCCGGCGAGAAGAAACCCCGCCTGTTCGAAGCGCCGCTGCCCGATGAGTTGCAGGCGGTGCTGGATGAGTTAAGAAACAAGTAACCCTGCGATCCTGGAGTCGAAAGTCTCCCGACTTTCGATACGCTCAAAAGTCTGGAGACTTTTGAGTCCAAATCAAGTGACCCTGGAGTCGAAAATCTCGTGACCTTCGCTACGCTCAAGCCGCTGGATTTGCAAATCCAGCGGGAGCCTTGGCTCGCGGCGGATTTGGTATCCGCCGCATGAGAGTCCAACCTAAAAAGGAAGTTTTCATGGAATTCATTGACCTGCGTTCCGATACCGTCACCCAGCCCACGCCCGAGATGCGTGCGGCCATGGCCAGCGCCCAGGTGGGCGACGATGTTTTCGAAGATGATCCCACCGTCAACCGCTTGCAGGAGATGGCCGCGGCCATGCTCGGCAAGGAGGCGGCGCTCTTTGTCGCTTCGGGCACGATGGGCAACCTGCTGGCGCTGCTGACCCACTGTCAGCGCGGGGATGAGACCATCGTCGGCGACCAGTCGCACATCTACCTCAACGAGGCGGGTGGGATGTCGGCGTTGGGCGGGATTCATCCGCACCCGGTCAGGAATCAAGCCGACGGCACGCTGGCCCTGGAGGACATCCGCGCCGCGATTCAAATGGAGGATGTGCATCACACCATCACGCGCCTGGTCTGCATCGAAAATACCCAGAACATCTGTGGCGGCGTCCCGCTGACCGTTGACTATACCCGCCAGGTCGGCGAGCTGGCGCACGCCAACGGCCTGTCCCTGCACGTCGACGGGGCGCGGCTGTTCAATGCGGCGGTGGCGCAAAACGTCTCGGCGCAGGAATTGGTCGCGCCGGCGGATTCGGTCATGTTTTGTCTGAGCAAGGGATTGGCTGCGCCCGTCGGGTCCATGCTGGTGGGCACGGCGAAGTTCATCAAGCGCGCGCGTCACCTGCGCAAAATGGTCGGCGGCGGGATGCGCCAGGTGGGCGTCCTTGCGGCGGCGGGCATTGTCTCACTCGAGTCGATGATCGAGCGGCTGGATGAGGATCACGCGCGGGCGAAGCGTCTGGCCGAAGGGCTGAGTCAGGTCAAGGGCATTGTCATCGACAAGGGTTCCCCCCACACCAACATGGTGTACTTCGATCTGGCGCAGGATGCCCCTCTGAACGCCGAGCAGATCATGAACAAACTCAAGGAGCGCGGCATTCTGGTCGGTCCCGAGAGCTACACCCGCTTCCGCCTGGTGACACATTGCTGGATCGACGATGCGGGCGTGGAGCGGACCGTGCAGGCGTTTGCGGACGCGCTGCGCTAAACGCGCATTTTCTCCCAGTGTTCGGGGGCGGGTTCGATCTGGTTGCGGCCGCGTTCCTTGGCAATATACAGGCGGCGGTCGGCCAGGTCGACCAGTTTCATGATCTCGTCGGCTTCATCGGGGAATTGGGCGATGCCCTGGCTGAGGGTGGGCGCAGGGATGTTCTTGTGGCCCGCGCTGCTGATCTTCAAGACCGCCATGCTTTCATGGATGCGCTGCGCCACGCGCTGGGCCTGTCCGCCATTGGCGCCCAGCAGGGTGATGGCAAATTCCTCGCCGCCCCAACGCCCAACGATGTCCGTATTCTTGATGTGGCTGCTGATCGTCCCGCATAACGCAGTCAGGATTTCGTCGCCCGCCAGGTGGCCGTAGGTATCGTTGTATTGCTTGAAATAATCCACATCCAGCATGATCAGGCTGAGGGGGCGTTTTTGGAGCTGGGCCTGCTCGGCGCAGGCTTTCAGTAAATTCAGGAAATGTCCATGGTTGAAGACACCCGTCAAACCATCCAGTTGGGATTGCTTTTCCACCTGGGCATGATGGAAGGTATTATCCAGCGCGAGCGCGGCATGTTGGGCCATGTTGTTCATCAGTTCCATGTCGCTGCGGTCGAAGGCATTGGGCTGGTAGGAGGCGAAGGCAATCACGCCCTTGACGTGGATGCCGTTGATCGGGACGCCCATCCACGAGAGGCTGGTCTTCTCCTTGCCGACGATGACCTGGTCCACGCCGCTCAGGTCCAGGTTCCGCCGCAGGTCAGGCAGGAATAATTCCTTTTGGTTGCGCACCACCCAGCCCGAGAGGGTGCCCTCCATCTTGATCTTCACATCCCTGAAATATTCACCATCGTCATACAACAGACTCAGTCGGATCTCGTCCCCTTCCGCCAGGCCGAAGAAATAGCTGTCGGCGGGCAGCGCATTGGGAATGGTTTCATTCAACAGGTTGAGCACCTGCTCCGTTTCGAGGGAGGAGGTGATCTTGCGGCTGAATTCGTTGATGATCTTCAGGCGGTTGATATTGCGGGTGGTGAGCTTTTTGAACTGGTGGATGGCCTCGTTGGCCACGGCGGATACCAGCGTGGCGCCCAGCAGGCGCGGCCAGTGTGCGGGTTTGCCGATGTCTGGCAGGTTGAACAACACCAGGGTCAGGGTGATGCTGATCAGGATGAAATTGGCGGGTTTGCGGTCGGCGATGATCGAGGCGGTCAGGCACAACAACACCATCAATCCGCCGAGATATGCGTCGACGGTCTTGGGTAAAAAACTCGCCGCGAGGATGGCTGCGCCCACCTCGACGACCGCGTAGGTCCAGACCAGGGCGGGCTTCATCTGCCAGGTTGTGACCAGAGAAAAGTGAAAATAAGCCAGGGCCAGGCTGTTCCCGACGCAATAGGCCAGGAGAATGCCGTGCGAAAGTGAATTTATCGATGGGTTGGTCAGACCGTTATACAGCATGACCATCAGCAATAAAATGCTCGCCACCCCCGAGGGAATGACGGGGATCTGTTGTTCCTGGGGCGTGAATCCCAGGTTTTCCAGGCGCTCCTTGATGGGCCTATTTGGCATGGAGAAAATCCGCCCTGCCTTCCTTGACCAGCCTTTCGAAAACAACCACGATCTCCGGGTCGAACAGGTTCCCCGCCTCCTCCCGCAGGTAGGCAATGGCCTCCTCGTTCGAGATGCGCTTGCGATAGGGCCGATTGCTGGTCAGCGCGTCGAAGGCATCCACCACCGCGAAGGCGCGCGCCAGGACGGGAATTTCCGCGCCCTTCAATCCAATCGGATATCCGCTCCCGTTCCAGCGTTCCTGGTGATAGCGGATGACGGGCAGGGTCTCCTGCAGGAAGGGAATGCCCTCCACGATGCGCGCGCCGATATCGGGATGCTGGCGCATGCTGGCCCATTCCTTTTCGGTGAGCGGACCCGGCTTGTGCAGGATGTTGTCGCTGATGCCGATCTTGCCAATGTCGTGCAGCAGCGAGCCGCGTTCCAGGGCCTTGAGCTGTTGGGCGGGAAGTTTCAACATCTCGCCCAGGCAGACCGCCAAATGGCTGACGCGGGCGCTGTGTCCCTCCGTTTCGCGGTCGCGCGCGTCCAGCGCCGACATGAGGGCGACCAGCGTGTTGTCGTAGGCCCGTTCCAGTTCGCGGTAGGCCGCTTCGATCTCGTGGGCCTGCCGGCGGGATTCGACCAGCAGGATGGCGCGTTCCAGCGCCAGGGCGGCCTGGTTGGCCAGGGTTTGCAAGTCGGCGGGACTGCCCGATTTGTATCCGCGAATTTCCTGGACCGTCAGCCAGAGCACGCCATACTTTCGCATCGGCGTTTGGATCGGCAGGCACACCCGCGAGAAGTGCTGGTCGATGGACTGGTAGATGACCCGTCCGCTGCGCATGACCTTGTCGATCATGTCCATCGGGTGGTTGGGTTCGGGTCGGACGCCGCCCGCGTCGACTTCGAGTTCGGCTTCGATCTCGCGATCGCTGTTGAAGAGTACGATGCCCGTGACGACCGCCTGGGCCAGCCTGTGCGCCATCTCCGCGATGTGACGCGCAGCCTCGCTCAGTTCCTCCGCCTGGATGATCTGGTAGCTCAACTCATACAGCAGGCGGGTGGTGCGCAGGGTGGCGCGCAGTTCCTGTTGCAGCCAGACGCTCTCGATGGCGGCGGCCGCCTCGGAGGCCAGCAGGCGGGCCAGCGCCTCGTCATTCTCGGTGAAGAAGACCTCCCCCTGTTTGCCGAAGGCCAGGATCGAGCCGATGTTCAGGCGGTGCAGGCGGATGGGCACCACCAGCAGGCTGCGCAGTCCGTTATGGTCGATCTCGATACTGGACCTGTGGGAGTATTTGCGAATGTCGCGCACGCGGAAGGGTTGCAGCGCGGTCATGCTGGCCCGCAGCAGGGAATCGCGGTTGGTGTCGTTATCGAGCGATTCCAGCAGGCGCGGCGCCTGGCCTGAATGGGCCTTCTGGGTCAGGTTCCCCTCGCGGTCGAACAGCAGCGAGACGTAGGTGAAGCGCGACTCCAGCGTCCGCCGCGCGATGGTGGCGATCTCCTGCACGGTGGCTTCGGGGTCGATCATGGTGGTCAGGGAAATGCCCGCCTGGATCAGCTCCATCAGGCGATACTGGTAACTCGAGCGTTCCCAGGCCCGCACCAGTTCCATGCTCATGGTTTCGGCCAGCGCCACGTCCGAGCTGGAAAAGGCATTGGGGTGGTCGCCGATGATCTCGATCACGCCCTTGATGTGACCCGTATAGATGAGGGGAATGACGATGCACGATCCCGAGGCTTCATCTTTATTCAACTTGATGTAGTTTGGGTCCAGCCGCGTGTCATAGCTCACCTGCGTCTTGCGGGTGCGCGTGACGCGCCCGAGGATGCCCTGGGTGATGTTTTGCCGGTATCCGGGCGGCACGTGGTGCAGCATCCGCCCGGCCGTGGCCAGGGCCACGTACTCCCGTCTTTCGGGTTCGTGCAGATACAGGCAGATGTAACTACTGGGAATGGCCCGTTCGAGGGTATTGATCGTCAACTGGGCCGCCACGGGTTGGTCGAGCTGGGCCTCCAATTGCTGGCTGAGTTCGGCCAGCAGGGTCAGTTGTTCGGTGCGGCGCTTCTCTTGGGCCAGTTGACGGGTCAGGGCGTTGATCTGGTCAGCCTGGGCATCCAGGCGCGTGCGCAGTCCGCTGCGGGTGAGCGCAAAGGGCTTGATGTAGCGATCCACGCGCCGACTCCACGGACTGGACTGGAAATCATCGTCGCGCATCAGGCCGTTGATCGTCATGGACACGGTCAGGACGCCATAGACGACCAGGCAGGTTCCCAGGTTGAACAGGATGAAGCTGACTTCGTGGATCTTGAGGGCGGTCAACGGAACTTCCATGGCCAGCAGCGATTGGTCGATGACGTCCAGCAGGGCGGTGAGAAATCCAGCCATGATGCACAGGGTGACGCTCGCGAACAGCAGCAGGCGTTTTCCCAGCACGTCGCTTTCGGGCAGGACAATGCCCGTCCAGGGGATGGCTGGGTCGGCCAGTAGGACCGTGACGAGCAGGATGGGCGCCAACAGGTTGGGCAGGCTCGGTATTCCCAGGAAGACCAGGATCCAGAGCAGCCAGGGAATGACCGGCGTTTTTTCCAGGATCCAGTTCACCTGCAGGTTGGGTTTGAAAAGGGTCAGCCCCGCTGCCAGCGACGAGCCGAGGAAGGTGGCGGCCAGCAGGTATTGAACGTGGGCATACGCGTGGTACAGCGGCGCGCCGTCAGTGGGCGGGTGAATGAGCAGGAAGAAGCCCGTCATCGCGTTGGCCGTCAGAAGCGAGCCGATGATGATGGTCCCATCGAAACGCCCCTTGCCGTCATGGTGGATGAGAGTCGCCAGGTGCGCGGCGATCACGGCGGAGATCAGGATCCCTTCGATATACAGGCCCGCCCGCAGATAGAGCCAGGTCAACAGGCCCAGCATGGCGCTGCTGAGCAGCAGCAGGCTGCGGCTCTGGCGGGCCTTGGCCGGGATGAGGAGCGCCATGGCGTTGGCCAGCGCCGACAGAATAAAAAGAACCCCCAGGGTCAGGGTTGACCAGTCACTGAGAGTTCCAAGCAGAACCTGCATATGCAAGGGAAGCAGGAGGAAGGCTCCCCCTGCGAGCCAAAGGATTCCAGCTGCCACTATGCCGAGGGTGAATACGGATCGATGCCTCATGGAGAATTAGCACTAGGATAGCATAAGAAGGATTTTTTTACTACCTTTTTCCCGCCCGACGATTCTGTTGTGGTACAATTCGCCGCCGGGCGTAGTACCCTTCGTCCGCAAAACTCAATTCCGAAAGGGCTTAAAAAATGAAAGTATTGCTTGTCAAGGACGTTTACAAACTGGGCCGCGCCGGCGAAGTGAAGAAGGTTGCCGACGGTTATGGCCGCAACTTCCTGCTGCCGCAAAAGCTGGCCGTGCTCGCCACCCCGGGCGCGCTCAAGCAGGTCGATAAGATCAAATCCCAGGCTGAGATTCGCCGCACCCAGCTCAACAGCGAACTCAAGGGCTTGGCCGACCAGATCAGCGGCGTGGAACTTTCCTTCGCCGCCAAGGCTGGCGAGACCGGCAAGTTGTATGGTTCCATCACCACCGCCGACGTGGCGACCGCCCTGCAGGAAAAGGTGCGCTTCGAAGTCAAGCGCCAGCAGGTGGACATGCAGCCGATCCGCGAACTGGGCGAATTCACCGCTCACGTCCGCCTGACCATCGACCTGATGCCCGAGATCAAGATCATTGTCCATCGCGAAGGCGAAGCGGCTGCCGAGGATGAAAAGTCCAAGCGCAAGGGCAAGAAGGCCGAAGAGGCCGCGCCCGCCGAAGCCGCCCCTGACGAGACCAGCGAAGCCCCCCAGGCTTAAGGTTCCCCAGAATGCCCACATCACCGGTTCAGCCCATTTGGGGGAACCGGTGATGTCGTATTAGCGTACAATATCCCCATGTCCGACTCCCTCGGCCAACGACTCAAATTTGCCCGCCAGGAACGCCGCCTCTCCGTCGAGCAGGCGGCCGAGGCCACGCGCATCCGTCCGCACTACCTCCAGGCGCTGGAGGCGGATGATTATTCCGTCATGCCGTCCAGCGTGCAGGCGCGCGGATTTTTGCGCAACTATGCCTCCTTCCTCGGCCTGGATTTGCAGTCCATCCTGGATGAGCTTCAGGCTGCGCGGCCGCAGGAGCAGGTCAGCGGCCCCCTGCCGCAGGTGGATCTGGCGCCCTCCGCGCCCGAAGCGCCCGAGCGCCCCGCCGTGGAGGAACCCGCCCGACCGCCCCTCTGGCGCTCGTGGCTGGGACGCCTGCGCAGGCCTGAGCCATCGCCCGAGCCTGACTCCGTTCCCGTCCCGCCCCCGGCGGAGGAGGCGCCGCCCGCGCCCAAACCTGTGATCGTGGAAGAAGCGCCGCCTCCCCTCTCCGCCCTGAGCGATGAACCGACGCAGCCCCTGTCGCCCGCGCCGCTGGACCTGGAGCCGGCCCCCAAGCCCCGCGGCCGCAGGAAGAAGGCCGAGGAAGCCGTTGAGCCTCCGCCGCCCGCCCAGGAGCCGTCCACGCGCAAACGCCGCACGAAAAAGGTGGTGGAAGAGGTGCCTGCCGCGCAGGAGCCGATCACCCGCGTGCGCCGCAAAAAGAAGATCGAAGAACCTGAACCCCTTGCCGAGCCGCAGGCCATCCTGCCCGAGCCGAGCGAGGTTGAAGACCTGGCTGCTGAGCCGCCGCAGGTCGAGTCTCCCGCTGAGGCGGAGAGTCCGGCCGTTGAGGCGGAGCAGGCCGATGTCCAGGGGGGTGGGGAAGTACGTCCCAGCCTGTTCGCGCGCGTGGGGGCCTGGTTCGCATCCATTTCGGCGCGGAGCTTCCGCAAAAAGGCGGCGCCTGAATCCGCTCCCGAGGCGGAGACCGCGCAGGCTGAACCCTCTCAAACGCCCGAGCCGCCTGTTCAGCCCGCACCTGAGGAGGCCGTTGTTGAATCGGCCGAACCGACCGAGACGGCCGAGGAGATCTTCGCCGAGATCGGCGGGCAGTTGCGCAAACGCCGCGAACTGCTCAGCCTGACCCTGGAGGAGATCGAACGCCACACGCATGTGCGGGCGGTTTTTGCGAAGGCGCTCGAAGAGGGCAATTTCGAACAACTGCCCTCGATGGTGCAGACGCGCGGCATGTTGACCACCTATGGCACCTTCCTCGACCTGGATACGGACGCCCTGCTGCTGCGCTTTGCCGATGCGCTGCAAGCCGGGCACCGCGCGCGCTACCCCGGGAAGACCAGCGGCGAACGCAAGCCGACCCTGGTCAGCTCGACCCTGCCGTCCCTGCGCAGTTTCATGGCGGGCGACGTGCTGTATGGCCTGGTCATTGTGCTGGTGATGCTGGTGCTGGTGGTGTGGGGCCTGGGGCGCGTCTTTGCCCAGCAGGCCGAACGGGTGGCCCTGCCGACCGCACCCTCCATCGCGGATGTGCTGGTGGGCACGCCCCTGCCAACCAGCGTGCAGGAGGTGACCCTGATCCCCGCCGCCGACACGCCCTTCGCCCTGGCCGAGACGGGCACCCCCGAAGCCACGCTCGAACTCCCGACGCCCAACCTGAACATCAACGTTGCGTTGAACATCATCGCCGCCGAGCGCACCTATATGCGCGTGCTGGTGGATGGGCAGGAGGTCTTCAACGGGCGCGTGCTGCCTGGCAACGCCTATCCGTTCGAAGCGGTGGAAAGCATCCAGGTGTTGACGGGAAACGGCGCCGCCCTGCGCGTGACCTACAACGGACGCGACATGGGCCTGCTCGGCACGTTCGGCGAAGTGGCGGATTTTATTTACACTGTCGATTCCATCATCACACCCACCCCACCCGCCCCGCCGACGGCCAGCAGCACCCCCAACATCACGGCCACGCCTTCGCCCACCCCGTCGCCGACGCCCACCCAGCCTCCTGCGCCCACTTCCACGGCCACGCCGCAAAGCTGACGCCGCGCATCCTTCCCTTTATAGGAATTCACTCTTGTCGAAAAATACCTTTCACCTTGTTTCCCTGGGCTGCGCCAAAAATACCGTTGACTCTGATTCGATGGCGCAGCTGCTTTTGAACGACGGCTACCGCATGGTGGACGATCCCGGCCGCGCCAGCGTGCTGATCGTGAATACCTGCGGCTTTATCGGTCCCGCCAAGCAGGAATCCTTCAACGTGCTGCGCGAGCTGGCCGGCGGCAAACGCGACGGCCAGGTGCTGATCGCGGCGGGCTGCCTCACCCAGCGCTACGGCGCGGAGGTGGCGCAGCAGGTCCCCGGCGTGGATGGGGTGCTGGGCACCCGCCGCTGGATGGACATCGTGCAGGTCGTGCGCGAACTGCGCGCAGGGCCGCACCCCGAGCCGCTCTATCACCTGCCAGAGGCGGCCACCGTCGGCGCGGACGAAGGCGGCGCACTGCGCGCCTCGATTGCGGGGGCCAGCGCCTACCTCAAGGTGGCGGATGGCTGCCGCCGTCCGTGCGCCTTCTGCGCCATTCCGCTCATCAAGGGCACGGCCGTCAGCCGTCCGCTGGAGACAATCATCGCGGAGGCCAAAAGCCTGCGCGATGACGGCATCCGCGAGCTGATCCTGATCGCGCAAGACACGACAGATTACGGCCACGACCTGGGCATGAAGGACGGGCTGGCGGCGCTGCTCGAAGCCCTGACGACCCAGGTCCCCGACCTGGACTGGATCCGCGTGATGTACGCCTACCCGGGCTACGTCACCGACCGCCTGATCGACGTGATGGCCTCGCAGAAACAGGTGCTGCCCTACCTCGACATGCCGCTCCAGCACGCGCACCCGAAGACACTGGCGCGCATGAAGCGTCCCGCCAACATCGAATGGGTGCATAACACGCTGGCGAAGATGCGCGCGAAGATTTCGGATTTGTCCATCCGCACCACTTTCATCGTCGGCTATCCGGGCGAGACGGACGAGGAATACCAGGCGCTGGTGGATTTTGTCGAGGCGACGCGTTTCGACCGTGTGGGCACCTTCCAGTTCTCGTTCGAGCCTGGCACCACCTCCGAGCCGCTCGGCGACCCGATCCCCGCCGAGGTCAAGCAGGAACGCTACGAACACCTGATGGAATTGCAGCAGAATATTTCCTTGCAGGTCAACCAGTCCTACGTCGGCAAAACGCTGGACGTGCTGGTCGAAGGCTTCGATAACGGCATCTCGATTGGGCGTTCCTACCGCGACGCGCCCGAGATCGACGGCCTGGTGCTGATCGAGGGCAAGGCCAAAATCGGGCAGATCGTTCCCGTCCGCATTACGGGCGCGATGGCCTACGACCTGACCGGTGTGCTGGACAAGGGACCGATTCGAATCTAATGCCTGCCCACTGTCCGCCCTGAGCGGAGCCGCGCGTTCTGTGCGCAGCTCAGTCGAAGGGCGGGGTGGCTTGGAACCAAACCATTTTTGGAACCCTTGCGCTTCGACTACGGGGCGGAAGAGCGCCGCCCCTCCGCTCAGCGCGAATGATCAGCATACAGAACGCCCAACCGTGAAGGTTGGGCGTTCTGTATTCCCTATGAGGCTCGGGCCAGGGCGGTGGCCGCCAGGATCAGGGCGGAGAGCAACAGGTTGATGCGCAGCAACAGGTTTTCCCTCCGTTGCAGGCGCGCCAATTCCCCCGGGTCGGCTTTCTCGGCGCGCAGTAGTCCGCGGTGGATGGCAGGGAGCACCTCCCAGGTCTGGATGGCGCTGACCACCACCATCACCACCGACAGCGAGTGCTTGACCAGGATGGCGATGGACCACTGTCCGCTGGTGGAGAGGAAGCCGTCATAATGCGGGTTGGCGCTCAACTGGAACAGGCCCGTGGCGGCCAGCAATCCCATGCTGAACCAGGCAATCGGTTCCAGCCGCTTTTGCATTGCCGCCAAAACGGCCAGTTGATCGAATGGTTTGAGTGTCTGCCGAATGGCGGGCAGGAACAGGATCGAGATCGCGATCAGGCTGCCGATCCACGCCACAGTGGCGAGCATGTGCAGCCAGTAGATCAGCCCCAGCGCCCAAAAGGGAATGGCTGGCATGGCTCTGCTACTGTTCGCTTGGGATTTCAGTTGGGACCGAGGTTGGCACTTCGGTCGGAATTTCCGTCGGGATCTGTGTGGGCGGGTAGCAACTCTGGTAGGCCTGGTTGAAGTGCTTCGAGGCCACATCGTCCAGGCTGCCGATGGTCGAGGCATTCTGGAATTGGACTACGGCCTTGCACATCTCGTCGCGTTCGAACAGCCAGTCGCCGTAGCGCATGGAGGCGTAGTAATACCTCTGGCTGGCAGTCATCGTGCCGTCCCACATGCCGGGCCAGCCCGAGTACACCTGGCTCAGGTAATTCACCGCCTCCTCCCAGTTTACGCCCCAGAAACTGGAGGCGACCAGGTAGGCGCGCGCGCCCTCCCGCAGGCCGTTGGCGTTCTTGTCCAGCGGGGCAAACCGCTCGGCCAGGGTCAATTCGTAGATGCCGCCCTCCAGGTTGCCCTGTTGGACGATCAGGTCATAGCCGTAGTTGCGCAGGACGAAATAGTACATGCCGTCCACCTGGCCGGTCTTGTAGCCGGGGTCGGCCTTGCGCACCTCGTCCAGGGCGACCAGGGCGTTGACCCAGTCCTTGGCCGCAACCAATTGCTGGGCCTGGGTGAAGATGCCTTCAGCACCGGTCGGGTTGGGGGTGGGAGACGGCGGCGGCGTGGAAGTGGGGGTGGGAACGGTCAGCATGACCAGGATCTCGGTCAGCTTTTGGGAGGCGCCCGGGTAATTCGGGTCGTTGCTTATGATGAATTCCAGGCGCTGTTTGGCGGCCTCGTAGCGGCCGAACTGGATGTCCACCAGCGCATATTGGAATTGCTCGGTCAGTTGCTGGGTGATGACGCTTTCAGAGGCGGCCTGGCGGTCACCGATGGCGAGTTGATACCCGCCATACGTGCTGATGGCCAGCAGGGCCACCACCCCCAGCACGGATAGGAGATTTCCCAGCCAGCGGGATGGTTTTTTGACTTTGATGGGTTGTGTGCTTTCGGTGGTTTCGGACATGAGCGCGATTATACTCCAGGTCTACAGCTTGAAGAGCAGGCGCGCCTCGCGCCAGACCAGCGCCAAAGCGACCAATCCGCCGATGCTCATGCCCAGCAGGGCGGTCAACACCGCGGAGCCGGGGATGTACAGCGCCAGCAGGTAGGAGATTGCCCCCCCGACCAGGGCCGCGACCAGACCCTTGGCCACCGCTCCGCCCACGCGGATTGGCTCGTGGGTGCGGTTGGACAGCCAGGTGAACAGGACGATGGCCTCGATCAGCACGGCGATCTCGGCGAAGGCGATGAGGGGGGCGCCGATATCCTTGAAGAAGGTCACGGCCGTGATGCCAATGCCGAGGAAGATGACCAGCCGCAGCCCGACGGCATACAGCGGGTACAGCGGTTCCTTGCGGGCATAGAACGAACGCGCCGCCACTTCGTGGATGACGAAGCCGGTCAGGGTGAGCAGGTAGGCGCGGGTGGAGGCTGTCAACAGGGCGGTGCCAGCCTCGTCGAAGCCGAAGACCGCCCGCACCAGCGGATGGATGCCCGCCGCCATCACGGCCGCGATGGGCAGGGTCACGGCGATCAGGAACTGGAGCGCCTTCTCGATGGTCTCGCGGAAGCGGGTCCAATCTCCGCGCGCGGCGTATTCGGAGATGGTCGGCAGCAGGGCGGTGGCCAGCGCCGTCCCGATGATCGTCTCGGGCACCTGCATGACCATCCAGCCGTAGGTCATCGACGTGACTGCGCCGACCTGGTCGAGGCGCGAGGCCAGGTTGTCGCGCGCCAGCACGATGAGCTGGATGCCGCCCATCGTCAGCAGGCGCGGAGCCATCAATTTGAGAGCCTCGATCAGGCCCGAGTTGCGCAGGTCGAGGGAGGGCGTCCAGCGGAATCCAAACTTGAACAGGCCGGGGATTTGAATGAGCAGGTGCATCGCCGCCCCGATAACGACCCCGTACACCAGCCCGTGGATGCCATACTTCGGCACCAGGAAGATTGCCCCGAAGATCTGCCCGATGTTATACATGGTCGGCGCCAGGGCGGGCAGGATGAAATGCTGGTTGGCCTGCAGGGAGGCCATTACCAGGCCGCTGATCGAGAAGATGATCGTGCCAAGCAGGTTGAGGCGCATCAGGTCGGCCAGCAGGGTGCGCTGTTCGGCGCCAAAGCCGGGCGCGATGCCAAGCTCCGCGTCCACGATTGGTTGGGCGAAGATGGCGATGACCAGCGCGAAGGAACCCGTCACCAGGAAGGCCACATTGGCCACGCGCGAGAACAGGTCCCAGGCCGCGGCGCGATCCTTGCGGGTCAGATACTCGGTCAACAGGGGGATGAACGCCATCGCCAGCGCGCCGCCCGAGATCAGGGCGAACAACACGTCGGGCAGGTTGTTGGCGGCATTGAACGTGTCGAGCATCTCCACCGAATCGGCATACTGCCGCGAGATGATGCCCGCGCGCACGAAGGCCAGGATCTTATCAATAAGGAAGAAGAACCCGACAATGAGCGCGTTACGGCTCAGCTTGGAAAGTTTATTCATGGCCTAATGTTCGGCGGGCGGCGTGACTTCCATGCCGGGCAGCTTCTCGGCCAGCACCTGCGGCTTGTGGATCAACAGCGGCAGGCATTGTGGGCAGATGTGCTGCTCCCCACCTTTGAAGTTCAGGTTCAGCAGGGGAATTTGTTCTTCAGTGCGGTCGCAATTCAAACAAGTGTGCATGATGTCTCCAATCATCAATCGCAAATCGTCAATCGTAAATTACATCGTGCCCTTGTACATCCCGCCGTCCACGTTTAGCATCACGCCCGTGATGTAGGATGCGGCCGGGGAAACGAGGAAGGCGGCGGCGTTGGCGAACTCTTCGGGATGCCCCAACCGCCCGAGCGGACTCTGCTCCGACTGCTTGCGGATCTCCTCCTCGACCGTGGACTTGTTCGCCGTTGCGCGGGCGGTCATCAACTCTGTGACCCGTTCCGTTTCCGTCCAGCCCGGCAGGATCGAGTTGACGCGGATGCCCTCCCGCCCCAGGTCGAGCGCCAGCGACTTGGTCAGGCCGATCGTCCCCGCGCGGATGCTGTTCGAGAGCAGCAGGTTGGCGATGGGCTGCTTGACCGACATCGACGTGACGGTCAGGATGCTGGCCGCCGACGACTTGCGCAGGTGGGGCAGGGCGGCCTGGATCAGCCGCACGTGCAGCATCAGGCACAGGTCCACGCCTTTTTGCCAGGCGGCCTCGTCGAGCGTGTCGATGCCCCCGGGCGGAGGTCCGCCCGCGTTGGTGATGAGGATGTCCAGCCCGCTGAAGGCCTCCACGGTCTGTGCGACCAGCTTCGCGGGCATCTCAGGCAGGCTCACATCCCCCGCCAGCCCAATGACCTGCGCGCCTGTTTCCTTTTGCAGCTTCTCAGCCACGGCTTGAATCCTGGCTGCGTCCCGCCCGTTGATGGCGACCTTGCAGCCTTCTTTTGCAAGCGCCAACGCAGTGGCGTAGCCCAGTCCGCGGGAAGAGCCGGTGACCAGGGCGCGTTTGTCTTTGAGTCCTAAGTCCATTGTGTCTCCTTTATTTCGTTGAACGTTAAACGTTTAACGTTCAACGGGTTAGATGATTTCGATTTTCGTATCCCAGACATCCCCATCTGTCCAGTTCGCGTCCACCCATTTTGCCACACTTTGCAGGGATTGTTCCAGCACAATTTTGTCCGAATTGAGCATGGCGCAGCCGATGACCGCCTCGCTCCATTTGTCTTGCAAATCCATCTCCGCCACCGAGACGTTGAACTCACAGCGCAGACGGGACATCAACGGCTTGATGCGTCCGCGCTTGTCCTTGAGGGAGAAACAGGCGGGCAGGTGCAGGTGAAAGGTGAGGGTGGCAATCATTTTGATTCGCGGTATACGCCCCCGCGTGGGCCAATTTCAAGGACGAGAATGATTAGTTGTTCGTCTTCGATGGCGTAGATGATGCGCCATTCGCCGACACGGATTCGATACAGATTTTCGTAGCCCAAGATATTCTTATATCCCTGCGGACGCGGATCGTTTTTTAGCTCGCGGATGGCAAGGCGAATACGTTCCAGAATGCTGCCATTCAGACGCTTGAGCGCCTTTTCTGCCTTGCGATGGATGATGAGTTTCCAGCCCCCAGGCTCGGTCATTTTACTTCTCCGCTGCCTTCCAACTCGTCATCGACTTCATCCCAGGCGCGAGCCACAGACGGGTCGCGCTTCCACTCTTCATAGGCGGCGGCGGCTTCACGTACCGCACGAAATTCCTCCATCTGTTGCTGGAATTCTGCGTAATCGATGGCGGGAATCAGCACCGCCACGCTCTTGCCGTTGCGTTCGATGATCACATCCCCCTTGCCCGCCAACACCTGATCGAGCAGGTCGCGAAAGCGGGTGCGGGCCTCGCTGCTTTTAACAGTAATATTGGACATTTTCTACTCCTTCGTACGAACTGTACAAATTGTACAATTTGTACAAAGGACTGTCAAGCAACTCAATTCAGGGTCGGCATCATTTTTTTTAGAACCAATGCAAGGCAACAGCGATTATCAATAACAAGGCTGTTCCCCAAGAAACAACCATGAAAAAAGCTCCCATTGGTTTTGCAGGGGCGCCATTAAAAAGGATTGAAAGGATCGGGTGTCGGCCTATATATTCATCTCGCTGGTACATAAAAAAGCCGCTACATCCGTTCAAGAATAGGACTGGCACACATATCCACAATAGAAAACCATTAAAGTCAATATTGGCGTTGGTGTAATGGATGATCAAAAAGATGAGCGCTGGCCATAAGAAACTCAGATATGTTGGCAACACTGTTGGATGGAGAAAAATGCGCCCTAATTCGCGCATCGTTTTTGGAAATGGATTTAATATCGTAATGATGAAGGCTGCTAAAAATACTCTGACCCAGAAGTCCGAGACAGCATCCGATTTTGGCAAAAAGGATGGCAGGAAAAAGCCTCCCAAAAGTATTCCCAGCGCTATTTTTACAAACAGCAGTAAATTCTTTGAATTGTCGAACTTCATTTTTCCTCGTATCGTCTTTTTGAACTTCCCATCCTGCCAACTCCCAAACCCAACTCCCCGAATCCGCCTCCCGATTCCCAATTTACCAATTCCCAATCACCCATTACAATCTCTTCCATGGACACTGAACAAAATTATAACCTCGCCCTTGATTACCTGTATTCTTACATTGATTATAGCCTGAGACAAGCCTCGGAGATCGCCAGGGCTGAATTCAACCTCGATCGCATGTTCGCGCTGCTGAACCTGCTGGGAAATCCGCACCAGGCGTATCCCATCATTCACGTGGCGGGGACGAAGGGGAAGGGGTCGACGTCGGCGCTGTGCGCGTCGGCGTTGCAGGCGGCGGGCTACAAGACGGGATTGTACACGTCGCCGCATCTGCTGGACTACGCCGAGCGGATTCAAATCGACGGGCAGCCGATCTCGCACCAGATGCTGATCGATCTGGTCGAGGAGGTCAAGCCCTTCGTGGCGCAGGTCGAGAAGCTGACCACCTTCGAGATCACCACGGCGCTGGCCTTCCTGGCCTTTGCCAAACAGGGCTGCACGGCGGCCGTTTTCGAGGTCGGCCTGGGCGGACGGCTGGACGCGACCAACGTGGTCACTCCGCGCGTGTCGGTCATCACCTCGCTCTCGATGGATCACATGACTGTGCTGGGCGACACCCTGGCCAAGATCGCGGGCGAGAAGGCAGGCATCATCAAGGACGGTGTGCCCGTGGTCTCCGCGCCGCAAAAGTATGAGGCGCTCGAAGTTCTCCTGCGCGTAGCCAATTTGAAGAACACAGAAGTTACCCTGGTGGGTAAGGATGTGACCTTCGAGCCAGTCCATCACACGCTGGAGGGGCAGATTTTCGCCCTGAGCGGAATGACGAGCGAAGCGAGGAATGTAGTCGAAGGGCAGGGAAGCGAAGGAAGAGGAGATTTGATAACCCATCCTTCGACTGCACTCCCTGGCGGTCGCTCCGCTCAGGACGAAGGATTGTTGATAACCCTTCCCCTGCTCGGCGGCCACCAACTCGTCAACGCGGCCACGGCCTATGCGGCGCTCAAAGTCAGCGGGTTGAAAATCCCTGATGAGGCTATCCAACGCGGCTTTGCTCAGGTAAAATGGCCTGCCCGCTTCGAGGTTGTCCGCCGTGAGCCGCCCGTGATCTTCGACTCGGCTCACAACGATGACTCGTTCGCCCGCCTGCGCGAGACGCTCGAAACCTATTTCCCTGGCAAAAAGGTATATCTCATTTTCGGCGCATCCGAGGACAAGAACATCCCGGGCATGTTCCGCGAAATGCAGCCGAAGATCGAGCGATTGATCGTGACGCGCGCGAATCACCCGCGGGCGCTGGAGCCTGGGAAAATCCAGGGGTTGGCCGACCAGGCTGGGGTCCAGAGCGAGGCGGTGACACCCGTCGAGGCGGCTTTGGCGCGGGCGTTGGAATTGTCCGAAAAAGATGGTAGCATAGTGTTATCCGCAGGCTCGATGTTCGTGACCGCCGAAGTCATGGCGGCGTGGAAAAAATATTATTAGTATGTCATTGCGAGGGCGGTGCTCTTCGCCCGAAGCAATCTCCGTTTATACGGGGATTGCTTCGTCGGCTTACAGCCTCTTCGCAATGACAGAGGACTCATATGAACCCAAACGACTGGAACGACGACGAAGAAGAAGATAATTTCAACCTGGCGCTTTCCCAGCGCACCGAGGAACTGTACCGCATCCCGAACCGCGAGGTGGGGGCGGATGGGTTGATCGAGGCGGTGGTGCTGCCGCTGCGCGACCTGGTCATCTTCCCGCGCATGGTCACGCCGATCTTTGTGGGCCGCGAAGGCTCGCTGCTGGCGGTGCAGGATGCCCAGCGCCGGGATCAGACCGTCATCGGCCTGACGCAGAAGGATCCCGAACTCGAAAACCCCGGCGTGGACGACTTCCTGCCCGTGGGTGTTGAGATGGCGGTGGGGCGGTTGTTGCAAATGCCCGACGGCTCGTACTCCGCGCTCGTGCAGGGACGCCGCCGTTTGGAGATCGTCGAATTCGTCAAGACCCAGCCGTACCTCAAGGCGCGCGCGCGGGTCATCTTCGAGCCGACCACGGCCGACCGCCAGACCCAGGCGCAGATGCGCACCGCTCTCGACCTGTTCGACCGCTGTGTGCAGCTCGACCGCTCCATCCCCGAAGAGGCGCACCTGTTCGCCTTGAACATATCGGAGCCGGGCTGGCTCTCGGACATGATCGCCACCTCACTCTCGCTAACCTATGACACCAAGCAGGCCCTGTTGTTGATGCTCGACCCGAAGAGCCGCCTCCAGCACCTGAACACCATCCTGGCCCAGGAGGTGGACGTGCTCGAACTCGAGGACGAGATCCACGCCAGGGTGCAGAACGAGGTCGACCGCAGCCAGCGCGAGTTTTACCTGCGCGAGCAAATGAAGCAGATCCAGAACGAGCTGGGCGAAGGCGACATCTTCACGCGCGACGCGGCCGAGTTGAAGACCAAGATCGAGGCCGCCAACCTGCCCGAGGAACCCCGGGCCGTGGCGATGAAGGAGCTCGACCGTCTCAACCAGATGCCGCCCATGGCGCCCGAGGTCAGCATCATCCGCACCTACATCGACTGGATCCTCGACCTGCCATGGACGAATTCCACGGCCGATAACCTGGATGTGAAGAACGCGGCCAAGGTCCTGGAGCGCGACCATTACGGCCTCAAGAAGGCCAAGGAGCGCATCCTCGAATACATTGCGGTGCGCTCGCTCAAGCCCAAGAAGGAACGCCAGCCGATCCTGTGCTTCGTCGGCCCGCCCGGCGTGGGCAAGACCTCGCTGGGACGCTCCATTGCCGAGGCGCTCGGACGCAAGTTCGTGCGCGTCTCGCTGGGCGGCGTGCGCGACGAGGCCGAGATCCGCGGGCATCGCCGCACCTACATCGGCGCGCTGCCCGGGCGCATTCTTCAGACCATGAAGCGGGCGGGCAGCGCCAATCCGCTTTTCATGCTGGACGAGATCGACAAGCTCGGCTCGGACTTCCGCGGCGACCCGTCGTCGGCCATGCTGGAAGTGCTCGACCCCGAACAGAACAACGCCTTCAGCGACCACTACCTCGAAATGCCCTTCGACCTCTCGAAGGTCATGTTCGTCACCACGGCCAACTCGCTGATGACCATCCCGCCCGCCCTGCTCGACCGCATGGAGTTGATCGAGTTCCCCGGCTACATCGAGGAGGAAAAGCTCGAGATCGCCAACCGTTACCTGATCCCGCGCCAGTTGGAGGAGAACGGCATCGACGAGCTGGGCGTGACCTTCGAAGCGGACGCCATTCGCCGCATCGTTCGCGAGTACACCTACGAGGCGGGCGTGCGCAACCTGGAGCGCGAGATCGGACGGGTCTGCCGCAAGGTGGCGCGACTCAAAGCCGAAGGCAAGAAATTCCCGACCGCCATCCTGCGCGAACACATGGAGAAATTCCTCGGCCCGCAGCAGGTCTTCCCGCCCGAAGCCGAGGTGCAGGACGAGGTGGGCGTCGCCACCAGCCTGGCCTGGACCGAGGACGGCGGCATCATCATGCCGGTCGAGGTGGCTGTGCTGGAGGGCAAGGGCACCATGCAAATGACCGGCCAGATGGGCGAGGTCATGCAGGAATCCGCCCAGGCTGCGTTGACCTACATCCGTTCGCGCGCCGCCTCGCTGAACATCGACCTGGAGGTCTTCGAGCGCATGGACATCCACGTCCACATGCCCGAGGGCGCCATCCCCAAGGACGGACCGTCGGCGGGCATCACGATGGCCTCGGCTATCATCTCCGCGCTGACGGGGCGTCCCGTTTCGCGGCACGTCGGTATGACGGGTGAGATCACCCTGCGCGGACGCGTGCTGCCCATCGGCGGCGTGCGCGAGAAGGTCATGGCCGCCCACCGCGCGGGACTCAAGACCGTCATCCTGCCCGAGAAGAACTTGAAGGACCTGGTTGACCTGCCCAAGCAGGCCAAGGCCGAACTGAAGATCGTCCCCGTCAAACACATGGACGAGGTCCTGGCCGTGGCCCTGGCCGCGGAACCCGTCCTCGAACCACCCCGCCCGCGCAAACAGCCGCGCGAGGAGGGGGAGGAGTAACGGAGAAAGAACAGCGCCCAATGCAGGGCGCTGTTCTTTTTAAGAGATAACCACGGAGGCACGGAGGATTAAAACCCAGTGCCTGCGTAGTTTGATTTTGACGGGTCTACTTTGCCAGCGTCACATTTCGTCCTGAGCGGAGCCGCACGCTCTCTTCGACACTCCCGTTGGTCGCAGGGCAGCTTTGTGCGGCGCAGTCGAAGGGTCAGATGTATGCTTTATTAGGCAAAATTTCCTTAATCATAATCGACCCTGAATACTTCTACTGCCTTTGTAACATTCCAATGTCCATCAACCAGTTCAAGGAAATATACCACTCCATTTCCAGAATGAGCAAAAGAAACGAAGCGAGATACAAAAGCCTGCTTCTTGCTCGAATCGAATCCTATCTGTGAGAAAGAGTAAATCATTAGGGAAGATTCTGTAGCCCAATCACGTGGATTTTGTTCCAAATCCCGTAATGAATATTTGCAACCGAAATTCAAATCGTTTGGAAAAGGAAGCGGCTGAGAATTTGCTTGCACAAAATCATCCCATGTTTCTCGCTTAATCTGTGGAAATGCCTTGCTTGCCCATTGCCAATCATATTTCTCAAACCGACGATTATCAGTTATTGAATTGACAACCAAGTCTATATTCTCACAGTAAATGCCTTTTCCATCCGGGGAAAAGTCGTTACGGAATATTTCTGTATAAATCTCTGATTCTGCCGCCTGTTCCGAGTCTGGACTTTGGCGAATTGAACAGGAAGCCAGGAAAAAGAAAATCGCGATGATGGCGGGAAATATTTTCGACATACTCAGATTTTACTGCGTTTACCTATGGGTCTGCCCAACACCTTGACATTGACCTGCGCGCAGCCAGGCGTGGACTCTGCTTGGGAGCAGGACGCGAAGCGACTCGAAGCCACGCTGAGAATGTTTTAATCTTGGTGTCGGGGACTTTTCACGGGCTTGAACCTTGTGAAGGTTATGGCTGCTTCCAGATGGATTGCTGCGAAGAATAGCGTGCTTGCCATCGCTGGGTTGACAATAATCGAACCTTCGCAAGGTTGGCCGAACAAAGTTTGGGGAGGTGAAACCTGACGCTGTTCTTTTTAAGAGATAACCACGGAGGCACGAAGGATTAAAACCCAGTGCCTGCGTAGTATGGACAGAATCATCGAAAATAAACAATTTTTCCCGTCTGTAGACATCCAAGATAGGGCGTTTGCTTGCAAAAAACGCTCACCTCACCCGTATATTCGGGTTACCAAACGCAAGTGCGGAATGTGGGCACTAGCAATAACTCAGGATTAAGTCTCTCATTTCTTCTTCTCCATTGGTGATATTCGAGAGAATATTAATCGTCAAGCTCTCTGGAACAATATGGCGAGAGTCAAATCCGACGCCAGCGTCGCCACCCACAATCGCAAACATGCTATCATCGAGACGCTTCTGGACTCCGTAACCATATCCGCTAGCGGTGTCGAAAGTATGGTGCGTTTTTAGGAAGGTCGCCGTGAGTTCGGTAGAAAGGATGCGATGCGAAAACAAACTGTCCCAAAAAACGCGGAGATCATCTGTTGTCGTATACATTCCTCCATCTCCACCGCCTCGTAGTGGCAGGTGGTAGATGTTGGTTGTTCTTCGATTCTCTAGATAGCCATTTGCTGTGTTTTCAGGAAGATCATTGAAGGCATAGAAACCAGATCGATGCATGTTTGCTACCTGCAAAACATGTTCACGGATGAAATCTCTATAAAGGCTGCCGGTTAATTTTTCGATCAGCATCCCCAACAAAACAAATCCACCGTTGGAGTAGGAGTATCTCTCACCAGGGCGAAATTTCGCGCTATGCCCCTTGAATAGTGGATAGTAGTCTGAAGGTGTTTCCAGCTTGTACCACGGAATCTCCACGAAAAAATTCTCGAAGTCTGGCTCGATTTCCTCATCGTAATAATCATAAATACCTGAGGTGTGGGTGAGTAAGTGTTGAATCGTTGCATCTTCATCGATAAAGCTCGTATATTCTTGAGAGATTTCGCTGATGGTCGTATCCAAAGATAGGAGACCCTGGTCGATCAGTACACCAATTCCAAGAGCCGTAAAGAACTTTGTACCCGACGCAATTCCAAAGACCGTACTGGTGGTATTTGGCAGATGGTTCTTGATATCTCGATATCCATATGCCTTAGTATGGAGAGCTGATGAATCTTTAAATATCGAGATCACCCCCGAGAATTGTGTTTCTGATGCCACTTGTTCGATTCTTTGTATCAGTTCTTCCATCTGCATTTTCCTATGTGCGCCCAACGCCTTGGCATTGACCTGCGTGTAGCCGGGCGTGGACTCTGCTTGGGAGCAGGACGCAAAGCGACTCGAATCCACGCTGTGCGAAATTCTCGCCGTAGGTGCCGTCTTTTCAAACAATTTCCTGTCCAAGCCTTGGTCGGTGCGATTTATCGGTAGGCGCACACACACGTTAATGATACGTTTGATTCGGAACAGTTTTGCTTCCAGATATTATATGATACAAGACCATCGCAAGACCAATTTTTGCGTCCAAGAGTTTCATTTTCTTTCCTGCAAGAACAAGTTTTAGCGCAGCAGATGCGGCGACAAACGGATAATAGTCGTTATTAATAGAATTTTGTTCGCAAATATCGGCAAAAGGAATTTCAAGTTGCGTAACTTCCGGCAGATAATCTTTTACATCGTCAGGGATGTTGACCTTACCAACACCTAAAGGATTTATCCAATTGCTAATCGCCCAACCCATAATAAATCTATCCATAATTTTATAAGTTTCATCAGGGATTGCCCCAAGAAGAATAACGCCTGGCGCAACCTGCGAAAGGTCGACCTTTGATGTTCGTAATAATTTTAGACCAGACATTTCGGCTGCTAAAGTAATATCTTTCTTGATATTATTGCCTGAAAGTTTATACAGAAATTCTCCAGCGGCTTTATTGATAATTGCATAATCTTTTTGTACGGATTTGAGTATATCCATGAGAAATCACCTGCCTGATTTTTTGATACTTTTGGTTATCACGAAGCGCCCAACACCTTGACATTGACCTGCGCGCAGCCAGGCGTGGATTCTGCTTGGGAGCAGGACGCGAAGCGACTCGAAGCCACGCTGCGCGAGATGCTCAAAAATGTCGCAGAATCCCCAGCGTCCAGTCCGCGCTGTGTTGGCTGGCGTTTTGTTCTGCAAGACTCTACTTACCATCAAGAGCAGACTGCAAGACTTCTGTAACCCAACTATTCAGACTCTTGTCTTTCAATTTTGCTTGAATATATGCTTTGCGATGTAGTTCTTCGGGCAAACGCAAAACAAACCTGCCTGAAAAGGGTTTTTCTGGAGACTCGCCACGTTGAGCGCAAAATTCTAAATAATCATCCACTGACTCATGAAAAGCCAGTTGAACTTCTTCGACGGATGTGCCTTCAAAGGTAATCACATCGCGGACATTTATGACTTCCCCATACAAAATGCCCACTTCATCGTCAATTTCAATTTTACCGATATAACCTTTATATTCCATCATGGCTTTACTCCTGCCGCTTCGAGAAAGCGACGCACAGACTTGACTGCTCCTTTGTTTGTTTCCTTGCGTGGATGCGGACGGTGAAAAACAGCGCGAACACCTTTCAAAGCGACGCGAACTCTTGAGCCATTGCCTTCTGAAATTTCAGCGCCCAAAGCGGTGAATAAAGATTCGACATCACGCCAAAGGATGTTTGCTTGCTCTGGCTTCTCGAAAATGGCTTCAAGGGTTTTACGGTGTTTGCTATCCACAATAAAATAATATCAGAAAACGATACTGCGAGCAAGGGTGTCTTTGCCATGATTTTCAAAACAACATTTTGCACGGAGCCTGCCAAAGCGTTTGGGTATAATATTCTTCACAACACCATGACCCACCTCAAGGACAAAGTCGTACTCATTACAGGCGCGTCGTCGGGTTTCGGCGAGGATGCGGCCCGTTTGTTCGCCGCGCAGGGCTGCAAGTTGGTGTTGGCCGCGCGCCGCATCGACCGTTTGCAGGCCCTGGCCGAGTCGATCCAGCAGGCGGGCGGGGAGGCGCTGGTCGTCCCCGTGGACGTGACTGACCGCGCCGAGATCGACAGCATGGTGCAGTCCACTCTCGACCTGTACGGCCAAATTGATATCCTGTTCAACAACGCGGGCTTCGGCCGCCTCGATTGGTTCGAGAACCTCGATCCTGTCCGCGACATCGAAACCCAGGTGCAGGTCAACCTGATAGGACTGATGCTGGTCACGCGCGCCGTTCTGCCGCACATGCTCGAACGCCGCGCGGGGCACATCATCCACATGTCCTCGGTGGCGGGGCTGATCGCCGCGCCGCTGTATACCGTCTACTCGGCCACCAAGCATGGCGTGCGCGCCTTCACCGACTCCCTGCGCCGCGAGGTCATGCCGTTCGGCATCCACGTCTCGGGCGTCTACCCTGGCCCCGCCGACACCGAGTTCAATCTGCACACGGGCAGCGCCTCCGCGCAAAGGAAATTCAAGCGCATCACCAGCACCCGCCTGTCCTCCGCGTACGTGGCCCGCCGCGTGGTCGACCTGGCCCGCCGTCCGCGCCGCAGCCTGGTTCTGCCCTGGTGGTTTCGACTGGTGGGCGGCTTTGACGCGCTCTTCCCCGCGCTGGTGGATGCCTACCTCACCCTCGGATTTACCCGCCGCCATCACATAAAATAGGAGATGTCCGCATGACCCTTTCCCGCCTCGAAAGACTCACCGCTTCGCTGCAAGCCTCGGGCCTGGACGCCGTAGTCCTGAACCCGGGTCCCACCCTGAAGTATCTGACTGGCCTGAATTTCCACCTGATGGAACGCCCCGTCGTGCTGGTGGTCGCGCCCGGTCAGGACCCCGTCATCATCCTGCCCGAACTGGAATTGCCCAAGGTGGGCCTGTTCCCGTACAAGGTGCAAGCCTTCGCCTACGGCGAGATTCCCACCGAATGGGACGGCGTCTTCCGCCAGGCGCTTCATTCGCTGGGCCTGGACGGCAAGCGCATCGGCATCGAGCCGCGCAACCTGCGCCTGTTGGAGTACCGCCACGTCCAGGCGGGCGCCCCGCACGCGGACTTCCCCGACGCGTCCGACGCGCTGGCCGCCCTGCGCATCCGTAAGGACGCGGACGAGGTAGAGTCGATGCGCCGCGCTGTCAAGATCGCCCAGGACGGACTCGAAGCCACCCTGCCGCTCATCAAGGTCGGCATGACTGAGCGCGAGGTCGCCGCGGAACTGGTCATGCAGTTGCTGCGACACGGCTCCGATTCGGAACTGCCCTTCGCGCCCATCGTCTCGGGCGGACCCAACGCCGCCAACCCGCACGCATCGCCGTCCGACCGCAAACTGCAAGTCGGCGACCTGCTGGTCATCGACTGGGGCGCGGCCTGGAACGGTTACATCTCGGATCTGACGCGCACCTTTGCCGTGGTCGAAGTGGACGATGAATGCCGCAAGATTCACCAGATCGTGCAGCAGGCCAACGCCGCAGGACGCGCCGCGGGCAAACCTGGCGCTCCGTGTGCCGCCGTCGACAAGGCCGCGCGTGACGTGATCGAAGCGGCGGGCTACGGCAAATACTTCACGCATCGCACCGGTCACGGCATCGGCATGGAAGGCCACGAGGACCCGTACATGCGCGGCGACAACATGCAATTGCTTGAAACAGGCATGGCCTACACCGTCGAGCCTGGCATCTACCTGACCGACCGCAATGGCGTGCGCGTCGAAGACAACTTGGTTGTCACTGAATCGGGCGCCGAATCCCTGAGCGACATGCCGCGCGAGATCCGCATGGTGGGGTAAGACACAATAAACAAAAGGTAGTGGTTGGAATAAGCTACTGGGTGGATCATGACTCCAACCACTACCAGAAAATAAGATTTTGCAGAAAGCCTGCTGGAGGGACGATGAAACGATTTCTCATGCTCTGTGTGTGCTTTTTACTTGCTGCTTGCAATACGGCTGGCCCAGATATTACAACTACTCCGACCCTTGAGCCGGCCGGACCTCTTCCAACCATTACACCAACGGTGACACCCAGCCAGACTCCTTTGCCTCCAACAGAAATAACGCTATTACCATCAAGTACGCCCTGGGTATTGGATTCAGGATTAAGCATCGAGGAACATCCGCTGGCAAGCCGCCCTGAGATCGAGCCGTTGATCCTTCTTCCGCTTGATGGCATCACTCAAGAGCAAATGCTCGACGCTCACGCCGCTGAATATCAGAAGAGCCTTCGGCCTGAATCGTATTATGGCGTTAGTGGGGGCTCTTTGTGGGTTATGCAGGGCAATAGCAAATTGGCAGCCTTCTTTACTGGAAGTGCTCAAGGCACTGTTGGTGTTACTCGCGATGGGCAAGCATTATTTTCAAAAGATATTAATCTCCCTCCCGCCGCGTCTCCCATCCGTGTACTTGCTGTCTATGATGACCATTGGGTGCTTGAAATTGCTAAATTTGAGAAAATCGAAAATGGGCAAGATGTGAAGTATTTTTATGTGGGTGAGGTATTTATCGATGGAAAATCGGTGAATGAAATGTACGGCTATGAAGAATCCTTTGCCTTTCAGACCATCAATGGCAGGCCTTTCTATTTCTACAAAATGGACGGCAAGATCGGTGTTTCATACGATGGGGTAATTATTCCTCTTGATTATGATGACATCCCACACTATGGATGTTGCAGTGCGGGTGCACTTAATCCACGCATTGCTCAGAACATTATTGGCTTTTTCGCATGGCGTGGATCGCAATGGTATTATGTTGAAATCGGCGTATTTGATAGCCCAAACTCATAGGAAGAATCGATAACCACAAAGCCCGCGAAGATTCGCAAGGATTTTTCTCACGGTCTTTGCAGGCTTTGCGATTCATTTTCTATGCACATCCACCCAGCCCTCCCCACCCAAGCCGAGACCCTCACCCAGATCGCCCTGGCTGCCAAGCGCCATTGGGGTTATCCCGAGCGCTGGATCGAGCTCTGGACTCCGCTGCTCACCTTCACCCCCTCCGACCTCGAACGGGCAAATTTCTTCGTCGCCAAAATAAAAGAAGAGATTGTCGGCTTCTACTCGCTGACCACGGCAGGTCCGCGCGCGGAGTTGGAGAATCTGTGGGTGCTGCCCGCCTGCATGGGGCAGGGCGTCGGGCGCGGATTGTTCGAGCACGCTCTCGCGCGCGCCCGCGAGTTGGGATGTTCCGTGTTGGAGATTGAATCCGATCCCAACGCGCTTGGCTTTTACGAGAAAATGGGCGCGCGGGTCGTCGGTCAGCACGTCGGCGAGGTGGACGGCCAGCCGCGGATTCTGCCGGTCCTGCTGTTCTCCCTTCCCTCTCCCGGTTCTTTGGGAGAGGGAAGGGACGGGGATGGGTGAGGGGATTGGCATGGTGACCGTAGCTGACAACCTTTACCTGTCCTCTCCCTGAAGCCAGGGCTTGGCCGCCCAATTCAAAGTAAAATAGTCCCTGCCCGCGTTTGCGGATACGATTTCGATCCCCCGCCGTAACCCGGTACATCCCCTCTTTCAGGAATTCCCCATGTCCCATCCCTCCCCCTCTTCCTCCGCGCCTGCCTATCGCAATCCCGCTCTGCCCATCGAAGACCGTGTCGCCGACCTGTTGGGCCGCATGACCCTCGAAGAAAAGGTCGGGCAGTTGATGATGTTGGACGCGCGCAGCGATGACCTGTCCTTCATTAACACCCGCCAGCCTGGCTCCATCCTGCACATCCTCGGCGCGAAGGTCGACCGCGCGATGGACCTGGCCGCGCAGAACCGTCTCGGCATCCCGCTCCTCATCGGCGAGGACGGCATCCACGGCCACTCGTTCTGGAAGGGTGCGACCATCTTCCCGACCCAGCTGGCCCTGGCCGCCAGTTGGAATCCCGCCCTGCTCGAACAGGTCGGGCGCGTGACCGCCGAGGAAATGGCCCCCACGGGCATCCACTGGACCTTCTCGCCCGTGCTGTGCCTGACGCGCGACCTGCGCTGGGGCCGCACCGGTGAAACCTTCGGCGAGGACCCGTACCTGATCGGCGAATTCGGCGCGGCGTTCATCCGCGGCTATCAGGGGCAGGGCCTCGACGACCCGACGGCCGTGCTGGCCACCGCCAAGCACTATGCTGGTTACTCCGAGACCCAGGGCGGGCGCGACGCCTCCGAGGCCGACATCTCGCGCCGCAAATTGCGCAGCTACTTCCTGCCGCCCTTCAAGCGCGCCGTCCGCGCCGGGACGATGACCTTCATGACCGGCTACCAGTCGATGGACGGTGTGCCCTCGACCGCCAACCGCTGGCTGCTGACCGATGTCCTCAAGGATGAGTGGGGCTTCCGCGGCGTGCTCGTCACCGACTGGGACAACGTTGGCCGCCTGGTGCATGAGCAAAAGGTCTGCGCCACCTACGCCGACGCCGCGACCATGGCGATCCGCGCAGGCAACGATATCATGATGACCACCCCGCAATTCTATGAGGGCGCCATCGAAGCCGTGCGCAGCGGACGTCTGGCCGAGTCGGAGATCGACGCTCCCGTCAGCCGCCTGCTGGCGCTCAAGTTCCGCATGGGACTGTTTGAGAATCCCCGCCGCCCCGACCTGGAGCGCGCCGCCGTGGAAATCGCCCGCCCCGACCACCACGCCGTCAACCTGGAGGCCGCCCGCCAAAGCCTGATCCTGCTCCAGAACAACGGCCTGCTCCCGCTCGATTTAGCGCAGGTCAAGTCCATCGCCGTGATCGGCCCCAACGCCGACGACGACCTGCAGCAGCTTGGCGACTGGTCGCTGGGCGCGTCCCAGCATCCGCCCGAGGCGGGTAAGCATCCGCGCGAAAAGACGGCCACCGTGCTGGATGGCATCCGCGCCCTGGCCCCGGCCGGCTGCGGGGTGCGCTACGAGCGCGGCTGCTCCATCGTCGACGGGGAGCTCTCGGGCATCCCCGCCGCGGTCGCCGCAGCGCAGGCCTCGGATGTGATCGTCGCGGTCGTGGGCGACCACCTGAGCTTCATTGGCGAGACCTTGAGCACCGCCACCCTCGAACTCCAGGGCGGGCAGGTCGCTCTGCTCGACGCGCTGGAACAGACCGGCAAACCGCTGATCGTGGTGCTCATCAACAGCAAGCCGCTCGTCCTGCCGCCCTCGGCCAAACGCGCCGCAGCCATTTTCGAAACCTTCAACCCCGGCATGGAAGGCGGGCGCGCCCTGGCCGAGGCGCTCTTCGGCCAGTTGAATCCCTCGGGCAAGCTGACCATCTCGGTTCCCGTCCACGTTGGGCAGCAGCCGGTCTTCTACAGCCAGGTGCGCGGCCAGCACGGCAATCGCTACGCCGACCTGACGCAGGAGCCGCTCTTCCCCTTCGGCCACGGCCTGAGCTACACGGAATACCGCTACTCGAACCTGCGCCTGGCCTCCTCCACGCTCGCGCAGGGACAGGCTGCCGTGATCTCCGTCGACGTGGAGAACGTCGGCTCGCGCGCCGGCGACGAGATCGTGCAGGTCTACGTCAGCGACGTGGTGACCTCGGCCACCTGGGTGGACAAGGCGCTCAAGGGCTTCGCCCGCGTGTCCCTCACGCCCGGCCAGAAGCAGACCGTGCAGATTGAGCTGCCCTGGGAGTCCTTCCAGATCGTGAACGCCGAGGGCCGCAGCCTGGTCGAGCTGGGCGAGTTCGAAATCCTGGTCGGCCCCTCCTCGCGTGAACGCGACCTATTGAAGGCGACCCTGCGGGTGGCGTGAGCTTTCATTCCGTATTCTCCACAGAGGACGCATCCGCAAAGGGGGAGTGGGTGCGTCCCCCTTGAATACCCCAGATGAGCAGTAAGATAGGAAAATAAACCATGACCACCTACTGTGAGTACTGCATTACCCATCCTGAAGATACATTGAATAAAACCTATCATGACACGCAATATGGTTTTCCGCTGGAGGAGGACAGTCTGCTTTTCGAGCGTCTCATCCTTGAAATCAATCAGGCGGGCCTGTCATGGGTCACCATCCTCAAGAAGGCGGACAATTTCCGCCGCGCCTATGACGGCTTCGACCTCGCTGCGGTTGCCAATTACGGCGAGCAGGACCGCGCCCGTCTGCTGGCCGACGCGGGCATCATCCGCAACCAGCTCAAGGTCAACGCGGCCATCGTCAACGCGCAGAAGATCCTGGACTTGAGCGGGGAGTACGGCTCCTTCAAAGGCTGGCTGGATGCGCACCATCCGCTCGGCAAGGAGGAGTGGACAAAACTCTTCAGAAAGACTTTCGTTTTCACGGGGGGTGAGATCGTCAACGAGTTCCTCATGTCCACCGGCTATCTGCCGGGCGCGCACACCGCGGATTGCCCGATCTACCCACAGGTGGCGCAACTCCGCCCCGCATGGATGAGAAAGTAAGCCCCCCTGCGTCGCCTTTTGCGGCGCAGTTTTTTTCTGGGGGGGAAATTTGCCGTATTTTGGGGGCGAAACTGCAAAAAACAGGCTGTTTTTGACAAAATCCTCTACCGGGAAACCCATCTGTGTACGAGGCTATTGAAGTCAGAAAGGTGATTAAAGTCAGTGAGGAATATCCTATTGACTTGGTTACATGATTTTGATAATATGTTATCGATAACATGTTATCGATAACATGTCCGGAATAAGGTGTCACCCTTGATCCTCTCAGACCGTAAAAAGCGCGTAACCATTAAAGATGTAGCACAGGTTGCGGGAGTGTCCACGCAAACTGTTTCGCGCGTCATGAACAAGTTTTCCTACGTGTCTGGGGAGACCCGTCAGCGGGTCGAGGCCGTGGTGGAGCAGTTGGGGTATCGTCCCAGCACCCTGGCGCGCAGCCTGATCCAACAGCGCAGTTACACCCTGGGGGTCGTTACCTTCGGACTGAAATTTCTCGGTCCGTCGCGCACACTCAACGGCATTGCCGATCAGGCAGACAAACTCGGCTACATGCTGCTGATGAAAGAGCTCGATAATTTCGAAAAACATAGCCTCAATGAAGTAATGGATTCCCTCCTTGCCCGCCAGGTGGATGGCATCATCTGGGTGGCGCCGGAAATCGGCAACAACCACGATTGGGTGGAGCAATCAGAGAGTATCCCCGTGCCGGTATTGTTCCTGGCGATGAGACCACGTACGGGTATTTCAAGCGTTGCCACCGATAACTATCAGGGTGCAGTGATGGCTACCCAGCATTTACTGGAAAATGGCCGCAAAAGAGTGGCACATATTTCCGGTCCGATGAGTTGGTGGGAAGCGGAAGAACGAAAACGTGGCTGGCGTGAGACCCTCGAAAAAGCCGGCCTGGATGCGCCCGAGCAATTCTGCACCGAAGGGAATTGGTCCTCGACGAGCGGCGAACAAGCGTTCCTGCAACTGCTTGAAGCGTATCCCAACATGGACTCGATCTTTGTCGCCAACGATCAAATGGCGTTGAGCGTTTTGCGCGAGTCCCATCGCCGGGGCATTCGCGTGCCTGAGCAATTGGCGGTGATCGGATTCGATAACCTGCCCGAGTCGGCATATTTTTATCCATCCCTTACGACAATTTCACAAGACCTGCAGCTGCTCGGCGAGGAGGCCGTGCAAAGAATCGTGGAGATGATCCAGGCGCGGCAGAATAATCAGCCCATTCCGTCGCGGTCCCAGTTCATTCAACCGACGCTGATCGTCCGCGAAAGCGCGTAGTATCTTTGGTTTTATTTCCACCCCATCTTTTTATTTCCATATTTGAAAATGAACTGAAAGGAGGTGATACGCAAGAAGAGTACAAAAATCTTGAAACAGGAAGCGCCCCCGTTCCAATCGGCGTTAGGGGTGCGCGCTCCCGGACGGGAATGCCTGGCAATAGTTCCAGTCTGCCCCAAGAACACGCCAAGCCATTTTCAACATCAAAACAAGGAGAAGTAAGAATGTCCAAGAAAGTGTCCTACACCTTAGTAGCAGTGCTCGTGCTGCTCAGTCTCGTACTGTCCGCCTGTGGTTCCACCGCCTCCGAAGCGCCTGCCGGCGAAAAACTGCTGGTTGGTATTTCCATGCCGACCAAGAGCTCTACCCGCTGGATCTCCGATGGCGAGAGCATGGTCAAAGAATTCGAAGCCATGGGCTATGCCACCGACCTGCAATTTGCTGACAACGACATCCCCAACCAGCTGGCCCAGATCGAAAACATGGTCACCAAGGGCGCCAAGGTGCTCGTGATTGCCGCCATCGATGGCACCACCCTCTCTGACGTTCTCCAGAAGGCCCATGATAGCGGCGCCATCGTGATCTCCTATGACCGCCTGATCACCAAGACCGCGAATGTCGATTACTACGCGACCTTCGATAACTTTGGCGTGGGCGTTATTCAGGGAACCCAGCTCCTCGAAGGCCTTGGCCTGAAACCCGGTGAAAAAGCCCCCGCTGGCGTCGGCCCCTTCAACGTCGAACTCTTCGGCGGCTCCCCCGACGACACCAACGCCTTCTACTTCTATGATGGCGCCATGTCCGTCATCCAGCCCTTCATCGACGACGGCACGATCGTGATCCAAAGCGGACAAATGGGCATGGACAAAGTCGGCACCCTGCGCTGGCTGGCTGCCACCGCCCAGTCCCGCATGGACAACCTTTTGAGCGCCTACTACACCGACAAGCGTGTGGATGCAGTCCTCTCCCCGTACGATGGTTTGAGCATCGGTATCCTCTCCTCCCTGAAGGGCGTTGGTTATTGCACGCCTGAGCAGCCGTGCCCTGTCGTGACCGGCCAGGATGCAGAAGTTGCCTCCGTCAAGTCGATCATCGCCGGCGAACAGACCTATACCGTGTTCAAGGACACCCGCGTTCTTGCCAAGCAGGCCGCCAAGATGGCCGACCAGGCTCTGAAGGGTCAGACGGTTGAAATCAATGACACCACGACCTATGACAACCTCGTCAAGGTTGTGCCGTCCTATCTGCTGACCCCGATCAGCATTGATATTAACAACTACCAGAAAGAATTGGTAGACACTGGCTATATCAAGGCTGAAGATCTCAAGTAACTAGTTTTACCCGGGTGCGTGAGGATGGAAATATCCTCACGCACCTTCCTTGTAGATTTTTAAACAATCGAAGTAGAATTGCACACAACATGGCACAGCAACTTGAACCCATGTAGATTAAGGACGAGAAGACCATGGCCGATGTCATTTTGGAAATGCGCAACATTACAAAGACTTTCCCGGGTGTAAAAGCGCTTAACAATGTAAGTTTTAGCGTAACCCAGGGAGAGATCCACGCCCTGGTGGGAGAAAACGGCGCGGGAAAATCGACCTTGATGAATGTGTTAAGTGGCATATATCCATACGGCACCTATGAGGGAGAAATCTATTTTCAGGGCAGTGAATGTCGGTTTCGCGACCTCACTGAATCTGAAAAAGTTGGACTTGTTATCATTCATCAGGAACTTGCGCTGATTCCGTTTCTTTCCGTAGCCGAAAACATGTTTCTCGGTAACGAGCGCGCTAAAAACGGTGTAATCGATTGGAATGAATCCATTTCCAAAACTGCTGAATTTCTGGAGAGGGTGGGTTTGCACGAGTCGCCCAATACCTTGATTACGGATATGGGCGTTGGCAAACAGCAGTTGGTCGAAATTGCCAAGGCGCTGGCAAAAGAAGTGAAACTGCTTATTTTGGATGAGCCGACCGCCGCCCTGAATGAAAAGGACAGCGAGAAGCTGCTTGAGTTATTACTTCAATTTAAAGAGCACGGCATTTCCTCGATTTTGATCTCTCATAAATTAAGTGAAGTCAAAAAAGTGGCTGATTCCATCACGATTCTTCGCGATGGCGCCACAATCGAAACACTGGATTGCAGGAAAGACAATATTACCGAAGACCGCATCATTCGCGGCATGGTGGGGCGGGATATGACGCATCGCTTCCCGCCGCGTGAAAAGAATATTGGCGAGGTTATTTTTGAAATACGTGATTGGAATGCATATCATCCCATCCATGAAGACCGCAAAGTAAGCAATAATGTGAATATATCCGTCCGCAGGGGCGAAGTTGTTGGAATTTCGGGGTTAATGGGGGCCGGGAGAACGGAACTGGCGATGAGCATTTTTGGTCGCGCCTATGGCACCCGGATTAGTGGAAAGGCTTATAGAAATGGGGAGGAAGTGGATATCAGCACCATCGATAAAGCCATCTCAAACGGAATCGCCTATGCAACGGAAGATCGCAAAGCGTATGGGTTGGTACTGATCCAGGAAGTTAAAAATAATATCACCCTGGCGAATCTGGAAGAAATTTCCAGCCGTCAAGTGATCAATGAGCCCCGGGAAATGAAGGTTACCAGTGAATATCGGGATAACCTTAACATTAAGTGTTCCAGTATTCGGCAGCTGGCTCTTAATCTTTCCGGCGGCAATCAACAAAAAGTTGTGCTGAGCAAATGGTTGTTTTCCAGCCCGGAAATCCTGATCCTGGACGAACCCACGCGTGGTATTGATGTCGGGGCGAAGTACGAGATTTACACGATTATCAATCGTTTGGTCAGTGAAGGCAAGGGGATCATCCTGATCTCATCGGAATTGCCGGAGATTTTAGGAGTTTGTGACCGCATTTACGTAATGCGTGACGGAAAAATTGTCGGCGAAATGCCGGCAAGCGAAGCATCCCAGGAAAAAGTAATGAAACACATAATGACGCAACAAGAGGCAACCCAATCATGAAAACTACGGCAACCCCTCATGAAACAAATGCGGCTGGCGGGATCATGAAGACCCTGACTGGGCTTTTCAGAAGCAATATTCGCGAATATGGCATGTTGATCGCCCTGATCGCGGTCATGGTGTTCTTTCAGATTCAAACCGCTGGCGTGTTGATGAAGCCCGTGAATCTCACCAATCTTGTTCTGCAGAACAGCTATGTCATCACCATGGCAGTGGGTATGTTGTTGATTATCATTACCGGCGGGATCGACCTGTCTGTCGGTTCGGTTGTCGCTGTGATTGGCGCGCTGGCGGGGGTGTTGATCGTCAGGTATGATGTCAATTGGATTGTGGTCGTTGCGATCTGCTTGCTGCTCGGCGCGATGATCGGCGCTTTTCAGGGATATTTTGTCGCCTATCGGAAAATCCCGGCTTTCATTGTTACCCTGGCGGGCATGTTGGTCTTTCGCGGTTTGACCATTGCCCTGCTTCGAGGAGAGTCGGTCGGGCCTTTTCCGAGGGGATTTCAAAACATAAGTTCCGGGTTCATTCCCGACCTTTTTCAAAACGAAGGCTTGCACATTACCACTCTGCTGATCGGGGTGTTACTTTCAATTTTATTGATATTCCTGGACGTGCGCGGTAGAAAAAATCAGCAAAAATATGGACTTGAAGTAACCCCATTCTATTTTTTTGTCGTCAAAAATATCGTCATTACGATCGCGGTCATGGGCTTCTGCTATTTGATGGCCTCCTACAAGGGCCTTCCCAATGTGCTTGTCCTCCTTTTTGCGCTGGTTACATTCTATGCTTTTATCACCAGTTCGTCGGTCATTGGCCGCCGTATTTACGCAATGGGCGGCAATGAAAAAGCAGCCAGGCTTTCAGGCGTCAATACGCCGCGCCTGTTGTTCTATACGTTCATCAATATGGGTATTCTTGCCTCCATGGCAGGTTTGATCGTTGCGGCCCGCTTAAACAGCTCCACGCCCAATGCCGGGGACGGTATGGAATTGGATGTGATTGCCGCCTGTTTCATCGGAGGCGCATCACCCATGGGCGGCGTCGGTAAAGTCATCGGCGCTTTAGTCGGGGCTTTCCTCATCGGCGTATTGAACAATGGTATGTCCATTTTGGGAGTCGGGATCGATTGGCAGAAGGTTGTCAAGGGTATCGTGTTATTGGCGGCGGTTTTGTTTGATGTGTATAACAAAAACAAGAATGCGTAGTTGATCGAATGTGTATATGCAAGACGCAATGTTTCCGAAAAATAAATACTGTGCCCGCATCGAAGAATATTCAGCAATAATTTTGTAAAATTACCGCAAAAGAATATCGGTATTTGCATAAAGCGAATTGAGTTTTCGTGGATATTTTGTTACCAGACGACTGTGCTTATCTCACAATTTAGTAAACTTTTCATCGAAAGTCGCGCAGGAAAATCGAACTTTTGTTTACCCAATGATGCGATACTCTGTAAATAACCAAAGGATGTTTATATGATCGATTTATTGGCGCAGCTGCTTCAGGAGGAACAGGAACTACAGTTTCCATATTTCAATGAAATCACTGCCTGGCAGATCGGCCGTCAGATCGTGGAGCGCGCCATGCGCGAAAACCTCCCCGTCACCATCGACATCCAAAAGGGCGAACAGCAGTTATTTCATTACAGCATGCCCGGCACGTCTGCGGACAACGATGAATGGGTCAGGCGCAAGGTTCGCTTGGTGAAGCGCTTTGGACACAGCTCCTATTACATGGGACAATTGCTTAAACACAAGGGCAAAAGCATCGAGGAAAGTTATCTCATTTCGGAAAGCGAATTTGCCGCGCATGGCGGCTGCTTTCCCATCCTCATCAAAGATTCAGGCATGATTGGCGCGGTCACGGTTTCAGGGCTTCCACAGGAGGAGGACCACCGACTGGTTGTGCAATCCATTCGTGAGTTTCTCGCCGGGGAGAAATAACGTGGCGTGGAAAGCGGTAATTGACGGGGTACTGTCCGTGGCAGGGTGGGTTCGTTTGCGCATATCTGACGCGGCAGAATGACAGGAGATGAACATGGAGCGTAATGAAATCCAAAATGCAATCGAAAGCGGCAGGGCCGCCCTCGGCATCGAACTCGGTTCGACGCGCATCAAAGCGGTGCTGATTGCCGAAGACCATTCTCCCATCGCCTCGGGCAGCTATGAGTGGGAGAACAAACTTGAAAACGGCGTCTGGACGTACAGCCTCGACGATGTTTGGAAGGGCTTGCGGGAAAGTTTCCAGAATCTCAACAAAGATGTATCTGGGAAGTATGGCGTTTCACTAAAGACCATTGGCGCCATTGGATTCAGCGCCATGATGCACGGCTACATGGCCTTCGATCAGGATGGGAATCTGCTCGTCCCGTTCCGCACCTGGCGCAATACCACCACGGGGCAGGCCGCCGAAAAACTCACCGACCTGTTCCAATTCAACATTCCCCAACGTTGGAGCATCGCCCATCTGTATCAGGCGATATTGAACAAGGAATCGCACGTCGGGGACGTCGACCATCTGACCACGCTGGCGGGCTATGTCCACTGGAAATTGACGGGACGGAAGGTGCTGGGGGTTGGCGAAGCCTCGGGCATGTTCCCCATCGACAGCGGGACCAACGACTACGACTCGCGCATGATTGCCCAGTTTGATGAACTGCTTCAAACGGAAAACATCCCGTGGAAACTCGCAGATATTTTGCCGAAAGTTTTAGTAGCAGGAGATGTTGCAGGCGTCCTGACGGAGGAGGGCGCTCGCTTGCTCGACCCGACGGGAGGACTCAAAGCGGGGATTCCGCTCTGCCCGCCGGAGGGCGACGCGGGCACGGGCATGGTCGCCACCAATAGCGTGGCCGGGCGGACAGGCAACGTCTCGGCTGGGACATCCGTCTTCGCCATGATCGTGTTGGAAAAGGCGCTGTCCAAACTGTACCCCGAGATCGACATGGTCACCACGCCCACGGGCAAGCCGGTGGCGATGGTGCATGCCAATAACTGCACCTCCGACCTCAATGCCTGGGTCGATTTGTTCAAAGAATTCACCGCCGCAATTGGCGTGGACATGAGCGAATCCAAATTATATGAAACGCTGTATCAAAAGGCGCTCACTGCTGACGCGGATGGGGGCGGGCTGCTGGCATACAATTATTTTTCGGGCGAATCCATTACGCACTTCGAAGAGGGGCGCCCTCTGTTCGTCCGCACGCCCGAAAGCCGCTTCAACCTGGCGAACTTCATGCGCACGCATCTGTTCTCATCACTGGCGGTGCTGAAGATCGGCATGGATATTCTCTTCGAGCAGGAAAAAGTCGGGCTCGATCAACTGCTCGGCCACGGCGGATTCTTTAAGACGAAGGGAGTCGGCCAAAAGATCATGGCGGCGGCGATGAATGTCCCCGTCTCGGTGATGGAGACCGCGGGCGAGGGCGGCGCGTGGGGCATCGCGCTGCTGGCCGCGTACATGCTTTATAAATCGGACAACGAAGCGCTCGAAACCTATCTCGCGGAAAAAGTCTTTGCCGGTGAAAATGGCTCCACCCTCGCGCCTGACCCGCGGGATGTGGATGGGTTTGCCGCGTTCATGGTGCGCTACAAGCAGGGTCTCGGCATCGAACGCGCCGCCGTGGAAGGGATGAAGTAAATACGTTCCGTCCTTGCGAGGGCGACGCTCTTCCACCCGAAGCAATCCCCTCGTCAGCGGGAGATTGCTTCGTCGCTCACAGAGTTTACCCTGAGCCTGTCGAAGGGTTCGCTCCCCGCAATGACGAGTGGAGAAAAATATGTTGAAGAAATTGAAAGAACAAGTATTTCAGGCCAACCTCTTACTGCCCAAACATGGACTGGTCACCTTCACCTGGGGCAACGTCTCAGGTATTGACCGCGAAAAGGGCCTGGTCGTGATCAAGCCCTCGGGCGTTTCGTATGAGGTGATGAAAGCCAGGGACATGGTGGTCGTGGAATTGGAGACGGGCAAAATTGTGGAAGGTGAACTCAAACCCTCCTCCGATACGCCGACCCACCTCGAACTATACAAGGCATTTTCCAACATCGGCGGCATTGTCCACACCCACAGCCGTTGGGCGACCACTTTTGCGCAGGCGGGGCGCGGAATCGCGGCGCTCGGCACCACGCATGGTGATTATTTCCATGGCGAGATTCCCTGCACCCGCAAAATGACCCAGGCCGAGATCGAAGGCGATTACGAAAAGGAAACCGGCCTGATCATCAAGGAAACGTTTGAAGACAAAGACTCCGCTGCCATTCCCGCGGTTCTCGTTTACAGCCACGGGCCGTTTGCCTGGGGCAAAGATGCGATGGACGCCGTCCACAATGCCGTGGTGCTGGAGGAGGTTGCCTTCATGAACTTCCACACCCTGTTGCTCAAGCCGCGCATCCCGCCCATGCAGCAGGAATTGCTGGACAAGCATTATTTGAGAAAACACGGCGCAAACGCCTATTATGGACAGAAGTAATCATCCGTCTTGCGAGGGCGACAGCCCGAAATAATCTCATGACAATGTTGGAGATTGCTTCGGGCAAAGAGCAAGAGCGCCCTCGCAATGACGAGCATAACAAAAGGAGAGCACTCATGATCGATCTGACACAATATGAAGTATGGTTTGTGACCGGAAGCCAGCATTTATATGGCCCGAAAACCCTGGAACAGGTGGCTGTCAACTCGCGCGAAATCGCGACCGCGCTCGGCGCCTCGGCGCATATGCCGGTCAAGGTGGTCTTCAAGCCCGTGGTGACCACGCCCGATGCCATTCGTGAGTTGTGTCTGGAAGCCAACTCATCCAAGAACTGCATCGGCCTCATCACCTGGATGCACACCTTCTCGCCCGCCAAAATGTGGATCGCGGGCCTGAGCCTGCTCAGGAAGCCGTTCGCGCACCTGCACACCCAGTACAACCGCGAAATCCCCTGGGCCGAGATCGACATGAATTTCATGAATCTCAACCAGGCCGCGCACGGCGACCGTGAGTTCGGTTTCATCGGCAGCCGTATGCGCCTCGACCGCAAGGTGGTTGTCGGTCACTGGCAGGATGAGGATGTGCAGGCGGACCTGGGTATGTGGGCGCGCGCCGCAGCCGCCTGGGCCGACTGGCAGGGCGCAAGGCTCGCCCGCTTCGGCGACAATATGCGTGACGTGGCCGTCACCGAAGGCGACAAGGTCCAGGCGCAGATTCAGTTCGGGTACGATGTCTACGGCTACGGCGTCGGGGATCTGGTCAAGGTCGTCAGGGAAGCCAGCGACGCCGAGGTCGACAGGATGGTCGAGGCTTATCTCGACGAGTATGAGGTTGTCCCCGCTTTGCAGCCGGGCGGAGAAAAACATGCCTCCCTGCGCGAAGGCGCGCGCATTGAAGTCGGGATGCGCAAATTCCTGGAGGCGGGCAGCTTCAAGGCCTTCACCACCACCTTCGAGGATTTGCACGGACTGGCGCAACTGCCCGGCCTGGCGGTTCAGCGTTTGATGCGCGACGGCTACGGTTTTGGTGCGGAAGGTGACTGGAAGACCTCCGCCCTCGTCCGCGCGATGAAGGTAATGAGCGAGGGGCTGAAGGGAGGCGTCAGCTTCATGGAAGATTACACTTATCATTTCAGCGCGGGCGGCGACAAGGTGCTCGGCGCGCACATGCTCGAAGTCTGCGAATCGATTGCCTCGAACAGGCCCAAACTGGACATACTGCCCCTTTCCATCGGGGGCAAGGCCGACCCCGTGCGCCTGATCTTCGACGCCAATCTTGGCCCCGCCATCGGCGCCTCCATCATGGACATGGGCCAGCGCTTCCGCATGGTAGCCAACGTCGTGGACGTGATCCCGACCGACGCGCCGCTTCCCAACCTGCCCGTGGCGCGCGCGCTCTGGCTGCCGCGTCCCAATCTCAAAGTCGCTGCCGCGGCGTGGATCTATGCCGGCGGCGCGCATCACACCAGTTTCAGCTACTCGGTCACGGCCGGGCAACTGCATGACTTTGCCGAGATGGCGGGCATCGAATTCCTGCTCATCGACGAGAACACCCGCGTGGATGAGTTCAAGGATAAACTGCGCTGGAACGATTTATACTATCATTTGAGCAAAGGATTGTAGCGGGGCAGGGCGACCGGATGTGAAAGTACCTCCTGCTCTTGAGCAGGAGGTACTTTTGAAATGAAAGGACCTTTCATGGACAGGCTTGTTTTGCAGAACGACTTTTTGCGCCTCGAATATTTGAAAACATCGCTGCGGATCACTGGGCTTTTCCCATTTGGCAGGCCCAACCTGCTGGCAGACTTGAGCGATTTTCCCCCGGTGCCTACGCCGTATGGAAATTTCCATTTTCGCGGCGGACACCGCCTGTGGCATGCGCCCGAAGCCATGCCGCGCACCTACATCCCGGACATGGGCGGGCTGGAGATCACCGACCTGCCGCTCGGGGTGCGGCTCGAAACCCAGCCCGAACCTGGCACCAGGATTCGCAAACAGATCGAAATTCAACTTGCGGAAGGGAAGCCCTCTGTCAAGTTGACGCACACGCTGGTAAACGATGGCTTGTGGCCTGTCCAACTGGCTCCCTGGGCGATCACCCAGTTCCGTCTGGGTGGGACGGTCATTTTGCCGATGCCGACCGGGAACGTGGATGCCGCGGGCCTGCTTCCCAATCGTCAGCTTGCCTTCTGGCCTTACTCGCACATCCAAGATCCGCGGCTGGACTTGGGGGATGCGTATGTCCTGTTCGAGGCCGAGGCCCTGCCGCCTTTCAAAATGGGATATCTCAACCCGCACGGCTGGATGGCCTATTGGCTGGACGGAGTCCTGTTCCGTAAGACGTTCGAGGTTCACGCAGGTCAGACCCACCCGGACAACAACTGCAACACCGAAATATTCTGCAACGCCTATTTCGTGGAACTCGAAAGCCTGGCGCCGCTGACGCTGCTGGCCCCCGGCGAATCGATCAGCCACGTGGAAGTGTGGGAGGTTTTCGAGGATCTGGCCGCGCTGCCGCAGGACGCGCAGTTGGCCTTATCCAAAGAATAACCTGTGAAGTCCGCAAGTTCCACTTGCGGATTTTGGAGTCCAGAAGCTCTGCTTCTTTACATTAACTTCGCATAACATTCAGTCTTGTTGAAAAAGGCTCCTGGTGGTACGTTGGAACTCGAAACGGGCAGTTTCATTTCCAAATCCATCACCAGGAGGTAGTTCCCATGTTACCAGAAATCGAGTCGTTCGTGAGA
>JACRBN010000003.1 GCA_016213105.1 Chloroflexota bacterium
ATCAACAAGGATACCGTGCTGGTCGAACCCACCAGCGGCAACACGGGCATCGCCCTGGCCATGGTCGCCGCCGCGCGCGGATACAAAATCATCCTGACCATGCCCGAGACCATGAGCAAGGAACGCCGCATGTTGCTGCGCGCCTACGGTGCGGACCTGGTGCTGACCCCCGGCCCCGACGGCATGGGCGGCGCGATCCGCAAGGCCGAGGAGATCGTGGCTTCCGACCCGCAGAAATACTTCCTGCCCCAGCAGTTCAAGAACCCCGCCAACCCCGAGATCCACCGCAAGACCACCGCGGAGGAAATCTGGCGCGACACCGACGGCAAGGTCGACTTCCTCGTGGCGGGCATCGGCACGGGCGGAACGATCACGGGCGTGGGCGAGATCCTCAAGTCGCGCAAGCCGTCCTTCCAGGCCATCGCCGTGGAACCCGACGCCTCACCCGTGCTCTCGGGCGGGACGAAAGGTCCGCATCCCATTCAGGGCATCGGCGCGGGCTTCGTGCCCGACGTGCTCAACACGAAGGTTTACGATGAGGTCATCCGCGTCAAGAACGAGGACGCCTTCCAAACCGCCCGCCGCATGGCGCGCGAGGAGGGCCTGCTGGTGGGCATCTCGTCGGGCGCGGCGACGTGGGCAGCCTTGCAGGTGGCGAACCGCCCCGAGAACGCAGGCAAGCTGATCGTGGTGATCATCCCCTCCTTCGGCGAACGCTACCTCTCCACGCCGCTTTTCGCGGACCTGGCCGACGCGCAGCCAAGTTTGTAAGTTAAACCAATCAAAAAAATGGAGTGGCGATGACCACTCCATTTTTTGTTATCCTTTGTGTATTTGTAACAACAACTGCTCTGCACGAGTTACACCGTGGTTGACGTGACGTAACCTGCCGTGTGGGTCGATCAGGAAGGTGGTGGGTACGCTCAAAACGCCCCAACGGTTGGCCAGGTCGGGTTGCTGGGTGGCGTCAATCTCCAGTACTTGCAGGGTGTTCCCAAGCATTTCACTCAATCTTTGAATGGCAGGACGCTGTATTGTCTTGCACGGGACGCAGGTGGGTGTTGTGAAATAGACCAGGAGAAAAGCTCCAGGACGGATTGGCCCAAGGTTGGCCAGTAGGTTGGATGCGCGGTTCTTGAGAGTCCAGTTGTAGGCCAGGTACAGACCAAATCCACTCAGGACAATTCCAGCGGCAATCAACGCGCGCAGCAGGGTGTCGTTGAGTAGCATGTTACACACCCGCTTTCGGTTTCATCCCGGGGAAAGTTCCCGCAGGCGGGTTCCTGGAAAAGCCAGGCACGCGCAAACGAGCCAGCCAGTAATAGACGGCGCATCCCACGCAAAAACCGCCGAATGCATTCAGAGCCGCCAACGCCACCACCAGCCAGACCAGGGCCCACCCGAGAATGGATGCGCCCAGATAGACCGCGACAGAACCGGCGGTCATGAAAAGGAAACCAAGGAACTGGGCAAATCGATGCGGTTCCGGGTTGTCGTCCAGTACGTCGGGTTTAAGCAAGCCAAGCGGTTTGTAGATATAACGATAGAGCGGAAGGAAGCCTGGCGCTTTGAGCAGTGATCCCAAACCCATCACGGCGGCGACGAGCACAGCCAGAATTGGCTGGTTGAGGATAAAGGCCAGGATGTTCAGCACAATGATGGTGAGCTGGTTTGCTTTGAGGGCAGCGTGATCCACTTTTAGAAGAGTTTGAGATTGTGTTGTCATAGTTCATCCTTTATATAAAATTTGAGGCGCCAGCGGGAATCGAACCCGCGAGTAGGGATTTTGCAGGCCCCTGCCTTTCCACTTGGCTATGGCGCCCTGCTTCGTCAAGCCACAATGCTGGACTGGACGGTTTCCACAACGAGCGTTTCTGCAAGGGCCAGGGCCTGGTTGCGTATCTCGGGAATGGCGATCGATTCCCATAAGCCTGGAATGCGTACGGGGCCCAGGGTGAACAAGCCCTGTACTGGGTGTCCATTGGCATCCACAAAACGGCCCGCTAAATCTGTTTCGAAACCAAGCCTCAATTTATCGGCGACAAGGGTTCCCGCGCTGCGCAGTTTGGAGATCAGCGGTGACTGGATCTGCGAATAATCCCGCGACGGACCTGTACAATTGACGATGCGCACAACATCCAGCTTACGAAGGATTTCCGTGTCTGACTCGTGCCAGGTAACTTGCACTCCTGTCTCCTTGGGAGAAGCGGAGGCCAGCCTGCCGCGATGAATGGTCAAGGTGTTATCCGCCATCAGCGCAGATAGTTGCGCAGCGATCTCGGGCGCCATGCGGTGACGGTGGATGTCCCACAGATTGCGGGCGTGCCGCAGGAAGGACTTGCGCTGTGACACTGTCCAGCCGCGCCAGATGGCCGCGGTGTGCGGACGCAGACTGTCGATCACAGCGCGCCAGTCAGAGTTATATTTCTCGGCGGATTGGCCCTCCCGTCTGATCCAGCGCAGCGCCCCCAGGGGGGATTGGAAATCCGCGGGCAGGGTGGGCAGTGGCCGAGCCTGATAGGGCTTGTGCTGCTGATACAGCCGTCCATGGCGCGAAATGGCGTGGATCGGGCCGCGATGACCGACTTCGCGTAGCGAAAGGGCCACATCCACCATCGTCAGGCCCGTGCCCACCAATAAGATGGGCGCATCCGCATCCAGCCCAGTGGTCACATCGGCCGCCCAGGGGTTCCGCCAGTAGCGGTCAGCCACCGCGTTAAAATCGATCGGGTCGCTGGGGACGAGCAGATTTCCAAAAGCCAGCACTACGCTCATGGCCTTAATGGAATGTCCGCTTTTCATGTGGACCGACCAATGATCGAATTGCGACGTGACTCCGACCACGGTATCGCTCACATAATCAAAAGTTTCAGAATCACGGACGGTTTCATCGAAGATGTCAGTCAGGTAATCCCCATACAAGAGCCTGGGCGCGAAGGTGCCCGCGTGCCCGCCAGGTAGGTGCTGCTTGAGCCAGTTCACAAAATGCCCCATGTCATCGGGGAAGGCGCTCATGTTGCCCGCAGGGACGTTCAACAGATTGGCGTGATAAGGCGTGTCGTACGCCACGCCGCGCGCAGGGCGGGGGGAGTTTCCGATCAGAGCCAGTCGCCCATGAGGCGCAAGACGTTTGAACTGCGCCGCCACCAGTGTCCCGCTGGCGCCCACTCCGACCACAGCCACATGATAGGGAGTTCCAGTTTGTAAAGTTTTCTTCATCGTCATACGGCTTCGTACACCCTGTTCTGTTCGACCTCATAACCAGACTCGACCCAGGCCTGGAAGCCTGCATCGAGCGCGTACACATTCTTGAAGCCTTTCTGTTCGAGCAGCGAGAGCGCCACGGTCGAGCGATTGCCGCGCTGACAGTGCACCACCACAGGCCGATCCTCGGGGAGCAGGCTGCGCGCCACATTGGCCAGGATGCCCGCCTCGACGTGCCTCGCGCCGCGAATGTGGCTTTCGTTCCACTCGCGGTTGAAGCGCACATCCAGCAGCACGGGTGCATCCTTTTGTCCGAGCCAATCCTTGAGCTGGGGAGCTGAAAGGCTTTTGGTGTTGGTCAACGGCTGATCGCTGGCCTGCCAGGCCGCCACGCCCCCTTCGAGATAGCCGCGCAGGTCATCGTAGCCGATGCGGATGAACTGGCGCGTCGCCTCCAGGCGCTCGGCAAGCGTATCCGCCACCAGCACGAGCGGCGTCCCAAACGGGATCACCCATCCCACCCAGGTGATGAGCGGCGTCGCCAGCGGGATGCCATACGAATCGGGGATGTGTCCTGCCAGGAACTGGGACGTCTCGCGCACATCTACCACCACCGCTCCCGCCTTGAGCTGATCCTGTACCTGAGCGGGAGTCAACGCTTTGAGCACGGGCACGCCGCCCAGGATGCGTCCTCCCTTGCGGTTGACCGCGCGCATGTGACGATAATAAGTGGGATAGCTGGAAAGATTTGTTGTCGCGCGCTCGACAAATTCCTCTTCATCTGGGATTTGCAGGAAGGGATTGCTGCGGCGTTCCTGTCCGATGGTCGTAAAGCGCTCCCCACTCGATGAGGTATTACAGAATGAGCCCGCACCATGGGTGGGGTAGACCATTATATCGTCGGGCAATAACGCCAGCTTCTTGTGGATGGTGTCATACAGCGAATGCGCCAGGGGAATCATGTGCTCATGCCCCAGCAGGTCGGGACGGCCCGTCCCGCCGACGATGAGCGAGCCGCCGCTGAACAGGGTCTGCGGCGATTTATCCTTCTCTCCGTACACGCCGAAGCTGATATGCTCGGGCGTATGTCCGGGCGTCGCAATCACGCCGATTGACAAATCGCCCAGGGACAGTTTGTCGCCTTCCTTCAATGATACATGCTCGAATTCCGCTTTGGCCGCCGCACTGGCCCCGATCTGAAAATCATGATGTTCGTGATGGATCCCAAGCTGGTGAGCCAATTCATGCGCGCCAGAGACGAAATCCGCATGCAGATGGGTGTCGAGGGCGTAGGTTAATTTCAAACCCAGGCCATCTGCCATGTGCAGGTATTTGTCCACGTCGCGCTGCGGGTCGATCACCGCCGCCAAGCCCGTCTCCTTCGAGGCGACCAGGTAGGAGGAGTTGCCCAGGCCTTCATCCACAAACTGTTTTACAAACAAAGATTTCATCCGTTAGGTTTCCTTCTCTATTTATCCTATTGATTTAGTATACTTTTAGATTAACATAAAAACGACTTGCGCCGTTTTATATGATTTATATAATGGGAATTATAGAATAATGATGGGCGATTGTCAAGGCTATGCCAGAAATTCTCATCCATACTTCACGTTGCCCCTCGAATGGGGCAGGGAAAATCTTGACTTCGCCCCTGAATGGGTGTATCCTTGTTCTACCGACCGTTCGGTAGGGAGCTTCCATGACCAGAGACGATATTCTCGACGCCGCCGCGCAAGTGTTCCGCCAGAAGGGCTTTAATGGCGCCTCGATGCAGGACATTGCCGCAGCTGTCAATCTGCAAAAAGCCAGTCTTTATCACCACGTGACCTCCAAGCAGGATATCCTGCTGGCCCTGTTGGACCGCGCCCTGGGGATGCTGACCGATCACATCGCTGGCATCGCCGCCCAGGAACTGCCTGTCGACCAGAAACTGCGCCAGATGATGCGCGCCTATTTGATCGCCCTGGCCGATAACTCAGACCTGTCTTCGGTGCTGCTGTTTGAGCACCGTTCCCTGGATAAGAAATCCCATGCCCGCCACGTGCCCCAACGCGATAAGTTCGAGGGCTTGTGGCGGGAAGTCATTAACGAGGGGGTGCGCAGCGCGGTGTTCGAGTGCGCCGACGCGGGTGTGGCAGTGCGCGCGCTGATGGGGGTGATGAACTGGACGCTGACCTGGTACCGTCCCGATGGAGGCAAATCCATCGAAAGCATTGCCGATGAATATGCCGATTTGATGTTTCATGGATTGTTGAAGTAATAAGGTAATGGCGCCCTTCGACTGCGGCCTGCGCTGTGTTCAGGCCTCCGCTCAGGGCGATAAGCAAATAAAGGAGAAGACGCATGTATTCGTTCGAGCCTAATGAAGAACAACAAATGCTGGTCGATGCGGTGGGGAAGTACGCCACGAACGACCTGCGGCCTGCCGCCCATGAGGCGGAGGAGAGCCGTGAACTGCCGAAGAAGCTGATCGGTAAGGGTTGGGAGATCGGCATCCTGCAAGCGTCCACGCCCGAGGCGTACGGCGGCTTCGGCGAACGCTCCGCAGCGACGGGGGTGCTGGCTGTCGAGGAGATGGCCTTCGGCGACCTGGCGGGTGCCTACGCCGTGATGACCCCAGCGCTGTTTGCCACGCCGATCCTGCTGGCGGGTTCCGAGGAACAGAAGCAGCAGTACCTGCCCGAGGTTATCGAGGGCGACTGGCGTCCGTTCACCGCCGCGCTGATCGAATACGCCTTTGACTTCGACGCCAACGCCCTGCGCACGACGGCGAAGCTCGAAGGCGGCGAATACGTGCTGGACGGCGAGAAGGCCTTCGTCCCGTTTGCGAAGGATGCGGAGGCGATCCTGGTCTATGCCAACCTGGATGGGCAGACGCAGGGCTTCATCGTTCCAAAGGGCGCAGCGGGGCTGGCTGTCAATGATGAGCGCGAGAAGCTGATGGGATTGAATGCGCTCCCGTTATATCGAGTCAAACTGGACGGGGTGAAGGTTCCCGTTTCCAATCGTCTGGGCGGCGAGGCGGGCCACGACTTTGGGCCGATCCTGGCCTCGATGCAGCTGGCCTCCGCTGCGGCGGCGCTGGGCGTTGCCAGGGCTTCCCTCGAATATGCGACCAACTACGCCAAGGAGCGGGTGGCCTTTGGCGTGAAGATCGCCCAGAAGCAGGCCGTGGCCTTCATGCTGGCCGAGATGGCGACCGAGATCGAAGCCATCCGCCTGCTGACCTGGGAAGCGGCCTGGAAGATGGACGCGGGCAAGGAAGATGCCGCGGCATCCGCCTACCTGGCTGCCACGGGCGCCGCGGACATGGCCATGATGGTCACCGACCGCGGGGTGCAGGTGCTGGGCGGGCACGGCTACATCCGCGAGCACCCCGTCGAGATGTTCATGCGCAACGGGCGCGGCTTTGCCATGCTGACGGGATTGGCGATTGTCTAGTATGTCGTTGCGAGCCCGTGCGGAGCACGTGGCGAAGCAACCTCCTGGATTTTTGCAAGAAGGAGATTGCTTCGGGATTTCGGCGCTGTCGCGCCTCAACCCTCGCAATGACGTGAAACAGGAGATATAAACATGACCATTGAATTCGAAGCCCCCAAACCGATCGTTCAAATGCAGACCGTCTTGCAGACGGTTGCCGATAACATGATGCGCCCCGTCTCGCGCGAGTTTGACGAGAACGAACATACCATCCCGTGGAATTACATCGAGTTCATGCACACCGCCATGAAGAGCATGGGCGGCAGCGGCGGCCTGACCCCGCGCGACGAGAAACCCAAGGAAGGCACGGAGAAACGCCCGCCCATCGGTTATCAACTGCTGGCGGCGCAGATCGAGATGCTGGCCTGGGGCGACGTCGGCTTTTACCTGATCACCCCTGGCGGCGGCCTGGGCGGGGCGGCGGTGCAGGCGGCAGGTTCGCCCGAACAGCGCGCCAAATTCCTGGCCCGCTTCTCCGAGGATAAGCCGACCTTTGCCGCCATGTGCATGACCGAGGCGGGCGCTGGCTCGGACACCTCCGCCATCCGCACCAAGGCCGTGCTGGATGAGGCCACCCAGGAATGGGTCATCAACGGCGAGAAGATCTTCGTCACGGCGGGCGACAAGTCCTTTACCGAATACGAACAATTCGGCAAGGGCTTCATCGTGGTGTGGGCCAGCATCGACCCGAGCGCGGGCCGCGCGGGCATGCGCGCCTTCGTGGTGGAGGCGGGCACACCCGGCGTGAAGATCGTCAAGCTGGAACACAAGCTCGGCATCCGCGCCAGCGACACGGCGGTCATCTCGCTGGTGGACGCGCGCGTGCCGTACGACAATGTGCTCGGTTCACCGACGGTGGAGAAAACCACCACGGGCTTCAAGGGCGCGATGGCGACCTTCGACGCGACCCGCCCGCTCGTGGCGGCGTCCGGCATCGGCGTGGCGCGCGCGGCGCTGGAATTCGTCAAGGAGAAACTGGCCGAGAACGGAGTCCAGATCCGCTACGGGCTGCCGCGCAACAAGCAGACCTCGGTTGAGCGCGACGTGATCGAAATGGAGATCATGGTCAAGTCCGCGTGGCTGATGGTGCTTAAGGCGGTGTGGATGGCCGACAACAAGAAGTCCAACGCGCTCGAGTCCTCGATGAGCAAGGTCAAGGCGGGCGACGTGACCACCAAGGTGACGCAAAAGGCGGTGGAGATTCTCGGCCCGCTGGGGTACAGCCGCGAATTCCTGCTCGAGAAGTGGTTCCGCGATGCGAAGATCACGGATATTTACGAAGGAACTGGTCAAATCAACAGGCTGGTTGTTGCGCGACAGATCCTTGGGTATTCAGGTTCGGAGTTGCGGTAAATTACCCTCACCCCTGGCCCCTCTCCCTAAAAAGGGAGAAGGGAATGGAGATAACATGACCTATCAAATTCACAAAGCAGTCGTGATCGGTTCTGGGACGATGGGCGCGTCGATTGCGGCGCACCTGGCGAATGTGGGCGTGCCTGTCACGCTGTTGGACATCGTCCCGCAGGGCGCGGCCAAAGGGGATAAGGCGGCGCGCAACAAGATCGTCAATGAAGGCTGGGATCGCTGCGTCAAGGCCAAGCCCGCCAATCTGATGGGGGCCGACCTGAAAACCTTGGTCAAGCTCGGCAACCTGGAGGATGACTTCGATGTGGTGGCCGAGGCGGACTGGGTCTGCGAGGCGATCGTCGAGAACCTGAAGATCAAACAGGACTTGATGGCGCGCATCGACGCCGTCCGCAAGCCGCAGGCCATCGTCAGTACCAACACTTCGGGCATTCCCGTCAAAGCCATTGCGGAGGGACTCTCGGAGGGCTTCAAGCAGCACTTCCTCGGCACGCACTTCTTCAACCCGCCGCGCTATTTGAAACTGCTGGAGATCATCCCCACGGCCGACACGTCCGCGGAAGTGACCGCCTTCATGAGTCAGTTCGGTGAAGCGCGCATGGGCAAGGGCATCGTGCTGTGCAAGGACACGCCCAACTTCATCGGCAACCGCATTGCCTTCGGCACGGGCGCGTTCGCGATGGACTTCATCCTCAAGAATGACTACACCGTGGACGAAGTCGATGCAATCACGGGGCCGCTGATGGGCCGCCCGAAGACGGCCACCTTCCGCCTGATCGATCTGGTGGGCCTGGACGTGTGGGATCATGTCGGACGAAACCTGGCTCCGTTGATCCCATACGACAAGCTCGGACAGGAATATCTCAAGGCCGAAGGCCCGAACAAGTTGATGGCGACCATGCTCGAGCGCAAATGGCTGGGCAACAAGACCAAGGTCGGCTTCTACAAGGAAGTGCGCGGCGAGGACGGCAAGAAGGAATTCTGGGCGCTGGATTTCAAGACGCTGGAGCATGCCCCGTCCGCGAAGGTGCGCTTCGACTCGCTTAAGGCGGCGAAAGAGGCCGAAGGGCTGGGAGCCAAGCTCCAGGTCATGCTGGGAATGGAGGATAAGGGGGCCAAGCTGGTTCAGGCGCTGACCTATCAGTCGTTCCAGTACGCCTCGTCGATCATCCCCGAAGTGGCCGACAGCGGCAAGCCCATCGACGACGCCATGCGCTGGGGCTTCGGCCACGATGCAGGCCCGTTCGAAATCTGGGACATGCTCGGTGTGCGCAAGACGGCCGACTGCATGCAGGCCGCAGGCTATCCCGCCGCCGCGTGGGTGAACGAGATGCTCAAGGCAGGTGTCGAGACTTTCTATCAATACGAAGGCGACAACAAGGTCGGCGCGTACGATGTGTCTGTTGGGAAGTATGTGCGCTTCCAGCGGGATGCGGGTATGGTGATCCTGAGCGACCTGAAGGCCGCGAAGAAGGTCATCACCGAGAACGCGGGCGCGACGATGTATGACATGGGCGACGGCGTGGCGCTGGTGGAATTCCACACCAAGATGAACGCGCTCGACGATGACATCTTCACTGTGATGAGCGAAGCGCTCGACCGCGTGGAGAAGGATTTCGACGGCCTGGTGATCGGCAACGAAGCGGACAACTTCAGCGCGGGCGCGAACCTGTTCATGGTGGTCGTGGCGGCGCAGCAGGGCATGTGGGATACGCTGGATGGCGCGATCCGCAAACTGCAACACACCAATATGCGCATGCGTTACTTCCCCAAGCCTGTCGTGGTTGCGCCTGCGGGACTGGCCCTGGGCGGCGGCTGTGAAGTGACCATGCACGCCTCGCGCGTGGTGGCCGCAGCCGAGACCTACATCGGCCTGGTGGAGTTGGGCGCGGGCGTCATCCCTGCGGGCGCGGGCACGAAGGAATATATGCGCCGCCTGGTGAACCCCGCCATGAAGACCGAGGGCGCGGAAGTCTTCCCCTTCCTGCAACGCGCCTTTTTGCAGATCGGACAAGCCAAGGTGGCGACCTCCGCCGAGGAGGCGCGCGGCATGGGCATCCTCGGGCCGCAGGATCGCATCGTGATCAACCGCGGTCACCTGCTGACCGAGGCCAAGCGCGAAGTGCTGCACATGGCGGCGGCGGGATACCGTCCGCCCGCGCCCGAGTTGATCTATGCCGCAGGCCGCGATATGTACGGCGCGATGAAGATCGGCGCGTGGTCGTTCCAGGAAGGCGGCTACATCACAGGTTACGATGCGCACATCGCCACCAAACTGGCTTACATCATGGCGGGCGGCGACCTGAGCAAACCGCAATGGGTCAGCGAACAGTACATCCTCGACCTCGAACGCGAAGCCTTCCTCTCGCTGTGCGGCGAGGAAAAGACCCAGGCCAGGATGTGGTCGTTACTTCAAACTGGAAAGCCCCTAAGGAATTAGTCGAAAGTCAAAGGTCGAAGGTCGCGTGACTTTTGACTTTCGACCTTTGACCGAAGATAAGGAGATACCATGAAAGAAGCAGTTATTGTTTCCGCAGTTAGAACCCCCATCGGCAAGGCCAAGCGCGGCGGGCTGGCGACGGTGCGCCCCGATGAGATGGCGGCCACGGTGATCAAGGAATTGCTGAACCGCACGCCCAATCTCGACCCGGCCCTGATCGAGGACGTGGTCTTCGGCTGCGCCTTCCCTGAGGGCGAGCAGGGCATGAACATGGCGCGCATGATCGCCTTGCGCGCGGGGCTGCCCGATACCGTCCCCGCCCAGACCATCAACCGTTATTGCTCCTCGGGCGTGCAGTCGATCGCGCATATTGCCTACGCCATCAAGGCGGGTGACATCGAGATCGGCATCGGCGGCGGCGTGGAGTCGATGTCGATGGTGCCGATGATGGGCTACAAGTTTTCGCCCAATCCGCACTTCGCGCTGGAACTGCCGCACTACTACACCAACATGGGTCTGACGGCGGAAAATGTTTCCGTCAAATACGGGATCAGCCGCGAGGATCAGGATGCCTTTGCGATGCAGAGCAACCTCAAGGCGGCGCGGGCCGTGAACTCAGGCCTGTTCGACCCCGAACTGGTCGCCATCGACGTGGAAGTGACCGAACTCGGCGCGGATGAGAAGCCCGTCAAACGAGCCTTCACCGTCAAACGCGACGAAGGTCCGCGCGCCGATACGACCCTGGATGGCCTCGCCAAGCTCAAGCCCGCTTTCAAGGAGGGCGGCACGGTCACTGCGGGCAACTCCTCGCAGATGTCGGATGGGGCCTCGGCGGTGATGGTCATGTCGGCGGAGAAAGCCCACGAGTTGGGCCTCAAGCCGATGGCGCGCTTCGTCTCCTTCGCCGTGGGCGGAGTCCCGCCCGAGTTGATGGGCGTCGGCCCGATTGCAGCCATCCCCAAGGCGCTCAAGATCGCGGGCCTTTCCTTAAACGACATCGACCTGATAGAATTGAACGAAGCCTTTGCCGCCCAGGGCCTGGCCGTGATGCGCACGCTGGGGATTGACCCCGATAAGACCAACGTCAACGGCGGCGCGATCGCGCTCGGACATCCGCTCGGCTGCACAGGCTCCAAGCTGACCACGCAACTGCTTCACGAGATGGAACGCCGCAAGTCGAAGTACGGCATGGTGACCATGTGCATCGGCGGCGGCATGGGCGCGGCCGCGATTTTCGAGAATTTGCAATAGAATCAAGTCAAAAGTCGAAGGTCGAAAGTCAAGCGACCTGTGACCTTCGACTTTCGACACAAATCACAACGCCCCAAGATTAGGAGATACTCCAATGACCCTTTCAATTTCCGACCTGATGTCCAAGATGCCTGGCGCGTTCCTTCCCGAGAAGGCGCAGGGCGTGGATGCCACCATCCATTTCAAGTTCACGGGGGAAAACCCTGGCGAGTGGAATGCCGTCATCAAGGATGGCAAGTGCGAAGTTGCGCAGGGCATCCCCAGCAAGGCCCCGACCATGACGCTGACCGCCGACTCGGCTGATTACGTCAAGATCTTCACGGGCGAACTGGACGGGATGGCCGCCTTCATGCAGGGCAAGATCAAGCTGGGCGGCGACCTGAACCTGGCGATGAAGCTCATGCAGATGTTCAAGATCCGCTAATACTGCGTGTGCCGAAATAAAAAAAACGCCTCTCGGGAACGAGGGGCGCTTTTTTTATTGTGGGTTGCGTTTGTGAAACAGCCTTGATTATGAACCCGTGTTACGGCAGGTTGAAAGTGCTGATCATGAACACAGCCATCTGTGCGCGGTTGACGATGGTTTTGGGGCAGAAGTTTCCGCCTCCGCAGCCGCCTGTAATGCCCTCTGCAGCCAGTTGTTCGATCCAAGGTGCGGCCCAGTAGTTGGCTGGCACGTCGGCGAAGACGCCAGTGGCGGGTGGGGGTGTGTAGGATGAACCATGCTTGGCAAGCAGGAGGAAGATTGCCATCTGCTCACGTGTGACGTAGCTATTTGGACAGTAATTGTTTCCGCCGCAGCCGCCCGTGATGCCTTCCGCGGCAAGCTGCTCGATCCAACTACCCGCCCAATGCCCGAGTGGAACGTCCGTAAAGACGGTCCCCGTTGCCGGCGGTGGTGTGTAGGCTACGCCGTGCATACTCTTCAGGAGGAAGACCGCCATTTGGGCGCGGTTAACATTTGTCGTGGGGCAGTATCGCAGTGGGGATGTGCCACAGCCGCCGGTGATGCCGTTGTTGTACAGGCGCTCGATATAGGATACGGCCCAGAAGGTATTGGGCACGTCTGAAAAGATGGGGGGCGTATCGGTGACGGTGATGACGATGGCCGTCTCGTAGCTCAAGCTGGTGCTGTCGGTGCTACGCACGCGGATGGTGTAGCTGTTCTTGGTCAGGTAGTTGAACGGTTGGGCCGTTTTAAGAGTGTTGCCAGTCAGGGTAAAGGCGCTATTGTTGTCGCTGCCCGCGCCGCTGACCAGGCTGTAGGTGAAGGTCTCGCCTGCATCCAGATCGGTGGTGCTGAAGGTGCCAACTGTGGTTCCCGCAGGCAGGTTTTCTGTGACGGCCGTGCTCGAAAGGTTGACAGCCGTGGGGGGATTGTCCTTGCTGATGGTGTAGGTTTCACCCGCAGTGAAATTCCCGTTGCCAGCGCCCGCGCCGCCCAGCGGACGGGAAACCTCATCCAGGATGCTGTCGTTGTCGGTCACATCGAGGCGGATGGTGCCATCGCCCGCGCCCGTGTTGACGGCGACCGTGTAGGTAGTGCCCGAGCCGCTGACGCTCGTTACCGACGCGTTGATGACGCCGCTGGTGAACAGGGTAAAGTCCTGGTTGTTCACACCCGTGACGATTTCATTGAAGGTGACCGTGAAGTTGACGCTGGCTGCGCTGGACGGGTTGGGACTGGCGCGCGTGATCGACTGCACGGCGGGCGGGTTGAGATCCACCCGCCAGGTGTGGGTGGCTGTGCTGCTGTTACCCGCAGCGTCGGTGGCCCTGGCTGTGAAGGTGTGCGAGCCGTCTGCCAGGTTGGTGTAGTTCTTCGGGCTGGAGCAGGAGGAGAAGCCGGTATTATCCAGGTCGCAGGTCAATGCGGCGGTGCCGTCCGTGCTCGAGAAGTTGAAAGTTGCGCTCGTGCTGGTGGTGGGATTGGGCGGGGTGGGCGCGTCGATGCTGACGCCCGGGGCTATGTTATCCAGCGTGTAGGTCTGATCGGTGGCGGGTTCGGCCTTGATGAAGGGGTTTCCCGCTGAGTCGGATAGGACCGGGGCCGCGGAGAAATCCAACCCAACCGTTCCGTTCAAGGAAGCCAAATCGCCGCCCGAAATCGTCACATCGTACACGCCGGTGCTGACCGGACTGACGGTGGTGATGCCCGCAGTGGTGCCGTTGGCTGCAAAGTCCGCGATGCCCACCCCCGACATGCCTTCACTGAATGTGGCGCGGAAGACAAGCGTATCTGCATTGGTGGGAGTGGCGGACGGCGTCTGGCGGGTAAACGAAACCACGGTCGGCGCAATGATGTCGACCATGGCAACGAAGGTTTCGTAGTTGTTGCCAGGGTTCGTGGTGTAGGGACGGATGGGCGAGCCCCAGGAGGTATTGCTGCGTCCCAGCATATACACGTTTCCCTCCGTGTCCACTGCCGCGCCGCTGCATTGATCCGAGAGGGAACTGCCCAAATGACTGTTGATCAGCAATCCACCGCTGGCGTTCAGCTTGGCCAGGAAGCAGTCACTCGTGCCGCCTGCGTAGCTTTGCACGGGCGAGCCCCAGGCGGCGGAACTATCTCCCGTCACGTACAGGTTTCCGCTGGAGTCCCTGGCAAGCTGGGTGGAGGCATCGTTGTCATTACCGCCCTGGAAGGTGTTCCAGGTCAGCGCGCCGCTGGCTTCATCGAGTTTGGCTGTGAAGCCGTCGTCCATGGCCGTGTAGCCGCGGACAGGAGTTCCCCATGGATCACTGCTGACGCCAGTCAGGTACAGGCTGCCCGTTCCGTCCACCAGGATGGAGGCTGCGGTGTCCGCCCCGCTGCCGCCCAGGAAGGTGTTCCAAACCAGGTTGCCGATGGAATCCAGTTGGGCGGCGAAGCCATCATCCACGCCCGAGTGTGATTGCTCGGGTGTGCCCCAGGTGTCATCGCTGTAGCCCGACACGAACGCATCCCCGTTGCTGTTGAAGGCGATGCCCGTGCCGTAGTCGGCTCCCGCGCCGCCCAGGAAGGTGTTCCAGACCAGGTTGCCGTTCGTATCGTAGATGGCGGCGAAAGCGTCGCTGTTGCCGCCCGCAAAGGGCGACTCGGGCAGGCCCCAGGTGGAGCCGCTGGAGCCAACCACGAAGACATTCCCGCTGGAGTCGACGGCAATGCCCGTGCCTGTTTCGGCCCCCGTCCCGCCAGAGAAGGTGATCCAGACCAGGTTCCCAGCGCCATCCAGTTTGGCGGTGAAGCTGTCCACATCCTCATAGGGCGAGATGGTGCAGGGAGTGGGGGCGCAGGTAAAGGCGCTGCCTGCCTCGCCCGTCACGTAGACGTTCCCGTCAACATCCAGGGCCAGGCCGTAGATATAGTCGTCTGAGGCATCGCCCAGGAAGGTATTCCACAACAGGTTGCCGTTCGGGTCCAGCTTGGCAACGTAGCCGTCGTAGGAGCCGCCAAAGGGACGGACGGGGGTTTCCCAGGTATCATCGCTGCTGCCTGCCACAAAGAGGTTGCCGCCTGCGTCCCTGACCATGCTTGCGCTGATCTCATCTCCGCTGCCGCCCAGGAAGGTATTCCAGCGGGTGATCGGATCGATGGTCAGGCCGTAGGCTGGATCGTAATTGCCCAGGATAAAGCCGACATCGCGGGTTCCCTTAAGCTGAAAGCGGACTTCCACATCCACCCGCCGACCGTCGATCTGCTGCCACGCGATGGGCGCGCTCTCGCTGATCTGGCCGCTGCCGAATGCAACGAGCAGGTCGCCTGCGGGGCCGATGCTCAATGGCGCGTTATAGCGCAGGCGAATGGCGGCGGGATCTGCGCCAGGCGCGAGTTGGTAGGTGCTGCGCAGGATGCCCCCCGCAGGCGTATCGTATACCACATCGATGCCCTTCCACAAGCCCGCATACCTGACCTGAGCCAGGGACGAACTGCTGGAGGCCGTCGGCTGGACATCCTGTGCGCCAAGGAATTGCACCTGCAGGTCATGTGCCCCTGCCGAGACGGAGTAACCGTCTGACGCAAACCCCAGGGCATGGCCGAGGGACATGAATTGCAAAGCCTGCGGGGCGGATGCACTTTGTGCATACGCTGCGGAGGTGGCCAGCGCAAACAACAGGCTGGCACATACCAAAGCATGGAGCCATTTCGTGCCGAACTTTGTTCTCATTTTTATTTCTCCTCTTGGCGAACTGAAATAAGATGAACCGAAACAACGCAGCCCGGGCGGACGGGTGCGCATCGTTTCGGAAACTCCCAACCCGCAATGAATTGTTGTGGTGTACCACTGATTGTCGATATATAGTCGTTGTGGGATGAAAAAAGTTACGGGTATAAAGGAGCTTTTTACGATTGGGTGCCTGAGCCTGGCCATGAAGCTCATGCAGATGTCCAAGATCCGCCAGATTGAAATGTGAAAAGCACCTCTCGGAAACGAGGGGCGCTGTTTGATTTGAGATTGTGGCGGCAATTTTCTAAACCGCCGCGCTGAAAGCATGACCTGAGTTTGTGTTGTGGGCTAGGGAGCGATTGTTAATTGTGCGGTGTTCGAGTTAAGTTCGCCTTTCCATGCGATACGATTGTCCTCAGCGCCAGCGCGGATAATGGCATCCTTTGGGTCGAGAGTATTCTGATAGTTTGCAACAATCGTATACGTCCCAGTCTCTGTAAATTCATAGTCATAACTCTGCAGGTGAACGGTTTGTTCAAAAAATGCCCCCGGTTGAAGTTCAATAAAATGCGTGTTATAGAGCGCCCCAGGATCGATCATCACATCCGGGTAATAGCTTTTGCCGGATGGCAATGCGATTTTAAAGGCTAACTCTCTTTGTGGGGATGAAAGGGGCGGCAGGTTTACACTCATGCGCGAATTTATGACAACGGCTTCTCTCCCAATGTTGACCAACGTGATCGTTACGACGACTGGTTCCCCGGGATGATGCACCTGCCGTTCAAGCTGAAGGGTTAATTTCAGAGATTGCTCCTGGGCAGTATCGCTCTTGATACAGGAGGACAGCAATACTATCAATATCAGGAGAACCAAAAAATTTTTCCCAGTCATTCACACCTCCACAAATCCCTGATATCCATTATGCGAACGTAGGTCACGCCTGTGGTGTGAGGGTTGGCGACGATACAGTTTGTTCCCCTACAACACCGCATCCAGAATCAACGCCAGGAAGATGAACGCCAGGTACATGCTCGACCAGCGGTACATCGTCCAGGCCACCTTGTTGCCAGGCACCTTCCACACGCGCCAGGCGGTGTAGATCAGCGAGAGTCCCAGCAGAATCGCCGAGACCAGATAGATCGTCCCAGCCAGGCGGAAGATGGGCAGCAGCAATGTGACGGCCACCAGTTCGAAGGTGTAGATCAATATCTGGCGGCGCGTCTCCTCCTCGCCGCGCACGACGGGCATCATCGGCACGCCCGCGCGCGCGTAGTCCTTCTGTCGCACGATGGCCAGCGCCCAGAAATGCGGCGGAGTCCACATGAAGACGATGCCGAACAGGATCAGCGCCGCCAGGTCGAGTCTGCCCGTGGCGGCCGCCCAGCCCACCATCGGCGGGATCGCCCCCGCCCCGCCGCCAATGACGATGTTCTGCACCGTGGCCTTCTTCAACCACAAACTGTAAAAGAAGACGTAATAGAAAATGCCCGCTAGCGAGAGCAGCGCGGCCAGCAGGTTGACGAACCCCGCCAGCACGTAATAACTGGTCAGACTCAGCGCCAGGCCAAAGGCCAGCCCCTCGGCGGCCGTCAGCCGCTCGGAGGCCAGCGGACGTTTGGCGGTGCGCTGCATGTTCTTGTCCAGTTCGCGGTCGATGTACTGGTTCAGCGCAGAGGATCCGCCCGCCGCCAGCGCGCCGCCCAGCAGGGTCCAGAAGGCCAGTTCGAAGGAGGGCCACTGCTTGCCGCCCGCCACCAATCCCGCGAAGGTGGTCACCAGCAGCAGCGCCACAATCAACGGCTTGGAGAGCGCGAAGAAATCCTTCAGGCGCTGACGTCCGTCCATCACGGGAACAGACTGGGGGTCCACGGCCAGGACGCCCGCGGCCAGGGTCAGGGCCAGCAGCGCGATCCACAGCGAGACCGCCGTCAGCCCGTGCAGCACAGCCAGGTGGCGGGCCAGTCCATGCGTCACCTCCAGCGAGCCGATCAGCGCCTGCCCGAAGAACAGCACCCCCAGCACGGTGGTTAGCGGCAGCAGGATGGCGTGTTCGCGCTGTTCGCGCCAGGCCTTGCGCAGCACCCAAATCATCTGCACCGAAACCAGTGCCGCTACCAAACGGTGCGCAAGTTGCAGCCAGCCCGCGGGTTGAATGGGCGTGCAGATCGGCCAGCCCTGACAGTAGGCGGCCGCGCCCGTCAGCGTCACCACGCGGCCCAGGATGGTCAGCGCGAGAACGAGAAAGAACAGCGCCAGGGTCTGGCGGGCGAACGAGGAACGCAGCGAATATTTCATGACAGGTCCTGCCTCGGCAGGTAGAGGAACGGGTATCCAAAAAACAGCAGCGCGGCAAAGGTGAACCACTGGCCCGCATACCCCAGGTGCGGCCCTTCGGTGACCTCGTATTGATATTGATAGGCGATGGGCGGCTCGTCATCGTTCGGATCCACGTCGGGCTGGAGGAAGACGGGCAGCAGCGGATAAGGAAGCTGTTCCGCGATGCGCTCCAGGTTGACGATGATCCAGAAATCCAGGCGGGTCTGGCCGGGCGCCAGCGCGGGATCGGCGGCCGCCCCAAAGCCTGGTTCCGTTTGCCCCAGGTGCAGGATGCCGCTGACAGCGACCTCGCCCGGCTCGTCGTACTTGCGCCAGTCGGCGGGCGCGGCGTTGCCCTCGGCGGGAATGAATCCACGTTCGACCAGCACGGCCGTCCCGTCCCCGAGCACGAGCGGCGTGAGCAGATGATAGCCCAGCACCCCGTCATGGTCGCGGTTGCGCAGCGCGACCTGATTCTCGAAATCGTAGACGCCGCGCGCGGTCACGGCGCGGTACTCCTGGGCGGTCAGATCCTCCGTCGTCGCGCCGGCCAGTTCCAGGGTCGGCATGGCGCGCACCGATTCGAAGTGGGCGTTCGCCGTCCGTCGCTGGTCGAGGCGGTCGAGCTGCCAAATTCCCAGACGGGCGCACAGGGCCGTGCCCGCGAACACGATCAGGGTGGTCAGGATCCATTTGCGGGAGAACATCGCGCGCAGGACTCTCATGTCATGCCCCTTTCTGTGTGGCGCGGAATACTCTTGCGGGGCACTTTGGCATCCCGCGAACCCTTATAAAAATCATACCGCCGCTTCCTTTTTCTTTTTGTCGGATTGGATGAGGATGCTGTACACCGCGAACAACGCGGAAAGCGGAAGGCCCGCGAAGAGGATGCCCGAGATGCGCGTGCCGAGCGTCACAGGCGGGCGCACATCCAGGCCGAAATATCGCGTCGGCTGGAAGGAACATTCGAGCGCGAAGTTTTCCTCGGTGGCCAATGTCATGCTGGCTGAAGTGCCCGAGGGCACCCACAGCGGGCCAAGCTGATGAGCGACTTCATCCTGGTTGACCACCACCAACGTGTCGCCGACGACAAAACTCATGTCCTCGGGAATGCCGGGCGGAGCCTCGCCCGCCGCCACCCGCTCCGCCGTGCCAACTGGGATGATCAGTTCGATGCGCATCGGTTCGCGGTTCTCACGTTTGAGCAGTTGATACGAAACCTCACTCATGATGGCGCCCAGACATGTTCCCAGGAGGAGGGCGAGCAGAATGCGCTTGAATATTTCGCCGCGGGACATGAAAACTACTCCTCCGCCAGCAGCAGCCTGACGTCGTGCAGCACGTCCTGCCAGCGCGACTCGAAGGTGAAGGACAGGCGCAGGTCCCCGTGCGTGTCGATGACCGTCACGCGCGAGGAATGGGTCACGAGGTAATTGCCGTTCTCGTCCTTGGGACTCAGTTCGCGATAGGCGCCATAATCACCCCAGATTTTACCCAGTTCCTCGATCGGCCCCGAGATGCCGACAAAGGTCGGATAAAAACGGCTGGCGTATTCCTGGATGCGTTCGGGAGAGTCGCGGTCGGGGTCCATCGTGACGAAGACCACCTGCACCCGCTGCGCATCCGCGCCCAGTTCGGTCACCATCTGCTTCATGTTGGCCAGCGTGATCGGGCACACGTCGGGACAATAGGTGTAGCCGAAGAAGACCAGCACCACCTGTCCCTTGTGGTCGCTGAGTCGGAATTGCGTCCCGTCGGCCAGGGGCATGTCGATCTCAGGGGCGGGAATGGGTTCATAGCTTGTCCCCAGGAAACTGGGCGGCCTGGCAAAGATGGCGGCGAGGGCAATTCCCACCAGGATGACGAACAGCGACCCAACTCCAACCCAGATGACCTTACGATCCATGCGCAACCTCCATAAAAAATCGGGGCGACCTGCTGGCCGCCCCGAAATCATACCATCATTTGCTGGATCGGGCCTACGCGGCCAGTTGGATCGCCGCTCCGATCAGGTACAGGGCGGGATAGAAGAAGATCCAGACCACGTCCACGAAGTGCCAGTACACGGCGGCGGCTTCCACGGCCCAATGCTTTTCGGCGGTGTACACGCCGCGCGCGCCGTTGCGCAGGATGACGATCAGAAACAGCACGCCCGTCAACACGTGGAAGGCGTGCATGCCCGTCATCATGTAGAAGACGGCGCCCGCCACGCCCGAAGCGGGCGTGAGCCTCTCGTGGGAAGCGGTCGGCCATTCCACCGCCACCACGCCCAGCAGGAATGCTAGCGCCAGCACCAGCGTAATGGAGGTGTTAAGCAGGAAGCCCTTGCGGTCGCCGTGCGCCATGGCCGTCTCGCCGCGATTCATGAAGAAGGACGAGATCAACAGCACCGCGGTCACAGCCAGGCCCAGGGTCTGGTTCAGGTGCGGACGGGTCATGCCCAGCAGGTTGACGCGCGCCACCATCAGGCCGCCGAAGACGAAGGCGTCCGAGAGCAGGAACAGCCACAGTCCCAGGCGGTTGGTGCCTGTCTTGTAGGCCAGCGAATGCGGGTCGGAGCCGTCGTTCTCGTTGAGGCGGTAGACGTGCATGTAGTAGTACAGCACCAGTCCGCCCTTCACCAGGGCCACCAGCACGAGCAGGGGCACGTTTTCGAACGCGATCGCAATGAAGAATTCAAGCGCCGTCAGGACGCCCAGGTAAATGAAGATCAGCACACCCTGGCGCATGATGGTGGATTTATCTTGTGTGTGAGACATCGAAGCCCTACCCTTTACTTTTCATTCGCAAACTTAACGTAACGTGAACCCGCCAGGCCGTAATCGTACGGCTCACCCACCACCTCGAACTCGTGCTCGTAGTTCTCCAGCGGCATCGGCGAGGGCACCAGCCATTCGGGCGAGCGGGATTCCCACAGGTTGCCTTCGGCCTTCTCGCCGTTCTTCATGCTGTGGAAGAAATTGATGATGAAGATCAGCACCGAAACGCCGATCAGGTAGCCCGTGACGGTCAGGATCAGATGGGTGAAGTCGAAGCCCATGGTCGGATCGTAATCCGCGATGCGGCGGCGCATGCCCAGCAGGCCGATGCGCATCATGCCCAGGGTCAGGATGAAGAACGAGGGGGTCATCAGCCAGAAATGCACCTTGCCCCAGAACTCGCTCATGCGGCGGCCGGTCGCCTTGGGGAACCAGTAATAGATGGCCGCAAAGAACGGGAAGACGAATCCGCCGAAGATCGTGTCGTGGAAGTGGCCAACGATGAAGTAGGTATCGTGCAGGTGCAGGTCGGTCGAGACGGTGGCATTCGGGGGGCCCGAGAGGCCGCCCATCAGGAACACGACGATGCCGCCCAGCACGAAGAGCATCGGCGTGGGCGTGCGGATCTTGCCCTTCCAGATCGTCGCCACCCACGAGAAGAACTTGACGCCCGTCGGCACGGCCACCAGCAGGGTGCTGTACATGAAGGGCACGCGCAGGTACTCATTCATGCCCGAAGTGAACATGTGGTGCGCCCAGACCATGAAGCCCACCAGCGCAATGCCCAGAGAGGACATGGCCACCCACTTGTAGCCAAAGAGCGGCTTGCGCACGAAGACCGGCAGCAGTTCCGAGATCACACCCAGGCCGGGCAGCACGAACACGTACACGGCGGGATGCGAGTAGAACCAGAACAGGTGCTGGAAGAGCACGGGGTTGCCGCCCTTGTCGGGATCGAAGAAGCCCATCCCGAACAGGCGCTGGAACATGACCAGTTGGAAGGACAGGCCGATCAACTGCGTGGCGGTCAGCGAGATCAGCGAGGTCGCCACCGAAGCCCACACCAGGATCGGCATGCGGAAGGCGATCATGCCCCTGGCGCGCATGCGCAGGGAGGTCGCGATGATGTTCAGGCCGCCCAGGATGGAGGACCAGCCCGCCACGAACACGCCCAGGAAGAACATCTGCATGCCCACGGGCGCGCGCGCCGAAAGCGGCGGATAGCCCGTCCAGCCGGTGTCGAATCCGCCCAGGAACAGGCTGGCCAGCAGCAGCACGGCAGCGGGTACGGCGATCCAGAACGAGAAGGCGTTCATGCGCGGGAAGGCCATATCCTGCGCGCCGAGCAGCAGCGGGACGACATAGTTCATGATGCCCGCAATGCCCAGCAGGATCGAGACGATCATGATCATACCGTGCAGGCTCATCAGCGAGTTGTACATTTGCAGGCCGTTCTGGTCGAACAACTTGAAGCTGGTCGTCAGGAATTGCAGTTGCGAAGCGGCCAGCTCGGTGCGGAAGATCAGCGCAAACAGGCCGCCCACGCTGATGAGCAGCAGCGCCACCACGGTGTACTGAACGCCGATGACCTTGTGGTCAAGGGAAACGCCAAAATATTTTTCGAAGCCGGGCTCGTCGTGATGATGTTCGGAGGTCGGCTCGCCCAGCGCCCACTTCCACCAATCCGTCACGGCCCCCACACCGACCAGGAAGGCGAGCGCGCCCACCAGGCCGCCCAACACCCAGGCAGGCTCGGTGAAGAGGAAGCCGCCCCACAGGCTGAGTCCCATGCTCGCGCGGATGCCCGTGACGAGCAATCCGCCCGCCAGCGTGCCCACCACCTGGAAAACCAGGCCGCGGGTCACACCGCGATACCCGACCAGGCCGAAGAAGAACATGGTGGCGCCGATCAGCAGGGAGAACAAGCCGGGCACGGGAGCGTTGAAACGCAACTCCGTCGCATTGGCAAAAAAGCCGCTCTGGACGGCATAGTCAAGGAACAGCCCCACCCCGTAACCAACCAATGCGCCAACGACCAGCATCAGCAGGCCGCGCAAAACTGGATGGACATTTTTCATATCATCTCCTCCGCGTACTATTTCAGCGTCTTGATGAACGCGATAATGTATTGGATCTCGGTATCGCCGATGCCCACAGCGGTCGCATTGAACGCCATCGGGGCGAAGCCCTTCACCACCTGCGACTGCGGTTCCTTGATGGACTGGATCAGGTAGGCCTCATCTGCGATAACGCTCGTGCCGTCCGCCAGTTCCACCTCGTGGCCGAACAATCCCTTCCAGGTGGGGCCGTTGCCCGCCGTGCCGTTGATCGAATGACAGGCTTTGCAGTAGGTCTCGTAGAGCTTCTGGCCGCGCTGTTCGGGCGTGGCGTTTGCCTCCGCCTCGGCCGCCGCCAGTTTTTGCTCACCCACCCACTGCTCGAAGGCAGCCTGCTCCACGACTACGATCGGCGATTCCATGTAGGCGTGCGAGGAGCCGCAGATTTCCGCGCAGCGCACCTTGTATTCCCCGATCAGGGTCGGGGTGATGCGGTATTCTGTGATGCGCCCGGGCACCAGGTCCTGCTTTACGCGAAATTCAGGCACCCAGAAGGAATGGATCACATCCAGGGCCTGCATCTGAAAGACAACCTGCTTGTCGACCGGCAGGTACAGCGTGGGGGACGAAAAGCCGTACTCGGGATATTCGAACTGCCAGCCCCACTGGTAGCCCGTCACCTTGATGACCATGGCGTTCGGGTCCACACGGCGGGTCTCCCCCAACGAATAGGCCCCCAGATAGGCAAAGGCCACCACGATGATCAACGGGACGATGGTCCAGGCGATCTCCAGGGTGGTATTGCCCTCGATGTGTTCAGCATCCGTGTTGTCGCCTTTTTTCCTGCGGAAAACGACCAGGCTGTACACGAGCGGCACCACGATCAGGGAAAAAAGGAACGAGATCGCGATGACTTGCAGATTCCATAACCAGTCGATGGGAATCGCCTGGGCGCTGGCCTCGACAGGCATCAGGCCGATCGCATTCAACCCGGCATAGGTGAGCACGGCAGCGGCGATGACCAGAATGCCAACAATTACAAAGTGTCGCATACACACTCTCCTGAAAAATAATCTTCCACAGCGGAAAAAAACGTCCGCGACAGACCCCCCGAAGGGCCGCGCGTACCAGACTGTAATTTACCAAATTTTAGACAATTTGTCACGTTTTTTGAGCACAAAATAATAACACTGTTCGATTTTTTAAGATGCGCTTTGAAATGCCGCCAATACTTCCGCGCTGTGCTCGGCGGGACGGACATTCTCGAAGACGCGCAAAATCGACCCCTGCGGGTCGATCAAAAAAGTGGTGCGCAGGACTCCCTCGTAGGCCTTGCCCATGAACTTCTTGGGACCCCAGACGCCATAGGCGTCGCAAACCTTGTGTCCTTCGTCGGCCAGCAGGGCAAACGGCAGTTGGAACTTGGCCTTGAACTTCCTGTGCGACTCCACGGAGTCGGGGCTGACGCCCAAAACGGTCACACCCGCCTGCTCGTAGGCCGAATAGTCGTCGCGGAAGTTGCAGGCTTCCTTGGTGCAGCCAGGCGTATCATCCTTTGGATAGAAATACAAAACCACGCGCTGGCCGCGAAAATCGGACAGGCGTCGAGTCTGGTTCATATCATCGATTAATTCGAAATCGGGTGCAGGAATCCCAAAAGAAATAGGCACAGGCTCCTCCATGAGCTTTGGTCGGAGGGCATTATACCCGTATTTTTCAGGTTCGGAAGTGGAACTTCCAGGTTTTGACGAAAGGTCAATGTCTCCTGACGTTGGCTTCCTATTCCATCACGCGCAGTGCGGCGATCACCTGCCAGATCTGCTCATCGGACAGGATGCCTTTCCAGCCCGCCATGGCTGTGCCCGCCCGGCCCGTGCGGATGCGCCAAAACAGGTAATCATCCGCGGCGCTTTCATTTAAAGTCACCAGGTTCCTGGGCCGCGGATTGAGGGAGGCGGCCACGGGACCATCCCCGTGCCCGCTGTCGCCGTGGCAGGTGGCGCAGTTGGTCTGGTACAGTGCCTGCCCATCCGTCACAGCCTCCGCGCCGAAGGGGTTGGTCAGGCCCGCGTAATCCGACGGGACCGCCGCCAGGGTTGCGGCAGGCGCTGCCGTGCTGACGGGCTGAGGTCCGCCACACGCCGCCAGCATCCCAGCCAGGATCATCAAAAGGAACAGGATTTTCTTCATAGTCTCTCTTTCGTAACTCGAAAAATGGTGCGTGCCCGCAAAAAACCGCTGTCTGCGCAGCGGTTGGATTTTTGTGCCCATCAGCGCTGTACGGCGCGGGTTAAAGCAGCCCCGACTTGCGCAGGACGCCCTCCAGGGCTTCGAGATTGACAGGCTTGATCAGGATAGCCAGGGCGCCGCCTTTCAGCACGCGCTGACGGGTCTCCGGTTGATCGTCGGAGGTGACGACGATCACGGGGATGCGGGACAACCGGGGTTCCCGCTTGAGATAGGACAGGATCTCGGTGCCCGCCACCCCGGGCATGTTGATATCCAGCAGGATCAAGCTGGGAACGTAGGCCCGCAGGGCCGACATGGCAGGACTGGACCCGTACGCCACTCGCGACGGTAAACCCAGCACATCCAACATCTGCTTGAGGACATCCGCCGTATTGCGATTATCATCGATCACAAGTGCGTCTTGCATTTATACCTCCAAAATAACATTTCCCATCACGGAAACATCGTAGCCCGGTAAAGAGGCGACCGCTTCGCGAAACGCTGGGTCTGCCATAACATCGAACAGGGGAGCCAGCAGGTGGCTCACAGCGTGCTCCTTCGGAATGACCAGGTCGTAGCGCTCGCTGAAGAGCGGGATAAAGTCCAGGTCGAGAGCCTGGGCCGCAGCGGGGATTCCCAGGCCGCAATCGGCCCGTCCCGAGGCCACCGCCGCCGCCACACCCAGATGAGTATATTCCTCCTGATTGTAGCCCAGGATGCCTTCGGAAGGTATCCCCAATAAGTTTAAATGATAATCCAGCAGGACACGCGTTCCCGCGCCGCGCTGGCGGTTCACGAACTGGATCTCGGGGCGGGCCAGGTCCCCCAGGCCTTTCAGCCCTGTTGGGTTTCCGCGCCGCACCAACAGGCCCTGCTCGCGCCCCACCAGCGTCACCAATTTAACGGGCAGGTCGGGCAGGTACTGCTTAAGGTAGGCCAGATTGTACTCACCCGTTTCGGGATCGAGCAAATGAGAGCCTGCCAGGTGCGCCTCGCCCCGCCGCAGCGCCACCAGCCCGCCCTGCGAGCCGACGTTGGCGGAGACGAAGCGTCGGTCATGCTCCGACAGGAATTGCGCCAGCAGGTCGAGGATCACGTCGTGCGAGCCGATGCAGAAGATCGTGCGGTCCAGCTCGACCTTGTTGCGATACAGGCGCACCGTCACCGACTGGCCCGCCTCCGCGCCCTGTTCGCCGCGCGGCAACACCACCAGCCCATCGGCGCGCACCAGCGAGGTGATCACGCCCGCGCCGCGCGAGAGCGGCGCCGCCAGGAACTTCTCTCCCACCCGCCCCACTGCCACGCGGATATAGTCATCGTCCCCCGGCGGCGAGACGATCTTGCGCGTCAACGTGGCGCGCTCCTCGGGCAGCGCCAGCGGACGGCGTCCCTGCCACTGCGCCAGGATGCGCTCGGCGAAGATGTCCACCGTCAGCGCGGCGGAGACAGGATAGCCCGGCACACCGATGATCGGGATCATGTCGCTGCGAGGGGCGCCCACCCCCGAAGCAGCCTCCATATTTTCGGAGGGTTTCCCGCTTTTGGCAATCATGCCCAGGATCACGGGGTGCCCGGGCCGCACGGCCACGCCATGCACGTACAGATTGCCCAGTGTCTCCACCACCCGCGCGGAAAAGTCCTCCGCGCCGGCCGAGGAGCCTGCATTCAACAGGATCAAGTCGTGTTCCTGCGCCGCCTCGCGCACACGGGCGCAGATGGCGTCGAAGTCGTCCACGGTGATCGGGTAGCGGGTCGGCAGCGCGCCCATCGCCTTGACCTGCGCCGCCATGACCAGCGAGTTGTATTCGAGAATATCGCCTGATTTCAATTCGGAGCCGATCGGCACCAGTTCGCTCCCGGTTGGCAGGATGGCCACACGCGGCCTGCGCGCCACCGTGACTTGCGTATGCCCCGCCGCGGCAATCGCGCCCAGGTCGGCAGGCCGCAGTACCTGTCCCGCCGAGAGGACCAGCTGCGTCGCCACGATATCCTCCCCCAGCGGGCGAACGTGACTCCACGGAGCCACCGCCGCGCGGATGCGGATAAAGGCTGGCTTGCGAATCTCCTGTGTGAGACGTCCCGCGTCATCCAGCGATTCAACGTTCTCAATGGGAATGACGGCGTCGAATTCGTTCGGCAGCGGGTCGCCCGTGTCGAGGTAGCGGGCCGCGGATCCCACCTCGAGGGTGAACGGATCGGCAGGCCCCGCCCCGGTCGTGTCCTTCGCGCGCACGGCGAAACCGTCCATGGCCGAGGCGTGATAATTCGGCGAGGATACCCTGGCCCAGACCGATTCGGCCAGCACACGGTCGAGGGCGTTCTCATCCAGCGGAATGGTTTCAGCGCCCAGCACGCGCCAGAGTCCCGCCTCCGCGAGCGCCTGTTGGAAGCGCGCCTGGGCCTGGGCAAGCGGAATATCGTGCAGGTAGACGGACATTACAAATGCGCCTTGAGTTCGAAAATGTGAGCGGGCGTGGTGCCGCAGCAACCGCCGATGATTTTGGCGGGCCAGTGCGCGGCATGACGGCAGTAGGCGGCTGGCGCCTCCGCGTCGGTGTTGACCCAGCCGACGGCCTCGTCGGCGTAGCCAATGTTACCGTACGCGATCAACGGGAAAGCGGGCGGACAGGCCGCCTGCAATTCCTCCAGCGGCGCGGCCAGATACGGGGTCGGTCCACAGTTGACGCCGATGGCGGCAATGCCCAGCGGCAGGAGTTCGCGGGCCGCGTCGCTCAGGCTTTCGCCCGAGAGGATGTTGCCCATCGGGTCGCACACGAAGCTGACGATGACCGGCGTGCCCGTGATGGTCGCCAGTTTCGCCGCGATGGCCGCCTCGCGGATGCTGTTCATGGTCTCGATCAGGATCAAGTCCACGCCGCACTCGATGAGGTGCTGCACGCGTTCGCCGTGCTCGGCGCGCAGCTCGTCGTCGGGCGGGACCAGCGCGGGCTGGTAGCAATCTTCCAGTGTCGAAATGGAGCCAGCCACAAAGCGCGGATCGGGGGAGTCGAACTCACGGATGGCCTCGCGGGCCACATCCACGGCGCGGCGGGTCAGTTCGAGGGCCAGGTCCGCGTTGCCGCTCTTCGCCAGGGCGCGGCGGTGGGTGCGGAAGGTGTTGGCGGTCAGGATCTCGGCCCCCGCTTCGAGATAATCCAGGTGGATGCGCTTGAGGATCTGTCGACTCTGTTCATCGAGCAGGGCGTTGGCCGACCAAAGCGGCAGGCCCGTATCCACGCCGCGGCGGTGGAGTTCGGTGCCAGTCGCGCCGTCGAGCAGGATCGGGGCGGGTTGTGCAAGTCGGGTGAGAAAATTCATGCAGTGATTATACCCAGCGCGCTCACAAATTGCACATTTTTAAAGAAGGAAAGCGCAATTTGCAAGCGTGGGCCTTACATCATCATGGGCAGCGCTGATGCGCGAGAGGAAAGACGGCCTGATTCCGCTCGATGAAAAGAACGGGTACGAAAAGAGTCGCATAACAGGTAAAATAAGTCAACTCAGCGCGACACAATACCACGAGGTAACTCATGTCCCCCACCCTGACCGACATCCGCGCAGCCGCGGAACGCATCCGCCCGTACGCGCACCGCACACCTGTCCTGACCTGTCAAAGCCTGGACGAAGCTGTCGGCGCGCGGGTTTTCCTGAAATGCGAGAATTTACAAAAGGTCGGCGCGTTCAAATTCCGCGGCGCGTGCAATGCGGTCTACTCTCTCACAGATGAGGAAGCCGCCCGCGGCGTATGCACCCATTCCTCGGGCAACCACGCCCAGGCGCTGGCCTTGGCGGCGCGCATGCGTGGCATCCCTGCCTACATCGTCATGCCGAGCAACGCCCCGCAGGTCAAGAAGGATGCCGTGGCAGGCTATGGCGGGCAGATCACCTTCTGCGAGCCGACTCTGGCGGCGCGCGAGTCGACCCTGGCGCGCATCGTGGCGGAAACGGGCGCGGAAGTCGTCCACCCGTACAACGATGTGCGCGTCATCGCAGGCCAGGGCACGGCGGCGCTGGAACTGTTGGAGCAGGTCCCCGACCTGGACGTGGTCATCGCGCCCGTGGGCGGAGGCGGCCTCTTGAGCGGGACCAGCCTCACGGTCAAGGGCCTGGCCCCGCGCGTGCGCGTGATTGCAGGCGAACCCGAGATGGCGGATGATGCCTGGCGTTCACTGCAGGCCGACAGGATCATCCCGTCCGAAAATCCGCGCACCATCGCCGACGGCCTGCTGACCTCGCTCGGCACGCTGACCTTTCCCATCGTCCGCGAAAACGTGGAGCAGATCGTCACGGTCAGCGAGGCGGGCATCGTCGCATCCATGAGGTTCGTCTGGGAGCGCGCCAAGATCATCATCGAACCTTCGTCGGCGGTGGCGGTGGGCGTGCTGTGGGAGCGCAAGATCGACCTAACCGGCCTGAAGGTCGGCGTTATCCTCAGCGGCGGCAACGTGGATTTGGGAAAACTGCCCTGGTAAAATGGGCAGAGATCATAATAAACGGAGAAGCACACATGAGCAAACGCAGACGTCCGCAAAATAAACCGGCCGTAAAATCGGACATCAAATGGCTCAACCATCGTCAAGGCTATCCTTCGCCCGAGGAGCGGGCCGCCATCGTCGAAATGCGCAAGGAGTTATTGATGCAATTGATGATGCTGCTGCTCCGTAAGTTGGATCCCGACCATCCTGAATATCGGGCGCTGGTCAATCGGTACGGGCCGCAGGAAATCGATCGGGCAATGGATCGATTACAGACACGCATGGATTTGCCTCGCATCGATTATGGCGTCCGCGAATATCGCGAATACCGCCAGGGATTTGCGCTGTTTGGGGAGGGGCTGACCTTCCACCCCAAGGAGGAATGGGAGAGATTGCGCGAAAGCCGCGACACCCAGCTCATCAAGACCATGAAGGAAAATGGCGAGATGTCCTGGGAGGAAAGTCCCATGGATCAAGCGCTCTTGATCGGCTGGAGCGATTGGGATGACCTCGTCCCGACGGCTGTCCCCGCGCGCCCGGCCGATTTCACCTGCCCCGCGCCGGGTTCGTATGCGCCGCCGGCCGCGGAATTGCTGGAATATGGCCCCAACTTCGAAAAACAATACGACTACCAGGATCCCCGCTGGAGAAAGGCCGTTCCCGTCCTGACCCGCATGGCGCTCGACCCGGGCCTGGTCAACGGCTGGCCGGGCGAGAATGCCAGTTGGGCACCCTGGCACGCGGCCCATCTGCTGGGCCTGCTGGAGGCCTGGGACTCCGCGCCCGCCCTGGCCGAACTGGCGAATATGGAAAACGACTGGCTCAGCGACCACTTGTCGCACATCTGGGCCGACATGGGACCCGCTGTGCTCCCCACTTTGTGGATGCTCCTGGAAGATGCGAAAGCCTCCTCCAAACTCCGCGGCCTGACAGCCGAGGCCCTGTTTACCCTGGCCGAGGAGGATGAGGCCATGACCAGGCTGGTAACCCGCGGCTTCGAAAAAATCCTGGCAAACGAAACCGTCTACGACCCGACCCTGAATGCCAACTTGATCGTCTTCCTGAACGATCTGGACGAGGAACTCGTAGCGGAGGCCGAGGATACGATTGCAGACGCCTTCGATGCCGGCCGCGTGGATGAGGATATTATTACATTCGACGACTTCTCGAGTCCGACGAGGAAGACGAGGAGTTGTAGGCAGGCATCCAGGGGTTCAAACGAGCAGCGCTGGTCAGAGGCCAGTGCTGCTCGTTTAAATGTTCCTGACAATAAAAAAGTCCGCAAGCAGAACTTGCGGACTCCAGTTGATGACTTACACCCCGCACAACCTGGCCGCCAGTTCCCGCAACTGCACGGGGCTGACGGGCTTGAGCAGCACCACGTCGGCCTCCTCCCGCAGGTCGCCCGACTGGACCGCGTCGGCGGTGGACATGGTCACGCGCGTGTGGCTGAGGCGTTCGTCGGCGCGGATGCGTTTAAGGATCTCGATGCCCGCTTCCCCAAACGTGCAAATCCCGTCCTGGCTGGCGTTTGATTTGGGCGACTTTTTCCGCAATATCTCCGCTTAAAAACACGGACGGCTGCCATTCGCCAGCGGTCAGGGTATTCGAGGCGACGTACTTGGTCGCCGTGTTGACGCCAGGCCATGCGTCCCTATGTTGGGGCCAGTACGGCGCCCAAATATCGAAGGTTTTACGTCCCAGCAACAGGTCGAACGGCAGGTTCATTTGCCTTCGCAGGGCGGTTCCAAGAACCGCGTCGGAATAGGACGCGATCCACCCGCCATGCGCGAAGCCGCCGCTGGTATCTTCATCTGGCCAGCCTGGGGCTTGTATGATGCCATCCAGGGAGATATGTTCGAGCACAATAACTTTTCTCATGACTGGGTTCCTCCAGTGTTTGGATTCCGATCCGTTGGCTTTGTTCAAAGTTGGAACATGACGAAGCGCTTTTTACCTTGTTAACCACCTTTCTCAAGGATGGTCATTTTTTTGACTTCAATACTTAACAGCAGGCTGAAACAAATCTCGACTGCTATCATAAATCCTGCAACAAAATATGGGGGAAAAATAACCCCTACGATTAAAGCCACAATTGGAATAAAAATGGATAGGACCATATAACTTTTCGATTTATAAAGCCAGCTATAGGGCAGCAAGTGCGCCCCAAATATCATCGCCAATATCATCAACATTTTTTCTGGAACCGCATTGTATATCCACATCGCAATCAGCAGGTACAGCATTTGATTTGCGGAAAACAATATCCCCAAATTTGTTAATGGATTGTCCTTGTTCGTGAAATCCACTTTTATTATTCTTGAAATCATAAATGCCAATGGCATGAGGGGGGCCGTAAAGAAAAATGTAAGCAGGTTTTTCGTCAAAATATGCAACGTGGTCAAATGAACAATTAATAAGGCGCTCCATATAATGACCGATGCCAAAATAAAATGCAATCCCTTTTTCTGCTTAATGGCGCTGTCCAGCCGCATTTCGTCTAGGTTCATCTAATATTCCTCGTAATTAATCGCGTAAAGGATGATGAAGCGGATCAAGCGACATTGTAGCATCCCTACCGCGGAGTTTCAATCTTTCCTTTTTTGCTCGATGAGAAAAAGGCTAATGCGCGAAGTGCGCCGCGTCCACTTTTGGCACTGCGATTGATTGGCGGGCTGCGTTTCAATTTGACGTGATTTCGGAAATTTCTATGGAGTCCATCCAAAGATTCCCACGAATGCGAAACTTGATTATTTTTTGGAATGACCATCCATCTTTGCCAAATGTTTCTTGAACAATTTTTCTTAAATCCACCCCCATTTTTACCCAATTCTGGTCAAGAAATGATTGTGGATAGATATATACGAGCCATTCCTGTTCTCCAGTTGTCTTTTGTGACGGCAATATTCGTTCCTTGCCAACTTTGAGTTTTAGCCAGCCAGATAATGTGTCACCATTATTGTTAATCATTCTGACATAAGCATAGAAACTTGATTTGTCGTCAAGATACCTTGCTACGACCTCCAGAAAATTGCCAAATTCACTCGTTTGGAAAGTTAAGTTGTAGTCAATCGCATAAATATTATCGTCAGAGGTGGTTATTTTTATTGCTTTACCCACTGTGTCATCATTAATTCCTTCAAAAAACACTTTTTCATGATCGCCTTCGACAAGAGTCCATCCGTGATTTAAAGGCGAATCTGTGTAATCAAATTGGATTGTTTCTAAAACCCTTTTTTCCTGCGAAGGCGGTACTGATGTAGCGGTATTTTGCCCAAATAACACTGTGCCAATAAAATATCCGATAGCGCCAAATATCAGGGCAACCATACCTGTAATGAGCCAATTTTTAGTTTTATCTCTTGGGCTGGAGCGGCTGAGCGAAACGCTGGGCGGTAATTCGATTTTTGGTATGGCGGTTTTTTGTTGGCTGGAATTATTTCTGATAAGTTCAATAATAATATTCCCAAAAACAGGAATACAAACACCTAATAATGCAATTGCGATTTCAGGAGACATAAAATTCCTTGTTGTAAACTATTGCGAAACAGCCAACTATGGATTCACAAATTGACCTGTAGATCATCCCATTTCGGGGTAGTACGCAGACTAACCTTTATCGCGACTTACGGACAATAACTTTCACCTGGACGGCAGAATAAACGGATCAAATAAAATTGTAGCAGCCCTGCCGCGGAGTTTCAATCTTTCCTTTTCGCCCAATGAGAAAAAGGCCAATGCGCGAAGTGCGCCGCGTCCACTTTTGGCACTGCGCTTGATCGATGGTCGCAGGTCTTGGAGCAAGAACAATCATTTATCTATACCTTGGCCGTTTCATTGTTAATATTGGCTACGCTTTTCATTATTTCGTTTTTCAATTGAAACGCAACATCTTTATGACTTGCAATGCCCTTTATGGCTTTTCCTGGAGCATTTATTATCATGCGGGTATCACGAGAAACCTCAAGATCGAGGTCATAAATTTTTTTAACGAAAGGAGAAAGCCGTTCATAAGCCTTACTGCTGAGAGCAGAAACAACAATTAACGCACTGTCTATTTCTGGGAATAACCTGCGCATTTCCACATCATAATTATCAACAGCTTCTTTAGTAATTCTATCTGGACGATAATCAGCTTCCCATGTAAACCATGAGATGTTCTGTGCGGTAGCCGCCATCTTTTTCATTAGCTCTGCTACGGCAAGGCTTATTTCTTTGGCGGTGTCATCCTGGCGAGAGCGTTGCCATTTTTGGCGCTCAAGCCGCGCTTGTTGCCAGCCAGATAAATAACCACCGAGAATACCTGCTATTGCACCGATTAGAACACCTGTCAATGTGGGATCCATGAAGCTTTACTCCAAATTCTCTGTGATTCTTTTCAGCGCTCAATGGCCTGCGGGGCCTGTCCAATGTGCTCTTCACAGGATACCTGCGCTGCACCAGTCGACAACCATGTCTCGACAAGCTCGACAACCGTGTCTCGACAAGCTCGACAACCACTCGACCACCTTTGGATTCGAAAAGGTCAGGTGGTTAGTTTGTTCCAAACCGCATTTGCACATGAGCCAAAAACTTTTTATCAGCGTTTTTCAGCCATGAAAAGGATGCCCGCGCACTTGTTATGCGGCATCCGACAGGTTGCCTTCAAAAACTTCAGCCGTCCTTGTGGAAAGATTCAAGGAACTGTAGAATTTTTTGGCAGGTTCATTCTCAGGCTCGGTGGCCACCCAGACTTCCTCGCAGCCCCTTTGTACGCCGATCATAAACAATTCTTCGAGCAGGCGGGTTGCAATGCCGCGCCGCTGAACCTTTTCGGAAACGGCCAGGTCGTCGATGTATAGTTCTGTGGGTTTGTCGGGATGTTTATGAATGACCGCCAATACCTGCCCCACGACCAGGCCTTCGCTGACCGCCACGAGCATGATCTGACTCGGTTCCCTCACTAGCGCGGACAGCCTGTGCGGAACGATTTTTTCGTCGAAAATATCCTCATCGTAATGGTCGAGAATATCCATGTTGCTTTCGTTGAGTTGAATGATTTCCATGGTCTTTTTATTCCTGGAGGCTGGTGATAAGGATAACGCGAGGTTTCTACCAACAGCTCACGTGCGCGGACCCGCCCTGCGGGCATGGCGGCGCTGGGGCGCTTGGGATGGGACGGTGGCTGAGGATGCCGTGTCAGCCCGTATCTGTTTTGTTGGCTGTGTTTATCACGTTACCCATTTTCTACAGGTGTTTTGTAAAAAAGTAGCGTCGATGCCCGGGCGGAAAATCTGTTAGTTCGCCAAAAACCTGGTAACCGTGCTGCGTGTAGAAACCTGGCGCTTGAAAACTGAATGTATCCAAAAATACATGCTTTGCGCCGCGTTTGCGCGCTTCATTTTCAGCCATCTCCAGGAGGCGATGCCCATATCCGCAACCGCGAAGCTCCTCCTTGATGAACAATAAATCGATATAAAACCAGTCCCAATAGGTTTTCCCGATCAAGCCGCCTGCAATTTCCTGATTGGGCGCGCGAAGGACAAAACACAATTGTTGGCTTTGAGGGTCGCCTGCGAGTTGGATGTTGTACTTGTGAAGACCCCATCCAACCACATCCCATACAGAATCATCAGGCTTTTCCACGGCAATGATCTCGTATTCTTCATCCATATAATTTTTTTCGCATCCTTTCGGGGTGGGATTTGGCTGTCTGAACAGAAACCGTTTATCGGGAAACAAAATCCATTATTTCCGAGGAATTGGCCCAATCGGTTTCGTTCGGCACAAAAATAATGTCATCCCTGTGGCAATAATACAGATTTGAATATTTATGTTTGGCCAATTCAATGGTTTGCCTGTAATTTTCCGAGGTTTCCTTTCTGCGAACGACAAGGGCTTCGCGAACATTCTTTGTCCACACCTTTTTGGCTGGATTATTGAGTTTGGCCGCGATGGGAATTAGAACAATTAAAACGCCCACACCGCAGCAAAATAGAAAAGCAGGCACGAAACCGTTTTGAGGATTGAAAAGAGAAACAAAAAAGAGCAGCGCCACCCCCGCCAATATCATCAACCCAATAACACTCAAGACCGTGGTAATTTGCGAGTCTTTCGGTTCTGGATATTTTTCCCGATATCTTTTGACAAATTCCTTTTCATCCTGTTCGATGACTTTTTTTCTCGTCTCGTCAACGGACTTTGCGGAGAAATCAATCGACAATCTTTGAGCCAATTCAGTCATTCCTGTGCCTGTTTGTGGCGCAGTGCCATAAATTTTATGCCCTGCAATTTCGCCCTGAACAGGTACTTGAGAAACTGTCGTGTAAGTGCCGCTTGTGACAATTGCGCTGACTTTTTGTACCTGGTCATCCTTCAAGCATTTTGGACATACGTTCATGGTGGTTGTGCTGCTTTCTTTTCGGATCACACGATTCGGCTGCGTATCATCTGGGGAAAAATTTGTATTTGACATGCCTATCCTTTGCCATGGGACAGCCGCACCAACGGTCTGCAGCTCGTCCCGTGCGCTCTACGGGGGTATTTGCAATGTGTCTCGACAGTCAACAACCAGGGCGGACGGCGAAGCCGCCCAATAAAAAAGTCTAATACGCGATGTGCGCCGCGCCAACCCTGACACTGCGTTTTTTCGGCGGCTGACATTTTCGTATTAAGGCACATGTCCTCATGGGATTGTCTGCACTTCTTTTGTTTCAACAATCGATTGTAGATTTAAATCAATTTTACTGGCAAAGTAATTCCCACCAATTTTATATGCTAAAACCAAATAGTGTTCGTCTAGTATATCCATGCCGTAAATGGCGCTGACATTTTCAATAAGTTCGAGATAATTCTGACCATCGGCGTTTGAAATGGCGATGTTAACAGAATCGTCGCTGTTAATAGCGCCATCCGAATTCGTGTCTCTGTGAATAATTTGGTAAACCAACCACTTAACTACAATCGTCTGGGCTTCCTGATAAGAGTTTGGGGAGGGGAATTGAGTAGTATCAACTATATAGTTTTCATTGGTAGGAAAGAGGTAGTGTGAATCCAGTGTATTCCCATCGAGGAAAAGCAGGTTTCTTACTGAAAACCCATAATCAAAACTAAACCAACGCCCAGAAATACGAGGAGCCCAATCCTGCTCTTGTTCAACCGTAGCAATAAACATTGAGGTTCCCTGGAGTGGCTGAAAATAATCGATGGATAGCGTTTCTGGTCCGTCTAAAGAATTTGCAGAAGTTGAATTATTTCGAAAAACTCCCGCGCGATTTGCGAGAAATACCAAAGATATGACTGCACATATAACAATGGTAAGGAATGCAAGCCAAATTGCCACTTTTTTATATTTCATGTTTCCCTTCTTTGCGCGAAGCCAGCCAACAGTGGAATATGCAGCCCGACAACATCCCATGGACAGAAAGATGAAACGGACCAAACGAGATTGTAGCATCCCTGCCGTGGACTTTCAATCTTTTGTCCCTTTTGGCGAAAAGAGGAAAGTACGGTTACAGGCGGAGATGAAAGCTGTGCTGAGAGCGGCGCAGGGAGCACAGGTTATAAATTCTGAATTGTTGCTTCAAAATTATCGCATAACTTGTTGGCCAGGTCTTCCGTTTCCTTGAAGAAGTAATCACAAACTTTTTGACGGTTCAAAGCACGGTAGCGGCGGTAGATTTTTGCAAAATCATCATAGATTTCCTCTTCTGAAACATGGGACTTGATCTTGATAATCAGCCTGCGACCTTCCTGTGAAGTACGGACATATTCATACAAGTCTTCGATCTTTTGGGCAAACTCATCGATTAATTTGCCGACAGTTGCTTGTTGGACGTTGCGGGCTTTGATGATTTTCAGGACGCTGGATTTGGTGCCTGCGGTGATGCTTGCCGTAGGTGCCGCATGCCCTTTGGACAGTTCCCAGCGTCCAGTGTGCGCTTTGTCAGCCCATCGATTTGCGGAAATTACGCAAATTCTGCCAAGTCTTATTCTGATTTTGCAGTTGTCCTCGTAAGGTTGGTGGCGCACTCGCTGCAATACTTTGCATTGGGTGGATTCTTTTCGCCGCACAGGGGACACGCTATGAATTGTTGGGATGTCTTTGGCTCTTGAAGGCTGTTTCCGCATTCGATACAATGCTTTGCTGTGATGTCATTGTTAGTGCCGCAACTCTTACAAACCATGACTTGTGAAGTATTGTTGATCGCGGGTTTGGATTCGTCGAATACTTTCGTGGTTTCGTTTGCGAAGCGGTCTATTCCGTCGTAAAGCGCCTTGCCGCCCCTGAAGAGTGGGATGCAGAGCAGAAGCAGGAAAACCGCATTGAATATCGGATTGACAGTGCCCCTATCTGTCGCAATCTCCAACAGATTCATATAGGCGATGAAGATAATACCAATGTGAACGGCAGAGGAGACGATCAATCCACTTTGAGGAATTTTTGACACGATAAAAGGAAGTTGGGTTTCAGCGACATGGGCAAAATTAATAAGGATGCCCACAATGAGTAAAGCCAGGAGGGCTTTGGCAATATCGACGCCCGTTATAATTTCTTTGCTGTCCAGGGGAATTTGTTGATTTTGCAGCATATTAATATCTTTCGATACCGCCAGCAGGATGAACAACACCACCAGCAGGATAAAAGACCGCATTGCCGTACTGTAGAACTTTCTCTTTCGTGAATTCAACTCTTGCATGGGAAATCTCCTTTGAAAATTTTATAACAAATTAATTACTTCTCTGGCTTTTTCCAATCTGCGGATTTCGTCATTGAGCGATTTGCTTTTCTTTTTCAAATCGTCGATATTCACGATTTGACCGGATAATTTTCTCGCCCGGATGATTTCCAGTTCTTTATTTGCCGATTGGATTGCGCTTTCCAATAGAGCTGCGCCTTCCGTTTTCCATGTTTCCGCCTCTGCCAGGGATTCATTCAACAGCTTGCTTGCCGTTTCGAGGGTGTCTTTATATTCATTTGCAAGGATTTCGTAAATTGGTCTTGAAATGTTTTGTTTTTCGAGTTCCTCACCCAGTTTTTCCAAATAAATGTTGTAATCATGCATCTCTTTTTTGCAGGTGTCTATTCTGTTTTTGAGTTGGGGAATCATAATGGTCGAGGAGACGCGCGTGCCAAGTATTGCGATTTCCTCCTTGTTTATTTTCCCTGCGCAGGCTTGAAATTGCGCAATTTCCAACTCCAAAAGATTTTCCAGGTCGGACAGCTTTGGCGACAATTCCTTTGCTTGTTTTGTGAACTCTTTTGCTTTGCCTTTGACGCCAGCGATGGATGAAAAAAACGATTTGACCACCCGTCTTTGGATTTCACTGGCTTTATCGCTTGTGATGGCATCCGCCTTGTCCGTTAGCGCCCCCCAGATTTTTTGCAGATCGTCGGTAAGGTTATCGAAAGGTTTGTTGTTTTTGCCGATTCGAATCTCAGCTTCCTGCTGAGTGTCCATAATGGTGTCGATGGCTATGCTTAATTTTGTGATTTGGTCAATATAACTTTTCCATGTTTGGGTTTCTGATCTGATGTGCAGAAGGTAGGCTTCGTCCTTATTGGATTCTATGATATTTCCATTGGGATTGTTGTCGTCATATTTTTTCAAAATCTCAGGCAATTTATCCAGGTCGTCCAAATAATTGGTAAATCTGGTAAGGACGCTATTTAAAAAATTAGTCCAATCTGTAAAGGAAAAGCCGGTTCTTTGGGTTAAATATTTGGTGGCTCCGTCTATTACGATTTTTGCTGCTGCGGGAATTGACCATGAAATGGGGTTGAGTGACCGTAGTTGGGAATTAAAACTGCTGGAATTCGTAATTACTTCAAATATCTCATTAACCTCTTTGAGCGCGACAACCAAAGACCCCATGTCTTTTTTGATAATTTCCGAGGAGGCCTTTAGTTCTATGAAAGTGGCTTTGATCGTCTTTGCTGATGGCGTAGTGAGCAGGTTGATGTTGTTGGAGGCCATGATTTTTCTCTTTGGATATATTAACCCAAGTTGCTACCTTGAAGAATAAATAGGAATGTGTCGCCCTGAGGGAGCGTTCTCCGCGACCGAAGGGCCTCTATGGTGGTCGTAGAGATGCTTCGGGGCCAAGAACGCCCCTCACACTGTCCCGAAGCGGTGTCCTTCGGGAGCATGACACGATAAGGGGATGGTGGCAACTTGAGTTACATTATCACCCATTTTGGTTATTTTTGGCAAGTCGACGATTTGCGGCCCAGTGCAGGCAGAGTTTTTTTGAGGTTTTTCTCCGTGATCTCCGCGGTCTCTGTGGTGAAAAGCCCTTTAAGAAAACAGTCTCTAGGGTATCTGCATGGACGCCGCTATATTGTCAAATAAAGAAACATCATCCGGCGCGAGTTGAGCAATTTGCGAAATGTCACCATCGGTGACGTGTAAACCAAGCGCGTAAAGAGTCGTAATGAAGTAATTGCCATTTCGTTCAACTACAATTTTCTTGAATTGTTGAGGCATATTACCCACCCACGGAACCAATATAACCTGTTAGCAGTTTGGCGGGATAACCCGAAAATTGAATATCGGAAGTGTTTTCAATCACTGCTCCATCCCCACGTGGCGCTGTCGGATCTACATTCATTACTTCAATCGTAATTTTGCTTCCGATCTCGACAAATTCATCACTTACGATAACGATATTGTAGGTATCTGGATAATTTAATGAATATCCATATTTTGAATTGTGGTAGGTATTTTGTAGAGTTGTCTGCGGGAACGGGATGGAAGTGTTGATAACGGGGGATGCAATGGGCGACTGAGGCGCATTGGAAATTGGCAGATTGCCACAACCAGCAAGAATAATCACGAACAGGATTGTAATGGAATTTTTCATAAAACCTTTTTTGGAAGTTACTCTTAAGAATGTGTCGCCCTGAGGGAGCGTTCTCCGCGACCGAAGGGCCTTTACAATGGATGTAGAGGCCCTTCGGGGCCAAAGCCTGCCTTGCGACTGCAAGGAGTGTCGAAGGGAGCGCCCCTCACGCCCTCCCGAAGCTGTGTCCTTCGGGAGCATGGCACAACCGAATATGGTAGCAACTTGGGTTAAATTAAATTCCCAGCCTGGCTCTCATCTCATCTACGGCGAACCTGGCTTCTTCGAGACTCGCGTTGGTTGCCATCCGATAGAATTTAATCGCGTCAAGCAAATTATTTGCCTTCAATGCCGCGATGACTTTCGGATCGTCGGTCAGGCGCGTTTCTTCCACGAAGTTGACGCCGAGGTGTGTGTAAATAAACTCCAATCGCGCTTCCAACCTGCTGACGCGCCCCTTAAGCAAGGATATTTCCTGTTGTTCTTGAGTGGGCATGCAATGTCTCCTTAATAAGATTTTTGTGGAATATACTCCAAGCGAGTTGGATATGCATATTGTGCAATGGTACTAGTATCTCGACAAGTTAAAGATGTAGGGCAAATTGCCAATTTGCCAGGCGCAATTTAGCAAATTGCGCTACAACTTCATCTGGCAGCGGTACTAGTCGAAAACCAGAACCAAAGTGAACCAAGCAGTGTCTCCTTTGCGAGCAAAGGCGGGGTCGCAGGGAAGTGTTCTCCTATGGTTGAGTAGCGTTCTTAGCGTATCGAAACCCGCCGCCCATGTCTCGGCAGGCTCGATAACCGCTCGACCACCCCGTCCGTGGGGATGAGGTCTTCGGGATTTTGAGAGGATGGGACTTTTCAATGGGTTAACAAAGAACAGGGACGCGGTGGGGGCGTCCCTGGGTGGGGTTTTGTCCGCCTATGGGTCAACGGCTAATAAATTGATGTATAGAAAAGGCTTGAAGATGCCACAGAAGCCCATACATCAGGCGCTTTGTTGGGCGCTGGAAATTTGAGTCCATAATGTCATGGAATTACATAGGAAATCAACCTGAATGGACCATATGATCCATCGCCACTGTAAGAGCCAACACTGGTTGGCCCAATGCCTTTTGTAAATTGAAGGCTTTGCCCTCCAAAGCCTTCATCCGTTGTCAGTGTTATCGTATCACCCACAACAGATTCTATGCTCAAGAAATGATATGTGCTGTTTGATGAATATTGATATCCTGCGAATAGATTTGATTCAGCAGGCAGGATAAGCTTATGAAAATCGCCTTCCACATGATAGATTCCACTCTCATCACAAGAATAATTTTGAATATACTGGACATCGCCGCCTTCGGCAACAGAAAACCATATGGAATTGCTCGAAAGACGCCGTACTTCGATGATCGTCCATGTAATATTATTTTCAAATATCCATTCTGCATTCATTACAATGGGCCAGTAGGAATTTCCGCAAGCGTTTGATGTTTGAGGTTCACTCAAAATTATATCCATTCCATTTACAAGGTTTTCTGTGCCAATATAAACGATCTGCCAACCTTTGTCCCCTACAATCTTTCGCTCGAATTCATTTATATTTGTCACTCTGATGCCAGTATCCCAACGTCTCAGCGCTTCTGCAATAACGGGGTCAGCCATGGATGTTCGATAATAATCGGCCACATCACCAAGTTGAATATCTGCAATGATGTATCGAATGCGGGCTTCAGGGGATATATCAGCGGTTGCCGTAGGTACGGGAGTTTGATAAATTGGGGTTTGAGTATCTTCGGGCTCAATGTAGTTACAACCTTGAGGTGGACATTGGTCGCAAGCCGTAGCAAATGCCAAAATGAACACAAAAACGGCGGTTAGCAAAAACATGGTTGCTTTTGTCTTAGACATAAATTCTCATCTCCAATCGAAGGTATGTCGCATTGTTCCCAAATGGGAATCGCCCAACATCGGACAAATGCCAAAAATACGGTGCGTACCCGCCAGCCAGGTGTAGGCTGTGTTGGGCTGTTCTATGAACCCAAGAGTGGCTGGCTGGAAAGAACAATCTGCCAACTACACACGCTTGTTCCACATTTTCCTGTTTGGTTCAATCAAAATACTGGTACATCATTCGAGGTTACTTCACAATGGTGGCTGACCATGTACTGTCGACAGTCTGTTTCAGGGAAAAGCCATTTGTGAGATCGAGACCCATGGGAAGATATAACTCGCCTTGCGCCTCATTCTCGGAAATAAAATTCCCTGTAAAGGTGATGTAATCTTTTTTGCAGTTAAACTTCCCATCAGACTCAAACGTGCATTCAACTGGAACGAGTATGGTTTGGGTACTGCCATAATTGTCCATATACTCTTGCGCGAAAACGCTGCCAAAGCGATTGTTTGCCGAGGTAAGATCAACAGCGATTGCCATGAACGTGATCTTGCATTCTGATACTTCAAATCCAATCAGACCCACGGATTCAGCAGTTTTCCATTTTCCTTCGGGCGGGCAATTTGAAGAACAACCTGATATTGCCACCATCAATACCAACAAACTTATTACCCAAATGCCAGTAGACAGGCGTTTCATTATGGTTTTCATTTGCTCTCCTGCGCCGCATGGGCGTACCCGACGACTACTCTGAGCCGCATGGATTTGGGATGACATTACGGCAGATCAACCAGGGCATCAGCCGCTTGGGGCGGAAGTGGATTGCCTATTCTTACTTTGAATAACGATTTGTGAAGTCCTCCAGCAGGGAACTCAGGATGTAGATTTCGATGGCTTGCTCAGGCAGCGTGATTCCTTCCGCAAGCTGCATGTACTCGCCCGCACCCACTGTTTGAACCTGACTGCCAAAGCGGATGCCGATCTTTCCAAAATCCTTGGTTTCGATATACCCATCGACAATGGTTGTGTTTGCAATTTCCACGTCTTTCCCGTTGCACTCGAACGCAACAACAGTGCCGCTGGCAGGCTTTACAACACCAGGGGCGACAACAATCCCTTCCCAGCCAGAGTGAGAAACTACACAATCCATCGGCGCGAGAACGTAGTCCGTTGTTGCGGATGGCTGTTGAATCGGGACTTGTGTAGAAGTTGCCAGAGCGCTGCACCCAACCATAAACAAGAAAACCAATGCGATGATTATTGCCCGCTGCAAAAATCCTTTTTGATTCATTCTGGACTCCTTTCGATTGAGGTGGCGGCATTGGTTCGAGCAAGGCCGCCCAACCGCACATGGACAGATAATCCACCTGGTTGGCAGGATGAAAAGGTTCCAACAAAATTGTAGCACCCCTGCCGTGGAGATTCAATCATTGGCCCCTTTCCGCAGCACTTCCTGATGGGATGCGCAGTGTGCCTCGCAAGGACATATCGTATGTTTCATTTGGTATACCGCACTCGGGTGAAATTACGCTTTTTTAGAGGGTGGAATGTGCAACTTTCACCCGTGGGTATTATATAATCTGCGGTGTGGGAAGTGTGCTCCATCTCCCGCGCTGCTATCAACGATACGGCCCAACCTTTCATCCTGCAATTTCCACCGTACCTTGTGGAAATAGGACGCGGGTGGACGCTGATATTTTGGTATCTTTCTGCGTTTGCCGCGCTCGTCCGCGTCCCATGCAGGTTTTGCAGGGTAGGGAAATCCTGCAAAACCTTCCCAACTCGGGCAAGCTGACCAGGGGCAGAAATGATTTACCTCGGAGCGCACAAAGTCCACGGAGAATTTATAACGGGGTTCTCCGTGTCCTCCGTGGTGAAAAATTCCTTGAAAAGGACAAACTCCATGCCTCGAACCGACCAGGGTGTCAACCGTGAACGCTACATGCTCATTCCGCGCGTGCTGATCTTTCTGACGCGCGGCGAGTCCGTGCTGCTGCTCAAGGGCGCGCCGACCAAGCGCCTGTGGGCGGGGAAATACAACGGGCTGGGCGGCCACGTGGAGCGCGGCGAGGATCCGCTCTCGGCGGCGCGGCGTGAATTGCGGGAGGAGGCGGGCCTGTCTGCCGAGCTGAGACTGCGCGGCGTGGTGGCCGTGGACGTGGAGGAAAGCCTCGGGGTGGGGATGTACGTCTTTTCGGGTGAGTGTCCCGCGGGCGATCCAATGCCCTCCCGCGAAGGCGCCGCCGAGTGGATCCCGTTTGCCAGCCTGGCCGCCCTGCCGCTGATCGAAGACGTGGCCCTGCTGTTGGGGCGCATCCGCGCCATGACGCCTGCGAGTCCGCCCTTTTCGGCGCGCTCCTTCTACGACGAAAACGGAAAATTGACCCTGCTCTTTGCCGAATGAAAATCGGGCGGTCCGAGGACCGCCCGATGATTTTTGGTTGACGCGCAGGCTTCCCGCGGGAATTATCTCCTCCAGGCGGGCAGGACGATGCGGAAGGTGCTGCCGTGGCCGAAGAAACTGTCCACGCTCAGCGTGCCCTTGTGCTGTTGGATGACCTGCCTGGCGATGGACAGTCCCAGCCCGAGGCCGCCGAAGAGGTACTCGCCGCTCTTCTCCACGTGGAAGAAGCGGTCGAAGATGCGCGGGCGGATCTCGGGGGAGATGCCGATGCCTTCATCTTTGACGGACACCTGCACCTGGTCGACGCGGTTCATCAGGCTGATCTCCACGTCCCCGCCGTTCGGGCTGAACTTGACGGCGTTATCCACCAGCGCCGTCAGCGCCCGCTCCAGCGAACGCGGGTCGCCCGCCGCGGGGGCCAGGGAGCGATCCTTCCTGACCGAGAGGCGCACGCGGCGCGCCGCGGCCTTCTTCTCATAGGCGGCCACGATCCTGTTTGCGATGGCGGCCATATCCACGGGTTCGAACTCGGGCATGACCAATTCCACCTCCTGCATGAACAGGATGTCGTTGACCAGTGAGGCGATCTGTTCCACGTTGCGGGCGGTGGTGTTGACCGCCTCGTTCAGCTTGTCGGGCGGCAGCATACCCTTCTGCATGATCTGCAAATAGCCGCTGGCGGCCATGAGCGGCGTGCGCAGTTCGTGGGCGATGTTGGTGAGCAGTTGGTGGCGGGTGTGATCCTCCTCCGCCAGGCGCTGGTAGGCGTCGGCCAGTTCGGCGGCGCGGATGCGCAGGTCTTCGATGGCCAGGTCGTCGTTCTGGCGCAGGCGGTTGCTGATCTCGCGCACCATGGCCATGGAGACGCTGGGACTTTGCTTGAGGATCTCGTCGAAATCGTCCTTGTTCAATTCGAGCGTGATGACGTCCGTCTTGGCTGAGACCGTGGCGGCGCGCGGCGCGTTGTGGATCAGCGCCATCTCCCCAAAGAAATCGCCTGCGGTCAGGGTCTTGAGCAGGCGCGTCTCCTGGTGATTGATGCCCTTGCTCACCTCCACATCGCCCTCCAAGAGCATGTAAAAGGTGTACTCGATGGCATTCTCGCGGCACAGGACGGTGCCTGCCTTGTAGTTTTGAATGTGGCTTCTCGCAATGACCTGTTCGATCTCCTGGACCTTGATGCCAGGGAAGGCCCGCGGGATGATCTTGCTGGGCGCGCGCACGGTTGTCATGTTCCCTCCGCCAGATGTTTCTGGCTTTCGGTTGTGTGTTCGATGAAGTCGGCAGACGCAGCCTGCCGCAAGCGGTTTGATTGGGAAAATTCTAACATTTCAATCCGCGCGCGGGTTTCACCCATTGGGACTAGTCTTCTGGGCGGCCAGGGCGGCTTCGATCTCGGGATGCGTCCGCCAGCCGCCATCCTGGTAGACGCGGCAGTCCCACGGGAAGATGACCAGCGCGTCGCTGACCAGGGCGGTGAGGTTGGGGCGGGGATTGGCCCACGAGTGGCTGACCAGGCAGGCGGTCAGGGCCAGGCTGGCCCCGCGTTCGAGGGCGCGCGTCGCCACGAGGGCCAGCGTCTCGCCCGTGTCCGCGATTTCATCGATCACGGCCACGCGCTGGCCGCGCACGCTGGAGGGCACATCCACCCGCCAGATCGGGCTGGCGTACTGGACAACGTCATCCACGCGGCGGGTGACGCGCACGGGCGTCAACTCGCGGCGCAGGACGCAGGCCACCGCCGTGGCGGGAAACAGGCCCGCGCGGGCGATGCCGATGACCACGTCGATGGCGTGGGGCGCGAGTGCCTCGGTCAATTGGGCCGACAGCGCGGCGAAGCGCTCCCACGAGATTTCCTCGATGCCCTGGCGGTGCTGGTAATCGTAGCTTTTCATGGTTTACTCCGTCCTGAGCGGAGCCGCTGGTGTTCGCGGCGCAGTCGAAGGACGCGTATTTTTGAAACCCTGCCCTTCGACTACGGGCCTCGAAGAGCACTCGGCCCTCCGCTCAGGGCGAAGATTAGAACTTATATCCGATCATGCGCAGGAAGTCCTTGCGCCAGGCCTGGTCCTCGGGGCCTTCCACGCCCTTTGGGGAGAAGCCGTCCACCACGCCCAAAATGCCGCGGCCCTGCTCGGTCTGGGCGACCAGCACCTCGGTTGGGTTGGCGGTGGCGCAGAAGATGCGCGCCACTTCGGGCAGGGATTTGACCGTGTTCAGCACGTTGATCGGGTAGAAGCCCGCGCCGAGGAACAGGATGAACGAGTGCCCCGCGCCGACAGCCTGGGCGTTGGCCCTGGCCAGCTCGATCATGGCCTCGTCCGTGCCCGACCAGCGGATCAGGCATTTACCCGAGGCCTCGCAAAAGGCCAGCCCGAACTTGATGCCAGGCACCGCGCCGACCAGCGCCTCGTGCAGATCCTCGACGGTTTTGATGAAATGGGATTGCCCGAGAATAAAGTTGATGTCTTCGGGCTTTTCGATTTTTACGGTCTGGATGTCCATGGAGCCTCCCGAATTGCGAAATGATCTTTTTTATGATACAACAAATCCCGCCCCAGAAAAGGTTAATGAGGTTGCAATGTCCCGACTTTGGAGAATGATCCTGCTCGTCCCGCTGCTGTTATGCGCCTGCGCGCCCGCCGCCCCGTCTGCAACGCCGACCTTCACCGCCGAGCCGACCCTCCCGCCCACCCCGCGGCCCACAGCGACGCAAACGTCCATGCCGTTGCCCACGCCGACAGCCATCCCGCTGGTGCCGAATTTCGAACACATTGTGGTGGTGGTCTTCGAAAACAAGGAGTTTGGCTCGGTCGTCGGCAGTCCCAACATGCCCTATTTCAATGTGCTGGCCCAGACCAATACCCTGCTGACCCAGCATTACGCCGTCACGCATCCCAGCCTGCCGAATTACATCGCCCTAATCAGCGGCGACACTCACGGCATCACCGAAAACTGCGAGGATTGCTTCCTCGCTGCGCCCAACCTGGCCGACCAGATCGAGGCGGGCGGCCGCACCTGGAAGACCTACCAGCAGAGCATGCCCGCGCCGTGTTTTCTGGGCAGCACCCTGGCCTATGCCCAAAAGCACAATCCCTTCATTTACTTCGACTCGATCCGCCTGGACGCGCAGCGCTGCGACCAGCGTGTCGTTCCGCTCGACCAGTTGGATGTGGACATTGCCACCCAGTCCCTGCCGAATTTCGTTTTCATCACGCCGAACTTGTGTTACTCCTCCCACGACTGTGCGCTCGAACTGGCCGACGCCTGGCTCAACACCCTGCTGGATCGACTCGTCCCCGCCCTGGACGCCGCCTCGGAGTCCTACCTGGTGGTCGTCACCTGGGACGAGGGCCAGGGCAATCACTCGTGCTGCGGGCTGCCCCTCGAAGCGGGCGGGCGCATTGCCACCATCCTGATCTCCCCGCAGGCGAAGGACAATTTCCAGGACGACACGCCCTATTCGCATTATTCGCTGTTGAAGACCATCGAGGAAGCCTGGAACCTGCCCTATCTCGGCCACGCCGCCGATGACACCTCCGCGCTGATCCTGCGCCCGTGGAAGTGAGGCTGTAGGCACAGCAGAAAGCAAACTCACCCCGAAATTAATCCTCGTGGGTGAGTTTGCTTTTAAGGGCAAATTGGTTGTGCGGCGGATTACAAATCCGCCGCGAGCAGAAAAGCCTGCCGCGAGCGAGGGCGAAGTCACGCCACGGAAGCGCGCCGCCTGGCGGTCAGGACGATCAGGAAGACGCCGATTAGCAGAACGCCCACAATGGCATACGCGGAGCGAATGCCCGCCAGGTCCGCCAGGCGGCCGAGGGCCAGCGGCAGGATCAGGATGGCCGTGCCCGAAGCCAGGGTGGTGCGGGCGCTGGCCTGGGTGGTGTTGCTCCCCGCCACGCCCATGGCCAGCGAGAGCAGCAGCGGATACAGTCCCGCCACGCCCAGCCCCGTCAGGAACAACCCTATCAGACCAGGGACGACGGCGCCTGTCAGCCAGAATAGGCCGAAGCCGAGGCTTGCCACCAGCACCGAAACGATCACCACGCCCCGCACGGAAAAACGCTGCACCAGGCGGCTGACCGCGATGCGGCCGACGATCATGGCCGCCAGGAACAGACTGACCGCCTTGGCGGCGTCGGTCAGGGGCAGGTGAAGGGTCTTTTCGAGGAAATCGGCGCTCCAGGAGATCATGCAAAATTCCACGGCAACGCTCAACACGATGGCCACCCAGTAGACCCAAAAGAGGGGCGGCAGGGCTTGCGGAGCTGGGACAGACGCGGCCTGCGGCGAGGCGGGTTGCGGAAGCCTGGCCCGTCCCAGCCCGAGCAGCATCAGGAACGGGGCCAGGGCGGCGATGCCCAGCGCCAGCCGCCAGCCGCCAGGCAGGGTGGCGGTCCAGCCGACCATCAGCGGCGCGGCCGTGGACAGGATCGAGGCGATCACGTTGGCCTCCGAGAGGGCGACCGCGCGCGACTCGCCATGCTGGTCGGACAGCGCCGAAGGGACGATGATCAGGATCAGCGAGCCGATCAGGCCCATGCCGAAGGCGGCGCCGATGGTGAGCGGCGCCGTCCGCCCGAGCAGCAGGAGCAGGGCGCCCGCGCTCAACCCGAAGGCCGCGAGCCAGAGCGCGCGCGTCCGCCCGATGCGCTGAATGACGGTGTGCCCGCCGAAGCCCACCAGCAGGATGCCCAGGGCAAAGGCCGTGTAATGCAGACTGCTGACCGTGTAGGTCAGGCCCAACTCCTCCTTGAGGAAGGGCGTGATCGGGCCGATAACGTTGATGAAATAGGCGTAGAGGGCCAGCATCAAATATGCCAGCCAGGTGAGGAGATTGCGTTGAAAGGTGGGAGTGTTGTTCATGCAGGAAAGTATACCCAGCACGGTCAATTTTAAGCAGGGGAAAACGCAATTTGTGCGCGCGGGTGGTGCTTCCTGTCTGATCTGATCGGGCGGTTATTCGAATACGCCCTGCTCCACAAAGCGGGTAATCTCGCTGACGCTCAACTGTTGCAGGCCGAGTTTCTCCACGGTGCGCCCGCGCCGCCAGTAGTCGGTGCGGTGGATGATGCTGCCCAGGCGGATAATGCTCTCCATGCCGCGCACCGAGACGCCGTAGCGAATGCCCAGCGAAGCGATGGGCACCAGGCTCATGGGCACATCCTCGAAGATGTAGCGGTGATTGAGGGTGGGCGGGGCCTTGATGCCGTAGTAGCCAGGCTGGTTGTGAATGGCCTCGTGCAGGTCTTCGCCGACCGTGTCGTAGGCCAGCTTGAGCCATTCGAGCGAGGTGCGGGCGCGGATGCCCAGCGAGGAGGCCACGGTCACGCGTTCGCGGTCAAGCACCTCCAGCACGCGCGCCACCGACGGGGTGACGCCGTCGATGTAGAACTGGTAGTCGCCGTGCGTGCTTTCGATCCAGCCCATGTTGAGCAGGGTCAGGGCGGGATGGAAGATGGCGCCCATGTTATTCAGGCCGGTATGCAGCACATCCACGCCGTCGATGAACTGAGGGTAGGCGTGCTGGATGGCTTCGAGCACCATCTCGTTGCGGCTGGAGGGCAGCGCCGCCAGGGGCACGGCTTCCTTGATGCGGAAGATGCGCGCCTGGGCGGGGCCGTCGGCGCGGCTGGCATAGATGAAGGTCTCGGCTTCGGCCACGGTCACATCGGCGATGCAGCCGTTGTCGCGCATGACCTTGGTAAATTCCACCGCGCCCAGCGTGCGGCCGGGGTGCAGGATGACGATCTGCCCGTCCTTCAGGTACGGGGCGGCGGCCCTGGCGATGTCGCCGTGCGCGGAGGAGGGCAGTACGACCATGATGATCTGCGCGTGGGCAATGGCCTCGGATATGTCCGAGGTGACAAGATGGATCCTGCCGAAACCATGCGGCCCGCCCTCGGGACTCTCCAACTCGATGCCGCCGCGTTTCTTGACGACCGAAATATGCTCGAAGGTGCGATTCCACAGGGCCACATCCGCGCCCATCAACGACAGGTGGGCGGCCATAGCCTTGCCTCCGTGTCCCGCCCCGATGACCGTGTACTTTTCCGTATTCATTGGCTCTCCTTTTTCAAAGCCGAAAGTCTTGCCTTCTCGGATAACGGATTCCCCGACTCGTCCACCGCGACGGACTTGCCATCCACGATACGGGTGCGCGTCCTGCCCCGCCCGAACTTGTTGTTGCGCAATTGGGGCGCGTCCATCAGCCCCAGGGTGACGGCGCGCGCCAGGGTGGCGGCGTCCGCCCACGGGTCTGCGGTGCCCGCTGGGGCCAGTTCGCGGATGGCGTCCAGCAGCACGCCCGCCTCCGCGACCAATTCCTGTTTGCGGGCCTGCACCTCGGGCGCCTGGCGCATGTCGGGCGCGCCCAATGAATTCTGGATGGCGCGGCGCGTGATCTTGACCGCTTCGATGATGTCGTCGGCGCTGGCGGCGTGGTCGGCCTCGGTGTGCCCGACGATGTGGTAGATGTCGGGACGCAGGGCCATTTGCAGGTAGGTGCTGGCGGCCAGGTGTCCGCGCGCGGCGTGCCCGTCGAGCGGATGGCTGAGCAGGCCGATGCGGGTTTGTGTCCAGATGTGGAAGTTGCCCCCCTCGGTCCCCCCATTTGGCTGCGCAAAATGGGGGGAGGGCAGGGAAGTTGAATCCCCGTTTGGCTGCGCAAAATGAGGGGAGGAAAGCGGGGTGATTAGTTCCAGTGCGGCCAGCATCTTGGCCAGATCCATCGCGTCGCTGGTGCCTGGCGGACTGTTGAACATGAACTGGGCGATGTAATCGCGCACGCCGCAGCGTTTGGCATTGTAGGCCGAGAGGAAGGCAGCGGCCACATAGGTCACATCGGACGAGTCGCGCATGCCCCAGTGATGCGGCTCGTTCAACTCGACGGGGATGCCGCGTTCGCCGTACCAACCCATGACCTGCTGGTGTTCTCGGATCGAGCCTTCCAAATCCCACGGGCCGCGCCCGTCCATCTGGTTGAACCAGAAGAGCGGGATGGCGCACCAAGCGTTGTGGATCGTTTCGACCAGCACCTCGGCGTAGCGGATGAAATCGTCGGTGCCCGAGTAGGCGCGCATCAGCGGATGGTTCCCACGGCGGCTGGCGGCGAAGAGCGCGCGGAAGTCGTCGGGGCTGCGCACGGGTACGCCGCCCGCTCCCTTGCGGCGCGGATCCTGCCGTTCGGGGTGGAAGAAGTTCTCCTGCGCGTCCTGGTCGGTGCCGAGCGAGATCAGGTCAAGGACTTGCGCTTCGGTGATCTGCTCGATGCCTGCCAGGGTGGCCTCCATCGTCGGCAGGCCGAAGTGATGCCGCAGGATGGGGTAGGGGCGCTTCCACAGAATGCGCTCGACGGTGGTTTGCGGAAAATCCGATTCGCCCAGGTCGCGGGCGGGCTGTCCCTTGAGCCAGGCCAGCACCTGTTCGGGCGTCTCGCTGCCGTCGAAGATGCGCTCGAAGAAGTCTCCCAGTTGGGCTGCCCTTTGCGCCACGGGCGGTGTGCCGCCAAAGGCGAAGCGGACGCCTGCCGCGTGCAGTTCCGCGGCCTCCTCGGCGAATTGCCCAAACAGCCGTTCGCCGTTCTCAGGCGTCAGCCGATACGAGACGCCGACCAGATCTGCTTTTTCGCGGCGCGCGGCCTCCAACACCTCCGCCACAGAGACGGCGGGGCCGAGGAAGATTGTCCGCCAGCCTGCCAGCTCGGCCAGCCGCAGGAAGTTCGATACACCCGCCACGTGGACACATTCGCCCAGTGCGGCGGCCACAACGGTTTTGTGCGTATTCATTCGTGCTCCTTTCAATAACGCTTCAGTTCATCACCAGTAATTGAGCGCGTCCTGCCCACGCTGGCAGAGTCAAGCCGCTCGCCGAATGCAGTAAAGGATGTTCATGTTTTCAGCGGGTGAAGTAGGGAAACGCAAAAACATACAGGATGGTGGTCACGATCAACGTAGCCAGCATGACGGGCAGTCCGCGTTTGCTCCACAGGGCCGAGGTGATGGGAGAGCGCGTCCGCTCGGAGAGGGAGGCCACCACCACGTTGGCGGTCGAGCCGATGATCGTCCCGTTGCCGCCCAGGCCCGCGCCGAAAGCCAGCGCCCACCACAGCGGGCCGACGTTGATGCCCGAACCTTCCAGGCTTTGAATGACGGGGATGAGCGCGATGGTGATCGGAATGTTATCGACCACGGCCGAGAGTCCCGCCACCAGCCAGAGCAGGCCCACGCCCAGCATGACGGGATTGGCGCTGCTGACGTGCGCCACCAGTCCGGCCAGTTGTCCCAGCACGCCCGCATGTTCCAGTCCGCCGACCAGCACAAAGAGCGCCACAAAGAAAGCCAGCACGCTCCACTCGATCTTTTCGAGGATCTTGCGGATGTCGGGGCGCACCCAGGCCAGCGCGGCCGAGGCTGCCGTGACCGCGATGAAGGCGGGGCTGATCCCCAGTGCTCTTTCGAAAAAGAACAGCAGGATGGCGATGCCGAGCACGATCAACACACGGCGCGCGGTCGGCCAATCATCCAACGCTTCGGCGGGATTCAGGTGCAGCACCGCATCCGCGTTTTCGGGGCTGACGGCCAGTTCGCGGCGGAACAGGTGGCGCAACAGGAACAGGGCGGTCAACCAGGCGACGGCCACGATGGGCAGAGCGTAGATCAGAAAGTCGTTGAAGCTCAGCCCTGCCGCGGAGGCGATCAACACGTTGGGCGGATCGCCAATCAGGGTGGCGATGCCGCCCGTGTCGGCCAGGAGCGCCTCGGCCATGAGCAGGGGCGCGGGATTCATCCCCAGGATTTCGCTGATCAGGATCGTGACGGGCGCGATGAGCACCACCGTGGTGACGTTATCCAGGAACATCGAAAGCACGGTGGTCACGGAGCCGAGCAGCACCAGCAGGCGCACGGGCCTGCCTTTCGAGATGCGCGCGGCCTGCACGGCCAGGTATTGGAAGAAGCCCGTCGGCTCCAGCAGTGCCACCAGGATCATCATGCCCAACAGCAGGCCGATGGTCTCGATGTCGATGGTGTCGATGGCCTGTTCCTCTGTGTAGAAACCCAGCAGCAGGCCGCTGACAAGCATGAGCGCCGCGCCTGTCACGGCGGCAATCGTGCGATTCACTTTTTCGGTGAAGATCACATACAGCGTCGCCCCAAAGATCAGAAGTGCGACCACGCCCGCGATCATGCGCCACCGCCCTGCGAAATGGTCCAACCTTTAAGGAAGGCCGTGCCAACGTCCACGCGCGAAGCGATGCCGACCAGCTTTCCATCCGCGTCGACGACGGGCAGGTCGTGCAGGTCGTGTTTGTGGAGCAGGGCCGAGGCGCGCAGCAGGCCGCTGGTAGCCTCCACAGATTCAGGCGGCTTCATGTGGATTTCGACCTTTTGCGCCAGCAGTTCGGGGCTGGGCTGGCGATTCTCGGCCGCGCCGAAATCCATCACGAAGTCGAAGTCCTCGATGAATTTCACGAAGTCGGGCATAACCAGGGTCAACAGGTCGCGCAGTTGCAGCAGCCCAACCAGCGCACCCTTTTCATCCACCACGGGCAGGGTGCCGATGTGACGTTCCGCAAAGATCCTGACGGCTTCCCCCAGCGTATTGCTCTTTTGGATGGAGAAGATATTGCGTTTCATGCAGTCTGAGATGCGCATGGGAACTCCTTTTGTGGTGAGTCGAAAATCGGAATGCAGACTTTAGTCTGCTCTGGAATTGCGGACTGAAGTCCGCGCTCCGACAAATTTCGTTAGCTTAGCCAGTAAAGAACGATCATCGAGCCGAGGTACATGCCTGCGAGCGCCAGGCCGTCCCAGGAGAAGCGATAGGGCAGGCGCGGCGAGGCGCGGTACATCAGGCTGATGATGACCACGCCCGTCATCATCATGGCCATCACGGCGGCGAAGGCGTTGGTATTATTCAACGAGGCCCAGAAGTTGGCCCGTCCATCGGCGATATCATAAATGGCAAACAGCATGATATTGAACAGGTTGCTGCCCAGCACGTTGCCGATGGCCAGGTCGATGGCGCCCAGGCGGATGGCGGCCAGGCTGGCTGCAATCTCGGGCAGGGAGGTGGTGGTCGCCAGAAACAGGTTGCCGACAAAGCTGCGTGAGAGTCCCGTGATGGTCGAGAGGCGGTCGCCGATGCTGGAAAGCCAGATGCCCAGCGCCACTACGGCCACGGCGTTCAGGATGAATATGATGTAGGCCTTGCGGGCAGTGATCTTTTCATAGTGCTGTTCCCTGGCTTCCTGCTCCAGCACCTCGGTCATGCGCTGCTGTTCGAGGCGGGCGATCATCCTGCCGCCCAATGCGTACAGCACGACAAGGGCTATGCTTAGAACGCTGATGCCAAAAAAGCCAACCCCGTTCAAATCCGCGCCGATCTCCACACCCAGGGCGACCATGCCTAACAGCAGGATGCCCAGTCCGCCCGAGAGGATGTGCACATCCTGGGCCTTGGCCAGCACGCGCCCGGGCTGGTAGGCCAGATCCATCATGGCGATCAGGGCCAGGTTGAACAGGCAACTTCCCAGCACGGCGCCCGCCGCCAGGTTGGGAGCGTCCAGCCAAACGACTGCCGAAACGCCCGAGGACAACTCGGGCAGGGACGTGACGCCTGCGATCAAAATGGCGCCGATCCAGGCCCGTCCCAGGCCGGTCTTTTCGGCGATAACGTCGCCGTATTTCGAGAGAATGCTGGCGGCCCAAATCAGGAATGCGCCGCAGACGAGTAATTCGAGCCAGATCATTTCTTTCCTCCGCTGGAAGCACGGATCAATAAATTCGGTTGGATGGTGACGACCCGTTCCCCGATCTCCTCGCGCGCGACGACCTTCAATAAAAGCCTGGTCAGGGTGCGCGCGATGGTGTACACGGGCTGGTCGAGTGTGGTCAGGGGGGGCTGGGTGTGCGCCGAATCGGCGACGCCGTCGAAGCCAGCAATGGCGATGTCGCGCCCGACCACGTATCCCTGGTTGTGCGCGGCGTGCATGGCGCCGATGGCCGTCAGGTCGTTGACGCACACCACCGCACTGGGTGGATGCTCGCTGGTGAGCAGCCTGAGCATGGCCTGGTACCCGCCTTCGGGCGTCAGGTCGCCTGTGGCGATCAGGTCGGGCCGCGGCTGGATGTGGAGCGCGGTCAGCGATTTCTGGAAGGCTTGCAAACGGTCATACTGGAGCTTGAGGCCGGCGTCCGCGCCGATGAAGGCGATGTGACTGTGGCCCTGGGCCGCCAAATGACCGAGCAATTCCAGGTAGCCACCCTCGATCTCCGTCTCCACGCCCAGGAAATCGGCAGCCTGGTCGAGCGAGCGTTCCAGGCAGGCAAACGGGATTTTATTCTCCCGTAGAAAATCCACGCGCCAGTCGCTCAGCCGTGTGCGGTTGAGGATCACCCCATCCACTTTTTCGCCCTGCACCCAGCGGCGGTAGAGGGCTTGCTCCTCCGCGGAGTTGGGCGGGGCGGTGGAGACCAGCAGGTCGTAATTGGCGCTGGCGGCCTCGTCGCCCAGGCCCGCGATGAACTCCGCGAAGAAGGGATCGGCGAACTGCGGCTTCGCGGCGGGGACGATGTAGCCGATGCTGTCCGTCCGCCGACGGCGCAGTTGACGGGCGGCGCGGTTGGGCACGTAGCCCATCTCCCGCGCGGCCTCGATCACGCGCTGGCGGGTTTCCTCGGAGACATCGGCGTACCCGTCCAGGGCGCGCGAGACGGTGGTGATGGAAATATTGAGCTTCCTGGCGACATCACGGATGGTTGGCATGGGAATTATTTTACCAAAACGTTTTGGAAGGGGCAAGAAAAAACGCTGACCAAAGGCCAGCGCTATATTACTGCGTATTTCGTGTAGATTACTTCAGATATGCATCATAGAAGGCAATGGTCTGGATCATGGCGCTGTCGAAGGAGGCGGAGATGTTGTGATTGTCGCCCGGGTAGGTGTACAACTCGGCGTATTTGCCCGCCGTGCGCACCTGTTCGTACAAGGATTGGGAGAAGGCCACGGGCACATCCTCGTCCGCGCTGCCGTGATGGAGTTGGATGGGGCCTGAGAGGTCGGCCAGGTACGAGTTGGCCGAGACGGCGCCCCAGAAAGCGGGATTTTCTTCAGGCGTTCCATATTGTGTCAGCCAGGCTGTGCGCCAGCCGCGCCCCTGCGAGCTGGGGGAGGGTGTTACCGCGGCGCCTGTCCGCCGCCAGTTGTAGACCAGGTCGGGGTACGAGCCAACCACGCCCGCCCAGATCACGCCCACCTTGATATCCTTCGAGATGACCATTGCGCGCAGGGTCAGGAAACCGCCCATCGAGTGACCCCACATGCCGATCCTTTCGGGGTCCGCCTCGGGGAACTGCCTGATCGAGGCCACCGCGTTCAGCACGTCCGCGAGGTAGCCCGAACTGCCGTACGCGCCCGTGGCTTCGCCTTCGGACTGGTCATGCCCGCGATAGTCGATGCGGAAGACGATGTAGCCGCTGCGGGCGATCTTGTCCACGTAGGCGATGTAGCGTTCGGTGGTCTTGTAAATATCGGGCGGGATGTAGCCGTGATTGAAGACGATGGCAGGCCAACCATCTGCGGGCATTTCACCTTCGGGAATGGTCAGCAGACCGTAAATCTTCAATCCCTCCGAGAGGTAGGAGGCGTAATAGCGCCGATAGTTTGCGCCGCGCTCCAATTCCTTTTCGATCAGGATGTCGCTGCCCGGGTACGATCCCTGCCGCAGGGTCTCGATGGACATCGGATGCTGGAACGGAGTGGCCGTGGGGATGGGCGTTTCGGTCGGGATGGGTGTCCCGCTGGGAATGGGCGAGGGTGTGAAGGTGTGGGTCGGTTCGGTGGTGGCGACGATGGGCGCCGGAGCGGCCTGGGCGCAGGCGCTCAGGAAAAGCAGGCATACCAGGGCAAGTCTTCTCATGCCATGTGGACAAAACATCCCGCCCAATCCTTACACTGGTTTTTTGTGCGAAGGTCCGTCCGTTGCTGGACAAATCGGTTCATACATGGGAAAATTTGCGCCCGTAGTGCCGTTACCAGATGAAGTTGTAGCGCAATTTGCCAAATTGCGCCCGGCAAATTGGCAATTGCCCTACAGATCCAACTTGTCGAGATGGTAGTCATTCCAAAGGAGAAACAGGATGAAAAGAAAGAACAAACGCAAAGAGGGAATGAGTTCCCGCCAAGTAATGATCGGCCTGGTGGTCGCTGGAGCCTTATTGGTTGCCCTTGCCCTGGTGATACCCGGCATCAATTCCACGCCCCAGGTGACAGGGGTGGTCACGCCGACCACCGTTCTGCGCCAAAATGTGGACGGCCTGACCATTGGCGACCCGAACGCCCCCGTACGTATCGACGTCTTCGAGGATTTCCAGTGCCCGGCCTGCAAGCGTTTTACAGAGGAGGTGGAGTCCCGCGTCCTCACCGAACTGGTGGAGAGCGGCCAGGCTTATTACGTTTTCCATAACTACGCCTTCCTGGACCGTAGTTCCACTACCAAGGAGTCCCAGCGGGCGGCGTTGGCCAGCCTGTGCGCGAACGAGCAGGGGAAATTCTGGGAATATCACGACACGCTCTTTGCCAACTGGAACGGGGAAAACCAGGGCGCCTTCAAGGACAGCCGCCTGGTCGATTTTGCCACCGTCCTGGGGTTGGATGCCGACGCCTTCGAAGCCTGCATGAACGAAGGCCGCTATGTGGAGGATGTCCAGGCGTCGTTCAGGCTGGGCAACGAGATGGGAGTGCAGGGCACCCCCAGCGTCTTTGTCAACGGGACGATCATCAAGCCTGGATACATTCCCAGCTTCGACGATATCGCCGCCGCCGTGAAAGCCGCCCAGCCCTGACCTGGACCCGCGCCTGACCCCGTCAAAGGGGGCGAGTCCGCACCGAAAACGGAACCCGCTTCAGGTCCAGGCCTGAAGCGGGTTTTTGATTCAATCAAGTAGGGCGGGATACTTCCCGCCCTACCCATTTATACGAGCGCCTTTTCCTCCGCGGCGATGATGCGTTCCAGCTCGGCGTCGAGGGCCGCATCCAACGGATCGGGCTGATGCTCGGCCAGCAGTTTGCGGGCCTTGGTCAGCGCCCAGTCGCGGGCGTCGTCCTTCTTCGACTCCCATTCGGTATAGGGGCGGCGGTCCATGAACTGCGGCAGGAACAGGTCGCGCATGTGGGCGCGGGTGTGCTTCTGCGAGAGGAAGTTTCCGCCCGGGCCGACCGCCGCGATGGCCTCCAGCGCCAGCGTCTCAGCATTGACCGGGATGCCCTGCATCATTTTGTGGACGATCGAGAAGATCTCGGCGTCCAGCATCATCTCGGCGAAGGACCAGATGCGGCTGCCATGCAGGAAGCCCAACCCCAACAGCATATCGGACATAACCAGACTGGCCATGAAGGTGGACAGACTGTTTTCGAGGCCCGCCTGCCAGTTGGGTTCCTTGGCGCCTGTGGCGAAGGAGCCCATCGAGAGCGGGATATTGTAGTAATCGGCCAGCACGTTGGTGGCCGCGCCGAAGAGGAAATCCTCGGGGCCGCCGCCCGTGTAGGCGCCGTTGCGCAGATCCGAGGCGGTCTGGGCCGCGGCGTAGAAGACGGGCGCGCCCGGGTGGGCCAGTTGCAGCATGGCAGTGGCGGCGATCACCTCGGCGTTGCCCACGGCCAGGTTGCCCGCCATGGTGGCGGGACCCGTGGTCAGGCAGGCGGCCATGGTCATGAAGCCGGTCGGGATGCCCGCTTCGGCGGCCAGCAGGGCCGCATCCAGCGAGCCGCCGTCGTGGCCGAGCGGCGAGGCGGTGCACTGCATCAGCGAGAGCACCGGGCGCTTGCGGAGCTGGTCTTTTCCGCCCGCGATCAGGGATGCCATCTCGATGGCGGCGCGCGCCTCGTGTTCGCTGTAAACCGACTCGGTCTGCACGTGTTTGGTGGAGTTGCCCCAGATGGCGCGGATCTCGTGCAGGCCGCGCGTTTGATGCGGCTTGTCCTGGGCCGAAACGGGTACCCAGTGGAAGGCCACCTCCTCGGTGGCGTCGGCGATGCGGGCGATGTCGCGCACATCCTGTAATTCCGAGGTGCGCTTCACGCCCGTGTGAATGTCGATGACTTCCACGCCGCAGCCGTCGGTGCCGGCGTAGACGTGGTTGCCGTCCAGCGGCAGATCCTGTTGCGGGTTGCGCGCGGCCAGCGTGTAAAAAGGCGGACAGGAATCGAGCGCCTGCTCGATCAGCTCGGGTCTGGCGCGCACGATCATCCTGTCGCGGTCGATCTCAGCGCCGTTTTCCGCCCACACCTCCAGCGCACGCTGCGAGGGAAACCTCACGCCGACCTTTTCGATGATCTGCAGGGTGGCGTCGTGGATTTTCCTGACGTCTTCGGGTGTTAACACCTTCAACTGCAATTTTGGATTGGTGATGGACTTGATGTTCTTGGACATGGGAAACTCCTGCTCAGCCTGCCGCGACCAGTTGTTTGGCGATATTGACCGCGCCGATGGCGTCCTCGGAATAGCCGTCCGCTGAAATCCTGGAGACCCAGTCGCGCGTGATCGGCGCGCCGCCCACCATGACCTTGAAACGGCTGCGCAGGCCCTCCTTTTCCAGGTCGTCGATCACCTCGCGCTGTTTGACCATGGTGGTGGTCAGCAGGGCGCTCATGGCGATGATGTCGGCATTCACCTCGATGGCCTTGGCGATGATCTTGTGCGGGGAGGCGTCCACGCCTAGGTCGAAGACCTCGAAGCCGGCCGCGGTCAGCATGGTGCCGACCAGCGACTTGCCGATCTCGTGGATGTCGCCTTCCACGGTGGCCAGCACCACCTTGCCGAGCACCTCGCGTTCGGCGCCGCGCTTCATCATCTCGGGTTCGAGGGTCTTGACGGCAGCCTTCATGGCTTCACCCGCCATGACCAACTCAGGCAGGAAGGCCTCGCCCTCCGCGAACTGCTGCCCGACGAAGTTGACGCCCACCACAAAGCCTTTGGTGATGGCCTCCAGCGGGTCCAGTCCGCCCTGAATGGCTTGTTCGGCCAGTTGCGTGGCGGCATCCGCATCGCCGTCGATGATGCTTTGCGCCATTTGCTTGAATAATTCGTCGGTCATGGTTGGGATCTCCGTGGTTTGGAAGGATGGGCGGGGTCGGCATTTCTGCGGCCGCCCCGTCTTTATTCATGAGGCGGTGTTGCATATTATATATAATCCAATGGCCGCGGGGAAAGTCACATCTGTCACAGAAATGGGATGAGTTTCGATTTTCGGGCGGCGGTGGGCCGTTTATTGGGCGCCATCCCCGTCGATTGCCTGTTTTGGAAGAAAAGAGGAGCGCCCCTGAATACTCAGGGGCGCTCACGAACAGCGTGCTTACGGTGTTACGGGAGATTGAAGGCGGTGACGAGGAAGACAGCCATTTGGGCGCGGGTCACGAAGGCGTTGGGGCAGAAGTTGCCGCCGCCGCAGCCGCTGGTGATGCCTTCAGCCTCGAGGGCTTCGATGTAGGCAGCCGCAAACGCATCGGCGGGAACGTCCGTGAAGACGGTGCCGAGGGCAGTCGGGGGAGTATAGGCGCTGCCGTTCAGGGTGCGGAGCAGGAAGACGGCCATTTCAGCGCGGGTCACGTTGCTGTTGGGGCAGAAGTTGCCGCCGCCGCAGCCGCTGGTGACGCCTTCAGCCGCCAGGGCTTCGATGTAATCAGCTGCGAAGTCGTCCACAGCAACATCGTTGAAGACCAGGCCGGTCGCAGCCGGGGGCACGTAGGTGTCGCCATACTTGGCGCGCAGGAGGAAGACCGCCATCTGGGCGCGGGTGGTGTAAGCATTGGGGCAGAAGGTGCCGGTACCGCAGCCGCCCGTGACGCCAGCCGCAGCCAGCTTCTCGATGAACGGCCAGGCCCAGTTGGTGGTGGGCACGTCATTGACGAAGGTGGTGGGCAGGAATTGCAGGCGACCTTCGATGGCCGGGGAGACGGTGCCCATGTGGGTGACGTAGTTGATGACCGCATCGCGCACATAGAACTGCGTGTCGGCCACGATCTGATCCAGCGGCCAGAGGGTGGCACCCGCATCGTTGAAGTTGCAGGAACCAGCCGCCAGGTAGTTGACCGTGGACACGTTGTAGAACGTGTCGGCGTCCGTGAAGTCAATCAGATTTCCACCGATGTTGAGCGACACAACGTTGTTGCCGTTGGGCAGAGCGGGATACAGCTCATTGTAGGTGATCTGGTTGCCGGCGTTGGTGTCGATCATGCAGGTGGTGTAGTGCGAGTACCCACCCCAATCGGGGTAATACTTGTAGTAGTAGTAGTTGCGATAGGCGCGCTCGAGAACCGCCTTGAGCTGTGGGCCGTTCATGCTGATGACCACCAGCGAGTTCTCGTAGGGCATCGCGGCGAACATGTCGGTGATCGTCAGGTTGTAGGGCGTGGCCGGGGTGGCGGTGGTGGCGATCAGCTTGTTGGTCATGGCGCCGGAGAGATGGAAGTCCACGTCGATGCCGTGGGATTCCAGTTCGTACACCGAGGCGTCGGCTTGCAGGTTCGCGCCGTTGGTCTCTTCGGTGAAGGCGTTCATGGTGTCGATGGGAGCGGTCGTCGCGCCGATCGGGGTGGCATTGTAGGCAGCCAGCAGGACCGAGTACGGGTCGACGATGGCGTTGATGGCCGCATCCTCAGCGGTGGAACTGCTGACGGAGATATAGCGGCCGGTCTGGCTGACGACTTCGTAGTTGTTCAGGGCCAGGGGGGCGTCCGCACGCAAACCCATGACCACCTCGCCCAGGGTGTTGTTGTAGCGGTAGGCGTGGTTGATCACGACCGGGTTTCCATCCGCGTCGGCCACGATGGTCGGCAGGTACTTGTAGGCGCCGAAGCCGCTGGCCGGGTTGGTATGGCTGTGACCACCGATGACTGCGTCGATATTGGTGGTGGAGGCGGCCAGGTTGGTGTCGACCTTGTCATCCACTTCGACGGAATTGGGGTTCTCGGTGAAGCCGATGTGGGTCAGGGCAATCACAACATCGTTGGTGGGGGCAAGAGCGGCGGCGTACGTCTGAGCCGTGCCAATTGGGTCTGTGAAGGTCAGGCCGGGGATATTGCTGGGCAGTTCGTAGTTCGGGATGCGGTGGTTGCCGATGCCGAGGATGGCGACCTGGATGTCACCGCCCACAGTCTTCTGAACGTAGGGCAGAACGCCGGCACCCGCCAGTCCGTATTCGCCGGTGTCGGAGATGTTGGCCTGCAGGAGCGGGAAGGTGGCCTGGCCCAGGACGCTGGTGAAGACGTCGCTGCCGAAGTTGAACTCATGGTTGCCCAACACCATGGCATCGTAATCCATGGCATTGAAGGCCTTGATGAGCGGGTTGATGTGCAGGGCGGGATCGACAATCGGGGTACCGTTCGAGGTGAAGCCGGTCGGCGCGGTCTTGAAGTAGTACATCATCGCGTCGCCCTGGATGTTGTCGCCCGAACTGAGCAGCAGGGTGCGGTCGGGGTTGTGCAGGCGTTCCTGTTTGATCAGGGTGGCCAGCTGGGTGTAGCCCACGTAAGTACCCTTGTCCAGGTTGCCGTGCGAGTCGTTGTGGTGCAGGATGGTCAACGGGACGATTTCGTTGCCGCCTTCGAAGATATCATCGCCGTCGCCGTTGCGGGTAACGCGTCCGTCGAGCAGACCGTCATCGTTGGGGCCACGGTAGGGGTGGTCGACATTATAGTTGGCTTCCACGTAGGCGTTGACGGCGTCGAGCATGTCGCCCCAGTACGTGATGTTGGTCATGTACTTGAAGGGTACGTAGCCGTCCTGTCCTGCCGGGGCCAGGAATTCATTGGTGCCGACACGGTAGGTCTTGGTCAGGTCCAGGGGAACCCAGGTGGAAGTATCCTTGTCGAAGACTTCCACATCGTACGCGCCCCAGCCGTAGGGCTGCGGGCCCGGCAGGGCATCCGAATAGCGGAAGAACGAGTAGCGGATGCCGGAGGGCTGGATGGCGCCCTTGAACAGGGTGGCGGACTGGTGCAGCAGTTCAAGGATCTGCGCGCCGGTCATGTCGCCGACGATGGTCTGGTTGCCGAAGGGCAGAATCTGGAACATCTGGCCGTAGTTCAACACCATGGCGGGATGCGCCCAAATGCCAGCATTGCAGTCTGCCGCGGTGCTGCTCCAGATGTAGGTGCCGGGAGCAAGCGGGTCTTCCTTTTCGCACCAGTCGATGCGAATACCGCCCGCATTATTGAAGAACATGTCGACGTCGTTGGTCTCGTCGAGGTCGCCATTCAATTGGCCGTAGATGGCATCATCGATGAAGTCGCCCATCATGCTGTCGCCGTTGTAATTGCGCAGCAGGTCGGTCTGGACGTAGCCGATGGGGTCGTTGATGAGGTTCTGGTAATCGGGATCTGCGACATAGGCGTCGATCATGGCATCGACGGTGGGATCCTGGGGATCGCCGGTGCCGACGGTAATGCGCGTCCAGTTGATGCTCACCGCGCCAGCGGTGGTGACGGTGATGTCAGCGCGGCCCAGTTTGCGTCCGTTGTAGTGGGCCTGGACAACCTTGGTGGTGCCGACGGTCGTGGCCGCGGCCAGGTCAGTGTGGCTGTGGCCGCCGATGATCAGGTCGACGGGCTTGCCGGCGGTGTTGAGCTTGGCCGCCAGGGTCTGGTCGCCATACACGTTCAGGCCGTAGCCGTAGCCGCCATCGGTGTAGCCGAGGTGGCTGAGGACGACGATCACGTCCGCGCCGGCGGTTTTCATTTCATCGTAGTAGTGCAGGACCGACTCGGCCGCATCCCTGAAGCACAAACCAGCGGTGGCGGAAGCCACGGTGATGGTGGGTGTTTCCTGGGTGGTCACAGCGATCACGGCCACTTTGACGCTGACGGGAGCGCCAACTGTGAAGATTTGATAGGGAGCATCGGCAAAGTCGGGCGGAGTCCATCCCGAGTTGGCGCAGTCCACCCCATCCATCTTGGTGATGTTGGCGGTCAGGTAGGGATAGAGGGCTTCGCCGGTGCGGGCGGTCAGCACATCCTGGCCCCAGTCGAACTCGTGGTTGCCGAAGGTGGCCGCATCGTAACTCATCGTGTTGTAGACATCGATGACGGGCACGCCCTGCTGGATGTTGGAGAGCAGGCTGCCCTGCATTTCATCGCCGGCATCCAGAAGAAGCACGTTGGCATCGCCCTGGGCGGTGCGGATCGTGTTCACATAGTTGGCCAAACGAGCCAAGCCTGGGTTGCTGCCCGAGGGCTCCAACTGGCCGTGGAAGTCGTTATGGTGAAGGATGGTGAAGGTTACGTCAGCTGACGGCGCGTAGGTGCTTTTTGCAGCCGCAACGTTTGAGGAGAACAGGGAGAGTAGGATGGCGAGCGTGAGCATGACAGTCAACGCGCGCTGGGTTTTGTTTTTGTTCATGGGGAGACCCCTCCGGTCCTTTCTAAATGTGTTTGGGAGTATTCTTCGAACGATCTTGTTCGAAATTCTGTATTTCCATTTGCTCGATCCAGATAACCGACTGCTCCTTTCCGGGACATGCAGGTGTCCCATGTAAGAATAAATATGGGAGGGCATCCCACATTTTTGGAACTTTCAGATGGTATTTATTAATAATCGTTAATATTATGATGCGGATAGGTGGTCAAGGGTATGTATAGAGTGTCATGTTTTTTTTGTTGAATGTCATCATTCGGGCTTGTGGACGGCCTTTCTTTCGAAAAAACGCCCGGAGTTGGAGTTTTCAAATTAGACCAAGGTTCACCGATTTGAAATCCAAGCCTGATCTTTATTTAATTTTCGAAATCCACTTCCATTTTCGTTCTGTTTTGGCTGTTGCAAATCCACGTTTTTGTGAACTCATTCAACAGTATCTATCCTATCTCAGGAAATGAGTGAATGGGTTATGCGCGGGTTATGTTTTCGTTAATTTTCTTGACACAATGGTTTCACGCTTGTACAATCTATTGGCAATTCAATAGGCGCCTCGTCGCCTATCATTTTGTTTCGGGAGGACACCCCGCTTATGTACACAATGGAAGGACTTACCGCCCTGGAGGCGGCTGCGATCTGGGCAGTGTTTGGCGTCGCCATCCTTGGCCTGGCTTATGCGCTCTTTTTGCGCAGTCAGATCATGCGCGAAGACAAAGGCACGCCCAAAATGCAGGAAGTTTGGAACGCGATCCGTGAAGGCGCGGATGCTTATCTGCGCAGTCAGTTGCGCTCCATTTTCCCGCTGATCGGCATTTTGACCGTGGCACTCTTCTTTTCTGTCTATATCATCCCACCCAGCCAGGAAGCCTTGTCACGCTTTGCCAACAATACCCCGCAGGAAGTGCAACTAATCATCGGTATTGCGCGTGCGCTGGCCTTCATCATGGGGTCAGGCTTCTCGCTGACCGTCGGCCAGATCGGTATGCGCATGGCCGTGCAGGCAAACGTGCGCGTGGCTGCGGCTTCGCGCAAATCATTCGGCGACTCCCTGCGCATTGCCTATCGCGCGGGCACCATCACCGGTATGCTGACTGACGGCCTGGGCTTGCTCGGCGGCACCCTGATCTTCATCTACCTCGGCATTGCCGCGCCAGATGCCCTGCTGGGCTTCGGCTTTGGCGGCACCCTGCTGGCCCTGTTCATGCGCGTGGGCGGCGGTATCTTCACCAAGGCTGCGGATGTGGGCGCGGATTTGGTGGGCAAGGTGGAAGCGGGCATCCCCGAGGATGATCCGAGAAACCCGGCCGTGATCGCCGACCTGGTTGGCGACAATGTCGGCGATTGCGCTGGCATGGCGGCGGACATCTTCGAATCTTATGAGGTGACCATCGTCTCGGGCTTGATCCTCGGTCTGGCGTTATACCATGCCACCGGCCGCCTGGAGTGGATCATCTATCCGCTCATTGTGCGCGGTATCGGCGTGCTCTCCTCGATCATTGGAACCTATTTCGTCCGCGCCGGCAAGACTGGCAAAAGCAGCGATGCGATGTCAGCCATCTTTAGCGGCTTCCTGACTTCGGCCGTCATTTCCGCGGGGCTGTTCTTCGTCGCAGGCTTCTTCTACCTGCAAAACCTGGAACAGTACGGCGGTTGGTGGCGCGTCCCGATGGCTGTGGCTGTCGGCGTTTTGCTGGCCATTCTGATCGACCGCTTAACCGAATACTTCACGGGCACACACGCCTCCCCGGTCAACGACATCAAGAAGGCGGCCGATACGGGTCCCGCCACCCTGATCCTGCAAGGCATCTCGGTTGGTTTCGAGTCCTCGGTCTGGTCGGTGCTGGTGATTGCCCTTACGATCATGGCCTCGATCCTGATCTTCGGCACCATTCCTGGCATCACAGGCGCGGAAAGTGTAAGCTTCATCCTTTACGGCGTTGCCATGACGGGCATCGGCATGTTGACCCTGACCGGCAACAACGTGGCCATGGACTCCTTCGGCCCGATTGCGGATAACGCGAACGGCATCGGCGAAATGTCCTGGTCCGGCCAGGAAGACAAGGAAACCAAGGCGGCCCAGCAGATCATGGCTGATCTGGATGCGGTGGGCAACACCACCAAGGCCATCACCAAGGGTGTGGCGATTGGGTCGGCAGTGATCGCGGCGGTCTCGCTCTTTGGCTCCTTCCTGGTGGATGTGTCTCGCGCCCAGATCGGTCTCAACGAGTTGGCGGTCGCCGCAGGAAACGTGCTGCCCTTCCCGAAATTGATCGGCGAAGTGGGCATCCGTGTCGACCTGCCGAACGTTTTCGTGGGCATGTTGATCGGCGGCGCCCTGCCGTGGTTATTCTCGTCCTTCGCCATCCAGGCTGTGACGCGCGCGGCTTCCCTGATCGTGCTGGAAGTCCGCCGCCAGTTCAAACTGGGCGTGTTGGAGGGAAAGATTCCCCCGGATTACAAACAGGCGGTCAATATTTCGACGACTGCCGCGCAAAAGGAACTGGTCTCGCTGGCCCTGCTCGGCATTGTGACCCCCATCGTGGTTGGTCTGCTGCTGCAGGTTGAAGCTTTGGGCGGCTTTTTGGCGGGCATCATCATCTCCGGCCAATTGCTGGCGGTCTTCCTCAACAACTCCGGCGGCGCCTGGGATAATGCCAAGAAGTTGATCGAGGATGAACCGAAGAATCCCGCCGCGAATACGGGCAAGGGTTCCGAGCGCCACAAGGCCAGTGTGGTCGGTGACACGGTCGGCGATCCGTTCAAGGATACGGCCGGCCCCGCGCTCAACCCGATGATCAAGGTGGTCAACCTGGTGGCTGTCATCATCGCCCCGATCGTGGTGCAGTATGCCGGCGCGACGGGCGCAACCCAGGTGGTCATCTGGGCGGTGGCCCTGGTTCTTGTGGGTGTGCTGGCCTGGGCGATCATCCGCTCGAAGGCGCCTGCACCTGCCATGAAGTAAAGATTGTTTCAAACACTAAACTACTCCCGGTAATCGCCGGGAGTAGTTTTTTAATGATTCTCCTGTATCGAATGGGATGCCAGAGCTGAATTAAAACAGCTGGATCATTGGGAATTATCATGATAACCCCTCGGGTGCATGGTTTTCCTGGAAACAGGGAAGAAGAGCAGATAATGACTTTCGATGAAATCCGCGCTATCCGTGGCGCGGTTTTGTCCTCTGGCTGTCTTTCCCGGACGGATATGGAAAGGGGAGAATTTTAGATTTTGCCGCCCTTTGCGCTTTCCCACTTCAATAAGTTGCGCATAAAAAGCGCTCCCGGGATCCCGGGAGCGCTTTTTTACGCTGGATTTCTAAGGCAGATTGAAAGCGCTGACGATGAAGACTGCCATTTGTGCGCGGGTGACGCCCTGGGTGGGGCAGAATTTCCCACCACCGCAGCCGCCTGTGATACCTTCCTCGGCAAGCTGCTCGACCCAGCGCGCGGACCAACGACTGACAGGGACATCCGAGAAGACGCCGGTGGCCGGGGGCGGGGTGTAGGTACTACCGTGTTTCATGCGCAGGATGAAGACCGCCATCTCCTCGCGCGTCACAGATTTGTCCGGACAGTATTTCAACGGGCTTGTCGAACAGCCGCCGGTGACGCCCTGTGCGTATAAGGCCTCAATCCATTTGGCCGCCCAGTGGCTGGCGGGGACGTCACTGAAGACGGTGCCCGTGGCGTTGGGGGGAGTGTAGGCTGCCCCGTTCTTCGCCTTGAGCAAGAAGACTGCCAGTTGGGCACGGGTAATCACGGTGTCGGGGCAGTATTTCAGCGGATTCGTCGAACAGCCGCCCGTCACGCCGTTGAGGTACAGGTTCTCTATATAGTTGACAGCCCAATGGGTGAACGGAACATCGGCAAAGATGGGTGTTGGGTTGCCATTGTCGTCAAGGATGATGGTCGCGCCGACGAAGGGCCCGAGGCGCCCTTCGATGTCCATGATGGCCACCCGCCAATAATACGTGGCCCCGGGGGAATAGGATGTGGTTGGCGTCCAGCGGGTATTATCGGTCGTGAACGACTCGTACGCGGGACTGAAGTTCGAGTTCTGCGAAGACTCGAACTTGTACCTGGCCGCGCCCGGCACTGCCGTCCATACGAACGTGGGCGTGGAGGTGAGAGTTACTCCCGAGGCCGGGCTGAGCAGCGTGGAGATGGGGTATTGCTTGGTGAAGGTTGTCGAGGCGCTGTACTGACCCAGGATGCCGCTGCCATCGAACATGGCCACGCGCCAGTAATACTGGCCGTCATCGTATCCGCGGGTCGGCGTCCAGCAGCTTTGCTCCGTGTCGATGTTGTCGTAGATGTTCGAGAAGGTGGGTTCCGTGCTGACCTGGACACGATACCTCCACGCGGCCAGCACCGGGTCCCCAGCGAGTGAATTTGCGATCAATGGAGTCCAGCACAGGGTCGGGGCGTGTCCCACGACGCCAGATGGGGTGTGGGTCAGGCCGCTAGGTATGGGCAGGGTCAGGGTAAAGCTTTGGGCGTCTGTCCAATTGTTGATTACGTCTCCGAAACGACGGACGCGCACCCGCCAATGATAGGTGGCATTCGACAGTGTGTTGGCGTCTGTGTAGGAGTTCTGGCGGGTGTTGATGTTGATCTGGGGCGAACCGAAGTTCGGGTCGTCGTCGACCTGCAAGTCATAGGATTCGGCGCCTTCGACCATATTCCAACTGAAGGTGGGGGTGGCGAAGGTCACCGAGGTCGCCAGGTTCTGTGGTCTGAAGCCCTTGCGTTCGAAACGCCAGCCCTGACTCCAGGCGCCGAGATAGAGATCGCCTCCCACCCGGTAACGGGGCTGAATTCGCCAGAAATAGGTGTTATCGCCGGAAAAGTCATCCTCCCAGGCATGGGTTGTTTGTGCAAAGTAGGCGGTATCGGATGTTAAGAAGAACTCCGCTTGCTTGGAGGTAAAGGCCGGGTCCAGATGGGCCTGCATGATCGCTCCCGACCAGGGAGCGAGAACGGGCCAATCCCAAAAGAATGGCTGGACGGACGGGTAGGTGGAAGGATCCACTCCGGCGTCATTGGGCGGCATCGAAAGATTCATACGCTCGGTTACGTTGGAAAAGCGGCTGATCGGTCCGCTGCCTGGAACATTCGAATTGGCGGGAACGGAATCCTGCGGTTGGCCGCTGCTGGCTGGCAGGCTGAATAAGGCTGCCGTATAACTGCCGGTGGTATCCTGATAGCCAATGGCGGTATTGGGGATCTGGATTTCGACATAGGTGCTGGTTTGATAGACTTGTCCACCGATGCTGTCGAGAATGTTGACCGTGTCCCATTCTGCGCCATTCCAATGATAGACGAAGACGTTTTCGGCGGAAAAGCTGCCCGAGACCCGCATAAGGTAAACGATGTATTCGGGCCGGTAACCTGGAATGGTGGACAGGGTGTAGCCGCGGGCATCGCTGGGCGCACCGGAAGAATCCACGTGGTCAGTATCCAGGTAGAGGGCATACGTGACATTCAGGGCGGGAGCGCTGGGGACCTGGAATCCGAAGTGCCAATAGCCGCTCGACTGGGCAACCTGCAGGTTGGTCAGATCGTAACTGGCCGTGGCAACATCGCTGGCCGGGTCGGAGCCGATCTGCAGCCGATTGGCGGTATTGCCGATGGTGCGGGTAAATTGCCATTGGCTTTGGGCGGCGATCTGGAAGCGGCGGGTTTCACTCCACGCGCCGCTCGGGGATTGACGGACGCGCCAGTAGTAAATCCCAAAATTCACGTCGCCGAGGTTGCGCTGCGCCAGGCTTTGCGTGGGGATATAAGCCGGATTGGAAACGGTGGCGGTATCCACGGTGGCGCTGAAATCCTCGTTCTGGCTGATCTGCACGTCGTAGGCTGTGGCGCCGGTGATCGGGAACCATTCCAGCAGGGGGGTGGTCTCGGCGAATTCAAAGCCGCTCGTGGGGCGGATCAGGCTGGGGGCGGAGCCGGCTGTGGAGGCGGGCAGGCCCAGCGCGGGATCGAAGCGGGTCTTCCACACCTGGCTCCACTGCCCGACCAGGCTGCCGCCAATCAACGGGCGGACGCGCCAGTAATAATTCGTGTTCGTCAACGGTGTGAAGGGATTGCTGGTCGTCGGTGCAGCCACGAGATTTTCCGTGTCCACGGTCCAATTTATCGACATGAAGGTTGCATCCGTGGAGACCTGCACGCGGTACGCCTGGGCGTAGACCTGGCCCTGGTTGGCATCACCGGAAGGCACGTAGACACGATTCCAGATGAAAATGGGCAGGGGCACGGTTCGATCTTCATGGGGATTGGTCGTCACTCCGCTGTAGCCGGGGTAATTATCGGGGGTGTAGTAGAAAAGCGGATATACCAGTTGGGGAGCCACCGAATTATAGTAGCTCACGTAGGAGGCAGTGTTGCTGGTGGATCCCGCAAATCCGTTGCCGTCGTAAGGAGTCACGCGCCAGTAATAGGTGCTTGCCCCCCCATAATAGTTGTATGGAGTATAGAACGTGTTGGCGGTATTGCCGGCGTCATAGATACTGCTAAAACCCGGTGAAAAACTGAGTTCAACTCTGTAATAGCTGGCGCCGGGCACGGGTGTCCAACTGAAGACTGGAAAACGCACATGCTGGTAGTTGTTGACGGGCGTAAGCAGGGTTGGTTTGATATACCATTTCTTCACGAAGGTGCGGCTGGGCGACCAGTTCGAGATCGACTCACCTGAATGTACTCTCACCCGCCAGTAGTAGTTGACGTCGTTCGATAACGTTTGGGTGGGTGTATAGGACGTGTTGCGCGTGTCGATCTGGTTCACCCCGGAACTGAAACTGGGGTCGGTGGTGTATTGCAGGCGGTAATATTGCGCGCCGCGTATCGCAGACCAGCGAAAGGTGGGGGTGAAGGTGGGCGTGGCGAAATCGTTGGGTTCGAGCAAGGTGGGCGCAGTGCTGTAGCTGAGGGTAAAGGAACGTTCACTGCTTGGCGTGCCATCGCGGTTGCCGGTGTCGATGGGCACGACACGCCAATAATACGTGCCATTGGCCTGTTTGACGTTTGGCTGGTGGGTGGTTGCCAGCGTCGTCACATTGTAGAGCGGGGAGCCCCAGCCGCCCGGGCTGGAGTAGATTTGTAATTTGTAACGGGCTGCCCCAGTCACCGCCCCCCAGGAGAAGACGGGCTGGTCATAGAAGCTGAGGGAAGCGCCATTGTCCGGGGCGGTGAGGGCCGGCAAATTGGCGGGAGTGGCCCATTGCTTGGTGAAACTCCAGATACTGCTGAAGGCGCTGACCTCGGGCGATTCCACCCTGACGCGCCAGTACCAGGTGCCATCTGAAAAAACGCTCGAATTGGTGGGCGTATAGGTGGTGTTGGGCGTATTGATATCAAGGATCCAGCTCGTAAACGCAATGTCGCTGCTGACTTGCAGGCGATACACCGTCGCGCCAGTGACCGCCGACCACTTGAATTCCGGGATCCCAAGCGGCGGGGTATCCACCACCGTCGTGGTCGTCGTATTGGCGGGAGCGATCAGGGTTGGCGCATTGAGCGCATAAGCAGAAGTTGAGGCGATGGGGCTGAGAGTCAACGAAAGGACAACAAGCAATACGCCCACCTGTCTTAGCCACTTTAGATTCATTGCTTCCTCCATGGGATTGTATGAGAACAATTGGGATGGTCTCTGTTGCGATGTACTTCTAAAGTGGTGCTGACTGCCTTTAAAAATTCCTATTAACCAGCGGTCCAGACAAACCAAATTCAACCAATAGGGTAAAGTATTTCTCATCTTTTTTTAAGTGACGAATATCACATTTTTATAACAGTTTTGAAAGGAATTATTTTTGGAATTTTAAATACAAACAGGCGCGAAGTGTTGATTTCGGCGCCTGTTCGACTCATGCAGGTTTGATTCTTATCTTGTAAACTTCTTCTGCCACTCGAACAGCTTATTCAGCGCCTCGATGGGCGAAATCTCATTGATGTCCAGTGACTTCAACTCATCCAGCAGCGGATTGGTCTCGGGGAAGAGCGCCACCTGCTGCGCCGTATGTGGGTTGATCTTCACCGCGCGGCCCGAGGTCTTCTCCAATTCGGCCATGATCTCGTTGGCGCGCGCAATCACGGGCCTGGGCAGCCCGGCCAACTGCGCCACGTGGATGCCGTACGAGCGATCCGCGCCGCCCGGCACGATCTTATGCAGGAAGACTACCTTGCCGTCCGCCTCGCTGACCGCCACGTTGTAATTGCGTACGCCAGGCAGCAGGTCGGCCAGTTGGGTCAGCTCATGATAATGTGTGGCGAACAGCGTCTTGGCGCGCAGTTGCGGATGATTATGGATGTACTCGATCATGCCCCACGCAATCGAGACGCCGTCGTAGGTAGAGGTGCCGCGCCCGATCTCGTCCAGAATCAGCAGCGAGCGCGAGGTGGCGTGATGCAAAATATTGGCCGCCTCGATCATCTCGACCATGAAGGTTGACTGCCCCGCGTGGATCTCATCCTGCGCGCCGATGCGGGTGAAGATGCGGTCCACCAACCCGATGCGGGCCGAGGCAGCGGGCACGAACGAGCCCATCTGCGCCATCAGCACGATCAGCGCGGCCTGCCGCAGGTAGGTCGATTTACCCGACATGTTCGGCCCGGTGATGACGCGCACGATCTCGCCCGCCTCGAAGTGGATGTCGTTCGGGACGTAGCGCTCGCCGCGCAGGGAATGTTCGACGACGGGATGCCGCCCCTCCTGGATATCCAGCCCAAAACCTTCCTGGACCTCGGGGCGGGTGTAGCCTCCGAGAGCGGATGCCTCGGCGAGGGCAGCCAGCACATCCAGCTCGGCCAGCGCGCGCGCTGTCTCGAGCAGCCGAAACGCGGACTTGGATAACTCCGCGCAGACTTCCTTGAACAGCCGCAGTTCGATCTCGCGGATGCGTTCCTCGGCATTGAGCACCAGCGTCTCGTATTCCTTCATCTCGGGCGTGATGAAACGCTCGGCGTTGACCAGCGTCTGCTTGCGGATGTAGGACTCGGGCGCCCTGTCCGCCGCGCCGCGTGAAATCTCGATGTAATAGCCGAATACCTTGTTGTAGCCAACCTTGAGCGTCTTGATGCCCGTCTTCTCGCGTTCGACCGCTTCCAGGTTGGCGATCCACTCGCGGGCGTGACGGGAGGCTTCGATCACACCGTCCAGCTCGGCCGAATAGCCCGCGCGGATGATGCCCGTATTTTGCAAGGTGGCAGGCGGGTCATCGTCGATGGCGGATTGGAGCAGTGATAATTTGTTGTCCGATAATTCGATGCTGGGCAAATTGCCAATTTGCCCCACGGCTTCCCTGACCTTTGGCAATTGTCCCAGCGTGCTGCGCATCGCCACCAGGTCGCGCGGCTGGGCCTGTCCTGCCATGACGCGGTTGACCAGGCGCTCCAGGTCGGCCAGCGGCTTGAGCGCGGCGCGCGTCTCGGCGCGGAGCATGCCATTGTCGAAGAAGTATTGCACGCCTTCCTGCCTAGCCTGAATCTTGGTCACATCCAGCAGGGGTTGGCTGACCCAGGCGCGCATCAGGCGTTTGCCCATCGGCGTGACGGTATGGTCGAGCACACTCAACAGTGAGCCTTTGATCTCGCCGCGGAGGGTTTCGGTCAATTCCAGGTTGCGGCGGGTGGCGGCGTCCAGGGTCATGAACTCGGACAGGCTGTAATGGCGCAGTCCCGTCAGCAGGTTGAGCGAGTCAGGTTGGGTATCCTTGAGGTATTGCACGATCACGCCTGCCGCGCGGATGGCGAGTCCGTGGCCTTTGATGCCGAAGCCATCCAATGAGCCTGCCTTGAAGTGCGCCAGCAGGGTCTCCTCGCATTTGCCAGGCTCGAAGCGCCAGGCGGGGAGCGGCGTGAAGTGGCCCTGGAAGCCGTCGTTGGGTTTTTGGTTGTCGGGGTGGAGGATCTCGGCGGGATGCAGGCGTGTCAGTTCGGCGCGCAGGGCTTCGGCGCTGAGTTCGGTCACGGCGAACTCGCCGGTGGTGATGTCAGCGTAGGCCACGGCGGCGGATTTCTCATCTAAAAAGACAGAAGCCAGATAGTTGTTCGCGTCACCGGGTAACAAGCCAGGCTCCACTACCGTCCCAGGCGTGACGACCCGCACCACCTTGCGCGGGAAGATGCCCTTCTCAGGCTGATCGCCGACCTGTTCGCAGATGGCGACGTGATAGCCTTTCTCGATCAGCCGCGCAAGATAATTTTCCACGGCGTGATAAGGGATGCCCGCCAGCGGCGCGCGCACACCCTTGCCCACAGGGCGCGAGGTCAGCACGATGTCCAGTTCGCGGGCCGTGATCTCGGCGTCCTCGTCGAAGGTCTCGTAGAAGTCTCCCAGGCGGAAGAACAGGATCTCGTTGGGATGGTTGCGCTTGATTTCCAAATATTGCTGGCGGACAGGGGTGATATCGTCGTTGGACATGGGCTCTCGTTTTGGTGGTTTGAGTTATTATACTAACTGGCACAGGCATTCCTGGTGACAAATGCAGGCGGAGGTCATCCCTTTTTTTCTGCTTTGCTGAAAATAAGCAAAGGAAGGATTCGCATAATTATTTGTCAGAGGATGAAATGGGACGCGTCAATTCCTGCGCCATTAATTTCAGGCCTTCGCGATAACCGATGACAGGCGTCTTTGTGAGCGTAGAGACCCTGTCTGTTTTCAGCCCCGCCTTCATGGGACGTCTGGCAGGCTGAGCCAGTTCAGCGGTAGTGACGGGGCAAATCAGGCCTTTATCCAGGCCGAAAACTTCGGCGGCGTGGAGCGCAAATGCATATCGGCTGACGCAGTCGGGTCCTGTTACGTTGATGATACCCTGCAGGGAAGAGTTGCCAAGTTCAAAGGCGATCTGCGCCAGGTTGTTGACGTAGGTCGGACTGCCAATCTGATCGACGGGCACTCGTACAGAGGTTCCATTACGCAGGGATTGGATCAGGCGGAAAACGAAATTCTTTCCCTGTTTCTCCCATCCGTACACCACGGTAGTGCGGATGATGAGGAAGTTTTCTGCGAAAAGGGAAATGAAGTGTTCCGCTTCCAGTTTTTGCCGCCCATATTCGCTGACGGGGTTGGCTGTATCTGTTTCATCATAGGGCCCATTTTCGCCATCGAAAATGAAGTCGGTCGAAAAGTGAATAACGCGCGTGCCAGCGTTGTTGGCTGCCTGAACGACATTTTTTATGCCGGCCACGTTGGTCTGGTAGGTTTCGGCGGGATGACTTTCGCAGTAATCCACATTGGGGAGGGCGGCGGGTAGATATACTGCGCTGGGCTGTATGTCTGAGAACAACCCGGCCACCTCGAAGCGCTTCCTGATATCCAGCCGAATTCCAGACGGGATCGGTGTGGAGTGATATGTGGCGATCGGTTGACGCTCATCTGCCCCAAGGGTTTCAACCAGATGGGCCCCGATCATGCCCGATGCGCCAATGACGATGCTTTGCCTCATTTGTGGACGATATCCCAATTGTAGGGGATGTGGCTGTGGTGCGGGTCGAGGCGGCTGATCTCGTTTGGGTCATGTGGAAGTGTGGCGCAGTTGGCGATCAGGGCAGGGAGGGTGCCAACCCCTTTAAATCCGTTCCACACCCTTGGCGGAATCTTGACGAGCGCATAATTCCCTTCCCCGACAAATAATTCCATCAATTCGCCGCGGGTTGGGGATTCCTCCCGTTCATCGTACAAGACCAGTTTGATGGTTCCCATCAGAACGGCATAGTTCAAGGTCATCTCTTTGTGTATATGCCAGCCCTTCACCACGCCCGGGTAGACGGTCGAAAAATAGATCTCTCCGAATTTTTCGAAATGAGCGTCATCGGCTCGCAACATGTGCATGATCTTCCCGCGCTCGTCAGGGATCTGCCGCAGCGGGTGAATCAAAACGCCATCGATCATATCTCATCCTTTACATAGTTTTTCCAGCATGTCGCCCATATAATCGAGCATGGGTTGGGTCAGGCCTGGGTAAACACCGATCCAGAAAACACGCTGCATCACCTCGTCTGCGTTATGGAGGTTGCCCACGGTACGGTATGTTTGACCTCGATAAGCGGGCTGACGGATCAGATTCCCGCCGAAGAGAAGGCGGGTTCCGATCTTGTTGGCGTTCAGCCAGCGGACGGTGTCGTTGCGGCTGAACGGCGCTTCCGGCCGCACCAGGATGGGGAACCCGAACCAACTGGGATTTGAGTTGGGGGTGGCTTGCGGGAGGAGGAAAAATTCCTGCAGGTGGGTCAGGCGTTCGGTCAGGTAGTTGAAGTTTTCGCGGCGACGCTGGATAAATCCCTCCAGCTTTTTCAGTTGCGAGACTCCCACCGCTGCCTGCATGTCTGTGGCTTTCAGGTTATAACCAATGTGAGAGTAGGTAAATTTATGGTCATAGCCTTGAGGCAGTCCGCCTAGCTGCCATTCAAACCTCTTCCCGCAGGTATTGTCCTGCCCGGTTTCGCACCAGCAATCTCTGCCCCAATCGCGGAAGGACTCGACCAACTTCTTGAGCGCTGGCTGGTCCGTGAGGACGGCGCCGCCCTCACCCATGGTGATGTGATGTGCCGGGTAGAAGCTGACCGTTGCCAGGTCCCCAAACTTTCCAACCGCCTGGCCGTTATAGGTGGCGCCGACTGCATCACAGCAGTCTTCGATCAGCCACAGATTATGTTTTTTGCAGAAGTCGGTGACTGTGGCAAGGTTGAAGGGGTTGCCAAGTGTGTGGGCCGCCATGACCGCCCGGGTTTTGGGCGAGAGCGCAGCTTCGAGTTGGGGTGTATCGATGTTGTAGGTGGGGATATCCATATCTACAAACACAGGGACGAGGTTGTTCTGGAACATGGGATTGACCGTGGTTGGGAACCCCGTGGCGACGGTGATTACCTCGTCGCCAGGCTTGAGCTGGCGATCGCGCAAAGTGGGGGAGGTGAGGCAGGTCAATGCGAGAAGGTTGGCAGACGAGCCGGAATTGACAAGGATGGCATGCCGAAGGCCAAAGAAGCCGGCGAATTCCTTTTCGAATTGCGCGGCAAATCTTCCTGTGGTCAACCAAAAGTCGAGACTCGAATCCACCAGTGATTGGACATCTGAAGTGTCGAACACGCGACCCGCCACAGGGATGGGTGTTTTGCCTGCAACGAATTCGCCGGGAAGGAAGGCCTCCGCCGAATATTCTGCGACCAGTTCCAGTATCCTGGAACGTAATTGATCAGATTTTTCACTCATGTTTTTCTCTTCATTGTTGTGGAAGCGGCCGTTACGATTTCCAGTGGAGTTGCTCATCCAGGAGATCGGCGCCTAGCAGGTGTTTGAGTTGATTAAGGCGGATATATTTTCTTCCTTCGAAATCCTGCAGGGTCAGGCCAAAGGCATGGTACGCTTGGCGTAACTGCTGTGCCCCGAGTCGGGCATTCCATTTTGGTTTGTATTCGGGCAGTAGTTTGGATATTTTTGTAAAATCCACGCGATAGTTGCGTGGATCGGGCCTGCCCTGGCCTGCGTATTCCACCGTTGAATTTGGCACGGTTTCTCGCACGATGTCAGCCAGATCAGACACACGGTAATTTTCTGTGTTGGCGCCAACGTTGAAGGCTTGGTTGTGGATGGTTTCCCGTGGGGCTGCCAGGCTCAGAACGAACGCCTGCGAAATGTCCTCGATGTGGACGATGGGCCTCCAGGGTGTGCCATCGCTCATGATGTGGATCTTGCCCGTAGTGCAGGCCCAGGCCGTAAGGTTGTTGAGAACGATGTCGGCGCGCAGGCGTGGGGAGAAACCATAGGCTGTGGCATTGCGCAAGTACACGGGAGAAAAATCGGGGCCAGCCATTTGGGAGAGGCCTTCCTCGGCGCGCACCTTTGATTCTGCATAGGGCGTGACGGGGGCCAGCGGGGCCTCCTCGGTCAGAATATCATCGCCCTGGCCTGCTCCGTACATGCTGCAGGAAGACGCATACAGGAAGCGCTTGACGCCTGCATCTCGTGCGACCTGCGCCAGCCTCAGCGTGGCGTGTAGATTGATATCGTAGGTCCAATCCCTTTTAAGATCGCCCAGGGGGTCGTTCGAAAGCGCCGCCAGGTGAATGACCGCATCCATGCCTTGCAGGTCTTCGACAATCACGTCTCGAATATCTTTACGCAGGCAGGGAATCGCAGGTGGTGTGGCACCAAGAATACATTCCTCGAAGAAATCCGTATCCAGGCCGGTGACTTCATGCCCGGCTTGTTGTAATTTTTCCGACATGATCGTTCCAATGTAGCCATGATGACCAGTTAATAAAACGCGCATGTTTACTCCCATACTTTCCAGGGGGCAACCCCATCCTGCCACAAGCCTTCCAGCATTTTTTTATCGCGCAAGGTATCCATGCACTGCCAGAAGTCGGCGTGGCGGTATGCCGCCAGTTGATTGTCGGCGGAGAGGCGTTCGAGCGGTTCGCGCTCCCAATAAGTGGAATTTCCATCAACGTAACGGACAATCTCTGGTTGGAGAACAAAAAAGCCGCCGTTGATCCAGCCCTCGCCAACCTGGGGTTTTTCTTCGAAGCGATTGATCTGGTCGCCGTCGAAGATCAGTTGACCGAAGCGGGCCGGTGGGCGGACCGCAGTGAGCGTGGCGAGTTTCCCGTGCCTGCGATGGAAGTCCAGCAACTCGGCAATGTTCACGTTGCTGACTCCGTCTCCGTACGTTAACATGAAAGGCTCGTCTCCAACGAACTCGGCAACCTGCTTCACCCTTCCACCTGTCTGGGTCTCGTAACCTGTGTCCAATAAGTGGATGGTCCAATCTTCGCTTTCACGTTTGTGTATCGTCACGGCGCCCGTTTCTATCTGAACGGTAAGATTGTGCGAGTAGTGATGATAGTTCAGAAAATAATCCTTGATCATCTCCCCTTTATATCCGAGCGCCACCACGAATTCCTTGAAGCCAAAGCTTGAGTACGTTTTCATGATATGCCAGAGGATGGGCTTTCCGCCGATCTCGACCATCGGTTTTGGTTTGATCGTGGTCTCTTCGGAAAGGCGTGTTCCCAATCCGCCAGCCAGGATGGCAACTTTCATGCGGTTTCCTTTAGGGGTGATATCGTCGTTGGACATGGGCTCTCGGTGTGTGGTTTGACTTATTATACTAACTGGTGTATAAAATTGACTTCGTGTTTCTGGAGCAATTCGTGAATCGGTTGGAGCTTTTCTTATGCTGCGAGTACTGACATCCCGCCTGCCAGGCCGTGGGGAAATTGGCTCGGTATATGCGGTCATTTTGTTCTTTTTATTCGGATGGGTAACGATCATCTTTTTCTGGAAATTCCCTGCCTGGCTGTATTACGCAAATTTGGGGGAGGTTGCGATCTTTTACCTGTACACTGCGGCGACGGAAGCGTTGGAGGGACTTGTCTATTTGGCGGCTATTTTGTTGCTCAGCGCCGTTCTGCCCGCCTCATGGTTTAAGGACAAATTCACCGTGCGCGGAACCATCGCGGCCCTTGCGCTGCCTGCCTGGCTGTTGTTGGTGCAGTATTTTATCGCGTATCATGAATTCGGGCGCGGACCGGCTGTCCTGGCGGCCACACTGATCAGCGGGGGATTGGCAGCTTTGTGGATGTGGCTCTCCATGAAATACATTGCCTTAGAACGCATGGCCCGCCTGTTGGCGGAACGCACCCCCGTTTTTCTATATGTGTACATTCCGATCGCTATCATTTCCTTGACGATTTTGCTGGTCAGGAACCTGGGATGATGTCCAGCCGTTTTAGCCGCCGCGATTTTCTCAAAACCGCAGGAACCGCCATGCTGCCGCTGCTGTTCCCCAGGCAGGCGCTTGGATTGGAGTCCCTGCTGCGAAACGGGAAGAAGCCCAACGTCCTGGTGATCGTGCTGGATACGCTGTCCGCGCCGCACATGTCAGTGTACGGCTATCCGCGTCCCACCACGCCCGCGCTGGAGAAGTTTGCCGAACGATCCATTGTCTATCATTCTCATTACGCGGCGGGAAATTTCACCACACCCGCCACGGCGTCCATGCTGCTGGGGTGTGAACCGTGGACGCATCGCGCCATCAACCTGTTTGGGCTGGCCAGGCGCGACCAGGTTGAACGCAACCTGTTCCGCCGGCTGGGCGATTCGTATCACAAGATCGCCTTCACCCAGAACATGCTGGCCGAGTTGCTGCTGCGCCAGTTCCACGCGGACATCGACCAGCACCTGCCCTTCACCTTCTCCAGCCGCGACCTGACCACGCTGGGCATCAGCCAGCACCTGCCGAATGACTCGGTCGCCTCCTTCTATGCCTTCGACGATTTTCTGGCGACCCGCCGCGAGAACGATGGCCCGCTGGCAGGCTCGCCGCTGCTGGGCCTGCTCGACATCCTGCGCAAGGAGCGGGAGACGGTCGAGAGCGACGCCTATCCGCTCGGAACGCCCTTCAATAATTATTACACCTACACCAACGCGGAGACCTTCCAAAATATTTTGCAGGTGACAGAAAAAGCGCGCCAGGGCGACAAGCCCTACTTTGGCTATTTCCACCTGTGGACGCCGCACGAGCCGTACCGCCCGCGCGCGGAATACCTCGGCAAATACAAGAAGGATGGCTACGAGCCAGTTGCCAAACCCGAACATGCGCTGACCGAGACCAATCGCGCGGAGAAGAATTTGCTGCGCCTGCGCCAGACCTACGACGAGTACATCACCGACGTGGACGCCGACCTGGGCCTGTTCCTGGAGGCGCTCGAATGCAGCGGCGCGCTGGACGATACATACGTGATCATCACCTCGGACCACGGCCAGCTGTTCGAGCGCGGCGAACACGGTCACAATACAGCCTTGTTGTATGAAGATGTCCTGCGCATCCCCTTGATCGTTTCCGTGCCCGGCCGCTCGGACCGCGTCGATGTCCGCACCCCGACCAGTTCCATCGACCTGCTCCCGACCCTCGTGGTTCGTCTACTGGGGCAGGTCGACCTTGCTTATCCAGGGATCTTCCTGCCCGGGCTGGGTGGCATCGAGGATTGGGATCGCAGTCTCTTCTCGATGGTGGCGAAGGACAACTCCGCCTTTGCGCCCATCAAACACGCCAGCCTGTGCATGATCCAGGGCACCAAGAAATTGATCCATTACGCGGGGTACGGGGAGTACGACGGGAAGAGCGAGTTGTACGACCTGGCAGACGATCCCAATGAGATGAAGGATCATGCAGCGGGGGACCAGGCCACCACTGCGCGCATGCGCGATGAACTGCTGACCGCGCTGGAAGCCGCCAACCAGGAAGTGGCCCAATCCTCATGAACCTGCGCAATCGCCTTCCCTCCTTTAACCAAATCCTCTCCGCCTACGCCGTGATCGCGTTCATGCTGTTCGCGTGGGCGCTGCTGTGGTTCTTCTGGAACATCCCCTCCTGGACGAAATTCATGACGCTGGGTTATCTTGTGGCGACGCTCAGCTATCCCATGGCGGCCAGTTTTCTCGAAAGCCTGACCATTCTCGCCCTGCTGCTGATCCCCGCCATGATTCTGCCCGCCGCCTGGTTCAGGGATCGTTTCGCGGCGCGCGGCGCGGCTGTGACGCTCGGCCTGCTGGGCGTGATCATGCTGCGCGACTACCTGATCGTTGTTGATAACTTCCTCCTCAAGCCGAAGCCCATCTTCTGGCTGACCCTGTCCCTGTCGACCGCGCTGCTGCTCTTCCTGGCCGTGAAATTCCAGTGGATGGAGAAGGCCCTAACCCTGCTGGCCGAGCGCCTGACGATCTTCCTTTATATCTTCGTCCCATTGTCCGTGATTTCCCTGCTGGTCATCCTGGTGCGGAACATTACCTTATGAACCTGGGCAGACGCGACTTCCTCAAGGCGCTGACCGTGCTCTCGGCGGGATCATTGGCGGCGGCCTCCCTCCCGAGTCTGGGCCGTCTGCGCGCTCCCAGCGACAAGCCCAATCTGGTCATCCTGGTGCTGGATGCGTTGACCGCCCGCAATTTGTCGGTGTATGGCTACGCCAGGCAGACGACGCCCAATTTGGATCGGCTGGCCGCGCGCGCCACGGTCTACCACGCGCATTATTCGGCGGGAAATTTCACCACGCCTGGCACGGCCTCCATGCTGACGGGCCTCCTGCCGTGGACGCATCGCGGCATCAACCTGGGCGGATTGATCCACGAGCAGTTCGTGGATCAAAATATCTTCAGCCTGTTACAGGATGAATATTTCACGGCGGCTTTCACGCAGAATTATTACGCGGATATCCTGCTGGGACAATTCCGCCGCGGCATCGACCGCCACATCATATCCTCTTCCTATTATGAGCAGGTCGACCGTCCGCTGTTGGGACAGTATTTCCCGAATGATCCCGTCCCGACCTACTACGGCCTGGATGATTTCGTCTTCTCAGGTCGCAGCGTGCCCTCCTCGCCGTTCTTTGCCTTCCTGGCCGACCTCTTTCAGGAAACCGCCAGTCTGGAGGATCATCCCCAGGCGGGCTATCCCTACGGCCTGCCGAATAATTTCTTTTACAGTTACCGTAACGATGTGGCCTTCGCGGGCATCCAACAGGAAATTCTCAACCTGGCGCAACAATCGCCCTTCCTGGGGTACTTCCACATGTTCTCCCCGCACGAGCCGTATCGGCCACGTCAGGAATTCGTCGGGAAGTTTCCGAAGCTGGACATGCCCTTCAAGAAGCCGACCAAGTTCTCAACCCTCGACATCAGCCACGAGTCGATCCAGGCGCGGCGCATGGATTACGATGAGTATGTCGCGGATGTGGACTCGGAGATCGGCAAGCTCGTGGACGGCCTGAGCGCGGCGGGCGTGATGGACAACACCTGTTTCATCATCACCTCGGACCACGGCGAGATGTTCGAGCGCGGCGAGTACGGCCACATCACGCGCTTCCTGTATGATGCGGTGATCCACATCCCGCTGCTGGTGCTGGCCCCAGGCCAGACCGCCCGCGCCGACGTGACCGCCCCGACCAGCGGACTCGACCTCGCGCCGACCCTGCTGCATTTGGCGGGGAAACCCGTCCCTGCGGGGCTGGGGGGCAGGATCCTGCCTGGGCTGGGCGGAAGGGCCGACTCGGAGCGGAGTATCTTCACAGTCGAGGCCAAGGAGAATTCCTCCTTCGGGCCGCTCATTCAGGGTACAATTTCCCTTATCCAGGGCCATTCCAAGCTGATCCATTACATGGGATATCCGAAGAAGCCCGAGACATTTGAGTTGTATAATTTGCAGGATGATCCCGAGGAAATGAAGGATTTATTCGAAGCCGATACGTCCACGGCTTCATCTATGAAGGAAGAAATGCTCGATTCGCTCGCAGACGCCAATCGGCCTTTTGTAAAAAATCAATCCAAGTAAAGGAACTTCACCATGCACAAACTTGTTCTCGTCCGTCACGGACAAAGCACCTGGAACCTCGAGAACCGCTTCACTGGCTGGACCGACGTCGACCTGACCGATCAGGGCCGCGCCGAGGCCCGCGCCGCAGGCCAGCTCCTGCGCGAAGGCGGCTACGAGTTCGACCTGGCCTTCACCTCGGTGCTCAAGCGCGCCATCCGCACGCTTAACGCCATCCAGGAGGTCATGGATCTGGACTGGCTGCCCGTCACCCGCGCCTGGCAGTTGAACGAGCGCCACTACGGCTCCCTGCAGGGACTCAACAAGGCCGAGATGGCCGAGAAGTTCGGCGAGGCGCAGGTCAAGATTTGGCGCCGCTCCTACGACGTTCCGCCTCCCGCGCTGGAGCTGACCGATGAGCGCCATCCCAAGTTCGACCGCCGCTATGCGGGCCTGACCGCCGAGCAGCTGCCCGCCACCGAGTCGCTCAAGATCACGCTCGGGCGTGTGCTGCCGTACTGGCACGAAGTGCTGGCGCCCACCATCCAATCGGGCAAGCGTGTGCTTATCACCGCCCACGGCAACAGCATCCGCGCCATGGTCAAGTATCTCGACAACATCTCCGATGGCGAGATCACCGAGCTGAACATCCCCACGGGCATCCCGCTGGTCTACGAACTGGACGACGACCTCAAGGCCATTCAGCATTATTACCTGGGCGACCCCGAAGAGATCGCCAGGGCCGCCGCCGCCGTCGCCAACCAGGGCAAGGCCAAGTAATAGTCTGTCTGAAAAGCGGAGTGCAGACTTTAGTCTGCTCTGAAATTGCGGACTAAAGTCCGCGCTCCATGAATTTTCAGACTCCATAAGGAATCTTTCATGACCATGACCTCCCGTGAACGCGTCCTCGCCGTGTTGAATCACGAAGTCCCCGACCGCGTGCCGATCGTGCTCGGCCCCAGCAATGCGACGGGCGTCAAGATGGGCACCTATCGCCGCATCAAGGAATTGATCGGCGTGCAGGCGGAGGATCGTTACATCTACGACTGGCCCGAGCTGGGCACGGCGGATATGGATGAGGCCACTCTTGACCGTCTGCACAGCGACGTGCGCGGCGTCCTGGACCTGGAGCCTGCCTCCGTTATGGAGAGGAATCGCCAGCGGGAGCCGCACTCGCCGCACTTCAACTCGTGGGGAGGAGGGGCCATCGAGAGCGAACCTGGCTCGTGGTTCCCTGGCATCCATCCGCTGGAGAAAGCCACCACGCTCGAAGAGATCGAATCCCACGCCTGGCCCGACATGGACGACCCGACCCGCGTGGCGCACGTCAAGGCCCGCGCCCAGCAACTGGCGGTCGAGAATAAGTATGGCATCCTTGCCACGCCCTGGCTGCTCTTTCCGCTTGAACGCGCCTTCGAGATGCAGCGCATGGACAAGTTCCTGATGAACATGGTCAAGCATCCTGATTTTGCCAGGGCTTTGCTGGAGAAGAACGCCTCCATGTGCAAGACCCTGATGGGACATTTCCTGCGCGAGTGCGGCGACAACATCGACATCATCAAGATCGGTGATGACCTGGGCATGAACACCAGCCTGCTCATGTCGCCCAAGATGTACCGCGCCATCCTCAAGCCCATCCACGCGGACTACATCGCCTTTATCAAGCAGCACACCAAAGCCAAAGTCATGTTCCACACCGACGGCGACATCCTGCCGCTGATCCCCGACTTCATCGAAATGGGCGTGGACATCCTCAACCCGATCCAGACCTCGGCAGGCAAGATGTCTGACCTGCACACGCTCAAGACCCAGTTCGGCAAAGACATCGTCTTCTGCGGCGGAATCGACACCCTGCAAATCCTGCCCTTCGGCACCCCGCAGCAAGTCCGCGGCGAGGTTAAGCGCGTCATCAGCGTCCTGGGCGAAGGCGGCGGCTACATGCTGGGCGCCGTCCACACCGTGATGAACGACGTCCCCGCCGAGAACGTCCTGGCGATGGTCGACGCGGTGGAAGAGTTTGGGTACTACTAGATGAAATGAAAGTGACTGTCACCCAAAAAGTGACAGTCACTTTTTGATTTAACCCGTGGGGCGGATTGCCAATCCGCCGCGCTCTATGTTTCCAGCAACTGTCAGGCCACAAGCCTGACTTACACTCACCACCAAGTGATTGTGAAATCCCATTCGTACTCAAGCGTTGTCCCATCTCTTTTAACGATTACAAATCGAGCGTGATGTTCCCCGGGAAGCAAAAAAGGGAACCAGCCGAAATGATACCAACCGGGCACTCTAGGCATTTTTTCCAGCTCCTCAAGACTATAAGCAACAAGGAGTGAATTATTTTCTATCATCATATCTGGATTCTTGCCCTTGTTGCCATCCACATAGAGAATTAGTCTTTTAGAAAATTCTTTCTGATCACCTAATTCGTGGACGATGGTTAGTGGGCGAATATGGACAGAGATGCTGGGTGTTATATCTTTCCTATTCCCCTGACTGGTGACAAACTTGATCACCTCATCGATCTGAGACAGGGATCGTCGTAAAAAACAGCCAACAGGCACTTTCATGCTTGGCGCTGGCCAAACTTTGTCAAGATAATAATGATCTTTAATGATAGTTGGCCCTGTGGGACATGGCCTGGTTCCGATCCATGCAAAGGCTAGAACAAGACCAAGTAGAAAAGTAATAATTCGAACATATTTGGGGATTATCAAAAGTCTGGTCTTCATAATTTTTTTATTTGTAACTTCCTGTCAATGACTACGGCAAAATGACGAATGTCTCCTCATTCGAGCGGACTGACCCCACCCAGGAAGGAACTTCCACGCCGCCGATGGTTTGGGTGATGTCAAGGTCATTTTGATAAATCACAACGATGGTGTATGTCTCTCCACTCTTGAGCGTACTCTCCTGAAACCCGTGTTTAAGATAAATCATCTTCCCAATTTGTTCTCCAGGCTTTAGCCTGCCCAGGGTCTTCTCTGACCGAGAATCGCGATTGACATAAAAACCCTTCTCGTCAACAGGCTTTCCAGAGGCGTCTGAAATCAAGATTGCCAATTCGGTTATGAATGGGGGAGCAGGATAGGCCATCCAAGATAAGCGTTTATGCACAAGAAGGTCTGAATCGCTTTGATTCGACAGAAAAACCTGAAAGCGGATTTCATCAAGGGAATGGAATTCCTTTTGTTGAAGCGCCAGTTCCAACTTTAAAGGTTTACTTTCGATCGAACTACATGCCGTCAACAAAAGAAGCACAAATCCACACAGCGCAAGTCGCAGGGATTTCATCTTTCCTCCTGTGGCTTATATTGCGGATACGCCTGCCAGATTTCCTTCAAGATCATCTTGGCCTCCGCTTCCTCGCATCCGCTGCCGAAGTTGACCGTCTTTGCGCCGTAGTCGAAGGACAAAGTCCCAGGCGGGACGCCCCAGGTAAAACGGAACCTTATTCTAAATCCCCATATCTCGTTCGCGATAAAAGGAATAGCCCTGAGGTCTTTTATATGAGCAACCAAATATTCCTTCGGTTTCCCAAAAGAGAAAATCCGATGTGCGATTTGGATTGATTTATCCGTTACTTCGATTGTTTCGTTGCCAGTGATGTTCCAAAGCCAGGTATAAAGAATAACGCTTGCGAAACCAGTCCAAATAGTTAGAATGATGAGCATAAAAATACTGCCGAAGAAACCCTCAAATATTTTTTTGCCAAAAACAATATCGGTAATTGCACTGATAAAACTAAGACTCAAAGCTATTTCGCCAACAGCCCAAATCATCAGCCAAAAACCAAAAAAGATAATAATGAACCAATTCTTCCTGCTGGGGATAATAATCTTCAAAGAAGAGCCTGTGTTTTCGCTTGTGTATCTGGGCAATGCGGGTTGTTCTGGCATGATTTCCTCCAAACCTGGATGCGCAAATTGTACTCCGATTCGATTCTCTGCACCAGAATCCCCGCATGACCCTTTCCCGTTATGAAGACTGACAATTACTGATAAATCTTTTGATAAGTGGCGTGGTCAATCTTTGATTGTACGTTGAGATTGATTAAGGTGTTTTTCCATTTGACCGGCGAAGGTTGGGTACAAGCTGGGGTTACCTTGATGTACTGGCGATTTTCCTAAAAACTCCCAAAAACTGGCAGATGAGTCGAGTGCCGGTAGAGGATATGGCGAAATAAGTGTTTTATTAGAGAGTATTCTAGTATATTGACAATCTGGACAAAGTGGATAAAATAAGGACAATATCTTTGCAAAACCTGTGCAAACAATAGACAACTTTAGAAATAGAAATGGAGAAAAAATGAAACGCTTTTCGATGTTCACAATCATACTGGTAGTTGCCTCCCTGGTAATGGCAGCCTGCGCCCCCGCAGCCACCCCCACTCCCGCCCCTACAGCTACGCAGGTGCCTCAACCCACCGCAACCCCTGAGCCGATGCTCAAGGACATCGTAGACACCGCCGTTGCAGATGGTCGCTTTACAACCCTGGTAGCCGCAATCGGAGCCGCCGAATTGGTTGACACGCTCAAGGGCGAAGGTCCGTTCACCGTTTTCGCTCCCACCGATGATGCGTTCGCCGCTTTGCCCGCTGGCACGGTTGACGAATTGCTCAAGCCCGAAAACAAGCAGAAATTGACCGACATCCTGCTCTATCATGTAGTTTCAGGCGGCGTGATGGCTGCTGATGTGACCGCTCTGACCAGCGCGACGACCGTGCTTGGCAAGGATGTCGCTGTCAAGGTTGACATGGGCAATGTCTACATCAACGAAGCAAAGGTCATCATTACCGATATCGAGACCTCCAATGGCGTCATTCATGTTATAGACGCCGTGCTTCTTCCGCCCTCAGATGAAGCAATGATGGAAGAAAAGAATACCATTGTTGACATCGCTGTCGCGGACGGACGCTTCACCACCCTCGTAGCTGCTCTGACTGCCGCTGATTTGGTCGAAACCTTGAGTGGGGAAGGCCCCTTCACGGTCTTCGCTCCCACCGACGATGCGTTCGCTGCACTGCCCGCCGGCACTCTTGACAGCCTGCTCCTGCCCGAAAACAAACAGCAGTTGATCGACATCCTGCTCTACCACGTGGTCTCTGGCAAGGTCATGGCTGCGGATGTGGTTACGCTCACCAGCGCCCCGACCGTGCTCGGCAAGGATGTCACCATCACCGTCAAGGATGGCAAGGTCTTCCTGAACGATACCGTACAGATCATCATCACTGACATCGAAGCCTCGAACGGTGTGATCCATGTAATTGATGCGGTTCTTCTCCCGCCTCAGTAAATCCATCTCTCCTGTTGGATTGGAATATGCACGAAGAAAGGACGGGCAAATCGCCCGTCCTTTTGATTCTGATTACCCAGGCTCGCTATTCGGTTACGCCATCCGTCGTCGCCTTTGGATGATGCTATAGACCGCCAGCCCGAGGACAAAAACCGTAGCCACCCATGCGCTGTTCGCCACCAGCGCCGTGTCAGCCTGCTTTTGCGCGATTCCAGCGAAGGACCAAACCAGAACGAAGGCGTACCCGCTGTCCCTGCGTGTGAGCGTCATCAACAATCCAAGCAGACATGCAACAATCAACATGATGACCGCCCAGATTTGCGGCGCGAGTCCGAATCCCGTCCAGTTTATGAAGTAAAGATAACTGGTGACGTTGGCAACTGTGGCGACGCTGATCCAGCCGAGGTAGACACTGAACGGAACATCCACGCTCCATTTTTCGGCGTTGCCAACGGGCGCGCGTCCCACGTTTAATTTTAGATAACTGGCGATCAGCAAACCAAGCAAGGTGAGCATGACAAGCACGCTCAAACCAAACATGTTGTAATGCCAGCAAACGAGCCAGGCCGCATTGAATATGCCGCTCAAGGCAAATAAATATCCGAGACTGCGCTGCCGCGGAGCTTCTTTTTGTGCGGGTTGAAATTGATAAATGGCGAAGGCGATCCAGCCGATGTAGATAATGCCCCAGATTGCAAAAACATAACCCGCGGGGACAAAGTACACCTGAAAACGGTCTGATATCTCGCCTGTGTTCTGCCCGTTAAGCGGCAGGGTGCTGGCAAGGATATTGACGGTTAGCGCCAGAATAACGGAAAGCGCATTGGCAAGTTGACGTATCGTATCTTTGGTCATGATGTTCTCCTTTTTATCGTGGATATTTTGCTTACGCTAAAACGAGAATTTCCCGCCCAAAAGATTCAGCGTCCGTCTTTTCTGCAAGCAGCACCTTGTCGGGGATTTCGATGGTAATTTGTTGGAGAGTCATTTTTACTCCTTTCCTCGCTAATTTTACTCGTTTCAGCCTTGATTTTGATGGCGGGTTCGTAATTTGTCAGCCAAGCCCTAAATGAGAATGTCGTTGTGAGCGCAGGGAAGCAATCTCCTGGATTCAACGGGAGGTTGCTTCGGGGAGAACACCCTCGCAGCGCCATTTTTTCAAAATCTGTGCAAAACCTGTGCAACTTGATAGCTTTTGCAAGTGTTTATCGTTGAGAATCGCGGTCAGTTACAAGCTGACCGCTTTTTTTCATCCAACTTCAAGGATGCTGGAACTCGACTCATGGAAAAACTCGCTTCCCTAAAATTCAATGATCCCGCCCCCAACGTGGAACTGCTGGACACGGAGGGAAATCCTGTGCAACTGGCCTCACTTTGGCAGGACAAGGTGCTGGTGCTGGCCTTCACCCGTCATTTCGGCTGCCCGCAATGCAAGGACATGACCGACCGCCTGGTCGAGGTTCAGCCGCAATTGCTGGAGAAGGGGCTGACCCTGGCCCTCGTCACACATGCCACGGCCGCCGAGGCGAAGGAATTTTGCGCCAACCGCGCCCCCAGCGTGCGCTGCCTGGCGGACCCCGAGCGGGCTGCGTATCAGGCCTATGGTCTGGGACGCGGTACTGCCTGGCAGACCCTGCTTTCGCCGAACATCTGGAAATCCAACCGCAGGCTGGCGAAGCTCAAGGGCTACAAGCCCGAGACGCCCCCGCCCGGGCAGGATGCCTTCCAAATGTCGGGGACGTTTATCATTGGCACGGATGGCCGCATCCGCCTGCCGTACTACTACGAAGATATCGCCGACCACCCGCCCGTGGATTTGCTCCTGCACGGGTTGATGGGCCTGCAATGGTCGGAGCCGTTCGAGAAACCGCTTCACGAATAGGATTGTATGGGACTTTCAACTTATCTTGCTCTCAAGGAAATCTGGCGCAACCGCGGACGGTTCTTACTCGTCGCGCTGGTCATCGCGTTGATCACGCTGCTGGTCTTGTTCATCGCCGCGCTCGGGGAGGGGCTGGGCACGAACAACCGCCAGTATGTGTCGAATCTGGATGCCCAACTGGTGGTCTTCCTGGATAAATCGGATTTCATCATCACCTCCAGCCGCCTCGACCAATCGACCCTCAAGGCGGTGCGCCGTCTCGATGGCATCGCCGAAGCGGGGCCAATCTCCACCTCCTCGACCGCCATTCTGCTCCCCGACGGAAAGGTGTTGAAGGTGTCCATGCTGGGCGTGGAATCGGGCCGACCCGGCCTGCCGCCCGTCATCGAAGGCCGCACCTACCAGACCCAGCTTGCCAAGGAAGTGGTCATCGACCGCAACGTGGCGCTGCGCTCGGACATCAAGGTCGGCGACGAGATCACCATCCGCTCCACGCAGGGGACGAAGGATGAGTTCTTCACCCTCAAGGTGGTGGGATTGACCGAAGGTCAGGCCTATTTTTTTGCCCCGACCATCTTCGTCCCGCCCTCAACCTGGGAACGGGTGCGCCCGAAGTCGGAGGCTGAGGCCAGCAAGACCATCCCCGACATCAATGTGATCGCCATCAAACTCGATGACCCGAGCCAGGTCGAAGTGATGAAGGCCAGGATCAATGCCACGGTGTCCAACGTGCAGGCGGCGGATATCGCCACGACCATCAACAACATCCCAGGCTATTCGGCCCAGCAGGGCACGGTGCAGACGCAGGGCGTCTTCACCCTGTTGATCGGCGTGCTGGTCATCGGCGGTTTCTTCCAGATTCAGATTTTGCAGAAGGTGCCGCAGATCGGCGTGTTGAAGGCCATCGGTTCCTCGAACGCCGTGGTGGGACTGGCGGCGGTGATCCAGATCATGGTGGTGACTGCCATCGGCGTGGGCATCGGCGGCCTGTTGACCTATGTGTTCTCGCTGTTCTTCCCGCCGACTATCCCGCTGGTCTTCAACGGTCAGGCCTCGGCCTTCGCCATTGCGGCCCTGCTGTTTATCGGCCCCGCGGGTGGACTGGTCTCCGTCATTTATGCGGTGCGCATCGAACCGCTCAAGGCCCTGCGCCTGTCGTGACATTGGAGTCCAACGTCTCCCGACGTTGGCTGTTGTTTGAGAATTTTTGCAGGAAATTTATGAGCACAGTTGCACTCGAAGTAAGAAACGTTATCAAGACCTTCAGCCTGGACGGCGGCAAGATCAATGCCGTGGACGATGTCTCGTTCAAGGTCAACTCTGGCGAATTCGTCGCGCTGGTCGGCCCGAGCGGATCGGGCAAGACCACCATGCTGTCGATCCTGGCGGCTTTGCTGACGCCGACCGAGGGCCAGGTCTTGATCGATGGGCAGGACCTGTCCAGGATGAGCGAGAAGAAGCGCGTCGTGCTGCGCCGCGAGAAGATCGGTTTCACCTTTCAATCCAACAACCTGATCCCGTACCTGACTGCCAAGGAAAACGTGGAATTCATGCTGCGCCTGAACGGCAAGGCCGACCGGGCGGGACGCGCCCGCACGCAGGAACTGCTGGCCCGCCTCGGTTTGAGCGACCGCCTGCACAACCTGCCTGCACAGATGTCGGGCGGACAACAGCAGCGTGTGGCGATTGCCCGCGCCCTGATCCACAATCCCACCGTGGTGCTGGCCGACGAGCCGACCGCCTCGCTGGATACCGAGCGCGCCTACCAGGTGGTGGAGACCTTCGCCAACCTGATCCACGAGAACCAGCGCGCGGGCATCATGGTCACACATGATCTGCGCATGTGCCAGTACGTTGACCGTGTGCTCATGATGCGCGACGGCAAGCTGGTGCAGGTTTATGAGACGAAGGATGAGATCATGGCGTTGGCGAACGGCGGGGTTCATTAGACACGTGCTCGCGGCGGATTAAAAACCCAGTGGAAGCAAATGATGAAGGCGGCGCAAGCCGCCTTTTTGATTTCTTGACTCTCTGTATAAACAGGTTTACAATACAAACTAGTTTGCAAAAGGAGTAGAAATGAACACCAACGTGCAGATCGACTCTGTCCTCAAGCGTGCTCGTGGATATTGGTTCGTGGACGGATTTACGGAAATGGCAGCGGGTGGAATGTTTATCGTTCTGGCGGCGATTCTCCTGTTGCAGGGCAAGGTGCTGCAAGCCTCAGACCCATCCCGTTTTCTGTCGTTTGTCGGTGTAGTCTCCCTGGCCAAGTTGTTCGGTTTTATCGTGGTGATCCTGGCCCTATGGTGGCTGAAAGACCACTTTACCTATCCGCGCACAGGCTTTGTGCGGGGCAATCGAGTCACGGCGGCGCAGGTATTGATCCTGATTCGGAACGTCATTCTCTTCCTGCTTCTGCCCATCTTCGGGTTGTTGGCCGTGTCCCTGCTGGTTGCCTCGGCGGGCAGTGTGTTGGCCTCCCTGCCCGTCTGGTTCCCCATCGGCGTGGGATTGATCTGGGCCGTCCTGTGCGTGCTGGCAGGCGAGTGGATGGGCCTGTCGCGCTTCCGCCTGCTGGGAGTCGCATTCCTGCTGTCAGGCATCGCGGCTGGATTTTGGCAATGGGCCGTGGGCCTGCCGACCCTGCCCGCCGATGTTCAGCCAGGGATTTTCCAGCCCGCAGTGGTGGAAGTCATCAACCGCGCGTTGACCAGCCTCGGCGTTTTGATCTTGATCTCTGGCGTGATTTTGGCGCTCTCGGGCCTCGTGACCTTCCTGCGTTATCGCAAGCAAAACCCGACCCCCTACACGGAGGAGTCATGAGCCCATCCCTTCAAAACCTTTCGGGCCTGGATCGTGTCATCCATGAGCCTGCGCGCCTGATGTTGGTGGCCCTGCTTTCGTCCGTCGAATCCGCCGACTTCCTGTACCTGCTCAAGGAAAGCGAACTGACCAAGGGAAACCTATCCGTGCATCTCTCCAGGCTGGAAGAGGCAGGCTACGTGCAAGCGGAGAAGACTTTCCGCGGGAAGATCCCACACACCGAATACCGTCTCACTCCGCAAGGCAAAGCGGCCTTTGACGCATATCGAAAGAGCCTCGGCTCCATTTTTGACGCAAAGAAGAAATAACATGAACTACGCAATTGAAACCAGTGGTTTATCGAAATTTTATGGAGATGTACACGCGGTCGATGCGGTTGACCTGCGCGTCGGCGTCGGCGAGATCTACGGCTTCCTCGGCCTGAACGGCGCGGGCAAGACCACCACCATCCGCGTGCTGTTGGGGATGATCGCTCCCAGCGCGGGATCGGCCTGTTTGCTGGAGCAGGCCGTCGGTCCGGATGGGCGTGGGCCGTGGGCGCGGGTGGGGCATCTCGTCGAGAGCCCGTCCGCCTATCCCGACCTGACAACGCGCGAAAACCTGGAAATTTCCCGCCGCCTGCATGGGATGGCGGATGCGGGAGCCGTCTCCCGCGTCATCGAGCAGCTCAGCCTCAGCCCCTACGCGGACCGAAAAGCGGGTACGCTTTCGATGGGCAACCTCCAGCGTTTGGGGCTGGCGCGCGCCCTGCTGCATCGTCCCGAATTGCTGATCCTCGACGAACCCGCCAACGGACTCGACCCTGCGGGCGTGGTGGAAATCCGCGAACTGCTGGCGGGGCTGGCGCGCGAAGGCGTGACCATCCTGATGTCCAGCCACATCCTGACCGAGGTGGATCGGCTGGCGACGCGCATCGGCATCATCCACCAGGGACGTCTGATCGAGGAACTGGATGCGGATACGATGGAAGAGCTGCGCGCCCAGCGTCTGATGGTGCAGGCGCGTGACCTGTCCGCCGCGCAAACGGCACTGACCGCCGCGGGCTATTCCGCGGAATTGGATCGCGCCCGCGAGTCACTGGTCATCAAGGATGCGCGCGCCATCGCTGCGCCCGATGAAGTGGCGCGTTTGCTGGTGGAGGCGGGCACAGCGCCCACGCGCCTGGGAGTGGAGCAGGAGAATCTCGAAGAGCATTTCCTGCGCCTGACTGGAGTTTTGAAATGAAATACTTTACCTCCGCATTATGGGCCGAGACCTTGAAGGCGCGCTGCTCGAAGGTGCCGCTGATTTCCGCCATCGGCTTTTCGCTGGCCGCTGTGGTGGATGGGCTGTTCATGATCATCCTGAAAGACCCCGAGGCCGCCAAGCAGATGGGCTTGATCAGCACGAAGGCCCAACTTATGGCGGGCGTGGCCGACTGGCCGACCTTCTTCAATATTCTGGGACAGGCCATTGCCGTGGGCGGAGCGATTGTCTTCGCGGTCATCACCGCCTGGGTCTTCGGGCGCGAGTTTTCCGACCGCACCGTCAAGGAATTTTTGGCCCTGCCCACCTCGCGCGGAGCGATCATCACGGCCAAGTTTGTCGTCGTGGCCGCGTGGACGATGGGACTCTCCCTGCTGGTCTTTGGGCTGGGACTGGTCATTGGCAACGCGGTGGACATCCCTGGTTGGTCGCAAGATTTACTGCGCTCCTCCACGGTGGACGTGCTCGGCGCGGCAGTGTTGACTATCCTGCTGCTGCCCTTCGTGGCCCTGGCCGCCAGCCTGGGACGCGGCTACCTGCCCGCCTTCGGTTGGGCGATCCTGACCGTGGCCCTGGCCCAGATCGCCGCCGTCATGGGCTGGGGCGACTGGTTCCCCTGGGCCGTGCCCGCCCTGTTCAGCGGCGCAGCCGGTCCGCGCGCGGAGTTGCTCGGTTTGCATAGCTTGATGGTTGTGGGTTTGGCGTGTGCGCTGGGGCTGGCGGCCACGTACCTGTGGTGGCAAAAGGCGGATCAGACGAGGTAAAATCATGGGCCAGGGTCGGAAGACCCTGGCCCAACATGTTGTGGCGAGTTTGTGGAAGGGAAGAGAAGCAGTCTCGCTGCCCATCACGGATCTTACCCGTTTTCCGCCCCCGTCGAAGCCTGCCCTGAGCGAATGGGACAGATGTATGACCTCCAGAGAACAGATTTCATGAGAAAATATCCACATGCCATACGATCCCTCAGACCCCACTGCAAGAGACAGCGCCTTGCAACCCTCCGAGCAACGCAGGCTCGAAGAGGCCAATTATTATTTCGAGAACAACAAACCTGCGCAGGCAGCGCCCATCTTTGCCAAACTGGCGGAAGTGCTTGAGTCTGCCAAACAGCCCAAACGCGCCGCCAATTTGCATTCTCAGGCGGCGTTGGCATTTGCCAGAAGTCGTAATGAGGCCGCGTTGATGCAGGCTCGCGCGGCGTTGACCCTGTTGCTGCAATACAAACTCGGCCAGCAAGCCTCCGCGTTTTACAAAGACGTGATGCGTGAGTTGACCAAACGCGGTATGCAATCTGCGGCAGAGGCGTTAACCAGGGAATTTGGCGATAAAGTTTCGCAGCCCAGTCCGCTCGATACGCGCACCGCGCAAATGAACCGCCTGCCAAGCAACTGTCCCAATTGCGGCGCGCCGCTCGGTCAAAGGGAAGTGAAATGGACGGATGCCAATACCATCGAATGCGGTTTTTGCGGCACGCCCATTCGTCCCGCCGCGTGATGGATGCAAGCGAACCTGAAAAAAGCCCGGCTTGTTCTTCGGCTGCGCCGCTGATATCGTGCCCGCAGGATACATTGTCCCCGAGCAAAGTTAGCTGGATGACGTCCGCGCTGTGAGCATTGGAGAGGGGCGTTTTCTGGAAGCTATTCAAAAGGAGTTGGATGATGCAAAAATGGGAATATATGCGTTTGGCCTCGGAATACGATCATAAAACCGCGGTTTGGTCATGGGATGACGGCGGGAGCGGAAAAGTTACTGCGAGGCTGAATGCGCTCGGCGCCGAGGGCTGGGAACTGGTTTCGGAAACTCCCCAGGCCTACATATATGGCGCGGGCTGGTCGGGATATACATCCTGCGTTACTTATATTTTCAAGCGCCCGCTTTCATGATTTCCAGTGTGCGGCCCAGCCAGTATTGCCGTATACTATGTATGTTCGTGTAAAATCGGCTTTGAACTTTCCGAACCCCATCAAATCAAGGAGCATAAAATGGCATACACGTTGGACACAAAAGTTGGTGAAATCCTGGACAATACCGGCGCTGTGAAAATCCTGGAAAAACACGTTCCTGGCATTTCCAAGAATCCCATGATCGGGCTGGCCAAGGGCATGACCTTGAAATCCCTGCTGGCCATGCCGCAGGCCAAACAAGCGGGGCTTACCGAAGATATGGTCAAACAGGTGCTGGCAGAGATCAACGCGCTGAAGAAATAGGCATAAACAGACCCGCACCGCCCCAAATACGAGGTTTGAAAGTCTGGATCATTTACAGGCACCCACATCGTATTTGGGGCGGCAAAGGTTAATGGGAGGCGGGAAACGCTGTTCCCCTGGGGTGGGTATACATGGAAAGTTGAAGTGGAGGAACCATGCCAACGGAAAGCTCAAAGGAAACGCGGGATGAAGGAATTGCAATCAAGCAAAATAAAATGGGGATCATCATCCCTCTGATTACGGCTCTGATTGGTTCTGCCGTCACGCTGCTGGTCGGGGTGTTGGCCTTCCCGCCCTTCCAGGAGTGGGTACGCGACAGGCTGAGTGACCAGAAGATCGAACCGCTGGGGATCGAACAGATGAGTCCGCGGGTTTTTGCCTATTACGGAGAAGCGGATAATCTCGGCGGTTTTGCCAGACTCGAACTGATCTTTGACGCAGGCGCGGAAAGACCTTCCTACGAACTTAGCTATAACCTGCCGGGCGATCAGCACGGGTATACAGGCATGGCGTTTCAATTCAAGGAGGGTTCCAATTTATCACGATATGGCGCAGTTGAGTGCATCGTGATATTCAGCGAATTAAGCGACGTGGTGGATCTGTATTTTAAAGACATTGCCGGCAACTTCAATACGATCCGTGTTTCGAACAATGGAGTGGGTGAGATGAGGTTGCGGTATGAGTTTACAAATTTCCCAGCAATCAACTTCAACGCAGTCAAGGAATTTGGGATTGTCGTGAGCACGGATTTCTCCACCGGCAGCCACAAAGTCCAAATTAAGGATGTGCGTTTCAGCGAGTAAGGCAGGGCTTTCGTCCACTGTGGACGAAAGCCCTGAAGAGTTTTGATGGTTGCAAAGCGCCACGGCCCGGGTAATCCCATCGCGGCGGGCGCGGAAATGGCTCGCTACTTGTGGGTGGCCATTTCCGCACGCAGGGAGCGCAACTCATCCTTGATGGCGCCTGCGTTTGGAAGGCTGCCCAGGTTGCTGAGCATGTCCTTTGTGCTTTGCAGGATGCCAATCAGGGAGTGCAGGGGGCCAGATCCCGCGCCGAGCACGAAGCCCGTCACCAGCATGTCGAGCAGGCGCGGCACCTCCAGGTTGAGATAGTAGAAGAAGCCGTGTTCATTGAAGACGCCCACGATCATGCCGATGACCAGTCCGATCCAGATGGACAAGGCCCGTTTCCAGGAGATGTATTTGGGGTCCTTGGGCAGACTCTCCCACAGGGAACCAATCTCCTGCACGCGTGTTTCGGCCGCCTCCACTGCGGCGATGAGGGCGGATTTCTTTTCGAGCTTGGTCTCGGGCTTTGCCAAGGCCTCCTCCAGGGCGGTCTTGGCGTTGAACATTTCATCAGTATACAACTGGGTGATCTGCTGGATGTAATCGAGACCCTTTGCTCCTGCGGCGGTCTTCTTGGCGATCTCCCTTACATTGGTTTCGAACATGTCGAAGACGGTCTCGATCAGGCGCTCAATGGCCAGCGCCAGGGCCAGGATCGGCCCGAGGGCCAGGGCGATGTCCTTGGGCAGCTCGTCCTTGACGGCGGCATTCGAGGTGAGCAACCAGCCCAGCCCTCCCGTCTCGCCCAGGGCCTTGAACAGGAGGCTGACCAAGAAAGTCAGGATCAAAACGGCCAGCACGATCTGAGGCCCGTTGTTCCATTCCTTGAGCCAGGTTAGAAACGACTTCTTCCCCCGCGTTTCCGGGGGAGGTGGTGCGTACGAAACGGCAAATGTTTTCATCGTTGCGCTCCTTGGGTTGCTTGAATTCTGACAACATTCATACCCACATTTTGGGTTTCCGCCTTCCGATCAAAACCCGGGGTCAATTCCATTATAAGGAATTCGGTTTCGAATTCAAGCTGTATTTAAAATTGGAATTGGAACTCCATTGAAATTCGCGATTGTATCCGCCCGGTGGAATCACTATAATGAAATTGTGAAGTTTGCCTGGTGATCGTCGACTCTTGCATGCGAGCAAAAAAAGGAGGTGCCCGATGAAATCCGTTTTGCAATCTGTATCTCCGCGGGGAATTCGAGCCAGCCTAATCGTCTTCCTGTTTCTGGGTTTGATCTTTTCTCCCCTTTCGTCTGCGCAGGCGGATGGGACTGCTCCGCCTTTTGCCTTTTCGCAAACGACGCCGCTGGTATTGGCTTCCGATGCCCCGAACGAAGTGTCTCTCATCAACCAGTCCCGGGCGGATCTGTCCGTGCAGGTGTGGTTGACGGATTTTGGATTCGAGCCGCTCTCGGCGGAAACGGAAATCCACTGGCCCATGGTCAGGCTGGAGTGGGGGAAGGAATATGTCTCCAACCAGGATGTGCTCAAGCCGCTGACCGTCAAACTGGCGGGCGGTCAGTCTCAGCGCATCCTCCTGAACCTGAACGGCGCGGACCTGGAGAAGGTCAAGCCTGGAACCTACACCGCCTTTGTCATGGCGGGCGAATCAGGCCAGTCGTCGCAGGTGGCCCATCTGGAGGTCCAGGTGGTGGTGGAGAAGAAACCCGCGGCGGGGCTACCCAAGCCCTTGTTGGAGGCGGTGACCCTCCAGGCGTTGCGCCCGCTCCCGTGGCACCCGGCCGTGTGCCCAGCGCCGTGCCTCCTGCCATTGGATGCCGCCGACGCCGATTCAGCCCAGGCGGCGGTGGGCCAGGCGCTTGGATTCCTGGTCGGCCCGAATGGAGAGTATGTGCAGGTGAAAGCCGCGCAGGTCTCAGTGGACACCCATCAGCCCATCGGCTTGAGCCTGGATTTCCAGAACCTGGGCGGAGCGGGCGCCTACACAGGCAAGCTTGACCTGACGAAGGCCGCGGACAAGAGCGGCGTGGTCGCCGTGACGGTCAATGTGAAAGATGCCATTTGGGCCCCCCTGTTGGTTCTGGTGATCGGTATTGTTGTGGCCTGGTGGGCGCAGAGATATATCACGGTGGGACGCAAGGTGGCTGATTTGAGGAAGCGTAAAACTGACCTTGAAAAAGGCAAGTTGCGCAATGAGATCACCATCGACTTGAAGAAGTTGAAAGCCGACATTGAACCATACAAAATAGATGATGCCCAAATGACGGCACGCTTCCAGAAATTGGAAGAGCAATTCCGCGCGTTGGAGAAAATTGCCGCTCCCCGCCTGGAAGATTCCAACGAAGATTACAAGGCCGCCATTGCGGAGTTGGATGTCATCGAAAGCCAGATAAAGCTGTGGCAGAGTTTCAGCGGCAAGTATGAAAAATTGAAAACAGCCTTCGATACATTCCCAAAGGAAAATCCAGGGCCGAAGCCGGGCTGGCCGGCTTTTCAGCAGCCCGCCTTTTATGCAGACGCCGAGGATTTGATAAAGGGCCGACAGGTCGAATTGGCCGAAGCGGCTACAGTGGGGGATCGGCTGGATAAGGCGGCTCTGTTGCTGGCAAGCTGGCAAAAGATGAGCGGGACCATTTCCGCTTATCGGATGCGGGTACAGGATCTGCTGGCCGTCTCCAGCGCCTGGCAGGAAGCCTACCGCCTCGACCTGTATAATGCGGACCGCATTCTTTGCCAGGCCTGGGGCGATCTGTGGCTGGCGAAGGATGCGGATGATCTGATAACCCGCAGCGCCAGCGCCGATATCCAGCACGCTGAAGCCTTGTTGTTGGGCTTGCACGATGTACACCAGGCCTCCGTATCAAGCGGTGTCAAAGGCTGGGAGGAGGTGGTTCCCTATGGTATCTCCAGGGATACGGATACGAAAGAGTGGGACTCCACTAAGGAGGAGAAAAGGGAGACGGAGCCTGCCGCCCCCATACCACTGCTGGCAGGTCTCTTTTCCATATTCGGTCCGCGGGTGGAACGTCCTGCCGACATCGATTTGAACGCCAGTTATTCGAACCTTCTGCGCTGGCTGCGGGAAGGTGCGATTGCAATCCTGGCGCTGTTGATCGCCCTGTCGGCGGCGGCGACCAGCCTCTACATCGACAAGAACTTCGGTACCTGGCAGGATTACATCGCCGCCTTTACCTGGGGTGTGACAACCAAGGCGCTGGTTTCAGGCCTGGACTACGCGATCGGCAATTTCCGCGGCACCTTGCCGGACCTGAAAGCCTGACCATTTCCGCTTATCTTTGAGCACGTAAAAAAAACGACCCCGCCTTGGCCGCGGGGTCGTTGATCGAGAGAGGCAGGCTACTTTTTCTTCATGGCCCCGTCGAGCACGCGGATCCATTTCTCCACATCCTCCTTCGAGAGCGTCTCGGAGCCTTCGAACTCGATGGACTTATCCTTCCCGAGTTGCAGTTTGATCCTGACGTGGCGGTTTTCGCGCCGCAAGGCCCAGGTGTTCAGGAACTCGAAGAACTTGGTGACCACGATGGGGGCGATGGCAACCGTCAGGGTGGCGAAGGCCAGCGGATCGATGTCCTTGTGGCCGTCAGCCGCCTGTCTGTGGATGCCACCCACATTCTGAGCCAACTCCTTTTCGAGGGAGAGCGTGGAGCGTTCGAGCTCGTTTGGATCGGCCTGGTCATTTTCCAGCAAGATGGCGAGGGTGTAGTCGGTCATTGTGGTTTGTATCCCATGATCATGTCGATCAGGCGCTTGGCGGCGCTCTCGTCCAGATCGTAGAGTTCAGGCCCCGCGCGCCCGATGATGTAGCCCTGCACGTAGCGGATGTCGTGTTCGTAGATCTGCTGCAGGGTGACGGCCATGTCGCTGCTGCCGTCGAAGCCCTCCACGATCACGTAGGTGGCCGAGGTTTCCTTGATGGCGGTCATCTGGCGGATATATTGCAGGGTGATGTCGCAGATGTCCTTTTGCAGCAGGATGTCGCGGTCGATCTTGACGTACTTCGGCTTCAGACTGGCGAAACGCGAGATGGAGGAGTAGCCGCTGCCGAAATCGTCGATGGCAAAATTGACCTGGAAGTCGCGGGTCAGGCCGACCAGCCGCTCCCTGAAATGCCGCAGCGCCAGGACGGGGTTTTCGGTATCGTCCGAGCTGATGGGCAGTTTTTCCGAAATTTCGAGGATCAGCTTGTGGCCCGGGATGGAGTGTTGGGAGGGGGTGATGACCTCGGCCAATGCGTTGCGATAGGCGGAGCGCATCAACGAGGCGGGGTAGACGTTGACCGAGAGCGGCAGGAACTCATTCGGCCGCTTGCCCATCTTGCGCAACTGTTCGCGGTAGCGTTCGGTGGCGTTGTGCAGGAAGAACGAATCCAGCTCGATCATGAACTGGTCGCCCCACAGTTCGGCGGCCTGGAAGAGGTGGGCGGGCGCGTGTTCCGAATTGTCCTCGCGCGCCAGGGCCTCCCAACCGTTGATATCCAGGTTCTGCGAGTCCATGAACAGGATCGGCTCGAAGAAGACCTTGTCGTTCTTCAGGCTTTTTTCGAACAGTTTGAATCTTTGATCGTACAGCTTGAACGGGACGAAGCCATAGGTGCGCTTGATCTCGTCGAGGATGCTGGCTTCCAGTTCGGGGGAGACATAGGTGAACTCCCGCGTGGAATAATAGATCGAGCGCAGGATGCAGGCGTACACTTCGCCGATGTACATGTCCATCGATGTGCCGAAGATGATCAGGTAATCATCCTGGTCGATGGGCATAATCATGACCTTTTCGTATTTGGTCACCTGGTGGGCGGGTATGTTATGGAAGATGCCCTTGTTGCCCGCATTGAAGACCTTTTCCTTGACGCCCTGGGCGATCCTTTCGGCGGCCATGTTGACCAGGTCGCTTTCGGAATAATCCTTGCCGACGATCTGGCTGGTAAATCGGCTGAAAGCCTTTCCATCCTTTTCGATGTGTACCAGCGTGACCACCTTGGCGTCGTACAGATCGCGGATGGTGTCGAGGATCAACGTGCCCGGGTCCCGCTCAGCCCCGGGTTTCAACGCGCCAAGGCGGTTGGTGATACTCTTGATAAAGGGGAAGGCGGGATCGAAGGGACTGGGCAGCGGCGAGGCCATGATGCTGATCGGCAGGCGGCCCTCGGTTTCGGCGGCCTCGCTGTCCACGGCAATGCTGACGGGTTTGCCGCCCTTGCTGTGATTGCGGGTGAGCACGAAGCGCGAAATCACCTTGCCTGCAAAACCCGCGGGCTGTTTCTCGGGCATCTTGCGTTTGATGTACGAGTTCAGGCTGTCGATGGTCACTTCGCCGTTCTCAGCTTCCACGGCCTGGATATCTCCCTGCAGGCCCTTCAACAGGTAGTAGGTGAAGACCCCGTTTTGCAACTGTTCCAGTTCGCGCGAATCCACGCCCGCCGGGGACGAAAAAAGCACTGCGCGCGCCATGGTGTGATCGTTCTCGGGGAAGGCCAGCAGGCGGCCGTCGATCAATTCCTTGGTGCTCGAAACCTGTTCCATCTCCAGGTCGGGGATCTGGGAGGATTTGATCTGGGAGGGGGGGATGAAAGCGCCGCTGTTGCAGCAATCCAGGATGAAGAGGATGTTGCGCGCGGGAGATCTCTGGAAGATATCCTGGTAGATGTACGACATCCTCAGCCCCGAATTGGGATTGAAGGCGATATCCGAGATTTTGGTGTCGTAGGCGCCCAGGTAGGCCGTTTTCTCCTCACCAGCCAGAAAGCCATGCCCGGAGTAATAGACGACGACCGTATCCTCCCATTTGACGCTCTTGACCAGCAGGGTGTGCAGGACGCCCTCGATGTTGTGTTTGGTGGCCTGCGCCCCGAGCAGGAGCTTGACCTCCCCGATGTTCGAGAAGCCGATGCGGCGGTCGGTCAGGGTCCTGTGCATGTCTTGAGCGTCTTTTTGCGCGAAACTCAAGGAGCGCAGGTTTCGGCTGTCCATATACTCATCGACGCCAATGAAAATCCCGTGGAATTTTCCGTTCATGTACTGCTCCTGATGGATTTAATCGTGCGCTCCCGGGACGCTAAAGGCGGTTCTCAAAATCCTCGTATTGCGTGTTATGCCGCGCGAATCTGGACAAAGCCTTCACAGGTGAATTGAATAATTAGCATAAAGGAAAACCAATCGGCCTTCAAGTGAAGATTGGCTTAAGTTTCACGCCGAAAGGCCCAGCCTCGACAGAACGGCCTCCAGCACGCCGCCGCCGATGGAGAGGGCCTTGTCGGAGACCAGCCAGCAGGCGCTGGAATCGTTCCGCGCGTCCACGTCGCCGATTTTCATGCCCTGCGGCACGGCCGCCGACTGGTGGATCAGCCCGCGCAGCACCCCCGCGAACGGGCTGGGGATTGGCAGGCTGCCCTCAGGGATCTTCATTTCGGCGATGACCTGGCCTGGTTCGATGTGGTCGCCGATCTGGGCGCGCGGAATCACGTTCCCATCCGCGGGCGCGCGCAGGATGCGCTGGGGGTCGCCTTCGGGCTGTCCGCTGTCGGCCTGGGCGGAACCCTCCCAGTACACGCGGCCGAGGGTGTGGCTGCGGCGGGTCTCGATGACCGCGTCGCAATTGACGCTGGCGACGAAGCCAGGTCCCAGCCCGATGTGCAGCAGGGGACGGATCGGTAGGGGGGCGGGTTCACGTTTGAGCAGGCGGCCGTCGATCACGATGGTGGTGCGCGGATTGGTGAGGAAGGCGTTGGATAGCACGTTTGCGTTCGGGTCGACCAGCACGGGGATCTCGCCCGCTTCCATCACGACCTGGAGTTGGTCGGCCGAAACGACTCGGGCCGTCACCCCTTCGACCGCCCAGGCGCCCTCGTAGACCGCCTCGGCGAATGAGACGGTGCGCCGCACGGCCAGGGGCTGGGGCAGTTCGAGGATCAACACGGGGAAGCCGACACGGCGCAGGCGCAGGGCCACGCCCGAGGCCAGGTCGCCGCCCCCGCGGATCACGATCAATTCAGAGTGCATTCGATCTCCTTGAATGGAGTTGAAATTGCCGAAGCTGTGAGGAGACGTTGAGCCTACGCCTACCGTTCCTGCAAGAGGTGGCCGAAGGCGTATAACGTCAGGTACAGGAAGAGGATCAGCGCGGCGAAGATGACGGTGAACACCAGGGGACGTCCGCTCATCTCCTGGGTGCGCGCGAGGGTAAATTGAACCAATTCCTGCGGACGCGAGAGGATGTCCCAGGAATTCCAGCGCAGGAAGCGCCCCACGTAGACGCCCGCCGCCGTCAGCACGGTGACCAGGGCCACGAAGCCCCAGCCGCTCCAGCGCCCAAACTCGCGGCGGATGATCTCCTGCATCATGAAGAGCGAGACCAATCCCAGCAGCAGCCCGGTGAAGGCGAACCAGATCAACATGAGCACGTCGTACCAAGTGTCGATGTTTTGCCAGTCGACCACGGCCAGGTGCTGGAAGTCGGTCAGGATGTAGGGGGCGTTGGGGAAGAAGATCAGCCACACAAAGGCGGCGATGGGCACCAGCACCCGCATCCGCGCATGCTGGAGGCTGGAGGTGTAGGTAAGGTAGGCCACCACAAAGGGAATCCAGGCCAGGAACAGGTTCCAGATCAGGAAGGCGTAGTTCTCGCTGCCCGTCAGCGAAGCGCGCCAGCGGAATAGTCCGATGCAGACCAGGGATGCCATGCTCAGGATGCCGAAGATGAACAGGCGGTACTTGTTCCGCGCAAAGCGCGCCCGCAGGTTAGCGATCATGGATGAGGTTTCCGTTTTCGTGCAGCAGATGGCCGAATGAGTACAGGGTCAGGTAGACGAACAGGTAGAAGGCCGCGAACAGCAGGGTAAAAGCCATCAGCCGCAGGGTGGGGTCGATGACCAGGCCCAGGATGGTGACGGCCACTTCGCCGGGGGCCTGCAGCAGGTCCCAGGAGTTGAAGCGCACGAAGCGCCCCAGGTACACGCCAAAGCTGCCCAGTAACGAGACGATCAGGACGAAACTCCAGCCAGTTGTTTTTCCAAAGGTGCGCTGGATGATCTCGTGCATCATGTACAGTGAAACCAGCCCCAATAGCATGCCCGTCCACGAGAACCAGATCAACATGATTACGTCGTACCACAGCGGGGTATCCACCGATTGGCGAGCCAGGTGCTGGAGGTCGGTCAGGATGTAGGGGGCGTTGGGGAAGAAGATCAGCCACACGAAGGCGGTGACGGGAATGACGATGTACAGCCACCTGCGGCTCCATGAAAGGGTATAGGCGGCATAAGCCAGCACGAAGGGAATCCAGGCCAGGAAGAGGTTCCAGGTCAGGCCCGCGTAGCGTCCCGAGTCGCTGACGGTCATGCGCGCCCCGACCAGCAGCAGACTGATGAACGAGGCGCCCGCCATCAGGCCAAGGATGGCCAGTTTGTACTTGTTGCGATGGATGAAGGGGAGGATGGTTTGGAGCATGGCGTCTATTGTAGCATTTTCTGTCCCTTACTGGGCTGGAGGGTGTCTGGCCGCCGAACTGGCGAAGTATGCCGATATTACTGTTGTTCCCGCAGGAAGAAGATCAGGTCGATGTCGCCTGGTGAATGGCCCAGGTCGGTCAGCAGGGCGGCGGCTTCGGCGCGGTGCTGGGTGCCGTGATTGACAACATGCATCATCACGGGCCACAGGGCGGGTTCGGACATCGGATCGCCGCGGGTGGTCTTGTAATCGAAGACGGAGCGCAGGCGCTCGTCGCTAACCGAGTCGACAAAGGCCAACAGTTTCGCTTCCTCTTCGGCCCAGCGGGAGCGCAGGTTGGCCAGATTCGGAAATTCCGCCTCCCTGATGCGGAAGATGGGCGAGGTGCCCTCCCAACGATTGCGCCAGATCCACTCCGCGAACAGGGTGTGGACAAGGGTGCCGCGAACCCCGCCGTGCGGAAAGGAGGCGGGCGCGCAGAATTGTTCGTCGCTCAGGCCTTCGGCGGCAGCCAGAATGTGCGCATTGGCCCAGGCGTTATAACGAAAGAGCAGTTGAAGGTCTTGTTTATTCATGGGTTTCACCTGATGGTCGGTTATCGACGGGGACTGTGCGGATGCGCTCTACTTTATTTTACCCGCGTCGAAGAATTCCAAATCGATGACGGTGGAGAGCAGGTGACAAACGCCACTTGAATTGCGGCCTGCGCAAGCATAAAATAACGCAATTCATTCTCGATTGGAGACAGCATGTCAATGGATTTGATTTCGCAAATTCTTCAAGCCCTGGGATATTTATTGCTGCTGGTGGTGCTGACGTATCTATGGATCAAGGCGGCCCGCCAGCCGAACCTTCGTCGTTTTTGGATTTTGCTTGCCCTGGCATGGACGATGAATCTGTTCGGCAACATCGCCTGGATCATACACGACCTCGTGACCGGGACCCTGCTGGATACGTTTTCGGCGGTCGATTTGTTCTACGTGGCGCATTATGGATTCGTCGCGGTGGCTCTCTGGCAATATCTCACACCCCTGCCTCGACGGGCCTGGCTCTGGATTGGAGCGGCGATGCTGGCGGTCAACGCGCTCGTCTGGGCGATCTATTTCGCTCCGCTGATGGCGCTCAAGAACGGGGCCTGGACCGACTTTCTGGGGGTTGCCATGTACCCTGTGTTGGATGCGGGCCTGATTGCGCTGGCCTGGCTGCGCTTTCGCGCGGCGCGCCGATCCGCGTGGGACAGGGTTGCGCTGCTTCTATTTTTTGCCATGACAAGTTATGGGATTGCCAACACGATCAACATGACCAGTTATGTCTTCTCCATGAACCCCAGCGGGATTCCGCAGAACCTGTTCTGGATTCTGACGGATATTTTTATGCTGACGATGACGTTCGGCGTGAAGAAGGATATTCAACCCCTGCCTGCCTCAGGCTGATTCGGATCTTTCTTAGTGCGTCAGGAATTCGGCCAGCAGCGGGTTGAATTCCGCGGGCCGTTCGTAGTGCGGGATGTGGCCGCATTGGTCGAAGGCGTGCAGGGTGGCTTGGGGAATCAGTTTCAGCAGGTCGGCGCTGTGGGCGAAGGGGACGGTCGTATCCTGCCTGCCCCAGAACAGGCGGACGGGCTTGCCCAACGCGCCCAGTTGGCGATAGGTTTCGGAGAAGTCTCCCAGCATCCCATTGCGCATACTGGAGAGGATCGCCCGGCGGAAGCCTGCGAAGCGCATCTGCACGCGGTACCTGGCCTGGAATTCCTGGATGGTTTGCGGATCGAAGAAAGCGGAGGCCGCGTTTTTGACCATGCGCTCCCCGCCGAAGCCCAGCGCCAGTTCGCCCAGCAGGGGCAGCCTGAGAAGCCTGAGTCCGCGCAGGTTCACGGCGCGCACCCCCGCAGGGTCGATGAAGATGTTGCAGGCAACGCGCTCGGGGTGGCGGACGGTAAAGGCCGCAGAGATGGCTCCGCCCATCGAAAGGCCGACCAGGCTGACGGGCGCGCGCATGTCGAGCGCATCCAGCAGGTCGCGCAACTGACGCACGAACAGGTCGAGGTTGTATTTGACCTGCGGGCGGTCCGACCATCCACGCCCGAACAGGTCGTAGCGCAGCACGCGAAAACCCGCGCGGGTGAGATGGCTGAAGGTCGGGTCGAAAATGTAATACGGCACCGAAAATCCATGCACCAGCACCACGCTGGGACGGTTCGCCTTGACGGGTTCGGTGGGACGGTTTTCACCGTCGGGCAGGGACGCGTACGGGCTGCCCAATTCGTAATGCGTGATGCCATCCGGCAGGGATGCGAACGACCCGTCCGCGGAGGCACGGGTCGTTTCGTTCAGTTCGTGGGTTTCACCAAGATAGGGGAAGGGCATGGTTGTTTCTGGCAGGGGCGGCCAAACAGGGGCGCAATCTCTGCGCCCCAAACGATTATATTTTTCCCAGCGCCCGCAGTACGCGCTCGGGTGTGAACGGGAATTCGTGTATCCATACGCCTGTGGCATTGTAGATGGCGGCCGCCACGGCGGGAGCGTAAGGCAGGTAGGGCAGCTCGCCCAGCCCGCGCGCGCCCCACGGCCCGTTCGGGTCGGGCACCTCGACCACCACCGCTTCGACCTGCTCGGGAATGTCGACGATGGTCGGCAGCAGGTAGGTGCTGAACTGGTCGGTCACCACGCGGCCGTCGCGGGTCTTGTATTCCTCGGTGATGGCATAACCGTGGGCCTGCACCACCGCGCCTTCGATCTGGCCGACGACCAGGTCGGGGTTGATGGCCTTGCCGACGTCATCGGCGGCCACCACGCGCAGAACGCGCACGTGGCCCGTCTCGGTATCGACTTCCACCTCCACGGCCTGGGCCGCGTAGGCGTATTGGAAGTTGGGCATCGAGTAGCCCGTGTCGTGATCCATGTGGGTGGTGGGCGGGGCCAGGTATTTGAACTCCGCGATGGCGGGACGTTCCTCGGCGTTCCACTTGGCGAGAGCCGCCTCCGCCGCACCCTTGATGGCGTTGCCCGCCATGAAGGTCATGCGCGAAGCCGAGACGGAGCCTGAGTTGCCCTGCAGGGCCGAGTCGGAGGTGCGGATCTCAACCTTGTCGGGCGAGATGCCCAGCGTGTGGGCGGCCATCTGCACCATGACGGTGTGCGTGCCCTGGCCGACCTCCGCGCCTGCATGGTGCAGCACGGCGCGCTCGATCTGCCCGTTCCCGTAAACCTCGACCTTGGCCCAGCAGTTCTCCTGGTAGCCAAACGAGAAGCCGACGTTCTTAAAGCCCGCCGCAAAGCCGCGGCCGCGGACGATGGGGGAACCCTCCACGCTTTTCGCTCCAGGTTCCGCATCCCAGCCGAACTTGTCGCGGGCGGCCTGGATTACTTCGGTGATGCTGACGGGGTTGGGGGCGGGGGTGCCGACGGCCAGCGTATCGCCCTGTTGGAGCGCGTTCTTCAAGCGGAACTCGACGGGGTCCATGCCGAGTTTCTCGGCCAGCTTGTCCATTTGCAGTTCGGCCATGTACAGGGCCTGCGGCGCGCCAAATCCGCGGAAGGCCGCGCCCGGCACGTTGTTGGTGTAGATGCCGTAGATGTCCGCCTTGATGTTGGGGATGAAATACGGGCCGGTGTGGGTGATGGTGGCGTTACCGAGCACCTTGTTGGAGGTGTACATGTACGCACCGCCGTCGCCGATCAGCTCGCTTTCGGCGGCCACCAGTTTGCCGTCCTTCGTGGCGCCCCATTTGGCCTTGAGCAGCACCGCGTGGCGCTTGCCGTGCCCAATCATGGACTCGCGGCGGCTCCAGATGATCTTGACCGGCTTGCGCAGTTTCATGGTGGCCAGGGCCAGCACGATCTGCACCGACAGATCCTCGCGACCGCCGAAGGCGCCGCCGATGGCGGGATAGATGACGCGCACCTGTTGCTCGGGGAGGTTCAACGCGTGCGCAATCGACCCGCGGTCGGCGTGCGTCCACTGGCCCGCGCAGACCACGGTGATGCGGCCCTCCTCATCGAGGTAGGTCAGGCCCGCCTCGGGCTGGAGGTAGGCGTGTTCCTGCACGGGGGTGCGGTATTCGCCCTCGACGATCACGTCGGCCTGCGCGAAAGCCGCGTCGATGTCGCCCTTGCGGATGCGGTAATGCACGCAGATGTTGTTCGTGCCGCGGTCAGGGTGCAGGACGGGCGCATCGGGCTGCATGGCTTTGACAGGGTCGAGCAGGGGCGGCAGGTCTTCGTAATCGACCTCGATCAGCTTGAGGGCGGCAGCGGCCTGGGCTTCGGTCTCTGCCACCACCACAGCCACCTGGTCGCCCACGAAGCGCACCATGTCGGTGTAGGGTTTGGCCGCGCCAGGTCCGCACAGCACGGGCTGGTCTGGGATCTGGAGTCCGTACTCATTGACGGGCACGTCCTTGGCGGTGTAAACCGCGGCCACACCGGGCGCAGCTTCAGCCTTGGAGGTGTCAATGCTCCTGACGCGCGCATACGGGCGTTCGGCGAAGAGGATCTTCATGAACAGCATGCCTGGCATCGAGAGATCGCCAGAGTAGGGCGTCACGCCTGTGACCTTGCCCAGGGCGTCGACGCGCGGAATGGATTGACCAACGGATTGGATAGTCATGGTTTATCGCTGCTTCTTGGATATCTTGATCTTGACGGGTGGGGCATCGGTCGGGCCGTATTTCGACGGACCGGCGAAACGGTAGATCAGCGCATACAGAACAGAGATGATGCCCCCCAGGATGATGGAAAAGACCAGGGTGAGGGCAATATAGGCATACAGGTTCTTTACTCCGTCGATCCTGCCGAATATATCCGCCAGGCCCTTTGTGGAAAAGAAGAAATCGGGAAAATGGGGATACCCGAGCAATTGGTAGGGAAAGGGCCATTTGTTGGCCAGGATCAGATCCAGAGCGACCACACTGATGGCGATGGACATGGCGGGGATGATGACCGCCATCAAGCAGCCCAGCCCGTTCCAGATCGGGTGCGGTCCCTTGGGAGCTTCCTTTCTCTCTGCCTGTCTGACGCTATATCTGCCCATGACCTAGCTCCTTATCCTGCTGGCGTCTTCGACCGCCTGTACGATCTTGTAATAGCCCGTACAGCGGCACAGGTTGCCCGTGAACGCCTGCTCGATTTCATTGCGCTGCGGGTGCGGATTTTCTTCGAGCAGTTTTGCGCCAGACATCAGGAAACCGGGCGTGCAATATCCGCACTGCACGGCATTGTCCTGGATGAAGGCTTCCTGGATGGGGTGCAATTTGTCCCCGTCTGCCAGTCCCTCCACGGTGACGATGGCGGCGCCATGCGCGCGCGGGGCGGGCACGAGACAGGCCATCACCGCCTTGCCGTCCAGGAAAACGGTGCAGGCGCCGCATTCACCCTCGGCGCAGCCTTCCTTGGTGCCGATCAACAGGCCCTCTTCGCGCAGCAGGCGCAGGAGGGTCTTGTCGTGTCCACTGGCAAAGGACATCTGCCTGCCATTGACGGTGGTCACGATGGGATCGGGCGACTTGTGCGCGACAGGGGAAACCTGCCCATCGTCCCTGCCCCACAACAGGATCGGCTTGTTCGGGACCCCGGCTTGTTCCTGACCCTTGGAGATTTGCCTCAGCCCACGCAGGGTGCAGACGCGCACCATTTCGCGGCGGTAATTGGCCGAACCGCGCAGGTCGTCGATCGGCCTGGAATCTTGCATGGCCAGGCGGGCGGCTTCGGCCATGACGGTTTCGTCCAGGGTTTTGCCGACCAGGTAGGCCTCGGCGTTCTGCGCGTGGATGATGGTGGGGGCCACCGCTCCCAGCGTGATCGAGGCTGATTTAACGGAACCCGCTTCGAGGTCCACCACCAGGGCCACGTTGACCACCGAAATGGCCTGGGCGCGGCGCAGGGCCAGCTTGATGAAAGTCCCATGCAGGCTGGTTTGCAGGGCGGGGAAGGAAATATCCACCAGCATTTCGTCGGGCTGCATTACGTTCCTGCGCACGCCCGTGTAGAAATTCTGGAGGGGCAGGGTGCGTTCGCCGCGCGCCGAGAGCAGGGTGACGGACGCGCCCAGCGCCATGAGCGGCGAGATGGTGTCGTTGGCGGGCGAGGCGGTAATCAGGTTGCCCGCCACGGTGCCGCGGTTACGGATCTGCGGGGCGCCCACTTCCCAGCAGGCGCGCATCAACGGGAAGGCGCGCTCGCGGATCAATTTGGAGGCGACGCAATGGTTGTGGGTCACCATTGGCCCCAGGTGAATGATGTCGTCTTCGTCGAGGGTGATGAGGTCGAGGGCGGGGATGCGGGTCACATCGATGAGCGTGTCCACCCCTTTGCGCGCCCCGCGTTCCAGCTCAAGGATCAGGTCCGTGGCTCCCGCCACAATGCGGGCGCGTTCCCCCTTTTCAGCCAGCAGATTCACGACTTCATCAGTGGTTGTTGCGGTAATGTATTCGTGCCACATGATGGCTCCAGTTACGTATCGTTGCGAGGAGGGTTATGCACCCGGCGAAGCAATCTCCCGGCATTGGGCTTGCATCGCCGCCCCAGCGGGGCTCCTCGCAACGACATTGGTTTGATTATTGTCCGCTGCCGGTGACGGCTTCGGAGCGTTTGTTGTAGGTTTCGACGGCCAGGCGGGCCAGCGAGGTCACATTGCGGATGGCGGCGGGCAGGGAACTTTCATCGGCCAGGCTGGCTTCGACGTTGTCGAGCGCGCGCGCAACCTGTTCGGCCAGGTCGAAGAAGGCCGCGTCGAACTGGTAGATGGCCTCCAGTTCCTTTTCGTTGATCTTGACGGCGTCGAACATGCCCGAGTAGCCGCGCGGGGCGGTGCTGATCTTGTCGATGAAGGTGCGCAGCAACAGCGACGCCTTCTCCATGTCGTCGAGCTGGGCAATCATGCCGCTGTTGACCATCTCGACCTGCAAATTGGATGCGCGCTTCCACTGTTCCTCGAAGCGGCGCGCGACGGTGTCGCGCAAAACCTTGTCGGCGTCACGGCGGTTCTGGCGTTCGATATAGCCGTTGAAGCCTGGGATGAACCCGACCAGTTTCTTGAACGGGTCCACCTGTGATTTGATTTTTTCAAAGAAATCGCTCATTGGAGCCTCCTGCGATAATATACGTCAAACTTGTGATTTGGTCGCCTTGCGGCAGTGGTTCAATTATACTGCCTGAAAACTAAAATGGGCATACTGTTGGTCATGCCTGCCGTGTGACCAATATCTTTCCTCGAAAGGAAACGGCGCGAATTTGCCGATTTGCGCCATTTTTCCCGCTCCATCCCGTTCAGACAAGTGTATAATTCGAATAGTAAACGATTTCACATGCGCACAACCCATAAGAAAACGCCGGATGAAATGGCGGCTCCGCTGGGGAGGGCCCGGGCGGCGCGGCAAGCGGCAATGTGAGATCGGCGAAAAAACAAGCAAGCTGGTGCGGGTCGGCGCGTTTCAAGGAACTCGAAGCGGCCTGCATCCAGAAAAAATCATAACCGCCTGGCGCGTATGCCGCCGGGCAAGGAGAATCGTAATGACCACCGATATTCAATCATTGTTGGGAGACAAGGCGGAATCCCTGCTGGGCTTCAACTCGCCCAAGATCCCCAAGGAACGCCTGCACCTGCCGGGTCCCGATTTCGTCGACCGCGTTTTCATGCAGTCGGACCGCAATAATCGCGTGCTGGGTAACCTGGCATGGATGTACAACCACGGCCGCCTGGGCGGGACGGGCTACATGTCCATTCTGCCGGTCGACCAGGGCATCGAACATTCGGGCGGCGCGAGCTTCGCGAAGAACCCCGATTACTTCGACCCCGAGAACATCATCAAGCTGGCCATCGAAGGCGGCTGCAACGCGGTCGCTTCCACGTTTGGCGTGCTGGGCATCATGGCGCGCAAGTACGCGCACCAGATCCCGTTCCTGGTCAAGATCAATCACAACGAACTGCTGACCTATCCGAACAGTTTCGAGCAGATCATGTTCGGCACCATCGAGCAGGCCTACGATATGGGCGCGGCCGCCATCGGCGCGACGATCTATTTCGGTTCGGACGATTCGCACCGCGAGATCGTCGAGGTCGCGCAGGCCTTCGCCCTGGCGCACGAACTGGGCATGGCCACCGTGTTGTGGTGCTACACGCGCAATCCCGCCTTCAAGAAGGACAAGGACTATCACGTTTCCGCCGACCTGACCGGGCAGGCCAATCACCTGGGCGTCACGATCCAGGCGGATATCATCAAGCAGAAACTGCCCGAGAACAACGGCGGCTTCCTGGCCTTGAACACGGGCGACAGCTCCTACGGCAAACTGGACAAGCGCATGTACAGTGAGCTTTGCAGTGACCATCCCATCGATCTGTGCCGCTACCAGGTGGCGAACAATTACATGGGCCGCGCGGGACTGATCAACAGCGGCGGCGCCTCGGGCAACAACGACTTCGCCGAAGCCGCTGCGACCGCCGTCATCAACAAGCGCGCGGGCGGACAGGGCCTGATCTCGGGCCGCAAAGCCTTTCAGCGCCCGATGGCCGAAGGCGCGAAACTGCTCAACACCATCCAGGATGTGTACCTGGACAAGAGCATCACGATTGCTTAACTGCAAGTGAACCATGAGAAGAGGCGTCGTCCCTGCGGGCGGCGCCTCTTTTTGCGTATCAACATGGTTCGGCGGGGATGTGTTGTGTCAGGAGCCGCTGTTCGCCGACTTTTCAGCCTCTTCCTTCAAGATTTCCTCCCACCACAATCCCATTCTCAGGAGCGTGTCGCCATGCTCGTAGGTATGCTGGAAGGTCTTGGTGACCACCATGGATAAGGGCTTGAGTCCCCACAGCGTCTCACGCGGCTCGTCCCACTCCACGGCCCCAAGCTGATCGAGGAGCGCGATCTGCTGCTGTCGAATGCCGCGGAATTGCGCGATCAACTGCGCGGACCCGCGCTCACGGACGCCGGCCCAGGCCTCGTCATCGTCCGGCCAGTCGCTTTCCGCGAAGTCTGCGCCTTCCACCCACGCAGCCATGGCGGGCAGGGCCAGGCATCTTTCGTATTCGGTCACGTGCCACACGTGACGCGAAGGCGACCAGGTGCCGAGATAGCCAGGGTCGGGGGGGAGTTGTTCGAGAAAAGCGGACGGGATGCGGGAAAATGCCCACTCGAAGCCGTCCGCGCTGGCCTTGAGTTGATAACGGAACCATGCGCACCAGTCTGTCATTGTCTGACCTCCAACGTACAGGATTGTATTGTAGAAAAAACGAAGCCATGCGGGCGCGAATCGTCCCGAATGGGAACTCCTATTTTACAACACGGAATTCGAAATGCGTTCTGCCCGTGGGCAAAGTGTGACGCAAAGGTTGTCAGCTACTCCTGCTCAAGCCGCCGTCCTTGGCGGCGTTGTACGGGTAAACCCTGCGCCGTGGACAGCGCAGGGAGCCGATTGCCTGACATGTTTTGCATGCACACCAGACGCGAAATCCCGACGCGAAGCCTGCCGCAGCCGCCCGCCTACTCCAACAAACGATGACGAATAGCGGCCAGGTCCTCTTGACTGGCCCCGCCCATGCGAAGATAGCTGTCCATATTCAATCCTTCCAGCGCGCCGAACAAGGCACCCCGCACGGAGGAATGCTCGCGGGCAAGAATCTCATCCCGTTCGGGATCGAGACTCAATGCATAATCTGCAATAATATCCTCCGAGGTAACACCGGCGAGCGCAAGCAACAGCAGGGCGATGATGCCTGTACGATCATGTCCACGGATACAGTGGAACAGGACGCCGCCCGGGCGGGCCTGTGCGATGGCGGAAATGGCGGCGGCATGCCGCTGCGGCCAGCGTCGAAGCGCATCCTGATAATAGAGCGGCGTACTCCAAAGTTCGGTGCTGGCCCACTGCTGCACAAATTCCTGGTCGGTCACGTCCTCTATTTCCACCTGAACCGTGACGAGATCAGGATAAGGCGGCGCAATGTTGAGTTCGTTTTCCACCAGGCCATGTGTGCGCAGCGTAATGATCGTGCGGATGCCGTATTCATACAGCGCGGACCAGCCCGCCGCCGTGAGCCTGGCAGGCGTATCCGAACGGACGATTGCTCCCCAACGAGTCACCCGTCCGTCACAGGTTTGCAGACCCCCGAGATCGCGAACGTTCGTACACCCCTCCCAGACAAGAATTCGCTCACGCATTGACAAACGTCTCCTTTATCACTTGGGATGCACGCAGAATTCCCAGCGTCCCGCCCAGCTGGAAGTTCAATAAATGCACTTTTCCGCAGCATCGCGATAGATTAATTCTCTCTGGATTTCGCGCACATCCCCTTGGCGGCTAATGGCGACATCCACGATATAGGTCTGATGTTGTCCACAACCACACAAACCATACTCATACAAGTGTGCCAGGTACTCCTCCCCATTTATTTCCACGTGAGTATCTTCAAGCTGTTCAACGTAGTATTCATAGTCCCGGGAAAATTCCATGCCATATAGCGCTGTGTAGCCCGTTGTGGCCAGGGCGTAGCTCAATGCCTCGCTTTCCGTTCCGATTGGCGCAAAAATTGCCTTGAATTCAGGAAACGAGTCGATTAACTTATATTTTCCCTTGTATTCAATAACGTAAGATATTCCCCTCGGTATGAGACATCCACTTTGATACACGTATTGATTCGTTGTGCCGCATTCCGCCATGGGGTACTTTGGATTCAATCCTCCCAACAAAGAGTCGGGTGTCATGACGGAGGTGCATCCGAAGAAGGGAGTTTTCCTTGGCGCAGGCCAACAGTAGCGAATGTCACCATCCTCCCCCTCAAGCAAAGGACAATCCAATGCGATCAGAATTTTGTCGTCGATGGTTAAGTCCGGTCTGGCATGATGGATGATTTTGTTCGGTGTGACAAATTCGGTGTGATCAATCGGTGTCGGCTGCGCCGTCTGTGTAAGAAAAAACCTTTTTGCAGACAAGTTCATGCGATAGAGAAATAACCCCTGAAAACGAATATACCCATCAATCCCAACGAAACCATGAATAGCAGTGTCAAAATGATGCGTTTTTTTGAAGTCACGGCAATTCCTTATGACGATGCAGCCCAATGATTTACGGCATCGACCCCGAGGGTGATCCTCCCGAGCGGGATCGCGGACCAGCCTTGCAGGTTGCGACACGATGGGTTGGCAATGCTCCCTCGAAAATCCTTATAGGAAAAATAGTCCCAGCGCTATGACCACCCCCGCCGCGCCGCAGGCGAAGTTGACCCAGTCGTTGTCCAGCCAGTTCCAGCCGCGGATTTGATCCGTCGGCGTGCTGCAGGTGTGCAACGGGTGACGCTCCGTTTCCTTCTGGCAGGTGGGACAGTAGTAAATGGCCTGAGTCGTTGCGCCGAGCAGGGAGTCGAACAGCGAGCCAGCCAGGCCCGCGAAGGCGATCAGGAAAAAGTGAGAAGCGGAAAGTGACAAGTCGCCCGAGAGCAGCACGGCGGGCAAGGCGATCACGGCGGCGCCCAGGAGCGAGGCCAGCGTCCCCCATAACGAGACCGCGCCCGAGGTCCCCTTTTCAACGACTTTGCGCAGGTTGGTCAACAGGCGCGGGGAGGTGGGGTTGAGCACGCCCAATTCCGTGGCCCACGTGTCCGCGTTGACGGCGGCCAGGGCGGCGGCGAATCCGATCCACGGCCAGGCGGCCTCGGGGTAGAGTCCGTGCAGGGCGGCGAAGAGCGTGGCGATCCCGCCGTTGCCGAAGACCTGGCCCGCATCCCGCTCGTGGCCTTTCGAGAATTTTTCGTTCAGGTCCGCCTTGCGTTTTTTGAAGGCGCGGCTCAATGCGGACGAGGTGATGAAGAAGGTCAGTAGCAGCACAGCCCAGGACAGGCCGCCGACCCCGAAGATGACCGTGCCGACGACGGTTGCAGCGAGCGCCCCACTGCGGTTCAGGCTGTGGGCGCGATATGCCAGGTAGACGATGATAACGGCGAGTATGAAACCAGACACGATTTGCATTGAACCGACCTTCGACCTCAATTCGAAATGATGAACAGCACGGCGATCAAAAATGCCAGGCTCGAGAGCGCGCCCGAGATCCAGACCACGAAGGCCAGCGGACGCTGCTTCTCCCAACGATAGAACGAGAGTCCCGCCAGCCAGCCGCTGACGCCCAATAGGGCGCTGGCCAGCGGCAAAAGGATCAATTGCGTGGACGGCACCGTCTCTGCCACTCCGCTGACGGCATTGACCTCCAGCGCCACCTGCGGCAGGGTTGGGATCAGCAGGCTGACCCACACCAGCAGTCCCAGGTTGAGGAACAGCGCGCTCAGCCACAGGTAACGCGCCAGCGGGCTGTCCCAGGCGCGGGCCATGATGAAGGTCGGGTAGACCGAATGAGCCTCGGTGGGTGAGAGGCTGCCCAACTCCACCGAGCGGGCGAACTTGTGCATAAAGCCTTGGGCGTCCAGTGGGGAGATGGCGAACACGCGCCGCGAGGTGGCTACCAGCAGCAGGTTCTTCGACTCGGACGCGATGTACTCCACCAGGCCGATGTCGGGGTGGCGGCGCAGCCCGAGGATCGCGCCAGGCAGGGACGGGAACGGCAGGCCTAGCGGGCGGGTCAGATCGTCGGCGGGGCGCACCCACTCGATGTCCGAAAGCGGAATATCCTCCACCCGCAACCCCCAGCGGATGGCCAGGCTGTCGCGGCCCAGGCGGTAATCGGCGCGCGCCAGCGAGTAGGTGCGGTACACCAACAGCGGCAGCGGCACGAAGGTCACGATGGCCCCCAACAGGTAGGCCACGAAGAACGGACCGACGACTGCGCGCGACAGGCTGATGAAGGCGGCCGTGCTGAGCAGCGCCAGCAGGGCGACGAGCGTGAGGTGTACAACGATCCCGCGGCGGCGGGCGGGCGGATATGAATCGGGATTCATGCCTGGCTGACGACCTCGCGGATGGCCTGGCACACGGCTTCGACCTGTTCCTCGCTCATCACGCCGCTGAACGGCAGCGCCAGTCCGCGGCGACCCAGGTCTTCGGTCACAGGGAAGTCGCCCTCTCGCCAGCCGAAACGCTCGGCCATGTATGGCTGCAAATGGATCGGCAGGAAGTACGGCCGCACGGGGATGCCCAGCGCGTCGAGTTTCTGCGCGATTCCGTCGCGATCCAGTTTGGCATCGAAGCGGATGACGTACACGAACCACGACATGCGCGTGGTGGACGGCTCGACGAACGGCACCTCCACCCCTGGGATTTCCGCCAGCCTGGATTCATACCAGGCCGCCACCCGCTCCCGTTTCGAAAGCAGTTCCTCCAGCCTCGACATCTGCACGCGCCCCAGCGCCGCCGACATCTCGTCGATGCGGTAGTTGTAGCCGAGGTGCGTGTGCTGGAGCCAGGTGTCGCCGGGCGCGCGCCCCTGGTTGCGCAGGGCGCGCATGTACTGGGCGGCTTTTTCGTCATCGGTGATGATGACTCCGCCCTCGCCCGTGGTGATGACCTTGTTCGGGTAAAAGGCGAAGACGCCGAAATCGCCCAGCGTGCCCGCCTGCCTGCCTTTGTACGTCGCGCCGAGCGCCTCACAGGAATCCTCGATGACGGCCAGGCCATGCTGTTTGGCAATCGCGTTGATCGCATCCATGTCGGCGGGCTGGCCGAACACGTCCACGGGCAGAATTGCCCGTAGGGACGCAGAATTCTGCGTCCCTACACGGGGCAGATAATTTTCGATGTTATTGGCCGCATCCGCAACCAGGAAGGGATCGATGTTGCCCGTCTTCGCGTCGATGTCCACGAAGATGGGAATCGCGTTCTCGAACAGCAGCACATTCGACGAGGCCACGAACGAGAACGGCGTGGTGATGACCAGGTCGCCTGCGCCGATGCCCGTCGCGCGGACGCACAGATGCAGTCCCGCCGTGCCCGAATTGACGGCCACCGCGTGCTTCGCGCCCGTCAGGTCACAGAAGGCCTGCTCGAACGCGGGTGTATGCCGCCCCATGCTCAGATAGGGCGTATGGAGGACATCCAGAACAGCCTGACGATCTGCATCGGTCAGGTCGGGGGAGGACATGGGAATGTTGTATTTGGACATGAGCTGAAGTATAACGCTACTTCTTTGTTGAAAACATTGTCAGGTTCAGGTACCTTTACAGGTACATGGTTTTAATGAAGGCATTCCTGGGATTGTCCCGGCTGACGATCAATGTCACTTTCTGCCCCGGCTTGAGTTGGGAGGTGAAGCGCTCCTTCATGATGGCGTTCGAACTCTGGCAGCGTTCCCCGTTGACCTCATAGGCGTACGCGACGTGGCCGCGGTCGCGGTAAAAGCCGACACTGACCACCGCGCCTTCGACTTCCACACCGTCTTCGAAGGTGGATCGAATGAGCCGAATACGCCAGGTAACAATGATAGCCCCGACCACGGTCACTACGATGGAAGCATAGAAGAGGGGGGCCGCCAGCCCGCCGGGTTGGACGAAATTGAAAAACAGATAGAAGCCCCACATGACCAGGATGAAGGTGCCCGAAACGGCTGTCAGGTAATCAGTTTGAAAGATGCGCCAGAGGGTGGGTTTGTTATTTTCCATGCTGTGCTCCTTGTTTAATGATCTCTTCCATGATGTTTTCGAGCAGGACAAGCTGGTTTTCGCCACTTCTGCGCGGTTTGACCTCGACCTTGCCCTCTTTCAATCCACGCTCTCCCACCGTGACTCTCACGGGACAGCCGATCAAATCCGCGTCGTTGAATTTGACGCCGGCGCGCTCGTCGCGGTCATCGAACAGAACTGTGATCCCCGCGGCTTGCAGCGCCGCGTAGATTTCCTCGGCTTTGGCGCGCGTGTCCAATTCTTTGCCGGGTACCTGCATGAGATAGACCTGAAACGGCGCGGCAGAGGGGGGCAGGGTCAGGCCCTTGTCGTCATGGTGAGTCTCGGCCAGGGCCAGCAGGATTTCCTTGAAGTGAAATTCGCTGCGGGCAGCCAAAATCTCGGCGCGCTGCAAGCTGAGCGGATTACCGCACTGCGGACAGGCCGTGCCTGCATCCGCCAGAACCAAGTCGGCGGCGACCTCGGGCGTGTAATCCCGTCCGCAATTGGTGTGGAGTAAATGGTAGCCCGCCTCGTTGGCGCCCGCCACCAGGTTGGGCGACTGCGGGACGAGATCGTCCACCACGATGAGCGCGTCTGTCAAGCCGACGGGGGAGGCATATCCCGCCGCCGCGCCCGATTTGGCGACTTCCTCGGACGTGGCCAGGCGTACCTCGCCGACGACCTGCCTGAGCTTGGCCTCGCTGAGCGTCATGTCTCCGCGCACCACGACGAAGACGAACCTGCCGTCCGCGACGCGGGTGAACATCAACGCCTTGGCGGTCTTCTCTTTGGGGAGGTTCAGGAAATTGGCCAGCGCCTCGATGGTGGGACATTCGGGTGTGAGCACCTTCTCCAGCGGCAGCGGGGCTTCCTGCGAGAAGGGTGTCTTTTTGAACGGGGCAATGTCCCTGCGGGCGGTGAAATTGCAGGCGGGACAATTCACGATCTCGGCGCTGCCTGTGGAAAGGGGGAAGTAGGTTTCGTCAGGGTTCGAGAGCAGAGGGAGGGAAAGACGAAGGAGGAAAGATGTGTCGCTAGATCTTGCGCGTAGCCAATTTAGGACTTGTTCGCCCAGTGGCAGGAGCTGATTTTCGCGCGTCAGGCAGCCCGCGCGCACCAGCCAGCCGAATCCCTGGGTGCGGGCGTTGTTGGGAAATTCACGTTGGGTTTGGATGGGGAGGTCGCGACAGCGCATGTTGGCCTTAAAAGAGCCCCTCTCGTGCGGGAGAGGGGGAAGTGGATTACTTCTTTTTCTTGATGAACGTCGCCGCCGTGGCGGACGTTTCTGCGACAGGTACGGGAACGGGCGTCTGTGGCGCGAGGACGGTTGCCTGGGTGGCGGATTCGGCCTGGGCGGCCTCCGAAGGCGTGGACTCGGGGGCAGGCCCCAGATCCAGTTCGACGGTCTCCTCCATGCGGATTTGCCCGCGCAGGAAGGCGCCTTCCTCCGTCACGAAGGCGGTGGTCACCACGTCGCCCCACACACGGCCCGTGGCGCGGATTTCCAGCTTTTGGGTGGTGATATTCCCGCGCACCGCGCCCGCCACGATGACGGTATTGGCGCGCACGTTCTGGCAGGTGACGCGGCCTGTCTCGCCGATGACGAGCATGCCGCGCAGGGCGATCTCACCCTCGAAGGCGCCCTCGATGCGGACGCCGCCGCTGCCGTTGATGGAGCCGTGCCAGACGATGCCTGGCCCGAGCACGGAGGTGATTCGTTCGACAGCCTGGATCGGCTGGGTGGTTTCGGTGGGGGTGGTGTTGCGCTTGAACATATCGGCCTAATTTTACCGTAGAAACCGCCCGACGAGGAATTCGGCCCCCAACGCGGCAAAACGCTTCCCGGAGTCCAGAAGTTCTACTTCTGGAACGTCCGCAAGTAGAACTTGCGGACTCCCAACAAAAAAGGCGGACTCGCAGGCCCGCCCTCTGAACACTACTCACTGATTACTGATTTCTTCCTTTCCCGACATCTGCACACCAATGGTGTTGAAACCAGAATCCACGTACAAAATCTCACCTGTGATGTGCCTGGAAAGATCGGATGCCAAAAAGACGGCCGAATTGCCCACATCCTCGATGGTGACGTTTTCACGCATGGGGGACATGTCCGCGAAGTGCTTGTACATGTCGCGGAAGCCGCCCACGCCCGCCGCCGCCAGGGTGCGGATCGGTCCCGCCGAGATGGCGTTGACGCGCATCTTCTGCGGGCCGAGGTCATAGGCCAGGTAGCGCGTGGACGATTCCAGCGCGGCCTTGGCGACGCCCATCACGTTGTAATGCGGCGCAACCTTGACCGAGCCGTAATAGGTCATGCACATCAGGGATGCGCCCGGGTTCAGATAAGGCAGGAAGGCATTGGCCAGCGCCACGAACGAAAACACGCTGATGTCCATGGCGGTTTTGAAGCCCTCGCGGCTGGTTTGGTAATACGGCTTGCTCAACTCGTCGCGGCCTGCATAGGCAATTGAATGTACCAGCACATCGATCTTGCCAAAATGCGCCGCAGCCTTCTCGGCCACCGTGGCGATCTGCTCATCGTCGGTCACGTCGCATTCCTCGACCCATTTGCAGTCCACCTGCTCGGCCAGCGGTTTGACGCGGCGCGCCAGCATCTCGCCCGCGTAGCTGATGCCCAGGTTCGCGCCCTCGCGCCTGAAGGCCTGCGTGATGCCCCAGGCAATCGAGCGTTCGTTGGCGAGCCCAAAAATTAAAGCGTTCTTTCCTTCCAGTAAACCCATAGCTCCTCCGTTGGTTGCCGTCATTGCGAGAAGGCCGAAGGCCGACGAAGCAATCTCATTATTATTGTTACCTTGAGATTGCTTCGGGCTTCGCCCTCGCAATGACGGTATCAAATCTTCCAGCCTTTGACTAGGAAACGCCACGGCTTCGACAGCCACGGCTCTGGCGTATTATTTAAACCCACTCTCGGCCTAATCGTCACGGCCGAATCTGGGACGTCCACCCCCGCTTCGATCCACAAGCCCGAGCCTGCCTCCGTTAAATCGACCGTGTTCAGCGCCTTGTCGATGCCAAGCGCCTGGCAGAGCTTGCCTGGCCCGAAGGTGTCACGTCCGCCCCTGCGCGCGGACATGATCTCCACACCCTCGACGGGCCAGATGGCGCGGATCAGCACCGCGGCGGGGAAGCCCCCGCGCTCGGTGACGGCGTTCAGCATCCAATGGTTGCCGTAGGTGAAATACACGTAGGCGTGTCCAGGCGGACCGTACATGGGCGCGGTGCGCGGCGTGAGTCCTGCCCTGGCGTGACAGGCCAGATCCTCCTCGCCGATGTACCCCTCCGTTTCGGTAATGAGGCCGACGAGCTGCTGCCCATCCAAAATCCGCACCAGCCGCGCGCCGATCAATTCACGGGCGACGGTCAGGGTGGGGCGGTTGTAAAAGTTATGAGGAAGTAGCTTTGACATACGAATAAAACTGATTATAGAGACTGTTTCCGACGAAAATACCTGCCACAAGACAGATGATGCTTGGATACAGCAATAATAGATCGATTTGAACGAACAAATTCAGGCCCAGATGAAGACCAAGACTCAAAAAGCCCGGGTATCCCCAATGCATATGGATGCCAACGAGCGTTGCAATGTAATAAAATAAAAGTGGTGAGATGAAGAATGTGCAAATTAACTCACAAATGGCAAGGAAATTCATCTTGGTAGGTTTGATCTTCAATAAAATAAAAGTAAATATAGCTGAAATTATCCCTCCAAATATGGTTGGGATAATAAGCCACACAGAAGAAAAATATAGTAGTGTTGAAAGTGTCTCTCGGAGGGATTTGAGCGTAAATATAAAAATAATGGATGGGTTATAAACTGGAAGGTACGTCTCGATACTTATCAAAAAAATGATGGCATAAAGAAGGGATAACATAAGTCCTGTGAGTGCTCCAATTTTTGCACTTTTGATGATCGCATTTCTCAAACTTAAGTTCCTCCTATAAACTTATTTAAACCGCGAATCCCGCTGCAAGGTCAACCTCAACCCCTCTTCCAACTTGATCGACGGCTGGAAGCGCAGTTTTTCCTGGGCCAGTTTCAAGTCCGCGCACATGCGCGAGACGCCACCCGAGGTCTGGGCGTTGTGCACCACGTTGGATTTGCTGCCTGTCACGTTAATGACCTGTTTGATCAAGTCGTTGACGCTGGTCTCGCGCCCCGAGCCGACATTGACGACCAGCCCGTTGACGCTGGGCGCGGTCGAGGCGGCGACCATCGCGCTGACCACGTCGTCCACGTAGATGTAGTCGCGGGTTTGGGATCCGTCCCCGTGCGCCACCAGCGTCCCGCCGCGCAGGGCCTGTTTCAGGTAATGCGGCACCACGGGCGGATGCGAGGCGGGCAGATGCTGTCCAGGCCCATAGGCGTTGAAAATCCGCAGGCTGACCGTCTCGATGTTCCACAAATTGCCGATCGTGCGCACGTAGTATTCCGCCGCCAGCTTCGAGACGGCGTATGGCGAGCGTGGATAAGGAGTACAGGTCTCGTTCAGCGGCTGTTCGCCCAGGTCGCCGTAGACTGCCCCCGAGGAGGCCAGGACGACGCGCCGCACGCCCACATCCCGTATGGCCTCCATCAGGGAGACGGTCCCGCCCACGTTCGAGGCGTTGTAGTCGCGCGGGTACAGCACCGACTCGGGCACCGAGACGCGCGCTGCCAGGTGGTAGACCACGTCCACATCCTGGAGCAGTGTCCACAGCTTGGGGCGGTCGTTCACGTCCCCGCGTGTGAAATGCACGTCGGGCGAGAGCGCCTGGGGATTGCCCGTCGAGAGGTCATCCAGTCCGCGCACCTGGTGTCCCTCGCGGGCAAGCTGGTTGGCAAGCGAAGAGCCGAGGAAACCCGCGGCTCCCGTGATAAGAAAATTCATACTGGGATTATAGCATTAAGGATTTTGGCGCATCGGTAACTGAAATGCAGGTGACTGTCATCTGGATGCGCAAAACGTACACAGGAGCCGTGACTGTTGGGTTCAAGCTGGCAAGACTCTCTTCCCCCCGTAACTTTTCGGATGTTTTTTCGACTATATGAGAAAGGCCCCTCTGTTCCGCACACCCAACAGGAGAATGTATGAAAAGCAGAAAAAATATACTACGTTTTGGCCTTCTCGTCCTGGCAATCCTTTTGATTGGCGGGGTGGCTGGCAGTACGGCCCATCCAGCTGTCGCCGCCGCCGGCACCTACAAGATTCTCGCCTGGAACGATCTCGGCATGCATTGTTACAACCGTGATTTTTCCGATCTGGCCGTCCTGCCGCCCTATAACACGCTTTGGGTGCAGGTGGTCAAGGAAGGCGACCCGCCGCAACTGGTGACGAGCGGCATCACGGTCGAATATTTCTACGCCGATAATACCTATTCGGTCGGCAAGACCAACTTCTGGTCCTACTCCAAGGATTTGTTTGGAGCCGACCTGCCGCCCAATGTGGGATTGAAGGGCAAGGGTCTCTCCGGGACGATGGACCTGGATGTGGACCACTACGTGGCGGAGGGGATTCCCGTGACCGAATTCAGCGACAGCGCCCCGTCGGTCAGCCAGCCCTACCAGCTTGCCACCGTTATCGTGAAGGACTCTGCCAGCGGAGATACCCTTGCCACCACCCAGGTGGTAACTCCCGTTTCATCGGAAATGCGCTGCGACAACTGCCACGGCGACAACGGCGAAGCCAGCCCCGAGAATCCTACGGGCAAGGTCGAGACCAACATACTCCAGTTGCACGACGAGGAGAACGGCACCGACCTGATGAATAGCCGGCCCGTGCTGTGCGCCAACTGTCACGGCTCGAACGCGCTGGGCATGCCGGGTAACCCGAACCTGCCGAACCTGTCCAAGGCCATGCACGATAAACACTCGGACGAGGTCAGCAACACCCTGGACGGCTGTTACAATTGCCACCCCGGGCCTGAGACGAAGTGCCTGCGCGACGTCATGTCCACCAAACACAACATGGACTGCGTCGATTGTCATGGGGGGATGACCACGGTCAAGAATAACCCGAATCCCTGGTTGAACGAGCCGCGCTGCGACACTTGCCACGACAGCGGAGAATACAACCAGAACCATCCGCTGTATCGCTTCTCGACCGAACATGCTGGCCTGTACTGCGAGGCCTGTCACGACAGCACCCACGCCATCGCACCCAGCCGCGAAGCCAACGACAGCCTCAAATTCATTGCCCTGCAGGGCAAAAACGGCCCCATCGATCAGTGCCAGGTGTGCCACACCACCACCCCGACAACGGGGAGCGGCCCGCACGGTTTGACCACTTCGGGTCCCATCTTCGAGGATGTGGGCACGACCTACTGGGCGCGGAACTGGATCGAGAGGTTGTACAAGGATGGCGTGACGGGCGGCTGCGCTGCAGCCCCGCTGAAGTATTGCCCGGAAAGCGTTGTCACCCGCGCGCAAATGGCGGTCTTCATCGAACGCAGTATGAAAGGCTCCACCTATACGCCGCCAGTGGTGCCGATCACCTTTGGTGATACTTCGGGCCATTGGGCGCAGTACTGGATCGAGGCGCTGGCCGCCGACAGCATCACGGGCGGATGTGGGAATGGAAATTTCTGTCCCCAAGCTCCCGTCGATCGCGCACAGATGGCGGTTTTCCTGCTGCGCGCCCTGCACGGCCCGACGTATGTGCCACCCACCGCGAAGGGAACCGTGTTTACGGATGTATCTGTAAATCACTGGGCCGCCGCCTGGATCGAGCAATTGGCGGCCGAGGGCATCACCGGCGGCTGCGGTGGCGGGAAATTCTGCCCTGCCACGCCCGTCAGTCGCGCACAAATGGCTGTTTTCCTGGTGGGAGCGTTCAACCTCCCGTAACCTGGGAGTGAATCAAAGGGGCCCGCGTCTCTTTCGCCGGGCCCCTTTTGTATTTAACTTCACCATGAGAACATCGGGGGTCTGTCAAGACGTCAACGCTCTCCAGCGAGACACTTGCGGACATCTATTTCCCGGGCCGTTTTATCCAAAAAATGACTCGAATCACGCCACCTTTGGTTTATTTGGGGCATGGCGCGGGAGAAAGCCTCCCATATTGGCTGATTTGTCTCCGTATGTATGGCAGGATGACGTGGAAATGCAGGTTCGGCTCCCGCAGACACGGAGAAAGCAAATAAATCGTTATAAAGTCCTTCACGGGCACACTTTCGCCTGTTTTTGGTTGACCAATCATGACATATGTGATATTCTTGGACGCATAGGATAACAGTAAGTTCACGTTGGTACGGGAACACCGCGGCTCACCGTTATATCTGAGCCGTTTTGTTTTTCCTCCGATGGAACCAAACAGAACACCTACCAATTTCTTCATTTTGCCAAAGGAGGCAAAAACAATGTCTGAACGTATCATCGGCACCGTTAAGTGGTTCAATGGCGACAAGGGCTATGGCTTCATCGCTCGCGAAGGCGGCGCGGACGTCTTCGTCCACTTCTCCGCCATTCAGGGCAACGGATACCGCAGCCTGCAGGAAGGCCAGAAGGTCGAGTTCGTCGTCGAGAAGGGCCCCAAGGGTCCCCAGGCGGCCAACGTCACTGTTTTGAGCTAACCCAACCCAAAGAGCCTGATGTGAAAACATCAGGCTCTTTTTTGATTCCCAGGCAAACGCTGGCTCCTGGTGTTGTGAAACCAAATTCGGAATTGCCCCTGTTTTTTTGTTGACCAATCATGATATATGTGATATTCTTAGGCGCGTAGGATAACAGTTAGTTACGTTGGTAAAAGAACAACCACGGCTCACGGTTATATCCATGAGCCGTTTTGTTTTTCCTCCGATGGAACCAAACAGAACACCTAACAAATTTCTTTTCATTTTGCCAAAGGAGGCAAAAACAATGTCTGAACGTATCACTGGTACCGTCAAATGGTTCAATGGCGATAAGGGCTTCGGCTTCATCGCTCGTGAAGGTGGCGCGGACGTTTTCGTCCATTTCTCCGCCATTCAGGGCGACGGGTTCCGCAACCTGCAGGAAGGCCAGAAGGTCGAGTTCGTCGTCGAGAAGGGCCCCAAGGGTCCCCAGGCGGCCAACGTCACCGTTTTGAGCTAGTCCAAACGAAAGAGCCTGATGTGAAAACGTCAGGCTCTTTTTTGATTCCTTAACCAAATCCCAGTCAGCGGCGGGGAGCTTTATTCCTCGATGGCCTGGTGGCGGGCGACGAAGATGGCTGCGGCCAGGCCCAGGCGGCGGTCGAGGAGCCCGGTGGGGGCCATGCTGAAATCGATGTTCAGTTCATAGCCGATCATTTTCGACTTTTGACGCAGTTCCCCGACCAAGGTTTCCCCCACGGCAATATCCAGTTTCTGCGGCAGCGCGTTCTCCAGCACCTCACGCAAGACGGCCTGACCCGTGCTCTTTTCGAACACCTTGCCGATGGGCTTGTCGTCGGCGTCTGTGATGGTCCAGGCATCCTTGATGACCTCGGACAGGTCATCGACGGCCATGCCGAACCCGCCGATCTTTTGGCCGCTCTCGGCGTCGATCACATCCATTTCCACGTCATCGATTTTGCTGGTCTGGAGCTTGAGAATTTCCTGCTTCTTCCTCTCATCCGCGTAGACGTGGACGATGGTCATCAGTGGAATCCATTTTAACTGTTCCTCGATGAAGAGCAGGGGAGTGTCATTGTCGAGGCCAAAGAGGCGATATTTCCCGCCAATCGAAAGCCCCTGCCGCTTGAGCACATAGCCGGTGAATGAAAAAACAGTATGCATGTGGGTCTCCTTCCAGAGTCCAGGTTGGATTGCGCCCTTCAGGGGCAACCGCTGTGGGAATTATACCCAGCGCGGTCACGAATTCCGCCTTTTCGAATCAGGGAAAGCGTGATGGGTGACCAAACGAAATCAAAACCCGCCTCCTACAGAGACGGGTTGAAGGCCTGTTGATCGCCGTTGATTTGACTTTGGGCGCGGGATAGTTCCAGTTGTCGCCCTGCCTCGGCCAGCCGGTGCGAGCAGCCCTCCCAGATTTCCTGTGGATAGATGATCTCGTTCGTGCCGGGCAGTTGCTCCATGGCGAGACCGGTGTTCAGGTTGATGCCGACCTGCTGGTAGGCCTTGTACATCAACTGGCTGCAATAAAAGGCCTGGTCCGTTTCGGCGTTGAGGAAGTTCAGGTTGTAGAACTTGCCGACCTGGGCGAGGGCATAGCCCGCGACGACGAGCCGCAAGCGCTCCTCTTCCTCCTCCGATAGCTGCCGCCCTTCGAGCGGGGAGGCCACGCCGTAGAAGGTGTCGAACAGCAGGCCACGCTCGCGCGCCATCCGTTCGGTATCCCAGATCATACCCGGGACATCGAAGGTGATCACGCCGCGCGAGCCCGCCTCCACACAGCGCCCCGCGGGACCGACGTACATGACCACGTGATCCACGTCACCGGGCACCAGCCGTCCCACCAGGCGCCAGAATTCACCGGGCAGGATGTCGGGTTTGCCGTTCATGGTGCAGATGATGTCGCCTGTCTGCACGGTCAGGCCTTCGATCTCAAACGTATGGATCATATTTTTCACCGTACTCATTATACGGAAAAAATGGGAATTTGTTTCATGAAATTGTCAAACCTCGGGAGACGTTTGAATCCAACGAGAAACCCGCCTCGGTTGAGACGGGTTTCCAATTACCAATCAGGCGGGACGACCGCTCCTACTTCCTCCGCCTGGGCGCCAGACCGTTGCGGGTGTAATGCCCGGGCGTGGGAGCGGGATGCACGGGCTTGTGGCGGCCATGCATATCGGGAGCAGACTTGGGCGGGGCCGGCACGGCATAGTCGAAGCCCTCCAGGGTTTCGCGCGGAAGCGGCTTGCCCATGATCCGTTCCAACGAGCGGATCATGTCGTTATCCTCGGGGGTGACCAGGGTGAAGGCGTCGCCCGTCTTTTGGGCGCGGCCCGTGCGGCCGATGCGGTGGATGTAGGCGTCGGCGGTGTCGGGCATGTCGAAGTTGATGACGTGCGAGATGCTCTCCACATCCAGCCCGCGCGCGGCGATGTCGGTGGCAACCATGATCTGGTACTTGCCGTCTCTGAAGCCGCTGAGCGCCGCCTGACGTTGACCCTGGGAGCGGTCGCTGTGCAGGCTGGTGACGCGGTAGCCGGCCTGCTTGACCTGGCGGTCCAGTTTTTCGGCGCGGCGGCGGGTGCGGGTGAAGATCAACACTGAGTCGGTCTCGGTACGTTTGAGCAGTTCCAGCAGCAACTGCGACTTGAGATGCTGCGGCACAGGGTAGAGCGCGTGCGTAACCGTGTGCGCGGGGCGGCTGAGGCCGACGGAGATGCGCTGCGGTTCCGTGAGCGACGACGAGGCGAGCTGTTCCACTTCCATCGGGAAGGTGGCCGAGAAGAGCATGGTCTGGCGGCGGGTCGGCACGGCCTTGATGATGCGTTTGACGTCGGGCAGGAAGCCCATGTCGAACATGCGGTCGGCCTCGTCGAGCACCAGCACTTCGATCTTTTCCATGCGGGCATGACCCTGGGCGATCAGGTCGAGCAGGCGGCCCGGGCAGGCCACCAAAATTTCCACGCCCTGTTTCAGGGCCTGGATTTGCGGGTTGGCGCCCACGCCCCCGTAGACGGTGATGCTGCGGATCTTCGTGCCCGTTGCCAGGACGCGAATCACTTCGTGGATCTGTTCGGCCAGCTCGCGGGTGGGGGTGACGATCAACACGCGCGGGACGCCGCGCTGCCCGTTGAGCAGGCGGTGGAGGATGGGCAACACGAACGCGGCGGTCTTGCCCGTGCCTGTCTGTGCGGTGCCAATGATGTCGCGCCCGCGCAAGGCGGCTGGGATGGCGGCTTCCTGAATCGGAGTGGGGGTTTCGTAGCCAGCGCGCGTGATCCCCGTTTGTAAACGCGCGTCCAAATTGAATTGTTCAAACTTCACGAGATTTCCTTTAAGTAATTGAGTATAAGCAAACGCCCCGCGGGTTCCAGTAAGTCGAGCCTGTTGCCAGGGTGAACCTGCGGGACGGTGAGTGGAACGGTTGAATGCTTGGTGGTCAGGATTATAGCATCCCTTTCAGGAATTGGCGGATGGATTCCGCCGTCTGCTCCCAGGTCGGCTGGCGCAGGAAGCGCTCCCGCGCAGCGATACTCATGCGGATCAGCGTCCCGCGCTGTTCGGCCAGGAGCTTGAGCCGCTCGGCCAATTCGACGGCGTTCCCCGCGCTGACGATGAACCCGTCCACCCCGTCCGCGATGACCTCCTGTGCCGCGCCGAGGTCCGTGCCGATGGCGGGCAGACCGAAGCCCATGCCTTCGAGGTAGACGATGCCGAAGCCTTCGTAGGAAGAGGGGACGACGAGAACGTGAGACTGTTTTAGTTTTTCGATCAGAGGTTCGTTGTTGAGCGGCCCGTGAAAGAGGAAAGAGGAAAGAGGCGCGGATTTCTCCTGCATGGTTTTCGCGTAGGCAGGCTCGACTTCCAGTGAGCCGACCACATCCACAACGTAGTGTAAATTGCCAATTCGTGCTGCGTGTTTCAACGCGTCGATCAGCGTGTGCAAGCCCTTGCGGAACATGACATTGCCCAGGAACAGGATTCTCAGTTCAGGGGCGGCGGCGCGCTCGATGATCTCCTCCTCTGTGACCATGACCCCGAAGCGATTGGTCGGCGGGTAGGCCACAAGGGACGGCTTGCCATGTCGGACCAATCCGTTGACCACGCCCTGCGTCGTCTGCGAATTGAAGATGAAGCCATCCACGCTTTGCAGGTATTTTCTTTCGATGACCCGATAAAAGTTGTTCTGCCACTTCGGGCGCAGCTCGGAGCAGCGCAGGTGATGCACCAGGCTGACCACGGGATAGGGATGTTTGCCTGCATTGGCGGCGATCAGGGACGCGTGATTCAGCTCGTCCTGGATGAGGATATCGAATTGACCTGGAGCGCGGACTTCAGTCCGCTTTTCAATATTATTGCGGACTGAAGTCCGCAGTCCTGTTGGCAGACGAAAGGATAAATTATCCGTCAAATGCGCGGCGTAATTCCGCCACGGCAGGCTGATAATTTCCACCGTGTCGCCCTGCGCGCGCAGGTAGTCCACCAGCTTGCGGTCGTAGAGATACCCGCCGCTGAGAGTGTCGAGGGAGCCGTAGATGACGAAGCCGATGTTCATGGATCAGAGGTCAAAGGTCGAAGGTCAAAGGTCGGTCAGACTTTCGACTTTTGACGTTCGAGACCGTATAGGCCGCCCACGCGTTCTCGTGTTCCCACAACACCACCTTGAGCGCGGAGATGTTCGAGGCCTGGATGCGGTCGCTCAGCGATTCGGCCAGGATGCGCGAGAAATGCTCGATGGACGGATTGAGTCCCGCGAATTCGGGTTTGTCGTTCAGCATCTGCTCCCTGTAATAGCCGACGATTTCGTCGAGATGCTTTTCCACATCCACGATGTCGACCAGGTAGCCGTGCTGATCAAGTTCGCGGCCTTCGAGTTGCAATTCCAGAATGTAATGGTGCGAGTTGGGGAAGTTCTCGGGGCCCCAATCACCTCCGATCAAAAAATGGCGGGCGATGAATTCACGGCGAACGGCGAGGGTGTACATGGTTGCTCCAGGTATCAGGGATGAACGGCGCGCATGACGAAGCGGCCATTTTCTTGCGTGATGGGCATGGCAAAATCGAACCTGTCCACGGCGGTGCAGTGGTCGATGTCCGAGACGGGGAAGAGGGTTTGGTTGGGGGTAAAGTGAAATTGGGCGTCTCTCGATTGGCAGACGCGTTCGAGATACGGTTCCACGCTGGGCGACTCGCCGCGCAGGCGCGCTTCGAGGTATTCGGCGCAGGCCAGGTCTTCGTCGCCGCGTCCATCGAATTGACCCGTCACCACGAAGCTGACGGTCGCAGACGCGAGCCTCTGCACATGACGAACGGTTGCGCCCGCCACGACGAAGCTGGCAGCCAGCATCCGTTCCGCGTGGATGCTGCGCGTCACGCCCTGCGTGCCCGCGCCCGTGCGCTGGACGAGAGTCTTTCCGCGCAGGTCGAGTTGCTGGGTCTGGGATGGGGAGTTGCCGAAGTCGAAGCCCTCGGGCGGGAGTCCGCCCACCTCGCCGCAGGCCAGCGCGTTCGGGAGCAGGCGCTTCAACTCCAGCGCCTCGTCCACGCCGCTGACAGGCAGAATCCGTTCCGCGCCCTGCCCAAAGGCAAAGGCGGCATTGGTGAAGGCGCGGATCACGTCGATGACGATGACCAGTCCCGTGGCTTCATGGCAGGTTTCGAGGTTGGTGTAGTGGAAGTTCATAAGTGGTGGCGCGAGATATTATCTCGCGCGACTGAAAATCACCTGAATCGCCTCCTGCGGACGTTCATCCAGCAGGCGGTAGGCTTCAGCGGCTTGATCGAGCGGGAAGCGCTGGGTAATCCACTGCTCGGGGTGGATGCGTTCGAGTGCATCCCAGGCCACGCCGAAGCGGCGGGACTTGTCCCAGCGGGCGCTCAACTCGGGGGCGATGGTGCTGACCTGCGACGAGATCAGCTTGAGGCGCGAGCGGTGGAAGGCTCCGCCCAAATCCAGCGCGGCGCGCTTCTCGCCGTACCACGAGCCGATCACGATGCGGCCGCTGAAGGCGGTCAATCCGATTGCGTCGTTCAAAGCGGAGGGGGAGCCGCTGACTTCGAGGGTCAGGTCTGCGCCTTCGGCGAGAAAATTCCTGGCCTGGTCGCGAAAGTCGGGGGCGCTGGAGTCGAAGGGTCGAAAGTCAAAGGTCGAAGGTCGGGGAGCGATGGCGGTTCGGCGGATGGCGAAGTGGTCAGCCAGCGCCAATTTGTCCAGCGGGAATTCACTCAACAAAGAAGCGGCCAGCAGGCCGATGACACCCTGTCCGAGTACGAGGGCGCGTTCGCCGAGGATGGGTGCGGCGTCCTGCACCAGGTTGACGGCCGTCTCCATGTTGGGCAGGAAGCAGGCCGTTTCAGGGGTGATGCCTGCGGGGAGAAAGATCAAAGAGGAAGGAGGAAGGATGAAGTGGGAAGTGTGCGGTTGGAAGGCGAAGACCCGTTTGTCGCGCAGGGATGAATCGGCCTGCCGGCCTGTCTCCCTGACGATGCCCACGCAGGCATATCCATAGGCCAGCGGATACTTCAACCCGCTGCTGAGCGTGTCGTTGGAATCCGCCAGTTCCTTGGGGAATTGTCCGCGATAGACGAGCAGTTCGCTGCCCGCGCTGATGGCGGAGCACAGCGTTTCCACAAGGACATCCTCCGCGCCGAGCGGGGGCAGCGGCTCCTCGCGGAGTTCCACCTGGCGCGGCGCGGTAAAGGTCAGGGTTTGGCGTTTCACGCGCCTATTGTACCTTGCCAGAGCATGGGGAGGCCCTCTCCATTGGGCGGATTCTCGGTCAGGTGTTTCATCTCGGCCAGCACCGCCTGGTGGATGGCCTGGGTATCGGTCGTGCCCAGCGCCTTGACCGTGACGGGACGCCCGATCTGCACCCGCACGTGGACATCGTTCTGCCCGAAGGCGACGTGCGCCAGCAGTTGCAGGGCGGCGGCCAGTTTTTCCTTTTCATCCTTCGTCTGCTTGATCCTCAACAGCCAATGCCGCGCGGCTGACGGCATGACCACGCTCCGCACCAGCACAGGCACGACCGCCGTCTGTGGCGCCATGCGGATGAAGACCCCCACACTGTCCGTCCAATCTTTCAGCGACTCGAGCGCGCCCGGGTACACGTCGGGGTCGGGTTCGATATGACCCGCGGGGAAGGTCAGCGCAGCGCCGCCGTTCTTGAGGTGCGCGCTTACCTGGCGGACGAGTCCCATGCGGGCGGCGGGGTCGTCGCGCACGTAGAAGAGTTGTTTGCTCATCTCGGGCAGGGCGTTGAGGAAGGGACGGTCGAGCGCGATGATCTTGAGGTCGGGTCGGTTCAGCGCAATGAAGAGCGCAAGCGTGTCGGTCATGCCTGGGTGGTTGGACAAAGCCAGGAACGCGCCCGGGGGGATGTTCTCTGTGCCGAAGACCTGCACCTCGCGCGCGTAGGAACGCTGCAATCCCCGCGCCGCCTCGACCAGGCCGCTTGCGCCGACGGCTGAGTCAAAATCGGCCATCTGTCGGGCAAAGGCGCGCGCGGGACTGCGGAAGAGCCCGCGCAGCAGGCGCGACAGCACAGGCCGCTCCTGCCAGCCGAAGGAGGAGACCAGGTCGTCGAGGTTGATTTGGGTGAGGGTGTCGAGTTGGTTCAAGGTTGCAGGTTGGAAGGTTGGCAGGTTCAGCGCGAATACAGATTGGAAAGTTGTTCCATCTCTGACGCAGTGAGTTCGAGATTCATTGCCTCGAGGTTTTCCCGTTGATGCGCGGGATTGAACGACATGGGGATGGTGATGACGCGCGGCTGGGCGATCAACCAGGCCATTGCCACCTGGAACGAGGTGGCATTATGCGCCGCGGCCATGGCTTTGAGCGTGGCGTTCACGTTTAGATTGCGGAACTTGACGGGCGAATAGGCCGTGACCAGGATGTCGTTCTGCTGGCAGTACTCGACCACGCCGTTTTCGGCATAGTCCTTCTCGGGCAGGCGGTAGGGGACTTGATTGGTCAGCAGTGGCGTTTCGCTGAGCGCGACCGATTCCTTGAGCAGCTTGAGCTTGAAGTTGCTCACGCCGAGGTGCCTGACCTTGCCTTCGCGCACCAGTTGATTGAGCGCGCGGAAGGATTCCGCTAGTTTGATGCGCGGGTTGGCCCAGTGGATCAGGTACAGGTCAATGGTTTCCACGCCCAGGCGGCGCAGGCTGCGGTCGCAGGCCGTGAGCACATCCTCATAATGAAGATGCTCGGGCGAGACCTTGGTGGTGATGAACAGGTCTTCGCGACGGACGCCCATCTCGCGGATGGCTTCGCCGAGCAATTCCTCGGCGTGCCCGCCCGCGTAATATTCGGCCGTGTCGAAATGGGTGTAACCCAGCTCCAGCGCGGAACGCAGGGCCGCCCTCGAAACGGAATCCAGCCCAGGGTCGGGGGCGTCCCTGCCGCCAATCGTCCAGGTGCCGAATCCGACCTTGGGGATTTGCATCCCGTGAATGTGTTCGTATTTCATTTCCGTGTTCTCCTAGGAGGATGATTTTGTGATGGTACGAAAGAGCGGCTCGACGAAGCGCGCCAGGATGGGGCCGAGGATGGCCAGGAACAACACGTATGCGGCGGAGAGCGCGCCCAACTGCGGTTCGATCCCCGCGCCGGCGCCCAGCCCCGCGATGACAATGGAGAATTCGCCGCGCGCCACCAGGGCCGTCCCCGCGCGGAAGGCAGCCAGCGAATCCGTTTTGGCGCGTCGGGCGGCCCACCAGCCCGTCAGCACCTTGGTCAGGGCGGTGACGAGGCCCAGGCCAACGGCCAGCAGCAAAACGGGGGGCAGCGAAGCAGGGTCGATTTGCAGGCCGAAGAACAGGAAGAAGATGGCGGCAAACAGGTCGCGCACGGGGCCGAGCAGTTTGTGAGTCCGTTCGGCAACGGAGTCCGAGACGGCGATGCCGACCAGGAACGCGCCGATGGCGGCGGAGATCTGGATGCGCTGGGTGATGCCTGCCACCAGCAGGACGAGGCCGAAGACGGCGAAGAGAATCACCTCGTCGGATTGATGCGAAAAGAGCGCGCTGAGTCGTTTGCCATAACGGACGGCGATGAAGAGGATCAGCCCGACTGTCACCAGGGCCACCAGGATTGAGACCGCTGCCTGCAATGCACTCTGCCCGATCAGCAGGACTGCCACCAGCGGAAGGTAAACCGCCATGGCGAGATCCTCCAGTACGAGAATGGAGATGATGCTGGGGGTTTCGGGTTTGTTCATGCGCCCCAGTTCAGACAGCACTTTGGCGATCACACCCGAGGAGGAGATATAGGTGACGCCGCCCAGCAGCACAGCCGCCAGCGGGGGCCAGCCCAGCCACCAACCGAGCAGTAAGCCGGGCGGGAAGTTCAGCAGGAAATCGACCAGGCCCGCAGGCAGGCCCGAGCGCAGGTTGGCGCCCAATTCCCCGCCTGAATATTCCAGCCCCAGCATGAAGAGCAGCAGCAGGACGCCGATCTCCGCGCCGACATGGACGAAATCCTCGCTGAATTGGAGCGGAAGGATGCCGCCGTTGCCGAAGGCCAGCCCTGCCAGGAGATACAGCGGGATGGCCGAGAAGCCCCAGCGGCCTGCCAGGTGCGCCAGGATGGCCAGGCCGATGATTGCGATGCCAAGTTCGATAAAGATAAGGGCGATGTCATCCATGTTCTAAAGTCTCCGTCTCGATGGGCCGTTTCTTTTATTGTACACAAGAAAAATCCCGCCAGCGCGGCGGGATTGGAACGACTGGATCGGTGCTCACTCGGGTTCCGTCGAAAAGGTCAGGGGGAAGCCCATCATCCCCGCCGCCAACTGCGCCTGCTGGATGCGCCGTTCCGCCTCGCTGCGCGGCAGGGTTTGGACGTAAGCCGTACCCTTGAAATGCGCCAGGTACATGATCTCCATGGCGCGGTCGAGGCCGAGCATGAAGATTTGCTCCAACACATTGACGACAAAGTTCATCGGCGTAACGTCGTCGTTGTGGATGATGACGCGGGAGAGCGGCTCAAGCTCGGTTTCCTGCTCGCTGATGATCTGGATCTCGGGGAGGGCGGCGGTTTGCATGGAGCTATTGTACTCAATAAAAATCCCGCCAACACAGCGGGATTTTCTACTTCAACGCTTGCGTGGAAAGAATCGCGCCTGTTTCAATGGCTAAAAATTCAAACGACTCCCTCCAGAAACTCGCTGACGATGCGTTGGGCCTCCGTGGGGTGATCCATGTTGAGCAGGCGGGCGGCCTCTGCGTAGCGGACCCAGGGGTGCTACTGAACCAGAAATGCCAGCTCGGTCTGGTACTTCTTCGGATCCGCTTCGAGGTCTGGGTCGGTCAGATACCATTCGACCCGTCCGTTCCACCACTCGGCGCCATTCCTGGTGGATGTATTCCACAGGACATGATTCTCATTTGCCCAATCCAGAAGGGCAACCGTCGCCTTGAAAAGGCCTTTGCCCTTATAAGGCCCGGTATACAGGAGGGTTGCATAACGGCCTTCCGGAAGAAAATCCGCGATGATGTGACCATCACCGGGCAGGGCCAGGTCCACGACAAAGCCGACATCGATGTCCAGATTTTTGGACATGTCCGTGGTGAGATAGCGAATCAGCGCGGGGCCGATGAGTGTAATTCCCTCGCGAACCAGCCAGTGATGCACTTCATCCCAGAGGGGCGGCAGGTATTTCCCAAAGGGGATGGGAACTGCGGTTCGAATGGCGACGTAGTGTTGTTTGGGGCGGGCTTCCAGTTTGGGTTTTGTGATCAACAGTTCATCTCCTTTTGCCTACCCGCCCGCCATCGCGCCGACGATGCGGAACGGCTCCCTGCCCACGACGACCGCCTCGGGCAGGGGAGTTTCGTATGCTTCGAGCGACCAGTCCTGGCCGCAGGCGAAGAAGCGGATGAAGTCCCGCCGCCGGCCCGTGACCTGGTCGCGGAGCGTGCCGCGCAGCATGGGATAGCGCGCCTCCAATGCATCCAGCACGGACCCGATGGTGGGCTCCGCTTCGACGGGCAGGTCCACCTCCCGTTTTTCGAGCCGCGCCAGCGTTTGCAGGTGATACGGGATCTGAACGCGGATCATGGGAGGGTCTGAACCTCGACCGACAGCACGGCGGGCAGGTCCCTGGCGATGGCCGACCAACTGTCGCCCGAGTCGGCCGAGGCGTACACTTGTCCGCCAGTGGTGCCGAAGTACACGCCGCACTCGTCGAGCGTGTCCACCGCCATCGCGCTGCGCAGGATGTTGACGTAGCAATCGCTTTGCGGCAGGCCTTTGGTGAGCGGCTCCCAGTCGTTCCCGCCCGTGCGGCTGCGGTAGACGCGCAACTTGCCCTCGGGCGGATAATGTTCCGAGTCGCTTTTGATTGGCACGACGTAGATGGTCTCAGGCTCGTGGGCGTGCACGGCGATGGGGAAGCCGAAATCGCTGGGCAGGTTGCCGCTGACCTCGCGCCACGAATCGCCCGCGTCGTCGCTGCGCATCACGTCCCAGTGCTTCTGCATGAACAGCACGTTCGAGCGTGACGGGTGCATGGCGATGTTGTGGACGCAGTGGCCGACTTCGGCGGCCGGGTCGGGCAGTTCGCCGCCAGAGTTGAGTCCCTGGTTGATCGGCCGCCAGCTTTGGCCGCCGTCCTCGCTGCGGAAGGCGCCCGCCGCCGAGATGGCGACGTAGATGCGTTTGGGGTCAGACGGGTCGAGCAGGATGGTGTGCAGGCACATCCCGCCCGCGCCGGGCTGCCAGAGATGCCCCTTCACCTCGCGCAGGCCGGGCAGTTCGTCCCAGGTTATGCCGCCATCGGTGGAGCGGAACAGGGCGGCGTCCTCCGCGCCGGCGTAGACGGTGTCGGGCTCGGTCGGGGACGGCTCGAGCCGCCAGATGCGTTTGAATTCCCAGGGACGCTGGCTGCCATCGTAGAACAGGTGCGTGCCAGGGTCGCCGTCGTAGGTGAACTTGTTGCCCACGGGTTCCCAGGTCTGACCGCCGTCGTCCGAACGCTGAATAACCTGTCCAAACCAGCCCGAAGTCTGAGAGGCGTACAGGCGGTCGGGATTCACGGGGGAGCCATGCATGTGGTAGATATCCCAGCCCGCGAAATGCGGGCCGCTGATCTCCCATTTCTTGCGCTTGTCATTCGAGGTCAAAATGAATGCGCCCTTGTGGGTGCCGACCAGTACTCGTACTTTGCTCATGTCACATTCCTTTCTATACCGCACTCGGGTGAAAATTGCGCTTTTTTAGAGGGTGGAATGCGCAATTTTCACCCGTGGGTATTATAAAGTTGTCGGTTCGGTGGGCAAGGTGCGCCGCTCAGGCCTGCTCGTAGGCCGCCTGCAGCACACCGATATCGAGCTTGTCCATTTGAAGCATGGCCTGCGTGACCCGGTTGGCCCGTTCGGGGTCGCCGGCGCTCATCAACTCGCCCAGGACGGTGGGCACGATCTGCCAGGACAGGCCGAATTTGTCCTTCAGCCAGCCGCAGCGGCTTGTCTCGCCGCCCTCGGACAGTTTCTCCCAGTAATGGTCGACCTCCGCCTGAGTCTCGCAATTCACGACGAAAGAGACCGCCTCCGTGAACTTGAAGACAGGGCCGCCGTTGAGCGCGACGAATTCCTGGCCGTTGAGTTCGAAGTTGGCGGTCATGACCGCGCCGGCCGGGCCCGGACCCGCCTCGCCATAGCGGGCGATGCTGAGGATCTTCGAATTCTTGAAGACGGACGTGTAGAAGTTTACGGCTTCTTCGGCCTGGTTGTCGAACCACAGGAAGGGGGTGATCTTTTGCATGGATTCTCCTTGTACTTCTAAAGATTGGATGGGGAAGGCTTACCTGGGGTTGGCAAACGATAACCCCTTTTGAACCAGCGCGTGGCGCAACGTTTCCAGCGCGTTGGGGCCGATGCCGTGCAACGCTTTGACCTCGTTTTCGGTGAGGCGGGACAGTTGCGCGAGACTGTGGATGCCTGCTGAGGCTAGTGCGCGGCGGGCGGGTGCGGCCAATGCAGGCAGGTCGTTTGTTGCGGAGGAGGAGGTCATCTGCTCGCTTTCCTAGTATCGATAAAAAGGGTGGACAAAATCCAGTGTCCTGCCCACCCGTCCACGTGATAAGACGATTTTAGAACAGATATTCTGACAAGTCAAGTCCGAATTTTATTCTGCGGCCTGCGCCAGGACCAGCGGATGGTGCTCCGCCTGGGCCTCCTCCGTGTAGCCATGCCCGATGACGGTGGTTTCCAGCAGCGTAAAGCCCAACTGCGTGAGCATCGACTGGTACTCATCCAGGCCGTAATTGCTCCAGTACATGGTCACGTCGAAGAAGTCATCCTCGGTGTAGGCGTCCTCGGACCGCGCCGAGAGGGTGGCCAGCAGGTATCCGCCCGGCTTGAGCCAGCCGCGGATGCGCCGCAGCAGTTCGGGGTGTTCCTCGCGCGGCAGGTGGAAGATGGAGTAGAAGGCCGTCGCCGCGTCGAAGTGGGCGGGTGGAAAGTCCATCGACAGGATGTCGCCCTGGATAAACTCGCCCGTGGGGACATTGAGCCGCGCGCGGCGGACCTGTTCGCCCGAGATGTCCACCCCCGTGACGTGGAATTGCTCCGCCAGCCGTTGGGCGACCGGTACCCCCGCGCCGCAGCCCACGTCGAGGACGCGCGCGCCCGGGGACAGTTGTTCCATCAGCAGGTCGAGTTCGGGATTGGACTCGCTGCGCCGCGCGTTCTCGTAGGCGGCGGCGCATTGATCGTAGCCCTGTTGAACGAGGGCCTTGTAGTCTGTGTCGGGATCATCCGCAGGTTTCATGCTGCTCTTATTTCTCCTCTGCCGCGTACAGCCTCCACACGGCGATGCTGAAGAACAACAGCGCGTAGCCCATCAACGCGGCGGCGGGCAGCAGCACCGAGTCGAAGCCCAGCCCGCGCGCGACAATGTTCTCGAAGCCATCCATGCCCCAGGCCACGGGTGAGACGTGCCCGATGGCGCGGAAGGTTTCGCCCGTAAATTCCAGCGGCACCCAGGCTCCGCCCAACCCCGAGAAGACGAACATGGGGATCAGCGAGAAGCTGATGGCCTGTTCCTCACTTTGCGCGATGATGCCGATCAATAGGCCGAGGGACGAGATGCACAACGCCGCGCTGAAGGCCACCAGGGCGATGGCCGCCGGCTCGCGCAGGTAGTCCACCTTTAGGGCCAACTGGCCGAAGGTGATCAGGATTAGGAATTGGGTGAAGATCAGCAGGAAGATGGCCAGGAAGTGCCCCAGCGCCACGTCGATGCGGCGCGTGGAGGTGGTCAGCAGGCGCTGCAGGGTGCGCGACTTGCGTTCGGTGACGATGATCTGGGCCGCAGTCAACAGGCCCGCGATGGCGAATTGCAGCATCATGCCCGGAGCGGTGTGCGCCAGGGCCGCGCCCGAGTCGCTGGTCTTTTCCACGGCGGGACTCTTCGTCTCGGTGACGGCGATGGGCGGATCCTTCCATGCGGCCAGGCTTTGCTCGAAGGCGTAATCGAAGGGCATGCGCTCCGCGTCGAGGCGCTCGATGATGGTGGCCGTGCGTACGGCGCTGTCCAGGCGGCTGGAGATCTTCAGCAGTTCCGCTTCGATGCTGGTCCAGGCCGATGAGTCGCTGTCGGCGATGACGATCAGGCGGGCGCTCTTGTTCTTGAGCATGGCCCGCCCGTAGCCGTCGGGGACGATGATAACGGCGGCCAGGTCCCCGTCGGCGACCCTCTGTTCCAGGTCGGCCTGGGAGAGGAACACGTTTTCGTTGAGCGAGATCAACTCCGATTCGGACAGCAGCTCGTGCAGCGAGTCAGTCACCCAGTGGTTGTCCTGCGAGAGGTAGCCCACGGGCAGGCGCGAATCCCCGCCGCCGCCGAAGCCGCCGAAGGCGTAGCCGAACAGGAAGGTGAACAGGATCGGCATGATCAGCAGGAACATGAAGGTCTTGAAGTCCCGCAGTAATTGCAGGAGGTCTTTGAAGGCAATATCGAGGATGCGGATCATGGCCTGCTCCTACACGTAACGCCGATTGAAGCGCCAGACGCCAATGGCGAAGAAGGCCGCGCTCCAGGCCAGCGCCGCCAGGGTCGTGACCAGCACGACGCCAACGGGTTCGCCCTGCATGGACTGCATCAGCCCGCGGATGGCCCAGCCCTGCGGCACCAGCAGCGAGATGGTGTCACCCATCTGTTTGGCGATGGGCGAGTTCATGGCGAAGATCTTGATCATGCCCATCATGCCCGTCACGGTCAGCACGCCGCCGAAGAGCACGCCGCTTTGTTTCGTATCCTTCATGAATGAATTGACGAAGATGCCAAACGAGGAGGCGCTCAGGACGATGCCCGCCGCCGCCAGGACCACGGAAGCCAGACCGCCCCATTGGATGCCGAAGAACAGCCGCGCGGCGATCAGGAGCACCGTCACTTGCACCAGCACGGTCAGGAAGACGGACAGCAGCTTGCCGGTCAGGATGGTGGCCTGCGGGGTGGGGGTGGTGAACAGGCGCGGCAGGGTGCGTTCCTCCTCCTCCTTGAGGATGCTCTGCGCGGTGGAGGCGCCCGTGTAGAAGGCGTAGAAAACCATCATCCCGCCCATGATGGGACCGATGATGGTCAGCAGCAGGTTTTGTTTGCTTTCGTCCTGGCTTTGCGGGGCGCTGGCGGGCGCGCGCACCTCCAGCAGTTCGGCTTCCGCATCCTCGCTTTGGGCCAGTGAGTCGTCCAGGTATTGCTCGACGAGGATGCCCGTCTGGGCGTAATCCTCCAGGTCGGCGTCTTCGAGGAAGACGTTGACCGCGATCTTGACGCCGCCCATCCCGTCCATGAAGCGGTCGAGGATGGAGCGCATCACGGCGGGGCCGATGGTCAGGGTGGGGTCCTGGTAGAACTCGATGACCGCCTGGCCCTCCTCGATGTCGGCGAACTGTTCGGAGAAATCGGGCGGGATGATGAGCGCCACCTGCGCCTGCTGGGTGTCGACGGCGGCGCGGGCCGATTTGGCGTCGGCGGCGAAGCTGACCTCCACCAGGTCGGCCAGATCCTCGCTTTCGAGGATGCTGACCACCAGGTCGCCCATCGTCCTGGCCTCGCGCCCGCCCGGGATGTTCTTCGGGTTGACCTGGAACTCAGGCCCGCCCTCGTCCAGGTTCGCGATGACGACCGCTGTCCTGGGCAGATCGAAGCCGCCGTTCTGGGCGATGTTGCCGAACATCAGGTAGAACATGCCCGTCACCATCAGCGGCACGACGAACATGAAGACCACCGCAAAGAAACTGCGGAAGGAGCGGGTCATATCTTTGAATGCGATGTCGAAGGCTTTCATAAAGTACTTTCCCGTTATTGCGAGGGTGCGAAGCACCCTCGCAATGACATCAATCACGCAATGCTCGCCCCGTCAAATGCAGGAAGACCGCTTCCAGGTTGGGTTCGCGGATGTCGACCGAGGTGATGCGCGCCGACTGGCGGGTGGCCGCCTCGAACAGGCGCGGCAGGACCAGGTTGCTGTCGGCCACGAGCAGACAGATCTGCCCGTCCTCGACCGAGGCGTGCTCCACCCCCTCGATGCCCTGCCAGGCCTCCAGGACTTTGAGCGGATCCACACTCAGGGTCAGGTCGATGCGCGTCTGCCCGCCGACCAGCTTGACCAGCTCCTCGTGCGTGCCGCAGGCGATCATTTTGCCGTGGTCCATGATGCCGACCTGGTTGGAGAGTTCCTGGGCCTCCTCCATGTAATGCGTGGTGTAGAGCACGGTCATGCCCTGCTCCTTGAGTGCCACCACGCTGTCGAGGATGTTGCGCCGCGACTGCGGGTCGATGCCGACCGTGGGCTCATCCATGTAGATAACCTTGGGTTTGTGCAGCAGCGCCACCCCGATGTTGACGCGGCGCTTCATGCCGCCCGAGTACTTGCCGACCCGTTCGTTGGCGCGCTCGCGCAGGCCGATCACGTCCAGCACCTCATCGACGCGTTTCTTGAGCGCCGCGCCGCGCAGGCCGTACATCTTGCCCCAAAAGGACAGGTTTTCGCGCGCGGTCAGGTCTTCGTACAGGGCGATGTCCTGCGGCACCACCCCCAGCGCCGACTTGACGCCCGTCCCGTCGCTGCGGATGGAGTGGCCCATGATGCGCGCGTCGCCCTGGTCGGGCCGCAGCAGGCAGGACAGCATGGAAATGGTGGTGGTCTTCCCGGCCCCGTTCGGGCCGAGCAGGCTGAATATCTCGCCCTGGCCCACCTCGAAACTGACGCCCTGCACGGCCAAATTCTCCCCGAAGGACTTGTGCAGGTTCAAGACTTCAATTGCAAGCAAGGCTTCCATTCAACGCTCCGTATTTGTGTGCATTGTCGCTTTATGAGCGCGGCATACACATTGTATACGGAAAAATGGCGAATGGGTTGGTGAGTTGTGGAAAATATCACAACTGGTGGGCTACGGAAGTCTGCTGTTCTCCCTTCCCTCTCCCATTTTTGGGGAGAGGGAAGGGCCGGGGATGGGTGAGGGGCACAGCCCTGCACACCCGCGACTCCTTCCACATACTTCGGAAGTCTGCGAATTCCGCTCTTGCAGCTACATGACAGACAGGATGATCCCCCCAATGAGGACGGCAATTGCGCCAAAAACTCCCAACGCAAGCGGAGTTGTCCATTTTGCGGCGGCCAGATCGAGCATGGCGCGCCCGGGATCGGCTGGATCATACCAGACCGAAACCGTTTGCCCCGGCTTGTGCTTTGCGGGGTAAAACCCCAACTCCGATTCGAAGCTGATTATCTTTCCCGCTTTGGTTCGAAACTCGACCACAGGATAAAAGTGGAAATTGGCAGCGCCGATGGAGTGCGAAACGACGCTGGTGACCACGCCGTCCTCGCTGATCCATGCGGAATACTTGCGCTGCGCGCGCAGCCAGGCGAAGACCCCTCCCAGGAGGAGCAGCACCCCTGAAACGACAAGCAGGTTGCCGAGAATGAAGAATAGCCCGTTGTTCATGTTGAAATTTAGCTCCTGGTCCTATTTACTTTGGACTGTTTGCGCGTGCGATCATGATTTCCCGCGTGTTCGGATCCCACCATATCCCGAAGTAACAATCCCCCCCGCCATATACCGACACCACTTGATTTTGCCAATCAGATTCTTCCATGTGATGTGCGCAGAAGAAGGAGCCGAGAATAAATTCCCCATCTGCGTTGATCCAACCGATATATTGCCGACCGTAGGTGGAAAGCTTCTCTTTGTCTGGGGCGCGCCCTGAATTGAAACCGTCGCCATGTTGCGCCAGGTACTCTGCGAGGTTGGATTCTATTTCGAAGATTTGGCCGACTGAGGGTGTCCAATACTCTGATGGAGAAACCCACGGGGCTTCAATTTCCATAAATTCCCTGCTCAGGATCATCGCCGTAAAATCCTCGGTGACGATGAGCGTGTTTCCCGCCTCTGTCTCGGTGATCTCGGCGTCTGGATATTGCTCCGCCAGGTTTCCACAGGAGGACACAGAGGCGGACAGGGCGATCAGGATAATAGTGCGAAGAAGTATTTTTGTCATGTTGGCGTTCCCTATATCCAATTCCCAAATTATTGTACGGTGGGAAAAATTTCCACCCGATCCAGGTCTTTTCGCAGATCGACGATGATGGTTTGATCGGGCAGCAGATTCGGTTCACTGACAATTCGATACCCGTTCCTTTGCCAGAATTGCACCGCCTGGGGGTTATTCACCTGAACTCCCGAAAGGATCGTGTTTATTTTTGCATCCTTCCTGATCTCATTTTCCATCGCTGCGACCACCGCCTTCCCCAATCCCTGGTTCCGAAAGGGTGCAGCGATCATGAGAAGTCCCAGGAAGGCGGCCTACGGATCTCCGCCATGGTTGGCGGGGACATACTCGATAATACCGGCCATCTAATCATGATCGTCATCATTTTATGATCCTTCTTTCCTGCGAAACTGCCCAAAGGTTTTCGTCAACGTCTCTGAAGGGGATCTTCCCAAGGGGGATCACGGACAGGCCCTGCGGGCACGGCGGCGCTGGGGCGCAGCTGATTTTACGAAAGTGACTCTGAGTAAATAGCCAGTTGATTGCGGCCAGCCTGCTTGGCTACATACAGGGCTTGATCGGCGCAGGCAAGCAATGTTTCCAGAGGGGCATCGCTTGCATGGTTGAGTTCAGCAATCCCAATGCTGATGGTGATGTGCAGGTCATCCTTTCCGTCAATAATACCCTGGGAGTCCATTTTTTTGCGCAAGCGTTCAGCAATCTCACAGCCCTGGGCGCAATTGCTGCCCGGTAATAGGATTACAAACTCGTCCCCACCGTACCGCGCGATGATTTCACCCTGCCGCAGGCTTTCGCGCACCAATTTAGTCGTATGAATAAGCACCTGGTCACCGGTGGCATGTCCGTATGTATCATTAATTCTTTTTAAATGGTCGATGTCGAACAAGATCACTGAGAAGGGTTGTTCCCTCTGCAATGTTTGTTCGAGCGCCTGCTCTCCCAGGATAAACAATTCACGCCGATTGAGCACCTCTGTTAACGGATCAAGGCTGGCCAGTTTTTGCAGAGAATCCTGTGCACTTTTGCGCTCTTCGATCTCCCGTTTTAATTCGATGGTTTTCAGATAATGAATCTCCGCTTCTCTTTTGCTGGTTTCAACCTGGTGAATGACTTTCAGCCCTGCCAGGCGTTTGGCTGTCTCCTCATTGAAAACAGTCTCCTTGAGCACGTGAAACTGTTTATAGTGCTGGAAGGCGTGCTCAAACTCCCGTTGTTTTTCATATACTTCGGACAGCAGCTGGTGACTTTGAAACTCTCCGCGGCGATCATTTGATGTGTGACTGAGGAATAATGCGCTCTGAAAGGTGGAAAGCGCGGCCTCATCATTTTGCTTGTATTGATAAACCTTTCCCAGGTTCAGCAGGCATTGCAGTTCATCCGGGCCCTTGTTATTCTCACGCGCCAACTTTAATGCCTGCAACAAAAAATCTTCAGCCTTAACAAAATCCTTTATTCCCAGATGGATCTCCCCCATCGTACTTAGTGCCGTTATGACCATTGCTTCGATCCCATTCTCGCGGGCCAGCTGAAGACATTCCTCGCAGGCTTCCAGGGCCTGGTCGCCCATGCCTAACTCAAGGTATGTCATGGCCAGGTTGTTTAGCGCCAGGCTTCTGCTCCGTATTGTCCCCCCTTCGCGTTGAAGCAGCAAAACCTGCAGGCTTGTTTCCAGCGCGGCGGTGAGATCATTTGACTCGGCGTAAATCACACTGAGGACGTTGAGCATTCCAGATTCGTGCAGTCGATCGCCCACTGCCTGGGCGAGTTTTATTCCCTTCATTGCACATTCTGTTGCGGCTACATAATCGCCAAGGCTGCGGTATGCCCAGCTGGCGTCCCCTAATACATTGATTTTAAGAAGGGTGATTTCCTTCTTTTCATCTTGAAGTCCTTCCAGTATTTCAAGTGCCCGCAGGGATTGTGACAAAGCCAGATCGTAATTCCCTGCATCACCGTTCCAGGCGGCCAGACTGCGCAAACTGCCTGCCAATCCCGCCAAATACGGTTGCTGCTCAAAATCGCCGCTTGTAGACAATTGATAGGCCTGCTCGGCAAGAGCACGCGCTTTTTCTGGATCGTGTAGCAGTGACATCCAGGCGATATCAGAGAGTAGGTTTATCCTGGTCTGCTGATCTGCGGCGCTTTCCAGTTGAGCTTCCAATTCAGCGATGGTAGGCATAGTTTTTTCCGACAAGATGAATTTCAAATGATGGATCTTGCAATCTGGCTATCCTGCAAGGAAGGGAAACCATGAACTTTATATTATCCTTATGAGATTTTGGGATAATTATCTCCAAAAGTGTGCAGTTTATTTTTGAAAACTCACTTGAAACCATGGACTGGCGGCCATTAACGGTTTGCCTTGCCCTGGGGCATGGTGGCGCTGGGGGCGGAAGGGGAACCTTGAGCGGGTGGAAAAAACTGAAGCGCAGCCCGCTCTGCGACCCAGAGGAGTGTCGAAGAGTCAGGTGCGCTTTGTCGGCCACGCTTTGCGATCGGGGTTATAAATACCTGAACCTTCCTTCGGTCGCTGCCGCGATTTGAAGCCATTCGGCGAAAGAATCCGCAATCATCGACCAACAAAATGAACAGGACTGTGGTTCTCGAAATACGTCTTGTAAATTCAGCTCTCCAAGCTGCCACATGGACACTCCAATAATGCAGTGGCGTTGAATTCTGTTACCAAGATCCAGAAAGAAGGAAACATACAAAAAACCATGTTCAACAGGATTACGAAATCGTAGAACGCCTATTTTTAGAAACCCATTTTCATAATATCCAACCCTGCCTACAAGGTATGGATACCATTCTTCGGCCATGGGGCCAAAACCTAAAGAGGCGAAAGCGGAATCTTCATTGGAAATTGTAATCCCACCGTGGAGCCTTAAAAACGATAGATAATCGGCTGGCAAGGAATACGGTCTAATTAGATTTTCGATCTGCACAAGACATTTGTCAGTCTCCGTAACATACCAGTCAAATGGCAGTTCAGGCATCACAGGCGTGGATGAATGGTTTCTGAGCTGGGCGAAAAAGTGGGCCTGCCCCTGTTCCGTTCCACAATCCACCTGGGCGTTGGGCAACAACCGAATTTGCTCGATCGCTTCTTCAATTTGATTCGGTTTCATGTCTACACACTTCTCAATTTATGCAGTTGATGGCTTGCGTTCGCGGACCAGCCCTGTGGGCTGTGGCGCCGGGGCGGATATGGACTCTGCCTGTGACCAGGATCGTCCCACCCTTGGCGGTGTGATTTATCGGTGGTACGCATCTGACATAAGCAGCTTTCACTCTAATACTGATGACTCGAATATGGCTGGCAATTCGAATGGGATGCCCTCGTCATGAATCCTTAACCTTTCATTTACTTCAATCCAGGACAAATCGCGACCTGTTTCCGTGATTGCGTTACTCATCCTTCCATTTCTACCCATCACCGTGTCGGCCAATTTGATAAGCGTTTCATTTGGTCGTGCGAGTGGAGAGGCTCGTCGTAACGCTAATGCAACATCTAACTCATCTGCGTGTGGATTGTGAAGGCATGCCGTAATGAACGCCGCCGCAGTCGACCTCCCAATCCCAGCGCGACAGTGAATGAGAATGGGCGCTTTGCGACTCCAAAGGGAAAGAAAGTCCAGCAACAAATCCATATGCTTTGCTGCGGGCAGGACCTGATCCTCAGCGGAAACATGAATGTCGTGGAAGGCAAGCTGAAGATGACGGCTGAGATATGCAGGGCCAGTTTCGGGGAACGCGTAATTCGGATCGAGCAAGCTAACGATTCTCTCTGGTGAATGGAGGGCAACCATGCTCATTACCTTAGATAAAGGACATACCAGGATTTTCACGGCATATTTCCTATCGTCAGCGGGCCACCGGCTTGACATTGACCTGCGTGCAGGCGGGCGTGGATCCTGTTTGGGAGCAGGAAAAACTCGAAGCCACGCTGCGCGAAATGCTCGAAAATGCCGCAGAATCCCACACGTCAGGCGCATGCTTTGTTCAGCGGCTCTATGCCTTAAGACGCGCTGACTGATATGCTGTCTCTATTGTACCGTTTTGTAGGAAGTTTGACTTTACATTTTCAAGAGACTTTTTTCGGTCTTCCCCGCCTTCGTCTGATAAAAAGATTTGTTCGCAATATACCGCAATATCTTCGATAATACGCTCGCAACGATAATATGCAATCGCAATTTGATTAATATTTGTTTGCCCATATCCTTGATAGAACATGGTTTCTTCTTCCTGTGGCGTATATCCGCTATCGCCAAGACCACCACCAATAAACATCAAATCTCGTTCTTTAGGAGCAAATATGAGCGTGTCCCAATCAACCATGTAAAGTGCTTCATTATTATCAATTAGAAGATTCCACCCATGAATATCGGCGTGGCACAAAACAAATTCAGGAAGTTGTTTCAGTAGCATTTGCGCGAACTGTTCAGTCCATTTAATAAGTTCAAGAGTTTCATCTTTCTTGGTTTTCAAGAAATCTGCCAATTCAATCGCAACAGGCTCATTAAAAGTCTCTTTCTCGATACGTTCAAGGAACATCTTTACTGTGTCGCGCCACTGAGGAGAGAAATTATCTTTCTGTATACCGCTTGTTATTGCCGAAGAAATATTAGAGATATGAAATCGCTTTAGAGAGTGTATGAAAAGTCAGGTAGCCACCAGCTTGAGCATACGGCGAACGCTGGCAATATAGGTCATGGTTTCACTGGATAAGGTTGTATGTTCATAATCGCGAGCCAATCGGCGATAGCGACCCAACCAACCAAAGG
>JACRBN010000020.1 GCA_016213105.1 Chloroflexota bacterium
GATCCCGCGTGCGGCACGGGCGGATTTTTAGTCGAGGCGTATGAATATCTCAAGCCGCTGGCGAAGAATTCCAAAGACCAGATCAAGTTGCAGAGCGAGACGTTGTACGGTGTGGAGAAGAAGCCGCTGCCGTATTTGCTCGGGACGATGAACCTGCTGCTGCACGGCGTCGAGAATCCGAACATCCGCCGCGATAACGCGTTGAAGAACCCGCTAAACGAGATCGGGGAGAAAGACCGCTTTGACGTGATCGTGACCAACCCGCCCTTCGGCGGCGAGGAGGAGGCGGGCATCCAGTTGAACTTCCCCGAGTCGCTGCGCGCCAGCGAGACCGCGCTGCTGTTCATGCAGTTCGTGATGCGCTCGCTGAAACACGGCGGACGCTGCGGCGTGGTGGTGCCGAATGGATTTTTATTCGGCGACGGCGTTTCGGCGCGGATCAAGGAACAACTGCTGCGGAACTTTGATTTGCATACGATTGTCCGCCTGCCAAACGGAGTCTTCGCGCCTTATGCCAATCTTCAGACCAATTTACTCTTCTTCGCTCGCACCCAGCCGACAACTGAGATTTGGTACTATGAGCATTCTCTTCCCGAAGGCGTGAAGAACTATACCAAGACACGCCCCTTGCAGTTCGAGGAGTTTTCGCCGCTGATTGAGTGGTGGGATGCTCGTATTGAAAATGAACACGCGTGGAAAGTAAGCGCAGATGATATTTTGAAATATGATGAGAATAAGAACTTGCTCTCGGTCAATCTTGATATCAAGAATCCGAATGGCAAAGAAGATTTAGCGCACCTACCGCCACACGAATTGGCGGAAAGCATCATTTCCAAAGAGAAGCAGATTGCTGATTTGATGGATGAAATCAAGAGTTTGTTGGTGAAAGAGTTGTGATGACAAACGGCTGGCAAACTGCAAGCATTGGCGAGGTTGTAAAACCAATTGAACGCGCCGAAGTACCAATGGCTGGCACAACTTATCGGCAGATTGGCGTTCGCCTTTGGGGGCAAGGCGCGTATGAACGCGAATCAATTGACGGTAGTCAAACAAAATACGCAACTCTATCGCGTGTTGAAAGCGGTGACATTGTTGTAAACAAGATTTGGGCAAGAAATGGAAGTGTAGCGGTTGTATCCGATAAACTTTCAGGTTGTTTTGGTTCAGGTGAATTTCCTACATTTGCGCCTGACCAAAAAAAATTAGATCCAAGATGGTTCCATTGGATGACGAAAACGAAATGGTTCTGGCAAGCCTGTGATGAAAAGTCGCAAGGGACAAGTGGCAAAAACCGTATTCGTCCCGAGAAGTTTCTTGAAATTGAAATTCCTATTCCGCCCTTAGATGAACAGCGCCGTATCGTAGAGCGAGTCGAAGCCCTTGCAATTCGCATCGAAAAGGCGCAATCTCTGCGGGATGATGCAAGTGAAGAAACAGTGAAATACTCTGCAAGTATGGCTAACAAGGTATTTACTGAACTTGTAGACAAAAACAAACCGATTCCGATTGGTAATACTTTTATTTTTAGACTTGACCTAATTCGCCCAACAGATGGGAAATCAGGCAAGATTCAGTTCATTGGTTTGCAACACATTGAATCAAATACTGGCCGCAGAATTAGTGAAGATAATGTTCGTGCTGAGGATTTGACTGGAAGAAAATTCTATTTTTCCCCTGGCGAAATTGTTTATGGCTATTTGCGTCCATACTTGAATAAAGTTTGGATTGCAGATTGCGAAGGCATTTGTTCTGTTGATCAATATGTAATTCGACCAAATCCAAAAATAATTGACACAAGTTATCTGGCTCATTTCATGCGAAGTCCAGTTTTCTTGGAAAGAGCAATTGAACTTACTCACAATTTATTGTTGCCGAGATTACGTTCTGGATTATTTGGAAGTATTCTAATTCCCGTTCCCCCGCTCGACGAACAGCGGCGAATCGTGGCGTATCTCGATAGCGTCCAAGCGCGGCTGGCAGCGCTGCGGGAGTTACAGTCCGCTACGGGGGAGGAATTGTCCGCATTGTTGCCGTCCGTGCTGGATAGGGCGTTTAAGGGAGAGTTGTGATCCCCATCCCGTCCTTCCCCCAAGTGGAGGAAGGAGAATTGAGAGTGTATATGAGACAAGAGACAATCGACACGAAAGTTCAAGTGCGGCTGGCGGCGGTGCGGGAGTTACAGTCCGCTGCGGGGGAGGAGTTGTCCGCGTTGTTACCGTCCGTGCTGGATAGGGCGTTCAAAGGTGAACTATGAATATCATTTTGGAAATCACCCCAATAATCTCGTTATTGATAGCACTAATTTCGGTGGCTTTTGCATGGAGATCTACAAAAGCAGCAAATAGATCGGTTTCGAATGCACGCCAATCACTTGATCTTACAGGTCTAAGCAAGTTTATCAAAGAAGAATATGCCGATAGAGACTTTCAATCTACAAACGCGCCAAAAATAAAAAATAAAATTGTAAGCAAGCTTAGGGCTGCGAAGACACATGGCTGGAAACAATTCTCAGAAAATCCAACACTATGGAACGAAGAATCGCGGGTTGATAAAAGGAATACTTGGCAGAATGCTACAGCATTTGAAATTGGAGTGGCGCTTGAGAGACTCGGTGCTGCTGCCTTTTCAGGGCTTTTACCACTTCAGCTCTTGTTGGCACTTTATGGTGACTCAATCGTCGATGACTGGCTGCTTTGTCGGTCATGGATAGTTTCTTATCGCGAACGAGAGAGCCAAATTAAAAACAAACAGGAAATATCATTCTACAGAAGACACGCGGAATGGTTGGCATTAGTTGCAGCAGTCTGGCTAAATAATCAATGGCATTATCCAAATAGCACCCGTCTCATCAAAGAGTATGGTGGTCTTGATAAAACAAAGTCTTTAATAAGCTCGCTTGTAATGGCAGACAATCGTCTGATGCCAGACGAAACTCTCTACCAACTAAACACGCTGCTTAAAATTCGTGCAAAATGAGACTTATAGGAAATGAGTTGATGGCAACTGGTATTTGGAAAAGCAAAATGATAACCAATGACAACGCGCTGCGGGAGTTACAGTCCGCTGCGGGGGAGGAATTGTCCGCGTTGCTGCCGTCCGTGCTGGATAGGGCGTTTAAGGGAGAGTTGTGACCCCCATCCCGTCCTTCCCCCAAATCCAAAGTGCGGATTTAGGGGAAGGGGAATTGAGAGTATGAATGAAACGAGAGATAATCAACACTAAAGTTCAAGTGCGGCTGACATCGCTGCGGGAGTTACAGTCCGCTACGGGAGAGGAATTGTCCGCGTTGTTACCGTCCGTGCTGGATAGGGCGTTTAAGGGAGAGTTGTGAAAGCAGCCCCCTCCGCCTTCGGCACCTCCCCCAAATACGACTACCAAAATTCTGGTGGTCATAAAGAGTTTCCATGTCGTATTTGGGGGAGGCTGGGTGGGGGCACGTCGCTGCGGGAGTTACAGTCCGCTACGGGGGAGGAATTGTCCGCGCTGCTACCGTCCGTGCTGGATAGGGCGTTTAAGGGAGAGTTATGATTCAATCACAAAGGAGTACATAGAAATGAATGCTATTAAGGATTTGACCCTACCGAGTTTCTCATTTCTTGTTGGAGCAATTTTAATTGTTTTTGCCATAGTGCGGAATATTAGCATTAAAGAGATCAATGTCAAGCTTACTTTTTTTCAGTCGTTCTTTTTGGGAATACTGGGTCTTGTTTTTGTTGGAATTGGGATATATGGTTATTTTTTATATCCGCAGATAAGCGTGACGGATTTACTTTCAACCCCAAAACCGCCTACCAGCAGCTCTAATGATGTGGCAGAGAATACAGAATCACCAATATATTCATCAATTACATCAGATGCTTTCCGCAACAGTCTTTTTGATGGGCAGTCATTAGTCTCCTCTAATGGCCAGCATATGCTAAAACTCAAAAACGGCGTTGTAACCCTTTACTCGAATGGTAAAGTTATCTGGAAAACAAAAACAGAAGGAAGCAATGCAGATCAACTTGTGATTCAAGCTGATGGGAACTTGGTGTTATACGCAAAATCTGTATACATCTGGGACACAAGCACTTCTGTAAAATCTCCAGCAAAAGCATATACTTTTGAAGTTCAAAACGATGGTAATTTGGTAATTTATGACAATAATGGATTAAGAATTTGGTCACTGAAATAGGCTGCTCCGTTTATATTAAAATCGCACAAATCAACGTTGCGAGAGTTACAGTCCGCTACGGGGGAGGAATTGTCCGCGCTGTTACCGAGTGTTTTGGATAAGGCTTTCAAACGTGAACTATGAGAAAGTACTTTGAATATCAGCGTTCAAAATAAAAACAAGGAGTTTCTAATATGGATGCTTTTAAAGCAATTCTCAGCAAAAACTCAATAGCCGCGCTCGTTATTGGCGCAATATTAATTATCCTTGGCGCAGCATCAGACTTTACAGTAGGCGCGTTTACCTACAAGACCCCAGACGTATTCGGAAGAGTGGCGCTCTTACTATTAGGCATTACCTTCATTGGCTTTGGTTTCTTTTTTACCTATTTGGAATATAAAACCAACAATCAAGTCGTCAATAAAGAAAGCAATAGCGCCAGTGAACCTAAATCTCAAACCATTGTTAAGTATAGAGACACCATAAGACTATTACATTCTAAAACTAATGTCGCGCTACATTCTCATAATATTGATTATTCCCACGAAGGTTCATCCAAGCAACAACAAGTTACGGGATTTGGCGGCATGGACGAAAATGATTATTGGATTGTCAAAGGAGCACATGGCAGAGATGAATTCTTCAACAAAGGTACTCCTGTAAAGAATAACGACATCATTAGACTGGAACACCTCAACACAAGAAAAAATCTTCATTCACATCCTGGATATACTTCGCCTTTGACACAGCAGCAGGAAGTAACTGCATTCTCTCCCGAAAACAATGGTATTGGAAACTTGGATGATAATTGGCAAATAGAAGCAGAGAATGGAGAAGATTGGACTGTAGGAGATAAGATTAGGTTAATCCATTCTCGCACAAAAGTTGCACTTCATTCTCATCCTGTGGGTAGCAAAGAACTTACTTCCGATCAACAGGAGGTGACTGGTTTCAGTAAGAGAAATGAGGATGATTTTTGGATAGCTGAAATCGTCAAAAGCACTTGAGTGCATTCAAAGGCATTGGGTTGCAGAAATATATTATCAAAATGGTATTATCCCCTATATGGATGGCTTGCAGGCAAAGATCAACATGCTGCGGGAGTTACAGTCCGCTACGGGGGAGGAATTGTCCGCGCTGCTGCCGTCCGTGCTGGATAGGGTGTTCAAGGGAGAGTTGTGAAAGCAGCCCCCTCCGCCTTCGGCACCTCCCCCAAATACGACATTGAAAGTATGAATGTCAATAAAGCGCTTGCCTGTCGTATTTGGAGGAGGATGGGTGCTGGCGCGTCGCTGCGGGAGTTACAGTCCGCTACGGGAGAGGAGTTGCGCCCGTTCTTTGGGCGGACGTTGTTACCGTCCGCCGAAGGTGCGACCATCGGGAGTGGGCGTTCAAAGGTGAATTATAAAGAAAGGAATAAATATGGCTGGCAAATATACTCCGCTCGAAAATTACTTGCGTGATTTACCTGCAAGTCAAAAAGAAGTCGTTCTTTCTTTCAAGCAAATCGAAAAAATATTGAATGATAAGTTGACAGCGTCCGCGTATGAAGACCGGAGATGGTGGGATCATGAGACAGAAGGCAACCACGTCAACGCGCGTGCATGGGCAAATGCTGGCTGGAAGGTTGAGAGCGTTGATTTCAACAGGAAACAAGCAAGGCTGGTTCGAGTATGATCGCGAAGGTCAATTTGTTGCGGGAGTGGTGGTCGAGTAGGGCGGGCGTACTTCCCGCCCGTATCAGGCCCCAGTCCATTACGGGGGTGGGAATAAATTGGGGAACCAACCATTTCACTGCGTCGTCAATGCATTGGCAAAACTTCAGCCAGAAAGGCGAGGAAAAATGTCTCTTACACGACGGGATTTTATGAAATTGTTTGGCGTAACCGTAGCCTCCACGCTACTGACACGCTGTAGCAGAATTGTCCCCGAAGTGCCTGCGCAGACCTGCTATGAGCCAATTGCGCCTACCGACCTGCCTCCCACCTTATCATCCATCCCCGCCAGAGAACGCTTGCGCCTTGGCTGGCTGCGCTTTGGTGAACTTTCGCAAAAGACCATAGCGGAGGAAAACGCGGATAACGCTCTCGGTCAGCAGATGACCGCTGACCACCGCGCCGCACTGGATGAATTGGTGGCTTCAGGAGAGATTTCCGTTTCTGTTGCTGACCTGGTACAGGAATCCTATGAAGCAGCGGTTTATCACGTTTGGCGTTTGAACGTGCCGATAACGTGCTATGAGCCCATGATTGTGGATTATGCTCCGTCCAGTGCAGATGTTCTTGTTAAACAGTCCGAGGTTCTCACTCAAATCGCGGCGCAGGGTACGATTGATCCAGCAACGCTGGCGAGTGCGCAGTCCGCGCTTGAACATGACCTGGCATTCTATGATCTTAACGATGAGGAGGTGGAGGCGCTCTACGATCGACTCTTAAGGGAAAGCCAGGTGGGTGGGCAGCGTGTTCCATCCTTTGAAGAACTTGAATTGGAGTTAACTCCCGAAGCCAAAGATGCTGCCCACTTCATTCTGGATTTGTTGACAGGCAAATGAGTGCCAAACCTCACCTTCAGTCGCTTATCTTCGAGGTCACACAACGCTGCAATCATGCCTGCCTGCATTGTTACAACGTCTGGCAGGGAGAACCGCCGTCGCCTCCCATACATTATCCGCGTGGCGAACTTAATACAACACAGACTCTACAGTTGCTTGCCAAAGCATTGGAGGAAACTGATTGCCATCACGTCACTTTAACTGGAGGCGAACCGCTGTTGCGCGCGGACTTGCCCATCCTGCTCGATTTTCTTCGCGAACGGTATATTCAGTCCACGATCATCAGTAATGGGCGTTTGCTCAATGAGCAAACTGCCATCTCGCTAATAGATCATGGCGTTGCACTCTTTGAATTGCCTTTGCTCAGCCATCAACGGGAAATCCATGACCGACTATCCGCCACGCCGGGCGCATGGGATTCTGTTCTGGCAGCAATGACTCGTGTCCGTTTACATCACGGTCGGGTTATAACCGCCTTTGTCGCAACCCGGGTGAATATCGGGCATCTTTATGAGACGATCAAACTTGCTTTCGCCTTTGGCGCGCGCGCTATCATGTTCAACCGCTTCAACCCCGGTGGACGCGGGCGGAAGTATCTTCATGAACTACTCCCGTCTATTGAGCAGGTGCGCGAAGCTCTGTCAGTTGCCGAATCCGCTTCGGCGGAGTTTGGCATCCCGATCTCTTGTTCGATACCCATTCAACCTTGTTTGATTGATACAAGCGCATTTCCACGCTTGAGATTCGGCTATTGCGCGGCAGGCAGCGAACGTGCCTATTACACTCTCGATCCAGTAGGAAATGTTCGTCCATGCAATCACTCAACGACGATTCTGGGTAATCTGTTTGAAGAATCCTTTGGAGCCCTTGTTTCTCCTGAGAGAATGAAGGGATTCGTCAACGCATTTCCCGCCAAATGTACAGCGTGCAAACAGCTTGCGATCTGTCAGGGTGGCTGCAAAGCAGCGGGGCAGGTTTGCTATGGCTCACTGGATTCCATGGAGCCATTCCTTCAACAGGGACAAAGTATATGAAAACAGTGATTACATTGAAGGTCAACATGCTGCGGGAACTACAGTCCGCTACGGGGAAGGAGTTGCACCCGTTCTTTGGTGGACGTTGATGGTGTCCCCAAAGGGGACTTCGCCCCAGGCCTTATAGCGGATTTCGAGCACCTTGTTCCCGTCCGTGTCCGCAGTGAGGGAGGTGGAGCCGAGGTGATTAGAGAGGAGATTGATTTCGTAGTTGACCTAATACTGAACTTGTGGCAATAACACCTTTGGGATTAGTTGGCACGCTCGGCAATCCGCATAAAAGATAAATAAAGAATGGTGGGCGAATAAAAGACCTGATAAATTGCGATCCTTCCAAGTTGATAATACCTGCTCGATAGTAGCCCCAAAGCCACCCAACTGCTCCCATTATGATCCATACCCAAGGCCACATATCAAACGTCCTTTCCAATTTTATCTTGCGGGATCTCAGTAGATGAAATTTCGCAGTAACGACTTCGGGCGTCTTCTGGAAAAGCGACTGAAGTCGCCACTACAGCCCAAATTTTCATCTATTGAGTCTTTAAGAAATTCCGAATTGTTGAATGGATCCATTCAGCAATTAACCCGATCTCCGTGACTCTTCGGAGCCGACACCACCAGGAATACAACATCATCCTCCGACTCATTCCGAAACTGGTGCGGGACCTGCGGCGGACTGTCAGAAGGTTGCAAAGGCTATCCTGAAGGCCTGGACCAGCCAGTCCCTTGGAAAAGCCGCTTCATACAATGCCTCCTGTTTCATTCTTAATCTGCGTCAACAAATTCATTACTTTTGACGAATCCAAAGGTAATAGACCGTATAAGCTACGAATGCCCAATGAATGAAATAAACACAGGAGAACATGTATGGCGCATATATATCGCCAAAATTATTGGGTTTCAAGTGTATTAGCAGATAGATTGGCAGTAAACTATATAAAATAAACAGACTGGCAAGGATTGTTTTCCGTGTTCTAACATTCCAGACTGGAATCATGACAAAATTTAGCCATAGGGGCATAGTGCAAACAACTATGCTTATAAAAAAAGAGAATATTACATTCATGTTCATTGGTTATTGCCTTCAAGCATATCAACAGCATGGGCACATTCAGCAATTAACCCGATCCCCGTGACTCTTCGGGACCGAAACCACCAGGAATACAACCTCCTCCTCCGACTCATTCCGAAACTGGTGCGGAACCTGCGGCGGGATTTCGATGCCTTCTCCCTTGTGCATGGTAATCATTTCCTCCCCAGCGCTCATCGTACCAACCCCTTCAAGGATGTGGAAGAACTGGCGCGAGGCGTTGTGATAGTGCCTGACCTCGGCCCGTCCAGGCGGGACGCGTTCCTGGATGACGCTCAGGTCATCGCGCTGGAGCAGGTGCCAGCCGTCACAGTCGCCACCCCAAGTGTAATGCTCGGCATTTGCAATGGAGATGGGATTCATTTTCGGCGCGGCCTCAGCCAGCGTCCGCCCGCGAGGAGGGAGAGCAGGATCAGAATGGCGCTGGCCCAGCTATAGGTGGTGTTGTCCGTGTACATGGCGACAGCCAGCAGGAGGATGCCAATCAGGAGCAGGATGGGGGAGAGGGAGCGGAGTTTGGATTTCATATTTTCCTATTTTGTTTGTACCCTTGCGAAGGTTCCCTTCTGTCGGACGCATTGGTTTATCAAGTTACACTGCCTGGATGCGACAAGTATTGTGCGAGTCCGAACCTTCGCAAGGGTTTCCATTTCATGGGATGCGCTCTGTTTTCAACCTTGCGAAGGTTGCCTTTTGGATGGAGTCGTTGGTTTGAACAGCCATGTTGTCCTTGGTGCGACAAGTATTGTGTGAGTCCAAACCTTCGCAAGGGTTTTCTATTTCATGGGATGCACTTCTGAAAACGTGCCAAATCCATCATCGAATAACTCGCTGGACCGGCCTTGCAGCGTGGCGTTGAAGAAAGCCAGCAGGTAGGTATCCACGATCCTGATCACCTGTTTCCCGTTGAGCGGGCCTTTGAGTCCGAGCTGCGGGGCGATGGGGGAGAGCAGGGGCAGGTCGCTGAAGTCGTAGTGGCGCGTGCCGTCGATGAAGACGGCGCCCTGTGAGTTGGGAACCTGCGCAATGAAGCCGCGGAACAGCCTGTTATTCTTGCTGTCCGCGTCATCGGCCCAGGCCTGGCTGAACATGAAGAAGGCGGGCTGGTCGAGTCCGTTTTCGAGCACGTCGAGCGAGACGGGCGTCATGAACGGGTCGAGGCCGAGCACGGCCTGACAGCGCGGGTCGCTGCCGCAAAACTGGATGGCCGCGCCGCCGCCCGTGGAATGTCCGTACACGCCGATGCGGTTCAGGTCGAGCGCGCCGCCGAAGGGACTGGTCGAGTCGGCGTTGAGGCTGGTCATGAAGTCGAGTGTGAAGGCGATGTCGCCTGCCCATTGATCGACCAGTTTGCGGGCGGCGGCGTCGTACTCCGCCTCGGGTTTGCCCTCGGGCAGGGCGCTGGGATTGTTCATTGCCAGCGTCCCATCGGGGAAGACCGTGATGCGCGCGCCGTAGGTGTGTTCGATGCTGACCACCACGTAGCCGTGGCTGGCGAGTTCGATCATCTCGCCCGTGTTCTGGGTGGCGAATCCGTTCCAGCCGTGCGAGAAAGAGATCAGCGGGTAGCCGTCCTCGGGCGCGGGGCGCAGCGGCGCATCCGCGTAGGCGGGCGTCTTGACCAGGGTCAGGTGGTCGAGGAAGTAATGCGGCAGGTGCAGGAAATCCGAAATGGCGGGCGCATAGACCTCGGCGTGATTCATCCACGGGGCGGTGACGTCTGCGGGGCGCGGGTCGGCGGGGTACCAGACCTGGATGAGGAAGCGGCGCGGCTCGTCCCTGCCCGAGTAAAGCTCCCTGCGCGACGGGTCCTCCATGTAATAGGAGCGCGTCCCCACCCGATACGGCCCGCTGACTTTCGGCAGACTCGGGACGGGCAGCAGGATGGGCAGCGCCGTCGAAACGGCCAGCAGGCCCAGGCTGAGGAGGGTGGCGGGGATGGTCCAGGCCCGCGGCTGGATCAGTCCGATCAGCCCCGCCAACGCGAGGAGCGGAGTCAACCCATAGAGCGGGATCATCTGCCAGCGGTAGCCCTCCATCCAAAAATGGAGCAGCGTGACGACCAGGGCCAGCGCGGGCAGCAGCGTCACCCACACGGGGCGCGGACTTCGGCTGAGCGGCCAGGCCAGGTAGAGGGCCAGCAACAGGGGGATGACAATTTCAAGCGGACGCATGGGCCTCCGCGTTCAGCGCGGCGCGTCCCGCGGCATAGGCCTGTGCGAAGAGCGCGCTCATCACCAGGGCGATATAGGTGGAAAGGCCCATCATCAGGAAGGGCAGGACGCAGATCAGCACGATGGTGATCATGGCGATCTGCATCACGATACTCATGGCCAGGCTGACGGCCATGATGAGCGCGTAGGCCAGCAGGAATTGGACGAGGCTCTTGCGGAAGATCGGCGCCCATTCCTTGAACTGGAAGGCCGCCTGGAAGGAATTCTTCGTGACCACGTGGGATTCCACCGCGCCGAGCACGATACCCAGCGGCAGGGCCAGCAGGCCCAACAGCATGACAATGGCAAAGCCCAGCAGGAAAGCAAATCCGCCCAGGACAGGAAGGGCGTCACTCTCAGAGGCCGAGACAAACAGGCCCGAGGAGACGGCCATAAAGACAAAGCCGCAGCCCATCATAAGCAGGAGAGGCAGGGTGTAGACCATGCGCACGGCCCACAGGCGGAAGCCTTCCAGGAGCAGCGCGCCCCAATCGCTGCCCTGCCAGTCGGGCATGGACGGTTCGCGGCCCTCGTCGATGATCTGGCGCATGATCTTCGCGCCGTAGCCCATCACCACCAGCGCGGGCAGGATGGGCACGATCATGCTGGCCAGCATGATGGCGGAAGCGATCAGAAATTGTTTGCGGGACTCCGCATCACGGACGGGGAAGAGCAGGGTGGCTTGCAGGTTGTTCATCATGTGACCTCGGTGTTGAGTTTTCGCCCTGAGCGGAGCCGCGCGCTTTCCGCGGCGTAGTCGAAGGGCAATCGGGTGGCTGGTTGAATATTGGGAGGTTGATTCGCCTGGTCTCGATACGCGCTTCGCGCTACTCGACCCACAGCTCGCAATGACATTAAGGTAATTTTAACCGCTCTGCCAGGTTCTCGCCCCAGGCGGAGCCTTCCTTGTAGAAGACGCCTGGCTGGCCGATGGGCGCGTCGACGGTGACGTAGGTGCCCTTTTCCGCGGAGCCGTAGACGGCGCCTGTCCACAGGTGGATCCAGCGTCCCTGCGGCAGGTAGGCGGTGACAGTCGTCGCGCCTTCATCGGTGACGGGCGCGATCAGGAAGTCCGCGCCGAGCATGAATTCCTGGTAGGTGATCTTCCAGGTCTCGGGATCGTCGGGGTAGTGGATGAAGGGATGCCGCGCGACGGGCAGTCCCGTTTCGGCGGCCTCCTGCACCAGGGTCTTGCGATACTCGAACAAGGCCGCGTAGACTTTGGCCCAGTAGGCGAAGGTATCCAGCGACTCGTCGTCGGTGTAGAACTGGACATTGTTGTCGGGCTGGTTGCCCTCGTGCGTGCGGAAGATGAGCGTGAAGGCGTTCATCTCCATCCAGCGGTAGAGCAGTTCACGCGAGCGGTGATAATTTTTGATCGGGCTGGTGATGGTGGTGTAACCGCCGATGTCGGAGTGGTTGAAGGCCATGCCCGAAAGCCCTGAGGTGTTCAGTCCCGTCACCGCCGATTTGATGCCGTCATACTCGCTCCACGAGACAAGCTGGTCGCCTTCCCAGAAGAGGGTGGCATAGGCAGGACTACGGATAAAGGCGGCGCGGTTGAAGAAGACCAGATCCTGGTTCGTTTCATCGACGACTTGGCGGTTAAGTTTGGCCCATGAGGCAGGGTACATGTTATGCAACTCACCAGGCTGGGTGTATTCCTGATTGAACAAGACCGCATCATACGGCAATCCTTCACCAAAGTCGGCCATCCAACCTGAAGCGCCTGAGCCCACCACCTGCTCCTTAAGCACGGACTTGTACCAATTCCACGCGTCTGGGTTGGTGAAATCCACCATGCCGAAATGGAAATCGGTGTTCAAGACGAGATAGGGTTCCCCTGCCTGGTTCTTGACGAGATACCCATTTTCCTTGGCCTCCTGAAAAAGATTGCGGCGCAGGTTGGGTTTCAAATCGCCGATGTCCGCCAGGTAGGGGCTGGCATACACCATTACGCGGATGTCCTGCTGTTTGAAGTCTGCGACCATCTCATCCCAGCCAGGGTAGCGGTCATAGTCCACCTCCCAGTTCCACCACAATTGCTTGCCGAAGGAGGTGGTGCGCTGTCCGACCCAGTCCTGGAGCCAGAAGGCCGTGATGGGCGTATTGCGGGCTTGCAGTTCAGCGTAGACCGACTGCACCTTGTCCGTGCCGCCCTGCATCCCAACGATGGCGGCGGAGTAGGCCCACTCGGGCAGGGCGTCCATGCGGCCGTTTTGATTTGTATGATGTTTGATCAATTCGGCGGGGCTGCTGATGGAACGAATCATGGTATACACTCTTGGCGTCCACACTTCCACTTGCACGCGATCATTTTCTCTGAGATCGAAGGTGGAGAATGGTGGATATGATCCTATGGCTATTATGTCGAAAGATCTCATCTGGTTTGTGATGTAAAAGGGAAGGGGGGCATAGGTTGTGAAGGCGTTTCCACCTGCGCCGCCGTTGGTGAGATCGGCAGCCGTTGTGATGGGTTCTTCGCCGCGCCCCACACCTTGTTCCGAGACCCAAATAGGCACCTTTTGGCCTTGCATGTCGAAATAGGTAAACTGTTCGCCAAAACCGAAGAAATGTTCGTCAGGATTGGATACAAAGGTGAGGATGGTACGGTTAACCTTGTTCTCGATGTCGATGACAGTTCCAATCAGTAATTGTTTGGAACTATCCTCGTCTGTTGTATTAGTAAACAAACCAATTAGATACGGCGTTGTGGTTCCATCGCTGCATCTCAGGTCGCCTGCAATCATAAAGAAATATACCTCTGGAAATGAATCTTCCACACGTCGCAGTCTGTCGACGGTCTGAGTTGTGCAAGTAACAGAAATTTTGTCCTGCATGTTGAACATGCCCCTGTTTTCAGTCACATTCTCCTTGCCGACCGCGCCCATCAAAAAAGCCTCGCCTGGGATGGATTGCCAGACGGCAAAACCAGGGCGATTCTTGTGCTCAATCGTCACCTGCCCGCCGTTCTCGGCATTCCACTTGAGAATGAAATCTCCCACCTTATGCTCCGAGGTGGGTATTTGTTTTGGGTCGAATTCCAGCGTCCCCAGCAGCTGGAAATTCTCGGGGCGGGTCCATTTGCCGATGCCTGCGCCAAGCAGGAGGGCCAGAAATAGTCCAACAAAAATAAGGAAGCGTGTGCGTTTCATCATATCCCTCGCGGTGGATTTCGAAGATTGGAATGCGGACTTCAGTCTGCTTTGGAATGGCGGACTGTTGTATTTTTTCCAAATTAATCGAGCAATAAATTCCAGCAGATTCTACGCCCTGCCTGCACCGTGCGCAGGCACGCGTAAGCGGAGCCGCGCGCCCCTTCGACTGCGCTCAGGGCGTAGATTGGATGATGATTGATTGTACATGACGGGCGGGTTGGCGTCCAATGACTCCCGTTGTTGAACCGTCCAAAGTTGGGAGACTTTGGACTCCAAGCGCCGACTCACCTGCGATACAATCGAATGCCGAGGCCCCATGATCATCTTTGCATTGAGCATTTTCCTTTCCGCTTTCCTGCTGTTTCAGATCCAGCCGATGATCGGCAAATTCCTGCTGCCCTGGTTTGGCGGGTCGCCCACCGTCTGGTCGACAGCCATGCTGTTTTTCCAGGCCCTGCTGACGGGCGGATACGCCTACGCCTACTGGCTGATCGGCCGCATCCGCGCCGACCGCCAGGGAAAGGTCCACGCGGCGCTGTTGGGGGTGACGGCCCTGTTCGTGCTGGCCCTGGGATTGTTCTGGCCGTCCCCGATCACCCCGTCCGCGGCCTGGAAGCCCGACATCGGCGCAGGGACACCCATCCCGCAGTTGTTCCTGCTGCTGACGGTCTCAGTCGGCCTGCCGTACTTCATGCTGGCCTCCAACGGTCCGCTAATGCAGGCCTGGTTCAGCCGCCTCTTCCCGACCCAATCCTATGCGCGGCTGTATGCGCTCTCGAACATCGGCTCCCTGCTGGGACTGCTGGTCTATCCCATCCTGACCGAGCCGTGGCTGACCCTGCGCGCCCAGGGCTGGAGTTGGGCCATCGGCTTCGCGCTCTTCGCCCTGCTGGTCGGCTGGATCACCCTGCGTGTGGGACATACCCGGGGCGTTAAAACCCACTTCCCCAAATCTGCCGCAACGATCAAGCCGACCCTGTCCATGCTGGGATTGTGGATCATCCTCGGCGCGACTCCCTCGATCTTCCTGCTCTCGGTCACCAACCAGATCACGCAGGAGGTGGCGGTCATCCCCTTTTTGTGGATTCTGCCGCTGGCGCTGTATTTGCTCTCGTTTATCCTGACTTTTTCGGATGGACCCTGGGTGCAGCGACGCTTGTATGCCCTGCTCTTTGCGCTGGCCAGCGTGGCCATGTTGTGGGTGCTGGGCAATGCGGGTGATTTGAGCTTTGGGGTCCAGATCGCCGTCTACTGCCTGCTGTTATTCCTGGCCTGTATGATCGCGCACGGGGAGTTGTACCTGCTGCGTCCCTCCGCCAGATACCTGACCTCTTTTTACCTGATGGTCTCGGTCGGCGGCGCGCTGGGCGGCATCTTCGTCAACCTGGTTGCGCCGCGTATTTTCACCGGCTACTGGGAATTCCACCTGGCCTGGCTGTTGACCATTGTCATCCTGATCGTTTCGCTGCTGCCGCGCTGGGAGTCCAGGCCGCAGGTGCGCGCGGGCGTCCTGTGGATGGCCTTTTTCCTTGCCATCGCCTGGATCGTCCAGGGCATGAACGGTTATTCGGATGCGCTGTTAGTGCAGCGCAATTTCTACGGCATCCTGCGCGTGAAGGAATGGTCCTCGTCGACCGGCCTCGGGGATGGCTATTCCATGGTTCACGGCGCGACGGTGCATGGCATCCAATACCTGAAGCCTGATCTGCGCAGCCAGCCGACCACGTATTATGTGCAGGACAGCGGAGTCGGCCTGGTTCTGCTCAACCACCCCCGCCGCGATCAAGGCCTGCGCGTGGGCGTGCTGGGGTTGGGCGCGGGCACGCTGGCATCCTATGGCCAGTCTGGCGACGTCTACCGTTTCTATGAGATCAATCCCAGCGTGGTGGACGTCGCCGAAGGGCAGGGTGGATACTTCTCCTTCCTGGAGGACTCCCTGGCGGATGTCACCGTCGTGACCGACGATGCGCGCCTGGCTCTGGAGCGGGAACTGGCTGAAGGTCAGCCCCAGCATTTCGACGTGCTGGTGCTCGACACCTTCAACAGCGACTCGATCCCCGTCCACCTGGTGACGAAGGAAGCCTTTGCCATTTATTTACAGCACCTGGCTCCAGATGGAATTCTGGCGGCGCATATCTCGAATCGCAGCCTCGACTTGCGGCCTGTCCTGTCGCGACTGGCGCAGGAATATGGGCTGACCATGCTGGTGATCGATCGGACTTCATCGATGGATGAGGATGCCTTCTCCTCGATCTGGGTTCTGCTTGCGCGCGATCCCGCCAGCCTGCAGATCCCCGCGTTGCAGGCCAAATCCGCGCCTCTCGATGGCGTCTCCGCTTCTCTGCGTCTGTGGACGGACGATTACAGCAACTTCTTCCAAATTTTGAAGTGATCATTACGCGCGGAACGCCGCCGGGAATTTTGACGCGTCCGTTTGTTGATTTGTGGTTCGGGCAGGCGCCCATTCCTTCGCCTGCGATAAAATGGTGCATGGAGGCCTCATGATCATCTTTGCATTGAGCATTTTCCTTTCCGCTTTCCTGCTGTTTCAGATCCAGCCGATGATCGGCAAATTCCTGCTGCCCTGGTTTGGCGGGACGCCCGCGGTCTGGTCGACAGCCATGCTGTTCTTTCAGGCTTTGCTGACGGGTGGATACGCCTACGCCTACTGGCTGATCGGCCGCATCCGCGCCGAGCGCCAGGGGAGGATGCACGCCGCGCTGTTGGGGGTGGCGGCCCTGTTCGTGCTGGCCCTGGGGCTGTTCTGGCCGTCCCCGATCACCCCGTCTGCGGCCTGGAAGCCCGACATCGGTGCAGGGACGCCCATCCCGCAGTTATTCCTGCTGCTGACGGTCTCGGTCGGCCTGCCGTATTTCATGCTGGCCTCGAATGGGCCGCTGATGCAGGCCTGGTTTAGCCGTCTCTTCCCGACCCAATCCTATGCGCGGCTGTACTCGCTTTCGAACATCGGCTCCCTGCTGGGACTGCTGGTTTATCCCATCCTGACCGAGCCGTGGCTGACCCTGCGCGCCCAGGGCTGGAGTTGGGCCATCGGCTTCGTGCTTTTCGCCCTGCTGGTCGGCTGGGTCGCCCTGCGTGTGGGACGTACCCAGGCTGCCGCCGCCTCCGTGGTCAGCGCCGCCGCATCGACGCCGAAACCGTCCCCGTCCATGCTGGGATTGTGGATCATCCTTGGGGCGACGCCCTCGATCTTCCTGCTCTCGGTCACCAACCAGATCACGCAGGAGGTGGCAGTCATCCCCTTCCTGTGGATCCTGCCTCTGGCGCTGTACCTGCTTTCCTTCATCCTGACCTTTTCGGACGGACCCTGGGTTCAGAGACGGCTGTATTCCCTGCTCTTCGCGCTGGCCAGCCTGGCCATGCTGTGGGTGCTAATCAACGCCGCCACGCTGAATTTCATGATCCAGATCGCGGTTTACAGCCTGCTGTTATTCCTGGCCTGCATGATCGGGCACGGGGAGTTGTACCTGCTGCGCCCCTCTGCCGAGCACCTGACTTCCTTTTACCTGATGGTCTCGGTCGGCGGCGCGCTGGGCGGCATCTTCGTCAACCTGATCGCGCCATACATCTTCACGGGCTACTGGGAGTTCTATCTGGCCTGGCTGTTGACCATTGTCATCCTGATCGTCTCGCTGCTGCCGCGTTGGGAGTCCAGGCCGCAGGTGCGCGCGGGCGCCTTGTGGACGGCCTTCATTCTCGCCATTTTGGGAATCGTCCTGGGCATGAACAGCTACTCGAATGCGTTGTTCGTGCATCGCAATTTCTACGGCATCCTGCGCGTGAAGGAATGGACCTCCCCCAATGGGAACGGCGCGGGCTACGAGATGATCCACGGCGTGACCGTACATGGCGTCCAATACCTGACGCCTGCATTGCGTGACCAGCCGACCACGTATTTCGTGCAGGATAGCGGCGCGGGACTGGTGCTGCTCAACCATCCGAAGCGCGGACAGGGCCTGCGCGTGGGCGTGTTGGGATTGGGCGCGGGCACGCTGGCATCCTATGGCCAGGCGGGTGACGTTTACCGTTTCTATGAGATCAATCCCACCGTGGTGGACATCGCCGAAGGGCAGGGCGGGTACTTCTCCTTCCTGGAGGATTCCCCGGCGGATGTCACCGTGGTGACCGACGATGCGCGCCTGGCCCTGGAGCGGGAATTGGCCGACGGTCAGTCCCAGAATTATGATGTGTTGGTGCTCGACACCTTCAGCAGCGACTCGATCCCCGTTCACCTGGTGACGAAGGAGGCCTTTGCCCTATACCTGGGACACCTGGCTCCCGACGGGATCCTCGTGGCGCACATCTCCAACCGCCACCTGGACTTGAAGCCGGTCTTCTGGCAGCAGGCGCGCGCATACGGCCTGTCGATGCTGGTTGTGGACCGCTTCGTCCAGCCGAACGATGACGGCTTCCCCTCGCAGTGGGTCATCCTGGCGCGCGACCCTGCCAGCCTGCAGATCCCCGCCCTGCAGGCCCGCGCGGTGACCTTCGATGGCTCGTCCGTCTCCCTGCGTCTGTGGACGGATGATTACAGCAATCTCTTCCAGATTTTGAAATAAAATTCTCAACGTACATTTAGCAAATGGGACGCGTAAAACGCAGATGTACGCGGATATTCAAGGATTTTTCTCTGCGTTTTCGGCGTCCGTCTGCGTCCCATCAGAGTTTTGTAGGGTAGCAAAAATAAAACCGCCCCTCCCCAATATATGGGAGGGGCGGTTTGTGCGGATGACCGTTATTCCTGCGCAAGAAATGCGATTAACACGATATCAGTATCGACCTTGTACTTGATGTAAGCCGGTACGGCGCTTTCGGGAATGATGAAATTGACCCAGCCTTTGACCTTCTCGCCGATGCCCAGGTCCACCATGTCCAGATTGTGGTTTTCGTATCCATAACTGGCTTTATAGACGTAGCCCTCCCCGTCGACAAGATAGGCGTCCGAGTAAAATACATTCAGCGGTTCCACCCCGGAGATGTTGCTCAGGATAATTTCAACAGCCACCATCCTATAGCCCTTCTCGGGCGCTTCAAACGAGTCGACATTTTTGGGATATTCGATTTGCGTGACCGATAGGGAGTAACCGGTTTGCTCGGTTATCTCACCCATCTGCAGGGTGGGAAGGGCGGTGGGCAGCGCGGGCACGGTGGGTGGAGGGGTAACCTCCTCGGGCGGCGGGGTTGACGGAAGCGCGCCAGTACAGGCGATTGCAACGAAAATCCACGCGGCCAGCAGCAGGAGAATTATCGGGGAAAATCGATTCCGTCTCATGTTCCATGCCTTTCCATGATGAAATGTCCGCTTTCCCTAATTTTCAATGGTGATGTCGATTGGTTCGGTCTCGGGAAAGAAGAGGCGGTAGTGTGTGTCCGTGCTGATGCCGACGCCCCAACCGAATTTCTCTATTTTCGTTTCCCCGGGTTTGATGTATGTGAGGATCGATCCCTGGTTAAAGAAGTTCATCACCTTGTTATTGCTCTCGGATTGATAGTCGGTGGCAGCCAGGGCATAACCAGGCCAGGATGAATTGTCGGGAAAGAGCAGGACCACACTTTGCGGGGAAAACTCGGTCGTCTCCCGACCCAGATAGGTGTACTCAATCGTAACGATGACGTATTCGACTTGCACATCGTCTTGATAAAACCATTCGCCAAAGGCTTTGGATTTGATCGCCGAGATCACCTTCACGCTCCACCGTTCGGGAACAGGCGTGGCGGTGGGTGGATTGGGCGTATAGGTTGGGTATGGAGTCAAGGTGGGGTAGGGGGTGAGTGTGGGATACGGGGTGGCAGTGGGAAAAAATTGTCCGCTGCTGCAAGCGATGGCGGAGAGGGTCAATAACAGGAAAGCCAGGCCGACAACCGATTTGCCAGAGTAGAGCCAAAATTTTTTGCTCATTTTCTCTCCAGTTGCTATTTCGGTGCCCCTCCGCCGATCAGCGACCTATAAAGATTACAGGCGGCAAGATCGTTATTTGTTTCCCAGGCTCTTGTCGATGACGCAGACTGCTCACAGTTTCCCCTCTGGATGTGCAATAAGAATATAACAAAATCAACGCTCCTTTTCATGTGTCATTTGTCATCACTTGCATCTCTTGCGTAAAAAAGCGGGACATCCGTCAATTGGATGTCCCGCTTTTATTTCAGAGGCTGCTACAACGCCACGCCCAACACCGCCACGAAATGCGCCGCCGCGGCCAGCAGCACGAAGATATGCCACACCTCGTGAAAGCCAAACACGCCGGGGATAAAATTGAAGATCTTGGTCATGTAAACGATGGCGCCCAGGGTGTAGGTCACGCCGCCGATGATCATCCAGGTCAGCACCCAGGCAGGCAGCACGGACATCTGTCCGGCGGCGGCCACGCACAGCCAGCCCATGATCAGGTAGATGCCCGCGTTCACCCAGCGCGGCGCGCGGATGACGAAGACTTTCACGATAATCCCGATCAAGGCCAGGCCCCAGATGATTCCCAGCAGGCCCCATTTCCAGAAGCCCGTGAAGGCGTTCACGCAGAAGGGGGTGTAGGTGCCCGCGATCAACAGATAGATGGCCGAATGATCGATCTTGCGGAAGATCTCCAGCGCCCTGTCCTTGACGCGCACCATGTGATAGGTGGCGCTGGCCGAGAACATGCCGATCAGGCTCAGGCCGTAGACCGTCAGCGAGAGGATCTTGGCGGGCGTGCTCCAGCCCACCACCAGCAGGGCGATCAAACCCGCCAGGGCCAGGAGCGCGCCGCCCCAATGGGTCAGGCTGTTGACAGGCTCGCGTAATTTTTTGAACATGGTTACCTCTTCATTTCTTGATGGCTTCCAAAATAATAACCCTGCCATCCTCCACGCGCAGGTCGAGCACGTCGAAATTTGGAAAGATGTCGCGGAATTCTTCGGGGCTGAAGAAGTGGTGCGGAAGTCCCTTTTCCTCGCCGCCGGTGGGGGCGTAGGTGTTCGGTTCGAGCAGGATGTGTTCGGCTGTTTCCGTCATGGACGGGCTGCGCGCCGGGATGCTGAGCAGGATCATGCCCTGCGGGCGGACGATGCGCTCGATCTCGCGCGCGGTGCCGATCACGGTGGCGAGCAGGGCATGGTGAATCACCTGCGTGGATAGCACCCCATCAAACGAGTTGTCAGCAAACGGGAGGGACACCCGCATGTCGGATAACACCAGCCTGGCGTCGAGTTTCTCCTGATCCAACCACTCGCGCGTCATCCTCAACGCCGTGGGGGCATTGTCCAGGCCGGCGGCGCGCAATCCGTGTTTCGTCATGTGAATGACGTGCCGCCCTCCGCCGCAGCCAATATCCAGAGCCGAGGACAGGTCGCGTTCGAGCAGGTGTTCGGTAAACCGCACCGCTTGCGGGAGCGGCTCGAGAAAAAAATGGGGATCGTTTCGAAAGATCATTTCCCATTGAGTCGGTTCAGTCATCACAGCCTCCCGGGGTTTGCTCACTTCAGTGTTTCTCGACAGGTTTACGCAACTCTTTGGATAACAACCAGGGCCGTTTCAATGACTGCATCCAATTTACTTTTTCGCGCTCACGATCAAAAGATTGCCTGATTGTACTTCAAGGATACGGGTCTCCACGATAAAGCCAGCCCGGGCCAGCGGCTCCTCCAGGCGGGTGCGGATGTATTCCGTGATGTTGGAAGGCGTCTCGCCCGTGACGTGGAACAACCAGCCGAGCAGGCGATTCCGCGGCCAGGCCATCGGTAGGATGACCAGCCTGCCTCCGTTATGCAGAACGCGCCGTGCCTCTGACAGGGTGCGCGGGTCGAAGATGTACTCCGAGGGAAAGGTGGACAGGATGGTGTCGAAACTTGCGCTGGGGAAGGGCAGGGCCTGGGTCAATCCGCGGGTGAGATTAGGTTGCGCGTAGTCACTTTTGCGCAGGCGCGCCCTGGCGAGACGGCCCATTTGGACAGATTCATCCAATCCAACGGTCACCAGGCCAAGGTCCCGCAGGGTCTTTTGCAAATGCCCGGGACCATGTCCCAACTCCAGCACCCGCGTCCCCTGCACGTAGGGGAGCACATTCCGCACCCAGTCGTTCCAGCGGCCAAACGAGACCACCGCAGCGACCAGGTTGTAGAAGAAGGCCAGCGGGTGATACAGCCACTGGTAGAAGAGGCGCATGAAGCGGACGATGAGCATGGCAGGCAAAAAAGAAGGGTTTGACCGAAGTCAAACCCTATATGTGGTGGGGTAGTGCCTACGCGGCAGGCGCTTCGCCTTCGCTCTTCTTCGGCTTGCGAATGGACTCGACGGCTTCCTTGCCGCGGTCGAGTGCTTCCCTGCCTTTGGCGCGGGCGTCTTCGAGCGCGATCTTGCCGCGTTCTCCAAGCTGCTTGGCGAGTTCGTCGGCATGGGCGCGGGCTTCAGCCGCAGCGGCCTCGGCGCGGGCAATGGCTTCTTCGGCGGTCACGCTGGCTTTGTCGCGCAGCTCGATGCTCTTATCCTTGATCAGGGCGCGGGTTTCCTCGCCAGATTGGGGAGCAAACAGCAGGGACACCACAGCCCCCGTCAGGCCGCCTACAATGAAGCCGACCAGGAATGCACCAAATTCATCACGATCAGACATGTTGATCTCCTTTTTTTGTTGGCGATTACTTTTTTATTCCAATTAATTCTAACACACGTTGCAAGCCGGCCAGATAGCCGTTGAGCTTGATCACCGGCTCGACCACGTTTTCACCCAGGAATTCCGCTGTGCCGCGCAGGTTGTTGACCGTTTCATTGGTGGCCTTCAGGATCGGCCGCACTTCGTTTTGCAGCAGGTTGATCAGGCTCGACAACTGGATGATGAGCACGACCATGGCGACGCCGATCAACAGGGACTCGAGCGCCACGAAGATCAGGAAGATGTCGCGGATGCGGTCGGTGGGCGTGCCGGGCTGCAGCAGGAAGAAGACCGCGCCGACGATGAACGCCACAAGCAGGACAACGACGATCACCGCTACGGTGACAATCATCCTTTGCTGGCGTTCAGCTTCCTTTTGCGCAGCGAGTTCTTCAGGCGTCAATTGTGGGATCGAGGGTGTGGGTTCGAGAGTTGGCGTGGTCATGAATCAATTATAGCACAGCAGAGTGGCGCAGCATTCGTTAAGCTGAAACGAATTGCGTTATTCATTGGAATCCATGACCGATCCCGCCAGTTGACCGCAGCCGGCCTGGATGTCGATGCCGCGCCGCATGCGGATGGTGCAGGGGATGCCCGCGTCTTCCAGTGTTTCCTTGAACAGCCTGGCCCGCTCGCGGTCGGTGGCCTGGCCTGTGTAGCCCGCCGTCGGGTTGAGCGGAATCGCGTTGACGTGGCACAGCAGGCCCCTGAGCCTGGCGGCCAGGCTGCGCGCCACCTCGGGCGTGTCGTTGACGCCGTTGATCAGCGCCCATTCGAACGTCACGCGGCGGTGGGTCTTCTCCACGTAATATTTGCAGGCTTCGATCACCTCGTCGATCTTGTAGCGCTTGTTGACGGGCATGATGGCCAGGCGTTCCTTGTCGTCGGCGGCGTGCAGTGAGATGGCCAGGTTGACCTGTCGCTGCTCGTCGGCGAAGCGCCGAATCTGCGGCACCAGGCCGACGGTCGAGATGGTGAAGCGCCGCGCGCCGAAGTTGTAACCGTCGGCGTCGTTGAGTCGGTCCACGGCGGCCAGCGTGTTGTCGTAATTATGGAAGGGTTCGCCCATGCCCATGAAGACGATGTTGGTCACCGCCTCATCCTTTTCCTTGAGTATCTGCGCGTAATACATCACCTGCGCAACGATCTCGCCGCTGGTCAGGTTGCGCTGGAAGCCCATCTGGCCCGTGGCGCAGAAGACACAGCCCATGGCGCAGCCCGCCTGGGTGGAGATGCATAGCGTGCGGCGGTTCTTCGCGCCGCGTCCGATGCTGTTCGCGGCGGAGGCCGTGATCTGCGGATTGTCCGCGGGGTCGCCATAGCGCATCAGCACGGCTTCGATCAGGTTGCCATCGGGCAGCTCGAAAAGGGTCTTGCGCGTGGATCCATCCGATGAATCGAGATAAGTCCTTACCTCGAATGGGCTGAAGGTGAGGTATTTCGCCATCTGCTCGCGCAGGGACTTGGGCAGGCTGGTGAACTGCTCGGGCGAGGCGTAGAGGTTTTGATACAAGCCCTGCCAGATTTGTTTGGCGCGGTAGGCTGGTTCGCCCCACATCTTGAGTTGGGCGGTCAGGTAGGGGAGATCGAGGTCGTAGATAAGAGGTGTATTCAAGGTTATGCTTTCAGTAGTTCGATCAACGTGGAAAGATCTTCCGCAATGACATCCATCGCAGGCGTCCAGGCTTCGGCTTCCCCGCGGCTGCTGACGCCGCTCAATACCAGCGCAGTGGGACAGCCCACGGCCTGGCCCGCGGCGATGTCCGTTTCGAGGCGGTCGCCGACAACCAGGGTTTCGGCTTTGGTCGTGCCAAGGCGTTCGAGCGCGATCTCCATCAGGTGCGGAGACGGCTTGCCCGCGATAATCGGCTCGACATTCGTGGCGGTGATGATGACCGATAGCCAGGCGCCCGCCCCGGGGATTTCCCCGCGCGGGGTGGGAAAGGTCTTGTCGGGATTGGTGGCGTAAAATGGAGCGCCGTTCTGTACCAGCAAGGTGGCCTCGACCACCTTTTGGAAGGTGATGCTGCGCTCGATGCCCATCACCAGGGCTTGCGCCTCAGGCGCCCGTTCGACGGGAACGATCTCGAAGCCCCTTTCCTCCAGCGAATGGCGGACGCCGTCCTCGCCGACGACGAAGATCTTGCTCCCGCTCGGGAATTTCTGCGCGACGAGGTGCGCCACGCCCTGCGCCGACGTGACCACCTGCCACGGCTCGACTTCCACGCCGAAGCCTTTCATGCGCTGCACGTACTGGTCGACGGTGCGGGTGCCGTTGTTGGTGGCGAAGACGAATTTCAATCCCTGCGCGCGGACGCGGGCGAAGATTTCGGCCAGGTCGCCGATGGGCGCGTCCGCCTTCCAGAGGACGCCGTCCATGTCGAGGATCAGGGCTTTGATGTGGATGAGTTGCATGATTCTATTTCTCGAATTTCTTTAAGATGTATTTCAACACGGGACGGTCGACCCAGCCAGCGGACGGGTCGGCGCGTTCCTCGAAGTTTTCGTTGCCGATGAAAGCCGTGAAGGCCTTTTGGGTGGGTGCGTCGAACAGGCTCGTAGGTGCGGACTTTAGGTATCCCAGCTCGCGCAGGATGGATTGCATCCGCTGCAGGTTCTTTCCTTTGAGCGTCACACGTTCGCTCTCAGGACTCTTGCCAAAATATAGATCGTGCATCTCCAGCAATTCGCCGAGACGCGCCACAGGGTCGGGATGATCGTCCACGCGGTAGTCGATCCAGCGGTCGGTGCAGCCGCCGTAACCGCCCTGCGGCTTGACCACGTAAATCGCCGCGGATTGGCGTCCGCGACGGTCGCCGCCTGCGCGGTCCGCAGCCAGCAGCGCTGCATGGAGACGAGTCGCCAGGTCACCTTTGGTACTGAGAAATTTCTTCTCGATGGCAGGCACGACGCGGGCACTCTTCAGGATATTGCCCTGAATGGCGTAGCCCTTGCCCGTCACGCCGCCCGCCCAATCGAAGCAGCCCGCGCCTGTGAAACTGACCGCCTTGCCTTTGGCGTCCACCAGCCCCACCTGACGCAGCTCGCGCTCGGGGTCGTTATCGAGTAAACGCATCAACACTTCGTCGGCGGGCAGGCCCGACCGCATCAATTCCAGTCCGCGCGGACCGAAGGATGTGTTGGCGAAGGATTGGGTCGCCACGGCGCCGACCTGGGCCTGCGCCCACGGTACCACCGCGCCCACTGCGGGAAACTTCGACGCCACGGCCACGCCCCAGGCCTGTTCTTTCAAGTCACATGCTACGATGGAAAAGGTCATAGAGTCTCCAAGGTTGACGTACGTCCGCAAGTAGAACTTGCGGACTCCGTGTAAATTATACCGCCTACAAACAAAAGCCCGCCGATTTCCCGGCGGGCTTGACTACGCTGTCCTTCGACTACGCCGCAAGAACGGCGGCTCCGCTCACGCGTGCATACGCACGGTGCAGGCAGGACGGAATTTACTTGACTTTCTCAGGCATTTCGAGCACCTGGTCGACGAGACCGTATTCCACGGCCTGTTTGGCGTCCAGGTAGTAATCGCGGTCCAGGTCGCGTTCGATGACTTCGAGCGGCTGGCCGGTGTGCTTGGCCATGACGCCGTTCAGCAGGGCCTTCAGGCGCAGGATCTGCTTGGCCTGGATCTCGATATCCGTGGCCTGACCTTGCGCGCCGCCCAGCGGCTGGTGCATGTGGATGGTGGCATTCGGCAGGGCGAAGCGACGGCCCTTTGTGCCCGCGGTCAGCAGCACGGTCCCGAAGGACGCGGTCACGCCGACGGCCACGGTGCTGATCGGGTTCGAGATCATCTGCATCGTGTCGTAGATGGCCAGTCCGGCATAAATCACCCCGCCGGGCGAGTTGATGTACATCTGGACCTCACGGTCAGGGTCCTCGTGATTCAGGAAGAGCAGCTGCGCCACGATCAGGTTCGCCACCTGGTCGTCGATGGGGGTGCCGAGGAAGATAATGCGTTCCTTGAGCAGCAGTGAATAAATGTCGTAGGCGCGTTCACCGCGGCCCGACGATTCGATCACCATGGGAATGACATTCTTAAAATCAGGGATCATGTGTGCCTCCAAATTTCGACCATCATAATCGCAGTCTATTGGAATTACGTTAATTTTCCAAACAAAATTCATAGGGGCGACGCAATCCGTCGCCCCTATGGGATGGGATTACTCCGACGCTTTCGCCTCGTCGGACTCGGCGGCTGCGGGCGCCTCGACCTCGGGGGGTGATTCCGCTTCGAGGGCCGGCTCGGCGCTTTCGGCGGGGAGCTCGAAGGGTTTGTACTCGCCCATCGCAATGGATTTCATCATATCCAGGGCGCGGCGGGTGAGCACGCGGCTGGCGGATTCCATCGCCACAGCCTCAGCCAGTTGCTTCTGGCCCTTGCGTCCACCGCGCATTTCGTTCAAGTTCACGCCCTGCATTTGCAGCTCGGTCAGGGTCTGGCCAAACTCGGCGTCCAGGGCGGCGTTGTCGACCTGGATGTTTTCCTTGCGGATGAGCTCATCCATAATGAGCGAGCGCTCGAGGCGTTTCTTCGCCACGGGCGTCACTTCCTCTTCGATGAACTTCTCCTGCGTGGTCTCGCGCAACTTGAAGTAGGTTTCCATGTCCATGCCCTGGCGGGACAGGCGCTGGCGCAGTTCATCCAACACGTGCTCGCTCTCATGCTCGACGGAGTGCTGGTGATATTTCAGGGTGGCGCCTGCCTTGATCATTTCGATCAGTTCGGCGAAATATTTGTCATCGTATTCGGCCTGGGAGTTGGCTTCGACGTCCTTCTTCATGGCTTCCTTCAGGGCGTCCAGGCTGTCCGTGCCGACCTGCTTGGCAAAGTCATCGTCGAGATCTGGCAGCATCATGGCGCGCACGATCTTGACGGTCACCTCGAACTTGACCTTCTCGCCGCGCATGGACTCGTCTTCGTCGTCCGCAGGATACTTGTATTTGACGGTCTTCGACTCGCCCGCCTTCAGGCCGACCAACTCCTTGTTGAAGCCCTTGTAGGGCCATTCGCCGTCGCGCTCTTCCTCCCGCACGATGGTGGCAAAGCCCTTGCGCGAAAGGCCCGCGCTCTTGTCGTCGTCGCCTTCCCTGGGCTTGGCATAGGAACCTTCCACGTCTACGAGCACATAATCGCCGACCTGCACTTCGCGCTCGACGGTTTCAGTCGAGGCGTAGCGCTGGCGCAGATTCTCCAGGGCGGCGGTGACGGCTTCTTCCCCGGGCGCCACCCACTCGTACGGCATGCGCACGGAGTGGTAATCGCCCAGGTCCACTTCGGGAACCAGCGGCACGCGGAAGGTCAATTTGGGCGTCTCGCCTTCATTGTCGACGTTTTCGAGAGAACCCGCGGCAACCGGCTCAACCTTGGCTTCCTCGAGCACTTTGGGGTAGATATCATCCACGAGCAGTTCGAGCGCCTGTTCGGTGATGGCTTCCTCGCCAAAGTGCATGGCGACAATGTTGTACGGGGCCTTGCCCGGGCGAAAGCCGGGAATCTTGCCGCGTTCGGCCAGCTTGCGGGCGGCGCGGCGCTTGAAGGCGTCCATCTGTTCCTTGTCGATGTCAACGATCAGTTTGGCCTGATGGTCATCCAGGATTTGTTTTTCGATGTTCAAGTTCGGTATCCCTTCGGGTTTATGTCTTGCGACAGTTTTTTGTGGGGACGGAGGGAATCGAACCCTCACGCCTTGCGGCACATGATCCTAAGTCATGCCTGTCTGCCAGTTCCAGCACGTCCCCATGACGTCCAGTTGGCGGGCCGATTATAAGCTACGCGGGGAGGAGCGTCAACAAGTTGCGGTATAATCCCGCACCTGACCTTTGAACCTGGAGAGTTTCCTTGAGCCGTGTTATCAACCCTGAATCCGCTGGAAAAGAACGCACCCGTCTGACCAAGGCCGTTGTGCTGGCGCTGCGCGAGCTGGCCACCCAATCCGAGCCTGGGCCTGTCTCCCGTGACCTGGCCGCTTTTATCGCACTGGCCCTGGAATCCATCTCCGAAGGCATCGACGCCTCGGTCATCGCCTGGGAAAAACGCGATTACTGGGTCAAAGCCGACAAATTCCGCATGGAATGGATGTGGGCCGGCTTGACCGCAGCAAAAATGAAGAATGCTGTGTTGATCGAGGATTGGGGCACGATTGCCATGCTCATGCCGCAGATCGCCACCAAGCTCAACAAGATCGAAGTGCGGCCCAATCACCGCCTGGGCACACCCTGGGTGGGGGCCTACAAGTTGTTGAAGAGTCAGGAATAGCGCCCGGCCTTGCGACGGTTATTGCAGACGCAAGCCATCCTGTAAAACAAAAGACTCCAGCCATTTGCGGCTGGAGTCTTTTGATGGAGTCTTGGTCAGTTGTTGAGCGCGCCTGCGTTGATCCAGGCGATGATCAACTCGATTTGCTCGGGGGTGAGCTTGGGTCCGCGCCTGGGCATCTTGCCATTGGAGATGAGGGTGGCCAGGGAACTGTTGGCGGCGTCGCCGGCCACGAGCACGGGACCTTTCTCCGAGCCATTCATCAGGGACTCGTAGCTTTTCAAGTCAAGCCTCTTCTCGGTCTTGTTGCCGCCGTGGCAGTTGACACAGCGGCTCTCCAGGATGGGCAGGATGTCGGCAGAGAAGCTGATCGCGCCGGGAGCCGCGGCTGGTTCGGTCGGCAGGGGCGCGTCCGTGGCGGGCACCTCCGCTGTGGGAACATCCGTTTCGGGGATAAGGGTGGGTTTCGCCTGGGTGGCTGGATTGACGTAGGCCGTGGGGGATACGCTGGCGGTGCCGCAGGCGGTCACGATCATAACCGCTGCCATGACGACGAACAGGAACCTGATAAAAAGTTTTGACATGTTTTTCCTCTGAGTGGATTAGAAACCGTATAAGATGACACCGCCCAGAAATCCCAGCACGGCGGCCAGCCCAAAGCTCAGGAAGTAGGCGGCCACGTACCAGGGTTTACTGGCGGAGGTTTCGAAAAGTTTGGGGTTGCGCAAACGCATGATGGCGGTGACGGTTGTGACGATCAGCAGCAGCGCGGCCAGCGCGATCTTCGCGCCTGCGTTGGGAGCTTCGCCATCGTAGGTGGACAGGTTGTCCAGCATGCCCGTGACGGCGGCTGCCAGGGTGCTGACCGAGGCCAGCGCGATATTGGCGAAGGCGGCCTGTTCGAGCAGCGCATTGCGCTTCCACAGGGCCAGCAGGATGAAGAAGGCTGCGGCACCGGTCAGCGCAATCGGGAAGTGTACGATCATGGGATGCAGGGGGTGGGTGACGGTCAGCGCGGTGATGATACGATTAATGACATCCATAACTCGCCTCCAAGTGAGATGGGCTACTATACAGGTCCCAGTTTAATTTTGGCTGAGAAAAGTGTTGGAAAATTTAGGGCAGGATGAGAATCGAGACAACAAAATCGGCGTTGTGTTGTTTAGTGCCCGTGTAACCATAAGTTTTGTGCATTGGATGTGGGCCGCTTGCAAACCGTGAAACGGGAGCTTGTTCTTGCGCCCCCAGATAAAATTTTGGGGCGGACATTTTTCACGTCCGCCCCAGTGTGGGTTACTTCTGTTTCATTTCAGGGAGATGACGCTGGGTGTCGTTGAGCAGATCGATGATCTGTTCGCGGATGTGGCGGTTGAGATAGTGATGCTCCAGTGTGGAGAACGGCAGGAAGCGCGCTCCGGCCACCACGTGGATGCAGCGCGGCGAGCCGCACAGGCAGATGAACGGAGCGGCCATCTCCCATTCGGTGGAGGGATAGAAGAAGCTCAACTCGTCGCCCGCTTTGATGTCGCGATTGGCGATGACCAGCATCCTGTCCATGTCGAGGATCACGTTGGGATCACACGAATGGTTGAGGGCCGAGAGCTTGCCGACCTCGGTGTGCCGCTCGCGGTCCATCTGGACAGTGAAACGATTGGGCTTGTCGAAGAGTTTCTCGCTTGGGATTTGGTAAACGACGTCGCCGCATTTGAAATCCTGGCGCGCTATCAAACTGCGGACTTTGTTTTCGGTGCGAATGGTGATTACATCGGATGACATGTCATGTTCCTTTCCTTGTTTGTTATGTCAGTGTGATCTGTATTCAATCACGTTGTTTAGTATAGCAAGCATGTCGGGTAATACAAGGGGGTTATCTTAATAATTTATATTTATTAAGGTTGAATGAAATACTCCATCGTTAATAGCTGATGACGTTATAACGATTGGTGTCACTCTGAGGGAGCGTGTTCTCGGTGACCGAAGAGACCCCACTGAACAGAGGAGATACTCCGGGTTTCACTCTGGGTGACACAGATGTCTTATGTGAATGTGAAAAATTAAAAGAGAGACAGTTGTGATGCGGGCCGCCTGCCGTTCAACAATACGTATGGCGCGGCGCGTTCGACAATGACCCCCAATTTCTTTAAGGCGGACAGGTCGTACAACTTGTTTTGCCTGCGCGCATACAGGATGGCATCGGCGCTCTTTGGCCCAATGCCCGGAATGCGTAACAGGTCGCGTTTCTCGGCGCGGTTGATCTCGATGGGCGTCTCGCTCAGATTCATTTGCGCCCAGGCCAGCTTGGGGTCCGTTTGCAGGGGCAGGTTTTCGTTGTTTGCAAAGGGCAGGTCTTCGAGATCGAAGCCGTAGTCGCGCAACAGGAAGGAGGCCTGATAGAGTCGATGCTCGCGCAGCGGATCGACTGCCGCCTTGTTTTCGAGAGGAGTGTCGGGGATGGGATGGAAGGCTGAGAAGTAGGCGCGTTTCAGGCGCACGTTTTTATGGAGCCACTGTGTGGTGGTCAATAACTCGAGGTCGGATTCGTCCGCGCCACCGGCCACGAACTGCGTGACCGTCGAGGGCCAGCGTCCCTTCCAGCCGAGATGGGCGGGCTGACTGCGCCTGATCTCTTCGGCCCAACGCAGCGGGCGGAGCAATTCCTCCATGAAAACCTTGTGCGGCGCGAGGCGGGACAACCGCTCCGTGTTGGGCGACTCCAGGTTGATCGAGATGCGGTCGGCAAGCTGCATGGCGCGAAAGACCTGCTCCTTCTCCGCGCCCGGCATGATCTTGAGATGAATGTATCCGCGGAAGCCATGCTTTTTTCGCAGGATCTCGGCCGCGTCGATCAACTTGTCCTGGGTGATCACGCCGCCGTTGGCCAGGCCCGAGCTGAGGAAGATGCCCTCCGCCGCGCCCGATTGGGCCAGCTTGCCGAACAGGCTGGCGAATTCGTCGGGTTTGAACGTGGCGCGGCGGAAGTCGCGTCCCGCGCGGAAGGGACAGTAGAAGCAATCGCGTTCACAAGCCGAGGAGAGCAGGGTCTTGAGCAGCATGATCTGCTGTCCGTTCGGCATTTGGGCGGGGTGGACAAAGGCCTGGTCGCGTTCCTTCGGGGTGAAGCAGACGGGCTGCGCCGCTCCGTTTTGGGTGGTCGCGGCGGGGACGGCCGCAGGGTTCCGTTCGCCGTCAGGCTCGAAGGACATTTGCGAGGAAAGTAGCTTGAGACGGGAAATGGCGTCCATGCCGTTATTATAGAATACATGTTCTAAATATGCAAGCCTAAAAATTGCGGCGGATTGCAAATCCGCCGCAAGCATAGTATAGGAACCATCATCCGCCACGAGCATGGAACGCAGGATCTAGCATCTGACGCGAGTATGGAGCATAGCAGATGCTTATCTGCGAAGCACGGCGCCCTTTACTTGATGCGGATGGTCATGCTAAATTCGATCACCTGGCCTGCCTGTGGGACAACCTCTATGATGTAGTCTTGCGTGGCGGGCAGATCGAGGCTGACGTCCTTGGTGCCCGTTTGGGCGCGGGCATACGGTATGCCGTCTTCGAAGCCCCAAACCGTGAGCGCGGCCTTGTCGCCCGGGATGTTCAGGATGACGTCCATCTTTTGGCCCTTGGCGGCATAAGCGACATAAGAGACGGCATACCCGCCCACGGTGCTGCCTTTCACGACCACCCTGGTTTCACCCGAGCCGAACTGGACGCGCGCCACGATGGTCACGTTCAGGGAAAAATTCTGGGCCGCGGCCCCGCCTGTGACCTGGATGTAATAATCCTGGGTGGCGGGCAGCAATCCCTCCCAGTTGGACAGGCCCGAAGCTGCCGACAGCAGCGCAGTCCCATCCGCGCCCGTGATGGATAGTTTTGTGTCGTGGTTGGGCGAGTCGAGCAGGGCGACGAGCGGCTGTCCCTTGGCGGCCTGAACCACGTAATTGAGAGTCTGCCCAGGCTGGATCTGCCCCGTAATGACGGCCAGCGTAGCCCCCGTCTGGAATTGGACGCGCGTCGCGGGCGGCAGGGTGGGCAGCGGAGTGAGGGTGAATGTGGCTGGCGGCAGAGTGGGTGGCAGGGTGGGCGGAATCGGCGAGGCGGGGATCGGGGTGGCGGTGGCGGCCAGGGTCGGGGTGGCCTGGGCCTGGACGGCCTGAAGGGTGGAGGCCACCAGGCTGGCGACCGTATCCGCATCCGAGATGGGAGGCGCTGCGTTGGTTCCGCCACAGGCTGTGATGAAAAGAACGAAGACGACGAGGATGCCAATTCTTTTGGCGTGCTGGGATGGGGTGTTCATGTTCACCTTTCGTGATGCTCCATCAACAATTTTTGGACGTTGCGAATTTTTTCCTCGCCGTCCGGTTTGAGGCGTTTGTATTCCCCGCCTGGCTGCATCAGGCGCGAACTGGAATTATCCTTGAGATAGGCTCCGAGCACCTGGTCGCGCAGGTAGCGGATTTGTTCCTGATTTTCGATGGGGAAGATGACCTCCACGCGATGATTGAGGTTGCGCGGCATCAGGTCGGCGCTGCCGATGTAGATTTCCTCCGCGCCCTGATTGAGGAAATAGTAGATGCGGCTGTGTTCCAGGTAGCGGCCGACGACGCTGATCACGCGGATGTTTTCGCTGAGATTCTTCACGCCGGGCCGCAGGCAGCAGATGCCGCGCACGAGCAAATCCACGCGGACGCCCGCCTGTGAGGCCTGGTAGAGCAGGTCGATGATCTGCGGGTCGACCAGCGAATTGGTCTTCAGGATGAGATGCGCCTTGTTTCCCTGGCGCGCGATTTCGGTCTCGCGGCGGATGAGCGACTCGATGCGCGAGCGCAGATTGACGGGGGCGACCAGCAGCTTCCTGTATTCCTGCTGGGTCGAGTAGCCCGTCAGGTAATTGAACAGGTCGGTGGCGTCGGCCCCGATGGCCTCGTCACAGGTGAACATGCCAACGTCTTCATAAATGCGCGAGGTTACCATGTTGTAATTGCCCGTCGCCAGGTGAATGTAGCGGCGGATGCCATCGCCCTCCCTGCGGACGATCATGGCGATCTTGCTGTGTGTCTTGAGGCCGACCAGGCCATACACCACGTGGACACCCGCCTGCTCCAGCGTGCGCGCCCAGCCGATGTTGCTCTCTTCATCGAAGCGCGCCTTCAACTCGACCAGCACAGCCACCTGTTTGCCGCGTTCGGAGGCCTCCAACAGGGCTTCGACCACGGGCGCATTACGTCCCACGCGATACAGGGTCTGCTTGATGGCCAAAACCTGCGGGTCGCGCGCGGCTGTGTTCAGGAAATCGATCACGGGGGCAAAGGATTGGTAGGGATGGTGGAGCAGAATATTGCCCTGGCGGATGGCGTCGAAGATGTCGCCGCTGGCGCCCACCTGGCGCAGGGCCTTGGGGATGGACGGTTTATAGGGCACGAATTTCAGATCGTGAAGTTCCACACCGTCGTAGGCCTGCCACAAGCTGCTCAGTCCGAGCGGACTGTTCATGACGTAGAAATCGGAGGGACGCACCTCCAGGTTATCCAACAGGAGATCGCGCACCTCCTCAGGCATGCTTTCGTAGACGGCCACCTGCACCACCGAGCCGAACTTGCGGCGGCGGATGCTTTGCTGCATCGATTCCAACAGGTCATCGGCTTCGAGTTCCTGGATCTCCACGTCGGCGTCGCGCACCACGCGGAAGGGATGCGCAGCCACGACCTCCATGCCTGGGAACAGCATCCTGAGATTGGCGATGATGATCTGTTCGAGCCAGACGAAATAATGATGGCGCGGCACCGTTCCATCCTTGCGGACGCCGCCCGAGGATCGTTTGAGCGGGACCAGGCGCGGCAGGGTGTCGGGGACCTTCAAGCGGGCGAATCTTTCCTTGCCCTTGTGATCGCGCAGGACGATGGCCAGGTTTAGGCTGAGGTTGGAGATGTGCGGGAAGGGATGCCCGGGGTCGACGGCCAGCGGCGTCAGCACCGAATGCACCACCTCGCGGAAATAGGTGTCGGCGCGGTCCTTTTGGGGTTTGGCCAGCTTGTCATAATCCAGGATGTGTACGCCCTCCTTATTCAACCTGGGCAGGAGTTTGCGCTGATACAACTGCTGGGCCGAAGCGTACAATTCCAGTGCGGTCTTTCGGATGGCGGCCAGTTCCTCGCGCGGGGTCAGGCCGTCTGGGGATAACTCGGTGATGCCCGTCTCCACCTGTTTGCGGATGCCCGAGACGCGCACCATGAAGAACTCGTCCATGTTCGAGCCCAGGATGGCCAGGAATTTGACCCGTTCGAGCAGGGGGTTGTTCTCGCTTTGCGCCTCCTCGAACACGCGTTTTTGGAAGGCCAGCAGGCCCAATTCACGGTTCAGGAAGCGGGAGGGATCGTTTGCGAGGGAAGGCGGGGCGCCGGCAGATTGCGTCATGGGTCACCATCAAGTCAGGGATTGGTTTTGCCAGGGAAAGGGCTGGTCAGCGGCGGGCCGCCAGAAGACCAGCAATTCCCCTTTGTCGTCGAGGTAGGTTGCAATCCTTTGAGCGCGGATCTGCTCAAAGTAACGGCGGGCAGGCTCGGGGTCGAAGGAAGGATCCGCCTTGTGGATTTTGTCCAACAGCGTCATGAAGGATTCCGCATCCTGCACGTCGCCCATCATGGATTGGTAATTGTGCATGCGCTTGAGCTGGGTCGCGGGAAATTCGGGCAGCACAGGGGAAAGGATCTCGATCATGTAGCGGAATTTTTTGAAGCTCAGCCGGACGCGGTGGATGCTGCCGGGCTGGGCGGCGTCGATTTTGGCAAAACGTTTGCTCATGGCCGCATGGACACGATCCACCGCCTGAAGGAGTTCCGCGGCGGCTGTGGGGCGGGCCAACTGTTTCGCCAGCCTGGCGAGGATCTTTTCCATGCGTTTGTTGGTTTTGGATAATTTGATTTCCCCGACTTGTTTGCGCGCCTTGCGCAGGAGCCGCTGTTCCCTGGCAAGCAGGTAAGGCTGCAGGGGCGCGATCTCGGGATGTTCCTTCATCGAGTTGGAAATTTCCACCAGCATGACCTGACAATCGCGCAGGCCATCCAGTTGATCGATCTGTTCCTTGAGGACGCGTTGGGTTTTTTGGGTGCGGGGATGCGGGTCGAGGGCGTACGCCATTTCGAGGCAGGCCACCAGGCGGCGGGTCGCCACACGGAGGTCGTGAACGGCGGTTTCGGAAAATTCCCCCCGGCAGGTTTTGAGTTGCTGCCTGAAATTTTCCCAGCGTTCCTGGAAGGTGGTCGAAAATCGTTCGGGTAGATTCATCTCTGGCCGATGTCTCGGTGACGTTTTGATGCCTGCTGGTATGCGGCGAGGCTGTGCATACAAGTGAGTCTAACCCAAACCTGGAATTTCCGTCAGGGGTGGGAGGGTCAACCTTACGGCTTTCTCAAAGTCCTATTTGTGTCGCTCTGAGGGAGCGTGCTTGTCGCGACCGAAGAGTCTCTTAGCCGTGTTAGAGACCCTTCGCTCCGCTCAGGGCGACATACTTGGAGATTGTCAAGCTACTTTGAGAAAACCCTAGGGTCAACCTGCCTCCAAATGAAAGATGCCGACCTCAGGCCTGCAATGGAAGCGTACAAAGGGTGAGATCATGCCCACGCCGCGACTGGTGTATTGAATCATGCCGTTCACGAGATAGGCCCCGCATGGATATTTTTCTCCCAGCCAGGGGAGGACGGGTGGGCCGATCAGCGGGATGACCACTTGCCCGCCGTGCGAGTGGCCCGAAAGCTGCAAGTCGAAGCGGCCTGTCGCCGCGCTCACATCCGCAAAATCGGGTTCATGCGCCAGCAGGATGGCGGCTCCGTCCGCAGGCAGCCTGGCCAGGACATTATCGAGATCGTGCCGCCCTACCCAGATATCATCCACGCCGCACAGGTGCAGGCGCTGACCGTTATGGGTCAGGGTGTGGACATCATTTCTCAACTCATGGATGTCGCAACCTGTGAGCATCCTGCGCACCGCCTCCGCATTTGTCCAATGGTCATGGTTGCCCAGGACGGCATAGGTCGGAACGGAACGCGCCAGGGGTGCCAGCACGCTTTGCAGGTCGCGCGCCGCGCTTTGTGTGACGGCGTCCCAGGTATGCCCGATGAGGAAATCGCCCGTAACGGCAACCAGGTCGGGCTGTTCGGCCAGCAGGAGGTCGACCACCTTTTGGAGTCGTTCCGCGTTCATCCAGCCGCCCATGTGGATGTCGGAGATGTGCACGAGCTTGAAGCCCGTGAAGGCAGACGCCAGCCGCCGCAGCTTCATCCTGATTTGGTTGACCTCGAACCAGCCAGGTTCGAGCGAGGTGACATAGACTCCGCCGCCGACGGCCAGCAGGGAACCCTCCAGCAGGGCGGCGCGCAAGAGCTTCAGAAAATCACGGCGGGATGGTCTGGGCGCGGCAGGTGACATGCGGGAATTTTACCCGACCGTCCCTGAGACATGACCAACGTGCCAGTGTGCTGTGCGGGGCCGTCGTTATAATCTGCCCATCAATCAAAGGAAAAAAAAGGAGCATGTCCATGAACAAATATCGTTGGCTGCTGGCATTGATCGTTTTGGTACTGGCTTCCCTGGCTTGCCAGACTGTGATGGGCGGCGGGTCCGAGCTTCCCCAGATCCTCCCAAATACGCCGATGCCCCAATCGCCGAACAACAATAATGATGCAAATGATCCCATGCCCACGGAGGCCCTTCCGCCCACGGACGGCGGCGGAGGCGGTGGCGATGGCGTCCTGGAAATTGGCGGCTTCCCTGCGCCTGCCGATGCGACCTCTGTGGTGACGGCGGGAGAGGTGGTCACTTTCATGACCAGCCTGAGCGTGGATGAGGTCGTCAGCTTTTACCGGGATGAATATGGAAAACAGGGCCTGACGGAGCGCACCTCGATGAGTGTCATCATGGCGGGCCAACTCTTCAACCTGGTCTTCGACGGCGACCCGAGCGGCAAGGCCATCTCGATCAGCGGCGCCGACATGGGCGACGGCACCACCTCGGTCACCATCACCAAACAGGATTTCTAACCTGCGTTCCAACAAAACTCCCCGCCACTTTGACGGGGAGTTTTTGCTTTGAATCGATTGCGGTACAATCGCGCGCATGCCAAAACTAAAATCGTTCCTGCTCGCCTGGGGGCCTGCCTTGTTGATGATGGCGGCCATCTTCGCCTTTTCCTCCCGCACCAGCGACGAACTGCCCAACTTCGGCGGTTGGGATTATTTCTTCAAGAAGCTGGGACACGGCCTGGGCTACGGCCTGCTGGCCCTGGCCTATTGGCGCGGACTCGGCTTTCGGCGCAATGCCCACTGGCTGGCCTGGCTGGTGGCGCTGGCCTATTCCGCCACGGATGAACTTCACCAATCCTTTGTGCCCGGGCGGCACGCCTCGGCGGTGGATGTGCTGGTCTTCGATAATCTCGGCGCGCTGCTGACGGTTAATATCTTTGCGTGGTATCGAAACAGGCAGGCAAATAAAAAGGTCACGCCTGGGGCGTGACCTGTCGTTTATTCGAACTCGATCTCGATCTCGGCGTCTTCCTTCCACTCGCCGCGCCGCTCGAAGTGGATGTCGCCGAACAGGCCGTCCTGGTGCGCCTCCACGTGATAGCGCTTGACCAGTTCGAGCAGGGCCAGGAAGGTGACCACGATCTCCACGCGGGTGGCCTTGTCGCCGATCAGACCGCGGAAGCTGGCGCGTTCCATGTCCTTGAGCGTACGGGTGATCAACTCGATCTTCTCGCGGATGGTCACCCGCGGGGCGGAGATGACCGTGCCAAGCGCCTGCTTTTCCTTTTCGCGCCCGAAGGCCCGCTCGGCGGCGTGGAACAGATCCTCCAGGGTCAGGTTCGAGAGGTCGAGCTTGGCTTCCACTTTGGGGGGCGGGGCCACGCGCAGGTAGGAGCGCAGATTGGCATCCTGGCGCGCCATCATCCATACCGCGATCTCCTTGTAGCGCTTGTACAGCTTGAGCTGTTCGACCAGCGAAGTGCCCGGGTCCTCCTCGCCCACCTCGCGTTCGGGCGGACGCGGCAGCAGCACCTCGGACTTGATCTGCACCAACTTGGCGGCGATCACCAAAAAGGCGGAGATTTCATCGGGTTGGGCGTGCTCCAGGCTGTGGATATATTGCAGGTACTGATTGGTCACTGTCGCGAGCGAGATCGAGGTGATGTCCAGTTCCGCGCGTTCGATCAGGCTAAGCAACAGGTCCAGCGGCCCCTCGTAGATGGGAGTCTGCACCTTGTATCCGCTGACTTGCTGGCCGAGAATGTTTTCCATAGGGCGCGAATTATACCAGTGTATAATCGCCGCATGTCCGATCCCAAACTCACCCATCTCGACGAACACGGCCAGGCCAGCATGGTGGATGTGGGCGCCAAGCCCGATACCGAGCGGATGGCGATTGCCCGCGGCGAAATCCACATGCTCAAGGCGACCTTCGATCTGATCCGCGACGGGCAAATCAAGAAGGGGGATGTGCTGACCGTGGCCCAGATCGCGGGCATCACCGCCGCCAAGCGCACCTCGGACCTGATCCCGTTATGTCATCCGCTGCCGCTCACCAAGGTGGACGTCAGCCTGACCCTGGACGAGGCGCTGCCGGGGGTGGTCATCACCGCCACCGCCAAGACCGTCGGCAAGACGGGCGTGGAAATGGAAGCGCTGACCGCCGTCTCCGTGGCGGCGCTGACGGTCTACGACATGGCCAAGGCCGCCGAGAAGACCATGCGCATCCAGAACATCCGCCTGGTTGAAAAGCACGGCGGCAAGAGCGGGGATATTATCAATGAGTAAGGAAGTGACGAATGGAATATCAAGCCATTGACTTGAAGGACAAGCTGGCGAAATTCTTTGAGCACTGGTCGCCGAAGATCGTGGCGCAGATGAACGATTACCACGTCAAGCTGGCCAAAGTGCAGGGCGAATTCGTCTGGCATGACCACCCCGAAACGGACGAGTTGTTCCTGGTGGTGGAAGGCGAGTTGACTATCTTGTTCCGCGATGGGCAGGTCACGCTCAAGGCAGGCGACTTGTATGTCGTCCCGCGCGGCGTGGAACACAAGCCTGTGGCCGCGCAGGAATGTCACATCCTGCTTTTCGAGCCGGCGGGCACGCTCAATACCGGTACCGTGCAAAATGACAGGACTGTCACCCACAACGACTGGATATAGGAATGAATCGAATTAAGCTACTTTTTTTTGCCACCCTGCGCGACCGCGCGGGAACCAAATCGATGGACATCGAAATCCCCAGTGACCTGACCATCCAGGGCCTCAAGGACAAGCTTGCGCAGGATTACCCCAACCTGGCGCAGTCGATGTCGAGCGTGATCGTCACGATCAACCGCGAATACGCGTTCGATGAAGCCATTGTCCCGCAGAACGCGGAGATCGCCCTGTTCCCGCCTGTTTCGGGTGGATAGCCCATGCAGACCGAACTTCCCACCATCTACTCCATTACCGAAGATGAGATCGACCTGGATGCCCTGCTGGCGGCCATCACGCTTGATTCCACGGGCGCGGCGGCCATCTTTACGGGCATGGTGCGCGGCGTGACCCGTCGCGATGACCCGCATGAAACGGTCTATCTTGAATACGAGTCTTACGTCCCCATGGCCGAAGCCAAGATGAAGCAGGTCGCGGACGAGATCCGCGCGAAATGGCACGTCATCGAGGGGATCGCCATCGTGCAGCGCATCGGCAGGCTGTATCCCAGGACACCCACCGTGCTGATCGCCTGTACGGCCGCGCATCGCGACACGGGCGTGTTCGACGCGGCCCGCTACGGCATCAACCGCCTGAAGGAGATCGTCCCCGTTTGGAAGAAGGAAGTCGGCCCGAACGGCGAGGAATGGGTGGAAGGCGATTACGTCCCAAAGCCGGGAGAGTGAGCCATGCCGTTTCCGCTGGTCACAGAACGCCTGCTCCTGCGCCACTTCCTGGAAGCCGACCTGGATGCCTTCCACGCCTACCGCGATGATCCCGAGGTCGCCAAATACCAGGGCTGGCAGACGCCTTACCTGCGTGAAGTGGCGGCCGATTTCATCGCTGACATGAAGGACGCCATCCCGGGCGAGGAGGGACGCTGGTTCCAGTGCGCCATCCAGCGCCACTCCGATTACACCCTGCTGGGCGATGTGGCTTTCTGCCCGCTGCGCGGCAATCCGCGCCAGGCCTTTCTGGGATTTACGCTGGCGCGTCCGTATTGGGGACAGGGATATGCCAGTGAGGCGACCCGCGTCGTATTGGACTTCCTGTTTGGCGAACTGGACATGCACCGCATCGTGGCCTACTGCGACGTGGAGAATGCCAATTCGTATCACCTGCTGGAGCGGCTCGGCTTTCGGCGCGAGGCGCATCACGTCGAGAGCTTTTCGCTGGGTGAGCGCTGGGGGGATGAGTATGTCTATGCCCTGCTCGAACGGGAGTGGCAGCGTTCATAACGGGGGCAGGTTGGGGGGGCGCCGTGGATTAGGTTGCGCGTGACGCAATCCGCCGTTTGGGGTTTTATGTATCGCGATATTCTCCGTTCGCAAATTTTCAAATGGAGGCCATATGCAAGAGCGTGTTGTGATTACCGGGCTGGGGACGGTCAACCCGCTGGGTTTGGACGTTGAAACATCCTGGAAAAATGTGATTGCGGGCGTGTCGGGGGTCGGGCCGATCACGTTGTTCGATTCGTCGTCCCTGAATGTTCACATCGCGGCCGAGGTGAAGCGCTTCGCCCCCGAGGATTTCATGGACGCAAAGGAGGCCCGCCGCCGCGACCGCTTCGAGCAACTGGCGGCAGTGGCCGCAAACGAGGCCCTGCGTCATTCGGGCCTGGAAATCAACGAGCGGAATGCGGGACGCATCGGCGTGATCATTTCCTCGGCCATCGGCGGCCTGAAATCCCTGCAGGATGCGGTCATTACCAACCACATCGAAGGCCCGCGGCGCGTCAGCCCGTTCCTGATCCCGATGTTGATGTCGAACGGCGGGGCGGGGCTGGTGGCCATCGATCACGGTATCAAGGGACCCTGCTTCTCGGTGGCCTCGGCCTGCGCCTCGGGCGCGGATGGGATCGGCGTGGCCTTCATGATGATCAAGGCGGGCATGATCGATGCCGCCCTGGCGGGCGCCGCCGAGTCCACGCTGACCGATACGGGCGTGGCGGCCTTCGACCGCATCGGCGCGACCACCCGCCGCAACGACAGCTATGACAGCGTGCCCCAGCCCTTCGATAGGAACCGCGACGGCCTGGTGATGGGGGAGGGCGCGGGCGTGCTGGTGATCGAACGCGAGAGTCACGCGCGGGCGCGCGGCGCCGTCATTTTGGCGGAGCTGGCAGGCTATGGCTCCACAGCCGATGCCTATCACGTGACCGCGCCGCACGAACATGGCGAGGGCGGCGCGGCCGCCATCCGCATGGCGCTCGAGTCGGCGGGCGCCAACCCCGACGAGGTCGGCTACATCAGCGCCCACGGGACGGGCACGCCGCTCAACGACCAGGCCGAGACCCGCGCGGTGAAGGCGGCTTTTGGCGAGCTGGCATACCAAACGCCGATCTCCTCCACCAAATCCATGACGGGCCACATGATGGGCGCGACGGGTGCGCTGGAAGCCATCTTCTGCGTGCGGGCCGTGCGCGAGGGCATCCTGCCGCCGACCATCCACTACGAGACGCCCGACCCCGAGTGCGACCTGGATTACATTCCCAACCAGGCGCGCGAGAGGAAGATCAGCCTGGCGATCAGCAACGCCTTCGGCTTTGGCGGCCACAACGCGGTGCTGGCGGTAAGGGCGTATTCGTAGCGTTGACGTGCCTGCGCGCTGAGCGGAGCGAGGACTGGGTTGTCGTCCGAGCACAGGCCGCTGGATTTCAAATCCAGCGGGAGCATTTAATCGTGAGATTGCTTCGTCGCGCTGTGCGCTCCTCGCAATGACGTGAAAATCTTGCGCATAAATTTCACTTGTTCAATCAGATAATGCGTGCTATAATCTGCCGTCGCGTTTGAAACCAAACCAATCGAACCGTTAAGGAAGAACGAACATGACTGATCTGCTGAAGGCCGTCGAGGCCAAACCGAACGAGAAAATCCCTGAATTGCGCCCCGGCGATACCGTCAGTGTGCACGTCCGCATCAAGGAAGGCGATCGCGAGCGTATCCAGGAGTTCAAGGGAATTGTGATCCGCCTGCGCAAGGGCGGCAACCAGTCTTCCGTCACCGTCCGCCGCACCGCCAGCAATGGCATCGGCGTCGAGCGCACCTTCATGCTCCGCTCGCCGCGCGTGGACAAGGTCGTGGTGGAACGCCACAACGTGGTTCGCCGCGCGCAGTTGTACTTCATGCGCGGACGTACAGGCAAGTCCGCCCGCCTCAAGCAAAAGTTCGACTAGTCACCCGAAAAGAGCGCAGGCACCTGCGCTCTTTCTGTTTAAGGAGCCAGCATGTCCAGACCGCTAATTGGCGTCACCACCCGCAATGGCAAGGACGCCGACAGGCATCCCACCACAGTCGTGCAACATTCCTATATCAACGCCGTGACCGGGGCGGGCGGCGTGGCGATTCCGATTCCGTGCAGCCTGCCTGAGGATATCCTGATGGATTTGTACGCCCGCCTGGATGGTATCCTCTTCACCGGCGGCGGGGACATCGCCCTCGACCACTTCGCCGGGGAGGCCCATCCGCGCATCGACGGCGTGGACCCCATGCGCGATTCCGCCGAACTGACGCTGCTGCGCTCCGCGGCCGAAGGCGGCAAGCCGATGCTGGGAATCTGCCGCGGCATCCAGTTGATGAACGTGGCCCTGGGCGGCACCCTGTACACGCACCTGTATACCCAATTCCCGAATGCGCTCGATCACGATTACCCCGGTCATCTGCGCCGCATGTTGGTGCATCCCGTCAACGTGGATGAGTCCAGCCGCGCGGCGGAGATCTTCGGCGAGACGCTGCTGACCGTCAACTCGTTGCATCACCAGGGCTTGAAGGACATCGCGCCTGCGCTCAAGGTCGCGGGCCATGCCTCCGACGGCTTGGTGGAAGTGGTGGAGATGCCCGATCATCCCTACGCAGTGGCCGTGCAATGGCATCCCGAATGGCTGACCGACCAGCCGTCGATGCAGAGGCTGTTCAGATCGCTGGTCGAGGCGAGCGGTAATAAGTAATTGGTGATTGGTAATTGTTTGGGTGAAAATGAAACCTTTTTGGATGCGCGTTCGTGAGCGGCTTATCAATTGGTATCCGCCCTTGTTGGGGGCGGGGATTCGCTCGCGCAGCGTGGACGATCGCACCATCGACGTGGAGATGAAACTGACCGCGCTCAACCGCAACATCGTGGGCGTGCATTTTGGCGGTTCGCTGTATGCCATGTGCGACCCGTGGTTCATGCTGATCCTGATGCGCGCGCTTGGCAAAGAGTACATCGTCTGGGACAAGGCCGCGGGCATCCGCTTCGTCAAGCCAGGGCAGGGGACGGTGCGGGCGCATTTCCACATCCCGCAATCGCGCGTGGACGAGATCCGCGCGGCGGCGGATCAGAACGGCAAGGTCGAGCCGACTTTTACGGTGGATGTCCTGGATGCTGAGGGAAACGTGGTGGCGCAGGTCGAGAAATTGCTGTATGTGCGCAGGAAGAACAAGCCGCAACAGGGATGAGTGAAAACTCTGTATAATCAACGGGAGGTAGTTATGACGAGAAATGTTTCACCTTTCATTATCTTGCTTGTGCTGATTTTGGCGGGCTGCCAAACTGCTCTCACACCTGCAAAAACATCCCAGGCTTCGCCAATTCCGTCGCGGCCTTTCCGCACCCTCACTTTATCACCAACACCACGCCTTACGTTTACACCCCGCCCGTCGAAGACGCCTGTGTTGTCTGCGACGCCTTTTCCAATATTTACGGTTTCTCCAACCAGCACCCTTCAACCTCCACTTGTAGAACACACCTGGCAGCCCGAGACAGCTTTGACTCTTCTTTTTCATACACGGGGAGATGGCGGTTCTATTTTTTTGGATAGCGTTCAACCGTCCTTTGCCTTGTTCGCTGACGGTGGTTTGTTCGTTAAAAAATATGACGAGTCAACGGGTTATTCACAAATATTCACCAGGTTGCTTAGCCGCCAGGAAATTTGTCAACACTTGAACACCTTGGATCAGATTGGCTTTTTGGATTACGATCCTGAGACATATCAATTCGTAGGCGGACACCCAAGCGTGGCGGGCGGGCCTGGTGTGCAAATTGAAATCAATGCGTGGAAATCACACAGTCATTCCTATTATGAGATGAGCGGCTACTTGAAAGGAACATTTGATAATGTATTCGGCTTGGACCCGAATGATCCGACAGGCCGCCCAATCATTTTGCCTGCCCTGCGCGATGCCTATTATTTCCTCACTGATTATCCAACTGACCAACTTGAGGTGTATCGTCCTTCCCAGCTTTTGATGCGCTTTGCGGACATGGGCAATTCACCAGATACAGTTGAAGTTTCCAAATGGCCTTTGAGCGAACCCAGCCTGGCTAATCTGCTTGAAAGAAGTGCTTTATCATCACCTGATGAGTGGAGTCGTTTTGTCCTTCTGGATGGCTCCGAGGCGCAAAGAGTGTATGAGGCAATCGGCAGGTATTCCATTAATCTTGGGTATTTTTATGAAGAGATCGACGGAGCGCGAAAGAACTATTACGTTTTAATCCACCCGCTTCTTCCATATGAATCCCCGAAAATAGAAAATGGTGATCTGGCCCAAATCCCTGCACCAGGGACCGAGAAGCCAAACTTCACGCTAACCTGTTATCCTTCAGACGGAATCTTATCCATCCCAACTCCTGCCAATCCATGAATCAGAATCCTTCCAATCCCATCGGTGTCTTTGACTCAGGCGTGGGCGGATTGTCCGTGCTGCGGGCGATGCGCGCGCAGATGCCTGAGGAGGATGTGCTCTATTTCGGAGATCAGGGTCATGTGCCGTATGGGCCGCGTCCCATGGAACAGATCCAGCATTTCTCGGAAGGCATTACGCGTTTCCTGCTGGCGCAAAACGCCAAGCTGATCGTGGTGGCCTGTAATGCGGCTTCGGCGGCGGCCTTGAAATTCCTGCGCGCGAAATTCCCCGAAGTTCCCTTCGTGGGCATGGAGCCTGCCGTCAAGCCCGCTGCCGAGCAGACGCGCACGGGCGTGGTCGGCGTGTTGGCGACGCCCGCCACCTTCCAGGGCGCGTTGTATGCTTCGGTGGTGGAGCGCTTTGCGAACGGCGTGCAAGTGTTACGACATACCTGCCCCGGCCTGGTGGGACAGATCGAGGGCGGCGACCTGAACGGTCCGCGCACACGCGCGATCCTCGAAGAGGCGCTGCTGCCGATGTTGGAGCAGAACATCGACACGGTGGTGTTGGGCTGCACGCATTATCCGTTCGTGATTCCGCTGATCGAGGAGATCGTGGGGGAGGGCGTGCGGGTGATCGACCCCGCTCCCTCGGTGGCAAGGCAGGTGCGGCGTCTGCTCGAAACGGGGGGTGGAAAACGTCCCGCGGGCGGAGTCGGTTCGCTGTGCTTCTTCACGTCGGGGGATGCTGAAACTGTCCAGGCCCTGCTACCCCCGCTGTTGGGCGAGGGGGGCGCTGTCGGAACGGTGCGTTGGAAGAGTGATCTGGAAGTTGAAATGACCAAATAAAAAATCTCCCGCGGCGCAACTGCGGGAGAAAATTTTTAAGATGGGGAATTTCGTCGAAGGGCGCGGCCCCGCTCAGGACAGGGTTTCCCTGCATTCCTCGACAGTGACCCTGGCTCCCATGGCCTGCATGTCCTTGAACAGGCGCTCGGGCTCGGCCAGGTGTCCCATCATGTGCAGTCCCACGCGGCGGGCGGAGCCGTCCAGGTATTGCTTGAGATAGGCGACGACGGGGATGGCGGTCAGCTCGTAGCCGTCGGGATGCGAGACGCGGGCGCGGACCGTGGCCGGGGCGCCGTTTGTCAGCCCCTGCGCCTCGACGGCGATCATCACCATGTGCGGCGGCGGCGACTGCTGCATGCCCCACCACATCAGTTTGCCCAGCGGGCGCAGTCCGCGTTTGGGAGCGAGCTTCAATCCCAGCATCACGATGGGGGTGATGAACAAATCCGCCAGCCAGTTGGACTCGGAAATATAGAAGCCCGTATTCTTCAGGCTGGGATACGTCTCCGGCAATTTGCGCATCTCCTCGAAGAACATCGAGTAGCAGTTCTTTTTCCCGATCCCAGGGCCGAAGTCGAATTTGGACATCGACCATTCCCTGGGCTTGGTCCATGCGCCGTTCTTGAAGACCTGGGCTTCGTAATAGACGAACCCTTCCATCAACTCGTCCACGGCCTCGGAGTAGGGCAGGTCTTTTCCCATGTTCAGGTAACCGGCGGTGACGCCACTCTCGATGCTGTCCAGTTTCTTTGCCGCGTAGCGCACCATCACGGACGGCAGGCCGGGGTGATAGCCCGCCTCGGTGATGAAGCAGCGTTCCGATTTGCGGATCTGTTTTTCGGCGGCCCGCAAAGCCTTCAACTTGGCGGCGGAAAACTGAACGTCGAGATAATCGGCGCCCGCGGCCAGGCAGGCGTAGATGACCGTCGCGGCGTGGTGCGTCGTCGGCGCGGCGACCAGGCACAGGTCCACGTCCTGGAGGGCGGGCTGCAGGGTGGCGGCCTCGCTGGCATCCACTTTTTGGGCGCGGGCGCGCGGGTCGGCCAGTTCATCCACGAAGGCCTGAGCCTTATCCAGGCTGCGGCCTGCGATGACAATGTGGGCATCGGTTTCGGCGAGCAGGTATTTGGCAAGCAGTTTGCCGGTATATCCATACCCGCCCAGGATCAAGATTTTGGACATTGGGTTTACTCTTTTTCGGGTTTGACGGCCAGCAATGTGAGGTTTTGCCCAAGGACGCGCAGTTCATCCTCGTTCTTGAACTTCACGCCGACCATGGCCATGACGGAGCGTGTGTACGCGGGTTTGCGGCGATGGAACTGCACGAGTATTTCGCCAGTGTCCGCGCTTGAGAGGGCTTCAGCGGACCTTGAGGAAGAACTTGAGCGCGGGACCAGGCGGTTTGAGAAAGGCGGACATGGATCAACTCCCTGTGAACAAAAAGCGGAAAAACGCGGGGATCTGTCGGGGACGCGGCCAGAAGGCGGACACCCGTTTCCGGTACTCGGCGTAGGACGCGCCGAAGCGTTCGATCAATTCCTTTTCCTCGACCAGCCGCAGCCAGCCCCACATTCCCAACAGCAGGAAGAGCGCCAGCACAGGCCCAAACCAGGTTCCGTTGACCAGGGCCAGCCCAAAGCTGATCCACAAAGCCGCGGCGTAAACGGGATGACGGATGACGCCATAGATGGCATGATCCACCACCCGGCCTTCCTTTGGATAATAAACATACAGCATGGTCAGGTAATCCACGCCGAAGGTGGTTACTGCGCGAATCCACAGCGCCGCGCCGACAGCGACCATGATCCAGCCCAGCGCGGGTAAAACAGGATACCACCCAAAGCGCGGGATCAGCGGGCCGGGGATGTAGCCAATGCGCGCGACGATGGAGAATATGATGGTCAGGGCTGGCAGGACAATGCGCGTGAAGGCCAGGGCGAACGCCCTTGGGCCGAATCTGGCCAGCATGTCCTTTTTCAGGCGGAAGAACAAACTCAGGATCAGGAAGCCGAGCGTGCCGATCACGACTTCGCCATCCAGCAGCCAAAGCTGCCAGGTGCTGTCTTCGATGGCAAAGAAGTTGTAGATCAGAAAGGCCAGCAGGAACGGGGAAAAGAACGTGCGCAGGATGCCAAACGGCGTCTGCAGGGCAGGGATGTGTTCCCGCAGTTTATCGAAGCCTTTGAGACGCGATGATTTTGACATGTCCCTCCTAGTATAGTGGGATACGTCACAATGTCAAGCGGATTTGTCTGCCGCCTGGATGTTCAAATCTGTAAGGTTGAATACCACGCCGCGCAGGGCGTCAAAGGTCAGGATGGATTGCGACCATCCGCGCTTTTGGCAATACTTGTCGAAGATGCCTAGATAGCTGTCCCCGGTGGCGACTTCCATGTCCAGGCCCAGTAGGCTGGCGACGCTGTGGATGGCTTCCGCATCGGCGCCCTCGATCTCGACGAAATCCCCGTAGGGCAATTCATCGAGCATGATGTGGCAATCTCCCAGTTCGTACACGGCGCGATATTTTTCGTAGACTGCGACTTCCACGTAGCCGAGCGCCAGCAGCATTTTGCGCGCCGTCTCCAGGTCGCCGATGGTGAACTCCAGTTCGCGGCGTGACATGATTCCGTCCAGGAGGTCGCTGGCGCCCTTGTAGGTCAGGCGGGCCTCGGTGTCCTGCCGCAGGCGCAGGACGCGACCCTCGGCGCGCAGGCGGCCGTCGGGCTGGTCGAAGCGCAGGTTGCGCTCGAAGACACGCGCCTGAATTAAACGGGCCTTCCTTTCGAGAAGGCCCGCTTCGATCCTCTTTAGGTCGCGCACGTATAATTTGACTTCGGTTTCCTGGTCGGACATTTTGTCTCACCTTGAGTCGCGGCGGATTACAAATCCGCCGCTAGGCGGAGTGCGGACTTCAGTCCGCTGTGTAAGGCAGACTGAAGTCTGCACTCCGAACTGTTAGTGCAGGGCCAGCAACACCTGGCGCTGTTCGACGGTTTCACCGGGCTGGATGCGGATGTGGCGCACCACGCCCGCACGCGGTGCCTTGAGCTCATTTTGCATTTTCATGGATTCGAGCACCACCAGCACCTGCCCTTTTTCGACTTGCTGTTCTTCCTCCACGAGGATGGACACGATCAGGCCGGGCATGGGCGCCTTGAGTTGGAATTCGCCCGTTTGGGCCGCGCCGCCGCCCGCCGCCGAGCGCAGCCTCCGCTCGCGCTCGTCCACCACCTTGACGGGGAACTGCCGCCCTTGCAGGAGCACCTGCCAGTCCTCCTCGCCCGGGTAGACGAAGGCTTCGTAGGATTTGCCGTCCACGATCAACGAGTAGACGGGCTGGTCATTGACCGAGGCAAAGTTCACGTTCAGGATGCGCTCGCCGATGCGTACGCGCTTCTCGTCGAGGATCTCGACCTCGAATTCTTTTCCTTCGACCTCTGCAATATATTTCATCGGACCTCAATCATCAATCGTAAATCGTAAATCATAAATTCTAGTATCTCGACAAGTTAAAGATGTAGGGCAAATTGCCAATTTGCCAGGCGCAATTTAGCAAATTGCGCTACAACTTCATCTGGCAGCGGTACTAGCGGTGCATGCGTTCCCAGCGACCGACCCACTTCCAGTTGCTGGCGTCCCGTTCTCCGCGGCGGACGATCTGCGCGGAGCGTTCGGTCTCACGGTGGGCGGTCAGGGTGGCGAGCATGGCAGCGATCTCGACCTGGGCGTCGTATTTTTCATCCTTGCGCTCGGCGTCCATCGAGAAGCGTTCCTCCACGAAGCGGGTGTCGTACTGTCCGCCCATAAAGCGGTGCGAGTCCATCATGGTCTGGTGGAAGGGGATGTTGGTGCGCACGCCGACGATGCGGTATTCCTCCAGTGCGCGGCGCATGCGCAGGATGGCCTGGGCGCGGGTCTCGCCCCAGACGATCAACTTGGCGATCATCGGGTCATAGTATGGGGTGATTTCGAAACCTGGATAGACGCCCGTGTCGATGCGCACACCGGGACCGGTGGGCAGGAGGCTGTGCGTGATGCGGCCGGTGGAGGGCATAAAGTTGTTGTACGGATCCTCGGCGTTGATGCGGCACTCGATGGCATGACCGTTGAACTGGATCTGTTCCTGGGTATAGCTGAGCTGGCGTCCGCGCGCCACGCGGATCTGCTCGGCCACAATGTCCACGCCCGTAGCCATCTCGGTGATGGGATGCTCGACCTGCAGGCGCGTGTTCATTTCGAGGAAGTAGTAATTGCGATCCTTGTCCACCAAAAATTCGATGGTGCCCGCGTTGACGTAATCCACGGCCTGGGCGGCCTTGACGGCCACCGCGCCCATCTTCGCGCGCAGTTCATCGTCCATGAAGGGCGAGGGAGCCTCCTCGATCAGCTTCTGGTGGCGGCGCTGGATGGAACATTCGCGTTCGCCCAGGTGGATGACATTGCCGTGCGAGTCGGCCATGATTTGGAATTCGATGTGGCGCGCACCCTCGACCAGTTTTTCGAGATAGACGTCCCCGTCGCCGAAAGCGGATTCCGCTTCGCGGCGGGCCGATTGCAACAAGAGCGGCATCTCCTCGATGGTCTTGACCTCGCGCATGCCCTTGCCGCCGCCGCCCGCCGTGGCCTTGATGAGCAATGGAAAGCCGATATTGGGCGCGGTGCGCAGCAGATCGTCATCGGTCATATTGCCCACGGCTTCGGTGCCAGGCACGACGGGCACGCCCGCCTTAATGACCGTGGCGCGCGCTTCGGCCTTGTCGCCCATCGCCGCAATGGACGAGGGCTTGGGGCCGATGAAGGCAATGCCCAGGTCCAGACAGGCTGCGGCGAAATCCTCGCGTTCCGCCAGAAAGCCATAGCCCGGGTGGATGGCGTCCGCGCCTGACTTGCGCACCACGTCCAGAATCTTGTCGGCGCGCAGGTAGGATTCGCGCGAAGGCGCGGGGCCGAGCAAATAGGCTTCGTCCGCGTAGCGCACGTGCAGGGACTGGCGGTCGGCCTCCGAGTACACCGCCACGGTTTCGATGCCCAGCTCGCGGCAGGCGCGGATGATGCGGACAGCGATTTCTCCTCGATTGGCAACCAAAACTTTTTTAAACATAAATGCTCCTCACTTACGGTTCGACCGTTAATTTGCTGTCTTCCACCAGACGCTCCAGGAAGTTGATCTGCAGGTCGAGTTGACGCCTGAACAGGCGCTCGCCCGTGGGCGTACCCAACTCCTCCGTCAGGTAGCGCTTCAAGGTCTGGATCCGTTTTTCGGCTTTGGTGATCAATTGCTCGTATTCCTCCACCTGGTCCCTGTAGTGTATCAGGAGGCGGTAGGCGCCGAATCTGTCCACGTTGTCGGCGTCGTTTACGATCTTCGTCTCCAGCGTGACGGGATGTTCGAAGTCGGCCTTGTCGTCCACGTGGACAGCCACCGCGAAGCAGATGTGGTCCACCTGCTCGGGCGTGTAGCCCAGTGTCTCCAAAAACGGGCGGGCGAGGCGCGCGCTGACGCGTCCATGCTCCACGCCATACTCCACGCTGTCGAACTTGGATAAATCGTGCAGCAGGCAGGCGGCCATCACGATCTCGACGTCCGCGTGTTCGGCTTCGGCGATGCGTTTGCCGTATTGCACCACGCGCAGGGTATGCTTCCAGCGATAATCGTAATCAAAGGCGGTGTATTGGCCGCGGTCCCGCGCTTCAGTTTGGGCGCGGCGCGCCTGCACGAAATCCTTGATCCTGCGCAGCCGTTCGAGGGATTGTGTATCCATGCTTCAAATTACAACGGGATGTTCCCGTGCTTCTTGGCGGGGTTGGCGTCGCGCTTGTTGCTGAGCATCTCCAGCGCATTGATTAGGCGCGGACGGGTCTCCTTGGGTTCGATCACATCGTCCACGTAGCCGCGTTCGGCCGCCACGTAGGGGCTGGCGAACTTCTCGCGGTATTCGGCCACCAGTTCCGCCTTGCGTTGAAGGGGGTCGGCGGCCTTCTCCAACTCTTTGCGGAAGATGATGTTGACCGCGCCGTCGGGACCCATCACGGCGATCTCGGCGGTTGGCCAGGCCAGGTTCACGTCGCTGCGGATGTGTTTGGAGGACATGACGCAGTACGCGCCGCCGTAGGCCTTGCGCGTGATGACGGTCAGCTTGGGGACGGTGGCTTCGCAGTAGGCATACAGCAGTTTCGCGCCCGAGCGGATGATACCGTGATGTTCCTGGAAGGTGCCAGGCAGGAAGCCGGGCACATCCTCGAAGGTGATGATCGGGATGTTGAACGAGTCGCAGAAGCGCACGAAACGGGCGCCCTTCTCGCTGGCGTCGATGTCGAGCACGCCAGCCAGCACCGCGGGCTGGTTCGCCACGATTCCGACCGAGTGACCGCCCAGGCGCGCAAAGCCGACCACGATGTTCGGGGCGTAGTTCTCGTGGATCTCGAAGAACTGGCCGCCATCCACGATGGGGCGGATGACATCCTTGATGTCATAAGGCTTGTTGGGGTCGGCGGGGACGATGCTGTCAAGTGAGTCATCCATGCGCAGCGCATCGTCGGTGGGGACGAAGGGCGCATCCTCCATGTTATTCTGCGGCAGGTAGCCCAGTAGTTTACGGATCAAATACAGGGTGTCGGCCTCGCTGTCGGCGGCGACGTGGCACACGCCCGACTTCTCAGCGTGGACACTGGCCCCGCCCAAATCCTCGAACGAGACCTCCTCGTGGGTCACGGCCTTGACCACGTCGGGTCCCGTGACGAACATGTAGGAGGAATTCTTGACCATGAAAATAAAGTCGGTCAGGGCGGGGGAGTAGACCGCGCCGCCCGCGCAGGGTCCCATGATGGCCGAAATTTGCGGGACGACCCCTGAAGCCAGGGTGTTGCGCAGGAAGATATCGGCATAACCTGCCAATGCCACCACGCCCTCCTGGATGCGCGCGCCGCCCGAGTCGTTCAGGCCGATGACGGGCGCGCCGTTCTTCATGGCCATGTCCATGATCTTGCAGATCTTCTCGGCATGCACCTCGCCCAGGCTGCCGCCCAGCACGGTGAAATCCTGCGAGAAGACGTAGACCAGGCGGCCCTCGATGGTGCCCCAGCCGGTGACGACCGAGTCGCTCGGGACCTTCTGCTGGTCCAGGCCGAAGTCGCTGGTGCGGTGGACGACGAAGCTGTCCACTTCGCGGAAGGAGCCGCGGTCGAGCAGGATGTCGAGGCGTTCGCGCGCGGTCAGGCGTCCTTTTTTATGCTGGGCTTCGATGCGGTCGGCCCCGCCGCCCAGACGGGTTTTGGCTTTGCGTTCGTGCAGTTCCGTAACTTTCGAATTCTCACTCATGAGCCTCTCTCTTCGGCGAAGATTTTCGTGCGGATGGTGAAGTAGGTCAAAACGAGCAAAAGCAGGTTGACGATCAGCGTGAAAGGCCAGTTGGCTCTTTCCGTTTGCAGGAACAGGCGGTCGGCCCAATACCAGAGCGTGTAAGCGGCCGCGCACCCGATCAACAGGCGCGGAATCCAGCTTTTTCTTCCAGCCAGGCCCCACAGGAGCAGGAAGCCCAGCAGCGCCCAGAGCGCGCCCGTCAGGCCGATGTACAGCGGACCAGGCTGGGGCGCAAATTCACCCACAACCTCCCTCCATGCAATCGCCGTCCACAGGCGGAATATGTTCCACACTGTCAGGCTTAACACCGTCCAGGTGAGCAGGGTTACACGGAAAGGCGGGCTGGATGTCACGGTGTGAATTCCATCAGGGATTTGCCCCCATAGCGCCCGATGACGGGTCCCAGGGCGTACTGGTTGCGATATGGCACGGCTTTGAGGATGCCCGGGTTGGCGAAGATGTAATCCAGACCGATGCCTTGCAGGTAGGTATTGGCCTGGCCCGCCTGGAGCGCCTCGAAATAGGCGGGACTGTTAATCAACCCGTCCATGTTGACGATGGTGCGGTTCTGGATGTAATAGCCCACATTGCCGCCGCCGGTCATGCCGATCAGCGCGCCGGGCGGGGTGTTTTCCTCCAGAAAACGCACCGAGTCCAGGTAGGGCAGGCCGGGGCCATACACGCCGTGCGGCATGCGTTCCATGATGACGCTGGTGAAGGTCCAGGCTTGCGGCAGGAGGATGGCTGTCACCCCCAGCCAGACCAGAACCTGCCCCAGGCGATACTTCATGAACGGGCGGAGCAGGATTCCCGCGGCCAGGGAAAAGGCTAGCACGACCAGCAGCGGCTGGATGATCCAGTACCATTCCTTCAGCGCGGCGTAGCCGGTCAGGTTATAAGACAGCACCTGCGCAAAAGAGGCAATCAGCAGCAGCGGCAGGCTGAATTGCGTCGCGGCGCGCACGGCCTGTCGACGATTGAGCAGCAGGATGAACAGCCAGAGGATCAACAGGGCGATCAGCACCGAGACGAAGTAGCCGTCGACGCGATAATCCCCGCGCATGTCGCCGATGCGGCTGCCCAGCCGCGCCAGCCAGCCCGTGAACGGACGCCAGGCGTTGAAATCGTTGTTGAAGTCCACGCCCCAGAAGGAGAGCGGGCTGCGCGCCACGCCGCCGTAGACCTTGGAGCCGAAGGTTCCCCACCAGCGTTTGATCTCCCCACTGACCGGCATGGCTGAACCGATGAAGAGCTTGTTGAAGGCCAGGTACGCGGCCAGGAAGCCGCCCAGGATGCCGTAATACACCCCTCCTTCGCGTAGCCACTTGGCCCAATCCCGTTTTATCAAATCTAGTGGCGGAATTACGCTGCGATCCACGTTTTGACTGAAGGCCCGCGCCAGGGTGCGCAGGAGAATCATGCCCGCCAGGTTGAGCAGCCAGTCATAGACCAGCGCGATGCGCGGAAAACTGCCCAGCAGGGGCGCGCCCACCAGCATGACCATGCCTGTGATGAACGTGCTGGCGCTCACAGCGAGAACGAGTTTTTTCAGGGTCTGTCCGAACGGCTCGCTGACGGGCGGCTGGTACAGTCCGAGCAGGAAATAGAGCAGGATTTTGGTCGTCACGGAAACGGCCAGCATGACCACAGCTGGATCTGTGTACAGATAATATTCGGGCAGGCCCAGCCTGTAAATGAAGCTGGCAGGCACACTAATGACGGCCAGCAGGACGTCCAGCGGAGCCAGGATGCGCAGGCGGGTGCCGCGCAGCAGAATCCACGCGCCCGCCAGTACGGCCAGGAAGACCAGGTCGAGGCGGCTGAACATGGCCAGAACGGCCACAAGGGCCAATCCCGCCACCTGCCGCAGGTCGACCGCTGAGGTGCGCCAGGTGCGTTCGAACTTCCAAAGTTGGTAGACCAGCAGGGTGACGGTGAAGGAAGCCAGTCCCGTCTCCAGGCCGTATTCATACATCGCGTAGTGGATGTACAGGTCGGTGGCCCACCAGGCGCTGGCCAGCACGCCCAGAGCGGGCGAGACCGTCCCCTTGACCAGGCGGAAGATGAGCACCGCCGTGCCCGCGCTCAAGGCCGCCTGCACCATCAGCAGGATGCGCAGGGGCAGGATCAGATCGAAGCGGGCCAGCGCGAAGATGGGGATGTTGACCAGCATCCACAACGGATGGTAACCGTTGGTCGGGCTGACACCGTCGAAGGTGATGCCGTGTCCCTCGGTGATATTCTGCGCGACCTTGAAGTAGTAGTAAGCGTCGTCGCGGGTGAACCAGCTGGCGGGGAAGTTGAAGGCGTCCGACGTGGCGGCATACAGATGCACCGCCAGCACGGCCGCGATCAACAGGATTTCGTACCAGGTGGATGGGGTTATCTTTTTGAACAAACAGGTTCTCCATTTGGTTTCACCACGGAGATCACAAAGTTCACAAAGAAAAGATGCTGGAAGGCGAGAGCAGCCTGCCCGATTGCGAGCGGCGAGCCGCCCTTCAAAAATCTCTGTGCTCTCCATGTGCTCTGTGGTGGGATCTGGCGGGGTTGTCAAATACTCAGTGTAATCTTGCCGAAATTTCCGCCGCTTTCCAGGCGGATTTGTGCGGCGGCGGCATCCTTCAACTCAAAGGTTTGATCCATGGCGGGGCGGAGCCTGCCTGCCGTGACCAGGTCCATGACCTGGTCGAACTCGGCGCGCGTGCTCATGGTGGAGCCGAGGATGCTCAAGTGTTTGGCGAAGACGAAGCGGTTGTCGATCTCGAACTTCGGACCGCCGCTGTTGCCCACCGTGAGCAGGCGGCCGCCCTTGCGCAGAACCTTCAGGCTGAGCGGGAAGGTGGTGCCGACGTTGTCTACCACCAGGTCCGCGCCGCGCTTTTGGGTGGCGAGATAAACCGCCCTGGACCAGTCGGCTTCCTGCGAGCGGTCGATCAGGATGTCCGCGCCGAGGGCCTGCGCCTTTTCGAGTTTGCCCGCATCCGAGCCGATGACGATGACCTGCGCGCCGAGGTATTTGGCGATCTGCACGCTGGCGGTGTTGACCCCGCCTCCCGCACCGACGATGACCACCGTTTCGCCGGCTTGCAATATGCCGCGGGTGACCAGCGAATGCCAGGCGGTCTGGAAGACCAGCGCCGAGGCGGCCGCCGTGTGGAAGTCAAAGCCATCGGGCAGACGGTACAACTGGCGCACGGGCGCGCAGATGTATTCCGCGTAGGTGCCGCGGATCGTCTCGCCCAGCAGGTGCCAGTCGCGGCATAGGTTGTCCTGTCCGCGCAGACAGGCCTCGCAGACTCCGCATCCCAGGTTGGCGTTGAGGACGACGGGATCGCCGACTTTCAGTTCCACCCTCACCCCTGCCCCCTCTCCCTGTGGGAGAGGGGAACCGAAGGCCACAATCTCCCCTGCGCCGTCTGCGCCGTTGATGTGCGGCAGTTCCAGTTTGAGGCCGGGCCAGCCGTTGCGGACGAAAATGTCCACGCGGTTGAGGGCGGCGGCGCGCAGACGTACCAGCGCCTCGCCTGGCTTCGGCTCAGGAGTGGGCAAATCAGTATATTGGAGAACCTCAGGCCCTCCGTGCTGGTGGAAGAGGACGGTTTTCATGGGTTGATTCCGGTGAAATGGTTGGATGAAGTTGTAGCGCAATTTGCCAAATTGCGCCCGTAGGGCAAATTGACAATTTGCTCTACAGGATTCTAACGGACGATGAAAACCGTGTAGGGGCTGGCCACGCCGCGCGTTCCCAATGCGTCCACGATGCGGGTGCCCTCGAAGATGTGCACCGACCAGCGATAGACGCCCGGCGGCAGGGTTTCGCTGATGACGTATTCGGGCATATTTGAGTTGACCTCGCCGCTGTCCAGGACAAGCTGCCAGGTGCTGTTATCGTCGGTGGGCCGGTAGGCGGGATCCGTGGTGAGTGCGATGGCATCGATGAAGACACTGAATTGACCGTCCACCGCGTAGGTGCGGGTCAAGGAGATGGGGTTGGTCCCTGCGGGGAGATCGAAGACACCAATCTCCTTCCAGACCCATTCAAAGAGCGTGGTAGTCTCGCTATTATCGGCAAACTCGAAACTTTGTCCGGCCAGGTTGATGAAGTTGTGCTGGTCGTTGACGCGGCGCTTCATGTAATGCACCCACACCTTGTACGATCCAGGCTGTTCGGTCTTGAGGTCGTACACTGCTTCGCCAGCCTGCCAGTCATCGAGCAGGAAACCCCTGCCGTTGTAGCCGTCCACGAAGGCATTCTCCGGGTGCCAGCCGGGACCCTGGAAGGCATCCTCGGCCTCGATCCAGATGATATCCTCCCGCTGGCGCTGCAGGCTGAACAGGAAACTTGTGAAAGGGGCGCTTTCCGTTTGCCAGCGGAAGGTGGCCGGCTGGCTGCCGGTCAGTTCGCCGCTGGGCGAGATTCCCGCGGGCGGCGTGGGCGAGTAGCATTGCGGTAATTGCAGCGCAGCCGGGTCAAAGTGATACACGTCGAAATACACCGCGCTGCTTTTCAGGGACGCGCCCGGGTAGCAGGTGAGGACTGTGTTCAGGGCCTGCGCGCGATCCTCCTGGAAGAGCGGCGCCGTCTTGTCGAAAATCAGGTCGATGCCTTCGCCGTTCTTGTTCTGCCACAGGGTGGATAGGAGCGTGGACATCTCCAGTTGTTGATAATGTTCGGCGGCGTCCAACTCCAGTCCGCGCGCGCCGGCCACGGAATAGAGCAGAACGTGCGATTCCACTTCCACCGAGTCGTTCTGGTTGGGCAGGTAGGGGAAGAGCAGCATGGGATTGTCACGGGCCGAGGTAGTCGTCAGGTCGGCCAGTTCGCGGCGCTTCTGGCGTTCGAGCGGATCGATCAATTTGGTGGTGAAGATGCTGTAATCGTTGGCCAGCAATACGATCACTGCCAGGCTGAGGGGCAGCACCGCCAGTTGCAGGCGCTGTTTTTCCACGAGCGTGCGCAGGGCCGCCAGAGTCACCCACAGGCCCATGGCGCCCCAGATCATCAGCGGCGGGATGGCCAGGTACATGACTCGCGGCCAGGTGGACCCGAGCAGGATCGGCCCGGCCAGCGTGTGGGCCAGATACCACAAGGGGATGAAGGCAAAGTGGGGGCGGCGGATATTCCACAGATTGTACAGGAGGCCCAGCACCACGTACGGAAGCACGAGCGGGTTGATGATCGGACCGACCCAGCGCAGAAGCGAGTCATCGAAGACCAGTTGCGAGAAGGTGGCCCGCAGCACGTCCCGCGCGTTGCCCAGCAGGAAACCCGCCAGGCCGGCCAGTCCGCCATTCTCAGAAGAGTTTTGCAGCCAGCCAGTCAGGTAATATTGTCGTCCGCTCACGTACGGGCGGACGGAGAAGATATAGACCAGCGCAATCGGCCACAACAGCAGGGCGAAGGAGGTCACCCATTCGCGGATGGAGGTGCGGCGGCTGCGAATCTCGTAGACCGCCATGCCAAAGTAATAGACGGCCACCACCAGCACGTTGGGATAGAAGGTTTCGTAGGTCATCATGCCCAGCGCGAGCAGGATGCCCGTCAACTGGAACTGCCAGGCCTTGCGGTCGCGCAGGGCGACGAAGGCGGCGAACAGGGCGGCCAGCATCCAGGCTTCGGGCGGGGTGTTGTGCAGGGCCTGGTGCGAGGCGTTCAATTCAATGAAGGAGAAGCTGAACAACAGCGCGGCCAGCAGGCCAGTCGCGGGGCTGGAGGTGATCAGGCGCACGAGCAGGTACAGGCAGACCACGGCCACCAGGCTGAGCACGGCGCTCTCGATACGCGCGGAGATGAAGTCCAGGCCAAACAGGCGCAGGAAGAAGGATCGCACCCAGAAGTCAACCGGCAGGTAGTTGTAGTGCATACCGGCGAACTCACCCAGGTCCAGGCGCAGGATGGCCGAATACCAGGACTGCACCGTCCACTTGGTCTCGTCGGCTTCCAGGCCGTAGACGCGGGATTTCAGGTCGAAGAAGCGCAGGGCGATGCTGGCAAGCAGCAGGAAGAGCACGGCAAAGGCCTCGCCGCGCGGACTCATCCGCACCTGGTTCGCGAAGATGGCGGTCCATTTGGGGTGGAGGCGCGCCCACACGATCAGCCCAGCCGCGCTGAGCAGATAAGCCAGCGTCCCGTAAACCATCAGATTGTTCTGGATGAGAACCTGGGCGCCGATGGCCATCATTAGGGCTCCCACCAGCCAGACCGAGCCTGGGATCTGCAGGGTCGGCAGGCTGAAGGCAGGCTGGGGCGAGTTGCCGCGTGCCAGGAAGGGCAGATTGAGGCGGGGCAGATTCAGCCGCGGCAGGTGCAGACGCAGATAGAGATCGGCGCCGTCCTCCACTTCCACGCGCTTGAACTGCGCCCGCCAGGGGAGTTGGAAGCGTCGCTTTGCGGATGTCTCGCGAACGGGCTGGTCTGGAAGCAGGCGTTCCGCCCACTCCGGCGGCTCGCTGGGTGGATTATCCGCCTGGGGCAAGGGGAGGCTGACCGCCTCCACGAATATCTCCTCGGGGTAGTCTGGTTCCGCGGCCTGGGTCGGACCCAGGCCCGGGGCGTTGACCCAATCCACGAAGCGGCGGAAGGGCGTCGGCAGGCGCACCAGCCAGCGGGCGGGGAAGAAAGCCGCCAGGAGGAATCCCGCTAGCAGGATGGCGAACAGAATCCCCAGCGAGGGGCGCGAATACGACTCGCGCAGGATCAACCAGAAATTCTTGTCCTGTTCGAAGATGACGGGGGTGTTCATGGCCACGCCCAGCACGGGGGTCCCATCCGTGCTGTTCAGGGTGCGGCTGAAGAACGAGTTGCTCCATTGCTTTTGCAGGATGGGACCAACCTGCGCGGCGAGGTCGGGAGGCATGAAGATGATCGTGGGCCGGTCGGGGAAGGTCTTGCTCCCGTTCAATACCTGCTGGATGTCCACCGTCTCGTAAGCCACATCCTGACGGAATTCATTGATGGCGTAGGGTTTGAAATCTTTTTGACCGGGATCGGCGTACAGGTATGCAAATGCTTCGCCATGAGAATCGAGCACCGCCCAGGAGATGTATTGGTCAGGCTGGGGGCGGTATTGCACAGGGACGCGGCTGAAGAAATCGTATAAGCCGCCCGCTGCGGTCAGCGCGAGCAGCGCGGCCAGCAGTGGCATCGTGCTCCACTTCACGCGGGCGTGCAGGGAACTAAGCCCGGCCGCGACCGCGTTGACCCCGATGCCGGTCATCAGGGCCAGGGCCGGGATGATCATGACCATGTGCGTCTGGCGCGGTGGGACGGTGTTCAGGGCGCTCAGCCCCAGCACGTTCGCCAGGAACCACAGCAGCACCAACTGATTGCGCGGTTGTTTGAAACGCCAGGCGACGATCCCCAGGCCGAGGAAGTAGAAGATCGAGCCGACTGTGCCGGCCAGCGGAAAGGCCACGTAGTGCTCGGAGATGATCCCCGCTTTTTGGAAAACGATCAGGGTGCGCAGGATGCCGCGCGCGATCAGCACCAGGTAGATTTTGGGATTGTAGAAAAGCTCGTTGTCGTTGATGGTGAACGGCGGCGCGACGGCGAACAACTGCTCGGGCGTATAGAATTGCAGCCCATTGAAGGTATTGATGAAGACGCTTTCCCAGGTCTTGTAGGTCATCCCGCGCGGATCGGTGGCGTAGCCGTGGATCAGGTAGGGGGAGGCGATCAACCCGAAGCCCAGGAACAGCACGACCAGTATGAACAGCAGACTGCGGAATGGGATGCGGCGGAACAACCACAGCAGCACCACGAAGGCCAGCGCGATGATCAGGGCGAAGCGGGCCGCGAAATACGTATAAAATCCCAGGCCCGACATGCCGCCCGCCAGCAGCAGGTAGAAGGCGCTGCGGCGATGGACGCCCAGATACAGCCAGTACAGGGCCACGGTGACGAAGAACAGCGCCTGGATGTTGTTATAGCCGAAACGGGAAAAGTCGATGAAATACGGGCTGGCGATCATCGCGACCGAGGAGGCCACCGCAATGCGGCGGTCGAAGGCCTCGCGGGCCAGCAGGTACAGCGGCGGGACAGTCAGGATGCCCATCAGCATCGAGCCCATGCGCCAGCCCCACAGGTCGACGCCGAAGAGGCGCATGAACCAGGCCTGGATCACGGAACTGAAGACCGGGAAGGTGTACACCCCCGAGGTGAAGATGGACGGCTTGAAGATGCCCACGGCGATGTCGCGGGCGATGGTCCAGAACGAGCCCTCGTCGCCCATGAGCTGGTCGGGCAGGCCCTGCAGGCGATAGATCCCGATCAGGATGCCCACCGTGAGCAGGCCGAGCATCCACAGCAGGTCGGCGCGCGCCAGCCGCGGAGAGAGGCTCACCTGCCGCTGACGGTCCCACTGGAAGGCAGCCGACAGAAAGAGCAGGAACGCGGCCAGCCAGAGCGGCACGGAGTACGACGCGAAATCGGGCTTGCCCACGGTTGTCAGCATCGCAAGGAAGGCAACGCTCCCGATCAGCAGTCCCGGCCAGAAGGAGACCAATCGGCGCAGTTCGAGCGGGGTCGCTTCGATGGCGCTGCGCAGACTGGGCAGCAGGGAAATCCCGCGCAGGCCCAAGGCCAGCAGGAGTCCACCCGCGACCAGCAGCGGGAAGCCCAGCAGCAGGTTGTTCACACCGGGATCGCCCAGGAACAGGACCTGGTTGAGCCAGGTGCCGAGCGGCAGCTCCGGCCCGGGTGGAATCGTCTGCGCATTAAAGCGCACCTGTCCGATGGCCACCAGGGCCAGGCCGGCCAGGGCGATCAGCCAGCGGATCTTCAGCCAGTTGGTCCGTTCCATTTGCATGTGCGTCGCAGAATCCAAGGGGACGGGTTACTTGAGCCCAAGCTCACTGCGCGAGATGACCATGCGCTGGATCTCGCTGGTGCCCTCGTATATCTCGGTGATCTTGGCGTCGCGGAAGTAGCGCTCGACGGGCAATTCCTTGCTGTAGCCCATTCCGCCGTGGATCTGCACCGCGGCGTGCGCGCAGAACATGGCCGTCTCGGAGGCGAACAGCTTGGCCATCGAGGCGGGCAGGGAGAAGCGTTCCTTCGTCGTCTTGGCGCGCTCCTTGGCCAGGGCGGCGTTGTAGACCAGCAGGCGCGCGGCTTCGATGCGGGTCTTCATGTCCGCGATCTTGAAACCCGTGCCCTGGAACTCGCCGATCTTTTGCCCGAAGGCCTCGCGCTCGGTGGCATAGGAGCGCGCCGCCTCGTAGGCGGCCTCGGCGATACCCAGCGCCTGCGCGCCGATGCCGATGCGCCCCACGTCCAGCACGGTCATGGCGATCTTGAAGCCCTCGCCTTCCTGGCCGAGAAGATTCTCCGCGGGGATGCGGCAGTCCTCGAAGATCAATTCGCTGGTGGCCGAGGCGCGGATGCCGAGCTTGGGCTCCTTCTTGCCGCGCACGAAGCCAGGCGTCTTCGCGTCCACAAGGAAGGCGCTGATGCCTTTCTGTTTTTTCGAAGGGTCGGTCAGCATGAAAACCACCACATAATCGGCCACGGGGCCGCTGGTGACCCAGGATTTGCGCCCATTGAGCACGTAGAAGTCGCCATCGCGGACGGCGCGCGAGCGCATGGTGCCCGCGTCCGAACCGGACATGGGCTCGGTCAGTGAATATGCGCCGATGGCCTCGCCCGAGGCGATGGGCGTGATGAATTTCTTCTTCTGTTCCTCGGTGCCGAACTGTAAAATGCCGTGACAGTAAAGGGAATTGTTGACCGACATGATGACGCCGTGCGAGGCGTCCACCTTGCAGATCTCCTCCAGGGCCAGCACGTAGGCTAGTGCGTCCATACCCGCGCCGCCGTAGGCCTCAGGCACCTCGATGCCCATGAAGCCCATGGCGCCCATCTTTTGGATGGTCTCGTGGGGAAAGGCGCCGCTTTCATCGAACTCAGCCGCGATGGGCGCGATTTCCTTCTGCGCAAAATCGCGGGCCGCTTTCTGGATCATCTTGTGTTCTTCAGTAAGTGGAAAAATGGCTGTGTCGCTCATCCTGCCTCCGTAGGTTGAAGTCTGGCGCGATTATAATGCCTTTGTCGAGACTTAACCTTGCGAAGGTGAAACCGTCCTTGGCGGGGATGTTTGCAAAATGAGAGGCAGGCAATGAAGATATTGATCGCAGCGGATATGGAAGGCATCACAGGCGTGGTCAACTGGGACCAGGTGAATCCCAGCCACGCGGAGTATGCCCGTTTTCGACGCCTGATGACTGCGGACGTCAACGCGGCGGCGCTCGGAGCCTTCGAGGCGGGCGCGGACGAGGTGCTGTCTGTGGATGGTCACGCCGAGGGCTGCAACATCCTGGTCGAGGAGTTGGATGCGCGCGTGCGGCTGATCTCGGGTTCGCCCGCTCCACTCTCGATGATGCAGGGCGTGGATGAAACGGTGGATGGCGTCTTTTTTGTCGGCTACCATGCACGAGCCGGGACGCAAAACGCCATCCTCGACCATACCTGGTCGGGCGCGGTGGCGAATGTGTGGATCAACAGCATCCTGGTGGGGGAATTCGGCCTGAACGCCGCCGTGGCGGGACATTTCGGCGTACCCGTCATTTTGGTCACAGGCGACCAGACCGCCTGCGCGCAAACCACGATGTTATTGGGCGACCTCGAAAGCGCCGTGGTCAAGCAGGCCGTGGGCCGCTTCGCCGCGGAATGTCTGTCCCCTCAATTGGCCCAGCAGGAAATTTTTACCGCCGCCATGCGCGCCGTGTCCAGGCTGGAGTTGGGCGACATCCCCGATCCGTTCATCGTCGATTTGCCCGCGCAGATGCGCATCGAATTCGTCGCCTCCGATATGGCCGAACGCGCCGCCCTCATCCCCGGCCTGCGCCGCGACGGGACACGGGTCAGCTACCAGGCCGAGGAAATGCTGAGCGCCTACGCCACCTTCCGCGCTGCGGTGGATTTAGCGGGGTAAAGGCAAGTAGTTAATCCCGCAATTCAATTGCAGTATGGTTTGCTTTCAAGAATTCAGCAGCGGAATAGCTGGAGAAAAATACAGGCCGCCAAGATTGGCGGCCTGGGGAAATTTGGAATTGTCACCCTGAGCGAACGTTCTCTCTGACAGTGGAAGAGATGCTTCGCTTCGCTCAGCATGACAGAGGAGGGAGGCTAATAATCCAGCTCATGCACTTCGGGGTCGGCAATCATAGCCTTGACGAATTGCTCGTGTTTCTTCGGCGAGCCGATGGTGCGCCAGGTGCTGACGGTGGCATTGTCGGTCTTGGCCAGGTGGTATTCGAGCACTTGCAGTTTGGTGGATCGCATGAGCTTGTCGGCTTCGGTGGCTTTTTCCGCGCTCGTGGAGCGGATCACCACGCGGTAGGTGCGCGCCTCGCGGAAGTGATCGATCACGCCTTCGAAATAGGGGAAGACCAGCAGGACGATCAGCACGGCGACCGTTGCGCCCAGCACGAAGGGAATCTCCCCTGCGCCAATGCCCATGCCCAGCGCGGACGAGAGCCAGATGGTGGCGGCCGTGGTCAGGCCCGCGATGCGCCCACCCTCGCGGATGATCGTCCCCGCGCCGAGGAAGCCGATGCCCGTGACGATATTCGCGGCGATGCGCGTGCGGCTGTTGCCGGGGTCGAGGCTGATCGAGAAGATCGTGAAGAGCGCCGCGCCGACCGTGATCAGGATGATGGTGCGGAAGCCCGCGGCCTTGTCCTGAAACTCGCGTTCCGCGCCGATGACTCCGCCCACCAGGATGGCCAGGCCGAGTTTGATGAAGTTTTCAGTGAGAATGTCCATGCCCGTATTTTACATCTGTTTTAACAAGCTGTTAACATCCGTCACTGGCTGGCGGCAGATGAAGCCTTCACACACGTAGGCGGTTGGCTGGCCATCCACGAGCGGACGGTCGTGGAGCAGGGCGGGGGCTTCCGCGCTGGGTGGATGGGGGGAGGCGGCTGTCACCGCGTTGGGGCGATACGCCGACCGAACGGCCTGGATCAACGCTCCGGCCGCTTCGCCCTGACCCAGGACCGCGACCTGTTTCAGCGGCCCGTGGGCGAAATCCGCCGCGGACAGCCAGCGCGCAAACCCCGTGGGGTATTTCAGGGCATGGTCGCTGATCAGCCACAGGGATTGCTCCGCCAGGTCGTGGTATTCGCCCTGGTCCGTGAAGGCGGCCAGTTTGAGCAGAGCCTCGCAGGCCAGCGCGTTGCCCGAGGGCGTGGCGTTGTCCTGGATGTCCTTGGGCCGCACCAGCAGGGACTCGCCGTCGGCGGGCGTGTCGAAGAATCCACCCGCCGCATCGTGGAAGCGCTCGATCATTTCGTCGGCCAGCTCCACGGCGGCCTTGAACCATTGATCGTTGAAATCGGTCTGGTACAGTTCGAGCAGACCCAGAATCAGCGCGGCGTAATCTTCGAGGAAGACTTCTGTCGTCGCCCGCCCCGTGCGCCAGGAGCGATGTAATTTTCCATCCGGCCGCAGCGTGCTGAGTAGGAAATCCGCGCTGCGCGTAGCCAATTGGTAGTATATGTCATTGCGGGGAAGGCCGTAGCCCTGACGAAGCAATCCCGATGTTTCGGTAGGGGAATGCCTGTCGGCAGGAGGTTGCTTCGGCGCAATGACAAGAGTCCGTGCCGCCTCGGCAAACGCGGCCAGCATCAGGCCGTTCCAGGCGGTGAGCACCTTGTCGTCGGTGGCGGGGCGCACCCTCTCCGCGCGGACGGCCAGCAGTTTTTGATGGCACCCGGCCAGTTTGGCGGGGACCGCCTCCAGGTCCAGGGCAAAGCGGGTCGCCAGGGAAGCATCGTCCAGGGCGCGCTGGAGCACGGTCCTGCCTTCCCAGTTGCCCCTGGCGGAAATCCCATAGGCGGCCATGAAGAAATCCATCTCAGCGCCGAGCGCGGATTCGATCTCATCCAGGGTCCAGACGTAGTATTTGCCTTCCACGCCTTCCGAGTCGGCGTCGAGTGAAGAGTAGAAGCCGCCCTCGGGATGGGTCAGCTCACGCATGACGAAGTCCAGCGTTTCCTCGGCAATGCGGCGGTAAAACGGATCGCCCGTGACCTGCCAGGCGTGCAGGTAGGCGCGCGCGAGTTGGGCATTATCGTACAGCATCTTCTCGAAGTGCGGCACGTGCCAGAAATTGTCGGTGCTGTAGCGCGAGAAGCCGCCGCCGACCACGTCGTACATGCCGCCGCGCGCCATGCTTTGCAGGGCATGCAGGGCGGCTTTTTGTGCTTCGGCTGCGCCCTGGCCGCCACGACTGGCGTGGCGCAGCAGGAATTCGATGGTCATCGGCTGTGGGAACTTGGGCGCGGAACCCCAGCCGCCGTAGCCCCAGTCATAGCTTGCGGTGATGGCCTGTGTAATGGCATCGAGGTGCTGCGGCGCGAGGCCGAAGTTACTGGTTTTGCTTTGCAGCGCCGACCGCAGATGCCCCGTCACCTGTCCGCCAACCTTGAACACCTCGGCGCGTTCGTTCTGCCAGGCGTTGGCCAGGCCGCTGAGCACATCCTTGAAGGACGGCAGGTTATGGCGCGCCACGGGCGGGAAGTAGGTGCCCGCATAGAAGGGCCGCAGGTCGGGCGTGAGGAAGACGGACATGGGCCAGCCGCCCGAGCCGGTCATGGCGGTGGTGGCCTGCATGTAGATGGCATCCAGGTCGGGGCGCTCCTCGCGGTCGACCTTGATGTTGACGAAGTGCGCGTTCATGAAGGCGGCTGTTTCCGCATCCTCGAAGGACTCATGCGCCATGACGTGGCACCAGTGACAGGCCGCATAGCCGATGCTGAGGAAGATGGGCTTGTCCTCGGCTTTGGCCCTGGCCAGCGCCTCTTCGCCCCAGGGAAACCAGTCCACGGGATTATGGGCGTGCTGCAGCAGGTAGGGGGAGGTCGAGTCGATCAGATGATTGGGCATGGGATACCTCTAATGGATTTCTGGAGCCGCGGCGCGTCACGCTCTTTCGAAGGCGCTCACGGCTTCCGCGGTGGTTGGATAGATCTTGAAGATATTGGTGAAGCCTGCCAGCTCGAGCATTTGTTGAAGACTGCTGTGCAGGCCGGCCAGGGACAATTCCCCGCGCTGCTGGCGCACGTGCCTCAGGGCAGTCAGCAGGCTGCGCAGCCCCGAACTGCTCATGTAATCCACCTGGCTGACCGCCACCAAGCGCACCTCGCCCTTTCTGATCTGTTCGTCGAGGGCTGCCTCCATCTCGTCGCTGGTCAGGGAATCGACCCTGCCGCGGATCGAGAGGATGCAGACCCCCGCCTGTTGTGCGATCGTGATTTCCATGGAATATCTCCTGTTGGGATGCCGTCATGCGCTCGAAGCGGGCACGGGAATGATCGAATATGTTTGTGCTGGGAATTCGGAAGCAGCAACGTTTGGAGGGTGGGGTGGAAGGCGGCAAATGCCTATTTTGCCAGAGGCAAAGTGACGGTGAAACTGGCGCCTTTGCCCACGGCGCTTTCCACGCTGACCTTCCCGCCGTGAGCCTGGGCGATCCACTGGACGATGGACAGGCCCAGCCCGCTGCCCGAGGCGGAGGTCGCTTCGCGGTTGTCGGCGGCGCGGGCCTGGTCGACGCGGTAGAAGCGTTCGAAGAGATGGGGCAGGTGTTCCTCGGGGATGCCAGGTCCATCGTCGCTTACACGGACCCAGGCATGGGTCCCCTCCGAAGAGACGCCCGTTTCGATCTGGACAACGTGCTCGCGTCCCGCTTCAGTCAGGGAGGTGTGCTTGATGGCATTCTCGATGAGGTTGCTCAACATCTGGATGAGATACTGGCGGTCACCCTGCACAGGCGTTTCGGGAAAGTCCCCCGCCTCCAATTGAACCTGGCGGCGGGCGGCCAGCGGACCCAGGCGTTCCAGTACCTCCAGGGCGATCTCGCTCAGATCATGTTTCTCCTGCGAGGGGATGCCCTGACCCGCGTCCATGCGCGCCAGCAGAAGCAGGTCATTGACCAGGTGTCCCATGAACTCATTCTCGGACTGGATGATGCCCAGCGCGCGTTGATATTCGGCTGGCTTGCGCGGGGCTGCCAGGGCATGGTTGACCTCCAGGTTGACGATGGTCAGTGGGGTGCGCAGTTCGTGGCTGGCATCGGCGGTGAATTGGCGCTGGCGTTCGAACGCCGCCTGGAGGCGCGCCAGCATGGCGTCGAAGGTATCCGCCAGTTGTCCGATCTCGTCCCGACGGTTCAGGTTGAGGCGGTGGCTGAGGTCGGTTTCGCTGATCTCGCGCGCGGTGCGGGTGATGTCCGCCACGGGACGCATGGCGCGGTCCGCCAGCCAGAATCCGCCCAGCAGGGCGATCACCAGCGTTGCCAGGCTGCCCATGACCAGCGTGGCAGTCAGGTTTCCAAGCCGGTGGCCGGGATCCAGAGGCCCCCCGATCAACACAAACCCGGACAGAATTTCCTCGGATAGGCGCGGGGAGAGCCTGAACCCATAATCGACGGATGCGCCGTCCGTACTGATTTTTTCGAACAGGATTGTCTCGTCGGAAATGAGCAATTGTGCCTGTACGAGTTCGGTGATCTGGTCCTCATCGATCTGACCCCAGATGCGGGTGACCTCTCCCTGTGTGTCGAACAGAACCAGCACCTCGCCAGCGGACAGAAATTCCTGTCCGTTCGTGGCGGTTGCCAGATCGTAGGGATCGGACACGTGCAGGTCATGTTCCAATTCCTCCATCCTGCCTTCCAGGCGGCTGCTCAATTCGCTGCGCAGTTCCCGCGCCTGGCTGATATAGATGAACACGCTGAAGATCGTCAGTACCAGCGTCAGAATCAGCGCGAACCACAGCACGAGCCGAAAGCGGATGCTGTGGGTAGATTGCGGCAGGGTTGCGAAAAAGGATTTCATGTTCAGGCGCGTCGAATGCGATATCCCGCGCCGCGGATGGTCTCGATCAATTTGACCTCGAAGGGGTCATCCACCTTGCGGCGCAGGCGGCGGATGTAGACATCCACCACATTGGAGGCCACGCTGGCGTTGTAGCTCCACAGGCTGTTCTCGGCCATCTGGCGGGTAATCAAGCGATTGGGATTGCGCATGAGATATTCTAGGAGGGAATACTCGCGCGAGGTCAGATCGATGGATTGGCCGCCGCGCTCCACGAAATGAGTGGCGGGATCAAGCCGCAGGTCGGCGATGACCAGCGCGCCGCTCTTGTCCTCGGCTTCGCGCCGCAGCAAGGCCCGCAGGCGCGCGCGCAGTTCATCCATCTCGAAGGGCTTGACCAGGTAATCGTCCGCGCCGCTGTCCAGGCCTGAGACTCGGTCAGGCAGGGCATCGCGGGCGGTCAGCATCAGGATGGGTGTGCGGATGCGCCTGTTGCGCAGGGAGCGGCAAACTTCCAGGCCGTCCTTGCGCGGCAGCATCACATCCAGGATGATCAGGTCGTAGGCGGTGAACTCCGCGAGTTCCTCGCCTTCCACCCCGTCGTAGGCGGCATCCACGGCGTAGCCGTCATCGACCAGGTTGTGGCGCAGCGAGTCGCTCAGCCGCCGATTATCTTCCACAAGCAGGATGCGCAAAGTATTCTCCGCGGCAAATTGTAGCACGCCGGGATGACATGAGGATGAATGTTGGACTTCTTGCTTGCCCTCGGCGGCGGGGTGGCATTTATCAGGAGGTCTACAGCAAGTGCCCGAGCGGCCATACGGCCTCCCAGATCAGCTTTTTTGTCCCACCGCCACCAATACACTCGCCCCGTGGAACCCGATCTCGTGCGCGCGCTTGCGCAGGGCTTCGCCTTGTATTCTTAATTTCTCCTCGCCAGGAACTCCTTGGATACGCTCCTGCACGTACTGGTCGATGATGCCGTCAATCTCGGTCACCGTATCGGCGGCCAGCGGATCGTCCGTGAGGTCGACCAGGTCGTGGAAGGAAAAGTCCAGCCCCAAGGTTCCCAGCATGGAGACAATCTCCGCCCGCGGATAGGTCGGGTTGTGGCAGACGCCGCGCGCCGTATCCACTGCCGCCCACCAGTGATGCAGCAGGACGTGGGTCATCTGGGTCTCGGCCTGACTGTCACAGTACATTTCGCTGACGATGAAATGTCCGCCTGGCTTCAGCACGCGTTTCATTTCATTCAAGACGCAGAGCGGCTCGGGCAGATGGTGCAGCGAGTAACTGATGCTGACCGTGTCGAAGCTGGCGTCGGGGAAGTCCAGCGTATTCGCATCCATCTGCATGAAACGAATGGACGGGTCATCGAAGTGACTCTGGAAGGCCTGCTGGGCGCGGTCGCTGGTATCGATGCCGATGATCTCCGTGTACGAAGCCAGGTCTTCCTTGAGCACTTCCGCAAACCTGCCTGTGCCCGTGGCCACGTCGAGAATCTTCCCGCCGTGGAGGTTTCCAAAAATATCCTTGAATGTAGTCATGCAAACCCTTCCGTCTTTGGTCATGAAGTTTGTCAGGATGGTTCCATTTTATCGCTCCTCCTGTATAATCGGGGCCATGTCCGAACCCAAATATGCGCGCATCGGCATGGTCGCCCGCTGGCGTCCCGTCCACAACGGACAGGCGGTGGTGCTGCATGCCTTGTGCGCGAGCGCGCGGGAGGTGCTGATCGGTATCGGCTCATCCAACCGTTACAACGCCCGCAATCCCTTCACCCTGGCCGAAACCGAAGACATGCTGCGACTCGCTCTCGCGGGTCGTGACAACGTTCGCCTGATGCCCGTCCCTGACCTGGATGACGGTCCGCGCTGGCGGCTGATGCTGCTGGACTTGTTCGGTCCGCTCGACCTGTTCGTGACGGATAATCCCTACGTGGCGAATCTGCTCAAGGAGGATTATCCGCTGTGCCGACCCGTCGAGTTGATTCCGTTAAATGAGCGGGTGCGCGTCGACGGGAGCATGGTGCGGGCGGCGATGGCGCGCGGAGAACGGTGGCAGGCCTGGGTCCCGGAGAAGGTTGCGGAGTATATCCAGTCGAACGGGTTGGACGTCCGCTTCCGCAGGGAATTTGGGTTGGAAACTTTGGCGATGGCAACGGTAATCTCGTAACGCGAGATATTATCTCGCGCAACTTTCAGGAGGCTTTATGTATTCGTGGGATGAAGATACCACCAAGTGGTACGGTTCGGGCAAGTATGCGTATGCGCCCGCTGCGGCGCCTGCGCGCGTGGCTTCCGCCGAGCGCGCCAAGGCGGCGGGTCCGCGCACCTATCAGGGCAAGAGCGGCCCGAACGAAAAGATCATAGACCCGCGCAAGACCATCCGCAGCGAGTCGAAGAATCCGCTGATCGTGGCGATCGACGTGACGGGTTCGATGGCGCGCTGGCCGTTCGAGATCTTCGACCGCCTGCCGCTGTTGTACAACACACTCTCGCAGTATCGCCCCGATGTGGAAATCTGTTTCGCGGCCATCGGCGACGCGGGCGTGGATCGCTGGCCGCTGCAGGTTACAACCTTTGCCAGCGGCTTCGACCTGGAGCAATTGCTCGGTTCGCTCTACGGCGAAGGCGGCGGTGGGGACGCGCCCGAAAGCTACGGCTTGTTCGCGCACTGGGTCAACACCCACGTGGAAATCCCCAACGCCGAGGAGCCGCCCTTCCTGATCGTCTTTGGCGACGTGACCATGCACCCCGTCATCGCGCGCGGACAGATCCAACATTATCTCGGCGACAAGCTCAATGGCGACATGGACGCCATCAAGGAATGGCAGAAATTGACCCAGACCTGGAATACCTGGTTCATGCGCCGCCCGACCGGCAAGCGCGGCGACCAGGTGGATGTGCAGTGGGGCAAGGCCATCGGTGAGCAGAAGATCTTCCACATCGAAGACGAACAGCGCGCCGTCGATTACGCCATGGGCATGGTCGCCCGCTCCTGGGGCTACTTCGACAACTTCCAGGACAATCTGCGCGCCCGCCAGGATGAGAAGAAGGTCGAACAGGTCAGCAAGCCCATCGAGATGATCTGCCCGCGCTGCGGCGCGCCCATCCCCATCTCGGCAGGCGGCGGCATGTTCAAGTGCAGCTTCTGCGGCACAACGTTGAAACTCTAGCCCCCTCCCGACCTCCCCCAAATTCCGCGTTTTGGAATTTGGGGGAGGAGGTTGTATCCATGAAAATCTCCGCAATTGTCACTGTCCCACCCTACGCCAGCTTTCTGGAGGAAGTCTCCCGCCACCCTCTGGTGAGCGGATTCCGCTTGAACACGGTCATGCCGCTCAAGGAGAGTCCGCGCGAGGCGCTGGAACGCCTGTCGAAATTCGGTCCACCGCTGTGGGTGGATTTGAAGGGACGCCAATTGCGCGTAGCCAATCCTGCCATCCCGCCTTTTACTGAAATCAAGCTGAGCCACAAGATCAAAGTCCACACGCCTGTGGACGCCTATTTCTCGGACGGCAACGAGCGTGCCCGCGTGGCCGCTGTGGACGGCGACCGCCTGATCATGGAAGACGGCCCGCGCCGCATGATCGGGCCTGGCGAGTCGGTCAATATCATTCATCCCTCGCTGGAGATCGAAGGCACGCTGACTGAGACCGATAAGGTCTACCTGGCCGCCATGCGGGAACTGGGGCTGACCAGGGTGATGCTTTCCTACGTCGAATCGGCCGCGGATGCGCAGGAAGTGCGCGACCTGTTGCCTGGGGCAGAGGTGGTGCTCAAGATCGAGTCTCAACGCGGCCTGGAGTTTGCCAAACGCCACGGCGCCCAACACGGACGGCTGATGGCCGCGCGCGGCGATTTGTACGTGGAAATCCCCCACCCGCATCAGATTATTTCCGCACTTCGTGTAGCCATTAATGGCGATGAAAATGCCATTCTTGCCAGTCGACTCTTTGAAAGCTTAACCTGGCAGCCCGTCCCAGTCAGCGCGGACATTACCGACGCCGCCTACCTGCTGGAGATCGGCTACCGCACCTTCATGCTCGGCGACCAGGTCTGCATGAAACGCGACTCGGTCATCGAGGCGTTGAACCTGCTGGAAGCGATAGCAGGGGAGTTTTCATGATCGCGCTTCGACTGCGGGACGGAAGAACACCGTCTCTCCGCTCAGCGCGGAGGTTAATTTGAAACTTGCCCTGGCCCAAATCAACACCACCGTCGGAGATCTGGCTGGAAACATCGCGCGGATTCTGGATGCGGCGCGGCAGGCGCGGGATGCCGACTTGATCGTCTTCCCCGAACTGGTCGTGCCTGGCTACCCGCCGCGAGACATCCTGTATGATGCGTCCTTTGTGGAAGCGGTGGGCGCAGCCACCCAGGATTTGGCGCGACAGTCTAAAGGGTTGCCGCCCATGCTGGTCGGGTCCTTTGCGCCATCGGGGAAGAAGTTATTTCTCCATCCTGCCTTGCATAACATCGCGTATTTGATTCATGATGGGGAGATGCGGATCGCGCAGGTCAAACAATTGCTGCCTGTTTACGACGTATTCTATGAGCCGCGCTGGTTCGTTCCCGGGGAAAAGACTCTGCCGCCCATCGAGATCGCGGGCAAAAGGATCGGCGTGTTGATCTGCGAGGACATGTGGGACGAGGAATATCCCATCCACCCGGGCGCGGAGTTGAAAGCCATGGGCGCGGAGGCGCTGGTGTGCATGTCCGCTGCGCCGTTCCACAAGGGCAGCCTGCAAGACCGTGTCCATCACGCCTCGCGCCAGGGATTGCCGATTGCCTTCGTCGATCTGGTGGGTGGAAACGATGAACTGGTCTTCGACGGTGGCAGTTTTATTTTGGGACATGGAAAACTGAACCGCTTCGAGGAACAGGTCGAGATTCTCGATTGGAACCTGGAACGCGGCGAGTGGAAGATCGAACTCGAAAGCGTAGAGGACATCTTTCACGTGCTGGTGTTGGGAGTGCGAGACTTTGCCCATAAGAACCGACTCAAGCAGGGCTTCATCGGCCTCTCGGGCGGAATCGACTCGTCCGTGGCGGCGGTCATTGCGGCGGAGGCGCTGGGCGCGGAGCACCTGACGGGCATCGCCATCCCGTCGCGCTACACCGATCCGCGCTCGACCGAGGCGGCGCAGGAATTGGCCTCCAACCTCGGCATCGGCTTCGAAGTGGTCGAGTTGGAGTCGATGCACAAGGCCATGGAAACTGCGCTGGGCAGCCTGGCCGAAGGCGTGGGCGGGGAAAACCTCCAGGCGCGGCTGCGCATGATGATCCTGATGAGCTACGTCAACCAGCGCGGCGGATTCCTGGTCAACACAAGCAACAAGACCGAGCTGACGCTGGGATATTCCACACTGTACGGCGACATGGCGGGCGCAATCAGTCCGCTGGGGGATGTGACCAAGCCTGAGGTATATGAGTTGGCGCGTTATATCAACGTAGGACGAGATATTATCTCGTCCTACGTAATGGAGCGAAAGCCATCAGCGGAATTGAAGCCTGAGCAGGTCGATCCCTTTGATTACGACACGCTCGCGCCCGAATTGGAAAAGATGGTATTGGCCAACGAGAGCAACGCAGCCATGCGCGCCAGCGAACACAAGCGCGGACAGATGGGCGTGGTGTTGAAGGTCAGTGAGAAGGCCTTTGGCTCAGGGCGGATGATGCCGATCACGCGGAAATAATTTTTCCACGAAGGGCACGAAGAGGCACAAATGCCCAAGCCCCAGTGACTGTCACTTTTTAAGTCCAAATACTATCGTACGGATTCTCGCCGACGATCTCTTTCCCTTCGGCGAAGCGCATGGGGGTGAAGCGTGAGATGTCCACTGTGGAGGGTTTCCCATCCAGAATCCACTCGGACAGGCACAGGCCGACGGCGGGAGCGATCTTGAAGCCTGTGCCGCTAAAGCCTGTGTCCAGCCAGAAGCCGTCGGGGCCGATGGGGCCGAGGGCGGGGTGCTGGTCGGGGGTGATGGCGTCGTAGCCGCTGTGCGCGCTGTGGAAGTGGGCCGCTTCCATTTGGGGGACGCGCAGGCAGATGCGCTCGATGGCCGCTTCCACGAAGCCAGGGCTGGGGTGGTCGGCGTCGCCATCGGGGGATTGGCCGAGCGGGTTGCCATCCTCCAGCCCGACCAGGGTCAGGTCAGCGGCGTCGGGGCGGAAGTACATCAGGTTGGGGAAGTCGATCACGGTCAGGTGCGGGTCGCGCAGCGCGGGCGGACGCTTGACCAGCATGGTGTCGTGCCGCCAGGTGCTGAGCGGCAGATCCACACCCGCCAGATCACAAATCCCTTTGGCCCAGGCACCCGCGGCATTGACCACGATGGGCGCGGAGAATTCTCCCAGCGTAGTGGATACGCCCGTGACTTTTCCGCCCGCGGTTTGGATGGCGGTCACCGCGCAATTCTGCACGAAGGCCGCGCCATGCGCCTTGGCAGCGTTCATCAACGCGTTGGCCGTAGAGGTCGGGTCGGCATAACCTGACTCGGGTTCGTAGGCCGCCGCTTGGATGTCGTCCAGGAAAAAGTCGGGGGCGAGACGCCGCGCCTCGTCCACGGAGACGACCTCAGCGGGGATGCCGAGTCCACGTTGGGCGGCGACGTTGGCCCGCAGTGCGGGAGTCTGCTCGGGGCGGACGAGCTGCAAGAATCCCGTTTGGGTGAATCCGCATTCGCCGCCGACGCGCTTCTTCCAGTCGCGGAAGTAGCCGAACGAGACCCAGGCCAGCTGCGACTCGACCAGCAGGTCGTAGTGCATCCGCACGAGTCCGCTTGAACGGCCCGTGGCGCCCGCCGCGATGAACTGTTTTTCCAGGACGACGGGTTTGACTCCGCGTTCCGCCAGGTGAAAGGCCAGCGACGCGCCATGCACGCCGCCTCCGATAATGATGACGTCGAATGTATTGGACATGCACCGATTATATAATACCCACGGGGTCATAAAGTGAAGTTTTGTGAGCCGCGCCCCTCCATTGAAAACGTTTTCAATTGTCAACATTTGCCACTTGTATTTGAAAACGATTTCCCCTACAATATTCTCAACACTCACGAACCATTGGGGGAGTCGTGGTGTTATTTTTTATAATCATTTTCAGTCAGAAAAGGAGCCGCCTCTCAAAAATACAGAAACGCCCTGCCACAATTGTTGTCTGTTGTTCTCGTTTGCGAAATCACAATTTTTCCAGGAGAATGAATATGACCAAAGCTGACAAGGTTCAAGAGCACGATAAGCAGGTACTGCACAAGATGGGGTATGCGCAGGAACTTTCGCGCCGCATGAGCGGCTTCTCGAATTTCGCCATTTCGTTTTCGATCATTTGTATCCTGGCAGGCGGCATCACGGCCTTCCCCTTTGCGTTCAGCGCGACGGGCGGCGGCGGTGTGGGTATCGGCTGGCTGGTGGGCGGAGTGTTCGCGCTGATCGTTTCCTTCGCGATGGGACAAATTGCCTCGTCCTACCCGACCGCGGGCGGACTCTATCACTGGAGTTCCATCCTCGGCGGACGGGCCTGGGGTTGGGTGACCGCCTGGTTCAACCTGCTGGGACTGGTCTTCGTGATCTCCTCGGTGGATGCGGGCGTCTTCCAACTTTTCCGTGACCTGGTGCTGCACGGCGTCTTTGGCGTGGATGTATCGGGCACCGCCTGGCAGGCCACCGCTGGTTTGCCTGGCGTCTACTGGCTGGTGGGCGTGGGCGTCATCATCGCAAGCCACGCGGCCCTCAATCATTTCGGCATCCGCATCACCACCATGTTGACGGACATGAGCGGATATTTGATCTTCATCGTCGCCATCTCCCTGACCGTTCTCCTGCTGGTCTTCGCCCCCGTCCCGTTGGATTTCTCCCGCTTGTGGACGTTCACCAACTTCTCGGGCGAGGCGGGCGGAAGCGTGATCCCGCAGACCAGCAGCATCCTGTACGGATTTGTAGTCGGCCTGATCCTGGTCGTGTACACCATCACAGGCTACGACGCTTCGGCGCACACCTCGGAAGAGACTCACGACGCTCAGATCAACGTTCCCAAGGGCATGTGGCAGGCGGTCTTCTATTCGGTGACCTTCGGTTTTCTGATGGTCTGCTCCTTCGTGCTGGCGATGCCTGACGTTAAAGAGGGCGCAGCCCAGGGCTGGGGCGTCTTCGCCTATGTCATGGCCAGTTCCACCATGCCGACCTTCCTGCTCGACCTGCTTTACATCGGCATCGTGTTCGCCAACTTCCTGTGCGGCCTGGCCTGTGTGACCTCCTGCTCGCGCATGATGTACGCCTTCGCCCGTGATGACGGTCTGCCGTTCTCGAAGACACTGAGCAATGTCAGCGTGACGCATCGCGTTCCCACTGTTTCGATCTGGGTCAGCGCGGCGCTGGCTTTCCTGTCCTGTCTGTATGGCGGGGCTTTCATCGTGCTGGCGGCTGGATGCGCCGTTTTCCTGTACATCTCCTACATTATGCCTGTCGCGGCGGGCGTCCTTGCCGAAGGCAAAACCTGGAAGGAAAAAGGCCCCTTCGACCTGGGCGCGCTTTCCAAGCCAATTGCCATCCTCGCCATCCTGGGCGGAGTGGTGCTGGTGTGGGTGGGCTTCCAGCCGCCGAACCAGCTCGTGGGCTACCTGATCGTCGGCCTGATCGTCTTCCTGACGATTCTCTGGTTTGCCAGTGAGCGCACCCGCTTCGAGGGCGTGCCGCAGGGCGACAAGATCAAGGAACGCCAGAAGATGATCGCCGAGATCGAGAAGAAATACAAGGATTAATTCACAGTTCAGCAGCGCGGCATCCAAGAGACAGGATGCCGCGCTCTTTCTGACCCTGCGCGCGAAATTGGCCCGCCAGTCGAGTCAAATTCCATTTCATTTGGGTTTGCCCAAATGTCAGACATCTTGTACAATCAAGGTGTTTGGGACGCCTGTTTTGCCCGTCAAATCATCCCATGAGGTGCTCATGCGAATTGCACTCGTGATCGGCTCGACCATTTCGACCATCAAGGACGCTTCCATCAGCGGACGAAAACTGCTGATCGTGCGCAACACGGACACGACGGGCAAGGTGACGGGGGAACCCTACGTGGCCGTGGACACGGTCAGCGCGGGGACGGGCGATCTGGTGCTCGTGACCGATGGCTCCTCGGCTCGTTACACCAATCAAACCACCGATGCCCCCGTGGATGCTGTCATTGTCGGCGTGATCGACTCGCTCGAATTGAGCGGCAAGGTTACTTATCGCAAGGAATAGGGATTCGTTATTGCGAGCTTACGGGAAGCAATCTTGCAGAACAGGAGATTGCTTCGGGCGGAAGAACGCCGCCCTCGCAATGACGTAGACGCCTTATGAGCGACTCACGCGCCCTTCTCTCGGTTGGTGTGGATGTGGGGACAACCACCACGCAAATCATCTTTTCGCGCCTCGGCCTGACCGATGTGGCACGGCCTGGTCAGATTCCGCGCATCAACATTTCCAGCCGCGAAGTGTTGTATCAAAGCCCCATTGTTTTCACGCCATTGAAAGATTATGAAACCGTGGATGCGGACAAGCTCCACGAGATCGTGCGCCGCGAGTATGCCGCCGCAAACGTCGACCCGAAGCAGGTCGAGACGGGCGCGGTCATCATCACGGGCGAGACGGCCAAGAAGAAGAACGCCGACGAGATCCTGCGCGCGCTTTCGGGGCTGGCGGGCGAGTTCGTCGTCAGTGTGGCGGGGCCGCACGTGGAGAGTCTCATCGCGGGCAGAGGGGCGGGCGCGGCCCAGTATTCGCAGGCGCACTACACCTCCGTGACCAACGTGGACATCGGCGGCGGCAGCGCCAACAGCGCCACCTTCCAAAGCGGAAACTTCGTCAGCGCGGCGGCCATGAATTATGGCGGGCGCATCCTCGAAGTCGAACACGCCAGCGGAAAAGTCCGCCACATCGCTGAGCCCGCCAAACACATCCTGGCCGACATCGGCATCCAGCTCGAGGTCGGGTCGTCGCCCTCGCTCGATCAACTGCGCCGCTTCACCGACCGCATGGCCGACATGACGCTGGAACTGGTCGAGGGCACCTCGTCCCCGCTGGCGCAAAGAATTTATCTCACGCCGCCTGCCAGCGTTTCAGGCCGCGGCACGGTGCTGATGTTCTCGGGCGGCATCGGTCATTATTATTTCAATCCGATCCAGATCAACACTGTGGCTGATGTGACCCGTCACGATGACGTCGGCCCGCTGTTGGCCGAGTCGCTGCGCTTGCATCCCGCCCTGGGTGCGTATGAGGTGGAGAAACCATCCGAGACGCTGCGCGCCACGGTGCTGGGAGCCAGCACACAAACGGTGACGCTTTCAGGGTCGACCATCTGGGCCGAGCGGCAGATCCTGCCGATGAAGAACGTGCCCGTCATCCGTCCCGAACTGCCCGCGGACCTGGAGCCTGCCTCCGTGGCTGCGAGCATCTCCGCTGCCGTGCGCCGCTGGGACGTGAACCTCGCGACCGATTTGTTCGCCATTGCGCTTGAACTCAATCGACCTTTGGACTATACTTCGCTCACTCAATTGGCGAACGGTCTGCGGGAATTCTCGGGCGCAATGCCCTCCGACAGGCCGCTCGTCATTATTATCGAAAGAGACTACGCCCAGGCTCTGGGCCAGACCATCAAAGGACTGGCGCCCTCGCGCTCCCTGCTCGTGATCGACCAGGTCGGCCTCTCGGAAGGCGACTACATCGACGTGGGCACCCCGCTCATGGATGGGCGTGTGGTCCCACTGAGCGTCAAGACGTTGATCTTTTATCATTAGCTAACTCCGAGGGTTGAGTAGCTCCGAGCGCCAGCGAGGAGCGTATCGAAACCCGACGAACACACAGACCAGCCATGAACGGTTATGCTCCCGCTCGATTTGTAATCCAGCGGCTGACTGGCGGATTGCAAACCCGCCAGGAGCGATGATGTTGTAAGGAGCACTTCATGCTTCTCCGCACGAAACTACACGGCAAGACCTACGAATTTCCCGACATCCGTCTCCTGATGGGCAAAGCCAACGAGGAGAAGTCGGGCGATACGCTTGCGGGCGTCGGTGCGGAAACGGCCGCCGAGCGCGTGGCCGCGCGTCTCGTACTGGCGGAAGTTCCGCTGAGTGTGCTCCACGATACACCTGCTGTGCCCTATGACCAGGACGAGATCACCCGCCTCATCATGGATGCGGTGGATACGTCCGTTTACAACGAAATCAAAGGCTGGACGGTCGGTGACTTCCGCGAGTGGCTGCTGGCTGACACGACCACGCCTGACATGATCCGCCGCATCTCCAACGGCCTGACCGCCGAGATGATCGCGGGCGTCACCAAGCTCATGTCCAACATGGACTTGATGTACTGCGCCAGTAAGATCCGCGTCACGGCCCATTGCAATAACACCATCGGCGCGCCTGGCACATTGTCGAGCCGCCTGCAGCCCAACCATCCCACCGACTCACCTGAAGGCATCCGCGCCGAGATTTACGAAGGTCTCTCCTACGGCTCGGGCGACTCGGTCATCGGCATCAATCCCGTGGACGACTCCTTCGGGTCGGTCTCGCGCCTGCTCGACATGACCTATGACGTCATCAAGACCTGGAACATACCCACCCAGAACTGTGTGCTGGCGCACGTCACCACGATGATGAAGTGCATGCAGGCGGGGTCGCCTGTCGGCCTGGTGTTCCAGTCGCTGGCGGGATCGCAGAAGGGCAACGACTCCTTCGGCATCACCGTCGGTATGTTGGACGAGGCCTACGAGTTGGCCAAGAAGCACTGCTTCCCCAAAGGCCCGAACTTCATGTACTTCGAGACGGGCCAGGGCGCGGAACTCTCCGCCGAGGCGCACAACGGCTGGGATCAACTCGTACTCGAGGCGCGCTGTTACGGTTTTGCCAAACGCTATCATCCCTTCCAGGTCAACACTGTGGTCGGCTTCATCGGCCCCGAGTACCTGTACGACGCCCGCCAGATCCAGCGCGCGGGCCTCGAAGATCACTTCATGGGCAAGCTGACAGGCATCCCGATGGGTGTGGACGCCTGCTATACCAATCACGCCCGCGCTGACCAGAACGCCATCGAGAACCTGGCGGTCATGCTCACGGCCGCGGGCTGCAACTACTTCATGGGCGTGCCGATGGGCGACGACTCGATGCTCTCGTACCAGTGCACCTCCTATCACGACGCGCCGACCCTGCGCCAACTCTTCAAGCTCCGTCCAGCCGCCGAGTTCGAAAAATGGATGGAAGACCTCGGCCTGATCCGCAACGGTGTGCTGACCGACAAAGCGGGCGACCCGTCCTTCTTCCTCAAGAGGTAACCATGGATGATGCCAAACTTGCCGCGATCGTAGAAGCCATCGTCCGTGAGCTGAAAGCCTCGGGAGCGGTACAATCCTCTGCTCCGACGGCTGCCCCCGTCTCGTGGACTCCGTCCGCACCCCCGAGTTTTCCCGCCATGTCCCCGACCTTTGGCGGCTCCCTGAATATCGACCTGCCCGACCCGACCACACCCGAAGCGCGCATGATCCCGCGTGTGACCAACGCCAAAGACCCCAACGGCGTGCGCGCGCTGATGGCCTCCACCTCGGCTCGCATCGGCGTGGGACGCGCCGGCCCGCGCTATCGCACCGCCTCGCTGCTGCTCTTCCAGGGCGACCACGCCGTCACGCAGGATGCGCTCTACCGCGACGTGGATCAGAAACTGCTGGACGAGTTCAAGCTCTTCACTGTGCAGACCAAGGTCACAGGCGGCAAGCAGGAATACCTGCTGCGCCCCGACCTGGGACGTCTGCTCAATGACGAGGCCAAGCGCACCCTCAACGAGAAATGCCAGAAGAATGTCAACGTTCAGCTCGTGGTGGGGGACGGGTTGTCGGCAGCGGCGGTCGAGGCCAACCTGCGCCAGATGTTCCCTGTCATCCGCCAGGGCACCCAGTCCGCGGGGCTGACCTTCGGGACGCCGTTCTTCGTCAAGTATGCGCGCGTGGGCATCATGAATGACGTCGGCGAGTTGATCAAACCCGACGTGGTCATCCTGCTGATCGGCGAGCGCCCAGGCCTGGGCCGCGCCGAGTCGATGAGCGCCTACATGGGCTACAAGCCCAAATACGGCGACACGGACGCCGACCGCGATGTGGTCTGCAATATCTTCGAGAACGGCGGCACCAATCCGCTCGAAGCAGGCGCTTTTGTGGTACAAATTGCGCAGAAAATGCGCCAACATCAGGCCTCTGGTGTGAAGTTGAAATTGGCGAAATAGTTCTCCGCGCTGAGCGGAGCGTAGCGCAGTCGAAGCGCAGGTGTCTCGATAATACTCGTCCTTCGACTGCGCCGCCTATAGAGCAGGCGGCTCCGCTCAGGACGGATGTAAGGATAAAATATGGCCATCCTCGACCCGATCTTTGGAACGCCCCTTTCCGTGCAGTTGATTCCCCAGGTGGAGCGGAATTTTGCCGAGCAGCTCAAGCTCAGGCCCGATCAACGTTCCATCGGCCTGTTGACCGTGGACAACGACGACGCGACCTATACGGCCATCGACGAGGCCACCAAAATGGCCGACGTGGAAGTGGTGTATGCGCACTCGTTCTATGCGGGCGCGAAGCATTCCTCGGGATTGCTCTCAGGCGAGATCATGGCCATTTTGGCGGGACCCAATCCCGCCGAGGTGCGCGCGGGACTCAACGCCGCCGTGGATTACATCCAGACCAAGGCCATCTGGTATTCGGCCAACGAGGATGCCTCCATCGCCTTCTTCCCGCATTTGATCTCGCGCACGGGCACGTACCTTTCCAAGACCTGCAACATCCCCGTCGGCTCGCCGATTGCCTACCTGGTCGCCCCGCCGATGGAAGGTCTGCTGGCGCTGGACGCCGCCCTCAAGTCCGCCGCCGTCGAAATTTGCGCGTTGACCATGCCGCCCTCCGAGACCAACTACATGGGCGTCATACTAACGGGTGACCAGGCCGCCTGCCGCGCCGCCGTGCTGGCCTTCCAGAACAAAGTGCTCGAAGTGGCGAACCAACCGTTTAATTATTAACTTGTCATTGCGAGGACTGGTGGTCGAGTAGCGCTCTCTGCGTATCGAGACCCAGCCTGAAGCAACCTCCCAATAACATGAGATTGCTTCGGCGGAAGAACACCGCCTCGCAATGACATAGGACAAAACTATGACCGAACTCGACAACGATCTGCTCTCCATTCAGGAAGCCCGCACGCTGGCCACCCAGGCGCGGGACGCCCAACGCAAATTCCTGCACGCCTCCCAGGCGGAGGTGAACCGCATCTGCGAGGCGATGGCCCAGGCCGCGGCGGATGCGTCGCAGACCCTGGCGCGCATGGCCGCGGAGGAGACGGGTTATGGCGTGCCCGAGCACAAGGTGCTCAAGAATCTGCTCTCCTCGAAAATGCTGTGGGAGGAGATGAAGGACATTCCCACGGTGGGTGTAATCCGCAACAACCCACAAAAGGGCACCTATGATATCGCCTGGCCGATGGGCGTCATCGCCGCATTGACCCCCAGCACCAACCCGACCTCGACCACCATGTTCAAGGTTTTGATCGCGGTCAAGGCGCGCAACGGCATCGTGGTGGCTCCGCATCCGTTTGCGGCCAGGTGCAGCGCGGAAACAGTCCGCATTATGACGGAAGCGGGCGAGCGCGCGGGTATGCCTAAGGGTCTGATCTCCTGCATGACGCGCATCACCCTGCAAGGCACGCAGGAATTGATGAAGCACAAATACGTGGCGCTCATCCTGGCCACGGGCGGCTCGGATATGGTGCGCGCGGCGCACTCGGTGGGTAAACCCGCTTACGGGGTCGGCCCTGGCAACGTGCCGGTCTACGTCGACCGTTCGGCGGACATCCAGCGCGCGGCGAAATACATCGTGGCTTCCAAAGCCTTCGATCATTCCGTAATCTGCGCCACCGAACAATCGGTCGTTGCGGATGCTCCGATTGCCAGGCAGCTCGAAGAATTGATGAAGGCCGAAGGCGCATACTTTGCCGATGAGAGCCTGTCGAAAGTCCTGGCGAAGAATCTTTTTGTTGGTCATCTGCCCAACCCCAAATCGGTGGGCAAGAGCCCGCAGCAACTGGCGCAGATGTACGGATTCAGCGTCCCCGATTGGGCGCGCATCATCGTCTGCAAACTGCGCGCGGTCGGCGCCGAGGATCCGCTCTCGGGCGAGAAGCTCACCACCGTGCTGGGCTGGTACGAGGTCAACGGCTGGGAGGAAGGCTGTGAACGCTCGCTGGAACTGATCAACTACGGCGGACGCGGCCACTCGCTCGTCATCCACGCCACGGATAATAATGTCATCATGCAGTTCGGCCTGGAGAAGCCGGTCTTCCGCATTCTGGTCAACACCTGGGGCACGCTCGGCGCGACGGGCTTTACGACTGGCGTCATGCCCTCCATGACCCTCGGCTCGGGCGGAGTCGGCGGAGCGATCACGGGCGACAATATTTCGGTGCATCACCTGTACAATATCAAACGCCTGGCTTATGAGATCCAGACTGCGCCTCCCGCCGCGTTTGCCCCCGGCTCGACGGACGACCCCGCCCAGCGGCGCGCCTTCTCGGGCGGCGGATATTCCGCGCCCGCGCCGATGCCGTCTTCGCCCTCGGCGGATGCCCAGGTCGAGGAGATCGTGCGCAGGGTGCTGATGGAACTTAAGAAATGATCCGCCCTGAGCGGAGCGACAGCGCAGTCGAAGGGCAAGTGTTTCAAGATACACACGCTTCGACTGCGGGCCTCGCTTTGCTCGGCACTCCGCTCAGCGCGTAGAGTTAGACCTCAGATGTCAGGGCTTGAAATCCTTTCAACCCTGACATCCGATGTCTAATCGGAAACCAAACTCTCAAAAGGAGATTACGACAATGCCCGTAGATGTTTCCATGATTGCTTTAGGTATGGTTGAGACCAAGGGTCTCGTCGGCGCGATCGAAGCTGCCGATGCCATGGTCAAGGCTGCCAACGTTACCCTGATCGGCAGTGAGTATGTCGGTGGCGGGTACGTGACCGTGATGGTGCGCGGTGACGTCGGTGCGGTCAAGGCCGCCACGGACGCAGGCGCCGCTGCCGCCAAGCGCGTCGGTGAACTGGCCTCGGTCCACGTGATCCCGCGCCCGCATGCCGACGTCGAAATGATCCTGCCCCAGAGCAGCAAGGGCTCCTTCGGCGGACGCAACAAAGAAAAGTAAGCCGCTGCGGTGAATGAGCCGCAAAGAGCGCAGGGCCCGCAGGGATTCCCTTGAATCCTGTGCGTCCCTTCGTGCCCTTTGTGGTTTAAAGCCCTTCCTCATGCCGCGTCAATTATTCACCGCCGACGATATCCGCCGCCTGGCGCGCGAGCGTTCCAATACGCTTGTGCTCGGCCAGGGCGATATCATCACGCCTGAAGCGGCCGACGTCGCGTACGAATTGGGCGTGAAGGTGATTCGCGGCACAGAGACGGGCGCCACACCCAGACCGATGCCCATCCCCCCGGGACTGCCCCCGCTGAAAGTCGTGCGTGGGGCAGGGGTGTCGCTGGAACCCTTCCTCGATGGGCCCGCCACTCCGGGCGCGAACGTCCGTCTGAAGGATGTGATCGTCACCCAGGATCGCTCGCCGATGGGCGCAGGCTACATGTCGCTCGACAAGGGCGAGATGGCCTGGACTCTGACCTACGACGAGATCGACATCGTGCTCGAAGGCGAGCTGGTCATCACGCGCGGAACGGAACAGGTGCGCGGCGGCCCGGGCGATACGATCTACATCCCCAAGGGTTCGAGCATCACCTTTGGCACGCCCAGCCGCACCCGCTTCGTGTACGTGGTCTTTCCCGTCAACTGGAATGAGAAGTGACGTAACGTAAATTGCCAATTCCCTGGCACCGCCCGTGATTTGCTTGGCAAATCAGGCAGGTGTGCGCAACAAAGTTTCATGAACCCAAACCTCTCCACCCTCCTCACCCGCACGGATGCGATCATGGCTAGCGCGCATGATGCAGCGCCATTGGCCGATTTACGTAACAAAGTCCATGTGGGCGTGGATCTGGGCACGGCCTATACCGTGCTGGTGGTGTTGGATGAAAATCACCAGCCCATCGCGGGTGAGTATCGTTTCGCGCAGGTGACGCGCGACGGTCTGGTGGTGGACTTCGTCGGCGCGGTGGATCTGCTGCGCGGGATGAAGGCGCGGGTGGAGCAGAAACTCGGCTTCGAGTTGACCTCGGCGGCCTCGGCCTATCCGCCCGGCGTGCCGCTGGCGGAGGTGCGCGCCACAGCCAACGTGCTGTACGGCGCGGGCCTGGAGTGTACGGGCCTGATCGACGAGCCGACCGCCGCGAACAACGTTCTGCAAGTGACGGACGGCGCGGTGGTGGACGTGGGCGGCGGCACGACCGGCATTGCCATCTTCAAGGACGGCCACGTGGTGTATACCGCCGACGAGCCGACGGGTGGCACGCATTTCTCGCTGGTGATTGCCGGCTCGCTCGACATCCCCTTCGAGCAGGCCGAGGCGCTCAAGATCGACCCCAGGGAGCAGACGCGCCTGTTTCCCGTCATTCGCCCGGTGATGGAAAAGGTCGGCAGCATCATCAACCGCCACATCTCGGGCCACAAGGTCGAACATATCTATCTGGTGGGCGGCACCTGCGCCTATCCTGGCATGGACCAGGTCGTCCAGGAGATGACCGGCATCGAAACCATTCTGCCTGGCAACCCGTTGTTCGTCACGCCGCTCGGAATTGCCATGCACAATCAGTAAGATTGCTCGTAGTAAAAGCTCGCGGCGGATTTGCACTCCGCCGCCATAGCAGGAACCTGCTGGATTACAAATCCAGCGAAGCAAAAACAATAACTGGAGCCTTTCAATGGCAGACAACAATCAATTTTCATTGCGCGTATATTCCTATCTCGACCGAATGCAGCCGCAATATGCCGCTTTCGTGGGCACGATCACCCAGGGCGACCTGCCCACCGAGGGCATGGCTTCCCTGTATGTGGAGGTCGCCCCGGGTAACGAGGTCTTCCGCCTGGTGGACATCGCGGTGAAATCGACCGAGGCCAAACCTGGCGCGCAGATCGTCGAACGCGAGTTTGGCATGTTCGAGGTTCATTCGCACTCGCAGTCTGAGGTGCTCGAAGCGGGACGCATCGTGCTGGAACGCCTGGGACTGAATCCTGCCGACCGCATCAAGCCGTATATCGCCTCGGTGCAGATCATCACCAACATCGACCCCTACCAGTCGCAGCTACTCAACCGCTTCCGCCGCGGCTCGATGCTCGTGCCTGGCGAGACCATGCTGGTGCTGGAATGCGCTCCCGCCGCTTACATCAACTATGCCGTCAATGAAGCCGAGAAGGGTTCCAACATCAAGATCCTGCACGTATCCTCGGTGGGACGCTTTGGCCGCATGTGGCTGTCCGGCTCGGAAGCTGAAATTGTCACCGCCCGCAACGCCGCCGTGAAGGCCCTGGAAGAACTCGACGGAAGACCCGAGAAATAACTCCGTCCCGAGCGGAAGCTGAGCACCCTTTGCGAAGCTGTAGTCGAGGTGCGCTTCGACTGCGGCCTTTCGGCAGGCTCAAGGCCTCCGCTCAGCGCGAAGGAAGAAAGAAGGCATCATGCCCAAAACCTTTATCACCGAACGCGACGTGGAAGACATGCAGGCTCGCGGGGTGACATCCATCGACGTGACCGACAGCGTGGTGCTGACCGACCTGGCGGTCGAGCGCGCGATGAAGCTCGGCGTCAAACTCAAGCGCGTCGAGACCTCGTCGCCGCCCAAGGCCAGCTACAGTCCCTCGGTCAACTTGATCGCGGCCTATCCGCACGAACCCAACCGCCCGTCGATGGGGTCGCCGCTGCCCGCCGCGCCTGCCTCGGACGCCGAACTGTTCGCGAAGATCCGCTCGGCGGTGCTGGCGCGCCTGGACGGCCAGGTCAATCCCGCCCTGCTGGATGCGGTCATTGCGAAGGTGCTGGCGGGGATGAGATAATTGGTAAGTGGTAAGTGGGGGAGCGTGCGGGCCAGGCGTGGGTTGCCTGGCCTGTGTGGTTTAATGGCAATATGTAGCAGGACATAAAAGTCAGAGCAGCGATGAACGAAATCGCTGCTCTGTATATCTATCCAGAAATTATTGATTACCTAGTTTCGCGACAAGGCCGTGGTTGTCAGAGTGACATTGGATAACCTGGATGGATCGCCTGCGGATGTGGCCGTGATGGTCACCATATCAAATGAACCAACGGCGGCCGTAAACGGTACGAAGACCTTGATCGTGATGGTGGCGCTGGCGCCCGGGTCCAGGGTTACCGATGCTGGCGTGATGCCCACCGGCCAGGCAGCTCCGCTCTGTGTGATGGCGAAAGTGTCCGCAGTGTAACCATTGTTGGTAATGGTCAAGGTATAAGTGGCCACCGAGCCTTTTTTGGCGCTTTTCGCAGTGGCATCCGCTTCCAGATTCGCGCCGTGCGTGTAGAAGATGATACGGATTGGGTCGTGGTCAGAGGCATGTTCGACCGTCGGGAAGTCGGCATTGACATGCACGGCGTTGAAGAAATAACCCGGCGCATCCTTCAAGTTGGCGGTAATGTACATGTGGTCGAGCACTTCGCTTTCACCGCTGAAGATGTAACTGTATGGCGCAGTATAGAAAATCCTGCCAGCCTCCAACTGACCTTCGAGGATTATGTGAGGTGCATGATACTCGGCTTCGTTCCAGGGGCCATAGATATCCGCAGACTCGTTCAGGATTTCTATGGGAGTGGAGCCAATCACATCATTGAAGTCGCCGCCGGCAATGGCGTATTCGCCGGCATTGTTGTGATGTGCCAGGATATCCCGCATATCGGCGGCTTCCTTTTCCCGTTTATCAGTACAGTCATCTGCGGAGCATTCCGTGCTGGAGCGTTTGGATTTGAGGTGAACCGCATAGGCGTGAATATCGACCTGGTTGGGCATGCCACTGTTGAAGCGGAAGGTTCCGCTGACCGGCGTGCGTTCGAAATCCAATGCTCCATCCGTAACCCAACTTTCATATGGCTCACCGGAGACCGGTGTGATGGAGCCCACCAGGCTGACGTCATTGCGCCACAGGAAACCCTGCGAGATGTCGCGCGAATCGCCGGATTCCACGTACCCGGCGCTCCAGGTATGATCGAGGTCGAGTGTGTTCAGCTTGGCGGCCAGGGCATTGTAGACCGACTGCTTGCCTTCCATTTCTTCGAGGCCGATCAACATGCAGCTTTTGGCATCGTTGACAAGTATTTCCGCAGTGGCGGTTAGTTTGGCGTCATACTCAGCGGCTGTGTAGACTTCATCGTCTGTTGCGTCATTGACGCTGTCGAACAAATTCTCGACATTGGCATAGCAGATGTCGAACTGCCCATTGGTGGGGCTGGCTGCCTCCTGGGGGTTGATTTCATCTTCGTTGTCGACTGTCGTCAGGGCGGGCACACTATCGACCAGCAGTTCGTATTTGTCGAAGGTATAACCCAGGATGCCGGTGATGTACGTGCCGGCGATGTCATCGCCAGAGTCCAGGTCTGGGAGATCGTAGCCCAGGGCTCCGCTCAAGTAGTTGACGCCTTGGTAGCCGGGGAAGTCGCTTTCCATGATGCGCGTGTAATCCATAATCGAACTGCTGAAATCCACGAACGCAATTTCCGGGTCGCCATACTCGTAACGCGATTCGAAGCGCTTGGTGGGGCCAACCACCCAGCCATCGAAACTCATCTTCACCCGCATCCCCTCATATTTCTCGTAGAGTGTCGTCGGATCGACTTCCGGGTCGGTCAAGGGAAAGATTTCGATGGCTGCGGGAACTGTACATATGCCGACTTTGGTGACTGTGGCATACTGGATCTCGGTTGTGTCGTAATATTCGATGACGCTGCCAGACACTTTTACTTTATCGCCCACCTTCAACCCTTCGGTATTTGTCCAACTACCGCCCTTATAGACATACAGGCCGTCGGAGGTGTTGGGGGTGCCGTCTCCACTTTCATCCTGGAAGTAAAACCCGGATACGGCAATCCCGGTTATACAGCCGGGGATATTGGAAACCGCGCTGCAAGAGGTCGACGTTCCTTCCCCCTGGATTTGGGGGATGCTGGAGCAACTGGCGGCTGTTCCGCAAATCACCGCCGGGCTGCTGGTATTGCGCGGAGCAGATGGATCCTTGCGTTCGAAATCGTTTTGATTGTTGTCGGTATCCTGGCAGCCTGAAGATTTACGCGCCTCGCTTTTATTGGCGTAAGGGACCTCCACAGCGGCTCCTTCGACAAAATTGTTGGTTACGCCGTTCCCATATCCCAGCGAATCAACGATGGCGCCATCGCTGGTGCGCTTGATTGCCAGGCCGCCAGCGGTGCCGGAGAATTTTTCGTCGCCGTATGTGACATTGGCGGCCACAGTTCCATCATAACCCGAGGCTGCCACAAGATAATATTTGCCTGCCGCAAGACTGTAGCTAGGGAAAGCTTCTATCACAATAACGTCGCTTGTTCCCGAAATTGAGCGATACACCAGCTTGTAACTGTTTAGGTTGATGGCCGAGTTGCTGACGTTGTGGATTTCAACAAATTCGTCGGCAGAACTGCTGCCGGCAACTTGGAATTGACTGATCACCAGGCTGGTAGAGGCTGCCTGCACCCTTGTGTGCCAGGCGGGCAGCAGGAGCGAGAGCAGGATGAGCAGGGAGACGATCTGGATGGGATACTTTCGGGCAAGGTTTGTTCCCCTAGAATGCCAGGAACGATGGTGCAAGTACATGGGATCTCCTTTTCGAACGGCTATGGATTTTGACGAGCCGTTGAAGGATAGCCGCGCCTGTCTTTTTTATTCACCCACGAAAGTGGGGAATTTCACACTTTCTTTAGCAGGTGTGCATTAGTTGTTCGGTGGGGGAGTAGGAGGAGAAACTTTTTTTTTTGAAACGGCGGCTTTCAGGATGCCCAACAGCGCATTATCCCCACGTGTGACACGGCAGGACGAATTTCCCCGTCCGCCTGGGGCAGGGCAGGGGGACGGCCCGGCTTGCATGTCGCGGCGCTTTGGGTACGATAATTATACTTGCCGCCTTCAACAGTACGCCGCGGATCGGGAACAAATTCAGGTGTTGGGAAAGGCAGCAGGGGAGGGGAGATGGGGCCCGTTTGGAGGGACACTGTGCAGGGAGCGTGCAACCCGACGCAGCAATCTTCTCTTTCGTATGGGATTGCTTCGTCGGCCTGCGGCCTTCTCGCAATAACGGCGCGCAAGAGTGGGGGAGCGCATGGGCTGTGGATTTCCTTGTTTTTACCCTTATGATTTCGACAAGTATAATTATCGCAAGCATTGACAAACCCGCCGAATTCCGTATAATGAAGGCATGATCCCAGACGCGTCTGCCAATTCTCAGACCATTGCCGAGCTGATCGGCCAGTATTTGCGCATGGTGGAGCGCGCTCGTTCTATGCGCACCATGCTTGCGTATAAGAACGCCCTGCGCGCCTTCTGCGAATTGCTGGAGAAAAAATCACTCGACGCTGAACGTACGCCCGCTGATCAACTCACAGACGAACCGTTCAAGAAATTCGTGGAGGCGCTGCACGACTACGCCCCTGCCACCGAGCAACTGTATTTGCAGGCCGTCAAGGGCTTCTATCTGTACCTCGAGTCTGAGGGCTTGGGGACGGTCAGCCAGTCGCGCCTGACGCTGCTTATACGACAGCGCGCGCGCCGCCCAGGCAAACGCCTGCCGCAGTTTCCAGCCCGCGACATTTCCGCTCTTTTGGAGCAGATCCAGGATATACAACACTTGTTGGGAACGCCAGAAAACCCCGAAGAGGCGTTAAATGTTCGGCTACGCGCACATCGTGACCGCGCCTTCTTGCTCACCCTGGCCGATACGGGTTTCCGCGTCCACGAGATCTGCAACTTGCGTCGCGGCGACATCGACTGGAACGAGGGCCGTACCGTCATTATCGGCAAGGGCAACAAACAAGCCGTGGTGCGCTTCACCCTGCGTTCGATGCGCGCCATCAAGGATTACCTGGCCGAACGCGCCGCACTGGATGGAGCCTCAGGCAAGCAGTTGAGCGCCCTGCCCCTCTTCGCCCGCCACGACAAGGGCGCGGGCAAAAAGGTCAAGCCCATGACGCCCACCACCGGCCGCAATATCGTCAATGAACGCGTCGAGCAATTCCTGGGCGCGGAGATGGTCGGCCGCATCACACCCCACTCCTTCCGCCACTACTTTGTCACCTCGGTGCTGCAAGGCACGGGCAACCTCGCCGTGGCGCAGAAGCTGGCGCGGCACGAAAGTATCCAGGTCACCGAGCGCTACACCCACCTGACCGACGAGGAACTGGACAAGGCTTATTACGAGGTGTTTGAGAAACCCGAAGGTCCGCCCTGAGCGGAGTGAGGGCGTGTTCTTCGTCCAAATGCAATCGAAGGGCAGCGTTTCCCAGAGACAAACCTGTTTCAAGACACCCGCGCTTCGACTGCGGGGCCAAGAGCGCCCCTCCGCTCAGCGCGGACCGTTGAAAATAGGAAAAACATACTGCCTCTCCATCGGGCAGCCTGCACTATAATCCTCTCAATGGACTCTTCCCGAGCCGACCTCGAACGCATCTCCACCCTGACAGCCCAGAACCTGCGCAGCGTGGCGCACACCCTCTCTGCGGAGAAGCTTTCGCACCTGTCCCTGCCCGAGGTGGACAAGGTGGTCGAGCTGGTCTCGCAGGTCATCCCCGCGGGCAACGTGCCCGGCATGATCCTGAGCGGACTGGCGCGCCTGCCCGGTCTGCGTCCATCCCCTCAAAAAGTCAACCAGGATATCCATACCCTCTTCCAGGAGGTGGAACGCGCCCTCGACCAGATCCAGTTCGGCGCGTTTTTTGCGGGTCCCGCCGCCGTCATCTGGGGCTACCAGAATCTGCTCAAGCTGGCGGGCAAGGATCCCGAGTCCTCCTTCCCTGAAGGCACCTGGCAGTTCTACGTGGACTACGCCCTGCGCGAGGACACCGCCCGTCACACCAACGAGACGCACGGCTTCGACAGCCTGCTGCGCCAGCACCGCATCCGCCTGAGCGAGGTCGACCGCGTCACGGCCTGGGCCATGGCGGCCATCACCTGCGTGCATCAGTTCGACGCCCTGCTGGCCAACGAATGGTACGAGCGCATCGCCACCTACACGCTGGAGCTGGTCACGCGCGGGACGCCGCAGGCCGCGCAGTATCGGGGCCTGTTCCGCGCCTGGGAGGGACAGCGTCCCTACCGCCGCGAGGCCGAAGCCGCCGACCTGGATTATCCCGCCTACCGCCGCTTCAAATTCGAGCAATTCCTCGCGACCTCGCTGCACTCCCTGCCGCGCGCACTCTACGCCGCCTGGAGCGCGAAGCTGAAGGCCGCCCTGCAAAGCGACCTGCCCGCCTACCAGCGCCAGATGTCCATCCTGGCCTACCTCGACCCGGGTCCCTACGGCGAGACGCGCGTGCCGTATCATCTCGGCCAGGCGCACATCGCCATCATCCACGCGGGGAATTATTACCTGCTGCCCGTCTGCGAGCCTGGGACGAAAAGCCCCATGCGCGTCGACCGTGTCCGCGCCCAGGTAGCGGCCATGCTGCGCTCGCAGGCCGGGTCGCCCGCCCGCCTGGTCTCGCTGGCCCGCATCAAACGCGAAGCCCTGCCCGCCCTGCGTCACCGCCTGAATCCTGTCTTGAGCGGGGACATCGAAAAGCTGCGCTTTGCCCCGATCCTGCTCAACATGGACACGCGCACCCGCGCCCTGCCGCTCTCCGAACTGCGCCAGGCCGAGCGCGGCGTCGGCGACCACCCCCTGACGGTCTTCAACACCGGCGAAACCTTCGTCTTCGACCAGTCGCACATCTTCTTCGATGGCGCCTGGGGCGCGGCGCTGGCCGAGATCCTCACCAACGAGGCGCTCTCCTGGGCAGGCTATCTCAAGCTGCTCGGTCCCGCTGTCTCGGATTCCCAGCATCTCTATACTGCGCTGACTTTACCCCTCGAAGCGGCAGACGTGGCCGAGATCCAGCAGGCCACGCACCTGGCCGCCGAGGTCGGCGCAGAGAATGCGCGCATCAACGTCAAGGCCTGTATGAATTTGCGCAAGCTCTTCAAGCAGCGCAATGACCTGCTGCAACTGACCATCAACGACCTGCTGGTGCTGTACCGCGCCATCCACGCCTTCACCTACCTGCCCTCCCCTGCCCTGCTGGCGGAACTGTCCAGGCTGGCCGAGACGCGCGGCGACACCCACCAGGTCGTCCTGCGCGCCCTCGACCCATCCAACCGCATCAACCCCTCCCTGCTAATCCCCATCGACGCCAGCCAGCGCAACCCGCGCGACCGGCTGTATCCGCTCAACCTCGAAGTACCGCTGGCCGACCTCGACCTGCTGGGCCTGCACGCGCGCACCATTCGGGCCCTCGACCGCTACGAATCAGGCCTCGGTGACCGCACGGACCATTACACCGAGTTCGACCGCTCCCAGCGCCTGTACCTGGCCTCGCTGGCCGGCTTTGGCCTGTACCTGTCACGCGCCAAGGAGGTGGCGGGACAGGGGCAAAGCGTCAGCGTCGGCGCGATCAAATTGCTGGCGCACCTGCCGCCCGCCCTCCAGCGTCTGCTCGACAAGGTGCCCGAGCGCTTCGAGCTGATCAACAACCTGATCAAGGGCCAGGAGGTCTTCTCGAACATCGGCGCCGTGGCGCAGACCAGCTCCCTGACGCGCTTCATCACCGCCAAGGATGACAACGAAAAGAAGCAGCTCGTCTGGGGCGTGATGACCGACGCCAACGGCCTGGTGCAGGTCAGCCTGCGCGACTTCCGCCCGCACGTGACCGCCCTGCTGGCGGCCGGCCGCAAAGACTTGGCCAGCCTGGTCACCCAGGATTACCTCGACGCCTACGCCCAGGGATTGAACGATTATGTGCATGACCTGTTCCGCATTACCACCGCCAGCCGCGAGACCCAGCCGCTCAAGCCTCTGCAAGGTCCGCGCTGAGCGGAGGGACGGTGCTTTTCCGTCCCGTAGTCGAAGCGCAGATACCTTGGAACATTACGTATTTTTGCAACCCTGCCCTTCGACTACGGCTTCGCACAGAATGCTCAGCCTCCGCTCAGGGCGAAGTACATCTTTGAAAATATAAGGGTAAAATAAGCTCACCCACATCCCACCCGTGCGAAATCTGACTCACAAAGACTCCCTTGATGAATGATCCCCTGATCGGTCAGCAACTTGGCAACTTCCGCGTCGAACGCCTGCTGGGCAGCGGCGGCATGGCGCAGGTCTATTATGGCATCGACGTCAAATTGCAGCGGCCCGTGGCCATCAAGGTCATCGACACCCGCTACCGCAAGGATCCCTCCTACACCGAACGCTTCCTCAAGGAAGCGCGCGTCATGGCCAAGTGGCGGCACGAGAACATCATCCAGGTCTACTACGCCGACGACGAAGCCGGTCTGCTCTACTATGTGATGGAACACATCGACGGGCAGGACCTGGCCTCGCTCATGGCCTATTACGCCAATGCGGGTGAACTGATGCCCATCGCCGACATCCTGCGGGTGGGCCGCTCCGTGGCCAGCGCCCTGGATTATGCCCACACCCAGGGCGTCATCCACCGCGATGTGAAACCCTCCAACGTGCTGGTGGCCTCCGACGGCCGCGTGGCGCTGGGCGACTTCGGCATGGCGCTCGACGTCCGCGACGGGTCGCTGGGAGATGTCTTCGGCACGCCGCACTATATCTCGCCCGAGCAGGCCCGCCGCTCCGCCGATGCAGTGCCGCAATCCGACCTGTATTCCTTCGGGATCATCCTGTATGAAATCCTGACGGGAGTCGTGCCGTTCAATGATCCCTCGCCCGCCAGCGTGGCCCTGCAGCACATCACCAACAAACCGCCCGCCCCGCGCAGCCTCAACCCCGACCTGCCCATGGAGGTCGAGGCCGTCCTGCTCAAGGCCCTGGAGAAGGACCCCAAGGACCGCTACCAGACCGGTGCAAAATTAATGGACGCGCTCGAGAAGGCGCTGGCGGTCACGAAGATCCCCTCCCGCCTGGCGATGCCGCCGCTGCCCGTCAACGTGCCGACCATCCTGCGCAGCGAAACCTCCATCATCGAGTTGACCCGCCGCGGCGTGCCGAAAAAGCCCGCCCCTGCCACGCGCATGGCGGCCGTCATTCCCGAGCCCGCCGTCAAGGCCAACAAGCGACAGCCTCCGCCTGAGCCCCAGGCCGCGCCCGCGCCGCAACCCGTAAAACGCCGCGCCTTCCCGTGGGGCTTTTTGCTGGTTCTCATTCGGGCGGGCGCGGGTGGATTATGGTACGCCCGCCCCGACCTGTTTGCCTCACTTCCTTTTCCTTTGCCCCTTCTGGCAACTGCCTCCCCCACCCCACCGCCCCCCACGGCAACCCTGACTCTGACCCTCGAACCAACGGTGACGCCCTCCGCCATCCCGCCGACGGAGACCAGTGCGCCGACTCTGACGCTTACGCCCGTCCCCACCCATACGGAAGCCGCCCCCCCCCTCCCATCCGCGACAGCCTCCCCGACGGCGGAGCTCACCGCCACCAGCACATCGCTGCCGACCTCCACCCCTGTCCCCGCGCCGACCGTGAAATATCCCGACGGACAGCACTTCACGCTGTTTTACAATGAAAGTAGTTTCGTCCTACTCAGCCAGGGGACTCTGCCGCGCAGCATGTCGGGCTTTGCCTTCGAGCGCCTGGACGATGGCGGAAAGGCCCTGCCGAATTTCTTCGGCGGCTGGAACTGGCAGGGTGAATTCGAGGAGATCCGCGGCGGGTATTGCGTCATGCTCAAGATTTACGGCAACACCGTCCCCTACCTCGACCCGCGTGAATGTAAACGCGGCTACCTGAACGTGCTGCAATTCCGTAACACGGACGATGCCCAGATCTTCTGGACCGCGCTGGAGGGCAGTCCTCAATTCCGCGTGTTGTGGAAGGATGAGGAAGTGGCCCGCTGTGAGATCGGCGCGGGGAGCTGTGAGGTTTATATCCCGTAAAACACAAAGACCTGACAGGTTTCCAAAACCTGTCAGGTCTTATCGTTCTTATTCACATTGTTCGGGGGGCAACTGAACTTGCTGTCCGAATCTCTGGTTTAGCGCATCTGCGTGCGCTGGAATAGCCACACCCCCACCCCAAAATACAAGCCTGTCAGAATAACTAGTGCGACCAGTTCGTAAAGCACATCGCCAAAACCCGCGCCGAGGGTGAATATCTTGTTGAGCGCCACCACCGCATGAGACGGGGGAAGAAAATCCGCCAGCGCGACGCTCCTGCCTGCAATCGTGAAAAGGTTCATGCGCGGAAGCGGAAAAGCCGCGCCTGTCAGGAACATCAAAAATCCCAGTGGAAAATTGGCGATCACAAAAGCCTGTGAGACTGTTTTCGAGAAACAAGCCACGATCAAGCCGATGCCGATGATGGACAAACTGGTGATTGCCGCGACCACAAAAGCCAGCCACAGCGGACCTTGACTGCGGAACCCAAACCCAACTGCCGAGAGAAAAGTTAATAAAACCGAGCCGACCGAAACCAACGCCAGCCAGAGGACTGTCCCACCGAGATATTCGAAGGCGGTCAGACGCGTCAGGCGCAGACGTTTCATCGCGCCCGTTTCGATGTCGCGGGCGGGAGTCATCGCTGCCTGGAAGATCATCAGCACCACTGCCAGCACCAGCAGACCAGGGACATAATTCTCGAACTCAGTCCGCGCCGCCGAATTGCCGAGCGGAATTTCCACCAGGTTGACAGGACGCGCCGCCGAGGTAAGGTTCTGTGTGTAACTATCCGCGACGGTCATTGCCATTACCGCCGCGACGGTGTAGGTTGGGTTGGTCAGGTCGCCAATGAAGGTTAGGTCTGTATTGGCCGACGAATCTCCTGAGCGAAACGCAGAGAGGCTTTCGGAAAAATCTTCGGGAATGATGACCAGCGCGGCGGCTTCGCGGTTGCGGAGACGAGTCTCGGCGTCGGCGCGGTTGATGGCTTCAATCACACGCAACAAAGCGCCACCGTTTTCATAGGTCAAACCGCGCAAGCCATACACTACTTCCTGTCCCGCAGACAGAGTCGAGCCGTCCGCTTGAACGGCTGGGACATCCTGATTGATGACCAGCACGCCATACGAAGTCGTGCCGCTGCCTCCCGTCATCATCCAGTAAATCATCACGAACAACGGAGCAAAGGCAAGGCTCAAGCCAACGACCCACAGGTCGCGCTTTTGCTCGCGGACACTCTTCCGAAAAACACTCCACACGCGCTGCCTCATTCGCGCAATCTCCTTCCCGTCAGCGACAGGAAAACATCTTCCAATGTGTTGGTTCGCAAGCGCACGTCGCCCAAAGTCACGCCAGCCGAACGCAAGCTTTCCAACATCCCTCCAAGCTGGTCAATCAATCCCCTGCCGCGCACAATCAGCGTGTGGTTGACGGTTGAAACCGTCAGCGTGGACTTGCTCAAAAGTGCAGAAGCAGCTTCGAGGTCGGCAGACGAAGCCAGTTCGATGTCCAGCACGTCGCCTTCGCCAATCGTCCGCTTGAGGGCGTCGGGCGTATCCAGCGCAACCAGCCGCCCGTGGTCGATGATCGCCACACGGTCGGCGACGCGCTCGGCTTCGTCCATGTTGTGGGTCGTGAGGATGACGGTCTTCTTCCGCGCCAGCGAGCGGACGGTCTCGCGGACAAGCACGCGGCTCTGCGGATCAAGCCCCGCTTCGGGTTCGTCGAGCACAATCACCTGCGGATCGTGAACCAGCGCCAGCGCGATGTTGAGGCGACGCTTCATGCCGCCCGAAAGCCTGCCGCCCAGTTCCCCAGCCTTGGCAGCCAACCCAAGTTTTTCCAGCCACTCCGCGCCGCGTTGACGAGCGACCTTGCGCGGAACGCCGTACGCCTCGCCGATGAATTCGAGTTGTTCGAGACAGGTGAGCTTGTCCCACAGGATGGTCTCCTGCGGACAGACGCCGACCCGCGCCCGCACTTCAGGGTCGCCGCCGTGGACGGGTTTGCCATGCAACAAGACCTGACCCGCGTCGGGCTTGAGCAATCCGCACATCATGTTAATGGACGTGGTCTTGCCTGCGCCGTTCGGTCCAAGGAAGCCAAAGATTTCGCCTTCGTGGACTTCGAGCGAGAGGTCGTCAACGGCAGTGAGCGCGCCGAAGCGTTTGGTGAGATGTTGAGTTTGGAGAACGGAAGTAGTCATACGAATACGGACTCTCCTGACTTTTGAGTCCAACTTCAGGAGACGTTGGACTCCAGGTTATCGCACAAGCCAAATAATCAAGATCGCTGTGATGACGAAAGCCCAGATCCAGGCCCAGCCGCCCGCGTCGGAGGGTCCATTGCCAAGTCCCAGGGGATGGAAACGCAGAAGGGGCAGGTCTTCGATTTTTCGAGCCAATTCATCATCGGTGATCGTGAATGGGTTGTAGCCTTCGAAGAATCCAGCGAAGCCAGCATTTTTTAGAACCTGACGGGCAAGGATGAGTTTCAATTTGGGGTCGGTGGCTTCTTCAACTCGGGCGTGGATACTGCCACTGGGCAGTATCAAATCCACGTCGGGGTTGACAAGCAGGTTGCGGAACCAGTCCGAGGTGGTGCGTCCGCCAGAGATGCAGTAGACATCTCCCTTGTAAATGGCGTAGTTGACGGGGGTCAGTCGCACCTTGCCCGTCTTGCGCCCGATGACCTTCATTACCATGATGTACCCTGTGAACGGATTGCCGAAGAAGGGACCAAATCCAAGACGGAACATGGGCACCATGAAGAACTTGTTGACAAACCAGAAAATACGGCTCATGAGTGGGGGCATAATTGAATTCCTTTACTTGAATTTCTTTTGATTCGATTTGACAATGCCGCTTGTGACCAAATCCACCACGGAGTCGATCACACGCTCCAGCGGCATGGATTCGTCTGTAACGCAAAAATAGTTGTTGAGATAGGGCAACAATTGTGAATCGCCGACGGCAATAATCAGCGCATTGACCGTCCGTGCGGTTGCATCCAAATCCAAATCGGGGCGAAGTTCGCCGCGATTTTGCGCCGCCGTCAGCAGGTTCTTCACGATCTCCAGCATGGCATCCGCAATGGGCTGGACTACGCTTTGGGCGAGGACCGGGTCCCCCGTGTACGCCGCCCGCGCCACGAACTGAACCAGGCCCGTCATGGTATCGCCCCATTCCATGCCGCCCATCAGGTAGGCGCGCAGGGCATCCTCCAGCGGCATGTCGCGCAGGTAAGGTTCGATCATCTGGAAGGCATCGGTCATCAAACCGGTGGAAAGTCGCGTGGCGAAAGTCAGCAAGCCCTCGCGGTTGTTGAAATACTGGTACAGCGACCCGACCGCCACCCCTGCCCTCTCAGCCACCTGTTTGATATTGATCGACGTGGGGCCTTTCTCGATGGCTTCATCCAGAATGGCTTCGACGATGGCCTGCTGGCGCTCAGGATCGAGGCGGCGGAAGGTGCGCGTGACCACGCCCTCCCCTTCGAATTTTAGAATATACGCGTGGATTTGATTCCAGTCGGAGAAGAAAGAATTATGAACCATAAGTTCATATTTTATGAATTATTGTTCATTTGTCAAGGGTTAGTTGATCATTTGAAAAAGCCCCCCACCTGACCTCCAAATCCCATCGCCTGGCGATGGGATTTGGAGAATCAAGGAGCGATCACAAAATTGAAATACGCCACGTAATACCCCTGTCGCTCCTCCATCGTGACGATCAAGGCAGGGTCGAAAATCCCGTCCGGGGTATTGCCTGCGGCATTCGGGAAATACAACTGGCTGGTGTGGATCTGTCCGTTCGGCGCCTGCAGCTTGACGTGGATGTGCTCGGTGCGGCCCGGGTACTCGCCTGGCAGGACGGTTTCGAGGAAGTACCGTCCCTGCTCATCCGCAAATTGATGTCCGCGCAGGATGTAGCCCGAGTTGTCATAGACGCCGTTCGCGTCCGCCTGCCAGAAATCCAACCAGGCGTTGGGGATGGGCTGGCAGTTCGAGTCGAGCACGTAGCCGACCACGATCAGGCGTTCGCCCGACATGCCAGGCTCAAACAACAGAGTGCGTTCGGGGGTGTTCGGCGTATAGTACGGACCCTCGGTTTGTTCGGGGGTCAGGCCATTGCAGACGGGCACAGGCAGTGTGATGAAGTTGGCCGCGAATGGATCAATGGGCTGTGCGATTGTGGGCGTGGAGGGAACAGGGGAAGCGCTTTCGGTCGGCAGCGCGGCGGCCTCGGTGACAATGGCGGCAAACGAAAGCGTCGACGTGGCGGCGGGCGCGGTTGTGGGAGTCGCAGGCCCCGAACAGGCGGTCAGTACAAGGGCCGCGATCACTGGAAATATTCTACGCATGGGTACCTCCAAAAGTGAGCGGATTTTATCATCGTATAATGGTCGCACCATCCCGCTCTCAGGAAACCTTTATGAAACTCCCAAACCTGTCCAGCCCATTCCAGCGCCTGCTTGATTTTTACAGCGACCGTGAATACTTCAATCAATTGTGGAAGCTGGTCCTGCCGATTGCGGCGCAAAACTTCACCACCTCCTCGCTCAACATGGTCAGCACGATGATGATCGGCCAGAACGGCGAGACGGCGGTGGCTTCGGTGGGGCTGGCGGGACAGGTCTTCTTCCTGCTCAATCTGGTGCTCTTCGGCCTGGGCAGCGGGTCCGCCATGTTCACGGCGCAATTATGGGGCAAAAGGGACATCGTCAACATCCGCCGCGTGCTGGGATTTTGCCTGTCGCTTTCACTGATCGTGGCGGGGATTTTCTTCATCCTGGCGTTCTTTTTTCCCACGCGGGTGCTGGGCATCTACACGGAGGACCCGGCCGTGATTGCACTCGGCAGTCAGTACCTGAAGATCTTTAGCTGGTCGTATTTCTTCTTCGCCGTCTCGTTCAGTTTCGCGTTGATCCTGCGCAGCACGGGCGAGGTGAAAACGCCCGTCACCGTCAGCGTGCTGGCGCTGTGCCTGAACATCGCCCTGGCGTATGGATTGATTTTCGGCAATTTCGGCCTGCCCGCCCTGGGAGTGCTGGGCGCGGCCGTGGCGGGACTGACTGCCCGCATTTTCGAATGCGTCCTTTTGATCGTGGTGGCCTATCGGCGCAAACTACCCGTTGCCGCCCGCCTGAACGAGCTCTTCGATCTGGACTTCTCCTTTTTCGGGCGGATCTTTCGCCCCGTGCTGCCCGTGATCCTGAACGAGTTGTTCTGGTCGCTGGGTGTTACCACCTACAACGCCATCTACGCCCACATCGGGACGGTTTCCATCGCGGCCATCAACATCTTCTCGACCGTGGACCAAATGGCGCTGGTGTTATTCTTTGCCTTTACCAGCGGGACCTCCGTGCTGGTGGGCAATCGCATCGGGGCGGGAGACGGGGAAACGGCCTACAAGTATGCGGGCCGTTCGCTGGGCCTGGTCTTTGTGCTGGCTCTCCTGGCGGGCCTGTTCGTTTACTCGATCTCGGGCGCGCTCCTGAGCCTGTTCAAGGTCGACCCGCAGGTGCTCGACTATGCCCAACGTCTCCTGTTGGTCTCGTGCTCCCTGATGTGGCTGCGCAGCATGAACGCCGTGCTGATCGTGGCCATCATGCGCGCAGGCGGGGATACGGTCTTCGCCATGTTCCTGGACGGTTTCATCATCTGGATCGTCGGCGTGCCGATGGCCTGGCTGGGCGCTTTTTACTTCGACCTGCCCGTGTATATCGTGTACCTGATGGTCATGTCCGAGGAAGCCGTCAAATGGATCCTCGGCATGGGACGCTTCCTTTCCAGGAAATGGATCCATGATCTGACCCGCCAGGTGTCAACGGCCTAACCGACCGGCTCGACCCGCCTCTGGACGTCGGCCTCGTACAATTCCATTAGTCGTCGGGTCAGCGCGCCGACATGCCCATCGCCGATGGGCGTTCCCTCCACATCCACGATGGGCACGATGCCGCGTGAACTGCTGGTCAGGAAGGCCTCGTCGATCCTGTCCGCTTCGCTGAGCGGCAGCGCCTCGTACAGGATTTCGATTCCATGCGCGCGGGCGATGCGCAGCACCTCGTGGCGCGTCACGCCGTTGAGGATGCCGCGCGCGGCGGTGCCCAACTTCCCATTCCGCACGTGGAAGAAATTGCTGGTCAGGCATTCGAGGATCAGTCCGCGTTGGACGATCAAGCCCTCGAAGGCGTTTTGTTCCGCCAGTTGGGCGCGCTCCGACTGGCTGGCGGCGATGAAGGCCGTGGATTTCAGGGTCGGGTTTTCGCGGTGGGCTTGCGTTTCCACCACTCGCACGCCCTGCTCGTACACCGAACGCGGCAAAAGCTTCAGCGGCTCCAGCGCCAGGTAGACCTGCCCCTGGTGGGTCATGCTGATGCGTACGCGCGCCTCGTCGGCGGGGTAGGCGCCCAGGCGGTCGGCCATCTCGCGGCGCAGCTTGGCGGGGTCGGCCGAAGGGCAGAGTCCCGCTTTGGCGGCGGGCAGGTAGAGGCGCTCAAGGTGGATTTTCAGGTCGAGGGCATGCGTTCTGTGGCGGAAGGTCCGAAAGGTGCTGTAGAGGCCCTCGGGCAGTCCGCCCGTCACAGCATCCAACGAGGAATGGTCAGGCAGGCGCACTTCCTCGCTCCCCTGCCCTGTGAGTTTCCATAAAGTAACCATGAAGACGATTATAAGTCTTGACATATTGGCGGGCTACGCGGTAAACTCGGAGCGTTAATAAAATTCTAAGAAAGGAGACGCACTACATGAGCCTGACCATCATCACCAAGAACTTCGTGCCCGCCGGTTCCGTTCCTTCTCGTAGTGCGCCTGTTGCCTGTCTGCGTTAGTTTTTACCGACTTTACGCCTCCAAGCCACGGTGCACCCCGCACCGTGGCTTTTTTGTTGCTCCGTTTTATCACGAAAGGTTCCCTCATGACCTCCCTTACCGAACCCGCTCCCCTCACTTTTGATTTCCGCACCACCCTGGACAAGAATCGTCTCAAGGGCCTGTGGCGGATGATGACCGATTTCCACCTCTCCTACGCAGGCGCGACGGCCGCGCTGGCCGTTTCGGCCCTGGCCAAGACCTTCACCTACCTGCTGCTGCGCTACTTCGCCGATGACGTCCTGACCCAGGGCCGGTACATCGCCGACAGCCTGACCGGTACCCTGCTCTGGATCGCGGTTGGATTCGTGGCCCTGGCGGCCTTCGAAGGCGGCTTCTCGTTCATCTCCGGACGGCTGGCGGCCTACACCGCTGAGGGCATCACCCGCCGTCTGAGGGATTTCCTCTTCGATCACATCCAGCGCCTAAGCTTCTCCTACCACTCGACCACCTCGACGGGTGACATCATCGAGCGCGTGACCTCGGATCTGGACGCCCTGCGCCGCTTCTTCAGCGAGCAGGCCATCGGCATGGGACGCATCATCCTGCTGTTCGTGATCAACTGGATCGCCATCCTGCAACTGAACGTGACCCTGGGCCTGGTCTCGGTGGTGGTCATCCCGGTCATCCTGGCCGTCTCGCTGTGGTTCTTCAAGAAGGTGACCAAGGCCTATGAGAACTACCAGGCGCAGGAAGCGCTGCTCTCCACCACCCTGCAGGAAAACCTGACGGGTGTGCGCGTGGTCAAGGCCTTTGCGCGCCAGGATTACGAAAAAGGCAAGTTCGAGAAGGATAACTGGGGCAAATACCTGAAGGGCAAGATCCTGCTCTTCATGCACTCCATGTTCTGGCCGCTCTCGGACATCGTGCTCGGCTTCCAGATGCTGTTCGGCTTCGTCTTCGCGGCGCTGATGGCCATCCGCGGGGAGATCACGGTCGGCACCTACCTGGCCTATGTGGGCCTGGTGGTCTGGCTGATCTGGCCGATCCGCAACCTGGGCCGCATGATCGTGCAGACCTCGACCGGCATGGTCTCATATGGTCGCATCATGGAAATCGTCAAGCAGCAGCGTGAGCCGCTCTTCGACGGGGTGTACCAGCCGACCGGCCCCGCCCGCGGCGAAGTCGCCTTCGAAAACGTGTCATTTAAGTATTCGAACGGCGAGCATGACGTGCTCAAGAATGTCTCCTTCCACGCCAGGCCTGGACAGGCGATTGCCCTGCTCGGTTCGACGGGTTCGGGCAAGACCTCGCTGGTCAACCTGTTGCCGCGCTTCCACGAGTACACGGGCGGGCGCATCCTGATCGACGGCGTGGATCTGAAGGATTACTCGCGTTCCACCCTGCGCCAGCAGATCGGCATCGTGGAACAGGAACCCTTCCTGTTCAGCCGCTCGATCCGCGAGAACATCACCTACGGCGTGGGCCGCCAGATCTCGCAGGAGGAAGTGGAACGCGCCGCGCAGGCCGCCGCCGTCCACGACGTGATCGTCGGCTTCCCCGACGGCTACAACACCATCGTCGGCGAGAAGGGCGTGACCCTCTCGGGCGGACAGAAACAGCGCGTGACCATCGCCCGCACCCTGCTCAAGAATCCGCGCATCCTGATCCTGGACGACTCGACCTCCTCGGTCGATCTGGAGACGGAGGCCGAGATCCGCGAGGCGCTCAACGGTCTGATGAAGGACCGCACCACGTTCATCATCGCCCACCGCATCCAGTCCGTGATGATCGCCGACCTGATCCTGGTGCTCGACAAGGGCGAAGTCATCCAGATGGGAACGCATGAAGAATTGCTGACCCAAAAGGACGGCATGTACCGCCGCATCTATGACATCCAGACTCGCATCGACGAGGAACTGGAATACGAGATCGCAAGTGTGAACTAACGGAGAAATCATGACAGACCCTGCCAACCTTGTTGAATACGCCAACCCGGGCCATTACGATCTGGAGAACCCCGATTTTGAACCGGATGGCCCCTTCATCATGGCGCTCGCGCAGGAACTGGGCGGCGCCGTGCTGGAACTTGGCTGCGGCACAGGACGCGTGACCATCCCGCTGGCGCAGAATGGCGTCCAGATCGTCGGTGTCGACGTCGTGCCTGGCATGGTCGAGTTGGCAAGGCAGAAATCGGTCGGTTTGCCGATTGAATGGATCGTGGCAGACGCGCGTGACTTTCACCTGGGCCGCAAGTTCAAGTTGATCTTCGAATCAGGCAGCGTGTTTCACCACATGTTGACCCGTGAAGACCAGGAGGCTTACCTTGCCAGGGTGCGCGAACACCTGGCAGATGACGGACGAATGGTCGTCAACCTGTTTTTCCCGCATCCACACCGTCTTGCCAGTAGTAAAGCTGAAGAGGATTGGTTCTCAGTCCAGCGGCCCGACGGTTCAATGGTCAAAGTCTCAGGGTTCGATCACTACGATGAGCTTCGACAAGTGCGAACCGAGACCGCGCATCGGCGTTGGGTGGATGCCAACGAAGAGACCATCGAGGAGCGCATCGCGCCCCTGTCCCTGCGCTACGTCTTTCCGCAGGAAATGGAGACACTCCTGCATTACAACGGATTCGAGGTCGTGGAACGCTATGGCGGCCCCGACCGCAGTCCTTTAACCAATGAAAGCAGCGCTCTCATCTACGTATGTCGGAAGCGGTAATAGTCCCAACCGATCCCTGTAGTTCGAAATGGAGAAATAAGCAATGTCCGAAGAATTAATCGAACTCGAAGAGGAAGAACATACCTCGAACCTGACCGCGCCCATTTTTTATCGCATCCTGGGCCTGCTCAAGCCGCACTGGAAATGGGTGCTCGGCTTTCTGATCACCATCGCGGCCACCTCTGCGCTGGACGCGTACTTCACGTACATCAACAAGCAGATCGTCGACCAGGGCATCAGCGGCGGCGACCCCGAGCGCGTGATGCAGCTAGCCACCCTGTATGGCGGATTCATCGTGCTGCAATCGGGCATGGTGTTTACCTTCATCTACCTGGCGGGCGTGCTGGGCGAGCGCATCCAATATGACCTGCGCAAGATGCTCTTCAATCATCTGCAGGATCTGTCGCTCTCGTACTATGCCCAGAACGCGGTCGGACGTCTGATCGCGCGCGTCACCTCCGATACGGGCCGCGTGGCCGACCTGATGACCTGGGGCGTGGTGGACTCGACCTGGGCCGTGATGAACATCATCACCTCGGTCACCTTCATGGCCATCATCAACTGGCGGCTGGCCTTGATCGTCTTTGCGATCATCCCCGTCATGTTGTTCATCGCCATCCAGTTCCGCAAGCGCATCCTGGTGCAGTTCCGTGTCACCCGCCGCACCAACTCCAAGATCACGGGCGCGTACAACGAGAACATCCAGGGCGTGCGTGTGGTCAAGGCGCTGGGCCGCGAGGACGAGAACACGCATGAGTTTGGCCAGTTGACCACCACCATGTACAACGCGGCCTATCGCGCAGCCTGGCTCTCGGCGCTCTTCCTGCCGACCGTGCAGATCATTGCGGCGGTGGCGTTGGGCCTGATCATCGGCTACGGCGGGACGCAGATCCAGGTCGGCTTGATGACCATCGGCGGCATCCAGGCCTTCGTCTCGTACCTGACCTTCATGATGTGGCCGATCCAGGACCTGGCGCGCGTGTACGCCGAGATGCAGCACTCCATCGCTTCGGCGGAGCGCATCTTCAAACTGGTGGATACCCCGCCCGACGTCCACGACAAACCCGACGCGCTGGAAGCCAAAACCCTGCTGGGCGAGATCGAATTCGACCACGTGAACTTCTACTACGAAGACCGCAAGCCCGTGCTGACGGACTTCACGCTCAAGGTGCAGCCAGGCGAGATGATCGCGCTGGTCGGGCCGACGGGCGGCGGCAAGTCGACCATCGTCAACCTGCTGTGCCGCTTCTACGAGCCGACCGAGGGCCTGATCCGCATCAACGGCCGCGACTACACCGACTACACCCTGGCCTCGATCCACAGCCGCATCGGCATCGTGCTCCAGACGCCGCACCTGTTCTCGGGCAGCGTCCGTGACAACATCCGCTACGGACGGCTGGAGGCCAGCGAGGAAGAGATCGTCGAATCGGCCAAAATCGCGGGCGCGCACGACTTCATCATCACCCTCGAAAAGGGCTACGACCAGAACGTGGGCGAGGGCGGTAACCTGCTCTCGGTCGGACAGAAACAGCTCATCAGCCTGGCGCGCGCCGTACTGGCCCGCCCCGAGTTGTTCATCATGGACGAGGCCACCTCCTCGGTCGACACGCTGACCGAGGCCCTCATCCAGCGCGGCATGGAGGCCCTGATGCAGGGACGCACGTCCTTCGTCATCGCCCACCGCCTGAGCACCATCCGCCGCGCCGACCGCATCATCGTCATCGAGAACGGACGCATCGCCGAACACGGCACGCACGCCGAACTGCTCAAGGCCTGCGGACATTACTACCGCCTGTACACCCAGCAATTCCGCCATCAGTTGGAGGTGCAGTATGGGGTGACCGAGGAGGCCGCTGCGCTGGAAGCCATGCCCGCAGATTAATCATGGAGTCCAGAAGCTCTGCTTCTGGACTCTTATTGTGTAGTCTATCGCCTGGTCAAACGCATTGATCCGCAGATCGCGCGGACGAGGGGGTATGGGAGAAAACAGGAACAGATGATTTCTCTGCTTCTGTTGAATCAACTGTTCGGTTTTGAGTGGTGTATAATTTTTATCATAAATAGGAGACCGGCCATGACTCGAACATTTACCGCTTTGATACACAAGGAAGATGAATGGTATGTGGCTGATTGTCCCGAAGTCGGAACAGTCAGCCAGGGGAGAACAGTGGAAGAGGCGATTGCCAACTTAAAAGAGGCAACGGAACTCTACCTGGAGGAGTTTCCCCTGCCCGAAACCAACCATCCATTGTTGACCACCTTTGAAGTGGCAACGTATGCCTAGCCTGCCGCACCTATCGGGAAAGGAAATCATCCGCGTGTTGGAAAGGCTTGGTTTTTCCCAAGTGCGCCAGCGCGGAAGCCATGTAGTCATGAAAAAATCCACACCAATGGGGGACGTTGGCTGCGTTGTTCCTTTACATGGCGAGGTTGCGATTGGAACATTGCACAGCATTCTCAAACAGGCAAAGGTTTCAGCAGACGATTTTACAAAAGCAGCTTAACCGTTCAGCCAGCCTTGCAGCGGCTGGAATTTGCCAACATAACAGCAGGTGTCTTTACGAAGCACAACCCGCACACTGGCAAGCCCGCTCACTGCTCACTGATTACTGCTCTCTACTCTCCACACCTCAATTACGCAGCGTATCGGGATTGATGCCCTCGCGATAGACAACGATGCGGTTGCGCCCAAGTTCCTTGGCCTGATACAGGGCGCGGTCGGCGCGCAGCAGCACGTCCTCCCCGTTGTCGCCGTGCAATGGCAGCACGGCAATGCCGATGGAGACCGTGATGCGCAGATCGACGCTCTCGTGCGGCACCCGCAATTCGCTGATGCGCGCCGCGATGAAGCGGGCGCGTTCGTACGCGACCTGCAGGGAGGCCTCGGGCATGACCAGCAGGAACTCCTCCCCGCCATAGCGGCAGGGAACATCGCTGGCGCGGATGTTCGTCCGGATCAGGTCGCCCAGGGTCTTCAACACCAGGTCGCCCGCCCGATGCCCGTAGGAATCGTTGATGCGTTTGAAGTGATCCACGTCCATGATCACCAGGCTGACGGGCTGGTCGCTGCGCAGCGCGCGGGCAATTTCACGATCCAGCGTCTCCTGCAGGTAGTGGCGGTTGAACAATCCCGTCAGTTGGTCGCGCACGGCCTGTTCACGCAGACGCTCCTGCAGCGCCTCGATCTCCAAAAGCCGCTCCTGGAGGTTTTTATTCGCGCGTTGCAGGTTCGTTTCCGCGAGCTTGCGATCCGTGATGTCCCGCGTCAGGACGATGAAATTCGTCTCGGGCGACTGCGGATCGCCCTTGGAAGCGACGGAGATTTCGTACCAGCAGACGCCCTGTGGACGGGTCAGCGAATAGACGGCGCCTGAGGAGGTCCCGTCCCCCCTGGCCGCCTCCGCCAGCGCGGTCTTGATGGCGCGGGCCGCTTCTTCGGGCATTGACCTCCCGATGTCCTTGTCCATGAACTCCTTGGGCAGGGCGTGCAGCATTTCAGGGCGGGCGGCGTGGAAGTTGCGCACGATGCCGTCGCGGCTCATCTCGAGCATCAGATCGGGCAGGGCGTTCAAGGTCGCGATCAATTGGATGTTGGATTCCTGCAAAGCCTCGGCGATGAATTTGCGCTCGGTAATATCCTCTTTGATCGCCATGAAATGGGTGACCACCCCGTTTTCGTCTGTGATGGGTGAAATTGTGGCGAGCTCGAAATACAACTCGCCGTGTTTCTTTTTATTGACGAACTCCCCCTTCCATTCCAGGCCTGCCAGGATCGTCTCCCACAATTGACGATGCGTCTCCGCCGGGGTCTGGTCGCTTTTCAAAATGCGCGTGTTCTTCCCGAGCACCTCACGGGCGGCGTAGCCGGTCACCTGGGTAAAGCGCGGGTTGACATACTCGATGTTTCCCTCGATGTCGGAAATCACGATGGACGCGGGGCTTTGCTCGACCGCCCGCGAAAGCCTGCGGATCATCTCGTCGGCCTGTTTTCTTTCGGTAATATTGGTCATGACCGAACGCCAGCGATGGCCGCTGTCCGAATCCGACGGCAGAGCCACCGTCTGCGCGTGGACGTGTTGCTGCATCCCGTCGCGTGGACGCACGATCAACTCGCAGTGCTGCGTCGCTCCCGTGCTCAGCGCAAGCTGGCGATGCCTGATGAAAGTCTCCAGGGAATCGGAGGTGATGTAGGGCGTGATGGGATGATCGACCAGGAATTTGCGTTCGTTCCCAAGCAGTTCGGCCGCAGCCAGGTTGAGGTCGAGAATGACATCCTGGGCGTCGAAGATAAAATAGGCCACGGGGGCAAAATTATACAGGTCGGCATATCGTTCCCGCTCGGAAGCCAGCTGCACCTGCATCTTGCGCAATTCATCGTTTTGCATTTCCAGTTCGATCTGGTGGATCTGAAGCTCGGTGACCAATTGCTGCGCGTGCTCCAGGGAGGTGGGCTCCCCATCAGGCAGCATCCCTTCGGAGAGGAATTGTTTCGCCCGCTGGCGCAGCTCGCTGAATTTATCCTTGCGTGAACCGGACTCTTGCTCTTTCATGCTTACCTCTAATGAAGTCATTTCCCGGGCAGGGGATGGTTGCTTTATCCAGGTCCCACGCGCGAGTAGGTCACGATTACGCCGTAATCACCCAACGGAGCAGCGGTCACCCTGATCCACGTGATTTGCCCATCCCCCTTGACGATGCCCATTCTGACGTTCTCCACCAATTTGTTTTCCTTAAGCGCGCGCACCGAGGCATACTCCTCCGACGGCATAGGCGACCCGTCGTGGCGGACGATCTGCCATTCCCCGCCCGCAATGCCCCGCCCGGTCTGGATCTCCTTCGAGATCCCCAGCAGGCGCTCGGATTCGCGATTGGATTCCAGGATGCGGCCATCCCGGTCGGCCACGGTAATGCCGAGCGGGAACGAATCGAACAAGACCTGGTATTTTTCCAGGTTGAGGCGCAGGGCCTGCCTGCTCTCGAACAGGGCCTTTTCGGTGTCCATTTGCTTGGATAGATCGACCTGCACGGACAGGTAATGGGTGATGACGCCATCCCCATCCAGGATGGGCGAGATCACGGCGGACTCGTTGTAAAACTCGCCGTTCTTCCTGCAATTGATGAACTCGCCGCGCCACTCCCTGCCCGAACTGATCGTCTGCCACAGTTCACGGTATGTTTCCTCGGGCGTCCTGTCGGTTTTCAGAATGCTCGAACTGCTGCCAATGACCTCTTCGGCGCTGTATCCCGTAACCTGCGTAAAGCGCGGGTTGACGTATTCAATCGTTCCGTCCAGGTCTGTGATCAAAATAGAGGCGGGACTCTGCTCAACGGCCGCCGAAAGGCGCACCAACTGGGCGTTGGTTTGTTTGAACTCGGTGATGTCCGACAGGGTGACCACCACCCCGCCCACCTGGTGCTGCAAGGTGTAATAGGGCAGGAACTTCATCTGGTACCAGCGTCCGCGGTTGTTCTGCGCCTCCATCTCACGGCTGGCCAGGGTCTTGAGCACCAACTGCGACTCATGCACAAGGTCGCAGTTGAGGATGTTGTGGGTGACATGCCCGATCGGGCGGCCGATGTCCTGTTCGAGCACGTGGATCTCGTGCTGGACAACCGGCGTGAACAGGCGGATGCGCAGGTCGCGGTCCAGGAAGAGGGTGCCAACGTCGGTGCTGCTCAACAGATTGTTGATGTCCTGGTTGAGCATGCTCAACTCCTGGATTTTGGCGTGATACTCCGCATTGACGGTGATCAGCTCCTCATTGACCGAGTGCAGTTCCTCGTTGGTGCTCTGCAATTCCTCGTTGGCGGCAAACAACTCCTCGTTGGTGGCCTGCAGTTCCTCGTTGGAGGTTTCCAGTTCCTCGACCGTGGCCTGCAAGCTTTCGCGGGTATATTGCAGTTCGTGCTCCAGGTCCTGGATGCGCTGCTGCGCGCTGCTGTTGACATCGTAGGACTGGGTGGCCGTATGCTCCTCCGCGGCGGGACTGACAGGCGCAAACTGGATCAGGGCCATTTTCTGGCGGCTGGCCGTCTCGAGGAATGGCTTGGCTTTCAAGTCGACCAGGCTGATCGAACCCGCCCCCTCCAGACGGATATTTCGGTAGGTGATCTCCTCCTGATCCTTGAACACCTTGTGAATGGCGGTGCTCAGCGGAATGGACAGGCCCGCGCGCGCCTGCTTGAGGATGTTGGCGGTGAACAGCCCGCCGCTGGGCACCTTCAAGTAGGCGTCCATGTCCCCGGCAATATAGACCAGGTTCAGGTTCTCGTCGACGACGACGGTGGGAGGCAGGAAGGCCTCGATCACGCCGCGCTGGATGCCGTCGATGGTGCGCCAGTCCTCGTGGGTGATGGTGGAGCGGCGGCCCAGGGATGGCTGAAGGGTCAGCGGCGGCCGCTTGAGATGACTGTCCTCCAACGTGGGGCGGAATCCGCCCTTATACTGGTAGGTCTTCCATTTCGTATTGCGGCTGAGGAAGAAGTTATCCGAGTCGCCGACCGTTTCGCTCGTGCCGAGGAAGAGGAATCCGTCCGGATTGAGCCCAAACTGAAAGGCGGAGATGACTTTTTTCTGCAGGATCGGCTGGAGATAGATCAGCACGTTGCGGCAGGAGATCAGATCGACCTTGGAAAAGGGCGGATCGGAGATGATGTTCTGCTGCGCAAAGATAACCATCTCGCGCACGCGGCGCGTAACGGCATAACATTCCCCGCTTTTGACGAAGTAATTTTGCAGGTGTTCGGGCGAGACGTCGGCGGCGATGCTTTCAGGGTAGAGGCCCTTGCCCGCAAATTCGAGCGCGTTCTTATCCAGGTCGGTGGCAAAGACCTTGACGTCCATGTGCCGCCCGGTCGTCTCCATAAACTCTGTCAGCAGGATGGCCAGCGAATAAGCCTCCTCGCCTGTCGAACAACCCGCCACCCAGATGCGGATCGCTTCGCCGCGGCTTTTGCCCGCAAAAATGGACGGGATGACCTCCCGTTTTATCTCCTCGAAGGCTTCGGGATCCCTGAAGAAACGCGTGACGCCGATCAGGAATTCGCGAAACAGGGTGGTCAATTCGCTGGGAGTCTGGTACAGGAAGTGCAGGTAATCGCTCAACCGCTCGATCTGCTTGATGCCCATGCGCCGTTCGATGCGGCGGATCATGGTGGTTTGCTTGTAATGGGTGAAATCCACGCCTGAACTGCTGCGCAGCAGGGCAAAGATCTTGCTCAGGCTGTCGTCATCCTGGGCGATGAGGTGCTTGCTGGCCGGGTCGCTGACCAGGCACGGATGCTGGATGTAGTTGAGCATCTCGCGCGCCATGTTTTCGGGCTGCAGGATGTAATCCACCAGGTTGGTGGCGATGGCGCTGCGCGGCATGCCGTCGAATTTGGCCGACTGCTCGTCCTGCACGATGACCAGGCCGCCCTTCTCCTTGATGGCGCGGATGCCGCGCGTGCCGTCGCTGCCCGTGCCCGAGAGGATCACCCCGATGGAGCGTTCCTCCAGGTCCTCAGCCAGCGACTGAAAGAAGATATCGATCGGCAGGTACAACTGGCCCGACTCGCGGTTGGTCAGGTAGAGTTTCCTATGGAAAATCGTCAGGCTTTGCTTGGGGGGAATGAGATAAACGTGATTCGGTTCCACCAGCACGCCGTCTTCCGCCACCCTGACGGGCATTTCCGTGCGCTTGGCCAGCAGGTCGGCCATCAAACTCTTGTAGTCTGGCGAAAGATGCTGGATGACGATGTAAGCCAGCCCGCTATCGGACGGGGCGCCGCTAAAGAATTTTTCGAGTGCATCCAGGCCGCCCGCCGACGCGCCTACCCCAACAACGTAGAAATCTCCAGCCAGGTTTGGGTCTGCCATGCATGAGTTCCTTTATAAAGTCAACACTACATTGAATATGGGTTACGGTAAACTTGGCCGATTATAACAAACCCGCCTCTCAAGTGCCATCAGATCACATAATACCGACTTTCACAAATTGCGCATCAGCCATTATTTCTCTGCCTGACCGCCTCATACACAATCAGGGCCGTGGACACGGACACGTTCAGCGAATTCACTTTGCCCAGCATGGGAATCAGCACCCTCACATCCGCGTTGGACAGCCAGAAATCGGACAGGCCCGCATCCTCCGTGCCGACGGCGATGGCAGTGGGACGGGCCAGGTCGACGGCGGTGTAGGATGTCTGCGCCGAGGGCGTGGCGGCCAGCACCTGCATGCCCCTGGATTTCAGCCAGGCCAGCGCGGAGGCGTTGTCCGCTTCGGCGGTGGGCACGGCAAAGACGGCCCCGCGGCTGGCGCGGATCACATTGGGATTCCACAAGTCCACGCGCGGGTCGCAGACCAGCAGGGCATCCACGCCCGCCGCATCCGCGGTGCGCAGGATCGCGCCCAGGTTGCCAGGCTTCTCGACCGACTCGGCCACGATCACCAGCGGGGACGCGCCCAGCTTTAAATCATCCAATGTCCGCTGTGGGATGGGGAAAATCCCCAGCCAGCCGTCTGGCCCCTCGCGGTGGGACATCTTCTCGAAGACGGCGCGCGAAACGGTGACGGTCTCAGCGGAGGCGATGTCCATTTGGCGGGAGACCAGTTCGGGGGCGGTGAAGATCGTGCGGGGCTGGAGTCCCGAAGAAGCCAGGGCCAGGCTCAACTCGTCCCAGCCCTCGACCAGCATCAAGCCCTCGCGCTGACGCTGGCGCTTGTCCTCGCGCAATTTGACAACATACTTGACACGTTCATTTTGCAGGCTGGTGATGTCGTAGGTCATATCGTTATTATATGTCATTGCGAGGAGGCCGTAGGCCGACGAAGCAATCCCATAATTACGTGGAGGCTGCTTCGCCACTCGCTATGTTCGGGCTCGCAGCGACATTCAGCAGCAAACACGCCGCGTGATGATTCTCGCCGACCAGCACATTGGCGGGATCGGTGACCTTGCAGGCCTCGACCGCCACGGGACAGCGCGGATGAAAGCGGCAGCCGCTGGGCAGATCGATTGGGTTGGGGGTCTCGCCTTGCAGGATGACGCGCTCGCGGCGGAGGCGCGGGTTGGGCACGGGAATAACCGAGATGAGCGCCTTTGTGTACGGATGCTGCGGATTGGCCAGCACCTCGCGCGCGGGGCCTGTCTCGACCATGCGGCCCAGGTACATGACCGCAATGCGGTCGGCGAAGTAGGCCACGGTGCTCAAATCGTGCGTGATAAAGACGATGCTCACGCCGCGCCGCTGGCGCAGGTCGCGCAGCAGGTTGAGGATCTCGGCGCGGATGGAGACGTCCAGCATCGAGACGGGTTCGTCGGCGATCAGCAGTTCGGGTTGGAGCACCATCGCCGAGGCGATCACCACGCGCTGGCGCTGTCCGCCCGAGAGTTCGTGCGGGTAGCGCAGGAAGTAATCCTCAGCGGGACGCAGGCCTGCCTCCTCCAGCGCGGTCTTGACCCGTTCGAGGCGTTCATCCCTGCCGCGCGCCAGACCGTGTACAACCAGCGGCTCGGCCACGATCTCCAAAATGGTGGCGCGCGGGTTGAGCGACTCGTACGGATCCTGGAAGATCATCTGGGCTTGCTGGCGCAGCCTCTTCATGGACATGCGCGGGAAGACCTTCTGCTCGCTGGAGCCGACCGTCCCCGCTTCTAGCGGGACCAGTCCCGCGCGGGCGCGGCGTTCATGCGCGCCGACCAATTCATCGTGGAAAAGGATCTCGCCGTCGGTCTGCTCTTCGAGGCCGATCAGTGTGCGGGCGATGGTGGTTTTGCCGCAACCCGACTCGCCGACGATGGCCAGCACCTCGCCGCGCTCCAGGTCGAACGAGACGCCGTCCACCGCCTTGACGTTGTTCGCAGGACGGCGAAGCAGGATATCCAGCATGCTCTGGCGGATGGGGAAATACTTGTAGAGGTCGCGCACTTCCAACATGGCATGGTCACTCATTGGAATTTCGCCTCCTCGCCGTGCAGCAAATGACAGGCTGCGCAATGTATCGCACCGCCCTCTGCGCTCTGTTCTTCAATCATCTTCAACACGGGGGTCTCTTTGTCGCAGGCTTCCACCTTCACGTCACAACGCGGATGGAAGCGGCAGCCTGTCGGCAGGTCGGTCAGGCGCGGCGGCGTGCCTGGGATGGAGGCCAGTGTGTCGGACGGGCGGATCAGATCGGGGAAGGAGGCAAGCAGGCGGCGGGTGTAGGGATGCTGCGGCTCGTTGTAGATCGCGTCGGCGCTGGCGTACTCGGCCACCTTGCCGCCATACATCACCACCACCGAGTCGCACACTTCCGCCACCACGCCCAGGTCATGCGTCACCATTACGATGGCCAGCCCCAAATGCTTCTGGATTTCCTTCAACAGATCCAGCACCTGCGCCTGGATCATCACGTCCAGTGCGGTGGTGGGTTCGTCGGCAAAGAGCAGGCTGGGCGAGCAGGCCAGGGCCATGGCGATCATGGCGCGCTGGCGCATCCCGCCCGAATACTGGTGCGGATACTGGTCGCGCCGCGAGCGTTGGATGCCGACCATCTCGAGCAGTTCCCCCACGCGCTTCTCGGCGGCATCACGATCCATCAGGTTGTGCAATTCGATGGGCTCGCGAATCTGGTCGCCGACCTTCATCACGGGGTTGAGCGCATTCATCGCCCCCTGAAAGACAATCGCCATCTCGCGCCAGCGCACGGAACGCATCTGCTGTTCACTCAACTGCATCAAGTCCCTGCCCTTGAAGAGCGCGTGTCCTGCGGTGATGCGTCCACTGGCGGGCAGCAGGCGCATGACCGACATCAGCGTGGTGGTCTTGCCGCAGCCCGATTCACCCACCAGGCCGATGGTCTGGCCTGGCAGCACGTCGAAGGAGACATCCTCCAACGCGCGCGCGATCCTGCCGTCGGGCAGATGGAATTCGGTCGTCAGATTTCGGACGGAAAGCAGGGACTCAGTCATTCCGCCCCCTTGGCTGGTACCGCGATCATGTTTTGATCTCCCTCGAGGTGATGGGCCGTCAGCCGCGGATTGAGCATTTCCTCCAGCACGTTGCCGAGCAGCACACAACCCAGCGTGACCCATACGATGGCAAAGCCAGGTGGAAGGTAGAACCACCAGGCGCCGTTGGTGATGGCGCTGCGGTCGAAGGCGAAGTTGAGCATCGTGCCCCATGAGGGCTGGGTTGGGTCGCCCAGGCCAAGGAAGGCCAGACCCGACTCGACCAGGATGGCCGTGGACAGGATCAGCACCGTGTTCGCCACGATCAGCGGCATGATCTGCGGCAGGATGTGCTTGCGGATGATGTGTCCATGTCCCGCACCGATGGCTCTTGCGCGCGCCACGAATTGACGCTCCTTGATGGTCAGCACCTGCGAGCGGATCAGGCGCGCGGTGCTCGTCCAGTACAGCAGGCCGATCACGGCGATCAGAACGGTCAGCGGGGAGATCTTCAAATCCAACTGGCGGATGGTGGCCACCAGGATCAGCATCAGCGGCAGGTCGGGAATGACCAGCAAAATGTCCGTGATGCGCATCAATAGGTTGTCGATCCTGCCGCCAAAGTAGCCCGCCAGGATGCCGAACAGGCTGCCCACGAACATGGCAATGAAGCCCGCCATGAAGCCGACCATCAACGAGATGCGCGCGCCGTAAACCAGTTGCGACCAGACATCGTGGCCCGCGTCGTCGGTGCCGAGCGGCCCGTGGACGGAGGGTGGCGCAAAGGTCAGGCCGTGGCCGCCCTCGTCGCGGATGATGTCGCTGGGGGCATGGGGCGTCAGCAGCGGAGCGAAGGTCGCCACCAGGATCGAGGTGATGACCAGGAAGGCGCCCGCCAGGCCGAGGCGGTTGCGGCGGAAGGCCTTCCAGAAATCGGACAGGTTGCGCTTGAAGAGAGTCCAGTTTTCGTTCATGTCAGGACTCCTTCACGCGCGGGTCGAGCACGGCGTACAACACATCCGCGGCCATATTGGCGATGATGACACTGACCGCCAGCAGCAGGAAGGCGCCTTGCAGGAGCGGATAATCCTGCTTGGTCAACGCGGTCTGGAAGAGCTTGCCCAGGCCGTCATAGGAAAAAACCGTCTCGATGTAAATCGCGCCCGAGACAGTGAATCCCAGGTTGAGCGCGATCAGCGTGACAATGGGCAGCATGGCATTCTTGAGCGCATGCTTCCAGAGCACCTGCCAGTGACTCATGCCTTTGGCCTTGGCAGTCAGGATGTAATCCTCGCTCAGTACTTCGAGAATGGAAGAACGCATGATGAGCATGTACTCGCCCAGGTACAGGATGGTCAGCGTGAAGGTCGGCAGGATCAAATGTCGGGCCACGTCGGGGATGATCGTGTAGAGCGGCTTGCCCACGTTCATCGGGCTGACGATGCCGCCCGTGGGCAGTCCGAACCAACTGCTGCCCGCCGCCAGCAAAATGATGCCCAGCCAGAACGTGGGAATGGCCCAGGCGATCAGCGAGAAGGTCAGCGCGCCGACGTCGATGGCGGTCTTGCGCTTCCAGCCTGCCAGCAGGCCCAAGATCACGCCCAGGATGATCGCGAAGACCTGCCCCAGTCCGATCAACAGGACGGTGTTCCACAGCTTGGACATCAGCACGTCGCTGACAGGTTCCCGCAGCGACCAGGAGACGCCCAGGTTGCCTTGCGCCCATTGACCGAGTGTATCGAAGAACTGGTCGGGGAAGACGGGTTTGTCGAGGCCGAATTGTTCGCGCAAGGCTTGCTGCGTTTCCGCGGAGATACGCACGTTGCGTCCCACCACCGCGCGGACAGGGTCGCCCGGCAGCACGCGGAACAGCAGGAAGTTGATGATGACCACCACGAAGATGGTCACCAACGACAGGCCGAATTTACGAAGAAGGTAATCGCGACGGTTCATGATGTACTCCGCGCTGAGCGGAGGCCCTGCAAGGGCCGCAGTCGAAGCGCAAATGTAAAGGACATTTTCCTTTATACCGCTGCCCTTCGACTACGTTCGGACGAAGATCACGTCCTCACTCCGCTCAGGGCGTAGGCTGCTCTGTTGTTACTTTACAGCCGTCACGTTCAACAGCGACTGCGCCGACTCGATGCCCAGCGGCGACTCGATGAAGCCCGTGAAGCGGTCGGAGCGGTAGGCTTGCAGCATCTTTTCGTAATAAAGCACGATGTATGGGCGGTCGTTGAAGACCATCTCCTGCATCGTCCAGATCACCTTCTGGCGTTCGGCCTTGTCGACGATCTGCTGCTGGTCGAGGTACATCTGGTCGTAATCGGGGTTGTGGTAGCCGCTGTCGCTCCAGCCGCCTTCCACGAATTGCTCGGTGGTCATGACGGACAGGATGAAATCGGGATCGGGGTCAGGGCCCCAGCCCCATAGCACGAGATCATAGTCGCCTGCGGGCGTGGTGGCAGCCACCAGGGCGTCAGGATCCACGGCTTCGGGGGTGGCCTTCATGCCTGCCTGGTTGAACCAGCCGGCCATCATGTCCGCGATGCGCGGATAGACCGCCGAATCGGACGGGAATTGCAGACGGAACTCCAGGCGCAGGTCGTCCTTGGCGCGCACGCCGTCGCTGCCGAGCGCGTACCCTGCCTCATCCAATACGCGGTTGGCTTCGGCAATATCAAAGGGAATTTCCTGTATGTTCGGGCTGTGCCAGAAACCGCCGCCCAGCGTGGGCGGGACGATGGAGTCGCCAGGCGTGCCCAGTCCCTGCGCGACGACTTCCACGATGTCCTGCTTGTTGATGGAGTGGGCAATGGCCAGACGCACGGCGGGATCCGCCAGGGCGGGATTCCCCGTCGGCGCGGGATCCAGATTCGGGTCGGCGGAGTTGATGATCAATTCGTTGAAGTAACGGCCATTGATGGCGGTGGCGGTCACGCCTTCGTAACCCTTGACCGTCTCGAAGGCGCTGGCAGGCACTTCATTAACCACATCGATGTCGCCGACCTTGAGGGCCTGGATCATCGCATCCGTGTTATCGAAGGTCTGGAAGACGATCCCGTCGATCTTGGGCGCGCCATCCATGTAATCTGCAAAGGCGCCCAGCAAAAGCACGCCCGTGTCCTTGTCGAAGGTGTTGATCTTGAACGGCCCTGTGCCGATGGCCGCAAAGTTGGTAAAGTTTTGCAGATCTTCCGACGTGGTGAAGCCTTTGAAGTCGGGCGGATAGACGGCATACAGGAAGGATACGCGATAGTCCATGTTGGCGATCGGGTATTCGGTGACGATCACCACGGTCTTGTCATCGGGCGCAGTCACTTCCGCGAAGCCGCCCGTGTAGTTGGCCGAAGCCGCCCACCCGTCGGGATCTTTCATGATGGCATTGATCGCCCAGGCCATCTGATCAGCGGTGAAGGCCTCGCCGTTATGCCACTTGATTCCATCCTTGAGATGATAGGTCCAGGTCAGGCCATCGTTCGAGACCGACCAGTCCTTGGCCAGCATGCCCATGTAGGAGCCGTCGGCCGCTTCCGTGACCATGGTGGAATACACCAGGTCGAAGACAGTGTAGGATTCGGTCAGGAAGGCGTAGGCGGGGTTGAGCGTGTCGGGCTTGCCAATCCAACCGAAGCGCAGCGTGGTTCCTTCACCGCCGCCCCCGCCGCCGCAGGCCGAAAGCAGAATGGCCGCCAATACCAATACATACAACAGTTTTTGTTTCATGGGTCTCTCCTCCAGAGAAGGGTGCAAACGAAAAACAAAATCCGCGCCCATGCAGAAACCTGCCTGGGCGCGGGGCGCTCAGCGTGGATGACGGGAATGCAAGCTACGCTTCTTGGAATGCTTCAACAGGAAAACCTCTCCTAAAAATTGTACTGGATTTTGGGATATAGGAAAAGAGTTTATACTGGGGAATATTCGGAGGCATATATGGAAAAGCCCATCAAGTTAACCGAGAAGTATGAACGCAATGGCTGGCCCTCTGTGGCACGGCCTGATATCAAACCGCCTGCGGGCTGGAATATTGCCCTGACGACTTCCCTGGAGCGCATCCGCTCCCACAATCTATCACCCGATGGGAAATGGATCGCCTACATCAAGGATGGCGAAAGCCTCTCGGACGTATACCTGCTTCCGTTAAATGGAGGCTGGCCCAGCCGAATCAGCACCGAGCGCGGACTGGTGGCCTACTGGGACGACGAGGTCCCGCAATGGTCGCCCGACTCAAAGTGGATCGCTTTTACAATGAAGGGTCATGTCCACGTGATGCCAGTGGAAGGCGGCCTGCCGCGCAAGTTGACCGACTTCACCACCCACGCCAGTTCCCCCAAGTGGATGCCTGACTCGAAAGGCTTGATCGCGCTGACGGAACGCGACGACGCCGACCAGTTGGTCATGACTGACCGCGACGGAGCCTGGCCGCGCGCCCTGACGACCGACTCCCAGGGCGACCATTGGGATGCCCAGCCCTCTCCTGATGGCAAATATATGGCCTTTGTTTATCGTCCCTTCGATGACCTGAACCGCCTCGACATCCGCATCGTCGATCTGGCCAGCGGCGAGATGCGACTCATCCACGGCCTGCCCAAGGTGCGCATGTGGATGCCGCGCTGGTCGCCCGACAGTCAATGGATCGGATTCCTCTCCCAGGAGGCAGGCCACGATGACGTGTGGCTGGTCAAACCTGACGGATCGGGCCTGCGCCAACTCACAAAGGAAGGACTCGACTTCGCCGAGTTTACCTGGTCGCCCGATGGCAGGTCCCTGGCGGGGACGCGCATCCACAATGTCTCGTTCGAACTGGTTTTGGTGGATACGGTTTCAGGCGCGGTGACAGACTTGAAAACGGAACCAGGCGTCCACTCGCGGCTGTGCTGGCTGCCCGACGGCGGGTCCCTAACCTTCGAGTTCGAGTCGCCCATCCTCTCACCTGATATTTACCGCATCGACCTGGCCAGCAAACAAGTCACGCAGTTGACCTTCTCCACGCCGCCTGCGCTGGCCGTGTTGAAACTGGTCATGCCCGAGCACATCACCTACAAGAGCTTCGACGGACTGGATGTCCCTGCCCTGTTGTTCAAGCCTGAGAAGCCCAACGGCGCGGCGGTGCTGCATCCGCATGGTGGGCCGTCGTCGCTGTATTCGATGGAGTTCGACATCCTGGCGCAATATCTGCTGGCCAAGGGCTACACCTTCATCGCCCCCAACTATCGCGGCTCGACCGGCTACGGCGTGGAGTTCGAACATCGCAACTACGGCGACTGGGGCAAGGGTGATTTGCAGGACTGCCTGTACGGCGCGAAGTTCCTGCGCAGCCTGCCGTGGATCGACCCAACGCGCATCGCCATCCTGGGCGGCAGTTATGGCGGCTACATGACCGTCGCCGCGCTCTCGCGTGACCCCGATTATCTGTTCGCCTGCGGCGTGGCCAAATACGGCGACTCGAACCTGATCAGCTCGTGGGCGCAATGCAACCGCGAACTGCGCCTGTACACCGAGATCTTCCTCGGCCATCCCGCGAAGAATCGACAGGCCTACCTCGACGGCTCGCCGCTGTACGACGTGAAAAACGTTCAGAAACCTGTGCTGGTTCTGCACGGCCTGCTGGATGACATCGTCCCGCCCGAGGCCTCCGAGGAATGGGTCGAGGCATTGAAGCGCGAAGGCAAGACCTTCGAGTACAAGACCTACGATGACGAACCGCACGGCTTCCTGCGCCGTGATAACCTCGACGATGTGTACGAACGTGTCGAACGGTTTTTGGATTGGTATCTGCTGCCGTAGCGCAAATTGGCAATTTGCGCTACAAGGTTCCTATGAAAATTTTCATCCGTCCCGAACAATCCAAAGACATCCCAGCCATCCATGCCCTGAATGCTTCGGCCTTCCCCACGGACGCCGAGGCGCGGCTGGTGGACATCCTGCGCGCCAACGGCAAGGCCATCTACTCTTTCGCCGCTGTGAACGATGATGACGAAGTGCTCGGTCATGTGCTGTACAGCCGCGTCACCACTCCCCTGCCCTCAAATGGATTGGGACTCGCGCCCGTGGCGGTCAAGCCAAAATTCCAGAATCAAGGCATCGGTTCGCAATTGATCCGCGCCAGCCTGGTCGAGGTCAAAGCGGATGGATACGATTTCGTCGTCCTGTTGGGCGACCCCGCCTACTATCAGCGCTTCGGCTTCCAGGCCGCCAGCGCATTTGGCCTGCAAAACGAATACGGGGTGGATGAAGAGTTTATGGTTTTGAACCTGTCGGGCAGGGAGTTGCCGCGTGGGTTGGTGAGATATGCGGAAGAGTTTGGGATATTTTCGGTTTAATGGTTGAATGGATTTGGGTTTAATAATTCATTGTCTATAATGGCTACGCGCAATTTAGACTTATTCCTGAAAAACAGTTCAAAGGAGCTCGCTCCAAATGAGGTTGAGTGATGAAGACGCAACGTAATCGGTTTATCATCCTGGGGATTCTGGTGATTTTTGCGATCCCCACCTGGATTGGCTATTCAGTGGTCAAATATTTTTCACCAACCGAAACAATCATCCCTTACACCAACGATGAATGCTTCGCGTCATTTGAAGATTTTGCATATGCAGTCCCAGACGTTGCTTCCAATCAGACAAAGGACTTTTCTCTTTCTCAGTGGAAGCTGGTAGCGGAAGTGCCCGGCATTACCATAGATACAAATATTTGGTCATCTGTTTCGGCAACTCGACAAGTGAATGGAGATACAGAAGTCTGGGTTCAACGTAACCCTAGCGCCAGCCTTTATATGGAGGAAGAATCGAGGAAATATAAGTTTCATGTTTTCCAGGTCAACAAACAAGAATGGAAAACTGTGCCGGCAGAAATTGGCGATAGTCATCTCTTCATTGACACACTCTTTGTACGCTCAGATGGCACGCTATGGGGTCGTAATATTTGGAGCTTTGTTTCTGAGATGTCCAACCAACCCGTTTTAAGTAGATACAACGATGAGACGGAAAGGTTTGAGGTTGTAGGTGCAACCAGGGCAATTCCCAATGGCACAAAAGATGCGGATCCATATACAGCCGACCTGCCACAGTGGGCAAAAACCTTCCTGGATTCACAGGGGGTATTTTGGTTTGTCGTAGAGAAAGATGCGATATATAGCTTCGATGTGACCAATCAAATCGTCAAGCGCCATGCTGATTTATCAAATATATATGTGGATGATGCATATCAATCTACCGATGGCAAGATATACATCTGGCGCTATCCAAACGATCCAACCTACAGTATGCCATCATTCAAATTGGGCAAGGGAGAAATCCTTCGTTTTGACCCCGAGACAAGTCTGATGGAAACAATCGCAAGTCCCGAAATGTACTGGCCCAAAGCGGGTAATTTATGGGTCGATACTTCCGACCGCTTATGGATGGGAGCCATAGGGTGGAGAGACCCGGATGGCACATGGCACGAAATATATCCGCGCCCCTTTCTTTACTTCGCCAACATGAACACGGGAAACTTCCGTTGGGGAAGCCCAGCCAAGATCGTTTTTGAAAGTTCTGATGGGCGGCTTTGGTTTCGGAGGATCATCGATGAGGACGCGGACTGGGGCATGGCATGGTTGGATCCCCAAACCATGCAGGGATGTTGGTTCACATCCGAATATACCGACATCGAGGAAGATCAAGACCACAATCTGTGGATGGTAGTCAATCGAAAACTATACAAATCGCAGTTACCGTCTACTCCCACAAGTACGGAGGTTTCACCATGACCAGTTTCTTCGCCTACGATGAACTAACCTGGCCCGAGGTGGCCGACCTGCCGCGTGACCTGTCATTGGTTATCCCGCTTGGCTCGGGATACGACCTCGAGCTGTTGGCGTCAGCCCTGGGCAATCCGCCGCGTGTGGGGCTGCTGCCGCCGATTCCATTCGGCTGGCGCAGCAGCGGATTGGAACTCCCCGAAGCAGTTTTCTTCCCGTATGTCGCCAATCTGCTCGACAGCCTGCGCGATGACGGATTTTCACGGGTTTACTGTCTAACCCCACAAGGCCTTGATCCGCAGTTCTTCCAACGTTCAACGTTAAACGTTGAACGTTTATCCCAGCCGCATTCATCTCATTACGCGGCCAAGTCTGTCCTGCCGCCAGACTCCGAGCGCGGAAAAGTCATCCTGATTCCCATCGGTCACACCGAGCAGCATGGCTACCACCTACCCCTCTCGGTGGATACCCTCATTATTGACGCCATTGCCCAGGGCACGGCTTCTCAAGTGGCTACGCGAATTACCGCTTTGCCCGTCATGCCGTATGGGGTCAGCACGCATCGCTCCTCGTTTGCGGCCACGCTCAACGCGGGCGGACGGGCCTTCGAGGATTTCTGGGTGGCGGTGATCGATGTGCTCGCGGCGCGCGGCTTTGACCGCTTCTATTTCATGAGCGGGCACGGCGGCAACATGTCATTCCTGGTCAATATCGTCAAGTATGCGGGTGAACGTCACCGCCGCATCTTTTGCGCCACGGCCTTCCTGCACACGGCGGGCCCCATCGGCGCGGCGGCCATCGAGAAATATCGCACCTCGCCCATCGGCGGGATGGGTCACGCCTGTGAGTTGGAGACCTCGTTCATGTTGCACCTGCGCCCCGACCTGTGTCACATGGAGCGCGTAGTGGACGAGACCGATTTTGTAACCACCCCCTCCTATTACATGGACTGGATCGAGGGCGGCGCGCTGGTGGCCAATCCGCCCTGGGACGATGACTCGAAGACAGGCGCCTACGGCGCGGGCAGTCACGCCACCGCCGAGAAGGGACGCCTGTGGCTGGAGGCCGCCATCGAGGAGAAGATCGGCCACGTGGAGGAGATCCACGAACAGCATGAACGCCGTGAGCAGCGGCGGAATGAGGGGTATGGATTGTGGGGACCAGGAAAATAGCAAACCAAGAAAACGAGTCTGCCCCAAGCAGGCTCGTTTTTATGTCAATGTGATGAAATGTCTGCATAGGTTTTGTACTGATAGTTCGACCTGCAAAGGCATCTATCGAATAAATGAAAAGGATTTGCACAAGGAGCAGTTGAAACCTTAACATATAGTCACATGCGATGGGGCCGATTGTCACTTGACCTCCAATGCCAAAAAAGAAACAATGATAGCAACTTTATTATTTTTTCCCATATACAAACTGAAGCATCATTGGGAGAACGGACATGGAGATTTCTCTTACCCTGTTTAGCGCCATTGTCAGTTATCTCTTGGGGGCCATCTCTTTCTCGCGGTTGATATCCCGCCTGCTTGACCCCGAGATTGATCTGGAACAAACCCGCCTTCAAAACAACGATGGAACGCAGGGAGATCGCCTGCTCACCATCGGCGCAACCACAGCCTCCGTCCGCTTTGGAGCAAGAGTCGGCTGCTTGATCGGCCTGCTGGATATCCTCAAAGGCTTCGCGCCCACGCTGGCCTTCAAGCTCCTATATCCCGCTGAGCACTATTACCTGATCGCCAGCGTCTTTGCGGTCATCGGGCACAACTGGCCTGTTTATTACCGTTTCAAAGGCGGTTCAGGCATGTCCACCACCTTGGGCGGATTGCTTGCCGTGGACTGGGTGGGGACACTGACCTGCAACGCGGTCGGCATGTTGATCGGGTTCGGGCTCGTCCGCGACTTGATTGTGGCCTACACAGGGTGGACCTGGCTGATGATCCCCTGGCTATGGATCCGTACGGGCGACCCCATCATGGCGTTGTATGCGCTGTCGCTCAACCTGGCTTTCTTCCTGGCGCTGGTCCCCGAGCTCAAACGATACGTCGAAAGCCGCAAACAGGGCAAGATCGAGATGGGGCAGACCATGGAGTCCTTCCCCATGGGACGGGGTATGCTGAAGATTTCGCGCATGATGGGGTTCATGAAAGAAAAGGGGTAAGCCATGGGCCACCTGGTTTCCCTCACCTCGCGCGGCATGCCTGCAATCGTGGGAAATAAAGCCCGTAACCTGCGAAGGCTGGCTGAGGAAAACTTCCTCATCCCAAAGACCTTTGTAGTCAAATGGGATGCATATCAGCGTTATTTGCTCAACGACGCCCAGTTGATGGATGATCTGCGCGCCGAACTCAGCCACGCGCTCTCCCCCGACCGCTGCTATGCGGTGCGCTCCTCGGCCAATATCGAGGACACCCTCGAACGCTCCTTTGCGGGCCAGTTCAAGTCGGTGCTGAATGTTCGCAGTGTGGACAATGTCTTCGGGGCGATCTGGTCCATCTGGGCCACCGCGCAATCTGCGACCGTAAAATCCTACCTTGCCAAAAGCGGTCTGCCCGAGCAGGGATTGCAGATGGCGGTGATCGTCCAGGAGATGATCCAGCCGGTGGCCTCGGGCGTGGCGTTGAGCCGCAACCCCGTCACAGGCGCGGACGAGGTCGTGGTCGAGGCCGTGCCTGGGCTGGGCGACGCCCTCGTCCAGGCGGGAGTCACGCCCCGCCGCTGGATCAACAAATGGGGTGGATGGACCGTCCGCGCGGAAGATGCGGAGATTCCCCTCGATGTGGTCAAGCAGGTGGTGGACGGGACCCGCACGATCTCCCGTCGACTTAAATCCCATGTGGACCTGGAGTGGGCGTACGATGGGAGTTCCCTGTATTGGCTGCAAGTCCGCGAGATCACCATGCTCAACCGTCGCAACGTATATTCAAATCACATCTCGAAAGAGATGTTGCCCGGGATCATCAAGCCGCTGATCGCATCGGTCAACATCCCGCTGGTCTGCACCATGTGGGTGCGCTTCATGAACGAGATGATCGGCAGGACCAGCGTCACCCCGCAGGAACTAGCGCGCTCTTTCTATTATCGAGTGTATTTCAACATGGGCACCCTGGGCCGTATATTCGAAGAAGTGGGCCTGCCCGCCGATTCTGTTGAGACCATGATGAACCTCGCCCCGCCTGATGCGGACAAACCGCGCATGAAGCCGACCGTTCGCACCCTGCTGCGCCTGCCAAACATGCTGGCCTTCGTCGTGGACAAGTGGTGGTTCCTTGGCAGGATGAAAAAGGCATTACCTGAGTTGGAACAGCGGTTCAGATCCTTCCAGCCCGCGGAGTGCAGCGTCCTGGACGACGCCCGCCTGCTGGCCGAGATCGACCGCCTGTATCAGGCCGTGCAAGGCACCGCTTACTACAACATCGTTGGCCCGATCCTGATGGGCATGTACAACCGCTTCCTCAAATCGCAGTTGAACCATCTCGGCGTGGACTTTTCCAATTTCGACCTGATGGAGAAGGCCGAGGGGCTCGACGAGTACGACCCCAAGGCTCACCTGCATCAACTGCACAAGGAATTCCTTCTGCTGGATGGGAATGTGCGCGACCGCATCCTGTCAGTCGCAAGCTACAAGGACTTTCTGCGCCTCGACGGCATTTCCGATTTTCAGGGAAGGGTGGGCCACTTCCTCGAGCAGTTCGGCCACCTGAGCGACAACGGCAACGACTTCTCCGCCACGCCCTGGCGCGAAAGTCCTGAGTTGATCCTCGGCCTGATTGCAGACTTCGTCCCCACGCCCAAGGAGCAGGCGCAGCGGGTCCGCTTCGAGGAATTACCCGTGCGCGGACCACGGCGCTGGCTGCTGCGCGAACTTCACCAGCGCGCCCGCGATTTCCGCCTGATGCGGGAGAGGGTCAGTTTCATCTACACCCACGGGTATGGCTTGTTCCGCTATTATTACCTCGACCTCGGCAGGCGGCTCGTCCAGCGCGGACAGACCGATGACCCGAGCGACGTCTTCTACTTAACCAATGCCGAAGCTCGCGCCGCCCTGACCAAGCCAAACCCCGCGACCGACCTGCGCGCCGTCGTCACCGAACACCGCGCAGGCATTGAAACCTACCGCGATGTTCCCCTGCCCCCCGTCATCTATGGGGACGACCCGCCGCCTGTCGCCGCCTCCACCGCGGAAAAGCTGATCGGCATCCCGACCTCGCTCGGATACTACACGGGGCGGGTGGCGGTCGTGCGGGGCATTCAGGATTTTGCCAAGGTACAGGCGGGAGACGTACTCATCATCCCGTATTCGGACGTGGGCTGGACTCCGCTCTTCGCGCGGGCAGGCGCCGTCGTGGCCGAGTCGGGTGGGCTGCTTTCGCATAGTTCCATCGTGGCTCGCGAATACAATATCCCCGCTGTGGTCTCGGCGGAAGGCGCCACCCGCCTGCCCGACCGCACCCTGGTGACCGTCAACGGCCATACGGGGGAAGTGCTGATCCATTCTGCATCGTAAGGAGAATCCATGCCTGTTCTGGAAGCCAAGGATCTGCGCAAGGAATACAAGTTGGGCGGGCATCGCGTCAATGCGCTGGAAGGAATCAACTTTCAGGTCGAGAAGGGGGAGTTCGTCGCCATCATGGGCCCCTCGGGCAGCGGCAAGTCCACGCTGCTGCATCTGCTCGGCGGACTCGACTCGCCCAGCAGCGGCGGCATCACCCTGGCCGGCCAGAACCTGGCGCGCCTGTCCGAGCATAAAGCCACCCTGGTGCGCCGTCACAACGTGGGTTTCGTCTTCCAATTCTTCAACCTTCTCCCCACCCTGTCTGCGGAGGAGAACATTCTCCTGCCCGTCATCATCGACGGCAAGGACCCGCGCAAATACAAGGAGCGCCTCGCCCGCCTGCTCGAGTTGGTCGGGCTGCAGGACCGCCGTCACCACAAACCCGATCAACTCTCGGGCGGAGAACAACAGCGCGTGGCTATCGCCCGCGCGCTGGTCACAGAGCCTGCCATCCTGCTGGCCGACGAACCCACGGGCAACCTGGACACGAAAACGGGCACCGCCATCATGGAGCTCCTGCGCCGCTCCTGCGACGAACTCCAGCAGACCGTCATCGCCGTGACACACGACGCGCGCGCCGCCGCCTACGCCGACCGCGTCATCTTCCTGCGCGACGGGAGCATCGTCCACGAACGGACTGCCGACTCCGAGGAGGCGTTCGGGCCGCGCCTGCGCGGAATCCTCGAGACTATGGAACAACTGGAAGCGGTATGATGCGCCTGACCCGCATGCTGACCTTCCGCTCGATTCGAGCGCGGTTTCCCCGCTTCGCCCTGAGCGCGTTCGGGATCATCCTGGGCGTGGCGGGGCTGCTGGCCATCCGCGCCACGAACACGGCAGCGCTGAACTCGATCGTGACGCTCTTCGAGAGCACCTCGGGCCGCGCCAAGTTGACCCTGGTTACCGCCGAAGCCGACCAGGGAAGTTTCTCGGAGGAAATCCTTCAGCGGGTGCAAACCACGCCAGGGGTCGCCCTCGCAAACCCGCTTGTCATCGTCCGCACCGACCTGGCAGATGACCGTCCCGCCGCAGGCCTGAACCTGGGCCTGTTCGGCACCGACGCGGGCGGGCTGGCCTTGCACGGCGTTGTCCCGTCGCTCGAAACCCAGACGCGCGCCTACACCCTCACCGCGGGCCGCTTCCTCGAGGAAAAACCCAAGGAATACGAGATCGTCCTGGTGGAAGAATACGCCAGAGACAAGGAACTTTCGCTTGGCGATTGGGTCGAGATCCTGACGCCCAACGGCGTCAGGCGCCTCAAGTTGGTCGGCCTGATCGCGCGCGAGGGGCCTGGCCAGACCAACAACGGTTCCTTCGGGGTCATGCCGCTCGACACAGCCCAGGAACTCTTCAACCGCGCCCGAAACCTGGACCAGATTGACATCGTCCTCGTCAATCCCAATCCAGATACTGCTGAACTGGCCAGCCTGCGCGCCAACCTCCAGGACGAAGTCGGGGCCAAGTACTCGGTGGTCTATCCGTCGGGTCAAGGCGAGCGCATGACCCAGATGCTGCAAAACTACCAGATCGGCTTGAACTTCATGAGCGGGATCGCCCTGTTCGTGGGCGCTTTTCTCATCTACAACGCCTTCGCCATGACCATCGTCGAGCGGACACGCGAGTTCGGCATGCTGCGCACCATCGGGATGACGCAGCGCCAGGTGGTGGCGCAGGTCTTCGTTGAGGCGGGCATCCTGGGGATCTTCGGGTCGGCGGCGGGGGTCGGGCTGGGAGTCTTGCTCGCGCGCGGATTAACCCGCCTGATGGAGGTCATCATGAACCAGGGGTTGGGCAGCGTGGACTTTGCGTCGCCCGACATCCTCTTCAGCCTGATTCTCGGCCTGGGTGTGACCCTGCTGGCGGCGGGCCTCCCCGCCTGGCAAGCGGGGCGCATCTCCCCCATGGAAGCCCTGCGCGTGCGCGGGAAATCACGCGAGGGTTGGCTGATCCGCTACGGGTGGACCCTTGGCGCGCTCCTGCTGATCGGGTCGGTAGTGCTGCTCGTGATCAATCCCTTCCCCTACGACGTCCAGTTCCGCCTCGGGAGCCTGACCGTCTTTGGGCTGTTTACGGGAGCCACGCTGCTCATCCCCGTCACAGTCGGCGTCTGGGAACGGGTCACCCGCCCGATCATGGGCTGGCTGTACGGGGCCAGCGGAAGCCTCGGAAGCCGCAACGTGCAGCGTTCGCGCGTCCGCACCACGCTGACAGTGGCCGCGCTGATGGTGGGTGTGGCGATGGTCATCATGGTGCGAGGCATGACCGAGTCCTTCGCCTCCGACCTACGGGTCTGGATGAAGGCTTATCTCGGTGGGGATATCTACGTGACCTCTTCGGTGCGCATGCGCAGCGACATCGGGCGGCGCATCCAGGAGGTGGAAGGTGTATACGCTGTGGCGCCAATCCGCTACTTCGATGTCAAGTGGCAGACTCCCACAGGCGAGACTGAATCATTGAACTTCATGGCTGTGGATGTGGCCGCCTACACCCGCGTGACGAACTTCGTCTTCAGCGGGCAGCAGGTTAACTGTCAATTTGCCCTGCAGCGAATCCAGCAGGAAGGGACGGTCTTCATTTCGAATGTGCTTGCGGAAAAATACGATCTTGGGATCGGCGACGCCCTCCGCCTGCGCACCGCCAGCGGTTACCGCGATTTTGAGATCGTGGGCATCGTGGTCGATTTCTACAACCAGGGCATGGTCGTTGAGGGGGATTGGGAGACCATGCGCAGGTATTTCCACATCAAGGATGCCTCCACGTTCCTGGTCAAGGTTCAGGAGGGCCGGTCAGCGCCGCAGGTTCAGAACGAGATCGACATGTTGTACGGGGAACGCTATCACCTCACGCTCGAGTCGAACGAGTCGGTGCGCGGACGCGCCCTCAACCTGATGGACCAGGCCTTCCGCATGTTCGATGTGATGGCGTTGATCTCCATCGTGGTCGGCTCGTTAGGCGTGGTCAACACCCTGACCATGAGCGTCATCGAGCGGACGCGCGAGATCGGCATGCTGCGCGCGATCGGCACCACCCGCGGGCAGATCGTCCGCATGGTGCTGGCAGAGGCCGCACTGATGGGAGCCATTGGAGGCATCCTTGGGTTGGGTACGGGCGTTGTCCTGGCCCGCATCCTATTCATTGGCATGACCACCATGTCGGGCTATCAGTTGACCTTCACCCTACCGCCCGAAGGAGTAGCGTTTAGTCTGGTCATGGCGCTGGTGGTCTCCCAGATCGCTGCCATTCCACCGGCCATCCGCGCCGCGCGGACGCGCATCCTGGAGGCGGTGCAGTATGAATGAACAGCCTGTTCCATTCAAGACGGCCAGCGATCAGGCTGGCCGTCTTGTTTATTCCTGCGGGTCGGGCTTGGTCTGCAGAATTGGGTAGCCACGCGAAGTCCACAACTCCTGCGCCAGTCCCTTTGGGTCGGTCTTGATGCCCTGTTGGTTGAAGTACTCACACACGCGCTTCACGTCGCGTTCGAAGATGCGGTAGGCATGACGGTTGACCTTGGGCGAAACCACCTGTGGGAAGTCGATCAGGGTGATATCCCCATCCCAGTACAGGATGTTGTAGGCCGAGAGGTCGCCGTGGATGCGTTCGTGAGCCAGCATCAAGTCCAGGTTGTGCAGGACGCGCTCGAACAGCGGCCCCGCTTCGGCGCGATCCAAATCCACCTCGCTAAGCGTTGGCGCGGAGCCATCCAGGCCGCCGATGTATTCCATCAGGATGGCATTGCTCGACAGGGTGTATGGCTCGGGGACATCCGCGCCCGCCTCATGCAGATCCTGCATGGAGGTGAATTCGTAGGCCATCCAGGATTGATGCAGCAGTTCGCGCCCATATTCGGTCTTCTTCCGCATGGCGTGCAGCATGCCATCGTCGATGACCTCGCGGCCTTCACTGTCGAGATCGGCGCGGCCCTGACGGTACAGGCCGTCGTTGCGCAGGTTGCGCAGCATACGCGGACGATAGACCTTGGCGGCCACAAAGTCCGCGGTGGGAATGGCAGCGCCCGGCTTACACAGGTAGACCGAAGCCTCCTTGCCAGCCTTGACCTTGCGCAGCACATCCGAGATCCACTGGTGCTCGGCGATCTCGAACAGGGAATCCAGCAGCCAGGCTTCCTCGAAGCGGGCGGCCTTGTAGGTGAAATGAAATTCACGTGAAAGTTCCTGGGCGCGGACGAAGAGCCTGGCGTCCGTCTCGTTCTTCTTCGATTCGCGTTTCCTGGAAAGATGCTTTTGCGACGACAAGGGAGTTACCTCGTCCGCATTTTCGAGTTCCTCGAAGAACTCGATCAGTTGATTTTTACTCATTTTAATAATAAGCCTTGTGCTCATGAAAAGGGAAAGCTTCCGACCTGCCCCCGCGTTAAAACAAAACCGCAGGGCGTAACGCGCCTGCGGAAAGATCGCAAAACTCACGACGAGTTATGCCTGCTCTTCACCTGTGGGAGGCGCGCTGAAACAAATCCAAATGGATGCTGAGATGGTTTGCATCGATGTCACGTGCCTCCTTTCGTAAGAGATATGCCTGGATTCTAGCCGAGACAGGACAGCCCGTCAAGCATTTTTGTTCCTCCTTCGCGCGCGGATCAATACCGTCAGATACAACGCGATCCCAAAGTTGAAGAAACTCGCCCCGCGGATGTCGGGCGCGGAGCCGATGGCCAGTCCGCTCGGCCAGATCAGAGCCAGCAGGTCGGCCAGTTGCGGCACGATGACCTTGTCATACAGCACGATCGCCGCCGCGCCCAAAATAGCCCCAGGCACACTGCCCGCCCCGCCCAGGATGACCATCGTCAGGATCATCGACGAAACGTGGAAGGACATCGTCTCGGGGTCGACGTAGGAAAGCGTCCCCGCATACAGCACGCCTGCCAGCCCTGCCAATGCAGAACTGAACACGAAAGCCCACATGCGCGCGCGCCCCACATCCACGCCCGCGGCCAGCGCCGCAGACTCATCTTCGCTGGAGGCGACCCAGGCGCGGCCTGTGCGCGAGTCGATCAGCCGCTGACTCGTCAGCGCGGCCAGCAGAACGGCCCCATAAACGAGATAAAACTTCATCGTCGCGCTGACCAACCCAAGGCCCAGGAAATGCAAGGCGGGGAAGCCTCCCAGGCCGCCCGCCCCGCCCGTCACCATCGGCAGGTTGATCACCACCTGGCGCACCAGCAATCCCAGCGTGAGCGTGGCCACCGCCAGGAAATCCCCGCGCAGACGCTGCGCCAGCGCGCCCTTCATGGCTCCCAGCAGGCCCGCCAACATCATGCCTGCCAGCAGGGCAATCGTCGCATCGAAGCGACTGAGCAGCGCGCCCGCATAGGCACCCAGCCCGAAGCTGGCCGCAAATCCGAAATCGAGCAGACCCGCCAGCCCGAGCGCCAGGTTGAGGCCCAGGGCGAGTAGGATGAAAACCTCCACCGAGCGCAGGATGATCTGACCGCCCCAGCCAAAGATCTGCGCCAGGATTGGGAAGAGACCCACCGCCGCCAGCAGGAGGATGAGCCAGCGCCGCGTCCTGGACCCGGAGCCTGCCCCCATTACCAAAACTGAATCGCGCACCCCAGCGGATTCCGCGCCGAGCATGGCCGAGGCGGCGCCCGAAGCGGTCAGCCCGTGCGGACGCCAAGTCAGCAGGGCCACCAGCAATGCCAGCATCAGAACGGGCGTCCACTGCGCGCTGAGATAGTAATCGGACAGGGAGGAAAACACACCGATCATCAAACCGCTGACCAGCGCTCCGCGGGGCGAGCCGATGCCGCCCAGCAAGGCGGCGGCAAAGGCCAGCAGGCCGCTCTGCGCGCCGTGCACGCCAAACGGACGTCCGTAATACAGGGCAAAGATGAAGCCCGCCGCGCCCGCAAAGGCGCCGCCCACCGCAAAGGCGCGGCGAATGGTGGCGTCGACGTTGATGCCCAGTATCTGCGCAGCCTGTGTGTTCTGCGCCAAAGCCTGGATGGCGCGACCCGTGCGCGTGCGGTTGAGGAACCAAGTAGCCAGCAGGACAAAGAAGATGGCCAGCCCCACCACGAGCACATCGCTGAAGCGAACGACGAGGTTGGGGATGCCCAATTTTGCCGCCAGGTTAATCTCGGGCAGCAGGCTGGGGATGCCGTCGGTCGGGACCTCGGGCAGCCCGGGCACACTGCGGTGCTCGCCGGGAATCCACGAGCCTTGAAAAGTGCGCCAGACCAGCGCACCCTGGAAGAGGATGAACGACAGTCCCAGCGTGGCGATCAGCGGAGCCAGGCGAGAGGAGCCGCGGAATGGTTCGAAGCCGAACTGGTCTACGCCCACGCTAAGCAGCGCGCCCGCCCCCGCCGCGGCCAGCAGAACCAGGATCAGTGCGCCTGCCAATTGCAAGGGCGGCCAGGCCAGGGAAAGCGCGAAGGCATTGACCAGCGAGGTGGCCAGCGCCGTTGTCAGCGCGAAGACATCGCCGTGGGCCAGATTGAGCGTGCGCACCGTGCTGTAGATGATGGTCACGCCGATGGCGTTGAGGGCCAGCACCGCCCCATTCGACAGGCCGAAGATCAGGATTTGGAACAGGGTCGAAAAGGGATGCGTCGCATTGGGCTGTCCCGTCTGCGCAGACGGGGCTGCGGGCGACGCCTGTTTCGTCGCCGTCCAATCCACCTCGAAGTCACCGTTACAGCGCGGCTGGCGGTCGTGCCAGTGCAGAGTCAGGTGGCCAGAGGCAGATTCATCTCCTGGAAAGGCGGCGGTCAGGGTCAGGTCATTTCCGAGCGGCGCATTCAGGGCGGCGTCTTCGATTTTCGTTTGCGATTCCGCGGGGAGTTGACCGTAGTCGATACCCGTGCAGGTCAGGCCGTCTGAGCCGGGGAAGGAGTAAAGAAAGCCAACCAGGCGGTCGCCGCGAATGGACAGGGTCAGCGTAAAAGTTCTGCCATCAGAGGTCCTGCCCCGTCCCCTCCATTCCCCATCGCGCGGTGAGGCAGGCGCAGGGGCGGTTGGCGTGGCAACATGGCTGGCTTGCGCCGCGCAGGCCGACAACAAAGGAAGCAATGCCAGTAAAACAATAAATCGTCGCGGGTTCATGGACTGCCTTTTACGTATATATCAAAGAAAGCCGTGACGCGTTCCATGAAGGTGGTCCAGGTCGGGTCAGTGAAGGAATGCCCCTGGCCTGGGTAACTGTAAAAATCCACGCTTCGGTTCGCGGCCAGCAGCGCATCGCGCAGTTTGTACGACCACTCGGGCGGAGTCGCGCCGATGTACTGCCCATCCGCCTCGCCGATGTGGAGTTGAATGGGCGCGGCGATCAGGTCGAGGTGATAGTATGGCGCAATTTCGCGCATCAGATCGGGCGAGGCCGCGGCTTCCTTGTAGGCTTCAATGGTCGCGGCGGGAAGCGTCAGCGGCAGGATATCCGCCGAGTTGCAGGTCTCCAGCATTTCGCCCGCGCTGATGTCACCAATGCAACCGTAGCTCCAGCGCGCGATCAGGTCGGCGTCGTCGGCGGAGTTGGGCGCATACAGAACCGCCGCGCGGATGATCCATCCTGCGTCGACTTCAAGCACCTTGGTCGTGATCCCACCACCCATGCTGTGACCCCACATCCCTACCCGCGTCACGTCCGCCTGCGGCAGGCTGGACAGCGAGTGGACCAGGTTCAACACGTCCGCAACAAGGCCAGTATGAAAGAAGGAGAAGCCCACGTCCGAGGCACCCCAACTGCGATAATCGGGCGCGATGGTGATATATCCCTGCTGGACCAGGTACCCCGCCGCGCGGTCCGTGCCATCGCCCGAGACGTATTCGCCGCGTTTGATAAATCCGTGGTTCATGACGATGACGGGGAAAGGCCCCTGCCCCGACGGGATTTGCAGGATGCCCGTGATGGTCAGCCCATCACTGGGATAGGTGAAGAGATAACGCGAGTGACTGTCATAAACCGCCAGGGTCTGCACGATCTGGATCGTCCCGCCCGGGTAGTCGCGCTGGCGCATTCCGTCGATGGTGTATGGATACATCGGGTGCGGGCTGGTTGTCGGGGCAAGGCTGGGCATGGGCGTGAGCGTGGGGGTTTCACCCGGGATCGCCGTGATGATCGTGACGATTGGCGGCGGAAGCGTGGCAGTCGCAGAGGCAGGCGTGGGGGCAGGCGAGCAGGCAGAGAGGAGTATGAAGAAAAGCGTGAACGCTAAGGAGGCTTTGTTTTTCACGTCACGGACTCGTTATGGCGTGTTCTTTACATGGATGTCGAAGAAGTGGGCGGTGCGTTCCATAAAAGCCACCCAGGCGTCGGCAAAGAAGGAATGGCCCTCGCCTTCATAGGCAAAAACCTCGGCGGGACGATCCGCCTCCACGAAGCCTTGATACAACTTCTTCGACCAGTCGGGCGGTGTGCCGCCGTAGTCGACTCCGTCCGCGGTGCCGTAATGGATTTGAACGGGAACCATCACCAGGTCCAGGTGAAAGAACGGGGAGACGGATTTGTTTAATTCCGTATCCAGCGCGGCAAACCCGTAGGCATCGATCAGGCCGCGCGGCAGGTCGTCGGGCAGGATGTCGGACGAATTGCAGCCGTAGCGCAGTTCGCCCTCGGCGATGTCCCCCACGCAGCCCGGACCCCAGCGCCCAACCAGATCGGCGTTGTCGGCGCTGACGGTGGAGTAGAGCACCGCCGCGCGCACAGACCCTGAGCCTGTCGAAGGGTTCAACGTCAACACCTTCATGGTCACCCCGCCGCCCATGCTGTGACCCCACAAACCGACGCGCCCCGCATCGGCCTGCGGGATGGATGGCAGGGCGCGAATCAGGTTGACCACGTCGATGGCCAGCCCGGAGTAGAACAGGCTGGGCCCGCTCTCCGAGCCGCCCCAACTGCGATAATCGGATGAGATCGTCAAGTAGCCGTGCCGATTGAGGTATTCGGCGGCGCGGTCGGTGCCATCGCCAGAGATGTAGGCCCCGCGCGTAAAGAAACCGTGATTCATGACGATCACGGGAAACGGGGCCGTGCCCTGCGCGGGGATTTGCAGGATGCCCGTAATGGTCAGGCCGTCGCTGGGATAGGAGATGCGGTAACGTGTGAAGACCTCCGTCTCGGCCAGGGTCTCCAAAAGCGTGACCTCTCCGCTGTGAAATTCGTGCTGGCGCAGGCCTGCGATGGTATAAGGCAGGATCCACTCTTCCACGGTTGGTGTGGCGGTTGGGGAAGGCGGATGCGTGGGAGGCGGAGTATTCGTCAGGACGACGACGCGCGGCGGGGGCAATGTGGACGTTGAGATCGCTGGCTGCGGCGCGCAGGCGGCGAGGAGCAGGGGCAGGAGCAGAAGACGAAGGCGCATCCGTGAATTGTAATGCAGGCGGGGCCGCGCCTTGGGATGGTTGTAGCAGCGACTTCCAGCCGCTGGTAGCGCCACACTTAAATGTGGAGCCTTTTAACCGTGAAAAAAAAATAACCGCCAAGCATGCAGAGAGCGCAAAGAAGTAAAGTTCTTCGCGTCCTTGCGGGCTTCGCGGTTCAAAAAGCGATTCTCATCAGATTTGTGGGAACGCAGGACTTTGCTCAAAAACCTTTGTACACGGATTACACGGACTTTTCCTGAAAAATCCCTGACGCAGCCGTATTTTGACTTTCTCGCCCAAACCGTCCACGAATAAAACCTTCCACGAATAAACGAACGAACACGGCGCCAAATTCGAGTCTTCGTGGCCCTATTCGTGGATGGTTGTTCTATCCACTCGCTTACCCAGCCTAAAAACGACTGACTCGAAGCGGTTACTACGAAATAAAGACGAATTTATGCCCGTCTGTACTAGCCTTTCAACAACTCCAGAACCTGCGGCTTGAGCGCCGCGTTGCAGGCCATCGCCTCGCCAAAGGTGTGACCCTCCTCCCCCGCCCACGAGCCGAAGAATCCGCCCGCCTCGCGCAGGATGACCGGGAATGGGCCGCAGTCCCAATCGTTCATGATCGGGTCGAGGGCCACCTCGGCGCGGCCGGTAGCCACGGCCAGATAGGCGTAACAATCGCTCCAGCCGCGCATCATGTATGCCGCGGACATTACACGGCTCCACAGGGCGGGGTCGCGCTTCTCGAAGTTATGCGAGGTCGTGAAGCACACACAGGCGCGGTCAAAGGAGGATACTTCCGAGACGCGCGCGCGGCGGCCGTTCCACCACGCGCCCAGGCCATCGGCGGCGCACAGCATTTCGTCCAGAGCAGGGAAATACGACGCCCCCACGCGGATCACACCCTCGATCTCAAGCCCGATCAGCACGCCGTACAAAGGCACGCCGCGCATGAACGACTTGGTGCCGTCGATGGGATCGATGATCCACCGAAAGGATTGCCCCTGCCCCGCTGTCTCGCCAAACTCCTCACCCACGATGGCGTGACCGGGGTAGGTCCGCTCGATCTCGCCGCGGATGAACTCCTCGGCGGCGCGGTCGGCGGCGGTGACGGGCGTATCGTCCGCCTTAAAATCGGGACGGATGCCCGTGTTGAAATATCCCAATGTGATGCGTCCCGCGCGATAGGCCAGGGAGGTTGTGAAGTCAAGGTAGGGTTGCAGGTTCATGATAAAGTTCCTTTGTGAAATGAAATCATGCTCTTTGGTTCAAGGCTTTGGCCAAGTATAAGGAGTAAGTTCGCCCGTATTGACGTTCAATGTCCAGTATTTCTGGTCATCGAAATTTTGTGCAAGAATGATGGTTTCTTCATCCAGCCAGGCATTTTGCACCCTGTCTGGCCCTGTGGGAAATAAAAAGCATGGATCTTCGTCTATCAAAAGTTTTAATTGGCGCGTCCTTATATCGTATGAAAACACAGAAAATCCACCTGCACCGCCTTCATACCAATCTCCTATACCTGCCACGAAAACCAAAAATTCTTCATGAGGAGACCATGCAAAAATACCAACATTTGTATAGTTTCCTTTGAGGGATAAAACATCCTGCTCAAGAGAGTGCAAATTTCGAACATAGACAACAAAAGCATTTTTCTTCTCGGCAAATGCTATATATTCCTCACTGGGCGAAAGTAAATAACTGTTATAGTCATACTCTGCATCAAACGACCCTGTCTGCAAATTAAATCGATATAGACCAAACCCTTCAATAAACCTCAATTCAGGGCCGTCGACACAGCAGAAGTATCTCGTCAGATAAACATGCCTTCCATCCGCAGACCACCTGTAAAACTTGTAATACGTCTTGTTGAATGCCTCACCATTCTCATCCACACCATTATCGTTAGCCGGAATGTGCCAATCACGCGTATTATCGAAACGGGTGACCTTCGTATACCCTTCACGCTCACACATCATTACAAACCATTGCTTATCAGGTGAGATGACTTTGGAAAAGTCCGAATAATAGCCGCCGCAATTATTCAAGGCAGTGTAAACAGTGGCTTCTAGAGGTGGCAATGTCGCCGTAGGCGGACGTGGCGACCACGTTGGCCAGGGCGTCAAGGTTCGATAAGGCTTTGGAGTTATGCTGGCAGGCCAATAAGTAGGTATTATTGATGGTGTCGGTAAAACAGGTTGTTCTGTTTTAATTTCAGCACAACCTACAACAAACACAAACAAAACCAATACCAGAAGTATTAATTTCCCACGTCTCAAATCAAACAGCATTTAGCCCTCCGTGTTGTTGAGCAAAGACTCCAGCAATTTCTTCTCTTCATCTTCGTTACTGACTTCCCCATCCAGCCAGGCAGCGCGCAGATGGGTGAGGATTTCCTTGTACTGCGGCCCAGGCGGCAGGCCAAGAGCAAGCAGGGTATCGCCATTGGTATGCGGCTTGATGTGCCTCCACGTAGGGAGGTATTCGAGCAAGGCGGGTTCGCGCGCGACGAGACACATCGCATAGACCGAAAGCAACGGGAACATCTCAAGCGCAAAAGTCCAGGCGCTGGGCAGGGAGTTTGCCAGGGCTGGCAGTTTCGCATTCAAGCGCGATGCGCCCAGCAGGGCTTCGCTCAACTCGGAGGTGAAGTCCAGTCGGCGGGACAGGGTGGCCAGGTCTTCGGCGGGGACATCCAACAGCCAAAGCAAATAGCCCAGGGTCTCGCGGTCACAGGAAATATTCAGGGCGGGATTGGGAATTTCGTCGAGCCAGTTGGCGCGATTGGAGTCAAAACGCGGCAGGGAAGGATGAATGGCTTTCAGCACGCCCACTTCGTCCGCGCGCGCCAACATGGATGCCGCATTCTCCTCCGCGAGAATCAAGTCTAATTCGTGGCGCAGGCGTTCGCCGCTAAGCGTGGATAACACAGTCAGCGACTCGGCGTCGATCCAATTCAACGTGCCCGATTCGATCTGAAATCCATAACGCCCCTCGTAGCGGATGGCGCGCAGGATACGGGTGGGATCGTCGATGAACGAGCGCGGATGCAGGGCGCGGATGATCCCGCGTTGGAGATCGTCCCGTCCGTGCAGCGGGTCGAGCACTTCGCCGAGGTGCTCTCCATCCGCGCGGACCGCCAGGGCGTTGATGGTGAAGTCGCGGCGGCGCAGATCGTCTTCGATGCTGGATGGCCTCACGGTCGGCAGGGCGCCAGGAGCCGAATAACTCTCCGAGCGGGCCGTGATCAAATCGATGGTTTCATCCGAAGCAGGAGGCTGCCAGATGGCGGTATAAAATGGCGCATAGGGGGTCAATGTCCCGCCGAACTCTTTCAGCAGCATCCGCCCCAGCTGGATAGCGTCGCCTTCGACGATGATGTCCAGGTCGTTGACGGGCCGCCGCAGCAGCAGGTCGCGCACGAAGCCGCCCACCAGGTAACAGGGAAATCCGAGGGCGGCGCTTCGGTCGGCGATACCCGAGAGCAGACTCCGCTTTTCAGGCGGGAGCAGACGCGGGTCGCGCATGAGGTCCGACAAATCCAGGTTCATGCATCCATTTTACATCACTTCGAGATGCGACCGTTTTTCGATGGAGAGCATCCCCGCCCTAAAAAAGCGCAATTTGTGACCGCGCTGGGTATAAAAAACCCGCTGGGCATAATGTCCAGCGGGTTTCATGCCTGGCAGAGAGAGGCTCAACTCAGTTTATTGTACTGTTCGTACGCGCGCGCGGCATTCTCATGCTGGCCGGCGCGGGCAAAGGCATCTCCCAGCATCTTCCAAAGCGCCGCATGGCGCGGATATTTCCGCGCGCCTGCGATCAGATCATCGAGCGATTCCTGCACATGCCGTCCGTGGGCGATCAGGTGGGAATAGGCGTTCAGGGCTTTGTCAATGTCGCGGGAACTCATGGCATCCCGTGCCACTTGCAGGAGCGGGTCCTGCTCGGGCGGGGTGTCGGGTGCGATGCGGTGGGAATAGACAGCCTGGGAGGGAGTGCGCACAGGCTCGAACTCGACCTGCTCTGCCTTCTTTTTGCGCTTGTGCTTTACGATGACCACCCCGCCATGCGAAGCCTTCGGCTCCAGCGCTTCGGCCAGGCCGTCGCCGAACAAATTCCACCCGATGCCGAAGAGGATCAGCGCCGCAGTGGAGGGCACGAAAACCCACCAGGTGGCGAGCAGGTCGCCGCCCGGGCCGATGACCCAGTTGCGGCCCATCGAAAGCATCATGCCCCAGGCCGATTGCCCGCCCAGACCCACAAAGGTGATGGTGGCCTGCAAAATGACCGCGCTGCCCACGTCGCGCGCCGCCAGGACGATGGCGGGGCCGACCGAGTTGGGCAGGATGTGTCTCACAATGATCCACAGCGGATTCCCCCCCAGGGCGCGGGCTGCCTGGATGAAATCCATGTTTTTGATGGTGATGACCATCGTGTTGACCAGGCGCGCGATCGGCATCCACGAAAAGAGGATCAGGCAGATCAGGATCGGGTCGACCTTCATCAGGAAGACCGCGAAAGGCGGCGGCGTAAACTGAAAATCCACCACTTTCCCGAGATAGTCGTTGTTGAACCAGTAGATTCCGCCCATGGATTCGATGGTCACTGCCACAATTTGCTGGAGGAAGACCACTCCCGCCAGCACGGGAAAGGTCAGGAAGGCGTCGGCGATCCGCATCATCAGGTTGTTGATCATGCCGCCTGAATACCCGGCAATCGCGCCAAAGAGTGACCCGAAGATAAATGCGCCCAGCGCCACCAGCAAGCCGAATTGCATGGCCTCGCGCGCGCCCCACACCAGCGCATGATACACATCGATTTGCCCGGGCAGGGTGCCCAGCGGCGCGATCTCGCTCGGCGGGTGCGGTGTCTTGTCGGTTTGGCGGCCCACCTTTTTAAAAGCGCCCTGGGTGGTCTTGTTGGGCGGGGACAGCAGCGGAGCGGTCAGAGCCGTCATGGCGAATGCCAGGATGATGACCAGCCCCAGCCAGTTCTGCCAGCGGGAGAGGAAGAAACGCAACGCTCTCATGCCTTCAAAACCTCCTCGCGCACACGCGGATCGAGCGCAGCCTGCACCACATCGAGGATGAACATCAGGCCGAGCACCATCAGCACGCTGTACACGGCAAATCCCAGCGCGGCGGGCGCATCGGGATAACTGCGCATCGAGATGATGATCACCTCGGAGACGCCCGTCCGGCCGAAGATGATCTCGACTACGAAGATGCCCGTCACGATGCTGGCGGCAGAGAGCGCCATCGTGGTCAACGAAGGAGCCAGGATGGCCCGCAGGGCATGATGCCAGACCAGGCGATTCTCCCGCACGCCGCGCGCCCGCGCCGCCGTAATGTACTCCTTGCCGCGTTCGTTCATGACCGTCGCGCGCGTAATGCGCCCAAGCGTGGCCCAGTGATAAAGCGATAGTGTCACGACCGGCATGACCATGTGCTTCAATGCCACCAGGAACACGTCGAAGCGGCCGTTGAGCAGGCAGTCGAGGGTCAAGGCGCCTGTAAAGTCCACGAAGCCCGAGCGGGTCAATTGCAGGTCGGTCGTCACGTCGATGCGGCCAGGTTCCAGCCAGCCCAGTTTGATGTAGAAATAGGAAAGCAGGATCATCGATAGGATGAAGGGCGGCATCGAGGTGCCCAGGAAAGCCAGCGACCGAAACGCCCCATCAGAGAGGCCGCCGGGACGCCAGCCCGCCTTCAGCCCGTTCGCCAGTCCAAGCGGAATGAGCAGGATTAGGGAGAAAAAGGCCAGCTCCAGCGTGGCCGGTGTGCGATGCAGCAAGGAATCCAACACATCCGCGCGCAGGGTGGGACTGTAGCCCCACTTACCCGTCAGCAGTTCACGCGCCCAGTAGCCGTATTGCACCAGGTAAGGCTCATTCAGGTGATACTTCTCGATGAGGATGTTGATGGTTGTCTCGGTGGTGCGCTCCCCGCCCTTGCCCGGCGGAATGTACAGCCGCGCCCTGGCCTCGGGTGGCGTCAACATTACGCCGGCGTACAACACCATGGTGATGACCACCAGGGAAACCAGCGCATAAAACAACCTGCGGACAACAAACTGCAAGAATGGGGGCATGTTACCTCTCAGGCAATTTTACACCTTATGCAAAATTTAACCGGCGGACTTCTTCTCATTTTTCGAAACGTGTGTATAATTGGCGCATGTTTCGGATGAACCCGCTCCCGTCCCCTGCTCATCAACCCGCCTGGTCTGGATAAGGTTTCTAACCGCATGCCCAAACGGCTCCCAGACCCGGCGAGCCGTTTTTTATTGGATGCAGGAGTTCGTTCCGCCCTGAAAGCTGATCCCGTTATGGACATCCAACAACTCACCGAAAAAATGCACGAACTGGTCGCCTCCAAAGGTTGGTACAATGCGGACAGCAAACGCCCGCAGACACCGCGCAACCTGGCTGTATCCCTTTCAATCGAGGCTGCTGAAATTTTGGAGCATTTTCAATTCGGCGAAGAGATCAAGGACAGGGATGAGCTTGGCGGCGAACTGGCGGACGTGGCACTCTACCTGCTGCAACTGGCCTCGGTCACAGGTATCGATTTGGAACAGGCGATTCTGAATAAGATCGAGATCAACAAGAAAAGAGAATGGGACGTTGAAAAATAGTCAAAGGTCGAAGGTCAAAAGTCAGGCGACCTTGGACTTTTGACCTTCGACAAGGTGAACTTATGAACATCACAGTATTCGGTGGTTCCCAACCCAGGGAAGGCGACGCAGCCTACCTCGAAGCGCAGACTCTCGGACGCCTGCTGGCCGAGCGCGGCCACGCCGTGCTGACGGGCGGCTACATCGGCACGATGGAAGCTGTCAGCCGCGGCGCATCCGAGGCGGGCGGACACGTCATCGGCGTGACCTGCGAAGACATCGAAGACTGGCGCAAGGTCAGCGCAAATCAGTGGGTCAAAGAGGAAAGACGCAAGAAGACGCTGCTCGAACGCTTGCAGGTTTTGATCGAGGACTGCGATGCGGCCCTCGCCCTGCCCGGCGGACCCGGCACGTTGACCGAAATTTCGTTGATGTGGAATCTCATGATCATCCAGGCCCTGCACCGGAGGCCGCTTATCCTGGTCGGGGACGGCTGGCAGTCTGTCTTCGATCAGGTCTTCACCAAACTGGGGACCTACACCTCCCCCGCCCAACAGGAGCTGGTTCAGTTCGCTCCCGATATCGAGACTGCCGTGCGTATGTTATAACCCGTCATTGCGAGGAGCGCTCTCTGCGACGAAGCAATCTTCCCTAAATAGCGAGATTGCTTCGCATGGAACGCTCGCATAGAACGCTCGCAATGACGTATCAAAAACAAAGAGGACAAAATGGCTGAAGAGAAACTCCCCACCCGCGCTGAGAATTTTGCCGAGTGGTACAACCAACTCGTATTGAAGGCCGACCTGGCCGATTACGCCCCCGTGCGCGGCTGCATGGTCGTCAAACCCTACGGCTGGACGCTGTGGGAAAACATGACCGCCGCGCTCGACAAGGAATTCAAGGCGACAGGCCACGTTAACGCGGCCTTCCCCACCCTGATCCCCATGTCGTTCTTCGAGAAGGAAAAGGCCCACGTCGAAGGCTTCTCGCCTGAACTGGCCGTGGTCACCCACGGCGGCGGCGAAAAGCTGGAAGAGCCACTTGTGGTGCGCCCCACCTCCGAGACCATCATCGGCTACATGTACGCCAAGTGGATCAAGTCCTGGCGTGACCTGCCCGTGCTGATCAACCAGTGGGGCTCGGTGCTGCGCTGGGAACTGCGCACCAAGCTCTTCCTGCGCACCGCCGAGTTCTACTGGCAGGAGGGCCACACCGCCCACGCCACCGCCGAAGAGGCCAAAGAGGAAATGTTCCGCATCCTCGACATCTACGCCGACTTCGCCATCAATGAATGCGCCGTGCCTGTCTTCAAGGGCCAGAAGAGCGAGACCGAACGCTTCGCAGGCGCGCAGATCACCACCTCCATCGAAGGCATGATGCAGGACAAGCGCGCCCTGCAATCGGCCACCTCGCATTACTTCGGGCAGAACTTTGCCAAGGCCTTCGAGATCCAGTTCGTGGATCAGAACAACACCCTGCAATTCTGCGAGACGACCTCGTGGGGCCTGTCCACCCGCATGATCGGCGCCATCATCATGACCCACGGCGATGACCAGGGCCTGGTCCTGCCTCCCCGCGTGGCCCCCATCCAGGCTGTGATCGTGCCCATCTTCAAGACCGATGAGGAAAAGTCCAAGGTCATGGAAGTGGCCGACCGCATCTTCAAGGAACTCAAGACCGCAGGCATCCGCATCAAGATGGATGACCGTGACAACGTCAGCAGCGGCTTCAAGTTCAATGACTGGGAGATGCGCGGCGTGCCCGTCCGCGTGGAGATCGGCCCCAAGGACGTGGAGAAGAACTCCGTGGCCCTGGCCCGCCGCGACAAGCCCGGGCGGGAGGGCAAGTCCTTCGTGCCCCAGGCGGGACTGGCCGAAGCCGTCAGCCAACTGCTGGTCGACATCCAGGCCTCCCTGCTCAAACGCGCCACCGAGTTCCGCGACGCCAACATCCACGACCCCAGGGATTACGAAGAGCTGAAGAAGATCGTCCAGGATGGCTGGGCGCTGTCCTACTGGTGCGAGTCCAAGGCCTGTGAAGCCAAGGTCAAGGAAGACACCAAGGCCACCACGCGCAACATCCCCTTCGAACAGCCCGAGCACGAAGGCGCCTGCATCGTGTGCGGCCAGCCTTCGAAGCGCAAAGTCTATTTCGCCAAGGCGTATTAACCTTATCGTCATTGCGAGGAGGGCTTTAGCCCGCCGAAGCAATCTCCTACATCGTCGGAGATTGCTTCGGGCAAAGGGCAGGAGCGCCCTCGCAATGACGAAATCTCCCCATGCCCGCCATCGATCTCGCCCGCCTGCGTAAACAAGCCAGCCGTCTGGCCGATTTCTTCTTCGTGCCCGACGATTTTCTCAAGCACCTGCACGAGATGCTGGATTTTTACGTTAACCGCACACTGCGGACGGTGGAGAATGTCGCGCCTGGCTCCAACCTGCCCACCTACCGCACGCCGCTCGTCGTCATCAAACAGATCGAGATGGAACTGGCTCCGCTGGCGGGAAAAAATCCGTCCGAGGCGCTCGACCTGGCGGACCTGCTCTGGGACGAGGGCCAGCTCGAAACGCTCATGCTGGCGGCCTTTCTGCTGGGGCGCATCCCGCCACAGGAGGAACGCCTGCTGGCCCGCCTGACGGCCTGGACCTCCCAGGTGCGCGACCCCGATGTGCGCGTGGCGCTGCTGACGACCAGTCTCTCCCGCCTGCGTCAGGAGGCTCCTGCCCACTTCTTCAACCTGATCCGCGAGTGGCTGCACCCCGCCCGCCCGCGCACCTGGCCCAACGGAATCCAGGCCCTGATCCCGATGGTTTCGGATCCAAATTTCGAAAACCTGCCGCCCGTGTTCGACGCCATCGAACCCATCGTGGCGGTCGCCCCCACCACGGTCCAGCTGGATCTCGAAGAGCTGATCCTGGCTTTGTACCAAACCTCCCCCGCCGAGACCAGCTTTTTCCTGCGGCAGATCATCGCAAACCCCGAGAACGAGATGGCGCGCGTTACCCTGCGGCGCATCCTGCCTGGCTTCCCGCCCGAGCTGCAGGCGGAGTTGCGCGAACTGCTGCGCACCAGGTCGACGATCCCGAAAGGAGATTGAGATGTTAGCCCTTGTCAGCCTTACCCTTGGCATCGGCCTGCTCACGGCCGGCCGCAGGTTGTTCTGGTTGTTCATCGCCGCGGTGGGATTCATGGCAGGCGCCCAACTGGCCACCCGCGTGTGGGGCAGCTCGGAGTTGAACTCCGTTATCGTCGGCATTGCCCTGGGTCTGGTCTTCGCGGGGCTGGCGCTGTTCTTCAAATCCCTGGCGGTCGGCATCGCCGGCTTTCTGGGGGGCGGCACCGCCCTGCTCAACCTGGCGGGCTTCGTCGGCCTGGATGCGGGCGCCATGACCTGGGTTGTCTTCTTCATCGGCGGCGTGATCGGCATTGCCCTGCTCAGTCAGTTGTTCGACTGGGCTGTCATCTTCCTCTCGTCCATTGGCGGCGCGTCGCTCATCACCCAGGCCATCGGCCTGCCTGATTTCGCCGGCAGCGCGGCCTTCATCGTATTGATCATCGTGGGTGTGGCCATCCAGGGCAAGGTATTGAGTGAGGAAAAGAAACATGTTTGACTACGCAAAAATCATTTATCTGCACGGCCTGGAGAGCACCAGCCAGAGCGGCAAGGCGCGCCAGTTCGCGCAAAAATTCCCTGGCATGCTCACGCCCGATTTCACAGGCTCCTTCGAGGAGCGCATGGCCCAGCTCCTGCCCATTTTGGGGAATGAAAACGACTGGACGATCCTCGGGTCCTCCTTCGGCGGCTTAATGGGCGGAGTCTTCAGCCTGGAGCATCCCTCCCAGGTGCGGAAACTGATCCTGCTCGCCCCCGCCTTGATGCTGCCGCCCTTCCCCACCCTCGCGGACCGTCGGACGGTTTCGGTGCCGACGGTCGTCGTCCACGGGACGGAGGATGACGTGGTGCCGCTCGGACCCGTCCGCGCACTGGCAGAGAAAGTCTTCACGGACTTAACCTATTTCGTGGTGCAGGACGGACATCGCCTGCAAAAAGCCTTCGCAGAATTGGACTGGGGTCGGATCATCGCATAGCGCCAATCGCCAAAATACGCCAAGTCTAAAGCTGACACCAAAAACCGCCGCGATTCCCAGTGCGGGGTCATATCATCGCATGGGATCGGAGGGGGCCAGGTAACTCCCTTCAAAAAACGGTGTTCCAATTTAGGAGTTTTCCTGTAAAATAGGACAAATCTTCCCGCCAAAGGATTTTAATGGACATTAATACCTTCTATGCCGTGACCTCGGCAACCTGCTTCACCCTGGTGGGCTTGTGGTGGTCGGTGGTCAAGGACAAAACCGAATGGTTGAAGGATGAAGCGACGCGCCGTCTTGCGGGCGGCGTATACGCTTCGTTTTTGATTCCAGCCCTGATGAGCCTGGGAGCGCAGGTCGGCGGCGAGGTTCGCCTGGTCTGGCAGCTTGTGTTCATTCTCGCCTCCCTGATCGGAATCATTTCCACCACGCGCCTGATCCTCGCCACCCGCAAGGCCAGCCCGCGCGGAGCTTTCAGCCGCAACCGCTGGCTGGTTCCGCTGTTGTATGTTTTCGTATTATGGTTCGCGCTCTTCCCTGGAACAGCCGCCATCCTCGGCTTGCAACCGCTCCAGGTGGAGGGACTTTTGCTCTGCATCCTGATCTTGATCGCGCACATTCTGACCTGGGAATTCATGACCTCCCAGGCGCAAAAATAATCCCAGAGGAGAGAAAACATGGAAGGTGAAGTCTATTATCCGTCCGAAGATGTTGTGGCGCAGGCGCGCCTCAAGGATTGGGACGCGCTGGCCGAGAAAGCCCATAAGGACCTGCAGGGTTTCTGGGCCGACGAAGCTAACGAACTGGAGTGGTACCAGAAATGGGACCAGGTGCTGGACGACTCGAACAAGCCCTTCTTCAAATGGTTCGTGGGCGCCCGCACCAACATCGTCCACAACGCCATCGACCGCCACCTCAAGACCCATCGCAAGAATCAACTGGCGCTGATCTGGGAAAGCGAAGACGGCAAGCTGGAGCGCACCTTCTCCTACTACGCCATGAACCGCGAAGTCTCGCGCATGGCCAATATCATCAAGTCCATGGGCGTCCAGAAGGGCGAGCGCGTCACCATCTACATGGGCCGCGTGCCCGAGATCGTCTTTGCCATGCTGGCCTGCGCCAAGATCGGCGCGATCCACTCGGTGGTCTTCGGCGGCTTCTCGGTCGACTCGCTGCAGGGCCGCATCGACGACAGCCAGTCGAAACTGGTCATCACCTGCGACGGCTCGTACCAGAACGGCAAGATCGTCGAGCTTAAGAACATCGTGGACGAAGCCATCAAGCGCTGCCCCTCCGTCGAGAATATGATCGTCGTCAAACGCACGGGCCAGCCCGTCAACATGGAAGCGGGCCGCGATCACTGGTATCACGATCTGTGCGCCCTGCCCATCGCCAATGGCAAATGTCCCACCGAGGTGCTCGACGCGGAGGATCCGCTCTTCATCCTCTACACTTCGGGTTCCACGGGCAAACCCAAGGCCATCCTGCACACGCATGGCGGCTACATGGTCGGCACCTATTCCACGCTCAAGTATGTCTTCGACATCAAGGATGAAGACCGCTGGTGGTGTACCGCCGACCCGGGCTGGATCACCGGCCACTCCTACATCGTTTACGGACCGATGATCGCGGGCGCGACCTCGATGCTGTTCGAGGGCGGACCCACCTTCCCTTATCCAAATCGTTGGTGGCAGGTGGTCGAACGCTACGGCATCACGGTCTTCTATACCGCGCCCACCGCCATCCGCGGATTGATGCGCTTCGGCGAGGCCTGGCCCAACAAGCACGATCTCTCATCCCTGCGCCTGCTGGGTTCCGTCGGCGAGCCGATCAACCCCGAGGCCTGGAAGTGGTACTACCGCGTGATCGGCAAGGAAAAATGCCCGATCATGGACACCTGGTGGCAGACCGAGACGGGCGCCTTCATGATCACCCCCACCCCGGTCGTGCCGCTCAAGCCCGGCTCGGGCACTCGTCCCTTCTTCGGGCAGGAAGCCGAGATCGTGGATGAGCAGGGCAACCCCGTCCCAGACGGCGCGGAAGGCTACCTGACCCTCAAGCACCCGTGGCCCTCCATGCTGCGCACCATCTACGGCGACGACGAGCGCTACGTGGCCCAATACTGGTCCAAGTACCCGGGCCGCTACACCGCCGGGGACTCGGCCCGCCGCGACTCGGACGGCTACTTCTGGATCATCGGCCGCGTGGACGATGTGATCAAGGTCAGCGGACACCGCCTGGGCACCGCCGAAGTCGAATCGGCGCTGGTCAGCCACCCCGCCGTGGCCGAAGCCGCCGCCATCGGCCTGCACCACGATGTCAAGGGCCAGGCCATCCACACCTTCGTGCTGCTGCGACAGGGATTTGCTCCCTCGATGGAACTGGCTGAGGAATTGCGCCAGCACGTCGCCACCCACATGGGTCCCATTGCCCGCCCCGAAGATGTCAAGTTCGTGGATAAACTGCCCAAGACCCGCTCCGGCAAGATCATGCGCCGCGTTCTGAAAGCCCGCGCGCAGGGCTTGCCCGAGGGTGACATCAGTACGCTGGAAGAGTAGTATCGCGACAGATGAAGTTGCATCCAACCGTGGTCTGGTTTTGGACAGGTGAAAGTAATAGACCCGTTCCTGAATAGTGGCAGCGCCTGAGGAACGTGCAGAATCCCCCTTGCCCACAAAGAACCAGCCACAGACTGGCGCGGATTGGGTTTTAAAAGCAGTAATTTTGCTATTCGGGAACAACTCTAATCCTCACGCGATGAATTGGCACTGCAAGCGCGCGTCCCGGGCATCCAGGATAGCCTTTGCAACCTTCTGACAGTCCGCCGCTACCATTTGCCACCCTTTCCAAAGATACTTTCACCCATTCGGTGAAAGTATCTTTGTGTTCTGGAGCATCCCATGCGCGTCAAAATGATCCTGCCCGCCCTGACCGAAGCCAGGAGTCCCTTCTGGAGACCGATCAAATATTCGCTCTTTCCGCCGCTCGGGCTGGCCACTCTGGCCGCCTACCTGGACGACGCGGACGAGATCGTCCTGCAGGATGAACACGTGCAGACTCTCGATCTGGACGATGAGCCTGACCTGGTCGTCATTCAGGTCTACATCACCTCGGCCTACCGCGCCTACCAGATCGCGGACCACTACCGTCAACGGGGCGCGCACGTCTGCCTGGGCGGACTGCACGTCACCTCCCTGCCCGAAGAAGCGGCCGCCCACGCCGACACCGCCTTCCTCGGTCCCGGGGAGGACACCTGGCCCGCCTTCCTGCGCGATTTTCGGGCGGGATGCCCGCAACCTGTTTACGCCTCCCACAGCCGCTCCCTGCTCGACCTGCCCTTCCCGCGCCGCGACCTGATCCAGCGCAACCTGTACCTGGTGCCCAACTCCATCGTCGTCTCACGCGGCTGTCCGCACACCTGCGATTTCTGCTACAAGGAAGCCTTCTTCGCGGGCGGAAAATCCTTCTACACCCTGGCCGTCGACCGCGCCCTGCGCGAGATCGAGGGCCTGGCGGGCAGGCATCTCTACTTCCTCGATGACCACCTGTTCGGGAATCCGCATTTTGCCTCCAGCCTGTTCGAAGGGATGAAAGGCATGGGCCGCCTGTGGCAGGCCGCAGGGACAGTGCAGTCCATTTTGAAGACCGACTTGATCGAAAAGGCCGCCGCCAGCGGGCTGCGCAGTCTGTTCGTCGGCTTCGAGACCCTGAATCCCGACAATCTGGTCGAACAGCACAAGTTCCAAAACCTGAACCGCGACTACTCCGCCGCCATCCGCCGCCTGCACGAGTTGGGCGTCATGGTCAACGCCAGCTTCGTCTACGGCATGGACGGGGACGATGAGAGCGTCTTCGCCCGCACCGTCGACTGGGCGCTCGGCCAGGGCGTCGAAACGGCCACCTTCCACATCCTGACCCCTTACCCGGGCACGGCCCTGCACCAGCGCATGCAGGCCGAAGGGCGCATCACCTCCGCGAATTGGGACGACTACGACACGCGCCACGTCACCTTCCAACCCAGGCGCATCTCCCCTGAAAGGCTGGAGGCGGGCTACTGGGATTCCTATCGCCAGTTCTATCGCTGGGGCAGCATCCTGCGCTCGGCCCAAACGCACAAGACCCTCAACGGGAAGCTGCGCCACTTCGCCTACACCAGCGGCTGGAAAAAGTTCGAACCGCTGTGGGATTGGGTCATCCGCGCCAAACGGGTGACGGGCATGTTGCCCATCCTGGAGCGGGTGCTGGCGGGAGTTCAACCAGTCCAGTTCCAGCCCTCAACGTGGAAGCCTGCTAATAATCATATGCTCCCACCGTCTTCATAATCCAGCGGACGGCTGGCGGATTGCACACTTGCCATGCCGTCTCGCACCGTCGTTCTGGGATGGCTGCGCTAATGCTCACAGCATCCCTACGGCGGTGGGCGCACGCGCCAGGGAATCTGCCAGAAGCGCGAACCGGCAAGGATGCGCGCGTTCAAGGCAATGACACAGTACCAAAGTACTATCCACCAGCCTTGACCAAAGCCAGGGCAGAGTGATAAATTTCACAACGCATGCGGGGTAATAAGAACCCAACCTCCGTGACAAAAAAACACATCCAATTTCCATCGCGAAAGGGGTTTCGTCATGAAACTGTTTGCCAACCTGCTCGTAGCCTTCAGCCTCATCCTGGGGCAGTTCAATTTCCCTGCTTCCGCATCATTCCAGGCGGAGAAAGCCACACCCACGCCGACCGGCACTGCAACCGCGACGCTTACGCCATCGGGGGATGCGGATCGAGCCACCCCGACCAGCACCAACCTGCCCCCTACTGAAACCCCAACCGCCACGGAAGAAATCCCCACCCAGATCACAACGCCGGTCATCACACAGACCGTCACACCCATCCCAAGCGGTACGCCGATTCCCCCGCTCGAAACCGTCCCGCCCGTCGTGGAGCCGCAAATCATCCTCAACCTGTCCGCCGAACCGGGCTTCGTGACTCCCGGGGGAACCAACCTCATCTCCTGGTCCATCGAGGGGATTTCTCCAAGCGAGCACGAGCTCTCCCTGGAAATCAACCTGCCCAAGGGGTTCACCCCCGCAGACAAGGAATTGAAATACGACGAAGTCACGCGGATTCTGTCCATCACTCTCCAGAAGGAAAGCGGACAATTCGAGTTGCTGGCGCAGGAGACGGAGGAACAAGTCGTCCTGCTGGCCTCTCTGGTGGAAAAGGAAACCGTCCTGGCCGAGTTTGCCCTACCCCTGCCGCTGCACGAGCAATTCACCGTCGATGAGCGCGGCGGCGAGATCGCCACCGAGGATGCGCGGGTCAAGCTCAGTTTCCCCGCAAACACCCTGCGGGAAAAGGCCACCATCACGATCGGCCAGCCCGGCGGGGAAAAGGCCCCGCTTTCGTCCCTGAGCGGACGCCCCATCGAGATTACGGCTTCGAACCAGTCGGACAGGGCGGAACTACACGAGTTCGACCAGCCCATCACCCTTGAAATTCAATACAGCGATTTGAATATCCCCGAGGGGAAAGTGGGCGACCTGTTCGTTTATTGGTACAACCCGGAAACGGGAGATTGGGAGGCCATGGATTCCATGGTCGACCGCGAAGCGGGAACGATTCGCGCGGAAACCACCCATTTCAGCACCTTCGACATCGGCATCAACGACTGGCAGGCGGCGCGCATGCCCACCGTGGATGCCTTCCAGGTTTCGCAGTTCACCGGGGCGGCCTCCTATTCCCTGCCCATCGAAGTGCCGGCCGGGCCTGGCGGGCAAAAGCCCAGCCTGTCGGTTTCATACAGCAGCCAGGTGGCGGACTAATCCACCCTGCACACCCAGGCCGGCTGGGTGGGCATGGGCTGGTCGCTGGACAGCGGCTACGTCGAACGGGACACGCACGGCTCGACCTCCGAATTCGACGACGATACCTACATGATCAACGTCAACGGCGTGAGCAGCCGCCTGGCCAGTTCCGGGGTTGGGAGCGGCTATTATCACACCATGGATGAAAACTTCTGGCGCATCTATCACGATTCTGCCGCCGATACCTGGACGGTCTGGGACAAAGAGGGCAACGTCTACACCTTCATTGAGGACATCCGCATCGTTTACTTCGATGCGCAGAACAACTCGCAATACCTGACTGCCCGCTGGTACCTGACCAGCACGAAAAACATCTTCGGCAAACAAATGACCTATACCTACACCACGGAGACCAAGACCGTGGGCGGAAAGACCTCGGTCACGGCGGTCTACCCCGATACCATCACCTACGCCAATAACCGCTACCAGGTCAAGTTCGTGCTCCAAAACCGCGGGGACTACCCCCAGGCTGCGGTGACGGACGCCGCGCACCATGAATTCTTCCGAAAGCGCCTGCAGGAACTGCAAGTGCTGCAAGACCAGGATGGCAACGGCAGTTTCGAGACCATCCTGCGCTCCTACCACTTCACCTATGCGGCAGACAACTCCTCGACCGCCATTTTCCCGGGCCAGACCTTCTCGGCCGGGGCCAAACGCAGCACCCTGGTTTCGATCCGGGAATTCGGCCTGGGCAATACCAGCGCCCTGCCGCCCACGACCTTCACCTACGACGGCCTGCACCTGACCCAGGCCAGCAACGGGTACGGGGGCAGCGTGACTTTTGCGTATGAACTGGATTATGCCGAGATCGCACCCGATTATCACTCGACCGTGGGCGTCAGCGAGTGCAGCACTTGGTACAAGTACGCGGGCTCTGGGGCCGTCAGTTGCGCCAATCAGAATTTGAATATTGCAGTGGCCACCTACGCAAGCACCGCCTACGATGGGGACGGAAGCATGGTGAGGCCGGGTGGAGCGTACAAATTGATTGCCTTTGCTCAAAAAATCGTCTCGGGAGATCCAACTCCATTTGCCTTGCAATTTGGATTAAATTATGGCTCCGGTGCGCAATATGCATCCGAGACCTTCACCACTGAAGGCCAGCATTCCTCGGTCGTTACACTGCCCTTCGGCGCAAGCACAGCCGAACCCTTGTTGAAGTCTGCAGGGCAGGCCAAGGTGCTAACCTTTACCTACCAATTTCTGACCTCCATGTACCGCGTCACCACCAAGACCGTTTCGGACGGCAACGGACATTCGTACGTGTACTCCTATGCCTATGAAGGCGCAGCCGTCAACGATGAAGATCACTCCGATGGGGTCTGCCCCGAAGGCGCGCCGGATTCCTGCCACGAATACTCGCCGAAATATTCCCAACTGCGCGGCCATCAATACGTGACCGAAACCGCGCCGGACGGCAAGGCGACCGTGACCAAGTTCTTCCAGGACGATGCCCGCAAGGGCAAGCCCGAGACCGTCACGGTAAAGGATGGAGCCGGCACGATCATGTCGATGACCCTGTACACCTATTCGGTCAACCAGACCTGCTCCAATGGCACCTGGGTCGACTTGAATTGTTACTGGGTGTACACCGATGCCGTGGAAAGCCGCACCTACAACAACAACGGCACGAGCTATTCGTACACGCGCACCGATAACACCTACGAATCGACCTACGGCAACCTGGTCAGCGCGGCGGAATATGCGGGCGCAGCCCTGTACCGCACGACCAGCACCTATTATTTCCCGAACGATTCCACCAACCCCCCCCGCTACCTGGTCTCCCTGCCCGCAAAGACAAAGGTGCTCGATGCTTCGGGAACCCAAATTGCCATGACACTTTACCTGTATGACGGCAATACCGGCGACCACCAGATCCCGCCCACCGATGGAAAACTGACTGCGGTTCGCACCCAGGCCGACGGCGGAAATTTCAGCCAGGTCACCTATGCCTATGATTCCTGGGGCAACCGCACCAGCGAAACCACATATAGCGGTTACGCGGCCTGGAACGCCAACCCATCCAGCGGCGCGCGCACCACCACCACGGCCTACGATTCCGCCTATCACACCTACGCCCTGACCGTCACCAACCCGCTCGGCCAGGTCACCACCCTGGCGTATGATTACGACAATAACGGCTCCAACGATTTCGTCCTGGGCGTTCCCACCAGGGAAACCGACCCGAACGGGGCGCAGACCCGCGCCACGTACGACCCCTTCGGCCGCATCACCAGCGTATTCCGCCCCAACCCTGATTCGGGGTTGCCCGTTTCGACCGCCTCCCTGGTCATGCAGTACCAGAGCGAGGAACCCTTCATCACTACCATCACCCAGCAGGTGGACGGTTCGAGCTATTACAGTATCTCGCGCGTCTACGACGGCCTGGGCCGCCAGACCAAATCGGTCAACTACCCCGGCACAGCCGCCAGCGTTACCCAGATCCTCAACAACCAGGTAACGAACGGCATCTACACAAGCACCCTGTATCCAGCGTTCACCACCACCCAGCAAAGCGCGCCGTATGTTATCGGTGAAACCGTGCGCTACACCACCACGACCAGCAATTTGAACGCACGCACCAGCACCGTGACCGCGCCCGATACCACCTCCACCGTGACCTTCACCAACGGCCTGACCAGTACCGTGACCGACCCGCGCAACAACGTCACCACCAGCGTCAAGGATGTGTGGGGACGCACGCTCACCGTCACCCCGCCCACGGGACCCGCCGTAACCTATACCTACGACGAGCAGGGCAACATGCTGACCGCCACCCGCGGCGGCGCGACGACGACCCTGACCTACAACCAGGCTGGGCAGAAGACCGCCATGTCGGACCCCGACATGGGCAGTTGGAGCTACGCGTATAACGCGCTGGGCGCGATGACTTCCCAAACCGATGCGCGCGGCTGCACCCTGGGCATGACCTACGATCTGCTTGGCCGCATGACGGGCAAGTCCTCCAGCGGCAGCGGATGCGGAACGCAGGTCAGCGCGACCTACACCTACGACGCCGGGAGCAACGGCATCGGCCGCCGCACTTCCACCAGCAGCAACGGCATCAACAATTCGTGGACCTACGACAAGCGCGGGCGTGTGCTGAGCGAGACCGTCCAGGATGGAACCAGCTACACCACCAGCTACACCTACAACCTGGCCGACATGCCCCTGACCATGACCTATCCGAGCAACAGCGAAACGGTCACCTACACCTACGACGCCCACAAACGCCTGAATACCCTCGCGGGAACCAGCCCCTACGTGACCTCCAGTACCTACGATTCCGCCTCGCGCCTGACCGACCGCAGCCTGGGCAACGGGCTGAACCAGAAATTCGTCTACAACTCCTGGACGACCCAGGGCGGACGCCTGGACAAGATCGTGGCGGGTTCGGGCGCGTGGAATGCGGGCACGGAGACCTTCGCCACTTCCACCCTGCAAAAATTGGACTACACCTACGACGCCGCGGGCAACATCACCCAGATCACCAACCCGCTCATTTCGGAGACCCAGGCCTTCACCTACGATACCCTCGACCGCCTGACCAATGCCCAGGCCAGCGGCGCGACGACCGGCGCGTACAGTGAAAAATATTCCTACGACGCAACCACCGGCAGCCTGGCCTCCAAAACCGAGAGCGCCAACCCGGGCACGACCAACCTGGCCGCCTGGTGGAGCCTGGACGAGGCCAGCGGCCAGCGCAACGACAGCCACGGAACCAGTCACCTGAGCCTCACGCCCACCGTAGCCTCCGCCGGCGGCCAAAAGAGCAATGCGGCCAGTTTCAGCTCGAGCCCGTCCGGCGTCTTGACGGCCAACGACAACACAGCCATCAGCACCGGCGACAGCAACTTCACCCTGGTGGCGCATTTCTACCCGACCACCACCAGCGGGACGGCGGTGATCGTCAACAAGGGCTACGCCTGGAATTCGAACCTGCGCGACTACGGCCTGCTGCAATCCAATTCCAACATCGTCTTTGCGGTGGGCAACGGCTCGACCAATGCCGCGGTCAGCGCCACATTTTCGGGTGTGAACCAGTGGCATACCGTGATCGCCTGGCACGCCGCCACCACGGATACCCTCAACATCCAGATCGACAACGGGACACCGGTCACGGTTTCCTACAGCGGCGGGGCGATCGATTCCACCTACCCGTTGACCATCGGCGCGCACGTCGGCGGGAGCTACGGCTTCAACGGCCTGATCGACGAAGTATCTCTGTACAAGCGCTACCTGAACGCAGACGAGCGCACCTGGTTGTTCAATGCGGGCAACAGCCGCTCCTACGCGGATGTAAAGGCCGCCTTCACCTACGCAGACGCCAACCACAAGCACGCCGTGACCGCGCTCGTGAACGGCAACAGCTACACCTACGACGCCAACGGCAATATGACCGCGCGTCACGTCCTCGAAGGGAGTGCCTTCCAGGACTACACCCTGAGCTACGACGCGGAAAATCGCCTGGTACAGGTGAAGAAGAATAACGCCGTAATCGCCACCTTCACCTTCGACGCGGACGGAAAACGGGTAAAATCCGTGATGGGCAGCGAGACCATCCTGTTTGTCGGCGCACATTTCGAGATCAAGAACGGAAATCAGATCACCAAGTACTACATGGCAGGCTCGACGCGCATTGCGATGAGAAAATACACCGCCCCCCAACCCATGACCGTGGAGTATATGTTATCTGATCATTTGGGCTCCACCTCCCTCACCGCGGACGCGGACGGGAACAAGGTGCTCGAAATCCGCTACAAAGCGTGGGGCGAAATCCGCGCCACGTGGACCAACGTGCCTGTCGACATCGATCCTGCCTACAAGATACCGCTGTATCAGTACACAGGTCAAGCCGCGTACCTCGACGATCCACTCACCAGCGGAGTCACCGAGGGCTTCGGGTTAATGTTTTACCAGTCACGATTCTATGACCCGCAGTTAGGTCGATTCACCCAGGCGGATACGATTATTCCAGGTGGCGTCCAGGGACTCGATAGATACGCGGGGATGAATAATAATCCAATAATATATACAGACCCCACTGGACACATTGCATTTTTAGCGGTTCTAGCAAATCCACTTGTTTGGGTAGCAGTAGTAGCCGTGGTCGTCTACGTGGCTGTTACAAGTGATCCTGAATTTCAAGCAGCAGCAAACACTGTAGCTACTCAAATCGGTGAAGCAGTGGAAACTGGAATAAGCCAAGTTGCCCAAATGGCACCAGGGAAAGGTAAAGCTCCAAATCCGAGTAAACAATGGAGGAATACAGAAGCAACTGCTGAGGATGACGTTGGCGTTGCGCTTTCTCAATATTGCTTACAAAACCCAAAAGCATGTTTTTATATAAAGGCTTTCTCTCTGCTGTCTTCGATTGCTTATGTGGCAGGCGCCTTAGTTGACCCGAATGGTGATGACCTCGTAGAAGAAGAGCTTCCCCCAGTTCCGCCAGTACCCCCAACTAGCACACCTCCTGCTACAGGTACTCCAACATCTTGCCCACCGCCACAGAGAGATTGCTCGAGCTCTCCATCCGATACCACAAAAATTAGTTTAACCCCGCCCACTCCGCAACCTGTTAAACGTGGACATTGGTGGCTGGAGCAGTAAACTAAATTTATTGCAACATATTCGTTTTTTGCCGTGATATCACCGTCGACTCCCCATATATGGCGTAATGCTCATATCAAGGAACAACACTAATGAAAGTATCCTTAACATGATGAAATCTCAAAAAACACTAAGGCAATATTCACAAATGCTTGTCGCCAAAATATTATCTTTTTTAGGATATAAAACAAATGCGATAATGCAACTAGAAAAGATAATCCAGGAATGGCCTGAAGACTATAACCTGCTGTTGTTTGCTCTTCACTTACATCGAAACGAGGAAAACTGGGAAGAATACTTAAAATTATATGCACAATTTGAAAAATTCCATGCAGGTGATCTTTTCTACAACAGACATTTTGGTTCAATTCTATTGGAATTTGGCCACTACGAAGAAGCGGCTGTGCGGCTCAAGTATTGCGTCGAAAACTGGGATATTTACACTCGGAATGACTTTGAACGAAATGTCACACTTGCTCGACTCGCAGTGTGTTATATCAATCTGGGCATGCTCAATGCAGCCAGCAACGCCATCGAAAAAGTGTCAGAGAAAAAGCCTTGGAATGCGGACGTCATTTATGCCCGTCTATTATTCAAGATTGCAGCCAGTCAATCCGAGACAATTCCTGGCTTTTTGGATGAGCAAATCACAAAATACCCCTGGTTACCCTGCCTCTACTATTGGAAAGGACAATATGTTCGCGATTACTTACACAATTCGCAAGAAGCTTACCAACTTTTTGAGGCGGCTCTTGAACGCACAAATTATTTGAAGATAAGAAGCGAGACCATCGGAAACGGATTCGGTGGAGAGTTCTATGCAAATTCATATTCCATGCTTCAAAGTGCTGTTGCTGCCTATATGCAATCGAATAAAAACAATATTTATAAGATCCTCTGGCTAGTATACCTAACTAAACTAAAAACTCTGAATAGTTTTATTGATACCCGTGCCATGAGGATTTATATCCTGATTGAGGAAAATTTATTTGCCAAGGCAGAAGAAGAATGCAAAAAAGCTTTGAACAAACTTGAAGGGGGAAAGGCTTCTGATTACTGGACTTTATTGGCTTTAGCGCAGAATAAAATGGGGAAATTGGATGAAGGATTTGCGAGTGCCAAACAAGCTATAACGCTAAATCAATATAATGATGAAGCATTGAATGTACTAGGAGATATTCAACTCCTGCAACATGATTGGACTTCCGCAATCCAAACTTACAAGGAAATCATCAAATCTAATCCATACGATTTTGAAGCATGGAAAAGGCTCGGAGTTTGCTATATAAATATAAAAGACTTTAAATCTGCGCAGTCATCTTTTGAAAAGACAATTCAAATTAATCCATCAGAAGCAGATGCGTGGGTTGATTTAGGAGATATTTACATGAAGTCTGGAAATAACGATTTGGCGCTATCTGCCTATCAAAACGGCTTAAAATACAGTTGGCTGGATAAAGCAAAAAAACAAACTGCGTTATTGAAAATAAAAAATTAATTCGTGAAATTTGCGGCCTTGTCCCAGGCACTTTTCACACGCGCCAGGCGGTGTAAATTATCCCGCCAATTTCACCACCGCGCGGAAGGTGTTGTAGGCGCTTAGCATCTCCCCCGCCTGGAAGCTGACCTGCGGGGGTGCTGCGCGAGGGCGAAGTCCGCGCCACGTGGACTTCCAGTCCCAGCACCACGCTGGCTTACAAGATGCTGCTCTACCAATATACAGACCAGGCGGCCTACCTCGACGATCCACTCACCAGCGGAGTCACCGAGGGATTCGGGTTGATGTTCTTGTCAATCTTCACCCATAATGCACAAGTGACATTCAGCCAAAGTGCGCCACGTTGCACAGTGGGTAAATCGAATTATCCTCGCAAGCTACAACGCCGACCGCGAAGCGCCCCCGTGGGGAAACCGCCGGTGCAGTAAAACAGGCGACATGCAGGCTTTTTATTCGTTTAATCGTAAAAAACTTATGCTGAGCTTGTCGCAGCATTCGTGGACGGTTTGGGCAAACGATAGCCCAACCATAAAATCCAGCAGAATCGGGAAATTTTGGCTCATTGGGAATCGCCGTGATTAAAACCTTTTGGACACGGACCTTCGGCAGATGAACACGGAAAAACACGGATTTTTAAAGGCTTTTTCCGTGCGAATCCGTGTAATCCGTGTACAGAATCACGGCAGATCCCAGAGAGCCGAAATTTTATTACAGAAATGTAAATTTGCATCTGAAAATCAAAAGTATAATAAGCCATTCTCATACCCATCATTATCAAAGGAGAAACACCCCTCATGAAAGCACTACGCATCCTCGGCTCGGAAATGATCCTCGGCTCCCTCGTGGTCATCCTGAGCGTCCTCACCGCCCTCGCCAGTTACCAGGGCTCCATCGCCGACTCGAAACAGAACGAGCACGAGATCAAGGCCATGCAGCAATTGAACGACGGCAACGCCGAATACCTCAGCGCCAACCAATTCATCGTCTACGACTTCTCCATGTACGATGGCTGGTATACCACCGACGACGAGGAGAAGGCCGCCTACTACGAGGAGAGCTACTCGCAGGAATTACAGGACTCCATCGCGAACAACCCCGATGACATCTTCGGCGAGGATTACTACAACGCCATGTATACCGAAGCCAATGCCTACTGGGAAGAATCGGATGCCAACTTCGAAACCGCGGGCGCGTGGGACAATCGCGGCGACGGCCTCCAGTTGGTCGTTCTCATCATGGCGCTCGGCCTGGCCTTCGCGGCCTGGGCTTCCCTGCTCAAGGAAGAGAACAACATGCGCATGGTCTTCTCCATCCTGGCCATCATCATGCTGGTCTACGGCCTCATCACCTACCTGGGCGTGCCCTCGGTGGCATAACCGGTCCGAACTGCAAGCCCGCCGCAATGGCGGGCTTTTTTGATTCTGGTACAATCGCGCCCATGTCGAATCCCGATCCCACCCAAAAATTAGCTAACTGGCAGGCCGAAATGGACGCCTCCCTGCGCGCGGAAAATAGCTGGCTGGCGCTGGCCGGCCTGTTCTGGCTTCAGCCGGGCGAAAACCGCCTCGGCTCGGACCCTGTCAACGAGATTGTCCTGCCTGCGCGCGCGCCTGCCAGGCTGGGCGCGTTCCACTTTGACGGCGGCCAGGTCAGGCTCCAGGTGCTGGACGGGCGCCAGGTCCAGGTCAACGGGGAGGATGTCCGCGAAGCCATCCTCCAAACGGATCACGCCGATTCCCCCAGTTACATCACGCTGGATGGGATGCGCATGCTGGTGATCGACCGCCCGCGGGGGATCGGCATCCGCCTGTGGGACAACCAGCGCCCCGAGCGGAAGACCCATCCGCCCCGCGAGTGGTTCCCGTTCAACGAGGCGCTTCGCGTCCCCGGGCTGTACACCGCCTACCCGCAGCCCAAACCTGTCCAACTGCCCGACACCTTCGGCGACACCCTGGACGGCTTCGCGGATGGGCAGGTGCGCTTCGAGCTTAACGGCGGGACCTGCACCCTCGACGCCAGCCAGACACCCGAAGCCAAACTGAGCATTCAATTCCGCGATGCCACCAGCGGCAAAGGCACCTATCCCTCGGGCCGCTACTACGTCACCGATGACCCCGTCGTGGATGGACAGGTCATGCTGGATTTCAACTTTGCCTACTCCCCACCCTGCGCCTTCACAGGCTTCGCCACCTGCGTGTTTGCTCCCCCGCAAAACAACCTGCCCGTGCGGGTGGAAGCGGGCGAGATCTATCAGCGACATCACTAAACAAAAAGCCACCGCAACGGTGGCTTTTGATTTTCGAGAGGGGACATCATCCGCCCGCCAGGGCAAGCAGCGCAGGCGGCACCCAGAAGTCGCCCAACCCCAGCGTGCTGAGCGCCAGGGAGAACAGCAAAATCGCCAGGCCGACCCCGATCAAAATGCGATCCTTGAATTGATAGATCAGGTTTTGCAGCCAGGTGCGCGGACCGATACCGAAGGCGCGCAAATCCATCGCGTCGATGATGTCCTCGCTGCCAATGATGGCATGAATGGTGACGGGCACCATCAACGGTCCCAGCTTGCGCACCTGCTCGAACAGCCCGCCGCGGATCTTCTCCAGCTCGAAGCCGCGCGCGCGCTGCGCATCCATCGTCAACTGAAAGTCGCGGCTGAAGGTCGGGATGAAGCGCATGGTCAGGTCCATGGCGTAGGCGATCTTGTCGGGCAGTCCCAGCCCGCGGAAGGTGACGCCGTAGAAGGCGGGGTCGAGCGAGTAGGGAATCAGGACGGTCATGATGGCAATACTGAAGACGCGCACAAACATGCTTACCCCAAAGAAGGCGCGCTCCACGGTGATGTTCAACGCGGGCGTCCAGCCGAAAATGGAAAAGGAGGCTTCCAGGCGGCGGATCAGGTGCTCCTGTTCGTACACCTCCGTCCCGCCGCGGCCCGTCAGGAACGTAAAAAACGAGAAGATCAACACAAAGCCGACGATGAACAGGATCGCGCGGCGGATCTCATCCCAGCGCACGCCCGAGGTCAGCAGGGTGAACAACGCAATGAACGCAAAAAACAACAGGTAGCGCGCGTCCCAAAAGGCGAGCGTCGAGAAAAGGAAACAGCCATAGAACATGATCCAGGCGCGCGGATCGAACGACTGGATGAAGGATTTTTCACGTTTGCGGTAACGCCAGGCGACGAGCATAATATTCCTATGCAGGGGCGACCCGACAGGTCGCCCCTGCGATATCAATTCGAATTAACGACCCGACTGTTTCTGGACCGCCGCATACGCGCCCACCAGCAGCGGGACAAGGATGGCGGCGAAGATCAGGTTCGGGCCTGCCGCGGGCAGGAACTCGCCCACGATGGCGGCCGCGGGGCTGAAGCCGTTGATCCAGATATCGGAGATGGCCGCGAAGCCAATGCCCAGCAGGTTGCCCAACATGCCCCAGATGACAGCCTCGCCCAGGTTGACATTCTTGGCAAAGGCAAAGCGCACGACCAGCACCAGCACGAAGCCGATCAACACCGAGATGCCCGCAGTCACGGCGATGGGCTGATCGCCAAAGACGCCGTTGTTGACGTCATAGAACATCATGTTCGTCTCGCCGCTGTTCATGAAGTAGATGGCGGTGGCGATCACGGCCAGCGCGCCGCCGACCCACAACACCATGTCGGTGGCTTTCCTGCGGTCCGCAAACAGGGCAGGCAGGCCAGCAATGAAGCCGACCAGGCCATTGCCGATGCTCCACTGCGGAGACAGGCCGAAGCCCGTAATGGCATCCCCGAACATGTTGCCGACCGCGCCCGTAAAGAAGCCGACGATCGGGCCGAAGGCATAGCCGAAGAACATCGGGATGGCGATGGCGGGACGCAGCGCAACCTGACTCAGCGAGGGGATCACGAACACGGTGGCGTTGAAGTACCAGGAGAACACGGCATACAGCGCCGCGCCGATGGCCATCCACACCACTTCGCGGGTGCCCACTTCCCAGGCCTTGTTGTCCTTGCTGAAGAAGTAGACCGCAAAGGCCAGCAGCAGGCCAACGACCACGAACAGGAAGCGCAGGCCGAGGGTGTTGCTATCGGTCTGGAAGCGCTCGATGCCCAGCATGTTGCCCAGCACGAACACGATGATGGCAAAGATGGCGAAGATCGCCACCAGCCAGGTCAAAACAGAGGTCAAACGTTTATCCATCTCTCATTCTCCTTTTGAAAAATATGGATGAAGCCAGTTACACGTGCGCCAGCGCCTCGGCCCGCAGGAAACGCCCCGTCTGCGCGAAGCGATCCACGTTCAGCGCCAGGAGCGAACTCGGGACGACACGGCAGGCTTTCAAACGATTGAAATCGCGCAGCACCTCCTGCGGGGAGCCGTCGGCGATGAGCCGCCCGTCCGCCACCAACAGGACGCGGTTGGCGTAGATCACCGCCAGGTCCACATCGTGGGTGATGAACATGACCGCCTCGAAGCCGGGCAATTGCAGGATCGCATCCATGAAATTCATGTAGTTCTGGTAATCCTGCCCCGCGGTCGGTTCATCCATCACCAGGATGCGGGAGCGCATGGCCAGGATGGCCGCGATGCTGACGCGCTTCTGCTGGCCGAACGAAAGCGCCAGCGGAGGATCTTCTTCCTTGTCGGACAGGTTCACAATTCGCAGCGCCTCTTGCACCTCCTTCTCGATCTCGTCCTTCGGGTGTTTGAGATTGGTCGGGCCGAAAGCCAGTTCTTCGCGCACCGTTGGGGCGAACAGCATATGGCTGGGACTCTGGAAAACGTAACCAAGTGTTGCGGCAATTTCAGCCACGCTGGATTCGCGGGTGTCCTTTCCGTTCACGAGCACACGTCCCGCCCTGGGTTTGAGCAGGCCGATGGCATGTTTGACGAAGGTCGTCTTGCCCGCGCCGTTGGGACCCAGCACCGCGATCACGTCGCCGCGCTTGATCTCCAGGTTGATGCCGTGCAGGATCTCGACCTCAGTATCGTACCCAAAGGCGACATCCTCGAATTTGACCAACGTTTCGGTCTGCGCCTCCCTGGCAGCCGCGCCTGGAAGCACATCGATCTTCGCCGGGGCAGGGTCCAGCCGCGCGCGCTCGACGATATCCCTGGCGGGAAGTTTCACCTCGCGGTAGTTCACCACTTGAGACAACCCTTTCACATCCCCCAGGTAACGGATTTCACCCGCACTCATGTACATCACGCGCTCGGGGCGGATGCGCAACACATCCTCCACGCGATGCTCGACCATCAGCACCGTCAACCCCTCGTCGGCCAGGTCGCGCACCGCATCCAGCGTCTCCGCCGCCGAGGCGGGATCGAGGCTGGCCAGCGGTTCATCCAGCAGCAGGATCGAAGGCCGCATGGCCAGCACGCCCGCCAGCGCCACCTTTTGCTTCTCGCCGCCCGAGAGCAGGAAGGTATCCCGTCCGCGCAGGTGCATGATCTTCAGATGCGTCAGCGCCTCATCCACGCGCGCATAGATTTCCTCGCGCGGCAGGCCCAGGTTTTCGAGGCCGAAAGCCACCTCGTTCAAAACCTTGGTGCCGAGGATCTGGCGCTCGGGGTCCTGCAAAACCGTGCCAACCTTCTGCGAGATCGTGGACAATTTCATGCGAGCGGTATCCTCGCCATGCACCAGGATGCGGCCGCTCACTTCTCCCTTGTAACTGCGCGGGATCAATCCGTTGATGCAGCGGATCAGCGTGGTCTTGCCGCAGCCGCTGGCGCCCGCAATGAGCAGGATCTCACCCGGCTGGGCGGAAAAGGAAATATTATGGATGGCCGCTCCCTGACGGTCACGGTAACGAAAAGACAGGTTTTCTACGACGATGGGGAGGTCAATTGCCATACGGGTCCGCTTCGATGGGATTCCAGTGTGTAACGTGGATCACTTTTTCCCACACGCTTTTTGCTGGCGCTACCACAACTGGCAGGAATAAGAATTGCATGTCCCTATTATACCCAGCGCGGCCACAAATTGCGCCTTCCTTTTTTTCAAAAGCGCAATTTGTGGCCGCTGGTTTCCCTTTCAAAATCCGCGCCCCATCCGGCTACTGGAGATGTTCCGCGAAGGCCGCCTCCAGTTCCTCCTGCGATACGAACCCGATCCATTTTTTCAGCAGATTTCCGTCCGCGTCCAGCAGGTACAGTTCGGGCTGGTAACGGAAGCCCAGCGCGCGCTGGAAACCGTCCGTGCGCGGGTCGTCGGCGTCGAGATAGGCAAACTTTACCTGGCCAAAATACTTTGCTTCGAGCCCATGAACCATGGGCGCCATGGCGCGGCAGGTCGCTCAGGTAAAGCGGAAGAATTCCACCAGTTGCAGTCCGCCCGAAGCCAGGCTGACCGTGGTGGGATCGGTCGCCTCCAGGTCGGGGCCGCGGGAGGTGGCTACCGCGACGGGCGCGGGGGTCAGCGTCGCCGCCTCCGCCTGGACCGTGGGCTGGGCCGCCGTTTCGGGAGTCTGGGTGGCGGCGATGAGCGGGGTTGGCGTGGCAGGCGCCGCCGTCTGCGTGGGGGCAGCGGGAGCGGTTGGGGCGCAGGCCGAGATCACCAGAACGGCGAGCAGGCCCAGGCTGAGGCCAGGGTGGAAACGGGATAAGGTTCGGGAATGGACCATCATGTCTCCTTCGAATTTAAGCTTGGTCATCGGATGAGACTGGACGGGCAATCCTTACAAAAAGCGGGGGCAATCGAGCGCGCCCGCAACCCCCGCTTTGACTTGCCTCAACTCGTACGCTATACTAGGCCCGTCCAATCAACTGATGGACAATGCGACCTTTCGTTACCCCCTATGGAGGCACAGAATGTCTGATTTCAAACTAACGTACGCAACCATGTTCAATCCGCCCGAGGAATTGCACCAGGGCTTCGATGCGGCAGTTGCCAGACTGAAGCAGAACATGGGCAAGGAATACGGCATGATCATCGATAATCAGGATGTCTTTGCCGATGAAAAGTTCGACGATTTTTCCCCCGTCAATACGGAGTGGAAACTGGCGACCATGCAAAAGGGCAACGCCAGCCACGCCAAGGCCGCCATGTCGGCCGCCCGCAAGGCCTTCCCAGGCTGGAGCCGCACCCCCTGGCAGGAGCGCGTGAGACTGCTCCGCAAGGCCGCCGCCCTGATCGAGGAACGCATCTTCGACCTCGGCGCGGCCATGGCGCTCGAAGTGGGCAAGAATCGCATGGAATCACTGGGCGATGTGCAGGAAACGGCCGACCTTATTTATTACTCCTGCCACCAAATGGAACTGAACCACGGCTACATCCGCGAAATGGGCAAGGACCCGCTGGTCGGCTACGACTCCACCAACATCTCGGTACTGCGCCCTTACGGCGTGTGGCTGGTGGTTTCGCCCTACAACTTCCCCTTTGCGCTGACGGGGGGACCCTCGGGCGCGGCCCTGGTGTCGGGCAATACCCTCGTCATCAAGCCTGCCAGTGACACCCCCTGGATCGTGCGCCTGCTGGCCGAGTGCTTCCGCGATGCGGGCCTGCCCAACGGCGTGGTCAACTTCGTGACGGGACCCGGCTCCACCCTCGGCCAGGCGCTGGTCGACAGCCCCGAGGTGGACGGTGTGACTTTTACCGGCTCCTTCGACGTGGGCATGCGCATGTACCAGGATTTTGCCAGGGGCAAGTACGTGCGGCCGGTCATCCTCGAATTGGGCGGCAAGAATCCCGTTATTGTCTCACAGCACGCCGACCTCGAACGCGCCACCCTCGGCATCGTCCGCTCGGCCTTCGGTTTGCAGGGACAGAAATGTTCGGCAGCCTCGCGTGTGCTCGTGGAGGAACCCGTCTATGACGAACTCGTGTCGCGCCTCAAGGCCGCCACCGAGAAGCTGGTCATGGGCGACCCGACGGATCGCGCCACCTACACCGGCCCCGTCGTCAGCAAAAGCGCCTACAAGGACTTCAAGGACTTCTGCGAGGAGATTTCGCAGGGCGGCGGCAAATTCCTCACAGGCGGCAAGGTGCGCGTGGATGGCGACTTTGGCAAGGGCTACTTCTGCGAACCAACCTTCGTCACCGATCTGCCCTTCAACCATCGCCTGTGGCAGTACGAGATGTTCCTGCCCATCACCACCATCGGAAAGGTTCAGAACCTGGACGAGGCCATGCACATCGCCAACAGCGTCAACTACGGCCTGACGGCTGGCTTCTACGGGAACGACACCGAGGTGGACTGGTTCTACGACAAGATCGAGGCAGGCGTCACCTACACCAACCGTCCGCAGGGCGCCACCACCGGCGCCTGGCCCGGCTTCCAACCCTTCGGCGGCTGGAAAGGCTCAGGCTCCTCGGGCAAGAACGCAGGCGGTCATTATTACCTGCCGCTCTACATGCACGAGCAGATCCGCACCCGCATCAAATAGTGCGGTCTTTTCGAACGCCCCTTCCCCGAAGAGAGGAAGGGGCGTTTTTTCGGCTAAAATAATGCCATGCCCTGGAACCCCAATCTTTACCATCGCTTTCAAGCCCAGCGCAGCGAGCCATTCGAGGATCTGCTCAAACTGGTCCGCGTCCGCCCGCGACTGCGCGCGGTGGATCTCGGCTGCGGCACAGGCGAATTGACCGCCAGGCTGGCGGATACCTTGCCTGAATGTGACCTGCTCGGCCTCGATCTTTCGGCTGAGATGTTGCAGCGGGCCGTCGAAAATGTCCGTCCCGGCTTGCGCTTCGAGCAGGGCGACCAGGCCCATCTCGACGGGCAATTCGATCTGATCTTCAGCAACGCCGCCCTGCAATGGAGCGGGGATCACCCCGGGCTGATCTCCCGATTATTCGGGTGCCTTGCGCCCGACGGCCAGCTTGCCGTGCAGGTCCCGTCGAACCATACGCACATCTCCCATCGCATCATCCTGGAGATGGCGGCGCAGGAACCCTTCAAAAGCGCCCTGCACGGGTTTACGCGCCAGACGCCCGTGCTCTCCATCGAAGCCTATGCAGACCTGCTGTTCACGCTGGAAGCGCAGGCGATCCTGGTCTTCGAAAAAGTCTATCCGCACGTGCTGGCCGATTCAGACGCCGTGGTGGACTGGATCTCCGGTACGGCGCTGGTCCCCTACTTCGAACGGCTGGACCCGGCCATGCAGACTGAATTTACCGACGCCATTCGCGTCCGCATGAAACAGGAACTCCCCGCGCAGCCAGTCTTCTATCCGTTCAAAAGAACCCTTTTCTCCGCAGTGAAACCCTCATGAGCGAAGATGAGGATCTGGTCGTACGCATCGGCGCATTTTTCATCCTGGTGGGTTTCGTGCTCTTTGCCGTCTTTATCATGACCGACATCGGAGACGAGCCCGACTTCGATTTTCTTTTCCTGGCCATGCTCGGCATTGGCATCGGGTTACTTTTCCGCAGGCGCAAACCACCGCCGCCCCAGGCGGGACGATTTGCCATTTTCAAGAAAATGCGTGAAAACGCCAACAAACGCAAGGAAGACAAAAACAAAGCGAAAGCGAAAAAATAGAAATGTCCAAACTGATTACCCTGAAGGAAGCCATCTCGAAATACGTCAACGACGGGGACACCGTCTACGCCGCCGGATTCACCCACCTGATTCCCTTCGCCGCGGGTCATGAGATCATCCGCCAAAAGAAACGCGACCTGGTGCTGGCCCGCGCCACCCCCGACCTGATCTACGACCAGATGGTGGCGGCCGGCTGCGCCCGCAAGGTCATCTTCTCGTACATGGGCAACCCGGGCGTCGGCTCCCTGCGCATTGTCCGCACTGCGCTGGAAAAAGGTCAGCTCGAATGGGAGGAATACTCCCACTTCGGCATGATCACCCGCCTGCAGGCGGGCGCCTCGGGGCTGCCCTTCCTGCCCATGAACCAGACGGGCGCGGAATCCCTCGAAAACGCCAACCCGCTCATCAAGCGCATCCCCGACCCCTACGGCGGCAAGGACGTGATCGTCGTCCCCGCCCTCAACCCGGATGTGGCCATTGTCCACGTGCAGCGCGCGGATGCCCAGGGCAATGCCCACCTGTGGGGCATCATCGGCGAGCAGAAGGAAGCCGCCTTCGCCGCGAAGAAGGTCATCCTCACCGCCGAGGAGATCGTGGACGAGTCGGTCATCCGCTCAGACCCGAACCGTACCATGATCCCCGGCATCATCGTGGACGCCGTTTGCCACGTCCCGTATGCCTGCCATCCCTCCTACGCGCAGGGCTACTACGACCGCGACAACGAGTTCTACCTGCAATGGGACAAGGTCAGTGAGTCGCCTGAAGCCACGCAGAAGTATCTCGAAGAATGGGTTTACGGCGTACAGGATCGAAACGAGTATTGGGAGAAGCTCGGTGCGGAGACCCACAAGCGACTGGAAGTCAAGGCGCTGATGAGCAAGCCGATCAACTACGGCGAGTATTGATCCGCTAATTTGCGCGAATTGACACGAAAAGAGCAAAAAAGGATTTCTGATGGCTGAATTGTTATGCAAACAAGAAGTCTTCGCGATCGTTGGCGCGGCAATGGAAGTATATAACCACCTTGGGCCTGGGTTTTCTGAGCCCGTATATCAGGAAGTCCTGGAGATCGAGTTGGAGAATCGGTGTATTCCAACAAAACCACAACACGAGATCTCCATCATCTATAAGGACAAGCCGATTAAAAAATACTACATCGCTGACTACCTTTGCTATGACAAGGTCGTCGTCGAAATCAAAGCTCTCAGCAACCTGACGCTCCGAGAGGAGGGACAGGTATTGAACTACCTGAAGGCCACAGGCATGCAGGTAGGTGTGTTGATTAATTTTGGTTCCTTCCCGAGCCTGGAATGGAAGCGCCTGGTATTCACCAAAACCAATCCACACCTCGCTCCTGCTCTAGGTCTGCGCGAAGACTCCTCCAAATACAAATTGGAAATTCGCGAAGATTAGCGAAAATTCGCGGACAAGATTTACACATGATACCTTTCATCGACCACGGCGGCACGGGACGGCCACTTCACTTCCTGCATGCCAACGGCTATCCGCCCGCCTGCTACGAACCACTATTTGACCTGCTGCGCAGCCAGTATCGCGTCTTCGGTATGACCCTGCGTCCGTTGTGGCCTGACTCCAAGCCCGAGGAACTGCGCGATTGGAATCCGCTTTCGGATGACCTGCTGAATTTTCTCGATGAGCAAAAGGTCGGCCCGCTGCTCGGCGTGGGACATTCCATCGGCGCCATCGTCACCCTGCGCGCTGCGCTGATGCAGCCCGAGCGTTTCCGCGCGCTGGTGCTGCTCGACCCCGTGCTGTTCGTGCCTTCCTTCATCTTGAAGTGGAACCTGGCGCGCCTGCTGGGCGTGGGACAGCGCGTCCACCCGCTGATTCCCAGCGCCTTGAAACGCCGCCGCCATTTCGACAACCTGGATGTGGTCTTCCGCGGCTATCGCAAACGGGATGTCTTCCGCTATTTCTCGGACGAGAGCCTGCGCGCCTACATCTCGGGCATCGCCCGACCCAAGGACAGCGGCGGTTTTGAGTTGGCGTACTCACCTGAGTGGGAGGCGCACATCTATTACACGGGCGTCTGGCGCGACATGGAACTGTGGCGCGGCCTGCCCCGGCTCCAGGTGCCGACCCTCATCATCCGCGGCGCGGAAACGGACACCTTCCTGGAGCGCGCAGGAGAACTGGTAAAACGGAGACAGCCCAAGGTCCAGGTGGTGACGGTTCCCCGATCCACGCACCTGGTGCCGCTGGAACATCCAGCGGAAGTCTTTGAAATTATGCAATCGTTTTTGAAGGAGATCCAATGAGTGAACTAACCTACTCTTCAGCCGAGTTGATGATCATCCACGCGGCGCGCCTGCTGCGCGATGGCGACGTGGTCTTTGTCGGCGTCGGCCAGCCCAACCTGGCCTGCAACCTCGCCAAGCGCACCCATGCCCCCAACCTGGTGATGATCTACGAAGCGGGCGTGATCGGCGCGGAGCCTGCCCGCCTGCCCCTCTCCATCGGCGACCCGACCCTGGTGAGCGGCTCGCTCTCGGTGGTCAGCATGTACGACATCTTCGCCAACTACCTCCAGCGCGGCAATGTGGATGTGGGCTTCATGGGCGGCGCCCAGATCGACAAGTTTGGCAACATCAATGCGACGGTCATTGGTGACTACGCGAAACCAAAGGTACGCCTGCCTGGTTCGGGCGGCTCGCAGGAAATCGCCGCCTGGGCCAATCGCTGCTACATCATGACCCCGCACCAGAAGCGCCGCTTCCCCGAAAAAGTGGACTTCCTCACCTCGGCTGGATTCCTCTCGGGGCGCGCGGCGCGCGAAGCCACGGGCGCGCGCGGCGGCGGGATGCTGGCCGTCGTCACCGACATCGGCATGTTGGAACCTGACGAATCGGGTGAAATGATCCTGACCGCCCTGCACGCGGGCAAGACCGTCGAGGATGCCAAAGCCAACACAGGCTGGGATCTGAAGACGGCTTCGCAAATTCAGATAACCGATCCGATCACGGAAAAGGAGCTTCGCATCCTGCGCGAGGAACTCGACCCGAAAGGCATCTACCTTAAAGGCGCAGGGTAGTTCACCTTCCCTAACTTGCAATTTTGTAAGGGCTTGTTTGCGCTTCTTTCGATAAAATTAATTCGGTTGCGGGTTATGTGGTATTTCTTTCGTCAGGCCAAGGAACTTCAAATTAACGACTCCCAGCTGGGGGTGGAGGCGTATTTTCGCGACCAGTTATCGAGCGGATTGATCGAAAAACGCCTGGACAACGCATCCCGGGCCGTGATGATCTTTGCGGGCGGCAAACCCGCGGGCGCATACGCGCTGAAGGACAACTCCTGCAAGCCCATCTCCTTTTCCGATTTCACCACACTCACGACCGCATCGACGAGTGACATTCGCGCTCTCAAGCTGCCCAACCGCGCCATGCGCCTGGTGTGGCTTTCCCTCGAGTCGCAGGTGCAGGACGTGCTCACCATCCAGGTGGAGGAAACCTGGAGGAATCAGCTCAAGCAATGGCAGGATGGAAAGTGGAATGGGCTGGTGGAGGTTAATTGCGAGGCCTATCACGGGTTCGCCCTGTTCCTGGACGGGGTGGCGCAGGAAACCGACACTTTCTTTTCCAGCGCCCAGGGTTTTACCTCCGATTTCTGCACTTCGAACGAATACCGCAACCAGGTGCGCAAGCTCATCACCTTTAACCTGTCCCCGGATACCCAGGCCTACCAATGCGCGATCCTGCGCCGGGGCGCCACGCGCTGGAGCAACAGCCTGCTGGCGCGTTATCGGGAGTTGGTCGGCCAGAAATTGCTGCGCTCCATGGAACATCAGATAAACATTATCATCCGTCCCTGGGCCTGGGAGATCAGCGTCGCGGACGGTACATTTGTGGATTCGCATTTCTTCCTGCATACCGATTATGCCGCCCAGGCCTATCGCGCCATCCTGATGAGCATGGGTACACAGATGAATTTCGTCATCGGGAGCAACTTGACCCTCAGGCTTTTGACCGAGTCCTATGCCGGCATCCCCGCGAATGAGGGCGCCCTGCTTCAGTCCCACCGTTTAATCCCGGCTGCATTCTCAGAATAATCCTAGGATTTCTTAATGAATCATCCCGAACCGTTACCCAGGATCGAACCCAAAAAGGTGCTTTGGTTTATCGGAATCTGTTCGGTGGCCGCTGCCAGCTTCCTGGCCTGGGTTTCGACCACACAGCCGCTGCCAGTCGAACCGATCGATTGGAATTACCTCGTTTCCTCCACACTGAGCCTTCTGGCCTCCGTGGGGGCTGCGGTCGCGGGCATTATGGTCACGCGCCAGTTCAAGACGGATGAAAACCCCCATCGCGTTTGGTTGATCTTCACCCTCGGGTTGTGGTGCTGGGCGCTCGGCCAGGGGATCGTATTCCTCATCGACGTCACGGCGATGCCATATCCAGACGGCAATTCGATCATTGACCTCGTCTGGATCATGGGCTACGTCTTCCTTGGGCTGTCCCTATATCATCAATTCGCGCTGCTTTACACTCACGGCAAGGAAAAAAGGATTCCGCTTTACATATTCCTGCTGATCGCAGGCCTTCTGATTTCGGGAGTGTTGACCAGCGTTGCCCGACACGCGGGCCTGGGGCTGGAATCGGTCTGGATCGTCACCTTTGTTGCCATGCTCTACCCCGTCTTCGACCTGACCGAGGGGATCGCCGCGATCTGGCTTTCCCTGCTCTTCGGGCGCGGACATTGGAGTCGCCCCTGGTGGGGCATGATCCTCTTTGCGATTGCTGACGGGGTCGACAGCTTCTACTGGCTGGGTGGATATGCATACATCCCAGCGATGGTGCAAAACGTATTCAACTTCATTTCCGCCACCTTCTCCTTTGGAGGCTACCTGGTCATCGGGTTTACCCTCCTGATGAACTATTACATTCTGTGCTATGGTCACGCCAGCGGTTTGCTCAAGCTGCCCAAAATATCCGCCCCGCCTCCCCAATGACCTGGTTCAGGACCGCCGCACGGCGGTCTTTTTTTTGCAACCTGCACAGCCGGCCAGCGTACATATTGATGAATATCGGATGACTGGAGGCACATATCAAATGACCACACAACAAAAAGCTTTACGACGTTCGCGCAACAATCGCATGGTTGCCGGTGTTTGCGGCGGCCTGGGTGAATTTTTCGGGATCAGTCCCGTCTGGTTCAGGCTCGGATTTCTGATTGCCTTGATCCCCGGCGGCATCCCCGGCATCGGCCTGTATATCCTGATGTGGCTGATCATGCCCAAGGGATAAAATCCCGTTCATGACTGCAAAAGCCCGCTTCATGAAGCGGGCTTTTCGTTTAACCCCGCCAGCGCGCCCGCTGAAACGGAAGAGGGAGTGTCAAAAATCAGCGTGATATAATCCGCCGAATGAAAACCGTAAAAATCAGTTTGCCATTCGGGCGAACTTTTTTTCAATCCCTTCTGTTTACCCTGGCATTCTGTGCCGCGCTCGAATTCCTCTCCAGGACGCCTGTCGTTGACAGGCTTTTTCTTCCCGAGTCGTACGGCAGCTCACATCCCCACTTCGAAACACAAATGAAACAACTGAAGGCCAGGGTGGCCCGCGAGGGGCAGGTGGACTGCATCTTCATCGGAAATTCACAGGTGCTGTATGGGATCGATCCTGTGACAGTCGAGCAGACCTACCTGGATGAAACGGGGCGCGCCATCCACTGTCAGAATTTCGGGCTGGGAGGCCTGCCCCCCATGTCGGCGGCCCCCCTGGCGCAGGTACTGATCAAAAACTTCCATCCCGAGATCATTGTGTTTGGAACGGGTCTGTGGGATTACTCATCCGCCAATGCCGACTCGACGCATGCCAGCCTGATGTCCTCTCCCTGGTTCAAATATCAGTTCGATGACTTCACCCTGGACGGCTGGTTCTATGAAAACTCCAATGCATTCCGATATATTTTCGGGGTGGACCGCGCGTTGAAAAGCCCGGACGACAAGAGCGACCGCATCGATGTCAATGGTCACGCCGCCTATTCGGGCCAAACCCAATTGACACTGAATGAACAACTGGAGTATTTCGAAACCATCGCGAAGCGGCCCGAGTTGACGCAGCGGCAGATGGACGGCCTCCATGACCTGCTGGCGCTCAACTCCAGTCAGGTCAAAATCATCGTCATTGAAACCCCTTTCGACCCGGCCTTCCTCGAAGCCAGGCGAAAAGCCCGCCTGTTGTACCCGGACTTCAAGAACATGCTGACGGCCCAAACCAGCCTGGCGGGTGTTGACCTATGGCTGACCCAGGACTCCATCGACTTCCCGCAGGAAGAGTGGTATGACCTGATTCACCTCAACGGAGAGGGTGCCATTCATTTCAGCCGATTGCTGGGGTCATACCTGGCCGCAATTCTCCCCGCATCGCCGCAATAACCCCCGTCCAGGCTCGAAATTGGCCCAAAACTTGGGCATGATATAATCGCCGCGATGAAAAGCCTGAAAATCACAGCGCCCTTTGGCGAAATATTCCTGCGATCTGTCCTGTATCTACTCCTTTTTTGCGCGGCGCTCGAATTATTTGCGAGAACACCGGCGGCACACATTTTCTTCCCGCGTGAATCATACGGCACGTCCCACCCGCACTTCGAAGTGCAGCTGCGCCGGCTGAGGGACAGGATCGCGGCAGGCGAACAAGTCGACTGCATCTTCATTGGGAATTCCCAGGTTCTGTACGGCCTCCAACCCTCCGTGGTGGAGGATGCCTATCACGAGCAAACCGGAAAAACGATCCACTGCCAGAATTTTGGTCTGGGCGGACTGACCCCGCTGACCGCAGGCCCGCTGACCAGGGTGCTGATCAAGAACTTCCATCCCTCCCTGATCGTATTCGAAACGGGCGTGCTGGACTACTCAACCTCCAACATGGAGGGAACAGATGTGAGCATCATGTCCTCCCCCTGGATGAAGTACCAGCTTGGAGTCTTCTCCGTCGACGGCTGGCTGTACGAACACTCGAACGGCTTCCGCCTGATCTTTGGCATCGACCGCGCCATCAAAGCCATCGAGGAAAACGACACCGAGATCGAAGCCGATGGACATTCCACGCTGATGGGGCAGACGGAAACGCCCATGGAGGATCAACTCAAACATTTTGAAGCCTCCCTCGAAGCCCTGCAAATCACGGAGCGCCACGTGGGCGGCCTGAAGAAACTGCTGTCCATCCATTCGAAACAGGTGCAGATCATCGTCATCGAGACCCCCACCCACCCCGTGTTCTATGCGTCCAAACGCAAGGTCCGCAACCTGTACCCGGACTTCGAAAAAATGCTGGTCTTTCAGACGAGTCAGGCTGGAGTCCCGCTGTGGTTGAGTCGGGAGGCGCTCGACCTGCCAGCGGAAACCTGGCATGACCTGGCCCACCTGAATGAAGATGGGGCCGTGTTGCTCAGCCGACAGCTTGGGCAGTTCCTTGCCACAGTCTACACGCCCCCAACATCCCCCTGATCTGCCCGATACCCTTCGAAATGACTGATTTTTTCTCCAATCTCTCCATCACAACCCTTGGCTTTTTTGCCTTCGTCCTGATCACATTTGGGATTTATTACCTGGTTCCCAGGAAGGCCCAGAACCTCGTGCTTCTGCTGGCCTCCCTCGTTTTTTGCATTACCTGGAACTGGACGTTTGCCCTGATCCTGGTTGTCTTCTCGATCATCAATTATTTCCTGGCCCTGCAGATCGACTCCTCACAGGACAAGGCCCGCCTACGCTGGCTCTGGACTGGCATCGTGCTCAATGTAAGCGCGCTGCTGTTCTACAAGTACTTCGATCAGTCACAGGTCATCTTTTTCAAGGCCCTGTTCCGGCTGGGAGTCACCCCCACCCAACTGGAATTAAGCATCCTGCAACCGATCGGAATTTCGTTCTACGTCCTGCAGGCGATTTCCTACCTGGTGGACATTTTCCGCAAACAAATTGCCGTCAACCGCAACTTCCTGGAAGTGTCCCTGTACCTGGCCTATTTCCCAAAACTGCTGGCGGGGCCTATCGAGCGGGCGCAGAATTTCTTCGACCAGTTGCGCGCCGACCGCGTACTGGACAACCAACAGCTTACCGACAGCCTGCTGAAGATCTTCGTGGGATTGAGCCGCAAGATCATCATCTCCGATACCATCCTGCAAACCATCCCCAGGGGTGTGTTCGCCAACCCATCGGCGTATTCCATCATGGACCTGGTCTTCTGGTGGTTCGCATTCGGCGTGATGGTCTACAATGACTTCGCCGGCTACACCAGCATCGCCCGGGGCGTGAGCGGCCTGTTTGGGATCCAACTCTCGCCCAATTTCGAGCAGCCGTTCTTCTCCACCAGTTTCCTGGATTTTTGGAATCGCTGGCACATGTCGCTGTCCAACTGGCTGAGGGATTACATCTACCTGCCCGTCAGCCGCGCGATGTTGCGCCGCAACCCCAGCGGCCGTTACCTGCCCAACCTGATCGTCCCGCCGTTGGTCACCATGCTCGTCAGCGGAATCTGGCACGGGGCGGCCATCCATTTCATTCTGTGGGGTCTCCTCAACGGCGCCGTCCAGGCCTGGGAACGGGTTCAAAAATCCCGACGCAAATCGGCGGCCCCGCCCCTCACGAAGTGGGCCATCATCGGTACCATCTTCGTGCTGTTGATTATCAACGTGCCCTTCAAATTGGATATTGCGGGAGCCCTGGCTTTTTGGAGCGGGCTGTTCCGTTGGGGCCCATTCCAAACCTTTACCCTGGCCACCACCCTTAAACCTTTCTTCGTCATCGCCCTGTCTTTTTATCTTGATGTGAAGCAACTACCCGAAAGAGACGAGCGGGGACTGCTGCGCCTGCCAAAAGCCACCCAGATTTTCCTGCTGGCAGCGGGGCTGTTCCTCCTTTTCCTGGCAACCCGACAACAGATTGCCGCACCCTTCATTTACCAGGAGTTCTAACCCATGGATCAGAACGAGATCAAAGCCAAACTGAGAAAATTCATCTGCAACGAGATCCTGAACAATGCAGAATACCCCCTCAAGGACGATGAGGCGCTCATCACCAGCGGCCTGATGGATTCCTTCTCGCTCGCGCAGGTCGGCGTCTTTGCCGAGCTCGAGTTCAACGTTTACATCCCCGACCCCGAGCTGACGGTGGATCGGATGAATACACTGGACGACATGAGCGCGCGCATTCTGGAGAAGATGCAGGCATGAGCGCCGACCCGCTTCGTTTCAACACCCTGATGGACGCCCTGCTTTATCGGGCGGAGCACCAGCCCAACGAGCTTGCCTACCTTTACCTGGAAGACGGCGAATCCATCGAGATTCCCATCACCTTCGGCGAGCTGGATCGCCGCGTCCGCGCGTTTGCCGCCCACCTGCAAACCATCGTGAAGCCTGGCGACCGCGCCCTGCTGCTCTACCCCACGGGGTTGGAATTCATCATCGCCTACCTGGGCTGCCTGTACGCCGACGTGATCGCCGTCCCCACCACGGTGCCGCACCTCAAGCGGTCCAGTCCGCGGCTGCTGTTGATGATGAAGGATGCCGAGGCGCACGTTGCCTGCACGACGCGCGGCGTGTACGAAAAGATCAAGTTCCTGGCCGACGAGAACGTCGAGTTCAGTGATGTACGCTGGGTGCTCTCGGAGGAAGTGCGGGAGGATGGCGCCGCCGACTGGCAGAAGCCCGAAAGCCAGCCCGACAACATTGCATTTCTTCAATACACATCAGGCTCGACCAGCGTCCCCAAGGGCGTGATGATCACCAACTTCAACCTGGTGCGCACCATCGAGGACATCCAGATTGGCGTCATGCTCGACAAAAACTCGGTCATCGTCTCGTGGCTGCCCGTCTTTCACGATATGGGCCTGATCTTCGGGCTGCTTTCGGCCGTGTACGCAGGAATTCCAAGCTACATCATGTCGCCAGTCAGTTTCCTCGAAAAGCCGTACCGCTGGCTGCATGCCATCTCGAGGTTCAAGGGCACACACACGGCCGCGCCCAATTTTGCCTATGAGTTGTGCACGCGAAAAATTTCCGAGGATGAAAAGAAAGTCATCGACCTGAGCAGCCTGGTATGTGTTGTCAACGCAGCGGAACCGGTGCGGCTGGAAACCATGGTTGAATTTTCGAAGGCATTCGAGTTCTGTAAATTCAGATTTGATCAATTTACTCCATCCTACGGGCTGGCGGAGGCTACCGTCAAGGTCAGCAACAAGAAGATTGGAGAGACGCCTGCGTACTGCATTTTGAACTCGAGCGACCTCGAAAAGAACAAACTGGTCTTCGTCCAGGAATCCGACCCCAACGCGTACCCCAGCATCGGCTGCGGCTGGTCGGCCATCGACGCGGACATTCGCATTGTCAATCCCGCCACGCGCGTGCAAAGTCCCCCCAATGAGGTCGGCGAAATCTGGATCCAGAGCGACAGCGTGGCCCTGGGTTACTGGCAGCGTCCCGACGTCAGCCGGGAAACCTTCCAGGCGCGCCTGGCAGACACGGACGAGGGTCCGTTCATGCGCACGGGCGACATGGGCTTCATCCACGACGGTCAGGTCTACATCGCGGGCCGCATCAAGGATATGGTCATCATCCAGGGACGGAATTATTACCCGCAGGACATCGAACTCACCATGGAAAAGTGCCATCCCGCCCTGCGTCCCAGTTGCGGCGCGGCCTTTGCCATCGATGACGGGGAGGCCGAGCATCTTGTCGTGGTGCAGGAGGTTCGCAGGGAATTCCGCAAGAGCGATAACTTCAAGGAAATTGCCGACGCCATTCGCATGGCGGTGGCCAAGAATCACGGCTTGCGCGTTCATGCGGCCGTGCTGATCCCGCCCTCCACCATCCACAAGACCACCAGCGGCAAGATCCAGCGCAGCGCCGTGCGCGAGGCCTTCACAAACGGCACGCTCGAAATCCTATACGAATGGCGCGCGCCTGTGATGCCCGGCAGACCGACTGGCTAAAGGAGTACCCTTTTGCCATTTACCAAACCTGCCTTTCGCACTACAGTGGAGGGGCAGGTTTTTATTTTATGAATCGATATATCCGAGCCATTTTGTTCGACCTGGGCGGCACCTTGATGTACGCCCGCCACCCCTGGGAGCCGATCATCGCGCGCTCCGACGAGGTGCTGGCCGAGCGTCTGCGCGACCAGGGTTTCGAGGTGCCCGTCTCCTTTGCGGCCGAATTCCGCGAACGGGTGATCGAGTATTACGAAGAGCGCGATCAAAGCCTGTTCGAAACCACCTACTTTTCGGTCGTACGGGAAATGCTCGTCGAGCGTGGATTCGCTCATATCACGGATGCAGTCATCCGATCCGCGCTGGATGCCCTTTTCGCGGTGACACAGGAGAACTGGGTCATCGAAGAGGATGCCCTGTTGACGCTCAAGCTGCTCGAATCCGCAGGCTACCGCATGGGATTGGTCTCGAACGCAGGGGACAATCGCGATGTCTTTCAACTCGTCGAGCGTTTCCAAATCGAGCCGTACTTCGACTTCATCCTGACCTCCGCAGCCTGTTCCTACCGCAAGCCGCATCCGCGCATCTTCGAACTAGCCCTGTCGCATTGGAATCTCCCCGCCCAGGATGCGGTGATGGTGGGCGATACGCTGGAGGCGGACATTCTCGGGGCGCAAAACGCGGGGCTGTCCAGTATCTGGGTCACGCGCCGCGCGCGAAACCTGGAAAAGAAACCGCTGATCCAGCCCGATCTCAGCGTCTCCACCCTGCTCGAAATCCCCCAGCACCTAAGCCAGGTCGGCTGACCCGCGTGGCAGAATCGGGAACCCTGCTGTGAAAACCAAATCCAACCTGCCTCCCTACCTAGCCCTGGCTGCGGGCATTTCGGCGCTCAGTTTCTCGGCCATGTTCGTGCGCTGGGCAGATGCGCCCGGTCCCGTAACGGGTTTTTACCGCCTGCTTTTTTCCACGATCCTGCTGACGCCCATCTTCGTTCAGCGCCAGCGGAAAAGCGGCGCACCGTTCCCGTGGGGAGTGCTGCTCTTCCCCACCCTGGGCGGACTCTTCACCGCCTTCGACTTCACCTTCTGGAACTCCTCACTCAAATACACCACAGCCGCCAACGCGACCTTGCTCGGGAATACGTCGCCGCTTTGGGTGGCGCTGGGGGCCTGGCTCATTTTTCGCCAAAAGCTTTCCCCGCGTTTCTGGATCGGACTGGCGATTGCCCTGGCTGGCGCCGTATTGATCATGGGCCTGGACTTTATGCGCCACCCAACCTTTGGCATCGGCGACCTGATGGCCTGTGCGGCGGGCATCTTCTACGCTGCCTATCAGATGATTACCCAGCGTGGACGCCGGCACTTCGACCCCTTCCGCTACTCGTGGATCGTGGCCCTGTCCGCCACTGGGATGATCTTCTTTATCAACATCGCGCTTGGCAATCCGTTGACGGGTTATCCCCCGCTGACCTGGCTCATCTTCCTGTTGACGGCCATCGTCTCGCAAACCATCGGATACCTTTCGATCACGTATGCGCTTGGGCACCTGCCTGCGCACATCGTCTCGCCCACGCTGATTGCGCAGCCCGTCCTGACCACCCTGCTGGCCATTCCGCTGCTGAATGAAATTCCAACCACGTGGCAGGTTGCAGGCGGTTTGATCGCCCTGGCGGGCATCTATCTCGTCAACCAGTCACACGCCCAGCCTGACGGCGACCTCCCGAACGTTTGAGCCGCGGCGGTATAATCATCCCCATGACTGACCTATTCGACCACGCCATGCAGGAACGCATGAAGACCGAAGCCCCCCTGGCCGCGCGGATGCGTCCGCGCACGCTGGAGGAATACATCGGGCAGGAACACATCGTCGGCGAGGGCAAGCTGCTGCGCCGCGCCATCCAAGCCGACAAACTCTTCTCGTCCATCCTCCTGTGGGGGCCGCCCGGCACGGGCAAGACCACGCTGGCGCAGGTCATCGCCAACTCCACCCAAAGCCACTTCACCACCATCTCCGCCATTCTGGCGGGCAAGGCCGAACTGCGCGTCGTCATCGACGAGGCGCTCGAGCGCCGCCGCCTGCACAACAAACGCACCATCCTGTTCGTGGACGAGGTCCACCGCTGGAACAAGGCCCAGCAGGACGCGCTGCTGCCGCACGTCGAGAACGGCACTTTCACCCTGATCGGCGCGACCACCGAGAATCCCTACTTCGAGGTCATCAAGGCGCTCATCTCGCGCTCGCGCGTCTTCCAATTGCGGAATTTGAACCAGCAGGAGACGGGTATCCTGCTCGACCGCGCCCTGGGCGACAAAGAGCGCGGCTACGGGAATAAGACCATTCGCCTGGACCCCGAGGCCCGCTCCCATTTAATCGAGGTTTCCAGCGGCGACGCGCGCAACGCGCTCAACGCCCTGGAGCTGGCAGTGGAATCGACCGCCCCCAACGCGGACGGTGTGATCCACGTCACGCTGGACGTGGCACAGGAGTCGATTCAGCGCCGCGCCGTGTTGTACGACAAGGACGGCGACGCGCACTACGATACCATCAGCGCCTTCATCAAGTCCGTGCGCGGAAGCGACCCCGACGCCGCGCTGTACTGGCTGGCCAAGATGATCTATGCGGGCGAGGACCCCAAATTCATCCTGCGCCGACTCATCATCCTGGCGGGCGAGGATATCGGCCTGGCCGACCCGATGGGATTGGTGGTGGCCGAATCCGCTGCGCGCGCCTTCGAATTCATCGGCCTGCCCGAAGGGGTCTATCCCCTCGCCGAGGCCACGTTGTACCTGGCTACCGCGCCCAAGTCGAACAGCGCAGGCGCATACTTCAAGGCCATGAAGAAGATCGAAGAGGAGGGACAGGTCTCGGTCCCGCGCCACCTGATGGACGGCAACCGCGACGCGGACGCGATGGGGCATGGCAAGGATTACGTCTACCCTCACGAGAGTGAGGGACATTTCGTCCCACAGCAATACCTGCCCAAACGCTTATTGGGCACATACTTCTACACTCCCTCGCAGGAAGGCTACGAAGCGCAGGTCACGGCCCGCCTCGAAGCCTGGCGCGAGGCCCAACGCAAGGCCCTCGGCATCGAACGCCGCGAGGACCTCCCCGCCCTGAGCGAGGAGCAGATCGTGGAAATGAAAAGAAAGATCAAGTAAATCCAAGTTGCAGGTTGAAGGTTGCGCGGCTGAGCGGCCTTCAAATCCAAGCCTTCAAACTTTCAAACTTTAGAATATGCCCCTCTTATTGCTCATCCGTCACGGCGAAAACGACTTTACCAAAAAAAGCAAACTGGCCGGGCACACGCCCAGCGTGCATCTTAACGAAAAGGGACAACAGCAGGCCCAGGCCCTGGGCCAGGCGTTGAAGGATGTGCCCATCCTGGCGCTGTATTCGAGTCCGCTGGAGCGCGCGATGGAGACGGCCGCGCCCATCGCCCGGGCGCGCGGATTGGAGATCCAGGTCGAAGCGGGGTTGATCGAAACGGACATCGGCAAATGGCAGGGGCGCTCGCTCCGGTCGCTGCAACTGGTCAAGCATTGGAAGGTCGTCCAGCACGCGCCGTCACGGGCGCAATTCCCCGAAGGCGAAACCTTTTATGGATGCCAGGCGCGCATCGTCGCCGCGCTGGATGCCATCAGCCGCAAATACAAGCCGCAAGACATCGTTGCCTGCGTCTTCCACGCCGACCCGATCAAGCTGGCCGTCGCCCACTACCTCGGCCTGCCGCTCGACCACTTCCAGCGCCTGGGCTGCGACACGGGTTCGGTCTCGTTATTGCACGTCGGCGAGATGGGGGCCATGCTGCTCAAACTCAACCAAAGGCCGCCGCTTGACTTTCTGCCAAAACAAGAAAAAATGAGATAGGAAATCTCCATCACTACAGAGAACAGGGTCTTATCTTAACCACTTCGCCCAGGCGGATACGATGATTCCAGAATCAACTCAAGGGACGCAGGCGCGGGATAGATACGCAGCGATGAATAATAATCCCATACGTTACTCAGATCCAACAGGACATATGGTTGACGCTGGATGTATTTCTACAGGTTGTGACGGGTCAAAGTTTTCAGAAACTCAGGTGCTGATCTCTTTAATCAATAGTACTACTGACCCAATAAAAAAGGCATACTACCAAACACAAGCTATAAATCGGGCATTAAGGAATTTGGTTTGCGCAACCCCGTTCCGAGGATTGACCGGGATGATCCATTTACACTCAACATCATTCTTGGAGGTTCTTCCGGTGACCCGAGCCATAAAGCAGGAAGTGACTATCAACCAGACAGTGGAGTGATAACTATCATGATATATGACGAGGCCTTTTCCAGCACCGCTGGAGACTTGGCAGTTACTATTGATCATGAATTTTGCCATGCAAATCAGTCCACTGGCGCATCTTGCCTGAACACCCCTCAAACAAATGGTACGAGATATTACAATGACCCTGAAGGGTACTTTCTAAATGAAGCCGAGGGAAGGGTGCAACTACTCAGTGATCCTACGAGATATGGTTATGGCCTGACATACGGCGTTACAAAAGAACGAATTTCTGCATACAAAAAGGATATCACTAATATATTGGATGTTGCCCCTAATGTACAAGATTGTCCAGATTCAGGCATTTGTTTAGAACCTTGTCGATAGGAGTAAAAACACATGAAGAAAATAATGCTTTTAGGAATCTTTGTGCTTGTATTTTTACAAGCCTGCTCCAATACTACATCTCGAACATCCAACGAAATACTCCATCTAGAAATTACATTGGATCGAGCTAAGTACTGTAGTATTAAGGAAGTGCATGGGAAAGCTATTCTAAACAATGTCAGTAATACTCCCATTCTAGTCTATAAGAGACTGATTTTCGCGCCAATTCGACATGTATTTCCTTATACACCAGGTTATTTATTGATTGAAGATCCTTTGGGAAAACTAATTGAACCTTTAATCAAAATTGACGAAATCCGCGCAGAAGAAGATGATTTTGTGCTTATGCCTGTAGGCATCGAAATAGAAGCTGATATTGATATTTATAAAACATTCCTCTCCAGAGATTCCTATTTTCAACAGTCCGGCGAATACAAGATGACAGCAATATATCAAAACGACTTGCAGGTAAAAAAAATCATCGATGGCATGGAGGTAAACTCATGGATTGGTGAGATTTCTTCTAATGAAGTTCTGTTTCAAATTGATGCTAATAACTGTAGATAGATTCAAGTTTCAAATTTGTGTTGAACTCTAGTTCTGGCGGCAGGTGCATTGCCGCCAGTTCGTTTACTATGCCATCGAAAAAATGATGAACTTCCACCCTTTCGGGCACGCATCCGCGCCCCAATCTACAACACCGCATCCAGCATCAACGCCAGGGAGATGAACGCCAGGTACATGCTCGTGGCCCAGGCCACCTTATTGCCAAGTGCCTTTCACGCGCGCGAGGGCGAAATCCGCGCCACGTGGACTTCCAGTCCCAGCACCACGCCGGCCTACAAGATGCCGCGCTGCACGTCAACGAAATGAGCGCCTACCTGCTGAAACTCAACCAAAGGCCGCCCTTCGACTTTCTTCCCAAAGTGAAAAAATAAGACCCAAATCCGCACAATCTTTGGTATATTTGGGCAACTTTCGCAGGAAGGATGAGCCATGAATTTCGTTTTCCTCTCTCCACATTTTCCGATCAATTTTTCACAATTCGCCATCCGCCTCAGGGAGCAGGGCGTAAACGTGCTGGGGTTGGCCGATGAGCAGTACGACTCGCTGCGTCCCGAGCTCAAAGCGGCCCTGAGCGAATATTATCGCGTACCCGACATGCACAACTACGACGAGATGGTGCGCGCGCTGGGATATTTCACGCACAAGTACGGCAAACTCGACCGTCTCGACTCGCACAGCGAATACTGGCTCGAAACCGAGGCGCGCCTGCGCACAGACTTCAACATCGCGGGCATCAAACTGGACGAGATCCAGCGCATCAAGCGCAAGTCGCTGATGAAGCAGGCCTTCGTCGAGGCGGGCATCCAGGTCGGGCGCGGCGCCATCGTCCGCGACATCGAAGAGGCGCGCAAGCTGGTCAAGCAGACGGGCTATCCCGTGGTGGCCAAACCCGACGTGGGCGTGGGCGCAGCCTCCACCTACAAGATCGAGTCCGACGCCGACTTGGAGCGCTTCTTCTTCCTCAAACCCTCGGTCGAATACTTCCTGGAGGAATTCATCCACGGCGAGATCATCACCTTCGACGGGCTGACCGACCGCGACGGGGAGCCTGTCTTCGTCAACTCGCTAGTGTACAGCGCGGGCATCATGGAAACCGTGCTCAGCGACGACCACATCTACTACTACACCCTGCGCGACATCCCCGCAGACCTTGAGGAGGTGGGACGCCGCGTGCTGGAAGCCTTCGGCGTGCGCGAGCGTTTCTTCCACTTCGAGTTCTTCCGCCAGCGCGGCACGGGCGACCTCTACGCCCTGGAAGTGAACATCCGCCCGCCCGGCGGCCTGACCACCGACATGTTCAACTTCTCCTGCGACATCGACATTTACAAGGCCTGGGCCAGCGTCGTGGCGGGCAATGGCTTCCCCTATCCCGACTACACCCACAAGTATTTCTGCGCCTACGTGAGTAGGAAGTTCAACCGCCCCTACGCCCACTCGCACGAGGAGATCCTCGGCGCGCTCGGCGACAAGGTCTGCCAGCACGAATCCATCAGCGGCATCTTCAGCGCCGCGTTGGGGAATTACGGGTATCTCGTCCGTTCGCCCGACCATGACGAGTTGATCGCCATGGCCGAATTCATTCAGGAGTGAAAGAGGGTATGCAAATCGAATATCACAAGTGGTGGAGTCCCAGCCTGGGACAGGATATGGAGTTGAAGGTCTACGGCTATTACGGCAAGCCCATGCTGGTCTTTCCCGCCCAGGACGGGCGCTTCTTCGAGTTCGAGGATATGGGCATGGCCCAGGCCTGCGCCCCCTTCATCGAAGCCGGCCAGGTCAAGGTCATCACCGTGGACAGCATCGACCGCCAAAGCTGGTCGAACCAGGATGCGCATCCCGCCGCCCGCGCCCGCCGCCACCAGGACTACGACCGCTACATCACCGACGAGGTCGCGCCCTTCATCCGCCAGCATTGCGGGGACGCCTCGATCAGGATGATCACCACGGGCGTCAGCATGGGCGGCTACCACGCGGGCAACTTTTTCTTCAGGCATCCCGACATCTTCGACACGGTCATCGCCATCAGCGGCCTTTTTCAATTGCAGCATTTCGTCGGCGATTACATGGATGAAAACGTATACTACAACGCGCCGCTGGCCTACCTGCCAGGTCTCTCCGATCCCTGGTATCTCGACCAATACCGTCAAAGCAATATCATCGCCTGCGCAGGCCGCGGAGCCTGGGAGGACGAGATGCTGGCCGATGCGCTGGCGCTCAAAAACATCCTCGAACAAAAAGGCATCCCGCATTGGATCGACGTCTGGGGCGACGACGTCAACCACGACTGGCCGTGGTGGAAAAAGATGCTGCCCTACTTCCTCGAGAAGCTGCAACTGCCCTCGTACAGCGGGGCCTGATGGTGGTTGAGTAGCGCGTTCGTCCGCCGTATCGAAACCCCACGGATTCAAATAAAAAACAGGTCACGCTTTCGCGTGACCTGTTTTTTATTTCCACAACTTCGCCAACTCGCTCAACGACTTATAATACGGCTCGATGCTGGGGATGTAGTGCCGCTCATCCTTCGCGTGCGGCCCGATCCCCGACTGGCCCCACACGACTGCCTGTCCGCCTGGAGCAAAACGCGCGCTCGTGCCTGGCAGTTTGCGCCCGATCCTTGGCTCTTCGCCCGAAGCGTTCTTGACAGATTGCATCAACGCCAACAGGGCGGGATTGTCAGGGGCGCAAGCCACGCCGTTTTCCATAACATTCATGCGCAGTTCGAGTCCGTTCGCCTCGCAATACTCCCCGACCTTTGACTTTAGATCTTCCACGTTGTCCTGCGGGATGGGACGGATTTCCACGCCCAGGATGCCTTCCGCGGCCGTGACGTTGTACACGCCCGGCGTGCCCACGTTGATGAACGGGAACTTGGCCTGTGACTGCCAGCCGTCCGCGGATTTGAGGGTGAGCCGCTTCGTAAAGATTTCATTCAGGGCCGAACGCGCCGAGATCAATCTTTCGCTCAGGTCGCCCGTGCCCGCCACGCCACTGTGACCCTTCGCGCCGCGCGCGACCACGTCGAAGCGCATCACGCCGCGATTCTCCACGCAGACTTCGCCGAAGAGTTCGTTGCCCTTCTCACCCGTGCGTTCGCCTGCGACGAACAAGGCTGGTTTGAGGCCCAACTCCTTCAACACGTGCGGCGTCCCCCAGGCTTCGGATTCTCCGTTCTCTTCATTGCCGACCAGCAGCAGGGCGAGATTGGGTAAGGGCTTGCCCGCCTTCAGCATGTCCTTCATCCAGACCATATAGGTGGCTACGACGGTCTTCATGTCCGCCGCGCCGCGGCCCCACAAATAATCGCCATCGATGCGCGGAGTGAACTGGGCATCGTCGGGTTCAGGCTCGACCACGTCGAAGTGGCCTGTCAGTAAGATGGGTTGGGCGGCATGGGTCGAACGCTGCTGAAAGCCCGCATACACAGCGGGATACTTGCCGTCGAAGAATTTCACGTCCAGGCCCGCGCTGCGCAGATAGTCATCGACAAGCGTGCCCGCACGCAGGACTTCGTCCAGGCGTTCGTTCGGGCAGGCGGTAACGGACGGGATGCGGATCAGCTGCTGGGCCAGGTCCAGGATCTCGGAGGTCTTATCGGGGTAGGAAATTTCGATCACGGCTTGTGTCCTCGGTCTGAATTGGATGGGAGTCTGGGGTGTCTGCCGCGAAGCGTCACGGCTGCGCTGCAGGAATTCGGCGATCTTGGCGGCGTCCGCGCCCAGCGAGCCAAAATTAGATGCGATGCTTTCCACATCCGCCTTGACCTGCGCCTCACGCTCGAAGAACAATTCCTTGAGCAGGCCCAGCGGAACTTCATCATTCCCGCCCAACTCCACTTGCAGGCGGGCGCGGATCTTATCGGCGGTGTTGCGTCCACCCTCGGACATCTCCACCAGGGGGCGCAGGTCATCCCACCAGCCCAGGGCCTCGGCCAGCGGCTTGACTTCGCCCAGCGTCCACTTGAGGAAGGCGCGGATGGAGACGGGCTTGCCCGTCAGCGGATTTTCGATCTCGGCGCGCAGGCCGTGTTTGGCGGCCAGGGCCTCGTTGGCGCGGGCGCGGCTGATGTCCTCGCGGTCGTAGCGGAAGGAGCGCGCAAACTGCGGGTCCGAGTAGATGCGCAGCATCAGCAGGTGCTTGAGGGTCAGGTTGGCGACATCCACATCCAGGTTGTGACCGCCCTCGTCGGTGCGGACTTCCACACGTCCCATCGGCAGGTTGATACGCGCCATCAGGTTCTGCTTTTCGATCTGCAGGGCCATCTCCTCGGGCGGAGTCGCCTCCCCCACGGCGAACAGGCCGCGGGCGTAGAGCGAGGTGAGCTGGTCGCTGGTGGTGGAGATGATGCGTTCGACGGGGTCGGCAAACGAACGGGCGCGGATGGGCGTCCAGTTGTTGTTGCCGAAGCGCACGCCGCGCCGCACGAGATCGTAGGAGATTTGCAGGTAATCGTTGTAGGAGCGGTACAGGTCGGGCAGGTCAATGCTGGGCGGATTGGGGAAGGTCAGGTTGCGGATCGAGTCGAACTCGGTCAGCGCCACCACGGCCCGTCCGCCGCGCACCTCGGCCTGCAGGGGTGTGGACGCGCTGGCGGCGATGAACAGGGATGCAAAGGCGCGCAGCAAACGCGTGGCGGTGATGTAGAACTCGGACTTGAATTCATCCAGGTGACGGTCGCCGCGCTCGTTGACGGGCAGGTGCATGAAATCCCAGGCGAAGAGCGGATCGGGCAGGGACATGTTGGTGTGGATGCCCGTGGTCGCCAGCGTGTCGGCGTACAGGTCGACACATTTTTCGAGATAGCGGCGCTTGGCGATGCCCCAATTGCCAGGGATGGAGTGATGGCCGATGTCGGTCAGGAACAGCAGGTTGCCGTGCCAATAATGCAGGCGCTCGCCAAACTGGACGCCCGCGCGATGCAATGAATTGATCAGCGCGGCCTCCATCAGGCGCGCTTCGTAGATCGCCCCGCGCGGCGTGTAATACGGGCGCGTGGCCCACTCGATCATCCAGTGGAAGACTTCGAGCTGGCTGAACTGCGTCTGCCAGGCGGGGATGCACTCGGCGCGCAGGTAATCGACGAAGGACTGCTGGCTGGGTCCCGCGCCGACGGTCAGCAGCGGGCGCAGGTCTTCGTCGAGCAGGTTCCATTCCTGTTCGAAGCCGTTCAGGCCGCCCTGCGGCTTTTCCTGGATGGCCTGCTCCACGGCGAGGAGGTATTTTTCAGGGAATTTTTTAGGCATTAGAGTTTCCTTTGGCAGAGAGAATCATTACAATGAAACTTGAAAGAAAAAAGTTTGTGCTACAATTTATTCCATAGAGGTAAATTATGAACCTTGCTTTGAAAACAGATAATTCACAATATGAAAAAGGCAGCATCCGCAATGCGGTTTCATTTGCATTAAATAGCGCCGCAGCCCAGGCTCGTCTTCGATATAAGCATTATGCGGATATTTGCAAGACATTCGAAAAAAAACACAAGCTGACCTCAGCTAAATTCATGGAGGAGTTCGACGCGGGCACACTCGGTGATGAGCAAGAGTTTTTCGATTGGTACGCGGCCGCGCGCGGTTTAAATCTGTGGCGCGAACGCTACGAAATTCTTTCAGGGGTGTCTGTATGAAATCCCGTGAGTATTATGCCACTGTGCAAAAAGCAATTCTCAACGCAGTGCACATAATACAATCCGACGTCTCCTTTGATGAAATCTCCGAAGAGGAATGTTATATTCGCGGCACGCTCACACTCACGGGGGGCTGTCAACTCCACATCGCTGAATATGTTGTCACTGAACCCAAACTCAAACGATTAAAGTATCGCTTTCACCTTCAAAACGCAAACGGAAAAATGATCGCCAGGTGGGACAACGCGCCACATCATCCCGAAGTGCCAACCCATCCAGAGCATGTACATGTTGGAGAAAAAATTAAGGCGAACCCTCCAGTGGATATTTTACAGGTTTTGACGGCTGTTTTATCCTTTATCGAATAAACAGCATTTATAAAACAGGTGACAATCACAGAAAAAGTGACTATCACCTGTTTTTATTTTCTACTTCTTCAAACTCTCCAACCCCTCCACCAATCGCTGGAACGCGCCTTCCGTCCGCTCCACCGGCGTGGCATACGAGAAGCGCACCCAGTCTGCGCCGAAGGGGGAGAAGAACGCGCCAGGGACGATGGCCACGCCGTGATTCTCGGCCAGGTATTGACCGAGCGGCTCGCTGTCCGCCCAGCCTTTGGCCTGGAGGAATTCCCCGACGTTCATGAAGGCGTAATAACCCTTGCCGATGATGTGCTGCAATCCGCTTTCGGCCAGCAATTTCTTCAAGGCGACGCGGCTGGCGTTGGTCGGCTCGATGATGGTCTTCGCGGCTTCAGCGTAGCCCATCTCATAGGCGGCCATCGCCACGGCCAGTGAATAGAACGGCGGCATGACGGTATGCGAGGCGCGCGCCACGATGAACTTGATCACGCTCTCGTCCGCGATCAGGTGACAGTTACGGATATTCGACGCGCCCAGCGACTTGGTCAGGCCGTCCAGGAACATCAGGCGTTTGCGCTCCTCAGGCGTGAAAAACTTGAGGAAGGAGTTCAAGTCCATCGGCGATTCGTCGGTGACGTAGTGGTACATCCAGTCGAAGAGCACGAAGGCCACACCCGCTTCCAGGGCGGCCTTGGCCAGTGAGACCTGCTTCTCGATGGAAATGGTCAGGCCCGTGGGGTTGTCGGGATTGGTGATGACAATACCTGCAATTTTCCGCCCCTTGGATTCGGCGAACTTCACGCTCTCGCGGATGGCCTCCTCGGAATAGGCCCAGCCCTGGGCCGGGTCGCCTGGCGCCCACAACACGTTCGCACCGACGTTATAGGGGCCCCAGTTGTAGGAGATCCACGGCACGCGCGAAACCATGATCAAGTCGCCCTGGCGTCCGTGACCGAGCGCCAGCATGGCCTGGTAGGCCTTGACCAGCGCATCGCGTCCGCCCGCGGTGCCCAGCACGTTGGCGGGGCCGATCCCCAGGTCGGCGTCCAGCTTCCAGTATTGTTCGACCACCGACTTGCGGTAGGCATCCGTGCCGAAGGGCATGTCGTAGGCCGTGCCATGCTCGATCTGCAATTGCGCGGCGCGTTCGAGGATCGCCTTCGGTACACCGGGCAGGGACGCGCCGCCGTCGCCCTGGGAGGCGTCAAAGATCTTCGCGCCCGGGTTCTTCTCCAGGTAGACCTTGAGCGACTTGTTGATCAGGAACATGCGCGAAGGCGGAATATCGGCCATCTGCTTGAGATGCTCGCTGACGGGGATGAGATTCTTTTCCTCGACGGCGAAGACGGGCGTGGCATTCGAAATGGACATGGAAAATTCTCCTCGTTTCAGGCCCTGAAGGTTTTCAACACCTTCAGGGTCTTTGAATTATGAAAAACGCCCCGAGTGTCTCGGGGCGTTTGGTGTGCCTGTGGGTATGAACTTTTATCCGTTCATCTGGCAGCCACCAACGCCCCGTAACCGATTGGCACGAGTGGTATTGGTGGTGGTGTCGACGATAAGCTGTCTGGACATTGCGCGCAAGGATACCACCGTGAGGGGCATGCGTCAAGCGGGGAATTTAAATTCCATGTCCGCCCACGATCTCCAATTCCGCGCCGTCGGGAGCGGCGGCCAGCAGCGGCCTCGCCTGTGCGATCAGAGCGCGCACCCGCTCATCGGTCAGGGAGGCGTCATGCGCCTGCTTGTCGTCCCAGGCTTCGAAGACCCACACGTCCGTATCGTTCGAAAGATCCTCGCTGACAATGTACATGCGGCAGGCGGGCAGTTCGCCGACCAATTCCGCCGCCTGCTTGAGGATGTGTACCAACTCGCCGCGCCGGCCCAATTGGGAGACCAGTCTTCCCGTCATGGCATACATCGATCACCTCACAGAAAACAATGAAGCCGCAGATTGCAAAGGGACTTCGCTGACCGGCGGCTTTGAATGGGTTTCTCGCTCCTGGCGGGTTACAAATCCAGCGGGAGCATTCGTTGTAATTCCAAAACAGGTCTTCGCAGGTTATTTGTTGAATTTTGGATCCATGCTGGTGTACACAGCCAGCACATTGCCGGTCGGGTCCTTAAAAATGCCAAACCAGCCCGTGCCGGGGATTTCCATCTTCGGCTGGATCACACTCCCGCCGAGGCTTTCCACCTTCTTCAGATCGGCTTCGATGTCGTCGCTGTCGATGTAAACCAACACCTGCCCCACAGGGCTGGTTTCCGAGACTTCGTTGAAGCCGCCGCCGAAACCACTGCCGTCTTCCCACATGGTGTAATTGAACTCGGGAGCGTGCTGGATCTTCCACCCAAACAGGGCCTCGTAGAAGCTGGCCGCTCCCTTCACATTGGCGGCGGGGATTTCAACATGGACAACATTGCGCTTGGACATCGTGTTTTCTCCTTGGGTAAATTTGGATAATCAATGTCCTTATTTTAGAATTTTTGTTCTATACAGTCAAGCGCCAGATGTGGGGAATTTTTTGATGCACTAACCAAATGTGGTCACTCGTACTTCAAGGCCTGGACCGGGATCATGGTCGCCGCGCGCAGGGCGGGATACAAGCCTGAGATCATGCCGATGAGCGTGGCAAAGGCCAGCGCAAACAGCGGAAGCCAGGCGGGCGTATACACCGCCACGCTTGGCGGAGGTCCGCCCTGCTGGGTGGACTGGTTCGCCAGATAGACGATGGCCAGCACGTTGAGCGCCTGTCCCGCCAGCCAGCCGATGACCACCCCGCCCAGCCCGCCGAGGAAGCCGATCCCAGCCGCCTCGCCCAGGAAGATCGAGAGCACGTCGCGGTTGGTCGCGCCGACCGCCTTCATCAAGCCGATCTCGCGCGTGCGCTCCAGGATGGACATGGTCATGGTGTTGGCGATGCCGATGGCCGCCACCAGCAGGGCAATCGCGCCCATGCCGCCGAAAACGACCTGCAACACCATGTAGAAATTATTCAGTCCCTCCACGAAGGATTGCATGGTGAAAGCCTGAAAGCCGAGCGCGATGATCTGGTCGGCCACATCCAGGGCCTGCTTGGCATCCGCCACCTTGACGATGACCTGGTTGTAGCCGTCCTTGTTGTAATTGTATTTGACGCCATTGGCCCACTCGTTCAACACCTTGATCTCTTCGAATGGGATGAACACGGACCAATCCGAGTCGTCGCCCTTTTCGGCCAGCACCCCCGTCACGCGCAGGCTGAGATTCTTGCGGATCTCATTCCCCTCGGCGTCCCATTTGACGGCGATCACCTGGAGCTGCTGGTCGTACAGGTCGGGCGGCGGAGGCGGCTCCTGGCCTGGGCGCTGGCGCGGGTCATAGAAGTTGGCGGCCACCATCGACCCGATGACGACCCCGCCGCGTTTCAATTCCGCGCTGCCCTGCATGGCCTCCAATCCCAGAATGGACAGGTCATTGATCGCAATGCCGCGCAGGCTGGCATTGCCTTCGAGACGCTGAAATTTCATGATCATCATGGAATAGAAATATTCCTGCGGCATGACCGCCACCACACCCGGGATGGCGCGGATCTCATCCAGGGCGGAGTTGGTCAACACGGGCAGGTCCGATTGCCCGCCCACCCCGCCGCCGCCTCCGCCCCCCATCATCATGGGGCCGCTGACCATCATGCCCTCGCTATACGAAGGCGAGACCTGGATCAAGGTCAGGTCGCCAATGCCATACAACTGCTCGTTGGCGTTCTTCTGCAAGCCGATGGCCAGCGAGACCAGGATCACCACCGCCGCCGTCCCAATGACTACGCCGATGGCGGTCAGGCCCACGCGCGCCTTGCGCCGGCTGAGATTGCCGCTGATGAGTCGCAGCAAGTCGAGGAATTTCACAGCTTATCCCTTGCCCCCACCCCCGCCAGGCTGCACGGGGACAGGAAATTCGGTGGGCACACCTTCGAGCGGCGTGTTATCGATTGGCGCGCCACTGTCCAAGCCAAACAAGCCGAGGATGAAGCGCCAGATCTTTTGCAGGAAGGTCTCCTCGGTCGGCGCGGGCATTTCGCCGCCACCGCCTTCCAGGCCGGGCTCCATCGACGGATCGACGAAGCTTTCCTCCACGGTCAGGTCGAAGGTCTTGCTGATCGTGCGCGACTGGTTGAAGTCGTCGGTATAGTCGATGGTCAGCGTGAGTTGCAGCGGGCCGGCCGTTTCGGGAATGACCAGGCCATCGAAGGTGAAGTACCCGCCCGCATCCAGCGAGCCGACCAGGGTCGTCTCGGTTTCGAGCGTTCCGTTATTCGTGGTGAGGCTCATGTTCCCCAGCACGGCCGTGCGCTTGCCCAGGTTGACAACCTGGATCGGCAGGGCGCCCGGCTGCCCCGCGAACAGGGGATCGGGTTCCCGATAAAAGCCGATGTCCGCCTTGGGCAGGCCGTACACCAGCAGGGTGATGACCTGGTCGTCGTTGACCACTTCGCCCTTGTCATTGACGTAGGAGAAGGTCAGCTTCATCGGATATGCGCCCGGGGAGGTGGACACATTGACGATCAGGTTTTGCGACACCTGCAATTGTCCGCCCGTGGAGACGTCTCCCAGCGATTGGATGTTGGAGGTGCCGACCGGCGCAAAGTTGGTGAACTCCCCGCTCCCGCCCGAAACGCCGCCCGGCTGCGGCGTGCCTCCACTCCCGCCAGAGGACCCGCCGCCCACGATCAGGGTGACGTTCTTCGCGCTGGAATTGCCCATGTTCTTGACGGTCATGTTCAACTGGAACGTATCGCCCGGCTGGAGCGGGTCGACAGTGGAAGAGTAGCCCGTGACAACCAGTTGCGCGGTATGGACCCCGGTCGGCGTGGCGGTGGCATAGACTGCGCTTGAGCCGCCGCTGGCGGGAATGCTCAAGGTAAATTTGTCGGAATAGGAGGTGCCCGCGCTGTCGTAGTAGCTCACGGCCACGTCGATGACCACCACGCTCTTGCCGTACAACGAATCCACCGCCAGGAAGGTCTGCGAGGTCTCCACCACACTGCCCACGGGGATGCCGCCCACCACGACCACCCCGCCCGTCTGGGTGGGCACCATGTCCGCCGATGTGAAAGTTGCCTGGACGTTCAGGGCATCGGCCGTGCCCGGGTTGCCAATGCCGAGATTGAGTCTGAATTCCTTGCCGGAGGTCACCGCCGAGACGTTGGCCTTGTAATGATTGACCACCAATTGCGGTCGGACGAAAGCGCCCGGGATGGGCGTCTCTGTTGGGTCGAGAATTGGGTCAGCAACCGTCAAGGAACCGCCGGCTTTTGCCCATTCATCGTTGGCATTGCGAACATAAAGATCATAAGTTCCCACGGGTAAGTCGAAAATAATGATCTGGATTTGTGTATCACTGGCAGAGACCGGCTCGAATTCAAATCTTTGCCCATTCGAATCCAATCCAACCATTGGATTGGTGCCAAAGCCTGTGCCGGAGATCGTAACGGTAGTGGACACATTGGTGTAAACAAGGCTTGGCTCCACCGCATCGATACGGATGGAAGCGGGCGCAGCCGATGCATACCCGTTCCAGCCAGCCAGCAAAGCCAGAATGAACAGAATCGAGAGAATATGTCTCATTTGCAACTTCATATACACTCCATTTTCCAGCGAAGAACCTATCCAAACAAACCGGAGTGCAGACTTTAGTCTGCCTCGTCATTGCGGACTGAAGTCCGCACTCCGCAAATTTTCGGACGGGCGCTAATCCGATGGGACCTGCGGGGCTTCCAGCGCGGCGGATTGATACTCGGCCTCGCTGACCACTTTGCCATCCAATAGGAAGATCTTGTGGGTGGCAAAACGCGTCATGCGCGGATCGTGGGTCACGACCAGCACCGTCCGCCCGCCGCGGTGCAAATCCGAGAGCAGCTGCATGACGGTCACGCCGCTGGTGGTGTCGAGGTTGCCGGTCGGCTCGTCGGCCAGGATCAGGGTTGGGTTGTTGACCAGGGCGCGCGCAATCGCCACACGCTGCTGCTGTCCGCCCGAGAGTTCGCTGGGCTTGTGATGGCTGCGGTCGGCCAGTCCCACCTGGCTCAACAGGCTGGCGGCGCGTTCCTTGCGCTGGGAGGCGATCACGCCGGCAAACTGCATCGGGAAGGCCACGTTTTCCAGGGCTGACATGCTTTGCACCAAATTGAAGGATTGAAAAATGAACCCCATGCGGTCGCGGCGAAAAACCGCCAGGCGGTTTTCGTCCATCGTGTCGAGGCGCTGGTCATCCACCCAAATCTCGCCGCCCGAGGGACGGTCCAGGCCGCCGAGCAGGTAGAGCAGGCTGCTCTTGCCTGAACCCGAGGGACCCATCACCACGGTGAAGGTGTGCGGTTCGATCTCGATGTCCACGCCGTCGAGCGCGCGCACCGTCGTCCCGCCCATTTGATAATGACGGGTCAATCCCGCCACACGAATCAGGGGAGTCATAAGCTAGAAGAAAGGCCGTTGGATGGCGGTCCCGCCCAGGCTTGCCCCCAGCGTCCCCAGCCCGGACCAGGCCAGCAGGATCAGGATCAGCACGATGAGCACGCCCAGAATAGCCTTGTTTTTGGAGAGGTTATCGGCCAGGAAAAAGCCCATCATCAACAGCAGCGCCTGCCAGACCAGGAACAGGTCCGCGTGGGTGAGAACCTGCGTCAGGAAGGCCGAGCCGTCGGCGGCGAACCCGGCCAACCCCGGGGTGGAAATGGCGCGCTGCGTGACCAGCATGAAAACAATGCGCAGCACGTCCCGCAGGGCAAACGGCAGGCTGGCCCAGGCCGCCACGTGCAGCGCGCTGGACATGCTGCCGCGTCCGCCCAGCAGGGTGGACGCCAGGTGCATCAATCCGCCCAATGCCAGCCAACCCAGCCATAGCGAAATCCATGCGCCGGCCAGCGGAATGACGTATACAAAGGTCGGCCCGGACATGGCCTGCTGGGCCGAGAAATAGTTTTGCTGCATCTCGGGCGTCCAATATTCGAAATCGGCCGGCAGGGTCGAGGTGCCCATCTGCGCCGCGCGGGCGTTGAAATACCCGCCCACGAGCACGACCAGCAGGGCCGTCACACTCAGGATGAGCAGCGGGGTCTGCCAGGTGGGACGTCCATTGGCGGCAATTGACTCGAACACCTGCCGCGGACGGAGGAACAAAGCCATGACTTTCGAGAAGTCCAGGCGTTTCTTGGGGGGAAGAGCAGTTGAAGTCTCAGTCATAGGGGAAGCCCCTTCACAATTTCGTCATTCTAACATGCTTTTTCGGCTTCCCCCTTAAACGCAAAAGCGGCCGGAATGGTTCCCGGCCGCTGCATTGGAGATGAAAATCAGTTACGGGTTCGCGCGCCTGGCGGATTAGAAATCGAACAAATCCGCGCTCACGCGAGTCCCGGCTTCGAGGCGCGGATAGGCCCGCATGAAGGTCTCGACCCCGTCAAACAGGCGAAAGAATGTGCCCACGAAGCCGCGCCGCATCTGTCCGCCGCCCTGGCTGGCATGACAGGCGCTGGCCTGGACCTTGCGCTCGGCCACCGCGCGGTAGTCGATGCGCGCGTGGACAGGGAAATCCACCTCGGCTAGTGAGACCAGGTCGATGTCCCCGTTGCGGCCCCACTTGCGCGGGTCCTTGCCAAACAACTTGAGCAGGCGCACACCAAACTTGAACAAGCCACGTGGAATGGTGTGGTAATACAACGCGCCCGGCTGCCAGGGTTCCCCCGCCTCCGGGTGGAAGCTTCCATCCGCCGCCTTCTCGAAGGCCAGCACCGTGGCATTGTGGATGTGGATGTGGTCGGGGTGGCGGTAGCCGCCAATCGGGTCGAAGGTCAGCACCACGTCAGGCTGGAGTCGGCGGATGTGGCGCAGCACTCCCTCGGCCACCTCCTCCACTGGATGGTTGACCTGCGCGTCGGGATGGCTGTTATCCACCGAGCCGGTCATGCCTGAATCGCGATAGCCCAGGAAGAAAACATCCTTGAGGCCCAGGTGTTGCGCGGCGCAGCGCAACTCGCCCTCGCGCAATTCGGCGATGGAGTCAAAGCCTTGCATGTGCTCGGCATCCACCGTGCCGGCTTCCCCGCGCGTGGCGCAGACCAGGTACACGTCCGCGCCGCGGGAAGCGTAATAAGCCAGGGTGCCCCCCATGCCAAATGATTCATCGTCTGGATGGGCCAGCACCGCCAGGAGTGTGCGTTTTTTCTGCATGGTAATCCTTTCCCTGGAAACTGCAATGCAGTTCCAATTTGAGAACAAACCTCGACGAAATGTTTCGTGTTATAGTTTGGAAAATCAATGGCCGCGTTATACTTCCTGTTCGCCGCCGCTGTTGTTGCCTGGGCAACCCTGACCATTTGGAAACGAAGAGATGCACTGGGGGGTAGGGTGCTTTTCTGGTCAATGGTCGCCATTCAGGTCTGGACCACCACGGCAGCCGCCGAGGCCGCCGTACCGTCCCTTTCAGCCAAGATCCTTTGGTCGAAAATTCAATACCTGGGGGGAGTCAGCGCCGGGCCGTTACTGCTGGTATTCACCCTGCTGTATACGCATCGTAAATACCTGCTCACCCGTCGCAATGTGATACTACTTTCGATTACACCAATCCTGATTCTCTTACTGACCTGGACGAATGAATTTCATAACCTGATTTGGGCGGGATACGAGCCGTATTTCTATTTGAACTCTGTGCTGTACGTTTATCGATACGGACCCATGTTTTGGGTGCATGCCGCATATGCCTACACCTGCAGCGGGATTGCGGCCTTCATTTTGATCCAGGAGTATGTGCGCGCCTCCCCCACCTACCGACGGCAATACGGGGCCTTCATCCTGGCGACCCTCGCGCCAGTCGCCGGAAGTTTATTGTACCTCCTGGGTTGGAATCCCATGCCCGGGCTGGATTTGGCGGCCCTCTCCTTTGCGGCCACCGGGGTGCTCATCGCCTACGGCACGCAGGTCTACGGCTTGATGGAGTTGGTGCCCATCGCCCGTCACACTCTGGTGGATGTGCTGGAAGATGGCGTGATCGTCATCGACCTGCGCAACCGCATCGTGGATATGAATCGCGCCGTGCTGAACATGTTCGAAATCAAGGATGCGCCCATCGGCCAGGACGTTTTCATGACCTTTCACCAATATCCGCTGCTGGCGGCCACGCTCCTGCAAAAACCCCCCGCCCCCATGGAAGTCACCCTGCCGGGGGATCCCAGCCATCACCTGGATGTGCGTTTGACGGAGGTGCTCGGGGACGGTGGGCAGACCGAGGGTCACATCGCGGTGCTGCGCGACATCACCGACCGCAAGAAGATCGAGGCGGCCCTGGAGGAAAAACGCGAGCAGATGGAGCAGATGGCCATCACCGATGACCTGACCGGGCTATACAACCGCCGCCACCTGGACAAGGTGATCGAACGCGAATTCCGCCGCTGCGAACGCTACAACGTGGAATTGTCCGTGGCTATCTTCGACATCGACGATTTCAAGCAGATCAATGACGGTTTTGGCCATCCCTGCGGCGACGAGGCTCTACGCACCGTGGCCAATGCCATCCTCAACAACACCCGCTCCACCGACATCACCGCCCGCATGGGCGGCGACGAGTTCATCATCATCTTCCCGCACACCACCGTCGACGACGCCTGGATGATCATGGAGCGCCTGAGAAGATACCTGAGCGAGATCGATTACGTGTGCGGTCACATGTCTCTCTCCATCAGCGGGGGCGTCATGGAATGGAGGAAAGGCATCAGTTCGGTGGAGACCATCCGCCGCGTGGATCACCTGCTGTACGAAGCCAAGCGCCTCGGCAAGAATCGCATCATCAAAAGCTCCGAATTCGTCTGACCCCCATTTGCTATACTTGTGGCATCTGCGCACGAAGAGTTGATCTTCGTGCGTTTCATTTTGTTACAGGCCTTTGTTATTCGCGCGGGACAGGCAAACGTGGAGGAGGAACCAGCCCTGGCAGTAGTAGAAGCGAAGCGGCCCACAGCATGTCTGCGCGGTTCGGTCATGCCACGTGAATGGCCGCCAGCGTGACGTCGTCGTCCTGGCTGGCGCCGCCTTGATGGGCCAGCAGGGTCTCCAATAAATGGTCACACACCTGCTGGGCGGAGAGGCCTGCCAATCCCGACAGCGTGGACTTGATGCGCTCGAGGCCAAAGGCTTCCCCCTCGGGGTTGCGGCAGTCGGTCATGCCATCGGTGAAGAGCACCAGCGTGCTGCCACGCGGCAGGGTCAGGCCGCGCTCGTCGATCTTGATGGTTTCCCACATGCCCAGCGACATGCCAGGCCCATGCGGCAGGCGCTCCACACTGCCATCGCTGCGCAGCAGGAGCGGAGGTTCGTGCCCCGCGCGCGCAAACGAAAACTCGCCCGTGCGGTCGTCGAGCAGGCCATACAGGGCCGTCACAAATTGGGTGGATTTTTGCAGGCGGGTGATGTGCGCATTGACCAGGCGCATCACCTGCCCGGGACTCATGCCCGTGTCGGCTTCGGCCATGATCAGGGCGTGGGCGCGCGCCATGAACAGAGCGGCTGGCACCCCCTTGTCCGAAACGTCGCCGATCAGCACGCCCATGAGGTGGTCGGCAACGGAAAAGACATCGTAGAAATCGCCGCCCACCTGGCGGGCGGGCAGGATGCAGGCGCCGAAATCGAAACCCGGCAGATTAGGCAGGGCATCGGGCAGAATGCTGAGCTGGATCTCGGCCGCCACCTGCAATTCACGCTCCAGGCGTTCCTTTTCCACCAGTTGACCCTGGGCGGCCTTCAATTCGTCATAGGCCTGCTGCAATTGTTTGTTCTTTTCGGTCAGATCGTTGAAGGTCGCGGTATTGGTCGCATCCAGGCGGCGACTGAGAACGTTCAACATCGCCGAAGACAAAACAGGGAAGCGGGAGGTCAGATCCAAGAACTGGGTGCGGCTGAGAGAGAGCAGCACGGACGGCGTTCCCGCGCGCACGCTGGCGGTACGGTGCCCGCCCGGCAGGATCAATCCCATTTCGCCGAAATATTCGCCCTCCCGCAGCACATTCAGCATCAATTCATCCGGTTGGTCCGCGCCGAGGAGAACCTGCAATTCGCCCTTGGCCACCACGTACAGATCATCGCCCGGCTCCCCTTCGCGGAAGAGCATCTCCCCCGCCTGAAGTTCCCTGACGTTGAGCACGGAGACGATTCTTTCGAGTTCGTCGGAGGGCAGGTCCGAAAACAAGGAGATGCGGGCGAGGATATTTTTCATGGGCTTGGTTTCCTTAAGCGGCTAACTGCGCAAATCCATCACTTCCTTGCCGGCCAGCTTGTCCTGGATGCGCTGCACGACGGTTTCCAGGTGGCCCGACTGATGGACAAAGTCCAGGTCGTCGGTGCGGATGGTCAGCACGGGACACAGGTCGAAGGCGTTCAGCCACTCATCGTAAAAGGAGTCGAGCAGGGCCAGGTAATCCGGGGAAATGCCCGTCTCCATATTGCGGGCGCGGCGGCGGATGCGATCCATCAACACATTGACCGGCGCCTTGAGGTAGATCAACAGGTCGGGGCGCGGCAAGCCCTCCACCACCTGGTCGAACAGGCGGCGATAGGCCAGATAATCACGCTCGGCCAGGTTGCCCATGTGGTGCAGGGCGCGCGCGAAGATGTGCGCGTCCTCATAGATACTGCGGTCGAGGATGGAGGAACGCGCATCCCGCGAAGCCTCCAGGTATTGCTCGGCGCGATGGCCGAGGACGAAGATTTGCAAGTGAAACGCCCAGGCGTGCATGTCGGTATAGAAATCGGACAGATACGGATTGTCCATGACCGATTCATATCCCGTCCACCAGCCGAGGCGGGCGCCGATGCGCTCCGTCAGCGAGGTCTTGCCTGCGCCGATATTGCCTGCCACCAAAACCAGGTGTTTTGCCATGTTGAAACCTCAGAAATTGTTTCGATAAGTATAGCAGAAAAGCCACCAAATAGCTCCTCTTCGATCCGCCTGCCAAAGGATGAGCCAGGCCCCGGGAGAAGGACAACAGCTTGCATAAATTCTCAATTTATCTTGCTCTCGACGGGGAGCACTTATACAAGAGGTCTATTACAGGTATAATTTGGGCACTTCATTCAAGGATGCGAACAATGTTAAAAATACGAGATGCTTCCGGCTGGACCATTTTCATCTTTGGCGCGCTGGCGCTTTTGCTCGGACTGGTCGGCTTGATTCGCCCCGAGATTCTGCTCTCCCTGCTCGGCTTCACCGTGATCGACCGCGCCGCGCGCGTCAGCGGCGATTACACCCTGGTCTTTATGACGGCTTCGTCCATGGCCTCTTTCAATATGGGCGTGTATTACATCCTGGCGGCCTTGAACAATGTCAAGATCTTCTACCGCTGGACGGTGCCCTTCCGCGTCCTGACCCTGACGGTCTTCACCATAGTGGTGATGGCGGGGCTGGCCCCCACCCGCTTCCTGGGCGTGGGCATCTGGGAGGGCTTGGGCGCCGCCGCGACCGGTCTGGCGCTGCGACTCGAACGGCGCATAAGGAGATGATTCCATGAAATCGACCTGGCAGGAATACAAGGGCAGGAAAATCTTTTACCAGAACTTCTCGGGGCTGTACTATAACAGCGCGGCGGTCATCGCCGAATTGAACGAGGTGCAGGAGATCGTGACCGGGCAGCCGAAGGATTCGGTGCTGGTCCTGACCGATCTGCGCGATACCCAAGTCGGCGGCGACGTGCTCTCGGCCATGAACGCCGCCTCGGCCCGCACCAAGGACTTCGTCCACAAAACGGCCGTGCTGGGCGTGACAGGCGTCAAGCGCACCCTGGGCGACATGCTCTCGCGCCTGACGGGCCAGCCGCTGATGTATTTCGACAACGAGATCGAAGCCAGGGAGTGGCTGGTGAAGGAATAATCTGTATGAGAGTCCGCAAGTTCTACATGCGGATTTTGCCATACCGAAAAAAAGTCACGCCTGAAGCGTGACTTTTTTGACGAATCGCATCACGCCACAGGGGGCTAGAACACTTCCAGCGTCCCGCGCCGCTTGGCCTCGAATTCGAACCACGAGAACAGGAAATAACCGATCAGGCCATAGACCAGGCCGACACCCAGTTCCGCCCACAATAGCGGAGCCACGTCCGCCAGGGGGGCGCCTGCCACCAGGGAACGCGCGGCGGCGATCCCGCGCGTGAGCGGCAGGGCGTACGAGACGACTTGCATCCAGTTGGGCAGGTCGGCCAGCGGCACGTTGGCGCCCGAGAAGATCAGCAGCAGGAAATACACGAAGTTATTCACGAACATCACGTTGACCGTGATCAGGCTCAGGCAGCCCATCAGCAGGCCCAGGCCGCAGGTGCTGAGGGTGGTCACGGCGATGGTCAGGCCCAGCGCCGCGAGGTTGGTATGCGACAGATCCAGGCCGAGCAGGATCACGCCCCAGCCGAAGGCGATCACCACGCCCAGCATCCCATCCAGGACGTGCATGAAGGCGCGCCCGAAAAAGGTCACCAGGCGGTTGGCGGGCGTGCCGAACAGGTACGGCAGGGTGCCCGTCTCGCGCTCGCCGCCCACGCTCATGGTCACGCCAAAGATGCCGCTGACCGCCGTGATCTGGATGGCATTGCCGATGATGTAGAAGCCCGCGTTGGCGGCGCTGGTGGCAAAGGTGCCCAGGAAAACGAAGAAGAACATCTGCGCCAGCGGCATGAAAACCTTGGAGGCCACATACTGTGCGGGCCGCAGCCAGTGGAAGAGCGCGCGGTACGAGAGCAGGGTCCCGTCCCAGAACAGGCGCAGGTTGTTGGTGAAGATGCGCATGGCCTACTCCATTCCCAGGGTGGCGTCGGCGCGCGCCTTGTAGAGCATCAGCTTGAACAGACGCGAGGCGATCAGCAGGTCGATGACCGAGAACACGAACATCATGCCCCAGGCGAAGAAAATCTCATTCGGCGGCGTACCGGGCGTGGTGGTCCCATGCAGGGCCACCGCCGCCCAATACGGCGGGAGCAGGTACGAGATGGGCGTCGTCCAGCCGGGCAGCAGCGCGATCGGAAACAGGAATCCGCACAGCAGGTAGACGGGGAATTCCATCGCGTTCTGCCAGTGGCGCACGCCCGGGTTCATCACGAACACGGGCGCGATGATCAGCCCGAAACTGATGAAGGCAAAGATGCTGATGAAAATGGACAGCGCGAAATACAGCGGCTGGGAAATCGTCAGGTCGTAGCCGAAGAGGAAGGCCGCCACAAAGTAGCCCAATACCATCGAAGACAGGGATTGGATCACATTGGCCAGGTTCTTGCCGAAGACGATCACCTCGAAGGGCGTGGGCAGGGCCACCAGCGACTCGAGCGTGCCGCTCCAGCGCTCGGCGTTGATGCTGTTGCCCGAGATGAACAGCAGGCTCGACCACAACCCCGTCAGGCCCGAGCCGACCACCACGAAAATGGCGTACTCGGGTCCCTTGCCCTTCAGCATCCACAGCGCCAGCAGGGCGATGATGATCGGCTGGAACAGCACCGTGAAAATAATGAAGCCATCCATCAATTGCTGGCGGATGGTCATCTCGGCCACGACCAGGATCGTGCGCCAGTACTTGAGCAGCAGTCTGGCGTTCATACCGCGCCTCCCACCAGGCGGATATAGGCATCCTCCAGGGTCGGCTCGCGCACGATGACCCGCCCCAGGCGCTGACCGTCGAGCGCCGCCAGGATGTCGGGCACGGCCTCGGCCCCGCGTTTGGTCTGCACCAAGAGCAGTTGATGTTTCTCGGTCTCCTCCACCGACAGCGCATCGACGAACGGCAGCGCGCGCAGGCCGCCGATGATGGCCTCGGACGCGCCGAAAGTTTCCACCTCCACCACCGACAGGTCGGCCACGTGCTGTTTCAAGCCGCCCGGGGTGTCGAGGGCAATGATCCGCCCGTGATCGATGACGGCAATGCGGTCGCACAGCGCGTCGGCTTCGAACATGTAATGCGTGGTCAGCAGGATGCTCTTCTTCTCGGATTGCAGGTCGAGGATCACCTGGCGGAAGTCGCGCGCGCCGACCGGGTCGAGGCCGATGGTCGGCTCGTCCAGGAAGAGCACGTCGGGGTCGTGCAGCAGGGTGCGCGCCACGTGCAGGCGCTGTTTCATGCCGCGCGAGTAGCCGCCCACGAACTCGTCGCCGCGGCCCTTCAACCCGACCATTTCCAGCAGGTATGGAATGCGCTTCTTCGACACGTCTGGATCGATGCCGTACAGGCTGGCGAAATAGCGCAGGTTGTCGATGCCCGTCAGCCGCCAGTACAGCCCGCGCTCGCCGCCGAAGATGAAGCCGATGCGCCTGCGCACCTCGTCGGCCTGCTTGACCACGTCGAAGCCCTTGACGGAAGCGGAACCTGCGCTCGGGATCAGCAGGGTGGCGAGCATCTTGACGGTGGTGGTCTTGCCCGCGCCGTTCGGGCCGAGCAGCCCGAACAACTCCCCCTCCTGGATCTCCAGGGAGACATCCTCCACGGCGCGCACTTCCCTGGCCGTGCGTTTGATCACGCCGGTATGCGTCTTGAAAATACGCTGAAGTTGTTTGATCTCGATCGCGTTCATTGCACCTCTTGAATAAAATGGGAACTTGCCCGGGGCGGAAAAGAGTCTATCACACCTTCAGCGCGCGCTTCCCCGATCGAGCGCTCCCACAGAGCGAAAAACCGCTACAATGGAGATGCAGGATTGTAGGAGATTCGTCGTCTGGAGAAGTGAACACTTTCGGGTAAAATATCAGACTTGGCTAGAGGAGAATATCTGGCTATGCGAAAGGAGATAAAATGCGACATACCAAAATACTTGTGATTCTGACACTGCTGGGAGGGCTGCTGTTGAGCGCCTGCGGAAGCAGCAAGGCGGAGGAGACCCCCACCCAAAGCCTGGAGCAAATGCAAACCGCGGCGGTCGAGACCTTTGCGGCCATCCGCACCCAGACCGCCCAGGCCGTTCCCGCAACTGCGACCCCCACCATCACCAATACCCCGCTGCCCACCCTCACCCCCCTGCCGGCCCTGCCCCTCGGCACCCTGCCCACCAGCACCCCAACCATCGGCGGCGGGGCGACCAACACCTGCAACCGCCTGCTGTACGTCTCGGATGTGACCATCCCTGACAACACGGTCGTCACGCCTGGACAAACTTTCACGAAGACCTGGCGCGTGCAAAACACCGGGACCTGCGCCTGGGCCGCGGGCTACAAATTCAGCCTGATCGGCGGCGACGCCCTGGGCGGAGCGACTCTCACCCTATCCACGGCCGTCAGCCCGGGCGCCCAATTCGACATCTCGATTGCCATGACCGCGCCCACCGCCAAGACCGGCACGCTCAAGGGCACCTGGCGCATGTCGGATGCCGCGGGCGCCTACTTCGGGGATGCCCTGACCGTGGTGGTCGTGATCGGCGGCACCAGCACACCGACCCGCACACCCACCCCCACCCAACCGACAGCCTATCCGTAGGAAGCGCTGCCACTGAATCAAAAACAGCGGATGAGAGCGTCTCATCCGCTGTTTTTATTTCACGTCATTGCGAGGGCTGGTGGTTGAGTAGCCGCGCTTTTGCTCTTTGCGGCGTATCGAAACCCCGCCCGAAGCAATCTCAAATTTATGGCTGGTCCGTTAAATGCTCCAGCCAGGGTGAGGGGGGCACCCTGGCTGGAGCAACGTTATTTTCACACAAGTCCCTGATTTTAGCAAGGGTTTTAAGCGACCAATTGGGTGAATTTTCGAACCTCAGGCCTGTTAAATGCTTCAGCCAGGGTGAGGGGGGCACCCTGGCTGAAGCAACGTTATTTTCACACAAGCCCCTGATTTTAGCAAGGGTTTTAAGCGGCCAATTTTCGGGTTCGTCCGCGAACCGTTCGCAGGCCCTCAGGAATTTCTGGCGCGTGTTCGGCGCATGGATTATAATTTTGGAAACCACTCTACATTTGCCAGGCAGACATCCAAGAGGAGGCCATATGTCCAAAGTACTTTTCCCCTATGTAGTGATCGCTTTACTGCTGACATCCTGTTCATCCCCGCTTTTCGCGCCGCCCACACCGACGGCCACGCTTACTCCCATTCCATCATCGACACCCACCTTCACCCCATTACCAACTTTTACGCTGACCCCGCTCCCCACCGCGACTGAGACTCTCCTGCCAACCGCGACAATGACGCATCCTGCAAATTCCGTTCAAAGTCGGGACCAGTTCGAGCAAATGGTTAAATCTGGTGAAATCAAATGTCAGGGCACAAAAAATGGCGGCACGGCGGATGTGGTTCATTTTATTGATGAAGCCAAAGCGGCTGGTGCTGTTCCAAATGTAAAATACACACTCGGATCCGGCATCCCATCGGCTGCCGATCCCAGTCAATGTCTTTTTTTGATGGCGTTTAGCAACGGAAACACGACCATTGTTTACAAGGACAGCGAAACAGGTGAGTATGTAACTCTAGTGGTGGTTGAATAACCTATCCACCCGAAGATAATTGGAAAATAGATCTCTTGCATAAGTGCTCCCGCCGCAGTCCACGGCGGCGGGGATGCCGCCGAGAGCAGAGTAAATTTATGACTTTTGCAAGAAGTCAAATAAGTAAACCCGCCGTGCCAGAAGCACGGCAGCAGATTGAGTTAATCGTGCGACCGAATCACATCCGGGATATTGGGCTGCCAGGCGTCGTAGTGATGTTTGCACAGCCAGCGGTAATCACCCGTGTAGGTGGCGACGCGGTGCAGGCCGAGTTTGGCGTGGGTGGGGTCTAGCTCGATAAGCAGGTTGTGCAACGCAAGGATTCCAGACCACTCCGGTTCACTAAGTATTTTGCCCGGAGATAAAGCGCGGTTGGGAGTTTTTGTCTCGGCAGGCAATTTGTCAATTATGGCCTTCGTTAGATCAATTTCATCTTTCCATTTCTCAGTGATCTTGGGGTCTTTGAAAATGTTGATTGCTGGTGCAGCCATCGGCGCAAAAGTCTTCAACAAGTCCATTACAAAATTGGCATAAGGCGCAATTTGAGTGACCCAGTTATACGGCTGGTCAATCGAGTAAACGCCTTTGCCAGATTCGATAACAGGATGTGGACGATTTTCATGTTCGCACCACAATTGAAGTTCCATTGGACGCGCAAAAAGTTGTTTTGGCGAGAGTCCGGCTTCGCGCGAACGGAGAGTAAAGAGGCGGGGGCCATGTTTTGCTTCATCTGCAATCGCGCGCATGGTAGCCCAGAAGTAATCGGCGATGCGGCTGTCCAATCCTGCAATTTGTTCTCGTGCCTGCGTGAGTTGTTCTTGAATCTCGTGTAGTTGAACGCTCATGTCACGCTCTTCAAAGCCCAGGAGCAGCTCAGCGATGGACAATCTGCAAGAACATTCTTGACAGCGAATATGGGTATCGCCCTCCACCAGGAATTGACGCAGACCGTTGATGTTGAAGCGACCCTTGCAGGGTTGACCGTCAACTGTCTCCGGGCAGGGAACCATGAAGCGGTAACGGTCTTTCAAACCAGGCCAATTATCAGCAATCAGTTTTTCCAGCGTGGAATGAATCACATTCATAAAGTGTTCTGGCCAGGCAGCTTGGGCGTAAATGTGGAATTCACGTCCGCGTTTTTCGAGCATAGCTTGACCGTGCGCCCCGTGATTCAGGAACATGCCTTTTTGCCAGTGCAGGCGATGAATACTACCCGTGGGGTTCTTTTGCTCAACAGCGTAATCATGCGTGCGGACGATCATCCACGGGACGAGGCCGGGCGGGTCTTCTTCCATGGCGCAGATCATGGCGATGCGGCGCAGGTTGGCGGGTGGATTCTCTTCGGGCAGCCAGGGCAGGTCGGGGCGCACCTGCGGGACGTGCTGGGCGACGAGGCTGGCGTGGCGCTCTTCGGGCAGGCGATAGGAAACGTCGTATTTTTCCATCAGGCGCAGGAAGAAGGGATAGAGGGCGGGGTCGTAGCGCGGTTCTTTTTCGAAGGGATGGTCACGCCAGACTTGGGTCAGACGCGCGTCGGGCAGGATGCCTTCGGCGTCCTGGGTGGCGCGGTCTTCGAGGACGAAGCCGATGGCTTTGGTGAGCCATTCGGGTTTGAGGATGACGTCGTCGCGCAGTTTTTCGTCGTCAGAGTAGTGGACGATGTAGCCGAGGTCGTGCATGAGGTGGGCGAGGGTCTCGGTGTCGATTCCGCTCAAGCCGCGCGTGGCGCAGACTCCGCTAAAGGTCGAGAATGAGATGCGCGGTTCGGGGCGAGCAAGCAGTTCGTCGCGGGCGGCTTTCCAGTCGCGGTTGAAGCCCATCCCCATTTGTTCGAGTTTTGAGGCGTGTTCGGCGATGACTTTTTTCAATTCGGCGATGCCGACCATCTCGCCTGTGGCTTCATCGGGGACGAGGCTGTCCACTTCGTGAAAGCCGACGATCATGTCGCCGTATTGCTGTTTGAAGACGGGCTGGTCGATGCGCGCGATGCGCTCGCCCGTTTTGCAGTGCGTGGAGACGATGATGACGCGCGCGTCGTCGCCGACCCGCAGGCGGATCATGTTCAGCCAGTCTTCGACCTGACCCTGCTGGACGCCGCGGCGCGGCTCCCAGACCAGCAGGTAGAGCGAACGGCGGCTGAAGAAGAACTGGTGCGTGACGCGGTAGACGTCCTGCCCGCCGAAATCCCAGGCGTTGAGTTGGATCTCGAC
>JACRBN010000021.1 GCA_016213105.1 Chloroflexota bacterium
TGCGTGGGCGTCCCATTTGGTACACAGGAAAGAATTCCATAATCTCTTGCCATTCGGTATACTTCAAGTCGGTCGGGTAAGTTTGGGTGAATTTGGTCATTCCCCTATCTTACTCGACCACTTTTCATACAGTCTCTAAGGGCTCCTCGCAATGACGTTAGGTTTTATACCTTTGATAACATCCCAGCACGCGCAGCATGACGGCGTACTCGCCGAGACGGTCAAGCGCACGTTTGGATGCGTCCCCGCTGACCGCGCCGAGGAAGTCGACGTAGAAGAGATATTCCCAGGGCTTGCCCGCCAGCGGACGGGACTCGATCTTGGTCAGGTCGATATCGCGCAGGGCGAAGACACTCAGCGCTTTGAAGAGCGCGCCTGGCTGATTCTTGAGCGTGAATACGATGGAAGTTTTCGCCTCGCCTTCGGGCTGTTTGTCCTCGCGCGAGATGGCCAGGAAGCGCGTGTAATTTTCCTGATTGTCCTCAATGCCTTCTTCGAGGATCTTCATGCCATAGAGTTGGGCCGCACGTTTGGATGCGATGGCCGCGGTGGTGCGCTCGCCGCTGGCCTTGAGCATCTTCACGCTGCCCGCCGTGTCGTAGACAGGTTCGGTCTTGACGCCCAGGCTGCGCAGGTAACCCGCGCATTGTCCCAGCGCCTGGGGATGGCTGATGACGCGCTGGATGTCTTGCTTTTCGGTATCCTCGAACGCGATCAGGCAATGACGCACGCGCAGGAAATACTCGCCCACGATGTGCAGGTCATGGCGCAGCAGCAGGTCATAGTTCTGGTGGATGCTGCCCGCCAGCGAATTTTCAATGGGGATCAGGCCCATGTCGCAGGCGCCCGAGGTCACGGCCGCGAACACATCGTCGAAGGTTTCGCACGGCTGCGTTTCGACTTCGCCGAAATAGTTGAACGTGGCCTGTTCGCTGTACGCGCCTGGTTCGCCCTGGAATGCAATTTTCATCGGGCCTCCTGCCTTTCTGCCCATTCGATGATTCTTCTCAGCCCCGCTTCGACATCCTCGTCGGAGGCGGCGATGCACAGGCGCACGAAGCCTTCGCCCTGCTCGCCAAACGCGGAACCAGGGACGAGTCCCACGCCTGCTTCATCCAGCAGATGTTCGCAGATCTCGACCGAGCTCATGCCCAGCGGGCGGAAGTCGAGGAAGAAGTAGAAGGCGCCCTTCGATGGCTGGACCAGCACCTTCTCGCTTTCGTATTCGGCGGCGATGCGAATGGCCAGATCGCGACGGCGGGCATAGGCGGAGCGCATGTCTGCGGCGGATTGTTGCATACCTGGGTCGCTCAACGCAAAGGCGGCGGCTTTCTGCACGAAGGGCGCAACACAGGTGATCGAGTTCTGGCTCGCCTTGAGCGCGTTCTCGATGACGCCCGACGGGGCGGCCAGGTAGCCGACGCGCCAGCCCGTCATCGCGTAGGTCTTGGACAGGCTGTGCACCAGCAGCGTGTGTTCCTTCGCGCCTGGGAAGGCGCCCGCGCTGGTGGGCCTCTCTTCGTAATAAAGATTCTCGTAGACTTCATCGCTGACAATCCACAGATCGTGCGCGGCGGCAAACTCCTGCAGCTTCGCCAGATAGTCGCGGGACGGATACATGCCCGTCGGGTTGGAGGGATAATTCAGCACGATGACGCGCGTCTTCGCGGTCAGCGCTTTTTCCCAGGATTCAAAGTAGGGGATGAATCCATTCTCGGCGGGCGCGGGCACGCGGACTACATCCGCGCGCAGCATGGAGGCCATGTTGGCGTGCGTGGCCCAGGTCGGGTCGGGGATCAGCACTTCATCGCCCGGGTTGAGGATCGACTGCATCGCCAAATAATAGGCGTGGATGCCGCCGTGCGTGACCAGAATCTCGGAGGCGGGATCGTAGCTCAGGCCGTTGTCGCGGGCCAGCTTGGAAGCGGCAGCCGCCCGCAGGTCAGGATAGCCGCGGCTGGGACCGTAATGCGTCAGCCCGCTGCGCAGCGCCTCGGTCGCGGCATCCAGCACGGAGGGCGGGGTCGCAAAGTCAGGGTCGCCCACCTGCAGTTGGATGACCTTCCTGCCCGAGGCTTTGACAGCCAGGATGCGGTCGTTCATCGCCACTGTGGCAGACTGGCGGATCGTTTCGAATTGGGTATTGAGGTTCATAAGCTGTCCAGGATTAAATTTCCGCATTATACTCCCCGCGCAGGTTGGCACCCATATTTTCCTGAAAATTCGCGCCGGGAGAAAAGCTCGCGCCTATTTTGCAACATCCCATGCTTCACGTCGTATACACAAACAACCTATTATCATCTGGAGAGTATCATGCAGCTCACCGTTACTGACCTTGGCAAGGAATATAAACGCGGCTTCTGGGGACTGAAGAATTTTTCCCTCGAGATCAAACCCGGCATCCTGGGCTTGCTCGGGCCGAATGGCGCGGGCAAATCCACCTTCATGCGCATGCTGGCCACCATCACCAAACCCACGGAGGGAACGATCACGTACAACAACGTTAACGTAGTTGCACAACCCGACGCCCTGCGCGATGTGCTCGGATATCTGCCGCAGGACTTCGGCGTGTATCCCAACCTGAACGCGGTGGAATTTCTCGAATACATGGCGGCCATCAAGGGCCTGGATGCCGCCACTGCGCGGAAACGCATCGACGAACTGCTGCAACTCGTCAACCTCAAGGATGCGGCCAGGCGTCCGCTGGGCGGATATTCGGGCGGGATGAAACAGCGCGTGGGCATCGCGCAGGCCTTGCTCAACGACCCGCAGCTGCTCATCGTGGATGAACCCACCGTCGGCCTGGACCCCGAGGAGCGCGTCCGCTTCCGCAACCTGCTCTCCGACCTGTCGGGCGAGCGCATCGTGATCCTGTCCACGCACATCGTCTCCGACGTGGAGGCGACCGCCACGCACATCGCACTCATCAACAAGGGACAGCTCCTGCGCGCGGCCGCGCCCGAAGACCTGCTCAAGGAACTGGATGGCAAGGTCTGGGAGTGGACCGTTCAAAGCGACGACCTGCCCGCGCTCAAACAGAAGCACATCATCAGCGGCACGATCCGCAGAAGCGACGGGGTGCAGGTGCGCGTGGTCAGCGCGACCCCGCCCGAGGCGCAGGCCGTCAGCGTGAGTCCCAACCTCGAGGATGCCTATCTGTATTTCATCGGAGGCAAATCATGAGCACGGCCAGAATCATCTATCACCTGGCACGCGCCGATTTTCTGGAACGCGTGCGGCGTTATAGTTTTCTGGTCATGCTGGGATTGGTGGTCTTCCTCGGCTATCAAACCGCCATCGGCAACATGGCCCTGGAGCTTGGCCAGTATCGCGGCGAGTACAATTCCGCCTGGGTCGGCGCGATGATGTCGCTCATTGCGACCTTCTTCCTGGGCTGGTTCGGGTTCTATCTCGTCAAAGGCTCGGTGGCGCGCGACCGGGAAACGGGCGTCGGGCAGATCATGGCGACCACGCCCCTGACTCGTCCGCTTTATCTGCTGGGCAAATGGCTGAGCAATTTTGCCGTGCTGACCGCCATGCTGGCGGTGCTGGCCCTGGCGGGACTGGTCATTCAGTTCATGCAAGGCGAAAGCATGCAGGTCAATCTGCCCGCTTTCCTGGCGCCCTTTTTTTTCATCGCATTGCCGCTGCTGGCGCTGGTCGCCGCCGCCGCGGTGTTATTCGAATCCATCCCGTTTTTGCAGGGCGGCTTTGGCAACATCGTCTACTTCTTTGCGTTCATCATGTTCCTTCCATTGTTCCTGGAAAACAGCACCCTGAGCCGGTACCCCGCCTATGAGCCGATGGGATTGGGCCTGTTGTCCAACGAGATGGGCCGGGCCCTCACCGCAATCCATCCCGATTATGGTGGCGGTTTCTCCCTGGGCAGCGGCGGGCAGGAGATCATCGGCACCTTCACCTGGGAGGGCGTTCAGTGGACTCCCGCCATCCTGTTTGCGCGCTTTACCCTGATCGTGCTGGCCGTCGCATTCACCTTCTTCGCCGCGCTTTTCTTCGACCGCTTCGATCCTTCACGCTCCAAACCCAGGCGGATGAAGAACCCCGCAGCGGACCCGTCGCCCGCGCCTGCTTCCATATCCCAGGCGCTGCCCTCCGTTCACCTGACTCCGTTGAATCGGGCCGCCAGCCGCTTCAGCTTCTTCAGCGTGCTCGTCGCCGAGTTGAAACTGCTGCTCAAGGGTCAGCGCTGGTGGTGGTATGCCATCGCAGGCGGACTCATCATCGCCAGCATCGTGAACCCGTCCACGATCACCCGTCAGTACGTTCTGCCGATTGCCTGGGCCTGGCACATCCTGCTGGTCTCCTCCCTCGGCAACCGTGAAGCGCGCGACAACGTCCAACAAATGACCTACTCCTCGGCCTCCCCGTTGTGGCGTCAACTGCCTGCGCAATGGCTGGCAGGCTTCATCGTCACCCTGCTATTGGGTGCTGGCGCGCTTGTCCGCTTTGCAGTCGACGGGGACATGGCCGGCCTGCTGGCCCTGTTCTCCGGCGCGCTCTTCATCCCCTCACTGTCGCTCGCCCTCGGCGTGTGGAGCGGAACCAGCAAGGTCTTCGAGATCGTCTACATTTCGCTCTGGTACCTCGGCCCCATGAACCGCGTGGACGCCCTGGATTTCAGCGGCGCGAACAGCAGTGGACGGCCCGAATTCTTCATCCCGTTTTCGATTGCGCTGATCGCGCTGGCCTTCCTTGGCAGGTCGAGACAATTGCGAAATTAGGCGCTGTGCGCCCATCCCCGTAATGACATTGGAGCCAGGCGATTTGCCTGGCTCCAATGTTTTATATATCCAATCGGGTTACTGCACGTCCGCTTCGTCCAGCCAGAACTCGCCTGCCAGCCCCTCCGCCGAATTCGTCCCCACCCAGACCTTGAACAGGCCCGGCTCGACAACGTATTGCATGTCCACGTTGTGAAAGCCCAGGTCGGCGACCTTCAACTCAAAGGTCAGCTTGCGGCTTTCACCGGGCGCGAGCAGGAGCTTCTGGAAACCCTTCAATTCCTTGATGGGCCGCACACGGCTGCCAACCACGTCGCCCACGTACAACTGCGCCACTTCCTCGCCGGCCACGGCGCCCGTGTTCTTCACGGTCGCGCTGACCGTGACCCTGCCTGCGGCCTTCCTCACCTCCAGGTCGGCGTATTCGAAGGTCGTGTAGCTCAAGCCAAAGCCGAACGGATACAGCGGCGCGACCGGGCCGTCGATGTATTTCGAGGTGAACCAGAACTCCGTGGCGGGGCGTCCCGTGCTGGTGCGGTTGTAATAGATCGGGCACTGCCCCACCGCGTACGGGAAGCTCGTGACCAGTTTTCCACCTGGGTTGTACGCGCCGAAGAGCACGTCGGCCACGGCGGGGCCGGCCTGCACGCCCAACTGCCAGGTTTCGAGGATGGCATCTGCATTTTCGGCGATCCAGGGAATCGACAGCGGGCGTCCGTTGCTGAGCACGACCACCAGCGGTTTGCCCATTGCCTTCAAGGCCTTGAGCAGATCCTCCTGATGGCCGGGCAGACCGAGATTCATGCGGCTGGCGGCCTCCCCACTCATTTTGGCGGATTCGCCCACGACCACGATCACAACCTCGGCCTGGCTCGCCGCCTCGATAGCCTGGGCAAAGTCTGCGGGCAGCTTGTCATCGATGTCGCAGCCGCGCGCATACAGCACCTCGGCCTCCGTCGCGGATTGGATTCCGCCCAGGATGGAGACGACATCCCTGCGCGAGCCCGTGAACGACCACGAACCCAACATGTCGAAGGGACTGTCGGCCAGCGGCCCGATGACGGCGATCTTGCGGGCCGCCTGTTTGAGCGGCAGAAGTCCGCCCACGTTTTTGAGCAGCACGATGGAGCGGCGGGCCGCCTCCCGCGCCAAGTCGAGGTGGGCGGGACGCAGCAGGGCGGCGGATTCGGTTTCAGCGTCCGAGCGGAAGGGGCGGTCGAACAATCCCAGCAGGAACTTGACGCGCAAAACGCGGCGCACAGCCTCGTCCACCACGGACATCGGAATGACGCCCGCTTCGACCAGCTCGGGGATGTCGTGGCGGTAGCTCTCGGTGACCATGTCCATGTCCACACCCGCCAGCAGGGCCTTTTTGCCCGCGTCCTTGCGGTCGGCGGCGTGACCGTGCGGCACCAGCTCGCCAATCGAATTCCAGTCGCTGACCACGAAGCCGTTGAAGCCCAGCTTGCCGCGCAGGATGTCAGTCAGGGTGTAGCGGTTGGCCGAGGTGGGCACGCCGTTCAAATCGTTGAAGGCGCTCATGAAGGTGGCCGCGCCCGCATCCGCGGCGGAGGCAAAGGGCGGCAGGTACACGTCGTGCAGGGTCTGGACGGCCATCTCGACCGTGTTGTAGTCGCGTCCCGCCACGGCGGCGCCGTAGGCGATGTAATGCTTGGCGCAGGCGGCCACGTGCTGCGGGTCGGCCAGATCGTCGCCCTGGAAGCCCTGCACGCGCGCGGCAGCGAAGGCGCTGCCCAGGAAGGTATCCTCGCCCGCGCCTTCGGCAATGCGGCCCCAGCGGGCGTCGCGGGCGATGTCCACCATCGGCGCGAAGGTCCAATGCAAGCCGGCGGCAGAAGCCTCTCGGGCAGCGACTTCAGCGGTGCGGCGCGCCAGGTCGGGTTCCCAACTGCAAGCCTCGGCCAGCGGGATGGGGAACATGGTGCGGTAGCCGTGGATCACGTCCAGCCCGAAGATGAGCGGGATGCCCAGCCGGGTCTCCTCAACGGCGATCTTTTGCAGGCGGTTGATCTTCTCTGCGCCCTGCACGCCCAGATACGAGCCGACCACCCCTTCGCGGATCCAGTCCTCGTGGTAGTCGAGCTTGACCTTCTGCATGGCCTCGGGGTCATCCAGGAAGGAGTCCACGCCCACGCCTTCGAGCATGGTCGGGCCAAGCTGGGTGAGCTGCCCCGCTTTTTCGAGCAGGGTCATTTGCGATAACAGCGCGTCGATCTTTGCTTCGATCTCGGGCCTCAATAATTGTGCTTGTTTGTTCATTGATCTATCCTTCCACAATATTTTCCAAAATCACAGAGGCTGTCCTTTGACTTCCCTTGCGAACCAGGGACAGACAGGCCATTCCAAAAACAGCCAGCGCGGCCCAAAAGGCAAAGGGCGCTCCCGACCAGAAGACCGCCAAGCTGTTGCCGATCGGCGGGGCGAGGAAGTTGCCCAACCCGCTCAGGGCCATCGTCAGCCCGAGGGCGGTCCCGGCGTAGAGCGGGCCGACGCCGTCAGTCTCGATGACCATGGTCATGAAGATCGCCATGAAGGCATCCCGCACGAATCCGCTCATCAGGACCGCCAGCCAGATCACGTTGCCGCTGGCGAAGCTCAACAAGCCCGCGCCGCCCGCCACCAGCAGCGTGGCGATCAGGAGCAGGTTCTTGCGCGACCCCAGGCGGTCGGACCAGAGCGCAATCGGCAGGACGAAGACCATGCTGATGGTGTGGAAGGCCGAGAGCGCCCCGTCGGCGCGGACGGCTTCCCAGCCGATGCCGCGCAGGTAGAGCGGCAAATAGCCCAGGATGCCCTGGATGCAGCTTCCCACCCCAAAGAGCGTCAGGCCCAACAGCCAGACATTCTTCAAGCGGACAACGTGCTGCACCGCATCGCGCATGGACATCCCGCCTTCGACGCGCAGGCCTGGCAGGGTGCGTGTGAAGAACCAGGGCAGGCTGAAGGCCGCGCCGATCAGCCCATAGACGATCAACACGTTGCGCCAGCCGCCCAGCAGGGGCGAGAAGGTGGTGGCGCTGAACATCGAGCCGAGCAGGAAGCCGAGGGCCATGCCCATCGAGACCAGGCCGTTGGCCAGTCCCAGTTGATGGGCGGGGAACCACTGTCCGGCCGTCTTGATGCCGTTCATGGCTACGAAGGGAATCAGCGCCCCCAGCAGGATCACGATTACGGTCATCGAGACGAAATCCGCGGCCAGGCCGCGCGCCGCGCCCAACAGCCCCGCCGCCAGGCTGCAGACGATCAGCACGCGCTTGGGGCCGAATTTATCGCCGATCACCCCGCCCAGCAGGCTGGTCAGGATGGCGGGCAGCGACCCCACACCCCAGACGATCCCCACCTGGACGAGGTTCAGCCCCAAATCCTGCGAGATCTCCTTGGCCAGCACCGACATGCCCATTGCAGGCATGGCGACAACGAACATATTGGTCAGGACGACCAGGGTCAGGATGTACCATTTGTACGCGCTGGGTTGATCGCTCATGCAGACCCGCGGCTATAACTTCGCATCCCACAATCCGCAGAACGGATCGATGGGGTTGATGCCCTTGAAGGGCGATTTGCCCAACAGCTTTTCGACCAGCGCATCCACCACGTATTGGCTGGAGGTGTAGCCGTTGACGAAGGTCTTGACCATCGGCACATCCTGCAAGTGGTAGGGATTGTCGACCGAAACGAACAGGGTCGGGATGTCATGCACGAACTTGGGCACATCCGCGCCCATCGGCTGCGCCCAGTTGATGCGCACGGTGGTCTGGTTGCTGGCGGTCTTGAGGCTGGCAAAGTACAGCACCAGGTCGTAGTTCTTCAGCCGCCCGAGCGGATCGGTCATCAGGACACTGTTCCACATGTTCATGCCGCTGAGTTGGGAGTAGTCGAACTTCTCGACCTCAAAGCCGTTCTCGACCAGGCGCTGGATGAACTTCGTATTGATGCCGCCGCCCTCGTCCATGTAGCCGCCCGCGTCGCCCAGCACGTAGAGCAGGATGCGCTTGTGCTTTTCCACTGTCAACGGCAGCAGGGCCTGGGTATCCTTGACCAGGGTCACGGCCTTGTCGGCGCATTCACGCGCCCAGGCGCGGTGCTCCTCGCAGTTCAGGATCGACAGGGCCGACTCGTCCGGGACAAGGGTTCCTTCAGCCTTGCGCGTGTGCAGCTTGAGATAAGCCTTGAAGGCCAGGATGTTCGTCACAGCTTCATCGAGTCGCTCCATCGTCAGCGCGCCCGTTTCGACGCCCTTGAGCATGAATTCGTAATCCTGCTTGAGGTTGACGGTGAACAGGAAGATGTCGTTGCCAGCCATGATGGAGGCGGGCACAGCCTTCTCGCGCGGCATGGCGGAGGTCATGCCGGCCATCGAAGTGGCGTCGGTCACGACCAGGCCGTTGAAGCCCATCTGTTCGCGCAGCAGCTGGATGTTCAATTCGGGCGAAAGCGAGGCAGGCATGATGTCGACATCCTGGATGCCCGGGTTCAGTTTACGGGTGTAGGCGGGCTGCATGATGTGCGCCGACATGACGGTCTCGGCGCCCGCGTCGATCATGCCCTGGTAGATCATCCCGTAGGTCGCATCCCAGTCCTCGACCAACAGCGTGTTGACGCTGGTGACGAGGTGCTGGTCGCGGCCATCCACGCCGTCACCGGGCCAGTGCTTGATGGAGACGGCCAGGCCGCTCTCCTGCAAGCCGCGCATGTATTCGCGCGCCATGCGCAGCACGCGCTCGGGATTGGAACCGTAGGTGCGGGTGTTGGTGATGGGATTGTGGAAGTTGTAATCGATGTCGAGCACCGGGGCGAAGGCCCAGTTGCAGCCCACGGCGCGGCCTTCCCGTCCGGCGATCAGGCCGAGGCGGTAGGCCATCGTCTCATCGTCGGTGGCGGCGATTTGGAGCTGGGTGCCGTAGGCCGTCCCATCCATCGCGATCCCGTCGCCGCCCTTTTCGAGGTTGGCGGCCAGCAGCAGCGGAATTTCAGCCTGTTCTTGCAGCAAGCGGTACAGACTCTGCACCTGCGCGCCCGGGAAGGGCCGCGACATGTATCCGCCCGGCTTGACGCCCGCCTCGCGCATCTTTTGCAGGGTGTCATTGGGATCGGGATTGACGATCACCAGGCAAAAGAGCTGGCCGACCTTGGTCGCCAAATCCATGCCCGCCAGGGTGGATTGAACCCACCGGATATCGGCGGCGGACAGGTTGAAGGGTTTTGCTTTGAGATTGAGCATGGTTGTATCTCCTGTTTTTTTTTATCCGCGCAGGGCGGCTGGATGAAATATCAGGCACGTGTGCCAAATGTGAGGATGCAGACCGCGCCGGCGATCATGATGACCGCGCCGAGCAGCCTGCGGGCAATGTGTTTTTCCTGGAAGAAGCGATAGCCAAACAAAACGCTCAGGAGCGTGGAGGTTTGAAAGAGCGCCAGCGAGTACCCGACCTGCAACAGGTTGAACGTGTACAGGGTGGATAGCTGCATCAACCCGGTGGTCACGGCCAGGAGCAGGTAGATCCTCGTGTTGTGCCGCAGGGTGGACATCCCGCCCTGAAAACCGTTTTTCACCAGATATAACATCGCGGTCACAGCCAGCGGAACTCCCAGGATGCACCAGAAAATGAAGGTAACCAGCGGCGAAGACAACAGCACCGCCTTCTTGAGAAAGATGGCCTCCGTGGCCGACAGGATCAGGGCTGCAAAGCGCAGGCGGACGCCCGGGTTCTTCAGGAATTGGACGAGCATCCCCTGCTGCGGCTGGGCGGGATCCCTGTCCATGATGAAGTAACTGCCGAAGAGAATCAGCAGGACACCGACAACACCCATCAAGGTTGGGAATTCGCCCAGGATGACCGTTCCCAGCAGGAGGCTGAGGATGGATTTATAGGCGTTGATGGGACCCAGCACCGAGAGATCCGCCGACCTGAGGGCCGCCACGATCAAGGTATTTCCAGCAATCGCCAGCATGGCGCAAATCAGGATGTACCCCCAGAACGGTCCGCGCAAATGCAGCGGTTGAATGTAAAGAACAAGCGGCAGGCAGGCCAGGCTCAACAGCAGATGCGTGACAAAAATAATGAATAACGGGTCGGCGGACCGCAGAGTTAACTTTTTCTGAAACACGTTGGACAACGGGTTCGAAAAAATCCTGGTCAACACGAAAAAGGAGGTTGCCACTTCATCCTGCTTTCCTTTGCCAATATTCCAGTCATGCATTGGCAAAGAGCATTCCACGTCGGGGGGGGTGAAAAAAGGCCATCGCAGATGCGAAACCCGCGATGGCCATTCCAACTCATTTCAGGCTGTGAGCCTGCGCAAGGAAGCCGGCCACGATGTCCTCGGGATGCATGGGCAGCGCGTCCTGCTGCCACATCAGGACGCTCACCAGCGGCATGTCGCCCATCATATCCATGACATCCATGCCGATCCCGCCTTCATCATCGGAAAATTCTCCGCCGCCGCCAAAGATCTTGCGGAACTCGGACTCCAGTTGCTCGTAGAAGACTCCGAACACAAGCCTGCCGCGCGGATCATCCATCCACTCGCGAATGGTTGATTCCATGTCCAGGAGGCAGGGCAGGTTCAGGGTCGATTCAAGGGTGACGGTCAGCGAGTGACGGACATCCGTTGCGGAAGCCGCAATCAGGAGGTCGAACTCGCCGTCCTCCGTGACCCACTGTTTGTGTTTGGGATGGTAATAGGCAAAGGCGCGGAAGTCCAGTTGGATCGAAACGGATTTGGTCTCGCCCGGCTGAAGTTCCACCTTGGCGAAGCCCTTCAGTTCCTTCCCGGGCCGCACCAGCGCGGACTTCTGATCATGCACGTAGACCTGGACGATTTCCTTGCCCGCCACCTTGCCAGTGTTGGTCACATCCACCGTGACCGTCAGCCCATCCACATCCTTGAATCGGGAGGCCGACACTTTCGGGTTGCCATAGGCAAAGCTGGTATAGCTCAAGCCGTAGCCGAAGGGGAATAGGACGGGCAAACTCTTCGCGTCGTAATAGCGATAACCGATGAACAGGCCTTCGCCATACTGCACCCTGCCCGCCTCGCCCGGCCAGTTGATGTGGGCGGGTGTGTCGGCCAGCTTGAGCGGGAAGGTCTCGGCTAGCTTACCGCACGGATTAACTTTTCCGAACAGCACGTCGGCAATTGCCGCGCCGCCCGCCTGGCCCATCATCCACGACTCGAGCACGGCGGACACATCATCGATCCAGGCGCTCATGGCGACGGGCGCGCCGTTGTTCAGCACCACGACCGTCTTCGGCTGGACTTTGGCCACGGCCTTGATTAGCGCGATCTGCTGGTCGGTCAGGTCGAGGTCGGTGCGGTCATAGCCTTCGGATTCCTTGAAGGTGGGCAGGGCGATGTACAGCACAGCCACATCCGCGGATTGGGCCAGCGTCACGGCCTGGTCGATCATGTCCTGGCGGAAGGAGTTGTCGGTGGGATAGCCTTCGGCGTAGGTCACTTCCGCGTTCCCCGCCTGGGCCTTGAACTCTTTGAACGGAACCGAGACCCGCGTCGGGTTGATGTGCGAGCTGCCGCCGCCTTGGAAGTGGGCGTTTTCCGCCGAGCGGCCGATCACCGCGATGTGCTGCTGTCCCTGGAGCGGCAGGAGGCCGTCGTTCTTGAGCAGCACCATGCCCTCCACCGCGATCTGATGCGCCAGCTCGTGATGCGCATCCACGTCAAAGGCGCCGTTCTTGGGCGTCTGTTTGGCCTTGAAGACGATGGTCAGAATACGCCGCACAGACTCATCCAGAATGGCCTCGTCCAACTCGCCAGCGCGCACCGCCTCGACCACCGCCTTGACGCGCCGCTCCTGCGGGCCGGGCATTTCCCAGTCCAGGCCGCCTTTGAGCGCGGCCACGCGGTCACGCACCGCGCCCCAGTCCGAGACGACCAGACCTTCGAAGCCCCACTCGTTCTTGAGGATCTCGGTCAACAGGTGGTAATGCTCCGAGGCGAAGGTGCCATTGACCTTGTTGTACGAGCACATCACCGTCCAGGGCTGGGCCTGTTTGACGGCCTTCTCGAAGGCGGGCAGGTAGATCTCGCGCAGGACGCGTTCGTCCACTTCGGCGCTGATGCTGAAGCGTTGGAATTCCTGGTTGTTGGCAGCATAATGCTTGAGCGAGGTGCCCACGCCCCTGCCCTGAATACCATTAATGAAATTGGCGGCCAGTTCCCCGGCCAGGAAGGGATCCTCGGAAAAATATTCGAAGTTGCGGCCGCCCAGCGGGGAGCGCTTCATGTTGGCGCCGGGGCCGAGCAACACGTCCACGTTCAGGGCGATGCATTCCTCGGCCAGGGCATTGCCCATTTCACGGAGCAGGTCCACGTCCCAGGTGGAGGCCAGGCAGGAGGCGGTCGGGAAGCAGGTGGCAGGCAGGCTCTTCTGGCTGATCGAGTGGACATCGGGCACACGGCGCACGCCGTGCGGACCGTCCGAGACGACCATTTCGGGAATGTCCAGACGATCCACGGGCGTGGTCGTCCAATGGCTGGCGCCCGTGCAGAGCGCAGCTTTCTCTTCGAGGGTCATTTGGGCAACGAGGGATTTGATATCCGCGTTCATGAAGTGCTCCTTATGGTTATTTCATCGATATCCGATACAGTCCGAACAGACTCAAAAACAGGACCAGCAGGCAGACGGGAATGACTTCCAGCGAAACCTGGCGCGCCAGGACGCCCACCAGGCTGGGGATGACCGCCGTGCCCAAACCGGTCGCAGCCATTTGCAGGCCGATCGTGTTGGCGGCAAAATGTTCCCCCACCCGCTGACTGGTGCCCGACATCAACGCGGGGAAAATGGGCGCGATGGAAAATCCGATCAAGGCCACGCCGACCAGGCTGGCCGCGCTGAAGGGATTCCACCACAGCAGGACTGCGCCCAGAGCGGCCCCGCCCAGGCCGCCCAGCACCAACAGGTTGACTCCCGCCCGTTTGGCATACAGACCCGCCACCACCCGTCCGATGGTAAAGGTGGCCCAGTAGCTGCCCGCCCACAGACCGGCGACAGCCGGGGCAATGCCGCGCGACTCGATCAGCAGGCTGTAGGTCCAGGTGCCGAGCGCCACCTCCGCGCCGCAGTACATAAAGAACAACAGCGCGCTCAGCCACACCAGGGGCTGGCGCAGCGTTTCGCCCATCGGCGTTTTGTAATCGGTCAGACGTTTGGGTTCATCGTTCGCGGCGGAGGTGTCTTTATTGTTCCACATCGCCAGGGTCAGGACAAAGCAGGTCGCCAGCGCAATCTGGAAGCCGCCCACCACGCGATAGCCCACCTGCCACGAATTCAGGGAGGTCAATGCAATGGTCATGATAATCGGGCCGAGCGTCACGCCGATCCCATAACTGGCGTGCAGCCACTGCATCAATCCCTCGCCAAAATGCGCCGCGACGTAGGTGTTGAGACCGGCATCGATTGCGCCCGCCCCCAGACCCGCCACCACGCCCAGCAGCACCATCATCCACCAGAACGGGACGAAGGTGTAACCGATCAGCGCCACCCCGGTCAGGGCGCAGCTCGCCGCCAGAACCCGGCCGACGCCCAAACGCGTAATCAGGGGGCCGCTTAGAAAGCTGGAGGTCATGTACCCCGTCACAGCCGCTGTCAGCAGCATCCCAATCGCATCCAGGGGAATGGAAAAACTGGTTCGGATCGATGGCCAGGCCACCCCCAACAGGCCGTCCGGCATCCCCAAAGAGATGAAAGCCACGTAAGCCAAAATAACGAGGCCGATTTTGGGATATTGCTTAACCCGGGTCCACATATTCAAGGGGAATTCTCCTCGTGGTGATTTGAAGGAACCTTTTGTTCGAAGATTTCTTGAAATTTTGGGGTTATTTTACTGTACAAACTTACCTAATACAAGGTAGGTAAGTTATCATTTTTGACGTATAATTGGATTATGACAAAGCTGCAAACTCCCCGTCGCACACAGGCGGAACGCACCCGCGCCAGCCGCGAGAAAATCACACAGGCCGCCATAGATTTTTTCGCCCGCCAGGGCTTTCGCGGCACCAAATTGGCCGACATTGCCAAGGCCGCCAACCTGACCGAGCCGGGTCTCCTGCACCACTTCCCCAGCAAGACCCACCTTTTGATGGAAGTGCTCAAAGAGCGTGACCGCATCGACGGTGAGCGCCTGCATGCCACCCTGCAAAAAAACGGCAAGCACTTTCTCGAAGCAAGCATCGAGCTGGTGGAACACAACGAAACGGTGCCCGGCCTGGTGCAGTTGTTTACCCTGCTGGTGGCGGAGGGCGTTTCACAGGATCACCCGGCGCACACATTTTTTATCGAACGCTACCAGCGCTCGCGCCAAAATATGGTCCAGGGGATTATCCGGGCCCAACAGGCCAACGAAGTCCGCTCGGATATTCCTGCTGAAACATTGGTGGTGATGATTTTCGCCATGATGGATGGCTTGCAGGTGCAATGGCTGTTGGAGCCGGAGAAAATCAACATGTCGGAAACGTTTCAGGTGCTGACGGATCTATTAAAGGTGAAAGACGGGAACTAGACCTTCACCTTCAAGACAACCTTCCTGACCTGCTGCGGTTCGTCCGCGCACAGGCAGGGCATGTGACCATCCTCGGGGAAGAAGATGACGAACGAACCCGCGAAGACATCCACGAAGCTGCCTGTTCCGTTCATGGACAGGAAATCCCTCTCAGGGACATACTCCCCCACCTGCATGGTGCGCAGGTTGGCGAACCCCATGCGCTCTGTTCCGCCAATCACGTACTGAATGTCGATGTACTTGCGGTGCGCCTCCCATTTGCCCTGTTCGGCAGGCTTGGTGAGGTACTCCTGCGTCATCGCATACAGGTCATCGCCGTCGATGTCGATGCGGCCGATGGGCAGGGTTGCCAGGTCGGTTTCCGCCAGGAATTTCAGCGCGCGGGGCAGGTTGTGGCCGAGGCCGTCGTAGCGGGCCAGGTTGTCGAGGGTATCAAAGATCATGATCGATTCTCCAAAGGAAAAGTGGCTCTCTCCACCGCGCATTTTCTCCATGTGCGGCTGCACGGCAGCGGCAAGACAATATCGCCCCCGATTGTAATCCCGCAACGCGAAAGTTGAATATCGATGGGGTGGTTGAAAAACATCCCCTCCTGTTGTATAATCCAACTGGTCAGACCACTTACCAGCAAGGAGTAACATGAACGAATGGAACCCCATCCAAAAACCCGCCGGGATCGCCGAGCAGCGTTTGCTCGACGCGATTCTGAGCGGGCATTTCGCTGTCAACAGCAGCCTGCCCGGCGAGCGTGACCTGGCCGCGCAGATCGGCGTCACCCGCCCCACCCTGCGCGAAGCCCTGCAGCGTCTCGCCCGCGACGGCTGGCTCGACATCCAGCACGGCAAACCCACCCGTGTCCGCGATTACTGGCTGGAGGGAAACATGGGCGTGCTGTCCATCCTGGCGCAAATACCCTCGCAACAGACGTCCGATTTCGTCGCCCACCTGCTGGAGATCCGCACCCTGCTGGCGCCCGCCTATACCCGTCAGGCCGTGGAGCAGGCTCACGCCGAGATCGCCGCATTTCTCGCGACGCTGGCCGAACTCGAAGATACCCCCGAGGCATTCGCCAGCGCCGACTGGGAATTGCATCACCTGCTCACCTTGCGCGCGGGAAATCCCATCTTCCGATTGCTGCTCAACAGTTTCCAGGATTTGTACCAGCTCATGGGCGCGCATTATTTTGTCTCCGCCGAAAATCGCAATCGCTCGCGCGCCTATTACGCCGAGTTGTTGACCTGTGCCAGGCGGGGCGCCCACCTCAAAGCCGAAACCCTGACGCGCGACGTGATGAACGAAAGCCTTGCGCTGTGGAAGAAGAGTATCAGACCCTAAAGGTTTTTAAAACCTTTAGGGTCTTTGATTCAAGGAGAACCCATGAAACGCTGGAATGGATGGGGAAACGTGAGCACGGATTATCCTGTGCCGCCCTCTGCCCTGGAATATTTGACGAAGCGCCTCGGACAGCTCACGCCCGTACCGGATGCCGCCAAAGAGACCGTCCTCGCCGCTGTGGGCGGATCCCGTTTACCTGCCCATCCGTTGGTGGATGTCTCCGCCGGGGAGCGGCTGATGCACGCGCGCGGACAGTCGATGCACGATTGGGTCGACCTGCGCTATGGCCGCGTCAACTCCTTCCCTGATGGCGTGGCCTTCCCTGAAACGGACGAAGACGTGCGCGGCTTGCTGAAATACGCCAGGGACGCAGGCGCGCAGGTCATCCCCTACGGCGGCGGGACGAGTGTGGTGGGTCACATCACGCCCTGCCCGAACGACAGGCCCGTGCTGAGTCTCTCGCTCGAAAAGATGACCAGGCTGCTCGATCTCGATGAAACGAGTCGGCTGGCGAATTTCCAGGCGGGCGTGGCGGGGCCGCAGCTCGAAGAACAACTTAAGGCGCGCGGATACACTCTCGGGCACTTCCCGCAATCGTTCGAATATTCCACGCTGGGCGGCTGGATCGTCACCCGCTCCAGCGGACAGCAATCCTACCGCTACGGCAAGATCGAAGCGCTCTTTGCGGGCGGACTGATGGAGACTCCGCGCGGACTGCTGGAGATGAAACCCGTGCCCGCCTCCGCGGCGGGGATGGATGTGCGCGAGATGGTGCTCGGGTCGGAGGGGCGGCTGGGGGTGGTGACTCAGGCCAAAGTCCGCGTGAGGCCTTTACCCGAGGTGGAATCCTTCTTCGGCGTCTTCTTCCCCTACTGGGAGCAGGGCTCGGATGCGGTGCGGGAAATCGTCCAAAGCGAATTGCCCGTGTCGATGCTGCGGCTGAGCAATCCGCTCGAGACCGAGACTACGCTGATCCTCTCGGGCAAGAGTTGGGTGGGCCTGGCGGATCGCGGCCTGCGGGTCATCGGTTACGGCGACACGCGCTGCCTGATGGTTTTCGGTGTGACGGGTTCACGCAAACAGTTCAACCGCACGCGGGGCGACGTGGCGGCGGTTTGCCGCAAACATGGCGGACTCTTTGTGGGAACCATCGTCGGGCACACCTGGGAGAACAGCCGCTTCCTGTCACCGTACCTGCGCAATACACTCTGGGAAAGGGGCGTGGCCATCGACACACTCGAGACCGCGCTGCCGTGGTCGCAGGTGCGCGAGGCGTCGAAGGCCATCCTGCAGTCCATCGTGGACGCGATGTCGAAACACAACGAAAACGTGCTGGCCTTCTCGCATCTCTCGCACGTCTATCGCGACGGCGCGAGCATCTACACCACCTATCTGTTCAGGCGCACTCCCGACCCCGACGAGATGCTCGCCCGCTGGCAGGACATGAAACATACGGCCAGCCTGACCCTGCAAAAATATGGCGGGACGATCACACACCAGCACGGCGTCGGCGTGGATCACGCGCCCTACCTGCCCGCCGAAAAAGGCGCGCTCGGCATGGATGCCATGCGCGCGGTCATCCGCTCGTTCGATCCCGATGGGATGATGAACCCGGGAAAACTTGTTTGATGTCATTGCGAGGAGGGCGCTCTCCCCGACGAAGCAATCTCCATATTACCTTGAGATTGCTTCGTCGCTTCGCTCCTCGCAATGACATGGAAGTGAGAATTTTTATGCAATGGACACATGGTTGGCGCAACAACATTTGGGCTGAACTGAACCAGCCCTGGGATTTGATCATCATCGGCGGCGGCATCACGGGCGCAGGGATTCTGCGCCAGGCGTCGCATGCCAAACTGCGCGCCCTGCTGGTCGAAGCGGACGATTTCGCTTCGGGCACCTCCAGCCGCTCCTCGAAGATGGTACACGGCGGTCTGCGTTATTTGAAAAATGCACAGATCAAGGTCACGCTGGAATCGGTGCGTGAACGCGAATACCTACTCAAGCAGGGCCGCGGACTGGTCAACCGCCTCGGCTTTTTGTATCCCTGCCTCAAAGGCGACAAAATGCCAGGCTGGGTCTTCGGCGCGGGGCTGACCCTCTACGACATCATGGCGGGACAATGGACTCACCGCTCCTACGACCTGGACGACATGCGCGAGCTTTGTCCGCCGTTGACCACGCCCGCGCTGCGCAGCGGCTACCGCTACTTCGACGCCAACACCGACGATGCGCGCCTGGTCTTGCGTCTTCTGCGCGAGTCGGTCGCCAACGGTGGCGTGGCGCTGAACTATGCGCGCGTCGATTCGTTGTTGAAAAATCAAAGCGGACAGGTTTGCGGCGTTGTCCTGCGCGATACCTCTGGCGAAGTGGAACGCCAGGCTGAAGTCCGCGCGAAGGTGGTCATCAACGCCACAGGTGCCTGGGCCGATGAACTGCGCGGCGCAATTAAGCAGAAACCACGCATGCGCCCGCTGCGCGGGAGTCATTTGGTCTTGCCGTTCCAACGTCTGCCCATCACGCGCGCAGTCTCGTTCCTGCATCCGCGCGATGGGCGACCCGTGATGGCGATTCCCTGGGAGGGCGCGATCCTCTTCGGCACGACCGACGTCGACCACAAGTCGAACATCCAAACCGACCCATCCATCAGTTCTTCCGAAGCGGAGTATTTGATGGAGGCGCTGCGCTTCGTCTTCCCTGCGCAGGAATTCGACTTCAAGGATGTCATGTCCACGTTCTCGGGCCTGCGTCCCGTGGTCAACACGGGCAAGGCCGACCCGTCGAAGGAATCGCGCGAGCATGCCATCTGGGACGAGCACGGCCTGCTGACCGTCAGCGGCGGCAAGCTGACCACCTTCCGCATCATGGCGCGCGACGCGCTCAAGATGGCCCGCAAATATCTGGGACCAGTGGACTTTGACGTCAACACACCCGTGCTGGATGCCTTCCCGCCCGAAACCGAGGTTCTGTTAAAAGATTCCAGCCTGCATCCCGCCCAACAAATGCGATTGTTCGCCCGCTATGGGATACAATCAGCGGCACTGTTCGCAGCCGATTGCGCGCATGAAATCATTCCCAATACACCCTACTTCTGGGAGGAATTGCGCCAGGCCGCCCGCGCCGAAGGCGTCCTCCACCTCGACGATTTGCTGCTGCGCCGTGTGCGCCTCGGCCTGCTGGCGCCCCACGGCGGACTGGACTTGCTTCCACGCATCCGCGCCATCGTCCAGCCTGAACTCGGTTGGAATGATGATCGCTGGGTCAAGGAAGCAAACGAATACACTAAATTATGGAAACGCGCTTACGGGTTAAATAACTGAGCACGGAGTCAAAAGTCTCCAGACTTTTGACCGCTCAACTCATTACTCCAAAGTCTGGAGACTTTGGAGTCCGCACTGCAAGGAGACATCATGCCCGAAAACATCCTCGCCATCGACAACGGCACGCAATCCGTCCGAGCGCTTGTATTCGACCCGCGCGGGAAGCTGCTCTTCATGCAGCGCATCCCCATCGAGCCGTACTACTCCACCGCGCCCGGCCTGGCCGAACAGGATCCCGAAGTCTTCTGGCGCGCCATCTGCGATGCCTGCCACGGATTGTGGGCACAGGGCATGGACAAATCCTCCATCGCGGCGGTTGCGGTCACGGCACAGCGCGGCACGGTCGTCAACGTGGACAAGAACGGCAAGCCGCTGCGTCCCGCCATGATCTGGCTCGACCAGCGCCGCACCGAAGGCCTCAAACCTGTCGGCGGATTATGGGGCGCGGCGTTCGCCGTGGCAGGCGCGTCCGAAACGGTGGCCTATCTCCAAGCCGAAGCGGAGGCCAACTGGATTCGCACGCACCAGCCCGAAGTCTGGAACCAGACGCATAAATATCTGCTGTTATCGGGGTACCTCGTCTATCGGCTCGTCGGTCAATTCGTTGATTCGGTTTCAAGCCAGGTAGGATACATCCCCTTCGATTACAAGGCGCTGACCTGGGCCAAATCCTGGGATTGGAAATGGCAGGCCGTCCCGATGGACAAGCGCCTCCTGCCTGACCTGATTCCTGCGGCGTCGCCCCTGGGTGGAATCTCCGCCGAAGCCGCCTCTGCCACCGGCATCCCACAGGGACTCCCGCTCATCGCCGCCGCCGCCGACAAAGCCACCGAAGTCCTCGGCGCGGGCTGCCTCGAACCGCACGTCGCCTGCCTGAGCTACGGCACGACCGCCACCATCAACACTACGCACAAAAAATACATCGAAGTCATTCCGCTCCTGCCGCCCTATCCCGCCGCCGTGCCCGCCGCCTACAATTTCGAGATCGGCATCAACCGCGGCTATTGGATGGTGACCTGGTTCAAACAGCAATTCGGCCTGCGCGAACAGACCATCGCCGACCAGCGCCAGATCGAACCCGAAGCCCTGTTCGATGAACTCGTGCGCGCCGTCCCGCCCGGCTCGGAAGGTTTGATCCTGCAACCGTACTGGTCGCCCGGTCTGGTCTTCCCCGGGCCTGAAGCGCGCGGCGCGGTCATCGGCTTCAGCGACGTGCATACCCGCGCCCATCTTTATCGCGCCATCCTCGAAGGGCTGGCCTACGCCCTGCGCGAAGCCTCCGAGCGGACCGAGAAACGCAGCGGCGTGCGCATCACCGAGCTGCGCGTCGCAGGCGGCGGCAGCCAATCGGATGCGGCCCTGCAACTGACCGCGGATGTCTTCGGCCTGCCCGCCTCGCGTCCGCACGTCTACGAAGCCTCGGGCCTGGGCGCCGCCATCGACGCGGCCGTCGGCGTCGGCCTCCACAAGGATTTCCCCAGCGCCATCCGCGAGATGACCCACATCCGCGACACGTTCGAACCGAATGAAAAAACACACGCCCGATACAATGGCTTGTATCATGGCGTGTATAAGAAAATGTACGACCGTCTTAAACCACTGTACGAGTCGATGCGCGGTACTTAACGCAAGTTGCCACCTTGAAGAAAAAATAAGAATGTGTCGCCCTCCCGAAGGGCATCGGGAGCATGACACAAACCGAATATGGCGGGCTTGCCCATCATCCAACCACGGAGAAAATCTGTAAAAAACTCCGTGCTCTCTGTGTACTCTGTGGTAAAGCTGGGTTTTACCCCACGTAATCCCAGAGAGCCAGATTTTAGAGATCCTTCGCTGCGCTCAGGATGACACATCCAGAAGAAAGCGTCAACGCGGGGCAATCCAGTTCATCCGACCATGAAATCATATCCATTCAGGACCTGAACCCAAACGGCGGCAAAGGACAGGGTGACCAGCACGTGCAGCAGGACGATTTCCCACCACCAATATTTTGCCATCCACACGCGAATGAACAGGACCAACAGGGCGGGATAGACCAAAACGATCAACAAGTTTCCCAAACCGTCCACACTGCTCTGCAGGAGAAAGTTGAGAAAACCTCCCGCCAGCGCCAGGGGCCATCCCACCGTCCCGACGCCCTGCCAAAAGAGTACCTCGATCAGTTGGGCGGGAGAATAAAGCTGGAAAGGCGGGATCAACAACGGCAGGATCATCCAGGAAAACAGGATGTTGACGGCGATGAGTGCGATGTTTTTCTTCAATTTCGAATTCATTGACTCCTCCGCGGGATAAGATGGGTTCAATGATACTCGCCGTCGCTCTCAATGGATGGCAGAAAGTCTCAGGCCGTCTTTCAACCATCGGCAGGACAGGCTTAACAGGGTGGGTCTTTAGGATTTCGTGTGGTGCGGCTAAATATGGGGAGCTTTTTAGGAAAAACCGCATAATAGCCAAAAGTGCGCCCTACATTTGGGGGTTGCCACGCAAAATGCCAGAGAGCCTGCTTTTATAAACCTGTTGCAGGTTCACAGGCTGTCCGTTCACAGTCATTTCGAATTGAATTTTGTCCAGATTTTGCTTCAACGTTTCTTCCCCTTGCGCGCACCAGCCCGTAGCCCCAACCAAAGGTTGTTTACTGGAATTGATGTGAACGACAAAACGATGCGTTCCCCCAAAACACATATCGATCTCACCCTGATCCTCTCCCAGGAAACCATCCGCCTGGTCTTCCAGATAGGGTGCCTGATAGCTGCTCATATCGCGTTTGGTATTGAACATGACTGGCCACAGATCGAACTGCAATCCCTTTACTCTTGCGACCAGAAGCGCGCCAGTTTATCCTTGATCTCGCTGTCCTTCTGCACGACTTGAAATCCACGCCAGTGGGCGGGAAACAAATGGCGGTACCGGGGATGGGTAAAACGCTCATCGATCAAGACGATGATGCCCCGATCCACCTCCGTGCGAATGACCCGACCGGTCGCCTGCAGCACCCGGTTGAAACCTGGATATTGGTAGGCATAGGCAAAACCGCTGACGTTTTGGCGGTCAAAATACTCCTTGATCAAATCATTCTCCAGGCAGATTTGTGGCACCCCCACCCCGATCACCACAGCGCCGATCAAGCGTTCCCCCACCAGGTCGATCCCCTCCCCAAAGATGCCGCCCATGACAGCCAACCCGATCAGCGTCTCCTGATTGCCGGCTGAAAACTGTGCCAGGAAGGACTCGCGCTCCGCCTCCGTCATACCCCGATCCTGGACGAGAAGCTGGCTTTCCGGCAGCCTTTCCTTGAGCTGTTCCAGCACCGCAGACAGATAGGCATAGGACGGGAAGAAAACCAAATAATTGCCCAGGTGCGCGCTGCAGACGGATTCAATCGCAGAGGCAATTGCCGCATAGGAATCCGCCCGCTGCGCATATTTGGTGGATATCCCGTTGTGGATCAGCAGGCTGACATTCTCCACCGGGAATGGAGAGGGGAAGATTCGCTTGGGATGCTCCGCCGCGCCGGTCAGGAGCTTCATGAAGTAATCCATCGGCAGTAGCGTCGCCGAGAAAAAGAGGGTCGACCGGCTGCGCTCCAGCGGGGCGGCCAGCATGGGAGCAGGATCCAGGCAGAATAATTTCGCTTTGAGATCGCCCTGCCCCTGCCGCTCGAAGTAGGACACATAGAAAGTATCGAAATATTCAGCCGTGCGCAGATAGTTACTGCACAGGAAATAAAACTCCAACAATTCCTGCCTAAACTCGGCCGGCTGATTCAGAACCAGCCAGTCTTCCGCCTTTTGACTGAATTCCCGGACAACCTTGAGCAGCGCTTCGGGAGGCTCCTGCTCCACCAGCGCTTCCACGCCCTCTGCCTGGCAGGCTTTGCGTTTCTCCAGCAGGGTCTTATTGATCGCGCCCAGTTTTTTGGCCAATGCGGGCAAGTGCGGTTTCAGGGTGCGCTGAAGGCGCAGGACTGTTGCTTTCTCCAGTTCAGCCGAATACATGGCCCTGGCCCGATCCGGCAGATTGTGCGCTTCATCGACCAGGAAGATATACGATTCCGTGGGGAAGTCAAAAAAACGATGCAGATAGACTCGCGGATCGAATACATGGTTGTAATCGCAGATAATGCAATCGACCCACAAAGCCAGGTCCAATGAAAACTCAAACGGACAGATCTCATACGTGCGGGCAATCTCCTCGATGACCGGGCGGGTAAACGCCTGGCGGCTTTCGATTTCCCCCAGCGCCACTTTTACTTTATCGAAGTAACCACGGGCAAAGACACACACATCCGGGTCGCAGTTGACCGGTGGACAAAAGCAGATCTTTTCCTTGGCCGTCAGGGTCACGCTTCTGATCTGCAAACCAGCCTGGCGCATATCCTCCAGCGCCTTTTCTGCCACCAGGCGTCCCGAAGTTTTGGCTGTCAGGTAAAAGATTTTGGCGGCCAGCCCCTGCCCCAGTGCTTTCACCGACGGAAACAGGGTTGCGATGGTCTTCCCCACGCCTGTCGGGGATTGGACATACAGGCGATCGTTCGCCTGGATGGCTTTATAGACCGCAACCGCCATTTCCCGCTGGCCCGGGCGGTAATCGTCATAGGGAAATTCGAGGTCTCGAATCGATTGGTCGCGCCCGGCTTGCCTGGCATAAACCTTTCGAAACCAGTCCAGATAAGGAGTGACCAGGTCGCGGAAAAAGGTTTCCAATTCGACCAGCGTAAAGCGGCGCTCGAAGGTTTTTTCCTCCTCGCTGTCCAAATGATAATAGGTCAGGTGAATGCCAATCTCATCGGCATGCTGCTGACGGGCGTACATATACGCATAGCATTTGGCCTGCGCCCAATGCAGTGGATTGTGCTCCCCGTTCACATGCTCCAGGCTCAGCGTGGTGGTTTTGATCTCTTCAAGGATCACCGGCGCTTTATTGGCGTACAGTCCATCGATCCGCCCTCGTATTTCCAAAGGTGGGTCTGCGCCTTCGACTTGATAAGCGATCTCCACTTCGGCTTCATAGCCTTCCGGGCGGGAGCGCTGTACGCGCTGATGGCCTCTTGTGCCAAGCTGGGCGCGATCGCGCCGTTGGAACCCACCAGCTGTCAAATCGCCCGCCTGCAATATAAATTCCACCAGGCCGCGGACAGAGACGATGTGAGGTTGGCTTACTTCAGGTTGAGGAGCATGATCGGTGTGCATTTTCACCCTGAATTCTAGCACGGGGATGGGAGTGTGCGTCACAAATTTTAAAAAGACCAAACACGAAGGCCACCAGGTACACCAAGGAAGAATTCTTGACGATTTTGCGCCCTTTCCGCCTTTGTGTTTAGAAGATTCTCCCAATTTTCTGACGCACGCCCCCGTGGATTGGAGGTTATGTGAGAATGTTTCCTGTCGAGTATTATAATGAAAACCTATCATGCCACAAGGAACAACCAATGCGGCCCGACTCCGTCGCCCATAACACGACCAACAGCCACAGGGGGAAGCTCACGCCAGCGCCTCTTTCGCTGTCCATTTTCCATCAGAAAATTCAGAATCCCATGTAAGACATTTCATCCCCTGGGAGGACTTCCCCATGCCTGAACTCTACCTGACCCCTTCCTCCATCAGCTACCTGACCCTGTTCATTCTGACGCTCATCACCACAGTGTATCTGGTCAGCCGCGCCATTGGGCGGGGGAAACGCTTCTCCCTGCGGCGGGATGGGGCGCTGCTGACCATTTTTGCCAGCATGACCCTGCTCTCGCTGCTTTTCTTTCTCGATTATTCCTCCCTGCCTTCCCAGCGGCTCAATGCCACATTCATTGAAAACTCAGCCGTTGCCATGCTTTTGGTCGGCCTGATTCAATTTGCCTACGATTTTCCCATCCCAACAGGGAAATATAAGTTCGACCGCTGGCTGGTCTCTGCGTTCAGTGGTTATTACCTGTATCGTGAAGTAGATGCAATGATTTATCGTTTCCAGCGGCTCTCGCAAGACGGCTGGGTGGTCTTTCGCGGCCATGACCTGGATATCCAGATGGCCGTCGAATTTGCCCTGGTTGTTTTCATTTTCACCCGGAGTGCCATCCGAAATTGGAACCTGCCCTCCGTCCGCAATTTTGCCTTGATTCTATTGATTCCGCTGGGCCTGGCGATCGGCGCCTACTTTCGGGGGCAAAACTCAATCATCACCTTCTGGTATCCAATCGCATCCTCCATCGGGCTGCTGTTCACTGCTTTCTTTTTTAGCCTGAACTATCTCTCCTCGCAGCCGGAGCGGGTTTCTTTCGTCATAAAAACCTCCGGAGCAGTACTGACCAGTGTGCTGGCAGTCTTCGGCATCCTGGCCTGGCTGGTGGCGCAGCCCTATGCCGACCGTTATGTCTCCCCGCTCGAACAACTCGATCATCGTACCCTCCATTTCAGCCCGGACGGAAATGGAGGATACACAGTGAGCGAGATTCCCTTCCAGTGGGAGGAGAACTACGGCCAGATATTGGATATATATCAACCGAACTGGGATCGGTTTGATTTTAAGTTTCCATTTTTTGGAAAACCTTACGAGAGCGTATTCGTCTCCCATTTTTGCGCCATCGGCATGCAAAATCATTACTGGGGCACGTACCAATATAACTTCGCATCTGTCCCCATGATCATGCCGCTGCTGGTGGACCTGAACGAGTATGACCACCCAAATGGCAATTTCTACACTTCCGTGGAGGACGGGCGATTTATTTACACCTGCCTCAACATGCCCGCCCATTTCGATGGAGGCCCCCGCTACACGCTCCAGACCATACTCTTCTTAGATGGGAGTTTCAACTTCACTTACAACGGCCTACCGCGCCTCAAATTCTACGTGGACGACTATCCCGACAAGACCGCCTGGGCGGTTGGAATCAAACCTGCCGAACCGACAGCAGAGGCAGTGGATTTCACCAACCTGCCCATGCAGGTCGGCCCGCAGGGAGCCATCCAGGATGAGTACCGCGCCTTCCGCATCTACCTGAACAAATTCCTCGTGCCCCTGGCGCATGCCGTGGTTGCCAGCAGTTTCGTCTTCCTCATTGGCGCGGCGCTGATCCTCAACTACGGATTGGCGCGTCCGCTCAACTCCCTGCTGGAGGGCGTGCAAAATTTCAACCAGGGCCGGCGCGACACAGCCATCCCCGTCCAGTCCAACGACGAGATCGGCTTCCTGACCGAATCCTTCAACCAGGTGGGCGGCGAACTGAATCAATTGATCCTCAGCCTGGAGCAGCGCGTGACGGAGCGCACGGCCCAACTCCAGGCTGAAATGGACGCGCGCATCGCGGCCCAGGAGCAGGTAGTGGAGCAGCAGCGCGCGGTGGCCACGCTGGAGGAACGTGAGCGCCTGGCGCGCGACCTGCACGATGGCATCGGCCAGGTACTGGGATTCCTCAACGTGCAGGGCCAGAGCGCCATCCATTCCGCCCAGAGCGGGGACACCCAGGCGGCCACCCAATTATTGACCCGCATGGTCGAAGTGGCGCAGGAGGCGCATGACGATGTGCGCGGCTACATCCTCGGCCTCAAGCACGAACCGTCCACACAGCCGCGGCGGGACTTGTTGACCCAACTGGAACAATACTGTCAGCACCTTTTGCGCAATTTCGACTTTCGGGTTCACCTGAACCTGCCCGGGCAAATTCCACCCGAGCTGGCCGCCAAAGCCGTCGAAACGCAATTGCTGCACGTGATCCGCGAAGCCCTCAGCAACGCCCGCACCCATTCGGGACAGAATCAGGCCGAGGTCACGCTTACGTTCAATGAAACCCACATACAGGCCATCATCGCAGATCACGGGACGGGGTTCGTCCCATACAGCGGCCCCGAGCGCCGAAAGAGTGGGCACTTCGGATTGGGGATCATGCACGAACGCGCCGAACAGGTGGGAGGCTCCCTCGAAATCGAATCCGCCCCCGGGGCGGGCACGCGCGTGACCGTCTGCCTGCCCCGCGGACCCAAGGCGGAATCCGGGCCCGGGCGGCGCGTCCTGCTCGTGGACGATCATCCGCTCTTCCTCGAAGGCATGGCGAACCTTGTCGCGGGCCGCGGCATGGGCGTGGTCGGCACCGCTCACGACGGCCTGGAGGCGCAGGAAAAGGCCAGGGCGCTGAATCCCGATGTGATCCTGATGGACATCGAAATGCCGAACTGTGACGGTCTCGAAGCCACGCGGCGCATCAAGGCGGAAATGCCCGAAGTCAAGATCGTCATGCTGACCGTCTCGGGTGAGGAACGGCATCTCTTCGAAGCATTGCAGAACGGCGCATCGGGCTACCTGCTCAAAAGCCTGGACGCGGCCGAACTGACGGCCCTGCTGGACGAGTTGCTGCGCGGCGAGGTTTCGCTCTCGCCCGGCCTGGCCAATAAGATGCTGGAGGCCTTCACGCGTCACAAAGCGCCGCCCGCCCAGCCGCCCGGCCTGCGTCCCGAAAGGGAACAGAAACCCACAGAAGGTCACGCCGAACTGACCGAACGCCAGATGGAGATCCTGCGGCTGGTGGGAACGGGGCTGCAATATAAGCAAATCGCCTTGCAGTTGGGGCTGGCCGAGGTGACGATCAAATATCACATGGGGGAGATCCTGGCGCGTTTACAGGTGAAAAGCCGCCAGGAGGCCGTTCAATATGTTCGCGAGGGCCGCTTGATGTAAAAAAAGCCCGGACTATACCCGGACTATACCTGTCATGGACATGGGACACTGACAATTCCCTGTTCAATAGCCTAGAATGCGCTTCATACAAGGTATGGAGCGCATTTTGGATATTAAGCGAAATATTCTCGTATTTGGCAGATCGGCCATGCTGGGGGAATTGGCGGCCGACCTGCGCGCCTCGCCCCTTTTACATGTGACCGAGCAAAAGGAGGTTGAAACCCTGGGCGGACTCTCCGTGGATATGATCCTGGTGGACGCGGCCCAGTCCACCGACGAACAGTTCCGCGACCTGATCCCCCTCTGCCCCACCATCCTCAGCATCGACCCCGAAACCCACCAGTTGACCGTGCTCTCGTCCCCGCATCAGGCCGATTTGACCGACACGGTGCGGATGATCGAAATGATTTCCCTCATTTTGCGTCCACCTGCCTGAACAGGCAGGATATTCACACAAAGGAGAATGCCATGAAATACAAGTTCTTAAGTCGGCTCGTTGTTCTCTCTGTCCTCCTGACGCTGATCTTCAGCGCCGTGGGAACCGCATCGGCACGGGTGATCGGGAAATGCTATGTCAACGATGATGCCTCTGGCGCGAATACCGGCGCGTCGTGGACAGATGCCTACACCAGCCTGCAGTCCGCGCTGGCGGACACTTGCACTGAGATTTGGGTCGCGGCGGGCATATACAAGCCCGGTGCGCTCCGCACGAACACCTTCCAACTCGAAAATGGCGTGACGATCTATGGCGGTTTCGATGGCGTGGATGACGCCGCGCTTGCCGACCGCAACCCGGCTGTCAATGTCACCGTATTGAGCGGCGATATTGACAGCAATGACAGCCAGACACCCATCATTACGGATCTAAACACCGTAACTGGGAATACCGCCAATAGTTACAGCGTGGTGCGGGGCGCCAACAACGCAACCCTGGATGGCTTCACCATCACCGCGGCATATCGTGATTTTGATGATGGCAGTTGTGGTTCAGGGTGTGGCGGAGGCATGCACAACTCAAATAGCAGCCCAACGCTCAAGAATATTTCATTCCGTGGCAACTTGGCTTTGAGCGGGGGAGCCATGTCCAATAGTGGCGGCAGCCCGACGCTCACAAATGTCACCTTCAGCGGCAACAAATCGGCCTGGCACGGCGGCGCCATCTATAACTGGGGCAGCAGTCCCACGTTGACGAACGTCACCTTTGTGGATAACTCGACGCCAGGCTATGGCGGCGGGATCATCAACAATGGCACCAGCAACTCGACATTGATAAACGTGACCTTCAGCGGCAACTCGGGTGGAACCGGCGGTGGAATATACAACATGAGCAACAGCAGCCTGACGTTGCAAAATGTGATCATTGCCAATTCCACCAGCGGCGGGGATTGTCACGGTTCAGTGAATGCCGTATCTGCCAATAACCTGATCGAAGCGACCGGAACCAACGCCTGCGGCTTGACGAATGGCACAAACGGCAACATCATCGGTTCCGACCCACTGCTCGGCGCGCTGGGCAACAATGGAGGCTTCACCCAAACCATTCCCCTGCAACCGGGCAGTCCGGCCATCAACATGGGCAACACCGCCACATGTTCGGCCACTGACCAGCGCGGCCAGCCGCGCATCGGGCCTTGTGACATCGGCGCTTACGAGACGCAGACCATTTTATTGGCAGCCCCCGCTGGAAAGACCTACGGCCTGTGCCAAAGCTGGGAAGATGCCTGCGAACTGAGTTATGCCCTGCCCCTGGCAGCATCCGGGCAGGAGATTTGGGTCAAGGCAGGCGTCTACAAGCCCACCGGCGGCACAGACCGCGCTGCCACCTTCCAGCTCAAAGATGGCGTGGCGGTGTATGGAGGTTTTGCGGGTACAGAAACCGCCCGCGACCAGCGCGGCCTTGCCGCCAATGTCACCATTCTCAGCGGCGACATTGACAACAACGATATCAACACGGATGGCAACAATGTTAATGAAACCTACGCCGATATCAGCGGGAACAACTCCTACCACGTCGTGAGGGGCGCGAGCGGCGCCACCCTGGATGGGTTCATTGTCACAGGCGGCAAGGCCAATGGGGCACTTCCAGATAACCTGGGCGGTGGGATGTTCAACTGGCCTGATAGTAATCCAATCATCACAAACGTCACCTTTATTGGCAACTCAGCGCTAACTGGCGGAGGCATGGCGAATAACTGGTATAGCAGTCCGACGCTCACAAACGTTACCTTTAGCGGCAATTCGGCAATATACGGCGGCGGGATGGCCAACGACACCAGCAGCCCGACGTTAACAAACGTCACCTTCAGCGGAAACGCAGGCACCACAGCTGGCGGTGGGATGTCCAACCAGGCCAGCAGCCCAACGTTGAAGAATGTCATCATCGCCAATTCCATCGGCAGCGGGGATTGTTCAGGCTCACTCAATCCAGCTTCCGCCAACAACTTGATCGAATCCACCGGAAGCTTTGCCTGCGGCTTGACGAATGGCACAAACGGCAACATCATCGGTTCGGATCCCTTGCTTGGCGCTTTGGGGAATTACGGCGGTTTCACTCCCACCTTCCCGCTCCTGCCTGGCTCGCCCGCCATTGACGCCGGCAACGCCACCGCCTGCACCACCGGCAGCGACCAGCGCGGCGTAAGCTACGTGGGAACTTGCGACATCGGCGCGTTCGAGTCGCAGGGATTCACGCTGGTCATCACCGGCGGAAACAACCAGAGCGTTCCGCCCAATGCCCCCTTCCCCGCTCCCCTGATTGTAAGCGTCACCGCCAACGCCGCCCTCGAACCTGTGAATGGCGGTAAAGTCACCTTCACCCCGCCGGCCTCGGGCGCAAGCGCAGTTATCACGGGCAGCTCCGCCACCATCACGGACGGAGCAGCCAGCGTCGACGCCACGGCCAACGGCACGACTGGCAGTTACACCGTCACCGCCAGCACCCGCGGCGCGGATGATGTGAACTTCTCTCTCGCAAATCAGGAGACACCGGTCATCACCTGGAGCAACCCTGCGGACATCGTCTACGGTACGACCTTGAGCGTCACGCAGTTGAATGCCACCGCGAACGTCCCTGGAACCTTCACCTACACTCCTGATACGGGCACCGTCCTGAATGCGGGCTCCCACACCCTGCACGTCGACTTCGTCCCGACGGATACGGTCAATTATGCCAACGCCTCCAAGGACGTCAGCATCACCGTCACCCAGGCCGCACCCGTCATCACCTGGAGCAATCCCGCGAACATCGTCTACGGCACAGCCTTGAGTGCCACCCAGTTGAACGCCACCGCGAACGTACCTGGCGCCTTCACCTACACCCCGGCCCTGGGCACCGTCCTGAATGTCGGCACCCACACCTTGCATGTCGACTTCGTCCCCACCGACACAGTCAACTACACCAATGCCGCCAAGGACGTCAGCATCACCGTCACGAAGGCCGCACCCGTCATCACCTGGGGCAATCCCGCGAACATCGTCTACGGCACAGCCTTGAGTGCCACCCAGTTGAACGCCACCGCGAACGTACCTGGCGCCTTCACCTACACCCCGGCCTTGGGCACAGTCCTGAATGCTGGCACCCACACCCTGCACGTGGACTTCACCCCCACCGACACGGTCAACTACGCCAACGCCGCCAAGGACGTCAGCATCACCGTCACGAAGGCCACGCCGGTCATCACCTGGAGCAATCCTGCGAACATCGTTTACGGCACGGCCTTGAGCGGCACGCAATTGAACGCCGCCGCCAACACGCCCGGCACCTTCACCTACACCCCCGCCTCAGGTACAGTCCTGAACATCGGCACCCACACCCTGCATGTCGACTTCGTCCCGACGGACACGGTCAACTTCACCAACGCATCGAAGGATGTCAGCATCACTGTCACCAAGGCCGCACCCGTCATCACCTGGGCCAATCCCGCCAACATCGTCTACGGCACGCCTTTGAGCGGCACGCAGTTGAACGCCAGCGCCAGCACACCCGGGACATTCACCTACAACCCCGCCAGCGGAACCGTGCTTAATGCCGGCACTCACACCCTGCATGTCGACTTCACCCCGACCGACACGGTCAACTACACCAACGCATCGAAGGATGTCAGCATCACCGTCACAAAGGCCGCGCCGGTCATCACCTGGGCCAATCCCGCCGACATCGACCAGGGCACGCCCTTAAGTGACACGCAGTTGAATGCCACTGCAAATGTGCCTGGAACCTTCACCTACACCCCGGCCGCAGGAGCCACCCTCTCCACGGGCACCCACACCCTGCACGTCGACTTCGTCCCAACCGACACGGTCAACTACGCCAACGCCTCAGCGGACGTCAGCATCACCGTCATCGACCACGTCCTCTTCGCCGATGTCCCCGACGGCTACTGGGCCAGGCTCCATATCGAACGCCTCTACCTCAACCAGATCACCGGCGGTTGCGCGAACAACCCGCTCCGCTACTGCCCCACCACCAACGTCAACCGCGCCATGATGGCCGTCTTCGTCCTGCGCGCTGCCCACGGCCCGGACTTCACTCCGCCCGCCGCCACGGGTACCGTCTTCGCCGACGTTCCCGCCGACGGCTTTGCGGCCGCCTGGATCGAGCAGCTGGCCGCCGAGGGCATCACTGGCGGCTGCGGCGGCGGCAACTACTGCCCCACCAAGTCCGTCACCCGCGCCCAGATGGCCGTCTTCCTGGTCAAGGCCATGTACGGCACGGACTACACCCCGCCGACCGCCACAGGCACCATCTTCGGGGATGTCCCTGCCGATGGCTTCGCGGCTGCCTTCATCGAACAACTCGTCGCGGACGGAATCACCGGCGGCTGCGGCGGCGGCAACTTCTGTCCCAACAAATACATCACCCGCGCCGAGATGGCCGTCTTCCTCGTCGCGGCTTTCAACCTGCCGTAACAGGGAACTTTCCAAATATTGAGGCCTCCCGCGGGAGACCCACCACAAAGAAAAAACTGGCAGTCAGTGACTGCCAGTTTTTTCTTTGTCTGCACGACTGAATGAATTACCAGGATCTTATACAAAAAGCCTGGCGCGGGCGAAGGGTTTGTATACCGCACTCGGGTGAAAATGCGCTTTTTTAGAGGGTGGAAAGCGCAATTTTCACCCGTGGGTATTAAACCTTATCACACTTTAAATTTCATGCCCATATTTGGCGATATTTGATACGAAATCCACCGTTTTGCCCGCTATATATTCGGGTCGGAAACAAAGTGTTATAACGTCTATTATATGTATCGCCATAGTAGCTGCACGGCTTCGATAAATTACAAGCCTTCAAGGCTGCGCAACTTCAGCTGGTTATGGCAAGTTTTTGCAGGAACGAGTCAATATCCTCGTCACTTCCATAATAGACTACGAACGATTCCTTGCTCAAGGCAGCCAATTCCCATTCATCGTTGGACATATCAATGCACTTGAACTTGCAGGACTGAACACATTGGGCGCAATAGGCGCAGCGATCAACATCGTAGCGTGCCACAAAACGTTTCGCGGCCCGATCCAATGTGATGATTTCGAAGGCGTTGGCGGGGCAATCCTTCGAACATAAATTACAGCCGGTGCATTTGGCCGGGTCGTAGTACAACTTGCCGCGAAAACGTTCGGCGGTCTGGGGCTTTTCGAACGGATACTTCTCCGTCACGGGAGCCGTAAAAAAAGCTTTCACAATCTCCGTAAACATGGAACCGATTTTCATGCCGACCATCCTTTCAACACAACCAGGATCAGGATTTGCAGGAGCGCGAGCAGGGCACCAAAACGCCACCACATGCCCACAGTTTGATCGATGCGCAGGCGTGTCAACATTGCCTGGAGCATGGCCATCAAAAGCACAATCACCAATGTTTTGAACAGGAAGAGCAGCGGATTGCCTACTCCACCCAGGTAGAAGGCGGTCACCAGGCTGACAGCGACCACCAATTCGACCGACTTGCCGATATGGAATAAAGCCAGGCCGCGCCCGGAGTATTCAGTCAGTGCCCCGGCCACAATTTCAGTTTCGGCTTCCGGGGCGTCGAAGGGCGGTAATTCCAATTTCCCCATCAGCCCGATCAGGGCAATCAGAAAACCAACCGGCTGGGCAAAAATCATCCAGTGGCTTTCGGCATAGGCGCTGATATCTTTGATCATCCAGCTATTGGCCGCCATGGCCGGGCCAAGCAATGCCAGAAGGAAGGGCGCTTCATAAGCGAACAGTTGGGTCAATGAGCGCGTCGCGCCAATCACAGAAAAACGACTCGAGCCATTCCAGCCGGCGAGACCCATACACATGGTCAGCAGGGATAACATGTAGAGCGTGACGATCAGGTCGCCGCGAAACGAATAGACCGGAGCCAGGCCGAGGATCGGCGCATACAGAGCCGCCGTCAACGCGCCGGTCAGGGCGACAATCGGCAGGCCATAGAACAGGAAACTGTTTACGCCCAGAGGTTTGATTTCCTCCTTGGCGAGCATCTTGACGGTATCAGCCAGGGGCTGGAACCAGCGCGGCCCGATTCGGTTTTGGAAACGCGCCACCAATTTTCGGTCAACCCATTCGTAAAGCATCCCGCTCAACATGAGGGTGATGCCCGCCGGGAAGAGCATGAGTGAAAAAAGATCGGTCAGGGTGGTCATCTTATCCTATTTCCTTTGCCCATATTTTTTAATGCCATAGGCGCGTATTTCGGGCCAGGTCATGGTGTTGGAGCCATGCTGTCTGCGAACGGTGACCATGCGGTCATTGCACGAAAAGCAGGGATCCATACCGGCAATCAGCATCGGTACATCGGCCAGTTGATGCCCAACGGCTTTGTTCAATACGGAAGTCCAGTTGCACAGGCTGGGCGTGCGGATTTTCAGGCGGGCTGGGCTTTCGCCGCCATTACTCTTGATGTAGTAAAAGGCTTCGCCGCGTGGCGCTTCCACCCGGCTGACGGTTTCACCGGCCGGAACCTTGCGCGGGAAACGCACGGCGATTTCTCCAGACGGCAGGTTGTCGACAATGGCGCGGATGGTAAAGCAGGTCACCAGCAATTCCTTCAGACGGACAGCACAACGCGCCTCCAGATCGCCGCGCTCGTCGGTAATCATGCTGACAGGGAATTGTTTGTAAGCCCCATAAGGCGCATCCACGCGCACATCCCGCTTCAAGCCCGAGGCGCGAGCCGTCGGCCCCAGCGCGCCAAAGCGCCTGGCCTCCTCCAGGGTCATCGTGCCGATGTTCCGTGTGCGCTGCAAAAAGGTTGTATCGGATGTGACCACGTCGAAGTAATAATTTATCCTTCCTTCAAGATACGTGAGCGCTTTATGGATCGAATCCATTTGCCCTGCGCTGATATCGTGCTTGACGCCCCCCAGGACACAGATGGAATAATTCACGCGGTTGCCGGTCAGTTCCTCGAGCAGATTCATGACCGTTTCGCGGTCGCGCCAGGAATACATAAAGAGAGTGTCGAACCCGGCTTCGTGGGCGGCGACACCCAGCCAAAGCAAATGACTATGGATGCGTTCCAACCCGGCTACCAGTTCGCGGATGGCCAATGCGCGCTGGGGAACTTCCACCTGAGCCAGTTTTTCAACCCCCTGACAGTAGGCGCTGGTATGGGTATGCGAGCAAATCCCGCAGATACGTTCGAGCAGGTACAGGTTTTGGATCCAGTTGCGTGCTTCGGTGGCCTTTTCAATGCCGCGATGGACATAGCCCAGCCGCATGCGCGCGCCGGTGATAATCTCGCCATCCACAGAAAATTCAAAGTGACCGGGTTCCTTGAGTGCCGGGTGCTGCGGCCCGATCGGGACGATAAATTTATTGCCAACCCGGCCGGTTTCAGGCGTTTTGTCCGCTTCAACGAAAACAGCTTGTTCCGGTTTGAAATCTTTTCGCAGGGGATAAACACCCTCCGGCCAATCGTCTGCCAGGAACAGGCGCGACGGATCGGGTGTCCCGACCACGGTCACACCCAGCATTTCGCCCAGTTCGCGCTCGAAGAAGGAGGCCACCGGTATCTGATCGCTGATGGATGCGATTTCAGGACGCCCCGTACGGGATAAGGGAACACGCAGGGTGGCGACCGCTGCGCCTTCGCAAAAATGATACAGCGCTTCCAGCTGGTCGGATTCCCCGCCCAGGTCCATGCCGGTAATCGTTGCCAGATACCCCCAGGAAGCCTCCGTCAATGCCCTGGTTGCCAGGACGAGATCGCTGGCTGCAATCTGCACATCCAGGCGGTTGGTCTCGGGGTTGTTGGCGCCTTTGGTGAATGGGGCCAGAATCTCCCCGGCGCGTTGGAGTAATGTCTCGGTGGTCATGCAGCCTCCTGAAGGCCAACTTCGATGGCAATGGCCGGGTGTGTGCCATTTTGGATATGGCCGAGTAATTTCACGATGCCATCGATAATGGCCTCGGGGCGCGGCGGACAGCCCGGAATGAAAGCATCCACCGGCAGGACTTCGTTGATGTGCCCGGCGATGTTGTAACAACCCTGGAAGACCCCGCCCGAAATTCCACACGACCCGACCGCCACGACGAATTTGGGCTCGGGCATTTGCTCGTAAACACGGAGCAGCCGCTCACGAGCCTGGCGCGTAACCGGGCCGGTGCAAACCAACACGTCGGCGTGACGCGGGCTGCCGCGTAATTTGATTCCGAAGCGCTCGACGTCATAGCGGGGTGTCAGCGTGGCCAGGATTTCAATGTCGCACCCATTGCAGGAACCACTGTTGAAATGAATCGCCCAGGGCGAGTTGACACGCGCCCAGGTGGTGATGGTGGACATGAGACGATTGACATACTGTTGATTCATATCTGCCTCCTACCCCAGAATGAGCGCCAACAAGGTCATCATCAGGCCCCCCAGGTAAACAATGCTCAACGGCGAAAGTCCGCTGGTGCCCAGCATCAGCACACCCAGGTGCAAAACTGCAAAGAACAGGGCGACGACAAAGAATGGCCGATACCCAGGCGCTGCCGGTTCACTATCATGTTCCTCGCCGCTGGCATAACCGGCGACTTTTGCCGGACTGGATTTTCCACGCATTGCCGCCAGTCTGCTGCCCAGCACAAGAATGGCAACCAGGACGCCATAAATCGCAAAAGCAAATACTGGGGATAAAAGGGAGGTCTCCATTGCGTGCTCCTATTTTCCAAACATTCCCAAAAAGGCCAGGGCCGCCGGTTCGGTCAGCCCGTTCATCAGCGCGGGCCACAAACCGATGGCGACGATCGCGGCTGCCAGTGCCACAAGCGGGATCGACATGGAGACCGGGATGGAAGCGCCCTGTTCCACGACTACGCTCACCTTGCGTCGATACAGCATATTAACCAGCGGCGCGTAATAGGCCAGCGAGAGCACACTATTGAACGCCGCGAAAATTGCCAATCCCATCAGCCAGGCATTGGAACCCTGGAAACCTGCCACAAAAATCTGCCACTTGGACATGAAGCCTGCCAGGGGCGGCAATCCGCCCAGGGCCAGCAGGGCAATGCTCAGGGTCAGGGCTGCCAGCGGATATTTCCGAGCCGCACCGGCCAGGTCGCCGATCTCAAGCGGACGGTGTATCCCGTTTTTATCCAACAGCGCGAACATCAATGCTCCCACCGCGAAAAAGGCCAGGCCTTTCATAAGCATATGATTGAAAAGGTGGAAGGCTGCGCCCTGCGCCCCGGCCGGTTCCCCGTTAAACAAGGTGATGCCCAGGCCGATCAGGATATAGCCAATATGACTCAGGCTCGAATACGCCAACATACGCTTGATCTGGGTTTGGCGCAAGGCCATGAAATTTCCGAAGAACATATTGAGAGCGCCAAACACCAGCAACAGAACGCCCCATGAGATGGAAAACCCGCCCAGGGTGGAAAGCGCCCGCAGCATCGCCACCAGACCGGCTTCGATCACCACCCCTGAGAGCATGGCGCTGATCCCGCTGGGAGCCTGCGAATGGGCGTCAGGCAGCCAGGTGTGCAGGGGCACAAAGGCAACCTTGACGCCAAAACCGATGATGAACAGCGCCCCCGCCAGCGCCAATCCCAGGCCACCCGCCGCGGAAGTCGCTGCCAGCGCGCGAATCTTATCCATATCCAGTGTGCCGAACTGGCCCAAGACCAGCGAAATACCCAGGAGTACCAGCACCGACCCTATGGCGCTTTGCACGAGATATTTCATCCCAGCTTCGAGCGAAGCGGAACGCTCCCGGTAAAACGCCACCAGCAGGTAGGAGGAAACCGCCATCGCTTCAAACCAGACCCAAAGGTTGAATAAATCGTTGGCGCAGCCCAGACCGATCATGATGCCCATGATGGCCAGCAGCATGGCATAGTATTTTTCCTCGCCGATTTCCCCGGCGATGTAAGGGCCCGAGAACAAAACCGCGAAGGTTCCCAACCCCAGCACCATGGCCGCCAGCAGGAAACTCAAGCCATCTGCCGTTAACCAGATCATCTCCAGGCCGAAGGGCAGGATTGCTTTCTGGGCAGTAAATTGTCCCAGGCTCAAAGCGAACACCGCCCAGGTTGCCAACAGGGCCAGTAAAGCCAGGGCTTGCGCGAAGCGGAAACGAAAATTCAATCCGACCCCAAGCCGCCCGACCAGGTAGACCAACGGCGAAACACCCAAAGGAACCGCAATCATCCACGGAAACAAGGTCGGGTTCATTTCACACTCCAAACCAGGTAGAGCAAGATCGCCAGGAACGCGCTTAGGATACCGACAACATTCCAACTCAGGATGCCGGTTTGCGTCTTTTGCAGGACTGAGGCGAACTGTACGGTGCGCCCGGCAACCTGACGATTCAGCCAGTCGAAGCCAAAACTTTCGCGGCTGAGGATGGTCATCCAGTTCCCCGCCCCCGATTTCTGACTGTTTTCACGCCAGGTCGTGGCCTGATGCCTGACCATCCAGAAAATCACCAGCCCAACCGCGACCACCATCAAAGCCAGATACGTGGCTGGCGCTGTAAAGATTTCCTCGGCCAACCCGAAGAGACTCAAACTGTGGATGCTGTGAAATGGCAGCGTTCCATGCAGCGTCTCGCTCATGGGGCCGGCCAGCAGCCAGGTGGTCAATGTCCCAGCCGCCAGCAAGCCAAGCGAAACCTTCATGGCCCGCCCCGCATCATGAACATGGAAGGTTTCCCGCGCCGTTCCAAAAAAGACCAGCCAGGTCATGCGCAGGGTGTAGAAAGCTGTCATGCCGGCTCCGAGCAGCATCCCGTCATAGGCCCACTGCGGGCCAGCGCTCAGCCCGGCCTCGAGGATCAATTCCTTGCTCCAAAAACCGTTCAGGATGGGCAACCCAGCCAGGGCCAATGCGCCCAGGATGAATACATTCCGCACAAAGGGCATTTGTTTGCCCAACGCGCCCATGCGGGCCATCTCGCGCGTCCCCGTGGCATGGATCACCGCACCGGCCGCCAGGAATAACAGAGCCTTGAAAACCGCATGGCTCAACAAGTGGAACTGGCTGGCAAAGACCCCACCCACGCCAATGGCATACACCATGTAGCCGAGTTGGCTGACGGTGGAATAGGCCAGGGCACGCTTCAAATCCGTGGCGGTCAGAGCCATAAAGGCCGTGATGAGCGCCGAAACCAGGCCAACAGCCGTGACGGCCATCTTCCAGCCGGGCACCTGCTCGAAGGCGGGATAAAAACGCGCCAGCAGGTACACACCCGCGTTGACCATCGTCGCGGCATGGATCAGGGCGCTGATGGGCGTCGGCGCTTCCATCGCATCCGGCAGCCAGGTGTGGAAGGGGAATTGCGCTGACTTCGCCGCAGCGGCCAGCAAAAATCCAAAGGCCGCCAGGGTGAGCAGGTTGGCGGGCATCGTCCCAGCCTGGGCCAGCAAATCGGCGACCTGGTAGCTGCCAAGGGCGGCATACGTAATCAATGCGCCTGCCAGCAAGCCTACACCGCCGACCTGGGTCATGATCAGGGCCTTGATCCCGCCAGCCACCGCTTTCGGGTCGTCGTTATAAAAAGAGATCAACGCATAGGAACACAGGGCGGTGATTTCCCAAAAAAAGAACATAAACAGCAGGTTGCCGCTCAGGAGCAGGCCGGTCATTGCGCCGATGAAAAGCAGCACGAATGCATAGAAGCGGCCCAACTGCGCCTCGCCATGCATGTAATCCACGGAAAAAATTACGGCCAGGGATCCGACCACGCAGGCAATCGCCGTCAAGGTTACCGCGAGACCGTCAGCAGTGAAGGTCAGATTGCCAAAATAGCGCCCCATAGGAAGGTCGATGACTGTTCGTGCCGAGGCAAATGGGATCAGGGCCAGGGAGGCAATTCCGGCCGCGACGCTGAAGCCGACCGCCAGGGCATGTTGGAGGCTGGAATTTCGATCCCGCGTCAGCCAGAGCGCCACCGCCCCCAGCCAGGGAATGCCGATCACAAATCCGATCAGGATGCCAGCCATGTCAACCTCGCAGGGTGGAAATTCTGGCGATGTCGAGCGTGCCTGCCCGCCTGCGAACCTGCACGGCCAGGGCCAGGGCAACCACCGCGACAACCGTATCAGCCACCAGCACGGTGGCGGCAGCACTTTGTCCAAGGCCGGGGTTGCCGCTGGTATTGCCCGCCAAAACCAGGGCCATAATGGCCGCTTTGACCAGGGTTTGCAGGACAACCACGATCTTGATCAGGTTGCGGGTAATGAGCAGACCGTAAAATCCGACCGCCAGCAGGAGCACCACGCTAAACAGGACTGCGTTCAAGATCGTGAGAGTCATACGCGCGCCTCCTGTTCGGCATACACGGCAAGGCCTTCGGCAGTGTTCCGGTGTGCGGATTTCTGCGTCTGCCGCGTTTGCACCTGTTCCGAAAGCAGGCCCAGCACCCCCATCACGCCTGAAAAAATGAGCGCCACCTGAACCCAAACGTCCAGCGCGCGATTCTTCCACAACACTTCGGCGAGTAATACATCTCCACTTATCGATGGTTGAGTTGCCGACGAGTAAGCCATTCCTCCGGCAATCAGCGCAATGACCGTGACCAGCAGGAAAGCCAGCGGTTTGGGGATGATCGAGGTGGGATCATAAGTGTCCTCGCCAACGACGCTGAGCGCGTACACCAGCAAAACGGTGACCAACCCGGCGCCGACACTCAGTTCGATCATGGCAACCTCACTGGCCCCCAGCATGTAAAGCAGGATACTCGTCATTGCGCTGACGCAGGCCAGGTAAAGCGCCGAGGGAAGCAGATGCTTTGAGATCATGGCGCGATACGCACAAAGCGCCGCAACAAGACCCAACAACAAGCACAAAAAAGGTTCAAACATATATTTTGGCTCCATCCAATGTTCATCACGTTTCGACATGCCAAATCTTGAGAAACCGTCTCGAACGATACAAAACGCGGTTATCGTCCTGCCGATCCTCCACTCAAAAAGTATAAGATGAATGCAAAACAGGCGCGCTGCCTCAAAGTACGGTCTTTACCCATAATTCGTTTGAAATGCCTATACTTTCGACCAGTCAAGCCGTTTCAGGCATCTCTCCGCGTTCATGCGGCCTGTTTCGAAATGCGTGCCAGGGGTGGGAAAATAAAATGTCCCTCCTAAAGAGAAGGGACATTTTGATCATTGAGCGAACAGACCTGTTCAACCCGGGCCATTGCGGTTGCTATCTGTGATGGTCAGATACGCCATCGTTTGGTTAAGCAATTGATAGACGACCTCACCAAATGTGGTTGGTCCGGTAATGTTGCCTGTTCGCTTTCCTTCCAGGTCCGAATATATATAATTCAAAATACAGTTGCATGAGAAGATAAGATGCTCATTCAAATGGGATGGCAGTTTCGCCGTGAACTGCTGGAAATAATCTTTGATCGGCTTGGCATGCTTATAGGAAATACCCGCAAAGACGGGAGCATAAAATCTGACTTCCTGTTTGGCAATATCCACGCTTTGAAAACTGACATTAACCATTGAGCCGGAATAATCGGCCACCAGGGGTAGTCTCGTATCCAAATGGTTTTGAGTCACGTACTGAGCGAAATTGGTTTTGACGCCATTGATATAGGCATCACGCGTATAAAAGCCGTCTTTCGGAAACGTAATCGTATCGCCCCGGCCCTGCTCAAAAATATTCAAATATCCGATCTCGGCGACCTGAGTGGACGACAAAGTGACATGCATGACCACGGCCCCATCTTCCAAGCCGGCCCGTGTCTGACCATTAAACACCTTTGGCGTCACTTTTCCCAAATCATCGAAATGGACACCCGCAATCCAGCCAAGCAATGGTTGGTGTCCGAAATTTCTATATTGTGGGGCCCGCAAGGCAAACTCAAAGAGTGTCCTGGAGGAACCAGGCATGATAATAATGCTGAACCCGTTCTCAGCAGTATCAGCATATACACTGGACAGTGTCGCCGGGTCATATTCCTTGATGGAAACCTGGGTAACAGTTTCGGGTAATTCAGTTACATAAATTTTCTGACGCGTCGCCATGCCACCCTGTTCGGTCATAAAATATGGGATCGAGCCACCAATCCAATCGCCGGCAGGCAACATTTTGAGCAGGTTTTCATCGCCAGCTAATAACAGCTTTTCGCCACGCGTGATTTTGGCCTTGACCTCGATCACATCGTACATATACCCCTTCGTGGAATCTTTTTCGAAGATCTGAGCCAGGTCGCGCTGCACGGAGCTTAAATCGGCATTTCGCGCAAAGATATCATGCAGGTCTTGCGCGCATCTCTCCACGGTCTGGGGGGACGTGTCCTTTTCAGCCTGGCGCGACAAATATCCCAAAAGGAATTTTGTGGCTAAAAACTCAAACTGGTATCTGTTTTTTCCCAAAATAAGGTTCCGCCAGGCCGGGTGTGAAACGGGTGGCACATCCATACATACCTCTTTTCAGCAGGAAACCATGGAGAGAAAATTTAATGAGTTTTATTTGAATGCACAGGCGTGATCAAACCTTCGCTCATGGCCAACGAGATTGCCTCGGTGCGGCTCGAAACATTTAACTTTGTCAGAATACGGCTGACGTGAAACTTGGTGGTCGAAAGACTAATGACCAGATCCCTGGCAATTTCGGCATTACTCAGGCCATTCATCAACCCCGTCAAAACCTCCCATTCCCGCTGTGAAAGGTTATACCTGGCCTGTTGGGATGGGGAGGATCGCCTTCCTTTCAGCAGTTCCTGAATCTCCGGGGAAACCGCCGTTTTTCCGTCGCTCACATCGCGGATTGCCTGCGCCAACTCGGATGCCGAGATGCTTTTCAGCAAAAAACTGTTAGCTCCAGCATCCACCATTTTCTGGATCATCCCAGGCTCGTGGAAGGTCGTCAGGCCAATCACTTTGACATGCGGATAACGGGCACTGATCTCGGCCGTGGCACGCACGCCATCCATAATCGGCATAACCATATCCATTAGAACCACATCGGGTTTTTCCTGACCACACAGGCGGATTGCCTCCTCTCCGTTTGCCGCTTCTCCAACCAATTTCATGTCTTCGAAGGCCAGCAAAAAGAGACGCAGACCGCTGCGCACCATCACATGGTCATCAACAATAATCACGCGGATTGGCCTTTTTTTCATTCAGACTACCTTTCTGGTGAGCTTTGTTTCTCTGGCATCGGCCAACGTAACGCAATTTCAGTTCCATGACCAGGCTTGCTTCTGATCGATAAATGCACCTGCGCATTCAAAGCCCGCTCTTGCATGATTCCCAGGCCCAGGTGCTCACCAATCACACGTTTGGGATCGAAGCCGCGGCCGTTATCGCGGATCGACAACGAAACAGATTCGGAAAAGTTTATTTGGCCGAGCGCGATTTTTTTGGACTTTCGCCCAGTGGCTGGCAGGTTTGATTTGATCTCGATTTCGACAGTGTCGGCTCCGGAATGTTTGGCTACGTTATTTAAAGCCTCTTGCGCAATTCTATAAAAGGCAAACTTTACTTCGGTCGGTAAGATCGCATCCCCTTCAACAAGGACTTTTATCTGCGCACGAACGCGTCCGGAGACACCTTCAGCCAGTTGTCTGAGCAGGTCCGCCAGTCCGACCTCCCCCAAACCGATCGGACGCAGTTCGAACAACAACGTGCGCATCTCCGCCAGGGCGCCACGGGTAAGCTTTCGCAAATCTTCCAGCGCGCCAACAGCCTCCGGTGGGTTTCGTTCCCAGATGGTGGGCAGAACATCTGCGATCAAACTGGCAGAAAAAATCGTTTGTGTGACCGAATCGTGCAGTTCACGGGCCAGGCGGTTGCGTTCCGCCGCCACGGCGTCTTGTTGCGCCTGCTCCCGTAAACGCGCATTTTCGATGGCCAGCGCGGTTTGATCGCAGAAGGATACGGCCAGGTCTATGTCACCCTGGGTAAATACGCGTGGATTGGCATAATAAAGATTTAGCGTTCCGACAATATCTTGTTTAACAATCAATGGAACCGAGAGTTCGGACTGGAACTGTTTGGACAAAATATTAAGGAGCACCATCATCTCCGGGTCGACCGGCTGCGATAACGCTCCCAACGCTTGTTCAATATTGGTGATTGCGACCGGTTTCCCCTGATTCACAGCCTGCCCGGTGGCCCCCTGCCCCAAAGTAACCGTGGAATGATCCAGATATTCCTTGCTTAGACCATGAGAAGACTGTATCTTGAGCAGATCTGTTTCGGGCTGCAGGCGATAAACAGCAACTGCGTCGGCCTCCAGCAGACGGCAGGCATACATCGTGATGTAATCCAGGATGGCATCCAGCGGTTTGTTGGAATTCAATACCGCAAGGATACCGCGCAGTCCTTCGGCTATATCCCGACGATGTTCGCGTTCTTGAATCTGCTCATCTACTATTTCTGGCATCTTGGAAGACCTATTTATTGAAGTCTGCCAAATTTTACTCTACAAACCGGCACCGGGCATTCTGCAATACATCCACCCATGGTCGGACAGTCCAGACTCGATGCCACCTTATGTTTTTCAAACAAGTCAGGAACCCGTCAGGTCGGTGATTTTCAAGTAAATCATGGTTTGATTCAGCAATTGATAGGCCACTTCGCCAAACGTGGTGGGGCCTGTAATATCTCCCACCTTTTTGCCTTCCAGCCCTGAATACTGGTAATTCAGAATGCAATTACAAGAGAAAACCACCTGTTGACCTATAAATGGCGGCACTTGTGAGGTGAATTGCCCTACATAATCCTTGACTGGCTTGGCGTGTTTGTATGCCATGCCTGCGAAAACGGGAGCATAGAGATGTACTTCCTTTTTCAGCTTGTCAACACTTTGAAAACTGACATTGATCATCGCGCCCAGGTAATCAGCCACCAGGGGGAGTTTGGTATCCAGATTCTTTCCAATAATATAGTCTGCAAAATTGGTTTTGACCCCATTCACTTCGACTTCACGGGCAGTAAAACCAGTTTCAGGGAAAATGATTGTATCCCCGCCGCCTTGTTCAAAGATATTAACAATCCCAAGTTCGGCAATATGCGTATCCGGCAATTTCATGTGACATACCACCGCACCATTTTCCAATATTTTATTAAGCCCGCCAACGATTACTTTGGGTTTGAGTTTTCCCACATCGTTCAAATGAACACCGGAAATCCAACCTATGAGCGGACGGGAGGCAAAATCCTTGTATCTTGGCGCATTTAATGCAAATTCCATATGAGTGGCAGAGGATGCCGGCATAATGATGATACTGAAACCTTTATTGGGAATGTCCGAGTAAACATTTCCAATCGTGGTTTCATCATAAGTTTCGACCGAGTCAATCTCGATATAGTCGGGCAACTCGGTCACATAGAGCTTGTCCCGGGTGGATAACCCACCGTCCTCGGTCATAAAATATGGGATGGTCCCGCCAATCCAGGCTCCCCGCGGAACCCGTTTGAGAATCTCCTCATCCCCGGCCAGCAGCAATCTTTTCCCGCGGGAAAGCTTCTCCCGTACCTCTGCCAATTCATTCATACAACCACTCAGGATATCCTCTTTGAAAATTTGCCTCAGATCTCTTTGAACAGAGGGCAGGTCCGCATTTCTGGCGAACACGTTGCGCAAATCAATGACGCCTCTTTGGATTGTCTCCGCCGAGGAATTCCACCGAATTTGGGAGGACAGGTATCCCAAATAGAACTTTACACCCAGGAATTCGAATGGGGGTTGGGTTTTACCGGTGACAATATCGCGCCAGGCGGGATGTGAGACGGGCGGGATTTCCATGGGTGTTGTCCTCTAGCTAGACAAGGATTGAATGATTGCAAACAGGATGAGTATATTCAAAAAATACTCGACTACCGATGTAAAAGTATATCAAAACGCCCGACGGAGTGTTCATACTTAAGGTTGATCTTCATTTCAATTGGCCGATGAAGACCATACTTAAGGATAGTTTGCCGTCTAGACAAGCCAGAATGCAGTTACCCATTGTCCTTGAGCAGGCGTTGATAATCTTCGGGGGTATCGATGTCAAAAAGAATCCGCTCATCCTGCCAGGCCAGCGGCGTCGGGGGATATTGACCGAAAATACTGCGGGCACCGGCATCGCCCTGTAACGCGCACAATGCCTCGAAAATCGAGCCATCAAACAAAACCGGATTACTCCGCTTTCCGCCAACAAAAGGGGCCAGGATGGTTGGGCGATCCCGAATATAAGTTTGCCGCAATGCTTGAATCAGTTCAACCGAAACATAAGGTTGATCGCCAAGCAAAAATATGGCTGCCGAGGTTTGTTCGAGCAGCGCACGGATGCCTGTCCCGACCGATGTGCTTTGCCCGTTCTCCCAGGCTGGATTATGAATGACCTCCACAGGCAGATCCGTCAGAGCCGCTTGAATCTCAAGCATCCGGGCACCCGCCACGACAATGACCGAATCCAACCCGGCTGCCAGTGCGGTATGGGCAGCGTGATAGATTAAGGCCCTGCCCTTCCAGGGAAGTAATAATTTGGGCTGGCCCATGCGCGAAGCAGCCCCAGCCGCAAGGATGATGCCAGCCACGGAGAGGTTGGTATTTTGTCGATTATCCATTCGAAATAGCTCCCGATTTAATATACCAGACAGGCTGCTTCAAACAGGTTGATTGCCACTCCCGACACTTTATCAAACCTGCTCCTATCCGCCTATCTGGCCGAAAGTATAGTTTTTCATTGTGGGTTCGGAATAAAAACCATCCTTTCGGGCAGACCATTACGAGCTGGTCGATTCTATACTCTAACCGCCTATTCATAATTTGAGTATCCAGAGTGTAGATATGACTCGCTCGCAAGCTCCATTTTCACTGGAATATATCCTTCTTGGCTTTCTATTTCAGGCCCCAATTCATGGGTATGACCTTTATAAAAAGATCACCCAACTGGAAGCCATTTCGCTGGTTTGGCATATCAAGCAAAACCAGCTCTATGCCCTTCTGGATAAATTGAAAGGGAATGGATTATTGACCTCAACCATGATGCCCGGCGCGTCGTACCTGATGCGCAAGGAGTATCAAATTACTTCGGCGGGCAGACGTATCTTCCTGGATTGGGCCACCAGCCCAGTCAGACATGGCCGCGAGATGCGCCAGGAGTTCCTGGCAAAATTATATTTTGCGCAGCAATCAGGACTTTTGGTCAGCCTGGAATTGATCGAAGAACAAAGAGCGGTCTGTACAGAATGGCTGGCCAGCTTCCAGGCCAGTTTATCAAAGCTGACGGAAGAACAGTATTTTGAAAAGATCCTGTTCTCGTATCGCCTCTCCCAAACCCAAGCCACGCTCGCCTGGCTGGATGACAGTCGCATCGAAATTCAAACTGCCCATACCCGTCTTCAAAGGATAGACCCCAAGACGCTATTGTTTGAAACCTGAGTAGATACTTTGTAACCCTCTTTACTTGACCTATTTAATCTTGTAGAAAAAGACGCTGACTGATAAACTCGCTCAGTGAGTACTCTCTAAGTGAGTAAACGCGAACATCACATTTTTTTGCAAGAAGGAGAATCTGCTATGCGTTCCAAAGTCCTATCGATATTGATGTTGATCGTTCTGCTGGCAAGCGCAGCTTGCACCCATGTTCCAACCACGGCTCCTGCCGCGGCTTCCACTGAAACACCCGTCCCACCCACCGCAACCACGGAACCGCGCACCCTGACAGTTCTGGCCGCCGCGTCCCTGACCGAATCATTCACCGAATTGGGGAAAATGTTCGAAGCCCAAAATCCCGGCGTGACGGTGACTTTTAGTTTTGCCGGTTCGCAGCAGTTGGCCGAGCAAATCGATCAGGGCATCCCTGCCGACGTCTTCGCCAGCGCCAGCAAAAAGTACATGGATGCTGCCGTTGCCTCGAAGCGGGTGATTAAGTATGATGCCAAGACCTTCGTCACCAATCGCCTGGTGGTCATTTTCCCCAAGGATAACCCGGCCGATTTACAGGAGTTGAAAGACCTGGCCAAAGCGGGCCTCAAACTTGACCTGGCCGACCAATCTGTCCCCGTCGGACAATATTCGCTGGATTTCCTGGACAAGGCCAGTCAAGACCCGGGTTTCGACCCAAGTTTCAAGGACAGCGTGCTCAAAAATGTGATTTCCTACGAAACCGATGTCAAAGCCGTGGTGGCCAAAGTTTCCCTCGGCGAAGTCGATGCCGGGATCGTCTATGTCACCGACTTCAATTCGGCGGCTGACAAACTCGGCAAGCTGGACATCCCCGACGCGCTCAACACCGTCGCCACCTACCCGATCGCCGCGATTTCCGACAGTCAAAATGCCGACCTGGCCAAGTCCTTTGTGAATCTGGTGCTTTCGCCGGAAGGGCAGCAGGTTATGGCCACGTACGGATTCATCCCGGCGGTGACGGGTTCTGCCTCCAGTGACGGCTTCATGGTCACCGATGCTCTTGGGCGCGCTGTGCGTTTCGAAAAAGCGCCCGAGAAAATCGTTCTGGCAGGCAAGGCCCTGTTTATGGTTGCGGATGCCATCTACCTGTTCCCCGAGGCTGGGAAGCGCATCGTAGCGTTGGGATCAACCACGCAGGGCAGCGGCAACTTCATCCCGATGATCGACCCGACGTTCGACGCCAAAATCACCCTGGACGGCAGCGCCGGCCCCGAGCAGATCGCCGCAACCCAGCCCGATTGCGTCATCATGAAAAGCAGCAACGCAAACAGCCTGGGCAAGCCTCTCGAAGCCCTCAACATCCCGGTCGTTTACCTGGATTTTGAAACCCCTGAACAGTACCAGCGCGACCTAAAGACCCTTGGTCAACTCTTCCAGAACCCGGAGCAGGCCGCCAAACTGGCCGCTTATTATCAGGGTAAGGCGGATGCGATTGCCAAGACCACTTCCACCCTGACCGATGACCAGAAGCCAAACACCCTGCTGCTCTATTATTCCGAAAAGGATGGCGCGGTGGCCTTCAATGTCCCGCCGATGAGCTGGATGCAGACCCAGCAAATCCAGATGGCTGGCGGCCACCCCGTTTGGGAAGACGCCAATCCCGGCAACGGCTGGACGAAGGTCAACTTCGAGCAGATTGCGGCCTGGAACCCGGATGTCATCTTCGTGGTGGCTTATTCCAGTCCAATCAACGAGGTCGTCGCCAAACTGAAGGCGGATCCTCAATGGCAGGGCCTGAAAGCCATGAAAGATAACAAAGTGTATGGCTTTGCAACCGATGTCTACAGTTGGGATCAGCCCGACACACGCTGGACATTGGGCCTGGCCTGGGTTGCCAGCAAACTGCACCCTGACCTTTTCCCCGCGTTGGACATTACCCGGGAAGCCCAGGCGTTCTACCTGGAGCTGTATGGCATGGATGAAGCCGCCTTCCAACAGAATATCCTGCCCACCTTCAAAGGAGACCTGCCCTGAACCGTACTGAAGCCCTCCCCGTTGTGAAGGCTTCGACCCGCACGGTCAGCCGCAGACAGGCCCTGATGTGGCTGACCGTGCTCCTGGTCGTGGTCTTTGGAATTTCGGTCTTCCTGGGCCGCTATCCCACGCCTGGGTTCATGTCCCTGGAGCGCCTGACCACCGACGAGATGGCCCGCTCCCTGGTGTTCAACCTGCGCCTGCCGCGCCTGTTGACCGCCGTCCTCTTGGGTATGTCGCTGGCGGCTGCCGGGGCCGTCTTCCAGATGATTTTCGGTAATCCGCTGGTCGAGCCGGGTTTCCTGGGCGTCTCCCAGGGCGCCTCCTTTGGCGCGGCTTTCAGCATCATCTTCCTTTCCACTTCGGCCTGGGCGGTGCAGGTTTCGGCGGCCTTGTTCGCCTTCCTCGGGCTGGGACTCTCCTATCTGCTGGCGCGGCGGGTGCGTTATGGCGGCTGGGTGCTGCGCCTGGTTTTGGCTGGGATTGCCGTCTCCGCCCTGTTCTCGTCGGGTGTGGGTGTGCTGAAATATATTGCCGACCCGCTCAGCCAGTTGCCCGAAATCACGTTCTGGCTGTTGGGCAGCCTGACGAGCCTGACCTGGCCGCAGTTTTGGGCCATCCTGCCAGCCGTGGTCGTTGGTCTGCTTGTGGCTTTCCAGATGCGCTGGCGCATTAACCTGCTCTCGTTGAATGATGAAACCGCCTTTTCCCTTGGCGCAGCCCCCGGGCGGGAACGCACGCTGTTACTGGTCGCGGCGGTGATTGCCACATCGGCGGTCATCTCGGTGGCTGGGATGGTCAGCTGGGTCGGACTGATCATTCCGCACATCGCCCGTCGTTTGTTCGGGGCGGACGCCCGCTATGTGTTGCCCGCCTCGATGTTGATCGGCGCCATCTTTGCGGTGCTTTGCGATGACCTGGCGCGGGCGCTGTTCCCCGGCGAGATCCCGCTCGGGATTCTGACCTCCCTGATCGGCGCGGCCATTTTCATGGTCTTGATGATGCGCCCCCAGGCGGCGGTGGAACGATGAGCGCCACTCCGCTTTTGCAGTTCGAGCAACTCCGCTTTGGGTATCCGCAAACGGCGCGTCCGGTGCTGCAAGATTTCCACCTTGAGATCGCCCCCGGCACAGTGACGGCCATTTTAGGTCCCAACGGCGCAGGCAAAACCACGCTGTTGCACCTGGCCCTGGGCTGGCTGCAGCCCCAAGCCGGGCTGATCCGACTGGAGCGTCAGCCCGTCGCCAGTTACAGTCGTCGCGCCCTGGGACAATGGCTCGGGCTGGTGCCGCAGAGCGAGCATATCGCCTTCGAGTATTCACTCCTGGAATTTGTCCTGCTGGGCCGCGCGCCGTATTTGCCATCCCTGGCCATGCCGGAAAAGGCGGATTACGAAATCGCCCAAAGCGCCCTGGAACAGGTGGGGTTGGCCGCGTTGCAGCACCGCTCCATCTTGAGTTTGAGCGGCGGCGAACGTCAATTGGTGCTGATCGCGCGCGCCCTGGCGCAGCAGCCGCGCCTGCTCTTATTGGATGAACCCACTTCGCACCTCGACCTGGGCAACAAGGGCCGCCTGGTACACTTGTTGCGCGAATTACAGGGGCGCGGGGTCACCATCCTGTTCACCACCCACGAGCCGGAGGTGGCTGCGGCGTTGGCGACACATCTGGTGCTGATGCAAAAAGGCCAGGTGCTTAAAACCGGGTTGCTGGCCGAGGTCTTTACCGCCCATGATTTGACCCGCTTGTATCAATTACCCGTTTCCGTGGTGGATCTGGACGGGCGTAAGGTGGCCTTGTGGACTTGAGCGATTTGCCCACCATAAGTGAAAATGGCTGGATCGTGGTTGTGAGCGGTTGGCGCGACGTGGGCAAGACGAGTTACTGCCAACGGGCAGTCGACATCTACCGCGCCGACGGGCGAACGGTCCACGGCCTGCTCTCCCCGGGCCGCTTTGAGCAACAGAAAAAGACCGGCTTTTTCGCCCAGGATTTGCGCAGCCGGGAAACCCGCCTGGCTGCCAGCGCCATTCCCGGTGAGCTTGACGGAATCCAGTTGGGGCCGTGGACGTTCGATGCGCAGGTCTTTGCCTGGGGCAACCGCTGTTTACAGCAAGCCGATGGCGCGGACGTATTGGTCATCGACGAACTCGGCCCGCTGGAGTTCAACCGCCAAATCGGCTGGATGGCGGGTTTTGATCTTCTCCGCCGAAAAAACTACCGGCTGGCGCTCGTCGTTATCCGCCCGGAATGTCTCGAAACCTTTTCTGAGATGGGCTTCGTTTTTCAAACCAAAGAAATCAACCTGACAGAAAGTGAATGACTCATGACAATCAATACGGAATTGATTCAATCACTGCTCCCCGGGAAAATCCTGGCGGTGCAGGTGGGGCTTTCGCGCACAGCGGTCATCGCTGAAACCGATGAAGGCCTGCGCTGCGGCCTGGCCGCGACCCTGTCCAACCCGGACTTCAATCATCGCTGCTGCCCATCGGTGCGCCACGCCGGTCATTTGCATGAGATGCAAGCCGCCGATCTGGCCGGTTTGGTTGAGTCTTCCAGTTTCACCGAGGTAGGTATTGGGTTGGCGACGATCAATGCCCTGTTGCCGCGCCATCCCGAACAATGGGTGGAACTCAACGCGGAAGATTACCTGGCCGAACATGGGGCGGGTAAAAACATCGCCGTGGTCGGGCATTTTCCCTTTGTCGACCGGCTCAAAGCGCTGGCTAATAAATTCTGGGTGCTCGAATTGGCCCCAAGAGACGGGGATTTCCCAGCCCAGGCCGCGCCCGAGATCATCCCCCAGGCGGATGTGGTCGCCATCACCGCCACGACGCTAATCAACAAGACTTTTCAAGGTCTGATCGACCTATGCCGGTCGGACACCAGAGTGGTCTTGATTGGCCCCAGCACCCCACTTTCGCCGCTGCTGTATGAGCACGGGATCGATGTCCTCTCCGGCACGATTGTCACCGACCCGCAGGTGGTTCTGACTGGGATTGCCCAGGGTATCTCGTTTCATCAGTTGCGCCAGGAAAAAGCTGTGCAACTGGTGACGATTCAAAAAGGCGGCGAATGATGGAAAACATCGATCATTTCAAGGATTACAGAGAGTATGTCTCTTTCCAGGCTGACCGTTATGGCAAGGCCAGGCTCTTTGAAAATGAGCACATTCTCGTGGGTTTGAATTGTCTCGAACCCGGCCAGTCAATGGAGAAACATGCACACGAGGTTCAGAGTCGTTTCTATGTTGTTTTGGAAGGTCAGGGGCGGGTTTGGATCGGCGACCAACAGCAGGAAACCAGGAACGGTACGGTGATTTGGATTCCCGCCGGGCACGCGCATCGCATCCTGAACACTGGCGAAACACAGATGGTCTTGTTGGTGGGTATCACGCCGGCAAAAGCGGATTGATTGGTGCTACACATCCCTGGCGGGTTAAATTCATCGAGACTCAGGGAAATTTTGTCGACAGATCTCCAGCCAGGCGATGATGGACTCGATGTGGCCGATCCTGTACTGGAAGGTGAGCCAGCCATACGACCCGCGCGCACATTGGGCTGCCTGCCGTTTAAAATCATCCAGCCAACGCTGACAGATTTCCCGCTGCCGCGTGATGAGCAGTTCGGCAGAACCATTCTCCCCCCGTAAAAAATACAACTTCGCCAGAAACTCCTGGCGGACGAGGCGCGGCAAAGCCACCGGGCTGGTCAACCAGCCGAGGTAGGCTTTACTTCCACTGGAGGTAAGTGTAAACACCCGTCGCGGCGGATACGGCTCCTGATTTTGCAGTACGCTGGTAATGTAACCATCCTTTTCCAGTTTGGTCAAAAGCGCATACAGCTGACTCTGTTTCAGATGCCAGACCAATCCCAATCCATCATGGCTTGAGAGTATTTGATGAATCTGGTAGCCGTGCTGGGGGCCGGCGCGTAAAAACCCGAGCAAAGCCAGTTCAATTCCGGGCGGACGGCGCACCATGGGGCTCATAAGCGTATCAGCTCTCCATACTCAACAAATAAGTACACAAAAAATGACATCATGATTCAATGTGACGTTTGTAATGAAACAATTGTAGCATTGAAATTGACGTGCTATTATCTAAATAGTAAAGTTCATTGAATTTACAGTCGTTGACTTGCTGGTTTGCACCCACCATCCCAGTAATGCAAATCGTCTGGCGAATGAGCGTTACGCCACACATAACCGGCTGAATCACGTGGCTTCAGGCAAAAAATTCAAAAAGCTCATCCACCTGGTCAAAAGTATAGGTCTAATTTGCATATATCCCCAAGAAACCATACTTTGGGCCAAATTTAAATTAGACCGTCTACGCTATACTGATTTCAAACTTGTTACAGAATACAGTCAAATTCTGGCGCTTTGCATACGTGTGTTAAATCGCTCGTCGCGATGACCAAACCTGAAGCAATCAAAACCTAGGTATGAAAGGAATTTGGAGGCGCTATGCTAAAAAAATCGTTCGTTGTCAATGGGGTCAATCAGACCGTGATTGTTGATCCCGAAGCCAGCCTGGCCGACGTAATCCGCAAGCAACTGCACCTGACCGGCACGAAAGTCTCGTGCAACGATGGGCACTGCGGCGCCTGTTCGGTCGTTTTGGATGGCAAGCTCATGCTGGCTTGTCTGGTGAAGATGAGCAAGGTGAAGGACGGCGCCAGCATCCTCACGGTCGAAGGCATCGGCACGCCAGAGAAGATGCACCCGATCCAGGTGGCGTTTGCGGTCTATGGCGCGGCCCAATGCGGCTTCTGCACCCCGGGCATGGTTGTCTCGGCCTACGCCCTGCTGACCAGCAACCCCAACCCGAGCCGCGAGGAAGTCCGCGCCTGGCTGACCAAACATCACAACGCCTGCCGCTGCACCGGCTACAAGCCGATTGTGGATGGCATCATGGAGGCCGCCAAGGTCATGCGCGGCGAGATGAAGCTCGAAGACTTGCAGTACAAGCTCCCCGCCGATGGCAAGATCTGGGGCGGCAAGTATCCGCGCCCGACCGCGACCGCCAAAGTCACCGGCACGCTCGATTACGGCCAGGATTTGGGTTTGAAAATGCCCGCCAATACGCTGCAACTGGCGCTGGTGCAGGCCAAGGTTTCGCACGCCAACATCCTCTCCATCGACACGTCCGAAGCCGAGAAAATGCCCGGCGTCTTCAAGGTTGTTACACACAAGGATGTCAAGGGCAAGAACCGCATCACCGGCCTGATCACCTTCCCGTCCAACAAGGGCGATGGCTGGGATCGCCCGATCCTGTGCGATACCAAGGTCTTCCAATATGGCGATGCGATTGCCATCGTTTGCGCCGAAACCAGCGAACAGGCCAGGGCCGCTGCTGATAAAGTCAAAGTGGAACTGGAAGAACTGCCCGCCTACATGAGCGCCCCGGCCGCCGCGGCTGACGACGCCATCGAAATCCACCCCGGCACCCCCAATGTGTACTTCGAACAGAAAGTCGTCAAAGGCCCCGACACCAAACCGATCATGGAATCGGCTCCGTATGTGGTCAGCGACAGCTTCTATCTCCAGCGCCAGCCGCATCTGACCATCGAATCGGACATGGGCTTTGCCTATTACGATGAGCAGGGCCGCCTGACCATTCATTCCAAATCGATTGGCCTGTACCTGCACCTGTACATGATCGCCCCGGGACTGGGTGTGGAACCCGACAAACTGCGCCTGGTTCAGAATCCTTCCGGCGGCACCTTCGGCTACAAATTCAGCCCGACGATGGAAGCGCTGCTCGGCGCGGCCTGCATCGCCACACAGCGCCCGGTCTACCTGGAATACGATTACCAGCAGTACATGCAATACACCGGCAAGCGCTCCCCGTTCTGGCTCGACATCAAGATGGCCGCCGACAAGGATGGCAAGCTGCTGGCGATGGAACATGACTATCTGGTCGATCATGGCCCGTATTCCGAATTTGGCGACCTGCTGACCCTGCGCGGCGCACAGTATATCGGCGCCGGCTACAACATCCCCAGCATTCGCGGACGCGGACGCACCGTTGCCACCAACCATGCCTGGGGTTCGGCCTTCCGCGCCTACGGCTCACCGCAATCCTTCCTGGCTTCGGAAAGCCTGATGGATGAACTGGCTGAGAAAATCGGCATGGATCCGCTGGAAATCCGCTACATCAACGCGTATCGCCCAGGCTCCACCACCCCGACCGGCCAGGATCCCGAAGTCTACTCCCTGCCTGAGATGCTCGAGAAGCTCCGCCCGCTCTACAAGGAAGCCAAGGAGAAGGCCAAACGCGAATCGACCCCCGAGAACAAGAAGGGTGTCGGCGTCACCATTGGCATCTACGGCTGCGGTCTCGACGGCGTCGATGGCTCGGAAGCGGACGTGGAACTGACTGCGAACGGCGTCACCGTCTACAACACCTGGCAGGATCACGGCCAGGGCGCGGACATGGGCACGCTCGGCACGGCGCATGAAGCGCTGCGCGTGTTGGGTATCAAGCCGGATCAAATCAAACTGGATATGAACGATACCGGCACGGCACCCAACAGCGGCCCCTCGGGCGGCAGCCGCAGCCAGGTCATGACCGGCAATGCCATCAAGAACGGCTGCGAGCAGCTGGTTGCAGCCATGACCAAGAAGGATGGCACCTTCCGCACCTATGACGAAATGGTCAAGGAAGGCATCCCGACCAAGTATCATGGCAAGTGGACGGCCTCGATGAACTCCAACTGCGATGAGAACGGCCAGGGCAAACCCTTCGCCATCTACATGTACGGCGCGTTCCTGGCGGAAGTCAGCGTCAACACCAAGACCGGCAAGACCACGGTCGAAGGCTTCACCGCCATGGCCGACATCGGCAAGATCAACAACAAGCTGGTGGTGGACGGTCAGATGTACGGCGGCATTGCCCAGGGCATCGGCCTGGCGCTCTCCGAAGACTTCGAGGATATCCAGAAGCACAGCACCATGCTCGGCGCGGGTATCCCGTATGCCAAGGACATCCCCGACAAGTTCGACATCTACTACTTCGAGAATGCCCGCGAGAACGGCCCGTTCGGCGCGGCTGGCGTCGGCGAACTGCCGCTGACTTCGCCCCACGTTGCCATCGTCAACGCGATCTACAACGCGACCGGTGTGCGCATCCGCCATCTGCCCGCCTATCCCGAAAAGGTGCTGGCTGGTTTGAAAGAAATGAAGCCCGCGTAATATCGTAATGAGACAGGGTGCCCATGCAACCGCGTGGGCACCCTGCTTTTTGGAGATGGGATGAGTGTCCTGCATGACCTAATAACGGCTGTCAAAGCGAAATCTCCAGATCAGGAAGTCAGGGAAGTCTGGGTGGGAACCTATTTTACCGGGGTCTGGAGCCGCGAACTCGGACTGGCCACCACGCAATCGGATATCCCCTGTTGTTTTGCAAAAGAATTGGATCATGCCGGCCAGTTGCATCATCGTTCGGCATATGAACTGGCTGATTTGCTTTTTTCCGCAAATCCTTTGGAAGTCAGCATCGGAATGGCTGCGCTCAATTCAATGATCACGGTAGACACACAGAATTCCACCGAAATAAATGCCAGGGACCTGATCCTTGAACACGGGCGAGGTAAAAACGTAGCCATGATCGGGCATTTTGGATTTACCGAGGCCTTGCGTCAGGCTGCAAAGAAACTCTGGGTATTGGAGTTGGATCCAACCTTTGGCGATACACCCGCGAACCAGGCTCCCGAAATCCTGCCCCAGGCTGACGTGATTGGCTTGACGGCGACTTCTCTTATCAATCACACCTTTGACGACCTGTCAAAACTGTTCCCACCCCGGGCACTGGTGGTCATGCTTGGACCGACCACACCCCTGTCACCGGTATTATTCGATTATGGTATTAATGTGGTGGCAGGTTCCATTGCAGATGCCCCGCTTGATGTTCTGCACCTCATTGGACAAGGTTCGCCACTGCACAAGCCAAAAGGTTTGCGGCGTTTTACATTGGTTCACAAACCAAATATCCTTTCATAGGCAAATTACATGAATCAACAAGAACTGCGCGAACAGGAGAATCGCTGCATTCAGGAGCAGGCTCCGGCTTGTGCGGCAACCTGCCCCGCTCATGTGGATGTGCGCGGGTTGGCAGACGGGATCGCAAAGGGGGATTTCGCCTCTGCCTACAAGCTGTATCGCAAGGCTGTGCCATTTCCCGGCATCATCAGCCGCATCTGCAACCAGCCTTGCCAGACCGCTTGCTTGCGCAAGGATTTGGGCGGCGCCATCGAAGTCGCCGCACTGGAACGGGCCGCGCTGGAATTTGGCAGCCACGACGCCGAAGCCATCAAGCCGCTGCCGCGTAAAGCCAAAACGGTGGCAATCATCGGCGGCGGGATCAGCGGATTGACCGTGGCGCATGACCTGGCGCGCAAAGGCTGGGGCGTGGTGGTTTTCGAGGCCGGTGACCGCCTCGGCGGCGGGTTGTGGAAGACGCCGCCCGATTTGCTGCCGCGCGAAGTACTGGTCAACGACTTGAAGATCATCGAAAGCCTGGGCGTGGAAATCCGCCTGAACACGAGCGTGGGGCGCAGCGGCGGGAATGGGCACAGCACCTTCCTGGCGCGGCTTTGTGATGAATACGATGCTGTTTACCTGGCAGTTGGCCCCCATTCCAGCGACATCCCCGACTTGAACATGAACGAAAACGGCCAGATTGCCGTCGATCCGTTGACCTTCCAGACCAGCCTGGAGAAGGTTTTTGCGGGCGGCGACGTGCTGCGCACCTCGGTCAACTTCCCCACGCAGGAAATCCCGCATTCGGCGATCCTCTCCATCTCGGATGGACGCCGCGCGGCCACGTCGATGGATCGTTTCCTGCAAAAGGTTTCGCTGACGGCTTCACGCAGTAACGAAGGCCCCTACGAAACCCGCCTGTACACCAACACAGACGAAATCGCTCCCCAAGCTCCGCTCATCGAAACCGATTTGTCCACCCGCTACAGCCGCGAAGTGGCCGAGACCGAAGCCGCGCGCTGCATCCAGTGCGAGTGCCTGGAGTGCGTCAAAAACTGCGAGTATCTCAGGCATTACAAAGGTTATCCCAAGAAATACATCCGCGAGGTCTATAACAATCTCTCGATTGTGATGGGCACGCGCCATTCGAACCAGTTCATCAACACCTGCGCGCTGTGCGGCCTGTGCGCCGAAGTCTGCCCGACCGATGTGGACATGGGCGAGATCTGCCACAACGCCCGCGAGCAAATGGTGGAACAAAAGCGGATGCCTGCCTCGGCGCATGATTTTGCCTTGCAGGATATGGCGTTCAGCAACGGAGAAAAATTCGCGCTCGCTCATAACGCACCTGTTGGCAGTAGGTGCGAAGCAATGCTTCGCACCTACAATGAATTCGTGTTTTTTCCCGGCTGTCAGTTGAGCGGCTCCTCCCCCGAGTACGTTGAAAAATCCTACGCCTTCCTGCGCGAGGCCTTCGACAACAACGTTGGCTTGATGCTGCGCTGCTGCGGTGCGCCCGCTGACTGGGCGGGACGCAAGGAATTATTTGCAAATTCACAGTCCGAGTTTCGGGCTGAGTACGAAAAACTTGGCAAACCAAAGGTGATTCTTTCCTGCTCAAGTTGCTATCAGATGTTCCAGAAACATTATCCCGAGGTGGAGATTCTTTCCTTCTGGGATGTAATGAATGAACACGGAAAATTTAAGAAGCGGGAATTCTCCGCGCCTGTGACAATCCATGACCCGTGTTCGACGCGCTACGAGAACCACATTCAAGATTCCATCCGCGACATTATTGTCAAAATGGGCGGAGAGATTCAGGAACTTCCGCTCAGCCGCGAGAAGACCGAGTGTTGTTCCTTCGGCGGCCTGATGTGGCTGGCGAATAAACCCGTCGCTGAGAAGATGGTGCAGCAGCGTATCAACGAAAGCCAACTGGACTATGTCACCTACTGCGCGATGTGCCGTGACTTCTTCGCCCGCAAAGGCAAGCGGACATTGCACATCTTTGATTACATTTTTGGCGAAGAGAAATCAGACCTGGCGGCTGCCCCGACCGTGGGTTTCTCGCAGCGTCACGAGAATCGCGCACGGCTGAAAGAAAAATTATTGCGAGAGCTATGGAGTGAAACCATGCCCGAACAAAGCGCCTTCGAGTCCATTCGCCTTGTCCTGCCAGACGATGTGCAGAACCAAGTCGAAGACCGCCTGATCCTGGTGGAGGACATGCAGAAGGTGATCGAATATGCCGAGCGCACTGGCAAGCGCATGTTTAACGCGTCCACCGGGCACTACCTGGCTTATTACAAGCCGACCAGCGTCACCTACTGGGTCGAATACACTCCGCAAGACGATGCGTTTTTGGTACATCGGGCGTACAGCCACCGCATGGAAATCGGCATGGGAGCGCAAAAATGAGCCAGTATGTCGACCTTTCCGCATACCAGGGCTGGGCTTGCGCTGATTGCGGGGAACCACTCAAGCCAGGCAAAGTGGATATTTCGTACCTTGGTAATTCCTTCCCGGTGGAACTGCTCAAATGCCCCAAGTGTGGACTGGTGTTCGTCCCCGAGGAATTGGCGCTCGGCAAGATGGTCGAGGTCGAGAAAGCGCTGGAGGATAAGTAGTGCAAATCCCGCTGTACGAGCACCCCGTCTGGCAGAACATCCCAGAACAGGTCTTGCGTCCGGGCGGGCTGGCCGTCACGGAGCAGGCGCTGGCCTGCTGCGACTTGCGGCCGGGCGCGCGCGTGCTGGATGTCGGCTGCGGAACGGGTGCGACTCTGCGGCACCTATCGGCGAAATTTGCGCTGGCGGGCTTCGGCGTGGATGTTTCGAGGTTGTTGCTGGCGCGACAGGGCGGCGGCGGAGCAGCGTTTGCGCAGGCCCGAAGCGAGCAACTCCCCCTGGCATCTGAAAGCATGGAGGCGGTCATCTCCGAGTGCACCCTGTCCATTTTCGAGACGGATGTGGCGCTGGCCGAATGCGCGCGGGTGTTGAAGACGGGCGGCTCCTTCCTCGTCAGCGACCTGTACGCGCGCAACGAGAACGGGATTGCGGGGCTGCACCAACTCCCGCCGGGGACATGCATCGGCTCGGCAATGCCGCGGAATGAGATCGAAGCAAAGCTGGCCGCCTGCGGGCTGGAAATTTCCATCTGGCAGGATTGCTCGGAACGATTGAAGGAATTCCCGATCTGCACGTTGAGCACCGCCGCCGCAGTCGACTCGTTCGATTTGATCATCGCCGCCGGGAAGGCGAAGTTGGGATACTACTTCCTGGTGGCAAGGAAGATATAACAGCCAGTCGGTCAGATAAGGAAATTAAGAGATGCTTATGGATGACGAACGCGAAAAATTGATGGTACTGCGCCAGCAGGGTTTTTATTGCAGCCAGATGATCCTGCTGCAAGGGCTGGAAATGACCGGCAAAAACAATCCCGATCTCGTCCGCGCGATGCACGGGCTGGCGGGAGGACTGGGTTTCTCCGGTGAGCTGTGCGGCGCGCTGACAGGCGGCGCATCCCTGCTAGGGTTGTACGCCGGCAAAGGCACGCCTGAACAACCCGAAGACCCACGCCTGGATTTTATGATTCAGGATTTGGTCAAGTGGTTCAAAGCGGAGTATGCCAAACAGTTTGGCGGCATCCGCTGCGAGGAGATTTTGGCAGGTAACGGCCAGAACAAGACCACTCGCTGCCCGCTGATGGTGATGGGCGTGCTCCAGAAGGTCAAGGAATTACTGGTAGAGAACGGATACGACCTCTCAGGTTTGGAAGAATGAGCGCAATTCTTTCTCACACCGAAAGTGTTTGTCCCGAGTGCCTTGCGCGAATCCCTGCCGCGCGGGTGATGTACGACGGCGGGGATGTCTATCTCGAAAAAGACTGCCCCGACCACGGGCATTTCAAAACCATCATCTGGCGCGGACTGCCCGCTTTCACTTCGTGGGTCAAGCCTAAACTCCCAACCTATCCAAAAAATCCATTCACCGAAGTCCAGCGCGGATGTCCGTATGATTGCGGTTTATGTGCCGAGCATAAGCAGCAATCGTGTTGTGTTCTGCTTGAAGTGACTCAACGCTGCGACCTGCATTGTCCCGTTTGTTTTGCGGATGCGGCGAATAATCCCCCAGTAGATTTAACCCACGAAGAAATCAACGCGTGGTATGAACGTCTGCTTCTGGCGGGCGGACCGTTCAACATTCAACTTTCGGGCGGCGAGCCTTGTGTACGAAATGACCTGCCTGAAATCATCAAAATCGGACGCTCGCACGGTTTTAACTTTTTCCAATTGAACACCAATGGCTTGCGCATTGCACGGGACTTTGAATATTTGTCCGCGCTCAAAGAGGCGGGGCTTTCGACGGTATTCCTGCAATTCGACGGCACACGCGATGAGATTTTCAAAACCATCCGCGGGCGCGAACTGCTTGAAAAGAAAATGGCTGTCATTGAGAATTGCGGCAAGTTGAACATCGGCGTGGTGCTGGTGCCGACGCTCGTGCCCAATGTCAACACAGATAACATCGGAGACATCCTTCGTCTCGCTTTGGCGAACATGCCCACGGTGCGCGGCGTGCATTTTCAACCCGTCAGTTATTTCGGACGCTACCCCGAAACGCCTACCGATGACATGCGCATTACCATCCCCGAAGTCATTCAATCCATCGAGTCGCAAACAGGCGGATTGATTCAAGCGGGCACGCTTTGTCCGCCTGGCGGTGAGAACGCGTTGTGTTCCTTCCACGGGAATTATGTTTTTATGGCGGATGGCGCGCTCAAGCCGCTCAACCGCCATAAAGAGGATTCCTGCTGCTGTCAGCCCATCCCCGCCGCGGAAGGCGCTTCACGCTCCCGAGAATTTGTTGCTGCCCATTGGTCATCGCCTGCGCCTTTAGCGGAACTGCCCGTCATCGGCGCTCCGAGTTTTGGCGAGTGGGATGTCTTCCTCGAACGCAAGCGCACGCATACTTTTTGTGTCTCTGGCATGGCGTTTCAAGACGCGTGGACTCTCGACCTCGATCGCCTGCGCGAATGCTACATCCACACCGCCAGTCCAGATGGACGACTGGTTCCGTTCTGCGCGTACAACTTGACGGATAAGTATGGCAGGTCGTTGTATCGAAATAATAACGTCATTGCGAGGAGCGTTCTTTGCGACGAAGCAATCCCCAGTTAATAGGGAGATTGCTTCAGCGGCAAACCCCGCCGCTTTGCAATGACATACATGATTATGAGAATAACTCCGCTTGACCCTTGGATAAAACAAAAAACAAACGGCGTTGACCTTCAGTCTTGGCAATTGGCAAAGTTGAATGAGACTTTGGCATTGGCTCGCAGCAGGAGTCCGTTCTACAAAAAACATTTCGAGGGACTGCCCGAAACGCTCGAGTCTTTGGGTGACCTGCAGCAATTCCCTTTTACCACGGCGGAGGACATCCGCCAGAATCCGCTGCGATTTGTGTGCGTGTCGCAGGGCGACATCCAGCGGATTGTGACCCTGCAAACTTCGGGGACAACGGGAGAGCCCAAACGAATTTTCTTTACCGCTGACGACCAGGAGCTGACGATTGACTTCTTCGGCGTGGGCATGTCCACGCTGGTGGAGGCAGGCTGGCGGGTGTTGATTTTTCTGCCAGGGGAAACGCCTGGCAGCGTGGGCGATTTGCTGCGGATGGGATTGGAACGCAAAGGCGCTCATCCAATTCTGTATGGGATGGTGAAAGACCCGTTCCATGCGCTGGATGTGATGGAGAAAGAAGGGGCGGATTGTCTTGTCGGGTCGCCGACTCAGATTTTGAGTTTAGCGCGAAGATGGAATCCAAAACATAAAGCACCGCGCACGATTCTGCTTTCGACGGATTATGTCCCTGCGGCGACTGTCTCTGTGCTGGAAAATACCTGGGGCTGCAAGGTCTTCAATCACTACGGCGCAACAGAGATGGGACTCGGCGGCGGCGTGGAATGTGAAGCTCATCGCGGATTTCATCTGCGTGAAGCGGATATGTTCTTTGAAATTGTCAATCCCGAAACGGGCGAACCCGTCCCTGATGGAGAATATGGCGAGGTGGTCTTCACCACGCTGACACGGCGCGGGATGCCGCTTGTCCGCTATCGCATGGGCGATAGAAGCAGGTTCATCGTTGGGAAATGTCCATGCGGGACAAAGTTGCGGACGCTGGAAAAAGTCCGCGGGCGGTTTAGCGGATTTGTTTCGGTTGGAGATGAAATTCTGAAGTTGCCCGATTTCGACGAGGCATTGTTCCCCATTCCGGGGCTGCTCAATTTTTCGGTAACGGTGGCAGGCGAAGGGGCGGAGGCGTCCCTGCTCGTCGAAACGCAGATGCTCACCAGCGTGGATTCCACTGATTTAGTGGAGCAGGCGCTCGGGAGAGTTTCATCCATAAAAACGATTGTGCGCTGCAACCATAATCCAAATGAAGTTGGAAATTTACTCAAACGAGTCATCAAGCGAGGCAACCATGCGTGAAGTATTTACAGAAGTCGAAGCCTGGCGCAAGGACGGGAAAGCGGTGGCGATTGCCACGAATGTCATGCGGGACGGAGCCTCGCTGCGCCCGCTGGGGGCCAAGATGGCGATGACCACCCAACAAGACATCGCGGGTTCCGTGACAGGCGGTTGTATCGAAGGCGTGGTTTACGAGGAGGCGCAGGGTGTGCTGCAAACGGGCGAGCCGAAGCTGCTGCATTATGGCGTCGTCGGTGAGCAAAATCCGTGGGATGCGGGGCTGAGTTGCGGCAATTCGTTGGATGTTTTCGTCGAGACGTTGGATTCGCCCGCCTGGCAGGAGATTTACCCGGCGCTGAAAACCTGCCTGGAACTGGGACAGATGGCGGCGGTGGCAACGGTGATTTCCGGGCCGGGGCTGGGGAATAAGCTGATGCTCTGGCCGGACGGACGCAGGCTTGGAGACCTGGGAGATATTGGCCTTAACGCCCGGGCCGCGGCGTGGATGCGGAAACAAATGGCTGCTCAAGAAACGACCTGGGCATCTTTCGATATGGCGGATGAAAAGGCAGTGGTTTTTGTGGATGTGTTTACGCCCGTGTCGCGCCTGGTGGTGATCGGCGCGGTGCATATTGCAATGCCCCTGGTGGAGCTGGCGAAGACGCTGGGCTTCAAGACGATTGTGATCGATCCGCGCACGGCGTTTGCGACGCGCGAACGTTTTCCGCAGGTGGATGAGTTGATTACTGAATGGCCGTCCACCGCGCTGGAAAACCTGCGTCCGGATGAGGGCACGTATGTCGCGGCGATCAGCCATGACGAGAAATTGGATAACCCTGCGCTGGCGATAGCACTGAAGAGTCCGGCGCGCTATGTGGGCGTGCTGGGTACGCGGAAAAATATTGGAAAGCGGCTGGCGGCTTTGCGTGAAATGGGATTGACCGAGAAGCAATTGGAACGCCTGCGCGCGCCAATCGGGACGAACATTGGGGCAATTCTGCCGGATGAAATTGCCCTGTCAGTTTTGGCCGAGATCGTGTCGGCGAAGCATGGGATGCAGAGAGTTGGCGAGTTGGCGACCGCGATACAGCCGCAATCCATAGTGAATCATTGATATTCCCGCTCATTCCAGCCGTCTTCAACCTTGATCGGTACTCCCCCGCTTCTCTCTACATCGTTCGCGGCTATATCCAAACTTGCAAAATACAATCCATCACACTATACTCAAAACATGGAACAATCGCACCTATACCAACAGATCGTCGAATCCATCCGTGATGACATCCTTTCGGGCATCATCAAGCCTGGCGAGTCATTGCCGCCCATGCGCAAGATGACCGAGACATGGAATTGCACCACCGGCACCATCATGCGCGCCTATCAGGAACTGGCGCACCAGGGCTTGATCATCAGCCACGTCGGCAAAGGCACAAAAGTGGTGGAGAACCAATCGGGTCAGAACCAATCCCCGCTGCGCAAGGCGACGTTGTTCAACCGCACCGAAGCCTTTCTGCTTGAAATTATCACGGCAGGGTACACGCCCGATGAAATTGAACAATCACTGCGGACGGCGCTCGACCGCTGGAAAACTTTCTCATCCCCCCAGCAGGAAGCGTCTCCCATCAATGTTCTGCGTTTTATCGGAAGCCACGACCCGTCGCTGGCGATGATTGCCGCGCAGTATCACGAAGCCAATCCTGAACTGAGCCTGCATTTATCTTTCAGCGGAAGTTTGGGCGGACTGATCGCGCTGGCTGAAAAAAATGCTGAGATTGCAGGTTGTCATCTTTGGGATGAGGCCACCGACACATACAACGAGCCGTTTGTCCGCAAGTTGCTGCCGGGACAAAGAGTGGCCCTGCTCACGCTGGCGCACCGCCGCGTCGGGTTGATTTTTGCACCAGGAAATCCGCTTGGATTGAATGATCTGACAGATTTGGCAAGGCCAGGCATCCGCTTCGTCAACCGTCAGCAGGGATCAGGCACGCGGGTCTGGCTGGATGCGCAACTCCAGCGCGTTGGCATCGACCCATCCAGCATCGCTGGTTATCAAGATGAAAAAATGACTCACTCTGAAGTGGCGCGCGCCGTCAGCAAGGGACAGGCGGAAGTGGGTTTGGCAGTCGAGACCGCCGCACTATCGTTTGAACTTGGTTTCAACTTATTGACCACCGAACGCTACGACCTCGTCATCCCCGCCGACAAATGGGAATTGGAATCCGTTCAGGCACTCAAGCGCTGGCTGGATACACCCCATGCGAAAGCAGAGATCAATAATCTGGGGGGCTACGACACCAAAGAGACTGGCACGGTGACGTGGGTTTCCTGAGATAAAGGAGTCCGCAAGTTCTACTTGCGGATGAATGACATGTCCAGAAGTAGAACTGCTGGACTCCCCCAATCGAATTACTTATCTTCGAGTTGCATTTCGACTTCGGCAATGCGGCTCTTCGCCAGATCTTCGGGAATGTAAACTTCGCCGCATTCGGGGCATTTGAGAATATCCGCAGAGAAACTGTGTCCGAGGTAACTCAGGTACGTTTTGGTCGGAACCAATTCTTTCTGACACTTGTAGCAGATGACTGGCTTTTTTTCTGTCATGGATTATTTCTCTTCTATGCTCATGCGGTGACTGTACGCATTGAAGAGTTCAAAGCCGTTCTCCACGGGAGAGTATTCAGCCCAATAGGTCATGTTGCCGACTTGTAGATGCCCGATGAAATGTCCTGAGTTAGGGTTCAGTATTTTTTTACCGCTGTTTTCGCAATGCTCGATGACCGAAAGAATATCGGTTTCCAGAATCATTTCGTTGCTAATCTTTTGCCTGACTTCGGGAGCGGCGATTAAATGAATGGGGCGTTTTTCCATTTGAATTTCATCCTTCCAAAATTCACCTAGCGCCTGATTTTTTAGCGCGATGCGATTTTCCCTGCGCTGCGTCCAGGTGGGCGGTTTGCGGTTCGAGCCGTGCAAGCCGAAGACAATATCCAGCAGGTGATAGACAGGCTTTTGGGCTGACGCAAAATTATCGCGGCAGTTGACGCAATACGTGACGTACGGATTTTCATTTTGCGTAATCCTTGCCGAGACCACCTCACGAGCATAACGCGGATTGGTCGTGGAGACTTGTCCGCCCCAACTGCAACACGCGGCAAGTTTCCCTTCGAGCGGAAGCGGCTCGTGGATGAATCCCGCCTGCGCGACGATCTGGCGGACAGCCTGCTGCAATCCTTCCTCGTGCCTGCTGGAACATGGGTCAAAGACCGAGACGACTTCCCCGTCCCCAGGCTTGGACGGCGAAGCGCCCCAGTCTTGAATCAGGTTGTAGAGGAAAACCCGCTCGACATCGGGCAGGTAACGCTCGAACATTTGGTTGCAGGTTGGGCAAGCGAGGACGGCGGTGGGCTTGCCAAGGGCAATCCACTGCTCGCGGATTTTGGCGATAACCTCGCCATGAAGTTTTTGGTCGCCAGCCCACTCGGCGGGAGCGCCGCAGCAGTTGAGGAAAAGCGCCGTGTCGGGCTGATGCAACAACAGCCAGCGATAACTCTCGGTCACATATTGTGGGTCAGACGCCCCAAGCTGACAGCCAGGGAAAAACATAAATTTGCTCTGGCTGTATCCGTTGGGCGTGCGGGATAAATGCGCGGCGTCGCTGTTGGTGAATTCCATGTCCCTCAGCCAGAAGTCGTGGAATGCCCAGGGCATGGCTCCCTTCTCGCGCATGATGCGATGGTTCTGGAGCAGGAGGTCGCCTACGTCAATGCCGACGGGGCAGACCTCGCCGCACAAGCCGCATTGATTGCATGTAGAGATGAGACGGGTCGCAAGCGTGCCGTTGCCATCCAGCGTGCCAGGATGGATGGTCACTTCAACTTCTTCTGCTATTCGTTTTGGAAATTTTTTGAAATACCGTATGAGGTCAGAATAGCGGATGCAAGCGTCACAGGAACAACGCAGGCAGCGCTTCGCTTCGAGGATGGCTTCGTCTTGGGTGAAGGTGATTCCGTCTTGAGGTAAAACAGGTTTGGTAACGGTAATCAACTTTGGGTCGAGAGCCAGTTTGGTGCTGACCGTTTCAATCGGCTGGTTCATGCTGCCGACTTTGATGTAGCGTTCCATCGCGGCGGTGACGTTGAGTCCGTCCGCGATGGCGGTCATGCTGGTTCCGCCCATGAGCGAGCCGCCGAGGAAGACGCCCGCCCTGTTCGAGGCGAAGGCTCCGTTTGGGTCGCTGACCAGATCAAAGTTCGCTCCGCCCGCTCCCGTGGCGATGTAGATTGCGTCGAAGCTCAAGTCGTCGAGGCTTGTAATTTCCGTGTTCAGATGCAGTTCGTATTTTTCATACATGAACTGTCGTTCGAATTCCTTCAAAAAAATTTCGGGTGACAGCACATCCCAGAGATGTCCGCCGATTCGGTCGGAACGCTCGAAGACGGTGACAGCATATTTTTTGGATGAAAAGCGCAGGGCGCAGGCAAGTCCGCTGACGCCCGCGCCGATGATGGCAACTTTTTTATTTTTGGTCGGGACGTTGTAGTTGTTGGGGTTTGGGTTGCGGGCATATTTCAGCGCGGCGGCTTCGAGCAGACGCAGGGAAATTGCGCCATCCGTTTCGCCTCGCGGACAAACCGCCTTGCACGGTTCGTCGCACAGGGCGGAGACGATGGCGGGAAACCCCACAGTGTTCAAGTAAAGCCGATATGCGGCATTAAACGCGCCGCGCTGCATTTTTTCGTTAAAGTCGCGCACATCCAGATGGAATGGACACGCGGCAGTGCAAAAGGCTGGCTCATGTTGAAGACAGTCTTTGATGTTTCCTTTTGCTTTTTCCAAAGTCAACTCACTTGATACATAGTTATGTCATTGCGAGGGCGCTCGTGCTCTTTGCCCGACACTTGCGCCGCGCGCAGTGCGGTGAGCAATCTTCTGTGATAGGGAGATTGCTTCGCCGCCCAAGTGCAGAGCGGCGGCTCGCAATGACATTGTGGACGGGCGTTTAGAAGAATCTCTCTGCGTCCGCGCCGCCAAGCGGGATGAACAGGTCATCGCCGCCGAACGCGACGGGATTCGCCTTGATATTCTCCAATTCGTCGTACAGGTCGGAGCCGAGGAAGTATTTCTTGGGCGGCTGAACTTTTCCGCCTTGCGCAATGATGTCCAAGCCAGCCTTGACCTTTTCCTTGGTGGCGGGCATTTCGTAGATGCGGACGCCGCAGGCATTGTTGATGGCGTTCAGCACCGCCACATGTCCCGAAGATTGGAATGCCTCGGAAGCGCCCGATGAACCGAACGGACCAGCCACATCGGGATTTTCGAGATGAATGACGGTGATATCGTCGGGGATGTCCTTGATGTAGGGCACGCCGCTGTTGGCTATGTTGGTGTTCTTCTTGACATCGTCATAGTTCTCGCTGAGCGCAAAGCCGATGCTATGGGAGATGCCACCGTACGCCTGACCGTTGACCGCGTCGATGTTGCCGACCTTGCCAACTTCGTCCACGCAGGTGAAGCGGATGACGCGGGTCTTGCCGGTCTTCGTATCCACTTCCACTTCCGCCAGGTTCAGGATATAGGTATAGGCGGGATGCGGGTCGCCGATGCCGGTGTTCGGGTCGAGGCGGCAGAGTCCCTTTAGCACGGCGGTCAGATATTGACCTTCGTATTTCGTGGGGATGCCTTCCTTGACCATCTCGTCGTAGGTGCGGTACGTGCCATCCGCCTTGAGCATGGCTTTCATGAGCTTCTCCGCTGCGTTGATGGTCGCGCCACCGTTCATGAAGTGCGAGCGGCTGCCGGCGGACATGCCGCTGTCGGCGCAGAGTTTAGTATCGCTCTGGACAAGGCGGATGCGGTCGGGAGTCACGCCCATTGGTTTGAGCGCTTCGAGAGTCACCATCAACGAGCCGATGTCGCCACCCTGACCCATTTCCTGCCAGGTGTCGTATTTGACGATGATGTCGCCGGGGATGAGTTCAAGGTGGACGGTGGCTTTGTCGGTGGGGCCTTCCGAGACGTTGAAACCGCCCCAAGCCAGACCGACGCCGCGGCGCACTTCGGGCGTGTCCTTTTCCTTGGCTTCCTTGACCGCCCGTTCATAGTGGGGGCGCATTTTCTCCATGATTTCTTCCATCGGGTACTGGCGGAAGGGATAGCTGTTGATGTTGGTGTCGCCTTGACGGGCGATGTTGCGCCAGCGGAATTCGAACGGGTCGATGCCGGCTTTCTCCGCCAGCATGTCCATCAGCGCCTCGCTCATGGTGTAGGCTTGAGGGGAGCCGTAGCTGCGATACGCCACGCCCAGGTTGTGATTCGTGTTCGCAATGCGCGTGAGACCGGCTACATTCGGCACCTTATAGGGGAAGAAGGCAAAGCGCACCTGCTTGGTCATGAGGTCGTCACCGCCCCACGAGTAGGCGCCGTGATCCATGCCGAAGTCAAACTCGACCGCCGTGATCTTGCCGTCCTTGTCACAGGCGGCGCGTCCATTGGAGTGGCTCGGGCAGCGCTTGCCGGTGAAGTGCATGAACTCCTCGTAGGTCATGGAGAGGGCGCAGGGCATCTTTGTCACCACAGTGGCAGCCCCGGCTAGGGCGACGTCACCTGCGTTGGTAGACCAGCCAAAACTTCCGCCCGTGGGATTCACGATGATGCGGGTCTTACTCTTGGGGATGCCAAGAGAATTGCCAAGGCGTCCAAGGGAGGAGTAGACGCCCTGTGATTTGCACTGGATTGTTAGGTTGTCGTCTTCATCAAAGTAGGCTTGAAGCGTTACACCTTCGATGGAGAGATGCGGCTCACGCGTGGAGTAGAAACTGCCTTCCACGCTGTAGGCAGATTCATCGATCATCTCCGCCACTTTGGACGGTTCTTCCAATCCCACGCCCTTCACGACGGGCTGCATGGAGAAAATGTTGGGCGTATCTTCATGGATGCGCATGGCGTCGGGTACGACGGCGTCCAGATAGTTGAGGTATTCCGGCAGCCGTTCGATCTCGACCTTGACCTTGGCGGCGGCGGCGCGGGCGTGATCCTTTGTATCGGCAACTGCCAGAGCCACAACGTCACCCCAGCGGTAAATCTTGTCTTCCATCAAAACCTGGCGGCTGGGTACCATGACCGTAGTCCGCTCGTGGAAGTGGGCTTCCACAAAGAGATTCGATCCGCCTGCGGCTTTGAGGTCTTTGTAGGTGATGATCTTCACCACGCCGGGCATTTTCTCGGCTTCGCTGAAGTCGATGTTCAAAATCCTGGCATGATGTGCAATCCTCGGCTGGACGATTGCCACGTGCAGGGCTTCGGCGGGCATTTTGAGTTCCTGATCGTCGCCGTAGTCCGCGAGACCGCAGACTTTCGCTAGCGCCGTCGGGCGGGTAACTGGTTTGCCGTAGAATTCGCCGTCGGCAGGGTTCTTGAAGGAAATATCTTCGATGGTGGCTTCGCCGCGCATGACCTTCGCCGCAGCCATGACCGCGTCCACGATTTGCTTATAGCCTGTACAGCGACAGACGTTGAGATGCTTCTGGAACCAGTCGCGGGCTTCTTCGCGGGTGGGATTGGGATTTGCCAGTAACATGGCATAGGTCGAGACGATGAAGCCTGGGGTGCAGAATCCGCACTGCACCGCGCCGAGATTCATGAAGGCAACTTGAATCGGGTGCAGGCTGGTGGGCGTGCCAATGCCTTCGATGGTCACCACCTTGCTATATTCTGGAATCTTGGCGACTTTTTGGAGACAGGAGCGGACGAGTTTGTCGTTCAGGATGAGCGAGCAGGAGCCGCAGACGCCATCGTCACAGCCGACCTTCGTGCCAGTCAAACCAAGTCGTCGCAGGACATCCGCGAGGGTGTCCTTTTCGGGATTGCACATGAACATGCGGTTTACGCCGTTGATGTTCAGCCACATCTTTCTTAGTTTCATAATTTCTCCTTTTGTTTTGATATTTCACAATCAACCGCTTTGGGCGGTAAAACTACAATTTCTTTTTTCGTACATCGGTTGTGTCATTTATCCTCCAACGCCTTTTCGACTTCAGCCATTTTGCCGAGCGCCATTTCTTCGGGAATCAGAACCAGCCCGCAGTTGGGGCATTTGAGCAAATCGACGGGGAAGGAGTTGCCGAGGTAGGAGATATCCACCTTGCCTAATTGCATGGGGACGTTGCAGTCGGCGCAGACCCAGCCTTCGTATTTGGTGGGGTCAAAGTATTGGGTCATTTGCCAATCTCCATGCGGTGACTGTACGCCTTGTGGACGAGGAAGGAGCCGTCGGCTTGCGACGTGTACTCGACCCAATAGGTGACGCTGGCGGGCTTGAAGTAGGCGAGATAATGTTGGGTGGATTTGTTGAACATGCGCTTGCCCGTGCGCTCGGCGTGCTCAATGACCTTTTGCATGTCCTCGACCAAAATCAGACGGTCTTCGACTTGCTTTTGCACATCGTCGGGCAGAGTCAGGCGGATGGATTCAAAGGCGGCTTGCTCTGGCATGGTTTCGCTCCAAAGTTCTCTGAGAAGTTTTTCTTTGAGTCGGGCGCGGTTCTCGTGATTTTGCGAGAAGCCGACAGCGGGAACGAGCGCCAAATCTGCTTCTGTCCCGCCGAAGATGTAATCGAAGATGTGCGTGGCGCGCTTGCCGCGCTTCGCAAAAAAGTTGCGGCACATGGCGCAGTAGGTGACGTAATCCAGCGGGCTTTCGTTGATGCGACGCTGGACGGCCTTCTCCGCGACGGGTTTGTTCGCCAGCCACATCGCGCCGCCAAAGGAACAGCACTCGGTTTTCTCGCGGCTGAGTTCCAGTTCTTGAATCTCGCCGCCCATCCTGGTCAGGATGCTGCGGACTGAATCTTGAATGTGGCTTTCGTAGCGAGTTGAACATGGGTCGTGGATAGCCACGGGCGCGAAGAACTCGCGTTTGGGGAATTGCCCGTGCTGGTCGTAAACATCCCAGAAGGAAAGAATCTCCACATCGGGATAATACTGCTGGAAGACTTGATAACAACTCGAACAGGTGAGAATAACTTTGGGCTTGCCAAGCTTTTCATGCTCAGCGCGGAACTCGGCTTGGGACTGTGCGAACAAGTCTTTGCGTCCAGCCCAGTCAGCGGGAGCGCCGCAGCAACGCAACATCAAGCCGACATCGTAGAAGGTGTCGCGCAGAAAGCTGTATGCTTTTTCGGTGTAGTCGGGCGAGGAGCCGCTCAGTTGACAGCCAGGGAAATAAACGAATTCATTGTAGGGGCGAAGCATTGCTTCGCCCCTACCGCCAATGGGCGCATTTTTTGCCATTGCAAATTTCTCGCCGTTGCTGAATGCCATATCCCGTAACGCAAAGTCATGCGCGGAGGCGGGCATTCGGGAAGTCTCCACCATCTTCTCGCGCGTCTCTTTGATGGGTTGTCCCATGTTCAGGTCGGTCGGGCAGACTTCGCCGCACAAACCGCAGAGCGCGCAGGAGTTGATGAAGTTGTTGGATGTCCGCGCCCGCACGAGCATGGACATGTTGTTATAAATTTCGCGGACGTACTTTTTTGGATAACCGCCGTAATGTTTGAGGTATTCGCAAGACTTCACACATTCCATACACTCACATTGGATACAACGTTTTGCCTCCGCTTGCACTTCTTCTTTTGTGTAGCGGATTTGCCTCGGCAGGATTGTTTCAACGGATGCAAGCCCTGCGAGATTGGTGTAGAGCCGAGTTTCGTATGCGCCTTCGTTTATCCGCGAAGCGGTCAGCGAGACCTTTTGCAGGAAACGGTCAATTGAAATCGCGGCGCGGCATCCGTCGGAAACGGATAAGATGGACGAGTAGGGATGCAGAAGACTTCCGCCTGCAAAGACTTTCGGCTGGCTGGTTTGGAAGGTGGTTGGGGTAACGGATTGGGGAAACGAATAAACGGATGCGGATTTGCCGATGCCTAGGTAGATGGCGTCGGCTTCGTCCCAAATTGGGTGGGTGGGTTCCACTCTTTCGTTCAGGTGGATTTTCACACCGACTTGTGCGATGAGTTTGGTTTCTCTTTCGAGGATTTCACGCGGAAGTTGCTCTTCGGAAAAATCCCATAGCCGACCCCCAAGTTGATTCTGCTCCTCGAACAAATCCACTTGATAGCCTTTTCGCGCCAAGTCGAAAGCTGCGGTCAAGCCGCTTAGTCCGCCGCCGATGATGGCGACGCGGGATTTCTTCTTTGGCAGGATGGTGATTTTTTGAGGCGGCTCTGTTGAAAATTCAACAGATGCCCGTTCAAGGTCAGCAACACGGATGACGCCGCCCAACGTCTCGCGGTTACATTTTGCCTGACAGGGTTGGTCGCAGGTGCGGGCGATAATTTCAGGAAACGGAACCGACTTGCGGAAGACTTTATGTGCGCCCGAAAAATCCCCCGCTACGATGGCTAAGGTCATTCGTCGGATATCCACATGCACTGGACACAAGGCTATACAAGACGGCGCACTATCCTGTATGCACTGGTTTTCCAACTCTCTTAGCCGATTCTGTTCCATAAAATGATGAGGGTTCCAATAACCATGGAGACACCGAGGCACGGAGTTTTTGAAATATTTTTCAGTCTCCGTGCCTCAGTAGTTCAAATATCCAATGTCGGCTTACTTGACTTCCGCAAGCGCCGCCAGAACCTTATGCGGGTATGCAGGCAGTTCGCGGATACGGGCTCCAGTCGCCCAGTAGACCGCGTTGATAATCGCCGCGTGTGGCGCGGTGTTGGGCAGTTCTCCCACGCCCGACGCGCCGAAGGGACCCGTCTTGCGCGGGTCGTCGTAGTAGATGATCTCGATATCGTCGGGGACATCCTTCGCAAACGGGATGCCGCACTTGACCATGTTGGTGTGCTTGTGGATGTCCTCGAAATCTTCGGAGAGGGCGAAGCCAATTCCCTGAGAAATGCCGCCGTAGATTTGACCGTCCACCACGGCTTTGTTGTTGATTTTGCCAACGTTGGCGACGATAGTCATCTTGTCCACGACGACCTTGCCCGTCTTGGTGTCCACCGTCACTTCGGACATGAACACCCCGTACATGTAGTTGTCAATTGGGTTGCCCTGTCCCGTGTTCGGGTCGCCGATGGCGGCGGGTGAGGTCCAGCGACCAGAGTAGTGGGTCGGGAGTCCAGCCGCGACGACTTCGTCGTAGGTCATGTAAGAGCCGTCGGGCTTGCGGATACCATCCAGCAGGTTATCGCAGCAGACCTTGATGGCATTTCCAATCACCACCTGACTGCGACTGCCGCCAGCGGGTCCGCCATCGGGGGCTTTGCCTGTGTCGGATAGTTCAAGGCGAATCTTCTCTGGGGGAACTCCCAGCGGGAGCAGCGCCTCATGAGCAGTTCCCAACGCGCCAGCGTCCGCGCCCTGTCCGTGATCGCCCCAGGTGGTCGAGATAAGCACGCCATCCTTGAGCAAGTCCGCCCAGACTTCGGCGGTATCGGGTCCATCCCCGCCCGCGCCGTAAATGCCAATGGCAATACCCACGCCCTTCTTCTTTTCGGGAGTGGTATCTTTGGCAGCCTTTTCCTTCGCCGCAAGATATTTGGGATGCAGGAGGTCGAGCATTTGCGCAAGGCTGTGCGTTTCGGGAACTTGCCCTGTGGGGGTGGTACTGCCTTCACGGTAGATGTTGAGATAGCGCAGGTCAAACGGGTCTACGCCGATTTTTTCAGCCAGTTCATCCATCAGGCTTTCGGAGGCGAACTCGCTTTGCGGCGAACCATATCCGCGATACGGAGCGCCCCAGGCATGGTTCGTGCAGACCGTCCTGCCTGTGCCGCGAATGTTCGGGATGTCGTATCCAGCACCCATGAACTGCGCGCCTTTGTGAGTCAGCAGGTCGCCGAACTCGGAATACGCGCCGTGGTCCACCGACCAGTCGGTTTCCATCGCGAGCAGTTTGCCGTTCTTGTCCGCGCCGAATTTGATGTTCATGAAGAAGGGCGAACGCTTGCCCGTGTAAGTGATGAATTGCTCGTAATCGTATTCGAGATACACGGGACGGTTGGTTGCCATGCAGGCGGCGCCGAGCAGCGCTTCGAGTGTGGGACAGAACTTGTAGCCGAAGGTTCCGCCCGCGGTGTTTTGCACCATGCGGATTTGGGCGGGGTCCAGCCCCAAGCCTTCCGCAATCATGATGGCGTGCAGGTAAACGGCGATGCTCTTCGAGTGGATGGTCAGGCGACCCTCTTCATCGTGGTAGGCAAAGCCCATATCGGATTCAAGAGCCAGGTGCGGCTGACGCTGGGTGTAGAAAGAATCCTCCACCACGTAGGCGGCTGATTCCATGATGGGCTTGGTCTCCTCGCCCTTGACCACGCCCTGCTCGAAGTAAACATTCGGCGTGCCAGGGTGGATTTCAATTGCGTCGTCTGCCATGGCGGCGGGGGCGCTCAAATAGGCGGGCAGTTCTTCGAGTTCAACTTTGACTTTTTCCACTGCCGCCAACGCTTGCTCTTTGGTATCCGCGCAGACAATGGCAATCGCGTCGCCGTATTGGAAGACCTTGGTGTCGCACAAAATCGGTCTGTCCCAACCGTCGCATTTATTGGTGGGGAAGGTGACCAAGCCGTTGATGCGGTTCCTGCCCTTCACATCCTTGTAAGTGACGACTTTGGCGACGCCTGGCATTATCTCCGCTTCGGAGGTGTCGATGCTGAGGATGTTGGCGTGACTCACCTTTGCCTGAACCAGCGCCAGTTGCAGTGTACCCGCTGGAAGTTGGAGCGCCAAATCCGCGCCGTATTCGGCAGTCCCTGTGACCTTTGCCACAGCGGACGGGCGGGGATATTTGGTGCCCCAGATGCGTTTGTCTTCGGGAAGTTTGAACTCAATGGAGTCGGCAGGCTGGTCACCGCGCATGACAGCGGCGGCGTCCATCACGGCGTCAACAATCGGTTTGTAGCCTGTGCAGCGGCAGGCGTTGAGATTCTTCTGGAACCAAGTCCGCACGTCGTCGCGGGTGGGCGACGGGTTTTGTTCCAACAACACTTTCGAGGAGACGACAAAGCCTGGGATACAGAATCCGCACTGGGCGGCGCCGTGGAAGACCATCGCTTTCTGAATGGGATGCAGGTTTTGAGGGGTTCCGATTCCCTCCACCGTGGTGACGTTTGCCCCGTTTTCGAGCTTCTTCATCTTCACAATGCAGGAGCGGACGAGTTTCCCGTCCAGAATGACCGAGCAGGCTCCGCAATGTCCCTCGTTGCACGAGACTTTCGTGCCAGTCAGGAACAACTGCTTCCGCAACACGTCCGCCAGCGTGGATTCAGGATCGACGATTACTGTTTTGTTAAGCCCATTAATGGTGAGTGACTTTTTCAGCATAACACCTCCTTTTCCATATTGAATTGTGAGATTTGAGCGTGGGATTGCGCGAAACCATGCAAAATTCCAAATTAAATGCTTTGCAGGGAGCATTTCTCCCCGCAAATAGTACCATACGCCTATAATTGTTTCAATTGTTTTGTTACAAACGTCACAATAAATCGTGATGTTAATATAATAGGACTTACGCCATCAGTTGCACATTAACAATCTGTCAAGGTCAAGAATGGACATAATGGCTGAGTTCGGGTAAATTCGCTGGCCCTCTATGACTAGTTTTTGTCCCCACACTCTTGACAGAACTTCCAAATCCTTAAGTTGTAACTGATGGCCTTAGGTATGATTACTTGATTGGTGGCAAACTCTTTTGTGCGTGCAACCACAAATGGGGGTCAAGAACCAACAAATCGAAACGGAATCGCCAAGGCGAGTTGATAAGGCGGAAGACCCCGTGCGAGTTTACTACTGAAGTCAAAAACACAAGGATATTGTTTCGCCGAATTGTCCGCGGCATATTGGAGCCAAGAAAGCAGAGGATATAATTTGGCAGAGGATCTGCGAAGTAATCGATCGGCCTGATTATTTGCTGGGTCAGGCGCGGAAAATTGTGGAGCAAATTCGCGAGAGTCAGGACTCTTTGGAGAAAGATAGAATGCAGATCCATAACGAGATTGACGCGGTATTAACCGAGCGCCAATGGGTGATTACCCAGGCACGAAAGGGTGCCTTTCCTGTCCCGGATATGGAACATCAATTGACCCAACTCACATATCAGGAGTTAACGCTGAGGCGTGAATTGTCTACTCTTGGTGAAGCGATAAATATCAATGCCTTGGAGAACTGGGAGGAAAACGTTGCAGAGTTTTTAGCAGATCTGAAAGCTGGCGTTGATGAATTAAAAACAGTTGCTCCCCAGATACCTGAGGAGCGACATGAGATCTTTCTGCTGAAGAAGCGAGTTGTAGATACTTTGGTTGAACGGATTGAGATTGACAAAGAGCGAAATCTACATGTTCAAATTCGGTTGAACCTTCTCAATATTCTTAGAAAAGATGCCCGAAATGAAACTACTGCTGGGGTACAAAATTTTGAGGGCGAAATTTATACCCGTATACGTGCTATATGCCACGCGGGGATGATCCGATTGCGGTTATGAGGAACAAAACAACAGTCATTGGCAATATTTATAATAACAAACGTACTAAAGATCCGGAAACATACAAACCAAAGCCAAATACAATGTGGTTAATCAAGCTGCGAAGCCTTGCTTGTGCAGGATTTGATGATTTTGATGCGGCGACTCCTAGCCCAAAGGCAGGTTGCATGACGAAGAATGGCGCAGAAACGGTGATCATTCCAAAGATGAGTGCTGGGGTTAGCGTGAGATGCAGAAGCCAATCCATGCCTGTGAATGAAAGAAAAGTTGCAGCAAACGTGATGCCAATCATATAATGTGCAATCCACCCAACTACACATTCCGCGCTTTTTGGTGGTGCAGAGTTAATATTAGAATGTCGAAAGATTCCTTCTGGCATATATAGAAGCCAGCGTCCAACGAGGCGGAAGTTCGATGGAGTGATCTTGAAAGCATATTTAAGAAACAATCCCCAAAGATCAAAAATAAACGTTGCACCAATCCCAATAAAGATGGGGCTTAGGAAGTAGAGTATCGAATTATTCATCTTAGTTTTTTTGCTTTCTCGTATAGAGCAAGAGTAAAGTAATCACAACGCAGAGTAATCCGGGAAGGCTGGCTTCGAGCCCAAACTGACCGCCTGTCAGCCATGCTGGAGCATCACTAAAAACAGGGATTAATAAACCCGGTTGTTCAGCGCCACTCACGCCAAAGCCAAGGACACCGCCTTGGACAAAGTTCGCCATGAAATGCAGACCGAGAGGCATCGCTAGACTTTTCGTCTGGATAAAAGCCAGACCGAACAGGATCGACGCGAGAAAGATATTAATGCTTGCCATCACCTTGACACTGCCGGTCATGCCCGGGTTGTTCAAGTGGGTAAGCAGGAAGAAGGCGGCTATGATGATTTGTGCTGACCATTGACCCAATCCGGCAATGAGACGTTGAAAGACAAACCCGCGGAACAACAGTTCCTCCGCAATGGCAACTCCGGCAAAGAGCAACAAATTTGAAGATAGGGTTGATACCCCTTCGGGATTCCACTGCCAATGAACCCAGCCGAAAATTCCTAAAATCAGCACTGGGAGCAGCATAAGCGCGGAACCGATTAAGCCGCCCAGGCATAATTCCTGCAGCCAGCGTGTATTGAACTTCCCTGTCAATTCAGCCAACGGTTTCCGCCGCCCGAACTGACAGAGAAGCGATGCCAGAGTGACGATTACGGCCTGCAAACCTATGGAGACTCCTCCATTGTTTTCCTGTGCTGTCACCATTGCCGGTAAAAGAAAACCAGCCAGCACAAGAAAAAATATCAATATCCACCAGCCGTTGCGTAGTTGACGTTCAGAGTTTAGAAATAGATTGAATGTCATAAGTCACCAATAAGTGGATCAGTATCTGCTTTCTTTGCCAGATCGAGGTCGATAGTATTTACCGATAACAACGGCATTCCCAGGTCGCGGATTTTTTTCAAGATGCCATGCAATGCAGACTGGTCAACGATGGGTCCACTTAAAAGCGTGTTCCCATCTTCTTCCAATGTGATGGTTGACCCATCAAACCAGGGTGCCCATTGCTGACCCAGATGACCTTTGATCTTGATCTGAAAGATCTTCGGTACCTCCGGGTCGTGCCCCAAATTTTGTTCGTTTGACATTATTGCACCCTAATGACGATATTCCCTTTTTTGCGTCCAGTATCCATGTAGCGGTGCGCCTCGACCATGTTTTCCAGCAGATAGCACCGGTCAATGACCGCTTTGATCTCGCCCTTCTCGATCAATTCCTTGATAAAGATCAGGTTGTCCATGTTTTCTTTTGTGTCCAGTTTTGCCATTGACACAAAGGTCCCATTGGGTGCGAGAACTTTCGAATATTGTGATTTTGAGAATTTCGCCACCGTGTCATAGATGACATCGTAGCGTTCTTCAATTGTTGAGAAATCTTCTTTTGTATAGTCGATGACGTGATCGGCACCCAGGGATTTCACCATTTCCAGATTGGATGTGCTGCAAACGCCGGTCACTTCTGCGCCGAAAACCTTTGCTAACTGCACGGCATATGTGCCGACGCTTCCAGAAGCACCGTAGATGAGGACTTTTTGTCCGCGCTGGATATTTCCTTTCCGAAGCAGGCGCAGGGCTGTGGTCGCGCCGATGGGCATAGCGGTAGCTTCTTCATAAGTCACGTTGTTTGGCTTGATCGCCATCATCGCTTTTTCGGGAAGACATTTATATTCGGCATAGCCGCCAAAATTTTCCGTGAGGGTGGAAGCGAAGACATGGTCACCAACCTTGAAGCGGGTCACCTCTTTGCCAATGGCTTCCACTACGCCGGAAAGTTCAGAGCCGAAGATCGGTTGTCTGGGTTTTGTGATGCCCAGCGCAAGGCGGGCGGGGATCCATACTGCGGCAGGGACGGTAAAACTTCGCATTCGAAAATCTGCGGCGGTGACGGTGGTCGCGTGGACTTTGATCAAAATTTCGTCATCTTTGGGCGTTGGTTTCTCGATCTCCTTGAGTTGAAGAACTTCCGGTCCGCCGTATTGGGTTGCTACAATTGCTTTCATTTTAAGACTCCTTATTTTTGAAATTATTAAGTGAACTTGATGTCAATATTCAAATCTATGCTGTGCGGGTTTGTCTGGTTGTACCCTTGCGGATGCTCCATTCAGCCACAGCAAGGTTGATCACCCAGGCTGCGCCATTCAACAACGCGTTTTGAAATTCATTGGGTGTGCCGAGGATCAGTGCACCGACCATACCCGTGAATACCTGCGTACCTGCACCAAGACCGAGTGCGTAAGCGCGTGTCATCCAAGCTAGGTGCTGATCAACATCCTTCCGCAGGATGGCGAGGTATCCCAAGATGATCGAGAGAACCATGCCAGTTCCGAACAGGAGCCGAAAGGCATACAACAGATTGCTTGCGCCTTCCGGGCGGGGATAGAACACGGTCATCCATACCCCTGAAAGCCCAACGAGAAGTCCAACTGGAACCAGAAACCTGCCAACCCAACGATGCCATTTACTTCCGCGCTGCCAAAGGCGACCCACGAACTGGAGCGCGCCAAGCAGGGCATAGACTGCAGATGCAACAATGTGAATAACCACAGGCGAGGGAGAGGCAAAGAAGCGCGCGTTATCTGGTGTGATCTCAGCGCCGCTTGCCAATTCGTTCAAGCGTAACGCGCCAAAGATCAGGGGAATGATGCTGAGAAAGATCAGCCCGGCGGGCACCCACCACGATGTTTGAGTTTTTCTTGCAGGTGCTTTGATTTGACTTGTATTATGAATGATCCCTTTCATCTTAAACTCCTTGGAAATATTTGTTGATACTCAGGCGACACTGCCTGGTTCCTGTGAAACGATTCCCTGAGCAAGCAAGGATTCAGACTGTTTCTCTCGTCGTTCGGAAAAGAGGGCGTATCCCAGCCAGACCATAGCGGCCCCTATCGGTATCGATGTCAACTGGACGAGCTGATATGGAAGCAGGGTAAACATGGTGCCCGCCAAAGGCCCTGATATGGCAAGCAGGGCAGACGCCCAGCGCGGAAGGATGCGAGCGCGGAACATAGCAATGCCAAATAACAGGGAGCCGAGGACATACAGTATCGATGCGAGGGAATATACTGTTGTGAGTCCGCCAAGGTTCGTGGGGACACCAGTCCCACTTGACAACTGCAATGCGCTTTCTACAAACGTTGGCGCTATGGTCGTCAACAGCGGCAAGACTGTAGGTTCGATGAATGAAACGCACATCTGAACTGCATAATATATGGTTAGCAGAAGATAGCCAGCCAAACCCTTCCAACCGGTTTCTTCCACTTGTCTGGCATAGAGCCCTGTAATACCGAGCAGACCAAAGATCGATATGGAGGTCTTGAAGGAAGTGATGATGATGAATGTGCTGGTATTGATAGATGGATGGGTCGGCTGAATAGCCGTGAAAATAATCCCTGACACCATAGCGGATAAACCTGCCCAACGGATGAGTTTCGGGGTCGTCACTTTCATTTTTTCTCCTTTTTTGAACCTATAAAATAAGTGTCAGTGGTGACACCCGACATCGCTGCCTGTTTGGATTTGATTGATGACAATATACAAATCAATGTGGGGAGCTGTCTTCCCCACATGTGGGGATTTCGTGTGGGGATTTATGGAGGACGGGAACGAGCGATTAGGTATCTACTTCCTCCACGGATCGCCGGGCAACTTTACAAACTGATCGAAGATATAGCCCCAGGGCATCACAAGTGGAACCAACACAATACCCACGAGGTTGTTGATCAGTACCTCTTGAGCGTCCGGAGCTAACTGCCCGGCAGACCATTGGGGGAGCGCGAACGCCAGAACCCAGACAGCCTTCCACAGAAACTCGAAGAACAGCAGTGGCAGCATCTTGAGTGGGCGATGAATTCCTACCCCTGCCAAGAATGCTAGACCAGCGAGCACACTGAGCACAACGCTGCCCATGGTCGACAAGTTTGCAGGAGGGTTGAAAATCGCGGGCAATTTATATATTGCCAACCCAATAGCCATGAACGCATACATCACTCGCAACATATATAGCCTTAATATCGATACTTCAGACCTGGTATTCATATTTGTCTCCTTTTTGAACCGATAAGATAAGTATCTGAGGTGGACACCCGGCGGCGTCGCCTGTTTGGGTTCGGTTGAAGACAATATACAAATCAATGTGGGGAGTTGTCTTCCCCACATGTGGGGATTTCATGTGGGGAGAATCAAAAACCCGCCAAAGAAATTTGGCGGGGTGTTATGAAATACATTATCCACTTTAGCATTTTTATCAATCCCAGTTCGATTGTCCGTTTCATAACCGTCCGGCGGCTATTGACGTTGAGTTTGCTGAAAATGCTCTTAGTTTGAGTCCGCACCGCGCTCAAAGAGATGACAAGTTCTTGAGCGATCTCGGGACCCGACAACTTGGTCTTGAATCAGCACAGGATACCCAACTCACACTGACTGAACGCCTCGATCAAGGGTCGTAAAACATTTGGACCAGGGAGCTGCCCTTTGTTGATGTATTCCTAAGTTCTGCCGTACGAGAACGGTTGAATCAACTATTCTGGCTTGGTAACGGACAAGGAATCCTGCAAGGCTTTTGGATCAGCACGCTTTGCCCTTCGAGGTAAAAACAAACAACTAACCAAAATGGAGATCGCCATTAAACCAATCGTCACGGGATACACGATCATTGGATCGCGTTCATAAAGAATGCCTGAGATCGGCGGTGCAAGAATGATAATAGCTGCGCCCACGGTTTCCATGATGCCATAAGTCATCCCCATTTGCGAATTATGGACCAACTCGCGCGCCTGCGCCATCGCCATTGGTCGGCTGACACGGTATCCGCCGAGTAGGAAATATCCCAGGGCGAAGAGAGGCGAAACTGTTGCTTTCCAAATGATGAGTGCGAACAGGGTTACCAGAACCTGTGTGAGGATAAAGCCGCGGCGCGGTTCCACTCGACTAAACAAAAGCGCCATCAACGAATTCCCCACAGCACCTATTGTAAAGAGAAGTCCAACCTCACTTAACGAGAGGCTACGTACTTCTGTCAAAAAGTTCGGCGTAAGTGGCTGTGCAAGATACATGGAGAAAAGCGTAAATGCTGTTATGAGCGTCAAAATGATCAAGTGTTTGTTACCTATTAATTTCTGCGGAGAAGTATTGGGATCATGATGGTCAATGGGCTGGGTTTCCAGGAAAAACATGATAATAGTCGAAGGAACAAATAACGCCGCAGCAGCGAAATAACTCATCCGCATCCCGTATGTGTCGCCGATCCAGCCTCCGACAAGGGGGCCGAGCGCCATCCCCAGAAATAAAGGTGCATTCGTCAAGGAGAGCACGGTGCCCACGGACCACCTGCCGCGCACCGCTGTCACATAACTACTGAGCGGCGCCGATACGAAGGCGGTTGAGGCGTAGCCAAACAAACCAATCAGATACAGTGGCAAAGATAGAGCAAAGCCCATGACCAGGGTGGTGATCAATCCCATCAACCGGGCACTGATCAAAAGCGGTCTGCTGCCAATTCGATCCGCCAGTCGCCCGGCGGGAAGGTGGGTGATCGCCATGGCCAGTCCATAAGCGCCGAACACAATCCCAATCTCAGATTTCCCCAGGGAAAACTCCTTATCCAGATAAATCGTCATGAAATTCAGGAACATACGCTCACCAAATCCCCAAAGGAACAAAGCAACTGCGATTAATGGAATATTACGGTTCATGTTTTCCTCCTAAACGTGATATGACCCATTTGTCAAAACTGACTGGATTAAACATTCTTAACGACTCCATTGCAATCCGACCTTCAGGATTCGCACGGATGATCGCATCGACGCTCAAAAACCGTGAAAGCCTGGCTTGGATGCCTTCATGAAGATGACGTTAAATAAAGTTGTTCGCGATAATGGAATGCCGCTTTGAGTATTACGATGTCTTCGTGACGCGAAGAGGATAGTTCGCATGGGTGGATCGCTATTCGAAGTGTTGGGCACCTACGCCAGAAATCTGATTGCGCGGCTAGATCAAATTCAGTTCGGTTGCCCGTTTGACGGCCGCACGACGATTATTGACGCCGAGTTTGCTGTAGATACTCTTGGTGTGTGAACGAATAGTGCTGACGGCGATGACAAGTTTCTGAGCGATCTCGGGACCCGATAACTCGGTCTTGAACAGGCGCAGGATGTCCAACTCCCGCTGACTGAGCGGCTCGATCAGAGGCGGTTGTTGTATGTGTATAGATCGCGCAAAACCAGAAAGAAGTTTATCTACATAATTCGACAGTTCATGATTATTGACGCGCGATCGCTTGTCAATTGACCTGCGAAAATCCATAAGCAGCGCCCGCAAGGATTCCCCTTCGTCTATAAAGATTCGGAAGAAACCCTCGGGTTGTGCAAGAGCCAAGGCGTGTTCCAGCGATGCGTGAGCCTTGGATAGATCTCCCTTTACTTGATAAGCGAGCACTTGTGCCACCAAAACCTCAAGGATGCTTCTCAATCTCTTTCTGTCTTCTGCTGCTTTCAGAAGGCGTTCTAATAAGTCCAATGCCTTAAGAAAAGCACTCTCATCGCGATTTTCCTGATATTCGGCAAGTAGAACACGTGCCAGGGTGATATGTTCAAACTCTTGAAAATAGACAAGTTCATCGTCCACCGATAGCCCTTGTTCGTTTGCCCACTTCCTTGCTTTAAGTAATTGCTTTTGCTTAAGATAGATTCTCGCTTTTAAGGCATCAACCGGGCGTGTATGGGGCATGAGGGTCTTAATATAAAAGTGTTTGGCATCGTCCAATAGTTCAAGTGCCGCATCCAATTCTTCCCCTGCCTCTTTCAATCGAGCTTGAGCAATACAGTTACGGTAGGACCAGTCAACACTCCTGTGCAAATTAGCCATTTCAAGACTCTTTTGAAAGTGTTGATCGGCAGCGTTGTTGTCTCCCATCTCGTGATACAGCATCGACAATCCCAAATAAGGATGCGCCATAACTCGCAAGACTCTGCTATCGTGTTCTGCGGCAAGTTGTAAAGTTCGCTGATATGTCCTTAACGCTTCGAGGAGGCGCCCTTGTACCGCCAAGATATCTGCCTTTTCAGCCATTGCGTAGGCAAAGGCTGAAAAGTAATTGCCTATCTTCAAGGAGTTATCAATCCAATCGTCCATGGATCGGCAGGCTGCTTCCAAATCGCCATTGATCAAGTAAGTGGCTCCCAGAATTGCCGTAGCCTGAGAACGTAAGAATTGATCTTCCTCAGGTATGAGTTCAAGCACCAGTTCAGCATACTTTTTTGCAGAGAGAAAATCACGTCGCGTCTGGGCATTGTAAGCGCGGGCAAACGCAATTCTGGCCCGCAGGGAACGAAATTGCTTGTTATCAACAATGACCATTCCATCGGATGGATCTTTCAGACACCGTTCCGCATCACGCAGGCGGGATTCGCTGGCATCCACTTCATGCACATCCATAAGCCCCCAGGCAATTTGAGCGCAAAGGACGGGACGAGAACGGATCAACTCCTCTGGTAACTGCTTCACCCAACCCAGCCAGGCAACTGACTGAAAACTTTGATACATAACCTGCCAACTGGTTTCGGCCAACCCTGCTACTCGTTCGAAATCCTCGGCAGCATATGCATGGCAGATCGCATCGGCCACTGAACCGTTCTGCTCATACCACTTACTCGCACGATTATTCAAAGTTTGTAGCTGATCAGGTTGCTCTACCTTTAGGTGCATGCGAAGCATCTCGGCAAAAAGATGGTGGTAGCGATACCAATGTCGCTTATCATCCAACGGAATGACAAACAAATTACCTCGTTGCAATTGCTCCAATTTCGATTTGCTTCCCAGTTGAGATGTGACGGCATCGCAGAGCGGGCCGTTCAAGCGTTCAAGAATAGATGTTTGAAGCAGAAAGTTTCGAACAGGCTCAGGCTGGCGTTGTAACACTTCTTCGACCAAATAATCCACAATATAACGATGGTCTCCGGCAAATACCTGGACGAATCCATGCACATCCTCTTGTCCCTTCATCGAAAGTGCGGCGAGTTGAAGACCAGCGATCCAGCCTTCGGTGCGGGTTTCCAGTGCGGCAACTTCTTCCACTGAAAGATCAAGGTTCATCACCTGGTTGAGAAATTCTGTTGCTTCGGATGGGGTAAAGCGCAGGTCTGCCGCGCGGATTTCGGTCAATTGATTTCGAGCGCGTAACCGAGTAATAGGCAACGACGGATCCTCACGGGTGGTAATGACCAGGTGCATTTGAGGAGGCATATGTTCGATCAAAAAAGTGAGTGTATCATCGACCGATGATGCATCCGTTAGATGGTAGTCGTCAAGAACGAGTATGAAATCGTTTGGGATGGTCGTTATTTCATTGAGGAGGGCGGTTAGAATTACATCAACCGGTGGTGTTTGAGGGGATTGGAGGGCATCCAGTATGTCCGCCCCCAGATTTGGCGAAACAGTCTGCAATGTGCTGATAACATAGATCAAAAACCGCTCGGCGTTATTATCATTTTCATCGAGTGATAACCAGGCAACCTGTTGCCCGCAATTCACAATCCATTCACTGACCAATGTGCTTTTTCCAAAGCCGGCAGGGGCAGAAATGAGGGCCAATTTGTGTCCCGTAAGTAAACCCTCTGTAAGTTGCTTAACCAAACGTGACCGGACTACTACTTTGGAAGGTGGTGGGGGAGTATAAAATTTAGTGGTCAGTATAGGTGTCGCCATACATAAATTATATAACACCTTGGGTTATCTTTAACACAGGGTGACCATATTTATACAAGTGTGGAATTTAAGATGTCGCTACACTACAACCTGGTTGGTAAAAAACGGCACTCAAGTTACTGGTTTCAATCCTCTGAAGAGAGGCAAGGCGATGGGACGAAGGTGCGAAGTTTCACGTACCACGTTCCAAGTCGCAGACTTAACTCCCCATCCTCTGTCCCATCCTAACTCTCCGCGTTTCAATCCCGCGCCCCGCGCTCTTTGCGGGGTCTGAAGAGAGGCAAGGAGATGGGACGGAGGTGCGAAGTTTCACGTACCACGTTTCAAGTCACAGGCTTAACTCCTCACCCGCTGTCCCATCCTAACTCTCCGCGTTTCAATCCTGCGCCCTCTGTGACTATAATGGTGAGACAATGGGCTTGTGAGTCGGGAGGAGGGAAAAGTGTGTCGGTTTGAATATCGGTCTCCTTTTCACACGAAGAGAATTCAACCCTGTTTTAGCCCAAAATCCATATCGTCGCCTACTCATACATGTTATTTTGGCAAACTGCCATCAAAACCACCTTGGATCCCGATTATCCATATCCCGGCCTTGAGCGTCACTTCCAGCCCTCGTCTTGATTCGGATTGATGAGTCTTGATTGTACGGATAAATTGCAGGCTGGCTTTCACGCTGCACCTTTATTGGGTGAATCCTTCAGCCATCCATCCGTTTGTTCGTAGACCACCCAGCGGTTGGCTTGTGACTAAATGCACTTGAACTTCAGCTTGCAAAAATGTAAAGTAAAGGTGGTGTTGTTCTGCGTGTTCTGTACGGGTTTGGGGCGACATCGCCCTACCCGGGGAGGAAGCCATGAATGTCATGCGTATCTTTTGGTTCCGCAGCCTGATCGCCGCGCTTGTGGCGGTTCTTTGTTTACACACTGGTATACCCGTGGGGGCGTCGGCAAATGGAGAGGAGAGTAGCCCCCTTCTCCTGGCCCCCACCGATCTGTATAGTCTCGACCTCCAAGTAGATGGTGTTGACGATTATGCCAGCGCGCCCGATTCCGCCAGCCTGGATGTGGGTACAGGGGCGGCTGACGATTTTACCCTCGAAACCTTCTTTTATGTTCCCGATCTGACCAATACCACCACCGACACCCTGTTTTGGAAAAATGGAGCGTATGGTCTGTATATCCTGTATTACACCGCCCAGGCCGACAGGTTCATCTTCCGTATCAATACCGATCCAACCAATTACGTGTACATGTTTTATAGCGTTGACCTCGGCACAGGCTGGCACCACGTCGCGGCTGTTTTCGACAACGAATACACTGCCTCGCAGGACCAGATGGCGCTCTACCTGGATGGCAATCTGGCCATTTCCAGCACTGCCGCCGAATGGACGCCCGGGCTTCTCAATTCCTCCTCGGCCCTGAACCTGGGCGGATACTCTGGGATCAATTCCCTGAACGGCTGGATGGAGGAGACCCGTATCTCGAACAGTGTCCGCTACAGCGGCTCGACCTATACGGTTCCAACGACGCCCTTCGCCTCCGACGGGAATACCAACGCCCTGTGGCACTTCGATGACGGCTGGGACACCACTACGTTCAGCGATGGATCGGGCAACGGGAACACGCTCACGGGCCAGAACGGCGCAAAAATCGGGAATCCCACAGGCACACCGCCGGTTCCCGGCGACTTCGGGAAATCCGCGCCCGCAGATGATGCAGTCGGGCAATCCACTTCCCCCACCCTCGTCTGGAATGCAAGCAGCGGGGCGGACAACTACGAATATTGTTATGACACCTCAGACAACAATACCTGCAATGGAACATGGACATCCACAGGCCAGAATATCTGGGTGGACCTGAGTGGGCTGGCCATTAATACCACCTACTCATGGCAGGTGCGCGCAGTCAACACAAGCGGCAGCACGGAGGCCAATGCAGGCAACTGGTGGTCGTTCACAACAACCGCTGGCGCCCCTGGAGCCTTCAACAAATCCACACCTGGCGACGGTGCAAGCGGGCAATCGCTCGACCTAATGCTCTCGTGGAATGCCAGTGCAGGCGCAGCCAGCTATGAGGTTTGTTATGACACCTCCGACAACAGCACCTGCAACGCGACTTGGACACCCAACGGTACCGATACCTCGATCGGGGTGAACGGCCTGGTGGCCGGCACCACGTATTATTGGCAGGTCCGCGCCCTCAATGAAAACGGGAGCACCCTGGCTGATGAGGGCGCCTGGTGGTCATTCACCACGCTCTCCACTGCTCCATCCGCCTTTGGCAAGCTCTCCCCCGCAGACGGCGCCCAGGATCAATCCACCAACCCGACGCTCTCCTGGGCCGCCAGCATAGGCGCGGCCAGCTACGAGTATTGTTACGATACAAGCGCCAACTCCACCTGCAACAGTGCGTGGACTTCAACCGCCTCCGCCTCTGCCAACCTCGGCGGGTTGTCGCTCATCACCACCTATTACTGGCAGGTGCGTGCTATCAATGCCAGCGATACCACATATGCCGATGGAGGTACCTGGTGGAGCTTTACCACATCCTCTTCAGAGACGGCTCAGCCCGGACCCACTTATACGGTCAACACGACAGCCCATGCCAGCGACGGCGTTTGCGGGGTTGATCATTGCACCTTCTGGGAGGCGCTCGATACGGCCAATGCAGATGGGGTACCCAATACCATCGAACTGCAAGCGGACACAATCTACACCCTGACTCAATTTGTCAGTACAGAGCGCGGCCAGACCGGCCTGCCGGCCATTACGAGTGAGATCACTGTCAACGGTCATAATGCGATCATCCAAAGGGATCCAACCTACCCGTGCATAGACGATGACGCGGCTGAAGCAACAGAATTTCGAATCTTTTACATTACATCAAATTCCTCCCTCACCTTGAATGATCTGACCATACGGCATGGATGTGCCAGCGGCCCACTGGATAATTATCAAGGATATGGGGGTGGAATTTTCAAATACCACGGCACCCTCAGCGTGTCGAACAGCACCATCGCAGAGAACACCGCCACGCATGGCGGAGGAATCGCAGGCATCTTTGGCACAATGACGCTGACCGAAAGCGCGATTACAGGTAATTCGAGCACGTATGGCGGGGGGGTGTATGTTGAAGACATCATGACCATCACAAACAGTTACATCATGGACAACACAGCCACCGATTTTGGAGGCGGCGTCAGCGTTCTAAATTCAGGCCAGGTCAAACTAAACAGCAGCACCATTTCCGGGAATCAGGTCGAGGGTGTCATCGATGGAAATGGCATGGGAGGCGGGATATTCAACAGCGGGAACCTGACCATAACAGACAGCATCATCCATAACAACTCAGCTAATGGTTACAGCCCCACACCATCTTCCTACTTCCCAGCATACGGAGGTGGAATCGAGAGTCATGGGACCCTATCCCTGTCAAACAGCACCGTATCCAACAATTCGGCAGCAGGGGGCGCGGGCATCAGAAGTTCGGGGACATTGTCTCTTGCCGACTGTGATTTTTTGGAGAACAAGACAGTTCCCTCATATGGGTGGAACGGCGGAGGCCTACAAAACCTTGGGACGGCTGTTGTAAACCGCTGTACATTCGAAGGCAATAATGCCGCATATGGGGGTGGGATTCAGAGTGAAAGCGCCATTACGATTACGGACAGCTCCTTTACGAACAATTCAGCCAGTTGGGGCGGCGCCATCTCCAGTCATGGCGACCTGTCCATAACCAACAGCGCGCTCATCAACAACTCCTCGCAGGGCGGCGGCGCGCTTTATACAGACCTGGGTGTGCTCTCAGTGACCAATGTCACGTTCTCGGGAAACTCGGCCTTGTATTATGGTGGAGCCATCCTGGCGATTCAAAATTACATGCCAGGTTCGCTCAGTTCCCTGTTGATCCGCAACTCAACCATCGCCAATAACATCGCCGGAGACAGCGAAGTTATCAACGCGGAAGGCGGGGGGATCAATAATCTTGATTACCAGGGAACCATTACGCTGTTGAACACCATCCTTGCCTCGAATATCGACCGCAGCGGCCGCGCCCCCGACTGCAGCGGAGCGTTCACCTCCCAGGATTACAACCTGATCCTCGACCCCACGCATTGCAACTTCACCCCGTCAGCGCATGACCTGACAGGTACGGACCCTCTGCTGGCTCCATTGGCCAACTACGGCGGCCTATCCCCTACTCACGCCCTGCCATTCCCCAGCCCGGCCATCGACAAAATCCCCAATGGGGTGAACGGCTGCGGTGCCGGCCTGATTCGAGACCAACGCGGGACAACACGCCCGATCGACGGAAACAATGACGGAACCGCGGCTTGCGATATCGGGGCCTATGAACTCGATCCCTGGGCCATTCCTGGAGACTTTGGGAAGTCCAGCCCGGGCAATTCTGCGATCTTTCAGCCGACATCCCTCACGCTCTCCTGGACGACCAGCGCAGACGCCACTTCCTACGAGTATTGTTACGATATCAGTAATGACAACGGATGTTCTGTCTGGATCAACAACGGCGCATCCACCAGCGCAACCCTCACGGGGCTGACGCCTGGGCTTCCCTATTATTGGCAGGTGCGTGCCGGCAACAAGAACAGCAGCATCCAAGCCAATAACGGGATTTGGTGGTCATTCTCCACGATGGCCAGTGTCTCCTTTTTTGCAGACATCCCGGCCAACTACTGGGCGCGTTCCTACATCGAAAGACTCTATGCCGCTGGGGTCACGGGCGGCTGCTCCAGTGCCCCGCTCAAGTATTGTCCTGACACCAACGTCAACCGCGCCATGATGGCTGTCTTCGTCCTGCGCGCCGTGCGCGGCCTGGGCTTTACCCCGCCTCCCGCCACAGGGGCCGTCTTCGCCGACGTCCCAGCCGATTCCTTCGCCGCTGCCTGGATCGAGGAACTGGCTGCCGAAGGCATCACCGGCGGTTGCGGTGGCGGCAACTATTGTCCCACCAAGCCCGTCACCCGCGCCATGATGGCCGTTTTCCTGGTCAAGGCCATGTACGGCGTCGACTACAACCCACCTGAGGCCACGGGCACCGTCTTCCTGGATGTCCCTCAGGACGGCTTCGCGGCCGCCTTCATCGAGAAGCTGGCTGCCGATGGCGTAACTGGCGGCTGCGGCGGCGGCAACTACTGTCCCAACAACTACATCACCCGCGCCGAGATGGCCGTCTTCCTGGTCGCGGCCTTCGACCTGCCGTAGTTCAAAAGCCGCTCCTGAGTTTCAGGAGCGACTTTTTTCATAACAGGATGCGCTGAAAGTTTCCGCCGCCCCCAGCCAATGAACGAACGCTGGTTTCCATTTCAATCCGCCGCCAACAGGTCGATCTCGATGCCCGATCCCGATTCCGCTGGGTAGCGGGTGATGTATCCATGCTGGTTCTTCAATGCATCCAGATCCCAGACATCATTGCGATCATTGCGGTAGTTGAAGACCAACTCGGGATGTCCCCCGCCGGCCACGATCACACGCGATACAGTTTCCTGGTCCGGGTGCCTGAAGATCGAGCCGTTCGTGGAGAAGACATACAGCGGGCAATCCAGTTTCTCGATCAGCGAGCGGCTGGTTGTGTATTTGCTGCCA
>JACRBN010000022.1 GCA_016213105.1 Chloroflexota bacterium
CGCAATAACGGTCGATGCGCTTGCCAATGATGGCCAGGCTGTCATCCCAGAACTTGCGCGTGCGGATGTCGATGCCGAAGCGGTCGGCCAGGTCGGCAGCGGAGGCTTCGCCGGTGGAGGCCAGCAGGTTCTTGTAATCGGCCACGAACTCGGCTCCGCGCTGCTGATAGATGGCATACAGGCCGGTGGCGAAGAGCAGACCGAAGGCGTAGGGGTAATTGTAGAAGGCCAGGGCGGGCGAGTAGTAATGCGGTTTCCAGGTCCACATGAACTTCTGGAGCTGGGACTCGTCCAGGCCGTCGCCATAGGTGGCCTTTTGGGCGCGTTCCATGATCTCATTCAACTCGTCGGCGGTCAGGTCGGCTTCGACGCGGCGCTCGAAGACTTCCTTCTCGAACAGGAAGCGCGAGTAGATGTCCACGATGACCTGCGCGGCGCCGCTGATTTGCGCTTCGAGCACGGCCAGTTCCTCCTGCGGGTCGCTGACTTGTTTGATCACGGCCTCGGTGACGATGGTCTCGCACATGATCGAGGCAGTCTCGGCCAGGGTCATGGGCGTGACCTGCTGCATGACGGTCTTGCCCGCCTGGTAGGCGCATTCGTTGTGGAAGGCGTGACCCAACTCATGCGCCATAGTGCCGACCTGGTCGAGCGAGCCGTCGAAGTTGCACAGAATGCGGCTTTCCTTAAGCGACTGGATTTCGGTGCAGTAGGCGCCGCCGCGTTTGCCGTCACGCTGTTCGGCGTCGATCCAGTGATTGTCGGCGGCGCGTTTGGCAAAGGCCGCCAGGTCAGGCGAGAAGTTGCCGAAGTGCTCGACGATAAAGTCACGGGCTTCCTCGAAGGAGTAGACCTTGTCGGTCCTGCCCATCGGGGCGAAGATGTCCCACCAGGCCAGGCGTTGTTTGCCGAGTTTTTTGGCCTTGCTCCTGAAGTACCTGCGGAACATCGGGAAGGAGGCTTCCATCGCGCCCATCATCGCGTCGAGGGTGGCGCGGTCGATGCGGGCTGCGTCGAGGGAGGAATGCAGGGCGTCCTCGCGTCCGCGGCGTTTATTGAGGGCAATCGTCTCGCCCTTGACGCCGTTCATGCAGGCGGCCAGCACTTCCTTGATGCTCTCCCAGGCCTGATTCTCGGCCTCGTAGCCGCGGCGGCGGGTTTCGGCGTCGGGATGCGAGCGCAGGTTGATCAGCGCGGGCATGGGCATCTTCTCGACTTTGCCGTCCATCTCAAAGTCCACGCTCAACTGCGAGGTGACAGTGCCTTGCAGCTTGCCGAAGGCGTTGCCGCCGCTCAGGCTGAGTTCAGCGGCCAGGGCCTCTTCGGCCTGGCTCATCAGGTATTTGCTCTGGTCGGCATTTTCCTTGATGATGAAGGCATGTTCCACGGCGATGGGATTCAAGGCGATGATCTTGTCCAACACGGGAGTGAGTCCTCCCAGCCAGCCCTTGAAGCGGACGAAGACCTGACGCAGGGGCAGGTAGGCCTGCTCAAACTCGGATTCGGCGCGCAGGGCGACAGCGTCGCGCGAATTGGTGTCCACGTGGCAGGAGATGTACGGGCCAAGCGTATAAGCCTGGGTCTGGATGGCGTTGAGGCGATCCACCACTTCACCCAGCAAGGCAGCCAGTTTTTTGGCCGAGGTTTTGGGCGTGGTTGCGTCGACCTGCTCGTCGAAAAAGGTTCCGAGGTCGGCGATTTGCTTTTTAAAGTTTTCGAAGGCGGCTTTGAATTCGGTTGATTCAAGGGAGGGATAGACGTTGGTCATATCCCAGCGCGGGGCGGAAAGGGGCATTGGGGAACTCCTGGGGGTAGGTAGGGGTGAATATGCCAAGTATACCCGTTGAATCGCCTGCTTGCCTAAAGCCCGCAAACACCCTACAATGAACTTATCCCACGGAGGTGCTTTATGAAACAGGATCGTTTTTTGCTGGGCATATTGATCGGGATCGGTGTGCTCATCGTTATTGCGTTGGGATTGTTCTTCACCCGCCAGGATACCCAGGAATATCAAACCGCCGGCACACCCGATGCGGTGGTCTTCAACTACGTCCTGGCTGTGACCGAAAAGGATTACGAAAAGGCCTACGGCTACCTGGCCGACCTCGACCACAAACCCACCTACGATGAGTTCCGCCAGTCCTTTTTTAACGGGATGGTCTCCCCGCAGGGCGTGGGCGTGGATGTGGGTGAAGCCACCGTCCACGGGGACGAAGCCAGCGTCGAAATGAACATGGTCTACTCGGCCAGCGACCCGTTCTCTTCGGGTTACAGCAATACCGACCATGCCTTGCTGGTGCGCCACAAGGACGAGTGGAAGATCTCGTCCATGCCGTATAACTTCTGGGACTACAACTGGTACCAGCCACAGGTCAAGCCGTAACGGAGCCCCCCATGAAAACCATTCGACGCCTGTATTTTTATGCTGTTGCGCTGATCAGCCTGGAGGTCGTTCTGTGGGGCGGCATCGGCCTGCTGCGCAGCATCGTGAATCAACTCGCCGTGGGCGGCGCCACCGCACTGGCTCAGGCCCTGGCGCTCATCCTGGTCGGCGTGCCGATCTTCCTGGTGCATTGGCTGTGGGTGCAGAATGCCGCATCCCGCGACGATGAGGAAAAGACCGCCAGCCTGCGCGCCATCTTCTTCTACGCCGTGCTGATCGGCACGTTGGTGCCCGTGGTGCAGAACCTGCTGTCGCTGATCAACCGTCTGCTGCTGGGCGCAACGGGGCTTTCGATTCAGCGCGCCATCGTGGGCGGATTCCAGTCCTGGCCCGACAACCTGATCGCCGTCTTCGTCAACCTGCTCGTGGCCGCCTATTTCTGGAACACCCTGCAAGGCGCGTGGAAGTCCCTGCCCGAGCGCGAAAACTTCGCCGAGGTCCGCCGCCTGTATCGCTACCTATGGATGCTGTACGGCCTGCTGATGACCGTCTTTGGCGCACAGCAAATCCTGCGCTTCATCTTCTACATTCCCAGCAACACGCTCGGGATGTTGGGACGCGAAACCTTCGTGAACGGATTCGCGCTGTTGCTGGTGGGCACGCCCATCTGGATGCTCACCTGGAAAATCTGCCAGGACGCCCTGGCGGATTCCGCGGAACGGGAGTCGAATCTGCGCCTGGGCGTGCTATATCTGCTGGCCCTCGGCGGCGTCATCAGCGTGCTGGCGGCGGGCGGAACCCTGGCTTACCTCCTGCTCAACCGCCTGCTGGGCGACAGCATGCCGTGGTCGGATTTCATTCAGCGCATCGGCGGGCCGCTCTCCATCGGCATCCCGCTGGGAGTGGTATGGGGCTACTTCGGCAGGTGGCTGACTCGTCACATCGAATCCGTGGCAGAGGGACAACAGCGCGAGTCACTCAAGCGGCCGTACGTTTACATCCTATCCATGATCGGACTGGTGACCGCCTTCATCGGTATGACCACGCTGATCGGCGTGATCATCGACCTGGCCGTGGGCGGCATATTCCTCGGGCAGGATGTGATGCGCGAGCGCGAGTCAATGGCGATCGCCACCCTGCTGGTGGGACTTCCGCTCTGGCTGCTGACCTGGCGTCCCATCGACAAACAGGCCGCCGCCGAAGGAGACATGGGCGAACATGCCCGCCGCTCGGTGGTTCGAAAAGTGTACCTGTACCTGGCGTTGTTCGGCTCCGTCATCGGCGGGATGGTCAGCGCGGTGACGCTGGTCTTTCGCCTGCTCAGCGCGCTTCTGACCAGGAATGTCGAGAGCGGTTTCCTTTCCTCCACGCTCAACCTGGCGCAGTTGCTGGCTCTGTTTGGGGTGGTGCTGGTCTATCACCTGCTGGCCTTGCGGCGGGACGGCGCGTCTGCGGCGAGCGCGCTGGCGGCCAAACAAGCGGACTTCCGCGTGCTGGTGCTCGACCCAGGCCACGGCAAATTTGGCGAGGCCATGCAGGCCGCACTGCACAAGCAGTCCGCGCAGATGCCTGTGACGGTGCTGCGCGCCGATGAACCAATCCCTGACGGGCTGGCAGCGCAGGCGCTGATTTTGCCTGGCTCGCTGGCGGTTGCGGCGAACGCTCCGCTGGGGGCGTGGCTGCGCTCCTTTAACGGGAGCAGGCTCATCGTCCAGGACGAGGCGGAGGGGGTCGTGTGGAGTCAGGATGCAGGCCAGGCGGCGGCCTTCGCGCGGCAACTGTCCGAAGGACAGGCTGTCCATCCGCAAAAGCGCGCAGGCTCGGCCTGGACCATCGTCATCTACATTTTTGCCGCACTGTTCGCCATCCAATTTGTGTTCATGCTGTTGGCGTTTGGGCTGTCGTTGATCTTTGGGTAAGGCGATCAACCTTTCCACCTTGGGAGTGTGTCCCCCCTGGGCCTGCGAAAAGATTTAACCACGGAATACACAGAGGACACGGAGAAAAGCCTCTAAAAATCTCTGTGAACTCGGTGATCTCCGCGGTGCAAGGGTCTTTTAGCCCAATTCTGTAGACAATCCCTCTACCTTAACTTTTTTTGCGCAAATTCACTTAATGATATACTTCGCATAATCCATCTCAAATTTCGAGGTTCAGGCCATGAAAGTAACCGTCTTACAAGAAAACCTCGCCCGCGGACTGAGCACTGTGTCGCGCGCGGTGTCGCCGCGTAGCACGCTGCCCGTGTTGTCGAACATCCTGATCGCATCCGACGAGGGCCGCCTGCGCCTTTCGGCCACGAACCTCGAGCTGGGCATCACGTGCTGGATTCCCGCCCGCATCGAACAGGAAGGTTCGACCACGGTGCCCTCCCGCACCTTCGGCGACTTGATCAACACCCTGCCCGTCGACCAGGTGCAGTTGAGCCTCGATGTTCAGACCCAAAGCCTGCATGTGCATGGCGGGACGTCGAACAACGACATCAAGTGCATCGATGCCCAGGAGTTCCCGCCCCTGCCCGTCCCCGACATGGACGGCGCGGTGCAGATCAACGTGGCTGACTTCAAGGAAATGATTCAGCAGGTAACTTTTGCCGCTTCGAGCGACGAGGCCCGCCCGGTGTTGATGGGCGTGCTGGTGACCGTGGAAAAGGATCAGATCACCATGGCCGCCGCGGACGGGTTCCGCCTGTCGGTGCGCAAAGCCACGCTTTCGAACCCGGCGCAGTCGCCGATCACGGCCATCATCCCGGCCCGCGCATTGAACGAACTGGCCCGCGTGGCTGGCGATGGCGAGGAATCAATCTACATGGTCATGCCCAAGGGCCGCGGCCAGGTGCTCTTCCGCGTCAAGGATGTGGAAGTCGTCTCGCAGTTGATCGATGGCACCTTCCCCGATTATCACCAGATCATCCCGCGCAATTACAAGTCGCGCACGCTCGTGTCCACCACGGCCATGCTCAAGGCCTGCAAACAGGCGGAAATCTTCGCCCGTGAAGGCTCGAACGTGGCGCGCCTGGACATCAAGTCGGCGCAGGGCGAAATGCAGCCCAGCGAAGTGGAAATCTCGGCCACCTCGGAAGAGACGGGCAAGAACGAGACCATCGTCGAGGCCACCGTGGACGGCGGCAGCATGTTGATCGCCTTCAACGTCAAATTCCTGCGCGAGGCGCTCGAAGCCGTCAAGACGCCCAACGTGGCAATGGAGACTTCAGGCCCGAACGCGCCTGGCGTCATCCGCCCGGTGGGCGACGATGACTACATCCAGGTCATCATGCCGATGCACCTGGGGTAGTGATTGGTGATCGGTAATTGGTAATTTGTGAAAAACGCGGTAGGCGCAGAAACCTGCCGCGTTTTAATTAGCCCCCCTCTTCATCTTTCACCTTTCATCCTTTCCCATGACCCTTCCCAGCCCCTCCTTCGACAACGTCCTGCGCATTTACCTGGCGCTCAACCAATATCCCATCCTGGCGGGGCGCATCCGCTCGCGCATGCGCAAGGAAATGTTCGCGCGCGGCATCATCAGCAAGGAAGTCTTCGAAGCCGAAGCGCGCCAGAAGGCCATCGAGTCTCAGATGCGCGAGGGGGTGCATAATCCGCTTATCGAAGAGGCGCCTGATATCTGGGAAAAACGCCTCAACCGTGTGCGCGACTCGCTGTGCGATTTTTATTTTGCCTACAACCTGCCCTACACCGATTTCGAGAAAATTGTGCGCCAGATGCTGACCGAACACGGCAGCGAGGATACGGAGTTCGTCTGGTTCAACCCCGAGCTGGCCCCGCAGGACATGCTCTTCGAACAGGCCGAGATGATCGAGGCCATGCCCGAGAATGAGCGTGAAAAATACATGGCGCGCCTGCAGGAGATCGAAGTCGTGCTCATCCGCACCATGATCAGCGATCACCTGAAATACATCAAGATGGCGCGCAAATGGTTCAACGTGGAGGACTTGAAGGAAATCCGCAGGAGCAAGATCGGCGGCGGCAAGGTCGGCGGCAAGGCGGCGGGCATGCTGCTGGCCATGCGCATCCTCAAGGAGACCGCGCCCGAGGAAGTCCGCGACCACTTCCGCACGCCGGTGTCCTATTACCTCGGCTCGGACGTTTTCTACAATTTCATGTCCATCAACGGACTGATGCACTGGAACGATCAAAAATACAAAACCGAAGAGGACATGCGCGCCGACTTTCCCCTGATTTGCGCCGATTTTGCCAAGGGACAACTCCCATCCGACATCCTGGAGCGTTTGGAGGATGTACTGCACCAGGCGGGCAGCACCCCACTGATCGTCCGCTCCTCCAGCCTGCTGGAGGATAACTTCGGCACCTCCTTTGCGGGAAAATACGAAAGCGTCTTCTGCCCCAACCAGGGCTCGCCCGAGGAAAATCTGCGGGCGCTGACCGATGCCATCATCCGCGTGTATTCGAGCGCCCTGCATCCCGACGCGCTCCTGTATCGTCACCACAAAGGCCTGGCCGATTACGATGAACGCATCGCCATCCTGATTCAATTCGTGGAAGGCGAAAAGCACGGGCGCTACTTCATGCCCCATGCAGCGGGCGTAGCCTTCAGCCGTAACCTGTACCGCTGGTCGCCGCAAATCAAGCAGGAGGATGGTTTCCTGCGCCTGGTGTGGGGCCTCGGCACCCGCGCCGTCGACCTGCTGGCAAACGACTATCCGCGCCTGGTGGCGCTCAGCCATCCGCGCCTGTACCCATCCTCCGATCCGCGCTACATCCAGCACTACTCCCAGCAGTTCGTGGATGTGATCGACCTGGAAGCCAACCAACTCCGCAGTGTGCCGGTCAAGGATGTCATCACCTCGCGCTATACGCCGATGCGTTACATCATGCAGGTGGAACAGGACGGCTACCTGGCGCCCATCCTCACCAACCAGGTCGCGCCCGAAAAGCTGGTCGTCACCTTCGACGGCCTGATGGCGCGCACGCCCTTCCCGACTCGCATCCGCGAAGCCCTGCGCCTGCTCGAAACGCACTACCAGGCCCCCGTCGACACCGAATTCACCGTTGAGTTGCTGCATGCGCACACTCAGTACCCCGAAGTGCGCATCACGCTGCTGCAATGCCGCCCGCAGAGTCACATCCAGGATGCGGATGAAGCCGCCCTGCCGCGCGACCTGGCTCCCGAAGACATCGTCTTCCTGACCCAGCGCATGGTGCCGCAGGGCGCAATCCGCAACATCCGTTACGTCATGTTCGTCACCTCCGAGGGCTACTTCAGTCTGGCCACCCAGGCCGAACGCACCAAACTGGAACGCACCATCAGCGACCTCAACCAGGCCCTCCAGGATGAGACCTTCATCGCCGTCGGCCCGGGCCGCTGGGGCACCTCCACACCCGACCTGGGCGTCCACGTGGCCTACGGCGACATCTTCAATGCCCGCGCGCTGGTCGAGCTTTCAGGCGAAGCCATCGGCGCCTCGCCCGAACCCTCCTTCGGCACGCACTTCTTCCAGGATCTGATGGAAGCGCACATCTTCCCCCTGGCTGTGTTCATCGACGACCGCGACGCGGTCTTCAACCGCGACTTCTTCTACAAGACCCCCAACCGCATCTCGAAATTCATCAAGGCCGACAGGCGCCTGCTGCACACCCTGCGCCTGATCGCCGTCGAAGACTTCCGCGCGGGCCACCATCTCGACCTGGTGATGGACGGCAACCAGGGCCGCGCCGCCGCCTACTTTGTCCGCGACGAGCCTACTCCCCCAGCCGATACACAATAAACCGTCGGTTCTCGAACACTGTCGTCAACGACAGCCCGCAGCCCTGCGCAGCACCCTCAGGGAGTTGCAGGCTGTCGTCTGCTTTCTTGCTCAAAGCCAGGTAATCACCCAGCGGCAGGCGCGCACATTCCGTGCTCAAAAACGAATCGCGCTCGCCCAACAGCCGCATCGCGCGCGGGCGGAAGAAAATCACCACGCTGGCGGGCGGCGTCTCCGCGCGGATGAATTCGAACATCGCCTGGCTGTGGGGATCGAACGGCCCGTTGATATCGCGCCCGTTGCGCAGATTCGTGATTCCGATTTGGGCGGATGCCGCCAGCGAGAGGAGGATCAAGAGCATGGCCGCCCCGAGGCCTGTCCACCGCGCCAGGGGCGTTCCCCACGTTGACAGCCTCTCCGCCACAGCCCGCCACCCCTCGGCCGCCATCAGCACCCCAATCGGCACGAGCGGATAGATGAAGCGCAATCCCTGCGTCTCAGGCCAGGTGATGAACAATCCCAGGCTGACGGCAAGGTAGGCCAGTAAAGGCAGGTTCTTATTGAAATTGGTAATCATTCCCAATAAGAACAATCCCACCCACAGCCAGAAGAAAATCAAACCGAGCCAAACATCCTTGAACAAGTCCGCGGGCAGGCGCAGATAAAATCCCGCATTCGACAGCCAGCGTTCGACCGTGAACATGGAGAAATGGCTGAGATAGGATTCCTGTCCACCCGGCAGGAGCAGGGAGAACAAGAGGGCTAATGCGCCAAAGACTGCGTAAGGAGCGGAAATCTCACGCCAGTTCTTACGTGTCTCTGTCCACGAACGGAACTGCATCATTGCCAGCGGCGCCAGCAGCAGCAGTCCGTTCGTGCGCAGGCTGAACGCGGCAAAGATGACCAGTCCGATGAGCCAGCTTTGTTTTACGTTTTTCTCGATCAACAACAGCGCCAGCGTGGAAAAAAACAGGAAGGGAATATCCGAGAGGATCTGGTCATGCGCCTGCAACAGCGCAGGGTTGAAAGCCAGGATCGCCGTCAGAAACAGCGACCAGGTTGAGGTGAAACGGGTTTTGGCTAGTTTGTGGAAAACGATTAGAAAGAGTAAAAAGAAAATCGTGTTGAGCGCCTTGAGGGCCAGCAGTTTCATTCCAACAAGTCCCAGCACGGGTGTCAACAAAATCGGATAGCCCCACGGGTAGGCAATTGGCCCGGGCGGATACGAGGACTGTTCGATGGTAAAGGTATTGTGCGCGACGAAATCCGCGGGTATGCCGCTCGACAGGCTTTGGGCCTGCAGGATGTACGCAGCAAAATCATCCCACCACAGATGCCCGCGCGTCAACATGGACAGGCTGAGCAGAGTGGAGATCAGCAGGATGCCCGCAAGGGAAAGAACTTCGTTTCTTTTCATGCGATGGAATTTTACCCTTGAATCAATAAGAACAAATGTTCTATAAGAAATATCCGCCCTTCGACTTTGCCGCAAAGCCTGCCCTGCGACTACAAGAAGTGTCGAAGGGAACGCGGCCCCGCTCAGGGCGCATAAAATAAAAAAGGGACACAGATTGCGTCCCTTTCGTAAATGGAGAGAGGGATCAGGCAGGCACAACTTCAGGATCGGGTAAAGGCTCCGCGGGCGCAGGGAATTTTCCACGCAGGTAGAACATAATTCCCAGGCTGAACAAAGCCATCACACCGACCACCGCCTCCAGCCCCACCACGCTGATCTTTTGAATGAGGAAGACTGCCGCAGCATCCACGACCGCGTGCCAAAGCAAAGCAGCCCAGAACCAAAGCGGCTTCTTTGCAACGATGCTGTATAGAACCATCACTGACAAAGTCAAGTGCAGACAGACCGCAGAAACGCGCTCGATCAATCCCATGAAAGCCATATACAACGGAGTCGACCAAAAAGCGGCAACCTGCTGCTTCATCAAAGCGGCCTGATCGGGCTGCATCCCCGGGATGCTGGCGGGATCCACGTTCTTATAAACCATCATGGATACAACTGTTACAGCCACCAGCAGACCCGTGATGACAGCTTCGACGCCGCCGTGTCCCACGCCGACCACCACGCCTTCATTCCAGGTCGAAGTTTTTCTGAGCACAAACTTGTAGAGGATGTAACGGGCCGTTTCCTCGAAGATGCCCGCCAGCAGGCCCAGCACCACGGCATTGAAGGGCAAGGCCCAGACGGGCGGGATGGCAGGCAAAATCCCATTCTGGAAGGCGGCGGTCAACCCATAGACCAATGGGATGTGCAGAACCTGTGAAGCGATGAAGGTCAACGCACCCGCCAGGATAAGCTTCCAGGAGAGTTTGAATTTGCGGGTCAGGTAAAACCCGAGCAACACGGGCAGGACGATCATGCCCAGAAAACTGAGAACGTACGCGACAGAGAGCATTGTGTTTCCTTATGGTGCAGATTCCCGTCCCACACGGGACGGACGATTAGTTGTATTGCGGCATCGAACGCGCGCGGCGCACACGCTCGGTCAACGGGCGTTTGGCGATGACGTTGATCTTGTTGGCATTTTCGAGGATGTGGGTGGAGACGACCTCCCAGCCCTCCTCACCCCACTCATTGAGCAGGGTCTGGAGCACATCCGCCTTCACGCCCGACCAGAACGTGCCCACCGTTTCGACGCGGTACTCCCATTTTTGCATTTCTTCTGACATTTTGTCTCCTCGGATGTTCACGAAAGTGAAGAGCTATTTTCAACCTGGGCCAACTGAGAGGCCTGTTTTTGGCCCAAGTTTCACGTGAAACGCCGGACTTACGCCTTCGTTTCGCGGCGGTAAAGCACGTACGAATAGACCAGAAGGAACAGGGTCGAACCGATCAGCGGAACGAACAGGAACCAGAAGGCCAGCATCCCGCCCAGGAATCCGCCGATCACGGCCAGGACGCCCGAGGCCATGAACAGGATCGCTCCCAGGCGATGAGTCTCGTCCCAGACAGAGTCGCTGCTCAGCGTCCACGGCGTGCGAATGCCGATGAAGAAATTGCGTTTGGCCTTGCGCAGCATAAACCCAATGGCGATGAACAGGATGCCCATGAAGGGCAGCATGGCCATGCTCATCTTAAAACCCTGGTAGCCCAGGCTCCAGGCCAGGGTCAGGCCATGGACGTAGAGCATAAAACCGATGATCAACACAATGAACAGGTTGAACGCTTCGCGGAACTGGGCGATGTTGGCCTTGAGCGGGTCAATCGAGGGGACGACCAGGAAGAGCACGAGCATCCCCAGTGTGACCAGCGGCATGAGAAACAATCCCCAGAATTTGGGCATGTAGCCATCCACCTGGTCGTTCACGTTCCAGTGTGAGGCCATCTGCTCGGGCAATTGACTCCACAGCAGCAGGCCGGCCAGAATGGCGGCAACGATCAGAACGGATGAGATGATAAGGGTGGTGCGGGTTGACATTCTTTCTCCTTGTGTAACGCAAATTGCGCTACTGTTTCACGTGAAACGAACAGGGTGGGGCGGAAGGGATTCCTCCCGCCCCGCGCCTTATTTGTTTTCCTTGTGTACGTTTTGCTGCGCCAGCGAGACCATGCCGCTCAGGCCGCCCAGGTTCATGGTATCCACGGCGGAGGAGGGGACGATCACCAGGGCGCCTTTTTCCTTCAGGCCTTCGAACAGCATGTTCATGGCGCGCAGGTGCAGGGCGGTCGGGTTATTGATGTAGGACTGTGAGGCATCGGCAAACGATTCGGCAATTTGCTTCTCAGACTCGCCGAGGATGACGCGCGCCTGGCGTTCGCGTTCCGCCTGGGCCTGGCGGGACATGGCGTCCTCCAGATCCTGCGGGATAACGATGTCGCGGATCTCCACCGACTGCACGGTCACACCCCAGGGCGTGGTGCGCTCGTCGATGATCTTCTGCAACTCCTGGTCGATCATGCTGCGTCCGACCAGAAGGTCGGCCAGCATCATCCGGCCCGTGATGTCGCGCAGGGCGGTCTGGGCGGCCCAGTCGACGGCGGCTTCGTAGTTCTTCACTTCGAGCGCGGCCTTCTCGGCATCCCAAATCACCCAAAACAGCACGGCATCCACATCCACAGGAACGGTATCCTTGGTGAGCGTCTTCTGAGCTGCGAAGGGCGTCACCATCACGCGGTGGTCGATCCACGACGGGATCGTGTCGATGATGGGTACGATCCAGAACATGCCCGGGCCTTTCAACCCTTTGAACTTGCCCAGGCGCAGGACGACGGCCTTTTCCCATTGGGACGCCACTTTCAGGGCAAACAGCAGATAGGTTCCGATCAGCAGCGTGCCAAGCACGAAGGCGCCGATCCAGCCATCGCCAACCCGACCGTCCATCAGGATCGCGCCCAACGTCCCGACCACCAGGAACACGCCAAACAGCGCTCCCGCAATCGGCGAGATGTGCTGGTCGATCTTCGCATTACGAGCATCTTTCATCATACTGAGTTTCATGTCATTCTCCTTCATTGTTAATTTCTGGCTGGACCTCAAGCTGGTCCTGCAAATATTGCCTGATCTCATCGAACGAAAATCCCAGGCGGCGGGCCTCGCGTACGTAACGGCTGGCAAGCGCCGTCAGGGATTCGCGCCGCAGGTGTTCCGATCCCATGGGTGGCGGCTTTTCTGTAATGTACGTGCCGCGGCCCTGCTGCGTGGAAATCACGCCGGCTTCATCCAACATGCGATAGGAACGCGCCACCGTGTTGAAGTTAATGCGCAGTTCCTCGGCGAGCGCCCGCACCGTCGGCAGTTGATCGCCGGGCTTGAGCGTTTCATCTGCGATCTGGCGCTTGACCTGTTCGATGATCTGCAAATAGATGGGCAGGTCGGAGCGCAGGTCGATTTCAATGGATTCTGAAAATCGTTTGTTCATATCTTGCTCTCATTAGTCCAAATTGTATCATTGTATCAATGTACTAATTGTATACAAATTTAAATATTTGTCAAGAGGCTTCCCGTCAAGGGTCATGGCTGTAGCAAAGTCCAGTTTGTGTCGCTCTCCCGAAGCGATACCGCTTCGGGAGGGTGACACTTCCTGCTTCTGTCAAGCGACTTTGCTACAACCATACGTAAGGGGTCCCGCCCTGTTTCGTCAAGATTGGCGTGGTAGAATTCAGCCGCATTCAATAAAGGAGTAGAGTATGGAACAACAGACTGGCACATTTGCGGTAAAGAAGGGCCTGGCCCAAATGCTCAAAGGCGGCGTCATCATGGATGTGGTGAACGTCGAGCACGCCAAGATTGCAGAAGAAGCCGGCGCCTGCGCCGTGATGGCTCTCGAACGCGTGCCTGCCGATATCCGCGCAGACGGCGGTGTGGCGCGCATGTCCGACCCCGACATGATCCTCAAGATCATGGATGCGGTCACGATCCCGGTGATGGCCAAATGCCGCATCGGCCACTTCGTCGAGGCGCAGATCCTCGAAGCAATCGGCATCGACTACATCGACGAGTCCGAGGTGCTGACCCCGGCGGACGAGTCCAACCACATCTTGAAGCACAACTTCAAGGTCCCGTTCGTGTGCGGATGCCGCAACCTGGGCGAGGCGCTGAGGCGCGTGGGCGAAGGCGCGGCCATGATCCGCACCAAGGGCGAGGCAGGCACCGGTGACGTGGTCGAAGCGGTCCGTCACGCGCGCACCGTGCTGGGCGACATCCGCCGCCTGACCACCATGGCAGACGAGGAACTGATGAGCTACGCCAAGGAGATCGGCGCGCCGTACGAGCTCATCAAGGAAACGAAGGAACTCGGCCGCATGCCCGTGGTCAATTTTGCGGCGGGCGGCGTGGCCACCCCCGCGGATGCGGCCCTGATGATGCAGCTCGGCGTGGACGGCGTCTTCGTCGGCTCGGGCATCTTCAAGAGCGGCGATCCCGCCCGTCGCGCGGCTGCCATCGTCAAGGCAGTGACGCACTTCCAGGACGCTTCCATCCTGGCCGAGGTCAGCAAGAACCTGGGCGAGCCGATGGTCGGGCGCAACATCTCCCAAATGCCCGAAAGCGAGAAGATCGCGGGACGCGGCTGGTAGTTTGATGTAAACACGTATACAGGTAGACAAGGAAACACACGCACACTTGTCTACCTGCATATCCATCCACCTGTAACCATAACCATGAAAATCGGTGTACTCGCCCTGCAGGGCGACTTTGCAGAACATATTGTCATGCTTCGCAGACTCAAGGTGGAGCCTGTCGAAGTGCGCCTGCCAGGGCATCTCAAAGGGCTGGATGGCTTGATCATCCCGGGCGGCGAGTCGACCACCATCGGCAAGCTGGCCGTGGCCTACGACCTGATGGAACCGCTGCGCCTGTTCGGACAGCGTCACGCCATCTGGGGCACCTGCGCAGGCGCGATCTTCCTCTCGAAGGATGTCAGCCGCGACCAGCCCCTGCTCGGCCTGATGGACATCAAGGTGGAGCGCAACGCCTTCGGCCGCCAGTTGGATTCCTTCGAGGCCGACCTCGACATCCCCGAACTGAAGCAGGCCACGGGAACGGCCAACCCGTATCACGCCATTTTCATCCGCGCGCCGATCATCGAATCGGTGAGCGGGGAGGCGCGGGTGCTCTCCAGCGTCGCCGATGGGCGCATCGTCGCCGCGCAGCAGGGACACTTCCTGGCGACCTCCTTCCACCCCGAACTGACCGACGACACGCGTTTCCACGAGTACTTCCTCTCCCTGGCAGACTGAATGTCCATCCGTCCCCTCGACCTGCGCGACCTGCCCAGCCTGTATCGTTTCCGCGACGAAGCTGTCGGCCTGGATACGGCGCGCACCCTGACGCGCGGCAGTCCGCTGGGGGCGGCGGGATTGATGGCCTACGTCAACCCGTCGCGGCACATCTACGCCGCCGTGGCGGACGGGGACGGCATTTCAATCGGGGGCATTATCCATACTGTCGGGGAAAGTTACGCGAAGCTGTTATACATCGCGCCCGCTTCGCGCCTGGATAACCCCGACCTGCCCGCGTTGATCGAGAATCTCTCCGCCGAGGCGGGCACCTGGGGCGCATTTCACGTCATTGCCGAAGTGGACGAAACCAGCGACGCCTTCCTGGCCCTGAGACGGGCGGGCTTCTCGGTATACGCCTGGCAGAGGATGTGGGACGTCAGCCAGATAAACGGAGGCCCGGCCGAGGGACGATGGGCTCGAACCAGCCTGACTCAACTGCCTGCGGTGCAGAGTCTCTACCAGCAGATCGTCCCGCCCCTGCTGCATCCCGTCGAGCCGATGCCCAGGCATGCCAGCGGGTTTATTTGCAACGAAGGCTTTAAGTGTTACGTAAACCTGAGCGCCGGCGTCAATGGGATCGCGCTCTCCCCGCTGATCCACCCCGAGGCCACCCAGGTGGGCGCCAAACTCTCCGCGCTGATCGGCAGCCTGCCCGGCCGCCGCAACCGCCCGGTGTACCTGTGCGTGCGTTCCTACCAGGCCTGGCTCGAACCCGTACTGGAGGATCTCGGCGCACTGGCTGGACAACGCCAGGCGGTGATGGTGAAGCACCTGGCGCGCCTGGTAAAGGATGAACAGGCCGCGCGGGCGACCCAGCCGGCCGGCGTGAGCGTCCAGCCTTCGCACCTGTCGAGGATGGATGGCGGTAAAAAATAGGAAGACCAATCCATGAATGAACCCCGCACCTATCGACACCCGCCCGTGCAGTATATTTTCATCCTGCTCGCCTTGCTTTTGTTGGGCGGCGGCCTGGTCCTGATGATCACCCTGGGAGGGGATCCCTGGGGGGCGATCCTCCCAGGAATCATGTTCCTCTTCATCCTGGGATATGCCGCTTTCACCCTCAGCAGTACCGTTACCCTCAACGATACAGAGATCACCGCCAGGAACCTCCTGGGTGAAAAATCCCTGGCCTGGGGCGAGATTCAACAGGCGGGCGGGGGCAGCGGCCTCAAACTAAAAAACATGGATGGCAACGTGACCGTTTCGATCCCATCGGAACTGCCCGGCTTCGAGGAGATCGTGGAAACCGTCGGCGCAAAATGCCCCGCCCTGTTCGCTGCGCAGGAATTCGCCGAGATCGACAGCGGCCTGCGATTCTTCCTTCCCTTCGGCCTGCTGGCCGTCCTGGCAGGCGGCGCGCTGGCGTTTCTGGCCTACACTTTCCGCGGTTTTACCGCCTTGCCCGCCGCAACCCTGATACCAATGATCATCCTGGCGGTCCTGTTCCTGTTCATCCTGGGCACAGCCCTCTTCACCCCGCGCGCCATCACACAGGACGGGAATATCCTGCGCATCAAATACCTGGGACGTGAGAAGAGCCTGTCTGCCGGCGAGATCGAAGCGGTGGAACTGAAATACCAAAGCACGCGCAGCGGGCGGGTCTACCATCCCTCGCTGAGACTGAACAACGGCAAAAGCATGCGCGTTTCGGGCCTGCGGCTCGGGGCGGCTGTCATGTATTTGGTATTAAAAGAATGGCACAAAAGGCAGACCGGCGGCAATTTCTTTGTATAATGGGGGCAGATTGAAGAATAGGCAGGTACCCACACATGGTGATTAGCGATTAATTCCTCGTATGCCGCGCGGACGGGCAAAACCCGGCGGCGCAAGTATTTTAGTGTTGCCTCCCAGTGTCGCCTGGCAAACGACACCTACCCCAAACAAAAAACATTATGACTCAACTAAAAATCACAGACGATCTGGAAGCCCTATTGGAGGTTCTTCCAGCCAATATCCGTCACGCGGTGGAAAAGGCCGACGACAGCGACAACCTGCTGGAGATTATCCTCGACCTGGGCCGCGTGCCCACCGCCCGCTTCGTGGACCGGGAGCTGATCCTGCAGGAAAAGGAGATCACCCGCCCCGAAATCGACCACGTGGTCGAGCGAGTGGGTGACTTCGACACGGACAACCGCTCGGGCATCGAACGCACCCTGCACCGCATCTCGGGCATCCGCAACCGCCGCAGCACCGTGGTGGGTCTCACCCTGCGCGTGGGCCGCGCCGTGTACGGCACCGTGGACATCATCCAGGACATCATCGAATCGGGCAAGTCGGTGCTCATCCTCGGGCGCCCGGGCGTGGGCAAGACCACGCTCCTGCGCGAGGCGGCCCGCATCCTGGCCGAGAAAAAACGCGTGGTGGTCGTGGATACCTCGAACGAAATCGGCGGCGACGGCGACGTGCCGCATCCCGCCGTGGGCAAGGCCCGCCGCATGCAAGTCCGCGAGCCGATGCTCCAGCACGAGGTCATGATCGAGGCGGTCGAGAATCACAACCCCGAGGTCATCGTCATCGACGAGATTGGCCGCGAAATGGAAGCCGCCGCCGCCCGCACCATCGCCGAACGCGGCGTGCAGCTGGTCGGCACGGCGCACGGTCAGACCCTCGACAATCTGCTGCTCAACCCCACGCTGAGCGACCTGGTCGGCGGCATCGAAGCGGTCACGCTTTCAGACGAGGAAGCCCGCCGACGCGGGACCCAGAAAACAGTCCTGGAGCGCCGCGCGCCGCCCACCTTCGACGTGCTGATCGAAATCCAGCACCGCGAACGCTTCGCCATCCACACCGACATCATGAGTTCGGTGGATGCACTCCTGCGCGGCTTCCCGCTCCCGCCCGAGATCCGCACCCGGGACGCGGAGGGCAAGGTCATCATCGAGAAGGCGGCGCCCGTTCTCCCCGCCCGCGCGGAGGCGACCAAAGCCCCCCGCCGCGGACGCGTGAATGCCCCCGCTCCCGAGGAGCCGACCCAGCGCCCCGAGCCGACCCCGTTTGCCTCGGCGCCGCCCACAGCGGGTATGAACCTGCGGATGATCCGTGTCTACCCCTACGGGGTGGCCCGCAACCGCCTGCAGCAGGCCGCCAAACGACTGGGCGTGCCTGCGGTGATCGTGCGCGCGCCCGATGAAGCGGACGCCCTGGTAACCCTGCGCGCCTACTATCGCGACCGCCAGCAGCCCATCGTGGATGCCGAGTCGCGCGGCATGCCGATCTACGTCCTGCGCGCGAACACCATCAACCAGGTCGAGCAATTCCTGGGCGACCTGTTCAACCTGCATACCGACAGCGTCCCCGTCAACGGGGAGATGGATCTGGTGCGCGAACAAACCCAGCAGGCCATCGCGGCCGTGCTCAACGGGGAACGCTGGGTTGACCTGCCCCCGGGCCCCTCACTGGTGCGAAGGCTTCAGCATGAGATGGCCCGCGGCGCCGAACTGGTCAGTCATTCGTATGGCAAGGAACCGCGGCGGCATGTGAGAATTTTCAGGGAGTAGAGGAGTAGAGAGCAGAGGGTAGTTGTCGCCCGGCGCAACCCTCTGCTCTCACTTTACTACTCTCCCCCCTACGCTCTACTCTCTCCTATCTTCCAACCCATGTTCATCACCCTCGAAGGCCCCGAAGGCTCCGGCAAGACCTCCCACATCCCGCACCTGGTGGAATTCCTGCGCGAAAAAGGCCGCAGTGTGTTCCCCACGCGCGAACCGGGCGGCACGTCCATCGGCGAGCAGATCCGCGGGGTGATCCACGATCTGAATAACGTGGAAATGCACCCGCGTACCGAAACCCTGCTCTACCAGGCGGCGCGCGCCCAGATCGTGGAACAGGTCATCCGTCCGCGGCTGGCGGCGGGGGAGATCGTGCTCTCGGACCGCTACGCCGATTCGACCATCGCCTACCAGGGCTACGGCCACCAGCAGGATTTGGAACAGGTGCGCGGCCTGATCCGCTACGCCACGGGCGGACTGGTCCCCGACCTGACCATCCTACTCGACCTGGACGTGGAGGTCGGCCTGAAGCGCAAGACCCGCCAGGACGAGTGGAACCGCCTGGACGCCTACACCGTGGACTTCCACCGCCGCGTCCGCGCGGGCTATCTCGAAATGGTTGCCCAGGAACCCGCCCGCTGGGTAGTTGTGGATGCCGGGCAGCCCTGGGACAAGGTTCAGGCTGTTTTGAAAAGGGTCATTGAAAACAGGCTGCAATGAACGAATATCTTTTTATCGCACTGGAAGAACTCAGCAAGAGACCTGTTTTTCTTCCAGCAAACTGGGATGAAGAAAAATACTTACGGGCCTCACGGGGTTTTGGCCGTATCTTTTTGGGATTGCTATCCATTTTGACTGTGGCAGCAGGTGGCATCTTGTGGTTCGTGACACCGTTCGAGCGATTGCAAGGCTCGCCGCTTTGGATGCCAGCTATCGTTTTATTAGGATTTCTCTGCCTGTTCCTGGTTTTTCGTAATAGGCCGGGCGATATGCGCTTATTGTTTTTGTGTAGTATTCCATTAGCCACTTCATTTGCCATGAATCTATGGAGCAACTTTAGTGTAAAAAACACAAACAACAATATTTATGTGTTCGTATTGATATTTGGCACATTTCTTCTCCCCGTTCTTTTTTTTCTTTTTACCGTTTCGATACAACCATTGGATCCTTTACCCATCGAGTCGAGCCTTTTGCCCCTTTTCTATCCGGTACGCTTCCGACATTTGCGCAGACTGAGAGAGTTTTCTCAGGCAAGAGGGTGGACAGTGCACGGTCTGAACGGATTTTCACATAGATTGATAATCACCGGCCACTGGCAAGGTTGCAAAATAACCCTAGTTAGTTTGCGCATTTCCAACAAGCTTCCCAAACACCTCAAACGTCGGAATTTTGTTGACATTACACTTTACTGTGGAAAACATCTTACCCCACTGGAATTGAAACCTCGCACAAAACAAAATATAAATGAGTCTGAACTTTTCATAAAGGGTTTCAGGGATGAATATCTACTCTGTAATTACTCATCGCAGCAAGTCTCTGCCAACAGCATAAATTTACTTAAATCAACACTATCCGAGGGAGGAAAATTTCTCCGAAAATCTTCCGTTCTTGGCACAGTTGAGGGTGCTTTATTGTTTCGATGTTATGATTTGAAATTACTGGAAGACATCAACATGCTGCACGACCTGTTGACATGGCTTGAAAAAATTACAGCCACCATGAAACTGCAAAACTTTTACATTGAAGAAGCCCTCCAGAAATTTGAGGATTGATCCATGCCCACCTTGTATCTCTTCTCCACCTTCAGTTGCGAGAACAGGGAAGGAAAAGCGAAAACAGTAACCCCTACCTGCCCGTGGCTCCCTCCCAGTTGGGCCATCCAGGATGCATTGAGACAGGTGCTGTCAGAAAGGCTGGGCTGAAATGATCCCCTCCCTCATCAAACGCGTCAAAAAGACCGAACACGGTTTTGCAGACATCCTGCTGGCCGCCGAGGAGGTCCACGCGAGTCACCCAGCGGCGGAGACTCTCGAACTTGCGCGGCAACTCTACGCCTCGGCCGTGCCCCAGGCGCGCATGCTGGCGACCTTCCTGTTCGGGAAACTGGCGGCGCACTCGAAGGAGGCGCTGGCCTTCCTGCACCTGCGCGTCAGCCTGGACGAGGACTGGCGCGTGCAGGAGATCCTGGCCAAGGCCTTCGACCAGTATTGCAGCGACAGCGGTTACGAAGCCTCCATCTCCGTGATGCGCGACTGGCTCTCGGACACAAATCCCAACACACGCCGCGCCGTGACCGAGGGACTGCGCATCTGGACCTCGCGCCCGTACTTCGACGAACATCCGGAGGCCGCCATCCAACTGCTCAGTTCCATGCGTCTGGATGCCAGTGAATACGTCCGCAAATCGGTGGGAAATGCCCTGCGAGATATCAGCCGCAAGCACAAGAAACTGGTCGCATCCGAACTCGCAAAATGGGACCAGAACGACAAGCGCGTCCAGCAGGTCTACAAACTGGCCAGCCGATTCCTCAAATAGCACATGCCCACACCCAACTTTCACCTGTTTTCAACCCCCGGCAGGGATGACCTGCGCTACATCCTCGAAGCCAGCCACCCGTATCTGGAAGGGAAGGAGGACGCGACGGTCGCCTACCTGCCCCTGGCCTCCCTGTACATCGAACGCTGGCAGGCACTGACCGCAGAGGCCTTCCAGGGCCTGGCGCGCCTGCAAACCATCAACACCGAGCTGATGCGCCTGCCCGAGATGGAAGCCATCCTGCGGGAGGCGAAGCTGGTCTACATCCCCGGCGGAAACACCTTCCTGCTCAACCACCGCCTGCACATCAGCGGACTGATGCCCTACCTGAGGAAGAAAGTCCAGGCGGGGCTGCCGCTGGTGGCCTTCAGCGCGGGCACCATTCTGTGCGGGCCGAACATTCTCACCTCGAAGGACATGAACTCCGTGGGGACGCCACATTTCGACGGACTGGGCGTCTCGCCATTCAATTTCAAGACGCATTATCCGCTGGACGAAGCCGGGCAGAGCGCACTGGACGACTGGCTGGGAGATTATCAATTCTTCCATGACAATCCCATCGTCATGCTGACGGACGGCGCCTACGTGAAAAGCGAGGGCAGGAAGGTCGTACTCGTGCGCGGCGAGGCGTGGATCATGCGCCAGGACCGCGAAAAACACAGGCTCGAAGAAGGCCAGCCCATCGAGTGAGGCGGCGGGCCAAAGTCAGCGCAGCATACAAAAAGTCCCCGCAACCGGGGACTTTTCATTTTTCTCATCAAATATAATCGTTTTGGGGCCTGTCTATTCCACAAAGGTATCCCATTTGCTCGCGCCCTGGGACACGATGAATTCCTTGAACCAGCCCGACAGGTCCCAGTACATGGCCTGCCACATGTTGCTGCCGAAACCGTAACATTCCGCGTTGCGGAAGTCCTCGGGCAGGGTGTCGGGGAGCAGGCAGAGCGGCGTCTCGAGGCCGGTGTCGGGCGGCGCATCGGGCACTTCGCCCGTGCGGCTGTTGCGCTGGTTGGGGGTGGGGAAGCAATCCATGAACCACGAGCCGTTGATATCGGGCAGGCGGCACCAACTCTGGTCCGCGATCTTGATGACCGAGTAGGTCTGCGCATCCTTGACGACGTTGTTGGGGTTCATCAGGCGCACCGTGTCGCCGCCGTCGCTGAGCAGGATATTGGTCTGGGAGGCGTAGAAGACGATGCGCTCGCCAACCTTGAGCGTCTTGCTCGGGATGGTGTACGGACTGGAGCCCTGCCCGGCCGCGTCATCCAATTTCCAGCCATTCAGGTTGATGTCCAGCGGGCCAAGGTTGGCGATCTCGATGAACTCGTCGAAGACATCCACCTTGCCGTCCTGGTTCCAGTCGAAGCCCGCGCGCGGCATGAATTCATTGATCACCAGGGTGGTCGAGGGGGTGACGATCACCGCGCCCTTGCGGGTGGGCGTGCGGGTGGGGCTGGGCGTCTTGGAGGGCGTAGCCGTCACGCCCGCGGCCCAGTTGGCGTAGCCGGGCGTGCCGTAGATCCAGTTCCCATCGGCATCCTTTTCGGTCGGGGTGCCGCCAAAGGTATACCAGTTGGCAGACATGTCACGGAAATTGACCAAATGACGCTCCATGGTGTAATAGCTGGGGGAGGACACGCCCGCCGGCCAGGCCCCGCCGCTGGCGTTGGCGGTGTCGATCAGGATGCCCGATGCATTCCTCAATTCCAGGGACTTGCCGTCATTGGAAAAGGTGGTCGAGATATTCTTGTTGATCACCACGCTCTCGAACGTCCCGGCGGGAGCCAGGATGAAATATTCGCCCGGGGCAATGGTGTGATCGGGATCCGACGAAGTGAACACGATATTGATCGCGCCGTCGGTGGATTTGAGCGTCCAGCCGCTCAGGTCGACCGAGGCCGAACCGCGGTTGTACAACTCCACCCACTCGTCCGAGGAGCTGGCCTTCGTGCCCATCCAGGCGATTTCACTGATGACGACCCCCAGGGTGGGCGTGGGGGAGGGTGTGGCGGTACGGCGTGTGCCGGTGGGCGTGGGGGAGCGCGAGGGAGTGCGGGTGGGCGTGCGGGTGGGCGTGAAAGAGGGCACCACGGAAGGCGCCGTGACCGTATTGTCGGTGCTTGTGCTGGCCCGGTTGCTGTTGCCTGCCGGGTCCATCACCTTCCCCGCTGCAACAGAGGGGGTCACTGTCCCATTTTTGGACAGGCCAAGGGCAGACAGGGTAAACGTCTTGTGATCGCCTGAATCCGTGATGCTCCACGCAGAGACTGCCGCCGTTCCCGCCTGGGTGATGTCTTCCACAGTGAAGGTACCGGCATTGATGCCCTCGGAAAAAACCACCGTGAAGCGAATGGGCAGGCTGGTGGCCGGGTCGCGTTGACCGGCAGCCTGATTGACGGTCACGGTCGGAGCGGTGATGTCATAAAAAACGATGTTGCCCGCGTCGCTGCTGGTGCTGGCGGTATTGTTGTTGCCCGCATAATCGGTCACGCGGTTGGCGGCGATGGTTGGGATGATCGTCCCGGACGCGCTCGCGGTGACCGCCGTCAGGGTAAACAGCATGTGATCCCCTGAATCCGTGATGGTCCAGGTCACGCCGGGCGCCGTGCCCTCCTGGGTGATATCCGAAGGGGTAAAAATACTGACGATGATCGGCTCCGAAAACTGAACCTCGAAATCGATTGGCAGGGTGCTCGTCGCCTCCGCCTGGTACCTGGCCCGGTTGACCGTCACCGACGGGGAAATTTCATCGCCATACGTCACTGCGTTGTCGACACTCGAACTGGCGGAGAGATTGGTATTCCCGGCTATATCCGCCACCATGTTGGAATCGATGACCGGCTGTAATGTTGATGTGGGACCGCCAACTCCAGCAATCCCAACGGCCGACAAGGTGAAGGTCTTGTGGTCACCCATGTCGAAGATTTCCCAGGTAATCAGCGAAGACAGGATTGTTCCCATTTGATGGATGTCCGCAACGGTAAAGGTGGCGGTGTCGATTGGCTCGGAGAACACGACCGTGAAATCCACTGGCGGGCCTGCGGCAGGGTCGGCCTGGCCAGATGCCTGGTTGACCGTCACGGTGGGGAGGATATTATCCACAAGGTAGTCTTCATCGATCAAAGGCTCTGTGCCCGTCAAGACTTCTCCCATCGTATCCACAATGCTTGGGGAAGCGACCAGATTCAGGCTCACAACACCATTAAGATTCCCCAAATTGACCGATGAGACCTGAATATCGTACACGTTGCCTTCAACAGGCAAAAAGGTCAGTGCATATCCCGTTACCCCATTGACAATGAAATCACCCGCATCTACGTTGACAACCGGCTCACTAAAAATTGCGCGGAATGTCAACGTATCAGAATTCGTGATACGCGCGATCGGAGCTTGGCGCGTGAACGAAACCACGTAGGGATCAACCAGGTTATCCAGGACAATATTTTTATTGGCCGAAAGCGAGTTGGGCCCGCTCGGGCTTGGAAGGGCTAAACTGGCGCCCCCCACGGCTCCTATGATCGTGCCGCCGTTCAGGGACAGGGCGTCCGCCCCGAGGTAATCCAGGTCAGCCGAGGCATCGCCTGCCTGCACAATGTAATTGAAGGTCAGGGTATCCGTGCCGCTGCCGCTGGCGTAGCTGGCAAATCCATCCTGCAGCCCGGTTTCGAGCTGCAGCACAGGCGTACCTGTCACATTCACATTCGAACTGAATTGCACCGTCACGGCAATGACGGCGTTGGTGGTGTAATATCCATCCGTAGTAGTGGACGAGACATCGACCACATAGAGGCAAGGCAGGGGCAGGCTGGCTGAATTTTGCGGGCTGCTGGGGGAGATGTTCGTAAAGTCGATGCTATTGTCGTTGGCGTCGATGCAGCCATTCCCAATGCGCTCATAGCTTTGATCGGAGGTACCACTCAATTCAACCAGGGCTGTACCTTCCCGATAGGTTGTATCTTCGCACATCCCAACCTGGTCGATGACCGTGTAAGTCGGCGAGTTATTGTAAGTTAGCGCAATCCCGCCGGTATCCGCAATTCCCAGGCTGGTTGTAACATCCGGGAGAACCGAGCCTGAATACGTACTGCCGGCCACCAGGTACCGTCGATGCGGTTCCAACGAAACTGCGGCAAACGTATGCAAATTACCAAGGGTTGTTCCGCAACCGCTGGACGCCCGCAATCTCAAACCGCCCAGGGGAATGGAAGCCTCGGTGGGATTGTAGATTTCAATAAATTCGTCATTGCCCCCATTGGGGCCAGTCGTGCGAAACTCACTGATCACCAAGCTGGTAGCAAGCTGTTCCTGGGGCGCAGCCTCCGCAGACCGCAAGAATATCCCGCCCAGCCAGGCCAACAGGCCGAGCAGCAGGGAAAGGGTCAACAGTCCGCGGGCAAACCGGGGGAGACGAATGGGCATCAGGGTCAACTCAAGGCAGAGCGAAATTCACGCAATGAAAACAGGCCTGGTCCAACAGCGCCAGCCTGATGGAATTATAAACCACCCTACTTAAAAATATATGAACCATGCGGCCCCAGGTCGGGCCGCCTCGTGAAACCTGTAAAATGTCCGGTAAAATCAACGCGGCGCGACAACCAGTTTGATGGCCGTGCGCACCTTTGTCTCGATCTCCACGTCCACGAACTCGGGGACGCAGACCACCTCGATCCCGTCATTCTTCAGGTACCCGGTGGCCAACACCAGCGCCTTGACGGCCTGGTTCACGGCGCCAGCGCCGATGGCCTGTACCTCCGCCCGTTTGTGCTCACGGACGACACCCGCGATCGCCCCGGCGACTGCAGCGGTGCGGGAGTTGGCTGAGACTTTAATCATATCCATAATGAGCCTCCCAATGAGTTGGAGTTTGGGGCTTTCAATAACGATTGTACAGGAATCCCCCCTTATATTCAAGCAGTATATTAGTAGGGTATCCTATTATAGAAATAGTAGTAGGGGCTGTGGAGGATGTGGAGAACCGCCGTCCGCCCCCAGATACGGGAGACCGTCATGACCCGCCCCCCAGCCCTTGGCCTGATTCCGTTTGCGGGCCGATGCGCCGCTGTGGAGAGAAATGGGACAATCCCAGGGACAATTTATCCACAAAATCAACATATTGTCCACACTTCCATATGTTGGGAGGCTCAAAAATACCCCCCCATATATGGGGGGGGTGCTGTGGGGCTGGCAAGCCTCATTTTTCGAACAGTTGAGCCATTTGTCCACAATGGGAGGGGTTTATCCACAGTTTTCCGCAACTTATCCACAGATTGGAGTTAGTCTCTCGCTTTTGTCGGGACAAGCGACCTCCCAAATATGGCCTATACTGGAAATGTTCCCAAAACTATACGCAATGGGTCAATCCTCCGCGGCGCGGGCCACTTCCTCCGGCTCGAAAACCACCTCATCCTTGCCCGTCAGCTTCTCCTCCACCTTCTTGACGATCAGGCGCAGGTGCCCGGGATGGGCCACGTAATCCAGATCGTCGGCCGGCACGGAGAGCATCGGGCAGAGCGTGAAATTGTCGATCCACTGTTCGTACAGGTTGTTCAGGCTGTGCAGGTACTCGGGCGCGATGGTGCGCTCGTAATCCCGTCCGCGATTGGAGATGCGCTTGAGCAGGGTCGGCACCGAAGCGCGCAGATAGATCACCAGGTCGGGCGCCGGCAGGAATTGCATGGCGGTTTCGTACAATTCGCGGTAGGTCTGGTAATCGCGTTCGGAGATATACTCCTGCAGGTACAGGTTGCGGGCAAAAATTTCGGCGTCTTCGTATAGACTTCGATCCTGGATCACCGACTCGGCCCGCTGCGCGAGGCGCACGTGCGACCGCAGGCGGTGGGTCAGGAAAAAGACCTGCGAATGAAACGCCCAACTCTTCATGTCGCCATAGAAATCCGCCAGGTATGGATTTTCATTGACCGGCTCGAAGAACGGTTCCCACCCCAGATGGTCACATAACATCGTCACGAGCGTGGATTTACCCACGCCGATATTACCTGCCACGGCTACGAATTTTTTCATCCTTCTCCCTCCAGAGGAAATGAGTTTGGTTTTTGGATCATTGGGTTCATGAAAATCCCGCTGGATCTTTCAACCCAGCGGGCGTCATACGAAAGGCAGCTTACGGCAGGGTGCCAGCCAGTTCCTGGTCGATGACCTGCTTGAAATACTCGAGTGGATACGCGCCAATGACGGGATAGCCATTGACGTAGAAGGTCGGGGTGGAACTCACGCCGATGGAGATCGCATACTCGGAGTCTTTTATGATCTCCGTGTCATGGCGCCCACTGGACAGGCATTCCTGAAAGGCCGCCACGTCCAGGCCGAGGTCGGTGGCGTATTGGATGTAGACCGCCTCTCCCAGGTCGGCGCTGCTCAACAGCTTTTCGTGATAGGGCCAGAAGGAGGCCTGGTCCTGGGCGCACAGCGCGGCCACGGCCGAGGGGTAGGCCTCGGGGTGGATCGAGGTCAACGGGAAGTTGCGGTACACAAAGCGGATCTGGCCCGGGTAGGCATCCAACAGGGCCTGATAGGTCTCATCGTGGAATTTGCGGCAATACGGGCATTGGAAGTCGCTGAACTCGACGATGGTGATGGGGGCGTCTGCGGGTCCCTGGCTGGGATAGCCGTCGGTGGATACATTCACGCGGCGGGGAACCTGTGTGGCGGCCGGGGCCTGAACCTGGGCCTGCTGGGCTGCCCCTGGCGCGGCGGCCACAGTGCTTGCGCCGCTGCTGCCCCAGGCGTATCCGATCAGGACACCCACGCCAAAGGCCAGCGCAACCAGGAGCATATAAAAGTGGCTGCGCTTGAGGGTGATGGTGTTTTCTTTACTGGAACGGGTGTGGGCTTTTTCATTCATAGGCGGGGATTATACTGCCTAATGCGGCAGGTCGCGGGGAAATTTCAGCGTTCGAATTTGCATCCTTCGGACGCAAGACCCGTATATATTTCATGGAGGCCCCAATGACAACGAATACAAAAAACAATTCCACCCCCTGGTTTCTCTGGCCGTTCGTGGCGATCTGGCGTTTGCTGGCCGTGATCGTGGAGATGACGGGCCGCTTCGTGGCGATGGTGCTCGGCATCGTCTTCATCGTCGTCGGTGTGATCGTCAGCCTGACGGTGATCGGCGCGATCATCGGCGTGCCGCTGGCGTTGATCGGTTTATTGCTGTTTCTGCGAGGTTTGTTATAAAAAGGTAGGGCGAGATTATTATCTCGCCCTACGGTTTTAATCCAGGGGGGCCTGGGGCCGCGGACGCGGCTCCTTGAACGGGACCCGCAGACGGGTCCAGAACGAGGCCAGGGGGCGTTTCACGGCGGGGATGCGCAGGATCATCAGCAGCAGTAAAACAATCCCATACACCAGCGGACGCAGGATGTCGCCCTGCAGGCTGAAGATGTCGCCTTTCTTGCTCCAGGCGTAGTGCAGGATGACGAGCGGGGCGATGAAATAAATCACCTGGTGCAGGCGCTTCCAGTTTTTCTTGAGCCGAATTTTCCAGATGTCGAAGGAGGTGACGGCGAGCGGGATGAGCAGCAGGAAGGCGGTCATGCCAACCAGGATGTAGGGCTTCTGGAAGACGGTCTGGAGGATGAGACTCCAGGCCAGGCCATAATCCAGGTCGGCGAAGATGATGACGTGGATGGCGGCATACATGAAGGTATACAGCCCCAGGGCGCGGCGGCGTTTGAGGGGTTCCTTCCAGCCGAAGAGGCTGTTGAGCGGGGTGCAGGCCAGCGACAGCAGCAGCAGGGTGACGGCGGCGCGGCCGGTGCGCTGTTCGATGGCCTGGATGGGGTTGGCGGTCAGGTTGTCGGCTAGGAGGTCGACGAGGATGCGCGCCAGGGGAAACCATGCGCCGAGGTGCATGATGATCTGAAGCGGGGTGTAGCGTTGCAGGAATTTTTTCATGTGATTCGATCAAGGTTTGTGAAGATACAGGTCCGCGCTGAGCGGAGGGACGGCGATCTTCCGTCCCGCAGTCGAAGCGTGGTATGTCCTGGGACAGTGTGGATTGCGGCAACGGTCCTGCGACTGCGTTCGGACGAAGGGTCCACGCTGAGCGGAGGTCCTGAGCCTGCCGAAGGGCCGTAGTCGAAGCGCAGTATATCTTGGAGCAGTATCCATTTCAGCAACGGCCCTTCGACTACGTTCGGACGAAGAGTCCGAACTGGGCGGAGGTTAATACTCTACCATCAAATCCATGCCATCGTACAGGTGCGCGACCTGTTCGGCGTAGCCGTTGAAGGGCAGGGTCTCGCGGCGGGAGAGTTCACCGATGCGCCGCTCGGAGGCCTGCGACCAGCGCGGATGCGGCCGCTCGGGATTGACGTTGGAGTAGAAGCCGTACTCGCGCGGGTTGGCGTCGTTCCACAGGGTCGAGGGCTGGTAATCGACCAGCTCGATCTTCACGATGGACTTGATGGACTTGAAGCCATACTTCCACGGCACGACCACGCGGATGGGGGCGCCGTTCTGGTTGGGCATGGGCTCGCCGTACAGGCCCGTGGCGAGGAGGGTCAGGTCATTCATGGCCTCGTCCAGGCGCAGGCCTTCCTGGTAGGGCCAGGAGTAGAAGGCCGATTTAAGCCCGGGCATTTCGTCGGGGCGGCTGACGGTCTCGAAGCGCACGAATTTTGCGTCCGAGGTCGGCTCCACTTCCTTGAGCAGGCTGGCCAGGGTGAAGCCCGTCCACGGGATGACCATGCTCCAGGCCTCCACGCAGCGCAGGCGATAGATGCGTTCCTCCTGCGTGAAGTTCCTGAGCAGGTCTTCGATGCCGTAGGTCTTCGGCTTGTTCACCAGCCCGTAGACTTCGACCGTCCAGGGCGAGGTGGTGAAACCCTGGGACAGCGGTGCCACGCCTTCCTTGGAGGTGGTGAACTCATAGTAATTATTATAGTTGGTGATGTCTTCGTAGGTGTTGAACGGGCCGCCGAGTTCGTCGGTCCGTCCGTTCGCCTGGGGGATGGGGCCGCTGGGCGTGGCGGCTGCCTGGGGCGCGCAGGCAGCCAGCAGCGCCGAGCCTGCGGCGAGTCCGGCTGCCTTGATGAAGTCGCGCCGCGAGAGATACAGCGACTTGGGGGTGATCTCTGAGGGGAGCACGGGAACGGATTTGTATTGGTTGTTCATGATTTGCCTCTAAACAGTCTGGTGGATTTGTCTCCTTGATGGAGCGTTTGCGTGAAATCTTGCCCCCGCACGATGATGAAAGGCTGAGAGGTCGGTTAAGGGAGGGTGAGTGAAATGCCCGACGCGGCCTACAATTTGAAGGGCGCGCCTGTTTTTTGGATCTCAACCCGCCCGCTGCGATAAAGCGTGACCTGTCCCGCGCCATGGACTGTCCATTCATCCTGGGCTGAGATCATGCCCGTGTGCTCATCGATGCCGATCAGGGTCGCACCGGGCAGCAGTTCCGTCAATTGCGCCGCCCAGCGATGGCCGAAGTTGTTGTGATGCGGCAGGACGCAGGCGTTGGGAACCAGTCCCAGCCCCGACAGAAGTTTCCCCTCGTATGGATCAAAATAATGTTCGCACAACACCATCGCGCCCGCGCTCGAGCCTGCGAGGACCGCGCCGTTGCGATGCGCGTCCAGCATCGACTTCCATGCCAGGCTGTTGGCGAGCGTCTCGGCGGTGAAGCGCGGAAAGCCGCCCAGCAGGTAGATCAATTTTGCGGAGCGCAGGGCTGCGGCAATGACCTCGTCGTTCGCGCTGGCCTGGTCGATGACGGATGCCACTTCCACGTCCGTTGCGCCCAGCGACCTGAACCAGCGCAGGCTGTTGTTCCCCGCGCGGACGTGGTTGTTGTCCGCTGCGGCGGCGGTGGGCAGGATGCAGATCGGCGCCGCAAAGCCGCCGGCCAATTCGATGGCGCGCAGGTCAGGCTCGGACATGCGACCGCCAAATTCCGCGCCGCCGGCCAGCAGGATGTATCCCATTCGATCTCCAGTTTTTGAACCGAGTTGAAGAGAAGGCTGTTGTAAATTAGACCTTCGCAGGTGATGGATTTTCCAGCCATTGCATTACGCCGCGCGCGGCGATGCGCCCGCTGGCGAAACAGGCCGTGAGCAGGTAGCCGCCGGTCGGCGCTTCCCAATCCAGCATTTCGCCGGCGCAGAACACACCGGGCAGGGACTTCAACATCAGGTGCCCATCGACCGACTCGAAGGTCACGCCGCCCGCGCTGCTGATGGCCTCGTCCAGCGGGCGCGGACGGACCAGCGGAACGGGCAGGCGTTTGATGGCCGCGGCCAATTTAGCTGGATCGGTGAAATCCTCTTTGGGGATGAACTCGTGCAGCAGGCCGACCTTCACGCCCTTGAGGCCAATCGTCTTTTCGATGTGGCTGGACATCGAACGCGATCCGCGCGGCCTGGCCAGGGCTGCGGCCAGCTTCTCCTGCGTGGAACCCGGCGCCAGGTCCAGAAAAAGCACGGCGCGGCCGTGGCTCTCGATCTCATCGCGCAGGCGCGCGGAGGCGGCGTAGACCAGGCTGCCTTCCACACCCTCCTTCGTGATGATGAACTCGCCCTGCTGATGAAAATCCCCAAACGAGAGGATGACGGATTTGATGGGCTGGCCCTCGAAGCGCGAGCGGAAATGCTCGGACCAGTCCACGTCGAAGCCGCAGTTGGCGGGACGCAGATCCCGCACCTGGACACCGGCCTGTCTCAGACCATCGACCCATTCTCCGCTCGAGCCGAGGCGCGCCCAACTGCCGCCGCCCAGGGCCAGGATGACCGCGTCGGCGCGGACGAGCGTTTCGCCCTCGGGCGTCTCGAAGCGCAGGGAGCCGTCCGCGTCCCAGCCCATCCATTTGTGGCGCAGGTGGACGGTCACGCCGCTTTGGTCGAGGCGCTGAAGCCAGGCGCGCAGCAGCGGACTGGCCTTCATGCCCACGGGAAAGATGCGCCCCGAGGTGCCGACGAAGGTCTCGACGCCGAGTTCGCTGGCCCAAGCGCGCAGGTCGTCGGGCGTGAAGTCTTTGAGCCAGGTCCCGACCTCGCGCGCGCTGTAGCGGCTGACGAAACGCTCGAAGGGTTCGGCGTGCGTCAGGTTGAGCCCGCTCTTGCCGGCCATGAGGAACTTGCGTCCAAGCGAGGACATCGAGTCATACACATCCACGCGGAGATGGTTTTGGCTGAGCACCTCGGCGGCCATCAGGCCGGCGGGTCCTCCGCCGACGATGGCGATGGTTGGTTGGGGGAGAGTCATGGGATGATTATACGGACAAAACCACCAAACGGGTTGAGGGATTTCCCTTGACAATTACTATACCACTCGGTATACTCCCGTCGCTTATGGACAATCGCGCCAAAATCCTTTCGAATGCATTGAAGCTGTTCGCCGCGCGCGGCTACGACGCGGTCGGCACGCAGGAGATTGTCGATGCAGCCGGCATCACCAAGCCCACGCTGTATCACTATTTCGGCAGCAAGGAAGGCCTGCTCAAGGCGCTGCTGGAGACAAACTTCGAGCCGTTGTACCAGTCGGTGCGCGAGGCGGCGGCCTACCAGCATGACCTGCCGCTGACGCTGGAACGGGTTGTGCTGGCCTACTTCAACTTCGCGGACAAGCACAGGCCGTACTATCGCATGCAGCTTTCGATGTGGTTCGCGCCCGTGGACAGCGTCCCCTTTAAGGCGGTGGCTGAGTTGAATCGCAGGCAGCAGCAATTGCTCGAAACCCTCTTTCTGCTGGCCGCGGAGGATCACGGCAATATGCGCGGCCGCCATCAGATGTATGCCGCCACCTTCCTGGGCATGATCAACACCTACGTCAGCCTGGCGTTGAACGGTTATGCCAGTGTGAACGATGACCTGGTCTACAAGGCTGTGCATCAATTCATGCACGGGATATTCTCGTAGAAACGCCGATATTTTTTCCCTACGTACAAACCATGCTTTTGTCATTGCGAGGGCGCTCTCCCTGGCACCGCCCGCCACCGCCGCAGGGATGCCGCGAGTATCAGCGTAGCGATCTGTGGAAGACGGTGCGAGACGGCAGGGCAGGTGTGCTCTTGCGCAAAGTAATCCCAGTCCGACTCTGAGATTGCTTCGCCGCCAAAGGGCAAGAGCGGCGGCTCGCAATGACGGATGCGCAGGAGTAATTTTTTTTAGGTTCGGATTATACCGATTGGTATACTAATGGAGAAAAACACAATGTCACACTGGTCTTTCGATTCGGTCTTCTATCACATCCATCCGCTGGGACTGTGCGGCGCGCCCGTAGCAAATGACTTCCACTCGCCGGCCGAGCCGCGGCTGGGAAAGATATTCGAGTGGCTGAACCACATTCAGGGGTTGGGCGTGAACGCGCTGTACCTCGGCCCGCTGTTTGAGTCGAGCCGTCACGGTTACGACACCGCCGACTATTTCTGGGTCGACCGCCGCCTGGGCGATAACGCTTTGCTCAAGGAATTGGTGCGCGTCTGCCACGAGCGCGGGATGCGGGTCATTTTGGATGGGGTCTTCAACCACGTCGGAAGGGATTTCTGGGCCTTCCGCGACGTGCTGGAGAAGGGCCAGTCCTCGGCCTATTGCAACTGGTTTGCGGGACTCTCGTTCAATGGGCGCAGTCCGCGCAACGATCCCTTCACCTACGAAGGCTGGAGCGGACACTATGACCTGGTCAAATTGAACCTGCACAACCCGGAGGTGGTCGCCCATCTGCTGCTGGCAGTGGAAATGTGGATCAAGGAGTTCGGCATCGACGGCCTGCGGCTGGATGCGGCCGACGTGGTGGAGCACGGCTTCCTGCGCCAGCTTGCGGCCTTCACGAAGAGTCTGCGCTCCGACTTCTGGCTGATGGGCGAGGTGGTGCATGGCGACTACAACCAGTGGGCCAACCCTGGGATGCTGGATGCGGTCACGAATTACGAATGTTACAAGGGTTTGTATTCCAGCCATGTGGACAGGAATTATTTCGAGATCGCCTATGCCCTCCAGCGTGAGTTTGGCGAACAGGGAGTGTATCGCGGCCTGCCTTTGTACAATTTTGCCGACAACCACGACGTGACCCGCGTGGCCAGCAATCTCACCCATCCCGCCCACCTGTATCCGTTATATGGATTGTTGTTCACGATGCCCGGTGTGCCGTCGATCTACTATGGCAGCGAGTGGGGCCTGGAGGGCAAGCGGCAGGGCGGCGATGACCGTCCGCTGCGGCCCGCGCTCGATCTCAACCCGGCGCGGGAAAATGCCCCGCATCCCGAACTGGCCGAGGTCATCGCGCGGCTGGCGCAGGTGCGCCACGGGTCGAATGCGCTGCGGCATGGCGATTATCATCAATTACTGGTACAGTCCGAGCAGTTGGCGTTCTTGCGGCGGAGTGCAGGGGAACGCGTGGTCGTGCTGGTCAACGCGGCGGACGAGGCGGCCGCTGTCGAATTGAATCTCCCCGAAGTGCATGGTGGTCAGTTGGTTGACCTGCTCGACGCAGGCGACGCCATTTCCATTTCTGCGGAGGGCAAGGTCAAAGTGGATGTCTGGCCGCATTGGTTGCGGATCATGGCTGTGTGTTAATATTTTGGAAGCGCGGACTGAAGTCCGCAGTCCGAACTACAAGACCTGATTACGGAGCGCAGACTTTAATCTGCGTTCTTACCAAGCCAAAGAGGACTAAAGTCCGCAGTCCATGCAAGCCATGATTTACAGGATTTGGGAAACTGCGGCTCATTCCTGATGTGTAACGCCCAGCGCGGCGGCCAGGTCATAGTAGCGTTTGGCTTCGGTCTGGTCGCCAAGGGCCTCATGCGATTGCCCCATGTTCAAATAGAGCGATGGATAAAATTCCCTGACCAGATCGGGGTCGCAGGCGTCCGCGCGTTGGAGCGCGATCTGGTTCCAATGCAGGGTCCGCTCGGGAGAATCTTGAAAGCGGGCCACGTAATGAGCGGCGATGCAGGCTTCGTAATCATCCCGCGCCGAATCCCAGGCTTGCCGATACAGGACGCGGGCATCCTCACGTCTGCCTTCGAACTCGGCGCGCGTGCCTTCGATACATAACTGGATAATGGGATTGGTGATGTCCATTGCGGTTGGATTATAAATAAAAATCTCCCGAGTGGTTCGGGAGATTTAGGCACCACTCTTATTGCCCTGCCGCTTCCCTCTCCGCCTCCAGCCGCATCATGGTGACATCGGTCACGATGCATACTGGGAGGGTGACACTTTCTTATTTTTTCTTCAAGGTGGCAACCTGGGTTAACTATCCACAGTTTTTGGGGATGTGGAGAAAAACGAGAGCATCGATCCCCATATTTTTCATAACAACCGAAAGTAGCGTGTCATATGAAAGAACAGGGAGGCGACGAATACCAGGCTGTCGATGCGGTCGAGCAGGCCGCCGTGGCCTGGTATGGATGTGCCCATGTCTTTGATGCCCACGTCGCGTTTGATGAAGCTGATGGTCAGGTCGCCCAGTTGGCCGCCGATCCCCACAATCAGGCCCGAGAGGATCAGTTGCAGAGGGCTGAACAAGGGCAGGGAGAATGACAACAGCCACGGCAGGCACATCGATACTCCCAACGCGCCCAGGGCGCCTTCCACCGTTTTGTTGGGACTGATCTGGTCGCGCAATTTATGCCGCCCGAAAAGCCTGCCAAAGTTGAATGCGGTCACGTCGTTCAACTCCACGGCGAAGACCAGGTAAAGGAGGTAATTGTCCGCATGGGTTGAATTGGCCAGAAAACCCAGATGGCCGAACATCCACCCGAAGTAGATGAATCCCATGATGCCCAACGCCACGGGTTGAAGTTGCCCTTCATATCGATTTTGCAGCACCGGCACGATGAGGATCAGTCCCACCACGAAAGTCGGCAGGGCCATGAAGAAGCCGTATGCTCCCAACTCTCCCGTGCGCTGGTCGCGCATTAGCGCTGAAACGGCCACGGCCAGGATGCCCAGGTAGACGATGCCATTGATGCTGCGATGCGCGGACAGGCCTGTGGCGCGGGCAAATTCACGAAAACCGTAGAGCGACAGCAGGGAAACTCCCAGGATAATAACCACCCGTCCCAACAGCATGACGACGAAGACCAGCGGCAGCATAATCAGCCAGCCGCGCACGATGTTCCACAACGAGGCCACGTTCTTCCCCATTATTTTTTGCATGAAGAGCAATACCACGAACGTGACCAGCAGCAGTCCCAGCGTGAAAACTGCGTACAGCGTCAAAACGTCCCTTTCCATGAGGGACGGGAACCAGTTGGGGAGGATCATACCCTGGCCGCCTTGTTCCTCAGCTCATGGGCAATGCGCCCCAGGCGGCGAAGCCCAGTCCATAGGCCGCCCAGGATGATGAGGATCAATGTCAAGGCGGATAGTCCCAATCCGCCTGGGTGGGTGGGCTGCCAGGCGGAGGGGGCCAGCCCGAGGTACAGACCTGTGAACGCGAGCAGGAACATGCGCTGTTGCTTGGCCATGGGACCGATAAACAATCCTGAAACTCCCAGCGAGTTGCCGAAAGAACGCAGGTAGGCTGCCAGTACGGCCACGAGGGCGGCGATATATCCCAGATGAATGGAACTCCCCATGGAAAAGCCTGCGCCAACCAGGATGAGCGTATCCGAGATGCGGTCGGGTACCTCGTTGAAGATATCCCCGTATACCGAGAACTGATTGGATGCAAAGGCAACCATTCCGTCCAGCAGATTGCAGAACAGACGCAGCAGGATCAAAATAGCGGCGGCAATCCAGAAGGGACGGGGCGAATCCGTGTATGAGGTCCACGCCAGACACCCCGCTGCGCCCAGGGCCAGAACCATGCTCGTGATGGAAATCGTGTTGGGTGTGACTTTCAGCCGAAGCAGCAAGTCCATTGCCATTTTCGGAATGGGGTTTTCCCGCCCGGGGACGGGTCGGCGTTCCATGGATTTTCTCGTGTTATGCATCGTTTCACCTTCCCATTTGCCTGCCATGATTGCAGAGAATTTCCTTTGACTTGGAGCGCCTGGTTTATTTCAACGGGTCGGCCGCTTCCCTCTCCGCCTCCACCTGCATGCTGTTCCCATCGGTCGAGATGTGGATCCAGCCGCTGCGGTCGGTGCGCAGCAGGGTGTAGCCGCCGGCGGCTTCGAGCGCCTCGGGGCTGGGCAGGCCGTCGGGATCGCCCGCGGCCACGCTGAGCACGATCAACTGCGGATTGAGGTTCTGCACCCAGTCGATGTTGGTGGTGGCGAAGAAGCCCGAGTCGGCCAGCAGCAGCACATCCACGGGGCCGATGGCGTTGCCGTATTCGAGCGCTTCCATCGTGTCTGAGCTCATGCCGATGGGCAGCAGCGCGCGGAAGTCGTGCCACTCGATGAGCAAGATGCTGCCCCGCGAGCCGACGGACAGCACTTCGAGGATGGCGCCTTCGCCCAAATCCAGGCGCTGGCCCGGCTCGGCGTAGATGACGGGGATGTTCGCGGCGGCCAGGTACTTGTCCACCTGTTCGGCGGAGTAGGAGGCCTGCATGTATCCGCTCCACAGCACGCTTTGCGGCGGGTAACGCTCCAGCACGCGCGGCAGGGCGGACATCTGATTCTCGGTGGTCGAGGCCACCACCAGCCAGTCCAACTCGCGCTGGAAGACGGGCAGGCGGCGTCCCAGTTCGTCGGACAGGTTGGACGCGCTCGGTCCGCCGTTGACCAGCACCGAGCGGCCGTCGGGAGTCTGGATCAGCACCGCGTCCGCCGAGCCGACGCTCAGGAAGGTGACGTGCAGTTGGCCGTCGGGCAGGCTGGCAGTGGAGCGCCAGACCAGCAGGGTCACGGCCAGCAGCGCTGTCAATATCCCCGCGATGGACAGATTGCGGATGCCCACGCCCAGGGCGGAGAGGGCCTCCTTTAAACGGGACCAGCTGAGGGTCAGGCCGAACAATATCCCATAGAAGGCGGCCACCAGCCAGGGCGAGGAGTCGCCCAGGTAGAGGGTGCCGTGCGGGATGCTGTCGAAAAATTCCACGGCGCGGATGGTGTACTCCACGAACGGCCAGGCGGCCCAGGCGGCGAGTTGTCCCAGCGGGAACCAGGCCAGGCTGAGCAGCACGGCGATCCCGCCCAGGATCATCACCGCGGGCTGCGGCGGCAGGACGAAGGGATTGGAAATCAATGAGACGATGGAGATGCGTTTGAAATGATAAGCCATGATCGGAAGGGTGGTGATCTGTGCGGCCAGGGTAAGCAGGACGAAGTCGGAAAGCGGCGGGAGGATTTGTTCGATGGTGGCGGGCGAAACACGCAGCTTGAGGAAGGCGACCTTGACTAGGTTCGAGAGCGGTTCGGCGTAGAGGATCAGGCCGAGGGTGGCGAAGAAGGAAAGCTGGAAGCCCACGTCCCAGATGACCAGCGGGTTGGCCAGCGCCATGATGAGCGCCACGATGGACAGGGTGTTGAGGCCCAGGTTGCGCCGCCCGACCTGCCGCGCCAGCAGCGAGAAGACGCCCATGATGGCGGCGCGCACGACGGCCGAATCCGCGCCGACCAGCAGGGTGTAGAAGGCGATGCCGAGGATGGCGACCACGGCGCCGAGGCGTGGCCCGAACCAGCGGCTGAACAGGCTGACGAAGATGCCCGCAATGATCGAGATGTTGAAGCCCGAAATGGCGATGATGTGCGCGGTGCCGGTGTTCTTGAAGGCGTCCTGCAATTCGCGTGTCAGGCCGGTGTCCACGCCGAGCAGGATGCCCGCCAGCAGCGAGGCCTCGGGGTCGGGGAACAGGCGGTAGATGTGCGCCAGCATCTTTTCCTTGAGGGCGAACATCCACTTGTGGGGCAGGTCGCCGCGCTCGCCCGGCAGGACGGTGACTTCGGCCTTGGTCATGTACGAGTAGATGCCCTCGCGCGCGAGATAATCGCGATAGGAAAACTCATCGTCGGCGGGCGGGGTTTCGAGCTGGCCGCGCAGGCGCAGGCGCTCCCCGTAATGATGGATCTCGTTCTCGCCCACGCGCACCAGGAGGATGCCGTCGGCGGGCAGGTCGCCCGTACCCGAGTCCACCGCCTCGACCTGGATGCGCAGGTTGGTGTACGTGTCGCGGCGGTCGGGCATCTCGGTCACCCAGCCGGTTACCAGCAGGTCGTATTCGCGGTCGTTGAAGAAGGCCACGTCGAAGGCCGTCACCTCATGCTGGACTTGTTGATAGCGCGCCGCGCCGAGGAAGAGTCCGAGCAGGGAGAGGCCCAGCAATGTGACCTGCGTGAGCCTGACGAAGCGCCGCGCCAGCAGGGTGAGCAGCAGGGCAACTCCCGCGCAGGCCAGCCAGATGGACACGGGCAGGGACTTCCAGGAAGCCAGCCTGATCCCGCCCAGGAAGGCCAGCGCCACCCAGGCCAATGGCATGTGGGCGGTGAGTTGTTCCCGAACCTGGTCCCGCGTCGAAGGAGTGGGTGCCTGCGTCATTGGCATTTATCATAGCATATAATTTGCAGGTGAGATACAATTTTGGAACTTGTAAATTGGTTTGGATGGCGCCTCATTGCGTCCCGTTGGAGTAATCACCATGAAAAAGAAGCTATTGCTTATCACCTTAGCCGACATCATACTTGTTGTCATGGCAGTAGCGTTTTGTTTTGTCTACAATGCAAAGAAATATGAACACGTACAAATCTTGCCATTGTACTTAACCCTTGATTTGGATCAAGGTGAGTATCATCTTGGTCAGTCCATCATTGCAACTATAACCCTTGAGAATGTGAGTAATAGCCCTCTTCTCTTCAACTCAAGGATGGCTTTGGATGACCCTACCTTCGCAGATCGACAAATAGCGTTTCATATTATCACTCCAAATGGCAAACCCTATCAGCTTACTGGGTATGTTAACTATTCAGCCATTCACCAGGATGACTTTATTACTTTAAACCCTGGAGAGATCATTAAACACACCTATGAACTAAATAGTGATGTTAATCGTTATAAGTTTACGGAAATGGGTGTTTATCATTTTACTGTGGATTACCTAAATATTTTTGATCCAAGCTTCATTGACCCAAACGATAGTCGAGTAGCATGGAAGGGGATGGTTTTTTCAAATGAGGTAATATTTTCAATTATTCCATAATGGTGTTGAGTTAAGAGCGCGAAGATTTAAATGTTTTCTTAGCGTCCTCACCTGCCTGATTTGCTAAGCAAATCACGGGTGGTGCCAGGGTGGCGGGCTTCGCGGTTTTAAAAAGCCTGACGATCAGGCACACGGTTAAAAGCTGTTCTACCCTCGGTTTGGATGGAACCTAACTTCCAATGCAAATGGGTGTTAGGCTAACATAGGAAACATCGCATGAAAGATTCCAAACTCATTCTCGTCACAGGCGTCACTGGCTACGTGGGCGGACGTCTCGTCCCGAAGCTGCTGGATGCGGGCTATCGCGTCCGCTGTGTGGTGCGCGACCCCGAACGCATCCGCGATTTTCCCTGGGCCAAACGCGTGGAGGTTTTCGCCTGCGACATGAGTCATCGTGAGCGCGCCGTGGATGCCATGCGCGGAGTCCATGCTGCCTACTATCTGATCCACGGGCGGCAGGGCGGCAAGGATTCGGCCCAGCGTGACCTGGATGTGGCGCGCATCTTCGCCGCAGCCGCCGACGAGGCCGGCGTGGAGCGCATCCTGTATCTGGGTGAGCTGGTCGACCCGACCACCAACCTGTCCCCCTACCTGCGCTCCCGCCACGAGACGGGTTACATCCTGCGCACCAGCCGCGTGCCGGTCACCGAGTTCCGCGCGGGCATGATCGTCGGTTCGGGCAGCGCCCTGTTCGAGATGGTGCGCTACCTGACCGAGCGCGAACCGCTGTTGGTGTGCCCCGCCTGGTTCTACTCCGAGGCCCAGCCCATCGCCATCCGCGACGCGCTGTCGTATCTCGTGTCCGCGCTGGAGACGCCCGACAGCGTCGGCAGGATGATCGAGATCGGCGGCCCCTCCCGCCTGACCTACGCCGACATGCTGCTGGCCTACGCCAAAGCGCGCGGACTCAGGCGCCGCCTGATCCGCACGCCGATCTACGCGCCGCTGCTCTCGGCCTATTGGGTTCACATGATCACACCCATCCATTGGCGCGTGGTGTTACCACTCATCGAAGGCCTGCACGCCAGTCTGGTTGTTCGCGACGAAACCGCCCGCCGCCTGTTCCCGAAAATCCAGCCCATCGATTTCGGCACCGCTGTCCACCTGGCGCTGGGACGCATCCAGCGCGACAACGTCGAAACCTCCTGGGCCGACGCGCTGGTCACCTCGCTGGGCGACAGAAAGCCGTATGACTTCTCGGTGGAGGAGGGCATGTTCATCGAACGCCGCCGCCTGTCCCTGGACCTGGAGCCTGGCACCGTTTTTCGGGCCTACACCGGCATCGGCGGCGCGCGCGGCTGGATGTATATGAACTGGGCCTGGGGCATCCGCGGCTGGATGGACAAGGTCATCGGCGGTGTGGGCCTGCGCCGCGGCCGCCGCCATCCCGACGACATCCGCGCGGGCGAGTCGCTCGATTTCTGGCGCGTCGAGGCGGTCGAGAAGGATCGCCTGATGCGCCTGGTGGCCGAGATGAAAGTCCCGGGCAAAGCCTGGCTCGAATTCCAATCCGACCCGCAGGAGGGCGGCGGGACGCTCTTCACCGTCACCGCCTATTTCGACGCGCACGGCCTGCCGGGCTTTCTCTACTGGTACGCCATGTGGCCCTTCCATAAATTCATCTTCGACGGACTGGCCCGCCGCCTGGCCTCGCGCGCGCGCGTGCTGGCGCACTCGTATTAGCGATACCCTTGCGAAGGTTTGGAATCGAACGCACGCCTGTTGACTCCCAGGCTTTGTTGTTGAATCCCAAGCGCCTGTAGTGGAAAAACCTTCGCAAGGTTGTTTTTTTATTCACCCCCATATCTTTCTCCTTCGCCAAAGGAAGAAAGAGGAAAGCAGCCGCTTTGACCGCTTCTCCCCTCATCCTCGTGACCGGCGCGACGGGATACATCGCCAGCCGGTTGATCCCGCGTTTGTTGGAACGCGGCTACCGCGTCCGCGCCCTGGCCCGCCAGCCGTGGCGACTCAAAGGCCGCGCCTGGTTCCGCCATGTGGAGGTGGTGGCCGGCGACGTGATGGATCCGTCCACCCTGCCCGCGGCGCTGGAGGGAGTCCATACCGCGTATTACCTGATCCACAGCATGTCCAGCGGGAAGGGTTATACCGAAAAGGAAACGGATGGCGCGCGCAACTTCGCCGAAGCCGCCGAATCCGCGGGCGTGGAGCACATCATCTACCTGGGCGGGCTGGCCGACCCACACGCAAAGATTGCCGCGCACATGCGCTCGCGCATCGAGACCGGCGAGGCGCTGCGCGATTGCCGCGTACCCGTCACCGAATTCCGCGCGGGGGTCATCGTCGGCCCGGGCAGCATCTCGTTCGAGATGATCCGCTTTATGACCGAACTGTTGCCGCTCGTGCCCGGCCCGACCTGGATGCGCAACCAATCCCAGCCCATCTCCGCGCAAAACGTGTTCGACTATCTGCTGGCCGCGCTGGACGATCCTGCCGGGCGCGGACAAGTCTTCGAGATCGGCGGCCCGGACTTGATGATCTACTCGCAGTTGATGCTCGACTACGCCCGCCTGCGCGGACTTAATCGCCGCATGTTCCTGCTGCCCTACATCCCGTTGTGGTTCATGGCTTTCGGTGTGGGCCTGACCACGCCTGTCCCGCCGCGCATCGCCTACGCGTTGATCGACGGCCTGCGCAGCGACAGCCGCGTGCAGGAGCCGACCGTCCAGCGGGTCTTCCCCTCGGTGCAGTTGATCGCCTTTCACCAGGCCGTGCTCGATTCATTGGCGCAGCTGCATCCCGACCAGCTCGAACCCGTGTGGACGGACGGACGCCGCCCGGTGGTCAACGTGCGGCACGAGGGCTTCTTCATCAACCACCGCTCCCTGCGCGTGGACGCTCCGCCCGAGGCGGTCTGGCGCGTGCTGCATACGCTGGGTGGAAAGGATGGCTGGCTGTACGCCGACTTCCTGTGGAAATTGCGCGGCGGACTGGATGCCCTGCTTCGCCCCCAAAAGACTTCGCGTCCTTCCCCGTTGCGCGGTTCAAATCTACAGACAGGCGACATCCTCGACTTCTACCGCGTCGAAGACATCAACTCCACCCGCCTGCTGCTGCGCGACGAAATGCGCGTGCCCGGCGACAGTTGGATGGAATGGCAGGTCATCCCCGACGGCGACAGCACGCACCTGACACAGACCGGTTACTTCGCCCCGCGCGGCCTGCCCGGCTTCCTGTACTGGAACCTGCTGTACCCCATTCACGAGTTCGTCTTCCGCGGCATGTTCGCCGAGATTGCCCGGCGCAGCAAGGGCCGCGAGCCTGGCTGAAAAGGATGTCAGGCTGGCAGCATGGCAAAAGTTACATCCCGCCCAAAAAGTCATACCCCACCTTCTTCTGCACCGCCGCGATCTGGGTGAAGGCTTGCTTCAACAATTCCTGCTGGATGTAACCCAATTTACCGGGCTGGATGACATTCTGCGGACTTTGTCCAGACTGGATTGACGCAAGCTGGGTTTGCAGGCGCAATTGCATCAGGAAATCGTAGGCGGCGATGATCTCATCGCGGCTGGACGGGAGAATCACATTTCTTTCAGTCAGCGCTTCGATGCGTTTGAGGGTGTGCGTCTGGTCGATTTGGTGGCGCAGGGCATACAAGCGCGCAAAGCTGACCATCGGCATCATGGCGTCCTTGAGGTTGATCTCCCCGGCGTGCTCCGTGGCGCCGCCGCTGAGGTAGATGTTGCCCGGCAGGCGGATGGGTGGTTTAAATGCCAGGGCGTTTTGCGCGAGGTGATGAAGGAAGGCGGGTGTATCGAGCAGAGCCTTGTGGATGTGCTGGCGCAGTTCGTGGGTCAGCCCCGCCTCGCCGTGGACGGTGCGGAAGTCGAAGAAGATGCTGAGGTCGATGACCTCCTGCTCTTCGGACTTTAGCGCCCACTCATCGAATCCGCTCAACCAATCGGGCAGGGAGCGGCACCAGCGCGGGTTGCTCGCCATCACCCCGCCGCGGCAGTAGGGATAGCCAGCCTGATTCAAGCCGTCGCAGACGCGCTTTCCCAATTGCAGGAAATATTCCCCCACCTGTTTCGGGTCGGCATCGGCGGGCGGGACGAAGATAATTCCGTTATCCTGGTCGGTGACGAGGGTCTGCTCCTGACGTCCCTGACTGCCCATGGCGATGAAGGCGAAGGGGGCGGGCGGCGCGCCGAGGTCATTCACCGCCAGTTGAATCAGGCGCTCGGTGGCGGCGTCGCAGATCGAAGCCAGCATGTTGGTGACGTGACGCGGGCGGGCGCTGCTGTCCATGAGAGTTCGCACCAGCAGGGAGGTTCGTCCGCTGGAGTGCGCCACCTCATCGGGTGACTTGGCGCGGCTGATTTCGCGTGAAAGCACAATCGGTCCATAACGCTGAAACTGGATCAGCGATTTGTTGTCGATCACGCTGACGATTTGTCCGCTGCGGTCTTCGACTGCCAGGTGCAGCACGCCCTTTTCTTCCATGCGCATGAGCGCTTCGTAAATCAGCGCGTCTTCGGAAATCTTGATCAGCGGCGCGCTCATGACGGTATGGATTGGATCGTTCAGGTTGATATTTTCAGCCAGTACGCGGGCGCGCAAGTCATGGTCGGTGACGATGCCAATGATGGCGGAACTCTCGCTGGCGACCAGCGCGGCGGTCACGTTGCGGGCGGTCATCAGGCGCGCGAGTTGGGCAATACTGGCGCTCATGCCGCAGACCACCGAATCCCGCCCGAGGTTGGCAATCGGTTCATGCAGGAAGAGCAGCGAGGCTTGCAGTTTTTCGATCAGTGTCTCGCGTTCCGCCTCCTGTCTGCGGGCTGTGGTGACATCCTCCAGCGAGCCGTCGATGTAGGCGGGTTGACGGTGTTCATCGCGAACCAGACGCGCCGACAGCGAAATAAAATAAACCGCCGCTTCGCCTGTCTCGACGTGGACGATGTGGTTTTCGATCTCCCCGTCTGACAGCAGGGTTTGAAAAACCTGTTCGTATTCGGCGGGGTCGGAGAAAAAATCCGCGAGGGCAGGCTGGGAGGTTTCGGCGGGCGAGAGATGCGAAAGCAGGGCGCGTCCTGCAGAATTGATTTCCAAAAAGATTCCGCGCCGCGCTGCCCTTGCGCGGAAAATCCCAATCGAAACCGAACCTGCCGCCGAGTTCAGTTCGCCGTTTTCGAGCGCGAGGGATTGGCGCGTGATGTCTTTTGCCAGCAGGATGAATCCGCGCTGACCGGCAAACAAAATCGGGTTGACGGTCAGGATGCATTCCACCAGACTTCCGTCGCGCCGAGTCAAACAGCCTTCGAGCGCTTCGCTCATGGTCTGCTCGACATCCGCGTTTTGGAAGCGCTCCCAGATGGCGGCGTTATCCGCTTCACGCGGCAGCAGGTCAGCGAGTTCCAAAAATTCCAACTGACGCGCAGTGTAGCCGAGCATCTCCAAAAACGTTGGGTTGGCGTAGCGGCAGCGGTCATCGAGGATGAGCAGGGTGCCTTCGGTGGTGGCTTCGATCAGGGTGTGATAGCGTTCGGTGGATTCGCGCAGGGTATCCACCACTTCCTGACGCGACCGTTCGATGCGCAGGCTTTGTTGCAGCACGAAGACGAGCAATAAAATGATGGCGCCCGAAATCGCCAGCGAAGTGTTGACCAGACTCCTCTCTAGGGCGGCAATCTCCAGGTTGACATCGTCGGTGTAAATACCTGTGCCGATGATCCAGCCCCAGGGTTCAAAGCCCTTGACGTAGGACTCCTTCGGTTCGAGCCGCTGCGGGTCGTCCTTCCACTGCCAGACGTAATCGATGTAGCCTTCGCCCTCGCGTCGCACCTGATCGGCGAACTCGACAAAAATCGCCACCCCGCGTGGGTCGGTGAAACTGTCGAGTTCCTGCCCGTTCAGGTCGCTGCGATAGGGATGCATGATCATGCGCGGCTGCATGTCCTGAATCCAGAAATAGTCCTTGCCCTCCGCCCCGTAGCGCAGCGCCTCGATGCGGGTGATTGCCAGCGCTTGCGCCTCTTCGCGGGTGAGCAGTCCATTTTTCTCGTCACGTTCGTAGGATGCCAGAATGCTCCAGGCGGAGTTGGTCAACTCGCGGATCATTTCGCGCTTGCGCTCCAGCAGGGTCTGCTCGAAGGACGGCAGGATGATGCCCCAGATGGCGGAGAGGAATAACCCAATGGCGATCAGGGTGGGCAGGAAGATTCGCAACGCAAAGGAGCGCCGCTGGAAACGCGGATGCTTCGCGGAAGCCGCATGGTCATGGGTGCTGGATGCCTTCCGATACGAGGGGTGGCTTTCGTCTGAAAAACTGACGCTCGAAAAGAACGCCTGACGAAACTGGAACCAGGCACCGCGCGGCATTTCGATGACGTATTGACCGTTGCCGTGGGTATCCGTGCCGGCGGAAACCAGCAGGTCGTGTTTGTTCGCGAGTTGAATCAAAGAGTCGCGCTGGCTTTCGGTAAAAGGCGCGTAAATGGCTTCGAGACCGTCCAACCCCTTCGACTTTAATTCCCCAACCAGTTCATCCAATTTTTCGAGGTCTGATTCGAAATGGAACGGATGCGCCCAAAAGACGCGCCCGCCGGCGCGATGGATCAGCGCGATGGCTTCCCCGACTTCGAGTTGTCCCTGTGGCGCGGCGCTGACGGCTGCTCCGCTGTCATTCGGACGGCTGGCTCCCGCCTTGCGCAACGACCCCGCAATGCTGTGAACTTCCAGGTTGTGAATCTGGCGCATGGAATGCAGGGTCTCTGTCAGTTCGGGATTCTCGAAGTCGAATCCGTAGCCAAGCAGGTGGGCTTCGCGCCCGTTGAACTGAGTCGTCAGCTCCACGCCGGAGATACAAGCCACGCCGCGCTTCTTGAGCGCCTCGCGGAAACGCGGCAGACCTTCGATGCTGTCGTGGTCGGTCAGGGCGGCGTAGCGCACTCCCGCCGAAGCAAGGCTTGCCGCCAGCGCCTCGGGCGTCTGCTCGCCGTCGCTGAACATCGAATGGCAGTGGAAGTTGACGAGGATGGAATTGTTCATGAAGTGATGAAAATGGAGTCCGAAGTCTCCAGACTTCGGAGAGAGAGTCCAACGTCAGGAGACGTTGGACTCCAAGTCGCGATTTATGCCTTGGCGTTCTTTTGGGTCATCAATGAAACCACCACCAGCGTGATAAAGCTCAACGGGATGGAAACAATTCCGGGGTTGTTGAGCGGGATCGGCGCGTCGAGCGGGTTCATCCCATAGAGGGTGTACAACTCCGGCGAGAAGGCGATCAATCCCAGCGAGGTGACGATGCCCACCACGATGGAGGCGGCGATGCCGCGGGCTGTGGTCTTCTTCCAGAAGAGCAGCATGACGATGGCAGGCAGGTTCGCTGAAGCCGCCACCGCAAACGCCAGCCCGACGAGGAAGGTCACGTTCATGCCCTTGAACAAAATGCCGAGCAAAATGGCGATGCCGCCGATGACGAAGGCGGCAATCTTCCCCGCGCGGACTTTCTGGCGGTCGTCCATCTTGACGTTCAGGTAGCGATCCATCAGGTCGTGGGCGACTGCGCCCGAAGCGGCGACGATCAAGCCGCTGACGGTTCCGAGCACGGTGGCGAAGGCAATCGCTGAAATGACCGCAAAGAGCAATTCGCCAAACGAACGCGCCAGCAGGGGCGCCGCCATGTTGCTGTCCGCTGGATTAATCACGCCGCTTGTCATGGCGCCCAATCCCATGAAGAGGGTCAGGATGTAGAAGAAGCCGATGGCGGCAATCGCCACGATGGTCGATTTGCGCGCGCTGGCGGGGCTGGGCACGGTGTAATAGCGGATGAGAATATGCGGCAGGGCGGCGGTGCCGAGGAAGAGCGCCAGCATCAGCGAAAGGAAGTCGAGCCGTTCCAGCCAGGTGCCTTCCACTTTGAACTTCAAGCCGGGGCGCATGATGCGGTCGCCCGTGACATCCTTGGGATAATAGACGGTGACTTTTGCGCCTGCTTCATCTGTGAAACTGGCGGTCTTCCAGGTGCGGACGATGGTGTCTTTATCGGTGATGGTCGACAAAAAACCGAAGATGGACAGGCTGCCCGTTTCGGTGTTTTTCTGCCCGCGAATCTGTTCGAGGTTTCCCACTTGTCGCAGTTGATTATCCGCTGAGGCGGGCGCGCCGTTGATCCATTTCTCCGCGCCCTTGGTCACCACGGATTGGGATTCTTTCAAAGTAAGCACGCCATCTGTTTCAGAGGCATACCACCAGGTTTCCTTGCCCTCGTGACCGAGCTTGACAAAGAACAGTCCGCCCTTTACCTCAGCCTGCTCCAGCACATCCCAGCCTGCTTCGGTGACCTCGATCTGGTCGCCGTTTTTGACTGCCGCCAAATGCGAATATTCATAAAATTCCACTGCGCCGTTCTGGTCAGGCTGGGTGGACAAGCCGCGGATCACCACCGCTCCCACCAGCACGCTGGAGAAAACGATCAGCAAGCCGCCTTTGAGAAATTGCACATAAGTGGTGGAAGCCATGCCCGCGGTGGCGACAATGGTGATGACGATGGCTCCGACCATCAGCACACCCCAGGCGTGGGGGATGCCAAGCAACGGTTCGACCAGCACGCCCGCGCCGACCATCTGCGGAATGAGATAACAAACGGAGACAACCAGCGTGCTGATGGCTGCCGCCAGTTTGATTCCGCGCGAGTTGTAGTTGGCGTCCACTGCGTCGGTGAAAGTGTACTTGCCCAGCCGTTTGAGCGGCTCGGCGACCACAAACAGCGCCACGATCCAGCCCGCCAAATATCCGATGGAATACAGGAAGCCGTCATAGCCGACGGTAGCGATCATGCCGCAGATTCCGAGGAAGGACGCCGCCGAGAGATAATCCCCCGCGAAAGCGATGCCGTTCACGCCCCAATGGATCTGTCCACCCGCGGCATAATACCCGCTGGAGGTCTTGGCTTTGTTTCCCAAATAAAGCGAAAGCCCGATGACAAAGACAACAAAGATGAGGAAGACAATGATCGCCATGACTTATGCCTTTCCCTTCTTGGATTTGCCGCTCTTTTGTTTTTCAGCCGCTGCAAACTCCGCTTCCTTTTTGCGGCACATCCCGTCATAGATCAGGGCTTCGATCAGCGCCACGATGATGAGCGCAAAGCCGTAGACCGTCGCCAGGTTCAACCCTGCAAAAACAATCGCCGCCATTGCCAGCGGACTGAGCAAGTTGACGGCGACAAACCCGGCATAGAAGAGAGAGTAAAACACGAACATCCATATTCCCAGACGCATCTTGTAGGGTCCCGCAGGGTCTTTTTCCGCAGGTTTTGCAGGTTCATGTAGCATGGCGATGGCTCTCCTTATTATTTTTTTTGACGTGCGTACGCAAATTATAAATCAAGCACCCTAAAACAGATAGGAAAAGTGAAATAATACACGAGGCTGCTTTCTCACCAAAAAGCCATTCGACCCGTCGAGCCGAGCGGTAAAGGCGCAGAAACAGGCTGGCTTTGAGGAGAGACTGATCAAAAATGAAACTCACCCCGTGAGTGCGGGGTGAGTTTTGCGTCCGGTCTTCTTACGCCTGCGCCGCTTTGGGTGACGGCTTCTTCGCTGGCGCGGGCTTGATGATGGTGATGAAGAAGTAAATGATCGCCAGCAGCAGCGCCGTCAGCGCGAGGGACATCGGCATGCCGATGGGGAAGTTGTCGAAGGATTTGCGCCCGGCGAAGAGCAGCAGGTTCGAGAATAAATAGAAGAACAGGGTATTCCGCCCGATGGCGGCCAGGATGATGTTGACCACCGGTACACGCTCCAGCAGGCGCGCGCCCGAGTACCAGGCCATCAGGAACAGGATGCCGCCCACCAGCCACTGCGTGTCGGGCGGAAAGCGCTGGGCCTGCATGACGTTGTAATGCACGTAGCGATAAGCGACCACGCCCACCGCGCCCGCGATGGTCAGTATCCACGAAAAGCCGATCTGATGTTTGGCCACGGCCAGGCCCAGCAGGAAGAAAACGAAATAATGCAGGACGGGGAAGCCGACGGACACGTTCAATTCACAGCCGACGAACAGGCACAACTGCGGGGACTGCACCCAGGCATTCGGCAGGAAGGGCGTCAGCAGCAGCAGAATCACGGCCACGCCCAGGCGCAGCCACGAGTCGGTGATCCAGTTGAGCGGGCGCATCAGCAGGCCGCCGATCAGCGAGGTCAACGCAAAGGCCGGCAGAAACTCGGACAGCTCGGGCAGGGTGTTCAACAGCAGGATATTGCCCAGAATGGCGGGAGTCCATTCCTTGGCGTGGACGATCAACTCGTATGCAAAGCCCGAAATGTAGAAGGCGACCAAGATGCGCGCCGAGTTGGACAGGATCTGCATGAAGGTCAACCGTCCGCGCGCATGGGAAACCTGCATGCCGTAGCCGAAACAGAACAGGAACCCGGAAAAGGTCACAATGCTCAGGGTGTAGTAGATGTTCCCGGCGATGCCGTTGGTCGTGCTCCACAAATCCATCATGTGGCCCCAGACCATTCCCACCACGAAAATGCCTTTGAGCAGGTCGATGCCGTCGTCGCGTTTGTGTTCCATGAAAACTCCTCGCGCAATTTTACTGCCAAATCAAAAAAAATTCCGCGCGTGGTACAATCCTTTCACAACCACATAACGGCCAGTCAGCGGCGAAGCCAGTGAAAATCTGGCACTGTCGCGCAACTGTGAAGGTCGAGTTCATGCTGCACGCGTGACTCACCCAAGTCAGGTCGCCCGCCCTGGTCGGTTCGCCACACTCTCGCAGAAAGGAGGTGGAGGACGGCCTGCTCGGATTGCCTCTCCTACCTCCCCTGTCCACTCGGCAGGGGATTTTGATTCAAATTTTGCGTAGGGCGGGATATTATCCCGCCCTACAACACACAGGAGTTTCCATGTTTCGAAAATTGACCTTCATCCTGCTCGTCCTGGGATTGTTGTTGACCGCCTGCGGCCCGTCCGCCCCGGCGGCTGGTTCCGTAAAATTGACCGACGGCCTCGGCCGCGAGGTGTCCCTGGCTGGCCCGGCCCAGCGCATCGTCTCACTGGCGCCTTCCAACACCGAAATCCTCTTCGCCATCGGCGCGGGGAGCCAGGTGGTGGGCCGCGATGAATTTTCCGATTTCCCCGCCGAAGCCGCCAACGTTGAAAAGGTCGGCGGCTCGATGGGCGAATACAGCGCCGAAGCCATCGTGGCGCTCGAACCCGACCTGGTCCTCGCGGCCGAGATCAACACGCCCGAACTGGTCAAGCAGCTCGAAGACCTCGGCCTGACGGTCTACTACCTCAAAAACCCGACCACCATCGAAGAGATGTACGCCAACCTGGGCATTGTCGGCCAGTTGAGCGGACACGACACGACCGCCCTCGTCGATGCGCTCAAGGCGCGCGTGCAGGCCGTGGACGAGAAGATCGCGGCCGCCACCGAACGTCCCGCCGTGTTCTACGAGATCGACGCCACCGACCCCGCCAAGCCGTACACCTACGGCCCGGGCAATTTTGGCGACCTGCTCATCACCCGCGCCGGCGGAGTTAATATCGGCGGCCAGCTCACCGACCCGTATCCGCAGATGAGCCTGGAGCAGATCGTGGTCTCGAATCCCGCCCTCATTTTGCTGGGTGATGCGATGTGGGGCACCACGCCCGAGTCTGTGCTGGCCCGCCCCGGCTGGGAGACCATCGCCGCGGTGCAGTCCAATGCGGTCTTCCCCATCGACGACAACCTGATCAGCCGTCCCGGTCCGCGCCTGGTGGACGGCCTCGAAGCGCTGGCGAAATTGATCCATCCTGAATTGTTCCAATAAATTGCACGTAGGGGCGAGGTCTCCTCGCCCCCTTTTTTGAAAACCAACAGGGCGGGGGGACCCCGCCCCTACAACCCATGAAACAATTCGTCTTTCTTTCTTTCCTCTTTCTTCTGCTCGCCCTGCTGCTCAGCCTGGCGATCGGTTCGGTATTCCTGACCCCCGCCGAACTGTGGGATGTGCTGCTGGGGCGCGGCACGGTTACGGCGACGCAGATCGTGTGGGCCATCCGCCTGCCGCGCACGGTGTTGATCGCGCTGACCGGCATGGCGCTGGCGGGCAGCGGCACGGCCTACCAGGGTCTCTTCCGCAATCCGTTGGCCGACCCGTTCCTGATCGGCGTGGCCTCGGGCGCGGGCCTGGGCGCGGTCATCGCGATGAGCGTCAAATGGCCGTATTCGTTCTGGGGGCTGATGGCCATTCCGATGGCGGCCTTCATCGGCGCGCTGGCGACGGTCTTCTTCGTGTACTTTGTTGCCCGCGTGGGACATACCGTTCCCACCACCAACCTGATCCTGGCGGGCGTGGCCGTCTCTTCCTTCGCCACCTCGTTGACCTCGTTCTTCATGCTGCGCTCGACCGGCGAGGTGCGGCGCGCGTTGGGCTGGCTGTTGGGCGGCGCCAGCCAGGCGGGTTGGACAGCCATCCTGGCGGTCCTGCCGTACCTGCTGATCGGACTGGGCGTCCTGCTCGTGAGCGGACACATCCTCAACCTGCTGCAATTCGGCGATGACCAGGCCCAGCAGCTCGGCTTGAACGTCAACCGCGCGCGGGCGCTGGTGCTGGCGGCGGCTTCGCTCTCGGCGGCGGCGGCGGTGGCCTTCTCGGGCATCATCGGTTTCATCGGGCTGATCGTCCCGCATCTCATCCGCCTGTGGGTCGGCGGGGACTATCGCCGCATCCTGCCGCTGGCGATCCTGGGCGGCGCCACGGCCCTGCTGCTCTCGGACGTGCTGGCGCGCGTGGTGCTGGCCCCGCAGGAGCTGCCTGTGGGCATTGTCACATCGCTGGCGGGCGCGCCCTTCTTTTTGTGGGTGCTGCGGCGGGCGAAGAATCAGGGATATTGGTAATTGGTGATTGGCGCATCCAGAGTCGGTTGTTGGGAGTTGGGTATGTTGCGAATTGAAAATCTATCGGCTGCTTATCATGGACGCCAGGTTCTGCACGGCGTCTCGCTGGAGGTGAACAACGGCGAGGTGCTGTCGCTGATCGGGCCGAACGGCGCGGGCAAGTCCACGTTGATCCGCGCGGTCAGCGGCGTGATTCCGTACACGGGTCAGGTGCGCACCAACGGCGACGACTTCGCCGCACTCACGCCCATCCAGCGCGCGCGTTACATCGCGGTGGTGCCGCAGGCCATCTCGCTGCCGCCCGCCTTCACGGTCTGGGAGACGGTACTGATGGGACGCACGCCCTACCTGGGATTCCTCGGCCACGCCTCGACTCGTGACGAGGAACTGGCCCGCCGCTCGCTGGAGCGCGTCCACGCCCTGGAGTTGATCGACCGCCGCGTGGGCGAACTCTCGGGTGGAGAGTCCCAGCGCGTGCTGCTGGCCCGCGCTCTGACCCAATCCACGCCCATCCTGCTGCTCGACGAGCCGACCGCGCATCTCGACCTGCAATATCAGGTCAGCCTGCTGGAGTTGATCCGTGACCTGGCGCGGCGGGACAACCTGGCCGTGCTGGTTGCCTTGCACGATCTCAACCTGGCCGCGCGTTACGCCGACCGCATCGCGCTGCTGGTCGGGGGCGTGGAAAAAGCCGTGGGGACGCCGAATCAGGTGCTTCGTCCGGAGGTGATCGAGGCGGCCTATTGCCTGCCCGTCCACGTTGTCCCGCATCCGTTCCACGAAGGGCCCCTTGTGCTGCCCGCCGAACGCGAATAAAATCGACCCGGCGAGGTGGCATGAAAAAACGGATTCCAAACGCGGAAGACCAATACCCCATCCAGATCGAGATGGGCCTGCTCGACGAGAAGACAAAATATCTGGTCGGCTGGCCTGGATATCGCACCTATCGAAACAAATCGGGGCTGGGCTATGTCGAGACGGTGGCCGAGGAGGCGCACATGGAGGGGCTGATGCTGCGCTGGCTGTTGACGGGGAAGTTCATCACGCGCAATCCGATCTACCTGATCTTCATGATGTCCCTGGCCCTGTTGATAGGCGTCCTGCCCACGCTGGGAATTTTGATCGAGCTGCTGGCTGGAAATTTCGAGATCCTGTGGCTGATGTTCGTCGCCTTTCCCTACCTGGCCCTGGGCGTGCTCTTAACGATCAACGTCCTCCTGAGCCTGTTCGACACGGACAGCAAATCCATCACCGGCGACTGACCCTTTTCCACTCGACTATTTTTCCATCAGGCTATCAGACTCATGACCACTTATTTCATCACCGGCGGCCTCGGCTTCCTGGGCCAGTACATCGTCAAGGCCATTCACGACTATGACCCCACGGCCGAACTGCGCGTCATGGTGCGGACTCAGCGCAAGACCTTCCTCGGCATCGAGTCGCTGCCCGGCGTGCGCTGGGTGCATGGCGACCTGCTCCAGCCCGAGAGCTACGCCGAACACCTGCGCGGCGTGGACGCGGTCATCCACAACGCGGCCATGGTCTCCTTCCGTAAATCGGACGCGGACGCCATCATCCGTGCCAACGTGGAGGGCACGCACAACCTGATCCAGGCGGCGCGCGCGGCGGGCTGTCCCAACTTCATCTTCATCAGTTCCATCTCGGCGCTGGGCTTTCAGCCCGGCCGCATCATCGACGAGGACATGCTGCCCGACCTCGAAACCAAGCGCCGCACGGACGCTTACGGCTACAGCAAACTGGTCAGCGAAAACGAGCTGCGCGGGATGAGCCGCAACCTGCGCGTGGTCATGCTCAACCCAAGCGTGATCCTCGGCCCCGGCTCCGAACGCGTGGAGATGGTCAGGCGCGCCGCGCGCTGGCTGTTCGTCCTGCCCATGCTGGACTACATCAACACCTTTGTGGATGTGCGCGACGTGGCGCGGGCCGTGACGCTGGCGCTCACCCAGGGCCGCAGCGGCGAGCGTTACATCGTCACCGCCTGGAACGTGGGCATGGTCGAGTTCACGCGCACGGCGCTGAAGGTGCTGGGCAAGCGCGCGTTGATCCTGCCGCTGGGCGGAGCGGGCATCCGCTTTCTGGATGGACTGCTGACCCTGCTCGACAAACTGCACCTCAACCCGGGCATCCGCCGCCTGTCCGAGGTCAACGTGGACAAGCCCTGCTCGTCCGACAAGCTTCGCCGCGAGATGGGCTGGGAACCCGCCTTCACGCTCGAACAATCGTTATCCGACACACTCAAGGGCGGGATATGAACCTGGCGGGAAAATCCGTACTGCTGACGGGCGCCGCCCACGGCCTGGGCCGCGAACTGGCCCTGCTGCTCGAGCGCGAGGCCTGCGCCCTGACTCTGGTTGACCGTGACGCCCCGGCCCTTTCCGCCTTGCAAGCGGAGCTGGCCCATCCCGCCCGCGCCCTGACCTGTGACCTGAGTCAGCCCGAGGTGCGGCGTGAGTTGATTACTGCCGTTCAAGGCAGTGTACAGATTCTCATCAACTGCGCGGGCGTGGGCAGCCATTCCACCTTCGCGCAGATGACCGTCGACGAGGTGACGCGTGTGATGCAGGTCAACGCCCTGGCCCCGCTCGAACTGGCCGCGGGCCTGCATCCGCTCGACGCGCTGGTCAACATCGGCTCGGTGGCAGGCGAGATGAACCTGCCCTCGATGGGACTGTACGCCGCGGGCAAGTCGGCGCTGCACGCCTTCACCCGCGCCGCCGCCCTCGAAGGGACACGCAGCCTGTTGGTCATCCTCGGCCCGATGCGGGGGGAACATTTCGTCCAATCCATCGCCCATCCCCGCACGGGACAGCCTGCCTGGTATCGTAATCTCGATATTTCTCCCGCCGATACCGCGCGCCGCATCGTGCAGGCTTTGAAGCAAGGCCGCACGGAACTCGTCCACCCAGGCTGGTATCGCGTCGTGTTCGTGCTGGCGCGCTGGTTTGCTCCGCTGGTGGTTTGGGCGGGGAAAAGTAAGTTGTAGCCATGTCGCTCTGAACCGTGTAGCGGCGAAGAATTCGTCTATAATTCACACATCAGATTCACAACAATTTCGGGCAAGTCATTTGCAGGGAGCAAACCATGCCTACACTGTCAATTACCGAAAAACTTCTTGGTGCAATCCTTGAATACTTGAAAAAAGGCGGCGAAAACCTCATCAAGGATGCAACAGCAAAGAAGGCGATCAAGGAAGCCATTGAACGAGCGGCGGAACGCTTTGGAAATGAGTATTCCAACCAAGGGTTAGCGAAGGCGCTGGTTGTCAGCACGCGCTTCCATGATCTTCCTAGTGTCCAGGAAGCAATCCGCCAGGTTTTACAACATCCTTTTGATCCCGTTCCACAAGTTGAACTTGAAAACGAATTTTCAATTACATTACCACAGAGCCAAAAGAAATTGGCGGGCGAGGCAGCACAAGCATATCTTGAGATTCTACGGGAGGAATTGATTGGTGTTGAAAAACTCAACGACAAGTTGAAATTAATCTACTTGAGGCGAACAGCAGACGCAACCGAAAGAACTGCCGATGGAGTCAAAGAACTTGTCGAAATGCAGAAGAAATCTTCGACAGAAAAAAAGTCTTCGACAAAATCAACGACACCTAAAGGTCGTAAGTCTCCCTCTGCAAAATCTGTTGTCAAACAGATTCAGATCAAACCTTCCGTTTCAAACCTGATTCTGCATTTTCAGAAAATTTCTCAAAATGCAGAATTCGACGCGCCGATACCAGTGACCGTTGAATTTGAAGATTCAACCACTGAAGTCTTTGATTTCATCAACCCGTTGACGGACAAGAACCTCTCCGAGTTGCGTTGGTATCTGGAAAATTACTGGCAGTGGCCCTCGGACATCGACGACGAGCGCGCCCGCGAGGTGGAGGGAAAATTGCCCAAGTGGGGCAAAGCCCTGATGGACGCGATCATCCAAAAGTCGTCGGATGCGATGCGGCTGTTCGGGCGGTTCAGCGAAGCGGACGGCGAACGCATGTTGACCATCGACACGACCGAGCCGCGCATTCTGCGCCTGCCGTGGGAACTTCTGCGCGACGAGGGCGGATATTTGTTCAGCGAGCAAATCAGCGTGCGGCGCAGGATGCACAAGGTCAAGCCGCAGACCGTTCAGCCGTTCGACCTGCCCGTGCGGATTCTGATGGTGACCTGCCGTCCCGACGGCGCGGGCTTCATCGATCCGCGTTCCATCGCCACGCCGCTGCTGGATGCGTTGGATTCCCTGCCCGAACAATTCGAGGTGGAATTCCTGCGCCCGCCGACCTTGAAGGCGTTGGATGAACGCCTGCGGGACGAGACCCAGCCGCGCGTGCATATCGTCCACTTTGACGGGCATGGGGTCTACGACAAAGGCGTGGGACTTGGCTTCCTGCTGTTCGAGGACGAGAGCCATCAAAAACATCTGGTGGACGCGGAACAGCTCGGCACCCTGCTCAACCGCAGCGGCATCCCGCTAATGGTATTGAACGCCTGCCAAAGCGCCCAACCCGATGACCGCAATCCCTTCGCCAGCGTCGCCTCGCGGCTGATCGAGTCGGGCGTGGGCGGCGTGGTGGCGATGAATTACAGCGTGCTGGTCGAGACCGCCAAACGCTTCACGCAGGAATTTTACGGCGCGCTGGCGCGTGGACAAAGCGCGAATGCCGCCATGGACTCGGCGCGGCGCAACTTGTTCGCGGACACCAAACGCCTGACCCTGCGCCGTCCGCATGAAGAGGATGCCATCATCGTCCATTTGCAGGATTGGTTCCTGCCCGCGTTGTACCAACAGGCGGAGGAACTCAAGCCCTTTGCCGCCCCGAGCCGCCCCACCACAGAGGGCACCGAGTCCACAGAGAAGAAAGAGAATCTCCGTGCCCTCCGTGGTCTCCGTGGTGGATTTCCTCCCGCCCCCTTGCACGGATTCCACGGCCGCGCCCGCGAACTGCTTGACCTGGAACGCGCCTTCGCCACGCGGAACGTCGTCGTGCTGCACGGCTTCGGCGGACAGGGCAAGACCTCGCTGGCCACCCAGGCCGCGGAGTGGTTCACGCGCACGCATCTCTTCGAGCGCGCGGCATTCATCTCTTTTGAAACGGGAGCCAGTTTCGACTTCGTGCTGAACGAGTTGGGCAATGCGCTGGTGGAGGAGAATTTCCAGATTTACGACGGCGACAAAATCGAAGCCATCGCCCAGGCCCTGCGCGAACACCCCACCCTGCTGGTTTGGGACAACTTTGAATCGGTACTGCCAAAGGGAAACGCGCCTTTGAAAGATGAAGACTTGCAAGCCTTATTAAATGCTGGCGCAAAATGGGCTTCACAAAGGAACTCGCGTTTATTGATTACGACTCGTAACGACAAAGTTCCGCATGATGGATTTATCGCAGGAAAGAATTGCTTGCATAAAGAACTTGAAGGTCTTGCCCTTGGTGACGCACTTGATCTGGCAGCTTCAATTCTAGAATCCAACGGACTTGCACGTCCTGCACGTGTTCCATTGGAAGAATTACTAAAATTTCTCAAAGGCCACCCGCTCTCCTTGCAACTGGCCTTGCCGCAATTACGCACCTACAGCGCCGAAGCCCTGCTGGAACAATACCAGACCATCCTGCCGCAGATGAAGACGGGCGAGGCCAAGGAACGCAACGAATCCCTCGAAGTGAGTTTGCGCTTCTCCCTCGACCGCCTCGGCGCAGACGCTGTGAACCTGCTCTCGCGCCTGTGGGTCTTTGAAGGTGGGGCGATGGAACATATTTTGCTCGCCATTACAGAAATTCCCGAAGAAGCATGGAACGCCCTCAAACCACAATTGACTTCAACTGCTTTAATTCGAGTCGAAGAAGTTGCTGGTGTGAATGTGCCTTTCATCCACTTCCACCCAACCCTCGCCCCCTACCTCAAAGCCACCATTGACAACGATCCATCACAATCTCCAGAGGCAATCGAAAATCGTAAATCTGAAATCGTAAATAGATATTGGCAAATTTATTATTCTTATGCCAATCAACTCTATCAAGATGATACTCAACATCCTATACCAGTACGTGCCATCGTTCTGCGCGAACTCCCCAACCTGAAACGCGCCCTCAAACTGACCCTCGCCGCGGACGCGCTGGATGAAGCCGTGGAGTTTGCTGACAGTATCAACAAGTTTTTGAATGCCTTTGGGCGGTGGCGGGAGAGGGATGAGATCGCCAAGGCAGTGGAAAGAGCAGTGAACAGTGATCAGTCATCAGTGGGGAGTGGAAAGATGACCAAGCGTGAAACCCTGCTGGAATACGGGCGCGGGGACAGGCTCTTACAGCAGGGACGCGCGGGGGAGGCGGAGAAGGTTTTCCGCGCCTTGCTGGCCCGGCTGGAAGGGGAGGCGGCGTATGACACGCGCTATGACCAGACGATTATTTTGCGAAACATTGGTCTCAGCCTGAGAGCACAGGGACACCCCTCGCAGGCGGCGGACTTCTATCGCCGCGCGATTGCATTAACAAACGATCAAGAACAGAATAAAGATGTCAAAAACACATTAGCGTCTTGTCATGGCGATTTGGCAGATGCTTTGGCTGATAGTGGCCAATACGTAGAAGCGCGGAAAGAATATGAAACTGCATTAGCAATTTCCAAAGAAACCGACAACGACAGACATCAAGGTGTTTTTCTCGGTCAACTCGGCACGCTGGCAATGAGGCAGGGTGACCTGAACGAAGCCCGCAAACGCCACCTTGAAGCGTTGGGTCTCTTTCAGCGCATGGGCGAAGACCAGATGGAAGCCGTCGCCTGGCACCAGTTGGGCGTGGTGGCACAGACCGAAGGGGAACGCGTAGGGGCGCAGCACGCTGCGCCCTACTGGGACGAAGCCGAGCGCTGTTACAAGGAAAGCGTGAACATCAAAGAACACTTGGGAGATTTGGCTGGTGTGGCGCGTACAAGCAACCAACTCGCCATCGTCGCGGAGAGCGCGGGACGGTTTGATGAGAGCGAAAGATGGGCGCGACGCTCATTAGAAATAAAAGAAAAATCAGGCAATCCAAAAGATATAGCCATTGGCAATCACAAATTAGCAGTAAGCTTGTTAAATCTTGGTCGTCTCGATGAAGCCACAAAACTTATTGAAAAGGCAATTACACTTTATGAGACGGTGCAAGATTTTGAGAATACTGTGAAAGCATATGCTACAGCCGCCGAACTCGCCGAGAAGCGGGGGCACATGGACGAAGTCCGCGCGTGGCGGCGCAAGGAGCAGGAAAGCAGAATGGAGTTTGAACGCTTATCTGGTGGTCAAGCCAATACAAGCGGCGCAAATATTCGAACACAGGTTGATAAGTGGAACCCCATTATTGCAGAGGTTGTAAAAACTTGTCGCAACGAAACAGAACTTTCTCCAGAACTGAATCAATTTCTTGATGAACAGGCTAAAACTGATGATTGGCGAAACCTAATCGCTGTTATTCGGCGTGTGTTATCGGGCGAAAGAGGAATGGATTTACTTGACGGACTAGATCAAGTTGACTCTGCGATTATTCGCCGTATTTTGCATGCGTTTTCAGATGCGACGGCGGACGGTGGTCAACAGACCGTGGAAAACGGTCCATCGTCCACGGTCCACGGCCAGGCACAGCAACAAGAGCAAGGCGTCACCCTGCCCCAACTGCTCGAACTGGTCGAGCGCGCCGCGCGCGGCGACCAGCAATTGGGCGGGCAGTTGTTCAACGCCTTCCAGGGAATGGCCAGGGCCGACGACCCCGCCATGCGCGCCCTGGGCAACGTCCTGCTGCGCGTGCTGGTCGGCGATCATAATCCCGACCTCAGCGCCCTGCCCGATGAAGTCGCCTCCCTCCTCCGCGGCATGTTGGGGAGGTTGAAGAACAGTTAACGTCATTGCGAGGAGGGTTGAGGCGCGGCAGCGCCGAAACCCGACGAAGCAATCTCCTTGTAACCTGAGATTGCTTCGTCGGGCTGTCGCCCTCCTCGCAATGACGGGTGCTTGACTCTCCCCGTCCCCAAGCGTATAATCCCAGCCATTCAGGAGTAGTACGCGGACTGGCGCGCTGATAGAGACGGAGGTCAATGGCTGGAAGCCTCCCCAGCAACAAGCCGCAGAAGTCGCCTGAAGCATTTTGACGAAGAACGCCAGAATTACCAATTACCAATTACCAATTACCAATTACCATCCTGGCCAGTAGACCGTCACGGGCATGCCCGTTACAGCATGGGCTGATGAACACGTCAGCCATTGAGTGCATTTTCTTAAACCTTTGTGTTTGAGAAAATGAACCGAGGTGGTACCGCGGAGCCAGGCGCTTCGTCCTCTTGTGGACGAGGCGTTTTTTGTTTTTGGAGGTCGCATGACATCGAATGCATTTCAGGGAATAGCCGATGAGATGGCTCGTTTGTACATGGCAGGGCAGTATGCCGCTGCGTTGCAGTTCGTCGAGCAGAACGCGGATCATTTCCCTGAACAGGCGGCGCGTACGACCTTCTGGCGAATGTGTCTGCTGAGCCAGTGTGGCCGCGTACATGAGGTCATCGATCTCTTTCGGCGCAGTCTGGATGCGGGCCTGTGGTGGGCTGAGAGCCAGTTCCTGGATCCAGACCTGGACGCCGTCCGCGGCCTGGCGGAGTTCCAGCGCCTGGCCGACGAGTCGAACAGGATGTGTCTGGAGGCGCAGGCCCAGATCGAGCCTGCCCGCACCCTGCTCACACCTGCGGAGACTTCCCATCCGCTGCCGTTGTTGATCGCCCTGCACGGACGAAGCGGAGACCGTAACTCGAACCTCGAACACTGGGAGGCGGCCCGCCAGCGTGGCTGGCTGGTACTCTCTCCCCAGTCCAGACAGATGCTTTTCCCGGGCGGCAGTTGTTGGGACGATGGCGAACAGGGATTGGCCGATATCCTCTTCCACGTGGAGCAGGTCCAGGCTGAGTATGAGATCGACCCCTCGCGAATCGTAGCGGCTGGTTTCTCGCAAGGCAGCGGTATGGCTGTTTATGCGGCTTTGAGCGGCAGGCTTGGGGCGCGCGGCTTCATCGGTGTTGGCACGTTCATCGCCGACCCCGATTCCCTGCTGCCGCTGGCGCAGACGCCGCCGTCTGTGCGCGGATACTTTGTCACAGGCGAGAAAGACCACACCCTGGACAGCGCCCGCGCCGTCCAGAAGATTTTGCAGGACGCTCACATTCCATTTGGCGAGGAAGCCTTCCCCGACCTGGGGCACGCGTTCCCGCCCGATTTCGAGAGCACGTTCGAGCGCGCGCTCACGTTCATTTTGGAGTAAGGCACATGGACATGCACAAAGCCATCCAATCCCAATATCTGGCCGCGCTGGAGATGCTGAAGCAGGTCATTGTCCGCTGCCCGCCGGCGTTGTGGGACGCCGCGGGCAACCAGGATAAATTTTGGAGAAAGTCCTATCACGCGCTTTTCTATGCCCATCTGTATCTACAGCATGCCGAGCAGGATTTTGTCCCCTGGGAAAAGCATCACGACCCCGATGGGGACGTGCCGTTCACGCAGGGCGAGGTGCTCGAATATTTGTCCTTCGTGCAACGACAGGTGGCCGAACGTGTTCCCGCGACGAACCTCGCAGCCGAATCGGGCTTTCACTGGCTTCCGTTCGATAAACTGGAATTGCAGCTTTACAACATCAGGCACATCCAGCAGCACACGGGTGAACTGTATGAACGCCTGGGCACACACGCAAACATCGAACTGGACTGGGTTTCGTCCAGCACCCTCTAAGGAGCAAGAATGACCCAACACGAATTACCAAAGGCATACGACTTCAAATCCACCGAGCCGCGCATCTACGAGATGTGGGAGCAGGGCGGATACTTCAAGCCGCACAACGACCCGAACCAGCCCGACTTCGACCCGACGGTCAAGCCGTTCGTGATCTCCATCCCGCCGCCGAACGTGACGGGCGAACTGCACCTCGGTCACGCCATGTTCGTCAGCATGGAAGACCTGATGATCCGCTACCACCGCATGAAGGGCTACTCCGCGTTGTGGGTGCCCGGCTCCGACCACGCGGGCATCGCCACGCAGTTGATGGTGGAGCGCCACATCCTCAAGACCGAGGAGGTCACGCGCGAGGAAATGGGCCGCGAGGAATTCCTCAAGCGCACCTGGGAGTGGAAGCACAAATACGCCAGCCAGATCACTGGTCAGATCCGCCGCCTGGGCGCCTCCTGCGACTGGGAGCGCGAACGCTTCACCCTCGACGACGGCCTGAGTCACGCCGTGCGCGAGGCCTTCGTGCGCCTGTACGAAAAGGGACTGATCTACCGCGGCCCGCGCCTGATCAACTGGTCGCCCGGCCTCAAGACCGCCGTCTCGGACCTCGAAGTGGAATATTCCGAGGAGCAGGCCACGCTGTATTATTTCAAATATATGTTGAAGCCAGATGGGTCAGGAGACCCATCTGCAACGGGCAAGGCTGGGTTCGGGTCGGGAGACCCGAACGCCGAGTTCATCCCCGTGGCCACCATCCGCCCCGAGACCATCCTGGGCGATACGGCCGTGGCCGTGCATCCCGAGGATGAGCGCTACAAGAAATTCATCGGGCGCAAGGTGATTGTGCCGATGCTGGGACGCGAGATCCCCGTCATCGCCGACGAGTACGTGGCGATGGAGTTCGGCACGGGCGCGCTCAAGATCACGCCCGGGCACGACCCGAACGACTACGCCATCGCCCAGCGTCACAACCTGCCGATCATCTCGATGCTGGATGAGTCCGCCAGGGTCAACGAAAACGGCGGCCCATACCAGGGTCAGGACCGTTTCGAGGCGCGCAAGCACCTGTGGGCCGACATGAAGTCCGCGGGCCTGGTCATCAAGGAGGAGCCGTACCTCACCACCATCCCGCGCTCGCAGCGCGGCGGCGAGATCGTCGAGCCGATGATCTCCGAGCAGTGGTTCGTGAAGATCGATCCGCTGGCCGAGGCCGCGCTCGAAGCCGTGCGCGACGGCCGCATCAAGATCGTGCCCGAGCGCTTCGAGAAGGTTTACTACAACTGGCTGGACAACATCAAGGACTGGTGCATCAGCCGCCAATTGTGGTGGGGACACCGCATCCCGGTCTGGTACTGCCCCGACGGCCACATGACCGTGGGCCGCGAAGACCCGACCCAGTGCTCCACCTGCGGCTCAAAGGACATCCGCCAGGATGACGACGTGCTCGACACCTGGTTCTCGTCCGGGCTGTGGCCGTTCTCCACGCTCGGCTGGCCTGAGGAGACGCCCGACTACAAATATTTCTATCCCACCTCCTACATGGAGACGGGCTACGACATCCTGTTCTTCTGGGTGGCGCGCATGATCATGAGCGGACTCGAGTACACCGGGCAGGCGCCCTTCCACACCGTGTACCTGCACGGCCTGATCCGCGACGAGCACGGACACAAGATGTCCAAGACCAAGGGCAACGTGATCGATCCGCTGATTGTCATGGATGACCTCGGCACCGACGCGCTGCGCTTCACGCTGCTGGTGGGTTCCACGCCTGGCAACGACATGAGCCTCTCGGTCAAGAAGGTGGAGGCCAATCGCAACTTCGCCAACAAACTGTGGAACGCGGGCCGCTTCGTGATCAATGCGATCAATTCCCTCACCCCGCCTTCGGCCCCCCTCTCCCAGCCTGGGAGAGGGGCCGGGGGTGAGGGCTACACTCTCGCCGATAGCTGGATCTGGGCGCGCCTCCAACAGCTCGTCCGCGACGTGGAGCGCCTGTTCCAGAACTTCCAGTATGGCGAGGCGGGACGCCAGATTTACGATTTCGTCTGGTCCGATTTCGCCGACTGGTACGTGGAAATCGCCAAGCAGGAACTGGCCGAGGGCGGCTCCCGCGCGGCCCGCGCCGCCGACACCCTGGCGCGCGTCTTCGATATGGCCCTGCGCCTGCTGCATCCCTTCACGCCCTTCGTCACCGAGGAGATTTGGGGCCACCTGCGCGAGACGCTGCTCGACTCTCCGCTCGCGAACATCGCCGCGGATTGGCCCAAGGCGCTGATCGTGGCGCGCTGGCCCGAGCCGCGCGACCCCGAAGGCTGGGAGGAAGCCCGTGTGGCCGACTTCGCGCTGATCCAAAATGTTGTTCGTGAAATTCGTAATCTGCGTGCAGAGAAAAATATTCCTCCTTTAAAACGCATTCCGGCAATAATCGCGTGTGGTGTTAAAACAATCGTGGCTAAGGAAACATCCGATGTTATTGCCTTGCTAGCAGGCATTGACCGAACGAAATTTTCTATTTCACCTACGGCAATCAAGCCTGACGATGCAATAGCTCTTGTCGTTGGCTCATGGGATATTTATATTTCCCTAATAGATTCGGTTGACCTTTTGAAAGAGAAGTCCCGCCTCGAAAAGGAACTCAAGGAGGCCGAGTCCCACATCGAGCGCCTCGAAAAACTGCTTTCCAGCGACTTCGCCAACAAGGCCCCAGCGCCCGTGGTCGCCAAGGAGCGCGAGAAGCTGGCCGCCTACAAGGAAACCGCCGGGAAGATCCAGGCGCAGTTGCAGTAAAAACAGGAATCAAAAAGGAGCGGCGCGCGCCGCTCCTTTTTGATTCGGGCGGTTCCACCCAAAGCGGGGGCATCCCTCCCCTCCACAGCGGGGGGACAGGCTCAGCGGGCGCGGGTATGATCCAGCGCATAAGGAGTCCGCATGATCCGTACAATTTTCACCCCGCTCAAAGCCCGTCCCGCCCCGCGTTTGTTCAGCGTCAACCAAATCACGCTGCTGTCCTTCTTCACCGGCTTCCCGGTCGGCTTTGCCATGACCTATGTCAATTTGAAGCGTTTGGGAAATTCCCGCGGCGCGACCCAATTGGTGTGGAACCTGGCGGCGGCCAGCCTGGTATTGTTTTTGTTGGTGGCGTTTCTGCCGGTTGCTCCCTCGGTCTATTCCCTGCCCTTCAACCTGCTGTGCATCGGCTATTTGACCGTGGTGATGAACAGGGAATTGCAAGTCCACCAGTCCCGCGGTGGGTATCACGACGCCGAAAAAATCTGGAACGGCTGCGGCCTGGGCCTGTTGGGCCTGCTGGCCTGGAGCGTGCTGGCGGGTGTGCTGCTGATCCTGTTCTACGTGGCGGCCCTGGTTCTGAATCTCCCCCTGCCCGGCCTGGGAATATGAACTGTCGCGTAAAAAGTTAAATCTGTAGCGCAATTTGTTAAATTGCGCCCTGCAAATTGACAATTTGCGCAACAACTTCACCAGCGTAAAAATAAGATCCGTGTTTTGAGCGCAGTCCGGGCTGCTTGCGAGCCATGACAGGACCGCTCTCACAACTGTGATGAAAAGTCCCCGTTCGCAACGGGGACTTTTGTCGGCGTCAGGTTTTCGGCAGCAGGGAAGCCAGCATCTTTTCGATCTCCTCCTGTTCCTCGCTGGGAACGCCGCCATTGGATAGAAAGGTTTTCAGATCCGCGGTGGCCGAGGCAGCATCCCGATTCTTAAGGTGCGCGCGGGCGCGCTCCTGGTACGCCGCGACATAGCCCGGGTTGATCTGCAGGGTTTTGTTGTAATCGCGGATGGCTCCCTCCAGGTCGCCGGTGGCGTAGCGCAGCACGGCGCGGTTGTAGTAGGCCTCGTAGTGGTCCGGTTGCAGGCGAATGGTTTCGAAGTAATCGAGCGCCGCCCGGTACAGGTCGCCTTTCTGGTGATAGGTCAGCCCCCGATTGTAAAAATAGTAGGCCGTGCCGGGATCCAGTTGGATGGCTGTGGTGTAATCCGCGATGGCGGCGTCCAGGTTGTTCATGCCGCGCCACGCGCTGCCGCGGCTGTTATAGGCGCCCGCGAAGTTCGGTTGCAGTTGAATGGCTTGATTGCAATCGTCGAGCGCGGCCTGGAAATCGCGTTTGTCCTTGAAAACGTTTCCCCGGTTTAGATAAAACAGAAAGAAGTCGGGAACGAGTTCGATGGCGCGCGTGAAATCCTGGAGGGCGGCCTCCAGGTCGCCGTTCTCCCTGTGCGCGTCGCCGCGGTTGTTGTAGGCGATGGCAAAGCCCGGGTCCAGGCGGATGGCTTCGTCCAGGTCGCGTATGGCGCCCGCGTAATCGCCCAGGTGGTCGAGGTATTCGCCGCGGCTGTTATAGCGGTTGGCCGAGCCCGGTTCGAGTTCGATGGCGCGGGTCATGTCCTCGAGCGCGCCGGCCACGTCTTCACTTTCCCGCGCCTGCGCGCGCCAGGCATACGCCTCGGCGAAATCGGGCTGGAGGCGGATCGCTTCGCTGAAGCAGCGTATTTTTTCCTGCGCATCGTCGGCCTGCTCCCCCCGCTCGAACCATTCCTGCGCGGTCAGGGCTGGGGCCGCCACCGTGGCGGGCGGGACGTTTTCCGCGCCCGGTTCGTCCACTTCCACATCCGTCAGCGCGTTGATGAGCATGCGGTTGTAGGCGGCGGGAACGGCCATGCGCAGTTCGGAGCAAAGGATCGGCAGGGCTTGGGCCAATCTGCCTTTTGGCGCGGTGACATACTTGTGGTTCAACAGCCGCAGGAACGGGCCGCTCAATTGTTCCTGGAAGTGCGGGTCATCGAAACTGGCCCCGTCGCAAAGCAGGGTCAGGATCAGGTTGTTGTGCTCGAACGCGGCCTCGAGCTCCCGCCGCAAGGGGTCGGCGGGGTCGTTGCAGCCTTCCAACGCGGTCGGCGTCAGGATGAGGATGAAATGCGGGCGGGCCTCGATCTGTTGGACATTGGCCTTCTCCGCCGCCTGGTTCCCGGCTTCGCCGTGGTCGATACAGGCATTGAACCCTTCCGCGGAAATCTTCTGCGAAACGGCCATCGCTTTCAGCAGGTCGGCGTGACGGTAACTGATGTATACCAATTTATCCTGGGCTGTCATGTCAGCCTCCTTTTGTCCATTCCATTATACAGAAAAGAGCGGGCAATCCAAAGCCTGTCGCATGAAAATGGCGCGAATGGCGTGACGCGGAATGTCATTCCGCGCACCCATCCCCGTGTTGCCCATGCGCCAGGCAGGGGCATCACGGCGGTTCCCAATGAGCCAGGGTTCCTCTCCCATCAAAACGCAGTCATCCCTGCCAATGGCCGTGGAAGGGTGACAAACCCACCCCGAATCAGCGACATTCGTCACTTCGCGCCTGTTGTCCCATCAGGTATCTTTTAGCGGCAAAGTAATATTTCACTCAGGAGAAACCATCATGACCATGAAAATCCAGGAAGATTGCATCGCCTGCGGCGCGTGCGTTCCCGACTGCCCGACCGAATCGATCAGCGAAGGCGACGGCACCTTGTACGTCATCGACCAGGCCACCTGCGTCGAGTGCATCGGCCACTACGACACCCCGCGCTGTGTGGAAGCCTGCCCGGTCGACTGCATCGTCAAGGCCTAAAGCGCCCATCCGAAAAAACGGAGTGCCGACGCAAGTCCGCGCTCCAGGTTTTTCGGATCATGCCAGTGTTATAATCTTTTCCAACTGAATATCGACCTTCGGGGCAGGGTGCAATTCCCGATCGGTGGTACAGCCCACGAGCCTGTTCAGGTATGGTTTTCCTTCCTGGAAAACAGGCATGACCCGGTGAAACTCCGGGGCCGACAGTGACAGTCTGGATAGAAGAAGGTATTGACCCACGTTCTGGGTCTGGTTTGACTTAAGTCCCCGAAAACGATCCTTGTTTTCGGGGCTTTTGTTCACGTCAGGCCTGACCGTGAGCCTGTTTCCACGCCCCGCAGGTTATCCTGTCGAGGCGTTTTTTCATGTCGTTGCGGGGAGGGTTGAGGCGCACAGCGCCGAAATCCCAACGCGGCAACCTCCAGAGTGGCGCGTTCCTCTTCTTCCAGAAGATTGCTTCGGGCGCATGGTGCCCTCGCAATGACATCCGAGATGATATGACCAAACCTTCCCTCACCAAACGTATACGCTCCCTGCGCCCGTGGCTGGGATTTGGCTCCCTGCTGGCGGGATTGCTGCTCTGGCAGCTCGCCGCGCGGATGGGCGGCCTGCCCGCATTCATCCTGCCCGCCCCCGCGGACGTTTGGTCCCGTTTCCTGCGCGCCGCCGCGGATGGGAGCCTCTTCGTCCACATGGGGGTGACGCTGGCCGAGATCCTGGTCGGCCTGCTGGCGGGCGTGGCGATGGCTACCATCCTGGGGTACCTGGTGGCCAAGTCGCGCCTGCTGGAAAACCTGCTGGCGCCGTACCTGGTGGCGAGTCAGGCCGTGCCGCTGGTGGCGATTGCGCCGCTGCTGGTCATCTGGTTCGGGCCGGGCATGTTCTCGAAAATTTTGATCTGCGCGTTGATCGTGTTCTTCCCCGTGCTGGTCAATACCGTGGTGGGCGTGCGCGCCGTCCCGCCTGCGCTGTACGATTTGATGGGTTCCCTGCGCGCCACGCGGACGCAGGTTCTGCTCCAGCTCGAAGTGCCTGCCGCGTTGCCGATCTTCCTGGGCGGGCTGCGCATCGGGGCCACGCTCTCGGTCATCGGCGCGGTGGTGGGCGAGTTCGTCGGCGCGGACCAGGGGCTGGGCTTCCTCATCAACGTGGGGCGCGGACAGTATGACACGGCGCTGGTCTTTGTGGCGATCTTTGCGCTGGTCGTGATGGCCCTGTCGCTGTACGGGGTCGTGGCCTGGTTCGAAAAGCGCCTGCTCATCTGGCAGGAGACATCACAGATTCATTAGGAGAGTTTCAATGTTCAGGAAGTTTGTTTTGCTCACGCTCGGGCTGGCGCTCGTTCTTTCGGCCTGTGCCAACTCCGGGTCCACGAATGAGAATGGCTCGTTGACCAAAATCCGCCTGCCGATGGGCTACATCCCCAATGTCCAGTTCGCGCCGTTCTACGTCGCGGTCGAAAAAGGCTATTTCGCGGAGGAGGGCATCGAGATCGAATTCGACTACTCCTTCGAGACCGACGGCATGGCGTTGGTGGGCGCGGGCGAACTGCCGTTCTCGGTGGCTTCGGGTGAACAGGTGCTGCTGGCGCGCGCGCAGGGACTGCCCGTGGTGTATGCGTTTGCGTGGTACCAGCAGTATCCGATCTCGGTGGTTTCCGCGCCCGAGTTGAACATCACCCAGCCGGCTGATTTGAAGGGCAGGACCATCGGCCTGCCCGGCCTGTTCGGCGCGAATTACATTGCGCTGGAGGCGCTGCTGTTCGAGGGCGGCCTGACCGCCGCGGACGTGACGATGGAGGCAATCGGCTTCAACCAGGTGGAGGCGTACGCCTCGGGCCAGAAGGACGTGGTGGTGGGCTACGCTGCCAACGAGCCGATCGTGCTGGCTGCGCAGGGTTTCAAGTTTAACGAGATGCGCGTGGCTGATTACATGCAATTGACCGCCAACGGGCTGATCACCAACGAGAAGACCATCGCGGAGAATCCCGACCTGGTGCGCGGCATGACGAAGGCCCTGTCGCGTGGCATCGCGGACGTGCTGGCTCATCCCGATGAAGCCTACGAGATCTGCAAAAACTACGTGGAGAATCTGAGCGAAGCCGACGAGGCCGTGCAAAAGCAGGTGCTGGTGACCTCGATGGATTTTTGGAAGGCCGATCACATCGGCTTGTCGGACCCGCAGGCCTGGAGCAACATGCACGACCTGTTGTTGAAGATGGGCCTGCTGTCCGCCCCGTTGGATGTGAGCCAGGCCTTCACGAACGAGTTTGTGCCGTAAAGGACGACCCGACGGGACGCACTACAGGAAATCCCATGTCAAATCCCATCCTCACCGTCTCGGCCCTGACCGTGGTCTTCCCCGACAACAACGGCGGACTGCGCGCGCTCGATGACATCTCGTTCGAGGTCTGCCCGCAGGAATTCATCTGCGTACTGGGGCCTTCGGGCAGCGGCAAGACCACCCTGCTGCGCGTGCTGGCGGGACTGCTCCCGCCGAGCGTCGGCGAGGTCAACTTTGGCGACCATCAACAGCCGCGCATCGGTATGGCTTTTCAACAGTCCAATCTCATGCCGTGGCGGACGGTGCTGGAGAACGTCAAACTGCCGCTGGAACTGGCGGGCGCGGCCGATGCCGAATCGCGGGCGCGGGAGTTGATCGACCTGGTCGGCTTGAGCGGCTTCGAGGATAACTGGCCGCGCGACCTCTCGGGCGGGATGGCCCAGCGCGCCGCCCTGGCCCGCGCCCTGATCCACGACCCCGACCTGCTGCTGCTCGACGAGCCTTTCGGCTCCCTCGACGCCCTGACCCGTGAGCGCATGTGGAGCGAGCTTTCCCGCATCTGGCAGGTGCGCCAAAAGACGGTCGTGATGGTGACGCACTCGATCAACGAGTCGCTCTTCCTGGCCGACCGCGTGCTGGTGCTCAGCGCCCGCCCCGGACGGGTGAAACTGGACCTGAAGGTGGATCTGCCGCGTCCGCGCAACGAGGATATACGCTACACGCCGCACTTCGGGAAACTGGCGCGGAAGTTGAAGGCGGCGATTGAATAGAAAATGAGGTGGACCTGAAAAGTCCACCTCATTATTTTTGAAGGGTGTTGCCGACCGCTCATCCCCGGCTGGATCGGGCAGAAACAAATTTCGGGTTGGGTATGGCCCGGGCGGCCAGAATGACCACCGCCGGCATGAAATCGACCAGGTAACGCAGCTGCGCGCCGATGGCCATATAGGCTCCGCTGCCCAGCACGAGGATCAGGATGAAGGGCCAGTTATCCTTTTGCCTTTTGCCGATGCTGAGGATCACGGCCATCAGAAGCAGGGCCTGCTGGACCGCGGCAAAGTGATCCATGAGTCGCGGCTTGATTTCATAGGCCAGATCCACGCTGGTGTTGAACCACAGGGGCAGGAAGCGGTACAGGGACAGGCCCACGTAGCGCAGGGGGTTTTGAAGGATGATCTCGAGCCCGGCTCGCATGTACACGCTTTGCATTTGCGCTTCGTTTTCGAGCCCGCCCAGGTTGCTGGTTTCGATCAGTTGGTCGATGGCGGCATATCCTTCGGTCGAGCCAACATAATGGGGCTGGAAGTTGTCGCCGGCGATGATGTGATTCATTCGTAAAACGTTGTACCCGGTCAACGTGCTTCCGATCACAGGCTGCCCAAAGACGATTTGATTGCGGATGATCCACGGCGCAACAGTGAGGCCGACGACCGACAGCAGCAGCATGGACGGGAGGAGTCTTTGCCCCCACTTGCGGGTGCTGTCCTTGACGCCCGTCACGAGCAGGGCGAGGCCGAGCCCGACCGAAACGCCGAGCAGCACCGTGCGCGAGAGCGAGGCCAGGCCCAGGAAGACCCCGGCCAGGATCCACTGCCAGGTCCCCGCTCCATTGCGGCCCTTGAGAAAATGGAACAGTCCCAGCGAGAGGAAGAAGGCGGCGGCCAACTCCCCATTGTCGTTTTCGATTTCACTCAGGACCGGCAGGGAGACCGTCCACAGGAACGCAGCCAGCAGGGCAATGCGGCGGTCTTTCCTGTGCAGGATGGCGTAAATAACCAGCGCCGTTCCCAGGTACAACAGACTCTGCATGACCAGTACCGCGTACGCGGAGGGGAAAATCAGCATGGCCAGGGCCATCAACAAAACCGGCAGCGGCTCGCGCATGGCGGTGGCCTGGTTGGCCGGGCTGCAAAATGGGAAATAATCGCCGTCACAGGCGCTGTAGCCCCTGCCGTGGATCAGGTTCGAGGCAATCGTCCAGGAGCCGTTATCGGTCGCGAACAAGGGGCGTCCGGGCGCTGACAGGAAGATCGGGAGGATCAACAAAATTCCCAGTGCAAGCACGCCGCCCAGCCACCACGTGCTTTGGCGTTCCACTGTTTTTTTCTCGAAAAGAATGTTTATCGATGTGAAAACGGCCTGGATCGGATGGAGACGATCAGGGGAGGAAACTTGTAATTTCATCATTTCATTCTAGTGGAAGTAGATGACAATGCGATGACAGCAGTTCCCGTCCCTGGCGGGCGGACTCGAACGCCGGGAGACGTTGGACTCCATCTCCTGTTTTCAGGTCAACGCACTGATTGTTGGGATTTTCCCGTTTATCACGGGAGAGGTGGGCTATCAACCCTGGATGAACCTGCATGGGTATTTGATGTGAAACCCCCGTATAAGTTTCATCGGGTTGCTCTCACTCCCTCCCGACCCACTTTCTGCAATCCTCCACAAGCTCCCCAAGCGTGTGGAGGGCCTCCGAGATGGATGGGCCTGCACCGCTCAACTGCTCGAAAGTCCATTCCACTCGTTCCTTCAGATTGGCAGGCGCGTATTGAAAATCCGCGGCCAGCGCAACTGCGCCCTTTTCGTTCATCCAGTATTGTTCGTTGACCGCGAAGAGCGTTTGCAGCAGGCAGGCCACGCAGCGGAAGCAGCAGCCGGCCGCGTAAGCCACGTCCCCGCGGCTGATGCTCTTCTGCGCGATCCCGAGCGAGAAATCCACCTCCCACCAGAAGGCATCGAGGATGGCCTGTTTCAGGCGCGGCGGGTAGGGGATGATCCTGTCCTTCAATCTTGCGAGCGTGCCGCGCGGGTCCCAAAGCGGCTGGCAGAGCGCCACCTCGGCCAGGTATATGGATGATACAAAACTGTGCGGATGTCCAGGCTGGTAGGCGATTTCGATCCTGCCCGCGCAGCAGTCGAAGATGACCCGTTCCACCTTGTCCAGGTCGCGGTAGATAAAGTCGACGGGCAGGCCGCCGACCTTGAGCCAGCCGCCGCCGTTGATCCACGGACCCCAGCCGCCGGGGCCGGTTACCAGGTTCGGGCGGTGTTCGTCGTCGAGCCCGGCCGCAACGCGGGTCAGCTCCGCCAGGTCGAGCGGCAGGGAGGGGGCGTAGTAGATGCCCAGGTCGACATCCGAGGATTCGGTGTGGGTGCCGCGGGCGCGGGACCCGCCCAGCACCACCGCCTCCACGCCGGGCACGGATTTCAAGCGGTCAACGATCTCTGTGATCAACCCGGAGGTGTTCATAAGCGCTGGCGGCTTCAGGCCGCCTCCCTGCCTAGTTTTGACGGCAGGATTTCCAGCATCCTCCTGGTTGCATCCGCCACCTCACGCACCGCCGCGTCGAAGGCCTCCTGGTTGGCCCGCGAGGGCTTGCGGAATCCGCTGACTTTGCGCACGTATTGCAGCGCTGCTTCGTGTATCTCCGTTTCCGTGGCGGGACGGTCGGGCAGGCGCAGGGGTTTGATGCTTCGGCACATGGGAATCTCTCCTTTCCCTGATTATAGCGAAAAAAAAGGCCGCGTCCACTTGAGACGCGGCCTAGTGCTTTCTGTCTATACCTTGCCGGTGATCATTGCCATCTTCAACTCGCCGATGGCCTTGGTGATCTCGATCTCGCGCGGGCAGGCCATGGTGCAGTTGAAGACCGTATGGCAGCGCGCGATGCCGTCGGTTTCGGTGATGACGTGCATGCGCTTGTCTGCGGCCTCGTCGCGGCTGTCGAAGATGAAGCGGTGGGCGGTCACCAGCGCGGCCGGGCCGAGGTAGGCCTCCCCGCCCCAGAACGACGGGCAGGAGGTGGTGCAGGCCGCGCACAGGATGCACTTGGTGGTCTCGTCGAAGATCGCGCGCTGTTCGGGCGATTGCAGGCGTTCCTTGCCGTCGGCGGGCAACGGGCTGTCGTTGACGAACCAGGGCAGCACCTTCTTGTAATTGTCGAAGAAGGGCTGCATGTCCACGATCAGATCCTTGATGACCTTCAGTCCCAGCAGCGGCTCGACCGTGATTTTCGCGCCCACGTCGCGGACGAGGGTCTTGCAGGCCAGGTGGTTGCGTCCGTTGATGCGCAGGGCATCCGAGCCGCACACGCCGTGCGCGCACGAGCGGCGGAATGAAAGCGTGCCGTCGGTGTGGCCCTTCACCATTTCGAGCAGGTCCAACACGCGGTCGGTTTCCAGGGCTTCGAGCTTGTAGGTCTCGTAGTGGAAGGTCTTGTCCACTTCGGGGTTGTAGCGGAAGATTTTAAGTGTAACCAGCATGTCGGCCTCTAATAGGTGCGCTCTTTGGGCTGATACCTGGTGATGGTCACCGGCTTGTATCCGATCTTCAACTTGCCGTCTTGCTTCCATACCAGTGTGTGTTTGAGCCAGTTTTGGTCATCCCGTTTGGGGAAGTCTTCGCGCGAATGGCCCCCGCGGCTTTCCTGGCGGTTCAACGCGGAGGTGGCTACCACCTCGGCAATGTCGAGCATGTTGCCCAGTTCCCACATGTTCAGCAGTTCGGTATTGAAGATTTTGCCGGTATCAGACACGCGCACTTTCCTGTAGCGTTCCTTCAACTCGGCCACTTTCTGGATGGCTTCCTTCATACCGGCCTCGCTGCGATAGATGCCGACCAGGTCGAACATGACCTTCTTCATCTCGTTGGCGATGTCGAATCCGTTCTCGCTCCCCGACCCGTTGCGGAGCCGGTCGAATTGGGCTTCGGCCTCGGCGGTTGGGCTGCCCGGCAAATCCACGAAACCGGCCTGCTGCGCGTATTCCGCGGCCTTCAGGCCGGCGTGCTTGCCGAAAACCACCAGGTCGAGCAGGGAGTTGGTGCCCAGGCGGTTGCCGCCGTGCACGGACACGCAGGCGCATTCGCCCGCCGCGTACAGCCCGGGGAAGACGGTGTTTTTGTCGTCGATCACCACCTCGCCGAACTTGTTGGTGGGAATGCCGCCCATCGTGTAATGCGCCGTCGGCTGGATCGGCATCATCTGCGTGACCGGGTCCACGCCCAGGTACACGCGGCAGAAGTCGATGATGTCGGGCAGCTTTTGCAGGATCTGCTCACCGGTCACGATGTAGGGCGAGCCATCAGGGTTGGTGCGTCCGTCAAGCGCGGCAAACTTGTTGACCGTCTCCGGGCGCACGTCGAGGTAGACGTAGTTCGAGCCGTTCACGCCGCGTCCCTCGCGGATCTCGGTGTAGATGGCGCGGCTGACCACGTCGCGCGAGGCCAGGTCCTTGACCTTGGGCGCGTAGTTGGGCATGAAGCGTTCCCCCTTGCCGTTGATCAGCACGCCGCCGTCGCCGCGCACGCCCTCGGTGATGAGGATGCCCAGCTTGTAGATGCCGGTCGGGTGGAACTGGAAGAATTCCATGTCCTCCAGCGGCAGGCCGCGGCGCAGGAACATGGCGGCGCCGTCGCCGGTGTAGGCGTAGGCATTGGAGGTGACTTCGAAGATGCGGCCATGTCCGCCCGTCGCAAAGATGATCGCCTTGGCCTGGAAGACGTGCAGCTCACCGGTGGCCAGATCCACGGCCACCACGCCGGCCGCCTTGCCGCCCACGATCAACAGGTCGAGCACCTGGAACTCATCGAAGAAGTTAACGTTGTTCTTGAGGCACTGCTGATACAGGGTTTGCAGGATCATGTGCCCGGTGCGGTCTGCGGCATGGCAGGCACGGCGGACGGGCTTGCCGGTCACGTTATTGGTGTGCCCGCCGAACGGGCGCTGGGAGATGCGGCCCTCGGGTGTGCGGTCGAAGGGCAGGCCCATGTGCTCCAGTTCGAGCACGGCTTGCGGCGCTTCGTAGCACATGAACTCGATGGCATCCTGGTCGCCGAGGTAATCGGAGCCTTTGACCGAGTCGTAGGTGTGCCATTCGGGATTGTCTTCCTCGCTGTTGCCGAGCGCGGCGCTGATGCCGCCCTGGGCCGCGCCCGTGTGTGAACGTGTGGGATATAACTTGCTGATTACCGCTGTCTTGGCGCCGCGCGAGGCATATAAGCCCGCCATCAGTCCTGCGCCGCCTGCGCCGACAACGACTACATCGAATTGATGAGTGGTCATGTATGGTACCGTCCTATGAAGTCCAGAGGATATACAAGCCGATGAAGATCATCGAGAGGATCATGATGATGCTGAAGATGCGCACGATGCCGCGGCCGCGTTCGCTGGTGATGTAATCGTCGGCGATCACGACCAGGCCGTGGACTCCGTGTCCGACAGCGATGAGCAACAATCCGCTGGCGACCAGCTTCCAGAACGGCGAGGCAAACGGGCCCGTATCCTCCAGGGCGGTGCTTTGCACGTGTGTCACGTTGGGCATGAAGCCCCAGCGCAGCACGTCGGCCATGTTCATGTTGGTGCGGGCGCCCATGACCAGCGCGCCGATGATCGCAAACAAAATGAAGGCATACATCGCCAGGGCCGAGAGACGCGTGAAGATCCACATGATGCTTTCGAAATTCGTCAGCCCGCGTCCCACAATCGACAGGTTCTTGGATTTGTTCGCCATGTCAGCCTCCCAGTCCCGCGCGGACGATGATGAAAACCGCGATGGCGTAGATCGGCAGGAAGACCGCCCACTCGATCCAGATGGCCTCGCGCTGGTAGGGAATCAACCTGGGCCACAGATCCAGGATCGTGATGCGCAGGCCGTTGATGGCGTGGAACAGCGCACAAAAGAAAATGAAGACCTGGAAGGCCCAATTCTCATAGATCGAGTTGAGGAACGCGCCCCCCTCGATTCCGCGCGCCGACATGAACGACGCCAGCAGGTGGATTGTTACGAAGATCGCCATGCCCAGGCCGCCGATGCGGTGCAGGACGAATACCAACATGGGGCCCCCCCCCTGGTATTTCAGGCCAGTGCCCAGGCTGACGTTTCTTTTCAGGCCCATTGCGGCCTCCTTCGGAAGACGGATTTAAGAGATTGTCCATTATCGCTTTTGCATTTGTATGACAAAAGTGACAATACTCATGGAATATTGGTTTCAGATTTCCTTCAATAAAGGTGGGATAGACCCTTATAATCCACAATCACGATAACGTGGCCTATTCTACCCGAATTAATTTCCGATTGCGAGAAAGAGTCGCCACCTTCTTGTAGAAATCGGAAAAACGGAGGTGTCATGTCTGGATCTTTTGGCCGCAGGGATTTCATTAAAGCTGCCACGGCAATTGTTGGGGGGGTGATCGGCGTTGCCTTGGGAGTGCCTGCCATTGCTTATTTGATCGATCCCGCCCTGCGCGCCAGCGCAAAAGAGGGCTGGGTGCCGATCCTCAAGGTGGAGGACGCTCCGGTCGGCAAACTCGTCCCCTTCTCCTTCACCCGCGTCCAGGTCAATGGCTGGGAGCGCACCTCCACCAATTTTGGCGGGTACGTGCTTCGCAAGTCTGAAGACCCCAACGATATGCTCATCCTGAACAGCCGCTGCACCCACCTGGGCTGCACCGTCAACTGGAAGGAGGACGCCCAGGCGTTCCTCTGCCCCTGTCACGATGCCAAATTCGGCAGGGACGGCGAAGTGTTGGACGGCCCGCCGCCGAAGCCGCTGGAGCGTTTCAGCGAGTTCCGCGTCAGCGCAGACGGTCTCATCGAAATCTTCTTCAAGGCAGGGTAGCATGTGGAAAAAAGCCTACGAATGGCTGGATGAACGTCTCGGCCTGAACGCCATGTACACCAACCTGCTCGACCGCCCCGAACCCCGCGGCAATTGGTGGAACACCCTCGGCTCGGCCAGCCTGTTCCTGTTCATCATCCAGGGATTGACGGGGATATTCCTGACCGTGTACTACACGCCCTCGCCCGACCACGCCTACGACTCAGTCCAATACATCATGAACGGGGTGGCCTTCGGCTGGCTCATCCGCGGCATCCATCACTGGGGCGCCTCGCTGATGGTCATTGTCGTCTTCATCCACCTGCTGCGTGTCTTTTTCACCGCTTCGTTCAAATATCCGCGCGAGTTGACCTGGCTGATCGGTATCGGCCTGTTGATCACCACGCTGGGCATGGGCTTCACGGGCTACCTGCTGCCCTGGCACCAGATGGCCTTTTGGGCCACCACGGTCGGCACGCAGATCGCGGGCACGGTGCCCTTCGTGGGCGAGTTCATCCTCAAGGCCCTGCGCGGCGGACCCGAACTGAGCGCCCTCACGCTCCAGCGTTTCTTCGCCGCCCATATTTGGATGCTCCCCGCCGTGCTGGCTGGTTTGATCGGCGTGCATCTCTTCCTCATCATCAAGCACGGCGAGTCGCACTACCCCTCGCAGGACGAGTAGCCGAGCGGAGCCCCCATGAACGACGAAACCAAAAAACAGATCAACGCAAAATATGAGCGCGAACTCCAGCGCGGTGAACGCTTCTGGCCCGACAGCATTTTCAAGGATGTGGTCGTTTCGCTGGGCCTCTTCATCGTGCTGGTGCTGCTGGCCACCTTTGTCGGTGTGGAAAATTCGCCCAAGGCCGACCCGAGCGATACCAGTTACATCCCGCGCCCCGAGTGGTACTTCCTGTTCCTGTTCAAATTCCTGGCCCTGTACGGTCAAATCCCCGTGCTGGGCAAGATCGAATGGCTGGCCACCGTGCTGGTGCCGACCATCGGCATCGGCCTGCTGACCCTGCTGCCCTTCATCGACAAATCCCCCTGGCGCTACTACACCCGCCGCATGCTGCCGCTGACCGTCATGGGTCTGATCGTCATCGACATGGTGCTGCTGACCATGATGTCCGATATTCCCACCGTCGCGGAGGATGGCTCGAAACTGCTCGGCCTCCTGCAAACCACGGCGGGACTCATCGTGCCCGGCCTGGCGCTGATCGCCCTGTTTTTCATGGCCTACAAACGGGACGAAAACCCGGTCGCCCCCATGCTCTGGACCTTGGGCCTGGCCGCCGTTTTGATGATCGGATTCACCGCTGTGACCCTGGCCCTGGCCCCCCCCGCCGAAGCGGAGGAGGCCGTCGCCAGCACCCTCGTCGACCAGATCACCGCCGGGCAGGACCTGTACTCGGTCCACTGTGTGGAGTGTCACGGCGACGACGGCAAGGTGACCGTCATTGAAGGCGTGGAAGGCCTGGAGGGCAAGGAAGTCAGCCCCATCAACAGCCGCGACGTGCTCTACACCCTTAACGACGCCTCGATGGCCGAGATCATCAACTACGGCCGCCCCGACGCGGGCATGAATCCCTTCGGCAAAGCCTACAACGCCGAAGGCCTGACCAAGAGCGAGATCGACTACATCGTGCTCTTCATGCGCTACAACTGGGACGACCGCTTCGAGAAACCTGTGTTCAAGCCGCTCTTCCCGCCCCTGGCCGACGGCGAGGTGCCGTCGTATGACGTGCATATCGCGCCCATGGTCAAGCGCTACTGCGTCTCCTGTCATCGCGCGGGCAAGGAAAATAACGAATTCGTCATGACCAGCTACGACGAGATCCTCACCACCGGCGACAATGTGGACAGGAACCTGGTGGCCGGCGACGAGACCTCCTACCTGCTGCAGGTTATCCAGGGACATGCCATCCTGAATGAGCAGGGCGAGGAGATCATCGGCGTCATGCCGCCCAAGAGCACCCTCAAGGCCGAGTACATCGACGCCTGGATCCGCTGGATCCTGAACGGGATGCCGCAAACCGCCGAAGATGCCGCCAAACTCTTCGTGGCCCCGACGCCAGCGCCGTAATGGTTTGATGAGGTTGAAACAGCCAGGTTTGCAGCCCGGCTGTTTTTTTGCAGGTACAATATGCCGAAATCACAAATGGAGAAACCATGAAAACATCGAGCGGACTTGAATATATCGAAGTGGAAGCCGGCACGGGCGCACAGGCCGCGGCGGGCAAAATGGTCAGCGTGCATTACACGGGCAAATTCCAGGACGGCAAGGTTTTCGATAGTTCCATCTCGCGCGGACAGCCGATTTCCTTTAAGCTGGGCGTCGGACAGGTCATCAAAGGCTGGGACGAAGGCATCGCCCTGATGAAGGTCGGCGGCAAAGCCCAACTCATCGTCCCGCCGCAGCTTGGCTACGGCGAACGCGGCGCGGGCGGCGTTATCCCGCCCAATGCCACGCTGGTTTTTGATGTGGAACTGGTGGATGTAAAGTAAGCCAGAGCGCAAATCGATTCAGACAAACAAAAAGTCGGGACTCACGAGTCCCGACTTTTTGTTACTTGTATACCTGTCTATATCTTACATGTGCTTGATGATCGCGTCACCAAACTCCGAGCACTTGACCTCGATGGGGTTATCCATCAAACGGGCGAAGTCGTAGGTCACGGTCTTGGCGGCGATGGCGCCTTCCATGCCCTTGACGATCAGGTCCGCGACTTCGGTCCAGCCCATGTAGCGGAACATCATCTCGCCGGAGAGGATGACCGAACCCGGGTTGACCTTGTCCAGGTCGGCGTACTTGGGCGCGGTGCCGTGGGTGGCTTCGAAGATGGCGTGACCGGTCTCGTAGTTGATGTTGGCGCCCGGGGCGATGCCGATGCCGCCCACCTGCGCGGCCAGCGCGTCGGAGAGGTAGTCGCCGTTCAGGTTGAGGGTGGCGATCACGTCGTAGTCGCGCGGGCGGATCAGGGTGAATTGCAGGCTCACGTCGGCGATAGAGTCCTTGATGAGGAGCATCTTCTTCCACTTGCCGTCGCCGTGGGTGTCCCACAGCTTGAGCGCTTCCTCGACCTCAGCCTTGATGTCGCCCTGCTGGGCGGGGGACATCATGTCGAAGCCGGGGTCGATCTGCTTGGCGTTGTCTTCCACGCTCAGGCTGGCATCCTTTTCCTTGTTGCCCAGGATCCAGGTCTCGCGCTCGGTGACGATGCGGTCGCGGAATTCGCGCTTGGCGAGTGCGTAACCCCAATCTTTGAACGCGCCTTCGGTGAACTTCATAATGTTGCCCTTGTGGACGAAGTTCACGCTCTTGCGCTTGTTATCCAACGACCACTGAATCGCGGCGCGGATGAGTCTTTCAGTGCCTTCCACAGAAACGGGCTTGATGCCGATGCCCGCCGTATCAGGGAAACGCATCTTGACATATTCCTTCGGGAAGGCTTCCTTGAATAGTTGCTTGAATTTTTTGTTATCGTCCGTGCCGTACTGAAACTCGATGCCTGTGTAAATATCTTCTGTGTTTTCGCGGAAGATGACCATATCCACATATTCGGGGTGCTTCACAGGCGAAGGCACGCCCTGATACCAACGCACAGGGCGCTGGCAAACGTATAAGTCCAAAAGTTTGCGCAACTGCACATTCAACGAACGAATACCGCCGCCGATGGGTGTGGTGAGCGGGCCTTTGATGCCGACCAGAAATTCCTTGAACGCCTCGGTGGTTTCATCGGGCAGCCAGCTCTGGAACATTTTGAACGGCTTCTCGCCTGCGTACACTTCCATCCAATGGATTTTGCGCTTGCCGCCGTAGGCCTTCTGCACCGCCGCATCGAACACGCGCACCGACGCGCGCCAAATATCGCGCCCCGTGCCGTCGCCTTCCACAAACGGGATGATCGGATTTTCGGGAACATTGAGTTTCCCATTTTGAATTGAAATCTTCGCCCCGCCTGCGGGGACTTTGACATTGACGTATGACATGACAACCTCTCTGATTTTGAAAATAACGGCTGGATTATACACCCGCAATTTCCCCGCCTCCAAACGGACCTCGAGCCTGCCTCGGTTTCCCCGGCAGTTCGCAACACTTTAGCCTTTTTTTCGGGTTCTATACAGCAAGTCGCGCGGCGATTCCATTTTATCGATTCGTGAAAGGAGAATGTTATGGCACCCAAAGGAAAGTCCAAGAAGGCGGCAACTGCAAAAGGGAAGACCAGGCCCATGGTTCAGGAACAGGCCCCGGTCAGGCAGGAAGCGGGGGCTTCCTCCGCTGTGATGGGGTATCTGCCCAACGATACTCCACCCATGGGGCAAATGGTCCTGCTCGGATTCCAGCATGTGTTGACCATGTTCCCGGCCACGGTGCTGGTGGCGGCGTTGTGCGGGTTTCATGTCGGCACGGTGTTGACCGTTTCGGGGCTGGGCACCATCGTGGCGCTGCTGCTCGCCAAATGGCAGATCGGCAAATTTATTCCGCTGTTTTATGGGTCGAGCTTCAGCTATATCGCGGCCTACCAGGCCATCGCCATTGCCATGACCGGCAGCGCCCCGGCCTTCGGCGTGCCGCTGCCCGATGAAGTGCTCAGTACGATCCAGGCCGGTATCGTCGTGACGGGCGTGTTCAACATCCTGTTTGGTTTGTTGATCCGCGCGCTCGGCAAGGATAAGATCGATATGGTCCTGCCGCCGGTCGTCACCGGCTCGGTGGCGGCGATCATCGGGTTCGGCCTGGCCTTTGCCGCGGTCGGGCAGATGGCGAACGCCAATTATCTCGTGGCGCTCGTCACCCTGCTGGTCACCATTCTGTTCTCCGTGTATCTTCAGAACCGCGGTTTCCTCGGCATGATCCCCGTGCTGTTGGGCGCAGTCGTCGGTTATGTGTTTTCGATGATCGTCGACCCGAATCCAAGCCAGTTCCAGCCGATGGCGGATGCGGCCTGGTTTGCCATCCCGCATTTCACTTTTCCCGCCTTCAGCGGCGCAATGGTCGTGACGGCCATTTTCAGCGTTTCGATCATGGCAATTGCCACCATTCCCGAATCGACCGCCCACCTGTATCAGATCAGCTTGTATGTCGACCGTCTGGCAGAGGATACGGGACGCGAAAAATACGAGCTTGATAAGAACATCGGCTTCAATCTTATATTGGACGGCATCGACGATACCATCAAGGGCCTGACCGGGGCCACCGCCGGTACGAACTACGGCGAGAACAATTCGTTGATGGCCATCACCCGCAATTACTCCGGGCCAGCTTTGGTTGCGGCAGGTGTGATTGCCATTCTGCTTGGGTTCGTGGGCAAGCTGGCCGGTCTCGTGCAGACGGTGCCGCTGGCGGTCAGCGGCGGCCTGGCGATCTATCTCTTCGGCGTGATCGGGATGCAGGGCATCGCGCTCATGCAGGAGCACAAGGTCAGCATGTTCGACCCGCGCAATCTGGCCATCGGCGCGGTCATCATGATCGTGGGCATCGGCGGGAATATCGGTTTCCCCGGCGGCTTCATCCCGGTGACCATCCCCGGCATTTTCCCAAGCGGCCTGCCCGCCATTGCCACCGCTGCGGTGCTGGGTATTCTGATCAATGCGATCTTCCTGATCTTCAAGCCCAGGAATTAAGTCGGTTTGTTTCTTACTCGCTCACCTTACGTACCTAACCGTGTCACCCTGAGCAACAGCGAAGGGTCTCTGAGACAATCGTAGAGGTTCTTCGCTCCGCTCAGAACGACACTACGCAAGGTAGCTTATAACAAAACAGGTACACGTTATGTGTACCTGTTTTCATTTTCATCCGATCCGGTTACATCTTCTGCGATTGGAACCTGTATTTTCTGAGCGCCTTCCAGCCGACGAGCATCTTTTCCTTTTCATCCCACAAGCGGAAGTATAACGACTTCAAACTGTCGCGGAAGGTGAGCGGCTCGATCTGAAAGATGGGATTCTCGTTATGGCATTCCTCAAGCTTGTAATTTGGGATCTTCGGGCTGAGATGGTGAATATGATGGAAGCCGATGTTGCCGGTGAACCACTGCAGCACCTTGGGGAGTTTATAGAAGGAGCTGCCATCCATGCCCGCATTGAAGAAGGTCCAGTCCTTGTGGCGTTCCCAGTAGGTCGGGTCGAAGTTGTGCTGCACATAGAACAGCCATACGCCTGCGCCGCAGGCCATCAGCAGGATGGGAAGTTCCACCAGCACATACGCCTGCCAGCCGATGTGATAGATCGTCCAGCCGACGAAACCGAGCAGGGCAATGTTCGTCCAAATGACGCTGTTCTTTTCGCGTTTGCCCGCTACGTGATCCCAAAAGCGGTGTGTGATCACAAAGACGATCGTCGCTCCGATTGTGAACAGAATGAACGGATTGCGCATGATGCGGTAACCGATCTTCCTGTACCAGGGCGCGGCCAGATACTCCTCCACCGTCATGGTATACACATCGCCCACGCCGCGGCGGTCAAGGTCGCCGGCGGTGGCGTGATGCATGGCATGCGAATGTTTCCAATTGTAGTAGGGAGTCCAAACCGCCACACCGAGCAAAAGGCCGAGGCGGTCATTGGCCAGCTTGGTCTTGAAGAAGGAGCCGTGACAGCAGTCGTGGAAGATGATGAACATGCGCACCATAAATCCGGCGGCGGGAATCGTCAAAAGGAAGGTCAGCCAATAGCCCACCTCCAGGCTGCGGTAGGCCAGATACCACAGCACAAAAAACGGGATGACCGAATTGAATACCTGCCACAAACTGCGCCAGGTTTCGGGGTATGCATACTTGGCAACGATGGATTGCCATTTGATCTGTCCAATGCTCATAGTGCCCTCCGGGGGTGATTATGGTCTATAACAATTTTCCAGGGTGACAGTTACGCAGGGGTGCCAGGTTTGTGGGGTTTCGGTCCGGGAAATGCTATAAAGTTATATAGTCATCTTACCGCGGCACAATTAAAAGCGTCTGTGAATAATTTCCCGTTTACAGTTCGCCTCCTTTCCACTTATACTTTCATCATGCTCAAACTTCCCGGACTGATCGACCCCCATGTTCACGTGCGCGAACCCGGCGCAACCCACAAGGAAGACTGGGACACCGTCACCCAGGCCGCCCTCGCCGGCGGTGTGACGACCATCCTCGCCATGCCCAACACCAAGCCGCCCATCTTCGATGAAGCGACTCTCAACCTTGCGCTGGATGCCGCCAAGGCCAAGGCCCGCTGCGATTATGGTCAATATATCGGGGCCGGACCGGATAATGGAGATTGGGACAAGCGCGAGGCATTGTCCCTACAGGCTGCCGGGCTAAAGATGTACCTTGACTCCACCTTTGGCGAACTGCGCCTGGACGATATGTCCTTGTGGACACCGCACTTTCAAAAATTCCCCAAAGACTCACCGATGGTCATGCACTCCGAAAGCCGCACAATGGCCGCCGCGATTTTATTCTCCACCATTTATGATCATCCTGTTCATATCGCGCATGTTTCACTCAAAGAAGAAATCCTGCTCATCAAGGCCGCCAAGGAAAAAGGAATCAAAGTCACGTGCGAAGTTTGCCCACATCATTTGTTTCTAGATAAAGACCTGACAGGTTTTAAAAACCTGTCAGGTCTAACGTCAGGTAGAACTGAAGTTCGCCCGCGTTTGGCAACCCCAGAGGATGTCCAAAGCCTGTGGATAAACCTGGATGTGATCGATTGCTTCGCCACCGACCATGCTCCGCACACACTGGAAGAAAAGGACTCTGATAATCCTCCGCCCGGTTTCCCCGGTTTGGAAACCATGTTGCCGCTTCTGCTAACAGCAGTGGACGAGGGACGATTGACCATTAACCATTTAATCGAAAAACTGCACACCAATCCCAAACGCATCTTCAACCTGCCCGACCAACCCGAAACCTGGGTGGAAGTGGATGAGAACGCCAGCTATGAGATCAAAGCCAGTGAGACCTTCACGCGCTGCGGCTGGACTCCCTTTGAAGGCTGGCAGGTAAAAGGAAAAGTCCGCAAGGTTGTCCTGCGCGGAAAGACCGCCTTCGAAGACGGGAAAATTCTGGCAGAGCCTGGCTGTGGAAAAAACATCCGCTCCTGACCCGGTATCTGTGGGGGAGTCATCCCTCTGTTGGCTGAATATTTTCATATTGCTATCCGAAATATCATATCCAGACCCCATATCTTGGGGGTGTTGTTTAGACAATATTAGGCCCCTGCCCGACCCAAACTGTGGATAAGTGCCCATAATCTGTGGAAAACTCCCCCTCCCTGTGGACAACAAGCCCATTCCAGGCGAAAAAGGTCAGACAAGCTGGGAATGAGTCACCACCATATATGGGGGGTGCTTTTTGAATCAACCGAGATATGGAAAATGCCCCAAAAGTTCAATCGCATCAAGCGACCTTGTGGATAAGTTATCCAGAAAAGCCCACAGGGTCATGAAGGCTCGGGAACAGTGAGCAACCAAAGGTTTGGTGGGAGGCGTAACGAGTCACCCCATAGGTGGGTATGAATCGTTTTTATCCACACTATCCACAGCCCCTACTAATATTACGAATCCATAATCATACTAATATACTCCTTGAATCCATTAAGGGATTACTGTACAATCCACAAAGATAGTTCAGTCCCCACTTTGCCAACCTTGGGAGGTTGCCATGGATATGATCAAAGTTTCAGCCAACTCCCGTACCTCTGCAGTCGCCGGGGCGATCGCGGGGGTGATTCGTGAACACAAACGGGCAGAAGTACAAGCCATCGGAGCAGGCGCCGTCAATCAGGCCGTCAAAGCTCTGGTGCTTGCCTCCAGCTATCTTAGGAACGATGGGATCTATGTGGTCTGTATGCCCGAGTTCGTGGATGTTGAGATCGAAGACAAGGTGCGCACCGCCATCAAACTGGTGGTCGAGCCGCGTGTTCCGGATCCCACTCCACCAGTGGCACCACCAGCCACTCCATAATCCAGCACATTAATCAGGTGACAGTCCTTCCGTTGCGGCTGTCACCTTGATTTATCTAGAGGCGAATACAGGGTGGCGTATGCGTGCCTGCCAAGGGTATAATTTCGCAAGTGGACTCGCGCCTCGCTCTGGGCCTTAGCCTGCCTTTTCCAAGTGAGCCGACTCCACGCCTCAACCTTCCCCATGAAAACCTGGCAACGTTTTCCACGTCTTCTTCTGGTCCTAACCCTGCTGATCGCCATCTGCGCAGGGATGTTCGCGCCGCGCCTGGAAACGGTGGAGGCGAAGCCGCAACAGGCTGTAGATGAACTGAGTGTGTTCATCAGCGAATTCCGCACGCGCGGTCCCGACGGGGCGGATGACGAGTTTATTGAGATATACAATGCGAGTGGGGCAGATGTCGATATAGGCGATTGGGAAATCCAAAAATCAAGCGGATGCGGTCTTACTCTGGCCTCCCTGGCGGTGATTCCCACAGGTACGATCCTTGTCCCGGGGCAATACTATTTGATAGGAAAGTCGGGAGTAGGAGGGTATTCCGGTTCGACCGCTTTAGACCTATCCTACTCTGTTACCGGAATTTCCGATGACGGCGGCGTAGCGCTTTTTGACGATTCCGTTCCACCAGTCTTAATTGATCAAGTCGGTTTATGCGCAGATACAGGGTTTCTAGAGGGCACGGCTCTCTCTCCGCTCAGCGGCACCGCCGACCAAAGCTATGAGCGTAAAACCGGCGGCAGCGCCGGCAGCTGCAAAGATACCGATAATAATGCCGCAGACTTCGCCCTGTCCGTTCCCAGCAACCCGCAGAATATTGCCAGCCCGGCGGTGCCGTGCTTGGCCGTGGTCAGCGCGGCCTCTGCCACTCCAGACGGTGTTTATTTGGATACAAGCGGGCAGGTCATCGAGGTCGATCTAACGTTCAGCAATATTGTGGATGTAACTGGGACGCCAACCCTTCTCATGGAAACCGGGGCGACCGACCGGGTCGCAACTTATACAAGCGGCAGCGGCAGCGATACGTTGAAATTTGTTTTTACCGTTGGGGCCGGTGACAATACCAGCGACCTGGATTATGCCTCCGTCAACGCCCTATCCCTGAACGGCGGGACCATCTCAGGCGCTAGCGGCGATGCGGTGCTCCTTCTGCCCCGGCCAAACGAGCCCGGCTCCGGCTCGTTGAGCGATAACGCAGATATTCGCATCGATAACACCTCCACAACGCCCAGCCTGGTTTCGTTCACCCGCCAGAATCCGACAAGTCAATACACCAAGGCTAGTAATGGCTTACTCGTGTTTAGAATCACATTTAGCGAAGCCGTGCTCGGCGTAGATGAATTTGATTTTGATACCGATGATTCTCCAGTATTGGCCTCACTTAACTTTTTACCGATTGTGAATGTGGAAGGCGGACGGGTCTATGATCTGACCGTCGAGGATACAAACCTCAGCACCTATGATGGCACCATCGGCCTGAATTTAAATGCCCCCGCCATAAGTGATGTAAACGGCGCGCCGCTCGCCCTGGTCGAGCCGACTACAGACCAGGCCTATATTGTGGATAATACGCAAGCCACTGTCACCATCGAACAGGGCGCGCTTCAAGTAGACCCTGTTATCACGCCCGGCGATGACCTGCCCATCGACTTCGACGTGGCCTTCGACGATCCCATCGACGCCAGCACGTTTACCGCTTTGGACATCAAGCAAAATGGAAACGCCACAGGCATTACCTGGAGCATCACAAACTCTGGTGACAATACGAACTTTACCCTGTCTGCCATTGTCTCGGGCAGCGGGACGCTTGAACCTTCGATTGACGCGAATAAAGTAAAAGACCTGGCCTGGAATGATAATCTCGCAAGTATCAGCGTCGATAACAGTGTCACCTATTTCGACACCACCCCGCCTACCGTCACCATCAACCAGGCCGCCTCCCAGGTTGACCCTTCACAGACCCTGCCGATCCGATTCACGGTGTTGTTTTCCGAAGTCATCAACACCGCCACCTTCACCACAGCTGACATCACCCAAACCGGGACGGCAACCGGCGTCACCTGGAGCATTACAGACTCCGGCGATCACAAAACCTTCACCCTTTCCGCAATTACTGCAAGCGGGTTTGGAACCGTCATTCCGATCATGGCGGCGAATCGTGTTACCGACCTTTCCGGAAATAACAACTCTCCCAGCACAAGCGCGGACAATTCCGTCAACTACGTGTTCGTGCCCACATCCACCCCCACTGCCACTTTTACAGTCACCCCCACCCCAACCGGCACGGCCCTGCGCAGAATTGTGATCAATGAAGTTGCCTGGGCCGGGACTGGGTCCTCCACGCTCACATCGGATGAATGGATCGAGCTTTACAATCCCGGTTCTACTTCCATCAACCTCACCGGCTGGACGATAAAAGACTCCTCTTCCACCATCAGCCTGACCGGTGTCATTCCCGCCGGTGGATATTTCCTGCTCGAACATGACGACGACACCACCGTCTCAGACATTGCCGCCGACCAGGTCTACACCACCATCGAGCTAAATAACTCCGGTGAGACCCTCACCCTGTACGACCCTGCCAACAAAGCCATCGATACCGCCAACGGCAACGGCGGGAGTTGGCCCGCAGGCAGCGCCTCCACTTATGGCACGATGGAACGCGCAGGCATCTCCAGCGAATCAGATAGCACCTGGATGACGAACACTGGCATAAAGAAGAACGGCAAGGCAGCAAACGGCACCGATATTCTCGGCACGCCCAAGGCCGGCAACACTCCGGTTCCCACGGCCACACCTACAAGAGTTCCAACAGCCACGATCACGCCCATCCCGCCCACAGCAAAGATCGACCCGCGCCCCATCATCAACGAAATTCTCCCGCGCCCCGGCTTCGACTGGAATCAGGACGGCAAGGCCGATGTCTTCGACGAGTTCATCGAGATCAAGAATCTCAGTCCCATCGATATCAGCCTGAACGGCTGGCGGCTGGATAAGGTTGGCGCGACTGCCTTCAACCTGCCAAACGTCACCCTCAAACCGGGCCAGCACATCGTCTTTTACAGCGCCGAGACGAAACTTCTCCTGAGCGACGGCGGCGAGACCGTGCGCCTCTTCAACCCCAGCGGCAAGATATTCGATGCCTACACCTACACAGTCGCGCGCGCAGAGGACAAGTCCATCTGCCGCCTGCCCGATGGCAACGTCTACAACGGCTGGTTCGAAGATTGCACGCCCACACCCAACCTTACGAACACGCGCGATGGGAAGGTTCCATCCGCGCCGGATGGCAGTGGTTCCCCCGTCTGTGAACTGCCCGACACCATCCCTGGCGATTTCTTCTACGCCGAATGCCGCGGCTTTGGCGCGGGCATCTGGAATCCATACTACTGGGATCAGCTCTTCCCGCTGGATAAAAAATGGCTTCAGCAAAACACCAGCAAATGGCAAACGTTCATTGAGTAAAATAAAGACCCTAAAAGTCTCCAAGGCCTTTAGGGTCTTTTCATAAAACAAAAGGAACAACATGGAAACCTTCTTCTCTTTTCTTGAAAAACGCGTCGACGACTCCTCCTCCCTCCTGTGCGTGGGACTTGACCCGCACGTCTCCGACCTCCCAAGCCCCACCGCCGCCTCTGCGCTGACGTTCAGCCTGAATCTCGTTAAACAGACCGCTCGCTACGCCGCAGCCTTCAAACCCAACGCGGCCTTCTTCGAGGTCTTCGGCGCCGAAGGTTGGACGGCTCTCAAGCAGGTGATCGAAGCCATCAGGGAAGAATCAGACCGAATGGGCTCGCGCATCCCCATCATCCTGGATGCGAAGCGGGGTGATATATCCTCCACAGCCGAAGCCTACGCCCAATCTGCCTTTGAATCGCTCGGCGTGGATTGCATCACCCTGAGTCCGTTTCTTGGAAAGGACTCCATCGAACCGTTCCTGGGATACAAGGAGCGCGGTGTGTTCCTGTTGTGCAAGACCTCCAACGCCGGTTCGATGGACTTGCAGAACCTGCTGGTCATGCCGATGGGCTCGGATATGCCCATGCCTTTGTATATCTATGTGGCGAAACTTGCGCAGGAGTGGAATGAAAAAAATAATGTCGGCGTGGTGGTCGGCGCGACGCATCCGCAGATCATGGAAATGATCCGCGCCGCCGCACCGGATTTGTGGTTCCTGGCTCCCGGCGTCGGCGCCCAGGGAGGCGAATTGGAAATTACGCTCAAATCCGGCCTGCGTGAAGATGGCAGGGGGTTGCTCTTGCCCATCTCGCGCGCCATCTCGCGCGCCGAAAACCCCGGCAAAGCCGCAGCGGAAATCCGCGATGAAATCTTGCATGTCAAGAGAGCAATGAGACAAAACAGTTAATATCGGATACGGTTCAATTTGATCTATCCGATATGGACACTCTTCGAACGCCTAAAAAGGATTTTCACATGACTGATAAATTGCCAATTACCAATCACCAATTAACCTCTCTCGCAGACGGACTCCTCGAAGCGGGCTGTATCAAATTCGGTGAGTTCACGCTCAAATCGGGACTCAAATCTCCCATCTACATAGACCTGCGGCAGATCATCACCCATCCCAAACTGCTTGCAGATATTGCCCAAGCCTATCTTCCGCTACTTTCCACTTTCCACTTTTCACGTATTGCAGGCTTACCCTACGCGGCGATCCCTATTGCAACCGCCATCAGCCTTGCGGGCAACTACCCCATGATCTACCCGCGCAAAGAAGTGAAAACCTACGGCACCAAGGCCGAGATCGAAGGCGAATATCACGCCGGCGAGACGGTTGTTGTTATCGACGATCTCGCCACCACCGGCGGCAGCAAATTCGAAGCCATCGAAAAACTCACCGGCGCAGGCTTGGTTGTAAAGGACGTCGTTGTCTTGGTGGACAGACAGTCCGGCGCAAGAGAGTCGCTGGAACAGGCAGGCTATCATCTCCATGCCGTGTTGACCATCACGCAGTTGCTCGACCATTGGGAGTCCACAGGCAAGGTGGAGAAGTCCATGATCGAAGCGACGAGAGAATTTTTAAAGGCGGGATAATAGCTACCATGTCCTGGCGAACCTTCGCATCCCAATCCCCTGATCTGGCTGAATTCGCACAAACCCGCTTGCATAACAAAGTCGCCTACCTTGCCACCATTCGCAAGGACGGCTCACCGCGCCTGCATCCGTTCACTCCGATTATTGGTGAAGGTCATCTTTTTATCTTCATGGAACCCACCTCACCCAAGGGTCATGACCTGCGCCGCGACCCGCGCTTTGCGGTTCACTGTTCCGTCTCCGATACGAGCGGGGAAAGCGGCGAAGTCATCCTCACGGGGAAAGCCTTATTTCTTGACGATGAAGAGAGCCGCAAAACGGCGGTGCGGGTATGTCCATACACACCCGCAGAACGATATATTTTGTTTGAACTGCATCCGGAACATGTAACAGTCACCGAATACCCGGACGGAAGCGCCGTTCGCAGGCATTGGAAAGTTGGTGAATAGCCATGGCAAAAAAGCATAGCTTTATTGCTGAAATAAAAAACGCGGGCGGAGGCGGGGCCTTTGTGGATGTCCCATTCGACGTGGAGAAGGCCTTTGGCTCGAAGCGTCCCAAAATCAAGGCGACCATCGACGGCGCGCCCTATCGCGGTTTGCTGGTGCGGATGGGCAGCGACTGCCACATGCTGTTGGTGCTCAAGTCCATTCGCGAGGAGATCGGCAAGACCTTCGGCGACGAGGTCAGGGTGACGGTGGTGTTGGATGACGAACCACGCGTGGTTGAAATTCCGAAAGATTTATTGAAAGAATTGAAAAAGGATAAAGAGGCAAAGGCGTTTTTTGAAAAGCTCTCCTTCACCCATCAAAAGGAATACGTAACCTGGATCGAGGAATCCAAAAAAGAGGAAACCCGCGCCAGGCGCATTCTAAAAACCATCGAGATGTTAAAGCACGACAAACCCGGGAAATGAAAGCCCTCTTCCCAAAACCCACATCATAGAATAAGGATAAGTATCAATCCATGCCTAAAATCAAATATGCTGGTTTTCTTCTGTTGATTGTCTTTGTTGCTGCTTGCAGTCCGGCGGCTGTGACTCAGGAAGCGCCTCCTGTTCCAACTGAAACGGCGGTTGTGGAACCGTCCCCCACTGAGACGGATTATATGGCCTCGGGTACGTATGCTACACAAACCTTTGACAATGGCGCCGTTTGTATGTTGGAAATCAAAGGCGAACCGGATCTGAAATTCCTTGTCAACTGTAATCGCGGTGCGCCCTCTTACAATATGGGAATCATTTCCGGCAATTTCGAGGTCGTGGAGCCAAACATTGGCTTGTTCAAAACAAGCGACTTTGGCAATTGCGAATTGAGATTTGAGTTCAACGAGACCGGCGTGAATGTGACTCAAACCGGCGCAGACTTCGAATGCGGATTTGGCAACGGTGTTACTGCGAATGGCGCGTACACGTTTCAAAATAATGAAACCCCGGATATTCCATAACTGTGTATAACCTTCTGCGCCCCCGTCTTTTCGACATGGACCCGGAGCGTGCTCATGCCCTTACGCTTCAGACACTGAGCCTCGCCGGGAACTTTCCCATCTCGCACTGGTTGATGCAAATGATGTACTCCACGCCATCGAAGCCGGTCCATGCCTTCGGGCTGACGTTCAAGAATCCGGTCGGCTTGGCGGCGGGCTACGACAAGGACGGGCTTGCCATTCGCGGACTTTCCGCCCTGGGTTTCGGTCACGTGGAGATTGGGACGGTCACGCCCAAGCCGCAGCCTGGGAATCCCTCTCCGCGTGTGTTTCGGCTGGTGGAGGATGAAGCGGTTATCAATCGCATGGGTTTTCCTTCGCGCGGGTCGGAATTCGTGCAAATGCAGTTGGATCCAAACCTGAACCTAAACTGGATCGAACGCATTCTTGGGTTTTCCCCGGGCAAGCGCCGCAAGCCCCGCCCGAAGTGGAATACCATCCTCGGCGTAAACCTTGGCAAGAACAAGGATACGCCCAATGAAGAGGCCGTGCTCGATTACCTGGCTTTGCTGCAAAACTTTGCGGGAGTTGCCGACTATCTGACGGTCAATGTCAGCTCGCCGAACACGGTGGGGTTGCGCAGTTTGCAGGGGCGGGAGGCGCTCGAAGCGTTGCTGACTCAATTGCATCAGCAAAGATTGTACGAGCAGAGGACGTACGAAAAAAGAATCCCCATCCTGGTCAAGCTCGCGCCGGATTTGAACGATGCCGAACTGGATGAGGCTATCGAGGCGATTCTGCACACGCGCATGGACGGCATCATTGTCACAAACACGACTCTGGGGCGCGAGGGGGTACGCTCAAACCATCGGGGAGAATCAGGCGGGTTAAGCGGCAAACCGCTCACAGTTAAGAGTGAGGCGGTTTTACTGCATACGATCAAGCGTGTGAATGGAGAGATTCCCGTTGTGAGCGCGGGCGGAGTCATGAATCCGGTGGATGCAAAACGCCGCCTCGACTTTGGGGCGGCGCTGGTGCAGGTGTATACGGGGCTGGTCTATCGCGGGCCTGCGCTGGTGAAGGAGATCGTGAAGGCGCTTTAGGGCTGGGCCGGGCGCAGGACGGGCACGGGGGAGTCGCTGTTTCTGGTGAAGAAGCCTTCGGGCAATTGCAGCGGATCGAGGGTGCGCGGCTGGGAAAGGGAATCGGTGGTGACCAGGTAGAGGTTGATCGGGCTGCCGCTGCCGAGACGAATATCCTGAAAGGCAAAGATGACGAAGGTTCCGTCGGGGCTGAAGGCGGCGTCGCGGTAACAGCAGTTATTTTCGTAGGGGGCGATCTTCTCGGATTTTTGGGTGGAGGCGTTGTAGAGCATTAGGTCGCCAAAGCCGTCGTTGCGGACATCGCTGTTGAACAGGAAGAGTTGGTCGCCGTCCCAATCGAAGCTGATGATGTCGTTGGCGAAGGCGAAGCGCCCGGCGGGGAAATCGTCGATGCGGCCCGGCGGCAGGGAATTGCAGCGGGTGATGTCCATGATGCGAATGGCGTCGGCAAATTTGCTGTTGAGGTTGGCGATGTATTTGATGGAAAGCTGGGTTCCGTCGTCGGACCAGCGCACATCTTTGACGGCCAGGTCGTTATAGAACAGGCAGCCTTGCATGGCGATCAGGGCGCTCTTTTTGTTGGCGTCTGCCAGTTTTTCGAGGTCGAAGGGGACGACGTGCAGTTCGCGGTTCACGGCGATGGCAACCTGTTTGCCGTCCGGGGAGACGCGGAAGGCTTCGAAGTATTCGGCGGAGAGGAAGTTGAAGATGGTTTCCTCGGTGGCGGTTTCGATGTTGACCTTCTTGACGGTCTTGCCGGTCATGTAGATCAGGTGATCGGGATCGCCGGGCAGCCATTGCAGGTTGAACTTTACCACGCCGTCGCGGGTGAGCTGTTTGGGGTCGGTGGTGTCCACGTTCATGACCCAGACGTCGTTGTTGCGCAGGAAGGCGAGCTTGTCGGCGCCGCCGACGATGGGCAGGCCGGAGGAGGGTGCTGAGGTTGCCGTCGGTTCCGTGGTTGCGGTGGCTGGCAGTGTGGCCGTGACTTCGATGACGATGGGCGGCAGGGTATTCGTGGAAGGCGGGAGCGTGGCCGTGATCGTGGATGTGGACACCGCCATGAGTTGTTGCAGCATGTCGCCGCCGAACAGGAAGGCTCCGCCGCCAAGAACTGCAACAAGAAGAATAACGACTCCCAGGATCACCAGAACCGGGCTTTTACGTTTGGGTTCGGGCAGTGCGGCCAGTTCCTCCCGGACTTGTTGTTTCTTCGTTGTGGTGGCGGTCTTGTTGAAGGGCGAGACCTTGACGGTGTTATTGGATTTTTGTACTGGCGGGGTTTCTCCGCGCAGGAAGGCTTTGATTGTTTCGGCCAGTTCCACGGCGGTGGAG
>JACRBN010000023.1 GCA_016213105.1 Chloroflexota bacterium
GCTTACATTCTGCAAAGCCTCGAATTTCCTGGTTAGCCCGACTTGGCGGATTGGCGGAGAAAAAACGCGCAAAGGGTTGAACATCAACAGGGGCATGACCTAGGTCTTCACTACAGGAGCAGTTTGGCCGGAGGCTTGGGGGGTGGTGATTTTGGGCGGGGGTTGCGCGGGCAGTTCCAGTTTTAATCGTTGCAGGAGCAGTTGCACGTCGGTCTCCGGCTGGGTGTAGCGGCTTAAAATCACCAGGCGTTGGTCGGTGGTGGGCAGGTGGACGTCGAGCATTTGCACGGTTGCAAATTTTTCCAACACCGCGCGCGGGGTCAGTCCGGGAGCCAGGTTGCGCAGGCGCTGGCGCAGGGTGACGTGCAAGCAGTAGGCCAAAAAGGAAATGAAGATGTGGGCCTCGATGCGGTGTTCCAGTTGATGGTGGATCGGCCGCAGAGCCAGGTCATCCTTGAGGTTTTTGAAGGCGGCTTCCACTTCGGTGAGTTGGATGTAAAATTGCCACAGTTCCTCGGCGGAGTGTCCGCTGGCGATATTGCTGCGCAAAAGGTAGCGGCCTTCTTGCTGGCGGCGCTGGCGCAGTTTGTCTTTGCGCAGCGAAAAGGAAAGTTCGGACGTCCCCGCGGCCACCTCGGTTTGCACCAGGCGCGCGCCCACCGGATATTCGTGCAGGGCCACGCCCAGTTTTTTGAGCAAGGCATCGCGCTTGAGTTTCATTTGCCGCAGCGCCCGCAGTCGTTTCCAAAGTCCCTTGAGCTGGCGGCGGCGCATGGCCCGCTCTTTGTTGACCCGGTCTTTGCTCTCCGCCAGCACGTATAACTCCTCTCCCTCGGTGAGAAGTTTGACCGACACTCCCTGGCGGGCCACTTGCCAGGGAAGTTCGGCCAAACGCTTTTCATGCTGGCTCAAGCGTCCGCGCGGCGTGCCCACCAGGTATTGCGTGGGCGGCTGGGCCGCGCGCATTTGCTCCAGGACTTTCTCAGTGGGAATGCCTCGATCCATCACCCAGATGCGCTCGGCTTTTCCGTATTGCTCTTCGATTTTCTTGAGGAAATCGGCCAGCGTGGTTTTGTCGCTGGTGTTGCCGGCCAACACGTCGTACGCCAGTGGAAAACCTTCCGGCGTGACCACCAGCGCGATGACCACTTGCACACAATCGCTCCGTTTGTCCCGGCTGTAGCCGTAGCGGCGCTTGTCCCCTTCCGGAAAGGGCGGATCGCTTTCAAAGTAAGTCGAAGTCAGATCGTAAAGGAGAACTTCAAACTTCGCGTTGAACAAATCCTTCCATTGCCCCGTGAGATGCGTGAACAAATCTTTTTTATGCTCCAGCAACTGCTCGTGACACGAGTAGAGCTTGTGAATCTCGGCCACGCCCAAATCCTCGCCCAACAGATCGGCCATCGCGCTGTGCTCAAACCAATGCCGATAGAGCCGCCATTCACTGCCCGGATCCAACAGCCGATACGTCACCAGGATTTGCAGGACATGTTCCCAGCGCGTCCCCTTGCGGCTGGGCGGCAGGCGCGCGCTCCAAAAACGATCCAGCCCGAGCTGCTCCCAAAGCTGCGCGGCCAGCCAGCACGCGCCCCACTGCCGGGGCCGATGCAGCGAAAGCTGGCTCAGCCGAATCCGCACGATGTCCGGATCGGACAGTTCCACGCGGCGCTCCTCCGGAAACAAAGCCACCGTGCGCGGGCGGGCCTGGCCCTCCTCAAAAATCTCAATGGTCTTGCGCCATGCCTCCTGCTGGCTGTCGTTGATCTCGCCCAGATAAAGGGCGTGCCGCTGCACGACCCGGCCGCCGGAGACGCGGCGGTTTTCCACCAGACTATAGTAACGATGATCCTTGCCGTTTTTCCTCCGCGTCGTGTAGCGCAAAAACATAACGGCCTTTGATTATGCACACATCGCGGGGCATGGGAATAGAGTAGGTCTTCACTACAGCCCTTTTGAAAAAAGGACCCCAACCGGTTGTGGCTTGCAGCCCCCATTCCCTCGCCAGGCCACAACCTGTTGACGAAAGATTTTTTCCCGACGGTTGAATCCGCCAAGTCAGGTTAAAATCACCAGGCGTTGGTCGGTGGTGGGCAGGTGGA
>JACRBN010000024.1 GCA_016213105.1 Chloroflexota bacterium
CGAAGCCGAACGATTGGACATTTTCAAATTCACCAAAGAAAAGGTCAACGGGCGGGTGACGCTCATTGCGGGCACCAACTCTGGCGCCACGCGCGACGTTGTCCGCTACTCACAGATCGCCGAGGGCATGGGCTACGACGCACTCATGGTCGCCGTCCCGCCGTATTCGCGCCCCAACCAGCGTGAACTGCTCGCACATTACGAAGCCGTCGCCAAAGCCGTCAAAATTCCCATCGTGCTCTACAACTTCCCATGGCGCGCGGGCACCGAAGTCAGCTACGAAGTGATGGACGGTCTCACCAAATACGATCACATCATCGGCATCAAAGAAGCCAGCGGCGACATGTCCCGCGTCTACGAGTTCCGCCTGCGTTACGGCGACCGCTATCAACTGATCTGCGGCTCCGACGACCAGGCGCTCGACTATTTCCTGTGGGGCACCACCTCATGGATCGGCGGCGGCGCCTCCTGCGCTCCGCTCGAACATCACAACGTTCTCGAAGCTGCCCTCGCCAACGACTTCGTCACCGCCCGCCAGCACATGGACAAACTCCTCCCGCTCCTCCGCAACATGGAAAGCGGCGGCTACACCCAAAAGGTCAAAGTCGGCTGCGAACTGCGCGGCATCCCCGTCGGCAATCCGCGTCAACCCTTATTGCCATTGGCTGATGACGACCGCCTGGAATTCGAACGCATCTTCAAAACGTTAAACGTTTAACGTTCAACGTTGACCTTCGACCTTTGACCTTGGACTCCCACCCATGAAACGCATCCCTTATTTGGACTCCCACACTGGCGGCGAACCCACGCGATTAATCACCTCGCTTCCCTTCGACCTCAGAACTGGTACCGTTGCTGACAAATTATCCACGCTGAAAAAGGATCACGACGACCTGCGCCGCACCGTCCTGCTCGAACCCCGCGGCTCAGACGTGCTCGTCGGTGCGTACCTCGTCCCGCCCGCCGACCCGACCTGTCAGTTCGGAGTCATCTACTTCAACAACGTCGGCTACCTCGGCATGTGCGGACACGGCACTATCGGATTAATTGCATCATTGGCATATCTTGGCAAAGTCCAACCTGGTGTGATTCGGGTGGAGACTCCCGTTGGGGTGGTGGAGGCAACATTGCACCCATCGTCATTGCGAGGAGGGCTTCAGCCCGACGAAGCAATCTCATCCTCGAATGGGGAGATTGCTTCGGGCAAAGAGCGCCCTCGCAATGACGGAAATTATCCAAATCGTGTCTCCGTCCGCAACATCCCCGCCTACCGCCACTTGACTCATGTCCCTGTCACGGTTGACGACAAAACCATCCACGGCGACGTGGCTTGGGGCGGCAACTGGTTCTTCCTCTGCCACGACCATGGACTTGAAGTCAGTATGCAAAACCTAGAAGCGCTGACCGATTTCTCGTGGCGCATCCGCGAGCAATTCACCGCCAATGGAATCACAGGCGCGAACGGCGCGGAGATTGACCACGTTGAGTTGTTCGCCTCCACACCTGAAGCGGACAGCAAAAGTTTTGTGCTTTGTCCAGGCAAAGCCTACGACCGTTCTCCTTGCGGAACAGGTACCAGCGCCAAGCTGGCCTGTCTGTATGGCGACGGAAAATTGCGAGTCGGTCAAACTTGGAAACAGCAAAGCGTTGTCGGCAGCATCTTCGAAGGCAGCGTCCAACTCGACGGCGACAGGATTATCCCCACCATCACAGGCGAAGCCTGGGTTATGTCCGAAGGGACGATTCTAGTGGATGAACGCGATCCGTTCGCAAAAGGAATTTGACCTTCAACCCTCGACCTTTGACTCTTCCTCGTCGAAGGTCAAAGGTCGAAAGTCTTATGGAGACGAAATGAATTCAAAACATGACGTATTGATCATCGGCGGCGGTTCGATTGGCTTGAACTGTGCCTATTACCTTCTCAAAGCGGGGCGGAGAGTCACCATCGTGGATGCAAAAGAGATCGGCGTGGGCAGCTCTGCGGGCAACGCGGGGCATATTGTGCCGAGTCATATCATTCCGCTGGCCGCGCCTGGGATCGTGCCCACCGCCCTCAAGTGGATGCTTGATCCGCAGAATACGCCCTTTGGCATGAAGATCAGCCTGGAGCCGAGTTACATTTCCTGGCTGCTGCAATTCGTGTTTTCCTGCAACGACGCCAATGTCCAGCGCGGCATCCCGCCGTTGAACAGTCTCGGCCAGTTGAGCGCGCGTAACTTTGCGCAGATGATCGCCGAAGAGAATTTTGATTGTCACTACCGCGAGAAGGGACTGCTCTTCCTCTACAAATCCGCTGAGGCCTTTGCGGGCGGACGCCACGAAGCGGAGGAGATGAACCGACACGGCATCCCCACCGATGTGCTGGATCAATCCGCTGTCCATGTGCGTGAACCGATGGCGCGCGCCGACGTGCTGGGCGGAGTCCACTTCACGGGCGATTCCTTCCTCGACCCCGCGCGTTTCCTGCAACTGCTGAAGGAGCGCGTCCGCGCGATGGGAGCGGAGTTAATTGAGAATACCCCCGTCACAGGTTTCGACGTGACTGACGGAAATATCCGCGCGGTGAAGACGGGCGCGGGTGACTTCGAAGCGGACGAGGTCATCCTGGCTGCGGGGGCGTGGTCTTCCGCCGTGGCGCGTGACCTGCGCCTGAACGTCCCCGTCCTGCCCGCGCGTGGATTCAGCCTGACCATGTCCGCGACGAAGCAGATGCCGAGCCAGGCATTGCTGCTGGGCGAACGCCGCGTAGCCGTCACGCCGATGGGCGACCTGCTGCGCTTCACGGGTCGACTCGAAGTGGGCCAGTTCGGCACCGAGCCTGATCCGCGCTGGATCCGTCAGATCGAATCCGCGGTGCGCGAGTACATCCAGCTGGATGAGAAACTGGATATCAAAGAGACCTGGGCGGGACTGCGTCCCACGACGCCCGACGGGATGCCGATCATCGGCCGCTCACTGCGTTATCAGAACCTGATCCTTGCCACGGGTCACGCCATGCTGGGACTGTCGCTTGGGCCAGGCACGGGCCAACTCGTGGCGGAGCTGGTCACAGGGCGGAAGCCCGCCTTTGATCTGAGTCCGCTTAGGGCGGGGAGGTTTTAGCGTCGCATCCTTCGCTCTGGCCGCCGTCCTCGGCGGATGTATTCGTAGGCAACAAATTGACCCGTAAAAAATGGGAAGCTGGGCTGTATAATCACAGCGCTGCTTCCCATTTTTGATTGCCAGCGGAGAATTATGACCATCACTCCATGGAAGATCCTCGAATCACAATATTTTCGCCCGCGTTTTCGCACGGACAAGGTCGAACTGCCGAACGGCAGGGTCTTCGAGCCGATTGTCTTCGAGTTCCGCTCGTGGGCCAATGTTCTGGCGCTGACGAAGGATCAGCAGGTGGTGCTCGTGCGGCAATATCGTCACGGCGTGCAGAAAGTGTTGTACGAATTCCCTGGCGGCGTGATCGAAGACGGCGAGCAGCCTGTGGAAGGAGTGCGGCGCGAGTTGCTGGAAGAAACGGGTTATGTTGCCGCCGAGTTCATTCAAGTCGGACAGCTTTATCCCAACCCCGCCATACAATCGAACAACCTGCATTTTTTTGTAGCGCTGGACGCGGAGAAGGTCGGCGGTCAGCACCTCGATGAGGCCGAGGACATCGAAGTCCACCTCGTTCAGTTGGATGAACTGATAGCCATGTCGCGCCGCGGGGAATTTCTGCACGCGCTGCAAGTGGCGGGCTTGTATCAGGCTTTGCTCTACCTGGATCGCATTTGCTGATGGCTGCGCGCCTCGCTGTCGCCCTGAAATATCTGCGCCAATTCGGCCTGCGTCCGCTGGTCTTGTTGGCGTTGTACAAGTTCGGGCTGGCGACGGGGCATTACAGACGCGTGGAGCGCGCGTTGAACGTTGAACGTTTAACGTTCAACGCCCTTACCCCTCTCCCGCCCCGTGAACTGCTCGTTCAAACCCTCGGCGAGGATGGCAAGATAGCGCTTCTTCAAGAAGCCGATGAGATCGTTGCAGGCAAATCCCGCATATTCGGCGATGAGTTTGCCGAAATCAATCTCACACCCCCCCAGCCTCTTCAACACTGGACAGCTTACGAAACGGGCAGGGTCGACCTTCGACCTTTGACCTTCGACCTGAAATATCTGTGGGAACCCGCCCGCTTCGGCTGGGCCTTCATTCTCGGGCGCGCGTATCATCTTACGCAAGACGCAAAATATGCCGAGGCCTTCTGGAAATACTTCGAGACCTTTACCTCATCCAACCCTGCCAACCTCGGCCCGCACTGGATGAATGGGCAGGAGGTGGCCGTCCGCTTGATGGCGCTGATTTGGGCGGCGCAGGTTTTTGATATACAGGATGCAAAACGCAAAACGCAACTTGTCACGTCCATCGTTCAGCACGCGGCGCGTATCCCGCCCACGCTGGTGTATGCGCGCTCGCAGAATAACAATCATCTCACCACCGAAGCGGCGGCGCTCTTCGTCGCGGGCCGAACCTTAAAGAATCGCAAATGGCGTGACCTGGGTTGGAAGTGGCTCAACTGGGCCTTCCAGCATCAGATCAGCGGCTATGGCGAGTACATTCAGCACTCGACCAATTATCATCGCGTCATGCTGCAGGCCGCGCTTTTGGCGGAAGCGGTCAGGGATGAGGATTGGCCCAAGGCGACGGCGCAGGCCCTCGGTCGGGCGACGCACTGGCTCTTCTCGATGCTGGACCCCGTCTCGGGGCGGACGCCGAATCTGGGTTCCAATGACGGAGCCTTGATCCTGCCCTTGAGCGTGACTCCGTTTAACGACTTCCGCCCCACCGTGCAGGCCGCGGCGCGCGCCTTCCTCAAGACGCAGATGCCCGCAGGCGTTTGGGATGAGATGTCGCTGTGGATGGGACTCTCTCCCGTTCAAAAGATTTACACGCCCGAGCATTACACTGACCACCTGCGCGGGCCAAACTCGTGGGCCTATCTGCGCGCCTCGCGCTTTGCCTCGCGTCTCGCGCACATGGATCAACTCCACCTCGACCTGTGGTGGCGCGGATTGAACATCGCGCAGGATGCGGGCACCTATCTCTACAACGCTCCTGCCCCGTGGGACAATGCGCTGACAACGACGCGTGTACACAACACGGTAACGGTCAATGGCCGCGACCAGATGACGCGCGCGGGCCGCTTCATGGCGCTGGATTGGGCCAGCGCCTATTCAAAGAATGAGATTGCCTCGAACGAGAACGTGCTGGGGCGGACGAAGGCGACCTTCAAGGGCTATCGCAGTGTCACCCACGAGCGCACCGTGACCGTCTTCCGCGATGAGCGCTGGATGGTGATGGATCAGTTCATTCCCACGCCTGCCTGCAACCTGCTGCATAACTATCGCATCCAGTGGCTGCTGCCCGATTGGAAATGGGAACTGGCGGAAATCCCTGACCTGTTGGAGTGCGTCGGCTATGACCTGCGCCTCCTGTCGCCGCACGGCTGGTTGACTGTGCGCATGTGGATCGATTCTGCCTTCGCCACGCTTCATGCCGATAAATTCTCGACAGGTCTGGCGCGCGCGGGCGAACGTCTGTGGGGCAGCGCGGATGTGTCTGTGGTGGATGGCTGGGCCTCCAGCACGTATGGAAAAAAGGAACCCGCCCTGTCGTTTTCCATGACCGCGGCTTCCACTCATTTTGCGAGTTTCATGACGGAGTTCATCTTTCCATGAGAGTTCGCGCTGCCGCCCTTTTGATCGAAGACGACAAGCTTGCCGTGATGGAGCGTCACCGTGCAGGACGGCATTACTTCACCTTCCCAGGCGGCGGCGTGGACGCGGGCGAGACGGTCGAGCAGGCCGTCGTCCGCGAGGTGGAGGAGGAGTTGGGTCTGCGCGTCGCTGTGGAGCGCAAGGTCGCTGACGTTTGGTTCCACGGCAACCGCCAGGAATATTTTCTGGTGCAGAGAATTAGCGGCGAGTTCGGCACGGGCACGGGCGAGGAATACACCAGGGCCGCTCCCGATGATCCGAACTTCGGCACCTACCTGCCCGTTTGGCTGTCCATCTTGGACGCACTCAACCAGCCCCTGCTGCCCATCGAGATGGTCTTGCTGTTGGTCAAATCCCACCCTGACGATTGGCCCGAGAAGCCAGTTATAATCTTCGAACAGGAAAGATAATTTGGAGTCCAAAGTCTCCAGACTTTGGATATGTTTCAAATAACCAAATCCAACGCCGGGAGACGTTGGACTCCACCGTCCTTATGCATATCCTCATCATCCACCAGGCTTTTGCCTCCCTCAACGAACCAGGCGGAACGCGCCATTACGAACTGGCGCAGGTTCTCATCGCGCGCGGACACCGCGTGACGGTGATCGCTTCGCCTGTCAGCTACCTTACTGGCTTCCCCTCTCCCGCCCGCGGGAGAGGGGCCAGGGGTGAGGGCGATATCACGATTTTGCGCGCTTCGGTCTATTCCGCCCATCACAAATCCTTCATTCATCGTGTGCTGGCGTTCTTCTCGTTCATGCTGTCCTCATTCTGGATCGGGCTGGGCGTCAAAAACGTGGACGTGGTCTGGGGCACCTCGCCGCCGATCTTCCAGGGCGTGACCGCGTTGATTCTGGCGCGGCTTAAGGGCGCGAAGTTCCTGTTCGAGGTGCGGGATTTGTGGCCGCGCTTTGCCATTGCCGTGGGCGTGCTGCGCAACTACTGGCTGATCCGCGCTTCGGAGTGGCTGGAGCGCATGCTCTATCGTTCCGCGGATCGGGTCATGGTCAACAGTCCCGCGTATGTCAGCTACGTGAAGGATCGCGGCGCGCGACTGGTGGAGTTGATCCCCAACGGCGCCGACCCGTCCATGTTCGATCCAGCCGATAATGGCGCAGACTTTCGCAGTGAGCATCACCTGGAGGATAATTTCGTGGCGATGTATGCGGGCGCACACGGCATGTCGAATGACCTCGAAGTCGTGCTCGAAGCCGCGCGTCAACTGGAGGATGTGCCCGAGGTCGAGGTTGTGTTCGTGGGGGACGGCAAGGAGAAGTCCGCGCTGATGGCGCGCGCGGCGGCGATGAGCCTGCCCAACGTGACCTTCCTTTCGTCCGTGCCGAAGACGGGCATGGCCGAGGCCCTGGCCGCGTCGGATGCCTGCATCGCCATCCTCAAGCCGCTCGAAGAATACAAGTGGACGTATCCCAACAAGGTCTTCGACTACATGGCGGCGGGACGTCCCGTGGCGCTCGCCATCGACGGCGTGATCCGCGAAGTGGTCGAAGCCGCGGACTGCGGCCTGTTCGCCGCGCCAGGGAATCCATCCGCGCTGGCGGAGGTCATTCGTCAACTCGCAGGCGACCGCGCGAAAAGCCGTGCGATGGGCTTGCGCGGAAGAAAATATCTCGAAGCGCATTTCAGCCGCGAGACGATGGCCGGGAAGTTATTGAACATGCTGGAAGCGATGACCGCCGAAAGGAAGTCGTGATGAACAAAGTTGTGATTATTGGCGCGTCGGAACACGGCAAGGTTGTGGCGGACGTGATCGAGCGCGAGGGCAAATACGCGCTCCTCGGCTGGATCGACTCGTACAAGCCTGCGGGCGGAGAATTCTTCGGCTATCCCATGCTGGGCGCGGAAGACATCCTGCTCGACTTGTGGCAGCGGAAAGAAATTGCGGGCGGCATCATCGCCATCGGCGACAACTGGACGCGCGGCCGCATGGCTGAAAAGATTCGCTCGCTTGCATCCGACTTCACGTTCATCACAGCGGTACACCCTTCGGCGCAGGTTGGGCGTGGGGTGACGATTGGCCAGGGCACGGTGCTCATGGCGGGGACAGTCGTCAACAGCGACAGCCGCATCGGTGCGCATTGCATCCTCAACACCAAATCCTCGCTTGACCATGATTGCGTCATGGACGATTTCTCCAGCCTGGCGCCCGGCGTGACTGTGGGCGGCGTGGTGCGCATCGGCGCGTTCAGTGCAATCTCATTAGGCGCCAATATTATTCATGGAAAGAAAATTGGCGCGCACACGGTTATCGGCGCGGGGGCGCTGGTGCGGTCGGACATCCCCGATCACTGCGTGGCGTATGGGCTGCCCGCCAGGGTCCTGCGTCCACGGGCGGAGGGGGAGAAGTACCTGTAGTTGAAGCCCGTATGCGCATTTTCGGCGCGTAGGCAGACGGTCTTCACCCAGGCATGTTACCAGGAACTATTTTTATTCCAGCTTCGTCCTGAAATCAAATCACAGCCACCAACGCCGAAAATCCACGGCTGTGAAGAGGAGAAAAAATGAAGAGATCCTTGCCCCTGTTCATGTCCCTTGCGACCATTGTCATGCTGTTGCTCAGCGCCTGTGGGTCTGCTGCTCCAACCGAAGCACTCGCCTTTGTGGAGGCGGCCGCCACTGACGCTCCTGCGGAGGTAATGGCTGAACCCGCCGTTGTTCCCATGCCGACCATATCCCTATTTTCCCCCGACCAGGAAAACGTCAGCGCCGCCAACCCCAGCGCGGGTCGCATGATCATCAAGAACGCGGACCTGCTTCTGCAGGTCGAGGATACCGAAGTGGCCATCGACCGTACCACGCAATTGGTGGGTGACCTTGGCGGGTACATCATCAGCTCGCGGACGTGGTACAAGCCGTATCATGAGTTCAATCTCAAGTATGCCACCCTCACCATCGGCCTGCCTGTCGACCAGTTCGAGCGTGCGCTCAACCGCCTGCGCGGACTCGCGGTCGAGGTGCTGGATGAGACCGCCTCGGGCGAGGATGTCACCGACCAGTACGTCGACCTGCAATCGCAGGTGACCAATCTGGAAGCCACACGCGACCGCATCAAAACCTTCCTTGACGAAGCCAAGACCGTGGATGAGGCTCTGCGCGTCAACCAGCAGCTTTCTGAAATCGAGGGCCAGATCGAGCAGATCAAGGGGCAGATGAATTACCTCAAGGACCGCTCCGCCTATTCGACCATCACCGTCAACTTCGAGCCGGTTCTGCCCGAGATCATCTCCACGCCCACACCCACACCCACCCCGCGCCCCGAGCCTGATGTCTGGAACCCGGGCAAGACCTTCGGGAAGGCGTCAAAAAGCCTGACCAGCGCCTATCAGGGCATTATCGATTTCCTGATCTGGCTTTTCGTGGTGATTGTTCCGATCATTGCTCCGCCCATCCTGCTCATCTGGGGTGCGGTGAAACTATTCAAGCGCAAGCCCGCCCAGCCCAAATAGCCGAATCAAAGCCGCCCCTGTCCAATCGACAGGGGCGGCTTTGATTACGGGAGTTGCGGCAGGTCAGGCCCCTCGCCTCGAAGTGGGCACCGCCCGTAAACGAAAAACAGAGCAGGTGATGAGCCTGCTCCGTTTCGTTCAGAGTTTCATCTTCCAGAGTCGCAAGGGTTCATCCAAGCCCTTGACCTCGGCCTGGAAAGGACTGAGGGCATTGGGAGCGATGTCCTGGTGGAGGAAGGCCGCCACATCCGGGTCGTGGCGGATGGCCTCGGAGAAGATGATCTCCCCTCCGCTGGAGAAATCCGGCAGGCGCGCGGCCAGGTTGACCGTGGAGCCGAAGTAATCCAACCGCTCGTTTAAGTTGACCACGATGCACGGGCCGACATGGATGCCCGCCTTGAGCCACAGGCGCGGCTCCCTGTCGGACAGTCTCATCTGTGCGATGCGGATGGCGCGCAGCGCCTGGGCGGGATGTCGGAACACAGCCATCACAGAGTCGCCCATGGTCTTGATCAACGCGCCGCCTTCCCCGGCCACGGATTTTTCCAGCACGTCGAAATGTTCGCGCACGCGGCCAAACGCGGTCGCATCACCGATCTGGCGGTAGAGCTTTGTCGACTCGCGCAGGTCGGTAAACATAAGGGTCACCGATCCCACTGAAATTTCCTCGCCGGGGCGCAGCACTTCGCTGGAGAACAGGTCGCGGAAGACTTGCAGGTTGGTCACGTCGGCGGCGGTGGAGGCCCGGTCGCTCCACTCAGTGCGGACCAGGTCGAAGGTGTGATGCTCCCCGGTATGATTGACTAACTTGAGGTACGGGGTCAGCGATATCGGGGTTTCCTCGCTCGGCCAGCCGCTGGAGGTCGCCTCGATCACAAGTGTGTCGGGGCCGTTCGGCGCGGCGATCAAGGCCTGCGAACCGCGCAGCCCATCGACCTTCAGGGTATATCTCCCTGCGTCCAGAACTGTTCGAAGCGGCAGTTCCTCGCCTGCGGGCACGATCATCGAAAGCACCACGTGCGGCTGGCGCTGCGGACTGCCTACGCAAAACTCCAGGGATTCGGAGACGGTGCGCACCGATGGGTTGGGGTGGAAGACCACCTCCACGTTGTGATCGAAGTTGGCGGTGAAATCGATGTTGCAGGTCTTGCAGTGCGAGTGGGCGTTGAGTTCGCTCAGGTGTCCATGTCCCTCGCTGGTGCCGCGGCATTCGGGGCAGAGCAGTTCCCAATGCATGTCCATCAGGCCGAGGCGCGTGGCGCGCAGGAACATCTCCAGGACGGGGCGGCGCTCCACGCCCCAGGAATCGGCCAGGGCATAGGGGCGGATGCGCTGGACGGAGATCTCATCAGCGCGTTCGAGGAATTCGGTCAGGCGGACGAGCAGGTCCGCGTTCGTGCCTTGCGCCATCAACAACTTTCCCTGAACCTCGAGCCTGGCGCGCGCGCCCGGGCTGAGATTCCGCCCCGATGACGGGACCAGCGTGCGGTCCCCGCGTGTAATGATTTCATCATAGCGATGATAGACCTGTTCGAACAGGCGTGCGCTGGCGAATCCAATCGCCAATGGGATGCCGAGCACCCCGAGCAGATTCGCGGGACGCACCCAGGCCTGATAGACGAGGTGGGTGCCGTTCGGTTCACGCCGTTCGAGGCGGCAATCCACGCGCATCTCGGTCAACGGGCCTTTGCGGTAACGGCGCAGGATGCCGAAGCGGTGTGGATAGACCCACTCGAAGGGCTCCTCGTCCCACTCCACGGCGATGATGGAAAATTTGTAGCGCACGTGGCGCACACCCTTTTCGATGCCGAGCAATTCCACAGGCGGGAGCAGGGTGTCGCGGTTGAAGCGGTTCGTATCTGAGACAAGCGGCCAGAGCGCCTCCGGCGGGGAATTGAGATCGTGGGTCCAGGTGTAGTGGAATTCGCGCATGAAATGAATAGGAGTATTTTACTCGAATTAAAGAACTGTCGGTTGACTTTACATCACTACATTATATAAAATAGATATAGCCATAGCCCACGGGAGATTTAAATTATGACCAAGGATGCTGCCAGCAAAAACGGACGAGGCAAGGGTCAAGCCACTTCCGCGAAGGAGACGCAAAAGCAGGATGCGAATGTTACCATCACCCTGATCATTCAAACAGCAGGGATTGTGATCGCCGTCATTGGGTGTCTTTCTGCCGTGACCGTGGCCTTGCTGGACTCCCCGGTGGTCTCGCAACTCCTTCCACCCACCTCCACGATACCCCCCACGCTGACCCCGCCCGTTGACACCCCTCCCGATACTGCTGTCCCCTCGGCCACCCATACCTTCATGCCTTCTGCCGAGCCCACGTCAACGCCATACATCATCCCGACCCTGACTGCGACACTCACACCGAGCGATACGCCTGTCCCGCCAAGGATGGTGGTCATTCCCTGGGCGAACAAATACGGCGGGCCTGTGCCTTTGAAAGTTCAATTCAGTGTGAGGGGCTCCTACGTGGAATTGGCTGATGGGACGCGTTCCTATTGCGCGCCATCCACCTGTTCGTACACCTGGTCGGTCCTGTTTACCACCATGAACCAAATTGTCTCGACCCCCAAACCCTGGCAGGAAACGTTTGCCTTTACCTTCAATAAAAAAGGACTGTATCACATCGAAGCGACCGTATGCCAGGGGGATATCTGCGGGAGCGCCCGCATTCAGGTGGAAGGCAGGTAGGCCGCGCAACATCGAAAAAGAGGCTCCCATAGGCGGGAGCCTCTTTCATTTTTCGTCTTTCCTGCCTATCCCATCCTGCCTGTGATATAGGCTTCGGTCAATTCCTGCTTGGGGCGGGTGAACATCTCGGTGGTGGGGGAGAACTCGACCAATTCGCCCAGCCAGAACAGACCTGTGTGATCCGAGACGCGCGCGGCTTGCTGCATGTTGTGCGTCACGATCACGATGGTGTACTTCTTCTTCAATTCGGCGATCAATTCCTCCACGCGCAGGGTGGCGATGGGGTCGAGCGCCGACGTGGACTCGTCCATCAGGATCACCTCGGGTTGGACCGCCACCACGCGCGCGATGCACAGGCGCTGCTGCTGGCCGAGCGAGAGTCCCATGGCGGATTCGTGCAGGCCGTCCTTCACCTCATCCCACAGCGCGGCCTGCGTCAGGCTGCGTTCGATAACCTCGTCCAGTTGACGTTTGGTGAGGCCCGCCTCCATCACACGCGGACCGAAGGCCACGTTATCGTAGATCGATTGCGGAAACGGGTTGGGCTTTTGGAACACCATGCCCACACGCTGGCGCAGGGTCACCACATCCATGCCCGCGCCGTAGATGTCCGTGCCGTCGAGCAGAATCTTGCCTTCCACGCGTGTGCCATCGATGGTGTCGTTCATGCGATTCAGGCAGCGCAGGAAGGTGGATTTTCCGCAGCCGGAAGGTCCGATCAGCGCGGTTACTTTACGCGGCTCGATCTCCAGGCTGATATTCGATAAGGCCTTGGAGGGGCCGTAATAAAAATCGAGATTGTTAACGGAAAAGATGGAAGCAGGAGGGATCATAAGTCCATTTTAACATCATTGCGATTATAATTAACATAATGTTAATGAAAAAGTTTTTTCGCTACATCGTTTTTTTCATTGTCCTGGCCCTTTTCGGCGTTTCCTGCGCCTCGACCGATTCCTCCCAACCCTCCTCCCAAAATGCGACCGCATACATCGAGAATAAGGGCTCCGATACCATCGTCAACCTGGCGCTGGCCTGGGCCGAGCAGTATCAGACCGATCACCCCGAGGTGCGCATCTCGGTAACGGGTGGCGGCTCGGGCACGGGCATCGCGGCGCTGGTCAACGGCACCGTCGACATCGCCAACGCCTCCCGCCAGATCAAGGAGGAGGAGATCGCCGAGGCCCAATCCAAGGGCATCGATCCCGTCGAGTTTGTCATCGCGCGCGACGCCATCGCGGTCATCGTCAATCCCGAGAATCCCGTCTCCGAACTGACCCTCCAGCAGATCTCCGACATCTACAGCGGCAGGATCACCAACTGGCTGGAGGTGGGCGGCGAGGATCGTCCCATCGTGCGGCTGTCGCGTGAAACCAACTCGGGCACGCACGTCTACTTCCTCGAAACCGTCCTGCGCCTGGGCGACAAGGAGAGCAAGGCCCTCTTTTCGATGGACACGCTGCTCCTGCCCTCCTCGGAAGGCATCATCTATGAAGTGCGCCAGAATCCGAACGCCATCGGCTACGACGGCCTGGGCTACGTTCCCGATGACCTGAAGATGATCGCGATTGCCAAAACGCCGGGTGAGCCGTACGTTCTGCCCTCGGCGGATACGGTCAACGACGGCAGCTATCCCATTGCACGCGATCTTTATATGTACACGGCGGGCCAGCCGACGGGTGTGATCAAGGCCTACCTGGATTGGATCCTTTCCCCCGTGGCGCAAGCCATTGTGACTGAACTCGGTTTCGTGCCGATCAAATAAATTCTGCTTGCGCCGCCGTTCACGGCGGCGCAGTGTTGTTTTGATAAGAGGCTTATGGAAAAAACCCTTAACTGGCGAGAGTTTGTCATTACCCGTCTGGTGCGCGCCTCGGGCTATTCGGCGATTGTCTTCGTTGCCCTCATCTTTTTCTTCCTGCTGCGTGAAGGCCTGCCCACGTTCGCTGAAGTTCCGCTTTCCACCCTGTTCAGCCTGCGCTGGTATCCGATCGAAGATTATTTCGGAATCCTGCCGCTGATCACAGGTTCGATCATGGTTACGCTCGGCGCGACGCTGGTGGCTGTCCCCTTTGGGATTGGGACGGCGATTTACATTTCCGAGATCGCTCCGCGTTGGATGCGTGAGATCCTCAAGCCGATGGTGGAATTGCTGGGCGGCCTGCCCTCGGTGGTGCTGGGATTTCTCGGCATCCTGATCCTGTCCCCGTTCCTGCGCACCTTCCTGGATCTGCCGACGGGCCTGACCGCCTTCACGGGTTCGCTGCTGCTGGGCGGGATCGCCGTCCCGACGGTGGTCTCCATCGCCGAGGACGCGCTCGACTCGGTCCCGCGTTCGTACCGCGAGGGAGCCTGGGCCTTGGGTGCCACCCGCTGGCAAACCATCTGGCGCGTGACGCTGCCTGCCGCCAGTTCCGGTGTGCTGACAGCGGTCATGCTCGGCGTTGGGCGCACCATCGGCGAAACTATGACGGTCATGATGGTCACGGGCAATGCGCCTGTGCTGGCCATCACGCCTGGCAGTTTGTTCTCGCCCGTGCGCACCATGACCGCCACCATCGCCGCGGAAATGGGCGAGGTCGCCAATGGCAGCGTTCATTATCACACGCTGTTCTTCATCGGCATGGTCTTGTTCATCATCTCGCTGATCGTGAATGTGGCCGCCTCCTCGGTCGTTTTCCGCTCCAAGAAGCGCGCGGAGAGGGTGCTGTCATGATGAAACACCTCCGCCTCAACCGCCACCTGACCGAGCGCCTCGGTTTTGTCGGCCTGACCCTGATGGCCCTTGTCACGGTCGCACCCATCGTGGCGGTGGTGATCTACATCCTCGCCCAGGGTGTGCCCGCCATCTCATGGGAATTCCTCACGGGCCTCCCGCGTGACGGGATGCGCGCGGGCGGAATCCTGCCCGCCATCGTTGGCACCTTCTACCTGACGATTGGCACGGCAATCTTCTCGGTTCCGCTGGGGATCGCCGCCGCCATTTACCTCTCCGAATACGCGCCCGAGAACTCGCTCACGCGCCTGATCCGCATCGCCATCATCAACCTGGCGGGTATCCCGTCCGTGGTGTATGGATTGTTCGGCATGGGCCTGTTCGTGCTCTTTCTTAAGTTCGGCACCAGCATCCTGGCCGCCTCGTTGACCCTCTCGATCATGACCCTGCCCGTCATCATCAGCACCGCCGAGGAGGCGCTGCGTGCCGTGCCGCAATCCTTCCGCACGGTCAGCATTTCACTGGGCGGCACGCGCTGGCAGGGGATTCAGCGCATTGTCCTGCCGCAGGCCCTGCCCGGCATTTTGACGGGCGTCATCCTCGGCCTGGAACGCGCCGCAGGCGAAACTGCGCCGATCCTGTTCACGGGGGCGGCCTTCTTCCTGCCGCGCCTGCCCAATTCGCCCTTCGACGCGACCATGGCCCTGCCGTATCACCTGTTCGTCATCTCCACGCAGGTGCCCGAGATGCCGCCCCAGATTCAATATGGCACGGCGCTGGTGCTGATGGCTTTTGTGCTGGGCATGAACCTGATCGCCACCACCATCCGTTCCCGCGCGCGGGCGCGCCGCCAGTGGTAAACCCCATGACCGATAAAATCGTTATCGAAGCCCTGTCCCTGACCTACTCCGACGGTGTGGAGTCCCTGCGCAATATCAGCATGGGCGTCCGCGAGAATGCGGTGACCGTGTTGTTCGGCCCCGCAGGCGGAGGCAAATCCACACTGCTGCGCTGCCTCAACCGCCTCAATGACCTGACCGAGATTCGCGCCAGCGCGGGCCGCATCCTGATCGACGGCGAAAACATCCTCGACCCGAAGACGGACGTGATCGCCCTGCGCCGCAAGGTCGGCATGGTCTTCGCGCGCCCCGTCGTGCTGCCGATGAGCATCCGCCAGAACCTGACCTACGGCCTGGAACTGGCGGGCGAAAAACGCAAATCCCGCCTGGACGAGGCCGTCGAACGCAGCCTGAAACTGGCCGCCATCTGGGACGAGATCAAGGACCGTCTCGACGATCCCGCCATCGCGCTCTCGGGCGGACAGCAGCAGCGCGTCTGCCTAGCGCGCGTGCTGGCGCTCCAGCCTGAGATCATCCTGTTGGACGAACCCACCAGCGGCCTCGACCCGATCTCGACAGGCAAGGTCGAAGCGGCGCTGCTGGAATTGAAGAAGGAGTACACCGTCATCCTGGTGCCGCACTCGGTCCAGCAGGCCGCGCGCGCCGCGGATTTCGCCGCCTTCTTCCTGCAAGGGGAACTGGTCGAATACGGCGAAGGCAAATCCATCTTCACGATGCCGAAGGAAAAGCGGACGGAAGATTATGTGACAGGACGCTTTGGATAAAAAGGACAGCCACCAGTACGGTGGCTGTTTGCTTTAACTCACCCTTAACACCCCAAAAAATTGTTTATGGTATATTGTTAACAAATGACAGAAACCGTATTAGTAGTCGAAGATGAAACCGCCCTGCGTGAAACGCTGGCCTATAACCTGAAAAAAGAGGGATACGAGGTGGAGGCCGTCGGCGATGGACGCGTCGCTTTGGAGTCCGCCCGCCGCATCAAACCCGACCTGATCGTGCTCGACCTGATGCTGCCCGGCCTGGATGGCTTCGAGATTACCCGCATCCTGCGCAAGGAGATGAGCACGCCCATCCTGATGCTCACCGCCCGCGATGACGAGATCGACCGCGTGGTTGGCCTGGAGGTCGGCGCGGACGATTATCTGACCAAGCCCTTCTCGATGCGCGAGTTGATGGCGCGCGTCAAGGCGCAGTTGCGCCGCGCCCGCCTGATCGAGGACGAGTTCCAGAAGCGCGCCCCCGAAGTCCCCGCACACGATGTGCTGACCTTCGAGAACCTGTCCGTCAACCGCACGCGCCGCGAGGTGCTGCTCAACGATGCGCCCTTGCAGCTCAAACCGCAGGAATATCAGCTTTTGCTGTTCTTCGCCGAACACAGGGGACAAATGCTCTCACGCGAGTTCATTCTCGAACGCGTCTGGGGCTGGGACTTCATCGGCGACAGCCGCACCGTGGATGTGCATGTGCGCTGGCTGCGCCAGAAGATCGAGGCCGATGCGGGCAATCCCGTGCGCATCGTCACCGTGCGCGGCGGCGGCTATCGTTTCGAAGGCTGATTCGATAGCAATCGCAAGCCCTTGAGAGTTCCGCGCGGGCAAAATAACGCATGAAAACAAAACTGGAACGTTCCATCCGTGCTTTGATTCTGGCCCCGCTCGCGCCGCTGGCCCTCCTGTTGGTAGGCTGGTGGCTGGCCTATTTCCTCCTGCCCGCAGCATGGATTTTCGTGGGCGCATTGTGTGGCCTGTTGCTGGGCCTGTTGTTCGACATTCCCCTCCTGAAAAAATGGGTCAGCCGCGTGGATGCCCCTGGCTTTGCCTTCTGGGCGGCGGTCTTTCTTTTCTATTCGGTCGGCCTGTTTGGCTTCTTCATGGGTGTGCCCGTCTTCAATCTCGCGCTGGCCCTGCCTGCGGGATTTATCCTTGGCGGCAGGCTGGTTGCCCAACAGGCGGACGAATATCGCTTGCGTGTAGCCTCCCGCCGCACGTCGGTGTTTACCACGACTGTGCTGGCCTGCATCTGCGCCGCTTCGGCGGTCGTCGCGCTGGTGGACCCGTACACCGAAGCCAACCTGCAAGGCATGCTGGCCCTGCCCTTCGATGTGACGCGCGGCATGGTCATTGGCCTGATCCTCGTGGGTGGCACCTCCCTGCTGTTTTTCAATTGGTGGCTGACCACCGCTTCCGTTCACTTTACCTACAGATTCCTCAAACCCCAAGTATGACCTGGTCCTGGCTCATTATCGCATTGTTGCTCATTGCCTGCGGCGTCCTGGCCTGGCGCTACCTGGCTTTGCGCCGCGACATCCACGCCATGACGGCGCAGCTTCGGCGCAGGGATGACCCGGCCGAATCGGCCAGCGAATTGGGCGGGCTGGCCAGCGCCCTGAATGCCCGCCTGGCAACGCTCAACCTCCAACTTTCCACGCTGGACATCGAACATGCCAAACTCTCGGCCATCCTCGACCAGTTGACCGACGGCGTGTTGATCGCGGACGCGGACGGACGCATCCAGTTTGCCAATCCTGCCGCGGAACGCCTCTTCGGCGAGAACCTGCTGGGTCATACCGTGCCCGAGACCCTGCGCCATCACCAGCTCATCCAGACCTGGCATCGCAGCCAGGAGAATGACGAACTGCAAAGCGATTCCGTCGAGTTACCCGCGCGGCGGCAATTCCTGCAACTGGTCGTCGTCCCCGACCGACACGTGCGCGGCGGCAGCCTGCTGCTCGTGCAGAACCTCACCCGCCTGCGCCGCCTCGAAACCGTGCGCCGCGATTTCGTCAGCAACCTCTCGCACGAGCTGCGCACGCCGCTGGCCTCGCTGCGCGCGTTGACCGAGACCCTCCAGGATGGGGCGCTGGATGACCCTCCCGCCGCCAATCGTTTTCTGGATCAGATGTCGGTGGAAGTGGACGCCCTGACCCAAATGGTGTCCGAGCTGCTCGAACTCTCCCGCATCGAATCGGGCCAGGTCACTCTGGACCTCAAGCCTGTTTCCGCTTGCGAATTGATTTCCTCCGCCGCCGAGCGGATGCGCCTGCAAGCCGAGCGGGCAGGCCTCGCCCTGCGCGTGGACTGCCTGCCCGACCTGCCCAAAGTCCGCGCGGACCAGATGCGGCTCGGACAGGTGCTGGTCAACCTGATCCACAACGCGGTCAAGTTCACGCGGCCCGGGGGCGAGGTGATCCTTTTGGCGGAACCAGCCGAAGGGGCGGTGTGTTTTGTCGTGCGGGATACAGGGGTCGGCATCTCCGTGGACGATCTCTCGCGCATCTTCGAGCGCTTCTACAAATCCGACCGTTCGCGTTCGGGCGGCGGCACGGGGCTGGGGCTGTCCATCGCGCGGCACATCGTCGAGGCGCATGGCGGCCGCATCTGGGCCGAAAGCCGCCAGGGGGAAGGGTCCTCCTTTTTCTTCACCATCCCGCTGGGCTGACAAAATTGTTTACGATTTGATAACTGATTCTTAAGTCCGTTGCAACCATTTGGGGGTAAGATGGGGCGCAAGGAGAATTATATGTACCTACTTGTGCTGTTCCTGGCCCTGATCGTTGTCGTTGCGGTGGATGCGAAGAACAAACGCCGCAAGTACTTGCGCACCCAAAAATAAGTTCACGCCCCCATCGGCCCCGGAGACTCCGGGGCTTTTTTATCGCAAAGCTTTACGGGTTGTTAACCTGTCCTTCCCTTCCCATTAAACCCGCCTTGTTATCATCACGGGGTATGGAAAAGAAAATGAAACACATTCTCGTAACAAATGATGACGGTGTGCAGGCGCCCGGTTTGCTGGCGCTGGCACAGGAAATGCGCAAGCTGGGCAAGGTCAGCATTCTGGCCCCCGACCGCAACTGGTCGGGCAGCGGGCACGTCAAAACGCTGGACCGCGCCCTGCGCGTCAAGGAATTCCGCCTGGCGGATGGCTCCCAGGCCTTTGCGGGCGACGGCGCTCCCTCGGACTGCGTGGCGCTGGCCATGCTGGGTTATTTCAAGGAACCGATCGACCTGGTGGTTTCGGGCATCAACGTGGGCGCGAACCTCGGCCACGATGTGACCTATTCGGGCACGGTGACGGCCGCCATGGAAGCGGTCATCATGGGCGTGCCCGGGGTGGCGGTCTCGCTCGAAACGCTGGAAGGCCACGTCGGTGAAATGGACTACGTCCCGGCCGCCCATGCCGCGGGGCGGGTCGTGCGCCAGGTGATCGAGAACGGCCTGCCGCAGGAGATCCTGCTCAACGTCAACGTGCCGTTCCTGCCCGAGGACAAGATCCGCGGCGTCATGCTGACCCGTCAGGGACTGCGCGTGTATCACAGCCGCCTCGACGAGCGCGTCGACCCGCGCAATCGCCCCTACTATTGGATTGGCGGCGACGCCCCGACCGGCGTCCCCGAACGCGGCACCGACGTGGGCGCGCTGGCCGAAGGTTTCGTCTCGGTCACACCCCTGCAACTGGATCTGACCGCCTATCGCGCCCTGACCGACCTCAACACCTGGTCCTGGGACGCCCCCTCCTCCTCTTTGGAATCCACGCTGTTGGATCTCGAACACACCGAACAACGCTGACAGCGACCTGGTTTCTTCTCCCTTTCTTCGTCTCCCTGGTAAGGAGACACTGTCCGCCATGGGCTTGGCGGACAGTTTTTTAACCAGCTCTCTACCGTACAAACCCCGCGGGGACGCAGATGAACGCTGAAAAACGCAGACTTTTTTTTCTTGTTTTATCAGCGCCAATCAGCGTTTTCAGCGGCCCGATTGAACAATGTACGGTGGGGAATTTACCAGGCGTTAACCGCTCCTTGCACGGTTATTATGGTCGGTTTGATAAGATGCTTTTGGAAGAAAAATATAGACCGGGATTTCCGGGCCATCCGAGTGAATGAGCAGGGGCAGGGTAATCCCAGTGGTTGAATAGGAGAGTTTCCATGATGTGGCAGATTTGCGCAGGGTTGTATCTGGTGCTGGTAATTCCAATAGGGATGATTTTGTGGACTGCGTTGGTGGCGGCAAAACGGCATGATACCCAATATCCAGGCCATTACGCAGACGCGGCGGATGAAGCGCCCAAAAATCCACCTGGAGGGGAAAAGATTCACTTTCGCAATCCAGTTCACTCCGTTGATATTTGAGCATGCCTGGATAAATTTTCTCCAAATCCACCACGGGGAACTGTCCGCCATTGGGCCTGGCGGACAGTTTTTTTAAGCGGGGCTGGCTGCTGGTATGCCCGACTTGTTTACCAGATGTTAACCCATCCTTCGCCCGCCCTTAAAGGCTGATTGATAATATCTGCAATGTAGAAAAAACAAAGGAGAAAATAGAAATGACCCGTTTTGTTCGTCCCGTTTTATTTTTGATGGTGGCCCTGAGCCTCGTGCTGGCCGCCTGCGGCGCCCCCGCCACCACCGCAGCCCCCGCGCCGACCAAGGCTGCCCCCACCCAGGCCGTTGAACCGACCCAGGCCGCCGAACCGACAGAGGCTCCCGCCGAGGACCCGATGGCGATGTACGCTCCCGATGCCGTTGAAGGCGACGTGGTCACCGCCGGCTCCTCGACCGTGTTCCCGCTCTCCGAGCGCATGGCTGAACTCTTCCAACAGGAAGGCTTCGCCGGCAACGTGACCGTCGACAGCATCGGCTCGGGCGCTGGCTTCGAGCGCTTCTGCAAGACCGGTGAAACCGATGTTGCCAATGCCTCCCGCCCCATCAAGGACAGCGAAGTGGAAGCCTGCGCCGCGATCGGCCGCACTCCCATCGAGTTCCGCGTGGGCACCGATGCCCTGGCCGTGGTGATGAGCACGGAAAACGATTTTGTCACCAGCCTGACCAAGGAACAGCTCGGCAAGATCTTCACCGGCGAACTCACCACCTGGGATCAGGTTGACCCCTCCTTCCCCGCCGAGGCCATCGAAGTCTATTCCCCCGGCGCGGACTCTGGCACGTTCGATTACATGATCGAGGCCGTGGTTGCCAAGGTTCTGCCCAAGGTCGATGAAAAGGATGACCTCAAGGGCGCTGAAGAGAAACTGCTGGGTCTCGAAGGCGCGCAGTTCTCTGAAGATGACAACGTCCTCGTTCAGGGCGTGGAAGGCAGCCCCTACGCGATTGGTTACTTCGGCTTCGCCTACTTCACCGAGAACCAGGGTGGTCTGAAGGCCATCTCCATCGACGGTGTCGAGCCCAACCAGGCTTCCGTGGATGCCGCTGAGTATCCCCTGGCCCGCCCGCTGTTCATTTACTCGGATGCGACGATCCTCGCCGAGAAACCCCAGGTTGCGGCTTTCATCTACTTTTACCTGAGCAACGTCAACGACAACATCGTGGATGTCGGTTACTTCCCCGCTCCCGCGGATGCCCTCCAGGGCGCCATGGATGCGCTGAAGGCCGCGCTCGGAATGTAACTCAGGATAATTAGTTTGCTGGGCTGGTCCCCACCCGGGGATCAGCCCATTTCCACTATCCGTGCAAAAATGGATTTGTCGTTATCGAGCTGGCATGGCTGGCAGGAACGCAATCGTTTCCTGCTGGCATGATTTTCATAACCCTGGCGCGATAAAAGAGAGCATGCATGAAAGAAGAAACCCTTAAATTAAAGGCAGTGGAAGCCAAAAGCTTTCGTCAGTTCGACCTGAAGAAAAAATTCAGGATCAGCGAGAGCGTCATCCAGGCCCTGCTGTTCCTGGCCGGCATCCTGTCCGTCTTCACCACGATTGCCATCGTGTACGAGTTGGGCAAGGAAGCCCTGTTGTTCTTTACTAACCCGGACGTCACCCTCTTCAAATTCCTCGGGACCACGAAGTGGCAGCCGGGGATTGGGCAGTACGGGATCTGGGCGTTGGTCTCGGCCACGCTCCTGACCAGCGTCATCGCCATGCTCATCTCAATTCCCCTGGGCCTGGCCTCAGCGATCTACCTGAGCGAGTACGCATCCTACAGGATGCGTTCCATTCTCAAACCCATCCTCGAAATTTTGGCGGGCATCCCGACCGTGGTGTACGGATACTTTGCCCTGCTTTTCGTTACCCCCATTTTGAAAACTTTTTTTGGCGATTATATCCAGGTCTACAACATGCTTTCGGCGGGATTGGTGATGGGCATCATGATCCTGCCGTTGATTTCCTCCATGAGCGAGGATGCCCTGAGCGCCGTGCCGCGTGCCCTGCGCGAAGGCGCATACGCCATGGGCGCCACCAAACTCGAAACCAGCATACAGATCGTCCTGCCTGCCGCCCTCTCGGGCATTGGAGCGGCGGTCATCATTGGGGTATCCCGCGCGGTGGGCGAGACCATGATCGTGGCGGTCGCTTCGGGTTCAGGCCCCAATTTTTCCTTCAACCCGCTTGAAGCCGCCGAAACCATGACCGGTCACATCGCCCGCATCAGCGGCGGCGACCTGTCCTATAATTCCATCGATTACACCAGCCTGTTCGCCATTGCCTTGATGCTATTCCTCGTGACCCTGGTCTTGAATCTCATCAGCCAATGGGTGGTCAATCGCTTTAGGGAGCAGTACGAATGAGCAGTCATCGCGACAATTACCCCGAAGGGGCGGCCTTTTACTCCGTACTGCGCAACCGTTATCGTAAGGCGGCCATCTGGCAGTTCCTGTTCCTTTCAGCCCTGTTGATTGCCATTATTGCGCTTACCGCCCTGATCTACAATGTGGTGGATGGGGCCTTTGGCTATATTGCCTACGAATACAAGGCTGCGCCGACCCAATTTACAGCCACACCGGTATCCGAATTGACGAAGGAAGAACTGCTCGTCATCCTCAAGGAAAACCTTTCCTCGGGCGCATACAATAAACTGGACAAGGAAACGCCGATGGAGAAGCGCTCGCAGGCCGACCTGTTGAGCCTGTTCCTCGAACGCCTGGTGCGCATCGATACCAAGGACACCTGGAGTATGACCGACTCCCTGCTGCGCGGCGCTGAGATCCGCGCGGAGGTCGCAGAGAAATACCCGGACGCGATCCTCGAACTTCGTTCGTGGATCACCCCCCAGTTCCTGGTCACGCCCATGTCTTCGCGGGCTGAGTTTGCGGGCGTCCGCACTGCCATTCTGGGCTCCCTGTGGCTGGTGGGCATTGCGCTCCTGTTTGCCCTGCCGGTTGGCACCGGCGCGGCGGTCTACCTCCAGGAATATGCGCCCAGGAACTGGTTGACGAAAACCATCCAGACCAATATCAATAACCTGGCGGGCGTGCCCAGCATTGTGTACGGGATGCTCGGGCTGGCCCTCTTTGTCCGCGTGCTGGAGCCGTTCACCAGCGGAAGCATGTTTGGCGTGACCGACTCGAACGGGCGCACCGTGCTGGCCGCAGGCCTGACGATGGGAATCCTCGTCCTGCCGCTGATCATCATCAACGCGCAGGAGGCCATCAAGGCCGTGCCCGAATCCCTGCGGCAGGCGGCCTTTGGCGTGGGCGCGACGCGCTGGCAGACGATCTGGCATCACGTCCTGCCCAACGCGCTGCCTGGCATTCTGACCGGGACCATTCTGGCCCTGTCCCGCGCGCTGGGGGAAACGGCCCCGCTCATCGTGGTAGGCGCCTCCACCTTCATCAGCCTGGACCCGGACGGTCCGTTCTCGAAATTCACCGCCCTGCCCATCCAGATCTACCAGTGGACGACCCGCGCCCAATCCGAATTTCATGCCATCGCCGCGGGCGCCATCCTGGTCCTGCTTGCGCTTCTCCTGACTTTGAACGCCACTGCGATCCTGCTTCGCAACCGTTTCCAGAGAAGATGGTAACCCCCAACTTGTGGAAGTGAATCATGGAAAATCATTACGCAATCGAAACGAACGAACTCTCCATTCATTACGGCAACTTCACGGCTGTGAAGGACGTCAGCATGAAGGTTGAGAGACAGAAGATCACCGCCATCATCGGCCCTTCCGGCTGCGGCAAATCCACGCTGCTGCGGGCCTTCAACCGCATGAACGATTTCGTGCCTGGCTGCCACGCCAGCGGGGAACTGCTGTTGCAGGGACAGAACCTCTACGGCAAGGAAATCGACCCCGTGGAGGTGCGCCGCAAGATCGGCATGGTCTTCCAGAAGCCGAACCCCTTTCCCAAGTCCATCTACGAGAATATCGCCTGGGGCGCCCGCATCAACGGTTTCAAAGGCAAGATGGATGAACTGGTGGAACAATCCCTGCGCAGCGCGGCCTTGTGGGACGAAGTGAAGGATAAACTTCAGGAAAGCGCCTATGCGCTTTCGGGCGGCCAGCAGCAGCGTTTGTGCATCGCGCGCACCATTGCCATCCAGCCCGAGATCATTTTGATGGACGAACCCGCCTCGGCGCTCGATCCCATCTCGACCCTGCGCATCGAAGAGTTGATGCAGGAGTTGAAGAAGAACTACACCATCATCATCGTCACGCACAACATGCAGCAGGCGGCGCGCGCCTCCGATTACACCGCCATGATGATGATCGACGAGCGCCGCGCGGGCGGCGTGATCGAGTTCGACGGGACCACCCGTATCTTCACCAATCCTAAGGATAAGCGCACCGAAGATTACGTGACCGGGCGTTTTGGATAGGCAGCGAACAAATAAGCCGTCCATGCTTTGCCGGCACGCTTGAATGCTGTGCACATTTCGAAAGGTAAAATGCCATGAGTAAACCAAAAGTGCTCTTTCTTTGCACAGGCAACTCAGCCCGCAGCCAGATGGCGGAAGGCTGGCTGCGTTCGCTGGCGGGCGAATATTTTGAGGTCTTCAGCGCCGGTGTCGAACCCAAAGGCAGCATCCTTCCCGAGGTTCAGGAAGCCATGCTCGAAGCCCGCATCGACATCTCCCAGCAGTGGTCGAAGTCTGTAAGGGAATACCTGGGCAAGGTCAATTTCGCGCATGTGATTACCGTTTGCGCGGATGCCGAACAGAATTGCCCAGCAATTTTTTTGACCATGGGACAACACGAACACTGGCCCTTCGATGACCCTGCCAAATTCGATGGTGATGCCGCCTCCCGCCTTGCCGCCACCCGCCTGGTGCGCGACGAAATCGAGGTGCGTTTGCGGAAATGGCTGGCGGGTCAGGGGATTACGCCAGAATAATAGTACAATCGGGGTGTAACGCCTGATTGGAAAAGAGGAATTTATGCTTCGGAAAACGTTCGAAACTGAATTACAGCAGGTGAAGGACGATGTGTTGATGTTGGGCAGCATGGCTGAGCAGGCCATCCTGAACTCCGTTCAAGCGCTCAAGAAACGGGATATCAAGGCGTCGCAAACGATCCTGGAAGATGACCGCGCAATCAACCAGAAGCGCTTCGACATCGAAAGCCAGTTGATGATCTTGATCGCCACCCAGCAGCCGATGGCCCACGATCTGCGCCTGCTGGCCTCCACCATGGAGATCATCTCCGAGCTGGAGCGCATGGGTGACTATGCCAAGGGCATCGCCAACATCAACATCCGCATGGGCGACCAGCCCCTGCTCAAGCCGTTGATCGACATCCCGCGCATGGCCCAGAAGGATGTGGACATGCTGCACCGCGCCCTGACCGCCTTCGTCAACGAGGATGTGGAGGCCGCCCGCGCCATTCCCCAGGAGGATGACGAGGTGGATATGCTGTACCTCCAGGTCTATCGCGAGTTGATGACCTTCGTCATCCAGGACCCGAAATCCATCGAACGCGCCAACTGGCTGTTGTGGGTGGCGCACAACCTGGAGCGCGTGGCCGACCGCGTGACCAATATCTGCGAGCGCACCATCTTCATTGCCACGGGCGAGATGACCGAGATCAAATCCACGGACGATGAATTTTGGAAGGATCAGAAAAAGTAGAAACGGACAGGGCTGGCAACATCATTGTCGGCAAAAAAAGCGGCGGGCCATTTGGCCCGCCGCTTGCGTTTACCATACCCGTTCCAGGTTTGGATTTTCACAGGGCCTGCGCCCGATCTTGGCCATATCCCGCCATTCGCCGTGGAGCTTGATGCGCACCACATCGGCGGTGAAGTCGGTGACGGTGGGGCCGCTGTTGTTGAACAGGTACGAGCCGACCGCGTAGATGTCGGCGGGCACGCCCAGTTTTTCGAACTTGCGGATCTTCTCGGGATTGAATCCGCCCGAGACAACGATCTTCACGCTGCGGCAGTAGTCCCTGGCGGTCTCCCGCCAGGAGGAGGGCAGGTCCCAACGCTCCCAGGCGGAATCCAGCGCCTGGCGCACGTTGAACACCAGGCGCGGAGTTACGCCCAGGTCCAGGGCGGGGTCGCCCAGCGGCAGGACTGACACGTCGCGCAGGCTTCCGCTCGTATCCAGGCGCAGGCCGTAGAGGATGTACTTTGCCGCCTCCTCCTTCTGGCCCGCATCCATCAACTCGCGGTAGCGCATGAAGAGCGCATCCAGCACGCGCAGGGCATCGCGCACGCTGTCGTTGTTGAAGTCGACCAGCGCAATGCGCGGAATGGAGGCGGGCAGCACGCGCGAAAAGGCCATCATGGCATCGGCCGTGTCACCCAGGAAGGAGGCGATGGCCGCGTGCGCCACCGTCCCGCCGCCCGCGCCGCCCCACCAGTCGCCTTGCGCGTCGGTCGAGACGAAGGGACCCAGGTCGCGCGCGTGGTCACGGTTGAAGCGCTGGACGGCGAGGCTGTAGGCGTAGCCGTCGGCGGCCTGGGCTTCGTGCAGGTCGAAGCGGGCGGGGAAGAACAGCACGGGCTTGCCGCGCGCCGCCACCATCGTTTCGTACACGTTGGTCGCCACGCGGCTGGAGCGAGTGAGAACGCCCAGGGTGGGCGTTTCCAGCAGGGCGAAGTCGCGGTAGCGGCCGCGCACCCTGAGCACAGGCTGAACGTTGAGCGGGTTGCCGTCCGAGCGGACGAAGTCGCCGTCGTGGACGGCCCACACTTCGAGGCGGTCGGAGGTGTCCACGAATCGGTCGCCGTCGAAGCAGCCCGTGCAATGACGGAGCATGGCCAGGGCCTTGTCCACGCCGACCACGATGGAGTCGCCGACGCGGCGCGTGAACCACTGCATCTCCACCTCGATGTCGCCGACGGCGATGCCTTCGGGCGACAGGCCTTCGGGCAGGTTGGGGTATTGTCCGCTGTAGATGTAGCCTTCCGCCGAAAGGGCGGTCAGCATGTGGTTGATGTTCTCGAAGTATTTGTCGGAATACCAACCCTGGCGCATTCTTTCGATGTCGAGCTTGAAGGTGTCGTTGGTCAGACGTTTGCCGTCGAAAATGGACATGGATCAGGCCTCGGGGAAATCTATGAAAGTGACAGAGATGGACTTTGCCAGGTAGTGTTCGGCTTCTGGACAATAAAACTCGATGCCGCTGCGATGCGCCTCGCCCGCGCGGATGACCAGCAGGACCGTCTCGTCCGCCCGTCGCTGGGCGACGTTCATGGCCCGCTCCGTGTTGGCCGAAAGATGAACGTACTGGCGCTTCATCGAGCGCAGGCCCTCGCGGCGGATGGCTTTGGCGGCCTGGGCGTTGGTGCCGTGATACAGCACCTCGGGCGGCGTCACGGGTTCGTACAGGATGGGGTTGACGCGGCTGTGACCGTACAACGCGCGGATGCGGCCATCGGCCACCTCGAAGCGTTTCTTGCCGTCCGCGCTTTTGTTGACGATGGTGTCCCAGTCTGCATCCGTGTACTGGTCATGGGAGCGGCTTTGCACGAGGACGCGCAGCGCGGCGTAATCGGTGAAGCCGCGCTCGTCCAACTCCACGCCGAAATCCCTGGCGCGGTGCCGCAGGATGGTCGAGACAAACTTGGACAGTCGCGTGAGGTCGGTCATGGGGTGGGGAAATCCTTCCAGGTCTCGATGGGATCGGTGGATTTGACGATGTGCATGCCCGCCTCGGCGAATTCGGCATAGGCCTGGTCGGCGGCGTGGGTGAAATCCGCGCCAGGGACGACCACGGGCGAGGTGCAGTCTTCGAGCAGGTAGATTTTCCTGGCGAGCGACGCATCCATGTGGCGGATGTCTTGCAGCAGGTCGGCCAGCGTCCAGGCCACACAGTGGCTTTTGGCCTGTCCCGCCACGATGAGCGCATCCATTTCCTGGAGGGTGTCCACGTATTTGGGATTGCGCTGTTCGAGGGTTTCGCCCATCGGGCCGGTCTGCACCTCGGGGCCGATGGCGGAATAATTCTCGGTGAAGGGGTGGTCACCCTTGACCTCGAAGCGGGTCTGCGCCGTGCGGGCGATGGAGTGGAAGAAGATCGCCTCCTCCACCGAGGAGACCAGGGCGTGCCCCACGCCGCCCAGCATGGCATGATACGGCCAGATGGTCAGCGCATATTTTCCGCTGGACTCCAGTTGCGTCACGTAATGCAGCAGCATCTCCTGCCCGTATTCGGGCGAGACATCCAGCGGGCCTGCCAGCGCGGGATTGAATCTCCATTTGCCCGAGCGCACGTCCGCGGCGTCGATCTGCGAGTAGGGGGCGGGATGCGCGCCGTTCGCGTCCACGAGGAAGATGGCGTGGAAGATCTGGATGGACATGTGGGTGTCGAGCGTGGCGGTGATCTGGGAGATGTTCCCCAGGTTGCGATAGATAAATTCGCACAGGCGCACGGTATCGTCCACGGCGGCGCGCCCGCTGCGGCCCGCCACGAACAACTCGAAATCGGGCAGACAGAAAGTATTCTGGGTATCCACCAGTAGCAGCCAGATGCGGCTCCTGTCGGCGGCGACGGATTTCAAACCATGCTTCTCGTTCCAGGCCAGGGCCTGGGAGGCGCGCTTTTCATAGGGGACGCGCCAGACCTGGTCTGCGTTCCGTGGGTCGAAGAAAGTGGGGAGGGGCAATTGTCTCATGGGAATCCTTTAGTGTATTTTTTACACTAAATTGGGCTGTAAATGAAAGCGGGTTGTCCCGCTGTTCCTCCCATTTTACCGCCTTGGATGGGTTTGTCAAGAAAAATGGCTTCCAGCGTCGCCAACACCAAAGGCGGGAAAATCACCTTATGGTGGGATAGACGATTTGGTATAAAATCTTATACTTGGCACATCAAATTTAACGAACAAGGAGAGTGAGAGATGAAAAAAATATTATTGGCAATTGCGGTGTTGGTGCTGGCCAGCCTGGCTTGCAGCGCCATCAGTGGTCTCGGGAATCCGACCCCCGCCGCTCAAAACCCGGTGGCCAGAGTTCAGTACCAGGATGATTTCTCGAATGCCGACAGCGGCTGGCCGGCCACGGCCGACTCGGAAAAGTCGGCCAGTTACGACAACGGGCAGTACCTGCTCCAGGCTTTTACCGCCAACCAGGACGTCTGGGCGCACCCGGGCGAGTCCTTCGGCGATGTCCGCATCGAGGTGGATGCCAGCAAGTCCATTGGCCCCGATGACAACAGCTTTGGCGTTGTCTGCCGCTTCGTGGATGACGATAATTTCTACTTCTTTATCATTTCCAGCGACGGATACCAGGTGATTGGTAAATATCTGGCTGGACAGTTGAGCTACCTGACCTCCGACAAGATGCAGCCCAGTTCGGAGATCATCACAGGCGGAGCCGCCAACCACATCCGCGCGGATTGTGTCGGTTCCACGCTGACCCTGTACGTCAACAACCAGCAGGTCTCCACCGTCACGGATAATAGCTTCGCCACGGGCGACGTCGGCCTGATCGTGGGCACCTTCGATGAGCCGAACGTCGGCATCCTGTTCGATAATCTGATTATCTACGAGCCATAAGCAGATGACGAAAACAGCCCGACGGGATGTCTCGTCGGGCTGTTTGATTCTGGCTCAGACTACGCCTGGGGCTGGGTCGCAGTTCCCTCGGACTTTTTCCGCCCCCCGCGCAGGGTCAGCGCGACAGTCAGCATATAGCCGAAGTAGGCGATCATCTCGGTCAACGCGGGGGTGGGATTGTATCCAAACAGGGCCTTCATGAATTGCCCCAGGATCGACTCCGCGGGCAGAAAGGCATTGGCATCCCAGACGTGTTCAACCACGGCGGGAATGAGGTTGACTTCGTTGAACTCATGTACCCCGTGCGCCACCAGTCCCGCCGCGAAGAGGATCAGCAGGATGCCTGTCGCCTGGAAGAAGCGGCGCAAGTCCAGGCGGACGATGGCCGCGAAGATCGACCAGCCCAGCAGGACGGCCGTGCCCAATCCCAGCGCCGCGCCGATGGCGGTTTGCAGAACGTCGGTCGCGAAGATGGAGGCCGTCAGGAAGAGGGCGAGCTCGACGCCCTCGCGGACGACGGCCACAAAGGCCAGCCAGAAGATGGCGCGTCGGCCCGTGGAGGCGGCGGCCTTGCTGACACCCTCCTCCAATTCGGCCTTGAGCGTGCGCGCCTGCTGACTCATCCAGAAGATCATCCAGGTCAGGATGCCCGCCGCAAGCAGCATGGTCGCGCCCTCATAAATTTTCTCTGCGGAGCCTTCCAACTCCAGGCCGAAGAGAGTCAATAAAACAGCAGCCAGGATGCTGACCACGGCGGCGCTTAACACACCCCACCACAGGGCGGGGGCCAGGTCAGTGCGGTGGATTTTGCGCAGGGCGCCGATGACAATGCCGATGATCAGGGCGGCTTCGATGCCTTCGCGCAGGGACAGTAAATAAGAGGGAAGCATGTACACCTCGTGGGGTAGGATAAGGAAAATCAATCTAAATCAGACTGAATTTATCTAAATTCTATCATCGAGGTACGGGGTTGACAAGATATTTATCAATTTTTTGATAAATATTTATCATCATGGATTTGGGACGGGGTGTCAATCAAGGAAGGCGAAATGAGCAACCGCAAGGCCAGCGCGGACACCCTGTCCGCGCTGGCGAAGGCGTTGAAAGTTTCGCTGGAAGAGGTGATTGCGAGGGAAGCAGAATGACAAAAGGCGGCCGTCAGGCCGCCTTTTGGTTTGAAGCACGCTTGCTTGTGATCCAGATTTTACTTTTCCCAATTTTCATCGTACCAGGTTTTGAACTCGGAAAAAGTAGCCAGTCCTTGCTGTTCGAGCCAGCGGATTCCAGAAAAGTTGCCATTAGCTGAAGCCATATCGTTGTCAATATCGTCTTGACCACAACGACCTGCCACCCAATCCAGCCATTCAACGGGAATTGGAGAGTATTTTCGGAAATACTCGCTGAGTTGTTCCAGGCTCATTCCCTCCATCCATTTGTCCCAAGCAATCATATAAGCTTCCCCGTACCCCATCCGCCAGCCAATGGAATATCGCGGTATTTCAGGGTGTCGCTGCCAGGGAGGAAGTAAATCACCGTGCGGCGTCAATTCCTTCGCGACTAGTTCGCTTATCCATTGTTCGTGTTTTTGGTGTTGGGCCTCATCCATAATCCTACTTCTTCCTACGCCCCGCCGCCTTCCCCTTCGTCATCCTGCGATAGGGTGGCATATCGAGGGTCCACAGCCACACGGAACTGGCGCAGGAGTTGAGCAGGTTGCCCGCTTAAAATGCCTGCGTGAGATACTTCTCTGCGGCCTTCAAGAATTTTTTCGACCAGTTTATGATTTCCTGGGCTTCGCCTTCTTCTATCTCACCGATCATGCCATAATCCCCGATATTTCGCTTATCTTGCGCCTCGATCAGCAGACGGTGAAATTCTGGATCAAGCAGTTTTGTCCTGGCGAACTCTTTTCCGTACGCGGCAATGACCGCCGAATGGCTGGAGAAACTCAACTCCCTGGAAAGCAACAACGCCTGCGCCACGTAAAACATGGAGTAGTAGGCGCGTGAAGCGGCGAAATTGGCAAAATCGTCGCGCAATAAATTGGCGGCGGCTTTTTGACTCAACCTTGCCCGTTCGAGTAATTCCTTGATCTCGGGCGTCATATTGCAATCCCCTCGCGGCGGACATTCATTAGGAAGGGCATTTTACTTTGCTCATATTGTTGGTTCGTTACGAATGCCCTTGAAATTACCACATTGTTGTCCAGGGATAATTTCGCCACCGCTCTTGATGTCTTTTTTAACATTTCCCCGTGTTTGAAATCGTCTTTGAGAACAACCAAGACATCGATGTCCGAATCGTCCCGCGCGTCGCCGCGCGCCTGGGAACCGTAGAGAATGATCTTCTCCACGCGTTCGCCCAGTGTGTCAGTTAGTTCTTTCTGCAAGGCGCGCAAGATTCGACGCAGTCGTTTCTGTTCCATGCTTTTATTTTACTCTTTTTTCAACTCGATTTTCCCCGCCTTGCACAGGGACTCCACGGGACTCGAAGCGGAACCAATTTCAAGGGCGGAAAAAAGAGGGTTACCATTCTGCGGCCTGCGCTTTACCGCATCCTACTTTTTCCTATGCCCCGCCGCCTTCCCCTTCGTCATCCTGCGATAGGGCGGCATATCAATCACATGCACCTGACTCTTGGCCGCGTCGAGGATCTTGTTCCATAGGCCGGGATAATTGACCGCGAACGCGTCCGGCTTGAGCGTGGAGGTGATGACGGTTGGCAGGTGGGCGTAGTAGCGGTGGTTGAGCACCTGATAGAGTTTATCCTCGGCCCACACGGAGCTGGCGCCGCTTTCCTTCAGGTCGTCGAGGATCAGCAGGGGGGTGGATTTGATCTCGTGGAAACGGCGGTCAAACGAAACATCCGATTTGGGGCTGAAGGTCTGGCGCAGGTAGTCGAGCAGGTCGCCCACCTCGACCAAAATGGCTTGTCCGCCCAGGTCGATGCGGTAGTTGCCGATGGATGCCGCCAGGTGCGTCTTCCCGCAGAAGGATCCGCCCAACAGCACCATCCAGCCTTCGGGTTCCTCGGCAAACGCCACCGCGGCATGGACGGCCTTGCGCAGGGTCTTCAAATCCTCCTGTGTCACTTTGACGCGCTGGATTTCCTTTTCCTTGTACTTGTTGCCGAACTTGTCCTGCTTCTCGGCCACGACGGTGGTCACGTTCTCCTTGCCGAGTTCATCCTCGCGCGTCTCGACAGACTTGAAGGTCATGGCCTTCATCTCGGGCAGCGACAGCATCGAGATGCCCGGGTTGCTCGTCTCGGTGGGGCGGCGGAAGTCGGGCGCCGTGATGCGGATGTGCTTGACGAATTCCTCATCCTGCAAGCGCGAGCGGATGCGGCTCTCGATCTCGTCCAGCATCAGGTTGGTGGTGATGACCGTCGGCAGCTTGTTGATGTAGCGATAATTCATGATTTGGAACAGCTTTTCCTGCGCCCAGCCCGTGGCGTTCTGGGTGCCGAAATCATCCAGCACGAGCAAATCCGCGTTGCGCACTTCCTCGAAGCGCGCCTCGAAGGTGGTCTCGGGATCATTGTAGGAAAAACGCAAGGTGTCGAGCAGGTCGGGCACGGTGATGAAGAGTGTGGGGCGGCCCATCGAAACCGCAAAATTGGCAATAGCCGCCGCGATATGCGTCTTGCCGCAGCCGTATCCGCCCTCCATCAACAGCCAGCCCTGCGGCGCGCGTGCAAAATCCTCTGTGATCTCGCGGGTGGCCTGCAGGTTATGCACATCTTGCGGCGTCATGAACCTGGCGTTCTTGTTGCCGCGCGTCTCGAAATTTTCGAAGGTCAGGTGGCTCAGGCGGTCGAGGCGGCTCAACTCGAACAGGCGCTGACGCGCCCCATCGGCCACGTCCGCGCTGCGGCACAGGCAAGACTCCAGCCGCCCGAAGCGCGGGTCGCCCACGGGCACATCGTAGCGCACATAGCCCGCACCCCCACAGTGCGGACAGTTCGGGTCACCGAGTGTCGTCCTCGCCGCCTCCGAGGTATTCGGCAAACTCTCCTTCGGTGTATCGCCCGACATTCTTGCCAGCGTTTTGCTGATCTTTTCTTTCATCTTTCCCTTTATCCTTCCACCGTCTTAAAATCGCGTCGATATATTTCCAGTTCCGCACGTTGCGCGCCACCGCGATCTCGAAGGCCTCCGCGAACCAGGGCTGGGGATACTCGCCCTCGGCCTCGCGCAGCATGTCCGCGATCAGCGGGGTCAACGCACCAATATTTTCCTCGTACAGCTTGAACACATTCGGATGTTCCACGGGCGGCATGTGATGGACATCCGCCGGGTCGATCCTGCCGCTTTGGATGGCTTCCGCTGCCATGCGTCCGCGTGGACTGTTGAGCAGGATGAAGGTCCCGTCCCCGGTCTGGACCTTGAGCAGGCTCCCGCGCGAGACGGCCTTGTCCACGCCCGAAGCGAATCCACCGAACTCCTCTACCCGCAAAAAGCGGAGTTGTCCCTCCTGGTGCTCGATCCGCCACAACGCGTGCAGGGTGGCCTTCAACTCGTCCGCATCCTCGATCTCCGCCAGTAGTTCGCGGAACAAAGTATCTGGCATGGACGTGAAGGTTTCCGTGGAGTTAAAGCCGTTGAAGGTTTTCATATTATGCAAATGTCATTGCGAGGGCTGTAGTCGGGTAACACTCTTTGCGCATCGAGACCGGCCCGAAGCAGCGACATGGTTCTTACGTATCGAACGTCACATGCTTCGTAGCCGCGTTCTCGAACTTGGCCAGCGCGCCGCGGAAGATCATCTCCACGCTGCCGACCGGTCCGTTACGATGCTTCGCCACGATGATCTCGGCCACATTCTGCTTGGTCGTGTCCTTCTCGTACTGGTCGGGACGATAAATGAACATCACGATGTCGGCGTCCTGCTCTAATGATCCCGATTCCCTCAGATCCGACAGCACCGGCCGCTTGTCCGAGCGTTGCTCGACGGCGCGGCTCAACTGGGCGGCGGTCAGCACCGGCACGTTCAACTCGCGCGCCAGGATCTTGAGGTTGCGCGAGATGTACGAGACTTCCTGCACACGGTTATCGTTGCGGGTGTCACCCCCCATCAACTGGAGGTAGTCGATGATGACCAGGTCGAGGCCGTATTCCATGTGCAGGCGGCGACATTTGGTGCGCAGCGCCAGCGGGGTGATGGCGGGCGTATCGTCGAGGAAGAGCTTGGTATCGGAGAAAACCTCGATGGCATGGGTGAAGAGCGGCCACTCGGCCTCGGTCAACTTGCCCGAGCGCAGACGCTGTGAGTCGATGCCCGTTTCCTGGGCGATGAGACGCTGCACCACCTGCTCGTTGGACATTTCCAGCGAGAAGATGGCCACGTGCTTCTTGTGCGTCAGGGAGGCGTTCTTGGCGATGGAGAGCAGAAAGCCCGTCTTACCCTGACCAGGGCGGCCCGCGATGATGATCAGGTCCGACTGGTTCAGGCCGTTCAGCAGGCGGTCGAGGTCGATGAAGCCTGTCGGCACGCCCATGATGTCTTCGGGGCGTTTGGCCAGATCGTCGATGCGGTCGTAGAAATCGCTCAGGACTTCGCGGATGGGCTGGATGTCGTGCTTGAGCCGCCGCTCGCTGACGTTGAAGATGGCCTTCTCGGCCTCATCCATGACCGTGTCCACCGCGGATTTTTCATCGTATGCCAGGGATGCGATCTGATTGGCCGCGTTGATCATCTTGCGGCGGATGGAGTGCCCCTCCACGATGCGGCCGTAGGATTCAGCGTTGAGCGAGGATGGCACCTGGTTGACCAGCGAGGTCAGGTAGGCGGGGCCGCCGATCTCGGCCAGTTGATTGACGCGGTCAAGTTCCTCGCTGACGGTCAGCAGGTCGACGGGGATGCGCTGTTCGTGCAGGCGTGTAAACGCGTCCCAAATCCATTTGTGGCGGTGGATGTAAAAATCCTCCGCGATGAGGAATTGGGCGACGTCGTAATATACCTCGGGGTTAATCAGCACCGCCCCGACAACGGCTTCTTCGGCTTCCCGACTATGCGGTATGCTCGGTGCGGCAGGGGCGGCGGCTTTTTCATCCCCGTAGGGGGCTTCCGGGGGAAAGAGGTCAGTCATGGGATGGGGTCAGTTCTTGGTCGGAGGTGGCGGAGCGTCTGGTTTGTCCTTGTCATCCAATTTATCGAGATCCAGTTTATCGAGGAAGTCTTCGAAAATGGACAGGCGGTCGCCCGAGATCTCAGGGGCGGGACCCTTGGACTTGGACTCGGCGGGAGGCGGGACGCTGGGCATATCCTGTTCGGGGATGATGCCGGCCGAATCCATGACGCTCGGGTGGACGAGGATTGGAACGTGGGTGCGCACGGCCAGGGCAATGGCATCAGACGGGCGCGAGTCGATGTTGGTCTCAATGCCGTTGACCTCGGCGACGATATTTCCGTAGAAGATATCGTTCTGCAGGTTGATGATCTCGATGCGCTTGACGCGCGCATTGAACGCGACAAAAATGTTCCTGAGCAGATCATGGGTAAGCGGGCGGCTCATCTCGATTTCCTGCAAGGCAACAGTAATGGCCTCGGCCTCGTACGGCCCAACCCAGATGGGCAGATAGCGATCTGCTCCCTGTTGTCTCAGCACAACCACGCGTTGTGGCGACATCAGGCTGACGCGGACACTATCAATAACGACTTCTATCATATCTGACATGGCTACTCCAAGTATCTTATTTTAGCATATTGCCGGGGGAATAAAGTCACAACCTGCCTCGCAGAAATTGGTGGCAAATTGCGTTTGCAAAATTTCGATAATGCGACTATAATGCCCTTCGCTCAATCGGGGCGTGGCGCAGCCCGGCTAGCGCGCTTGCATGGGGTGCAAGAGGTCGGAGGTTCAAATCCTCTCGCCCCGACAGCCACAAAGCCACCATCTTAGGATGGTGGCTTTTGTTTAACGATCATCTTGCTCGAATCGCTGTTGTAGTGCAAATTGGCAAATTGCGCTACGGGCTGTCAAATCCCCGATGTTATAATTTTTGCAATGTCCACCGTGCAGAACCTTCCCGCTCGCGTCAAACAATTATTCGACATTCCCAATGCTTCGCCGCGCTGGTTTTGGAATTTGATCCTGCTGCCGTTCCTGGTCACGCGCGCAGTATGGGTGTTGGTGGGCTATTTCGCCTACGGCAATTATGTTACGAATCCCAATTACACCAAATACTTCGAGCGCGGATTTTTTCTCACGAAATATTTCCTGCTCGATATGTTTGCGCGCTGGGACTCGGCCTGGTATATGTCCATTATTCAGGGTGGCTACCAACCTTCCGCCGACCTGACCCAGTCCTACAGCAACATGGCCTTCTTCCCGCTGTATCCCTATCTGGTCAAAAGCCTGGGCTGGCTGGGATTGGACCTGCCAAACGCTTATTACATTTTGGTGGGATTGATCCTTTCGAATATTTTGTTCCTGGCGGCGATGGCTTTGTTGTACCGCCTCATCTTCGTCGATTTGAATTTCAGCGAGCCGACCGCCCGTCGCACGTTGGGCCTGCTGTTCGTCTTCCCGTCCGCCTTCTTCTTTTCGAGTTTCTATACCGAAAGCCTGTTCCTCTTCCTGGCCGTGCTGGGATTCACCTTCGCCATGCGCGGAAACTGGCTGGGCGTGGGCATTGTCGCCGCCCTGGGCGTGTTGACCCGCTCCCAGGGCGCGGCGCTCGTCGTTGGCCTGGCCTGGCTGTACATGGAGCAGCGCAAATGGAACTGGCGGGAGATCCGTCCCTCGGTGGGCTGGTTCGCGCTGGCTCCGCTGGCGTTGCTGGCGCATTTTTATTCCCTGTACCTCAAATCGGGGCGTGTCTTCGCAATGTTCGAAGCCATGTCGGCCTGGGGCCGCATCAGCGCGGACAACGTCAACGATCCCTTCCGCAATTTATATGCTCCCCACCTCGACGTGTTCAAGATCGATCTGGTGATCTTCCTGGTTTTCCTGTTGTGCAGTCTGTACCTGCTGTGGAAGTGGCCGACCAAAGCCTATGGTGTCGCCGCCCTGTTGTTGTGTTTCCTGCCTGTGTACACGGGATTGCTGGTTTCGGTCTCGCGTTACATGCTTATCATTTTCCCGGTCTTCATCCTGCTGGGGGAGAAACTGGAAAACCGCAACGCCTATGATGCCCTGCGGGCCGTCTTCTTTGCCCTGCAGGTGATCTACTTTGCGGGCTGGGTCAATTTCTACTGGATCGCCTGATGGACATGCAGCCGCAGCCCCCGCTCAACACGCGGGCCGTCCTGAGTTTCCTGCTGGCCGTGCTGACGGCGATCTCTTTCTGCATTGGCGTCGCGCCCATTCCGCTGACTGCCTTGGTGTGCTACCCCGCCGCCACCCTGCTGGGACTGGCCTCCCTGTGGATGGGTTCCTCTGCTCTGCGGGAAGTCCGCCAGAAGAGCGAACGCGGACGCCGCCTGGCCCAGGTCGGCATGTGGAGCGGGGGATTGGTCATGCTGGCGGTGCTGGTTTTTGTTGTCATCTCGGCCATGTTGTTCCCTTATTTGCTCGATTACCTGCGCCAGGTCTGGGAGCAGGTACGGGCTTCCTAGCCCAGCCTGATCTCTTCCTTGCGCATCCACCCTGCATCGGGTATCCTTGACCGCGGGAGTGGTTAGGTCCCGGTGGGTCTCCTGGTCTTCAAAACCTGTGGCGGGTCGCGTTGCGGGCCGCGGTGGGTTCGACTCCCATCCACTCCCGCCTATGTTTGAGCGGTGGACAATGAACAATATTGGGTTTATTGTCCACATTCTTTGTTTTTACAAGGTGTTGCATGTCCTACCCCGAAACTGAAATCCTTACTTCCCTTGTCTCGCGCATCTTCCGCATTGACGATGTGACCGCGGGCGACCCGCGCCAGTACATCGTCCGTTATCGCGGACAACTCCTGGTGGACGATTCCGCCCAGGCGTATGACCAACTGTCGGCCGCGTTGTATCCGTATGGCATTACCCCGCTCTTCCGCATCGAGGATGGGCAGCATGTGATCATGCTCATTCCGCGCCTGGCCGACCCGAAACCCGCCAACATCGCCGTGAACCTGGCGCTGTTCCTCCTGACCGTGCTGACCGTGTTGTGGACTGGTTCGCTGATGGCCGGCGCCGAACCCCTCGTATCGAGCACTGCTGGTTTTGGCGAACAGGTGCTGGCCTGGTTCCAGGCGTTGCTGCAAGGCTGGCCCTTTGCCTTGAGTCTGTTGAGCATCCTCCTCTTTCACGAGTTCGGGCATTATCTCGTCAGCCGCTATCACAAGACGCCCGCCACGCTGCCGTATTTCATCCCATTGCCGCCGCAGTTGAGTCCGCTGGGAACGCTGGGGGCGGCGATCTTCATGCAGGGTGTCCCGAAGAACAAGCGCATCCTGTTCGACATCGGCATCGCAGGCCCGCTGGCGGGCTTGATCGTGGCCATCCCTGTTCTCTGGCTGGGACTCTCCCTTTCGCACGTGGATGTGGTGAACGATACGCTTTATCCAGCCCCGCAGGCCAATGAGAGCGCACTTTGCTTTGATGCGAACTTTTTGGAAGACGGCTCCTACACCTGCGGCAGCGACGGCTTTCTCGAAGGTAACTCCCTGCTGTACCTCGGCATGAAATATCTCCGCTTCGGGCAGCTCCTGCCGGCGCCTGCGGATTATCACGGCCAGGCTCCCATCCTGTACTGGCTGAGATACTTCTTCACGGGCGGCCCTGTCCCCTTGGGCGGCATGGATGTGATGATCGATCCCGTGGCCTTTGCGGGGTGGGCGGGCCTGCTTGTTACCGCCCTGAATTTGCTGCCCGTGGGCACCCTGGACGGCGGGCACGTCGTTTATGGCTTGTTCGGCGAGAAAGCCAGACAGGCGTATCCCTTCATCCTCGGCCTGCTGGCCCTGTTGGGCATATTCTGGATGGGCTGGTGGCTGTGGGCGGCGATCCTGCTCTGGCTGGGCAGGGTGCAGGCCCAGCCGCTCGACCAGATCACCACGCTCGACCCTCCGCGCCGCATATTGGCCGTGGTCATGCTTGTTATCTTCGTGCTGGTCTTCAGCCCCGTTCCCGCCATGTCCTTCTAACCCCGACGATCCGACTCAATGAAGCGTACATTCCGCCTTTTCACCCTTCTGGCTTTCCTCCTGACAGCCTGCGCTGCCCCAACGCCCCCGCCGGTCACGCCGACTTTTACCAGCACGCCCCGTCCCATCCCCCCCACGTTGACGCCCACGCCCGATGGCATTCAGATCCAGGTGGACAACCTGCGCGGACTGACCCTGCGCGTGGCGCATCCCTGGTTCGGCACCGACGCCAGCCTGTTCGAGTCGATGGTCGGGCAATTCAACAGTTCCAATCCGTGGGGCATTGATGTGGTGGCCACGGGCAACGTCAATTACAGCATTCTGTACGATAACGTCACCACCTCCCTGGCAACCTCCGAGGCGCCGCATGTGGCGGTGGCCCTACCCGAACAGGCCCGCCTGTGGGATACCGAGCGCTTTGTGGTTGATCTGTCGCCCTACGTGACCGATCCCAACTATGGCTGGAGTTGGGCCGAAAGCGATGATTTCCCGGCCGTGTTCTGGGCGCAGGATGCGGATGGCGAGCGACGCCTGGCCCTGCCCTTTCAGCGTTCGGCCCGCTTCCTGCTCTGGAACCAGACCTGGGCGGCCGAATTGGGCTTCGACGCCCTCCCAGCCTCCCCCGATGACTTCCGCCAGCAGGCCTGTCGCGCCCAACAATCCATGACCGCCGACAGCCTGCCCGAAAACGACTCCCTCGGCGGCTGGGTCGTGGACACCGACGCGATGACGGCCCTGGCCTGGATGCAGGTCTTCGGCGGCGGCGTGCTGGAGGGGAACGATTACCGTTTCATGACCCGGAACAACATCGACGCTTTCACCTTTGCCCGCAAATTGCAGGAGGACGGCTGCGCCTGGATGCCCTCACCCGACACCGATCCGCTGGCTGCCTTTGCGGCGCGGAACGCCCTGTTCGTCACGGCCGACCTGGCCGAGTTCCCGTCCGTGACGCGCGCGTTTGGCGCGGCGGGCAACACCGACACCTGGCAACCGCTGGCCTTCCCCGGCGACGATCCCGCCCTGCCCATCTACGGCTCCTCGCTGGTCATGTTCAGGTCGGGCGCGGAGGAGCAGCTGGCGGCCTGGCTCTTCATGGATTGGCTTGTCTCAGTGGAGAACGACGCCCGCGCCGCCAAAACGACCGGCCTCTTTCCCCTGCGCGCCTCGACCATGACCCAGCTTGCCGATTACCAGGCCAGCCACCCGCAATGGACCCAGGCCGTGGAGTTGATCTCCGAAGGCAGTCTCCAGCCTCAAATGGGATCGTGGCGGCTGGTGCGTGTGATGTTGGGCGACGGCTTCACGCATATGTTCCGTGTCAGCCTGCCCAGTGGACAGGTGGCAACAATCCTCTCGCAAATGGAAGCCACCTCACGCGAATTGAGTCAGTGAGGTTCCGTTGAAAAAATCAGTACTATGGTTGATCGTGGTCGTTCTGGCAGGGGTGATCGGCCTGGCCGTTTATCCGTACTTTGCGAACGTTGAATTGCCCGACGGAAATTTCTCCGCCTTCGGGTCCGAGACCGTGCGCGCGCGCGTGGTGCAAATCATCGAGGAGGGTGAGATCGACCTCGGCGGGTTGGTCCAGCCGTACCAGGTCGCGCGCGTGGAGATTTCGGAGGGGGAGTACCAGGGTGTCCCGATGGAGATCGACTACGGCAAACGCCAGATCCGCAGCGATGATTACCGCCTGGACGTGGGCGACCGCGTGCTGGTAACCATCAGCAAGACACCCGACAACGTGGTCAACGCCTATTTTGTGGATTTCGAGCGCTCGACATCCATGCTCTGGCTGGCAGGCATTTTTGGGGTTGCCATCCTGGTCATCAGCGGCTGGAAGGGACTGCGCGCCCTGCTGAGCATGGTCTTCAGCCTGGCGGTCATTATCGGCTATATCATCCCGCACATCCTGGCAGGCGAGGACCCGCTCACGGTCAGCATCATCGGCTCGGCCATCCTGCTGGGCGTGACCCTGTACCTGACCTACGGCTGGACGCTCAAGACGCACGCGGCGGTCCTGTCCATGATCGTGGTGCTGCTGCTGACGGGCGGATTGTCCGTCCTGTTCGTGATCGTCACGCGCCTGAACGGCACGGGTGACGAGAACACGATGTTCCTGATGCAAAGCCTGCAAACTCCGCTCAACATGCGTGGGTTGCTTCTGGGCGGCATGATCATCGGCGCGCTGGGCGTGCTGGATGACCTGGTCACCACCCAGGCGGCGGCGGTTTTCGAACTGCACCACGCCAACCCGAATTTCGGCTTCGTTGGCCTGTATCGTTCGGCCATGCGCATTGGGCAGGATCACGTAGCGGCCACGGTCAACACGCTGGTGCTGGCCTACGCGGGCGCTTCTCTGCCGATGCTGCTGATGTTCTCGCTCGGGCGCGGAAGCTACGCCTACCTGGTCAATTTCTCGGTGGTGGCCGAGGAGATCGTTCGCACCCTGGTCGGGTCGCTGGGACTGGTCGCGGCGGTGCCGCTCACCACGGCGGTGGCCATCGGTTTTGCCTTCTACGCCGACCGGCTCGGGGGGCTGAGGCAGTTCCTCGGTCCCGAGGACGCCGAGGGCGGGCACCATCACCATTAAAGACACGCAGCGGCGCTGTGTGTCATCCTGAGCAAAGCGAAGGGTCTCCACTGCAAGAGACCTTTCGGTTGCAAAACCACCCAAAATCCGGCAAGATTCCCCATCCAATTCTGCAACCATCCTCGTTTCGTTGCGTAAAAGTAGGTAGATAGTACAAGGAGCGCGCGTGAACGACGACTTGACCTGGGTCATCCAGGCGCAGCAAGGCAGCGACGAAGCCTTTACCTATATTGTCGAAACGTATCAGACACCCGTCTACAACCTGTGTTATCGCATGTTGGGCGAGCCTGAAGCCGCGGAAGACGCCGCGCAGGAGACTTTTCTGCGTGTCTTTCAGCACATCCACCGCTACGACCAGAAAAGGCCGTTTGCGACCTGGCTGCTATCCATTGCCGCGCACTACTGCATCGACCGCCTGCGCCGCCGCAAACTGGCGATCTTTTCCATCGACGAAGCCGACGAGGGCGAGGCGGGCTACGAATTGCCCGATCCCGCCGCCGTGATCCCCGAGTCCGCCTCCATCAAAAAAGAGGAGCGCGACCAGATGCAGGGATTGCTGCGCCACCTCGACGCCACCGACCGGGCCGCCATCGTCATGCGCTACTGGCATGAACAATCGGAGGCCGAAATCGCCGAAGCGCTCCATCTTACCGTCAGCGCGGTCAAGAGCCGCCTGCACCGCGCCCGCCGTGAACTGGCTGGCCTATGGCAGGGCAACGCTCCCAAACCGCGCTCCCAAAGGAGACCCCATGAATCACCAGCCTTTTGAATCCTGGCTGTTGGACGACCTGCCCCTGGCGCCCGAACAAAAACGCGAGTTGACTTCCCACTTGCGGACTTGTTCGCACTGCACCGCCCTGGCCGAGACCGGGCTGGCCCTGCGGACTCCCCGCATGGTCTCGCCCGCCCCCGGCTTCGCGCAGCGCTTCCAGGCGCGGCTGGCCGCCCAACGCATCGCCGAACGCCGCAAACGTTTTTGGGGCATCGTCATCTTCTCCCTGGTGGGGATGGGCGCACTGGTCCTGCTGACCTTCCCCCTGTTGAGAGGCCTGGCTGCCTCACCCGCCGAGTGGATCAACGTCGTGCTGGGCTACCTTCTGTTCATCTTTTCCTCCGTCCAGGCGTTGACGGAAGTCGGTTCAGTCTTTTTACGTGTCGTGCCTGGTTTTGTGCCGCCCTTCGTGTGGATGGTGCTGGCTTCGGCCCTGGCGGGCATGAGTCTATTGTGGACGGTTTCGATCTGGCGGATCACCCGCGTCCCGCAAGGAGTTCAATCATGAAAACAACCTACAAGTTACTGACCATCCTGCTCTTCCTGGCGATGCTGCTGGCGCCTGTCACCTCCGCTTCGGCGCAGGGACTCTCGGTCGGGCTGCGCGAAGGCCGCGTGATCTTCGGCGATAATTACGTGCTCTCTGCGGGCGAAACCCTGGATGGCGACTTGGTCGTCTTTGGCGGCAACGTCACCATCGAGGAGGGCGCCGCCGTGAAGGGCAGCATGGCCCTGTTTGGCGGCAACGCCTCCGTGGCGGAGGGCGCCAAAATCAACGGCGACGTTGCCATGTTCGGCGGCAGCCTGCAGATCGATGGCAAGGTCAACGGGGACGTGGCCATGCTGGGCGGCGACGCCTCGCTGGGCGAAACGGCCGTGATCAACGGCGACGTCAGTATGGTCGGCGGCAACATGGAGCGCGCCGAGGGCGCCGAGATCACAGGCGACATCGTGAACGAGGTCGGATCGCCGACCGTTGTAATCCCATCTCTGCCGCTCAATGCCACCCCGCCCGAGGGCGCCGATCCCAACCTCAAGATCAACATCGATCCGTTCTGGAATTTCTTCGGCAACCTGGGTGAGGCCGTGGGTACGGCCATCATCCTGGCGGGCATCGCCATGCTGGCCTCCCTGTTCCTCCAGCCGCAGATGGAACGCGTGAGCGGCGTGGTCATCTCCCAGCCCCTGGTGGCGGGCGGCTTCGGCCTGTTGACCGTGGTGCTGGCCCCGTTTGCCCTGGTCATCCTGGCGGTTACCATCATCCTCTCGCCTGTGGCCTTCCTGGGTGTGGTGGTGCTGGCCCTGGCCTGGTTGTTCGGCATGATCGCCCTGGGACAGGAGGTTGGCGAGCGTTTGACCCAATCCTTCCACCTGACCTGGAGCGCCCCCCTGGTGGCAGGCGCAGGCACGCTGGTGCTCATGCTGGCCACGAACCTGCTGGGACTGGTGCCCTGCTTCGGCTGGCTGGCGCCCTTCCTGCTCGGGCTGGTGGGCATCGGCGGCGTGGCTGTGGCCCTGCTCAACACACGCAAGCTCCAACCCGCGGCCGCGACGGTCGTCCCGCTGGACAACGAACCTCTGCCTCCCGTCAGCTAAGTTATCGGTAAAAATGACAGCCCGCCGGGAGTCAACTCCCTGCGGGCTGTTTTGTTGAGTGGTGGGGATGCGACTTTCAAAATTCCCCGCTCGTACGTGTTGACACAATAACCCTTTGCGGTATAATACTGCCCGCACGTTTTGGCCGACTAGCTCAATGGCAGAGCAACTGACTCTTAATCAGTGGGTTCAGGGTTCAAGTCCCTGGTCGGTCACAAGAACAGCCTCCGTCAACCCGGGGGCTGTTTTCGTGCAGGGGCCTGTCATATCAATGGTCACATATCCTTCCAAAAGGACGCAATTTGTGGCCGCGCTGGGTATAATTGGCCGATACCAAAAAAGGAGTGCAAGCACAGATAATATGACCAATTCGTTGATCTCTGCTCCAGATATTTACGACAGTTCGCGTCGTGGAAATGCAATTATCGAAGAATTGCGCGGTGTGTACCAATATCGAGATTTGATCCTTCAGCTTGTTCGCCGCGATATCGTTGCCCGCTACAAACGCTCCGCTTTGGGTGTGGCCTGGACCATGCTCCAGCCGCTGGGCATGATGATCATCATGACGCTGGTCTTTTCGAACCTGTTTCACCGCGTGGAGGGCTATTCCGCCTACTTGTTAAGCGGGTTGATTTCCTGGACCTTCTTCTCCCAGGCTACCACCGCAGCCATCCACCAGATGGTGTGGGGCGCGGCCCTGATGAATCGCATTTACATGCCGCGCACCTCCTTCTCCATCTCCGCCATTGGAACGGGGCTGGTCAACCTGTTAATTTCCCTGGTCCCGCTGGTGGTGGTGATCCTGATGAATCACATTCCGCTCACCTGGAATGTGCTCTTCCTGCCGGTGTCCATGCTGCTGCTGGCGGCGTTTTCCCTTGGGATTGGCCTGATCTTTTCCACCATGGCGGTTTCCTTTCCCGATGTGTCCGAGATGTACCAGATCATCCTGACGGCCTGGATGTACTTCACGCCCATCTTCTACCCGGAGGACATCATCTCGGATGCGACGATGCGCGCCTGGGTCTTCGGCCTGAACCCAATGTATTACCTGGTGAAGCTGTTTCGGGCGCCGATCTATGAAGGGAAATTGCCGGACGCGCATACATTATTGATCGCGGCCGCCATTTCCCTGGTGACGCTGACCGTCGGCTGGGTCTTCTTTTGCAGCCGGGCGGATCGCTTTGCCTACAAGGCCTAAGGCGGGTTGACATGGATATGTATCAGGACCTGGTCGTTTCCCTTAAGGATGTCACCGTAAGGTACAGAGCGCCCGAGGTGCGCATCCGCACCTTCAAGGAATACATGATCCGTATTCTCAAGCGCGAGGTCAGCTTCAAGGAATTCACCGCGCTGGACGGGATCGATATCGAAGTCAAAAAAGGCGAGACGCTTGGCATCATCGGCCGCAACGGAGCGGGCAAGAGCACGATGCTGAAGGTTGTTTCGCGCGTGCTGGTGCCCACGAATGGCCGTGTATGGATCCGGGGCAGGGTATCCCCCCTGCTCGAACTGGGGGCGGGATTTCACCCGGAATTAACCGGTCGCGAGAATGTCTATCTCAACGCCACGCTGCTGGGACATCCGATGGCCGAAGTGCAGGCGCGCATGGAGGAGATCGTCGACTTTGCCGAAATCGGCGCCTTTATCGAGGCGCCCCTGCGTACCTATTCCAGCGGCATGGTGGCCCGCCTGGGGTTTGCCGTGGCCACCGCGTGGGAGCCCGAGATCCTGATCCTCGACGAGATTCTTTCCGTGGGGGACGAGGCCTTCCGCCAGAAATGCCAGGTGCGTATGCAAGATTACCGCGCTTCGGGTACCACCACCTTCCTGGTCAGCCACAGCATGGATACGGTCGTGTCCATGTGCTCGCGGGTGATGTGGCTCGATCACGGCAAGGTGCAGGCGGTTGGAGAACCGAAACAGATTATTGCCATGTATCGAAAGGGGAAGGTCAAGTAGATGGAATTCACCCCGCTGGAAATCAGGGATGTAATCCTCGTCACCCCAAAGGTTTTCGAAGACGAGCGCGGCTTCTTTTTGGAGAGTTTCCGCGAAGATCGTTTTGCCGCCACCGGAATCACGGCAAAATTCGTGCAGGACAATCACTCGGCTTCGGCGCGCGGCGTCCTGCGCGGATTGCATTACCAGGTCCAGCAGGCGCAGGGCAAGCTGGTGCGCTGTGTGGCGGGCGAGATCTATGATGTTGCCGTGGATCTGCGCCGCAGTTCGCCCACCTTCGGCCGCTGGGTTGCCGTAACGCTCTCCGCCCGCAACAAGCAAATGTTGTGGATCCCGCCTGGCTTCGCGCACGGAGTGTACGTGCTGAGCGAGCGGGCTGAACTGCTCTACAAAACCAGCGATTACTATGCCCCGCAGCACGAACGCAGCCTGCTGTGGAACGATCCCGCCCTGGCCATTCCCTGGCCGCTGGTCGATGGGGCGGCGCCCACCCTTTCGAAAAAAGATGCGGATGGCCTTCCACTTTCCCGGGCCGAGACGTACGAGTAATTTTTTTGGATTGCGGATTTCAGTCCGCGAAACAAAATGCGGACTGAAATCCGCGTTCCGCAAATCGAGGAGAGATTTATGAAGCATGTGTTGGTCACGGGGGGAGCCGGGTTCATCGGTTCCAATTTTGTGCGTTATCTTCTTCAGGCCGAGCCTGACGTGCAGGTCGTCAACCTGGACGCGTTGACCTATGCGGGCAGCCTGGAAAATCTCAAGGATCTGCCTGGCGAGGGTCGTTACACTTTTGTTCAAGGCGATATCTGCGACCGGGAACTCGTCCCGCAGCTCCTGCGCCAATACCAGATCGATACCATCATCCACTTTGCGGCGGAGACGCATGTGGACCGCTCCATCCTTGGCCCCGAACCCTTTATCCAGGCCAACGTGTTTGGCACCTTCAACCTGCTGGAGTCGGCCCGCAAGTTCTGGCTGGAGGAAGCCGTGCTGCCGAAGGATCAGGTGCGCTTCCATCACGTCTCCACCGACGAGGTCTACGGCACACTGAGCCCGAACGACCCCGCCTTCTCCGAAACCACGCCCTACGCGCCCAATTCGCCCTATGCCGCCTCGAAGGCCTCCAGCGACCACATCGCGCGCTCGTACGCCCACACCTATGGGCTGCCCGTCACGATCTCGAACTGCTCCAACAACTACGGACCGTATCAATTCCCCGAGAAGCTCATCCCGTTGATGATCCTGAACGCGCAGACGGGCAGGCCGCTGCCGGTCTACGGGGACGGCCAGCAGATCCGCGACTGGCTGTACGTGGAGGATCACTGTGAAGCCATCCACCTGATCGTGACGAAAGGCCAGCCTGGCGAGACCTACAATATCGGCGGGGGCAACCAGCCCGCCAATCTGACCATCGTCGAGACCATCTGTGACATGCTGGACGAGTTCCAGCCCGCCTCCGAGAACATTCCCCACACCAGACTGATCAAGTACGTGACCGACCGCCCCGGGCATGACCGCCGTTACGCTATGAACATCGACAAGATCAATCGTGACCTGGGCTGGGCGCCGCGTCATTCCCTGAGCGACGGCCTGCGCGCGACGGTCGAGTGGTACCTGTCCAATTCCGCCTGGATGGATGCGATCCAGAAACAGCGCGACTACCAGAAATGGGTCGATCAAAACTATCAAAAACGGGAGAAGGAAGCATGAAGGGAATTATCCTGGCTGGCGGGCGCGGCACGCGCCTGAATCCACTCACGCTCGTCATGAGCAAGCAACTCCTGCCGGTGTACGACAAGCCGATGGTGTACTACCCGCTGTCCATGCTCATGCTGGCGGGCATCCGCGAGATTTTGGTCATCAGCACGCCCGAGGACCTGCCCAACTTCCAGCGCCTGCTGGGGGACGGGAGTCAGTGGGGGCTGAGTCTCAGCTATGTCGAGCAGGATCAGCCGCGGGGGCTGGCGGACGCCTTCCGCGTCGGCGCGGATTTCATCGGCGGCGATTCCTCCTGTCTCATCCTGGGCGATAACATCTTCTTCGGGCACGGCCTGCCCGAAATGCTGCGCCGCGCCGCGGCTCTCAAGGAGGGTGCGTTGATCTTCGCCTACGCGGTGCGCGACCCCGAACGCTACGGCGTGGTGGATTTCGACGCGAACGGCCTGGTCATGAGCCTCGAAGAGAAGCCCGCCAAACCGAAATCGAATTTCGCCGTGCCTGGCATTTACTTCTATGACCCCAAGGTGGTCGAACTGGCGGCGGGGATGCAGCCATCCAAACGCGGCGAGTTGGAGATCACCGACCTCAACCGCCTGTACCTCGAACGTGGAAAGTTGCGCGTAGAAACGCTTGGGCGCGGTGTGGCCTGGCTGGACGCGGGCACGCACGAGTCGCTGCTGCAATCGGCGGGCTTCGTGCAGGCCGTGCAGGAACGCCAGGGCCTGATGATCTCCTGTCCCGAGGAAATCGCCTATCGCATGGGTTACATCAGCGAGGCGCAGTTGCAGACGCTGGTGGCTGGCATGGCCAATAACGGCTACACCGACTACCTGCGCCGCCTGTTGGAGAAACGCTCTTGAAAATCGCCCTGTTCGGCGGCAAATACGGGCAGCTTGGCTGGGAACTGCGCCGCACGCTTGCGCCCCTGGGCGAGGTGATCGCGGTCGACCGCGACGACCTGGACCTGCGGGATGCCTCCGCGCTCGAAGGTTTCCTGCGCGAACAGGCCCCGCGCCTGATCGTCAACGCCTCGGCCTACACCGCCGTCGACCGCGCCGAACAGGAGCAGGAACTGGCCTTTGCGATCAACGAGCGCGCCCCGCGCGTGATGGCCGAGGTTGCGCGCTCGCTGGGCGCGGGCCTGATCCATTACTCCACCGATTACGTTTTCGACGGCAATATGGGCCGTCCCTATGTTGAGAGCGACGCCACGAATCCGCTCAACGTGTATGGTCAAAGCAAGCTGGCAGGGGAGCGCGCCATTCAGGAGACTGGGGCAAACCACCTCATCTTCCGCACGGCCTGGGTTTTCAGCATGCGCGGCGAGAGTTTCATCGCCAAACTGCTGGAATGGTCGCGCCAGAAACCCGAGTTGCGCGTGGTCGACGACCAGGTCAGCAACCCCACCTGGGCGCGGATGCTGGCCGAGGCAACCGCCCTGCTGCTGGCAGGCGGCGGGGAGGATATGCCCGCCTACATCGAGGAAAAATGCGGCATTTATCATCTGGCAGGTTGGGGATATACCTCCCGCTTCGAGTGGGCCAAACAGATCCTCGCCAACGACCCCAGGCGGACCGAACAGCGGGTCCAGGCCATCCAGCCGGCGCGCACCGACGAGTTTCCCACCCCCGCCACGCGTCCGCTCTTCTCAGCCCTGGATTGCTCGCGCTTCGAGCATAACTTCGGCCTGCGTCTCCCGCCCTGGGAGGAAGCCCTCCAGCGCTGCATGGAAGGTTGAGGCGTCATCCCTTAAAATAAAAAGCTGGAGTGACCATCGGGTCCACTCCAGCTTTTTGATAAAAGAACCCCGCACATGCCGTGTGTTGCGAAGTTTTGAACCTGCTTTTGGCAGGTTGGGCTCCGACCCAGAAACGCCGCCTTGGCTCAGGCCTATCGCGTTATTTCTGTAAGATAAGAGCCCCTTACAAGGATGTTGGCTCAAAACCGCGAGTGCAGCATCACGTACACAGCAGGGTGCCTGCTTTATACCATACTCTCAAGGGCGCGGGTAGAGAAACATGAGAGCATTGAAATTGCCCCCGTTTTATGCTACCCTTTTGACAACCAACGACACAAAGGAGAAGTGCATGGCAACTGTACCAGGTATTGACGTCTCATATTGGGATTCTGGGATCGACTGGCCGAAGGTGCGCGCCACCGGGCAGCGTTACGTCTTTGTCAAAGCCACCGAGGGAGTCGCCTACTCGGACCCGACCTTCCCCGGGAATTGGTCGGGCGCCAGGACGGCGGGCCTGCTGCGGGGCGCTTATTGTTTCTTCCACCCCAATCTGGACCCCGTGAAACAGGCCGAACTTTTTATCAAGGCCATCAAAGCCACCAAGGACAACGGCGAATTGCCGCATGTGCTCGACCTGGAGGCGCACGATAACCAGCCGAAGCTGAAGATCATCGCGCGCGCCAAGGCCTGGCTGGATGCGGTCGAGGCGGAGTTCGGCAGGAAGCCGATCATCTACTCGGGCCAATATTTTTTGCAGGACCATTTCTCGGAATTGGGCGGCGGGCCGCCATCCTGGGCCAAGGATTATCCGCTCTGGCTGGCGCAGTATCCCACCCAGTACTCGCCCGGCATGACGCCTTTCCTGCCCAAAGGCTGGTTCAAGTGGACCCTCTGGCAGTACAGCGACAAGGGCGTGGTCAATGGCATCAACGCCGCCGTGGATATGAATCTGTTCAACGGCACGCTGGAGGAATTGTATGCCTTCGCGGGCGCGCAGCCCGTGGCAGAGGATAAGCCCAAGACTCACAAGATCGCGGCGGGCGATACCTTCGAGAACATCGCGTCCAAGTACGGCGTAACTGTCCGCGAGTTGGTGATGGCCAACCTGCAGCTGCTCAAGGTTGGCGAGACGTTGAATGTGCCCTCGCCAGTGGCGATTCCCAGCGAAAGCGGAAACAACTCCGAGGGCGAAAATAAGGAAGTGCCCGCCAAAACGTATACCATCCAGCCTGGCGATACGCTTTCCTTCGTCGCCATCAAGTTCGCGGTCACGGTGGCCGCCATCGCCTCCCTGAACAACATCAAGGATATCAACAGGGTCAAGGTGGGGCAGGTGTTGCAGATCCCGTAGAATCAAAAAGACCCTCAGGGTTTTCAAAACCCTGAGGGTCTTTTTGTTTTAAGGATAAACCCGCTTGATCGTGCGCGGGAAGGCAATCGCCTCACGGATGTGTTCGGTGCCGCAGATCCAGGTGGTGACACGCTCGGTGCCCATGCCGAATCCGCTGTGGGGCACGGAGCCGAATTTGCGCAGTTCCAGATACCACTTGAAGGCCTCCTCGGGCAGGCCCTGGTCGTGGATGCGTTTCAGCAGCAGGTCTGGGTCGCTGATGCGCTCGGAGCCGCCGCAGATCTCGCCGTAGCCTTCGGGGGCCAGCAGGTCCACGGATTTGCAGACCTCGGGGCGGCCTGGCCACGGTTCCATGTAGAAGGCCTTGACGGCGGTCGGGTAGCCGTAGACGAAGACGGGCTTGTCGAATTGCTGGGTGATGACGGTCTCGTGCGGCGCGCCGAAGTCGATGCCCCAGTCGAATTTGAGCAGGGCCTTCTTCTCGGGGTCGGTTTCCTTCTCGTACATGTCCTGGAGTATTTTGGCGGCGTCATCGTAGGAGATGCGCGGGAAGGGTGCCTTGATGTTTTCCAGCTTCGAGATGTCGCGGCCCAACGACTTGAGTTCGGGCAGGCGCTCGCGCAGTACGCGCTGGACGATGTGGGTCAGCATCTGCTCTTCGATTTCCATGAGCTGATCAAGGTCGCAGAAGGCGATCTCGGGTTCGAGCATCCAGAACTCGGTCAAGTGGCGACGGGTCTTGGATTTCTCCGCGCGGAAGGTGGGGCCGTAGCAGTAGACCTTGCCGAAGGCGAAGATGTTGGCTTCGTTGTAAAGCTGTCCCGTCTGCGCGAGATAGGCCTTGCCTTCATCGAAGTATTCGGTCTCGAAGAGGGTGGTGGTGCCTTCGGCGGCGGCGGGCGTCAGGATGGGCGTGCTCATTTCAGCAAAACCGTTGGTGTCGAGCCACTCGCGTGTGGCTGCCATGACCGTGGCGCGGATGCGCAGGATGGCCCACTGGCTCTGCATACGAATCCACAGATGGCGATTGTCGAGCGCGAAGTCGGGGCCGTGGTCCTTGAGCGCCATCGGGTAGTCGGCTTCGGCGGTTTGCACAACCTTCAAATCCTTGATGCCGAGTTCGAAGCCACCAGGGATGCCAGGCGCGCGTTTGTCCTCGCGTACCGCGCCCGTGATGATGACCGACGATTCCTGCGACAGGCGCATGATCTGGTCGAAGAGTTCGGGGGCGAGGTCGCCTTTGAAGGCCACGCACTGCACGAAGCCCGAGCCGTCGCGCACGAGCAGGAAGCACAGCTTGCCCTTGTCGGTGCGGTTATAGACCCAGCCCTGGACGGTGACTTCCTGGCCCGCGTATTTCGAGATGTCTGAGACGCGAATGATTTCTGGCATAAAGTTCTCCTTGATATTTCGGTGATTATCTATTTCGTAATGATGTCATTCGGATGCGTTGATCTTCAACCACTGAGAAATGCCCCGCCCAATCTTTTCGACTGGCAAGCGCTTGCACCGCAACCTGGGCGATATATGTCGAGGATACGGGCGTAATGCGGAACAAAATGATGCCACAATCGGCTGGAAGTTTGGAGCGAAATGCAAGCTCACCAAAATCCTTGTCAAACGTGATGAGAATTCGTTTTTCTTCCTGGGCGCGGATTAAAACTTTGTCGTCAGCGCTTCCGCGCGCATCTTCGCGAATCCAAGCAACATCATGTCCGTTTGTGCGCAAGGCCTGCACTGCGTCCAGCGGAAAGTTCTCGTTGGCTAGAAGCCTCATTTTCACGCCTGCGAAAGCTGAAAGGGATAAATTTTTTCGGCCTTGAGCAGGCTGGTAGCATACTTGAGACAGGCTGAAATATCCTCATTTGAGATCCCTGGGTAATTTCTTAGGATCTCGCTTTCGGGCCAGCCCTGCGCAAGCAGTTCAACAATGAATTCCACGGCAAGGCGTGTTCCTTTGATTATGGGTTTTCCAACCAGTATTTTTGGGTCAATCACAATTCGATCCTGCCAGTCCATGTCAAACTCCTTTCGCTAAAACCTCACACAGCGATTGTAGCACGGCAGAAAATTTTTCGAAACTCGATGTTCGAGCACTTCTCGAACATCGAGTTTCGAATATCGTTATTCCGCTATTTTAATATGCAATTCCTTCAACTGCTTCGGCTCCACCGTGGACGGCGCATCGGCCATCACGTCGCGGCCGCTTTGGTTCTTGGGGAAGGCTATCACTTCGCGGATGTTTGGCTCGTCGGCCAGCAGCATCACGAGGCGGTCGATGCCAGGCGCCATGCCGCCGTGCGGGGGCGCGCCGTACTCGAACGCCTCCAGCAGGTGGCCGAACTTGGCCTGGATGTCTTCATCCTTCAGGCCGAGCAGTTGGAAGATTTTGGTCTGGATGTCGCGGCGGTGGATGCGGATCGAGCCCGAGGCCATCTCGTAGCCGTTGCAGACCATGTCGTACGCATCCGAGAGGATTGAGCCAGGGTCGGTGTCGAACTTGGACAAGTCATCAAGCTGCGGCATGGTGAACGGATGATGCTCGGCGTCCCAGCGCTGATCCTCTTCGTTCCAGGCGAACATCGGGAAGTCGACCACCCAGGCAAAGGCCATGGTGTCCTTGTCGGCCAGGCCGAGCTTGTCGCGGAAGATGAGGCGTAATCCGCCGAGCACCTTGTTGACGATGGCGCGGGCATCGGCGGCGAACAGGATCAGGTCACCGTCCTTGATGTTCAGGCGGGACTTGAGCGCCGCCACCTCGTCGGCGGTGACGAACTTGCCCGCAGTTCCCTTCACGCCTTCAGCGGTTACCGCTACCGTGGCCAGTCCCTTGGCCCCGAGCGACCTGGCCACCTCGGTCAACGCGTCGACTTCCTTGCGGGAGTAGTCTGCGCAGCCCGAGGCAACGATACACTTGATCACGCCTTTGGCTTCCAGCGCGCCCTGGAAGACGCGGAATTCGCTTTTGGCGAAGATATCGCTCACGTCGACCAGTTCCATGCCGAAGCGCAGGTCAGGCTTATCCGAGCCGTATTTCTCGACCACCTCGTGATGCGAGAATTTCGGCCACGGCGACGAGAGCAGCTTCTTGTGCGGAGCAACGGCGGGCAGCATCTCGGTGTAAAGCTGCTCGACCAGAACCAGCACATCGTCGCGGTGGACGAAGGACATCTCCAAATCGAGTTGGGTAAACTCGGGCTGACGGTCGCCGCGCAGGTCTTCGTCGCGGAAGCAGCGCGCGATCTGGAAGTAGCGATCCAGGCCCGCCACCATCAGCAACTGCTTGAGCTGCTGCGGCGACTGGGGCAGGGCGTAGAAGTGGCCTGGATGGATGCGGGACGGCACGAGATAGTCGCGCGCGCCCTCGGGCGTGGCCTTGAACAGGATCGGCGTTTCCACTTCGATGAAGCCTTGTTTGTCCATGAAGTCGCGCATGAACTTGGTGACGCGGTGGCGCAGCACCATGTTGCGGCTCATGCGCTCGCGGCGCAGGTCGAGGTAGCGATACTTGAGGCGGATGTCCTCGTTCTCATCCTCGTCGCGGCTGACCACAATGGGCGGAGTCTTGGCCAGATTCAGCACGGTCACCTTGCATGCTTCGAGTTCAATCTCGCCCGTGGACATCTTGGGGTTGAACTGGTCGCTGGGGCGCATCTTGACCACGCCTTCGATTTGCAGCACCCACTCCGCCTTGGCTGATTCAATGGCGTGGTGCGCCTCTGGAAAATCCGTCGGGCTGGTGGTGATTTGCGTGATGCCGTAACGGTCGCGCAGAACGAGGAAGACCACTCCGCCAAATGTGCGGAAGTTGTGTACCCAGCCCGCCAGGGTCACGGTCTGACCCGCATGGGCGGCGCGCAATTCACCGCAAGTGTGAGTTTTATACATAATGCCTCCAGTGTTGACGTCATTGCGAGCGAGTGTAACGAGCGCGGCAATCTCATGTTTATTGGTTACTTGAGATTGCCACGTCGCTGCTTCGCAGCTCCTCGCAATGACATGTGCAATATACAAAATAAATCGCCCTTCGCATTTTGCGTTGGGCGATTGGGGTTCCGAAATTTATTCGTCAACCAGCCAGGCTTCGCCCAACGATACGGCGGTCGTCATTATCGTCGTTGTTGTTGGCGAAGGGCAGTTGAGATTTCATGGCGGCAATTATAGCATGGACGAGAGAGGACGGAAGCGTTACTTTTTCAACTTCTCGAACTCATCCAACAACAACTGCTTCACGGCCTGCGAATTGGCCTTGCCCTTGGTGGCTCGGGCGATCTGTCCAATGAACCATTGCAACAGGGTCTCCCTGCCGCCCAGGTAGCTGGTGACTTCCTTGGGATTGTCGGCGATGAGCTTGATGACCATCTCCTTGAGGACGCCTTCATCGGAGATTTGTCCCAGCCCCTGCGCCTCGACGATTTCCTTCGGCGCGCGGCCGCTCTGGAACATCTCGACCAGCACGGACTTGGCGGTGTTGCCGTTGATGGTCTTGTCGAAGGCCAGATCGATCAGTTGAGCTAGGTGCACGGCGGGGACGGGGATCGCGTCCACGCTCAGGCCGAGTTCGTTGACCTGGCGCAGGAGGGCGCCTGTCAGCCAGTTGCAGACGGTCTGGGCGCTGTCCCGCGTCTGCTTGACGACTGTCTCGAAGTAGTCGGCCAGGGAACGCTCGGAGGCCAGCAGGGCGGCGTCCTGGGGTTTGAGTCCATACTCGCGGAGGAAGCGCTCGGTCTTGGCATCGGGCAGTTCGGGCAGGTGGGCGTGGAAACTGTCAATGTAGGCTTGACTCAATTCCAACGGAGGCAGGTCAGGCTCGGGGAAGTAGCGGTAGTCGTGGGCGTGTTCCTTGCTGCGCTGGGACACCGTCACGCCGCGGGCTTCATCCCAGCCCAGAGTCTCCTGAACGATCTGGCCCCCATTTTCATAGACTTTGATCTGGCGCTCGACTTCGTAGGTGGAGGCGCGGGTCAGGGCGCGGAAGCTGTTGAGGTTCTTGATCTCGGTGCGCGTGCGGAACTCGTCGCTGCCCACGGGGCGGACGGAGACGTTGGCCTCGAAGCGCAGGATGCCCTTCTCCATGTCGCCCGCGTTGACGCCCAGATAACGCAGGATGGCGCGGATTTTGGTGGCGTAGGCCAGCGCGGACTCGACGCTACGAAAGTCTGGCTCGGTGACGATCTCCAGCAGCGGCACGCCCGCGCGGTTGTAGTCGATCAGCGCGTGGTCGCCGCGGTGGAAGGTCTTGGCGGTGTCCTCTTCGAGATGGGCGCGGCGGATGATGATGCGCTGTGTGCCCTTGCCCGAATCAGCGGGGACATCCAGCCAGCCTTCGGATGCGATGGGCAGGTCATACTGCGAGATCTGATAACCCTTCGGCAGGTCGGGGTAAAAATAATTCTTGCGCGCAAAGGTGTTGTGTGGGTTGATCGTGCAGTTGAGCGCCAACCCGACCAGGATGGCCTGCTCGACGGCTTTGGCATTGATGACGGGCATCGCGCCTGGCAGCGCTGTGCAGACGGGGCAGATGTTGGTGTTGGCTTCAGGCGCGGACGAGTAGTCGGCGGAGCAGCCGCAGAACATCTTGGAGGCAGTCTGCAGCTCGGCGTGGATTTCAAGCCCGATCACGGTTTCGTATTTGATTGAGGTCATGGTTGATACCTTCTTTTCACCACAGAGAACACGGAGTTCACAGAGTTTTTAAAGGGTTTTCTCTGTGCTCTCTGTGCTCTCTGTGCGCTCCGTGGTGAATCGCATTTATCCAATCGGCGGCAATTGCTTGTGCCAGTCGGTGACCTGCTGGTAGGCATGCCCGATCTGGAACAGCGTCTCTTCGTTGAAGTGTTTGCCCATCAACTGCATCCCGACAGGCATGCCCTGCGAGAATCCGCAAGGGACGGCCAGCGACGGAATCCCCGCGGGGTTGGTGGCGGTGACGTAAATATCCGAGAGATACATCTCCAGCGGGTCGGCGGTCTTCTCGCCAAGTTTGAATGCCGTGGTCGGACAGGTCGGCGCGATCAGCGCATCGACTTGCTCGAAGGCCTGCTCGAAGTCCTGCCGTAGCAGGGTGCGGACTTTCTGCGCCTTGAGGTAATACGCATCGTAATAGCCCGCCGAAAGCGTGTACGCGCCCAGCATGATGCGCCGCTTGACCTCGTCGCCGAAGCCCGCACGGCGGGTTTGCAGGTATACATCGATCACATCCTCGGCACCATCGCGCACCGACAGGCCGAAGCGTGTCCCGTCGAAGCGCGCCAGGTTGGCGCTGGCCTCCGCGAACAGAATCAGGTAATAGACGGGCAGGCCGTACTTTGTGTGCGGCAGCGACACTTCCTGGATTTCCATCCCAAGTGCCTCGAACTGCTCAATGGCCTTGTGAATGGCGCTTTCCACGCCCGCTTCCATGCCCGCCACGAAATATTCCTTCGGGATGCCCAGCTTCATACCCTTGACCGACTTGCCCAGCGACTGGCTGTACTGCGGGACGGGGATTGCCGCCGACGTGCTGTCGCGTCCGTCCACGCCCGCAATGGCTTCCGTGACCGTGGCGACGTCGTACACCTCGCGCGCCATTGGCCCAATCGAATCGAACGACGAGACCAGCGCGATCAGTCCATAACGGGAGACGCGTCCGTAGGTTGGCTTGAGACCCGTGATGTTGCAGAAGCCCGCGGGCATGCGCACGGAGCCGCCCGTGTCCTCGCCAATGGAGAACAGTCCCATCCCCGCGGCTGCCGCAGCCGCTGAGCCGCCGCTGGAGCCGCCAGGAACACGGGACAAATCCCACGGGTTGCGGGTGGGGAAGTAGGCCGAGTTCTCGCACGACGAACCCATGCCGAACTCGTCCATGTTGTGTTTGCCGAGCAGCACTGCGCCCGCATCGGATAATTTCTCGATCACGGTGGCGTTGTACTGCGGGACATAATTTTCCAAAATCTTCGACGAGCAGGTCGTGCGCACGCCCTTCGTGGACAGGCAGTCCTTTACGCCGAACGGGATACCTATCAACGGGGTGACGTTATCGCCGTGAGCCAGCCGCTCATCCGCTTGGTGCGCCTGTTCCAGCGCCAACTCGTCCGTGACGGTCATGTACGCTTGGATTTGCGGATCGATCTTGTGGATACGATCCAGCATGGCCTGGGTCAACTCCACGCTGCTGACCTGTTTGCTGCGCAGCATCTCCTGCGCCGAGCGCAAGGTTAAAGAATTCAAGTCCATTTATTCCTCCCCCAGCACGGTCGAGACCTTGACGTAGCCGTCTTCGCTTTCGGGCGCGTTTTTCAGAAATTCCTCGCGTGACATCGAAGGCTGGGCCACGTCCTCGCGCAGCACCATGCTGGCGTGGATGACCTGCGTGGCAGGCGGCGTGTCGCTCGTGTCCACTTCATTGAGCAGGTTGAAATAATCGATGATGGCCGAGAACTGCTGGCTGAAGCCCTGCGCCTCTTCGTCCGTGATGCCGAGGCGTACGAGATAAGCCACATGCTTCACCATGTCTGCGTCGATTTGAAAAGAGTGTTCGGTCATATCTGCATCCTTTTTTCACCACAGAGATCACGGAGGGCACAGAGATTCTTTAAGAGTCTCCGTGTTCTCTGTGCTCTCCGTGGTGAATTTTATTTTTTCAATTTCAATTCCTTCAACTGCTCATCCTCAGCATACGACGGCGCATCGGCCATCACATCCCGCCCCGACGAGTTCTTTGGAAAGGCAATCACCTCGCGGATGTTCGGCTCGTCGGTCAGCAGCATGATCAGACGGTCGATGCCAGGCGCCATGCCGCCATGTGGCGGCGCGCCGTACTCGAAGGCCTCCAGCATGTGCCCGAACTTGTACTGTGCCTCTTCTTCCTCTATGCCCAGCAATTCAAACACCTTCGACTGGATCTCGCGCCGATGGATGCGGATCGACCCCGACGCCATCTCGTAGCCGTTGCAGACCATGTCATAGGCGTCCGACAGGATCGAGCCAGGGTCGCTCTCGAACTTGTCCAGGTCGCTCAGGCGCGGCATGGTGAACATATGGTGCGCCGCATTCCATTTCTTTTCCTCGTCGCTCCACTCGAACATCGGGAAGTCGATCACCCACGCGAAGGCCATCGTGTCCTTGTCTACCAGTCCCAGCGCATCGCGGAAACTCAGCCGCAGCGCGCCCAGCACTTTGTGGACGACCCTGGCCTCCTCCGCCACGAACAGGATCAGGTCGCCGACGCCCGCGCCCGTCATAGCCTGGACTTGGGCCAGCTCCTCCTCACGGATGGACTTACTCCCGCTGCCCTTTGGGCCTTGGGCTGTCACCGCCAAAGTGACCAGAGTCCCCGCCCCGAGCTCTTTGGCCGTTAACGTCAGCGCTTCGAGTTGGCCCCGCGAATATTCCGCGCAGCCTGGCGCCACGATGCACTTGATCACGCCGTTCTTCTTCGCCAGCGCGGACTTGAAGACCGAGAACTCCGTCCTCGCGAAAGCCGCGCTGACGTCGGTCAACTCCATGCCGAAGCGCAGGTCGGGCTTGTCCGAGCCGAAGCGCGAGACGGCTTCCTCATAGGTCAGACGCGGCCAGGGAGACTGGAGCAGCCGCTTCTCGGGAGCAATCTGGGGAATTATCGTCGTGAATAACTTTTCGACCAAATCCAGCACATCGTCGCGTTCGACGAAGGCCATCTCGATGTCCAGTTGCGTGAACTCGGGCTGACGGTCGCCGCGCTGGTCTTCATCGCGGAAGCAGCGCGCGATCTGAAAATAACGCTCGATCCCGCCGACCATCAACAACTGCTTCAACTGCTGCGGCGACTGCGGCAGCGCGTAAAACTGCCCAGGGTACACACGCGACGGCACGAGGTAGTCGCGCGCGCCCTCGGGCGTGGTCTTGAACAGAATCGGCGTCTCGATTTCGAGGAAGCCAAGCTGACTCAAATAGTTACGCATGAACAAGACCACCTCATGCCGCAGGGTGAGATTCTTGAGCATCTTGGCGCGGCGCAAATCGAGATAGCGATATTTTAGCCGCAGATTCTCATCCGTGCCATTTTGGCCGTTGTTGACCGAGAAGGGCAGGGCCTTGGACGGGTTGAGCACCTCCGCCTCGCGCACGGCGATCTCGATATCGCCGTTGGACATTTTGGCATTCTCCATGCCCGCGGGCCGATGCTCGACCACGCCCGTGACCTGTACCACCCATTCCTGGCGCGCCTCGTCCAGCACCTCGTGGGCGCGCGGCGTGACATCGGGTGCGGCCACGAGTTGCACCACCCCGAAGCGGTCGCGCAAGTCGACGAAGTGTACGCCGCCGTGGTCGCGGTAGCGATGTACCCAACCTGCCAGCGTCACCGTCTGGCCGATCATCGTGGATGTGACTTCCCCGCATGTGTGAGTCTTGTACATACCTGCCTCCAGTTTTCGTCATTGCGAGGGTGCGAAGCACCCGAAGCAATCTCATACAACCACGAACAGGGGATTGCTTCGTCGGCCCTGCGGGCCTTCTCGCAATGACGAGGTAATAAAAAACCGCCCAGCGGATGTCCGTTGGGCGGTCGGTTTGACGTGTGTGTAACTCTCTGTCAACCAGATGTGCTTCGCCCAACGGCCGCGCTGCGGTCGTCATTATTGTTGTTATTATTCAGGGCGAAAAGAAATTCTAGTTTCATATTGGACGGCATTATAGCACAGTTGTGTTTTTTTATTCTTGCTGAATTTTTGCGGACAGGGGCGGATTACAAATCCGCCCCGAGCTGCCCTGCCTCCGCTGGAATTGCAACTCCAGCGGGAGCATGTACGCGATCAAATCTTATACGGATCATCCGATTGCAGGAAGGCAAATAGCATGGCCTGGTGCGGATTCTTTCGAATCCACTCGCGGATCTCCCGCACCTTTTGATAATCCGCCTCGCCAAGTTTTTCCCTGTACAGGGTATCGAGCTTCTGGTGCGACTCGATGGACTTGAGCTTATCCTGCCACGGTTTGGTGAAGAACTCGTTGATACGGGTGTGCAATCCGCGGGCGGACAGCGCATCCCACTCCTGGTGGTCGAACCAGATGCCGTTGCAGTTGGAACAGCGATCCACGATCAGCGTATGGCCTGGCAGCACGTCGAAGCGCAGCATGAAGTAGCCGCAGTTCGGACAGGTCTTGGCAATTGGCACATCCAGGTTGAGCGACGGTGTGGCTTCGATCTCCGGGACGGCTTGTTGGGGCTGGTTCTTCAGCCAGCGCAGATACTCGTTCGACATGAGCCAGGTGCCCGAACACGTTTCGCAGTGATAGGCGGGCAGGCCGTTTTCGAGTTCGATGGGGAGCAGGGTTTGGGTTTTGCAGACGGGACAGTTCATCGTTTCCCTCGCTGGGTCGGAGTGGATGGACATGATTATACCCGCATCGTTTTCCTGTTGCTTGGTGAATTCCTGCACACAAGGTTTTCGGAACTTTCTTGTCATCTCCTGTGTTTAAGTCTATACTTTACAAAATTCAACAAAGGAGTTGCGTATGTCCACCGTGAGAGACATGATCCGTAAGAAGGGCAGAGAGGTCTTTTCGATCTCCCCCGATGCGACTGTGTTCGATGCACTGAAACTGATGTCTGAGGATAATTCGGGTGCGCTGATGGTCATACAGGCTGGGAAGGTGGAGGGCATCCTTTCCGAACGCGACTGCATCCGCAAAGTGGATTTGATGGGGCGCACCTCGCGCGAAACGAAAGTCAGCGAGATCATGACCAGCAAGGTCATTTATGTGGAAGCCGATCAGCCGCTCGAAGAGTGCATGGCGCTGATGATCGACAAGGGTATTCGCCACCTGCCCGTTTTCGACAAGGGCGAGTTGATCGGCATCATCTCGGTTCGCGACGTGCTCAAGGAAGTGGTCGATGTGCAGAAATTCCTGATCTCGCAGTTGGAACATTACATCACCGGCGGCGGATAACAGGTGAAATCATCAGGGCGGGGAGGCATCCCCGCCCTGAATTTTCAAGGAGGCGAGCATGGAAGAATTGGGCATTTCCGACATTCGTTCCCAATTGCAATCCGGCGAGTTGACCGTGCGTCAACTCGTCGATTCGTATGTCGGGCGCATCGAGACGCATGACCAGCACGGTCCCAAGGTCAATTCGATCATCGAATTGAATCCGCAGGCGCATGAACTGGCTGATGAGCTGGATGCCGAACTACGCGTGGGCAAACTGCGCGGTCCCCTGCACGGCGTTCCCCTCCTGCTCAAGGACAATATCGACACCGCCGACCGGATGCAGACCACGGCGGGGTCGCTGGCCCTGGAGGGACACCACGCCAGCCGCGATGCCGGCCTGGTGGAGAAACTCCGCGCGGCGGGGGCGCTCCTCCTCGGCAAGACCAACCTGAGCGAATGGGCCAACTTCCGCGGGAAGCGCTCGATCAGCGGCTGGTCCTCGCGCGGCGGCCTGACCCGCAACCCGTACGCGCTGGATCGCTCCGCCTGCGGGTCATCCTCGGGGTCGGGCGCGGCGGTGGCGGCCAATTTCTGCGCTGCGGCGGTGGGCACCGAAACCGATGGCTCGATCATCTGTCCCGCGCAGACCAACGGCATCGTGGGCATCAAACCCACTCTGGGCCTGATCAGCCGTTCGGGCATCATCCCGATTGCCCACAGTCAGGATACGGCTGGCCCGATGGCGCGCACGGTGGCAGATGCGGCCATCCTGCTCGGGGCGCTGGCGGGGCCTGACAAACGGGACCCAGCCACACGGTCCAGTGCAAAAAGGGGGCTGACGGATTATTCCCTATTGCTTGATCCCAATGGCCTCAGGGGGGCGCGCATTGGCGTGGCGCGCAGTCTGTTCGGCAGCGACAAACGCTTCCTCGACATTATGGACTCCAGCCTGGATGCGATGAAGCAGGCGGGCGCAGTCCTGATCGATGTGGAATTGAAGTCCAGCGATGCGTTTGGCAAATCCGAGCTGGAGGTTCTGCTGTTCGAGTTCAAGGCTGACCTTAACGCGTACCTTTCCACTTGTAAGGATGTGGCCGTGCGTTCGATGCTGGATGTGATCCAATTCAACGAGGAACATCGCGGGCGGGTCATGCCGTATTTCGGGCAGGAATACATGCAGCAGGCTCAGGAGCGCGGGCCGTTGACCAGCAAAAGGTACCTGGCCGCCCTGGAGAAAAACCGCCGTCTGGCGCGCGCCGAAGGGCTGGATGCCGTTATGAAGAAGCGCCGCCTGGCCTGCATCGTGCTCCCGTCTGGCGGCACATCCTGGGTGATCGATCCTGTCAACGGCGACGGCGGCAGAAACTGGGATATGGACAGCACCTCCCACGCGGCGGTGGCAGGCTATCCGCACATCACTGTGCCGGCGGGTTACGTGTTTGGCCTGCCGGTGGGCATTTCGTTCATCGGGCGCGCCTGGCAGGAGCCGACGTTGATCAAGCTGGCCTACGCCTTCGAACAAACGACAAAGGTGCGCAGGCCGCCGGAGTTCCTGCCCACGGCCAGACTGACATAAAATGAACGCGTCGACAGCCAAAAGTCGACGCGTTCCGGGTGGCATGAAAAAACTTTCCCGCCAGTTCTGGCGGGAAAGTTTCGTGTTTAGGGCAATGGGGTCGGGGATTTCTTTGCATCGGCTGTGGCCGTGATGGCGGCTTCGGTTCCCACAGTGAAGAAGTTCGGTTCATCGGGGACGTAGGGCAGCCAATCTTCCGCGATCGTCACGGTGTATTCCGTGCGCAGGGTTTGCAGGAATTCCGCGAAAGCGAAATCGCGCGCCTGCTGCCATTCCTCCGCGCTCAGGGGGCGGTTCTGGCGGGCAATGACCTGGATGATGTGATAGCCATATTCGCTCTGGACGGGCTGGCTGATCTCGCCAACCTTGAGGGCGAAGGCGGCCTCTTCGAAGGCAGCCACCATGGCGCCCTTGCCAAACCAGCCCAGGTCGCCGCCCTGGGCGCCCGAACCGGTGTCTGTCGAGAGCTCGACGGCCAGGGTGCCAAAATCCTCACCCTTGTTGATGCGTTCGATGATGGCCAGCGCGACGGCTTCATCGTTTACCAGGATGTGACGCGCCCAAACCTGTTCCTCGACAGCAGAAACATCCTTGGTGACCTCTTCGTACAGCTTCTTGCGCAGGATGTCGGTCCTGAAGAAGACGCGATACTGTTCCTCGTTCAAGCCGTACTTGGCGAAGTAGGTCAGGCCCCTTTGATACTCGGTCTTGAAGCCTTCCAGGGTGTAGGGCGTGGAGGTGGGGAAGGGTGTCTCGGTCGGCAGGTTGGGGTCCACCGTCGGGGAGGGAGTGATGGAAGGGGTGGGCGACGAAGTGGCCGTCGGGGACGAGGTGGGGGTCTCGGTCGGCGGCGGTACCGTGGCGGTCGGCGTCAGGCTCGGCTCGATTGTCCCGGTCACCGTGGGGCCGCTGGTGGGCGTGCTGGAGGGTTCGAGGGTGGCCGTCGCTTCGGGGGTCGTCGTGATCGTGGGCGAGGGGGTGATGTAGTCGTAGATGTCGTCCGAGATCGTCGGGAAGACCGGCGGGGTGAAGGTGATGGTGGGAGTGGGGGAGCCGGCCGGGTAGAACTGGTATGCATCCTGAACGGCTTCGTCGAGCTCCGCATCGGTCACCGTGATGCCGCGTTTGGCGGCCTCCTGGCGGATCAGTTCCTCGTTGATCATGGAATCGATCACGCCGTTGCCCAGCGTCTGCGGGTCATCGAGCTGCGCTTGGATCTGGTCGAGCTGCGCGCTCATGTCCATGCCAAACATTTGGGCAAACTGGCTGTATTGCATGTAGTTGTTGATCATGCCGGCGCGTTCGATGCGGACGCGGATTTGGAAATCCTTGCGGCTGATTTCTGTTTCGCCCACCGTGGCAACCGGCTTTTGCAGTTGGAAGAATTTTGCGTCCAGGTATCCGTACAGCAACATGCCAACCGTAAAAATCAGCAGACCGAAAAAGGCATATTTGATGAGCTTGACCTGGCGGCGTTCGCGTTCGAGGCGGGCAACGTGTTTCTTAGTGTGAACGACGGGCTTTTGGCCCCTGTCGTCTGCCATATTCTTTCTCCTTAAAAACATAATTCGGGGCATGGAGCGTGTGGCGCGCCATGCCCCGCGTTCCTGTCGGCGGGCTAGCCGCGATCCTCCCAGGCTCGCCCCGTGAAGGGCAGCAAGGCGATTTGTCGGGCTTTCTTGACTTCACCGGCCACGATCCGCTGATGGCGGGCGCAGTTGCCCGTCTGGCGGCGCGGACGAATCTTGCCTTCATCGGTGACGTAGCGCTTCAGCAGGTCGATCTTCTTGTAGTCGATGACCAGTTGTTTGTCGGCGCAGAAGGCGCAGGTTTTGGGTTTTGCAAAGAAACGGCGTTCGCCGCCTTCACTGTTTGATGTTTGTTCTTCAGCCATTATTTATTTACTCCAACTTTCCATTGCAGTCCCGCTGTAAGCCGGGATTAGAACGGGAATTCATCCTCGTTGGCCGCGGGTTCTTCCAAGGGGGCGGCCTCTGATTCCTGTGCGTGGTTGCTTGCCGCATCGCGGCGGTCGCCCAGCATCATCATCTCGTTGGCAACGATCTCCACACTGGTGTGCTTGACGCCTTCCTTGTCGTCCCAGCGGCGGGTCTGCAAACGGCCCTCGATGTAGACCTGCTGGCCCTTCACGAGGTATTGCTTGCAAATCTCGGCCAGGTTGCCCCAGGCCACCACGTTGAACCATTCGGTTTCGCTGTGGCGTTCGCCGTCGGCGCTGTTCCACGAGCGGCTGACTGCCACCGTGAACGTGGTCACCGGACGGCCGGAGGGAGTGTAGCGCATTTCAGGATCGCGCCCCAGGTGGCCAATGATCATTACTTTATTCAAGCCTCGGCTCATAGCATACTCCTTATACCGGGCAACCGTTCTCTAAAATAATTATCCAACGAGCGTGAGCATGTGACGAATGACCGTTTCCTGGTAACGAATATTGCGTTCCAAGCCGGCGCTGGCAGACGGATCGATGGAGATGTTCAACAGAACATACTGACCTTCGCGTTGCTTGCGGATCGAGTAGGCCAGCCTGCGGCGGCCCCACACATCCACCTTGTCCACGCTGCCACCGGATTCGGTCACCCAACCCTTGACACGGTCGAGCACGCCGTTAAAGGCGGTTTCGTCCAGATCGGGCTGGAAGATGCAAATCAATTCATAATTGCGCATAGAGGATGCCTCCTTTCCATGGGATTGTTCCTGTTCTTGCCGTGGGCCAGCCAGGAACGGAAAGGCACGTAAGAAACGTACCTGACTTTAGCGGGCGGATTTTACCACAAAAAGCCTGTTCGTTTTGGCCGTTTTCCCGCCTCATCTCACGTAGATTGGGTTGCTGTAGATCCAGCCGCGCTTCCTTCCCAGAAAGCTGCGATGGGCTTCGATGCGGTACACGCCCGGCTCGGTGGTGATGTGCGCGCAGGACTGTTGATTCTTCCAGGTTTTCAGGATCTCCCCATCCCTGACCAGGCGGATCTCGGCCAGGCTGGGCAGTTTGGCCTGCAGGGTCACGCCGCCCTGGGCGGGGAGTTCGTCGCCCATCTGGGCTGTCCTGTCGCGGCCTTGCGCCGTGAAGCGGAATCCGCGGGTGGGGGCGGGCAGGTCGTAGCCCACGAAGCAGTGACCCGCCGCCAGCGCCTCGTAGATCAGCTTCCTGTCGGCGGCCACGTCGCCGTTGAGCGCCTCGGCGGTCATCACGTGCGTATTCACGCCGCGGAAATGGAACTCGTAGGGGAAGATGACGCGGCGGATGCCCGCCATCGAAAGGTGCAGGGCGTGCGCATCGGACCCGCCCAGGGCCACCACGCGTTTGCCCTCGTTGAGCAGTTCGTCCCATTTAGCCAGGGTGGAGGGGATCGGGCCGCGCGCGATGAACTGCGGGAAGAAGGCGTAGAAGGCGCCGTGCAGTTTGGTCGGCACGCGGGTCTTGAGTTCGCTCAGGGCATTCCACAATTCGATGCCCGTGTAGTTCTGCACCGACCAGTCGACCCACGAGATGTCGGTTTCGTGGAAGGCGGGCGCGGCGGGGTCGTCGGGGTGGGCGATGAAGGCCAGCCCGCCCGCCTCGCGCGCGCGGTCGATCAGCGCCTGCGGATCGTCGGCGAAGGCGGCCAGTTCGCGGTTGGCGCCGAAGACCAGCAGGTGATTCTTCTGCGGGTCGCGGTCCTGGTCGTGAACCTCCTCGCCGATCAGCATCAGCACGCGGCGGTTCTTCTCGCGGTAATAGCCCTCGAAGCCTTGGACGAGCACGTTATGGTCGGTGACGATGACCACATCCACCCCTGCGCGGAAAGCCGCCCGCGCAATATCGCGGTGGGTGCCGCTGCCGTCCGAGTAGCGGGTGTGCATGTGCAGGTTGACGACGATTTCTTGCATGGGGCCTCATGGTGGGTGCCGAACCGCCGCCAGGGAAGGGCGGCGGATGAGAGAAATTTAAGTGTTGTTGACGGATTGCCTTGCGTACAGGTATAATGTGCCCGCTATTTTTCAGGAGGCACACGCATGGAAACCTATTTGAATATCGCGCTGATTATAATCTCGGTCAGCCTGATCGCAAGCGTCATTCTGCAAAGCAAGGGTGCAGGTCTGGGCGGATTGACCGGAGCCGACACCGGTGGCGTGTTTACCGCCCGCCGCGGCATCGAGCGCGTTCTGTTTTGGATCACGATTGGATTGAGCGCGCTCTTTTTCATCCTGGTCTTGATTAAGCTCGCCATTGGTGGTTAGGTAGGATCACACGAAGAAAGGCCGCCGCCGGCAGGCCTCGCGGACACGTTTCGCGGGCGGTGCGGCACGCGGCCTTTCTTTATTGTCCCCTATATGAGACGCTTACGCTGGCAGATCCTGATCGTCGTTGTCACGCTGGTGGTTGTGGCCGTGTTGCTGGTGGGGCAGCAGCCCGTTGGGAATGTTTCCCTCCTGCCGCAGCCGACCACGGGCGGCGTGTATACCGAGGCGCTGGTCGGCTCGATGGGCCGCCTCAACCCGCTCCTCGACTGGAACAACGCCGCCGACCGCGACATCAACCGCCTGCTCTTTAGCGGGCTGATTCGATTCGATGAACGCGGCCTGCCGCGCCCCGACCTGGCCGAATCGTGGGGGACCTCGGCTGACGGCACCATCTATAACTTCACTCTGCGCCCGAACGCGGTCTGGCACGACGGCGCTCCCGTCACCGCCGACGATGTCATCTTCACCGTCGAGTTGATCAAGAGCAACGGCTCGCTCCTCCCGCAGGATGTGAAGGACTTGTGGTCGCAGATCGAAGTCAGGCGGCTCGACGATTACAACGTCAAGTTCACCCTGCCCGAGCCGTACGCGCCCTTCCTCGATTACGTCACCTTTGGCGTGCTGCCGAAGCACCTGCTCGAAAACGTCCCCGCCGACCAGCTCTCCACGGCGGACTTCAACCTGAAACCCGTCGGCACGGGGCCGTACAAGTTCGACCACCTGCTGGTCGAGGGCGGGCAGATCCAGGGCGTGGTGCTGGTGCTCAACGAGAGCTACTTCCTCGACAAACCCTTCATCCCGCAACTGGTTTTTCGCTATTATCCCGATTCGGCCAGCGCCTTCGACGCCTACCAGCAGGGAGAAGTGTTGGGCGTCAGCCAGGTCACCACGGATGTTCTGCCGCAGGTGTTGGCCGACCCGACCCTGGCTGTATATACCAGCCGCCTGCCGCAGGTCAGCCTGGTGCTCCTGAACCTGAACAACGCCTCGGTGCCCTTCCTGCAAGATGCCAAGGTGCGCCGCGCCCTGTTGATGGGCATCAACCGCAGCGCCATTATCTCGCGCTTCATGCAGGGACAGGCCATCATTGCCGACGGTCCGATCCTGCCCGGGTCCTGGGCCTATTATGACGGCATCGAGCGCATCGAGTACGATCCCGATGCCGCGGCATCCCTCCTCAAAAGCGAGGGCTATCTCATCCCTGCCGCGGGCGGCGACGTGCGCGCCAAGGACGGCATCTCCCTGACCTTCACGTTGCTGCACCCCGACGACGGATTCCACACCCAGATCGCCCAGACCATCCAGGCCAATTGGGGACGGATCGGCGTGCAGGTGGAGTTGCAGCCCGTTCCGTACGACCGCATGGTCTCGGATTACTTGGCTCCGCGCAACTACCAGGCCGCCCTGGCCGACCTGACCGTGTCCCGCACGCCCGACCCCGACCCGTATCCGTTCTGGCACCAGGCCGAGGCCACGGGTGGACAGAACTATTCGCAGTGGGATGACCGCACCGCCAGCGAGTACCTCGAAGCCGCCCGCGTCCAGACCGATTTTGCCGCCCGCACGCGCCTGTATCACAATTTCCAGGTGATCTTCGCCAAGGAACTGCCCTCGCTGTTGTTGTATTATCCCGTTTACACCTTTGCCGTGGATGGGCAGGTACAGGGGGTGCAGGTGGCTCCCATGTACGACACCAGCGACCGCCTGGCCTTCATCACCGATTGGTTCCTGGTCACGCGCCGCTCCCTGGAGCAGACCCCCGAGCCGCCCATCGCTCCTTGACCCGGGCGGGCTGGCATCCCTTCCACCTACACGTAAAAATCACTCGAAGCGCTGGCTGGCTTCGAGTTTTTTCTCCCAAAAGTGATAAGATTGGAAAATGACATTTTAAGAAATGAGGCCCCCCATGTCTGACTTGCAAAAAGCATTGGAGTACGCTCACCAGAACAACGAGCGCTTCCTGGAAGAACTCAAGGAAATTGTTGCCATCCCCTCCATTTCCACCACCCCCGAAAACAAGGAAGACGTGGCCCGCGCCGCCGAATGGCTGGCCGCGCAGCTGCGCTCCCTTGGCATGGACAAGGTCCAGATCATGCCCACGGGCGGGCATCCCGTCGTCTACGGCGAGTGGCTCGGCGCGGGCGCGGACAAGCCCACTGTGCTGATCTACGGCCACTACGATGTCCAGCCCGTGGACCCCATCGAATTATGGACCTCGGGTCCGTTCGAGGCCGTCCAGAAGGGCGACAACCTGTACGCGCGTGGCACGTCCGACATGAAGGGTCAGGTCGTGGCTTCGCTCAAGGCGGTCGAGTCCATCGTCAGGTGCGGGAAATTGCCCGTCAACATCAAGTGGCTGATCGAGGGTGAGGAGGAGATCGGCTCCGAGCACCTGGATGCCTTCATCGCCGCCCACCAGGAATTGCTGGCCTGTGACTTCTGCATCAACCCGGACGCGGGCATGATCGCCGCCGACAAACCGACCATCACCTACGGGCTGCGCGGCCTGATGTATGCTGAGGTGCGCGTCTACGGTCCCGACCGCGACCTGCACTCGGGCTTGTTCGGCGGCACGGTACACAACCCCGCCCAGGCGCTGATCGAACTCATCGCGGGCATGCACGATAAGAACGGCCGCGTCACCCTGCCTGGTTTCTACGACAAGGTGCGCGCCATCAGCCCCGAGGAGCACGCGGATTTCGGCCGGCTCCCGACCGACGAGCAGTTCTTCCTCGACCAGACCCAAGTTCCCGCGCTGTGGGGCGAACCCGACTTCCTGCCTGCCGAGCGCACGGGTGCCCGCCCGACCCTCGAAGTCAACGGCTTCCTCTCGGGTTTCACGGGCCAGGGCAGCAAGACCGTCCTGCCCGCCTGGGCCATGGCCAAGATTTCCTGCCGCCTGGTGCCCGACCAGACCCCCGAAGAGGCTTATCAGCAGCTCGTCCAGTACATGGAAGCCAATGCGCCCAAGACCATCCGCTGGGAGGTGAAAAGCTTGCACAACGCGGGCGCGGCCATCACTGACCGTAACAACGTCGGCGTGCAGGCCATGGCGAAGGCTTTCGAGACGGTCTGGGGCGTCCAGCCGCTGTTCAAGCGCGAGGGCGGCTCGATCGGCGTGGTCGTCCAACTGCAAAATCACCTCGGCGCGGAATCGGTGCTGACCGGCTTCGGCCTGCCCGAGGACAATGTCCACTCGCCGAACGAAAAGCTGCACCTGCCCACCTGGCGCAAGGGCATCGACGCATTGATCCACTTTTTTTATAACGTATAGTTTAAGACCTGACAGGTTTCCAAAACCTGTCAGGTCTATTCTGGAGATTGAGACTTAATGGAAGATCGAATTATCACCTACGGCGGACAGGCGGTCATCGAGGGCGTGATGATGCGCGGGCAGAAGGCCTTCGCCATCGCCATGCGCGCGCCCGACGGCACGATTGCCGTCCACGAAGAGAAGCTGGCGGCGGTGTACCGCTCGGGCATCACCAAGGTCCCCTTCCTGCGTGGCGTGATCCTGCTGTGGGATGCGCTCGGCCTGGGCATGCGCGCCCTGACCATTTCGGCCAACACCCAGACCGGCGAGGATGAAAAGCTGGAAGGTCCCGCCCTGTATGCGACTCTGGCCCTGTCCCTGTCCATCGGCGTCGGCCTGTTCTTTTTGCTGCCTGCCGCCCTGGGTGGCTGGGTGGAGCACCTGCTGACACCCGCTGCCGGCGGTGGGGGAGTCCTGCCTGTGCCTGCCCCACTCCCCGCGCTCGCGCCTGCATCCTTGTGGCTTGGCAACCTGCTCGAAGGCATCGTCCGCCTCTTGCTGTTGATCGGCTACATCTGGGCCATCGGCTTCATGCCCGACGTGAAGCGCCTGTTCGGTTATCACGGCGCGGAGCACAAGACCATCAACGCCTTCGAAGCCGGCGCGGAACTGACCCCCGCGTCGGTGTCGAAGTTTTCCATAGAGCATCCGCGCTGCGGCACGGCCTTCATGCTGACCCTGGTGCTGTTGTCGATTTTGGTCTTCACTGCGCTGGGGCCGCTGCCCATGTTCTGGCGTCTTGCCAGCCGCGTGCTGCTCATCCCCGTGCTGGCGGGCGTGGCCGTCGAATACATCCGCTGGACCGCCAACCACCTGCGCAATCCCATCGTGCAGTGGATGATCAAGCCCAACCTGGCCATGCAGCACCTGACCACCCGCGAACCCGACCTGCAAATGCTGGAGGTGGCGATCCAGTCCTTCCAAACCATGCGCAAGGCGGAGCAGGAGGCCGCGGCGTAGGGCAATCGTATTTCACGAGGCAGGCAATCGCCTGCCTTTTTTTATTTCCGCCTTAACTTCGGATTCTATAATCATCCCATGAAACCGAAGCGAAACGCATGGCGGGTCTGGTTCATTCTGCTGGCCGTGATCGGCCTCAGCCTGGGCGGATATGGCGTGTATGCCGGCGACCGCCCCGCGCCCCTCCCGCTCAAGAAAAAGATCTTCGAAGGCGTGACCTATCGCCGCATGGTGCGATTGTCCCCGCGCCTGGTCATCATCCACGTGCTGACCGTGGATACGCGCGCGAAGGGCCTGTACCTGTTCGTCACCCCGCGCGACAACGCCGAAGGCGACCCGCTCGACGCGCGCACCACCTCGCAGTTTTTGCAGGAGTACGACCTGCAGGTTGCCATCAACGGGGACGGCTTTACCCCGTGGTGGTCGCACACGCCCCTGGACTATTATCCGCACACGGGCGACCCCGTCACCCCGAACGGGTATTCCGCCTCGGGCGGGATCATCTACGCGCGCGGACTGGAAGACGATTCCCCCGAGCCGACCCTGTTCATCAGCCGCCGCAATGCGCTCACCTTCAACAGGATGCCCGGGCGGGTCTATCACGCCATTTCGGGCGACCGCATGTTGGTGCAGGGCGGCCAACCCGTGGCGGACCTGGATAACCTCATCCCCCATCCGCGCACGGCCATCGGCGCGAGTGCCAACGGACGCTGGCTGTACCTGGTGGTGGTGGACGGACGTCAGCCCTTCTACAGCGGCGGCATGACCTTTGCCGAGCTGGCTGACCTGCTGGCTGACTTGGGCGCGGCCAACGCCATGAGCCTGGACGGCGGCGGCTCGTCCACGCTGGTGATCGAAGGCCCCGACGGCCTGCCGCAGCTCCTCAATTCTCCCATCGACCAGTACATTCCGGGTCATGAGCGGCCCGTTGCCAATCACTTCGGCATCTACCTGAAAAGCGCCCACCCGGACGATTGAATCCGCTTCGCGCGGGCGGCTGACGCCGAAGTACCACCCGTCATCCCTTGACCTGACACACGGCGGGGTGGTAAATTTCATGACACCCACGGGGTGGTCACAGCCAAGCACCCAGGGAGTATGATGATCAAAAAAAATTTCTGCCTATGTTTACTCCTGTTTCTTATGTCGGCTTGCGCCAATGAGAAGGAAAGCCGTCCACCAGCCAATCTTACGTCGCCTGCTGAAACGGGTCATCAGTTGATTGAACCTGCGCCATCAAACGATCAGGATGAGTTCAACAAAGAAACGAATTTCCAGAAAACATACAATCTCGAAAATCCGAACTCCATGATTGCATTCGAATCCCCTTATAAAGATTATGACACAGGAGATTGTATCCTCCTGAAAATGGAGAACCTCTCTGACAGCAGGATCGCACTTCCTGCGGAATTTGGCCTAAAAATGGTAGTGTTTGCCAATGGCGTCTGGGCAGAGGTGGGTAACACGGCAAAATATATTTTTCCATCGGGAACGACGGGACAGGTGAGTATTCCTCCACGAGGAACAGATATTCCTGCCGTGATATTCATTCCTGCGTGTCCTGACCTGTCGAAGCAGACAGCCCCTATTGAGCTTTCGCATCCTTGTTGTGGGACAAGATGATCAAGAGAGGCAGGCCAGCGCTTACATCGATGCCGTACTTGATGATTGATACGGGTAGAAAGATGGTGAATTTGTTACTCTTCCCCCAAAGTGCGCCACCGATTTTCGACAATATTGCACCACATGACCCTGCCCACGCGTAACGCCTGTACGGGACAGGTTTCCCATATCAGCGATGATGCCACGGATTTGGCCTGATGTTTTATCGCACGGCATCCCGAGCCGTTCTTTGGCTAGTGGGCCTGTTATGCTGGCTGCGAAGCGTCCCCGAAATGGGGTAGAGGGGGATATGATCCTTCGCTGGGACGCATGGCCCAGCTTGCCTGTGCGACATGCCCAACTTATGCACTGAGGTAATTCGAATGAAACAAAAGAACCTGATTTTGCTTGTATGTGTCTCATTGATCGCTTGCGCCAGAATGGACGGTTTTGCCAATCTGACGCCTGCTCCTATTGCGGCTGAAAGTCCAAGCGCCACGGCAATTCCTGTTTCAGCGACATTTGCAGGTTCAACTGCCACGCCTCTTACACTACACTTGCCTGCTACGAAAACGCCAATCCCTACGAGAGTTATTGACTATCCCAATCTTATTCCCATATCCGATGGCAAGGGAGGCTGTATTCCCCCATTGGTGGTTGCTGATTACCCGGGTTATGGAGAGGATCTCTCAACTCCCCAACCCGTAACACAAGCATTTCCGTCTGGCTGGGATAAGGTTTCGACGATTCCCGAAAAATTCCAGGGAAAATATGACATGCGGCTTATCCTGGCGCGCCCACAAAACGGCTATGATGAGTTCTGGATCGGCGTTTCCACTAATCCTGATAATGCTGAAAACAGTAACTATTTTATCTACCGCACCGACACAAAGGATTGGGCGCAAGCGCCGCAGCCTCCGAGCGGTAGCCTTTTCCTGGACGATCATTATGATCTGTGGGCGAAAGCAGTCTCCAAGGATAGGGTCACTTCCATCCTCTACCGGTTGGATGAAACCACTAATTTGTTTACCCCGGTTAAGGATAATGCGAACGTATTAAGCGATGGGGAGATTACGTCAAACATAAAGATCGATGGAGGTGGTCGTTTTTGGTTCATATTTAAAGATCTGTGGGAAAAGCAAGCCCTGTATAGCTTCGATCCAAAAACGCTTGAAGCAAAGCCGCGATTATCAGGGGACTTCGACAAATATATAGAGATGGATGAAACCAATGGCATGTATATACAGCAGTATGTATCTAACCAGCAGTATGACTCCACCCAGCGGTGGGGATGGAAATTGATGCGATACGATCCAAATAATGGTTTGACAGAATCCGTGAATATTCCTTTCACGAGTGATAGTTTTGGCGACATCTCCAGTATGTATTTGGATCACGAAGAACGTCTTTGGCTTAGCGACCTCGTGTGGTATCGCGCTGGTTCGTACGGGCTGGGTGGGGTTCCCCATATTGTTGTCCGTTCCCCCATTTTCATCGATTATATCGGCTTTCTTGGATATTATAGCTGGTTGAGACCCAAGGTTTTGTTCCAAAGCATTGATGGCAGGCTATGGTATCAATCCTCCCGAGGAAATGCCTGGTTCGATCGAACTACGGGAGAGTGGTGTTTATTTACACCGCATAAATCGAACATTGTGGAAGATTCCCATCATAATCTGTGGATGCTGATTGGAAATGACATCTTCACACTTTCTTTGACCCAATAATATTTTCAGGACTTATTGCAACCTTTGCTCAAAGTGCGCACCAATATCCATCAACTCTGCCCACCTGACCCTGCCCACGCGTAACACCTTTACGGGACATCCTCACTTGGACAAGCCGACCTGAAGCAAAAAAGGTTTACCACGGAGTACACAGAGTCCACAGAGAATTAAAGAGGGGCCTCCGTGATCTCCGTGTCCTCCGTGGTGAAAAAAGAATTCAAACAACAGTCTCTCAGATCGAAACCAGGGATTGAAAATCGCCCACACACACGATTGAATCCACGCGCTTTCATTGGTAGAATGAAACCAACCGACCGGCGACAATAGACAGAAAAGGAGTGCTTCATGAGTTACATCATTGGCCCTGACGTCAGTTTCTACCAGGATGAACCCAGCACGCCGCAGGGGATCGATTTCGTCAAGATGAAGGAGTCCGCGGAGTTCGTCATCATCCGCGCGGGTCAGAACCTGTGGGTCGATTCCGATTTCAAGTACAACTGGCAGCAGGCCAAACTGGCGGGACTGCCGCGCGGCTCCTACTGGTTCTACGACAGCCGCGCGGCGCCCAAGGCGCAGGCCGAGTTATGGGCCCAGCAATTCGAAGGGGACTTTGGGGAACTGCCCCTGTGCGCCGATTTCGAAGACTCGTACAACGGGCCGTACAAGGGCTGGCGCAAGTGGTACGATTTTCTCGAACACCTCAAGACCCTCATCCCCGCTGGCAAGGAAATCTTCATCTACACGGCCTACTACTACTGGCGGGATAATGCGCCGGCGGCAGGCACCGCCAACCTCGAATACTTCCACCAGTATCCGCTCTGGATCGCCAATTACAACACGACCACCCCGCTCGTGCCCAAACCCTGGGGCGCGGACGAGTGGACCTTCTGGCAGTACACCGACAACGGGGATGGATTGCTGTATGGCGTCGAAAGCCTGAACATCGATTTGAACCATTTCCACGGCGACAAGCAGGCCTTCATCGACCGCTTCGACATTTCCACACAGCCGCCTCCGCCGCCGCCCCCACCCCCGCCGCCTCCCCCGCCCGGCAAGGAATATCGCGTTACGGCCACCTCGCTGCGCGTCCGCACGGGGCCTGGCCTGAACTACGACATCCTCGGCATGTTGTACAAGGATGAGATCGTCGAGGAGATCAGCGCCGTCCCAGACCAAAGCTGGCGTGAGATCATCCGCAGGTCCGACAGCCTGCGCGGCTGGAGTTCCGCCGAATACCTCGAACCCGTGGATGAGGAACCCCCGCCTCCTCCTCCGCCCCCGCCGCCTCCACCCGACGTGACCTTCTGGTACCGCGTCCCAGACACGACCCTGGCCGTGCGGGAAAGCGCCAGCGCCTCGGCCAACCTGCTCGGATACCTGGTCAGGGACGACGTAATCTCGTGCGTCAGCGACCCCGAGGAGGGTGACTGGGTGCAGCTCCGCCGCGTGGACGGGTTCACAGGCTGGAGCCTGAAGCGCACCCTCGTCCCGTTGGGTGCGGACCAGCCGACCTCCATCCGCCAGCGCATCTTCAACAACACCGTCTACTTCCGCAAGGTGGTGACCGAGCCGCGCCTGAACGTCATCCACGTCCTATCCGTCGACCTGCGTTCGAGCATCCTGAGCTGCCTCGTCACCCCGTCCGACCACCCGAACGGCGACTTGTGCACACGCACCACATCGAGTTTCCTGGCAGAGTTCGGCGCCCAGATTGCCATCAACGGCGACGGTTTTGGCTATATCCTGGAAGGCAGCGGCTGTCCCGATGGCAGGGACCGCGTTAGGGTCAATGGCTTTGCCGCCTCGCGCGGAAAGGTCTACTCGAACGGGCGCGGCCCGACCGTCTACATCAACCGCAACAAGGTTATCCGCATCGACAAGCTGCAGGGCAAACCCTTCAACGCGGTCTCGGGGGATCGCATCATCGTCGTGAAGGGTAAACAGGCGCCCAACCTGGCGGACAACATCCCCAATCCGCGCACGGCGCTGGGCCTGTCCAAGAACGGCAAGGGCCTGACCCTGATGGTCGTGGACGGCCGCCAGCCGCAGTACAGTGAAGGCGTGACCTTCCCCGAACTGGCCCAGTTAATGATTTCGCATGGCGCGTACGATGCCATCAACATGGATGGCGGGGGCTCCTCCGCGCTGGTCATCGAAGGCAGAGACGGCAACCCCGTCGTGTTGAACTCGCCCATCGACCAGAACGTCCCAGGCACCGAAAGGGCCGTCGCCAACCACCTGGGCATCTTCATCCAGAAGTAACTTGTATAAGAAGTCTATCTAAAAAAAACTCCCCCCATGCCGCCCAGTTCCTTGGGTGGCATGGGGGGAGCCATATTTCCCTGCTTTAGAACGCGATCTCGCCGATTTGCTCGAAGTTCACGTCGAACAATTCTTCGGCTTCCATCTCGGCTTCGGCGTCGCCTGCATCGCCCGCACGCACGCCGCGGTCGCAGTAGCCGCGATAGGGGCAGTAGCCGCAGCGCTGGCGCTCCTCCGTCAGCGGGAAGGAGGCCGTCGTGGCGATTTCCCCCGCCAGCTTGACCAGCGCATCCCAGTCGCGTTGGAATTGTCCCGCATTGTAGGGGAGGATGGCCGGCTCGGCGGGGAATTCCGCGAACCAGTAGGTCATCGAGATCTGCTCTGGACCGAAGGGCTGGCCGCCGTTTAAATGGCTTCCCGCCTTCCCCAGCAGCGCGCGATAGACGCGGGTCTGCCAGCGCGGCGCGAGCCACTCGTTCTTTGGACGCTTGCGATAGGTCTTCCAATCGTAGATCAGCGCCCGCCCTGCCTTGACCGCGATCAAATCGTATTTGGCCACCAGGCGGAAGGCTCCCAGCGGCGCGGACAGCGTCACCTCTGGGTATGTCGTGTAACCATCCAGGGGGAGATCCGCCTGCAGATAGTTTTCCCACCAGCGGGAGAGGTTCGCGCTGGTGGCCAGCCTGCCCACCTGTTCCGCGGGGATGCCGATCAAATGCTGCTGCACCAGGCGGTGGAAGGTCTCGCCCTCCTGCTGGTGTTTTTCGTTTTCCAATGCAGGCTCCGACTCGACGGCGGGATACTGCAACTGCTCCAGGTAGCGCAGTTGGAAGCGCCGCGGACAGTCCGCATAATCCTGCAGGGACGACTGGCTGAGCGTGCGAAGTTGTAAGGTTGGCATGGGTCTATTTTGCCACAGAAGGGGAGGCTATGCTATACTTTGGAAAATTTCAGGAGGGCCCCGTATGCCTCAGGATTCCCAGATTGCAGTATTCATTGACTTCGACAACATCGAAATGAGCGTGAGCGAGGTGCTCGGCAAGGGCACCGAAGTGGACTGGACGCGCGTGTTGCAGACCGCCACCCAGATGGGACGCGTGATCCTGCGCCGCGCCTACGCCGATTGGGCCGAGGCGGCCGACCAGCAGCGCACCCTGCTGGCCCAGGGCGTGGAGCTGATCCACGTCAACAGCCGCCGCGGGAAGAACGCCGCCGACATCCGCATCGTGATCGACGCGCTCGAGCTGCTGTACGCCGAGCAGAACACCTTCACCCACGTCCTGCTGGTCTCGGGCGACGGCGACTTCACCGAACTGGTGCATCGCCTGCGCACACGCGGCAAGGTGGTGGTGGGGTTGGGCGTTAGCGGCCGCAGCGCCGAGTACCTGATCAACGCCTGCGACAAGTTCCTCTTCTACGACCGCCTGCCCGGTGTGAGCAAGGCCAAAAAGCCAACCCAGAACAATCATAATGGTTCCAAGCCGAGCCAGCCCCGCGAGGCGCAGGCCCCTGCGTCCCCTGCTCCCGCCGAATCCGAGTCGACGCTGGATCAGTATGTCAAGGCGCTGGGGGGACATAAGATCCGCATCACGCCCACCGAGCATCGTCCCGCCATCATCTACAAACTGCATGACATGCTGGTCGCCAACCCGGGCCTGAGTTTCAATCAGCTCAAGGAGGCGACCCAGGCGTATTTCGCGAACCAGTCGCCCGCCGTCGAGCCGCAGTCCGTCCACGACACGGCCCACCAGCTTTTTCACACCTTCTGCTTCGAATTCGATGCCGACGACCACGAGCGCATCATGGATCGCAAGATGAAGTTCGCCGCCGGCATCCAGCGCGCCCTGGACCTGCTCGAACGCTGCGACCGCAAGATCCTCCACGTGCTGGTCAGCGACTACGGCGCGCCCGAAAACCTCGACAAGGAAGCCCTGGCGCACCTGCTCTACGGCGGCGTCCCCTCCCCGCGCGTCTTCGATCACATCACCCGCCTGCTCCAACCCGAGCCTGTGCCGGCGGTGTAAAACCCTCAATGCAAAAAAACTCCGAGACGCAGGTCTCGGAGTTTTTCGTTTACTTCTTCTGAGGCATGGACATGCCCTGCCGCACCGTGTGATAAAGACTCTCGGCTTTCAAATCGGCGAGCGCAAAGCAGGGACCCTTGAGGTGATCCGCCAGTTGCTGGGCCAGGCCCTGGTCGAAGGCGGCGTGTTCCATGTTGATGACGATGGAGCGCGTCTTCTCGTGGGCGATCAACTCGGCAAAGCGGAAGGATTCCTCCTGGGGCGGGAGCGTGCCCAGGGACACGTTGCCAGCCCCGTCGGTCAAGACGATCAGCAGCGGTTCCACGTCGGGGTGCAGGTGCTTCTCGTGGGTCAGCACATCGTGGGCCATGAACAATCCTGCCGAGAGCGGCGTCTTGCCGCCGACGGGGATGTCGACCAGCGCGCGCTGGGCCAGTTGTACCGAGTTGGTGGGGGGCAGCACCAGCGTGGCGCGGTCCTTCTGGAAGACGATCAGGCCGACGCGGTCACGGCGCTGGTAGGCGTCCGTCAGCAGGGACAGGATGGCGCCCTTGGTGGCGTTCATGCGTTCGGCCACGGCCATCGACCAGGATGCGTCCACCAGGAACAGCACCAGGTTCGAGACGCGCTTAACGCGGATCTTGCGCTGCAAGTCGCTGCGCTCGATGGCAAAGGCCAGGCGCTTGCGCTTCTCCGCGCGCTGCTTCTGGAACGGCGCGGCGGCGCGGAAAGTGGCATCGAAGGCGATGTCGTCGCGTTTGTCCCCGGCGGGACGCGCCTTGATATAGCGGCCATGCTTGCGCTCGGTCTTGGTGAGCGAGCGGCGGCCGGCGTGTTTGCGGGCTAATTTGTCGAGGGGGGTGTTGAGCTTGCGCGGCTGGAAGGCCTCACCAGGTTTGATCTTCTGCCCGCCCTCCCACCAGTTCGCGTTTGAGTGGGCGAACACGTCCTGCGGCATGGGCTGGGGTTGTCCCTGCTGAGGCCCTTCCTGCACTTCGTCTTCAAGACTTAAGTTTTTTTTTCCTCTGGCTCACCCTGCTGGGACTCGGACTCTTCGCCTTCTTCCTCGTTCGGGACCGACTGACCCGCCAGCTGCTCGATGCGTTCCTGCAACTGTTCGGTGGTCATCTCGGCCTGCTGGAAGGGCGTGCGCTTGATGCGGTGCGGCAGGGCCAGTTCGGCGGCCAGGGCGATATCGTGATCGTTGATGCGCGTGCGGCCCTCGAAGGCGGCCTGGGCGCGCGCGGCCTTGAGGATCACCAGGTCGGCGCGGTGGCCGTCCACGTTGAGCGAGGCGGTCAGCGCGGCGATGGAGAGCAGGTCGCGGCTGGTGTACTTGACCTGGTCGACCAGGTCGCGGGCGCGGGTGATCTTTTGGGAGAGTTCGAGCTCCCGCTCCAGCCAGACCTTGCGGAAGGCCTCGGCGTCGCGTTCATAGGACAAGTTGCGTTCCATGATGGTGACGCGTTCGCGCGCTTCGCGGATGCCGACGATCTCCACCGAAAGGGCGAAGCGGTCGAGCAGCTGCGGGCGCAGTTCGCCTTCCTCGGGGTTCATCGTGCCGACCAGGATGAAGCGGGCGGGATGCGCAAACGAGATGCCTTCGCGTTCGACGGTGTTGACGCCCATCGCGGCGGAATCCAGCAGCACGTCCACAACGTGATCGTCGAGCAGGTTGACCTCGTCGATGTAGAGCAGGCCGCGGTTGGCGGAGGCCAGCACGCCCGGCTCGAAGTGGCGCTCGCCCTTCTGGATGGCCTGTTCGATGTCGAGCGTTCCGACCACGCGGTCCTCGGTGGCGGAGACGGGCAGGTTGACGAATGGGGTGGCGCGTTCGGCGGTGGGCAGTTTCCCGCCCGCGCTGAAGCGCTCCTTGCATTCGGTGCACCAGGTGGCGGGCCGCTCGGGATCGCAGCCGAAGCGGCAATCCTGCACGATCTGCACGCGGGGCAGCAGGGCCGCCAGCGCGCGCGCCGCGGTCGACTTGGCAGTCCCGCGTTCACCGCGGATGAGCACGCCGCCGATGCGGGTGTCCACTGCATTGAGAATGAGCGCGCGTTTCATGCGCTCCTGTCCTACGATGGCTGTAAATGGGTAAATGGCAGGCATTATTTCACTCCGATGGGTGATTATAACCCACACGTTACCTTCGGCAAGGGTTGCCAAGTTTATCATTCACTTGTATAATCTGGCCTACAATTTTCTTAATCGGAGTCAGCCAGTGATTGACCAATATGATGCCCTAGACGGGCAGGGGGCCGCTGAGGCGAACCCGCAGGGTGAACCCAACAACCACCAAAGCATGGAATCCCTTCTTCAGAGTGAATCGCTGAATGTGGACCTTCCACAGGTCGGCGAAATTCGCAAAGGAATGATCGCCAGCATTGGTGTTAACCAGATCCTGGTCAGCATCGGTGCAAAGTCGGAAGGCGTGATCGCCGGGCGCGAACTGGAGCAGTTAACCGATGATGAGCGCTCTGCGCTTCAGGTCGGCCAGGAAGTCGATGTCTACGTCGTCAATCCCGAGGATTCAAACGGGAACGTCGTTCTGTCCTTCAAGCGCGCACAGGAGCAAATCTCCTGGGCGAACGTGGAGAAGATGATCGCCGAGGAAACCGTCATCGACAGCAAGGTTGTCGGTTTCAACAAGGGCGGCTTGATCGTGCCTATCGGCGGCCTGCGCGGGTTCGTGCCCGCATCGCAGATCAGCGCGATGCGCCGCTCGATGGCCCAGGGCGATACGCCCGAGCAGCGCTGGCAGAAGATGGTCGGCGACCCGATCTCGGTGCGCATCATCGAAGTCGACCGCGAACGCCGCCGCCTGATCCTCTCCGAGCGCGCCACCAGCACCGAGACCCGCCAGTCCCTCAAGGATCGCGTCATCAGCGAACTCGAGGAAGGCAAGTCCTACACGGGACGCGTCACCAGCCTGGCAGACTTCGGCGCCTTCGTCAACGTCAACGGAGCCGACGGCCTCGTGCATCTCTCCGAGATTTCCTGGGACCGCGTTCAGCATCCCAAGGAAGTCCTCGAAGTCGGGCAGGAAGTCAAGGTCAAGGTCATCAACATCGACCGCGAGAAGCGCCGCATCGGCCTCTCGATCCGCTCCATGCAGGAAGATCCGTGGGCGGCCCGCGTTGCCAAGTTCAGCGTCGGTCAGTTGGTCGAGGGTGCCATCACCCGCCTGACCAAGTTCGGCGCGTTTGCCCGCCTGGAAGGCGATATCGAAGGCCTGATCCATATCTCCGAGATCAGCGACCATCGCATCGAACATCCCAAGGAAGCCATCCGCGAAGGGGAAGTCAAGACCCTGCGCGTCATTCGTATCGATCACGATCAGCACCGCATCGGCCTGAGCCTCCGCAAGGTGGACTCGGCGGCCTTTGCCGACAAGGATTTCAAAATGCTGGCCGAGGAATTCCGCAGTGAAGCGGACGAAGAGGTCGAACCCTCCGAAGCCTCCGAGCCCGATGAGGCCCAGCCCTCCACGCCTGACGAGGCCCCCAGCCCCAGCGGCGAGAGTGAAGCGTAAAAATGGAACAGAGCGCACCCCAGGGTGCGCTCTTCCCTAACATGCCTCTCCTCGTAGATTCCCACAACGACATCGCCTGGAATATGCTTGCCTACGGCCGCGATTACACCCGCGCGGTTGCTCAAACGCGTCAGTTGGAGGCGGGCTCGCAGGTGGTGGCCGTCAATGAAGATTGTCTCATCGGCTGGCCCGAGTATCAGCGCGGACAGGTGGCCGTGGCCTTTGCCTCGCTGTATGCGCCGCCCATGCGCCGCGCCTCGAACGAGCTGGACAAACGCTTCGCCTACCGCACCTCGGACGAGGCTAACCGCCTGTACCGTCAGCAGTTGACCACCTACCGCCGCCTGTCCGACACCCACCCCTACAAATTCCAACTGATCGCCTCGCGCGCCGACCTGAAGCTGATCCTCGACCACTGGCTGACTCCCAGCGAGGACGGGCATCCGGTCGGATTGGTGCCTTCAATGGAGGGCGCCGATGGCATCCGCAACATCGCCGAGTTGGAGGAGTGGTACGAGATGGGGCTGCGCATCATCGGCCTGGCCTGGGTGGGAACGCGCTATTCGGGCGGCTGGAAGGAACCAGGTCCGCTCTCGGAAGAGGGCCGCGCCCTGCTCTCCGCGATGGCCGATTACAACTTCGTGCTCGATCTCAGCCACATGGACGAGCCTGCCATGCTCGAAGCCCTCGACCGCTATCCAGGCCCGATCATCGCCACGCACGGTAACTGCCTGGCCCTGCTCCCCAACTTCCCCAGCAACCGCCAGTTCTCGGATCGCGTTCTGAACGGACTGATCGAGCGCGACGGGGTGGTGGGGGTGGTGCCGTTCAACGGTTACCTCAAGGTCGGCTGGACGGCGTCCGCGAGCCGCCGCGAGGAGGTGCCCCTGTCGGCGCTGGTCGATCACATCGACCACATTTGCCAACTGGCGGGCGATTCCCTGCACGCGGGCATCGGCTCGGATTTCGACGGCGGATTCGGACTGCAATCCGTGCCGCCTGAAATTGACACGATTGCCGACCTGCAAAAGGTCGGGCCGCTTTTGGCGGAACGGGGCTATTCGGAAGGGGATATCGCCAATATCCTCGGCGGGAATTGGATTTCCCGCCTGCAAAAGGACCTGCCCTGATATGACCCAAAATACTCTTTCCGCCTCGACGCCTGTCGAACCCTCGCGCTTCGAAACGCCCCTGCGGATGCGCGTCCGCGTCGGCTTGGTGCTGACCCTGTTTGGGCTGTTCGTGTTCATGGTGGGAGCCAAGCCTGCCTGGTTTGGCTGGGACCGCAGTCCCGTGGTGGGCTTCGTGCAGATCATCGTCTTCCTGACCGGCCTGGGCTGATCTGCCTGGGTGGGTACGCCGGCCTGCTGGCCCTGTGGAAGGGCATGGAGCGTTCCATCGCGGCGGACATCGGCCTGCGCCTGGTGGGCACGGGCTTCGTGATCGCCATCTTCGCGGGCATGGCCGACATCTTTGGGATGGGGTCGCACAGCCTGCCGAACGTCCCATATTTCGGGCCTGTGCAGGCCACGGGCGTGTTGATCGGCGAGATCGTCATCGCGCTGGGTTTCCTGTTGATGGTGCCCTTCCGCGCCGACCAGCAGGCGGGACAGAAATAATCTATTGCGAAACTGACAGCGGCCTCGAATTTCGAGGCCGCTTTTTTTATACGGTGGGGGTCAGGCTTTCCTGCGGATTCGGCGGACGATCCAAACGACGGCCCACACGACCAGCGCAAGAGGCAGCACCACGATCAAGGCCCAGATGGCCAGGTCACCGAAGAAGTATCCCAGCGCGACCAGGAATCGGCTGGCGTTCTCGACCGTGGCGGAAGGCCGCCAGGCGAGCGGAGTGCGCTCAGGCGGCGGTGGGGTGGTGGAGAGCGAGACCGTCAGCGTGGCCAGGGCGGCCTGGTTTTCGAGGTATTGCTTGCGCCCCAACGCCTGCTCGATTTGCTCCTGTACCTTGCCGCGCTCGATGCTGACCTGCAAGGCTTCTTCGACGGTCTGCGCCTTTTCCGTCAGTTGGTCGAGTTGGGCCAGGGTGGTCTGCAGGCCTTTCAACCGCCCTTCCAGATCGATGTATTCTTCGGTGACATCGCGGCCCTGGATGTTCTCACGCAGCACCTGGCTGCCCAGGGCCTTGACGCGCCCCAGCAGGGCGTCGAACTGGTCGGCAGGCACGCGAATGGTGATCTCGGCCGAACGCCACTCGTCTGCGTTGTCGGCGGAGGATTTCAGCACGTAGCCGCCCGTTTCCTTCGCCAGGGCTGCAACCTGTTCGAGGCTGGTTTCGACATCGGGGACGATCAATCCCAGGTCGCCTGTCACCACTACCAGGCGCTCCCCGCCGGACGGCAGGGAGGTCTCGTTCATCAGGAGGTCAGCAGGGACATCGATGCTGCGCGCCACGCCGAAATGCTCGACGATGCCCCGGCGGGTGGCCTGGATCGGCAGGGCCGAGACGCCTGCGCCCCAGCCCGCGCCGAGCGGATAGTCATAGGTGATGCTGACCAGCACCTCGTCCCCACCCTGGCCTGGATTTTCGCGCGGCAGGCAGGTGTGGAAATCGGCGTCATAAGCATAGCCTGGATGGTCGCTGCATACCGTGACATCCAACGCGGCGGGGAATTGGTCCCGGTCCCAGGCAGTGTCCATTTCGGACTGCGCGTAGGCAGTGATTGACTTTAGGCGCGCAACTTCCTCGGCGGAATCCGATTTGCAGCCGCTCTGGCAATAGGCGGAGTCGTATTCTTGAGTGACTGCATAGCGGATTGCCTGCCTGGCCGCTTCGTTGACCGTCCACCAGGCCCAGGCCATGCGCCCCGCCTCGACCAGCAAGGGGGATAACAGCAGCAGGGCGATGAGCAGCGCTTGCCTGCGGCGGGCGAATTGGATGGCCGACTGTCCGGCTTGGGTGCAGGTTTGTGTTAGAGATGGGAAGTTCATGGGATCCGCTCCTTTGCAATGAAAACACACCACGGGGCGCGTGGTTCGATTGCGCTGTGGGGATTATATAATACCCGAGTGCGGTATACCCAGCGCGGCCACACATTGGGCTTTCCACCTTTTCAAAAACTTAATTTTCAAGCGGGCGTGAGCATACGCCCATTCAGCCCGGCGCTTGGTGCTCCGCTGGCATCGGCCAGAATAGGTTCAGCAGCCGCGTGTTGAGTTTCAGGAGAGGCCTGCCCACCTTGAGCGCGGTCTCCTTGAGCCATTTGAACAGGAACGGCTTGCGCAGGACGATCAGGGCTAGGATGAAGACGAACAACAGCAGGCCGAAGAATATGGCGTAAAGGATGGCTGATAGAATGGCCAAAATAGCCCAGAGGGGCAGGGTAAACGGCACAATCACCCAGGCATATGGGTGATAAGTCTTCTTTTCCTCGTCTCCGTTTGGCAGGCGTTTGTTGTGGAAGTGTGTAAACGCCGCCATCGCCCATATCACCACGACCCCCAGGCAACAGCTCCCGCCGCATTGTTGCCAGTACTTGAATAACATTTTATCTCCCTGATGGTAATCTCCCCTGAGCACCTTTTTATTATATGGGATTTTCGGTCATTTTGTTGCCCCCAATTTTTCCGTCAAGAAATGTCAAGTCACAAGCCTGACCTACACAGCGATCCAGCCGCCGCGCACGCCCTGGCGCACGGCTTCGGCGCGGTTGGTGACGTTCAGCTTGGTGAAGATGGACGAGACGTGGAATTTGACGGTGTGTTCGCTGATGCCCAGCTCCGCCGCGATCTGTTTGTTGGCGCGGCCTTGCGCGAGCAATCCCAGCACTTCGATCTCGCGTTCGCTCAGGGTGGGATGGGCCGAGTCCGCGCTGCGGGTGGGGCGGGTGTTGATGAACTGCGGGGCGCTGACGACCAGTCCCTCGGCCAGGGCGTGGATGGCGGCCAGCAGTTCATCGCGGGAGGCCTCCAGCGGGAGCGCGCCCCAGGCTCCGCCAGCGCGGGCCAAAGCCTGGACCGTGGGGCGGTCCTCCGTCAAGGCGAGGACGGCGGCGCCTGGAACAGAATCAGGCCCGAGGTCCAGGAAGGATGCGGAGGCGGAGGCGTGGATGACCACGTCCACCTCCGCATCGCTCAGGTCGGGGGAGTCCAGCCGCTCGGCTTCGCCCACGATCTGCACATCGGAGTCGGCCAGCAGGGCGCGTAATCCAAGGCGCAGGGCGGGGATGGGCGCGATCAGCAGGACGCGGGTCAAATTACTTCCTCTCGCCGACGGTGACGTGGACGGTTTGGGGCTGGCCGCCGCGCAGGATATCCACGGCGGTGGGCTGGCCGACGGTGGCGCTGGTGAGGGCCGCGAATAGGTCATCGGCGTCCTGGAGGGCGTGGGCGTTGATCTGGGTGAGGATGTCGCCAACCAGCAGGCCGCCCTTTTCGGCGGGGCCGTCCTTTTCGAGCCAGAGCACGAGCAGGCCCGCTTCGACCGGCTGGGTGCGGACGCCGAGGTAGCCGCGTTTGACGGTGCCATGCTTGGCGAGCGACTCGGCGATCAGCCAGGCCACGCTGACGGGGATGGTGAGGGCTTCGCCGCGCGTCAGTCCCGAGGTGTTGAGGCCGAGCACACGCCCGTCCACATCGACCAGCGGGCCGCCCGAGAAGCCAGGGTAGGGCACGGTTTCGGTGGTCAGGAACTGGTCGAGCAGGCCGCCGCGCCAGGTGCGGGCGGGGCCGCCGATAGCGGTGACGATGCCGAAGGAGGCCTGCATGCCCGCCGCGGAGGGACGCCCGAGGGCGAGCACGAGCTGGCCGATCTTGGGGTCTTTGGCGGTCTTGGCGGGGGTCAGGGATTTTTCGGCCAGGCGCAGCAGGGCCAGGTCACTGCCCGGGTCGCGGCCGGCGAGGGTCGCGGGCGCGGAACTGCCGTCGGGCAGGCCGATGCGGATATCCTCGTCGCGGGTGACAACGTGGTCGGCGGTCAGGACGAGGTCGGCGGCGTAGGCGATGCCGCTGGCAGGGAACTTGCGGCGCGCGTCGACGGTGAGGGTGTAGGCGGAGGCCGCTTCGACAGCGGCGGTCAGTCCAGTGGATAAGGTTTGGATGTCACTCATGGTTGCTCCTTTTATATCACGTGAAGATAGGAGCATTGTAAGAGTTTCATCCCGCGCGCGCATCGGGCGAATGGGGGGGAGGGGGGACCAGTCGTTTGGGGAGGGAAGGTTGAAGGTCGAAGGGCACGGGGTAACCCTTGCTGAACCACTACCGTGAAGTGTCTGAAGCCTTTCTTTGCTTAAGCTTCTCGTATTCCATGGCCAATTCATTCAAGTCGGCATCGTTTTGTGCGTTGCCATCATTGTTGTTTCTTCTGTAGACTTTATTGAATCTCGCCATGACAATCTTGGGATTCATTTCAGGGTGACTGACTTGTAGATGGACAAATAGGACGTTGTATTCTGTTTTGTGTTGGCAGAAGGGGCACTTTACAAGCTTATCTTGCCTCAACTCGTATTCATCCCTGAAAGTTATATTCTCTTTTGAGGAATGTTTTTTTGCGCTCCCTGGGATTTTCTTTTTTTGAGAACCCTTGAATTTGTTTGGTGCTGGAATGTTATTGTGCTTTGCATTTTTTCGATAAGGTAGCGGGGCTGTCCCTAATCTTTCATAGAGACTAGATTGTTGCTCCTCTTGTAATAAATCTGGGTTAATCAGAATACCACTCTCATCAATTACGTGTTTATTTATTTCATTGCTTATATTCGTGTTGTGGATTTCCAAACCATCCAGTATTGGTATGGGTTTATTTATAGAATCTTGCAGAGGTTTGTTGTCAGCATTATCTGTCATTTTATCTCCGATTGATAAGCTCAATTGAGACATATTTATGGCAACGCTTCGCACGCAATCCCGTTATTATCCTCGTCTATTTTGTGGACGTCGCTGGTGCCAACTGAAACGCAGTAATTGGAGCAGGGCAGTACCGTGGGCCGAGGGCGAGGATAGCAGACATGAGGGAGAGACGGCTGAACCTTGTTCTATTTTCATTTGCTGTCAGATTGCTCTAGAACACCTTTGATTGTTAAAGCTAAATCGCTCTCAAATTTCACCATTCCAGGAGGCGTGTAAGCATATTGAATATACCGTATATGTTTTAGGTCAAAGGGGACGTCTTCAGGATTCTGGGTAATAAGTATTACTGGTCTGCCCATGGCATGGGCTAACCCAATTTCGTAAAAAACATTCGGGTTTTTGTTTGTACAGTCAGCAACAATAATAGTCGCTTGCGCAATAGCAGAATATATCTCATTCATGATCGACTGTTCGGAAAAGAAATCGTCAGCACGCGCAACAGTAAGGCCGAGAGAATTTGATACATTTTTTATATGATCATGATAAATAGGATTAAGCCCTTGTGAAAATGGCATTAGGATAAACAAGTCATACGTGTATTTTTCGTCAGGTTCGCCGAAGATTGTTTTAGCGAATTTGACTATCCAGTTTCTAGGCCTTCCTCTGGGGACAACGATAACACCAGAAATTTCCATAATATCAATAATAACTTTTGTTATAACATCAAAAGATTTTTTGTTGGATGGTATTTCAGTAATTTTTATTATTTGCTCTTTTAGTCGTCGGTATTCTACGGAACTGTTGCGTTCAAGATAAAGCATTATTTTCTTGAAATAGTCAACATCTTTAATGATAGCGGCCCAGGTTTTAGCGAGTTCGGAATCGTTGTTGTCGTGTATAGCTTTTCCGAGCTTTTTTCCTATTGGAGTTAAGATATATTTGCCTTTATCGCCATCTAGCACACCGATATATTTGAGGAAATTTGTATTCGAAGAAACAGAAGCATAAGCAAGATCGTGACCTTTTGCTAATACAACAGAATCGATAATAGTACCTTCTACATAAAAGGCATGAATAATGGACTGTATTTCTGGATATGATTTCTTAGGAACGGGAAAGGTTTCCATTGTTTTTTCCTATGTGCGCTGGGATGTTATTTCAGGCTCAAATCATAGTCAAATAATTTATTAGTTCCTTAAATGGAGAGTCTCTCGGCCGTAAATATTCAGAATGGACAGTCCAATCATTATGATTGGAAAATCGCTAAAATTCCCAATGCGTTTCTAAAGCCTTTCGTAAGTCAACTTTTCCATGCGTCTTGAAGAGATTGTACACTTGATTTCATCGTTTGCAAATATCAAAGTCCCCATTTTGCATGATTAAAAGCCATACCGCCCAACCCCTTCGCTCCCTCCAAATCGCCACCTGATTGACGCGGCGCATGGCGCTTTGGAGGGCGGACCTGCCGTATAACCAGCCTTCTCGTGATATATTACCCCGCGAGGTGAACTATGCGACCAAACAAAAGCAGACGAGCAATTCTGATGGCGGGCGTGGCGGGTTTGTCCACGCTGGGGACGATGGCGTGTTGGGAGGCGGCGAGGCTGCCGGGCGGGTTGGGGGAGTTGGCGGGAGAGCGCCTCGAATTTTCCCTATGGCAAGTGTTGGGACTCCTGGCGGTCGTGGCGCTGTTATGCCTGATGCTCTTTCTGCCGTTCGCCTTCGTGATCCACAATTGGGATGAGTCCCATTTTGGGCGGGAGGGGGCGCTGCGCTGGGTGCTCTTTGGGATCGTGCTCGGGTCGCTGGCGCAGCTGCGTCATTTTGTTCCCTGGGGTGGCGTGAAGGCGGGCTTTGGTTCCTTTTTCCTCGAGCAGCTGCTTAGCCTGGCGCTGGGGTTCGCGATGTATTCCAGCGCGTATTTTGTGGCGTTCAAGTTGGTGAAAAGAAGGCCGTGAGCAGGCCGCGGATTGGAAATCCGCGGCGAGCATTGATCATGGAAAATCCCTGAGTCTGTTGGATTTTGTGGTTGGAGTGTCTTTCGCGCAGACCGTCCACGAATAAACGAACAACTACTGTCCCAAATTCGAGCATTCGTGGCCCATTCGTGGATGGTATATAGCAACACCACAAATTCTGGTAGAACCAGGCAAATCCGCCGCGAGCTTCGAGAAGGACAGCCGAAACTAAAAATCCCCGCCATAGGGCAGGGATTTTTTGGTTGGGGGAGGGTTATTTGCGGCGGGTGAAGAGGCCGACGATGAAGAGCAGCACGATCGCGCCGAGGATGGCGACCAGCAGGCTGGGCAGGTTGAAGCCGGTCACGCCTGGGAAGCCGAAGAAGTTGACGATGTACCCGCCGAGGAAGGCGCCGATGATGCCGACGATGATGTTGGCGAGGGCGCCCATTTTGGCGTTCTTTTTCATGATGATGCTGGCGATCCAGCCTGCCAGCGCGCCGAAGATGATCCAGAGGATGAAATTCATGAGAGTCTCCTTTTCTAAGTTGAGCGATTTCGAAATTGTATCACTTTCGCCCTTTTGTTGGCTGGTTGCCGCGGATTGCAAATCCGCGGCGAGCACGGACTTTTTTCCCAGTGCCTCCACGGAGATTCGAATAGCATTCCCCCTGCGGGGACTACGGCCCTTCGACTGCGCCGCGAAGAACGCGCGGCTCCGCTCAGGGCGTAGAAAACAAAAAAGCCGCTTGCGCAGCTTTTTTCCCAGTGCCTCCACGGAGATTCGAATAGCATCCCCCCCTGCGGGGACTCGGGTCTTAAATCAAAAAGCCGCTTATACAGCGGCTTTTCCCAGTGCCTCCACGGAGATTCGAATAGCATCCCCCCTGCGGGGACTCGGGTCTTAAACAAAAAAGCCGCTTGCGCAGCTTTTTTCCCAGTGCCTCCACGGAGATTCGAACTCCGGTCTTAACCTTGAAAGGGTTGCGTCCTGGGCCTCTAGACGATGGAGGCGTTTTTTTAAGCGGGCGGATTGTATCATCCACCCGCGGGGTCGTCAAGCATTTTTTGCACGAAAAAGAAAACCTCGGAGGCCTGCGCAGGCCTCCGAGGTTTGTCAGCGCTACGGCATGTTCAGGTTGAAGGTGGCTTGCAGGAAGATGGCCATCTGGGCGCGGGTGACGGGATTCTTGGGGCAGAAGTTGCCGCCGCCGCAGCCGACGGTGATGCCTTCGGCGGCCAGTTGCTTGATCCAGTCCGCGGCCCAATAGGTGATTGGGACATCCGCAAAGCCGGTGCTCGCGCCCGCATCGGGCGGGACGTAGCCCGCGCCGTGCTCGGCGCTGAGGAGGAATACCGCCATCATCTCGCGGGTGACGCTGGCGGTGGGACAGAATTTACCGCCGCCGCAGCCGCCGGTGATGCCTTCGGCCGCCAACTGCTTGATCCAGTCTGCGGCCCAGTGGGTGACGGGCACATCCGTGAAGCCGGTGCTGCTGCCCGCATCGGGCGGGACGTAGCTGGTGCCGTGTTTGGCCTTCAGCAGGAAGACCGCCATCTGGTCGCGCGTCACATTGTTGTTCGGACAGTAGCGCAGCGGGTTCGTTTTGCAGCCGCCCGTGATCTGGGCGACATAGATCGACTCGACCTGCTTCCAGGCCCAGTGTGTGGTGGGCACATCCGAGAAGGTGGCGCGCTTGATCTGGTAGGACTGGCCGCGGGTGAAGTCGCCGTTGTCCACGCCGATGTCGCCCAGCGGGTGGAGGTTGAAATCCACGATGCTGTCGTCGTCGATCAGGTCCAGGCGCAGGGTGCCGTTCCCGCCGTAGCCGGTATTGACGGTCACGGTGTACATGGCGCCCGATCCGCTGACCGGGTTGATCGAGGCGCCGCCCACGCCGTCGGCGATCAGGGCGAAGTCGCCCGCGTCCACGCCCGTGACAGGCTCGGTGAAGGTGACGCTGAACCCGACCGACGCGGCGGCGGTGGGGCTGGCGTTCAGGCGATTGATGGAGACAACCAGCGGGAGCGAGGTGGTGTAGAAGATGGCGTTGTCGGTGCTGGTGGAGACCAGGTTGGTGTTGCCCATTTGATCGATGATGAGGCCAGCGGGGATGACGGCCGAGACGAAGTCCCCGTCGGTCAGGCCCGCGATGGTGACCGTGAAGTGCATGTCGTCGCCGCTGTTGATCACGGTGACGACGGGCAGACCGGCCATGCCGCTGATGTCCACGTCGGTGTTTTCGAAGCCGGTGACCGGTTCGCTGAAGACCACGTCATAGGTGAGCGGGCTGAGGTAGGTCGGGTCGGGCTGCTGGGCGCCCTGGTCGATGGTGACGGTCGGCGGCTCGTTGTCGATCTGGACGAAGTTCAGGTCGCCGTTGGACGAGTCATAGTAGGCCAGGGTGGGATGGCCGCCCACCTCGAGCAGGGAGGAGTAGCTGGAGGCGACATCGTCCGCGTTGCCGGGCGTGTCCCAGGTGACGCCGTCCGCGTCGAGAGCGCCTACGTAGCGGGGACCCGTGCCGCTCTGGTAGCTGATGGCAGGGTTGCCGCCGATCACTTCGAGGCAGCTGAAAGCGCCGAGATTGCCCGTCTCGATGGTGACGGGCGCGCCCCAGGCGGCGCCGTCCGCGTCGGTGGCGCGCACGTATTCGAGAGAGGCGGTCGAAGTGCCTGGGTCCTGGTAGCTGACGGCCGGGTTGCCGTTGACGACGGCCAGCGAGGTGTACAGTCCGCTGTTGCCCGTGTCCAGGGTGAGCGACGCGCCCCAGTTCCCGCCGTTCGCATCGAGGGAGCGCACGTATTTAAGCTCGCCCAACGTGCGGTCGTAGTAGCTGATGGCCGGGCGGCCGTTTACCTGGGCCAGGGAGGTGTATTCGCCCACCAGGTTGTCCGAATCCACGCTGATGGGGAAGCCCCAACCTGTCCCATTGGCATCCGTGGCGCGGACGTATTTGAGGTCGTTGTTGGTGTAGTCGAAGTAGCTGATGGCCGGGTTGCCGTTGATGACGACCAGGGAGGTGTACAGCCCGACGTTATCCGTCGCATCCACGCTGATGGGGTCGCCCCAGGTTGTCCCATTTGCATCGTCGGCGCGGACGTAGCGCAGGGTGTTGCTGGCGTAGTAGCTGATGGCGGGGTTGCCGTTGACGATGGCCAGCGAGAGGTGTGAGCCGACCGCCCCCGCGCTGTCGAGCACGATGGGCGTATCCCAGGTGTCGCCTGCGCTATCTGCGGCGCGCACGAATCTGAGCTCGCTGTTGGTGGCGTTGTAGTAGGCGATGGCGGGATGCCCGTTCGACATGGTCATGGAGGCGTACATCCCGACCACTCCGCTGCTATCCACGGTGATGGGCGCGTTCCAGTAGACGGTGGCGTGGGCCGACCTGGTCGGGAGCAGGGCGAGAAACACGAAGACCAGCAACATTCTTGGAATGGAGGATTTTTTTAACATGGACATCTTCCTTTCGCAGGTGAAAAACGGCGGCGGGTCCAGGGAAGCGATGAGCCTTCGCGGGCGGGAGGTAATCCGCGCCCATGCTTTGCCCGATGTCACCGCCAAAAAAACAAGGGTCGGGTGAATTGTATCACCCGGCCCTTGCTCTCGCGCAGGATTTGTCGATCCGGCGAATCCGCCCTGGAATTACTTCTTCTTGCCGAATTTCTTCTTCAGGATGTCTTGCAGGGTCGGCTGGCCGATCTCCTGGAGTTCATAGCGCACGCGCTGGTAGGGTTTTTTGATCTTGATGACGCGCGTCAGGTCGATGGGCGTGCCGATGATGACCAGGTCGACGTCGGATTTGTTGATGGTGGTCTCGAGGTCCTTCATCTGCGCTTCGCCATAGCCCATGGCGGGCAGGATCGGGCCGGTCTTGGGATACTTTTTGTAAGTGGCGGCGATGGATTTGACCGCGAACGGGCGCGGGTCGACGATCTCGGCGGCGCCGAAGCGGCGGGCGGCCACGTAGCCGGCCCCGTAGGCCATTTCGCCGTGGGTCAGGGTCGGGCCGTCTTCGACGACCAGCACGCGCTTGCCCTGGATGGCGGCGGGATCGTCCACGAAGAGCGGGGAGGCGCCTTCGATGACGATGGCGTGCGGGTTCAACTTGCGCAGGTTCTCGCGCACGGCGATAACCTTGTCGGCGTCGGCAGTGTCGACCTTGTTGATGACGAATACGTCGGCGGCGCGCACGTTGGTCTCACCGGGGTGATAGGAGACCTCGTGCCCGGCGCGGTGCGGGTCGGCCACCACGATCTGCAGGTCCGAGACGTAGAAGGGGAAGTCGTTGTTGCCGCCGTCCCACAGGATGATGTCCACTTCCTGTTCGGCCGCGCGCAGGATCTTCTCGTAATCCACGCCGGCGTAGACGATCACGCCATTGTCGATGTGGGGTTCATATTCCTCGCGTTCCTCGATGGTGCATTCGTGCTTGTCGAGGTCGGCGTAGTCGGCGAAGCGCTGCACTTCCTGTTTGACCAGGTCGCCGTAGGGCATGGGGTGGCGGATGGCCGCGACCTTGTAGCCCATTTCGCGCAGGATGAGCGAAACGCGGCGGGTGGTCTGGCTCTTGCCCGAGCCGGTGCGCACGGCGCAAACCGAGACGACCGGCTTGGTGGATTTGATCTGGGTGTAGTGCGTGCCCATCAGGCGGAAGTCCGCGCCCAGGGCGTTGACCAGGCTGGCCTTGTGCATCACGTACTCGTGCGGCACGTCGCTGTAGGCGAAGATGACCTGTTCGACGTTGTGCTTCTTGATCAGCGCGGGCAGTTCCTCCTCGGCGTGGATCGGGATGCCCTTCGGGTACAGCGAGCCTGCCAACTGCTTGGGATAGCGGCGGCCTTCGATGTCCGGGATCTGTGTTGCAGTGAACGCCACGACTTCATAATCCGCGTTGTCGCGGAAGAAGGTATTGAAGTTGTGGAAGTCGCGCCCGGCGGCGCCCATGATGATGGTTTTGATAGGCATGGAATGCTCCTATATTGAAATGTCTCTCTGAGGACAGTGTCCGAAGACGCCCGGCTTTGGGTTTTGAGCCTCTTCGTTTTTACCCAGAAGGACATGATTCACATGTGATTGTATGTCGTTGCGAGGGCGCTCTTGTTCTTCGCCCGAAGCAATCTCCCGCGAAGGGGAGGCTGCTTCGCCGCCATTGGCGGCCCGCAGCGACATCAAGCTTAATTCTAAAAATAAAACAGGCTAAACGTAAAGGTACGTTTAGCCTGTTTTTTACATTACATCGGGCGCCTGGATGTCGAGCAGACGCAGGGAATTGGCAATGGTCTGCCTGGCGGCGGCCACCAGCCTCAGACGGGCGTTGCGGGCCGACTCGTCGTCCGTTTGCAGGACGGGCACGGCGTGGTAGAACGAGTGGAATGTGTTGGCCAGGTCGTAGGCGTACATGGCCATTACCATCGGGCGGTATTCGTTGGCGGCCTGTTCCACCGCGGCGGGAAATTTCGAGATCTGTTCGATCAGCTCGACCTCGTGTTTGGTCAGTTCATAGTCGAAGGTCGAGGGTCGAAGGTCTGACATTTGACCTTCGACTTTCGACTTTTTAAGGATCGAGGTAGCGCGCACGTGCGCGTTTTGGATGTACGGTCCCGTGCGTCCATCGAAGGAGAGCGCCTCGTTCATGTCGAAGACGATGTCCTTGTTGTTGTCCACCGACAGGATGGAGTAGGCCAGCGCGCCCAGTCCAATCTGCGCGGCGATGGCCTCGCGTTCGCTCGCGGGGATGTCGCCGCTCTTCTCGGATTCCACGGCCAGCACGCGCTTGACCGCCTCGTCGGCCACATCCTTGAACAGGATGACGCGGCCCTTCCGCGCCGACATTGCGCCCTCGGGCAGGGTGATGTATCCATACGGAAGATGGTAGCACTTGGCGGCCTGCGGGAAGCCCCACATCTCCAAAATCTTGAAGGCCTGCTGGAAGTGCAGGCTCTGGCGGAAGTCCACCACGTAGATCGAGCGGTCGACGTGATATTGCTCGAACTTGACGCGGGCCAGCGCCAGGTCCTTGGTCAGGTACAGGGTGGTGCCGTCGCTGCGCAGCAGCACCGCGGTGCGATATTTTTCCTTGGCCAGCCCGAGCTTCTCGTCGATCTTGACGATCACCGCGCCGCCCTGGGGGCGTTCATCGGTGGCGATGCCGCGGGCGACCAATTCCTCGACGATGCCCTTGGATGGTTCGTCCACTTCGCTCTCGTAGAACCAGACATCCATCTTCACGTCGAGCGTGTTCAGGATGTCGCGCATTTCCTCCAGACTCCACTCGCGGGTCTCCAGCCACAGGGCGCGCACCTCGGCGTCGCCCGCGTCCCATTTGCGATACATCTCGCGCCGTTCGGCGTCGTAGGCTTCGCGCTGGGCGGTTTGCTCGGGCGTTTCATCATCCTTCTTTTCGAGCAGGGCGGTGGCCTCGGCGTAGATTTTCAGCAGCCATTGTCCGCGCTCATGCACGCCCGCAGGCTCCTGGCCCTTGTAGAATTTGTTGTAAGCCCACATGACCGTGATCACGCCCAGGCCCAGGTCGCCCGGGTACGAGGCGCGGATGGTCTCGAAGCCCGCGAACTGGGTCAGGCGCGCCAGCGACTCGCCCAGGATGGTGGTGCGGTAATGGCCGATGTGGAAGGAGTGATGCGTGTTGGGCTGGCAGTACTCGACCATGACCCGTTCCCCTTTGGCGGCGCCCCGCCCAAAGTCCGCGCCCGCGGCCAGGACGGTATCCACGACGCGGCGGGCATAGGCCGACGTCTCGAAGTAGACGTTGAGGTAGCCCTTGACCGCTTCGACGTGGCTGATGCCCTCCACACTTCCCATCTGGAGTTTGACCTGCTCGGCCAATTCCTGCGCGCGCTGCGGGACGGGTTTGCCCGTGCTTTTGCCGGCGCGGGCTTCATCTGCCGCGGTCTGGAAGAATGAAGTGGACACGCCCCATTCGCCCGAGAAGGGGATGGCGCTCCACTTGAGCGGCGCCAGCGCGATGTCGTTTGCGGCGCAAAAGGCCTTGATCTTGTCTTCGATGGTTTGCTGGATGTCGTTGAACATGTTTTGACCGTTGATGGGGTGCTTGAATTTTCTGTCTGGCAAAGTGTACTGATGGGAAAAATTATATCAGGTAACTCAATGCGAGAGTGCGGGATGCTGAGCCTGGCGCCAGGCAGATAACAAAAAACGGGAGTCTTGCGACTCCCGTTGCGGGTGTGAAAGAGGAAATTATTCGCTCTTCTTCGCCGTGGACGCGAGTTGCTTTACCAGGCGGCTCTTGCGACGCGCAGCGTTGTTCCGATGGATGACGCCCTTCAGGACAGCCTTGTCGAGGGCGCTGACGGCCTTCATGACGGCTTCCTTGGATTCGGGAGTGCCTTCTTCCATTGCGTAGCGGGCCTGGGAGATCGCCGTGCGGGTAGAGCCGCGGCCAACGCGGTTGCGCAGGCGGCGCTTCTCGTTCTGACGGTTACGTTTAATTTGAGACTTGATGTTAGCCAAGGTCGTTCCTCCAAAATATACTTGCCATTCTTGATAGCGGCACAGTATTTTACTTGAGGGGCGTGTTTTTGTCCAGAAAAAGAACCCCCGACTTTCATCGAAAATCGGGGGCACGGGCTGTCTTTGCGCCCTGACTGCCAACTTCGAAGCGTTCAGGGTAGTCTGCGGGATTTCAAATCCCGCAGGAGCGCGATGCAGACCGAAGTCCGCGTTCCGCTCACGATCAGGGCGTGGGGGTGATCGAGGGTGTGACGGTGAAGACCGAGGTGAAGGTTGGGAAGAGCGTGCCCGGGGTGACCGGTGTGCTGGTCGGCGGGCGGGTGGCGGTGGCGGTCACCAGGTTGACCGGGATGACCAGTTTTTGTCCGATGAAGATGGTGTTTACATCTTGGAGCTCGTTGAGTTTAACGATCTCCTCGGGGGTACTGTTGAATTTGGCCGCGATGAGCGCAATGGTGTCACCGGCTTGCACGTAATAATCGATCTTGGTGCCGCGCGGCAGGTCAGCCGGGATGGGAGTAGCGGTGGGCAGGGGCATGCCCGGGTAGGGCAGGTGCAGCTTCTGACCGGGATACACGTTGAGAGTGCCCGGGTCGACGCTGAAATCCGCGCCCTCGACGGAGTAGCCATTGAGCAAAACGATCAGCGACAGGCCGTCATCGCCCAGGTTGAATTTTTCGATGATGATCGCCAGGTATTCACCCTCCTGGACGATGTAATCGAAGGGCGCCGACGGGGTGGGCGTGAATGTGATCGTGGGAGTCAATGTCTCGGTCGAGGTGGCGGTGGACGTGAAGGTGACCGTCGCCGAGGGGGTGACCGTCGGGGTGGGGGTGTCGGTGGCGAAGATCGCGCTCAATGGCTGGCTGGGACCCATCAGCCAAACGATCAGGCTGATGATGCCGCCCAGGATCAGCAAGGCGGCCAGACCATAGATGATGAACGGTCCCTGGGCCTTCCTGCGCTTGCGATAGGAGCTGATAACATCAGAAGTAGGTTTATTCATGATCAATCCTTTTCAGCCGGGCGGACTGAGAGTTCCCACCCACGCATGGGCGTAATTCTACCTGAACTTTTGGGCTTTTTGGGAAGGGTTTCAAAGATGCGCGTAGGCAAAAGCCTTGCGAAGGTTGGGGGTGAAACAGAACCCGGGTTGAAATCAGGATTTTGCATCCAATGCGTTTCATGTTCCTGCCATCACCTTCGCAACGCTCCTCGCGGATTTGCAATCCGCCGCTGGCCGCTGGATTGCAAATCCAGCGGGAGCATTTGGAAACAGCACCCGGGTTGAAATCAGGATTTTGCATCCAACCCATTTCCTGTCCCTGCCATCACCTTCGCAAGGCTGTATGTCTTACTTCATGTGACTCTTGAGGAACTGTCCCGTGTATGACTTCTTGACCTTGAGAACCTGCTCGGGCGTGCCCTCGGCGATCAGTTCACCGCCGCGGTCGCCGCCCTCGGGGCCGAGGTCGATGACCCAGTCGGCCACCTTGATGATGTCGAGGTTGTGCTCGATGATCAGCACCGAGTTGCCCGCGTCCACCAGGCGCTGCAGCACCTCGATCAGCTTGTGGACGTCCGCGGCGTGCAGGCCGACGGAGGGTTCGTCCAGCACGTAGAGCGTGCGGCCCGTGGCGCGGCGGGAGAGTTCCTTGGCCAGCTTGACGCGCTGGGCCTCGCCGCCCGAGAGGGTGGTGGCAGGCTGTCCCACCCGCACGTAGCCCAGTCCGACCTCCTGCAACAACTGCAGCTTGTTCAACATGCGCGGATAGTTCTTGAACTCGCTTAGGGCGTGGTCGACGGTCATGCTCAGGATGTCGGCGATGCTGTACTGGTCGCGGAACTTGACCTGCAGGGTTTCGCGGTTGAAGCGCGTGCCGTGGCACACGTCGCAGGGGACGTAGACGTCGGGCAGGAACTGCATCTCGATGCGCAGCTCACCCTGTCCCTGGCAGGCCTCGCAGCGTCCGCCGTGGACGTTGAACGAGAAGCGCCCGGGCTTGTAGCCGCGGATCTTGCTCTCGGGCAGTTCGGCGAACAGGTTGCGCATCTCGTCGAACAGGCCGGTGTAGGTGCCCGGGTTCGAGCGCGGCGTGCGCCCGATGGGGGACTGGTCGATGTTGATGATCTTGTCGAGGTGCTCGATGCCCTCGATGCGTTCGTGTTCGCCCGGGATGGAACGCGCGCCCATCAGTTTGGAGGCCAGCGCATTGTGCAGGATGTCGGTCATCAGCGTGGACTTGCCCGAGCCGCTGACGCCGGTGATGCAGACCAGCTTTCCGAGCGGGATCGAGACGTCGATGCCCTTGAGGTTGTTGGCGCGCGCGCCGATGATCTTGAGGTACTTGCCGTTGCCCTCGCGCCGTTGCTTGGGGATCTCGACCTTTTTGCGCCCCGAGAGGTAGGCCCCGGTCAGCGACTTGGGGTGGGCCAGGATGTCCTCGGGCGTGCCCTCGGCGATAACGCGGCCGCCGTGTTCGCCCGCAGCGGGACCCAGATCCACGATCCAGTCGGCTTCGCGGATGGTCTCGTCGTCGTGTTCCACCACCAGGACGGTGTTGCCCAGGTCGCGCAGTCCCTTGAGGGTGGTGAGCAGGCGCGCATTGTCGCGCGGATGCAGGCCGATGGACGGCTCATCCAGGACGTAGAGAACGCCCACCAAACGGGACCCGACCTGGGTCGCCAGGCGGATGCGTTGGGCCTCTCCGCCCGAGAGCGTGGCGGAGGAGCGGTTGAGGGTCAGATAATCCAGGCCGACGTTGACCAGGAATCCCAGCCGTTCGGTGATCTCCTTCATGATGCGCTCGGAGATGGCCTTCTGGCGGGCGTTCAGCGGCGACTTGGCGGCGCCGAGCTTCTGCGACCATTCGAGCGCCTTGTTCACCGGCCAGCCGGTGACCTGGATGATGTTGGTGTCGTCCACGGTTACGGCGATGGCTTCGGGGCGCAGGCGCTGACCGTTGCAGGTCGGGCACGGGCGGTCGGACATGAACTCGCTGATCTTCTCGCGGATGAACTCGGAATTGGTCTCGCGGTAGCGGCGTTCCAGGTTGGTGATGACGCCCTCGAAGGCGCGGCTGAACTTGAACTCATTGCCGTTGCTGTTGTGATAGGTCATCTGCACCTGTTTGTCGCCCGTGCCGTACAGGACGATGTCCATTTGTTCCTTCGTCAACTCGCGGACGGGCTTGTTCAGGTCGATGCGGAAGGCGCGGGCGGCGGCTTCGAGGCTCTGCCAGTAGTAACCGCCCTCCTCCTTGGGGCCGCTCCATTCCATGCTGGCGATGGCGCCTTCATTCAGGGAGCGGTCGGGGTCGGGAATGATGCGCTCGGGGTCGATCTCCAGTTTGGAGCCGAGGCCCTGACAGTCAGGGCAGGCGCCGTGCGGTGTGTTGAAGGAAAAGGTGCGCGGCTCGATCTCGCCGATGCTGATGCCGTGCTCGGGGCACGAGAGATGCTCCGAGTAGCTGGCATCCTCGCCCTTGTCCACCAGGTGGATGGTGATGTAGCCTTCGCCAAACTTGAGCGCCGTCTCGACCGAGTCGGTCAGGCGCGTGCGGGCGGCCTTCTTCTCTTCCTTATCCTCGGGGTGGTTGATGACGAGACGATCCACGACCGCCTCGATGGTGTGCTGTTTGTAGCGGTCAAGGTTGATCTCTTCATCCAGGCTGTAGACCTGACCGTCGACGCGGGCGCGGGCGAAGCCCGATTTGCGGATCTCCTCGAAGACGGCCTGGTAGGTGCCCTTGCGTCCGCGCACCAGCGGAGCCAGCACCAGCAGGCGCGTGCCCTCTTCCAGTTTCTCGACCGCGTCCACGATCTCCTGGGCCGATTGCTTGACCACCTCGCGCCCGCAGATGGGACAGTGCGGGATGCCGACGCGCGCGAAGAGCAGGCGCAGGTAGTCGTAGATCTCGGTCACGGTGCCGACCGTGGAGCGCGGGTTGTGGCTGGTCGATTTCTGGTCGATGGAAACGGCGGGGGACAGGCCTTCGATGTAGTCCACGTCGGGTTTGTCCATCTGGCCGATGAACTGGCGCGCGTAGGCCGAAAGCGACTCGACGTAGCGGCGCTGGCCCTCGGCAAAGATGGTATCGAACGCCAGCGACGACTTGCCCGAACCCGAGAGGCCGGTGATGACGACGAACTTGTCACGCGGAATCTCGACGGTGATATTTTTCAGGTTGTGGACGCGCGCGCCCACGACACGGATGACATTGGATGACATAGACTCCTCTGTTGAGCCAAATAATTATAGCACATATGTTTCAACAATAAACGATTCCACCGCCAAATTCAGATGATTCAGCGGCTTTTGATTATATAATACCCACGGGTGAAAATTGCGCTTTCTGCAGCTCTAAAAGAGCGCAATTTTCACCCGAGTGCGGTAACCAACCACATTGATACAGACATGTTATACTGACGTGAAACTTCTCAAATCCGACGGGGTTATTTCTTGCAAACCTCGTCGGTAAGGTTTAAGCCATTGTCAGAGACCGAGCTTAGAGACGATGAGATCCTGACGCTTACTTCCCAGGGTGACAAGGATGCCTTTGGGATGCTGTACGAGCGTTACGTGGACCGCATCTTCAACTATGTGTATTACCGAACGGGGAACCTCCATGACGCGGAGGATTTAACCGCGCGCGTGTTTCAGCGCGCGATGAATCATATCCATTCGTATACAGACCGCGGCGTCCCCTTCTCTGCCTGGCTCTATCGCATCGCCCACAACCTGGTGGCCAACTGGCATCGTGACCGCAGTCGCAAGCAGGAAATCCCGCTCAACGACCTGCCGATCCTGCCCTCCAGGGGCGATCAGCCCGAGACGAAACTGGTTCACTCGCAGGAGCAGGATTCCCTCCTGCGACTCATCCGCCGCCTGCCGCCCGACCGCCAGCAGTTGCTGATCCTCAAGTTCGTCGAGGACATGTCCAACGCCGAAATCGGGCAGATTATGGGACGCAGTGAAGGGGCCGTGAAAAGCCTCTATCATCGTACACTACTGGCGCTGCGCGACCAGATAGGTGATCATCCCATAACCTTAGAAGGAGAGTAAGCCATGCTGCGTATTGTGACTGACGGGGCGGTGGACATGCCGTTCGAGTGGTTCGAGGAATACGGGATCAACCGCATTCCGATCAACGTTCACTTTGGGGAGGAAAAAACCTACCTTCAGGACGTGGAACTGAGCCTCAATGATTTCTACAAGCTGGTGGATGGAAAGAACCTGCCGCATCCCAAGACCTCCCAGCCTTCGCCCCATCAATTCGTGGAATATTACAGGAAGATCGCGCAGCCGGGCGATACCATCCTCTCCATTCACATCACCAGCAAGCTCTCGGGCACCTACGCCTCGGCTGTCGCGGCGGCGGAAGAGGTGAAGGGCACGTTCAACGTGATCCCTGTGGACACATTGGGCGGTTCGCTGGGCACGGGCTTCATGTGCCGCTCCGCCCGCCTGATGGAACGCGCCGGCAAAAGTGTGGAGGAGATCGTGCGCCACATCGAGGCCCTCCGCTCCAAGACCTTGATCATCCTCACGCTGGATACCCTCGACTATGCCCGCCGCAGCGGACGGGTGGGGACGCTTTCGGCGGCGCTGGCCTCCGTGCTGAACGTCAAGCCGATTGCCGTGCTGAAGGATGGCCTGGTCGACATGGTCGACCGCGTCCGCACCCGCAAGGCGGCCCTCGAGCGCGTGCTGGACATGGCCAGGCAGGCCTATGGCGACCAGCCCGTATTCCTGGGAGTGGTGCACGCCCGCGACCTGGTCTCGGGACAGAGCATGCTCGACGAAGCCAAAAAGCGTTTAAACGTCAAGGAAAGTTTCCTGACCGATCTTTCGATCTCCCTGGCCATCAACTTCGGACCTGGCACGGTGGGAGTAGTTCTGTACCCCGCGGAGTAATTGAATGACCTCAAGCAAGATGACGGAATCCGAATCCGAGTTGAACGAACTGGAAGCCCACCTGGCTGGGATGCTCAAACCGCTGGCGCCTTCGAGCAACGTGACCCAGCGCCTGCGCCGGCGCATTCACATGCCGCAGCGCTCCGAGATCGTGATGCGCTTCAACCAATGGCGTTCGCTGTTCATCGCGTTGGGCGGTGCGCTTTCGGGCATCCTGTTGTTCATCACCGTGGCGCGCGCCCTGTTCCACTTGATGGGACGTCGCAGCGGGTGATGGGTTGGAAAAGCAAAACGGACTCTGGTGATGCCAGGGTCCGTTTTTTGTTCTGTTGATGCCGCCAGCCACCCTTGCGAAGGTTCCTTTTTTGACAAAAGAATGTCGGCAACCACAATTTTACTTGCAGCAATCCATTTGGATGCTGCAAGAACCTTCGCAAGGTTGTATCAAACGTGACCTGCGTTTTGCTTCAGTCTTCGAAATCGGGCAGGAGCGCCTGGCAGAGGGTGCGCGCTTCGGCCATCAGGTCGGCGTCCACGGGGAGCTTGAACTCTTCGGTGACGCGCACGGTCAGATGGTCCGCGATCAACCTCAGGGCGGGGGAGAGGGTTGTGTCCTCCTTGATGAGATTCAGCAAGTCGTAGGCGCTCAGGCTGGGGGGGCGGTTTCCCTGACGGGTCAGGTATTCCCGAATGGCAATGCCCGCGGCGCGGCGGGCGCAGACGCGCATCTGGCCTTCATTCTTTTGAATGCGGGCCTGGGCGGCGCGTTCGAATTCCACTTTCAGGTCGTTTGTCCAATCGCTCATATCGTGGATTATATACCGCACTCGGGTGAAAATTGCGCTTTTTTAGAGGTGGAAAGCGCAATTTTCACCCGTGGGTATTAATATAATACGCGCGGCCCAAAAATTATCCTTTTCTCATTTTGGAGGGACGCAATTTGCGACCGCACTGGGTATAATCCTTCAAACTTGACGGAGGAAGAAATGCGTTACCTTTTATTTCGGTCGTTTTCGCTGATGATCATCCTGGGGCTTGTGCTTTCGGCCTGCGGACAAAAGCAGCAGGTTCTGCCTGCGCCTGTGGCGTCCAGTGATGAGCCGGTGCAGGTCACGGGGACGTTCACGATCACCAATGACTTTGTGTTTACCTATTACGTGGAAAATGCCGTGGCCCTGCTGGACATGCACGGCTTCGTGCTGCGCGATGAGGAATGGGAACTGCCCGCCGACTCGCAGGTGCTCGGCCGCCTGGTCTATGACCCCGAGGCCAAAAGCGGCACCTTCGACCTGAGTCTGCCCGCCCTGCCGCGCGGCGAATTCAACGACGTGGACCAGGACGGGAACGAGGATGCGGGCGTGCAGATCTTTGCCGTCGGTTATTCCCCGAACCTGTATGGGGGGCCGTTCTCCGAGGGCGATGACCGTTCGCGCGGCTGGCCCTCGTACCTGGCTTCGGTGCAGACCGACGCGGAGAACAACGACGAGGTCATCGGCGGCAAGCTGGTGGTCTGGTCGCCCGATGCGGAGCAGCAATTCCCAACGGGTTTCGGCAAGGACGGCCTGCTCTTCACAGAGGATGATCCCGTGGCGGACATTGGCGCGGGGTACAGCGTGGTCGACCTGGATCGAAGTCCGTTTTATTTCATCCAAACCCCCGCCCCCGAGCTGACCCTGTACGAGCCTGCCGACGTGACGCTCAAGGATTTCTCGTCCCAATCCTACACGGAAGCCTTCGACAACATGTTTGAGATCGCGCGCAGGGAATACGCCTTCAACGGCGTGGAGGGCAAGCAGCCCGACTGGGACGCCTTGTATGCGGAGCTTCAGCCGCGCGTCGAACAGGCGGAAAAGGAGCAGGATCCCAACGCCTTTTACCTGGCCCTGCGCGACTTTACCTGGGCCTTCCAGGACGGTCACGTGGGCCTGGAAGGCGGCGAGTACGAAGCGGCCGATTTCAACGGTCTGGTCACGGGCGGATTTGGCTTTGCTGTGCGCGAGTTGGACGATGGCCGCGTGGTGGTGATCTTCGTGCTGGACAGCAGTCCCGCCACCGACGCGGGCATCCTGGTCGGGGCGCAGGTGACGGCCTTTGGCGGCAAGCCGATCTCCGAAGCGATCAGCAGCGCGACCTCCTATGCCCTGCAATCCTCGGATTTAGCCGTGCGCTACCAGAAGACGCGTTATCTGCTGCGCGCCAGGCCTGGCACCCAGGTCGAGGTCACCTTCATCAATCCCGACGGCGCGGAACAAACCGCCACGCTGACCGCCATCGAGGAGCTGGAATCGTTCAGCCGCACCTCGGTCTACTTCGGCGCGGAGACCGACCCGCTGCTGCCGGTCGAGTCGAAGCTGATCACGCAGGATAACGCCCAGATCGGCTACATCCGCATCCACAGCAACAACGACGACCTGAACCTGGTCATCCGCCTGTTCGAACGCGCGTTGCAGGAATTCGAGGCGCGCGAGGTGACCGGCCTGGTGATCGACATGCGCACCAACAACGGCGGCGCGCCGCTCGGGCTGGCGGGCTTCCTGACCGACCAGGAGATCCCGCTGGGACAGTTGGAATATTACAGCGAGTCCACGGGCCAGTTCGAGGCCGAGGGCGCGCGCCAGAAGATTTATCCCAATGAAAACCAATATCGCTTCGACAACCTGGTGCTGCTGGTGGGGCAGGCCTGTTACAGCGCCTGCGAGATCGAGGCCTACGGCTTCAGCCAGGTGCCTGGCATGGTGACGGTCGGCCAGTATCCGACGGGCGGCGTGGAGGCGGAGGTCGCGCGCGGCCAGTTTGCCCTGCCCGCGGGCTTCTCCCTGCAAATCCCCACGGGACGCTTCAGCCTGCCCGACGGGAGCATCTTCCTCGAAGGCCAGGGCGTGGTGCCGAACCTGCGCGTACCCGTGGATGCCACCACCGTCTACTCGACCGAGGATGTGGTGCTGCAGGCCGGCCTGGATGCCGTGCTGCAACCCCTGGGCAGCGGCCTGACGCCCTCGGGCGCCCCGCAAGTTGCCTCCGTTGACGAGGCCCTGTCGGCGCTGTCGGGCGGCGCCTCCTTCCTCGAAGGCCTGGCGCGCGAGACGCACGACGCCGCGGAATACAAGCAGCCCGGCCGCCTGGCTTTCACGGTCCCGCTCGACCCGTCCACGGCGGCGGTCTGGGCTTATGCCTGGTGCGCCAGCGATGCGGCCACGCTGGAACAGAATTTTGCGGACATCACGCTCCAATTCGTGCTGGATGGGGAGCAAATTCCGCTCGAACAATTCGCCGTCTATGACACGGACGCCAGCGGCAAAAGCTGCCGCCTGTACTACACCTCCCTGAGCGACTGGCCCGCAGGCGAACATCACCTCACCACCACCGCCACGTTCAAGTCCGTCATCAACGACGGCACAGCGGATTTCCCGGCAGGGGATTACATTCTCGAATATACGGTGTACGTCAAGCCGTAAAAGAAAGAAGAAAGAGGAAAGAAAGACGGGCTGCTCAGCGAGCAGCCCGTCTTGGTCTTATGTTCCATCCGAAAATCCTCGGAGTGCGGACTTCAGTCCGCAATCGCAGCGCAGACTAAAGTCTGCATTCCGATTTTCGGAAATTCTCTCAATCCACAAAACGATACTTCAACAGCGTCCAGACCGCCTCGAAGGCATCCTTGAGCTTGATCTTCTTGCCCTCGGTATAATCGCGCGGATTGAAGGAGATCGGCACCTCGTAGATGCGGTAGCGGCGTTTGAGCACCTTGGCGGTGAACTCAGGCTCGAAGTCGAAGCGTTTGGCGTGGATCGGCATCCCATCGACCACTTTGCGGCGGAAGACCTTGTAGCCCGTCTCCATGTCGGTCAGGATGGTATCGTACAGGATGTTGGTCATGAAGGTCAGCATATAGTTGGCGATCATGTGCCAGAACATGGCCACCCGCCGCGGTCCGCCCAGGAAACGAGAGCCGTACACCACATCGGCCAGGCCCTCATCCAGCGGCTTGAGCAGGGCGGGGTAGTCGCGCGGATCGTACTCCAGGTCGGCGTCCTGAATGAGCATGATCTCGCCCTGTGCGGCATTCATGCCGGTGCGCAGGGCGCCGCCCTTGCCCTGGTTCTTCTCGTGCAGGATGACGCGCACGCCATCCCTGCCATCCAGGCTGGGCAGGATGTCGCGTGTGCCGTCCACCGAGCCGTCGTCGACGAGGATGATCTCGTCAGCCAGCCCGGTCGCATGGACGCGCTTGACGATCTCCTCGATGCTGTTCTTTTCGTTGTACACGGGGATGATGACGGAAAGTTTCATAGTGGCGGGATTATATCATCCCGGACAGGAACGGGAAAAATCCCGACCAGCGCGGGCGCGCTGGAGGCCAGGCCGTTCCAGGCGATGTCTGGCTGCGCGGGGACATCAGGTCTGCCAATTCGCTGGAATTTGCAACACCATGACCTGCCAAAAAGAATCAGGCTTGACAAAAATGGGGGGGAGGGTAGTATACAATGGTTTGAAGTTCATAAATGATCGGGGGAAACCCCAAAGGGAGCAAAACCATGAAAAAGACACGCAAATCAAACGGAACGTTGGAAACCCTGCTGGTGATCGGGCTGATTTTGATCATCCCGCTGTTCTTCGTGATCCGCACGGCCGCGGAGCAAAACGCCGCGCAGAACACGCCTGTACCCTCCCAGCCGATGGAAGTAAATACCCCCGCCCTGCCCACCGCCGCAAACACGGCAGAGGACAGCGCCATGAAGCCCCAGCAGCCGCCCGCCTGCACTTTCCCGCTGGCGCAAACAACGACAGAAGAGTCAACGTCACAAAAGTACACTTTTTTCAACCCTCAGGTGGTTTACACCCCTAACCCCAATGATAGTGATGTAGAAATTGTGGACTGGCTGCCAGACAATCAACAGGTGTTGATTGTGCAAAATATCAAAGGTGTTCCCCAACAGAAAATTGAGTTGTTCGATTCAGAAACAGGGGAAAGGAAAGTTTACGCCACACGCGAACAGACCGAACAACCCCCATCTTGGAATCAAGAATCTGAAGCGGTAATATATCCAGTCAAACATATTATTGCATTCAAGAATAACATCCCGGAAACCACACGTCAAGTATGGGTGAGTCACGGAAATCCCGACGCAGCGCAAATGCTTGCAAATAACCTACCGCAGTTTGCCGTGGTGGTTAAGCCGGGCAACGGACAAATTGCCTATTTCTCCAACAAGCAAATATCCAAGAAAAATGAAGTAATGCAAAGTATGGCGTCTGCGCCTTTTGACTTGGAGCAGTGGAACTACCGCAATTTGAAAAGCGGCATATTCCCTTTAATGTACGACATGACCTGGCGTCCTGGCTCCTCACAGGTTTTTCTCTATACGTTTGCCGATGGAGACCCAGGCTATACATTTCTTCTGGATGTTGATAGCGGGGAGATTTGCGAATTAAATCTTGATGGTTGGGCAGTGACAGCCCGCTGGAGTCCGAATGGGCGTTATTTGGCAATTGATAGATCGCAATCTACCGACCGTCCAGTTAATCCGACCGTTCTAACTGTGCTTGATACAGTCACAGGAAACATATATACACCCAAGGTCATTTCACAAGAATTGGATGGAGAACGCAATATAGTAGGTCTTGCTTGGGGCCCAGATAACCGCCATTTGATCGTTCTTGGAGCATTGTTACCTAGTCGCTCATGTGTTTCGGATTGCTACCCCGATGTCAGGTTGTATTTGGTTGATTTCCTTTCAGGTCAAGTTGATGCTGTACTTCCTGACAGCAAATTCGTCATAAACGACATGGGTACAAATTTGGCCTGGTCACCAAATGGCTCAAAAATTGTCGCCCTATGCTGGCCAGGCTTATTATGTAATGCTTCAGTTCAAATCAACGGGCAATAATGGGGGATACCATGCGCTATAAAAAAACACTTCTGGTTGCTTTCTTCCTTTCCCTGTTTGTTTTGCAACAGACGCAAGTCAGCGCTAGATTTTCGACCAACGAGAAGAATGAATTGCAGCCCAGCATAATTCATGCAAATGGAATACCCGCTCAATTGTATATCACTGTGGCGCACTTAGATGACGACAATTATCCAAAATATGAAAACGGCACTATGGTGAAATGTGAATCGGGTGATACTTTAATCGAAATTTATCTCCAGAATACTTCCACCACCGCCTGGAACGCCGATGACATCGAAGTCGGTTATCACTGGGGTGATGGCTATTGGCAGCTTGCGACTCTTGATCAAAGTTTTCCCGCGATTCCAGCAGGGAATGAATTCCCAGGTTTACAACCGCAGCAAGCCCCGCTTGTCATTACCGTTATTCCGCCCTCTATCAGCGGAAGCGAAACGTACACCCTGCATTTGGATTTGCGTCGGAAAGGCGGCGCATGGTTTTCATTGGGCGGTTGGCCCGACGCGCAGATCGCGGTCACGGTGACTGGTGGGGCTACCGCAACGCCCACGGCCACGGCGATCCAGTCCACGCTGGTGCCGAATCTGGAGGACTTGCCCGCCTTCCCATTCCTTCCAAATTGACCGGGCCATAGGCCTTCTTTTGGAATGGCCTTGAATTTTTGGGCCAAATCATTACAATTAATTTTGACTTTTCATATAAACTCGAAACATAGTTGACTTCGAGGTGTGATTCATGATAAAAAATTCACAGAACACCATGCTGGATGATGTCGATAAAGCCGCCCTGCGTGCCCTGCAAGACGATGGCCGTTTGACCAACGTCGACCTGGCGCGCCGCATCAATCTCTCCACGCCGGCCACCCATGCGCGCGTGCGGCGGCTGGAGAAGGACGGCTACATCCGCAAGTACGCGGCCGTGGTGGACCGCGAGAAGGCCGGCTACGACCTGCTGTGCTTCATCCACATCAGCATGCAAATGCACCAGTTGGAACAGGTCGAGAATTTCCGCAGGCTGGTGCAGGACATGCCCGAAGTGCTCGAATGTCATCACATCACCGGCGAATACGATTACCTGCTCAAGGTGGTGCTGCGCAACCGCAAGGACCTGGAGCGTTTCGTGGTCGACCGCCTGACGCCCATCCCGGGCGTGGCGCGCATCCACACCAGCCTGGTGTTCACGGAAGTAAAATCCACGACCGCGCTGCCCCTGGAGTAATGAGAATATGCCTACGAAACTCGATGAATTCCGCGCCTACCGTCAACGCATGAACGACCGCATCCTGGAGATCGACCACCTCGGCATCAAGCGCTTCTTCAACCTGGATACCGCCGCCTACAAGGACGCCGCGCTGGACGGCAAGACCAAGGAACTGCTGGGGCTGGTCGCTTCGGCGGTGCTGCGCTGCAACGACTGCATCGACTATCACCTGATCCAGTGCGTGGACGCGGGCTGGACGGACGCCGAACTGTACGAGGCCCTGAACGTGGCGCTCATCGTCGGCGGCAGCATCGTCATCCCGCACATGCGGCACGCGGTCGAGACCATCGATACGCTGCGCGCAGAACAAGGATAAATCTTAAGCAGGTCATGCTCAGGCGCGACCTGCTTTATTTTTCAACCAATGGAGGCACCAATGACCGAACCGCGCAAGAAAATGACCCTGCCCAGCCTGTTCAAGAAGATGGCAGACAAACAGCCCATCACCTGGCTGACCTGTTACGACTACCCCACTGCGTACATGCAGGACCAGGCAGGCGTGGACATGATCCTGGTGGGCGACAGCCTCGGCATGACCATGCTTGGCTACGACTCGACCCTGCCCGTCACGATGGAAGACATGATCCGCCACTCGGCGGCGGTGCGGCGCGGCGCGCCCAACGTCTGGCTGGTGGGCGACATGCCCTACATGAGCTACCAGCCCAGCGTCGAGACGGCCATCCGCAATGCGGGCCGCTTCATGGCCGAAGCCGGCTGTGACTGCATCAAGCTGGAAGGCGGCGTGGCGATGGCCGACCGCATCAAGGGCATCGTGGATGCGGGCATACCCGCCATCGGCCACCTGGGACTCACGCCCCAATCCGCCTCGGCTCTGGGTGGGTTCCGTTTGCAGGGCAAATCCGCCGTCCTGGCCAAGAAGATCGTGGACGATGCCAAGGCGCTCGAAGAGGCGGGCGCGTTCTGCATCCTGCTCGAACTGGTGCCCGACCGACTGTGCCAGCTCATCACCGAGCGCGCCAACAACTGCATCATCATGTCGCTGGGGTCGGGCCCGCACGCCCACGGCCAGTTGTTGATCTACCACGACGCCTTCGCGCTGTATCCCAAGTTCAAGCCACGCATGGCCAAGGTCTTCGCCGACGCGGGCGCGGTCATCCGCGAGGGACTGAACGCCTACGTCAAGGAAGTCACCGAGAAGACCTTCCCCGCCAGGGAAAACTGGTTCCCCATGCCAGACGAAGAGTACGATGAACTGTTGAAGATGCTGTAAGACGGATTGCCAATCCGCCCCACAAAAGGAACCCAAATATGACTGACCTCCAATCCCTGCTCAAGATCGACTCCAACCGCCTGGACGCCATCAACGCGGTGCTGCTGGATCCCAACTCGCGTGTGATGAAGGCTTTTCTCGATGTGGTCGCCAAATACGGCACGCCCGAGGAGATCAACCGCAAGCACCGCGAGTCGCGCAAGATGGAAAACCTCTTCAAACAGGTCGAGGCCCGGGCGCCCGAATACCTCAAAGACCTCCACTGGCTGATCGAACAACGCGACAGGGGCGCCTTCCTCCCGGTCGCGGACTACAGGCACAAGGTGCTGGGCGAAGCGGCGAAGACGATCCACTTCAAGGATGAGTACGCCGTCACCCTCGAAGTCTCGGCCCTGCAATACTTCCCGTGGGTGCGCGTCATGGCCGAACAGGCCATCGCCAACCAGACACTGGTGCCCGGGCGCTTCATTGCCGTGCGCAAGATGAAGGAATCCGAAACCGATGGCGACCTGCCCGCCATCGTGGCCGCGCTGGACATCATCGGCGCATCCTTCGTCGAGACGCTCGACACCAAGGGCACGGACGGCTCCAATCCGCACCTGGGCGGGCCTGCCACCATCACGGGCTACTTTGGCGGCATCGGCCAGCCCAATGACCATGCCCTGATGTGGCTGGACGAGTTCCTGTATTACTACACCAATTTCGGCGTCCAGCACGTGCTCAACTTCAATGCGGGCACGATCCTGCTCGGCTTCATGCTCTACAAACTGGGCGTGGACATCCAGTTCAAGATCTCGGTCTTCTTCGGCTCGGACAATCCCTATCACGCGCTGTGGATCATGAGCATGGCCAAGCTGTTCAGCCGCGACGACGGCACCAGTCCGCTGATCGGCTTCAACTGGTCGAACTCGATCAACAACGAGACGATGGAGTTGACCGCCGACTTCCGCAAGGCGCTGGGCTTCGAACAGGTGGTGCGCTTCGAACATCACATCACCGAGACCTACAAGAGCATCGTGCTCCAGCCGTACAACCGCCGCGACGAACTGGTGCAGATCGCCGACCACGTGGCGAACATCGCCGCCAAACACGAGGGCGGCGACCCCGAGTTGGAGCAGACCCTGGCCCATCCGTCCGACATCCTGGATTACTTCCGCGCCAAGGATGAGGTCATCGCCAGCGGCGACTGGGACAACCTGCAGCGCAACTTCATCGAGAAGGTCAACGCCTGCAACCGCTCCGCCTGGGACCTGACGAAGGCCGGGCTGAGCTTCGTGGCGGCCAGGAATTTGCACAAATAAATGGTAATTGGTGCATGGTAATTACCTGTTACCAATTACCATGCACCCCAATGGAGTGTGAATGATCCCACAACGAATGTCCACCTACCTGCGCGAGCGCCTGCCCGAATCCACCTGGGACAAGCGCCTCGTCCGCGATGCAAACCTGTGTTTCCTCGAATTCGACTCGACCGACGTGGACCAGCTCGCCCGTCTTGGCATCGCGGTGGATGCACTCGGTCCGTACCGCGTCATCTGCATGTGGGACGAAGTCTCATCCCTCGAAATCGGCGGCTACCTGGTGGTGGACAATCTCGCCATGGGCAGGCCCTCGATGGGCGGCATCCGCATGTCGCCCGAGGTGACGCCCGCGGCCATCCACAACCTGGCGCGCGGCATGACGCTCAAGAATGCCGCGGCGCACCTGCCCTACGGCGGCGGGAAGTCGGGCATCGTCGCCGAGCATGGATTGACGCCCGAACAGCACAGCGAGGTCCTCCGCGGCTGGGCGCATCTCATCTATCGCTACCGCGACATCTACCTGCCCGGCCCCGACGTGGGCACCAACGACGCCGACATGAAGACCATCGCCATCGAGAACGGCATCGACCATGCCCTCTCCAAGCCGGCCGACATGGGCGGCAACCGCATCGACCAGCTCGGCGCGGCGGCGGGCGGCACGGTCATCGCCCTGCAGGCCCTGCTCGAAGAATTGCCGCGGCTGAAAGTCCTGCCGCAGTTCGAGGCGCTGAGCATCCCCGCGGAAGTGACCGTCTTGATCCAGGGCTTCGGCGCCGTCGGGGCGCATTCCGCCCGCATCCTGCGCGAACGCCTGCCCGCCGCGAAGGTCATCGGCATCTCCGACGCCGATGGCTATCTGCACGACCCGAACGGGCTGCCGCTGGATGAACTCTTCGGACGCTGGCAGCGGGACGGCATTGTCACGCGCCGCTACTTCCTCGACCAGATGTCGGCGGGACGCGGCGGCTCGCTCAAGTATTCGACCGAGCCCAACGACCTGCTGCGCGAGAGCGCCTTCTGCCTGATCCCCGCCGCGCCCATCGCCAACTACCTCGACATCGACGCCGCCTCCAAACCATCCATGACCGTCGACCGCATGGGGCGCTGGGTCGTCAGCGTGGAGGGCGCGAACACCTACTCGCCCGATCCTGTCCGCAAGGCCGCGCGCGCCCGCATGGAGCAGGCCGTCTACCGCCAGCGCGGAACCTTGATCGCTACCGATTACCTGGTCAACTCGGGCGGCGTCATCTTTGCCGCGCAGGAGAAGCTGATCAAGACCCCCGACGAACTGCGCATTCCGCAGGAGATGCTCGGGAACCGCCAGGCCGTGGACGGCTGGCTGCAAGCCCATGCCGCCGAATTTGCCGCGCTGGCCGAAAAACGCCGCATCGCAGGCGACCGACACCGCGAGGAAGCCATTCGCCGCAACATGCGCGAGCTGGTTGACCTGCTCATCGCCGACTCGGACCTGCTGCCCTGTCACGCCGCCGAACGCATCAGCGTGCGCCGCATCGCCGCCAGGGAAAGCGGGCGCACCGCCGCCGACCTGATGGAATCCCTGCCGACCATCGAGGTCAGCTGTTCCCTGCAGGAAGCCGCCGCCAAACTGGTCGAGGCGGGCAGTCCCATCCTGGCGGTGGTCACCTCCCAGGGCGGGCTGGCGGGCGTTCTCACCGAATGGGACGTCACCCGCGCCACGGCGCAGGGCGCGCCCGATTCCCAGCCCAGCGCCGAAGTCATGACGCAGGACGTTGTCACCTGTCCGCCCGAGGCGGGCATCCTCGACATGCTGCGCCTGCTCGAATTGCACAAGATCTCTGCCATGCCCGTCGTGGAGGAGGGCCACGTGCGCGGCATGGTCAGCGCCGACCTGCTGGCGAAGAAGTCGCTGGCGCGGCTGCTGCAATCCCAGGTCGAATAGCGGCGGAAGCCTGCAATCCTGATAAAAAAAATCCCCGACGTAACCGCGTCGGGGATTTTTGTTGAAACGGGAGGGTTATTCGATGGTAAAGCTCAGGGTTTCACCGTATGGAACGCCATCCAGGAAGGCTTCCACCGTATACGTGCCGACGGCGTGCCCCGATTCGTTCGGGCTGAACGTGAACCCGAAATAACCCGAGCCAGATTCCGTGGCCGTGGTCGTCAACTCCTGCGCCTGGCCCTCATAGGTGAAGACCACCTTGATCTGGGCACCCGCTTTGATGTTGGCCACCTCGACGGAGACGCTGGCGATGTCCATCACACCAAAGCTCGTGGTCGGGTTGATCGGGCTGGAATTGTCGCCCAGGTTTTCAGCGATCACAACGTTGACGATCCTGGGGGTGGGGTCGCCTTCCACGGTAAATGTGACGGTTTTGGCCAGCACATTATTCAGATACACTTCGGCCGTGTACGCGCCCGGGGTGTGCCCAAACTCACTGGGCTGCAGGCTGAAACCGTAATAGCCCGAGCCCTCCTCATCGGCGGTCAGGGTGGTGTCTTCGTAGAGTTCCCCGCCCAGTTTGTACTGAACCTGCACCGTGGTGCCCACCACCAGGTCCGAGACTTCAACGGACAGGTAGATCGTGTCGGCGGGCTGGTAGCTGGAGGTCGGGTCGACGGGCTGGAAATTTTCGGCCAGGCTCCTGGCCGTCACCACCTCGCCGATGGCGGGCGGACCGCTGCTGCCGCAGGCCAGCGAAAGGAGAAACGGAATGACCAGCGCAAACAGGGCAGGAAGCAGTTTGTTGCGTTTCATGAGGGTGATCCTTTTGTACGGAAATGGGTGACGAAATGTCACTTATAATGAGTATACTCCCGGCTCCATGATGAACCGCTTAACAATCTTGTAGGTATATGAGATACCAGAGTTGGCGGTCGAATTTGGCTGTTTGGAAGGAGAAACTGTCATGCTCATGAAAATCCTGAAAAACAAATATGTCATTGCCTGGGTTATCGTCTTTGCGCTCCTGACCCTCATCGGCATCTTCGCTCTGGACACTTCCTGGTGGGAGTCCGGCCTGTACTCTGCCATCCTGTCTGCCGTGGGAGTGGGCGGCTTTTGGTGGAAGGAAGAAGTCTGGTAGTTTTTCCTGCCCTGGGTGGGACATTTGACTGCCCCATGAAACCTTTTCGCACCTCCGACCTGGCCCGCGCCGTGGGCATTCATCCCAATACCGTCCGCCTCTACGTGGATTGGGGCTTGATTCCGCCTGTCGAGCGGAATGAATCAGGCTATCGGCTTTTCACGCAAAAGCATCTGGATTGTCTGCGTCTGGCGCGGATGATCTATTCATCTGAGTATCCAGGTCGGGATTTGCGGGCTTCGAGCAACGAGATCATCCAACATGCCGTCGTGGATGATTGGACTGGCGCATTGGAAAAAGCGCGCGAACATTTGGCTGCGGTGAAAGCCGAGTTGAAGTCTGCCAATCAAGCTGCGAAGTTACTTGAACACTGGGCGCAAAACATGGCAGCGGAGTCAGATGGGGAGCCGCTGGTAATGGGTGAAGTTTCGAAGTTACTCGGCGTCAGCATGGATATGCTCCGCAACTGGGAACGCAATGGACTCATCAGCGTGCGGCGCAACTCTTACAATAATTATCGCCTCTTCAGTAAAAGGGACATCGAACGCCTGCAAGTTATCCGTATGTTGAGCCATGCGGGCTACAGTCACATGGCAATGCTGAGGATGTTCATTGAATTGGATGGGGGGAAAACGCGCGGCTTGAAGAAGGTCCTCGATACGCCGCGCGAGGATGAAGACATCTTCACCGCCGCCGACCACTTACTGTCCACCCTGCATGGTCAGGAAAAACTGGCGAAGAATGTCATCAAGTTGATTAAAGAGATTATCAAGGCAGGGTAGTCAAATCGAAATAAATAAATATTGCTCAGTCGCGAGTCAAGCCCGCGACTGAGCAAACTAAACATACGGTCTTTCTTCACCGCCCCAAAATACGGCTAATCTCAACCATCTGATCCGAGTTCAGCGGACCGAATTCCATAGCTTTGGAATTTTCCTCCACTTGTTTGACCGTGCGGAAGCCAGGGATGGGAATGGTCTTGAGACTGCGCGCCCACAGCCAGGCTAAAGCTCCCTGTGAAATGGAGCGCCCATTGCTGGCGAGGATTTCGCGGATCGCGTCGACTTTCTTCATGTAGTCCGCGCTGGCTTTGCCGTCCTTGAAATACTTCATCCACTCCGGGCTTTTCTGCCCACGCACATCGTCGGCAGATGGCCTGACATCGCCAACATATTTTCCAGTCAGCAATCCCATCGCCAGCGGACCGCGATTGATTACCGCCAGATTTTCTCGTTCACAGATGGCGATGATGGCGGCGTTATCATCCAACACATTCAACTCGGATTGAATGGTCGCGCAATGTTCGCCGCCTGCAAAAAATTCTGCGCTCTTGGGGAAGTCGGTGCTCCAGCCATAGGCGCAAATTTTTTCTTCAGCCACCAGTTCTTCGAGCGTATCACGCATGGGACCAGCCTTCTCGGCTGGGAAACCGTTGTCGTGGAACTGGTACAGGTCGATGTAATCCGTATCCAGCCGTCGCAGTGAATCTTCACAGGCTTGGCGGATGCCCGCTGGGGTGGTGTCACTACCCGTTACCTGACGGGTGGATTCGTCGAACACTGCGTTGAATTTGGTGGCGATCACCACCTGTTCGCGCCGACCTTTCAGGGCTTGCCCCAGAACCCTTTCACTGTGACCTGCGCCATAAACATTGGCGGTATCAAAGAAGGTCACGCCCAAATCGAGAGCAGCGTGAATGGCGCGGGTGGACTCGTTATCGTCAACTTCGCCCCAGCCCAAGGGTGTCTCGCCTGCCCAGAAGGGGCCGCCGATTGCCCAACAGCCCATTCCCATCGTGCTGACTTCGATGTTCGAACGTCCAAGTGTTCTTGTCAATTTTGCTTTCATGTTTTTCTCCATTATACAATTCAGGATCGACCCAGAATGCGGTCAATCTCAGCCATTTGACTTGAATTCAGCGGACCGAACTCCATTGCCTTGCAATTCTCCTCGACCTGCGCGACGGTCTTGAAGCCGGGAATCGGCACCGTCAGCGGACTGCGCGCCCAGATCCAAGCCAGCGCGCCCTGGGTGAGGGTCCTGCCGCCGCTGGTCAGCACCTCGCGGATGGAGGCCAGTTTGTCGAGCCAATCCTGGGTGGGTTTGCCGCCCTTGAAACCAGGATGCCACTCGGCATGGTGGCGCACGTCATCATCGGCAAAGGTGCTGGTGGGGGCGAACTTGCCCGTCAGCAGCCCCATCCCCAGCGGGCCGCGGTTGATGCTGGCGAGATTCCATTCCTCGCACAGGGCCAGCAGTTCCATGTTGCCATCCAGCACGCTCAATTGCTGTTGGACGACGCTGCAATTCGGCGAGGTGGAAAAGGCTTTGACAGCGTCGATGCGGTCGGTGCTCCACCCGTAGGCGCGGATCTTGCCCTGCTTCACCAAATCTTCCAGCACTTCGCGGGCTTCCAGCGCGCGCTCGACCGTCAGGCCCCAAACGTGCAGTTGGTACACGTCGATGTAGTCGGTGCCCAGGCGTTTCAGGCTGGTCTCCGCGCTCTCGCGTAGGCGGCTGGCCACATTGCTATCCTCTTCCTTGTCGTCGTAGAAGATCACGGCTTTGGCGGCTTCGTCCACCTGATAACCAAACTTGGTGGCGATGACGATCTTGTCCCGTTTGCCCTTGAAGGCTTGCGCCAGCAGGCGTTCGCTGTGACCTGCGCCGTAGTTGGCGGCGGTATCGAAGAAGGTCGCGCCCAGTTCAAACGCGCGGTGAATGGCGCGCAGGGACTCGGCGTCGTCCACGCCGCTCCAGCCAGCGGGGGAGCCGTTGAAGGTCCAGGGTCCGCCCACCGCCCAGCATCCCAGGCCGAGGGCGCTGACTTCGATTCCAGAACGTCCGAGAGTACGAGTGAGTTTTGCAGTCATGATTGTTTCCTTTCGGGTTCTATTTTACGCCGATATTGCCGACATCCCACCCGACTTTGAGTAGTAAAATGACTGCACCCACCACAACGAAAATCGGAAAGGTCGTTACGCATGTCGGAGAATTTGAGTCAGGGGACTTGGACAGGGGCAAGACAGACCATGGCAGCCTGGACGAGGGTTATCGATTCTTTGGAAAACGTTCCCGCCGATTACAAGTATTTCTTCGAAGAACGAAACATCGCGGGCCAAAGTTTTCCGTTCACCCTGTTTGCGCCTTCACTCGTGAAATCCAAAGGAAAAACCACTGAAAAAATGGTTTGTGATATGGATGACGCCATTCACATTCTTGAGCGAAAGGATGGTCAGGTTATCGCAAAGAGTTATCCATATCAAGATGTTTGCATGTTGGAGATGGGCAGCATTCTGCTCAGTTCTTGGCTGACCGTCAGCGGAATCACCGACACGGGCGCGGCAGATACTTCCACCATTGACTTCAACACGTCGGGCTTTCGTTACTACGAACTCTTCCTGAAAAAACTTCGCCCTTCGCTTGAAGACGTTCGCGAAGGGCAGTCAAGAGCGGAACAGGGCAAATTCGATTATTTGTCCACGCTGAACTTCAAACTTATGAACTACGGACGAAACAGCCTAATCGGCGGGGAAACCGTTCGGCAGGTCATCCTACAGCCCGAAATCAAGAAACCCGTTTGGGCAATGCTCGGGGACCTGTTCCAAAAGCTGGTCACGCCGCCGCATCTGACTGTGTTGACAAGTCACGAACTGATTCTGATCGAAGATGTCGGGCGCGGCAGGAAGGCACACGAGTCACAATACGGCGGCATCTGGCAGTATATTCCGCTGCAAAGCATTCAATCGGCGGACTGGTCAGAAACAGGGGATGACTGTTTGACTCTTTCGCTCACAGTCACCCCTCATCAGACCATCGAAAAAATCTTTTCCGTTGGCACCCAGACTGAACTGAGACAGTGCTGCGTCCAGCTACAGGAAACAATTGGGGGAAACCAGGACTTTGCCTAAATCGGTCAGGGCGCATCAGTCTCCATAACTCTCCACTTGCCCACCAGGGTTGTACAATGGAAATAAAAACAGCGGAGAACAAATGAATTCCAACATCATCATTCGCAACGCCCGCCTGCACAACCTCAAAAACGTGACCCTTGAAATTCCCAAGAACCAGCTCGTCGTCATGACGGGACTATCGGGATCGGGCAAGTCCACGCTGGCATTCGACATCCTGCACAAGGAAAGCCTGCGCCAGTTGTTCGAGTCCCTCGGCATCGTCACGGATGGACTCGCCAAACCGCCCGTGGACTCCATCGTCGGCTTGTCACCCTCCATCAGCGTTGACCAGCACCTGACGAATCACAGTCCCCGCTCGACGGTTGGAACCGTCACCGAAGTCTTCACCTATCTGCGGGTTTTGTTCGCCCGTCTCGGTCATCGCCCCTGCCCAAAGTGTGGAAATGATGTCCCACCGCCCACCTACGAATCCGCCGACGAAAACTGGCAGGATGAATCCGACGAAAGCCCCGATGGTTCCTATCCCTGCCCGCATTGCGGCGCGGCTGTGCCTGAGATGGGCATGGCAAACTTCTCGTTCAACAAGCCCGCGGGAGCCTGCCCGATCTGCACGGGCTTGGGCGTGGTCCGCCAGCCCATTGTCAGCCGCCTCGTGGACGAGAGCAAGAGCATCCCAGAACTTCCCGTCGACGGCTGGATCGAGTTCCACGGTAACCACTACAGCCAGATCATGAAGAACGCGGGCAAGTATTTCGGTTTCGAGTTCGACACGTCCAAACCCGTCAAGGATTTCACCCCCACCCAACGCGACCTCTTTTTGTACGGCAGCGACAGCCCGCAGTTCCGCCGCCACTATCCTAATGTCAAGCCACCCGCCACCAACGCGCAGGGACGCTTCGAGGGCGTGGTCACCAACCTTCAGCGCCGCTACAACGAGCACGCCACCAACGCCGCCTATCTCGAAAAGCTGGAGCACCTCTTCACGACCCAGCCCTGCCTCGATTGCGAAGGCACGCGCCTGCGCCCCGAAAGCCGCGCCGTCACTGTGGCGGGCGAGACCATCATCAAGATTTCGCACCTGCCGCTCAACGACCTCGACGCGTGGATCAAGTCCCTGCCGCCGCATTTCACCGCCGAGGAAATGCGCATCGCCCAATCGATTTTGGATGACCTGTTCGAGCGCGTCGGGCGACTGCTGGAAGTGGGAGTCGGCTACCTGAGTTTGGAACGCTCCTCGCCGACTCTTTCTGCGGGCGAAGCCCAACGCCTGCGGCTGGCTGCCCTGCTCGGGTCTGGTCTGACGGGCGTGCTTTACATCCTCGACGAGCCGACGATTGGTCTGCACTCCCGCGACACCGCGAGGCTGATCAACGTCATGCGCCGTCTGCGCGATTTGGGCAACACCGTGCTGGTGGTGGAGCACGACCTTGACCTGATCAAAGCCGCCGATTATCTGATCGACGTCGGACCTGGCGCTGGCAAGCACGGCGGACAGATCGTCGCGGCTGGCACGCCCGCCGAAGTGGCGCAAACGAAAGGCTCGCTGACGGGTGAGTTTCTCGCGGGGATCACGTCCGTCCCGATCCCAGAACATCGCCGCGAACCCAATCACAAAGCGCTGATCATCAACGGGGCGCGCCAATTCAACCTGCACAACCTGACAGTGAAGATTCCACTCGGGCTGTTGGTTGCCGTCACGGGCGTCTCAGGCTCGGGCAAGTCCTCGCTGATCTTTGACATCCTCGACCTCGCCGCGCGTCAAAAACTGAACGGCGCGAACGAGATCCCAGGCGAACACGACTCCATCACGGGCTGGGATCATATCGACAAAGTCATCACCATCGACCAGGCGCACATCGGGCGCATCCCGCGCTCGAACGCCGCGACTTATTCCGACACGTTCACGCCCATCCGCGAGACCTTTGCCGCCACGCCCGAAGCCAAGAAGAATAAGATCACCGCGCGGCATTTCTCGTTCAACGTCCCAGGCGGACGCTGTGAACGCTGCGAAGGCGCGGGCACGTTGACGGTCAAGATGCACTTCCTGCCCGATGTTGAGGTGCGCTGTCCCGCCTGCCGCGGACGCCGCTTCAAGAAAGAAACTCTCGCCGTCAAGTATCGCGGCTACGATATTTCGCAGGTGCTGAACATGACAGTCGAAGAAGCGCTGGCTTTGTTCGCCGATGTCCCCGCCGCTCAATCCCGCCTGAAAGTGATGTCCGATGTCGGATTGGGCTACCTGCAACTCGGTCAGCCCGCGACAACTTTATCTGGCGGCGAAGCTCAGCGCGTCAAACTCGCCAAGGAACTCGGACGCCGCTCGACGGGTCGCACCCTCTACTTGCTCGACGAACCGACCACGGGTCTGCATCCCGCTGACACCGTCCGCCTGCTCGAAGTCCTGCAAAGATTGGTGGACGCGGGCAACAGCGTCCTCGTCGTCGAACACAACCTCGATTTGGTCAAGGCAGCGGATTGGGTCATCGACCTCGGTCCCGAAGGCGGCATGGCAGGCGGTCAACTCCTCGCCCAAGGCACCCCCGAAGATGTGGCGAAGGTGAAGGGGTCGTACACGGGTCAGTGTTTGATGGGGATGCTATAGAAACAGCAGACTTCCGAAGTTTTGGAAACTTCGGAAGTCTGGAATGATATGCCGACGTATTGAGTAGGGGCGGAGCATTGCTCCGCCCCTACTGATATGATTTTTCGTATGCTACATCTTCCTCGCCACAATAAAACATTCCCTGAGCGGGCGAACGGACAGATCTTCCTGTTCGATCATTTGAAAGCCCGCGCTTGTAATTGTCGCCGCCAAACTGGAGGCGCTGAAAAAAGTAATCGAGGGAATTAATCCCAGTTTGGATAAAACGAATATGGGGACATTCATCAAAACGCTGACAACTGCCTTCTCTCCCAAGCAGGGTGTCGCAGAGATGAAGATGCCTCCAGGTTTCAGCAACTGATTGACCCTGTCCATAACCTGTGCGGAATCTTCCACCAAATGCAATATGCTCAGAGACAGGATCACATCAAACGATTCCTTCCCCAGGCTTTCATCGAATATCGTCGCTTGCGTAAAGCCGATGTTTTTTATTTTTTGCTCATCAGCTTTGCTTCGGGCAATCTCAATCATATTCGAGGAAATATCAATCCCGCGGACATCTTTAGCCATGCTGGCGATTTCAAGGGCGATTGACCCTGTCGCACATCCATAGTCCAGGACGATACTGTTGGCTGTGAGATATTTTTTCGTCCTTTCGATGATTTTGAGATCGTTTTCTCCAAGGCTCACGCCTGGCGTATCCCAATTCTTTGCCAACTGATTCCACATCTTTTCTGATTTCATGTTTCACCTATCAATACCGTAGGGGCGGACGGCCGTCCGCCCCTACATTTTTATCCACAAATCGCGATGATCACATTCCCCTGCTTGTGACCACCCTCCACATACCTGTGCGCCTCGGCTGCCTGTTCCATCGGGAAGGATTTATCAACGCTGGCTTTGATCTTCCCTTCTTCAACCAGCTTCTTGACGAAGACCAAACTTTCGGATGTCTCATTCGCAAAGGAACAAATGACTTTTTGCTTGCTGCCCGTGAGCGAAGTCCACTGCATTTGCAGAAGCGCCTTCATCTTGAAACTTGCTAAAAGGTAAATCCCGTTCGGCGTGAGCGAACGCCTGACACGTGAAAACGAACTCCTGCCGAGGATGTCGAAGACCAGGTCGTAGGTCTCGCCGTTTTGGGTGAAGTCCTCTTTGGTGTAGTCGATGACCTTGTCCGCGCCGAGGGATTTTACGAATTCCAATCGCGGTTTGCCGCAGACTCCAGTTACTTCCGCGCCGAAATGTTTGGCAAGCTGCACCGCCATCGAGCCGATCCCGCCCGAAGCGCCATTGATGAGGACTTTCTGTCCGCGCTGGAGGTTTGCCTTCGCCAGTAGACTCGTCGCCATGACCGCCCCATAAGGCAGGGTGGCAGCCTCTTCATAGCTCAGGTTGACAGGTTTGAGCGCCACAGTCCCAGTTTCTGGTATGCAGATATATTCGGCATTGGCTCCCATGTTCATTCCAAGATACGCAAAGACCTGGTCGCCAGTCTTGAATTTTGTCACATCTTTGCCAACCGCTTCGACTTCTCCTGCCAACTCGCTTCCTAAAATATTGATCTTGGGTTTGTTCCACCCGAACGCCATGCGCGAAGGGAGGTACAGCGGCGCGGGCATGTTGAACTCACTGGGCGTGATATTGCCAAAGTTTCGCGCCAGCAGATCGCCGTAGTTGATGGGCGTCGCATAAACCTTGACCAAAATTTCATTGTCTTTCGGGGTGGGCTTTGCCACATCCTTGATTTTCAATACATCGGGCGAGCCATATTCGGTAAATACAATTGCTTTCATTTTGTTTATCCTTTTTCTGAAGTACGCAATAACACGATCCCCAGCCAGACGAAGCAGAGCATCTGACCGATTCCAAACAATCCTGTCAGGTCGGTCAGGAGGAGGGAAGCAAGTCCCACCACGCCGACCAGCAGACCGAGGAAGTTCAATCCCTTGGGCAGTCCGCCAGTTTTGAGCGCAGCCCAACTGACCAGCAGCATCCATACGCCGCCCAAAATCTCGCCGTTGCCGTTGCCCAATCCGCTCGACACAGCTTCGATTCCCTGCCAAAGCAGCGCCGCCTGTGCGGGGTCATTGGCGTGGAGCGCGACGACGGGGGCAATCCCTGCATTCGAGACCATGCCGCTGGCGACTAGCGAACCAGCCCAGATGATTCCAATCACGGTCGCCACCTGTACCAGAGCGGTCATGCCTGATTTCAACCGCTCGTACAGCGCCAGCGACAGGACGACCAGAAAAATTCCGAAGAACACGTACATCAGCAGGTTGGTTCCAAAAATGACCATTTGCTTCTCGACCAGCAAAGCCACCTTTTGGGCTGGATCGGTGATACTGGGATAATCCAGGACAATGAGGAAGAGGGAAATTCCGATCAGGTAGGCGGCTGCCAGATAGAACGCTGCGAAACCGCCAAATTTGTTTAATGCTTTCATTTTTCATCTCCTTCAAGTTCGTACGAAAATACTTCCTGCAACGGTACGCCGAAAACGAGGGCAATCTTGAAAGCCAGTTCGAGGGAGGGGGCGTACTTCCCGCCTTCGATGGCGATGATGGTCTGTCGCGTCACTCCGACCTTGTCCGCCAGTTGTTCCTGCGTCAGTTCGTCGTGATTGAACCTCAACTTCCGAACATTATTTTTGACCTTGTATTTGTCCATCCTAGAACCCCTTTCGATAAAGATACAACTGCGACAGGTCGCCGATGATTTCGGCAAGGATGGACGAGAGGACGATTAGACAGAACATCACCAGCGGCGACAGCCCGAAGGCGAAGGTCAGCATGGCGACCAACACCCCAATCGAAAACGAAATGTACGAAACCCGGTCGCCCTTCAGACCGATCAGGTGATCCCGTTCGTCCTCGACATATTTTTCCACATGCTCGGAGCGTGTTTTGATGGCGTGGACAATGCTGAGCAGAATGTGGGTGAGGATGTTGCCGATGATATTCACGATGATGGTTGCCACGATGACAGTTGCCCACAGGCTGAAAACCCTCGCCGCCACCAATCCACCAGCTTGCTGCATTTCAAACAGTTGGGACAGGTAGTAGACCACGATCAGCAGGTGGCTGACCAAAGAAACCGTGATATTTTTCTCTTGATATGACATTTTGACCTCTTTCTGTATGGTTCTGATTACTTTTTGTATTGTTTTAGTTACTTTTAGTAACTCTAGATATACATATAGTAACTCATAACATACATAATGTCAAGTGCATTTTACATTCAATTTGGACAACAAAAAACGGCTGAGGTTTTCAGCCGTTTTTGAATTTTGCGTGACGGACTCAGACCCAATTCCAGGCATACCAGACCGTCACCCCATTGAATCCCATGCTGACCGCCAGCAGGAATTTGTCAAATAACGGTGGATAGGTGGGCAAGCCGACCAGGTTGAACAGGAAAAAGAAAACTGCCACGATGATATTCGCCCAGCGGCTCACAGGCTGCGGCAACACCAGGTTCAGGAAAACCATCAGGATTGGAGTCAACATCAAGACCGCGATCCCCAGCCAGACGAACTGGTTTAGCTTCATATCAGCCAGCGCTTTTGCCATGTCGCTGCTGTGGTAGATGCGCAGGACATCGCCATAAAGGTAAATCAGCGTGACGACAACCCACGTCGCCGAAAGAATGATTCTCGTGTCCAGCATGGTTCTCTCCTTCATTCTGCCACCGTGATGACGACCTTGCCGCGGGCATGCTCTTTATCAAGATAGCGGAATGCTTCGGGAGCTTCGTGCAGCGGGTAGGTTCGTTCAATAATCGGCTTGACCTGCCCGGCTTCGAGCCACTCCTTTAATTCCATCAGGTCTTTGCCATTTGGCACAGACAGGTACATGCTCGCCAGTTGACGCTGGAACGGCGAGAACAGAAACGCCTTGAACACGTATCCCATGCCGGCATGTCCGCTGTTGGGGACGACCAGTCCCTGTGGGGTGAGGACGTGCATGAGGTCGGAAAATGAATGGCTGGCGACGTTGTCCAGGATCAGGTCGTAGCGTCGTCCGTTTTGGGTGAAGTCCTCTCGGGTGTAATCCACGACATCATCCGCGCCGAGGGAACGAACCATGTCCACATTACGGGCACTGCATACACCAGTTACTTCGGCTCCAAGCGCTTTTGCAATTTGCACGGCGAATGTCCCCACCCCTCCCGAAGCTCCGTTGATCAGCACCTTCTGACCTGGCTGTAACTTGCCGACATCGCGCAAGCCTTTCAAGGCGGTGATGGCGGCGGTCGGGATGGCGGCAACTTGCTCGAAGGTGAGGTTGGCAGGCTTGAGCGCCAGTTTATCCTCTGCCACGCTCACATATTCGGCAAGCGCGCTGCTGCAAGAGGCATACACCTCATCGCCGGGGCGGAACTGCGTCACACTGGAACCAGCCGCCTCGACCACTCCAGCCATGTCCCAGCCGAGAATATAGTTTTTGGGCTTGGGAAACCCAGCGATCAAACGGATCGGCCACGGATTGCCCCGCATGGCGAACACATCCCCGGCGTTGATGGAAACTGCCTTGACGCGAACCAACACCTCGTTTTCCTTTACCGTCGGCTGGGCGACCTCTGCCAGAGAAAGAACATCGGGCGAACCGTAATCATTTTGAACAATTGCTTTCATGAGTTTTCTCCTATTCGTTTTATCGGGCTTCGATATTGCGCCATTTCCACGCAAACCAGACGATCAGTAGCAGACAGAGCGTCTCAACTGTGGCGATGACAATGTAGTGAGGGTATGTCGTCATACCGCCCCAGATATAGGCAATGTTGACGATGCCCACAACGATATTGACCCAGCGATTGATTTCGTACTTCAACACGCGGGATAGAATAATCATAGCAATGCCGAGTTGCCCCATAATCGCGCCGAAAAGCATCAATTGAGGAATGGATGCTCCGACGCTGACAGAAGTCCTTGCCAACTCCTCCGCCATGGCGGGGATGAACCCTGAAAGGATGTCCGCTTTCAGCATGTTGATCATGACCACGACCCACAGGGTCGAGAGCAGAACTTTCGTGTCGAGCTTTTTAGCGGGGGGTACGTTTGTATTCATTTTTTTCTCCTGAGAAGTAATTTGCCTGACCGAGACCAGGGGCAAGCCTAAATCGCGAATTTTTTTGAGTAGTCCAAAGAGCGCCGCCTGATCAGCCACCGGGCCGCGGAGCAAGGTCTCGCCGTTCTCCGTGTTGATGACCAAGCCGTCGAACCAATCCATCCATTGCGGGGGCAGGCTGCCAACCACTCGAATTTCGTAATTTGTGGAGGATGTTTCTGTTGGTTTCATGAACGCAAATATACCGACAGGGCGGTACTGTCGGGTAGCGACTTAAGTATTGAATTGGGGTATTGTTTCGGGAAGTTAGAGCAGACCCAGCTCGCGGGCGCGGACGACGGCTTCGGTGCGGTTCTGGACTTGCAGTTTGTCGAAAATCCGCTGGTTGTGTCCCTTGACCGTGCTGAGCGCCAGATACAGCCGCTGGCTGATTTCGGTGTTGGAAAGTCCCTGTGCGACGAGATGTAACACTTCCATTTCACGGTCGCTCAAGGATTCAAAAATTTCGGATTTTGGATTTGCGATTTTGGATTGGGCAATGGCTGGGAAAGCGGCCAGAAGTTTCTCCGCATACCCAAGCAAGGGGTGGGCATGGTTGGCAATCGTCGAACGAAAATCTGAAACCAACAATCGCATGGCTTCACCTTCGTCCACAAAAGTCCGCAGGTAGCCTTCTGGTTTCGTCAAGGTCAAGGCGCGTTCGAGGGTTGCGAGGGCTTGCGAATCGTGACCCTGCGCCCGATAGGCAAGCGCTTCGGTGAGCAGAATTTCCAGCACGCTGCCCATCCGATTTTGCGCTTCCGCAAGGATTCGCAGGCGCTCCAGCAGGTCGTCCATCCCGTCGAAAGAACCGTCAGCAAGCCGCACCCGCACCAGGGTGAGCAGGTCAAACTCCGCGATGTAACTGACCTCGTCGGGAGGCGAATATCCCCGCGCCCAGTCCTGAGCTTTATCCAGCCGCCCCTGCCTGAGATGGATTCGCGCTTTGAGCGTCTTGACCGGGCGAGCGATGGGAATCGGGTTTTGGATGTAGCACCGTTCCGCTTCGTCGAGCAGTTCGAGCGCCGCGTCCCATTCCCCGGCAGATTCTTTGAAGTGCGCCTGGGCAAGGCTCCAGCGATGAAGCCAGTCCACCAGCGTTGTGCGCTGACCGAGGTCGGCGGCGGTTTGCAGGTACGTGGCAGAGGATTCGGCGTCGCCCAACTCGTGATAAATCAGCGCCAGTCCCAGGTGATGATGAGCGGTAATTTGCTGTGCCTCTGCGCCGTGTTCGTCGGCAAGTTGCAAAGCCTGTTGGTAGGCGCGGATGGCTTCGCGCAGGCGTCCCAACACAACCAGCATGTCCGCCTCGGCAAAGGCGCTGGCAATCTCAAAGGCCAGGTTGCCCACCTTGTGCATATCCGCCATCCAGGCGCGGATGGCACGCAACGAGGCTTCCAAGTCGCCGCTTGCCCAATGGGTAATTTCCAGCGTGATGGCAGCCTGGGCGCGACGATATACATCGTCTTCGGGGATGAGTTGTAGCGCCAGTTCACAGTATTTGACGGTGTCGGTTAAATTCCCCTGTACCTGGGCGTTGTAAGCGCGGGTCGTGGCGATGTTCCCCAGCAGAATAGCGGATGGGTCGGGGACGCCTGCCAGAGCGCGTTCGGCATTTTGCAGATGGATTTCGCTCGCTTGAGGATTCCCGGCGTCTGAGTACGCCCTGCCCGCCTGATAACACAACTCTGGCTTCGAGCGGATGACTGCTTCGGGTAGTTGGTTCACCCAAACGAGCCAGGCAGCAGATTGGAAAGACTCTTCCGCGTCCGTCCAGGCTGCTTCGGCAAGGCGCGCCGCCCGCTCAAAATCCGCGGCGGATATGGCGTGGTGAAATGCTTCCGACAGGTCGCCGTTGGCTTCGTGCCACTGACTGGCGCGGAGGTGAAGTTCGGAGAGTTCCGCAGGAGCGCCGAGTCGCTGGCGCAGTAAGTCGCCAAAGAGGTGATGATAGCGATACCAGCGTCGCTCCTGGTCGAGCGGGACGATGAACAGGTTGGCGCGTTCGAGGTCTTCCAGCGTCTCCTGTGCGGAGACAGCGTCACCCAAAACGGCTTCGCAAAGCGGGGCGCACAGACGATTGAGAATGGACGTGCGCAACAGGAAAGTTTGTATATGCTCAGGCTGGCGCTGGAGGACTTCTTCGAGCAGGTAATCGAGCACAAAGCGGTTACTGCCGGTGAAGGATTGAATGAATCGGGCTGTGTCTCGCGAAACGTGTCCCTGCATGGACAGGGCTGCCAACTGGAGACCGGCAATCCAGCCTTCGGTGCGGGCTTCCAGCGCAGCAACATCGCCCTCGGAGAGGTTCAGCCCCATCATGCGGTTGAGGAAATCGGCGGCTTCGGCGGAGGTGAAGCGCAAATCGGCGGTGCGCAACTCGGTGAGTTGATTGCGCACCCGCAGGCGAGCCAGCGGCAGGGGCGGGTCTTCGCGGCTGGCGATGACCAGGCGCAGTTGCGGCGGCTGGTGCTCGACGAGAAAGGTCAGGGCTTCGTCAACCGCTTTGGAGTCGAGCAGGTGGTAATCGTCGAGGACAAGAATCAAACGCTGCCCTGACTGCCCGAAAGGGCGTGTCGAAGGGTCATCGGGCAGGGCGGAAATTTCGTTGAGCAGGGAAGTCAACAGCGTTTCGATGGGCGGCGGCTGGGGTGTTTGCAACGAGGCAAGCAGATTCTCACCCAGAGCTGGCTGGATGGTCTGCAATGCGGCGATGACATACGTGAGGAAACGGGAGAGGTCGCTGTCGGATTCATCGAGCGAGAGCCACGCGACGGGTCGCCCGCAAGCGGCAATCCACGCGCTCAACAGGGTGGTCTTGCCAAAACCCGCCGAGGCAGAGATGATGGTCAACTTTGATCCCGCGTTCAGCCGCTCGAAAAGACGCGGACGGAGGACAATTTCAGCCCGAGGTGGGGGGATGTAAAGTTTCGTGGCTAAAATCGGAGTGGGCATGGATCAATTATAAGACACTCATGCGCCAAAATTTACAAAACGGCAAGACCTAATCAGGATTGGTTGTCATCCATCGGAGCAGGTTATGTTAACTCCTGGAGTTGAAGAACATCCGGTGAACCATATTTTGTGCAGACAATCGCTTTCATTTGAATATCCCTTTCTTTACCCCGCCGTTTGAGTATGCAGCCTGTTGTTTGTCTTGAGTATGGGATAGGCAGACAGCCCAATGCCGACAACGTAGAGGATGCTCTGAAGGACATTGACCTGCCAGCGTCCATGCCCAATGTATGAGGAGGCAAGAAAAGCCATCACTTCGATAAAACCGATCACGAAGACCAGCGTCCAGAAAGCCGATCTTTCGCCGGCGACCAGGTTTTTGCGGATGAGCGGCCACGTCAGCACGGAGACGATCAGCGAGCAGGAGTTGTACAGGATCGTAAAACAATTGAGTGCGGCGATGGTTTTGGCGCCAAGTCCCGCAATTTCAGCCTCTGAAAAGGAAGCTACTTGCAGGATCGGGGAGTTCTGTTTGAGAACGATGACATAGCTCAATATGATAAAGGCAAGGATAAAGTTGATGCCACACCATATTGATAGGACTGTCGAACCTCTTTTCAACATTTTTTCTCCTTGTGATGGGTGGTCAAACTTAACTCAGGCAGGTTTTCGCTCTTTTGCACCCATGACCAAGAGCCACAAAGTAAGCCCAAACTCCGCAATGAATCCAAGCGGCCAGCTTACATAGGTGATGGCCGTGAAGCCTGGGAAGAGGAAAGACTGAAAGAAGGTCGACACCCAGGTAAAACAATGAACCATCAGCACGATACCCAAAAATTTCGGAAGAAAGCCTGACTTGAAAACCAAATAGCCAAGCGGAAAAAGCCAGGCGCCATAGAATAACTGAGCGACCGTAAACCCTTTTTCGCGTAAATCGAGAAAGAACATTGCCAGAGCTTGCAATTGATCCGTCTGAAATATGTTCAAGGTATCAGGGCCATTCATCAACAACTGGATGGCAAACAGAAAAAGATCACTGGAACATTGGATAGCGACACCGCCCAGGTTTAATAACAAGAACAGGAGTGCAAGGTCTTTATTAACCGGTTTGAGTAAAACATAGAGAGCCCAGGCGGTCAAAAAGAAAAGCGCAGCGGCGAGTAGATCGCCTACAGCAGTGACGGTGAATAACGCTTCATGAGCCATGATGTTACTGACTGTTGCTGCGGCATCCCCAGGCACAATAAAGCTGCCGCGCCACACGTCACTAATGATATGAGTTACCATGTAAATGAGGTACAGGAACCCTGCGATTCTTGCGGACTTATTGATTGTCCCATGGGGACTTTCTTTGGTTATGTTCATTTTTCTCTCCTTGTTTTTTTGTTAGTAATTCAGATCGTGATCGCGACATTGCCTTTTTTATGTCCCAGATCCACATAGCGGTGCGCCTCAACGATCTGTTCCAATGGGTAAGTCCTGTCGATGATCGGCTTGATCTTTCCTGCTTCAAGCAGTTCTTTCAGGTAGACAAGATCTTCTTTCTTCCTGGGTATCATTTCGCCGGCGCAGATTTTCTGTTTGCCTGAGAGAGAAGCCAATCGCATCGGAAGGCTTTTCACTGGCGCTGTCACATTAAGATAGACCCCATCGGGTTTCAGGTATTTAAAGCTTGCGGGAAATGAAAAGCGGTCAATCGCAATAAATATCACATCGTATGACTCAAGTTCTTTGGTAAAACCCGCTTTGGTGTAGTCAACAACATGGGCGGCTCCCAAGGATTTGACCAATTCCGCATTTGCCGCGCTGCACACCCCGCTTACTTGCGCTCCAAAGTGCCTGGCAAGCTGCACGGCATAGCTGCCCACGCTTCCCGATGCTCCGTAAACAAGTACTTTCTGGCCAGGCTTCAGTGTGGTTTTTCTCAGGTAATGCAAAGCGGTTCTAGCCCCGACAGGAACCGCGGCCGCTTCCTGAAAACTCAAGTTTGCCGGTTTATGGGTTACCACGGCATCTTCAGGCATGCATTTATATTCCGCATAACAGCCAAAATTAATGGAATTTCCGGTTCCAGTTCCCAAGGCATACACCTGGTCGCCTTTTTGAAAAAGGGTCACATCCTTGCCAACGGACTCAACCACGCCCGCCATCTCTGCTCCCAAAATTGGCTGTCTTGGCTTGAATACACCAAGTATCAAACGGGACGGCAACCAGAATGATGGTGGAACCCTGAAGCCTCGTATTCGGACATCGGCCATGGTGACCGTAGTTGCATGAATTTTGACAAGGATTTCATTGTCTTGCGGAACGGGTTTTTCCAGCTCTCTAAGCTGCAAGACTTCTGGTGGCCCGTATTTTGCGCACACAACCGCTTTCATTTAGCGCCCTCTGGCGTGGAATAACCCTTGACGATCAGCCAGACCGCCAGCACCATTTCTTGCAGCATGATCGGGAGCATGAGGAGCATCTGGGGCGGAGAAAATGCCTCAATCAATCCAAACATCCCGGAAAAGGCCCCGATCAACATCATTAACAGGCTCAATAGGCCCCAAGCAGATAACCACCGAGGCAGGAGCCGGGTTCTGTAAAATACGGTGTAGTAGATGAATGCCGCAACGCACCAGGGAAAGAGGTAGAATCCGTTGCTCATCCAATCCCGCACCGATTGGACGACTGCGGCGGCGGGCTGGAAAAAGGAATTGGCCGGGCTGCCAGCCTTTACAAATTCCTGGCTTAAAGCCAACAGAACCGCCAGACTGACGGCGCTTGCGACCTGGAGCGTCCCTTCCATGACACGGAAACCAACTACACCCAGAGCCAGTGTCTGGCCATGGGGTCTAAGGATCGAGTACATCGAGATACCGATACCGGCGCAGGCCAAGCCCATGAACATGCCGCTGAGAGCAAACAGCAACACCTCGTTACTGTGTACCGCCATCAGCGACAGGTAGTCTGGGGATGAAACGGACTGTCCCCACAAAGCCATCGCGACCATCACCGGTACAGTTCCCAGAATGAACAAGATCCCTGTGATTCGAGCGCTTTTTCTTGAATTACTTATGCTGTATGCATTCATTTTTCTCTCCTTTTTTGAATGAGTTCCATTGATTTGGACTTGATTGACCGAGACCAATGGCATTCCCAGATCACGCACTTTTTTGAGAAATCCATGCAATGCAGCCTGGTCAACCACTGGACCGGTTAGAAGCGTGTCGCCATCCTCTTCCAGCGAGATGGTCAGGCCCTCAAACCAGCCTGTCCATTGACTACCCAAATGCCCCTTGATTCTGATCTGATAGATCATGGGTTGACTTGGAGTTGGTTTTCGTTCGAGTTCGTTGGACATCACCTTGTACCTGTTGTGGACGGCTATTACAGCCTGTACCACTTGCTCAATGTACAGGGAATATACCTGCGCCAGAGTGTCACCGATAGACACTTTGGTGTGGGTCGAGGTGTTGTTTTGAATTGTTGGGAGTGTGGGGGAGATTGACGTTTAGATCAAGCCCAGTTCACGGGCGCGGGCGATGGCTTCGGTGCGCCGCTGTACTTGCAGTTTGTTGAAAATCCTGCGGTTGTGCCCTTTGACCGTATCCAGGGCGAGGAAAAGCCGCTCGCAGATATCCTGGTTGGAAAGACCCTCGGCGATGAGCCGCAGTACTTCCAACTCGCGTTGACTCAGAGGCTCACCCAAAGGCTGAGGGATGAAGGATGAAGGATGAAAATCATTCTTATTATCAAAGGCGGCAAGCAATTTGTGGACATACTCCTTCACGCGAAGCGTTCCGCTTTCACGCGAAGCGTTCATCCTTGCCATAAGTTGAGCCATTGGTAGACCTTCATCCACAAACGTACGAATAAAGCCGCCCGGTTCTGCCAGCGCCAGCGTATCGCCCAGCAGTTGCACAGCCTGATCCTCTTCCCCATGTGCATGGAGCGCGACCGCCTGTAGAACCATGACCTTGAGCTGTTCATCCACCCAGCCCTTTGCTTCCATTTGTTGACGCAACGGCTCCAGCACCGCCAGCGCTGAGGATGTGTCCCCTTGGGCTATGAGTACCCGCACCCGGCTGAGGGGCAGATCGTGAGTTTGAGCCAAATCAGTAGCCGCGTCCAGATTGCCCTGTCGAAGCAGAACAAGCACCTGAGCGGCAGCAATTTCCGGGAGTCGCAGGATGAAATTCTTCTGACGCGCGGATTGTTCGGTCTGAGCCAACAGCGTCGCCGCACCGTCCACATCACCCCGAGCCAGTTTCAGGCGGGACAGGAACACCTCGCTGAGAATAAAACGATCAATCACGCGGTCATACTGTCGCGCCAGTTGCAGGCTCTGCTCCCCGTGCTGTTCGGCGGACTCCAAATCGTTCCATTCGTAATAGATGTGAGCCAGTCCAAGATGTGCTTCAGCGGCATTCGGCTGGGGGTGGTCGCCAAACAAGGGCAGGATACTGCGATAGGTCTCAGCCGCCAGATAAAGCTGGTTTTCTGATTCCTGCACCCGCCCCAGATTGGTTGTAGCCAAAATGGTGGAGAAAACATCCCCGGACTTCTGGCTGATGGATATGCCTTCCATGCTGGCTTGGGCGGCTGTAGCGCGGTCTCCCCGAAGGAGGCTGGCAGATGTCAGCGCCCAGTTAGCCGTAAAGCGGAAAGCCTGGTTATCGGGGTGCAGATACTCCAGCGCGCGGCGCGCCTGGATGAGCATTACTTCCGGCTCGTAGCGGGTGAGCGCCAGCGTGGCACGCGCACAGGCAACCTGCCCGATCAGGTCGCGGGTCACGGCATCCTCTTCATTTTTTTGCAAAGCCTGCTCAGCCGCTTGCAGTTTTTCTTCCACGCCGGTTGTCTGTCCAGCCATCAACGCCAGTGTGGCGGACTTCACCCGCAGCCTGGGACTGGCATCCAGCACCGTCGGCGGCAGCGCTGCCAGCCAGTTCAGAACGGCTGTCGCCACCTCTCGAAGATGCAGGGGCATTTCCCTGCTTTCAATCAGGCTCCCGGCGCGCTCGACATCGTTTGCCGCAACCGCATGGCGAAAAGCTTCAAACATCAGTCCGTTGATTTCGTGCCATTCACTGGCGCGGATGTGGTCTTTGGCAATTGCTTCGGCTGTCAGGCTTTGCCCCAGCCGTTGACGGAGAAGATCTCCAAAGAGATGGTGATAGCGATACCAGCGCCGCTCATTATCCAACGAGACGATGAACAGATTGGCGCGTTCAAGATATTCCAGGGTTTCCTGCCCGGATGCAGAGTGAGAATCCAAAACGGCATCGCAAAGGGAACCGCACATGCGATCGAGGATGGATGTGCGCAGCAGGAAGGTCTGAGCGCTTTCGGACTGCTGTCCCAAAACCTCTTCGATCAGATAGTCGAGGACGAAGTGGTGACTGCCGGTGAAAGATTTGATGAAGCTGGCGGCATCTCGCGAAGCGTGTCCCTGCATGGAGAGTGCAGCCAATTGCAGTCCGGCGATCCAGCCTTCGGTACGAGCTTCCAATGCGGCGATGTTTTCCGCCGACAGATTTAGTCCCATCAACTGGTTGAGAAATTCAGCAGCTTCCGCAGGGGTAAAACGCAGATCAGCGGCGCGTAGTTCGGTGAGTTGTCCGCGGACACGCAAGCGAGCCAGCGGGAGCGGAGGATCCTCTCGTGTGGCGATGACCAGATGCATCTGTGGCGGCAGGTGCTCGATTAGAAAGGTGAGAGCATTGTCTACTGGTTTGGAATCAATAATGTGATAGTCGTCAAGGACAAGGATGAAGTCCTCGGGGATGGTGGCGACTTCGTTGATCAGGGTTGTCAGAATCGATTCGGTAGGTGGTGGTTGAGGGGATTGAATCGCGCCCAACACCCCTGCTCCAATATTCGCCATAATCTTCTGTAAAGCAGCGATGAGATAAGTCAGAAAGCGTGTGATGTCGTTATCCCCTTCGTCCAACGACAGCCAGGCAACCGGTCGCCCGCAACCGACGACCCATTCACTGACTAACGTGGTCTTGCCAAAGCCGGCGGACGCAGAGATGATAGATAACTTGTGTCCCGAAGAAAGACCTTCGTTTAGTTGTTCGATCAGGCGGGGGCGGATAACAATTTTAGCCCGGGGTGGGGGAATGTAAAGTTTAGTGGCTAAAATTGGCGTGGACATAGAACCATTATAAGGCAGACACAACAAAATTCAATAAGCGGCAAAACCTTATTTTGTGTCGGCAAGGTTGTTCGCTCCAGCCAGTACATCCTCCTGCAAAATATGTCCCATTTTTTCAGGTTCCTCAAACAATGGACTGTGAGCAGATTGTTCAAAGGTGTAAAACCCTTTTATCGGTGCCTTGATTTGTTCGAAATAATCTTTTGCCAATGTGTAGGAGCAGGTGTAATCGTAGACGCCCTCAAAGAAATAAACGGGAATGGAAAGCTCTGTCACCTCTTTGCTCAGATCCGTGGCTAGAAAGTCATCCCATAGAGGAGCCACGCCGGAGTTGGCTTTGCCACGCCAGGTATTGACCTTTTCACTTAATGTGTAGTCTCGGCTTTGTAATGATGGTATGAAGATACCGGTGAGGACTGAATCCATGTCATGCATTGTACCAATGCCAAGACTGTGCATGGCGGGGTCACGCAATGCAAGGTATGCATCCGGTATGCCGCCCGTCATCGTGACGGGTGCTTCTTCAAGTTTGCGTACCATTTTTGTGTTTCCGCTCTCTTTGAATTGCTGAAGCATATACTCATACGCCAGTCTTTCAGATTTGAGCTGATTTGACATCTGAGCCACGCCAATGTAGGCGTAGTACAACTCCGGTGCCTGTACAGTCGCCTGGATGCCAATGAAGGTTCCCCCCGAATGTCCCATGAGGTATATCTTTTCTTTATCGAAGCGGTGACGCAAGTAATTCGTCACCTCCAGCGTGTCGGATATCATTTGCTCCAGCGTCATCGTCTCTGGTGGAATATCGGCATTATAGGAGATTCCTGAACCGCGCTGTTCCCACCAAACGACGGTGAAATAGTCTTCAAGACCTGTAGGGTATCTCTGTGTAAGGAAGTAATCAGGCATACCTCCATGCAGGTAAAGCAGCACTGGATGCGTTGCATCTTTGCTCTTGATAAACATTCCTTGTTCCACACCGTTGATGTTGACAAACACTTTCTCCGAAATGCTGCCCTCCAGTGGATTTCCGTTTTCATCCACGAAGGGTTGCGGTTTTCCGGGATAGCTCCATAGCTGGAGTACGCCCACAAGAATGAGCATGCAAGCCAATAAGATGGAAATTATAGTCAGCATAATACGTACCGCCTTTTGCGCAAACGATTTAATTGGTAATCGCCTATTTTTTTTATTTGTCATTTTTACTCTTCATAAATAGCCAAACAGCTAATGCCTTTATTTGTTCCAAATGATACCTTCAATTTTTGTGCATACAAGTCTTCCTCGAAATTTAGTCTGACCCGGCGCAGTCCTCTATCAGGCAGATTCAAGAGCCCGTTTTCTCCACTCTTCGACGTTTACACCTTTGATCAAAAGCCACAAGTAAAACAATGACTCTTCAATAAACGCAAACAAGCCAAATATTGTCGCATCGAAGTTGGGAAAAAGAAAGAATAAAACAGCCGATACCGTATAGCATAAACCTCCAAGCATCAACAAGATGCCCAGAATTCTGGGCAGGAAACCCGATTTGAAAACCAAATAACCAAGGAGCAGTACCCAAAAGGAAAAAAACTGGGCGATAAATGTTCCGTATTTGCGCAAATCGAGAAAGAACATCATCAAGGCATTCAATTGATCTGCTTTGAATGCTGTTAAATAACCAGCGCCACTCGATAGCAGCAGGACGGCAAAATGGTTAAGCTCATTGAGCATTGAGATAGGGACATAGACCAGATAGAATATCACCATAAGCGCTGCAATGGTTTTGTTAACCGGTTTGAGTAATTTGTATAAAATCAGCGTCAATAACATCAATAGCGCCTGGCGGATTAGATCGCTCACCAGGGAGAGACGGAAGAGCGCTTCAGAAGCCGCAATATTCCTGACGGTTGCCGCGGCGTCTCCCAGCACAATCATGCCCGGGCGAATAAAAAGCTCAGTGGACATCCCCAGAAAAAATATGATCAGAAACACGAACGCCGCAACTCTTGCGGTCTTTTGGGGCGAATTCATCTTCATAGCTTCCTCCGATACTTCCTTTAATTTATTTGTTGCTCATGCTTTGCAGGACTGGCAATCCAGCGTCATTTTCAGGACTGCCAGTTCCAAATCACGTAAATTCAATCCGCTATTCTGTTTTTGCAGACAGGGCAGCGACGGCCGATGGATTGAATCCCTTCACTATAAGCCAGAGCCCCATCACGATTTCCTGTGGAAACATCACCATTTGCAAATAAACCCCATAGCCGGTATCCATGTGAAAGAAATGCAACAGGGCGTAAGCCATATAGGGAACCACGGCAATAAAGCCCCAGACGGACAACCAGCGGGGGATCAGCCGGGTGCGGTAGAAGGAGAGGTATAAACACGTTGTCCCAAGGAGAAACATGATGGAATTGACCGGGGCGAGGAGGTCTTGGAACTTATACAAGACATTGCCCATGGACTGCAAAGCAGCCGAATCAGCCCCGGTGGCAATGTATTCGTTGCCAAACGCGACCAGTGTCAAAATACCGAGGGTGGAAAGTAAATAGCCGGTTCCCTCCAGCGCTCCGCGGAAAAGAACCATTCCCATCGCCAGTTCTTTGCTATCTTTTCTAAAGATCGGATAGAGGAAAACCGTCATCGCCACCAGCGAAATCTGCATCATGAGATAAAAAAATGCACCCCCGGTAATCCGCGACGAATTGGCGGCAACTAGACTAAGCATATCCACACCGACAAGCGGTTTGCTGAGGGTGAGCGAGGAAAGCACTTCGCCGCCGATGATTGAGCCCGAAATCCCAAAGACCGTCCCCAGGAAGTAGAGGACGCCTGCCATTACTGCATTCTTTCTGTACGTATTCATTTTTATTCTCCTTGTTAGTTGATATTGATTCATTTTTTTGGAACAAAAAACCAGATATGATTTA
>JACRBN010000025.1 GCA_016213105.1 Chloroflexota bacterium
GCGTTGCTGCTTCAGGCTTTCGCCCATTGAGCAATATTCCCTACTGCTGCCACCCGTAGGTGTATGGACCGTGTTTCAGTTCCATTGTGGGGGGCCACCCTCTCAGGTCCCCTACCCGTCGTAGCCTTGGTAAGCCGTTACCTCACCAACTAGCTGATGGGACGCAGGCCCCTCCCAAAGCGCCTTGCGGCTTTAGTCATCAGTTTCTAAATCCAATGACCACATGCGGTATTAGCAATCCTTTCGGACTGTTATTCCACACTTTGGGGCAGGTCACCAACGCGTTACTCACCCGTTCGCCACTAGGATACCTTCGTATTGCTACTTAGGCACCTCGTTCGACTTGCATGTATTAGGCACGCCGCCAGCGTTCATCCTGAGCCAGGATCAAACTCTCCGCAAAAAAAATCTCACTCTTGCGAGTGTAAGTTACGGAGTTTATACTGGAATTGTACAGAGTTGTTGCTTCCTATCACTCTTCAGTTGTTAAGGTGCTTGCCAATTGAGCGGGTGGTATTCTACCCACTCCAGCGCCGTCTGTCAAGGTCTTATACAGACAAAAACACCGATGCATCTTTCCGCATCGGTTGTCAGACTACAAAACCAGTTGGTTTGCGTCCCTGACGTGAGACGGTCTACTCGATTGTCATCAATCTGTCGTTTCGGACGAGATCTTTGTGAACGGACTGGCGAATGTTGATTATATGTATTTCCTTGACTCTGTCAAGGGGTTTCGAGAAATTGCCTTCAATTTGCAACCTCTCTCTTCTTCAACTTTCAAAGTGCGTTCTCTTTGCCGCGCCAGATTTTCTGCGTCCAGCGCATGTTTCTTTCTGCGCGCGGAGCAACATTCTATCACAACCACCCAATCGCGCAAGGCTTTAAACCTTAAAGAATTGGGATTGCAAAATGAGACATAAACACATGCATCATGAATGGATTCTGCAAGGAGGAATGAAACCAACTGCCATGATATCAGTCGTTTAAACATCGTCATGCTATACTATAAAAAGATTCTCTTGGAGCCGATATGAATCCCAACACCCCCTACCTTTGCGATCCATCCAAACAGGAGCACCCGCTCGATCAGGCCGTCACCCGTCTTGGCCGCGCAGTGGAAAACGAGATCGTTATTGTCAGCCAGCGCGCATCACGGGATCACGCACACATCCGCCGCGAGGGACGACAAACCTTTTTGGAGGACATGGGCAGCACCAATGGAACCTATCTAAATGGGGAGCGAATATTGGGCAGCGTTCAATTACGGGACGGCGATCAGGTTTCCATCGGCGAGGTGTTATTCATCTTCCATGACCCGGACACGACCACGCGCGAGACACCTTTCCCTGAATTGGAAATAAACATCGAGGCGGGCGCCGCACGATTGAACCGTCGCGTCATTCAACTCTCCCCCAAGGAATTTTCCCTGCTTGCATTTCTTCACAAAAATCGCGGCAAGGTCTGTTCAAAGGATGATATCGGGCGGGCGGTATGGCCGGAATATCAGGCGGGAATCTATGATTATCAGATCGAAAACCTCGTACGCCGCCTGCGAACCAAGATCGAGGAGGATGCCAACACACCCATCCTCCTGGTGACCATCCGCGGAATGGGCTACAAATTGCTCGGAAAATCTGATATTTAATCATAGGCAAGCTGGTAGCCGGTTGTTAGCCAGCGGATAGGTTGATATTTACAAGCGGGGGTAATATCTACATCGACAGAAAGTTGGAGCACAGAGATGCCATCATCCACCCTCGAAGGAACAACGCTAGGAAAATATCGCATCGTCAAGGCGCTCGGACGCGGCGGCATGGCGCAGGTCTACAAGGCCTACCATCCGCAGCTGGACCGCTACATGGCCGTCAAGATTCTGCGTTCCGACCTGGCCGAAGAAGATGATTTTCTGGCGAGGTTTCGACATGAGGCGCACGCAGTCTCCGGGCTGCGCCACGCCAATATCGTGCAGGTCTTCGACTTCGATGTACAGGATGACCTGTACTACATGGTCATGGAATTGCTCGAAGGCGACACCCTGCGCGCACTCCTGAACGATTACCGCGTACATAATCAGCGGATGTCCCTGGCCGAGACCATACGCATCCTGACCGACGTACTCAGTGGTTTGGCCTACGCCCACGACGAAGGCATCATTCACCGCGACATCAAGCCCGCCAATATCATGCTCAATAAAAAGGGCCAGGCCGTGCTCACTGATTTCGGCATCGCGCAAATCATCGGCAGCACACAGCATACCGCCTCGGGCGCGTTGATGGGCACGCTCAATTACATGGCTCCCGAGCAGGGCCTCAAAAATCAGTGCGACCGCCGCAGTGATATTTATTCATTGGGCATTGTCCTGTTCGAAATGCTGACAGGCTACACGCCCTTCGATGCCGACACGCCGCTGGCAATCCTGATGAAACACCTGAACGATCCCCTGCCCCTGCCCACCGAGATCGATCCCAGCCTGCCTCCTGAGTTGGAAAAGATCGTGCTCAAGGCTTTGGCGAAGGATCCAGATGACCGCTACCAAAGCGCGGAGGAAATGGCCGAGGCGCTTCAACGGGCGGCCGCCCAACTCACCACGGGTGACCAACCCACAGCGTTGCCGCCGGTCAAATTCCCGCAGCAGGCCGTCTTCTCGGGAGCCTCGCGCCGGCGGATCACCGATCACCGTTTCGCGGAGGCAGACACCGACGCGGGAATCAAACTGACGGGCGGTTCCCCATCCCCGGATCCTGAGCCCGTCTCCCCGCTGGACGGTTTGATCTCCAGCCTGACCGCGACATTCCGCAAATGGCGCATCCATCGGATCAGCATTCCATCGGCCGTATTCGGCGGGCTGACCCTATTTCTCCTCGCCAACATGTCGATCATCATGTTTACCATATTCAGCGGGCGGAGCATCATGGCGCACGCGTGGCCGGTCGAACTTTTCCTACTGGCCGGCCTGCTCGCGCTGATCGGCTGGGGGATCGAAATCCACTGGCTGATGATCCCAAGCGGGATCGTGTTTGGCAACGCGCTGCTCCTGGCCTATTGTTCCATCACCGGCCGCTGGCAGGACTGGGCCTTCCTGTGGGTGTTCGAGGTGCTGGCGCTATGGGTTTCCATTTTCATCCCGATCCGCATTCACAGGATCGAGGGCATCCAATCCGTTTGGACAAGGGCTTTCGGTTTGGGGTTCACTCTTGTGTGCATGCTGCTTTCCTCAATCACCATCTATCTGGCATTTCTGTTCGCCTGATCAATATTTAGACTGGAGGTCTATCATGAAACCTGAACGTGTATTCAACCTGGTCGCTGGCGCAACCCTGCTCCTCACGGGCGCAGTCCTGCTGATGGGAAATGTGTTTCTCGCCACCAAAGCCTGGCGGCTCTGGCCGATCATCGTGGTTCTTGCAGGGCTGGGATTGACTGCGCCGGGTTTCCTCGGCTTATCCCGCCGCGGATTTGGAGCATTCTTCATCCCCGGCATCCCCGTACTGACCACGGGCGGCATCCTGCTGCTCGCCAGCCTGTCCAACCGCTGGGACGTATGGGCCACATTCTGGCCGTTGGAAATTCTGGCCCTTGCGCTTGGTTTTGCCCTAGCGGCAATCTTCATGCGCGTGCCTGCCCTGGCCATTCCAGCTTCCATCCTGGGCTTCAACGGGCTGATGTTCCTGTTCTGCGCTGTGACCGGTTTGTGGCAAGCCTGGGCGCTGCTGTGGCCGCTTGAGTTTCTCTCCATCGGCGTCGGCTTGTTCATTCTCGGCTTCGCCATCCGCTCTTCGGGAGTGAGGCTGGCCGCAAACATCCTGTTCGCCATCGCGGGCGGAGGCTTCTTCATCACCGCCTTCATCAGCAGTTTCAACAACATTGCCGTCCTGAAATTTGCGGTCCCCGCCCTGCTGCTGGTTACCGGCTTGCTCCTGACGGGAACGTTCTTCCTGCGCCAGTCCAAAGAATCCACGGCTACGTCTGCGCCTGTGGAACAGTAAGCGCCATCAAAAAAACAAGGCAATTTGACGATGTTGCATCGTCAAATTGCCTTGTTTTTAATTTCTCGAAACAATCACACACCCACCCTGATCAGGCTCTTCCAGGCGGCAACACAGACACCATTTGATGAAAGGCTTTAAACCCTAAAAATCACGAGTTTCGATATTCATAGAAATGTCCTTCGATGAGCTTGACTGCAACGTCAACTCCATGTTCGGCGCCTATCAATTGACCCAGGTCACGGGCGCGGCTTTGAATGTCAGCGGCGCCCACCCTTTCGATTGCAGATGCGAGTCGCCTGGCGGATAATTGTCCAATCGAAATGGGCGCTGGGCCGACTCCCAATGTATGAACCCGCTTTCCCCAAAAGGGTTGATCGGCCGTGTGTGGAATCACGATCTGCGGGATGCCAGCCCGAAAACCCGCAGCGGTCGTGCCTGCGCCGCCGTGATGAATGAGCAGGCTGCAGCGCGGAAGCAGCCAATAATGCGGAACGGCATCCAGATACAAAACGTCCTCCTGGATTTGCCGAGGGTGATACCCTCCCCAACCCGTCAACATGATTGCGCGGCGGTTGGTCGATGCAACTGCGCGCAAGGCTTCGCGGGAGATGCGTTCCGCGTCGCGATTGACCATGCTGCCAAAGTTGACGCAGATGGGCGCATCACCCGCGGACAGAAAATCCACCAATTCATGCGGCGGCTGATAATTTTCATCGTCAAGAAAGAGATAGCCTGTGACGTGGGCGTGCTCCGGCCAATCGCCCGGGCGGGGCAAAACGTTTGGGCTGTAGGCGCACAGCAGCGAGGTCCGCAGGTGGAGCGGCTGGGATTTGTCGAAGGGCCAATAAAGCTTTTTCGGGTAGTCCACATCGGGGTGGGCGCGGCGCGCAGGCCCATATCCGCTGTTGCCCCCGAACCAAAAGGCTTGCGCAGTCATCCAATGGGAGAGATAACTCAAGATGCCCGGCGGAAACTGCGCGGCAGCCGGGTTGGGGAAGGCGCGCGTCGGCGCAAACATCGGGAAGGTTTGAACGGACACGTCGGGGACGCCATGTTCGCGCGCCCAGGAATGACCGCCCACCGTGAAGAGAAACGAGTGGATCAGAAAATCCGCCCCTTCGCAGGCCGCAAAAGCGGCGCGCGATACCTGCGGCGCAATGGAGAAAACATAGTCCCGTATGGAGGCGATGACGCGCACGGGATTCGTGCCCGCCGCATTGATGCGCACACTGATTTCTTCAGGGTCGCCCGCGAGCGGGACAAAGGGAACGTGATGCTCGCCGACAAAACCTGCGAAACGATGCGGCGCGGCAAGTTTCACTTCATGACCATGCCCTTGAAGTCCAAGAGCCAGAGCCAGGAAAGGCTGAACGTCGCCGCGTGAACCGTAGGTGAGGATCGTTATCTTCATATTCGGTACCTGCGGATATTATTATATGCTACACTCCCCGACCACAAAGGAGTTGCCATGTATAAAATTGGAATCATGCACCCCGGCGAAATGGGCATCTCGATTGCGGCCTCTGCGCTCAATTCGGGAAACCCGGTGTACTGGGTATCTGAGCAACGCAGCGCAATGACCCGCAAACGGGCGGAACAATATCATTTGATCGAGCTGGACTCGTTTGCGAAGTTGCTCGACACGAGCGAGGTTATCGTCTCGGTTTGCCCGCCCCACGCCGCGGAGGATGTGGCCGCGCAGGTTGCGGCAGGCGGATTCAAAGGGACCTACCTGGATGCCAACGCCATCTCCCCAGAGCGCACGAAAAGAATCGGCGACCGGTTGGAGGCCAGCGGAATCCGTTTTGTGGACGGGAGCATCATCGGCCCGCCAGCCTGGAAGCCCGGGGATACCTGGCTCTACCTATCTGGCGCTGAGGCGGACTTAATTACAGCGCTGTTTTCACACGGTCCGCTTGAAACCAAGGTCATCGGAACGGAAATCGGGAAGGCCTCCGCCCTGAAGATGTGCTACGCCGCCTACTCCAAGGGCACCACCGCCTTGTTGAGCGCCGTCTTGGCTGCAGCGGAAAACATGCAGGTGCGCGACGATTTATATCAGCACTGGGAAAGGGACGAGGCGGGCTTTGCCGATCAGGTGAATCGACGCGTGACACGCGTCACCGCCAAGGCCTGGCGCTTCGAAGGCGAGATGCGCGAGATCGCCTCGACCTTTGCTGCGGCGGGTCTGCCTGACGGGTTTCACCGGGCGGCAGCGGATATTTATCATCGAATGGCGAACTTCAAAGACACTGAGACGCCCCCACTGGAGCAGGTTTTGGAAGCCCTGCTCGAAAAATAAACCAACAGCCCCATCTTTGAACGGGGCTGTTGGTTAGCTCACATTTCCTGTCTGCCAGACAGTGCGCGCAGCAATGTATTCTGGTCGGCATATTCCAGGTCGCCGCCCACGGGCAGGCCGCGCGCCAGGCGCGTGACCCTGACGCCCAGCGACTCAAGTTGCGGGCGGAGGTACATGGCCGTGGCGTCGCCCTCCATGCTGGGATTGGTGGCAAGAATGATTTCGCTGACGCCGCCCCGCCCCACCCGTTCGAGCAGTTGTTTGATCTTGAGGTCATCGGGGCCGATGCCTTCAATGGGCGAGAGGACACCCTGCAGAACGTGATACCTGCCCTGGTAGCCGCCCGTGCGCTCCAGTGCCAGCACATCCAGCGCCTCCTCGACTACGCAGATGAGGGTTCCGTCGCGGTTCTGGGACTCGCAGATCTCGCAGCGTTCGCGTCCCGCCTGCATGATGTTGAAACATTCCTGGCACAGGGCCGTATTGGCTTTGAGATTCGCCAGCGCCACCGACAGATCATGGGCCACTTCTTCAGGCGCACGCAACAGGAAGAACGCCAGCCGTGACGCGGACTTGGGTCCGATGCCAGGCAGACGTTCGAGGGAGGTGATAAGAGATTGAATAGATTCAGGTAAGAGCATAGCTAAAATCCGAATGTGGTCATGATGTTAATTCAAACTCAGTGACCGTTTCATGAAAGAAATCACCAAATGCATACATTTCCAGACAATCAACAAAGCCCTCCTCTTCCCATAAAAGCGACCCTCCACCATACTCAATGTCTGGGGAATTGAGTAAAGGTCCATGGATAGGAATTCCGCCCTTAAGTTTTTTAGGATCAATTGGTTCTAATTCTTTCGGAACAACAAAATGCGTAAAAAAACCGACGCCTGTCCACTCTCGTCTAACGAATTGGGCAGCGTCTAACTGCAAGGAGAGGCGAGAATCGGCAGAATGATGACTCAACCAATTTAGAACAGCCTTCTCCAAAGCATTAAAATCTTCTGGCATTAGTTCCTTTGAAATATCAACCAATTATTAGAACGGCAATCCACCCGCCAGCGGGCCCATGCGCTGCGCGGCCAATTCGCGTGACTGGTCGAGCGCCATGTTGACGGCCGAAAGCACCAGATCCTGCAGCATCTCGGCGTCGGCGTCCTTGAGCAGTTCGGGGTCGATGACCACTTCGCGGCATTTCTGGTCACCCGTCATGGTGACTTTGATCGCGCCGCCGCCCGCAGTGGCGGTGACGGTCTCATCGGCCAGCTTGGCCTGGGTTTCCTCCATCTGCTTTTGCAGGCGTTGAAGCTGCTGCATCATGCCGCCCTGTCCGCCGCCCATCGCTGGGCCTCGATTGAATCCTTTTGCCATAACTATCTCCTGATTATTTTTGTTTTTCCATTTTCACGGGAACTTTTTTAAACACAAAGGGCACGACGGTCGCGAAGGAAACACATCTGTCTGAAGGACGCTGTTTTCCTCTTTCTTCTTTCCTGGCAGCGTCTGTTTTCCTCACGACCATCCTCCCTTACTCGTCCACATCCACGATCTCGCCGCCGTGTTGGATGGCGGTGGCGACCATGCCGTCCTGCGGCAGGTGCGGGGGAATTTTACCCTTGGCCGTGGTCACTGTGCAATGGATGGCCAGGTTCACATTCAGCACATCCAGAATGGCTTTTTGGGCGGCTTCGAGCTGGTCGGGCTTGTTCATCTTTTCGATCAGCACGTCGCTGGCAAAACCCAGGATCAGGCTGTTGCCCTGCACATCGATCATCTTGACCGAGTTCAAGAGCGCGCCAAGGTTGGCCTGCGCCTTGGGCAGGGAGGCGATAATCTGCTTCCAGGCCTTGACGACTTCCCCCGCGCCGATGACGTCCGGCGCGGCTTTGGGCGATTCAGACTCCGCCCGGGGCTGGGCAGCCGTTTGTGAAACGGGAGCAGGCTGAGGCTTGACCTGTCTGGGCGCAGACGCGGTCTGGACCGGCGCAGCGGAAGCAGGCGCAGGTTCCATCAGTTCGGCCAGGGCCAATTCCAGGCTCAGGGACGGCTGCCAGCCGCCGCGCAGATCCGTGGCGGCAATGTTAAAGGTTTTCATCATGCGCAGGACGTCGGCCGTGGTAAAGGCGCGCGCATGCGCCTCCATCTGCTTCCTGACCTCGGCGGTGGCTTCGACCTGATCGCCGTTGCCCATTTGGATGAGCATCAGCCCGCGCAAATATTCGACCAGTTGACGCGCCAGTGAGCGCGGATCGGCGCCCGAGTCGAGCGCCTTGTGGATCGCTTCGAGGCCGCGCGCGGGATCGGCCTCCAGGATCGAGGCAGTGACGTCCAGCACGGTCTGGCTGGTGGCTGTGCCGAGCACGGTCTGCGCCAGGGCCAGGGTGATCTGGTCGCCCGTTGAGGAAAGCTGGTCGAGCAGGGATTGCGCGTCGCGCATCCCACCCGCAGATTGACGGGCGATGAGCGTGAGCGCTTCCTCGTCGGCCTTGAGGTTTTCGGCCTCGACGATGTATTTAAGGTTGGAAACGATCTCATCCACGGGCACGCGGCGGAACTCATGCCGCTGACAGCGCGAGAGCACCGTGGCGGGAATCTTGTGAATCTCGGTCGTGGCGAGAATGAAGATGGCGTGCGGAGGAGGCTCTTCCAGGGTCTTGAGCAGGGCGTTGAAGGCCGCTGTGGAGAGCATGTGGACTTCATCGATGATGTAGATTTTATATTTGCCCTGATTGGGCGCAAAGTTGATCTTGTCGCGCAGGTCGCGCACATCGTCCACGGAGGTATTGGATGCGGCGTCGATCTCGATCAGGTCGAGGAAACGGTTCTCGTTGACGGCGGTGCAGAAGGCACACTCGTTGCAGGGGCGTTTGGCAGGGTCGGGGTCGAGACAGTTGACCGCCTTGGCCAGCAGGCGCGCGACGGTGGTCTTACCCGTACCGCGCGGCCCCGCAAACAGGTAGGCGTGACCCACACGATCCGCCTTGATGGCGTTCGTGATGGTGTGGACAACGTGGTCCTGGCCGATGACGGTGTCCCATCCTTTGGGACGGTATTTGCGGTAGAGGGCTTGGGTCATTTTAGTCGGATAGTCGGGTAGTTAAACAGCTTGATGGTTGGGGCGATCTCAGGACAAATCTCGTACTTCTGCGAGTCATACAACCCAGGAAATTAAATTAGCATAGGTTGCAAGCATACACGGCAACAATGCCTAGGGAATTCGATACACGGCCCGCAGGTTGCCCTGGGCGTCATACAGGTTGGCGTTTTCACCCGAGTCCCAGACTGTGTTGGGGAGGCCCCAATACAGGTCGATGACGGTGTTGGTGCCGTTGGCGGTATGCACCTGCACCGCGCCGTTGGGGTAAAGCGTCAACTGCGGGAAGGTGAAGGTGTTGCCGTCCTCGTCCTTGAGCTGCCAGCTTGCCAGGTTCAACTGCCCTTCGCCGCTGTATTGGATGACGACCGCTTCGGCGCTCTGCGTCCCCGCCCCCACCACGCTGACGATCTCCACAGGGATATCGCCCTGGGGCGTGGCGGTCACGGCAGGCGCGACGGCGGCGTTGCCTCCGTTCGGGGCGGCGGCAGGCGCCACCGCGGGCGACAGCGAGGCGCGGTAGTTGCGGTCATACCAGAACAGGATCGCGCCCGTCACACAGGCGGAGACAAAGACGTTCACGAGCACGTAAAGGAATAATTTGCGGCGATCCATGGTGCTTGAATCATAGCACAGAAATTCGGGGCGCGGCCAATCTTTAATCGGCTTTTTGGAAAACAAAAACACTGCATCCCATGCGGAACGCAGTGTTCAGTTTCCTGCCGCCTGCTTATTTCAGTTCGGTGACGATGAAATCATCGAAGGTCACGTTCGCACCGGAGTTCTTCTCATCGCTCCAGGTGAACAAGCCCACCGCGCCGCTGGTATAAGTCGCATCGTTGACCGAGGCCACCTGCTGGCCGTTGACGTACAGGGTCAGTACGCCGTTGCCGCAATCCGCGCCGATCTGATAGGAGGCGGCATTCTGCGGGATCAGGTCGGAATCGGCCCATTCGTTATTGCCCGTCATGAAGAAATCATCCTTGGCAACGGCGCCGCGCGCAATCGCGTACTGGCCGTTGGCTGTGACGGCGAAATAGTAATAGTTGGTGCTGGGGATGCCCTGGTTGCAGATAACGCCAAAGGCGGAGTTAGGATCCGAGCTGTTATTCTGCGCGGTGACTTCGATGTGGATGTTGGTGTAATCCTCGTCGTTCGGCGTGCTCCACACGAAATAATTGGTCTGGTAGACCTGCATGTTCAGCCCGCTGTTGACGTATTCCACCGAGCTGTCCGAATCCGTGCCCGTGCCCCAGTTCTGGTCGAAGCCGCCGAAATCATCCTGGAACAGGGGACCGCCCGTCAAACCAGGGAGGGATGGGACGCCGCAGGCCATCATCGCCAGGGCCAGAGCCAACACTGCAAACAAAACTTTCTTATTCATACCATTCTCCTTCAGAATATTGAGTGATGCTTGCAGTGTACCCGCGCAGGTGTTGACAAAGTTGACTTATCTTGACAATTCCTGACGATTCATCACCGCCCGTCATACTCATCCAAAATTGAAATCAGAGCCTATCCGAGAATCGGAATGCAGACTTTCGTCTGCTCTGGCAGCGGACTGAAGTCTGCACTCCGGGAATTGTGGGATAAATACTTACGGCAACTTGGTGAGAACGTAATTATCGAACGAGACGATCGTGCCCGATTCCACTTCACCGCTCCAGGCAATCACGCCAACCAATCCGGCAGGATATTCGGTATCGGAGGCGGTCGCGACCTGCTGGCCGTTGACGTAGAGGGTCATCGTACCATTGGCGGCGCAGTCAAAACCGATATGATACGAAGGCGCGTTCTGCGGGATCAGGTCCGACTTTCCAGAGGTCAGTTCGACGTCGTCATTGATGAAAACAGACTTGACGATGCCATACTCGCCGCTGGGCGTGACGTACCCAAAATAGAACTGATCATCGATCACCTGTTGGTTGCAAAATACGCCAAGCGCGGCATTCGGGTCGCTGCCCTGGTTCGCGGCATCCACCTCGATATGAACATCCGTGTAGCTGGTGCCGTTGGGACGGCTGTACACCTTCATGTTGGTCGCAGTAACCTTGAACTGCAGGGCGTCGTCGACATACTGGACCTCGTAGTCGGTGTCGGTGCCCACACCCCAGTTGCTGCTGCGGCTTTCGAAGGAATCCGACAGCAACTTGGTTTCGCCAGCTTCGGCAGTCGGCTGGACATCCACCTGGGCGGTCGGGGGGATGACCTGGGTGGCGACAGGGACTACCTGGGTGGCAGGGGGCTGGATATCCAGAGTGGGAACCGTAACGTTCGGCATAACCGCTCCGCAAGCCACGGAAGCGAGCGCCAAGATTGCAATGGCAGAAACAACTTTCAACAAACCTGACTTCATGTCATTCTCCTTTTTTGATGGTGACACTTTTATATCAGGTACGTTGTTGACAAAGTTGACTTATCTTGACAGTTTCGGGCGCTCCATCGAAAACGCCACCCAATCGCCGATCTGACGGCGGCCGCCCAGGGTCAGACCGTGGGCCTGTCCCGCTGCGACCACGTTTTGCTCCTGCTCGGCCAGGATTCCGCTCAGGATGATCGTGCCGCCCGGCTCGACCAGCTCCGCCAGCCCCGCATCGAACAGGCGGATGATGATGGGCGCGAGGATATTGGCCAACACCAGCGGCGCGGACTGGAACGGGAACTGTCCCGCCAGCACTTCCGCCACCGAACCCTGCCCGAGGATCAACTCATTACCGATGCCGTTCATGTCGGCGTTCTCGCGCGAGTTGGTCACCGATTCCGCGTCGATGTCCACGCCGAGGACTTTCTCCACGCCGAGCTTGAGCGCGGCAATCGAGAGGATGCCCGAGCCGCAGCCCACGTCGATGGCAGTTTGACGATTTACGCTTGACGATTGGTCGAACCATGTTTCGAGGAGTTCGAGGCACAACTGCGTGGTGGGATGTGTGCCTGTGCCGAAGGCCATGCCCGGGTTGATGCGGATGGGAATCCGCTCGGGCTGAGGCGACTCCAACCAGGCGGGCAGGATCAGCAGCCGCTTCCCGATCAGGATCGGCTTGTAGTGCTGCTTCCAGGCCTCCATCCAGTTTTGGTCGGCGATCTGCTTGTAGGCAGGGGCAGGCACGGGCTGGATCATCCCGAGGAAGTACAGCGACTCCTCCAGCTTTTGGCGCGTCTCTTCGAGCTGGTCGTTGACTTCGAGATAGGCGCGGACGGTGATCGGCCCGGTGGCGGTGCCTTCGTCCTCGTCGTTGATGAAGCGCACGCCTTGTTCGGTCATCACGCCATTGGGCGCAAAACGCGCCAGCACGTCGGCCACGGATTCGGCCAGTTCACCGTCGACGGTGAGGGATACTTCAAGCCAGTTCATGATAGTGTGTAGTGACCAGTGAGCAGTCACTTTCCTTTCGGTTGATTTCGGAATGCGGACTTCAGTCCGCTTTTCAATAACCTTGCGAAGGTTTTGATTCAAAGGGTAATTTTTACAGCATGCCCGCCACCCTGCGGATCAAATCCTTCTCGGCGGAGAGCATCCTTTGCGGCAGATCGTTCAAGGCAAAGTAGCGTATCTCAGAAATTTCATTGCTTTCACGAAATTCGCCACTGACGAGCCTGCACAAATAAATCAAGCTGACGTGGTGATCGTCTTTGGAGCTTTCGGCCAGCAGCAATCGCTGGACTTCGATCTGCATGCCCGTCTCTTCGAGGAACTCGCGCAGGACGGCGCGCTCGGGCTGTTCACGATGTTCCAGGCTGCCTGCCGGCAGTCCCCACTCGAACTTGCGGTAGGTATGCTTGAACAACAGCACCCGGCCCTGCTCATCGAAGATCAGGGCGGCAACCGCCACGCGGAAGCGCGGCCGCACAAGGCGCGACGCCAAAAGATGCACCCAGATCGGAAACTTTTGCCAAACGCGCAGCAGGATTCTTACCATCGAAGTGCCCGCATTATACCCAGCGCGGTTGAAAATTGCGCTTTTTGAAAGCGGGAAAACACAATTTTCAACCGTGGGTATGCATAAAACAAAGGGCGGACATTTCGTCCGCCCACTCGACGCGGACTGAAGTCCGCACTCCAATTCAACAGCTATCCGCCAAACGCGTCGTTCAACCAGTCGATGAAACCCTTTTCCTGCGGCTTGACCGCGGTGCCCAGCGACTCGGCCAGCTTCTCGAACAACTCGCGCTGTTCGCGGGTCAGCTTGTTGGGGATGGCCACGTTGACAATCACCAGCTGGTCGCCGCGTCCACTGCGGCGCAGGTGCGGCACACCCTTGCCGCGCAGGTGGAATATCTTGCCGGGTTGGGTGCCCGAGGGAATCTTCAACTTCTCATCGCCATCCAGGGTCGGCACGTCCACTTCGGCGCCGAGGGTGGCCTGCGCCACGTTGATGTCGAGGTTGAGCAGGATGTCGTTCTCGCGGCGTTTGAAGAACTGGTGCGGCTGGACATCCAGCACGAGGAACAGGCTGCCGCTCGGTCCGCCGTTGGCGCCCGGGCTGCCCTCCCCTGCCAGGCGGATCTGCGTGCCCACATCCACGCCCGCCGGGATCTGCACCTTTTTCTTGATGATCTTGCGCTCCAGCCCCGCGCCCCGACAGATATGACACGGTTTGGAGATGGTCTCCCCGCGCCCGTTGCAGGCGGGACAGGTGGCGGTCTGCACCATCTGTCCGAGGAAGGTCTGGCGCACCTGGCGCACTTCGCCCTGGCCGTTACAGGTGGAACATTTGTCGGGCTTGGTGCCAGGCTCCGCACCCGAGCCGCCGCAGGTGGAGCAGGTCTCCTCGCGCTCGAACTGGATTTCCTTCTCCACGCCAAAGACGGCCTCCTCGAACGCCAGCCTGACCTGCATCTGCAAATCACGGCCCCGCCGCGGACTGTGACGCGAGCGCCGTCCACCCCCGCCGCCAAAGCCGAACTGGTTGAAGAGTTCCTCGAAGATGTCACCCATGTCGGTGGTGTAATCGTGGAAGCCACCCCCGCCCATGTTGCCAAGGCCTTCCTTGCCGAAGCGGTCATAGCGCGCGCGTTTATCCTTGTCGGATAGCACGCCGTAGGCCTCGTTGATCTCCTTGAATTTCTCCTCGGCGTCGTGCTCCTTGTTCACGTCGGGGTGAAACTGGCGCGCCAATTTACGGAACGCCGACTTGATCTCGTCGTCCGATGCATTTCGGCCTACGCCGAGGACTTCGTAATAATCACGATTGCTCATAATTAGGTCAAAAGTCGCAGGTCAAAGGTCAAACATCCCGAAAAGACATTGGACCTTTGACCTTTGACTTGATCTACTCCTTCACTTCGCCATCGACCACGTCGGGCCCTGCGCTGCTGTCTGGACCCGCGCCTGGTCCCGCTTCGGGACCCTGATACATCGCCCCGCCGATCTTCTGAATGACGAGATTGAGCGTCTCCGTGGTGGATTTGATCGCGTTCACATCCTCGCCCTGCAAGGCTTTACGCACATCCGCCACCCGGGTTTCGATCTCACTGCGCATTTCAGCGGGAATCTTGTCGCCAAAGTCCTTGATGGCCTTCTCGGCCGCATAGGCGGAATTATCCGCGCCGTTGCGTGCTTCGATCATCTCCCTGCGCTTGCGGTCATCATCGGCGTGGGCTTCCGCGTCCTTGCGCATCTTCTCGACTTCGCTCTCGCTCAAGCCCGAGGACGCCGTGATGGTGATGTGCTGACTGCGGCCCGTGGCCTTGTCCTTGGCAGTCACTTTGAGGATGCCGTTAGCGTCGATGTCGAAGGTCACTTCGACCTGCGGGATGCCGCGCGGCGCAGCCGGGATGCCGTCGAGGATGAACTTGCCCAGCGACTTGTTGTCCACAGCCATGGGACGCTCGCCCTGCAGAATGTGGATCTCGACCTGGGTCTGGTTGTCGCTGGCCGTGGAGAAGACCTGGCTGCGGCGGGTGGGGATGGTGGTGTTGCGTTCGATCTGCGACGTGCCCACCCCGCCCAGGGTCTCGATGGAGAGCGAAAGCGGCGTCACGTCGAGCAGCAGGATGTCCTTCACTTCCCCGCCCAACACGCCGCCCTGGATGGCCGCGCCAATGGCGACCACTTCGTCGGGGTTGACACCCTTGTGCGGTTCCTTTCCGAAGAAGGCGCGCACGCGATCCTGCACGGCGGGCATACGCGTCATGCCGCCGACCATCACGATCTCGTTGATGTCGCCCGCCGTCAGATTGGAGTCGGACAGGGCTTGTTTAACGGGAGCAATCGTCCGGTCGACGAGGTCGGCGGTGATCTGCTCCAGCTTGGCGCGCGTCATGGTCATGACCAAATGCTTGGGGCCGCTGGCATCCGCCGTCAGGTACGGCAGGTTGATCTCGGTCTGCATCATGGTCGAGAGTTCGATCTTGGCCTTCTCGGAGGCCTCCTTCAAACGCTGAAGCGCGGAACGGTCGTTATTCAGGTCGATGCCGTTGTCCTTGCGGAATTGCTCAATCAGGTGGTCCATGATGCGCAGGTCGAAGTCATCGCCGCCGAGGAAGGTATCGCCGCTGGTGGCGCGCACCTGGAAGACGCCTTCACCCACTTCGAGAATGGAAATGTCGAAGGTGCCGCCGCCCAGGTCATACACAGCGATGATCTCGTTCTTCTTCTTGTCGAGGCCATAGGCCAGCGAGGAGGCGGTCGGCTCGTTGATGATGCGCAGCACTTCGAGGCCCGCGATCTTGCCCGCGTCCTTGGTGGCGTTGCGTTGGGCATCGTTGAAGTAGGCCGGCACGGTGATGACCGCCTGCGTGACGGGTTCGCCGAGATAGGCTTCGGCATCCGCCTTGATCTTGGCCAGGATCATGGCCGAGACCTCGGGCGGAGAATAATCCTTTTCATCCAGCTTGACGCGCACGTCGCCGTTGGGCGCCCCGTCCACGATGTAGGGGACGCGCTTGCGCGTGCGTTCCACTTCAGGATCGCTCGCCTTGCGGCCCATGAAACGCTTCACGGAAAAAATCGTGTTCTGCGAGTTGGTGATCGCCTGGTTGCGCGCAATGCGCCCGACCAGGCGCTCGTGATTCTTGTTGACCGCCACCACCGACGGGACGAGGCGCTCGCCTTCGGCCGAGGGGATCACGATCGGTTCGCCGCCCTGCATCACCGCCGCGACGGAGTTGGTGGTACCAAGGTCAATGCCAATGATTTTTGCCATGAGTTCTCCTAGAAAAGGTCAAAGGTCGCAGGTCGAAAGTCATTGACCTTCGACTTTTAACCTTTGACGAAATTATTGCGCCACCCTTACCAGGGCAGGTCGAATGACGCGTTCGCCGAACATGTAACCGTTTTGCACCACCGCAATCACGTGACCGCTTTCCACGTCGGGATTGGGTTCGTGCGAGATCGCTTCGTGGAAGTTTGGGTCGAAGGGCCGGCCTTCAGCCTCGATACGTATCACACCGTCCTTTTCGAGGGCGGTCTGAAACTTGCGCACGATCAACTCGATGCCGTCGGCCCAGGCGTCCCCCGCCACGCGGTTGGGCAGCGCCCGTTCGAGATCATCCAGGACGGGCAGCACCTTCTTGAGGATTTCGCTTTTCATCGAGAAATAGGTCAGCTCGTTGTCGCGCGCCACGCGGTTCTTGTAATTGACGAACTCCGCCTGGGACCGGAGCCAGCCGTCCTTGTACTCGGCGGCTCTGGCTTCAGCCTCTTCGACGCGTTTGGTCAGCGCCTCGATTTCCGCTGCCTGGGGCTGGGCCTCGTGATCAGACGGGGTTTCCTTGACTTCCTCTTCGTGTTTATGCTTCTTCTTGTCGGTCATGCCTTCACTCTCGGGATGGAGATTGGATATTAGATGTTCAATGCTCGATGCTTATTTACTCGCCTGCAATCGAGTCGGTCACAAGGTCGCTCAACAGGGCGGCCACGAAACGCACCGTGGGGATCGTGCGCGCGTAGGACATGCGCATCGGTCCCAGCACGCCCAAGGTGCCCGTCACCATGCCAGGGACGCCGTAGCGGGAGAGCACCATCGAGCACTGGCGCAATTCTTCCCAGCCGCCCTCGCCGCCGATCAGGACTTGCAATCCGCCCACCGTGCTGTTCGTGGAGACGCGCGCCAGAAGTCCCTGCAGGGTGGAGCGTTCCTCGAAAAGCCGCAGGGCGCGGCGGGCATCATCCGACTCGGCAAATTCGGGTTCGGCCAGCAGGTTGGTCTGGCCGTCAGTGTATATCTGGCCTGAGACGCGCTCGGTGGCGCGGCGCATGTCGGCTGTGACGAGGGTCAGGATGTCCTGTTCGAGCGCATCCGAGCGCACCGACAGGGCAGATAATTCGTCGAGGCTGCGGCCCGCCACCGTCAGGTTGAGGCGCGAAGCGGTCTGGCTGAGGCGCTCCTGGGCGACGGGTTCGGCCAGGGTCAGGATCTGCTGGCTGACTTCCCCGCCCGTCATGACCAGCACCATCAACACCTGGCGGCCCTGGGTGGAGATCAATTCCACGTGTTTGAAACGCGCCTGTTCGGGAAGCGGCGCCGTCACCACCGACACGGCCTGGGATTGATGCGCCAGGACCGAGGCGGCCAGCGTCATCCACTGCTCCACGTCGGGGCGGGATTGGTAGAACTGGTGCGAGATGGTCTGCTGAACCGACTCAGGGAGTTCGGCCTGGTTCACCATCTGGCCCACGAAGAAGTGATACCCCTCTTCCGTGGGGACGCGCCCCGCGGAAGTGTGCGGCTGGCGCAGGTAGCCCATATCGGTCAGCGCGGACATCTCATTGCGCACGGTGGCCGACGACAGGTCAAGACGGTAGCGCTCGACGAGATGCTTCGAGCCTACGGGCTGGGCCGTGTCGATGTAATCACGGATCACCAATAGGAGCAGGGATTTCTGTCGGTCCGTCAAATCACGCATGGGTTCACCCGATTTAGCACTCCGCTATTCCGAGTGCTAAAAACCGTGGGTAGAATGATAACATGCTGAAAAATGAGCGTCAATAAGAGGAGTGTAAGAAAACACCCCACAGTCCCCCTGTCAGGGCAAATTGCAGGCCAAATCAGCCCCAGGGTTCGGCGTATTGGAAGAACATCGGGCATTACGACGGGAATCGACACAAAAAAAGACTTCCGCCCTGGGAGCGGAAGTCTCGTCATCTCGAATGTGGGAATTAATGATCATCCTTGTATATCTGCTCGCCCGCTTCGATGGGGATCGACAAACGATTTTCCATGGGCGGAAGCGTGCAGGTGGCGTAAAGGGTATAGGCACAGGGCATGTTGTAGGCCTTGTTGAAATCGATCAACACCTGGCCATTCTCGGGCTTGCCCGTCAGCATATAGCGCCCGCCGGGATAGGTCTTTTTCGAATTGGTGGCATCCCTGAAGGCGACGAAGAGGCCGTCGCCGGCATCCTCCACATCCAGCCGCTGCTGCCTGCCGTCCCACTGGAACGTGACGTATCCGATCATCTTGAAATCGCTGACTTCGCCGATGATGTCCTTCTGGCTGACGAGTTTGAAGGGGGCATAGCCCTCGTATTTTGCGACCACGCGATATTCGGGCTTGTACGGGTAGAAGTTCAATCCCTGGAATTCCGCGCGGGCGGGATGGTTAACGTCCCACACGCGGACCAACATACTCTCGCCGCGTATGAGCACGACCAGGATGAAACTTCCCACGCGCAGGAAATCGGGGTGTTCCTGCTGGTCGTCGAGCAAAGCCCGCGACGGGAGGCTGTCTCCGTTGCAGGTCATTTCCACGCCAGACTCGGCCGTCACCGTGACAGCACCCTTCTCAAAATGAAAGACGCCAGCCCGATTGGGCGCCGAAGCAGGCAGGACAAAACTACAGGCAGGATCGCTTCCGAACGAATTGTCCCCATCCTTCAGCCAAAACAGACCCGCCAGGCCAAGCCAGCTTCGCTCGTTGGTGCGAAGCCGCTCCATGCGTTCTTCACGCCACTTTAGAACTGCAAGTTCATGTTCATCGGTTGCCATGCCTCCAACTATACAACATAATTTCTCTTTTCGCAACAAAACAGACCATCTTTGGAATGTTAAACTGGAGTCGACAGATTCACGGTGCGCCCATAAGACCTCTTGACATCCCGCCATCTTATTTTATAATTATTCTAAATTTAGAACTATTACAAAAAGTAGGCAACATGTCCGATCTCATGACTCTTACCTCCGCCCTGCAACAGGCAGGCATGCGCCTCACCCCCCAGCGGACTTCGATCTGCGAAATGCTGGTGGAGAGCGAGGAACATCCCACCGCGGCGATGATCTACGCAGCGCTCAAGCCGCGTTTCTCCTCGCTCAGCCTGGCCACGGTGTACAACACGCTCGACACCCTGGTAGGCCTGGGCGTGGTCAACGTGCTCGGCCACGCAGGCGACGATAAAGTCCACTACGACGCGGACACGGAACCGCACGTCAACCTGGCCTGCCTGGCCTGCTCCAAGATCGTGGACATTCCCAGCGAACACGTCACGCACCTGGACGCGGAGATCACCGCCGTTTCAGGATACAAACTGCTCGGCGCGCGCGTGCTATATTACGGACTGTGTCCGGCCTGCCAAAAGAAACAGGCCAGAGCCAAAACCGCATCCATACCCTCCCGCAGCAGGGCGGCCTGACTTCCACCTTTAGAGGCATCATGAATCCCGAAATCGAAACCCAACCCATTCCCTCTTCTGAAAATCGCTGCACCGAAATCCTCTCCGATACCCTGCGGGGTTATGCAGGCATCGAGGAGGTGGATTACGACTTCAAAACAGGCAACCTCAAAGCCGTCTATGACCCGCGTCTGTTGAGCAACGAGCGCGCCTTGCAGGTCGTCAACCTGGCGGGACGCGAGGCCTCGATCCGCATGGCGCAATGCGCCGCCCGTCATGAACGCGGAGAGGAAGCCTGCGCCCGCTGTGCGGGTCACCTGGCCCGCCAACTGGCCGTTCAGTACGAGACCGCCGCGAACCTGCCCAGCGCGAATTTCGCCAATAACATGCTGGAACTTCACCTCAACCAGCCGCGCCTGTCCACCCCCGAAAACATGGAAGTCGACGCCAATTACCTCACGCCCCCCATTGAGGAAAAGAAGCGCGGCATTCCCGTCGAACAACTCGAAGTGGCCTTCACGGTCATCAATGCCGTTGCGGGACTGACAGCCTTCATCGGCGCGGGACTGGGCTGGGACCCTACCCTGATCCTGGCGTTGTACGTGGCGTCCTACGCGGCGGGCGGATGGTTCGGCCTGGTCGCCAGCGTCGAGGCGCTCAAGGAAAAGACCCTCAACGTCGACCTGCTGATGATCCTGGCCGCACTCGGCGCGGCGGTCATCGGCCAGCCCGCCGAAGGCGCGATGCTGCTGTTCCTGTTCTCGCTGTCCAACACCCTGCAGTCCTACGCGATGGATCGCAGCCGCAAGGCCATCGAGAAACTGCTCGACCTGCGTCCCGCCCAGGCCACCGTGCGGCGCGGCTCGCGGCTGGTGAATCTACCCATCGAGAAACTGACCCTGGGCGACGTGGTGCTGGTCCGCCCGGGCGAACGCTTCCCCATCGACGGCGAGGTCATCGCAGGCGCATCGGAAGTGAACCAGGCTACCATCACAGGCGAGTCCATGCCGGTGCACAAGCAGGTCAGCGATGTGGTCTTCGCGGGCACGGTCAACGGCACCGGCTCGCTCGAAATCCGCGTGACCCGCCTCGCCAGGGACACCACCCTGGCGCGCATCGTCAAGATGGTCGAGGAGGCGCAGGCCACCAAGGCCAACACCCAGCGCGCGCTGGATGCCTTCGAGGAACGCTACGCCATCTTTGTACTGGCCGCGGCCGCCTTATTAATCGTGGTCCCGTGGCTGGCCCTGGGACACGATTTCCAAACCAGCTTCTATCGCGCCATGACCTGGCTGGTGGTGGCCTCGCCCTGTGCGCTGGTCATCTCCACACCCGCCAGTTTCCTCTCCGCCATCGCCAACGGCGCGCGGCACGGCGTGCTGTTCAAAGGCGGCGTACACCTCGAAAAGACCGCCACGCTCAAGGTGCTGGCCTTCGACAAGACGGGCACCCTCACCAGCGGGACGCCCGCCCTGACCGCCATCCACACCTTTGGGGAGATGGATGAGAACGAAATGCTGGGACTCGTGGCCGCGCTGGAAGCCCGCTCAGAGCACCCGCTGGCCAAGGCCCTCGTCCAGGCCGCCCACGCACGCACCCTCAGCCTGCCCCAGTCCATCGGCTTTCGCGCCATCCCCGGCCAGGGCGTGGAAGGTGTGGTCGAATCCCATACCCTGTGGATCGGCAACGAGCGCATGTTCGAGGAACGCGGCGTTCAAATCCCCACGCACATCAGCCGCGTGGCGGACGAACTTCACAGCGAAGGCCAGACCGCCATGTACGTCTACTCCGCCTCCTCCCGTGGTTTCCTGGGCCTGCTGGCCGTGGCCGACACCCTGCGCGAAGATGCCATCGAAATGATCAAGGCCCTCAAGAACGCGGGCATCGAGCGCGTCGTCATGTTGACCGGGGACAACCCGCAGGTCGCGGCGAAGATCGCCGAACGCGCGGGCGTGGACGAATTCCACGCGGGCTTGCTGCCCCAGGACAAGGTCACAGTGCTGCAATCGCTCCAGCGCAAGTACGGCCCTGTTGCCATGGTCGGTGACGGCGTCAACGACGCGCCCTCGCTGGCCACCGCCGACATCGGCATCGCCATGGGCGGCGCGGGCACCGACGTGGCCATCGAGACCGCCGACGTGGTGCTCATGTCCGACGACCTGCACAAGATCCCGTTCGCAATTGGCCTGGCAAGGCAGGCCCGCCGCGTGGTCTGGCAAAACCTGACCTTTGCCATGGCCGTCATCGTGATCCTGATCGCCAGCGCGTTTGGGGCGCAGCTGCCCCTGCCCCTGGGTGTGGTCGGTCACGAAGGCAGTACGGTATTGGTCGTATTGAACGGGCTGAGACTGCTGCGCTATAAACTTTAGATCCGTGCAACCCAGAATCAAAAGGACAGCCGCTTTCGATAAGCGGCTGTCCTTTTTGTTTTCGCGGGAATTTATTACTTGCCGGGCGGGCGCCAGGCCGGGTCGAAATCCACCGAGGCGTCATCCGTCAGGAGGGTGTTATCCGAGCCGCTGGCGGTCATGTAGGCGATGTTCGAACCGCTCTCTCCGGTCATCTCGAAGGCCAGCCAACGCCCATCCGGGGAATAATCCACGTTGTTGAGCGACAGGACCCCCAGGTTCAGAATCACCGGGGGGGTGTTCGCATCCAGCATGTACAGCACCAGGTCAGGGAAGGCGAACTTATCCACCGGCGTCTGGTGGAAGAGGATCAGGGTGCCATCGGGCGACCACTCGGGACGCATGTCGGAGAACTGATCGCCGCTGCGGATCAACTGATGCTCATCCTCGCCGTCATTCGACATGACCCAGATCTGGTACGCGGTGCCATTGCGCCGCAAGGCGTAGGCGATCTGCGCGCCATCCGGCGACCAGACCGGCTGGCGGGCATCCTGTCCCTGCGGGGTTCGGATCAGGCGTGTGGTCAGGCCGGTGCTCAAATCGTAGGAGTAGATCTGCATGTGCCCGGTGCGCAGGGAGGTGAAGGCGATGTACATGCCATCCGGCGACCAGTCCGGCTCGAAATCACCGCCTGGCACGGTGGAGAGGGATTGCAATCCACTGCCATCCGAATTGATGATATAGAGGCTGGACCGGCGGTACACATCCTGTTTCACCGCGCAGGGCGAGACGAAAACCAGCCTGGCTCCATCCGGTGACCACGAGGGCTGGCAGGCGCCGTTCGGCATGTCGGTCAACTGGGTCTCATTCCCCTTCATGTCCGTGACGTAGATCTGCGGCAGGTCCGCGCGGATGGAGGCAAAGGCGATTTGGAATGAGTCGAACCCGGCCGGCGTCGGCGGCACAGGAGACAGGGTCGGCGAGGGCGGGACGAGCGTATGTGTCGGCGTAAGGATAAAACTCGAGCCCGGGACCTGGGACGGGGTCCCGTTTGGCTGGGTTCCCCTCTGCGTGGAGGTGGGCGAAGGCTGCGCGGCGGGCCAGATCAGCCCGGGCGAGAAGTAACTGATGCCCGCAAAACCGAGCACCAACACCGCCAGCAGCACCCCGATGATGATCCTGCGCATGCGACTCTCACGCATCATCTGCCTGCGCATCGGCGAGACGAAAGGACGATCATCCTCCGCAGGCGGAGTGGAGCGCAACATGCGGGGACGCTGTTCGCCCAGCGTGTCGGCTTCCGAGCTGGCGCGGAACGGAGGGGGCGTCACGATGTAAGCGCCAACCGGCTGCTGGGTCTTGGATTTGGTTTCGAGCAGGGCGCGCTTGAAATCTTCGGCTGTCTGGTAACGGTCGGAGGGGTCGACGGCCATGGCGCGTTCGATGGACAGCGCCAACTTGCGCGAGGTCTGCGGATTGCGTTTGCGCAAAGGCGAAAGCCGCACGTTATCCATTGCGCGGGCCAGACCGTCTTCGGGGATCACGCCCGTGATGGCGGCATACAACGTGGCTCCCAGCGAATAAATATCGGTGCGCGGATCGGTGCGGCCGGTTCCGTATTGTTCAGGTGGGGAGTAACCGGGCGTCATCGCGCGCGCGCCCACGGTGGTGGCCTCGTTGCCTTGCAGCACCTTGGCCAAACCAAAATCCACCAGCACGATATGCCCGTCTGGCGTGATCTTGACGTTGCCCGGCTTGATGTCGCGATGCAGGATGGGGGGATTGCGGGAGTGCAGATAGGTAAGCGCGTCGCAGATGGACGCCCCGATTACGATGGCTTCATCCTCGGAGAGGGTTCCCACACGTTCCATGCGCTGCCGCAGATCCTCGCCCTCGATGTAATCCATCACCAAATACTGCCCCTGGCCTTCGATGGTGAAATGATCAGAGACTCGCGGCAGGTTGGGATGGCGCAGGTTGGCAAGGATGACCGCTTCCAGGCGGAATTGGCGTGAATACTCGTCCGTGGCGAATAGATTCTCCTTGACAGCCACCACCATGCCGAGGTTCTCATCCATGGCGGTGTACACGGAACCCATCCCACCCTGGGCAAGGCATTCCACGATCCTGTATCGTTTATGCAGTAATGTGCCGGATTCGAGGTTCATTGGTCCAATTCGGTGAAGGGAAAACTCGCGGTAATTTTACTTCAAGCGGACGCCGGAACGCTTATCAATTATGAACAGTTTACAATCAATTCCGTAAGCAATTGGAATAAAACAAAACCTGGCAGGTGGAACCCGCCAGGTCGGACATGGATCGAGGTTCGGTCAACGCGTGGGGATCGGACGCCAGTCCGGGTCGTAATCGTTGCCCGGATCAGTGGTCAGCCGAATACGTTCGGACTCGCCGGTGGAAATCAGGTACAGATCCAGGGTCGAACCGTTCACCTCACGGCTTTGGAACACCATCCAAAAACCGTCGTTCGAAAAAGCCAGATGTTCCACCGGGAGCGGACCAAGCTCCAGGCGGGTGGCGGTGGTCCCGCCGCGCTTTTCGTAGAGAACGCTCATTTGCCAGGGCGGGGAGGTTTCGTCCGCCCGCTGCTGGGAGTAAACGATGACCGAGTCATCCTTCGACCAGACCGGCATGTAATCCAGGAAGGTTGGGCCGCTGCGGATGATCTGCTGGGCATTTCCGCCGTTGTCGAGCATGGCCCAGATCTGGTATACGCCAAAACGTTTGGCCGCAAACGTGATCTGGTTGCCGAGCGCGGACCAGTTGGGCTGGCGCGCCTCCACCCCGCTGCCCAGGTCGGTGAGACGCTCGACGCTCTGATCGGTCAGGTTCAACACGTAAATCTGCATGGAGCCGTCGCGCATGGATGTGAAGGCAATGTGCTCGCCGTCGGGCGCCCAGGCAGGCTCGGAATTCCCAAGCGGGACGGAGGTGATTTGCTGAATACCCGAACCGTCGGCGTTGACGATATACAGGCTGGTGTCACCCGGCGGATTCTGGACGATCACGCTCGGACCCTGGCAGGGCGAGACAAACACCAGGCGGGTTCCGTCCGGTGCCCAGGAGGGCTGGCAGGCGCCCTCTGACATTTTCGTGATCGGGGCGGAAATTCCGCTTTGCACATCGAGCAGGTAAATCTGCGGGATGCCCGTGCGATCCGAGACGAAGGCAACCTGTCCATACCCGCCTCCCTGCGGGGTGGCCGTCGAGGAGGGAATCTGCGTGGGTTCGCCCACCACTCCCGGCAGCGGCGTCGAGGTGAAGAGCGGACGCGGCGTGACCGTGAGCGTAAAAGTGGCCGACGGCGGGAGCACGGTTTCGGTGGGCGTGAAGGTCGGCTCGGGACTTGGGGTCAAGGTCGGCGACGAGGTGGGCGTAAAGGTAAAGGTCGCCGTAGCGGGCAGGAAGGGCATTTGGGCGCGCAGCGGAAGCGGCACCAGGTACGGATTGAAATAGATCCAGCCGGCCAGGCCAAGGCTCACGAGCAGCAGGAACACGATCACGCCGCGCTGGCGGCGTTTCTTCTGCTCCTTCTTTTTCTTGCCCGGCGGGATGAAGGGCTTTTCATCCTCCACCGCCAGCAACTGGCCCGCAGGGCTGACCGGTTTGGACGGCTTGCTCGGCTCGGGTTCGGCTGCCTCAGGGGTGGGGTATTCCTTCTCCGGTTCGTTCGCGTCGGGCGGGGGCGGCGTGACCGTGTAATTGCCGGTCAACTGCTGGGTCCTGGATTTCGAACTGAGCAGGGCTTTCTTGAATTCATCCGCGGTCTGGAAGCGGTCGGCCGGGTCGACGGACATGGCCTTCTCAATGGCGGCGGCCAGGCGGCGCGAGATCTTCGGGTTGCGTTTGCGCAGCGGAGTTAATTCCGCGTTGTCCATGGCGCGCGCCAGGCCATCCTCGGGGATGACCCCGCACAACGCGGCATACAACGTGGCGCCTAGCGAGTAAATGTCGGTGCGGTGATCGGTGCGGGCGGTGCCGTATTGTTCGGGCGGGGAATAACCGGGCGTCATGGCGCGCGCGCCCGTGGTGGTCACCTGGGCGCCCTGCACCACCTTGGCCAGGCCGAAGTCCACCAGGAAGATGTGCCCGTCGGGGGTGATCTTCACATTGCCCGGTTTGATGTCGCGGTGCAGGATTGGGGGTTTGCGGGTGTGCAGGTATAAAAGCGCGTCGCAGATGGCCGCGCCGATCTGCACGGCATCGTCCTCGGGAATCGTGCCGTCGCGCTCCATGCGCTGGCGCAAATCCTCGCCTTCGATGAAGTCCATCACCAGGTATTGTCCCTCGTCGCCGATGGAGAAATGGTCTGAAACGCGAGGCAGGTTCGGGTGACGCAAATTCGCCAGGATCACAGCCTCCAGGCGGAATTGTCGCGAGTATTCGTCGGTGGTGAACAGGTTTTCTTTAACGGCCACTTCCACGCCAAGATTCTCATCCACGGCGCGATAAACCGATCCCATGCCGCCCTGGCCCAGGATCTCAACGATACGATAGCGTTTGTGCAGGTGTGTTCCGCGTTCGAGAGTCATCCGTGTTCCAAAACTGTGAAATACCCTAGGTATGGCGCATTATAACAGATGCACCCCTAGCGCTTGGGTTGTTCAGCGAGATTTAACTTGAAGAACAGCCAGGGCGCACCGCCCGAAACCCAAAAGCCGATCAGCACATAACGGAAATAACGCAGGAAATAGGCCAGCAGAAATTCCCCGCGCGGGAAGACGAGTCCCAGCCCAAACCAGAAGATCAGGATGCCGATCACGCCGACGAGATAGCGCAGGGCACGCTGGGTGACCGAGCCCGTAGCCTCGAATCCGCCCCTGCGCGTCATCCACGCCAGGCCAAGCGCCAGCCCGAAGAAGGTCCCGGCCGGGGTGATGGCTCCGCTCAGGGTAATGGGATCAGGCAGTTCGTCCCCGGCTCGCGCGGCATTGATCATCCACTCGTCCGGGATCACGTATCCCGACTGGGACGCCACGGCCGCGGCGCTCAACAGGATGAAGACCATCGATACGATGAAAGCCGCCGTCACCTGGCGGACAAAGCTCTGTCCCTTCAGCCAGTTCGCAACGCGATCCCAATAGGTAGTAAAGGCCCAGAGGGTCAGGCCGCCGAGCAGCCAGCCGCTGAGCACGTCATGTAGGAAATGCACGCCGAGGTACATGCGCGAGAAGCCGATCAGGAAGACCACCACCGCGGCGCCGATCCAGGCCCAGGGCTTGCGCAGGAAACTGGCGCTGATGCCCCACACGCCCGCCGCGATCTGCGAATGGCCCGAGGGGATGCCGAAGGAAGTCTCGGCTGCCAGGGGCAGGACGCGCTCGCTCACCCAATAGGGACGGGGGCCGCCGAGCGCCACCTTGAAGACGTGGTTGATGCTGTTGCTGCTCAGGAGCATCAAGCCCACGCGCAATCCCAGTCCGCTGTGGATGCTCCAGTACAAGGCTGGCAGGGCCAGCAGAAAAAACTCCTCCGAACCCAGAAAACTGAAGAAACGCATTGGGCCTTCGAGCCAGGCCCCCAGACCTTGAATCATCAAGATCCAATCGATGCCGTTTTGGATGAGAAGTTCCATGGTGTCACTCCTGATGGGAAGCTTTAGGCCGGTCGTAAGATTGACGGTCTGTACTGTTCATTGTACACTCAAAGTATGCAAACGTCATCCACCCCAACCCGGCGTGAGTGGGATTGGCCATCCGCGGTCATCGTCTTTCTCCTGTTACAGGTATCGGCCGCGCGCCTGGTCATCACAGACTGGACGCCTTATCTCTTCTTTACCCAGACCCTGAGCGCCTTTAGCGTAGCGCTGGGGCTAGCCCTGGGATACAGCACATTCAGCAAACGCACAGTCCGCCTGCTGGCCTTTCTATATACACTGGTGATCCTGCCCTGGCAGTTGACCCTGGCCGTGGAGGCCGAGGCGCCCTTCCTGGAGCGTCTGGCCAGCATCGGCGGGAGGTTGTGGTTCTCGGGGATCGATTTCGTGACGCGCCAGCCGGTCGATGACGTGATCTTCTTCGTGACCTTCGTATCCCTGGCGTTCTGGATCGTCGGCCTGACCTCCAGCTTCTCGCTGAGCCGTCACGGGAATTACCTGGCGGCGATTCTGCCCGCGGGCTTGATCACGGTGCTGGTGCATCTGTACGATTACTTCATCCCCGTGCGCATTTGGGGATTTGGCATCTATGCCTTCCTTTCCCTGCTGCTGCTGGGACGCCTGTACTTCAATCGAAACCGTCTGGTGTGGGACCAAAAGCGGATGTTCGTCACCGCCGAGGCCACCCAGGACATCACGAACAGCCTGCTGGCCGTCACGGCGGTCATGATCTTCGTGGCCTGGTCTGTCCCGATTTCCCTTTCCAGCCTCAAGGAGGCCGGGAAAGCCTGGCGCGACATGACCCGTCCCATTCGGGAACGGCTCGAAAACGCAGTGGACGCGCTCGAATCTCCCTACAGCAGCGGGAGCGGCAACACCGATTTCTACGGCAGCAGCCTGTCGCTGGGACGCAACGCATCCCAGGGGGATACCCCGGTCTTCAACGTGCGGGCAATGGATGAAATCGAGAACAAGCCTCCCCGCTATTACTGGCGCGGGCGCGTGTATGACGTGTACAACAACGGACAGTGGCGCAGCTCCACCATCGTCTCGCGTGATTTCGCGCCAGACGCCGAGGAATTGTCCATTTCATCGACCATCACGGAACAGACCTCGGCGCGCTTTGCTTTCACCATGCTGTTGACCAAACAGGGCTTGATCTACATGCCGTCCGATTCGGTCTGGGTCAACCGTCCGGGCAACCTGTTCAGCACGCTGACGCCCGAGGGACGGCAGGACATCTCAGCCTGGATGGCCGATCCGCCCCTGTCCGCCGGGGACAAATACCAGGTGCGCGCCCTGGTTCGGAATCCCAACATCTTGGAATTGCGCTCGGCCGGGACGGAATATCCCGAATGGGTGAGCAAACGCTATCTGGGCGTCCCCGACTATATCGATCAAAAAATCCAGCCGCTGGCCCTGGAGATCACGGCCGGCGCCGCGACGCCCTATGACCAGGCACAGGCCATCACCAATTATCTGCGCAATGAGATCGACTATTCCTCCACCCTGGCGCCCACCCCCAAGGGCACCGATCCGCTGTTGTGGGTCTTGTTCGACTCGAAGAAGGGCTTCTGCATGTACTACGCCAGCGCCGAGGTGTTGATGCTGCGCTCACTGGGCATCCCCGCGCGCATGGTGGTGGGATTCGCCCAGGGTGAACTGGATGAACGCGGCATCGGGTACACCGTGCGCAAGGCGGATTCACACGCCTGGCCGGAGGTGTACTTCCCCAATATCGGCTGGGTGGAATTCGAACCCACCACCAACCAGGACCCGCTCGCGCGCCCGGCCGCGCCGCTGCCCACGCCCACTCCTTCCGGCAATAACCTACCGCTCATATCCGAGCGGCCCACCCCCCTGGCGGACCTCGAACGCGATCCGCGTCTCGACGAGAGCGGCGTGGTCGAAGCCCCGCCCTTCGCAGAGACCGCGGCCGGCCGCGCCACGTTCATCTTCCTGTGGGCGCTGATCATCGCGGGCTTTCTGATGCTCGAACGCCGTCTCAAGCTGACCAACCGTGTACCCGTGTACATCTCGAACGTCTACGCCCGCAACGGCAGCACGCCGCCCAACTGGGTCGACCGCTGGATGCGTTGGAACAACTCGACCTCCATCGAACATTCCTTCCATGCCGTGAACCTGGGCCTGCGCTGGATGGGCCGTCCCCAGCCCATGTACGTGACCCCGGTCGAGCGGGCCAAACTGCTCAAGGAAGTCCTGCCGTCCGCCCAGCCCGCCATCGACAGTTTGCTCGAAGAACACCAGACTGCGCTGTTCAGCCCGCGCCCGGGCAATTCGGCCCGCGCGCGCCGCTCGGCGTTGATGCTGATCGGCATCACCCTGCGCACCCGCCTGTTCGAATCATTCGAAAAAATCAGCAGCCGCATCGAACGAATTGGATAACCCCATGAATCCCATTCCCACCCGCCCCGCAACCGTTCACGAACAAATCCTGGCCCTCGGCCAGCAGACCGCGCAAATCCGCCAGCTTGTGGAAAGGGGGCGTGTCGAACGAGGCGCCGTCGACGCGCTGACCTCGCTCGAAACCACGTTGATACGCATCGGCAACCATGTCAGGGATTTCGAGAAGGAACACCGCAACCTGTCGGCGCTGGCTGATGTGGGCAAGGTGGTCAACTCCTCCCTAGAACTGGATGATGTGTTGCGCATCGTGATGGATAACATCGTGCGCCTGACCCACGCCGAGCGCGGCTTCCTGATGCTGCGCGAGAACAACGGCGAGATGGTCACGTACATCGCGCGCGACTGGGACAAGGAAACCATCAACCCCTCCGAGCTGACCGTCAGCCGCACCGTCATCCAACGGGTGATCGACACAGGCGAACCGCTGCTCACCACCAACGCCCAGGATGATCAGCGCCTGGCGGGCCAGGAAAGCATCATCGCCTTCAACCTGCGTTCGATCCTGTGCGTGCCGCTCAAGGTGAAGAACGACCTGATCGGCGTGATCTACGCCGACAACCGCGTGCGTTCGGGTATCTTCTCCGAGACCGAACTCAGTCTTCTAACCGCCTTTGCCAACCAGGCCGCGGTGGCGCTCGACAACGCGCGCCTGTTCTCGTCCCTGCGCAATACCCTTGAAGAAGTCATCGAACTCAAGAGCCTGATGGACAACATTTTCGCCTCCATCGCCAGCGGCGTCATCACAGCCGACATCGAAAACCAGGTCACACTGTGCAACCGCGCAGCCGAGTCGATCCTCGGGCACGCCTCGACCGAACTGCTCGGCCTGCGCCTGGAGGAGATCATGCCGACCTTCGCGCCCGAACTTCAGACGCGGCTGAATGAAGTTCACCAGACCGACAAACCCGTGGTCGGATTCGAAGTGCATCACACCCTGCCCCAGCGCGGCAGCGTGGACTGGCGCCTCAACCTGTCTCCGTTAAAGGATGCGGGCCAGAAGACCCAGGGCATCGCCATCGTGCTCGACGACATGACCGAGCGCAAGAAACTCGAAGCCCAGCGCCGCCTGCTCGAACGCATGGTTTCCCCCGCGGTGATCGACCAGTTGGATTTGAACAGCGTCAAGATCGGCGGCAAGCGCGTGGACATCACCATCGTGTTCGCCGACATCCGCGGCTTCACCACCTACTCGGAGAAGCAGACTCCTGAAGACCTGGTGGCCGTGTTGAACCGCTACCTCGGCTCCGCTGCCGAAGCCATCCTCAACGAGGCGGGCACCGTGGACAAGTTCCTGGGCGACGCGGTCATGGCCTGGTTCAACGCGCCCCTGCCGCAGCCCGACCACACCCTGCGCGCCGTGCGCGCCTCGCTCGCCATCCGCGATGCGGTCTTCGCCCTGCACAAGGAACTGCCCGAAGCGGCGCATCTGTCCTTCGGGGTCGGCATCCACTACGGCGACGCCATCCTCGGCTGGATCGGCACCGAGAAACGCCTGGAGTACACCGCCATCAGCGACAGCGTCAACACCGCCAAGCGCATCCAGGAGAATGCCGCAAAGAACCAGATCCTGATCACGCGCGATGCCTATGACCGGGTCGCCTCTCAGGTGGAGGCCCGTCCGTTTGCGCCGCTGACGGTCAAAGGCAAGACCCAGCCCATCGACGTGTACGAAGTGCTGGGACTCAAATGATATAATCGCGGCGATGAACCCCAAGCGCTTTCTCGTCCTGTTTACGCTCGTTTCCCTGGTGCTGTTCGGTTTGTGGCTGCCCGCCAACGCTGCGCCCTCGGCGCAACTGCAACAATACGCCACCCCCACAGCGGGCGCCGATGGCCGCATCCTCTATATCGTGCAACCGGGCGATACCTGCATCAAGATCAGCCTGCTCAACGGGATCAGCATCGACCAGTTGCGCGCCCTGAACGGCAACCTGGATGAGAACTGCACCGTCGTGGAGGGACAGCAACTCCTGCTCGGCCTCGTGGGACCCGCGGCGGCCAGCGAGACCCCTGGCCCATCGCCCACACCCCTGCCCCCCAGCCTGACTCCCACTCCCTTTACCGGCACCACCGAAATCTGCGTGCTGCTCTTCGACGACATGGATGGCAACGCCCTGCGCCAGGAGATCGAGCCGTCGCTGGCCGGCGGCGCGGTCAGCGTGACCGAGACCAACGGCAAATATTCCGCCACCCTGGATACGGTCATCAACCCCGACCCGGCCGCCTATCAGGGCATTTGTTTCACCAACGTGCCCGCCGGCCATTACAACGTCAGCGTGGCCATCCCGCCGAATTACAACCCGACCATGGATCTCTCCTACACCTTGGACGTGAAAGCGGGCGACCGCGCCTTCATCGACTTTGGCGCTCAATCGGCCCAGGCCACCCTGGCTGAACAGCCCACCGAAGATCCACAGAAAGGTTCCACGTTCTCGATCATGGGCATCGTGGGGGTCGTGCTCCTGCTCGGCGGCGCGGGACTGGGCTGGTACGCCTGGCGCATGGGCCGCCCCGAGAGCAAACTCAGCGGCGGAAGCAGTCTCTACAACAAGAAAAAGTAAGCAAACTGGCGGCCACGAGGCCGCCAGTTTTTTGTAACAGTGAGAGGATTCGGTAATTGGATTTGAGACCTCAACGATGTTTTCACCTCCAATTTTTTAATGTCAGGAGTGTCATTCTGAGGAGCGAAGCGACGAAGAATCTCCTATGCCGTAGGCAATTTCTACTCAAAAGCGAGATTCTTCGCTCCCTACGGTCGCTCAGAATGACACAACATGAATGTTTTTTGAATTACCGAATCTTCTCACAGTATTTTGCAGCGCAAATTGAAAATTTGCGCTACGGTCATCCCATCGGATGACGCATGGGCTGTCCGCCGATCAGGTGGACGTGCAAATGGAAGACGGTCTGCCCGCCGTGCGCCCCTGTGTTGGTAATGATGCGATAGCCCGATTGGGCGATCCCTTCCTGTGAGGCGAGTCGTCCCGCCACCGTGAGCAGGTGCCCCGCAAGCGCTTCATCTTCGGTCGTCAGTCCGCTGACAGAATGGATATGTTTGTTCGGCACGATCAGGATATGCGTGGGCGCAACGGGATGAATATCACGGAAGGCCGTCACCTGTTCGTCGTGATACACGATGCTGGCCGACACTTCGTTTTTGACAATTTTGCAGAAAACACAATCAGACATGGGGGTATGCAGCCTGGCGTATTGATGAATTTTGTAGGGCGAGATAATATCTCGCCCTACGGCTTACGGCATTGGCCCATAGGTCGGCGCGCACAGAATATCGTAATACTCCAATTCGACGGCCTTGTTCTGCTCGGCATAGGCCGCGGCATCGTTTCCCACGGTGCGGATCCGGTCCAGCTCACCCATGGCCTGCACCGGCCAGTAGCGCGGCAGGACCAGGCGGGGATCGTTGACCGGTCCGTCCGGCATCCAGCTTGGCCGGCCAGGGTCGGCCACATCCGCCAGTGGCACCCAGTTGAACATGATCGGCCCGCGCGGATTGACAGTAAAGCCAACGCGGTATCCCAACTGGCGCGCGATCTGCGCGGCGCGCGGCGTGAATCCGCCGCCGGGCCAGATGTAGGCGATGGGCGTCTTCTTGAAGTAGGTCTCCAGGTTGGTGATGGAACCCTGCAGTTCACTCAGCATATACTCTTCGGTGGAGCCATCCGTAATGGGGGTATTGTGAATGACGCCATGCGCCTGGTAATCCACCCAGCCTTCGGCAGACAGGATCACATTTTCCCGCAGATACGCATCCTCCCCGCCAAACGCGCTGATCCAACCGTTGACGACCGGCCAGCCCCATTTTTCGTGATAGGGGCGGAAGTGTTCGTAGGCCTCGGCGGTGTGGCGGTCGTCATAGGTCAACACGACGGAGCGCGGGGGGATGTAGGCATTGCCATCCAAAAAGTCTGCAAGCTGGGTGGCGTTGATGGCTTCGAAGCCCAACTCCTTGAGACCATTCATTAATTTGTTGAAATCCTGGACAGTGATGTCGTTCTCGTCCACGGAACTGGAATCCTTGTTGATGCCGTGGAACATGATCACCATGACAATGGTGCCCGGCGCGGCATTGGTCGAGGTCCACTTGTCCTTCAGGTACTCGCACGAATCGGCAATATAGGTGTGCGGCACGCTGAGCGGGGACAGCAGCGCGGTCTGGAACGTACCCGGCAGGGCGGGCGGGGTGCGCACGGCGGTGGCTGTCGGCTCGGGGGTGACGGTGAAGGTCGCAGTGGCGTACTGGGCCATGGCCGTTGCCACGGCCTGGGTCATGATGAGGTTCTGGTCGAGGGTGGGCGCGGCCGGCGGCGTCGGCTGGCAGGCGGCCAGGAAAACGGCCAGCAGGCCCAGGGTCAGAAGGAAGCGGGTTCGTATCATGTCGAGAATTCTACCAAACAAAGACTCAGCAAGAAATGAATTCCTGCTGAGTCTTTGTTCCATGTCTACCAGCTCACTTGTTTACGTGTCTACTCGTTACTCTCGCCCTTGATGTAGGCTTCCACCTTCTCGCGGCAGATGTCGTCGCGGAATTGTTTGGGCGGGGTCTTGAAGAAATAGGATGAGGGGCCGACGATGGGGCCACTCAGCTTGCGGTCGAGGGCGATCTTGGCGCAACGGATGGCGTCGATCATCACACCCGCCGAGTTGGGACTGTCCCACACCTCGAGCTTGACTTCCACGTTGAGCGGCACCTCGCCGAAGGTGGTGCCTTCCATGCGGATGTAGCACCACTTGCGGTCGGTCAGCCACGGCACGTGATCCGACGGCCCGACGTGAACGTTGTCCGCGCCGAGGTCGTAGGGGATCATGCTGGTGACGGCATTGGTCTTGGAGATCTTCTTGCTCTCCAGGCGCTCGCGTTCGAGCATGTTGAGGAAGTCCGTGTTGCCGCCGAAGTTGAGCTGATAGGTGCGGTCGATGCGTACGCCACGGTCCACGAAGAGCGAGGTGAGCACGCGGTGGACGATGGTAGCGCCGACCTGCGACTTGATGTCGTCGCCAAGGATGGGCAGGCCCGCATCGCGGAAGCGCTTGGACCAGTATTCGGACGAGGCGATGAAGACCGGGATGCCGTTGACAAAGCCGCAGCCCGCCTCGATGGCCTGCTCGACGTACCACTTGGTGGCCATCTCGGAACCGACGGGCAGGAAGTTGACCACCACGTCCGTTTTGGTTTCCTTCAACAGGCGGACAATATCCGCCGTGGGGCCGGGCGCCTTGGTGATCACCTGCGATAAATATTTTCCCAGGCCGTCGTGGGTCATGCCGCGCACCACGGGGACGTTCAGGTGCGGCACTTCCGAAAACTTGTATGTATTGTTCGGCTCGGCGAAAATGGCCTCCGAGAGATCCTTGCCCACCTTGGTCACATTGATGTCGATGCCGAGCGTGAACTCGATATCGCTGACGTGGTAACCGCCCACACGCGGGTGCATGATGCCGGGGATGATCGCGTCATCCTTGGCGTTCTTATAGAATTGCACACCCTGCACGAGCGACGAGGCGCAGTTTCCGACGCCGATGATGGCAACGCGTACTTTTTTACCTGCCATGAAATTCTTCTCCTTTGACTGGAATTTAGAAATTGTATTCGATTCACATCACAAAATCGCAGTATCGACTGGACCGTGATGTATAATCTTACCGTGAGCGACGAACAATCAGCCATGTCCATCGAATCGCATCAGCGCCTGGAACGCCTCATCGACCTGACCCGCGCCCTGAGCGCGGCCCGGGATGTCGAGGCATACCTGCAAATGCTGATCTCCGCCGCCGTGGAATTGACCGGCAGCGAAACCGCCTCGATCCTCGAATACGACGGCGAGGCCGCCGTGCTGCGCTTCCGCGCCGTGCCCTGGTTCCACAGCGACGCCCTGACCCCGCTCAGCGTGCCGCTCAATTCCAGCGCGGCGGGTTGGGTGGTGCGCACCGCCGCTCCGCTGATCATCGCGGACGTCAGCAAGGACGAGCGCCACTTCCGGGATGTGGATGCGGTCAGTAATTTCAAGACCCGCTCCCTGCTGGCTGTGCCCCTCAAACTCAACGGCAAAATTCTGGGGGCTTTCGAAGCGCTCAACAAAGCGGACGATGTCCATTATACCGAGGATGATGTCGCAATCCTAGAGACGCTGGCCTCCCTGGCCGTCACCCTCATGCAAAAGATCGATCTCGAACAGCGCGTGAAGGACTCCTACGAGGAGGTTGCGGAACTCGACCGCATGAAAGGCGAATTCATCGCGATCACCTCGCACGAACTGCGGACGCCGCTCGGGCTGATCCTCGGGCACGCCACCTTCCTGCGCGAAATGCTCAACGGCCAGTACGATGAACAAATGGAAACCATCATCCGCAGCGCCACGCGGCTCAAGGAAATCATCGAAAGCCTGTCGAGCGTGGATAATTACCAGACGGGGCTGGCGCGCATCCGCCAGCGGCAGGTCTCGATGACGCGCATCATCGAGGAGGTGGAAAGCTCCTTCCGCGAAGTCGCCCGTCAGAAAAATATCAGCCTGCGCACCGAAATCAGCGGGGACGATTTGCTGATCGACGGCGACCCGAACAAGATCTCGATTGCACTCAGCAACCTCGTCAAGAACGCCATCACCTTTACCGACCAGGGCGGGCAGATCCTCATCACCGCCGAGTCGGTGACGGGCCACATCAAGGTTTCGGTCATCGACAATGGCATCGGCATCCCGCCTTCGGACCTGCCCCGCATCTTCGAGCGTTTCTTCCAGGTGGAATCCCACCTCACCCGCCGGCACGGCGGCATGGGGCTGGGCCTCTCGGTGGCCAAGGCCATGATCGAAATGCACGGCGGACGCATCCATGCCGAGAGCGTGGCAGGGCGGGGCAGTAATTTCACCTTCCTGCTGCCCGTCCATCCCCAACAACCCAGGCCCCTATCGCAAACCGCAGCGGAATAATCATCCCACCAGCGCCCTGAAAATTCCATGGAACCCAACTACATCATCGCCGGACGCTTCTCGCGCGAATACATTCTGCCCCCCGTTGGCCAGCCCCTGCTTGACACCCCGGGCGGTGACCTGTTGTACGCCGCCGGCGGACTGGCGGTCTGGGAGAAGGGCGCCGGCCTAGTGTCGCGCGTTGGCGAGGATCTGCCCCGCCAGTGGCTGCGCAACCTGCAGGAGCGCGGCTTCGACCCGCGTGGAATTCGCATCCTGCCGCAAAGCCTGGACCTGCGCGACTTCATCGCCTACACCGACTTCGAGCATCGCAGCCGCAACAGCCCGGTCTCGCACTTTGCGCGCCGCGAGATGACCTTCCCCAAATCCATGCTCGGCTGCCAGCCCAACCAGAACAATGCCCAGCGCAACCCCACGGTCAGCGACATTCCGCGCGAGTATTTGTATACCCGCGCCGTCCACCTGTGCCCGATGGATTTCACCACCCAAAGCCAGTTGACGGCGGCCTTCAAGGCGGGGTCGGTCTCGACCATCAGCCTGGACCCGTTGCCCGAAACCATGTCCCCCTCCCTGTTCAAGGATCTGCGCATCCTGCTGCAGGGCGTGACCCTCTTCCTGCCCTCCGAGGAGGAGTTGCGCGCGCTCTTCTGGGGCGAGACGCACGACCTGTGGGAGATGATCGAGGCCATCAGCACGCACGGCTGCGAAGCCATCGTGGTAAAGCGCGGCTCATACGGCCAGCTCGTCTACGATGTGGCCGGCAAACATCGCTGGGAGGTGCCCGCCTATCCCGCCCGCCTGGCCGACCCGACCGGCGCGGGCAACGCCTTCTGCGGCGGATGCCTGGCGGGCTACCAAAAGACGTTCCATCCACTCGAAGCGGCCCTGCATGGCAGCATCTCGGCTTCGTTGAAATTGGAGGGCAGCGGGCCGTTTTATCCGCTGGAGGTTCTGCCCGGTTTGGCAGAAGCCCGCCTGCAAGCCCTCAGAGAATTGGTCAGGAAGGTTTAGATGCGCGACAGATTAATCGAACTTGCCATCGCCATTCAGCAGGTGCCCGCCCCCACCTTCGAGGAGGGAACGCGCGCGAATTTCGTTCAGGCCAAATTCGTCGAAGCGGGCCTGCAGGATGTTTCACAGGATGAACTGGGCAACGTCTACGCCCGTTTGGCGGGAACAGGCGCGGGGGCGCCGCTGGTGGCGGTCGCCCACCTGGACACGGTCTTTCCCCACGGGACCCCGCTCGAGGTCCGCGACGAAGGCGACCGTGTGTACGGCCCGGGCCTGGGGGATAATTCCATCGGCGTGGCCGCGCTGTTCGAACTCGTCCAGCGCATCCGCCAGCGCAAGATCGCGCTGGGCGGCGACCTGTGGCTGGTGGCGGACGTGGGCGAGGAAGGCCTCGGCGACCTGCGCGGAATGCGCAAGGTGGTGGAGCGTTTCGGCTCGGCCGTGCAAGGCTACCTGATCGTGGAGGGACTCGCGCTGGGGCATGTCTATCACCGCGCCGTTGGCGTGCGCCGTTACCGCGTCACCGCGCGGACGGCGGGCGGGCACTCGTGGTCCGATTTCGGCCAGCCCTCGGCGGTGCATGAACTGGCGCGGCTGGTGACGCAGATCACCGCCCTGCACGTGCCCGTCACACCGCGCACCACATTGAACGTGGGCGTGATCGCGGGCGGGACGACGGTCAACACGCTGGCAGAGGAGGCCTGGTTCGAACTGGACCTGCGCTCGGAAAACAGCGAGAATCTGGCCGTGCTGGCCGAACAGGCCGAGAAGTTGATCGCGGCCGCCAATCACAGCGGCGTGAACGTGGAAGCCAGGCTCATCGGGCAGCGGCCTGCGGGGGAGATTTCAATTCAACACCGCTTCGTTCAACTTGGCCTGAACTGTCTGGCCCAACAGGGCATGAGCGGCAGCCTGACCGCCGGCTCCACGGACGCCAACATCCCGCTCAGCCTCGGCATCCCGGCCGTGGTGCTGGGCGTGACCATGGGCGGTGGCGCGCATACCAAAAAGGAATTCATCCTGACCGAGCCCATCGAGCAGGGCATGAACCAACTGGTCTGTTTCGTCGGGCGCGCCTGGGAATAGGTGGGATCCAGCGTCATGCCAACCAATGAAGAAAATAGAGTCCTCCTCTACGCCACGGCGGATAAGCCGACCGTTCCATCGGCCGTAACCTGTGACACTCCCCTGGAAAGCCTGAACCTGAACTGGACCGAAAGGGACCTGCCGGAACGGGAGCGTACCAAGCACGTTCACAGGCTGCATCCCTATCTGGGCAAGTACATTCCGCAGCTGGTCGAGATCTTCCTGCGAAAATTCTTCACACCCGGGCAGACGGTGCTCGATCCCTTTGCCGGCTCGGGCACGACGCTGGTGCAGGCCAACGAGCTGGGATTGCATTCCATCGGGTACGACATCTCGGCCTTCAACATCATTCTTTGCAAGGCCAAAACGGCGCAATACGATCTCGTCCAGGCGCGAAAAGAGATTTTGGACATCGTCGAAAAGGTCACGGGGGCGACGCAGGAAAAGATCAGCCAGCCCAGCCTGTGGGAGGCGGCAGCCGCCGACGGCGCGTCCCTGCCCGCCGAGGAAGACGAATACCTCAAGACCTGGTTCGACCCGCAGGCCCTGTTCGAATTGTTGACCTTCAAGAAATTGATCCACTCCGAGGGGTATCGATATACCGACCTGCTCAGGATCATCCTCTCGCGCTCCGCCCGTTCGGCACGCCTGACCACGCACTTCGACCTGGACTTTCCCAAGCAGCCGCAGACCGAACCCTACTGGTGCTACAAGCACAGCCGCACCTGCAACCCGACCACCACCGCCTATCAATTCCTGCGGCGCTACAGCCTGGATACGATCAAACGCATCGAAGCGTATGCCCAAATCCGCAGCAATGCGCGCGTGTCCATCTTCCACGCCGACAGCCGCCAGGAGGACATTCCCGCCATCGACGGCGTGATGACCAGCCCGCCCTACGTCGGCTTGATCGATTACCACGAACAGCACCGCTACGCCTACGAACTACTCGGCCTGGAGGATCGGCGTGTGGAGGAGATCGGCGCCGCGAAGCAAGGCTCCAGCCAGAAGGCCAAACGCGCCTACCAGGAGGGCATTGCCCAGGTCTTCCGAAATTGCTTGAAGTCGATGCAGCCCGGCGGACGCCTGATCGTCGTGGCGGGCGACCGCTACGACCTGTACGGCGAGATCGCGCAGCTATGCGGCGTGGAAACCGAGGCCATCATCCGCCGCCACGTCAACCGCCGCACCGGCCGCCGCTCCTCGGAGTTCTTCGAAGACGTCTTCATCTGGCGCAAGCCGTAGCACGCTGATAAGTCAAAACCGTAGGGCAAATTGCCAATTTGCCAGGCGCAATTTTGCAAATTGTGCGACAAAACCTGATCGTGATAGTTGTTCGTTTCACAAGACAGCCCTGCAAACCAAAAGAAGCCGCCAATCCTGGCGGCCTCTTTCTTCTTTCCTCTTTCTTCTATTTTCCGTATCGCTTGCGGATCTCCGGCAGGAAGTAATGATCGAAGAAGGCATCCGCATCGTAATCGGGCTGCCAGCCCCACTCGGCGCGGGCCAGCGCATCATCCACATCCTCGGGCCACGAGTCGACGATGCCCTGGCGGCGCGGATTGGGCTCGAAGCGGATCTGCGCCCCGGGGAAGGCCTGCACCGCGCGGTCGCGGAACTGGCCCGCCGTCAGCGCGAACGCGGCGATGTTATACACATTGTGCGAGAGCTTCGCGCGCGGAGTCTCGGTCAGCACCATCAGCGACTTGATCGCATCGGGCATGGCCATGAAGGAGATCTTGGTATCCTCGCGCACGAAACACGAGTAGGGTTTGCCTTGGGCGGCAGCATGCAGCATCTCGGGACCGTAGTCGCTCGTCCCGCCGCTGGGCAGGGTGAAGGCGGAGATCAGGCCCGGGAAACGGATGGCGCGAAAGTCCAGCATGGAGGGCGGGTTTTCATCCAAATGCTTCTGGCCAAAGAAGCGGCTGTAATACAAACCCAGTTTTTCACAGTAAAGTTTATTGCAGCCATACATCGTGTGGGGTGTGTTATGCTCATCCTCCTTCACGCAGCCGGCCGCGATCTTGGCCGCCAAGTCGCTCATGCCATACGCTGCGATGGAACTGGGGAACAGGAACTTGACTTCCTTTTTGTATTTCTCCGAGCGGTAGGCCGCCAGCATCAACAACTGCATCGTGCCTTCCACGTTGATGCGGTGGGCTTCCTCGGTCGCCACTTCGGCCTTCGAGGAGAGCGAAGCCGCCAGGTGGAAAATAACATCGAAATCGTAATCGTAGAAGGTTTTTACTTTATATACCAAATCCCCCTGCACGTGCTCGGCAGCCATCGCCTTGATCGAATCGGGTAAAGGCGCCAGGTCGGAGGTGACGATGCGAAAGCCGCCCCTCTCCGCCAAATTTTGCACCAGCGCCTGCCCGATCTCGCCGCAAGCCCCGGTAATCAGCACGAGTTTTTCACTCATTGTGCCTCCTTAAGTCTGCTGGAATGAGAAGCGACTTTATTGTACAATACCTTTCCAATCCACCCCCCGAGTAGATTGTCACCAAACCCATATGATTTTTACACGACGTTTTTTGATTTTCCTAATCCTGTGCGGATTCATCTCCGCCTGTTCCGTATTGGATGCGCCCACCGCCGAGCCTTTACCGACCCCCACGGCGACGGAGACCCCCGTCCAAACCCCGACCCGCGTCTGGTTCCCGCCTTCGGCCACCTCCCCTGCCCAGGCCTTCGCCACCTACACCGCCACCCCCGAGATGCGTCCCGGTCTGGAGAACACCACCCTGCGCGACTCCTTCACCGACGCCGACGTGTGGGACACGGCCTCGTCGGCCGAAGGCTCGGCCAGCGTGGAGCGCGGCCGCCTGACCCTGGTGGCGCAACCGGACATGTACATCGTCAGCCTGCGCCGCTACCTGGACGTGAGCAAATTCTACATCGAGGTCACCGCGCGCCCCAGCCTGTGCCGCGGCGGGGATACATATGGCATCCTCGTGCGCGCCAACGCCGTGGCCTACTACCGCTTTGCCCTGTCCTGCGACAGCATGGTCAGCGCGGAACGCATCCGCTTCAACAACCGCCAGGTGTTGCAGGAACCCATCCTCAGCGGGGACGCTCCGCCCGGCGCGCCGGGCGAGGTGCGCATCGGCGTGTGGGCGGTCGGCACCGAACTGCGCCTGTTCCTGAATGGCCGTTTCCAGTTTGCGGTGAACGATCCCAGTTACAGCAATGGGACGGTCGGCTTCTTTGCGCACTCCGCGGGAGACACGCCCATCACGATCAGCTTCACCGACCTCATCCTCCAGGAAGTCAGCTTCGACCTGCCCACGCGCACGCCCCTGCCTTGAGTCTTCATTTCTGTGAAGTCGCAAGCCATCCCTTCATGGGTATAATTTCATTACGTGGGTGAGCAGTACCTTTCCTCACGGCGGTTTGCAGTTTAGGAATGGATGAAGGGATCGAGCATGGCCAGATATCACGTGCCCTATCGGGGAGAGCCGCAGCGGAAATATCCCAAGCCGCGCCGCCAGGTCCGCAACCTGCGCAGGGAACGCTGGCTCGACTGGCTGAGCATGGGCATTCCCCTTTTCGCCACAATCGCGCTGATCGTGTTCGGGGTGGTTTTTCACAGGGACATGGAAGTCATCGCCCTGGGGATTATTTTCTCCGGCGCCATTTTTGGGTTGACAGTCACCGCTTCGATCCACGATGCGGCCAAAAGTATAAACAGGTTTCGCAGGGGATACGACATCGACATTTCGAATTCGGAGGAGGAACGGCAGCGCAGACAGGCACAAGGGGCGGAACGCGAAAACGGGTAAAATTGCGATGCCATAAGTCGGCGTCCATTCCAGGGAAAGCGCATGTTACGGACATGAAGAAAAAACTGTTCATTCCAATCCTTGCGGGCGTGCTCACCCTCAGCATCCTGGGGGTGGCTGCCAGGCTGCTGGCCCTGCCGGCCGTCTCGAAAGACATGCGCTGGTTCCTGATCCCCTGGTACGACTTCCTGCTGGACAACGGGGCTGCGGGGCTTGGACAAAGTTTCTCGAATTACACACCTCCCTATCTGTACCTGCTCTGGCTGACCACTCTGACCGCGGACTTCATCCCCAAGGTGGCCGCCATCAAATTGATCTCGCTCCTGGCCGACCTGGTCAATGCGTTCCTCATTTTTCGGCTGGTGCGGCTGCAATCCCCGGGCGGATGGAAACCCTATTTGGCTGCGGCCCTGTTTCTGGTCCTGCCCACCCCGTTTTTCAACAGCGCGGTTTGGGGCCAGGCAGACGCCATCTACACCGCCTTCCTGCTGGCCTGTCTGTATTTTCTGATGACCGATAGACCGATGTGGGGCATGATCTTTTTCGGAACGGCCTTCACGTTCAAGGCGCAGTCCATTTTCCTGCTCCCATTTCTGGTGATCCTATTTTTCCAACGCCGCATCCGCTGGGGACATTTTTTATGGGTGCCCGCGATGTACATTCTGCTATCCCTGCCTTCCGTCCTGCTGGGCAAAAGCTGGCTGGAGGTACTGACGGTGTACGGCGGACAGGCCTCCACGTACCGCGACCTTTCCATGAACGCGCCCAACCTGTATTCCTTCTTGTCCCCGGCTGCCTACCGGGCAGGCGTGCCCTTTGGGATCCTGACCGCAATAGCCGTCACCGCCGGCTGGATGTGGGTCAACGCGCGCAATCCATTCAACCCCGACCGAAGACAACTGCTGCTCATGGCGCTGGTCTCGGTGGCTTTGATCCCCTTCCTGCTGCCCAAGATGCACGACCGTTATTTTTACCCGGCCGACATCCTCTCCTTTCTGCTGGCCTTTTTTATGCCGCAGTTCTGGCTGGTCGCCGTTGCGTATCAAATCATCTCCACGTCGGCCTACATGGTCTTTCTATTTGACGCCCCGCCGGCGTTGATCCAGATTGGCGCACTGCTCAACGCGCTGGTCATCGTGTTCCTGGCATGGAAACAGGTAAAAACCGCTTCCGTTCTGCGATCACCTTCCTGATCGCTCCCGTCCATCCATCGTTCAAGGGAAACAAAGCCGTTTATGCTCACTCCCTCCGACCTCATCCATCTGCCCTTCCCCCATGACCTGACCGAAGGGGGCATCGCCCACGTCGTCCGTTCGCTGCCGAAGCTGACGCAATTCACCGGGGACCTGACCTTCGAGCACTTGCGGCGGCGCGTGGCGGGCGCAGCCGTGGAACTGGCCTTCCGCAGACATCTCAGCAAACAGGATGTGCCCTACGAGGTGCGCGGCGCGGCTCCCTTCAGCGAACCTGACCGGTACGATGTGCTGCTCGGCGGGCATCGTTGTGAGATCCATTCCTATCTCATCCGGGATCGCGCGCAGATCGTTGAAATGCGCAGGAACCCCGACATCCTGCTCAGGGCGCCCGCCCTGGTGCCATCCGACTATCACGCGGGCGAGGGATACCACAAGGACGATCTGTATCTTTTCGCCTTCGCGGCGGGCCTGACCGCCTCTTCACTCGAAGAACTCAGGCGGGCGGCAGAGTCGGGCCAGCCGACCCATTTCCTGCATGTCATGCCCGCAGCCTGGTCCAGGCCGCAGTCCTGGGCTCCGCTCGGGCCGCTGGCGCTGAAATCCGAATCGGACGAGGCCATCACCGTCGAGCTTGGCGGGCAGGGCGAGGGACGGGATTTTCTATCCCACACGGTGAATGTCCCGCCCGGGACGCGCGTGCTCGTGGAGGCCCCGTTCTTCGCACTGACCTCCATCCACATCCCAAAATTGATCGAGGGGCGGCTGGGCATCCACTGCCCGAGGCGCAGGGAAATGCACCTCGTCCACTGGAACGAGTGGGGCAACCTGTGGATCTATGGCATGGAGATCGTGCTGGCGGGCTACGTTTCACGCAGGGATTTTCAGCGTCATTCCAGTCACGTACAGGCGGGGGCGCGCGTGTTCCAATATCGGCAGACTCCCGAAAAACACCTGGCCCTGCCCGTGACCGACCTGACCGCCCTGGGCGGATTGCTAACGCAGGTGCGCGAATGGGAGTCGGCCCGCAGCGCCATTCCCCAGCCCCCATCCCCGCAAGGCATGGTAAACTCGCCCGCATGTCCAAAAACGTTCGAAACATGATCCTGGCCCTGGCGGGACTGCTCCTGCTGGCGTTCCTGGTGTATCAAATTCCCTTCGTAAAAGCCGCCGTCGATTGGCGCATCGAAAAATTTGGCTTGTACGTGAAAAACACGATCGACCCGCCGGGTCCCGTGCCGACGGCCCTGCCAACCTCCACGCCCCTGGTTAGCCTGGCGACGAATACCCCCAGCGCCACGCCCGAGCCTGTCACCACAGCGACGGCGCTCCTGCCGCCCACGGCGACGCTCGCGCCGCTGCCCGCCCAGGTTTCGTTGACCCCGCCCGCCTGGGAACAACAATCCCCGAACAACTGCGGACCCAACACGCTGGCCTTCGCCCTGCAAATGTACGGCTGGACGGGCACCCAGGCCGACATCGCCGCCCAGATCAAACCCATCACGGGCGACCGCAACGTCAACCCCGAGGAGCTGGCCTGGTACGTGCGCAATAACGCGGGCTGGCTCAACATCGAGTACCGCGTGGCGGGCGACGTTCCGTTGCTCAAGCGGCTGCTGGCGGCAAACTATCCCGTCATCGTGGAAAGCGTCACCGGCCTCGACCCGAATGATGCGCTCGGCCCCAACGATGATCTGTGGGCCGCCCATTACCTGCTGCTGACCGGCTACGACGACGCGGCGCAGAGTTTCTCCATCCTCGACTCGTACCACGAGGATCACCGCGCCATTTCATACGCACAGCTCGAAGCGGACTGGAAGGCCTTCAACAACCTGTACATGGTCCTGTACCTGCCACAGGAGCAGGCCGAACTGCAAACCCTCCTCGGCGCGGATTGGGACGCGGACGCCAACCGCCAGCGCGCCCTCGAACTGGCCCAGGCCGAAACCGAAGCGAACCCCGCCGACACCTACGCCTGGTTCAACCTGGGCAGCGACCTGGTCTACTTCGAGCGCTACGACGAGGCCGCCCTGGCCTACGACAAGTCGCGCGAGATCGGCGTGCCCCTGCGCATGTTCCGCTACCAGTTCGGGCCGTTCATCGCCTACTTCCAATCCAACCGCATCGACGACCTGCTGGCGCTCACCGATTACGCGCGCGGCATCACCGATATGTCCGAGGAGACCTGGCTGTGGTACGGCTGGGCGCTCTACCGCACGAACGATTTCGAAGGCGCGCGCGCCGCCTGGAACAAGGCCCTCAAAGTACACCCCGGCTACACCGACGCCGAATATGCCCTCAACTTTCTCACAGGCCAATAGATGAAAAAGACCCTCCTGATCCTGACCCTGATTTTTTTGACCGCCTGCGCGCCCTCCACCCCGGCCGCGGAGGTCCCCTCCCCGTCTCCAAGTGCGACCGCCTCCGCGATCCCGTTGACTTCCACGCCGACGAAAATTCCCACGGCCACCTTCCCCGCGCCGCCGGTCGCGCCCACGCCTGTGCTCTACACCACGCGCGTCTCGCCCGTCGACCAGATGCTGGAGGTGTTCGTCCCGGCCGGGAAATTCCACATGGGCGGCTTCGATGTACATGCCGAGAACGATGAAATCCCCACCCGCGAGGTGACGCTCAAGGAATACTGGATCGACCAGTATGAAGTGACCAACGCCATGTACAGCTTATGCGTGCAGGCGGGAGTCTGCCAGGCCCCGCAGACATCCTACTCCAACCGCAGGCCTGAATATTTCGGCCATCCCGAATTTCAGGATTACCCCGTCATCACGGTCACGTGGTCGGATGCGCAGATCTACTGTGCCTGGGTGGGACGCCGCCTGCCCACCGAAGCCGAATGGGAGCGCGCCGCGCGCGGAGACGATGACTTGCGCACCTTTCCCTGGGGCGAGGAGCCGCCCAGCGAGTTGTACGCCAACTTCAACAACCTGATCCGCGATACCAGCCGCGTGGGGTCGTATCCGCTGGGGGTCAGTCCCTTCGGCGCATACGACATGGCGGGCAACGTGGCCGAATGGGTGCAGGATTTCTACAAACTGGAGTATTACCTGAGTGCCCCCCTGGCGGATCCGACCGGCCCCGACCAGGCGCCGCGCCTGATCCAGCGCGTCATTCGCGGCGGGTCGTACCAGGATGTGTGGGTCAACATCCGCGTGGCCAATCGCGGCTACGAGATGGGTCCCAATCCCGACGCCGCCTTCGACAGTCCCGACCTGTTCGGGCGCAGTTCGATCAAGATCGGCTTTCGCTGCGCATCCGATCCGTAAACGGGATCAGGTCCAAGGTCCAGATAAAAAGCAGAGCGCCCGCGATTTCAATGCGGGCGCTCTTTCTTTCTCATTCTTCCACGAAACTATATCCACCGGGCCAGGTCTGGATCATGTGCTTCTCATCCGCCTCCTCCTCCAGTTTCTTGCGCAGGCGGTAGACCACATTCTTGAGCAGGACAATATCGCCGTTCGCGCCCCAAACGGTCTGGATGATCTCCTCGGCGGGGAAGACGTAGCCCGGGCGGCTCATCAGCAAATGCAGGACGCGAAACTCGAGGTTGGTCAGCTTGATCTCCCGGTCGTTGGCGCCCATTGCGGAACGATGGGAGGGATCGAGGCGCAGGCGGCCGGCCTTGCGCGGCGTCATCGGCTCGCTCCAACTGCGGCGCGACCAGGCCATGATCTTGGCCAGGAAGATGGCGGGGCTGATCGGCTTGACCACACATTCGTCCACGCCGTTCTGGTAGGCTTCGAGAATCTCGGGTTCATTGTTGGAGGGCAGGAAGAGCAGGATCGGGCTGGCACTCAGGGAGCGGAACTGGCGGCACAGTTCCATGCGCTGGGTGTGCGAGGCATTGACGTCGATCACGATCAGGTCGGGGACCTCCTCGACCGAACGCTCCATGGCGCGCTGGACCGAGGTTTCGAGAATGGCCACCAGGCCCTTGTCGCGGATGATGTAGCCCCAGATGGGCGCGGTGGCATCCTGGTCACAAACAACGAATACACGCATGGCATTTTGAGCAGGTGCAGAGGTTTTGGGTTCCATTTTTTAGTCCAAACTGTCGATTTTGGCGAGTTTTCAAACCTGTAAGCTCATTATACGGCATTTCAGTCTCAAATAGTAATATTTTTTCACCAGCCTATTACCTTTGGGGGATTAGGAAAAAGGTCCCATTTTTGTATACTGGTGGCAGACTTCAAAAAGGAGATACCATGAAAAAATTATTCCCAATCCTGGCGGCCCTGGTCCTGTTGGCCACCGCCTGTCAAATGGGCGGAGCGGCTCAGCCGACCGCAATCGCCCTGCCGGACAGTGTTGCGTCCCCGACGCCCGTCCCCCAGGGCGAGACTCAGTCAGACGCCGCTGCCGGTGAAACGCGCACCGCTGCGGCCGACGGCATGGTCGAAGTATTCATTCCGGCCGGCACGTTCACCATGGGCGGCGTCGACCCGCTGGCCTCCACGGACGAACTGCCCTTCCACCAGGTCACCCTGGATGCCTACTGGATCGACAAGGCGGAAGTGACCAATGCCATGTACGCGCTGTGCGTCAAGGCGGGGGCATGCCGCCTGCCGATGGATCTCAAATCCCAGACCAGGGCCGCCTATTATTCCGACACCCAGTATGCCGATTATCCGGTGGTCTACGTCACCTGGCTGCAGGCCAAGACCTATTGTGAATGGGCCGGGCGCCGCCTGCCCAGCGAAGCGGAATGGGAACGCGCCGCGCGCGGCGACGACTTCCGCACCTATCCCTGGGGCGACCAACTTCCCGACGGGTCGCGGGCGAACTACAATAATCTAGTGGGCGACACCACTCGCGCGGGCAGTATGCCGGCCGGCGCCAGCCCGTTCGGCGTGTTCGATCTGGCCGGCAACGTGGCGGAATGGATCAACGACATTTACGACTCGAAGTATTACAGCGGCGGCCTGGCTGTCAACCCGCAGGGTCCCGGCGGCCTGACCACGATCTTCAACCACGTTGTGCGCGGCGGCACCTTCCAGGATACCGAGGCGAACATCCGCGTATCCAAGCGCTCGTCCGTGCTGGGATCCAACCCGAACGCGCTGGTCGACTCGCCCGAGTGGCTGGGAACCTATTCGCCCAAGATCGGCTTCCGCTGCGTGTCGGATTAGTTTCGAAGCCCGACATCTTCAACAGCACAAAAAATCACCTTGCAGCCGACGGGAATCCCTGGCGGCTGCATTTTATTTGACCATCACCCGTAGCTGTGGTATAACGCTCAAGTCAAATCAATAGCCCTGATACGGCGCTCTTATCCAGAGAGGCGGAGGGACCGGCCCTGCGATGCCTCGACAACCGGACGGCGCAAGCCGAACACGGTGCCAATTCCGACAGATGGACATTCTGGGAGATGAGAGGGTAGCAAAAGCCTTGTGCAGAATTTGCCCTTTCACGTGCTGAAAGGGCAAATTCTTTTCTAAAGGAGAAACAAAGACAATGAGCAATACCTTCATGACTTCAGCGAGCCTGATGTTCACGTCAGAGTCCGTGACGGAAGGTCACCCCGACAAGATCTGCGACCAGATCTCGGATGCCGTGCTGGACGCCTGCCTCGAACAGGATCCCATGTCGCGCGTGGCCTGCGAAACCGCCGTCAAGACCGGCTTCGTGGCTTTGCTGGGCGAGATCACCACGTCCGCCTACGTCAACTTCGATGAACTCGTCCGCAAAGTTGTCAACGAGATTGGCTACGACAGCAGCGACAAGGGCTTCGATGGCAATACCTGCGCCGTGCTTTCGGCGGTCGCCAGCCAGAGCGCGGATATCGCCCTGGGTGTGGATCACGCCATGGAAGATAAAAGCGGCGAAATGACCGATGCGGACATCGAGCACGTCGGCGCCGGCGACCAGGGCATGATGTTCGGGTTTGCCTGCAATGAGACCCCCACCCTGATGCCCATGCCGATCTACATGGCGCACAAGTTGTCCCGCCGCCTGAGCGAGCTGCGCAAGGACGGCACGCTTCCCTGGCTTCGCCCGGACGGCAAGAGCCAGGTGACCGTGGAATATGCATACGGCAAGCCCAAACGCATCGACACCGTGTTGATTTCCACGCAGCATGCTCCCGAGATCTCGCACGCGGAGATCGTCGAACAGATCAGCGAGCACATCATTTTCCCGACCCTGCCGCAGGGACTCGTGGACAAGAATCTCAAGGTCTTCGTCAACCCGACCGGTCGTTTCGTGATCGGCGGCCCGATGGGCGATGCCGGCGTGACCGGCCGCAAGATCATCGTTGACACCTACGGCGGCATGGGCCGTCACGGCGGCGGCGCCTTCTCGGGCAAGGACCCGACGAAGGTCGACCGCTCGGCGGCCTACGCCGCGCGCTACGTGGCCAAGAACATCGTCGCCGCCGGCCTGGCCGACCGCGTGGAAGTCCAGGTGGCCTACGCCATCGGCGTGGCGCACCCGCTCTCCGTCAACGTGGAGACCTTCGGCACCGCCAGGATCGCGGACGAAAAGATCGCCGCGCTGGTCAGCGAATTCTTTGACCTGCGCCCCGGCGCCATCATCCGCGACCTGGGCCTGCGCAAGCCGATCTATCGCAAGACGGCCGCCTACGGTCACTTTGGCCGCGACGACATCGAGTTCCCCTGGGAACGCACCGACAAGGCCGAGGCTTTGAAGAAAGCCGCAGGACTGTAATCACCGCAAGCGCCCCTGGAGTTCCAGGGGCGCTTTTTTTCAGGAGCATGGAGAGGGGGCATGCAAAGGTTGTCAGTGCAGCTCCACCACGCATGTGCCCTCACCCATCCCCGGCCCTTCCCTCTCCCAAAAGACTGGGAGAGGGAAGGGTGAAGGTCAATTCCATTACCTGACATGGTTTGCGTGCATACCGCGGCGCGGGAACATGCCTCAACAAAATAAATCGTGATATGATTCATTCGATCATGGGGCGCATTTCACACACACTAACGCACATCGAAAAACTGCTTGTGGAATGTCGCTCCGGACACCAGTTTCACAGGGAAGAGAGGCCGTGATGAAAAAACATCTTTTGTTTGCCGTGGTTGTTCTTGTCCTTATGACTGCGTGCTTGACGGTATCGCTGACGTCGCCCACGCCCGTCCCGCCGCCGGCGGATACGCCAATTGTCGTCCTGCCCCCAAGCCCGGTGGTGGCTGACACGCCCATCCCGCCCAGCCCCATCCCGCTGCCGACCGAGACTCCCATCCCAACACTGCCGCCCACCGTCACGCCGACCCTGGTGATCCTGCCGCAGCAGTGGAACGGAGTCTACCGCCAGGCCGGCGTGGGTTCCATTCCGATCTCCATCATCATTGAAAAAATGAAGGGCAACACCTTCACCGGCAAGATGATCTGGACGGGAAAGGGTAACATCCGCGGCGCGACCACCATCATCGAAGGCGAGTTCGTCACCGACTTCGGCGATGCGGTGGAACAGGCCAAATGGGGCAAACATCCCGATTACACCGGCCTACTCGAAGGCACCTGGATCAAGTGGACCGAGACTGGCTTCGTGCAGGGCCGCGGCTACACCCTGGGCGGCTGGTATTACGGTCACATCGGCGAGGACGGTACGATGACCGGCATCTACTTCCTCAACGACGAGATCACGTCCTTCTCCAGCAGTGATTTCTGGGAACTCGAAACAAGATAGGCGCCCATCGAAAGCGCCCCTGAAATTTCAGGGGCGCTTTTTCCAGTGTGCAAGCCCCGGGAGGGTTTAATGCTCGTATCTTCTAAATATTTTTGGGCATACGCTGGAGTCCCGAAGTTCTACTTCGGGATAATGCAAGTGGAACTTGCGCACTCCAAAATACCCCCAATGCAGGGAAAACGCAGAGGATCGTGAAGGAGGACGGAGGATGAAAACGCATTTCACAAACGATTGTATGATTATGAAATCGATCCTGGAGCGCCGTAGTGCAGCTTCCGCCGCGGCAAGGTGCTCCCGTTGTTTTTGCGATCCAGCAGCCGGCTATGTGGAGAAGCCATGAGAGTTCAGAACTGTCAATCTTTGCCCAAAATGCACCAGGGATATTCGGCCACACTGCGCCACCTAACCCTGCCCCACACGCAACACCTGTACGGGACAGGTTTCATACGGCAGCGACGAAGCCGCGGATTTGGGCAGCAGCGGAAGTAGTGTCGATGACGCTGAATGTCAAAATCGAATGCTCGCATTTATCCAAAATTCCCTGTAACGCCGGCCGCATTCTGATATCGAATATGATGTAATGGGACATGCAGTAGAATTGGTTATAAATTACGTTGAGAAGACGAGGAATCGTATGAGAATTTATGGGATGGTGTCGAAGATTCTAGCCCTGGTATTAACCAGTGGATTGCTATTCTCATGTAATACCCTGCATGGAACCCCTCAGGTTCCTGAAGCTCCACAGGTTCCCGGAGTGACGTATATTACTTCCAAGGGAAATCCAGCACCCACTTCCATTTTCTGGTCGCCAAGGGATTCAGCCAAAATCCTGGTCAATACGCATCAACTTATGACTCGCAAGTCAAGCATCTACATTCTTGATCCGATATCGAAGGATGAAACAATGCTGGTTGATACAAATGGTGACATTGTGGCCAGCGCCTGGTCGCCGGACGGAAAGCATATTGCCCTGTCTGTTGATGGAGACACAAAAGAATTTCCCGGGGGTGGCTTGTGGGTGATAAATTCGGAAGATAATTCCAGGGAAAATATTTTCGAAAAGTATGGTGCCGCTTTTTGGTTACAAAATGGGAATAAACTGGTTATTTTGACCGATGAAGAGTATGCGTCTGCTCACAATTCGCGACGCATCCTGATCTACCTAATGGATATTCAAACGAAAGAACTGGATTTGATTTATTCAAACGAGGAAAATGTAGCGATTACCGGATTTTCATCGTCGCCCGATGGAAAATATCTGGTCTTATCATTAAGCCTTAATGATGAAGACGGCGCAGAGGATTTGTATCTTTTGGATGTGCAAACTGGAACCATGAGCCAGTTAACCCATGATGGGGTCAGTTCATTTCCTATATGGTCTACACACGGGGAATTGATCGCATACGAGAAATTGTCCACTATCGGAAGCGAATTAATGTCATCATTACACATAATTCTCCCGGACGGGAGTTGTGATATTGAGGCACAGAATTTGAATTATGTATTTTCTCCCTCTTGGTCGCCCGATGGAAAAGAGATTGCATTCATCGGCAAGGACGGCATTTACATCATGGATACCACCATTGTGTTTGGGAGGGACATTTATGAAGATTTATGTCCATAGTGCCACACCATTGCGCGGAGAGGCTGCAATTTCTCAACCTGACCCTGCCCACGCGCAACACCTGTACGGGACAGGTTTCCCATGTCAGCGACGATGCCACGGACTTCTCACAGATCTGCGCGGATTGGAATAAAAAATCAGTGAAAATCCGTGAACTCTGTGACAAAGAAATGACTCACCGTCTTTTGTCCGCCAGAAATGTGAGAGCCACGATTATTTACGAAATGTGGATGGGCCTCTCGTGATTTTTTTCAACAAGATAGAGGTCAAGTATGAAATCAGAGAAAAAATATATAAGAATATATCAAATGCAGGCAGCAGTAAGCTATCTGGGACTTGTTTGCTGGGCACTACCCCCAATCGTAGCCGGAAGACTTCATGGTTTTGAGTTGATCGTGTGGGTAACGCAAATAGTATTACTCCCTTATATTCTCTTTACTTCAGTCTCGAAAACCGGACGATTTGGAGTTAAAAAATATATACTCGGGATAGTGACATTGACTTTGCTTTCACTGTTTGTATTCAGCATGCTTTGTTTGTTTGGAGTAATGAATTTTCTGCTGGGAATTGGAAATATCATAGCAGCAGGAATCTCTCTCCTGATTGCCTTTTTGGGAATATGGGCATTTATTGACTATCGATGGTATTCAAAGCCAAGGGAAAATAAAGATATTCAAACAAATCACTCGAATTAAGAAAAGAATGTGCGCACCGCCCAAGCCACCTTGTTGCCAGGCGCTTTCAAAACATGCTAGATGATAAAGGTCGCCAACGTGACACTGCCCACGCGCAACACCTTTACAGGATAGGTTTCCCGTGTCAGCGACGAAGCCACAGACATCCGAAGTCTTGAAGACTTCGGATGTCTGTTCTCATGGCTCCCTGCGCGCTCCTCACGGGCAGGGGCCTGCGGGGGTGGTGGTAAAATGAAAATCCCGAAACAGCCATGATCCTAGACCTCTTTCAACCCCTCCTCTGGGCCATCCTACTGACCCTGGCGCTGGTCCCCCTTGCAACCAGGATCGCCGTCCGCTTTCAGTTGATCGACCATCCGCACAGTGCGCCGCACAAGGTGCATCAGTTCCCCATCCCCAAATCGGGCGGGATCGCGATCAGCGTTGCATTGTTCGCGCTGATCCTGCTGGGCGGGAAGATGGTCAACGCGGAGATTCGCGGCATCCTGCTGTCCTCGCTGATCATCATCGCCTTCGGGCTGTGGGACGACGCGAAGCACCTCTCGGCGCGCTGGAAATTGCTCGGCCAGGTGCTGGCCACCGGCCTGCTGGTCTCGCAGGGCGTCTACATCCGCTTCACGGGACATCCCATCCCCAACATGCTCCTGACCGCCTTCTGGATGATCGGCATCACCAACGCCTTCAACCTGGTGGACAGCATGGACGGCCTCGCGCCCGGGCTGGCGGGCATCGCCTCGGCCTTTTTCATGCTGGTCACCCTGGACGCCAAACAGGAGGCCCTCTCCTATATGAGCGCCATCCTGCTGGGCAGTTCCATTGCCATCATCTTCTTCAACACCATGCCCGCCCAGGTCTTCCTGGGCGACCTGGGGGCGCAGTTCCTGGGCTTCGTGCTGGCGGCGCTGGCAATTGCCTACACCCCGCCCGGTCTGCCCCAGCCGTCCTCGTGGTTCGTTCCCATTTTGCTGCTGGGTGTGCCCATCTTCGACACCAGCCTGGTGTTCTTCTCGCGCCTGCGCCGCGGCAAGGCCGTCCACGAGGCGGGACTGGATCACAGCTACCATCGTCTCGTCAAGCTGGGCATGCCGCCCTCGCGCGCCGTCTTCACCCTGCACCTGGCCGCCATCATCCTGGGCTGCCTGGCCTTCCTGGCCCTGACGCAGTCGCCGCTGCTGGCCAACGTCATCTTTGCGCTGGCCCTGCTGGCGGGACTCGTCGCCCTGATCTGGCTGGACAGGAAGGCCGCCTAGCCGATGCAGGCTGGAGCGTTCGTCTCGGTCATCCTGGTGTGCTGGAACAGCGGGAAATACCTGCCGCGCTGTCTCGACAGCCTGGAGGCGCAGACCTTTCGGGATTTCGAGGTCGTGCTGGTCGACAACGGCTCGACCGACGGCTCGCTGGATGGGCTGGCGGAAAAGTATCCGCGCCTGAAGTTTCAAATCGAAAAACTGGGACGCAACCAGGGCTTCGCCGCCGCCAACAACATCGGCGTGCGCCTCGCCAGCGGAGCCTGGGCCGCCCTGCTGAACACCGACGCCTTTCCCGCCCCCGACTGGCTGGAGACGCTCACCCAGGCGATTGCCCGCTTCGGGAATCAATGTGTGTACGCCTCACGCCAGGTGCAGGCCGACCTGCCCTCCCTGCTGGACGGCGAAGGCGACGTGTACCACGTCAGCGGGCTGGGCTGGCGCATGCATTACAACTTCCCCGTCTACACAGCGGGCGAACCCTTCCGCGTGTTCAGCGCCTGCGGCGCGACGGCCCTGCTGCCGCGCGAGGATTTCCTGGCCGTGGGCGGCTTCGACGAGGACTACTTCGCCTACCACGAGGATGTCGATCTCGGCTTCCGTCTGCGCCTGCGCGGGCTGGACTGCATGTTGATTCCGCAGGCGGTCGTGCATCACATCGGCTCGGCCAGCTCGGGCAAGGCCAGCGACTTTGCGATCTATCACGGACACCGCAACCTGGTCTGGACCTATTTCAAGGACATGCCCGCCCCGCTCCTGTGGCTGTACCTGCCGTTGCATCTGGTGATGAATCTGGTCTTCGTCCTGTTCTTCAGCGCTCAGGGACGGGCGGGGGTGATCCTGCGCGCCAAATGGGACGCGCTGCTCGGGCTGCCGTCCATGCTCCGCAAACGGGGGCAGGCCCAGGGTCCAGGAAAAGGGCGGGCGGCCTCCATCCACGCGGCCATGAGTCGCAACTGGTTCGCGCCGCTGCTGGTCTCGCGTCAACGCAAAAAATATCTCCGATCCAAGGATGCGATGATCCAAAGCCGGGAGGCTTTGGACTCCAAGTAAAAGCATGAAGGAACTCAGCGTTTGCATCGTCACGTTGGATGGCAGGGACAAGATCCTGCCCTGCCTGGCCTCGCTGTTCGAAAAGACGCGCCTCGACATGCACGTGGTCGTGGTGGACAACGCCTCGGAGGACGGCACGCCCGAGGCCATCCGCGCGGCCTTCCCGCAGGTGCAGGTGATCGTCAACACGCAGAATGTCGGCTACGCGCGCGCAGTCAACCAGGGCATCCAGGCCTGCCCCGCGCGCTATCACGTGCTGATCAATCCTGATGCGGTTCTGCACAACGATGCGCTCGGCCTGCTGCGCGATTTCATGGAAGCCAACCCGCAGGCGGGCATCTGTTCGCCGCGCGTGCTCAACAGCGACGGCTCGATGCAGTATCAATGCCGCCGCGGAGAGGCGCGCCCGGGCGAGGTCTTTGCCTATTTTCTCGGGCTGTCGCACCTGTTCCCCAAAGACCCGCGCTTCACGGGCTACCTGCTGACCCACCTCGACGATAACCAGGTCAATGAAGTGAAGGCCGTTTCGGGCTCGACCATGCTGATCCGCCGCGAGGTTATCGAGCAGATCGGCTGCCTGGACGAGCAGTTCTTCGCCTACCAGGAGGACGCCGATTACTGTTTCACGGCGCGCCAGGCCGGCTGGAAGATCTTCTACGTGCCCGACCCGGTCGTGATCCACATCGGCGGTCACGGCGGCTCGCGCAAGCGTCCGTATTTTGCGATCTACCACTGGCATCGTTCCTACTTCCTGTATTACCGCAAGAACCTGGCGCGCGATTATCCGTTCTGGTTCCATCCCTTTTATTATTTCGTCATGCTGGTTAAACTTGGGCTCAGCCTGCTCGGCGCTTTTCTCAGTCCCGAGAAAGTCGTCGGGACGAAAAAGCCTGATCCCACATGACCCTTTCCCCCTCCGCTCATTCCCCCTGGAAACGTCCCCGCCTCGTCCTGGCCTGCTTCGGCCTGGCGGCGGGACTATCCCTGTGGACGGCTTCCTTTGCGATGGGAGCAGCCTCCTCCGATCCCGCGCGCGGATTTTTGAGCGGCCTCTCGACCGAGTGGCTGATCCTGTTTTCTGCGGGGACGCTGGCCGCCCTCGGGCTGGTCGCTTTCGCGTGGCAGGCCTGGCGCTCCCCCGCCTGGGCTGAGTCGCGCTGGACGCTTCTCTCGGCAAAATGGCTGCGTTGGTCCAGCCTGGGAATCTTCGCCCTGAGCGGAAGCCTGGCCTGCCTGCCCGCCTATCGCTTCCAGGAAGCGCAAATTTATTTCGAGCGTCTGCATCCGCTCATCGCCTGGCTGGCCTTCTTCAGCGGGCTGCTGGCGCTGCTCTCCCTGCTGGCTGAATATGAATTTCAACCCGAAAGCGCCAGGACCGCGCTGCGCTCGCGCAGGACGGCCCTGTTGGTGGCGCTGGGCATGATCGTTGCTGTGCTTGCGTTGTGGGCCGCCTACACCTGGGGTCTGCCCGGGCGCTACGAGGAATACCGCTACGCCGCCAGCGTCCCCATGCTGGGATGGCAGATCCTGCTGGGCCTGCTGGCGGCCCTGGGATTCCACCTGGCCGAGCCGAAACTGGCGCGCATCCAACGCCTCGACCTGTGGCTGCCGCTCGTCATTTGGATCCTGGCCGCGCTCCTCTGGGTCAGCCAACCGACGCCGCCCAGCTACTTCAACCCCGGGCCCTACGCGCCCAACCGTGAATACTATCCCTTCTCGGATGCTTCCTTCTTCGACCTGGGCAGCCAATACCTGCTGATCGGCGAAGGCCTGAACTCGCACTTTGCCTTCGAACGTCCGCTCTACATGCAGGCCCTGGTCTTCCTGCACATGGCCGTCGGCCAGAACTACACCGACGTGGCCAACCTGCAAGCCGCCCTGCTGGCGGTCCTGGTGATGTTCGTGTACCTGATCGGCAAGGAGCTCTCGGGGCGTCCGCTGGGAATTGGGCTGGCCGTGCTGATCGCCCTGCGCGGGGTCAACGGCATCTTCAGCGCGGCCTTCACCGACCTGGCCAGCCCCAAGCAATTGCTAACCGACTTCCCAACCGCGGTGGGCATGGCCCTGCTCACCTGGCTGACCGTCAAATGGCTCAGGCGTCCTGCGGAGAATCGCCTGTACGTGTTCTGGGCAGGCGGACTGGTGGCCTTGCTCTCGCTGACGCGCACCAACGCCCTGTTCGCCCTCGGTCCGATCCTGCTGTTCCTGTGGATTCTGTATCGGCGCAGATTGCGTACGGCTTTCGGCCTGTCGGTTGTCCTGGCGGCGATGTTCATCGCCAGCCTCTACCCCTGGGGCATCGCCAATGAGACCTCCATCCTGGAGATGTACTACCTCAAGATTATCAGGGTGCTCGAAGTGCGTTATCACTTCGACTTCAACGGCCCGGACGCGCTGAAACCCGCTTCCTCGGCCTTGATGTCGCCCCTGCCGTTCGAACTCACGCCCCCACCCGCCTCCCCGCCCGGGCCTGGTTTCGTGGTGCAGGGCATGTACAACAACCTGCTGACCTCCTTCCTGTGCCTGCCCGCCTCCTTCGAATGGCACGACCTGCGCTACCTGTTGAAGGAGACCTACCCCTACTGGGACCGCGCCTGGGATCGGACATTCCCCGCGCCCGAGGCCGCCTTCCTGTTGATGCAGTTGGGCATCCTGTCCTTTGGCGTCGGCATGGCCTGGAAGCGCGCGCGCCTGGCGGGCCTCGCGCCGCTGCTGTTGTTCCTGGCTTATCAACTCGCCAACACACTCGGGCGCACCTCGGGCGGACGCTACGTTGTCCCCGTGGACTGGGTCGTGCTGGTCTATTACCTGTTCGGGCTGGTCGAGATCGCCATCCTCGCGCTGGCCCTATTCACCCGCGGGGCTCCCGCCGAAGAAACCATCCCAGCCCTGCCGTCGGACCAGTTCCGCTGGCCGCCTGCCTGGAAGATGGCGGGCGTCCTCGGGCTGTTCGCGCTGATCGGACTCAGCCCCACCTGGAGCGAAGCCTTGTATCCGCCGCGCTACACGGATGCGACCCAGGCCGCCGCGCTGGAGTCCCTGCAGGAAGCTGGGTACTTCGCGGAGGCGGGCCTGACCTCCGCGAAGTTGGATGCATTCCTGAAACAGCCGTCCGCCGAGGTGGCCTTCGGGCGCGTGCTCTATCCGCGTTTCTACAACAAGGACAAGGGCGAACCCGACAACGCCTATCCCTACCGCACCCTGGCTTTTCCGCGCCTGGCGTTCAGGCTGTTGACCCCGAACGAGAATCTGGGCATCCTGCTTCCCAGCAAGAAGATCAGGCTGTTCCCCAACGGCGCGGACGCCATCGTCATCGGCTGTGTTGGCGCGGATTCGAATCGAAAGTCCGTCTACCTGGATGCACTGGTCATCTTCACGCTGGACGAAAACGGGGGGGCGCAGGTCTACGCGCGCGATCCCTCCGCCCCGCTGGCCTGTCCCGCTCCCCCCGTCACCTGCGACCTGAATAATAACTGCCGCTCGGACGATTGAATTAAAAGCTATCGTGGATTTGCAATCCACGACAGCTTTTTTATCGGCAATCCGCACGGGCTTTTTACGATCAGGCCATCTGCTCGGCCCTGCGCGCCGCGTGGATGAGATACAACTCAGCCAGGAACAGCAGGATGGCCATCATCTGGTGGAAGAGGGCCACGGCGAGCTGGACGTTGAATATGACCACCCCGATCCCAAACAGGACCTGCGCCGCAACCAGCCCCACCAGGACGAGCGCCGATTTGCGCACCTCGCCCTGCCCCTTCCCCACTGCGAAATAAGCCCACAACGCCAATGCCAGCACCGCAAACGCGAACCAGCGATGGATGAAGGCCACCGTCTGGGGCGTCTCGAACAGGTTCAGGCTCCAGGGTTCGAGCGCGCTGAGCAGGCCCTTCGGGACAAGCTGGCCGAACATCAACGGCCAGGTGTTCGAGACGTGACCCGCCTTCAATCCCGCGGTCAGGCCGCCGTAGGCGATCTGGATCAGCAGGATGACGAAGACAACCACGGATAACTTCCAGGGCAGGGAATAGCCCGCCCGTCCCTGCGGAAATCCGCGCAGGTGGCCGACCGCCGTCCAGAAGCTGAGGCCCAGCAGAGTCAGCGCCAGGAAGAGGTGAATGGTCAGGCGATAATGACTCACCGAGGGCCGATCCACCAATCCGCTGGCGACCATGTACCAGCCCGCAAAAGCCTGCAAAATGAAGAGCATGCCCATCACGAAGTAGATCCCGAATTCCTTCCACGGGATGCGTTTGGTGAAGAGGAAGTAGAACACAGGGATGGCATACAGCAGGCCAACGCCGCGCGCCAGCAGGCGGTGGAACCATTCGATGAAAAAAATGAACTGATATTCCTCCAGCGTCATGGAGGTGTTGACGTGAAGGTACTCGGGCGTCTGCTGGTACTTGAGGAATTCCTCTCGCCAGGCCTGCTCGCCCAGCGGAGGCAGCGTCCCGCTGATCGGGTTCCACTCCACGATGGACAGGCCCGAGCGCGTCAGGCGGGTGTAGCCGCCCCACACGACCAGGAAAGCCACGAAAAAGGCAAAAATAAGGAGCCAGGTCATGACGGCTCGGTTTTGGGTTTTGGGCATGGGGTCTCCGTATGCAGTGTGTATGCGCAGATTATAAGCCGTATGGTTAACGCCTGATGAAAATCCCCGCTGTTGCTCCTGGCGGATTGCAAATCCAGCGGGAGCAACCCATGCTCGCCGACGATTTTTAATCGTCGGCCTTTTTTCATGCAAGGCAATATCCAGGATCCGGTGGACTGCAATTCCAGCGGGAACATTGGATTGCAGAGGACAAGCCGTGGATCACGAACGATGAAAAGTCCCCGCCTGAGCGGGGACTGGTTCTGATCTATGAATTGCCCGGCTGCATCTGTATCAGCAACTGACGGTAATCCTCCACGTTGGGCGGGTCCATCAGGATGATGCGTTGAATGACTTCCGTGGCTTCCTTCTTCCTGCCCGAGGTCAGCAGGGCTTCGCCGACGATGTCCAGTTGCGCAACGGCCTCCGGCATGCGGCCCGCGCGATGCAGATGTTCGGCCAGGGATCGCCGCAGCATGTGTTGATCCTCGTGCTCCGCCACCAGCTCCTCCAGGAACTTGAGCAGTTTCTCGGTCTGGTGCTTGCTTTCGAGGTAGGTGACGAATCCCTCCAGTTCCGTCGACGCCTGCGACTCCTGTCCCAGGCGCAGGTTGAGTTCCACCAGGTTCTTGCGCACGCTTTCGTCGTCGGGGCGCAGGGTGCGGATCTGCTCGAAGACGCGCAGGGCCTGTTTCCAGTTCAGGCGCTGCAGGTCAATATCGGCCATGCGCTGCAGGATGTGGACATTCCAGCCACGGTCGGCGTTCGACTGCTGCACCACCCGCAGGGCGGTGGTGTATGTTTTGCGGGCCATGTCCAACTCGGCCAGGCGGTAATGAATTTCGGCCAGTTCCAGGTATTCGCTGATGGCATCGTCCACCATGCCGCGCGCCACGAGCTGGTCGATCAGGCGGTTGCGAGCGGAAAGGTCCATCGGCGCAAGTTGGATGACGCGCCGCAGGATTTTGGTGGCCTGGGCCACCTCCCCGCGCACGCTGTAGGCATGCGCCACCACGCTGAATTTCGTGATCGCTTCCTGTGAGCGCCCCTCCTGGATCAACAGCTCGCCGATCAGGTTGTGGAGCGGCAGGTAGGTGGGCGCATGCTGCACCGCATCGAAGGCCTCCGCCATGGCGGGACGCAGGAAGCCCATACGCGCCAGTTGATGCACGCGATTGATCGACTCGAGCACCTGGCTGGATTGGGCCTGCATGAGCACGTCGGCGATGGGCATGATCGTTCCGCCATCCTGCTTCGGCATCTGTTCGCGGGCCTTGTGCAACTGGTCGCGCCAGTCGGAGCGCACCAGCAAGCCATTGACGTTCTCACACAATCGGCGGCAGGCCTCCTCGTCCGTTTGGTTCTGCTGGGCCTCGATCAGCGGCTCGTACATCTGGCGGATCTCGTCCGACTGGTCGGCGGGCACGATCATCGCATCGGCCAGCCGCAGGGCTTCGAGATATTCGATGGAGGCGTCGCGGGTCTGGCCCTTTCTGTTCATAAGCTGACCCTGCAGCAGGCGGGATGCCAGATTGTAATCGATGTGTTTGACGGCGTGCTGGATGTGGCGCTGGGCGCTCTCGATGCGCTCGCTCTTGCTGCGCAGCAAACCCAGCAGGAAATACAGGGACGGGTGGCTGAATCCCGCTTCGAGGGCGCGATCCAACTCTTCGGCCGCCTGGGCGTCCTGGTTGCGGGTCAGGGCATCGATGGCCAGGCCGAGGTGCAGCACCACCTTGGTCTGCTCGGCATTCTGCATGGCCAGTTGTCCCGTGCCGCGCATGATGGCGGCCATGCCGCGCCGCTCCTGCGAGGCGGCGGGACTCTCGTCGGAATATTCGAAGAGGATTTCCGCCAGCTGGGATAACGCCTTTTGGCGCGCCTCCATGAGCGGGTCCAGGCCCGAATCGGTCGGCTTCGGGCTTTTCAATTGCTTGACCTGCGCCATGCGGATGGGTCCCGTCCCGCCCTTGCCGCGCACGGGCTTGGGCAGCAACTGCCCCGTCTGGAGCAGGGATTGGGCCTGGCTGGCCTCGGCGCTGCCGGGCAGCAACTGCAGGGCCCGGTTGACCATCTCCTGCGTCTTGTCGCCATTGCCCGCGCGTTGAAAGATGCTGGCAATGGCAAGGTATTCGGTGACGGCCTGTTGCGGGTGGCCAAGTTTCTCGTGGACCAGCGCCAGGCGCGAGTGGGCGGCGGCGTGATCGGGGTTGAGCGTGGTGACGCGCACCCAGTTTTCGATGGCCTTCTCGACATCGCGCTGGTTGATGTACAGGTCGGCGGAACGCATGGCTGCATCCACGGCCATCTTCAGGTCACCCAGACGTTCGGAGATCTGGGCCACCTTCTCGAAAGACACGGGATCGTTGGGCGCCATCTTGGCGACGTACTGGTACGTTTGCAACGCCTCCTCGAATTGCCCCACTTGGAAGAGCGCCAGGCCAAGGCTGTTGAGCGCCTTGGGATGATCGGGAAATTCCTGCAGGGCCATGCGGTAGGAATGGATGGCTTTCTCCCATTCCTGGTCCCAGGCTGCGGAATGCCCCTCGTTCATGGCTTTCTGAAAGACGTCTTCTCGTCCAGGCATAACGAATCTCTACTGTTTCATCAAAGAGTGCGCAAAGTCGACAGGGATATTTTATCTTTAGTGGGTGGAAATTGCCAATTCGATGACGGAGCAAAACCGCAGGTCGAATTGGCAGGCTGGCCTACAGCACCGTCATCCCGCCCCAACTGGCGCCGTAACGCGCCTCGGTCGAAAGCGGAATGCTGAGCGGATAGGCCGCGGACATGGTCTCCTGCACAACGCGGGCGGTCTGCTCCATTTCCTTGCGCGGACATTCCAGCACGAGTTCGTCATGCACCTGCAGCAGCATCCTGCCGCTGAGGTTGGCCTTCGCCAGCGCGCCAGGAATCTGCAGCATGGCGATCTTCATGATGTCCGCCGCCGTGCCCTGGATGGGCGCGTTGATGGCCTCACGCTCCTCGCGGTTCTTCACCTGGACATTGAGGCTGCCCTGCAAAGCGGGGAAGTAGCGCCGCCGCCCAAGCAGGGTCTCGACATAGCCCTGCTTCGCGGCCAGGTCGCGGATGCCATCCAAATACTTCTTCACGCCGGGGAATTGCTTGAAATAGGCCTTGACGAAATCCTCGGCCTCGGCCAGGGTCAGGTCGGTGGTGCGGGTCAGGCCAAAGGCCGACATGCCGTAGATCAGCCCAAAGTTGATGGCCTTGGCGTGGCGGCGCATGTCCTTGGTCACCTGTTCGAGCGGGATGCCGTGGACCGCTGCCGCCGTCGTGGCGTGGATGTCCTGTCCCGCGCGGAAGGCGGCCAGCATGCCCTCATCCTCCGCCATGTGCGCCACAATGCGCAGCTCGATCTGCGAATAATCGACCGAGAGCAGCACGTTGCCCTTTGCCGCGATGAAACCGTTACGCACACGGCGTCCCTCCTCGGTGCGGATCGGGATGTTCTGCAAATTGGGGTTCGAGGAAGAAAGCCGTCCCGTCACCGCGCCCGTCTGGCTGTAGGAAGTGTGCACGCGGCCCGTCTTCGAATCCACTGCGGCGGGCAGCGCGTCCACGTAGGTGGATTTGAGTTTCGACAACTCGCGATGCTCCAGCACCAGATCCGCCACAGGATGTTTGCCGCTCAAGGCCTCCAACACGTCCGCCGATGTGGAGTAATGTCCGCTGGCGGTCTTCCTGCCGCGGTCGGGCGGCAGCAATCCCAGGCGGGTGAACAAGACATCCGAAAGCTGCTGGGTCGAGTTAATGTTGAAAGGCTTTCCGACCAGTTCGAAGATGCGCTTCTCGATCTCGGCCATGCGTCCCTGCAGTTCCGTCGACATCTCTGCGAAGAAGGGCAGGTTCAGCAAAATGCCGCTCATCTCCATCCCGGCCAGCACAGAGATCAAGGGCATCTCGATCTCTTGCATCACCTTCATGCCGTTGACGCGCTCGACTTCTTTTTGCAGGATGGGCATCAGGCGCAGGGTAGTCTCGGCATCGGCGGCGGCATACGCGGCGGCGGTCTCCACGGGCACCTCCGCCATGCTGATCTGCTTCTTGCCCTTGCCGATCAACTCCTCGATATGGGTCATCTCCTCCCCCAGGCGCACCTCGGACAGATTCTTCAACCCCAGATGCCGCGAAGATGGGTCGACCACGAACTCGGCGATCATCGTATCGAAGGTGACGGGCGTCACGGTCAGACCGTTGCGCGCCAGGATGATGTAGTCGTATTTGGCGTTATGCGCCACCTTGCCGATCTTGGGATTCGTCATCGGCCCGCGCAAGGCTTTGATGACATCCGCAACCGGCAGGTTCGGCCCCGCGATGTGCCCTACGGGGATGTAGATGCCCTGCCCCGCCCGCACCGCCAGCGAGATGCCGACGATCTCGGCCTCCATCTCGGATGTTGAGGTGGTCTCCGTGTCGAAGGCGATCACCTCCGCCTCGGCCAGTTCCGCCGCCAGCGCCGACAGTTTCTCCGCCGTATCCACGACCCGCACTTCGATGCGGCTGGTCACGGGTGCAGAAAACACGACCTGCGGCTCATTTACAAACATGGAAATCTGCTGGTCTTTTTTATAGGCAGCAGGCGACTTCCCCGCAGATGCAGGAGCCTCCCCGCTCGACAGACGCTCCAGGGTCTTGATCAACGTGCGGAATTCGAGTTGTTCGAAGAAGGCCGTAATCACGGCAGGATCGTAGTGAGCGGCGCGGGCATGTTCCAGATCCAGCGGGATCGCCAGGTCGGTGTGGATGGTGGCCAGGTCGCGGCTCATGTAGGCCGACTCTTTGCCCGCCTCCAGCTTGGCCCGCCAGCGATTCTCCACCTCGTCGAGGTGGGCGTAGATGTTGTCGAGGTTATCGAATTTCGCCAGCAGGTTGTTGGCGGTCTTCTCGCCGATGCCCGGCACGCCGGGGATGTTATCGGACGCGTCGCCGACCAGCGCCTTGTAATCCACCACCTGGTCGGGGCGCACGGCGAACTTGCTGGCCTGCACATCCGCGGTCGTAATGTAGGTTTTGTCGTCGCCCGCCAGGTAGACCACCGTGCGCTCGTTGACCAGTTGCAGCAGGTCGCGGTCGCCGGTGATGATCTTGACGCCCAGCCCCTGCTCCGCGGCGATCCGCGCCACCGAACCGAGCACATCGTCCGCTTCGTAGCCTTCCATTTCAAGGCGCGGAATGTTGAAGGCATCCACCATCTCGCGGATGCGTTCGATCTGCGGTCGCAGGTCATCGGGCATCTTGGCGCGTGTGCCTTTGTACGCGGGGAAGATTTCGTCGCGGAAGGTTTTGCCCGTATCGAAAGCCACGGCCAGGTACTCGGGCTTCTCCTGCTCCAGGATGCGCAGCAACTCGCGCGCGAAGCCATAAATGCCCGCGGTCGGTTCGCCTTTGGAGGTCTGCCAGCGCTGGCTGGAGGAGCCGGCGGTCAGGGCAAAGTACATGCGGTAGGCCAGCGCATGGCCGTCGATCAGGAAAAGTGTGGGAGGCATATTTTTTAGGGGTGGGTGGGTAAAAGAAAAGCGCAGAGCGCTTCAAGCGGTCTGCGCTCCCGGCTTTGAATTCCGCTATTTACGCGGTTGGGAAAGGCCCTGGCGTTCGCGCGTCTGTTTGATGTAATCGCGTACCAGTTGCGGCGGGTGCGGCTGGGTGCCGCCCATGATCAGGTAACCAGGCGCCCAGAAATCTCCCGATGGATTTTCCTTCCTCATGCGTGTAAAGTCTCCAAAGATCCTTTCGGAGGTCTGCTGGCGCATGACACGCATCAGGTAGCCGGGTGAGGTGTTGGGCTGCACGTTTACGACCCATTGCAGATACTCGGGGCGCACCGCCAGGTATTCAAGCCGCCAGCCGAAGGCCACACAAATTGTCGGGAGCCATTCAGCCAGTCGGTCGGCCAGGTCACCGGTCAGGTAATGGGCGGAGAAACGCGGGACCAGCAGGCAGGCATAAGTCAGGTGGTACAACCCGGCTGTGACCGGCTCCATCGTGATACGGCGGGCAGCCTCGGTGGTTGGGCTGGGACGGGTCTCGGCCAGTTCGTTTGGCTTCGGCCTAGCCACGGGCGTCTCGGGGCGCTGCCTGGGCTTGGACGGCGCGGTGACATCCACCTCGCTGAGCGTGGCCTGGGAGGGAATGGTCTCATCCAGGGGAGGCGGACTCGACATCATCAAGTCGCCGAGCCGCACGGCTGGAGAGGACTCGCGGCTGTACGTTCCCACCTCCGGGCGCGGGACCGATTGACGGATCTCGCCCAGGGGGTAGGTGTATTCCTCTGAAATGGCGGGCAAGTCCGTTTCGCGGAGCGGTTTGGGGGATGGATTGGGGACGGGGACGTTCTTGAGGATATCCGTGATCAGCGGCACCTCGATGCTGTCGTCATCTTCGAATTCCTCCACCGCGGCCGCAACCGGCGCTGCCGGGACGGGAGGTGCGGCGGGAGTCGGGCGGCTGCCCTCGGGCTTGTCGGGGCCGATCGAGCTGATCAACTGGTTGGCCTGCGTGCGGATGGTGCTAAAGGGGGTTTCCGCATCGAATACCAGCGCCAGCACCACGTCGGTGGCCAGGCGCGTCGCGTAGAGCATGTGCTCGGCGCGCGTGCTTTCGAGACGAATAAACCGCAGCAGGTCGCTGCCCTTCTGCCCGTCCCAGTTACGGGTGACGGTCTGGGCCACTTCCTTGCCCGCGCTTTGCGAGAGGCCGCCCGCATAGGCCCACAATTCATTCTTACGGGTGATGAGGGCTGCCTGTGCCGAGCTTTCCAACGTGATACGGGTCAAGTGTTGGGCGGCAACCGTCACATCCTGCAACCACGGAAGGTCGATCACATTTACATCCACAGATTCACCATCGGCATTCTTTAAAGTCCGAAGCAGGTCCTTCACATAAAACGGCTTGCGTAACAGCGTCCACGGATGAATGGGATCCAGGGCGGGCGGAACTTCATCCTGGCAGAGCACAACGATCTTGACTTTCGGGTTGATGGTGCGTATGGCCTGACCGATCTCGATCACCCACGTCTCCCCAAGGTCAAGATCGAGCACCACGAGCACACAGGAAAACTCGTCGGCCTTGACGACTGCGGCCGCCTTGTTGTTGACGATATGGATCCGATACGGCCCGGTCTCCTGCAGATTGCGTCGAATGGCATCTGCAACAGCAGGGATGGGAGTGACGACAAGCATATCCACTGTCATTGCGATTAGAGTGTATCACGGTCAAAGGGGGGAGGCAAGTCAAACGCCGGAAATGCAAGGAAATGTACATGTTTTATCCATGAACAGGCAGAATGGTAAAAAAATCGACAAATTTGTATATACAACTTGACTTTTACCCCATACCTGTGCTATCAATAAGAAAAATTTTCCCCAGGATTAAATATGCATCGGGAACGTGTTTCAGAAAATGTATTTTGGTTTCAAAGCGAAGTTTACGCACAGGTAACGGCGGGGGTCGTTGCGGGGCCGCAATGGGCGGTGGTCATCGACACATTGGCGCTCGCCGATGAGACCATCGGGATGCGCGAATTCATCGAACATGAACTCGGCGTACCCATTCGCTACGTCATCAACACCCATTACCACGCGGATCACGCCTGGGGCAACTGCTTCTTCCCCGGCGCGACCGTGATTTCCCATTCGCGCTGCCGCGAACTGCTCGAGACGCGCGGCAAGCCCTCACTGGAGGCCGCGCGCAAACAGAACAACCTGCTGCGCCAGGTGAAGATCGTCCTGCCGCACATCACCTTTGATTCGGGTGAGGTGACCCTGCGGGTCGGCAAGAAGAACCTGATCATGTCCCCCGCCGTCGGCCACAGCGGGGACGGCATCAGCGTGCTGGTGGAGGAGGACCGTGTCCTCTTCGCCGGCGACGCCTTCATGCCCCTGCCCTACGTGGTGGATGGCGACCTGGAAGAGAACATGGCCACCATCAAGAAGATCGGGCGCATGGGCCTGGAGAACATCATCCAGGGCCACGGCGACATCATCCTGCGCGGCGAGATCGACGCGGCCGTGAAGGAAAACCTGAACTACCTGACCGCCATCCGCAAGGCCGCCAAGACCGCCGCCCGTCGGCGCGCCCCCGATGAATTCCTCGAAACGGTCAAGATCGAGGAATGCGGCAAGAGCCGCGTGTACCTCGGCGGCCTGGCCCAGACCCTGCACGAACGCAACCTGCGGGCGCTGGTCGTGCAGATGCAGAACGAAGTCGAAGGGGAATAAACCACTCCGTTTACATCCCAAAATAATAAGCCCTCGTCACCTGAATGACGGGGGCTTATCCATTGACGAGGGATTTCAATCCATCTCGCTCACCGCTTCGGCGGCGCTTTCCTTTTCCTTTTTGGCCCTCAACCTGCCATGCAGGCTGATGCCCACCACGCGTTCGGTCCCGGCGAACAGCTTCCTGATATTGGGCCGCAGCGCCCAGATGAGCAGAAGTTCCGCAAGCACCCCGTACAGCACGTAAACCCACTGTCCGCGGATGGCAAAAACGATGATGGCAAAGAGCGCCACGCTCATGGTTGTGATCGAGGCATAGCCCAGCGTGAAGAACACCACCGCCCCCAACGGCACGATGATCAGCACGGAGGCCGCCCACAGCCCCATTGCCCCGCCCACCGAGGGCGCCCCACCCGCTCCGCCGCGCAGGCGCACGAAGCGTCCCTGCTCGTCGCGTTCGATCAGGAAGATCGAGTAATTGTGCCCCAGGATGGCCGCCAGGGGCGTCAGCACGTGCAGCAGGGCATTATCAGGGAACACCGCGCGTGCAATCCACACGCCGACGGCGCCTTTCAGGATGTCCATCAGTGCGGTCATCAGCCCGGCCCAAAAACCGGCGGCGCGCATGGCATTCGTTCCACCGGTACGCCCGCTTTCCACCTTCCGAATATCCTTGCCTGTCATCAACTTAACGATCAATAACCCGAAGGGGATCGAGCCGATCACGTACGCCAGGGTTACGATTCCGATCGCAAGCAAAATTTGCATTTGTACTTCTCTCCTTGAGCTGTTCTCTCCAATGGTCAATAGTAAGAAACACAAATCGAATGGGATGGTTACTCGGGCGGGCCAACCTCCAGCGCCACCTCAAGGGTTCGTCCCGCTTTGATCCAAAATCCGCGCGCCTGCCAGACTCCCTGCGGGCGCGACCAAATGACCTGCACCACCTCATAGGCCGCTTCGGCGATGTCTGTTTCGGATGGGATTTCGGGTCCAGCAGGATGGGAATGGAAGATGCCGAGCAGGTCCAGGCTGTTTTCGTCGATCCACTCGAGGGCGTGCAACTGTTCGAGAGGTTCCATCACGAAACGCAGCGGACTTTGGGCCTGATTCCGCACAAGGAGCACGGCCTGCACCTGGGAATTTTGTCCCGCCAACAGGCCGCAGGCCTCCAACGGCGCATTTTCCTCCACGTACGCGCGCATGGTCTGCCAGTGTTCGGGAGCAATCCGCAGCGTGGAAATCACCGCAGGAACACGGAGGCGCCCCACGTCGCGGCCAGGATGAGGAGCGGCCCCACCGACGCGCGGCGCGCGGGAATCCCCTCGGTCACGTTGATGGAAAGGGTCGTCAGCGCGTAGAGCACCCCCGTCAATGCCAGGCCCATTTGCAGCGGGATCATCGGCCAGTAATGCAGGCCCGCCCCCAATTGCGCACAAGCCAGGCCGATCCCCGAAGCCCAGGGGAAATCCCAGTGATTGGTGCCATCCAGGTGCAGGATGCGCAGAGAGATCAGGCCCGCGCCCAGGAAGAGCACGGGCACCAGCACGAACAATCGCGCACCCGCCAGGCGCAGGAACACGGCCAGGATCAGGAACAGGGCATACGCCAGCGCCGTCAAGCCGGCGCGCGCAATGGCGTATTGAGGCGCCGCCGGTTCAACCACGACGAATTCCGCCAGGAAGACCAGCAGCAACAGGATCGCGCTCACGGCAAAGCCCAACCACCAGGCGGTCAGGTCGGGGATCAGGGTCAGGGTGGCGCCGACCACGAGGGTGGTCAGGGTGGGAAGCAGCCAGTGGTCGATGCTGGGCGTCCCTTGCAGGCCGGGATGCGGACGGAGCACCCAATCCATGCCCGAGGCGGTCAAACCCGCTGCCAGTAAAGTCATGCCCAACCCCAGGGTCACCGGAATGGCGAAATAGAAGCCGGGCAATTGCAGGCTCATGGTGAACTCAGGCGCCGGCAGAACGCGCGTGAGCGAAAAAGTCAGCAGAACGGCGGCCGTTAAAACGCCAACACGGCTGGCATCGGGCTGGGAGGAGGTCTGGTCTTGCTGCATCTCAAAGGCATTTTACCCCAATCCATATTCGATGCCGCGGCGGGAATCCCAGGGATCCCGGCATATTTTGCATTTGCGCGCGCTGTATAGAACAGATTTGCGGATAAAGCAGGCGGTATGGTAGAATCAAACGGTTATTATGGAAGCGCCCCGGCTCGAAACACTCCCCCCGCCCCCCAGTGTGATCAGCGCGATCAAGGCAGGATTTGACACCATCTCCACCCATCTTGCGGTGATTCTCCTGCCGCTGGCGCTGGACTTGTTCCTGTGGCTTGGACCGCGCCTGAACATCGAGAAGGTGCTGCTGCCCGCTTCCGAGCTGAACCAAAGCCTGGCGGAAATGCCCAGCGTCCCCACCACAACCCTGGAGCAGGTGTTCACCTATTACGCTGACTTTGCAAAAAACTTCAACCTGTTCTCCTCCCTGAGCACTTTTCCCATCGGCATCTCGAGCCTGCTGCGCGGAATACAGCCCGCAGACAACCCGCTTGGGCTGCCACAAATCATCCCGGTTGCAAGCCTCGAAGGCATCCTCGGCTGGGGTCTTTTGTTCACCGTGGTCGGCTGGCTGGGCGGCGCAGTGTATTACCGCTGGGTGGCCTCCCTGGTCATGCCAAAAGGCGAAAAAGTGCACCTGGCGGCGGTCGGGCAGTCGTTCTCGCTCTCGATCCTGTACACGATCCTGGCTTTTGGGATCGGGATGCCGCTCTTCCTTATCCTTTTCCTGCTGTACATATTCAGCCCCGTGATCGGACAGGGCCTGCTGTTGGTGCTTGGCTTCATGTCCATGTGGCTGGTGGTGCCGCTCTACTTCGCCGGGCACGGCATTTTCATGAGCAGCCAGGACATGTTCTCATCCATTTTCACCGGCGTGCGACTGGCACGTTTTACCCTGCCGACCAGCAGCCTGTTCGTGTTGTGCGTGCTGGTCATCAACATGGGCCTGAATTATCTGTGGAGCATGCCCCAGTCCAATTCCTGGATGCTGCTGGTCGGGATCCTCGGTCACGCATTCATCAACACGGCCCTGCTGTCTGCAAGCTTCATTTACTATCGAGATACGACTGCCTGGCTGCAAATCATTTTCGACAAGTTGAAAGCCGGCGCAGCCGCACCCCGCGTATAAAACGTTCTTATGGCGCCGACGCCCTGGCGCAACTCTGGAGGTATTTGTGACCGATAATGCACAAACGAACAACTACGACGTCAGTTCCATTCAGGCGCTGGAAGGGATCGAACACGTCCGCAAACGCCCGGGCATGTACGTGGGCGGCACGGATATCAAGGCCCTGCATCACCTGGTCTATGAAGTGGTCGACAACGCCATCGACGAGGCGCTCGCCGGTGTCTGCACGCGCATCAATATCATCATCCACCCCGACAGCAGCGTGACCGTCGAAGACAACGGACGCGGCATCCCGGTCGGTCCGCACCCGACCAAGAAGGACGCCAACGGCAAACCGATGGAAACCCTGGACGTGGTCATGACGGTCATCGGCGCGGGCGGCAAGTTCGGCGGCGGCGGATACAAGGTCTCCGGCGGTCTGCACGGCGTGGGCGTCAGCGCGGTCAACGCCCTCTCGGAGTGGACCGTGACCGAGGTCAAGCGCGACGGCAAGTGGTGGCAGCAGCGCTACCAGCGTGGTGTGCCGCAGGGTCCCATCCAGATGCTCGGCAAGGTCAAGGACGAGACCGGCACCAAGCAAACCTTCAAATTCGACAAGGTCATCTTTACCGAGGATATCGATTATCGTTTCGACACCCTCGTCCAGCGCTTCCGTGAAATGGCGTTTGTCACGCGCGGCGTGACCATCCGCTTCGTAGACGAGCGCAACGACCGGCAGATGACCTTCCACTTCGAAGGCGGCATCACCTCCTTCGTGCGCTACCTGAACCGCAATCGTGAAAACCTGCATCCCGTGGTGTACGTCGAGAAGGAAATCGAGAACATCGGCATCGAGGCGGCCATCCAGTACACGGATGCCTACACCGAGTCAGTGTACTCTTTCGCCAACACGATCAACACCATCGACGGCGGCACGCACCTGACCGGCCTGCGCTCCTCGCTGACGCGTGTGATCAACGATTACGCGCGCAAGAGCGGCCTGCTCAAGGACTCGGACCCGAACTTCTCGGGCGACGACACGCGCGAAGGCCTGACGGCCATCGTCTCGGTCAAGCACCCGGGCCCACAGTTCGAGTCGCAGACCAAGGTCAAGCTGATGAATCCCGAAGTGCAGACCTACGTCACCCAGGTGGTGGGCGAGGCTTTTGGCACCTTCCTGGAGGAAAATCCCCAGGCGGCCAAGGCGATCATCGCCAAGTGTCTGACCTCGGCCCGCGCGCGCGATGCAGCCCGCAAGGCGCGCGACCTGGTCATCCGCAAGTCGGCGCTCGAGTCGCTGACCTTGCCGGGCAAGCTGGCGGACTGCTCCGAACGCGATTCGACCAAGACCGAACTCTACATCGTGGAAGGTGACTCGGCAGGCGGCTCGGCCAAACAGGGCCGCGACCGCCACTTCCAGGCCATCCTGCCGCTGCGCGGTAAGATCCTCAACACCGAGCGCGCCCGCCTCGATAAGATTCTGGGCAACAACGAAGTCAAGGCGCTCATCTCCGCGCTGGGCACGGGCATCGGCGACAACTTCGACCTCGAAGGCCTGCGCTACGGGCGCACCATCATCATGACCGATGCGGACGTGGACGGCAGTCATATCCGCACCCTGCTGTTGACCTTCTTCTTCCGCTACATGGCGGCCCTGATCGAACAGGGGCATCTCTACATCGCCCAGCCTCCGCTCTACCGCGTGGCCTACAAGAACCAGGTCAAATACGCATACAGCGACAGCGAAAAGGACAAGCTGGTGAAGGAGATCGGCGAGAAGGCTGGCATTCAGCGCTACAAAGGCCTCGGTGAAATGAACCCCGAGCAACTCTGGGAGACGACCATGAACCCCTAGAACCGCACCCTGTTGCTGGTCACCGTGGACGACGCCGCCGAAGCCGACCGCACCTTCGACATGCTGATGGGCGACGCCGTCGACCCACGCCGCCGCTTCATCCAGACCCACGCCAAGACCGTGCGCAACCTCGATATCTAACCTTCGAGTTTCGAACGCAAGGATTTCCCGGGCGGACAGCAATGTCCGCCCGTACTTTTTGAGCCTTCCAGCGCCGAAAGGAAAGAGCCTCACCACGAAGGACACGAAGAACACAAAGGCTGTGATCTTAAAATTCTCTCCCCCGTGTCTTCCGCGGAATCCGTGTACAAATCGGATCGATAACAGCGATTCTTAATGAACCTCTTTCATCTTTCCTCTTTCATCTTTGTTATAATCCCCCTAAACCAGTCTAAATTCAGGAGAGCGCCATGCCCAGGAAAAAGGGTAATGTTGGTATTGAACTTCCCCTTTCAAAAGAAGAGATTCTCCAGGATTATCGCCTGGCCTATCAAAGCAGGCAGGTATCCCTGATCGGCAGACGTGAAGTATTGAGTGGCAAGGCAAAATTTGGAATTTTCGGCGACGGCAAGGAGCTGGCCAACCTCGCCATCGCCCATGCCTTCCGCAAGGGGGATTGGCGTTCGGGCTATTATCGCGACCAGACCTGGATGTTCACGCTGGGGGTGATGAGCATCCAGGAATTTTTTGCCCAGTTATATTCCCACGCCGACCTGGCACACGAACCCGCCACGGGCGGCCGCTCGATGAACGCGCATTTCGCCTCGCGCAACCTCAACCCCGACGGCTCCTGGCGCGACCAGACCCAGATGTACAACGTCGCCGCAGATGTCTCGCCCACTGCCGCACAAATGCCGCGCGCAGTCGGGTTGGCCTACGCCTCCGTGGCATATCGCAACCTGCCCGAATTAAAAGACTCCCAAACCTTCTCCGATAACGGAAACGAGATTGCCTTCGCCACCATCGGCAACGCCTCCAGCGCTGAAGGCTTGTTCTGGGAATCGGTCAACGCCATCGGCGTGCTCAAGGCCCCCGCCATCCTGACCATCTACGATGACGGCTACGGCATCTCGGTTCCCAACCAATTCCAGATGGTCAAGGAAAATATCGGCACCCTGCTCAAGGGCTTCGAGCGCGACTCCAATGCGCCGCCTGAAACCATCGAGCGCGGCTACGATCACTACACCGTCCGCGCCTGGGATTACCCCACCCTGCTCGAAACCTATCGCTCCGCCGCCGAGATCGCGCGCGAGTTCCACATCCCCGCCCTCATCCACGTCATCGATGTGACCCAACCGCAGGGACACTCCACCTCGGGCAGCCACGAGCGTTACAAGTCGCCCGAGCGCCTGCAATGGGAACAGGATTTCGACTGCGTGACGCGCATGCGCCGCTGGATTTTGGATAACCAGATCGCCACGGAGCCTGAGCTGGTCGCCGTTGAAAAAGAGGATTACGCCACTGTGGAGCGCTTCCGCAAAACCGCCTGGGATGCGTACCTGGCCCCGATGGAGCAGGAGCGCGCCCAGGTGGCGGACATGCTCGAAGAAATCGCGGGGAGTTCCCCCGACCCGTCCGCGTTGAGACAACTCAAAGATCGGCTGGCAGGCCTCCCGTCGTTTACGCGGCGCGACATTCACAGCGCGGCGCATGAGGCTTTAAGAATATTGCGCAATGAGGCGCATCCATCCAAGCAGGTTTTAATCCAATGGATGAACGAACAAAATACCCTCGGTTTTGAACGCTATGGCGGGCACCTGTACAGCGGCACCGCGCTGAAAGTAAAGAACGTGCCGCCCGTCTACTCGGAAAACTCGCCGACCGTGATGGGATTCGAGGTGGTCAATGCCGCCTTTGACGCCATCCTCGCCCGCGACCCACGTGTGATCGGCTTCGGCGAGGATGTGGGCAGGCTGGGCGACGTCAACCAGGGCTTCAAAGGGATGCAGGAAAAATACGGCGCGCTGCGCGTGACCGACACGGGCATCCGCGAAGCCACGATCCTGGGGCAGGCCATCGGCATGGCCATGCGCGGACTGCGTCCCATCTGCGAGATCCAATATCTCGATTACCTGCTCTACGCCTTGCAGATCATGAGCGATGACCTTGCGAGCCTGCGCTGGCGCACCGCGGGCGGACAGAAGGCGCCCGTCATCGTGCGCACGCGCGGACATCGGCTGGAGGGCGTCTGGCATTCGGGTTCGCCGATGGCAGGCATTATTCATCTGGTGCGCGGCATGTACGTGCTGGTTCCGCGCGATATGACCCGCGCCGCTGGTTTTTACAATACACTCCTGCTGGCAGACGAGCCTGCCATCGTGGTGGAAGTATTGAACGGCTACCGCGTCAAGGAACGCCTGCCCGATAACATCGCCGAGATGACCCTTCCACTCGGTGTGCCCGAAACGATCCGCGCGGGCAGGGATGTCACCATCGTCACCTACGGCGCGTGCTGCCGCATCGTATTGGATGCGGCGGAGAAGTTGAGCAAGGTTGAAATTGACGTGGAAGTCATCGATGTACAGACGCTTTTACCGTTCGACATCCACGGGAAGATTGTCGAATCCTTAAAGAAAACCAACCGCATCCTGTTCGTGGATGAAGACGTGCCAGGCGGCGCCTCGGCTTACATGCTGCAGGAAGTCATCGAAAAACAAGGCGGCTACTTCCACCTCGACTCCCCCGCGCGGACATTGACCGGCACGGCCCATCGTCCCGCCTATGGCAGCGATGGCGATTACTGGTCGAAGCCCAACGCGGATTCGATCTTCGATGCAGTTTATGAAATGATGCGCGAAGTGGATCCCGGGCAGTATCCAGAGATACATTAAACACAAAGGACACGAAGGAAAAGCCTCGTGCTTCTTACTGTCCTTCGTTGATAAAAAAGAGGAGAATTTATGACAACCAACGTATATGTCCCCCGCCTGGGTGAAGGCGTCGACGAAGTCACCATCACCAAATGGCTCAAGCAGGTTGGCGATTCGGTCAATGAACTGGAACCGCTGCTGGAGGTCAACACCGACAAGGTCGATACCGAAATCCCCGCGCCCGCTTCGGGTGTGATCCTGCGCATCGAGATGCAGGAGGGACAGCCTGCCAAGGTTGGAGAGTTGCTGGCGGTGATCGGCAAACTTGGGGAGAGTGCGGAGGCTTTAAATACTTCGTTGTCAAAAGTCGAAAGTCAAAGGTCGGAAGCGCAACCTTCAACCTTGAACCTTCCACTATCCACTGTCCACCGTCCACTGTCCACTGATCTTGGTTTCATCTCCCCCGTCGTCGCCAAGATCGCCGCGGAGCATGGGGTAAATCTAAATCAGGTTACGGGCACAGGCTTGGGCGGACGCATCACCAAGAATGATGTCTTGGCGTTTGTGACCCGTCAAAAGTCAAACGTCGAAAGTCGCAACACGCAACACGCAACAACCCTGCAACCTTCAATCGAAGACCAATTCATCAAACATTCTCCCATCCGCAAATCCATCGCCGAGCACATGGTCATGAGCAAGCGCACCTCGCCGCACGTGCTGACCGTCATGGAGGCGGACATGAGCCGCGTGGTCAAGCATCGCGCCGCGAACAAGGCCGCTTTCGAGCGCGACGGCGTCAACCTGACCTTCACAGCTTATTTCCTGACGGCCATCGTGGCGGGACTGAAAGCCTACCCCAACGTCAACTCCTCGTGGAGCGACGAGGGGTTGCTGATCCACAAAGCCATCAACCTCGGCATGGCCACCTCGCTCGGCGAGGACGGGCTGATCGTGCCCGTCATCAAGGGCGCAGACAACCTGTCGCTGCTGGCAATGGCCCGCGCGGTCAATGACCTGGCGGCCCGCGCCCGCAGCAAGAAGCTGCAACCCGACGAGGTCAAAGGCGGCACGTTCACGCTGACCAACCACGGCGTGAGCGGATCGCTGCTGGCATTCCCCGTCATCAACCAGCCGCAGTGCGGCATCCTCGGCATCGGCGCGATGCAGAAAAGGGTCGTCGTCATCCCCGCTGAAGGCGGGACACGCGACGACGCCATCGCCATCCGCCCGATGATCTATCTGTCCTTCGTCTTCGATCATCGCATCCTCGACGGCGCCTCCGCCGACTGGTTCCTGGCGAAGGTCAAGGAGACGCTGGAGAATTGGGGGTAGCGCAAATTGGCAATTTGCGCTACAAAATCACCATGACAAACTTCGATGAACGCGCCAAAGACTGGGACTCCGATCCCAAAAAAGTGGAGCGCGCCTACGCGGTGGCGGAAGCCATCCGCAGGACGATTCCGTTGACAGCCGACATGTCTGCCCTTGAGTACGGCTGCGGGACGGGGCTGCTCAGCTTCGCCCTGCAAGCCGACCTGGGCCCGATCACCCTGGCCGACACCTCACAGGGCATGCTGGATGTGCTGGCTGAAAAGATCGCCGCGGCAGGTGTGACCAACATGCGCCCCGTAAAACTTGACCTGGCGGCTGAACCACTGCCTGCCGAGCGCTACCAGCTCACCTACTCGCTGCTGACCCTGCATCACATCCACGACACGCAGGACATCCTGCGTAAATTCCACGCCCTGCTGGAGCCGGGCGGCATCCTGCTGGTTGCAGACCTCGACAAAGAGGATGGCACCTTCCACACCGACGGGACAACGGACGTCCATCTCGGCTTCGAGCGGGCGGAACTTCAGAGACAGGCGGAGGCGGCAGGCTTCAGCGAGGTCGCTTTCACAACTGCGGTCGTGCTCCACAAAAAAGTGGATGATGTTGAAAAAGATTTCCCTCTTTTTCTGATGGTGGCGCACAAGAAATGAACACGGAAGAGGCGACTTTGGTCGCCTTCTTTTTTCATTAGATGCCTTGCAAAAGTCATAAATTAGCCTTGCTCCAGGCGGCGTCCCCGCCACCGAGGACTGCGGCGGGAGCACTTATGCAAGAGGTCTATTGAAATAGAACACATTTTCTATTATAATGGCGTCAAGGAAAAAACATGATGTCCAAATTGCAAATTGAACTGTCCCCCCTGACTTCGGACCGATGGCAGGACGCTGTCACCCTGTTTGGCGCGCACGGCGGATACGCAGGCTGCTGGTGTATGTTCTGGCGGCTGGAGCGCGCAGACTTCAAAAAATTGCGCGGCGAAGGGACGAAGGATATCCTGCGCCAAATGGCCGACCAGAACCTGTCGCCTGGCCTGATCGCCTACCTGGACGGCAGGCCCGTGGGCTGGTGCTCGGTCGGTCCGCGCGAAAATTATCTCGCACTCGAAAATTCGCGCATCCTCAAACGCGTGGATGACCAGCCCGTCTGGTCGATCGTTTGCTTCTTTGCAGATAAGTCCGTCCGCAAACAGGGATTGATGTATGAGATGGTGCGCGGCGCCGTGGAACACGCCAGACAGCGCGGCGCAAAGATCGTGGAAGGGTACCCCATCGACATGCAATCGTCCAAGCTGGCAGGGCAAAAATTAAACAGTTATGCGGGTTACATGGGCATCGCCTCCGCCTTTCGCGAGGCGGGCTTTGTGGAGGCGGGACATGCGTCCGAGACTCAATTGATCATGAGATACTTTATCCAATAAGGAGCCAGCCATGAAATCAGAGATCCAACTTAAATTTAAGGAACAGACCGCCGCCGCGTACTTATCCGCGCCTGAAAGCGGCGGCCCGGGCGTGCTTGTGCTGCACGCCTGGTGGGGACTCAAACCCTTCTTCAAGCTGGTCTGTGACCACCTGGCCGAACAGGGTTTCACCGTGCTCGCGCCCGACCTGTACCAGGGCCGCATCGCCAGGACCATCGATGAAGCCAAAGCGTTCATGGAACAAAACAACTTTGAATTGATGGGTGACACGGTCGAAGCGGCTGTGAAGCACCTCCAGGCGCAGACGGGCGCGCCCCTCGGCGTGATCGGCTTCTCGATGGGCTCCGCCTGGGCGCTGGCCGTGACCGCCAATGAACCCGACGTAAAAGCCGTGGTCCAGTTCTACGGCGCGGGCGAGGCCGATTACAGTCAGATCAAGGCCAGGGTGCTGGGACATTTCGCCGAAGTCGATGAGTGGGAGCCGCTCGAATACGTCCGCCAAATGGAGGCGGACATGAAGGCGGCGGGCCTGGATGTGACCCTGCACCTCTACCCGAATGTCGGTCACTGGTTCGTGGAAGAGGATCGCCCCGAGTTCGACGCCTCCACCGCCGCCCTGGCCTGGGAACGCACCTTCGAATTCCTGAGACAAAACCTGAAATAGAAAGTTAAACTCCTTCTTTGCAGAAGGAGTTTTTTATCGTATTTCCGGTGCAACTAATCCGTCCCATTCTCATCTATACAAAGGGTCGAACCAACAGTAGTAAAATTGGCAGCACTTACTCAAAACCAACTCTGGAGATTCCAATGCCTGAAAATTTTGACGTGGTTGTTATCGGTGCCGGGCCTGCGGGCTATGTGGCGGCCATCCGCGCCGCGCAACTCAAACAAAAAGTCGCCATCGTGGACAAGCAATGGCTGGGCGGCGTATGCCTGAACGTGGGCTGCATCCCGTCCAAGTCGCTGCTGCGCAATGCCGAGATCGCCCACATCCTGCGCGAACGCGGCAAGGACTTCGGCTTCTCGATGGACAACCTCAAGCTGGATTACAGCGTGGCCGTCAAACGCTCGCGCCAGAACTCGGACCGCCTGACCAAGGGCGTGGGATTCCTGATGAAGAAGAACGGCATCGCTGTTTTCATGGGATCGGCAAACCTGTCCAAGCCGAATCTTGTCACCGTTACAGACAAGGACGGCAAGGCAACGGAGTTATCTGCCAAGAACATCATCGTGGCCATAGGCGCATCCGCTGCCGCCCCCGCCGCATGGAAGATCGACGGCCAGAAAGTCGTCACCTACTGGGAAGCCATTTTGCAGACCACGCTGCCCAAGTCGGTGGTGGTGATCGGCTCGGGCGCCATCGGCGTGGAATTCTCCACCGTGTGGAGCTCCTACGGCGTGGATGTGACCATCGTCGAGATGCTGCCGCGCCTGGTCCCGCTCGAAGATGAGGAAGTCTCGAAGGAACTCGAAAAGGAATTCAAGAAGCGCGGCATTAAGTTCATGACGGGGCACAAGGTCGAATCGGTCGAAGCGACGGCCACGGGCGTGAAGGTCGCGGTCAGCGCCGAAGGCAAGGAAACCGTCCTCGAAGCGGACCAGGCCCTGGTGGCAATCGGTTTTCGTCCCAACTCGAAGGGGCTGGGCTTGGAAGAGGTCGGCGTCAAGCTCAGCGAGCGCGGCTTCATCGAGATCAACGAAAAGATGCAGACCAGCGTCCCGAACATCTACGCCATCGGCGACGTGACGGGCAAGCTCATGCTGGCGCACGTCGGCTCGGCGATGGGACTCGTGGCTGCTGAAACTATTGCAGGCGCGGAAACAGTCACGCTTGATTACGAGATGATGCCGCGCGCCACGTACTGTCAGCCGCAGATCGCTTCGTTCGGGCTGACCGAGGCGCAGGCCAAAGAGCGCGGCTACACCGTCAAGATCGGGCGCTTCCCCTTCCAGCCGAACGGCAAGGCGCTCGGCATCGGCGATTACGCGGGCTTCGTCAAGCTGGTCATTGACGAGAAGTACGGCGAGATCCTCGGCGCGCACATGATCGGCCCCGAAGTGACCGAACTGCTGCCCGAGTTGACCCTGGCGCACATGATGGAGCTGACTTCGCACGAGATCGCCCGCAACATCCACGCCCACCCGACGCTCTCCGAAGCGATCATGGAAGCGGCGCACGCAGCGGAAGGCAGCGCCATTCACATCTAGGATTTGATAAATGACCTCGAAACTCCCCACAAAGACACTCTTGTGGGGAGTTTTTTGTTGACATTTTGCATGCAATCGCGTACCATTATTCTGAATTCTCAGGAAATCAGAATTCAGAAAGAGATTCAAATGTCTGAATATTTACAGGTTCGTTCCAATGGGCAGATTACCCTGCCAGCCGTCACCCGCCGCAAGGCCAACTTGCAGGAAGGCGACCTGCTCGAAATCCTGGTCGAAGCCGATGGGTCGATTCGACTCGTCCCCAAAACAGCGGTCGACCGCCTCCTGGCTGAAAAATATCAGCAAGCCGATATTGAATGGGCCTTGAAACAAGAAGGGACATCCAAGTGACGCGTATTGTAGTGTGCGATACAGGCCCCCTGCTTCACTTGAGTGAGGCAGGTTGTGTCAACCTGTTGGAAGCGGCAGGGGATATTTTGATTCCCCGCGAAGTGGCAAATGAGTTCAAACGCAATTCCCAGAATCTTGCCCTCCCAAACTGGATAAAAGTCACCCTGCTGGAAAATAATGCCGCCAGTCAGGCAAGCAGGCTGGTCAACGACGAGATCGATCTGGGGGAGGCAGAGGCCATTGTATTGGCACAACAAGTCCAGGCTGACTGGCTTCTAAGCGACGATGGGCGCGCGCGGCGATTTGCAGAGGCTCAAGGATTGGAAGTTCATGGATCAATTGGAGTGTTGCTGTGGGCCGCAGCCAACGATCAGATCCCAACTTGTAGTGAAGCACACCAATTGTTGAAAACCCTGTCAGAATCGTCTTTATGGGTGTCAGAAAATGTCCTGCAAAAAGCGCACCAAGCCATTGATGTCTTGATGGGAGAATAAAAGCGATACAATAAATCGGTGGTCTGTCCATATCCAGAAACCATTCAGCCTTCATCGAGGACACAACATGAAATATGCACTTCCATTGCTCCTGATCACTGTCACATTGCTCACGGCTTGCGCTCCCGACGCCACCCCACAGCCGACCCTGCCTCCACACACCCACACCCCCACGGCCACAGCCGCGGCTACAGCCATCCCGCCCACTGCGACGCCCACCAACACACCGCGCCCGACGCCGACGCCCAACTATCCCCTGCCGCTTCAAACCCCGATCTCCGCCCTCCAGCCGATCACCACTGACAATTTGACCGCCCTGCGTCCCGTCTCCAGGCTGATTTTCGATGGGCTGCCGCAATCCACGTTCGACATCTCGTCCTGGAGGCCGCGCCATCCGCTGTGGATTTTTTCGAGCGACCTGAGCCGCGCGGCCCTCGTCCAGCCAGATTACGTCGCCATCCTCGATGTGGCGGGAACGGGCGAATCCATGCAGACCCTGCGCCTGACGGACGACCGCCCGTGGAGCGACGGTGCATTTTTGAAGAATAACAAATTCCTGACCCTCGGCCAGGGCAGCCTTTCGCTCTTCGACCTGTCCAGCGGACGCGAACTCAAGAAGATCGACCTGTACTGCTGTCTCGACAAACGCCTCTATCTGCTGCCCGACGGCGAACGCGCCCTGGTCCCCACGCGCACGGGCATGGATTTGTACGAAGTCGAAACCCTGGAACGCATCCAGGGCTACGACGCGCCAGGCAACAGCAGCATGGTGGCAGACGTCAGTCTCGATGGCAAGCTGCTGGCGTTGGCAGGCGAACGCAACAAAAGCGTCTTCATCTTTGACGTGGAACGGGCAGTGGTCAATCAAACGCTCAAGGTGGAGCGCTTCGTGGCCGTCAACGTGAAATTTCTCGGCAACGACCAGGTGATCCTGACCGATGAACTGAGCGACTTCAACCTTCTGCAATTCTGGGATGCGACCACGGGCAAGAAGCTGCGCGAGATTCAACTGACCGACGAGATGTTCGGCCTGCCCGCCAAAGAACGGTTCCGCGTCGCCTCTGTGGCGGTACATCCTTCGGGCGAGTTCTTCGTCATGGCGATTTCCTCGTCCAAACCCCTGCTCGTCTTCTGGGAGGCGGATGCTGACCAACCCTTCGCTGTCATGGACGCGGCGAAATATGGTGTCCGCTCCTTCTACTCCGCCACCAAGACCGACTTTATGGAATTTGTGGACGAATCCAGACTGCTGATCCTGGGTGAACTGTGGGGCGTGCTCCCGTAACTCCCATCCCATCAGACAAGAAAGCAAACGTCCTGCTGGTGCTGGGCGTTTTTAATTTTGAACCTTTTCCCATCTCGCTGGTACATACCATTGAGAAGCAGATACAATGCGAGCAGAACTTACCATTCCCTTGAAACTGCAAGAGACGCAGCCCGCCATGACGCAATCCGCTGAAGACCTTGACCTGATCCATCGCATGCAAGCAGGCGATGACGATGCCGTGCGCGACCTGTACGCACGGTACGGTCAGCGGCTGTATGCGTATGCCTTGCGCCTCACAGACGATCCCGCCACCGCCGAGGACGTGACTCAAAACACGCTCGTCACGGCCTGGCGCACCGCCCGCACCTTCCGCGCTGAGGGACGCCTCATCGCCTGGCTGCTGGGCATCGTGCATCATACGGCGATGAAATCCCTGCGAGGGAACACGCGCTATCTCGACGAGGTGGCAGAAGAAACCATCCGCGCAGATCAGCCAACGCCCGAGGAGCAGGCACAGGTCAGGGATGAGAGTCGCTGGGTGCGCCAGGGCATGCAGAGTCTTTCGCCCGAACATCGCGCCGTGCTCGACCTAGTCTTCTATCAAGGGCTGTCGCTCAACGAAGCGGCGCAAGTGTTGAACATTCCCGTTGGCACGGTCAAGAGTCGCCTGAGTTATGCGCGCGACCATCTGCGCGGCGTGCTGGCACGCACGGAGGAACGATGAATCACGAAGAGCAACTCATTCGCTACGCCGCAAATCAACTCAACGAAAGCGAACGCGCGGAGTTCGAAAAACATCTTGCGGGATGTGCGGGCTGTCAGGCGGATCTGCCTCTCTGGCGCTCTCTCGCGAACGAGGTCATCTCATCAGACGCCGCCGTGCCTGCTCCCGTCCATCTGGCGGATTCCGCGCTGAAAGCGATCCATGCCCCCTCGAAATTGACGCGCGCCCTCAAGAGCACGATTCAACTTCTACGCATGCAACTGCTTCTCATGCACAACGAGCTATGGATCGGCTCGGCGGCCTTGATGTTCATCTTTTTGGCGATGGCGCTGCTCGTGGCGCGCGTGGAAGTGCTGCACCTATTCGTGCCAATGATCGCCGCAGGCACCGTGACCTTGATCTACGGTTCGGAGCATGATCCCGCCGCCGAGTTGACCTTTGCCACGCCCATCTCACCGTGGAAGATCCTGCTGGCGCGCCTGACGCTGGTCTCCGCCTACAACGTGTTCCTCGCCCTGTGCGCGATGGCAGGACTGCTTCTCATCCTGCCGCCGCAAGAGATTGGCGAACTCATCCTCGGCTGGCTTGCACCCATGACTTTCCTTTCCGCGTTGGCGCTGCTGCTCTCGCTGTGGATCGGCACAAACAATGCCTTGTTCATCTCATACACGCTGTGGGCCGCGCAATACCTGGCCTTGACTTCCGTCGGCGAATGGTTCAACTTCTTCACTCCCTGGCTCGAGTCATACCGTCAGTTCTGGCAAGACCCCGCCCTGCTTTTCCTCCTTGGATTTGCGCTGATCCTGTTCGCGCTCTGGTCGGCAGGACGTGAGCAGGTGCAATGGCGCAGAGCGATTGCAATATAAAAATCTTCCCGTCATTGCGAGGAGGGTGTTCTTCCCGACGAAGCAATCTCATGATTAAGTGGGAGACTGCTTCGGGCAAAGTGCACACCTGCCCTGGCGGGTGGTGCCAGGGAGAGCGCCCTCGCAATGACGGCAAATCACTGGAGTTCCCATGTCTCGATTTTTCGGCGTCATTCGCCATGAATTCAATATGTCCCTGCACCGCCCTGGCTTATGGATCGCCTACGGCTTGTTATTCATCTTCTATTCGGTCACGGTCATGTACCCCGTGCCAGAGGAAGAAGTGACCCTCCTCACCAACCAACAGACCTGGCAATACGCAGGGCAAATGGCCTTCACCTTCAACCTGTTCCTGCCTGTGGTTGTCGGCATCCTCTCGGCAGACCGCTTGTTGCGCGATTTCCGTCAAAGCGTCCGCGAGTTGCAGGAGAGCACGCCGCTCAGTCTCGTCACCTACACGCTCGGAAAATACTTCGGCGTGCTGGCGGCATCGCTTGCACCAGTTCTGGTGTGGGTGTGGCTTATCTCTGGCTTGTTCATTGCCTTTGGCAATGCGTCCATCAGTTTTCTCTACGCCATCACACTGGCATTTTTCGCCATCATGGTGCCTGCTTTCGCGTTCGTCATCGCTTTTTCGCTGGCATGTCCGCTTGTCATGCCGCTGCGCGTCTATCAAATTCTGTTCACAGGGTATTGGTTCTGGGGCAATTACATCAGCCCTGAATTCTTCCCCACCCTCAACGGGACGTTACTCACCGCGAGCGGGTTGTATGCCTATCAGGGCTTTTTCGGCGGCTTCATCAACGCCGCGGATCCGCTCAAATATTCCGCATCAGACGCGTCTCTCAATCTGCTTGTGCTTGGGCTGTGCATCGCGGCTGTGATGGTTGTGCTTAACTTTTACCTGCAATGGCAATCCCGCCGCGCATAGGAATATAGATAGAATGAAACGCTTTTCCCTGAAATACACGCTGCTAACCTACCGCCTCGACCAACTCTGGTTCCCGCTGGCGTTCTGGGCATTCTTCGTCATCCTGACCTTGTTGTTGGGAGAACAAGTGGACGACTTCGACATCGCCCGCGCCTATATCGGTGTTGCCATTCCACTCATCGGTGGATTCATGGCTGCCTACGCCATCCTCGACGACCCCGCCATTGAACTGCGCTTTGCAACGCCCATCCGCGCCGCGCAGATCCTCTTCGAGCGGACAGCTCTGATCCTCCTCGTTCAGGCCGTATGTGCGCTTGCCTTCATTCTCTTTGCCCTGTTCATCGGCGTGGACTTTTCTCCGCTCGGCAGCGCCCTCAACCTGCATCTCTCATGGCTCGTTCCCACCGTGGCGATGATCGCCCTGGGAACCTTCGGCGCCATCCTCGGCGCACAGACCATGATCGGCTCTTTCCTCGTCGGCCTGGTCTGGATCATCGAGGTCATCATCCGTGACGGGATGGCGGTCAACAATTGGAAATATGCCTACATCTTCATGGGTATTCTCAGCCCCGAGCATCCCGACCTTGTTTCGAATCAAATTGCGCTCTTCGGCGCATCAGCCGTTTTTCTTTTCTTCACCTGGCTGCTGCTGCATCGACAGGAAAGATACATCTAGCATTCCGTCATTGCGAGGGCGGATCCCGAAGCAATCTCCCGCTTAATCATGGGATTGCTTCGCCGCAAAGAGCGCGGCTCGCAATGACGAATTATCGAAAGGACATCCCCATGATTCAAATCACTGGACTCACTAAAACCTACGGTGCTGGTAACAAAACCGTCCATGCGCTCAACGGCGTGGACTTGCAGATCAACTCAGGCATGTTCGGCTTGCTTGGCCCGAACGGCGCGGGCAAGACCACCTTCATGCGCATCCTGGCGGGCATCGTCAACCCCAGCGGCGGCTCCATCCGCGTAGGCGGGCATGATCTCACCACCGAAGCGGGCAAACATGCGGTCAAGTCCATGCTTGGCTATCTGCCGCAGGAACTTGGCATGTATACCGAACTGACCGCCGAGCAATTCGTCGATTACATGGCGATCCTCAAAGGCCTGGACGATACATCCAAACGCAATAAGCGCGTGACCGAAGTGCTGGAGATGGTCGGCCTGCGTGACGTGGCGAAACGAAAAATCAAGGGCTTTTCGGGCGGGATGAAGCGCCGCGTCGGGATCGCTCAGGCTTTGGTCAACGACCCGAAGATGCTCATCGTGGACGAGCCAACAGCGGGGCTTGACCCCGAAGAGCGGATTCGCTTCCGCAACCTGCTCGTCAACCTCGCCGCGGATCGGGTCGTGCTGCTTTCGACTCACATTGTCGAAGACATCGGCCAGACCTGCCGCGACCTGGCTGTGCTTTCAAAGGGAAGAATCCTCTTCCGCGGCAGTCCCGCCGACATGCTCAAAGCCACCGAAGGCCACGTCTGGACGTTGACCCTGTCTGGCCTGGAAAAGCCCAACCACGACCTGACCGTTGTTTCCATGCTGCATCTCGCCGAAGGGACACAGTATCGGCTGGTGGGCGCATCGGCTCAAGAATATCCATCGGCACAGCCAACCCAGCCTGGGCTGGAGGATGGTTACGTGTGGCTGATGAAGAGTATCGGCCAAGCCGTGGATGCGATTTGACAAAAAATCCCGAGGTCACACAACCTCGGGATTTTTTTCTTATAGCTCGAGCTTCATCTGAAATTGACCCAGGTCTTCCTTTTCGAACCCCGTCTTCTCGAAGAAGCCCGTCATCTCCCCGGGGAAGATGGCGGGGACATGCCAGGTCTTGTTGGGATACTTCGCGAACAATGCACGCAGCAATCGCCGCGCCTGTCCCTGCCCGCGCGCAGACAGTTCGGTCAGCGCCGACCAGAGTGTGACGTGTTCGCCCGTCAGCGCCGAGGTGACGGCGTAGGCCGAGTCAAGTTGGAAGGCGCGCGAGGGCGTGGCAAACAGGGCAATCGTTCCGCCCGCCACCTGCCAGGGCAGGTCGGGATAGCCGTGATGAATGATGAGATCTCCCGCTACGGGGATTTCAATCTCGGACAGATTCGCAGGTTCGCCCGTCGGCGCAGAGACGCTGAAGCCCGTCAACCTGCGCATTTTGACGAAACCATATTTCTCGTACAGGCGGATGGCAGGTTCGTTGCGGTCGATGACTTCCAGGTACATCACGCGCTCGGCGCGTTCGCGCGCCTCTGTGACCAGCTTCTCCATCGTAAATGATCCTGCGCCCCGCGCCCGCCACGCGGAGATGACGCCCATCGCGGCCACGCGGCTGGCCGATCCGCGGCGGGCGATCAGGGCCAGGGCGGCGGGAACGCCGTCCGCCAGCAGGACGCGGCTGGAGGTCAGGTCGACCGAGTCGCGGCGGATCATGCCCAGCAGGGCGTTCACATCCATGTGAATGGGGACGAAGTAGTTCTCGAAGCCGCGCGTCAACAGGTCGGCCAGGTCAACCGGGGGAAAATCCGAGGCAGGTTGCAGGGAGAAAGAAGGAGTGGTATCCATTCTGAAATTATACTTTGTGGTTTACTTTTGAAGGGCAGCGATCAACGCCTGCGGGTCGAGGATCATGCCAAAGGAATATGACTTCCCATCGTGCATGATTTGGATTGTCCTGCCCGTTTCGAGGGCTGTCGCCCAGAATTCCTCAGGCGTGATATCAGGCTTGACCTGGGCTGCCAGCGCATAGGTCCCTGCCACGTAGGGGATCGACCAGCTTATACCACCCTGACGATAAAAAACGTAATCGCTGAATCCGGTCGGGCTGGCTATCGTGCGCGAATCCATGGGGACAAGCAGCATCCTGGAAGGGACCGCGCCGTTGTAGAAATTGTCGGCCCACCAGTCGGCAGGCATGTAGGAAAACGGGGCGTCTGCATCCGATAATGGTTCGCGTCCCAACCCAAAGAGTTCGAACCCGTAGGTGTCCTCCAATACCGTGTTGACGACAAAGATGCCGTCGGCCCTGGCTTCCTCCACCGCTGACGTGATTTCAGCGTATCCCTGGTCGCCGGGCATCCACCCAATGGACATGGAAAGAGCCCGGATGCGATGATCCTGGGGCAGGGTTTGATTCACTTCAAGGATGCGCCTCACGATTTTTGCCAGGCAGGTAAAATCGGTTTGATCCCTTCCGTAGCAGCTCTCGGTTGCGAAATAATACAGGTCCGCTTCCGGTGCGACACCGACAGTTTTGCCAACGGCAATGGAGGCAACCGCCGCGCCATGAATCGACATGGCATCCAACCACGGAACCTCCCAGGTTTCTTCATACAATTTGAGTTGATTGACATATTCCTGATGGTCCACCAGCAGGGTTTGGTCGATAATGGCCACCCCAATCCCTTTGCCGGTGATCCCCTGCGCATGTAACTGACGAACTCCCAGCCCTGGATTTTTCCCCATTTCCAAAATGTGCCGCCAGTCGAAATCCGACGGCATCTTTGCGGCCTCCGGCCAGATCGTCTTGTCATCGAATGAGGCATGAGACAAAACATCCCCTGAATCTGACAGGTCCAACCCGGTCAAATCGGCCGAGCGCAAATCCACCTGCCAAAGGTCGCTGGAGTGTGGATCGTAGTTGGCTGGAATGGAGTTAAGCGTCACGGTGTAGTTTGCAGGGTTCGGGTGGCGGGCGATCTTTTCCCTGGGAGACCGCGCGCGAAAAACCCCATATACAACAGCCAACACCAAAACGGCCAATATCAACACCAAGACACGAGACTTGCCAGGCATGTATCCTCCTTGGGAATCATGACAACCGTTGGCAATCTTACCCCCGCAAGTATTATCCAGGCAAGCCGCCTGCCAGATAGTTTCCCTGCAATAGTCGCCGATTGTTCCCCGCTCCCCCATTGCCTGATGGCGGAAAATCCCCTACAATGAAGACAGACTTTCCCACTTGGAGGAGCCGTCCCAAACGCCTGGGATGCGATCAATATGGAAGAAAAAACCTATACCGTCTCACAAGCCCATTTGTTTTTTGCAGTCGATTACAACACCCAAACCTGGGAATTACTCGAAAAAGCCAGACGCACCGAAGATGAAAATGTGCGCATGATCGAGTACGCGCATTCCTCCCTGGCTCATTGGAGGGCGACGGGGACCGCCCTGCGCCACCAACGCGGCGAGTGGCTGCTCTCGCGCGTCTATGCCGCGCTGGGCGAAGGCAAACAGGCCATGAAGCACGCCTATCTGTGTGTCGAGATCATGCAGTCCAACAAGGCGGAGATGCAGGATTTCGACTTTGCCTTTGCCTTCGAGGCCATCGCCCGCGCCCATGCCGTCCTGGGGGAACGCGCCGACGCCGAACGCTTCCTGCAAAAGGCGAAGGAGGCGGGCGAAAAGATCAAACAGGACGAGGACCGCGAAACCTTCTTTGCGGAACTCAGAAGCGGCGACTGGAACGGGGTGCAAGTCGCGTAATTTCCAGCCGGGGGCGCCGCCGTTTGCTTCCTTCCGTACGGTGATACAATCCCCGTATCCCTTTTCACGATCAGGCCGAATCCAATGAGCGACAAGAAGAACAATTTACCGAAGGTATATCCGTTTGTCCAACCTGCGCCTGCGGAAAAGCCAGCGCCCTCCACATCCACGCCGCCCCATAACATATCGAACAGCAAGGTCTCCGAGCGCGGACTATTGAGCGTGCTGACTCTGATCCTGAGCCTCGGCGCGCTGACTGCGGCCCTGGGCGGCGGGGCCAAGTTGATCCTGGACATCCTGGATGACGGCCTGACCAGCAGTCTGGGCTTGATCTGGGTCAAGGCATTGGTGCTGGCGCTGGCCTATGCCTTCGGCTGGCTCTCCTCGGTGATCTCGATCCGTGTCTACGGGAATCTGATCCTGCCGGTCATCATCAAAATCTATGCCTGGGGCACCCTGCTGGGGGTCTGCGCCCTGTACATCCTGATCCTGCAACGCCTGTTCAAGCAAACCTATGATCTGCCGCACTACGTGGCCTACCTGCTCATCACCGCGGCGGGCCTGGCGGCGCTGGTGGGCCTGCACCTAATCCTGGAGGAGCATGATCTGCGACCCTTCTCCATTCCGCTGTTCGTCATCAACCTCGGGCAGTTGGGATTGATCGTGGTGCGCTACGTGTTCATGTCGGATGCCAACGGCTGGTACCTGTGGGGCGACCTGATCTTCTTCTTCGCGATGCTGGTTTTCTCAGCCCTGATGGTGGCCCACCTGGGATTAATGAACCCGTTCCGTCAGCGCATCACGAAATTCTTCGACCAGAACAGCAAGGTCATCCGCCCTGCGTCCTGATCCCGTTTCGATGGAACCAACAGCGCCCGGACGGTTCACCGTCCGGGCGCTGCTGACTGTTGGGCGAGATAATATTTCGCCTTACGCGCGGATCATCGTCAGCAGCATCTTGAAGCGCGCGGTGGCCTTGAGGGCGTGCGGCTCGTTCGCGGGCAGGATGATGGCCTGCCCCGCGCGGAGGGCGAACGGCTGGCCTGAGATGCGCACCTCCGCCTCCCCGTCCAGGACATGGACGAGCGCGTCGAACGGAGCGGTGTGCTCGCTCAGTTCCTGGCCCGCGTCGAAGGCGAACAACGTGACGTTGCCAGCCTCTGCCTTGGTGATCTGGCGGCTGACAACGGAGCCTTCCTGGTATTGCGCCAGGTCGGCGAGATCGAGAATCTGGGCTTTCGGGGCTGTGGACATGTTTTCTCCTTTTCCAAATAAAGTGTGGATTCTGCGCTTCGCTCAGGGCGACACAACCTGCAAACAAGCAGGGATGGAATCGCTTTGGCCGTCGGGGTCCTGGGTGACGTTGTTCTCATAGATCTTCACGTACTGAATGGCGCTGAACTGCTTGAGGTTGGCGCGCAGCAGGTCCGCAATGGTGTAGGCCGCGCCGCTGTGATCGCAGGTGCCCTTGAGGTAGACGCGCGCGATGCCGTTGACCACCTCCAGTTTGGAATAGCCGGTGTACCCGTTGTAGAGCGCGATCCAGCCGTAGTCGTTCTTCTCGACCAGGCCAGGGCCTTTGAAGTATTCGGCCAGCACGGTGGTGTATAACGCGTTGGAAGGCGCCCAACGCTTGCCAAAGACATCATACGGCGGCGTGCCGGCGTTGTAGCGCGCCGCATCCACGAAGTAGACGTGTACTTCGGTATAGGATGGCGTGGCGGTGGGCCGCGGCGTGCGCGTGGAGGTCGGCGTGCGGGTATTGGTCGGGGTGCGGCTCGATGTAGCGGTGCGGGAAGCCGTCGGCGTGCGGCTCGCGGTCGGCGTGTAGGTCGAGGTGCGGGTCGAGGTGGCGGTGCGCGTGAAGGTCGGCGTGCGGGTGGGGGTGTAGGTGCGGGTATTCGTCGGCGTGCGCGAGGCGGTGGGGGTGCGCGAGGCCGTCGGGGTTTTGCTGGCGGTCGGGGTGAAGCTGGCCGTGGGCGTATTGCTCGGCGTGCGCGTGAACGTCGCTGTACGGGTGGGGGTATAGGTGCGAGTGTTCGTCGGCGTGCGACTCGCAGTGGGAGTGCGCGAGGCCGTTGGGGTTTTGCTGACGGTCGGCGTGAAGCTGGCCGTGGGCGTGTTGCTTGGCGTGCGCGTGAACGTCGACGTGCGGGTGGGCGTGTAGGTGCGGGTATTCGTCGGCGTGCGCGAGGCGGTGGGAGTGCGGGTAATGGTCGGGGTGAAGGTGTGGGTGGGAGTCCGCGAGGGTGTGCGGGTCAGGCTGGGGGTAACGGTAACAATTTGCGGCGGGGTGGGGGTTGCATCCCCCAACAGCACGAAGCGGATCGAGTCCGCGCCCAGGTCCAGGTCACCCACGTCGCCGGGCTGATCGTGCGTGCGGTTGGTGAGCTGGACATACTCGCTGCCGTCCCCAGTGAAATGATATTTGCCCGCGTAGACCCAGCCGTCGGTCACGTAGAAATTGTTGGGAAAGACGTTCTGGTTGATGACGACCTGGTCGTTCTCGCCCGCGTGATGCAGGGTATAGACCGCACCCTGCGAGGTGGCCTTGATGGCGGGGATGCGGATGTAGACCTCGTACACGCCCAGCGCAGCGTTGGAGGGGAAGCCCCAGGTGGCCGTGCAGTTGGGCGTCGAGAGGCGCGGCTTGACATGGCGCATGGCGCCGTTGGTGGCGCTGGATGTGCTGGTCACGCTCCAGCAGTTGGCGGGACTCTCGGTGAAACCCTCGCTGCCGTCGTCGATGACGAAGCCGCCCGTGACAGGCGCGGGATAGGCCAGCGGGCCGCCCGAAGGCAGAATCTCCGCGCCGTAGTAGATGAGCGCAGGGTACGTCACCCACAGCGATTGCGGCTGGTTGTAGCTCCACGGGTCGGCGCCCGAGCCCGACCAGCCATAGGGATCGACCACCTTGGAGATTGTATTGCGCACCTGGAAGTGCAGGTGCGGGCCTGTGGAGTTGCCGGTCGTGCCGCTGATGCCGAGCATCTCACCGTGCGAGAGATAGACGCAGCCGGGCGTCGTGCAGGTCTGCACGGCCACCGAACTCATGTGACCGTAAAGCGAGGTGTAGCCGTTGGGATGATGCAGGCGCACGTAGATGCCCACGTTGGAGCTGTGATCCTGCGGATTCCACCAACCCGCATAGATCACCTGGTCGGCGTCGGCGGCGGCGTAGATGGGACGGTACGAGATGCCGTAGTCGATGCCGTCGTGGCCGTTGTAGGAGACCCAGTCGCCCAGGCTGTAGGACCAGTAGATGTTGTAACCCGCATCGCACACGCCGCCCGGCGGACGCGCGCCGGCCGGCGGCGGAACGGGACATTCCTTGAAGGCCTTGTGGCCGTTGAAGGTCACGATGCGTTGATCATCGTAGCTGTAGTTTGGGGAAGTGTGATCGAAGATGGAGGATTGCGAGGCGCTGCCAGGATAGGGCGGATACAGGAACGGGTCCAGCGTGGCAGAAGCGGGTTCGGCAAATACCGCACTTGCGCCCACGAACAGGGCACAGATCAGCATGATGGCGACGATGAGGCGGTTCAGCCGGGTCAAGGGTCCTCCCTGTGGCGCGTCAGGGTTGGGGTGTGGCCTGTGGGATGGGAATTGCCTGAAGGGTGGACAGCACGGTGAGCGCGTCGGCCAGGCAGGTTTCGCTTTGGTCGGTAAAATTAACCTCGAAGCCCGTGAAGATCGTCCCGTTGCTGCCCTGGTAGGTGGCGAAGGTCAGCGCACCGTTCACGTAGGCCATCCCCACATCGAAGGTCACATCGCCGACGTAGAGGATGTCATGCTCGACGCGCACGTTGGGCGGCAGTCCGCGTCCCGCGGCCGGCGTGATGACGCAGTATTCGATCTGGCGGTGACCCAGCGCGGGCTGGCCGAACTGGTCGGTGGTCAGCGCCCAGCGCTCGGGATCATACTCCACGCGGAAATAATAACCTGGCAGCGAGTCGCCCAGATAGGTCGGCAGGCCGTCCCACACGGCCAGCGTGGGCAGGTCGGGCGCTAGGGTGGGCAGGTCGAGCGGGGACAGGGGCGTCTCTGTGACGGTCGGGGCGGGCGAGGGCGTGGGGGAAGGCAAAGGCGAGGGCGAAGGGAGCGCCGTCTCGGTGGGCAGTTCGGACGTGGGTGTATCCTGGGGTTCGAGCGGCGATTCCGTCGCGGGCAGGGCGGGCACCTCCGTGGCGGCAGGCATGGCCGAACCGCAGGCCGACACCAACAGGGAAAGTAAAATCAGGAAGGGAATCACGCGCCGCATGAGAGTCTCATCTTTGGAGCCAGATCGGACAGCAGGCGGGTTCCGTCCAAAGGGGCGAAACCTTGCCCGAAGCCAGGTCGACGATCTGCACATCCATTCTACCATCCAGGACGTAATCGAAACTCAAAGTGTTTCCGTCGGGCGACCAGACGGGCGTCCCGACGCGGCCCTGCTCGAAATGCGTGACCTGGGTCAACGCGCCGCTGACGAGGTCGGCCACGACGAGGTTGCTGACCAGCGCGCCCTCGGCCAGGTCCGCGGCGGGATCGTCGGGATTCGAGCGGACGACGAAGGCCAGGCGCGTCCCGTCGGGCGACCAGTTCGCGGCGTAACCGTGACCCGCATCCGCCTCCGCGATTTTGCGCGGCGCGGACCCGTCGGCGTCCACGACCCAAACCTCCCCCACCGTGAAGGGAATCTGCGAATCGGGAATCTTGATAAAGGCAGCCTGCGTCCCATCCGGTGACCAGCGCACAAAGGATAGATAATTCTGTGGGTCTGAAATCAAAAGATGCGTGTTGCGTCCGTTATCTGTTGTCAGCCAGGTTTCGCTGCCGAAGCCGAATCCGCGTGAGAAGGTGAAGGCGGTGGTGCCGTCGGGGGATGTGGCGAGGTCGTAGGTGTAATTGGTAATTGGGTAATTGGTAATTTGTAATTGGCTCACATCCACTTGCACGATGCGTGGATTGCCGAGCGAATCCACGCGCAGGGTGACCGACGCGCCGTCCGCGGCCCAGGAGAGGAAATGACTGTCCACGTTCTCCGCCATCAGCGGGGTGAACGTCCCAGTCACGGGATCAAGCAGCAGGGCGTTGGGGCCGTTTGCGCACAACATCTCAGCGACGAGTCGCGCACGCTGTGGGGAGGGATAGAGTCCATCCAGGGCACAATCCTGCGGCAGGGACAGGGGCGTCTCACGCTCGACGGACTTCAAATCCACGGAGAGTTGCAGCAGGGCGGGCGGATTCAGGCGAAAGACGTGCAGGGCCAGGGTGGAGGGAGCGGGCGTGGAGACAGGCGCGGGGGTGGGAGTGCAGGAGGAAAGAAGGAGCAGAGAGCAGAGAGTAGAGAATAGAAAGCGAAGAGCAGAAAGCAGAAGGCGGAGAGCGGATTGACGCATGACAGCATTATAGCGGGAGGGCGTTATAATCATGGAGGCAACCATCGTAAATCGTCAATCCAAAATCGTAAATCGGAAAATCGGAAATCGCCCATGGAAATCTTAGTCACCAACGACGACGGCGTGCAAGCGCCCGGCTTACTGGCCCTCGCGCAGGAGATGCGCAAACTCGGAACCGTGACCGTCTTTGCCCCCGATCGCAACTGGTCGGCTTCGGGTCACGTCAAGACGATGGATCGTCCGCTGCGCGTGCGCGAGACGACTCTGGCCGACGGCACCACAGCCTACTCCTCCGACGGCGCGCCCTCGGACTGCGTGGCCCTGCCCCTGCTGGGTCTGCTGGAAAAGAAATTCGACCTGGTGGTCTCGGGTATCAATCCCAACGCCAACATCGGCCACGACGTGACCTACTCGGGCACTGTCACCGCCGCGATGGAGGCCGTGATCGACGGCATCCGCGGCATTGCGGTCTCGCTCGATTCGCCCGAACGTTTCAAGGGCCCGCTGGATTATTCCACGGCGGCCATCGTTGCCCGCCGCGTGGCGAAGATGGTCATTAAAGACGGCCTGCCCGACGGCGTGGTGCTGAACGTCAACGTGCCATATCTCAAGAAGGATGAACTCAAAGGCTACATGATCACCCGCCAGGGGCTGCGCGTCTACCGCGACGCGCTGGACGCCCGCCTCGATCCGCGCGGCAAGCCGTATTACTGGATCGGCGGCGAGTCTCCCACCGGCGTGGAAGAGGAAGGCACCGACTTCGGCGCGCTGAAGGCCGGCTATGTCTCCATCACCCCGCTGCAACTGGATTTGACGCATTACAAGGCGATGGATGTGCTGAAGAAGTGGAAGTTGTAGCGCAATTTGCTAAATTGCGCAGTGCAAATTGGCAATGTACCCTACAGACTTACCTTGTCGAGGGATCAGGAAAACGCCGTTGGCAAAACCAACCTCCGCCAGGAGCAAAAAAAAAAAAACGGCAGTTCCAGGAAAAATATTCCATAATTTTCCTGGTCGACCATGAAAATTATGGAAACGAACACTACTCATTGTGGAGCGGGATGGAATCCCGCAGGAATCGAAAATGAACACTGAAATTGTCGACACCTACTGGAATCAATTCCTCGTCAGCCTGCCCGCGGACTCGCCCTATCGCGGCAGGGACTTCCTCGCCGAGGGCTGGGGCGACGGCCCCGAGTTGGCCGATGAACTCGGCGGGTTGATCGCCCAGGGAACCAAGACCGCCACCTGCAGCTCCGTTTGGGAATGGGAAGCCGAGGGCCAGACTCCGCCCGGGGTCGGGACGCTGACCGTCGTCCTGGATGGAAAGGGCGCACCGCTGTGCATCGTCGAGACGGTGGAGACCACCGTCCGCAAGTACAATGAAGTCGACGCCGATTTTGCCCATGATGAAGGCGAAGGCGACCTGTCGCTGGACTACTGGCGCGCCGCACACAAGCGCTTCTTTACGCGCACGCTGGGCAAGATCGGTCGTGAATTTTCAGAAGAGATGCCGCTCGTTTGCGAGCGCTTTCGAATCATTTACCCTTAAAGAGGAACCATGCCTTACCTTGCATCAGAAACCCGTTACAACGACATGCTCTACAACCGCGTCGGCTACAGCGGATTGAAACTGCCCGCCGTCTCGCTCGGCTGGTGGTACAACTTCGGCGGACGGGACAACCTCGAGAACGGCCGCGCCATCGCCCGCCGCGCCTTCGACAGGGGCGTCACGCACTTCGACCTGGCCAACAACTACGGCCCGCCGCCTGGTTCAGCGGAAGTAACCTTCGGCGAACTGTACAGGCAGGACTTCCAGCCCTACCGCGATGAGCTAATCATCTCCACCAAGGCAGGCTACGACATGTGGCCTGGTCCTTATGGGGAATGGGGTTCGCGCAAGTATATGCTGGCCAGCCTCGACCAGTCCCTCAAGCGCATGGGCCTCGACTACGTGGACATTTTCTACAGTCACCGCTTCGACCCCGAGACTCCGCTCGAAGAGACGATGGGCGCACTCGACTCCGCTGTCAGACAGGGAAAGGCCCTGTACGTCGGAATCTCCAGCTACAGCCCCGAAAAGACCGAGGAAGCGGCCCGCATCCTGGAAAAACTGGGCACGCCCTGCCTGATCCACCAGCCCTCCTACAACATGTTCGACCGTTGGATCGAAAACGGCCTGCTGGATGTGCTGACCGAGGAGGGCATCGGCTGCATCGTCTTCTCGCCGCTCGCGCAGGGACAGTTGACCGACCGCTACCTGAACGGCATCCCGTCTGGTGCGCGCGCCACCAAGACCGAGCGCGTCTGGCTGACTCCCGACCAGGTCAACTCGAACCTGCCCAAGGCGCTGAAGCTGAATGAGATCGCCCAGCAGCGCGGACAGTCGCTGGCGCAGATGGCCATCGCCTGGGTGCTGCGCAAGCCCGCCGTCACCTCCGCGTTGATCGGCGCGAGCAGTGTCCAGCAACTGGACGACAACCTGGCCGCGTTGAACAACATCCAGTTTAGCGATGAGGAATTGAACCAGATCGAAGATGTGTTGAAAAATTGATGTCGTTGCGAGGAGCGCATAGCGCGACGAAGCAACCTCCACACAACATGAGATTGCTTCGTCGGCCTGCGGCCTCCTCGCAATGAGATGGAGAGAAGATGAACTTCCTCAAAAAACTCTTCCCCGCCAAACCTTCTGCCCCGCAAGGCAATTTCTACACCTTCACCGTCAAATGCAATCGCTGCGGCGAGAACATCGCAGGCCGCATCAACCTGGCCAATGACCTCAGCCTCAACGACGAGGGCAGCGGTTATTTCGTCCGCAAGGTCGTCATGGGCGGCGGACGCTGCTTCCAGCAGGTCGAAGTCGAGCTGACCTTCGACGCGGCCCGCAGGCTGATCGAAAGCCAGGTCAACGGCGGAACGTTGATCGAATCGTAGCGGGGTTTCCCCGCCCAGTTTCCCCGCCCTGGGCGACAGACGCCGCCCCTACAGGAGAATCCCATGCCCTTCACCTCTCCCCCCAACCCGCAAGTTTTCAACCAGCAAGTCTGGGACCTGGTGCGCCAGGTCCCGCGCGGACGAGTCGCCACGTATGGCCAGATCGCGCTGATGCTCCCGCCGCCGATGGGCGTGGACTTCGAGGCCTATCGCGCGATGGCGCCGCGTTGGGTGGGCGCAGCCATGGCGGCCTGTCCCGATGACGTGCCGTGGCAGAGAATCATCAACTCGCAGGGAAAAATCTCCGAGCGGCCCGGGGCAGAGCGTCAACGCGCGCTGCTCGAAGAAGAGGGCGTCGAGTTCGTCAAGGACAAGATCGACTTGAAGAAATACGGCTGGAATCCGAATGAGGCCGACCAACCCAGACAGGCGACTCTTTTCTAAATGGATTTCCCCATCCTGCTCAAAGGCATCCTGCTTGGTTTCTCCATCGCCGCGCCCGTCGGGCCGATCGGCGTGCTGTGCATCCGCCGCACGTTGACGGATGGCCGCGCCGCGGGTCTGGTCTCGGGCCTGGGCGCCGCCAGCGCCGACGCGTTGTACGGCTGCGTCGCCGCCTTCGGCCTGACCTTCATCTCGGATTTGTTGATCAGCCAGCAGATTTGGCTCAAGCTGATTGGCGGCGCGTTCCTGTTCTACCTGGGGATCAGGACCCTGCTCGCCAAACCCGCGCAGGAGGCCGCCTCGGCGCGGGGGACGGGATTGCCCGGCGCGTACACCTCCACGCTGTTCCTGACGCTCACCAACCCGATGACCATCCTGTCCTTCGTGGCGATCTTCGCGGGGCTGGGCATCGCCTCCACAGGCGCGGACTATGCCTCGGCGGGACTGCTCGTGCTGGGCGTCTTCCTCGGCTCGGCGCTGTGGTGGCTGCTGCTCAGCGGCGGCGTGGGGCTGTTCCGCGCCAGGTTCAATCCGCAGGCGCTGGTGTGGGTCAACCGCATCTCGGGCGTGGTCATCCTGGCCTTTGGGGTGGCGGCGCTGGGGAGCATGCTGGGATGAGGCGACGAATCGTGCAGCATCCTCATCTTCCACCACATCTATCCTAAAAACCAACCTCCGAGCCACAACGCTCGAAAGCCGCGGAATTATATTTTCTCGTCGGCAGCCCATTCCACAAGCAGCCACTCGGTCTGGAACATCCATGTTCGACACCCTCTACAACAAACTCACGCCCTTCGGATTCAAGGTCATCAAATTCATCCTCGCCTTTCTGCTGGTGGGGCTGGGCGTTCATTTTGGTTTCATCAGGCCGCGCGGCAATTACGCCGACAGCGAGGGAATACTCGGCCGTTTCCAATTTGCAGCGGCAGGCATGACCCTGGGTCTGTTCCTGCTGTATCGCGCCGGGATGTGGACGCGAAAGACGCTGGCGTGGAAAAACAGCGCCGAGATCAAACCGAAGAACAACAAACAAAAACCGCTGTCATGGACGCGCGATATTCTTTTTGAAATCCTCCTGGTGATTCTCGTGGCCGTGCCGATTTACTCGGGGATTGCTTCTGTGGGTAAAAGCTTCGAGACGTACAGCCTGACATTAGTCGCCTTGCGCCTGGCAGCTCCATTTTGTATTGTGATCGCATCCGGGATGATCGTGAGCGAACACACCCCTTTGATGTAGCCTGGTTGTTTTACACAGCGCAGATCGAAACGCGCTGATGAGAGAAAAGCGATACTGTCAGCAGAAAAGGAAAACCCATGTTCAAGAAACTCTTCGGATCCGCCACGGACGATAAGGTCAATCCTGCGCAGATCGAGCGTGGACTCTGCTTGGGAGCAAGAAAAACTCGAAGCCAGCCTGCTATCTGGCGGCCTGACCCTTGCCAGAACTGGACTTGTCCTGCGGACCTGGGGACGCCGAGCCGAACGCCACCGTCCTACTCTTGATGCTGCAATTTTTGATGGATGGCGCTCTGTCTTAGATGCGATTGAGACACTATTGCAAATCATCCATAAAGCTTTTAAGGCTCGCTACGATTTATTATAAATGGTACTGCTGGTAGATCCTCAAACTTAAAGAAGAGTGTCTTTCCTAAATTTGTATCTTCGATTGTGAAATGAAAACGTATATAACTCTCGTTCTCAATTTTCATTGTGTATATGTTGCCCGTCTGACAACCAACAAAAGTAAGTTCCAGCAAGTCCTTCCCTTGCGATTTAGCTACATCATGAGCACCCCAGCACGTAGCAAGCTGAGCTATCCCCTGAGCATCAATAACAACATCATTTTCTACTGAAGTAGATGGGGTTGACGCAAAGTTTAGATTGTTGACCTTCATAATTACATCAAATCCTATATAGCCAGGCTTGGGAGTGTAGACGGTCCCGGCAATTGAAATATTTTTTCGGTAGACCACTTCAAGAATTGTAGCTTCCCAATTGTCACTTCTTAGAACGTCGCCTATGGCAGGAACGGGCGTTGGCGATGGTGTTGGAGAAAACGTTATTGTTGGAGAAGGCGTTAATGTTGGTGTAAGCGTTGGTAATGGTGTGAATTTTGCTTTAGATGATGCAGTAGGTATTATTGCGGTTGAAGTTGCCGCATTGGATGTTTGACCAAGGCTACAGCTTGTGATGAAAACACTCAGCAACACGAGACAGATTAATAAAGTTTGCTTTTTAAAATTCATTGTGGCTCCTATTCCCTTGCGCTTTGATTTAGACTAAGCCGCCATTGCGGTAGAGCTGCCAGTTACCCGACAGACCCCGCGCAAACCTGCACTGCGATCAAAGGGAGTGTCGAAGGCTCCCGACGTGTGGGACTGTCGCACCGGGCTTTTCAGGAAAACCCGCTTGCAACAGGAATGCGTTCTTTCCGTGAAAAGATTAATGGTCTTGTGTGCAACTCCATTGGCATAAATTTCGCAATAACCACAGTTCTGACACCTGTAAGCGTCGACGGCAATTGATTTTCCAATTCTTTTCTTGCTGTCGGAGTAAGCAAAGAAACTCGTGTACTTAATGCCTGCCAAGTATCCTGGTTCCATATTGCCATCACATTTGGGACATTTCTTCTGCGTTTCTGTCATTCTATTTTTTGTTCCTTGGATTTATTTCAAGAGGTCGCTTAACGCTTCCCGTTCGCGGACTTGCCCTGCGGACCTGGGGTCGCCGAGCCGAACGCGCCGTCCCATCCATGATAATGCGATTTATCGGTGGGCGGCATTGGCGAGAAGGTGTTTTTGCCATTGGTTATGGTTTTTCCCTACCAACAAATCTACCCTTTCCTAATAGAAACTGAATTGCCTTATTTACATTTCTGTCAACGGATTCTTCTGTTTTCAAGAAGCCGAAATATCGATTAATTTCTAATTGCAAAGAAGGGCGCAAAGAGTCGAAGATTTCTTTTGCTTGTTTGTTTTCCTTTAGAGCCTTCTCAAATTTAGGATGTATTGGGACAACTCGTTTTATTGGGTCGTAAGCAATTTCAAAATCAGCTATATCGCCAACATCTTTTTGGGCAGCTTTTCGCATTGGTATATTTAAGTACAGCCGCCAAGCACTTTTCCATTTCACAAGAGTTTGCACAAACTCATGCCCGTCGATTTTCATTTTGACGGGGATTTTCCCCTTGTTTTTGCTTGCCTGTTTGAAAACTTCATTCAACACATTTTCAGGCAGGAATACAAAAGGATTAACTCCGATAATTTCGATTTTGGCTCTAAACTTAATCATATCCATAAATTCATCTTCTAGTTGCGAAAATTGCACAACCTAAGTTTCTCTGCCGCCCAACGGTTGCGTTACCCGCGTGTGAGCGTGCGTGGACTCTGCTTGAGAGCAGAAAAAACTCGAAGCCAGAAATATGCTTGAAAATGCCACATGCGCGAAGCGCAGTCTCACACGCGGGTAGCTTTGTTGGGCAGAATATCTGATTGCTAGACTGGCATCTTGGAGGCCGTAATACAAGCGCCAAGCATCAATCTTTCTATCTCTTTACCGTCTTGATCGCCAAGGAGTATAAACTCCCTTTTATGTCCGTCCGCTAATTGCACGAACAGGCTTCCAGAGTGGGGGACGCCACCCATCGATATTTTTTTTCTGGAGGTAAAACCTATCCCTTTGACACTGTTGCACGAAATCTGAAAATTAACTTTGTCAATCTTGAGGAAGGCTGGAGACTCGGGGTCTATGGAGAGGTATTTTTCCAATGTCTTTCGGTTGATGAAATTGCGAGGGTCTCTCCACTTGTAGACGCCAATTGCTGTTCGTGGCGAACCGACCACACCAAACATCTTTGCTCCGCAAATGGCGTTCTTTGTGACAATTACTGAAAAGGAGCGATTGAACATCACGGCATAGTACTCCATGGCAAGAAAACTAACGACGGCTGGTTGTCCCCGTAGGTCGAGAAACTCAACGTTTTTTTCGGATTGATTTGTCATTTTGATCTCCATTTTCTGTACAGCCGAATATATGAACGGGCTTTCTGCCCAACGGCTTGACATTGACCTGCGTGCGCGCGGAGCGCGGACTCTGCTTGGGAGCAGAAAAAACTCAAGCCAGCCTGCTATCTGGCGGCCTGACCCTTACCAGAACTGGACTTTCACCAGCAAGCAGACGATGATTTATCAGGACACACCACGCGGTGTTAGGTGCTGGAGTGATGGTCTTGACCTGATTTTAACCAAAAAACTAGATCTTCAGCACCGCCACGACTTATTGTATGAAAATTAAGCTCGCCACCTGTATATCGAAAAGCCACAACACGGAGGAGAGCAGAGGCTTGCTTGATAATTTCATCTATTTGATGCTTTGTTATCCCTGGCAAAGGGTTTTCCCTGGGGCGAATTCTAGTATGCAGGTCGTTATGACCAACTTGTTTATTCCTCCATCTACTTATTGGTTCACATATTGCTTGGAAATCTATAAGTCGTTGGTCTAAGCCTGCAATATCTGGGCATTTTTCGACTAATGTCGCTAATGATAAATTCTCCTTGCGCATGGTGATTGAAGGATCACATAAACGACAAATCGACATTGTCATGTCATTGCGCAATGCCTCTTCTATTATGTTGAACGACCATGAAGCCAATTCAGAAAGCAGGGCCGTGTTTTCTTCTTTGCCATATAACTCTAGATAAAAATCCCACTCGCTTTGTAAAGCGGCGACATCTTGGCAAAGCCACATGAAAATTTCCCTGATATTCTCAGGTATTCGGGTGTCATAGCCAAATGCACTTTTAAAATTGGTCACATAATCTCTGTTTTATTCGGATTTCTATTTTTTTTGAAGTGATCTAACGAAACTGTCGAAAAAACCTTGGTTCTGAAAATGGTCATAAAAACCTCCCACAACAGGCTAAAAAACAGCCAAAATATTGCCAAAATGTTGTGCGGAACACCAAAAACCAGCTGCTTTTTAGCATTCTTCTCCCACTTTTCAAAAATAATTTTTGAAAAGTGACTTTTTCGACAGTTTCAACGGTTTGCGTTACCCGCGTGTGGGCGGGCGTGGACAATGTTTGAGATGTAGAAAAACCCGAAGCCAGAAAAATGCCTGTAAATCGCGCAGACTCCCACACGTCGGGTGCACGCTTTGTTAGCCCGCTTTTGACTTTAAGACGAAATTTTGCCTTCACGAGATTCTACCCGTAACATGAAAAAACAACCCGAATCTTTTTCGTCTTTGGACTTTTCAAAGTTATTTTCTACTCCGTACATGAGCCTGAACGGTTATTTCGGGATCGTCGCAAATTTCGACAACCCAATCACCATTAGGATATAGGTTACTCAATTGTAATTCCCAAAATGCTGATAAGGCGTGAGCAATTTCTTTGTAAAAAGCAGGCGGGAGTTTTTCTCTGTCAGGGTCATTGTAAACAATATATGCTACTTCAACACTGGCAAAGTCTTCCTTCTTGAAGTCTGGACACACGATATCAAGAAAACTTAGCCAATGAATTGCCCGTCCATACATAATGGCGGTTTGTAAAGAGTCTATCTCGTTTTGCGGATTTGCTACTTGGAATCTTTGAAACTCTGGAACATCTGCCAGTGTGAATTCTCGCAACAAATCTTTTTTGGATGACATTTTCTTCCCTTTTTTACCATAAACTTAATTTTGCATGAACGGGCTAACGGTTTGCGTTACCTGCGCTGGGGCAGGGACGGCGAAGCCGTCCAGCCAGAAAAATGAAAAGGCGTAGGAAACTGCTTGGGATGTGCGCAGAATCCCCAGCGTCAGGTGCACGCTTTGTTGGGCGGCGGTTTATTGCTTACACCTCAATTTGGTCTTTATTTACAACCATGTATTTTACCTGCAACTCTTCAAGCGGGTCTTGGTATTTAAAAAATTCCGAATCGAGGTCTTCGAATTTATTACGATTTGTTTCGTCAAACGAGTCTAATTGTTCTAGTCTTTGTTGCCTATCGCGAGATGGTGCCCCATTGGGAAACAAGTCATTAGCTCTCTTCATCAGATTAGCAGTATGTTTTGCACCAATTTCTTCCAGTGCTGATGGAGTGTCAATCGCATAGTCGCCAGATGAGTTATCAAAATATTGTTGGAACCCACCATTGTTAACCTCTGATTCAAGCCAATAAATATGGTGTAAAACCCTTTCGGGATGAGAAAGACTTTCAAAGCCTTTCTTGTGAATCTTGTCAGAGATTCCATAACTGAATTCGATAATCATCTCAGTTGAATTTTTGAGAGCAAATATCTGTTCAATTGGAAGTCTTTTACCAGGAAAAAGACTTCCACTCTTTGCAGGCTTATTGAATAATTTACGAAACCATTCCATGAGAATCTCTCCTTTACTTATTACCCACATGACAGCCGCCTAACGGCTTGCGTTACCCGCGTGTGGGCGGAGTGTGGATTCTGTTTGGGAGCAGGAAAAAGCCCGAAGCCAGAAAAAAGCCTGTAAATCGCGCCGACTCCCACACGTCGGGTGCACGCTTTGTTGGCTGGCGTGTTGGTGCGCTACCATTCTCGGTTAAAGAAATATACTCCATCAGCTAATTTCCAATAATGAATCACAAGTCCATAACCTTCTATCTTTAGAAAAGCAACATTTGGAACTCTGTCATAGGTAAATAAATAACCGAATTCATCGAAGTCACTAAACCCATTTCCTGCTGGGATAAAGATTGCTACAGATTGTGACTCTTTGTCAATATAAATTCTAGTTGCTCCTGTCCTTTTTAGGGAGTTGCTCCACAATTCAGAATTAATGAGACCGCTTTCATCTGGTTGCTGTGTTAACAATCTAAGTGCGTCCGTCTTTACTTTTTCTGAACCGCCTGCCCAAGCAAGGCGAGTTTGAGCGCCAAGCAAAAATGCAGAACCACCATTTCTGAAATCATAATCTGGCTTACTAGTCAAGAAAGTTGTTATTAAAACTACAAAAAAACAAACAGAAAACACCTTTGTTTTTATGGATGTATTTAGAGCGAGTGTTGATAGCGTGTAAAATGCTGATAGGATGAGCGTCACAAATACAATGACTTCCTGCACTCCCAAAATAATTAATATTAACAATAATAATGAAAGCAATGGAAAAACGACAAGACTCCATGAGTATAAATATGGCACAAGTAAGATGAACAGCCCAGCTAGAAAAATCAAAAAACCATTTCGTGGCGTAAATATCTTTAACACAGTCAAGAATTTTTCAAAAAAATTTTTCATTCCATTTATCTCGAAGCCAGCCAACGGTTGGCGTTAGCCGCTTGGGGTGGGAGCGTGGATTCGCCGCCGAAACGGGAAAAGCCCAAAGCCAGATAAATGCCGAAATAACGCGGCGCGTACCCCAAGTCGGCTGCACGCTGTGTTAGGCAGCTTGTTGCTCTTCTTCAAAAAACGACTTCCACATATGACCTGCCAGCAAACGAACCTCGGGATGAGTAGAAGCCAAGGCTTGCAAGCGAGGAACATGCGATCCAATAATCAAACGATTAAGCCATTGAGGTGTGAGGTCAAACTGACCATTGGTTGGCAAAGCATCGGCACAATGAAAAATCCAACCGCCATTATTTTGAATAACAACTCCGCAATGACCTTTGGTATGCCCAAAGAGAGGCACCAAGTACATTTCGGGGGAGAAAGGAAGGCGAATAGCTTCAAACCCCAACCACTCTGCATTGGGCTGTTCGTATAGTTTCCAAGATGGATTATGAGCGAAGTCTGCTTGGTCATATGCTAATTCAATCAATGTGCGAGGATGTTGCATTGCATCAAACTCTCGCCGATGAACATGCACTTGGGCATGAGGGAAATCTGGAATGCCACCAGCATGGTCAAAGTGCAGGTGTGTCATGATAATGTGTTGGACATCTTTGGGTGAGTAGCCAAGACGGGTAATTTGTCGAATAGCAGTATTCTCAGGATTATTATGTACGCCAAAATCAAGCTTGAAAAATCGAACCATGAGGGATGGGTTGGAATAGTCATGCAGACCAAGTCCTGTATCTACAAGGACAAGCCCTTTGTCAGTTTCGACAAGCAGACAAGTGCCACCGATGTGCCAGCGTGGAAACCAAGGAGACATGGGTGCGCAGTCAAGAATGAGAATTGCCATAGTGAATAACGTTTTTATACTTTTAGCTGCCTAACGGTTTGCGTTACCCGCGCTGGGGCGGGCGGCGGAACGCCGTCCGACTGGGAAAATGCTGAGGTGTAGAAAAAGCCTTGGAATCGCGCCAGACTCCCCAGCGTCGGGTGCACGCTTTGTTAGCCGCCCACTTTTCTACACGATTTACTTGATTCTGCTCAAATTTCATTGTTTAGTATAGACCATGCTCAAATGCGTAAAGATTGGCGAAGCACAATAACAAAGTTATTATAATAAAAATCCACCCGCGGAACGAGATTTTGTTCGCGTTCTGTATGGAAAATTCATTTGGAAAAAATAGGTAATAAAATGCAAAAAGAATAAAGGCGGGCGCAAACATTACCAGAAACCCATTGAACATCCCATTGGTATGTGCAAAGTACCAATTTACCATATTTATAATAAATCCAAGTGTGAGAAGTAAACCGAAAACTATCCATCGTTCATACTTGGCTTGATACTTAGCTTGCTTGGCTTGTTTAATATTATCCGCTTCTACTATTTTACTCGCGGAGACTTCAGGGATGTCGGAAATCCCATCAATAGTAAAACTGTATTCAACCCCGCCGTTTTTGTAGGTTTTGACGCCAACTTCACACGCATGACTAGCAATTCGAAATGCATGTTTAATATTACGGTCTTTTGATTTTTGTGTTTCAGGTGATAGCGTTTCTAATTTACCGTCCACATAAATTGACAACTTGTTTGAGAATAGGTTGTGCTTCAAATCAACTGAATGCTTGACGCCGTCCGACTGGGAAAATGCTGAGGCGTAGGAAAAGGCTTGGAATCGCGCCAGAATCCCCAGCGTCGGGTGCACGCTTTGTTAGCCCACTGCTGGCTTTGCATAGTTTTCTCTACAATAATTCATCAACTTCCAAAAGGATTCCTTTTTGTTATCCAAATGCCAATGTTCCGACTTTTTGTCTGCAATGTAATTATCCCACAAGCCACCTGAAACAAGATATTGATTGGAATGATTTGTATTATTTTGTTCGTCAACCCACATCAAGGCTGGCATGACCCATGCTTGGTCATAAACGAGGTCATTTTTTGGAAGGTAGAAATTTAAATATTGCGTCAAGTACTTCACGCTATCTTCATTTGCAAAACAAGCCAGGGCAAAACTGTGTCCTTGACCTGCATATGTCACTTTGCTTTCCAACAATTTTGTGCCGATTATATCGGCGAACTGTGACCAACCTTTCAAACCGCAAAACCAACTTCCTGTAATTTGTTCTCGCCACCCAAAAGACAATAATAATTGGCTGACAATGTCGCTGTTTATTAATTCAAGCCCACTTTTGACTTTATCGTTAAACGATGCTTTTTTATCTTCAGATAAACCATAATAATTTCCGTGTAATATCTGAAGATAAAAAGGTTGAACCCATTGAGCGATAAATTCGTCTGTTTTCATTGTTTTGGCTACAACTCTTTGTCGAAGGGTGGGCTAACTATGAATTAGACAGAATGGTTACTACATATGGTAACCTCACAACCACAGGTAACTACATGTAGTTACCTTGTAACGAATCGAGAATGGATGCGGCAAAAATCGGCCGAAAGAACCCGTGAACCCAAACCCACCAGTAAAGGCTGATGGATGGATTTTACATGAGAATCGAAAGCTTGTGCAGGAAAAAAGACATCCGCCCGCTGAAGTTGGGGTATAGTTGAAATCCACTCGTCTCGAAACCCATTGGAATCGTCCCATGCCCAAACTGCTGCTCCTCTCCCAGGATCCCGACTCATACCTGGCCCTGCTCCAGGCCGCCCTGCCCGGGCTGGAAATCGTCACCGCCCCCGCCGCGGATTGTGAGCTGGCTTTCGGCGACCCCGGCCTGCTCAAGGATGTGATTGCGGGCCTGCCCAATCTGCGCTGGCTCCAGTCCACCTGGGCGGGCGTGGAGCCGCTGCTGAACCCCGCCCTGCCGCGCACCTACACGCTGACCAACGCGCGCGGCGTGTTCGGTCCGTTGATGTCCGAGTACGTCATCGGCTACCTGCTGCTGCACGAGCGGAACATGTTGCAGCATCTCGCATCCCAACAACAAAATCGCTGGAACGAGCTGACCACGGGTACCCTGCGCGGCAAAACCATCGGGCTGATGGGCGTCGGCTCGATCGGCGCGCACGTGGCGGGCGCCGCCAAACACTTCGGCATGACCGTGCGCGGATTCACCCGCGCCAGCGAAGCCTGCCCCGACGTGGACGTCTACTTCCACGCCGACCTGCCCGCCTTCGCCGAAGGCCTCGACTACCTGGTCAACATCCTGCCCAACACGCGCGAGACGCGCCAACTGATCGACTCCTCGGTGCTGGCGGCCCTGCCTGCGCACGCGCTCTTCCTCAACGTGGGCCGCGGCAGCGCCGTGGACGAATCTGCTTTGGCAGAGGCCCTGTCCCAGGGGCGGCTGCGCGGGGCCGTGCTGGATGTCTTCCAGCAGGAGCCGCTTCCGCCCGATCATATTTTCTGGCGCACGCCGAATCTGCTCATCACCTCGCACACCGCCGCGCCCAGCTTCCCTGCGGATATCGCCGCGCTGTTCATCGAAAACTACCGCCGCTTCGTGAACGGCCAGCCGCTGAAATATCAGGTGGATTTCGAACGGGGCTATTGACCGCTCGAGCATGCCGCCGTAGCGCAAATTGGCAATTTGCGCCACTTATTTGCTCCCGCCGCCCATCGCGCATATCCTCCCATGCGCCAGTCAGGCCATTGACTGACTTCCGCTTCTTCCCTACAATCGACCCATGAAGAAAATCGTGTCCCTCTTCCTGCCCCTGCTGGGCGTTGTGATCTTCGAACTGCTGGCCCTGGGGTGGGCCTCGTTTGCCAGCGGGCAGGCCGCGCGCGGACAGGTGACGGTATTTTCCGCGGCCATCGCGACCTTGATCTTCTTCACGGGGCTGATCCCTGCCGTGCTGCGGCCACAGGCCGAACACACGTTGATCGCCTGTTTTGCGGCGCTGTTCGCTTTCTTTCTGATTATTCCCTTCGAAGTGTCCGACATGCCCGCAATGCGCCCGGGCCTTCCCACCTACACATTCCTGGAACCGTTTGTCTTCCTGCGCCTGGTCAACGCAGCGGTGCTGGTGCCGATGACGATCCACGTCAGCGTGCGTTTTCCGCGGCGCGCGCCCACGCCATCCAGGATCCTGCTTGGGGCCTATGTCCTGTCTGCGCTTCTGCTGGCTTTCTTCCTGCTGTCTTCGGCAATTTGGGTGCGCATCCTGGCCGTTGTGCTTAACTTCGGCTGGTTCACCTTTGTGATGGGATTGTTCCTGTGGAATATGCTGCGCATCGCCCGCGACACCTCGCCCGAAAATGCGCGCTTCGCCCAGCAGGCGCGCATGGTCATGTTCAGCATCCTGATCGCCGAGGTGCCGCTCTGGCTGCGTCCGCTGACCCTGGCCTTTGGGGTCGACCTGATTCCCTATAACGTGCTGCTGTTCTTCCAAATCTTCGTGCCGCTGGGATTGACCTACGCCGTGCTGCGCCACGACCTGTTCGGGATCGACCGCTTCCTGCGCCGCACCCTGGCGTATGGTTCCGTTTCGCTGGCGCTGCTGACCCTGTACCTGGGCCTGACCACCGCGCTGACCGAGTTGTTCGTCAACGCTTCGCGGCCGCTGGCGCCCGTGGTGAGCCTGCTGATGGCCGCGCTCCTGTTCGAGCCGCTGCGCCGCTCCATGCAGGCCTGGCTCGATCAACTGCTGTACCCCGACCGTTTGAAATTCCAGGCCGCCGTGCAGGCCATGCAGGTTTCGCTGGCGCGCGCCAACCGCCGCGAGGAGATCGTGCGCCTGTTGACGGAGGTCTTCCCCGCACAGATCGGCGCGGAATGGGCCGCGCTCAAACTCTTCCCCGAACCCGACGTGCCGCCCGCGCACCTTGTCCCCGCCTGGAGCACGCGCCTGATGGCGGGCAGCGTCAATTTCGGCGGCTACTGGCTGGGGCCGCGCCACGCAGGTCCCAGCTACGACACGGACGAGAGCAACCGCCTGTATGCGCTGGCGGGCCAGGCCGCGCTGGCATTGGCCTACGCCAACGCCTACGAGTCGCTGTATCAGCTCAATCAAACTCTCGAAGCGCGCGTGAAGGAGCAGACCGCCCGCAACCTGTCGGATCAGCAGTCCATTGCGGCCTTCGAGGAACGCCAGCGCATCGCGCGCGACCTGCACGACTCGGTCACGCAGAGTCTCTTCGGCCTGCACCTGATGGCGCGCGGATTGAAAGCCGCGGCACCCGATTCGTTCAAGGGTCAACTGGCCGAGTTGGAGTCCCTGGCCAGCGACATCCTGCGTGAGATGCGCCTGCTGCTCGACCAGCTGCGCAACGTCTCAGCCGAGGAGACGGTCGATTTAACGGAGGCCATTCAGGGTCAGGTACAAGCCCTGGCCCGCAAAACGGGACCCGAAGGCGGGCCGCTGCTCGTCGTCGAAACGGAGATGCCCGCGGGGCTTGTCCTCTCCTCCAGCGTGGCCGATGCGGCGCTGTGGGTCATCCGCGAGGCGCTGCAAAATATCGCCCGTCACAGCGGATGCCGCGCGGCGCGCCTCCAGGTCGAATGCGGGGCGCAGCTGCGCGTGTCCATCCGCGACGAGGGCGCGGGCTTCGACGTGAACGCCACGCCCGCCGGCCACTACGGCCTGCGCGGGATGCGCGAGCGCGTGCTGGCCCTGGGCGGCGAATTTAAACTCGAAAGCGGGCTTGGGCGCGGCACCCTGCTGACCTTCAGCCTGCCGCTGCCGAAATAAAAACTCCCCCGCAAAAACGGGAGAGTTGTACAAATGCATGCCCGGCGGCTCAATGTTCGTTGGGGGTGTTCCAATGCGCCTTCTTTTCCCGCCCGGCCAGCAGCAGATACGCGTACAATAAAATCCCCGAGCCGATGCCCACGGCCCACTTGACCTGCCACGGGATGGTCTCGGACGGGGAGATGAAGCCTTCGATGGTGCCCGCGATGACCAGCATGGGCGCGGCCCCGCTCAACAGCAAAACCGCCTTGCGCGCGGCCTGGGCCAGCGCATCCCGCCGCCGCATCAGGCCGGGCCGCAGCAGCGCCCAGCCGATCATCAGCCCCGAGCCGCCCGCCATGAAGATGACGCTCAGCTCGATCACGCCGTGGCCGATGACGAAGTTGGCCAGGTCCCAGCCGACGCCGTACTGGCTGGTCAGCCCGAGCAGGCCGCCCAGGCTCAACCCGTTGGTGACCATGATATAGAAGGTGAAGACCCCGCCCGTGATGCCGCTGGCAAAGGCCAGGAACGAGACGCGGATATTGTTCTGCATGATGAACGAGGATGCGTACGGGCGTTCCTCGATGGGGATGTCGATCCACAGCGACTTGTCCTCCACGATGGGGATCAGGTCCTGGGCGCTGGCGGGCAGCAGCCATTGGGCCGAGTCCGTGTCGAGGGCGATGCCGAAGCCCGCGACCAGGGCCGGGATGGTGAACATCAGGAAGGCCGCCAGCGTAAAGACCGCCGTCTCGCGGAACAGGCGCGGAAAGCCGCTGGTCGCGAATTCCCACAGGCGGCGGAAGGCAATCGGCTCGCCCTGATATAACAGGGCATGCGCGCGCGCCACCAACTGATTCAGGTAGCGCGTCACCTGGTGGTTGGGAAAATCCCGTTTGGCCAGGGCCAGGTCCGAGCTGGCCTCGCGGTACAGGCTGGCGAGCATCTCGACATCCTTCGGCGAAAGCCGGTGGATGTCCTGCTGGCCGCTGTCCAAAAGGTGACTTAAGAGTTCCCACTCTTTTCTGCGAGACTGGTAAAATTTATCTACATTCATCTGATCATCCCATGGGGAACCAAATATTCTCCAACCTTACCGACACTCCGATTATACCCATGACAAACTCCGGCGACACCCTCCAAATTGATACTCCCGAAAACGTCTCGTTCGATTACGACGTGTCGGGCATCGGCTCGCGCTTCCTGGCCGCGCTGGTCGACACGCTGCTCATCCTCATTTTGCAGGCGGTCGTGCTCGGCACGGTCCTGCTGATCATCACATGGGACGTCTTTACCGGCGAATTTTCGAGCTGGGTCATCGCCGCGTTCAGCCTGCTGGCCTTTGTCTTTCTCTGGGGCTATTACATTTTCTTCGAGATCCTGTGGAACGGGCAGACGCCCGGCAAGCGCTGGGTCAAGCTGCGCGTCATCCGCCTGGATGGGACGCCCGTCAGCGCGGTGGAGGTTATCATCCGCAACCTGGTGCGGCTGATCGACTTCCTGCCCTTCTTCTATGCCTTTGGGGTGACGACCATGTTCGTGACCGAAAGGTCGCGCCGCCTGGGCGATCTGGCGGCGGGCACGGTTGTCGTCCACGAGCGCCCGACCACGGACCTGCTGAATGGACGCGCCACGCGCCAGGTGGCCCTGTCCACCGTGACGGCGCGCGTCGAACTGCCCGACGGTTTCCCGCTCGAAAAACTGACGGAGCGCGACGCGCAGATGATCGAGGATTTCATCCTGCGCCGCGCCCAACTGCCCAACCGCGCGCAGTTGGCGCGTCACATCCTGGCCTCGCTGTATGCGCGGCTCGGGTTTGCCTCCACCTCCCTGCCCGGCTACGCCGATGCGGACGAGATCCTGACCGCCATCTACAAGGCGGTGCGGTCGCGCTGGGAGGGTTGACCCGTCCCCGTTGTCACAACCAAGCCTGCATTGACTTGCAGGCTTGACGAATTGTTTTCCATGAAGGGAGCAGAACATGAATAAAAATAGAAACCTTTGGATTGCCTTTGGGGTGGTGGCCGTGTTGTGCCTGTGCCTGGGCGTTGTCGGATTCCTCCTGCTGGGACGGCTGGGCTCCAGCATGGCCGAGTCGGTCAAGACCGACCCGGGCGATGCCGAGCAGGTGGGGGCCAAGATCGCCGAATACACCCTTCCGGCCGGGTACAGCCACCAGATGGGCATGAGCATCCTGGGCTACGACTTCGTGATCATCGCGTCGCAGGACGGAATTGCCGACGGCATGATGATCATGCTGTCCCAGTTCAGCCAGAGCTACATGCAAGGCTCCGACCCGCAGACGTTTCAGGATCAGATGCAGCGCTCCCTGGAGCAGCAATCGGGGCGGCGCGGCCTGGAGATGAAGGTGGTCGAAACCAAGACCATGACCATCCGCGGCCAGCAGGTGGAGGTGCTCATCCTGGAAGGCACGGATGACAGCGGCACCAGCATGCGCCAGTTGATCACCAACTTCTCCACCGATACCGGCCTGGCCATCGTCATGATCCAGAGTCTGACCGAGGCCTGGGACCAGGCGGCAGTCGATCAGTTCCTGAATTCCATTCGCTGAGTGGGACGTGTTTCACGAGCCTGCGCCTGCTGATATGCAGGCGCAGGCTCGTGATTTTAATTCGAACAAATAATCGATAGTCTTGGGGGAGGTTTCGTTGTATACTACCCATAACAAATTTGCAAGGATTTCAGGGGAGATCTGTCCGGAGGGGCAACTTCTATGGGGAAGCAGGGTTGGTTCAGTTTCGTAATCGTTTTATGTTTAGCCATCCTTACAAGCGGATGCGGGGTGTTGCCACCATTGGATTCGCCGCAGAATGGGGAATGTCAGGGTTCGGCGGGTACCGCGGCGTTAAATCTATATGCCATCGAGCCGGAGGACTGGGTTCTCGATGTCTATAATTACTCCCGCCTGGCCGACGAACAATCCACGCCGGGCAGGAAGTTCAGGGAAGCGCGTCACGCTGCTTTCAGAATCCTCGGAAAACAGGTTCACCGCTGGTCAGACTTCGTGGATTTCAAGCTTTCCGAGGCCGACGTGGTGCGCATCACGATCACTTACCTCAGCCCGCAGTTGATCGAAGCGATCTTGTTGAACGAGGCGCTCTACAAGGGCGTTCCCACCGCTCCGGAGGTTTTCAAAACCAGCCTGCTCGAAGGGCTGGCCCGCACAGGTAGCCGCGCCGAGATCCTGTTCCTCATCACCATCACCTCCACGCGGTACACGACTGGCCCCAACGGTGAGCCTCCCATTTCCATTGACATTCCATTCAAAAGCCTGAGTCTGACCAATTCCACTGGGGTGAGCGCCAGCGCCAAGCGTTTCGATCAAAGCATCACCCAGCTCATCCAGTTGACCCATGGGCCGGTTGCGGGCGTCTTCGGATATCAAATGACGGTCGGGAACGAGGTGAACTGTTCCCTCCTGCTTGATCCCAACGTGAACAACACTATCTCGATACACCTAGATGACCTGAGCGTCAACGGTCAAGGTCGCGGCCCGCAGACTTGGACAATCCGCTACGAGTCCCTGCTGGGTGAGAATGGGGTGGGAATGAAACCTCAATACCTTGAACCCAGCCAGCCGATCGATAATTGGAAACCATCCTCGAATACGCCCCGACCTCAAATCACCGTTCCGTCGACCGTGGATGGCTATTGGGATTCCTACTGGGAGCAGATGGCCTGCTACATTTGGGAGCAGGTTACTTTCGCCAATTCGCCGTAATCCCGCGCGTGTGCGTTATAATTTCGTTCATCAACGGAGGCACACCATGACTGAACCCAAACCGCTCAACTGGACTCCCACACCCGGCATCGGGTATTCGGTCGTTCGCCGTGGCGACGGGGGCATGACCCTGACCTTTACCGAGCTCAATGAGGCGACCCTCAAACACTGGCGCGAGTTTGCGCTCGAGCACCTGTTCGGCGCGGACCGCCGCACGCGCAACCTGTACGACCTGCGCGCCGTCCAGGATATTCCCGAGCAGGCCATTCGCATGGCGGTGGAGGCCAACAGCGACCCCTCGGCGCGCAACATCCGCGTGGCGGTGGTCGTGGCCGACGATAAAGTCACGGACGCGATCCGCGCGGTGGCCTCGCTGGCCCTGCCCGAAACCGCCGCCGCCCTCAAGCTCTTCACGGACATCAACGAAGCCGAAGCCTGGCTGGGACGTCCGCTCGATCAAATTCCGTAAACTCCTTTCACTGGCGTGACGGGGTCATCCGACCCCGTCACGTGATTCCCGCATGAAATCCCCCACCCTGACCATCGGCCAACAGACCTTCACTTGGGGCGCCCGCACGTACGTGATGGGCATCCTCAACGTCACGCCCGACAGTTTCTCGGGCGATGGCCTGCTCACGCAGGGCGACGCCGTCGAAGCAGCCCTGGCCCAGGCGCGCGGATTCCTCGCAGCGGGCGCGGACATCCTCGACGTGGGCGGCGAATCGACCCGCCCCGGCTCCCAGCCTGTGGGCGCGGAGCAGGAGATGGAGCGCGTGCTGCCCGTCATCCTGCGCATCGCGGAAGAATTCCCCCGGGCGCTGATCTCGGTCGACACCTGCAAGGCGGAGGTGGCCGAGGCCGCCTTCGAAGCGGGCGCGCACATCCTCAACGATGTGTGGGGCCTGCGCGCCGATCCCGCCCTGGCTTCCGTGGCGGCCAAGTTCGGCGCGCCCGTCATCCTGATGCACAACCGCAGCAACCCCGCCAGCGTGGATGTGCGCGAGCGCCTGGGCAACGCCTACGTCGGCGCGGAGTATGTGAACCTGGTCGAGGATGTCAAGATCGAGCTGCTCGAGTCGGTGCAGATTGCGCTCCAGGCCGGGGTGCAGGAGACGCACATTGTGCTGGACCCAGGCATCGGCTTCGGAAAGACGCGCGAACAGAACCTCACGTTGATCAATCGCCTGGACGAAATCCGCGCTTTGGGATATCCCATCCTGCTCGGGCCGTCGCGCAAATCCTTCATCGGCTACACCCTCGACCTGCCGCCCGATCAGCGCGTGGAGGGGACGGCCGCCGCCGTGGCCGTGGGCATCACCCGCGGCGCGGACCTCATCCGTGTGCATGACGTGAAGGAAATGGCGCGCGTGGCAAAAATGACCGATGCGCTGGTGAGAGGGTAGGTATGCAGCAGGATTACGCCAACAGTATGTTGAGGAGCGGCATCCTCGAAGCCAAAACGGGGGCGCGGGGTGTGGCGCGTCGTTACCTGGAACGCGCCCTGTACTCGTCGAACAACGCCAGCCACGACACGATGGCCGAGGCCTGGTACTGGATGGCCATGGTGACCGACGAGCCTGCCGAGAAACGCAAGGCGCTCGAAAATGCACTCTCGCACGATCTGCGCCATGCCCGCGCCCGCCGCGAACTAGCCATCCTGGACGGCAAGCTCAAGCCCGAGGATCTGGTCGACCCGAATGCCCTGCCCGCTCCCAAGGCGGGAACCGTCCACGCCGATGCGGATCGTTTCATGTGCCCCAAGTGCGGCGGGCGCATGTCCTTCGCCCCCGACGGCCAGTCGCTGGTGTGCGAGTATTGCACGCGCAACGAGACGCTGGGCGCGACCCAGGCCGAGACCGAAGAGGAGGATTTCATCCTCGCCATGTCCACCCTGCGCGGACACGGCCAGCCGCTCTCCCAGCAGGTCTTCCACTGCGATGGCTGCGGCGCGGAGTTCACCCTGCCGCCCACGCTCATCTCGGCCACCTGCTTGTACTGCGGTTCGGCGCACGTCGTCAGCCTGGAGCATGTGCGCGATCTGGTCGCGCCCGACGCCGTTCTGCCGCACGCCTTCCACCAGAAGCACGCCGCCCGCTATTTGATCCAGTGGGTGGAGAAGCATAAGATCAAGCCCGAAGCCAAAGTGGAACTGCCGCGCGGGCTGTACCTGCCGATCTGGACCTTCGACCTGGGCGGCGTGATTAGCTACACCGCCGAGCGCGTCGAAAAAGAGGACAATCCCTTCAACAAGCATCAATATCGCACCGTGCGCTTCACGGACGAATATCCCATCTCGGTCAACGACCAGCCGATCCCCGCCACGCGCAAATTGTCCCAGCCGCTGACCCGCCTGCTGCCGACCTTCGACCTGACCGCCGCCAAACCGTACGATCCGCGTTACCTGGCCGACTGGCCCGCCGAAGTCTACGACGTGACGATGGGCGACGCCTCGCTCGACGCGCGCGGCCAGGCCTTCAAGCGCATGAAAGCCGACCTGCCCAACCTGCTCGGCACCATCAGCCTGATCTCGTCCTCCTCGGCGGGCATGGCGGTCGAATCCTTCAAACTCGTCCTGCTGCCGATCTGGATGACCGAGGTCCGCCAGGAAGGTAAAGACCACCTCGTGTTGATCAACGGCCAGAACGGCGCGGTGGATGGCGCCACGCTCGAAAAGAAGACGGGCTTGTTCGATTGGCTGTCGGATGTGTTGGACGACGATTGATATTTCCCCCGCGTACCTGTTCCTCCTCCATTTGCAGAATCATGGAGGAGTTTTTTTATACCTGGAGCGCCTCCCTTTTATTTATCCTTCCCCCAGCCAGCGCCGCGCTGTGTCCATGTCCTTGAAGAAGCGCACCGTCATGCCGCGGTTGACCGCCACCGTTTCCCAGAATTGCGCGTCGGTGATGAACTTCTCATTGCACACGATGGCGGTTTTGACGGGTTTGTGAACCCGGGCGGCGATGCTTTCCGCTGATTGAAAGATATCGAACGTGCTGAGACGATATTCGAGGTTTGATTCGTTGCACAGGACGCGCGCGCATCCCCCCTCCAGACAAGCCTGGATGATGGCCTGGCCGTATGCCTGGACCTCCTCCAGGTTCTCGTCGAAGCCCCACGCGTCCACGAGGAGCAGGTCGCCTTCCAGTTTTATCGAGTAGTGGATTGCCATGTGCTCTGCCTTGATCCTGCTTTTTGGGTGATTGTACCCCGCCAGGGGCCGGGCTGAGGCGACGGATGGCCTACAACTCCTCCACCCGCACCAGCCCGTACCTGACCGCCATCAATGCGGCCTGGGTGCGGTCACCGACTCCCAGCTTGGCCAGCAGGTCGCTGACGTAGCCCTTGACCGTCATCTCGGTCAGCACCAGCGCCAGGGCGATCTCCTTGTTGCTCATGCCGCGTCCGATCAGTTTGAGCACCTCGCGCTCACGCTCGGTCAGCGACTCGAACGGGTCCTCGGGCATGGGCGCGCGCGCCATCAGCTTGCGGGCCACGTCGGGATGCAGCTGCGGCCTGCCCTTGGCCGCCCCGCGGATGGCCTCCACCAGTTCGTCGCCGCCCATCTCCTTCAACAGGAATCCGCTGGCCCCGGCCCGCAGCGCGGCGAAGATGTGCGCGTCGTCGCTGAACGAGGTCAGGATCAGGATGGGCAGGTCGGGGAACTCGGGGCGGAGTTGTCCCAGCGCGCGCACGCCGTCGACGACGGGCATTTGCAGGTCCATCAGCACCACGTCGGGGGTGTGCTGGCGGACCAGGGCCAGCACCTCGGCCCCGTCGGCGGCTTCAGCCACGACCTGCATGTCCTGTTCGGCGTCGAGCGTCATCCGCAGTCCGCGGCGCACGATCTGGTGATCATCGGCAATCAGGATTTTGAGCATGGACATCTCCGTGGGTTGGGGGAATCAGAAGCCTTCGTCTTCGCCGTCTTCGTTCGAGAGGAAATACGTCTGCGCGGGCAGCAGCACGTGCTTGCGCTTCCAGGTGGGGTAGACCGTGGTGCAGTACGAGCGCGGCAGTCGTTTGATGAGCGACGAGTCGTACAGGAAGATGGAACGGTTGGTGATCTTCTCGATCACCGTCCAGTGGTCGTGATAGCCCTGCAAGCCCAGGATGATGGCGCGGCGCGGGGTGCCATCCAGGAAATATTGCATCGATCTCCAGAAATTCGTCAGGTCGGGGTTGGGTACGCCGCGCCAGGGGATCTCCACGGACTGGATGCGTTTCTTGCCGATCACCTTGTTCAGAACCAGCAGCATCTCGCGATGGATGATTCCGTCGAGCAGGAATTTGCTCAACAACCCGCGCCGCGACAGAAAGTGGACGAGGTCGTCGAACAGCACCTGAGTTTCATCGTCCGAGGAACGGTTGATGATACGCTCGGCGTTGACGATGCTGTACAGGCCGCACAGCGAATCCAGCCCGCCCTGTTGGAACGGCGGCAGGTCCCGGTACATTTGTGCATGATTCACGATCATTCCCTCAGTTGAAAGTTGGGCGTTTCCCACCCGCGGGGAGCCTTTGCCAGGATCGAACTACAATCCAGCGGTAAGTTCCCCGACCAGATCGTTCATCTGGTCGAGCAAGGACTTGTTGCGGTCATATTCAGGGCCAAGCGCGGCCAGGAAGGCTCGTTTGGCTGCGATGGCCTGCGGGATGTCGTTCATCTCCACCAGGTCGTGGATGGTTTGCATGGCGGCGTCGAACCAGGCCATGAAGGGCTTGTACTGGTGGTCGATGATGTCCAGGTCGGAGTTAGACAGGGCATGCAGGCTCCCGTATAAATTGTCCCACGCCTGGGTGGAGCCGAAGCGCGGTTTGCGTTTCATCATGCGGTTCTGGATGTGCCTGATCTTGTGGCAGTGGGTGCGCTCGTCGCCGAAGTCGTAGGCGTCATAGGCATCGCGGAAATCGTAATAGAAAAGGCGAAACTCGTCCGCGAAGGTGGCGGGGTCATCCTGGATGCGCCGCAGCGGGCTGACCAGCTTGACGATAGTGGCGTGCGTTCTACGCAGTTCGGCGATCAATTCCTGCAAGTCGGCCGCGATGCTGGTGGTTTCGCGGTCCTGCCGATCCTTGAGGTTGGTGAACACCTCGACGAGGCCTTTGCCAACCTCGACGGCCGTGTTGATGGGGTTGAGGAAATCCAGTGGACTGGGCATGGTTCGGGTTCCTATAAAATGTGAACAGGTAAATTTGGTTTCGGCCCCACTATACAACAAATTCGGAAAAATGACAAAATATTCCGGGAGCTTAGCGCCCCTGGAAGAGTGCGAGCAATTCCTTCATTGAGTGAACGGTGACGTGTCCCTCGCCGCTGCGGGTTTCGTCCGAGCGCGGGTTGAACCAGATGGTGAACAGCCCCACCTGGTTGGGGATGAGCACATCCTTTTCGTAGCCGTCGCCGATCATCAGGGCCGAGGAGGTGGGCAGGTCGAGGTCCGCCAGGATATGCCGATAGAAGGCTTCGCCCTTGGGGAGTCCCGTGTTCTTGAAGCAATAGATGCGGGAGAAAAAATGCTCCAGGCCGACGCGTGCCAGCGCGCCGCGGATTTGATCCTCGTCTGAGATGGAGGCGCTGGTGGCCAGAATGCAGGTCCTCCCGCTGGCTTGTAAATGGGCGAGCAGCTCGGCGATCCCCTCCACAGCCTGGACGGTCGGCCATTCCACCATGGGTGTCGTGGAGGCGGGGTCGTCGGGCATGACCGTGTCGCCCCAATCGAAGAGAATGTAAGGCTGGGAAAATATCGTCATCGCTTGCTCTCTTTTCCGAAGGTCAGGCCTGCTTCATCTCGTCCAGGTGATCCAGGAAGGCCTGCACGATGGCCGGGTCGAAGTGGCGGCCCGCCTCCTGCCGAAGATATGCGAGTGTGGCCTCTTCGCTCCAGGCATTGCGATAGGAACGGTCGCTCAACAGCGCATCCCACACATCCACCACCGAGAAGATGCGCGCCGCCAGCGGGATCTCCTCCTCCCGCAGGCCGCGCGGATAACCCATGCCGTCCCAGCGCTCGTGATGGCAGTAGGGAATATCGAGGGCGTCCCTGAGAAAGTTGATCTTCGAAAGCACGTCGTAGGCATGTTGTGGATGTTTGCGCATGACGGCCATTTCCTCCTCCGTCAGCGGACCTGGTTTGTTGAGGATCGAATCGGGAACCGCCAGCTTGCCGATGTCGTGCAGCAGCGCGCCGCGGCGCAGGTTGAGGACGCCCACCTCGGGGACCCGCAGGATGTGCGCCAGCTTTTCGGCCAGCGAGACCACGCGCCGCGTGTGATTCTCGGTGGACCGGTCGCGCATTTCGACGGCCCGCGCCCAGCCATCCAGGGTCGAATCGTAGGCCTGGGATAATTCCATTTCGCTTTCCCTGAGCCTGGTCACATCGCGCCCGACGATCAGCAATCCCTTTCTTTCCCCCGTGGGCTGATGGATCGGCACCTTGACCAGGTCGAACATGCGCGGCCTGCCCTCGACGGCAAAGCCGCTGACCTGACAATGGAACGGTTGTCCGCTTTGCCAGGTTTCCTCGTCTGTGTGATGACACCAGGTGAAAAGCTCCCTCAGGGGCGGATGGGTCCCGGCCAGGTCCAGGTCGGTCAGGCCGCGAAAGGTATCGTCCTCGAATTGGAAGAGTTGCTTGCCGACCTCGTTCACATCCAGCCAGTGTCCCTGGCCGTCCTTGAAGATGACGAAGTCGGGCAGGGCATTGACCAGGCTGCGCAGGCGTTCTTCATCCTCTTCGATGCGCGCGGAATAGGTTTTGAGGCGGGTGTACCATACGCCGATGATCCAGCCCGTCAGGCCACCGTACAGGATGGGCATGATGTAGGCTTTGGGCTGGGTGGCGAGATACAGTTCGGCCACCAGCGCCTTTTGAACGAGGGAGAACGCGACCAAAAGCAGGGCTCCCAACCCTGCATAGCGTAATCCGTTTCGCATATCTTGCAGCCACCTGCTTGAGCCACGCTTGCCCATGTGCGCCTCGATTCCATGCCCGGGTATTTCTGCCGCTTCCTCAGCCATTTTAACCCCCCTCCTGCATTGGGTGGCGAATTAAGCCGCAGTCTGTTTTTGAATAAAAGCCTGCAAACCATCCCTGGCTTGTTTGCGCACGCGGTTCTGCACCAGCGGAGTCCAGCCGAGCAGAAGCCCCGTCGGCCCGAGCGCCATTCCGCTCCAGCGCCACAGGCTGAAGAGATCGTGGTGTTCGAGGATCTGTCCTTCCATGAACAGGAACGAGGCATCGATCACGTTGTGCACCTTCCGCCCCGTGCTGGAGAAGGTGTAACGCGCCTCCCAGTGGACGCTGCCCATGTGCTCATCCGCCTCGACGCCGTCGAAGGTGATCGCGAGGTCGCGCCCGCGCAGGCAGAGCATCTTCCACATCATGCCGATCTGCTGTCCATGCAGGAAGCCGAACACGGGGTCCGAGAAAAGCGCCTCTGCGTGATAAAGCGAGGCCATTCGGTCACCGTCCTTCGCCTGGAAGGCCGTGTAAAAATCATGGATCAATTTTTCGTTTGCATTCATCTCTAAATCTCCTGGGGGGTGTCGTTGCGAGACTGCGAAGCAGTCGAAGCAACCTCCTAAAAACAGGCATACTTTTAATTCGTGAGGTCGCCGCCCTGTGGATACGAGGCGGCTTCCCTCACAATGACATGCTGTCCACTTTACAGGAAAACGTCTTCAGAATCAATCCACCGAAAGGTTGTTTATCCCTGCATAAGTTTGACCGAGCGCTCAATCCACCAATCTCCAGAACAGGATGCCCGCCAGCAGGGCCATGACCGCGCCGAAGACAAACGGCGCACCCGCCCCAAAGCCTGTCCACGAGCCCACACCCTGCCAGAGCAGCCCCGCGATGACCGAGGCGGGCAGGGCTGTCAACCCGACGGCGGCATTGAAGAGTCCGTAGGCTGTGCCGCGCTGGGCCTCGGGCACCAGGTCCGCCACCAGCGCCTTGGCCGCGCCCTCGGTGGCCGCGTAGTACAGGCCATATAGCCCGAACAGCGCCCACACCTGCCAGCCCGTCTGTGACAGGCCAAAGCCGAGATACACCAGCCCGTAGGCGATCCACCCGCCGATGATCAACCTGCGACGCCCAACCTTGTCTGACCACGCGCCAAGCGGCCCCGCAAAAATCGTGTACACCGCATTGAACGTCAACGCCATGCCCATCACCTGCAGCAGGTTCAGCCCGCGTTCCTGTCCGCGCAGCAGGATGAACGAATCGGTGGAGTTGCCCAGCGTGAACAGGACGACCACCATCAAAAAGGATTTGAAACGCCCGTCCATCGTGCGGAGGGAGAGCGGCTGCGCCCCTGGACCCTGGGCTGATTTCGTTACCTCGACCGCGCCCAGCGCGAGGACGATCACCGCCAAAGCCGCAGGGAAGATGCTGATCAGCACGATCAACCTGAACGTCTCCGCCGAGAGGGTGGCCGCCCCCGATTGAGTCAGCCAAATGACCAGCGCTGCGGTACCCAATCCGAGGAAGGCGCCGAAGGTGTCGCCCGCGCGATGCAGGCCGAAGGCCAGTCCGCGCTGCTCCTTTTGGATCGAGTCGGCGATCAACGCGTCGCGCGGCGCGGTGCGCACGCCCTTGCCGATACGGTCCGCGAAGCGCACGCCCATCACCCAGCCCCACGTGTTCGCGAAGAACAGGAACGGCTTGGCAACGGTCGAGATGGCGTAGCCCGCCACGGTCAGCCATTTGCGCTGGCCGAGCTTGTCGGACCAGGCCCCCGAGAAAATCTTGGTCAGGCTGGCGGTGGTCTCGGCCAGACCGTCGATCAGGCCGATGACCGAGGTGCGCACCCCCAGCACATTGGCGAGGAAAAAGGGCATCAGGTTGGCCAGCATCTCAGAGGAGATGTCGGTGAGCAGGGACGTGATGGTAACGATCCAGACATTGCGCGGCAGGCGGCGCAGGCCATTCGGTTTTTGCATGATGTTCCTTGTTGTTCATCCTGAGCGGAGCCGTGCGTTTCTTGCGCGGCGCACTCGAAGGACGGGGGTTCCCGAAAAATGACGGCCATCCATGCCCGTCACATTCAGGGTTAGTCTTTCTTTCCGAAGTACCCGAAGGCGATCAATACCGCCGAGACCGCCGCAATGGACAGGCCCACACGCAGCAGGTCTTCCGCATCCTTGTAGTCCACCAGCTTTTGCAGGAACTTAACGCCCATGACCAGCACCACCATGCTGCTGAGTTTGGCCTTCAAGTCGTGTAAATTGTGCGCCAGCATCCATTCGGGCAGATCGATGTCCCCAATGAACAACTCATACAGGCTGACGGCAAAGATCAGGATGGCTGTGGCGATCAGGAAACTGTCCACGATCTCGATGAATTCGATGGTGATGGCGGCGTCCGTGCCCAGGCTTGCGATCACCAGCATCACCGTATGAAAGGTTTTGAGCGTGCCCCAGGCAAAGGCGGCCAGCGCCGCCACCAGCAGGGAGACGATGCCGATGAAGGCGAGGTACCGTGATTTTTCGAGGATGGTTTTCATGCGGGAGGCTCCTTGGTTTTTTGTGGGGCGGGATGGGATCCCGCCAGACCGCGTTTGAAAAAACTGTCAGGCCGCAGGCCTGACCTGCTGTTATGGAAACAATCTGCGCGCCTTTACCTCGGCCACCGCGTCGGGACGGTAGCGATACAGGCGCGCGGGACGTCCCTCGCCGCTGCGGCGGTGGTGCAGGGTCTCTTCGATGATGCCCGAACCCAGGATGCGCCGGCGGAAGTTGCGCTTGTCCAGTTTCTCGCCCAGGATGATTTCATAGGTGTGCTGCAATTCGGAGAGCGTGAATTCGCTGGGCAGCAGTTGAAACCCGACGGCGCTGTATTCGAGTTTGTAGCGCAGGCGGCGCAGGGCATAGGCCGTGATGTGGGTGTGGTCGTAGGCGAGCGGCGGCAAGTGATCCACGCGGAACCAGCGCATTTTGCCCGAGGCCTGGCGGGCGTTGGTGGGCACGAGCGCGAAATACACCACGCTCACCAGTCTCCAGCGCGGATCGCGGTCGGGGTCGCCGTAGGTATAGAGTTGTTCGAGATGGGCCTGGCGTTTGTCGATCTGCCCGGCGAAGGCGCGCGCCGCCGCGTTCTCCAGTGACTCGTGGGATTGCACCTGCGCATTGGGCAACTGCCAGGTCGCTCCCTCGGCGGGCGTCAACAGCACGTGCAGCGCATCCTCGCGCAGGCTGAACATGACCACGTGGACGTTGAGCAGGATATCGCGCATGGGCTGATTATACGATGAAGGCGGAAGTGGAAAAGAAAAGGACTGCCTGCAAAGACAGTCCTTCTTTTCTCTTTCTTCTCTTTCCTACTCGCCTTCGCCCCCCGCGGCCCCGGGTTGTTCCACCCGCAGCACCTCGCCATGCACGTTGATGACCACCTTGAAGCCCAGCATGCCCAGGTAGGCGCGCGCGTCTTCGGGGATGCCCGTCTCCATCATGGCGTCGAATTGCTTGTCCACGTTCTTGAGCTGCTGTTCGATCATGGCCTTGGTGAAGATGTCTTCCTGGCCGAGCATTTTGGCGGCCTGCGCGGAGATGAGGTCTTCGCTGCCTTTCATCAACTCGGCGATTTGAGCCAGCACGGCGCGGTCGATCTGTCCGGCAGGGATGTGACGGCGGAAGCCGGCGTCATCGACCACGTAGCAGGGCTCCTCGCCCACGTAGGCAGTCTCAGCGGCGCGGCCGTTTTCGTCAATGACCAGGCCGCCAAAGAGGGCTTTACGGATCATCAGCTGCTCTGCTTTCCTTCCACTGCGGCCAGCAGGATCGCGGCGGCGATGCCCAGGCGTGGATCAAGCTGTCGGGCGGTATCCATGCTCAGGTCCAGGTCGAGTTCGTAGCGGAAGAGGTTGAAGCGCTGCTTCAAATCCGCCACGCGGGTTTGTCCGATGGTCATGTCATAGTTTTGCGGCAGGAGCGAGCCCAGCAGCAGGCGGCGCAGCAGCGCCAATCCCATGCTGTCTTCGAACAGCGCGCCGATGGGTTGATCCTGGGCGTTCAGCACCTCCCACTCGTCGCGCAGGAGCGAGCTCCAGCCCTTGCGGCGCAGCACCCCGACCTTCTCGCCGGTGGAACTGTCGACCACGTCGTAGGCGGCGGAAAAGTCGATGATCTGACGGGCCTTGACCATCAGCACTTCCTGCTGCTTGCTTTCGTCCGAGTACACGCGGATGTCCTCGCGCAGGCGGAACATCTTCTGCTCGCTGAACATGACCAGTTTGCCGCCCGGCTCATAAAAGCGGAACTTGCCGGTCAGCGCAAAGACCTGGCGCTGAAGGACATAATTGCGGTATTCAAAAATCGGATTCATGGCATTCTCCTATTCTTCGGAATTGATGATGGTCACCCGGGTGCCCTCGCCGGGCAGGTGCAGATAATCGGTATCGGGTGGGACCTCGGGCCTGCTCCAGCGGTACAGGAATTTCGCCGCCTCGGAGGGCAGGTTGACGCAGCCGTGGCTGCGCGGCTTGCCGTAATCGTTGTGCCAGTACGTGCCGTGAAAGGCGTTGCCCTCGCCCGTGAAGAAGGTACACCACGGCACGCCGGGCAGGTCGTAGATGTTGGCTTCAGCGTCGCCCTGGTTGGTCATATGCACGGACGGACCCTTGTGATAGGTGAGGAATTCCCCGGTGGGGGTGCGGGTGCCCCGCGCGCCGCTCGAACAGCGCGAGGAGAAAACCATCGTCTCGCCCTCGAAGGCGGTCACCATCTGTGTGCCCAGGTCCACGTGGATATACTTCTCGGCTTCGGGCACCCCGGGCGAGAGCAGCGACAGCTCATCGGCGGGGATCAGGCGCAGGTCGTGGGACGGAACGTAGAAGGAGGTGTGCAGGAGGGTATCGTGGATTTCGTACCAGATGCTTTTTTCCTCGCGCACCACTATGGCGCGCCTGACCCAGTGCGTGCTGCCGTAATACAGGCGATAGCCGCGCCTGGAATACATGGTCGGGTCGAGGCGCGGGTCGCTGACCGGCACGCTGATCTCGCCCACTTGTCCGTCCGCGGGGATGTCGAACTGCGGTTTCTGATAATGGGTCGCCACAGGCTGTACCCAGCCCGAGTAGGTGTAGCCCTCGTTGTCGATCTTGTACCAGGCCTTGTTGAAGGGATTGCCCTCGTCCCCGTCCACCTCCTCGTTGACGGTCACGACCACATCCCTGCCGAGCAGTTTCAGCTTGCTGGCATTGAAGGAGGGCGCGTCGTACAGCGGGATGCCGCTGAAGGTGATGCGTCCGTTTTGCGGCGTGGATTGGGCCAGGGCGCGGTCGAGGCGCAATTCCGCCAGCACGGCGCCCAGCGCGCCCGCGCCGGCGAGTTTCAGGAAGTCACGTCGGGAAATGTCGGATATGGCTTTCATGTCCATGCAGTTTTACCATGAGCGGGGAGGGAACGGGGATGGTCTAATGGTGCTATTAACGAAAATACAACGCGTCCGTGAAAGCCTTGCGGTGGTTTGGACGACGCCATCTGCTCGCGAAAGCCGAACCTTCACAGGAGTTTTTCAGGCTCTACCGTTATTACCGGGAAAGAGCCTCACCACAAAGGGCACAAAGTACACAAAGGGGTAAAAAGCCTTGATTGCTCACGTTTTTCCTTTGTGACCGTTGTGTCCTTTGTGTTTGAAAAAGGTTTCCCGTTAATTACGGGAGACCCCTTTTTCATTAATCCTGGATCAACAGGGGCGTGCCAGGCGACTTGTACGTGAATTCATCCCTGGGGGGGACGTGCGGCGCGGTCCAGCGGAATAGCCACTTGGCGGCCTGCGGGGTCAGGTTGATGCAGCCGTGACTACGCGGATGCCCAAAGTCGTTGTGCCAGTAGGTGCCGTGCAGCGAGATGCCGCTTTCGGTGAAGTACATCACCCACGGCACGCCGGGCAGGTCGAAGCCGCTGGCGGTGATATCCCCGGCCGCCATGTGACGGGTGGCGCGTTTGTGATAGGTGGCGAACAATCCGCGCGGGGTGTAGTAGGTGCCGACGCGCAGCATGGCCCCGGTGGCAACGCGCGTCATGAAGACGGGCGTCTCGTATTCATAGGCCACCAGGTATTGATCGTCGAGATGCACTTCGATGCGTTTTTTGTCGTCGGGGATGTCGGGGGATAACGTGGTCAATTCCGAGTCCGGGATCAGGCGCAGGTGTGCGCCCGGCACGTAGTAGTACACGTCCCATTTGTCGTCCAGGATCTCGTACCAGACCTGGCCATCCGCCGGGCTTTTGGCGGCGGACATGACCCAGTGCACGGTCTCGTAATAAATGCGATACCCGACCTCCGCCTGGGGGTCGGGACGGGTGAACGCGTCGGTGTAGGGCACCGTGACCTCGGCCAGCCTGCCCGTGGAAGGGATGCCCAGGGTGGGCTTATTGAGCAGGGTGCGCACGGGCTGGACGCTGCCCGAGTAGGCAAAGGCGCCCTCTCCCACCTTGTACCAGACGCGGTTGTATGCTTCGGGTTCCTCTTCGTTGACGGTGACGCCGGTGATCGGCAGGATCAGGTCGCGCCAGTACATCTTCACGCGCTCACCCCCGCTGGAGGGACGGTCATAGGTCCACAGCACGGGGGAGGCCACACGCCCTGAGATATTGCTGAACGTGTCATCCAGCGCCTGGAGCGGAAGCCTGGGCATCATCATCCCCAGCAGGCCAAATCCGCTCAACTTGAGAAAATCACGGCGCGTCAACGCGCGAAGGTCTTTCATGTTTTGCTTTCTCGTGTCACTCTGAGGGAGCGTTCTGTGCAATCGAAGAGTCTCGCGTGTTGACAGGGGGACTCCGCGCTCACGGTGACAGCATGACTAATAATGCACGTGCACGACCGTGCCCTCGGAGGCCCAGTTGAACAGCCACTCGGCGTCGGAGGTGCGCAGGTTGACGCAGCCGTGGCTCATGGGCGTGCCGAAATTATTGTGCCAGTAGGTGCCGTGGATGCCGTACCCTCCGTGGAAGTACATCGTGTACGGAACGTTGGTCAGGTAGTAACCGGGACCCGACATGGTGGTCGAGCGCAGTTTGATCCAGATCTTAAAGGTACCCGTGACGGTGGGAGTCTGCCAGGTGCCGGTCGAGGCGAGAAACGAATTGACCACCGTGTCGCCTTCGTAGGCGTACACGCGCTGCTGCGAGAGGTTCACGTCGATCCAGCGCCCGCCGAAGGATGTGCCTGGGTCATTGGCCAGGTCGGGCGCGTTGGTGGGCGCGACGTATTCCGAGGTGGGCGTATCCTCCACGATCACGGCTTCCATCACACCGGGCGTCTCGGTCACCTCGGGGGTGGCCGTGGATTCAGGCGTGGCGGTAAACTCGGACGTGGCAGTGGACTCGGGCGTGAAGGTTGGCTCGGGGGTGAAGGTGTCCACCGGCAGCGGGGGCAGGGTCGAAGTGGGGGAAATGGTGGGAACGTCCAGCGTGGAGGTCAGGGTCGGCTTGGCGATCTCCGCCTGCGCCCAGGCCTGGGGCTGGTCGGTCGGCGCGGCGGCCTGCGGCGCATTGCCCACGCTGAGGATCTGCGCCAGGGCGGGATTGTTGACTGCCGAGTACCCGGCCGCAATGACCACCATGCAAACCAGGATGAGCAGCAGCGGAATCAGCACGGGCAGCAGCTTGCGGCGCTTCGGTTCGTCTTCCCTGGGCTGCGGTTCATCCGCTTGTTTTTCCTCCTGCGGCTGAACCTGGGGCGGGGGCCTGTCCATCGACTTCCGCAGGCTGGCAATTGGGTCGGCGTCCGCTTCCACGGGCGTGGGAGTGGGAACCTCCTGAAGGCGCTGCATGGCCCATTCCATGCCCTTGCGCGCGCGCGGACTCTCGGGGTTGGCGGCCAGCGCCTTCTTGATGTAATCCAGGCTGGCCTGCGGGCTGGCAACCGCCGCCAGGATGAGCCACGGATCCTCGGATTGCGGCGCAAACTGGGCGGCCTTCTCGGCCCACTGACGCGCCGCGGTGCGGTCCCCGTTGCGCAGTGCGGTGCGCGCCTGGTCTACGGCCTGACGGGATTTCATGAGATCATCGTTCATGGCGTTCATCCTCGAAAAAAGTTACCACTGAATGACAACCGGCGTTCCATACTCGGCCCAGTTGTAAAGTACTTCCGCTTCATAAGTTCCCAGCACGACACAGCCATACGAGATCGGCCGTCCCAGGAAACCCTCCCATAGCACTCCGCCGTTCGAAAGGATCGGCAGGGCGTGGATGCCGTTCTCCGTTCCGCCCGCCCAGTAGATGCCCAGCCAGTACGGCATCCAGATATCCCAGGTGGAGCCGTAGGCGTTGGGGATCTTGCTCTGCACGGCGAAACTGCCGACCTTGGTGGCGTTGTTCATGCCCGTCGAGGCGACGAAGCTATACACCAGCGCCTCATTCTCATACACGTACATGTGCTGTTCGGAGATATCGACCAAAATATATTTGGTGCCGCTGTACGAGATGGGCGGCGCGGCCGGGTCGACGGGCGCGGCGTATTCGGGGGTGGGCGTGTCGGGCACAATCTCGGCCACCATCATCCCAGGCGTGGCGGTTGCCTCGGCCAGAATTTCGGGGATGACGATCTCCTGCGGGATTTCCTGCGGCAGGTCGGGCGGCACGAGGATGGAGGGCGGGACGGTTGGGGTGTAGACGGGTTTTGCGATCACAGCCTGCGCCCAGAATTGCTCCACCACCTGAAGGGTCGCCGTGGCTGTTGGGTTGTTCAGCAGGCCCGAAGCCAGCGCTGGACTGCTGACCAGCGTCCAACCCGCCAGGAGGATGGCGAGCAGTCCCAGCAGCAGGATCAGCGGCCACAGGCCCCGGGTGCGCTTCCTGGGCGGCCCGGCCGTCGGGACAGTGTCAGGTTCCCGTTGGGGAACTTCCGTCTGGGAGTTGGCTTTGAGTCGTTCGAGCAGGTCGCGGTTCATGGGGCAAAGGTAGGCATGGGGGTCGGCTCCACGTTTTCGTTGTTCACGAAGCACAGGATGCCCTGTACGATCCCATTGGCCACCAGGTCGGTGCGGTTGGTCAGGAGTTCACGGTCGAGATTCAGAAATCCTGTTTCGATAATGGCGGTGGTGGTATTGGGATCGATTTCCGAGAAGGCGTGATATTCGCGCATATCGCCTGTGATGCTGCCCGAGTGGAAGGTCATGCCGGTCGAATGCTGGTAACGATCCGTGAGGCAGGCGGTCAGGCGGGTGGCGCGGTTGAGGTCGTGCGTATCCAGCGAGGAGGCTACCTTGAAGCCCGTGGCTTCATCGTTGATGAACTCGCACGAGTCGTTGTGAATGGAAACGAGCGCCACGGCGCGATAGCCGTTCAGGCGCGTGTCGAACTCGTGGAGCAGGTCGACTTGAAAGCCGAGGTCGACCAGCTGTTTTTGGACCATGCTGGCGACCTTCATGTTGACGTCCGCCTCGGTGAGGGTCACGTTCCCTTCCGCGTCGCGGCAGACCGCGCCCGAGTCATTGCCCGAGTGTCCCGCCACGATGCCGATGCGCAATTGCGGCTGGGGCGTGTTGAGCGGCGAGACCACCTCTCCGCTTTGCGGGGTGAGGATCAGGCTGATCTGTTCCGAAAAATTCCACGTGAACAGGCTGGTGGGCGTCCAGGCGGTGAAGAGGGTGGCGAGCAGGATGGCGACGAATGCTGTCACTCCCAGGGCGTTGACCCTGGTCTTCGGCCGCTTGACGGGCTTGGGCGGTTCGGGTGAGGATAAGTTCTCCATTTCGTATAATAGTACCTTAATCGTCAAAAAATGCAAGAGTTTGAGTGCTGGTCCGAGCTTTGCGAAGATTTACTCCTGAATCATGGATGTCCGCGGGAGGTTTTTCGTTCCAGGCAAGGAAGGGGAATCATCCAAAAACATTGCCTGTCTGGATTTTTGCCTTGACGCTGCCCTTTTCCGAAAGTATGATAAAAATCCTATGGAGACTCCCGTTATGACTCTTGACCCCGAGCAACTGCGCCTGGCCATGCGGGCGTGGAGTTCCGGCGTGACCGTGGTGACCGCGGCGCACGATGGCGAACAGCATGGCATGACCGTAAGTTCCTTTACCTCGGTATCCCTCGAACCCCCGTTGATCATCATTTCCCTGCATACGGAAAGCCGCACGCATCGACTCGTTCATGCGGCGGGCACCTTCGCGGTCAGCATCCTGTCCGCGGATCAGCGCGACATCTCGGACCGCTTCGCAGGGCGCGCCGCGGAAAACGAGGATCGCTTCCGCGGCCTGGAAACGGAAACCCTGGTGACGGGGGCACCTGTCCTGACGGGCGCCTTGGCTCGTCTCGATTGCCGCGTGGTGCAGGTCATTTCGGCGGGGATGAACACCATCTTCCTGGCCGAGGTGGTGGCGGCGCGCGGGGATGGCGAAGGTCAGCCGCTGGTGTACCATCATCGCGCGTATTGGAAACTCACGTAACGCAACCTGCCAAATTGCGCTGCGAAAATATATAGAAAGGGGCGGCCCATGCAAGATCGATTGACCTCTGAAGAGCAGAGAATCCTGCTCCGTCTGGCGCGCGAGGCCATGGAAAACGCTGTGCGCGGACAGAAACTCCCGCCGCTGGACAGGTCCGCGTTGACGCCCTGCCTGCTGGAACCCGGCGCATCCTTCGTGACCCTGACCGTGAACGGCGACCTGCGGGGCTGTATCGGCGCACTCGAAGCGTACCAACCCCTCGTCGAGGATGTGCGTGAACACGCCGTCGCCGCGGCGTTGGAGGATCCCCGCTTCCCGCCCGTGACGCCGCCCGAATTGGAGGGAATCCACATCGAGGTTTCGCGCCTGACCACCCCCGTTCCGCTCGAATACGCCACTCCCGTGGGGCTGCTTGCCAAACTCCGCCCGCACGTGGATGGGGTCATCCTGCGCGACGGGATGCGGCGCGCCACCTTCCTGCCGCAGGTCTGGGAGAAACTCCCCGACCGCGCCGACTTCCTCGACAATCTGTGCGCCAAGATGGGCGCCGAGCGCGGCCTGTGGCGTAAAAAGCATCTCAACGTACAAATTTATCAAGTCGAAGAATTCCACGAGTAAGGTAAAATCAAGGCATGGCTGAAGATACCATGTTCCAGGAAGCGGTGGACGCGCTCAGGCAGGGCAACAGAGCCCGTGCCCGTGAATTGTTGACGATGCTGCTCAACGCCGATCAGGGCAACGCCACCTACTGGACCTGGTTGAGCGCCGCGGTGGACAACAACAAGGAGCGCATCTACTGCCTGCAAACCGCCCTCAAGCTGGACCCCGAAAATGCCACCGTCAAACGCGGCCTGATCCTGCTGGGCGCCCTGCCCCCCGACGAAACCATTCAGCCCTTTCCGCTCAACCGCCCGCGCGCCTGGGAGGAGAAACTGCTCCTCGCGCACGAGCAGCCCAAGCCCAAGGGCGTCAAGGCCATCACCTCGAACCCGGCCGCGCGCCTGGCCGTGATCGGCATCGCCAGCCTGGCGTTGATCGCGCTGGTCATCCTGGGCTTTACGATCCCGCGCAGTAACCGCGCCAACCAGGCGCCCACCTTCACGCCGGGACCCTCGCCCACGTTTACCTTCACGGTCACGGTGATCGGCGGGGAGGCGGTTATCGAAGTCACACCGAGCGGACCGCCCCCGTTGTCGGCCCTGCTGGACGCCCCGTATACCCCCACGCCTCCCTACGTCAACACGCCGCGCCCGCCCGAATCCATCGACCAGTATCGCGCGGCCCAGGCGGCCCTCAAGAATGGCGACATCGATGAATACGTCCGCGCCATGCAGGAGGTCATCCGCCTCGAACCGAATTCCGCCGACCTGTACTATCAGATCGGGGAAGTCTATCGCGCGGAGGGAAATGCCAAAGAGGCGCTGAGCGCCTACAACGAAGCTCTCAAGAAAAACGACAAGTTTGCCGCTGCCTACCTGGGCGTGGCGCGCGCCAACCTGCTGCGCGACCCGAACGCCGACGTAACGGACTGGTACGATCTGGCGTTGCAGGCCGACCCGAATTACGGCGAAGTGTATCTCGACCGCGGCAATTACCACCTGTACCACAAGGAACCCGAGGCTGCCCTGGCCGACTTCGGCTCAGCCGAACAGCGCATGCCCGATTCCCCGCTGGTGTACTTTGGATATGCCCGCGCCTACCAGATGCTGGGCGATGACCTGACCGCGCTCGAATACGCGGAAAAAGTCCAAACGATGGACATCACGCTGCTGCCCAATTATCTGCTGCGCGCCCGTCTTTACATCGACCAGGAGCGTTACGCAGATGCGGCGGCGGCGCTCGATACCTACGTTATCTATGACCCGCAGAACGGCGAGATCTACGCCCTGTTGGGAGAATCCGCCTACATGACCGGGGATTGTGAAAAAGCCATTCCGCTGCTCACCAAGGGCATCACGCTCGATCCGCGCCAGCAGCAAATCTATTTCTTCCGCGCCAAATGCCTGCTCGAAGACGGCGATTACGTGGAAGCCCAGACCGATTTCGAGCGCGGCATCCCCTTCACGGGCGAGACCTTCGAGGTCAAGATCGGCCTGACCCGCGCCTATTATGGTCAGGAGAAATTCGGCACCGCCTACCAGCAGGCCGAAGGGGCGATGGTGCTTGCGAAGACGGATGAAGATAAGGGCCTGGTGCTCTTCTGGCGCGCCCTCTCGCACGAAGGCCGCAATGCCTTCAAGGAAGCCAGGGACGACTGGCAGGCGCTCCTCAAACTGCCCGAGTCCGCCACGACCGAGGACATGCGCGCCACCGCCCAGGAGCACCTGGAGAAGCTGGCCCAGATGACGCCCTCGCCCACCCTCAAGCCGACCAGCACCCCGACGCGGACGAAGACGCCCCTGCCGCCCACCAACACCAAAAAGGCGCCGACCCCCACGCCGACGCGCACCCGCACCCCAACCCCATAGTTCGCGTGAAATCCCAACTTATCATCTTTACGGGACTGCCGGGTACGGGCAAAAGCTCCGTGGCCGAGGCGGTCGCCCGTCGATTGCAGATTCCCATCTTTGCCAAGGATTGGCTGGAGGCTGTGCTGTTGAAGAACGGCTTCACGCCCAAAGCGGATTCGAGAACGGGTTATCTTGGCTACGAAATGCTGAGCGTGCTTGCGCGCCGCCAGTTGATGTTCGGGCAGTCGGCCATTCTGGACAGCGTGGCCGGCGCGCAGTCGATCCGCGCCCAATGGCGGGAACTGGCGGCGGAATTCGACGCAGGCTGGAAGGTGATCGAATGTGTCTGCGCGGATGAGGAGCTTCACCGCCAACGCCTGCTCACCCGCCAGCGCGGCATCCCGGGCTGGCACGAGTTGACCTGGCAGGATGTCGAAACGGTCAGGGGGTATTACGTCCCCTGGCAGGAGCCGCGCCTGGTGCTCGACATGTCCGCCTTGCTCGAAGACAACATCGCGCGGGCTTTGGAATATTTGAAATGAACCGTCATTCAGGGGGCGCAAATTTGCGGAACACGCAACCATCCAAAAGCGGAGCTTCCGCGCTCCAGTCAAAAAGCAAACTACTTGCAAGGTTTTATAAATCCCATTCACGCGCGATGGGATACGACTTTCAATTTTTTGGAGTAGAATTCAACGCGGTATGCCCATCCTTGACGCACACACCCTCGATTTCTTTAGCCGCAGCCCCGAGCAGACCCGCCGCGTGGGGATGCGCCTTGGCGCGGCATTGCGTCCCGGGGACGTGATCTGTTTGCAGGGTGACCTGGGCGCGGGCAAGACCACCTTTGTACAGGGCCTCGCGCAGGGTTGGGGGACGCTCGATGCGGTATCCAGTCCCACCTTTATCATCGTCAACTTATACCGCCGCGCGGATGGCGCGCAGCTTTTTCACATGGATGCCTACCGCCTCGACTCGCTCTCTGAAGCCGAGGAGTTGGATATGGAGTCCATGCTGGCCCAGGGTCCGCTGTTGATCGAATGGCCCGAGCGCATTCAGGGTCTGATCCCGCCGAACCGCATCTGGCTTGAAATGGAATACCTGGCCGAGGAGCAGCGCAAGATGCGCTTCAAGTCGCAGGGCAAACGCTATGATGCCCTGTTGGATGATCTCCGCCAGACCTTGTTTGGAGGCGCTTAATGTTACTGGCCGTTGACACATCCACTGCCCAAATGGGCCTGGCCGCCTACGATGGGGCGCAGGTGCTGGCCGAGATGACCTGGACCAACCGCAAATTTCACACCGTGGAACTGGCTCCGTCCATCGCTGGATTATTGGCCCGCTGCGGCCTGACGATGGAAGCGGTAAGCGCTCTGGGCGTGGCCATTGGCCCGGGCTCCTTCACGAGCCTGCGGGTGGGATTGTCCTTTGCCAAGGGACTGGCCCTGGCGCGCCGCCTGCCGCTGATCGGCATCCCCACCCTGGATGTGGTCGCCGCGGCCCAGCCGCTCTCCGAACTGCCGCTGGTTGCCACCCTGCAAGCCGGGCGCGGACGCCTGGCCGTCGGCTGGTATGCGGCGGTCGAAAACGGGTGGCAGGCTCAGGGTCCAGCCAGGGTGGAGACGGTCGATTCGCTCGCGGAACAGATCCAGGATCCGACCATCGTGTGCGGTGAGTTGAGCGCGGAGGAACGTCAGCGCCTGGCGCGCAAGCGCGTCAACGTGGTGCTGATGACGGCCGCGAACTCGGTGCGCCGTCCCGCCATCCTGGCCGAACTGGCCTGGGCGCGCTGGCAGGCCGGGCAGACGGATGACCTCGCGTCGCTGGCGCCGATCTATTTGCATGTGGCCGAGCCTATTCCAGGATGAACCTTGAGATACGCCGCATGGTCGAGGCCGATGTGCCCGCCGTGCATGAGATCGATCTGCTGGCTTTTACGCTGCCCTGGCCCGAGCGTTCCTTCCGTTTCGAGGTGACCAGCAACCCCGTCTCGCGCTGCTGGGTGGCCGAAGTGGATGGCCGCGTGGCGGGCATGGCAGTGGTCTGGATGATCGTGGATGAAGCGCACGTCGCGACGATTGCCACCCACCCCGACTTTCGGCGGCAGGGGATCGGCGGGAAACTGCTGACCCATGCCCTGCGGTCCGCGATGAGCGAAGGGGCGGTGCGGTCGCTGTTGGAGGTGCGCGCGAGCAACGAAGCCGCGCAGTCCATGTATCGCCGCTTTGGCTACGTGGAGGACGGACGCCGTCCCCGTTATTACAAGGACAACAACGAGGACGCGCTCCTGATGTCGCTGGATATGGCCCATTTCACCTTTCGCGGAGACATGCAATGAGCGTCGGGACGACCCTGGCGGGAATTGCCGTTGAAATTACGGCCTGTGAAAGGTGCGCCCTGCAATCCGCGCGAAAACAGGCGGTGCCGGGCGAAGGGCCTGCGAATGCCGAGATCATGTTTATCGGTGACGGGCCCGGCTTTTACGAGAACGAGCAGGGACGTCCGTTTGTGGGCGCGGCGGGACAGTTCCTGTCGCAGTTGCTGGCGCAGGCCGAATTGCGCCGCTCGGAAGTGTGGATCGGGCACGTGGTGAAGTGCCGCCCGCCGGGCAACCGCGATCCGCTGCCCGCGGAATTAACTGCATGTGGCGAGTTCCTGGAACGGCAGATCGAGGCCGTCAACCCGAATGTCATCGTCACCCTGGGGCGCTGCTCGCTGGGCAGGTTCCTGCCCGGGGCGAGGATCGGCGCGGTACACGGACAGATGCGCAGGGTGGGAGAGCATTACGTGATTCCCATGTACCCTCCCGCCGATGCGTTGAAACAGTCTGTGCTGAAGTCGGTCATCCTGGCTGATTTCGTTAAACTGCCAGATCTCTTGAAGGAAGCCCGCGCGGGGTTGGGCCGCAACATCTCCAAGCCAAAGGCGCAGGAGATAAGCAACGATAATCTCAAGCAGTTGAGTCTGTTCTAGATAACAGCGGCTGCAAAACAAGGAAGGAAAAACCTTTTATGTCCACGAAAGACACTTTGATCCAACGATTGAGCGACAAGACCGGCAAGATTGCCATCCTGGGGCTTGGTTATGTCGGCCTGCCCCTGGCGGTCGTGTTCGGTCAGGCGGGGTTCCACGTCACCGGCGTGGACCCGGACAAGCGCAAGATCGACGCGCTGATCAAGGGCGAGTCCTACATCCCCGACGTTTCCACGGAAGCTGTGACGAATTTGGTCAATTCGGGCATGTTTACCGCCACCACCGATTTCTCAGTGTTGAAGGATATGGACGCGGTCAGCATCTGCGTGCCGACCCCGCTGCGCAAGACGGGCGACCCCGACATGTCGTTCATTCTTTCCGCCACGGATGAGCTGGCGAAATACATGCACGCAGGCATGGTGGTGGTGCTCGAGTCGACCACCTACCCGGGCACGACGCGCGAAGTCCTGCTGCCCAAGTTGGGCGATGAGCACGGCTTGAAGGTCGGCGAGGACTGGTTCCTGGCCTTCTCGCCCGAGCGGGTCGACCCGGGCCGCGAGGATTTCACCACGCTCAACACGCCCAAGGTGATGGGCGGCATCACGCCCGCCTGCAGCGAAGTGGCCTCGGCCTGGTACGCGGGCGCCATCCAGCACATCCACTCGGTCTCCTCGGCGGAGGCCGCGGAAATGTCCAAGCTGCTGGAGAATACCTTCCGCATGATCAACATTGGACTGGTCAACGAACTGGCGATCATGTGCGAGCGCCTCAACGTGGACGTGTGGGAGGTGATCGAAGCCGCGGCCACCAAGCCGTTCGGCTTCATGAAGTTCACGCCCGGTCCCGGCCTGGGCGGACACTGTATCCCGATCGATCCGCTTTATCTCTCGTGGAAGATGAAGTCCTTCAATTACAATGCGCGCTTCATCGAGCTGGCCTCAGAGATCAACACCAACATGCCGCGCTACGTGGTCAGCCGCCTGATGGAAGGCATGAACGATCGCGGCCAGCACATCAAGGGTTCCAAGATCCTCGTGCTGGGCGTGGCCTATAAACCTGACATCGATGACGTGCGAGAATCGCCCGCCATGGATGTGATCGGGCTGCTCAAACGCAAGGGCGCCATCGTGGAATATCACGACCCGTACATTCCCCATATCCACCACGAGTACGAAGGCTGGAAGATGGACAGCATCCAGGACGTGATGCCTGCCGTCGCGGATGCGGATGCGGTGGTGATCGTGACCAATCACAAGGTCTACGATTATTCCGCCATCATCAAATCCGCCAGGTTCGTGTTCGACAGCCGCAATGCCACCGGCAAGCTGGGCAAGGAAAGCGAAAACGTAGAGAGATTATAAATGTCGTTGCGAGGAGGGCGCAGCCCGACGAAGCAACCTCCTGCAATTATGGGGAGATTGCTTCGGGCGGGCAAAGTGCGCCCAAACGCCCTCGCAATGACTGGGAAGGTGATAACATGGCACATTATCTGGTAACCGGGGCAGCGGGATTTATCGGCGCGCGCACCTCGGAGATGCTCCTCGGACAGGGGCATACCGTGGTCGGCATCGACAATATGAATGATGCGTACGATCCGCGCATGAAGGATTATCGCCTGGGCAGGCTTCAGGCGCTGAACGGATTCACCTTTCACAAAGCGGACATCTCCGAGAAGTCATCCATCGATCTTTTCAGGAATGAAAAATTGGATGGCGTGATTCACCTGGCGGCGCGGGCGGGAGTCCGTTTCAGCGTGGAGAATCCCTGGGTGTTCCTCGAGTCGAACGTGATGGGCACGTTGAACATGCTGGAAGTCTGCCGCCAGTTCGGATGTAAAAAATTCATCATCGCGTCCACTTCCAGCATCTATGGGGAGAATCCGACCTACCCGACGCCCGAGACGGCCTCCAGCAGTGAGCCGATGCAGCCCTACGCCGCCAGCAAGAAGGGCGCGGAGGCGCTGGCACATTCCTATCATCATCTCTACGACATCGATGTGACCGTCGTGCGCTACTTCACGGTCTACGGCCCGGCCGGTCGCCCCGACCTGGCCATCTTCCGCTTCGTGAAATGGATCATCGAGGGCGAGCCCATCCGCATCAATGGCGACGGCAAGCAATCGCGCGGCTTCACCTACGTGGATGACATTGCGCGCGGCACCATCGCGGCGCTCAAGCCGCTGGGCTACGAGATCATCAACCTGGGCGGGCACGAGGTCATCACCATCAACGAGCTGGTCGAATTGATCGAGGAACTGACCGGCAAAAAGGCCAACGTGCAATACGGCCCGCCCAACCTGGCGGATATGTTCATGAACCAGGCGGATGTCACCAAGGCGCGCGAAATGCTCGGCTGGAATCCGCAGGTCAATTTGCGCCAGGGAATCAAGAACCTGATCGACTGGTATTACGCCGAACGCGGCTGGGCGCACGAGGTGCAGTTGCTATAACCTGCGGAGTGCAGACTTCAGTCTGCATTTCTAACAGAGCCAGGCGGACTGAAGTCCGTGTTCCAAATAAAGAGAGTCCGCCAAAAGTTTGGCGGACTCTTAATTTTGGCGGATTAATAAAACTAAGGGCTCATAAAAATATAACCTTCCTTTGCTGTGTCATTGCGGGCCATTTTGGGACGAAGTAATCCCCCTCAAAACATGGGATTGCTTCGTCGGGAAGTACACCCTCCTCGCAATGACGGAAGTTATCCTTTTAGAGAGGGGAAAGTGCAAGTTGTGACCGTGGGTAATATATAATAGCGCCTGTGAATTCATTCCTCTCCAAGCTCAAAAGCGATCCGTTGATGAACCGCGTGCTGCGTTCCAGCGCGCATTTGTTCACCAGCAACACCATCAGCCTGGGACTGAGCGTCGTGATGGGGGCGCTGGCCATCCGCCTGCTGGGCGCGGCGGGATTGGGCCTGATCACGGTCGTGATGGGCTACGCCTCCACGGTCAACAGCCTGCTGTCCTTCCGCATGAGCGAACTGGTAGTGCGTTATGGCGGGGAATATCTCGAAAAAGGCGAGAAACACAAAGCCGCGGCGCTGATCAAGGCCGCGGCCCTGACCGAGGCGCTGGTCTCCGTGCTGGCATTCCTGGTCGTGCTGGTCTCGGCGGGTTGGGCCTCGCAAGCCATCGCCAAGACGCCCGAGGCCGAATTATTGTTCATCGTCTTTGCCTTCGGCCTGCTGGCCAATTTCAACACGGAAACGTCCACGGGCATTTTGCAGGTGACGGGCAGGATCCGCTATCAGGGCACACTCAACCTGATCCAAAGCATCTTCTCGCTGGGCATTGTTGTGGCCGCTTTCTTTTTGCCGAACACGTTGTGGGTGGTCCTGTCAGCGTATCTGGCGGGCAAGGTCATCCTGGGGTTGGGACTCTTCGTGACAGCCCAATTCCAGTTGCGCCGCGAACTGGGCGCGGACTGGTGGCGCGCGCCGCTGATGCCCTTTGCGCAGTCGCGTGACCTGATCCGCTTTGCGATCAGTTCCAATATCAGCGCCACCATCATCAAGGTCTTCCGCGAAAGTGAACCGCTCTGGGTGGGCTATTTTCTCTCGACGGAGGCGGTTGGCTATTACAAGGCCGCCTACACGCTGGTCAGTTTCCTTTCCGTGCCCGCCGACCCGCTCATCGCCGCCACCTATCCCGAGATCAATCGTCTCATCGTACAGAGGGCCTGGCCCTCCCTGCGGAGTTTTCTGCGGCGGATCACGTCGCTGGCTTTTGTCGTCAACGCCGCCGCCGCGCTGGGATTTATCTTTTTAGGTCAATTCGTTCTTACTCTTTACACGGGCCATGCAGAATTCGTCGCAGCCTACCCGACCCTGCTGGCGCTCTTCGTCGGCCTGGCCTTCAACTACACCCTCTTCTGGAATCGTCCGCTGCTGCTCTCGCTGGGCCTGCCCGATTTTCCGATCTGGACAACGCTGACGGTCGGCCTGGTCAAGGTGGCGCTGGCCTTCTGGCTGATTCCGCGCTACGGCATCCTGGCGGCGGGCGCGCTGCTCTCGTTCTATTACATCGCCTCGGTGGGCATCATGGCCTGGCGCGGCATAAGAGAAATAAAGATGAAAGAAGAAAGATGAAGATTGCGCTGATCACCAACTCCCGCATTCCCTCATTAACTGCCAATTCGATTCAGGCCATGAAGGTTGCGCAAGCCCTGATGCAATTGGGACACGACCTGCGGATGTTCGCCCCGCGCGAGACGGACGTTCCGACCCTTGAGCATCTCCGCGCGCATTATGGATTACACATCGCCCCGGACCTCAAGCTGCTTCCAACCATCAAACTGTTCAAACGCCTCGACTTTGTTGTCCGCGCGCAGGATGCCGCCGAAAAATTTGGCGCGGAATTGATTTATACGTGGCTTCCACAGTCCGCCATGTTTGCCTTGATGCGAAATGACCCCGTTGTCCTCGAAATGCACGCGGATGTGGCGGGGAACGGCGCGTGGTGGTTACGGGAGTTTTGGAAAAGACCGGGCGGCAAGGTCATGACGGTCACCACGTCCGCGTTGAGAAAGGCCCTGGAACGCTCGACCAGGCTTGGATTCCCGGATGAATCGGTCATCGTTGCGCCGAACGGCGTGGAGCTGGAAAAATATGACGGGCTGCCGAAGCCCGCCGAGGCGCGGCGTCAGTTGAATCTGCCCGAGGGGCCGACCGTCGGCTTCACGGGTCACATCTACCCCGGCCGCGGCGCAGACTTGTTGTTCGAGTTGGCGCGACTCTTGCCGCAGGTCAACTTCCTGTGGGTGGGCGGCACACCCGAACTGGTCGAGTTCTGGCGCGCCAGGTTGAGCGAGGCGCACATGACTAACGTGACCATGACGGGCTTCGTGGAGCATAAGCACATTCCGCTGCATCAGGCCGCCGCGGACGTGCTGCTCATGCCCTACAGCCGCTCGATCTCCGCCAGCAGCGGACAGGACATCGCCGAGGTCATCAACCCGATGAAGATGTTCGAGTACATGGCCTCGGGGCGCGCGATTGTTTCGGCAGACCTGCCGTCCATCCGCGAGGTGTTGAATGAGGGAAGCGCGGTCTTTTGTGAACCAGGCGATGTTGGAAAATGGAAAATGGAAATCGCGTCCCTGCTGGCCGATGAACCGCGCAGGCAGACCTTGTCCGCCCAGGCCCACCTGGATGTGCAGGCGCTGACCTGGGAGAAGCGCGAGGAGTGGGTTTTGAAAAGTTTTCATTGACAATGAAAACTTTTTGCTGTATGATTTCAGTATGAATGAAAACTCCTGGAAATTCCGTTGGTCGAAAGACCAGGTTAAGAGTTTGCTGCTGGAGCAGTTCGATTCGTTTTGGGGGAAGGACACGGGGATTCCGCGCGACAAGCTGGCCGAGGTGGAGAAGGCCGCAGGACTGCCCCATGCCGTGATCGTCTCGGGGCTGCGGCGCGTGGGCAAATCCACGCTGCTGGCGCAGATGGCCCGCAAACTGGGAGCGGATACCTTTTACTACCTAAACTTCGAGGATGACCGGTTCCTGGGTTTCGAGGCGCAGGATGCAAACGATCTGTATCAACTGCTGGTCGAATTATTCGGCGAGCGGAAGGTCTTCATCCTGGATGAAATCCAAAATGTTTCTGGTTGGGAACGTTTCATCCGAAGTTTCATGGATATGGGGTTCAAGTTTTACATTACAGGCTCGAATGCCTCCCTCCTCAGCCGTGAATTGGGCACCCGATTGACAGGCCGTTATGTGCCGATAGAGTTGTTCCCCTTTTCATTCAAAGAGTATTTGCAATTCAAAAACGAAGCCCTGCCCGATTTAAACCGAATGAAAACGACAGATACCGCCCGATTGAATTCACTGCTCGATGAATACTTGCGGGCCGGCGGCATTCCCGATGCGGTCAAATATCCTGAACTGCCCCTGCTGCGCACGTTGTACGAAGACGTGCTGTACCGCGACATTGCCACCCGCTATCGCCTGGATGCGGTCACAGCGTTGAGGGAACTGGCCTATTACCTGATCAGCAACCCAGCCACCGCGGTTTCATTCAACAAACTGAAGGATCAATTCAAGCTGGGCAGCGTCAACACGATCAAGAATTACGTGGACTATATGCAAAACAGCTGGCTGATCTTCACGTTGAACGTGTACGATTACTCGGTCAAGCGCCAGCAAATTGCGCCCAAGAAAACCTATTGCATCGACACGGGCCTAGCCTCGGCGGTGGGATTCAATTTTTCGCCCAACACGGGCAGGCTGCTGGAAAATCTTGTCTTCCTGGCCCTCCGACAAAAAACGGACGAGATCTATTATCTGCTCTCCCCCGAAGGCTATGAAGTGGACTTCTACCTGCCCGAAACGCGCCAGTTGATTCAGGTGACCCAGTCCCTGGATAACCCATCCACGCGTGAACGCGAATTGCGCGCCCTGGCAGCCGCGGTCTCCAACGCAAAAGCGGAACGCGCCTTGATCCTGACCCACGCCAACGCCGACAAATTCCTGTTGGGCAATCAACCCGTGGAGGTTCGCTCCGTTGCCGAGTGGCTGCTCGAGCAGTAAGGCCGCGAGGGGTGGGTGTTGGGGAAGTTAAGAGATATCTAGCATAACGCGGATGTGAACTTACTGAGCGTCTCATTGATAAGTAAACTTTCTGAGCCAAAAGCAAGGCTAAAACCACCTTAAAAAGTTTAGCAAATTATGAGACGCTCAGTAGTTTAGAGTAAGCTCGAATTTATGGAATTGGAGTTGGTTCTGGATCGACTAACCACTCAGGACAGGTAGCACGATATGGTTCTTCAAAGAAATACCTATCCCATTCTGCGCGTGTCAGATTACGTCCAACATATTGGCAGGCGCGAGTTGCAAGATCATTCAAATTCATCTGCCACAAGCGGACAGAGTTCTCTTTTCCAATCGTCACCAGCCATTGTTCATCGGAGCTAAAAGCAAGCGCGAAGGTATCTCTTCCATAACCGTGCAACAAGAGCGGCGCACCTTTCAGGTTTTGCATATCCCATAAATAGAACGCTTCATCAAAACTATTGGCAGCCAGCCACTTCCCACCGGGGCTAAAAACAAGAGTGCGAATCTCTCCCTTATTCATGTTGAGTAAGAGATTAGGTTTTGAAGTTGGGTACTGCATATCCCAAAGTGCTATGAAAAAAATTGGGTTGTATGGTGATTTATATTGTTGAGCATACCATTTTCCATCCGAGCTGAATGCCAGAAATTTATAAGGGCTTTCAGTTTTTGGTAAAACGATTGGGCTGGCGGATAGATTTTGCATATTCCATAAGCGAGCGATTTCATCAGGATTCCATGTCGCCAGCCACTTGTCATCTGGACTAAAAGATAAACTGGCAAAGCCCTCCACTGAAAGTGTAATTGGCGGAGAGTTTGGGCTTTGCGTATCCCACATCCGCACAAGTTCATCGCCGCATGACCCAGCCAGCCATTTGCCATCCGGGCTGAAAGATAAATCATATACTGAATCCCAAAATAGGTGATCTGAGGATTCGTAACCCAAAAGAACAGGCGGCTCAGAAAGTTTTTTCATATTCCATAATCGAATGGGGCCGTATGATGGCTTTGCCGCCAGCCAATTTGTATCAGGGCTGATTGCCATTGTGCCGTAATAGAACTGATCATTCTCACTCAAAATGATAGGATCGGCGGTCAGGTTTTGTGTTTTCCACAGGCGAATGCGAGTGCCGGTAGCCACCAACCAGTTATTATCCTGACTAAATATTAGATTGGGCCATTTAGTTTCAAACCCGCTCAAAACAACGGGCATAGCCGATGGAGTCTGCATATCCCATACGCGGGCTGTTTGATCTTCGCTGCCCATTGCCAGCCATTTTCCATTCGGACTGAATTTGACAATCCCTGCTGGTTCGCCATGGCCCGTCAAAGGCGTAGATTCTACAGATGGATGGCTGACATTCCATAAGCGGGCGGTCATATCGTTGCTGCCCGTCGCCAACATTTTCCCGTCCGGGCTAAAAGCAAGAGAAACGATTGCCGCTGTATGACCGCGTAAAATTTTTGGAGCGGCTGATGGGTCTTCCACATTCCACAGGAGCAGTTCGTTTCTATTATCCACCGTTGCAAGTTTTTTTCCATCGGGACTGAAAGTCAGGCTGTTTCCCCCAAACAGCAAATCCGAGCGTTTCGATTCGTTCTCGCCTAAAACAATGGAGTCGGCACTTAGGTTATTCATATCCCATAGACGAATTTTGCGATCCCAGTCCCCACTTGCTGCCAGCCATTTGCCATCGGGGCTAAAGACTGGTTTCGGCACAAAGCTCAAACTCCCTTCTAAAATAATGCTGTCGCTAGTTGGACTTGTCATATTCCATAGATAAACTGTGTCACTACCTGTTGTGGCAAGCCATTTTCCATCCGGGCTGAGTGTCGGATTGCCACAAGAGCCTTTTAAGGCAAGTGGTTTTGCTGTAAGGTTTTGGATGTCCCGTAATATGCAGCCAAAACCTTCTCGGGCAACCAACCACCTACCATCCGAACTGATTGCCCCCCCGCTCAAGACAATTGGTTGGGCTGCCAGGTCTTGCATATCCCATAAAAACAACGCTGCATTGGCAGAGTCTGCTACAACCAGCCATCTTCCGTTAGGACTAAAAACCAGAGAAGTAACCCAACCCTGATTGCCCACTAAAGTGAGAGGTGACGCGGATAAATTTTTTACATCCCATAGTAATACAATTCTTTCACCTTCGGGATTACGGCATCCAGCCGCCAGCCATTTTCCATCAGGACTAAACGCTAACTTGGAAAATCCTGGAAACTCCCCCCACCTTAATATAATGGGCTTATCTGAAAGATTATGCACATCCCACAAAAATATAGTGGCGTCATGGCCTGCAGTTGCCAGCCACCTCCCATCCGGGCTGAATGCCACATTATCAATAATGCCATATTGCCCCGTCAAAGGTAATCCGCCGATATTGCTAAGCGAATCATACAAAGATTGCAGTGTCCATGTAGGATATTGGTTGGAAGTGTCCACTCCATTCAAAGCCTTAAGTGATTCTACTGCCAGTAACACTTTGAGAGCCGCATTTTGTTCATCTACCACGCCAGACTGAGCCGCCAACTCACGGGAACGTGAAACTTTGATTTGCACCGTGGCTTGGCTGTTCAATACCTGCGCATCCAAACGGGCTGCTTGCTCAGTTGACAATTGATTGTTTACAGTAGCGGCATATTGCTCACTCGACCGAGCATTACGAAATGCTTCGACTATCAAAATAAACATGAAGAAAATCAATAAGAACAACAGGAAACGGCTTTTACGTGAATTCGAAGTGTTTGTTTGCATGAGCTTCCATTCTGTTGTGCTTTCACTTTCACTGATCACAACTGTTTGGCATTCGTTGATGAAGGCTTATCCACTTAATAAGTCCACCTGTTTGAGCGGGTGATTGCGCCGTCTTATACTTCACAGGAAATTAATCATCTATATTTTTACAGGATACTGTATAAAGCCTTTTATATTTCCACGAAAATTATACATCTGATTTCATAGAAAGCAGGGGTGCCTTGCAGGCGGGGCGCTTGCGTTCGCTCTTGTGCGTGCTGCCCTTCAGCTCGTATTCGAAACAAGCCATTTTCTCAAGAAATAAACCACATTTAAAACACACACTATTCACCCATTTTCAGCGCACTTCAAGCCGCACGCTGATCTCATCGCCTTCCGAGAGTTTCTCGGCTTTGCGCACGCTGGCTTTGATGGGCACGAGGTACAGGCCGTCTTTGGGGAACAGGGATGTCTCGAACTCGGTGCGGCCGATGCGCACGTGGACGGGAATCACCCCCCAGCCATAGGTCACGAGATTGGAGATCGACTTGAGGTCGCGGCTTTGCAACTCCGGCACAGCCACAAAAAACCACGGCGCGGGACCCTTCCAGAATATGATCGTACCGTTAAATTCGATGATCATAGGAAAAGTATATCATTCCTGTTTCGATAAATTTTCGAGACACAAAAAGGCAGGTCACGCTTGAAGCGTGACCTGCTCATACCCTTTACCAAACCTGATGCACCAACCCGCGGACATAGCGGTCATAAATCCCGCGCACCCGGTCCATCGTCTCTTGGGAGAGTGGCGGCAGGTCGGCGGCGCTGAAGTTTTCCTCGGCCTGGGAGGGACGCTTCGCGCCGGGGATGGCGCAGGTGACGGCCTCGAACATCAGAATCCAGCGCAGGGCGAATTGGGTCAGGCTCATGCCTGCCGGGCAGAGGGCCTTGAGTTCCTCGACCGCCTGCAGGCCGGTGGCGTAGTCCACGCCTGAGAAGGTTTCGCCGCGGTCGAAGGCTTCGCCGTGACGGTTGAAGGCGCGGTGGTCGTCCGCATCGAAGGCGGACTTCGCTCCCAGCTTGCCCGTCAGCAGACCCGAGGCTAGGGGCACGCGCGCCAGGATGCCGACCCGCTTCTTCAGAGCCTGCTCGAAGAACAGCTCCGCCGGGCGCAGACGGAACATGTTGAAGATGATTTGCACGCTCTGCACGTTGGGATATTCGATGGCCTTGAGCGCCTCCTCGACCTTTTCCACGCTGACGCCGTAATGGCGCAGCTTGCCTGCCTGCACCAGGTCATCCAGCACGCCGAAGGTCTCGGGCATGTAATAGACTTGCGTGGGTGGACAGTGCAGTTGCAGCAGGTCGAGCGCCTCGGTGTTTAGGTTCTTGAGGCTGCGCTCTACGAAGGCGGTCAGGTTTTCGCGGTTGTAGCCCTCCGCCGTGTGCGGATTCAGCCGCCGTCCGGCCTTGGTGGCAATGTGGATCTCCCCGCCATGTTCGCGGCGCAGTTGCGCCAGCAGGCGTTCGCTGCGCCCGTCGCCGTACACGTCGGCGGTGTCGAAGAAGTTGACGCCCAACTCCAGGGCGCGCCGCATGGCCGCCAGCGACTCGTCGTCGTTCACAGGCCCCCAGGTCCCGCCGATGGCCCAGGCCCCAAAACTCAAGGTGGATACTTTCCAGCCCGTACGTCCCAGTTCGCGATATTGCATAAAAATCTCCTGATGTTTTTGAAGTCGAACCATCTTCCCCACGATGGGGGAACAGCTTGGTCGAAATTATATTCCCATTTGCGGGGAGTCTATCTTCGCATCTTCCGCCGCGCCAGAAGCGCCAGCCGTTCGCGGATGATCTTGGAATTGTGGCGCACATCCGTGGGGAAGCGCTGGAGGAACAGGAAGGTCTGGATCATGGCGGCCTGCGGATGCGCAGAACCCAACTGGCGCAACTCCCGCTTGACCCGCTCCCGATCCGCGCGGCGCGCCGACGGTTTCAACTCCACCCACAGCACGGGGACGCCGTCCACGCCCACCAGCGCCGTGCGATAGACCGACGGGTGCAGGTTGAAGATGCCCTCGATCTGTTCGGTGAACAGCGTGCCGTGGGGCGTCTGCACGCGCTGTGCCTTGCGCCCGCAATACCACAGCAAGCCGTCCCCGTCAAAGTAGCCCACGTCGCCCATGCGATGAACGATCCCATCCGCCGCCTGGATTTTCGCCAGCCGATTGGCCTCCGCGCGCGCGACGTACTCCCTCGTCACAGCCCCGCCCTGGACAGTGATCTCGCCGACCTGATGGGCGGGCAGGATCAGCCCGTCGTCCCAGTGCGGGATGGCCTCTTCGCGGATGCCGATGACGCGCACCCGCGTCCCCTGCACGGGACGACCCAGGCAGACCCCCGCCCCCTGCGCGGACCTGGGCCTGGCTCCGTTAAACAGGTCGCGACTCTCCACGACGGCGATGGGCAGCGTCTCGGTGGCGCCGTACACCCCGAACAGGTCGGTCGCATCGACCAGCAGTTTGCGGAACTGCTCCTGCAAGGGGATCGGCGCGGGCGCGCCGGCCGTGATGACCCTCCGCAGGCTGGGAAGTTTAATATCGCGCGGCACGCCGTAGGCGGACAGACGGTCGAGCACCACCGGTGAGGCGAAGGTGTTGGTCACGCCAAAGCGCTGAATGGCCGCCAGCGTCCGCGCCGGGTCGATCTTGCCGGGCACGGGAAAGTGGATGTCGGGGATGATGGAGGTCACGCCCAGCAGGGCATCAATCAGCGCGTAGAGCGGAAAGGCGGGCAGATCGATCTCGTCCGCGCGGATGCCGAAGGTACGAACGAGCATCTCCAATTGGGCGCTGAAATTGGCGTGTGAGAACAGCACCCCCTTGGGCGCGCCTGTGCTTCCGCTGGTGTAGATGATTGCGGCGGGAGAGTCCGCGCTGGGAAGCGGAATGGGGTCCGTGTTCAGCGGGGCTTTGAGTAGCTGGGGAATGCTCAGGTTGAAACGGACAGAGGCTTTCCCCCAGCCCAGCAGCATCCGCAGGGCGTGTGTCAGCGGGTTGCCCAGGTAGATCTCGGGACGGGTCTCTGCGATGCACTGCCCGACCTGCTTCAAGCCGATGGCCGGGTCAACGATGACGGGCACGATGCCCGTTCGCAGCAGGGCAAACGTCAGGGCGAAGAAATCCACGCTGGGCGGTGTCAACAGGGCGGCGCGCATGCCCGGGCGCAGGCCGCAGGCCCAAAGTCCACGGGCGCAGCGTCCGGCTTTTTCCGAAAGTTGCTGAAAGCTGACCGTCTCCCAGCGGTCGGGCTGGGACGAAAAAACAAAGGCAGGCTTTGCGGGGTGCCGCGCGGCCTGCTCATCGAGACGGGTGGCAAGTTCCATGAACGGACTCAGCCCAAAAGGTCGCGATATTCGACGTGACGGTTGATGTACCCATCCACGAACCAGCACAGGGATTTGACCTTGAGCCGATTTTCCCGCGCGTACTCCAGGCCCGTCTTGACCAGACGACCGCCCATCCCCTGGCCCTCCAGCGCGGGGGGCACACCCGTGTGCAGGAACAGGATCGAATCCCCATCCTTGCGATAATCGAGTACGGCCGTGTGTCCATCCACGCTGATCTTGAAACGGCGCGCGTTCATGTCGTGAATCACATGAATATCCTGGTCGTTGTGCTGCATCGAAGCATCCTTGTCTGAAATGTGTGGGCGGGACAGGCAGATTTGAATCCAGTAAGCAGACTATTTATGTCTGAATTATTGTACCCGATAAAAGAGCAGGCCCGCAGGCCTGCCCTGAACTCACTTGATCGGGTAGAAGCATAACCCCGCCGTGCCCGGCCCGGTGTGGACCGCCAGGGCGGGCGAGAGTTCGGCAAGGAACGATTCGACCACAGTCACCCTGCCTTCCACCATTTCCCTGAGTTTCTCGACCTCGCGCTGCGCCCCGGCGTGGACGTAGGCGATGCGCGCCCGCCCCGCTCCCACGGCGTCGCCCACCATATCCGCCATCATCTGATAGGCCTGGCTGCGGCTGTGGGCGCGTCCCAGCGGGACGATCACGCCGTCAGCCATACCGATCAGCGGCTTGATGTTGAGCAGGCTGCCGATCATTTGCTGGGCCTTGCCAATGCGCCCGCCCATGTAGAGGTACTTGAGCGTGTCGGCGGTCTGGATCATGCGCGTGATCGGGATCATGGCCCTGACCCTGGAGGTGATCTCGTCCAGGCGGGCGCCTGCCAGCGCCGCGCGGGCCGCTTCGATCACCATCCAACCCTGGCACAGGGATACGCTGCGGGTGTCGATCACTTCGATGCGTACCTCGGGCATTTGCTCTGCCAGCATGCTTTTCGCCACGCTGGCGGCCTGGTAGGCCCCGCTGCCCACCGAGGTCATGTGGATGCTGATGATCTCCCGCGCGCCCCGCTCCGCCAGGTGGTGATAGGCCTCGAAGTAGTCGCCCGGCCCGGGGCTGGCCGTCGTCGGCAGGCAGCGCGCCGTCATCAGCCAGCGCAGGAACTCCTCGCGCTGGATCGTCACCAGGTCGCGCAACACTTCCTGCCCACGGTGGATGTAATACGCCACGGTCTGAATGTTCAGGCCGTTCAGCATTTCCTCGGGAATGCTGGCGCACGAATCAGTCAGAACTGAGACAGTTGACATGGGTCTTCTCCTTGTTCCGATTCTATTGTACACAAAAACGGCCTGCCTGCGGGCCTCCCTGCCCCCAAAAGGACATTGACCCGCTTTTTGTTTGCTCTTACAATACAAAAAATGGTTTTTCCGAATTTCTCCCCCCTCTTTGCGGGATTTTTCCGCCCCGACCATGACCCTCCGTGTGGTTTCGTTTGCGCGCCTGTGCCCACCCCTTATTCGTTTCCCATTCGCCCCTAACCAACCAAACGGAGACCCCATGCCTTCACCTTTTGTTTCAAAGCGCGCCCCGATCTACGCCGACGTTCCCGATGAAAAGTGGAACGACTGGCGCTGGCAGTTGAGCCACCGCCTGAACTCGGTCGAAGAGATCGAAAAAGTCATCTCCCTGACCGACTCCGAGCGCAAGGCGCTCCAGACGCAGGGCCTGTTCCGCGTGGACGTGACGCCCTACTTCATCTCCCTGATCGACCCGGACGATCCGGATGATCCCACCCGCAAGCAGATCATCCCGCGCTCCGAGGAGCAGAAAGCCTTTACCGCCATGATGGAAGATTCCCTGGCGGAGGATCGCCACTCGCCCGTGCCCGGGCTGGTGCATCGTTACCCCGACCGCGTCCTGATGCTGGTGACCACCCAGTGCGCCTCGTACTGCCGCTACTGCACGCGCTCGCGCATCGTCGGTGACCCGAGCCAGACCTTCTCGCAGGCCGAGTTCGACATGCAGATCGAGTACCTCAAACGCACGCCGCAGGTGCGCGACGTGCTGCTCTCGGGCGGCGATCCGCTCGTGCTGGCCCCCAAGATCCTCGAACAGATCCTCAGCCGCTTGCGGGAGATTCCGCACATCGAGATCGTGCGCATCGGCTCGCGCGTGCCGGTCTTCATGCCCATGCGCATCACCCAGGAACTGTGCGACATGCTCGCCAAGTATCACCCGTTGTGGTTGAATATCCACGTCAACCATCCCAACGAGATCAGCCTGGAACTGGAGCAGGCCTGCGACCGTCTGACTCGTGCAGGCATTCCGCTTGGCAACCAGTCGGTGCTGCTGGCGGGCGTGAACGACAACGTCCACATCCAGCGCAAGCTGGTGCACGACCTGGTGCGCATCCGTGTGCGCCCGTACTACCTGTACCAGTGCGACCTGGTCGAGGGCGCGGGCCACTTCCGCACCCCGGTGGCCAAGGGTATCGAGATCATGGAAGGCCTGCGCGGCCACACCTCGGGTTACGCCGTGCCGCAATACATCGTGGATGCGCCCGGCGGCGGCGGGAAGATCCCGCTGATGCCGAATTACCTGTTGAGCATGTCCGATCATAAGGTGATCCTGCGCAACTTCGAAGGCTACGTCACCACCTACGAGGAGCCGACCGACTACCTCCCGTCCGACGCGGCCAAATTCAAGGGCCTCAAGCGCCCCGAGCCGGGCCAGACCGGCATCCTCGGCCTGCTGGATGGGGAGGATTTGTTCATCAAGCCGCAGGGCTTCGATGAAGTACACGACCGTCAGGGCATTCAGCACCGCCTGAAGGATGAAAATAAATGGAAACCGCTCGGAATCGGCTCCGGACAAACCGATTCAAGCGAACAATAACCAGGAGAGAATATGACGAAAACCCATAAGTTGCTATCCCTGCTGGCGGCCGCCGCCTTTCTGCTGGCCGCCTGCGCTCCGCAAGCCGTTGCGCCTGCCACCGTGGACCCGGACGAGATCGTCAAACAGGTCATGACCGCCGTGCAGGGCACGGTCTCGGTCGGGCAGACGCAGACCGTCGTCGCCCAGCCGACCGCGACGCTGACCTTCACCCCCGTGCCGCCGACCAACACCCCCCTGCTGCCGACGGCCACGCCCTTCGTGCTCGCCACGCCCACCAAGGTTGTTTCGGGTGGCGGCGGCGGTGGCGGAACCACCTATTCCTATTCCTGCGATCCCGACATCGGCAAGCGCCCGCGCGATAACGCCGTCTTCAAGCCGGGTGACAGCTTCGATGTCAAGTGGACCATCGTCAACACCGGCACCACCACCTGGGAAGCCGGCTACGATCTGGTCTACTTCAGGGGCCCGCAGATGACCGGCGCCACCTACTTCGAACTGCCCCGCATGAAACCGGGCGACCAGTGGTCCATCGTCATGGACGCGGCTGCGCCGATGGAGCGCGGCAATTACGTGATGACCTGGAAACTGCAAGGCGGTTTCTGTTATCCATACGTTGCGATCACCGTGGAGTAATTCCGTCCACGAGGATCGTTGAAAGGATCATGCTGTGAAACCCCATAAGCGAACCTGGCTGTTTGTGATCTTTGCGCTGTTCGTATCCTCCTGCGCACCGGCCTTTTCGCTGGCCCCTGCGCCCACACTTGATCCGCTCTCGATGCAAACAGCCATTGCGCAGACGGCGGCCGCGGCTTCCGCCCAGACAGCCGCCGTCGCGCAGGGCCCCCAGTCCGCGGCGCCCACGCCCGCTTTGCTGGAAGGCCCCACCCTCAGCCCCGAGATGTTTGGCACGGCTGTGGCGCTCACCGCTGCGGCCGCCCGGGCCGGGACGCAAGCCCTGATCCCCGATACGCTGACGCCCTCGGTGACGCTGCCTCCGTCCCAGACGCCCTCGATTACGCCCACCGTAACCAACACGTTTGTGTTGACTCTTCCGCCGCGCATCGTCAGCCCAACGGGCAATCCCACCCGTCGGGGAGGCGGCGGCGGTGGGAATGACGGCGGGGACCTGACCAGCCCGTATAGCTGCAAGGTGGTGGGCGTCGTACCCAAGAATAAATCCAACCTGCCGGTGAACACCGAGTTCGAGATCAGTTGGGTGGTGAAGAACAAGGGCGAAAACTGGCCCCACAAAAGCCTGAGCATTACCTACGTGGAAGGCACCCTTGTCCGCATGACGAATCCGAACGATCTGGATCTCCCGAAGTGGGAGATCAGCGGCGGGGATGAAGTGAATTTGCCTCCCATCCACATGCGTACGCCGTTCGAACCTGGCGTATACTCGACCTGGTGGCGGTTGTTTGTGGATAATGTCCCGGTCTGCAACCTGACATTGACCGTCATCGCGAGATAGCCGAAGCTTTCAGGCAGCAGATGTTCAAAGAAAGGGATGACCCATGAGCAAGTTGAAACGACTCGGATTGTTCTTGATGGCCGCGATCTTCGGGTTTTCCTGCGCCCCTGTCTTTGCACCGTCGCTGGCCCCCACCCTTGACCCGTTCGCGCTGAACACTGCCATCGCGTTGACCGCGGGCGCGGCCGGCTCCCAAACGGCGGCCGTGGCCCAGCCTGTGGGTCAGGAAACGATCCAGGCCACGCCAATCCTGGTCGATGGCGGAGCGACCCTCGATCCCAATGCGTTCAGCACCTCGGTGGCGCAGACGGCTGAGATGGCGGCCACCCAAACGGCTGAATTGATTCCGCCCACGTTGACTCCGAGCGTCACGCCCCTTCCGACCGAGACCCCCTCGACCACTCCCTCCCCAACTCAGACCTTTGTTCTCATTATCCCAACCGGTACGTCGACCCCATTCCAGATCGATATTCCGAAAGCAACCGCCACCCAGAAGAAGAAGGGCGGCGGTGGAGGTGGGGGAGGTGGCGGCGGAGGTGGAGGGGGCGGCCAGCAAAAGGTGTTCTCCTGCAATGTCGTAGGCGTCAAACCGCCGCTGGAAACGGTCGTCAAACCCGGCCTGATCTTCAACGTGTTTTGGACCGTGAAAAACACGGGCGACACCTGGGATGCGCAAAGTATCGACCTCGTGCCCGTCACAGGGAACATTCCCCATTCGTTGGAAGGATATGACCTGGTTAATGCGGTCAGCGGGGGCACGATCTTCACTCTGCCTGGCGTGACAATGACGGCTCCCACCGCCGCCGGGCGGTATGGAGCGCACTGGCAGTTGCGCCGCGGCAGAGTCGGCTTCTGTGACCTGTACATGACCATCGTCGTGAAGTAAGTCCCCAAAAACTGGAATTCCATCAACCAAAACCTCCCTGTGATTTTCGGTCACAGGGAGGTTTTTATTCAGGCGGGAGGATCAGGAAGCGGGCGGCAGGGGTTCGTTGCTGACAGGCGCAGCCGCGGCTTCGGGTTTCTTGCGCAGGGTGAAGAAGCCCACGCCGACCGGGATCAGGATCATGATCAGCGACACACAGACGAGCGCAATGCCGACCGCCGGCGGGATGCCGCCGCCCTGGCCGTTCAGGTCAAACGTGCCGGCGCCGGCGGCGCTGACGGCGCCGAACAGACACACAAACAGACCCGGGCAGCCGCACAAAAGGACGGCGGCCACGGTGGCGATGATGCCAGTATTCTTGTTATTCATAATTTCATGCTCCTTGTTAATTTGGTTGGAATTAGTATACAGAAAATAAAAATGGGACGCAAGAAAATCCTGCGCCCCATTTGTCCTACCTTGTTGTGTCATTCTGAGTGAGCACGTTCTTTGCGAACGAAGAGTCTCGCCACTGTGATAGTGGATTAGCCGCGCAGTTTTGCGCCCAGTTCCTGTTCGAGACGCTTGACGATCTTGTTGCGGATCGCGGCGGCTTCGGCGTCGGTCAGGGTCTTGTCGGCGGCCTGATAAGTCAGGTTGTAGGCCAGCGACTTCTTGCCTGTGCCAATCTTCTCGTCGCGGTACACGTCAAACAGGCTGACCGCGCTGACGCCCTTGCCGCCCGTCTGCTTGATCAGCGCTTCGACGCGCGCGGCGGGCACCGACTCGTCCACGATGACGGCGATGTCTTCGAAGACGGGCGGAAACTCGGCCACGGGCACGATTCCGTAAGCGGGGCTGGCGGCGCGTAGCGCGTCGAGGTCGAAGTCGGCCACCAGGACGGGCTTGTCCCCGACCTCGTATTTTTCCTTGACCAGCGGATGCAGCTCGCCGAACACGCCGATCACCTGCCCGTTGACCTTGACCTCGGCGGCCTTGCCCGGATGCAGGTAGCTGACGGAGTCGGTTGGGACGTAGGAAACGTCTATGTAACGGAGCCCAGCCAACAGCAGTTCGATGCGGCCCTTGAGGTCGAAGAAGTCCATCGCGGGCGAGTCCTTCACATCCCAGGCGGAGGCCAGGCGGCGGCCCGTCATCACAATGGCCAGCTTGCGCGGCTCGTTGGGAACATCGTTTTTACGCGGCTCGAAGATGGGGCCGACCTCGAACAGCGACAGCGACTCGGCGCGCGCGTTCTTCTCGACGATCTCCAGAACCGACGCGACCAGGCTGCGGCGCAAAGTGGTGCGCTCGGGCGTGATCGGGTTGGCAATGCGGGTGTAGTCATCGAAGCTAACCAGACGGCCTTCACGTTCGGGCGAGGTCATGCGATAGGTGACGACTTCCTGGATGCCCAAGCTGACGAGGATGTCGCGCGCGCGTTCCTCCCACTCGTGGATGGGGTTGCCGACCTGCGGCGGGAGTGGGTCGGAGATGCGCGTCTCGGGGATGCGGTCATAGCCGTAGCTGCGGGCCACCTCTTCGAGCACGTCCGCCACACCGATGACGCCTTCGCCGATATCGAGGCGATGCGGCGGGGTCTTAACCGTGACGATCTCGCCGTAAATGCTGCATTCGAATTCGAGATGACCGAGCAGCTCAGCGATCTTCTGTGCGGAGAGTTCGATACCCAGCAAGCGCTTGACTTCCTTCGGCGTGATGTCGACCACCGCTTCCTTGGGCGGCAGCGGATAGTTGTCCACCAGGCCCGGGGCGATGGCGCCACCTGACCATTCGGCCATCAGTTGCAGGCCGCGGCGCACACCCATCTCCGCCAGGGCGGGATGTACTCCGCGCGAGAAGCGGAACGAGGCCTCGGACGGCAGGTTGTGCTGCTTGGCCGTGCGGCGGATGTTGATGAAGTTCCAGGCCGCGCCTTCGAGCAGGATGTTGGTGGTGTTGACGCTGCGTGTGCTGGCCTTGCCTGTTGTCACCTCGCCTGCCTTGGCCTCCACGCCTGTTGCATCCAGCACTTCCTTGGACGCATCATAAACTTCGCTTTCCGCGCCGCCCATCACGCCCGCCAGCGAGAGCGAACCTTTTTCGTCGCAGACCAGTACGTTCGAAGCAGTCAGTGTGCGGGTGTTGCCATCCAGGGTGGTGAGCTTCTCGCCATCCGCCGCGTTGCGGGTGATGATCTTGATATCGTGGCGCAAATTGTCAATTTGCGCTACCCGCTCCACCAGCACATCGTAATCGAAGGCGTGCAGTGGCTCGCCCAGTTCAAGCATGGCGTAGTTGGTGGCGTCCACGATGTTGTTGATCGGACGGACACCTGCCAGCCGCAGCCTGCGCTGGACCTGGTACGGGCTGGGCTGGATGGTCACGTTGCGGATCAGTCCCAGCACGAAGCGCGGATTCAGCTCGGGGTTGGTGATCTCGATTGAGACCTTGCCCTCGATGGACTCGCCCGAGGTCGCGTATTGGATGGTCGGCTTCTTGAGCGGGCGGCCGGTCATGGCCGAGAGTTCGCGCGCGAGGCCGATCACGTTGGCGTTGCGCGCCATGTTGGGCAGGATGCTGATGTCGAGCACGGCGTCGCCCATGTAATCGACCAGCGACATGCCCGCAGGCGCATCGTCCGCCAGCAGGATGATGCCATCGTGCTCCTCGGAGATGCCCAGTTCCTTCTCGGAGCAGACCATCGAGTAGGATTCCACGCCGCGGATCTTCGTGCGCTTGAGCGTGGTCAGCACAAGGCCTTCGGCGTGACCGTCGTACAGGGTCGAGCCTTCCTTGGCCCAGGCCACCTTGAGCGGCTTGTCCAATTTGCCCATACCCTTCAGGTGGAAGATGTTGGGCGCACCCGTCAGCACGGTGTGCTGCTCGCTGCCATCGTACAGGTCGCACAGCGTGAGCCGATCCGCGTTGGGATGCGGCATCACCTCGCGGATTTCGGCCACGACCAGCTTGTCCTTTTGCCACGAGATACCCGTGGTCTTGAACTCGTGTTTTTCGCCCTTGCTGTAATCGGGCATGGCGAGACCCACGTAATGGATCTCGTCCACTTCCATACCCGCCAGGGTCAGCTTGCGGGCGATGTCTTCGACGCTCAGGTCACTGACGTCAATGAAGTCTTTTAGCCAGGAAATCGGTAGTTTCATTCTGGCCTCCTAGAATTGAGAGAGGAAACGAACATCGTTTCCCCAGAAATAGCGGATGTCGTTGATCTTATAGCGCAGCATCAACTGGCGCTCGGGGCCCATGCCCCAGGCGAAGCCCGAGTAGATCGTCGGGTCATAGCCGCCGTTTTGCAGGACGACGGGATGCACCATGCCACAGCCAAGGATTTCCAGCCAGCCCGAGTTCTTGCAGACCTGGCAGCCCTTGCCGCCGCACACGAAACATTCCGCGTCCACTTCGGCGGACGGTTCCGTGAACGGGAAGTACGAAGCGCGGAAGCGCGTGCGCGCGCCCTGTCCGAACATGCGCTGGGCGAAGTCGGCGATGGTGCCCTTCAAGTCCGCGAAGGTGATGCCCTTGCCGACCACGAGGCCTTCCACCTGATTGAACTGCATCTCCGAGCGGGTGGTCACCTGCTCGTAGCGGAAGCACATCCCAGGCAGGGCGATGCGAATCGCAGGCGGGTCGGATGGATTCGTCGCGGCGTACTCGCGCATCGCGCGGATCTGGCCCGGGGACGTGTGTGTCCGCATCAGGATCGGGTTGTCGCCGCGCTCACCCGCCTCGACGTAGAACGAATCCTGCATCTCGCGCGCGGGGTGGTGCGGCGGGAAGTTCAGCATCTGGAAGTTCATCTCGTCGGTCTCGACCTCGCGCGAGGTGTAGACCTGGAAGCCCATGTCGGCCAGGATGGCCAGCACGCGGCGCAGTTGCTGCGTGGACGGGTGCAGATGGCCGACGTTGACCGTCCGCCCGGGCAGCGTGACGTCGAGCTGCTCCTCTTCGAGTGCCTTGGCCAACGCTGCGGCCTTGACCGCCTCGGTCCGCTCGGCCAGGGCCGCTTCGAGCGCCACCTTGACCTTGTTGGCGGCCTGCCCGACGACGGGCCTCTCCTCCTTGGACAGTTTGCCCAGTTCCGCGAAGACCTGCATCAGTGGGGAACTGCGGCCCACGTGGGCCACGCGCCACGCGTCCAGCGCCGCCTGATCCTTGACGGATTCAAGCGACTCGAGCGCGGCTTTTTCGATTGCGTTCAACTTATCCTGCATTCTTCCTCCAAAAAATTATTTCAAAACCAGATAGGTTAATCCAAACAAAAGGATCGAGGCAAACAAGCGGCCGATGTGATGCGACGGGTTGAGCCTGCCGTACAACTGAAATCCGTTGTTGATCGCCAGGGCATGGATGCCGACCAAACCAAGGAGTAGCAGCCAAAACGCGCTGGCCAGCCCGAACAGGGTCATCACGCCTGCGGCAATCACAATGCCACCGCTCAGGATCAGGCTCCAGGCGGCCCAGAGCTGGATCTTCTTTGCCTGCAACTGACCAAAACCCGCAAAAGAGGTCAGGCCGCCGTAGGCCATGCACAGGATTGCGGCCACCCAAAGAAATAACGGGTTCATATCTGCCTCCTGAAAACAAAAACCTCCCGTCCACACTGGGACGGGAGGGAGATTCCCGCGGTACCACCCAAATTAGTCACACTCGCTGTTCAAGGCTCGTGACTCACTTCGTGCCGACCATCATCGGCCTCCCTTGTAACGCTGGGACTGCGGTTCAAACTACTTGTTGCGCAAATTGGCAATTTGCGTTACGTTCACCTGAACGGCTCGGGAGGGAACTTCGGTCGGTTTCGGTCGAGCGCGGGTTTCAGCGTGTCCTGCGCCTCTCTGGCGGCATCTACCGACGTACTTTCCTCTGTCATTGCTTTTTATAGGCTCGCCTGTTGGGTTGAATTATCCGCAAAAACGGCGGAATGTCAAGGCGAAAAATTCTTCGATGTCAGGTAAGCCCGGGCTGCTTCAAGAAACTCCTGCGCCTGATGGATCATGTGAACCACCACATCCACCTCGATGGACGGAACAAAACTGTAATCGCCAATTTGGCGTTGATCGAATGCGGTGAGCAGCCAGCGGTGGAATTTCGGGTCGAGTTCCCGCGTCTTTGCAAAATGTTGGCCGTATGCCGCCAGTACGTTGCCGTGCTTGCCGAACTGGAATCCCATTTCGTTTAACAGGGCTTCTGCTACGTAGAACATCGCATAGTAGGCACGGCCCGCGGCAATTTCCGCCTTGTCGTTGGTCAACAGAATTTCAGCTGCTTCGATGGTATCCACCGCGCGGTCGAATAATTGCTGCGTCGTTTCCTTCATGCGGGGATGCCTTCTGCGCGGACATTCGTCAGCAGGGGCAGGTCGCCTTTGAGCCATTGATCTTCCCTCATGATGGTGCGGCTGAGCGTGATGTCATACTCCAGGGACAGGTCGCTTGCCAGTTGGCTTGTCCGCACCAATTCATCCCAATAACTTTGGTAGTCATCGAGCACGATCATGACGTCCAGGTCGGAGTTCGCATTGTAGTCTCCACGCGCATAGGAACCGAACAGGTATACGGCCTTCAACCTTGCGCCGTAGATCTGGGCAAGGCCTTTTTTGAATTCAGCCAGAAGGTGTCGTATCGGGTCGGGCATTTCGGACTCTCCTGCCCCCATTATAGGTCAAAATTGTGTCAAAGCGAAGCGCGCATTCCTTTTACGAGGGCAATCCCAAACAAAACAAATCCCAGCGGGGTGGTGATGAGGTAGAGAATCCAGTTGGTCTGCCATTGCAGGCGCAGCGCCTCGGCTGTGGCGTAGACGATGATGGCGGTCAGCGGCAGGGCGGAGAAGGCCAGGTAATTCAATGGGTGGAAGCGTCCATGCAGGGCGGTGGTGAGCGGTTCACGCGTTTCCCATTGCGGGTTGCGGCGCAGGCCGAAATAGACCAGTCCCAGCAGGAGGGGCAGGAGCAACAGTGCGATGGGGGTGACGGGAACGGTGACGAAGGCGAAATATAAAACGAAGACGGCGGCGATGATGCCCGTGACCCAGCGGTTGGGCGCGAACGGCTCGGACGCGCTCCAGTTCGCTAATGCGTAGGCAAGTGTGACCAGGGCGGAGATCGTCAGTGTGAAGGTGGAGAATTCGCCCAGGGTCGCCACTCCGCCGTCGGGTTCGAGCCACCAGCAGATGGCCCATAGCCCGTATCCCGCCCCGATGGCGGCGAACAGGCCCAGTGTCCGCAGGGAGGGTGGGGAGGTCAATGCCCGTCGCACGGCGTACCATCCCATCCACACGCTGATCAGCGCATGCCAGGCCAATCCTGTAAATGAAATCGAAAGCGGCAGGGACTCGTACGTGGTCTGCACGATCAGGCCTTCGGTCAACCAGCCGAAAGCAGAGGCCGCCAGGAAGAGCGGCCAGCGGTCGGCGATCTTGAATTTGGAGACGAGCGAGAGGAAGACGAAGGCCGCCAGCGAGTAGGCGATCCAGGCGCTGATCCAGTTTTGGAGCGAGTCATCGGGGCGGATGCGCGCCCAGAAGAGGTGCTCGGAAAAGTAGACGAAGATGTAGCCTGTGGCCAGCACGAGGAGGATGTTCTTGAAGATGCGCATATCTTCAATACAGCCAGGAGACGCAAAAAGTTGCCGCCCTGTTTCTTGCGGATTAGAAGATTGCCCCGAGGATGCTGGAGGTGAGGCTCAAAATCCAGGGGGTGAACTGCATCCCGATCAGCCCCACGAGCACGCCCAGGATCGCGCCCGCCACGATGTCGGACAGGTAATGCACGCCCATGGCGACCCGCGCCAGCGCGACCAGCGGTGCCCAGATCCACAGGAGGAGGGCCAGCCAGAGGGGACCCAGCGCGGCGGCGATGGTGGCGATCAAAAAGGCGCGCGCGGCATGACCCGATGGGAAGGAGTGCGGATCGGTGTTGCGGTAGATACCGCCCCATTCGCCCTCGGGCCGCCGGCGGCGGACGATGAACTTGATGGCCAGCACGAAGATCGCCAGGATGGCGATGCCCGTGAATTCGAGCACCGACCAATCCTTCCAAAACGGCTGGCGGACGGCGAACCACAGCAGGATGAGCGCCAATCCCCAGAACCACGAGTCGCCCGAGTGCGCGAAGAAGATGGCAAATGAACGCAGGCGGCCGGGTTTTTCGGCCACGCGCATTTGATCGGAGAGTCGGGCGTCGAGTTCGAGGATGGATTTGAAGGTCATGCTGGCTCCTAAAAAATAAATGTGTCACTCCGGGTGAGTGACACATTTTAATGCAATTTCGCGGTTCTTTTACGCGGCGGCGGATTTAAGGATCAGTCTGCCGCGGACGTTTTCTTCTTGGGCCTGGCGACGCTCTTTTCCTTGGGCGTGGGTTTGGACTTGGGCGTCTTCGCCGCAGGCTTCTTCACCGATTTGACGCGCACGGGCGTCTCGACCTCGACAGGCGGGGTCTCGGCCTGGGCGGCGGGTTTCTTCACAGACTTGACGCGCCCGGGTTCCTTCTTTGCGCCTGTCCGCGCCCTGGGTTTGGCCTCGTCCTTTTTCACGGCGGGCTTGCGGGTTCTGCGGACGGGTTTCGGGGCTGACTCACCCGCTTCTTCGAGCCTGGCGGCGGATTCAGCCTCGACGCGGGCAGACATGTCTTCGCGCAGCAGTTCGAGCTGGTGCGGCTTGTCCACATCCATGCAGGGTTCGGCGTGCTCCCAGACAATTGGGCGGCCGGTAATGCCGATGCGTTTGGTGATGCGTTCCACTGCATCTGCCAGGGTGAGGTTGCCCGTGAGGAGCATGAAGAGCGTGCCGAAGCCGATGGTGGCCGCTTGCCGCAGGGGACTCTTGCGGTTGCCAATCAACTGCTCCCACATGTCGAGATGTTCGGTGGCCATGCGCACGTGCGAAACGTTGATGTCGGCGCCGCAGATCTGCATATCCTTGAGTTTGGTGTAGGTGCGGCGGGAATTGGGGAAGCGCGTCTCCATCACATCGCGCGGGCAGACGCCGTAGTAAATATCATCCTGGGTCTGCATACAGGTCTCGACCAGCCAGTCCACGTGCTCGCTGCGCAGGGCGGGGATGTCGGATGAGACGATCAGCACGTATTCAGCCAGTTCGTTGAGTTCCAGCACCTTGTTCACACCCGCGACAATGTTCGAAAGCATGCGCCCCTGGTTGGACAGGTAGTACAGCGGTTTCTTGCAGGTCAGGCCGCTCTTGGCCGTCAGGCCAATGACGATGACATTGTCCACGTTCCTGGCCTCGCTCAGCGCGTCGAGCACCCATTGGATCATGGGCTTGCCCGCGATGTCGAGCAACGCCTTGGAATTGCCCTGGGCGTACGTGTAGAGTGGATCGTTCGGTTGAGGAATTCCTCCCGCGGTTACGATTGCATCCATTGATGATTCTCCTCGGTCGATTTATGCCAAAAAATCCGTGCAATAGTGTCAGTGTATTAATTCAATTCCTGCAAACTCGGCTGGAAGCCAAGCTTGTCAATCATCTCGGTATATTCGGCGCTGGTGAGCGCGCGTCCCTTGCCTGAGACGGCAATCAAGGCCGCTTCCATCATGTTCGTGCCGAAGGAGCGCCCCTCCAGCACGGGTGTGGTGGTCAACAGGTATTTCACGCCGCATTTGCGGAAGAGTTCCACGTCCTCGGGGGTGGTGGTGTTGGTGACGACGATCTTGCCGCGCATGTCATCGGGCATATAGCGCTTGATGTAGTGGCAGTCGCCCGCGATCACGGTCGCCCACTGGAATATGTCCGTGTGCTTGGGCTTGCGTTCCTCCTGCTTTTCGCCGGTGGGGTACACCCATTCGAACGGCAGACGCCCGGCCAGCGGCATGAACAGGGCCGCCATCCACTTGAGCTGTTTGTCTGTGCGCAGCGGGATCGGAATGCCCAGTGAGAACATCAAATCGCCGAACACACACTCGTAGCCGTTGTCGAGGAAGGAGCGCGTCATGCCCCAGCGGTCGGCGCCGGTCATGATAAAGGCCTTGCGTCCGCGCTGGTCGATGTAATCCTTGACGTGTTGATCCAAAAACTCCGCGGATTTGCGTTCAAGCGTGATCTTCAGGCCGGTGCCATCCACGACAGGTGTTTTCTTGATGAAACGCACCATGGGCAGGACCGAATAAAGCGGGTACCACTTTTCATCCACCATCAAGCCCAGGTCCCCGCCGCCCACGCCGAAGGCGTCCACGGTGCCGTCGAGTTCCTTGTATTTCAGGGCGGCAGCTTCCATATCGCCATCGGTGCCGATGCGTTCGATGCTGACCTTTTCACCGAGCAGGGTCACTTCCACAGATTTGTTGCGCTTGGACGACCCAATGCTGATGCTGACTGCTCGTTTCATAGATAAGACCTCCGAGGGAGAGATGCTGTCAGTATACACCAAATCAAAAAGCGGAGACAACCGTCAAGTTATCGTATGCACCCAAAGATTTTCAGAAAAAGAGAACCTCAGGCAGGATGGTTGAGAACCAATCAAACCAAACTGCCATAACACCCGAGTGCGGTATAGAACCTGTCCACTTCAAAGCCGGGAACATCGCCCTCGGTTTGGCAAGAGTGCTCCGCTCACCAGCATCCACATAAAATGTAAAGGGTGCGTTTCAAATGAGTCGAGAGAAAGCCGTATCGCGTGTTCCGTTTGAAGGCTTACGGAACAAGAAACGCGTTACAAATTGCAAGGTTCAACTGAAATGAAACGCACCCGTATGATGTGTCATGATATGGGTTCCCTGGATTGGCTTTTTGTTCTGCAAAACAAAGGCACCACGCCTTGCGCTCATTACCGCTTTTTTCATCCTCTCCACTTAGCGGCAACTAAAGTGCATCCTCAGTCCAATATCCCGATCCCAGCCAGCTTCTCGATCACACCCACCACGGCGGAGTTGTCCAACTCGCCCATGCCGAGCTCGATCATCTGCTCGTAGAAGCGGGCGTTTTCCTGTGCGGATGAAACGGGGATGTCGTACTCGCGCGCGGTTTCGAGGATGATGCGCAAATCCTTGAGCTGCATGTGGGCCTTGAAGCCCGGGCTGCGGTTGCCGTCGAACAGGCGCGGCGGCTTGACGTCCAGCGTCCAGCACTGGGCCGCGCCCGCCTTGATCGCATCCACCACCTTGCGTGGATCCACGCCCGCCTTCTTCGCGAAGACCAGCAGTTCGCCCATCGCCACCATCTGCGCCGCGACCATGATCTGGTTGGCGGCCTTGGCCACCTGTCCCGCGCCCGCATCGCCGACGTGGGTGATGGTTTTGCCCATCGCCTGGAAGACCGGCAGCACCTTCTCCAGCGCGGACGCTTCGCCGCCGACCATGATGGTCAGCGTGGCGTTGCGTGCGCCGATGTCGCCGCCCGAGACGGGCGCATCCAACGCCTGCACGTCGACCTTCGCCAGCTCCGCTGCGATATGACGGGCCACGGCCGGCTTGATGGTGGAATTGTCGACCATCACCAGCCTGGGGTGCGCGCCCGCGAGGATGCCGTTTTCGCCCAGAGCCACCCGCTCCACGTCGGGGGAATCGGGCAGGTTGGTGAAGACCACGTCCACCTGCGCGGCGACCTCGGCGGGAGAGTTGGCGGCGGTGGCCCCTTCGGCGATGAGTTCATCCACGGCAGCGCGGGAGCGGTTGTGGACGATAACGGGAAATCCCGCCTTGAGGATGTTGCGGGCGATGGACTTGCCCATCAGCCCGAGACCAATATATCCGACTTTGAGCATGGAGTGACTCCTTTGGGAAAGTTGAGCGAATTATATAATACCCACGGGTGAAAATTGCGTTTTCCTCCCTCTAAAAGAGCGCAATTTTCACCCGAGTGCGGTATAACGCGGCCACCCCCGCGTTGAGCGGAGTGAGCCGATAGGCGAACACAGTCGAAACACCGAGATGCCCTTCGACTGCGGCTTCGCAACTTGCGCTCCGCCTCCGCTCAGGGCGAAGATAAAAAAAGCCTGCCTCTTTCGCAGAGGCAGGCTCAAGGGTCGGAGAAATCAGGTTACTTGATTTCGTAGGTCATGCTGACGGTGACGGTCAGGGTCAACTGGCCGGGCTGGATCGGCACCGAAACGTCCGCGGCCATCGCGCCGCCGCCGCCCTTGCCGCCCGCGTAAGCCACGGGGCTGGGGATGCTGTCGTAAAAGCCGATGTTCTGCACAGCGCCGAGCGTCACGCCCGCCACGTCGGCCAATTCCTGGGCCTGCGTTTGGGCGCTCTTGACCGCCTCGTCGCGGGCCTGCTTGAGGGCCTCGGTCTTGTCGGCCACGTCGAACTGGATGCTGTTGACGGTGTTCACGCCAGCAGCAATCACGCTGTCGAGCAGATCGCCCAGATTGGACAGGTCGCGGATTGTCACGTAGACGGTATTATCGACCACGTAGGTGGTGCCCGTCACCAGCCCTTCGGGGCTGTACTGGGTGGACGGCCAGATGCTGAAGTTGGTGGTGCGTATGTCGTTCTCATCGATGCCGAGTTGCTTGAGGGCCTCGATCACCCGCTGGGTCTGGGCATTGTTGCTCGAAACGGCCTCCGAAGCGCTCGGATCCTCCGAGTGTACGCCCAGATAAATGTAGGCAATGTCGGGGGTCAAGCTCACGGTGCCAACGCCGTTCACGTTCATGGTGCGCGGCGCAGGCTGGCCGGCAGCCGTGCCGCAGGCGCTCAACAGGGTGGCGAGCACGAGCATGGCTGCGATCAGGAAATGGAATTTTTTCATGGGATACTCCTTTGAAGTTGTGTTCATGCCTCGATGACGCTGCCCGCGCCAAAAAGTTCCCGTTTGCTGCTTGTGTTTTCATCTGTTTGTCGGTAAAATTTTGTACAAATGTTCTAAAGGATGACATGCCAATAGACTACCAGCAAATCTACACCCAGATCAAAGCCATCGGCCAGGGCGCCAGGGAACGGCAAAAGAAAAAGGAGGAAAGACAGGCCCAGGCGCGCGAATTGCTGTCTGTCTACGCGTCCCGGTTGGATGAGCTGCGGAACAAGGTGGATTCCGCCAAAGCGGTGGATGCCAACATCCGCTGCGCGCTGCCGTTGAATGAGCCGCTCACCTTTGCCGGGCCCGCGCCTGACTCCGTTAAAGAAGCCACCCTCACCCACAGGGTCGCTACGCTGATCGCCGCCGACGGGTCGCAGATCAACCCCGACCGCCACGCCGCGGTGCAATTCGGTCTGATCAACGTCGGCGCGATCATCCTGAAACTGAACTCGGGGGAGGCGCCCACAATCGCCACTGACAGCGAACTGCTCTACGGCGACGACCTGCTGCCCAACGGCATCCCCCTGTCCGACGGCATGGTGGCCCTGCGCCGCGACCTGAAGGAACGCTCCGCCCTGGACGAACTCTCGCAGGGCATGGCGGGCGAGGTGGTCACCTTCACCGACGGCCCCATCGAATTGTGGGGCGCACAGGGCGAGGATGCCCGCTCCTATTTCGAGTTTTTGGAAAAATACAAGACCCTGCTTTCGCGCCTGCAATCGCGCGGAGTCATCACCGCGGGCTACGTGGACAAGCCCGCCGCCGACCTGGTAATCCGTTTGCTCGAAATCGCCTCGGCGGACCAGGAACAGATGCAGAAAATCCGCGACTTCCATCCCCTGCGCGGCGTGAGCGACCGCTGGCTGTTCGGCGCCAGGGAGGAGTCGCTCCTGCCACCCGGTCATCGCTCGGCGGTCTTCAAGATCCAATCCAGCGCGGAGAAGAATTACAAGGGCGTACTCGAATTGCACTTCTTCTATCTCAACGTCGGTGCGGAGGGACATCCCTGGCCCGTGCGCGTCGAGGTCCCCAAATGGGTGGTGGACGAGCCTGCCAGCCTGGACCTGCTCCACGCGGTGCTGGTCGAACAGTGCCGCATGATGGGCAGCCGACCGTACCCGTACCTGCTGCACCGTGCGCACGAGACGGCCGTCGTCAAAATGGAAGAGAAACAGCAGATCGAACAGATGCTTTCGATGGAATTGCGCCGCAACAACGAAGAGACCGACGAAGGTTCGTACAAACAGTCCGCGAAGGGATTGCAGGGCAGAACAAGAATGTGATGTCGTTGCGAGGGTTGAGACGCAATAGCGTTGAAATCCCGAAGCAACCTCCCGATTCTGGGAAATCCTAAAATGACGTGTATGAGATTGCTTCGGCGGAAGAACACCGCCTCGCAATGACGGAGATAACCTCATGACCCAAATCGAAATCGGACGATTACTGCGCGCAGGCACGACGGGCTTCATTGCGGGCTGCCGCGTCTCGCAATTGGACGCGCCCGCGTTTGGCGCCCTGGTGCGTGCGCCCCTGACCGACACGTATCAGGTCTACGGTCTGATCTACGACATCCACATCGACGATGATGGGCTGGTGCGCCAGTTGGTCACCGCGGATAACGTCAGCGAAGAGGTGCTGCGCGACAACCGCGAGCGCCGCATCGTGCCGGTCGAGATGTCCGTGCTGGCTGTCGGCTATGAGCAGGATGGGAAGGTATTCCACCTCCTTCCGCCGCGCCCGCCGCTCAGCCTGGATGTGATCTACGCCTGCGAACCCGATGAAGTCAAACGCTTCGTCACGGCGGGACGCTTCGGCTACTTCCGCCACATCCTGCGCGCCAGCGACCTGCCCATCGGCGAACTGCTGGCCGCGCACCTCCAGCAGGTGCGTGAGCAGGTCAACGACCCGAAGTGGGCCGAGGCCGCCACCCATGAATTGATCTCGCTCCTGCGCGACGACTATCCCACCCTGATGAGCGTGTTGGGCGCGTTGGGCGAAGTGATTTCATCCTGAGCGGAGCGAGGCGTGGTGGTCGAGTAGGTCGGCACTCTTCCGACCGTATCGAGACCCAGCCGAGCGCAGTCGAAGGATGGCTGGTGCGCTTCTTGTTGGTCGTCTGTTAGTATCCACCTTTTGTATTCCTGGCACTTTAAATTCCTACTGACATCTGCCCTTCGACTACGCCGCTATCGCGGCTCCGCTCAGGGCGAACACATTCTGGAGATTGCTTGAAGAATAGACTCCCTCTTTTGCTGATCGGACTTGGCATCCTGCTCGCCGCCGTATCGCTGCTGGCCGACTTTATCGGCTTGGGCGATCATGGCGGGATTCCAGCCGTGCAAATCCTCGGCGCGGAGGCGGGAGTCGTGCTGGCGCTGGCGGGGCTGGGGCTGAGAATCCGCCAACAGAACCAGGAGCAACTGTCGGCGGGGGGGCCGCGGGGAGTCTTTGCCTGGGCGCTGAAGCCCATCCTCACCTGGGTCGTGCTCGGGTTCGTCATCGCTTATTTGCTGTGCTTCGTCGCGCCCGCCCTTTACAACTCCGACCTCAAGTTCCACTACTTCACCGATTACATCCGCGAGCGCGAGAAGATCGGATTCGACACGCGCCTGATCCTCGAACACATCGGCCACTGGTACACGGGCGACCAGACGCCCAAGTATCTCTTCCCGCCGTTGACTACGATCCTGTTCACGCCGCTGCTGCTGTTGCGCTTTCCGTATACCTACTACGTCTCGACGGTCGTGACGCTGGTCAGCTTTGCGGCGCTCAACCTGTTCCTGCCGCTGGCGATGCTCAAGAGGGAGGATCGTCCGCTGCTGTTCTTCGTGCTGGGCGTTTCCGTTTTTTCGTACGGCCTGCAATTCGAACTCGAAACGGGACAGTTCTACACGCTGGCCATGCTGTTGAGCGTGGCAGCGCTTTACATTTTTCACAGGCAGCCCGCCTGGCGCATCTTCGCCTACATTTTGTTTTGCGTTTCAGTGCAGCTCAAGGTCTTCCCCGCCATCTTCGTCTTTCTGTTTGTGGATGACTGGCGCGATTGGAGGGCCAACCTGAAACGCTTCGCCGCGCTCGGGCTGGCGAATTTCCTGCTGCTGTTCCTGTTGGGCTTTTCCTATTTTCAGTTATTCGTCACGCGCCTGTTGGGCAGCCTGGGCAACCTCGAAGTGCGCTACAACCACTCCATCACGGTCTACATCCACAACCTGGCGGGGACGAATGCGTGGGTCGGCGCGAACGCGGACCTGCTCAAGGCCGCGCTGTTTGCCTGGTTCCTGCTGTGCTTCGCCGCGGTCCTGTTCCTGGCCTGGAAGCGCAACATGCGCGGTTTGGATACGACCCTGCTGATGGTCAGCCTGATCGGCGGCCTGATCCTGCCCACCATCAGTCACGACTACAACCTGCCGCTGCTGGCCCTGCCCTTCCTGCTCTGGACCTCGAGCCTGCGCCTGCCCGAGCGGCCGTGGACCCGGCTGCTGGCCATCCTGCTGCTCACGACCGCCTCCTTCGCCTTCGCCGTGACCCTGTTCCCATCCAATGCGCGGCCCGCCGCCCTGGAGAATTCCCTGCCCGCGCTGATGATGATCCTGACAGCAGTGACGGGGTTGGGATTTATGCAAAGACGGTATGAACTGGAGTCCAAAGTCTCCTGACTTTGGACTCCCAACGACGGGAGTCGTTGGTCTCCATTTTCAAAACGAGGTTCCCATGCCCGCCTTTTTCATCCTGCTCTTCCGCTTCTTCCGCAGCCTGTGGCACGGAATGAAGGACAAGGAATTCCGCGCCCTGTTCCAATGGGTGCTGGCCATCCTGCTGCTGGGTACCTGGTTCTATGCCAAGTACGAGCATTGGCGCGCCCTGGACGCCTTCTATTTCACCATCACCACGCTGACCACGGTGGGCTACGGGGATTTCTCCCCCAAGACCGACGCGGGCAAGATATTCACGATCTTCTACATCTTCGTCGGGCTGGGATTGATCTCCTCGTTCGTTATTTTGCTGGGTGAAAAAGCGAATCTGATCAAGCTGTCTGGCAACAAGGATAAGAAGGAAGAGTAATTTTCCGCGCAAGTAAGGCAGTTCCATAGACTTGCTTTACCGAATAACAAGAGGTTCTCATGCAAATACAACGGAAACAAATCGGTTATCTCGTCGGCGGTGGACTCAAGGAAAACTTCCGCGTGCGGCTGACCGTCTCGCCGCAGGAAATCCAGGAGGGCGCGTTCGTCGTGCTCCAGAGCGGGGACTGGAACTATTACGGCATCGTGACCGACATCCAGCTCGGGGCCACCGATCCGCGCTTCGCGGATGAGCAGATGGAGGGCCGCTTCCCTGCGCACATCTCCAAAGCCCTGCACGGACAGACGCTGTACGCCAACCTCGAAGTGCTGCCCAACCTGATGCTCGAGATCGGCCCCGACGAAAGCACGCCCGAGTACAAGACCTGGCGCGGCATGATCGACGCGGGCCTGAAAGACGAGCCGCGCATCCTGCCGGTCAAGAACGTGCCGCCGCATCACGCCATTGTTTCGCTGGCGGACGAGGCCGACATCGCGGAGATCTTCGGCGCGGCGGGCGAGAAGGGCAACTTCGTCATTGGCTACACCCGCGAGCAGAATCATCCCGTGTGCATCGACCTGGACAAGTTCGTCCAGCGCTCCTCGGGCGTATTCGGCGCGACGGGCACGGGCAAGTCCTTCCTCACGCGTCTGGTGCTGGCGGGACTGATGCACTACAACAAGGCCTCGGTGCTGGTGCTGGACATGCATAACGAGTATGGCTTCGACGACGTGGCCTCCGACACGAAGAATCCCGTGACGGGACTGAAGACCAAGTTCAAGTCGAAGGTGCGCGTGGTCGGCCTGGGATCAGGCTCCACCATCCGTGGGCAGACTCCCGACTTCAACCTGGAGATCGCCACCAGCGACATCTCCACCGCGGACATCGAGACCCTCAGCCGCGAGTTGAATCTGAAAGATACCACGCCCACCACGTTGAACGCGCTGTACATGTCGTTCCGCGAGCGCTGGTTTGCGGAGTTCAGGGGCATGAACCGTGAAACCGTGACGATTGAGGATGAAAGAGGAAAGAGGAAAGAGGTGCCCGCCGAGGGCAGCGTGGCCAAATGGGCGGACGATAACGGCGTCAACGTGATGGCGGCCGAGGCCCTGCACGACAAACTGCGCCGCCTGTTCGGCAAATCCTACATCGTCGAAAATCTCGCTGCGGACAGCGTGAAGAACATCATCGACTCGCTCGAAAACGGACAGCACGTGATCCTGTCGTACGGCGAGCACGAAAGCGACCTGGATTATTTGCTGGTCTCGAACCTGCTGACGCGCAAGATCCGCAATGCCTGGGAACACAAGACCAACGAGTTCCGCACGCACGGCAGATCCGAGCCGCGTCCGCTGGTGATCGTGGTGGAGGAGGCGCATAAACTGCTCAACCGCGAGATGGCTGCGCAGACGACCTTCGCCACCATCGCGCGCGAACTGCGCAAGTACTACGTCACCCTGCTGATCGTTGACCAGCGTCCGTCGCAGATTTACGACGAGGTCATGTCACAGTTGGGCACGCGCATCTCGGGCTGGCTGGGCGACGAGGATGACATCCACGCCGTGCTCTCGGGCCTGGCGGGACGCGACGCCCTGCGCGGCATGCTGGCGCGCTTGCAGCCCAAGGAGGAAGTGCTGCTGCTCGGCTGGGGTGTGCCCATGCCGTTACCCATCCGCTCGCGCCGCTATGACGAGAAGTTCTGGAAGGAATTGCTGGGCGGCGGAACAAAACGCAGCCAGGAGCAGAATTTGAAGGAATTGGGATTTTATACCGCACTCGGGTGAAAATTATGGCCGGTTTCAGACACATTGCTGCGAAGAAAAAACTCGGCGGCAACCGTGTTACCGGCAAAAATCGACCCTTCACAAGGCTGGCTGAATGGTTGTACTTGATGCAAAAAAAACGGCCTCCGAGGATTCGGAGGCCGTTCCAATTCGCAGGAGATTGCTTCGGCCCATGTTCGGCCTCGCAATGACGAGCGGAAACTATCCGTGCTTCTTCTGGAACTCAGCCATGAAGTCGACCAGCGCCTGCGCGCCTTCCACGGTCATGGCGTTGTAGATCGAGGCGCGCATGCCGCCGACGGAGCGATGGCCCTTGAGGCCGATCAGGCCCGCGCCCTTGGCTTCCTTGGCGAAGGCATCTTCGAGTTCCTCGCTCGGCAGGCGGAAGGGGATGTTCATGAGCGAGCGCGCATCGGCCAGGGCGTGGCCGCGATAGAAGCCGCCGCTGTTGTCGATGGCGCCGTAGACCAGGCCGGCCTTCTGGCGGTTAATCTTTTCGATACCCGCCAGGCCACCCATCTTCTTGACCCACTGGAAGACCAGTCCGACCATGTAGATCGACCAGCAGGGCGGGGTGTTATGCAGGGAACCGCTGGCAGCCAGGGTCTTGTAGTCGAGCATGACAGGCAGGTTCTCGGGGGTGCGCTCGATCATGTCGTCGCGCATGATGGCCACGACCACGCCCGAGGGGCCGGCGTTCTTCTGCGCGCCCGCATACAGCATGGCGTACTTGGAGACGTCGATGGGGTGGCTGACGAAGTCTGAGGAGCAGTCGCAGACCAGCGGGACGCCGGCGGGCGGGGTCGGCTCGGTGAAGAATTCCACGCCGTGGATGGTCTCGTTGGAGGTGAAGTGCAGGTAGGCAGCCTTCGGGTCGAGATCCAGGCTGGTGGGCAGGCCCTTGAAGCCTTCGGCCTCGGTGTTGGCGGCGGCGCGGGCGGCGCCCAGCTTCTTGGCTTCCTTGATGGCGGTCTTGCTCCAGGTGCCGGTCACGATGTAGTCGGCGGAGGCGCCCGCGGGGCGCAGGTTCATCGGCAGCATGGCGAATTGCAGCGACGCGCCGCCTTGCAGGAACAGAACCTTGTAGTTGGCGGGGATGCCGAGCAGTTCGCGCAGGTCGGCTTCGGCGGTATTGATGACGGCTTCGAATTCCTTGGAGCGGTGGCTGATCTCCATCACGGACATGCCCGTGCCTTTGAAGTCCAGCATTTCGGCCTGAGCCTTTTCGAGTACTTCGAGCGGAAGGGCGGCGGGGCCGGGGTTGAAGTTGAACACACGATGGGTCATTGGGGTTTTACTCCTGTGGTGGTTGGGTAAAAATAGCCAGTTTTTGGCACAATACTCCGACTTTCAAGTCATTATAGCCCTTTGTCAGACAAATTATCAAGAACAATTGGCACGTTTTCAGCCTGATGTATGTCGTTGACAAAGGATTTCCCGATTTGTTAGAATACTCTCGTGACCTACTTTACGTCTCAAACAGGAACCAGCCGATTTGTCGGACAGGTTCCTGTTATTAATTTCCCCGACTAAGGAGAATTTCCCATGAAAGTCCTGATTTGTGACAAGACCGAAAAAGAATACATCGAACAGATGCGCGCCGCGGGCCTGACCGTGGATGTGCGCGATGACATCACCCCCGAGGAACTCCCGAATGTGCTGCCCGCCTACGAGGGCATGGTCGTCCGCTCCCGCACCAAGGTGCGCCAGCCGTTGATCGATGTCTGCCCCAACCTGAAGGTCATTGTGCGCGGCGGCGTCGGCCTTGACACCATCGACCACGAGTATGCCAAGTCCAAGGGCATCGCCGTGATGAACACCCCGCTCGCCAGTTCCGCTTCGGTGGCGGAACTCGCCATCGGCTACATGTTCGCCCTGGCCCGCTCCATGTACAAGGCGACCGCCTCCATGAAGGCCGAAAAATGGGACAAGAAGTCCTTCGAAGGCGATGAGATCGGCGGCAAGACCCTCGGCCTGATCGGCGTCGGCAACATCGGCAAGGAAACCGCCAAGCGCGCCAATGCCCTCGGCATGACCGTCGTGGCCTACGATCCCTACGTCAAGGATGTCGACGGCATCCAGATGGTCACGCTCGATGAACTGCTGGCCCAGGCCGACTACATCAGCCTGCACCTGCCCAAGACCAAGGAATCCGCGGACATGATCGGCGCGGAACAGTTCGCCAAGATGAAGAACGGCGTGCGCATCGTCAACTGCGCGCGCGGCGGCATCATCAACGAAGACGCGCTCTACGAAGCGCTGACCAGCGGCAAGGTCGCGGGCGCCGCCCTCGACGTCTTCGCTGCCGAACCGCCCACGGACTGGAAACTGCTCAAGCTCGACAACGTCATTGGCTCGCCGCACATCGGCGCCGCCACCAAGGAAGCCCAGGCCCGCGTCGGCGCGGAAGTGGCCGCCAAGCTGATCGCGTTCGCCCAGAAATAGACCCATCACGTAGGGGCGACGCATGCGTCGCCCCTACTGATTCTGCGAGGTAATCCATGAAAATCATTAGTGATATTGGCATCCAAGTCCCCCAGGTCTACCTCCCCAAGCCAGGCACGGATCTCAAGAAGTGGGCCGTGATCGCCTGCGACCAGTTCACCTCCGAGCCTGAGTATTGGGACAAGGTGGAAACCACTGTCGGCGACGCGCCCTCCACGCTCAACCTGACCTTCCCCGAGGTCTACCTCGAAAAGTCTGGCGGCGAGGAACGCATCCAGAACATCCAGGCCACGATGAAGAAGTACCTGGATGCGGGCGTCTTCGAAGCGCGCGATGGCTTCATCTACGTGGAGCGCAGCGTGGCAGGCAGAACCCGCAAGGGCATCGTGCTGGCCCTCGACCTGGAACGCTACGATTACACCAAGGGTTCCTCCAGCCTGATCCGCGCCACCGAGGGAACCATCGTCGACCGCCTGCCCCCGCGCATGAAGATCCGCGAAGGCGCGGCGCTGGAGTTCCCGCACATCCTGGTGCTGATCGATGACCCGAACCGCACCGTGATCGAGCCGCTGATGGCGGCCAAGTCCCAGCTCGAAAAAATCTACGACTTCGATCTGATGCTCGACAGCGGCCACCTGGCGGGCTATTCCGTGAGCGGCGACTTCGAGAACCAGGTGGTCGAGGCCCTGCGCGGCCTGGCCAAACCCGAGACCTTTGCCGCCAAGTACGGCATTGGCGCGGACAAGCCCGTGCTGCTTTTCGCGATGGGCGACGGCAATCACTCGCTCGCCACGGCCAAGGCCATCTGGGAAAAGATCAAGTCGCAGGTCGGCATGGATCATCCCGCCCGCTATGCGCTGGTCGAGATCGAAAATGTCCACGACGAGGGGCTGGAGTTTGAGCCGATCCATCGTGTGCTGTTCGGTTTGAAGAAAGACCTGTACGCGGCGCTCGAGTCCGCCTTCGGCGCGAACTACTCGTACACCCCTGTCGCGAGCGCGGAGGAAATGGTCAAGGCGGTCGACAACTCCAATGGTCAGAAACAGGCAATCGGTCTGGTTGGGGATGGCAAAGAGTTTGGCGTGGTCGAGATCGCCAATCCCTCTTCCAACCTGCCGGTCGGCACCATCCAGGCCTTCCTCGATCCGTTCGTCAAAGAGGGCGGCGCGGAGAAGATCGACTACGTTCACGGCAAGGACGTGACCGTGCGCCTGGGCAGCCAGCCCGACAACGCGGGCATCTACCTGCCTGGCATGTTCAAGTCCGACCTGTTCAAGACGGTCATCCTCGACGGCGCCCTGCCGCGCAAGACCTTCTCGATGGGCGAGGCGCGCGAAAAACGCTTCTACATGGAAGCGCGCAAGATCGCCTGATTGGAGTCAAAAGTCTCCTGACTTTTGATTTCCAACACCTGGAGACGTTGGACTCCAAATTCAAAGAAAGAGCCAGCTATTCGCTGGCTCTTATTATTTTGAGGGCATCCTTGAAATCATAAGGATAGGGCGCAGTGAAAGTCACCTGTTCATTGGTTTCAGGATGCGTAAAAGTTAAGGAATAAGCGTGCAGCGCAGGACGGGCGATCAGGTCCGTTTCGGGCGCGGAGTAGAGCACATCACCCAGCAGCGGATAGCCCAAGGCGTAGGCGTGGACGCGGATCTGGTGCGTGCGCCCCGTCATCGGCATGGCCTCCAACAGGACGTTGGCCTGGCCCCGTTTAAGCACCTTGAGTCTCGTCTCGGAGCGCAGCCCGTTGCGGTTGTCGACCATCGTGCGGTGCTTGTGACCGACGTTGGCGCGCAGGGGAAATTTGGTGGTCTTCTCGTCCCAGGGCGGAGTGCCGACCGTGATGGCGTGATAGACCTTTTCGATGGTGTGCTTCTCGAATTGAATATTCAGCGAGCGGTGGGCCTCCGCGGTTTTGGCGAAGACCATCACGCCGCTGGTGAATTTGTCGAGACGGTGGACAACGAAAATTTTGCCAAGTTCTTCTTCGAGCAATTTGACAAGATACGGCGCGTCTGGTTGCCATCCATCGGGGAGCACGGGCAATCCCGCGGGTTTGTTGAGGATCATAATGTGGTCGTCGGAGTGAATGATTTGCATAAGGGTATTTTACTTGGTAATGAGGTTGGGCGGGATACCCTACGGGCACGATGTGGCATCCTGCCATACTTTGGCGTTGAATTCGCCCCCAACGTCGGGAGACGTTGGACTCCGATTTCCCCTTGACATTAACGTAACGTTAGGGTTTATATTCGGGGCATGTTCACTGTAAAGCAACTTTCCAAAATGGCAGGCGTCACCCCGCGCACTTTGCATCATTACGATGACATTGGTCTGCTCAAGCCGTCCCGCATTGGCGATAACGGTTATCGCTACTACGAGGAGGAGGCCGTGCTTCGGCTGCAACAGATCCTGTTCTATCGCGAACTGGATTTGCCGCTGGATGACATTAAAAAGATTCTGGGACGCCAGGATTTTGATGTGATGGGCGCATTGCACAGCCACAAGGAAGCGTTGCAAAAACAGGCTGCGCGCATCGAGCGCCTGATCCAAACTGTGGACAATACCATCGTCTATTTGAAAGGAGAAACAAGAATGAGCGAAAAAGGACTTTTCGAAGGGTTTTCCGAGGAACAGCAGGAGAAGTATGCCCTCGAAGCTGAACAGATGTACGACCCCGAGACCGTGCGCGAATCCAACCGCAAGTGGAAGGGCTACTCCGCCGCCAAGAAGGAAGCCATCCTGGCCGAAGGCAAGGCTGTTTACCAGGACATGATCGCGGTCATGCCCAGGGGCGCGGCCTCCCCCGCGGCCCAGGCCATCGTCGAACGCTGGCGCAAGCACATGGACTACTTCTGGACGCCGAACCTCGACCAGTTGCAAGGCATCGCGAACGGCTATGTGGAAGATCCTCGCTTCAAGGCCAACTTCGACAAGATGCACCCGCAGCTGGCGGAGTTCATGCGCGATGCGGTCAAGATATATGTGAAGGGGAAGAAGTAAAAAGAAAGAGGAAAGAAGAAAGAGCCAGAGATTGCCTCTGGCTCTTGTTTTTGTAGGGCAATTGCTTGAGCGCTTCGACTTCCATTTCGCTCAGCGCGAAACTCCGTCCTGAGCGGAGGACTGAGCGTTCTTTGCGAAGTCCGCAGTCGAAGGACAGGTTAATGAAAAAATTTGGGCTTTCGCTTGCACCTGGATGCTTCGACTTCCACTTCGCTCAGCGCGAAGCCGATAGATTACAACAGCTTCTCGCTGACCAGCAACTCCGCGTTGTAGATCGAGCCACCTGCCGCGCCACGGATGGTGTTGTGCGACAAGACCACGAACTTGATGTGCAGCAGCGGGTCGGGGCGGACGCGGCCGACCACGGTGGACATGCCCTTGCCCGTGAAGCGGTCGAGGCGCGGCTGGGGCCTGTCCGCTTCGGAGCGCACCAGGATGACGGGATCAGGCGTGGAGGGGAGTCCCGCGGCGAGGGGATGGGCGCGGTAGGCGCTCAGGGCAGCGATGATTTCCTGGGGGCTGGCGGGCGCGTCCAGTTCCACGCTGGCGCAGACGGTGTGACCGTCCACCACGGCCACGCGATTGGTATGCGCCGAGAATTTCACATCCGCCAGTTGGATGCCTTGCGGGGTGAAACTTCCCAGCATCTTGCGCGGTTCCCATTCAACCTTCTCCTCTTCGCCGCCGATGTTGGGGATGACGTTGTCGATGATGTCGAGCGACGGTACGCCAGGGTAGCCCGCGCCCGAAAGCGCCTGCAGCGAAACGACAAAGGCACGCTTCAGCCCGAACGAATCCTGAATGGCATTGAGCGCCACGGTCAGGCCCGTGCTGGTGCAGTTGGGGTTGGTCAGGATGGCGCCGCTCCAGCCGCGATGGAGGCGTTGCTGTTTGATCAGCCCGATGTGGTCGGCGTTGACCTCGGGCAGCAGCAGCGGCACATCCTCGGCGCGGCGGTAGGAGGAAGCGTTGGAGCAGACCGCTATGCCTGCCTGCGCAAACTGCGGCTCCAGGTCTTTGGCCTGGTCGGCGGGCAAAGCGGAAAAGACAATCCGCGCGTCGCGAATCGTGTCGGGCAGGCACGAGACGAGCGTCATCTCGCGCGCCCAGTCGGGCATGGGATCGTTCAGCACCCAGCGGCAGGCCTCGGCATACTTCTTGCCCTCGGAACGATCCGAGGCAGCCAGGGCCACGACCTTGAACCAGGGATGATTATCGAGCAGGGAGACGAAACGCTGGCCGACACTGCCTGTCGCACCGAGGACAGCCACGGGAATGATGGGTTGGGACATGATGAATACTCCTTTTTTTTATGTCATTGCGAGGAGCGCTCTTGCTCTTTGCGACGAAGCAATCTCCTCTTGCAACTTGAGATTGCTTCGTCGGGCTCCGCCCTCCTCGCAATGACGGATGCTACTTAACGATCATCTCATGCAGCGCCTTCACGGCGCGCTCGGTGTCGGCAGAGTCGATCACGATGCTGATCGAGACCTCGGACGAACCCTGGGCAATGGCCAGCACGTTGACGTTGTGCGCGCCCAACTGGCTGAAGACGTGGCCCGAAACGCCAGGCGTGTGGCGCATCCCTGCGCCGACCACGGTCAGGATGGCGACCTCGTCGGTCATCCACACGCGGTCGATGTCGCCGTCCTCCAGTTCCTCGGCGAAGACATTTTCCAGCGCGCCGACGATGCTGTCCGCCATGTCGAAGGGCACGGCAAAGCAGATGGACTGCTCGGACGAAGCCTGCGTGATGAGCGGGACGCTGGTGCCTGTGGACGCCACTGCGCCGAAGGTGCGCGCCGCCACGCCTGGGACTCCCAACATGCCGCGCCCCTCGATGGTGACCAGCCGCTGTTGGCGGATGGCCGTCACCGCGCGGACAACGTCCCCGCTGTGGGCGGCGCGATGTCCGTTGCCGTTGTTGGCCACCAGGCGCGTGCCAGGGTGGGACGGGTTGAACGTGTTGCAGATGCGCAGACCAATGCCCGCATCCACCACAGGGCGGATGGTCTTGGGGTGCAGCACCTTCGCGCCGTAATAGGCCAGCTCCGCCACCTCGCTGTAGGTGACCTCAGCCAGCGTGCGCGCATTGGGGACAAGGCGTGGATCGGCGGTCATCACGCCGTCCACGTCGGTCCAAATCCACACGTCATCGGCGGGCAGCACCGCGCCAAGGATAGCCGCGGAGTAGTCCGAGCCGCCGCGCCCGAGGGTGGTGATGGCGCCCTTCTCCGTCGCGCCGATGAAGCCTGTCACCACAGGGACGAGGCCCTGGTCGAGCAGCGGACTGAGCACGCGCCGCGTCCGCTCGGTCGTCTGCGCAAAATCGGGATGGGCGTGCTGGAAACGGTCATTGGTCAGGATCAACTCCGTGGCCTCGACGTATTTCGACGGCACGCCCGCGCTTTCGATGGCCGCCGACAGAAGCCTGACGCTCATGCGTTCGCCCAAGGAAGCGACCGCATCCAACGCGCGCGGAGAGGCCTCCCCCAGCACACTGATGGCGCGGCACAACTCGACGAACGAGTCGATCAACGCGCCGATCTCGGTGTTGACCTGCGCGCGGCGGGCGGAATCCGCGACCAGCTTGTCGGCCAGGTCAGCGTGGCTTTGACGGAGCCAGGCCGCGGCGCTGCGCAGAATGGTCAGGTCACCCTGGGCGGCGTGCGTGGCTGAATTCAGCAGGCGGTCGGTCGCGCCCGAGATGGCCGAGGTCACCACCACCACGCGTCCCCAATCGGCGCGGGTATCCTTGACGATCTGGACTGCGTTCGGCATGCCCACGCCCACGGAAGTCCCGCCAAATTTCATGACCAATGTTTTGGATGAGTTCTGTGACATAGTGCGCTCCTGGAAGAAAATAAAAACGCCCTGCGCGTAGCGCGCAGGGCGTTTGTGTGGACTTGTGCCGACTATCTCAGGCTTGACCAACCAAACGAACCCTACGCGCGGGGCGGAGGGTAGTCATGGTCATGGTCATGCCGAAGGTCGGGTGAGACATTGCGCGCAGTTATATCACTGGGATACGGATGCGTCAAGCTGTCAACTGCTCGCTCCGCTGTAGCGTTTGACGCCCGCCTTCCAGACCAGCGAAGCGATCCACGCGCTGACGATGCTGACGGCCACGAAGAGCAGGATGCGCTCCACGGGCAGTTCGCCGCGCAGGGCCTGCAGCGGGATGGTGGTGGCGATGGCGATGGGGATGATGTAGGTGACGATGATGCGCAGCCAGACAGGATAAACGGTCACAGGGTAGCGGCCCGCGTCGAGCAGGGCCTGCAGAATGGTGACGTTGTTATCGAATTTGGTGAACCAGAAGGTCAGGGCGATCAGCACGATCCACAGGCTGTAGATGACGACCGCTCCCGAAATGGTCAGCAGCAGGAAGGTCAGGATGCTGGGCAGGGTGGCCACGTCACCCGCCGTGTTGATGCCGACCACGATCAGGATGACCGCCAGCACCAAATCCCAGATGCGCCAGACGGTGATGCGCGAGAAGGTGACCAGGAACATGCTGGGCGCGGGCTGAAGCAGGGTGTAATCCAGCGAACCGTCGCGGATGCTTTCGTTGAAGCGTTGGGTGTTGGGCCAGATCAAGGCGATCATCAGGGTGTTGATCAAGCGGAAAACGCCCAGCAGGGCGATCAACTCGCCGATGCCCCAACCGCCCAGCGAAGTCGTATTGCTGAAGATGATGTTCAGCCCAAGCAGTTCCCAGCCGAGCCACATCAGGTTGAGCAGGATGTTGACCACCGTGTCGGCGCGATAAGCCAGCGACATCTGCACGTTGACCTTGAAGAAGGTGGAAATTAATTTTAAGAAGTGCATGGTTTCCTCCGATGCATACCAGGAGGTTGCTTCGCGAAGACCGCTCGCAACGACATCATAAAACTTACGCTCCCACGGCGGAGTATTTCTTCACGCCTCTGCTCCACACGAAATTGAAGAAGAGGATGGACAGCCCCAGCCATACGAACCCGACCACGAAGCCCTGGATGATCTGAGGCGTGGTCAGCTTGCCCAGGATCAACTGGACGGGGTAATACATGAACAACTGGAAAGGCAGGAACTGGGCAATATCCTGGACGAGTTTTGGCATGAGCGTGAGCGGCACGAACTGTCCCGAGAACAACAGGATCAACGCATAATAAAACTCGTGGATCGAGTACACGCGCGTCGTCCAGAAGGCCACCGAGGTGATGGCCGCCGAGAGCAGGAAGCCGACGATGAATCCCAGCAGCATGGCGGGGATGGCGAGCAGGACTCCCTGCCATGTGACTCCGCTGAAATCGGGTTTGAAGATGAGGGTCAGGATCAGCCAGACGGGCGTGAAGCCGATCAGGATCAGAGCCTTGAAGGCCAGATTGTTGACCAGGGTGTTGGTCAGCATCGGGTGGATCGGACGGATGAGTTCGCTCGAAAGCGCGCCGTCCTGGATCTTGTAGGCGAAGTTATGGATGACGATATTGCTGGTGAGTTGGTCGGCCACCAGCAGAACCAGGTAGTAGTTGACGAAGTCGCCCGCAGTGAAGCCGTTCACGCTGCCCTTGCTGTTGGCGATGCTCGTCCACACGGCCAGGTAAATGATGGGCGAGACCAGCCAGTACAACAGGTACATGATCAGGTTGGCGCGGTATTGCCACTGCTCGGCCCAGTTGACCTGCCAAAGTCGCTTGAAGATGTTCAACATATAAAACTCCTTACGTCATTGCGAGGAGGGTGCTCTTCCCGACGAAGCAATCTCATGTTAGTGGGAGTTTGCTTCTCGAAGACTCACAACGACATCATTGATTGAACGCCTGCTCGATGACCGACTCGATGGATGGGTCGGCGATGGTGATGTCGTGGATGGGGAGCGTGGACAGCATCTCGGAGGTGGCGCGGGTGACATCCTCGGCGCGCACCTGGATGTAGCGTTTCCCGGTATCCTCTTCGTTCTGGACCTCGGTGCCGTAGCGGCTCAAATCGTGCGTGGCCGCGTCGGCCAGCATGACGCCGATCAGCTTGAAGGGCGCGATCTTGCGCGAGAGGTCGGTCAGCCCGCCGTCATATTTGAGCTGGCCGTGATCGATGATGATGACCCGCTCGCACAGGGCGGTGACGTCGGCCATGTAGTGACTCGTCAGCAGGATCGTCGCACCCGTCAGGCGGTTGTACTCGCGCAGGAACTCGCGGATGCGCGCCTGGCCCGTGATGTCCAGGCCGATGGTCGGCTCGTCGAGGAAGAGCACCTTCGGGCGGTGCAGCAGTCCCGCCGCGATCTCGCACTTCATGCGCTCGCCCAGCGACAGGTTGCGGACGGGTTTCTTCATCAACGGCTCGAGTTCGAGCAGCTCATTGAGTTCCTTGTAGGTCTTTTTATATTCGTCGTCGGGGATGCGGTAGATGGCCTGGTTGAGCAGGAACGAGTCGGCGGCGGGGATGTCCCATGACAGGCGGTTGCGCTGGCCCATCACCAGGGTCATCGCGCGCAGGTACTCGGGCTTGCGCTCCCAGGGCGTGAAGCCCAGCACGCTGGCCCGTCCGCCTGTGGGATGCAGCAGCCCCGAAAGCATCTTGAGCGTGGTGGTCTTGCCCGCGCCGTTCGGCCCGAGAAAGCCGACCACCTCGCCCGGCTCGATCCGAAAGCTGACCCTTTCGACGGCCTTCACGTCCTTGTATTTGCGTTTGAAGAAACTGCGCACCGCAGCGCCAAATCCGCCTTCGCGTTCGGGCACCTGGTACGTTTTGCTGAGCTGGTCAACGAGAATGGTATCCGGGGACATAAGGGTATCTCTCCTGGGTGGGAGGGGATTGTATCATTTTCAGAACAAAAGTGCTAGTTTTCAAATGAAGGGGGCAGCTTTCCACCTATGAAAATCCCGTTCTTTCGTGATAGATTTGACCAGGCACATTTTATCGGTCGAGACGGCACGTTTCTTTAGAGGTATGAAAGGAGCTTAACATGAAGAATAAAGCCGTGTGGCTGGTCATCCTGCTGTTCGTGGCAGGCGGAATTTTCCCGGCGTCACCCGCACAGGCCCAGGCTTGTGAGTACTGGGTCGCGCCGGCGCCAGCGGGGAACAACAGCAATCCAGGCTCATTTGCGCAGCCGTGGGCCACACTCGATTACGCTTCCGCGCAGGTATTTGCAGCGGGCGGAACCAACTGTACGGTCTGGTTCAAGGACGGGGTCTATACGGGGCAATTCGACCCGCAGGAACGTTTCTCCACCCCCATCACGTTCAAGGCGGTCAACGCATACAAGGCCATCCTGCAAAACAACGGCGTGACGCTCGAGCTCTCCGGCGCGCGCAACATGATCTTCGAGGGCTTCGAGTTTCGCCACACGGGCACGGGCGCGTCTCCCCTGCTCGTCTCGGTGGAGCGCAGCGGGGACAAGTGGTCCGAGTACATCACCTTCCGCAACAACATCTTCCACGACTCCTATAACAACGACCTGCTCAAGATCCTCAACGGCGCGCGCTTCATCACGGTCGAGAACAACGTTTTTTACAACCAGGGCGCCGGGGAGCAGCACATGGACGTGAACAGCGTCACGGACGTCACCATCCAGGACAATATTTTCTTCAACGACTTCGCGGGCACCGGACGGAGCAACCCGGGCAACACCAAACACTTCATCGTCATCAAGGACAGCAACGAGAACGAAGACGGCCTGATGGGCAGCGAACGGATCACCGTCCGCCGCAACATCTTTCTTAACTGGCAGGGCGGCATCGAAGCCTTCATCCAGGTGGGCAACGACGGGAAATCCTATTTCGAAGCCAAAACCGTGCGGGTGGAAAACAACCTGATGATCGGCAACTCCCCCATCGAAACGGGAGCCGTTTTCGGCGTCGCGGGCGCCAGGGACGTCACCTTCGCCAGCAACACCGTCGTCGGCGACATGCCCTCCTCCGATTACGCCTTACGCATCGTGACCAAGGGCTCCAATCCCAATAACCTGAACATCTTCTTTTACAACAACATCTGGTCCGACCCGACCAGGACGATGGGCGACGGTAAATTCTCCGAAGGGTCGCCTGCCGAGACGAGCAACCTGGTTCTCGACAATAATCTGTACTGGAATGGGGGCGCGGCCATCCCGCCCGGGGATTTGATCAGCCCCCTGGTGGCGGACCTGCAGCGGGTGGTCGCCAACCCCGGGCTGAACACCAACCAGGCCGCCATCCTTCTGCCGCGCTGGAACGGAAACTCCTTCCTGAGCGGCAACACCGCCATCCGCCAGGAGTTCGAGCGCCTGGTGGGACTGTATGGGTTCATCCCATCGAACAGCCCGGCCCTCGACCAGGCCGACCTGCTGCACGCTCCCGCCGACGACATCCTGGGACATTTCCGCGGCCCGCAGGCGGATCTCGGCGCCTACGAACGGAACTACAGCGGCGCGCCGACCTTCGACGATGTGCCCTACTCGCACTGGGCCTGGAAGTATATCGAAGCGATGTACACGGCGGGCATCACCGGCGGCTGCGGGAGCAGCCCGCGCATCTACTGTCCGTCTGCCTCCGTCAACCGCGCGCAGATGGCGGTCTTCCTCCTGCGCGGCATGTATGGGAGCGGCTATACCCCGCCCGCACCCGCCGGCACGATTTTCACGGACGTGCCCGCCTCGCATTGGGCGGCGGCCTGGATCGAACAACTGTACGCTGAGGGGATTACGGGCGGCTGTGGAGGCGATCTCTATTGCCCGGATGCCCCGGTCAACCGCGCGCAGATGGCGGTCTTCCTGTTGCGCGCCGAACACGGAAATGGCTACATTCCCCCAGCGCCCAGCGGCACGGTCTTTACAGATGTGCCCGCCTCCCATTGGGCCGCGGCCTGGATCGAACAACTGTATGCGGAAGGCATCACCGGCGGCTGCGACGCAGAGCGCTATTGTCCCGCCAGCGCCGTCACCCGCACCCAGATGGCCGTCTTCCTGGCCTACACGTTCAACCTGCCTCTGCCCTGACCTGGAACGCCGACACGCGGTACCACACATCCACGTTGACCTGGACCGTCTTGCCGTGCTGGATGTCCATACCCAGGCTGGGTTCGGCCAGCAGGCCGGCTTCGCGCGACCTGGCCGCCGTTTGCGGCATGTGCCTGGGCATGGGCGCTTCCTGGTCGTTCACGGTTTCGATGAAATCGTACACGCCCAATAACTGGACTCCCATCGCCGCGGCCACCTTCTCCGCTTTGAGCTTCGCTTTGGCGATGGCCGCCTCCAACCCGCGCTCGCGGGCCTCCTCGTCGGGATACTTCCAGTCGATGCGCTCCAGTGTGGAGTTCTTCTGCGCGCTGACGATGTCCAGCAGGTCGGCGATCTGCTCCAGCTTCCCGCAGCGGATTCTCAGCCTGTAGACCGCGCTGGACGATTTGAGCAGCCCGCCGCCCGAGTTCTCCACGTGGACGCCTTGCAGGTGGATGTCCTCCGCCTTCAGCCCAAAGCGGATCAGTTCATCCACGAGCTGGCTGACCTCTTTGGCCTTCTTCATCGCCTGGTCGCCGCTGAACACGGACGAGCCCTTGACCGTGACGAACAAGTCCGCATGCGAGGCAAGGATCTCCTCGCGGTGAAAGGCTGAGATTTTGATGGTATCGGGTTTGGTGTCCATTGTTTGTCCTGTCAACTTGATTGCGGGGTCAATGCCTGTGGCTCGATGCCTTCTGCTTTTGTCTCATAGCCTTTATTGATCTTTTTAGCTTCCCTGCAGGCTGTCACACTGGTATCCCAATAAAGATAAGCGCCAAGCAAAAGAGAAACTAAAAATTTCACCCAAAACGGAAGCATGTCTTTTTCACCCACGGTCATATATGCATTGGATATCAGTCCCAGGAAAAATGTGATCCAAAGGAAAGCTCCAATGGAAAGCAGCCATCTCTGTAGATAAACAAAGCCCAGTCCTGCCGAAATAAAATTGAGCGTAACCGCAATAGCTGGGTTCTTCCTGAGGGTCATGCCATTTGCTTCATGGTAAGCCATGATGAACAGAATCCAGACCATACAGACGATCTTTACGCCTTGCAGTATTCGGATCGTAAAAATGAGAACAGAAGCAAAGACCGAAGTCGCTTCAACTTCCTCCAAATATGGATATCCCAGATACCCAATAACGGACTTCCCAAAAAGCATAAGGATGAGCGCGATAAAGAAAAGCGCCAGCCCATCCTTCCACTTTCCCAGATAAGCCATGCCTGCTCCAGGCACGATGACGTTGAGTACACCCGCCAGGATCGGATTTTTCATGTGTCACACCTTTAGTTCTGATTGGTTCATTGAATTTCTGTATCTGAGGTGGGGGTTTGCTCACGATAGGTCGCTGAGATTTTGATGATATCGGGTTTGGTGTCCATTATTGGCATGCTCGATTTTCTTCTGGTTTGTAATCAACCCAGCCAGTATTATTCCTGTAAAAACACTTCCAATGGCAAAGGCTAGGAATTCCATATCTCCCCAGGGGAATGTGAAAAACCTATTCAGTATTGTTCCTATTGCAATATTCATGACAATCCATATCCAGGATTTTTGCACTTGTTTTCTTAATACCAACCATTGAAAACTGCCTACAAAAATGCCTGTTAGTATCCATGATAGATTGATGCTGGGGTCTTCGAGCGTAAAGGTAAACAGGAGAAAAACAAGTTCACCTACCTTTGCTATTATAAATCCAGCCGCTGTTACGAAGACCCATGCAAAGGATTTTTTAGATACTTCTTAATCACAAGACTTTGTGAGAGACCAATAGCCAGCCCAAGAGAGAGCCCGACCAGAAAACCTGGCGCTGGGAAGAAATGAGGTTCGATATATTTTGCATAATCGCCTGTCTTACTGATTAAAAAATCGACAAGGTATAGGAAGCTAATCGCCAGCGCCGCCCCAACAAAATTCGCCAATATCCACCACAGCAGGATTGTCCATGGAAAGTGGTTTATTTTACCTTGTGTGTTCATGTTCTCTCTTGTAATCCGTGGCTAGCTCTTTTTCTCGATCCTGCTCATCGCAAGTTCGGCCAGCGCCGTGATGGTCAGCGACGGGTTGACGCCCGGGTTGGCGGGCATGATCGAGCCGTCGATGATGTACAGGCCGGGGTAGTTGTGGATTTGGAAGTTCTCGTCCACCACGCCTTCGCTCGCGTCCCTGCCGATGGGGGAGCCGCCCAGGATGTGCGCGGTGGTGGGCAGTCCCAGCAGGTTCTCGCCGACCGAGCCGAGCGCCACGCCGTTCGTGCGTTTGGCGAACTCGCGTGTCAGCTCGTGCGAGCCTTTGACCTGCGCGTGGATCACGTAGCCAGGCTCCTCCTCGGCCACCATGCCGCGGCGGAAGAGCGTGAAGAAGCTGCGTCCCATGCGGAAGCGCATACGATTGTCCGCGTGCTGCATGACCAGCAGGATGGTCACGTTGTGCGCCCAGCCGGGCAGCACCAGCGCCTTGAGAAAATCCAGCGGATGCGTCAGCGCCCAGCCGAGGAATTTGAGGATGCGCATCGGCACGCTCACGTCCGTGTCGATCAGCGGCGCGGCCAGGAAGCGCATCAGCGACGAACCGTCGGGGTAGCGCACAGGCTCCACGCGCGTAATCTCGTCGTGGTTGTAGATGGACGAGATGGCGACGCCCTGCGAATAGTTGATGTCCGACTTGCGCGCCACCGAGCCGAGCAGAGCCTCGGAGTTGGTGCGCACCACGTCGCCCAGCCGCGGCGATAATTTGGGCAGGGAGCCGTTCTCGCGCAGCCGCAGCAACAGTTTCATCGTCCCCATTACGCTGGCCGAGAAGATGACGTGGCGGGCCTGGACTTTCGTTCTTGTCTTGAAAAGGGAGGTGGAGGTTTGATAGGTGACTTCGTAACGAGCACTGTCGAAGGTCGAGGGTCGAACGTCGGTTACTTCCGACTCCGCGATGACTTGCGCCCCCTGCTTTTCTGCGAAGTATAGATAGTTTTTCGGCAGGGTGTTCTTGGCGTTGTAGCGGCATCCGACCATGCAACCGCCGCATTGACGGCAGCCCGCGCGCTCAGGCCCTTCGCCGCCGAAGAACGGATCGGGCACAGAGACGCCCTCCGCGCCGAAGTAGGCGCCCACGTCCGTGGCGCGGAAGGTGTGTCCCATCCCGCGCTCCTCGGCGAATTGTTGCAGCAGGCGGTCGGCCGCCCACAGGCTGGGATTGCGCGCCGCGCCGAGCATGCGCCTGGCGGTCTCGTAGTGCGGACGGAGCAGTTGTCCCCAGGGCAGGGGCGTGTTCCAGGCGGGGGTGGCAAAGGTCGCATCAGACGGGACTTCCAGCACGTTGGCGTAGCCCAGACTGCCGCCGCCCACGCCCGCGCCGTGCAGCACCATCACGCCCTTGAGGATGCTGATCTGCAAAATCCCATGCGCGCGCAGGGCGGGCAGCCAGAGATATTTCCAGTATTGCCAGTTGGATTTGGCGAAGTCTTCATCCTTGAAGCGCCTGCCCTTTTCGAGCACCAGCACCGAATAGCCTTTTTCGGTCAGCCGCATGGCCGACACACTGCCCCCGAAACCAGAACCGACGATCACGTAGTCATAAATTTGAGACATCTGTGAGCCCTCCGTGGCCTTTTGCGAATGGTGTGATTATATAATACCCGCGGGTAAAAATTGCGCTTTCCACTTCTTTTAAAAAACGGCTCCCTGGTAATTGGCAGGGTCGCCCCATTTTCACCATAGAGATCACAGAGAAAAATCTTCAAAACTCCGTGTTCTTTGTGCCCTCTGTGGCAGGACGGGTTTTCACCCGAGTGCGGTATGGCATTTCCACGCTTGCATTTCTTCCCGCGCGGGATAAGATGAGAGTGCAGGAACTTTTCCTGGAGGACCCAAGATGAACATATCATCCCTGGAAATGATCGTCGGCTGGCTGGGCGGGTGCTTTGCCCTGGCGGTCCTGGCAGTGATCCTGTTCGGCATCCTGCGGGGGATGAGTCACACCGCGGGACGCACCGTCGGCACCGGCGGCCGCTGGCTGCGCTCCCCGTGGTTGTATTTCCTCTCGGCGGCTTTTTTCTTCGGCGCAGCCTGGGCGGTCTGGATTCCCCTGCCGCAGATTTTCCCCCCGCAAACCCGCGCCTGGATGCTTTTCCCCGGTTCGTTGTTGTACTTCCCCGGCCTGTTCCTGGCCTTATGGGGACGGCTGACGCTGGGAAAAAATTACTTTGTCTCGACGACCCTGGGCGCGCAATTGTTTGCCGACCAGCAGCTGGTCACGCACGGCCCGTACGCCATCGTGCGGCATCCCATGTATGCTGGAATTCTGCTGGCCGAATTGGGCGCGCTGCTGATATACCACACCTGGACGACCCTGTTCTTTATGTGTCTGGCCCCCATGCTCCTCCTCCGCGCCCGCCGTGAGGAAGCCGCCCTGGCCGCGGAATTTGGCGCGCAATGGCTCGAGTATTGCAGGCGCGTCCCGTTCCTCCTCCCGTTTTGGAGAAGGTAAAATGGGGAATGAATGCGATCGGCAGGAGGCCTGATTGATTTCAACTCCATCGTTCATCCAGCGTGTGACAAACCTTTCACGCGAACAGGTGCGGGACCTGGCGGGCATGTTTGCGCGCGCCTTTCAGCAGGATCCGCTTTTCGTGCATGCCCTGCCCGAGGAGCACACGCGCAGTCCGCGCCTGAAAAAGCTGTTCGCGTTGAACATCCGCTACGGGCTGTTGTTCGGGGAGGTATATCACGCCGCCCAACAGGGACTGGCCATCTGGCTGCCGCCTGGGCACACGAAGGTCACCAGCCTGCGTGCCCTGCTGGCGGGCATGGGACGCGTGCCCTTCGAGGTGGGCCTGCGCGCCGTGCTGCGCCTGGGACGGTTGAACACCCTGTCCGAGCGATTGCACGAGCGGCTGGCAGGCGAGCCGCACTGGTACCTGTTCCAGTTGGGCGTCGACCCCGCCCGGCAGGGCGGCGGACTGGGCGGCCTGCTGCTGAGTCCCGTGCTCGCGCGGGCTGACGCAATGAGCATGCCCTGCTATCTCGAAACGAACAATCCGCGCGCCGTCCGCTTTTACCAAAAGCTGGGCTTCCAGGTGGCGGCCGAGGGCCGCAATGCCGCACTCAACCTTTCCTATTGGGCCATGCGCCGCGAAAGCAGATAACCCATGAAAATGACCAACCGCTGGAACCAAATCATCTACCGCCTGTGGGCGCCCGTCTACGATGCAACCATCAACCACGTCTTTCTGCGCGGACGCAGACGCGCCATGGATTTGCTTGCCCTCCAGCCTGGCGAACGCGTCCTGATCGTCGGCGTCGGCACGGGCGCGGATTTGCCGCTCCTGCCCGCGGGCGTGGAGGCGACGGGCATCGACCTCAGCCCCGAGATGCTCGCCAAAGCCCGCCTCAAACTGGAGCGTTGTCCCGCCTCCGTTAAATTGATGCAGGGCGACGCCCAAAACCTGACCGTGGACGAGGCCTCCTTCGACGCCGTCCTCCTGAACCTGATCCTGTCCGTGATCCCCGACGGCGGCGCCTGCCTCCGCTCGGCCCTGCGCGCGCTCAAACCCGGCGGGCGCATCGTGATCTTCGACAAGTTCCTGCCCGAGGGGAAGACCCCATCCCCCCTGCGGAAGTTCTTCAACCTGTTCAGCACCCTGCTCGGCACGGACATCAACCGCCGCCTGAGCGACCTGATGACAGGCTGTGCCTGCGCAATCACCCACGACGAAGCCAGCCTCGCGGGCGGAATGTATCGGGTGGTGCTGCTCAGGAAGGAATAAAAACACCGTCACAGCAGGTCACGCCGCCAGCGGGACGGTTTGTACTTTTTTAGGGGAATTGCCGTGTTTTCTTGCCATCCGTCCACCCTGAGCGTATAATGACCTTCAACAAGGATGGGATATGGAAGTATCGTCTCCTTCAGACCCAAACCCATCCCGACCCTCCACCGCTCTTGCGCGGCGGGATCACATCAAGGATACGCTGTGGCCGCGTCACACAAGGATATTCCAAGAACGCAATTCGTTAGTCAGCCCTTGCAGGTAAAATAGCCTCCATGAAACTTCAAGAAATGAAAGATAAAAGTGTTCTAAAATTAAGCCTGCTCGAAAACGCTTTTGATTTCCTAAACTGTTCGCTCGATTTTTTTGTGCGGGCAAGAAATCAAGACTCACAGAAAGAATGGAAGTTTGCCATACTCAATATTGTTCACGCAATAGAGTTGCTTCTAAAAGAACGCTTAAGGCGGGAACATGAGTTATTAATCTATGCAAATATTGACAAATATAAACCTATATCGCGTCAGACTCCGACAGTAACTTGGCAAGTCCTGATTGAGAGAATTAAGTATGTTCTTGGTAATGACCTTGAAAAGATAGACGCAGGTCGCATTGACAAAGCACGTGAACTAAGAAATCAATTGGTGCATTATGATATTGAGTTGCACTTTCCAGAGATTTATCACGAGTATGCCAACCTCTGGAATTTCGTCCGCGAGTTTACTGAAAAGATATTGGGCGAAAACTTTAGTCAACGAATTAATACAGAATTACAAGTTGAGAATGACGATTTAGGTGCGCTATTTTTTGAAGAAATCGTATATTACAATTCGATTTTCATGGCGAAAGAACTCAAAGACGATATATTGCAAGAGCAATTGAACACCCACATCACAATTGATGGAATTGAGTATCAAAGAATTAAATATGGCGACCCAGAAGAGCATGCAAATTTTGAACTTGGTTCAATTCCATATTTTTCTCATCCTTGTGGAGATTGTTCAGTAGGTAAAGGTCAAGTTCATTTAATTGGTTGCGACATAGAAAGGTGTCCTAAATGCGGTGAACAATTACTTTCCGACAAGTGCGTTGATTTACATGTTGAAGGCGTCGTTCACCCACATAGAGCTGGCTACCAATAAAATAAATCGCAGCGTCAAGGGTTGGGCAGGAAATTGGCTGAAAAAACGACCCCTGCGGCGAGCGTTTCGCACAGCGTGGCTTCGAGTTTTTCCTCCTCCCGAAGCGAATCCCAGCCCGCCCCCGCGCCACTAACGCAAACCGTTAGCCGCTTGGAGAAGTTGAAGTTATGAATAATCAGAACCAAAAATCACAATTCACCCCTTTGACGTATATCCTGATTGGCATAGCATTAACTCTGGCGTATTTGTTATACTTTTCTAACTCATCGCCCAATGATTGCAAGATTAAATTCGCGCAGTATGTGAGAGTCTATGCAGGTCCTGATATCAAATATGATGTTATGACTGTTTTAGGCGAAGGTGACCGCTTAACGCTTTCATCGGGAAAAACGACTGATTGGCATATTTGGCAAGAAGTAATAACCGATGACGGCATAAAAGGATGGGCGGCAGAAAACTGGGAAACCAAATGTAAATAATAGCTTCTTGCTTGCGTAACCAAACTAATACCTTATAAGGAGAAATTATGGACAACCAGAAACCGAAAACCAGCCCATTAATTTACATTTTGATTGGCGTAGTAATCGTTTTGTTTCTTCAATATCTGTTTTCAAACAATCAAACTCAATCATCTTCTCCAGGCATTCCAGTAATCGAACAAAACAAACCCACGGTAAATCCATACGCAGATTGTATTACATGGCAAGATGCAGGATCATATGATGGTAAAAGCGTCTGTGTGATTGGCAAGATTATTTTTATTGAAATGAACACTGACGAATTAACTAATGAAAATGTGTGGGTTGCACGCTTTGGTATGTCAGACAGTTCATTCTTCGTGATGTCATGGGGAGATAGTTTAGATGAATGGCAAGATAAATGTGTAGTTATTCGCGGAACACTCATAGATAGAAGTAAACAGGAACCTGAGTACAGGAATAAGGCTCCAGGAATGGTTAACAGCCCTGTTAGTTCAAATTTTTTTATTCGCGAAGCTCCCGTTGGGCTATGTCAATAAACAATTCTCTGAATAATGGAAGTGAAGAATGAATAAACTCGAAGCCATTTCTACAAGATTGGAATTAAAGGAAATCGAAACACTTAAGAAGTATTATGAAATGGCAAAGAATACAAACTCACAGCACTTTTCATGGGAAAAGATAGACGAAGCACTCAGGCTTGATTATCCTGTGTTGAAGTCGCTCGCGGCATTAGGTTATGTTCATCTTGAAATGGAGAAAAACTCAAGAGGAACGATTTACGACAGCTATTATTTGACACTCTATCCGTCTGCAATTCACAGAGCCGAATTTGAGGACTACAATAAATACAAACAACGGCTAGTCAAAAACTTTCTTAATTACCGTGATTGGATTGCAGTGTCAGGATTTACAATATCAGTAGTCTTAGCGATAATAAAAGTAATCGAATTCTTGAACCAATGATAAATTAGAATTGATCTAATTAAAATTATTTCTCTCTAAATTATCACGGCGGCTAACAAAGCGTCCCAAGAAACAGGAATTCACGAAATATCAACTCTTTTTGCTCATTTTTTGATCTTGCCTTTAAACTAAAAAAGACGCCGCCTTGTGTTCTGTCCAACGACGCCCTGGTAGTTTGATGACATCCATTAATCAGGCATGAACGGCACGGCTGTTATCTCGACCAGCTTCCCAAACGGGGTCGCATTGTATATCGCCCAGCAAGCCATCTTATTGAAAAGTGACCTGCGATATACGCGCTGCCAATGTGTAAATCGTCTTGCCGCATCCCAGAGTCCTTAGCGGGGGGACCTTGCGCAAAGGTCAACGCCACCATTGCTTCATACGGGCTTTCGCCGTCATGCTGATGCCATTGTAACGCAGCTCGTCTGTTTCTTGCAGATAAAATGACGGCCCCGCCCGTAATTCCTTGTCCTCAGAAACCGTCCCACCCCAAGCGTCCGCGGCGGGATCACCTCAAGGATATGCTGTGGCCACGTCCCACACAAGGGCATCCCAATAACGTAAGCCATTGGTGCGGCTTATTCGGTTATACAACGAGATAAGCCTTACTATTTGTTCTATTGATTAACGCAAGTTTCTTTCAGCGGATAAAATGTCAGATAACATTGTCAATCATAGCCATCCCGCTAAAACGCATCGTCCTCTTGGGGTTTGGATACTAACAATTCATGCATTACTTTTTGCTACACTTATTGTATTTGACGATTCGTTCTTTGTACTCAAGGGAGAATCTGCAATGTATGCTAGTGCTGAGGTGCCCGTTATGCTTCTATGGGCTTATCTAAACATAGGCATATTGATTGCCAGTATCATAGCATGGGCTGGTTGGGAGTTAGGGCGCAAATTGTTTTTATTTTTAATATCTATATTTTATTGGGCGCAGGCAGGAGGCTTATATTTACGGATTATCCATCCATATTTTGGAAAAAATCCAATGGAGTATAAAATTGATTCCTGGCTTCACTTCATAGGATATATTCTGATTCCTATGCTGTATATTTGGTATTTTAACAAACCCTCGACGCGAGAGTTTTACAGAGAAACAAGAAGAGTATTTATAGAATAAACGCCTCTCAACAATGCGTACTCAGAAACCGTCCTAGAAATCAACTCCCAGAAAAGGCAAAAGGATAATTCAGGCGCCATGCGAATCTTAATCATTGCTCCAGGAAGCCGCGGGGATGTTCAGCCCTACATTGCATTGGGAAAAGGCCTGCAAAATGCGGGGCATTCTATTCGTCTTGTAAGTCATGGCAACTTCGAGGCACTGGTCGCCTCGTATGGTCTTGAATTTTGGTCATTTGGAAACGATGTAAAAGATGCTGTTGAAAACAGCGAAATGCGGGCGTTGACTGAAAAGGGCAATTTCCTTTTGTTAATGGCAAAAATGGCGAAGGAAGCCCAGCGCGAAGCGCTTCGGTTTGCCGAAGGCGGTTTATTGGCGGCACAGGGTATGGATATTGTATTGTCTGGAATAGGCGGGGTGTTCATTGGCACGGCAATTGCGGAAAAACTGGACATCCCACTGGTTCAAGCCTATGTATTTCCCTTCACTCCCACACGGGAATTTTCCAGTGTCCTGACGCCAAAACTCCCGGCTTTCCTCAACCGCTTTTCGCACCAACTTACCCGCCAACTGATGTGGCAGGGGTTTCGGTCGGCAGATACGATCGCGCGGAAAAAAGTATTGAACCTCCCGTCGGCTCCGCTGCTGGGTTCCTACGATTCAAAGTCCACACAAAACATGCCTGTTCTCTACGGCTTCAGCCCTTCGGTGATCCCTGCGCCGACGGATTGGGACGACAATACTCACATTACCGGATATTGGTTTGTGGAGGAAGCAGAGGATTGGCAGCCTCCTGTCGCGCTGCTTGATTTCCTGCAATCGGGCCCTCCGCCTGTGTATATTGGATTTGGCAGCATGAGCAGTCAAAATCCCGAACAAACAGCAGACCTGGTTATTCAGGCATTGGCATCCACCGGGCAGCGCGCAGTATTGCTATCAGGCTGGAGCGGATTACAAAGGACAAATATACCCGACTCGATTTTTATGATCGACGCCATTCCACATTCATGGTTATTTCCGCGCATGTCCGCCGTGATTCATCATGGTGGAGCGAGCACAACCGCCGCTGGGCTTAAGGCTGGCGTCCCGTCTGTAATCATTCCGTTTTTTGGAGATCAACCGTTTTGGGGTCAACGGATTGCGGATTTGGGCGTTGGGCCAAAACCGATCCCACGAAAAAAACTTACCGCTGAAAGACTCGCAAATGCCATTCGAGAAGTGGTTACAAATGAAGACATGCGTCAACGCGCCGCAAAATTAGGAAAACAAATTCAGGCTGAAAATGGAATAAAATCTGCGGTGAAAATTTTCAGCAAGCTTGAGAAACGAAAGGCTGCTTAACACCGCGCGCCGCCTACCGCGGGCATTTCGGACACCCGTGGCTGCGAGTTTTCTCTGCTCCCAAGCGGAGTCCACGCCCACCCACACGCAGGTCAAGGTCAAGCCGTTGGGCGCTTCCTCCAAAATGAAAAATAAAACTTTACTTGCGGTAATCCTGTTTTCCCTGACTCTGGCTTCATGTGCGCCAGTTCCTACCCCAGCGCCTACAAATACCCCTACCCCAACTGCCACAGTAACTTCAACTACTGTTCCTGCAACTTCAACACCGCAAACAACTGCAATAGTCTCTCAGACAGTCGTTCCAACCAGTACACCTTTTATTAATGAGAACGCATCCGAAGATTGTTTCTTGAATATTGATGTCATTCCTGAAAAAACTGAAATGGACGAAGTAATTTCCACCTGGGGGAATCCATCATCAAAGTTGCCCTTTGGAACAGACTATGAGAATTGGTATTTTGATTTTATTGGCACTCCCCAAGTCAATTTCAAAAAGCAAGTAATTGATACAGTAAATTTTTCTTTGAAAAATTGTTCTCTCGAAAAAATTATCGCCAAACTTGGATCACCCGAAAAAGTCGAAGTAACAGTGCTTATCAGTTGTATTGATTTATCGGCAAGTTATATTCAATATTTTCACTTCACATCCCTTGGTTTTGCGTTTTATCGCCTTTGCGACGAAACGCAAAATTGCTTCACTTTCCAAGCAGGCGACACGGTAAACGGAAAGGAATTTTATTCAAAAGATAAAGTCATTGAAGATTCAACAGGCTTCAACATGGCTAGTTATGTGTACAATTGGCATGGCTTTGGTATTGATGTAGAAAAAATAGAAAATAAGATAAAGGACTTTGCAACAATAACGCCAACGCCATGAGGCTTGCATTTCAAAACGCGCCCACCGATAAATCGCAGTGTCAAGGATTGGGCAGGAAATTGGTTGAAAAACAAAACGCCCTCAGAAACTGCCCCATCCGCACTCCCACGGCGGGATCACCTCAAGGATACGTGGTGCCATGTCCCACACAAGGATATTCTAATAACGCAAAACCGTTGGGCGGCAGACAAAGGATAAAAGTATGCAGGCAGGAACATCACAACCGCTGATTTCAACTGATAATCTAGACTTCATAGAAAAGGTCGAAGGGAAAATAAAGCAAGGTGAGCCGATCGTTATTCTTTTGCGTCATAACAATCAAAATGGAAATCGTACTTGCTTTCTGGTCAGAAACAACGATGAGTTTCATCAGGTGTTACAAAAAACGCTTCCCAAGGATGCTCTTTCAGCCTTTTTTAGTCCATTTTTTGCACAAGGTGTAGTTACCCATGAACTCAAAGACAGAGTCATGTTTTTAGAAAAGATCGTTCAAGATGATGAAGACTCAATTGTTGCTATAAGACTTGATACCAATAACTTTATACTTGATACAGAGACGATGAAAAACTTCTCTGAACTCAAACAGGAAAATGAATGGTTCAACCAAAACCTTGGCGTTCCTGTCATTGTAGCGCTACTGACTTACTGGGAAGACAATTCCGAACAAATGATTACCGCGTATGTCAGAGACATAGATGGGCAAATACGCTGTGGCACATACTAGCCCTGCGCTACGCGGTGCCGCCCAACAAAGCGCCATCAGAAACCGTTCCATCCGCGCGCCCGCGGCGGGATCACCTCAAGGATACGCTGATGCCACGTCCCACACAAGCATATTCCAATAACGTAAGCCGTTGGGCTGTAAAGAAAATAGCAAAATGAAAAAGGTCAAAAAATATTTCCTTCCTGTTACTGTAGGGCTTTTAATCCTACTACCCCTCGTTTGTATTGGGTCTTGTCTTATCTCTGTTTTTGTTCCTGTAGATCCAATCAAACTAGCTAGTTCAATGGCACGTGTTGATCTTCCTAAAGGCACTACTGTTTTAACGAATAATGATACTGGACCTGGGCTACCTATCCCAGGTGGGGCTTCTGATGGATATACATTCATCGTTCTCCAAATACCCCCTGAAAAAATTGTTGAATTTGCAAGCGCATTAGAGAAATCCCCATTATGGAAACCTTTACCCCTTTCTCCAGAATTTGTGGGACACGAAGATAGACTCCAGCCATCGTTTGGCATTGAAGAGACAATTCCAATTACTACATCAACTGGATATTACTTATTCGTAGACTATCAAGAAGAATATAACAAGGAAAAAGGTGAACAAGTCTACGATACAACAAAACCATTTTATGAGCGCTATTCCGAGAATTTCAAATTTGGTTTATTCAACGATAAAGATGGAAAACTCTATCTTTGGAGAATCGACACTTAAAGGCAGTACGCCTTATTGCAAAAACAGCCCACCGATAAATCGCAGCGTCAAGGCAGGGAATTGGTTGAAAAGACGGCGGGAACCGCAAAGAGACCCCGAAAGCTTGTGGCTTTCAGGGTCTCTTTTGTATGTACGGACGACGGCGACCGTTTTCCTGGCCTGCCTCGGTCGAACGGGATCATCTTCCGCCGCTGCGCGATCTGTCTCAGTGACCAGTTGTCCACTGAACAGGGTCACGTCACAGGCGTGACCGACTCTATCCCTGCCGCTCTTTCCAGATCCTGTAATTGTTCTGAATCTGCTGGATGTGCCCTGGGATATGTCCCGAGTAAATGTTGATCCACTTTTCGAAGGTGTACGGCTCTTCATATTCGGGATGCTGGATCGCGTGCGTGAAAACCTCGTCGGGCTGCCGCTTAAGCAGGGCATGGGTCGTTTTGCGCACCAAACGCACCGTTTCCAGCGCATCCTCCCAGCTTTGACCGTGATAGTCCAGCGTGACGGCCCAGCCGTCCTGGTCGTAGGCCATGATCGCGCCGCCCGGCTCGGCGATCAGCTTGCGGGCGCGCAGGGCGGCGTTCGTCTCCGAATCCGCCAGGTGGACCAGGATCTCATGCACGCTCCACTCGGTTGGCGCGGGTTTGAACTGCCACATTTCGCGCGGAATGTCCTGGAGCGTTTGTTCCAGCAGTTCCACGCCGCGGCCGTACAGTTCGATCTTTTCATTGCGTTCCTGGGTGTTCATGGGAGCCTCCAAAGTAAGAACCTTGCGAAGGTTATTTCAGAGCCAGACGTAAGGTTGTTTCGTGATGCGTTGTAATTTGAAAGGCCTTTATTCCATTCCAAACCTTCGCAAGGGTCAGTTTTAAAAATGATACTCGATATTCGCGCGAATATCGAGTATCTGAATAACTGCTTTGATGGTCTCAATACGGCGGGAAGGAGACCCGCACTACTCGACCGCCAAAGTATTCTTATTCCACTTCGACTGCCATCGCCACGGCTTCGCCGCCGCCCAGGCACAGGGAGGCGATGCCGCGCTTCAGGCCGCGATCTTTGAGGGCGTAGATGAGCGTGGTTAGCACGCGCGCGCCGCTGGCGCCAAGCGGATGCCCGAGCGAGATGCCGCCGCCGTTTACGTTAACCTTGGCCCAGTCCCAGCCTTCGGAGGCCAGGGCATAGCCGTCGGCCAGCACCTGCGCGGCGAAGGCTTCGTTCAGCTCGATCAGGTCCACGTTGGCAAAGGTCCAGCCGATCTTCTTGAGCAGCTTGGGCATGGCCTGGGCGGGAGCGGCGAACAGGTACTTGGATTGGAGCGCCGCCTGGGCATAGCCGACAACGCGCGCGATGGGCTTGATCCCGTGCGCCTCGGCGTACGCACGGCTGGAGAGGACCACCGCCGCCGCGCCGTCGTTCATGGATGAGGCGTTGCCCGCCGTGACCTTGCCGCCAGCCTTGAAGGCGGGTTTGAGCTTGGTCAGCGACTCGACGGTCGTGTCCTTGCGCGGGCCTTCGTCCGTGTCGATGACCTGGACTTCGCCCTTGCGGCCCTTGACTTCCACGGGCGCGATCTCGGCCTTGAACCTGCCGCCTTCGATGGCGGCCACGGCCTTCTGATGGCTCTCGAAGGCGAATTTGTCCATGGCTTCGCGCGTGACCTCGTACTCGTCGGCGATGAACTCGGCGGCCATGCCCATGCCCCAATCCTCGAACGGATCCCACAGCCCGTCGGTCAGCAGCGCATCGGACAATTGCTGGTGGCCGAACTTGAGTTCGCCCGAGCGGCCCTGGATGATATACGGAACGCGGCTCATGTTTTCCATGCCACCCGCCACGAACAACTCCGCATCCCCGGCGCGGATGGCCTGGGCGGCGAACATGGCCGCCTTCAAGCCCGAGCCGCAGACCTTGTTGACCGTGGTCGCGCTGACGGTGGCGGGCACGCCGCCGAAAATGGCGGCCTGGCGCGCGGGAGCCTGTCCCACACCGGCCTGCACCACGTTGCCCATCAGCACTTCCTCCACTTCCTGCGGGTCGATGCCCGCGCGTTCCACGGCGGCTTTGATGGCGATTGCGCCGAGTTTGGGGGCGGGAATCGCGCTGAGCGCGCCCTGGAAACGTCCGATCGGGGTGCGGGCGGCGGAAAGGATGACGGCTTCGTTTTCTTTGCTCATGAGGTTCTCCTGGATATGGACATGCGGGGCATGTCGCCTGGGTTCAAGATTTCCTGATTACCATATCATAAGGAAATTTCCAGGCAGTTACAAGGTGGGCGGGTCATGTTGCCAGTGGAATTTGCGGACTCCTTACTCCGCCCCGGCCGGCGCGTAGAAACGAACCTTCCACACACCCGCGCCCTGCTCGGTGACGGTCGTGAAAGGCGTGACCACGATCACCCAGGTATGACCCGGCTTGAGCGGGACGGGGTTGCCCGCGCGGTCGACCCACTGGATGGGACGGCGCAGACCGCTGCGCTGTTCGTAGGCGCCCGAGCGTGTGCTCCAGCGGATGTCATATTTTTGCCCGTCGCGGAAGAGCAGGGCAGGCCCCTCCCCGCCCTGTTCGAGAGCCATGTCGACGATGGTGGGTGCGATGACCTCGTGCTCGGCGAACAGCACGATGACGTTCTCGAAGTGCAGTTGCCGTCCGTTCAGGCGGTCGGTGTCGGGATGCAGTTGCCCCGCCGTGGCCTTGTCCGCGTTGTCGGTGTAGCGCAGATACGACTGCATCAGCGGGTCATACCGCCAGCCCGATTGATTCAACAGGGCGATGAACACGTCGAGCTGCGTGGCGGGCGTCCCGCCCTCGGGCGGCAGGTCGGTGTACTGGTTGCTGGCGTAGTTGAAGACTGTGTCGGCCTTTTCGTTTTCCTCGGCGATGGCGCGCATGCGCGTGATGTCGAGCATCGCGCCGCCGCCCTCGACCTCGTGCGCCACCATGGCGCACTGCGGGATCTTTTCGAGCACCTCCTCGGCGGCGAAGGCGTAGATCAGGCACGAGTCCTGGAACATGGATGCGAAATGGGCATAGACCATGCGTCCCGAGCGCACAGGACCGATCTCGGGGTCGGCCTGTTTGGCGGTGGGATTCGGGGTGGAGGTGACGCCCACAGGCGGGATCAACCCAACGTCCACGGAAAGGGTGGAGGCGGCCACCTCGAGCGGAATCCGCCCCGAGGCCGGGTCCGCGTCACTGTCGTGGTCCTCGTCCCCGACGTTGGCCTGCGTGAACTGCATCCCCGCGGGCAGCTGCACCTCGACGGTGTAGACCCCAGGCTCGACGTTGAAGCCGTAGTAACCGTTGCTGTCGGTGCTGGTCGAGGCGATGGGGTCGCCGTCGGCATCCTGTAAATCCACACACACGCCGCCGACGCCGGGCTCGCCGTATTCCTGCACGCCGTTCGAGTTCGCGTCCAGCCAGACCTGGTTGCCGAGATAGGTTTCACCCGCGGCGAAGGGTTCCATGCGCACCTCGCATCCGCCCGTGAGGGGAACTTCGGCCTGCGGGAAATCGCCGTGAAAGACGCTCAGGAAACGCGTGGCGCCCTCGGTGATGTAGATTTCGAAGACGTAATCCGCGAAGGACAACCCCGCCTGCGGACGGGCCTCGACGGGGAAGTTGGAGACCGAGATCAGCAGGGCGGGCAGGTCGAGCGCGGACAGGTCGCGGACGGGCTGACCCGTGAGCGGATTGTAGCCCGCGGGAAAATCGTCGGGGCCAAGGCTGAGCGGCGCGGCGAAGGGCTGCGGTGTGAAAGTGGCTGGGGCGGTGGGGGTGGGGGTGGCGCTGGACGGAAGGTCGGTTGGCGTGGAGCTGGGAAGTTGAGTTTCGGTCGCGGCAGGGGCAGGGGCGGGAGTCTTGGTTGCCGCAGCCGTGCAGGCGGCGGTAATAAAGGAAAGAATCAGCAGTACGGCCAGTAAGTTTTTGTATCGGAACATGGTACCTCCAAAATTAACGCAACGTCGCGAAGACGCTCTGTGGTTGCATTGCGTCCCCGCGACTGGTTGGATGATGTAGGAGCGTGGGCTTTAGCCCGCAAAGGTGCGGACTGAAGTCCGCATGCCAAAGGTCAGGCGCTAAAGGCCTCGCATACGCGGCGGTAGGTGTCTTCGAGCGACTCGGGCAGGACGCGCGTCTCGCCGAGCGCCGACATGAAGTTGGTGTCGCCCGCCCAGCGCGGCACGATGTGAATGTGGACGTGGCCGAGCACGCCCGCGCCCGCCGCCTCGCCGATGTTGACGCCCACGTTGAATCCCTGCGGATTGTACACGCCGCGCAGCACGGTGGTGCAGCGCGAGGTCAGTTCCATCATTTCCGCGCGGGTGGCGGGGTCGAGTTCCTCCAGGTTGGACACGTGATCATAGGGAATCACCATCAGGTGTCCGCTCGTGTAGGGGAAGCGGTTGAGGATGACGTAGGCCCGTTCGCCGCGGAACGCGATCAAATTCTCGGCGCTGTCGGCTTTGGCTTGTGCAACACAGAATACACAGCCTGTTTCCTTGTTGTGGTTGTCGATGTATTTCATACGCCAGGGGGACCAGAGATGATTCATGGGAGGATGGGATTTTCCTAAAGTTCCCGTTGGATTCGCAATTGAGACATTTATCGGGCGTCTCACAGGGGCGGCGGATTGCAAATCCGCCGCGAGCAAAAGGCTCCCGCTGGATTCCCTGGCACAGGACGCCAGGGCAAGTGTGTAATCCAGCGGCTGGCGGATTACAAATCCGCCAGGAGCGGGGCTGCTTCATGGGATGATGGAATTTTAGCATCATTTTGCCCTGCATCCTTCCGAAATCCCCCCTTTTCGATTATCCTCGTGCCGATGCAGCCTTCGCTTTTTTCCGCCCAGCAATGGACCGTCTCGCGGCTGACGGCCTACATCCGCAACCTGATCGAAACGGACGCGGCGCTCCAGGATGTGACCGTCACGGGTGAGATCTCCAACCTGGCGCGGCCCGCCTCGGGTCACGTCTACTTCACGCTCAAGGATGCCAGCTCGTCCCTGAAGTGCGTCATGTGGAAGACCAGCGCCGCGCGCCTGCGCCTGGCGCTGCAGGACGGCATGGCCGTGGAGGTGCATGGACGGCTCGGCATCTACGAAGTCAGCGGACAGTACCAGCTTTACGTCGATCAAATCCGCCCCGTGGGCGAAGGCGCGCTCTACGCGGAGTTCATGCGCCTGAAGGCCCTGCTCGACGCCGAAGGCCTGTTCGACCCCGAACGAAAACGCCCCATCCCCGGCCTGCCCAGGCGGATCGGCATCGTAACCTCGGCCACGGGCGCAGCCCTGCGCGACATGCTCAACATCCTGCGCCGACGGCTGCCGCTGGCCGAGGTGCTGCTCGCGCCCTCGCCCGTGCAGGGCGTGGAAGCGCCGCCCGCCCTGGTCAGGGCGCTGGCCCAGCTCAACGCGCAAAACCCCGACGTGATCCTGATCGCGCGCGGCGGCGGCTCCATCGAGGATCTGTGGGCCTTCAACGATGAGCGCGTGGTGCGCGCGGTGGCCGCGTCCCGGGCGCCCGTCATCTGCGGCGTGGGCCACGAGACGGATTTCACCCTGTGCGATTTCGCCGCCGACCTGCGCGCCCCCACCCCCACCGCCGCGGCGGAACTGGCCACACAAACAACCGTGGACGACCTGCGCGAACTGCTCCTCGCATTCGAGTCGCGTTTGCTGACCTCGACCCTGGGCCTGATCGGCGAGGAACGGGTGCTGGTCTCCGCCTTTGCGGCGCGCCTGCGCTACGTCTCGCCCGAACGCCGCATCCAATCCGAGACCCAGCGCATCGATGAACTCTCCCGCCGCGCCCGCTCCGCGCTAAGACACCGTATCCAATTGCAGGCCGCGCGTGTTGATGGAGTGTCGCGGCGATTGCAGGCCCTGAATCCCGCCAGCATCCTCTCGCGCGGCTACGCCATCGTCACCCGCCGGGAGGACGGCCAGGTCGTCAGCCAGGTCTCCCAGGCGCAGGGCGCATTGACCGTCCGCGTCAGTGACGGAAAATTCGAAGCCATCGTCAATCGCCAATCGTAAATCGTAAATTTCTGGAGCATTATGGCCAAGCCCAAGTCAACCCAAAAGCCCGTGGAAGAACTGACCTACGAGGAAGCCCTCGCTGAACTCGAAGCGATCGTTGTCACGCTGGAAGGGGAACAGAATCCGCTGGATGACGCGATCAAATTGTTCGAGCGCGGCCAGGCTCTCGTCAGGCGCTGCGGGGAACTGCTCGAAGCGGCGGAATTGACCGTCAGGCAGATGTCGGGCGGGGAGGCCCTTCCGTTCGAGGACGAATCGGAATGAACCTGCTCGCCATTTTCCAAAACCACGCGTTGATCAGCGGCCTGGCGGGCTGGCTGCTGGCCCAGATCCTGAAGGTGCCCTTCGAATATTTGCGTTCCCGAAAATGGAAGTGGGCCATGCTGCTGGCGGCGGGCGGCATGCCCAGCTCACATTCCGCGCTGATGGTCGGCGCGACCATGGCCATCGGCCTGCACGACGGCTTCGACAGCGCCCTGTTCGCGCTGGGCGTGGCCATCACCATGATCGTCATCTACGATGCGGCCGGCGTGCGGCGGCAGGCTGGCATGCACGCGGAGCGCATCAACGTGCTGTTCGAGGAACTGCTGCGCGGCCACATCTGGAGCGAGGAGGAATTGCGCGAGGTGCTCGGCCACACTCCGCTCGAAGTGACGGGCGGCATCCTGCTGGGCATCATCGTGGCCATCGTTTTGTGGATGGTGTGGAGTTAACGTCTTAGGCGGGCGAGAACCAGCCGTGTGAGCATTTTTATTTCGGGGACTTGCAGGATCAGCACACCCAGGCCGTAGACCAGCCCGCCGAGGATGACCCCGCCCAGGGCGGTGACCGCGCGATGCTGCCCGCCCGTCAGCCTGATCCAGGCCAGCAGGCTGAGCGCCATCCCCAGCGCGGAGAGGGCCGCGGCTCCAAATCCGCGCAGGAGGTGGGGGCCTTCCAGGCTGCCGAAGCGTTTGCGCATGAAGAAGAACAGCGTGGCCGCCTCCAACGCGGTGGCCAGCGAATTGGCCAGGGCCAGCCCGCCGAGCGGCAGCCAGCCCATCGATGCAAACCCCGCTGAAAAGGTAAAACTGAAGACCACGTTCAAACCCATCGCCACGGTGCCGATCAACACGGGCGTCTTCGTGTCGTGCTGGGCGTAAAAGGCGCGCGTCAACACTTCCATCAACGAGTGGCCGACCAGTCCCGCCGCGTACCACAGCAAGGCCCAGGCCACCATCTGCAAATCCCTCTCGTCGAACGCGCCATAAAAATAGAGCAGGCGCACCAGCGGCTCGCGCAGGACGATCAATCCCACGCTGGCGGGCAGGGCGATCAGCATCACCCCGCGCAGGGACGCGACCAGCAGGCCGCGCATCTCGTCCATTTTGCCGAGGGCGTGCTGGGCCGAGAAGGTCGGCATGGCCGCGATCGCCACCGATTGGGCGATAGCCGCCTGCGCCATCAACATCAGCGAGAAGCCGATGGACAAGCTGGCCATGCTGCCCTCGCTCATGGTCGAAGCCAGCCAGCCGTTGACCCAGAAGTTCAACTGCACCACGGCCACGCCCAGCAGGCGCGGCGCCATCAGCAGGAACACCTGGCGCACGTCGGGATTGTCCATGCCGAGCGTGGGCTGGTAGGCTCCGCGCTGTTTCAACAGGGACGGGATTTGCAGCAATAAATAGAAGGCCGCCCCGATCACCACACCCCAGGCCAGCCCGTAGACTCCCATCGTGGGCGCCAGCACCAGCGCGCCGAAGATGATACCCAGCTGGTACATGGCGGGCGTCAACGCGGGGATGAAGAAGACCTGGTGCGCGTTGAGGATGCCCACCACCAGTCCGCCCAGGCCGAAGAGCACGGAGGCGATCAATTGGATGCGCAGCAGGGAAACCGTCAGCGCCAGCAGCGCGGGGTCGTCGGCCAGGCCCGGGGCCAGCAGGTAGCGGACGATCTGCGGGGCGAGAAAAGCCGCCAAAACGGCCAGCAGGCTGAGGGTCAGGGTGACGGCGTTGGCGATGGCCGAGGCCAGCCGCCAGGCGGAATCCCGCTCCCCTTTGGCGAGCAATCCCGTAAAGGTCGGGATGAAGGCGGAGCCCAGCGCGCCGCCCGCCACGAGCAGGAAGAGCGTCTCGGAGACGCGGTTGGCGTAGAAGAAGGCGTCCAGTTCGTGCGAGACCCCGATGGTGCTGGTCACGAGCATGCTGCGCGCCAGCCCCGTCAACTGCCCAAAAACGATGGCAAACATGACGGTGCCTGCGGCGCGCGCGATCTGTCGGTTGGAGTTGGTGTCGGTCACGGCGGGGATTATACCCGGGTATGATGTGAGCCAATCGTACTGAACAACCGTGCTATAATTTTTGCCACCCCCCTTTCTGGAGACGAGATGAAACAAATCCTGGGAATGATCGCCTGCATCCTGCTGCTATCCGCCTGCGCGTCGGGGCCTGAAGTGATCGTTTTTCCATCGATGGAGGTGCAGCCCCTGATCGTCACCCCCACGCCGACCAATGATCCCGTCAAGGGCGGTTTCGCCCTGCCGGCCGCGTACAGCGTGAAAGGGTCGTGGTACGAGTTGTACTTCACCGATCCCGCCAGCCCGCTGGCCGCGCAGCAGACGGGCGGCGCAGATGGGCCGCTGGTGGAGGCCATCGACGGGGCGCGCCTGAGCGTGGATGTGGCCATCTACAGTCTGAGTCTCGACAGCATCCGCGATGCGCTCATCCGCGCCCACGACCGCGGCGTGCAAGTGCGGATGGTGATGGAAAGCGACAATCGCGACCGCTCCGATCCACAGAAGTTGAGCGACGCGGGCATCCCCGTGCTGGGCGACCGCCGCGAGGGGCTGATGCACGACAAGTTCGTGGTGATCGACAACGCCGAGGTCTGGATGGGTTCGATGAACTTCACCGACTCGGGCGCCTACGAGGATAACAACAACCTGATCCGAATCCGCTCGGTGAAGATGGCCGAGAATTACACCACCGAATTCAACGAGATGTTCGTGGACGACATGTTCGGCGCCGACGATGTGCCCGCCACCCCCAACCCGCGCGTGACGATTGACGGCATCCCGATCGACGTGTATTTTTCGCCCGACGACAACGTGGCCAACAACCTGCTCGACCTGCTCTACAACGCCGAGGAAAGCATCTACTTCATGGCCTACTCGTTCACATCGGACCCGCTGGCGGAGGCCATCCGCGCGCGGGCCGAGGAGGGCGTGACCGTGAAGGGCGTGATGGACTCGGAGCAGATCAACTCCAACATCGGCACCGAGTTCGACCCCTTCCGCCAGGCCGGGCTGGACGTGCGCCGCGACGGCATCGCGGGACTGCTGCACCACAAGGTCATCATCATCGACGAGCAGATCGTCATCACCGGCTCGTACAATTTCACCAACAGCGCCGAGACGCGCAACGACGAGACCCTGATCGTCATCTACGATCCGTTCCTGGCCTCGAAATTCGTGGAGGAGTTCCAGAGGGTGTTCATGCTTGCAACGCCGTAAGGGCATCCAAACCTGCACAAGCCGCCTGAATTCAGGCGGCTTTTTGATTCCCTGCCCTCCCTGCCGGTTCGACGATTGCAAATCGTCGACGATCTGCGTGCCCCACTCCCAAATTGCCTGTTTTTTGCCCGTAACCTTTTTGGCCTTCCGTCGACTAATCGGATGTAAACACTCCAATATTTTATGAGGTGATAAGATGAAAAAATCCCAGCGTTTCCCCCTGTTGACCGTCATCCTTCTGGCGGCCTATGTACTGAGCGCCTGCGGCACTGCGGCGCCCACGGCCGCCCCCGCGGCCCAGCAATCGTCCTCCAACGCGGCTGTGAGCGGCCCCCAGGTGTTGGCCGTGGAAGTGGCCTTTAGCGGTATGGTCGAAGCCATGAACGGCACCCAATGGGTCGTGGATGGCAAGACCATCACCGTGGAGCCGCAGGCAGTGGCTGGCGGCAGCATCCAGGTCGGCGACATGGTGAAGGTCGAAGGCACCGTCCAGAAGGATGGCTCGATCACCGGCACCCGCGTACACAATTCCATGGCGCTCAACGCGGATGCGCCTGTCGTCCCCGCCAGCAATCCCGACGCGACCCAGACGCCCGCTCCCGCCACGGGCGGTGACCTCGAGGTCGTCGGCGTGATCGAGGCCATGACCGATACGAGCGTGACCATCGGCGGTGTCGTCTACCAGTTGACCAATCTGAGCGAAGTGAAGGGCCTGCTGGCGGTCGGTGACCAGGTCAGGATCCAGTACGTGGTCAATGTCGATGGAACGCTTGCCATCCGCCAGATCGAACTCAACTCGTTGGGTGACGACAATGCCAACGACAACGCCAATGACGACAACGCCAATGATGACAACGGCAATGACGACAACGGCAATGACGACAATGGCAATGATGACAATGGCAATGATGACAACGGCAATGACGACAACGGCAATGACGACAATGGCAATGACGACAATGGCAATGATGACAACGGCAACGACGACAACGGCAACGACGACAACGGCAACGATGACAACGGCAATGATGACAATGGCAACGATGACAACGGCAATGACGACAATGGCAATGATGACAACGGCAATGATGACAACTCCAACGACGACAACAGCAATGACGACAACTCCAACAACGACTAACTGATCCCGATCCTCTTCCGATGGTCAACTCCTCTGACCGTCGGAAGAGGGGATGATATACTCGGCATGAACGCGCACGGAATTATCACATCCCCCGGAATGGTCTTGTTGTCAATGTCCACGTACGATGAGAGACGCGCCCTGGCTGGCCTGCAGAAGTTGGACTCGCAGGCCATCAGCGCCGTCTACGATCAATTCTTCCCCGATGTATATCGCTATGTGTATTACCGCCTCGGCGACCAAACCGTTGCGGAGGACATCGCCAGCGACGTATTTGTCCGTCTGTTGGAAGCGGTACAGAATCGACGCGGGCCGCAATCGAACATCAAGGGCTGGTTGATCTCCACGGCCTCCCATGCCATCGCCGACCATCTGCGCCAGCGCTACCGCCGCCCTGTGGAAGCGATCTCCGAAAATCATGTGGATGCTCAGCCCAGCCCGCCTGCGGAATTCGACCTGCGCGAACAGAACCGTTCCGTCCAGCAGGCGTACGCGCAACTAACCGCCGAACAGCAGCACGTGCTGGCCCTGCGGTTTGGCGATGGATATTCCCTCGAAGAAACCGCGCTGCACATGCAGAAGAATGTCAATGCCGTCAAAGCCCTCCAGTTCCGCGCGCTGGCTGCGCTCCAGCGCCAGATTGGTGAAGCACACCATGAATAACAAACTTTACGACGCCCTCGAAATTTGTCTCCAGGCCATGGAACATGGCGCCAGTCTGGATTCCGTCCTGGCGCGTTTCCCCGACCTGACATCCGACCTGCGCCCCATCCTGGAAGCCGCCCGGCGCGCGCGGGAAATCCCCGCCCCCCTGCCCTCCGCAGACGCCACGCGTCGTGGACGGGCGGCGCTGCTTCAACGCGCCGCGGAAATGCGGGAGGCAAAACGTCCCATCCGCAGGCGGCAGTCGGTGATCCCCTTCTTCCAGCGCCTGGCGATTGCCTTGAGCATCGCCGCCATTGCCTTGATGAGCGGAACGGGCCTGGTGCAGGCCTCCACCACCTCCCTGCCGGGCGAAAATCTCTACCCCGTCAAACGCACCTGGGAGGATATGCGCCTGCTGTTCGTCTCCTCTTCCGCACAGCGCGAGGCATTGGAAGGCGAGTACGAAGTGGAGCGCCTGGACGAGGTCGCCGAACTGCTGCGCGAAGGACGGGTGGTCTCCATCACCTTCACCGGCCTGGTGACCGAACATACCGACGAGAGCATGCTCGTCTCCGGGCTGCCCGTGGCGTTGACCGCACAGACCCGCTATACGGGTGACCCGCTGACCGAGGGTGCCTCCGTGATCGTGACCGGTCGCACCGATTCGGTCGGGCGCGTGACCGCCCTCTTGGTCCAGACCCTGCCGCCCGGCACGATGGTGCCGACCGGGGAGCAGGAGGATGAATCCTCCCATGACCAGGGCGAACGCAGCAGCACCTTCCACATCGAGGGCACACTGCAGAGCATCGACGGCAGCGTTTGGGTCATCGACGGGCAAACGGTGTACGTGGAGAATCCCACCCTGCAAACGCTCGTCCAGGTCGGCATGCGCGTGGAGGTCAGGGGCTACTTCAGCGTCGACGGGCGCTTCATCGTGACGCGGGTCGAGATCGAGGACGCCGCAGCGGAGCAGAACGACTCATCCTCCGAAGACGATTCCGATTCATCGAACGACAACCCGGACACGAACGAAAACAGCGACGACGATAACACGAATGAAAACACCAACGATGACAACACCAATGAAAACACGAACGACGACAACGAGAATCAGAACACGAACGACAAGGATGAGAACGACAACTTGAATGACAACTCGAATGACAACGGCACCGACGAAAACGACAATGGCGACGACAACGAGAATCTGAACGACAACTCGAACGATAATTTGAACGATAACGAAAATGACAACAGCAACGAGAACGACAATTCGGGGAACGATAACCAGAATGAGAACGACAACTCGAACGATAACGACAACAGCAACGAGAGCAATTAGCAGAAACATGACACATCCCGAAAATAATCTTTCAAGGATGTGTCATGTTTTAAAGGCATTTGGACGCTGATTCACGCTGAAAAACGCGGATTTTTCTTTGCCTCATCAGCGAAATCAGCGTTTTTCTGCGTCCAGATTAAATTTGGGGTGTGTCATGTTTTTATTTCTCCGCACAAACCCCGCGGGGACGCGGATAAATGCAGACTCTTTCGCATTCCATCAGCGCCCATCCGCGTTTTCAGCGTCCCGATTCAACAATGTGCTGTAGAGAGTTTTTCATCCGTTACTGCGGGCAAAATCGTTGAGAACCCTTCCGCATTGCAAGAAGCAGTAAAATAGAGTAAATTAACCGCCTGGAACGTCCGTTCTATTTCTTCGCAGGAGAGACCTCATGGCTGACAACGAATTTTATCTGGGCCGCGCCTATGACCCCAAGGCTGGAAAAGCCACCCCACAGGAAATCCGCTACGACCCCGCCGACCTGACCACGCATGCCGTGGTCACGGGCATGACCGGCTCGGGCAAGACCGGCCTGTGCGTGTCCCTGCTCGAAGAAGCTGCCCTGCAGGGCGTGCCGGCCCTGATCATCGATCCCAAAGGCGACCTGACCAACCTGCTCCTGCACTTCCCCGACCTGGCCCCGCAGGACTTTCAACCCTGGGTCGATCCAGACATCGCCCGCCGCTCGGGCAAGACCGTCGAGCAGGCGGCCATGGAGGCGGCGCTCTCCTGGCGCAGCGGCCTGAGCGAGTGGGGCATCACCCCCGACCGCATCCGCGCGCTGGCCAACGCCGTGCAATTCGCCATCTACACGCCCGGCTCGGATGCGGGCATCCCCGTCAGCGTGTTGTCGTCGCTGGCCGCGCCCGGGCTGGATTGGGCCACCCACCGCGAGTCCCTGCGTGAACGCATCTCCAGCACGGTCACGGCCCTGCTCGGGCTGGTCGGCATCGAGGACGTCGACCCGATCCGCTCGCGCGAGCACATCCTGCTCTCCAACCTGTTCGAGAGCGCCTGGAGCCAGGGACGGGGCGTCGACCTGACCGAGTTGATCCTGCAAACCCAGACCCCGCCCTTCGAAAAACTGGGCGCCTTCCCGGTCGACACCTTCTACCCACCCAAGGATCGCATGGAACTGGCGATGGCGCTCAACAACATCCTGGCCTCGCCCGCCTTCGAAGTCTGGCGCGAAGGCCAGCCGCTGGACGTCAAGACCCTGCTCTTCGCCGAAGACGGCCGGCCGCATCACAGCATCTTCTACCTGGCGCACCTCTCCGACACCGAGCGCATGTTCTTCGTCACGCTGCTCTTCACCGCGGTCGAGTCGTGGATGCGCACGCAGTCGGGCACCAACGCCCTGCGCGCCCTACTCTACATGGACGAGATCTTCGGCTACCTGCCGCCCACGGCCAACCCGCCCTCCAAGACGCCGCTGCTGCGCATGTTGAAGCAGGCGCGCGCCTTCGGCCTGGGCCTGCTGCTGGCCACCCAAAACCCGGTCGACGTGGACTACAAGGGCCTGTCCAATGCGGGCACCTGGTTCATCGGCAAACTGCAAACCGAACAGGACAAGAACCGCCTGCTCGACGGTCTCGAAAGCGCCACGGGCGGCTCCTCGCGCGCGGCCTTCGACAAGCTGATCTCCTCGCTGGGCAAGCGCGTCTTCATCATGCAGAACGTCCACGAGAAGACGCCCATCCTCTTCCAGACGCGCTGGGCGATGAACTACCTGGCTGGCCCGATGACGCGCACGCAGATCCCCGCGCTGAATCAACTGGTGGGAGCGAGGGCAGTGGACAGTGGACAGTCGTCCGTGGACAATGGACCGCAGACCGTGTCTGCACCTGCGCCCTCCTTCTCTGTACCGCAGCCGTCTCCCGTTTCGTATGCCGCGCCGGCCCCCGCGGCGACTCCCGTAAAACCTGCGACCCCCAGCCGCGTGGACCCGGCCGGGAGTTCGACGACCAAGCCGCCCGTCCCGGCCGGGGTGGCGGAATACTTCCTGCCACAGAATTACAGCCTGCCCGAGGCCTTCAAGTATGCGGCCAAGACCATGCCCGCCGAGGCCATGATCGAAGGCGTGATCTACCGTCCCGCCCTGCTGGCTTCAGCGCAGGTGCGCTTCCTCGACCGCAAATACGGCGTGGACAGTGAACTGGCCCGCGCCGCGCTGGTGGCCGCGCCCGAGAAACGCGGCGTCGTGCGCTGGGATGATTTCATCTACAACGGCCCCTCGCTCGATCAGGTGGACACCTCCCCCGCCGCCTCGGCCCGCTTCGGCGTGATCGATGCGCCGCTCAACGATGCCCGGTTGATCAAAGCCCTGCAAAAGGACTTCACGGATTGGGTCTATCGCTCGTCCACCATCAAGGCCCGCGCCAATGACACGCTGAAGGTGTACGCGGGTCCCGACGTCTCGCAGGCCGAGTTCATGAAGGCCTGCGCCGAGACTGCCCGCGACGCGCGCGATGCCGAGATCGCCAAGAAGAGCGCCACCATCGACCGCCAGATCAAGACCCTGCAGGACAAGCTCGACCGCGAGGAACGCGAACTGCGCCAGGACGAGGCTGAACTCGGCCAGCGCAAAATGGAGGAGATGGGCACGCACGCCGAGAACGTCTTTGGCCTGTTCACGGGCAGCCGCTCCACGCGGAAACTGTCCTCCTCGCTGACCAAGCGCCGCATGACCGAGCAGGCCAAAGCTGACGTGGACGAATCCATCGACGCCATCTCGCAATTCAAAAAGGAACTGGCCGTGCTGCAACAACGCCGCCAGGACGTGGTCGATGACGTCAACGCCAGTTGGGGCGACGTGGTCAACAAGATCACCGAGGTGGTCATCGCCCCCAAGAAGACCGACGTTTTCATCAACCTCTTCGGCGTGGCCTGGCTGCCCTACTACCAGGTCAGGGCCGGCGGCGCCATCCTCGAAATTCCCGCCTTCGGCGCAGAATAACAGTAGGGCGGGATAGTATCCCGTCCTACTTTGCAAATCGATCACACAGGTCACGCCTCAAGCGTGGCCTGCTTTTTTACGTCATTGCGAGCGATCTTTGCGAAGCAATCCCCTGTTTTTATGTAATCTTTTGTCTGGCAGTGACAGGAGATTGCTTCGAGCGGAAGAACACCGCTCTCGCAATGACATGCGCGGTAACGAAGCATCGCGCTTCACCGAAACGGACAGACATCTTCGGGCTTGTACGTATGACTTTGCATCCCGTGATAATCACTGCCCAGCGGGATGAGGATGTCAGGATGCGCGGCTGCATAGTCAACCGCCATCCCGCAGGCGGCGGTCATGTCGTGTGAGGATTGATACTCGTTCCAGAAAGCGGCCGCCATCTCCGCATAGATATAGCCTGGATTGCCCTCGGTGAATTTTTGTTGCAAAGTTTGGTAGACCGTGCCCGCATCCGATTCGTGGCCCTGTAAAATGTGGAGTAGTGTGATGCGATAATAGGAATAGGCAGCGAGTGAATTATATTCAAGCGAAGAGTCAATTGGGTCTTCAGCAAATTCAGGCGCTTTGAAGTCAGGCCAGTGGAGAGTGTCTGGCCCATGTAAAGTGTAAAGCAATTGCTGAGTAAAATCTGCGCGTTTCTTTGACCACCCTTCCAGTTGATCGTTGAAGACGGCATCCTGATATAACGCCAGTGCATCCTGGTATTGATTTTGTAACATGAGTTGGTCAGCATCTTGAATAGCTTGGAAGCGAAAAACAGGCGGGTCATAACGAAATCCTGTTGGTTCAAAAGTGTGACCATTCCAGTCGTATGTTTCTATAAAGTTTCGCACAGGATACTCGTACGCAAATAGCTGTGAATACAAGCCCCCATGCAGCCTGAACTCAGATAAACCGTTGTGATCCTGATCTGTGATTTTAAAATTCAGCAGGCCCGTCATGCCCATGGAAGGCGCCAATTGCACAAATTCCATCCCATCCCATTCCAGGACTGTGATGCCGTAACACCCACTTCCTGAGCAGCCGCGCGAAACAATGATGACATCCTGAAGCCCGTTGGCATTGACATCTTGAATTCTTTGAAGAGAATACCAAGAGATGTCATAAGGGTCAATTTCCGACTCGGATGGGTAGACCTTATAAGAGCCCATCTCACAGTAAAGGATATGGACCCTGCTTGAAATACCAAAATCTTCAAAGATGAGTTCTGGAATTCCATCATTCGTTAGGTCTGTGTAGTAAAAGAACGGATCGCTGGAATCAAAGGAAAAATTCTGCCTCAGGCGTTCCAATGTCGATTGCATGGAGCCGCCTGCGTTTAAATAATCCTGTATGAACTTCTCTGCGTTGCCAAGAATACATCCCTTTTCCATGCAGTTGGTTTGAATGGGAAAGTCTGCAACCAGGGACGGATTCTCTTTGGGGCACACTGCCGCCTGTGCAGGCGTGACTGTCACGATCATGGACGGGTCGAAGGTGGGCGTGACTGTCGGCGTCCCCGGCAGGGGTGTGGAGGATGGAGACGGGGACATTGGAATGGCGGTTTCGGGCCGCGTCGGGACGGCAATGTGCGTAGTAACAATGGGCGTTGTAGTTGTGGTCGTCCCCGTTATTGGAATTGAAGTGACAGGTACACATCCCGTCAGCAAGCCGAGAATGACCAGAAGAAAGAGAGCAGGACGCAGATTCATTCGAACCTCCTGTGCGTTGAAATCGACAGGGCCAATTATATAATACCCACGGGTGAAAATTTCGCTTTCCGCCCTTTAAAAGAGCGCCATTTTCACCCGAGTGCGGTATAACGCCGCTGCGCGCGTAACACAGCGGCGGCCTGGGTCGTCCCTATTCCTGTAAAGGAGACCTCATGAGCATTCTCAAAATCATCCTCGCCATCGCCGCCTGGGGCATCGTTCACTCGATCCTCGCCTCGCACATCGCCAAGGACAGCTTCCGCGCCTGGCTGGGAAATGGCTTCATGCGCCTGTACCGCCTGGCCTACAACGTCTTTTCGGTGCTCAGTTTTGCGCCCATCCTGTGGCTGACCTGGACTCTGCCGAACCAGCCGCTGTACGAAGTCCCTGCGCCGTGGAGGTATCTCATGCTGGCGGGACAGGGCGCGTCCGCGTTGATGCTGCTGGTCGGCGTGCTGCAAACCGACACGTTCAACTTCATCGGCCTGGGTCAGCTCTTTCAAGAAAAGGAACAACCCTCGAAACTGGTCGTGGGCGGACTGTACCGCCACATGCGCCATCCGCTCTACACGGCGGGACTCCTGTTTCTGTGGCTCACGCCCGGCATGAGCCTCAACTCGCTGACCCTGTACATCGCCTCCACGTTGTACATTCTGGTCGGAGCCTATTTCGAGGAACGCAAACTGCTGCGCGAATTCGGCCCGGCCTACGCCGAATACCAAAAGAAGACGCCGATGCTCATTCCGGGGCTGTTTTAGCCGCAGTCACCGCCTCCTGTCGTTGGCGACTCCAAAGTCAGGAGGCTTTGGAGTCCAAGTGGGGGAACCGTTCGGCGTTATCATCCGTCTTTAAGGCATTCACGGAAGGAGTGTGTATAATCAACCCCATGACCACGATAACCTATCATACCCGACGCAAACCCTCCATTCTGCCGCAAATTTTAGCTGCCATTGTCAGCGGACTGGTTCTATTCTTCGGCGCAGTGCTCGCCTGGACGCTCGGCTTCCAGCTCCTGTACGCGGGGCGCATCTTCCCGGGCGTCTCCGTGGCGGGCGTGGAACTCTCCGGGCTGTCGCCCGCCGACGCGGCGGTGAAGCTCAACCAGATGCTCTCCTATCCGATCACGGGCAAGGTCGTCTTCCGCGATGGGGACGACGTATGGGTGGCCGCGCCCGTGCAGCTCGGCATGGTCTTCGACCCCTCCGCCAGCGCGCGCGCCGCCTTCGACGTGGGCCGCAGCGACGGGTTGTTCGGCGCCCTGAGGGGCCAGTTGCAGGCCTTCGGCAGCGGCAGGGACGTGGCGCCCGTCATCATCTTCGACCAGCGCCTGGCCTACACCTACCTGCAATCCCTGGCGGGGGAGATCGACCAGCCGGTGGTCGAAGCCGGCCTGCACCTCGAAGGCACCAACGTGGTGGCCACGCCCGGGCAGGCGGGCCGCACCCTCAAACTCGACGCCACCCTCATCCTGCTGAGCGGACAACTGCAATCCTTCCGCGACGGGGAAGTGCCGCTGGTCATCCAGGAGATCCAGCCCTCGATCCTCGACGTCAGCGCCCAGGCGGATGCCGCCCGCCAGATCCTCAGCCAGCCGATGAGCCTGGTCGTGCCGAACGCCCAGGCCGGTGACCCCGGCCCGTGGACCTACGAAGTGGCAGTGCTGGCCAATATGCTCGCCGTCCAGCGCGTGGATGTCGGCGGCGTGCCCACCGTCCAGGTGGGGCTGAACCCGAATGCCCTGCGCGAGATGCTGACCGGCATCCAGCCCGCGGTCGACCGCGCTCCGCAGAACGCGCGTTTCTACTACGACGATGCCTCGGCGCAACTGGTCGCCTGGCAGTCCTCGCAGGTGGGACGCACCCTCGATATTGACCAATCCATTTTATTGATCAACAACGCCCTGGCGCGCGGGGAACATACCATCCCCCTGCAGATCGTGGAGGCCCTGCCCATCGTCAGCGACACGGCCACCGCCGCGCAACTGGGCATCACGCAGAACATCGGCGAATACACCTCCTATTTTTACGGCTCCAGCACGGAACGCATTCAGAACATCCAGGCGGCCGCGGAACGCTTCCACGGCGTGATGGTTGCGCCGGGTGAAGTCTTCTCGATGGGACAGGTGCTCGGCGACGTGAGCCTCGAAAACGGCTTCGCCGAGGCGCTCATCATCTACGGCGGACGCACCATCAAGGGCGTGGGCGGCGGCGTGTGCCAGGTCAGCACCACCCTGTTCCGCGCGGTCTTCTTCGCGGGCTTCCCGGTCAACGAACGCTACTCGCACGCCTACCGCGTCTCCTACTACGAGAAGACCGCCGACGGCGGCATCGACCCCAACCTGGCCGGTCTGGACGCCACGGTCTACTTCCCGCTGGTCGATTTCAAGTTCACCAACGACTCGCCCTACTGGCTGTTGATGGAAACCTACGTCAATGTGGAGGCCCGCACCCTGACCTGGAAGCTGTACTCCACCTCCGACGGCCGCTCCGTCACCTGGGACACCACCGGTCCGCAAAACGTGGTGTCCGCCCCCAATCCGCTCTTCGAGGAAAACACCGAGCTCGACAAGAACCAGATGAAACAGGTCGACTGGCCGGCCCAGGGCGCAGACGTCAACGTGACCCGCACGGTCTGGCGCGATGGCTCGGTCTACTTCCAGGACAACTTCCAAACCCACTATGAGCCCTGGCAGGCCATCTGCCAGTACGGCCCGGGCACGGCCGACCCCGAAAAGATGGCCGAACGCAAGGGGCTTTGCATGCCCCCGTCGTTTTAGGCGGGCAGCCTGTCTCCCCGCCTCATGGTACAATTCCGCCTCGATTGGAGAAAAACATGGTCAGTACCGAATTGCTTGAAATCCTGCGCTGCCCCAATTGCGTCCGTGAAAAGGACGGAATGCTCAAACTGTACAAGGACACCTGGCTGATCTGCCAGGATTGCGGGCGGAAATACCCCATCGTGGACGACATCCCCGTGATGTTGATCGACGAGGGCGACAAGTGGGCCAGCACAGCCGAGGAAAGCCTGCCCGTCCCGCCCCCCGCCAAATGAGCGACCTGCATACCCTGCTGGCGGACCTGCTCGGCGGCGATGAAATCCGCGCCGAAGAATCCGTGGCGGGGCTGATCGCCCTGGACACCCAGGCCCTGCACGCCCTGCAAGTGGCGGCCCGTTCCGCCGATGCGGACGGCCGCTGGTGGGTCGTCCGCGCCCTGGCCGAACTGCCCTGCGTGCGGAACGAGGACCTGCTCCCGTTTTTGGAGGATTCCGCCCCCGAGGTGCGCCAGGCGGCCGCCCTGGGGCTGGGCGCCCGTCCCACGGAAAGCGCCATCCCGCCGTTGGTGCGCGCCCTGCACGACCCCGATTCGATGGTGGCGGGCCTGGCGGCCAACGCCCTGGGCCGGGCGGGAAGCGCTTCCACGCCGCCCCTGCTCGAGATCCTGGACGGGGCGCCGCAGGTTGTCCGCATCCTGGCGATGCGCGTCTTGTCCGAAGTGAAGGATCATCGCGCCATCCCCGCCATGATGAAGGCCCTGAACGACGACTCGGCCGTCATCCAGCACTGGGCGCGGGAGGGATTGGAACGTCTCGGCCTCGATCTGGTATTCATGAAACCAAGCTAACCTATGCATAAAATCTTTGACTTCTTCAAAAAAATCAAACTGCCGCATCCCAAACGGCCCAGGATCGGACCGATCATCTTCTGGGTGGTCTCGCTGGTGCTGGTGGCCCTGGCATTCTCCACCTCCCGCAGCCTCTTCCGCTGCTGGGAAGTGACCAACCTGCCGGGCATCTCCCCCGCCTCCTGCGCCAACGCGACCAATTCGGTGATCGGCACGCCCGTGGTCAACGCGGAGGGAACGCCCATCGCAGCGCCTCCCACGCCGGTGCCCGCCCCGCCCGAAGTGCAATTGCCCACCTGGGACGGCGCCAGCCGCATCAACATCCTGTTCATCGGCCTGGACTACCGCGATTACGTCGCCAACGAAGGCCCGCCGCGCACCGACACGATGATCCTGTTCACGGTCGATCCGCAGAGCAAGACCGCGGGCATGCTCTCGATTCCGCGTGACCTGTGGGTCAACATCCCGGGCTACGAGTTCAGCCGCATCAACACCGCCTATCCCACCGGCGAAGGCAACCAGCTGCCGGGCGGCGGCGCGGGGCTGGCCATGAAGACCGTGGAACAGCTCATCGGTGTGCCGGTTCAATACTACGGCTCCATCGACTTCCACGCCTTCGAGGAAGCCATCGACTCGATGGGCGGGTTATACATCTGCATCCGCGAGAAGCTGCGCATCGACCCCATCGGCGACAAGAAGTCCGAGGTGCTCAAGCCCGGCTGCCAGACGCTGTATGGCTACCAGGTGCTGGCCTTCGCCCGCAACCGCTACACCGAAAAGGGCGACGTGGACCGCGCCGCCCGCCAGCAGCAGGTAATCTACGCCCTGTACAACCAGATCTTCAACCCGGCCAATTTCCCGACCATGCTGGCCAAGGCGCCCGAGATCTACGCCGAAGCCTCGGCGGGCCTGCGCACCAACCTGGCCTTCGAAGACCTGATGAAACTCGGCGTGCTAATGCGCGACATTCCCATCGCGAACATCAAACACGGCATCATCGACGAGACCATGACCACGCAGGCCAATACCATCCTCGACGGGCAGGCCGCCAGCGTGCTCAAGCCGATGCACGACAAGATCCGCGTGCTGCGCGATGACATCTTCATCTCCGGCGGCCCGACCAGCCCGAAAGCCGCGGGCGACGCGACTGTCCTGATGCAGCAGGATGAGGCGCGCGTGCGTGTGGTCAACAGTTCCCTGGCGCCTGATCTCGGTCAGCGCACCGCGAACATGCTGCTCACCCAGGGCATGAACGTGACCGAAGTCTCCGCGGGCCTGAACGTGCAAAGCACCACCGTGGTGATCTACGGCCCGAAACTGTACGCCCTCAAATACATCGTGGCCCTGTTCGGGCTTGGGAACAACCAGATCATCTTCAAGAATGAAGCGTCCACGGTCGATCTTGAGATCATCCTGGGCAACGACTGGATGGGGCGGCTCCCAGCCGGGTACTAACACACAAAAAAAACCGCAGGCCACGCGCCTGCGTTTTTTTTATTTAAGTCTGTCTGCTTTTCTACGGCTGCTGAAAACTCAAACGGATGGCGCCCGTATAGGATGCTCCATCCTCCGCGAGACAGCCGGGCGGGGACACATTCGTGACCGGTGCGCCGCCTGTCCCCACGCGCACGGTGTACAAAACCCCAACCTGCATGACAAAATCGGCATAGCCATTGCCCAACTCGGGCTTGAAGCCGGTGAAGAAGCGTTCCTCGCCGCCGTCCCAGGTGACGATGATCTCCGCGCCGGCCACCTGCTTGCGGCGCGCGTCGGTCACGAGCACCTGTAGCAGACCCTCCTGCAAACCCGCCTCGCACAGGGTGTCCTGCGCGATCAACTCGTAGGCGCGCCCGGGCAGGGGCGTGGATGTGCGCGTAGGGCGCGGCGTGGGGGTGCTGAGCGTGGCGGGCGGTTCGATGATCTGCTCGGGGATGATCGTTTCGGTTGTTTGAGCCGTGACTGGGACAACGAACGCAGTCTGCCGCGTCGAGCTGGGCGCGGAGGTGCGCGTGGGCAGCCGCGTGGCCGTGGAGGCCGGTTCGGGCGGCGGCTTCTGCAGATCCGCGGCCAGGCGCGCCACCTGCTGCACAGATTCAAAAGCCTCATCCGCCGCCAGCATCCGTTGGGCCTGGGCATTCAAGGCCGCCAGCGCATCCGCATCCCCCAGCAGGGCCAGGCGAGCGCGGGCGCGTTCGAGGTTGCCGCTGGAGGCGTAGGAGGCCGCGATCAACGAACGCAGTTCATCCTTGAAGTCGGCGCGCAGGGTATGGGGGGAGGTTTCCTGGATGGGGGCGGGGGCAATGAACCACGAGTAAAACACCCCAACTCCCACTCCCAGCACGAGCATGATCAGGGCCAGCCAGGGAAAACGTTTCACGGCGTCTCCCCCTGCCAGGCTTGCATGGCTGTCGTCAATTTTTGGAGCAGGTCCAGGTCGGCTTCGGAGAAACCGATCCGCCGGGCATCCTCCAGCCCCTGGGACGCGATCTCACCCGGGGCCTGACTCCCCAGAATCGCCAGGCGGCGGGCGGCCAGCGCGGGATCCTGTTCGGTTCGATACGCCTCAGCCACCATCAACACGTAATCGGCGCGGTAATCCGCGCGCAGGGTGTCGGGCGTCGTATCCACGTACTCGACCGGGGACACGACCCAGCCGTAAACCAGGCCAAGCGCAATTCCGATGAGGAGGGCTAGAAGGGGGGCAAGCCAGCGTGACATGTCGGGGGAGGGGTGAAAAAATATCCGAGCAGGAGATCGGCGGCACCCAGAGACACTTCCTTACCGTTGCTGCCTCTCGGCCCTGGCGGGGTTCGCAAGGCTCTGCCGCGCCGGGCCTGCCCGGACGCCTGCAAGGATACTCGAATAGGGAAGGCGTGTCAATCGCTGTGGGATAAATGATCGCCCATCAGAAACTTGAACAGGGCGGGCAGCCAGCGGCGCATGGCCGCAAAGAGACCGATGCACAGCATCAGGATAACGAAGGGATACAGGATGTCCCAGACGGTCAGACCGTCCAGGACGGGGATCAGCGCCTTGAGCGTTTTGCCGACGGCGAAGATGACCATCATGTGCAGCAGGTAAATGCCCAGCGAGAAATCCCGTCCCCAGGCGCTGAGGGTGGGATTCTCCAGGAAACGGACTCCGCTCACGCCCAGGCTGGCGAGGCCAAACGCAAAGGGCAGGGTGCCCAGCAGCACCTCGTGTTCGGTCGGGGGGATGGAGAAGCGCGTGTACAGGAACCAGGCTTCGAAGACTTGCAGGGCCAGCCCGCCCAACGTCAGGGCCAGCGCCAGTCCGCGATTCAACGGCCCGCGGCGGAAGAGCCATACGCCCAGGTACAGGGCAGGGATCGAGAGCCAGTGACGGGCGATCACAAAGTCGAAGGGGAATTTGAGGTTGAAGACCTGGTTATACGCTCCCGCCAGCATGATCTGGGCCAGGATGCCCAGCGAAAGCGGGAGAATCCATTTCTCCAGTTTATAGTGGAACATGAACAGCAGCGTGATGAATCCCAGCACCAGGGAACTGGGGAACCACAGGTGGAAGTACTCGCCGATGTAAATAAAGCTGGGGAAGAGCAGCCTGCGGAAGACTTCCTTAACCTCATGCTCCGAGATCACCAGCGGGATGTAAAGGATGCTCCACAACACGAAGAGCCAGATCAGGCGATAGAGCGCGGGACGCACATCCGCGCGCCTGGGGTCGGCCAGCCGCTGGGCGAAGAAATATCCGCTGACGATGAAAAAGAACGGCACGGCCCAGCGCGCCTGCAAACGGATGAGCACGTTGACCGAGTCGGGCAGGTTGCTGAAAGAAACGTGCAGCGCGATCACTTCCAGGGTGGCAAGCAGGCGCAGGCTGTCGATAGTCAGGTTGCGGGTACGAGGCATGGGACAATTTTATTCCATTTCCCGTTTCCACGCAGCGCCGCGCAAATGAGAATTGCGCATAAGGCCCGCGCGAATGCTCCCGCTGGCAGATTGCAAATCCGCCAGGAGCGCGAACAGCAAACAATACCCTTCGTTATAATGTTCGGGTTCGAGTTGTCTCGTGATATAATTTTTGATGCTGGTTCAAGTTATTGTCAAATTGCTCACGGAGGATCCGTTATGGAAATCACCAACAAGGAATTCAAGCACTGCGACATGCTCATGGTGAAGGGCCGCATCGACAGCGCCACCGCCCCCCAGTTCAGCCAGGCCCTGGATGCCGTTACAGAATCGGGCCGATTCAAGATCGTGGTGGATATGGGTGAACTCGAATACATGTCCAGCGCCGGGTTCCGCGCCCTGCTCGCCAGTCAGCGGGCATGCAAACGCTACAATCGCGGGGAAGTTGTCCTGGCGGCCGTCCCCCAACGCATCCAGGAAGCCCTTGAATTGGCTGGCTTCACCGAACTGTTCAAGACCTTCGATGATCCCCTGGCCGCTGTCGGCAGTTTCTAGCCTGCCTGCGGCAGCGAATATCCCGATGAAGAATGCCGCCCCCGATGCAGGTCGCGGGGGCGGTTTTTGATTATGGCGATGCGCAAGGTAAAATTCCCCGCCCAATTCCAATACCTGGATGAGATCCGCGATTTCGTCGCGGAGATTGCCCGTCAGGGGGGCTTTTCGGACAAGGAAATCTACTCCATTCAATTGGCCGCCGACGAGGCTGCCTCGAATATCATCGAACACGCCTACGAGGGGGTGACGGACGGCGAACTGGAGATTGCCTGCGGCATAAAAGGCGACCTGCTGACCATCACCCTGCATGATCACGGCCAGCCCTTCGACCCCGCCTCGGTGCGCCCGCCGGACCTGAAGGCTGATCTCTCCGACCGCCAGATCGGCGGCCTGGGCATTTACCTGATGCGCAAGCTGATGGACGAGGTGGAATATGAATCCTCGACCCACGGGGGCAACCGCCTGACCCTCACCAAGCGGAGAAATTGAATCCCATGACCGCCGCGCCCCGCGCCGCCCGTCCCGAATCCTGGGATTGGAGGACGCTTGCCAGCCTGGGGGAGCAACTGGTCAGCACCAGTTCCCTGACCGCCCAGCGTGACCGCATCATCTCGGTCGCGCAACAGTTGATTACAGGCGAGGTGGATGTGTGGCTGGACGAGAATCTTTTCCGCCTGCCCGATTGGGACAAGGAGCGCCTCTTCCCGCCCCAGCCGCCGCAGGAGGGCATGCGCCGCGCCCTCCAAAACAGGCGGATCTACAGTCATAACGGAACCAGGCGTAATCCCAGCCTCACGACCGTGGCCGCCGTGCCGTTGGAGGATCAGGGCTTCGTCCTGGGCGTGCTCCAGATCACCCGCCCCGAAGGCCCGAAATTCTCCCGCGAGGAACTGGCCCTGCTCGACGGCCTCGCGCGCATCGTGGCGGTGGGACTGTACGCCGCGCACCGCGTGGAGGTCGAGCGCTTCCGCCTGGGGCAGATCAACCTGGTGCGCGAGGTCAGCGCCCAGATCGCCAACGTGCTCAATGTGGACGAACTGGCGCGGCGCGTAACCGAACTCATCCAAAAGACCTTCCATTTTTATTACGTCGCCATCTTCACGCTCGAACCCGGCTCGCAGGCCTTGCGCTTCCGCTCGAGCGCCTCGGCGCCGCGCAAGGGACGCAAAAAGGCTTCCATCGCGCTCGAAGTCGAGATCGGACAGGGCTTGATCGGCCAGGTGATCGGAACGGGCGCGCAGGTCACCTGCCCCGACGTGCGCTCGGACCCGCGCTATCGCTTCATCGACAGCCTGCCAGAGACGCGCTCCGAGGTGGTCATCCCGCTAAAAATCGAAGAGCGCGTGCTGGGCGTACTGGATGTGCAAAGCGACCGCCTGGATGCCTTCCACCCGAACGACGTGCTGATCCTGGGCGCGCTGGCCGACAACATCGCCCGCGCCGTGGAGGGCGCGCGCCTGTACAGCGACCTGCGCCGCCGTGCCGACCAGTTGACCCTGGTGGCTGAGGTCAGCAAGGGCCTGACCTCCACCCTCGACCTGCGCGAATTGATGCATGACGCAGCATCCCTCATCCATGACCGCTTCGAATATCCGCACGTGCAATTGTTCACCGTGCATCCCAACCGCCGCCTGATCGAATATGAGGCGGGCAGCGGCAAACGTTCCAAAGCGTTGGAAGGCTACACCATCGAACTCGACGAGGCGCAGGGCATCATCCCGTGGGTGGCGCGCAACGGGGAGACCGCCCTGCTCAACGACGTGACCGCCGATCCGCGCTACACGCCCTCGCCCCTGCCGCCGAAGAACATCCGCTCCGAGCTGACCGTGCCCCTGCGTTACAACAACCGCGTGGTCGGCATCCTCGACATCCAGTCGGATGAGGTCAACGCCTTCGACGAGGAGGATCGCCTGATCTTCGAGACCGTGGCCGACTCGATTGCCTCCGCCATCCGCAACGCCGACCTGTACCGCTCCGAACGCTGGCGCCGCCAGGTGGCCGACAGCCTGCGCGAAGTGGCGGGCCTGGTCTCAGACAATGTGGGCGTCGACCAGGTGCTCGAAACCATCCTGACCGAACTCGAACGCAACCTGCCCGTCGACGTGGCCGCCATCTGGCTGGCAGGCGACAGCGGCTTGTTCCTGGCGGCCGTGCGCGGCGGAGAAGCGGAGGCCATCGAGCGGGCGCGCCTGTCTTCGGCGGATGCCTCCATCGGGCTGGTCAGCGCCCTCTTCACCGATGCACCCATCATCCGCAAACCAGGCGAGGCCATCCTGCCCTCGGGCCTGGCCATGGGCTTCGATGACAATTATTCCTCCCTGCTCGCGCCGTTGCGCGTCGGGGAGCAGCCGCTGGGCGTCATCACGCTGGCGCATCGCACCCCGGGCCGCTACGGCCACGAGGCGCAGGCCATGGTCACCACATTCGCCAGCTACGCCGCCGTGGCCATCGAGAATACCCGCCTGTACGACGCCGCCCAGGAACAGGCCTACGCGTCCGCGGCCCTGTTGCAGGTGGCACAGGCCGTCGTGAGCCTGAGCGACCTGGACGAGATCCTCGGCACGATTATCCGCATCATACCGATCCTGGTCGGCATCCAGCGCGTGGCCCTGTACCTGTGGGATGCCGAGGAGGAACTCTTCCTGCCCGACCAGGAATATGGTCTGAGCGACGAGGATCGCGAATACCTGTGGACGGGAGCCTACCCGTTGGGCGCCTTCCCCCTGTTGGATGCCGCCTGCGAGCAAAACCGTCTGCTGACTCACGCCCTGAAGCCCAAAGCCAAACCGCGCCAATGGCTGAAGATCAAACAACTCAGCGGGGAAGAAGAACTCGACCTGCACGGAGAGTCCCGCCTGCTGATGGCCGTCCCGCTTTCGATCAAGAACGACCTGTTCGGCGTCATGCTGGTGGAGGAGGCCGAGGGCGGACGCCGCTTCCGCGCCCGCCGCGTGGAGATCATCAACGGCATCGCCCAACAGGCGGCGCTGGCCATCCAGAACGACCTGCTCCAAAAGGAGATGGTCGTGCGCGAACGCCTCGAAACCGAGGTGCAGTTGGCGCGCCAGATCCAGCAGACCTTCCTGCCCACGACCCTGCCGTCCTTCCCAGGCTGGCAGATCTCGGCGCGCTGGCGCACGGCGCGACAGGTGGGCGGCGACTTCTACGACGTGATCGAACTGCCGGGCGGACGCCTGGGCCTCTTCATCGCGGATGTGGCCGACAAGGGCGTGCCCGCCGCGCTCTTCATGGCCCTCACGCGCACCCTGGTGCGGGCCGCCGTCATCGAGACTGAATCCCCCGCTGAAGCCCTGACGCGCGTCAATAACCTGCTGCTGCCCGATACCCAGCAGGGCATGTTCGTCACCGCCGTCTACTGCGTGCTGGATACCGACACGGGCTATCTGACCTACGCCAACGCGGGGCACAACCCGCCCTTCTGGGTGAACGGCTCGGAGGTTCAGAAACTCTCCCGCACGGGTATCGCCCTGGGCGCGGCGGAGGGCATGATCATGTCCGAGCGGCGCATCCAACTCCTGCCTGGCGACAGCTTCCTGCTCTACACCGATGGCCTGACCGAAGCCTTCTCCCCCGACGGCGATCTGTTCGGCGAGGCGCGCCTGGCCGAGGCCGCCCTGCGCGGCAACCAGCTTGCCACCTGCGACGAACTGATCGCGGCCGTGGATGACGCCCTGAACGAGTTCATCCAGTCCACGCCGCTGGGTGATGATTTGACGATGCTGGTGGTGAAGAGAGTGGGGTAGTCGATTAGTCGTTGGCCGGATGGTCAAGCGTTTGGGGAAACTGGAAAAGAGTCCGTGAAATCCGTTGCATCCGTGTACATTTTTTTCGGAGCCTTTGCGCCTGCGCTTCGACTTCGCTGCGCTCCGCTCAGCGCGAATTTACAGATATTTTACAAGCCAGCCACAAGGGCATAACGGGGACATTCTAGAATCACATCGTAACCTAAAAGGAGGCTTACGATGAAAATAAACCTGTTCAAGAAGTCCATGCTGGTCGCAATGACCCTGGCCCTGATTGCAGCCGCGCTACCGCTGACGGGCGCCCTGGCCGCTCCCGCCCAGGACCCGACCCCTCCGACCTCGGAGGGCGAAAAATCCACCGCGCGCCTCGAGAAACTGTGGGCGCGTGAACTGCGCGGCGTCGAGCGCTATGGCAACATGATCGACCGCTCGGCGGCCATGATCGAAAAGATCCAGACCATGATCGACAAGGCCGGAGACAACGGCAAGGACGTGGATGCCCTGCAAGCCGCGCTGGACGCCTACGAGGAGGCCGTGAATGCGGCCGGCCCGATGTACGAGGAAGCCAAATCCATTGCCGATAAACACGCAGGCTTCGACGCCGACGGCAAGGTCACCGACCGCGAGCAGGCCGTGCAGACGCTCAAGGCCCTGCGCGACCAACTCAAGGATCTGCGCGAACAGATCGGCCAGCCCAACAAGGCCCTGCGCGCAGCCATCAAGGCCTTCCGCGAAGCCAACCAGCCCGCCGACGGTTCAGGCGGCGCATAGAATCACATGCCTCCCCCAAACTCCAAAGTCATGGAGTTTGGGGGAGGACAGGCAGGGGGGCCTTTCGGGTGTAGAATCGACGCAACCATTTCATAAATCCTGTGAGGTCACGAATGTACACTTCCGAAGGCAAGAAGATCATTTCCACTGAAAAGGCCCCCAAGGCCATTGGTCCGTATTCCCAGGCGGTACGCATCGACGGACTGGTCTATACCGCAGGCCAAACCGCCCTCGACCCCGCCACCATGGAACTCGTCGAAGGCGGCGTGGAAGCCCAGACCCACCAGGTCTTCGCCAACCTCAAGGCCGTGCTCGAAGCGGCCGGCTCGGGCCTGAACTACGTCATCAAGACCACCGTCTTCCTCAAGGACATGGGCGACTTCGCGGCCATGAACGGCGTCTATTCCAGCTACTTCCCCGAGAACCCGCCCGCCCGCAGCACCGTAGCCGTGGCCGGTCTGCCCAAAGGCGGAATGGTCGAGATCGAAATGATCGCCCTGCTGGCCCCTGTCCGCGGCGACTGACCCACAACGGCCCAACCCATGTCCAACGAACTGATCCTCCTGGTCGACGACGAACCCTCCATCATCCAGCTCGCGCGCATGTACCTCGAGCGGGAGGGCTTCCGTGTGCAGGAGGCTGCGGATGGAGAAGCCGCGCTGGAGGCAGTGGCCCGCCATCGTCCCGCGCTGACCGTACTGGACGTGATGCTCCCCAAGCTGGACGGCTTCGATGTCTGCCGCCGCCTGCGGGCCGAGAACAATCCCGTGGCGATCATCATGCTGACCGCCCGCGATGACGACATCGACAAGATCATTGGCCTCGAACTGGGCGCCGACGATTACCTGACCAAGCCGTTCAATCCGCGCGAACTCGTGGCGCGCGTCAAGGCCATCCTGCGCCGCAGTGAGGGCAAGCCCGCCGCGACGGGCAAGACCCTGCGCCTGGGCGACCTGACCATCGAGCCCGCCAGCCGCGAAGTCCACGCCGCGGAGAAATTGCTCGATCTGCGCACCCAGGAATTCGATCTGCTCCTGGCCCTGGCCGAACACCGCGGAATGGTGCTCAGCCGCGAGCAATTGCTGCAACAAGCCTGGGGCTTCGATTTCTACGGCCAGACCCGCACCGTGGACGTACATATCGCACACCTGCGCAGGAAGCTGGAAAGCTCCACCGTCCGCATCGAGACTGTCACGGGCGTGGGATACAAGCTGGTGGTTGCGTAATTTACAAGTGACAGTCACCTTGATATGACCCTTGCGAAGGTTCGGCCGGCAATGGGAAATGCGTTTGTTACGACACGTTGCCATAAAATGCAATGTGCGTTTTTGCCCAAACCTTCGCAAGGTTTCCTCCCAAAAGGTTGAATGTTCTCCTCCCTCCGTTCCCGCCTCTGGTTGAGTTATGCCCTGATGATCGCCACAGCGTTATTCGTTGTAGCGGTCGTCCTGCTGTTGTATCTGATCCGCAACCCCGGCATCTACCGCCAGACGCTGGATCGGCTGCGTTCCGCCGAGGCGCTGCTGCTGGCGCGTCCCGCCGAACTTTTCGATTTGAAAAATACCACGGCCCTCGAACGGACCGCGGACAATTTCAACGTGCGCATCCTGGTGTTCGGGAGGGACAAGTCCCTGCGCTACGACACAGCTCCGGCCGATGCCGCCCTGCCCCTGCCCGAGAAACCCGCCCAAAGCAGAAACGTCACTTCACTGCGCGACGCCGACGGAAAATTCTGGCTGTTCACCGTCAGCCCTCTGGCCAACGGCGACGTGCTGATGGTGGCTGCGCCGCGCCCGCGTCTTTCGGTGCTGAACATCTTCGCCGATGAACTGCTGGTGCCCATCCTGGAGGGCGGCCTGATCGCCTTCCTGTTCGCGCTGGTGCTGGCCTTCGTCATCGCGCGCGGGGTGGCCGACCCGCTGCAGGAGGTCATCGTGGCGGCGCGGGATTTCCCGTCAGCCGAGGTAACGCCGGTCGAACCGCGCGGTCCGCACGAGGTCCAGGAATTGACACGCGCCTTCAACGCCATGGTCAAGCGCGTCCAGGCCAGCCAGCGCTCCCAGCGCGACTTCGTCGCCAACGTTTCGCACGAGTTGAAGACGCCGCTCACATCGGTGCAGGGCTTCGCGCAGGCCATCCTGGATGGAACGGCGGATACGCCCGAGGCGCGCCAGCAGGCCGCGGAGATCATCTACGCCGAGTCGGGACGCATGCACCGCATGGTGCTCGACCTGCTCGACCTGGCGCGGCTGGAGGCGGGCACCGTGGTGATGCAGATGTCCCCGCTGGAGGTGCGCGCCCTGCTCAACGTCACCGTGGAGAAGTTCACCCCGCAGGCGCAAAAGGCCGCTGTTACCCTGCGCGCCGAGGTCCCGTCCGAGCTGCCCGCCCTGGTCGGCGACGGCGACCGCCTGGCGCAGGTTTTCACCAACCTGGTGGATAACGCCCTCAAGTTCACGCCGCCTGGCGGCGAGGTGCTCCTGCGCGCGGAAGCAGCCGCGGGCGAGATGAAGGTTGAGGTGCGGGATACCGGCCGCGGCATCCCGCCTGAAGCCCTGGAGCGGGTCTTCGACCGTTTTTATCAAGTCGATTCCTCCCGCCCGGGCGGCGAGAAGCACGGCGCGGGGTTGGGACTTTCCATCGCGCACGAGATTGTGCAGGCACATGGTGGTAGAATTGGCGTCCGCAGCGAAGTGGGACGGGGCACGGTCTTTACCGTGACCCTGCCACTATCACCGCAGGCGGCCGCCACCGTCGTCCGCCGCAGGAAATGAAGGGAGTGACAGTCGCCTCGGGTGACTGTCATTTTTTGTCCGCCTTTTGTATAATGTCTGATGCCTGCCATGACCCCAACCGTTACCGTGATTGTCCCATGTTACAATGAACAGGCCACCATCCGCGCCCTGCTGGAGGCCGTTTTGGCGCAGACCTATCCGCTCGAAAAGCTGGATGTGGTCATCTCCGACGGCCTGTCCACGGATGGAACCCGCGGGGTGCTGGCGACGTTTCAAAAGGAGCATCCCGAACTGCCGCTCCAGGTGGTGGATAACACCGTTCATACCATCCCCTCGGGCGTGAATCGAGCCCTCGATGCGGCGCGCGGCGAGATCATCGTCCGCCTGGATGCCCACTCGATGCCCTACCCCGACTACGTGGCGCGCTGTGTGCAGGCGTTGGAACAGGGACTCGGCGACAACGTCGGCGGCGTGTGGGAGATCCGCCCCGGGACGTCGACCTGGGTCGCGGAATCCATCGCGGCGGCGGCGGCCCATCCGCTGGGCGTGGGTGACGCCATGTACCGCCTGGCCCCCGCAGCGGGCGCAGTGGACACGGTGCCGTTCGGCGCCTTCCGCCGCAGTTTGATCGACAAGATCGGCAAATACGATGAGACGCTGTTGAGCAACGAAGATTACGAGTTCAACGCGCGCGTACGACAATCGGGCGGGACGGTCTGGCTGGACCCCGCCATTCGTTCGGTATATTTCTCGCGTTCCACCTTTGGGGCGCTGGCGCGCCAGTACTGGCGTTACGGGTTCTGGAAGCTGCGCATGCTGCGCCGTTATCCCTCCACCCTGCGCTGGCGCCAGGCCCTGCCTCCCGTGTTTGTGTTTAGCCTGGTGGGGCTGTTTCTTTTGGGTGTCTGGCTTTATCCGTTCCTGTGGCTGTTGGGCGTCGAGATCCTGATCTACCTGTCCGTCATGCTCCTCGCGGGAATCCGCGCGGCGCAGAAACGGCACAAACCACTGCTCGTGATCGGCCTGCCGCTGGCGATCGCCACGATGCACCTTTCCTGGGGCAGTGGATTTCTATGGAGTTTGCTGACAAGCCTCGTCAGGAAAAATGGCTGATACCACCCGTCCCACCATACGACTGCGACCCCAGGAGCAACGTGCCATCCTGCTGTTCGGCGATATTCTGGCATCCGTGGGGGCCACATTCGGAGCCATCTACGTCTGGTACCTGTATTCACTTAATCGTCTCGTCCAAAGCGGCATCACCCAGGCGCGCGCCGAAAAACTGATCCAGATCGACGTCCCCTACTGGTTCTACCTGCTGCCCCTTGTCTGGCTGGTGCTGATGGTGGAGTTATACGACCCGCACAAATCCGCCAGTTGGAGCAAGACCTGGCGCGGCGTGATGCTGGCCGCCTTCCTCGGCCTGTTGGGATATTCGCTGCTGTTCACCATTCGCCAGGACCCGAACTCGCTTCCGCGTATTGGCGTGGGCGCGTTCCTGCTGCTGGCTTCGCTCCTGACCCTGTTCTGGCGCGCGGCCTACATCCGCCTCTACACCTCGACGGGACTCCAGCGCCGCGTGCTGGTGGTGGGAGCGGGCAAGGCGGGGCAGACCCTGGCCGAGGTATACCGCACCCTGGTCCCGCCGCCCTTCCGCCTGGTCGGCTTCATCGACGACGATCCCAAAAAGGTGGGACGCTCGGTGATGGGATTCCCCATCATCGCCTCCAGCAATCAATTACTTCAAGTTATCGAAGATTACAAAATCTCGGACGTGGTGGTGGCCATCACGGGCGGGATGCGCGGCGCGACCTTCCAGGTCGTGTTGGATGCGCAGGAGCGCGGCGCGGAAGTGATGCGCATGCCCACGCTCTACGAGGAAATCTCGGGCCGCGTGCCGATCCACCACCTCGAGTCGGATTGGATGCTGCGCTCGTTCATCGACCAGGCGCGGGTCAGCGGATTTTACGAACTGGCCAAACGCCTGCTGGACATCCTCGGCGGCTTTGTGGGATTAATCCTCATGGCCGTGAGTTTTCCCTTCACGGCCATGGCCATCATTCTCGACAGCGGCTTCCCCATCTTCTATTCACAGCCCCGCCTGGGCAAGGGCGGGATCCCATACGTCATCTACAAATACCGCTCGATGCGCACAGACGCCGAGGCGGATGGCAAGGTCAAGGTGGCGGCGGAGAACGATCCGCGTGTGACGCGCGTGGGCAACTTCCTGCGCCGCAGCCGCATCGATGAACTGCCGCAGTTCTGGAACGTCCTGCGCGGCGACATGAGCCTGGTCGGGCCGCGCGCCGAGCGGGCGGAACTGGTCAACTCGTACCAGAAGCAGATTCCGTTCTATCGGGCGCGCCTGCTGGTCAAGCCCGGGCTGACGGGCTGGGCGCAGATCAATTACGGCTATGCGGCCACCGTCTACGACACGGTGGTCAAGATCGAGTACGACCTGTATTACATCAAACATCGCAGCCTGAGCATGGATGTCAACATTATTTTACGCACGATTGGAACCGTCATTCGGAGAACCGGGAGATAAGCATGAAATATTTGGTCACTGGCGGCGCGGGCTTTATCGGTTCGCACATCGTCCGCACCCTGCTCGACCAGGGGAATGAAGTCAAAATTCTGGATAACTTTTCAACAGGCAAGCGCGAGAACATTGCCGACTTCGAGAAGAAAATCGAACTGATCGAAGGCGATCTGCGCGACGCATCCAAGGTAACCGAGGCCGTGCGCGACGTGGATGTCATCTTCCACGAGGCGGCCTTCGTCTCAGTGCCGCAATCCATGGATGAGCCGCAAAATTGTTTCGACATCAACGTGTCGGGCACATCCCAGTTGTTCGATGCCGCCCGCCGCGCAGGTGTGAAGCGCGCCGTCTTTGCCACCAGCGCCGCCGTCTACGGCGACTCGACCGAGATGCCGCTGACCGAGGAAACGCCGCCGCGTCCGCTCTCGCCCTACGCCGCCTCCAAACGCGTGGACGAGATCTACGGCCAGCTCTACACAACCTCCTTCGGCCTGGACGTGGTGGCCCTGCGCTACTTCAACGTCTACGGCCCGCGCCAGCGCCCCGACTCGATGTACGCCGCAGCGGTGCCGATCTTCATCCGCCGCCTGCTGGACGGCAAGGGCGTGACCATCTACGGCGACGGCGGCCAGACCCGCGACCTGATCAACGTGCGCGATGTGGTGCGCGCCAATTTGGTGGCTGCCGAGCATCCGTCCGCGCCGGGGCAGATCTTCAATATCTGCACGGGCATCGAGACGCGCATCATCGACCTGATCGAAGTCTTGCAGGATCTATTCCCCTCCGCGCCTGCGCCGGCGTTTGCTCCCGTCCGCGCAGGCGACATCTACCGCTCCATCGGCTCGCCGCAAAAAGCCGCCGACCTGATCGGTTTCCGCGCCCAGGTCACGCTCGACCAGGGCCTCAAGGAAGCTGTGGAGTGGATGCGCGCAGAAAAGAATTAAAAAATCACCACAGAGATCACGGAGCACACACGTGTGCCTGCGGCCCAGTGCAGGCAGAGATTTTTTTGGTTTTTCTCCGTGCTCTCTGTGTTCTCCGTGGTGAACTGAATTATGCTCCCCGAAAAATCCCGACCCCACGTTCGTAACCGCTTCGTCCTCGTTGGCGACATTGCCCTCATCCTCATTTCGGTGCTGGGCAGTTTTGCCTTGCGGCTCGACGTAAACAATCTGCCCGATTATTTCACCGCGGCGCTGGTCATGTGCGCGGTGGCGCTGCTGGTCAAAATCCCCACCTATTATTTCTTTGGTCTCTACCGCCGCCTGTGGGTGTACGCCAGCACGGGCGAACTGCGCCTGATTACGGTGGCTGTCACCACTGCCTCGGTCCTGACCAGCGGAATCATGATCGCCATCTTCAGCAGCGGATTGATCGTCGGGATGCCGCGCTCCGCCCTGGGCATTGACTGGCTTTTGTCCATCGTGCTCATCGGCGGTTCACGCTTTGCCCTGCGCCTGCTCTCGGAGCAATCCAGCGGACATGGCTCCAAGGGGAAACATGCCCTCATCATCGGCGCAGGGGATGCGGGCGCGCTGGTGGTGCGCGAACTGCAGCGCTCCTCTCTGCTCAATTTAAATCCCATCGGCTTCCTCGACGACGCCCCGGCCAAACAGCACCATGAGATCTATGGCGTGCGCGTCATCGGCAAGATCTCCGACCTGTCCAACATCCTCGACAACCGCCAGGTGGACGAGGTCATTATTGCCATCCCCTCCGCGGCGGGCAAAATTGTGCGCCTCGTCACCGACACCTGCCGCATCAAGGGCATCCCTTCGCGTACCATGCCTGGCATCTACGAACTAATCGGCGGCAAGGTCAACGTCAGCCGCCTGCGTGAAGTGGACATCACCGACTTGCTGCGCCGCGAACCCGTGCGCGTCAACGATGAGATCGTCGGGCAAACCCTGGAAGGCAGGCGTGTACTCGTCACAGGCGCAGGCGGATCGATCGGCCGCGAGTTGTGCCGTCAGATCGCGCGCCGCAATCCCAGCCAGTTGATGCTGCTCGGTCACGGCGAGAACAGCATCTTCGAAATCCTGCTCGAACTGCGCGAAGACTATCCCGACCTGACGCTCCTGCCCATCATCGCCGACATCCGCGACCGCGAGCGCATCGCTTCGATCTTCGACGCTCACCAGCCGCAGGTCGTCTTCCATGCGGCCGCCCACAAACACGTTCCGCTGATGGAGGCGAATCCCACCGAGGCGGTCACCAACAACGTCATCGGAACCAGCCACCTCGTCCAGATCGCGGCGGAGCATCGCATCCAGCGCTTCGTGCTGATCTCCACCGACAAGGCCGTCCAGCCCTCCAGCATCTACGGCGCGACCAAACGCATGGCCGAAATGCTCGTGCTGGATGCCGCCCGCCAGTCGGGCCTGCCCTTTACTGTGGTGCGCTTCGGCAACGTGCTCGGCAGCCGCGGCTCCATCATCCCGCTCTTCAAATCGCAGATCGCGCGCGGCGGCCCGCTGACGGTCACGCACCCCGACATGCACCGCTTCTTCATGACCATCCCTGAGGCCGTTTATCTTGTTTTGCAGGCCGCGTCGATGGGACAGGGCGGCGAGACATTCGTGCTCAACATGGGCGAGCCGATCCGCATCGTGGATTTGGCCGAGGATCTGATCCGCCTCTCGGGCCTCGAACCCAACCGTGACATCGAGATCGTCTTCACGGGTACGCGCCCCGGCGAAAAGCTGACCGAGGAGTTGTGGGATGTGGGGACTCCCCTGGAGCGCACCGCCCACCCCGACATCTTCCGCCTCGCCTCCACCGAACCGTTGGGCGGCCTCCGCCTCCGAGCGGCCGTGGACTCGCTCCAGGCCGCCTGCCATCAAGCCGACACGGATGCGTTGATCCGCACCCTGACCGAATCCGTGCCGGGCGCGACCATCCACGAAACAATGTCCCAGCCCGTGCTGGATGACTCGTCTCTCACGTAACGCGAGATAATATCTCGCGCAACCTTTATGCCAGAAGTAACCCTCACCCAATGGCGCGATTTTACCGCCGCGCACCCCGACATCCACCTACTGCAAACCGCCGAATGGGGCGAGTTCAAATCCGCCTTCGGCTGGACGCCCGCGCGCATCATTCATGGAAATGATGGTGTGCAAATCCTATTTCGCAAATTACCGCTGGGATTCACAATAGGTTACATCCCAAAAGTGGATAGCGGACAGTGGGGAGTCCCCAAAGGGGATGCTATGGACAGTCAGATTTGGCGCGAGATCGACTCGGTCTGCAAAAAGCATCACGCCATCTTCTGCAAACTCGAACCCGATGCCTGGGAAGGTGAAGCCAGTCTTCTGCCTTCCGCTTTTCGCGCCAGTCCCCACAACATCCAACCTCCCCGCACCATCACCCTCGACATCTCGGGCAGCGAAGACGACATCCTGACCCGCATGAAGCAGAAGACGCGTTATAACGTGCGCCTGGCCGAGAAGAAGGGTGTCACCGTCCGCGCCTGGGACGATCTCAACGGCTTCCATCAGATGATGCAGGTCACGGGCGGACGCGACGGCTTCGGCGTGCATTCCCTCGAATATTATCGCCGCGTCTACGAACTCTTCCACCCAACAGGCATGGCCGAACTGCTGGTGGCCGAATACGAAGGCCAGCCGCTCGCTGCCTTGATGGCCTTCGCGCGTGGAGGACGCGCCTGGTACGTCTATGGCGCATCCAACGACCAGGAACGCAACCGTATGCCGACCTACCTGCTGCAATGGGAAGCCATTCGCTGGGCCAAATCCCATGGCTGCACGGAATACGACCTGTGGGGCGTTCCCGACGAAGATGAACCCAAACTGGAAGCCGAGTTCGAGTCCCGCCATGATGGTCTGTGGGGAGTCTACCGTTTCAAGCGCGGCTTCGGCGGCACGTTGAAACGGGCGGCGCAGGCGCTGGATCGAGTCTACAATCCGCTGTTGTATAAGTTGTATTTATGGCGATATATCCAGAACGAAAACTCATAATCAGAAGGCTCTGTATGAATTCTTCCAGACTACGATTTGAAAGACTTCAAAGTTACGATGACACCAGCGTTATTCAAATGCTATTTTCAGCAGAAAATGATTTACACAAAACTACCATAGACATTTATTTTTCTATCGATCACCTTATTGAATTTGCTAATCAATTGCGAGAATTCCCCTTTTCTAAAAACGAAATTGCTCTGGCAATTGGAGATAATTCCACAAGGCCATACGCTTATCTTTTTTTACGAGCGTATGTATATGACAGGCCTGGGCATGCTGGATTGGAAATAAAAACTCGTCAAAACGGCTCATCACTTATCGCTTCTGAAAGTCACTTTACTATCACTACCGAAGTGGCCTCGATCAATTCTTTCGCATCTGCCTTACTTGAATGGTCGGCTTCTGCTAAAAGAAAACTTGAGTTTTCGCTTTACTCAGGATTTCATTAAGTAACTCAAGTTACCACCATCCCATTAACGTGACATGCTGAGGGGCGTCCCTTCGACAAGCTCAGGGCAGGCTTTGGCCCCGAAGCATCTCTACGAACATCGTAGAGGCCCTTCGGGAGGGCGACACATTCCTATTTTTTCTTCAAGGTGGCAACTTGGGTTAAGTATCATGAATCAACAAATCGACTTATCAACAATCTGGAATCAGATAATCTCTTCCCACCCAACCCGCACTTCCTTACAACCTATGAATATCTGAGCCATCCGCATTTGGCAAGGACTTGTCCGCCTTATGATTCTATGGCGTCCAGAAATTACCTGTCATGACCAGCAGGCAGAGCAGGGTGACTGTGTCCTCGTAGTAATCTGAATGCTGGTTGTACACCGCATCGTAAATTGCATTCAGCCAGTCCTGTTGTGCGGGATTGGTCATGGCGGCCACGCCCATCGGCGCGACGAAGAAGGTGGTGAAGTAGTCGCTGTCAGGCAGGGGCTGGCCGTCCAGGTCGTAGCCCGCGCGGATATTGAATGGGTCACCGTTCGCGGAGGCTTCGATCCACGCCGAGATTTTCTGCGCGATGGCGCGCGACGCGGCATCGTTGTTGAGCAGCGCGTCCGAGCCGAGCCGCCACGGGACGCGGCCCGCGTTGTAGGAGTAGTGCCCGTCGTCTGCGCCTTCGAGGAAATCGGGCGGAGCGGGTTGCGGTGTGTGGGTCTCGCCCGTCATGACGATGAAGTCGGACATCAATCCGCTGGCAGGGCTGTGACTTTCCTGAAGCGCGAGCATCACGTCCTGGCTGTTGGCGATGACCTCGTCCCAGACGGGATCGCCCGCGGCTCGGCCATAGGCGCGGAAGTTCGCCAGCATGAAATCGGACGAACGCGGCGTGTACTGATTGAAGTCCATGCCCGCAACGTCGACCCAGTCCCCGAGCATAGGCAGGCGGCTGTCGGGGCCGATGGTTGATTCGAGGATGCCGCTGATCAGGATTTCGGCTTCGGCCTGATAGTCGATGCGGCCGGCGCTGCCCCATTGCGCGTTGGCCAGCAGCAGGCCGAGGGCCATGTCCGCATCGCCGTCGAAGGCGCTGTCGTCGCCATCGACGGACTCGGGTACCTTCCAATCCATCAGGCGCGGGTCGACTTCGCTGGGATGGGCGCGGGCAAATTCCCACAGGCCGTCGAAGAGCGTTTGCGCGTCAGGGTCATGGCCTGCCATGATGGGTACGATCAACATGCCGAAGCCCTGTCCCTCCGAGACGGTCTGGTCGCGATTGGGCACGGAGCTGCCGAAGGCCACGCGATACAACGGATGCCCGTCGACGCTGGCGCCTGCTTCGAGCAGGTAGGTCTGCTTCCAGGCGTCGTAGTAGACGCGCACGTCGTCATCGAGTTGTGCCTGGGTGCGATGGTTGGGCAGGATGCTGCCTGGCGCGTAGGTCACATGCTGGGGGAAGGGACGGGCGACGCCTGTCGCTGCCTGGGTGGGGATTTCAGTCGGCGCAGGGGGGATGGAAGTCTGTGTGGGACGAAGCGCTGTGTCGGTTGGGGAGATCGGAGCCGAGGTGGGCACGGCCGTGACGGTCGGCGCGCAGGCAGTAAGCATGAGCGCCAACAAAAGAAACAGACGGATCAGGTTGTGGTGCATGCTTCCTCCTGTAGGTCAGATCTGCGGCCTGATGATTTGGCTGGAAAACTCGCCATCGATAAACAAAGACGGTTGGGTTAATGAGGCGGGTAGAACGAGACCTCGTGCCCCAGCATTATTTCGCCATCATAGCGGAAATGCGCGGAGAAGAAGCGCCCCGCGCCGATCCACGGCAGGAAGATGCGGTCGCTCGGCCATAGGGACAGGGAGTCGAAATCCGCATCGGGAATCCATTCGAGGTGGCCTTCGGGCGAGTCGATCAACTCGCCGTCAAATTGCGCGGCGGTGAAGACGAATACGTACCAGTCCTGGCCTTTGAAGTTGGTGAAGATCAGCAGGCCGTGCAGATAGGGATCGTGGATGGACAGCCCCGATTCCTCCAACACCTCGCGGCGGATGCACAGCTCGGGGCTTTCGCCTGCTTCGACCTTGCCGCCCAACCCGTTCCATTTGCCCTCGTGGATGTCATTGGGCTTGCGGTTACGATGCACCATCAGCGTGCGGCCGTCCTGTTTGATGTAGCACAGGGTGGCGACGATCATGGCTTCGATTTCCGCTCAGCCGGAAATAACGCTTCCAGCCCACGCCAGAGGTCGTCGCGCCAGGCGGTGTAGTTGTGGCCACCGCTGAACTCGCGGTAGGTCACGTCGTAGCCGTGTTTGCGCAGGAGCGGCTGCAGGCGGCGGTTGTCTTTGAGGAGCGAGTCGAAGCGGCCCACGTCCATCCAGATCTTGAGGCGCTGGCTGCCCTGCCCCGCGCGGATCAGGTCCACGGCGGCGAAGTCGCGGCCTTCGTATTCGAAGATGGCGGCCTGGCTGAGCACCCTGCCGAATATTTCAGGCATGCGCAAGCCGGTGTACATGGAGATCAGCCCGCCAAAGGAGGCGCCCAGCACGCCGTACGCACCCAGGTTGCGTTTGAGGTCCAGCAGGTTGAGATGCTCCCTGGCCATCGGCAGGATGACCTGATCGAGCCAGGTGATGACGGCGTCGGAGCAGGCGTATTCCACGCTGCGGTGACTCTTTCCGTTTTGCAGGAAGGCCATCGCAATCGGGCGGATGCGCTTTTCGGCGATCAGGTTGTCGACCAGGGTGGCGAGGCTGGCGCGGCGCAGATAGTCCGTACCATCGTAGACGACCAGCAGCGGCACGGGCCGCTTGACGGGCGGATGATAGAAATGCACCTCGCGCAGGCCGTTATCGACCAGGAAGAGCGTTTCCGCGATGTGGCGGGTGAGCGCGCCATGCTTCACCTCGATGCGCGTCTGGGCCAGCGGGGTCGGCTCCCCATTGGACATGTAGAAATAATGATTGTAGTTCCCAAATCCGTTGCTGACACGGCGCGGATTGAACGGGTCCATGTAGCGCTGTTTGGTCTGCGGGTCGAAGAAGATGTATTCGACGTACGCGTCGCCGGGCAGGGTCAGGGAGGTGGACCAGAGCGGTTTATCGGAACCAGGCACGGGGGCGAGCGCTTGGGGCTGGTCGTCCCAATCGTGCAGGTCGTCGATCAGGTGCGGGGCCGAGTCGCCCATCCAGTAAAAGGTGGCGCGCTTCCCGTCGATGAGCGGGTTGCCTTCGGTTTGCAGTCGGGTGAGGATATTTTTTTTCATCATCATAAGAGAAAGAGGATGGCAACGCCTACCATGGCCAGCAGCGTGCCTGCAATGGCCTGCCAGCCAAGGCGTTCCTTGAAAAAGATGGCGCTGATGGGCAGCATGAAGATCGGCGCAAGCGAGGTCAGGGTGCTGGCCACGCCGACCTCCGCGTTTTGGACGGCATACAGCGAAGCGGACACGCCCAGCACGGGGCCGATAAAGCCTGCCAGCATCAACATGCGAAATGCGGCGGGATTCGCGCGCAAGGTCGAGACGGTTTGCCCAACCTGCTTTTGAAACAGAGCGATGACCAACAGGGCCAGCAGGGCCGCGGACATGCGGATGGCGTTGCCTTGAAAGGGCGAGAATGTGCCGTACATGCCCTGCTTGGAAAACACAAATCCAGTGGCCTGGAAGACCGCCGAGATCACGCCGTACAGGATGCCAATCCAGACGTGACGGGGCATTTTCTCCCCGCTGCCATTCCGCTCGAAGACCACCCAGACAATGCCCGCCAGCGTGACGAGGATGCCGACAATCTGCCCCAGGCGCAGGGACTCATCCAGGAATATCCACGCTTCCAGCGCGCCGACGATGGGATACAGGCTGAGCAGCAGGTTGCCCAGGCGCGGCCCAATGCTCAGGTACGATTTGAACAGGAACAGGTCGCCGAGCGCCAGCCCGATGACGCCCGAAAGCGAGAGCCAGAGCCAACGCTGTGGGTCGGCGCTGACGGGCAGCGGCTGGCCAAAGAGAATGAGATTCAGGATGATCAGGTACAGCAAGGCAAAGACCACCCGTGTGCGGTTCGAGACGGTCGCGCCCACCTGTTGTCCCGCACGGGTGATGAATACAGAGTTAAGTGCGTAAAAGAGCGAGGTTGCAATCCCCGCGATCTCGCCGAGGTAGTTGGTCATACATTCCTTTGATGCGACAGTCCCTTTGCCCTTACAGGGCGCTTCGCGAAGTGACTGTCGCCTGTATCATTCTCCGTACGTACCCATCAATTCGCCTTGCGCCAAGATATGGCCGTCCATGGCCTTGAGCAGGTCGGCTTTTTTTGCGCCCGCAGAGAGGGTCAACGTTGTGTCCAGCGCGTACAGCTTGAAGAAATAACGGTGCGTCCCCGAAGGCGGACACGGCCCCATATATCTCGCGCTGCCCGAGGAGTTATTCCCCTGCAATGCGCCCGCTGGAAGGGAAACGCCCGCACTCTCGGGCAGACCTATCGTCGCGGCGGGAATGTTGAAAACCACCCAATGCACCCAGGTACCCATCGGCGCATCCGGGTCGTCCACGATCAGCGCGTAGGATTTTGTGTTCGCGGGCGCCTCCGTCCAGGCCAGGTCGGGTGAGAGGTCGCGGCCATCGCAGGTGTATTTGGCGGGGATCGATTGTCCAGGCGCAAAGGCGTTGCTGGAGAGGGTCAGGGTCATCGAAACCTCCTGTGTGGAAGGGGTCAGGGTTATCTCAACCTCCTGGGTGGAAGGGGCGGAGCAGGCAGTCAACACGAGCAGAATTAGGATGAAGTATCTCACAGGTCCTCACGTTTCACTTTCGGGAATTGCAGGACGAAATCCGCGCCGTAGACCTGGCTGGGAGTCTGGAAGCCTGCCTTCCAATCGGAGGCCAACATGCGCCGCATGATCTCGACTGTGGTCTGGGCGGTGAACGAGTAGCCTTCACTCGTCTGGAGGCGGCTCCGCACGGTGCGCCCCGTGGTGTCGCTCACTTCCCCGACGATGAGAGCCAGTCCGCGCTTACGGTTTTCCTCGGCGGGACCGGGCGGCGCGATGTTCAACAGGGATTTGAGCAGATTCTTTACAGGCCGCGAATACATCAGCGGGCCGAACCAGCGCAGGAGATACAGTCCGTTCACCATCGCGCGCGGGAAGGCCATGTAGGTCTCGACGTTGGGGATGCCCGTGCTGTAATAGGCCGTGGACACGTCGCCCCAGCCAATGGACACCGTCTGCACGGGACCGCGCCCGAAATCCGCGGGGCGCATCTTCCAGGCAGGCGGCACGCTGACGATCTTCCCCTGGCGGCGGATGCGTCCTCCGCGCTGCATGTTCTCGATGCCCGATTTGGCCGTGCCGCGCGAGACGCCCGCTCCCACCGTGCGGATGAAGAGTCGCAGGTGCGTGGCCGAGGGCAGGCGCGTCTGGAGATGCGCCGCCAGGCAATCGGTGGGCACCACGTCGAAGCCCGCGCCGGGCAGCAGCATGATGCCTGCAGATTTGGCCTGTTCATCCAGGGCGGCCAGCGCCTCGAAGCCCTCGATCTCGCCGCTGATGTCCACGTAGTGGCGTTTCGTGCGCAGGCAAGCCTCGGCCATCTGGCGGAAGGTCAGCACGAACGGCCCCGCGCAATGCAGGACGGCGTCCACTTCGCCGAGGGCCGAGTCCAGCGCAGCGGAGTTGGAGAGGTCGAAGGCGCGGTAGTCCAGGCCGTATTGCGCCGCCTGGGCTTTCAGGCGCGACTCATCGCGGCCCGCCAGCAGCGGCTGCATGCCGTTCTGTACCGCCAACTCCACGATGAGCTGGCCCGTGTATCCGTAGGAACCGTAGATGAGGAAGTTTTTCATATTTTTTCTGTGGCGCGGGATGGTATCCCGCGATAGGCGAAGCGCCCTTCGACTGCGCCTTGCGAAGAGCGCGCGGCTCCGCTCTGGGCGGAGGGATTTATTATAACTTTTTCACGAAATGCACGAGACGTTCCATTTCCTCGTAGCCCAGCCTGAGGTGCATCTGGATGCTGGCCTCGTTCTCCAGCCAGGTATCCGAGCCGATTTCCTGGAAGCCTTTTTCGCGCGCCCAATCCTCGGCGGCCTGCATCAGCCGCAGCGAAAGGCCCCGCCCGCGCAGATCCTCGTCCACGAAGACGGCTTCCGCGTAGGCCACGGGACTGTGCTCACAGCCTTCGGCATGGTTGCGGATGCCCACTTCCATGAAGCCGACCCGCCTCCCGTCGGGGAACGAAGCCATGTACACGGCCTGATTCGGGTCAGCCAGGATCCCGTCCAGTTGCGATTCGAAGCCGTCGGCGGTGGCGTAGGTCCACAACAGCAGGCGCATGCGCAGCCAGTCGGGTTTGTCCTCGGCGGTGGCGCGGCGGATGATGATCTCGTCCATGAAGTCTCCAAAAAATAAAAGACCCTAAAGGTCGGTCAGACCTTTAGGGTCTTTATCGTATCGTTAGCTGTTACCGCGTTTCCCCAAACGGTGATCCAGTTGCAGGACGGCGGTCTCGTGGGCTTCGATCATCTTCAGGCTGGCGACGATCTCGGCGGCATTCTTCTCCTCCTCGACCTGCTCGGTGATGAACCATTGCAGCATGATCTGGGCGGGATAATCCTTCTCGGCCAGGGCCAGCTCGTAGAGCGCGTTGATCGAAGCGCTGACCTTGGCCTCGTGGGCGGCGACTTCCTCGACCACTTCCATGGTGGATTTCCACTCGCTCTTCGGAGCGTCGATGGCCTTGAGGGCCACCCGCCCGCCGCGCTCGATGATGAAGTCATAGAATTTCATGGCGTGCTCACGTTCCTCGGCTTCCTGCACCCGCATCCAGTGCGCAAAGCCGGGCAGGCTGCGATCCTCGAGGTAGGCGGCCATCGAGAGGTAAAGGTAGGCGGAGAACAACTCCTTGTTGATCTGTTCGTTCATGGCGTCTTGCATGGCTTTTCCAATCATACGTGTCTCCTTGTTGAGTTACGGATATTATACAAAGGCTGCCTCAGATTACATCGAAAGGACCATTAAATTATACAGGTATTCCGCGCCCGGTGAACAGTCACTTATGGACGGTTTATCCTCCACGAAGCGGAGCCGTCCCTTTGTTCCACAAGCTGCGCGCCCAGCTTTTCGAGCAGGCGGTTCGAAGCGGGATTTTTGACCGTGGTGGCCGTGACCGCCCGACAGAATGGATGCGTGAAGGCCCAGTCCACCAGCCCGCGGACGGCCTCCGTCATATAGCCCTTGTTCTGGAACCTGTGCGCGATCCCGTACCCGATCTCGGTCGCGCCGCCCTCGTCGGGGAAGCCCTTGAAGCCGGCCAGTCCCGCGCCGGCGCGCTCCTCCTTCAGGACGATCAGCCAGTAGGTGTACCACTCGTGCGTGGACGGGGCCGCCAGCTTCATCTTCCTGAGCTTCATCCCCAGCGCGCGCAGCACGGCCATGTCCACCACCTCGCGCGCGAACGGAAAACCGAGGTCATTCTCGAAGGCGGGCAGGTTGTGCAGGCACAGGCCAAGCTGCCGCTCGGATAACGGGAGCAGACGCAGGCGGGGGGTTTCGATCATGCTCATTCAGGCGGCAGGGTGCGTTTCACTCACCGAACACGAACAAGTCGCTGATCGACTCGCGGTTGAAGTTGTGGCGGATGGCCTCGGCAAAGACCGGCGCAACCGATAACACCTTGAGTTTGGGATGCGTCTTCTCGGGCGGGATGTAGACCGTATCGGTCGTGACGATCTCGCTGATCTGCGGCACAGCCGCCAGCCGTTCGAGTCCGTTGCGGCTGAACACGCCGTGCGTGCAGATGACCATGATGTCCTCGACGCCCTCGTTGACCAGCACGCGGCTCAACTCCTCGATGGAGCCGCCCGTGGCGATCTCGTCATCGTAGACCAGGGCGCGCTTGTGTCCGCGCACCTGGTTGCCGATCAACCCGCTGATGACGACCTCGGTATCCGAGATGCGCTCCTTGTTGCCCGCCGCAACGGGCAGGTCGAGGGTGCGCGCAAAGCGCGCCGCGGACTTGGCCTGTCCCATGTCGGGCGCGACGATGATCGCCCCGCTCAGGTCATGCTGGGAGAGGTATTCCTTGAAAACAGGCCGGCTGCTTAGCGGGTCGGTGGGAACGCCGAAGAAGCCATGCACCTGCGGCGAATGGAACATCATGCTCATCACGTGCGTGGCGCCGGCGGTCTTCAACAGGTCGGCCACCAGGCGGGCGGTGATGGAGATGCGCGGCGCGTCCTTTTTGTCCGAACGGCCGAAGGAGAAGTACGGGATGATGGCGTGGATCTCGGAGGCCGCCGCCCCGCGCGCGATGTCGATCATCATCAACAATTCCATCAGGTGATCGTTGACCGGCTGCGACAGCGACTGGACGATGTACACGCGGCGATAGCGCACGCTGGCGCCGAGCTGGATGTACATGTTGTCATTGCTAAAGCGCGTGATCTTGGTTTCATCGAGGGGGACGCCCAGCTTCGCGGCAATGCTCTCCGCGAGATGGGGGTTGGAACTTCCGCTAAAGAAACGGACCTCCCCGGCAGCAATGGTTTCGTTTATCATGGTGTCTCCACTATCTTGCTTGTTCGATTGAACTCTTGCGAATGAAGGTCAATGGATCGTTCAGCCTCACAGGGATTTGGCCGCGGCAGAAGTTTCAGCGGGCCGTGGAGGCCGAAACGCCCATTTGTATATCAAAAACCCCGCCTGCGCAAGGGTCAGTCCTGCCCGCCCGGCCTGCGCTCGAAGATGGATTTGAAGCGTCCGTGGATCAGGCCGTTCGTCTGGGTGTAAGCATACCACGCAGTGCCCAATCCGCTCAACAGGCCGAATCCGCCAAACAGGAGGCGGCCCACGAATTCGTTCCCCTGTCCGCGCACGGAGACGGGACCCGCTCCGACCGAGGATTGGAACTCATGCTCGCCCGGGCCAAAGCCCGCCCACAGCAACACACCCGAAAAGGCGACCATCACGGCCAGCACCAGCAGGAACTGGATCCACTGCATAACGGGCAGGCGCAATTCCCCGGTGGAGAAGATCATGCCCATCAACATCAGGAAACCCGCCAGGAAGAAGACCAGCCCGGCCGCGGTGATAACGGGCCGCGGCGCTTTGAAATTTTCCTCGGGGAAAGGGAGGAGGTTGGTGGAAATCAGGATAATGAACAACCCCGTCCCCAGGATTATCAACGCCATGAGCGCACCAACACAGCCGCCCACCCAGCCCGGAAGCTGCTTCTTTTCATCCATCGTTACTTCCTTTTTGGGGTGAACCACTCCACGACCAACGCGCCGACTATGTACCAGATCAGGAGGTCCGCGGCCAGGCCGCCCCAGCGCACCTCCGTGCAGGGATCGATGGCGGGACCGCAGTTGTAAGTCGCAACCGTGGCGAAGAACGGCGCCCCGAACGGATGAATATCGCTGATGCCGATGAATTTCCAGTAATAGCCGCTGACCAGAAACAACGCAACCGCCAGGACGATCTTGACGAGGTTGGGCTTCAGGAATCTCATGGTTTCCTTCTCCATCTCTGAATCAACTCAACCCCAAAGGCGCTGACTAGATACCAGAAAACGATATCCAGCGCAAAGTTGACGTTGTTGAACTCGGAGCAATTCTGTCCCACCTGGCAGGGACCCCAGACCGTGAAATAGGTCAGCGGCACGCCGTGGAAGGAGGCGTCCATGATGAACATGTTCTTCAAGCCCCACAGCCAGGTCAGGCCGAGGAACAGGACGAGGGCGACGACGATCTTGAGCAGGGAGGGTTTGAGAAATTTCAACATAATACCTCAATGATAGGAATTCCCCTCCAGCAAATGCTGGAAGGGGAGAAAGAGTGGCTGGGGCAGGTCGGTCCAAGCGAACCAGCCCACTTCAGAGGATTCATACTTTGCGTTGACGATGGGCTCGCCGCCCGCATATCGGCCCTCCATCCAGATGGAGATGTAATGTTTGCCTTCCTGTTCGAAGACATCGTTCGTCAGCGCCTTGAATTTGACCTCGCTGATGTCGAGGTTCGTCTCTTCCTTGAGTTCACGGATCGCGCATTGCTCAGGCGTTTCCCCATAATCCAAATGCCCGCCCGGCGTGGACCAGGTCCCGGCACCATGCACATTCCTTCGTTTCAGAAGCAGGACTTCCTTACCTTTGGTAATGATGACAGCCACCCCGACGCTGACGTATTTTTCCATATAACCTCTCCGCTGGAGGAATGTTGGTCGGGCTTGCGGCCCGGCCTTTTTGTTTCCGATGCTGGTGCTGGTTATAGCTCATTCAGCCGTCCAGAAAATCCCCTATTTGTCAGATAAAACTCAACCACTGAGGCATGGAGACACTGAGGAAATTAGTGCTGGCTCCATGCGCTCAGCGGACTCAGTCATGGAAAAGCTTTTGGCTTACCCTCTCTTCTTCAGCCACTTCAATAACTTATCCGTCGACCAGCAGTTGATCACGTCGGCCTTGGTCAGCCAGGCGCGGCGGGCAATGGCCACGCCGTAGAAGAGATTGTCGAAATCCTGCTCGGAGTGCGAGTCGGTGTTGATGCTGATCGGGATGCCCATCTCTTTCGCGCAGCGGGCGTACACGTCGTCCAAATCGAGGCGGGCGGGATGGGCATTGATCTCCAGTGCCACGCCCGTTTCCGCGGCGGCGTTGAGCACGGCGTCCATGTCCAAATCCGCGCCTTCGCGTTCGGGGATCAGCCGTCCCGTGGGGTGGCCGATGATGTCCACGTGCGGGTTGCGGATGGCGTTGAGCAAACGCTGGGTGACCTTCTCGCGCGGCTGGCGCAGGGAGGTGTGTAATGAGGCCAGCACCAGGTCGAGCGAGGCCAGAAATTCATCGGGGTAATCCAGCGCGCCGTCGGCCTTGATCTCGACCTCGGTGGCGTGCAGGACAAGAATCTCATCGCCAAGTTGCTTTTGGATTTTCTTGATCTCGGCGGCCTGTTTCTTGTGATCGTCCATGCTCAGGCCGCCCGTCACGCCCAGGCTGACCGAATGGTCGGTGAAGGCGATGACCTGCATGCCGCGTTTCGCCGCCGCGCGCGCCATTTCGAGCATCGTCAGTTTTCCGTCGCTCCAGGTGGAGTGGGTTTGCAGGTCGGCCTTAATGTCTTTGACTTCGATCAGCTTCGGGAGTTTGCCTGCTTTGGCCGCCGCCACCTCGCCGCGATCCTCGCGCAGTTCGGGCGGGATCCACGGCAGGCCGAGCGTTTCGTAGACTTCCTTTTCGGTGGCGCACAAAATCTCGCCGCTGCCGTCGGTGCGGGTCAGCGCATGTTCCGAGAGCGAGAGTCCCTTGGCCAGCGCGATCTGCCGCAACTGCACGTTGTGATCCTTCGAGCCGGTCGCGTATTGCAGGGCCGTGCCGAACTTCTCGGGCGGATGCACCCAAACCTGCGCCCGCACCCCGTCGCTGAACTCGATGCTGGCCTTGGTCTCGCCCTTACCCAGCACGCGGCTGACGCCTGGCAGGTTGACGAAGGCCTCCATCACCGGCGCGGATTCCTGCGCCGCGACGAGGATGTCCAGATCGCCGACAGTGGAGCGCATCCGCCTCAGGCTGCCGGCCGGTTCCGCCGCGACGAATCCGTCCACGCCTTCGAGCACGCGGATGATCTCCTGCGCCAGCGGGTAGGCCCGTCCAAGCGGAATCCGCCCGGAGCGGCGGGAGAGCGAGGCAATCCCTTCGAGGATGGCCGCCTCCGATTTGGCGCCCATCCCAGGCAGGCCGCGCAGTTTCCCCTCTTTGGCGGCGGTTTCCAGTTCTGCGAGAGTCGTGATGTTCAGCGTCTTCCAGATCAACGCGATTTTCTTGGGTCCCAGCCCCGGCACTTGCAGCCAGCCTGCCAGACTCTCGGGCACTTCCGCTTTGAGCTTTTCCAGAAATTCGAGTTTGCCTGTGGTGAGCAGTTCATCGATCTTCTCGGCGATGGCCTTGCCCACGCCGGGGATCTCGCGCAGTTTGCCCTCTTTCCAATATTCACTGGTCTCGCGCGGCAGGCTGGCGAGACTCTCCGCCGCCTTGCGATAAGCCAGGATGACGTAAATGACTTCACCCTTGATCTCCACTAAATTTCCGATCAGGGTGAACGTATCGGCCAATTGACGGTTGTTCAGCATGATTTGCGCTCCTCTAAAACGTGTGATCCAAGGGCAAATTATACGCCAAGCCCCCTGTCCGGACCCGCATGGGTCGGCTGCAAAGGGAGCCATTTTGGCGGAAACAGGTTCAATCAGAGCCGAAAGCGGGAACCTACAAAAAAGTCGGGTGGGATTAATGGTATTCACAGAAAGCCCCTGGAAAGGGCTTTTTTTGTTCACCAAATTCAGAATCCCACTTTTCCATTCTGTCGAGTTAACAGGTCTGTAGGCGCTTTTAGTACTCCGGTCCTATGCAGTGACTTCCTTCACAAACCATAATACAGGCTGACAAGGCGAGAGCCCTTTATCAGCGGACTGCCGGGTTGCAGTCAAAAAAATGAGGAGGTCTGTCCGGTTCGTTTTGGCAGATTTTCCACCAGGAGAAAAATGAAACTTCCATTCCAGCGCTTCCTGAGCATCCTTGCCGGTTTAACCTTGGTTTTTGGGAGCACCTTCACGGTCAGCGCCGCCAGAGAGGCGCAATCCACAGGTACCCTGTACGTATCCAGCACGGGCAGCGGGACCAGCTGCACCCAGGCCGCGCCCTGTTCGATGAGCACGGGCGCAAAGAACCTGGCGGCCGGCAAGACCCTGTTCCTGCTGCCCGGGAACTACAATGCCGCCCTGCAAATTACCAAATCGGGCACGGCCGCCCAGCCGATCAAGGTCAACGGGCCGGCCAGCGTCAAGGGGGTTACCGTCACAGGCTCTTACGTGGAACTGACGAATTTGGAGATCGCAGGCGCCACGGGGCACGGGATCGCGATCAGCGGCAAGCACATCAAATTCAGCAATTTCTCGGTGCATGACAACGTCAATGAAAACAAGAGCGGTTCCGCCTGCACGGGCACGGGGTCATGGGGCTCCGGGCTGAAGGTCTCGGTCGGCGGCGAGGACGTGCAGATCTCGAACGGCCAGGTCTTCCACAATTGCGGCGAGGGACTGGCCGTCACGCGCGGGATCAACGTCACCATTTCGAACGTGACCGCCTACGACAATTTCAGCGCCAACTTCTACATCGACAACAGCAAACAGGTCACGCTGCAAAAAAGTTTTTCGTACTGCACCAGCGACTCGAACTATTACCGCTCCGGGCAGCCGGCCAGCGGGATCCTGATCGGTGAGGAGTACTACTCGGGCTGGGGCGGCCAGCTTTCGAACCTGACCATCGTCAACAATATTTCCTATGGCTGCAAGGGCCTGAACTTCTACGGCGTGGAATCCGGGGTGCCCAATGGCGGCCTGGTGGGCGCGCTCATCGCGCACAATACCATCTGGAACGTGTACGCTGGCGGAAAGGCCATCTCGATCAGCAGCCAGCCCGCCAACAGCGACATCGTCATCGGGAACAATCTCGTGGGCGGCGCCATCGCCCCCGCCAACGCCACCGTGGTCAAGAACCAATCCACCGCGAACTTCCTCAGCACCCCGGGCTATACCCTGGCCTCGTTCCTGCCCGCGCAGACCTCGCCGGGCGTCAACGCAGGCGCCACGCTGGGAGTCGCCGTCGACATCAACAGCCGCACCCGCGACACCCTGCCCGACGTGGGCGCATGGGAATCCACGAACAGCCCGACGACGGTCACGCCGTCCTCCCCCACCCCGACCAAAACCGCCGTCAAAACCGCCACCGCCACCCGAACGTCGGCTCCCACCCTGAAGCCGCCCACGCCGACCGCGTCGGGCCAGACGGCCACTCCCATCCACCGCGGCGTCACCGTCCTGGACCTGCGCATCGCCGCGGGCAACGACGACGCCGAGGAAGGCGCCTCGGGCAGTGTCTACCTCGACAGCAGCGACCTGGAACTAATCTACGACTCCAGCCTGCAGGTGATCGGCCTGCGCTTTACGGGCGTCAAACTGCCCGCGGGCGCCACGATCGTGAACGCCTACCTCCAGTTCAAGGTGGACGAGACCTCCTCCACGGCCGTGAACCTGTCCATCCAGGGCGAGGCCAGCCCGAACGCCGCCGCCTTTTCGAGCGCCGCCCACGACCTGTCCATGCGGGCGCGCACGGCAGCCTCCACCGCGTGGACGCCTCCCGCCTGGCCGACCGCCAACGCAAGCGGCCTGGATCAACGCACGCCCGACCTGTCCCCCGTGATCCAGGAGATCGTGAACCAGGCCGGCTGGGCCTCTGGAAATGCGCTGGCCCTCGTCATCACGGGCAGCAGCAACAAACGGGTGGCGCAGGCCTTCGAAGGCAGCGCCGCGGGAGCGCCCCTGCTGCACATCGAATATACCGCGGGCGGACTCCTGCCCGAGCAATTGACCACCCCGACCTCCACGCCGTCACCCGTCAGTTCGCCCACCGCCACAGCGACGGATATCGTCACGGCCACGCCCTCCCCGACCAGCACGCCTGCCCCCACAGACACCCCCGCGCCGACGGAGACTCCCGAACCGACGGGGACACCCTTCCCCACCGAAACGCCCCTGCCGACCGAAACCTCGACCGAGGTGCTCCCGCCGACCGAGCCTGTCACGCCCACCCCCACTGCGCCATAGGCACACGAGCGCGCTAAAAGAATCAACAGGACGGCCTCCCGTCTCGGCGGGAGGCCGTCCTGTATTCATCCTAAAACTGGAACTTATTTTTCTACCTGACCGTCAACCAAACCCCGGCCAGAACGACCCCCAACCCCAGCACGCGCGTCAGGTCGAGCGGACGCTGGACCGCGCCCAGCAGGCCGAAGTGGTCGAGCAGGGTGCCGACCAGCAATTGTCCCGCCACGATGGTGACGATCGAAGCCGCCACGCCGATGCGGGGGATCATGTAGCTCACCGCCCCGATGACGACCAGCCCGAACACGCCTGCCGCCAGCGCGTACCAGGGCACACTGCGCCACTGGCCCAGTTTCCCGCCGCTGTAGAACAACAGGGGCAGCAGGGCCGCCAGCGCCCCGCCCATGTGGACGATGAAAACACTCTCCAGCGTGCCGATGCGTTGACTCATCAAACTCGAAAGCGGACTCTGCAATCCAACCGCGATGCCCCCGGCCAGACCGATCAAAATGATCAAGAGAATGTTTTCCATGCCGAATTCCTTTTTGGGGCCAATGATAACCCAGGCGGGGGCCATTCCGGAATTATCTTCCGGGCAGATCCCTCCCCAACAAGCTGATCATGCTCTCCCATGCCAGGCGTCCACCCCACGCGGAGTCAGCCGCCGGCAGGCGGAAGGTTTTCAAGATGGGCTGCCAGTTCCTGCCAGACCGTCGTATTGCTCCAGTAGGACAGCAGTTCATCCGCAGGGATTTCAGAGATGGGATGCGAGAATCCTGCCGGGATGAATATCTGGTCGATGGAGGTGCCATTGCGGCGGCCGGGGTTGACCGCCATTTCCCCGTGATGCACCTGACAAAAGAGGGTCGGCTTTTCGTTGGGACGGCAGTAGGCCAGGCAGTCCCGCAAGACGACGCGGCGATTCTCCCTGCCCTGCATCAATTTGAGATAATCCTCCGCAGAGAACCATTCATTGACATATTTGATGAACGGGCCGGGGAAACCGTTGAGCGCCTCGATGTAATAGCCCGCGTCCATCACGACAACGGGCTGATTCAACTGCCGGCTGGCCCAAACCGCCGACCATTCCGCAATTTCCTCGACGCGGCTGCTCTGGATCTCCGGCGTATTCAGGGACTTACGCTCCAGGGAAATGCCCGAGCCTTGCAGGGCTTGCAGGGCCACTTTGTACTTCAATTCGTTGCCGGTGACGTAGACCAGGGAGTTATCCATCTTTAGGTTGCACTCCAATGCTCAGGCATGGACTCTGCCCGGGAGCGGGAAACCCCGCAGTCACGCGCGCGATGTTTGCCGCAGGCCCCAGCAGCCTGCCCCAAATCAATGGCTGACGGTGCGTCTTCCGCCCGTCGCTGACTTGATTAACGTACACCAGTTTAGAAGTCTTCCCTGATCGGTTTCATCTTCCTGGGCATCACCAGCGCGACTTCCTTCGTGCGCGGATCGTATTTGACAGAAACCATATCCCCGGGGTCGATCATATTCACGATGCGAATCGCATCTTCGGCAACCGCCACAAATGGCGCGCCGCCCGAGGGATGAACCTCCAGCTTGACGCGGTACACTCCAACGCGATTAACGCTTTCGTTCGTTCCTTCGACGGCCCGCACGATGGCCGTGCCCGATTCGCCGAAGCGATGCAGGAGCGCATTCACGATACTGCGAAAGACAAGCATGCCAATGAATGAGACCGCGAAGGCGGCCAGGGACGCTATAAACACGAACTCTGACAGCCTGGACGGCAAACTGAGCCCGGCATCGTCAAAAAGCACCCGCGCAGCCATCGCCAGCATCGCGACCACGCCTGCAATGGGGGTGAATTTTCGGAAAAACCTGGGCAGCTTCATCTTGACTTCTCCTTATGATGGCAAGTATTTTCTATATGGAACGATAGGCCCAGGAGCCCCATGGACGCCCGGCCATGAGGAGCCGCCCGCCCTGCCTGGCCTCCGCTCATTTCTTCCAAAATTGCCACCACTTTTTGGGAGCTTTGCTGACAACATTTCCGTTTCCGATCACGATATTCGAACCACTCACGCTGCCGCCAATGGATATGACCACTTTCCCAGGACCGCGTTTGACTTTTTCTCCTGGCAGGTATTTCGTTCCACAATGCGGGCACGTGAAGGTCTGATCGGCCAGTACGAGGATGGTGTCGCCAGACTCGAAGACCTGGGACTGTTCGACTTCGAGTTTGCCGCCGCACTGTTTACATATCAATGGGATCAACATTTTCAATTCCTTTCCGCGGACGAACTGGGATTTGTGCAGCAAACTATATCAAATTGCCCTGATTCAAACATGGGACTTTGGTAAGGTGTTGTTTCGCTGCCCAGCGCGGTCACAACTTGCGTTTTTGAGAGAGGGGATAACGCAATCGGTGACCGCAAGGATGATAGGGAACTGCTGGTTCCTGATTTTCCCTTTTCGGGAAGGTCAGGCGTTTTCGACCTTCAGATCAGTAAAATGTCCTTCCGTGCCGATGTCCACCCACAGCCCGACGCCGCCCGAGGCATCCGCGCCATGCTTGAGATCGTTCACGATCAAGACCGGCTGGGACTGTCCATTCAAGTAGAGCTTTGCCTTCTCGTCCCTGACCTCGATCCTGAGCGTGATCCATTCATCAAGGCCCATGTCCGTATAGGATTCGTAGAGTCCAGGGGCTTCGAGCCTGAGACGGTCGAATTTGAAATCTGGATACGAGAAATACTGCGTGGAGCGATTCCTGCGCAGCTGGTCATCGGCTCTTCCATTGGTCGGGCGAATATACATACATTCGAACTTTGAATTACTCTCGTCGATCCTGAAAGCCACGCCGATGAACCCGCGGGCGTACCCGGGAGCGTCTACCAACAGCCTGCTCAGCACCTTGACTTCGATCGTCCCATTTCTGAAATCGGATGCGGTCAGCTTCGCAAATGTCGCCTCGTCGACCGCCTCGACCTTGGGATCTTTCGTAACGCGGAGGGTCTCCCGCCCTGCGAGCCTGTCCGCGCTTACAAATGTGTTGACGGGATGAAATTGGGCAATGTCCATGCTCATTATGGCGGTTTCCTTCTTTATGTTTTTTTCCGCGCGATATTCAATGGGCGGGCTGCCCGCCTATGTTAGCGGAACTTGTGTCCGGGCGTGGACTCTGCCTGGGAGCAGGAAAAACTCAAGACAGCCTGCCCCTTACCAGAACTGGACTCGCTTCGCGACCAGTAAGCAGACGATGATTTATCAGGACACACCACGCTTTATTAGCCCGTCTAAGGATTATATATACTTTCATATCTCGTCGGAGGATCTATTTTAAGTGCAGCCTTGTAACAGCAGTCCCCTGGGTGACCACTGTTTAGTAGTTTAAATAATTCCATATCCACGCCTGGACCATAACCGCTATATGAACCACCGTGATTTGTTTTTAACCACCACATCGAATAAGGCAAATTAAAAGTTATACTCCAACCACCCGAAGAATCTCCACCATACAAACCCATGTATACGTAGAGTTTATTGCTGTCCAAATTAGTTCCCATTCCTACGCCATAAACGTTATCCTGCCACATAGTGACATTTTTCATTTTATTGATTCTTACAAATGCCACACCAAATTCTGTTATCGCCCTTACGCCTGAAGGAATCTGGGAAAGATCGCCAGTATACATAGGCCAGATTGTATATTCTTGTGGTTTGTATCCATTACCGTCATTTAAATCATTAGCCCAGATCCCATCGATCTGTACCTTCCCCCAGTCCACGGGGTCGTTGCTCTTCTGCGCTAGCGACCAAAGTTGTAAATAAGCTTTGAAATCCTCATCGGAAGTAGTTTGACTATTCTGGCGTGATCTCCAAAGCCTATAAAAAGTACGGGCTGCAAAATGAGCTAGTGCATCTTTAGAATTTTCACCTTTGGAATTATTAAAGCGGGGATTTATGTAAATTTTGTGTAGAGGCGGATTAGAACTCTTCAATGATTCATCGGTAATAATGCTTAGATTAATTTCCACATCCATATAAGGTTGTGCAATCGTCTCTATGTATGCAGGTTGCAATTCTTTTTCTACAATAGGTGTAGTTGTCTCGGTCGCTATTTGCGTTGGTGTAGGAGTTGATGTTGGTTTCAGTGTTGATGTAGGAACTGCTGTGCTTGAAGCGGTAGCCGTTAATGTTGGTGGAGAGACAAAAGTGCCGCACCCAGATAAGACTGTAAGGAGAACAATGGACAAGATAATCAGTGTAAGCGACCTAGATTTCATAATATCCTCATGTCTATGTGAGCAACGGAAAACTCTTTACTTTGCACGTGCGGGCTAACGGCGATAGCGGACATTGTGCCCGGGCGTGGACTCTGCCTGGGAGCAGAAAAACTCGTTTTTTTATAATCTAAATCCTAGCTATATCCAATCGCTTAATGCTATTTTCGATCTAACACTTGTAGTGGATCTGAAAGAAGAGTTAGCATTAGCACTTCTTTTGTGTACATATCATGATGCTCTGCTATAAACGCCCTGATAGCAGGGCTAGATTTATATAATCGGTGTATATAATTTTCCCAAGTGTCCCACAAATGAGAAGGAAGTGTCATGCGTTTTTGAATTACATGCTCAAAAAGATCAAGATAATATTCTGAAATTATCATTACTTGGTCGTAATTTGGGTTTTTTTCATCTATTGGTTTATTTTCATAAAAATATGGGCGAAGGTTCGGGAAATCTTTAAAAACTGCCAATATCTCCCGCATATGCATTGATAACATATCATGGGCTTCACCTTTGATTGACATTTCGACTTGTCGTAATTGTTTAATTATAAAGAATATACCTGCAAGCGTTATGATGGTTTGCAGAATTGAATTGATGGTTTGAGTCAGTTCCAAAGATAATGAATTCATGATGACATCTCTTGAAAATAGATTTTTTTACTGCAACGTACTATGTGAAACTACTAACTATTTGAATTGACATCACCCACTCGGGTGTGGACTCTGTTTGGGAATAGATAAAACTCAAGCCGTAAATTGTTTGCACATAGCATATTGCACGCTATGCCATTACCAAATCTGCAAAATGTCCATAGCCGATTTGTTGGGCGCATTTTTATCGCACAAAATTTATTCTACTTCTAAAGAGATGCCGAACACAGAATAATGTACTTTCATTGTATCTGGTGACTGAGGAACAAAATTGTGGACAAAGGTAATTTTTTCCAGATAACAATCTTTCATAAACTCATACACTGGTATTTTCAAGCAGTCAATTACTGCATTTGCTCCATTTTTGCTCATCCCACCCCATACATTGGTAACTGTTTCAGGACTGGAAGTTTCCCGAACATAATCACCCACATTTCCTGGACACCATTCCCTGATATTTTTCCCTAAAATTAATTCAACATCTATAGAGGGTGCATCCTTGAAAACAAGCCTAATTTTCCCCATGCTCCGATTTGCGTAGATGATTTTGCTGTTCCCAGAATTAATTAAGAAATAAGCTGATTTAACTCGATTTACCGTTTCGGAAAGTTGAAGCTCAACTTGATAACCGCCATAATCAAAAGGCTGATAATCACGTTTGGGGTCGTTTGTATCAAAAATTAGCGCATCCTGTTTTAACTGAAATTGCGCTCCGCCTAAAACAACATCCCCAATTGGCGGGTCTATATAACGGTCTTTTAGATATGAATTTCCAAAACCTGGTCGCAAGGGAATTGATATAAATTTTGTTCTAGCTATATTAGTTACTTTCTTCTTGCTCATAAATATTATTTGGTGAATTTTAGATAATCCCCAACCGAGCAACCCAATTATGTAGAATGCAAAAGAAAAAGCGGTGATTTTCCAATCTGAATATAGGCGAAAAACAATTATTCCAAACGCAATGACGATACAAAATGGCAAAGAAAAATACCATTTTTCGACCACAAACCATTTAAATATATATACAAAATATGCAAATAATTTATTAAGCCATATTTTAAATTTACTGGATCTAAAGTAAGCAATTGCGATACCACCCACTGCCAAAATCAACGTAGCAATTAATTCAGAAACGATGCTTGGAAGAAATTGAGACCAATCTATTTGCGTCATAACATTTGCACCGATTTTTATTTGTATTTTTTGATTATTCTGTTAGCGATACGCCTATACGTGTCTGCGCAGAGCGTTTCCACTGAATACTTTTTACATGACAAAGACCCAACTCACAATCCTGTCCTTCATGCCCTTACCAAACTTCTAAAGGGGAAATCCCATGCTCTAAATCCGACACCGTGACATCATTATAGATGTCCGCCCTTTTAAAATCAATAGCCTCCCGTAACGGAAGGCTATTGAACAAATCCCCTACGGCCGATACAGCTCCTCGCGCACGAGGTGGCCGCAGACGATCTTGAGGAACAGCGCGGGGATCAACCAACCGTATTCCATCTCTCATATATCCCAAAAGGAAAGCACTTGGGGAACGATTTCATCCATGCAGGCGCGAGAGGTATTGATCTTCAACCATTCCATCCTGGTTCTTGGGAGGAGGTTAAAGAGTAACTCCTGCTGTTTTTTATAATACTCGACGATTTCAAGATTCGAGTTGCCGAACTGGCGCAGGAATTGCTGCCAACCGGCATTATTTCTCTCAAGAATGATCCGCTGTTCCATATCGGCTTCGTCGACTTCGAGAATGCATAACTTGCAGTTTAGTTTTGCAAGGCGTACATCGATTGGCCTTACATACTCCCAATCCAGCCCGTAATGAAATACATGTGTCAAATGAAAACGCTCCAACAAAAACGGAAAACGATGATTGGTCCGATTCCTGGCGCTCCAATCCATTCGACTGGAGCGTTCAGACACCTGCTCAAAAAACTGCACATAGAACTCAAGCACTTCCAAATGGTCAGCAGGCACAAGTCCTTCCCTGGATAGCTTTTGCTCCAGGATGCGCGAGGTATGGTGCTCGGAAATTACGATGGATGAAAGGTAACTTTTCTGAACGAAAGGGGCGCTTTGCGTTAAAGCATGAACGAGCGCTGTCTTTCCAGCCCCACAAATTCCTTCAACGATCAACCCAGACACATCCCGGTTCATGGTTCCTAATCCCTGGTCACAGCACGCCTCCAGCCGCAGCTAAAAGCGCAGAGCCACAAAGAACGACGCTTGAAAATTTCGCGTCTTCGCGTCCTGGCGTAAAAAATTTGCGTGTTCAACACAAATATTGAGGGGAATACTATAGCTCGATTTACGGCCGATACGGCTCCTCGCGCACGAGGTGACCGTAGACGATCTTGAGGAACAGGGCGGGGATCAGCCACTCGAATCCCCACACGGGAGGGAGGAGGTACAGGTTCAGCAAAATCGCGATCAGGATGATGCCCAGCGCGGCGGGACGCTGGAGGTAGAGCGGCATTTGCAGCAGCGCCAGCGCGGACAGCACCAGCGCCAGGTACCAGAACAGGCCGTAGGTCCAACTGCCGCCGAAGAGGAAAGCCGCCAGCAGCGGGTGAACATGCAGGGCCGTGAACAGCAGGGGCTTCTTCGCCAGGCGTGTCAATCCCGTCTCTTCGGGCTGGAGCGGCGCGTGATAGAAACGCTTGCAGCTATTAAGCGCGTTCGCCACCACCCCGCCGAACACGTCCAGCGCCAGCAGTCCCGCCGCGAGGTACTGCCAGACCGTCCACGGGATGGACTTGCTCCACACCACCCAGCCCAGCAGGCCCGTGGCGAACAGTCCCACCGTCCAGACCAGGGCGCGTTCCGCAATGGTCGCGCCCGTGCCGAAGAATTCATCGGGCTTGCCCGAGTAGTTCCAGTCGATGTTGGTTTTCATGGAAGGCTCCAATTTTCATCCTGCCGTGGGTTTGCAAAACCAGTTGCAGGGATTCAAATATTGCTTGTAGCGCGCGACCACTTCCTTGCCCAGCAGCGCGCCGCCAATCCAAAAGGTGGCCTCGCCGAACAGGATCAGCAGCGGCGTGGCCGCCAGCTTCGTCGCGGTCGGGATGGACAGGAAGGGCAGGAGCAGCAATCCGCCATACAGCAGGGTGGAGATGACCACCAGCGCGATACCCAGCCGCATCATCCACGGCGAGGCGGGCGGCGGGGTTGGATTCCCGTCGACCAGGTGCTTCTTCAGGGTGCGGCCGTACTGGTCGAGCAGCAGGGCATCTGCCAGCGCGGGCGCGATCGCGTTGAGTCCCGCAAACAGGCGCGCGCCGAATCCGCCCATGATGTCCACCCTGCGCCGCCGCGCGATCATCGCCAGCAGCGCCGCGGCGATCTTTTCCACGGGCAGGATGCTCACGCCCATCTCGCGCCAGATGGGATGGAAGGGATGCTCGGCCTCGGTATCGGCGGGGCTGGGCGAGAAGTACCCCACCTGGACGCGGCTGTGCTCCAGTTTCAACTCGCGGTTGAGCGCCTCGATGAACGTGAACAGGCCCGCGCGCGTCGCCGCATCCACGCTGTAAAAGGGGAAGGCCAGCCGCCCATCCGCGAAGCCGCCCACGTGGACGAGCATGCCGTCGTTGCGTTCGCGCAGGTGCGGCAGGAAAGCCTGTGTGAGCAGGATCGCGCCGCGCAGGTTGACATCCAGCAGCCGTTGGATTTCCTCGGGGGTGTGTTCCTCCAGCGGCTTGCGGACATCCGCCCCGACGGCGTTGACGACCACGTCCACCCGCCCGAACTGCTCCAGCGCGAATTGACGCAGCCCCGCATGACTCCCCGCGTCGGTGAAATCGAGGACGCAGGCCTGCGCCCCACCCTGCAAGCTGGCCGCGACCGCCTCCAGCGCGGCGAGGTTCCGCCCCGCCAAAATCACCCGCGCGCCCTCGGCGGCAAAGGCCCGCGCAAACGCGGAACCCAAGCCGCCGTTGGCGCCTGCGATGAGCACAACCTTGTCGGTAAAACGTGATGACATGTTCACTCCTTGTTTTCCAATCCGTTCATCAATAGGTTCAGCGAGGACAGCAGCGCCTGCCGCGCATCCACGTTCTGCGGGTCGAGCAGGGTCAGTTCCAGGGTGCCTTCGTACAACGCCGCAAAGGTCAGCGCGGCGTCGCGCGCATTGACGGCCTTGAACTCCCCGCGCCCGATGCCCTGCTGGATGAATGCCTCCAGCGCCTCGCGATAAGTGTGCAGGAACGAGCGGATGTGATTCCGCACGCGGGCCTTGCGCAGCGCCAGGGAATACAACTCGTAGGTGATCGGCAGCGCCTCCACCGCCTCGGCCAGGCTGAGGCTGATGTACTGCTCCAGCCGCGCGCGGACGGTGCCTTCGGCGTCCAGCAGGCCGCGCAGGTCGTTCACGTCGCGGTCGATCAGGCGCTCCATGATGGCCAGGATGATCTCGTCCTTGCCCTTGTAATACCAATACACGCCGCCGACGCTGAGTTTGGCGGCCTTGGCGATGTCTTCCATGCGCGCGGCCTCGAAGCCTTTTTTGGAAAAGACCTTGAGCGCGGCATTCAAAATGACTGGGATGCGTTCGGCGCTGACGTCGGGCTTGGGGGACATGGCTCCTCGAAAATAACCGAATGACTATTCGGTTATTATGATAACAGGCAGCCTGCTGTCTGTCAATATCCACCCTCACCCATCCCCTGCCCATCCCTCTCCCAAAGTATGGAAGAGGGATGGGAGAATTGTGGCTTCCACCTGTTCCCCCTCTCCCGAAACGGGAGAGGGGGCAGGGGGTGAGGGCAGCAATTGGGTATTTGTTTCCAGCCGCGGCTTTGCTATACTGTTGTTCAATATGGATCTCTCACAGAACATCCACCTGCTGGGCGACCTGCTCGGCAAAGTCATTTCGGAACTCGAATCGCCCGAGCTGTTCGAGACCGAGGAACGCATCCGCGCGCTGGCCAAGGCGCGGCGCAGCGGAGATGCCGTCGCGGCGGAACGCTTGCAGGCCGAGGTCTCGTCCCTGCAAAACGGGGACGCGCGCGTGGCCGCCGCCTCCTTCGCCGCCTACTTCGATCTGGTCAACCTGGCCGAGGAGCACCAGCGCGTGCGCCTGCTCCGTCAGCGCGAGGACGCCTTCTTCCCCGAACCCATCCACGAGTCGATTGGCGATGCGCTGGAGACTTTGAAGGAGCGCGGGGTCACATCCGCAGAGATGTCGGCCCTGCTGGAGAATCTGTCCATCGAGTTGGTGCTGACGGCGCATCCCACCGAGGCCCGCCGCCGCACCGTGCTCTCCAAGACCGAGCGCATCGCCACCCTGCTGCGCCAGCTCAACGGGGACGCGCTCTCGCAGCGTGAACGGCAGGAGGCGCTGGTGTCTTTGCGCGCCGCCATCTCCGCGCTGTGGCTGACCGACCGCTCGCGCGCCGACAAGCTGACCGTCCCCGACGAGGTGCGCACGGGCCTGTACTTCGTCGACGCGTTCTTCTGGAACATTCTGCCGATCCTGTATCGCGACCTGGAAAGCGCGCTGGAAAAATATTACCCGGGACTGAAGGCCCCCGAGGGCTGGCTCAAGCTGGCCTCGTGGATCGGCGGCGACCGCGACGGCAATCCCTACGTCACCAGCGCCGTGACCGCCGAGACGCTGCGCCTGCACCGCGGCCTGTCCGTGGAGAATCACCGCCGCGAGTTGCAGGAACTGGGACGCTCCCTGAGCGTGAGCGCCAGCCGCATCCCCCCGCCGCGCGCCCTGCTCGAATGGATCGGGGCCCGCCGTCCCTTCCCGCCGCACGTGGCCTACATCGAACAGCGCTACGCCAGCGAACCCTACCGCCTGGTGCTGTCCCTGCTGGCCAACGACCTGGCCGAGGCCTCGCGCGACGACATGACCAAACACCTGCTGGGACAGTATCCGCATAAGGCGCTGATCGACGAGCGCAGCCTGCTCGAGTCGCTGCTGCTGATCGCCTCGGCCCTGCCGCCCAGCCTCGCGCGCGACGAGCTTAGAACCGCGATCTGGAAGATGCGCATCTTCGGCCTGCACGCCGCGCGCCTCGACATCCGCGAGGACTCGGGCCGCCTGAATGCCGCCCTGGGGGAGATCCTGCGCGCCTTGAAGATCGAAGCGGATTTCGAAAACCAGCCCGATGAGACCCGCGCCTCGCTGCTGATCCGCCTGTTGGCGAATCCCGCGCCGCAGCTTTCCAGCCGCCCGGGCGTGACCGCCTCCGCCGCCGAGACCTGGTCGCTGTTCCAGTTGATCGCGCGCGTGCAGGAGGTCTACGGCGATGACCTGCTCGGGCCGATCGTCATCTCGATGACCCACGCCGCCGCCGACGTGCTGACCGTCATGCTGCTATCCAAATGGGCGGGCTGCCGCCAGATGCCCGCCATCGCCCCGCTCTTCGAGTCGATCCAGGATCTGCAAGACGCATCCAAGATTCTGACCCTGCTGTTCGAGTCGTACCTGTACCGCGCCCACCTGGCCGCGCACGGCGACGAGCAGATGGTCATGATCGGCTACTCGGACAGCAACAAGGACGGCGGCTACCTGATGGCCAACTGGTCGCTCTACCAGGCGCAGGAGGACATCACGCGCACTGCCCGCCAGTTCAACGTCAAGCTGACCATCTTCCACGGGCGCGGCGGGACGATTGCGCGCGGCGGCGGGCCTGCCAACCAGGCCATCCGCGCCCAGCCCACGGGCAGCGTCAACGGGCGCTTCCGCGTCACCGAACAGGGCGAGATCATCGCCTCGCGTTACGCCAACCCCGACCTGGCCCACCGTCACCTGGAGCAGATCGCCAGCGCGGTCATCCTGGCTTCCGCGCCACAAAAGGCGGAGCCCATCCCCGACCGCTGGCGGGAGGCCATGCAGTCCATGTCCGCGACGGGACTGCGCGCCTATCGCTCGCTGGTGTACGAGACGCCAGGCTTCATCCAGTTCTGGGAATCGGCCACCCCCCTGGACGAGATCAAGCGCCTGGGCATCGGTTCGCGCCCCGTCTCGCGCGCCAAGGCGGGCGCCGTCAACCAGATCCGCGCCATCCCGTGGGTCTTCTCGTGGATGCAAAGCCGCTTCAACCTGCCAGGCTGGTACAGCCTGGGCGCGGGGCTGGCTTCAATCGATGAACCCTCCCTGCTGCGCGAAATGTACGACGGCTGGCCGTTCTTCAAGACGCTGCTAAACAATACCGAAATGTCGCTGCTCAAAGCCGACATGGACATCTCCGCCCTGTACGTGAGTCTGGTCCCCGATAAAAAACTGGCGGATGGAATCTTCGAGTCCATCCGCGCCGAATATGAACGCACCCGCGAATCCGTGCTGCGCATCAGCCGCCACGAGGCCCTGCTCGAACTGGAGCCTGTCACCCGCCAGGCTGTGCAAGTACGCAACCCCTATGTCGACCCGTTGAACTACATCCAGGTGGAAACCCTGCGCCGCCTGCGCTCCCTGCCCGACCCCGAGGGCGCGGACGCGAAACCCCTGCGCGAGATCATGGCCCTGACCATCAACGGCATCGCCGCGGGGTTGAGGAATACTGGCTGACCCGTCACGTCATTGCGAGGAGGCCGTAGGCCGACGAAGCAATCTCCCCATTAATCGGAGATTGCTTCGGGCGGAAGAGCGCCGCCCTCGCAATGACGGAATCATTCGATCATCTCCCACCCGCGCTCCAGCGCGACCGCCTTTAACTTCTTGTCAGGATAAACCGCCACGGGATGCTCGGCATGTTCGAGCAGGGGAATATCCAGCACGGTGTCGCCGTAGGCAAAGTCCACGCGCGAGACACCCAGTTTGGCGAGGATCTGCTCCAGCTTCTTCTCGTCCGCCACCAGGCCGCCCGTCATTCGCAGACGTCCGTCCCTGATCTCCACGGGGGTGCCGCTGACCTGCGCCCCAATCCGCCGCGCGAATGGCTCGATGAACGGCTCGACCACGCTGCTGGCAATGTAGACCTGCGCGCCCGCCTCGCGGTGCGCCGTCAGCCGCGCCACCACATCCTCGCGGCGCTGTTTCCACAGGTTATGCTCCACGATCCACTCCGAGGCGTGACGCACCTTTTCCTCGTCCGCATCCTGGATGTAAGCAAGACTATCCACCATTAATTTCTGTCCCCAGGCCTGCCAGTCGATTAGTCCATTTTTCGCCAGCAGATACGACGGCATAATGGACGCCATGTAAAAGTTGGCGCGCCATTTGCTCTGGTTGTGCCTGACCCAATCCACCAGCCCCAGGAATGGCGAGCCTGTGGTCAACGTGCCCATCATGTCCGAAACGACGATCATGTGAAATCCTCCAAATAGTCTCCTCTTGCTCACGGCGGATTTGCACTCCGCCGCATGACAGGAGCAGTAAATATTTCTGCCAACGCCGCTGGATCACAACTCCAGCGAACAGTCTCCTCTTGCTCGCGGCGGATTTGTAATCCGCCGCATGTGTTGACGGGCAGGCCGCTGGATTTGAAATCCAGCGGGAGCAGTGTCGGTGGGAGCAAGGCAGGCGCGGAAATATTCCGCGGATTATAGCATCCTCCCTTTGACAAACAAACAAAGAGACCAGTCCCCAGACTGGCCTCTTTCCAAACTCATCGAAACCGTGAGTTACTTCTCTTCGGGCTGAACAGGTTTCTCCTGGGGCTTGACGGTCTTCTTGTTCAGCTTTTCCTTCTGCTTCTCTTCCTTCTTTTTCTTCTTCGCAATCTCTCTCTGGCGCTTCTCGTAGTTGTAATTTACCTTGGCCAACGGATCCTCCTTTCGGATCGTTTCCCCTGAACTGTGGAATGAATGTCGCCCCATCGACTTTGTCATTATACAATACCCACGGGTGAAAATTGCGCTTTCCGCCCTCTAAAAGAGCGCAATTTTCGCCCGAGTGCGGTAGAGCACGCGCGCCGCCGCAGTCATGACCAACATCCCATTCGCCCGCCGGCCCGCGGTGATACAATCGCCGCATGGGAATCCTTTATCTCGTTGCCACCCCCATCGGGAATCTCGAAGACATGTCGCCGCGCGCCGTGCGCATTTTGCGCGAGTCGGTGCTGATCGCCGCCGAAGACACCCGTCACACGGGGACTCTGCTCAAGCATTTCGAGATCAAAACGCCGCTCACCAGCTACTTCGAACACAACAAGCTGACCAAACAGGATTACGTGCTGGGCAAGCTGATCGAAGGCGACGTGGCCCTCGTCTCGGATGCGGGCACGCCCGCCATCAACGACCCGGGCTACGAATTGGTGCGCGCCGCCCTGGCCGCCGGCTTCGACGTTCAGCCGGTCCCCGGTCCCTCGGCCCCCATCGCCGCCCTGACCGTCTCCGGCCTGCCCACGGATGCCTTCCTGTACCTGGGCTACCTGCCGCACAAATCGGGAGACCGGCGCAAAGCCCTCGCGCAAATTGCCAATTTGCGCTACACCCTCATTTTCCTCGAAACCCCGCACCGCCTGCTCGACTCCCTCGCGGATTTGCTCTCCGCGCTGGGCGACCGCCGCATCTCCGTCTCGCGCGAGTTGACCAAGCTCTACGAAGAGACCTGGCGCGGAAGCATCAGCGGAGCCATCGAACACTTCACCGTCAAAGAACCGCGCGGCGAGTTCACCCTGGTGGTGGAGGGACAACAAACCGTGGATGGCGGCCGCTGGATCGAGGAGCAATTATTGGCCGCAATTCAGGATGAGGCGCAAAGCGGAAAGGCCGCCTCGCAACTGGCGGGGGAACTAGCCGACCAATCGGGATGGAAAAAGAAGGAAGTGTACAACTTGATTCTCAAGAGAATGTCATCCTGAGCATAGCGAAGGATCTCATCTTGTTCAAGGAAAATCTCATGGAAACTCCCGCCGTCCTGCCTGAAGTGCAATCCACTCCCCTGCCCGTCCCCAAATCCATTTTCTGGCGCATCGCCCAGGCCTTCGTGGTCACCCTCCTGACCCTGGCCGCCTTCATCGTCGTGGTCATCCTCAAACCCGAGTGGCAGGATGGGAAATTCTCCTCCTACGTCGTGTTGATGCTCTCGCCCGAGGCCTCGTGGATCTTCGCGCCGCTGCTGGGCTATTCCGTGCTCTCCCTGCTGTTCCTGCTGGCCGCGCCCGCGAAATGGGCACAGGCCTTCTGGGTACGTCTGGGCATCTACTCAGGCGCGCTGCTGGCCCTGCAATTCACCGCCCTGGCCCTGCTTGCCCTGGAAGATACTTTCTGGCTGGCGCTGCTGGTCTGGCTCGCCCCGCTGACCGCCTGGCCGGTCCTGCGCTGGCTGGCCCGTAAGATCGGCGTCCTGTGGACGAGTCTGGGCGTGCTGGCGGTTGCCGCTTTTCTCTTTTTGGGCTACTTGCTCTTCGAAGCCATTCGCGCCCGCTCCTTTCCCCCCGCGTACGCCTTCTCCACCCCGTTCCTGTTCCTGATCGGATTCCTGTTCGCCTCGGCCCCGTTCTGGTCGCTGCTCATCATGGGCGCGACGGGATACCGTCTGCTCAAACATTACGAGACGCGCTTCACCCGCCTGCGCGGAGTCGGCATCCTAGCCTGGCTGGGAGGCTTCGCCGCCACCTGGAGCCTGTCCATTCTGCGCACGCTGCAACTGTACTCCCAACTGCCGACCCAGCCGCCTGATTGTTACATCGCCACCGCCGCCGCGAACGGACATCCGCGCCTGGTCGGCTCGCGCGAAGTGACCCTGCCCGGCGGCGCGCACATGCGGGTCAACGCGCAGTTACAGCGTCTCAAATGCGCCGAACTGGCGCTGAAAGCCATAGCCCCGCGCCTGCATGGAGTCCTTCGAAAGTTGTATGATACTTTGGGGCGTCCCCTCGCCCGGCGCATGACGAATCCCTTTGTGGCGGATTCGGCCTATCTGCTGCTCAAGCCGTTCGAGTGGCTGGCGATAAGCATTCTGTATAAGTTGGCCCCTGAAGCCTGGACATTAACAGGCAAAATATTCAAAGGTTCCTCAGAACCAGGGGCTTCTTGAAATTTTCACAAACAGGCCATACCTGCATCGGTACGCCCTTGTTCACTTCCTGATCCCACCTCTGCTTAGTCCACTCCGCTTGGCTAAAATTCAACCAACCGCCCCGTAGTCTGCGATTCCTTCGCGCCCAGCGCCAACTTCAAGGCCTGGATGCCATCGTTCAAACCGCAAATCGGTTGGGCGCCATTCACCACGTCGAGGAAGTGTTGGGTCTGCGCGACGAAGAGGTGATTGCGGTCGAAGCCTTCGGGCAGGGGGAACTGCTCCACCACCGCGGCAGGCGGATTGGCCGTATAGGTTCCAAACTCGGCGGGCATGCGCAGGTGATGCAGCACGCCGTCGGCGTTGTCCCAGCGCAGGGTGCCCTGCGTCCCGACAATCTCCAGCTTGTGAATCGGCGGGCGCTGGAAATAGTTGACATGTACGCCGCCAACTGCCCCATTCACGAACCTCAAACCGATCTCGGCCATATCCTCCACATCCACTTCGAGCGGGGAGAGATGGCCGTTGAACGACCACAAGGCTTCGACGTCGCCCAGCAGGTAGCGCAGATAATCCAGCGGATGCGTGAGCGTGACGATCACGCCGCCGCCCAACTCCGCGCGCGCGGCGTAGCTCTGGCGGTAATCCTCCCACGGATGCCAGTTTGGCAGGTACTCGCCCCAGTGCGAGTGGACGGTCAGCACACGCCCAAGCACCCCGGCCTGGATCAAATCGCGCGCCTTGTTGATGGTGGGATGATAACGGAACTGGAACCCGACCAGGATGCGGCTCCCGCTCTTCGCGGCTGCCTGCTGCAACAGATCGAGTCCCTCCAGCGAGTGGGAGACGGGCTTTTCGAGCAGGATGTGACAACCCGCCTCGGCGGCTGGGATGGCAACCTCCAGATGCATCGACGTGGGATTGGCCACCACGACCGCCTCGGGCTTGTGCCGCTTCAGCGCCTCAGCCAGGTCCGCTTCGACGGGATAGCCCGCCAACTCGTCATCGGGCAGGGTGGCCTTGCGGGTGCGCAACAGAACGAGATCCGTCTCGCCCAGGGCGACCAGGTTACGAAAATGACGTCGGCCAATGGAGCCGAGACCAGCAATCAGGAATTTCATACGCACCTGCCATTCTATTAAATATATGGGTTGCCGAGAACACAGACAACATAATAAACGACCCCGCTGACAATATGCAAGGCCCAAAGCAGCGCGGGAAAGCGGCGCTCGAACTGCGTCCGTTTGGGAACCTCCAGATAGAAGAGGGTCGAAACCGCAAAAAGCAGCAGCAGGGTAATCTGTCCGCTCCAGATAAAGTTGCCTTCCAGCAGGCGTTCATTTTCCGCGAAAAAATAGGTGAAGACGGCCCCGAATAGAAAGACCAGCCAGCCCAACACCAAGCGCACATCCCCCCTGGCCTGTTTGAAGAACAGGATCGACACAGATAGGGGGAACAGGATCGACAGGAGGAACTTCAGCCCCAAATAGTTGGAAAACGCGCCCATCACGCCAAACGGTAGGAGACCGATTCCGCCCGCTTCATTGGCGTAATAGGTTACGCCGAACTGCCAGGCCAGCACCAGGGCGGTCGGCAGGCCCACACCAAAGAACAACGCCAGGGTATGTACGTATGCCTTTCTCCATAAACGGTAGGCGGCATAAAAAACCAGGGCAGGCAGGATGCAGATCGCCAGGCTCGGTTTGATGAACGTCCCCAGCGCTGAGAGCAGCGCAGTGGCAGCCACCTGCCACAGGTACGGCCGATGCTCCTCGGAAAAGCAGCACAAGGCATACATGAATTGCAGGATGGCCAGCGGCTTGAGCAGGAACATGGTGGGGCTGTGATAGACGTTCATGCCGATATACCCCAGGTACAGCAAACCATCCAGCGGCCACAACAGGCTGACCGGCGCCGCCATGCCGACGCCCAACGCGGCCAGCATGACCTTCCAGGCCGGCACGTGCCCCTTTGCGAGAGCCGTCCAATACCAACAAACCAGGACGAGCAGGGTCAACTCCGCAAAGGCCACGGTCGCGACGAAACCCGCCCCCTCGAAGGAGAGCCCGAGCGTTTGATTCAGGAAAACGAGCAGCCGTTCCCAGGCAGAGTGGGCCTGGACAAAGGCGGGGATGCCGTCAGGCCCGTGTTGTTGCAGGGCTTTTGCCCAACGCAGGTGCTGATAATAATCCGAGAGGGCATCCGCATCCCTCAGGTATGTATGCGAATAGGCCGCGGGCACGATCAGCGCCAGACCAAGTGTCATCAATGTTAGGAGCAGGGTCAGTTTTTCACGGGTACCGATAAAATTCCAGATTTTTTGCATCCTACCACGTTTTATCCTTCTCGTATCTCCAACGGATCAGCATCTCCCCCGCCGCCTCCTTGAACACGGCCCGATCCTTTTGCGTGAACAGGCGGCTCCAGTTGCCCGCCTGTCCCTTGGGCAGGAAGGAGGAGATGTCGCCGTTGCGTTTGGCCTGCCACTCCTCGTCAGGGTTGGAGGCCATCTCGGCGCGGAGGGTTGCCTCCAGCGACGGGTCGGAGTCCACGCCCAGGAAGGCCCACAGCTTCTGCATCTCCTCGAAGGGATGGGCCAGCAGGTCCTCGTAGCGCATCCCGTAGTAGTTGCCGCCGAACAGGCGGCGGCCTTCATCCTCGGTCTCTTTCAGGTTTTTCGCCCAGCCCGAGGCCACGCGGCGGATGACGCTCTCGGTGAAGATCGAACGCGTGCCGTTCGTGAATTGCGCCTGATCCTTGCGCAGGTCCGCGATGATGCGCCTATCCTCGGCGGTCAGGAATTTGGACTCCTCCACGAAGTTGCGGAAGCGCTCCGAGATGAGCACGTCGCGCCCGTCGCGGACGATGTAGACCAGCTTCGCGTCGGGATAGATGGCGTGCATGTCGCGCACTGCCTGGCCGTGGATGGTGGATGAGGGGCTTTTGTCGCCGACGATGCGCTTGCCCTCGCGGGCGGCGTCCCGTTCCATGATGAAGTCCGCGGCGGAGCGCAGCACCAACGGCGACAGGTCGCGGCCCTGATTCCAGCGGTTGGACTTGCGGGTCAGCCACTCCTCCGCCTCGGGCGTGTTGACCAGTGACTTGAGCAGCGGCTGGCGCGTGAAGAAATGCGCCTGATAGTTGCAATGCACCTCGGGGTGCAGACGCACCAGGCGCATGAGCAGCGTCGTGCCCGAGCGCGCATGCCCGAAGATAAAGAACTTCTCGCGTGGGAAGAACTGTTTGATCTCGGCCACTTCCTCAAGTGTGATGGCGGGGATGGGATTGCGTTTATTCTTTTTTGGGTCGCCCTTGATGAGGATGCGGGCGGCGGATTTTAGACGGGAAAACATTCGCGTTTTATCTCCAATGATTTATCGTTCAAGCACAAGAACACAGCCTTCCCCGGGAGCGTCTGCGCGGGTTATATTGTTGATCAGGATGCCTTCTTCATTTTGCACAAGGTCAAAACGCAGGAAATGGGGCGGAGTAGGAGTGACAGGTGAACTGTCACTCCTGGGATAAAGCGTCTCTTCAACAAGGACCACATTCGCACCGCAGTCGTAGAGTTTGTACGACACGTTCACTTTCCACCATTTGGACTGGAACTTGGATGCATCACCCAGAGGTACAATCTTGGGGTTTCCCATCGCTAGTGTGGTAAGCAGATTAAATGCGTTGAGCACGTCTGCTTCCGTCTGGGCTTCATTGATCTTCCTGTAAAAGGCATCCACCGTCTCGACAGAGGCGGATGTGGATCCGAGGGGTGCGGGTGTGGCAGTGGGCGCAGGCGCACATGCGGTGAAGAACAAGAGGAACGAAAGCATGAAAAGCACAATCTTATTCATGGGCACAACCTTTTTCTTTCAATGTAGCATAACCAGGCCGGTTAAACAAATGGCAGGGATGGGATTGCGTTTATTCTTTTTTGGGTCGCCCTTGAGCAGGATGCGGGCGGCGGATTTCAGACGGGCGAACAAATCCATTACTTGTACTCTCTAACGACTTCGATCAAGCCAACGATATTCTCGTTGAGTTCTTCCAGGTCTTCAGCGGGGATCCACCACTCGCAGTGATGGTCACCGCCCACTTTGTGGACCGCGTAACGGTCCATGAAGCTCTTCTTTACCGCAAACTTCGTCACGTATCCAGCTCCGCTCTCACGCACATTCCACTTGACCGCGATCTCGCAGGCGTATTCTTCATTGGTCACGGGATAAAAGATCGGCTGCTCGGGCAGGCGCGGCGGCCAGCGGCGGAATCCGCTGGCGGAGACCAATTCTAATTCTTTTGGGCCTGTTGGGCGGAAGAGAATCACCGTCTCTTCTAACATCACCGCTTCCAGTTCAGCATGACCAGCCCTGCCAGACAGACAAAAATCCCAACAATATTTACCCAGGAGATCTTGTCCTTGAAGAGGAAGATCGCCACGGGCAGCAGAATCAGCGAGGCGACCACGTTGACCAGCACCGCGGCGATGCCCAGATTCCAGCCCGAGCGGTAGACCAGCAGGAAGCCGAACTCGATGCCCACGATGGCCAGGGCCAGCGCGAAACTGGCCCAGTTGAGCTGCTTCAACTCGAAGGCCAGTCCGTTTTGGGCGGGGAAGAAGAAGGTGGCAACGATGGTAATTCCGAGCGCGACGGCGTAGGTCACGACCAGCGAGATGGTAAAGTTAATATTCGACGGCACGCTCTTGGCGCTGAAATGATACAGCGCGCTCGAACCAATGGCAAGGGTGATGGAGAAGTAGAAGAGGAACATGGATTTTTTCATATCATAATGTGAATCTGTCATTGCGAGGAGCCTGCGAAGCAGGCGACGTGGCAATCTCAAGTAACCTGTAAATAAGAATTTGGATGGTAAGTTGAGATTGCTTCGTCGTGCCTTCGGCACTCCTCGCAATGACACTTTAACTCCAAAACTCTTTTGAGAGGTCTTTCCATTCAGGATTGATACTGTTTATCAAATCGATTTTATCTTGCCTTGAACCTGCTTTGATTTGCTTTTCGCGAAAGATGGCTGCGTTGACATCATCGCCGCATTCAAAATACACCAACTGGTCGACGTTGTACTTTTTCGTAAAGGCACTTCCAATCTTTCCTTTGTGCTCCGACAATCTGCGTTCCAAATTATTCGTCACGCCCGTGTAAAGAACCGTGTGACGGGAATTCGTCAGAATGTAAACGCAGTATTGTTTGTTTCCCATATTTCATCCACACTGACAATACTTTATAACAGCTCAACCCACCATAAACTCACATTTGCTGGTTAGTTGAGATTGCTTCGTCGGCCTACGGCCTCCTCGCAATGACATTAGGGTTTAGCACTTTCAAAATATATTCCGCCGTGCGTTGACCAGACGTGGCATCCGTGAAGGTGACCTCATCTTCCACGAACTTGCGGCGTTCCTGCGAGTCGATGGTGCGGTCTTTCAGGTACAGATTGAGCGCATCGCGCAATTCGTTTTCATCTTTGGCTACACGACCCGCTTTGGCAAGGCGGAAGCGCTGATGGGTGGGCCAGTCGCCGATTTCCTTTAGCGAGAGCGAGAACTTGTTGGGTTTGTTCCAGCCGCCAGGGACGTCGATGGTGGCGGCGATCATGGGCGTGTCGTGGACGGCGGTCTCGACCAGCATGGTCGAGTAGACCGTCACCACCACATCCGAGTAGGCCATCATGGAGGACTTCTCATCCATGTCCTCGCCGCCGTAGTAGCCAAGCGAGCCACCCAGCGCCACAGGCTGGACGACATGCACGTGCGGATATTTCTTCTCCAACTCGAAGACTTGCGCGCGTTCGTCGGCGAAGATCTTCGGCTTGTCCTGGAAGTGACTCGGGTGCAGGCGGATCAACAACTGCGACGGCTCGGCCAGCGCATCGGACGAGACCAGTTTCGCCAGCGCTTCGATGTTGGGATAGTTCGGCGCAAAGTGGACGAAGCTGCTGGCGTACGAGATCAGCTTGCGGCTCGGGTCGAGGCCGTGCAGATTGAAATACTCGTCGCGCGGCATGAGCCATTGCTTGCGAAAATATCCATCGTAGGATGGGATACCGCCGATGTTGACCTGCTCGGGCTTCCAATCCGAGCCGTTGACCAACTCGTCCTTTTGCAGCTGCGACCAGCAGGTGGCCCACTGCACGTCCGCGCCTGGGACGTTGTAGCTGGAAGAATTGTCCCAGCCGACGATGACGGTCATGTTCGGGATCCCCCTTTGGGCGGATTCGCGCAGCAGGTAGCGGTCCATGCGCCAGCCAGGGGTGGAGGCGATGACCAGGTCGGGCTGGTACTTGTCGAAGAGGTCGGAGTACAGATTTGGCGTGAAGCGTTTTTGGATTTGCACCAGCCATCTGCGGGCGAAGGAAAAATTCCGCAGCAGGAGGATCGCCAGCGCGGAGGGAATCCACACCCCCAGGCGGAACTTCCAGCCGTTCTCGGCCCACACCTCCCAAATGTGACTGTCCATCGCTTCGGTGTTGATGCGGCGCGAACCGCCGACGCGGCGCAGGTAGATGAGCAACGATTGCAGGCGCGGGCTGACCTTTTTGGCGTAGTCGTCCGCCTGCTTGAGGCGCAGACCTTCGAAGGTCAACCCAGGCTGGGCGAAGCGCGCCGCGATCTTGCCTCTGGTTTCGTCGTCGGTGAGGACGACGACTTCAACGCCCGCTTTGAGCAGCGTCGGGACGACGTCGCTTTGCAGGAAGTAGATGATTGCCATGCCGTGGTCGGCGGAAATGAAAATGCGTTTGGTCATAAATCCTTTTATACGTCACACCTGCACTTGCGTGCGGTGCAAGTGTTGCGAGCGCGTAGCGCGAAGCAATCTCAGGCTAGCATGCAAGCATGAGATTGCTTCGGGCGGGAGAACGCCGCCCTCGCAATGACATCAAGTGCCGCGGTCGGCGGAGATGAAAATGCGGTTGGTCATGTAGTCTGTTAGTCACGCAGCCAGACAGTCTATTTCTTGTTCTACAGCTTACTTCTATGAATTAATATTACAAGATATTCATTTTCTTCATTCAACGTTTGTAATTAGCGGCATTTGTCTACCAGTTTGCAAGTCAAGGAGCCAAATTTCAAGAAAATTGTCTTCTTTTATAAAAGTAATGTATCTCCCGCTGGGTGACCATATAACATCTTTTTCAATCGTTCCGTTTAATATAAAAGGAGTCTTTTCTATGATTGAACATGAAAAGGGGTTTTCTTTAAATTGAAGTCTGACAACTTCAAGATTTTCGTTGGCTTGAAAAACCAATTTCGCACCGTCTGGCGACCAAGAAAGAAAATAGACAGGGTGATCAACTTTTAGGGACGCCATTTCCCTTGTTGGAAGATAAATAAAAATGATTTCCTGCTCATCGACATTGCTTTTTTTCAAGGCAAGCAATGTGCTATCAGGAGACCATGCGGGGTCAGTGGAAACCAGAAAATCGCCTTTGAAGATTTCCTTGTTATTCTCACTTATGGAAAAATCAAAACCTTGAAAACCATCCTTTTGTCCTACCAACTGAATTAAATACTTTTTGTTGGGAGATAAATATGTATAGTTAGGCAAATTATTATCTTTGCGATAATACTCAACATGATTATCACTCTCCTTAATCAATCCAGATTGAATGTCATACTCCATAAGTCCACTTCGATAGTCTTGCCACATTAATTCACTCCCCTTTACCGACCAAACTGGATGCAACTTGTATCGTCCATATGTTAATCGTTTGAACTCTCGTGTTTCCATGTCTACATAACAAATTTCACGTGTGGATTCCCACCAACTAGGATTGTTCCGAGAAATATTGTCGTACCCATCTGTTGGATAGGAATAACGACACTCAAACGCCACAAATTTCTCATCGGGCGACCATGCAGGATCTAATTGTCCCACCATGTGGGGAATACCAAATACAATGATGGAAGAATAGTTTATTAACCAAATTCCAAATATAAAGACCAATCCTAAAACAATCAATACTCCAAGAGTGATTCTTGACGTAAGAGATAGTTTATGCAATTTCATTTTGTCTCAATTGATTTATAGCCATCAAATAGCAAGAAATCTACGAGTAATACCAATTGAAAATCTTGTTATACACCGCCAGCAACATCTTCTTGACAGGGCCAGCATTCAGCACACGTCGTGCAAAACCTTCTTTCCTCTTTCCTCTTTCCTTCCCCAACTCCCCTCGCAAATACCCCAGCGTATTTGACATATTCATCGCCAGCGGATCGGAGACCATCAGGCGCAGCAGGCCCGCGTCGTTCATGCGCTTGTCCAATTGGCGCACCTGTCCCATGGGCTTGTCCATGTCGAAGGGCAGGAATTGCTGGAGCGTGGATTTGTAGGCCGTAAACTGCCAGTGCGACGCGCCCGCCATCGCGGTCACGCCCTTGTAGACTACTCTCCAATCTCTAGTCTCTGCATATACCTTTTTGTTCTCCTCCTCGGTCTGCCCGAGCGAGAGGTTGAATTCGAGGAAGGTCTCCCACGGGATGAACTGTCCCTCAGTAAGGGTCGCATTGTCCCGCGCCCACTTCAGGGTCGACTCGTAAAATTCGGGCGGGGTGCGGAACGGTCGTGCGGTCACCATGCCCACGTTCGGGAAGGTTTCGAGGATCTCCACCGAGCGTTTGAGCCAGTTCGGCGAGAACAGCACGTCCGCGTCGGTGTAGGCGATGATCTCGCCAGGCGCTCCCGTCAGCATCACGTTCCACGCGCCGCCCTTGCCCATGTTCTTCTCCGAGAGGATCAGATACTGGATGCGCCCCTCGTCTTTTTCCTGGATGAGAAAATCGCGCACCTCGGGGCAGGACCCGTTATCGAAGACCATCAGGTCGAAGGGCAGGCCCGCGTCCCTGCGCATGGTTTCGAGCGAAACCTTCAGCACATCGAGGGTCTCGGCATAGAATCCGCTCAGGAAGGGGATGTAATTCAGCAGCGCGACCGTGATCCGCTCGGGGCGGGCCACGTCTTTGACGAACTTGGCGGGGTTTTGACCTTTTCTCATCGGTTTCAAGTTCCAGGTTTCGGGTTTGGGTCGAAGGTCAAAAGTCGAAAGTCCCACGACCTTTGACCTTCGACTTTTGACCGACAATTATTTGAACAACTTTTTGAGTCTTTTCTGCCACCGTTTCGGACGCGCAACATTCTCAAGCATGTTCTCGGGCAGGAAGAAAAAGAGCGCCCGCAGGAATAGCTCGACCTGGCGCATGAAGCGCAGGGTTGTCAGCTTTGGGCGGGCAAGTGTACCACCGACCAGGCGATGGGTTGAGTCCAGGATCGTGTAGCGGATGTTGGCCTGTCCGCCCGCGAGACGGATGTTCTCGTTGGTGTCGGGGTGATCGTAATGCGACTTGCCGCCCGGCAGGTGGCTGTAATCGTGATTCTGATGCACGATCATGACCGACGGCGTGCAGTCGATGACGGGCCAGCCTTCCTTGCGGGCCTTGTAGATCATCCAGTTGTCCCAGCCCGCGCGGCCGATGACGAAATCAGGGATTTCCGTGTAGCAGGATTTGGGGAAGAGGAAAAAGTCGCTGCCTGCGGGACGGTGGAGGTTGTTTTGACCGTGGACGGTGGACCGTAGACGGTCCTGCCAGCCATCGGTGAAATCGATCGTGGCGGTGATGTCGTAGTCCCAACGCTGACTGAGGAGAACGAAATTTTGGAGTGCGGAAGCTTGCTTCCGTTTTTTCGACAGCAAGCTGTCGGACTCCAGAGCCGCTTCGACGAAATCGGGCATGAGCAGCATATCCGCGTTGATGATGCACAGCAGGTCGCTGTGACTGTTTTCGCGCGCCAACTGGAACATGGACGAGATCAGCGGCGTGCCGTTCGCGTTGCGCGCCACGTTGGGCAGGTGCTTCACGTCGAGATCGCGCGCGGCTTCGGCGAGGCCATCCTCTTCACCCAGCAGGATGACTTCCACGTCGGGCAGCAGAGTCCACGAGCGGATCGCGTTGCGTTGAATCATCGCGATGTGCGGATTAGTGAAGGGCTTGGGGGCGGAGAATAAGGTAATGAGGGGCATAATTTCAATAACATTCATGTCATTGCGAGGGCGAAGCCCGAAGCAATCTCATGTTCGCTGGTGAGCTGAGATTGCTTCGACCTGCTTCGCAGGTCTCGCAATGACATTATTTCAGGGCTCGTTTATCAATATCCTTGAGCGTCTTATGCTGCACGCCCGCGTTGATCTTCATCAACTCAGGCTCATCGTGGACCAGGTCAAGGACTTCCTTCCAGGTGAAATCATCGCGGCCGTCGAAGCGGGCATAGACCTGACGCATGAATTCGAGGTCTTCGGGCGTGTCGACCGTCCAGCGGTAGTCGCCGAAGTCGGTGGGATGGTGTAGCAGGGCGACGCAAAATCCACGCGGGGAGATGCCCTGTTCAAGGTCAAAGGTCGAAGGTCGAAGGTCAGACTTTCGACCTTTGACCTTTGACTCAAATTGAACGCCTTCGTAAAAGTACGGCATGGCATGTTCGCGGTGCTGGGGTTCCCTGGCTTCCTTCCAGGCTTTTTCCAAGACTTTGAACGTGCAGGCTTCCACATCCAGGCCGATGGGATAGGTGCGCTGCCAGGGCGGCGGGAGGCGGTTGCAGACGAAGTCATATTCGCCGTCGAGGATGGTGTTGACCACATCGTCAATTAACGCGGGGTCCATGACGGGGCAGTCGGCGGTAATGCGGACGATGATGTCGGCTTTGGTCTCTTTGGCGGCTTGATAGTAACGATCCAGCACATCGTACAGGCTGCCGCGCGTGAACGGGATACCGCTGAAGTCGCAGTACTCGGCCACAGGGTCGTCGCTGGGATCAGTCGTCGTGGCGAAAACGGTTTCGGTAACGGTGGCAGCCCGCGAGGTCCGCACGAATACGCGAGTCAGCATGGGCTGGCCCGCCAGGTCCGCCAGAATCTTCCCAGGCAGGCGCGAGGAGGACATGCGTCCTTGAATGATGGCAACGACTTTTGGTTTCATATTTTTTCTGTGGGGCAAATTGGCAATTTGCCCTACGCAGTCTGCGCCTCGGAGGGAATCGGCAGCGGCGTGACAAACCCTTTGACGCGGAATTTTTCGACGTAGTCGCGCACCATCCAGTAATCGAGGCCGACCTGCTCAGCGATGTCGAAGACGGTGTGCTGGCCTTCGAAGCGCATCATGATCTTTTCGATGGCGCGGTTGAGCGCCCAGTTCTCGCGCCAGTCGACCCACAGGCCGTTGCCGCTGAGGAAGACGGGGCCGCGGAAGGTGCGCTTCGGAATGTAGTTCGTGGCGTAGATGCGGATGATCTGCTCGGCCAGGTCCGCCGCGCCGACCAGCATGTCCTCGTGCATGATGTCGAGGTTATCGTCGGTGGTGTGATACTCGTCGTACGGCCAGCGGTTGATCGAGATGCACGGCACGTTGACGCCCGGCCCGTTGATGACGCGTTCGTCGTTGGCGGGCGCGGCGGCGAAGTCGCGCTCGTCGTGTTCGATATTGCGTAATTGGTAATTGGTAATTCGGTCGAGCAGGTGCGTGTGCTGTCTTGTATGATGCCAGGCGATCTTGTTCTGGTTGCCTGTCATCTCCATGAAGATGCCGCCGCGCAGATGCGGGATGAGGTCCTCGTTGTGGGCCAGCCAGGCGATGGTGCCGATGGTCTCAGGCCCGAACCAGAAGCGGACGCTCATCGACCCCGCTGGCAGCGGATTCTGCGCGAGGCGCCGCGCCAGCTCGATAGCGCTGACCACGCCCGCGCCATCGTCGTTGGCCTGGGCGGGGTGGCATGTGTGCGCCTGGACGACGATCTCGCCCGCCTCGGGGTTGGGTCCGCCCTCGGGGTGGACGACCGCCGTGGCCACCTTGAATCCCTGCACGGGGTCGGTGATGAATTCAACATTGATGACCGCGTGATATTTTTTGTCGCGCGGCAGCTTGTCGAAGAGATTCTTCGGCAGGCAGAAGCCCCAATCGCGCTCGTAGTATTTGAAGATCCACGGGATGGTGTGCGGCAGTTTCTCGTTGTAGTACAGGTGCGGCTGAAGCTCTTCGAATGTCAGCAGCTTGTCGGTCGGCAGCGAGTACGAGACAATGTGCAGTGGATTGTCCTTGAAGTCCACCACACGCTGCCCATCCTCGGTTTCGAGATAGGCTTCGTGGACAACGTAACGCTCGGGCACCTGCCAGGTCCAGACCTTGGTGAGCGGCGCGTAGGTCTCAATGGTGTAGTTGGATGACTCGGGCATGTACGAGCCGACGATCTCCAGCGTCTTGTCGTGGTCGTCGGAGGCCAGGGTGCGGTGCAGCGGCAGAAATTCCGCCAGGATGGATTTGAGGGAGGTAATTGGTTTCATATTGTGTTTGGAGTCAAAAGTCTCCCGACTTTTGACTCTCCTATCCAACGTCTGGAGACGTTGGACTCCTTTTACTTTTTCTCGATCTTATACAACAAATGCGGATCACGCCGCATCTCGCGCGCGGTGAAGGCATAGGCCTCGTTGGCCTTCATCAGCTTGACGGCGGCCTCGCCGATCTGCGCGGACTGGATGACGCCGCGTTCTTCCATCAAATTGCCCATCGGGTCGACCATGGTTAGCACGCCCTTGTCGATGTCGCGCACGAGCATCTCGAAGGTGTCGGTGTAGGTGTTGCCGTCCGCGTCGGTGACTTCGCCCGTGAACTGTTTGAGGAAGCGATAATCCACGCCTTCCATTTGCTCGATGTGGTGGAAGAAGGTCATACTGTCGTTGTAGGACAAGCCGATGACCATGATCTTGCCGTCCAGGTCGCGCAGTTTGCCGAAGACCGAGTCCCGTTCGTAGGCGCTCTTGTAGCGCAGGCTGCCGAGCATCTCCGCGTGCCTGCCCAAAATCGCGAACGAGTAAAACGGATGGAAGACCCGTTTCGCGCGCGGATCCTGGCGGACAACTTCCGTCAGCACGCCCATTTTCGAGGGTGTGGTGCGCACGTCCCAGGCCTGGCCCTTGTTGAAGTCGAAGTTGAAGGTCGGCATGATCAGCGTCCCGTCGCCGTCGGTGTCGAGGGCCAGTTCCAGGGCGCGGATGACCGTCTGCGGGCCGCCGTCCACGGGGCCGAAGGATTTGTACGAGCTGTGGACCAGCAAGGTGTCGCCCGCCTCCACACCCAGGGAGCGGAATCCAGCAACGAGGTCGTTCAGGGTCAGCATTATTCCTCCAGAGGTTTACTTTTTTCCACAGGCTTGACGGGGGGTTGTTCCATTTTGGCAAGCTGCTTCCTGTGACGCGATACGATCACCTGGTTTTTGATCGCGCCCGGCGTCATCAGGATCACACCGATCAACACACCCAGGCTCAAGGCAATGATCAGAATCAGGCCGAGCGGACCGGATACCATAAACCCGAACAGGGAAACATCCACAACGGCCGTGTTATACGAGGAAAAGATCACTGCCGCAATGGCGACCGCAATGATCACGATCAGGGAGAACAACATGGGAGCCTCCTACTTTAAATGGATCACCGCTGCATAGGTTTTCATCAATGTGTCGGTGTTCTTCTTCCAATCGGCGCGGGCCTCGGCGGTCGAGCGGGAGTTCCGCCCGATCTGCGCCAGCGTTTCGCGCCGTTCGATGGCCTGCAAAATCTTCGCAGCCAGGTCATCCACGTTCCCATCGCGGAAGAGCCAGCCGTTTTCGCCCTCGCGCACCCAGTCCCGGTTGGCGGGGATGTCGGAGACGAGACAGGGCAGGCCGCAGGCCAGGGCCTCCATCAACGAGACGGACGAGCCGTCCACGTGTGAGGGCGAAATGTACAGGTCAGCCTGATGATACCAGCTTGGCAGGTCTTTTTGGGCGATATGTCCGCCGAAGTGGACCTGCTCGATCACCCCCCCATTCGTCAGGATTTGACGCAGGACTCCGCCCTGCGAGCCGCCGCCCAAAAGAATCAACCCGACCTCGGGCCTGGTCGCCGCTACCTTGACGAAAGCCTTCGCGAGGACGTCCACGCCGTAGCGCGGCTCCCAGGAGCGGTTGCAGAATAGGGTGAAGTTGGACGGTGAACGATGGACTGTGGACGGTGAGTAGTGTTGCAAGTCCACGCCCCAGGGGAAGACGACCGTGCGCTCGGGATTCATGCCGTAAAGCACAGCCTTGTCGCGGGTGACGTTGGCGTCGCTAATGAAATATGTGGAGCGCTTCAACGTGTAACGCGTAACTGCCTCCCACCAGCGGTTGCGGTGAACGTCATCCATCAGGTCGAAGCCCCACGACATGGTCAGGATCGGGCGGAAGCCCGTCAGCACGGCGAGGAAGGCGCAGGTCTGGATGGGCCCTGCGTGGATCAGGTCAGGTTTGATTTCATGAGTCAAACGTCGAAAGTCGAAAGTCAACTTGGCAAGATGGCCCCATCGAAACGGTTCACGTCCGCCTTTCCAAATGACCTGACGAACATTCGCTGGCACGGGACGGTCTTCCACCTGCCTCTGATTGCCTTCCAACTGGACAAAGAACACCTCATGCCCGCCGCTCGTCATGGCAGACAGGAAGCGGTGGTCGTGGGTGCAGTAGCCGAGGGAGAAGTAGAGGATTCTCATGTTTGTCTACGTCATTGCGAGGGTGCGAAGCACCCGAAGCAATCCCCGTATTCCATGAGATTGCTTCGGGCGGAAGAACATCGCCCTCGCAATGACATCAATTACCTAAATCCGTCCAGCGCAAGTCCTTGCCGAGCGGCATATCGACCAGCGCCTTCGCGCCGAGCACGTTTTCGATCTGGTCGGGTTTGATCGCGCCAGGAGTGGCGGGACGCAGCACGTCAATCATGTCACGGGTGAAGACCTCGCCCGCCTTGACCTCGCGCGCGGCGCGCAGGCAGCGGCGCTGAACGATGGCGGTATCCACTTCGTTGGCCGCGATGAATTTATCCGCGGAGCCGAGCGCGCGTTCGAGCAGGCGCGTCTCCTCGACCATCTTCGCCCAATTCTCAGGATTCATGGCGAACTTGTGGTCGGGACCTTCGCGGTCATTGCTGTCGGTGAAGTGGCGCTCGATGACGCGCGCGCCCAACGTCACGGCGGCGATCACAGGCGAGACAGCGTGGGTGTGGTCGGAGAGTCCCAGGATCACATCGGGGAACATGCTGGCGTAGGTCTTGAGCACGTTGATGTGCAGGTGGTCGTAGTTCTTCGGGCTGGCGGTGTAGTTGGTATTGCATTGCATCAGCACCAGTTGCTTGTTGATCTTGAGGATGGCGTGTACCGCCTTCTGCACCTCGCCGATGGTGGATGCGCCCGTGGCGACGAAGAACGGCTTGCCCTTGGAGGCCATGCGTTCCAGCGCCTCGATCCAGTCGATCTCGCCCGAGCCTGCCTTGTAGACTTCCACGTACTGGTCGAGGAAGTCGATGGCCTGGAAATCGTAGGGCGAGGAGAAGTAGTCGATGCCGACCTCGTTGCACTCTTCCATCAGGATGTTCGACCACTCGAACGGGATGGATGCGCCCTTGTAGACCTCGAACACCGACTTCTTCCAGGCCGCCTGGTGCGAAACCTGTCCGCCGCTCATGGCCTTGAAGCCGTAATCCGAGACAATCTTGGGGGCGTCGAAATTCTGGAACTTGGCCGCATCCGCGCCCGCTTCCTTTGCCAGGCGGATGAGTTGCTTCGCGCGCTCGAGGTCGCCGTCGTGGTTGGCGGCAATGTCCGCGATGAAATAGGTGGGATGGTTCAGGCCGATGGTGTGGTTGCCAAATTTGATGTCCATGGGTGCCTCCGAAAATTATGGAAAAAGTGGGTCAAACCTGTGGATAACTGGTGTTTTTGCTGTGGATAATTGACGTAAGGCGGGATATTATCCCGCCTTACATCTGTTGATAACTACGGATTTTCTGTGGATAACCCTGCTGGAACTGTGCATAAAACTGGTCGAGTCCTGTGGAGAATACGGGAAGGGGCTCGCCCAAAGCTGTGGATAACCTGTGAGTAGACAGCCACAAATTAGGCGCGCGCCGCGCCGTCAGGCCGGAGTCCAGCACGGACTTGGGGGAAATGGTGGATTCGTCCAGTCCGAACTGGCGCGCCACCTCGACCCCAAACTGGTACTTGCTCATCGGCTGCGGCCCGACCGCGTGATACAGTCCGCTCAGGCCGTGCTCGAGCATTTTGACCAGGATGCGTCCCGTGTCGTTGACCAGCATGGGGCAGAAGGTGACATCCGTAAAGCCGCTGGCCTTCAACCCATTCGACAGACAGTTGTAGAAGAACTCCGCCAGGCTGCGCTTGCCGCTCGGACTCCAGCCGTAGATGTTGACCCGTGCCACGACCGCCTCGGGATACTCCGCCCCGACGGCCTGCTCCCCTTCCAATTTGGTCTGGGCATACACCCCCAGCGGATTCGGGACGTCCGCTTCAGTGTAGGCGCCCTGTTTGCTGCCGTCAAAGACCGCATCGGTGGAGACGTGCGCCATGCGAATGCCGCGTGCCTTGCAGGCGCGGGCCAGTCGCGCGGGCAGGTGCGCGTTGAGGCGGCGGGCCAGGTCCGGGTCCGCCTCGCAGGCTTCGAGGTCCGCCAGGGCGGCGCAGTGGATCACCCCGTCGGGCTGGGCCGCGTCGAGGACGGAATCCACCGCCCCCGCGTCGAGCAAATCCGCCCGCACGATGCGGAATGGCGTCCCCGACAATTTGCCGCGGTCCACCACCGCCACCTCGTGCGCCGACATGGCTTCGAGGGCGAGGTTGATTCCGAGCAATCCGCTTGCACCGGTGACGAGAAGTTTCATGAAATTCTCCAAACCCTAAAGGTCTCGGAGACCTTTAGGGTTTTATGCTAGCCTTCCAGCTTGCCCTGCGTGTACAGTTCCTCGAAGGGCGCGATGAATTTCTTGATGCCTTCCAGGTCGAGCCACTCGCTGTTGTTGTCGCTCGAATAGAAATAACCTTCGGGCGGGGTTTTGCCTTTGGACTGCCACGAGTAACCGAACCAACTCGCCTCGGCGGGCTGTACCACAAACATCCTGTCGAGCTCGATGGTGTGACGGGCCTCGTCTTCCGAGATGAGCGCCTCATGCAGTTTTTCGCCCGCGCGGATGCCGATGACCTTGATCTCGGCGTCGGGCGCGATGGCGCGCGCCAGATCAATGACCGTGGTGCTGGGAATCTTGGGGACGAAGACTTCGCCGCCTTCCATCTGTTCGATGCAGTCGATGACGAAGCGCACGCCCTGTTCGAGCGAGAGCCAGAAGCGGGTCATGCGGTCATCGGTGACGGTGATGCTGCCGCCGCCGCGCTGTTTGAGGAACAGCGGGACGACCGATCCGCGCGAGCCGACCACGTTCCCGTAGCGGACGCACGAGTAGCGGGTGGCTGATCCCGCGGCGTAGGCGTTGCTCTGGATGGTCAGCTTCTCGGCGGCCAGCTTGGTCGCGCCGTACAGGTTGGCGGGGCTGACGGCCTTGTCGGTGCTGATGGTCATGACCTTTTTGACGCCTGCATCCAGGGCGGCTTCCACCACGTTGGCGGTGCCCATGATGTTGGTCTTGATGGCTTCCATCGGGTTGTACTCGCAGGCAGGCACCTGCTTGAGCGCCGCCGCATGGACGACGATGTCCACGCCGTGCATGGCGCGCAGCAGACGTTCGCGGTCGCGGATGTCGCCGATGAAATAGCGCAGGCGCGGATCATTGTACCCACCGACCTGCATCTCATGCTGCTTCAACTCGTCGCGGCTGAAGATGATGATCTTCTTCGGCTGTTTTTCTTCCAGCAGGATCTTGGTGAATTTCTTGCCGAACGAACCCGTGCCGCCTGTAACGAGCACGACTTGATTTTTCCAGTCCATGAAGTTCTCCTTGAATTGTAGGGCAAGTTTGCAACTTTCCCTACATAATTTGACCTATGATTTCCGCGCTTCGAACAAACCGCCAGCCTTCCCGATGAAGATCTCGCCGTTCCTGCTCATCTCCGCTGTGAGTTCACGTTCAATGGATCGAAATGCATCCTCCTGAAAATCTGCGGTGGATCCCATCGAACGGATGTATGCCATCATCACAGAAACATCCGTCACCCGCAGGTCGTCGAGGTAACGCGACCATTCCACATGCGGAAAAAATTCCTGCAACTGTTCCTGCCCATTTTCGAGCGTGAAGGCGGAAGTGATGGTCTCTCTTTTTATGCCGTTGCCCGTACGTTCGAGCCAGTCCCACATCTGGCGCATGTGATTCTGTCCGAGCGTGGCGGTGAACAGGATGCCGTCGGCTTTCAAGACACGCCGCATCTCCTTCAACGCACGCCTTCGGTCGGGGACGTGATACAGCATGTGATTGGCGATGACCGCGTCAAACGTCCCGTCTTCAAAAGGGATTTCCTGCGCGTCGATCTCTTTGAACTTGTAGTTACGTCCCGTGACGACCAGATTTCTCCAGGCCGAATCGATCATCCCCGCAGATAGGTCAGAGAGGGTGATGTCCCAGGTGGCGGGGATTCGAGCTGCGTTATCTCTCCACAAATATCCAGGCCCGCATCCCAATTCCAGGAGCTTTGCGTTCGCTGGCAATACGAGGAGATGGTCAAAGACCCAGGGCATCCAACCGTAGGGATTCGTACTGAAACGCTTGTGGATCTCCACCCGCGCATCCAGGTTGGACGAGTCTTTGTATTGATCGGTTTTGAGATATTGTGGGTCGGTGAAACGGGACATGAATCACTTCCTAATGACGATCAGCGGATATTGTCCGTTCTCGCCGAAGAAACGCGGGAAGCGTTCCTCCAGCCAGAAGATGAATTTCAGCCAGGCCTTGCCGCCCAGTTGCGGACGGACGAACCAGCGCATGAAGCGCGGGCTGAGGCTGCGCCACGGGTGGATCTTGAAATTCAGCACACCGTTCAATTCGCTCTTGAGCCAGCTTGGGGTCATCTTGGCGACGAACGTGCCCGCTTCGTCATCTTCGGATTTCCAGTTTTTCTTCTGCTTGGCCGAGCGTCCCGTCAACGCGCGCGCGAGGCCGATGAAGGGTTCGGCCATGCGCATCAGCAGCGGATTGTGCCAGCCGTTGACGATGGCCGCGCTTTTGCCCGTCTTAAGCACGCGCGTCAGTTCGAGATAAGCACGCTTGTGCTCGGTCAACGCCAGGTGGTGGATAGTGTGCATCGAGACCACGCCGTCGAAGGTCTCGGGCTTGAAGGGCAGGTTGGCGATGTCGGCCACCACGACCAGGCCCTTGTCGCCGAGGCGTTTGCGGGCTTCCTTCAGGGCGGTGATGGAAATATCGGCGCAGACGCGGAAGCGGTAGCCTGCGGAATAGGTCAGGTAGTCAGGCCACTGCACGGGGCCTGAACCCGCGTCGAGCAGGAAGTCACCCGTCGGTGCGATGTGGCGGTTGACACGCAAATGGCAGTTGTGGATGTAGTCACGCGAAACAGGACGCAAGTCTTCGTAGCGGGCATTCTGATAGAGTCCCTCGCCGACCTGCGACCAGCCGATCTGGTCATAGAATTCGCGCACTTGTTGTTTTGAATTTTCCATATTGGTTCCTGTAGGGGCGACCCAATGGGTCGCCCCTATCAAAAATCATTTCCAGGTAAACGGTTTGCCGGCCAAAAAGCCGAACGTGTCCGAAAATTGGGACATGCCTTCGTCGCCCAGCACGCGTTCGATGGGCCAGACATCCAGGTCATCCCAGAAGTTCATCAAGCGCCAGGGGAATGGGCGCGGATATTCGAAGAAGAAACGATAGCCGTAATTCCAGGCCAGGGCGGTCTGCTCTTCGGTCAGACGGTGGCCTTCGAAGTCGGCTAGCACAGATTCGACTGCGGCAAAGTATTCATCCCAGGAACTGGGGTCGATGGTGAAACCGCGTTTGCGATAATGCGTGTCCCCGCAGGCGATTACGGGACGCCCGTTCATGGCCGTCTCCACGCCGACGGTGGTCGTGTAGACCAGGCCCAGGTCGGCGATCTCGATCAGGTCGTAGGTGTTGATCTTGTCCGTCGCGCCGATAATGTGGATGTGGTCGGGTTGCCCTGTCAGCGCGTCGCGGGCCACCTGTCCCATCGAGCGCGCCTTCGGGACGAGGGTCTCGCCAGGGTGGACGCGGATCACCAATTGGACTTCGGGCCGATGGGCGAAGAATTGCACAGTGCGCGTCATCCACTCGGACATCGACTCGGCGAAGACGTTGCGGCCGAGCGTCAGGCTGTCGCCGAGGACGTTGGCGGCGATCATCACCACGGGACGGCTGTCGAGGCCGAGCGCCTTGCGGGTATTCTCCGCGCCCTGCGAGGAGATGTACTGCCACAGCCGCTTGGACTTGCCCCACACACGGGCGCCACGGCGGGCGTTTTCCAGGTCGGCCAGGCGCTGGTACATGTCATCGGTCATCGGCTGGGAGCAGCGCGCCTTGACGAGATAATCCGTCTCCTGGCGCATGATGGACGAATCCTGCGCGAGCCAGATCTGCTCACGTTGATCGTTGAATTCGTAGGTTATGACCTGGATGCCGAGATAGCGCGCCACACGGAAGACGATGCCCATCTCCAGGATCAGGCCGTTCGGGACGAGCACCGCGTCGGGTTTGTGGGCCTGCATCCAGTCGAGGGCGACGCGGGCGGCGAAGGTGTTGCGCTGGATGCGCAGGTTGTAGAGCGCGCGGTCGCCCGCATCGTCCATGTCCACTTCTTCGCGCATCAGGGTGTACTGCGCGTCCCAGAGGGAGATTTCTTCCACGTCAGACTGGAGCTGGCTCGGTAAAACGGAGACAGGCTTGAGGTCGAGCATGGAGACATGCGCCACGAGTGGCGAAAGGGACGCAAGTGCATCGCGTGTGTGCAGCGCGCGCTGGCGCTGGGTCAGCTTGTCCATTTGCTTGTGCCACTCGGAGTAGGGCAAAGTCATCAGCGTGACTTTGTGCCCTTGCCCCGCCAGCACGAGCGAAATATAGGCGGACTGCTCAATCCAGTAATGCAGCGTGGCGAAGAAGAGAATGTTCTTGCCAGGTTTGGCATTGTTCACAAAGGGAATCGTTTTCGCGACCGCAGCGGGCAAAGACTTTTGCAGGCGGTCGAGATTGTAATGATCCTTGCGGGCGCGGTTCTTCTGACGGAGTGACCAGTCGAGTTCGGCGGCCAGCGGGAGTTCACCAAGGAAATTGCGGAGGGAGGTTTTATTCATGGATATGTAGGGCAAATTGCCAATTTGCCCCTACTCGACTTTCTCAATATTCCAATCCAAACGCGGGCGGACGGGGCCGACGCGCGGCTCGGGCCATTGGGTGCCTGGCGCGCCGCTGATGTCTACGTTGAAGGCGATGGCGTTCTCGTCCATGAAGTAGCGGCGCACGCCGAATGAACTGGCGTTGACGCCGATGCTGTAACGGCCTTCGTTGAAAATATCGGCGGGGATTTGCGCGCGGCTGACGTAGCGGCCCGCTGTGCGCGAGTCGAATTTTTCGAATAACTCTTGCGCGTCGGTGTCGAACGAAGTAAGCACGTATTCGCCGCGCATGGTGCTGAGGTAAAAACCGATCCGCAGGCCCGTGATGGGCGCATCGAGTTGATAGGTAAACTCGACAGTGACAGGCTCGGTCGAGCGGACGGTATCCACGACCTTGCCGCGCACATCCCTGACCTTGAGGCTGATCGGCCTGAATGGCGCGCTCGCCGCGGGGATCTCATCCACATCCCAGGCCCGCTCCCCAGCCTGCGACTGCCCCGAGGACAGGTAGAAATCCACGGCCTCCTGTGTGGGGCCGCGCATGATCATCTGGCCCTTGTTCAGCACGATGGCCTCCTGCGTCAGGCGCAGAATGGCCGACATATTGTGACTGACGAACAGCACGGTGCGTCCCTGCTGGGCCACGTCGCCCATCTTGCCGAGACACTTCTTCTGGAACTCGGCGTCGCCGACCGCCAGCACTTCGTCCACGACCAGGATCTCGGGTTCGAGATGCGCGGCGACCGCGAAGGCCAGACGCAGGTACATGCCCGACGAATAGCGCTTGACGGGCGTGTCAATGTATTGCGTGACTTCGGAGAAATCCACGATCTCATCGAACTTGCTGTCGATCTCGGCGCGCCGCATCCCCAGGATGGCGCCGTTCATGTAGATATTCTCACGGCCCGTCAACTCGGGATGGAAGCCCGTGCCGACTTCGAGCAGCGACCCCACCCGTCCACGCACAGCGACCGTGCCGACGGTTGGTTCCGTGACGCGCGAGAGGATCTTCAGCAGGGTGCTTTTCCCCGCGCCGTTGCGTCCCACGATGCCGAGCACTTTGCCTTCCTCCAGATCGAAGGAGACATCCTTCAAGGCCCAGACGTAGTTCTGGTTCAGCCGACGGTCGGATTTCCCGATCATGGCCTTGGCCAGGCGGACGGGCGCGGAGAATGTATCCACGATCACGTCGCGGAGCATGTTGTAGCGGAATTTCGACTCCGCCGCGCCGATCTTATATTGTTTGCCGATGTTTTTTACAGAAATGGCTGTTGTCATAAGTTACCAGGGTCGAAGGTCAAAAGTCGAAGGTCAAGGGATATTTGACCTTTGACTTTTGACCTATATGGTGTCCGCAAAGGTCTTTTCCATGCTGCGGAAGTAGAAAAGGCCGGAGATGAAAATCAAAATCGAGATACCGACCGAAACCCACAGGGTGAGGTCGGGGCCGTTGCCAATGCCGAGCAGCGCCCAGCGGAAGCCGTTGACCACGCCCGCCATTGGATTGAGGGAGTATAAAATCTGCCATTTATCGGAAATGACCGAGGCGGAATAGGCCACGGGGGTGGCGAACAGCCAGAACTGGGTCAGAAACGGCAGGGCCTGGTTCACGTCGCGATATTGCACGTTGACCGCCGAAAGCCAGAGCGCCACGCCCAGCGCGGTAATAATGGCCAGCAGCAGGAACAGCGGCAGCGTCCACAGCAAATGCCAGGCGGGTGCCACGCGATAGTACAGCATCAAAATAACCAGGATCACAAAGGCAATCGCAAAATCAACCAGCCCCGCAAAGACCGAGGACATCGGCAGGATCAGGCGCGGGAAGTAGATCTTGGTCACCATGTTGTTGTGCGCGACGAGTGAACGGCTGCCCTGATTGAGCGCGGTGACGAAGAGTCCCCACGGCAGCAGGGCCGTGAACGAAAAAACAGGATACGGGATGCCTTCCGTCGGGAGTTTTGCGACCCTGTCGAACAGGAAGGTGAAAATCAGCATAGTCATCACAGGCTGGATGACAGCCCAGGCCATGCCCAGCAGGGTTTGCTTGTATTTGACCTTCACATCGCGCCAGACCATGAAGAAGATTAATTCACGGTAAATCCACAGGTCACGCAGGTTCAAGGCCGCGAGTCCCGTGGAGGGTTTGATATAGATGGTGTGCGGTTCGTGTTTTGTTATTTCAGTCATAAGCGCCTTTGTCAAAAGTCGAAGATCAAAAGTCGTGTGACTTTCGACATTAGACCTTTGACCTGTTTGCCCTGAACCACTCGATTGTGCGGCGCATACCTTCTTCGAAGGGGACTTGTGCGCTCCAGCCGAAGAGTTCCTTCGCGCGGGAGACGTCCAGTCCGCGGCGGGGCTGGCCGTTGGGCTTGTCGGTCTGCCAGACGATTTTGCCTTCGAAGCCTGTCAGCTTGGCAATCATCTCGGTCAGGTCTTTGATGGAGATTTCATAACCAGAGCCAAGGTTGACAGGCAGGTCGCCGTTATATGTTTCCGCGGCGGTGACAATGCCATCGGCGGCATCTTCCACGTACAGGAATTCGCGCGTGGGCGAGCCGTCGCCCCAGGCGGGCAGTTCCGCGTCGCCATTTTCCCTGGCGGCAATCGCCTTGCGGATCAACGCGGGGATGACGTGCGAGGTCGCCAAGTTGAAGTTATCGCGCGGGCCGTACAGATTCACAGGCAGCAGGAAGATGGCATTGAAGCCATACTGCTGACGGTAAGCCTGCGCCTGCACCAGCATCATCTTCTTGGCCAGGCCGTAGGGCGCGTTGGTCTCTTCGGGGTAGCCGATCCACAGGTCATCTTCCTTGAACGGCACAGGCGTGAACTTGGGATAGGCGCAGACCGTGCCGATGGCGACGAATTTGCCTACACCGTTCTTCCAGGCCTGGTGCATCAACTCCACACCCATCATCAGGTTGTCATAGAAGAATTCGGCGGGGTGTTCACGGTTGGCGCCGATGCCGCCCACGTTAGCCGCCAGATGGATGATGACCACATTCTTCGGGTCAACACCGCTGAGCGAATCCACATACATGCGTCGGATGTCATTCGGGTCGACCAGGTTGTAATCCTCGATGCGCGGAATGAAGACATCTGTCGCGCCGCGTTCCTTGAGCTTCGCGATCACGAACGATCCCAGGAAGCCTGCACCGCCCGTGACGATGATTTTTTTACCTTGCCAAAAATTTTCTGCCATGATGATTCTCCATTATTTTATGTCGTTGCGAGGGCAGTGTTCTTCTGCCCGAAGCAACCTCCACCTTACGGGAGATCGCTTCGTCGCTCCCTATGGTCGCTCCTCGCAATGACATGTTACTGCACAATAAACTGCGCGTTTCGATATTTCTCATCCAGCGGATTGCGGATCATACCCGTCTTCAACGCGTTCAGTACCTCGCGGATGCCGTGATCCACATCCAGCGTGGTCTCGAAACCCAGCTCGCGTTTGATCTTGCCGAACGACACGGTGATGTCGCGCATGTCGCCGCCAAAGGTCAGGTTTTTGTATTCCACGGTCGTTTCGGGCATACGCTTCAACACCAGGGCCACGATCTGATCCTTGGTATAGTTGCCCGCGTCCGTGCCGAGGTTGTACACCTGCCCGCGGATCTTCGCCTCGTCGGCGTCCAGGCCCAGCACAATGCCGCGCACCACATCGTAGACATGCACGAACGAGCGCGAATATCCGCGCTGATAGATGATCAACTCGCGTTTGGTGAAGGCTTCGAGCACGAACTGATTCACGATCAGGTCGAAGCGCGTGCGCGGCGAGATGCCATACAGCGTGGCAAAGCGGAACATCAGCGGCGCGCAGGAGGCGTCCTTTTGGGCCAGCAGGAATTCCTCCGAGGCGATCTTCGTCTCGGCGTACAGCGACTGCGGATTTAAAGGCGACTCTTCCGTGACGGACTGGCCGTCGGTCGAGAGGCCATAATTGCTGTAGGTGGACGCAAACACAAAGCGTCCGACGCCCAGGCTGGCTGCCTGCTCGAAGAGCATCTTCGTGGACTCGACGTTGTAGCGCCAGGCCACCTGTTTGCCAACCGCCTGACAGGCGGGGAATCCCACGATGCCCGCCAGGTGAACGACCGCCTCGGGCTTGGGCCAGTCCCCTTTGACGGCTCCACGCAGGGCGCGCGGCTCGGTCACGTCGGCTTTGACAAAATGGAAGTTGGGATGATTCAAAAACGGGGTCAACGATTCGCCGCCAAAGAGCAGCGTGTCGACGACGGTGACGCGATGATTGGCGCGCAGCAGTTCCGCAGTCAGCAGGGAGCCGATGTAGCCCGCCCCGCCCGTCACCAGCACATGTCGTTGATCCGTCATGGTTTCTCCTCCAGTTCCAGATGAATCCTGAATCCGTCCACGCGCAGGCAGGGCGCGGAGTTATCCGTCACCACGCTGACGCCTTCTTCGAGACAGGTCAGGCGGCAGATATCGGCCATGTCGCCCTCGCCCACAATGCGGACACGGTCGTGACCCGCGCGGCGCAGTTCAGCAACGCGCTCCTGCACACGCTGGCGGGTTTTGCGGTACAGCGAAAAGGAAGTCTCCACGTAGTTGACCGCCAGGCGGGCGCGCAGGGCGATCCCTTCGGGCGTGATAATGTAGCGCAATTTCTTGCGTTCTGCGCGCGAGACCTTGACCGCCCCCTTGGCGATCAGGCGCTTTAAATGCCAATTGACCGTGCCAACCGCCACGCCCAATTGGTGGGCCAGCGTGGATTGATTGACATCGGGATCGGTTTCGATCTGTTCGAGCAGGGTCAGTTCGCGAAAGTCGTCGTTTGTGGATTCCATAATTCAAAATTCAGTCGCTGAATTATAACCCCAATCGGAAGCGGGTCAAGCCTAAAACCTTTGCAAAGCTCCCTCACCCGCGTACAATCAGCCCGCATGAATCCCCAACCCTCCTTCGACGCGGCTGGCCGCGCCTATCAACAAACCCGCATCGCCCATTGGGACGCGCTCGCCAGACGACGCGACACCTGGCATGGACAGGGCGGCTGGTATCACCGCCGCCTGCATGAAATCTTCCGTTTTCTGGTCGGCCCCAGCCAGCGCGTGCTCGAAATCGGATGCGGCGCAGGCGGGCTGCTGTCTACGCTCCAGCCTTCGAAAGGCGTGGGCGTGGATTTCTCCGCCGAGGCCATCCAACGCGGACGGGCCAGCCATCCCGAACTCGAATTCATCCACGCCGACGCGCACGATCTCTCCGCGCTGAAGGGGCCGTTCGACTTTATCATTCTCTCGGATACGATCAACGACCTGTGGGATGTCCAGCGCGTGTTCGAGCAGGTGTGCCCGTTGTGTACACCGCGCACACGGCTGATCCTCAATTTTCACAGCCACTTGTGGGGATTACCGCTGGCGATCTTGCAGCGGCTTGGGCTGGCCTCTCCCAACCTCGACCAGAACTGGCTGACGCGGGAGGATATCAGCGGGATGCTGCACCTGGCCGGCTTCGAAGCCATCCGCTTTACGCGGGAAGTATTGTGGCCGTTGCCGCTGGGCGGATTCGCCGACCGCTTCCTCGTGCGCTTCTGGCCGTTCAGCGAGCTGGCCCTAGCCAACTTCGTCATCGCCCGACCCGCGCCCCAGCCTGCTCCGCCTCCGAAGGTCTCGGTCATCGTCCCCGCGCGGAACGAGTCGGGCAACGTTCAGGCCATCTTCGAGCGCACACCCCAGATGGGACGCGAGACCGAGCTGGTCTTCGTCGAGGGCCACTCTTCCGACGACACATATGCGGCCATCGAACGCGAGATGGCCGTCCATCCCGAAATCCCCGCGCAGCTGCACCGCCAGACGGGCATCGGCAAAGCGGACGCCGTCCGCCTGGGCTACGACAAAGCCACGGGTGACGTGCTCATGATCCTGGACGCCGACCTGACCGTCCCGCCCGAGGATCTGCCGCGCTTTTACGACGCGCTGGTCTCGGGCAAGGGTGAGTTCATCAACGGCGTGCGCCTGGTCTATCCTATGGAAAAGGAAGCCATGCGCGGACTGAACTTCCTCGGCAACAAATTCTTCAGCCTGGCCTTCTCGTGGCTGCTCGGTCAGTCCGTCAAGGACACGTTGTGCGGCACGAAGGTGCTCTGGCGCGAGGATTACCAAAAGATCGCCGCCAACCGCGCCTACTTCGGCGACTTCGACCCCTTCGGCGATTTCGACCTGATCTTTGGCGCGGCCAAGCTCAACCTCAAGATCGTCGACCTGCCCATCCGCTACCGCGAACGCACCTACGGCTCCACCAACATCTCGCGTTGGAAGCACGGGCTGCTGCTCTTGCGCATGGTGGCCTTCGCGGCGCGGAGGATCAAGTTCGTATGAACCCGCAGGACGTCAACGTTCACGAGGAACAGATCCTCGAAAACCAGAAACACTGGGAGCGCAAGCCGCTGCTGCGTCAGATCTATCGCGGCTTTCACGAACTGATCGCGGCACAGCTCAGCCAAAAGCCGGACAGCCAGATCGTGGAGTTGGGCTCGGGCATCGGCAACATCCGGAAAGTCATCCCCACCTGCCTGCGCACTGACCTGTTCCCCAACCCCTGGCTGGATCAGACCGAAAACGCCTACGCCCTGTCCTTTACAGATGGCAGCGTCTCGGACTTGATCCTCTTCGACGTGTTCCATCATTTCCGCTACCCCGGCACCGCCCTGCAAGAATTCGAACGCGTGCTCCAGCCAGGCGGGCGGGTGATCATCTTCGATCCCTGCATCAGCCTGCTGGGGCTGATCGTGTACGGGCCGCTGCATCCCGAACCCATCGCCGCGTTTCAGCCCATCACCTGGCTCGCGCCGGGCAACTGGTTGCCCTCCGAAACGGATTACTACGCGGCGCAGGGCAACGCCACACGCGTCTTTGTGCAGAAACAATTCGCAGATCGGCTCGGGGCGTGGAAGGTAGTCAGCGTCCAGCGCATCGCGGCCCTGGCCTATGCCGCCTCGGGTGGATATTCGGGTCCGCAGTTGTATCCGACGGCAGCCTATCCCCTGGTGAAAGCCATCGAGAAAATTTTACAACCATTCCCCCTGGTGTTTGCCACGCGGCTTTTGGTGGTGCTGGAAAAGAAGTAACGTAGTGATATAGGTGTGATGAATTCCGTGGGGCGGGATGGAATCCCACCAAAGCATGAATACGCGGAATTCCGCGCCACATAACTTAAAACAGATACGCCCGCAGTTGATTGACTGCGGGCGTATTTATTTTGCTCGCGGCGGATTTCAAATCCGTCGCCGCTGGATTGCAAATCCAGCGGGAGCGTCACTATTGACAGGCCGAAATATCCAACAACCTGCGGAAATCCTTGCGATAGTCATCGGGGGCGCGAGTGCCCTGCACCTCGTCCACAAGTTTCACGCAGGCGTCCTGATACAGATACTGAACTTCAGGGGATATTTCCTCCCAATATTCAGTTCCAAAATAAATGTAATCGAAACCCGCCGCATTGAGCAGTTGGGGCTCAGGGTTGCCCATAAGCTGATTCCACTCGGGCGTCAGCACCCAGGCGCTCATCGAGTTGCTGCCGCGGCCAAAGACCGTCACGGCGCGGCGCGGGTCGGCGTCGAAGACCATCGCGTCGCGCGGCAACAGATTCCAGTGGCGGTTCTCCATGCGCACATCCATCTCGTTCATGAAATATGGCAGGATGGGATTTTGGATGGCGATCAACTGCACGCCGAGGAAGACCAGCCCGCCGAAGATGGAAATCAGGCCCAGGGAGAGTCCCGTCAACTTCAGGCTTTCACTGCGTTTCCTGAGCCAGATCCAAACCAGCGGAACGGCGTATAACGTGGGCACCAAAACCAACGTGACCATCAGGCGGGTCGTGGCGCTGACTCCCGCCGTGCCCGTGTATTTGACAAAGAGCGAAAAAAGACCCGCCCCCGCGCTGACGGCCACCCCCGCCTCCCACCACTGCTGGGCGCGGAACATTTTCCTGCCCCAGATGAACAACAGCGGCAGCGCCAGCAGGACCGGTCCCATTTCGAACAGGCCCGCAATGAGTTGATACGGATCCAGCAGGCTCATGAATCCCAGGTGGGCGGAGACGAAGGCTGGGACGCCGGGCGCAAAATTAAAGGTATGGAAGGAACCTGCGTCGGCGGCGGGGAAGAGCATTCCGCGCGCGATCTCGGTCAGCACCCCGCCCTGAACGAGGGCAAAGACCAGGGCAACGGAGCCAACTCCCAGCGTCGGCAGGAAGGAGCGCGGGAGGTGGATGCGACGGGCGCGAATCCACTCGATCAGCAGCAGCAATCCAACGCTCGGATATACGATCAGGAAGGTGTATTCCCCTGTCAGCGCGTAGGCGGCCAGGATCGCCGCGAGCACAATGCCGCCAGTCAGGCCGCGCAAACGGCGGAAAAGCATGATGAGCAGCAACAGGATCAACGGTCCCATCACGCCGATGCCCCCGAGAGTCATCGCGGCAGGCGAATTGACGCCGTTGGCAAACGCAAACGGGAACGGGAATGGGCCGCCGCCTTCGATGGCCCATGGGGAGATGAGCGCCTGCGCCAGGTCGGGCGCGGTCGGGATGCCCGATCCCAACAGCGAGATGTGCTCCGAAATCTTCTGCGTGAGGGCGGCAGGCAGGAGCAGCAGCAGCCAGCGCGCGCCGCCCGAGAAGGCGACGAAGAAGGCGCCCAGGCAGCCCGCGATGCGGCTGCGCGTCATGCGGCGAGTCCAAAGGTAGGCCAGCATCACCAACAGGGACAGGGCCAGGGCGCGGGCGGCGTCCATGGCGGTCCACGGGAAGAGGTCGCCCAGGCGCGTCAATTGGGCGGAGAAGATCAGCAGCAGGTAGTGATAGCCAAAACGTAGGGAGGGGTCAAAGGGGAAGTGCGGCGGGATGTCGCCCGCGGCCATGATCGAGGTGAGCGGGATATTCTGAAAATCATCGAAGATGTTCAGCCCGCGCCCGATGGAAAAGAACACGTAAAAGAGGAAAAGCAGAACAAGGGCCTGGGGAAGCGAGAATGTCAACAGACTGTGCCAATCACGCAGGAGGGACTTCCAAGCCACAGCCAGGCCAAAGACCAGCACAAGGGCCGCGCCCACCCAAAACGAGTAAGGCACAGGCATGAGATGGGACATCAGGTTGGACAGCCACAATTGCAAAACGAAGCCCAGCGCCAGACCCACGATCAGGCGCTCACGGCGCAGGCGAAAGACCTGGTGCGCGATGAACTGCCCGCCCAACATCCAGGCGGCGGCCCACAGCGCAAAGGGGATCAGGGTGAGGAGTTTCGTCATGCTAGGCCCTGGGCTGGGAAGCCACCACGCGGATCATCGTAACTGAGTCATCATCCGCGTTGCCGCTCAGGAACTCGGGGCGGATGCGTGAACGGGCCTGCTGGAACTGCGCCTCGTCCCGTCCGCGCACAAGAATATCCACCCCCGAGAAGGAGGCCTCAAAAACGCGGCGATAATCCCAGATGCGATAACGGTTGTGATTGCTGGACGGGTTCAGCCAGCCGTACCAGACGGATTTGGAATAGCAAAGCATCTCGAACGGATATTTGAAGAAGTGATCGCGCAAGTCCACGAAGTGAATGTGCAGGCCGCTCGGGCTGGTCAATGCGGCCAGGGCGCGCGTGATGCCTTCCACGTCATCGAGATGCTCGTAGACGGAGTTGCTGATGATGAGATCGACGGGCGAAATATCGCCCGGCTGCACGTCGCGGATGTCGGCTTCGAGCAAGGTGATGCGCTCGTCGCGCGGACGCACGCGCTCTCCGTCCAGGCGCAGGTGGGCTTCATAGCGCGGCAGCAGGGCGCGGTTGTGGGCATCGTCGGGCGGGGCGTATTTCTCGCACAGCACCACCGCACCCGTGCCCGCTTCGAGCAGGCCCACACCGATGTCGAAGCGCCCACCATAGCCGAAGACCATCACGCGTTTGCCTTGGAGCGAGTCGCCGCGTTCGGCCAGCACATCCACGTAACGCTGGACGGCGGCCTGCGGATCACGGGTTTCGAGTCCGGGCTCGATGACCAGGGAGCGCAGCAATAAAAAGCGCACGATCTTTTCGGGCAGGAAGTGGCGCACAACGCGCGGGAGGAGGTAGGGAAGGTTCAATCGGTCACCTTGATCTTCAAGTGAGGGTCACTTGAAATTATTTTAAGTATTGTTCACACCCCACGGGATTTTTCCGCGGGACAAGCATCATCACGCCGACCGTGCGGTCGTCCATGATCGGTTCGTAGAAACACAAGGTCGGCGCGGAGACCCAGGCCACCCACAGATCGTTCTCCTCCGAGAACACGCCGCCGTCTGTCTTCAGGACGACCTTGAGCGGTTCGGTCACGATGAGCGCGAAACGCCCCGCCGCCAGATCGCGGTAATACGGTTGGAAGTAGGCCGCATTGGAGGCCATGGCCTGGTCCATCATGTACTTCTTTTCATACTCAGGCACGAACGGCACGGCATTCACGTAGCCAAAGGTCAGCAACTGGCGCTGGTCCATGAAGAGCACCTCGCCGCGCTGGGAAAAGTCATTGACGGCGGCCTGGATCTCCAGGAGCGCCTGGTCCATGTCGCCCTGCGCAGGCAGATCCAGGCGCGAGTGATACCCCGCGGAAGGATGGAAGGGCGTGAATGGATGCACGGGCAGGAGCGCCAGGAAACACAAGGCGGCCAGCGCCCAGGCGGGCCAGGCCTTCATCTCGGGGAGTTTGGCCTGCGAGGCCAGCCCCAGCATGACCGCCGCGATGAGGGTGCCGATGTACATATCCAGGTTGTGCAGGTCGCCGCCGCCGCCGATCTTGGTGCTGATGACCATGCCCGCGCCGAGGAAGCCCAGCAGGGCACCCCACAACGCCAGGGCTTGAAACCCGTCCAGCCGCAACGGGCGGGTCGACAGGCGGTAGGCCAGCAGGGCGAACAGCGGGGCCGTCGTCATGATGGTCAGGAGCACAATGCCCAGGCCGAGCGTCGGGTTCGGGAGCAGGCGGTACCACAACAACGGCTGGTTGGCCGTGGAGACCGAGCCGCTGGTATAACTGGCAAAACTGCCAAAACTTATGATCAGGCCCGGCACGGCGCCCAGCGCCGCCATCAACCCCGTGGGCAGCAGGCGCTTGAACCAGTTCCCTTCGCGCTTTGGGTAATACAACAGCAAGTCGGTCAGCGCGCCCCAGGCGCCTGGCGCCAGGACCCAGGTCCAGCGGCTGATGCCTGCGTACAGGCTGGCCGCGATCAGGGAGGCGCCGCGCACGTACGGCGAGGGATGAAAGGCAAACAAGGCCACGATGGCCGCCATCAACATGAAGGGCGGATGCAGCGGCGCGATCAGGATGAAGAACGCCGAAATCCACAGGAATAGCCCGCGCCGCCAGGTGACGGAGGGCAGGCGCCGCGTCCAGGCCCAGGCCAGCAGCAGCGAGGGCACGGTCAGCATGACCACGTTCCACAGGCGGTGCGCGGAGATGGGCAGGCCCCGCCAGAGATACAACACGCCCCACAGGCTGTACCGTCCAGGCGTGTTGTATGGGTCGGGGATGCGGCCCACGTAGTTGTACAGATCCTGCGCAAAGACCAGGGAATAATCGTAAAGACGGTTGCCCTCGGACCACGAGAGCGAAAATGGGTTGTCCACGGCAAGCAGCATCATGCGGATGACGGCGGAGACGAGCACCAGCCAGCCCGTGGCGATTCCCAGCGATTCGAGCGCGACGAGGCGGCCTGGCTCCGCGCAAAGGAGATAAGCCGCCGCCCAGAGCGCCGCCAGCCAAACCGCGAAGCGGATGTTGTAATGCAGGATGTAATCCGTCGGGCCGATGGCATAACGCAGAAACAAGGGCGTCAGCAGAATCAGGACAGCTAGCGGACCTCGAAACCCGTCCAGGCGCACACGGAGCTTCAACAGGCCCACGCGCAGATTGTGTCCCCAGGCTGTGTACAGAAATCCCAGCAGGCCGAAGAGGAAGAGCAAGCCCGCCGCCAGCGTCCCGCGCGTGGCCAGCGAGACGGGGTAATACAGGCGCACTTCTTGCACGAGGCGGGGATAAAGAAAAATGCTGAAAGCCAGCGCGAGTTCATTCCACCCAAAGGGCTGGTCCTGCGCGGGGGCGAAGAGCCAGGTCAAAAGCCGGGCGGCGATTGCCGCGACCAGGAATTGCGTCCACGGGCCGGTGAGAGTCGCCTGCCAGGGGGAAAAGAGATAGGTCCAGGTCAGGAATCCCAGCAGGGCCAGGGCCAGCGACCAGTGGAGGACGGTCAGCCTCTGCGCCAGGGGTCGAATCCGCTCAGGCCGCCACAGGCTGAGGGCCAGGACCGTCAGGCCGACGATGACCAGCAGGAGGTACGCCAGGATCGTCGCCCAACCCGCGGCGCTCAGCAGCTTCGCCCAGTTTGGCTCGGGGACGAAGACACGCTGAATTTCGGGAATGGTCAGGACAAGGCCTGCCGCCAGGCCAAAGGTTAATAAACCGCGCAGGTTGCGGGGGAAGGCTGCTTGATTGTTCATTGGGCTACTCGGATGAACGGTTGTGGAACAATCCGTACAGCGGCAAGTATAACAGGACAACCAGGTTCGTCAGGTAAAAAAGCAGGCGGGTGGCGATCAGCACCGCCGCCAGCTCGGTCTGCGGGAAGTTGAAGATTCCGTACAGATAGAGCGAGGTCGTCTCGTTGACACCCAGGCCGCCAAAGACCTGAATGGGCAGGTACGAGATCAACTGCATGAAGATGTTGACGAAGACCACGGGCAGGGGGCCAATTGCGAAGGAGAAGGTTTGCAGGCTGGCGTAGATCCACGCCATCGTAACGGCCATGTAGACCAGTGAGAACGCCACGCCCGTGCCGACCATGCGGAAGACGAACGCATGCTCCTGCTCCGCCAGGCTGGAGAGCAGGTCCATGAATTTGTTCACGAAGCCCAGCCGCGAGAGGCGCAGCCTGTCCACGAACCAGGCCAGGATGGAAACGAATTTCTGGCGCCAGAAGACCGCCGCAAAAAAGCCCAGGATGGCCGCGCCAATGACAGACAGGGACAAAATGACCACGCCGTGCAGGGCCGTCACCTGCGGCCAGGCGAGCAGGCTGGCCGCCAGCATGAACAGCCAGATCGAGATCAGGTCGCCGACCTTGGTCAGCAAAAACGCCAGCGCGGCGCGGCTGATTTTCAGGCCCTGTTCGATGCGAAAGAGCGCGAGGTATGATGCGATGCCCGCCCCCGTGGCGATGAAGTTCGAGATGGCGTTCTGCACCACGACAATATTCAGCACCTGCGGATAATCCACGCGGCGGCCGATCAGGAAATAATATTGCAGCGCCTTGAGCAGGGTCAGCGCAAAATACAAAAGAATCCCCGCCACGAGCCACGGCAGGGAAATCTGTTCGCGCAGGGTAATGAGTTGCGTCAGGTCTGTCTTTGATAGCACGAACCAGATCAGGCCGACCGCGAAGACGACCTTGAGGATATTCCACAGGGATGGCGCGGAGCGCCGCTTGGCTTCGGTCATGTCAGCGGGAATTAGCCCACACGCCCAGCATCGCCAGCGCATATAGGCGCTTGCCATGATCCACGCGCGCGGAATGATGTTCCGCGATGATCTTCGCCAGCGCGGCTTGATCGAACCACTGATGCAGCGGACTTCCCTGCCCGAGCAGCATCCCCTTCGACCAGTCGTACAGCGGCCCGCGGAACCAGGCCGAGACGGGGATGCCGAATCCCTGTTTGCCGCGGCCTTTGATGGAGTCGGGCAACTCTTTGGCAAAGGCCTTCTTCAGGAGATGCTTGCCGCTGCGCCCCCTGACCTTGAGCTGGTCCGGGACCCGCGCCGCCCACTCCACGATCTCGTGGTCGAGGAAGGGCGAGCGGCCTTCGAGCGAGGCGGCCATCGTCATGCGGTCGGCTTTGACCAACAGGTCGCCGGGCAGGTAGGTGTGCAGGTCGGTGTAAAGGGTTTTGTCGAGGTAGGAGCCTTCGGCGGAGTCGAATTGCCTTGCCAGAAGGGACTGCGCATTCATGGGGTCGAAGCGGAATTCAGGTTTCCACAACGCGGAACGCTGACGCGGCGAGAAGTACGACCCCCAGCGCAGGATGCTGGCGCGTCGGTCAATCTCGGGCAGTTGTTCGAGGCGCTTGAGTCCGTTGATGAGACTCTGTCCCACGGGACGGTCGGCATTATCAGGGAAGAGTCCCGCAATGGACGGGACCAGCCCACGGGTCAGAAAGCGCGGCGCGCGCACATAGGCTTCCGCGAAGCCATCCAGCCAGTAACGCTGGTAGCCCGCGAAATCCTCGTCGCCGCCGTCGCCGTTGAGGGCCACGGTGACGTGTTCGCGCGTCATCACCGAGAGGTGATAGAGCGGAATGGCGGACGAATCCGCGAACGGTTCGCCAAAGTGGGAGGCAATCTTTTCGAGCGTGGATGGGATGTCGCCATAGGTGAGGGTGAATTCGTGATGGTCGGTGGCATATTTTTCGGCCACGGCACGCGCATAAGGCAGCTCGGTAAAGTTCTGCTCCTGAAATCCCGCCGAATAGGTCTTGACCGGGCCGCTGGCGAACTCGGACATAAGCGCCACGATGATGCTCGAGTCGATGCCGCCGCTCAGGTGCGCGCCCAGCGGACGTTCGCTGAGCAGGCGCATCTTGACGGCCTCGCGCAGGCGGGAACGCAGTTCTTCGATCAACTCATCTTCCGAGGCGGCCCACTTGGGCTGGTAGCTGTAATCCCAGTAGCGCTGGATATGAAGCTGACCGTTTTCCCAGGCGAGGGTGTGCGCGGGCGGAAGTTTGAAGATGCCCTGATAGATGGTCAGCGGGTCGGGAACGTATTGCAGGCTGAGATACAGATCCAGCGCTTCGAGGTCGATTTCAGGCTTGTGCGGCAGCGCGGTAAGGATGGCGCTGAGTTCCGAGCCGAAATAGAGCGTGCCGTTTTGAACCGTGTAATACATCGGTTTCTTGCCCAGACGGTCGCGGCCCAGCAGAAGTTTTTTTCTTTTGTCATCCCAGAGCGCAAAGGCGAACATGCCGCGCAGGCGTTTGATGCAGTTGTCGCCTTCATCCTCGTAAAAGTGGACGATGCACTCGGTGTCGGTTTTGGTGGCGAGGCGATGTCCGCGACGTTCGAGTTCGGCGCGCATCTCGGGATAGTTGTAACACTCGCCGTTGAAGATGATCCAGATGGACTCATCCTCGTTGGCGATGGGCTGGTCGCCGCCGCTGACATCGATGATGGCGAGACGGCGCATGGCCAGACCCACGCCCGCGTCGGTGTGAAAGCCGTCGCTGTCGGGGCCGCGATGCAAGATGGAGGCGTTCATCTTTTCGAGCAGGGCGCGTGAGGGAGTTTGGTGGTCAGAAGGGGAAATGCCGCAGATGCCGCACATGAGGTTTATCCATTATCTGGAGTCCAAAGTCTCCTGACTTTGGAAAACCAACGACAGGAGTCGTTGGACTCCGCTACATGATTTTTTCAAGATACTCGGAATACTGGCGGGCGACGCTCTCCCACGAATATTCGCGTTCCACGCGCAGGCGGGAGGCATGTCCCATGCGTTCGCGTTTGTCCGCATCGATGAGCAGAGCGCGCAGGCCGTCGCGCAGCGAGTCCACGTCTTCGGGGCTGACCAGCATGCCCGTCTCACCGTCCACGACCAGCTCCTCGCTGCCCGCGATTCTTGTTGCGACCACGGGCAATCCGCTGGCCATGGCTTCGAGCACAGCGTTGGGCATGCCCTCATGCCGCGACGGGAAGAGGAACAGATTGGCCTGATGGTATCCGTCCGCCAGTTCCTCCTGCGACTGCCAGCCGAGGAAGGTCACCCGTTCGCCGATGCCGAGTTCATGCGCCAGCGATTTGAGCGCCGCCATCTGCGGGCCGTCACCGGCGATGTACCAATGCCAGTCCAGTTCCTGGAGTTGGGCCAGGGCGCGCATGCCCAGGTCGAGTCCCTTTTGGTAGACGATGCGTCCCGCCGAGAGCAGGCGCGGGGAGGCCCAGTCGCGCTGGCCCGCGTCAAAACGGGAGCCGTCCACGCCGTTGGGGATGATCGGGATGTCGACGCCCGCATCGAAGGCGCGCGCCAGGCTCCCCAATCCGTGGCTGTTGGCGATCACGCGCGCGGCCGCATGCCAGATCACGTGCAGGAACGGGCCGATCAATTTATGGAAAACCTTGAAATCGTAGGGGCGGAAGCCGGGCACATCCCCGCCGCGCAGGGAGACCACATAGGGAATGCGGTATAGTTTTTTCAACAGCCAGGCGATGGCCCCCGAGGGCATCCCAAAGAAGGCCAGGGTCACGTCGGGCTTGAAGCGGCGCGTCAGGCCCAGGGCGTAAAAGGTCCCGGAGAGGATGAAGGCCAGTTGTTCGAGAGCTCCCGAGCGATCCTGTTTGCGGCGCAGGGCGGGAATGCGGTGGACGGTCAGACCGTCCCGCGACTCCACGCGCGGCAGACCCTCGAAATGGGCGGTCAACACGGCCACCTCGTGGCCAAACGCCACGAACCAGCGCGCAATATTCGCGCTGGCATTGCCTGCCCCGCCCCCGATGGGCGGGTATTCGCTGTTGATGACCAGGATACGCATGCGGGGAAACCTGAAGGCCCTTGTTTGAAATGACTGAACCTGACGGACGCCCAACCGTCAGGCTTTTTTATCCAGGTTGAACGTCTCGCGGACGGTGTAGGTGGGCTTGGCCTGTGACTCGTGATAGGTGCGCGCCAGCAGTTCGGCGATCAGGCCCATCAGAATGGACTGAAAGCCCATGATGGCGAACATGACTCCCACCATCAGCAGCGGCGAGGTGGAGGCGGGCACGTTCCAGAAGCGGCGGATGAACAGGTAAAGCAGGTCCACCAGGCCGATGAACGTCAGGATCAGGCCTGCGCCGCCGAAGAGGTAGATCGGCTTGCTGGAATAGCTCAACAGGAACTTGACCGTGAGCAGATCGAGCACCACCTTGGCGGTGCGCTCCAACCCGTAGTTGGCCTTGCCGAATTTGCGCGGGTGGTGATGGACGGGCATCTCGGCGATGCGCGCCCCAATCGAATGGGCGAAGACGGGAATGAAGCGGTGCATCTCGCCGTACAGGCGGAAGCCCGCCAGCGCGTCGCGGCGGTAGGCCTTGAGCGTGCAGCCGTAATCGTGCAGGTGTACGCCTGTGACCTGCGAGATCAACCAGTTGGCGATGCGCGAGGGAAAGGTGCGGACGATGGCGTTATCCTTGCGGTCCTTGCGCCAGCCGCTGACCAGGTCGTAGCCTTCGTCCAGTTTGGCGAGCAGCATGGGGATGTCAGCGGGATCGTTCTGCAGGTCGGCATCCAGCAGGATGATGGTTTCGCCCACGGCATGGTCGATACCCGCCGCGATGGCGGCCGTCTGCCCGAAGTTGCGGCGGAAGGATACGACCCGCACGTGCGCTACATCCTGTGCGGCATACCCGCGCAGGACTTCGAGACTGCGGTCGCGGCTGCCATCATCCACGAGCACCACCTCCCACTGGGAGAGCAGCGGAGGCATTACGCTGTAGATCGCCTCGAACAATAATGGCAGGTTTTTCTCTTCATTATAGACAGGGATGATCAGGGAAAGATCCATTCATTTCCTTCGGAAAATGCGCAGGTCGCTGCCTTCGATGCAGGAGGTCTGCACAGGAAAGCGCGGCAGTTCTTCGAACACGGATTCGGGCAGGTCTTCCTTCATCTTCGGATACCGCCAACTCTCGACCACGATGTAATCGGCTTCCTGTTTCCATTGCACCGCCAGGACATCGTTCCAGAGTCCATATTTTAGCAAGTCTTGCACATCCCCGCCAATCCGATATGCGTAGCCGTCGTTGATCTGCGGCAGGTAGATGGCGATATGCGGGGCGTACAAGAGCGGCGCCACGGATAATCCGCCGTTCCAGTATACACGACTGCCCGGCGGAATGACCTCGGCCAGGCGCCTGCCAACCTGCTCGTTGGCGGCAATTGTATCCTCGTCGGCGCAATCGGGGCGGCCTGCGCTGCCCGAGAGCAGCGGTGAGACGACCAGGCCGATAATGATGATGGATACGGCCAGCAGGTATCCATAGTTGAGGCGCGGGAATTTCCAACGTTTGATGATGAAAGAGGCAAGAAGAAAGACCAGGCCAAGGAATGCGCCCGCCGCCGTGGAGACCGCTTTCTCGGCAAGGTTGCGCTCGGGGTTGAACTTGTTCGAGATCACATCCCAGAGCGTGGTGAAGCCAGGCTGGAACTGTCCATCGCGGACGCGCGGCACATCGAGGGCCAGCAACCCATCGCCGATATCCTCAAAGGCGGAGAAGCCGATGCCCGTGAAAATCACCAGCGCCGCCAGGACGATCAACGCCTGCCGAACGGGATGAGCATCCCGTTCGAGCGCGCGCAGGATCACGACCACGAACAGGATGGCGCTGACGTTGAAGAAGGATACGTAGGGCGTGAAGCAAAACACGCAGTAGTCGTTGCTTATCGAAGCCCACGAGTGCATGAGCAGCAGTCCCACGAACAGGGCCGCCAGGAAAACCGCCGCGCGGAACTCGGTCTGCGCCGCCCAGGCGCGCTGTTTGGGCCAGAGAAGCAGGCCCAGCCCCAGGCCGACCATCGCCACGAAGTGAAAGCGCATCCCCTGGAAAAAGGACAGGCTGCGCCCGCTCCAGTCGATCTGTGGATCCCACACGAGCTTGCCCGCCGAGGGAAGCGAATAGGCCTCGAACCAGGTTCTGATCCCGTCTGAAAGCCAGGGCGTCCACAATTGGATGATGTACGGCCAATAGAGGAAGTGGAAATAAATCAATACCGCTGCACCCGCCAGACCCGCATACAGGGCGGGTTTCCAGCCATATTCCCACCAGATGTACAGCGCCAGCAGGGGCAGGACGAGCAGCATGTTCTGCCGCACCATGATAACCGCGCCCGCCAGAAAACCCGCCAGGATCAACTGCCAAAGTGGACGTTTCCCGCCCAGCGACAGGGCCAGGATGAGCGCCATCAGGCAGGCGACCGTGCTCTGCGTGACGCCCATGCTGTATATCTTGATCACCGCCGGGCTCAGCGCCAGAGTCCAGACTGCCAGCGCCGCCAGCCACTTCCCGCCCAGGCGGCGGGCCGCCGTCCAAACGGCGACCAGGCTGAGGGTCCCGAAGAAGATCGCCAGGCCGCGCCCAGTCAGCAGGCCGGGGCCAAACACCGCCTGGACCGTCCCCGGGATGAGGAAGGCCAGCGGAGCCTTGTTGGTCTGCACGCCGAACGTCTCGAAGGGACGATGATCCTGCGTGGCGAACAGCAGACCCTTGTACAGGTAGGCGCCCTCGTCCAGGTCCGAGATGGAGGTGCGCGCAAACCAGGCGGCCTGCGCCAGGTAAACGACCAGTCCCAGAATTGCCAAGAGGCCCGCCAGCCAGGCGGGCCACTTTTCTGTAAGGGAGGGTCGTGCGGGAGTTGCAATCATTGATGCGGAGCGCGGACTTTCATCCGCGAGAGATGGCAGACTGAAGCCTGCTCTCCGTGCCCGGGTTAGAGCAGGTTCTGCCTTCTCACGCGCTCCATATCCGAGTCGACCATCATCTCGACCAGTTCCCTGAAACTGACGGAGGGTTCCCATTGCAGGATGCCGCGCGCCTTCGAGGGGTCGGCCACCAACAGGTCCACTTCGGCGGGACGGTAGTAGCGCTCATCCTGCACCACGAAGTCCTTGTAATCCAGGCCCACGCGGCCAAAGGCGATCTCGCAAAATTCGCGCACCGAGTGCGTCTCGCCGGTGCCGACCACGAAGTTATCGGGCTGGGGCTGCTGCAGCATGCGGTACATGGCCTCGACGTAATCGCCCGCAAAGCCCCAGTCGCGGCGGGCTTCCAGGTTGCCAAGGCGTATATCCTTTGCCATATTGTGTTTGATGCGCGCCACGCCGTCCGTGATCTTGCGGGTCACGAATTCCAGGCCGCGGCGCGGGCTCTCGTGGTTGAAGAGGATGCCCGAGGCGGCGAACATATCGAACGACTCGCGATAGTTGATCGTGATCCAGTGCGCGTACACCTTGGCCACGCCATACGGGCTGCGCGGATAGAACGGGGTGGATTCGCGCTGCGGAACTTCCATCACCTTGCCGAACATCTCGCTCGACGAGGCCTGGTAGAACCTGATCTTCGGGTTGACGAAGCGGATGGCCTCCAGCAGGCGGGTGACGCCCAGGGCGGTCACCTCCCCCGTCAGCACGGCCTGGCTCCACGAAACGGCCACGAAGGATTGCGCCGCCAGGTTGTACACTTCGGACGGCTCGTACTCTTCGAGCAGGGAGAGCAGGGAGCCCTGGTCGTGCAGGTCGCCCTGCACCACGGTAATATAGTCCAGTAAATGCTGGATGCGTTCGAAATTCTGCGTGCTCGAACGGCGCACCAGCCCCACCACGCGGTATCCTTTTTTCAGCAGATACTCAGCCAGGTATGAACCATCCTGGCCGTTGATGCCCGTAATCAATGCGGTCGGCATGTAATCTCCTTAATCCAAAATTCAACGACTGAATTATAAACTCACATCTGCCCGTGTCAAGCACGGCGCCTGCGGTCCCACCACCAGCCCCCCACCCCGATCACGGCCCACAGTCCCAGAATCAAGCCTACCATACCACCAAAATCCATCTGCCCGCCCCAGTGAAAATAACGGCTGGCATACCACTGCGAAAATACCGCCAAAAAGACCAGTTCGCCCAGCAAAACGCGCGTAACCCAGGCATTGCGTGTTTCCCTCCACCAAACCCAGGCCTGTCCCGCCAGCAAAGCCTGCCACAGGAACAGGATGGCCCGATAGCGTGGATTATCCCACTGGTCACCGCCCCCGCGCAAGGCGGTGAAAAGCACCCAGCCCCAGGCGGCGGCCCACAGCCAGAGCCAGACCTTGCGATCCCGCGCGGACCCCGAGCCTGCTCCCGTTAAAGCGGCGAACAACAACGCTGGCAGCAGCGCATACCAGCCCGCCGCCCGCAGAATGCCGATGACCCGCCAGATGGGCGTGGTCGGCTCGACCAGCGCGGCCGGCAGGACCGGCTGGAAGACGCCATAGGCTATCATGAACGGCAGCCGCAGCCAGGCGGGCATCGCATCGAACAACTTCTGCACCCAGCCCGAGCCGCTCTCGAACTGGTGCAGCCCCCACTTGTTGACCTCGCGCATGAACGAACCCAAAATGCCGACCGGCGTGCCGCCGCCCAGGGTCCCCTCGCGATTGATGGCCGAAGACAGCAGGAACAGCCCCGCCGCGAAGATGACAAGCACCGCCGCAATGACCCACCACGGAACCTGTCCCTTCCCGCTGGAGAAGAACATCCAGCCTGCCAGGATGACCAGCGTCACCAACGCCGTGGGCGGCGAGACCAGCAGCATGCCCAACAAGCCGAGACCCAGCCAGACCCATGCGCTCCCTGGGACCGCCCGTGATTTGCTCAGCAAATCAGGCAGGTGTCGACTGCGCTCCCCATTCGGGTCGCTCCGCTCAGCGCGAAAATGCCAGGATACAAATCCCCACAATATAAAAGCGCTGAAGGTCATCAGGTACGGCTCGCGCATGGCCGCCCCGCCCAGCAGCACGGACTCGGGATACAGCGCAAAGATCCAGCCCGCGGCCAGGGCCACCTTCCCGCCCCATTGCAGGCTGGCCGCCTTCCATAAAAAGGGAATCCCCAGCGCGGCGATGAAGGCCGAGAGCAGCACCAGCAGCAGCGGACGCTGCACATCGGGCGAGAGATAGCGATAGACCAGCGCGCCGAAGGCCAGCAATCCGCCATATTGGTCATAGGCATACTTCTGGCTGAAGGCATTGACGATCCTGCTCTCCGAACTCGCCAACTCCCAGGACTGGTTGTCGCGCCGATGCGCATCGGTGAAAATGTAGCCCGCATTATCGTCCGGCTCGTCATATCCACCCACGGGCAGGACAACATATACCCCCACACTGATTGCCAGCCTCAGGAGAAAGGCAATGGCAACCATCCATAAAAGCGCTTGATTCGCGCTGAGCGGAGTCGAAGCGCCCCAGCGCACCGCCGCCAGCAGCAAGGAAAACGAAAGAAGGAAGAGGAAAGAAAAAGCCAGCCAGCCGATGACCCAATCCCCGGGCTGGAGGGCCGACATCCCCGCCCCGAGCACGAGGGAGAGCGGCGCGATCCAGAGCAAATCACGCAGGTTGAAGTATTTCATATCCCCACTTTTACCACGAAACGCCCTTCCTGATGGTCCCTTCCCACCAGAGAAGGCAGCCTGATGATCGATCCAGGAGTACTGATACAATGCGATTTCTGACAGAATTAGAAATCGGCGTCAATCATCACATTCCCCTTATCGGCAAGGACAAACGACATGAACAACCGCATTAAATTTCCAACCATCCTTCACGAACAAATGGCGGAAGTCGCCGCAGAGTTCTTCACGTCCCAGCCGCAAGTGGATACGATCCTGGTGGTCAACTCCTGCGCGCGCGGACAGGCCACGCCCGAGAGCGACCTGGATATGGCTGTGCTGGTCAAGCCCGAGGTCGCGCAGGAGGAAATCCGCGCGCTCGAAGGAGAGTGGGCAGGCCACCTCTCGGCGCACCCGTTGACGGCGGAATACAAAAAGAGCGGCCGCTTCGCCCAGGTCCACTTGGATATCATCACCGCGCAATATGTCCCCACGGTCTGGGACGATGGCGGCGGTCCCGATTATTTCGAGGTCGAGATCGGCAACCAGATCGCCCATTCCGCGCCGTTGGGGGAGGTTGGGACATATTTCCAGGTGCTTAAAGCCAGGTGGCTGCCCTACTACGGCGACACTCTGCAACAGGAGCGAATGGAGATGGTCCGCGCGGCCTGTGAATACGACCTGGAGCATGTCCCATTCTTTGCAAAACGCGGATTGCCCTTCCAGGCTTTCGACCGCCTGTACAAGGCCCATCAGGAATTTTTGCAGGCGCTGTTCATCTCCCGCCGCACCTATCCCATCGCCTACAACAAGTGGATCCGCGAACAGGTGGCAGTATGGCTCGCTGCGCCGCAGTTGTATGCCCAGCTTCCCAGGATATTGTCGATCCATGATTTGGAGAATGTCTCTGAACTCGAGACAAAGGCGGCTTTCCTGCGCTCACTGGCAGGAGAGTGGCTGTCCCGTTAAATCCCTCCGCACACTTTTTACTTCGGCCAATCCAGCAGCAGCACCTCGGCCAGCAGGCGGGCGTTGACGTTGCGGTCCAGGCGCTCCTGGGCCAGTTCAATATCGGCCACCACGCGGCGGACGATGGGCAGGCTCAGTTTGGCGGCCAGCGCTTCGATCTCCACGGTGTGATCCACGTTGGTGATGGAGGTGGCGGCTTTGGAGGTCTTCAACAACACGTCGCGCCAGTAGGACTGCCAGAACATCAGGGCCTGGCGCATGGCGTCCTTGTCCTTGGATAGTTTATCGGCGTAGCTAAATTTCTGGACGCGTGTACTCTTGAGCAGGGATTGCAGGTCGGCGATGCGTTCGGCACGGGTTTCGAGCAGGCTGGCATCCCCGGTCAGACGGTTGGCGTAGCCCGGACGTCCGCCGCTGATGTGGGCCAGCAGGCGCGCGCGCTCCGCTTCCACGCCGCGGCTGAGCAGCATCGACTCAACTTCCGCGATCTTCAACGGGCGCAGGCGCAGGATCTCGCAGCGCGAAATGATGGTGGGCAGCAGCGCTTCGGGCGTATCCGCGGTCAACAACAGGATGGCGTGGGCGGGGGCTTCTTCGAGGGTCTTGAGCAGGGCGTTGGCAGCGTTGTCGTTGGCTTCCTGAAAGCGCAGGAAGAGCGCCACGCGATACCTGGACTGATAGGGCTTGAGCGCCAGCGCGTGTTGCACCGCGCGCACCTGGTCGACCTTGAGCGTCCCGCCTTCGGTTTCAGCCTGCACCACGCTCATATCGGGATGCTGCATGGCGTGGGTCTGGCGGCAGTCGCGGCACTCGCCGCAGAATTCGCCCGGGGCGGGCGGGTTGGTGCAGTTCAAGGCCTGGGCGAAGGCCAGCGCCAGGGAGCGGCGTCCCAGCCCGGGCGGGCCCGAGAAAAGATAGGCGTGGCGGGACTCGCCGTTCGCCACGTGGCGGCGCAGCATGTCCACTGCCCAGTTGTGCCCGATCAAATTCCAATTCATGAGGTGTATTTTACACGCGAATTACAGGTCAGTTCGTGCGCAGGCGCAAGTAGGACTCGTAGCGCTCGGGGTGAATGGTGCCCGCTTCGAGGGCGGCCAGCACGGCGCAGTCCGGCTCGTGGGTGTGGGTGCAGTCGCTGAACTGGCAGGCGGCCACCAGCGGGGACAGCTCGGGGAAGTAGGCGTCGATCTCCTCGGGACGGGTGTCCCACAGGGCCAGGCTTTTCCAGCCGGGCGTGTCGGCCACGTACCCGCCGCCTTCGAGCGGAAAAAGCTGGCGCGAGACGGTGGTGTGCTGGCCCTTTTTCATGAACAGGCTGACCTCGTTAACAGCCAGTCCCAGACCGGGCTGCAAGGCGTTCAGCAGGCTGGACTTGCCCGCCCCGCTCGGCCCGGCCAGCGCGCTGATCTTCCCGTTGAGCGCCACGCGCAATTCCTCGATGCCGCGCGCTTCGCGGGCCGAGGTGTAAATGACGCGGTAGCCGATCTGGGAGTACATGCCGAAGATTTCCGCGGCGTTGTCCACCAGGTCGGTCTTGTTGGCAACGATGATCGGGGGCACCTTTTGCTTTTCGGCCACCACTAGGAAACGGTCCAACATGCGCAGCTTTGGGGTCGGATCCGCGCAGGCGAAGACGAAGACGGCCTGGTCGGGGTTGGCCAGCAGAATCTGCTGGTAGATGCCGCGCGGACGAGGGTCCAGCCGCACCAAGACGCGCTCCCGCTCCTCGATCTCCTCAATCGACCCGGAGCCGTCCGCCGACAGGGTGATTTGCACGCGGTCGCCCAGGGCGACGATGTCGCCGGTGGCGCGTCCACGCTTGAGCTTGCCGCGCAACTGGCAAATGACAAGGCCCTGCCCGGTCTCCACGAAGAAGAAACCAGACTGGGCCTTGACGATCAAACCGGTAATGGTTGTATTGGTCAAAGGATTACGGAAGTCTCCATCTTTCTGCTTTCCTCTTTCATCGTTTACGAAAGATGAAAGAGGAAAGGATGAGGTTACGGTCTCGGCGTGCGGGTCGGGATGCCGCCAAAGGGAGTCGGGGTGTAGGGGTCGCCGATGGGCCCAAACCACGGCACGGACTGCGGTGTGCCGTAGATGTAGGTCTCGACCATCCAGCGGAAGATCGGCGCGGCGAAATCGGAGCCTTCGCCGACATTTTCGACGATGACCGCAACGGCGATGTCAGGCAGGCCTGTATCCCCTTCGGCCATGGTATAGCCTGCGAACCAGGCGTGCGGACGCAGGCCGCCGGTCTCGGCGGTGCCGGTCTTGCCCGCCACAGGCACGCTCAACCCGCGCAGGCGGAAGTTGGCCGTGCCGCGCGGATTTTCCACCACGCTGATCATGGCATCCTGGATCAATTTGAGGTTGTCCGTGCGCAGGGGCAGGGTGCCGCGCGCCTCGGGCTTGAAGGTCAACACGGGATTGCCGTTCACGTCCACGATCTTTTCGACCAATTGCGGACGATACAGGGTGCCGCCGTTGCCGATTGCGGCGATGAAGGTTGCCACTTGCAGCGGGGTGACCAGCGTATCGCCCTGGCCGATGGCCAGGCTGGTGGCCTGGATTTCATCCGACGGGACGGGGATCTGCCCGGCGGATTCGGGGATCTGCTCGATACCGGTCGGCTGGCCGAGGCCGAAGGAACGCGCCATGTTGGCGATATCGTTGGCGCGGTTGAAGCGGAACAAGTCGAAACCGATATGATAGAAGAATGGGTTGCACGAGCGCATCAGGCCTTCGGGCAGGGTCAACAGGCCGGAGGGCAGTTCGGAACTGCCGTCGCAGGCTTCACCGGCCGCAATGGAATCCTGGCAGTGCGTCCAGGTCCAGTCGTGCAGGACCGGGCCGCCCAACGGGACCAGCTCGGTATATTCGTACTGGCAGTCGTACGTTGTGTTGGATTCGTACAAGCCGCTTTCCAGCCCGGCCGACATGGTGATGATCTTGAAGACCGATCCCAGCGGATATTGTTCCTGGGCGGCGCGATTGACCAGGGGCTGCTCCTGGTTGCTGAGCAGGGCGTTCAACAGCTCGCTGTTGGGAGTGTTGGGGTCGAACAGGTTGGGGTCGTAGTTGGGCGAGGAGGCCATCGCCAGCACGCGGCCGGTATCGCGCTCCAGCACCACCACCGCGCCGCGGAATCCCTTGAGGGCCTGCTCGGCATAGTATTGAAGGTCGGTGTCGATGGTCAGGTAAACGGAGTTGGCCGCCTGCGGGGCGGTTTCACCCAGGCGGGTGACGATCTGGCCGTTGGCATCCACCACGTAGAGCGAGCCGCCGTGTTTGCCGCTCAGGTAATTCTCCGCCCATTGCTCGATGCCCTGCTGGCCGGTGCGTTCGTCGCCGCGGTACCCGAGACGGCGGTAGTCGTTCAATTGTTCGGCGCTGATCGAGAGCAGGTAGCCGGTGACCGGGGCGGCAAAGCCCTGGTTGGCATAATAGCGCGAAGTATACGAGGAGACGCTCAGTCCCCCAGGGTTGAGCGCCAGCAGGCGGGCGGCCTCTTCGCGGCTGCCTTCACACATCGGCAGATACCAGCCTGTGCCCGAGATGGCAATCAGGTCCTGGATGTTCTGCTCATTCAGACTGCACAGGCGCGCCAGCTCGCCGGTCAATGTGTCGATGGTATCGTAGTTGATTGCGCCTGTGTCGATGCCGAACGCGAACACTTCGGATTGGGTGGCCACCGGCAGCCCGGCACGGTCGTAGATGTCGCCGCGGGCGGGGATCTCGTAATCCATCTTGAGCGAGTTGCCGCCCGCCAGTTCGGGCAGGATCAGCGCGTCCTCCCACTGCACCCTCCACTGGCCGCTGTCGATGGCCAGGTTCATGAGGATGTCGCGCTGGATGTCGCCGACCAGGGCGGTGTGATAGGTCAGACGCACGTTGACCTGCGCAGTATACGGGCTGAGCAGGGAGGAGAGGATCTCGTAATCGAATTTGCCTGCGCCCATCTCGTTGAGCGCGTCGTTATAGCGCTTGGCGAAATTTTCCTGCGTGATCGTTTCCTGGCTGAGTTTGGTCAGCAGGGCATACATGCCGCCCAGATCGTTGACCTTCAACGCGTCGAAATAGGCGCTGACCGCCGCGCGCTCATCCGGCGCGGGCGTGAGGCCCATATGCGGCGTGGGCAGGCCGGGCGAGGCGGTGGCCGTCGGAAAGAGCGATGGCCCGTCCCCGCCGTTCGCGCCGCACGCACCCAGCAGAAATGAGACGATCAATAGAACGCCAAGGGAACGATATAACTTCATTCTTCACCTTTTTTACTATCCAACGTTTTCACCGCGCAGGATCGCGCGCGAGACGGGGCATTGATAATCGAGATGGGTTTGACAATTGTTGGGCACATCCGCCGCGGGGGGCAGGTCCAATTTGCGGAGGGTGCGCACCAGGTGACAGAGCGGCAGGCCCATGACGCCGGCGTAACACCCCATCAGTTTTTCCACTGGCTTGAAGCGTGAATGCTGGATGGCGTAGGCGCCCGCCTTGTCGAGCGGGTCGCCGGTCAGGACGTAGCCATTGATCTCGGCGTCGGAGTAATCCCGCATCGGGACGTCGGTCAAGCACAGGTCGGTGACCAACTGCCCGTCGCGGACGCGCAGGGCCGCGATGCCCGTGTAAACTTGATGGGTGTGTCCCCGCAGGCGCTTGAGCATCTGCGCCGCTTCGGCCACATCCGCGGGTTTGCCGAGGATATCGCTCCCGTCCACCACGCTCGTGTCCGCGCCGATGACGATGTGCTCGGCGTGGGCGTTGGCCGCCACGGCGCGCGCCTTGGCCTCCGCCAGCCGCAGGACGTAATTGGCCGGGGCCTCATCAGGGAGCTTGGCTTCATCGACGTCGGAGACCATGACGGTGAACATCCAGCCCCCCAGGGAGATCAGTTGCCGCCGGCGCGGGGAATTGGACGCCAGCAGCAGGACGGTTTTTGAACTCACGCGCGAGATTCTAACACAGTCTCTTTTCCTACCCTGGACGGTCTCATCCCCCATTCAGTTCCAAATTCATGCCATTTCGTGGGGAGGATTGGCAATCCGCCTCACTCATGAAAAAGGCGTCCAAAGTCTGGAGACTCTGGACGCCTTTACATTTTTTACGGCTTGATGGCCTGCACGCGCATGACATGGCGTTTGAGCGCGCCGAAGCGATACTTGTACTCCTCGTCGCCGCGCATGAAGTCGAACTCGGAGCGGCCGTTTTCGGCGGCCCATTCCAGCACGTAGGCCAGCAGCACCCAGCCCGGAGAGAGGTCCATGAAGCGGCGGTCAACACCCGAGTTGTAGCCCCACAGGCGGTTGCGGTAATCGAAGTTCAAGGCAGCGGCGGCCTTCTGTCCGTCCACTTCGAGGAAGGCCAGCCACAGCCAGCCGTGACGGAAGGAGGTGTGGATGGTGGCGCGCATCTGCGAGCGCATCACGTCGCTGAGGAATTTGGCCTTGCTCTCGTCCATTTCCATCAGCGTCAGGAAGGCGTCGATCTCCGCATCCAGCGTGGCTTCGTCGCGGACGATGTACCAGCGCACGCCGCGTCCACTGTCTTCGGCGCGCCGCACCTTGCGGCGGATCTCGTGGCGCTGTTTCTTATCCACGGTGGTCAGGTAGGCTTCAAAGTTTCCTGGCAGCACCACCGTGGGTGTGGGATGGTAGATGTCCTCGGCGCAGGTCCAGCCGCGTTTGGCGGATTCCGCTTTCAGAGCGGGCAGGGTGGGCGAGACGTCGGGCAGGTTATACCAGTCGAGGCCGCGCCAATCCGCAGGGCGGAAGGTCGCGAGGAAATCCAGCAGGGCGGAGAGGAAACGGGACAGATCCGCGGGGCGCACGATCAGGTCCAGGTAATCTGAAATCTCGATGCTGCCCACCAGCAATAGCACGGGACGCCCGTCATGCACGGAGAGGAAGAGCGGGGCAATGCCCACCAGGCGGCCCTCCTCGCGCGCCGAGAGCAGCGCCAGTTCGGCCTGGCTCCATTCGCCGCCGCCGCAGGTGTGCCACCAACTGCTGAGGTATTCGTAGCGCAAAAAAGGAACGTCGCTGATGCCCTCCTCCACAAGCGCGTTCCATTCGATCGGGTCGAACGATTCGAAATCCGTATGTACTTGAAACTCCATGCCAAGCTCCAACACGCAACCTGCGTGATGAAATCCCTTCCCAAAAATAATATGTGCCGAATTGTACCAGCGATGCAGCGCGCCCTCCAAAGGGCGGTTGGCTCAATCGAACCTTTGGGACGTTCTGCGCCGGGGCAATTACCAGTATAATGATGGCAAGCTTTCCTCCTTTCTTACCTGCGTGACTGCCGTGTCCCTTGACCTGACCCTTACCCCGCTCTGCCGCACCCATGGACAGGAAACTGCCGTCCTGCCGGGCCTGCTGGCCCTCACCCCGCCGCGCAAAGCCGCGCGCGGACGTGAACAGGACCGCCTGGTGGTGTACCTGTTCCTGACCGGCAACGCCACATTCACCTCCGCTGAATACGTGCAACTCGCCAGCGACGCGGGCGCCTTGTTCCACCGCACCCCGGGCCCGCTCACTTCGGCCCTGCGCGCCGCGGCCAATGCCATCAACCAGGCCCTGCTGGAGCGCAACCAATCCACCAGCGGGCGCGGTCAATACGCGGTCGGCTGGCTGACCCTGATGGCCCTGCGCGATACGCAATGCACCTTCCTGCTCAGCGGCCCGATGCATGCCTTCGTGCTCGGCCCAACCCCCCGCCACATCTTCGAGCCCGACCTCTCGGGCAAGGGGCTGGGGATGAACCAGACCGCCCCGCATTACTTCACACAGCTCAACCTGACGGCCAACGACCGCCTCCTGCTGGCCAGCCGGGTGCCCTCCGCCTGGGATTCCACGCTGGCAGGCGCCACCACCTCCTCGCTGGAGGCCATACGCCGCCGCCTGATGACCCTGACGACCGAGGATCTGCACAGCGTGCTGATCCAGGCCACGGCAGGCGTGGGCGACCTGCACCTCCTGACGCACGCCGCCGAACGCCACGCGGAAATGGTGGAGATTCCGCGGGAGGCCCCTGCGCCTGTCATCATCCCCATCCCCACCCCCGCCCTGACCGAGAGCCTGCCTCCGTCCGAATTGACCGAATCCACGCCCGAGCCTGACCCCGTCGAACCGTACCCCGCGCACGTGATCGGACCGTCGGCCTACGCCATTCCAGCCCCTGCGCCCACCCCGGCACCCGTCCCAACTCCCCGCCCGATTCGCGCCGACGATTTCCCCGCTTCCATTCCGCGCGCGCGGCCAAAGGTGGAACCCATCGTGGCCGAGCCTGCCGCAGCCCGGGAAGAACCCCTCCCCGCCCCGGTGGTGGAAGAGGAGGCCCGTCCCACCAAAAGGCGCAGGCGGCACCACGCGCCACGGGAGACCTCCCCATTTACGCGCAATTTCGCCAAATCCATCCTGAACGGAATCGAGGCCTGGAGACGCGGCACGCGCCGTGCGGACGAGGGCATGCGCAAATTCCTGCCGCGCATGTTACCCGGCAACGAGGCCGGCGAATCCAAGCCCCTGCCCGACGCCACCCTGTTCTTCCTGGCCATCCTCATCCCGGTCATCGTTGCGACGATCGGCCTAGTGATGTTCCTGGGGTCGGGGCGCAGCAGCCAGTATGACAACTACATCGCCCAGGCCAAGACCGCGCGCGACCAGGCCGTCAGCCTGACCGACCCGGTCATGAGCCGCGACGCGTGGAACGAAGTCCTGATCAAGGTGGACATGGCCGAGGGCTACCGCAAAACGGAAGAAACCCGGCTGTTGCGCGGCGAAGCCAACCAACAGCTCGACCAGTTGCTGGGCGTGCTGCGCCTGAATTTCCAATCCGCATTTACCGGCAAACTCAACATCAAGATCAGCCGCCTGGCCGCCACTGAATCGGACCTGTACCTGCTCGACGCGGAAAAGGGCGAGGTGCTGCGCGCGCAATACATCACCACGCGCGGCTTCCAGATCGACACCACCTTCAACTGCAAGCCCGGGGAATACAACGGCTATCAGGTCGGCCCGCTGGTGGACATCCTGGCCCTGCCGTTGTACAACCTCGCCAACGCCGCGGTGCTGGGCGTGGACGCGGGCGGCACCCTGCTGTACTGCGCCCCCAACCTGGTACCCCAGGCCCGTCCGCTGCAAACCTCCAACACCAACTGGGGCCGCATCACCAGCATCACCATGGACGGCGGCAACCTGTACGTCTTGGACGCCCCTTCGCGCGCCGTGTGGGTCTATACGGGCAAGGACAGCGAGTTCATCGACCCGCCCTACTTCTTCTTCGGCAACCAGGTGCCCGAGATCCAAAATGCCATCGACCTGGTGGCGAAGGATGACGAGCTGTACATGCTCCACTCGGACGGGCACCTGACGACCTGCACCTACAGCCGCATCACCGTGCGACCCACCACCTGCCAGGAACCTCCGCTGGTCAATCCCTTCCCCGCCTTGCAGGGCAGCGACCTGTTCGCGCAGGCCAACCTCACGCAGATGATCTACTCCTCCCCGCCTGATTCCACCCTGCTCCTGCTGGGCGCGGATAACCAGGTGGTGCTGCGCTTCTCGCCCAGTACCTTCGAATTGCAAAACCAATTCCGCCCTGTTCTGGGCAGTCTGCCGGCCGGCTTCATCGGCGCGATGACGACCAGTCCCAACCACGTGCTATACCTGGCCGTGGGGGACCAGGTATATTTCTCGAACGAAATGCCATAAAGGAGAGCCGCGATGAACAAATTCTTCGAATATCTCTCGAAATTGTTCGGGACAAAAAAGCCATCCCAGCCAACTCCCACCACCCCGGCCGCCAACAACAGCGATGAACCGGCCCAGATCAGCAACAGCCGCGTGCTGGTCATCGTCTACGATCCCATCGTCGACCCCGCGACGGGGAAGAAGCTCTCCGAACAACAGAACTGGTACCGCGTCGAGGATCTGGCCACGGGCTTCATGGCCGACATCCTGCAAAACAGCGGCGGGATGGCGCGCTACCAGATCGTCCAGCGCATCGACGTGAATGAATTCCCCGCCAAGACCGACGGGTTCCAGTACGATCCGCAAAGTTACCTGGCCGTGCTGCGCGGTGAAATCCAGCCGCACATCCCCCAGGAGGTGGACTACAACGCCATCCTGGCGCGCTTCAAGATTCTGGAACGCGTGGCAAGGAACGAGATCGATGAAGTGTGGGTCTTCGGTTTCCCCCATGCAGGCTTTTACGAGTCGACCATGGGCGGGCCGGGCGCCTTCTGGTGCAATGCCCCGCCGATGAAGAATACCGAGGCCGCCAAACGCCGCTTCGTGTTGATGGGCTTTTCGTACGAGCGCGGCATCGGCGAGGCACTGGAGGCCTTCGGCCATCGTGCCGAGTCGATCATGGCCAAGGCCTGTGAGAAGTTGACCGGCGAGGCCAACCTGTGGGCGCGCTTCACCCGCTACGAGAAGATCACGCCCGGCAGGTCGGCGATTGGCACGATCCACTTCGCGCCCAACAGCACCCGCGATTACGAGTGGGACAATACAACCGTGGTGAAAAGCGAGTGCTACGACTGGCTGAACAATTTCCCCAACTTCAAGGGCGACTTCAAGGATGTCACCAACGCCACCTGGGGCGGCGGCGACATCCGCGCGCATCACCAATGGTGGTTCAATCACCTGCCGCGCGTGGCCGGCCGCCAGAACGGCGTGCATAACAACTGGTGGCAGTACATCATCAACCCCAATCATGTGATCTAACGCTCGCGGCGGATTTTAAATCCGCCGCGTTTTATTTGAGGAGCGTCTCGATCCATGTCATGCGCTGGATTGCAAATCCAGCGCGAGCACCGGGGAAATCCAGCGGGAGCAATGATGAAACGGAGTGCGGACTAAAGTCCGCATTCCACAAAACGCTTGCGGCGGATCTGAGATCCGCCGCAAGCGTTTTGTTTCCTTTTTTAGATGGATTGTCGAATGGCGTTGCAGCGCTCGCAGTCGCTGCGCGGGCACAGCAGGTCGAGGGGATTTTTCTTCAGACGCTCCCGTACCACCTCGAAAACTCGTTTGAGCGGAACGGCCTGGGCGAGCGTCGTTCCCACACCCACGCTGCGGGTATCCTGTGCGAGCGCGTCGGCGATTGCGCCGAATCCGCTCGAGTCGCCGGGAAAGCCCGGACATTCCACCGCGCGTTTGTGGGTCAGCGCCCAGCGCGTGAACTGCCTGCGACCCGCCAGCCTTTCGCCGTAGTGGATGCTGGTATTGACGGTGTGATCTACGCCGACCAGCAGCGCCCAGCCGTCCTGTTCGGCCAGCGCGCCGATGGGCGCCAGCGGGTTAAAGAGCGTCTGCGCATCCAGGGCGGCGTCGACGTTGATGCCCGCGAAGGATAGGATGGGATGCGCCGTGCGGCGCGCCGAGGGATGCAGGCGCACGGTCTCGGGGAACATGCCCATCATCGGGTCGGCGGGCATATCCTTGTGGAAGAACTCGGCCATGCAGTTATGGTCCAGGTCGCCGCCGTAGCGGATGCCGTTGCACGGCGGTCCAAGCCCGGGCGTGATCATCGTTTTATAAGTGAAGGTGGGAACAAGGATGGCGGCGGTGCTTTCCAGCAGGGCGGCCAGGACCGTCTCCGCGCCGCCCAGCACGTGGCCCAGGGATTTGACTGACATGTGGACAATGACCGGCTGCCCGGACAATCCCAGTTCGAGAAAGCGGGCGCGCAGCCTGGTGAGATTCAGATCGGTCATGGGCTTGTCCACCTGTCAGTTGCGAATCATTGGCCTTGCCATTCGGGTTTGCGTTTTTCGAGGAAGGCGGCCATGCCTTCCTTCTGGTCATGGCTGGCAAAGAGATTATAGAACGTCTGGCGTTCCTCGTACATCCCATCCTGGAGCGGGCGTTCGTAGGCCTGATTGATCATCTGTTTGGCGGCCTGGATGGCGAGCGGGGCGCGGGAGGCGATTTCCGTGGCGAGCAGCAGGGCCTCGTCGAGGAAGCGCTCGGGCGGGACGACACGGTTGACCAGCCCGGCCTGGAGCGCCTCCGCCGCTGACAGGGTGCGGTTGTTGAGGATCATCTCCATCGCCAGGGCCTTGCCCACCGCGCGCGGCAGCCGCTGGGTTCCGCCCGCGCCGGGGATCACGCCGATGGTCACCTCGGGCAGGCCGAAGCGGGCCGACTCGGAGGCCACGATCATGTCACAGGACAGGGCCAGTTCACAGCCGCCGCCCAATGCCCAGCCCGAGACCGCCGCGATGACCGGCTTGCGGATGGTGCGGATGCGCCCAAAGACGGCGGTCGGGTCCGTGTCCAGCATCTGCTGAATGGATTTGTCGGCCATCTCCTTGATGTCAGCCCCGGCGGCGAAGGCGCGCTGACTGCCGGCGATGACCATGACGTTGATCCCTTCGTCCGCGTCGTAGGCGGCCAGCGCATCCATGAGTTCGGTGACCAGGGCATTGTTCAGCGCGTTCAAGGCCAGCGGACGGTTGAGCGTGAGCAGTCCCACGCGTCCGCGGGTTTCGGTCAGGATGTGGCTGTAGGTCATTGTGATCTCCTCCAGTTTCAGGGGCGCGGACTGAAGCCCGCGTTCCGTCTGGTTGAATTATTTTACATGAGAAACCAAGTGTGCTACCATTGCCAGCGCAGCTGTATCAATTTTTCAAGGAGAATTCAATGGACATTCTGCTCATGCTTCATTCCATCCTGCGCTGGCTGATCGTGATCGCGGCCTTCGCGGCGATCCTCAAATTCGGCATCGGCGCGTTCAGCGGCGCCGCATTCAAGCCCGTGGATCACGGCCTGTCTGCGGGTTTTAGCGGGCTGATGGATTTACAGGTATTGCTCGGCCTGGTTTATTTCCTCTGGTCGGGGATTGTTTCCTCGGCCTGGCCCGGCTATCGCTTCGAGCACCTGACCGTGATGCTGGTGGCCGCGGCAGTGAGTCACCTGCCCGCCCGCTGGAAGATCGCGTCCGACCGCATGCGTTTCCGCAATGCGTTGTTCGCGGTGCTGTTCGCGCTGTTCTTCGTATACGTGGGCGTCATGCGACTGCCCGGCGGCTGGGCGCGGTAATCCCCGCGTCCGTTGAGATGTAAAGCAAAACGCCTTTCCATTGGGAAGGGCGTTTTTCGTTAAGCCATGACGATCACCGGCGCGGTCTCGGTCACCGTGGTCACGGCGCCGTTCGGGAAGGTCAGGGTGGTTTCTTCGAGGCCGCGCACAACCGTCAGGCCGCGATATTTGATGGTTACCGGCCAGGGGAAGGGATTTCGTCCCTCCAGGCGCACGCAGGTGGTGGAGTGGATGGTGACGCCCAGGGTTTGCAGGAACAGCCCCAGCGGGGCCAGTCCGTTCAGCGCGTTGCGTTCGCCGATGCCCGCGCCCAGTTCGGCGTGATAACGCTGGGAGAAGGCGCGCATCTGCTTGAGGTTCAAGATGACGGCGTTCATCAGGTGCGCGGTCAGACGGGCGGCCTCGTCGCGGAATCCGTAGGCCAGCAGGCCTTCGCCGACCAGGTGGTTCCAGGGCAGATGAACGCTCATGCCCACGGTATCGGCCTCCGCGGAGGGCAGGGTGGGCAGGGCGGGCAGCCCGAAGGGACGGTCGAAGCGCTCCGCCGACAGGATGGTGCGGCCGATCAAAGCCTGGGCATGCTGGGGGTCCGACATCCCGGCCCAGAGCGGCAGGAGCAGGGTATGGTCCTCGCTGGTCAGGTCGACCGTGCGGACGATGACCTTGTCCTTGTCCTCCAGCCCGCGCACCTTGATACGGCCCACGCGGGTGTAGACCTTGCGGCTGGTGGCCACCAGTCCGCCGCTCTGCCATTGGAACTGGCTGCCTTCGATGATCTCGGGTTCGCCCTTGATGGGATATTCGCCGATCTCCACTTCGGGGCGCTTCGAGGTGTGACTCTTGGTCAGGATCTCAATTTGCAGGCGCAGCGGGTGTTCGAACTCGGCCTTGGGGCGGAAGGAGGCTGCGCCTCCCTTGCTGCGCACCAATTCCCTGCCGGGCAGGCACAGGCAGGTTTCGTGATCCACGTAGCTGTACAGGGCGGTGCGCGCGTTCCACGTGGCTTCCACGCTGGAGTGCAGGGCCCTGGCCTGGAGTTCGAGCAGGCTGAGGTCATCCGTCGCTTCGAGCGTCTTGGCCATGCGCATCAGGCAGCGGGCCTCGCGGTAGAGCATCGCGCATAGGCCCGGGCTGTGGACGGTGGAAATGTCCACGCCCTGCGACCAGGGATGCCAGACGTCGAAGAGCGGGTTGTCCTCGAAGCCGGTCTGGAGCAGGTGCGTCCACTCGGGGATGCCGTCGCGCTGCAGGTCGTGCGCGGGGGAAAACCATGACCAGAAGAATTTTTGCAATTTGGGGAAGACGCGCTGAAGGAAGTCCTCGTCAGGGATCCTCTGGTACAGGCTCCAGGCCAGGGAGGCCAGCATGGGGGCGGCCAGCAATTTGCCGCGCTGCCCGCCAGCCCCGGGTTTGTTATCGATTTCGCCGTTTTCAGTCTGGACGGCCAGGAAGTTGAGCAGGAAGTCCCGCCCGACCTGGGGCGCGCCCGGCAGCAGGCTGGCCAGGTAAAGGGCTTCGAGCGGAGTCTGTCCGCTCCAGGCGGGGGGATAGTCGGTGCCGTCGCCTTTGCGCGAGAAGCCGTGATCGGGCTGGCGCGCGGCGATGAACGTGGTGCGCGGGAGTTTTTCACCGCCGGGCAGGAGCAGGCCAAAGGCGGCGGTCTGGGTGAAGGCCAGGGCGGCATCCCAATCCACGTCGCCGGTGTGGATCTCGTAGGTGCTGGAAGCGTGCAGCAGTTCGATGCGGGCGCGTTCGGCCTCCCAGGGACGGGCGGCAATGCGGCGCGCCAGTTCGAAGGCCAGGGGCAGTTCCCCTTCGGCGGCCTGGGCAAAGGTGAATTGACGCGCAGCGCCGGGACCCAGCTCCAGGTCCAGGGACAGGGAGGGGTGCGGACCCGGCCCGGGCTTGGGTCCGCCGGTCATGAAGATGACCGGGAAGAGTCCGCCGGTTCCGCCGGCCAGCACGTTGACCATTTGCTGCTGGATCGGCATCATGTTCTGCCCGTCGAGGTGGGCCAGGGCGGCGCACACCTCGAACCGCACCTGGCGGGTGGTGCTACTGCGGTTGGCGAGGGTCACCCGCCCGGCCAGCGCGTGCGACTCGGGCACCCAATATTCCGTGGAGACTTCCAGGTTTTCGAAGGGGGAGAATTCGAGCCAGAGAAAGTTCGGGTAAAAGCGTCTCAGGCGCGGCCCCACGGCGAACTCGGCGGGGTCGATGACGGCGCGCCCGTTTTCAGAGAAGCGCAGGAACAGGCGCATCGCGCGCGCGCGCAGCCCGTAGGTGGTGCGCAGCGAAAGAGCAACGGGTTCACCGCCGCCGGGTTCTAACTCCCAGATGTGATCGTTGACGTAATCGGGGGTGCTGAGGCGGGAATCTGCCGCAAGGGTGAGAAATAATGGATCGCCAGCCCGGAGTGACCAGTCATGCATAAGTATATTGTACGGGCAGATGGGCGGAAGGTCAAAGGGTATAATTTGGACACCATCCAGAAAAAATCGGAGCGCGGACTTCAGTCCGCATGTTTGCAGGCTGAAGCCTGCGCTCCAGGAATCGTGAGGAGAAGAGCATGACAGGTTTGTATTTCGAAGAATTTACCGTCGGCCAGAAGATTGTTACCGTGGGCCGCACCATCGCCGAGAGCGACATTTTTACCTTCGCCGGGCTCTCGGGTGATTTCAACCAGATTCACACCGACGCCGAATTTGCGAAGACCACCCCGTTCGGACAGCGCGTAGCGCACGGCCTGCTGGGCGTGGCCATCACCTCCGGGCTGGCCATGCGCACGGGCGTGCTCGAAGGCACCGTGATCGCCTTCCGCGAGATCAGCGAGTGGAAGTTCAGCAAGCCGGTCTTCATCGGCGACACCATTCACGCCGAATTGACCATTACCGAGACCAAATCCCTGCCGCGCCTGGGGGGTGGATCCGTCACCATCGTTTTCGACGTCAAAAACCAGAAGAACGAAACTGTCATGAAGGGAACCTGGGTGGTGCTTGTAGCGTCAAAACCACAGTGAAACCCATGACCCCATCCGATTCCGAAGACGCCCGCGTCCGTTTACGCCGCCTGCTGCGCTCCGAGGATGAGACGCTCCCCGAATTGCCGACCGGCTTCGAGCCAGCGCCCCCTCCCAAACCCGAGCCTGAGCCTGCGCCCCCTGCCGATCCAGTTCAGACCCTGGTCCCTGCGCCCATAAAAGTGGAGGAGCCTGCTCCCACGCCAACGCCTACTCCCCCCGCGATGCCCGCCTCCACGCCGCTGACGCGCCCCGCGCTGGACCAGGACAACATGCCGCTGCCGAAGCGCGTCGACCAGATCGACATGGCGGGCACGCGCGTTTCCCGCGCCGCCTACACGCCGCCCAGCACGGGACCGCGCGCCGCGCAAGCGCGTGTCTCCACGCCGCCGCCCCAATATGTCCCCCCGCCGGCGGACAACCCGCCTTCGCGTTTCGACCTGGGTAATTTCAACTGGCGAGGCAGCATGGGATGTTTTGTGCGCGGCCTGATCGTATCCGTTTTCCTGGCCGTCATCGTCGGCCTGTGCCTGGGGTCGATTGCGGTCTATGAGTATTATTCCATTGCGAGCACCCTGCCCGACGTGGAGGGCCTGAAGGATCGCGCCTCGCAATTCGAGACCACGCGCATTCTCGACCGCAATGGCAACCTGTTGTACGAGATCCTCGACCCGAACGCGGGCCGCCGCACCTACATCCCGCTCAGCAAAATTTCCCCCAACCTGGTGGCGGCCACCATCGCCACCGAGGACAGGGATTTCTACAGCCACCCCGGCTTCGACTTCTGGGCCATCGTGCGCGCCCTATGGCAGAACTACGTCACAGGCGGACAGGGCGGCGGTGCCTCGACCATCACCCAGCAACTGGCGCGCGCGCTCCTGCTCTCGCCCGAGGAACGCACCCAGCGCACGGTCACACGCAAGGCGCGCGAGATCATCCTGGCCGCCGAGATCACGCGCCGTTATTCCAAGGACGAGATCCTCGAACTGTATCTTAACGAAATTTACTACGGCAACCTGGCCTACGGCATTCAGGCCGCCTCCGAGACCTATTTCGGCAAGTCCGCCGACCAGTTGACCCTGGGTGAGGCCTCCTTCCTGGCCGGCCTGCCGCAATCCCCGGCCGTGTACGACATCTACACCAGCCGCGACATCACCCTCGCCCGCCACCAGCAGGTGCTGGTATTAATGTATGAAGCCAGCCAGTCGGGCTGTATCGCCGTCAGCAACAGCCCCACGCCGGTCTGTGTGGACGCGGTGTCCGTCACCGGCGCGGCCGATGCGATCATCAATTACACCTTCCAATCGCCCGACATCGACACACGCTATCCGCACTGGGTCACCTACGTGCGCTCCCTGCTGGAGGAACAATACGACGCGCAGACCATCTATCGCTCGGGCTTTACCATCTACACCTCGCTCGATCCCACGCTCCAGGATGAGGCCCAGCGCCTTGTGACCGAGCAGGTCGCGACCCTGGTGGACAAGAACGCCCGCAACGGCGCGCTGGTGGCGATTCGTCCCTCGACCGGCGAGATTCTGGCCATGGTCGGCTCGCCCGATTTCTACAACGACGCCATCGCGGGCCAGGTCAACATGGCCACCAGCCCGACGCGCCAGCCAGGCTCCTCCATCAAGCCGATCACCTACGTGGCCGCCTTCGAAAAGGGCTGGACTCCCGCCACCCTGATCTGGGATGTGCCCTCCGAGTTCCCGCCCTCGGGCAACCCGGACGATACGCGCGACCCGTACATCCCGGTCAACTATGACGGCCGGTCGCACGGGCCGGTCACGGTGCGTGTGGCGCTCTCCAACTCGTTCAACATTCCCGCTGTCAAGGCGCTGGATTTCATCAGCGTCTACGGCCAGGGCGGCATGGTCGAGATGGCGAAACGCCTCGGCATCACCTCGCTGACCCGCGACGACTACGGCCTGGCGCTGACCCTGGGCGGCGGCGACGTGTCCCTGCTGGAGATGACGGGCGCGTTCTCCGTCTTCGCCAATGGCGGGCAGCGCGTGCCGCCGGTGGCGATCCTCAAGATCACCGATTACGCAGGCAATCCCATTTACGAATACAAGCCCGAGCCGGGCGAGCAGGCCCTGCGCGCGGAACATGCCTATCTGATCTCCTCGATCCTCTCGGACAACGAATCGCGTTCGTGGATGTTCGGGCGCAACTCCGTGCTCAGCCTGCCCTTCCCCGCCGCCGCCAAGACCGGCACCACCAACGACTTCCGCGACAACTGGACGATGGGCTACACCCCCGACCTGGTCACGGGCGTGTGGATCGGCAACGCCGATTACACGCCGATGGTCAACACCACCGGCCTGACCGGCGCGGCCCCGATCTGGTCGCAGTTCATGACCTTTGCCGTGCCTTACATAACCAACAACAACCCCAGTCCCTTCGTCCGCCCGCCCGGGGTGGTGGACTACGTGGTCTGTGCGCTTTCGGGCACCCAGCCCTCGAATACCTGCAAACAACAATACAGCGAAGTCTTCGCCTCGGACCAGCTCCCGCTGCCGGCCGGACAGGACCTGCTGCGCCGCATCAACCTGGACACGTGGACGCTGCTGGAAGCCTCGGAAGCCTGCAAGGATTTCACCGAAAGCGAGAACGTGCTCAACGTGACCGATCCGTGGGCGCGCCGCTGGTTGGACGGCGGCGAGGGCCGCGACTGGCTGGAGAATCACAACCTGCCGCGCAACCCGCTCTACGCGCCCGAGCGCGAATGCCGCGCCGACGACCCGCACCCGGAGATTAACCTCGCGCTGGAGGATGGTCAGGTCATCACCTCGCCGATCCTGGAGATCAAGGGCACGGCCGATGCGACCGGCTATTTCGAATCCTGGAGACTGGAAATCGGCCTGGGCGCGGATCCCAACAACTGGGTCGTGCTGAACGGAGGCGGAAGCCCGGTCAGGAACGGTCTGCTGCACATGGTCGACCTCTCCAGCCTGGAGAATGGGATCGTCACCCTGCGCCTGACGGTGACGGGCAAGTATGGCGAGGTCACGAAGTCCGTGCGCCTGAACCTGAACATGCCCACCCCCACCGTCCCGCCGACCCTGACCCCCACGACCACGCCGACCCCGCCGCCGACGGACACCCCTCCGCCGCCATCCACGGATGTCCCGCCGCCCACAGACACCCCGCCTCCGACGCAGATCGACGAGACGCCCATCCCGCCGACCGAGGAGCCTCCGCCCAGTGAGACGCCCACGCCGGTCGAAATTCCCCTGGTGGAGTAGAACCATGCGCCTCGAAGATCTGACCTGGATGGATGTGGAACGCTACCTCGAAGGGGATGACCGCCTGATGCTGGTCATCGGCTCGACGGAACAGCACGCCACCCTCAGCCTGCTCACCGACGTGAAGATTCCCCTGGCCCTGGCCGACGCCGCCTCGCAGCAGACGGGTGTACCCGTCGCGCCGCCGTTGAACTTCGGGGTCTCGCCGTATTTCCTGGCGTACCCGGGCACGCTCAGCCTGCGCGTGAACACGCTCAACGCCGTGGTCGAGGACGTGGTGCGCTCGGCGGCCGGTCAGGGCTTTCGGCGCATCCTGGTGCTCAACGGCCACGGCGGCAACGCGCCTGCCAGGCATCACCTGGGCCAGGTGATCAACGATCTTCCACGAGTCCAGTTTAACTGGTACGACTGGTGGACATCACACTCCATCGAGGCGGTGGCGGCGAAGCACAACCTCAAGCCGACCCACGCCAACTGGCTGGAAGCCTTCCCGTTCACCATCATCGAGGATCCGCCCGAGGAGCCGAAAGTGCCGCCCCAGGTCCCCAGCGCGATCATGGACGCGAACACCGCCCGCGAAGTCTACGGCGACGGCTCCTTCGGCGGCCCCTACAAAGCCAGCGACGCGATCATGCACGAACTCTTCGCCGCCGCGCTGGAGGATATTTTATTGATGTTGAAGTTTGAGTAGCGCAAGCTGCCTGTTTGCGTTGCGCGGCTGTGCCTGTCCCCAGCCTTCTCTAAAAACGCAATGCGAACTTCGGACGGTTGCAAAATTGTTTGGCGTGTTCCAGTGTTTCCCTGGTTCAAAATGGGCAGAGTGAATGGCTTGGTTTAATCGTTAATCCGCAAAAGTCCGCGCCTCAACAATGTGGCAGTCACCATGCAGGTGACTGCCATTTTTTTACGATCTTGCTGCGCAGCACCTGCACATCGATCACGGTCAGGTCCCCGGCGAAGTTGATCGTGTGCGAGGCAAGCAGGCCCCTTTGCAGCGGGTCGAGGGTCTCCACACAGGTTTCGCCATATTCGGTCATGGACAGTTTATCGATGCGCTGAAGGTGCAGGGCGCCCCCATATCGTCGCGAGGAATTCTGGGCGGGGCGCATCAGTGTCCCGCCGCGGCGGAAGGGGCGTCCCGCCGGGCGCGCGGAGCACACATCCGCCACCACGGGGTTGAGCGGATGCGGAGTCCAGGTTTCGGAGAGCGGGCTGTCGGCGTAAAACAGGTGCAGCGAATCCCAGGTGTTGTGGTTTTCGTCGCCCGCCAGGCCGGTAAACAACCACCAGCGGCCCTCATATTCGACGAGGGTCGTGTCCACGGTAAGCAAGTCGCGCATCAGGGTCTTCTCGAAAATCCACTGATCGGGGAAATGCGTACAGCGATAGAGTTCGATGGTGCGATTTCCGCTGGTTTCGGGGAGCATGTACCATTGTCCGCCATACTCGAACACAAAGGGGTAGGACAGATGATAGGGCCGCTCGAGGACGGTGGCTTTGGATCCGATGCGGTTGTTTTCATCCAACGTCAGGCAGGCAATGCTTCCGCGCCGGGCGGCGTAGCGCATCTCTTCCATGAAAATGTAGCGGCGGCCCTCGCGCTCGACCAGGAAGGGATCGGCCCACAGGCGGTCGCGCGGCGGCTGGAGCGGGGTGAAGCCCTCCCAGGTCAGGGGCGCGTCACTGTCACGTGGCGCAAGCATCAGCGCCCACTGGCCGTAGCTGTACAGTTTGGGGGCTTTGATGCGCAGCCACCGAACGGCTTGCATGATTCCCAGAGCGGCGAGTTGCAGCGGATTCGGCAGGCTGGCCGGCAGCAGGCAGGGAAGGCGGGTTGTGACAGAGAAGAAGTCCGCTTCACCGCGCGTGGACAGACGACGCAGCGCACGCGGGATCAATGCAGCCGAGCGCCAGAGCAGGTGCATCTGGTTGCGCGAGAGCGATTGCAAGTCGCTGGCCATCAGTGACTTATCCACGATGCAGGGTGGCTGGCCTGGGCGTTGCACTTCCAGGTGGCAGGGCGTGATGGGGTCGCCGTTCCACACCTGGAGCCAGCCTGGCTGGATGCCGACGCGCACATCGCGCACACTCCACACGCCGAAGCGGACCAAGGGCAGCATCTCGCTGGGGATTCTGTCCAGGCAAAGGTTGAGCAGCACATCCAACCGCAGGGCTTGCAGGTGAGCCAGGGTGTCGCCGCGCAGCAGGGGCAGATCGGGGGGCAGGGTGGACAGGGTCCACGGGCTGGGTTTAACGCGGAAGAGGATTCTGTCCAGCTCGAAGTGGGCGCGGAAGAAAGGGTTGTGCAGGGCGGGCTGCGGCAGGATCAGCGCCGCGGCCAGTTCGGTCTCGGGTTGGGCTTGGAGCCGTTCGATCAGGCGCGCAACCCAGGCCGGGATCGTTTCAGTGGGGAGGAGCAGGCCGACGCGCAGGGTGATCATGACAGAATCTTCCCGAAGGGCGTCTCGCCGTGGGTGAGGACGTAGAAGCCGCGCGGGAAGCCGTCGGCGCGGTCGAAGACGTAATCGGTGACAAGGTAGCCTGCGGCAAAGGCTGTCTCGAAGAGTTCGCGCGAGAAGAAACGCCAGTCGCGGGCCAGGGAAAAATCCGCGTCCTTGAGGGCCAGGAAGTCCCCTGGGATTTCGGCCAGCAGCAGGTGTCCCCCCAGGGGCGGGACATGCTCGGGCGGACGGGGCCAGGCCGAAGGTCCAGCGGAAACGGGATAAAGCGGATGAAGCTCGGCCTCGGTAATGCTTTCCAGGCTGAGGGTCGGCCGGGCGCGTTTGCCGAGCCGCCTTTCCACGCGGCGGGTGTTGATCCACCAATCCACCTGGAAGCGGTCGGAGGGCAGGCCCACGTTCAGTCCGTCGCGCATGTCGCCGTACTCCGAGCGGCGGTAGGTGTTGCAAACCGCACCGAGGCGGGCGATGTTGAGATAGGCGTTGCGGCTCATCAGCGGATCGTAGGTCCAAGTGACGTGGTCGAGTCCCTGGTGACGCACCATCTGCCATTGGGCGCGTTTGAGGGCGAAACCCAGGCCGCCGTCGCGGTACTGCGGGTGGATGCCCATCATGTGCGAGCAGTGTTTGGCGCGCGGGCCGTCGGGTGTGGTTTCGAGGCCCGGGAAGCCGAAGATGAAGCCGACCATTTGTTTTTCGAGGAAGGCGCCCAGCACCAGTCCTCCGTTATGAACGGCGGTGATGAGCAAGTGGGCGGGCACCACGTCGGTTTCGCTGCCAGGCCAGACGAGACGCTGGAGTTCTTCGACCAAACTCATTTCTTCAGGGGTTTCGATCAGTCGGATGATGGGAGGCATGGGGTTATGAGTTACGTGTTGCGAATTACGGATTACCTGTCAACCTGTTTACGTGTGTACCTGTCTGCCTACCTGTTCCCACGTCGCCGAGTAAACCATTCCGGGAAGCGCTGCCACCAGGGTTTGTGGATAAGGTAATCGAGGCGGTAGGTGAAGCGCGCGGGCATCAGGCCAAAAGCGCGCGAGGTGGCGTCGGCGGGACAGGTGCGGCTGACGTACAAATAGTCGATCCAGAACGAGGAGGCGGGGAAGCGTGGAATGATGCCTTCGAGGAAGATGGTCAGGGCGCGCAGCAGCAGGGGTGGGATTTCGATCAGCAGGCGCGGCGCGTGGATGGTGGACATGACGATCTCGACCACCTGGCGCACGGTGAAGTATTCGCTGCCGCCCACCTCGTAGACCTGGTTGAGGGTTTCGGGATTCGCGTATGTCCACAGCAGGCAGGTTGCCAGATCCTCCACCCAGATGGGCTGGACCCTGGGCACGATGCGCGCCTCGTTGCTGGGGAGGAAGAAGATGCCCGGCGCCGCGCGCAGCATCCGCGCCAGGCCGTTGGTGAAGTGATCCTCGGGGCCGTAAACGATGGCGGAGCGCAGGATGGTGTAGGGGATGCCCGAACGGCGGATGGTTTCCTCGGCGATGCCCTTGGCTTTGAAGACCGGGTAGGCCGAGGCGCGCGCCGCGTCCAGGTGGCTGAGATAGATGAAATGACGCACACCCGCGTCCTTCGCGGCCTCCACCAGGTTGCGCGTGCCCTCGATGTCGGTGATGCGCAGATTGGCATCGCGTCCCTGCGATTCGGCGCCCGCCAGGTGGAAGATCACGTCCACGCCGTTGAGCGCGGCGCGCAAACCGCGCGTATCTGCCAGGCTGACCACCGCCACTTCCACGGGGACGCCTTTGGGCAGGCGCGGGGTGCGCCGCGAAGGGCGGATCAACACCCGCATGGGGTGGCCCGCCTCGAACAGTTGGCGGATCAATGCGCGCCCGATGAACCCGGTGGCTCCCGTAACCAAAATCATGGCTGGGATTATAGCAGAGATGGCCTGCGGAAGATCGGCGCGGGAAGGGGGACGGGCGGCGGGCATGGGAAATATGGGTCATGGGATATGCACGGAAGTGCAATGATTTTGGTGGGCAATGGTTGTAAAATCGAATTGTCAAATAAAGGATTGACATGCCCAGGGCCTTGAAAAAAGCAAAGGAAACTCACGGGGAAATCCCGGACAAAGGTGAAGCAGCGAGAGCGACTTCCCGTTCAGAGCCCCAGCCGGTGACTTCCCCCAGTGCGTCCGATTATTTCGATTTGTTCCTTGAGCAGCATAATGCGGTCATGCTGTTGATCGATCCTGAGTCGGGCAGGATTTTGCGCGCCAACCGCGCGGCGCGGGATTTTTACGGGTACACGGCGAAGCAATTCAGCCGCCTGAGTATTCATCGCATCAACATATTAAGCCAGGCCGAGGTCGAACGGGAAATGCAGGCGGCGGTTGCGCATCACCGCAACTACTTCACCTTCCGTCACCGCCTGGCCGGCGGGGACATCCGCGACGTGGAGGTGTTTTCCTCTCCCATCGAGTTCGAGAACAAAACCTGCCTGCTATCGATTGTCTCTGATATTGGCGAGCGCATTCGCGCGCAACAGTTCGGGCAAAGGCTCGAAGAGGAGTACCACGCGCTGTTCGACCATGTGCCGGATGGGCTGTACCGCTCCACACCGGAGGGCCGTCTGCTGGCGGTCAACCCTTCCCTGGTGAAAATGCTGGGATATGACTCTGCCGAAGAACTTCTCAAAGTGGATATTGCGCGCGACCTGTATGTGGACAGTCTCGACCGACAAAAATTCAAACGACAACTGGGACGCCTGGGAAATGTGCATAACTCAACCATCCGCCTTCGCCGCAAGGATGGGAGCATCATCTACGGGCTTGATAATGCCCGTGCGGTGCGGAATGAGCGCGGGAAGGTTGTGTATTACGAGGGCACGCTGACCGATATTACCGAACTGCACCAGGCCGAGGAAGCCTTGCAGCGCAGTGAGGAGCGTTACCGCCAGACCTTCGAACACGCCGCGGTCGGCGTCGCCGAAACGGGCATGGATGGCCGCTGCCTGCGCGTGAACGACAAGCTTTGCGAGATCACGGGTTATTCACGCCGCGAGTTATTGAATAAGACCTTCATGGAGATCACCCATCCCGACGACCTGGATGAGGACCTGCGGCAGATGCAGGAACTCCTGGAGGGCAGACGCCCGTCGTTTTCGATGGAGAAGCGTTACATCCGCAAGGACGGGAATATCGTGTGGGTGGCCCTCTCGGTGGGCTTGATCCGCAATGTGGATGACAAGCCGCAATATACCATCGCCGTGATCCAGGATATTCAGGATCGCAAACGGATCAGCGAGACCCTGGCCCGCCACGTCAACGAACTGGAGATGCTGTACGAACACGGACTGACCGCTTCGATGACCCTCGAACCGCGCCAGGTCGCCAACCAGTTGATCGGTCTGATGGACAAGAAGATGAACTGGCATCACGTGGCCATCCGGCTGTATAGCCCAGAAACGAACCACCTGGAACTGCTGGCGCTTAATATTCCCGGCAGGGATGAGGAGTACATCCGGCGCGAGATGGAGCGATTGAATCAATTGATCTCCCGGCCGGGTCACGGGTTGAGCGGCTGGGTGATCCAACACGGGGAAACGGTGCGCAGCGGCGCCGTCCAGGATGATACACGCTATACAGATACCTATCCCGGCCTGCAATCGGGATTGTATGTCCCCATGAAGATCGGTGAGCGGGTCATTGGCTCCATTGCCGTCGAGAGTGAAACCCCCAATGCCTTCGATGAAAGCGATGAACGCCTGCTGGCGACGCTGGCCGCCCAGGCTGGGGTGGCGCTCGACAATGCGCGCCTCTTCATGGAATTGCAGGAGCGGGCAAGCGAATTTGCTGTGTTGTACGAAACCACGCGCGACCTGATGACCTACAAGGATTTTCGCGCGCTATTGGATGCAGTCTCTGAACGGGCGGCCCGCCTGCTCAACGTCAGCGGCGGTGGGATTTACCTGTACGATTCCCAGTCCCGTGAAATGGAATTGGTCAGCTTGCCGGATGGCAGCGCTCCGCTGGGCCTAAGGTTAAAGCTGGGACAGGGTGTGTCCGGGCGGGTTGCCGAGACCCGTGAGCCCCTGGTGGTGGATGATTACACTCACTGGGCCGGCCGTTCCCCTTTATACGAGGGAACCCGGTATCGTTCCGTCCTGGCCGTGCCGATGCTGTATGGCGGCGAACTGGTGGGCGTCCTGGATGTGTATGACGTCCACAGGGAAAATGCCCAGCCCGCCTCACCGCACATTTTCGACGAGGCCGATATCCGCCTGGTGTCGCTGTTTGCCAGCGCGGCGGCCGGGGCTGTGTATGGGGCGCGCCTGTTCGAGCAGGTCAACCGCCGCGCCGAGGAATTGGGCGCCCTGACGCGCGTCTCCTCCGCCCTGCGTCTGGCGTCCACCCGCGTGCAGATGATGCCGGTCATTCTCGATCAACTGCTGGATCTGCTGCCGGCCGATGGGGCCTTCCTGGCATTTGTCCAGCCGCCCAATGATGACCTGTTGATCGAGCTTGCGCGCGGCAGCGTATCCGGGCTGACTGCGTACATTCTGCCCGCCCATAAGGGCCTGAGTGGAAAGGTGATTGCAACGCGCCAGCCAATCACTTCCAATAATTTGCAGCAGGAGGATAGCTTCTTTCGGCTGGAAGGCACCCAAAATGTGTGCGCCGCCATGGCCATTCCGCTCATGGCCCAGGAGCGCGTCATGGGCGTGTTGGGGGTGGGACGCGACTTCCGCCCGGATGGCGCCCTGTCCGAACCATTCTCCGAACGACAGCAGCGCCTGGCGATTGCCATCGCCGATATGGCTGCCAATGCCCTGCATCGCGCGGCGCTCCACGAGCAAACCGCCCTGCATGCCGAGCAGATGGCTGCGGTAAGCCGCCTCGGGCGTATGCTGGCTGAGACCACGAATCTGGATACCATCTACAGCCGCCTGGCGGAGGGGATCTATGCCCTGCTTCCCGACATTTGCGGCCTGTTCTTTTCATCGTATGACGTGGAGAGCCGGTTGATCCGCTGCGTCTACGGGCACATCGACAGCATGGAATTGGATGTGTCGCAACTGTCCCCGCTCCCGTTCGACCCGGCCGCGGGCGGAAAACAAAGCCGTGTGATCGACAGCCATCAGCCTTTGATCGTCAACAACATCGAGCCGCCCAGGGAGGGGGCCATCCGCCAGTTCGTCGGCAGGCCCGATAAGGTAACCGCTGCCACGCTGTATGTACCGATGTTGACGGACGGCAAGGTCATCGGTCTGCTCCAGGTCATGAGCTACACTCCGGGCCGCTTTGACCAAAAGGATGTCGAACTGCTCACAGTGGTGTCGAACACCGCCGCCGTGGAAATCGAAAACGCCGGCCTGATTGCCCGCTACGAACGCCACGTGCAGCGCCTGACCGCCCTGCATGCCATCGACACAGCCATCAATTCCAGCACCGACATGCGTCTCAGTCTGCGGGTCGCGCTGGAGCAGGCCACGCGCCTGCTGAACGTGGATGCCGCCTCCGTGCTGCTGCTTAACCCCGTTACGCTCAGCCTCGACTTTACGGTTGGAAGCGGGTTCCCGCTCTCCAAGCTGTCGCATGTCTCCGTCCGATTGGGGGAGGGCCTGGCTGGCAGGACCGCCTTGCAGCGCAGCCTCGTCCAGTCTTCCAACGCGGATGAGATTGCCGCCTGTTTCGCGCCGGGGCAGTTCGACCAGGCCTACTTCCAGGGGTGTGTCGCCCTGCCCCTGATCTCCAAAGGGAAGGTGAGCGGCGTCCTGCAATTCTTCAACCGCACGCCCATCCTGGCCGACCAGGAATGGTTCGATTTTCTTTACGTGCTGGGCGACCAGGTGTCTCTGGCGGTCAACAATGCCAACCTGTTCGAAGGGCTGGAACGCGCCAACATCGAATTGACCATGGCCTATGATGCCACCATCGAGGGCTGGTCGCGCGCGCTCGACCTGCGCGATCGTGAAACCGAGGGCCATACCCAGCGCGTCACCGAGTTGACCGTGTCCCTGGCCCGCGTCATGGGACTGCCCGAACAGTCCATTCCGCACATCCGCCGCGGCGCCCTGCTGCACGACATCGGCAAGATGGGTGTCCCGGACGAGATCCTGCGCAAGCCCGGGTCGTTGACCGAGGAGGAATGGCGCATCATGCGCCAGCATCCGCGCCATGCCTACGATCTGCTTTCGCCCATCGTGTACCTGCGGCCCGCCCTCGACATCCCGTATTCCCATCACGAAAAATGGGACGGCAGCGGCTATCCCCAGGGTTTGAAAGGGGAGGCGATCCCGTTGGCGGCGCGCCTCTTCGCAGTGGTGGATGTGTTCGACGCGCTGACCTCCAACCGCCCCTATCGCTCCGCCTGGGCGCTCGACCGGACGCTGGAGTTCATCCAGGAACAGTCGGGCGCGCATTTCGACCCGCAGGTGACGGAAGTTTTCCTGCGTTTTATACGGGAACGGCCCCTGCCTTTTCACTAAGTGCCGTTACCGGATGAAGTTGTAGCGCAATTTGTTACATTGCGCCTGGCAAATTGACAATTTGCCCTACAGATTTAACTTATCGAACTAGTGTGAATGCAAAGCCAGCTTTTCATTCTACTGATATAAATTCCGCCTTTGCAATTATCAGGCCGTCAAAGAAACCAAAAGTAAAGGATTAGCCTTTGGATAACCACCCACGAATATTGTATATCCTGGAATTGATTGCGACGCGAAGAGCAAGCCGTCTGCATCCTTGGATTCTTGCCGGCATTGTCCTGCTTTATCTGGTTACTTTCCCAATCCTGAAATCACCGATCCTGGTGGCTGTGCCAGCGGCAATTGCCGGGTGGTTCTATTATCGAAGAGGGGGGGTTATTGGATCCTTTTTCGCCTTGCTCATCAACCTGTTCCTGACAGAACTGTTTTTTCATGAATTAAGTTTTGAATATCTTCTTCAGTTATCCAATGGCGTCCTGATCGGGCACATCTTTGTGTTGGTCAGTAGTGTCAGCACAGGGTATCTGCGTGAGGAGATTGAATTTTTTTACCGTATTGAGCAAAAACTCCGCTCAAGAGATCGTCACATCACTCTTGTAAACATTGCGACTAGAGACATTCTGGAAATGAAGAATTCCGAGGGTGTATATTTTCAATTATTGGCCCACTTGACGAACTTATTTGTAGCCGATTACGCTTATCTTACCCATTGGGACGCCGGTTTTCAACAAGTAAGCCTGGTTGCCGCCACCGGCAGCATGGAATACCCGTTCCCCATCAGGGTTCTTACCTCTGACGAGGCGACTGTCACTTTATCCGTTCTGGACAGCAGGCATACCCTCTTCATTGAGGATGTGCAAAGCTCCTCTTACATGGTATATCCGGCCGCATTTCAGAAACATCATCTATCGGCAAAATCTGCAATTATCTTCCCCCTGGCGACCAGGGAATACAAGTTCGGTGCAGTCATCCTTATCTTCGATTCTACACAGAATTTCAATCGTGAAGATATCTCATATCTCGAATTAGCCAGTGTTCAGATTACGCTGGCCTTGAACAGCATTCTTCAGGAAAGCAGGATAGAAAAACAACTCAGGGAAACCCAGGCGCTTTCCTCCATCGAACGCGCATTGAGCGAGTCGGAAAGAATCGGCCTGGACGCCGTGCTTCAACTTATTGTCAATTCAGCCAGGGAATTGATACCAAACGCCACGCATGCCGTCCTGCATTTATTGGATGAGGAACGGCAGGTCCTTGTTCCACGGGAAGCGACCGAATTGGCCGACAGGTCAAAACCCAATCTCAACATGCGCATGGGCGAAGGCGTTGCCGGCCAGGTGATTGCCTTTGGGGAAACCGTTGCCATTGCCGATATTTGGGCCGATCCACGCTTCCTACATCAAACTCAACCTGTCAGCTATCGTTCCCTGATCGTTGCCCCCGTCCAAATCAACGACCGTCGCCTGGGAACGATCAGTGTTCATCGTGAGGAGGCGGGCAGGTTCCACCCGGACGAGATCGATTTACTGGCCTCGCTTGGCGTGCAGGCTGCCATTGCCATCGAGAATGCGCATCTATTGGAGAACACCCGACAAGCGCTAAAGGAAACGAACGCGCTCTACCGCATCAACCGCGAACTGCTCGCCACCCTTGATCCGCAGGAATTGATGCAGGATGTGGTCGAGCTGTTGCAACAGAACTTTGGGTATTCCTATGTGCAAATCTATGTGGCAGACCCGCTGACTGGCGATTTCATCATGCAAGCTGGCAGCGGCAGGATCGGGCAGGAATTGAAGGCCCAGAGGTATCATTTACGCGCAGGCGAAGGAATCGTCGGGTACACAGCCGAAACGGGTGCGCCCTTCTTCACCAACAATGTGGACGAAATGGTTACGTTCACTCGCAACCCCTTGCTGCCTGAGATCAAATCTGAACTTGCAATTCCTGTAAAGATCAATAAACGCATCCTGGGTTTGCTGGATATCCAACAGGTTCCGCCTGCCCAACTCACCCAGCGCGACCTGCAACTGGTCAGTGCTGTGGCAGACCAGTTGGCCCTGGCCCTTCAAACAGCAAGCCTGTATGCGGACCTACAGACCGCCCTTCAGGCCGAACAAGCTGTCCGCAACCAACTGCTGCTGACCGACCGCCTGGCGACGATGGGCCGTTTGCTGGCTTCTGTCTCTCACGAATTGAACAATCCTCTGCAGGCCATTCAAAATGCGCTCTTCCTCTTGCGCGAGGAAACAGGCATCTCCCTCCAGGGACGCCAGGATCTTGACATCGTGCTTTCTGAAGCAGAACGCATGGCGGCCCTGATCGCCCGCCTGCGCGCCACCTATCGCCCCGTTCAGACTGAAGATTTCCAGCCGATGCAGGTCAACGACATCATCGAGGATGTCTACGCCTTGATCGCCACCCACCTGCGACACAACGAAATCTCCTTTGAGTTCCATCCCGACCCGGAATTGCCCATCATCCCCGGCCTGACAGACCAGATCCGACAGGTGATCCTCAATCTTCTGATGAATGCCGTGGAGGCCATGAGGGAGGGTGGGCGCCTGACCGTAACCACGCAATACCTGCACGTCGAACACGAGGTTCTTCTACGCGTTTCGGATATCGGACCGGGCATAGATCCGTCTATCCTGCCCAACATCTTCGATGCCTTCGTAACCAACAAGGAGCATGGCACCGGCCTGGGGTTGACCATCACTTACGACATCATCAACAAACATCGTGGCCGCATCCGGGCGGAGAATAACCCGGAGGCCGGGGCGACGTTCAGTGTCTGGCTTCCTGACGGAAAATTGAGTCACCTATGAAAATCAATGGACACATCCTGATCATCGACGATGAAGCGTCTGTGCGCCAGACCCTGGCCCGCATCCTGCAACATGCGGGACTGGAGGTGACCACCGCCGAAAGCGGCAAACAAGGCCTGGCCTTCCTCGAAAGCGCGGACTTCGACCTGGTGTACATGGACCTGCGCATGCCCGGGCTGCCCGGATTGGATGTGCTCAACCTTGTCCATACCCGCCACCCAAACCTGCCGGTTGTTCTCTTTACCGCCCAGCCCGACGTCAACTCGGCGGTCGAAGCCCTGCGGCGCGGCGCCATCGATTACCTGCTCAAGCCGCTCAAGCCCGACCTTATCATCGAACGCACCCGCGCCATCCTGTTGGGCCAGCAAAAGGAAAGGCGCAAGCGCGAGATCCTGATGCAGATCGAAGCCTTGCAGACCGAACTGCGCAGCCTCGAAGGCGACGGAACCGCCGAGGTTTTGCCCGCATCGTCCAGCCCCTCGACGGAGCGCTTCCTCAAACGCGGCGCACTTGTCCTTGATCTGCACACGCACCGCATTTCCGTTGGCGAGCGCGCCATCAACCTGACCCCCACCTCCTTCGATTATCTGCTCGTGCTGGCGCGCCACTCGCCCGACGTGGTGGACTTTCGAACCCTGGTGGCCGAGGCCCAAGGCTACCAGGCCGAACTGCGGGATGCCCAGGAACTCACCAAGTGGCACATTCATCAGTTGCGCCAAGCCATCGAGGAGGATGCCCACAGCCCCTCCCGCCTCATCACCGTGCGCGGGATGGGCTACCGCCTCGTGATGGATTAACCTCTCGCGCCGATTTGGCTTGCGAAACGGAACCCGCCTCCGGTCCTGGACCGAGGGCGGGTTCCGTTTCCTGTTTTCCCCCTCCTGCCAACTTTTACCAACCTTTACGGACTCTCCCTAACCGCCTGCAGCCGGAAAACGCGGAAAATAGGATGTATGGACATGTCACCCAATGTTCCCTCCTATGTTCGCATCCTGGTGGTGGACGATCACCCGGGGACTGCTACGACCCTGGCGCGCGCCATCTCCCAACTTGGGCCGCACGTCGAGGTCATCTCTGCAAGTAACGGCAGGGAAGCTCTCGAACGGGTGGCCGGTGATTCGGTGGATGTGCTCATCACCGACATGATGATGCCCGGCATGAACGGCCTCGAATTGATCGAAAGGATGCAGTCCAATCCCGGGGGACGCCCGGCGCACATCCTGTTGATTACCGCCTATGATGTGCCCGGCTTGAAGGAGACCGCCCGCCGCCTAAAGGTGGATGAGACCATCATCAAGCCGGTGCGCCCCGAGCGCATTTGCCAGATCGTGAACAATATCATTCATTCCATCGGGCCGTCGCACACGCGGCCGGTGGCCGAAGTCAAGGCGCAGCCGTTCAAGATCCTGATCGCCGACGATGTGGCCGACAATGTCCTGCTCCTCTCGCGTTACATGCAGAGCGACGGCTATGCCTACGTCACGGCTTCCAACGGTCAGGAGACGCTCGAAAAGACCCGCGCCGAAATGCCCGATCTGGTGCTGCTGGACGTGAACATGCCCGACAAGGATGGTTTCGCTGTGCTGGAGGAAATGCGCGCCGACCCGGCCCTCGAACACATCCCGGTCATTATCCTGACCGCGGCAAGACTGCATCCCGACGACGTGCAGGCCGGCCTGAACCTGGGCGCGGACGATTACATCACCAAGCCCTTCGACCGCCGCGAATTGTTCGCGCGCATCCGCGCCAAGCTGCGCACCAAATCCTTCGAGGATGCCATTCGCAGCCGCAACCGCCAGTTGAGCATGCTGCCCGAGATGGGCAAGGAATTGAGCGCCCGCCTCGACCTGGATGAACTGGCCGCTGTCGTGCTGCGCCGCACGGTGGAAACCCTGGGGGCGATCCTGGGACACATCATTTTATTTGATCCGCGCCATGCCATGCAGCGGACGCATCACGCCTCCTCCGTGAATACGTCCGCTGCGGGCATTCCGAACCTGGATGCCTTCCTGGCGGAGATCACCGAATCCCGCAACAGCCTGATCGTGAGTGACGTGAAGGCCGAGCCGCGCTGGCCGGTGCTCGAGGGCGACCCCACCCGTTCGGCGGTCATCGTGCCGATGTTTGGGCGGGAGCATTTGCTGGGCATCCTGGTGCTGGCCCACGAGCGGACGGGGTATTTCCAGATCGAGCATCTCCTGCTGCTGCAGGCCATCGCCAGCCAGGCGGCCATTGCGATGGAAAATGCGCTGTTGTACGAGGACATGTCCCGCCAGCAAAGGCAGTTGTCTGTGGTGCTGGATAGCGCCGCCGACGCCATCATCGTGTTCGACGCCAGGGGACGGCTGAACTTGATCAACCCGGCCGGCAAAAAATTATTCACCGCCTTTGCCAGTATTGACCGTCTGTCTGATGGCAGCCAGTGCAAGGATCCGCTGATCGAATTGCTGGACCAGGCCCGCGGGTCCGAGGGGGTGAAGAGCGGCGAGATTGCCTGTCCCGACGGGCGCACCTTTGCGGCGCTGATCACGCCCATCGAGGACGGCGGGCTGGTGGCCGTGCTGCACGACGTGACCTCCTTCAAGCAGGTCGAACGGGTCAAGAACGAATTCATCGCCACGGTTTCGCACGATCTCAAGAATCCCATTATGGCTGTCTCGGGGTACGGCGACCTGCTCAGTCACGCGGGACCGTTGAACGAGGTGCAGGCCGGTTTTATCAAGCACATTCAGAATTCCGCGAAGGCCATGAGCGAACTGGTTCAGAATATGCTGCAACTGGCGCAGGCCGACCTGAGCCTCACGCAAAGATTCGAAACCGTGGAAATGAGCATGCTGCTGGCCGAGATCGTGGACGAGTTCGCCGGGCAATTCCTGGTGCGCGAACAATCGCTGCGTTTCGACCCGTCGCCTGATCCCATGTACGTGAACGGGGACGCACTGCAACTGCGCCAGTTGTTCCGCAACCTGGTCAGTAATGCGGTCAAGTACACGCCGCGGGGCGGGAAGATTCAGGTGAGCGCGCGGGTGGAGGGTGGGAGTGTGCTCATTCAGGTGCAGGATGACGGCTACGGCATCCCCTCCACGGACCTGCCGTTCATCTTCGACCGTTTTTATCGCGTGCGTCGCGACGGCGATGCAGTGGAAGGCAATGGGCTGGGACTGGCCATCGTTAAGTCCATTGTGGAACAGCACGGCGGCAGCGTGAATGTGGAAAGTGAAGTAGAAAAGGGAGCCTGCTTCAGTATTCTATTGCCACTTTTGGCGCATATTCAAGAATAGGAGTTTGAACAGATGACTCTAAACAATCGAAAATTCAACGGGACAAGAAGTCTCCTGTTCAAAATCAGATCGGCCGACTCCACTCCCATTCAACCAGAGGACACAAGCATGAACCTCACCAAAACAAAAAAAGCAGCGCATAAATTTGCGCTTATTATTTTATCTTTAAGCCTGTTATTAGCGTTCTTCCCAATTGACGGCAATGCAAATTTAGCACAGGCCCAGGGCGAGCGCAAACAAGTTCTGTATATCAATTCATACCATCCGGGATATAAATTTTCAGATGATATTCAAAAAGGTATTACAACAGCATTCCTGGAACAAGGCAATATCACCCTGCGCGTTGAATACCTGGACACTAAACGCCTTAACAGCCCGGAATACCTAGAAGAAATCAATCAACTTTTCAAACTTAAATACAAGGACGCCAATCTCGATCTGGTTATATCGTCAGACGACGCGGCATTAAATTTCTTATTTCAAAATGCCGACACCTTGTTCCCGGATGTCCCTGTTGTTTTTGTCGGCGCGAACTACTTTGACGAAACCAGGCTAAAAGGCTACGAGCGTTTTACAGGCATCAGCGAAGAAGCAGACATCCGTGGCACCATCGATCTTGCATTGGGACTTCATCCCACCGTACGCAAGATCGTTGTTGTCAATGACATATCTGTTACAGGGCAAAATATCCATCGGGCTTTTGATACCCTCATTCTAGAATATCCGCAGATCACTTTTGAGTTTCTCGAAGATGTGACGATGGATGAAATTCGTCAACGAATTGGAACCCTGCCACAGGACAGCCTGGTACTCCTCACAATCTTCTCCAAAGACAAAGCTGGATCATTATTCGAATATGATCAATTTACTTCTTTGATCGCAGAGAGCAGTTCTGTCCCAGTCTATGGGACATGGGATTTCAGCCTGGGCTATGGCATCGTAGGCGGCAAATTAACCAGCGGTTATACAGAAGGGGAACGAGGGGCAAACCTGGCGCTCCGTATTCTTGCCGGGGAAGACCCCGCCAGTATTCCAGTTGACAAGCAGGTGAAAAGTCAGTATATGTTTGATTACAAGGTCATGGAGAAGTGGGGAGTTGAAGTATCCAGCCTGCCCAAAGACAGCATCGTCCTGGATCGCCCGGTCTCCTTCTACGAAGAGAACATGGGGGCAATCTGGGGTGTTCTGATCGGGTTCATTGTACTGTTCTCCATCATTGTATTCCTCGCCATCAACAACAACCAGCGCCGTATGGCACAAATCGATTTGGCAGCAAGCAACCGTGACTTAAAGGCTGTCCAGGGTTCTCTTGAGCAGCGTGTGGCTGAGCGCACCAAGGCGCTGACCACCTCCACGGAAGTCAGCCGCCGCCTGTCCACCATCCTCGACCGGAAGCAGTTGGTTTCCGAGGTGGTGAATCAGGTCAGAAATGCCTTTGGTTACTATCACACCCAAATTTATTTTTACGATGATGCCAGGCAAAATTTGGTCATGGCAGGCGGCACGGGCGAAGCCGGTGAAATGATGCTGGCGCAATTCCACAAGGTCGCCACGGGGCGCGGCCTGGTGGGACGCGCCGCCGAGACCAATGAACCTGTGCTGGTGTCGAATACGTTTCTAAGCCCGGAGTGGCTGCCCAACTCCCTGTTGCCTGAAACCAAATCTGAGCTGGCCATCCCGATCTCCATCGGCGACCAGGTGCTGGGCGTGCTGGATGTGCAGCATGACGTGATCGACGGCTTGCAGCGGGAGGATGTCGAGGCGCTCGTGTCGATTGCGAACCAGGTCGCGATTGCCGTGCAAAACGCCCAGTCGTACACGGAAATTCAACGCAGCCAGGCGCTTTTGTCCGAGGCGCTCAGGGCTGCACGCCTTGGAAACTGGGAATACGATTTTGAAAAAGACCTCTTCACCTTCACCGATGACTTTTATTCGATTTTCCGAACTACCGTTGAAAAAGTAGGCGGATACAAGATATCCTCCGCTGACTACTCCAAAAATTTTGTCCACCCCGATGATGCGGCACTTGTGGGCATCGAGATTCAAAAAGTTCTTGAATCCAAAGAGCGTTTTTTCACTACGCGCCTGGAACACCGCATTATTTTTTCAGACGGCGAAATAGGTTACATTGCAGTGAACATCAATGTGGAACGCGACGAGAACGGAAAAATCACCCGCTGGTACGGCGCGAACCAGGATATTACCGAACGCCGCGCGTTGGAAGAAATTAATCGTAAACGCGCCAACCAACAGGAAGCCATCAACTTGATTACCCAGAAGATACAGGGCACCACCAGCATCGAGTCGGCGCTGCAGATTGCTGTGCGCGAGTTGGGCCATGCCCTGGGTATGCGGGCTACCATGGTTGCGCTTGAACCAACCGTATCGGCCGGTGAACGCACACCGATTCATGCTGATGGAGTAGACCATGAATAGCTCATCCACCACCAATTCCGCAAACCCCGTCAATTCACCGGAGAACCTGCATTTCGGTTTTTGGGGCAACCTGCCTCTCTCACGAAAAATCCTGCTGGCCTTTGGTGTGTTGTTTATCCTGACCGTGGTCATCGCCATTGTCACCTTGTGGGGCATGAATAGAACCACCATTGCCTACGAAGAAGCCCTGACGAAAGGCAATGAGATACGCAGAATATCCGATCTGTTGGCTATCGATCTTTTACAAGCCCGCCGCGCCGAGAAGAACTTCCTCCTGCGCTGGAAGGAGGAGGGCTTCGATACGGCGTACGCAAACTACATAACCACTGAAACAGAGGATGCCGCGTCCACGCGCGGGCCTGCCTATATTCAAAATATTACAGCCATTCGCGAAGATCTCAAGTTACTTGCCCCTTTCGGACCTGTGGCGGAGACGGTTTCAACGGGCGATATGACACGAACCCAATATGAAGCGGACATCGCCTCCCTGTCCCAAAATGTAGACACGTACGATAAAAACTTTACCGCTCTCGTAGATACGCTCCGAAAAAAGGGCTACGATGAGAATACAGGTTTTGAAGGCGAGTTTCGAACTGCGGTTCGCGACATTGAAGCGAAAATCTCTGGTCAAGCCGGCTTGGAACAATTGGAGATCACCCTCCTCCAGATTCGCCGCAACGAAAAAGATTACCTGGCGCGTGGCGGCCAACAGTATGTCGATAATGTTCACACATTTATGGCCCAGTTGAAAACCCAGATTGCGGCAACTGACTTGCTTGAGCCTGCTGTGAAAACCGAATTACGCACTCAGGCAGATACCTATCTGGTAGCGTTCGACGCTCTGGTAGAGTTGGATAAAGAAATCGCCATTCACAATGAGGAATTGATCGCCGCCGCGCGCGCGGTGGAACCGTTGGCGGCAAAACTGCAGAGCCTGGGCGAACAACTTGCCGTGGATAGCACCAATGAGGCGCGCGCCAACAACACGCGAACGTTTACGATTTCCATTATCGTCATCCTCGTTGTCATGGCCATTTCCTTCGTTCTGGCAATTGCGCTGTCGCGGCAAATCACCCGCCCAGTCACATCGTTGACCAACACTGCCGAGCAGATCGCTTCGGGCAACTTCGAGGTGCAGGCTGAGATGACATCCGCCGATGAAATCGGAACCCTTGCGCAGGCATTTAACTCCATGACAAGCCGCCTGCAGCAAGCCTTCAAGGAGGTCGCCGACCGCTCCAGAGACCTGGCAACGGTGGCGGAGATCAGCACAAGGACAACCACCATTCGGGACCCATACCAAATGCTGGCGACCATGGTACACCTGACCCAGCGCGGTTTCAACCTTTACCATGCGCACGTATTTACCTATCACAAGGATGAAGACAAACTGGAGATCGTAGCCTGCGGCTACAAGGAAGGCGACGAACACGAGGGTACGCATGGCACGGCAGTCATTCCATTACAGCAGGAACAATCGCTGGTGGCGCGCGCGGGGCGCACCAGAAAATCCGTTATCGTCAACGATGTGCGCAGCGATCCGGGCTGGCTTCCCAACCCGCTTCTGCCGGATACACACGCGGAGCTGGCTGTGCCGATGATCGTGGGCGATGAACTGGTGGGCGTGCTGGACGTGCAGGCGGATCACACGGATGCCTTCACGATGGAGGATGCCAATATCCAAATGACCCTCGCTTCGGAAATCGCCACCGCTTATCAAAACGCGCTTAGCTATGAGCGATCCAAAGAAGAGGCGGATCTGGAATCGCTGGTCAACACCATCGGCCAAAAAATCCAGCGCGCCACCACCCTGGAGGATACCCTGCAGACCGCCATCCGCGAACTTGGCTCGGCGCTTGGGGCCTCGCGTGTCAGCGCAAATATTCAGGCCGCCCGCGTTGACGATATTACCGGTGAAAACTAAGGAGTTGAAGATGAGCATCTCGAATGATTCACCGACCAAGGCAATGATCATGAATGAAAAAAGCTCCAGCGGAGCTGATCTCCCGGAAAAACGGGCAGCACAAAACGCAACCCTGGGATCAATCTTCCTGATCGTCTTTGGGCTGTTTTCCTCTGTGGGCGGTTTTTTGAAAGGCAACATCGTCTCCTGGCAGGATTACGTTCTGCTTGTCACACCCATCGTTGTATTTATACTTGGGTTGACCAGTCTTGTGCTGTTGCAGCGTGGAAAATCCCTCCAGGGCAGCAGCCTTGTTTTTATCACCAATTTGATGCTGCCGATCGTGGCAGTCCTGCTCCAAACAGGGCTGGGCTGGGCGGTTTTTGTTTACGCCCTGACCTCATCCATTATGCTGATCTGGCGGGCAATGCCCAAAGCCACACGCAATTGGGCTTTCATCATTACCGCCCTGTCCCTGGCTTTGATCGTGGCTATGGAATGGTTCAGTCCATCCATACGAGTGGCCGCAGGCAATGAATTGTCCATCTTTTTCTATAGTGCAAGTGCAATTCTGGTGGCAATCTTTCTTGTTCAGTCCGCGCGTCAGGCCTGGGGCGGCAGTCTTCGCGCCAAATTATTGACCAGCTTCCTTTTATCTATCATCTTGGCGGTTGCGACTATCAGCCTCTTTTCATTCTACAGCGCCAATCAATCCCAAACCTTTATGTTCGACCAGTTGGAAACCGCTGTGCGCACCCAGTCGAAGACACAACTTAGCAGCACAACACAGACCGAAACACAAAATGCTGAAGAGACATTTTCAGAAATTGTTGAGGAAGTTGGGAAACTGGCGGAGTACCAAGCGACGCTTTACACTCAGTCCCCCACTCTGGGACAGGGCACCTACTGGGATGCAAATACGCAGCTCACCATTCGGTCAGGTGGGCAGTATGGGAATTCGCAATCCGATCCTGCCTCGGTTGTCGTCCCTTCCACTGTCACCCTTGATGAAGCGATGATCTCGGAAATAAATACCAATATTTATCTGAACTTTACCGTACCGACCATTTTAGCGTCCAACCCGGATATCGTCGCCATATATTCCATCAGCACAAGTGGCGTTAGTATCTATTACCCGAATATCAACCTGTCTGAAGTTACACCACCCGATTTTGACCCCCGCGCGCAATCTTTTTACAGGGTTGCCACTCCTCAGAACAACCCGGAACGCAAAGTGGTCTGGACGGAACCTTATCAGGATCCGGCTGGACAAGGCTTGTTGGTAACAAGCGTAGCACCAGTCTATGACCAGACAGGCAGGTTTAAAGGTGTGGTCGCAGCAGATGTTCGGCTGATAGATATTAGTAATGCCATCTCAGCAGTAAAAATTGGACAGAGTGGTTTTGCTTTTCTGATCGATCCAGCAGGGCATGTGATCGGTATGCCGGTGACGGGGTATAAATTATTCAACCTGTCTGCAGAACTCGTACCTTTTAACGAAAAACCAAAACAGACCATTTTGGGAATGGGCCCAATAGAACTACAGGCAGTGACACGTAAAATGACAACCGGCGAAACGGGTCTGGAAACGATTACCATCCAGGATGAAAAATTCTATGTTTCTTATGCTCCCTTGCCCAGCGTTGGATACAGCCTCGGTGTTGTGGCGCCAGTTGCTGAATTGGATGCGCCCTACCTGACAGCCCGTGACCAGGTCGAAAACGAAACACAAGATTCAAACCGTCTGTTCTTGATTATTCTGGTCTTTATCGTACTGGGAGCCATCGGGTCAAGTCTTTTATTCAGCCAATTCCTTTCGGGTCCGATCGTACGCCTTACCAAAGTTGCAGAACAAGTGACGGCGGGCGATTTGGGTGCGCAGGCAAAGGTTGAATCGGCCGATGAAACTGGCGCATTGGCAAACGTCTTTAACCGTATGACCGCCCAATTACGTGAATTCATCGGCACGCTCGAATCCCGTGTGGCAGACCGTACCCGCAACCTCGAACTCGCGGCTGAAGTCGGGCGCACCGTGTCGCAGGTGCGCGCCCTCGACATCATGTTAACCGACGCCGCGGAACTCATCCGCAAACAATTCGACCTGTATTACGTGCAGGTGTACCTGACCGACCCCAGGCGGGAAAACCTCAACCTGCAGGCAGGCACAGGGCAGGTGGGTAAACAATTACTGGAGCGCAGTCACCGCCTGCCATTCAACGCCGACTCCATTAATGGTCGCGCCGCTGTTGGCAAAAAATCGGTGGTCATCTCTGATACGACAGCCAGCGCCACCTTCAAGCCCAATCCGCTCCTGCCAAACACGCGCTCTGAAATGGCCGTGCCGCTTCTCATCGGTGAAAAGGTGGTGGGTGTGCTGGACATGCAAAGCGAACGCCCTGGCGCACTCAGCCAGGAAATCCTCCCCGCCTTCGAGGCTCTGGCTGGTCAGATGGCCATCGCCATTCAGAACGCAAGCCTGCTGGCCGAGGCGGAGGAAGCCCGCAGGGAAGTGGAGGCGCAGGCGCGCAGGCTTTCCCGTTCGAACTGGGCGGAATACCTGGATGCCATCCACAAGCCCGAGGAGAGCGGGTTTATCTTTGAACAGAATAAAATCGCCCCGCTGGCCCAGGCAGATGAACCCTCGGCGGAGGGCGCCCTGGTCGCCCCCATTACAGTGACCGGAGAGATGCTTGGAAACCTGGTGGTGGAAATGGAAGGACGGTCGTCCATCGCACGGGCGGAGGAATTGGTCAACACGGTCGCGCGCCAGGTGGCGCAGCAGATCGAAAACCTGCGCCTGCTGGATAGCGCCGAACGCTACCGCGCCGAAGCGGAACAGGCCTCCCGCCGCCTGACCCACGAGGGCTGGCAGGACTACCTGGACCAAAAGTCGGTCAACGGCCTGGGGTATGTGTATGACTTGAAGGAAGTCCGCCCCTGCAGCGCAGAGGAAGTCGGGCGGGTACAGGATGCGTCCTTCAGCCTGCCGCTTAAGGTCCGCGATGAAACGGTTGGCAAACTCTCCATCCAGGGCCTTGGAAGCGGCGACGAAGAGGCTGCCGGCCTTGCCGCGGCCGTTGCCGAACGCCTTGGCGCGCACATCGAAGGCTTGCGTCTCTCCTTGCAGACGGAACAGGCCCTGGCGACCACCCAAAAGCAGGCCCGGCGCGAACAGGCCCTGCGTCAGATTACCAGCGCCGTGCGCGGCTCCACCGACCCGGCCGTCATCCTGCGAACTGCCGCGCGCGAGTTGGGGAACATTCTGGGAAGGCAGACCGTTGTCCGCCTGGCAACTGCCAAGGAAACACAAACCAATCAGGCAGATCGTCCTGCTGATATTGCTGGAGAGGCCGTCGCAAACGAATCAGTCTCACCTGCGGAATCGCCAAAAGCAGATGGAGGTAACGAATGAACACTTCAAGAAACAATAACCTAACGGGCAACGACCAGAAGCAAAATGACCTGGTTATGCAAACCAGTTTGCAATTGCTCCCGTTGATCATGAACAACATTCCCCAGGCTGTATTTTGGAAGGATCGTAACCTGGTCTATTTGGGGTGTAACAAGGCTTTTGCAGACGATGCCGGTTTCTCCTCTCCGGAAGATGTTGTTGGCAAAACCGATTTCGATATGCCCTGGAAGGCTCAAGCTGAACTGTATCGCGCGGACGACAGTCTGGTCATGGAAAAAGGCGAGCCCAAGATCAATTACGAAGAGCCCCAGACCACACCTGACGGTTCCACCATCTGGCTAAGCACCAGCAAGATCCCGGTCCGTGAGAATGGTCAGGTTGTTGCCGTATTGGGAATGTACGAAGACGTCACCGCCCGCAAACAGGTGGAAAAGGAACTCCTGCTTCGTGACCGCGCTCTGGCTTCCTCCCTCAATGCAGTGGTCATCCTTAACCTACAGGATAGCAAGCCCATCTATGTCAATGATGCCATCCTCAAAATGACCGGCTACACCCGCGAGGAAGTCATGCGGGTCGGATTGTCGGACATCACCGGCAATCCGGCAGCGCCCAAGGAAATTCGCGCAGCCATCCAAACTCAAGGTTTCTTCGTTGGCGAGGAACTCATCCAGCGTAAGGACGGCTCTGTTTTTCCCGCAAACTTCTTCAGTTCTTTGATCACTGACGACAAAGGACAACCCATTGCCGTACAATCCACCTTCTTCGATATCACCGAACACAGACAGGCACAGGAAGCGGTCAGGCAAAGTCAAGCACGCTTCCAGGGGCTGGTGGAAACACTGGGTGAGTGGGTTTGGGAAGTGGACAGCCAAGGAACCTATACCTACATCAGCCCGAACATCAAAAAGCTATTGGGATACGAACCGGAAGAAGTATTGGGCAAGACGCCATTTGACCTGATGCCTCCCGAAGAGGCCCAACGCGTAGCAGGTGTGTTTGGCCCTCTGCTCTCAACCCAGCAACCGCTGGTGGGGCTGGAAAACATAAACCGCCACAAAGACGGTCGCCTGGTTGTTTTGGAGACCAACGGTGTTCCCTTCTTCGATGCCAATGGACAACTCGAGGGTTATCGCGGCACGGACCGCGATATTACTGAGCGCAAACGGGCAGAGGATAAACTTAAACAGAACGTCAACTTCACCAGCGCGCTGCTGGATGCAGTTCCAACGCCTGTTTTCTACAAGGATAACAAGGGAATATACCAGGGTTGCAATCGCTCATTCACCGATATTATGGGCGTGACGTCAGAAGAAATTAAGGGTAAGACAGTCCACCAACTCTGGCCCAGTGAAAATGCGGAAATATATCACCAGAAAGACATGGATCTGATGCGTAAAGTGGAACATCAGGTGTATGAAGCTACAATAAAAGACAAGGATGGAATTATCCGCCCTGTGATCTTTGCCAAGGATGTTTTCTATGACGAAAGCGGCAATGTGGCTGGTTTGGTCGGCGCTTTTCTCGACATCACCGAGCGAAAATATACAGAGCAGGCACTGCGCGAAAATCAACAACTTTTGCAGTTGGTGATGGACAATATTCCCCAGTCTGTTTTCTGGAAGGATAAGAATTTGACCTATCTGGGCGTGAATCAGGCTTTCGCCGAAGACGCCGGTTTTACTTCGCCTCAGGAAATTGTGGGCAGGAATGATTTCGACATGCCTTGGAAGGAACAAGCCGAACTCTACCGCGCCGATGATCAACGGGTGCTGGAAGGTGGGGAACCGAAACTCAATTATGAAGAACCACAGACTGGTCCCGCCGGACAAGTAACCTGGTTGCGCACCAGCAAGATTCCCATGCGAGAGGCTAATGGGAATATATTTGCGGTACTGGGAATGTATGAAGATATTACCGAACGCAAGAAGGTGGAGGAGCAGATTCGCATTTTCCAAGCGATGGCCGAAGCTTCTACCGATGCGATCTTTATGGCCGATCCGAACACCACCGAACTGCTTTACGCGAACGCGGCAGCGCTCCAGGTTTACCAGATGCCGGAGATGGTCGGCACCCTGGGTGTCAAGCTTTGGCCGGAAGAAAATGTGCCCTACCTCCAGCAGGTCGCGCTTCCCCAAATTTTGGATACAGGATGGAAAGGCGAGGCGCCACAAGTACGCGGGAACGGCAGTGTATTCGATACGGATGTCACGGCTTTTGCGCTCCGCGACGCCACGGACACTCCCACACACCTGGTAGTGATGGTCCGCGATGTCACCGAACGCAAACGATTGGAGCGCGAAGTACAGGAAGCCTTCGAACGTCGCGGTTATCAGGTACAGGTCAGTACCGAAGTTTCGCAGGAAATTGCTGCGGCAACTGAAACAAATGAACTCTTCGATCGCGTCGTCAACCTTACCAAGGAACGTTTTGGTTATTACCACACACAATTATTACGCTATGACCCCGCACAGGACGCCGTGGTGCTGATCAACGGTTATGGCGCAACAGGTCGGAAGATGCTTGCTGCCGGTCACAAGATGGTCATGGGTGAAGGCCTAATTGGTACCGCCGCCGCCACAGGTGAGACCGTGATGCGCCCCACGCTGGCAGATGACCCCGACTGGCTGCCCAATCCCCTCCTGCCCGAGACCAAAGGTGAGATCGCAGTGCCGATCAAATGGCAGGACACCGTGTTGGGTGTGCTCGATGTGCAAAGCGACCAGGCTGGGGCTCTCACCGAAGACGACCGCCTGCTGCTGGAAGGCCTGTGCGGACAAATCGCCATCGCCATACGCAGCACCGAACTGCTGGAGACCATCCGCCAGAATGAAACCCGCCTGGCCGAAGCTGCTACCATTGCCCAATTGGGTTATTGGGAATTTGATGCGCTGACTGATATGTACACCTTCACCGACCAATTTTACGCCCTGCTGCGTACCACTGCAGAACGGGAAGGTGGCTACCAAATGTCATCCAGGGAATATGCCCGGAGATTTATGCATCCCGATGACAGGCATTTGGTGAACAGCGAAATCCAGAAATCGATCGAAACCACCGACACCGACCACATCGAAAAATTTGAAAATCGGTTTATTCGAGCCGACGGCAGTGAAGGTTACGTCACCGGGCGTTCCCGAGTGGTGAAGGATGCCGAGGGCCGAACAGTAAAAACGGTTGGATTTAACCAGGATATTACCGAACGCAAGCAGGCGGAAGCGGCGTTACAGCGCTCCGAACAGTTGATGCGCACAGTGATTGATTCGACCCCCGACTGGATTTTCATCAAAGACCAGGACCATCGTTATCAGTTAGCCAACAAAGGCTATGCAGATGCCCTGCACATCGCTTCTGAAAACTTTATTGGCAAGAACGATCTTGATTTAGGGTTTCCCGAAGAGTTGGTTAAAGGCAACCCGGAAAAAGGTATTCGCGGCTTCTGGACTGATGACCGTCTGGTAATGGATAAAAATGAAACGCAAATCTATCCTGACGATCCCGCCACAATCGATGGCGTGGTTCATAATTTTCATACCATCAAAATCCCTCTGCAGAATCCTGACGGGAAGGTCTGGGGTGTCCTTGCCTTTGCCCGCGACATCACCGAACGCAAACAAGCCGAAGCCCGCCTGGCGGAGGCGCTCAGAACTGCCCGTCTTGCCAACTGGGAATATGATGTCGAGAAAGACCTGTTCACGTTCAATGATCAGTTCTATGCCATCTTCCACGCCACTGCCGAACAGGCGGGTGGATACCAAATCTCGTCCGCCCGATATGCAGAGTTGTTCGTGCATCCCGAAGATGTTCATCTCGTGGGCGCGGAGATCGGAAAGGCGCTGAGCTCAACAGAAAGGATGTATACCGTCGCCCTCGACCATCGCATCCTGTATGCGGACGGCGGCGTCGGTTTCATCACGGTCAAGGTGACGGTCGAACGGGATGAGAATGGAAAAATCACCCGCTTCTACGGTGCCAACCAGGATATTACCGAGCGCAAGGCGGCAGAGGAAGCCCTCCGCCGCAGCCAGCAGGAAATGGCGGATCGCCTCGAAGAGATCAACCGCCTGTACCAGGCCATGAGCCGTGAAGGTTGGAAGACGTATCGTCAAACGAAAAACCTGCCCACAGGCTTCATGTTCGACCGCAACGGCATCCAGCCGGCGGATCCTGCCTGGGCGGTGGAAGGTTTCACTCACATCCCCATGAAGGTGCTGGGCGGGGAAGTGGTTGGAAACCTGGCCGTCGCCGACGACCCCGAGCGCCCCATCAGCAAGGATGACCTCGACTTCCTCCAGCAGGTCTCGGAGCAGGTGGCCCTGGCGCTGGAAGGCGCGCGCCTCTCGGCCCAAACCCAATCCGCGCTGGCGCAAACCGAGAAATTGTCTGAAGCCGGCTTGCAATTTACGCGGGCATCGGATTTGCAGGAACTGGTGAAAATCGCGGCCGAAGCGCTGGACATCCCCTCGGTCAATCGCGCCGCCCTGGAGACCTTCACCTACAACGCGGAGAACGAAGTGGTCGGCATGGACGTCATCGCCAACTGGTGGAGCGGAACAGGACACCAGCCAACGGCCGTTGGAACACACTACACCGCCGAGATCCTGCCCCTCCTCAAGTTGTTCCTTACTTCCAGCCCCAATTTCATCCAGGATGCATTTACTGATGAACGTGTGGATGAAATATCCATGCAGATCATCAAGATGCTGAACGTCCGCGCCGTGGCGGTGCTGCCGCTCTTCCTGGCCGACAGGCAGCTGGGCGTTCTGTTATTAGAGGCAGAACAGCCCCACAACTTCACCCAGGATGAGGTTCGTCTATTCACCGCCATGGGCCCGCAGATATCCACTGTGTTGGAAAACCGCCGCCAGTTCGAACGCGCGCAGAAACAGGCCGAACGCGAAAGCACCCTGAACGTCATCAGCCAGAAGATCCAAAGCGCCACCACCGTGGAGGCCGTGCTCCAAATAGCCGCGCGTGAATTGGGACACGCCCTGGGCGCTCCCATGACCATCGCCCAACTAAGCATGAAAGATAAGAAATAGCGGCGCAGTCCCAGGAGACGTATCCAAATGCCACCCGATGAATCACAAAAACGGGTTGAAAAACTCTTTTCCGAACTGGAGCGAATCGCCAGGCAGCCGCTCTCAGCGCAGGAGGGCGCGTCTGCGGACCTGCCCACGGGGAACGACTCCATGCTCCTCGGCGAGATCGAGGCGTTGAATGCGCGCCTCTGCGCCCTGGAAGCGCAGCTCAGGGAAACCGAGGAACGTGCCGCGGCGGCCGAGGCCGAACTCGCCGCTCGCGTGCAGGATAAAAATCCGCTTCCCGGACAGAACATCGTGTATGAAAAGGAAGAGGTCGGTTTTGCCTATCACGATGACCGTCTGCTTCCGTTCCAATTGGGCAATATCCAGTCCGAAAACCTGGACAGTCTCATCGAAACCCCGTTGACGGCGGGCGGCCAAAAGATCGGCGGTCTGAAGGTCAAGCCCGCTTCGGAACGCGAATGGACCGCGGATGAGGAGGCGCTTGCGCAGGCCGTTGCCCGTCAGGTCTCGCTGCAGGTTCAGAACCTGCGCCTGCTGAACGCAACCGAGCGTGCGCGCGCCGAGGCGCAGGCCGCCACCCGCCGTTTCACGCATGAAAGCTGGCAGGAATTCCTGGACGGCATCCACAACAGCGAGCGCATCGGTTATGCCTACAACCAGGCCGAGGTCGCGCCCATGGACGGAACGCAGGCCGATGGGCACGATCTGCGCGAAACCATCGACGTGCTCGACGAGCAGGTCGGCGACATTCTCCTGAAGACCGATCCTGCGCGTCCGTTGACCGAGGAAGATAAAACGCTGGTCTCGACCGTGGCGCGCCAGGTCGCGCAACAGGTGGAAAGCCTGCGCCTGCTGGCCGAAGCCTCCCGCGCTCGCGCCGACGCGGAGGAGGCCACCCGCCGCCTGAGCCGCGAAAGCTGGCAGACCTATGCACAGCGCGCGCAATCGACGCTTGGCTATGTGTATGATTCAAACCGGGTCAGTCCGCTCGAAGGGACTTCCAGCCTGGGCAGCGTCAGTTTTGTCCAGCCGCTCACCGTGCGCGGCGAAACCATCGGGCGGCTTGCCATGCTGGATGTGGAACACGTCACGCCCGAGGCGGCCGAACTGGCCGGGGCGATTGCCGAACGCGTCAGCGCCCAACTGGAGCGGCTGCGCCTCACCGAGGAAATCGAAAGGCGCGCGGCCGAACTCGCGACCGTGGCCACCGTCTCCACAACGGCATCGACTGTGCTCGACCCTGACGAGCTACTGCAACAGGTGGTGAACCTGACCCGGGAGAGCTTCAATCTGTACCACGTTCACATCTACCTGGCGGACGATTCCTGGCAGACCCTTCTGCTCGCCGCCGGCGCGGGGGAGATCGGGCAGCAGATGGTCGCTTCAGGCCATGCCATCCCGATGGACGCGGAACGCTCCCTGGTGGCGCGCGCTTTGCGCGAACGCACGGCCCTGATCGTGAACGACGTGCGCACGGAGCCTGATTTCCTGCCCAATCCGTTCCTGCCCGAGACCCGCGCGGAGCTGGCCGTGCCGATGCTATCCGGCGAAAAGGCCATCGGCGTGTTCGACGTGCAATCGGAAGTCATCGGCCGTTTCACCGACGAGGACGCCAAAATCTATTCCACCCTGGCCGCCCAGGTCGCCATTGCCCTGCAAAACGCCCGCCTGTACATGGAGCAATCCGCGACGGTGACCCAACTGCGCGAACTGGACCGCCTGAAATCCTCCTTCCTCGCCAACATGTCGCATGAACTGCGCACGCCGCTCAACTCCATCCTGGGTTTCTCGGATGTGATGCTCGAAGAGTTGGACGGGCCGCTGACCGCGAACATGGACAACGACCTGCGCCTGATCCGCAAGAATGGCCAGCACCTGCTGCACCTGATCAACGACGTGCTCGACATGGCCAAGATCGAATCCGGGCGCATGAACCTGAACCTCGAAAAATTCAGGGTGCATGAGACCCTCGAAGAAGTCACCAGCATCACGTCCACGCTGGCGAGTGAAAAGAATCTGGCCCTGTTCATCGAAGACAGTTCCGACCAGGAGGTCGAGATCCTGGCCGACCGCACCCGCATCCGCCAGGTGATGATCAACCTCGTGAACAACGCCATCAAATTCACCGAAACCGGTAAAATATCGATCCAGGCCAAACGCAAAGAGGATCTTGTGCTGATCTCCGTCCGCGATACCGGCATCGGCATCCCGCCAGACAAGCTGGAGGCGGTCTTCCAGGAGTTCACGCAGGTCGACACCTCCACCACGCGCAAAGCGGGCGGCACCGGCCTGGGTCTGCCTATCAGCCGCCGCCTCGTGGAAATGCACGGCGGCCGCCTGTGGGCCGAAAGCAGCGGCATCGACGGCGAAGGCTGCATCTTCTACGTGGAACTTCCGCTGGAAGCCCGCACAGACGAATCCATCGAAAAGACGGAACGATAATGGCCATCCCCCTGCATCTCGAATGTAACAGCTGCGGCGCGCAGCAGCCCTACGAACCCTTCGTCCCGCCGCTGTGCGCGAAGTGCGGATCGCAATGGATGGAAGCCCGCTACGATTACGCCGCCTTCAAACGCGAGATCCTGCGCGGGCTGCCCGGCCGCCCTGCCAACATGTGGCGCTATGCGGATGTCCTGCCGCTGCGGGATCCCACCTCCCTGGATCTGTACCCCGCAGGCGGGACGCCGCTCTGGCTGTCCCAGCGCTACGCACCCGCCCTCGGGCATGACTCCGTTTACATCAAGGACGAACGCTACGGGCCGACCAGTTCCTTCAAGGACAGGCAGGCTGCCGGCGCCGTGGCCGCCATGCTCGAAGGCGGCATCCGCGAGGCGGTCATCGCCTCCACGGGCAATGCCGCGGTGGCCTACGCCGCCGCCTGTGCCCGCGCGGGCATCAAGCTGTGGGTCTTCATGACCAGCCTCGTCCCCCAGGAGAAATTGCGCGAGGCGGCCCTCTTCGGCGCGGAGGTCATCCGCGTCAGCGGCAACTACGACCAGACCAAGCAGATCGCGGCCCAGTTCGCCCAGCGCAAACATCTGTGGCTCGACCGCGGCTCCAACTCCATCCCCGCGCGCGAATCGATGAAGGTCATCGCCTACGAGATCGTCGAACAGCTCGGCTGGCGCGCGCCCGATTGGTACATCCAATCCGTCAGCGGCGGACTGGGGCCGCTGGGCGTCTATCAGGGCTTCGCCGAACTCCAGCGCATGGGACTGATCGAGCGCATCCCCAAGCTGGCGGTCATCCAGGCCGAGGGTTGCTCGCCGATGGTGCAGGCCTTCAAGGCCGGGAAGGATGTCGCCGACGCGGTCATCCCCGACACACGCATCATCATTCTGTCCACCGGTGACCCCGGGAAGACGTATACTTATCTGTGGAAGCTCACCCAGCAATACGGCGGCACCATGGAAGCGGTGACGGATGCCGAGGCCTTTGCCGCCATGCGCGCGCTGGCCAAGAGCGAGGGCATGGCCGTGGAACCGGCCACCGCCGTGGCCTTCGCCGGCCTGGAGAAGATGCTGCGCAATGGGACGATCTCGAAGAATGAACTGGTGGTCGTCAACTGCACCGGGCACACCTTCCCGGTCGAGAAGCACGTGCTCGAAGACCAGTTCGCCGTGGACGTGCATTTGAGCGAGACCCAGGCGCCCGCGCCGCGCGAAGGCCTGCAAGCCGCGCTCGAAAACCTGGACGAGAAGACCACCACCGTCCTGTTGATCGACGACAACCCCGATGATGCCCTGCTCATCCGCCGCCTGCTGGAGGGCAAGAAATCCTACCGCGTCCTGCACGCCAAGGACGGCTGGGAGGGTCTCTCGATGGCGCGGCAAAGCCTGCCCGACCTGATCGTCAGCGACCTGACCATGCCCGGCATCGATGGCTTCGGCCTGGTCGAGGAACTCAAACTCGACCCGCGCACGAAGGACATCCCCGTGGTGGTGGTCAGCGCCAAGGACATCACCCCCGAGGAGCGCAAGCGCCTGAACGGCTACGTCGAGGCGTTATATCAAAAAGGTTCATTGCCCACACGGAAATTTGTCGACCAGGTCATCCAGACCATTGAAGATAAAAATGGCGTATAAGGAGTTCACTCATGGGAAGTAATGTTTTATACATCGAAGATAATCCCGATAACATGGTGCTGGTGAAGCGTGCCCTGGAAGCGCGTGGTTACACCCTGCTCGAAGCCGTCAATGGCCTGAGCGGAGTGACCATGGCTGAAACCAGGGAGATCGACCTGGTCCTGCTGGATATCAACCTGCCCGACATCGACGGCTACGAGGTGGCCCGCCGCATCCGCAACAGCGGCAAATCCAGGCTGACCTACATGCCGATCATCGCCATCACCGCCAACGCCCTGAAAGGCGACGCGGAAAAGGCCCTGGCCGCCGGCTGCGACGTGTACATGTCCAAGCCGATCAACATCCGCGAATTGTGGGCGCGTGTCGAGGCCTTTGTGCCTTCGCCGAATGCCCCGGAAAATTCGGTATGATCGCCAAACCGCAAGATTCCCTGCCCGCTTCTGTCATATCCACACAGGCGATCTCCTACCTGACCCATCTCGAATGTGCGGATTGCGGGGCGCAGTATTCCGCTTCGGAGGTTCACACCTTCTGTCCCGATTGCCAGGCGCCGCTGCTGGTGAAATATGACCTGGAAGCCGCCGCGCGAAACGTCGACCGCGAACGCATCCACAAACGTCTCAAGGGCATGTGGCGCTGGCATGAACTGCTGCCCGTGCTGGACCCGCAAAACATGGTGACGCTTGGCGAAGGGGACACGGCCCTGTTGAAACTGCCCCGCGTGGGCGAAATGCTCGGCCTGACCCAGCTTTATACAAAGGATGAAAGCAGCAACCCGACCGGTTCCTTCAAGGCGCGCGGACTCTCCGCGGCCGTCTCCAAGGCAAAGGAACTGGGCATCCAAAAGGTCATCATTCCCACCGCGGGCAATGCGGGCGGAGCCATGGCGGCCTATGCGGCGCGCGCCGGCATGCAGGCGCTCATCTACATGCCCAGGGATACGCCCACGGCCAACATCCAGGAAAGCCGCATCGCGGGCGCCGAAGTGGTGCTGGTGGATGGCCTGATCAGCGACGCAGCCGGCATGGCGGGCCTCAAGGCGCGCGAGGAAGGCTGGTTCGATGTCTCGACCTTCAAGGAGCCCTACCGCATGGAGGGCAAGAAGGTCATGGGCTACGAACTGGCCGAATCCTTCGAGTGGGAACTGCCCGATGTCATCGTCTATCCCACCGGCGGCGGCACGGGCCTGGTCGGAATGTGGAAGGCTTTCGATGAATTGGAGCGGATGGGCTGGCTGAAGAATACCAAGCGTCCGCGCATGGTCTCCGTCCAGGCCGAGGGCTGCGCCCCGGTGGTCAAGGCCTTTTTGACGGGCGCTGATTTTTGCGATTTCTGGCTGGGCGCGCACACCGTGGCCTCGGGCCTGCGCGTGCCCAAGAGCTTCGCCGACCGCCTGATCCTCTCCGCCATTCGCGAGAGCCAGGGCACGGCCGTGGCGGTCAGCGACGAAGCCCTGCTGGATTATCAAAAGAAGCTGGCCGCGCTCGAAGGCATCTTCGCCGCCCCCGAAGGTGCCGCCACCCTGGCCGCCGTGCATACGCTCGTCGAACAAAAATGGATCCACCCCGACGAGCGCGTCGTCATCTTCAACACAGGCTCGGGGTTGAAATATCTCGACTACACGGGATAGAAAATAAAAACTGGCGAAGGTTCTCACCTTCGCCAGTTTTTATGAGTGCATAATCTTTCAGGGTTTTCTAACACCCCAGACGTGAATAAAACCATCCGTGCCGCCCATAACGATTAATTGTCCATCCGGGCTGAATTGGACGTCTGTGATTTTAAAGGGAGTGGATACCTCTGTAATCAACTTGCCACTTTGAATGTCCCAGATACCCAGCCTTGTGCGCAGATAGGACAAGGAGTAAACCGACGCCAGTATGCGATTGTCAGGCGAGATTGTTAAATCCCGTCCAAACGTACCGTAAATGCTTTGGATCGGCAGATTACTTTGAAAGTTCCACAGGTCAACATTTTTTGTCACATAGTCATAGGTCAGGAAAGAATTCCCTTGGTCTATAAAGCCATAAGTTCTATTTTCCAAAGGCACCTTGAAAAGCTCCTTTCCGGTCTGCAGATCGATTCTTTTCAAATATGTGGTATCACCGTTAATATAAAACACAGCGCAACTTTCGCCCTTTGTATCCACATAAAACCCATATACCGATTGAATAGCATCAGAAATCGATATGGATTTCAATGGTTTCCCGGTACTTAGATCGAACAGAGTGATGGTATTTCGCGCTCCTTGTAGAAGTATCCATACGCTATCACCCTCAGGGCTTACTACAAAGTTCGCTGCTGGAAAAGAAGATATTTTTTTACCAGTTTCAATATTCCAGAATGTGAGCATATTTGTATTCACTGCGGCAACTATATCAGGATCAGGAGTGGAGACTAGACTGGTTGGGGAGAACCAGGTTTTTATAGTGGTGATCAGTGACCCTGCTTGCGTATCCCAAACTTCGAGAGAATGGAACATATATTTTTGGCCACCCTGATTACCTTGTTGCGTTGCTCCTATGATTAGACGAGATCCATCTTTGTTAAAGGTATAGGCATCAATTGAAAGCTTGCTGGAAGTACTATGACCAGCAAATTGCAGTTGATTGGTTGTTGTGTCCCACATTTCCACACCATCCCCGCTTGGTATGGCAAATAATGTGCCGCCAGGGCTAAATTTACCCATGCCGCTATAATACTGAGCAAACGAAACCCGTTTTGACAATTCACAGTCGTTTATATTCCATAGTTCAATTGCTAAGAAGCGACCATTCTTTACGAGCAATGAGACTGTATCTTTCTCAGTGAATATTTCTTCATATTGCATTCCACTATTTGGAAGGACAACGCAACTGGAGATGTCAGAGTTGAGAGGACTTTTTCCCATTTGAAGCCACGTATAAGCTCCATCTTGCGCCGATACAAAGGTGATGAAAGGTTCTTCTATGGTTTGTAGTACATTCCCTGTTCTGGCGTCGATGAGATTTGTTACCTGACCACTATCTTTAAGCTCTATCGACGCAAAAACTTTCTCATCCGGGCTTATGTCGTAGACAGTCCTTAGCGGATCATCGGTATTATCATCAAATGAAACGTTTTTAGTAAGCCTTCCTGTACCTAAATCTACAATATCCATTTGATAGGGGTAAAGATTGAGAGCGCTCCATAAGAAAAAATAGAGGTGATTGCCTGTTGTAAATCGAAAACGCGAAATATCAGGCGCACAAACGTACCGATCAAAAAGCAATTTTCCGCGTTCCGCAGTGATGTCGTACAGGGCAAGGTTCTTTCCCGCGCCATCGCAATAGGCGGAAAGTGTCTGTGAGACGACGACAGCATGACGGTTATCGGGGCTGATCTCGACATCAGAAATATGGGTGTCATCTAGGTCGCCAGGAAGCCGGGAAGAGATTCTTTTTTCGCGTTCCCCTGTGGCCAGGTTGATGATGGATACAGCATAATTTCCAGAAGCTGCCAAATATTTCCCATCTGGACTATACGAGACAGAGAAATAACGGTCAGCCGTGTAATCACTGTTTGCCTCAATATAATTGACTTCTTCCAGAGTCTGGCTGTCGTAGAAATGAATCCCATCGACGGTTCTTGCAGCTATCGTTTTTCGATCTGGCGCAATGGCAATATCGTAGACAATGCTTTCTCCCCATTTACCAAGTTCCTCCAGACGGTCGACGTTCTCAGGAGAGATGATTTCCAAGCCGGGGTGGATTGACTCCACTTCAGGGATGGGCAACTCGGTCGGTGTGGGAGCGACAGTGCTGGTTGGCGTTTCTGCAATAGGCGTCACGCCAACGCATCCAGCCATAAGCATTGTACAAAGAAGAAGGCTTAAAAGAGATTTTTTCATATTTCCTCCTAACATAAACGCCAAGGGTGCCCCTGGCGTTCCAATTACTGAAACACGATCGGCTCGATACTCCAGGTCTCTTCGCCGAGCACGATCTTCAGTCGGTTGAGCAGGTCCGAGCAGATGCGCGTCGAATCGCTGGGGAAATCGATCAGGTGGCCCTTGCCCCCTTCAAAAATCTGGAGCGAGAAGCGGTCCTTGCCGTGGAAGGAGATCAGCGTGCCGTACACCACCTTGATGCGGCGGCGGTCGAGATCCTTGTCGCCGGTCGGGCGCAGGGTGATGGTGATCTGCTGCGGCGCGTGGTCCGATTCCTCTTTTTGCGTGGGCGGAGCGGGGATCAGCGGGACGCGCGGCGCGCTGGTCGGGATGGGAGTCGCGTCCACGGGGGCGACGGCCAGCTTCGGCCCTTCTTTGACGGGCGCTGAACCTGGGGCTGGTTCCGTGACCGCATCCTCGGGCTCCACCTCGACCTCGGGCCTGGCCTCGATGCGCGGCGGCGTGATGGCCGCAGTGGACGGCGAACGCTTCGGCTCGGGGCGCGCGGCGACCTCCGCAACCTCGAAGGAGGGCTGCCATTCCATCTCCCAGCCGGCGGGGAAGTTGTCGGGCGGGGGCGGCATGTCGTCGTCCCAGTCAGCGTGGGGCGGGGTGGTGTAGGCGGGCGCTGGCTCCGCGATCTTTTTGGCTGGAACGGGTGCCGCCGCTTTGGGGGCAGGCGGAGTCGGCTTGGGCGTGGGCGGGACCACTTTGGCGGGGGCAGGCTTGGGGGCGGGTGGGTTTGCGTTGGGCCGCCGCGGGGACTCCTCCTCGCCGCGCGGCTTCAATCCCACGGGCGCGGAAGGCACCTGTGCCGCCGCATCCGCAGAGACGAGATACTTAAACTCGGTCTTGATCGCGTCCACCAGAATCTTGGGCGGCGCGGCCTGGGCATCCACCTTGCCTTCGACCAGGATGACCTTGCCCACCTCAAGCACGGGCTGGAACTGCGTCCAGGTCTTGGGGAAGAGCACCAGTTCGATGACGCCCTGAATATCCTCGATGGTGGCGAAGCCCATCGGCTTGCCCTGCTTGGTGACGTAGGGCCGCACGACCGTGACCAGACCCGCCACGCGCACCTTTTCCTCGTGCTGGGCCTCGGGCAGCTGCGCCGAGAAGTACGAGACCAACTGCGCCAGGGTGGTCTGATACTCGGAAAGCGGGTGGTCGGAAATGTACAGGCCGATCAGCTCCCGCTCCCAGTTGAGCATTTCGCGCTTTTCGATCTTGGAATTTTTGACCAGGCGGATCTCGTCGACCACGCCGGTCGAGCCGCCGAACAGAGACATCTGCCCCGCATCGGCAGCGCGGAAGTGGCTGGCGCTGGAGGCGGTGATGGTGTCGAGCGAGTCGAGCAGGGCAGCGCGGTCGCCGAACGCGTCCATGGAGCCGACTTTGATGAGACATTCCAGGGCGCGCTTGCCCACGCTGCGCAAATCCACGCGGCGGGCGAAGTCGTTCAGGTCGGTGAAGCGGGCCTGCTTGCGCGCTTCGATGATCGGCGTGACGGCATTCTCGCCGACATTCTTGATCGCGCCAAAGCCGAAGCGGATGGAGGTCTTGCCTTCGCTGTCGATGGGATCCTCGATGGCGAAATCCCACTCGGAGGCGTTCACGTCGGGGGCCAGCACGGGCACGCCCAGTGAGCGCGCATCGGCGATGTAGAGCGCCACCTTGTCGGTCTCGGTGCGCGTGACCGACATGAGCGCGCTCATGTATTCAGCGGGGTAATGTGACTTGAGGTAGGCCGTCTGCACGGCAATCACGCCGTAATCGGCCGCATGAGATTTGTTGAAGCCGTACCGCGCGAACTCTTCCCAGTCCGAGAAGATCAATCCAGCAGTTTCGCTGGGCATGCCCTTCTTGCTGGCGCCCTCCATAAACTTGTTGCGATGCTTCTGGATCTTGTCCGCGATCTTCTTCGAGATGGCCTTGCGCAGGTCGTCCGCCTCAGACTGGGTGTAGCCCGCCAACTGCACGGCAGCGTTCATCAGTTGTTCCTGATAGACGGGGATGCCGTAGGTATCCTGGAAGATGGGTTTGAGCGCCTCGTGACGGTATTCCACTTCGGCCTCGCCATGCATGCGCGCGATGTAATCGGGAATGAAGGCCATCGGGCCCGGGCGATAGAGCGCCACCATCGCGATGACGTTGTCCAGCGTCTGCGGTTTCATCTGGACCAGCCAGCGGGTCATGCCGCCGCCTTCGAGTTGGAACACTCCCAGGGTCTGACCAACGCCCATCAGATCGAAGGCCTTCCGGTCGTCGAGCGGAATGTTGCTCAGGTCAAAGTGGATGCCGTGCCGCTTCTCGATCAGGTCGCAGGCGCGCGCCATCACGGACAGGGTCGCCAGGCCGAGGAAGTCCACCTTCAGCATGCCGAGCGAGTCGAGGATGCCCATTTCGAACTGGGTCACCGATTTGACAGCCGTGTCCTCCGAGCCCGAGGTGGGGCGGTGCAGCGGCAGATACTCCACCAGCGATTTGTCGGCGATGACCACGCCCGCGGCGTGCGTGCCAGCGTTGCGGACCGTGCCTTCCATCTTGGCGGCGGTGTCGATCAACTCGTGAATGTGCGGGGTCGAATCGTAGATTTGTTTGAACTCGGGCACGGCCAGAGCGTCATCCATGGTGGTGGTGCGGCCCGAGACGAACGGCACCAGCTTGGCGACGCGGTCCACTTCCGAGAGCGGGATGTCCATCACGCGCGCCACGTCGCGCAGGGCGGCTTTGGTGCCCATCGTGCCGAAGGTGATGATCTGCGCCACCTTGTCGTCACCGTATTTGCGCGCGCAATATTCGAGCATCTCGGCGCGACGGTCGTCGCGGAAGTCGAGGTCGATATCGGGCATCGAGATGCGGCCCGGGTTGAGGAAGCGCTCGAAGATCAGGTCATGTTCGATGGGGTCGACCATCGTAATGCCAAGACAGTACGCCACGATGGAACCTGCCGCCGACCCGCGCGCATTGAACCAGATGTTGTGCTGGGCGGCGTGCTGGCACAGGTCCCACACGATCAGGAAGTAGGCATCGAATCCCATCGTGTGGATGACGCCCAACTCGTAGTCCAGCCGCTCACGCACCCTGGGACTGGTCGCTCGATCCTGATAGCGCCTCTGCAAGCCCTGCTCGCACAGGTGGCGCAGATAGGTTTCAGCCGTATAGCCCTCGGGGACGGGGAATTCGGGCAGGTGATAGCCCTTGAAGGACAAATCCACGTTGCAGCGTTCGGCGATCAGCAGGGTGTTGCTGAGCGACTCGGGCACCTCCGCGAACAGGGTGGACATCTCCTGCGGCGTGCGCAGGTAATACGAGTCGTCCGTCATGCGCATGCGGTCGGGGTCGGTCAATAACGTGTTGGTCTGGATCGCCAGCAGGATGTCCTGCAAACGCGAGTCGGACTGGTTGATGTAATGCACATCGTTGGTGGCGACGTAGCGCGACTCATAGCGCACGCCCAATTCCATCAGGCGGCGGTTCAGGTCGGTGATCTCTTTAATGTTGTGCTGTTGCAGTTCGACAAAGAAACGATCCTTGCCGAAGACATCGTAGTACCAGTTCATGCGCCGCACGGCTTCCTGCGGATTCTCGTCCAGCAGGGCGCGCGGGATTTCGGCCGACATGCAGCCCGAGGTGCAGATCAGCCCCTCCGAGTGGGCAGCCAGGAAGTCGTGGTCGATGCGCGGATAGTAGTAGAAGCCGTTCAACTGCGCCGCCGAGGCGATGCTCAACAGGTTGCGATAGCCGACTTCATTCTCGGCCAGCAGCAGCAAATGGAAGGATTTTTTGTCGAGCTTGGGGTCGCGGTCGGTCATGCCGCGCGCCGCCATGTAGGCTTCCAGCCCGATGATGGGCTTGACCTCCGCGGCGGTGGCTGCATTGTAAAAGTCGATCACCCCGAACATCGTGCCGTGGTCGGTGATGGCCACGGCAGGCATGTTCATTTCCTTGACGCGTTTAATCAGCTTCTTGATGTTCGAGAAGCCGTCGAGCAGCGAGTATTCGGTGTGAACGTGAAGATGGGCGAAGGACATGGGCTAAAAGATTATAGCACGCATGTTCAATGATAAAGCCGACGGTTTACTTAAAAAATTAAGGCTCCCTCATTAGAGGGAGCCTGACATCTGAATCGGATTATGAAGACGATTTCCATCGAATGTTGACCCGCGCGCCTTTTTGGGGTGAGGAGTCGATACGCACCTCCGCCCCGATCAGTTGGGCGCGTTCCATCATCCCTGCCAGACCATAGTGTTTGTGAGACGCCAGATTCTGCGGTTGGGTTGCGTTTTTGGCGTGGAAACCACTCCCGTCGTCCTCGACGATCAGAGCGATGGACTTTTCATCCAGTCTGCCCAGAATGTGGATATGTCTGGCCTGCCCGTGTCGAATGGAATTTTCACAGGCTTCCTGCACCATACGGTAAATGTAGTGTTCAACGTTCTGCGGGTAGCGCAGGTCGTCGTTGCCTTCCACGGTTACATCAATCTGGACCAGCTCGTTGTGGATCTCGGACAAGTGGTCGGCCAGTTCATCCAGGGCGGGCTTGAAACCGTAATTCAACATGGGCGGGCGCAGGTCGGTGACGATCTCGCGCACGCGCTGGACCACGGCGTCGTACGCGGCCTGAAATTTAGGCGTCCTGGCCGATGGGTCGAGGAACATCATCAGGGCCGCCAGTTCGTTCAGCACGCTGTCGTGCAAGTCGTGGGCCAGGCGCAGACGTTCCTGTTCATAACGGTTCACGTTATCCTGGTACATGGATTTGATCTGTGCGGTTTTCTGGATATTGCTCAAGGCGATGGCGGTCTGGCTGGCCAGCGATTGGATGATGGGCATTTCGGCCTGTAAATACAGGTCATCCGGGTCGCGGCGTCCCAACAGCCACAGGCCCAGCAGGGTATCGCCGACCTTGAGCGGCAGACTGGCTCGCACCCATTCCAGGGGTGGGGGGCCGCCAGCAGGCAGGATTCGGCTCTCCGTCCAGGAGGCCAGGGGAATGTCCGCGGCGGCCTTGATCAATACTTCAGGATCCCCCGCTTCTTTTGCGACCACGACTTCCGCCTGTCCATCCGAGCAGGACAGGAAGGCGTACTGCCTCACAAACATGCTCGGATAAACCTCCTCGGTGAGAATGCCCATCAGCCCTTCCATGGAATTGCTGGTGGCAATGCGGGCGGAAAAGATCTCGGGTAATTTTGTATGAGGCAGTTTAATGCCCAGGAAACGCCGCTCGACCTGGGACGCGAAATGGGGGAAGGCGAAGATCGAGAACAAGGCGACCAGGAAGATCGTCAGCAGGGAATTGAAAAACAGGATGTCGCTGCCAACGGGCAGGGTCTTTGCCTGCACGATCAGGGTGGCCGCCAGGAGCAGGGCGCTGCTCAAGATGACCAGGTATATGTACAGGGAGACGGCGCGGTTGGAGCGCACCTCCATGCCGCCCAGACGGGTACGAAAAACCCAGTAAAAATACGCGGCGGGCAGCAGGAGCAGGAAAAACAAGGTGAGGGGCGCAAGATATACCAGGGGCTCCTCTCTTCCCACCAGGGTGATGATCAATATGGGCAGGAACGCTATTGTAACCAGGATACCCAGTCGGCGCACCTCGCGGGCTTGTGCTGTTTTGCGGATACCCCTGGAAAGGAAAATTGCGAGGCTCACGCCAAAGGCCAGAAGCAATCCGATATAGAACAAGCCGGACGGGGTGGATGGGAACACACTCAACACGGCCATCCCCAGGCTGAAAATGTACAGGCCCCTGCCGACCCATTTTGGGACTCGTCGCAGCGGCGATGGGAAAATCCAGTGAAAGTGAATGTAGACGGGCGCCATCAGCCAGGCAATGAACCGCATGAGATACAGGCTGTACAAAACGTGCGTGGCAGACATGCTGCCGACGACAATGAACAGCCCGGTCAGGTAATTGACAGCAGTCAGCAGTGTCCACTTCTCGTCGCGGGGACGCACAAAGAGCAGGGTGGCCGTGCCGAAGAACCAGAAGAAATATCCCAGGAGCCAGTTGTTGATGACCCGGTTCCAAAACTCGGAAGACGTGAAACCGGTATATATCCAGGGGACGGTGAGGGTCTCCCCGCCTCTCTCGACCTCCAGCTCCACCACCTGGCCAGCCTGGGCGTCGGCAAATAAAACGAGACTTTTATCCTTGCGATACTCTGCGTAATCGGTCGATCCGATGCGCGTGACGACGTCGTTGACCTTCAGACTGCCTGTGCCGCTTTGATCTTCAAAAATATAGACGACCTTTCCCGTCTGTGGCTCCATATAGAAACCGGGGTAGGGGGCAGTGTGCAAAAGTGCATGTGTGTACAGCACGAGTATGCCGAGCGTCAATGCGGCTACCGCAATTTCAATGGGACGCCAGGAGGAGGGGAATATCTTTTTCATGATGTTTTATCTGTAGAAGCAGGTGGAAGGGAGATGATGTGATTATAGCGTAAAACAAAACAATTCCGTTTTCGCTTTCAGTTTTGCCTGTTTCCGCCCACCCACTGAAAATTGATGTCTCGTGTTGGAAATGAAAGCTTTTTCAACCGCATAATCAAGGCCGTGCTCGAGGAATCCATCATTGTCCCGTACAGCGCCTGCCGAAGCTGATTCGATGTAAGTGATGAACTCGTGGGGCGGGATGGAATCCCGTCAAACTACGGGTATGCCGAATGCCATATCGTGCCCGTAGGGTATTCCGCACCACATCACGTACTTGATGCCACCACCTGTTCCAAAGTATGCAAGCTGTCATATCCCCGCAAGGGCGCAGGCTGTACAGGCTGGATTTGACAACTGTTATCTTCTTTTGGTGGGCAGGGTGGGGGAGGCCGGATCGCTGGAAATGATGCCCAGTTCGCGTCCCTTGACGATGGCCGCCGCCCGCGTGTTCACTCCCAGTTTGAGATAGGCCCCCGAAAGCAGGTTGCGGACAGTGGCATGTTTGATGCTCATTTTCCTGGATATATCCCACGTGGTGCTGTTGGGATAGGAGGCGGAAAGGGATAGCGCTTCCAACTGGCGGGCGGAGAGTTTTACTTCGGTTTCCTCGGGATTCATTTTGAGCAAGGTCTGATGCACCTTTTCGCTCATGTAGATGCCCCCATTCGCGATGGCTATGATGATATTCCCCAATTCCTGGATGGCGTGGGTGTCATCCTTGAGGATGTAACCGCTGGCGCCCGCCTCCAGGACGGCGCGGATCAGGCTGCGCTCCTTGTACATGCTGATGACCAGAATAACCAGGTCGGGATGGGTTTGGAGCAGGGTTGGGACCACGTGCAGGATGGGATAGGGAGCGGAGTTGTCAGGCGAGGTTGGGAGGTTAACATCCAGCAATAGAACGTCCGTGGGGTGGGCTTCCAACCCGGGCTCGATATCCTCTCCGTATTTGATGGCCTCCACCACCTGTACCTGTGGATTGCCTTGCAGTCGAAACATGTAGCCGTCCACGATGCCTTGATGATCGTCGACGATTGTTACACGGATTCTTTTTGTTGCCATGACCCGCTCCTGTCTCTAGTAAACGTGTTTCAAGGGTAACAAAAAAAAAACAATCCATGCAAGGGGTAACGTACAAATGCCTATGCCAGGGGAATGCCTGTCTATTCTATTGTTCACCATTTCTTCATAAAATAATAACAGTTCATTTCAATGGCATTATGGGGTCTGGCGGACGGGGGCGGCAAGGGGGGATGGAAATTGTTACATACGGGGGTGGCAGAGGGGTGGAAATTATTGAAGGCGGACGCGCCCGGTGCGTCCGCCTTTTTCTTATATTCCTCCAACCTCGCCATGCTATAATTCCGCTCCGAAAGGTTCAGGAATGTTAAAAAACTTTGTAAAACTCTTCAGTGGCGACCCCACAAAAAAAACGGTTCAAAAGAATAACAGCCTGGTGGATCAAGTCAATGCCCTTGAGCCCCAGTTCGAGGCTCTGTCCGATGAGGCCCTGCGCGCCAACACGGACGAGTTCCGCGTCCGTGTAAGAGAGTCGCTGGGCAACCTGGATGGGCTGGATGAAGCCACCCAATTCAAGGCGGAGCAGGAAGCGTTGATGGAGATCATTCCCGAGGCGTTTTCCGCCGCGCGTGAAGCCTCCAAGCGCACCATCGGCCTGCGCCATTACGACGTGCAGATCATCGGCGGCGCGGTGCTGCATCGCGGCGAGATTGCCGAAATGCGCACGGGCGAAGGCAAGACGCTGGTGGCCACCCTGCCCCTGTACCTGAACGCCATCATGGGACGCGGCGTCCACCTGATCACGGTCAACGATTACCTGGCGCGGCGCGATGCGCGCTGGATGGCCCCGATCTTTCAGATGCTCGGCCTGTCGGTGGGCGTGCTGCAGATGGCCGCCGCCACCGAGAATGGCAAGAAGGCCTTCATTGTCGATTTCGAACGCGAGTCGCCGCACGAGGATCAGCGTCACCTGCGCCTGGTCGACCGCGTGGAAGCCTATGCCGCCGACATCACCTACGGCACCAACTCCGAGTTTGGCTTCGATTACCTGCGTGACAACATGACCATGCGTTTGAGCGACCGCGTCCAGCGCGGGCACCATTTCGCCATCGTGGACGAGGTGGACAACGTGTTGGTCGACGAGGCCCGCACCCCGCTCATCATCTCAGGCCCCGCCTCGGGCGACCTGGAATGGTATGGGAAGATGGCGCAGATCGTGCGCCAGGTCAAGCTCGAACACGTGGAAGTCAACGAAAAGGATCGCAACGTCAGCCTGACCGATGTGGGCCTGGCCTTTGTGGAGCAACTGCTCGGCCAGCCCCTGCTCGACCCCGACCGCCCCGAGGACCTGACCCCCGAACAGGCGCGTCTGACAGGCTACCTCGAACAGGCCTTGCGCGCGCAATTCCTATTCCACCGCAACAAAGAATATCTCGTGCAAGGCGGCAAGGTCGTCATCGTGGACGAGTTCACGGGCCGCCTCATGCCCGGCCGCCGCTGGAGTGACGGCCTGCACCAGGCCGTGGAGGCCAAGGAAGGCGTCAAGGTTGAACCTGAGAACGTGACCTACGCCACCATCACCCTGCAAAACTACTTCCGCATGTACAAGAAGCTGGCGGGCATGACCGGCACCGCCCTGACCGAGGCGGAGGAGTTCGACAAGATCTACAAGCTGGAAGTCTCGCCCATCCCGACCAACCTCGAATACCAGGCGCTGAAAGCCAATGCGACCCTGGTCGAGAAAAAGGCCAAGGATGAGGAAGGCTACCAGTACACGTATTACGAGCCAACCAGCGGAGGCGGGAAGATCTTCTACCGCCGCAAGGACCATCCCGATGTCATCTACCGCACCGTGGAAATGAAACTGCGCGCCATCGTGCAAGATGTCATCCGCTATCACGTGATGGGACGGCCGATTCTGCTGGGCACCACCTCGGTGGATGCCTCGGAGCGCATCTCGGCCCGCCTGCGCACGGAACCTGTCCGCCGCCTGGCCCAGGTGCTGCTCGTGCGTAACGCCTGGCTGCAGGCCAACAACCGCGAAGAGGACGGGCGCTTGATCCCCGAACTGGTGCCGTTCACCGCCCCGCTCGAAAATTTGCGTCCCGACGATATGCGCAAGTTCGTTCAGCCCTGCGGCATGACGAATATCAATCCCGAGGACCCGTCCAACCTGTCCACCCTGTGCGCGCTCCTGCGCCTGGATGAACAGTACCTGGAGCGGCTCAAGACGGCCCTGCAGGCGGGCATCCCGCACCAGGTATTGAACGCCCGCAAGCACACGGAGGAGTCGCAGATCATCGCCGGGGCGGGCGCCTTTGGCGCGGTGACCATCGCCACCAACATGGCCGGCCGCGGCGTGGACATCAAACTGGGCGGCGAGCTGGCCGAGGAGGTCATCTCGGCGGTCAACCGCGTCCTGCGCAGGGCGGGACATGCCGACCCCTACGACATGACCCCCGAAGAGCGCCGCCAGGCCCTGCTCAAGGTCGACCCCGCTTTGTACGGTATCTACGATGCCGAAGTCAAACTCTTCCTGCAATATTTCGAGGAGATGGAGGCGGTCAAGTCCCTGGGCGGCCTGCACGTGGTCGGCTCCGAGCGCCACGAGGCGCGCCGCATCGACAATCAGTTGCGCGGCCGCGCCGCCCGCCAGGGCGACCCGGGTTCCTCGCGTTTCTACCTTTCGCTCGAAGATGACCTGATGCGTATCCAGGGCGGCTCGCAGGTCAGCGGCCTGATGGAGCGCCTCAAGGTGGATGACACCCTTCCGCTGGAGGTCGGCCTGGTTGGCAACATCATCGAGCAGTCCCAGCACCGCATCGAGGGCGCCAACTTCGACGTCCGCAAGCACCTGCTCGAATACGATGACGTGCTCAACAAGCAGCGCATGCAAATCTACAGCCAGCGCGACCGCATCTTCGTCAAGGATGATCTGCACGATGACGTGATCGAGATGCTCGAAGCCGAGGTGGGCAAGCGCGTGCAGGCGGGCATGAAGGATGAGGAAGGCCCGTGGAAACTGGTGGCCTGGCTCGAGCAGATCCAGCCCACCTTCCCGTCGGATGAAAAACTCTTCCCCAGCTTTGGCCTGTCCCTGGTGCTGAAGGCCTTACGCGCCTCGGGGGCAAGCCTGCCCGAAGCCGTGCGTGAGATCGTCCGCGGCGCGGTGGAGGCGGAGCGGGTGCATACCCTGCGCGCCATCGAGAACTCCATCGAGAAGACGGAGGAAAGCCTCGACACCCAGCTCTCGGATCGCGAGGATGCCATCGACGCGTACTTCCAGGGCTTGAAGGACCTGGAGGAAATGCCGCGCCCGCAGAAGATGCTCGAGGAACTCGGCAGCCTGGCGCGCATGCAATTGAAACTCCCGAACGAGAGGCTGCGCGCGATGGGCGAAGACCCCGCCAGCGTACAGGAGGAGATCAAGGATATCGTTGCCTCGCAATTGACGATCCTGTCCGCCACCCGCCTGGTAATGGGCATCGAGAATCGCCTGGACGAATCGCTCGGCCTCAAGATCGAGGATGCTCCCTGGGACGATATCGCCAAACAGATTCTGGAGGCTTCACATACGGCGCTTGACCGTCAGCGCGAACGCCTGGTCGGCCCGAACGGACAGATTCTGCGCGACGTGCAGACGCTTTCGACCAGCCTCGAAGGCGGCGACCAGGACACCGCCCAACTGCGCCTGCTGCTTTCGCTTACGCAGGCCGCGCGCACGGCCTTCGACCAACGCACACACCGCCAGGTCAAGCAGGTCGTCCACCGCTTCACGTATATTTTCCTGGCCGCGCAATTGCTGGACGGCCGCGAAGCCGACAATCTGATCGAAGAGGTGCTCGAACATCTCGAAGCCGCCGAGCAGGCCCAGCAACTGGCCTGGGGACAGGGTGAGTACGCCCGCTTGGCCGCCAATGCCCAGCGCCTGGCGGATTTCGGACCCGCCGCGCAGGCCGCCTTCGGCGAGCAGCGGCTTAACGAAACGGCGACCGGCCTCGATACAGAGGACCGCCGCAGGCTGGTCGAGGAGATCGGACGCTACGTTCTCAACCAGGTGCATCGCCAGTTGCTGCTGGGATCCATCACCGACCTGTGGGTGGACTACCTGACGCGCGTCGAGGCGCTGCGCATCTCCATCGGTCTGGAGGCCTATGCCCAGCGCGATCCGCTGGTACAATACAAAAGCAAGGCCTCGGAACTGTACCAGCAACTGCTTTCCGATATCCGCAGCCAGGTGGCGGGACGCATCTTCACCGTCCAGCCGCGCAGGATCGAGATCGCGCCCGTGGAAATGGGCGAGTCTGCGCCTGACGAGGGAGAGGAAGGCGGCGAGGCCGCTGATGATGGCAGGAAACGCAAGCGTCGACGCCGCTGATCGTACAACCAAGAGGTTTTGTTGGTCCAGCCCGATACCGCGCCCCTGAATATCTATCATGCCCTTCCAAAGGTGGAATTGCACCGCCATCTGGAAGGCTCCCTGCGCTTAACCACCATGCTGGACATCGCGCGCTCGCACGGTATCACCATCCCAGCCAGCATGTTGAGGTTGAGCGGTCTGGTGCAGATCCAGGATCAGGATCCGCTGACCTTCACCAACTTCCTCGAAAAATTCAAGACCCTGCGCCTGTTCTATCGCTCGCCCGATGCGATCCATCGCATCACGCGCGAAGCGGTGGAGGACGCCGCGCGGGACAATATCCGTTACATGGAATTGCGCTTCACGCCCGTGGCGCTCAGCCGCGCGGAGGGCTTTCCGCTGCACGAGGTGATGGATTGGGTCATCACCAGTTCCCAGTCGGCGGCGAAGGAGTTCAATATCCAGGTTGGGCTGATCGCCTCGGTCAACCGCCACGAGAGTCCCGACCTGGCCGAGCAGGTGGCCTGGCTGGCCGCGCAGAACATCGGGCGCGGGCTGGTCGGCCTGGACCTGGCCGGCAACGAAGCGGAGTTTCCCTCCAGCCCGTTCGTGGGCGTCTTCAAGGAGGCGCGCCAGGCGGGCTTGCACATCACCATTCACGCGGGGGAGTGGGGGCCAGCCGCCAACGTGCGCGAAGCCATCGAAGTGTTCAACACGGAACGCATCGGCCACGGGGTGCGCGTCATCGAGGACGATGCCGTCACCGCGCTGGCCGCCGAACGCCAGACGATCTTCGAGGTGTGCATCACCAGCAACTACCAGTCGGGGGTGGTCGCCAATCTCGGCAGGCACCCGCTGGCATCCATGCTCAATCAGGGGATCAAGGCCACGATCAACACGGACGATCCCAGCGTCTCGCGCATCACGCTCAGCCATGAGTATCAGACAGCCAACGATCTGGGCCTCCCGCTCGACGTGCTGAAGCAGTGCCTGCTCACCTCCGCCGAAGCGAGCTTCCTGCCCGAGGCCAAGCGGACGCAACTGGTCGCGCGGCTCAAAAAAGAGTTGAGTGGCTTAAAATAATCCCCGCCTGCCCTGCGCACTCGCGAAAAATCCCAGCAACACCCTGAAAATCGGGGCGCGCAGGTTTGGAATTTCACACAGGAAGCAGTAAAATTAAGGACCGCACCACAAGAACCCCAAGGATGGCAAAGGCGCTCCTTTGTATCCTTCGGGATTTTGTGGTGTGCTATTAAACCCACCAAAGGAGTAAGCCATGCAGGATCTCTTCAATGCCCGCGACGTACTGAAGGTCGGAGGAAAAGAGTACGTCATCTACCGTTTGGATGCGCTCAAAAAAGCCGGTCTCGTCGACCTCAAGCGGATTCCGTTTTCGATCCGTGTCGTGCTCGAAGCCGCCCTCCGTCAATGCAACGACAGGGAAATCACCCGCGACGATGTGAAGAACATCGCCGCGTGGACGCCGAAGGGTGCGCGCCCCGGCATCCCGTTTCTGCCTGCGCGCGTGGTGATGCAGGATTTCACGGGTGTGCCCGCCGTGGTCGACCTGGCCGCCATGCGCGCCGCCGTGGCCCGCCTGGGCGGCGACCCGAAGAAGATCAATCCGCTCGTGCCCGTGGACCTGGTCATCGACCACTCGGTACAGGTGGATTTCTTCGCCACCCCCGAGGCGCTGCACCGCAACACCGAAGTCGAGTTCCAGCGCAACCGTGAACGCTATGAGTTCCTGAAATGGGGCCAGAAGGCCTTCAGTAATTTCCGCGTGGTGCCGCCCATGACCGGCATCGTACACCAGGTCAATCTTGAGTATTTGGCCGACGTGGTGATGACGAAGGATGATGTCCTGTTCCCCGACACCCTGGTCGGCACCGACTCGCACACCACCATGATCAACGGCCTGGGCGTCGTGGGCTGGGGCGTGGGCGGAATCGAGGCCGAGGCCGTGATGCTCGGCCAGCCGATGGACATGCTGCTGCCCGACGTGATCGGCTTCAAGCTTTTCGGCCGTCTGCCCGAGGGCGTCACCGCCACCGACCTGGTGCTGACCGTCACGCAGATGCTGCGCAAGAAGGGCGTGGTGGATAAGTTCGTCGAGTTCTTCGGGCCTGGCCTGGAGGCCATGTCCCTGACCGACCGCGCGACCATCGCCAACATGGCGCCCGAGTACGGCGCGACGATGGGCTTCTTCCCCGTGGACGCCGAGACGCTGCGCTACATGCGCCTGACCGGCCGCTCCGAGGAAGTCGTCGCGCGCACCGAGGCCTACATGCGCGCGCAGGGCCTCTTCCGCGACGCGTCCATGCCCGACCCTGAATTCACCGATACGCTCGAACTGGACCTCGGGTCGGTTGTCCCGTCGCTGGCGGGACCCAAGCGCCCGCAGGACCGCGTGCCCATGTCCGAGCTGAAGGACACCTTCGAGAAGGCGCTGGTCGCCCCGGTCAAGGAGCGCGGATTCGAGTTGAAGCCCGAGGCTCTCGCCAGGGAAGCCACCTTCGGTACCAACGGCGGCTCGATGCAGATGAAGCACGGCGCGGTGGTCATCGCGGCCATCACGTCCTGCACCAACACCTCCAACCCGTCGGTGCTCGTGGCGGCGGGACTGGTGGCGAAGAAGGCGGTCGAGAAGGGACTGACGGTCAAACCGTACGTCAAGACCTCGCTCGCGCCCGGTTCGCGCGTGGTAACCGAATATCTCAAGCAGGCGGGGTTGATCGACCCGCTTTCGAAGCTGGGATTCAACGTGGTCGCCTACGGCTGCACGACCTGCATCGGCAACTCGGGTCCGCTGCCGGGCGAGGTGGCGAAAGCAGTCACGGGATCAGACCTGGTGGCGGCGGCCGTCATCTCGGGCAACCGCAACTTCGAAGGCCGCGTCCATCCGCTGGTCAAAGCCAACTTCCTGGCTTCCCCGCCGCTGGTCGTCGCCTACGCCCTGGCGGGCACGGTCGACATCGACCTGGTCAACGAACCGCTTGGCAACGGCGCGGACGGTTCGTCCGTTTACCTCAAGGATGTCTGGCCGACCCAGGCGGAGATCGCCGAGGCGGTCGAAGCCAGCGTCAAGCGCGAGATGTTCCAGGATAAATACGCCGACGTGTTCAGCGGCTCGGAGATGTGGCAGGAGATCAAGATTTCCGAAGGCGACCTGTTCCCGTGGAGCGAGGAGTCGACCTACATCCATCACCCGCCCTACTTCCAGAGCCTGACCCTGGATGTGCCCTCGGTGGGCGACATCCTGGGCGCGCGCGTTCTGGGCATGTTCGGCGACTCGATCACCACCGACCACATCTCGCCGGCCGGCAACATCGCCGCCGACTCGCCTGCGGGCAAGTTCCTGCAGGAGCGCGGCGTCCAGCCCAAGGACTTCAACCAGTACGGCACCCGCCGCGGCAATGACCTGGTGATGGCGCGCGGCACGTTCGCCAACATCCGCCTCAAGAACGTGATGGTTGCGCCGAAGGAAGGCAACTGGACGAAATGGTTCAACGTTGAAGGTGGAACGTTGAACGTTCAGGAAATGTCGATCTTCGACGCCGCGATGAAGTACAAAGAGGCGGGGATTCCAACCATCATCCTCGCAGGCAAGGAATACGGCACCGGCTCCAGTCGTGACTGGGCCGCCAAGGGTCCGAACCTGCAGGGCGTGAAGGCCGTCATCGCCGAGTCGTTCGAGCGCATCCACCGTTCCAACCTGGTCGGCATGGGCATCCTGCCGCTCAAATTCATGGACGGACAGAACGCCGAGTCGCTGGGTTTGAAAGGCGACGAAGTCTTCGACATCAGCGGCCTGAGCGATAGAATGGCGCCCAAATCCGTGATGACCGTCAAGGCCGCGAAGGCCGATGGTACGGTGGTCGAGTTCCAGGCCACGGCGCTGCTCAACACCGACGTGGAAGTCAACTACTTCCGCAACGGCGGCATCCTGCACACGGTGCTGAGGAATTTGGTCGAGTAATTGGTACGTGGTAAGTGAATCAAAAGAGACTCGTCGTGAGGCGAGTCTCTTTTTGTTGATGACGCGCGAATGCTTTGTGACTGAAGGCGAGGATGGGTTGCTTATTGTCTTTTCACACCCCAGATCCAGATCGTGCCATCACTACCCATTGTAATCAAATATCGACCATCTAAGCTGAAAAGCGGGTTTGCATATCGAAGTGATGATTGGTTGTTTATCTTTGCCAGTAAAACACCAGTCTTCACATCCCAAAAGGCAAGTCCATCCTCTTCCGTTATGAAAATTCGCGCATCGGGGGACATGGAAATATCGCCATAATATTTAGAGTAGTCCCTCCACACTGGCCACATATAATTATTGATTTTATGATCACCAAGAAATGTGGTCACAGGGGTGTCTTGATCCGTTGACCACAATTCGATATAACCGTCTTTGCGATTATGAACGAAGTAAGGCTGATCTTGTATTAGTTCCAATCCACCTTCTTCTTCGGCCGCTACCTCAAATACCTTTCTCCCGGAGTGAATATCATATACCGCGACATGCATGTCTTTCCATGGATTTTCACCAGACGTATAAAGGATGGCAATCCTGCCTTTTGAGGACACTGGACTGATTCTTTGTACATAAATTAGGTCTTGCCCATTACTAAAAGCATACAAATCCTTCCAGCTTTTAACATCCAGAACATGGATTTTTTGGTCTTGTCCAATAAAGATACACTTCTGGCCATTAGGATAACAGTAAACTCCATCTGCTCTTTGAATTGAACGTGTTTCTTTTCCAGTATCAAGATTCCACTCATGTATCCCGTTATTATCTACAATGATCTCTGTTGAAGGATCCATGCCAGGGTAAATCTTAATGAGTCTCTGCCCGCTCGGAGTATGCTCCCACAATATCTTGCCAGTTTTGGTATCTACTACCCGAAGTGTGTATCCCATGTATCTGGAGTAGTCAATGAAAAATTGACCGTTGCTGATTTCATGACCACTTAAGATCATCTTTGATCCATCTGCATTTATACCAGTTAGACCGGGTCCCTTTGTGGATAGACCTGAATCCAAGAAAGGGAATGATTCAATACTCGCGTGTGTGAACTTGCCAGTTTTTATATCCAAAATGGAATTTGAATATTCCGATGGAATGACCAGCTTATCGCCATGAGCATCAAGATAGTAGCTGGGGATAAATAGAGTAGCATGACTCGGCAACGCCAATTCACTTTTAACTGTGCAAGTGGATAAGTCAATCACTTTTAATAAGTTGGTTGACAGATCGGGTAAAACCAATTTGTCCTGTGAGTTTGGAATATCAATTGGCTGTGTCCCTGAAGCCAAATCGCAAGGTTGTGTTGTCGGTTGATCTGTGGCTCTGTAGTCAATCACCTTCCAGACAATTTCTCCTGTGGATTTCTTGATAAATTGGACTTCGCCTTTAAGAGTGTCCTTGGTTTCTCCAGTCTCAGCATCAAGAATTTTTGTTTGATAGGTGATTGAATAGCTATCGCCTTCTATTTTCTTTGTGCCGATTTGATATGCGGTGAATTTCCCGTCAGGGCTGATATCGTAAAGCTTGCGCAATTCATCGTTGTGGAACACATCCACAATTTTGTCCGTGGACAGATCGATTTTTACCACTTCATCCGGAAATGCATTACTCGCAAAGACTGGATTTGAAAAGAAATAAAACCACCGATTATCTACGACACGGAAATAGGCCCCCATTTGAGCATCGTTAACGCTGCACTCATTTGCATCGAATACTTTATAACCTTCGATGGTATACAAAGCAAAATCTCCGCCTCCACTGCAAGTTCGCGAGAAGTCTTCTATCACAATATGTCGACCATCGGGTGTGAATTCGAGATGCCAGGGCTGAACCAATGGATGACTCAGCGGTAGCATTCCCACTTGTTGTTGAAGGACTGCATCCCACAAGGTCACATAATCACTCGCTACGGCAAGCAGTTTGCTATCAGGGCTAAATGCAACCATCATAAAGCCATAATTGCCTGCATTTATGTTCAGGTAACCGGCTTGAGTTAAACCTTGGGAACGATACAAGTACACGCCAGTAGAAGTCGCTGCTGCGATAAGCGTATGGTCAGGTGAAACTTGGAGAGAGAGTAGATTCCCTTTTCCCCACCGATTAATCAATTCCAGACGCCCGATATTCTCGGGAGAGAGAATCTCTAAGTCCGAAGCGATGTTCCCCAGAGGGACAAAAGTCGGCGTTGCAGAGGGGATATAGGATGGGGAAATATAATAGAAAGCAATCGTCGGCGTCAGTGATGGCAATGGCAAAGGTGTCGTTGTGGCAGTTTGCATGTCTCGTAAAACTGGAGCCGCGTAAGGCGTCACCGGCACGCAGCCGACGAGAAGGGCAAGCGCAAAGACAACAGAGAGCAGACGGAACCATTTTTGAGACATATTTTCCTCCATCGAGTTGCCTCATTATAAACGAGACTGGGAAGAAGCCAGTCTCGTTTCATTTTATGATTTTGCGCGCTACTCCACGTGTTCCCCCCGCCGCCAGGCGCGGATCACGAAGAAGTTCGTCAGCAGCGCGGCGATGACCATGGAGGGAATCAGGCAGATGGGCATCAGCCAGCGTTCGGTGAATTTGTCGATCTGCGCGGTGTTGGGATTGGACGGGTCATAGCGCACGCGCACCTCCTGTCCCACTTTATATTCGGGCGGGCTGGAGGCGGTGTCGCCTTCGAAGGTGTACGTCTGTCCGTTGACCTCGAACTCGATGACGGGAGAATACACGGGACCGCCATCGGGGCTGCTGCTTTCCTCCATTTGCACGACTTTGCCCGAGGTGATCTGTCCCGTTTGTTGAAGCTGCCACGAAATGTAGCCTGCGTACGCGCCCCACAGGCAGAATCCCAGGAAGAACAGGTTGGCGACGACCAGGATGCAGCCTGTCCGCAGGTGTTGGAAGATGTTAAGACCCTTTTCGATGGTTTGCATGATGTACCTCTAAAGTTAAGACTCTCCGCCCTGAGCAGAGCCGCGTTCTTTGCGGCGCAGTCGAAGGGCAGGGTTGGATGGATACTTTTATTTCCGCAGTCATGTGCGCTTCGACTGCGTTCGGACGAAGGGCGTGTCCTCACTCCGCTCAGCCCGGAGGGATTGGCGCGTAGACGGCGTATCCACGCGGGGGGGCGAAGAATTGGGCGCGGCCGTCGGCTCCCGTGGACTGGTCTGCGGGGCGCTGGCCGTCGGTTTTGCTCCACCAGGCGACGGGTTCGAAGGAGGTGTTGCGCCACTGGGTGTCGACCCAGGCTCCGTTCCAACTGTCGCCGCGGTTGTTGAGGACGTAGATCAGCCCGGGCGCGGAGCCGTATCCGCTGCGCTGCATGATGTAGAGGTCGTCGTTCAGGAAGAGGGTCGAGGCGCTGCCCGCGGCGTAGTTCTCGTGGACGCCAACCAGGGCGGCGATCCCGTTGGGGGTTCCTTCCAGGGCCAGATCGTAGTTGAAGTAATCCTTCCAGAAGACGCAGGGATAGCCTTCATGCGTGAGGATGTAGGAGTAGGCCAGCAGTTTGTCGTTGGTGATGGGACGGCCCTCGTCGCGCAGGTCGTGGTTCTCGACGAAGGTGACCACGGACTGCGGCTGTTGCTTGAGGACGGTATCCCAGGTGGCGAGGTTGCGCAGGCTGAAGCCGTACTCGTCGCACACGGCCTTGAGCAGTTCGCGCAGGGGGAAGTCGAAGGCGTCGACGGGGTTGGAGTTGGAGAAGTTGGCCAGGTCGACCCAGTTCTCGATGGCGTGGGCGTTGTCCCAGAATTCGGCCACGCCGTAGGGTCGGATGTACTGGCCGTCCCGCAGGTAGCGGTATTCCTGGATGGCCTGGATGGTGTAGGCGCCGTAGCCCTTGACGAAGTCGTAGCGGAAGCCGTCGAAGCCGACCTCCTCGATCAGCCAGCGGGCGAATTGGAGCAGTTCGCCGTAGACGGTTGGGTTGCGGTGCGAAAGGTCGGGCATGTCGCCGAAGGCCATCTCGTCCCAGGACTCGTACATGTTGGGATGGAAACATTCCCAGTTGCGCGGGAACCTGCCGCTCCTGGGATTGAAAAACGTCCAGCGCGACTGGCCCGTGATGGGATTCACTTCCTGCTCGTCCGCGCCGTTGTTGTGGTTGACGACGATGTCGGCGATCAGGCTCATGTGGTATCCGTGCGCGTCGCGGATGAGCGCATCCAACTCCTGGCGGGTGCCGAACCAGGTGGGGATGCCGCCCTTCTGGTCGTATTCGCCCAGGTCGTAGAAGTCGTAGGGATCGTAGCCCATGGAGGGGCCGCTGATGTTGCCCGCCTTGTGCGCGGGCGGCAGCCAGAGGGAGGTGAAGCCCGCCTGCGCCAGAACGGGGAGCTTGCTCCGAATGTAATTCCACCATTGGTATTCCCTGCCTTCCTCGCGGGGGCAGTCCCAGTAAAAGGTTTGCAGCATGACGCCCATAAAGTGTTCTCCTCGTGCGTGGTTTGAGGCATTGTACTGGAAAAGGAACAGGGCTGGCCTCCCTCGCCAGTCCTGTCGTTCCAGGTCGAAGTCAGTCCTTCAGGTCGATGCCCACCACCAGCGAGGTGCGCGCCCATTCGCTGAGGGCGCGGCCCACATGCCAGCCCTGATATTTGGCCGCCAGCAGGTGACGGGCGTTCCAGTCCTCCTCCGCGTCGCTGACGGGATGGGCCAGGCCGTCGAAAAAATGTTCTCCGATCCTGACCGTGACCTGCGGGTCTTTCAATAAGTTCTTTACCCAGTCGGATCTGTCTCCGCCGCCCGAGAGCAGGTAGAGCCGCCCGCCCTGGATGCCGAACCAGATCTCGATCTCGTGCGGGTTGCCCGTCCTGCGCCCGCGGGTGGTGACGTAGCAGTATTGTTCCTTTGCCAGTGTGGACAGTTGGGCGGCCCGGCCCAGTTCATCGGACGTGTTCTTCAGGCTCATGATCGAGTCTGCGCACATGAAAACCTCCTGCACCACCAAATTGGATAATCGCACTCGTAATTATAGACGCTTCATCGCTCGAAATCAATCGATTCCCAACTCCTTCCAATTCTGTTCCTCCCAGCAGGCCCCGTCAGACCCGCGCGAGCGGACGGGCAGGGGCGGGACCAATCGGCTATTTGCGCGGGAACCCGCCCGGGGGAGAATGGGGCCGTTCCGTACCCCGTTCGCGTTGGAGACATCATGGAAACGCAGGAAAAAGCATCCAGCCCTTCCCAACTGGTCATCGAAGATTTTGAATTCGTCATCGTGTGGATTGCAGGCGCACTCTTCGCCCTGTGGGGCGGCCTCAGCCTGGCCTTCTTCCCGCCCAAAATTCTGGTATTGCAGATCATCGATCCCATGACCCTGGTCTGCGGACTGGTGATGCTGCTGCTCTACCCCAGGCTCAAGGTCGTGGCTGACCGTCCCACGCGCACCCTGCGGCTGGAGTACCGCTACCTGTTGTTCCGCCGCACGCGGAAGATTCCCTTCGACGAGATCGCTGCCATCCGCGCCGAGTACAGCCGATCCACCGACAGCAACGGTCACAGCAGTTCAGGCTATCGCCTGGTGGCGGAACTGGTCAACGGGCGGAGCGTCCCCTTCCGCACCTCCTTTGGCGGCGCGGACCCCAGAGATGCCACCCGTTTACAGGGTTTCATCCGACGCGTGACGCGCTGACCTGCCGCGCGATCAACCTTCCCGCCAGAGGAGCGCCGCCAGGGACACCAGGACAAGCATCAGAATGGGGAGATTCTTCTTGTTGAAATTTGCCCCCGCGCATAAAGTCTTCGATCTCGCGGGCTGCGCGCACCGCAAAGATAAGCAATGATAAAAACGCGGCTCCTATGTAGAAGATGTGCTGCTGCCTCGGGTGGAAAAAATTGGCATTCCCGTTTTTCAAAAGTAGCTTGACAATCTCTAAATATGTCACCCTGAGCGAAGCGAAGGGTCTCTACCACGGGTAAGAGACTCTTCGGTTGCGACAAACACGCTCCCTCACATCGTTCCGACACTTGCACCAGCACGCAAGTGCAGTTGTGTCCTTCGGGAGAGCGACACAAATTTGGACTTTGAGAAAGCCATAAGCTCGAATGGAAATTTTCTTGACACGGATGATTCCCTTGGATAAAATGAGAACTCTGTTGTCCAAAAACAAGAAAGGAGGCACGAAAATATGATGACCATTCTCTCATCCCAAAATTCTGTTTTGAGCGCGCCTCCCGCTGGTGGATTTTAGCAACGATTGTATTTGTTCATTTTGAGCATCCAACCGCAGGCGTGGCTCACCCTGCGGTTTTTGATTCTGTCATCAGCGCAGGGCGCAACCCTGCGTTTTTTTACCGCAGGAGGTTTTATACAGGAAAATCAACAATGAAAATTGCTCCAAACAAGTTGGATGTGGAAGACCTGGAAGTCCAAAATTTCGTAAAATTCAAAAGCAAAAAGCGCAAGCTGACAGGCAAACAGTCGGTATCGCAGCTCATTTCCCACGCTGAAAATGCGTCAAATCCCAACGCGAAGTTCGAGAATCCCGACCTGAACATACTCTCCAAGCTGGGTTTTCTGGACGAGTTGATTTGCGGCATCAAGACGGGAAAAGAGGCCTCGGTCTTTCTCGGTAGAAATTCAGATGGATTGGTGGCCGTAAAAATGTACACGGATCTGCGGGTGCGCTCCTTCAGGCGGGATGCATCCTACCGGGAAGGCAGGTTCATCGGCGATGCAAGGATGGAAAAGGCCATCAAACAGGGCAGCGAGGCGGGCCTCGACGCCCATCAGATTCTCTGGGTGCAGGAGGAGTTCAGGCAGATGCAGCATCTAGATGGGCATGGCGTCGTCGTGCCGAAGGCCATCGCCGTCCAGGGAATTTCGCTGGTCATGGAATTCATCGGGGACGAACATGGGAATCCCGCCCCGCGCATCTCCGACCTGAAAATGGAAAGGGACGAGGCGCAGGAAGCCTTCAGGCAATCGGTGCGGAACCTGGCCCTGATCGTGGGATCAGGCCGGGTGCACGGCGACTATTCCACGTTCAACATTCTATGGCACAATGGAAAGGCGGTTGTCATCGATTTTCCACAGGTGTTGGAATTCAAGCACAACCCGAATGCGCGCGCCTTCCTCGAAAGGGATATCCGCTCCCTGTGCAAATCCTTCCAAAAGCAGGGCGTGCAGGCCGTCGAAGCAAACGTATTGAGAGAAATCCGAACAGCTTAAAAGGAGACAAAATGGACAAAGGCTTTTACAGCGGGAACCGGCAAAGGCTGGCCGCACACATGACAGACGGCGACGTCATGCTGTTCTTCAGTGGAGAAAGCGTGCGAAAAAGCGCGGATGAGGATTTCCCGTTTTTTACCAACCGCAATTTCCTGTATTTGACGGGCATAAAACAGGAACGCTCCGCGCTGCTGCTGCAAAAGAAGAGCGGGCTCACCAGTGAGTGCCTGTTCGTTGCCAAACCCGATCTTGAGCGCGAGGTCTGGACAGGCCGTCGCTTCACGGAGTCAGAGACCCGCGAGATCAGCGGGGTGGAAGGGATCGAAGACATCGAAACCCTCGACAGGACCGTGAATGAACTGCTGTCCTTCCGAAATGTCACGACCCTTTGGCTGTGTTTCGACGCGCTGGCATCGGAACGTTCATTCGATATCGAGCGCGAATTCGCGAAGCACATCCAGGGCAGGCATCCGCATATCGTGATCAGGAACAGCTATCCGCTGCTCGCCGCCATGCGCAAGATCAAGGCGCCCCAGGAGATCGACGCCATCCGCAAAGCGATGCGGATCACCGAGGCGGGGATTCGGCGCATGATGCGGGTTGCGAAACCAGGCGTGATGGAATACGAACTGGAAGCGGAATTCAATTCAGAGCTGGCCGCGCATGGACAGCGCCGCAGCGCCTTTCCGTCCATCATTGCGGGCGGGGAGCGGATATTCTATCTGCACTATGCAAATCCCATGTCGGCCATCGCGGACGGCGAGTTGATCCTGTCCGATGTGGGCACGGCCTGCGACGAATATTGCACCGACATCTCGCGTGTATTCCCCGCGAACGGTCATTTCAGTGAGCGGCAGGCGCAGCTATACCAGGTCGCCTATGCGGCCAATCGCGCGGTCATGGCGCAGGTGCGACCGGGCGTATTCTTCCCCCAGTTGAACCGCACCTGCCGGGAAGCGTCCTTCGAAGGGCTCAAGGCGCTGGGTCTGTTGGATGATTTCGCGGACATCCGCAAGTACGTCTGGCATGGCGTCACGCACCACGTGGGGCTGGATACCCATGACGTGGGCGGATATGACGAACCCATGGCGGAAAACATGGTGTTCGTCGTGGACGCGGGCATTTACGTCCGTGAGTGGGGCATCGGACTGCGCATCGAGGACAACGTGCTCGTGACGCTGGATGGATGCGAGAACCTGTCCGCGGCGATTCCGTCGACGATCGAAGAGATCGAGAGCTTCATGGCGCATGGACATGAGCAGCCGCGCTGAAAGGGTTGTCCGTCCCTTGTGCCAACCCATCAGGTAAACAAAATCCCGACAGATGACTGTCGGGATTTTAGTGGGCGCAGAGGGACTCGAACCCCCGACCTTCTCTGTGTAAGAGAGACGCTCTAACCAACTGAGCTATGCGCCCCGGGTGGGCAACATCCTATTCGATTGTGGGCGCAGCCCTAAAGGGTGCTGCGCGAAGGGACTCGAACCCCCCGACCTTCTCTGTGTAAGAGAGACGCTCCAACCAACTGAGCTACCTGTGCCACGCAGTGGTATGTGCCCGGGTGCCGCTATTATAAGTTGAAGGTTGCGGGTTGGCAAGTTGAAGGTTACACTTGCCGCAGAACTTGCACATGGAGGCATGATGAGAATTGTCCGTTACCAGGTCAAAGAGGAAGCCCCGCAATACGGCTGGCTTTTGGACGATAAGATCGGGGAGGTCGACGGGGATATTTTCGGCAGGTATCGGCGGCGGGACGCGAACATTCCGCGCGCCGACGTGAAACTTCTGGCCCCCTGCCAGCCGAGCAAGATCGTGTGTGTGGGCCGCAACTACGTGGATCACGCCAAGGAACTTGGCAACGAGGTGCCCAAGGTGCCGCTGATCTTCCTCAAGCCGCAGTCTTCGATCATCGCCAGCGGCGAGGCGATCCTGCTGCCGCCGCAATCCGCGCAGGTGGAGCACGAGGCGGAGCTGGTGATCGTGATCGGCAAGCGCGGACGCCACATCACGACCGAGGATGCCAAGAAACACATCCTGGGCTACACCGTGGGCAACGACGTGACCGCCCGCGACCTGCAAAAAAGCGACGGCCAGTGGACGCGCGCCAAGGGCTTCGACACCTTCTGCGTCTTCGGCCCGTGGATCGACACCGACTTCGACCCTTCGGACGCCGTGGTGACCTGCCGCGTCAACGGGCAGATGCGCCAGATGGCCTCCACCCGCGACATGGTCTTCAGCGTACCGACCCTGGTGGCCTACATCTCGTCCGTGATGACGCTCGAGCCGGGTGACCTGATCTTCAGCGGCACACCGGCGGGCGTCGGCCCGCTCAAGCCGGGTGACCGCGTGGATGTGGAGATCGACGGGCTGGGCGGAATCTCCAATCCGGTTCGGGCGGAATAATATTTGCAGCGCAAACTGTCAGCTTGCGCTGCAAATAAGATCAACTTCGCAAGGCAAAAGGGAGAAGTAGCATGGAAAAGACAACCGAATTCTTTTCAGCGAACCATAAACGACTGCTGGATCTTGCCACTTGGGCCAAATATCTGGCCTGGGTGGCGTTGGTGGTGGGCATTCTTGGCATGGGAACCTCAGCATTGCAATCCTGGAATTTATTTCAAACATCCATGGCTTGGAACACAACGCTCCAACCGACCAACAATTTCATGCAGGTCTTGAGAACCAATCCAAGTTTCGCTTTGAGCCTGCTAATAGGAATGGCCAGGGTATTGTTCGGCGGGGTGTTTTACTTCGTGGTCTTGAGAGGCATTTCGCTCGGCCTGAACATGATCGTCGAGACCCACATCAACTACCGCGACAAGAATTCCCAGGGAGGCGCGCAATGAACGCTGATCTTCGCAGCCAGGTGCGCAACAACCTCAGCATTAAGGAAACAGATGAACTGCTCGACATCTGGCAGGCTAATGACCGCGCAGCCTGGACGGACATCACCTTCGACCTGTTGGAAGAGATCCTGCGGGAACGGCTGGGGGAGGTTCCACCACAAGTTGGCCTGCCCACACAGGCAGTGGCCGAGGAAGGGAAAATGAGCCGAAACGGTCTGGCTGAGTGGGAGGAAAGGCTGCTGGCCGACGACAACCAGCCGTCGTTCTACGACCCGATCGAGGTTGTGTCCCTTATCAATATGCTCAACAAGGTCGCCCTGGCGGCCATCGTTCTTAACGGCTTTTTGGGCTTCTCCTACTTTGGCAAGCTGCGTGGGGTGTTGACGGGATTCTTCCCACTTGCCGATAACATGACGATGGCGCTACTCAGTTTCTTTTTCGACTTCTTATTTGTTGCAGTCAGTGTTGGGTTGGAAATTGTCATGGCTTATTTTCCGCTTAAGGCTTTAGCTTACATCCTGCGCATCCTGGCCGAGATGGAATACAACAGCCGCAAGGCCTGAACAGCTCTTCGGCCCCGCGCCGTCAGAACAACGCTCCCGCAGGATTGAACATCCAGCGGGAGTTTTTACATTTATTTTGCAACACGGTCATACTGTGCTTGCAGGCGGGAGGGAAAATGGCATCAGAACCTGTTCGATGAATTCGGAGGATGCCATGAAGACAAAAATTTCCATGATTGTTTTGGTCGTGATGACGCTGATCCTCTCGGCGTGCGGAACGGGAGTCGCTGCGGCGGGGAGTCAGCCCATCGAAACGGCGGCCCAGCCCCAGGTCCAGGAGGCGGAGGTGGAATCCCAGGCGGTCTTGTTGTTCGGCATCGGGATGCACATCGAGCCGCTGGGCGAAACCGCGCAGGGATTCCCATCGGGCAAGGGCGACTATCACCAGGCTCCGCTGTTCGAGCGGCACGGGCAGGACATTCTGGCCGTGGCGGACATGGTCGAGGCGCACGACGGGCGGATGACCATCCAGGCACAAAGCCCATTCACGAGCGCCGCCATCGAGTCGGGGAACTCCATCCTGGCAGACCTGGCCGTGCGCGGGCACGAGATCGCGCTACACTTCCACGAGGATGCGCACCTGGGGAAGAATTCATCTGCGCGCAGCGTGCAGGAATGGTGCGACGCGATGAAGCAGGAAATGATGCTCATAACCCAGGCCAGCGGCGTGACGGACATCCGCTACTGGAGCGGCGGCAACCTGTATCCCAGGCTGTTCGAGGCGGCGGCCTGCGCGGGGCTGGACGTGAACAGCGATTGGAAGAATCCCCAAACCCAGACCACCGACCTGGCGCTGGTGGGACTGCATCCCTGGCGGCCATCGGGCGGCACGGATGGCACTGATTTCTCGCTCTTTGTGCAGCCTGACCCGAACGGGGCGGTGGTCTTCCTGCCCGAGGGCCAATACGACAAGAACAACTTTGGCTCCATGCGCCGTTCGGATGCGGCTGGCGGGGATGAGGCCTACTTCGAATATCTCAAGCAAAGCCTGTACGCCTCGCTGGAGGCCGCCGAGGCGGGCAAGGTTAACGTTTTCCACTTCACCATCCACCCGGGCGAATTTCGCGGTGACCCGCAGAATCCCTTTGCGGTCATCGAAAAATTCCTGACCGAGGTTGTCGATCCGCTGGTCGCCAGCGGACAGGTGCAGTGGGCCACCTTCCCGCAAATGGCGGATGCCTATGCCGCGTGGGAAGCCGCCCACCCCGGCGCGGAACCGAGATAGGGCCTGGCGCATCGGCGACACACCACAACCACTTCCCCGGGAGGAACCCATGAAACGAATCACGCTGTTCACCATTCTGCTGCTCTTCAGCCTGGCCTGTTCGCTGGGAGGAATATCCGCCGAACCGACCCCAGCCGTCTCCCAGAAACGCTGCGGCGACCTGGTTTGCGACGGCCCGGAGAACGGACAAAACTGTCCCCAGGATTGTGCATCCGCCGCCGCGCCCGCCGCCGACGATGTCCAGCCCGAGCCGTCGGGGGAGGCGGCAGACGGGATGATGACCGGGGTCGTGATCGTCGAAATCCAACTCGACCGCACGGCGGGCCTCGGCGATTGCGGCGTCGCCCCCTGGTATTCATCGGATTGCACCATGAACACAAAATACTGGTGGGGACTGCACGCCAAAGCCTCCGCTTCGGCGCCGGTGCTGATCGTCCCCGACGGCCAGGAGCGCTGGGTCATCACCAGCGACCGGGACGCGGCCGCCAAATACGGCATCGACCTTAATGAGTACGATTACTCGCCCTACGACGGGAAGTATCTCGAAATCAGCGTCGACCCGAAGACCACCAACCCCGAATGTTCGGCCAGCATCGAAGGCGGGGAGTTCGACTTCGAGGTGATGGGCGCGCGCAAAGAGGGCGTGGCCGAGTTGATCTTCTCCTCCAACCCGCTGGAACACATTTGGGGCAGCTGCGGCCAGGCCGGCTTTGATTGGGAAACGGAGTACCTGCGCTACGCCTGGGCGGCGGCCATGCTGCGCGACCCGTCGAACCTTTCCTTCCAGATGAACGAGACCTTCCACAGCGCGCCCGGCACGTATCTCTACGAAACCACGGTGGATGTCAACCCCAGCCCGGAGAATCGCGACCATGTTACAGTGTCCATTCAATTCCTGTGCATGGCCAGGGAAGCCGGGCACGTCATGGCGCCGGCCGCCTGTCCCTGGGAACAGTAACCCGCGGCACCGGCTGCAAGGATGGCTTTTACGAAACGCCTGTTTTCCCTTCTGTCCCTGTTGATCGTGACCTCCCTGGCCTGCGGCCTGGGGGTGCCCATCCCGCCGCCCACAGCGGAGCCTGCCCCAACCGAAGAAGGCCAGCAGGAGAGCCAGCCTACAGGCTACATGACCTTCGCCGTCAACGTCCACGACTGGAATCATCCCGCCGAAAGCGCCGACCTGCTGCTCAAGCTGGTCGACCTATTCGAGCGGCACGGCGTGCGCGGCGACTTCTACTTTACCGCCGAGATCACGCGCGCGCTGGCGGAACAGCGCCCCGACGTAATCGAGCGCTTCAAGAACTCGGACATGACCATCAGCTATCACGTCCGCCCGCCGCACCCGCTCTACAACGGATTCGATTCGCGCCTGAAGAATCTCAGCGACGCCGAACTGTATCAGACCCTGCTCGACTACGAGACCTACGCGCTCGACCTCGAAACCGGCGATCTGGACCGCTCGCGGCCCGGCGGCTACAGCTACGTGGCGCAGGTCTTTGGGCGCAAGCCGGTTGTCGCGCCCGCGCCCAACGGCGACCCGCGCATCAAGGATGCGGCCCAGCGCGTATACGCCAGCCTGGGTGCGCAGATGACCCTGCTGTATCACGAGGAAGGCACCAGCGTGGACCAGCCCTTCGAGTACGTCAACGGGCTGCTGGTGCGTCCCAGCGATTTCAGCATCACGCGCACCACCGCCATCGACGGCGCGGATAATTTCTGGTGGAACTTCATGTCCAGGCCGAACGCCGCCGAATACAACCCGACCGCCCTGCTGCAACGTCAGTTGGCGGAGTGGGTTGGTCAAAATGGCATTTTGACCAACAGCCGCGCTCCCTTCGTCACCGCGTTGATCCACGAGAACAACTTCTACCGCGCGGGCGCGGAGGCCTGGTCCTCGATCTACTTCACAATGGACAAGGGCAAAAAGGATGAGCCGCTCCCGCCGCCCTGGAACCTGTCCGCGCCCGACCCGTCCACGCTGCGCACGGCGGAGGAGCAGGCCGCCATCCTGGCCGCCTACGAGGAACTGGTGGCCTACGCCGCCGCGCATTTGACGGTTGTCACTTCGGAGGATATTATCGTCCTGGCGAAAGGATGACACAGCCCCTTTCCCAGGACAAACCCTTGAAACGCTTCCCACTCCCGATTCTCCTGCTGGGGATGCTCTCCCTGGCCTGTTCGCTGGCGGGCGGCCTGCCAGCCCCGGCTCCCACCTCCCCGCCGACGTCCCGCCCGTACATGGCCCTGCCCACCCAGGCGCGGCCCACGTACGTCCCGCAGGTGCCGACCCTCACTTCCACCCCGACCCTGATCGTTCCGACTGTCTTCCCGACGTTCGAAGTCCAGGAGGAGTCGGCCTACATCAACCCGACAGCCACACAACTGCCCGCCTCCCTGCTGGATGTGACCTATTGCAGTCTGGGCGGCGTGGAACTCAAGATGGACGCCCATTTCCCCGCCGATGCCGGTCAGCCCGCGCCCGCTGTGGTGTACGTCCACGGCGGAGGCTGGAGCGCCGGCAGCCGTCGCGACATGGAGGCCGCCACGCAAACTCCCGCCCTGCTGCAGGCTGGGTTTGCGGTCTTCACCATCGACTATCGTCTGGCGCCTAGGCACATGTTTCCCGCCATGATCCAGGATGTGAAGTGCGCCATCCGTTCGATCCGCGCCCATGCCGTCGACTACAACATCGACCCCGGGCAAATCGGCGCCTGGGGCGGATCGGCGGGTGGGCATCTCGTGGCCCTGTTGGGCACGTCGGATGAAAACGCGGGCTTCGATGTGGGCGAATACCTGGAATACTCCAGCCGGGTGCAGGCCGTGGTGGACTTGTACGGTCCCGCCGACCTCACCCTGACGGCTTTGACTCCTGCACAGGAGGAACTGCTCACCAATGCCTTTACCCCCGACCAGTACGAACTGGCCAGCCCGGTCACTTACGTCACGACAGACGACCCGCCCTTCCTGATCCTGCACGGAGAAAAGGACAGCCTGGTGCCGCTGGAACAATCGGCCATCCTGTATTCCCGCCTGACCTCGGCGAATATCCCCGCCACGCTGGTGATCGTGCTGAACGCCGGTCACGGTTTCAATCCCGTGGGCGGCCAACCCGACCCCACCCCGGAGGATATTACACAGATCATTGTGAGGTTCTTCGTCCGATACTTGAAATAGTCCCCCATGCACTATCCTGCGGAGCGGTGCTGGCTCCTCAGGATCATCAAAGTGGTCCCCTGCACAAGCAGGGCTGTCAGGATGGCGGCTCCAAAGGCCGCGCCCAGGCTGCTCTTCTCGATCAACAAACTTAACGTAATGAAGAAGCCCGCAAAGGCGAACATGCCATACAGCAATCCGCGCAGGACGTGCGCCGCGGCGGCGGGTCCCTGGTGGCGATGGGCGAAGACCGACAGGATGGTCACGTAAAGCGGAATGGTGGTCAGCAGGCCGGTCAGGCGCGAACCGATCAGCGGGGCGATGCCCGTCAGCAGCAAAATGAAACTTGTGCCGATGAAGATGCGCGCGGGGATGTCCCACGGGCCGGGCTGGGCCTCGCCCGGCTCCGCATCCTCGCGCGGCATGAGGTAGAGTCCCAGCGCGATGGCGGAAACCATGACGAGGAAGATCGGCCAGAGCGGAAAGGTAAAATTTTGCAGCAGGGTCGTGCTGATCGAAAAGACGATGAAGCTGCCCGCCAGCGCAATCGGCCAGCGGAATTTGGTCGCCAGCCAGGCATAGGTCAGCGCGTAGGCGACGAGTGAGAGTCCGCCGCTGATGACGCCCAGCGCAGCGTTGGCGGCAAAGACCGCGTCATGGCTGAGCGCCACGAAGAAGATGACCGGCCCCGAGGTGAGCGGCATCCCCACGATCCAGCCGCTGACGGCGGGCCCCCACTTGCGTCCCGCCAGGCTGGCCGAGCCGATGATGAGCGGGGCAAGGATCAATTTCAGGACGAAGATATCCATGCGGTTAAAATCCAATTAATTTATTCTCTGCGTTCCAGTTCATCGGGTGCAGGTTTCTGGAAGAACGCGATCCAGGGTCGCATCATCTCTTCGGGGATATAAAAAGACGTTTGCAAACGTTGCGCATTTCTTCGCGCCAGCCGCCGAAACAATTCCTCTGGCGGCACATCCAGGAAATGAACTTCGCTACTTGCGCCAAGCTGTCTGGCTCGCGAGCGATAGTCTTCCCGTTCTTCCCGCGCCCAGAAGCCATAATCAAGGATCACATTTGTTCCCAATGCAAGCGCCCGGCTGGCCATCTCCCAGAGCAAGGCTTCAATAAGAGAATGGCGGGCGTCATGCTCTGGTTCTTCTGCATCCTGACCGAAGAGACGCAATTGCCATTCATCTGGAGTCAAGCGAAGCGCCGAGCGCTTTGTTTCAAGCTCCCGTGCCAGCGTTGTTTTTCCTGAACAAGGAAGTCCGACCATTAGGTGGAGAGTTGTCATGACCATTACTCCATATTATGCAACCATCCGATATACGGCCAGCAAAATGGTCAGGTCGGCGATCAGGTGACCGAGCGCCGCGGCCAGGAGGCCGTCGTCCTTGCGGGACGTTTGCCGCCAGAACCAGGCGCCGAACACCAGCACGGAGAGGGACAGCGCCAGGGCAGGCAGATTTGTCCTGCCTATCAGCAGCATGGCGTGATAGCCCGCAAAGATAAAATCCATCGGGGCAGGCTGCCTGGAGTTATCCGCCAGGTAACCGCGCCAGAAATATTCCTCGATCCACGGGTTGACGAGCGTAAAGTAGGCAATGAACGCGGGCCACGCGGCGCGCGTCAGGCCGAGCGCATCGAGCTGCGCGGCCAGGTCGGGGGCAATGCCCAGCCACGGCCAGAGCAGGTACAGGCTGATTCCGCTGGCGCTGCCCACCAGCAGGCTGGAAACGATCCAGCGGCGGTGTTTGCTTTTGAAGAGGAGGGAGGGTGGGGGCAGGTTGCGGCGGTCGAGCCACAACGCAAACAGCATGGCGAGATGAAAACCGATCAACGCGCCCCAGGCGCTGCGCCCCCCAAACAGGCCAATGGCGACGGCGGCATATGCCAGGACGGGAGCCAGCCGCTTCATGGGACTTGCGTGACGATGGCGCGTTTTGCGCCCGCCTCCAGCAGCGACCTGGAGACGGCCTCCGCCAAATCGGGGGGAACCAGCGCGATCATGTTGCCGCCGCGCCCCCCGCCGCTCAACTTGGCGCCAAGCGCGCCCGCCTTGCGCGCCGCCCGCACGAGTTTATCCAGTTCGGGCGAGGAGACGGTCATCTCCTGGAGGTAGGCGTGATTCTGATCCATCAGGTCGCCCAGCATGGCGGTGTGCCCGCACTCGATGATGCGCCGCGCCATCAACGCGATCTGCCCGACCTCATCGAAGACTCTTTCCATGCGGTAGTTGTTCTTCGCGACCAGCCGCCGCACGTCCCCCACGGATTGTTTGGTGGGGGCGGGGATGCCCGTATCGCCGATGACGAGCGTGAACGGCTCACCCACCTTGACCGTCTCGATGGGATGCCTCTTGATGAAGTACACCGGCCGCGCATAGGTGATGACGGTGTTGTCGATGCCCGAGGGCGTGCCATGATGCAGTTTCTCGATCTCGAAGGCAAAGGCGCTGACCTGTTCATCGGTCATCGTGTGGCCGAGATGGGACGAGAGCGCGCGCAGGAGCGCAACCGAAACCGCCGCCCCGGAGCCAAGCCCGGAAGCGACGGGGATGGTGGAGTTGACGCGGATGTCGAGCGGGGGAAACGGGGAAATGCCGAGGCTGAAGAACAGGTTATGAATGACGGCCGCCAGCGGATGATCCGAGGGCAGGCTGTTCAGCTCGGCGTCCAGGTTCACGCCCGGGGCGTGGACCCAAATCCCGGGGCGGGAGGAGGCCGAGACCTCCACATCGGCATGCACCTGCGTGACGGGCACCGCCACCGCGGGCCGCCCATACACAACGGCGTGTTCGCCAAAGAGGATGATTTTGCCGGGTGCGGAGGAGGCTGTCATGTTGTCAAATTGTTTTACGAGAAAAGATAGAAGATCAAAAGCACGGTGATTGCCCACATGCCCATGGCGATCTGGAAGGGACGGTCGGTAAGCAGAACCTCCTCGGGCGCGCCGCCCTCCTGCTTGACCTGCACGAGGTACAGGTAGCGGAAGATGGTGTAAACCACGAAGGGGATGGTCAGCATCATGCTGTGATTTTCGGGAACGTTGGGGGCCGAGAAGGTGTAGAGCGAGTAGGCCACGATGGTAGTGCCCGAGACGATCATGATGTACTGATCGAGCAGGGGCAGGGTGTAGCCTTCGAGCACTTTGCGGTGTGAGCCCGCGCCCTTGGCCAGCAGGGAAAGTTCGGCGCGGCGTTTGCCGAAGCCCAGGAAGAGCGAGAGCAGGGTCATGACCACGTACAGCCAGGGCGAGAAGCGCTCCACGTGGATGAGCGTGACGCCCGCGCCGACACGCAGCACGAAGCCCGAGGCGATGATCAGCACGTCCACGATGGGCACGTGCTTGAGCCACTTCGAGTAGGCCAGGTTGATGAGGAAGTACAGGCTGAGCACGCCCGCGAAGGCCGGGGAAAGCAGGTAGCCCAGGCCGACCGAAGTGAGCACGAGCAGGAAGCCCGCCGCCCAGGCCGCGTTCACGGGCAGTTTGCCCGAGGGGATGGGACGGTTCCTTTTCTCGGGGTGCTGGCGGTCGGCTTCGATGTCGGCCAGGTCGTTGAATATGTAGACCGAGGAGGAGATCAGGCAGAAGAGCGCGAAACCGCCCAGGGTGCGCAGGAAGGAATCCAGGACAAATAGCTGTTTATCGAAGACCAGCGCGGCAAAGATGAAAATGTTCTTCGGCCACTGGCGCGGCCGCATGGTTTTGAGAAGGGCTTTAAACATGGGGCTATTTTACCTGTAATTACAGGCCGCGGAGTTTACTGGATTGTCGATTTTGAAATTGGCGGGGATGCAACCTATTCCACCCGTTGAGCGGAATCCGCTTTGAGCCTCTCGATGATCTGCAAAAAGACCTCGTATGGCTGCGCGCCGACCACAGCATAACGATTGTTCATCACGTAGGTTGGCACGCCCTGCACGCCGATGCGCTGGGCCTCGTTCACCTGCGCCTGGATGAGAGCCGTGTATTTTCCGTTTTCGACTTCGGCCTGCATCTCGTCGGCATCCAGGCCTGCCTCGCGGGCGGCCTGGCGCAGAACGTCCCAATGGCTGATATCCAGGCCTTCGGCGTAAACGCTCTGGAAGACGGCGTGATGGAATTCGAGCAGTTTGCCGTGTTCGCGCGCGTACTCGGTGGCTTCGTGCGCAAGGCGCGTGTTGTAGATGCGCTCCGTGGACTTGAACTTCAATCCGTTCGCAGCGGACATCCGGGCCAGGCGTTCCTCCGAGCCGTTGATGCGCGCCTTCTTAATATAATCAGGCAGTTCCATCCCTTCGGGCGGCGTATCGGGACGCAAATAGTACGGCCGCCAGTCGACAGCCACGTTATATTCCGCTTGCAACCTTGCGACCACACCCTGGCCGACATAGCACCAGGGTCAGATGTAATCGGAGAAAATCGTCAGGGTGTATTCCATGGAAGCCTTATTGCGGAATGCAGACTTCAGTCTGCTTTTCCGCTGACTGAAATCCGCGCTCCGTCATTGGAGAATCAAGCGGGGCGCAAAGAAAGCATCACGCCGTTTTGGGACGGGTCGTGCACGAGCAGGCCATTGTCCGTCTGGTTGGAGGGAATCCCAGCCGCGTCGACGCGGGCGATGACCTCGTCCAGCGCGGATTGGGTCGGCAGTTCCACACTGAAATAGCGCAGGCCGACGGCATCCGGTGGAGGCGACGAGGCGCCCTCGCCCTGCCAGGTATTCAGGCCGATGTGGTGGTGGTATCCGCCCGCCGAAACGAAGGCCATGCGGAATTCGTCCACCACGCCCATCACGTCAAAGCCGAGCACGCCGTGATAAAAGTCCACGGCCTCGTGCAGGTCGCGGACGTGCAGGTGCATGTGGCCGATGCGCGTCTCGGGCGGGACTGTGGCGTCGAGTTTATCGTTCTCCTTAAGATGGCTGAAGAGGGCGTCCACGTCCAATGGCTCGCGGCCGTTGCTGAGACTGCCGTCCGCGCGGCGCGTGATGTATCGACCATCCTGGAGCGACCAACTGCCGTCCTCGGGCGACTCGGCGTACAGCTCGATGCCGTTGCCTTCCAGGTCTTCGAGGTAGGTGGTCTTGGTCATGATGTGGTCGGTCGGCGAGTTGGGATACTTCAGCACGAACAGGCGCGCCAGGGCGCGGGCCAGTTCACGCTGGCTGGGAAACAACGTGGCGAAGTGATACAGTCCCGTCACGCGGCGGTAACGTTTGAAGCCGGGTTGTTCGACCAGACGCACGATCTCGGTGGTTTCCGAGCCGAGCGTGGCCGTGTTCGCATCGCGGCGATGCAGGACGAATCCAAGCGCCTGCTGGTAGAAGGCGATCCCGTTCTCGAGACTGGCCACGGTCAGCGAAACGTGACCGATACGGGTCGCGGGGTGGATGGAAAATTCGGTTTGGGTTTGCGTTTGTTTTTGAGTGTTCATATTGAAGGCCTTTCGAGCACAACTTGGACAACAGGTCGTTCCTTTCGCTTACATGCGGTCAACTTTACATTTTTCGATGTCCAGCGTCAACCACCAAGAAGCGACATTTGTAGGATAAGCGACAAAATAACGAAAATGTTGCCCACCCTTACGCTTCTTATCGTGTCGTTCGTGTACAGAATCATGGCAACTCTCAAAGCGCCATTAAATACAGCCCCACCTGGGAGTAAAATAGTGTAAATTTTACACAACCAGGACTTTATGAAGAATTTCGATCCGCATTATAACGACATGCCCAAGACCGAACTCCACGTCCACCTGGAGGGCGCCATCCGCACGCAGACCATCCTCGACGTGGCGCGCCAGCACAATCTGAGCCTGCCCACGTACGATTTGGCCGAATTGAACAAATACGTGAAGGTCTACGAACAGATGCAGAGCTTGGACGCGGTGCTGGAGGCCTTCGGCATCTTCCAGCAGAGCATCACCTCCCCTGAGATAGTCGAACGCATCGCCTGGGAATTGTTCGAGGATGCCGCCCGCCAGAACATCAAACTCTTCGAGGTGCGCTTCTCGCCCGATTGGGCCTTCCACGGTCACAACCTGGACTGGGACGCCTGCCTCGACGGCCTGCTGCGCGCGAAGGAACGCGCCGAACGCGAGTTCGACATGGCCATCGGCTACATCGCCATCACCTCGCGTGGCATGGGCGTGGACTCCTGCACCCGCACCGTGGATTGGGCCATCCGCCACCGCGGGCACTTCGTCGCCGTCGACCTGGCCGACAGCGAGACCAAATACCCGATCAGGGATTTCGCCAGGCCGATCCTCAAGGCGCGCGAGGCGGGACTGAAGGTCACCATCCACTCGGGCGAGGACACCCCCGCCGCCTTCGTGGTGGATACGATCCACACGGTCAACCCCGACCGCATCGGGCACGGCATCCACATCATTGAGGATCCGCGCGCCGTCGATCTGGTCAGGGAGCGCGGCATCACGCTGGAGGTCAACCCGTGGAGCAATTACCTGACCAGCGCCGTGCCGACCATCGAAGCACATCCGCTCAAGCAATTGTTCGACCTGGGCGTGCGCGTCACCATCAACTCGGACGACCCCGAGGTGCTTGAAACCAATGTCAACAACGAGTACCGCATCGCGCACGAGATCCTCGGCATGAGCCTGGAGGATATCGCTGCGTGTAATCGTTATGCGTTCGAGGCCTCGTTCATTCCCGAGGCACAGAAACAGCGCATCTGGGACAAGTACTTTTCCGCCTGACTTCGCGCAAAAATGCAAGTGACAGTCACCTGATTGCCCGCCCCGAAATTAATCTTTCGCGGGCGGGTTGGCGTTTAATCGGCCTTAAACGCGGGTTTTGGGCCGTTTTCAGGCCGTGAATGAGAGCCGCATAATAGTTTGTTTAGTCTTGCCATTTTGCCATTGAAATTCCGGCCGTGGACTCGGTATACTGGATGTGCAAGCTGCAGCAGCCAACCCAGAAAGGAGAACCCATGGCAAGTCATATCGGTATCTGGATCGACCGCAAGCAGGCAGTAATGGTCATTCTCAACGAGCAGGGGGAGCAGATCAGGCGGCTGGTATCGGGGGTAAGCAAACGTGTCGCGGTGCGCGGGAAGACGCGTTCGAAGAACCCCAACGGAACGCAGCCCCTGCCCGCCGAGGATAGAAAGGACAGGCAGTTCATCGAAAGACTCAACCAATATTACGAAACAGTCAGCGCCTCCCTGCGCGATGCAGCCTCCGTGTTCATCTTCGGCCCGGGCGAAGCCAAGGTGGAACTGGAGCGGAAACTGGCCCGTGAGAAGGCCTCCCCGCCCATTGCCGCGGTCGAGGCCGCGGACAAGATGACCGACCGGCAGATCGCCGCCAAGGTTCGGAAATTCTTCAATCCATGAGTTTCAGATCGGCTCCCTTGCGGGAGCCGATTTTTTTTGTGCGCACACACCTTGTCGGGCATATATAATACCCACGGTCACAAATTGCGCTTTCCCCGCTTTAGATAAGCGCAATTTGTGACTGCGCTGGGTATAATCAGCGCATGCGCGCAAAATTCCCAACCACAGTTCATCTATTCTTCTTTCGCGGCGACGAGATCCTGTTGCTGCGCCGCTTCAACACAGGCTATCGCGACGGCGAATACAGCGTTCCCGCCGGGCACCTCGACGGGGGCGAGACTGTCATGGCCGCCGCCGCCCGCGAGGCAGGTGAGGAGGTCGGGGTGCGGATCGATCCGTCGGCATTGAGTTTCTCCAGCGTGATGCACCGCAACGAGGGCGAGGAACGCATCGACTTCTTCGTCCACGTCCGCGCCTGGGAGGGGGAGCTTTTCAACGCCGAGCCTGACAAATGCGACGAACTGCGCTGGACACACGTCGACGCCCTGCCCCCAAACATCATCCCGTACGTGCGGCGCGCCATCGAGAACCACCAGGGCGGAGTCCGCTTCGACGAGTTCGGGTGGTGATGACGGGATAAGAACAATGAACCACTGACAGGCCTGGGGAAATCCCTATACTGTGTTCATTCCTGACAGGAGATTTCTTATGAGCACAGACTTTTGGCTTGGCTCCAGCATGTTCATGACAGCTGGCATCGTGTGTCTCTCCCTGCTTTGCACAGTCATCATCACGGTCGCTTCGATTGGCATCCCCATCTGGTGGATGCGGAATAATCAGAAACGCGCACAGGAACTGATGGTCACCGGCACCCGGGGCGAGGCCACGGTCCTGGCCTTGCAGGACACGGGCATGTTCATCAACAACAATCCGCGCGTCAGCATGCTGCTCGAAATCCGTGTGGCGCACCTGGCTCCCTACCAAATTCAGAAGGTTGCCACGCTGCCGCTCATCCGCCTCTCGCAGGTTCAGGTCGGTTCGGTCGTGCCTGTGATGGTCGACCTGTCCAATCCCACCCATCCAGACAAGGTCGGGTTGCTGCTTCGATAATGTGGGTTGTCAGGCCGTCCTTCGACTGCGCCGCAAAAAATGCGCGGCTCCATTCAGGATGCATCCATCCGTCGGAAACCCCGGCGGATTTTTTATCCACAGTTGCCCTCCGCCGCAAAACGGGGTAACATCACGGCATGATCGATCTTGCCAACGCGCGCTTTGCATTTTTGGATTTGGAAACGACCGGCCTCTCGCCTTGGTTCGGTGACCGCATTTGTGAGGTGGGGATTGTCATCACCGAAGGGCGGCGAATCAGGCGCACCTACCAGACCCTGGTCAACCCCCAGCGGGAGTTGTCCTTCGGGGCGGCCAGCACCAACGGCCTCTCGGACCGGGAACTGGCCTCCGCACCCCTGTTCCCTGCCGTGGCCGACGAGGTGGAATCCCACCTGCGGGATGCGGTGGTAGTCTGCCACAATGCCCAGTTCGACCTGCAATTCCTCGATAACGAATTCCGCCGCATGGGGCGCGAGATCCAGATCCCCAACCTGGTGGATTCCCTGCACCTGGCGCGCACCTGGTTCGAGTTCCCGTCCAACACCCTGGCCGCCATCGCCGAAGCCCTGCAGGTCAAGCGCGATCAGGAACACCGCGCCCTCGTGGACGCCATGACCCTGCGCAGCATCTTCTTCCAGATGATGGACGCGCTCAAACACGAAAAACGCCCGCTGGATGAATACATCGGCATCTACAACTCGCCCGTCTGGCCGAACGACGGCATCCAACTGCCCACCGAGTTGGGCGAAGCCATCTACAGCGGACGCCGCATCCACATCACCTACATGGATGGCGACGGCGAACGCAGCGAGCGCTGGGTCACGCCCAAGCAGGTCATGGGCCTGTCCGATTACATCTACCTGCTGGGGTTCTGCCACCTGCGCAACGCCGAGCGCAGCTTCCGCCTCGACCGCATCGTGGCGGTGCGCGTGGAAGAAAAGTAGCCGCCCTCCAATCAAACCGCCCGCAGAAAATTGCGGGCGGCTTTTTGTTTCCCGTGCTGTTATTTGCGGAAGGCCTGGTAGTGCCGGTCCTTCTCTCTGTACATGGACCGATCGGCGCGGCTGAAGGTCTTCTCCAGCGGTTCCCCCGCTTGGCGCATGGAATATCCCACCGAGATGCTCAGTTCGGGTCCGTGATAATACCTGTTGTTCAACAGGATCAGGGATTGGATGCGCTCCAGCACCTTTTTCACATCGGCTTCGTTCCTGTCATGGAGCAGGACGGCAAACTCGTCCCCGCCGATACGCGCCACCACCTCCCCGTCGCTGAAGGAGGCCTTCAACGCTTCGGCGGCGCGGCGAATCAGGGCATCGCCCGCCTGGTGGCCAAACTGGTCGTTGACCGTTTTCAATCCGTTCATGTCGGCCAGGATGATGCCAACCGTCGGATGCGAGTCCGCCCCGGCCGCCTTGCCCATCTGCTCCTCGAAGTAGGCGCGATTGTACAAGCCGGTCAACGCGTCGTGAGTGCCGAGATAGCGAAGGTAATTCTCCGCCTTCTTGCGGGAGGTAATGTCCTGGATGGCCACCTGCACCCAGCCGAAATCCTCTTCGTGCCCGGGCATGACGCGCAGATCCACCAGCACGTTGATCGGTTCCCCGTCGAGCGAATAATTGATGCCTTCCCGTTGGTAGGACAGCCTGCCGTTCCACAGGTCGAGCAGCTCCTGCTTGAAATGTTCGCTCATCCCATCGCGGAAGATCTTCCCCAGGCTGGAAAGTAACTGCGACTTGCTCCCGGCCTTGAACAGTTCCAGCGTTTTCTGGTTCACATCCGTCACGCGGATCAGTTCCATGCCGTGGGCCACTGCCCCGGGGTGAGCGCGCAGGTATTCCTCCAGGTCGGTCACGCCCTGGTCACGCAGACCATCGAAGAATTGTTTGACCGCGCTGTAATCCTCCTGCCAGATCGAGATCGGCGAGACCTCGAACAGTGACTGGAAGCGCCGCTCCGCCTCGCGAATTTCGGTGATGTCCTCGATGGTGACGAGCACGCTCGACCAGGCATCCTCATGGCCCGGTAGGATGCGCCAGTTCAGGCGGATATCCACGGGCTGGCCCTGCAGGGTGTAGTTGACGCCTTCCCCCGACCAGGTGAGTTCCCCGCTCCACAAGGCGAGCAGTTCGCTGCGGAAGTGGCGGCGCATCTCGTCGCGGAAGACGCTGTCAAGGTTGGCCAGCAGTTCCTTCTTCGACGCGGCGCCGAGCAGCGTCAGGGTTTGCTGGTTGACATCCAGCACCTGGATGCGCTTCATGCAATCCTCGACCTGTTCGGGGTGGGAATCCAGGTAGGCAGCCAGGTCGGTTACGCCCTGGGCGCGCAAACCGTCGAAGAAGGATTTGATCCCGCTGTAATCCTCCTCCCACAGGGAAATGGGGGCATATTCGAATAACATCTGGAAGTGACCTCTCGGCGGCATGAACGCCTCCTGTATGGGATTTGCATCCATTATACGGGAAACAAAAACGGGACGGCTGATTTGCCGTCCCGTTACGGAGTTCCGAAGCTCTGCTTCGGGATATGCTAATGGAAGAGTCCGCAAGTAGAACTTGCGGACTCCACAACTCAGCCGATGAACTTGACCGCGCTGCCCCAGTTGGTGCCCAGCGCGCCCTGCAGGGTGATGTGCATGAAGCCGATGGCCTCCAACTGGCGGGCGCGGCGCAGCGGCCCCGCGTCCACGGCGCGCAGGCCGCCTGCCTGCACCAGGTCGGTGAGCAGGGCTTTGGCGGGGGCGTCGTCGCTGGCGATCAACACATCCAGCGGCTGGCCTGCCACCTGTCCGCCCAGGAGTGTGCCCGCGAAGGTGGTGTTGAAGGCCTTGACGATCTTCGAATTCGGCAGGAGTTTGGCGATCTCCTCCGCGCCCGAGGTGTTGTCGAAGCGCGGCTCGGTGAAGGTATCGTTGAGGGTGTTGGTGATGTCGACCACGACCTTGCCGTCGAATTGTTTTCCATACTGTTCGACGACCGCCGACACGACGGGATAGTACACAGCCAGGACAACGACTTCGTCCTTGATCACGCTGCCCGACGGGACCGCGCTGACAGTGGCTCCGCCCTTGACGGAAGCCTGCAACTGTTTGGCCAGTTCGGCCGCCTGCGCTTCGTTCTGGTCGATCAGGGTCACACTGTGACCGCCGCTCAACAGGCGGGTGGCAATTCCGCGTCCCATGTTGCCTGCGCCGATAATGGTTACGTTCATCTTGACTCTCCTTGGTGGGTATGTTATATTTCAAACAATCGTTGTTTATCCAACAAATGTTGCCATATTAAACCCAATAATACACCCCGGGTCAACCACCAAAGCCCGGCTTTTGTCGGATAAGCGACACAGGAGAGAAAATGTCGTCCAAACTGAATGAACACGATCCGCGCGTGCGCCGCACCCGTCAATTGATCGAGCAATCCTTCGATAACCTGCTGGCCGAAAAGAATTTCGATTCCATCACCGTGCAGGATGTTACCGAAAAGGCCCAGATCAATCGCGCCACATTCTACGCGCACTTCGAGGACAAGTACGCCCTGCTCGACCACAGCATCCGCCAGAAATTCCGCCAGGAGATCGAGAGCCGCGTGCTCAACGCCTGCCATTACACGCCCGAAAACCTGCGCATGTTGATCCTGACCGTATGCGAATTCCAGGTGAAGCTCAACACCAGTTGCACCCAATCGCAAAAGCAGTTTGCCCCGCTGGTCGAAAAGCAGATCAAGGGACAGGTCTACGAACTGCTGCTGGTCTGGCTGCGCAAGATGGACATTCCCACCTCGGCCGAGATGCCCGCCACCGCCGCCACCTGGGCCATCTACGGCCTGGCCTCCTATTGGAGCGCGAGCAAGAACAGGCCCGCGCTGGAGGCCTACGTGGACAAGGCCCTGCCGCTGGTGGCGGTCAATTTGAATCCGCTTGCCCCCGCGGCCGTCTGAGACGTGGACTGTCCGTTGTCGATGTCATACCCGCGACGGTCAAAGGACATCGGCAAAAACTGACAAGCCGCATGGCATTTATAGGTCATTTGTCGGTTGCGGAAAGCCCAAAAACTGGTAATATAAAAATGCCATGGAGTTGTTTCTGGTTCCTGGTCTTGTCCTTTTAGGCATTTCGATGCCGTGAGTCAGCAAGCCTGACAGGTTACGTGTACCTGTCAGGCTTTTTTCATCCCTTTTCAAGGAGCTTGAATGCAAACACCCTGGGAGTATCGCTACGCCCACCGCACACAGAAAATGGGAAGCTCGGTCATCCGCGAGTTGCTCAAACTGACCGAACAGCCCGATATCATTTCCTTTGCCGGCGGCCTGCCTGCCCCCGAAGTCTTTCCGCTGAAGGAGTTCCAGCAAGCCTGCAACGTGGTTCTGCAAAACGATGGGGCGCAGGCCCTGCAATACAGCACCACGGAAGGCTATCGCCCCCTGCGCGAGATGATCGCCCGCCACACCGTGCGCCACAGCGTACAGATCACGGCGGATAACATCCTTATCACCTCGGGTTCCCAGCAGGCGCTGGATTTTATCGGGCGGCTGTTTATCAACCGCGGCGATTACATTGTGGTCGAGTCGCCCACCTACCTGGGCGCCCTGCAAGCCTGGAACGCCTACGGCGCGCAGTACATCTCGGTGCGCGCGGATGAGCATGGGATGGTCGTGGATGAACTGGAAGCCGCCCTGCGGGTGGGTCCCAAGTTTATCTATATCCTGCCCAACTTCCAAAACCCGTCTGGTTCGACCCTTAGCCTGGAACGCCGCAAAAAACTGGTCGAGTTGGCCGACAAGTACGGTGTCCCCATTGTGGAGGATGATCCCTACGGTCAGTTGCGCTACGAGGGCGAACACATCCCAACTGTGATGATGCTCGACAGCCAGTTCCGCGATGAACAGGATGGCGAGTACACGGGCGATGGGGTCTACACGGGCAATGTCATCTACCTGAGCACCTTCTCGAAACTGCTCGCGCCCGGGCTGCGTCTGGCCTGGGTGATCGCGCCGCCCGAGGTCATCAAGAAACTGGTCATGGCCAAGCAGGCCGCCGACCTGCACACTTCCTCGTTCAACCAATACGTAGCCTATGAAGTTGCCAGGGGCGGTTTTCTCGATGAGCACGTCAAACTCATCCGCGCCACGTACAAGGAACGCCGCGACGTGATGCTCGAAATGATGGATGAGATGTTCCCGTCCGAGGTGCGCTGGACGCATCCGCTGGGCGGCATGTTCCTGTGGGGCATCCTGCCCGAGGGCGTGGATACGGCCGACGTGCTCAAGATCGCCATCGAGCGCAAGGTGGCCTTTGTGCCCGGGGGAGCCTTCCACCCCAACGGCGGCGGCAAAAATACCATGCGCCTCAACTTCTCCTACTCCTCGCCCGACACGATCCGCGAGGGCATCACCCGTCTGGGTACCACGCTCAAGGAGGTGCTGCACAAGAACGGCAGACCAACCTGGTCCTACGACCGATAAGAATCAAGACGGCCTCTTCGAGTGAAGAGGCCGTTCCTTTTTCAAAGGGTAGCGCGAGATAATATCTCGCGCTACGTTTATTCCTCCACGTACGGCACATAATCCGCGCGGGCGATGCCCTGCTTGATGGCCATCTCGGCCACGGCGCGCGCCACGGCGTGATGCACCTTCTTGTCCAGCGGATTCGGGACCAGTTCCCCGGGCGGGGTCATGGCGGCAATCGTCTCGGCGGCGGCCACCAGCATCTCGTGCGTGATGCGCGGGGCGTGCGCGTCGACTGCGCCGCGGAAGATGCCCGGGAAGCCCAGCACGTTGTTGACCGATTTGCCGTCGGCGGCAAAGGCCGCACCGCGTTCCAGCGCCAGGTCGGGATCGATCTCCGGGTTGGGGTTGGAGAGCGCCAGGATGATCTGTCCCTTGCGCACCATTTCGGGTTTGATCAGGTTGGGGGCGCCCGTGGTGGCAATCACGATGTCGCACTCAGCCATGATCTCTTTCAGGTTGGACTTGCGCCCGCCCTCGCGCTCGAAGCGCTCCAGGGCCTCCTCGCTCAAGTCCGCGCCGTGGACGGGATTCCCAGTCAGGCGCATGAGCATCTTGCCGATGGCGTTGCCGGCCGCGCCCAGGCCGATCTGCCCGATGACGGCCTTGTTCATATCGCGGCCCGTCTCGCGCGCGGCCACCATGACCGCCGCCGTGCTGACCACGGCCGTGCCGTGCTGGTCATCGTGCAGGACGGGGATGTCGAGCATGGCCTGCAAACGCTCTTCGATCTCGAAACAGCGCGGCGCGGAGATGTCCTCCAATTGGATGGCGGCAAAGGTCGGGGCGATGGCCTTGACCGCGGCGATGATCTCCTCGGTGTCCTTCGTGTCGAGCAGGATCGGCAGGCCCGAAAGCCCGACCAGGGTCTCCATCAACATGGCCTTGCCTTCCATGACGGGCATGCCCGCCAGCGAACCGATGTCGCCCAGCCCCAGCACCGCCGTGCCGTCCGTGACGATGGCCACCATGTGACTGATGCTGGTATAGGTCCAGGCCATGGAAGGGTCGGCGGCGATCAGGCGGCAGACCTCGGCCACGCCGGGCGTGTACACGCGCCGCAGGGTGGTCATCGAATCGATGGGGTAACGCGAGCGGATGGCGATCTTCCCCTTTTGGTGCAGTTCCAACACTTCGTCGCGCACCTGAATGACGCGCGAACTTTCATTATCGCGGATGGCATCCAGAATGCGTTCCACGTGGGCTTCATTCTCGGCATAGATGGTGATATCGCGCACCACATGCTGCGAGGTTTCGGTCAGCATTTCGATGCTGCCGATGTCCCCGCCTGCATCCGAGATGGCAGTGAGCAGGCGCGCCAACACCCCGCGCGCCTGTGAATTGCGCACACGCACGGTGCGTATGAGTTTTCTTTCCCAGGCCATGTTCCTCTCCTTGAATGTAAAAAACTTGCGAAGGGTCGATCCCTTCGCAAGGTCATTTCAACAATTTCGTCAAATCTCCAAACGAGGCAATCACCTCGCAGGCGGCGTCAGGGTAGATGCCGCGTGGGTCGTAGAGCACCGGCCGAAGCCCGGCGCGGCGCGCCCCAACCACATCCGCGAAGTAGTTGTCGCCCACGTACATCGCCGCCCCGGCCGTCATCCCGATGCGCTGCAGGGCGGCCTGGAAGATCCCAGGCTCGGGCTTGTAGGATTGGACTTCGCCGGCCGCCAGTGAAAAATCGAAGAAGGAGCCGATCTCCAGGTTGTCGAGCACCTCGACGTAGGGCTGCTCCCGATTCGACACAACCCCCAGCTTGAATCCCGCCTGCCTGAGCTGGGTTAACACCCCAAGGGCATTCTCCGCCAGCACGCTGAGGGGTTTGTACTGCTCATCCATGTGCTGGGAGAGGACAGGCGCCAGGTCGAGCGCCTGCTTTGGAGAGACGCCTAATGCCACAAGCTGGCGGCGGCCGTAGTTGACCCAAAAGGCGGGATCGGTCTCGCCTTTGTAGGTGACAAAATCCTTTCGAAGAATCGGCGAGTTGGCCCAGTAGTAATGTTCCCAGCGGATGCCGCGCAGGCGGTCATCTTCGCTGATGGGCAGGCCCAGCGAGCGCGCGTGCGCGATGAAGATCTCGCCGCCATCGGGCTGGCTGTGACGCAGGGTTCCATCGAGATCGAACAGAATGGCTTGTGTGCCGTTGGGTGAAAGCATGCTCTTTCCTCTAAAATGAAGTTGCGTGGAATTTCTTAACGGAAGCTCAGCCGCCGATTTCACTCATCACGCGGTTGAGGGGGATGACGCCGTCGGCCAGGCCGTGGCCCCAGGGTTTTTCCCACACGCCGCCGATGATGATCTGGCGCAGATCTTCGAGCGTGGCGCCCGCCCGAAGCGGGGTAAGCAGATCCACTTCCTTTTCGCGCAGCAGGCACAGGCGCAGGCGGCCATCCGAGGTCAGGCGGGCGCGGTTGCACGAGGCGCAGAACGGCGCGGTGACGGAGGAGATGAAGCCCACATTGCCTTTTGCGCCGCGCACGTGGAAGACGCGCGCCTCGCCGTCCAGCTTGCCGTCGTTGGCCTGCTCCAGGTCGCCGAGCGAGTCTTCGATGCGTTCCTGGATTTCGGACATGGTGACCACCTGGCTGGTTTGCAGGTCGGTGGCGCCCGCGAATGGCATCATCTCGATGAAACGCATCTGCCAGGGATGGTCGATGGTCAGGCGGGCCAGTTCGACCACATCCTCCTCGTTGTAGCCGCGCACCACCACCGCGTTGAGTTTGATGGGCGTCAGACCGGCCCGTTCGGCGGCCAGAATGCCAGCCCACACCTCATCCAGCTTGCCCCAGCGGGTGAGGCGGTGGAATTTCTCAGGGTTGAGGGTGTCAATCGAGACGTTGACCCGTTGCAATCCCGCCTCGGCCAGGGGTTGGGCCAGCTTCGAGAGCAGCACGCCGTTCGTCGTCATGGAAACGGATTTAATACCCTCGGTGGATGCGATCCCGCGCACGATGTCCACGATGTGGGCGCGCACGGTCGGTTCGCCGCCAGTCAATCGGACTTTGTTGAAGCCCAGACTCGCGAACAGGCGTGTAAGCATGAAAATCTCGTCATCCTGCATCATGTCCGCGTTGGGGCGGAACGTCATATCCTCGGGCATACAATAAACACAACGCAGGTTGCAGTGATCGGTCAGGCTTATACGTAAATACGTGATTTTTCGTCCAAATCGGTCGATAGCCATGGTACCGATGGATTATAACAACATTATCAGAGTCCGATGCCGGTAATTGACGTTATCTTTCATGCGTGCTATGATGCTGTAATTCGGATTAATTTGTCCTTATTCCGCACTTTTAAATCCAAAAAAGGAGCATTCATGAGTTTTGAATTCATTTTACGTCTCTTCAGCATGATCGTTCTTGCCATCCTGGGGGGCTTTTGGGGCTACAGTCTCCCCGGAGATCCCATTGTCAATGTGGTTTTACTGGCCGTTGTAGGCGCCCTGGCAGGCCTGATCCTCACTCCGTACCTGACCACGCGGCCTTCCCGTGCCCTGCGCGCCCTGCTTGGACGGCTGGCGGCCGAAACACTCTTCGCCGGCCTGACCGGCCTGGTGATGGGCCTGTTGACGGCCGCCCTGCTGGCCTTTCCCCTGTCCATGCTGCCGACACCGTTCGGGAACCTGCTGCCGTTCCTGGGCGTGTTGATTTTCGGTTATTTGGGCGTCTCGCTCTTCGTGATGCGCCAGGGTGACATCATGGGCCTGCTCAGCGCGCTGAGCGGCCGCAATGAGGGCGGCTCGTCCTCCTCCTGGACCAACCTCAACCGTAACATCCTGCTCGATACCAGCGTCATCATCGACGGGCGCGTGGCCGACATCGCCAAGACCGGCTTTTTGCCCGGGACCTTGCTTATTCCGCGTTTCGTGCTGAACGAACTGCAATACATCGCCGACTCGCCCGACGGTCTGCGCCGTCAGCGCGGCCGCCGCGGTATGGAAGTGCTGGCCGAACTGCAAAAGCTGCCCAACATCCTGGTGCGCATCAGCGACATCGACGTGGAGGGCGTGCGCGAGGTGGATGACAAATTGATCGTGCTGGGCAAGCAGCTCAAGAGTCCCGTGCTGACCAACGATTACAACCTCAACCGCATCGCCGAACTGCAGGGCGTGACCGTGCTCAATATCAACGAACTGGCCAACGCCGTCAAGTCGGTCGTCCTGCCGGGCGAACTGCTGCGCATCAACATCATCCAGGAAGGCAAGGAAAGCGGCCAGGGCGTTGGCTACATGGACGACGGCACGATGGTCGTGGTCGAGAACGGCAAGGAATACATCGGCGAATACATGGACGTCAACGTCACCAAGGTGCTCCAGACCGCCGCGGGCCGCATGATCTTCGCCCGCGTGGAGGATGACAGGAACGGCAGAAAGAGAAAATAATCTTCCCTGAGTGGAGAAAAGTCGAGGGGCGCCTGAAAAGGCGCTCCCGTTGCGACGACGGACGCTTCAGGACAAGGCAGGAATCCCATGCTTCGAATCTATAACACCCTCACCCGCAAGACCGAGGAGTTCGTCACCCTCGAGCCGAACAAGGTGCGCCTGTACGTCTGCGGCGTGACCGTTTACAACGACGCCCACGTGGGACACGCCATGTCGGCGCTGGTCTTCGACATCATCCGCCGCTATCTCGAATATCGCGGCTATCAGGTCAGGCACGTCATGAACTTCACCGACGTGGACGACAAAATCATCAACCGCGCCAACAGCCTGGGCGAGGACCCGCTCAAGCTGGCCCAGCGTTACATCACGGACTATGCCCAAAACCTGGCCGACCTGAACATTCTGCCCGCCACGGTCAACCCGCGCGTCAGCGGCACCATGCCGCTGATCATCCAGTTCATCGAAGGCTTGATCTTCAAGGAGCACGCCTACCCCGCCCCGAACGGCGATGTGTACTTCCGCGTCACCAGCGACGAGGACTACGGCCGCCTGTCCGGGCGCAAGCTGGAGGATATGCAGGCCGGCGCGCGCATCGAAGTCGAGGAGCAAAAGGAAAATCCGCTCGACTTCGCATTGTGGAAGGCTGCCAAACCCGGCGAGATCTCCTGGGACAGCCCGTGGGGCAAGGGACGGCCCGGCTGGCACATCGAGTGCTCGGCCATGAACCTGGCCGAACTCGGCGAGCAGATCGATATCCACGGCGGCGGCAACGACCTGGTCTTCCCGCATCACGAAAACGAGATCGCCCAAAGCGAGTGTTACACCGGCAAGGAATTCTCCCACTACTGGGTTCACAACGGCATGTTGCAGCTCGGCGGCGAGAAGATGTCCAAGTCGCTGGGCAACATCATCAGCATCAAGGAATTCCTCAGTAAACACGACGCGGACGTAATGCGCATGTTGGTGCTGAACGGCACCTACCGCGCCCCGCTCATGTTTAACGATGAAACCCTCGGCGCGGCGGAAAAGAACGTCGAGCGCCTCAAGTCCGGGCTGAGGCCTGCCTCCGCTTCCGCAAAGGGACTCACCGAGGGGACCGCCTCCGGGCTGGTGGCTCTGGCCGGGACTGCCAAAGACAATTTCATCGAGGCGATGGACAACGATCTCAACACCGCCAGCGCAGTGGCCGCGTTGTTCGAGTTGATCAAGGGCATCAACACCGCCCGCGACAACGGCGCGACGAACGAACAACTCCAGTCCGCCCAGTCCATGCTGCGCGAGTTGAGCGGCGTGCTCGGCCTGCGCCTGCAGGAGAAGCAGGGCTCCGGTGACGCGGACAAGTTCATCGACCTGCTGATCGAAGTCCGCGCCGAGGTGCGCAAGCAGAAACTCTGGCCGCTCTCCGATCTGATCCGCGACCGCTTGAAGGAGCAGGGCGTCACCCTCGAAGACAGCAAGGACGGCACCACCTGGCGCTGGGGATAGAATCTCAAGGGCACGATAAGTTTGTCGTGCCCTTTTTCATTTGATAAGGAGGAAAGCATGGATCAATCTGCTGAATTGCCCGAGGAAATCAAACACCTGTTAAAAAATGGAATCCGGGTCGGACAATGTTATGTCCGAAGCCATTGAGGCATTGGGTAAACTCAAAGACCCCGATCCAAGAGTCGTTGTCACCTTGCGAAAACGCGCCAGCGAAAAACGGGTGGTGACCCTCTAGGATGTGGTTGGTCGCTTGTGTAGTCAAATCCGCCTTCCAAATCGCCAGTTTGCCTATTTCTATGGCAAATTATGTGGTTTTTTAGGTTGGTTTTGTCCTATACAGAGATAACCACACTATAGCAGGTGACTACCTTTGAAACGCACCCTTCCATAAATACCCACGGGTGAAAATTGCATTTTCCACCCTCTAAAGAAGCGCAATTTTCACCCGAGTGCGGTATAAAATTAGTATGGCTGTGCCAGCAAAGCGTCCAGCACCTTCTTTGAATTATCGTCGATCACCGCGTGCTGACTGCCGCCGTGGGCGTCCATCGTGACCACCACGGGGAAGTCCCTGACCTCGATGACCCACATGGCCTCGGGCACGCCGAATTCCATTTTGTAGACGCCCAGCACCTTTTGCACGGACTGGGCGATGTATGAGGCCGCGCCGCCGATGGCGTGGAAGTACACGAACGGCACCTCCTGGCAGCCTTTAAGCGTCTTTGGACCCATGCCACCCTTGCCGATCACGCCCTTGACGTTGAAGTGCTTCATCACGTCGGCCTGATACGGCTCCTCGCGGATGGAGGTGGTCGGCCCGGCGGCCACGAACTTGTAATCCTTCGTATCCAGCCCGCTGACGACAGGTCCGCAGTGATAGATGATGCTGCCGTTCAGCAGTCTCTTCAGTTCCTCGTAGACTTGCAGGTCGCCTTCCTTCGGTTCGTGTGTCTGCTTGATAAAGGTCTCGATCATCCACTTGTGGGCGGCGTCGCGGCCGGTGACCATGATGCCCGAAAGCAGCACAGGCTCGCCGACCTTGAGTTCGCGGATCACGTCGTCACTGATGGGGGTGGTAATGGATCGCATGGTTTTCTCCTGTTCCCATATCATTGCGACCTGCGGGAAACAATCTCCTCTTTTTTAAATGGGGAGGTTGCTTCGCTGGTTTGCAGCTCGCAACGACATCAATTAATCGTATTCAACCCTGTCCTCCCAGACCGTCATCTTGCGGCGGCGGTAGGCCCAGCACATGTATGAAACCGAGACGAAGTAGGATGCGGGCAGACGGTGCAACCCTGTGATCTTCGTGTCGATGACGGTGGTCTGTCCGCCGAAGCCCATCGGGCCGATGCCCATCTGGTTGGCTTCCGAGGTCAGGCGTTCTTCGAGCGCGGCCAGCTTTGGGTCTTCGTTTCGTGTGCCAAGCTGGTCGAACAGCACTTCCTTCGATTTGGTATACGACGTGCCGCGGTTGCCTCCGATGGCCACGCCCAGCACGCCGGGCGCGCAGCCCAATCCCTGGGCCTTTTGGACGGCATCCAATACCACCTTGCGGACGCCCGCCATGTCGCGGCCTGCGCCAAGGTGGTTATCGGGCAGGGAATACTGCCGCCCAACGTTCTCGCATCCGCCGCCCTTGAGCATCAACTCGATGGTCAGGGGCTGGCCGGCTTCCACCTCTTCGAAGTGGATATAGGGAAAGTCATCGCCGCCCAGGTTGTCACCGGTATTGTTGTCGTAGATGGCATCCACCGCGTTCGGCCGCATATAGGAGCGTTGAGTGGCCTCCGCCAAAGCAGCGCGGATCTGTTCCCTGATTTTACGCGTGCTGCAGCAGACCTCGGGGTAATATACGTGGAAGATCGGTGTGCCCGTGTCCTGGCAGATGGGCGTGGAGTTGGCGCGCGAAAGCTCGATGTTCTTCAGGATGGTTTCGAGCGCGCCGCGCGCCGCCGAGCCGGGCGCTTCCTTTTCCACCGCTGCACGCAGACGCTCCTCCACGTCCTTGGGCAGGCTGCTGGAAGTGCGGCGGATCAGTTCGAGGATATCGTTCGTTAAATCTCGCATTGGACCTCCAATCCTTTGGGTATTATCCTGGACGCGTTGTGCGTCCGAAAACTTATCACGATATGTAAACTCTTTTCCTAAAAGACCTCTAGTATAATCCAATCACTTACCCCTCGTGGAGGCAGCATGTCAGAAAATAAGACAAGTCCTGAGCAAAGCCGAAGGATCCGTGTGCTCGTTGCCAAACCCGGCCTGGACGGGCATGACCGCGGCGCCAAAGTGGTGGCCCGCGCCCTGCGCGATGCCGGCATGGAAGTTATCTACACCGGTCTGCGCCAGACCCCCGAAATGATCGCCGAAGCCGCTTTGCAGGAAGACGTGGATGTGGTCGGCCTGTCCATCCTCTCGGGCGCGCACATGGCGCTGGCCCCGCGCATTTTGGATTTGCTCAAAGCCAACGGCCAGTCGCACGTCAAGGTCTTTCTGGGCGGCATCATCCCCGACGAAGACCTGCCGCGCCTCAAGGAAATGGGCGTGACCGGCGTATACGGCCCCGGCGCGAACACTGAGGATATCATCAACGACATCCGCGGCGCGCTGGCTGAAAAGGCGTAACGGTTCGTGACGCTTGCAGCTTCCGTGCTGGCCGGCGACAGATTGTCGCTGGCTCGTTTGTTGACCCGGGTCGAAAACGATTCGCCCGAGGGCCGCGCCGCGCTGGTGGAATTATTTCCCTACACCGGGAAGGCGCACCTGATCGGCGTGACCGGCGCGCCCGGCACGGGCAAATCCTCGCTGGTCAACCAACTGGCCCTGCACTACCGCAGGCAGGCCGACCAGCGCGTGGCCATCGTGGCCGTCGACCCGTCCAGCCCGTTCACGGGCGGGGCGGTGCTGGGCGACCGTGTGCGCATGCGCGACCTGAGCGGCGACCCGCAGGTCTTCATCCGCTCGATGGCTTCGCGCGGATCGCTCGGCGGACTGGCCCAAGCCACTGCGGGCATGGTGCAGGTCTTCGACGCGGCCGGCTTTGACGTGATCCTGATCGAGACCGTGGGCGCGGGCCAAAGTGAAGTCGACATCGCGCGCCTGGCGCACACCACCCTGGTGGTCGAGGCGCCCGGGCTGGGTGACGACATCCAGGCCATCAAGGCCGGCATCCTCGAAATCGCGGACATCCTGGTCATCAACAAGGCCGACCGTCCTGGGGTCGAGAATACCGAGCGGGCGCTCAAGTCCACGCTGGAGCTGGCGCACCCGGCCCAGCGTATATTTCTTCACCACGGGCAGGTTATGGAGGTCAAGAGCGGGGACCTTCGCTCTGCCCAGGGCGACATAAGCACGATGTGGATTCCGCCCATCCAGAAGACGGTTTCGACCGAGGGCAGGGGCATCCCCGAGCTGGTCGAGGCCATCGCGCGCCACGCGGAGCACCTCCGCCAGAGCGGGGATTGGGTCGCTCGCGAGCGCGCCCGGCTGGAGGTCGAGTTGGAGATGTTGATCCAGGAGGCGCTGCTGGCCCGTTTCCGCGAGGATGTCCCGGCGCAGAAGGTGCAACAGGTCATCGAGCAAATGGTCAAGCGGGACCTGTCGCCGTGGGAGGCGGTCAAGTCCCTGATGAACGGGAGGTCGAAATGAGCATCATCTATGGAGAACGAGTGCGCCTGCGGGCGGTGGAGCGCGAGGATATCAAGTCGTTCGTTGTGTGGGTCAACGACCCCGAAGTGACGCGCGGACTCTCGCTGTACCTGCCCATATCGAGCCTGGATGAGGAGAAGTGGTTCGACGGCCTGGCTGCGCGCGACCCGCACGAGAAGCCGCTCGCCATCGAGATGAAGGACGGCGACGGCTGGAGGTTGATCGGCAACTGCGCGGTGTTCGAACTCGATTGGGTCGTTCGCTCGGCCGAGCTGGGCATCATGATCGGCGAGAAGTCGGTCTGGAACCAGGGCTACGGCACCGAGGTTATGACCCTGCTGCTCAAGCACTGCATCGAGACGTTGAACCTGAATCGCGTCTACCTGCGGGTCTATGCCGAAAACGTCCGCGCCCGACGCTCCTACGTAAAGGCTGGTTTTGTGGAGGAGGGCTGTATGCGCCAGGCCGTTTACAAGGCGGGTCATTATGACGATGTCGTTTTAATGAGTGTGCTGGCCTCTGAGTGGGCCGCGCGCCGAAAGGAGGGCTAATGGCCCACCATGCCCATCATGATTTGAAAGTGTACGGGGGTATCAAGCTCTATGCCGGTGAAGGCTCACCCGTGCTGGCGAAGAAGATCGCCGATTATCTCGGGCAGCCGTTGAGCGAGCGCGAGGTGATCGAGTTTCCCAACGAGAACCTGTTCGTCAAACTGGGCGGCAGCGCGCGCGGCCAGGATGTGTACGTCATCCAGACCACCTCCTCGCCGGTACACCGCAACCTGATGGAACTGTTGATCATGATCCAGACCCTCAGGCTGGATTCGGCGGCCCGCATCACGGCGGTCGTCCCATACCTGTGCTATGGCCGCTCCGACAAGAAGGACCAGCCACGTGTCCCGATCACGGCCCGCCTGGTGGCCGACATGCTCGAAGTGGCGGGCGCCGACCGCTACATGACCCTCGATCCCCATGCGGGACAGGTTCAGGGCTTTTTCTCCGTTCCCGGTGACGTGCTGACCGTCTCGCACATGATCGTCGAACACATCAATTCCAACCTGCGGCCCGCGATGAAGAACCCCGTGGTGGTGGCCGTGGATCTGGGCTTTGCCAAGAAGGGCCGCAACTACGCCGCCGACATGGAAATGCCGATTGCCTTCATCGAGAAGCGCCGTCTGGGTAACGATGCCAAAGCCGAAGCCCTGACCCTGATCGGCAATGTGCGCGACCGCGACGTGGTCATCGTGGACGACGAGGTGGACACGGGCGGCTCCATTTTGCAGGCCGTGAACGTGGTCAAGGAACACGGCGCGCGGGATGTGTACCTGGCCTTCGTGCATCCCATCCTGTCGCACAATGCCGCCGAACGCCTGGGCAACTCGCCCATCAAACACATCGTCACCACCGATACGGTGCCGATCCCACCCGAGAAGTTGAAATGCCTCGAAGGCCGCATCACCATCCTCTCGGTGGCTGAGTTGCTGGGCGAGGTCATCCGCCGCGCGCACGAAGGCCGCTCGGTCGGCGAAATGTTCAACGAGTAATTCGACTGCTCCCTCATGCCCGAACTTCCCGAAGTCGAAACCATTGCCCGCGGCCTGCGCCCCAACCTGCTCGGGCGGACGATCCTGTCCGCCGATTTGCGCTGGGCGCGCACGCTGGCGGCACCCTCCGCGCGGAAATTCAGGGAGCAGATCCAGGGCCAACAGATCGTGGAAGTGGGCCGCCGCGCCAAGTACCTGAGCCTGAGACTCACGGACTTTTATCTGTTCATCCACTTGCGCATGAGCGGCGATTTGTATATAAAGGAAGGGGATGCGGCGCCCGAAAAACACGACCGCCTGATTCTGACTGTATCCCCTCTCCCCCTGGGAGAGGGGCAAGGGGTGAGGGAAAATAAACTGGTCTTCAACGACACCCGCAAATTCGGGCGCGTGTGGTTGACGGCGAATCCCGACGAGGTGCTGGGCGGCCTCGGCCCCGAGCCGTTCAGCGACGAGTTCACGCCGCAGTGGCTGTACGAGAATTTGCATGCCCGTCATCGCCAGCTCAAGCCGCTGCTGCTCGACCAGTCCTTTCTGGCGGGGCTGGGCAACATCTATACCGACGAAGCCCTGCACATGGCGAAACTGCATCCCCAGGCCGCGTCCGACTCGCTTAAACGGAAGCAGGCGCAGGCGCTGCACGCGGCCATCCGCGCCGTGTTGAGTGAGGGCATCCGCCGCAACGGCGCCAGCATCGACTGGGTCTACCGCGGCGGCGAATTTCAAAATTATTTTCGCGTCTATGACCGTGACGGCCAGCCGTGCCCGGTATGCGGCACACTCATCCAGCGGCTGGTCGTCGGACAGCGCGGTACGCACATTTGTCGGCGTTGTCAGAAAAATGGAGCAGGTGTATGAATATCAATAACCTATGGATCGTCATCACCGTGGTCGCAGTCTTTAGCCTGTTCTTCGGCTACGGCTTCGGCTGGTTGGAGTGGGGCAGGAAGCTCAAGAAGCTCGAAGACGAGCAGAAGCCCGCGGATTCGCCCGACCGGTTGATGGAGCGCGTTGTCGAACTCCCGCCTGTGGCGGCCCCGCCCGCGAAACCTGCGGAGCCATACCTGCTCTCCCTCCAGGAAGTGGATGGCCGTTTGAGCATCGAACTCGAAGGCAGCATCCTGAACATGGATACCATCTCGACCGAGCAGCGCAAGCGGCTGATCGAGTTGGTCACGCGCCTGCGGCCCTGGCTGGAGGGACGGGTTGCGCCCATCGCCCCGCTTCCCGAGCCGTTGCTGATGCCTGTCCCTGCGCCGACATCCACCCGCCCTGTGCCCGCTTCCAAGAAGAAAGAAGAGGTTGTCGCGCCGCTGTCCATGGTGGCGCAGATCGATGAGATCCTGCAAAAGAGCATGGCGGGTACGCCCCTGGACAAGATGGGCATCAAACTCCTGGAGACGCCCGGCGGCGGCGTGGCCGTGAACGTCGGCTTGAAGCGCTATATGGGCGTGGGCGAGGTGCCCGATCCCGAGGTACAAACCGCCATCCGCGCCGCCATCGCGGAGTGGGAGAAGAAATTCACCCCCGGTTGAAAAGTGCACTGGAAAAGCAAACTGGACACGGCTGCGTGTCCAGTTTTATTTTCGATGTTTGCCTGCCCGGCTAATCCTCGCGCTTGTGCCGCGCGATCAGGGTTGGGTTGCGGTTGACGGTGGCCACTTCGGCGGCCACGTTGGGCGCGTAGATCTGCCGCAGGGCGCTCGTGCTGTAGGGAGACCCCATGCAGACCAGGTCGTAATCGCCCGCCTTGACCTCGGCCAGGATTTCCTCCACGATGTGACCTTCGCGGATTCTGACCGTTGCCTCGCGTCCGGAGTCCTTGACCATGTCCACGCCCTTGCGCAAAGCCCGTCCAATGGGCGTGTCCGAATCGGCCAGGTGCTCGGCGCTCTTGATGACCTCGCGGGCGGTAGGATAGTCCAACTCCATGGGCGGGATGACGTGCAGCAGGGTGATGTGCGCCTGCGCCAGTCCCGAGAGGCGCACGGCCAGGTTTTCGGCAGTCACCTCGTAGCCCAGTCCGCCCACGCAGATCAGCGCCTTGCGCAGGGGCAGGCGCATCTCGGGCACGTACATGATCGGGCCGATAATCTGCTCCATCAGCGAGTGGATCGAGCGTCCCGTCAGCCAGTGGCGGATCTGCGGCCGGCCGAGCGGACCGATCACCGTGATGAATTCGCCCAGCCTGGCCTCGCGCGGAATGACCTCCTCCGCGTTTCCATTCTGGACCTCGAGCCGGTACTCCAGCCCGTTTTGCTCGAACAACTCGACGGCGCGGCCGAAGACATCCTCCAGGGGATGGTGGTCATCGATCTGGGCGGGATTCAGCTTCTCGGTCACGCCCAGCAAGGTGACCTTGAGCCCGAGCGTTTTCCCCAGCCAGGCGCCATATTCGATGGCGGGCCAGGTGCCTTTATAGCCGTTGGTGGTAATCAATAATTCCACGTTTAAACTCCACTACCTGAATAAGATGACGCCCAGGACTCCCGCCCCCAACAGGACCAGCGGCGAAGGAATATCGAACCATAAAGCGACGGCGCTCAGGGCGGCGATCAACAGGGTGCGGCGGTTGATGCTTTTCTTGCTGCTGGCGCGGAACAACTCCCAGGCCACGACCGTGATCAGCGCGGCCACGGCGGGACTCATGCCGGTCACAAAGCCTTCCATCCAGTTTTCATGCTGGAACCTTTGCAGGGTGGCGGCTACCACCAGCATCATCACCGTGGGCGGCAGGATCGAACCCAGCAGGGCGGTCAGCACACCGGGGATGCCCCCCGCCGCAAAGCCGACGAACATGGCCAGCTTGAGCGCCTCACTGCCCGGCAGAACGTTCGAGAAACCGACCGCCTCCACGAATTGTGATTCGGTCATGATCTTGCCGACCGCCTCCTTATACAGCAGACCAATCGAGGCGGGCCCGGAGGGCGAAAGCAGGTTGACCTTGAGAAACATCCACAACAGGCGCAGCCAGACAGAGAATTTGGATTGATTCATGACAGGAAGAAGACCCCGATGATACCCGCAATCAAAACGACCAGACGCTCGGGCGCCTTCAAGAGCATGGCGACCAGGCTGACGAGACCGATGGCAACACCCATCCAGGTGGTCCCGCCGCCTTTTTCGAATATCTTCCAGGCCGTGAAGAGCATCAACACGGCGATGGCGGGCGCGAGGCCTTCCACGAAACTGCGCACCCAGGCCTCACGGCGCAGACGGTGCAGGATCATGGTCACGCCCAGGATGATGACCGTGGGCGGCAGGATCGAGGCCAGCAGCGCGACCAGCCCGCCGGGGATGCCCGCCACGGCATACCCGATGTACATGGCGAGCTGCAGGGCGTCGCTGCCCGGCAGGACGGAGGAGAGCCCCACCGCCTGCACGAACTGGGCTTCGGTCACCATGTTGCCGACGACCTCGTGATAGAGCAGGCCCACCGAGGCAGGCCCCGAGGTGCTCAGCAGGTTGACCTTGAGAAAGGTCAGGAAAAGGGTGAGAAGGATATCCAAGAGTTGAATTCCGTTTATGGTTGGAGGGATTTGACGAGATACAGTTCGCCGCGCTCGAAGCCGCGCTCGAGATAATACTGGCGTGTGCCGACCGCCGCGATGACGGCCATGCGACGGTACCCGCGCGCCTGCGCCACGGAGTCGGCTTCGCGCAGCAGGCGTGTGCCCAAGCCCGCGTGTTGGGCTGCGCCAGTCTGCTCCGCGCCCACGGCCAGGGATTGACCGTAGACATGCACTTCGCGGATCAGCGCCGCGCCGTCCAGGTCGCGCAGTCCCGTTTGGGGTGAGTCCGCATTTGGCAGGGACAAGCGGATGAAGCCCGCCAGCCCGTCGTCGGGCGTGACGAAGGAGATGAAATGCTCCTCGGCGGTCCCCGTTTGATAGATCAGATCATCCAGCCGCAACTGTCCCGCGCTGACGGGCTTTCCGCGCACCTCGCGGCAGCGCACACATTCACAATGCGTCCCGCGCCGCTTCATCTCATCGTGGATGTCCTGGCGCAGACTGGTGCGGCGGTTGCCCTCCACCACGTTCGTGGAAGGGATGTCGCGGATGACGCGGTTGACACGGCAGTAGCGCGGGATGGTCGGTTTGATGTCCGCGATCAGGTCGATCAGTTCCTGCATGGTGTAGGGCTTGAACTCGCCGCGCTGCCAGTATTCGTACAACTCGGCGTTGGCGAGCAGTTGATTCGGGTAGATCTTGATCTCATCGGGACAGAAGCCGTCCCACAGGCGGGCGAAGTCGGCGCGGTCCGATGCGGGCGTGGCGCCCAGCAGGTTGGGCATCCAGTGCAGGACGACTTTAAATCCCGCCGCGCGCAGCAGTGCCACCGCCTTGCGCGTGGACTCGACATCGTGCCCGCGCTGGTTGAGTTCGAGGATGCGGTCATCCAGGCTTTGCGCGCCCATCTGCACCTTGGTCACGCCCAGGTGACGCAGCCAGCGCAGCTCGTCGGGCGTGATCTCGTCCGGGCGGGTCTCGATGACCAGGCCCACGTTGCGGTGCAGGGCGGTTTCGTTGAGGATTTGTGCTTCGGTCAGGCTACCATCTATCCCCTCATTTTTCGGAGCCAAATGGGGGAATGCCGAAGGCAGGGGGGTATTCATCGCATCGAAGCAGCGCTGGACGAACCACTCCTGGTAGTCGCGCCGGTACGAAGACCAGGTCCCGCCCAGGATGAGCAGTTCGATCTTGTCGGTGGGATGCCCGAGCGCCTCCAGCGATACGATGCGCGAGGCCACCTGCGCATACGGGTCGAAGTCGTGTTCGAGGCCGCGCATGGCGCCCGGCTCGTCGGGCAGATAACTCTTGGGCATGCGCACATCGGTGGGGCAGAAGATGCACTTGCCCGGGCAGGGATAGGGCTTGGTCAGCACGGTGACCGTGGTCACGCCCGAGAGCGTGCGCACCGGCTTCATGCGGATGCGCTCCAGCAGGGCGGCATCCTCCTCGATCAGGTCGGCCTCCACCATTTGCTGGTAGGCCGCCACCAGCATGGCCTTGCCCAGGTACCCGCCGCCGGGCGCAGGGTGGGTGCGCAGCGCCTTCATGACCTCACGCCCCGCGCGGATTTCCTCCAGCACGCGGCGGGCGAGCTCGAGCTTTTCGGGGGTGAGCGCCTGCCTGGCGCGCCAGAGTTCCTGGCGTTCATTCAGGTTCATTTCGAGGTTCCGTTCAAGGCGGGGTGCAGGATGAACTCGGGCTGGGCCTCGCCGAGGTTCTTCTCGAACAGGGTGGTGTGCAGTCCGCATTCGGTCTTGCCGCGCCCAACCCAGCGGCCCGCGCGCTCGTCGTCGTTGACGCCAACGGCCAAGGTGCAGGGCGCACAGCCCACGCTGCGAAAGCCCTTCTCGAACAGCGGATGCGCGGGCAGGTCGTGCTCCTTCATGTAAGCCTGGACATCCCAACGGGTCCAATTCAACAGCGGATTGACCTTGAGCAATCCATCCTTTTGGATTTCCAAAATCTGGGCGCCCGCCCGCTCGGAGGTTTGGTCGCGGCGGATGCCGCTGATCCAGGCCAGCTTTTGGTGCATGGCCGTCTGCATGGGCAGCACTTTGTGGATGTAACAGCACAGGTTGGGGTCTTCGAGCGGCAGGCTGCGCACATTCTGGCGGGCAAAGGTATCCCAGCGTGCGTCGCGGCGCAGGTCGATCACGTTCAGATTCCACTTGTGGGCCAGTTCCTCGCGGAACATCAACGTCTCCCAAAAGTGATAGCCTGTGTCCAGAAAAAAGATGGGCAGGTCGGGTTTGATGCGCGTTGCCATGTACAGCAGCGGCACGCTCTGCGTCTGGAACGATGAACTCAGCACGATGGCCGGCCAAAACGTCTCCACGGCCCAGGCGATGATCTCCTGCGGCGATTTCGACTCCAATTCCTGGGAGAGGCGCCTGACCTCATAGGGTAAAAACATGTCGGCATTATACCCGTTATAATGACCCCATGAATTCGGCCACTGCCGCGCGCCTGATCGCCATCAACCGCGAGTTCTACGACCAGTTCGGGGATGCCTTCTCCGCCACCCGCGGACGCCTCCAGCCTGGCGTATTGCGGATTTTGGACTCACTGCGCGGCGACGAGTCGATCCTCGACCTGGGATGCGGCAACGGCGAAGTGGCGCGCGAACTGGCCCGCCGCGGCCACCGCGCCCCCTACCTCGGCCTGGACTTCAGCCTGCCCCTGCTGCGGGCGGCCGAGTCCCCGCTGACGGGATTCCACGCGCAATTCCGCGAAGCGGATATTACGTCTCCGGGGTGGACGGAAAACGTTAAACGTTTAACGGCCCGCCCTGAGCTTGTCGAAGGGTTAAACGTTGTCCTTTCTTTTGCTGTATTCCATCACATTCCCAGCGAAGAGATCCGTTTGAATCTTTTTCGCACTGTTCATGAACTGCTCGTCGATGACGGCCGCTTCATCCTCTCCAACTGGCAATTCCTGAACAGCGAAAAACTCAAGGCGCGCATCCAGCCTTGGGAGCTGGCAGGGCTCACCTCCGCTGACGTGGACGCGGGCGACCATCTGCTCGACTGGAAGCGCGGCGGCACAGGTCTGCGTTACGCCCATCACTTCTCCGCGGAGGAACTCTCCGCGCTGGCCAGGCAGACGGGATTCCGCGTGGTTGATTCGTTTTTGTCGGATGGCGAGGGCGGCAGGCTGGGCTTGTACCAGGTGTGGGTAAAAAACGGAATGCGGACTTAAGTCCGCATTCCTGTTTCATCTCAACGCAGGACCGGCTTCCTGCCGGTGTACCTTTCGATCAGGCTGACGATTTCATTCAGCAACTGCACGATGGCTTTGTCCCCGAATGCATCGCTGTTCCACAGTTGCACGCTGTGCAGGGTCTCGCGGGCTGAAAGCGCGAATCCCAGCATGGCTTCATCGGGTATGCCCGGGCCGGGCGACGAGGGGCGCTGTTCGAAAGCCGCGCCCGAGATCAGGCCCCAGAGCAGGTCCGTCTCGTCCACCGACAACTGGAACGGGCCAAATTTGGTCACCGAACCCAGCACGTCATGCTCCACCATTAAATGACCGTTCTCATCCGCATGCAGCTTCCATTCCCCAAAACCGTGGAAGTGGTACGCGCCTCCGCTCGAAAAAGCAAAATATCGGATCATGAATGGAGTCTATCCCCAAACGAGCGGCGGTAAAATAGCCAATATGTCTCATTCATCCACCTGGCGTTTGCTGCGAACTCCCCCCGCCCGCGGGGCCTGGAACATGGCCCTGGACGAAGCCATCCTCGAACACATCCACCGCGGCGACTCGCTGCCGACCCTGCGGCTATACGCATGGTCGCCAGCCTGCCTCTCGCTTGGGCATGCTCAATCCTACGCGGACGTGGACATGCTCCGCCTGCAAGCCCGCGGCTGGGACGTGGTGCGCCGTCTGACCGGCGGCCGCGCCATCCTGCACACCGACGAGTTGACCTACTCCGTGGCCACTCCCGCCGATGAACCGCGTGTAGCGGGCACTGTACTCGAATCCTACAACCGCCTGGCCCGGGCTTTGCTGCGCGCTGTACAAATGCTTGGCCTGCCCGTAGAGATGAAGGAACACGCAGGCGCGTCTGGCCCGTCGCTCAACCCGGTCTGCTTCGAGGTGCCGTCCACGTACGAGATCACGGTCAACGGCAGGAAGTTGATCGGCTCGGCCCAGGCGCGTAAGCGGGAAGGTGTGCTGCAACACGGCTCCCTGCCTCTGAGCGGCGACCTGACGCGCATCTGCCAGGCGCTGCTCTTCACGGACGAATTCGCCCGCGAAGAGGCCGCCGCGCGCCTGCTGGCCCGCGCCACGACGGTCGAGTCCGTGCTCGGTCACCCCGTGGATTGGGAGACTGCCGCGCAGGCCTTCATCCACGCGTTCGAGAGCGAATTGGGATTGACGTTCGAAGAAGGGGAAGTTTCAAAATCCGAGCTGGCGCGCGCCGAAGAATTGATCAGGGACAAATACGCGCATCCCGCCTGGACGGAGAGATCATGATTTCAGCCGTACCCAGCGCAGAAAGATACGGCCAGATAAAACAAAAATCCCCCAATACATGCTTCCCCACAGGCTGCCATCAAAAGCGATTGTAAACAGGCCTCTAAAATCGATGGGCCCGGCCAACACACCAATCCAAAGGCTCACTATGCCGGTAATCAGGAAAACACTCACAGCAAAAGCAGGGGTGTGCAGCCAAAATTTCCAGTGGAGTATTTCAACAAGCAAAAGATCGAAAGCGCTCGATAAAACTGCGAAGAAGAAAAGATAGAAAAGGGAACAGCAACAAACGAACATTCCCGAGTCGGGATGGAGACTTGCGGAGGAGTATTCCCCCGTCATCACCCACTCCACAGCAGGATTGACATAAGCCCAGATCAAAATGGGAAATGGCAAACTGAGAAAAGCAGCAAAAAAATGTCGAAGAAGATGTTCCCCTGCCCTGGTCGCATAATTCATGACATCCTCCTCGATGCTGTTCTGAGGCCTAAAGGAAGGTTGCAGGCCAACCACCCAACCCTTCGACAAGCTCAGGGCAACGCCTGCAACCTTTGACCTTCGACTTTCGACCTTCGACTTTAATGCACGAAGATCACCGTCTTATATCCCAACGCATTGAAGAACCTGAGCAGGTACGCCTCGGCGTTGGTCTGGGCCTGTTGCAGGATGCCATCCTCCAGCGCGGCCTTGCGGATCTCATCCTCCGCCGACTGGCGCGCCAGCGTTTCGAGGTCCACGGTCTGCTTGGTCAGCAGGCCTGTCTCGCGGGTGTAGACATAGGATTTCTGATTGTCGAGCGTCGCCACGAAGATTTCCGCCGAAGGCAGGCGCACGTTCAACACATCGTTGATCAGTACCATGTCGCCCGGCTGGATCTTCTCCATGTCGACGCCGGCGATGACGACGCCGTGCGCCACGAACAGCATGCGGTCGCCGAACAGGAAGTCGAACGTGCCCTGGTTTTGCTCGGCGGTGATGACCTTTTCCACGCTATACTGAATGGTCTCCAGGCGGGCCAGCGCGCGCACATCGTAAATGTACGTGACCGGGTCGGGGATGATCGTGGGCGTGGGATTCATCATCTGCGCCACCTGGGTTTGCAAAGCCTGATTGGCCTCGTTCACCTGCTGGAACGGAGCGGATGCCTGCTGCGCGACCTGCGAGGTCATCTCGCGGACGGTCTGCACGATAAAGTACACGCCCGCCAGCAGCACCACCAGGATCAAAACCGAGAACAGCACATTTCCGTTATTTTTCATTTGGTCTCCTTCTGAAACTTGTCCTATTATAGCAACCTAAAGTATCATTGCGGGCATACATTCCTGCAAATTCCAAACCGCCTCCTTTCTGGATCGCACGCGCCGAATTAGTCAAACCCATTTTCGAAGATCGACCCCGCATAGGACCCACCCCAACAGTAGCCATAATGAAAAAATTTCTGGTCATCGCCCTGTTCGTTATCACGGCTTGCAACCTGCCGCTCCTGGCCACGCCGACGCCCACACCGACCCTGGGACTCCCCACCCCCACACCCATCGCCACCATCCAGGTACAGCCGACGTCCGAGCCTGGCACCGAGGCCAATCCCTTGATCCTGGCCCTGGCCCCCTCCCCGACCCGCTCCCAGACCGCCATCGATGCGGCCAACGCCCTGGCCCAGGAACTCGAGGATGCCACCGGCTATCAGATCGTCACCGTGGCGCCCGCCTACGAGGCCGACCTGGTCGAGGACTTTTCCATCGGCAACGCCCACATCGGCCTGCTCACACCCTATGGGTATTACCTGGCCTCCGAAAACGGCGACGTGAATGCCCTGCTCGCCAAATTGCGCGATGAACAGGCAGTCTACGGGGTGCAATTCCTGGCCCGCTATGACTCGAATTTCAAACGCTACTACGACGTGGTGCGCGACGAGAACACCGCCGAGGCGGATGAGGCGCTGGCCCAGTTCACCAACCGCAAGCCGTGCTGGAGCGATCCCTTCTCCCCGTCCGGGTACGTGATTCCGCTCGGGGTGTTAAAGCAGGCCGGGGTGCGCATCGGCGAGGCAGCCTTCCTGGAGGGACAGGGCACCGTGGTGCGCGGCATCTACAGCAAGGGCATCTGCGACTTCGGCGCCACCTACACCGACGCCCGCGACCTGCCCATCCTCCTGCAAGACTACCCGGACGTGATGGACAGGGTGATGGTTATCTGGCGCACTCCCGCCATCATTCCTTACGAGCAGATCGTCGTGGCATCCAGGCTCAACCCCGAGATCAAACGGAGCCTGCTGCGCGCCTTCATCGACATCATGGGCACCGAGGAGGGCAGGGCCTTGATCCAGACCGTGTACGGCATCGACGAGTTTCAACCTGCCGACGAGAGCCAATACCAGGAGTTTGGCAGGCTCCTCGAAGCCTCAGGCCTGGATATTTACAGCCTGCTCAACCAACCATAACATAGACATGTGAGCAAAGGCGTCCAAAGTCCCCTGACTTTGGACGCCTTTGCGTTGCAGCGCCTGCCCCCGAGGCGGGAATTCCATCGCGGGCATCTGCTTTTTAGGCACATTTCGTTAATCATCTGTAATTTGGATAATTACGATATTTTAAGAAAAGTAACTTGTCTGGGCAAATATTTTGGGTTATTATCCAGTTCGTTGACGGGACTTTCCCTCAACCAAACCAATCTTCTGAGAGGAGAAGAAATGAATAAACGTATTTTGTTCGCGACGATGGCCTTGCTGATCGCCCTGTCCCTGGTGCTGACCGCGTGCGGGACGGCGGCCACCCCCGAGCCAACCGAGCCGCCGGCCACCGAGGCCCCGGCCACCGAAGCTCCGACCGAGGCCCCCACTGCCGCTCCCACCGAGCCGCCCATGCCCGAAATTGGCTCCCCCGAACACCCGATCAAGGTTCTGTTCGTCCCGTCCGTGGATGCCAACATCATCACCACTGGTGGTGAGGTCATGGCCCAGGCGCTCAACGAAGCCACCGGCTTGACGTTCGAAGTGGTCGTCCCGACCTCTTACGCCGCGACCGTCGAAGAGATGTGCGCCTCCCCCACGGACACCATGGCCTTCATCCCCGGCCTGGGGTACGCCATTGCCAGCCAGTTGTGCGGCGTGGACGTGTCCTTCAAGGCGATCCGCTTTGGGTATCCCGTCTATTGGGCTGAATATATCGTCGCCCGCGACAGCGAATACCAGACTCTGGCCGACCTGGAAGGCGCTACCTGGGGCTACGGCGACCAGGGCTCGACCTCCGGCTACATGGTCCCGGCCGTGGAACTTGCCGCAGCCGGCATCACCCCCGGTGAGCAGGTTCAGACCGGCGGCCACAACCAGACCGTCACCGCCGTCTACAATGGCGAGGTCGACTTCGGCACCGTCTTCTACAGCGTCCCCCTGGGACCCGAAGGCGCCCCCATCTTTTCCTACGATGATTACCTGGCCGGCACGATCACCAGCCTCGAGCAGTACGAGATCCCCGCAGCCTCCATCCCGAACTGCGCTCCCGATGCCGAAGGCAAGAAACTCCTCTGCGACGGCTACCGCATTCTCGATGCGCGCGCCAACATCCGCACGGAAGCCCCGGACGTGATGCAGAAGGTGCGCGTTCTGGCCGTCTCCGCCGCCATCCCGAACGACACGCTGTCCTTCGGCCCGGAGTTCCCCGCTGAACTGCGCGCCAAGATCGAAGAAGCCCTGCTCGCTTTCGCCGAAACCGAAGCCTGGGCCAGCTCGATCGGCAGCTCCGATTTCTATGGCTGGTCGGGTATTGCGCCCGCCACCGACGCCGAATATGACATGGTGCGCGCCATGGTCGCCGCCACGGGCTACAAGCTTCCCGAATAGAACTTCCCATTTACTGAAAGAATTTGGGGCAGGAGATCCTTCCTGCCCCAAATTTATATCTGGAACCTGACCGGGGACGGCAGCCCAAACACGTTTTGGATGGGCGCGGATCGACCGTGGTGAAAAATTATCGGCGCGGGGGTTTTATCGTTTCTTGGTATCATTCCAGGGTGCACATTGCGTCCAGCTTATTTCTCAGGACATTTCGGTATGCTTCAAATCAAAAACCTGACCAAAATTTATGATGGCGGCGTCAAAGCCCTCGACAATGTTAGCTTTGACGTGCCGGACGGCCAATTCCTGGCAGTGATCGGCCTGAGCGGATCGGGGAAATCCACTTTATTGCGCTGCATCAATCGCCTGATCGAACCGACCGACGGCCAGATCCTCTGGAACGGGGAGGATATCACCAAAGCCTCGCCCGAGGAGATGCGCCGCATCCGCCGCAAGATCGGCATGGTCTTTCAGCACTTCAACCTGGTGCATCGCTCCAAGGTCATCACCAATGTGCTGGCCGGCCGCCTGGGCTACATCAACCCGGCCTGGAGCTTGTTAAATCGTTTTCCCAAGGCGGATATGGAAAAAGCCATCAAACAACTGGAGCGCGTGGGCATCGCCGACAAGGCGAACCAACGCGCCGACGAGTTGAGCGGCGGACAGCAGCAACGCGTGGGCATCGCCCGCGCCCTGATGCAGGACCCCGAGATGATCCTGGCCGACGAGCCGGTCGCCAGCCTCGACCCGGTCCTCGCGCACAGCATCATGAAGCACCTGGAGGATATCAACGACAAGGACGGTGTGACGGTGCTGTGCAGCCTGCACTTCCTCGACCTAGTGCATCGCTACGCCGACCGCGTCGTCGCCCTCAACGAGGGGAAGCTGGTCTTCGAGGGCATGCCCAGGGAGATCGATGACCAGAAATTCAAAGACATCTACGGCCGCGACGCCGAGCGGGTGGGTTGAGGAGGCCATGATGGAAAACAAAAACAAGAAAGCCTCGCCCTGGAAATCCCTTCAATTCGGTCTGGCGATCCTGGCCGGTCTGCTCGTCTACGCCTACGGGTTTCAAATTACTAAGGTCGACCTGGAGGATCTGCGCAGCGAACGGCGGCAGGAAAGCCTGACGCGCGCTGTGCGGGAGTTGGCCAGGCCCGAGATTTTCGAATACGAACAGGCCGAAGAGATCATCAACGCGCCGATATACGTGCCCTGCCCAACTGGGGAAGTCCCTTCACTGCCGGAACCTGATAAAAGCGGCCCGTACCTCATCGTCACGCCATCCTGCGCCGCCGCGGGGGAGACGGTGCGCGTAGAAGGGTACAACTTCGCCGCCGACACGAAAGGCCCGCTGCGCTTCATCCCCGGCAGCGATCCAACCAACGTGGTGGAGATCGGACGCGATAACGTACAGACCGACGCTGACGGAAGTTTTGTCCATGAGATGATCCTGCCCGAACGGCTCAGCGAGGATGTGCAATACCTGCGCGCCACGCTGCGTCACAACGTAGGCACGCCACATCTGACCCGCACCGCCTACGACACCTGGGACAAGATCGTCGAGACCGTATTCCTAGCCCTGCTGGCCACCACCTTTGGCACCTTTCTGGCCATTCCGCTCAGCTTCATCGCGGCCCGCAACTTGATGAAACCGGTCAAAAGCCCGTTGAGCAGCATTGCGCTGTCCCTGTTGGGCTGGCCGCTGGGCATCGCGTTGGGTTATCTCGTTGTCCGCTGGGTCAATGGACTCAGCGATCCCTTTGCGGAAAACATTCCCGTCAACCTGGTCTCCATCCTTCTAATGCCCACCCTGGTCTGGCTGGGCATCCGCTGGGCGCTGCCGCAGGAGGAAATCACCCAGCCACCGCTCAACCTGAGGCTGGCGCGTCTGGGTGTCCTGTTCCTGACGATCCTGGTCAGCTTCTTCGGCCTTTTCCAATTGGCCAGCCTCGCCCGAAACCTGGGCCTGGCCGGCATCTCTGCGTTAGGTCCGTTTGCCTTCCTGGGCAATTTCCTGTTCCAGGTCGGAGATATTGTCAGCATCATCACCCCGGCATTGGGAGGACTGGCGGCCGGTGCGGCGCTCAGCAGTCTGATGGGCCGCATTGGGCTGCGCAGCGCGGAAAAATTGACCAGCGCCAGCGTGAAACTGTTCAACATCGTTTTCGCCACCCTGGCTGGCGCAGTCACGTTCGGCCTGCTCGGACAATTGGTGGAATGGCTGTACCGGATCGACCAGCCCTGGTATACCCTGTGGGGTCCCGTGCTGACCGGCGCCTTGCTGGGGCTGGCGCTGGCGGTCTTCACAAAGGCCAAGGACACCCTGCCAACCGGCCTGGTGATCTACTACGTCACACGCACCTTGCTGAACGGACTGCGCTCCGTCGAGGCGCTGGTCATGGCGCTCGTGTTCGTTATCGCGGTGGGCATCGGCCCGTTAGCGGGCGCCATGGCGCTCGGCCTGCATACCATCGTCAGCCTGGCCAAGCTCTACTCGGAGCAGGTCGAAAGCATCATGGCCGGCCCGCTTGAGGCCATTCAAGCCACGGGCGCAAACCGCCTGCAGACCATCGTCTATGCCGTCATCCCGCAGATCATCCCGCCCTACATTTCCTACACCATGTACCGCTGGGACATCAACGTGCGCATGTCCACCATCATCGGCTTCGTGGGCGGCGGCGGCATCGGCTTCCTCCTTCAGCAGAACATCAACCTGCTGAACTACCGCGCCGCCAGCGCGCAGATGTTGGCCATCGCCATCGTCGTCGCGAGCATGGATTACATCTCCTCCGTCCTGCGCGAGAAGTACGTGTAAGACTGGCAGTCGCGAAAAACATGAGCGCGGAGATTAATCCGCGCTCATGTTTTTAAGATAGAATTTTCGATTATGTGGAAAAAAATCTTCAAGTGGATCACCCGCTTCATCCTGACCGTTGGCCTGCTCGGCCTCCTCGGGCTGCTGCTCCCCCGATTGGTAACCGCCCTCTACGCCGCCGCCCACATCCTTCCCGTGGACCAGGTCCCCGCCGAGCGGGTGGCCATCGTCTTCGGCGCAGGGTTGACCCGTGACGGCACGCCCACCGCCGTCCTGCGCGACCGTGTGGAAACCGCCGTGCAACTGTACTTCAGCGGCAAGGCCGAGAAGCTGCTGATGAGCGGTGACAACCGCTTCGTGGAATACAACGAACCCGAGGCCATGCGCCAGTATGCCATCGACCTGGGCGTCCCCGATGAAGCCATCGTGCTGGATTACGCGGGCCGCCGCACCTATGACACCTGCTATCGCGCCAAAGCCATCTTCGGCGTCGAACGCGCCATCCTCGTCACCCAGGACTTCCACCTGCCGCGCGCGCTGTACCTGTGCAACGCGTTGGGCATCGAGGCGGTCGGCGTGAAGGCCAACAACTTTTATTACCGCAAGATCTCGCGCCTGATCTGGAACACCCGTGAACTGCTGGCCACCTTCGGCGCCGTCGTGGATGTGCAGATCGCCAAGCCCATGCCCGTTTTGGGAAACCCCGAACCCATTTTTGCCGAAAAGTAAAGGCAAATTGCCAATTTGCCCACAAAAGGAGAATCCATGACCCGCGACGAAGCCCTTGCCCTGGTGCGTGAATACGTGAAAAGCGAAAGCCTGGTGCGCCACATGCTCTCGGTGGAGGCCGCCATGCGCTTCTACGCCGAGAAATTCGGCGAGGATGTGGAGACCTGGGGCCTGCTCGGCCTGATCCACGACTTCGACTGGGAGATCCACCCGACGCTGGAGGAGCACCCGACCGCCGGCGTGCCCATCCTGCGCGAGCGCGGCGTACCCGAGGATCTCATCCAGGACATCCTCAGCCACGCCGACCATACCGGCGTGCCGCGCGATACCCTGCGCCGCAGGGCGCTCTACGCCTGCGACGAGATCACAGGCTTCGTCACCGCCGTGGCGCTGGTGCGTCCCTCGCGCTCGCTGTACGACCTGGAGCCCAGTTCGGTCAAAAAGAAGTGGAAGGACAAGGCTTTTGCCGCGGGCGCCGAGCGCGCCAACATCGAAGTGGCCACCCGTGATTTCGGCCTCGACCAGTGGGAACACGTCGGCAACGTCATCGCCGCCATGCGGCGCATCGCCCCCGAGCTGGGGCTGGTGGGCAACCTCCCAGCGCCGTAAACCGATTGGCAGGGGCGGACAGTCGTCCGCCCCACATAATTGGGGGTATATCCTTCCATTATGCCATTCCCTGCAACAAGAAACAGTGCTATCCTTGATACGATTTTCTTCACGATGACTTCCAAGGGCAGGTACGAAACCTCCCCATTTTGGCATCGTAGATGTAGTTGTGCACCCAGGCTGACGCACAAAGGAGGCTGATATGCTGGGTTTTTTGCAAGTCGGAGGAGTACTTTTAGGTATCCTCATCTTAATCCTGGTGCTGATCGCGTTGTCGGGGATCCGCTTCATCCCGAACAACCGCATCGGCATTGTGGAGAAACGTTTCAGCGGAAAAGGTTCGGTGAAATCGGGCCTGATCGCGTTGAACGGTGAGGCAGGTTTTCAACCCAAGGTGCTGCGCGGTGGTCTGCATTACCTGATGCCGATCCAGTACGTGGTTCACACCATGCCGCTCATCACCATCCCACAGGGCAAGATCGGCTATATTTTCGCACGTGACGGCAAACCGCTCGATCCGACCCAAACTCTGGCGACCAATGTGGACGCGCATGATTTTCAGGACGTGGAATCCTTCCTGAAGAACGGCGGCCAGCGCGGCCCCCAGCGCCTGATCCTGCGCGAAGGCACGTATGCCTTCAACCTGGTGCAGTTCGTGGTCATGACCGAGGGACGTATTTACACCCTGCCGCTCAGCCGCGAAGAGAACGAGACCATCCAGAAGATGGCCGAGGTCATCAATGAGCGCAAGGGCTTCCGCCCCGTCATCATCAAGGATACCGACGACCTGGTCGGCATCGTGACCGTCCACGACGGCCCATCCCTGCGCCAGGGCGAGATCATCGCCCCGACCGTGGGCGACGACCCTGCCGAAGATTCCACGTATCACAACAAGTTCCAGGATTCCGACCGTTTCCTGAGGGCGGGCGGCTTCCGCGGTCGCCAGTTGCAGGTGCTGGTCGAAGGCACGTACTACGTCAACCGCCTGTTTGCGACCGTCGAGATGATTCAGAAAACGATCATCGAAGTCGGCAACGTGGGCGTGGTGGTTTCCTATACAGGCGAAACCGGCGCGGACCTCTCGGGCATGGAATATCGCCACGGCGAACTGGTTCTGACTGGCAACCGCGGTGTGTGGAGCGAGCCGCTCCTGCCGGGCAAATACGCGTTCAACACGTACGCTGGTAAGGTAGCCATCGTGCCGACGACCAACTTTATCCTGAAGTGGATTCGCAATCAGGTTGGCGCTCATAAGTTCGATGAAAATCTAAGCGAAGTCTCGCTCATCACGAAGGATGCCTTCGAGCCATCCCTGCCGCTTTCGGTGGTGGTGCATATCGATTACAAGAAGGCCCCGCTGGTCATCCAGCGTTTTGGCGACATCAAGAAACTGGTCGAACAGACGCTCGACCCGATGGTGTCGGCCTACTTCAAGAACGTCGGTCAGACCCGCACCCTGATCCAACTCCTTCAGGAGCGTTCGGCCATCCAGCAACAGGCCGGCGTGGAGATGAAGGAAAAGTTTGCCCACTACAACCTGGAGTTGGAGGAAGTGCTGATCGGTACGCCATCCTCTCCGGAGGGCGACACCCAGATCGAGACCATCCTGATGCAGCTGCGTTCGCGCCAGGTGGCCATCGAGCAGGTCGAGACTTACAACCAGCAGGAAAAGGCCGCCGTCAAGGAACGCGAACTGCGCGAGGCCCAGTCCCGCGCCCAGATGCAGACCAAGATGACGGAAGCCGAGTTGAGCATCAACATCCAGAGCAACCAGGGTAAGGCCGAGTACCAGCGCTCCATCCAGCAGGCCTCACAGATCCGCGCTCTGGCTGAAGCGGAAGCGGAAAAGATCGCCCGCATCGGTATCGCCCAGGCTCTGGCTACCGAGGAACAAGTGCGCGCGTATGGCGGCCCGCAGTTCCAGGTGACACAGCAGGTGCTCCAGAAGTTTGCCGAAGCCATCCAGCAATCGGGCGTGGATATTGTGCCGCGCGTCCTGATCAAAGGCAATGGTGGCGAAAACGACAACAGCACCGGCAGCGTGATCGAAGGCCTGATGGCCATGCTGCTCTCCGAAAAGATGGGCGTGCCCCTGACGGAACAGGGCGAGCGTTCGCCTGAAATCGAGACGCTGCGCAAGCAGATCCGCGAGAGTATGGCCACCACCAGCAAGCCCGCCGAAGAGAAGAAGTAACATCGAACCCGAGGTCCCCCCGATGCAATTCGGGGGGACTTTTTTGCCGCCCGGGGCTATGCTATACTGCGAGCATGGCAAACAAACTCGTACATCTCAACTGGGACCCCGAAGAGAATTTCATTCTCAGCGATACTGACAATCATCGCATCGTTATGAAGAAGCCGAAGGGCGTGAGCGCCTCGGACCTGCTGCCCATGGCGCTGATCGGCTGCGCCTCGCACGACGTGGTGGAGATCCTGGGCAAACAGCGTCAGGACCTGCGCCAGCTCAAGGTCAGCGCGGAGGCGGTCCAGGACGACGACCCACCCTGGCGATTCCGCAAGATCCACATCCACTACCAGGCCGTCGGCAAGGACATCGACCCCGAGAAGGTGCGCAAGGCGATTTTATTGAGCGAGGAAAAATACTGCTCGGTCTACGCCACATTGAAGGATGCCGTCGAGATTACCCACGATTTCGAAGTCGTGGAAGACTGAAGCGAACGCAGACAATGAAAATCCCCTTCCCTGAAAAAGGAAGGGGATTTTTTGAATTCATCCTCACATCTGCTTTCTACAGCTTGATCGGCTTCGGCCTGCGCGGACAGTCAACCGTCTCACAGCCTTCGCAATGTTTTTTGGAGCTTTCAGGCAGCCACCAAAATGCGACGACACAGAAGACGACCAGCAAAGCCAGCAGGCCCCACGAGAATCCCGTCAGGAGCAGATACACGCCCACGATGGGAGGCAGGAACCAGCCGGGCACCATCACGGCCACGTTGCGGCGGAACTCGCGGCTGAAGGTCCCGCCCGGTTTGGGCTTGAAGCGCCGCGCGGACAGGATATGGAATCCAGCCGGGCAGGTGCCCAGGCTGTAATGTCCGCAATACGGACAGACCCAGGCCATGTACAGCACGTTCGAGAGCAGGCTGTACGCCAGGTAGAGGATTGCCAGCGGCGGCCAGGCCAGCCCCGACAGGATCGCGCCGAGAACGTACATCACGATCTGCAGGGCGTTTTCGCGCAGGATGTCCCACGCATTCATTTGGAAGGTCGGTTGGTTCGACATGGGATGCTTCACAAGGAGTTGGCTGGTTGGGGTATTTTGATTATACAATACCCAGCACCGTGGGTATTGTATAATCGAGAAACACGGGTGGGCGCTCCACGTCATTCTCCCAATCCCTTTTCAAAGGAGGCCAGAACATGAAATCGAGATCAAATCGACGAGACGCAAATTCGGACAAGGGCAAATTTTCTGCCGAGGATTTGATGAAAATGCTATACATGCAGGCGAAGGCACGCTTTGGCCCGGCCGTCAAATCGTTCTGGTTCTACGACGGCGACTTGTGCCCGGGCTGCGCCATTCGTCCCATTGGCGCGATCCAATTCAAGGGCAAGGATGCGCTGGCGATCAATTCGTTCATCTACCGCGCACGGGGCGTGCTGATCGGTTATTTTCTGTGTGGAACCTGCGCCGCGTATATCTTCGAGGAAGCGGAGAAACATCCCTACACCGAGACTCCACTGCATGCCGACATCGAGCGCAATCTGATCGAAGCCTATCATAACCATTTGTCCTCTCGATGCTTGAACGCCAGACAGAACTGTAAGCGCGGTCCGCGTATCGTGTTTTATAATCCATGCGATGCTCCCTTATCTGCAAAACCTTTTAAGGATGACCCGCGGCGACTTTACCCTTGCGCCGCGCCTGGCGGTGTATTACGTGACCATGCAGTGCAATCTCAATTGCGCCTACTGCGAAGACTTTGGCGCGCGGCGCAATCACCAGGTCACACCAACTCCCAGGCTGGAAGATGCCAAACGGATCCTGCGCGTCATCCGCTCGGGAGTCGACCGCCTGTGGCTGACAGGCGGGGAGCCGTTGCTGGTTTCGCACCTCGCAGAGTTGCTGGCTTATGCGCGGAATGAGTTGAAGTTCCGCGAGATTAGTTTGATCACCAATGGGGTATTGCTATTCAGAAAACCCACCACTGAGATCACAGAGGACACGGAGAAAAGCCGTTTAAAAACCTCCGTGGACTCAGTGTTCTCCGTGGTGAAGCATGTAGACCGTCTCATCGTCAGCCTCGACTCTTTGGAGCCGCAAACCTTGAACCAGGTCAGCGTGCCAGATGCGTACGCAAACACGGTTATCGAAAATGTGCGCGCAGCGGCTACCCTGCAAAAGGAACACCATTTCAAGTTGATCCTTAACGCCGTCATCACGCCCGAGACCCTGCCCGGCCTGGATGCGCTGCTGGCCTTCTGCGCGGAGAACCACATCCGCATTTCATTCTCGCCGCAGTCGGTCAACAACCTGCCGCGCTATGAACTGGTCACATCCGCTGAATACCGCGCCTTCATCGAAAAGCTGGTCGCGCTCAAAAAGCAGGGCGCGCCGATCCTGGGGAGTCTGTCGTATTTCAAGATGCTGCTCGATCAAACCCCTTACGAATGTTACCCGACTCTCATTCCGCGCATTCTGCCCGACGGCTGGCTGACCTATCCGTGCCGGCCGATGGAGAAGGCGGGCGGCGAGCAGGGCGGGCGCGCCGTGAATCTGCTGAACGTTCAAAGCTGGGACGAGGCTTGGAGGATGGCGGCCAAAACATACGGCGATGCGCCCACCTCGTGCGTGTCCTGTTTTCAGCAGTGCTACGCGGAGCCGTCGCTGATGCAGGCGCATCCGTTCGAGTATTTGACCGAAAAATTCCGCGGGATGGATCCAGGCACCTATGCTCCAGGATAAGGATTTGGAGTCCAAAGTCTCCAGACTTTGGATACCTAATGACGGGAGTCGTTGGAATCCAGACGTCATCGTTATCGGCGGGGGTGTGGCGGGACTGAGCGCGGCCCTGCACCTGGCCGAGCGCGGACTGCATCCCTTGATTCTCGAAGCGGATGAGCAGTTCATCGGCGGGCGGCTGGCAGGCGGGGAGACGGTCGAGGTCGGCGGAACTTCGTTTCGGCTGGAACATGGCGTGCATGGCATCTGGTCGCAGTATCGCAATTTGCAGGCCATGCTGGCGCGTCACAACCTGCGCCCGGTCTTCGTCCCTGCGCGGGAGGAGAACTGGATTCACAAGGACGGTTCCTTCCTGGGCATGGCGCCTGTCGGCTCGGCGATCCGCCGCTCGTTCATCCCGCCGCCATTTCATTACCTGCAATTATTCCTGCGCCGTAAATTCCTGTGGATGCTCGACCTGCGCGACTGGCCCTCGCTGTTCAACGTGTGGTCGGGACTCATCATGGCGGTGGGCATCGATCCCTTCGCCGAGAATCAGCCGATGGAGGGCATCACGCTCGGCGACATGACGAAGAAATGGTCGCCTGCGCTCAAGTCGTTTTTCCTCGGGCTGGCCCGCAACGGACTTTCCTCCCATCCCGATGAAGTATCCATTTCGGGATTCATCGCCTTCCTGCGCTTTTACACGTTGCTGCGCCGCGACGCGTGGATGTTCTCCTATCTGCCCGAGGAGGGCGGCACCAGCGTCTGTGAGCCGCTGGCAGCCAGGGTCAACGAACTCGGAGGCAGAATCAGGTTCGGGTCCAGGGCGAAGCGCATCGTCCAGGAAGGGGACGTGTGGCAGGTGACGTGGGACACCTCCCAGGGCGAAGAATCCGCCTGCGCGACGCAGGTCATCCTGGCGGTCGATCCCAACAATGCGAAGAAAATCCTGACGGAGAGTTTCGGCGCGGAGGTGGACAAGTTATTCTTCCCGCGCGCGCTGTCGAACGCGGTCATCCGCCTGTGGTTCGACGCGCAGCCGCGCCCGACCGCCGAGGCGGGCATCTTCACGGGCGATTTCACCGTGCATAATTATTTCTGGCTGGATCGCCTCTACAATCCGTTTCGACGCTGGGCGCGGGAGATGGGCGGCTCGGCGCTGGAGGTACATGTCTACGGCCCGCCCGAGACGCTGGCCCAGCCCGATGCGGCGCTGATCGCGCAGGCCATCACCGATGTGCAGCAGGCCTGGCCCGAACTGCGCGGACATCGCATCGGTCAGCACTTGCAGCGCAACCCCGAGACGCATACCCTGCCCGCTGTGGGCCCGAAGGAAAAACACCTGGGCATCGAAACGCCGTGGACAAATCTGTTCTGCGCGGGAGATTGGGTGCGGCATCCCGCGCCCGCCTTCTTTTTGGAGCGCGCCTGCCTGACGGGCATCGAGGCGGCTAATGCAGTGTTTTCCGCGCGCGGTTTGCAGCCCTGGCGGCTGATGGAGTATCTGCCCGCTGAGCCGTTTGTGGCGTGGATCGAGGGGTTGATGCGGAAGGGCAGGAAGAAGAGGAAATCTGGACGGTAGGAATGAGGCCTCCTCCGCCCTCCTGTGTCCGTCATTTAGGCAAATAGATTTTCTCCACCCTGTAAAACACCTTGCTATAATAGCCAAAACTCTTTGTCCTCGGAGGTCGCCATGTCCCACCCGCTTGCCGGTCAGCCCGCCCCGCGTGAACTATTAACGAACATTCCCCGCCTCGTGTCCGCGTACTACACGGGACATCCCGACCCGCAGGAGGCTGCGCAGCAGGTCGCATTCGGCACCTCGGGGCACCGCGGCACCTCGACCCAGGGCGGCTTTAACGAGGATCACATCCTGGCCGTGTGCCAGGCGCTGGTGGAGTATCGACAGCAGGCGGGCATTACGGGTCCGCTGTTCATCGGCAAGGATACGCACGCCCTGTCGGAACCGGCCGAGGCGACCGCCATCGAAGTCTTCGCCGCCAATGGCATCGAGATCCGCATTGCGGACGGATACGTTCCCACGCCGGTCGTCTCGCACGCCATCCTGGCCTACAACCGCGGACGCACCAGCGGACTGGCCGACGGGGTGGTCATCACGCCCTCGCACAATCCGCCCGCGGACGGCGGCTTCAAATACAACCCGCCCAACGGCGGTCCCGCCGGCCCAGAGATCACCAACGTTGTGCAGAAACGCGCCAACGAAATTTTGCGCGACGGGCTCAAAGCCGTGAAGCGGATTCCGCTCCGACAGGCGCGCGCGGCCAGCACCACGCAACTCCACGACTTTGTCATGCCCTACGTCCGCGACCTGGGCAACGTGATCGAGATGGACAAACTCGGCGGCCTGCGCATCGGCGTCGACCCGATGGGCGGCGCGGCGGTCAACATGTGGGATGGCATCGCCGACATCCACAAACTCAACCTCACGGTCGTCAACCGCGCGGTCGACCCGACCTTCTCCTTCATGACCGTCGACCACGACGGCAAGATCCGCATGGATTGTTCGTCGCCGTTCGCGATGGCGGGGCTGATCCGCCTGAAGGATGACTTCGACATCGCCTTTGGCAACGACCCCGACGTCGACCGTCACGGCATCGTCACTCCGTCCTCGGGCCTGCTCAACCCGAATCATTTCCTGGCGGTGGCGATCAACTACCTATACAAGAGCCGCTCGAGCTGGCGTGCGGATGCGCAAGTCGGCAAAACGCTGGTCTCGTCATCCATGATCGACCGCGTGGCGAAGGACTTGGGCCGCAGGTTGAATGAAGTCCCGGTGGGATTCAAATGGTTCGTGGATGGCCTGGTGGATGGCTCCTTCGGCTTCGGCGGCGAGGAAAGCGCGGGCGCTTCCTTCCTGCGCAAGGACGGCACGGTCTGGACGACCGACAAGGACGGCATCCTCCTCGACCTGCTGGCGGCGGAGATCACCGCCCTGACCGGGCGCGACCCGGGCCTGCATTATCAGGACCTGACGGCGAAGTTCGGCGCACCGGTCTACAGGCGCATCGACGCCAAGGCGGACGCCGCGCAGAAGAATGTGCTCAAAAATCTCGCGCCCGAGGATGTCAAAGCGGATACGCTGGCCGGCGAAAAGATCACCGCGCGGCTGACGGCGGCGCCCGGCAACGGCGCGTCCATCGGCGGCCTCAAAGTCGTGACCGACAACGGCTGGTTCGCGGCGCGCCCCTCCGGCACCGAGGATGTGTACAAGATCTACGCCGAAAGTTTCATAGACGAGGCGCACCTGAACCGCATCTTCGCTGAAGCGCAGGAGATCGTCAGCGCGGCGTTCAAGGCGGCGGGGGCGTAATAACAGGAAAGCAAGACCCTAAAGGTTTTTCAAACCTTTAGGGTCTTTTTGTATCCTTCGTGATTACACTTCCCTCTCCTCTTCTTCCTTCGTCGCCTCCCCCTGTTCCATCTTGCTCCTCAAATTCTCCGGCCACAAACTGACATCCTCCGCCGGCAGGAACAGCGGGCCGCTGCCGCTTTGGGTTAAAATATCGCGCGTGCGGCAGTGGAGCACGGCCTTGGCCGCATCGATGCCCGAGGCGGTGACGCCCGCCACGCCGTGGCTGGTGGTGCTGGCTCCGCACAGGTACAGGCCCTCGAACTCCGTCCGCGCGGTGAAGCCGAACGGCCCCACCTGCGTCGGGCGCTTGTCGATGCCGTATAAATTTCCGCGCGTGGCGTTGAGATAATGTTCGTTGGTCAGCGGCGTGCCGAGGCTGTAATAGACGATATGCCTGCTCAGCCCGGGGATGCGCTTCTCCAATCCGCGCACCATGCGCCAGGCCAGGTCTTCCTTCATCGCCTCGTAGTCCGCGGGGCGCGCGCCGTATTTCGTGTGCGCCCATTTTTCGAAGGCCTCATAGCCCACGAACGCGAACGACTCGCAGGTGTGATGTCCCGAATGTTTCTTCGATGGGTCTTTCAGCGTGGTGGTGGTCAGGAACAGGCCGGGCGGCGTCTCTTCATTCAGCAAGGCATCCGTCAGGCCGTCCGTGTAAATTTTGTCCACGTCGGCGTGGTCGTAATACCACATGTTGCCCGAGTCGAGTCCCTCGGCGCGCAGGTCCATGTCGGTGGCGAAGAACAGGCTGAGGCACGAGGTCGAATATTTAACGGAATCCAGCTTGCGGCGCAGCCGGGGCGGGAGGTGGTCGCGTCCGATCAACTGGCCGAAGGTCACCTCGGGGTCGGCATTGGAGATGACGACCTCTGCGCGGATTTCCTCGCCCGACTCCAATTCCACGCCCAGGACTTTCCGCCCCTCGAGCAAAATCCGCCTGACCCTGGACCCGAGCCTGATCCCGCCGCCCGCGCGTTTCAGCGCCCTGACGAAGGCGCGCGGCAGCGTGAAGGCCCCGCCCAGCGGATAGTATCCGCCGTCGAGGTAATGATGCGTAATGCCAACATGCATGAAGGCCGAGACCTGCGAAGGCGGCAGGCCGTGGTCGCCCGCCTGGCCCGAGAGAACGCCCTTGAGCACCGCATCGCTGACGTGCGCATCGAGGAAGTCCTTGCCCGTGGCGCGCATCCACTTGAGGACGGTCGGTGCGCTCATGGCCGATTGCAGCGGGTTGGACAAATTGCCGAGACGGCGTAGTCCCTCGATCATCGCGGCCATGTCGGCGAAATACGAAACGATTCCGCCGGCCTCATGCGGAAATTCGCCTTTCAATCGTTCGATGAGATTTTCGCGGCCTTTGGGAAAGTCGATGCGGCGGTCGCCGATGAAGATATGGTCATAGCCATCGGGGTTGAGCTCCACGAAGCTGAGATCCTGCGAGACACCCAGCCCATCGTAAATGCGGCGCAACCCGCCGCCCTCGTGCAGGTCGCCGATGTAATGCACACCCGGGCTGAAGCGGTAGCCGTTCAACGTGAACGAATGTGTCCAGCCGCCGGGGCGGTCATGCTGTTCGAGGACAAGAACTTTTTTGCCCGCCTGAGCGAGTGCCACCGCGGCGGTCAATCCGCCCGCGCCGGAGCCGACCACGATCGCATCATAATCTGCCATGCTGTTCTCCAATCATTCCAATCGTGATGATCTAGCCGTTCAACATGCTCTCATACACCATGAACTCCCGCAGCAGCTCAGGCACGATCCAGGCATATTCCTCGCGCAGGGAACCATCGAGTCTGGAAATGGTTTGATGCCATGCAAGTGTCTTGACAATCGACGCAACGGGACGCGAAACGTGGTATGCCTTCAACAATTGCTCTTTGCTGGCAAAGCCTTCCCAGCATTCGAGATAGCCATCCCGCAAAGCAATCATCTCGGACGTGGGCGGGGCGAAATCTTCGAGATCGAGAGCGATCTCCATGCTGACGAAGAAAGTCCGCAGCGACGTGAAGGGATGGGTCACGCTAGCATCGCCCCAATCGAAAAAGGTAATGCGCCCGTCCTTGACGAGGATGTTGCCATCATGGAAGTCCCCATGATTGAGCGATTCGGGAATCCCAAACGCGGCCAGGTCGACGCATATTTGCCCGAAGCGCGGCGTCAGTTCTTGCAGTTGCTGAAACTCGGCGGAGGTCAGCCCCTTCTCCTGGCCGATCATCAGGTTGGATTCCTCAGCAAGTAATTGTTTGTAAAGCGCAGGCAGGGCTGCCAGGCGATGATCGGGAATCCCCAAAGCCAGAATCTCGGATACATGTTCAGCAAGCCCGATCTGCAACTCGGCGTAGCGCGTGACGACAGGCTCCCACGGTCTCACGTCCCGCGTGGGGCGGATGGACGCGCGCAACTGCCCGCCACCGTCGCGCATCAACATCCAGCCGCGCGCAGTGTCCACGGAGACGAGTTCGGGCAGGCAATCGGGATACAAATTTGCCAGCAATTGCGTCAAGGCCGATTCGTAGATCGTCTCCGGTGCAGTGGCTTTGAAGAACAACAGGCCCTGGTCGGTGGGAACACGCATCACGGTCGACCAGGCGTAGGCATGATTTTGTTCGATCCCGCCTGTGATTTGGATGGAATTCCGTTCCGCCTCCGCGCGGATCCAGGCATGGGCTTGTTCCTGCCAGGCGGGGTCGTGCCAGCGAAGTTGTGGAGCGGCGGCCATCTCGAAGTCCCGTCTCAGACGCCGGTCATCAACTTGACGTAAATTTCCTCCAGCGCCGACTCGCGCATGGATAGGTCCATCAATGTCCAGCCGTTGGCGGAGACGGTTTCTAGCATGTGCGCGATGCCGTCCACGTCGGCGGTGCGGAAGATGTAGTTGCCGTTGACCTGTTCGTAATCGAGTTTCTCGTCCGTGTGGAAGAGCACCTGGTACTCGCGTTTGCCCAGCCGGGCGCGGATGGAGTCCATCGTGTCGAGAACCAGCAGCTTGCCATTCTTGATGATGCCCACGCGGTCGCAAATGGTCTCCACGTGGAAGAGGTTGTGCGCGCTGAGCAGGATGGTCTTGCCTTCGCGCCGCAGGGTCTTGAGATAGTTGATGATGAAGAAGGAGGTCAGCGGGTCCAACCCCGAGTTGGGTTCGTCGAGGATCAACAGGTCGGGGTCATGCAGCAGGGCGCGCGCGATGGCGGTCTTGCGTTTCATGCCCTTCGAGAATTCCCCGGTCAGCTTGTTCTTCTCAGCCAGGTCGAGCGAGGAGAGCAATTGGTCGATGCGCTTGAGGGCTTTGGGGCGCGGCATCTGGTAGAGTTCCGAGAAAAACAGCAAATACTGCTCGGCGGTCATGGCCTCGTAGAGCGGACTCTCCTCGGGCAGGTAGCCAATGCGCTGTTTGACGTGCGTGCCGCCCTTCTGCATGTCCTGACCCATGACGAGCACCTTCCCTGAAGTCGGCTCCACAAGCCCCGCAATCATCTTCATGGTGGTGCTCTTGCCCGCGCCGTTGTGACCGATCAGGCCGACAATCTCGCCTGAATGGATTTGTAAGTTCAGACTGTCGACAACGGTAGTATCATCGTAACGCTTGGTGACATTCTCAAGTTGGATCATGCCGCAATTTTATCCCAAAGTACCCCACCCAAAACGGACATTTCCATGAATCAAATTTTCGTCATCGCCTGGCGCGAAGTGACGCGCCTGCGCAAACGTTTCGGCGGCGGCGCAAGTCCGCTGGCCGTGCTCCTGCTGCTGGCCATGCTGGGCCTCTCGGCCTTTTCCCTGCGGAATTCGGTGGCGCTCGGCAACGGCCTGTACCGGGTCGGCGTCTCGGGCGACGTGCCTGTCATCCAGGACAGCCGCTTTGCAGTGGTCGAGGTCGACGCGCAACAGGGGCAGGCGCTGCTCGACAGCCACGCCATCGATGTGTGGATCGACGGGGCGCGGGTGATCGAACGCGCGGATGACAAGTCGCAGTTTGCGGTGCGGGCGCTCAAGCAATACCTGGAGAAACAGGAACTGGTGCGGGTTGGGAATTCCTTCACGGGGGAGCAGGCCTTTCCGCTGCGGGTGGGGATCAACTACCTAAACGGCGACCAGGCCGCAGGACAGACCGTCACGAAGCCCGAGGAGGTCATCATCCCCTCGCTGACTCCTCCACCCGCGCCGTTCACGCAGGTGCTGGTCGCGCTGATCTACATCCTGCCGATCACCTTCATCAGCATCTTCTTCACCAGCAGTTTCATGGACGAGAAGTCCAACCGCCGCCTGACGATCCTGCTTTCCGCGCCGATCACGCCCTTCCAGATCATCCTGGGCAAGATGCTGCCCTATGCCATCTTTGCGCTTTTCACCACGGTGCTGATCGCGATGATCACCGGGGGGAACGTGCCGCTGGCGCTGGCCATCTTCGCGCCCACCACGCTGTTCATCTTTGCCATCTACCTGATGGTGCCGCTGTTCTACCGCACCTTCAAGGACACGACCTTCATCTCCATGCTGGTGACCACGCTGACGACCGCCTATCTGGTCTTCCCGGCCATGTTCACCAACGTCAACGACCTGGCCTACATCTCGCCGCTGACCCTGGCGGTGAAGATGTACCGCGCGGAGCCGTTCGGCTGGCGCGAGTACCTGTTCCCGTCCCTGCCGATGGCGGCGGTCTTCGGCTTTGCCATGTTCGCCGGGACGCGCATGCTCAACGAGGAATTCCTGATGGGCTACAAACCCATCACGCGCAAGATCACCGATGCCATCTACCTGATGATGGCGCACACCCGCCCGTCGCTGGCTGTGACCCTGTGGAGCCTGCTGGTGATCCCCGCGGTGTACATGGCCCAGGTCATGATGCTGGCCTTCGCCGCCAACCTGCCCGTGCGGTTGATCCTGGGCGCGACCCTGGTCACCTCTGCATTGATCGAGGAGGTGGTCAAGACCATCGGCATCGTGGTGCTGGCCGAGCATCGCGCCGTGAGTTCGGTGCGCGACATCTTATGGTTGTCCTTCCTCTCGGCGCTGGGATTTTTGATCGGCGAGAAATTGCTGCTGCTGGTTTCGATCAGCATGGTGTCGCAGGCGCGGGTGTCGGGCGCGCTGTTCGGGGCGGGCATGCTCCTGCTGATTCCGCTGGCGGCCCATTTTGTCTTCACGGCGGCGGTCACGCTGCTGCGGGTCAAACTGCGCTTCCCCTACTGGCTGGCGCTGGGACTGGGCACGCTGGCGCACTTCTTCTACAACCTGACCGTGATGCGAGGTGGGCTGTGATCCGCCCGTTTCTGGCCGTCGTCAAAAAGGAACTGGGGTCGGTCATCCGCGACCGCACCATCGTTATCTCGATCCTGATCCAGTTGTTCATCGCTTCGTTCTCGTCCGGGCTGCTGCTGGGGGTGCTCTCGCTGTACGACGCGGACACGATCCTGCAATTCAGCGGCGAGGGCATCAAGATCGGCATCGTCGGCGGGGCGGAGCACCCGCTGGCGGGCTTCATGAGCGAGCGCGGACTGAACGTCCTGCCCTACGCCACACTGGCCCAGGCGCAGGCCGCATTCCAGGCGGGGGACGTGCTGGCCATTGTTGATGCGCCGCAGGACGCGGACAACCTGACCGAGATCAAGCTGTACCTGCCCGAGTCGGACACGGTCAGCTCGCTGGTGCGCATGGTGATCCAGGAACCGCTCAAGCAATACGAGAATGCCCTGCGCGCGCAAAAGGGGGCCGAGGTGCGTTACACGAGATTGAAAGGCAAACCGTCCACGTCCTTCGAGTTCGTCTACTCGGTGCTGCTGCCCATGCTGATGTTCTTCCCCGCTTTTGTGGCCGGCAGCATGTCGGTCGACTCGCTGACCGAGGAAGTCGAAAACAACACACTGCAAACGCTGTTGTCCGCGCCGCTGACGATCAACGGGATGATCACGGCCAAGATTGCGGCGGCGGTCATCCTCTCCATCGTGCAGTGCACCGCCTGGCTGGCCCTGCTGGAACTGAACGGGATCGACATCCAGCACGAGGGCTGGATCCTGCTGCTGGCGCTGATCGTGGCGGGACTCAGCTCCTCCTCGGCCATCCTGGGGGCGGTGCTGCTCAAGGATCGCGAACGCTCGCAATTCATCTATTCGTTGATGCTGCTGGCCGCCACGGCGCTCAGCACCCTGGCGAATATTTCGCCGCTCACCACCCTGTCCCGCCTGGCCGTGGGGGATACGTACACGAACGGCTGGGCCGTCATCCCCTTTGCCGCGATCCTGGGCGGGTTGTATTGGCTGTTGACGAAGGTGTCGAGAAGGTTGATGGTGTAGGGCAAATTGGCAATTTGCCCCGCTGGATGATTCTCTATCCCCGCCAATCGTTCAACCAGCGCGTTTGACCGATCCATTCGTCGGCGCTCGTTTCGCGCAATACGCGATCCAATGCGTCGATGATTGCACCCAGGCTCATGCTTCTTTGAAAGGCCAGAATGATGCCCGCATGATGTGGGTAGCGTTCTCCAAGCACAATAAAATCCCGAATGTTATAAGTGAAAATGGCGCGGCCTTGTGCGGTCGCGCCAAGCAGTTGGCCTTCGTCGCTGGCATCCAGAGGCATCCACTCAGTGGGCGTGCGGGTAACGTCGTGCCCGCGCTCCAACAGGGCATGATGCAAAGCCTTGCTGGATGTATCGGCATCGAGATGCAGGTGAAGCTTTTTATCCATCCTTGGGTTCCAATGCGGCTTCGGCCTGGATGTGCGCATCAATCTCGGCGCGATGGACTTCATAGAATCCCAACGCCTCCCGCACCTGGGTCTGCGTCAGGTCGTAATCTTCGGCAATTTCAGCGGAGGGGGTATTTTGGGCGGCTATGACAATCGTTTGAACCCGAATCCCGGTTCCGCGCAGCACGGGGGCGAGGGAGCCTGAAGCGCCGCGTCGATAGGTGATTTCGGGAAATTCGGGATCATCCAATCCCTGCAGGAGGCCGCCCACCTTTTCCGCCACAGACCACAGGATGAACTGGTTGAGGGAAACACCCTGCTGTTTTGCGAGCCGTTCAGCGTCGCGTTTGAGTTCGTTGGGGAGATTTAAAGCGTAGCGTGTCATTTTTCTCACTTTCACATCATATATGACATCATAAATGACATCATTCCCCGAGTCAAGACGCGCCCAGCATTTAGGGGCAAATTGGCAATTTGCCCCTACGGGTAATTCATCCCACCTTCCCACCATGATATTTCAAGGAATAGACCTGCCTGCCCTGGAAATGGATCGTCTCTCCACCCAGGAATGAATCCACGCTGCCCTCGCTGCGATCCTCGTAAACGAAATCACCTTCCTGGTATTCATTCGGCCCGCGGAACGGACGCTCGGCGCTCACCTGCCGCATGGCCTTTTGCAGGAAGAGATAGACATCCTGGCCTGCAACAGAATCATCACTTACCCCGCCGTAATAGTTCATGGCCCAAATGGCCTTGCCGTTTTGCCAGACCACTTCCTCGCCCACAAAGGGATTGAAGCCAAAGTAGCGGTCACGGTAAAAGAAATCGTCTTCGCGGTATGTCAACTCGCGCGTGCCGTCTTCGAGATCGCGTTGGTCGGCCTGCCCGCCAGCGGAGTAGGTCTTCAGTTTGGCCTTGAGTAGAAATGTAATGAAGTCCATTTGTCCTCGCAAAAAGAAGTTGATATTGAGATTTCACGTTGTCATCACAAGCAAACATCCAAACACAAGTCAACAATAAAGCACATTACAAAACAAGAAAGTATTCAGAGTTTTGCTGTCAGCCAGATCAATATCAATCCATAGTTATGAATTCATGAATGTTTTCCTTGAATAAATTCTTCAATGCATCCTGTTGATCGGAAGTCAGGGCTCTTTTCGGTATCACAGCAAAGGATTTTTTATTCTTTATCAGAAGAAGGAATCTTTCATCTTCCACCACAGACTTGTAAAATAACCATTCGGTTTTTGTAGTGACGTGACCTTGAACCACCTCAATACCCTCTGGTGTGAATGCAATAAAATCCACAGGAAGTTTTGAATGTTTTGCCGTAAAAAAGATCCACCGAATAATAGCAATAAACATTCCAGCAAACATCCCAGCTAATATTGCCAATAAAAATATCTTCGAAAAAAACATGAGCAAGCCGCCCAGAATGCGGATAATCTCCAAGCGTTGATCAGGAAAGAACATACCGACCAGAAAAAGTGGTGAACTTGCGAATAGAAGCAAAGCGCCAGATATTATGTAGTATTGCCTCCACTCTTTCCTGGATTGGCTTTTTTTATAAAGCCTCCTTGCCAGAATGCTTTCGAAAAACGACAATTTAAACTCTTTTATTGTGATTTCCATAAAAGCCTCCTTTCTTGGAGTCATCACAAATTTTGTCAATGTCAAACATTACTATTCCTTCTCGCCGCTGACCTTCATCCAGGCTTTCTTCATGTTCAACGCATCCTCTTCCATGATGGGACTCTCGCACAGGATGCGGCCGCCGCAGCCGAAGTCGTACAGGGCCTGGAAGAGCGCCGTGAGGTTCAAGTCCGCTTCGGCCAGGGGTAGATGATTCTTCTCACCCTTCGGGCCGTATTCGATGCCCGAGAGGTGGATGTGCAGTTGCTTAAGCGCCTTTTTGCCCAACGCCTTTTGATAGGCTTCGAGGTACTTCGCCCATTCTTCGTATGTGTTCATCGTGCCGTCGCCGGGGCGGGCGTGCAGGTGGGCGAAGTCCAGGCAGGGCAGCACCTGCGGCATGGACTGGCTCATCGCCAGCGCATCCTCGAAGGAGCCCAGCATGGCCGATTTTCCCATCGTCTCGGGCCGCAGGGTGACGGGGTTGCGCGCCTGGCGCAGGTCATCCACACAGCCTTGCAGGCGGGGAATCGCCACCTTCAACACCTCGGCCGGGTCGCCGCCGAAGTAGGAGCCCGGGTGGAAGATGATGTCCGTGGCCCCGGCCAGGTTGCCGTAATGCGCCGCGTCCATCAGGCGTTTGCGCGACTTGGGCCATTCCTCGTCCGTGGCGTTCAGGTTGATGAAGTAGGGCGCATGGACGCTGAGCGCCACGCCCTGCTCCGCGCCCGTGGATTTGATCAACGCGCAGGTGGCCTCGGTCACGCGCACCGACTGCACCCAGCCCAGTTCGAGCGCGCCCAATCCGATGGACTGGCTGAATTCAATCGCGCCGACCGAGCCGCCCGGTTTCTTGGGCGTGCCCGTCGGGGAGCCGACTGTTCCAAACGCAAACGATAAAGTCATAAAAGCCTCCTCACCAATTACCAATCACAATTTACCAATTACCAAACCACATCCCCAGCCTGGCCCATAGCGGCGGGCCGAGGATGAGCAGGCCGACCAGCACGGCGGCCAGGGCGGCGATCAACACCGCGGCGGCGCCCACGTCCTTACCCACCTTGGCCAGCGGATGATGCACCGGGCTGGCCAGGTCGACCACGGCTTCAATGGAGGTATTGATGAACTCGGCCGTGAAGACCATCGCGATGGTCATGATCAGCACCGCCCAGTCGCGCGGCGGGACTCCCAGCCAGAAGGCCATGAGGAAGACCAGCGTGGCCGCCACGGCATGGATCCATGCGTTGTGCTGGGTGCGCAGCACGTAGGCCCAGCCGCGAAAGGCATGACCGAAGGAATGCCAGCGGGAAAGGAGGAAGGTGTAAATTTTATTCACGAGTCCACCAGGGTAGGCGCTTCGACTGCGTTCGGACAAGGAACGTCCTCACTCCGCTCAGCGCGATGATGTTACTCACTGATCTTGATGTTTGCCAGCCCCAGGCGCGCCAGGATCTGGGCCTGGGCCGCCCACATGCGCAGCTTGTCCTTGTCCTCGGCGTGGTCGTGGCCGAGCAGGTGCAGCACGCCGTGGACGACCAGCAGTTGCAGTTCCGCTTCGAGCGGATGTCCGCCCGCGGCGGCCTGCTCCTCGGCGCGCTGGACCGAGATGAGCACATCGCCCAGGTAACGGCGGCCCGTCTCCGGGTCCGACTCGGAGGCGGGGAAGGAGAGCACGTCGGTGGGCGCGTCGATGTCGCGGAACTCGCGGTTGAGATCCTGCAACTGTTCGTCGTCGGTCAGCACAACGGTCAGGTCGGCGTCATCCTCGACAGCTTGATGATTCAGCGCAACCGCGACAGCCCGCTCGACGATCTCGGGCTCGATCAAAATGGAGGGGGGAATTTCGATGGTTATCATGGCTTTTGTATGGGAAGGGTAGGGTCGGCGGGCTGGGTGGACACTTCGGATTTCGGATATTGAATGCGCGGATGATACTGTCCGCGCAGGGTGGTGACAAAGGCATCGGTGATCAGGGTCAGGTCGCGCAGGGTGATGAGCGTGTCATCGAGCTGGCCGTTGCGCTGGGCGACGTCCATCACGTTGCGGACGAGGGCGCGCAGATCCTCTTCGGTGGCGGGGCGTTCGGCGCGGGTGCGCGCTTCAACGCCGTCGGCCAGCATGAGCAGGGCCGTCTCGCGCGAACGCGGACGCGGACCCGGGTAGCGGAATTTCTCGATGTCCAGCTTGTCCTTGTCGCCGCCTGCGGCTTCGAGGGCCTGGTTGTACTGGTAGCGCGTGATGAGCGTGCCATGGTGTTCGAGGATGAAATCGATCAGGCGGTTGGGCAGGCGGTACTTGCGCGCCAGCACCACGCCGTCGGTGACGTGGCGAATGATGATGGCGGCGACCTCCTCGGGCGGGAGGTCGTGATGCTTGTCGATGCTGTCGGGCAGCTGGTTCTCGATGAAGAAGGACGGGTTGTTGGCCTTGCCCACGTCGTGGAATTGGGCGCCGACGCGCGTCAGCAGTGGATCCGCGCCGATGCGTTCGGCAGCCTGCTCGGCCAGGTTCGCCACCTGCAAGCTGTGCTGGTAGGTGCCCGGGGCATTGCGCAGGAAGAATTGCAGCAGCGGAAAGTCGGGGCGCGAGATGTCGAGCAATTGCAGGGCGGTGGTGAAGCCCAGGCTTTGGGCCAGCAGGTATTGCAGGGTGAGCGCGATGCTGGCCGAGGCCAGTCCATTGAAGGCCACCGCGCCGAGCAACTGCAAGGCTCCGACCGCATCGATCTGGTGAATGGGAACGTAATAGGCCAGGATGGTGGCAATGCCTGCCGCGGTGATGCCCGCCCCTCCGCGCAGGAAGGCCCAAAAACGACGGGCCGGCCCGAGGAACAACAGGCCCGTCAGCGAGGACAGGAGATAGTAGGGCGCCAGTTCGGTCGCAGTGGGCAGTCCGTACACCGCGAGCAGCGACAGCGCCAGGGAAATGGCAACGCCCGTTTCCAGGCCGAAGAGCGTGCCGAGCAGCAATCCCGCCGCCGGCAGCGGATAGAAATACGGCAGCAACGTGCGTTCGGGGATGACCAGCCGCGCGCCCGCCAAAAAGACGATGAACACGATGGAGATCACCAGCAGGCTGTGCCAGTTGTAAACGACTGTGGAGCGCCGCTTGCGGAAGAAGTACAGGGAAACGAAGACCGCCGATATGACCGTGACGGCGCCCGCGCCCAACAGATCCTCCAGGCGATTGCCGGGCGTGATCATGTTCAGCTCACGCAGGGCTTCCATGTCGGCGGGAGTGACGACCTCCCCGCCCGGCACGATGGTCTCGCCTGACTTGTACTTCTGCACGACCGGCTCGACGGCATCGCGGGCGGCCTGCCGGGCGGCCAGGGTCAATTCCTCGCTGTACAGGCTGTTGGGAACGATGAAGGTCCTGGCCAGGTCAGACACCAGGTCGGCCTGCTCCTCGGGAAAGGACAGGCTGACGCGCGAAATGACCGTGCGCTGGACCGACTCGAGGTTGTCCTCGCGGATGGCGTTGCGCATGACCTGTTCCAGCACGCTGAGCGTCTCCTGCTGGATCGGATCCCAGCGCGCGGCCGGCAGGTCGAGGATTTGCTGGATCGTGGCGGGATCGAGGCGCACGTCGCTGAGAGCCGCCAGGTCGTTTTGTTTTTGTTCGGGGGTGGAGTTGACATCCTCGCGGACGAGGGTGATGTATTGCAGCGCGGTGCGCAGGCGTTCGATCTGCTGGCGCGCAATGGATGGATCGGCCTGGGTGTAGATGGGCGCCACGGACCGTTCGGCAGCGGCGCGCGCCTCCTCGGTGCGCACCTCGCTGACGTATTCCGCCTCGCGCGGAGCCTGCAAGTTGCGCGGAGCCACCTCGCCCACGTCCACGCTGAGGGAGGTGGGGCGCAGCCCGATGGGCATGGTCAGCAACAAATAGGTCCCCAGGCTGGCCGCCAGGAGCAGAAGAATTTGCCAGGCGCGAAGGCGCGCCGTCACAGGCTGGCGTGTCTGCATGATCCTAGAAACCGATCACCACTCCGCGCATGTGCGCGGTTGAAAAACGTTCCAAAGAGTCAAACGGGGCCTGATTATTTTTGCAGCAATTCGCGCACGGTGGCGCTGATCATGTCGTTGGGGGCGCGGCCCGCCACCCTGCCCATGACGGCCTTCATGACCTTGCCCATGTCGGACGGAGCGGCAGCGCCGGTCTCGGCGATGGCGGCCTGCACCAGGGCACGCAGTTCCTCGGCGGGCATGGCCTTGGGCAGGAAGGATTCCAGCACGGCGATCTCAGCCTCGTTGTCGGCAGCCAGGTCGGCGCGGTTGGCCTTTTGGGCTTCGTTGAGCGCTTCGCGGCGATTCTTGATCTCCTTTTGCATCAGCGCCATGACGGCCGCATCGTCGAGGGCGGCGCGTTTGTCCACCTCGACCTGTTTGATGGCGGCCATGACCATGCGCAGGGTGCGGCGGCGCAGGTCGTCATTGGTCTTCATGGCCTCTTTCAGGGATTCGTTGACTTGGGTTTTGATATCCATATATTCATTATACCTTTCGGGGGTTCGATTTCAAAAACAGCCGGCCGCGCGTCGTAAAGCAAATCCATAGACTTGCTTTACCCGACCAGTGGAAAGTCACGCCGTGAAGGCGGACAACTCCGCAGCGGAGATGGCAGCCCTGACCTGCTCGAATTCGATGACCGTGCGTTTGACCGCCGCGTGGAAGGCATATTCGAAACGCAGGCCGCGCTCGGCAGAGTCCAGGTTCATGTGCGCGTGCGAGTCGCGCGGCAGGATGGAAAGCGCAAACTCGCGCAGGGGGCGGAAGAAATACAGCGCCTCCTGCGGGTAATACAGTTTGCCCGAGCGCAGGCCCGGGTTGCCGATCAGGCCCGGGTCCACGGGGTCGATTGCGGGGGCGGAAGGAGGGGGATCCGCCTGGCGGGCCAGCCACAGGTCCACGTAGTTGGAATGGGCGTAGAAATCCTGGGCGGTGTGGGTCAAGCGGCCAAAGGCAGTCCGCGCGGCGGGGATGTCCCCACGGTGGAGCGCATCCAGGGTCAACTGGCGCTGTTCGGCCAGGTAAGCGTAGCCCTGGTCGAAGGCATTGTTGTCGAAGTGATACTCGTCGTGGCCGAACTGCCCGCGCAGGTCATCCTGCCCGAGATTGGCGGCGATAAGCGCCGCGAGACCCGCCGGGCTGAATATTTCGCCCAGCGCCTCGCGCATGATCTGTGCGTGAACTGCGGTTAACATCATTCGAAAATTATACGCCATAATCCCGCCGCACTCACGGGTATAATCGCCGCATGACTTTTTACACCACCAAAGGCGACGACGGCACGACCGGCCTGATCGGCGAAGGCCGCGTGCCCAAATATCACAACCGCATGGAGGCGCTCGGCGCACTGGACGAAGCCTCGGCCGCGCTGGGGCTGGCGCGCGCCCAAACCTCCGCCGCGCAAACCGCGCCCATCCTGCTGGATGCCCAACGCGACCTCTACAAGCTGATGGCCGAAGTGGCCGCCACGCCCGAGAACGCCGAACGCTTCCGCGCCATCGACGCGGCGCGCGTGACCTGGCTGGAGCAGCAGGCCGACGCCATCAGCCACATCGTGGGCATGCCGCGCGAGTTCATCCTGCCTGGCGACACGCCCGGCGGCGCGGCCCTCTCGCTGGCGCGCGCCATCATCCGCCGCGCGGAACGCCGCGTGGTGGCGCTCTTCGACACGGGCGAGATCAAAAACCCCGACCTGCAGCGCTACCTCAACCGCCTGTCCTCACTGTGCTTCGTGCTCGAACTGCTCGAAAACCAGTCGGCGGGAAAATCCACTTCGCTCGCAAAAGAGAATTCATGACCGGTACCATTCTCAACGTCATCACCATTCTCATCGGAGGCGGATTGGGCCTGCTGTTCGGCTCGCGCGTCCCTGAGAAACTCAAACAGACCGTCGTGGCGGGCATGGGCCTGTTCACCGCCGCCATGGGCCTGCAAATGTTCTTCAAGAGCAGCAACCAGTTGATCGTGCTGGGCAGCCTGCTGATCGGCACCCTGGTGGGCGAGTGGCTGCGGATCGAAGATGGCATCCAGGCCCTGGGCCGATTCCTCGAAGCGCGCTTCGCGTCCGGGCCCTCGGCTGGAGAGGCCGCCCCGGCCGGCACCAACTCCCGTTTCGTGCGCGGATTCCTGACCGCGTCGCTGCTGTTCTGCATCGGGCCGATGGCCATCCTCGGCTCGATCAACGACGGCTTGCGCGGCGACTACAGCCTGCTGGCTGTCAAGTCGGTGCTGGACGGGTTCGCCTCGCTGGCCTTCGCATCCACGCTGGGCATCGGGGTGCTGTTCTCCAGTCTGCCGGTCTTCGTGTACCAGGGCGGCATCAGCCTGATGGGCGGCGCCCTGAGCGCCATCCTGACCGACGCCATGATCGCCGAGATGACCGCCACCGGCGGCGTGATCCTGGCGGGGCTGGCCCTCAGCAGCCTGCTGGAGATCAAGCCCATCCGCGTGGGGAATTTCCTGCCCTCGCTGGCTATTGCTCCGCTGATCGTGTGGGTGCTGACGCAGTTAAAAATCATGTAGGGCGAGATTCCTCTCACCCTACATGAACTGTCTTTTTTGATTTCAGCGGGGAAAGTTACTTCAAGCCCATCTCAGTCAGCGCGGTCTCGATCTTGGCCTGGAATTCAGTGAAGGGCTGGGCGCCTTCGATCAGGACGGTCCTGGTCTGGCCGTCGACCACGTAGGACAGCACAAACGACGGGGTGGCCTGGACACCCGCGGTGCGTCCATCCACGCCATCCTGATCGACCCGGCTGCTGTACGCGCCGCCGTTGAAGCAGGTGGTGAAGACATCCATGTCGAGTTCGAGCTTTTCCGCGAAAGCCGTCACGCGCCGATTGGTAAAGTTGCCCACATTCTCGCCGGTCTGATTGGCGAAGAGCAGATCGTGCATATCCCAGAATTTACCCTGGTCACCGGCGCAATAGGCGGCCTCGGCCGCGGCGCGCGACTCAGGCCCGATGAACTCGCCGAAGGAACGATACACGAAGTAGACCTGGCCCGTTTCAACGTAGGCGTTGAGTAAATAAGGCTCAGTCTGCTTGGAGAAAACGGCGCAATACGGGCACTGAAAGTCGGAATATTCCTCGATCTTGATCGGCGCATTCGGATCGCCTGCCCCGTTGTCTTTCACCTGCGCGCGGGTGATGGGATCTTCGGGCGTGGCAATGGCGCCGGCCGGCATCAGGTTGGGAGCAATGAGAATCCCAACAAAAATCACTGCAAAAGCGACCACAACCCAGATGACTTTCTGCTTGTCGCGCTGCCTGGCGCGGCGTATTTTCTCGCGCTGCAACTCACGTTTGTTCATCCCTGATTCTTTGGTCATGTTGCTCTTCTCCTAGGTTTAATCAATGAGGTTGGGTCAAAATTTTCCCACGTTCAAAAGGTTTTGTCTAGAAAGGTTAATGAACTCTCATCTCACAGATCGTCCCGCAGATCAAAGCCTGCGGGACGATGACTTGTATCGGGCTGGTCTGCTCAAGCGGCGAGCTGCGCATCCAGCCAGCCGACCATGACCTTGAAGACCTCGGCCTGTTCGACCTCGTTATGGATCTCGTGGAACCATCCGTCCCAGATGCGCAGGGTGAGATTCTTCGCGCCGAGCCTGGCGAATTCGCGGCTGGCATTGGCCGAGGTGAGGCGGTCGGCGCTACCGTGCATGAGCAGGAAGGGTAGCGAAAACTCGGCGGCGTGATTCAAGGCCCAATCGCCCGAGTCGAAAAGTTCCACGAACAGGCGCGCGGTGATCTTATCGTGTACGAGGGGATCCTTTGCGTAGGCGTCGATCACCTTCTGATCGCGGGATAACGCCGCCAGTTCCAGTCCCGATTTCTGCGTGAAGGTCGGGAAAATGCCATTCATCATGCGCGCCAGGCGCACCTGCGCCGCAGGCGGCTGAAAAGCCAGCCGCAGGAACGGACCTGTGGCGATCACACCCTTGAGCCCTGGCTTGCGGCGCAGAGTGAAGTTGATGACCTCGTTGCCGCCCATGCTGTGTCCATACAGGAAGGCGGGCAGACCGGAATAACGTTCGCCAGCCTGCTTGATCAACAGGGCGACATCGTCCATCATCTGGTTGTACGAGGGCACGTGCCCGCGCGGACCTCCCGACCGCCCGTGGCCGCGCTGGTCGAAGCCGATCACGGCGTACCCCGCGGCAGTCAGCGCCGCCGCAACGTGATCGTAGCGGGCGACGTGCTCGCCCAATCCGTGAACGAGGCAGATGACGGCTTTGGCGGGCTGATCAGGCTCCCAGCCGCGCACGTACAGGTCGATCCCATCGCTGGATTTCCAGCCGGTCTCATATAATTTCATGTCACACTCCGATGGTAATTTTGAATTTGCAATCCGCAGCGCCCGTGGCGCGGCAGGTGATCTCTTCGATATCGTGCTCCTCCCCCACGGCCCAGAACAGGGTTTCGCGCAGCAGGCCCAGCGTCACGTAACAGGTGGGCGCCGATTCAGACTGGCCCAGGGCGGTGGGAGCGGCATGATCCACGAACAGCAGGTTTCTATCCAGGGTGTGGACGGTCAGATCGTTTTCCTTTGCGCTGAGCAGCCGCGCCAGCAGGTCGAGGGCGGCCTTGCGGCGCAACCCCAGCGGGAGACGGCGCACGAGGGGCGCCTGGGTCTTGATCGCAAAGGGCGCCTCGTTCAACAAGGTTCCCCACAGCTTCGCGCCGATGCGCATGAGAATGCCGCGCGCGCCGCGGCCGTAATACGTGCGCAAGGCCGCCTGGAGGCGCGCATAGACTTCCGCGGCGCGCGCATCGTCCAGGGGACCGAAGTGTTCGGGATGCGCCCATTCGGGGGGCAACCCCGCCTTTTCGAGCACGGCAGCAAAGGTGTCCACGCCCAGGCTGGAGGCCAGCGTCTCCACGAAGCGGTGCATGACGCGCGCAGGCAGCAGGGACTCAGGCATCGTCATGGTCAACGGTCAATACGGGATATTGTTCTCCAGTACGTATAAAGCCGATCTTCTCATACAGGTTTTGCGAAGTCTGATTGTCACCCTGGGTGTTGAGCGTTATGCGGCTCTTGCCGCGCCGTTTGGTGTGCTGGATTAGATCCTCGACCAGGGCCGTCCCGATCCCCAATCCCTGGCTGTCCGGGCGGACCGCCAGCCTGGCGAGATGCGCCCCCAGCGGGTTGCCCGTGCTGATCTGGTATCCCAGCAGGCCCTCGTCTGTTTCAGCCACCGTGGCAAGAATGGCCTGGGAATGGGCCTTCTGGAGCGCATCGAACGAGTTGCGCCATAATGGGGTAAAGGCGGCCCAATCCAGGGCGGCCACGGCGGGCAGGTCGGTCGGAGACATGCGCCGAATGCGAACCCCGCGCGGCAGGGGGCGCGGGGTGTGGGGTGCGGCATTCCATTCGAACATGAGGATGACCTGCTGTTTGACGAATCCGTTTTCCAGCAGTAGGCTTTCGAACCAGGGCTGCATGGCGATGGCGGCCACGATGGGCCGTTCCGCGGCGAAGATATGGCTGCGGGCCGTCGTCCACAACAACTGCCAGGCCTCGGTCTCGGAAATGATCGAGGAGGAGACAAACAAGCGGATCCAGGCGATGCCGGGCGGGTCCTGCGGGCAGGCCAGCGCCGCCAGGGCGCGACCCTCGTCCCCCAACACCCAGTAATGCGGGGAACCCAGCCAGTCCAACGGGGCGCGCCAATCGAGGTGGCGATGGACGCGCGGCTCGAAGAACATGAGGTGGGCGATTTGCTGCTGGTCGGCCAGGATGGCCTGGCGAACCTGTAAACCAACGGTTACCATGTTTTGAATCGGAAAAGGAACTTGAGGATGCGCTCGAAAATGGAGGGCTTGCTCTTGGCTTCGACAGAACCCACCATGTTGAGCGCCGACTGGACGATCTCTCCGCGTTTGAGGCGGATGGCGGCCGCCGATTGCTTGACCATCGCCAGCATGTCGCCTTCGCCCGCGCGGCTCAGGATTTCAGCGGAACGTTCGTAAGCTTTCAGGGCTTCATCCGTACGTCCCAGGGCTTCGAAGGCGGCAGCCTGGTTGCCGAGGGCCATGCCCTGGCGTCGGAGGTCGCCCATCTGCGCGAAGATTTCATCGGTGCCGAGAGCGGCGTCCAGCGCCTCTTGGGCTTTTCCCGCCTGGAGCAAGGCCACGCTGACGTTGTTATCCATTTCAGCGGCGTTGTCCTGTCCCGCGCGCCCAAGGGTGAAGGCGCGCGAGGCGCGGCGGAAGAATTCGGCGGCCTGGTCGTACTGGCCGCGTTCGAAGGCTTGTTTCCCTTGTTTGGCAAGCAGGGCGGGATTTTCTTCTTCGATGGTCATGGCAGGCGTCACAGGGTGATATCGAGCAGGCCTTCGGCCACGGAGCGCAGGCGCTCCTTGGACATTTCGCTCAACTTCATGGCCAGTTCAAGGTAGGGACGATTGACGGCCTGGCAGAGAAAGTTTTGCATTTCTTCGGGCAGGTCGAGGAATTTCTGGATGAGTTTCTGGTCGCTCATCCACTTGCCGACGGGACCATTCCTATCGAAGAAATCCTCCACGCGCACGCCGAAGACGCCCAGGATGACCTCCAGCTCGGGCAGCGGAATGGGACGTTCGCCCAGTTCATAGGATTTCAGGCGCGCCGAGGGCATGCCCGTGGCATCGGCCACGTTCTTGAGCGACATGCTGGCGCGGTTGCGCTCCTGGCGCAGCAGGGCGCCGACCAGGCGCTGGCGCACAGGCATCAGGCGCGGCAGGTCGAGCGCAACGGTGGAGGGGGCGTCGTCCGAGATGGCTTCGCGTCCCCAGAAATGGCTGATGGGCAGTTTAAGGTAATAGACCAGCACCTCGAGCTCGGGCAGGGAGGGGGCGCGGCGGCCTTCCTCGTAAGCCTTCAGAATACCACGCGAAATACCCATGGCGTTGGCGGTTTCCTGGGGGCTGCGACGGGCGGCAAGGCGCGCGTCGCGGATCAGAACGCCGAGTTTCTTTGTGCGAATGACGATTTGCAAGCGATTGTCCATAATGCCTCGCGCGGTTTTGTTTTTTCAAATTATAGCAGAGAAAGCAGACTCTCTCGTCAACGCCGCTGACGGTTGGCGGCGAGAATATCGGCGGCAGTGGCGCCAAAGATTTCAGGACCCAGTTTCAATCCCGAGGATTGGATGCGGGGGTAGAACAGGGGGCGGATGCCCGTCGCTTTGAGGGTACCCTCCACCTTGCCCTCGGGGGTCACGCCCGTCTGGTTGAATTTGAAGATGTCGGATAGCACGATGGTCTCGCCCTCCATGCCGGCCACTTCGGTGATGGCGGTGATCTTGCGCGTGCCGTCCCGCAGGCGTGACTGCTGGACGATCAAATCCACGGCGGCGGAAATTTGCTGGCGCACGACCTTGAGCGGCAATTCCATGCCCGCCATCAGCACCAGCGTTTCGAGGCGCGAGATGGCGTCGCGCGAGGTGTTGGCGTGCAGGGTGGTCAATGAGCCGTCGTGCCCCGTGTTCATGGCCTGGAGCATATCCAGGGCTTCGCCGCCGCGCACCTCGCCCACCACGATTCGGTCGGGCCGCATGCGCAGCGCATTGCGCACCAGGTCGCGGACGGTGCGTTCACCGCGCCCATCCGAGTCGGCGATTTTGGTTTCGAGGCGCACGATGTGATCCTGCTGCAATTGCAGTTCGGCGGCATCCTCGATGGTGACGATGCGCTCATCCTCCGGGATGAAGCTCGACAGCACGTTGAGCAGCGTGGTCTTGCCCGAACCCGTGCCGCCCGAGATGACAATGTTCAGGCGGGCCAGCACACAGGCATGCAGGAAGTCCGCCATGCTGCGCGTGAGCGAGCCGTAGCCGATCAATTGATCGATGGATAATTTGCCCTTGGTGAACTTGCGGATGGTGATGGAGGGACCGTCGATGGCGACGGGCTGCACCACGGCATTGACGCGTGAGCCGTCGGGCAGGCGCGCATCGACGGTGGCGTTGTCCGCGTCGATGCGGCGGCCGAGCGGCAGGACGATGCGTTCGATGATGCGGATCACGTGATCGTCGTCATCGAAGGTGACCGAGGTTTTGGTCAGGTGCCCCTTCTTTTCGACATACACCTTCTTCGGACCGTTGACCATCACCTCACTGACCTCATCGTCATCCAGGAGGGCCTGGATCGGCCCATAGCCGAGCAGGTCATCCAACACATCCTGGTAGACGTGCTTGCGAATATCCTCGGGCAGGTGCAGATTGGTTTGCTCAAAGACACTCTTGAGCCGTTCCAACACGATGTCGCTGCGACGGGCGTTGGGCAGGTTTTCCCCTTCGAGGGAGCGTGAAATGGAATCGACCAGAAACTTCTTGAGCTTGATCAGGTCGGCGGCAGTCAGGCGTCCGGGTTGGATGGGAGTGGTCATTTTGACTGTTCCCCCTCCAGTGGAATGATCCAAACAATCTGGTTGCGGCGTACGGCCAGGAAGGGCGCCTCATGCAGCACGGTTGTTCCATCGGAAGCGAGCACGCTTGCGTCGGTGATCGCCAAAAAGAGCTCGTCGCGGTCCAACTCATCCTTGACCCGCTCCCCCTGGCGGATATGCAGCATGCCGCGAATCAATTGCAGGCTGGTTTGAATCAGGGACGGGACAGCCACCTTGCTGACGACGTTGGTGTAAAACTTGCCCTTCTCGTCGTATTCGAACGTCATGGGTAGACCTCCTAGTACCGCTGCCAGATGAAGTTGTAGCGCAATTTGCTAAATTGCGCCTGACAAATTGGCAATTTGCCCTACATCTTTAACTTGTCGAGATACTAGCCCAAACGATGGTGACGGGCGGAGGCAACCATCTGTTGGGCGCATTCCCTGAACACCACCGTGGCGGTGTCATTCGGGAACTTCACTGAAAATGGAACGTGCTGGTTGTTTGCCATGGCAAAGTGACTGCCCAGGTATGGAAAAGCCGACTTGATCTCGATCTTCAGGCTCTTCTCGACATCCAATTTGGAGAGGCCTTCCAGGCCAATGGCACGGTTGAGGATGGGAAAGAGGGCGTCATCCTTGACGCCCTTGGAACGCAGATGTTCGAGCACGGTCTTCGTCAGCGCCACAGCGCTCACGTCGGTGCCGATGACCAGGGCCGCCAGGTCCGCGCTTTGGATGATGCCCAGGCTGAAGCGCGCCAGCGAACGGCCCAGGTCGACCAGCACAAAATCGTAGGCGCGCTTGAGGTCATGGACGATGCCGCGCAGCCGTTCCACCTGCAAATGGTTGGCGGTCTCTGGATCAGGCGACCCCGCCAGCAGGCGGAAGCGCCATTCGGTCATCAACGTCAGGCGGTCGCGGAAGTAGGCCGTCGCGGCGACGCCCGCATCCAGGTCAGTCGCAGTGGCGAGGTTTTGCCCGCCGTCATAGCCCACGATTTGCGCGATGGACCCGATCGGCAGAACGAAATCCGCCACGGCCACGCGCAGTTCGGGCTGGCTCAAAGCGATGTTCATGGCAAGATTGGTACACAGGGAGGTGGTTCCCGTGCCGCCCTTGGCGCCCAGAAAGGCAACCAGCAGGCCACCCTGCTGCTTGGATGGGTCGACCTCGCCCAGCAGGCGGTCGAGCACTTCGAGCAGGGTCGGGATCGCCTCCCCGGACTTGGCGATGAATTCGTTGAAGCCCGCCTCGCGGCAGGCGGTCAGGCGTTGGGCGCTGCGGTCGGAACTCAACGCCACCAGGGGCGTGCCGGCCGTGCGCGGGTCGTGGCGCAGCTTGGAGGCCAGTTCCTCCCCCTTCAGGTCGGGCAGGTTGGGTTCGATAATGACCAGGTCGGGGTGGTCGCGCCAGGCGGCGATCAAACCCTCCTTGCCGCCGCCGATCTGAATGACGGTGTGCTGTTGCTTCTGCAGGGTGCGGGCAACGAAGTTGCGGCTGGCAACATCAGCGTCAATGACAAGGATCGTTTTTCCAGCCACCACTCAGCTCCTACGCTCAAAATTCGATGGGAGGCATGAGATACCCCAGCCCGGAACGAGTGACGATGTGTTTGGGGTTGTGCGCATCGTCCTCCAGTTTTTGGCGCAGGCGCGCGATGCTCACCCACAGAATTTCCTTGTCCGCCTTGTACTCGGGGCCCCACACGCTCGTCAGCAATTCCTCGGAGGTCAGGATGATGCCGACGTTGTGGGCAAATTGCAGCAAAAGACGATATTCCGTGGCCGATAGCGAGGCAGGCTCCTCACCCGACCAGACTTCGGCGCGCGCAAAATCGATCTTGAGATTGCCATGCGTAAAGAAACGGGCCTGGCCCGGCTCGATCAGAATCTGCGTGCGGCGCAACACCGCCCGCACGCGCGCCAGCAATTCGGTGGCCGAGAAGGGCTTGACCATGTAATCATCCGCGCCGAGGTCGAGACCGCGCACACGGTCCTGCTCCTCGCCCTTGGCCGTCAGGATGATGATCGGCACATTCGAAAATTCGCGCAGGCGCTGGCAGGTGGAGAAACCATCCAGGCGGGGCATCATCACGTCCAGGAGAACCAGGTCGATGGGCTGGCTGGAGAATACCTCCAGGGCCTGCAGGCCGTCCTGGGCTGTGACCACTTCATACCCTTCCGTGCGCAGGTTGGCTTCCAACAGGCGCAAATAACGAGGTTCATCGTCCACGATCAGAATTCGTTTGGACATTCGATTGCTCCTGGATAAAAGTGTCTTGCGTCAAGGGATCTGCGGGCAGCTCGATGATAAAGGTCGTGCCTTCATCCATAACCGATTCTGCCCAAATCTTACCATGATGTGCCAAAATTATCTGCTTGCAAATGTACAATCCCAGGCCGGTGCCTGTCACCGAACGCTCGCCCGGCACGCGGTAAAAGCGTTCGAAGATGAACGGAATGAAATCCTCGGGGATGCCCGGGCCGTAATCGCGAAAGGCGACGCGTAGTTTTCTCCCATGCGTTTTCAGGGTGATGTCAAGTTGCGAGCCGGGCGCGTACTTGATCGCGTTGCTGAACAGGTTCTCGAACACCTGCGAAAGGCGCACGCTGTCGCCGTGGATCGTGGGCGTCGTCCCCGCGTCGATGCGCACTTCAAGCTGGGGATGATGCGTGGCGACCCGCACCGACACGTCGCGGATGAGCGCATCCAGGCGCAGGGGCTGGAATTTAAACTGAAGGGTCTTGCTCTGCAGGCGCGCCGACTCAAGCATGTTCTCGATCAGGCCGGTCAGGCGGTCGGCCTCCTCGTCGATGATCGTCAGGAATTCGCTTTGGGTGGCCGCGTCCCAGTTGGCATCCTGGCGCAGGAGGCTGGTGCTGTAGCCTTTGATGAATCCGAGCGGCGTGCGCAGTTCGTGGGAGATGGTGGACACAAAATCATCCTGCAAACGCATCTGGCGCTGCACTGATTCCAATTCGGCGCGCGCCTCCTGCAGGGATTTGCGCTCCAGCAGGGAGGATGTCCACGAGGCGATCAACTGCGCCAGCGTGATGTGCTCCTCGGCAAAGGTTGGCCCGCCGAAGCGCACGAAGACCAGCGCCCCCTCCAGCCTGGCGCCCATGTACAAAGGGACACCCAGAACGTGCGCCTGAAGCAAGCGATCGGTGCCCGGCAGGATATCGCCCGGCTCCTTCAACAACGGGGATTTCTGCAACAACACCTGGCCCGCAATACTGTCGCCCCAGGCCGCATCCGCCTCGGCGCTCTTGCCTCGTCCCACCGCGCGCGCGTAGACCACATCCTGCCCACCGGTCTGGCGGTCGAGCACGTAGGCGGCCACGTTATCGTACACGAATTGGTGACGCAAGGTCGCCAGCAGGGAATCCAGGGCGAGTTTCCAATCGGGCTGAATTTCGACGGCCTGGAATATTTTATTGAGCGATTGGAGCGTTTCAATATCCATGGCAGGGATGACCCTACTTGGGACCGGGCAGGACCAGCAGCGGGAATTTAAAGGTGGTGCCGCGTCCCTCCACGGATTGCGCATCCAGCAGGGAACCGTGCGACTCGACGATCTGCCGCACCAGCGAAAGGCCCAGGCCGGTGCCGCCGTACTGCCGCGTGGATGATCCGTCCAACTGATGGAACGGCTCGAAGACCTCCTGCAGGCGATGGTGCGGAATGCCGATGCCCGTATCGGTGACGGAAACCATGACCAGGTTGGGCGATTCGAGTTTGACACTGACCACCACCCGGCCGCCGGACGGCGTGAACTTGATCCCGTTATCGATCAACTGGTTCAAGGCCCAGGCGATCTTCTGCGGGTCGGCCTGCACGAGCGGGACTTCGTCCACCACCGCGTGGACCGTGACGTTGCGATTCTCGGCCTTCTGGGCGGCGCCCTTGACCGCCAGGTTGGCGATGCGGCCGATATCCACGGCGCCCTGCTTGAGGCTGAGTTCGCCGCGCGAGGCCAGCGAGAACATGATCAGGTCCTCGATGATATTTTCCAGTTTGGCCGAGGCGCGCTGGCTGACCTGCAGGGCGTGCTTCTGCTCGATGGTCAGCGGTCCGAGCGACTCGGTGACCATCAATTCGATATAGCCGATGATGTGCGTAAGCGGAGTGCGCAGCTCGTGCGAGACGTTGGCGATAAAGTTGGCCTTCATCTGGCTCAACTCGGACAACCGCTCGAGGGTGGCCTGCAATTCGGCGGTGCGTTCCTGCACGCGGCGCTCCAGGTTACGGTTGGCCGATTGCAGCGCCGAGCGCAGTTGGATGATCTGCTCGGTCACAGCTGCATCGAGTTTGGAACGGTCGAGCAATTTCAGGTCGAGCAGGGCCTGGCCGAGCAGGCAGGTCTTGCCTTCGGCCAATTGCTCCTGCTGGTAGGTCAGGGCCCGCTGTAAATCGGCCGCGCTGATCTGACCGCTATGCACCAAGTGATCTCCCAGGCGCGGAACGAGCATTTCAGGCGTGAGTTGGATTTGTTGTACGGTCATGACATCTCCGAGTTCCAGACCCACTCGCCGCCAACCATTGTGGAAAATGATTGCATGGATAATAGATCATCGGGCGGACAGGCAAAGGGGTCTCGCTCCAAAACAATTAGGTCGGCCAGGTAGCCTGGCGCAAGCATGCCAAGCCTGTGTTCGGCATTGGCGGCATAGGCCGCGCCCACGGTGTAGGCGGAGACGGCTTCAGCCGGGGTCAATCTTTGTTCGGGGTACCAGCCCTCAGGGCCGGGCGTCCCGTCGGGGCGGCGGCGCGTAATGGCGGCATGCAATCCAAAAAACGGATTGGGCGATTCGACCGGCGCATCCGACCCAAAGGCCAGGTGTGCGCCGTGCTGGAGCTGCGTCCGCCAGGCATAGGCCAGCGCGGAGCGGCCGCCCCAGTAGCGGTCGGCCGTCAGCATATCCGAGGTGGCGTGGATCGGCTGCATGGAGGCGACCACGTTCAACTGCGCCAGGCGCGCGGCATCGTCGGGGTGCAGCACCTGCACGTGCTCGATGCGATGGCGCAGGTGGGGCAGGCCGCGTTCGCTCTCGTAGGCGCGCAACTGCTCGAAGGCATCCAGCACCTCGTGGTTGGCGCGGTCGCCGATGGCGTGGACGGTCATGCTCAAACCTACGTCGGCGGCCTGGCGGCAATGCTCGAAGAGCTGCTCGGCGTCCATATTCAGGATACCGCGATTCTCAGGCTCATTCAAGTAGGGCTGGAACATGGCCGCGGTGCGCGGGCCGAGGGCACCGTCCATGAAGGCCTTGACCGAGCCGATCCACAACATATCGTTGCCGAAGCCCGTGCGCAGGCCCAGCGCGTTGGCGTGGTCGAGGTCGCTGACGGGCAGGTTCTTGTTGACGCGCAGTTTGAGTCGGCCGTGCGCATCGAGGAATTGCAAGGCCATGAAGCTCAGGCGGCGGTCGAAATCGTGGACACCCGTCAGGCCCATGCGCCAAAAAACGGACTGGGCCTTTTCGATGGCGTCCGCCAACGCCTCGACGGTGGGTTCGGGCATGACGCGGTCAATCAGCCCCATGGCGCTTTCAAGCAGGATACCCGTGGGACGGCCGGCTTCGTCGCGCTGGATCTTTCCATCCACGGGGTCGGGCGTATTGACGGTGATGCCCGCCAGATTAAGCGCGGCGCTATTGGCCCAGGCGGCGTGCAGGGATTTGGCGGTCAGGTAGACGGGATGATTCGGCGCGATGGCGTCCAAGTCGGCGGCGGAGGGAAAGCCCTCACCCGCCAGCCCCCACGGATTTTGATTCCAACCGTGACCCAGCACCCATGCGCCGGACGGAGTCGTTTTCACACGCGCGGCCACACGCTGAAGACATTCCTCCAGCGTGTCGGTCTCGCAGTCGATTTTTTGCAAACCCAGGGAATAATATTGAAGATGCAAATGCGCGTCGGTCAGGCCCGGCAGGACAGCGCGTCCGCGCAGGTCCAGCGCTTCGACCCTGCCCCCCGCCAGGCCAAGCAGGTCATCCTTATCCCCCACGGCCAGAATCCGCCCGCGGTCCACCAGCAACGCAGACGCGCCGGGGTGCGCGGGATCGAAGGTGTAAATGCGGGCGTTGAAGAGCAGTTTCATGGTCAGGTGAGTTTACCCAACAAGGCATCCAGTTCTTCGTCAGAGTAGTAGTGGATGGTGACCGTGCCGCCTTTTTTGCCGTGCCGCAGCAGGACCTTCGTCCCGAGGCTGGCGCGCAGGCGCTGCTCGATCTCATCCAGGTCGGGGTTGGGCCCGGTCTTCTTCTTCGCCGAGGGTTTGGCGCCCCCCAGCTTTTTCACCAGGCCTTCGGTCTGGCGCACGCTCATATCCAGTTTGAGGACGGTCTGCAGGGCCGCCTCCTGCGCGCGGACGGAGGACAGGCCCAGCAGGGCGCGGGCGTGCCCCTCGCTGATCTTGCTGTCGACCAGGGCCTGCTTTACAGCGGGAGCCACGCCCAGCAGACGCAGGGTGTTGGTCACCGCCACGCGGCTCTTGCCCACGCGCTTGGCGACGGCTTCGTGCGAGAGACCGAAATCCTCGGTCAATTGACGGTAGGCTTCGGCTTCTTCGAGCGCGTTCAAGTCGGCGCGCTGGATGTTTTCGATCAGAGCCAGTTCGAGCAGTTCCTGTTTCGTGACCTGGCGCGTGATGACCGGGACGGTCTTGAGTCCCGCCAGCTTGGAGGCCTGCAAACGCCGTTCGCCGGCGATGAGCTGATAGATCCCGCCGTCGACGGCCATGACGACCAGCGGCTGGAGCACGCCGTGCTCGCGAATCGAGTCGGCCAGCTCCGCCAGGTCGGTTTCACTAAAGTGGATGCGCGGCTGGTGCGGGTTCGGCTGGATCAACTCCACCGCAACCTGCATCGCGCCGCCGCCCGTCGATGGGACGGTTGGTTCGCCTGTCGGGATGAGGGCATCCAGACCTTTGCCGAGACCGGTATGTTTGGGCATGTCTCCTCCTTAATCCGCCGCGGGGAAAACCGCGCCATCCCCATGCAACAATTCGACCGCCAGCGCATCGTACGCCAGCGCGCCGGCAGAACCGGGCGCATAGGCCGAGATGGGCAGTCCATACGAGGGCGCCTCAGCCAGGCGGATGCTGCGCGGGATGATGCTCTTGAAGACCTGGCTGGGGAAGTGGCTGCTGACCTCCTTGACCACGTCGGTGGACAGGTTGGCGCGCTGGTCGAACATGGTCAACACCACGCCGCGCACGCGCAGTTCGGGGAAGAGCGCCACGCGCACGCGCTGGATGGTCTGGGTCAACTGGCCGAGACCTTCGAGGGCCAGGTATTCGCACTGCACAGGGATGATGACCCCGTCCCGCGCCGCCACCAGCCCATTGACGGTCAGCAGGCCGAGCGAGGGCGGACAATCGATCAGGATGTAATCGTAGCGGCCGTCGAGTCCTTCGAGGGCGCGCTTCAAGCGCATCTCGCGCGCCAGCTCGTCGACCAGTTCCACCTCCGCGCCTGCCAGGGCCTGTGAGGAGGGCAGCAGCGCCATTTTCAGGCGTTCGTTCATCAGCAGGCTGGCCGGCGGGACGGTCAGGTTCAAGAGGGATTCGTACGTGCCGCTCTGCACGACGCGTTTGTCCACGCCCAGGCAGGAGGTGGCGTTGGCCTGCGGATCGAGGTCGACCACCAGCACGCGCTGTCCATGTTTGGCCAGGTATGAACCAAGGTTGATGGTGGTCGTGGTTTTGCCCACGCCGCCTTTTTGATTTACGAACGAATAAATACGGGTCAAGATAAAACCTCCATCAAACAGGCCTGGACTTCGCTCTGGGTGGGAATGCCCGCCAGGCCCGGGCGGGTCACAGAATAGGCCGCGAACTGGGTGGCGAAACGGGCCGCCTCCCATGGGTCGCGGGTGGCGTACATGCGAGTGAAGAATGCGGCAGCATAGATGTCGCCCGCGCCAGTGGAATCGACTTCGTCCATCTTCGGCACAGGGAAGCGGCGGCGGTCGCCGTGCCAGTACAGCACGGAACCGGCCGCGCCCTCGGTCACAGCCAGGACGCGCACGTGATGCGCGAAGAATTCGATCTGCTCCTCGTCGCCGCCCACATCCTCGCGGCTGATGACCATCGCGCCAGCGTGCGGCAGGACGCTTTCAGCCTCCTCCCACGCGCACGGGTGGACGTTCCCTGCCGCGTCCCAGGTGCGCAGCCAGCCCTGGGGAGTGAGTCCCACCAGCGGGGCCGAGAACGCGATGGCCGCCTCTGACGATATTTCCTGCGCCAGCGGCGCGAGGTGAATGATCGGGGCCGAACGCCAGGCGGCCGGCACATGTCCACTGGTCAACGGCTCGGCGCGGTGGTGCAGGATCTGTTTGCGGCCCAGGGGAGTCTGAATATTCTCGAAGGTGGTGGAGTGCGCGGAGGGCACGCTCACGATGGGAAAACCCGCCAAATCCGCCAGCGGGACATCAGGCGCGGCGGAGGTGACGATCCCCACCCGCAGCCCGAGGGCGCGCGCCGCCAATGCAGAATAAGACGCCGTCCCACCAAGGCGCGGCCCGGACGGCGTCAGGTCCACGGTGACGTGACCGACCAACAAATAATCCACCGCTTCCAGCGGGACAAATTCAAGCATGAAGGTATTATAACGTAGGGGAAAAGAAAAGGAAGAAGGAACGGCGCTGCGCTCCTTCTTCCCTGCGTTTCAATCGAAGTAATTCCTACGGGTCCCGCGGCTTGATCACAACTTTGCGATGCGGTTCGTCGCCGGTGCTCTCCGTGGTCACGGACGGGTGGTCGCGCAGTTCCAGGTGCACGATGCGGCGCTCGTTGGAGGGCATCGGTTCGAGGCTGGCGCGGCGGCCGGTCTTTGCCACCTGGTCGGCCATGCGGCTGGCAAGCTGCCTGATCTGGCGTTCGCGGCGGTTGCGGAAACCCTCCACATCCACCGTCAACTGCACCCATTGCTCGGATTCCTTGCCGACCATCAGGGAAGCCACGTATTGGAAAGCGTTCAACGTCTCCGCATGGCGGCCGATCAGGATGCTCAGGTCATCGCCGCGCACATCGACGAGGATGTTGCGGCGATCCTCGGTGGAATCCTCCATGTAACGGGCCGAGACCTGCGCCCGCAGCTTGAGGTGACCCAGGAGCTTCAAGACGACGGCTTCGGTGGTATCGAGCAGGGGATCGTTTTCCGTCCGGGCGGGGGGAAGGGCTTCCGCCTTGGGCTTTTCGGCCTTGCGTTTTTCCCTGGCGGGGACCGCCTCGGGCCTGGGCTTCTCCGCTTTGACGGGAGCAGGTTTGGGGGCCGGTTTGGGTGCTGGAGCGGGGGCGGCCTCGACCCTGGCGGGAGCAGCAGGCCTGGCTGGCTGGGACGGCTGGGGGGCAGCCTTCGTCTCCGTCCTGGGGGCGACGGGGGGCGCCACTTCCTGCGGACCGAGCACCGTCAGGCGCACACGAACCTGGCGTCCACCCAGGCCAAAGAAGCCTTTGTTCCCGGCGTCGAGCACTTCCACCGAGACGGCGTCGGCGGGCAGGCCCAACTGGGACAGGCCCTGTGACAGCGCCTCCTCGACGGTCGGAGCGATGATCTCAAGTGTAGTTCGCTCACTCATGGGTGCCTCCCTATTTCTTTCGCGCAGGCGGATTTTGTTTGTTGCCGCCGGGCAGCAGGTTGCGCCAGTTGGCCTTGCCCATCATGGCGTATTGCACGATGCCCAGCAGGTTGCTGGTGATGAAATAGACTGAAAGCCCGGAGGCGAAGGTGAGCGCAAACCAGAACAGCATCAACGGCATGGTAATGGCCATCGAACTGCTCATGGCGGCGGTCTGATCGTTCGGGTTGGTGCTGGCGGGCATGGTCAGCTTGGACTGAATGTAGGTGGTGACACCCACGATGATCGCCAGGGTCGGGATGGCGAAGCCCAGCACCGTGACCGACTCGGGGCGGCCCAGGTCCATCCACAGGAACTGGCTGTTGATCGGGATGATCGACTCCACGCTCTGGAAGGGGAAGAGGCTGCGCCCCATTTGCAGCAGTCCCAGCGGCGTGGACGCCAGCGCGCGCGTGATGCTCTGGTACAGGCCGATGATGATCGGGAACTGGATCAGGGTGGGCAGACAGGAGCCGAAGGGATTGATGCCCTTTTCCTTGTAGATGCGCATTTGTTCCTGCGCCAGTTTTTCGCGATCCTTGGCATATTTCTTCTGGATCTCCTGCCATTCCTTGTCGTTCTGCAATTCCTGCATCCCCTGCGCACCCTTCATCTGCGAAGCGTTGAGCGGCCAGGTGATGACGCGGATCAGAATGGTAAAGAGAATGATCGCGAGACCAAAGTTATGCCCGATGTTGTCGTAAATCCACAACAGCGTGTTGACAAACAGTGAAATGAAAAACTCCCACATGGGAACCTCGTTTACTCAGGCTTGAACGGCCAGCGTACGGTGCCGTCCAGGTCCAAAGCCGTCATGTAAAATTCCGCTCCATTGCTGAGCGGCGCAACCAGGAGCAGGTCGCCGGCCTGGACAGGGGTGGTATACAACTTGCCCTGAATGGCCGCATCCCAGCCCCGTTTGCCCTGACGGTCATAGGTGTACACGCCGCCCGACTCGGTCGTGACGATGATCTGGTCGCCCATCAGGAGCGGACTGCCGGTGATGGCATCGGCCGGTTTGGAATTCCAGGCGATCTTGCCGGTGGCGGCATCGAGCGCATACAACTGACCGTCGAGGTCGGCTGCATAGACCGCATCTCCGTCGACCAGGGGCGCGCCCCAGACCCACTTCTGTGTTTTCGCCTCCCAAAGGATGGAGCCATCGGCGGCGTTCAAGGCGAAGACCTTGGAGGCCAGGGAGCCCACGTAGAGCGTCTTGCCGTCCGCGCTGAGGGCGGGAGTGCTCACCACCGAACCGCTCAGGTCGGCGGTCCAGGCAACCTTCCGGCTTTCGATGTTGATGGCGTATACGTTATGGTCGAGCGAAGAGAGGTACAGCATGGCGCCGTCGGTGGTGGGAGTCGACCACAGGTGTCCCCCCTGGCCAATCTCCAGCGACCAGAGCAGTTCACCGCTGGTCAGATCCACAACGTACAAGGTGCCGTCGTTGTTGGGCGCGTAGACCGTGTTCTCCACCACGAGTGGGGAGGCGATCCAGCGATCCTTGGAGCCCGCGAAGATACAGGTGGAATCCGGGGTGTTCGTATCCGCGGCGACCTGGGTGGTGTCGATCACGTACAGGCAGTGATCCGTGCCTGCGCTGCCGATGACCATGCGGCCATCCGCCAGCAGGACGGGGGTGGCATAGAAGGACTTCTTGCTATCCGCCTTTTCAGGGTATCTCCAGAGTTCGGCCCCGTCGCGCAGGCGCACGGCATAGATCATGGCGCCATCGGAAAGATAGGCCGTTTGCGCATCCGCGGCCAGCCCGGGCCAATTGGAACCCGTGGCTGAGGATGTGGTGCAGGCGCTGAGCAGGAGGATGCCAGCCAGGGCCAGGAAAAGCAACGTAAAGCGTTTTGCGTTCAAGAACAAAACCTCCTAGGGAACAGGGTCGTAGCCCCCGTCGTTGAACGGGTTACAACGAAGCACGCGCCAGGTCGCCATCAGGGAGCCTTTCAGCGCGCCGTATTTGTAAACGGCCTGGTACCCGTAGTGGGAACAGGACGGATAAAAGCGGCAGGTGTTCGCAGGAAGGCCCGTGGAAATGGTCTTTTGATACAGACGGATCAAGGCCAGCAGCAGGATGCGCGGCCAGTTCGCGAGCGTGCGCGGCATATCCCGCAAACGCGGCTCGTTCGGGTAATCGTGCAAATGAAATTCAGGCTTCATGCGAGGGAATCAAGCCGGCACGGCGGAGCAGGGTGGTGAGAGCCATGCGGGTTTCTTCAAGGGAGGCAACGGCCAAGCCCGGGCGGGCGATCAGGATCACATCCCAACCAGGCGGAAGACCGGGCAGAATGGGCCGCACCGCTTCGCGCAACAGACGCTTGGCACGATTGCGTTGAACGGCATTTCCCACCATGCGCCCGGCAGCAACTCCCAGCCTTACCCGTGGAAGCTCGGCAGCCTGGGCTACCAACACAACAAGCGGGTGCGCATAGGACTTTCCACTTTGCCGCACCCGCTTGAAATCATCCGACCGGGTCAGACGAAACTTGCGCTGCACCCGTACCTCACAAGCTGGGGTATCCCTGCCTGCGTTTTATGTCGGCCCGCGCTACCAATGAATACGCTTGACGTGTTCGTTGGAGCGGACGGTCAGTTTATTGCGGCCTTTGAGGCGGCGGCGCTTGAGCACGTTGCGGCCATCAGCCGAGGCCATGCGCTGGCGAAAACCATGCACGCGCACGCGGCGTCGAATTTTGGGTTGATAGGTTCGCTTGGTCATTCGAGACGTTCCTCACTTAAAAGATAATTGCAAGTCCCGTGGTTCAGGAAAACCCGCTGTCGGGCCTTCATCGGGAACGAGCTGGCGGTTTAGACTGGCGCGATATTATACCGTAGGGGTCACGATTCGGTCAAACGGGAATCAGCGCTCCGCGTCGCGGTGCGGATGGGTGGCCGCGGTCAGCATACCGGCCAACTGGGAGGCGGCGCTGGGGCTGGTGATGGCCAGCACCTCGTCCCATTCCTTCAGGACCGTGCTCCCGCGCGGCAGGGTCATCTGCCCATCGCGGATGACGGCGGCGATGATGCACTCGTCGGGCAGGCCGAGATCCTTGAGGGCAACGCCGATGGCGCGGGCGCCAGGCTCGACCTTCTCCTCCACCAGCGAATAACGCCCATGACGGATCTTGAGCAGGGTCATCATGTCGCCCAAGGACATCTCCTCGCGGATCAGGCTGGAAAGCACGTTGGCCTGGTTGAGGGCCACATCCACGTGGAAGGTCTGGTTGAACATCCACTCGTTGCGCGGATTGTTGATGCGCGCGATGGTGCGCGGCACGTTGAAGCGCGTACGCGCCATGAAGCACAGCACCAGGTTGGTGGCGTCGTCGGCAGTGCAGGCCGCCATGACATGCGCCTGGTTGATGCCCGCCGCGACCAGGGTATCGGGGTCGGTTGCGGAGCCTTCGTAAATGGCTTCGGTGGGCAATTCCTGGTGAAGATGGACAAGCAGTTCGGGGCGGTTTTCGATCAACCGCACTTTGTAACCTTCAGATAACAGCAGGGTGGCCAGTTGCATTCCGGTGCGGCCGCCGCCGGCGATTACTACATACATGTCAGGCCTCCGCCACAGAATCGAGCCGAGCGCGCAGGGCTTTGATGCCGTCGAAGGTGGCGCTCACATTGATCAGGTCACCGCTTTCGAGCACGGTGTCGAGGGTCGGCAGGATGGCGCGCCCGGCGCGGGACAGGGCGACCGGCAAAAAGCCTTGCAGGCCGCCGCACATATCGCCCCACAGGCGACCATGCCAGGCATGGGGAATGGACAGTTCGTAGACTTCCACTTCGCCATTGCCGGCCGAGAAGACCGCCTTGGTGCTGACGCCGGTCAGCATTTCCTCGGTGCGCTGGGCGCCCCAGGCGGTGGAGCCGACGATCTGCATTCCAAAGGATTCCAACATGCCGCGCAGGTGCGGGTCGTAATTGCGACAGACCACCATCGGCAGGTTGTAGACCGTGCGCGCAGCGTGCGCCACGACCGCATTGAGGGTGTCGGAATTGGTCACCGCGGCCAGCCCATCGGCTTCGCTGATGCCGGCGCGGTCGAGGACATCCTTGCGCAGCGCCTCGCCGTGGACGGTGCGTCCGCGGAACTCAGGGTCGATGCGATGGAAAGCCTCCTCGTTTTGATCCACGACCACCACCTGGTGGCCGCTCTTGTACAGGCGCAGGGCCAGTTCGGCCCCCACACGCCCACAGCCAACGATGATAATTTTCATGAGTTCTCCTTTGCTTCCGCCACCTGGTACGGCACGTCGGTGATAACGATGCCCGGGGTGGAAAGTAATTCCTTGCGCAGCAGATCGGCGGTATTCATGTGCAGCACGCTCTCCACCGGGCTGGCGGCCACGAATTGCGGCACCACGATGGTGATCACCTCGTTCGGCTGGCGCTGGGAGATGATCTCGTCGATGTAGACCAGCAGGGGTTCGAGGAATAGACGGTAGGGTGAATCAAGAATATACAGGCGCACGCCATCGCCCCAGGTGTTCCACTTTTTCTGCACCTTGTCCGTCTCGTCCGGGTCAATCGAAACGTGGACGGCGGTCACGTCATCCGACAACATGCGCGCGTAGCGCAGCGCCTGGAGCGTGCCCTGGTGAACGCCGCTGACCGGCATGATGACGCGGTGACGGGTCACGTGCGGGGCGGGACCGGCATAATGGTCGAGGGTGAGACGCCCGGCGACACTGCGGTAATGGCGGTGAATCATCCAGAAAATCGCCATCAGGCTTGGGGTCAGGATCAGAACAACCCAGGCGCCATCCTGAAACTTGGTGACAGAGAAGACGATCATAACCACAAAGGTACAGACCGCGCCAAATCCATTGACCAGCATTTTGTACTGCCAGCCCTTTTCAAAGCGCAGCGCGGAGCCGCGCTCGACAATCTCCTCACCTTCTTTAAGTCGACCGATCTTCCTCCAACGCAGGGCCATGCCGCCTTGGGACAAGGTAAAGGAAAGGAAGACGCCGATGGCATATAGGGGAATCAGACGGGTAACACTAGCCTGGAAAATGACAATCAGCAGGGATGCGATCAAGGCCAGCGATACAATGCCATACGAATAAACCAGGCGGCTGCCTCGATAGGTTAACTGGCGGGGGAGGAAACCATCCTTGGCGGCCAGCGCGCTCAAACGCGGAAAATCCGCAAAGGCGGTGTTGGCGGCCATGATCAAAATGACAGTGGTGCCACCGATCAAAAACAGGTAGAAAATACCGCGCCCGTTGAAGATGGTTTCAGCAAGCTGGGAAATGACAGTAACAGACTCGGAAGGAACTGCCTGGATTTCTCGAGTCAGGAAGGAGATGCCCAGGAAGAGCGAGCCGAGGATGAGCGCCATCCAGATCAGGGTAATGCCGGCGTTTTTGCTGCGAGGCTCTTTGAAGGCGGTAATACCGTTTGAGATGGCTTCCACGCCCGTCAGGGCCGTGGTGCCACTGGCAAAAGCATGCAGGATCAGGAAGGGTGTAATCGCGGCAAGCGCGTGCGCAGATTCCATTTCCGGGGGATTGATCACAGTGCCGAGAGAACCTGTAAAGTAGCGAAAGAAACCATAACCGACAGTAATGAACATCATGGTGATGAAAAAATATGTGGGGAACGCAAAGGCCGCTCCAGATTCCTTCACACCACGCAAGTTGATTAGCATGACGAACAATACAAAAACAATGGATATTTCCACGCGATATTCGAACAGGTTGGGATAGGCCGAAACGATTTGCGCAACACCTGATGAAATCGAGACGGCCACGGTTAGGATATAGTCAGTCAACAGGGCGGCCGCCGCCATCAAAGCGGGCACATCGCCTAAATTATCGCGGGAAACGATGTAAGCGCCGCCGCCATCAGGGTAGGCATGGATGGTTTGTTCATAGGAAATCGTCACGATGCCAAGCAAAAAGACGATGGCCATGGAGATTGGAAACACGTATCCAAAAGCCATCGTCCCGGCCGCAGCCAGGATCACCAAAATTTCCTGGGTGGCGTAGGCCGTCGAGGAAAGCGCGTCGGAGGCGAATACCGCCAAACCGACCACTTTACCAATTGTCTGATGGGGGGCGTCTGCTGTGGAGAGGGGACGGCCGATCAGCCAATGTCCTGGTGACCAGCCCGGCATGTGTTTTGTGGTGCGCCGCATGAGACGGGATTGGGAATTTGGATCCTGTGGTGCTATGGTTGTCATGTTATTGGTGTTCTTTCATTACGGACAAAAGACATCGATACAAAATATAAGCCCTCAATTGAACCAGGGCAAGCGCGGATTATAGTCGATAATCGTTGAATCAGGAGGAAGGGGCTGTGATTTTTGGCTGGACGAGCGGAATCTGCAAATAAAACGTGCTGCCCTGGCCGGGTTCGCTCTCGACCCAGACCTTGCCGCCGTGCCGTTCCGCGATGGAGCGCACGATGGCCAGGCCCAGGCCGGTGCCGTGCTGGGCGCGGGCTTCGCGCTGGGAGCCTCGGTAAAATTTTTCGAACAGGCGCGGCTTATCCTCTTCCAGGATGCCGATGCCGCTGTCGGAAATCTCAAAGGTCAACTGGTCGGCGGAGGAGTGCGCACTGACGGTCACCTGTCCTCCATCCGGTGTGTACTTGATGGCATTCTCCACCAGGTTGTACACGGCCTGGTGCAGAAGCGCGCCATCGGCCTGGACCGCATAAGGCATATCCCTGGGCAGTTCGACGGTCAGGGTGATGTCCTTGGCCGCGGCCTGATGCTGCAAGGGGCCGGTCACGCGTTCGAGGATGTCGAGCACGGGCACGCTGTCCACTTCGAGGCCGACGCCGACCTCGATGCGTCCCAGGTCGAGCAGGTTGTTCACCAGGCGGGCCATGCTCTCGACGCCCGAGATGATCTTCCTGACGTAGCCCTGCTGCTGTTCGTTCAGGTCGCCGACCATGTCGAGCATGGTGGCGTAACCGCGCATGAGCGTCAACGGCGAGCGCAGGTCGTGACTCACGGTGGCGACGAACTCGGACTTCATCGTGTCCAGTTCCTTGAAGTAGGTCACGTCGCGCAGGATGCAGACCCGTCCCACCGAGCGCCCCTCGACCTTGACGGTGGAGGCTGTGGCGAGATAGGTGCGCTTGTCGGGCAGGAGCAATTCCGCCGACTGCTGCCCCTCAGCCGAGGATTCCAACAGATCAAAGAGGATGCGCTGCTGGACGACGCGCTCGGTCGGCTGGCCCGCGCTCCGTTCGCCGCTCAGCCCCAGGGCCTGGATCGCCGCGCGATTGGCCAGCAGCAGGCGGTTGCGGTGATCCGTCACCAGCACGGGATCCGGCGTGGAGTTCAGGATCGCCTCCAATTGGCGGCGGCTGGCCTCCACGTTCAGGAACAGGTAGGCATTCGAGATCGCCAGCGCAGCCTGGCCGGCAACGGTAATGACAAATCCAACGTCGGCCTCGGAGAAAGTGCGCGGCTGGTCATAGGCCGCCCAAAGCACACCGTAGAAACGATTCTCGTGACGCAACGCCACAGCCAGCAGGGCGGCGGGATTTTCCATCGATAGATTGACCGGCAGTTCGCGCGAATGGGTCAGGCTGGGAACGACAAGCTTTTCCTGCACACGCGCGATTTCCGACACCTGATCGTCGAGATGCGCGAACTTCTTGCTGCTCCCGCCCAGCGAATGATGCAATGGCATATCCGCGGGAGTCTCGGGCAGGTTGCCCGGGGCGAGCACAATGCGCACGCAACTGGCGCCGGTGGCCAGCACGGCTTCCATGACGGGCTGGAGGGCGTCCTGCATGTCCAGGCTGGAGGCTGCGCTCTGGCTGACAAATAACAGGCGGTTGAGTTCGTCCAGGCGGGCCTGCAGGCTGGCGCGCATCTGCTCGAAGGCGCGGCGCAACTGGCCGATCTCATCCACTCCATCCACCAGCAGCGGATGGTCGAGCTTGCCCTGGGCGATGCGATTGGCCTCGACGGCCAGGTTCTTCAGGGAACCGGTCACCGCGCGCAGGCCGAAGCGCAGGAATACCAGCGCCACCAGGGCCAGCCCGAGGATCATCAAAGAAAGCGGCAGGGCGATCTGGAGCGCCAGTTGCTGGGCCTCCTGCGCGGGGATGGTCAACACCACGGCCCAGGGATGTCCGCGCACCGGCTGGTAATAAACCAGTTCGCGCACGCCGCTCGAAGCCGTGACCTCCTGCATACCCGGCTGGGTCGGGCCGCTGTAGGAGACCAGCACCTGATTGGCGGTCGAGTGATACAGGATGCGGTGATTCTCGTCCAACAGCAGGCCCAGTCCGTTGAGTTCGTTCACGCTTTTGAGGGTGTTGAGCAGAGGCTGGGTGAGCGGATTGGCATCCAGCGTGGTGCGCGCGATCAGCAGGTACTTTGCCCCGCCCGGGTGGGTCGCCAGGGTCAGGAAGGAGACGCGCGCCGACCCTTCGAGCGTGGTGGGCGGAATGGAATAAGTCTGCGAGGGGACGCCGCCGGCGGCGCGCTGCAGGCCCAACTCCTCTTCGGCGGAAACGGTGAAATTCGCAACCGCCTCAACCGGATACCCGGCCAGGAGCGCCCGCGTGGACAGGTCGATCAGAAAGATCTGGTCGAAATACGGCACGGTCTGGATGCGCTCGCCCAGGAAATCAGTAAGCTCCTGGCCGCCCAACTCGAACAGACGCGGATCGGAGGCGAACTGTGCGGCCAGGTTTTGGCCGGTCTCCAGAAAGAAGGGCACACTCTCCGCGGCGGCATTGGCCGTGCTGGACATGCGATCTTCGAGCATCGTGCGGGCGGCCTGTCCCGCCACCTGCCAGTCCTGGATCAACAGGGTCAGCAGGATGATGATAATGAAAGCGCCCGTGCCATAGACGAAACGCGACTCCAGGCTGCGCTCGACGGGCGAGGGCTGCAGGGGTTGTTTGGCGCCCCAGGCCGCAGGGAAGGCCATCGAGACGAGCTGCGCCACCAGCCCGGCCACCAGCATCTCCCCGGCAAAGGCCAGGGTGCTGGTGCCCGCATTGCTCAATGCAAAATCGAAACGGGCCGCCGCCGGCACAGACAGGGTGAAGAAGGCGCCAATCACGTAGAAAATGGAACGGATGGGGATCAGGATCAACGCAGCCACCAGCGGCTGGCGCAGCAACGCATACGCGGGCGTGCGAAAACGCTGGCGCACACTCATCGAGAACCAGGTCCCAACAAAAGCCATTTCCAGGATGGTAAACAGGTTGTACGTATCCCACACGCCGCGCAGCAGCCCGGTCAACCCGCCCAGGATGGCTCCGCCGAACGGGCCGAGCAGCCCACCCGCCAGAGTCCACGGGATGGACGAGAGCAGCATCATGGCCGAGCCGGGCGGTTCGGCCGGCAGGTTGGGCAGAGGCAGGCCCGTCGGCGAGATCAGGCGATAGCCGATGAACAGACTGGCGAACGGCACGAGAATCAACAGGCCAATGAAAAGCCCCCAGGAGCCGCGCGCCCATTTGGGCTGCGCATTCTTCCAACTGATCAGGTTATAAACCAGCAACCCAAACAAAAGCAACCATGCCACCCAACCCACCAGGGTGGGGGCGGCAGGGAAGGGCAGGCTGGTCAAAAGGCTGAAAAGAAAACGCATGCCAGATATGGGAAATTATAGTCCCAAAACCCCCACAGGTATCCTATTGTCTGCTTGCAAGTCCGTTAAATTTTTGGGATCTAGCCATACACACCGCGCAATTCGGGCGGAAGCAGATCTGCCAGCGCCCGCATGATGCGGCGGGTATCCTCCTGCAACCGCCCTGAACCTTCGGCCGGCCCCTCCAGGCAAAACGGAGTCCCGACTGTGAGCGTTACCCGCGCCCGTCTCAGCCTGCGCAGACTTGCGTAAACGTGCGCGTTGTCTGTGCCCGTCAACGCAATGGGAACAATCGGCACATCCGCTCTGCGCGCCAGGAAGGCCGCCCCTTCGCCGCCGGTTTCCAGGCCGTCGATCAGGCTGTAGCGGCCCTCCGGCGCAATCACCAGGACACGGCCCCCGGCCAGCCCATCCAGGGCGGCGCGCAGGGCGCGGCGGTCGGCCTGGCCGCGATGCAGCCAGATGACGCCGTACCAGTCCATCAGTTTTCCGAGAACGGGGAAATCGTACAGTTCGATCTTGCCCAGCGCATCGATCTCCACGGGCAGGGAGGCCACCACCAGCGGGGTATCCGCATCCCCCCGATGATTGATCACCACCAGCACAGGGCCGTGCCCCGGGAAATTCTCCAACCCCCGCACCTCGGCCTGCAAACACGCGAGTTTGATCAGTTTCAGTAATCCGCGCGCCAGGGCGCGAAAGATGCGGCGCGCGGGAGTCAAACGCGGCAGGCGCACCAACTCCGGCCGCCAGACCCCGGCCACAGGCTTAGGCGGGGAAGACGGCGCTTTCCGCATACACGCCGCGATATTCCTCGGGAAGCAGGCTTGCAATGTGCGACATGACCAGGTCGGCGATCTGCTGGCGGGCCGCGCGGCGCGCAGCCGGGTCAGCGGGCGCGGGCGGCAGTTGGATCGGCTTCCCGATGCGGATCTCAATGGATGGACGCTCGCCGCGCAGTCCACGTTTGAGAAAATCCCCGCTCGTACCCACCATGCCGACCGGCACCACGGGCACGTTCGCCTTTTGCAGGATGAAGCCCACACCCGGCTTGGCACGCCGCATGGCCTTGACGTGGGAACGCCCGCCCTCCGGCGCAATCATCATCGGGCGGCCGGCCGCGAGCAGGGCCAGGACTTTGTCGATCAACGCGCGATCATATTCGCCGCGATGCACGGGAATGGTCCCGTACAGTTTGAGCAACTGTCCCTGCACAGGTTTGTCGAACACGTCCACCGCGCCGATGGCTTCGAGCAACTCGGGCCAGAAGCACAACGCGGCCGGCGGATCGATGATCGAGACGTGATTCAAGGCCGCGATGTACGCCTGCCCAAGCGGAACGTTCTCCCTGCCCGTGACGGTGACACGTCCCAGGAGTTTAAAAATCGCCCGCACGGCCGCTACCACCGGCCGGCGGGTGAAACGAACGTGGGCGGGCAGATGATACCCTTCGGTCACCTGCACAAATCCTTCACGCGCTGGAAGACCTCGTCGGCATCGAGCCGGTCAGAGTCGAGGATGACGGCATCTTCGGCGGGACGCAGGGGCGCCACGGCGCGGGTCGAATCAATATGGTCGCGCTGGATGACCTTGTCCAGGATTTCCTGGTAATCGGGATTCTCGCCGCGCGCGCGAACCTCGTCGTAGCGGCGGCGGGCACGCTCATCTGCGGTCGCATCCAGATATACCTTGAGGTCGGCCTCCGGCAGGACGACCGTTCCGATGTCCCGCCCCACCATGACGACGCGTCCGCGTTTGCCGATGCGGCGCTGCTGTTCCGATAAGGCCTTGCGCACCCCCGCATACGCGGAGACGACCGAGACGTTCGCGTCCACCTCGCGGCGGCGGGTTTCCCAGGTAATGTCCTGGCCGTCGGCGAGCACGTCACAGGCGCGGCCATCCTCCTGCGACGGGGCGGCCACGTCGATCTGGGCGGTCTCCGCCAGCGAGGTGACGGCGGCTTCGTCGTTCACATCCACCCCGCGCTGGAGAGCCAGCCAGGTGACTGCGCGATACATGACGCCGGTGTCGAAGAAGAGGTAGCCAAGTTCATCGGCGAGACGGCGGCCCAGGGTGGATTTACCCGAAGCAGCCGGGCCATCGATGGCGATGATGGAAGGGGAAGTCGTGGAGGATGGGGTCATTATGCCTTTTTAGTCGGCCCTGCCGCAAAGGTCAGGGCACGGTCGGAGTGTTCGAGTCGATGAAGAGATCGTCGCGCGCCCAAAGCAGGATGGTGTCGAAGGATTGGGGCATCTCGCGCAGCATGATCCAGCGCAGCCATTCGCTGAAGCCGCCCTCCCAGATGGGCTGCTGGTCCCAGGTGAAATCCTGTCCGCGATAAGGCGAGGCCAGGGCGGGTTCGTTGCGCAGGGGAGTGATGAGGATGGGCGGCGCAGTCGACGCATCCAGCGCGTCCACTATGGTAACCGGATGGCGGTGCAGGACCCACAACAGGGCCGGCGAATCCACGCCCGCGACGGTGACCGGCAGGTCGGTGCGGCTGCCTGTCTGCCACTCGGAAAGGTTATCCACCGTGGCGGCGACCAGCTCCGCGTGGACGGGATACGTGCCCGCATCCCATAGCTCGGAGGTGTAGGTGGCGCGGATGTGTCCCGCGCCCATGCCGGCGCCGAGGGTCAACAGGCCCAACGTCACCGTCAGGCCCCACACGGTGCCCAGGCGCGCGGTGCGGAGCGACCAACCCACGGCCACCAGCAGCAGGCTGACAGCCAGCAGGAAGATGGCTCCCACGAACAGGATGATGCGCAGGGAGGATTGATCCGTGGACAGGGGCGTCCACATCAGGCTGGCCAGATCGAGCCAGGCAAAGATCAGGATCAGGATCGTCAGCCCAGTCACACCCAGGAATTCGCTGCGTTCCCCCGCGCGCAAATCCATGTGGCGGGAGAGTTCCAGGGCGGCCAGCGCCAAAAACGGGAGGAGCATCCAGGCCAGGTCATGCACCTGGTGGCCCGGGTGGAAGGTGGGCAGCAGGAGCGCCACCAGCATCCACACGCTCAGGCGGGTGACGCGGCGGCTTCCCACCCACCACCCGCGGACAATGGCGATCAAGGCGAACAACAGCGCCAGCGGCTGATAGTACAACAGGGACAGATACAGGCGTGAGGTCGGAATGTTCGAGGGGACGGTCCAGTTGCGCAGGTATTCACCCAGGCCGCTGAAGATTCCGCCCAGCCCGGACGGCACGAGGAAGAAAAGCGTGCCAAATAGAACCAGGACGATCACAAAGGGCGGCCAGAATTGGCGCAGGTCGGGTTTCGGCGCTGATACAAGACTGGAACCTTGACGATATACCAGCCCCTGAAGAATGGCCCACGTCAGGCCAAGGCCCAGCAGTCCGGGCCATAGCGCGGGGCCTGTGAACAGGGCCAGGGCGGCAAACGCGCCGGCCCTGCGGATAAGTCCGCGCTCCCAGAAGCCCCATGCAAAAAGCACGAACGTGACTGCAAAGATGGCGCTGCCCGCCTGGCGGGAAATCGCCAGCAGCCCGGGATCGAACGCGAGGAAGAAGGCCAGGATCAGCGCCGCGCGTGGTTTCAAGCGGTGCCTGAACAACATCGGCGCGAGAACCAGCAGGCTGCCGGTCAACGCGGGGGCCAGGCGCGCGAAGAAGTTCGAGCTTTCGAAGGCGTAGAAGAAGATGCTGGTGATCAGAACGTAGGCGGTCTGCGGCCCGATGCCGGTCTGCAGGCCACCGGCCACGTTCAGGGCCTGCAAGGCGGAGAGAGCCTCCGCGTCGGTCAATGGAAAGGCGCCCAGGCGCAGCAGGCGCAAGGTGAGGGCCAGCCCGAAGGCCAGCGCATACAACCCATACTCACGTTTCAAACGGGGAAAGTCCATGGAAACCATTTTACCTGTTTTCAGTTACGGGCTGAGGCGCTTCGTAGATGGTGACATTGGCGTTCTGGAACACGATGGGCAGGTTGTCGTAAAATTTCTGCTCATTCACGGGATAGGTGGTGCGTTCCAGGGAACCGATCACGATATAGCGGATATGATACATCTCGATAATCTGCTGCGCGGTGCGCCAGTCCTGGGTGGTATAGAGCGTGGCCAGGTCGCCCTGACGATTACCCTGCGGTTCGCTGGTGCCGCGCCATTGTCCCTCGTGCATGGGCCAGCCGAGCACGGTGGGCAGTCCGCTGTAGGTGGAGATGCGCGAATAGCCGCTGTAACTGGCAGTGACGATGCTGGCTTCGGCCACCACCCCATCCTCGGCGTTCAGCAGGAATTGAATGGCGGCGGCCTCGTCCGGGTTCTCGCGCCGGACGCGGTCGAAGTCGTCGAGGGTCAGGCCAAAGCTCGATGTGAAGCCGTTGGTTTTGGTGGCGAAAGCCATGAGCGGATACGCCAGCCCAACGATCAGCAACAGCACAAAGAAAATCCTGAAGGCCGCTGTGGCGAGCCAATGGCGGGTCCGCCACAGCACGGCGACACCGAAAGCGGCCGCCAGGCTCCACAACATCCAGGCCTGGTAATAGAACTTGAAGATGGTATTCATGCGCGAGCCGAACTGATCCTGGAGGAAGAGGAACTCGGGTCCCATGACCAGCAGGAGGCCCAACAGGATCAGCAGGATGACGAAGGACGCCACCTGCGGAGCAGATTCGGACCCCGGGGCGGACTCCCCTTCGAGAGACAGGCTCCCGTCTTCTTCACGGGCCGAATGGTTCCCGAAGAAGAAGGCCAGGGTCGGGAAGAGCATGGCCATCAGCGTGAGCAGGCTGCCGATGGATTGAATGCGGCGCATCGTGCCAGCCACGAACAGGGCGTTCGTGTCGGGCACTCCCTGCGCGGCTAGGTAAACCTGGACAACATCGAGACGCAAGATCACGGCGCCGAATCCGATTGCCCAGGACAGGCCCCACAGGGTGAGCGGCAGGACGAGGGTCAGAATCAAGGCCACGCGCCAGTTAGCGCGGCGGGAGGTAAAGGACAGGTAGACCAGATAAGCCAGCAGCGGCAGGAACAGCGTCCCGAACATCACCCACAGGTGCGCGCCACGCGTGGGAGTAACCAGATTGGGCAGCAATCCGCCCGCCTGCGAGGAGAAGCCCAGGTAAAAGGGCAGGTACAACAGCAGGGCTGACAGCACCAGCGGCACGCTCAGCAAAAGCATATCCTCGAGACGTTCCCACTTCCAGCCATCCTCGCGCACGCACAGCAGCAGGTAGGCAAAGATGATCAGCGAGGCCGCCACGAGGATGTCCCACACGTTGAGGAAGGCTAGCCCGCCCAACACCAGCGCGGCGACGGCAAATCCCAGCGGGGAAATGCGCAGGCGCGCGCCAAGGAAGGGCACTGGGATCGACCCGCGCCAGCCGCCGAGGTACAGGTTGAGCGCCACGGCCACAACCAGCAGCCCAAAGGGGATGGCCAGCACATGCGGATGCAGGTCGCCCAGCACGAAGGAGAAGGCGGGGAATTCGTCGATGACTTCCTGGAAACCTTTTTGCAGGGTGTAATCCTGGATCACGCGCGAACCGCGCCACCACCACCAGAACCGTTCGGGGACGAACTGCTCCGTGAGCCACTTGCCGATGCCCGCCCATTGCGCTTCCTGCCACCAAAAGCCCAGCCGATCCCACAGCGGACCCGCCACAGGCGCAGGTGCTTCGCTGAGTTCCTTCATGTCCAGCCAGGTCCAGAAGGCCGAGGTGGAGGCGCCATCGGCGGCGGTTTTCCAGAACAGGCCGCGGCGGTGCAGGATTTCGAGAAAGCCTTCCACGTTGGAAATGACCAGCAGGAAGAGCGGGGCCAGCAGGGCAGAAAAGGCGTGGTTCGTATTCCGCGTTGGGTCGGATGCAGCGCTGGCTGCGCGCTGCGCGGCCAACAGGTTGTAGAGGATGCCGTACGCGCCGACGGCGCCCAGGCCGTACACCAGGGCGATCATCAGGTTGAAGGCAGCCGTCCCGGGCACGTCCGTGATGCGCGCCAGCATGGCGGTCAGCACGTAGCCGAAATAGTAATAGGAAATGGCGTATCCCGAGAGCCACGGGTCGCGCGGGGGAAAGGTGGGCGAGCGCAGGATGGCGTTGATGAAGGCCAGTTCCATCGGCTTCTCGGTGCCGAGAATCTCGGGGTTGGCCGAACGCACCAGGGCCAGGAAGCCGAAGGCCAGCAGGAAGAGGATTTCCGTGGTGAGCACGACCCGCCAGCTTTGCTTCATGAAATCCGCGATGTCAGAGCGGCCCCTGACATAGACCCAGATGCTCAATCCAACCACGATTGCCAGGGCCAGCAGGAGGCCGCTCAGGTCGTTCAACACGACGCCAAGCGAAGCCAGCCACCAAAAGAGGAAGCCCCACAACAGCAGGCCCGCCGCGCGCGAAAGCGTGTACCCCCGATCCGCCAGTGCGGGAAAGAGGTGGCGCACCAGCGGGAAGACCAGCCAGCCCAGCAGAGTTATGAAGAAATACCAGGAAAGGAAGGCAGTCATGGGTCAGTTATCGATCTGCAGCGGGGAAAAGGTTCCATCGGGGCCGGGCGCAAAATCCAGGACGTTCGTTACGGACTCCAGGTTGATGGGACCATAAATGTGCGGGAACAGGTCAGAGGTGGAGATGCCAGCCGCGGGGGGACCCGCAGGCGCTTCCCAGCGGACCTCGGAGCGGGCCGCCGTTTCATCGAGGACCAGCAGGGCGAGGTCGGTGCGTCCGCGGTAGAAGGCATTCGCCACGTGCACGACCTGCGCCGCCGTCGAGCAATGGATGAAGCCCTCGCCCGTCAGGCTGGGCGCCGTGTACTCGCCGCGCGCCCGCGCAGACTCCCATTCGGCGCGGGAGGTAATGTGATAGATCGTCATTGGATCACCTCGTAAATGACCGTCTCGCCGGTCCGATAGACTTCCTTCCACAAGTCGCCCTCCAAGCCGTCGAATTTCAGCAGGCCGTTGGGCATGGCCGGGTCGAGCGGGGTGTACTTGCCGCGCTCCAACTGCCCGACGATGATGTAACGCACGTCATACTTGCGCAGGAAGAAGCGGGCCAGCTCCCGGTCCAGGGTGTTGTAGAAGGTGTCCACTTCCAGGCCGCGGTCGATGACCTGCTGCGAGAACTGGAGGCGCTGCTGCTGCTGGTGCCACTGCCAGCCCACCACGCCGGGCAGGCCGGTATAGATCGTCATGCGCGAGAGCCAGGTATACTGCACGCCGGCCGGGGCCGCCTCCAAGATCACGGGCGAACCCTGGACATTGTCCTGAAGCCAGCGGATGGCCTGGTAATCCTGGTCGAGCAGCATGTCGCGCCCAAACTCGGAATAGGTGGCGTACTTCATATAATCCAGCGAGTCGAGCGTGTGCGGGGCGAACGGACTCATGCGGTCGCCAACCTTGTCGAGGGTGGCGGTAATGGTGAACAGGAAGGCGCCCGCCACCAACAAATATGTGCCCGTCTGGAAGATCGTCCGCCAGCGCAGCCGCCAGCGATGGAGGTCGTTGAGCAGCCAGCCGAAGGCCGCCGCCGCGCTGACCGCCAGCATGATCCAGGCTTGCAGGTAGAACTTGAAGACCGTGTTCATGCGTCCAATGTCGCCGACCACCACGACCACTTCCACCACCAGGGTGATGACCAGCGCCGTGCCGACCAGGAACAGGATCAGCCGCTTTTCATCGGGCAGGCCCGGTCGCAGAAGCAGGAGTCCCGCCCAGGCCGCCAGGGGCAGGGCCAGCCAGGCAATCTCCACGCCCTTGAAGCCCAGGTAGAGCAGGGCAGCCAGCAAGACGGCCAGCCCCACTTCGATGACCAGCATGAAGGGACGCAGTTTGCCCAGCGAAGAAACGGGCGTAGCCGCCATCCACTCGCGCGTCTCCCAGGCCATCCAGAATGCGATCAGGAACAGGAACAATCCCCAATGCGCAAGGTATGACCAGATCGGAGTGTGCTGCCCCGTCCACGGGTCGACCGAGCCATAGGCCTGCGCGTACCAGGCGCGGTATGGCTGGTATAACACGAACGAGAGTCCCACCAGCACGGCCACGCCCAATGCGATCATGCCCACGCGTTTATACAGGGACGGGATGGAAGCGGGCAGCCAGGAAACCTGCGCGTAGAACCACAACACATAGGCCAGCGCAATGACCGCCAGCAGCAGGTAGGTGTACATGTCCGAGAGGTTGGTCGGGTAGATCGCGCCAGCCATCAGCCCGCCCACGAAGAACGAAGCCACCCACTCGACGCGGGTCATCCTCGCGCGGCTTTTGAGGATCGAAACGGCCCAGGCCAGTACGAACAGGGCCAGGGGCAGGACGATCATGTGCGCATGCAAATCGCCATACAGGAAGGTGAACAGCGGGAATTCCGTGATGGCCATGTCATTCGGGGGCATGACGCGGCTGGGATTCCAATACCACTCCCCGCGCCCAAAGGGCAGCATTCCGCCCGTCAGCGAGTTGAAGAATCCCTTGAAGGCCCAGATCCAGCGCTGGAGAACATTGGCCTCGTCGATGATGCCGCCCGGGGCGGCCATGCGCTGGAAGCCCTGGAAGATCATGCGGATCGTGCCCAGATTGCCAATCGCCACGGTCATGAAGGCGGCAAACAGGCCTGCGATGATCCGCATGTCCAGCGGACGGTCGGGCCCCGCGCCCTGCGGCTCACGTGTAGTCGACTGCATGAGTTGATGTACCACCACAAACGCGCCCACCGCCACCAGCGCGAACAGCGTCGGCAGCAGCAAGTTGTACGCAATGGAAGGCACAATACCCAGCAATTTGACCGGCGTCCCCACCAGCACGAAACCGTAGTAATAGTAGTTGATGTACCCGCCTGCAAACCACGGGTCATAGGCAGGGAATGAGCTGCTCTTCAGGATCGCATTGAAATACGAGAAGTCCATCGGGCGCTCGCCGCCCTTGGAAGGGTGCCACAAGTCCGGGTTGCCGAGGCGGATGAAGAGGTCGAAGAGGAAGAAGCCGAGGAAGATCAGTTCGACGGTCAGGAAGAAGCGGCGGTTCACCCGCCACTCTTCGAGCAGCTCCGCGCGCCGCGTCCACCCGACGGCCAGGCCTGCCGCCGTTACCAAGGCGAACACCAGCCCGATGGTGGTGCGCGAATACGTCAACCCGACCGAGCCTGCCAGCCATGAGAAGTACGCAAGCAGGGACAGCCCAAGGATGCGCGACAGGGCATAAGCGCCCACTCCCAGCCCGGGCAGGGCCAGCCGCGCCAGCGGATATGTAACCACGCCGAGGACAAAAATGAAGACGTACCAGAAAATCAATCCCAGGGCGGGGAAACGGTTCTGGAGCGCGTCATAGCTGAACAGATCGGACCAGGTCCCGCCCGCCTGTTGTTCGGCCAGGCTGTCGGGGGGCAGCAGCAGATCCTTGTACTCATACGAGTTCGCCTGCCGCGGGGTGAGACGCACCACCCTGGTCAGGTCGACCGCCGAGAGGATCGTCTGCACCTTGACGGGGTCGTAATCCGCGCTCTTCTTGAAGACCAGCACCTTGGGATGATCGTAGAAGGTGAAGGCCTCCTCCGCGGCCTGGTCGTTGATAACCAGGGGTCCCAGCGTGGGATAGGAGGTAAAGACCGCCGCCAGTTCGTAACCCAGGCTGCCCTGGTACGTGCCGGGTTCGGCCACGCGATAGCAATGGATGATGTCCTCACCCGCAGGACAGCCGAGCAACTGACGGTAATATTCCGTCGTCAACGGATAGCGCTCGGGGATGCGCGTAATCTGGCCGTATTGGTGATTAGTGGGGATGAGGATGTAATCGCCCTGGTTGAGCGAATCCATGAAGCGCGTCAACTTGGCAGGGTCGTCATCCCAGTAAACTTGCAGGATCAGATCGCCGCGATACAGGCCGCCAAAGGGATCGTAGCCCACGCGGAACGGCAACCCGAAATCGTAGTCGGTCTCGTTGATCACAGCGGAGCCGCTCAACACGATGGCGCCGCCGCTCGTCTCGATGGTCAGAATGTAGGAATTTCCTTGAACGATGGGGAAGGGCTGGTCGAAGGTCAGGGTCACGGGCGCGCCGCGCGAATCCGGCCAGGGCAGGAAATTCCCCGTCACGGTGGCCATCGAGGATGCGCCGGGCGCGGCTTCGCTGCTGATGGTCACGGTCAGGGTCTGCGGGCCCGAGTTGGAGAAATCGGCCACGTGGCCCAGCAGGATTTCCTTCAACTCGCCCGCGCTGTTGGCGGTCATGACGGTCGTGAACGGCACCTCGGGCGTGATCTGCCCGCCGGGGAAGGCCAGGGGCTGCGAATACCGCCCGCCCGTGGAATCGATGCGCACGTTGATCGGCGCGGGCACATTCTGAAAAATCCACTTGGAGGCGGCGATGCGCGTCTCGTCGCGGGTGTAGATACTGAGGAAGGCAAAGGCCCAAACAGCGGTCAACGCCAGGGCCACGGCGCCCAGGCCCAGGGTCAGGGGCCGCAGGCTGAAAATCCGATCTTTGATCTTCAACTTGAAGCCTTCGAACACAATCCACGCCGCCATCATCGCCAGCAGCGGGTAGATGGGAAGCTGGTAGCGCATGGTCGGGTTGTACTGCATCGACTGCCAGCCGAAGTACAAGGCGGTCCAACCCCACAACAGCAGGTGCGGACGCCATTGCCTGTTTTTGAAGATCTGCCAGGCCATCGCCAGGAAACCGACCCAGGCCAGGATGCCCAGCGGCAGCCCCAGGCCCCAGGTGGTCAGGTTCTCGAAGGAATACAGGTGTGTGCGGCGCGCCCATTGCAGATTCCAGGGCAGGTCCGAATCGGGCGTGGCCTGCGCGCGCTGTTCCTTGATGTTGGCGATCCAGGCCGGGCTGGGAAGCAGTCCGCTGAAGGCATACGGCTGGAAGATGCGGAAAGCCAGCACAGCAAAGAACCCGCCGATGACCATGTAGGTCCAGAACTTGGTCAGCCCGAATTTATCGGCGGCGGCGGATTCATCCTCCGCGTGGCGCACGGAGCGCAGCAGGAAGGCGCCCGGCAGGAGCAGGGCCAGCGGCGCAGCGGTCAGCTTGGACGATACCGCCATGCCAAACGCCACCCCGAAGGCGACCGTATACCAAAACAACGGGTCGCCCAGGTAATGCGTCAGGATCGACGGATTGAAGGCATCCTCCGCCGTCCCAGGCTTGCGATACACCAAAATCTCCACGGCGAAGAGGATCGCCAGGAACATGAAGAGGGTGGAGAAATTATCGGTGGTGTAGAAATGCGACTGCTGGATCTGCATCACTGCCAGGGAAGAGAAGACCGCCGCCAGCAGCGCCGTCCTGCGGTTGTACAGCCGCGCCACGATCAGGTACAGCAGCAGCACCGTCAACAGGTCGGCCAGCGCGGACATCTGCCGCCCGAACAATTTTAAATCCCTGACCGGCTCGACCCAGGCGGAAAGCGATTCCACCTGCGCCAGTTGGTTGATCCAATCCGACGAGTAGCGCACGATCAGGAGGGGCAGGGTGCCGTATGTATAGAAGGAATGTCCGCGATTGTGGGGATTCAACGGCGAGCAGGCCGTATCGAAATAACCGCCCCACTCCTTGCAGTCCCGATAAACCGAGGGATACGTTTCCCGCCAGGGGTAGGCCGCCGCGGTCGGCGCCGGTCCCAGCACGTCCGACTTGGTGCCAATCGGGGCGATGTCGTACGTCACCGAGGTCAGGAACAACTCGTCCGGGTGCTGGTGTTCGAGCTGACCCCAGTCGCTGCCGATGAAACGCAAATAAGCTGCCATCACCAGCACGGCGACCAGCACAATGTCATAGATCCAGGCGCGTTCTTCTTTATTCATCATCTTTATCTGTTCCACGAATGCGCGGAATTATTTCTCCACAAAATAGATCATGAAATCCTTGCTCGGGTCGACCGCCGAGGAATAACGTCGGATGCTGCCCTGCGGGTAGAGATCCCTGAGGATCGCCTCCGTCTCGCCATCCTGCGGCCAGTAAATGAACAATTTCGGGTACGGCGCCTCGAGCGAACTGGACAGGTTTTCCTTGAACAGCGCAAAGTCGCGATCGGGGATGCCCGCCCACACGCCCGGCAGGCGCGTGTCCACCCAATAGGGGAACGGCACGATCCACAGCGTATCCGTCTCGCCGTATTGCGCGCGGAAGTCGCTGATGACCATGCCCATCTCGGAGGTATTCCAGGCCCCGGCCTTGAACTGCGCATCAAAGACGTTGAAGACCAGGTTATAGTTCTGATAAGCGGATGCGGCCAGCAGGAGTCCCGCCAGGCCCCAGGCGACGACCGTTCGCCTTCTCCCGGACCCGAAGGCTTTCACCAGGCCATCGAGCGCCAGCGCCGCGAGCAGGATGGCCGGGATGGCCGCGGCGCCCGAACGATTCAAGGCCGGATTTTCATCGGGGAACGCCAGCGAAAGCACCGAGGGCATCATCAACAGCGGAACCGAGACCAGCAGGAACAGGTCGCGCCAATCGCGGCGGCGCAGGTAGCGGATCAGCACAAAGAGCGCGCCGAAGATGAACAACGCACCCGTCACCACATCCAGGGCCGGGCGGTGCGGGATCGAGTTGACCCAGATCTCACCATCGTCCAGGTTGAACATGCGCAGGCCGTTCCACAGGTTCGAGAAGAAGATTTGCCATGCGGGACCGGACAGTTGCGTCTCCACATCGCCCAGGCGCGAGAAGGCGCGGTACGAGAAGGAGTCCGGGTTGTCCATCCAATAACGCCCCAGCGGCATGAAGACAATGGCCGAGAGCACCACGATCAGCGTCAGCCACCAGATCGCCTGCCCGCGCGCGTCCTTCGATTGCGGATGCAGCAGGTACAACGCGAAGGCCGCCACCACCACAAGCGGCATCATGCGGAAGGGACTGTATCCATGCAGGCCCAGGCCCAGGAACAGGCCCGCCAGCAGGAAATCATTGCGGTTGCGGGTGCGCAGGCCGCGCATCAGGAAGAACAGGGTCGGCGCGACAAACAACGGATAAAGCGGAAAGCGCAGGCCAATGCGGGCGATCACATTCGGCCAGTAGGCCACCCCAAACAGGAACAGGGCAAAGAGTCCCACACGGGCCCCACCCCATTCCCTGCCAAGCAAATAAATGAAGGGCAGGGTCAATACGCCCAGCAGCGTCGTGCCGAGTTTCAGGCTGAGGAACGAGAAGCCTGTATTGAAAACGGTGGCGACCAACAGGGTCCAGTACATCTGGAACGCTTCGCGCCCCGTGTTACGCGGGAAAAAGATCAGCGGGCTGCCCGTGGTAATCTCGTACACATCCAGGATCTTCTCGGCGTGATCGCTGAACGGCTCGGAGGGGACACTGTCCACGCGATACAGGCGGAAGAACAGCGCCATTCCCATCACGGCCACGACCAGCACGGCCCACAAGACGGCCTTGCGGCGCGCTTCGGGTGCGGGCGGCGTCCGCTCAATGCGCGGCGTCTTCACCCACACCGCCCACAGGAACGTGGCAATGGTCAACAGCCACAACGTCACGTTCATGACGGTGAACAGGTTTTCATTGAAGGACGCGAACGCGGATACCATCAGGCCCACCGAGATGAGCAGGGGAATGATCCTCAGCGTCATCGGGTCGGCCTGGGCCAGGTCGGGGCGCAGGGAGGGTAGCTGCCATTCATCTTTGAAATAGGACCAGAGCGCCAGCAGGATGGCGAACACGTACAGGCTCACCGCCAGTTCCACGTTGGGATCGGGCGGTTCGAGCTGCGACTGGGCATACAACGCCAGCAGGACCGCTCCCAGCATCCGCCAGGGCAGGCTCCCCACTTCGAGGCGGACCTCCGCCGGGGCGGGGGCTGTTTCCTGGAGGCGGGCATCCTCGGCGGCGACCCGCTCCACATCCGCGAGGCGTTCGGGGCTGCCCAGGGAGGTGACGAAGGTTAGGAACGAACTCCAGTCCTTCGTTACAGATTTGTACAGGTCAAGGACGGTCGGTTCGTGCTGCGGGGGTTCAGGGGAGATCGGAGGTTGTGGTTCGACGCTCATGAATTCCTTCTCGCGATGACCAGGATGCTTTCACCCCAGCGCATCGGCAAAAAGATGAAGCCCGTGATGGCCTGCAGGCCGCCCAGCGAGCCGAAGAACAATTTCTGAAGTTGTTTGGGGATGACAGGAACGTACGGCGCGTCCCAAAATCCATCGGAAAAAACGCGCTCGAAAGAGAAGCCCGCACCCTGAATCAGGCGCAGCCATTCCCCAGGCTCCTTGAGCGAGATGTGGGTCGGGTCCTGATAGCCGATCCACTTATCCCCCTTCCACGGCTTGAGCAGGGAGCCCAGGTTCGGCGTGGCCAGGATCAGGATTCCGCCCGGCTGGAGCACGCGCCCGATTTCGTGGAGCGCCCGGGCCGGGTCTGGCAGGTGCTCGACGATATGCTTGATGATGACCACATCGAAGGCGCCGTCCGCAAAGGGCAGGTCCTGGGCCGAGGCGGTCTCCAATGAAGTGTTGTGGATCACAGGTTTGGACTGTTTGACCGCCCAATGGTTCAGATCCATGCCGTAGGTTTCGAAACCATCTTCGAGCTGGCCGACCAGATGTCCCAGCCCCGAGCCGACTTCGAGCAGGCGCCCGCCTTTTTTGCCGTAGCGGCGGGCCAGCGTGGCAAAGAATCGATTCGACCACCAATACATGCTGTATTTGGCGAAGGTGATGTTCGCGTACGTGTGGGTGCTAAAATATTTTTCGTCGAAGGCCATAAGTGGACGGTGGACAATGGACGGGGTACGGGGACCGCGACTTCGCGCGGCCTACGTTCTGCCGCCTAGGGTCGCTTCCTCGCTACGTAGAACGTAAACGTTCCCTGCGGGTGTTCGGGATGATCCACGAATTTTCGCAGGGCGCGTTCGGTGAAATATAAATTCCAGCGCGTGGGGGCAATGATCCAACGGTTGAACAGGGCATGCGGGAGCAGGGTGGGCGCGCCGAAATAATGGCCCCATTCTAACACGCGCATCGCCTCGGGCGAAAAATAATGCCACCAGCGCTCAAGCGTAAAGCCCGCCGCCTCCAGCCAGCCCTGCCAGACCTCCGGCTCGACGGCATGCTCCACCCGCGACATTTTGCGGAACCATTCCGTGTAGCCTTTGCCCAGCACGCGCGAAAGCGCAAGCTCGCTCAGGTAGCGGGTATTCGGCACACAAAAATAGAAGGGCGCGCCCGGCTTGAGTACGCGGGCGGTATCCTTCAGAACCTGCTGGACGTGTGGGATATGCTCCAGCACCGAGTTGGAGAAGGCGCTGGCAAAATACTCGTCGGGGAAGGGCGAGGTGCCGCCGTCCGCTTCGACCAGCAGGACGTACTTGTTGTACGGCTTGGCCTCGTGAATGGGACCGTGCCACGGGTCCAGGCCAACGTCGATGCGGCGGTCGAAGGTCAGCGCGGCGAAGTTGCCGTCGCCGCAGCCCACGTCCAGGATCGGGGAGGGCAGATCGAAATCCTGGTAATAGCGCGACTCGATGGCGCGCAAAAAGCCGCGGAAGTAGGGCAGGTCGCGCAAATTAAGGAAGAGGAAATCTTTTTCGGGCATGTTATAATGATAGCACTTTCCAAAAAGTGATGGCAGATTTAGGAGCAAGCCCATGATCCGCACGATGATTCAACTGACCGAAGAGCAAATGCAGGCCCTAAAGGCGCTGGCCAAACAGCGCAAGACCTCCGTGGCCAAATTGGTGCGCGAGAGTGTGGCGGCGTATGTCATGAGTCCAACTGCCGAATTAACCCTGGAGGAAAAGCGACAGCGCGCTTTGGCCGCATTCGGACAGTACCGCTCCGGCGACAAGTCCGCAAACGCATCCGAAGAACACGACAAATACCTAGAAGAGGCCTACGGAACATGGAAATCTTCATAGATACTTCCGCGTTTTACGCTGCCATGGATGAAGATGATCCACATTATGGAGAAGCCAGGGATGCCATCGACCAACATCTCAACGGGCAGGATGTTCTTATCTGCACGAATTATATTATGATGGAGACGGTCACTCTGCTTCAAAGACGCCTGGGGATGGATGCCGTTAAAACGTTCGCGGAAGACGTGCTGCCCATCCTCAAAATCGAATGGATCGAAAAGAACGATCACGAAGCCAGCCTGTCAGCCTTGCTCACTGCCAACCGCCGCCAACTCAGCCTGGTGGATTGCAGCAGTTTTGTTGTCATGCGGCGCATGGGCATCAGGACTGCGTTGGCCTTCGACGCTCACTTCCGCGAACAGGGGTTCAACGTCGTCCCGTAACGCAATTTGCGTTACGATGATTTCGCTCCAAGTTTTGCAAACAACTTCTCATACTCTGCCGCAACGGAATCGGGGTCGTAGGCTTTCCTGATCGCAGGCACGTCGCCGCGGAACTGCTGCGGGTGATCCAGGATTTCGAGGATGCATTCCGCCAGCGAAGCCGCGTCGCCGATTTTGGAGACACGCCCCATGCCGTGCATCTTCACGGGCTGACGCACACCCGGCAGCGCCGAGGGGACGCTGGGCACGTTGTTCAGCATGGCTTCGATCTGCACCAGGCCAAAGGCTTCGGTCGAGTTCAGCGACGGGACCGTGATCACGTCCAGGTTGGGATAGACGGCCGCCAGTTGCAGAGGCGAGAGGTTACCCAGGAAGGCCCACTGTCCCTTTTGCTCGTATTCGCGGATGCGCGGAATCAGGCGCTCGTAATAAGGCTGTTCGCCCATCACGTTTTGGTGCTGGCCCGCATAGATGACCTGCGCGTTCGGGTACTTTGCCAAAATCGCGGGCAGGGCATCCAGCAACACCTCCACGCCCTTCTCGGAGGCGAAGCGCGTGACCATGCCAATAACGGGACGCTTCTCCTTCGTCTTGTGTTCCAAGGCGAAGGCGGCCACCGCCTCGGGTGCGGGAGTCGGCATCTCGACCGGGGGCAGGATGGGGGTCAGCTTGGATTTGTAGCGCGAGAGGTAGGGGGAGTTGTCGGCGTAATCCTGGGTGTAGGTCACGATATGATTCGCCAGCATCCCAGCCATGTTATTTTGGAAATGGACGACAAAATTAACCAGGCGGTTGAACAGGCCGGGCGGCAGGTTGAGGTCGCAGTGATAGGTCAGGACGGCAGGCTTGCCAAACAGCCGCGCGCGGAAAGCCACGCCGGGCGCGTCGAACTGCGGCAGATGCAGTTGCACCACGTCGTGCTGGGCCACCAATTTCGTGGCCACCCAGCCGAAGGTCGGCGCGATGACGCCCTTGCTGACGCGCAGCATGACGGGGATGCGGATGACCCGCACGCCGTCCATGAACTCTTCAAGCGGCAGGCCCGGCTCGAACTGGGTGGTCATCACGGTCACCTCGTGGCTGCGCTGGACGAAGGCCTTCGCCAGGCGCTCCGCATAGATTGTGAGGCCCGAGGTATGCGGACGGTAATAGGTGAGAACGGTCAGGATTTTCATAAGTCAAGGGCTGATTTTACTCGCTTGCAGGCGGAACTGCCGAGTCAATCAAGATTTGAATCTCATGAGAAGATTCGCCTGGGACCAGCCAAACCAGAAACTCCGTATTCCCCTTTGGCCCCAGCAGCGGACTCTTGATCAGCCCGCGCAAGCCGAAGCCTTCATGCTGCGCGAAGGTCAACACGTCCAGCAGCACCTGGCGGTGGATCTCAGGGTCGCGGATGACGCCGTCGCCGCGCGAGACGTCCTTGCGGCCGGCTTCGAATTGGGGCTTGATGAGGGCAATGATGCCCCCCTCTGTGTCTCCCCCCGTTTTCTCCGAAACTGGGGGGAGAAGCCAATTTTTAATAACGGGTAGAAGAATCTTGAGTGAAATAAAGGAAGCATCCACCGTGACCAGGGAGACCGGCTCGGGCAGGGACGCGACGTTGCGCGCGTTGGTTTCCTCCATGACAACCACGCGCGGATGGTTGCGCAGCTTCCAATGCAGGATGCCCTTGCCCACGTCGATGGCGTAGATTTTGGCCGCGCCGCGCTGGAGCAGGCAATCGGTAAATCCGCCGGTCGAGGAACCCACGTCCGCGCAGATGCGCCCCTGAATGGAGATGGGGAAGGCGTCCAGCGCCCCTTCGAGCTTTTCGCCGCCGCGCGAGACGTAACGCGGACCCGCATCCACCGTCAGGGCCGATTTGGGGTCCACGGCGGTGGCAGACTTGAGGGCGACCTGGTCGTTCACACGCACCTGTCCGGCCATGATCAAGGCCTGGGCCTTGGCGCGCGACTCCGCCAGCCCGCGTTCGACCAGCAGCAGGTCCAGCCGGGTCTTGGGCATGGTGCCGCTACTCCTCACGCAGCCAGCGCTTGACCGCGTCGTGCGGATGCACGTAATTTTCCATGGCATCCAGCAGGGCCGCGGGGTCGGTGTCACAATGCAGGGCGGCGCGGTGTTCGCGGAAGATGAAACCCTCGTTGACGGCGTGGTCGACAGCGGCCAGCAGGGGATCGAAATAATGGCGCAGGTTGAGCAGTCCGACCGCCTTTTCATGCGCGCCGGTCTGCGCCCAGGTGACCGTCTCGAATAATTCATCGAAGGTGCCGAAGCCGCCGGGCAGGGCGATATAGCCGTCGGCCAGTTCGTGCATGCGCGCCTTGCGGGCATGCATGTCAGCGGGCACATCCATGCGGGTCAGGCCCATGTGCGCCAGGGCGGGCGTGTTCATGCTCGGGATGATGACGCCGATCACCTCGCCGCCGGCGGCCAGCGCGCCATCGGCCACGGCCCCCATCAGTCCCGTCTTCCCGCCGCCGAAGATCAAACGGAGTCCGCGCTTTGCCAGGGTCGCCCCCATCTGGCGGGCGCCCTCCAGATAATCCGCGTGGACGGCATCCGCGGAGCCACAAAAAACACAAATTGATTTCATACTTTTTCCTTCATCCTGTAAAAGGGGCAGGTTAGAATTGCATTAGACAAACTTTCGGGCGCTTGACGCCGAATCAGCGCAGTGCTATCAATAGGACACCATGGATTATAAAGACTATTATAAGGTGCTTGGCGTTCCGCGCAATGCCAGTGCAGACGAAATTCGCAAGGTCTATCGCAAACTAGCCATGCAATATCACCCGGACCGCAATCCCGGTGACAAGCAGGCCGAGGAACGTTTTAAGGAAATCAACGAGGCCTACCAGGTGCTGAGCGATGAACAGAAGCGCGCCCGCTACGACCAGTTGGGCAGCGCCTATTCGAACTGGCAGCAGCGCGGCGGTTCGCCCAACGACTTCAACTGGGGGCAGTGGGCTGGCAGTGGCGGCACGCGCGTGGACATGGGCGACCTGAACGATCTCTTCGGCGATGGCACGTTCTCGGATTTCTTCCGCTCCATTTTTGGCGGCGCAGGCGCGGCGCAAACCGCGCGCTCCGCGATGGGCAACGAACAGCCGGTGCGCATCACCCTCAAGGAAGCCTTCGAGGGCGCCACCCGCCAGCTCACAACCGAGAAACGCAAGGTGCAGGTGCGCATCCCGGCCGGGGTGAAGGATGGGTCGCGGGTGCGGGTGGCGGGCGCAGGTCCGCAGGGCGGTGACCTATACCTGATCGTGGACATCGAGGCGGACGACCGCTTCGAGCGCGAAGGCAACGATCTGCATACCAGCGCCAGCGTGGACGTGTTCACGGCCATCCTGGGCGGCGAGGCCGAGGTCGAGACGATGACCGGCAAGGTCAGGTTGAACGTTCCAGCCGGCACCCAGCCCGGGCAGCTATTCCGCATCGCTGGGCGCGGCATGCCCCCCTTAAAAAACTCTCATGCAAAAGGCGACCTGTACGTGCGCCTGAAGGTACAAATTCCAAAATACCTGTCGTCCAAGCAGAGAGAATTGCTGGAAGAAGCTGCCAAGATTAAATTTTAATTGTCTCCAAGGAGCATTATGAAGCATACCCGCATCCTGATCCTATTATCGGTGCTACTCCTGACCGCGCTTGCCTGCCAGGCGACGGGGCTGACCCCTGCCGCCTCCGTTCCGACCCCCGCCATCCTGCCCCCCATTTCCCAAGTCATCAACCCCGTCTCCAATCCGTCCATCAGCCCTGCCGCCCAGCAGGATGCCCTGACCAACCTGTACAGCCGGGTCAGCCCAAGCGTGGTCGCCATCCAGGTGATCTCGGAATTGGGCGGCAGCCTCGGCTCGGGCTTTGTGTACGACACCCAGGGCCACATCATCACCAACTATCACGTGGTCGAAGGAGCCCAGGAAGTGGAGGTGGATTTCACCTCGGGCTACAAGACCTACGGCACCGTCATCGGCACGGACCTGGACTCGGACCTGGCCGTCATCAAAGTGGATGCGCCGGCCGAGGAACTGCATCCCGTTACGATGGGTGATTCCAGCACCCTGCAGGTCGGGCAGACGGTCATCGCCATCGGCAACCCCTTCGGGTTGAACGGCACGATGACCATCGGCATCGTCTCGGCCCTCGGGCGCACGCTTGATTCGGAGCACAGCGCCCCGGGCGGAAGTTTCTTCACCGCCGGCGACATCATCCAAACCGACGCGGCCATCAACCCGGGCAACTCGGGCGGCCCGCTCTTCAACATCAACGGCGAGGTGATCGCGGTCAACCGCGCCATCCGCACCACGAATTACACCGAAAGCGGGGAACCGGTCAACTCGGGCATCGGCTTCGCCATCTCGGGCAACGTGGTCAAACGCGTGGTGCCGGTGCTGATCGCGGAGGGCAAATACGATTATCCATACCTCGGCATCTCCTCGCTGGACGACATGAGCCTGACCATCATCGAGGCCCTGGATCTGAAGTCGTTCACCGGCGCGTACGTGACCAGCGTGACCGCCAACGGCCCGGCCGACAAGGCTGGCATCCGCGCCGGCAGCCAGGATACCGACATCCTGGGCCTGAAGTCCGGCGGCGACCTGATCATTGCCATCGATGGCCGTGCCATCCGCAGCTTCAATGAGATGCTGGCTTATCTCATCAGCAACAAATCCCCGGGCGACACCGTGGTGCTGACCATCCTGCGCGGCGATGAAACACTGGATGTCAGCGTCAAGCTGGACAAAAGACCATAGGAAATCGAAACGGCGGTCCGAACGGACCGCCGTTTTTTTATGGGTGGATGTCCCTACCCGAAGCGTTCCTCCCGCCAAACATCGGCGCGGTTATGATAGCCCGCCTGCTCCCAGAAACCGCGGCGGTCGCGCGGCATGAACTCCAGCGAGCGCAGCCACTTGGCGCCCTTCCACAAATAAGGCGTCTCCAGGTCTTCGCGGCCGGGGATGAAACCCACCACGCCGCGTAAGGGATAGCCATGATCGGGGGTGATCGGCTGACCGTTCAGGTGCGTGGCCAGCAGAAAGTTCTCCTGCAACACCACGCTCAACGGCAGGTTGACGGTGAAGCCGTATTCAGCATGCTGCATGACGTGGGTGGCAGACGGCTTGATCTGGATCAGGCCGCCGTCGACCAGGGTCCTGACCGATATGCCCTCCCAGGTCGTATCCGACTTGCTCCAGCGCGTCACGCAATGGATGTCCATCTTGATCGAGGTGCGCGGCAGGCGGTTGAACTCGTCCCAGGTCCAGGATCGTTCCTGCTCCACCTCGCCCCAGACGCGTAAATTCCACGCAGATAGGTTGAAGGAGGGCACGGGGCCATAATGCAGGACTGGGAACTTCAGGGTAAGCGCCTGGCCCGGGGGCAGACGGCCTTCACTGCGAATACGGTCTTCCTCTTTGCGACGATCGGGACCTTCAAAAGAAAACATAAAAAACTCCTGGCTGAATTATAACAAACGCTTATGATTTAGCACCATCTTTTACGCTGTTTTCCCCCATAAAGGTTACAAAAGGATTAAAGACCGATGGGGGATGGATTTGCGCGTTGGCAACCTGGTGGAACTGTCCTATAATTCAGCAACTTTTTTTCCTGGAGAGCGCATGCCTACATCAGCCCCAACCCTACGCCAACGCTGGCAATACTTTTTCGATAATTTTATGTCGCGCGGCACCTCCGCCCTGATTGGCGGTCTGGCCATCCTGACCCTCATCATCATCAGCATCGCTGCGCTGTTCATCACCATCGGCGGGCGCCTGCTGGCCCCCGAAGGCGCGGACACGCCCGGCTTCCTCGAAGCGGCCTGGCTCAGCCTGATGCGCACCCTCGACGCCGGCACCATGGGCGGCGACGCGGGCTGGGGCTTCCGCCTGGTCATGCTGCTCGTCACCATCGGCGGCATCTTCATCGTCAGCACCCTGATCGGTGTGCTGAGCAACGGCCTGGAAGACAAGCTCGACGAACTGCGCAAGGGCCGCTCGCTCGTGCTGGAAAGCGACCACACCGTCATCCTGGGTTGGTCGCCGCAGATCTTCACCATCCTCTCGGAACTGGTGCAGGCCAACGAGAACCGCAAGCAGGGCGCGGTCGTCGTCATTTTGGCCGACCAGGACAAAGTCGAGATGGAGGATGAGATCAAGGAACGCATCCCCGAGCCAAAAAACACGAAGATCATCTGCCGCTCGGGCAGTCCCATCGACCTGACCGACCTCGAGATCGTCAGCCCGCACGTCGCGCGCTCTGTCATCATCCTGCCCGAGGGCGCGGACCCTGACACGCACGTGATCAAGTCCGTGCTGGCGCTCACCAACAATCCCAAGCGCCGCGAGGAACCGTACCTGATCGTGACCCAGATTCGCGACCCCAGAAACATGGACGTGGTGAAGATGCTCGGCAACCGCGACCACATCCTGCCCATCCTGACCACCGACCTGATCGCCCGCGTGGTGGCCCAAACCTCGCGCCAGTCCGGGCTGTCGGTGGTGTATACCGAACTGATGAACTTCGGCGGCGATGAAATTTATTTCGCCAGTGCAGATGCGCTGGTCGGAAAAACGTATGGAGACGCGCTGCTTGCCAGTGAATCCTCCACCATCATGGGCCTGCGCAAGAAGAATGGCGCCGTCATGATGAATCCGCCGATGGACACCGCCATCGAAAAGGGTGACCAGGTCTTTGCCCTGGCCGAGGATGACGATAAGATTCACCTGGCGGTCCCCACCCAGGCGCTCGTCGTGGAAAGCGCCCTGCGCTCGCATCAAAAAGCCCAGGAACCCGCTCCCGAAAAATGCCTGATCCTGGGCTGGAATCGCTCGGGCGCCACCATCGTGCGCGAGTTGGATCACTACGTGGCCGAAGGCTCCCAGGTGACAGTCGTCTCCGACCTGGCCAATCTTGGCCGGCAGATCCACCAACAGGCCGGCGAGCTGAAAAATCAGAAAGTCGTCATCGAGGAAGGCGATACCACCGACCGCACCCTGCTCAATCAGTTGAACGCCCATGAATACGATCACGTCATCGCACTGGCCTACAGCCACCTCGACCCACAGGAAGCGGACGCGAAGACCCTCGTCACGCTGCTGCACCTGCGCGACATCGCCGAAAAGGATGACACACCCTTCTCCATCGTCAGCGAGATGCTCGACCTGCGCAACCGCGAACTGGCCGAGGCCGCCAAGGTGGATGACTTCATCGTCAGCGACCACCTGATCAGCCTGATGACCACCCAACTCTCCGAAAACCGCGAACTGTTCGATGTCTTCACCGACATCTTCGACCCCGAGGGCGCAGAGGTCTACCTCAAGCCGATCAGCGATTACGTGGCCACGGGACAGCCGGTCAACTTTGCAACCGTCGTGGAAGCGGCCCGCCGCCGCGGCGAGACGGCCCTCGGCTATCGCCTGATGCGCGAAATGAGCGATGCGGAGAAGGCTTACGGCGTCCACACCAACCCGAAGAAGTCCGCCCAGGTGACTTTCACTCCGGAAGACAAGGTGATTGTCATCTCCGAGAACTAACAAAAGTCTTAAGCGTCCGACTATTCAAAAATGTCCTGCCAAGCTATGATACTGGCAGGGCATTTTTATTCGAGAAACGGCAACCGCGATGGACGCAAAATCTTATATTCTTTCAGACCTTCCCACGGAAAAAGACAGCCTGGACTTCGCCCCCTATGTCAATACCCTGGTGGAAGTCATCACCTCTCCCAACACCAGCACGCCGCTGACCCTGGGAATTTTCGGCACGTGGGGGTCGGGCAAGACCTCGCTCATGCGCATGATCGAAAAGGGCCTGCCCAAATCCTTCCGCACCACCTGGTTCAACGCCTGGATGTACGACAAGGAAGATACGCTCTGGCGCGTCCTGCTTTTGCACGTGCTGACCGCGCTCAAGCAAGCCATCCCCGAAAATAAACCCGGGGACATCGAACGGCTCAACGATCTGGAGGCCGCCCTGTACAAGCCCTTGGACCGCGAAAAATTGGGCGGCCTCACCATCGACTGGGGCAAGCTGGGAAAGGGAGTCACGGGCGGAGCCATGCAGATCGGGCTGGCCTTTCTGCCGGGCGGGACGGTGGTCAACGATCTATTAAAGGAACTGCGCAACAAGGACAAGGCCGACCAGGCCCTGGTCAATCTCTTCACCGCCATCCACCGCGAGAGTGCCAAAATTCACATCGACCAGATCCGCTTCTTCGAACAATTCCAACGTTTCTTTTCGGAATTGGCCGATGAGTATCTGGTGAAGAAAAACCTTCGTTTGGTGGTCTTCATCGATGATCTCGACCGCTGCCTGCCCGACAAGGCCGTGGAGGTGCTGGAGGCCATCAAGCTGTTCCTGGATACCACGGGCTGTGTCTTCGTGCTCGGGCTGGACCAGAACGTGATCACGCGCGGCATCGAGTTGAAGTATCGCCGCCAGGATAACGGGACCAAGTCCGAGGTCCAGGATGGGATGGGGACCATGATCAACGGGGAACGATATCTGGAAAAGATCGTCCAACTGCCCTTCCGCATCCCGCCCATCGACAAGACTGTGATGAGTTCGTACGTTCAGTCGCTGGTGGCCGAGTGGCCGCATCCTGCCTGCCCGCAGGTCTTTTCAGAGGGACTGAGTGATAATCCGCGCCAGGTCAAGCGCACGATCAACCTGTTCCTCCTTTTGTGGAGTCTGGCGCAGCAGCGCTCGGGCAAATTACAGAGCGCCATCAAGCCTGTGCGCCTGGCAAAGCTGGTTTCGATCCAGGCGGTGTATCCCGAGTTATACGAGCTGCTGCGCGAGATGCCGCGTTACCTGCGTGAACTGGAGGAATATTACATGAACGAATTCCTCAAGCCCGAGTCGCGGCTGGCGCTGGCCGGCAAAGAGCGCAACCGCCTGCCGCCCGCCCTGGCCGAGTTCACCAACCGCGACGCCGTGCGGCGCATCCTGACCCTGCACCAGCCCAACACCCCCGACGTCAACTTCAGCGACCTGCGCCCCAACGACATCCGCCTGTACTTTACGCTCACCCGCCGCACCGAGTCGCCTGTGGTTGCCATCCCCAACCTGCCGCAGATGTTCTTCGAACCGCAGATGATCCATATCCCGTCGGGCACCTTCATCATGGGTTCGAGCGAGGATCAGATCCAACAGGTGGTCGAAACAGGCATCGAACCCGAACGCCTCAGGCGCGAATTCCCGCAGCATCTGGTGAACCTCTCGGATTACCATATCGGGAAATATCCCGTCACGAATCGCGAATACCAGGCTTTCATCATGGAAACGGGCTTTCAACCGCCTGCGGGCTGGGACGAGTTCCGCTATCCCGAAGACAAGGGCGATCACCCCGTAGTCAACGTCTCCTGGGAGGCCGGCATGGAATATTGCAAATGGTTGAGTGAAAAGACCGACAAGGAATACCGCCTGCCCACCGAGGCCGAATGGGAAAAGGCGGCGCGCGGCATGAATGCGCGCATCTACCCGTGGGGCAACAAGTTCGACCGCAACCGCTGCAACACCGCCGAGGGCAAGGTCGGAGATACCACACCGGTCGGCCAATATTCCCCGCGCGGCGACAGTTCCTACGGCTGCGCCGACATGGCCGGCAACATCTGGGAATGGTGCGCCGACTGGTTCAGCGAGACCGAATATAACAACCGCATCGGCATGGTGGTACAAAATCCACGCGGTCCCGAGGAGGGTGAGTATCGCGTCTTGCGCGGCGGCTCGTTCATCCTGGGCCAGAACGAAGCGCGCTGCGCGGCGCGCTTCCGTCTCAAGCCGTATTACTGGTTCGACTTCGGCTTCCGCGTGGCGATGACTACCCCGTCCGCTGAAACAGACTGATGCTTTCGATGTGATAGGTTTGGGGGAAAAGATCGAAGGGCGTCACCTCGACCAGGCGATAGCCGCCCGCGGCGAGTCGCGCCGCATCGCGCGCCAGGGTGGAGGGGTCGCAGGAGACGTACAGGAGCATGGGCGGATTCATCTTCAGGATGGAATCCAACACCTGGCGTTCGAGGCCCGCCCGCGGCGGATCGACCAGGACCAGGGCTGGCTCCGCTTCGAGATGCGGAATCACATCCTCGGCCGCTCCCTCGTAAAGCTCCACCCCGTCGAACTCGTCCAGGTTGACGGCGAAATCCTCGCAGGCTGATTCGGACGATTCGATCCCGATCAGCCGTTTGCAGCGCGGAGCGAGGAAGGCGCTGAACAGTCCCACGCCGCAATACAGATCGAGGACGGTATCCAACGGAGCGGGGAGTTTGGACAGAACGTGCTCCACCATCTTCTCTGCCATGGCCGTGTTGACCTGGAAGAACGAGGCCGCCGAGACCTGAAAGTCGCGCTCCAGCACGCACATCCGCAGGGCCGCCTCGCCCGCCATCACGACGGGGTGCTCCTCATACAGATGCACGACAGAGATGCCCGCCTCCACTTCCAGTTCGGGCGCTTCGGGGCTGTCGGATTCCAGGAGCAGCATCAGCTCATCGCCCGCGCGCAGGGACACCCGCTCCACCTCCGTGCCCGCCTCGAACTCCAGCTGCGGCCACAGGTCGTTGAGCGGCGACTCGGGCAGGTGACACTCGGAGATGGGGACCACCTCCGCGCCGCGCGCTGAGACGAATCCCAGCTTTCCATCCCCCGTCAAATGAAACTGAACGTGGTTGCGATAATTCCACGGACTCGGGCTGCCCACCGTCGGCTGGATGGGCGGATTTTCGAGTTTGCCGATGCGCATCAACTGGTCGCGCAGGATATCCGCCTTGGCTTTGAGCTGTGCTTCATAAGGCAGGTGCTGGTAATGGCACCCGCCGCAAACGCCGTAATGTTTGCAGCGCGGCGCAATGCGCTCGGGCGACGGCTCCAACACCTCGACCAGCTCGGCGCGCGCAAAACCGCGCTTTTCCCCGGTCAGGCGCACGCGCACACGCTCGCCCGGCAGGCCGAACGGCACGAAGACCGCGCGGTTGTCGGGCAGGCGTCCCATCGCCTCGCCGCCGTAGGTCAGGGTGGTGAGGGTCAGTTCGTGAAGCGTATCCATAAAAGAGAAGAGCGGCCTGTCGGCCGCCCCGTCCCCTGTTACTTCAGGAAGAACGACAGCACGATCAGGATGGCGAAGAACGACCCCGCCAGGATGCCGATACGGGTCAGGTCGTGTTTGACGTGGGTGTAGTCCGGGGCGAACTCCACCTGGGGCGCAACGCTTCCACGCTGACGGACCGACAATCGAGTGCTTCTTTTGGTTGCCATTTCTAACTCCTAGTTTAAAAGTTTTGCAAAAACCACAATGCGATCCGTATCCACCAGATACGGATAGCATGAGATTAGCGTAATGGTTGGGTCGGCGGTGGAGGCCATCACCTCGACCTGGGTCGGCTTGACGATCACCGTGCGGTCGACCACGTAGACGTACTGCCTTTGCTGGGTATACACGATGACCTGGTCACCGGGCTTGAGGCGGTCCAGATAACGGAACAACTCGCCGTACACATCGTTATGGGCCGAAACCACCATGTTGCCGGTTTCGCCCGGGTTGGCGGTGCCGATGTGCTGGGCCACGCCCTTCTTGAGCTGCTCCCAGCCATCTCCCTGAATGACGGGCGCATCCACCTTAAGCGACGGGATCTGGATGCGGATGGCCTGCGCGGCGCTGGGCGGCGGCGCTGGGATGTTCTCCAGCGACTGCACCATCGGGCGCAGGTGCTCGGGGATCTCGGCCTCGTTCGGGCGGGTGTTACCCTGCGCATCCGGAGGGGTATGTCCCGAAGGCAGGATCACGGCCATCACCAGCGGAGTCGGCGTGGGCGTGACCGGGTTCAGTGCGGCGGTCACCTCGCGGTTCAGGTCCTGCAACAGGCCAAAGCCGCTCAGCAGCACACCGATGATCCCCACGACCGCCAGCACTTCCACGGCCAGCAGGACGCCGTCCAGAAAGCGGCGGCGCGGCGAGACCGGCGCGGCAAGCAGGTCGCTTCCATCCCGCGTATCCACGGAGGGGAAGTTCTCGGAGGTCGCATCCGCCACACGTCCGGTGCGGCGGAAATGTTCGAGGCGCTCCTTGCGCGACCCGCGGCGTTTTTCCACCAGCAGGCGGCGCAGTTCCTCCACCGATAAATCTTCAGGCGCTTTACGTCGGGCCATGGCGAGGGGATTATACCGCAAGCCATTGTCAAAATCGCGGGGCCTCGGTATAATGTGGGCCTGTTCGCTCCGGGCGGATAGCTCAGTTGGTTAGAGCACTGCTTTGACATAGCAGAGGTCGCAGGTTCGAGCCCTGTTTCGCCCACAAAAAATCCCTTGCCGGGGATTTTTTGTTTAATTCGCCTGATGATTCAACTTCCCGCAGCAGCAATTTCAAATCCAAACCTTTTGCCACGGATTTACACAGGTTGACGCGGATTGGAAATAAAAATCTGTGAACATCCGCCGAACACCTGCATTGCGCGCAGGCGTAAGTGTCAGTGGCAGGGCTGTTGGTTTTTATCGCCAGATTTGGAATTGCCATGGTGCTTGACAGTCGCCTATTTCAGCATATAATTCGGGCTAATAACCAACGCGGTGACCGAGACGAGTACGTGGTCACTTCCCTGACAGGGAGAAGAGATCGCAGATTGAGAATCTCTTCCAGGGCAAGCCACCGAAAACCCCTCGCGAGCGTGAAGCAGAACAGTGATTAGTGTCCAGTTGGCAGTGATCAGTCAGTAAGCAGAACGGTTGGCCTCGTTATCGGCTTAAGAGATGTAAGGCGAGATAATATCTCGCTCTACAATTCGGGTGGAACCGCGTGAGTCCAACTCTCGCCCCGTGTTCGGGCGAGAGTTTTTTATTTGGAGGTCGCCATGACTGAAGACAGCACCACCCACACTACCTGGCGACCCGGAGGTCGGTAACCGCCTCTCCGGGTTGCGGAAACGTTCAACAGGCGGTACCAACCATACGTCAAGAAAGGAAACAAGAATGGCAGAGCAAATTCAGGAAAAGTACGAAGAGTCCCAACTCTATAAGATCCGCCACTCGGCGGCGCACATCATGGCGCAGGCCGTATTGGATTTTTACCCCGGGACGAAATACACGATCGGGCCGCCCGTCGAGAACGGGTTCTACTATGACTTCGAACTGCCCGAGCAGATCACGAATGAAGACCTCGAGAAGATCGAAAAGCGCATGCGCCAGATCATCGCAGGCCATCATGAGTTCAAGAAAGAGGTCATCTCGGCGGATGAGGCGCGCGAGGTTTTCAAGGATCAGCCCTACAAGCTGGAGTTGATTGAGGGTCTCGAAAAAGGCGGCCTGGACGAGTACGGCAATCCGCTCGACGTGAAGCCCGACATCTCACTGTATCGCCACGACTCGTTCACGGATTTGTGCCGCGGCCCGCACGTGGAGAACACGAAGCAGATCAATCCGTCCGCGATTAAGCTGACGTCCATCGCGGGCGCATACTGGCGCGGCGACGAGAACAACAAGATGCTGACGCGCATCTACGGCACGGCCTGGCGCTCGCCCGACGAACTGAAGCAATATCTGCACATGCTCGAAGAGGCCAAGAAGCGCGACCATCGCAAGCTGGGCAAGGAACTCGACATCTTCTTCTTCGACGATGAGGTCGGCCCCGGCCTGCCCATGTGGATGCCGAACGGCGGCATCATAATCGAGGAACTCGAGAATCTCGCCAAGGAAATGGAAGAGGTTGCGGGCTACTCGCGCGTGCGCACGCCCAACTTGACGAAGGAAGACCTGTTCCTGCGCTCGGGCCACCTGCCCTACTATGCCGAGAGCATGTATCCGCCCATGGAATTGGAAGGCGTGAAGTACTACGTCAAGCCGATGAACTGCCCGATGCATCACAAGATCTTCGGGGCGCGTCCGCGCTCCTACCGCGATCTGCCCATCCGCCTGGCGGAATATGGGACGTGCTACCGCTACGAGAAATCGGGCGAACTCTTCGGGCTGATGCGCGTGCGCTCGATGCAGATGAACGATGCCCATATCTACTGCTCGGAGGAACAGTTCGAGAGCGAGTTTATGGGCGTGATTGACATGTACAAGAAGTATTTGGATCTGTTCGGGATCGAAAAATACATCATGCGCCTGTCGCTGCATGGCAAGGCTGGGCTGGGTAAGAAATACGTCGATAACGAGCGCCTGTGGCTGAAGACGGAGGATATGGTACGCCGCGCCATGGTCAATGGCAATGTGCCGTTCGTGGAAGTCCAGGACGAAGCCGCCTTCTACGGCCCCAAGATCGACCTCCAGAGTTGGAGCGTGATTGGGCGCGAGTTCACACTGGCCACGAACCAGGTGGATTTTGCCGTGCCAGAACGCTTCGACCTGAAGTTCATCAACAAGGATGGCGCGGAAGAGATTCCGCTGTGCATCCACCGCGCGCCGCTCAGCACGCACGAGCGCATGATCGGTTTCCTGATCGAGCACTACGCGGGCGCCTTCCCCGTCTGGCTGTGCCCAGAGCAGGTACGTGTCATCCCGATCACGGACGGACAGAACGACTATGCCGCCCAGATCACGGCCCAACTGCGGGCGGAGGGCATCCGCGTCAGCGCGGACATGAGCTCCGAGCGCATGAACGCCAAGATCCGCCAGGCGCAGCTGATGAAGGTGCCGTACATGCTGGTGGTCGGCGCCAACGAAATGGCGGCGGGACTCGTCTCGCTGCGCGCCCGCGACGGCAGCCAGCAGAACAACATCGCGCTGGGCGAGTTCATCGCAAGGGCGAAGGATCGCATCGCGCGCAGAGCGAAGGAACTGTAATCGAAAGCGAAAGAAAACAGGCGGAGGATTTTCCTCCGCCTGTTTTTGTTACCGATCATGGATTTTCTGGCGGCGACCAGGTCAACGACCAGGGACCGTGAAGCGCAACCGACTCAGTCAAACTCAATTCCACGGTAAGCATCCCAGTGGGAAGCGGCGGCGGATAGACAATGCTGTCGGCGTACACCACCGTTATTCTCTGATTGATGAGCATGCCATTAACCTGCATGTTGTTTTGCTGGTCCAGTGAAACACCCAGAATATTGATGATCAATCCCACGCCTTCTGGCGCGTCACTGCCAGAGTGATATTTGAAGAGATAACCGCCCTCGATGGCTTCCACTGAATCAATGACATACTCGTAACCGCGCAGGTGTATAGGGAGATCGATCTCCCACTTTTGCCCCACTTGCGGATTCAGACCCGCGTCGAAGGTAAATCGGGTTGTATCCGTTACCGCGATATTGACTTGATCCAAAGTGATGGTCAGAGGCCCGTGAATGGGCTTCGCGATTTCAAAGGCCCAGTAGCGAGCGCCCCATCCCATCTCTGGCTGCAAATCCTCGCGCACCTTGAAATCGACGGAGTTGCCCAACCCATCTTCAATGTGAGGCAGATCGGCGTTTGGATCCAGGTTGAATTCCACTGGCCCAGGCAATTCCTGCGCGTCCGTAAAATTGCCGATCAAAACATATGACCTTGGCAATTCAATCACCTTTTCAAGATATAACCCGGATCGAGGCGCAAAAGTTGGCATGGCCGGGTTAGGCGTGCTCTGCGGATCCCAGGTGGGCGTTGGTTTCGTCGGAATCGACGGGTAGGAAGAGACGAAGGTCGCGCCGATTTCGACACCAGGAGTCGCATAATCTTTTGGCGCGGGAGATAATCCAAGTGTGATCTGCCAGTTTTTAGGTCCAGAGCCTTCAGGCAAAATGCAGGCAAAAGTCAACGTGACGGTGTTCACATCGGCTGGGATCGCAGCATAAGTCACGCTCTGATCCAACTTCAGAACAGTACCCACCTCTCCCCCCACCCCGCCGCTATAACCTCCTGTAAGCACATCTAATCTGGAACCATCCGGGAGTCGCAGGGAGGGCAGCATGGCATCATCACACGTCAACGGAGGCATCTCTGGCACAATGATGCCATCTATACGGTAGGCAACGAAAGTGTGCTCGGAATCGGCCACAAGCGTGGAAACAGTAACGGTCAATCCATCCCTTTCGGCGATGATAGGCTCAGACAAGATGCGTATGGGCAGGCTTTGATTCACCATTCCTACACCAGGGATATACCCTAGCGCCCGCCCAAGCGCATAGGCCACGCCGCTAAGCGCAAGCACAACAACCAGGGCGATCAACATCGCCAGCAAAGGTCGGGAACGTAACGTAGTCATCGGAGATTTCCTTTCGAGTTTGGCCGCAAGTTCAGGCCATAGATTGGTATTCTCCGGGACGCCGCGCCGAGCGATGGATTCCAATGCGTCTTTCATGCGCTTGTCGTTCATCCTTCGCTCCTTTCGAGCAGGCCGCGCAACCGTTCGCGCGCCGCGTTCAGCATCCATTTGACCGTCCCCACCGCCGAACCTGCCTCTTCCGCCATTTCCTTTTCGCTCATCTCAAGAAAATATCGTTGCACAACCACCGCGCGTTGACGCGGCGATAATTTTTGCATGGCATCCCAGATTTGATTCTGGACTTCGATGGACTCCACCTGCGATTCGACTGACTCGACTCTTTGGGCCAGTTCCGCCATAAGAGCTTCATCTGCATCCTCCCCAACTTGAACCTGTCTCGCCGACCTTTGCATGGTCTTCACCGCAGCGTTGACCACGCTGCGCATGAACCACGGCTCGAATGCACGCGTCGCATCGAATCCGCGCATGGCGCGAAAGGCCTTCAGGAAGGCATCCTGCACGATGTTCTCGGCCAGACCAAGATCGCGCGTGATCAAGTACGCTGTGCGCACAGCCTTCACCTGATGGCGCGCGACCAGAAATTCCAGTCCGCTGATATCGCCTTGCTTGAGTCGTTGGATCGCTTGTGTTTCGTCCACAGTTGTCTACTATATATATCCAATGACATGCCGAAAGGTTGGGTACAAAAACTGGCGAAGTACAATCTCCGCCAGTTTCAAGTCATTCGCCGAACATGCCACTTCCCCCGCGAAATTCGAACAGGACCGAGCCAGTGTCCGTATCCCAAAAGCGGATCACGGTGAGCGCCTTGTCCGCATAGCCTGTTTCCAGGGAGACCAGGGTGTGGGCATCCAGCCAGTCCAGGTGGATGTAGAGAACATTCTCCTGTTGGCCGAAGGATGTGAGCAGGCGTCCCGTGACGGTATCCCAAATCCGAATCACGCCGCCGCCTGTGGCAAGCTGTTCCCCACCAGGCGACCAGGCCAGGCCGGGGACCTGGTTCTGGTGGGCATAGATCAGCCCGTCACAAGCATTGGTGGCAACCGTCCAGAAGCAGACCGTTCCATCGGCATGGCCCGAGGCGATGCGCTCCCCGTCGGGCGACCAGGCCAGTTGGATGGGTGATGCGCCCGCGCGCGGGTCGTACAACCGAACAGCTTCGCCCGTATCCACACGCCAGCGGCGGATGCCATAGCCCAGGTCGCCTGTCGCGATCAGGCGCGAGCCGTCAGGCGACCAGGTGATGTCCTGGGGAGGCTGGAGAAAATCGGTTTGCTCGGAAACCACCTTCCCGCTTTCGATATCCACGACCAGCAGGCGGCGGTCGAGAAGGGCAAAGGCAAGCGTTTGACTGTCGGGCGACCAGGCCAGTGCGCCAAAGGGAGAGGTTGCTTCCTCCCCGCTTTCCCAGGTAAAAACCACCTCCCAAGTGCCCGTATCCCAGACAACGACGCGCGGCAAACTGCCTTCAGGCGTAAGGGAAGGCAGACTGCCCGCCCCGAGCCTTGTCCCATCGGGCGACCAGGCCAGGCTGAAGACGTTTTTCAACTGGCTCATTTCACGGAGCAGCGCGTCAGAATTCAGGTCGTACAAAGACACACCCTGTAAGGTCGCCAATGCAATCACCTGTCGATTCGGACTGATGGCAAAAGTGCGGATCGTGTCCGACAGGCTGGCAGCCACCCTCGGCTCCGACTCAGGCAGCGGAATGGGCGTGGGCATGCCGTAGGTGGAGGTGGTAAAGCGCGGCGCGGCTTCCTCCCCCGGATCCAACTGCACGTCGAACTCCCACTGGCCGTAATAGACATATCCCAGCGCCTCGATAAATTTGCGATAGGCCTGCTGTTCGTTCATGCCCGCGGGCAGTTTCTTATACTCGGGATACGCGCCGCGGGCGACGACATGCCATTCCATCTCGATGCCTTCCCAGGCTTTGAGATACTTGAGCGCCTCCGCAAGCTGGTCGTCGGGAATCACCTCGGGCATGGATTGTTCCAGCGCGGGGACGGTCAGGGTAAGGGAGCGGGGATCGGCGGCGCCGACGGGAAACCCGAGCTTGACACAGCGCCCGCTCTGAACAGGCGGAGTCCAGCCCGGCTCGCCGCCCTTGCCGACATCGCCGTAGTCCGCGTCGAACAGGAGGCTGTACGAATCCAGCCTGGCTTGTTGATCCCCGATCTTCAAACGGGTCTCGCTGCTGACGCCCCAATCCGCGCCACTCGGCTTGACGTAGCACAGATAAACCTGCGTGTACGCAGGCGTGATCACCACGCGGTCCAGCAGGATGTTGACGCCGCTGACGGACGGGTAACTGCGTTTTGGCTCGAAGGTCAGCGCGGGATGGACAGACGCATCGAAGGGGAAGGAAAAACGTGCCAGGGGTTCTCCCACGCCCGCGGACGTCACCACGGAGAATTCCAGCCTGCCTGCGAGGCGCTCCACGGTCAACGGGGACACGATGCCAAAGTCGAACTGGTACAGCGACGGCTCGCCGCCCACAGGTCCGTAGCCGACGCTGGAGTTGATCATATCCCCGCCCTCATCCAGAAGCATGACCTGATCCGGGAAACCGTCGCTGCCCGTCAGGCGCACCTGGAAGACCAGGCGGCTGGCATCCGCATAATAGGCCGCAAGCTCGGCGGTGATCCCGTTGTCGGTCCGCGGTTCGAGGTTCAGTCGCGAGAGCGGCGGCAGGCCCGAAACCTCCCGCACGCCGAATGGGAAGATGATCCGCCCCAGGCCGTAGGAGCCCCACGTGATCGAAATCAGGGCCGCCAGAACCAGGAGATTATTCAAAAAGGGTTTTCTCAGCATCGAAAGCCTCCACGCAGGCAATCATACATCAAAATTCGGGAGCAAAACCGACTCTGCGTTGACGATTCCCCTGCGTATATGGTATCATTCGCCCGCTAAAAACCAGCCTTGGGCTGGTCGTCCGTTATGATAACGAGGAGAAACTTATCAGCGCCAACGAATTTCGAGTCAATGAGGGCATTCGCGTTCCCGAGGTCCGTTTAATCGGGCCCGACGGTGGGAACGTCGGGGTTGTCCCCATCCGCCAGGCCCTGCAAATCGCGCGTGACGCGGACATGGATCTTGTCGAGGTCTCACCAAACGCCGCGCCGCCCGTCTGCCGCGTCATGGATTTCGGCAAGTTCATCTATGAACGCGCAAAAAAGGACCGTGAGGCCCGCAAATCGCAGACGAAGATCGAAGTCAAGGAAATTCGCCTGCGACCGAAGACCAACGAGGCCCATCGCGGCTTCAAAGTGGACGACGCCCGCCGCTGGCTGCTCCAGGGCCACAAGGTGCGCGTCACCATCAAGTTCCGCGGACGCGAGATGGATTACCCCGAGATCGCGCTGGAAGACCTCAAGGAAATCGCCCAGGCCCTCTCGGACGTGGCCGTGATCGAGGTCACGCCGCAGATGGAAGGCCGCACGATGCTCGTGGTTCTGGCGCCCGGCAAGGCCAGCCCCAAGAAAAAGGAAAAGGGCGAAGCCGAAGCGTAAGGCCGGAACGAAAGTAATTCCCCAGATGTTGATCGTCCGCGGGAGGCAGGATCAATCCCGCGGTTCATTTTGTCAGAAAGGAGCAAACAGCCATGCCTCGCAAAGCAAAAGCTGGTGGCAAGATCAAGCTCAAGACCCACAAGGCAACCTCCAAGCGTTTCCGCCTGACGGGTGCTGGAAAACTCGTGCGCACCAAAGGCGGCAAGAGCCACCTGCGCCGACACACTTCCAAGCGCACCAAGGGCGAATTGAGCGAGATGCAGACCGTCAAGGGTCGCAGCATCATCAAACGCGTCAAGCGCCTTGCGCCCAATATGGAAAAATAGGGTCGAGGAAACCTCGACCCTATGAGACCGGTCATCGTATTCAAGAAGATTTGCGGCTTTCTGGTGTACACAACTGGCGCAACCCGCCGACGCCCGCGAGACCGCAGGAGGTAGATAAATGCCAAGAGTAAAGGGAGGCCCGCAAGGGCACCTTCGTCACAAGAAAGTTTTGAAGATCACCAAGGGCCAGCGCGGCGCGAAGCATCTGTTGTTTAAGCGCGCGAACGAGGCCATGCTCAAGAGCCTGTGGTACGCCACCCGCGACCGCCGCGTTCGCAAGCGTGATCTTCGCAAGCTGTGGATCGCCCGTATCAACGCCGCGGCCCGCCTGAACGGCACCACCTATAGCCGCCTGGTGGCCGCGCTCAAGAAGGCGAACATCATCCTCAATCGCAAGATGCTGGCTGACATCGCCGTGCGCGACCCCAACGCCTTCGCCAAGATCGTGGCGCAGGCCAAGTAACGAACAATAGTAGAGCGAGATAATATCTCGCTCTACGTTTTTAACGGGGTAAAATATTTGCATGAACACCCTCCTGATCGAACGCACCATTTCCACAAGCCAGACCCTGCAAATCGTCCAGGGCGACCTGACCGCCGAGAACGTCGATGCCATCGTCAATGCGGCCAACGAGCAACTCGCGCATGGCGGGGGCGTGGCCTGGGCCATCGTGCGCAAAGGCGGGGAGGTGATCCAGCAGGAAAGCGACGACTGGGTCCGTGAGCATGGGCCTGTCAGCCACGCCCACCCTGCCTGGACCTCGGGCGGACTCCTGCCTGCGAAATACGTGATCCACGCGATTGGCCCCGTGTGGGGCGACGGCGACGAGGATGCCAAACTGGCGGCGGCGGTGCGCGGCTCCCTGCGCGTGGCGGACGAGTTGAAGCTCCAGTCCATCGCCCTGCCCGCCATCTCGACCGGCATCTTCGGCTTTCCCAAAGGCCGCGCCGCGAATATCATCTTCAGAACGATTGCGCATTACTTCGATGAGCATTCCGAGTCGGGCGTGAGCCTGGTGCGCATCGTGCTGTTCGACTCCGCCACCATCGACGCCTTTATGGATGTGTGGAAGGAATGGGACGCTTGATCATCTCCGCTCAGAACGGAAAATTGAAACTGGTCCGCGCCCTGCTGGGACGCGCGAAGGAACGCCGCGAAGCGGGCGCATTTGTGGCCGAGGGCGTACGGTTGGTGGAAGAGGCGGTAAATAGTAATTGGGAATTTCGATTTGTTCTGTATGACCAGACGCTGAGTGAGCGCGGTCGGTCGAATGTCGAAAGTCTAAGGTCGCGGGGTGTCGAATGCGAGGAAGTCACCCCCGAGCTGATGAAATCCTTGAGCGACACCGAAACCTCGCAAGGCATTCTGGCCGTCCTGCCATTTACCAATTTACCAATTACCAATCACCCCAATTTCCTGCTCATCCCCGACCAGATCCGCGACCCGGGCAACCTGGGTACCTTGATCCGCTCGGCGGCTGCGGCGGGCGTGCAGGCCGTGCTAATTCCGCCCGAAACGACGGATGCCTTCGCGCCGAAGGTTGTCCGCGCGGGGATGGGAGCGCATTTCCGCGTGCCGATCCTTTCGATGACGTGGGAGGAGATTGGGCAGGTTGGCAAGTCCGAAGGTTTGAAGGTTTACCTGGCTGACATGGGCGGGATTTCGTGCTGGGAAACCGACCTGCGCGCACCGTTGATGTTGATCGTGGGCAGTGAGGCCGAAGGCGCCAGCGAATCCGCGCGCAGGCTGGCAACACAGAAAATCTCGATTCCCATGTCGGGTCAGGTCGAGTCGCTGAATGCGGGCGTGGCAGGCTCGGTGTTGATGTTCGAGGCGTTAAGACAACGTTCAACCCTTCGACAGGCTCAGGGCAGGCCGCTAAACGTTCAACATTAAACGTTAAACCGAGGGAAAATGAAAATCCGTTCCATCACCTATTTTTGCAACCCCGAATATCCGCTCAATGAAGATGTCCTGCGACAGGCGGGCGATTTTCTGATGCAGGCCAAAGCCGCCTTTCAGGCTGAAGGCTACGAAGTGCAAACCACGCGCATGGCGGCGATTCCGTTTCCGCGCCTGCTGGGGGAGAATGTTGAGCAGTTGCCGAAGTTCGCCGAGGCGTTGTCCAAACTGCTGCACGAGGCTGGTATTGCCTATGCTTCGCTTGGCCCCGCACTGCCCGAATCCCCGCGCAGTTATGAACTCATCCCCGAAGCCATTGCGGCCTCGCAGAACATCTTCTTCGGTGGGGTGATGGCCGACGCGCGCGGCATCCACATGGACGCGCTGCGCGCCTGCGCCGGGGTCATCGTCCGCTGTGCGCCGCTCGACCCGAACGGATTTGCCAACCTGAATTTCGCCGCACTGGCCAATGTCCCTGCGGGCGCGCCCTTCTTCCCTGCCGCCTATCATGACGGTGACGAACCCATGTTCGCGCTGGCGGTCGAGTCGGCAGATTTGGCGGTGGATGCTTTCAGCGGAGAATCAACGTTAAACGTTGGACGTTCAACGTTGATCCGCGAGATCGAGCGGCACGGACAGGCCCTCGCCAGAGTCGCCGCCACCCGCCTGTGGAATGTTCCCTTTGGCGGGATCGACTTCTCGCTGGCGCCCTTCCCCGACGACACACATTCCCTCGGCGGCGCCGTCGAGCGGATGGGCGTTCCGCGCATTGGCTTGCACGGCTCCCTGGCCGCCGCTGCGCTCCTGACCGAGGCCATCGACCGCGCCGATTTCCCGCATACCGGCTTCAGCGGATTCATGCAGCCGATCCTCGAAGACTCGGTGCTGGCCAAACGCGCCGCCGACGGGACGCTGACGATCAAGGACGCGCTGCTGTATTCGGCGGTGTGCGGCACGGGGCTGGATACGGTTCCGCTGCCGGGTGATACGACCGCCGAGCAGATTGTGCCGCTGCTGCTCGACCTCTCCGCCCTGGCCCTGCGCCTCGACAAACCGCTGACCGCGCGTCTGATGCCTGTCCCTGGCAAAAAGGCGGGCGATGTGACCACGTTCGATTTCGGGTTCTTCGCCAACAGCCGCGTGATGAAACTGGACGCGGAGCCTCTGTCTGCGCCGCTGACGAGCGACGCGCTCATCTCCCTCAGTCCGCGTAAAAAATGAATCTGACCTTCACACAACTGTTATGGGGTGTGCCGATCCTGCTGGCCATCCACAACCTGGAGGAGGCACCCTTCATGGAAAAGTGGTCGCGGGAACTGCCGCTGCCGATCCACCCGGTTGTGTCCACGCGGCAGTTCGTGGCGGCGGTGACAGTGTTGACTGTGGCAGGCTTTCTGCTCACGTATCTTGGGCTGACCGTGATCCCGCAGCCGACAGGGATTTGGCTCATCCTGGGGATACAGGTCATCATGGGAGTCAACGCCATCGCGCCGCACCTGGCGGCGACTCTGCGCTTTCGAAAATATAGTCCCGGGGTGATCACGGGCCTGTTACTCAATATCCCCTTTTCGATCCATCTGCTCCAGCGCGCCATGCAGGAGGGATTTCTGACCTGGCCGGTCTTTTGGATCATGCTGGTCATCGCGCCGTTTGCCACGGCCGGGCTCGCGTTGGGGTCGCTGCAGATCGGGAAGTGGTTCGTTAAATAATCGCATCCACGTTGAGCGGAGGCCTGAGCGTACGCCGAAGGCCGCAGTCGAGACGCAGAGTTTTCTGAAAATTTGCGCTTCGACTGCGCCGCTGGTTTTCAATGCACTGTTTTGCGGCTGCGCAACCGCCAGCGGCTCCGCTCAGTGCGAATACCCCTACGTGTCTCGCCAATACTCGCCCCCGCCGCCTTCGCGCTTCATCAAGCCATACCCGACCAGTTCGCGCCGCAGGGTGGCCGTGTCTTCGTGGTAACCGCCCAGGATTTCATTGACCTGTTTCTCGCTGTAGCGCTTGCCGACCTTGAAGGCCTTTGCCACGTAGCGCAGCACAGCCTCCAGCTTTTTGCGCTGGGCCGGGATGGTCTTGAGGCTGCCGTCCTTGCGCGTGAAATCGGCGACGACCTTCTGATCGTAGGCGTCCAGGTCAACGCCTGCGATGGAGGCGGAGAGTTCCGCGCTGGAGAAGAGACTGCGGGACTTGCTCTCCAGCGCTTCCTTTTCCAGTTGGTAGACGTTGTAATAACTTTGCGTGCGGGCGCTGACCAATCCCGCCTCGGACAGCCGCGCGAGGTGATGCGAGACGGTCGAGGCTTTCAAATTGAGCAGCGCGGCCAGCTCCTCCACACTGTATGATTGTTGGGCCAGCAAGCCCACGATCTTAAGACGGTTGGGGTCAGCCAGCGCCTTGAAAAAGTTGACAAGTTCTTCGCTCATGGTTTATTCCAAATATCGAATTTCGTTGCGAGCGATAGCGAAGCAACCTCGCCTAAAAACAGGAGATTGCTTCGGGCGGAAGAACACCGCCCTCGCAATGACATAAGCTACACCCGCCAGTACCTCGAACCGTCGCTTTCACGGGCCAGCATGTTCGCATCCACCAGGTCGCGGCGCAGACCGGCAGTGTCGAGGTGGAAGCGGCGCAGGATGGTGTTAACTTCCCTTTCGGTATAGTTCACGCCAGGCGTGAAGGCCGTGATGAGATAGTCGAGGATCACACGCAGTTTGGCAGGCTGGGAGGGAATCTGCTTGATGGTGCCATCCTTGTTGAGGTGGGAGACCAGCACCCTGCGGGACTTCGCGTCCAGGTCGGGGGCGGGGGTGTAGCTCTCGCGCTGGGTCTGCGCAAACTGCCGTTTGGAGAGGGCTTCCATGCCGCTCTCGTCCAGTTCGTAGACATCCTCATTCTTGCGGACAACACCCACAAAGTTGAGGAACTCCAGGTGGTTGAAGGCGTCGCGCACGGGCATTCCCAATTCGGAGGCCACTTCCGCGGCGCGCGCGGAGCGTTGGGCCAGCACGCCGATGATCCGCAGCCGGTCGGCGTCGGACATGGCTTTGACGAAATCGAGCATATCAGGGATTGCGTTCATTTCTCACTTCCGTAAATCTAATTCGATAGTTATCGAATTAGATTTTAACGAATTTCGGCAGGTTGTCAAGAAGAAAAATCCAGACTTCGGAGGTCTGCAAGGAAACTCGAATCAAAAATTACGCGCCGGACCTCCGAAGTCCTGCCAATGAATAGGGTTATAATTTTGGCGCAAGCAAACCCAATCCACTATTCGGAGGTGCCCCTGTGACAGGAGAAAGCCATGCGTTTTTCGAAGGGAAGATCGTTCCCTTCTCCGAGGCCAAAGTCAGCATCGCGTCGCACGCCTTTCTGTACGGCACGTCGGTCTTCGGCGGCATGCGCGCTTATTGGAATGAAGAGCGCAAGAAGCTCTTCGCGTTTCGACCGTTCGACCATTTCCGCCGTTTATTGAATTCCGCGCGCATGTTGCACATGCAGGTGAACCACGACGAGGAGAGCCTGACACAAATCCTGCTCGACCTGCTGCGCACCGACAACTGGCAGCGGGACGTGTACATGCGTCCCACCATCTACAAGGCCGACATCGGCATCGGCGTGCGCCTGCACGACCTGCGCGACGAGTTGAGCATCTTCGTGCTGCCGTTCGACAAGTACGTCAAGAACGACACTAACGCGCACGTGACCTTTTCCTCCTGGCGGCGTATCGATGACAACGTCATCCCCGCGCGCGCCAAGGTGGCGGGCGCCTACGCCAACTCCGCGCTGATCAAAACCGATGCGAATCTGTCAGGCTTCGACGAGGCGCTGGTGCTCGATCACAACGGCCACGTCTCCGAGGGTTCGGCCATGAACATCTTCATGCTGCGTGACGGGGTGCTGGTGACTCCGCCCATCACGGATAACATCCTCGAAGGCATCACGCGCCGCTCGATCATCGAACTGGCCCAAAAGGAGCTGGGACTCCAGGTGGTGGAGCGCAGCATCGACCGCACCGAGGTCTTCATCTCCCAGGAGATGTTCATGACGGGCACCGCCGCCCAGGTGGTGGTCGTGACCAAGGTCGATCACCGTCCCATTGGCCGCGGCGAGATGGGACCCGTCGCATCCAAACTGCGTGAACTGTTCGACGATGTGGTGCGCGGAAAAAATCCCAAGTACGCGCATTGGAACACAGTAGTGTAAGGAAAAAGGAATCGAACAGGCGCATCCACGTAAAAGGATGCGCCTGTTTTTATTTCCGTGACTCTCAATTGATACTTGTCCTTCGACTGCGCCGCAAAGAACGCGGCTCCGCTCAGGACGGAGCAAACAGTGAGTTATGGAATGAACCTGTCCAGCGGGCCTTGCGGAGCGATGATGTCCTTCAACGCGCCATACGGGATCGTGACCTCCTGCGGGCCGGCCGCATAGGGCGCGACCTGGTATTCGTCGAAGGTGATCAGCAGGCCGTCGGCGGTGATGTTCCAGTTTTTGTAATTTTCGTCGAGCGGATCGGCGCCGAAGGCAAAGGCCTCGAAACCTATGTTGCGGGTGGACAGTTCGGCCTTGCAATAATCCGAGAAGGCTTGCAGATAATTCGCGTTCGGCAGGAAGAGTTGCGTGATGGACAATGACTGGCCGGTCTCGATGTTGAAGCTGAAGGTGCGGACATTGTGGAAGGGATGGGCTGCGCCATCCGAGTAACCGGTGACCAGATATTTGATGCTGATGATCTCGCCGGGCGGGGAGACGAGCGTATATCTCATGTCCAGCGAACTGCCGGTCGTGATGGGTGTGGCGGGCATCTCGGCCATGGCATCCCTGAATTCACCCGTGAACAACTGGAAGATGCCGTAGGTCAGGTCATTGAAGGCCTTCACGCGCGGATCGTCAACCCCGATGATGGTGGGAATGTCGGCCGTGATGGTGTAGACCGGCTCTGCGCTGTTTTCCTCGAAGGGCATCGGTGAGACCTTCACCTGCTGACTCAGCGGCACGTTGGGATTCAGGATGACCGGGCCCGGCGCGGTCGGGGCGGAGGACATGGATGGGGCGCAGCCAGCCACGAGCAGGGCCAGGCTGGATAGGACAGCGGTTAACATTGTGTACAGGGACTTCATAAAGATGATTCTCCTTGCGCACAGTATACCCGCAAGCACACCGTACCCGCCTCCCGGATTCACAAACCCAGAGGGATGAATATCTTCCCTAATCCCAGGTAGGTGCCGTCGAACTCGTACATCAATCCCTGCGCGGTATCGGGCACCTCGAACTCGGCGGTGGTGATGAGCTGTCCGCCGGGGAAGAGCGTGTTGTAGTCCATCGCGAAATAGGATGAGTAGCCGAACCCGTCGGTATCCTTCAGGTAGGCGGCATAAGTCGGGTCGATCTCAATGTCCTGCGAGCCGAGGTTCTGGAAGACCAAATCCACGTGGACTTTCTTGTAGCGGGTGGGCGTTTGGCTGTCGGCGGGCGGCTGGCTGACACCGGTCACCTGGATGCTCAGGTTCCCCAGGGTGACGGGCTGGCCCATGAGGTGGATGGACTGCGGGCGTTCCCCCTCCAGGGCGGCGGGGACCTGTGCGGCGCACGGACCCGGCCCCAGGTCCCAGAAAATGCGCTGGGCGGGCAGGTTGTAATCGGCGTCGGCCTCCAGCACGAGCAGAGAGGGTTGTTCCTCCACCAGCATGAAGCTCAGCCACGCGCGGATGCGTTCGCCCGGGGCCAGGGTGGTGTAGAGCACATCGTACGTGTCCTGCCCGTGGCTGTCCTTGACCGTGTAGTTGTCGCCGGTGTACAGGGTGGCATTGCCGCGGTTGACCATTAGCATGTCCACGTACAGGGTCGGAGCGGGCATGAAGGGTTCCTCGACCAGCACCCAGCCCAATACCATCCAGGTCAGGTCGCCTGAGCGGACTTCGTCGCCGACTTTGTGCATATTCTCTGCGGCTGCGTAATTGGGGAGCGGCAAGGTGGCGCGATCCACGAACTCGGGGCCGTAGGTCTTGTCGGCTTCCTCGTTGACTGCCTGGATCGTGCCAACCAGGCCCGGCATGCCGGGAGAAATGACCGTGCCAATGGGGCTTTGGTCACTGGCTCGTTGAATGGGAGCAGATACCGTGGAACAGGCCAGGCTGCTCAACAGCAAAACGGCGAGCGCAAGACGAACGGAGGGTTTCATGGCGTCTTCCTTTCCAAGCCTGGCCTGAATGCGATCAGTGAGTGTCGACATTGTAGGTCACTGATCGCATGAGGATAAGCCGCAAAGGTTGGGATTCCCTCCCCCACTTTGGTATGTCCAGAAGACACGGACTCCGTGTTATTCCATAGTCTGGGTCAATTCGCGCAGAATGGCCAGGGTCTCCTGTTTGCCGCCGTAGCCGTTCTCGCCCCCGGGGCCGACGCACGAGGGACAGCCGTCGGTACATTCACACTGCGTCACCAGTTCCAGCGCGCGCTGCATCAACTCGGCGTGGATGTCGAACAGGCGCTGGCTGAAGCCGATGCCCGCCGGGACGAGATCGTAGAGCACCACCGAGGGGTTGGGGAAATCCTCGGTCGGGGACGGCTCGACGTGCGTGCCCAGGTCGCCGCTGTCGCACATCAGGAAGAGCGGGGCCAGGTTGCCCAGCACATAACTGAGTCCCGCCAGGCCGCTGCGCATGCGCACGTTGGCCTCCACCTTGCGATGACAGGAGGAACACAGCGTGGTCAGGTTTTCGAGGCAGTTGGCCTCCTCGCGCGAGACAAAGGCCTTGAACGGAACCTTGTGATGCACATCATGCTGACGTCCGTTCTCGGGTGCGCCGCACACCTGGCATTTGAATCCGTCACGGGCGCGCACCCGTTCGCGGATCTTCGTCCAGCCGGGGCCGTAGTCGTTCGGGTCGTTCGTCCAGGCGCCGGCATCGCGCAGGCGCTCCACCGTCTGCTCGGAGAGCGAAAGCCAGTAGCCTGTGGTTTGCAGGTCGGTGGGCGGCAGGTCGAGCGCCTCCTGACCGAGATTCTCGTGAGTAAACCAGCGCCGCTTCTGGAACCCGGTCACCTGGGTGGTGACTTGCAATTCGCCCCAATTTTTTTCTCCACCCGGAATGGCGGCAAGGTCAGATTGCGCGAGAACTTGCACGGTCGTGCCGCGCATGGGTTCGGTGTAGTAGTCCATCGTGGCGGGACGCAGGCGGGCAATGTTCTGCTCGAGATCGAGCGCCTCGACAAAAAAGGATTGTGCCTCGTGCAGATAGACCGCGCCCGGATGGACCATCCAGACCGCGCTCTCGCCGTCCACAGTGCCGACGGTGAACGGGCGGCCCTCCTCGTCCTGGGCCTGCAACACCACACCCTGCGGCGACGCGGAACGCAGCGAAATATTCGCGGCGGGATACTGGTCGGCCATCCAGAAAAATTTGTCGTCCGAGAAGTGCGCCTCGTGATTGCCCACCAGGAATTGCAAAAAATCCTCCACCTGGGCGGCGCTCAAATGCCCGAAGCCCTCACCCTTTTGGAAGGGCAGTTCGAACATGGCGCAGCGCAGATGCTCCAGCAAAATAAGCAGGTGATCGGGATTGACCAGCGCCTGCTCGGGCGAGCGCCCGAAGAAATATTCGGGATGATGGGCCAGGAACTGGTCGATGGGATTGGCGGACGCGACCAGCACCGCCGCCGCGGGTTCGAGTCCGCGCCCGGCCCGCCCCGACTGCTGCCACGCTGAAGAGATGCTGCCCGGGTAGCCGACCAGCACCGCCGCGCCCAGCCCGCCGATGTCGATGCCCAGCTCGAGGGCGTTGGTCGCCACGACCGCCTTGACCGAGCCGTTGCGCAGGCCCTGCTCAATTTCTCTTCGTTGAGAAGGAAGATAGCCGGAGCGATAGCCCCTAACCCCCACCCTACCCTCCCCCATTTTCTCCGAAACAGGGGAAGGGAGAGATTGTAAGTAAGTGAGGATGATCTCCACGCTGCGCCGTGAACGCGCGAAAACCACGGTCTGCACATTTTGTTCAATGAGATCCTGGGTCAGGCGCACAGCTTCGAGCAGGGAACTCTTGCGCAGGCCGATGGACTCATCCACGACGGGCGGATTGTAGATGATGAAGTGGCGCGGGCCGCGGGCGGAGCCGTCCTCGTCGATCAGGTGGACGGGCGCTTCGATGAGCTTCTCCGCCAGTTCGCGCGGGTTGCCGATGGTGGCCGAGGCCAGGATGAACTGCGGCTTTGCGCCGTAGAATTTTGCCACACGCTGGACGCGCCGCAATACGTTGGCCACGTGCGACCCGAAGACGCCGCGGTAGGTGTGCGCCTCGTCGATGACGATGAATTTCAGATTCGAGAAGAACTCAGCCCAGTTGGTATGATGTGGCAGGATGCCCGTGTGCAGCATGTCGGGATTGGTCAGCACGATGCGAGCCTGCCTGCGGATGGCGGAGCGGTCCTTCTGCGGGGTGTCACCATCGTAGATCGAAGGTTGCAGGTTGAAGGTTGTGCGTTGGAGGTTAAGGGTGTTGAGCTGATCCTGCGTGAGTGCCTTGGTGGGGAAAAGATACAGCGCGCGCGCCGCGGGGTTTTCAGCCAGCGCAGCGAAGACGGGCAGATTGTAGGCCAGGGTCTTGCCGCTGGCCGTGCCGGTAGCCAGGATGACGTTCCCGCCGTTGCGAACGTGAGTCCAGGCCTGGGATTGATGCGAGTAGAGCGAGTGAATCCCAGACGCGACCAGGGCCTGTTTAACGGGAGCAGGCAGATCGTCCGGCAGGGGTTGGATGGAGGCGGGGCGCGGGGGCAGAGTCCGCCAGGTGGCGAAGTTTTCCGCAGTCAGCGGGTCACGCTTCCAGGCTTCGAGCAGGGCGGCAAGAGACATAAGTCAGTTCTTGATGACGAGCGCGTCGAGCCTCAGCCCCGAGATGGACAACTCGAACGGCTCAGCCCGCACAGCGGCATCGGCAGGCAGCAGATCGTAGGCGGTTTTGGTGATGAGGATCTCGCCCCCGCTGGCCACGTCCTCGCCGAGCTTGCTGGCGCGGTTGACAGCCATGCCGAAATAGTCCGGGCCGCCGATCAACAGCACCTGGCCGTAATCGATGCCGGTGCCCACCAGGATGTCGAACTTCTCGTCGGTGTGGGCGTTGAGTTCGGCGAAGGCGTGGTTCACGGCAATGGCGGCGCGCACGGCGGAGGACACGTCGTCGAACATGGCAAAGCAGTTGTCTGCCTCATACTTGATGATCTCGCCGCCCTCCCGCTCGATGATGGGACGCGAAACGGTCTGCATGCGGCAGACCATCGCCAGGTTGTAGACGATGCCGTATTTCTGGGTCAGGATCGAAAAGCGCGAGAGGTCCATCACCAGCACGGCCTTGGTCGCGCCGAACTCGCGCCAGAGCTGCTCCTCGATCAGTTTGCGTTTGGCGGGGTCATCGTGCTCGATATACTGCGAGAGCAAGTCTTGAAAAAGTTGATCCATGCATCCTACTTTCCAGCGTTGACGTGCAGGCGGCGGAAGGCCAGCGCGCCCACTCCCAGCGGCACCCAGAACGTGATGGCGCGATAAGCCAGCGTGATGATGACGCCCTGGCTCCAGGCCACGCGCAGCGAGGAGAGCGCCAGCGGCATGAGACCCTCCACAATCCCGATGCCCGAGGGCGTGGGGGAAACGATCAGGAACAGGTATCCGATGGAGAAGCCGCCGACGATGGTGCCCGCCGAAAAAGGGACATCGAAGGCCAGGAAGGCCGTCAGCAAAATGCCCATCAACAGGGACTTGTTCAGCAGACCCCACAACACGGGGCGCAGCAGGGCCAGCGGATGCCCGGTCAGGCCCGAGAGGCCCTCCCCGATCTCCGCGGCGAAGGCGTGCGCGCGCTCTTCGCTCAGAAAATCGCGGCGCAAAATGAAACGGGTCAAGCGATTGACCTGGCGGGCGATGCGCGCCAGCACATTGCCGAGCCTGACCGCGGAGCGATATCCGAGGTACAGCAGGAAGGCCATCACGGCGGCCAGCACCAACAGGAGGGCGGAGGCGCCGATCTCACCCAGGGACAGGTTCCCGCGGCGGACGAGCACGATCAAGCCCAGCGCCAGGATACATAGAAAGGCGGCCTGGTCCGAAAGCATGCAGAGCGCCGCGGCGACAGTGGCCTTGCCGCTCGGATGTCCACGCTTGCGGGCTTCCGCGGCGAACAGGGCGATGCCGCCCATTCCGCCGGTCGGCATGACGATGTTGACGAAGGTCGTGGCCGCCGCCACGATGCCCAGGTTCAGGGTCGTATCGTCCATGTCCAGCAGATGGTAGATGGAATGATACATTTGCCCGACCACGAGAAACCAGGCCAGCTGAATGACCAGCGCCAGGAACAAATACCCGTGATGACCACCCTGCAGAGTGCCGACGATGGTTTCCAGTTCCCCGAAACTCAGAATGACCAGCGCAACGCCGAGAAATAATAGTACGATGAAGACAAATTTGTTCATGTCGGGACGATTATACACATAAAAAAACTCCCGCAAGCCGGGGCCTGCGGGAGCCGTTGGTCATAATTGGCAAACGCCATTAGCGGCGGCGTCCACCCACCAGGTTTACAAAGTACAGCAGTTGCAGGATGGCGGCCGCCAATCCCGCCACGTAGGTCAGCGCGGCGGCGTTCAGCACGCTGTTGACACCCTTCTGCTCATCCTCCCCGCTGATGATGCCGGTCTCGGCCAGGAGGCGCTTGGCGCGCGCCGAGGCGTTGAACTCCACCGGCAGGGTGGCCAGCGCAAAGACCGCCCCGCCCGCGAAGAACAGGACGCCCAGCCAGGCCAGGTTGGTGATCTTCAGGAACAGGCCGGCCAGGATCATGATCCAGCCGAGCCACGAGCCGATGTTGACCATCGGCACCAGCGCGGCGCGGAAGCGCAGCGGGAAGTAGCCCTCGGCGTCCTGCATGGCATGGCCGAGTTCGTGCGCGGCAATCGCCACGGCCGCCACCGAGGCGCTGTTGGCGACGCCCTGCGACAGGTTGAGGGTCTTCGTGCGCGGATCGTAGTTATCGGTCAACTGTCCGCCGATGCCCTGAACCCGGACGCTGGCCAGGCCTGCGCCCATCTGCACGTCGGACAAGCTGCCGCTCATGATCAGACGTTGGGCCGCCTGCGCCCCAGTCAGGCGGCTGCGGACGCCCACCTGGCTCCACTTGCGGTAGGCCGAGTTGACATACCAGGAAGCCAGCATCACCAGCAGCATGCCGGGCAGCATGAAACAGAGATAGTTCACATCGTAAAAGTACATGGTTACCTCATCGGTTATGGAACGGGTGTGGCGGTCGGCGCGGAGGTGGGGATGGGATCTCCGGCGAGGATCGCCAGCAGGGTTTGAATGGCAGCGTCCAGTTGCGGATCGAGATCGTTCTTGTAATCGTCCTCGGTCATCTCCACCCACACTTCGGGGGTCAGGCCCTTTTCGTGGATGGTGCGCTCGTTGGGGGTCAGCCACTTGGCGATGGTCACGCGTACCGCGCCCTGGTTGTCCGAGAGCGCAATCCAGTTCTGGACCGAGCCTTTGCCATAGGAAGTCACGCCCACCAGGGTGGCGCGGGCATAATCCTGCAAGGCGCCCGCCACGATCTCGGAGGCGGAGGCCGAGCCTTCATTGATCAGCACCACCATCGGGATGTCGGTGGCCAGGCCGCCCGGTTGAACATCGAAGGTGTTCTTCTTGCCGTCGCCGTACTGCTCGTACAACACCACGCCCTTGTCCAGGAATTGCGAGGTGACCTCCACGGCAGTTTGCAGGAAGCCGCCGCCATTGTTGCGCAGGTCGAGGATCAGGCCCTTGGGGTTCTGGGCCATCACATCGGTCAGGGCCGCCAGCAGCTCGGGGGTGGTATTCTCGCCGAAGGTGGTCACCTGCACGTAGGCGATGTCATTCTCGAGCATCTTGCCTGTGGCGCTCTTGATGACGATCTTGTCGCGGGTCACGTCGAACTCCAGCAGGTTTTTCTCGCCTTCGCGCGCGATGGTCAGGTGGACGACCGTTCCGGCCGGGCCGAGCACGTGCTGGCGCGCAAGTTCAGGGTCCACGCCGGCCATATCCTCTCCGTCGATCTTGACGATGATGTCGCCCGGGCGCAGGCCGGCCGCCTCGGCTGGGGAGCCGGGGATGGGGCTGGTAATGGTCAGGAAATCGCCGCCGGTATCCACGTAGGCGCCGATGCCTTCGTATTCACCGGACAGGCTTTCGTTGGCCTGTTTGTAGTCGACCGGGTCCATGTAGGAACTGTGCTTGTCGCCCAGCGATTCCATCATGCCGCGGATGGCGCCCTGCATCAGCTTGAGATCGTCCACGGGCTGGTCCACGTACTGTTCGTGGACGATGTTCCAGGCCTCCCAGAACGGTGTGAACAGCGTTTGCAGTTCCTGCGGCGTGGCCGATTGCTGCTCGCTCGATGGCGTGGAGGCCACGGACGGCAGGAACGAGTGGGACACACCGCCCAGGTCGGGCAAAAGCTGCCCGGCCAGCAGTCCACCGGCGAACGAGGCCGCTCCGACGAAGAGCACGACCACGATCCCCAGGATAATTTTCAATGCCTTGTTCGCGCTTCCACCTGTGTTCACCGTTTCGAACACGGGTTCATTCATGGATTCATTCATGGGTTCCTCCAGGCGATATGCCGATAAATCAGGTAGGGTTTTATCATAAAGGGATTAATACGGAATGAAACAGATATATGCGTTTTGTAAAATACCCACGGTTGCATCCCGTCGCCAGACTTGCGGCGCGGGTTCATTCTTCCTTTTTATCCTCCGACAGGTCGCGCATCTTTTGGCGCAGCTCATCGTACGGCTGGTTGCTGCGGTCCAGGGGCTTGCTCAGGCTGTTGCGCAGGGCATTCATCCAGTGGCTGTCGCCGCGGGTTGCGCCGCGCACGATGCCGTACATGGCAAAATTGATGACCACGATCCCCAGGATCAGCAGGGCCAGGGCAATGGCGGCTTTCGTTTCCATGACACACTCACTTTCTGATTGGAGTCAACGTTTCCCGACGTTGATAAGCAGCCAAAGTCTGGAGACTTTGGACTCCACACGCTACGATAGAATCTGCGGCAAATTCGCCCACTCTTCGAAACAGGCGTCCGCGTCGGGGTGCGGCCCGGGCTGACCGAACAGCACACCGTGCAGACCAAAGTCCCGCGCGGCGCGCGTGGTGCGCGGCAGGTCGTCAATCATCACACAGCGCGCGGGGTCGCTCTCGCCGGCGGCCCGCATCGCAATGGCAAAGGATTCGGGCATGGGCTTGCAGTAGGGCGTCACCGCGTTCACATCCACGATGCCGTCGAACAGGCCTTCGAGTTGCAGCGCGGCCAGCACCCGTTGGGCGTGGGGCACATCCGCGTTGGTGAAGATCAACTTGCGCTGGGGCAGGCTGGCGATCACCTCGCGCTGGAGCGGATTCGGGGTCAGGAAATCCTGGAGCGGCGCATCATGCACGTAGGCCAGGAATTCCTGCGTATCCACCTGGTGATAGGCCTGCAAGCCGCGCAGTGTGGTGCCGAATTGCAGGAAGTACTGTTCGCGCAGGCGGGAGATCTGGTCGACGGGAATGCCGAGACGTTCGCGCATGTAATCGCTCATGCGCTTCTTGAGCAAAGTCCACAGGCCGGTCGAAGCGGGATACAGGGTGTCGTCAAGGTCGAAGAACAGGGTGGTGAAACGCATCCGCCGATTATAATGGACACATGCCCATTCGACTGCTCTCTTCAGAAGTAGCCTCGCAGATCGCCGCGGGGGAAGTCATCGAACGCCCCGCCTCGGTGGTAAAGGAACTGGCCGAGAACGCGCTGGATGCGGGCGCGCGCGCGCTGACGATTTCCATTGCGGAAGCGGGACGCGTGCTGGTCGAAGTCGCCGACGACGGAAGCGGCATCCCCGCCTCCGAACTGGCGCTGGCCGTCGAACGCCATGCGACCTCGAAGCTGGTCCAGTCCGATGACCTGTTCCACATCTCGACGCTGGGATTCCGCGGCGAGGCGCTGGCCTCGATTGGTTCGGTCTCGCGCATGACCATCACCTCGCGTGTGGCGGATTCGCCCGCAGGGGCGCGGCTGCGCGTCGAAGGCGGAATCAGCGGCAGGGTCGAGCCGGTCGGCGCGCCGGTCGGCACGGTGGTGCGCGTGGAGGATCTATTCCACAACGTGCCCGCCCGCCTGAAATTCCTCAAAGCCGACGTGACCGAGCGCCGCGCCATCGACAACCTGGTCACGCGTTACGCGCTGGCTTACCCCAACGTGCGCTTTAAATTGAGCGAAGGCAAAAGCGTCTCGCTGCAAACCGCCGGTGACGGCGACCGCCGCGCCATCCTGGCCGCGCTGTATGGCGTGGACGTGGCGAAGCAGATGCTGGAGGTCATCTCCGAGGAGGAGGGCCTGCGCCTGACGGGCTACATCAGCCCCACTTCCCTGACGCGTTCGAACCGCAAGGAAATTACCTTCTTCGTCAACGGCCGCTGGGTGCAGGAGATGGCCTTGAACACGGCCGTCATCCAGGCCTATCACACCCTGCTGATGGTGGGACGCTACCCGCTCACGGCGCTCTTCCTGGAGATGTCTCCCGAAGACGTGGACGTGAACGTACATCCCGCCAAGGCCGAGGTGCGCTTCAAGAGTCAGGATCGCGTCTTCAGCTTCGTCCAGCGTGCGGTGCGCCGCGCCTTATTGGCCTACACGCCCATCCCATCCGTGGCGCCGACCACGCTGTGGGGCGGACGCCCGTCCGAGCCGCGCGAGATCGGGCTGGATTGGACGATGGCGGGGCAGGCTGGAAGTCAAATGTCAAATGTCGAAGGTCCCGTTCCACTCGATGAATCCGCTCCTCCACCGACATCCGACCCTTCGTCAGGCTCAGGGCAGGCACTTCGACCTTCGACTGCCCAATCAGGTTCAGTGCCAGCTTTCAACCTGCCACTCTTAAGACTTATCGGCCAGATCGGATCGGCCTACCTCGTGGCCGAAGGTCCCGACGGGTTATACCTGATCGACCAGCACGCCGCGCATGAAAGGGTGTTATTCGAGAAATTGATGGTTCAGCACGAAATGAAAAGCATCCCCTCGCAGTCGCTGTTGACTCCCGCCGTGGTGCATCTGCCGCCTGCGCAGGCCAAACTGCTCGAAGGCCAGTTGGACATCCTGAATCATTTCGGCTTCGAGGTGGAACTCTTCGGCGCAAACGCCTTCCAGGTGCGCGCCATGCCGACCATCTTCCGCGGCAGCGACCCGTCGCTGGCGTTGCGCGCGCTGGTCGAGGATTTCGAAGAGGACGAGACGCCGCTCCAGGCCGAAGTGGAGGCGAAACTGGCAGGACGCGTGTGCAAGCGGCTGGCCGTCAAGGCGGGGCAGACCCTGACCCCCGAGGAGCAGCGCGCCCTGCTGAACGATCTCGAGTCCTGCGAATCGCCGCGCACCTGTCCGCACGGCCGGCCGACGATGATTCATCTGTCCGTGGATATGCTCGAACGCCAGTTTGGGAGGAAAGGTCCGCGCTAGCCGCCCCCATTTTCGAACGCAAAAAAAGACGCCACCTCGCGAGGTGGCGTCTTTCGTTTTTTATAGCTTGTTTGGCTGGGTCTTGTTGCCGCGCGACAAGTGGATCGTAAACATGGTGCCGATGCCCGGCTTGCTCTTGACCTCGATGCGCCCGCCGTGGCCATGCACGATCTGTTTGCAGATCGAGAGTCCCAGCCCCGTGCCGGAGGCCTTGTTCTCGTGTTCGCGCACGCGGTAGAACTTTTCGAAGAGATGCGGCAGGGCCTGCTCGGGAATGCCCATGCCTGTGTCCTGGACGGTGATGCAGATTTCGTTGTCCACCGCCTCGGCGCGCAGCATGACCGACCCGTTGGGACGGTTGTACTTGATGGCGTTGCTCAACAGGTTCAGCAGCACCTGCTTGATCTTATCGCGGTCGGCTTCGAGGATGGGCAGGCCCTCAGGCGACTCCACGCGCACCTGGATATGCTCCTCGTCCGCCTTGGACGACATCACATCCTTGCACTCGTAGAGCAGGTCGGCCAGGCTGAAGGAGGACTTGCGGAACTGCACGCGGCCCGACTCCAGGCGCGCCAAATCCAGGAAGGAGGAGGCCAGCGCGTTGAGGCGCAGCGTCTCATTGTGGATGCTGTTGACGATCTGGTCGCGCTGGTCCTGCGACATCTCGGGACGCAACAGCAGGTAGGTGGCGGTGCTGAGCGAGGCCAGCGGCGTGCGCAGCTCGTGGACAAACTCGGAGATCAGGTCCGATTGCTGAAAGAGGCGCGCGTTCTCGATGGCTACAGCCGCCTGCGCTCCCAGCACCAGCAGCAGGGACTCGTCCGCGTCGGTGAACTTGCCGCCGTATTTGTTGAGTGCCTCCAGCACGCCGACGATCTTGTTCTTGGTGATCAACGGCACGCCCAGCATGGATTCGGTGGTGAAGCCGGTGGACTGCTCGATGTCGCTGTAGAAGCGCGGATCCTCGTGCACGTTGGTGACGCGCACCGACTTGCGGATGGTCACGATCCAGCCGGCGATGCTCTTGTCGAGCGGCACGACCAGCCCGCGGCGGGTGGGCTCGTCGATGTTGGTAGCCACCTGGAAGTAGAGCCGCCGCGCAGCATCATCGTAGAGCAGGATCGAGGCGGCTTCCGCCCCGCTCACCTCCGCCGCGGCGTGGACGATGCGTGAAAGTAAAATGTCCAGGTCGAGGGTGGAGGCGAGATCACGCGCGATGTCGATCAATCGGCGGTATCCGTCGAGTCTTTCGGTCTTTATTTCAGCCATGAAGGGTTTTCTCCGCAATGGCAGGCAGAATACTGGCGGCATCCTCCCCGATGGTCACATCCGCGCGCACATTCAGATAGGTGGGTGTATTGTTGAGAATGATCAGGTGGGCGCCGCGATCCAATGCCTGGATGGGCAGTCCGGCCACCGGCAGGACCTCCAGCGAGGAACCGACCACCATCATCAGGTCACATTGGCGCGCTTCGCGCTGAGCTTCGTACCAGGCTTTCTGCGGCAGCTGCTCGCCGAACAGGATCACATCGGGTTTCAACAGCGCGCCGCAAAATGGGCAGTGCGGAATGACGCCCTGTTCGGCAAACGGTTTTAAATACGGAGCGGACTCGACCTGCCGAAAACATTGCGTGCAGGACAGAGTCCGCATGGTGCCGTGCATTTCGATCACCCGCTTCGAGCCGGCCTTCTGGTGCAGGACATCGATGTTCTGGGTGATGACGGCCTGAAGGCGTCCCGCCGCTTCCAACTCGGCCAGCGCAAGGTGGGCAGGGTTGGGGTAGGCATTGAATATCTGGCTGGCCAGCGGGCGAAACCATTGGAAGAAGCGCTCGGGGGCCGTGCGAAAAGTCCCCAGGGAGGCCACCTCCATCGGCTCGTCGCGCGACCACAGTCCCTTGCCCTCTGAGCGAAAATCGGGAATGCCCGAAGGCGTGGAAAGGCCCGCACCGGTGAGAACCACCGCTCGTTTGGCGCCACGGAACAGGGCGGCCGCGAACTCAATGGCGGACTGAGTCTGACTGGAGAAAGCCAGAGTCATCGCGCCTTTTCGCGCTCCATAACCTGGTCAGCAAATTTGAGGAATTGCTGGGAAGTAACGTTCGTTGGCTGGCAGACCACGGACGGAGTCTGGTTGCGGGCTGCCTGAAAGAACAACTCGGGCGCGGGCGTCAGCGTGATGGCGATGGAGTGGTTGAGCTTTTCCTGCACCTGCGTCCACGGCATCTGCGTCTCCGAACGAACGCGATTGTTCAGCACGGCGACGATGGCCTTGCGGTCGATCCCGAGCGCGGAAATCTCGTCGATCAGGATCTTGGAATGATGGATCGAATTCGGAACGCCCTCCACCACCACGATGCGTTCAGAGCACATCGGCAGGATCTTCTGCACGAAGGGCGGCAGGCCGGTTCCCAGGTCCAAAACGATGAAGCGGGAGAGTGAGGCCAGGCGCGAAACCAGGGCCTCGTAATTGTTAACCTGCGAGGTCAAATTCACATCGCGCGGGCTCTCGGTTGCGGCCAGTAATTTGATGCCCGAGACGTGCGGGACGAGGGCGGCCGCGACCTTTTCACGCGTGATCTCCACAAGCGAACCGGAGATGAGGTCATTCAACTCCTTGCCGCCGGTCAAGCCCAGGTCGAGGCCAAGCGTTCCGCGACCGGGCGTCAGCTCGGCCAGGATCACGTCCACCTGGGCGCGGCTGGAAATTCCCGCCGCCAGGTTGGCCGCCACGGAGGTGACTCCCAGGCCGCCGCGCGCGGAAAGCACCCCGATCACGTATCCGCGCTGCTCCTGCCCCGTCGTGGCGGTCTGTGGAGCGGTCTTCTTGTCGGAGCGCGCCAGCAGGGCGCGCACGTGCGCTTGCAATTCGGAGGGATGGGTGGGCTTGGTCAGGTAATCATCCGCGCCGACCTCGAAGCCGGTCACCTTGTCGTCCAACTGGGTCTTGGCGGTAAACATCAGGATCGGGACCGTGGCCGTGGCGGGGTTCTTCCGCAGGCGGCGCGTGACCTCGTACCCGTCCATGTCCGGCATCATCACATCCAACAGAATCAGGTCGGGGTTTTCCACGAACGCCTGCGAGAGCCCCTGTTCACCGTTCGTGGCGGCGACGATGTTGTAGCCTTGACGCTGCAACATCAACCCAACCAAACGCAGAGTATCCAGATCATCATCAATAATCAATATTTTTTCGGCCATGGCGTTTCTATCCTTGGGTAAAGTCTAGCACAAACAACCATTTCGGGCAAGCATTTGAGTTTTTTGCATGGATAAGGTCGTCTTTGGCAGATTGGGCTGGCTGCCAGGGATAAAAAATCAGCCTCCGTACTGGAGGCTGATCCCGTTATTTTCCGCGCGGCTCGCGTTGGACGATGCCGCTTTGCCAGGCGTAGACGGCCACCTGGGTGCGGTCGGCCAGGTGCAGCTTGCTCAGGATGTTGCTGACATGGCCCTTGACCGTGTTTTCGCTGATGACCAGCTTCTCGGCGATCTGACTGTTGGTCATGCCGTTGGCGATCAACTTGAGCACGTCCAATTCGCGGTCGGTGAGTTCGGTAAAGAGCGGCTGCTCCTCGTTGTTCTCCCCGCGGATGTTTTCCAGCACGCGCGCCGCCACACGCGGGTGCAGGGTCACCTCCCCTTGCAGGGCGCGGTGCAGCACCTCGACCAGCTTGTCCATCTTCATATCCTTGAGGATGTAGGCGATGGCGCCCGCCTTGAGCGCGGGGAAGATATGCACATCCTCATGGTAGGAGGTCAGCACCACCACCTGGGTGCGCGGGCTGATCTGCTTGATGCGGCGCGTGGCCTCCACCCCGTCCATACCCGGCATGATCAGGTCGAGCAGGACGATGTCGGGGATCAACTCGGCCACCATGCTGATGGCCTCCTCGCCGGAGACCGCCTCGCCGATCACGTTGAATTCGGGCAGGGTGCCCAGATAGGCGCGGATGCCGTTCCGAACGACCTCGTGGTCGTCCACGATCAGGATGCTCATGGGGGTCAACATGGGATTGGTCATGGTTGTACACTCTCCATCTCTGCCACTTCGGGGATCTTGATGGGAACCTGGATCAGGACACGCGTGCCCTGCCCGGGTTCGCTTTGGATTTGCAGGCTGCCGCGGATGCTGGCCGCCCGTTCACGGATGGAACGCAGGCCCATGCCGCGGATTTTCTGGTTGACGTCGAAGCCCTGGCCGTTATCCTCGACCGCTACTTCGAGCAGGTCGGCGCGATAGACGAGGGAGATCTCCACCCGCGTGGCGTGGCTGTGGCGGGCAATATTGGCCAGGGTTTCCTGAATGATACGATAGATCGACTGTTCCGTGCCCAACTCCAGCGGATGCTCGTTGCGAATGACGAGATTGACCGGGATGTCGTTGCGATTTTCCCATTCGAAGATGTACTCGCGCAGGGTGGTGGGCAGGCCCTTCTCCTGCAAGGCAATCGGATAGATTTCCTGGATGAGGAAGGTCAACTCCTGAATGACTTCGTAAACGAGATTCTCGGCTTCGTTCAGGTGCGAGCGGGCGCTGGTTGGGCTGAGATGACTCAGAATGCCATTGGCCGTGCCGAGCTGGGCCAGGGCGGCGAAGGCCTTCTGCTTGGCGCTGTCGTGCAGGTCGCGCGCCAGGCGGTTGCGCTCCTCCATGACCGCCAAATCCTTGGTCTGCTCGAAGAGCTGCATGTTGGCAATGGACAGCGACGCGCGCTGGACCAGGGCCGTGAACAGGCGCACGATGTCCTCGTTGATGGCGCCCGGACGGGTGAAGCCCACGTTGAAGACGCCAACCGTATGCGTGTCGACCTTGATCGGCAGATGCACAAAGGATTGGATGCCTTCTTCGAGGATGGCCGCGCGAACATCGGGGCGCAACTCCGCCGGGTCGATCTCGGGCGCGATGACCGGCTCGCCCGTCGCGAACACCTGCCCCACCATGCCCTCGCCTTTGGCAAAATGCAGGACCGACAACGTCCTGGCGCTGAACCCGTGGCTGACGCGCGGCAGGGCCAGCGACTTTTCCTCGTTCCAGACGAAGACCACGCTGCGGTCGGCCTTCAGGCTGTCGGTGGAGACATCCACCAGGGTGCGGCAGACCTGATTGAAGCTGACCGTGCGCAGGATCCTTTCGTCAGCCTCGTAGAGGGTCTCGATTTCGAGTGTGCGCTTTTCGAGATCGTGGGTGCGCGAACGCACCAGGTTGGCCAGTTCCCGGTTGCGGCGCTGGACGGCATCCAGCCGGAAGCGGTACCCGCCCGCGAGGGCCAGGCCCACCACGATCACAGCCAGGATGCGGAACCAGGTTGTCTCCCAGAAGGGCGGCACGACCGTCACCTGGATGCGCAGGGGCGTGTCGCTCCAGACGCCGTCGCTGTTGGAGCCGTTGAGCAGCAGGGTGTAGGTGCCGCCCGACAGGTTGGTATAGCGGCCGTTGCGGCGCGTGCCGATATAGTTCCAGGTGGTGTCGAAGTTTTCGAGCATGTAGGCGTACTGGTTGTGATTCGGCTGTCCAAAGGCCAGCGCGGCAAACTCGAATTCGAAGCCATTCTGCGGCCAGGTCAGGGTGATGGAGCGGGTGTATTGAACCTGCTGGTCGGTCTGGATGGGCTGTCCATCCTGCGTGATGGAGGTCAGCGTCACCGAGGGAACGTACAGGCTGTCTTCGATCTGCAGGGGGCGGAAGGAATTGACGCCATTGATGCCGCCGAAATACATCTCGCCGCGCGGACTGAGGGCATAGGCGCTCATGTTGAATTCATTGCTTTGCAAGCCGTCGCTGGTGGTGAACGTGCGGAAGGTTTCCGTCTGGCGGTCGTAGCGTACCAGGCCGTTGTTGGTGCTCATCCACAGGTCGCCGGCGTCATCTTCGAGAATGCCGTAAATGACGTTGCTGGGCAGGCCGTCCTTTTCGGTGTAATGCACAAAGTTGTCGGTCCCGGGCACGTAACGGTCCAACCCGCCGCCGCCCGTGCCGATCCACAGGATGCCCTCGCGATCCTCGAAGAGGGCAAAGACCGTGTCGTTGCTCAAACTGGTGGAATCCTTGGGGTCGTTGAAATAACTAATAAAGCCTTCGGCGCGGCTGTTGAGACGATGCAGGCCGCCGCCAAATGTCCCAATCCACAAATGGTTGCCGCCGTCCTTGAGGATGGAAACCACCTGGTTGTCCTCATCCACGGAGTTGGGGATATAGTGGATGAAGGTCCCGGTCTGCGGCTCGAATTGGTCAAGCCCGCGGCCGGTGCCCACCCACAAAATGCCTTCATTGTCCTCGTACAACATGTAGACCGGCAGGCCGGAGAGGCCGAAATCCTCGTCGCGGACGGACGGGTAATAATGCCTGAAATTGCCGGTGCTGATGTCGAGGCGGTCGAGCGCGCGCGAGGTTCCCACCCATACCGTCCCGCTCGAATCGGTCAGGACCGAGTAAACCTCGTCGCTGCTCAGGCTGTTGGGATTTTGCGGGTCGTGACGGTAATGCACGAAACGTGAGGTGATGGGGTTGAAGCGATTCAGGCCTGCGCCGTAGGTGCCGATCCAGACCATGCCGCGCAAATCCACGTGAATGGGAAATACCACGTTGCTGCTCAGGCTGTTGGGGTCACCGGGGTCATTGCGGTAATAAGTGAAGCGGTCCTGCTGGCGGTTGTATTTGTTCAATCCGCCGCTGTAGGTGCCCACCCACAACACGCCGCTATTGTCCTCGAAAATACTCATAATGGAATTGCTGCTCAAGCTGTTGATGTTGGCGGGCTGGTTGCGGTAATGCACGAAGCGGTCGTTGCGGGCATTGTAGAAATCCAGGCCGGCTTCGGTCCCCACCCACAGGCCGCCATTGTGATCGCGGAACAGACTGAGGATCACATCCGCGCCGATGCTGTAGGCGTTTTTTTCGTCGTGCTCGTAGCGTTTGAAGACACCCGTGGCGCGGTCGATGCTGGTCAGGCCGTCATTGGTGCCGATCCACAGGTTGCCCCCGGCATCTTCCATAATGGCCGTGATTCGGTTGTTGGTCAGGGTGGCGTCATCGTCGGAACTGTGCTTGAAGACCTGGATGTTTCCATTCTCGGGATCATAGCGATTGAGACCGTCGGGGGTGCCAATCCACAACACGCCGTTGATATCCTCATACAGGGTCGTGATGCGGTTGCTGGTCAGTCCGTCCGACGGGGTCACGTGAATGAAGGCTCCATCCGACGGGTCGTAACGATCCAGCCCGCCCTGGGACCCGACCCACAGGACGCCGCGGCTGTCATACAGCAGGGAGGTAATGCGGTTGTCGCTCAGACTGGATTTTTGTTCCGGGTCGCGCCGATAGGTGGTGAACTGGCCCAGGCGCGGATCGAAACGGTTGAGGCCTCCCTGGCGGGTGCCCACCCACAGGTTCCCGCTGCTGTCCTCGGCCAGGGCCGTCACCCAACGGTCGCTGATGGAGTTGGGATTATCCACATCGGGACGGTAGACTGTAAAGAAGTAACCATCATAGCGGTTCAGGCCGTCCTGGGTGCCAAACCAGAGGAAGCCCTGGGAGTCCTGGAATATGACGGTGACCGTGTTCTGGGAGAGTCCCTGCTCGATCCCAATCCGCTCGAAGCGGATCGAGGGGTTGTAGCGGCTGCTTTGCAGGAAGGAGGCGCCCGCTCCCGTTTGGGCGATTGCCGTGGGACTGGGTGTCGGCTTGGGGAGCGGGGGCGGCACTCCGCACGAAGACAGCGCCAGCGTGAGGGCGATCAAGGCAAACAGGGGGACGGTTAAAAGGCGGGCTTTCATTCGATCCAATTATATATCCAGCAGGCCGGAGGCGATACCGCAAGTATAGTGCATGTCCCTTCATATTTATCGGGTGAACCATTCCATTTTCGCCCCTACCCCGGGGGGGTCTTTGAGGGCTGGAAAAACCATACCCGGGGAGGGGGGAAGAGACAGGAATGCGTCCGGGCAAACCATCCTGGGGAACGGGAGGAAACGCGTTTGCAGGCGCATGTCAGGCAGGCGCAATCTCCGTATCATACGACCATCGAGCGCACCTGGGTGCGGCTCAAACAGGCTTCCCGGAGCAACTTCTTCTCCTCACATTCTCCTCAGAGAACGGCCTGGAAAGCCCGGGGGCTGGAACTTCCGCGCGACGGACGGAAGCCCCAGCCCCTGGGAAAGGCGGATCGCCAAACGTCTGGGTCTTATGCAGCCCAGCCTGGCCCAACCCGCAGAACTCTTTCCAGGCCCGTTCCGGGCCGCCAGTTTGAGCCGGATCCATTCCATAGACAGTAAAAGGAGGTTGATATCGCAGGACAACTTTGCCCGACAATTCTGAAATCCCTATAAATCCAACAAGGAGATAGAGAAATGAAATCGAAAATTTTGTACGCCACCCTCGGTTTGCTGGTTATCCTGAGCATGATCCTTTCCGCCTGCCAGCCCGCGGCGCAGACTGCGGCTCCGACCGAGGAGCCCCTGGCCACCGAGAAACCCGCCGCCACGGAAGCGCCCACCGAGGCCGCCACCGAGGCTCCCGCCGAAATGCCCATGACCGACCGTCACGGCGGCTGGCTGGATGAGATCGATGTTTCCGTCATTGCCGGCGACTCGGCCATCTCCCAGCTCCAGGCTGGTTCGATTGACCTGTATTCCTACGGCCTGGCCTCGGACATCTACCCGGCCCTCAAGGAAGCCGGGCTGGGATATTCCCAGTCGTACGGCGGCAGTTACTCGATCATGTTCAACCCGGCCGTGTTCACCGACACGACCGTTCTGAATCCCTACTCCAACCGCAAGATCCGCGAAGCGATGAACTGGCTGGTCGACCGCAACTACATCAACCAGGAGATCTACGCAGGCGGCTCACTGCCCAAGTTCTTCGCCATCACCACCCAGTTGGTGGAATACACCAACCTGGTGGACACGGCCCGCGCCCTGGAAGCCAAGTATGCCTACAACCTCGACAAGGCCCAGCAGGTGGTTTCCGATGAAATGACCGGCATGGGCGCGGCGCTGAACGCGGACGGCAAGTGGGAATACAACGGCAAGCCCGTCACCTTGATCTTCCTGATCCGCTCCGACGGCGACGGCACGCGCAAGCCGATGGGCGATTACATGGCCAACCAGCTCGAAGCCGTCGGCTTCACGGTGGACCGCCAGTACAAAACCTCCTCCGAGGCCGCCCCGATCTGGCGCGGTTCCCCGGCAGTCGATGGATTGTGGAATCTCTACACCGCCGGCTGGCTGCCCTCCGGCCTGACCCGCGACGAGCGCTCCCAGATCCAGCAGATGTACCTGAATACCAGCGTCCAGGCGGTCGATCCCTTCATCTCGAACATTTCCGACCCCGAATTCCAGCAACTGGGCGATGACCTGGCGCAGGGCACCTTCTCCACGCGCGAGGAACGCGACCAGATGATGGCGCGCGCGCTGGAACTGTCCCTGGAGGATTCCCTGCAAATCTTCACCATCGAGCAAGTGCAATACTCGCCCTACAACACCAACGTCCAGGTGACTTATGACCTGGCGGCAGGCGTGGAAGCCGCGTATGTTGGGCCGTACAACCTGCGCTTCGTGGGCGAGGAAGGCGGCACGATGAAGGTCGGCACGGTCGACCTGTTCACCGAACCGTGGAACACCATCTCCGGCAGCAACTGGGTGTGGGACTCCAACATCATGCGCGCCACCACCATGGGCGCCGCGAATGTGGTCGGCAGCGCCGGCCTGATGGGCGACCCCTACACAGGCCTGTCCTGGCCGCAGCGCATCGAAAGCGCCGAACTGACCGTGAAGAGCGGCCTGCCGGTCAAACAAAATCTCGACTGGTTCACGATAGACACCGCCGACAGCATCGAGGTGCCCGGGGACACCTGGGTCGATTGGGATGCCACGAACCAGAAGTTCATCACCGCGGCCGAGAAATTCCCCGAGGGCACGACCGCCAACGTCAAGAGCGTTGTCACCTACCCGGCCGACCTGTATGAGACCATCACCTGGCACGATGGCAGCCCCATCTCCGCTGCCGACTTCGTGATGGCCATGATCGAAGCCTTCGACCGCGCCAAGCCCGAAAGCGCCATCTACGACGAATCCTACGCGCCCAGCTTCGAGGCCTTCCTGGCTTCCTTCAAGGGCTACCGCATCGTCTCCACCGACCCGCTGGTGATCGAATCCTACTCGGATGCCTACAACGCCGACGCCGAGTTGAACATCCTGCCGCTGTGGCCCAACTCCCCCACCGGCCTCTCGGGCGAGAATAGCTGGCAGGTCTTTGCGATCTCGAACCTGGCCGAGGAAAATGGCGAACTGGCCTACACCTCCGACAAGTCCGATGCAACCGAGTCCGAGCAGACCAACTGGATCGGCGGACCGAGCCTCGAAATCCTGGCCAAGTACCTCGACCAGGCCGAAAGCGAAGCCTACATCCCCTACGAGCCGACCCTCGGTCAGTATCTAACCGCGGATGAAGTCGCTCTGCGGTATGCCAACCTCCAGCAGTGGTACAAGGATCACGGCCACTTCTGGGTTGGGACGGGGCCCTACTACCTTGACCGCGTCTACACGACCGAGAAGTCGCTGGTGCTCAAGAACAACGAGACCTTCATGGATAAGTCGGACCGCTGGGCGTCCTTCAGCGAACCCAAGCTCGCCAGCATCCAGCTCGACGGTCCCGCCCAGGTGAGCGGCGGCAGTGAATCCACCTTCGACGTGACGGTTTCGTTCAAGGATCAACCGTACGCCCAGGCCGACATCAAACAGGTCAAGTACATCCTGTACGATGCGACCGGCGCTGTGATCGAAGTCGGTGAAGCGGACTTTGTCTCCGACGGTCTGTACCAGGTAACCCTGAGCGCAGACACGGTCGCCAAACTGCCGACCGGCTCGGCCAGGCTCGAAGTTGCCGTGGTGCCCATCCCGGTGGCCATCCCTGCCTTCACCTCCATCGACTTCGTCGTCGTTCCGTAACGCAAAGTTCCAAACCTTATCGACAGGGGCAAAGGGATCTCTCCCCTTGCCCCTGTCTCCAATTATCAAGCGAGGCATATCATGGCGGTAGTGACCCAATCCCCAACGGAAGGCGCGGTCGTGAAGACCTCCGCGCGCACCAGCGCCTTTGTGCGCATATCCCGTTACATTGTGATGCGCCTGTTGACCCTGTTCGTCACGGTCGTGATCGGGGTCTACCTGACCATCATGATCGCGAACATGGGCGGCTACGTGGACCAGATCATGAGAAGCGAAGTCCGCGACCGCATCACGCAGCAGATCGGCCTGAATCCCGCCATGCAAAGAATGGACCCGGCCGTGCGCAGGAAACTGATCGAGGACACGATTGCGCTGGAGGAGGACCGCCTCGGCCTGAACGTTCCGCTGGTCGTGCGCAATGCCCGCTACCTGACCAACGCCCTGACCCTGAACCTGGGCCGCTCCATCAACATCACCAGCGACGCGGGCTCCAAGCAGGTGCGCCTCATCCTGCTGGAACGGCTGCCGCCCACGCTCCTGCTGATGGGTTCGTCCCAACTCTTCCTCTTCTTTTCGAGCATCTTCCTGGCTCTGGGCATCTCACGCAATTACGGCAGTTTCTGGGACAAGCTGGTCGTGGCGTTTTCGCCCACGTCCGCGGTGCCGCCGTGGTTCTATGGCATTTTCCTGATCCTGATCTTCGCCGCGGTCTTTAAGGTTCTGCCCTTCGGCGGGATGGTGGACTCCCCGCCGCCCACCAACACGTTCGCCTACACCCTCAGCCTGTTGAAGCACCTGATCCTGCCGGCCTTTTCCCTGATCATCAGTTCCTTCTTCCTGAGCATTTACAACTACCGCACCTTCTTCCTGATCTATTCCAGCGAGGATTACGTGGAGATGGCCAAGGCCAAGGGCCTGCCCGCCCGCGACGTGGAGCAGCGCTATATCCTGCGCCCCACCCTGCCCAACATCATCACGAACTTCGCCCTGCTGATCATCACCCTGTGGACCGGGGCGACCATCACCGAAACGGTCTTCCTGTGGCCCGGGCTGGGACGCACCCTGTTCAGGGCCATCGGCCTGTACGACATCCCGATCATCGTCGGTTCGACCATCATCTACGCCTACCTGCTGGCCATGACGGTCTTCCTGCTCGACTTCTTCTACGCGCTCGTCGATCCCAGAGTGAAAGTTGGCGCCAAATGAACGCACTCAAATCCTCCCTGCAAAACCTGGCGAAATACCCGTCCGCCATCATGGGACTGCTGGTCGTGCTGCTGCTGGTGGCCACCGCCATCTATGCCATGATCAAAATCCCCTACTCCGAAGCCATCCGCTTGTGGCGCGGCGGCGAGGACGTGTGGTATCAGAACCCGAAATTCGCCCCGCCCGCCTGGATCAATGCCTTTTCCAGCAAAAAGTACGCCGAGTCCTTCTCCGTCCGCAGCACGGATGGGGGCATACAGAAGATGGTCGCTCCGAACTCGGAGGAGGTCTCCACGATCACGATGGAGTACACCTTCGACTATTCCTACGACTACCTGCCGCAGGAAATGCTCCTGTACATTACATCCAAATACCAGCAGAAACAGCCCTTCATTTCCGTGGAATTGCTGACCCCCGACGGCCGCAAGGTCAGGATCACGAACATCAGCCTCGGCGACCGGATCACCTATCGCTTCTCGCAGGATCAGAAGCTGATGACCCGCCTGCGCACGGAAGACGTCTTCTCCGCGTTGTTCTCGGTCCCGGACGCGACGGAAATCCTGAAGGGAAAATATCAACTGCTGATCACGGGCACCACCTTCGAGCCCGACTCGGATATCGACGTGGAATTCGTCCTGCATGGACAGGTCTACGGCCTGGCCGGCACCGACCAATCCCGCCGCGACCTGGTCGTGCCGCTGCTGTGGGGCGCGCCCGTGGCGCTGGCCTTTGGCCTGATCGCCTCGCTCGGCACGCTGGTCATGACCATGATCATCGCGGCCCTGGGTACCTGGTACGGCGGCTGGGTGGATGAACTCATCCAGCGCATCACCGAGATCAACCTGGTGCTGCCGTTCCTGTCCATCCTGATCATGATCGGCACCTTCTACTCGCGCAGCCTGTGGGTCATCCTGGGCGCGACGATCCTGCTGAGCATCTTCACCGGCGCCATCAAGGGTTACCGCTCGATCTTCATGCAGGTCAAGGAGTCGATGTACATCGAAGCGGCGCGCGCCTACGGGGCCAGCAGTCCGCGCATCGTGTTCCTGTACCTGATCCCGCGCATGATCCCCCTGCTCATCCCGGGCCTGGTCTCCTCGGTGCCGTCCTTCGTCTTCCTGGAGGCCTCCCTGGCCGTGCTGGGACTGGGCGACCCGATCCTGCCCACCTGGGGCAAGATCATCCAGGATGCGCAGGCCAACGGCGCGTTATACCGCGGTTATTACTACTGGATCCTGGAACCCGCTGTCCTGTTGATGATTACCGGGCTGGGCTTCGCCATGCTCGGCTTCGCGCTCGACCGCGTCTTCAATCCCAAACTGAGGGAGGCCTGACCATGAAACAAAATCTGCTGAAAGTACGCGACCTGGTGCTGCACTTCCGCACCGAGCACGGCGACGTGCAGGCCGTCGACGGCGTGGACTTCGACCTGGATCATCACAAGGCCGTGGTCGTGCTGGGTGAATCGGGCTGCGGCAAGACCTCCCTGTCGAAGGCCATCCTGCGCCTGCTGCCGCGCAACGTCAAGCGCTATTCGGGCCAGGTCCATTTGCAAGGCACCGACGTGATGACGCTCAACGACGAGGAGTATCGCAAGAACGTGCGCTGGGTTTCGATGTCGCTGGTGCCGCAGGCCGCCATGAACGCGCTCAACCCTGTGCTGCGGGTCGGGGATCAGGTGGCCGAGCCTGCCATGATCCACCTCGGCGTGAGTCGGAATGAGGCGCTGGCCCAGGCGCGGCGCATGTTCCAGCACGTGGGCGTGCCCGATGACTTCCTGGAGCGCTATCCCTTCGAACTGAGCGGCGGGATGCGCCAGCGCGTGGCGCTGGCCATGGCGCTGGTCACCACACCGGCCCTGATCGTGCTCGACGAGCCGACCTCGGCCCTCGACCTGCTGACCCAGGCCAACATCATGAACGTGCTCAAACGCATCAAGCACGAATTGGGCACCAGTTTCATCCTCATCACGCACGACATCGCCACCTCCAGTGAACTGGCGGATGAGGTCGCCATCATGTACGCCGGTCAGATCGTGGAAGTGGGCGAGGCCAAGGATTTCTTCCCCGCGCCGCTGCATCCGTACTCGCAGATGCTCATGGCCAGCGTCCCGCGCCTGCGCAGCGAAACGGACCCGATGTTCATCACCGGCCAGCCTCCCAGCCTGATCGCCCTGCCCAAAGGCTGCCGCTTTGCCGCGCGTTGTCCCTTCCGCATGGAGAAATGCTCCGAGGAACCACCCGTCGTGACACAGGGCAACCGCAAGGTCAAGTGCTGGCTGCACGCCCAGTAGGAGCAGGAGATGATTACTGAAATGATCCCAACCCAGATCAGCAAATTCGAAGTCAAGGAACAACCGCTCCTGTCCATCCGTGACCTGCACGTCTGGTACGAACTGCGCCGCTTCGGCTTCGGCCACGCAGGCTACGTCAAGGCGGTGGACGGCGTCAACTTCGACCTAGCCTCCGGCGAAACGGTGGCCGTCGTCGGCGAGAGCGGCTGCGGAAAATCGAGCCTGATGAAGACCATCCTCGGGCTGAACGTCCCCACCAGCGGCGAGGTCATCTTCGACGAGAGGAACCTGTCCAAACTCACGGGCGATGAACTGCGCGCCTACCGCTTCGACATCGGGTACGTCCAGCAGGACCCGTACGGCGCGCTGCCGCCCTTCATGACCGTGGAGCGCATTTTGGAGGAGCCGCTCATCATCAGCGGCGTGAGGAATAAAAAGGAACGCCTGGAGCGCATCCACAAGGCGCTGGGCGAGGTCAAGATGCACCCGGTCGAGGACTTCCTGCAAAAGTTCCCGCACATGCTCAGCGGCGGACAGCAGCAGCGCATCGTCATCGCCCGCGCCATGATCCGCGGACCGAAGTTGATCGTGGCCGACGAACCGGTCTCGATGCTGGACGCCTCGGTGCGCGTGGAGATCCTCAAGCTGATGCGCGCCCTGCAGGAGGCGCACGGACTCTCGGTCATCTACATCACGCACGACCTCTCGACCGTGAAATATTTCTCGGCGCGCATCTTCGTGATGTATGCAGGCAACCTGATCGAGAAGGCCGCCACCCGCCGCCTGCTCGAGAATCCGCTGCACCCCTACACGCTGGCCCTGCTGGCCGCCACCTCGGACCCCGACGCGCGCAACGCCGAGACCTTCAAGGAGGTGCCGCCCGGCGAGCCGCCAAGCCTGGTCAACCCGCCCAGGGGCTGCCGCTTCCACCCGCGCTGCGCCAAAGCCATCGCCGGCCTGTGCGACGAGAAGGAGCCGCCCGACTTCACACCCGAACCCGGCCACTCCGTGGCCTGTTGGTTATATGAGGATAAAAAATGAAACCGCGCACCCTGTTTTGGATCGGAGGCTGTCTGGTCTTCCTTGGCTGGCTGCTCCCGCTGTTGATGGTGATCCACGTGCTTGAGTCGACCTTCTTCCTCAACTTCTTCTCGTGGGGCGCCTCGGTGACGGGCTTGTTCCTCGGCCTGCTCGGCAGCGCAGGCTTCGTCCGCGACCGCCGCAGGAACCTGTAGCGCAAATTGGCAATTTGCGCTACGTGATATAATGAAAGTGTAAGGGATACTCCCTTCCTGTTCATGGGGATGACAGGCTTCGACGGGAGAGGCTGGTCCCGGAATGCGAGCCGAGCGCGCACCGAACTCGATAACTCAGTGCAAACCTTAAGTGCCAACCGCACTTCCTATGCTGCCATGCCCCTCGCCGCCTAAGGTGAGAGCATAACAGTACAGTCTCCTAGATGAGACTGCGTCCGCCGGCCCCGTTCTCCACCCGGTGACGGATCGGGCGACACAATGATGGAGCGCTGCGTATGACTCTGCTAAATACGCCTAAGACCAGCAGATGGCCGCGGGGTTACTTGCCCGCCGGGATCCCCGCGGTGACACAAATCGGCAGGCTACGCTCGTAGATTTCCGAGGGTCGATTCTTTCGGACCCGGGTTCAATTCCCGGCATCTCCACCTTCAGGTTTGCCCGGCAGCGGACTGCCGGGCAAACTGGTTAACTGCTAAAATACCCCCCATGAAAAAAATATTCCTGATTGGATGCCTGCTCCTGACCGTCGCCTGCTCCTCAGTGGCAGGGCAGACGGCCACGCCCCGGGTCGAATCCACGCCCAGCCTGGTCGCCCCCACCCGCACCCCGACCGAGGCGCCGCCGCCCACCGCGACGTTCACCCCCGCCCCCACCCTGACTCCCACCCCGCCACCGCGCTATTTCACCGATGAGTTCGAGGGGCCTCCGCCCAATTGGGCCATCCTGCAAAGCAGCGGAGCCGAGGCCCCGGTCGTCGACATCACGGACGGCTCCCTGACCTTCCTCCTCACGGAGCCCTACACCTGGATCTACATCGTGTACGGCTCACACGAGTACACCAACGTCTACATCGAAACCAGCGCCGGTAGTAACGAATCCGAGCCGGTCTCGCTCGGCCTGATTTGCCGCTACAGCGAAGACAACGGCTGGTACGAATTCAACATATCCGAGGATGGAACCTATAACGTGCTCTTCGGCCAATGGCTGGCGCAGGGCGTGGCGCAATATCAACCCATCGCCTCCGACGTCTCGGAATACATCCTGCGGGATGCCGTCAACACCTTCGGCATGGACTGCAAGGAAGATACCCTCTGGCTGTATCTCAACGGCAAACTCTTCCGCAAACTGGATGTTTCGCGCTTCGGGTTGCAGGAGGGCCGCGTGGGCCTGGCCGCGGCTTCGTTCGAGAACATCCCCGCCTCCGTCGGGTTTGGGTGGGTCAAGGTAGGACAATCAGGCGAGTAGGCAGGCATTGAAAAAAGCGCAATTTGCGACCACTCTGGGTATAATGATTCTGTCGCTAAAACCCTTTATTTTCACGGAGGAAAAAGTGAAACGCCAGCATGCCATCCCCAGTTTGATTGCACTTGCCGTGCTATTGATCGTGAGCCTGGGTTGCAGTGTCCTGTCTGCCCCCCCGGCCACGCCCGCGCCGCAGGAACCGCCGACCCAACAGCCGCAGCCGACTCCCGTCGAGCCCACTGCGATCCAACAGGAACAGCCCAGCCCCGTGCCGCCCACCGAGGCGCCCCCGCCCACCGCTGAGTCCCAGAAATTCTTTACCGAGGAATTCGACAACGGCGCCGCCAACTGGAGTCCGTTCGTGACGAATGGCAAACTGCACCAGTTGGATTTCTCAGCCAGGGACGGCCGCCTGGTGTTCGCCATAAACGAGCGGCAGGTGTGGAGCTACGCCGTCTATACGCCGCAGACCTATGACGATGTCAAGATCGAAGTCCAGGCCGAAAACTTCGGCAACAACGAGAACAACGTGACCCTGATCTGCCGCTACAGCGAACGCGGTTGGTACGAGGTGACCATCTCGAACAACGGCCTGTACAAGATCTACTTCGGCAAATGGGATGACAACGGCACCACCGCCAGCTACGCCAAGATCGCCGACGGCGGCTCCACCAACATCCTGGCCGGGCGGGCGATCAATACCTACGCCTTTAGCTGCAAGGGAACCATGCTGACCCTTACCATCAACGGGAAGGAGATCAAGCGCGTGGAAGAAAAACAGCGCGGCCTGCGCGAAGGCCAGATCGGCATCGGCGTGTCCTCCTTCCGCTACGTCCCCGTGGAAGTGGAATTCGATTGGGTCCAGATCACCCAGCCGTAGACTCGCATCGCTCCACAACTGCTCACGACGCCGCCTTTCGCGGCGTCGTTTTTGTTTAAACGGAATGCGGATTTCAATCCGCATTGGTGCGGACTGAAGTCCGCACTCCTGAAATGGGGCAAGCTTTATGATTTTTTCTATATGACGTTAACGAAATTCTTGCAGGGCTGGGTTATCCTTTAGCCATTGAAATTATGCAAAGGAGCAGACCCCTATGGGAAAAATCATTGGAATCGACCTCGGCACCACAAACTCTGTTGTCTCGGTGATGGAAGGCGGACAGCCTGTCGTCATTTCGACCGCGGAGGGAGGCAGACTCTGCCCCTCGGTGGTAGCCTTCAATAAAAACGGCGAGCGCCTCGTCGGTCAGACCGCGAAACGCCAGGCCGTCATCAACTCGGAAAATACCGTTTATTCCATCAAGCGCTTCATCGGCCGCCGCTACGAGGAGACCGAGCAGGAACGCAAGATGGTGCCGTTCGAAGTCGTGCGCGGCAACGCGGACGATGTCAAGGTGAAGGTGCCCATCACAGGGCGCGAATACAGCCCGCAGGAAATTTCCGCGATGGTGCTGGCCAAACTCAAGGCGGATGCCGAGGCTTACCTCGGCCAGACCGTGACCCAGGCCGTCATCACCGTGCCGGCCTACTTCAACGACAGCCAGCGCCAGGCCACCAAGGACGCCGGCAAGATCGCAGGCCTGGAAGTCATGCGCATCATCAACGAGCCGACCGCGTCCGCGCTGGCCTACGGCCTCGACAAGAAGAAGAATGAAACCATCCTGGTCTTCGACCTGGGCGGCGGCACGTTCGACGTGTCGGTGCTGGAAGTGGGCGAAGGCGTGATCGAAGTCAAGTCAACCAACGGCGACACCCACCTGGGCGGCGACGACTGGGACCAGCAGGTCGTCAACTGGGCCGCGGACGAGTTCCGCAAGGAACAGGGCATCGACCTGCGCAACGACCGTCCCGCGCTGCAGCGTCTGCGCGAGGCCGCCGAGAAGGCCAAGATCGAACTCTCCACAATGATGGAGACCGAGATCAACCTGCCCTACATCACCGCCGACGCCTCGGGCCCCAAGCACCTGCAGCTCAAGTTGACCCGCTCGAAATTCGAGCAGATGACCGAGAACCTGCTGGAGCGCTGCCGCAAGCCGTTCGAGTCGGCGCTCAAGGACGCGGGCATGACCGCCAGCAACCTGAACGAAGTTGTGCTGGTTGGCGGCTCGTCCCGCATGCCGATGGTGCAGGAACTCGTCCGCAAGCTGACCAGCGGCAAGGAGCCCAACAAGGGCGTGAATCCCGACGAAGTCGTCTCGATTGGCGCGGCCATTCAGGGCGGCGTCCTGGGCGGCGAGGTCAAGGACATCCTGCTGCTCGACGTGACCCCGCTTTCGCTGGGCGTCGAAACGCTCGGCAACGTCATGACCGTGATGATCGAACGCAACACGACCATCCCCGTCAAGAAGACCGAGACCTACTCGACCGCCGCCGACAGCCAGACCGCCGTGGACATCCACATCCTGCAGGGCGAACGCCCGATGGCCGGTGACAACATGTCGCTGGGCCGCTTCCGCCTGGACGGAATCCCACCGGCCCCGCGCGGCATCCCGCAGGTCGAAGTTACCTTCGACATCGACGCCAACGGCATCCTGCACGTGACCGCCAAGGACAAGGCCAGCGGCAAGGAGCAGAAGGTGACCGTGACCGCCTCGACCAACATGAACAAGGACGAGGTCGAGCGCAAGGTGCAGGAGGCCCGCCAGCACGAGGCCGAGGACAAGAAACGCCGCCAGGTGATCGACGCGCGCAACACCGCCGACAGCATGGTCTACCAGACCGAGAAGGCCCTGCGCGACCTGGGCGAGAAGGTGCCCTCCGCCGAACGCGGCGCCATCGAGACCAAGATCAACGACCTCAAGTCCGCCGCCCAAAGCGATGACCTGACCCGCATCCAGAAGGCCACCCAGGAAGTGGAACAGGCCTTCCACGCGCTGAGCCAGCAGCTCTACGCCCAGGGCCAGCCCCAGGGGCAGGGACAAGGCCCCAGCGGCCCCGCCGCAAGCGGCCCGCAAGGCGACGTGATCGACGGCGAAGTGAAAGAGTAAAACACAAAACGAAACGGACGACCTGTACAGGTCGTCCGTTTTTTGATTCCTTACAATTGCTGTTTGCCTTATCCCACAGAACTGGCAACAGCAATTCCCATGCTTATTGCGACCCCGATGATCAGTGCAGCAATGACAGCGAAGACTATCACTCCGAAAAGCAACAGGAGCAGCAATCCACCTCGACGAAAGCCTCTCGACCGAAACGCATATATTGGAAACAGGATGGGCCAGCCAAAGAACATGTAGAACGCCTGATCGTATCCCATTGAGATGCCTGATAATCGAGAATCGTATTGCACCCATAGGGTCAGGATCATGGAAAAAGCAAAACCATACAGCCAGCGAATGGCATTCGATTGTTGCGTTTGTTGAGCAGCAAAAAACATGCCTGCAACGATCTGCATGAAGATCACAAAACCGAGGGCAATGGCCAACCCGATCTGGGGTAATTTGCTTTTGTAACGATTGAGTAATGATTCCATGCTTGATCCCTGAATTTTGTGAGATTGATGGTAAAGGTTGCGGTCACGGACTTGCACTATAGGTTGTGGCGCACATCATCTTGCTGCCAGGCTTAATGCTTGGCCAAGCGTTGTAATAACCATGCTCATGAAGAAAACAATATAGCTTAAACCCAAAAGTACAGTAGTGAATTTGAAGCGTATAAAGGGTTTCCACCTTTCTTTTTCGCCTACTGCAGAAGCAATCCCTATTAATAAAGTTGCGAGAAAACCTGAAACAAACATTATTGTAAATGTTGGCTCCCAAGATAAGGCATTCGGAATTACAAGACGATTTCGTAAGTCAACAATTTTCCAATAAGCAGAGTGTCCGATGAAGGATTCGCCCTGCATGTGTAGTTGAAGGATTGAAAACCAACCACCATTATTCCAAATAACATTGAAAATTTTCCATGTTATGAAAGACCATGTTAAAGTACAAAAGCCTCCGATGATTGAGAGGTATAACAACTTATACTTAAAAACATCCTTAACACTAAACATGTAAGCAAAGGAAACCAGGAATAATAAAGCGGTCTGTACGTTTATGATGATTGCAATCCAGAATTGCATAAAATACATTACTCCCAACACTCACATGTTTTTACAAGAATGAAGATGCCCAATGGTGACTTATACAACGCGTTGAATAAAACCTTTTCTATTTCCCAATACCTTCGCCAGAATTTAACAAACCTAATTTCGTGGGGCGGATTGGCAATCCGCCTGCCATATCTGGCATTGCGGGATGTCATCCCGCACCACAATTTGTAACTTTTTCAAAATTGGCGAAGGTATTGATCTCCACAAAAATTATACATCCAACTCGCTCAAAGCAGGGACACCTCGCGGCGTCTCTGCTTTTCATTTCGAATTTACACCGCAGATTTGTTCTTGCGGATGAACTGCAAGCCGCGACTAACAGCCTGTCAGCAGTCGAACACCGACCAGCAGATGGCGTTTCTAATCCGCTGGTCGTCCAGGACAAGCTCGCGAATCGCAGCGGGGAGCTGTTCGCGCTGCCACTGGCACTCGAGCCGGCCGGCGCTCTCCCCCTCCCCCGCAGGGACAGCCGCGCGCGCGGCTTTGATCGCGTAGGCCGCAGCCCCGAGTTCGTGCGCGGCCACATGCGCCACCACGGCGGCCTGACCGGCCGCAAATGCGGCGTGCCGGGCGGCTCCGCTCAACTCTCTGGCCGCCGCCATGGCATGTCCCCCCGCCGCGCGGGACTGGGACATTTTGATCTCGCCGCGCGCCCAGGCCCGCGTCCGCTCGATGGCCTGGCGGGGACGCAAGTCCGCGGGCCGCACCGACTCGAAGAGGTGCAGAACGTGCTCCGCGCACGCGGCCGCCCACAAGGCGAGAAGCCGATGCTCCAAATCCGTGAGCGTCCCGCCGCGGCGGATGGTGATGAAGCGGGGGTCGCGGTCCTTGGGGAGAATCATAGCTGACCCTGTCCTTTCTGCATCTGCACGACGGTTTGGGTTATCCTCGGGTAGGTGGAATGCCGACTCTGCCTGGGAGTAGAAAAAAACTCAAAGCCGCGTTTCGCGAAATGCTTGCCGCAGGGCCTGCTATCTGGTAGCCTGACCTTTACCAGAACTGGACTCGCTTCGCGACCAGTGAGCAAACGACACCTGCACCACACCGCAGGTGCGGTGTGATTTATCAGGACACATCACGCTGTGTTAGGCGGTAAATGACCGATAAATTATCATTGTGGATAACGATAATCCGCAAGTGGCGGAAGCGGCAATGTTTGCAATGGCACATCGATGTAATCTCCAACCTGATAGTCGGAGATACCGTCCCGCGTAATGAATTTCAATCGATCACCTTCGAATGTGAACCACCACCAAAATTCAACCCCTTGAATTTTCGTCCAAGCCCTCAAGTAGTGATCATACGTATGACGGCCTTCCCACTTTCCCGCCTGCCAGTCCGTGAAGTCGACCTCTTCTTCCAAGTAATCCTCCAACGTCATTAAGGCAAAGACCTTTGCAACTAACTCTCGATTTTGGTCAGTGATGACAATCTGATTCACGTAAAGCAAATCATCGAAGGTCTCAGCGCGGTAGTTTTGTCCATTCTGTTCGATGACGAGAACGTTGTGTGACTGTCTGCTCTCACTTCCAATCAAGTCGTATGCGACCAAATAAAACTCGGTAGATGGGAGCAGTTCAGTCCATTCAGGGCGCTTGATGCGTTTTGCAGACTTGGTAATAGTGCACCACGGTTGCTTCTCCAAAATCTCCATACACTCTTCGGGAGAATCTGCTTCACTTTGAGGATTAATTTGCTTTACTGCCTGCATTGCTTTTTCTTCCTTTGTAAGAGGCGCGCAGGCTCCAAGGAGCAAAGATAGGACGAGGATGACTATTGATCGATTATGCATGATTGTTTAGTAAAGAGCCGCCCAACGGCTTGACATTGACCTGCGTGTGGGCGGGCGTGGAAAATGTTCGAGAGCAGGAAAAACTCGAAGCCAGAAAAATGCTTGAAAATGGCGACGAATCCCACACGTCCACTGCACGCTTTGTTGGCTGGCGTGTGGACATTACGGCTTTACAACTTGGATTGAAGTATTTTATATAACTCATCGTACATGAACATCGGCTTGTATGATGCGTCCATCAAGTTCCTCATTGAACAAGAAAGGTTTATGCGTGCGAGGTCAGAATCAAATTGTTCCTGCGTACCCCACATGATGAAACTCTTTCCGAAACCCGACTCTATAAATGCTTCAACAACGGTATGTAATATATCTTTTTGCTCCTGAATATCTTGCGTGTCAGCAATACTAAATTCTGTAATCCGAATATCACCAATTTCTCCAAGTTTTCGGAATCGGTCAGCAAGACTTGTTTTCTCGTAGTATTTGGTATCCCATCGCCAACATTCGCCGTCCTTTATAGGCGCAGTACCGATATGCAATTGCAGTCCTATATCGAAAGGTCTTTCGATACCAAGTTCCTTGCTTAATTTATCTCTCAAACCCGACAAATAACTATATTCATAAACTCCCCCAGGGTTTTTTGTTTCCGAAGATGTTGTGTTGTAAATCAGGTGAATATCTTTCCCGACCTCTCTACCAGTTTTTATTGCTTCATTCCATGCGACCTTATAACTCTCGTATGGGTAGTTTTTTCCATAAATATTGTAAAGGGGATTAAAACTAGACGCCCATCCGTAATCAAGATTAGTTGGATTGTTATAGAAAACTTCGTTGGCAAAATTGGCAGACGTAAAATATGGTATCTCAAAGAACATCTTTACTCTATCGTGATACCAAGTATCGATTTCATCTTTTGAAGCGGTATTCAAATAATACACGGGGCTGTCTTTTTGGAAATATCCGCCCCCATAATACAGATGATTTAAATCAAGGCTCATATTATGAGTCTTGCAAAAAGCAGATAACATATTCCAATAATCCATCGTAAATTTTTGACTTCCCCAGCCACTTTGTTTATTATCTGTTAACCCTGGGTTGCTTGCCCATCCATCTGTAAGCATTGAAAAATTGAGTATGAAATCTTGATAGTCAGGATTTTTGAAGTCATCAACGATTCGTAAAGCAATGCCAATGTCAAATCCGAGTTTGCGTGCTAACTCACCCATTGTAGGCGGCTTTGGAGTTGGAGTTAACGTTGGTGTATTTGTTGATGTTGGAAACGGTGTTAATGACGGCGTTGCTGTGGGGTCAGGTAACTTTGTTGCGTCTATACCACATGCCGAAAGAGCAAGCCCTGCCGAAGCGACACCAGCCACTTTGAGAAAATCTCTGCGAGTAAGTTTGTTTTTTTTCATTTATCAATATCCCTTATCTCAGCCAGCCAACGAGACTGTCGAAAAACTCCTGGTTCGAAAAAAGTTCAAAAAAACTCCCACAACAGGCTAAAAAACAGCCAAAATATTGCCAAAATGTTGTGCGGAACACCAAAAACCAGCTGCTTTTCAGCGTTCCTCTCCCACTTTTCAAAAATAATTTTTGAAAAGTGACTTTTTCGACAGTTTCAACGGTTTGCGTTACCCGCGCTGGGGTGGGCGGCGGGACGCCGTCCGATTGGAAAAATGATAAGGCGTAGAAAAAGGCTTGGAATCGCGCCAGAATCCCCAGCGTCGGGTGCACGCTTTGTTAGCCCGTTTTTGAATTGCGAGACTCCCATGTTTCAACCAAAAATAATGCCACAGAACCAGCCAAGTTTACTGCTAGTTCGGCATGTCTAGCGGCAGGACGAACAGTTTTTTTGCCTTGACCATGTGCGTCTCCCAATCTATTGCGAAGTGTTCCTAAACCATTCACAATCGAGGAACAATTGCCCAATATTTGTTTGAAAACATCTTCCGTATATTGACTTGGCGAAAGGCTTAATTCGGTAGATACCAAATGATAAAGTTGAGGTAAGTCTGTTTTGTTGGTGTATTCAATGCCTTTTTCGTCCAAGATATGTTTGCAAATTGTTTCCAACAAAGTCCGTGCCGCTGTAATTGCTCCTTCGGGGTCTGACTGTCGTCTGTCTAAAGCCTTTGTCCAAACTATTTGGACACTTTCAGCATTAAAGCGTTTCAAAACATCAGATACCGATTGGTCACTTGGAGTTTTTGAGCCAATTTCTAAAGACTCCAATAAACGAGAGAATTCATCCCAAATAAAGGTTCGTCTTTCTGCGTATGTACCAAATTTGAATTTTATGAATTGCCAAAACTGTGATAAATCTCGATTCGTCCTTACCCATGACGGCAAGAGCGATTTGGTAGTAGGGTTGTCAAGAAAGTACTGGCGCAGTTCCTGATACTCTGCGTTTTCAGCCCCATTGCCAGTCGCAAGATTTATCAGCAAACTTTGCAAATATTGTGCTTTCTCGAAATCGTTTTCTAGATGTTCAAATGACATAATTTTGAAAGGGACGGGCTAACTAGGTGTTCAGCAAGAATTGTTGCAAAACATCCCCGTGCGGGGTGTTATACAGCGCAAGCCTGGATAACATACGATGTACAAAATTATACCTCCAACCACGTAAATAGCCACAAAGCAGGGGACAGGGATGGCGAATTCAAAAAGCGGACGGCGCTTCGAGAGAAGCTCGTCCGCTTTTGAATCCTGAATCACTGTCCATACTTTTCAGGGGGATTGCCGCCGCCGAGCCATCGGCTGAATTTTCCCTGCATCAGTCCATCTGGACATCCACGTTTGGGCTGCCGAGGAAGCGGGCGAGGTCGCGCGCTTCCTCGCGGATGCCTGCGCGGATGCGCTGCGGGAGCGCATCGAACTGCGATACGTGGATGTCGAGGCGGTCGCCCTGGCGGGTGTGCGTCCAGACCGCGGCGGCGCGGCCGTCCACGAGAACCACGGGCGATACCCAGCCCTGTGGGCAGTAGATTTTCGGCTGATACTCCGCGGCGGCCAGGTGTTCCCTCTGCCTGTGGCTGAGGAGATAGGAATCGAAATACGGCAACAGACGGACGAGCGGCCCTGCGGATGCGGCCTGCGTCAGTTCATCGCGATCCTCGCGCAGGATGGCCGCCGTCCAGCCTGCGACGTCGACGGGGACGATGCCCGCCTCCCCGCGCGCCCAGATCCTGCGGGCCTCGGTCAGCGAGATGCCCGACCACATGGAAAAGTCCGCGGCCGTCGCCGGCCCGTAGCTCCGCAGGTATCGGCGCAGGAGCAGGTCTTCGGCCTGTTCCACGGGCAGATCCTGCCAGCCCGGGATCCAGGCGTCAGCCCGTACGAAGGTTGGCTCCTTGCCGCGGGTGGGACCGTAGCAGATCACCCCGCGGGCGGACGCCAGATGAAGCAGGTCGACGACCGGGTACATCAGGGGCCCGACCGGCACGGCCGCGACGTGCGAGCGGCGTCCCCAGCCCCCGCCGGGGATAGCCTGCGTCTGCACGCCCAGGACCCGGCTGACGCGTTCGGCGATCTGCGGGCGCGTGAGGGGCTGGTCCAGGGCGCCGAGCGCCGCGTCGATGGCGGCATCCACCACCCGTTCGGGCACGCCCTTCCCCAGCGCCCAGCGCACTTCCTTCTCCGCGCGGCGAGCCGTCCCGCGGACGAAGAGCGCCAGATGTTCGGACGGAATCAAAAATAAGGTCTTGCGCATGCACGTGGCTTTGACCAGCAGCCGTTCGTGGATGGCCTCCTCGACCTGCGCGATCTGCAGATCGCGGACTCGCGACCACAGCGATATCTGCGCCGCCGAGAGGAGCTGCGCCTGGGCCCCGGCCATGTCGTACACGACCGAGGCGAGGGATTGCGCCGGCGCGCGCTCCAGGAGATGCTGCCGCGAGAGGCGAAAAGCGGCCACCTGCTTCCAGGTTACCGAAGTTAGCAAGGGTTGGCGGGTTGAAGGCTGTCGAGCTGTGGTCATCGTTTTTCTTTTCAACACAAAACGCACTGATTAAGACTATTGGGCGATGCCCATCTCTTCGATGAACTCGAAATAAGTCTGCCCGGAATACCCGCGCGGGATAGGCGGCGTCTGCTCGAACGTGGACTGGATGGTCTGGTTCATTTTGCTCTGGCCGCTTTTGACGATACCGTGCAGGATCTCCAGCGCGTGATAGGCCATTTCCTTGTTGGCGCGGTTCTTGCGTCCCATGCGCAGCGACCAGGCCATTTCGGCCACGCCCAGTCCGCGATATTCCTCGGCGAAGGCGTGGCTCTGCTGCATGACAACAGGCTCGTTATTGCCCTTCAAGATGACCTTGACCTCGCCGCCGAAGCGGTCGGGGTCGGCCATGTAGAGGATGCCCATCGTCCCATGCAGGGTCAGGACGGGTCTTTCGGGCGCGGTGAAAATGGAGTTGGCATCGAAGAGCACGTTCCCGACCGTGCCGCGTTCGAATTGCAGTGTGCCTGCCATCAGGTTTTCACACTCGATCTGGAAGGGTTCGCCGAAATTCTCCAGCGCAAAGTTCTGTCGTTCGGGTCTGCGCGTCCGCGTCACGCCCGAAACTTCTGTGACGGGTCCCAGCACGCTCAGCAGGGCGGTGATGGAATAAATGCCCACGTCGAAGCCGATGCCGCCGCCAGGCTTGGCCGTGAAGGGGAAGGCGCGGCTGAAGACTTCACTGTCGCGGGTGAGAATCGACACGCAGGAGGTGACGTCGCCGATCAGGCCGCTATCGACCACGAAGCGCGCGGTCTGGATGGCCGACCCGAGAAAGGTATCGGGAGCAGCCCCAAGGTACAGATGCTTTTCGTCCGCGAGTTTCAGCAGTTCGGCGGCGTGTTCCAATTCCACCGACAGCACCTTCTCAGTGTAGACGTGCTTGCCCGCTTCGAGCAATTGCTTGATGACGGGATAATGTCCCATCGGCGCGGTCAGGTTGACCGCGATCTCGATGGAATCATCCGCCAGCACTTCCTCGAAGGTCATCTCTTGGATGCCGTACTTTTGCGCCTTGGCGTGCGCCTTCTCGGGAGTTCGGTCGCAGCAGCCGACCACATCCAGGATCTTGAACTTGTTGATCATCGTGCCGAGGTAGGCGTCGCTGATGCCGCCGCTGCCGACGATAGCGGTTTTTACGGGTTGGATTTTCATGGGTCACTCCTTGAGTCGATACGATACAAACGCAATCGTGCGATTATCGGGCGACCACGAGTTGACGTTGATCGTGCCCTGTCCGCCGAAGAATTTTGCGATGAGCCTGGACTCTCCGCCCTCGGCGGGGATCAGGCGCAGCTCCACGTTCTTGTTGGCGGGATGATCGCCCGGCTCCACGTCGCCTTTGGCGTAGGCGATGTACACGACCCATTGACCGTCGGGCGAGACGTGCGGGAACCAGCAGTTGGATTCCTCCTTCACCATGTGGGTCGGATTCGAGCCGTCCGCTTCCATGCGCCAAACTTGCATCAGCCCGCTGCGCGTGGAGTTGAACCAAATGTATTTGCCATCCGGCGAGTACTCGGGGCCGTCGTCCAGGCCGGGCAGATTCGTGAGTTGAGTTTCTTCGCCGCCATCGATGGAGATGGTGTAGATGTCGTACTGCCCGCCGCGCTCGGCGCAGTAGGCCACGCGCGCGCCGTCGGGCGACCAGCCATGCAGATAGCTGGGGCCTGATTCCGTTACCAGGCGTGGAGCGCCGCCGCTCAAAGGCAGGATGTAAATGCGTGATGTCGCATCTTCATTCGTGAAGTGGCTGACCGCCAGCTGCGTATGGTCGGGGGAAAGCACATGATCGTTGTTGCAGTCGATGGCAAAGCCCGTGTCGACCTCCCTGATCTCTCCGCTGGCCAGTTCATACGTGTACATGCGTCCGCGGCTGTTGTAAACGAGGCGGCCGTTGCGCGTCCAGTTCGGCGCTTCGATGACATAATCGAATTCCCTGAGAGCCTTCCGTTCGCCGGTGAAGACATCCACCGTTTCGAGGATGCTGAACGAATCGCGCTGGGCGATCCATTGCCGTAAGGTTTCGATATCCATCGCTAGAGTCCCTTCACAAAGTTTTGCGCGCTTTCAAGATATTTTTCAAATTGCTCACGGCGGATGTTATGTCCCGCGCCCGCGATGTGCGTCACTTGCATGTGGGGGATGGACATTTTCAGTTGGGCAATATCTTTTTCGCTCGATGCCGCGCCGAGTCCCGCGTCTGCGCTGATGAATAAAACAGGGCAGGTGATTCTCTTGAAAAGATTCGGCAGGTCAAGCGAGATCATATCGGGCGGATCGATCAACGCTGTGACCCTCGGGCTGACTCTGTGCTTGGAGTTGATCCACGACTCGCGCTCCGCTTCCGGCCAACCCGGGTTCTGCTCCCGACATTCGGCCAGTAATTCCTCCCGCGTCTTGCGCTTGATGGAGTTTATCCATGCGGTGAAGCCGTTCTTGAAATCGGTATCGCGGGTCGCGCTTCCAGAAATCATCCAGAATGGGGGCGGGTCTTCCAAAAGTATCGCGCGCGGCAGTGAGGGATATAACCCAGCCGCCACAAGCACCGTGATCGCCCCCATCGAATGTCCCAACAGGATCGGCCGATTAAGTTCCAAGGCCTGGATCACCCCTGCCAACTCCGCGCCCAAATTTTGCAGGGAGTAGCCGTCGGCTGGCGCGTCTGACTTGCCATGTCCGCGCGCGTCCACCATGATGACGTCGAACTGCTCGGCCAGGACTTCCGCCACAGGCGACCAGCACAAGCCGTCATCCGTGATTCCATGCGCCAGCACCAACGGCGGTTTGTCGCCGCCGATTCGGTAATAGTGAATCCGCACCCCGTTCGTCGTGACATATCCAGAAGTTAAGTTGAACATGGTTTCCTTCCAACAATTATTTTGATGGAACGCTGAAGCCAATCTTACCGCATCAAACCACGCAAACGGAAAGCAAAAAAACGCCTTTTCAACCCTTGACTTGGAGTCGACTCCAGGTGTTACACTGCCTTTCGAGGTGACCCATGAAAATCGCAGAAGTGAGTGAACAGCACGGAATTTCAACGGATACGCTTCGTTATTACGAACGGATCGGTCTCATCCCGCCCGTAAATCGCAGCGAAAGCGGAATTCGGGATTACAACGAACTTGACATCCGGCGGGTCGAATTCGTCAAATGCATGCGGAGCGCGGGCCTTCCCGTGGAAGTATTGATCGACTATATCGCGCTGGTGCAGCAGGGTGACCAGACCATCGCAGCCAGAAAGGATATTCTGGTCGAGCAGCGCGAGTTGCTGATTTCCAGAATGGAACAAATGCAAAAGACTCTCGACATCTTGAATCACAAAATCGAAGTGTATGAAAAAGCTGTATTGAAAAACGAAAAAGACATGATTTTAGTAGTGGAATAAAGGAGAAATTAAAATGCAAACCCGAAAACTTGGTAACAGCGGCTTGGAAGTCTCCGCGATGGGGCTGGGATGTATGCGCATGAGCTTCGGCGATACGCCCACCGATAAACAGGACATGTTGGACTTCATGCACAAGGCGGTCGAGCGCGGCGTGACCTTCTTCGATACGGCGGAGGTGTACGGGCCGTTCACCAACGAGGAATTGGTCGGCGAAGCGCTGGAGCCGTTCAAGGGACAGGTGGTCATTGCCACCAAGTTCGGGTTCAAGCACGGAGAAAACGGCCCCCATCCCAGCGTTGGGGTGGACAGCCGCCCCGAGCAGATCAAACGGGTGGCGGAGGCTTCGCTCAAACGCCTGCGCGTGGATGTGATCGACCTGTTCTATCAGCACCGCCCCGACCCGAACGTGCCGATGGAGGATGTGGCCGGCGCAGTCAAGGATCTGATCCAGGCGGGCAAGGTGAAGTATTTTGGTCTGTCCGAATCCAATGCGGATCAAATTCGTGCCGCTCACGCCGTTCAGCCTGTCACCGCGCTGCAAAGCGAATATTCGCTCTGGTGGCGCGCCATCGAAGAAAACTCGGTCTTGTCCACCTGCGAAGAACTCGGCATTGGACTGGTTCCGTACAGCCCGCTGGGACGCGGCTACCTGACCGGCAAGATCGACGAGTCCACGACCTTCGACAAATCCGACATCCGCAGCCGTAATCCGCGCTTCACGCAGGAAGCCATCAAGGCCAACCGCGCGGTGATCGATCTTCTTGAGAGAATCGCAAAACAGAATCATGCCACGCCCGCGCAAATTGCATTAGCCTGGCTGCTGGCGCAGAAACCCTGGATCGTGCCCATCCCCGGCTCGCGCAAACTCGAACGGCTGGACGAGAACAATGGCGCGGTGAATCTCGAATTATCGGCGAATGACCTTGCTGAAATTCACACTGCCATGTCGCAGATCAAAGTAGTTGGGGATCGGTATTAGGTCAACATGCAAAATACACCTCTGGAACAGGCAGTGATCGCTCTCTCAAAAGATAAATGGGTTTGGATGGCAGAGCGCAAGATGAATATGCTCGATGCGCTCTTCCATGAGAAGTCTGTCTTTGTCCATATGGGCGGATCGTGGGGCAAAGAACGGGAAATGGAGATCATCAAGAGCGGTGTGATTCACTACAAGCAGGCGGACATCCATGAAGTGTCGGTGAATGTCATTGACAACACGGCCGTCCTTCCGAACAGAATTACGCTGCTGGCCGTGGTCGGCGGCAATGAGGTCATCAATCCCTTCATGGTGACGGAAGTGTATATACAGCAAAACAGCACTTGGAATTTAGCCTCGCTCTCATTCACCAAGTTGCTTACTCCGCAATGACAACAAGGAAACGATGATGCAAACTGTAAAATTGAACAATGGTGTGGAAATCCCCATTCTTGGCTTCGGCGTTTTTCAGATCGCCGACCCGACCGAGTGTGAGAGAAGCGTGGTCGATGCCATTGAAGTTGGCTACACCCACATTGATACCGCCGCTTCCTACATGAACGAAGAATCCGTCGGCAGGGGCATCAAACAAAGCGGCGTTGCCAGAGAGAAGTTATTCATCACCACAAAGCTGTGGATTCAAAGCACTGGCTATGAAAACACACTCAAAGCCTTCGATAGATCTCTGAAACGCTTGCAGATGGATTATATTGATCTGTATCTCATCCACCAACCCTTCGGCGATGTGTACGGTGAATGGCGCGCAATGGAAGAATTGTATGGACAAGGCAAGATCAAAACCATTGGCGTTTCAAACTTCCAGCCTGACCGCATCATGGACTTGATGATCCATAACAAAATCACACCTGCGGTCAATCAGATCGAAGTCAATCCCTTCCAGCAGCAAATTGACAACCAGAAGTTTTTGCAAGACAACAGCGTAGTAGTGGAAGCATGGGCGCCATTTGCCGAGGGAAAGAATAATATTTTCCAAAACGAGCTCCTGCTTTCGATTGCCGCGAAACACAACAAAAGCGTTGCCCAGGTCATCCTCCGCTGGGTTGTACAAAGAGGTATCATCGCCCTTGCCAAATCAACCCGCAAAGAGCGGATGATCGAGAATATCAGCGTATTTGATTTTGAATTAAGCGCGGAAGACGTGGCGGCAATTGCAACCCTGGACACAAAAACCAGTTGTTTCTTTGACCACCGTAACCCTGAGATGGTCAAATGGCTGGGCACTAGAAAATTGGAAGTTTAATAAACGAGGTATTTCCAGCCATTCAGGAATCTCTCGATGGCAAATGGATGAAACAGGTCAGCGACGAACAATATCGAACAGGAGATTAATATGCACATTGGATTGCAAATTCCGTCTTTCAAGTACCCCGGCGGCACGGCTGCCATCCGTCCCAGACTGAAGGAGATCGTCACAAGCGCGGAAGAAGCAGGGTTTTACAGCCTGTGGGTGATGGATCATTACTATCAGATCAAAGGCTTGTTCGGTGAAGCCTATACCGATCCGATGCTGGAGGCCTACACCACGCTCGGATATATTGCAGGGCTGACTGAAAAAGCCCGCCTGGGCGTCCTGGTCACAGGCGTGATCTATCGCAACCCCGCCGTGTTGATGAAGATGGTCAACACGCTCGACATCCTCTCCGCTGGCCGCGCTTATTTTGGCATCGGCGCGGCATGGTATGAGGATGAAGCGAAAGGCAATGGCATTCCCTATCCATCCACCTCCGAACGCTTCGAACAACTGGAAGACAGCCTGAGACTGGCGAAGGCGTTATGGAGCAGCGACGAGACATCCTTCACTGGCAAACATTTTTCCGCCCCCGCCATCACCAATAATCCCCGTCCGCTCTCAAGTCCGCATCCGCGCATCATGATTGGCGGAACCGGGCCGAATAAAACCCTGCGCATGGTTGCCCAATATGCGGATGCCTGCAATATTGGCGAATGGGTCGGGACGGAGAACATGCAAAAGTCACTCGACACCCTCAAAGCGCATTGCGATACGTTGGGACGTGATTACAACACAGTCGAGAAAACCTCCCTTTCCACCGCGCATCTTTCCGGGACAGACTCGGTTGGCAGCCTCATCGAGCGCATCAAAAAACTTTCGGCAATGGGCTTCACCCACGCGATCTTCAATATGCCGGATGTCTACAAAATTACCCCGCTCGAAACCTTTGCAAAAGAAATCATCCCGTCCGTGGCGGGACTTTAGGAGAGAAATAAAATGCGCGCAACTGTCATGTATGGGGCTGGGGACGTCCGTGTCGAGAATGTTCCCGACGCCCAAATCAAAGAATCGACCGACGCCCTGGTGGTCGTCACCCGCGCCGCCATCTGCGGCAGTGACCTGTGGCCTTACAAGGGGATGCCCGCCAGCGAGATTGGCCGCCGCATGGGACATGAATTCATCGGCGTTGTTGAAGCGGTTGGGAAGGATGTTCACAAGATCAAAGTCGGAGATCTGGTGGCCGCGCCGTTTGCCTGGTCGGACGGAACCTGCGAGTTTTGCCAGGAAGGTCTGCACACCTCCTGCCTGCATGGCGGCTGGTGGGGCGGCATCGAACTGGACGGCGGGCAGGGGGAAGCGGTGCGCGTCCCGCAGGCGGATGGGACTCTGTTCCCGCTTCCCGTCGGCAGGGATCATGCGCTGATGCCCTCGCTGCTCACCCTGACCGATGTGATGGCGACCGGTCATCATGCGGCTGTCTCAGCCAGGGTTGGTCCCGGTAAAACGGTGGCAGTCGTCGGCGGCGGGGCGGTGGGGTTGTGCGGCGTCATCGCCGCGAAACGTCTCGGCGCGGAGCAGATCATCCTGCTCGACCGTCATGCGGACCGCATCGCGCTTGCCAGAGAATTCGGCGCGACGGATATCGTCCGCGAGCGCGGTAAGGAAGCCGTCGAACGTGTCCGCGCGCTCACCAAAGGATTCGGCGTTCATTCGGTGATGGAGTGCGTGGGCTACGAAGAGTCGACGCATACGGCGCTGAGCATTGCGCGCCCGGGCGGGGCGGTCGGCCGTGTAGGCGTGCCGCAGGATGAGACCATGCCCGCCGCCATGCCGACCTTCTTCCGCAACGTCACCATCTCCGGCGGGCCTGCCCCGGCGCGCGCTTACATGGATGAGTTATTGCCTGACGTGCTCGAAGGGCGCATTCAGCCTGGCAAGGTGTTCGACTTTGCAGGCGACATCACCAAAGTGCCCGATGGCTACCGCGCCATGGATGACCGCAAAGCCATCAAGGCGATCATCGCGTTTTAGCAAAGGAAATCCCAATGACCGCGTGGACAAGCGAAGAATTTGACAAGATCGGTTCAGCCGAAGAATTGCAGATTGCGTCACTGCGCAAAGATGGCACGCTGCGCTCCATGCGGATCATCTGGGTCGTGCGTGTGGGCGATGACCTGTACGTCCGCTCAGTCAATGGGCGAACCTCGGACTGGTTCCGCGGCGTGCAGACTTGTCACGAAGGCCGCATCCGCGCGGGCGGCGTGGACAAAGATGTCACCTTCGTGGAAGAGTCTGACTCGAATATCAACGATCAAATTGACGTTGCCTACGCAAGCAAGTACCGACGCTATGCCGGCATCATTTCCAGCATCAACAGCCTCACCGCGCGATCTGCAACCATTAAACTGGCGCCGCGCGCAACAGGAACCTGATTAACATGTCTCAAGGTCAAACAAGCCCGGAACCCCTGGGCAACCCTGCACGCCAAAAAGTCGCCATCGGCGTGTGGGCAATTTTTATTGCTGAGTTTGTCAGTTTGCTTTTTGCCAACGCCAGAAACATTGCCCAGCCCGGTATGATCGCCGAGTTCGACGGCATGGCGCTCTTCTCTTGGTTGATCGCCCTGCCCGCGCTGGCAGGCGCGGCGGCGACATTGCTCTTTGGGAAACTCTCCGATGTGTATGGGCGGCGAACCATGATTTTGCTTTCCATTGCCATCTTTAGCATTGGGTTGTTGATTTCATCCAGAAGCACCTCCATGATGTTTCTCGTGACTTCGCAAACCTTTATGACCATCGGACATTTCCCGATCCTGCCATTGTGTTTTGCGGTGGTCGGCGATCTCTTCCCGCCCACACAACGCGCCAAGTGGACGGGGTTGCTCAACATCCCCACGGGATTCGCCGCGCTGTTTGGCCCCGTGATCGGTGGAGCGGTTGCCGAAAGCGTATTCGGCTGGCGCGGATTGTTTTGGGGCACGATCCCCTTGATCCTGGCGGCGGGCGGTTTGGTCGCTTTTGCGTTGCCCGATACATCCCAAAAGATGAAGCCCAAAATGGATGTGCTTGGCACCTTGGTGATGGTGGCGGGGACGACGACGCTCATTCTTGGATTCTCATCGCTGGGAAGCTCAGGCAAATTTTGGGCAGGGGTGCTCCAGCTCCTCGTCTCGTTGGCAGCGTGGATCATGTTCATCCAGATCGAAAAGCGGGCGGAGGCGCCCATCCTCGATCCGCAGGTGCTTTTTAATCGCACCTTTGTCACGGCTGCCGTGGCTGGTTTGCTATCCTTTTTCGGCATGGTGGCGATTGCGGGCTATTCACCGATCTTTGTGCAGCAAGTGATGGCGGTCAGCCCCACCATCAGCGGCTCGATGTTGACTCCCTTCAGCACGCTGGTCGCCTTCATCGGTATTCCGGTTGGATTCATGCTGGCAAGGACAAAGAAGTATCGCGGGATGTTAATTTTCGGTTATACCGTGGTGACGCTTGCCATGCTGGCGATGTGGCGCTTTACAGCCGTCACGCCGATTTGGGCGTATGTGGTGGTGACGGGCATTGCGGGTATCGGCTTGGGAATGCTGCCGACCATCAACGCGGTGGTGGCGCAATTTGCCGTCCCCAAACATCTTTTGGGCGTGGCAGTTGGCGCGATCTTTTTCTTTCAGATGATCGGTATTGCGGTCTCGCCCGCCCTGTTGGGTTTCGCGCAAAGCAGCGCCCCGGACCTGGAAGGCGGTTTGAAATTGGTGTTCCTGGCGAGCGCGATTGCAATGGCACTCGCCCTGCTGTTGATCCTGACCATCCCTGAAATATCCCTGGACGCAGAAGAAAGTGAATCAAGCAAATCTGTTGTTTCCATTGAAACTTCACTTCCGTAAAGAAATGGATATATGAAAAACACTTCCAACCTAAAGGGCATCGGCTTTCTTTTACTGGCGATGCTGATCGGTTCGCTGCAAGCCGTGGCAGTCAAATGGATCGGCGGCAATTATTCCGTCCTGGAGCTCGTAACCGTCCGCAGTCTGGTTGCCCTGCCCATCACATTTCTCTTTTTTCGACTCGAAGGCAAAAAGGGGCTGCCAACTACGAGTCAACCCAAACTTCAAGTTGTGCGTGGAATTTTCCTGTTTCTCTCGTATACCACGTACATGATGGGGCTGGCTGCCCTGCCGCTGGCCGACATCGAAGCGATCCGCTTTTCGGGTCCGATGATGATCACCATCCTTTCCGTCTTTATGCTGAGCGAAAAAGTGGAACTGCGGCGCTGGCTCGCGTTGATCGTTGGGTTTGCCGGCATCCTGTTGATCGTTCGCCCCGGTTCGACCAATTTCAACGCAGGCTCGCTCTTCGTTTTGATCTCGGTTCTTTTCTACGCCCTGACCGTGATCCTGACCCGAAAGATGAAAGCCACCGACAGCAGCGCCACGATGGCGTATTTCAGTTCATGGGTTTACTTGATTGCCGCCTTCATCACTTCGCCGCTGGCCGCCGCCGTGGGAGAAGTTCCAAACGCGCACCCAAGCATTGTCTTTCTATTTCATGCGTGGAGCATGCCAACAGCACTCGATCTGTTCATCATGTCCGGGCTGGGGTTGGTCTGGGCGGGTTGGATGTATTTCATGACGCGCGCGTACAGCACCGCGCAAGCCTCGGTGATCGCTCCGTTTGAATATGCCTCGCTTCCCATCAGTATTATGTGGGGATTCGCTCTCTGGCATGAAATCCCCGCTGGAATGACCATCGCAGGCGCTGTGTTGACTCTGCTGAGTGGTTTGTATATTTTGGTTCAGGAACAAAAGCAAAAGCGGGAACCAAATCAGATTGTTGTCGATAACGCTGCTCTGGAAAACGAAGCTTAAAGGAGAAAATCATGGAATACGCACGATTAGGTTCAACAGGCATGAAAGTCTCACGCATCTGTCTCGGCTGCATGGGATTTGGCGATGCGACACGCTGGGTCCACAAATGGGTGCTGAACGAGGAAAACAGCCGCCCGATCATCCAGAAAGCGCTGGAGATGGGCATCAATTTCTTCGATACGGCCAATGTTTATTCGCTTGGCGCGAGCGAGGAAATCCTCGGACGCGCGCTGAAGGATTTTACCAAACGGGATGAGGTCATCATCGCCACCAAACTGCACGGCAGAATGAGCGATGCTCCGAACGGTGCGGGACTCTCGCGCAAGGCCATCCTGAGCGAGATCGACAACAGCCTGCGGCGTCTCGGCACCGATTACGTCGACCTGTACCAGATCCATCGCTGGGATTATGAAACGCCCATCGAGGAAACGATGGAAGCCCTCAACGATCTTGTCCGCGCGGGCAAGGTGCGTTATATCGGCGCTTCGGCCATGTGGGCCTGGCAGTTCCAGAAGGCGCTGCATGTCGCCGAGAAGCACGGCTGGACGCGTTTTGTTTCGATGCAGAATCACCTCAACCTGATCTATCGCGAGGAAGAGCGCGAGATGCTGCCGCTCTGCCGCGAGGAGAAGATCGGCGTGATCCCCTACAGCCCACTGGCGGGGGGACGGTTGACCCGTGACTGGACATCGACCGAAATCACCCTGCGCGCCGAGACCGATGAAATCGCGAAGAAAAAATACGATGCCGCCGCCGAAAGTGACCGTCCCGTGGTGGAGCGTGTGGCAGAACTGGCCCAAAGGTATAATGTTGCGCGCACACACATTGCGCTGGCCTGGCTGCTGCAAAAGGAGCCAGTCACCGCACCCATCATCGGCGCGACGAAGCTTTCGCACCTCGAAGATGCCATCGGCGCATTGTCTCTCAAGCTGACCTCGGAAGATATCGCCTATCTCGAAGAGCCCTACGTGCCGCATCGCGTCATCGGTCATCAGTAGCCCCTATCGAATTTGATCACTCATTGCCTGGAAGATTGACGGTCATTTGTAATGACCGTCAATCTTGCGCGCCCGAAAATTGTGTGTATAAATTCACAAGAAGCGATATGCTGGTGGTCGAGTAGGCGGCGTTCGTTCGCCATATCGAGACCACCAGGTAGCAAAAATACTTTGCTTATACGGAGATATGGTCTCGATACGCCCCTCGAAGAGCTCTCGGGGCTACTCGACCACCTTTAGTTTCAAAATTGTCAGGTGATTAGGTTAATGCAAACAGAAAAACTAAAACTGTTACTCGAAAAAGTACAAAGCGGCCAGGTGGATGTCGAGGCGGCGCTTGCCGAACTGCGCAGCCTGCCTTATGAAAACCTGGGCGGCTTTGCCACGCTGGATCATCACCGCGCCCTGCGCAATGGCTTCCCTGAAGTGGTCTTCGGTCAGGGCAAACAGCCCGAGCAGGTGACTGCCATCGCGCGTCGACTGGCGGAGCGCAGCGACAAGGTGCTGGTGACACGCGTCGACCCAGAGATGGCCCGCATCGTGCAGGCCGACTTCCCCGAGCTGGTCTATCATCCCCTGCCGCGCCTGCTCGTGCTCGACCGCTCGACGCCGAGCGAGAAGCACCCTGGCATCCTGGTGGTAACGGCGGGCACAGCGGATTTGCCCGTGGCCGAGGAAGCGGCCATGACCGCCGAACTGATGAACAACTCCGTCGAGCGCATGTTCGATGTGGGCGTGGCGGGCGTGCATCGTCTGCTCAGCCAAGTCGAGCGCCTGTGGCAGGCGCGCGTCATCGTCGTGGCGGCGGGCATGGATGGGGCGCTGCCCAGTGTGGTCGGCGGGCTGGTGTCGGTGCCCGTCATCGCCGTGCCGACCAGCGTGGGCTACGGGGCCAGCTTCAACGGTCTGGCCGCGCTGCTGACCATGCTCAATTCCTGCGCGACAGGCGTCGGCGTGGTCAACATCGACAATGGCTTCGGCGCGGGCGTGCTGGCCAGCAACATCAACCAGTTGGGAGGCTGACGTGGATTTCGCCATCCTCGAAAGGAATCTTTCGCCCGAGCTTCGTCCTCGCTGGGATGCTCTGCTCGAACGCTTCCGTCAAGTTGGTTCCGTCATCGTGGCCTTTTCTGGCGGCGTCGACAGCGGCCTGTTGTGCGCGGCCGCGTGGCGCGCCCTGGGTGACCGTATGCTGGCGGTGACCGTCCGCTCGCCCGTCGAGTCGATGGGCGATGTGGCCTCGGCGCAGACTCTGGCCGAACAGGTCGGCTTTCCGCTGCGCGTGCTGGAGTATGACGATCTGGCGGATCCGCAATTCGTGTCCAACCCGCCTGACCGCTGTTACGTGTGCAAGCTGGCGCGCTTTCGCCTGCTGCAAGATTTGGCCGCGCAAGAAGGCTTTACTGCGCTGATCGAGGGCTCCAATGCCGATGACCTCGGCGACTACCGTCCTGGCCGCCGCGCGGTGACTGAGACGGGCAGCCTCAGCCCATTGCAGGAATTGGGATTCCACAAGAGCGAGATCCGCGCCCTGGCAAAAGCCCTGGGGCTGTCGGTCTGGGATCGCCCCAGCGCGCCCTGCCTGGCCACGCGCTTTCCGTACGGCTCGCCCGTCACCATCGACGGCCTGCGCCAGATCGCCGAGGGCGAGCGTCATCTGCACGAGCTTGGATTCCATGCCGTGCGCGTCCGCCATCACGGACAATTGGCGCGGCTCGAGGTCGCGCCCAACGAGATCGAACGGCTGGCTGCTTTGCACCAGCAAGTTTCAGAATATTTCAAATCCCTTGGCTTCCATTACGTGGCCGTCGACCTGACGGGTTACCGCCTTGGCAGCCTGAACGAGGTTCTTTCATGAAGATCGCTTATGCCGACTGTTACTCAGGGATCAGCGGCGACATGTTCCTGGCCGCCCTGCTCGATGCAGGCCTGCCTCTCGAAACGCTGCAGGACGGCATCGAAAAGCTGAACCTGCCCGAAAAAGTGGAATTGTGCCTGACCGAGACGCACAAGGGCGCACTGCGCGCCGCCAACCTCGAAGTCATCGTGCCGCACAGCCATACCCATCGTCACCTGTCCGATATCCTGGACATCCTCTCGAACAGCCGTTTGCCCGAGCAGGTCAAACAGAAGGCCGCGCGCATCTTCACGCTGCTGGCCGAAGCCGAAGCATGTGTGCATGGCGAGCCCGTCGAACACGTCCACTTTCACGAGGTCGGCGCGCTGGATTCGATTGTCGATGTGACGGGGGCCGTGCTCGGGCTGGATGCGCTGGGCATCGAGCGGCTCTACGCTTCGGCTTTGCCTTACGGCGCTGGGACGATCCACACCGACCATGGCCGTCTTCCGCTGCCCGCTCCCGCCACCCTCGAAGTCTTGCGGCTGGCCCAGGCGCCGCTGACGCCTTCGCCCGCTGAGGTGGAGCTGGTTACGCCCACGGGCGCTGCCATCCTGGGCGCGCTGGCCACCTTCGAGCGGCCCGTCCTCACGATAACGGGAACAGGCGTCGGGGCGGGAAAGCGGGACATGGACTGGCCGAACGTGATGCGGCTGATCGTCGGCGAAGCGCCCCAAAGCGCAGCCTCCGAAATGATCCAGATCGAGACCAACATCGACGATATGAACCCGCAGTTCTACGGCTACCTGATGGAAAAACTTTTCGCCATTGGAGCGCGGGATGTGTTCCTGACGCCGATCCAGATGAAGAAGAATCGCCCAGGCACGCTGTTGTCGGTCATCGCGCTTCGTCGGGATGAGGCGGCGCTGGCCGAGTTGATCCTGCGCGAGTCGACCACGCTGGGGCTGCGCGTCCTGCCCATCGAGCGCTACGCCGCCCAGCGCGAGTTCAAAAAGATCGAGACGGTGTACGGCACGCTGACCGTCAAGCAAAAAGTCCTCAACGGGAAGGTGATCCAATCCGTCCCTGAATATGATGAATGTGTCCGTCTGGCAAAAGACAGCAGTGTCAGCCTGGCGGAAATCTACAAAGCCGCGCACATCGCGTTGGAAGGAGAACTACAATGATGCAATATCGCAAGTTTGGCAAACTGGACTGGCAGACCTCAGCCCTCGGCTTCGGCTGCATGCGCCTGCCCACCCTCGACGGCAAGAGTGGCAACATCGACCAGGTCAAGACCGATGAAATGATCCACACCGCCATCGAGGCGGGCGTCAATTATTTCGACACAGCCTATGTCTATCACGACCAGATGAGTGAAGTGGCGCTGGGCAGGTCGCTGCAGGGCGGCTATCGCGAGCGCGTCAAGATCGCCACCAAGTCACCGATTTGGCTGATCAAGGAAAGCGCCGATTTCGACCGCCTGCTCGATGAGCAATTGAAGCGTCTGCAGACCGACACCATCGATTTTTACCTGCTGCATGCGCTGAACCGCGACTCGTGGGAAAAGATTCAGAAGCTGGATCTGCTGCGCCGCGCCGAGGCCGCCAAAGCCGACGGGCGGATCCGCTATATCGGTTTTTCCTTCCACGACAACCTGGAGACCTTCAAGCAGATCGTGGATGGCTACGACGCCTGGGACTTCTGCCAGATCCAGTACAACTACATGGACACCACCGTCCAGGCTGGAACCGAAGGCCTGCAATACGCCGCCTCGAAGGGACTGGCCATTATCATCATGGAACCGCTGTTGGGCGGCAAGCTGGCCCTTGACCTACCCGCCACGCGTCCGTTGTGGGAGTCGGCTGCGCAGAAGCGCAAACCCGCTGACTGGGCGTTGCAATGGCTGTGGAACCAGCCCGAGGTGTCGCTGGTGCTGAGCGGCATGAGCACGCTCGAGCAGGTGCAGGAAAACATCCGCTCGGCCAATGAGTCTGGCACAGGCATCTTGAGCGCCGCGGACGTCGAACTGGTGGCCAAAGTATGTGACGTGGTCAACGGCCTCGGCCCGATCCCCTGCACTCGCTGCGAATACTGCCTGCCCTGTCCGAACGGCGTCAACATCCCGCGCAACTTCGACGTCTACAACCGCGTCGCCATGTACGACGTCCTGGACGATTGCCGCAACGAGTACACGCGCTGGATTCCCGACGACGAGAAGGCGGCCGCCTGCATCCAATGCGACGAGTGCCTGTCCAAGTGCCCGCAGCAGATTCAGATCAGCACCTGGCTGCCCGTGGTCGAAGAGGTGCTGGGACTCAACCGTCCGTATGTGAAGGCGATTTAGGATCGATACATATCGAATGAGATAAGAGAGCCTCGTGGAGCCCATTCCACGAGGCTTTTTTTTATCAATAGCATAAACATACTTTGCTGATATTAATTGAGAACGCGGTTCAATAGGACATACGGGGCTTGGATTCGCCTATCCACTTCTTTATACTACCTGTAAGGCAGATGACCTCTTCATTTTCATCAACAAGAGATAAGGAAAAATTATGAAATTCAAACACGGTATGGTTATTGGAGCTTTGTCGGTGTTTGCCTTATTGGTTGTTTTCAGTGCAGGCCAGGCCTATGCCTCCACGGGCTGTTTCACCGATACCAATGGACATTGGGCCGAAACTGCCATTTGCTGGATGAAGGACAACGGTATTACCAGCGGTATTGGCGGCGGATTATACGGCCCGGAAAAAAACGTGACGCGCGCACAGATGGCGGTCTTTATGAAAGCGCAGGCCGAGATCCCTCCCAGCACGGGGGATATTTATGTCACCCAGCCGCTGACCGCTTTGCAGCCCAATGGGAATTTTGCATCAACCGCCAGATTGAGCTATTACGATGATTATACGGTTCTATCGTCCACCACGGCGGGTGTCAATTATTATCTGCTCTCGGCGACGGTCCCAAGCAGTCTGTATGGCCGCGCACTGGTTCTGAAGGGTGTGCAGATCTGTTACGACGCCACACCCTTCCGTGGCGGAACGTTAACCCTGGTTGGTTTCAAGCATTTTGCTTCTTCCGGGGGCGCCTCGGTTCTATTGCGTGAAGCTTCTGATTCAACCTCACGGACAGATGCCGCATGCCGCAGCTACCTGATCTCCAGTCCATTGAGTCTGGTAGCCAGCGATCATATCTCGCTGAATCTCGCCGCGAGTTTTCCATCCTCATTTGATGCAGTCTACATTAGTTCAGTGTCGATTATTCTGTCGCCTTCCGCCACAACAGGCACCTTAAGCCCCACCTCTGAGCGAGAGCCCATCCAGGATCCGTCGCTGCTGCCTGATCATGCTTCCAGCTCAGGCTCAGCTCCCTAAATTCTCATCAATCGTCAACATCTGCCTGCACCTCGAAACTTCCAAAGTCTTACCAAAGACTTCGGAAGTTTTTATTTGGTATTCCCACGCTGGATTCTCCAAAGGTGCGAGGATTTTAAAAAATGGGGCTGGGGAACTTGTAATTTTCGATTCATCAGCCATGGTTTATTTGAGGCAGATGGGGAACATTTTTTTGATTCGTGGCAAATATTCAATATTTTTTCAGGATTTTCCACGTTTAAATTGCTTTTTTTGGGTTAGTATGTTACTATTAACATATGTTACTAAAATAATACAAAGGTAAAACATATGTCGATTGAACATGCAATCCTTGGACTGCTTAGTTTGAGTCCACTGTCGGGTTATGACATCAAAAAGATGTTTGAGGGTTCAGCGGCGCTCTACTGGTCCGGGAACAACAATCAGATCTATAAAACCCTGGTCAAACTGCATGAACAGGATCTGGTCACCCGCGAGACGCAGATCCAGGATTCCAGCCCGGCCAAAAAAGTCTACAGCATCAGTGAAAAGGGCCTGGAGGAACTTCGGCGCTGGGTGTCCTCCGCCCCGGAGGTGCCCCAGGTCAGGAATTCCTTTCTGATCCAATTGGCCTGGGCCGACTCGCTGAGCGCGGACGAACTCGATAACCTTTTGGAAAGATACGAAAATGAACTCCGCATGCAATTGTCCATGCTGGATTTTCAAAGACAACAGAGGAACATTTCGCCGTCCGGGACGGCGAGGGATGCCTATATCAATGTCCAGGCCGCAAGAACGCCGCGCGAAACATTTCTCTGGAACATGATCCTGGAAAACTGGTCATCGTATTACCAGGCCGAATTGGACTGGGTTTGTAAACTGCGCGCGGAAGCGCGGCAATTCTGATCCCTGCAAACGGGGATCGACAAGGAAAGGTGAAGAATGAACATCAAGGAATTGATCATCAACAAAGTGGCTAAATTTGCGTATTGCACCGACGGGGCGCTCTGGTACGAGGTGGATGGCTTTCGGTTTCCTGTTCCGTTTTCCGAAACGGTGGGAGCCTGTTTCATGCCCGAACACAAAGCCATCAATCTGATGCGCTGGATCAGAAAGCAGCTCGAAGAAAATGCCGCTGAACAGGCGCGCGCGGAAAAATAGTGTTTTGCTGATGTAACAGGCAGTGGAGAGCGAATGACGGTCAATCAAGGCGACGTGTATTGGGTGTCCCTGGATGGACATGACCTTGTCCATCCGCACGTGGTCATCCAGGAGAATGTCATCAACCACAGCCGCGTCAATACGGTGGTCGTCTGCGCGCTGACCACGAATATGAAGCGGGCCAAAGCGCCGGGCAATGTGCGTCTGGAAACCGGCGAAGCGAACTTACCCAGGCCAAGTGTGGTGGTCGTCTCACAGGTGTCTTCCGTGGACAGGTCGCAACTGGGTGAATATCTGGGTTCGTTATCCAACCAAAGAGTGGATCAAATCCTGGCGGGTATGCGGTTCCTGCAATCCATGGCTGATCCTGCAAGAACGTAGTGCGCGCCATGTGCAATCAAAAAGCGGATGCGCTTCTCTAAAGCGCATCCGCTTTTTGATTCTTGGTTCGATCCTGGGGCGCGGCCCTCAGTCCGCGCTCCGTTATTCGAAGATCGCCACCGCGCGGACGGGCGATCCTGTCCCGCCGCGGATATTGAGCGGCAGGCCGATGAAGCGGAAACGTCCGCGGCCAACGAGCTGGTGCAGATTGACCAGGTTCTCGTAATGCGTAAAGCCCAACTCCCCGCAAATGTGATGCACCTGCCTGTTGGACACGTGACGCACGCCCGGCGCCGCCGCCTCCACGCCGAAGGCCGCGATGCTTTGTTCGCCCAGCCAGCGGGCTGCATCCGCGCTCAGACCCGGACTGCGCTCCCAGTCGTCGGTCCCGAAGGCGCGCCGATAATGATCCGTGTACAGCAGCACCGTATCGCCCGGCTCGATCTCCAGCCCCGCCGCTGCGAGGGCCTGCTGCAAGTCTGCGATCTCGATCAATTCGTTGAAACCCTTGTGCGAAAGATCCAGGCAGATGCCTTCGGTGTAGAACATGGACAACGGCATGCTGTCGATGGACTGGCCGCGATATTCGCGCGCCATGTGGTTGAGGGCGTCCACGTGTGTGCCAGTGTGCTCGCCCAATTCCAGACGATTGACGGCGGGAGAGACCACGTCGCTGTCGGTGATCCTGTTCCATTCTTCGTGCGAAACGTGCATGGCAACCGTCACCCCGGGCATCCCAGGGAAGACGGGCATGCCCGAGTAAATTTCCTGGCTCAGGTCGATGATTTCCATTGCGTGATTCTCCTTTGGCCCGGAACGCTCACGTCCCCCACGAGTCGGCCCCTTCCAGTCCACGCATCCAGGTTTCCGTCTCCTCGGCCTGCACGGCGCGCGCGGCCTCGCGTTGCAGCTTGTTGAATCCTCCGCAGCGCAGCCTGGCATTGGGCGGACGGTAATGGGATGGCACGGGCGCCGGCTGGACGTTCAGCGACACGTTGAAGCAGGGCGTCCAGTGCTGGATCAACTCCCGCTCGGCGGCGCTCAGGTCGTGCTCCACCGCATCGAACTGCGCGGATTGGGAACTGAACATTTCGATGGTGAACCTCATCGATAACGGCCAGTTGGCCCACACGAAGCGCCCCACGATGGAGTGCCCGTGGAAGCCGCCCAGCAGGTGTTCCCAAACCCGCGCGAAGGCATTGTACGATTGGCCCACATAGAAGGTCACGGCCTGGTCCCGAAACAAATACAGATCCAGGCCCTTCCAGGCGGACGGGCACCGCTCGATGAGCAGGAATTTCTTGAGTGAAATCTCAACATGTTGATCGTTCATGGGATGATCCAGGCTGGGGATGGGATTTCGATACACGCTGCAACCATGCAAAAATTATACGCCCAATCCTGGCATGAAACAAAAACGCTGACTGCGCGTGCAATCAGCGTCTCACCACGAATAAATTTCAGCGGCCAGCCATCAGCCCTGCGTCAGACTCGACTGGGACGGGGTGGTCGGGACCGCCGTCGCAGCAGGCACGGGTCGGGCGGCGGGAACAGGCCGCGGCTGGGGCTTCTGCGGGAAGAGCTTGTCCATCGCGCTGGCCAGGATGCGGTACATCAACAGGAAGAGCAGGCTGCCCGCTGAGAGCCAGTAGAATTTTTGCACCCAATCCACGCCCGAGTCGGTGCCGCTAAAAATGCCGTGGAAGAGGCCCATCAAATACATGGCAAAGCTGGCATAGTGGATGGCGCGCCACGTCTTCTGGCCGATGCGCGGGCGCACGTAAAAGCTGAGCGTGACCAGCAGCCAGACGTAAAATCCAAGCTGGCCGACTCCCACCCACAGCGGACGATAACTGGCCGTGGAAAACGGCATCAGGATCTGCGCGAGGGTGAAGCCGATGTAATGGTCGCCCAACAGGATCAGCGCGTGGAAGACGGCGAAGGCGATGCCCAGCAAATTGACGTACTCGTGGATGGCGAAGGCCGCGGGCGCACCGGGCCACAGGCGCGCCATCTTGTTGCTGATGCCCAGTCCCAGCGCCATCGAGACCCATAACAGGCTCAACGAGGCGAAGGCCGTGGCGCGCGCCAGGTACCAGAAGACCTTGGGCGCGTCGCCGCCCAGCGAGAAGGCCAGGTTCGGCAGCCAGCTTGGCAGCACCAGCACAGCCAACAGCAGGCCGGCCGTCAGCGCCAGCAGGAAAGCCAGGAAGGTCTGAATGTTGACCGAGGATTCCATCTCGGTCGCTTCGGGGGGATTAACAGGCATTTTGATTCCTTTTCCATGTCGTTACGAGCCTGCGAAGCAACCTCACACTTGTTCACTAAATTTTCCATGTATGAGGAGGTTGCTTCGTTGCCCCTACGGGGCCCCTCGCAACGACATTACAGATATTTCTTGAGTCTTTCGTTATACAGGCCCTGCCCATCTTCGAGGATGAGCAGACCTGCCAGGCTGGGTTCCGCATCGACCCAGGCGATGCCCGCCTGGCTGCCGCGAATCAGCGCAGATTTGGCGGCCGCCTCCGCCTCCAGCACGGTCGGCGCGACGACGGTGGCGCTCAGCACATCGGTCTGCGCGGGCAGGCCCGTGTGCGGGTCGATGATGTGATGCCGCAGGAAGCCGCCTTGCAGCCAGCGGCGGCGGTCGGTGCCTGAGGTGGCCACCGCCTCCCCGCGCAGCAGGATCGTTCCAAGGCTGTCTTCCTCGCGGCGCGTGAACGGGTTGATGATGCTGATCTCCCACGAGCCGCCGTTGCGCAGCGCACCGCTGGAGGCCACGTCGCCGCCTGCGTTCATCAACGCGGGGCCATACTCGCAGAGGCGCAGCATGGCCTGGTGCGCAGCCCAGCCCTTGGCGACGCCGCCAAAGTCGAGCTGCACCCCTTCGGGCAGGCACAGGGTACGCCCGGGCTCATCCCAAGTGACGGTGGAAAGCGGGCGGATCTCCGTCAAAACGGGGGAACGGGACGGGATATGTGTGCCCGCCAAAAGGTCGAAGTCGCGGTCATAGCCGAACTCGAGCATGGACTCCGCCACGGTGGGCGTGACCAGCCCGTCGGTCATCGCGGCCGCATCCAGCGAGGCCTGAAAGACCTGCCAGAGCGCGTCGGAAACGGGCATGGGGCGGCCGCCCGAGCGGTTGAGGCGGGACAATTCGCTGTCCAGGCGGAAGCGGCTGAGGGTCTGCTCCCAGCCCTCGAACCAGCCCGGGACCTGCGCCAGGATATCCGGGACCTGGTCCGAATCCACATCCAGGCAGGCCAGCATATTAGTGCCCATGGCGCGGAAGGCGAGGCGATGGATCATATCAGGAGGATCCTGTTCCCCCGCCACCGCCACCGCCTCCACCCCCTCCTCCGCCGCCGCCACCAACGGGATTATTCACAAAGATCTGGGTTTGGGGCGCCTGCCCCCCCAGAATGATCTTGCCCTGGGGAATGGGCGTGGGCGCGGCAGGCGCGAGGGTTACGGGATCAGCCTCCGCCGGCGGAGGCTGGAGCGCGGTTTCAGCGTTTTCCCTGGCCAGCGCCTGCACACGGTCGGGCCCGGCAAACAGGTTCCACAGGCCAAGCGTCAGAGCCATGGCCATGGCTGCCAGGAACATTTGGATGTCGTTCCAGTTACGGGAAGCGGGCTTATTGGTTGCCATGTGATTTCCTAATCATCGTGTTCATCATCGTCATCGTGCTCGTCCGGCCGCGGGATGTTGATCTGCTCATCGTTGCTTTTCTTGCGATGGGCCGTCACATCGTTGACCACCACCGTCGGAACGATCTTGCCGACCGAAAGGATCTGACCCGCAAAGCTGACGTACACGAGATCGCCCGAACTGAAGGTCACCAGGTAGGAGGATGCACCATTAAAATCAGCGGTTTCCACGCTGTACAAATCGTCACGGCCAAGCACCTGGGCGGCCAGCGCCGCGGCCTGTTCGGGAGTCAGCATCGCCGCAGTCGCGGTGGGGATAACCGCCTGAACCTGCGGGGCCGAAACATTCTGCGACGGTGAAGCCGCCGTCGGCTGTGGGGCGACACTGGCAGAAACGACATTCTGGTAGGCGGAAACCACACCGACCAGCACGGCCAGCACGAACGCCGTCAAAACGGCAGAGAGAAACAGGGTACTTTTTCGCATGGATGTCTCCTTGAGAGGCGAATTTTCAGGTTATAAAAGCCCAGTCGCCCGGCCGCGCCAAAGGTTACGGGAAAACATGAGAAATAAGTTAGAGAATGTCCGCGTTTCCGACCCGCGAATTTGCCCCGTTGTTTTGGCTTATAATCCCCGCCATGCGTATCAATTTGAAATGGCTCTGGCTTCTTCCGCTCGGGCTTCTCCTGGCGGTTGGCCTGTACTTCGTGCCGCCCATCCACGAGCGGCTGGCCTGGCGCGTGGACAACCTGCGCACCCAGATCAATCAATATTTCAACCCGCCCGAAGAGGCGGTCTTCCAACCCAGCCAGCAGCAGATCGACTTCGACACCATCCTGGCAACCACGCGCGCCGAATACCATCTCACCCTCACCCCGCCGGTGACGATGACGCCCACCCCGCCGTCGGCCGGTCCCACCCTGACGCCGACCGCCACATCCACGCCCCTGCCTGGCTCCGTTACCCTGAGCGGATTCACTTACGAGCATCAGCACAACCGCTGGAACTATTGCGGCCCCGCCAACTTCTCGATGGCGCTCACCTTCTGGGGCTGGAATGGCGACCGCGACGTGGTCGGGAAGGCGGTCATGCCGGGCAACACCGACAGCAAGGGTGTCCCCGCCAATAACGACAAGAACGTCCTGCCCTATGAGTTCCAGGATTTCATCAGCGCCAACGTGCCCGGCATGGCGTCCATGCAGCGCTACGGCGGCGACATCGACACCGTCAAACGCCTGCTTGCAGCCGGGTTTCCCATCGTGGCCGAGAAGGGCTACTTCGAGCGTGACGCCCTGGGGGTGGTCAGTTGGATGGGACATTACCAGTTCATCACCGGCTACGACGACGCCAAACGCGAAGTCATCGTGCAGGATACCTACAACGACGGCCCGAACTTCCACATTTCCTATGATGAGTTCATGTCGGGCTGGCGTTCGTTCAACTATCTGTTCGTGGTCGTCTACCCGGCCAATCGGGAGAGCGATGTGATGAGACTGCTCGGGCCACTGGCAGACGAAAACGACGCCGCCCGCCTGGCGCTTGAAACCGCCAAACGGGAAAGCCAAAGCCTGACAGGCATCGACCGTTACTTCGCGTGGTTCAATGTAGGCTCCAGCCAGGCCTTCCTGGAAGACTACGTGAACGCCGCGCTCGCCTACGACGAAGCCTTCGCCGTCTATGCCCAGCTCGACACGGACAACAATACCCGCCCCTATCGCATGATGTGGTACCAGACCGGGCCATACCGCGCCTACTTCTACAGCAACCGCTACATGGACGTCATCGAACTGGCCAATACCACCCTCAAACCCAGGACGAAGCCCGACCTCGAGGAATCCCTGCTCTGGCGCGGGCGGGCCTACTCCATGCTGGGCCAGACGAAACTGGCAATCGACGACTACCGCGCCGCCCTGAAGGTTCACCCCAACTGGGCGCCCGCCGTCCAGGCGTTGGCGGAACTGGGAATGAAACCATGATTCGCGCTGAGCGGAGAGCGAAGCTCGAGGTCGAAGCGCATCCTGTCAGCGTCCTTCGACTTCGCTGCGCTCCGCTCAGGACGAAAGCCGGTAACTTATGAAACTCCTCCACTTTGCAGACGCCCACATCGACATGGCCAACTACGGCCGCCACGATCCCGCCACGGGCCTGCCCCTGCGCGTGCTCGACTTCCTCAAGTCGCTGGATACCATCGTGGACGCGGCCATCCGCGAACGCGTGGACCTGGTCATCTTTGCGGGCGACGCCTACAAGGACCGCTCCCCCGCCCCGACCTTTCAGCGCGAATGGGGACGGCGCATCATGCGCCTCTCGCAGGCGAAGATTCCCACCCTGCTTTTAATTGGCAATCACGACATCTCCCCCGCGGCGGGACGCGCGCACGCCATCCAGGAATTTGCCACGCTGGAGGTACCCTACGTCCGCGTGCTGGATCGGCCGCAATTTCTGGGTCCCGATAATCTGTGGGGCGTGCCCGCCCAGGTCATCGCCATGCCGTGGATCGCGCGCTCGGGCCTGATGGCTTCGCTCGAACTGAGCGCGGAAAGACCCGAGGAAGTCTTCTCGAATATCGAATCCCGCATATCCGACCTGATCGAAGGCTGGCTCACGGACGCCGACCCGTCCCTGCCGAGGATTCTGACCGCGCACGCCTCCGTCGAGGGCGCGACCTTCGGCGCGGAACGCATGGTCATGCTCGGCGCGGATTTGGTTCTGCCAACTGCGCTGGTCAAGGACCAGCGGCTGGACTACGTGGCGATGGGCCACATCCACAAACCACAGGATGTGAATGAAGGACATCATCCGCCCGTCGTCTATCCCGGCTCCATCGAGCGCGTCGATTTTGGCGAGGCGCGCGACGACAAGTTCTACATCATCGCCGAGGTCACTCGCGGGAACACACAGGTCGACTGGAAAAAGATCGAGGGCACGCGTCCCTTCCTCGAAAAGCGCACCAGCCTGACGTCCAGCGAAGATGTGACCGCCTTCCTCATGGCGGAACTGCCCAGTCCCCAAAAGATGGAAGGCGCCATCGTCAAACTGGTGGTCGAATATCCGCGCGAGTGGGATACGCTCATCGACGAATCCGCCCTGCGCAAATATGCCGAAAACACCTTCGAGTTCCACCTCGTCAAGCGGCCGCAGATCGAGTCGCGCGTGCGCATCGCGGAGGGTCAGACCGTCAGCAGTCTGAGTCCGCTCGATCTGCTGGAGCAGTACTGGCGCGCCGTCAAAATGGACAAGGCCGAAGACGTGACCGCCCTGCAAACCCTGGCCGAGGAAATCCTGGCCGAAGACAGCCTCGATTAATCCGCCCGCCGCCGTCCCTGTGACGGCGGTTTGATTACAGGGTCAAAAATCACTTGACACCTGGAACCTGACCCTTGATACTTAACTCATCCCACCACGCGAGGTATTTGATGTCCCAGAAAAGTTCGCGCTACCGCTGGTTCGTGGTCGTCGTCTTTTTCCTGTTCATGCTCCTGCACCAGACTGACAAGTTGATGATCGGCCCGATGCAGCAGGACATCATGGCAGATTTCAACATCGATATCGCCCAGTGGGGCCTGATCAATTCGGGGGCACTGCTGGTGGGCACACTGCTTTACCCACTTTGGGGCTATCTGTACGACCGTTATGCGCGCGCCAAACTGCTGGCGCTGGCTTCGTTCATTTGGGGCGCCACCACCTGGCTAAGCGCCATCGTGCGCACCTATCCGTCCTTCCTCGTCACCCGCGCCTCGACCGGCATCGACGACTCCTCCTACCCGGGCCTGTATTCGCTGGTAGCCGATTACTTCGGCCCCGACCTGCGCGGAAAGATCTACGGCATCCTGCAGCTGGCCCAGCCCATCGGCTACCTGGCGGGCATGATCCTGACGCTGATGGTCGCCCCGCAGATCGGCGGCTGGCGTTCGGCCTTCTACATCACCGGCTCGCTGGGACTGATCATCGCGGTGGCGATCTACTTCGGCGTCAAGGAAATGCCGCGCGGACAGGCCGAACCTGAATACGCCGGCAAGAACGCCGAGGAGATCGGCCAGTTCCACTTCTCGTGGAAGGAAGCCGTCGAAATCTTCAAGAAACCCACCATGTGGTTTGTCTTCCTGCAAGGCTTCGCGGGCGTCTTCCCCTGGAACGTCATCACCTACTTCTTCTTCGGCTACCTGATGGCCGAGCGCGGCTATGATGACGCCTCCGTGCTCGGCACGATGGCGCCTGTCATCCTGATCCTGGCGGCGGGCTACTTCATCGGCGGCTACGTCGGCGACTGGCTGTTCAAGATCACCAACAAGGGCCGCATCATCGTCTCCAGCGTTGGCGTACTGCTCGGCGCGGTCTTCATCTACCTGGCCATCACCACCCCCATCGCAGACAAGGCCACATTCCTCATCTATATGTGCCTGACGGCCGTCTTCATGCCGCTCTCCTCGCCCAACGTCATCGCCACCGTGTACGACGTGACCGTCCCCGAGGTGCGCTCCACGGCCCAGGCGGTGGAATACTTCATCGAGAACATCGGCGCAGCCTCCGCACCGGCGCTGGCAGGCGCGCTCTCCCTCGCCTACGGACAGGGCAACGCCATCCTGTGGGTCTGCGTCATCGCCTGGGGCCTGTGCTTCGTCTTCTACCTGGGCGCGCTCTTCACCGTCGACAAAGACATCCACAACCTGCGCACACAAATGGCCGCGCGCGCCAAATCCATGTGATCTTGTAGAGCGAGATAATATCTCGCTCTACTTTTTATGATGAACATACTCTCCCTCGACCCCGCCAACCGAACCCACCTGCGGGATTTCCTGTCCCTGCCGTTTTCCATTTATCGGGACATCCCGCAGTGGGTGCCGCCCCTGCAAATGGACGAGAAGACCCGCCTGGACCTCAAGCGGTTTCCGTTTTACAAACATTCCCAGGCCCGCTTCTTCCTCGCCTACGAAGGGACGCGTCCCGTCGGCCGCCTGGCCGTGCTGGACAACCGCCGCTACAACGAGTTCAACCGCGAGTCCACGGCTTTCTTCTATCTATTCGAATGCGAGGACAACCTCCCCGCCGCGACGGGACTCTTCGAGGCGGGCTTCGCCTGGGCGCGTGCGCGCGGGCTGAACAAGATCATCGGGCCGAAAGGCTTCACTCCGCTGGATGGCTTCGGCCTGCTGGTCAAGGGCTTCGAGCAGCGTCCCGCCTTTGGACTGCCCTACAACCCCGCCTACTACGCCCCGTTGATCGAAGCGCAGGGATTTGTGCAGCACGGAGAATCCGTCTCGGGCTATCTGGGCGCAAACATCCAGTTCCCGCCGCGCATCCACGAGCTGGCCGAACGCCTGGCCCAACGCCGCGGACTGCGCATCCTGCGCTGCACCACCCGCGCCGACCTGCGCGCCCTCGTCCCACACCTGAAGGAGTTGTACAACCGCGCCATCGAGGACACGGCAGGCAATACACCGCTGACCGATGAGGAAGTCGACGGCCTGTTCAACCAACTGGTCTGGCTGGCCGATCCGAAGCTTATCAAGCTGGTGATGAAAGACGACCAGGCCGTCGGCTTTCTGCTGGCCTATCCCGACGTTTCCGCCGCGCTCCAGAAATCCCGCGGACGGCTGTTCCCCTTTGGCTGGCTGACCCTGCTGCGCGAACTGCGCCGCACCGACTGGATCAACATCAACGGCGCGGGGCTGCTGCCCGAATACCGCGGCTCGGGCGGGACGGCCATCCTGTACAGCGAGTTGTTCAAATCCATCGTCGGGAATCCGCGCATCCGCCACGCCGAGATCGTCCAGATCGGCGTGGAAAATGAAAAGATGCAGCGCGAGATGGAAAATTTCGGCGTGGACTTTTACAAGACCCATCGCACTTATCAAAGGGAGTTATGAAATGACCGACATGCAAATCCTGCTCAAAGCGGCGCGCTTCTCGGCCGCGAAACACCGCGACCAGCGCCGCAAGGATGGCTTTGCCTCGCCCTACATCAACCATCCCATTTGTGTGGCCGAGACCCTGGCCTCCATCGGCGGCGTGGACGATCCGATCCTGCTGGCGGCCGCGCTCCTGCACGACACCATCGAAGACACGGGCACCCAACCCGGGGAGATCGAAGCCGGATTCGGCGCGGAGGTGCTGTCCATCGTGCTGGAGGTCACCGACGACAAAAGCCTGCCCAAGGCCGAGCGCAAACAACTTCAGATCGAGCACGCCCCGCACAAATCGGAAAAAGCCAAACTCCTCAAGCTGGCCGACAAGATCTGCAACGTTCACGACATCCTGCACACCCCGCCCGCAAGCTGGCCGCTGGAGCGCAAACGGGAATACCTGCTGTGGACCGAACAGGTCATTGCCGGCCTGCGCGGCACGCATCCCGCCCTCGAACGAAGTTACGATGAACTGCTGGCCGAAGGCAGGCGCATCCTGGGAGTGTAGCCTCCCTCCACGCTCGCGGCAGGTCTCTGGCTCTCGGCAGATCTCCCGCTCGCGGCGGATTTGAAATCCGCCGCCGCCTCGAAATAAGGATGAATCACATATAGCCGATATGACCTCAGCCAGCATAAAATGAAATAATCCACTTTGGAGGCTATTATGGTCAAAATCGTTGCCGACACCACCTGCGGCCTGCCGCGCGAAATGCTTGCCCAACGCGGCATCCCGCTGATTCCGCAGGTCGTGGTTTTTGGGGATGAGGCCTATCACGACGACAAGGAGCTGGATACAGCCGCCTTCCTGCGCAAACTCAAAGCCTCGCCCAGCCTGCCCAAAACCTCCGCACCCGAGCCGACCCTGTACCACCCCATCTTCCGCCAGGCCGCGGAGAATGGCGATTCCGTCATCGTCGTCGCGCCGACCGCCAAAGCCAGCGGCACCGTCCGCTCGGCGCAGACCGCCTCCCAGGATTTCCCCGACGCCGATGTCCACATCGTGGACACGCAGACGCTTTCGTGCAATCTCGGCTCGCTGGTACTGGTGGCCGATGACATGGCGCAAGCCGGCAAATCCGCGGATGAGATCGTGGCGAAGCTCAACGACATGATCCCGCGCGGGCGGCTCTACTTCCTGGTGGATACGCTCGAATACCTGGCCAAAGGCGGGCGCATCGGCGGCGCAAAGAAACTGCTGGCCGAACTGCTCGAGATCAAGCCCATTTTGCAGATCAAGAACGGGCAGGTCGAATCCTTCGAACAGCAGCGCACTAAAAAGCGCGCGCTGGCCCGTCTCGTGGAAGTGGCCGCGGAGCAATGCAAGGGCGGGGACGAAGCCCACCTGTGCGTGATCCAGGTCGAGGCGGAGGAGGAGGCGAAGGCCCTCGTCGAGCAGTTGAAGGCCCGCATCCCCGTCAGGGAAATTCCCATCTATGAACTGCCGCCCGCCATTGTGGTTCACGCGGGTCCGAAAGCCATGGGTGTGGGCTTCTTTGTGTAATGGTATAATTTCGCCGCTATTTTATAAAAATTCCCACGAAAGTGGCGCAAGGAGAGTGTTATGTCTGGTCATTCAAAATGGAAAACCATCAAGCGCAAGAAAGGCGCAGCCGACGCCAAGCGCGGCGCAATCTTCACCCGCCTGACCCGCGAGATCGTCATGTCGGCGCGCGCCGGCGGCAGCGATATCGAAACCAATTTCCGCCTGCGGCTGGCCGTGGACAAGGCGCGCGCCGAGAACATGCCCAAGGACAATATCGAGCGCGCCATCAAACGCGGGGCCGGTGAAGACAAGGACGGCGTGGTATTCGAAGAGTTGACTCTCGAAGGCTATGGCCCGCACGGTTCGGCCATGATGGTCTCCTGCGTCACCGACAACCGCAACCGCACCGTCTCCGACCTGCGCCACGCCTTCAGCAAATCGGGCGGCAACATGGCCGAAGCGGGCGCGGTGGGCTGGCAGTTCGACCACAAATCGTACTTCTCCTTCCCGTCCGGCATGATGAACTTCGACAAGGCCTTCGAGCTGGGCGTCATGGCAGGCGCCGATGACGTGGTCGACGGCGGCGACACGATCGAGATTTTTGCCCCCGTCGAAGCCTTCAAGACCATTGCCGACGCGCTGCACCAGGCCAAGGTCCAGCCCGAGGAAGCCGGGCTGCGCATGATCCCCAAGCAGGAAGTTGAACTCGACGTGGACGACACCCTCTCGGTCCTGAAAATGATCGATAACATCGAGGAACTCGACGACGTGCAGGATGTGTTCCACAACGTCAAGGTCTCCGAAGACGCCCTGGCCGCCCTCGAAGCCGCCTAGTAAATTTGTAGTGACGACTTGAAGTCGTCACTACTTTTTATTTAATGACCCTCGCCCTCGGAATCGACCCCGGCACCGCTACCACAGGATTTGGCCTCGTCCGCCTCGAACCGGACGGGGGCCTGGTCGCCGTTGCGTTTGGCGTCATCACCACCCCCAAGGATTCCACGCCCCCCGCCCGCCTGGTCATGCTCTACGACCAGATGCGTGATCTGCTGGCTCTCCACCGTCCCGATACGGCCGCGGTGGAGAAATTGTTCTTCCAGCGCAACGTCAGCACCGCCATTGCGGTGGGACAGGCGCGCGGCGTGGTCATGCTGGCGCTGGAACAGGCGGGCATCGATGCCTTCGAGTACACGCCCAACGAGGTCAAGCAGGCCGTGGCCGGCTACGGCTCTGCAGACAAACGCCAGGTGCAGGACATGGTGCGCGCCCTGCTCCAATTGGACTCGATCCCCAAACCCGACGACGCCGCCGACGCCCTGGCGATTGCCATCACGCATTTGAATACGAAAAGATATTAATTCACCACAGATGCACACAGATAAATTGGATAGGTTGATGAAGGGAGATAATATGCCGTCCCAAGATGTGAATGTAATTACGCAAAAGATCATCGGGCGCGTTTATGATGTAAGCAACACGCTCGGAATCGGCTTCGTAGAAAAGGTATATGAAAATGCACTGGCACATGTCCTTCGCAAATCAGGAATGCAAGTGGCACAGCAATATCCGATCAAAGTTCATTACGACGGAATCGTGGTCGGCGAATTCTTTGCTGACTTGTTGGTGGAAGAGCGAGTGCTGGTGAAACTCAAGGCAGTATCCATGCTGAACAACGACCACGTGGCACAAGCCTTAAACTATCTGCGCGCTACAGGTCTGGAAGTATGTCTGTTGGTCAATTTTGGCAGGCCAAAAGCAGAAGTCAAGCGGCTGATTCCCTACACATCCTGGAAGGCACCACAATCATAAACCGTTCATCCAATTATCCTTTTTATCTGTGTTCATCTGTGGTTAAATAGAACTATGATAGCAACCCTGCGTGGTGAAATTACCCAGATCGAAGACTCAGCCCTGATCCTTGAAGTCGGCGGGGTGGGCCTGCGCGTCCATGTCCCCGCGCCCCTGCGGACGAAGTTCAAGGTGGGCGAGATGGCTTTCATTTACAGCCATCTCATCGTGCGCCAGGATGCGCTGACCCTGTACGGATTCGAATCCCAGGCGGACCGTGATCTGTTCAATATCCTGCTCGGCGTGGACGGGGTCGGCCCCAAGGTGGCGCTCTCCGTGCTCTCCACCCTGACGCTGGATACCGTCCAGCGCGCCATCTTCGCCGATGAAGGCGACATCCTCAACCGCGTGCCGGGCGTGGGCAAGAAGACCGCCCAGAAGATCGCCCTGCATCTCAAGGACAAGCTCAAGCCATCCGATGCGCTGGCTCGGGTCGCGGCAATGACCGACTTCGACAGCGAAGTCCTGGCCGCATTGACGGCGCTGGGCTACTCGGTGGTCGAGGCGCAAGCTGCCATCCAGGCCCTGCCCAAGGATGCGCCCACCGACGTGGAGGAACGTCTGCGCGCGGCGCTGGGTTATTTCCAATAAGGTATGCTGAAACAACTGAGCCGTTCCCGCTGGATCGGGATTGCCCTGCTGATCCTGGTCAACCTGCTGGTCTATCTGCCGAGCGTCCTGCGCCTGGGCTATTACCGCGACGAGTGGTATTTCCTCTACGACGGTCTGATCGGCGGGCGCGGCATCTTTTGGGACATGTTCCTCAGCGACCGTCCCGCGCGCGGATTGTTCTTCGAAGCGCTCTTTTCCCTGACCCGTTTCAATCCACTCACCAATCACCTGCTCACTCTGCTCTGGCGCGTACTGGGCAGTTTGAGTGTCTTCTGGTTGATTCAATTAATTTGGCCTTCCCAGCGCCGCGCCGCATGGATCGCCGCCGCCCTGTTCGGAGTCTATCCCGGCTTCCTGTGGTGGGTGGCAGGCATCGAGTACCAGCCCATCGTGTTGAGTGCCACGTTGATGGTGCTTTCATTTGCATTGACGGTCAAAGCCTTTCAAAGCCAAACCCTGGCAACTCGTATTTCATTTATGGCGGGCGCGATCCTCACAGGCTGGGCCTACGTCGCGCTGGTCGAATATGCCACAGGCATGGAACTCTTCCGCCTGGCGTTGGTGTTCGTGCTCGTCATGCAGCAAAATTCCAAATCCGCGTTTTGGATGAAAACGTGCGCGACGCTTCAAGCCTGGTGGGTCAATCTTGTGATCCCGGCAGGTTTTCTCTTCTGGCGCATCTTCCTCTTTGACAACGAGCGCAAAGCCACCGACCTTGGGGCGCAGGTCGGCAACCTGTTCGGCGATCCACTGCATGTGGGCGCGGATTGGCTGCTCAACTTCGTGCGCAGCGCGCTCAACGTCACGGTGGCGGCCTGGGTGGAACCCTTCCAGCAAAATTTCTACGGCAACCCGTTGAAGGAAATGGTCATCGCCATTGCGGTGGCGGCTGGGGTGCTGATCCTGTTTTGGGCGGCGAACCAGGCCTCAGCGGCGGATGAAGCGCCTGCGCCTGAATCCAGTTGGCGCGGGGAGATGCTCCTGCTCGGGCTGATCGGCCTGGGAGCGGGCATCCTGCCTGTCGTGATCGTCAATCGCATGATCGTCTTCGACGCGTATTCGCATTACTCCCTGCCTGCTTCGCTGGGCGGCGTTCTGCTTGTCACGGTCTTTGCAGCCTGGCTCCACTCGGAGCGGGCGCGGATGATCTTCCTCTCGCTACTGCTGGCGCTGTCGGCGCTCTCACAGGTCGGGCTGGGCAGCCAAGCCCTGGCCGAGGAACGCAATATCGACGAGTTTTGGTGGCAGGTCAGTTGGCGTGTGCCCGCGTTGAAGGCGGGAACGATGCTGGCGGTGAGCTATCCGCAGATCGAGTACAGCGAGGATTATGAGACTGTCTCTGGCCCTGCCAACCTGATCTATTTCCCCGCGCCGACGAATGTCTCGCCCGTGGTCTATCCCTTGACCTCCATTTCGCTGACCGCCAATGACCTGCTGGATACCTACGTCGGCAGGCTTTCGGTCGAGCGCACCATCCGCAGTCATACGTTTGTGATCGATTATGGCAACGCGCTGGTCATCAGCCAGCCCGACCCGAATGCCTGCGTCCACGTGCTGGATGCGCGCTGGCCCGACCTCTCCGCCGCGGACAAGGAGGCGTTTATTCTGATCGCGCAAAAGTCGAAGATCGAGAATGTCGTGATCGATGCGACGCCCGCCCGGGTGCCCGCATCCATCTTCGGCGCGGAACCGGCCCACGAATGGTGCTACTACTATCAAAAAGCCGACCTGGCCCGTCAGGCGGGGGACTGGCAGGCCATCGCCGACCTCAATCAGCAGGTCGCCAGGCTGGATCTGCATCCCAACGACCCCATCGAGTGGATGCCCTTCCTGCAAGCCGCAGCCGTGCTCGGCGACGGGAAGCAGGTCAGGCAGATATCCACGCGCATCAACTCGGTGACGTTCTACAAAGTGCAAGCCTGCCAGATCTTGCGCTCAATGGACAGTTACGGTCATCCGCTCGCGCCCGGGATGGATGAACTCGTCGGCGAGTTGTTCTGCGGCGGAAAATAAAGTTTCTTGACGATTTCCTTTTTTTGTCTGATAATAATGAATATATGAGCAAGTATTCATATATTATACAAGCAATCACCCTTGCGAAGGTTATCGCGAATCCAGAAATATGCTTTGAACAATGAACATCCCTGCAAATTTTCATTGCTTTTGAATCCAAACCTTCGCAAGGATTTTCAACCAAGATGCCCAAACGATCCGAATTCACCCGCCTGGCCGAACTCTTCGGCGCACTCAGCGACCCCACTCGCCTGCGCATCATATCCACGTTGATGGAGGGCGAGCACAACGTCGGCGAGATCGCCGTGCTGGTCGAGTTGTCCGAGTCGGCGGTCTCGCACCAGCTGCGCGGACTGCGGCAAATGCACCTCGTGCGCACGCGCAAGGCGGGGCGGCAGGTGTTCTACAGTCTCGACGACGATCACGTCGCGCGGTTGTATCAGCTTGGGCTGGATCACGTTCTACATGGATGACTCAATGACTCACTCCCACGCCCATTCCCATTTCGGCGACGCCGCCAAGCAGACGACGGGACGCCTAGCCCTGTCCCTCGGCCTGACTCTGCTCTTTGTCCTCTTCGAGGCTGCGGCGGGACTCTTCTCGAACAGCCTGGCCCTGCTGACAGACGCCGCCCACAACCTGACGGACGTGATCGCTCTCGGCCTGAGCTGGTTCGCCATCCGCCTGACGGCGCAGCCTGCCAACTCGCGCCAAACCTATGGCTATCACCGCGCGGGGATTCTGGTGGCACTGGTCAACTCGACCACGCTGGTCGTCATCGCCATCGGCATCTTCATCGAGGCTTATCGGCGCTTCACGTCCCCGTTCGAGGTGCAGGCGGGCATCCTGGTTGGAGTGGGAGTGGTGGCTTTCATCATCAACCTGACGACCGCCCTGCTGGTCAAAAAAGGGAGCGAGCACGACCTCAACCTGCGCTCGACCTTCCTGCATCTGATGGGCGATGTGCTCTCCACACTGGGAGCGGTCATCGCGGGCGTCATCATCTACTTCACGGATTGGAACTGGCTCGACCCGTTGGTCAGCGTCCTGATCGGCGTGATGATTCTGTGGAGCGCCTGGGGCATCCTGCGTGAGACCATCGACATCCTGCTCGAGTCCACGCCGCGCGACGTGGACATGAACGCCATGGTGCGCGATATCACGCAAATCGAAGGCGTGCTCGGAGTGCATGACCTGCACGTGTGGAGTATCACCAGCGGCCTGCGCACCATGTCGGCGCACATCCTGACGCAGGATGCGCCCATCAGCACCTGTTCTGAAATTCAGGCACAGATTAATGAACTGCTGGCACATCGCTACAACATCGCGCACGCCACCCTGCAACTGGAATGCGCAGGCTGCCGGCATGACGGCTTGTACTGTCGCATTGAAACGGGGCATGTTCATGAGCATGTTTGAGCGCATCCGCCCTTCGACTACGCCGCACAAAAAACGTGCGGCTCCGCTCAGGGCGGAAAATAAAAATGGGGATGATGTCATGACAATTGTCACTGAAAGTGGATGAAATGCGGGTGATATAATTTTTTCCGATAAATTCGCTAAGGAGAGAACAACATGGCTTATGTAAACGTAAAGGTCCCCGAAGGCGGGGCCAGGATCAGCATCCAGGACGGCAAGCTGCAGGTCCCCGACAACCCGATCATCCCCTTCGTCGAAGGCGATGGCACGGGCCGTGACATCTGGCGCGCTTCGGTGCGCGTGTTCGACGCGGCCGTGGAGAAGGCCTATGGCGGCAAACGCAAAATTCACTGGATGGAAGTGTATGCTGGCGAGAAGCCGTTCAAGATGTTCCAAAGCTGGCTGCCCGACGAGACCACCGAGGCATTCAGGGAATTCATCGTCGGCATCAAGGGCCCGCTGACCACCCCCATCGGCGGCGGCATCCGCTCGCTGAACGTGGCCCTGCGCAAACTGCTCGACCTGTACGTCTGTCAGCGTCCCGTGCGCTGGTACACCGGCGTGCCCTCGCCTGTGAAGCACCCCGAATACGTGGACATGGTCATCTTCCGCGAGAACACCGAAGACATCTACACCGGCATCGAGTTCCAGTACGGCACCGAAGACAACAAGAAATTCAAGGAAATGTTCAAGGAAGCCTTCCCCAAGGAATATGCCAAGATGCGCTTCCCCGAAACCGCGGGCATCGGCATCAAGCCCGTCTCCGTCGAGGGCACCGAACGCCTGGTGCGCGCCGCGATCCAGTGGGCGCTCGACAACAAGCGCAAGAGCGTGAACTTCGTCCACAAGGGCAACATCATGAAGTTCACCGAAGGCGCCTTCAAGGATTGGGGCTACACCCTCGCCAAGCGCGAGTTCCGCGGCCGCATCGTCACCGAGCGCGAGACCTGGATCCTGGGCAACAA
>JACRBN010000026.1 GCA_016213105.1 Chloroflexota bacterium
AAAGAAAAATGAATTGGCTGTTCCAGACGAATTCTTGACGAAGGAATATCTCGTTCAAGAACGTGATGGTGGTCGTTATGTCGTTCGCAAAAAAGAAGTTGGTGGCTCGACAGTTGCCATACTTTTTCCACGAGTTCTCCCCGTTTTTCTTCGCGACATTAAGTTTGATAAAACCATGCGCTGGAACGACTCAGGCGTGGCTTTCTCACGTCCCATCCGCTGGTACGTGGCTTTGCTCGGTGACATGGTCATCCCGTTCGAATATGCGGGCGTGGTCAGCGGCAACGTGACGCGTGGACTGCGTCCGTACGACTCACCCGAAATCAAGGTCGCTTCTGCCGATAAATATTTTGAGACCATTCGCGCAGCAGGTATTTTGCTCGACAAGGAAGAACGCAAAGCCTCCATCGTCGAACAGGTCAACCAGGCCGCAGCCTTGCTCGGCGGACAAGCCATCATCGAAGAAGGCTTGCTCAACGAAGTCACAAACTTAATCGAAATGCCCACCGCTGTCATGGGCGGCTTCAATGAAGAATTCCTCGCCTTGCCTCGTGATGTGCTCATCTCGGTGATGAAGAAACATCAACGGTACTTCCCAGTTCAGTCAAAAGTCGAAAGTCAAAAGTCAGACCAGACCTTCGACCTTAGACCTTCGACGCTCTTGCCCAATTTCATCGCCATCCGTAACGGCGACGATCTGCACATCGACATCGTCCGCCAGGGGAATGAGCATGTCCTGGGCGCGCGTTTTGCAGATGCGAATTTTTTCGTGCGCGAGGACATCAAACTCAAGCTGGAAGAATACCGCCCCAAACTCTCGGCGCTGACCTTCCACACCAAACTCGGCTCCATGCTCGATAAATCCGACCGCATGTTGAAACTTGGCGCGGAACTGGCGGCCCTGCTCGGCTACAAGGATGTAGCCCTGATCAAGCCCGTGGCGCGCGCCGTCTACCTCTCCAAGGCCGACCTGGCCACACAGATGGTGACCGAGATGACCTCCCTGCAGGGCATCATCGGCGGCGAGTATGCCCTGCGCAGCGGCGAACCCGCCGAGGTGGCGCAGGCCGTCAGCGAACAGTACCAGACCGTCCCGCAGACGAAGATCGGCTTGGTGGTGGCGCTGGCCGACCGCCTCGACTCGCTGGTCGGCTTGTTCGCGGCGGGATTGGCTCCCACGGGCGCGAAGGATCCCTTCGGCCTGCGCCGCGCCGCCATCGGCATCGTTCAGCCGCTGATCGAGCAGGACGTGGACTTCGACCTGGTCGAGGCGGTCAAGCAGTCGGCCAAGACCCAGCCCATCGAGGTCAAGCCCGAGGCGCAGAAACAAATCCTAGATTTCCTGACGGGGCGCCTCTCGGTGGCCTTGAAGGATGCGGGTTACAAATACGACGTGGTGGATGCCGTTCTCGCGGCGCAATCCGCCAACCCGGCCGCCGCGGCCCGCGCGGTGAAGCAGCTCCAGGCCTGGGTCGGGCGCGAGGACTGGTCCACCATCCTGCCCGGCTTCGCGCGCTGTGTGCGCATCACCCGCGACCAGCGGGACATCCACCCTGTCAAGGAAAAGCACCTGCGCGAGATCGAAGAGCGCACCCTGTACGAGGTCTTCAACCTTCAGCCCACGACCTTCAACGGCAATGTGGACGCGTTCCTCAAGGTGGTGGTGACGCTCATCCCCTCGATCAACGCCTTCTTCGACCGGGTGCTGGTCATGGCCGAGGACAGGGACATCATGCAAAACCGCTTGGGTCTGCTGCAAAGGATCGCGGCGCTCTCCAGCGGGGTGGCCGACCTGAGCAAGCTCGAAGGCTTCTAACCTGGAACGGGACGGGCATCAGCCTGTCCCGTTTTTTGACTGGGGTCGGTTTTTCCAAATGTCCCGCATTTTGCAGCTCCTCCATACAAGAGGCGAGGAACAGGTTCATGCCTGTTCCTCTTTTGTTTGTGATAAATGTCATCTATCAATTCGGGCGTCGTCTACCCTATAATATTCATGTCATAACCGGGAGGCCGGGCTCCATTCCCTGGCTATGGATCAAAAGGAGACGCACGTGGACACTTTGGGTGGCAACCTTCTGCAACAAGCCGAAACACTTCTACGCAATGGCAACCGACAGGCTGCGCTTCCCCTGCTGGTGGAGTACCTGCAGCGCTATCCCAACTCCGCCCGCGGCTGGTGGGTGCTTGGCATTGCGGTGACCGATCCGCGCCAGCAGATTGACTGCATGGAGCATGTCCTGGCCATCGACCCGGGCTTTGCGCCCGCCCGCGCCCGCCTCGAGAAGCTCAAGCAGCGGCTGGAACCGTCTGCCCCGTTTGCATTCGAGCAGCCCGCGCCGCAGCGGGAACCTGCCAGGCCGTCTGCCCCGGCCTTCGAAGAGCAGCCCGCCCCCAGTTGGGCCTCCGAACCGTCGGCGCCGTACACCTTCGAGGAGCAGGCCCGCCCCGCTCCCGTCCATCCCGCTCCGCGGCGCGCCCCGGCCAAAAAGTCGACGGGCTGGGTCCTGCCGGTCATGGTGGGTTTGATCCTGACCTGTGCGCTGTTCGGCGTGATCGGGGTCATCGTTATTTGGAATATGCAGCGCACCACGCTGGCCGCGCCCCTGCCTGTGGTCAGCCTTGTGGCACGCACCCTGGAGCCCACCTGGACGCCGACCGCCACCCTCACGCCGCGCCCCACCCTGACGCCCATCCCCTCCTACACGCCCCTGCCGCCCTTGTCCCTGCTGGACGGCCCGACCGGGGGCGGCAGCGGCCCGGCCTATGGCAGTCCGTCCATTGACTTTACCCTCAACTCCCTGGATGGAGAGCGGGTCAGTCTGTCCAGCTATCGCGGACAGCCGGTGCTGCTCTTCTTCTGGGCCACCTGGTGTCCGTATTGCCGCAATGAAGTGGCGGCATTGAAGGATATCCACACCGCCTACAAGGACCAGGGTCTGGTCGTCCTGGCAGTGGAGGTGGGCGAAACCGCCTCCGCGGGACGCTCCTTCCGCGACCAGTACGATCTGTCCTTCCCGATCCTGAGCGATACGTCCGGCAACGTGTTCCGCGGTTACTCGGGCGAGGCCATTCCCTTGAATTACTTCATCGACGCCAACGGCAATGTCAACTATTCCCAACTGGGGATGATGGATTACACCAATCTTAACCTGCGGGTGCGCACCCTGCTGAACCTGATCCCCACGCCCGTCCAGTAACCTTCCTGCATCCCCTTGCCTGGGCGGGATCCGTCGCTTCGTTTGTGTGAGGCGCCGTCCCAACCTCTTCATTTTTTGTCTTTCTGTGGGACGTTGTGTGTGCCCGAAGTCAGATGTATCGATACCCATGTCACCAATTGCGCTTTGCCTACTTTAAAAGAGGGCAATTTGCGAGCGCGCTGGGTATAATTCCCCTGCATGTCCACCATAGACGAGATCAAAGCCAAAATAGACATCGTCGACCTCGTCTCCGAGGCCGGGGTGAAGTTGCGCAAGGCGGGGCGCAACTATACGGGATTCTGTCCCTTCCACGATAACAAGCATACGCCCGCCTTCGTGGTCTGGCCCGAGTCGGGCACCTGGCGCTGTTTCGGGCAATGCAACGAGGGCGGCGACATCTTCAAGTTCGTGATGAAGCGCGAAGGGCTGGATTTCAAGGATACGCTCGAGAAACTGGCGGCGCGCGCCGGGGTGCAGGTCGAGGAATTTCGTCCACGCGAAACGCCGCAGATCAAGGAAGCCAACGAGCACCTGCGCAAACTGCTCGAAGATGCGCTCATTTTTTATCGCACGCATCTTTTCAATAACAGGGATGTGCTGGCCTATCTGCACGACAAACGCAAGCTGACTGACGCCACCATCGAGACCTTTGGCCTGGGTTACGCGCCCAATCAGTGGGACGCGGCCCTCAAGCATTTCACCGCCAAGGGCTACCTGCAGCAGGACATGATCGACTCCGGCCTGTTGACCGTGCGCGAGAATGACGCTGAACCCTTCGACAAGCTCAGGCCGCCGCATTCAACGTCCAACGCTCAACGCGTGTATGACCGCTTCCGCCACCGCATCATGATCCCCATCCGCGACGAGAACGGACGCATGGCGGGCTTCGGCGCGCGCATCGTCGACCCAACGGACATCCCCAAATTCCTCAACTCGCCCGAGACGCCCATCTTCACCAAGGGACACCTGCTCTACGGCCTCGACCGCGCCCGCAAACCGATCCGCGCGGCGGACCAGGCCGTGATCGTCGAGGGCTACCTGGATGTGATTGCCCTGCACCAGGCCGGCTACGAGAACGTCGTCTCGCCCATGGGCACGGCCCTGACCGAGGACCAGATCCGCCTGCTCAAGAAGTTTACGCGGCGCATTGTGCTGGCGCTCGACCCCGATACCGCGGGACAGAAGGCCGTCCTGCGCGGGCTGGACGCGGCGCGCGCCGCCATGGACAAGGAAGGTGAGTGGGGTTTCGATGCGCGCGGGCTGCTGCGCAACGAGGCGCGTTTGCAGGCCGACCTGCGCGTCGCCTCCATGCCCGATGACCTCGATCCCGACGAGCTTGTGGCGCGCGACAAGGATGAATGGAAACGCCTGATCGAAAAGGCCAAGCCCATCGTGGAGCACGTGCTCGATGCGCTGCTGGCCGACCGCGACATAAACGACCCCAAGGTCAAGAACCAGGTGGCCCAGCAGGTTCTGCCGCTCATTGCCGACCTGCCGAATGCCATCGAGCGCGATACGTACCGTCAGATGCTGGCGAGACGCCTGAGGGTGGATGAGCGCGCCCTGGCCGGGGAACAAGCCCAGGCTCCGGTTCTTCGGCGCAAGCCGCGTTCCACGGAACCAAAAGCGGGTGTGGCCGCGCCCGTGGTGGCGGCTGTCCGCCCGGGCCAGAAAATCGAAGCCCAGGCGCTGGGTGTGCTGTTCCGCAAACCCGAGTTGTGCTACCGCCTCGACCGCCTGCTGGAGGGGGCCGAATTGGCCGCGCTGGCCCCCGAGGATTTCGAGTATACTGACCATCAGTTGTTCTTTCGTGTGGTGCGCCAGTCGCTTGAACAGGTGGAGGCCGACCACCACGCGTTTGTGACGGCGCGCATTCCCGAGGATTTGCTGGGGCTGGCGAAGGACCTGTTGGCCCATACTGAAAAGCTCGACCCTGTCGACGACCGCCTGCTGGAGGAGTTATTCCGCAACGTGGTGAAGATGCGCCGCCTGGTGGTCGAGGAGAACTTCAATCAATTGCGCTTTATCATGGAAGATGCGCAGCAGGAAGGCGACCTGCGCGTAAAAAATTACCAGGAACTGGCCATGCAATACAGCCGTCTGCGCCATCACCTGGATCGCGCCTTGAAAACGATCAACGCCCGCAAGTAATTGCACGGAAGACGCCCATTCTTTTATTGTCCCTCTCCCCAAAGGTGTCCATGTCCCCAAAACACAATCCCAAACCCCAACCGTCCGCCCTCCGCATGAAAGGGAAGAAGTCTGTCGTCCGTGAACGTTCCGAGGCGGATGAGAACGTCCCGGCTGCGGGGGATGAGCTGGAAGACAACGGGTACGAGCTGGAGGTGGAGGACGCGGTCGAGCCGGATGAGAACAGCCTGACCCAGCAGGAGGACCTGGCCGACGACGACCTGCTCGACCTGCCGCGCATCCCCGAATTGGCCGCCGAGATGGCCGAGGATCCCGTGCGCCTGTACCTGCGCGAGATCGGCCAGGTCAAACTGCTCGACTCGGACAGCGAGTTCCGCCTGGCTACGCAAATCGAGGCCGAGCGCATGATGCGCACCTATATCGAGCGTCCGCATCGCCAGGGGGCCGGGCCGCTGTGCGACGCCTACCATGCCGTGTTGAGCGAGTTGATCACCTCCTGGCAGCGCCTCGAAGAGGACGCCGAGCGCCTGAAGAACGATCTCCCCGACCTGGCCCTGCTCCTGACCGAAGCGCAAAACCTGCATCGCGCCTGGGAGGACGCCACCCCGTCCTACCTGCGCGCCTATCTCGATAACGAACGCTGGGGCACCGACCCGCGCTGGGACAGCATGGTGCGCAAGGCCTACAGCGTCTTCCTGAATCTGTTCCTCCTGCCCCGCGAGTATGCCGACTGGTTGTTGATCCACGTTCAGAAGAAGCACTCCCTGCCCGGCCTGCGGACACTCTACCGCAACCTGCCCGGCGAGGAAGCGCTCAGCGAGCGCTTGAAGAGCATCTACGCCTGTGCGGATGACGCCAACCATGCCATCATCCGCGCCAACCTGCGCCTGGTGGTGAGTGTGGCCAAGCGTTACCTTGGGCGCGGCATCTCCTTCCTCGACCTGATCCAGGAGGGCAACATGGGATTGCTGCGCGCCGTGCACAAGTTCGACCCGCGGCGCGGATTCAAGTTCAGCACCTATGCTACCTGGTGGATCCGCCAGTCCATCAACCGTTCGATTGCCGAGCAGGCGCGCACCATCCGCATCCCCGTGCATCTGTTCGAATCCATTACGCGCATCCTGCGCGCCCAGCGCCACCTGACCCAGGTGCTGGGACGCGATCCCACCAACGAGGAACTGGCGCTGGAGATCGGCTACCTGCCCGCCGTGGAGGTGCAGGCCATCCTGCAGGCCCAGGCCGAGGGCAAGCCCATCCCGCCCACCATCCAGAACCATTGGGAATACGCCACCAAGAAGGTCGACCGCATCCTGCGCTCGGCGGAGGAGCCGGTCTCGCTGGAAGGCCCGGTGGGCGATGAGGACTCCAGTTCCCTGGGCGATTTCATCGAGGATGAGGACGCCCTCGAGCCGATGGACGCAGCCGACCGCGACATGCTGCGCGAACAGGTGCAGAGCGCCCTGACGGTGCTCTCCGACCGCGAGCGCCAGGTGCTCGAACTGCGCTTCGGCCTGATGGACGGCAAGGACCACACCCTCGAAGAGGTCAGCCGCTACTTTAATGTCACCCGCGAGCGCATCCGCCAGATCGAGGCCAAGGCGCTTCGCAAACTGCGGCATCCCACCAGGAGCCGTCAACTGCGGGATTATCTGGGATAAAACAAATGGCGGCCATTCGGCCGCCGTTTGTTTTTAAGGAAGCCAGAGATATTCGTGCAACCAACAATACTTTACGCGGCACGTATCGATCAAAACTGGCTCTCCACTTGGAATGGACACATAATATAGGCGTTCTCTTTTCTCGTATAAAAATGCGCCGGTGGAATCGGGCCGCCACGTGATGTCGGAAAGTTTTATATCCCATGTTCGCAGCAACTGATCTCTGGAAAACAGTACTAAGCCTTTTGATGTCGGAATCAAGGTGTACATTCCATTGGGCGATGTGCGGGGCGGATACTGATACTCGATCTTTTGCCCCAGGTCGGTAACACTTCCATTCTGGTGGATGAGAAAAAGGTGGTCTGCTCCATCGATTGCAAGGAAATCTGCGTTTGGCTGAGTCTCAACCGGGTAATAGATTTCATCTGTCGCTTTTTGATATGTTCCATCCAAGTCCACCCAATATAAACCTGCTTCTGGTTCAGGCTGTTTTTCACTTGTTCCGTATGGAAAAGACAGGAACAGGATTTTTGGCCTGTCTGGGTCGGCAAGAAACATGTCGACTGTATAAGGCCAAAACTCCCTGACCTGATTCGTATCCACATTAATGGATGCAAAACTGTAAAGGGGACCACCATCCCCAGCTCCATGCACAACGTATTCATTATCCGACATCCAACCCAGGCTTCCCCAAAAGGTTCCTTCGTAGATCGCCTTTGGACTTTGCGGACTTTGGATGTTGGGATCTGCGATGTGAAGGGATGTGCTGGCGTAGATCATCCCGGGATATGAATTGACGTAGAGGAGCTTCTTTCCGTTGGGAGCCCATTCAAGAGCGGAGATGTTTGGCAGGTCATCGGTCAATCGACGAATGGTTTGGCTATCGATATCGTAGATGTACACATCTGAGGATGGCCCATCGATTTGGGCGGTAAAAGCCAATTGGGTGCTATTAGGAGACCATGCCAGGGTCTGGATATAAAAGGACAAGTTGTTTTGTGCCTGGTAAATTTTGCATTCTACATCGCATGACCATCCCCCCGTATCCTTGATTATGGATGTCATGGGCTCAAGATTGTCTGGAAAGCCAGGGGCGATCAGGTTTGTCACAGTCCTTGTCGTTTTTTCGGAAAGATTCAGTAAATGCAGGGAAAAGTCATAGGGTTCCGATTCTTTTGTGCCGGTAAAATAAGCCACCCACTTTCCGTCCGGGGAAACAGATGCTTTCAGGTTATATAGGTGCCCGGGCAGGTGAATTTCTGTCCTGCCCTGACCATCGGCATCCAGTAATGCTAAATTTGTGTGATCCCATGTGTACATTAGGTACGGCCCCTGAGTATGTAAGGGGGGATATGTCGTTGCTGTTGTGGTCGTTTGCAAGATGGGTGTAGGCGGAATGCGGGTGGGAAGCGCATATGTTGCAGATGGCGTAGGAGTAATTGGCGTGAGTGGGGTGCATGCCGCCATGTACATGGCCGCCAACAGAAAGGAAATCGATCTTGTAAAGGTTGAAAATTTCATAGAGCCCCTTTCTTGAGAATTGCCTTCATTATACACATCTGTTTTATCTTTGCGCTACGAACAATCATAAGCGGTGTTGATATGTACGCAGGCTTGATATTGCCCCGCCTTTTTTATGTCTAAAATTCCATTATTTGTCAATATGACCATCATCGTCCAGTTTTGTGAAATGTGACACATTGATTTACTCCTATAAGACCTTTATGATATACTTCACCGAACTACGTGGCATTTTTCACGTTCCACAACCTAGCCAAAACCTGATCCAACATGTCATTCTGGGCTGCAAAGCGGTTCAGAATGACATATGATTATGTCGGCTATAAGAGGTATCATGCTGCCAGAGTATATTTCCATCGCTGTTCTGCTGGTCTTATCCACCGCCGTCGCCTTGATCGCAGTGGGCCTGGGGACGATTTTTGGACCGCAGAAGAAGTCGGAAGCCAAGTCCATGCCGTATGAATCGGGCATGAACCCATACGGTGAGGGGACGCGCCGCATGCCCGTTCGCTTCTACCTGATCGCCGTGCTCTTCATTTTGTTCGATATCGAAGTGGTGTTTTTCCTGCCTTGGGCGGTGGTTTTCCGCCAGTTGGGCTGGTTCGGTCTGGTCGAAATGGCCGTGTTTATTACGCTTTTACTGGTTGGATACCTTTACGCCTGGAAGAAAGGAGCTCTCGAATGGGAGTAGAACAAAAACTCGGCAACATGGGTGTCGTGACGACCACCCTCGAAAGCGTCGTCAACTGGGGGCGCACCAACGCCATGTGGCCGATGCTCTTCGGCCTGGCCTGCTGCGCGATCGAAATGATGTCGGCCCAGTCTTCCACGTATGACATGAGCCGCTTCGGCATGGAACTGATGCGCGCCAGCCCCCGTCAATCGGATTTGATGATCGTGGCCGGGCGCGTTTCGCGCAAGATGGCCCCGGTGTTGCGTCGCCTGTACGACCAGATGCCCGAACCCAAGTGGGTGATCGCCATGGGTGATTGCGCCTCCTGCGGCGGCGTGTTCAACAACTACGCCATCCTGCAGGGCGTGGACGAGATCGTGCCGGTGGACGTGTACGTGGCGGGCTGCCCGCCGCGCCCCGAGGCCCTCATCCACGGTGTGATGACGCTGCACGAGAAGGTCAAGGCTGAGAAATTCAAGGACCTGGCTCAAATCAAATAAAAAGGCTCTGGCCGCCGCGAAAGGCGGCCTCCTGCGTCTTGAGGCGCAGGGAGCGGAGTAGACAAAAAGCATGGATGCAAAACTTGAACCCATCGTAAAAGCGTTGCAGGCGGAGTTTGGCGGCGAGATCGAGGAGTTTCGCGGCGAGGCGCATTGTTTCGTCCAGCCCGAACAGATCGTCGCGGCGCTGACCTTGTTGCGTGACCGGCACCAGTTCGAATTGCTCTCGGCGCAGACGGCCGTGGACTACTGGCCGCAGATGTCGCCGCGTTTCCACGTCATCTATCAACTGACCTCGCTGGCCCAAAACCTGTCGGTGCAGTTGCGCGTCCCGTTAAACGGGGACAACCCCACCGTCCCGACGGCGACCGGGGTGTACGACTCGGCCAACTGGCGCGAGCGCGAACTGCTGGATATGTTCGGCATCCAATGCGAAGGTCATCCCGATCCGCGCCGCATTCTGAACCCGGATGACTCCGAGGGACACCCCCTGCGCAAGGATTATCCGCTTGGGTACGAAGAGCCGCAATTCACCTTCAACTTTGAAGAGATCGATTTGCGCAAACCGTACGCGAAGGAATAATTATGACCGAACTGCAAGAAGTCACTGTTGATCAATATCGGCATCTCGTCTCGGAGCGCGCGCTCTCGGGCGAGACTATGCTGTTGAACATGGGCCCCCAGCACCCGTCCACACACGGGGTGCTGCGTCTGCTGCTTGAGCTCGATGGCGAGATCGTCATTAACTGCATTCCCGATGTCGGGTACCTGCACACGGGCATCGAGAAGAACATGGAGGCCAAGACCTACCAGAAGGCCGAAGTGATGACCGACCGCCTCGACTACATGAACACGATGGGCAACAATCTGGCCTACGTGATGGCGGTGGAAAAGCTGGTCGATCTGGATGTGCCGGAGCGCGCCCTGGTTTTGCGCGTCATCCTGACCGAGCTTCAGCGCATCGCCTCGCACCTGGTCTGGCTGGGCACCTCGGGCCTCGACCTGGCGGCCATGTCCATGTTCCTGTACTGTTTCCGCGAGCGCGAACAGATCCTCGACATCTTCGAGCTGGTCTCGGGCCAGCGCATGATGACCACCTACTTCCGTCCCGGCGGCCTGTGGCGCGACGTGCCCGTGGAATTCGAAGCCGCCGTGCGCGACTTCATCAAGATCTTCCCCAAACGTGTCGACGAATACGAATCCCTGCTGACGAAGAATCCGCTCTTCCTGGACCGTATGCTGGGCATCGGCAAATTGGACGCGGCCACCGCCCTTTCACACAGCGTGACCGGGCCCATGCTGCGCGCCTCGGGCGTGAACTGGGACTTGCGCAAGGCCCGCCCGTACATGGGCTATGAACAGTACGATTTCAATGTGCCCACCCACACCGAGGGCGACACCTATGCGCGCTACCTGGTGCGCATCCAGGAAATGCGCGAGTCGCTCAAGATCGTGGTGCAGGCGCTGAACAAATTACCCTTTGGCCCCGTTCGCTCGGACAACCGCAAATTCGTCCCGCCGCCGCGTTCGGAGATCGGCGTCAGCATGGAAGCGTTGATCCACCACTTCAAGTTGTGGACCGAGGGCTTCCCCGCCCCGCAGGCATCCATTTACAGCGCGGTCGAATCGCCGCGCGGCGAACTGGGCGTCTTCCTCGAAGGCGACGGCGGCCCCAAGCCCTATCGCGTTCACATGCGCACGCCCTCCTTTGACAACCTGTCCGTCCTGCCCAAGATCGTAAAGGGGCACCTCGTGGCGGACCTGGTGGCGATCCTGTCCTCCACCGACATCGTGCTCGGAGATATTGACCGATGAGTCTGGCACAAAAATATCCAAACGAAGTCAATCAGATCATGGCAAAGTATCCGCCGCAGCACAAACGCTCGGCGGTCATGCCGTTGTTGTACCTGGCCCAGCGTGAGGAAGGCTGCGTGACCAAGTCCGCGCTGAAGGACATTGCGCAGATGCTTGAGATCACCGAAACGGACGTGGCCTCCATCGTCGGCTTTTACTCGCTGTATCACGACCAGAAGGCGGGTAAGTACCGCATGCAGGTCTGCACCGACCTGCCCTGCGCACTGCGCGGCGCGGACAGGTTCCTTGAGGAACTGTGCGGCAACCTGGGCATCCAGGTCGGCGAGACGACTGCCGACGGCCTGGTGACTGTCGAAGGCGTGATGTGCCTGGCGGCCTGTGACAAGGCTCCCATGTTCCAGACCCAGGGTCCCGACGGCATCCGATATCACGAGAACATGACCGTGGACAAGACCCTGGAATTGATCGAAGCGCTCAAAAAGTCGGGCAGGGAGGTCGAATAATGGCGCACATCCTGCTTCGTCATCGCGACATCCCCGACATCAACCGGCTGGATGTTTACCAGAAGAACGGCGGCTTCGAGGCCTTCAAGAAGGCCGTGACCGCCATGAAACCGACCGAGGTGACCGACGTGGTCAAGGCCTCGGGCCTGCGCGGCCGCGGCGGCGCGGGCTTCCCGACCGGCATGAAGTGGTCGTTCATCGACAACAAGAACTGGCCGCACTACGTGGTGGCCAATGCCGACGAGTCCGAGCCGGGCACCTTCAAGGATCGCGAGATCATGGAGAGCAATCCCTTCCAATTCCTGGAGGGACTCGCCATTGCCTCGTATGCTGTCGGCGCGACTGCCGCCTACATCTACCTGCGCGGCGAGTTCTGGCAGGTGGCCGCCTTCCTCGACGAGCGCATCGCCGACATGGAGAAGGCCGGCCTGTTGGGCGACAAAATCCTCGGCAGCGATTATTCCCTGAAAATTTTCACCCACCTCGGCGCGGGCGCGTACATCTGCGGTGAGGAAACGGCGCTGCTCGAATCGATCGAGGGCAAACGCGGCCAGCCGCGCATCCGCCCGCCGTTCCCGCCCGCGGTTGGCTTGTATGGCAAGCCGACCATCGTCAACAACGTGGAGACCTTCACCAATGTGCCGCCCATCCTGGTCAACGGCGCGGACTGGTACAAATCCCTAGGCACACCCGACAGCGCGGGCGTCAAGATCTTCTCGCTTTCGGGGCGCGTCAAAAATCCAGGCAACTACGAGCTGCCCTTCGGCGTCACCTTCCGCAAGTTGGTCTACGAATACGGCGGCGGCATCATCGACGACCGCCCGATCAAGGCCATCATGCCGGCCGGCGCGTCCTCCTCGCTGATCGTGGTGGACGACAAGGCCCTCGACACGCCCATGGATTACGCCAGCGTGCGCACGATCGGCGGCGACCTCGGCTCGGCCTCGGTGATCGTGATCGACGATACCGTGTCCATCGACTGGGTCATCAACAAGACCATTCATTTCTTCAAGCACGAGTCGTGCGGGAAATGCACCCCCTGCCGCGAAGGCAATTACTGGATGCTGCACATGACCGAGCGCATTCACTCGGGCACGGGCACGCAGGCCGACGTGGACCTGCTGCTCAACGTCGCCAAACAGATGCAGGGCAAATGCCTGTGCGCGCTGGGTGAGTTCGCCACCATGGCGGTGGTGACCGGCATCGAACGCTTCCCGCAGGACTTTCAAAAAGCGGTGAAGGCTTAACGGAGTCCGCATGACGAAACAGTTCACGCTCACGATTGACGGGGTCCAGGTAACGGTCCCTGAAGGAACCCTGGTGGTGGATGCGGCCAAGTTGGCCGGCATCGACATCCCCGTCTTCTGCTATCATCCCAAGATGGAACCAGCCGGCAACTGCCGCATGTGCCTGGTGGAGATCGGCCGCCCGGTGCTCGACCGCGCCAGCGGTCAGGCCGTCATGGAAAACGGCCAGCCCAAGATCCAATTCATGCCCAAGCTTGAAACGGCCTGCACCAATACCGTCTCTGAAGGCATGGTTGTCCTGACCCAGACCGAGAAGGCCAGGGACGGACAGAAGGGCACGCTCGAATTCCTGTTGACCTCCCACCCGCTGGATTGCCCGATCTGCGACAAGGGCGGCGAATGTCCGCTCCAAAACCTGACCGTGGAACACGGCCCGGGCAAGAGCCGCTTCCTCTACGATGAAAAGCTGCACTTCGCCAAGCAGGTCCCGCTGGGCGAGTTGATCTGGCTCGACCGCGAGCGCTGCATTCAGTGCGCGCGCTGCATCCGCTTCCAGGATGAGGTCGTGGGCGAGGCCGTGCTCGGCTTCGAGGAACGCGGCCGCTCGACGCAGATTATTTCGCTCTCCGAGCCCGGGTTTGATTCCGTTTTCTCGGGCAACACCACTGACATCTGCCCCGTCGGCGCGCTGACCACCGCGGACTTCCGCTTCGGCGCGCGCCCGTGGGAGCTCTCGGCCTCGGCCTCGATCTGTTCGCAGTGCCCGGTCGGATGCAACACGACCCTCAATACGCGCCGCGAGGCCAAGGCCGGCGGCGGGATCGTGGTCAAGCGCGTCATGCCGCGCCAGAACGAGGAAGTCAACGAAATCTGGATGTGCGACAAGGGCCGCTTCGCCCATCACTACGCGGAGAGCCAGCAGCGCCTGGTCAAGCCTTCCATCCGTCAGGCCAAAGCCTCGTGGACGGATGCCTTCGAGCTGGTGACGAAGAATTTCGAATCGTCCAGGTCGGACGTGGTGGTGCTGGCCTCGGGCCGCCTCTCCAACGAAGACCTGTTCAACCTCAAGTCCCTGGCCGACGGCCTGGGCGGCAGGTCGATCCTCTATACCGACATGGGCGGCGGCGACCTGACCGCGCTCGTGGGCGTGGGACAGGGTACCGATCTCGGCAAGCTCGGCAAGGGCGACGTCCTCCTGGTGGTGGCCTCGGATTTATATGAAGAGGCGCCCATTTGGTATCTGCGCGTCAAGCAGGCCGCCGACCGCGGCGCGACGCTGATCGTGGCCAATGCGCGCGCGACCAAGCTCGAACGCTTCGCCAAATACGCCATCCGCTACGCCAACGGCGACGAACTCAAGACGATTGCCGGCCTGCATGGGGATGGGAAGATCGCGCAGGAATTCGCGAACGCGCAAAACGCGGTCGTGTTCTACGGCGGCGACGGCCTGGGCTTGGGCGGCACCACGGACCTGGCCCCGGCCTGCGCCAAACTCTTGAAAGATACCAATCATATCGGTCGGGCCAACAACGGCCTGGTCGGCGTCTGGCAGCGCGCCAACGACCAGGGCGCCTGGGAGATGGGCTTCCGCCCCGAAGCGGACCTGGCTTCCGCGCTCAAGGGCAGGGTTGTTTACATCGTCGGCGCGGACCCCGCGGGCGACGATCCCGCGCTGGCTTTGGCCCTCAAGGGTGCGAAGTTCATCGTGGCGCAGGACATCCTCGAAACGCTCACGACCCAGATGGCGGACGTGGTGCTGCCTGCGCAGGCCTACACCGAGCGCGAAGGCAGCTACACCTCTGGCGAGCGCCGCGTGCAGCGCTTCTATGCGGCGGTGCCCGTCCGCGGCGAGGCCAAGGCCGATTTCGCCATTGCAGGTGAGATTGGACGCCGCCTCGGCCTGAACATGGAGAACGGCTCGGCGCGCATCACCTTCGACCGCCTGGCCGCGAACCTCAAGGATTTTGCGGGTCTGGATTACAACAAGCTGGCCGAAGTCAAGCCGCAGTGGCCGATTGTCGGGCGCGGCGACCTGTACTACGGCGGCACAACGTACGAGAACAAGCAGGGGTTGGGCGTCCAACTCTCGACGGCGGCGGAACGCGGCGAAACGGTCAGCCTGCCCGAGGTCCGCAAAGACTCGGCCCTGCGTCCCAAAGAGGATGAATTGCTGGCTGTTCCCGTCACGAAGCTGTACGACCTGGGCGCGACCGTCAGCTCGACCGGGCTGCTGTGCCAACGCATCGGCGCGGCGACCATCAGCCTGCATCCTGAGGCGGCCAAACGGCTGGGCCTGGAAGCGGGCATGCGCGTGGCGCTCAGTTTCGACGGTCTGGGTGGGGAGGCGCTGGTGAAGATCGACGATACCATCTCGGCGGGTGTGGCGCTGGTGCCGCGCAGCATGGGCCTGGCAGTCCGTGAGCCTGTGTCTGTGCGCGTGCAAATCCTGGCCGAAGCGAAGGTGAATTGATATGGACTGGACGATCTGGCTCGAGTGGACCATTAAATCGCTGTTCGTGATCTTTTCCCTGTTGACGGGCTTTGCCTACCTGACCCTGTACGAGCGCCGCGCGCTGGCCAGGATCCAGGTGCGCATCGGCCCGAATCGCGCCGGCTGGCAGGGGTTGTTGCAGCCCGTGGCCGACGCGGTCAAATTGATCTTCAAGGAAGAACTGACTCCCGCCAAGGCGGACAAGCTGGTCTTCTTCTGGGCGCCGATCATCACGATGGTGCCGTCCATCGTGATCGCGGCGGTCATTCCGTTCGGCCCGACGACCACGCTGTTTGGGCGCGAGATCGTCTTCTCGGTGGCGGACATCAACGTGGGTGTGCTGTTCCTGATGGCGGTGGCCTCCATCGCTGTGTATGGCATCGTGCTGGCGGGCTGGTCATCCAACAACAAGTACGCTATGCTGGGCGGACTGCGCTCCTCGGCGCAGATGATCTCCTACGAACTCTCGCTGGGGCTGGGCTTCGTGACCGCCATCCTGCTGGGCAATTCGATGAACCTGAACGACATCGTGGATGCGCAGAAGGGGATGTGGTTTGCCGTGGTTCAGCCGGTCGGCGCGTTGATCTTCATGATCGTGACGCTGGCCGAGGTCAACCGCGCCCCGTTCGACATGCCCGAAGCCGAGCAGGAATTGACGGCAGGCTACCACTCCGAATATTCGGGGATGAAGTTTGCGCTGTTCTTCATGGCTGAGTATCAGAAGATGATCGCCATCTGCATGATCGCGGCTACCCTGTTCTTCGGCGGTTACCGCGAGTTCTGGTTCCTGCAAAATACGTTCCTGAGCGTCGACGCGCTCTGGACGATTGGCGCCTGGCAGTTCCAGGCCTGGTTCCTGGGCCCGCTCTACCTGCTGTTGAAGGTCGTCGTCCTGCTGTTCTTCATGATCTGGATCCGCGCCACCTGGCCGCGCATCCGCTATGACCGTCTCATGTCCTTTGGCTGGAAGGTCCTGCTTCCGCTTTCGCTGGTGATGGTGTTCATTTCCGCTGTCGGCGTTTTACTGGCACAGGAAATTGGCCCGGGCTACATCTGGCTGATCCCCGTTGTTTCGATTGCCGTGGGACTCTTTGCAACCGCCATGATCGACCTGGCCCTGAGGAGAAAGAAATATGCGAGTCATTGAGCCTATTTGGGAACTCAGCCGCGGCCTGGCGCGTACTTTTCTGTCGCTGTTCGAGAAGCCCGTCACGGTGCAATACCCCGAGGAAAAACGGGAAGTACGCCCGCGCTTCCGCGGCCGCCACGTGTTGAAACGCTACGACAACGGCCTGGAGAAGTGCATCGGCTGTTCGCTGTGCGCGGCCGCCTGCCCCGCGGATGCGATCTTCGTGGAAGCCGCCGAGAACACGGACGAGAAGCGTTTTTCGCCCGGTGAGCGCTACGCCTCCACCTATGAGATCAACATGCTGCGCTGCATCTACTGCGGCTTCTGCGAGGACGCCTGTCCGACCGAGGCCATTGTGCTGGGCGACAACTACGAACTGTCCTTTACAGACCGCCGCGACGCGATCTATCCCAAGGAAATGCTGCTCGAACCTGTGTCCGCTGCCTCCCTGCTCACGCCCCGCAGCGTGGAGCCGGGTGTCTTCAAGCGTTCGGTGCCCGCCATGAAAGATCCACAGGATTAGTCCATGACCATTGACCAGATCCTCTTTTTCATCCTCGCTGCGGTGGCGGTGGCCACGGCCCTGGGCATGGTGTTCAGCAAGAACGCCGTGTACTCGGCGCTGTTCCTGGTGCTGAACTTTGCCACCATCGCCGTCTTTTATCTCCTGCTGGGGGCGCCGTTCATCGCCATCTCGCAGGTGACCGTGTACGCAGGCGCCATCATGGTGCTGTTCCTGTTCGTGATCATGCTGCTGGGCGCGGAGAGTCTGCCGCCCGGCAAGGTGCTGCGCCATCAATGGATCTATGCCAGCGGCCTGGCGCTTATCCTTGTGGGCGAGGCGGTTTACATTCTCCTGGGACGCAACGCCGCCACAGGGATGATCGACCGCCCGGATGCCTTTCTCAACACGGTGGATTCACTGCGGGAGATCGGCATGGCGCTCTTTACGGATTACCTCCTGCCCTTCGAAGCCACTTCCATTCTGCTGCTGGTGGCCATGGTCGGCGCGATTGTGTTGACCAAGCAGGAAAAAGGAGGCCAGAAATAATGGTCCCAACCAATTTTTACATCACCCTGTCTGCCATCCTCTTCGCCACCGGCGCGATGGGGGTGCTCGTCCGCCGCAACCCGCTGATCATTTTCATGTCGGTCGAGTTGATGCTCAACGCCGCCAACCTGGCCTTCGTGGCCTTTGCCAGCCAGCATGGCAGCCTGGACGGCCAGATCTTCGTCTTCTTCGTGATGACGGTGGCCGCCGCTGAAGTGGCCGTGGGCCTGGCGTTGATCGTGCAGATCTTCAAGTCCAAGCACAGCATCAACGTGGACGAAGTCAACAGCCTGAAGGGATAACGCATGGAAAATCACGGTTTTGCATTCCTCGCTCCCTGGCTGGTTTTTGCGCCCGTCGTGGGATTGCTCATCAACATCATCCTCGGCGGCTGGTTCATGAAACAGCCCTGGGGCGAGAAGGCCATCGGCGCGGTGGCAGTCCTGGCCTCGGGCGCGGCCTTCGTCGTCTCGGTGCTGCTGGCTTATACCGTCTCCGCCGCTCACGGCGAGGCGCTGACGGTGCCGTTCGCGCAGTGGATCCACATCGGCACGCTCGAACTCGACTGGACCTTCCGCCTCGACTCGCTCTCGACCACGATGATGCTGGTCGTCTCGGGCGTCGGCACGTTGATCCACATCTACGCCATCGGCTACATGCACGAGGATGTGCGCTTCAAGAACGACATCCCGCGCTACCAGCGTTTCTTCGTGTTCCTCAACCTGTTCATCGCCATGATGATGATCCTGGTCAGCGGCGACTCGTACATGATGCTGTTCGTCGGCTGGGAGGGCGTGGGTCTGTGCTCCTTCCTGCTGATCGGCTTCTGGTACGACATGGATACGCTCGGTCGCTCCTCGTGGGCCAACTCCAACGCGGCCAAGAAAGCCTTCATCACCAACCGCATCGGCGACTTCGGTTTCCTGATCGCGGGCTTTTTGATGTTCTGGTATCTGGGCTCCTTCCAATTCGACCAGGTCTTCGAGGCCGCGCCTGCCCTGGCGCATGAGCATCCCGGGATCATCGTGCTGATCACGCTCTTCATGCTGATCGGCGTGGCGGGCAAATCGGCGCAGATTCCGCTCTACGTCTGGCTGCCGGATGCAATGGCAGGCCCGACCCCGGTCTCGGCCCTGATCCATGCCGCGACGATGGTCACGGCGGGCGTCTACCTCATTACCCGCTCGGCGGAGTTGTACACCCTCGTTCCGCAGGCGCAGTACATCGTCGCCATGACCGGCGCGGGGACGGCGCTCTTCGCCGCCACGATTGCGGTCGGCCAATATGACATCAAGAAGGTGCTGGCCTATTCCACCATTTCCCAGTTGGGCTTCATGGTGGCGGCGGTCGGCATGGGCGCGTACGTGGCGGGCATGTTCCACCTCATCACGCACGCTTTCTTCAAGGCGCTGCTCTTCCTCTCGGCGGGTTCCGTCATCCTTGGCCTCGAGCGTGGACATCACCATCTTGCGCATCACGGCCACGGTCATCATGACGGCCATCATGAGGAAGTCTTCGACCCGGGCGACATGCGCAACATGGGCGGCCTGCGCAAGACCATGCCCGTCACCTTCTGGCTGTACATGATCGGCACGCTGGCCCTGGCGGGCATTGTCCCGTTCGCGGGTTTCTGGTCCAAGGACGAGATCCTGCTGGATGCCAGCCTGCATTACCCGGGCGTCTATGCCCTGCTTACCATCGCCGCCTTCCTGACTGCTTTCTACATGGGGCGCCAGGTCTGGATGGTCTTCTTCGGGGAAGCCCGCCACGCGGCGGCTGCCCACGCCGAGGAAAGCCCGTTGATCATCACCGCTCCATTGATGGTGCTGGCAGCCCTGTCCCTGCTCGGCGGCGGACTTAACCTGCCCTTCGAGGGTTTCCACAACCTTGGCCATTGGCTGGAACATACCCTGCACGAAGTGGAGGCCCTGCCGCTCAACTTGCAGGTTGCGGGGATTTCCACCGGGTTGGCCCTGGCTGCCATCTTCGTCTCCTGGTGGCTGTACGGACGCAATCCGCTCAAGGCGAAACAGCCCGATCCGCTCAAGAAGCCGCTCGGCCTGATCTTCGAAGGCATGGAAAACAAGTGGTTCGTGGACGAGGGTTACTGGGCCGTCTTTGTGAATCGCTACGTGGACATCTCCCGCTTCCTGGCGGACAAGGTAGACTGGTGGTTCTGGCACGATATCTTCCACGAGAAGGTCATCGCGGGCACGTACAACTGGCTCTCCAATGTCTTTCTCAACGACGTCGCCGACCAGAAGGGCATCGACGCCTTCGCGAACTTCCTCGGCAGGGCCACGCAATGGCTTTCGGCGGCCACGCGCAAACTTCAGAACGGCTTTGTGCGTTCATACGCGCTGTCGGTGTTGCTGGGCGTTGTTATTATCCTGGGCTATCTGATTTTTAAATAACTCGTAGAAACGAGGAACGGACATGGAATTTCTTTCGCAACCTCTTACACTCCTGACTTTCTTCCCGCTCGTGGGGGTGCTTGCGCTGGCCTTCATCCCGGGCGAGCGGAAGAACCTCCTGCGCTGGACGGCGCTGGGCACCTCGCTGGTGGTCTTCGCCCTGTCGCTGTGGGTGCTCTCGATGTTCGATGCGTCGAACCCGTCCCTGCAGCTGGGCAAACCTCTGCCCTGGATCTATGTCGCGGGTTGGAACATCCACTACCACCTGGGCATTGACGGCCTGAGCATCCTGCTCGTGCTGCTGACCGGCTTCCTGACCCCCATTTCGATCCTCTCCACGTGGACGGCGGTGGAGGAGCGCGTGAAGGACTTCATGATGTTCTTCCTGCTGCTCGAAGTGGGCATGATGGGCGTCTTCCTGGCGCAGGACCTGTTCCTGTTTTACATCTTCTGGGAATTCACCCTCGTCCCGATGTACTTCCTGATCGGCATCTGGGGCGGCCCGCGCCGCATCTACGCCGCGGTGAAGTTCTTCCTGTACACCATGGCGGGCTCCATCCTGATGTTGCTGGCCATTCTGTTCGTCGCCATCAAGGCTGGGACTTTCTCCGTGCCCGGGCTGATTACACAACTCCCTGAACTGTATGCCAGCGGTGTGATCGACCCGCAGACGCAGATCTGGCTGTTCCTGGCCTTCACTGCCGCCTTCGCCATCAAGGTGCCGATGTGGCCGCTGCACTCGTGGCTGCCCGACGCCCACGTGGAGGCGCCCACGGCTGGCTCCGTCATCCTGGCGGGCGTCCTGCTCAAGATGGGTACCTACGGCTTCCTGCGCTTCAACATCCCGCTCTTCCCCCAGGCCGCCGTGCAACTGGCTCCCTGGCTGGCGCTCTTCGCGACCATCGGTATCATCTATGGCGCGGCGGTCTCCTACGCCCAATCCGACGTCAAGAAGCTGGTGGCTTATTCGTCCGTCAGCCACCTTGGCTTCGTCATGCTCGGCATGTTCGCGTTGAATGAGCAGGGCATCGAAGGCGCCATCCTGCAAATGATCAACCACGGTCTCAGCACCGGCGCGTTGTTCCTCTTGATCGGCATGATCTACGAGCAGACCCACACCCGTGAGATCAAGGTCTACGGCGGCCTGTGGAAGATCACCCCGATCTTCGGCACCATCATGCTGATCGCCTCGCTTTCCTCGATGGGCCTGCCCGGCCTTAACGGTTTCGTGGGCGAGTTCACCATCCTGCTCGGCGCATTCGGCGCAGGCCTGGATGGCGGCGCCTTCCAGCCGATGGGCGGCGTGTGGTGGGCGTCCATTTCCGCCTTCGGCGTCATCATGGCGGCGGTCTACATCCTGTACATGTTCCAGAAGATGTTCCTCGGCCCGACCGGCTCCATCGTTGAGGAGGTCAAGCATCACGGTCACCCCCTGCGCGATTTGAACTGGCGCGAGATTCTCACCGTCCTGCCGCTGCTTATCTTCATCTTCTGGATCGGCTTGTATCCCAAGCCCTTCTTCGACCTGATGGCCCCCACGGTGAAAGCCCTTGTGGCCGCCCTGCCTCTCGTGCCGTAGGTATGAACTCCATGCCTGTTCCTGGAGTATCCAATGCCCCAGCTTAATCTCTCCGACTTCTATACCCTCCTGCCCGCCTTTGTGTTGACCGGCTGGGCCAGTATGCTCCTGGTGTTGGATCTCTTCATCCCGCGCGGGAGCAAGGGATTGACCGCCTTCCTGGCCGCCGTCGGCCTGGGACTGACCCTCGGCATCACGCTGGTCCAGGCTGGCAGTTCGAGCCTCGGCTTCAACGGCATGGTGGTGCTGGACGGTTTCTCGGTCTTCCTCAATGCCCTGCTGCTGGTCAGCGGTTTGCTTGGCATCGCGCTGGCCTACGGCTATGTCAGGCGCATGGGCCTCGAACGCGGCGAATACTACACCTTGATGCTCTTCAGCGTGGTCGGCATGATGCTGATGGTGCAGGCCGCCGACTTGATCGTGGTCTTCATTGCCCTCGAACTGCTCTCCATTCCGCTCTACGTGCTGGCCGCCTTCAACAACCGCAGCCCCGAATCCGAAGAGGCTGGACTCAAGTACTTCCTGCTCGGCGCCTTCTCGACGGGATTTGTCGTCTACGGCATCGCCCTGGTCTTCGGCGCGGCGGGCAGCACCTCCCTGTATGGGATCGTGGCGGCTGCCGCCAGCGGCGCCCCGACCCTGCTCCTGTCCATCGGCGCGGCCCTGATCCTGGTGGGTTTCGGCTTCAAGGTCGCGGCTGTGCCCTTCCACATGTGGACGCCCGACGTGTATCAGGGTGCGCCCACGGCCGTGACGGCCTTCATGTCTTCGGGCGCCAAGATCGCGGGTTTCGCCGCCCTGCTGCGCGTCTTCGCCGTCGCCTTCCCCTCCCTCACCGCCGACCTGACTCCCGTCCTCGCGGCCCTGGCCGCCCTGACGATGATCGTCGGCAACCTGATCGCCGTTTCGCAGAACAACATCAAGCGCCTGCTGGCCTATTCCAGCATTGCGCACGCGGGCTACATCCTGATGGCCTTCGTGCCCTACGGCAACCCGCAGGTCATGCCCGTCTCGGTGGCGGCGGGATTGTTCTACCTGGTGGCCTACGCCGTGACCAACTTCGGCGCGTGGGGTGTGGTCATTGCCTTGGAGAAGGAAGACGGCAAGGGACTCGAGATCAGCGACTACGCCGGTCTGTTCTGGAAGAACCGTCCGCTCGCGATTGCGATGACGATCTTCCTGCTCTCGCTGATCGGCTTCCCGCCCACCATCGGCATGGTCGGCAAGTTCTACCTCTTCCGCGCGGTGATCGACGGCGGCTTCGTCTGGCTGGCCATCGTCGGCGTGTTGACCTCGCTCGTCTCCGCATACTACTACCTGCGCGTGGTCGTGACCATGTTCATGCAGGAAGGCGAGCCGCAGGCGGCCAGCGAGTTCTGGCTGAACTTCACCTGGGGCCTGACCGCCCTGGTGACGGTGATTGTCAGCTTCGTGCCCCAACTCCTGTTCGAGTGGGCCAGCAACGCGGTGCTGCGGTTGTTCTGAGTAAAAAAATAAACTGAGGGGCCTGCATATTAATCAAAGCGGACGGCAACACTGCCGTCCGCTTTCGTTACCAGCCTCCACCTCCACCATCTCCCGACCCTCCGTCTCCACCTCCGCCGTCGCCGCCACCGTCACCACCTACTCCTCCATCTCCACCCCCTATGCCAATGCCGCCGCCTGAGTTCCCCTGCACCAGGGCAGCCACCACCACAAAAGCAATCATAAAAAGGAACAAATTACCAGCGTGATCCTGGCGCACCTCTGCCCACCAGGATCTGAAACTCAACTCCTTGGGGAATTCCGGCTTGACCAGGTCGCGTCCTGCCAGGATGCTGGTCATGGCCCGTGCGCCTTGCAGGATTCCGCTGCTGTATTGATGATTCCGAAAATTGGGGAGCATGTAGCGGTTTATGACGTATTGGGTCTGGACATTGTACTTTTTCTCGTAACTCCCACCAAATTCAATCCGGACCTCCCTGTCCAGCAGGGACACCAGGATGAGCATTCCCTGTCCCTTGCCATCCGAGTCCATGTCCCAGACTTTGAAGAGGTGATACGCAAACTCCTCGAGGCTGTCCTCCCTGGTTGTAAATGTCCGATAGGAGGGTATGGTCAATACACTGACCTTGACGTTGTTTTCCCTTTCAAAATCCAAAAGCAGGCGCTTCAATTCCTGCCTGTCCTCGAAGTTTATGATACTTGCGTAATCGTTTATGTAGGGATCGATCCGCGGCGGATAGCCCAGGAACATGGACAGCAGGGCGCCAAGTGCTACCAGCACCAGCAGCCCCAGCACAATCTTGTATGGGGAGGATCTTCTTCTTGTATCCCTGTCTGTGTCCAGGATGGTGCGCATGTTCATATTATATGTGTTTTATCATCCCATTGTTTACGATGCTCAAAGGGTGTGTACGCAAAACATGCCAGTCAATTTGCTCCCTGCGTCGTATGCCCCGTCCTTCAAGGCAGCATGGACTCGATTTCCCGCGCGATGGGATCGAGGAAATGATCGTCGGTCAGGTAGCCGTTGTGCGCCAGCGGATTCCAGAATTGGAGCAGGTTGCCCGCGTGGATCTCGTGATCCTCGACCAGTTCGGCGTAGGTGGGATGGTCCGCATATTGCGGATCCTTCAATCCCTTGCGGCCGCGCAGGGGATTCATCGGGTATCCCAACACGTCGTTTCGGCTGTAATAGTTCAGCCACTTGAAATTGGGATTGGGCCTCTTGAAGGGCACGATATAATCATGACCGGCGGTGAACAACGGGATGTTGCATCCGCAGGTGTACAGGCGGTGGAGCGAGGTCAACTTCAGGAACTCCAACTCGCCCGCCTCGATGGGCCTCAGGTTGGATTCCCGCCCCCAAAAGCCGACGCGGGTTTGCTTGCTGCTAGCGACCTCATCCGCCTCCTGCTGTGCGTCCCAGATGTAACTGGAGATGACCTGGCACCCGAGCGAATGAGCCACGATGATGACCCCGGCCTTTTCGTTCCCGCCCAGTTCGCCGAAGACGCGCTGCAACTCGGCCACGATCTTGGCCTGGGTTTGGTGGTAGGCGCTGTCCCTGCTGGACTTGTCGTTTTCCAGGCTGCCCGGGTCGGCGAAGTAGAACAGCAGAAATTCGCGCAGGAGCCGCCACAAAATGAAACTCTTGAACGGCGTCCCGGCCTTTTGCATCTGTTCGTACACAAACGTTTCGTTGGGTTCGAGGGTGTCCTGGTAGTAGATGTGCCCAAAGGCCAGGCGATTCCAGCGCTCCCCGAGCTTGCGCTGCAACCCGGCTTCGAAGCCCTTGTAGTAATCCACGTCCTCCCTGCCCATGCCGTGGATCGTGATCACGGCAATTTCCTTCATATTCGTTTCAGCGTGCATGGCGCCTCCCGTCGCACGAATGTGCGTTTTCACCGATGATGAATCAAGTATAGCATGCCGACCACCCTGGAGAAAATATGTCTTTGAAATCCCTGATCTTCGATTTCGACGGTCTCATCCTCGATACCGAAACGCCCGAGTTCCTCGTCTGGCAATCCATCTATCGCGAGCATGGACACGAGATGCCCATCGAGCAGTGGGGCCGCATCATCGGCGGCTGGGGCCTGTCCCACTTCGACGCGGCGCAGCATTTGGCGGAACTGACCCGCGGCGGCGTCGATGCCGCTTTGGCGCGCGCCATGCACGTGTCCAGGAGCGCTGAGTTGATCCTCTCCCAGCCTGTGCAGCCCGGGGTGCTGGACCTGCTGGATGAGGCCCGCATCCGCGACATGGGACTGGTCATCGCTTCGAGTTCACCCCACTCGTGGGTGGATGCCCACCTCTCCCGCCTGGGCCTGTTCGACCGTTTCGACGGCATCATCTGCGCCGACGACGTCCCCGCGGGCCGCACCAAGCCCAATCCCGACCTGTTCCTCAAGGCGCTGGACGTGCTGGGAGTGCGGGCGGACGAGGCGGTGGTGTTCGAGGATTCCCCCAACGGCGTGAAGGCCGCGCAGGCGGCGGGCATCTTCGTGGTGGCCGTGCCCAACCCGGTCACGGCCATGCTCGAATTTGACGGAGAAAACATGCGCGTAGATTCATTAGGAAATTTACCGTTCGCCAGACTTCGAGCACTTTTTGATATAAAATAAATTTGGAGGTACCCATGTCAACTGAAAAAATTCGCTGGCAGGGGATCGTGGCCAAATACGCGTTCCCCGACACATGGCGAAGTATTTGGCAGGTATTGAATTCGGTCGTCCCCTTTATCGTGATGTGGTATTTGATGTACCGCGCGCTGGAAGTGGGCTACTGGCTGACCCTGATCTTGTCCGTGCCCGCCGCGGGCTTCATGGTGCGCATGTTCATCCTGTTCCACGACTGCTGCCACGGCTCATTCCTCAAGACCCAGAAGGCCAATGATCGCATGGGCCTGATGCTGGGCGTGCTGGTGTGGACGCCGTATTTCGAGTGGAAACACGACCACGCCATCCATCACGCCACCGCGGGCGACCTGGACCGCCGCGGCATCGGCGATGTGTACACCATGACCGTGGAGGAATACATGGCCGCGTCGTGGTGGAAGAAGGTTGGATATCGCATCATGCGCAGTCCGATGATCCTGTTTACCATCGGGTCTTTCCTGGTCTTTACGGTTGCGCACCGCTTCTGGCGTCCGGGCGTGGGCAGGCGCGAACGCAACAGCGTGATCTGGACCAACCTGGCCCTGGTCGCGGTCGTCGGCTGGATCATGCTCAAGATCGGCTGGGCGGCCTTTTTGCTGGTCGAGGTGCCGATCCTGTTGATCGCCTGCTCGGCGGGCGTGTGGCTGTTCTACGTCCAGCACAATTTCGATCCCACCTATTGGGAACGGCATGAGAACTGGCAGTTCTTCAAGGCGGGCATGGCGGGTAGTTCGTTCTACAAACTGCCCAAGGTGCTGCAGTGGTTCACCGGCAATATCGGTTTTCACCACATCCATCACCTCAGCCCGAAGATCCCCAACTACAAGCTGGAGAAATGTCACAATGAGAATCCCCTCTTCCAGATCGAGCCGCTGACCTTCCGCAAGAGCCTCAAGTCGCTGTTTTATCGATTATGGGACGAAAAGGAAAGGATGCTGGTCGGCTGGAATGCGTTGAAGAAATATCGCTCGCAGAACATGAAGCTGGATACGTGAACGAAAAGAGACTGGTGAAAGCCAGTCTCTTTTTTATCGTCATTGCGAGCCGCGCTTTTGGCGGCGAAGCAATCTCCTGCATGGCAAATGTTCCTGCCAAACGTGACGGAGATCCGCCTTTCGATCACAGTCATTGATGGCCCGCTCAGGATGACACAGCGGGTTATGTTGCAAACCCCTCGGGCATGGACGTGTCATCCACATCACATCCCAGCCTGTGGATATCTTCGGCGCGGTCGGGATACAGGCTGAGCAGGTGTTCGCGCGTGCCGCCCTCGAACATGCTGGATGTAAAGCCCGGGGCCAGCGTGCAGCCGAACAGGGAGTAGCGTCCACCCGCCTGCATGTGGCCCGCCTGCCAGGCGCCCGCAGGGATGACGAACTGCACGGACTGCCCCTGCAGCGGGTCGCTGCCAAGGATAACGTCCCTGCTGGAGCCATCCGGGTACAGCAGGATCAGCCGCAGCGGGTCGCCACCGTAGAAATGCCAGACCTCGTCGGTGGTTAGCCGGTGAAACAGCGACAGGCTGCGCGGCTCGTCGCAGTACAGGCCGATCATGGCCGTGCCAATCGGTCCGCCGCCTTCCACCTCCTGCGCCGAGCGGTAGGTGCTGACGAACAGCGTCCCCTCCACGGGCAGGGGCTGGAAGTTATAGTACTCGATCAAGGCTTTGACTTCAGGGTGCATGGGAGTCCTGTTGATGTTTTTTCATTGCGTGTGAAGGGAAAATTGAGAAGGCTTGTGAACACTGACAGTCATTTTAACGAGAGGATCACAAAGGACTTTTTGGGAGAAAATCGATGACCGCCTCACCCACTACCAGGTGGCAAACCAGAGGCGATAATGTTTAATGCGTTTATCGGTTTTGAGATCTGCATTCATTGCTTCTTGAATCTTGGCAGGAAGTGCCAACTTGCTCCATTCTCTTGTTTCAAGGTCATAAATGACCAACAACGTAGTTTCCTCGAACCTTGAGGCTACAAAGAGAATCTTCTTGCCATCTTGTGAGACATGCCAGTCATCGCTAACCCCAAATGGGAGTGTTTGCGCTAAAACAAATTTTTCTGGAGTATAGTCAAAAACAAACACCCGACTTGGGGCAGCCTCGGAGGGGAATTTTTGTGTGTAGATGATGCGTTGTCCGCCAGACAGCCAATGGATAGGTCCGATCCAATCGTCATTATTTGGATTAGGGATGGATCGCAGAACGTTCGTTTCGAGATTTAATATGTATATCAATTCATAGGACGGACCTATGCGATCATCAAAATAGGGCGTCATTGGATCATCGAAATCTTTTATCCCGGCAATGGCAATGGAATTTCCATCTGGAGATAATGCCAAATCCTCTATCCACCATTCACCCTCCAATATTTGTTGGCCCTTTTGTTCACCCAGAGTTAGCAAATATAAGCCATCGGTTCTGGAAAATATCATCTTTTGGCTGTCAGGCGTCCATACGAAGTTCTGGCTCCCTTCAACATCGGTTATTCGAGAGGAGACGATATCCAGGATGTGGATGACGCTTTCTTCCGTGCCTCTCGAAAATGTGTAATAGGCAAGTTTCTTGCTGTCAGGAGACCAGATCGGAGTAGAGATGGATTCCTGGGCTAGGGGGATGCTGAATGTACTCTCCATCATTTTTGTTTCGATATTGAGCACATGGATGATCGTTTCGCCCGTACAATTAAAAAAATCGTAAACAGCCACGCAATAGTTTATGGCTTCCTGCCATGCAATTCTAGTGCGATCGGGAGAAAGCTGAAGCGAAGTTGGGAATATGTTAATAACTGTTTCCTCTGGATCAATTTGCTGAGTATTTGGATCCTGAAGAACAATTTGGCGAATCACTTCTGCACCATCTTCAGTGAGGTATCCAGCGCTTACTGCTTGTTTTAAAGATTTTGAATCGGGGATCTCGTATAGTACAACTGAGCTCCCCATGGGGGTAATTTGCCATAATTGATGGGCAGCATTTCTTGTCCACCAAAAGTATATGATGTCTGGCTCAGGCTGGGGGCTTGGAGTGGATGTCTGTGTGGGTACAATTATTGGCGTGTGTGTAATTGGGACAGGGGTGAATGGCTTGACAGTGGAAGTTGATGAGTTAACGTTCCCATTGCACCCGCATAATAGTGTCAAGACCACAGCAAATAGTATTTGGTTTGTTTTCATATGTTGATTCCCAATGAGACTATATTTCTTTCTCCAACGAAACCGTCAAAATGCACTGTGATCCGCCTCGTAAGATCGAGTCTTCAACCGTTACATGGATGTTATCCTGGCTCAATCGCAGCGGGTCGCCGCCGTAGAAATGCCAGACCTCGTCGGTTGTCAGCCGATGGAACAGTGACAGGCTGTGCGGCTCGTCGCAGTACAGGCCGATCATGGCCGTACCGACGGGACCGCCGCCTTCCACCTCCTGCGCCGAGCGATAAGTGCTGACGAACAGCGTCCCCTCCACGGGCAGGGGTTGGAAATGGTAATGTTTGATCAAGGCTTTGACTTCTGGGTGCATTAGCCTCCTAGAAAAGTAAGTGCATTTTTAGTATCGATAGAATGGCCAGGTAGCCACAAAATACTTACCATCGCAATCTTTCACAACTTTAACTTGAAATTGTGAAATCATCGTACTCTCTTTACGATCACCCTCACTATATGGCCTTTGATAAAGGCTTCCATCTTCTCTTTGGTACTCGACAGTGAAATGGAATTCCATTGGGGAAATCTGCTCCTTGTTGATAATACGAGACACCCTTAAAGTACATTTATAGTCGTTGAATTCACAAGCTGTTTGAAGCAAGGCCGGATAATCTTCTACATTTATCTTGGGATTCCACATAATGATTCCCCCATAGCCACCAATGAATATCTTTGAAGCTTCCTCATATTTTTTGCTATACAGAAGATCATAGAAACTGATAAGGGTGTTCTGGGCCTGCATCATTGATGCTTTGTCATTAATGGGTGTGGAAGTTGAGGGATAAGCTTCCTGTGTGATGGAAGACATTGGAAAATCGGTCGGATCTAAGTGAATGTCCGTGTCATGGATGGCTGGAACAAATGCCCATCCCTGTTGATTGTTGCATAGATCGACCAATATCCAATTCACACGCTTATCCAACACATCAAACATAACAATGGGGTCTTCGCGTACAGGTATGGACTGTATGGCATCATATTCACACCCAGGACCCTGACGAATTGCAAAGGCTGGAGTCTGGTCCAGATAAACAATGGAACCAGTTGCATTTGAATGACAACTGGACTGTGGTGTCGATGTAGAAGGCAGCGTGGAAGTCGCAGATACTTTAGGTTGTACAGTGGGTGTGTCAGGAATGACACTTTCTTGAACAGTTGGCAATGTTGTAGGCGGAATGGAATAGTTTGAACTACAGGCAGTGATGACTGATAGACAAAACAGGGATACAAGAAATTTTTTCAATTTTTCTCCTCCTTCTTCCATACCAGCGAATAACGCCAGAAGAAATGACGCGTTACCCTGGCCTTGGGCAGCGAGGTGCAGGCCCGCAGTACCTGTGCCAGCGTGGGATACACATCCGTGCGGCCGTGTTCTTCCCAGGCGGCGCGCACTTCTTCGGGCTCGCCCAGATGTCCTGTCTTGAGCAGTTTGAGGATGGGGTTGAGCGGCATGGCCAGCGCCCCCACGGCGAAATCTGCGAGGCTTTCAGCTTTGAGCAGGTCCAGCACCAGCAGGGAGCCGTTGGGTTGCAGCAGGTCGCGCAGTTGGGTGAGGATGCTTTCAAGCGGAAGATGATGCAGGGTGGCGATGGATGCGATACAGCCGAAGCTGCGGGCAGAGAAGTCGTAGTTCAGCACATCTGCCACCTGGAAGTCGATGTTGGGATACGCCTGGGAACGTTCGCGCGCGATCTCGATCATGCGCGGCGACAGGTCCAGGGCCAGTACACGTCGATGGCGCTGCGCCAGCAGGCGGGAGAATCCGCCCGTGCCGCAGCCGATCTCCAGCGCATCCGCGTCGCTGGCGGCGGGCAGTTGCTTCAAGAGAAAGGCATGATAATGGCTGTTGTGATCCCAGCCTTCGTTCGAGAATTCGGCCAGGCGGTCGAAGTCATGTTGGATTTTGGAGGATGGAGTGTTCATTCGAAGGGCCAGTGCTGTCCGCTATGTTTGATGAAGTGCAGCAGGATGTCGAGCGTCGGCAGGGGATACCCAAGCCCCGTCATGACGATGGACAGTTCCCCGCGATGATGGACAGAATGGATCATCGCCTGGGTCATGAGTTCCCAGATCGGAAAGACGAGTTGCTGTCCGCGAATCTGCAATTGGACGGTGCTGGCAAGGGCGGCCCCGCTCAGCGATTGGATGAAATCGACCTGCTCCCGTTCGAGCATGTTCCAGGCTGCCCTCATATCCTCCAGCCTGGAGATGTCCCCCGCCTCCAATGCGCTGTCGCGTCCCCGGCATTCGGCCAGGAAGAACGCCTCACACTCCAGCATGTGAGACAGGATACCCCGCACCGAATCGTGGCTGGGGCTGCTTTGTTGCGTGAATTGTTCCACGGTCAAATGTTCGGCCGTGTCGAGCACGAGTTTATTGGCGTGGGCGTTGTAGGCGTACAACGACAGCAGACCGTCCCGATCGATCCCTCCCGACATGTGTACCTTCCTTTCCACAGGTTCTCCACACTCCGCGCCTTGTTTCAGCGGAGCTTGCGCTTGATCTCCAGCGCCTCGTTCAGGTGAACAAGGTTGTGCCGCGTGGCGGGCATCAACAGCAGTCCCGCCACGTTGCGTTTCCCCCAATATGCGACAATCTCACCGGCAGCCGGCTCGACTGCTCCCTGCTCCCAAACCTGCTGCAGGTCCGCGGCCTGCACCTTGCGCTTCAAATCCGCGGGCTGCAACTGCATGATCACCTCCCGCGTCCGGCGGCCCACGGCCGCGCGATAGGCCCGCAGCGCCTCGATATCGACCGTATTGCTGAAATTGGCGATCTCGTTCCCATCCATGGTGTTCCCCGTATCGCGGACTGTGACCTTCAGCCGTCCCAGCCATTTGTCGCGCAGCAGGATTTGCGGGCTGCCGGCCACCAATAGGTTCATGGTGATGTCTTCACAGCGCGCCATATGCCAGACGAGCCAGACCACCGAATGCTCACCGTTGCGCGGGATTTGTCGAGCCTGTTCCACGGGCAGGTCGCTGAAGACTTCGTCTTCGAATGACCAGGGTTCGCTCCCGGCCATTTGAGCCGAATGGAGCACGGCGTGCTGGTTCAGGAGAAATTGGATCGCCTGGTCATAGGGATCGGGGCGCAGCAAAACACGGCGCAGCTCGCTTTGTTGTTTGAGGCACATCTTTCGATAGGCTTCGCTTGTTATCATCTGTAGCTCCCGTGTATCAGTGCGTTGTGTCATTTCGGCTTTTCAAAAGCCTGGAGTCCGCCCTTGTGTAGTACATGCCAATACCGTTCCGTGATTTAGACGCTGCCTTTTTTCTTTTTTGTTTTGGCTTTTTCCAAATTCTCCCTGACCCTGAATTCCGTAATTTGGCCGATCAACTCATACGGAATCGGTTGATCCAGCGGAAATTGCACCGATCCTTTTGCGCCCTTGTAAACGGCCAGTTGCTGCTTGAATTTCTCGATGCCCGATGGGGTCGGATAAAATCCAATATGGTTTTTATAGGCGGCAAAATGCACCAGGTTGCCCTCGAGGGTAAAGGTGGGCATTTGATAGTTGATGGTTTCCTTGGCCTGCGGTGCCGCTTTGCGGATCGTTGCCCTTATCTTTTCCAGGATGCCTTGAATGTCCCGGGGAAACTCCGCAATATATTCATCCATGGTCTTTTGGGGGGTGTCATCGGCTTTCATGCAATTTCCTTTTTGTCGGTCCATTCTGCCTGTCAAACATGGCGGATCCTTAACCCCTTGAATGATGACCAAGGACTGGCAAGAATCAATCCAGTTGGGTACAGGAATTGTCCATCCCGGAGAAACGCAAACTGCAATTTCCCGCACGGCTGCCCCTTGGTTTCAGGCATCGGCGGGAGATGGAATGACCTGCACCGATGTGCAGGTCAGGGGGTGATGTATTCGCGCAGGTTGTGCTCCACGGCATAGGCTGCCGCCTCGGCGCGGTTGTTCACGCTCAGCTTCGAGAGGATGCTCGAAACGTAGTTTCGCACCGTGCCCTCGCCCAGGAACAACGCCTTGGCGATCTCGCGGTTGGTCTTCCCTTCGGAAACCAGCAGCAGCACGTGCTTCTCCTGCTGGCTCAGGTGGGCAAAGGCCGAGGCCTCCTCCTCCTTCACCGCGCGGCGCACCTCCTGGAAGACACGCTGGGTCACAGCCGGGTCGAGCAGCGCCTCGCCGCGTCCCACCGCTTCGAGCGCCTTCACCAGGTCCTCGCTGCCGATCTGCTTCAGGATGTACCCCGAAGCCCCCGCGCGAATGGCCGAGAAGAGCATCTCGTCCTCCGCGTACGAGGTCAGCATGATGACCTTTGTGCCCGGGAAGCGGTTCACGATCTCCTCGCAGGCCTCGATCCCCGAGGTGCCCGGCAGGCGGATGTCCATCACCACCACGTCCGGCTGCAGGGTTGTCACCTGCTCGATGGCATCCCGCGCCGAGCCAGCCTCGCCAACGATTTCGAACTGTTGGTTGCGCTCCAAAAGGGCTTTCAGCCCCAGGCGCACGACTTCGTGATCATCTACAAGAAGAATGCGTTGTTTTGTCATGATGGGACAATTTTACCCTATCTTTGTCGGGAAAGTCGAGATGAAAGCCGGCGGAGGCTCGTCAAATGGGCCTCCGCCGGCTTGTTTGGACCTGTAAACGGGTCCCGTTCGAGGGACGTTTACTTCGCCTTGACGGAGATCGTCTTCGGGCGCACTTCCTCTGCCTTGGGCAGGGTGATGGTCAGGATGCCGTTCTCGAACTCGGCTTTGGCCTTGTCGGCCACCACCTCGGTGGGCAGCATGATCCTGCGCTCGAAGGAACCCCAGCGCTGGTCGCGGATGTGCCAGGCCTTTTCCCTGGTTTCGTCCGCCGTTTTCGTCTCGCCCTTGATGCTCAACACGTCGCCGGTCACGTTGATCTGCACTTCATCGGCCTTTACGCCCGGGACGGCCGCCTTGACCACCAGTTCCTCGTCGGTCTGGTACATGTCGATGGCGGGCGCGGACAGGCTGCCCGTCATGCTGATCGGGCGGGTGAAGGCATCATCGAACAGACGGTCCATCGCCTCACGCAGGGTCATCATCTCACGAGCGGGCTCCCAACGGATTAAGTTTGACATAGCAACCTCCTTTTTGGTTGATTGGTTTGGATGCTCTTAATATAAAAAGCCTGCGTTGGAATCGCGCAAGCTTTTTGTCAAAAAAACGTATGAAATTGGCTCATGGAATGCGGCCTTCACCGCGCTCCGATTATTCCCTGTTCCGCTTGAAATCCACGAAGCGATAGCCCACGCCGCGCTCGGTGAGGATGTACTTTGGGTTGGCGGGGTCCTTCTCCAGTTTTTGGCGCAGGTAGTTGATGTACAGGCGCACGTAATGCGGCTCGTCGCGGTATTCGTAGCCCCACACCTTTTGCAGGAGCTGGTCGTGTGAAACCACCCAGCCCGCATTCTGCACCAGGTGGAAGAGCAGACGGTATTCGGTGGGACGCAGCTTGACCAGCTTGCCCTCCAGCCAGATCTCGCGGCGGTCGAAATCGATCTTCAGGCGTTCATCGATCTCGATCAGGCCGTGCATCGAGCCGCTGGCCGATTCCGTGCGGCGCAGGACTGCCTTCACGCGGCTAACCAGTTCGCGCGGGCTGAACGGCTTGGTGACGTAGTCGTCCGCGCCGAGTTCCAGGCCGCGCACGCGGTCATCCTCCTCGCCCTTGGCGGTCAGCATGATGACGGGCACGTTGCTCAACTCGCGCACGGTCTCGAGCACTTCGAAACCGTCCAGGTCGGGCATCATCACGTCCAGCAGGATCAGGTCGGGGTTTACGTCACGGATCTTGCTGATGGCCTGCTTGCCGTTGAACGCCTCACTGACCTGGAAGCCGTCGTGCTCCAGGTTCATGCGGATGAAACGCACCATGCGCTCCTCGTCGTCCACGACCAGGATGCGGCGGCGGTCAAAAGGTTCGGGCATGGTTTATTCCCTCACGAAGCCGATGATCTTTTCTTCTTCCTCACCTTGCAGCACTTCGATCAACGTGAGCTTGTTCATCGGCCAGATCACCTTGCTGACGTTGGCTTCGATGTAGTGCAGGTCCTTGCCGTCGCGCGTGCGCGGGTTGCTGACGATCACCAGCGTGTCGGTCGGCTTGGGAAGTTCCTCGATTTCCCCGGCAATCGAGACTTCGCCCGCGATGTGAAGAATGACATGGTGTGCCATGGATTTCCTTTCGTGGTGCGCCTGACTCAGGCGGGTTTCAGCAGGATTTGGATCTTGAGCTTGCCCAGCATCGCCACGTCTCCATGCCGCAGGAACTGCTCCATATTGGGGGGGATGCGCTTGCCGTTCAGGTAGGTGCCGTTCGAGGAGCCCAGATCCATCAAAATGATCTGTTCGTCCCTGCGCTTGACCACCGCGTGGAGCCGCGAAACGCCATTGGCATAGGCGTGATAGGGCGAGAGGTCGATGTCGGGCATGATCGGCTGGCCGTCGCTGATGCGCCCAAGCGTGAACTCGTTACGGTCCGAAAGCGGCAGCATTTGGCCGGTCTCCAGCAGATGCAGCGTGCCCCACGTGTCGAGTTTGCTGCCCGCCACACGATGCACGCCCGTAACGGGACGAATGGAGATATCCTCCTCCATATCCTGTTGGTCGGGGGCGATGTTTTGCGTGACGAGGTTATCTGTCGTCATCAGATGGGCGCCACATTCGCTGCAAAACATGGCCCCGTTCATATTGTTATGGCGGCAATTTGGACAAACGATCATTTCTGATTCTCCTTCGCGCCCGAGAGTAGGAGGGCGCGGGTGCGATACTTGATTTCCTTGGAGCGCTCTGCACCCCAGGCGCGGGTGCGTTCCAGGCTGTCCGCTTCCAGCAGGGCTGTGCGGGCCAGGCTTTGTTCCCCTTGTGAGAGCAGGTGCGCCGCCAGGTTCTTCAGGTGGCGGGTGGCGGAATCGATCCGCCCGGCATCGGCTTCATTTCGGGCTTTTTCCTGTAAACGGTAAAGGGTCAGACGCGAGAGCGCGCTGAGGATTTTCGTGGGGGGTGGTTCGGACGCCGCCTCGGTGTTGATCGCCCGCGTCAGGGGCACACGGATGGGCGGGATGGGTTGGGCGCGGGATGCAATCGAAACCTTCATGAGGCCGTTCAATACGGTAAGCGCATCCCCCTTCAGGGCGGATGGTTCGACGATGAATTCCAGCAGCGTGTTGAGCGGCACGTCCTGCAGGATCGGGCCGAGTTTGAGCGGATTCTCCAGCGACACAGGTCCGCCTTCGGGCTGAATGCGAAAGGCATAATTCAGTTTGACCCCGTCCTGCGGTGTGTAGCTGAGCGAGACCTCATCGGCGAATGTGTTGGCCAGGGCCTTGAACTTTTCGGTCAGGATGCGCTGAATATCCTTGGGCTGCGCGATGTAGGCGCTGTTCCCGCCGGTGCGGCTGGCCAGCGCATCCAGGAAGATATCGTTCCAGTCCGAGCCGATGCCCATGCCGCTCACGCCGATATTTTCCGCCGCGGCGCGCGCCGCCAGGTCCAGGCAGGCGGCTTCGTCCCCGTAGGTGTGGCCGTCGGTCAACAGGATGATGTGGTTGACGCGGGAGGGATCCAGGCTGCGCCGCACTTCGCCCAGGCCAGCCTCCAGCCCGTGGAAAATTTCGGTCGCCCCGCCGGTCTGCATCATTTGGATGTGCGACTCCATCTTTGCGCGGTCGCGCTGGAAGGCGGCCGGGATGATGACTTCGGCCTTGTCGCTGAATGCGACCACGCTCAGGATGTCTTCGGGACGCAGGCTGCGCAGTAGTTGGATGGCGGCCGCCTTGACCATGTCCATCTTGCCGCCCTGCATCGAGGTGGAGCGGTCGAGCACCAGCGCCACGTTGAGGGGCGGCGCGGGGATCGTATCCTTTTCGCGCGGGGCAACTTCGATCAGGGCATACAGCAATTGCGGTTCTGCCAGCCTCACCAGGTTGCCGCGGCTGAAGTAGATGTGATGTTGAATGAGGGCGCTGGCAGGTTCCTGGGCGGGCAGGGTGGCGTCGTATTGAGCGCGCCGTTTGGGGTTGGACAGCGTTTCATAGGCCTGCTGGATGTCGAGGAAAAGCTCGGTTTCACCCGGCGCCTTGTTTTTGTCGGGATGCAGTCGTTGGGCCGCCTCGAAGTAGGCGCGTTTGATCTCCTCGAGCGAGGCGTCGCGCAAAACTCCGAGAATGGTGTAGTAATCGACTGCTTTTGCGGGCATGTTATCCGATCAACTGCACGAGAATGACGCTGATGTTGTCCGGTCCGCCGGCCAGGTTGGCGGCTTCCACCAGGTTTTGACAGGCACGCTGCAGGTTGGGCGCCTCGGTAATGTTGCGATAAATATCCTGGTCGGTGATCACGCCCCACAACCCGTCGCTGCACAGCATGAGGTAGCCGGGCTGGGGAAAGGAGACGGTGAATACGTCGGCTTCGAGAGCCTCGCCCTGGCCGAGCGCGCGGATGAGCACGTTGCGGTGCGGGAAGTTGGCGGCCTCGTCTGCGCTCAGATGGCCGAGTTCCTCCAGCCGCTTGACCAGGCTGTGGTCGCGTGTGACGGTGTTGATGCGGCCATCCGGGTAGATGGAATAGGCGCGGCTGTCGCCCACGTGCGCAATGGTCACCTGTTGGCCGAGCACCAGGGCGGCCGTCACGGTGGTGCCGCTGCCCGGCGCTTCGCGCTGCACGAAGCGGTGCGCGTCCTTGATGGCGTTCTCCATGATCTCCTGGAGCGGATCCTGGATGGCCTGGGAGGGCATGCCGTAGAGATACGAGTTGAAGCTGCGCATGACGTGCGCGGAGATGATGCGAACGGCGGCATTGCTGGCCACCTCGCCGAATTGGTGCCCGCCCATGCCGTCCGCGACGATGTACAACCCGAAGGGAATGTTCCCCGAGTTGCCAGCCACCGTGGTCGTGGCCGCCAGCAGGCTGTCCTCATTGTGCTCGCGCTGTTTGCCCACCGACTGTCCGGTGGCGGCAATCAATTGCTGGATCTCGTAGCGCGGGCTTTGGTTCTGGAGGATGGACTGGATCTGGTGATCCGTGAGCGGGGCGGTGGTGGCTCCATCCATGACGACCGGCGGTTCGCGGCGCTGCTCTTTTTTCTTGAAAAACTTGTGGAAAAATTCAACCACGGATTCTCCTTCACCCTCTAGGCGATCAGGGCGTAGATGTTGTGATCTGTCGAGCCGATGTAGATGATATCGTCGAAGGCCAGGGGTGAACCGGTAATGGGTCCTTTGGTTTCGTATTTCCAGCGCAGGCGGCCGGTGCGATATTCCAGGCAGTACAAACTGCTGTCCACCGAGCCAAAGTATAACGAGTCTTTGTAAATCGTGGGCGAACTGCTGATTTGATTCTCAGTGCGGAACCGCCAGACTTCCTTGGCGGTGCGCGTGTCGACGCAGTACATGAAACCGTCCGCCGCCCCGACGAAGATGTAATCGTCCGCCACGGCGGGCGAGGAGATGGAGCCCTTGCCCAGACGGAAACGCCATAGCGGCCAACTGTTCTTGGCATCCAGGGCGTAGAGCGTCCCATCCAGGGAGGCAAAGTAGACAGCCGCTCCCTTGAGAACCGGCGAGGAGGTGATGGCGCGCTTGGCCTGGAAACGCCATTTCATGGTGCCGCGGAAATCCACCGCATACAGGTCTCCGCTCTCCGTGCCGGCATAGACCAGTTCATTGGCCACGTAGGGCGTGGAGCGGATGGCGTCGGCCGATTCGAATTTCCAGACCGCGCGGCCCGTGTTCACGTTGATGGCGTGCAGGTAATGGTCATCGGAGCCGATGAAGATGTGCCCCTCCGCCAGGCGCGGGGAGGAACGGATCTTGCCGTCGGTGTAGTAGGTCCACACCACCTTGCCCGAGCGCTGCGTGACCACGTGCAGGCGCTGATCCTCGGAGCCAAAGTACACGTTGCCTTCGTACACGGCCGGACGGGAAACGATCCCGCCGTCGGTGGCGTATTTCCATTGGAACTGTCCGTCGGTGGCGCTGATGGCGTACAGGTTGTTGTCGTAACAGCCGGCGAACAGCAGTCCTTGGTGCAGGGTGGGGGTGCCGCGCACCTCATCCTCGCATTTAAAGGTCCACAACGGTTTGATCGCGTTGGTCTGGGCCGGCAGGGCGGCGGTGATCTTGTTCAGCGCGCCCGTCTTGCGGGCCACGCCCATCAGGGCATCGCGCATGTCGTTCGCATTTTGGAAGCGTTCGCTCGGATTGTATTGCAGGCTGCTGGTCAGGACCAGCTCCAACTCGGGCGAGACGCTCTGGTTGATGCGGCGGATGGGCCGTTCGGCGAACGAGAACGGCGGCTCCAGGCGCGGGTCGCGGCGGGTGAGGGCGTGGTGCAGGGTGGCGCCCAACGAATAGATGTCGGCCAGCGGGGTGGCTTCGCCGCGGTACTGCTCGGGCGGGGAATAGCCCTCCGTGCCGATCATCGTGCCCTTGATGCCGCTCTGGAAGGTCTTGGCAATGCCGAAATCCACCAGGACGATGTCCCCGTTGTGATTGATCATCACGTTCGAGGGCTTCATATCGCGGAAGATGATCGGGTCGGGTTTGTGGCCGTGCAGGTACGAGAGTACGTCACACAGGCTGATGCCCCAGCCCAGGATCTGTTCCTCGGGCAGGAAACCATTGGTGTCATTGATGATCGCCTCCATGTCCTTGCCGTGAACGAATTCCAGCACAAGGTAGGAGCGGTCATCCTCGGAGAAATAATCGTAAATCCGCGGGATGGACGGGTGATTGAGCGTGGCCAGCAGGTTGGCCTCACGCTCGAAGTTTTGCACGATGGTCTTGCGCACCAGTGGATCGGGCGCCATGTTGACCATTTCCTTGACAGCCACCAGTTTGACCACGTTGGGGAAGTGCAGATCGCGGGCGCGGTAAACGGACCCCATGCCGCCAACGCCGATCACTTCCTGAATGTGATAACGGTGGACGAGCGTGGTGCCAGATTGTAACTGCCGTCGGGGTGAAGAACCTTCGTCACCCAGCGGTTGCGTGATGTGTTTGGTATCCAGCTTGGTCTCCTCTTCACGCGCATCGCGAAGATGACAAATTATAGTGTTTATGGACGGGATTGACAACAGTAATTTCCCTCCTTTCCTTCAGTTTTGTAAGTTTTGGCGCGAATATTTGACCTGCTGTTTGTCCAATGTTAACTTTCCGTTTGGGCCGGCTTAAAGAAATCTTCTTAGAATCCGTATGGATTGATATGAGCGCAGTCAAGAAGACCTACCCCACCATGACCCGCCCAACCGGCTATGTGACTGTTCCCGTCAGCGTTTCCGACCTGCCCATGCATGACTACAGCGTTCTTCCCGATACGCTGACGGAGGAGGTCACCACCCACTTGGATGCCCACCCGGAACTGCCCGGGGTCATTTTGCTTGAAGGGGAAAAAATATATGGAATGCTTCCCCGCAAGCGCATGTTCGAACGTCTCGGGCATCGCTATGGGGTCGAATTGTTCCTGCGCAAGCCGATCTGGGAATTGTTCGACAAACTGCAGCCAGAAATCTTTACCGTGCATCCCCATGCCCGCGTCGACGATGCGGTCTACCTGGCCCTTGACCGGCCTGCCAGCGCGTTGTACGAGCCGCTGGTCGTCCTTTCCGAGGTTCACGGGGCGCGGCTTTTGGATTTTCACACCCTGCTCCTGGCGCAGTCCCAGATGCTCAACAACATGAACAACCTGTTCTCGACGCTTAACCGCATCGAGGCCGCCATTCGCCAGATGGGCGATTTGCATGAACGCCTGGCAACCATCCTCGATGGCTTGCGGCAGGTGGTGCCCTATCATCATGCCGCCGTCCTACCCAGGGACGCCCGCGGCATACACCTTTCAGATCGCGAAATCGTGGCCTATACCCCAATCGTTCCCGTGGTGCAGAATGCGATCTACCAGGCCGTGCTCCAACACAACCAGCCTATCTATCTGGAGGATGTCAGTCAAACCCCCGGCTGGAATGATCTGGGACTGGGGACGCAGGTCGACATGCGCACCTGGATGGGCATACCCCTGCGAGGCGATGGCCTCGCACTGGGCATCCTCTCCCTGGGGCGGCGGACACTTTCCCCCTTTCGCAGGGATGAAATGTCCATTGCCGAAACCTTTGGCAACTATATCAGCCAGGTCCTGCAAAAGAGCCATACGTCCTAACTCTTGCAGGGAAACCTGTTCTACGGCACAATACGGGGGCCATGAAGATCCTTGCCGTCAGCGACCAGGTCGTGGAACGCCTTTACGCCCTCATTTCCAGCGATCACTTCCATGATGTGGATCTGTTGCTCGGCTGCGGCGACCTGCCCTACCCGTACCTTGAAAATATCGTCACCCTGCTCAACGTGCCGCTCTGCTATGTGCCGGGCAACCACGATCCCGCGTACGATGAGCGTCAGGTACGGACGCGCGCCGAGGGCGGCCTGAACGTGGATTTGAAGACGACCCTCGTCAAAGGGCTGCTCATCGGCGGCTTTGGCGGCAGTGTGCGCTACCACCCCAACGGCGTGAATCAGTACACTCAAACGCAGGCCTATGCGCGCGCCTTCCGCCTGCTGCCTGCCCTGTGGTGGAACCGCCTGCGCTACGGGCGGGCGCTCGACATCCTCATCAGCCACTCGCCCCCCTATGGCATCCACGATGAGGAGACCCAGGCTCACCGCGGCCTGCGCGCCCTGAACTGGCTCCTGCGGGTGGCGCGTCCGCGTTACCATTTCCACGGGCACACCCATTTTCACCGACGGAACCTGGAGGCCTCGGCAACCCGCCTGGGCCTGACCGACATCGTGAACATTTACCCCTATAAAACCATCGAGATCCGAAATGTCTGACGAACTTTCCTCCCGCGTGCGCTCCGATTACAGCCGGGCGCGCTTCAAGGCCTTTCTGAACGGCGTATGGGCCACCCTCTCGGGCCAGCCCAACCGCCTGCTGTCGTACGATGAGGTCAAGGAAAAACTGCACGTCGGCGGACCGATCTATCGCGGCATGCAGACCGTCCGCGTGGAGCAGATCGCGGGCAGCCTCAACCGCTACCACCAATTCGACCGCGCCTTCCTGCCCATCCAGGACGACACCTCCGCCCGCTGGCTCTCCATCAACCGCGCCTTCTACCAGGACGTGAGCCTGCCGCCCGTGGTGCTCTACAAGGTCGGCCAGGTCTACTTCGTGGTGGATGGGCATCACCGCGTCTCTGTGGCGCGTGAGCAGGGACAGGTGTTCATCGACGCGGAGGTGCGCGAATGCGCCACGCGCGTCAACATCACGCCCGACCTTAAGACCGAGGATCTTGAGATCCTGGAAGACAAGGTGCGCTTCCTCGAACGCACCGCACTGGACCAGTTGTGCCCGGGTTCCAACGTCAAGCTCACCATTCCCGACGGCTTCGAGCGCATGTTGGAGCATATCGCCGTTCACCGCTACTTCATGGGCCTTGATCTCAAACGCGACATCTCCGAGCAGGAGGCCGTCATTCATTGGTATGACACGGTTTACCTGCCCATCGTCCATGTGATCCGCGAGAGCGGCGTGCTGGAGGATTTCCCCGGCAAGACCGAGGGCGACCTGTACCTGTGGGTGCTTGACCACCAGCACTACCTGGCGAAGTCCGAGGGCCAGCCGCTCCAGCCGCCCGAAGCCGCGGCGCGCGATTTCATCGAAGAACAGGAATAAGATATGACTGACCTGCATCCCCTGGCCGGCGTCTACACCGCCGCCGTCACCCCCCTTAAAGCCGATTCGACCCTGGACTTGGAAGCAGTGCCCGTTTTGCTGCGTTTCCTCGCCTCGCGCGGGAGCCACGGCGCCCTGCTCTTCGGCACGACCGGCGAGGGACCGTCCTTCTCGCCGGCCGAACGCGAGACCCTGCTGCGCTCGGTGCGCGTCTTTCGACAGCAGGTGCCGGGCTTCCGCCTGTTGGCCGGCACCGGGACACCCAGCCTGGGCGAGACGATTGACTTGACCAAACTGGCCTTCAGCCTGGGTTTCAACGGCGTGGTCGTCCTGCCGCCGTATTACTTCCGCAAGGTCAGTGACGACGGCCTGTTCGAGTGGTTCAGCGAGGTCATCCGCAAGGCCGTGCCCAGCCAGGGATACGTGTTGGGCTATCACATCCCCAGCGTGGCAGGCGTGGGCTTCTCGCTCGGCCTGCTGCGCCGCCTCAAGGATGCCTTCCCGCGTCAGTTTGCCGGCATCAAGGATTCCTCTCACGATGCCGACTTTGCCCGTTCGCTGGGTGAACACTTCGGTTCGGACATGCTTGTATTGAACGGCACGGATTCCTATCTGCAATTGGCCGTCGAGAACCAGGCGCAGGGCTGCATCACTGCCGCCGCCAACCTGATCTCGCCCGACCTGCGCGCCGTGTGGGACACGATGCAATCGGGAAATGATCCCGCCGAGATGCAAGCCCGCGTCACCGCCCAGCGTCACGTGCTGGAGAAATATCAGCCCTTCGCGCCGACGCTCAAGGCGCTCATGCACCGCGTGCACGGCCTGCCGCGCTGGAGCGTCCGCCCGCCGCTGATGCCCCTTTCCGTGGAGGTCGAGGAGCAGGTGGTGCGGGAATTCAACGCGGTATAAATCGAAATTCCGCAAGTAGAACTTGCGGAGTTCATGACTGGAAATTAAAAGTGCCAACAGTTACTGCTGGCACTTTTTCGATGCGAGGGGGATGGAGAATTATGAAGACTTTGGATCATCCAATGGTTTGATGGGTTCCTCAACCGCAAAGGCAATATCGAAGGCCTCCACGCGGATGCGCAGGTCGTAGTAGATCAGCACCATGACAGCCACGCTGAATGGAGAGACGATCACCAAAATGAACTGGCTCAGAATGGCGGTGGCCAGTTCCACCTGCATCGTCGGAATGGATAACCAATCCGCCAGGAAAGTGACGAACAAGGTTGGAAATATTCCGACCAGGAGGACGAGCAGGTTTGCAGCCATCGATGTGCCCAGGACCCGCCAAAAATAATCCCTGGTCAGGCTCCAGCTTCGATACAATCCGTCCATGGCCCTTGCTTTTTCGAGGACGATTATTGGCGCTGAAATCGACCAGCGGGTGGATAGGTAGATCAAAAATGGCAGACCCAGCAGGAGCAACAGGATCAGTCCCAGTTCTCGCAGGATGGCGCCGAGAATTCCCATGACCACAGCCGGGACCAGGATGGCAAGGCCTATCAGAATTCGCGATCCCAGGACCGCCGGGAATCTATCCAAACCCAGCTTGTAGGCCTGCCTGATGGACACCGGTGTCGCCAGGTATGTTCCCGCCACAAAGACGATCAAGGCAGTGGTGGTGATGTTGGAAAGAATGGCGTTTTGAAATAGATCAACGAGTCTCGTGTTTCCCAAATACACAAGACTGAGGATTTGGAGAAGCGTCGCGGGGATGTAAATCACAGCCGCAATCCCGATCAGAGGCAGGAATTTTGCGCGATACAACCGGAATGCCTTGTCCAGCAGTTCGCCGACGCTCAATTCTCGCAGGATGGGTTTCTCGTTCATGGTTTCCTCCTAAAGTGGTGTGTGGATCGAGTGATTTTTATTGTAGCGCAAGATGCCATCTTGCGCTACGCCTTGATTTTGAACGTCTTACGATGAATGGGGGTATGCCCCAGCCTTTGAATGGCGGTGCGATGTACGAGTGTGCCGTAGCCCTTATGCCTTTTCAATCCGTAGCCTGGATACTGGCTGTCCAGGTCGCACATCAACGCGTCGCGGGCGGTCTTGGCCAGCACCGAGGCGGCAGCGATGCTGAACGATTTCTGGTCGCCTTTGACGATGGCGGCTTGCGGCAGGTCCAGTTCGGGCAGTTCGAGGCGGAAGTCGGTCAGCAGGGTATCGGGGAAGATCGTCAGGGCTTCGAGGGCGCGCAGGGCGGCCAGACGCGTGGCGGGGACGATGCCTAGCGTGTCGATCTCCGCAGCGGAGGCGAAGCCCACGCCCCAGGTCCGCGCGGATTGTTGGATGAGCGGGGCCAGGCGGGAACGCTCGGGCGGAGTCATCAGCTTGGAGTCGCGCAGCCCGCTCAAGGTCGAGGGCAGGTTGGGGTTATTGTGGGGGAGGATGACCGCGCCCACGGCCACGGGCCCGGCCAGGGCGCCGCGTCCTGCTTCGTCCAATCCCGCCACATGCAGCAGGCCAGCCTGCCAGAGGGGAGATTCGAAGGCCAGGTCGGGGAACGTGGCGCGGGATGGCATCCCGCGTTACCCGTAAATTCCGCGGCGGGCGTTGGCGTGGATGCGGAATATGTCGCGGATCATGTTGAGCGCATCCCTGATTGCGCTGACCTTGCTGTCGTCGCCGAAGTACCAGTGGATCGGGATCTCGCGGATGCGCATATTGGCGCGGCGGGCCAGGTAGAGCAGTTCGATGTCGAATGACCAGCCGGGCATGGTTTGCAGCCTGAACAGGCGCTCGCTGGCTTCGGCGGTGAAGCACTTGAAGCCGCATTGCGTGTCCTGCAAACCGGGCAGGATCAGCAGGCGGATGACCAGGTTGATGCCGCGTCCGCCCCAGTGACGGTAGGCGGGTTCGTTGTAGCGCACCGCGCCGCGCGCCTCGCGCGAGCCGATGGCCACCTCGAAATCGGTGAGGGCGGGCGGGATGAACTTGGCGACCTCCTCGATGGGCATGGAGAGGTCGGCATCGCAGATGAAGCGGTATGCGCCGCGCGCCTCCAGCATCCCCAGGCGGACGGCCAGACCCTTGCCGCGCTCGTCGTTTTGCAGGACGCGCAATTGCGGGTGCTGTTCTGCAAAACTGCGGGCGACCTCCAGGGTGCGGTCGGAACTGCCGTTTTCCACGACCAGGACCTCCGCGCTGTAATCCTGTGTTTCCAGGAAAGCAAAGACCTGCTCCAGCGTGCGGGGCAGGCGGTTCTCTTCGTTATGGGCAGGGATGACAATGGAAAGGAAGACGGAGGTCAAAGCGTTGATCTAAATGGGGTTGAGGATGTAATAGTAGTAATAGATGGCGGCGACGGCAATGGACAGGACACACAGCCCAACCAGCAGCATGACGCCCAGGATGATCCATTGCCCGACGGTCATGCCCATGTACAGTTTCCTGCGGGCGGGCAAGGAGTCAGAGTCGTTGGCGGTGGAGCGCAGCAGGCCGGGCGGCAGGCTTTCGGACGCGCCCTCGTCTTCATCGAAGGCAAAGGAGATGTCCTCCTGGCTGCCCGTGTTTTTGGGGGAGGGGGAGGCGTCGAAGATGGCCCTGGCGCGCGAGGCGGGTTTCTGCTGGGCAGGCTGGGGCGCGGCGGCCACGGCGGTCTCATCCACCCTGGGGAGGGTGATGCGCTCCGCCAGGTCGTAGACCTGTTCGTTGCGCAGGATCGAGCGGGTTTGCAGCACCGTGGAGGCAAACTGGGCAATCGCGTCGCTTTTGACCACGCGGATGATCGGGCGCAGGCTTTCCATGTTGAGGCCCGGCTCGGCGGCCATCAAGACCGGTTCGACCCGCCCGGGGATGGCGATCTGCTGGATCTCGAAATATTTCTGGGTGGCGCGCGCCAGCCGTTCGGTGATACTGATCAGGTTGCGCTGCGCGGGCGCGGCGCGGCCCTGGTCGATCTTGTTCCACTGGTCGCCCTTGGCCTCGTAGAAGCCCTTGAGATGGGTGACATAGATGACGAATACCCCACTGGGAGTAAGCAGGATCATCGGCACGATGACTTCGCTGCCCGGCAGGTTGAAGTTACGGATGAGCACGTACCCTTTTTCGAACAGGCGGTCCAGCTGGGCGATCACCGCCTTCTGGGCAGACTGTTCGGGGTACCAACTCGGGCCGTATTTCAACGTCGCCTGGGCGCGGCCAATTAGATCGATTTCTCCCTTTTCGTTTTGGAACGGGGTTTTATCTATGATTCTCATGGGACTCCCGTACGGGTGATTTAGAAAACGGGGACGCCCTCAAGATCATCGTGATCGGCCTGGGCGCGGGTGGAAATGAACTCGCGGCCGTTCTGTTTCACGGCCTGTACGGGTTTGTCCAGCACGAAGGTGCTGGCCAGGAATTCCTTGCGCTGTCCGGTCATGACTTTCTTGCCATTCTCCAGCCGCCCCGCCAGGTCGCTGCGCGCGATCAGGACGCGGTCTGAGAATGTGGCGCCCCGGCGCTCGTAGGCGCGCACGCAGGCAATTTGTCCGTTTTCGTAACGGACGGCTTCGATCAAGACATCAAACTTCTTCAAGGCCATCAGCCCTCCATCCGCTATTTTAACATGAAAGCTGCCGGGATTTCTGCCTGGCGACTCTATGAATCATTTATTGACAAAAAAGATCACATGTTCTAAAATAAATGTGCAGTGACTCAGTCTGCCCTCCTCAGACAAAGACGTTGCAATTTTGTAAAGTGTTAACATTTGAGCGTGTTATAATATTTTAAATGTCGTTTTTTATCACAGCTAGGAGGAAATATGCAACAGAATACAATTGAAAGAGAAATTCACTTTTATCGTGTTGATACTGGATTTGACCCAAGTGGTAGTCCAAAATCTTTTAACCCAGTCCCTGTATTAAAACATATAGAAAAATTGAAATTTAAAGATGGTAATAATTACTGGAACGATGATGGTAAAACTGTTGCATGTTGGGTATATGGCACGGATATGCCTTGTAAAATAGCTTTAGGAAATATTCGCAGGAATGATTTTCCGCTTATTGAAAATCAAGGAGAGTTAACTCCCTTGGAGATTCCTGAAAAAGCGGGCTTAACTGAACAGACTCATATCATGTTTTTTGAGGATAACATTGTTGGATGTGATATTAATTTTTATGGTCCTAGGATAACAAAACTATCATATTATCTTGCTGAAAAAGCAGTCGGTGTTGCTCCAGAGATATTGAATTTCAATCCTATTTTACGGAAAGATATTTATCAGCAACTTGAAAGATTAAAATTTTTGCGAATGATAAGATTGAAATTACGGTCTTCTCATTCAGATGCTATTTCTAGTATTGATGATGGTTTAGGGGAAGCGTTGAAGGCTACATATATGGCAGTGTCAGGTGATGGCGATCTTGACATGGATATTATATTAAAAGCTGCCAAACGCTCGAAGGGTTGGTTAGCCGATCACCTGAATGATGTAGTTAAACGATTGTATAAAAAGCCAGATATTAGATATGATGTTGAGAAACTTGTAATCAAAGGCTATGATGCCGAAAAACAAAAAAATGTTACACTCGATTTATTAAGTGATAAGTTGATTATTAAAAGAGAGATTTTGAGGATGGGCTATAAGTCTAAAGGACTCAATCCGAACTCTGCTTTTAGAGCTATTGCATCGGCTTATGAAGAATTAAAAGATGAGCTAAAGCAGTCGCCGAGTATGGTTTTATGACATGAGAACAATCTTGAAATACTGGAGCGCACATTTTCTTACACTTGAAATGGTGTTGGCAGTTGTTTGCTCCCTATTGTTCGTTGTGTGGTCTGAAACTATAAATAATGGTGTTTTTGTATCACAATTCTTTGGTGATGGTCGTCAGGAACTATATAATGCATTAGCTACGATATTTGGGTCGATGCTTGGTTTTTCTATCACGGCTGTTTCTATTGTTTTGGGGTACGCACAAAATGAAAAACTTGAGATTTTGAGGATAAGTAAACATTATTCTGTATTATGGGATGTGTTTAAATCCACAATAAAAGTATTAGCAGCTTCAACAGTTATGGCCCTTGTGGGTTTGATAGGTGATAAAGATGCTAATCCTTCTAATGTGATTTTATATTTAAATTTGTTTCTTTCTATGCTCTGTGCTTTTAGAATATCAAGAACGATATGGGTTCTGGAATATATTATTGCAATCGTAGCTACAAAAAAACGCACCTGAAGATGTACTTACGGCTTCTGGTTTAGGTTGAGTAATTAAAGATGTAATTAAATTAATAGTGAATGAAGGAAAGGGTCTAAATGATTTAGCTATTTTCTGATAAACAAGAACTGAACATCTTTATTCCAAAATGAACACCGCCATATCAAAGATTGGCGGTGTTTTTGTGTCGGGGCGAAAGGATTCGAACCTTCGACCTCTTGCTCCCAAAGCAAGCGCGCTAACCGGACTGCGCCACGCCCCGAATGGACCGGGCGAGTATAATGCGAAGGATGATGACCCGTCAAGCAAAAATGGCTTTGCTGGCCTGTTCCGTTCTTCTTGGACTTTTCGCCTGCACCCCGTCGAATCAAGCCATCCTCACCCCAAGTGCCGTCCCGCCAACCATTACCCCATCGCCCGTTCCGCCCACCCGCACCCCCACGCTGACTCCCACCGCCGCGCCGGCGGCCTGTCTCAGCCAGCCGGGCCGCGTGGAGGAGGGCGTGCTCGAAAGTACCAAGCCGCCCCAACAATTCCTCATCTACCTGCCGCCCTGTTACGATCAGCAAACGGATTCGCACTACCCCGTGCTCTACCTGCTGCACGGACAGACCTACACCGACGATCAGTGGGTGCGCCTCGGCGCGGCCCGCATCGCGGACGAGTTGATCCACTCGGGCGAGGCTGCGCCCTTCCTCATCGTCTTTCCCGATGACCGCTACTGGAACCTGCCGCCGGGTCCGCTGTTCGGCGAGCGCTTGATCGACGCGCTGATCCCCCACATCGACCAGACCTATCGCACCCTGGATGACCGCGGGCACCGCGCGCTGGGCGGCCTCTCGCGCGGCGGCGGCTGGACCGTGAACCTCGGCCTGACCCACCCCGAGCTGTTCGGCATGTTGGGCTTGCACTCGCCCGCCGTCTTCACCGGCGACGGCGGACTCATCGAGGACTGGGTGGAGGCCATTCCGCCCGACCAGGTTCCGCGCGTGTGGCTGGACGTGGGCGACCAGGATCGGGAGCTGGGCTACGCCCGCCTGTTCAGCGGCATCCTGGCGCAGTACGGCATCCTGCTTGAATTCCACGTGTATTCGGGCGATCACAGTGAAATCTACTGGGGCCAGCACGTGGAGGAATACCTGCGCTGGTACACCCAGGGCTGGGCTGAAAATTAATATCGTTGCGAGGAGGGCCGAAGGCCCGGTGAAGCAACCTCCGAAACCACCCTTGCGAAGGTTGGAGGCAGCCAAAACCTGTTTTTGGATCAAGAAAGTGTACGTTGCAAAATAACCTTCGCAAGGTTTTGCTGAATAAACCTATACTCATTCAGGAGACTCCATGAACATCTTTGTCACCGGCGGCGCGGGCTACATCGGCTCGGCTACCGCAGAAGCACTGCTCAAGGCGGGACATACCGTCACCGTGTACGACTCGCTGGTCACCGGGCATCGCGCGGCGGTACCCGCGGGCGCGAAGTTCATCCATGCCGACCTGGGCGATGCGGACGCGCTGACCCGCGCCCTGACCGCCGAACCGTTCGACGCGATCATGCACTTCGCGGCCTTCATCGAGGCGGGCGAATCCATGAAGGACCCGGGCCGCTTCTTCAAAAACAATTTCGGCAACTCGCTGCAATTGATCGAGACGGCCGTGCGCGCGGGCGTGAAGCGTTTCGTGTTCTCGTCCACGGCGGCGGTCTATCAGTCCAGCGAGGAGCCGCTGGGCGAAGACTCGCCGCTCGGCCCGACCAACGTCTACGGGCACACCAAGCTGATGACCGAGCAGGCCCTCGAGTGGTACCGCCAGATCCACGGACTGCACGTGGGTGTGCTGCGCTACTTCAACGCCTGCGGGGCGCTGCCCGGGCGCGGCGAGGCGCACCAGCCTGAGTCGCATCTCATCCCGCGCGTCTTGCAGATCGCGCTGGGACAGGCCGAATCTGCCACCATCTACGGCACCGACTATCCCACGCCCGACGGCACCTGCATCCGCGATTACATCCACATCGCCGACCTCGTCTCCGCGCACCTGCTGGCTTTGGACGCGCTGGGCGAAACCGATGAACTGGTCTACAACGTCGGCAGCGGCAACGGCTATTCGGTGCGTGAGGTGATCGAGGCGGCGCGCGCCGTCAGCGGGCACCCCATCCCGACCGTCGAGCAGCCGCGGCGCCCGGGCGATTCCGCCCGCTTGGTGGCCTCCTCCCGCCGCATCCGCGAGGAGCTGGGCTGGCAGCCGCAGTACGATGACATTCGCATGATCCTGTCCAGCGCCTGGGACTGGCACCTGTCCCACCCGCATGGATACGAGGATTGATTCGAACAGCCTTGCGAAGGTTTGGAATCCAACGATACTGCCGTTTGGGACGGCTTGTAAGCTCAAAAGAGCACGTTTGTTCGTGACCTAACCTTCGCAAGGTTGTGAACCGATGGAGCATCACATGGCATTTTCCTTTCATCGCATCCCCGTGGGGATCTGCAACTGCTACCTGCTGCGCGGCGAGCGCACCGTGCTCGTCGACGCGGGCGCATGGGGCGGGACGCCGGCGTTCGTGCGCGGCATGAACGCTCTGGGCGTCGATCCCAAACAGATCGATCTGATCGTGATCACACACGGGCACTGGGACCACATCACCTGTCTGAGCGACATCCGCGCGATGAGCGGGGCGCAGGTCGCCGTCCACCAACGGGACCAGGCCTGGGTCGAGACGGGCAGGTCGCCCTTCCCGAACGGGGTGGGCGCCTACGGCCGCGCCATGTCTGCACTGGCGAAGACGCTCCTGCATCCCAAACTCCCGCCGGTCAAGGTGGATGTGTCCATCGGCGATGACGGCCTGTCGCTGGCGGAGTATGGCATCCCAGGCCGGGTCGTGTATACGCCTGGACATTCGCTGGGCCACGTCAGCGTCCTGCTCGACTCGGGCGATGCACTGGTCGGCGACATGGCGATGAACGACTGGTACCTGCGCTGGACGCCCGGCCTGCCCGTGTTGGCCGATGACGTCCATTTGATGATCGCGAGCTGGAGGAAAATTTTGCCGATGGGCATCCAGACCGTATATCCCTCCCACGGCGCGGAATTCCCCGTGACCGTGATCCGCAAAGAAATCGAGGCCTTCCAATGACTTTTATCGTTGTGTTGATCGGTTGGGTTTTCTCGTTGTGCCTGCACGAATTCTCGCACGCCTTCGTGGCCTACCAGGGCGGCGACTATACCGTGAAGGACAAGGGCTACCTCACCTTCAATCCGCTCAAGTACACGCACCCCGTCTATTCGCTGCTCCTGCCCGTATTGTTCCTCGTCGCCGGCGGGATCGGCCTGCCGGGCGGCGCGGTGTACATTGAACGCTGGCGTCTGCGCGGTCCGCGCTGGGAGACGGCCGTTTCGCTGGCGGGTCCGTTCTCGAACGCCCTGCTGGCCCTGGTCCTGGGTCTGACCCTGCGCTTTACCTCGCTGGCAGATACGGTCTTCGGGCCTGGGCTGGCCTTCCTGGCCCTGCTGCAAGTCTCGGCCGTGGTGCTGAACCTGCTGCCCGTCCCGCCCTTCGACGGCTTCGGCGCGCTCGAACCGTACCTGCCGATGGAGTGGCGCGTCAAACTGGCCGAGACGCGCGGCGCGCTTTCGATCATCGTGTTTATCGTGTTGTGGTACGTACCCTTCATCAATCGCGGCTTTTGGCTGCTGGTGGGATTGCTCGCTCGCCTGAGCGGCATTCCGCTCGACACGGCCATGTTGGGATACGATCAATTCCTGTTTTGGCAATGAACGAAACGCGGCCCGTCTCTGAGACGGGCCGCGTTTTTGATGGGGGAGAATTTGTAGCAATCTTTACAATTCGGATATTTTTTATTATAATAATAGTGTAATATTTCACAAATAGACAGGACGCAAGTTGCCAACTTGCGCTACAGGAGAGAGACCCATGATCGCAGAGAAGCTCCCCCACGTGGTCATTATCGGTGCTGGATTTGGCGGCTTGCAGGCCGCGCGGAAACTGGCGAAGGCGCCGGTGCGCATCACGTTGATCGATCGCCAGAATTATCATTTATTCCAACCGCTGCTGTACCAGATCGCCATCGCGGGCCTGGTGCCTTCGCAGATTGCCTATCCCATCCGCACCATCTTCCGCGGGCAGAAGAACCTGAATTTCCAAATGGGTGAAGTGACCGAGGTCAACCTGGCGGAGCGCTACGTCAAGCTGGACGGTTCGGTCATTGCCTACGATCATCTCATCCTGGCTGCGGGCGGACAGACGAATTTCTTCGGCCTGGATTCGGTCGAGCGCAACGGCTTTGACCTGAAGAACGTGGAGAGCGCGGTGCAGACGCGCAATCACCTGCTTTCGGCTTTCGAGAGCGCCAGCCGTGAAGCGGACGCCGACAAACGCCGCGCCCTGCTGACCTTCGTCGTGGTTGGCGCAGGCCCGACGGGAGTCGAGACTTCGGGCGCGCTGGCTGAGTTGATCCGCCACGTGATGGTCAAGGAGTATCCCGCCATCGACATGAACGAGGCGCGCGTGCTGCTGCTCGAAGCGGGGCCGACCGTCATGCCCGCCTATCCCGACGAATTGCGCCAATCCACACAGCGACTGTTGACGGGCAAGCGCGTGGAGGTGCTGCTCAACGCCAAATTAACCGACTACAACGGCGAGCGGGTCACGCTGGCCGACGGCACGATCATCCCTGCGCACACCCTGATCTGGACGGCGGGCGTGAAGGCGGCAGGGCTGGCGTCGAAGCTGGGGTGCGGCAGGCAGGCGCGGGCCGCGTGGTGACCGAGTCCACGCTGCAATTGCCTGGGCATCCCGAGGTCTTCGTCATCGGCGACATGGCCTACGTCGAAGATGGGAACGGCCATCCGCTGCCGATGCTTTCGACGGTGGCGCTCCAGCAGGCCGACTCTGTGGCGGAGAATATTCGCCGCATCCTCGCCAGTGAGGTCCTGCGTCCCTTCCATTACAAGGATCCTGGCCTGTTGGCCACGGTGGGACGCAACGCCGCCGTGGCGCGCATCTGGGGCCTGTCGTTCAGCGGATTCATCGCCTGGCTGATCTGGGTCTTCCTGCACATCTATCGCCTGATCGGCTTCCGCAACCGCATCGTGGTGCTGATCAACTGGGCCTGGGATTATTTTTTCTACGATACGCAGGTGCGGTTGATTACGAAGGAGTAAAAAATTGTGTCATTCTGAGCAACCGAAGGGAGCGAAGAATCTCATCACAACGAGCGGGATCCTTCGGGCGCAGCGAACGCGCCTTCAGGATGACAAAACGATACGTTTGTTGTGATAAACTCACCCCGCTAAAGGAGTGAGTTTTTGAAACCCAAACATTGGCTTGTTTTTATCCTGCTCGGGACGATCTGGAGTTCCTCGTTCCTGTGGATCAAGATCGCGGTGTCCGAGATCGGCCCGATGACGCTGGTCGCCTTCCGTGTGCTGTTCGGACTGCTTTTCGCGGGCGGGGCGGTTTTCATCCAGCGCGTGGAGTGGCCGCGCGACCGCAAGACCTGGACCTCGTTCATCATTATCGGTATTACCAGCGTGGCCATCCCGTTCTTCCTGATTTCGTGGGGCGAGCAGGTAATCGACTCGGCCGTGGCTTCGATCCTCAATGCCACCGTGCCGCTTTTTACCATCGTTATCGCGCACCTGTACCTGCACGACGACAAAATGACCGCTCAAAAAGTCATCGGCCTGCTGGTCGGTTTTGCGGGCGTGATCGTCCTGATGAGCGAGGATATGCACGCCTCGCAAAGTTCCCTGCTTGGGCAGGGCGCGGTCGTCCTGGCCAGCCTGTTCTATGCGGGCAGCGCCGTGTACGCGCGCCGCACCACCGCCCATGCGTCCGGCCTGGTGCGCGGCGCAGCTCCGCTCGTTTCGGCCACGGCGCTGATGTGGATCGTCGCGCCCATCGCGGAAAGCCCGTTCGAGATTCCGCACCTGCCCATCACGTGGATCGCGCTGCTGTGGCTGGGCGTGCTCGGCTCGGGCCTGGCGCTGATCCTTAACTATTACCTGATCCACGAGATCGGCCCGACGCGCGCCACGATGGTTACCTACGTCTTCCCGCTGGGCGGCGTGATCCTGGGCGTCCTCTTTTTAAATGAGCATCTCTCCTGGCAACTGCTGGCAGGCGCGGTGCTGATCATCTCAAGTTTGGTGGTTGTGAATTGGAAAAAACAATGAATACTGAAAATTTTCGCTCTGGTTTCGTGGCCGTCATCGGCCGCCCGAACGTGGGCAAGTCCACGCTCGTCAATGCGCTGCTCGGACAGAAGATCGCGGCAGTCTCGCCCAAGCCGCAGACCACGCGCCGCCGTCAGTTGGGCATCCTGACCAACGAGTCCGCGCAGATCGTTTTTGTCGATACGCCTGGCCTGCACGTGGCGCGCCATAAGCTGGGTGAGTTCCTCAACCAGGAGGCGCAGGAGTCGCTCGAACACGTGGATGCGATCCTGTTCGTGGTGGATATTTCCGATGAGCCGGCCGAGGAGGACAAGGCGGTGGCCGACCTGCTCAACCGCGTCTCGATGCGCACGCCCCGCTTCCTGGTCCTGAACAAAATCGATTTGCCGGCGCCCGAGGCGATTCCCGCCCGGGCGGAGGCGTACTCCAATTTGCTGATCCAGCCCAAGGTCCAGCAGGTCTCGGCCCGCAACGGCAGCGGATTGCCCGAGCTGATCGCCGCGCTGACGGAAGTCCTGCCCAAGCGTCCGCCCGAATATCCCGAGGACCAGGTGACCGACTCGTACGAACGCGACATCGCCGCGGACCTGGTGCGTGAGGCGGCGTTGCTCAACCTGCGTGACGAGGTGCCGCACGGCATCGCCGTCCGCATCGACGAGTTTGCTGAGCGCGAGAACGGCATGGCCTACATCGCCGCCACGATCTTCGTGGAGCGCGAGTCGCAGAAGGGCATCGTCATCGGCGAGGGCGGCTCGATGCTCAAGCGCATCGGCTCCTCGGCGCGCAAGGAGATCGAGTCGATGGGCGGGCGGCCTGTCTTTTTGGAGTTGCGTGTGAAGGTGCTCAAGGAATGGCGCAAGGACGAGAATGCGCTGCAACGCTTTGGGTACAAGATCAAAGGCGGGAAAAAGAAAGATACAAGAAAGAAGAAGTGATATGTAGGGGCGACCTGCCGGGTCGCCCTTTGAATTGGAACAAGGAGATTGGGATGGCTGTTTTGCCAATTCTGGCAATTTTGTTCGCGGGGTTGGAATCGTATGCGTTGTGGAGCGGCAGGCGCTCGTTGGAATTCATCGCCAAGCCTGCGGTGATGATCTGCCTGTCCGCCTGGCTGTACCTGTCCACAGGCTGGCAGGGCGCGGCGCTGTGGTTTGGGCTGGGAGCCCTGCTCTCGCTGGCGTGGGATGTGTTCCTGCTCTGGCTGGATCGTTTCTTCGTGTTCGGGCTGGCGGCCTTTCTGCTGGGACACCTCGCCTACCTGGTGGGATTCAACACCCCGCTCCCGCCGGTCACAATGTGGAGCGTCCTGCTTGGGCTGATCGTCGGCCTGAGCGCGGTGCGGGTCATGCGGCGCATCCTGACAGGCGTGCATGCCTCGGGCCAGTCGCGCATGGGGATCCCTGTGGCAATCTACGGTGCGGTCATCACCCTGATGCTGCTCTCGGCGCTGCTGACCCTCTCCAACGTGCAATGGAGCGCGCTGGCCTCCGCTTTCGTGGCGCTGGGCGCGCTGTTGTTCTACGCCTCGGATATCGTGCTGGCCTGGAACAAGTTCATCCAGCCCATGCCGCGCGGACGGGTGTTGAACATCAGCCTGTATCACGCCGGTCAGTTTTTGCTGATCGCAGGGGTGGTGTTGCAATTCTCGTAAGGCAATTGGACACGGATTACGCGGATACCGCGGAGCGGCACGGAAAATTAACGATGAAGGGCGCAAAGATTTTCTTTGCGCCCTTCGCTTCTTCGTGGTTATTTTTTACTGCTGCTTCAACGGCCCGAATCCCTCGCCCAGGGCCTCGTGGGCCACGCCAATGACCATGAACGCCTTCGGGTCGACCTCATGCACGATGGACTTGAGCGCCGCCACTTCCGCGCGGGTGATGACGCAGTACAGCACAGGACGCGCCGCGCCTGTGAATCCGCCCGTGCCTTCGAGGAGCGTTACGCCGCGCACCAGTTCATCGATGATCCTTTTGGATACGGCTTCAGCATGATCGGTGACGATCATCGCGGTGCGCACCGTCCCGCCGCCTTCGAGGGTGGTCTCGGCCACGATGCCGCTGACGTAGAGCGTGATCATCGAGTAGAGCGCCTCCTTCCAGCCGAAGACGAATCCCGCCGAGAGGATGACGGCCGTATCCACGATCAGGTAGCTTTGCGTCATCGGCACGCCGCGCCAGTGATTGAGGATGCGCGCCAGGATGTCCGAGCCGCCGCTGGTGCCGCGCGCGCGATAGACCAGCCCAAAGCCGATGCCGCTGACGATGGCCCCGTACAATGCGTTGAGGAAGATGTCGCCCTGCAGGTCGGCGATCAATTGTGTGGCCGCGCCGTGGGGAGCGAAGAGCGGTAGTTTCAGAACCAGGTCCGCCAGCAGGGAGTAGGTCACGATGGCGAAGGCCGTGCGCAGGGCAAAGCTCCGCCCGCCCAGGAATCGCCAGCCGAGCAGGAACAGCGGGATGTTGCCCAGGAAGACCATCAGGCCGATGGGCCAGTCCGTGTAATGGTTGAGCAGCTGCGCGATGCCGCTGACCCCGCCCGAGGCCAGGTTTGCGGGCACAAAAAACAGACGCAGGGCAAAGGCCTGCATGACGGAACTAACGCCGATCAAAATGTAATCGCGCAGGGTGGGCCAGTATTTTTTCATTCAACCTCTTGCAAAACAGGAAGTAAATTTTCGCGCCGCCCATTTGTGGAAAAACGGATGGCCAATGGAATGGCAGGCTACAGGGTCGCGTACACCTGATCCAGCAGGGCCATGAATTCCCCGGTGGGCCGCTGGCTCAGAATGTTCTTGCGGGTTTCCCGATCCAGCGTTTTCAATAACAGGTATTGCACCGCGTACTTGCGGAACAGGCGCTGGCCGTCCTCTTCGCCGTAGAAGTCGACGCTCTTTTCGAGCTGACGATGCACGGTCTCGCGCACCTGCGCAGGCGTGACCTGTTCACGGTCGAGCCGCGAGAAGATCCACGGGTTGGAGAGCGCGCCGCGTCCGATCATGACCGCGTCACAGCCCGTGTGGCGCTTCATGCGCTGGATGTCCTCGACGCGTTTGACGTCCCCGTTGCCGATGACGGGAATCTTGACCGCCGCCTTGACCTCGGCGATGGCGTCCCAATCCGCGACGCCGCCGTAGCTTTGTTCCTTCGTCCGCCCGTGGATGGCGATCAACGCGCCGCCGTTCTCCTCCACGATGCGGGCGATCAGCTTGTAATTCTTGTCCTTCTCCCAGCCCAGGCGGATCTTTCCTGTGACAGGCACCTTCAGCGCGGAGGTCAACTTCTTGAAGGTCTCGGCGATCTTGAGCGGGGACTTCATCATGCCCACGCCCGCGCCGCGGTCCGAGATGCTCTTGGCGGGGCAGCCCATGTTGATGTCGATGACGTCGGGACCCCATTCCTGCACGCGCAGGGCCGCTTCGAGGATGGTGTCGGGATTGTCTCCGTACAGTTGAAAGGTGACGGGACGTTCGACCGCTTCGAAATACAATTTCTTGGCAGGCTGCTTCGAGCGGCTGAGGATCTTCTCCACCTTGACGAACTCGGTGTAGCTCATGGCCGATCCCAGCTCGCGGCACAGCGAGCGGAACGGCCAGTCGGAGTAGCCGTCCATGGGCGCGAGGATGGCGTCGCCGTACACGGGCACGTCGCGGATGGTAAAGGTGGGCGAAAGAGTCTCGTTCGTCATAATGATGCGGTAGTATAACAAAAAATCAGACCCTAAAGGTTTGGGGACATTTAGGGTCTTTATCTTTATACAGGCTGCTTCTTCAACCTGTCCACGAAGTGCTTGCGGAATTTGGCCACCTTTGGCTCGACCACCACGCGGCAATAAGGCTGGTTGGGATTGTGGATGAAGTATTCTTGGTGGTAATCCTCGGCCACGTAGAATTTGTCCAGCGGCGTGACCTCGGTGACGATGGGGTCTGCCCACAAACGCGACTCGCCGATTTCGCGGATGACGGCCTCGGCGGCGGCGCGCTGGGACTCGTCGTGGGTGAAGATGGCCGAGCGGTACTGCGTGCCCACATCCGCGCCCTGCCGGTTGAGCGTGGTCGGGTCGTGGATGGTGAAGAAGACGCGCAGCAGGTCGGCGTAATCCAGCACGGACGGGTCGAAGGTGACCTGCACCACTTCGGCGTGCCCCGTCATGCCCGTGCAGACCGCCTGGTAGGACGGGTTGGGGACGCGCCCGCCCGCGTAGCCCGACTCGACCGAGACCACGCCCTTGAGTTGATCGAAGACGGCTTCCAGACACCAGAAACAGCCGCCTGCCAGGGTTGCCTTTTGAAGATCGCTCATGATAAATTCTCCTTCTTTCGAATGATGACGATGCCCTTTTGACGCAGCGGGAGACCGAAATCTGATTAAGAAAAGATTATAGATTGCTGGCTGCACGGTTTACCATACCCGCAGGCATTATATAATCACCCAATCCCACGCAAGGAGCTTTCAGGATGGACTGGTTTTCCAACAGCAGGTTGTTCGAACTGGCGCGCCAGGGCAAACGGCTGACGCATATCCTCGCAGTCATGCCGCTTTCGTTGTTGTTCATGTTTGTGGCGGGATTTGGGGTGATCCCAGTCTATATTCTAATGGCGGCCATATACGGGTTGTCCGAGGTGGTGTTGACCCTGGAGGGGATGCCGCCCCTGGTTTCAGGGGTGTGGATGGCTCTGCTGTTGATCTCGGGATTCTTCCTGACCTACGTGTTCGTGGGACTGTGGGTGCGCTTCTTTGAGAAGCGTCCCGTTTGGACGTTGGGGTACGAACTCAAAAATGCGCTCCTGCAATACGGCCGCGGATTCCTGATTGGCGCGGGGATGTTTGCGGGTGCGGTCGCCATTCTGGCTGTGTTGGGGACGCTGTCCTTCGAACAGGGCGACCCATCCAATCAGGGGGTGGCTGCGCTGGGCGGGGTGCTGGTCGTGCTGCTCGGTTGGGTGGTGCAGGGCGGCGGCGAGGAGGTGGTCATGCGCGGCTGGGTGCTGCCCGTGCTGGGCGCGCGTTACCGTCCCTGGGTGGGACTGCTGGTCTCGTCCATTCTGTTTTCCGTCATGCACGCCTTGAATCCCGGGCTGAGCGTGCTGGCGCTGGTCAACCTGGCGTTGTTTGGCGTGTTCGCGGGCCTGTATGCCATGCGCGAGGGTTCGTTGTGGGGCATCAGCGCCCTGCATACGGTCTGGAACTGGGTGCAGGGAAACGTCTTCGGGCTGGCGGTCAGCGGCACCGAGACCGGCGGCGGGATGCTATTCAATCTCCAGGCGGCAGGTCCCGATTGGGTAACGGGCGGCGCCTTCGGCCCGGAGGGCGGGGCGGCGGTTACGGTTGTGTTGACCGTGGGCATCCTGGCTGTGTTGTTCGCGCCGAGGCTTTCCACGTTGGAGGAGGAAGTCCCCTCCCAGCCCTTGCCCTAGGATTTCAGGGAATCAAAAACGTCCAGCTTGCAGGGCTGGACGTTTTTTTGTTGTCGGGATGACTAGGCTTCCGCAGCTTCGGCGGGGACGGGTTTCTTCAGCAGGAAGAGCATACCCGTGGTCACCAGGGTGCCAGCCAGCAGGGCCACCACGTACATGCCGAGGTTGTCGACCGCGTTCGGGATGGGCAGCACGAAGATGCCGCAGTGCGGGACGTGCAACTGGCAGCCCGATACCGCCGAGATGGCGCCGGCGACGGCCGACCCAACCATGATGGAGGGGATAACCGCAAACGGGTCGCGGGCGGCGTAGGGGATCGCGCCTTCGGTGATGAAGGAGATGCCGAGGATGGCGGTGGAGGAGGCGGCTTCCTGCTCATCCACGGTGAAGCGATTCTTGAAGAGGAACGCGGCCAGCGCGATGCCGAGCGGAGGGGTCATGCCAGCGGCCATCACAGCGGCCATCGGCAGGGAGACATTGCTGGAGAGCAGGCCAACCGAGAAGGCGTAGGCCGCTTTGTTGACCGGGCCGCCCATGTCGAAGGCCATCATGGCGCCGAGGATCAAACCGAGCAGGGCGGCGCTGCCCGCCTGCATACCGGTCAGCCAGGTGGTCAGGGCGTCCAGCGCAGCCTTGACGGGCACGCCGACCACGTAGAACATCACCAGGCCGACCACCAGGGAACTGACCAGCGGCAGGATCAGGACGGGCTTGAGACCTGCCAGGTTCCGCGGCAGTTTGATAAGTCCATTGAGCCACTGGGTGAAGTAACCAGCCACGAAACCGGCGATGATGCCGCCGAGGAAGCCCGAGCCGGTCACACCAGCCAGGATGCCGCCGATCATGCCAGGGGCCAGGCCCGGGCGGTCAGCGATGGAGTAGGAAATGTAGCCCGCCAGGATGGCAACCATCAGGCCAAAACCGCCCTTGGCGCCGATGGCGAAGATGTTCGCCCAGAAGGTGGTCCAGGCAGTGGCTTCCATGGTGGAGCCGTCCAGCGCCAGGGTGGCGTCATAGGCGTAGATGCCGCGCGCGGCAAAACCGACGGCGATCAGCAGACCGCCTGCGACCACGAACGGGATCATGTAGGACACGCCCGTCATGAGGTGCTTGTAGGCACCCGAGAAACTTGCCTTGTTTGTTGCCATTTCTTTGCTCTCCTCTTGTGTGTGTTACGAAGCCAGCGCCGCGTTGATGACGCTCACTCCATCTTTGATTGCCGCGTTGCTGGAGGTTTCATAGATTTTCTTGCCTCCGAAGCGGCTGAGATCCACTCTGGTGTCGGCGGCGATGATGACCAGGTCGGCTTCCGCGATCTCGCTCGTGGTCAGCTTGTTCTCCGCGCCGATGGAACCCTGAGTCTCCACCTTGATGGTGTGACCCAGTTTTTTCGCGCCGCGTTCCAGGCCTTCGGCGGCCATGAAGGTGTGCGCGATCCCCGTGGGACATGAGGTAATTGCTACGATCTTTGCCATTTGATTCTCCTTGTTGATAATGGCTTTGACCAGTCAGCCCTGCGGCTGCTCGATCACAAAGGGGGTGATGGTGACTTGTTTTTTATACGCATCGATCACGCCTGCTTCGGGACGTCCGCGCCCCAGGCGGGTGATCGCACTCAACGAGAACGCCGTCGCCAGGCGGGCACACTCGGTCAGTTTCAGATTTTGGGTCAGCCCGGCCACCAGCCCGGCTACCATCGCATCCCCCGCGCCGACCGTGGACTTAACCGCTACCATCGGCGGCCTAGCCACGAAAGCCTGGTCCCGCTCAACGAACAGGGCGCCCTCTCCGCCCATCGAGATGACCACCAGCCGCGTGTCCGCGTTCAGCAGGGAGCGCGCCGCCTTGTGGATCGCAGGCAGGCCGCTCAAGGTTTCGCGCGTCAATTGGCTCAACTCATCCACGTTGGGCTTGAGGATGCTCGGCCCCGCCAACAGGCCCGCGAACAGGGCGTCTCCGCTCGTGTCGAGCACGATCTGCTTGTTCTTCCGCTTCAGGATTTTGATGATCTGTCCGTAAAAATCGGGGGCCAGCCCCGGCTGGAGGTTGCCCGCCAGGATGAACCAATCGCACGTCTCAGCCAGGAAATCGACCTGATCGAGCAGGTCATGAATTTTGTTCTCGTCTGCGGCCTGGCCCGGCATGTTGATGTCGGTGGTCTCCTGGTTGCGCTCGTCGGTGATCTTCACGTTGACGCGCGTCTCGCCGGGGATGCGCACGAAATGGTCGGCGATCTTCTTGTGCGCGAAATGCCGTTCGAAGATGGATGCGTTTTCCACGCCCAGGAAACCTGTCACAGCCACGTCCATGCCGTAGTCCGCGAGGAAGGAGGCCACGTTCACGCCCTTGCCGCCCGCATCGAAGCGCATCGCGCGTCCGCGGTTGACCGTCCCGATCTGGAAATCATCCGTGGACACGGTCTGGTCGATGGCAGGGTTGAGCGTAACGGTTGCAATTCTCATAGCGCGCGCACCTCGGTCGCCGTGCGGCAGCCCAGCGCGGATTGGGCCAGCGTCTGGAGTTCCACCAGCGAGACTTTGCGCATGTGCGCCTTGATGGTCGGGATGGTCGGCACGGTGACGCTCAGTTCCTTCACGCCCAGGCCCGCCAGGATGGCCGCGCCCTTGATGTCGCTGGCTGCGCCGCCGCAGACCGCCACCCACTTGCCTTCCTTCGTCGCCGCGCGGACGGTGATGTCCACCATGCGCAGCACGGCGGGGTTGAGCGCATCGGCCTGCTTGGCCAGCTGCGGGTGGACGCGATCCATCGCCAGCGTGTACTGGGTCAGATCGTTGGTGCCGATAGAGAAGAAGTCCACCAGCCTGGCGAACTGGTCGGCCAGGATGGCGGCGGACGGGACTTCGACCATGATGCCGATCTCGATCTTCGGCGCATTCAGTTCGACGCGCACCGCCTCGGTCATCTCCAGCGCGCGGACGACATCCTCGTAGGTGGAGATCATCGGGAACATGATGCGGATGTTGGCTTCCTTCGCGGCGCGATAGATGGCGCGCAGCTGCGGCACGAACAGGTCGGGGCGCGCAAAGCACAGGCGGATGCCGCGAATGCCGAGGAAAGAGTTATCCTCTTTCGGCAGGTCGAGGTGCGCCACCTGCTTGTCGCCGCCGATGTCCAGCGTGCGGATGGTCAGCGGGCGGCCGCCGAGGGCCTTGGCCATGTCGCGATAGACTTCATATTGTTCATCTTCGGTGGGGGTCTTGCCGCTGTCGAGGAACAGAAACTCGGTGCGCATCAGGCCCACGCCCTGCGCGCCATATTCCACCGCCTTGATCGCATCGGCCACGCGGTTGACGTTGGCGAAGACTTCGATCTCCGCGCCGTCGGTGGTGCGGGCTTCGGCGAAACGCTCGGCAAAGTCCACGCTCAACTGGCGCTGGATTTCCTCGTGCAACTGCTGGGCGCTTTCCACATCCTCGGCCTGCGGGTCGAGATAGAGCTGCCCATTGAAGCCGTCCAGGATGCAGGTCGCGCCGCTGGCGATTTCGAGCACGGCGGGGCCTGCCGCCACAACGGCGGGGATGCCCATCGCGCGCGCGATGATGGCGGTGTGCGAGGTCGGCCCGCCCTTGGCAGTGATGAAGCCCAGGATCAGGTCGGGGTCGAGGTGGGCGGTGTCGGAGGGGGTCAGGTCGTCGGCAATCAGTACCGAGGGCACGTGTGAGGTGGTCGGGGATTCATCCGCCACGCCCAGCATGTGACGCAGCACGCGCTGGCCCACGTCGCTCAAGTCCATGGCGCGACCCGCCATCACGGGATCATCGAGTTTCATCAACCCGTCGGTGCGCGCGCGGATGGTTTCCTGCCATGACCAGGCGGCGCTGTGCTTTTCCTCTATCAACGCAGCCACGGCATTCAGCAATTCACTGTCTTCCAAAAATTCGGCGTGCACCAAAAAGATGGAAGCCTGCCCCGAGCCGAGGCGGGTCTTCACCTCTTCATAAAGTTTGCGTAGTTCCTTCTTTGCCGATTCCACCGCCGTCTCGAACTGGCGTTTGCCTGTGCGTGGACTGGTGGACGCATCTTCCACCACGATGCTCTTTGGGCGGTGTTGGCACAGCGGGCCGACGGCGATGCCGTCCGAGGCGGGCACGCCCGCAAAGGCGAGGCCCACCGTTTTGGGGGCCCAGGCCAACTGTCCGCGGGAGGATGAAACGGGTTCTTCTTCGCCGAGGCCGCTCTCGATGCCAGCCTTCAGCGCGTGCAAAGTCTCTTCGGCATCGACGCCTTCGGCGGATACGCGGATGGATGTCCCCTTGCCCGCCCCCAACTGGAGCAGCGACACGAGGCTTTTCCCGTCTGCGACCTGCATCCCGTTCCGCACGCGGACTTTGGCCTGGTACCGTTTCGCAATCGTCACCAACTCTGTGGCGGGACGCGCGTGCAGCCCCGTGGCGTTGATAACCACGGCGTCGAAGTATTGGTCGAAATCGGTTGTAAGGGAGGTGGGGGCTTCGGGACGTTGTCCCGTGAGAGATTCGATGATGTCGAGTTTGTCGGCGGTGACGGCCAGGCGGGCAGCTTCCTCTTCGTCGGAGACCACACCCGTCAGCTTGCGCAGGATGCCGAGATGTTCATCAGACTTGGCGGCGATGCCAACCACGAGTTGGACAGTCTCGCCTTCGTTCCAGATCACGCCTGCGGGCACCTGTAAAACCGCAATACCCGTCTTGAGAATGTACTCGCGATTTTCGGGCATGCCATGCGGGATGGAGATGCCGTTGGCCAGGTAGGTATTCGAGACCTGCTCGCGGTGGAACATGCTGTCCAGATACTTTGGATCGATGTTGCCGTTCTCGATCAGCAATTGCGCCACCTGCCGAATCGCCTCATCCTTGCTTTTTGGCGAAGCGTTCAACTTGATTTGCTCTGCGCTTAGTTCCAGCATGAAGACCTCATGATCGGGTTGGGGTGGAGATGAAACGTCCGGGCGGCATTGAAAACTGTAAGTTGTTTGCTGACAATAGTGTAAACGATTACATTACTATTGTCAAGATGTTTCCCGAACACGTCGATAAGCTCTAATCTTTTCTTCCTTTTTCGACAACTAAATATAATTTTCACGTCGCTTTCGGAATGAAATGAAAATTACAGGCCAGGAATTAGCGTAATTTTAGGTAATCGTTTTCACTTTCTGTTACATAAAATGATATAATGGAGGCATGACAAGCATCAAAGATGTCGCCAAAGCCGCGGGGGTATCCACCGCCACCGTATCCAGGGTACTGGCCAACAAACCGCCCATCCGCCCCGAAACGCGCGAGCGCGTGATGGCCGCCATCGCCGAGTTGAATTACCGTCCCAACCTGGTGGCGCGCAGTCTGCGCGCCCAGAAAAGCGCCAAGATCGGATTGGTCGTTTCTGATATTCGCAACCCGTTCTTCACCGCCATTGGCCGCGCCGTGGAGGATGCCGCCTATGAAAAGGGCTACTCCGTGCTCATGTGCAACACGGACGAGAATCCCGAAAAGGAAATGCTCTACCTGAACCTGCTGCACGACGAGAACGTGGCGGGCATCATCTTCTCCCCCACCAATCAGTTTTGCACCCAGGCCGCTGATTTCCACTTCGACATTCCCACCGTGCTGATCGACCGCTCCATGCAAAACAAGGAAGCGGACATGGTGCTGCTCGACAACGTCAGCGCCGCCTACGAATTGACCGAGCACCTGCTGGCAAACGGCTACCGCAAGATCGCGGGCCTGTTCGGCGACGCCAGCACCACCGGTCCCGAACGCAGCCAGGGATTCAAAAATGCGCTCAAGGCCAATGGATTAAGTCCGTTCTCCGTGGAGTTCGTCTCGCCGCGCATCCGCTCGGGCTTCTCGGCGGCTTCCGCCCTGCTGCAGGGCGCGGATTGTCCGGATGCCATCTTCACCAGCAACAGCATGTTGACCGCGGGCGCCTTCCAGGCCATCCGCGAGTTCAAGATGAATATCCCCGGGGAGATTGCGCTGGTCGGCTTCGACGTGACCGAATGGGGCGAATTCGTCGACCCGCCCATCACGGTCATCGCCCAGCCCACCGAGGAGATCGGCCGCACGGCGGTCGAGTTGCTCTTCCAACGGTTATCGAATCCCAACCGCTCTGCGCGGACCGTGATCCTGAAGGGGAATCTGTTGAAGCGCGGGTCGAGTGCGGTGAGAGCGAAATAAACATGTAAGTCTACACAAAGAAAATGCCCAAATCAGGAAAGACTTGGGCATCTTTGGAATGACATTCTCTGCCGTCACCGTTTTTTACGAGAGAACCCATGCCAATATCCGGGATTAAACATTTGGAGTTGCGGGCTTTGGTTTTTGATGGATTTGGCACGCTGTTCGATCTGGAATCTGCAACCCCGGCATTTGAAGCAGTTGTCCCTGGCAGGGGACGCGAGATCCTGTACTGGTGGCGTGAGCGACAACTGGCTTATACGCGGCAATGCGTCCTGACCCGTCGGTATCGAAACCTCTGGACACTCATGGAACAGGCATTGGAGGATGCATGCCGCCATTTCCAGGTGGTCATGACTCCCCAGGTGCGGCAGGAATTATGCTCGCAGTATCTGACATTGGAAACCTTCCCCGAAGTCAGGCAAATTTTGGGCTTCCTGCGAAGCCGCTACCAACTGATCCTGCTCTCCCACGGAACACAGGCCATGCTGGATGCAGTGCTCGAACATAATCAGCTTGTCCCACTCCTCGATGCCGCATTGAGCGTGGATGCCGTGCGCGCCTATAAACCTGACCTCCAGGCGTATGAACTAATTACACAAAAAGTGGACCTGCCGGTCCACGAATTTGGTTATACGGGCGTCAACCCAATGGATATTGCAGGCGCCAGGGCATTTGGCATGAAAACCATCTGGCTGCATCCCCATGCTCCCGAAAATCGTCTCATGGGCCTGATTGCCGATGTGCGGATCAGGAACTTGCAGGAACTGGTCTCTTAAACGTTCGCGCTGGACTGGGGGAAAATGACTGGTCCCAATCCAATCAAGACGCAGATGCCGGCCACGGCCAGGAAAACCAACAAGGCCAGGAACTTGTACACTTTATTGACGGCTTTCTTCATGGTTTACTCCTCGAAAATGAGACAGTTCCGGGAACATCCTCAACTACGATGTGGCTCCTGGGAGCGGCACGCATAAATGCTGCGCTGCAGGATCTTCTCACGAGCAGCCAACAGCTTGGGGATTAACACTTCACGGACATATTTTACTGGAAAAGTATATCTTTCTGCAATTGCCAGGGCGGATGGAAGCGGTTGTCCGTCTAGGTCGGCGATGACTTCCCCATCCCTCCACAGTGGTCGCGGGGTTGTCGTTGCCTTTGCCCAACCCGACACAAGAATCCGCGCAACGATATCGGGGCGGTTGGTTCCATTTGCGCGGACCGTCGGCTCGATTTCAACGCCTGACCAACGAAAAAACTGGAAGAAAATCTCGTAACGCGCAGATTTGATCTCGTGTCCGAACTGATATATGGCAAACAGGGGACATAAACAGGCGTTCTCGAAAACCAAAAGCGTCATAAGATGGTTTGCCTCCGTTCGATAGCGGAAAGGACGCCGCAAATATCGCGGATCGAAAATCCATGGGGAACGGCGCAGGGCAATTCCACGCAGAAGATCGGGGTTGCTGGACCAGCCGGCGTGAACGAATATCTCCCCGCGTGCAACGTCACGAACCGCGCCCGAACGCAGGCCCAGCCCATCAGGCACAATGCGGAAGGCCGTCACGTACCTCATCTTTGCCGCCGTTTGGTCTGTGCCACGGAGTTTGACCAGGGCTTTCAGCCTACGCATGGACCTTTCCAACCGTTGCGCATCTGTCAACACATAATAACTGGCGTATCGCTGCAAAGGGCGGGAATATGTTCTGCCACGCATCCATTGGGCGATTCTGCGATGCGGAAGCGCCTGCCAGAAGGCGCTCAAAATCATGATGCCTTTTTCGGTGATGAGCCTGACGCATTCGGCTGCCGCGGATATGTCGACAAGCAAAGCAAGCCAACTGGGTGAATGTGATGCCAAAAAAAGATAAAATATCCAGGCAGTACATCCCAAGTTAAAAAAGTCCCCCGCTGTACGCACCGCCTGGACAGAGTATTGGCTCCAGAATGCTTCAAAAGCATCCTTCAGGAAATACCGTAAGGCCAGTTTGATCAGGTACGGAAGCACGGCAAACGGCAGGCGCAGCAGGGACAGAATACGGGCGACAAAAAATAAAATAGGCATGGAGCGTGAGTATGATCAAAAGCTACCTGAATTCGCTATACAATTTCTGGCCCTTTTACGTCCGCGCTCACAGCCGCCCAGGCACCCGCTGGCTGCATTTCATAGGAAACACTAATCTGTTCATCTGGTTGTTCCTGGCCGCAGTTCAGCGTTCCCTGCCCGTGGCGGTTCTTGGGGTGATGACCTCTTACACTTTTGCCTGGATCGGCCACTTCCTGGTCGAGCGAAATGTTCCTGCCACCTTTCGATACCCGTTGAAGGCGGGCATTTGCGACATGGTCATGTATTACAAAATGTGGAAAGGCGAAATGGCTGCCGAGGTCAAAAAGTACGTGACAGACGCGCGTAGTTAAACGGCACCTGCCTTCACCGCCGCAAACCCCAGCCCATGCGGACCGACGTGTGTGCCGATGACCGTGGTCACGTTGACCAGCAGAATGTCCCGCGGCACGGACTGGCTGGCTTTTTGCATCAGCACGGTCAGGAATTCCCGGGCGCGCGATTCGAGTCCCGAGTGCATGATGGCCAGGCGTTCCAGGGGACCCAGGTCGAGCAGGAAATTCAACATGCGTTCGTTGGCCTGGTGGGTGGTGCGCGCGGCGGCAATCGCCTTGACCACGCCGTCGGTCAGATCCACCAGCGGCTTGATCGAGAGCAGGCCCCCCAGCGCGGCCACTGCGCCCGGGACGCGCCCGCTGCGGCGCAGGTATTCCATCGTATCCAGCGCGGCGTTGACGGTCAGCCGCTTGCGGGTGGATTCGATCGCGGCGAGCGCTGCCTGCAGTCCCAGTTCGGCGGCTTCAGCGGCGGCCAGCACCTGGAAGCCAAGTCCCAGCGAGAGCGAGCCGCTGTCGATACAGGTGACCTTGCCCGGGAAGTCCCTGGCTGCCAGGTAGGCGGTTTGAATGATGGAAGTCAATTTCCCCGCCGCATGAATGGACAGAACGTGCTCACAGCCCTGGCTGAGCAGGGACTCGTAACGGGACGAGTATTCGCCCAACGCGGGCGCGGCCGTCGTCGGCGGGGTGCGCAGGGCGGGCAGGCGCTTGTAGAACTCGTCGCGGGTGATGTTCCGCCCGTCGATGTATTCCCTGTCCTCCAACACCAGGATCGAGGGAATGACCTCCAGACCATGCTGTTCGACCAGGTGGGCGGGGATGTCGCAGGTTGAGTCGGTTACGATGCCAATTTTCATTTGTCTGTTTTGGCCGCCGTCCTCGGCAGCGGAAAATAAAAGGCGGGGTGGACTCTGCAAAGTCCACCCCGCCTGATGATGAATTTACTCCACTGACACGATGAACTGGTAATGCGGCTGGCCGCCTTCCTGCACCTCGATCTCGAGCGCGGGATATTTGCCGCCAATCACATCCTTGATGCGGTTGGCCTCGGCATGGGTCATACCTTCGCCGTAGAACAGGGTCACGAGTTCATGATTCGCGGCGTCGGCTTTTTCGAGCAGGCCGAGCACGCCTTCCTCCACGCTGTTTGCGGAGAGCACCAGCTTGCCGTCCAGCAGCGCGATGACCTGGCCCGATTCCACGTTCACGCCGTCGATCTCCACGGTGCGGGTGGCGACCGTGATCTCGCCGGTCTTGACCATGCTTATGGCGCGGGTCATTTTCTCGGCCACGGCATTGAGATCGCCTTCAGGGGTGAGCGAGAGCATGGCGGCCAGGCCCTGGGGCACGGTGCGGGTCGGCACCACGGCCACCTTCTTGACCGTCACGTCCTTGGCCTGGTTGGCGGCCATGACGATGTTCTTGTTGTTCGGCAGGATGATGACCTTGTCGGTCGGCAGGTTCTCGAAGGACTTCAAAATATCCTGCGTGGACGGGTTCATGGTCTGCCCGCCCTCGACCACGGCGGCCACGCCCAGGCTGGCAAAGATGCGGCTGAGGCCCGCACCGGGCGAGACAACCACCACGGCGATCTGTCCGGGCTCCACGGTCGCAAACTCGATGCGCGCCGCCTTGCCCTTCTGGATGTCATCCATCTGGGCCAGCAGGTTTTCGATGGCCACCTTCGTGACCGTGCCGATGCCCATGATGTAATCGATCGGCTCGTAGCGCTTCTCGGTCGGCACGTGGATGTGCATACGGTACATGCCGTCGCCTTCACCGACCTGGATGGACGTGCCCATCTCCTCCAGGCGGCCGTAGAACGACAGCAGGTTCAACTCTTCATTCGGGAAAAAGTCCACCACCACTTCGTAGTCCTGGCCCTCTTCCACATCTTCCATCGCATCCTGCATGCTCATCGCCGACAAGGGCTGGACGCTCATCGTGGGCGTATCCAGCGACTCGCCGTAGACGTGCCGCAGCATCCCCTCCAGGATGAAGAACAGCCCCTTGCCGCCCGAGTCCACCACGCCCGCCTGTTTGAGCACCGGCAAAAGGTCGGGGGTGGATTGAACGGCCACATCCGCGGATTTGACCGCAATCTCCAGCATGTCGACAGCATCCTTCGCGGACCCGAGGCCGGCTTCCGTACCCGCGGCGATGCCCTTGGCGACGGTCAGGATCGTGCCCTCCACCGGGCGGACGACGCCCTTGTAGGCCGTGTCGCGCGCCTCGGCAAAGGCTTTGACTAGCGCGGCGTTGTCCAGCACATCCTTGTCATGCACACCGCGCGCAAATCCGCGCCACAACTGGGAGAGGATCACGCCCGAGTTGCCGCGCGCGCCCATCAGCGCGCCCTGCGAAATGGCGGTAGCCATTTTTCCGATGTGGCGCTCACCCGAATCCTTGATTTCGTTCCAGGCCGCGGTCATGGTCAGGAGCATGTTCGTGCCCGTATCCCCATCGGGGACCGGGAATACATTCAGGGCGTTGACCGTCTGCTGGTTGGTGCGCAGCCAGGCCAGCCCTGCCTCGACCAGCCGCTTGAGCGACTGGCCATCGATGGGTTGTCTACGAAATTTCTCTACACGTGCGTTATCCACAGCCATGAGGGATGCTGGTCTCCTAATCTATACTGCTGACACGCAGGCCCGACACGTGGACGTTGACGGTGTTAACCCTTAAGCCCAATGCCTTCTCCACGTGGAAGCGTACGGTGTTGGCCACACTTTCGGCCACCGAATTGATGCGCGTACCGTATTCCACGACGACGTGGATGTCGATATCGATGCTCTCGCCGTCATAGTGAACCGTCACGCCGCGGGTCGGTTCGCGCGTGATGGTATGCACCAGCCCGTCGGCCAGGTTTTTGGGGGCCAGCCCCACCACACCATAGGAGCGCAGGGTCGCGTGATAGGCGATGGTTGCCACTGCGTTGGGGGAGATGTGGATCCCGCCCAGGGATGTCGTTTCTTCTGCCATAGGTTTCCTCTGTGTCTATTTTAACATCTCGACTTGAAGAAGGTTGCGATTTGTGGTAAAATGCCGTGCCTTTGAAAAGGCCAGTACTATCGGAATCATCAAGAAAGGATGTTTGTAAGATGGCTAAATGCGCTCATTGTGGCAAGTCGACCACCTTCGGCCATAATCGTTCGTTCTCCCAGCGTGCCACCAATCGCAAGTTCAAACCGAATTTGCAGAAGGTCAGCATTTTGGAGAAGGGCAACCTGGTCCAGAAGACGCTGTGCGCCAAGTGCATTCGCACGCTGGCCAAGACGGCGGTCTAGTCGCCTGCTTCCCTTGCAAAGATCGCGGCCATGAGCCGCGATTTTTGTTTTAAGCGCCTGCCTCGCGCAGGGCCTGCACCCCGGCCGCGATGCCCTGCGGGTGCTTGAAGACGGCATTGCCGGCCACGAAGACATTTGCGCCCGCTGCCCGCATTCTGGGAAGGGTATCAGCCACCATGCCGCCGTCCACTTCCAGCCAGGCGGGGGAGCCGAGCGCATCCAGGCTCTGGCGGATCGCCGCGACCTTCGCGATGGTTTCTGGGATGAAGGCCTGGCCCGAGAAGCCGGGGTTGACGCTCATTACCAACACCAGGTCGACCAGCGGCAGGATGGGTTCGAGCATTGCTGTGGGAGTGGCGGGGTTAAGTGTCACGCCCGCCTTGCAGCCCAGCGACTTGATCTCCTGGAGCGTGCGGTGCAGATGCGGGCAGGTTTCCACGTGAACGGTGAGGTGGTCGGCGCCGGCCCTGGCAAAATCAGCCAGCAGGCGTTCGGGTTGTTCGATCATCAGGTGCACGTCGAGCGGCAGGTTCGTGGCGCGGCGGCAGGCTTCCACGATGAAAGGGCCCATCGTCAGGTTGGGGACGAAGTGTCCGTCCATGACGTCGATGTGAATCCAGTCCGCACCGGCGGCTTCACAGGCGGCAATCTGTTCCCGCAGTTGCAGGAAATCAGAAGCCAGGATGGAGGGGGCAATCAGAATGTTTCGATTCACAGGCGGCGCTCAGGGGTTGTATGCAAAGTAGACCGAAATCCACAGCGGGACCAGGCCACCGACCATAAACAGGGCCAGCAGACCAAGTCCTATCGTCACCCAGTCAATGTCCAGGTCGAAGGTGATCGGGGCCGGGGCAGGCTGGAAAACGGGAACAGGCCGGGGCGGCGGGGTATGCCTGCCCGTGGGGAATTCCGCGGGGGATGGGGGCGGCTCGGGCTGTTTGAAGTTCGTCACGGCTTCGGGCGTCAACGAAAGGGGCGTCGGGGCATCATCCCGTTGGGTGCCAAATTTGAGCAGGACGCGCCCCAACTGGTCGGCGGTGCGGTAGCGGGCAGACGGTTCCTTCGAGAGCACCTTCAATAAAATCGCTTCGAGTGCGCTGGGAATGTCTGGCACGTATTCGCGGATCGGGACGGGCTCGGCCTCGATGTGCAGGCGCGCCAGTTCGTCGGCGGTGCTGGCCGTGAAGGGCGGCGTGCCGCTCAACATTTCGTACATGACCACGCCCAGGGAATACACATCGGAGGCGGGCGAGGGCGCTTCGCCGGACGCCTGCTCGGGCGCGAAGTATTGCGGCGAGCCCCAGACCACGTCGCTGCGTTCGCCGGGCTGAATGGTGGCGAGGGCGCGGGCGATGCCGAAGTCCGTGACTTTGAGGCGCTGATCGGGGGTGACGAGCATGTTGTGCGGCTTGACGTCGCAGTGCACCAGCCCGGCGCGGTGGGCATATCCCAGCCCCGCGCAGGCCTGCACGATCAACGGGATGGCCTCCTCCACGTTGAAGCGTCCGCGTTTGCGAATGAGGGTCTTGAGGTCGGTGCCTGGGATGTGCTCCATCACGATGTAGAGCTGTCCCTCGGCCAGGCCGAAGTCATGCACGGTGACAATGTTGGGATGGGAAAGATTGGCCGCGGCGCGCGCCTCCTGGCGGAAGCGCTCCTGGAAGGCATCGTTCTCGGTGTAATCCTTGCGCAATACCTTGATCGCGACATAACGGTCGAGCATCACGTCGCGGGCGCGGAAGACCTCGGCCATTCCACCCGTGCCGAGACGCTCCAGCAGTTGGTAGCGGTTGTTGAGCAGGCTGCCTTCGTTCATCGAAAGGATTATAACATGTGGGTTTTGGGGGAAAGAGAGCAGGAAAAAGGGAGCAGAGAGTGGAGAGCAGAGAGTGGAGAGCAGAGAGTAGTAAAAAGGAAGTGGCTCATATGTAATCTCTGTGCAGATTCTGTGTTTTTGCTAGCCGACCAAATTTTTATTGCAAGATACTCCGGTGGTCGAGTAGGCGGTGTTCGTCCGCCGTACACCTGCACTTGCGCCAGGTGCAAGTGTCGAGACCACCAAGTAAGCAAAATGCTCAAAATTTTGGGACTGTGTGGTCTCGACACCGTACTTGCGCTCGGTGCAAGTGTACGCCCTCCGCTGGCGCGTCGGGCTACTCGACCACCTTTGGATTCGAAAAGGTCAAGTGGTTAGTTTGTTCCAAACCGCATTTGTACATCTTCTACACATGAGCCAAAGGAAGTAAATTTTGAAACATCATACATCCGTGCCCATATCTCTTACGGCTCACTATTCCCTATTCTCTATTCCCCCCTCAGGTATAATCACCGCATGCGGCGCGGACTTTTACTCTACAACCCTGCGGCGGGACGCCTTTCGGTGCGGCCCTATTTGGGACGAGTCCTGCGCATTTTGCGCGCGGCGGGCTGGAAGATGGAAGTGGACGTGACCCTCAACGGGCGTCACGCCGCGCAGGCCGCGCGCCAGGCCGCCGCGGAAAAGTTCGAGGCGGTCTTCGCCGTTGGCGGCGACGGTACGATGGGCCAGGTCACCAGCGGCCTGCTCGGCAGTGAGACAGCGCTGGGCATCCTGCCGGCCGGCACCACCAACGTCCTTGCGCGTGAGATGGGCATGCAGTCCTTCGAGTGGCATCGCTGGTGGGCGCTCAACGAGAACACCCGTCTGCTGGCCAATGCCACACCCCAATCCATCGACGTGGGCCTGTGCAACGACCAGCCCTTCCTGCTGTGGGCGGGCATCGGTCTAGACGCGGTGGCCATCCGAAGGCTGGAGCCGCGTTCGCGCTTCTTTAAATATATTTCGGTGCCGCATTATTTCGCCACCACGGTCTGGAGCGCCGCGTTCTGGAACGGCATGGATTTGCGCGTCATTGCCGATGGAACCGAGGTGGATGGGCATTTCCTGCTGGCGGTCAGCACCAATATCCGCCATTACGTGGGCGGCATGGCGGTCATCTCACCGAACGCCTACCTCGACGACGGCCTGATGGATTTGTGGCTGCTGAGCGGCGCGAACGTGGCCGACGCCTTCCGTCACTTCTTCGACATGCTGGCGGGCCGCCACCTCACCTCCGACCAGGCGCGCTGCATCCCCTTCCGCTCGGCGCGCATCGAGTCGGACCTGCCCTTCTCCATTCAAATGGACGGCGAGCCGATGCTGGGCGGCCTTTGTGCCGAGATCGTGTCGAGGCCGCGCGCGCTCAAACTGCTGATGCCCTCCCACGCCTTGAACCTGTTGCAGAGTCCCGTATGAGATTATCCGATTATTTCAACCGCTGGGTTATCCTGGGTGCGCTGGGAATTGCCGCCCTGCTGCTGGTCGTGACCCTGATCCTGATCGGCCTGACCAGTCCGCGCACCGCGCCTGACGTCGGATTTGTCCCCGCCGACCTGACCATGATCCCCGCCCCAACGAACACCGTGCTGGCCCCGCCCACGCCGACCCTCGACCCGAACGTCACCCCCACCCTGGCCGAGGGCGTGATCGGACTCGGCGCCTACGTTCAAATCACGGGCACGGGTGGAGATGGCCTGCGTCTGCGCAGTGGAGCGGGCCTGGGCAGCGAACAGGCCTTCCTCGGCTTCGACGAGGAGGTCTTCCTGGTCAGCGACGGGCCGCAGGTGGCGGACGGGTATACCTGGTGGTATCTGGTCGCTCCGTATGATGAAACCCGCGCAGGCTGGGCCGCCGCCGATTTTTTGACCGTGGTGCCTTCGCCTTAAATTCTCACCCCGCCCCTCTCCCGAATGAGAAGGAGAAAGTGGAACATGCACGAAAAGCCAACTGGAATTACCGCCAACAAGACCGCCCGTGAGTTCACCATCACCTGGAACGACGGGCATACCAGCGTCTACCCGTTTGGATTGCTGCGGGCAGCCTGTCCGTGCGCATCCTGCCGCGGCGGACATGAGAACATGAAGTCCGAGCCGGATGCCGAGGTATTCACCATGCAAATGGACGAATCACCGGCCACGCGCATCAGCAACGTGGTGGCGGTCGGCTCCTACGCGCTGACCGTGGTGTGGGAGGACGGCCACGATTACGGCATTTACAACTGGCACTTCCTGCGTGCGCTCTGTCCGTGCGCGGAGTGCAGGACGCAATACGCAAAGTAGAAAAACAAAACGGCGCAATCAGCGCCGTTTTGTTTTTGAGTCCAACGACTCCTGTCATTGGTATTCCAAAGTCGGGAGACTTTGGAATCCACTTCACGCCAGCACAGCGCCTTCGAGTTGCAGCAACCATTCCTTGGTGGGCAGGCCGTCGCCGCCGCCGTAGCCGTGGAGCTTGCCGTCCATGCCGATCACGCGATGACAGGGAATGACCAGCGGCATGGGATTGGTGGCATTGGCCCGTCCCACCGCGCGGTAGGAGTTGGGACGCCCGATCTGCGCCGCGATCTCCGCATAGGTGCTGGTCTCACCGTAGGGGATGGCGTATACCGCCTCCAGCACCATCCGCTGAAAGGGACGCAGGACCGACCAGTCGATGGCAAAGGTGAACTCACGAAGTTGGGCGGTGAGATATCGAAAGACCTGCTCTGCATAAGGAGCGACACAACCCTCATCCGTTATGACGGGATGCGCCAACCGCCGCAGAAAGCGATCCAACTCGGGGCGGGCAGCGGCCCATTCCACGGCGACCAGGCCAAGGTCCGAGACAACCAGCTGCAGATCCCCCACGGGAGTGTGATTCAGATTCCCAAGATATAAATTCTGAGCCATTCGACCTCCGATGAACGTGAAAAACTTGCATTGATGTTAGTTGTCGTACAATCGTAGGGGAAGCGTAGGTTGGGCGTCAAGTAGTATTCGGACAAGCATGATAAATTAGAGGGCGTAAGGTGATTTCTCTTCTCCTCCTTTCAAGGGAACCGCGGTCGGCGTCCGCGGTTCTCGAACTTTAACGGGGGGATGTTGGCAGTATAATCCCACTATCTCAAGTTGTGAGGATGAAATGGCGATACAAATCACAATCATTGGACTTGGACAAATTGGCGGCTCGATCGGCCTTGCGCTGGGCGGGCACAAAGCCGCGCTCAAACGCGTGGGCCATGACAAGAAGGTGGATGTGGAGCGCGCCGCCCAGCAAAAGGGTGTTGTGGATGAAGTGAAGCATAACCTGCCCTCCGCCGTGCGCGATGCGGAGATCGTGATGTTATGCCTGCCCGTCAGCCAGGTGCGCGAGACACTGGAATTCATCGCGCCAGACTTGAAGGAGGGCGCGGTGGTGCTGGACACTTCACCCGTCAAGAGCGGCGTCTTCGAGTGGGTTAGAACCATCCTGCCGCCGGATCGTTACTTCGTCGGTCTGGTGCCCGCTGTTAATCCCGATGCTCTGCACGAAATCAAATTCGGTCTGGAAGCGGCCCGCGCCGACCTGTTCCAAAAGGGAATGATGATCATCGACGCGCCGCGCGGCACCCCGGGCGATGTCGTCCAACTGGCCTCGGACCTGACCCGCCTGCTGGGGGCCGACCCGCTGCTGGCCGACCCGATCGAATCGGATGGGCTGATGGCGCGTATGCACCTCCTGCCGCAGTTGGCCGCCGCCGCCCTGCTCAATGCCACCGTCGATCAGCCCGGCTGGCTGGAGGCCCGCAAGGTGGGCGGACGCGCCTACGCCGCCGTGACGGCCGGCCTGGCCTACCAGGATGAGATCGACTCCCTGCGCATTTCCGCCGTGCAGAATCGCGCCAGCACCGTCTACGCCCTGGATGTGATGATCGCCGCGCTGCAAGGCATACGCAACGACATCGAAGCGGGGAACGAGGATGGCATCGCAGCCCGACTCGAACAGGCGCTCGAAGGCCGCAACAGTTGGATGAATGACCGCTTGAAGGCCGAATGGGCCACAGGTGTGGAGCGCAAGCCCATTGATATCCCCGGCTTTGCCGAACGTTTCTTTGGCAGTGTCTTCGTTAAACGCAACTCGGGCCAATGACGTGTTATTGCTACATTGTCGAATGCGCGGACGGAACCTTCTACACCGGCTGGACGACTGACCCCGAGCGGCGGGTCAAAACACATAACGCGGGGCGCGGCGCAAAATACACCCGCACCCGCCGTCCCGTGAAACTGGTCTACGTGGAGGAGCAGCCCGACCGCGCAACCGCCATGAAACGTGAGAGGGCCATCAAGGCCCTCCCGCGTGAAAAGAAAATGAAATTGTTTTTGTAGGGGCGGGGTCCTCCCGCCCCTGTGCGTTTAATCCTTGAACAACGGCAGATGCCCCAGCGCGGTGATGTGCATCCACTGGGCGCGGTCGCCTTCGGTGAAGATGGCGGCCTCAGCGGCCACGCTGGCATTCGTCTTGTCGAGGATCAGGCGCATGCCCTGCAAGGTCGAGCCGGTGCTGATCACATCGTCGAGGATGACCACCTTCCTGCCCTGGATCAACTCGCGATCCTTTTCGTCGAGGATCAGGGTCTGCGGCTGGCCGGTGGTGATGGACAGGGTCTCGGTCTGGATGGCGTCGCCCATGTAGGGCTTGTAGGACTTGCGCAGGACAACGTACGGCTTGTTCATCTCTGCCGAGAGCGCATAGGCCAGCGGAATGGACTTGGCCTCGGCTGTCATAAACAGGTCGAAGTCCACCTCCTTCAAACGCTGGGCCAATTCCTTCGCGCAGGCTTGCACCAGCTCCGTGTCGCCCAGGATGTTCAGGATGGCGATGCGCAGCCCGGGCGCCACTTCGAAGAGGCGCAGGTCGCGTTTGACACCGGCCACTTCCACGGGATAGGTTTCATGTGGGGTCATGACGATCCTCCAAAGGTATGTGTAGACAATCAGAAGCGTATTATACCCAGCGCAGCCGCAAATCCCGTTTTTTTGGAAGAGGGAAAAACGCAATTTGTGACGGGCATTGTATGGCTCGATGCAGACATTCAAAAGCCCCCTGCGCCTGGCGCGGTATAATCCCTGCGTGCTTACGGACTTGCAACTTAACGATCTGTTACGCCTGCGCAAGCCCCATCCCTGCGGCTCCTACGAGTGGACCGTGTTCCGCCTCGGCGCCGACATTGGCCTGGAGTGCAAGGGCTGCGGGCGGCGCGTGCTGCTCACCCGCCGTGAACTGCTGCGGCGGCTGAAAGCCAACCTGACCCCCCACGAAACCCAATCCGATGATAACTCCCAATAAAAAACCGCATATCCTTTTTCTCTTCTCCGACACGGGCGGCGGACATCGCTCCGCCACCGAGGCCGTCATCGAAGCCCTGCATCTCGAATTCGGCGACGCCGTCACCACCGAGATGGTGGACTTCTTTAAGGATTACGCGCCCCTGCCCTTCAACAAGATGCCCGACTGGTATCCCGAGATGGTCAAGGCCCCGCGCCTGTGGAAGGCCTCCTTCTACGCCACCGACGGCCGCGCCCGCGCCCGCGCCATCACCACCGCGCTTTGGCCCTACGCGCGCCAGGCGGCCAACGCCCTCATGCGCGCGCACCCGGCGGACATCGTGGTTACCATCCATCCGTTCGCCAATTCCCTGGCGCTCAAGGCCCTTGGCAAGAACCACCTGCCGTTCATCACCGTCGTCACCGACCTGGTCACCACCCACGCGTTGTGGTTCGACAAACGCGCCAACCTGATCCTGGTGCCCACCGAGATCGCCCGCCAGCGCGCCATCCGCTATCACATGGATCCAGACCGCGTTCTCACCGTGGGCCTGCCGGTGGCCGACCGCTACTGCACCCCGCTCGGCGACAAGCGCATCCTGCGCGAAAGACTCGGCTGGCCGCAGGATAAACCCATTGTGCTGATGGTGGGTGGCGGCGAGGGGATGGGCCCGCTCGGCAAGATGGCCCGCGCCGTGGATGAATCCGGCCTGGACCTGGGGTTGGTCGTCGTGGCCGGGCGGAATCAGCGCCTGCAAGCGGCCCTCGAAGCCGTGCCCTGGGAGAATCCCGCCTTCATTTACGGCTTCACCCGTGAGATGCCCGACTTCATGCGCGCCGCCGATTTTATCGTTACCAAGGCTGGCCCGGGCACCATTGCCGAAGCCGTCAACGCCGAACTGCCGATCATTCTCTACGCCAAACTGCCCGGGCAGGAGGATGGCAACGTCACCTTCGTGGAGGAGGAGGGCGCAGGTGTCTGGGCGCCCTCGCCGCAACTGGTGGTGCGCGCCCTCACACGCTGGATCAGCCGTCCGGGCGAGAAGGCCGCCGTCGTGGAAAACTGTCGACGTGTGGCGCGGCCCGCCGCGGCGCGTGAAATTGCGCGGGCGATCATGGGGTTCATCTCGAAATAAAAACAGCGACGGGCTAAAACCCGTCGCCGTTTTTTATGGGAACGCGGTTTCGAAGAATTCGATCACCCGTCTTTCGTATTCCTCGGGAAATTTTGCATACATGTTCAGGTGATATGCCTTGTCCTCCGTCCATAAGGAACGTGGTTCCCCTGCGGTGTCATACAATTGCTGCGCCGACTCGACGGGAATGGCTGCATCGCTCATACCCTGGATGATCAAGACCGGCCGCGGACTGATGCGCCCAATGTCATCCACGGCGCGCACCTCCTGAACATTGACTCCTGTCTGTGCTTCGGCCCAAAAACGGACCAACTCTCGAAAGCCTGGATAAGGCACGCGCAGGTTGATTTCGTCCGCCAGGGTGTTGAAGGCGCTATCGGCCACAACCGCCTCGATCTGCGGGTAGCGGGCGGCAGCGCGGATCATGGTCACAGCGCCCATCGATCCGCCCCAACCCGCCACATGCTCCACGCCCGGCTGCGCCAGCGCATAGTCCAACGCGGCCTTCACATCCCGCACTTCATAATAGCCCAGCGACGTGAAGTCGCCTTCGCTTTCGCCATGCGCGCGGAAGTCCCAGGCCAGCACGCCATAGCCGTGCTTTGCGAACAACGCGTACATATCCACGGGGATCGAAGCCGCGTGTCCATGGGCCACCAGGATCACCACGCCGTTTTGCGGCGGCGTGTACCAGGCGTGCAATTTGAGCCCATCCTCTGTAACCAGTGTTACTGTCTGAAATTCGACGCCTTGCTTTTCGAGAAGAATGGGGGAAGCTATGTTTCGGGCCGGGCGCAGATAGAGTTGCGTCTGGTAATAGCTTGTTCCAAACGCTGCTCCCGTGGAGATAATCGACAGAAACAGTCCCGCGGCCAGTAACAGATTGAGCCAATAACGCAGGGGGCGCTTCACCTTTACCCCAGCACGAAATTATCGATCAATCTTGTCCTGCCGATCAGCACCGCCATCGAGAGCAGGGTCTTGCCGGTCACGGCGTCGAGTTCGGCCAACGTCTCATAGTCCGCGCAGGAGACGTATTGCAACTGTGCGCGCGGCTCGGCGGCGATCACGTCTTTCATCTTTCTTCTCAGTTTCTCCGCATCCCGTTCGCCTGCATCGTATAGTTCCTTCGCGGCGGTCAACGCGTGCGACAATACCAGCGCCGCTTTGCGTTCATCGCCTTCGAGGTATTTGTTGCGGCTGGACATAGCCAGCCCATCGGCTTCGCGCACAATCGGACACACCACGATCTCGATGGGGTAACTCAGGTCGCGCGTCATCTGGCGCAGGACCGCCGCCTGCTGGGCATCCTTCTGTCCGAAGTAGGCCTTGTGCGGCTGGACGGCGTTGAACAGCTTGGACACCACCGTGGTCACGCCGCGGAAGTGGGTCGGACGCAGCGACCCTTCGAGCGGCTTCGTCAGTGTCTCCACCTCGACCCAGGTCTGGTACCCGCTCGGGTACATCACTTCGGCGGTGGGAGTCCATACCAGGTCCACGCCGAGCGGCTCGATCAGGCGCAGGTCGCGCTCCAGGTCGCGCGGATATTTGGACAGGTCCTCGCTCGGGCCGAACTGGGTCGGGTTGACGAAGATGCTGACAGCCACGTGGTCGCACTCCGCTTTGGCGCGGCGGATGAGCGAGAGATGACCCTCGTGCAGGTATCCCATCGTCGGGACCAGGCCCAGCGTCCCGTGCAGGGTGGCGCGGGTGGCCCATAACTTGTCTAGGTCAATCGTAATTTTCATGGCTAATCCTTGTTGACAGTTAGAAAACATGTGCTAGAATGAACATCCAATCCGCTTTAGAAAAGGAGATCCAATGGCTTACAGCTTCACAAACTCAAAAGGAACCACCTACTATCTACATGCAAAGAAGACCGGCGATGCAGGCAAGGAACGCACCCTTTTCTTCTTCTCGAAGGAGATCAAGGACGGCGCAATCGATGCGGTGCCTGCAGGCTACACTGTGGCTGAGATGAAGACGGGGCTGCCCGTTTTGAAGAAAGCATAATCCTGAACCACGTCGAGGAAAAATCCAGCGGAAACGCTGGATTTTTTGTTGGCGTATTGGATTCCAAAGTCTCCTGACTTTGGAATCCGTGCTACGGACACCTCGGCTGGGGACGCGGCGCGTCGTCGTAGCCGCCAAAGGCTTCGAGCACGGGACGTCCGTTCCACTCGGATGGGATCGGCAGGCCCAGCGCCCAGGCGGCGGTGGCGGCGGTGTCGGTCGTGTTGATGGCACTTGTCAGCACCCGCGGCTGGATGCCGGGTCCGACAGCCACCCACGGGATGGTCATGTCGGAGGGAATGTCGTAGCCGTGGGTCGTGCCGTGCCCGCCGTGGTCGGCGGTGACGATGATGAGCGTGTTCTCGCGCATCTTCTGTTTGTCGAGCGCATCCAAAATGATCTTGATGGCAGAGTCGGTGCGGCGCAGGGTGAGCAGCTGCGTCATGGACATCCAGCCGTAGGTGTGCCCGTCCGTATCGGGATCGGGGAAGTGAACGAAAAGCAGGCTGAAGCCGTTTTTGATCGCCTGGGCGGCGCGTTCGGCGATGACCGGGTCGGGGTCGTTGACGTGGATGAAGACATCAGTGCTTTCGGGTTCGGTCACCTGGCGCAATTTCTCCTTGCCGACGATCATCACGGTGCGCATCCCTTCGGCGTGGGCCAGGTCGAACAGGTCGGTGCCCTGGGCGAATCCGTTTTCGGGCAGGTACTCGTTCCAGGTGACGCCGTGCGCAGAGGGGCACAAACCTGTCAGCATGGAAGCGTGCGCGGGCAGGGTGACGCTGGGCATGACCGTCTGCGCTGTATAGGTGTACGCGCCCTGCATGGTCAGTCCCTGCAAGGTGGTCATCGGAATGTAGTCGATGGCGTCGGGCCGCAGGCCGTCAATGCTGATAATGACCACGCGGGTGATGTCCGGGCGCGGAATTTTCGTGGGGGTGGAGGTCGGCGCGGGCGTGGGGGTATCGGTCGGCAGCGGGGTGGCCGTCTCCGTCGGGATGGGAGTGGGGGACGCAGTCGGCGTGGGCGTGGCGATGAAGCCTGGCAGCCCGGGCAGGCAGGATGTCAGGCTCAGGGCGAGCAGAAAAATTACAAAATTGCGAAGTCGTTTCATCCAAAAGTCCTATTGACGGTTAGAATGTTTGTGCTAAAATGCAATCACAACTAAATATTCTGCTCTTTTAGAGAAAAGGAGACTTGTATGACACATACACATTTGGCCTCTAAAAGTATAACCGACAGCGCTGATAGGAGGTTAACATGCCAGCACTAAACCGCGTTCAACTGATTGGAAGGCTCGGAAAGGATCCTGAAGGCCGCTTCACGCCCACGGGCAAGAAGGTGACTTCCTTTAGTATCGCCATTTCGAACCGCTGGAAAAGCGGCGGCGAGATGAAGGAATACACCGAGTGGGTCAACGTCGAGGCCTGGGGGCGGCTGGGCGAAGTGTGCCAGGAGTACCTGCACAAGGGCAGCCTGGTGTATATCGAAGGCCGCCTGAAGACCGAGCGCTACGAAGACAAGGGTGAGACGAAGTACTTCACCAAGGTCGTGGCGCTGGCCCTGCAGTTCCTGGACAAGAAACCCGCCGAGGAGCCGATGATGCAGGTCGAGGAAGAAGCCGGCGAGTACGAGGCCTAGCTTGGATCGATAAAGGCGGGACTGTAACTCTACAATCGAAAATAGGATGGCGCGGCTGCGAATTTGCGCAACCGCGCCATTTGCTTTTATAATACGGATGTTCTATTTTGGTATCCATCCTGATAATTCGCCCTGAGCGGAGGTTGAGCGCTCTTTGCGAAACCGCAGTCGAAGGGCAATAGATCAGAAGAATGTCCTTCGAATACGCAGCAACAACCTGCCCTGCGACTGAATGGAGTGTCGATGGCGGGACATGCGGCTCCACTCACGTGTGTCTGCGGCTCGGTGCGGGCAGGATGATTTGAATTATTTCCACGAGCGTCCAGGTTCGCCTGCCGCGAAAGAGGTTCCAAATGGCTAAAACTCACACCCGCTTTGTATGCCAGGAATGTGGACGCGTGTCCGCATCGTATATGGGCAAGTGCCCGCAGTGTGGAGCGTTCAACTCGATGGTCGAGGAGGTCATCCACGACGAGCCGGTCGCCAAGCAGACCGCCGTGCGCGGGCTGTCGGGGCGCTCCCAGCCGCGGCCGATCGGCGAGATCAGCGGCGATGAGGAGGACCGCATCCACCTGCCGATTGGTGAGTTTGCGCGCGTGCTGGGCGGCGGCATCGTGCCCGGCTCGATCGTTCTCGTCAGCGGCGACCCGGGCATCGGCAAGTCCACGTTGATGCTGCAAATGGCGATGGAGATGGGCAAACGCCAGCGCGTGCTGTACGTCTCGGGCGAGGAGTCCGAGCGGCAGATCAAGATGCGCGCCGCCCGTTTAACGGGAGCCGGCACAGGCTCCGCCCCGGGCAAGGCCGCAGGCTCCATGCCTGCGACGTTGTACCTCGTCACCGAGACGAATCTGGAGATCATCCTCAACCACGTGCGCGAGTTCAAGCCTGACCTGCTGATCGTTGACTCGATCCAGACCACCTACCTATCCGAGTTGGATTCGAGCGCGGGGTCGGTCTCGCAGGTGCGCGAGTGTTCGTCGCAGTTGCGCGAGCTGGCCAAGTCGAGCGGCATCACGGTCTTCGTGATCGGCCACGTCACCAAGGAGGGCACCATCGCGGGGCCGCGCGTGCTGGAGCACATCGTGGATACGGTGCTGTACCTCGAAGGCGACCGCTTCCAGGCCTACCGCCTGCTGCGTTCGGTCAAGAATCGCTTCGGGGCAACCTCGGAGGTGGGTGTGTTCGAGATGCGCGAGGGTGGCATGATCGAGGTGACCAACCCCAGCGAAGCCTTCCTGGCGGAGCGCATGATCAATGCCGCGGGTTCGGCCATCGCGGTGACGATGGAGGGCACGCGCCCGATCCTGGTGGAAATCCAGGGACTGACCTCGCCGACCCAGTTCGGCAACGCGCGCCGCACCGCCAACGGCGTGGACTTCAATCGCCTGCTGTTGACCACCGCGGTGCTGACCCGCCGCGTGGGACTCAAGCTGGCGGAGCAGGACATCTTCGTCAACGTGGTGGGCGGCATCCAGATCGACGAGCCTGCCGCGGACCTGGCGGTGGCCGCTGCGATTGCGTCCTCCTGGCGCGATGTGTCCATCCGCGCGGACATGGTGTTGATCGGCGAGATCGGCCTGGCGGGCGAGCTGCGTATGCCTGGGCAGATGGTGGCGCGCCTGCGCGAGGCGCAGAAATTGGGCTTCAAGAGCGCCATCGTGCCGAAGGCCATCCGCAAGGGCGAAGCCTACCCGGGCGGGATCGAGATCATCGAAGTGCGTTCGCTCGACCAGGCGCTGGCCGCGGCGATGAAAACGGGGGAACCGCGCAAGGGGCGGGAGGTGGCGTAATATGCTGGCTCCTGAATTGGCAGGGCTTGACCTGGAAGGCTTCATGCGCGAGGCGCTGGCCGAGGCGGAGGCTGCGGGCCGGGCGGGCGAACTGCCCATCGGCGCAGTGGTCGTGCTGGATGGCAGGATCATCGGGCGCGGACGGGCGCGGCACCAGGAGTTCAGAAACCAGATCCGCCATGTCGAGTTGAACGCCCTGCTCGATGCCGAGTCGTCGCTGTTCACGGAATACAAACGCGCCATCCTGTTCACCACCGTCGAGCCGTGCCCCATGTGTCTGGGCGCGGCCGTGATGGCCGACATTCCACACATCGTTTTTGCCATTCATGACATGGTCGTCCACTCGCAGACCACCATCGAGGTCAACCCCTACGTGCGGCGACACATCCAGAGCTACCACGGCGGCGTACTGCGGGAGGAAGCGGCGGGTATCTTTGCCCGCTATAAACCCGCCGACCTGAAGTACATCGAAACGGGCGGAAAATAGCCTGCAACCGAAGTCCCTTCCCGGCGTATGGTGTGTAGAAGGAGATTTCCCATGAACCTCAAAATCTTTGCCGCCATTCTTATTTTGGCATTGGCCAGCCTGGCCTGTAGTTTTAACGTTGACCTGCCCGAATCGCCCAAGCCCGGGCCTGATGTCACGGATCAAATTACGGTGCCCGCCCCCAAGTCCGGAGACGCGAAGTTGGAGATCAACTTCGGCGCAGGGGAATTGAACCTGGCCCCCGGCGCGGAAGGCGGACTCGTCAGCGGCACCGCCACCTACAACATCCCCGATCTCAAGCCATCCATCGAACAGGATGGAAACGACACCCTCATCCGCCAGGGCCCGTATGAGTTCCAGGGCGTCCCCACGCTCAGCAATATCAAGAACGTCTGGGACCTGAAGTTGGGCTCCGCGCCGATGGAGTTGATCATTGCTGCGGGTGCCTACGACGGCAACATGGACCTGGGCGGCCTCTCGCTCACCAACCTGACCATCAAGGACGGTGCCGCGGACGTGAAGCTGAACTTCTCCTCGCCGAACAAAATCGAAATGACCGTCTTCCGTTACGAGACCGGCGCCTCCGATGTGACCATCAGCGGCCTGGCCAACGCCAATTTCAGCACCATGATCTTCAGCGGCGGCGCGGGCGGCTATGACCTGGGCTTCGACGGCGACCTGCAGCGCGATGCGACCGTTACCATCGACAGCGGCTTGAGCGACCTCACCCTGCGCATCCCCAAGGGAGTCCATGCGGTGGTCACCGTGGAGGGCGGCCTGAGCAACGTGAACACCAGTTCGAGCTGGTCACAAGATGGCGGCAGCTACACCCAGGAGGGCAGCGGCCCGACCCTGACGATCATCATCCAATTGGGCGCCGGCTCCCTGACGTTGACGGACTAAATTCCCCAAAACCAGAATCCCCTCCCTGCCAGGAGGGGATTCTATAATACCCACGGTCACAAATTGCGCATTCCCCGCTCTAAAAAAGCGCAATTTGTGACCGCGCTGGGTATAATTTGGAGTAAAAGGTCATATTTTCTCCATGACCTACATCACTTGCTTTGTGCGGAGCGTCACAATAAAATCGAGTATAGTAGGTCAATATTACCTGTTTTAGAAAGAGGCAGTATGCAAATTACCCGTCAAGCGGATTATGCTGTGCGCGCAGTGTTATACCTGGCCCGCCTGGGACAGGATGAACGCGCCGCCACCAGCCAGGTCGCTCATGAACAGCACATCCCCCCCTCGTTCCTGGCCAAGATCATCTCCCAGCTTTCCATTGCCGGGTTGTTGCACACCTCGCGCGGCGCGCGCGGCGGTGTCACCCTGGCCCGCGAACCCAAGGAAATTACCCTGCTCGAGGTCATCGAAGCCATTGATGGACCGATCATGCTCAACGAGTGTGTGGGCGAAAGCGGCTCCTGCACGTTCGATGAAGATTGTCCCCTCCGTCCGGTCTGGTGCGAAGCGCAGAACGATCTGGTCGCGCGCCTCAAGAGCACCAACTTTGCGCAGATGATTGCACAGGGTCAGGAAACCGTCGTCGCGTAGTTCCTTTAAAACCAGTGAGTCCTTTTCCAAGAGGAAAGGGACTCATAATGGGAGGTCAAAAATGAAAAAAATCTCGTCCCGTACCGCACTTGCAGCCATGTTGCTTTTGGTGACAACCCTGGCCTGTAATTCCGCCAATGTCCTGCCTGGTCTGTTCGCCACCGCCACGCCCACTTTCACCATCACCCCCACCTTCACCCCAACCCTGACGCCCAGCCCCACATCCACCTCGACCCCAACGCCGACGCTGACGCCCACACCCCTGCCCAGCGGCGTATCGAAGGTGGAAAAGCCGGGCGGCGGCACCGTCTTCACCGATTATGATGCGGGATTCACCCTGGAACTCTCCGCGGATTGGCTGGTCATCCCGGCCACTGTCGAGGATCTCGAGCAAATGAGCGAGGGCCTGAAGGCTTCCAACCCGGACCTGGCCAAGGCCATGCAAAACCTGAAGTCGGTGGACAGCGACGCCCTGCGCCTGATGGCCTTGAATCAAAACAAGGAAGCCCAGGCAGGCACCATGATTTCGAACGTCAACATCGTGATCCAGCAGGATGACCTGGTCATGGCCTTTCCATTGGATTTCTTCCTGGACCTGAATGTCGAGCAGATCAAGGCGGCCCTGCCGGGCGCCAAGGTGCTTTCGTCGGGTATCTCCGAAAATGCCAATGGCGTGGAGATCGGCGTCATCGAAATCGAACTCAAGGCCAGTACTACCGTCGGCCAGTCGGTGACGGCGTATGAGAAGCTGGTGTTCATCAAAACCGAAACAGCCATGTGCGTCATCACCTTTGCCGGCCCGAACACTCTTAGGAAAAATGTCACTCCCATGTTTGACGAGGTTGTCGACACGATCCGGCTCATTCAGCCGTAAAATGCTCATCCAAATTTCACAAACCATAATTCCTCCCGTTTTATAATACCCACGGTCACAACTGCGCTTTTCCCGCTTTAGATAAGCGCAATTTGTGACCGCGCTGGGTATAATTGGCGGGAGGAATTTTTTTCACATGACTTCAATATTGCATCGTCAAGAAACAAGTCCATCGTTCAGGGATTGGGTATCCGAAACCTTTCCAATCGAACAAGCCTACCGCGCCCACCGCATCGAACACAGCATCCGCAAACACCTGGATGGCGCCAACACCCTCCTGGATTGCGGGAGCGGATCCATGCGGGTGGCCAAGCTGGTCGAACGCCGCACGGGAATCAAAGCCTATGGCACGGATGTGATCCACCTCAAGGCGGGGCATTCCCGCTTCTGTCTGTGCGCGGGCGAGCACCTGCCCTTCGCCGACAATTCCTTTGACGTGGTCACGCTGATGTTCGTCCTGCATCACACCAGGGATGCGGAGGTCGCGATCAGGGAATGTGCCCGTGTGGCCCGCAAGAGTGTATTGATCTTGGAAGATATTTACAGTCATCCACTCGAAAAGGAATGGCTCAAGTTCCTGGATGTGCTGGGCAACTTTACGATTTCGATGGACATGCCCTTCCCCTTTACCTTCAAGACCATCGCCGAATGGGAGCGCATTTTTGCGAACCTCGGCTTGCGCCTAGCCGCTTCCGAGAAGATCGTGCCCAGTCCGCTGCGCCCCAGCCGTCATCGTTTGTTTTTCCTCGAAAAGTGAATTTGGAGTCCAGAAGCTCTGCTTCTGGACAATGAATTTCCGCAAGCAGAGCTTGCGGAGTCCACATAGTAAACACGCAAGGAGATTTTCATGTCTGGACCCCGACCTGTTCGCGCCCCGAGAGGCACCGACCTCACCTGCAAGTCCTGGCTGACCGAAGCCGCTTATCGCATGATCCAAAATAACCTCGACCCCGAAGTGGCTGAGAAACCCGATGACCTGGTCGTCTATGGTGGGCGCGGAAAGGCCGCCCGTTCGTGGGAGGCCTTCGATGCCATCCTCGAGTCGCTCAGGAATCTCGAAGATGACGAAACCCTGCTGGTGCAGTCGGGCAAGCCCGTGGTGGTGTTCAAGTCCCACAAGGATGCGCCCAAGGTGTTGATTGCCAACTCGAACCTGGTGCCGCACTGGGCCACCTGGGAACACTTCGATGAACTGGCGAAGAAGGGCCTGATCATGTACGGCCAGATGACCGCGGGTTCGTGGATCTACATCGGCACACAGGGAATTTTGCAGGGTACCTATGAAACCTTCGGCGCGCTGGCCAAGCTCAAGGGCTGGGGTTCGCTCAAGGGCAAGTTCGTGCTGACGGCTGGCCTGGGCGGGATGGGCGGCGCCCAGCCGCTTTCGATCACCATGAACGAGGGCGTCGGTCTGATCGTGGAGGTCGACCCCGAACGCGCCGAACGCCGCCGCGCCATCGGCTACGTGGATCTGGTGGTGGATACGCTCGAAGAAGCCATGACCCTGGTCGAGGAAAACGTCAAACGCCAGATACCGAAATCCATCGGCCTGATCGGCAATGCCGCCGACGTGTACACCGAACTGCTCCAGCGCGGCATCGTCCCCGATGTGGTTACCGACCAGACCTCGGCGCACGAGGCCCTGTTCTACGTCCCGAGCGGATTGGGCATTACCGCCGCGAACGAGTTGCGCAAATCCGACCCCGCCAAATACAAAGCGATGGCGATGGACTCGATGGCCAAACACGTCCAGGCCATGCTCGGCTTCCAGCGCGCGGGCGCGGAAGTGTTCGACTACGGCAACAACCTCCGCCAGCAGGCCTACAACCACGGCGTGACGGATGCCTTCGAGTTCCCCGGCTTCGTGCCCGCCTACATCCGCCCGCTGTTCTGCGAGGGCAAGGGCCCCTTCCGCTGGGTGGCGCTCTCGGGCGACCCCGAAGACATTTACGTCACCGACCAGGCCATCCTGGAACTCTTCCCCGAGGACGAGCATCTCAAACGCTGGTTGAAGATGGCGCGCGAGAAGGTGCCCTTCCAGGGACTGCCCGCTCGCATCTGCTGGCTGGGCTATGGCGAGCGCGCCAGGGCTGGCCTGAAATTTAATGAATTGGTTGCCACTGGTAAAGTGAAGGCCCCCATCGTGATCGGCCGCGACCACCTCGACTCAGGCTCGGTTGCTTCGCCCAACCGCGAGACCGAAGCCATGCAGGACGGCTCGGACGCCATCTCAGATTGGGCCATCCTCAACGCGATGATCAACGCCGTGGGCGGCGCGACCTGGGTGTCGTTCCATCACGGCGGTGGCGTGGGCATGGGATATTCCCAGCACGCGGGACAGGTCATCGTGGCCGACGGCACGCCCGCAGCGGCCGCCCGCCTCGAACGCGTCCTGACCACCGACCCGGGCATGGGCGTCGTCCGCCACGCGGATGCGGGCTACGAGATCGCCATCGAGGCGGCCAAACGTCACGGCATCAAAATGCCGATGCTCAAATAAGCATGGACAAGAAACGTTTACTCATCATCCTTTCCATCGCAGGGATCGCCGCCCTGCTGGTTATCGTTACGGCCGGCACGCTGATCTCCAGGTATCTGCGCGAACGCGAAGTCAGGTCCGCCGTCGAGGTGGTCAACATCACCGCCTGCGACGCGGATGCGAGCGGGCTGTGTGTGGTCTCCTTCGGCGCGGATAATGTCGACCGCATGGTCATCAATTTCCAACTGCCCTCGGAGGACTTTGCCGCCTTCTACGTCAAGGCCCGCTACGATGACACGACCCTGGTCTTTCCCTGCCAGGTGGTGGCGGGTGTTCCGACCAGCGTCTATTGCACCGGTGAACGCACGCCGCTGGGCTTGCCCATCGAGATCGAGGCCTACGCCACCGAAGGCGACGTGATGATCGCGCGCGGCATCCTGCTCGTCTCGGCGGTGGCCCTGCCCACCATGGCCCAGCACACCCAAACGCCCACCCCCACCTCTACCTACACCCCGGGCCCGACGCCGTTGATAACGCCCACTCCGACGATATCCACGCCGCCTGTCGTAACACCGAGCAGCTATCCAAATTAGCGGTCATTTCCCCAGCGCCATCCAGCGCGCTGGGGAATCTTCCCTCCTGTGAATAACAACCTGCTTCAAAACGTCGCACTAGCCCTCGGGCAGGATGGGGGGCTAGTGCTTGCCTGCCTCGTCCTTGTAGCCTGGGGCGGGCTGCTGGTGTTTGCGTACCTGAAAAAGGCTGCGGCGGAGCGCTTCACAGATGTGGAATTGGCTGCTCTGGCATTGAGCGGATGGCCCCTGCCGGCGCTGCTGCTTTCCCTGTCGATCCTTCTTTTGCGCTTGATCCTGCCCGCGGTGTGGGTGAACGGCCTGGTTCTGGGAATGATGCTGGTCACGGGCGGGATGGCGCTCCGCGGCGTATGGGGAAGATTCAAGTCGGTCATCGTCCTGCCGCTGCTGTTCTTTTTATTCTTCCTCCTGCTGCGCATCGGTTACGTGGCTGCGGCGGTGCTGCCCGCCTACTTCGATTCCCCCGAACATTACCGCATCATTCAAGCCCTGCTCGATGTTCGGCCCGCCTGGCCGACCGACTCGTATTATCACCTCGGGTATCACATCCTCACCGCCGGGTTCGTGGCCTTCACGGGCGCGGATATTGCGCGGGTGATGCTGGTCTTCGGCCAGGTCATCGTGGCGGCTATGCCCCTGCCCATGTACGTCTTTGTCCGCCGCGTCACGGGGTCGGAGCGCGCCGCCTTCCTGGCGGTCGTGTTCGCGGGAATTGGCTGGTTCGTGCCCGCGCACGCCGTCAATTGGGGCAAGTATCCTGCCCTGCTGGGCATGCTCGTTTTTCAATTCACGCTGGGACTGGCGCTGCTGGATCTGCGCAAAGCCGCGCTGGCGGCCGCTGTCTTTGCGGTGTCGATCCACACGCGTATGGCGGTGCTGCCGGCTGTCTGTCTCGCGGCGTGGCTCCTGATGACCCGTCCGAAACTGGGCTGGATTCTCTCGCTCGGCATCCTGGGAGTCCTGGGCTGGCGATACCAGGATCTGGGAGCGCTGTGGGGCGCCTATGGAAACGGAGCGCTGCTGCTCGCCGCGCTTTTGGCGGGCCTGTCGATCCGCACCCGGCCGCGCCTGGTGGCGGGTTCCGTGTTTGCCATTTTGATCGGCCTGGCCCTGACCGTGCTCCCGCCCGCCTTCCCCATCCTCGACCGCCCGTTGACCGAGATGCTGCTCAGCCTGCCGCTGGCCTTCCTAGGCGGCTTGGGCGCCGCGCGCCTGCCAAAGTGGAGTGTGGCCCTGCTGGCGGTGGTCCTCCTGGCGCATGCGCTGACGATGTACTCCTTTGCGCCCTCCGATTGCTGCCAATTGGCGGGGCGCGATGATATGGCCGCCATGCAGTGGATCGAAAAGAATACGCCCGAGGATGCGATCATCCTCATCGCCCGCGCGGACTACAGCCTGGGCGGCGCGACGTTGTATGGGATGGGCACCGATGCGGGCATGTGGATCACGCCGCTGACGGGGCACGTCACGCCGGCCCTCCCGTACGCCACCGATTTCAGCCAGTTCGACTCCTATCGCAGGTTGTGTTGGGGGGAGGTGTCCTACGTGTATGTGGGCAACCGGGACGTGAGTTTCAACCTGACTGGCCTGCAAAGCAATCCCGCATGGTACCGGAGCACGTTCTCCCTTCCGACCGTAACCATTATTCAGGTGCTCGGCTGCCCGGCCGTGGAATAAGTTCACATCCCCAATCCCTCGATTATCCCGACATAAACCGCGTTTTCGTTCTTGACATTATATTATTGCTCTTGACATACTGTATGCTGTACAGTATAATGCAATCAAAGGTGAATAATGGAAAACGATGAATTGGTTCAAAACATGATCCTGGAACTGCGGCGCGGGCTGATCTCTATTGCAGTGCTCAGCCAGCTCGACAGGGAGGAGTATGGTTACTCCCTGCTGAAGGCGCTCTCCGACCGCGGCCTGGAGGTGGATCAGAGCACGCTCTATCCCCTGCTGCGACGGCTCGAGTCGCAGGGCCTGCTCCAGTCCGATTGGCGCATCATGGACGAGTCCCGTCCGCGCCGCTATTACGTTATCAGCGCCCAGGGACGCCAGGTGCTGGCACAGTTGAAAAAAGAATGGACTGCCATGACGGAGTCCATGCAAAAGATGTTGTCATAGAAAGGAATAACCTGATGAACCTGATCGAAAAATACGCTGCTGAAGTTGGCAAGTACCTGCCCCGCAGGAACCGCGCGGATATCGAAGCCGAAATCCGCTCGACGCTGGAGGATATGCTCGAAGAACGGGCCCAGGCTCCGGGCGCGGACCGCGATGCGCTCAGCCTGCAATTGCTCCAGGAATACGGCGCGCCGCGCAAGGTGGCCGAATCCTATGGCGCCGTACAGTACCTGATCGGCCCACGCCTGTTCCCCATTTTCGAATTGGTGCTCAAGATCGTGGCCGCCGTTCTTCTGGGGGTTGGCCTGCTGGGTTTTGGATTCAACGTGGTCCGCATGGATATGGCTGGCCCGGCCTTGGTGGAAGCGCTGGGTAAATTGATAATGGATTCGTTCGGCGGTGTGTTGATGGCATTCGGCAATATCGTGCTGGTCTTTGCCATTCTCGAACGCGTCCTGCCCGCCTCGGAACAGGCGGATTTGAACGACAAATGGGAGCCTGCCGAGTTGGCAAAGGAACCGCACCCCGACCAGGTCAAAACGGCCGACCTGGTAGCCGAGGTGGTTTTCACGGTCATCTTCCTGGCGCTCTTCAACCTGTACCCGCAATACGTGGGCATTGTCCTCTTCAGCGACGGGCAATGGAGCTTCATCCCCGTTCTGACGGAAGCCTTCTTCCGTTACATGCCGTGGATCAACCTGCTGTGGATATTACAGATCGGCTTGGATGTCTGGCTGTTGCGCAAGAGCATGTGGGATGTGCCCACCCGCTTGGTCAACCTGGCCCTCAAACTGGGTTCCATCGCCGTGGCCTACGCCATGCTGATCGGGCCTGCCATCATAAAGATCAGCACGGAGTCCCTGGCGGGCACCAGCCTGGCGGATTTAGCCAGGGAATTGTCCCCGCTCTCGCAGTTCATCCTGATCCCGTTCCTGATTGCCATGATCATCGCCCCGGTCGTGGAGATCATTCAGACCGTCTATCATCTGTTTCGCCATCGCTCCCCGCGCCATTTGAAGTGAAGTGATGACCGCAACAAAAGCAGGCGCCAGCCGCCGGGTGACTGGCGCCTGCTTATTTCAACGAACTTGGCATCTTCTAAAAAATTTGGGGTGAAATTCCAGATCTAAAGGTTTTCCGCATTAACCATCGTTATATTTGGCAGGAATCCCTTGCGCACCGAGACGGCTGATAGCATAGGAAACCTTTAGGGTCTTTCCCCCATTTTATTGAGAAGATACGTAATTGGACTATATTGGTAGGATAAACCTGGTACTGTGGTAGGACTTGATTTCCTCAGTAAAAGAGAGTAAGATATAAGCACCTAACAAAAATGCAAGGTTATGAAAGTCGAATACGACCAACCTCCCTCACAGGTAAGGTTGTAGATTTATCGGTGCTTTACTGGTATTTATCGGTAGTCAACAAAGCTTTATTGGTAGGAGAGAGAGTGAGCGGACCTCTGACCAGGGTCCGCTCATTGTGTTTTAAACAGCAAACGTCCCGCAGAGTTTTGTCCCCCAACTGGGAGACCATCAACTCTGTGGGACGTTATTTTTCTGGAGCTTATTTTACACGTCGAAGTACAGGCTCATCTCGTACGGGTGCGGACGATTGCGCACGGCGAAATACTCCGCATTGCGCTTGTAGTCCACCCACTGCTGGAGCATCTCCGCGCTGAAGACGCCGCCCGCGGTGAGGAAGTCGTGGTCCGCTTCGAGGGCGGACAAGGCTTCGTTAAGGGAGGCAGGCAGGGGCTTGATTTTTGCGCGCTGCTCATCGCTCCAGGAAAAGACGTTCGCGTCGAACGGGCCGAAGCCTTCGGCGGTTGGGTCGATCTGGTTGCGGATCCCATCCAGGCCGGCCATCAACTGCGCGGCCAGCATCAAATACACGTTGCCGGTGGCGTCGGGCGGGCGGAATTCCATGCGGGCGGTGTCGGGCTGGGTGGCGTACTTGGGGATGCGCACCGCGGCGCTGCGATTGCCCAGCGAGAAGAAGGAGTTGACCGGGGCTTCAAATCCAGGCACCAGGCGGCGGTAGGAATTGGTCGACGGGTTGGTCAGCGCCAGCACGGCGGGTCCGTGCTTGAGCAGGCCGCCGATGTAGTACAGTCCCGTCTGGCTCAAACAGCCGTAGCCTTTGGCGTCGTAGAAAACATTCTTTTGATTCTTGAACAGGTGCTGGTGGAAGTGCATGCCGCTGCCTGCCTCGCCGAAGAGCGGCTTGGGCATGAAGGTGGCGGTCTGCCCGCTTTCGTGCGCGGTCATCTTGGTGACGTACTTGATGATCATGGTCGCGTCGCCCGCCTGGATGAGTCCCATCATGGGCGTTTCGATTTCGCACTGGCCCGGGCCACCGACCTCGTGGTGATGGTACTTGACGGGCACGCCCATGCGCTCCATGTGCGCGGTCATGCGCGTGCGGATCTTGTAGAGCTGATCCTTGGGCGGGATGGCGTGGTAACCGCCGTGCAGGGGGATGTAGTGGCCGTGGCCGCCGTCCCCGCTGTTCCAATCGGCTTCGTTGCTCTGGACGGTGTAGCCCGCGCGGTTGACGCCGTTCTCGTAGCTGACGCTGTCGAAGATGTAGAACTCGAACTCGGGCCCCCAGCGGCTCTCGTCCGCGATGCCGGTGGAGCGCATGTACTCCTCGGCGCGGATGGCGATGTTGCGCGGGTCGTTCGTGAAGATCTCGTGCGTGTCGGCTTCGAGCGTGCGGCAGATGAAACTGAGGGTGGCCGTTTCCCAGAAGGGATCGAGGAAGGCCGTGCCCAGGTCGGGGACGAGCACCATGTCGCCCGCCTTGACCGACTTCAGCCCGACGGAAGACCCATCGAAGCCGATGCCGTCCTCCATTAACTTGGGCTCGAACTGGCTGGCGGGGATGGTGAGGTGATGCCAGCGTCCCCACAGATCGCAGAACTTCAGGTCGATAACCTGAACGCCCTGCTCGGCGATGTAATGTTGCGCCTGTTCAAAAGTTTGAAACATAGTTTCTCCATGTCAGGAAAATGCGGACCTGCATACGATAGCACGGAAGCGACTTGGGGATAAGTGAATTCCATCCTTGCGAAGGGCTGGGCCTGTCACGTCTTGGCCGTGATGGATTGACAAGCCCCCCTGTACATTTTACAATCATAACTGAACATTGTTCGGTTATTGTCGTATTTTATCCCTGCCTGCCCTTGAGGAAAACCTGCCTTTATGCCCAAGCCTGATGTCAGTGAACAGCGCACGGCCCAGATCCTGGAGGCCGCGCGCAAGATCTTTACCAGTGAGCCGTATGAAGCCGTCACCATGCGGGACATTGCGCATACCGCCGAATTGAGTGTCGGCGGCGTGTATTGGTATTTTCAGAGCAAGGAGGAGATCCTGGCCGCCCTGCTCGAAAGGAATGCCGACGCGAACCTGGCCCTGATGCGGCAGACGCTTGCCGTCGACGAGCCGGCCTCCCGCCGCCTGCTGCTCATTTTCGAATTTATCGCGGGCCAGGTGGAGGGTCAGTCCCAGTTGTACCTGATGGGCGCGAAATACCGCGCCATGCTCAGCCGCAATCCGCAAACCCGCGCCGCGCTGGATCGTCTGGGCGCGGACTATCGCGCAGGCCTGGCGGCGCTCATCGGGCAAGGCGTTGAACGCGGCGAATTCGCCGAAGTGGATGCCGACCAGGCGGCGGCAGCCTTCATGGGCCTGTACGAAGGCCTGATGCTGATGTGGGTCATGTCGCCGAAAACCCTGAGCCTCAAAGAGAATCTCCAGGCGGCCGCGCGGATGATGATGGCAGGCCTGATGTGCGTGGAGCGCCAGATCGATCGGGAGGAAGCATGAACACCAGAATGGCAAGAAAGAGGAAATCAGGTCTTCGCATCGAGGTGATCGTGGGGTTGATTTGGACGCTGGTCGGGGCGGCAGTGGTCTGCTCTCTGTTGGGGGTCTTTCTCTTGCCGCGTTTCCTGCCCGCGGCGCCTCCGCCCGCGCAAACCCTTCCCTCGGCAACCCTCATGCCGCCGCCCACTTTGGCGCCCACCTTCACGCCGATTGCCCTGCCGCCGACGATGACCCCCACGCTGGCTCCAGCCGCCTCCGTCCCGATCAGCCTGCTCAACGCCAGCCAGATGGTTGAGGCGGGCAGCCCCATCAAGGGCGTGATCGCTCAAGTGGCTTTCTCGCCGGATGGGAGTCGGATCGCCGTTGCGGCCTCGACGGGCATCCACTTGTACGATGCCGTTTCGCTGACGGAGGTCGGCCGCTTCGCAGTGGAGGACTGGATCGCCAGCCTGGCGTATGCCCCCGACGGCAGGACGCTGGCCGCCTGGCATCCCGACGGAAGCGTTTCGCTCTGGGACGCGGCCACGGCGGAGCGCCTGCAAACCCTGGCCGTGGCGTCGCCCACGGGCAGCATCCGCTTCACGGCGGACGGGATGCACAACGTGGCCTTTTCGGCAGACGGCAAATTTCTCGCCGCGGGGCACGGGGACGGCTATGTCCATCTGTGGGACCCCGTCAGCGGCGGGCTGATTCGCAGCATCAAAGCCTCGGAGACTTCCATCGAAGGCGTCGCCCTCTCGCCTGATGGGCGGCTGCTGGCCAGCACTGCCGTCTTCGAAGGCATCGTGCGCGTATGGGATGTGGCCAGCGGGGAAAAGGTCAGGGAACTGACGGTGAAGGGCAGCCCGCTGTTGAATGCGACCTTTTCGCCGGACGGCCGTTTGCTGGCCGTTTCGGGCGCGGTCCTGTCCCAGTCCAATGCGAGGGTCGAGACGGTGGTGATCCTGTGGGATACGACCCGTTGGAAGGAAGTCCGCAAGCTGGCGGCCCGTGAGGGTGGCGCCTGGCGCGTGGCCTTTTCCCCGGATGGGAGAACGTTCGCATTGGGCATGGGGTCCAACTCCCTGGCGGTGTGGGACACCGCCAGCGGGATTCAACTCCGCGCCCTCGATCATGGAGGAGCCGTCAGCAGTGTTGCCTTTTCGCCCGACGGGCTGAGGCTGCTCTCCGGGGCGGCCGACGGCTCCTTGCGTTTGTGGGATCTGGCGGGCGGCGTCGAGGTGAAATCCATCCAGGAGTATGGCGACCGCCTCAACGACATCGCGCTTTCCCCCGACGGCGCCGTGCTGGCGGTTGCCTCGGAAAACGGCGAAGTCGCCCTGTGGGATGCGGTCGCACAACAACGGATGCGCAGCCTGGTCACCGCCGAGCGCGCCCCGACCTGCCTGGCCTTCTCCCCCGACGGGTTGCTGCTGGCAGTCGCCTTCGAGGATGATCTCATCCTCATCTGGGACGTGAACAGTGGCGCGGAGATCCGCACCCTGGAGGGCCACGAATCCGACATCAACGATCTGGTCTTTTCCCCCGACGGTACTTTGCTTGCCTCCGCCTCGGATGACAAGACGATAATCCTGTGGAACGTCGCGGACGGGCAGCCGCTGCGCGCGTTGGAAGGCAGCGTGGGCATGATCCTTAACCTGTCCTTCTCCCCCGATGGCACACGCCTGCTTTCGAGTTCGCACGAAGGCGAGCTCAAACTATGGGACGTTGCCTCCGGTCGCGAGGTCTACGCCCTGAGCGAGTTCACGTTCAGCCTGCTCAGCTGTCTCTCGCCCGATGGGTTGTTCTTCGCCTCAGCCGATTTCAACACGATCAAACTATGGAATGCCGCGGATGGGAAGAACTTGCGCACCTGGGAGGCAGGCCAACTGGGCGTGGATGTCGTGGCGTTTTCCTGCGACGGGCAGATCCTGGTCAGCGGCGGCGCAGATGGCAGCCTGAAACTATGGGATGCCAACACCTCGCTCCTGCTTGCGTCCCTCGATGGACATAATGGCGGGATCAGCGGCATTGTCTTCAGCCCGGACGGCAGGACGCTGATCACGGCTTCGTCGGACGGGACGGTCCGATTCTGGAATGTAATTCAATAATTTCGGTAACAAGGAGTCAACCATGCAATCCAACGCAATCATTTTGCTGGCCGTCGTATGCGGCTTCTTCCTTGTGTTGGCGGGGATGGTGGCCCTCGTGGTCTATGCCGCCCGTAAGGATGCGGAAAAAAAGGCGATGATCGCCCAGACCCTGGGATTATCTCCCGTCGAAGATACGCAATCCCTGCTGCAAAAGGTGGCCTACGTCAACGGATTGAATCGGGTCAAGGTGTACAGACTCACCCATGTCTTTTTCCGCCACCACGTCGCGGGCGGGGACGTGTACCTGTTCAGTCTGCATCGCAACCGCTTCGACGAGGAGGGAGTCAGCCGCGGAAAACGCGCCTCAAAATCACATTACTTCCCGCTGGAGCAGGATGCGCTGGCCTTCATTTCCCCGGCCTGGACGCTGCCGCGCTTCACCGCCATGCCGCGCCTCAGGGGAGGTAAGCTGGCTGGGATGGGCAACCGCGTGGCCGAAGCAGCGATGGAGATCAAACATTCGGTGCTCACCTTCCAGCACATCCCCAACCTGGATGACCAGTACCTGATCGCCACGCCCGAAACACCCGCCTCCCAGGTGCGTCCCTCCGACGGGTTTCTGCGCGTGCTGGCGGCCCATCCCGACCTGCACATTCATGCGGGCGGCGACACGCTGACCCTGTCCTATGCCGACACCGTGACCAATCCGCCCGACGCGCAGCGGATGATGGAACTCTACAAGATCGGGATGCAGATGGCGCGCGAATTGCCATAACGCTCGCCGCTTCCCCCGGCTTTTGAGCCTGCTTTTGCCTGTGATACAATCCGCCAATTCATGGGGCTGTACACGCCCCCTGCCCCCATCCAACCGAGGGGTCTGTTCAGAGGAGACAAGACAGCATGAGAATCAATACCATTCTTCGTTCCGTGGCCGCACTCGCGGCCCTGACCCTGGTCCTGGCTTGCAGTTCGTTCCTGCCGTCTGCGGGGACCGCCGAACCTGCGCCGACTGAGTCCATTGTCGTGGCGCCGCCGACAGCCGAGGCCGTGGACCCGACCGCCGTGCCGGCAGCGGGTGCCCTCATCCGCCTGGGGCCTGGTAAATTCGAACAGCCGATCTGGCTGGAGGTGCTGGAGGGTGAGTATCACCTGAACGACGGCGCGACCCTGTTGACCGGTTCGGCCGTGGGCGTCTATACCGAGGATCTGGCTTTTTCGCCCGGCCTGCGCATCGAGATCAGTGAAGACGGCCTGGTCCTGCTGGGCGTGACCTATGAGGCGGGCAGCGAATTGGTTGTGGATGAAGGCGGGACGCTCGTCCTGACGGATGGCACCGCGGCCCGGCCCGGCCTGCCTCCGGGTGGAAATGCGGGCGCCCTGTACCGTGAGGATTTCAGCGCGAACGACAGGGAATGGGAGGTGGGCCTGGAATCCGATGAGAGCGGCAGCGTGACGCGTGAGATCGTGGATGGACAATACATCCTGACCGCGACGAGCGCTGAGGAATATTTCATCATCCTGAATTCCGTCCCCGGCTTTACGGGCGCCGATTTCACTCTGAGCATGGATGTGACCGTGCTGGAGAGCAGCGCGGCAAGCGGCAACTTTTCCCTCGAATTCTCCCTGCGTGAAGCGGACGGGATCTCGGGCAGGCATTACGCCTTTGTCTTCTACAACGACGCCACCTCCTACGGGGAGGTCTGGGCAACGGGCGATTACGACAGCATCACCCCGTTCTGGGAGGGCGAACCGAACAGCGCCATCCGGTTGGAGCCTGGCGTGAAGAGCACGATCCGCATCGAGGCCATCGGCGCGAGTTTTTCGGTCTACATCAACGATCAGTTGATCAACACCGTAACCGACGGCACGATCCCGGATGCGGGCGGCATGAGCATCAACCTGTCCCTGCGGGAGCCAGGTGAGACGATCAAGCTGGCCTTCGACAACCTGGTCATCACGGCCGTGCCGTAAGCTTGCATGCGCGTATTGGTTTTGTAAAAAACAGAACTCCGAGGTAACTCGGAGTTCTTCATTATCCAGGTTCCCCGTAATTTTCGGGAAACCTTTTTCAAACACAAAGGACACGACGGTCGCGCAGGAAAAACGCGAGCAATCAAGGCTTTTACTCCTTTGTGTCGCTTCGATACTCCTTACAGTCGCAGCACAAGACTTTGTGTCCTTTGTGGTGAGACTCTTTCCCGTTGAAAACGGTAGAGCCCATTATCCTTATCCTGCGGCGATCTTCGCCAGCGCATCTCTGAACCTGGACACTTCGTCCAGGGTGTTGTAATGCGCCGCGCCGACGCGTACCATGCCGCCTGTATCGAGCAGGCCCAGGCGTTCGACCACGGCCAGCGCATAGTAGTGGCCGTCCCACACGTAGAAGCCCGCGTCGCCGAGTTTCTCAGCCACCTCGGCGGGGTGACGTCCCTCCAGCGTGAAGGAGACGGTCGGCACACGTTCGTCGAGACGCTTCATATCCGTCAGGCCGTGGATGTGCGTGCCAGGCACGGACTGCACCGCTTCGATCAACGCGCGGGACAGTTCGAACTCGTAGGCGCGCACGGCGGACATGGCCTGTTTGAAGACCAGCCTGCGTCCGCTAAAGCCCGTTTCCTTCCAGCCCTCGGCCTGTTTGCCGCCAAACTGGATTCCCAGCCACTCGAAGTATTCCAGCGCGCCCAGCACACCGGCGATGCCCTCGTGATTCTGCGTGCCCGTCTCGAACTTGCCCGGCAGTTCATTCGTCGCCGGGCGCACCTTGTAGGCCTTCAATTCGTCCAGAAGGTCGTGGCGTCCGTACAGCGCGCCGGCGTGCGGCCCGAAGAATTTGTAACTGCTGCATACCAAAAAGTCGCAGCCGATGTCCTGCACGTCGATGGGACCGTGGGGCGCGTATTGCACCGCGTCGATGTAGACCAGCGCGCCCGCCTCCTTCGCCATCTTCGTCAGCTTGCGCACGGGGTTGATCGTGCCCAGCGCATTGGAGGCATACCCGAAGGCTGCGATCTTCGGCTTGCGCTCCATCGCTTTGGCAAACTCGTCCACTTTGAGCGTGCCGTCCTCCACGTCGAAATCCACCCAGGTCAGCTTGCAGCCGCGGTCCTCGGCGATCAGCATCCACGGCGAGATGTTGGCGTCGTGATCCATGCGTGTGACGACGATCTCGTCGCCGGGGTTCAGCGTCCGCGCCAGGGAACGGGACATGTGCAGGCTGAGGGTGGTCATGTTGTTGCCGAAAATAATTTCCTCGGGACGGCTGGCGTTGAGGAAATCGGCCATGGCCGCATGCGCCGCGTACAGAATTTCATCCGATTTGCGGCTGGTCTCGAACAGGCCTTCGTGGTTGGCATTGCATTCGAGCAGGTAGCGGGTGATGCGGTCGAGGCTGGTTTTGGCGATCTGCGTTCCGCCCGGGTTGTCGAGGAAGACGGCGGGGCGGTCGAGCGAGGGGAACTGCTGGCGGATAAGGTTAAGGTCGAGGGTCATACCATGCTCCGGGAAGGTGGATTTGTACTATACTGGGATTGTACCCCCGCTGACAGGAGGCCAAAATGTTCGAGAAAATTTTGCTCGCAGTGGATGGTTCGGAGCACGGGATGCGCGCCGCCCAAATGGCCGGCGATCTGGCCCGCGCGATGAACTCCGCGTATCTTCATATCATTGTGGTATATGACCCAATTCCGCCCTACCTGGGGGAGCCCAACCTGCAACACGCCATCGACGCGCGGCTGGTCAATGCCAACGCCATCCTGGCGGAGGGCGTCAAGGTGGTCGGGGATGTGCCGGCCGAGATCCACACGGAATTGATCGAGGGTTCGTCTGCCGAAGCCATCATCAGCGTGGCCGTCATACGTCACAGCGATGTGATCGTCATGGGCTCGCGCGGCCTGGGACGCATTGCCGGGGCGGTATTGGGCAGCACCAGCCAGAAGGTCGTGGCGCATGCCCCCTGCCCGGTGCTAATCGTCCGCTAGGGCGATGCGCTCTGCTTCGGCGAATTCCCCGGGCGTGTTCACGTTCCAGAACGGGCGCTCATCGTCCACTGCCAGTTCGAGGACTTTGACCTGCGGAAACCAGGCGATGACCTTCCACTGGTCGGCTTCGATGGCCGACGTGATGGCGGGCAGACAGGTCTCACGGCGGTAGACGGCGTGCAGCGGCTCCAGCCCCTCGACCGAGCGCGGGATGACCACATCCGCGTTTTCCTCGACGAGCAGCCTGGCTGCCGTTTCGATCAGCGGGGCGCTGGCGAAGGGCATGTCGCAGGCCACCACGGCCACCAGCGGCAATTTGGCGGAAGCGATGGCAGCGTGGAGTCCGCCCAGGGCGCCGCGGCCCGGCTTGAGGTCCAGGAAGAGCGGCAGGTGCAGGAAGGCGTAATCGGCGGGACGGTTGGTCGTCACGATCAGTTCATCTGCAATCGGCTGGAGGCGATCGATCACGCGCGAGATGAGCGGACGTCCCAGGAAGGGCTTGAGGGCCTTGTCCTCCCCCATGCGCGAGGATTGACCACCGGCTTGAATGGCAACAGTAAGCATAGGTTTATTATATGACTTCAACGGCTGAGATACTAGATGCTTTAACGGTACAAGGCGAACTCTATACGGCGGAAGCCGATGCTTCGGTGCGCTGCTTTGCCTGCGGGCACCGCTGCCTGATCCGCCCGGGCAAACGCGGCATTTGCCAGGTGCGCTTCAACGAGGGCGGAAAGCTGCGTGTGCCCTTCGGTTACGTGGCGGCTTTGCAAAGCGACCCCATCGAGAAGAAACCCTTCAACCACGTGCTGCCCGGCGCGACTGCGCTGACCTTTGGGATGCTGGGTTGCGATTTTCACTGTTCCAACTGCCAGAATCATTTCACCTCCCAGGCCATGCGCGACCCGGCTTCGGATGAGGCGGTCAACTACATCCGCCGCGTGACGCCTGCGCAGGTGGCGCAAACCGCGCAGCGCACGGGAGCGTCCATCATCGTATCCTCGTATAATGAGCCGCTTATCACCAGCGAGTGGGCCGCCGCGATTTTCAAGGAGGCCAAGGCTGCCGGCTTGAAATGCGCCTACGTCTCGAACGGCAACAACACGCCCGAGGTAATGGAATACCTGCGTCCCTACCTGGATGCCTACAAGGTCGATCTGAAGAGCATGAACGATAAGAACTATCGCAGCCTGGGCGGGGTATTGAAAAATATACTTGATGGAATCCAGCGCGCGCGGGACATGGGACTGTGGGTCGAGGTGGTCACGCTGGTCATCCCCGGCTTCAACGACTCCAACGCGGAGCTGTGGGAGGTGGCCCGTTTCCTGGCAGGACTCTCGCCCGACATTCCCTGGCACGTGACCGCCTTCCACAAGGATTACAAGATGACCGATCCCGACAACACCGATGCGGCCACGCTCCAGCGCGCCGCCGACATCGGGCGCGAGGCCGGGCTGCGTTACGTCTACGCCGGCAACCTGCCGGGGCGGGTGGGGGAATATGAAGACAGCCATTGTCCCAACTGCAACCGCGTGCTGATCAAGCGCCGCGGCTATGTCATCCGCGAATATAACCTGACCGCGCAGGGCGCCTGCCCGCAGTGCGGAACGAAAATTCCCGGCATGTGGCCGTCGGATCCTTCCAAAGCCCGTTTGAATGCATCCGTCCTGCCTGTTCCGATCTGGTGATTGGGGAAGGCGCGGGGAAAATCAGTTGCTGGGTGGGGTCGAAAAGACGACTTTTGCTGTATAATTTATTTGCATACTTGAAAGGAGGTACGGTTGTAATGTTCCATTCAACCCTGACTTGTATGTGTTCGTGCCCCATCCATCTTTTTTATCTCCGGAGGAGAAAACTGTGAAACGCCATGTCTCTGTTCTGCTTACGCTGGTCGTCCTGGCCAGCCTGCTGCTGGCGGCCTGCGGCGGTGGTTCCCAACCCGCGGTCCAAACTGAAGGCCTGAAGGAAGAGGCCTTTGCCCCCACCAAGCTCGAAGCCCCCGATTGTGAATACGGCGGCGAGATCAAGTCCATCGAAGCGGTGGATGAACTCACAGTCAAGATCACACTGTGCGTGCCCGATCCTGCCTTCCCCTCGAAGATTGCATTCACCTCCTTCGCGGTCCAGCCCCGGGAATATCTCCAGTCGACCGGTGGAAATGGTGCCCTGCTCGAGAAACCGATCGGCACCGGCCCGTACTATGTGGCGCAGTGGGAACGCGGCAACCAGCTCGTCTTCAAGGCCTTCGGCGATTATTGGGGCGAAAAGGCCAAGGTCGATACCCTGGTCTTCCGCTGGGGCACTGAGTCTGCCCAGCGCCTGCTCGAACTGCAGTCCGGCACAGTGGACGGCATCGACAATGTCGGCCCGGATGATTTCGCCACCGTCGAGGGTGACTCGAACCTGGCGCTCATGACCCGCCCGGCCCTCAACATCATGTACATCGGCATCAACAACACCTTCGCGCCCTTCGACAACGAACTGGTGCGCCAGGCCTTTGCCCAGGCGATTGACCGCCAGCGCATCGTGGATAACTTCTACCCGGCCGGCTCCGAAGTGGCTTCCCACTTCACCCCGTGCTCCATCCCGAACGGCTGCGTGGGCGATGCCTGGTATGACTTCAATCCTGATGCCGCCAAGGCCCTGCTCGAAGAAGCCGGCTACAATGCCGACAATCCCTTCCCGACCATCAAGCTGCACTACCGCGACGTCGTGCGCGGCTACCTGCCCGACCCGAACGTTGTGGCGCAGGACATCCAGGCCCAGTTGAAGGAAAACCTGGGCGTGACCGTTGAAATCGACGTGATGGAATCCGGCGCGTTCCTCGATGCGGCCGACTCCGGCTCGCTCGACGGCCTGCACATGCTGGGCTGGGGCGCGGACTATCCCGACCAGACCAACTTCGTCGGCTACCACTTTGGCGCCGGCTCCTCCAAGCAGTTTGGTGACAAGTACGAAGATCTCGTGGCTGCCATCGAGTCGGGCGCCCAGCTTGCCACCGATGCGGAGCGCAAACCCTTCTACGAGGAAACCAACAAGCTCATCAAGCAGCACGTCCCGATGATTCCCGTGGCTCACGGCGGCTCGGCTGTGGCCTACAAGGCGGCTGTGACGGGTGGCCATGCCAGCCCGCTCGGCAACGAAAGCTTCTCGGTGATGTCCAACGGCGCCGACACCTTCGTGTGGATGCAGAACGCCGAACCCATCTCGCTCTACTGCGCGGATGAGACCGACGGCGAATCCCTGCGCGCCTGCGAACAGGTGACGCAGTCCCTGCTCGGCTACGAAGTTGGCGGCACCGCTGTCGAGGCTGTCCTGGCTGAGTCCTACGAAGCCAGCGACGACCTGATGACCTGGACCTTCAAGCTGCGCCCGGACGTCAAGTTCCACAACGGCTTCACCCTGGATGCCGCCGACGTCGTGGCCTCGCTTGTCCTGCAATGGGATGCTTCCAACCCGCTGCATACCGGCAACACCGGTGCGTTCTCCTACTGGAGCGGCCTCTTTGGCCCGTTCCTGAACGCCCCGGCAGAGTAAGTTTCGGAACGGTTTGACCCTTTCAGACCCCCGACGAGGCCTGTCCCCGTCGGGGGTCTCCCAAAGAAGCCATGACCACTTACATCCTGCGACGTCTCCTGCTTAGTATTCCCGTTCTCATTGGAATTTTATTTGCCACATTTGCGTTGAGTCGGCTGATCCCCGGTGACCCGTGTCGTGCCATGCTGGGTGAAAAGGCGACCGACGCTGTGTGTAATGAATTCATCTCAAGGCATGGGCTGGACAAGCCCATCTTGGTGCAGTTTGGGGTGTACGTCAACGAGATCGCGCATGGCGACTTTGGACGCTCCTTCCGCTTTTCCAAGCCGGTCACCGATCTGTTGATGGAGCGCCTGCCCATCACGGTCGAACTGGCTGTTTCGGCCCTGCTGGTCAGCATCCTCGTGGGGGTGCCGTTGGGCGTGATTTCCGCAGTACGCCACAACTCCTGGGTGGACGTGCTTACCATGTTGTGGGCCAACATCGGCGTCTCGATGCCGGTCTTCTGGCTGGGTTTGATGCTGGCCTACGTCTTTGCCCTGGCCCTAAAAGATACCCCCTTCCAGTTGCCGCCTTCGGGCCGGCTTTCGCCCGGCATTATCACCGTGCCTTTTTATGAGGTGTGGGGCATGTCGCTGGGGCAGGGTGGTTTCTTTTATAACCTTGCCGATTTCGTCGGCCGCATGAACATCCTGAACTCGGTCCTGTCCGCCAACTGGGAAACCCTCGGCGATGCGCTCAAACACTTGATCCTGCCCGCCGTTGCCCTGGGCACCATCCCGATGGCGCTGATCGCCCGCATGGCGCGCTCGGCCATGCTGGAGGTGCTCGGCCAGGATTACATCCGCACGGCGCGCGCCAAGGGCCTGACCCGCAACGTGGTTATCATGAAACACGCCTTCCGTAACGCCCTGCTCCCGCTGGTGACGGTCATCGGCCTGTCGCTGGGCGGCCTGCTGGGCGGCGCGGTGCTGACCGAGACGGTCTTCAATCTCTCGGGCGTGGGACGCATTTTATACGATGCCATCACCGCCCGCGATTATGGCATCGTCCAGGCCTTCACGGTCGTCATCGCCGTGTTCTTTGTTGTCCTCAATCTGATCGTGGATATTTCGTACGCCTATCTCGATCCGCGCATTCGCCTGAACTAGGACAGTCTCATGTCTGCCGACACACCCAAAATCGCAAAACTCGACGCGGAAGGCCTGTCCCTCAAATCTGTCAGCTTGTGGCAGATCACCTGGCGGAGACTCTTCAAACGCAAATCGGCCGTGCTGGGCATGGTCATTCTGGGCATCATGGTCTTCGTGGCGCTGACCGCCCAGTGGATCGCGCCCTATCCCCCGACCCTCTCGATGCTGGATGCGAAGCCGCCCCAGAACCTGGACAAACGCTCGTCCCCCTGCATTCACCTGTTCGGCTGCCCCGCCGACCAGCCCCAGCACATCCTCGGCACGGACGGCAACATCCGCGACGAGTTCAGCCGCCTGCTCTTCGGGTCGCGCCTGAGCCTGATGGTCGGCCTGGCCACGGTCAGCTTTGCCATTGCCATCGGAACCGTGCTGGGCGCCCTGAGCGGATATTTCGGCGGCTGGGTCGACAACCTCATCATGCGCATCATGGATGTGCTGCTGGCCTTCCCCTCGCTGCTGCTGGCGATTGCCATCGTGACCGTGCTCGGCCCCGGGCTGATCAACGCCCTGCTAGCGATTGGCATCGTCTCCATTCCCTCCTATGCCCGCGTGGTGCGCGCCTCGGTGCTCTCGGTGCGCGAGATGGACTACGTCTCGGCCACACGCGCGCTGGGCGGCAACACCAACCAGATCCTGTTTCACCGCATCCTGCCCAACGCCTTGACGCCGTTGATCGTGCAGGGCACGCTCGGCATCGCCACCGCCATCCTGGACGCCGCGGCGCTTTCCTTCCTGGGCCTGGGCGCACAGCCGCCGACGCCCGAATGGGGTTCCATGCTCGGCGCGGAACGCAACCAGGTTTTCACCGCTCCGCACCTGGTCTTCTACCCGGGCCTGGCCATCATGCTGACCGTGCTCTCCTTCAACCTGCTTGGCGACGGCCTGCGCGATGCGCTCGACCCGCGCCTGGCGCATGTCAGTTAGTGAAACCACTGAAACCAGAACGAGGCCATTACGGCCTCGTTTTTTATTACATCCTGACGTTTCGCAGGTTGGATATTTTTCACACCATGTCCTTCGACCGCGCTCCTCGACTTACGCTCCGTAGTTCGCGCTGAGCGGAGAGCGGGCGCTCCCTCCCGCTCGCAGTCGAAGCGCAGTACGTAACATCAATTACATCTTTGTTCATCCCCGTTTATCTCTGGTTCACCTCATCATCCCCCACACCGCCAGACCCACGAAGGGCAGCAGGACGGCCATAACGGCAATGAGCACATCCTGTGCCGTGCGTTCATCCACTAGGCTGAAGGAGGGGAAGATACCCTCCACCTTCCAGTTTGGACCGCCGAACCAGGTGAAGATCAACCCGCCGAGCAGGCCGCCGACGTGCCCCCACATGTCGATGCCGGGCGTCAGGCCGATGATCAGATTCATGGCGATCACGAAGATGACATTGTTGATGGCGCCTTTGACCTGTTCCCCGAACAGCTTGCGATTCTGGTAAAGGAAGATGCCTTCCGCGCCGATCAGCCCGAAGACGGCCGTCGAAGCGCCGACGGAGAAGCTGGCATCGTTCATGAGCAGGAAGGAAAAAGCGTTGCCCGCAAACGCGCCCAGAATGTACAGCAACACGAACCGTCCGTGCCCAAAGTGGCGTTCGAGGTTCGACCCGAAGGTGAAGAGGGCGTACATGTTGAACAGCAGGTGCGGCGGCGACGCGTGCAGCAGGGCGGGCGTGAAGAAGCGCCATAACTCGCCCGCGCGGATCAGTTCATTGATGCGCGCGCCGTACAACTCCAGGTAATCCATGCCCTGGACGAAGCTTCCAAAAACGGCAACGCTGACCAACTGCAAAACATAGACCAGCGCCGTCACCCCGATGATCACATAGGTCGCATAGGGAACGGAAACAGGCAGAGGAACGCGGATCGCCCGGGGCGGGGAGGCCGGCTGGGGGGCAGGCGGGAGCGGGTTTTCGTTCACAGCGTTACCTTGCGCGGTTTGACGCGGTGGTGCTCGGCGTTGATGATGGCTTCGATCAGGTCGACCGTCTCGTCCTGGCGGTCGTCGCAGTTGAATACAACGTAATCAAAGGCCTCCACACGCTTCAATTCCTTGCGGGCGGTGGCGATGCGCAGGGCCAGTTCATCGAGTGTCTCGGTCCTGCGTTCGCGCAGGCGGCGCTCCAATTCCTCGCCGTTCTCGGTGGTGATGAAGATCAGCAGCGCATCCCCGGCCAGCTTGCGGACGGTCTCCGCGCCCTGCACGTCCACCCGCATGACCACATCCTTGCCGCTGGCCAGGGCCTCGCGCACCTGCGACTTGGGGATGCCCTTGTAATCGCCGTACACGATGGCGTACTCGATCAACTCGTTCTGCTCGATCATGCGCGCGAATTCCTCCTTCGAGACGAAGAAGTAATCCTTGCCGTTGATCTCGTTGGGACGTTTGGGGCGGGTGGTGGCGGTGACGACAAAATGGAATGGCAGTCCGCGCTCCTTCATGAGCTGGACGACCGTGTCCTTGCCCGCGCCCGAGGGACCGGAGATGACGATTAGCAGCGGGGTGGGATGGTAGATGTCGAAATCGGGATCGGAATTCATGCGGCAATTGTACCCGTTTCCTCCCCACGGACGGCAGTTTCCGTTAAAATTGGGACATGCCTACCTATGATTACGTATGTCTTTCCTGTCACCAACGCTTCGACGTGTTCCTGTCCTACAGCGAATACGGCGTGAAGAAGGTCACCTGCACCCTGTGCGGCAGCGCGGATGTGAAGCGCCGCCTCAACCGCATCCGCGTCCTGAAATCGGAGAACAGCCGCATGGAAAGCATGGCCGACGATCTCTCCGGCTTCGAAGGGCTGGAGGACGACCCCAAGGCGCTCGGTTCGATGATGCGCAAGATGGGCCGCGAGATGGGCGAGGAATTGCCGCCCGAATTCGACGACGTGGTCGACCGCCTCGAATCAGGCCAAAGCCCCGAGGAGATCGAATCCGCCCTGCCCGACCTGGGCGGCGCTGTCGGCGGCGGGGACGACGATTTATAGGTCAGACCTGCGGCCTGACAGTCGCAAAAACACGAGACCCACTCGATTAGGAGTGGGTCCCTTATTTTTTTGGAGTGCAGACTTCAGTCCGCTTTTTCTTTTACAAGTGCAGACTGAAGTCCGCACTCCATGTTATGCAGACGTTTCCAGCCCGTTGGACGAGGCGAACGCATCCAGCAGGATGTCGACCTCGTCGAGGTACTGATCGAGCGCTTCCACGCGTTGGGCGAAGTTACCGCCCGCCAGTCCCAGGGTGGCGCAAGCCGCAAGCCAGGGAGCGGTGTCCTCCCCGGGCAGGACCTGCGCGGCGAGTGTCCAGGTTTGCATCAGCGGCCAGAGTGCGGCGCTTGGGTGATCGCTCTCCAGCATGGACCTGAAGGCCTTCTCGTAATAATTCACGCGCGCGGAATGGATGCGCCCGTCCACCTTGGCGTTGCCGCTGGCGGCCGTGAAGGCCTCCTTCCACTGCGGCAGCCACGTGGAGAGGGTCTCCGCCCCCACGCCGCTTGCGCCGATCAGGCCAAACAGTCCCGCCGTCAGGTTCGGGCGTTTGGCCGCCTCGGCTCGCGCGGGAAACTCCAACAGCAGGCGCCGTTCCTGGATGGGCGGGCCGCTCAACTCGGCGACCGCGTTGACGGCATGGAACAGCGACTTGAAATACTTGGAGACTTCATTCGGGCCGCCCTGTTCGATGTCGCTCAGGTCGATCCAGATCTGGCGGCCGTGATTGTACAGCCTGCGGCAGCGCTGCAGGGTCATGGCGGGACCTTCGAATTCATTGCCGGCGCGCAGGGCGGCCTGCACGAAGTCGAATATCTTTTCGCGCTCGTAGATCAGCATCGGCGCGAACATCTCGTAGCCCAGCCAGGGATCGCTGCGCAGTTCGCGCGGGGACTTGAATTCCGCCCTGGCGCGATGGCCGATGTCGAGGTGGAAATCGGGCGTCAGCTTGACCAGTTCGCGCTTCAGCATCGGCGTGGAGGCGTGGACGAAGATCAGGTCAATGTCGGCGGTGCCGCCCAGCATCGGGTCGGGCTTGTCGACCAGCGACCCGGTCAGGTAGGCGGCCACGATATTCCTGTCATTGTAGGACCGCTCCTGGGCGGTTTCCTTGGCAATGCGGATCAGGGTTTCACGGGTGACGCGCATGGTCGGCTAGGCCTCCGCTAGCGGCAGGCTCGGCTGGAACGGAAGCAGGCCGAGGCTTTCACGGATGCGGTTTTCGATGTAGCCCAAATGCTCCGTGTTCTGGATGATGTTCAGGTTGTTGGTGTCGATGGTCAGCACGGGCGTGTGATCAAAGGTCTTCGAGAAGAAATCATCGTACGCGCGGTTGAGTTCATCGATGTAATCGCGTTCCATCTGGCGCTCGTAGGGGCGGTCACGGAAGGCGATGCGCTGCATCAGCACCTCGGTGCTGGCCTGCAAATACACCACCAGGTCGGGCTTGGGGATCTTCTCGCCCAGCGCCTCGTGCACCTTGTCATACATCGTCAACTCGTCGCCGCCCAGGTTGATGCGCGCGAAGAGTGCATCCTTGGCGAAGGTGTAATCGGCCAGCAGGCTTTTCCCCTCCGCGAGGATTTTGGGCACGGTGCTGTTTTGCTGGCGATAGCGGCTGAGCAAAAAGAATATCTGGGTCTGGAAGGCATAGCGCTGACGGTCGCCGTAGAAATCGGAGAGGAATGGGTTCTCTTCGAAGATTTCCAACAGCAGGTCGGAATTGAAGCGGGACTGGAGCAGGCGCGCCAGCGTAGTTTTTCCCACACCGATCACGCCTTCGATGGCTACGTACATGGACGACTCCCAAATGAGATAGGTTAAGCATACCATAAGACACGGTCACGGTATAATCTTTTTATGTCTCGCATTTGCATCACCCCCCGCGTGGAAGCGGGCGGCATGGCCTCCTTTCGACTCAAGTTCGAGGCGGGATTGCGCGCCCGCGGCGTGGACGTGACCTACGACCTCTCCGCCGAAGTGGACGCGACCCTCGTCATCGCCGGGACCCGCCATCTGCTCCCGTTATGGCAGGCGCGCCGCCGCGGAGGGCGCATCGCCCAGCGCCTGGACGGCATCAACTGGGTGCATCGCCGCCGCCGCACGGGACTCAAACACTTCCTGCGCGCCGAGTACGGCAACTTCGTGCTGTCCTTCATCCGCGCCAACATCGCGAACAAGATCATCTATCAGAGCGACTTCTCGCGCCGTTGGTGGGAGGACTGGTACGGCCAGCCGCGCATCCCCTCCGTCACCATCCACAACGGTGTGGATTTAAAAATGTATTCACCGGTAGGGCGAGATAATATCTCGCCTTACCCGCCTTATCGTCTGCTGCTGGTCGAAGCCAGCCTGGGCGGCGGCTACGACATGGGACTCGACAATGCCATTGCCCTGGCCGAAGCCTTGCAGGAGCAACACAGCCTCCCAATGGAACTGATGGTGGTCGGCAAGATTACCGACGAACATCGCGCGCGCGTGGACACTCGCTGCGCTCGCAGCCGCGTGAACATCGACTGGGTCGGCAGCGTGCCGCGCGAGCGCATCCCCGAGATCGACCGCTCCGCGCACCTGTTCTTTTCCGCCGACCTGAACGCCGCCTGCCCGAACGCCGTCATCGAAGCGCTGGCCTGCGGACTGCCCGTGGCCGCCTTCGACACGGGCGCGCTCAACGAGTTGGTGCTGGGTGACGCGGGGCGGCTGGCCCCCTACGGCAGCGATCCGTGGAAGATCGAGCCGCCCGATGTCCCGACCCTGGCCGCCTCAGCCGCTGAAATTTTGCGGAACCCGCTCCACTTCCGCCAGGCGGCGCGCGCCCAGGCCGAATCCGCGCTGGGATTGGACACAATGGTCGACAAATACCTCAAGGCCCTGTTGGAGGATTGAATGGACGAGGAGATCCGCGACTTTCTGTTGCGCCACTTGCAAGCGGTTCAGGAGAATGACCTGGCCGCCTATCGCGCCACCACCGCCGAAGACCTGACGCTTTACGAGTGGTGGGTCACGCCGCACCGCCTGGACGGGATCCCCTTCCACGAGTTCATGATGAGCGCCAATGCTGCGCGCGGAACCGTCTTTGGCGCGGAAGGCGCGACGGAAAAAGCCCAGACCCGCTTCGATTTGTCCAACCTGCACATCCAGCGCTACGGCGACACGGCGGTTGCCAGCTACACCCTGCTGGTCAGCACCGCCACGCCCGAAGGCGTCAAAGTCGCGGCGCACAACGAAAGCCGTGTCATCGTCAAGCTGGATGGCGCCTGGAAGATCGTGCACGTTCACAAGTCGCCTGCCTACGCTGCTCCCCATGTCCAACCCTGATATGCAGCGCACCTCTCGCAGTTATGACCTGCTTTGGCTTAGCCTGGCGCTCCTGCCGTTGGTGGGACTGTCATTCCTCTTTCCGATCCAGCCGCAGGATTACTGGTGGGTCATGCGCGTGGGACAGGAGACGCTCCTGTACACGGCCGTCCCGGTCACCGACACGATCAGCCTCAGCCAGGCCGGTCAGCCCATCACCTACCAGACCTGGCTGGCGGGGGTTATCTTTTGGCTGGTCTACAAGCTTGGCGGCATTCCGCTGACCTTTCTGCTGCGCGCGGTGCTGCTCGGGCTGACCTATGGTGGCATCTGGGGCATGCTGCGCAATGCATCCGGGCCGCGCCTGGCGACGGTCCTGGTGATCGTGATGGGACTGGCCAGCGCCAATAACTGGGCCATGCGTTCGCAATTGTTCGCCTACCCGCTTTTCGTCTGGTGCTTGTGGATCCTGTTGCACTGGCAGGCTGGACGCGAGCGCTTCCTGTGGGGGCTGCCGGTCATTTCACTGTTATGGGCCAACCTGCACGGCTCCTTTATCCTGCCTTTCATCCTGGTGGGAACGGCCCTGCTCTTCGGATGTGGAAACCGCAAGTCCCTGGCACTGTTCCTCCTGTTGATGTCCCTGACGACCCTGTTCAACCCGCGCGGATTGGGTGTCTGGCAGTATTTCGCATTCATGATTACCTCCCCCTCCGACCATGTCTTCAGCGTGGAATGGCATCCGCCGTCCAACCTGGGCTGGCAGATGAATCTCTTCTTCGGCTGGATGCTGGCCTTCGCGCCCCTTGCGGCCCTCTCGCCGCGCAAGCTCTCCCTGCTGGAGTGGACCTGGTTCCTGGGCTTTGGCTGGCTGGCGCTCTCGGGCATGCGCTACGTGATCTGGTTCCTGATGATTGCCGTTGTTCTCACCGCAGCTCTGCTGGCGGAGTGGAGCAGCCGTTTCCTGGATCGCCCCGTGAAGGTCACCTTCCCTCCCATCAACCTGGCCCTGTCGGCGGTCTTCCTCTTGTGCCCGCTGCTCTTCCTGCCCGGCTTGCGCGAGTCCTGGCTGCCGCAGTCCGCGCCCATCTATGAGATGGAGACGACCCCCGTTGCGGCGACCGAATGGCTGGCCGCGCATCCCGAGCTGCCCGGGCCGCTGTGGTCGGACTACGCTTTCGGCGGCTATCTGTGCTTTGCCCTGCCCGACCGCCACCCGTGGATGGACAGCCGCTTCAACGCCTTCCCGCCCGAGCAGTGGGAGGAATATGTGCAAGTCAGCAAAGGCGGGACGGCCTTCTTCGAACGCGAGTCGATCAACCTGTTGATGTTGTCCACGATAGCCCAGCCCAAACTTGTCGAAGCCGTGGAGAGTTCGCCCGCCTGGTGTGAGAAATACCGCGATCAATACGCCATGATCTTTGCGCGCTGCGAGGCGCTTCCATGAAGTACCCCGGCCGCCTGGCCTTGCAGCAGCGCGTCCTGCCGGGGTACCGCATCCCGTTCTTCGATCTGCTGGCCGAAGCCTGCGCGGGTGGACTGGGTCTCTTTGCAGGCCAGCCGCGCCCCGTGGAAAGCATCGCTGGCGGACAGCCGCATGTGGCGCAGCTTGTCCTCGCGCAAAATGTTCACCTGTTGTCTGGCCCGCTCTATCTCTGCTACCAACGTGGATTTTTACACTGGCTGGAGCAAACCAATCCCGACGCGCTGATCGTGGAAGCCAACCCGCGCTACCTGGCTACCCCCGCTGCTGTGAAGTGGATGCATGCTCAAAAGCGTCCCGTCCTGGGCTGGGGACTCGGCTCCCCGCCGCTCTCTGGACATTTGAGCGGATTCCATCAAACGCGCCGGCTCGCCTTCCTGCGCCAATTCGACGGCCTGCTGGCCTACAGTCAGCGCGGCGCGGACGAATACGCCGCCCTCGGCTTTCCCCCCAACAAAATTTTCGTCGCCCACAATTCCGTCTCTCCAAAACCCTTTCAACCTCCCCCACGGTCCGCCGTTCATCATCCACCGTCCCTCCTTTTTGTCGGCCGCCTCCAATCCCGAAAACGGGTTGACTTGTTACTCCGCGCCTGCGCCCAACTCCACGTTCCCCCCCGCCTCGTCATCGTCGGCGACGGGCCTGAGCGTGCGGCGCTCGAAGCGCTGGCGCGCGAGGTGTACCCGTCCGCGCAGTTTATCGGAGCCAGGCACGGGAACGAGTTGAAGCCGTATTTCGCGGAAGCCGACCTGTTCATCCTGCCGGGCACGGGCGGATTAGCCGTCCAGGAGGCGATGAGTCACGGCCTGCCCGTCATCGTCGCGCAAGGGGACGGCACGCAAGACGACCTCGTCCGCGCGGGCAACGGCTGGCAGATTCCCCCCGACGATTTCGACGTGCTGGTCTCCACATTGAAAGACGCGCTCTCCGACCCTGCCCGCCTGCGTGCGATGGGCGCGGAGTCCTACCGCATCGTCAGCGAAGAGATCAACCTGGGGAAGATGGTCGAGACGTTCGTGCGGGCGTTGAATGAAATTATTTCCCAAAAGTCGCAACCGTGATCCCGACAAAGAGAATCATAAATCCGCCAACCACAATCGACATGCAACCAATCGTTCCGACTCCATAAACCAGGGAACGTATTTGCTTGCCATGTGTGTCTTTCCCCATGAATTGCGTCTTCTCAAAATCGGAAATATCCTTATATTTCTCGGCCGTGACCGCCACGGCAACGAGAATTACAATACCGATCAGGATCAAACTGAAGGGAAAGATTTTTACAAAGATCGGATTATCCCTGAGTAAGGAAGACGCCAATACAAGCGCTCCAAGAATGACGAATAGAATTACCCACCCTCTTAGTTCATCATGGCTTGATCTCAAAATTTCCTCCTTAATGTTCCCGCTGGATTTGCAAATCCAGCGGGAACAAGGCGGCGGATTTAAAATCCGCCGCGAGCAATGAATTCATTTCACTTCCCGCCCGTGTGCTTCCTCCTGGATCAACGTGGCGGGAATCTGCGCCAGAAATGCCTCGGGGTCATCGGGCGTGAGCAGGATCTGTCCCAGTTGATTCGAGAAGCCGTCCATCAATTTGGCCACCAGCAGAATGCCCTCCTTGCGTCCGCGCACGGGACTGAGCACGGAGGTGTTGGTGGGCAGCTTGTCGCCCGCGCGGATGCGCGTCACGTAGTTGATCTCGGTGTAGCGGATGAACAACCGATAGTCCACGTGGCCGGGGATGTAGCGCGCGCCGATCCCGCGCGGGGTGACGAGGTACACGGCCGTCGCGCCGAACAACATCGCATCGCGGTACAGGAACATGAAGCCCGAGGTCAGCAGGAACCATTGCACCCCTGTCATGTTCAGACGGTCATGCAGCATGAACGCCACGAAGAGGCTGCCAGCCAGCACCCAGGCGGCATTCTGGAGCTGGGTCCCGATGGGCATACGCGGCTGGACGCGATACGGCGTGCCCTCCTTCTGAAATTCGCGCTGGATCTTCGCTTCCCAGAAACGCTGCTGCAAGGCCATCAGCCATAGTCCCAGCGCAATGATGAGCACCAGAAGCGCTGAGAGGGCCGGTGCCCAGGTCAGAAAGATGATCGCGAAGAACCAGGAGTAGGGGATCTTCTTCAGGAACAGGTAGGGGATATCGAGGACGAAATTTTCGAGGAAGCTCATACAGCATCCGTAGCTTTCAGTGTGACAATTTCAAGGAACAATTACGTCGCAGACGTGACCTGCGCGGGCAGCGCAGGCAGCTCGTTCAGCCACTGATTGGCGCGGCGGAACCAGTCCGATTCGCCCGCGGGATGGGTGGTCGCGCGCCCCAGCATCCACAGCAGGATCAGGGGCGTCAACATGCGCGCGTAGGACCACGGGAAAAAGTCGAAGGTCGGGATCAGGTATTGAACGAAGTAGAAGATTCCGAACCAGGTCCACTCGGCGGGCGTGGACAGGACCTTCATCAGCACGAAGACCGCCAGCACGAGGAACACGCCGTGATGTTCCCACACCAGGGGCGAGTACATGTTCATCAGGATCAGCAGCGGCGGCAGGGCGTTGAACAGGGCCGCATGCTCCCCCTGGTGGAAGGTGCTATTGCGCACGCTGCGCGCCAGCACGAACAGCGTCCCCAACCCGAGCAATACCTTGGAAATGTAGATCGGGATGCGCGCGGCGCTGAAATCGAGTTTCAGCATTTGCACGATGGCCCAGAAGAACGAATCGAAGGAGGTCTCGCGGAAGTTCAACCCGTGCGGCTCGTTGAGCAGGCCCAGGTTGTAGAGATAACTCTCGTACGGCATCCAGCCGTCCGAGACCAGCGTCACGCCGAAGATGAACAGGCCGAAGAAGGTCAGCCAGGCCAGCCAGCGCCAGTCGCGTTCGAACAGGAAGGGCAGCGCCAGCACCAGCGGCGAGGCCTTGAGGTGTACCGCCAGCGCCAGCGCCAGGGCCGAGAGCATGCGCGAACGCGGATACAACAGCAGGCTCAGGAAGATCAAATTCAACACGTGCAGGTTGACCTGCATGTAGAACATCGTGCGGAACATCGCCATGTTGGCGACCATGAAGACCGTCACCGCCAGCGCGGCCATGCGCGGCGAGAAACCGTAGCGTTCGAGCACGCCGTGCAGCAGGAAGTAGAACAGCATCAGCGAACCCAGGTTCAAGGCCCACAGCACGTTCAGGAAGGTTTCCTCTCCGTGGCCCACCAGCGGCTGGAGGATCATCGCAAAGAACGGCGGATAGATGTACAGGCGGTCGAACGGCTCGCCCCTCGACAGGTTCGTCGCGCCCAGCACGTACGAGGTCAGGTCGCCGTATTGCAGGCGCTCGCGCATCAGGTTCAGGAACAGGATCGAGACGATGAAGAAGCCGATCCAGGTCAGCAGGTTGCCCGCGTGTATGCGGCCCGTCGATAGCAGGGCCAGGGCCAGTCCGCCCAGCAGCCAGGTCATCAGCACCGAAAGGAAGGTCAGCCAATATTTTGAGAACGGGCCCGTGATCATGACGATCTCCAGCCCCCTGGGTCCCTTCCACTGATACACGGCGGCCAGGCTGGCAGCCACCAGCAGCGAGAGGATCACCCATGCCGCCAGCGCAACGCCGGCCGCCTGCCTGCCCGGGTGCGACGTTTTTTCACTTTGCATGACTACACTCATTTTTCCTGTAATCCGCCGCGGTAGGCTTCCTTCACCAGCGCGGCCAGTTCCTTGTCCAGTTGGGATGTTTCCGTCAAGCGGAATATGTACACGAACTCGCGTTCCGTTTCGCGCTGCACCCGTGTGAACAGCGGATGTGTTGCCGCGCGTTTCAACCACAGCCCGCACTCGATCCAGTTCCTGCGGACCACCGCGCTCGCAAAGCGCCTGTGCGCCATAAAGCCGATGCGCGTCTTCTGCGGCAGCACCGTGATCGGCCCGCCGTTGTTTTCCACGAAGGCCAGCCAGGCCTCGTACAACCCGCGGATGTTCGCGGGCTTGTCCGCAAAGTGTTCGTCCAGTTCGCGCTGGCTGCAAGCGTGCCAGACATTGGCGGCCAGGAAGCGCCGCCCGCAGCGCGCGCAGGTCCACAGCGGAGTTGTCTTCTCAGCGACAGACATGGTCACATCTAATCTCTTTGGGAGGACGCCCCGCCCGTTCCGGACCTTGAGCCTGGTCCCGTGTGCGGGCGGAATCGGCGTCCCGCAGGTTACTTCAACTCGACCAGCTCGGCCTGGATATAGCCGCGCTTGGCCGTGGCATAGCGCACGTTGAGCCACTGGCCCTTCACGCCCACCTTGGGACGCGCCACGTCGGGCGTCTCGATGCAGGACAGCACCGCGCCCGCAGCCTGCCTGGAGACAACCTTGCCTCGCGTCGAGGCGCGGTCATAGACCTTCGCGCTGGATTTGACGACCACCCTGAGCCGCGTCGGCGTGTCATCGCCGGGGGTGGGAACCGGCTCGGGTTGGGGTTCGGGCTGCGGCGTGGGCGGCACGGATTCAGGTTCAGGCACGGGCGGCGGAGTCGGGACGGGAGCCGGGAGCACCTTTTCCAGGTACCAGGCGGCGGCGTAGCCTTCCTTCCCTGCGGGCGTGCGAACGCGCACCCACTGGTTGACCGCGCCAACGCGATTCCAGCCATCCGCTTCGAGCAGGGTCAGCTGCGTGCCCGCGGGCGCGACTTCGAGAATGTTGGCCGGGCTGGAGGTGTCGATGCTGGAGCGGACGTTCAGGCCCCAGACCACCTCGGCCTTGACGCGCGCCAGCGAGCCGCTCGGCGCGGGCGGCGGCGGGGTGGTGTTACTGCCGTCGGGCAGGGCAATGATCCCATCGGCGGCGGCGTTTTGATAGAGGATGACGTGCATGATCGAGCGTTGCAGCGCGCGTCCCTGGCTGTAACGCGGCATCAGGAGGGTTTCCTTCGTCACGTCCGTTTGGTAGGGCCACGGGTCGAGCATCAGGTAGTCGTCGCCCTTGCGCGCATAGAGCAGCATCCAGTGGGTCTGCAAGCCCGCGGCGGGACTGTTATCGACCATGACGATGGCGGGCTGGCCGGCGGCCAGGGCCGCGTCGATCTGCGCCAGCGGCGCGTCGCTGGTGGCGCATGGGATGAAGGACTGGAGCGTCACCTGCGGGTACAACTGCGTCACCGCACTCCAACGGATGCCCGCACCTGCAAAGCCGCCCACCCCTTTGAGCTTCTCGTTGAGGCTTTTGGGCGTTTCGGCGAAGCCATGTCCGCTGAGCAGCATAGCCACGCTGGACAGCGCGCACCCGACGTAGCCGATGGTATCGCCCGGGTCGCCGAAGCCGAGGAGGTCGGATTTCCATTTTGGGTCCTGCTGGGAATAGTACACGAGCTGGAAGGGCATGGGTACCTCGCTAATTTTGCAGGGAAGGGACGCTGGGTCCTACAGTTCCCGGAGCGCAGACTTCAGTCCGCAATTCCAGAGCAGACTTTCGGACGGTCTCTAATTATAAACTGCAAAAGCCACAGGGCGGAGTCCGCAAGTTCTACTTGCGGAAATAAAAAAGTCCAGAAGCAGAGCTTCTGGACTCCAAAAAACGGCGGTTCGATCTTACAGGCTGGAGCGGATGTGGACGATGTCGCCGTCCTTGACAAGGTATTCCTTGCCTTCCAGGCGGAATTTGCCTTTGGCCTTCGCCTCCGCCATCGACCCGAGGGTGACCAGATCCTCGTAGGCCACCACCTCAGCCCGCACGAATCCGCGCTGCAGGTCGGTGTGGATCTCGGCCGCGGATTCCTGGGCGGTCGCGCCGCGGCGGGTTGTCCATGCGCGCACCTCGTCCTCGCCGACGGTGAAGAAGGTTTGCAGGGTCAGCAGGTCGAAGGACAGGCGGATCATGCGGTTGAGGCTGAGTTCCTCGATGCCGTATTCCTGCATGAACATGGCCGCATCCTCGGCGGGCAGCTGCGCCAGTTCCATTTCCAGCTTGCCCTGCAGCGCAATGGACTGGTGGTCGAGCTTGACCTCGGGCGCGCTCTGGCCGTCGCTCAGGTTGAAGACGGTCAGCATGGGCTTGCGCGAGAGCAGGCCGAAGGAGGCCAGTTCGCGTGCTTCCTCGGGGTTGAACTCCATGTCGCGCAGGGGCTTGTTCTCGGACAGGGTCTTGTGCAGGCGCTCGAACAGTTCGGTCTGGCGCGCATTGATGATCTTGTCGGTGCCACCTTTGCGGCGCTCGTCGGTCAGCTTTTCGAGTTTGCGCTCGACCGTGATCAGGTCATTGAGCAGCAGCTCCTCGCCCATCGAAACCGCATCGCGGACAGGGTTCACGTTGCCGCTGGGGTGCGGGACGTTGTCGTTCTCGAAGCCGCGCACCACGTGGATGAAGGCCTCCATCTGCGCGAGCTGATTCAGCAACTGGCCCGAGATGCCGCTTTTGGCGGAACCCGACTCCAGCCCCGCGATGTCGGCGTAGGTGACCTTGGCGTAGATGGTCTTCTTCGGCTTGTACATCTCCGAGAGAAGCGTCACGCGCGGGTCGGGCACATCCACCACGGCGTTGTGGACTTCGAAGCGTCCGGCCGAGGCGGTGGTGGGCGTGTTGCCGCGCGTCAGTGCGTTGAAGATCGTGGTCTTTCCTGATTGGGGCAGTCCGATGATTCCTAGTTTCATTTCAACCTTTTTGTGGGGCGGATTTGCATAATCCGCCATAAATTTGTCTTGACCCTGGCCTGGGAAGTAGTTATACTATCGCTCGCCTGGCCGGAGTGGCGGAATAGGCAGACGCGCACGACTCAAAATCGTGTACCTTCGGGTATGAGGGTTCGATTCCCTCCTTCGGCACCTGGGAACCTTACCCGAAAGGGTATTATAACCGAACGCCCTCCTCGCAAAGGAGGGCGTTTTGGTTTTTGCCGTATGCGAAGTGGTATCCCGTATAATGGCCTGCATGAAAACCCTTATCACAGGAGCCACAGGATTTCTCGGCGGAGCGCTGGCGCGGCGGCTGCACGGCCTGGGCTGGGACGTCACCGCGCTGGGGCGCAATCCGCGCGCGCTGGCTTTGCTCGAATTAGACGGCATCCGCGTAATTCAGGCTGACCTCGCTGACGAAACCGCTATCCTCTCCGCATGTAAACATCAGGACATCGTCTTCCACTCGGGGGCGCTGTCCACGCCGTGGGGGCGGGCCGAAGAATTTTATCGCGCCAACGTGCTGGGCACGCGCAACATTGTGCGCGGCTGTCAGGAGGCGAACGTTCAGCGCCTGGTGCATGTGTCCACGCCCAGCATTTACTTCCGCTACGAGCCGCGGCTGAATGTTAAAGAATCTGATCCGCTGCCCGCCCGCCCCGTCAACGAGTATGCGTACACCAAACTGCTGGCCGAGGCTGAAGTCGACCGCGCCCACGCGGTCGGCTTGCCCGTCGTGACCATCCGTCCGCGCGCGATCTTTGGCCCAGGTGACACGACCATCCTGCCGCGGCTGATCGAGCGACTCCGTTCAGGCCGTCTGCCCGTCATCGGCGACGGGAAAAATATCGCCGATCTGTCCTACGTCGAGAACGTGGTCGATGCGCTGCTGCTGTGCGCCGAGTCGCCCAAATCCACATTGGGCCAAAAATACAACATTACCAACGGCGAGCCTGTCGTCCTATGGGACATGGTTCACAAGGTGGCGGACGCACTCGGTTACCCGCCGCCGCGCGGACGCATCCCATATCGCATCGCGGACACGGCCGCAGGGTTACTGGAAGTGCTGTGCCGTTTGCTTCCATCCCAGCCTGAGCCGCCGCTGATGCGCTACACCGTCGGTGTGATTGCCAACAGCGCCACGCTCGACATCTCCGCCGCGCGTCACGACCTCGGATACCATCCGCGCATCTCGGTTGAGGAAGGTTTTGATGAGTTTATTCGTTGGTGGAAGGCTACTGTCATTGCGAGGAGGGTTGAGACGCGATAGCGTCGAAACCCGACGAAGCAATCTCAAGTAACCATAAACCATGAGATTGCTTCGTCGGCCTACGGCCTCCTCGCAATGACGAAACAATTATGAAAATCACCATCCTTCACGCTGGCTATTGCACCGCCCCCGAACACATCGCCATTCAGGGTGGGGCATGGAAGCACATCCATTTTCCCGCCATGTTCGCCGTGCTGGAGCATCCGCGCTTCGGGCCGATGTTGTTCGACACGGGCTACTCGCAGCGTTTCTTTGACGCGACGCGCAAGTTCCCGTATCGGCTCTATCGTCACGCCACGCCTGTAACCATGCGCGAGGATGAACTGGCCGTCCACCAACTTTCGACCTTTGGCCTTCGACCCCGGGACATCACGCGGATTTTCATCTCCCACTTCCACGCGGATCACATCGCCGCGCTCGACGCATTCGCCCGCTCCCGTTATGTCTACCTGCCCCACGCCTATGAAGCTGTCCGTCAAAAGCGCGGACTGGATGCTCTGACTTCCGCCTTCCTGCCCGACCTGATTCCCGCCGACTTCGACGAGCGCGCTGCCCCCGTGGATGTTCACGCCGCCATCCCGCTGCCGCCCGAGTACGCGCCCTTCACGCGCGGATACGACCTGCTGGGCGATGAGTCGGTCATCGCGGTCGAGCTGCCAGGTCACGCCGTCGGCCAGATGGGACTGATCGTCCGCGACGAGGCGCGTACCTATTTTTTTGTGGCGGATGCCGCCTGGCAGGGGCGTTCGGTCACGGAGCATCGTCCGCCGCATCCGCTGGCGAACCTGATCTTCGCTGATCCAAAAGCTTATCGCGCCACGCTCACGGATTTGCACACGTACCATCAGTCCCATCCCAGCGCGGAAGTGATCCCTTCGCATTGCGAAGAAACGCTTTCCAGACTGGCTCCAAAATGAAGGCAGAACTCTTCACCCGCGAGAACATCGCCGCGCTCGACTGGCCGTCCACACCCGACGGGGAGTATGCGCGCAACTACCTGCTGCCGATGATTCAAAATGCCCCGCAGACTTACATCCGCAACGTGCATAACACCGAGGTGATGATCGCCAAAGTGGACGAGACACTGCTGCCCATCACGGTCACGGACTTTCATCCCGACAACACCTATACCTGCTCGCCGTACAGTCACTACATTTCGTATGGCGGCTATGAGGAAGTGCGCCACCTGGAGAATCCTCCTGTTGAAGCGCTGGTCAAACTCATCCTGCATCCCGTGGCGGCCTGGCTGCGTCACAGCGACTTCGACCGCGTGGTCTTCGTCAACAACTGGTTGCTCTCGACGAATCTATATCCGTCCATAACGGCGACCCAGCTCGATGTCCTGAGCGAAGCGCTGATGCGCTGGTTCCCTGACCGCGTCATCGTCTTCCGCTCGGTGAACGAGTCCCGCGATCCGCACATCCGCCAGACGCTCGAAGCGTGCGGCTATGACCTTGTCCTCAGCCGCCAGGTTTGGTTCATGGATCCCGATGAGGCGCGGCGCACGAAACAATACAAGGAAGATGCGCGCGTGTTGCGTCGTCATGGCTACGAGGTCGTGGACGGCCCATCGTTGAGTGACGCCGACCTGCGCCGCGCCGTCGAGTTATATAACCTGCTGTATCTCGAAAAATATTCGTATTACAACCCGCAGTTCACGGAATCCTTTCTGCGCCTGGCGCGGGACAAAGGCGCGCTGACCCTGCGCGGACTTCGGCGGGATGGGAAGCTGAACGGCATCATGGGATACTTCGCGCGCAACGGCCTGATGACCCAGCCGCTCTTCGGTTACGACACGTCCCTGCCGCAAGAGGAGGGTCTGTACCGCCTGCTGACGCTGGTCACCCTGCAGGAAGGCCTGGCGCGTGGGCTGATGGTGCATGCCAGCGGCGGCGTGGGCCGCTTCAAAAAGATCCGCGGTGGAAAAAGCGCAACCGAATATAATGCAGTCTTCACGAAGCACCTGCCGCGCAGACGTCAGCGCCCGTGGCAGGTCATTAAGTGGATCGGCGATCTGGCGATCCCGTATTTTAAGAAGATGGATTTTTAATGTCGTTGCGAGGAGGCCCGCAGGGCCGACGAAGCAACCTCCTGATAACGTGGTGACTTTGTGTTATTGGGAGATTGCTTCGGGCTTCGCCCTCGCAATGACATGAAACTATAGGAGACCTCATGGAAGTCAACCTGCCCCTCAAGATCATTGGCCTCGGACGTTATTTGCCTGCGCGCGTCGTCCCCAGCTCGGAGTTGGAAAGGATTTGCAACCTGCCCGCAGGCTGGGTGGAGCGGCGCAATGGCGTGCGCGAACGCCGCTGGGTGACGGATGAGACCTCCTCGTACATGGCCGCCCAAGCGGCGCGCGAAGCCCTTGACGAAGCGGGGCTGAAGCCGAACGAACTCAGCCTGATCATCAACGCCTCGGGCACGGCCGAACAGGCCATCCCTGATACGGGCGCGTTGATCCAAAAGCAGCTTGGCCTTGGCAAATCGGGCATCCCCGCCATGACCGTCCACAACACCTGCCTGAGTTTCGTCGCCGCCCTGGACGTGGCCGCCAATTACCTCTACTCGGGCCGTTACAAGAATATCCTGATCGCCAGCGCGGATGTGGCCTCGTGCGGGATCAACCCGAAGGAGCCTGAGTCCGCTTCGCTGGTGGGGGATGCGGCGGCGGCAGTCATGGTCACGCGTTCGGGCGCGGGGGATAAGTCCATGATCCACAATGCCCATATCAAGACCTACGGCGACGGCGCCTACCTGACTGCCATCATGGGCGGCGGCTCGGGACGGCATCCCGCCAAACCGAATCACAACCCCGAAGATGACCTCTTCCACATGGATGGCCCTGCCGTGCTGCGTATGGTGCGCGGCATCGCCTCGGAATATCTGGACGAGTTGTATCCCGGCCTCTCGAAGAGTCTGGTCGATATCGACGTGGTTGTCCCGCACCAGGCCAGCAAGGTCGGGTTGATGATGCTCTCGCGCTTCGGCTGGCCGCAGGAGCGCATCATGAGCACGCTCGAATGGCTGGGCAACTGTGTGGCCGCCTCCATCCCGTCCACGCTGTACCAGGCCGTGCGCGATGGAAAGATCCAGCGCGGGAACAAGGTGCTGATGGTCGGCACGGGCGCGGGACTATCCATCGGCGGGCTGGTGTTGACGTATTGATATGAACGGACAAACCCGCGCAAACATCAAACCCGGCCTGACCGTGCTGATCGTCCTCAAACAGGACCAGCGCACAGGCAAGCTGACCAAAGGCATCGTCAAGGATATCCTGACCAAGTCGCCCAATCATCCACATGGCATCAAAGTCCGCCTGATGGATGGGCAGGTGGGACGGGTCAAGGAAATCGTGGTCGAATAGAAAAAGAGGCTGTCATTGCGCAGCCTCTTTCTTATCATGAATATGTTCGTTGCCACGCTCCTGCTGGATTCCAAATCCAGCAGGAGCGTCTTACTTTATGGAATTGAAAACGCAGCAACCAGGAAGACCGCCATTTGGGCGCGCGAAACGGGATCGAGGGGGCAATACGTGCTAGGCCCGCAGCCGCCCGTGATGCCTTCGTTGGCCAGTTGTTCGATCCAATCCGCTGCCCAGTAGGAGGCGGGGATATCATCGAACATGCTGCCGCTGGCAGGCGGCGGGGAATAGCTTGCGCCATGCTTGGCATACAACAGTAGGACCGCCATTTGATCGCGCGGCAGGGGAACATCGGGGCAGAAATTGCCGTTGCCGCAGCCGCTGGAGAAGCCGTCCGCGACGAGGGCCTCGATCCAGTAACGCGCCCAGTGGCCCGCGGTATCGCCAAAGGTGATCGGGACATCCGTCGGCGGCGTGAAGCTGACACCATGCACGGCGCGCTCGAGGAAGACGGCAATCTCCGCGCGCGTGATCGAGACTTCGGGACAATAACGCAGCGGGTTGACGGCGCATCCGCCCGTGAGCCCCGAGGCATACAGCTGTTCGATCCACTCCCTGGCCCAGTGCGTCCCGGGCACGTCCGCAAAGATCGTGGTGGGCGCGCCGCCCGTCGGGTCGGTGCCGTTGATGTGCTCCTCGACGTTGGTGTATCCGTCGCCGTCGGCGTCCCCGTTGCCGTCCGCGGATTGGTTCGGATTCAACCCGTAGCTGGATTCCCAGCCGTTCGGCATCCCATCGTGATCGCTGTCGGTGCAGGGCGTTCCGCTTGCAATCGCGACCCAGCCGCCGACGTCGGATGGGTCGTCGATGATCCCGCCTGTGCCGTGGAGGACATCGTTGACCACGCGCGCGTCGATGCTGTCACGGCGGGTGGTCCAGTTGCCGTCGCAGGTGACGGCGGCGCTGTTCCCCGCGCTGGCCAGCACCTGGTTATAGGCCTCGACGGCCGAGGTGGTGGTGACCTGCGGCGCCGTGTGGCGGGTGGTGGTCAGGAAGACCCGCGAGCCGGGTTCGACCACGAGGTTCTGCGCCTGGCTCTCCGCGGTGCGATGAGGGCCGATATTGCCCGAGACGTAGACACTCGCGCCCAGCCCGCCGTCATCATAGGTTTTGATCTCGTATTTTCCCCCGTCCGTCTCCGGGCCGTATTTGTAATAGTTGCCCACATAGTTTACGGGAACAATGGAGTTCGATTTCATGTACAGGTACATGAAGGTTCCGAACGGGTTGTAGGCCACATTGTTGACGACATCCACCAGGCCGCTGGTTTGGACGAGCGGATTGCGCTCACCGTTGTGCGCGAACAGGTTGTGATGCACGCTGATATTTTCCGAGCCCAGGGCGCCCTTGCTTTCACTGTCCGCATAACCGCCGACCATCAGCCCCTTGCTGTGACAGCCCTTGGAATGGGTGCTGCAATCCAGCCCTTCCGAGACGATCGACCACTGAATGGTGGTGTCGTAAACCTTGTACCAGGTTTCCAGCACCTCGTCGGTGCCCCAACTGAAGGAGCAGTGATCGATGATGATGTTATAGAGCGGCGTCCCGTTGGAGGCCGCCTGGGCGGCGTGATTCTCTCCGCCCGGCCCGGGGCGGGAGGTGATGTAGCGCAGGATCACATCGTGGGTCTTGATGACCAGGGCATCCCCGCCTGAGGCCTTCTTCAAAGTGATCCCGCCGCCCGGGGCGGTCTGTCCGGCAATCGTGATGAACGGATTGGAGATGGTCAGCGCGGACGACAGGGCGATCACGCCGCCGATGCGAAAGACGCACAACCTCGGGCCGCTGGCTTCGACACAGGCTCTGAGGCTTCCCGTCCCCGCGTCGTTCAGGTTCACAACTTCGAATACGCGTCCCCCCCGCCCGCCGACGGAATAGGCCCCGAAGCCTTCCGCGCCCGGAAAGGCGGGAACGGCTCCCGCCGCCTGACGGTTTGCTTCCACTGACCGTACGCCGACAGGCGAGGCGAGCAGCATGAACACGACAAGCAGGACTGCTAAATCTTTACAAAACTTTCTCATTATCCAAATTCCTTCCAAACCTCGCGGTCGCGTGGAACCAGACAGCCTGGCGCATGCAACTGCGGGGCGGCGGTGTGAGGCAGAAGTTCATTCCTGGTAACTGGCGCGAAGTCTTCGCGCCGACCTGGCTTTGCGCTCTTGCAATGTTCAACTATGAGGAAACGATGGGGAGGGTTGCAGGCGAAAAAACGCAATGCTTTATAATCAGTACATTCTCCCCAGATCATAGCAGATGTGAATGATCCCAGGGTGCTAAAGCCCATTACAAATATGATAGCTTTCTTCCAGCCCCCATTCCTTTCGGGATGAACCAAACTTATCTATCGGAATATGTGGACAAATGACCCCGCCTCGTTCCCCAATTATCGCTTTTCTACTGGTTTTATGCCTGGTTTCGCTGGCCTGTGAACCCGTGTTTGTTGTGGGCTGGCAGGAAGTGACCCTCATTCTCCTGCTGGCGGTATTTTTGGTCGGCCCGCTGGTCTACCGATTGCTGCGCGCCTGGATCAAATTCCAGGATGCTCTGAAGAAAAAGAAGTAGGCAACTCCGTTGTCACTGCAACGACAAGGAGGCCGCAGACTTTGCGGCCTCCTTGTCGTTGACGCAACCACTCACCCGCGATATTCCGCAATATGGGAGGCGACAAATGCCGCGTCTTCGGCCACGCCCACCAGTAATCCAGATTTGTACTTGTGCAGCCAGGGCATCCCAACAAAGTACAGCCCGGGATACTGCGTCACCCCGCGCTCCTGGATGGGATAGCCATCCCCATCGGTAACGGGCAGCTTGACCAGGGAAAAGTCAAACTCGTAGCCAAGCGCCCAAATGATGGAGGTGATGCTGCGGGCGGCCAGGTCCAGTTCGCGCATGTTCTCCACAGCGTAGCCGTCCGTCAGGTTTGGCAGGGATTCCGGGGGGAGGTCAAGGTCATTTTTCTCAATGTAGTCATCGATCATTTTTACCAGATCGGCCTCGAACTTGTCCGCTTTGGCCAGGTTTTCCTGGAGGTCATTCGCCAGCAGGATGTGGCTGCCGTTCGCGCCGGTCAACCGTCCCAACAAGTGGACGCCGTCGCGCGCGAACTGGTGCAGGTTGAGGGTGTGTCCGCCATCACGGCCGGAGAGATGCGGGTTGCCTGCAAACTTCGCCCTGGGCGAGGGCAGCTTGTCCACGGTGCGGTCGAAGAAACCGAGTTGGTACAGCCAGGAGAAAACGTCCCGTCCGCGGTAACGGCGCGGCGCGCGCCCTGCGCTTCCCACGCATAGATGCACCATGCGTCCGCTTTGATATAACTCCTCCGCGATCTGGCAGCCCGATTGCGCCGAGCCAACGACCAGCACCGCCCCCGCTGGCAGGGCTTGGGGATTGCGATATTGACTCGAATGGAGTTGAAGGATCCCGTCCGGGATATTCCTGCCGAAGGCGGGGATCTTTGGGCGTTGAAACAAGCCCGTCGCTACCACGACCTGCCTGGCCTGAAATTCCTGCTGATCGGTGACAATCCGGTATCCGCCGTCCCGGGCTGCGATGCTGGTGACGCGCATCCCGTATCGCACGGGCAGGTTGAACCTCGCAATGTAGTTTTCGAAATAAGCGATGATCTGCTCCCGCGGCAGAAAGCCGTCGGGATCATCCCCCCGGTATTCAGCGCCCGGCATCTGGAGTGTCCAGTTGGGCGTGAGTAGGGCGAACGAGTCCCAGCGGTCGTTCCGCCAGGCATGGGCTGCCTGCACGGACTGTTCCAGAATGAGGTGCTCGATCTGGTGTTGTTGAAGGAAACGGCTGGTCGCCAGTCCCGCCTGACCGCCGCCGATCACGAGCGTGTCGATCGTTTGCATGTGTACTCCTCTATTTCTAAATCGGTCCGCTGCTGGTAAGATTGAATTCATTATAGAGATGTTTTATCCGAATTTCAATCCTATCACGGAAGGGAAATATCTTATGTCACAAAATCCACTCAACCTTGCCCTGCGTTTTATCCTTGAGTTGATCGCCTTGTATGCGGTTGGCTTTTGGGGCTGGATGAAGTTCGACGGCCTCCTGCATTATTTGGCTGGCATTGGCCTGCCCCTGCTGGCAGCCTCACTGTGGGGCACCTTCCGCGTGCCCGGGGATGCCAGCGCCAACGGCAAGGCTCCCGTGGCCGTGCCTGGCTGGCTGCGGCTTCTGCTCGAACTGGGGTTGTTCATCTTCGCCGCCTGGGGGCTGCTGGATGCGGGCGCCGTCACCGCTGCGTATGTATTCGGCGGCGTGTCCCTGTTGCATTACCTGGTTTCGTACGACCGCGTGCTTTGGTTGTTGAAGAGATAGTGTCTCTCCCACATTCCCAGCCAGTATAATCGTGTCATCGATATGGAAAGAAGGAGATGATTGATGAAGACTCCCCGAAATGGATGGAAGCCCCGTTTTTTTCACACCCTGGTGCTGGCCGCCGTTTTGTTGGCGGGACTCTTGTCCGGGTGCGGGTCTGCCCCGAGCGCGGGCGCGGCCGAAGGTCCGCGCGACGAGTGCGGCCTGTATGAGCCCAGCGCTGCCGACGTCGAGAAAACGCTCACCTTTGGCCTGGATGCGTTCAACGCCAACGATTGGGTCAAGAGCTATTCGGTCGAGCCGTACAAGATCACGCTCACGCGCCGCAATGACACGGCCCAGGCGATTGCCTACTCGGAGTACCTGATCTTCACCTGCGGATACACCCAGGAGGATATGAACAATTATTTCAACGACGAAGGGTTTAGCATCATCTTCGCCGATTATGAAAGCTACGCCCTGGGGAATTTCTGCGAGAAGAGCGGGGTAAGCCTGTACGAATACGACCTGGTGGATGAGGGCACCCCCTTCAAGGCGCGCTACTGGGTCAAGCAGGACACCGACACGCGCATCCTCGTATATATGCTGGTCTTCCCGGAGGCCACCCCCGGAGTGCTGGATGAATTCAGCAAGAAGATTTTCCCCAGCCTGGCGGCCTGCCCGTAAATGGATGGCTTCCTGCCCTTCCTCCTGCCCCTGCTGGGATACCTGCTCGGCTCCCTACCCTTCGCCATCTGGGTGACGCGCCTGGTCAAGGGCGTGGACGTGCGCGACTCAGGTTCGGGTCACGCCACCACCACCAACACCATCCGCCAGGCGGGCTTCGGCTGGGGCGCGCTCGTGCTGGCGCTGGACATTGCCAAGGGCTTCCTGCCCGTTTGGCTGGCCTTATCTGTGGGGCGAGATAGTATCTCGCCCTACGTTGCCGCCCTGGCCGTGGCGGGACACTGCTGGCCGCTCTTCGCCCAATTCCGCGGCGGGATGGGGCTGGCGACGGCGGGCGGGGCGCTGCTGGCGCTCGACCCGCGGGCCTTTCTGCTCACCCTGGGAATCCTGATCCTGCTGACGCTGATCATTCGTCACAGCGCGCGCGCCAGCGTTTTTACAGGCCTGCTGATGGCGCCCCTGTTGTGGGTGGTTGGCCTGCGCGATACCGTCTTCTGGGCCGCGCTTGCCGTTGGACTGGTGATCGCCTTCCGCTTTTTGATCGACTGGAATCGCAAGTATCGCGAACTGTGGTTGGACCGCGAGCAGCAAACAAAAAAGGATGAAACCGCATGATGCAATTGCCCGGCCTGATCGACCCGCACGTCCACCTGCGCGAACCCGGCGCGATCCACAAGGAGGATTACGACTCGGGCACATCCGCCGCGCTGGCGGGCGGAGTCACGCTGGTGCTGGCCATGCCCAACACCAAGCCGCCCATCTTCGATGCCCAAACCCTCGACCTGGCGCTGGATTCCGCCAAAGCGAAGGCGCGCTGCGACTATGCCCAATTCCTCGGGGCGGGCCCCGACAACTCGGACTGGGCCAGCCATCCATCCCTGCCCGGACGTTCGGCGGGCCTCAAGATGTACCTCGACTCTACCTTCGGCCAACTGCGCCTGGACGATATGTCGCTGTGGATGCCGCATTTCCAGCAATGGCCCAAATCCCTGCCCATCGTGGCGCATTCCGAAAGCCGCAGCATGGCCGCCGCGATCCTGTTCGCGGCCATTTATGAGCGGCCTGTCCATATTGCGCATATTTCGTTGAAGGAGGAAGTGCTGCTGATCAAGGCGGCGAAGGAACGCGGCATTCACGTGACCTGCGAAGTCTGCCCGCACCACCTCTTCCTGACGAAGGACGACATTCCCGCCATCAGTCACGGGCATCCCGGCCGCGGCGAGGTCCGTCCGCGCCTGGCGACCCAGGTGGATGTCGACGCCTTGTGGGCAAATCTGGATGTGATCGATTGCTTCGCCACCGACCATGCCCCGCACACCATCGCAGAGAAGGACTCCGATAATCCCCCGCCCGGCTTCCCTGGCCTGGAGACGATCCTGCCCCTGCTCCTGACCGCCGTGGATGCAGGCCGCCTCACGCTGGATGATGTACTCACACGCATGGTCACAAACCCGCGGCGCATCTTTAATCTCCCCGAACAGCCCGAGACCTGGGTCGAAGTGGACGAGAATGCCGCTTACGAAATCAAAGCCTCCGAAAGTTTCACCCGCTGCGGCTGGACGCCTTTCGAAGGCTGGAAGGTAAAAGGCCGCGTCCGCAAGGTGGTGCTGCGCGGACAAACGGCCTTCGAGGATGGAAAGATTGTGGTCGATGCGGGGTACGGAAAAAATATTCGCGGGTAAAAACATCCTCCGCCCTTCGACTACGCCGCAAAAAACGCGGCTCCGCTCACGTGTGCCTGCGGCCCAGTGCAGGCAGGGCGAAGGTGCTTGTCCGCTCTCTTCTTTACATCAACTTTAGCAATTCCCGCTCACGCTCTGGCTTCAGTCCCGCGCACCACTCATGGTCGGCGGGACGGGTCGCGGCCCAATCGAGCGTATCCCGCACCGTCTCGGCCAGCGGACGGAAGGTCAGGCCGGCGGCGATCGCCCTGGAAACATCCACGTGCGCGAACCCCGCGTCTTCGCCGTCATCGGGTAGCCAGGCGGGCAGGTCGTTCCACGGCGCGACCTTGTTTTGGGCGAGAAACTCCGCGGGGGCCCAGCGGAGCGTTGCCTCGCTTCCGCTGACCTGTTTGCAGGTCTCCAGCAATTCGCCGAAGGTCAGGGCGGCGGGCAGGCCGGTGGCGTTGAATGTGCCCGCAACTTTTTCTTCGATCAAATGGATGATGAAATCCGACAGGTCGCGCACGTCGATGACCTGGGTGAACCCGTCAGGGCCGACGGGGGCCAGCACCTCCCCGCCGCGGGCCACGCGCACCGGCCAGTAGGTGAAGCGGTCGGTCGGGTCGTGCGGGCCGACGATCAGCCCGGGGCGCACGATCAAGGCCCGGGCGTCGAAGACATCCCGCACGGCCTGTTCGCACAAAGCCTTGAGCGGACCGTAACTCTCCCCCGTGATCTCCTCGATGGTCTCGTCGCCGAGGATGCCGACCGCGTCGTTTTCGTGGATGCCGAGCTTGCTGAAATCCGCATATACGGAAATGCTGGAGATGAAGACGTAGCTGCCCGCCGATTTCTTCAACGCCTCGGACGACATACGCACGATGCGCGGAAAATATCCGCAGGTGTCGATGACCGCGTCCCAGGTCCGACCATCGAGTTGATTCAAATCCTTTTCACGGTCGCCGCGGATGGTGTGCGCCTGCGGAAAGAGGTCGGGATTTGTCCGACCGCGATTGAAGAGTGTCACTTCGTGCCCGCGCGCGCGCGCCGAGTCGACCAGGTGCCGTCCAAGAAAGCGTGTTCCGCCGAGGATCAGGAGGTTCATTTTTTCATCCTCGTTAGTCTGGTTTCCACAGCCTTGAATTCCTCGCCTTCGGGGGGGATGTTGTAGGCCGTGAGGGTGAGATGATCGGGATCGACGAGGACAACCTCCGTGCGCCAATCCCAATCAGGGCCGCCAGTGGGATCGGGGTAACTGCCCAGGACGGAGAATCCGTTTTCGGCGGCTGCGCCAATGCAGAACATGATGGCGGTGTTGTTGTGGAACGAGTCCACCCAACTGGCCTCGTAGCGTTCGAGGGTGGTGTTGAAGCCGAAGGTGAACATGCCGTGCTGGGCCTCACCGTCAATCGAACCCTGATACAGAAAGAGCGCAAAGCGCCCATCCAGCACCAGTTGGATGGTACCCACGACAGGCGACTCATCTGCCAGCTTGTCTGGCTCGAACCACACCCTGGATGTGCCCGACCAGCCGCCGGCGAGTTGGGCGAGAAACTGATGAGGGGAGGATGTTTTATGGGACATGGGATTCTCCGCGGGAAAAAGTGGGTTGATGATGGAAGAAAGAGGAAAGAGGAAAGAATTTCTATGGGAGCGGTACTTCAGCTTCAAGGGAGAATCCTGAGGCGTCGTAGGTCGCCGGCTCCTCGCGCAGGACATGCCTGCGTTGATGCTGGATCATGGGCGTCAGCATGGCGATGAGGCGGGTGGTCAACCCCATGCGGTGTTTGAGGACTTCAGGGGAAAGGATGTGGCGGGACTTGTAATACCAGTCACGGCTCTCGCGGGCGGAGCCGAGCGAGGACTCGATGAAGCGGGCACGGTCAGGTCCCTTGCTGCGCGAATAGCCCTCGGTGAGATTCACGCTGATCGAATCCATGGAGCGATGGAGTTGGTCGGCAACGTGCAACATCAACGGCTTCTTCATCAGCGCCAGCGCATCCTGCAAACCAATATCACCTGTAAACAGGGCCAGCCGATAACCCTCCAACTTCCAGATCGGATCGTTGGTAATTTCGGAAGGAACTTGTGTCAACCATTCAGCATAATTCATGGTCGCGGAGCCTCTTTCCTCTTTCGTCTTTCCTCTCTCACATCCTGAACACGCCAAAATGGTGATCTTCCGCCGGCGCATTTAATACCACCGACAATGCCAGTCCCAGCACCTGCCTGGTGTCTACAGGGTCGATCACGCCGTCATCCCACAATCTCGCCGTGGAATGATAAGGATTGCCTTCGTTTTCGTACTTCTCCAAAATTGGACGCTTGAACTCATCCGCTTCTTCCTGCGTCAGGGAGGGCTTGCCTTCGCGGGCGAGTTGCTCCTGTTTGATGGTCAGCAATACATTGGCAGCCTGCTCCCCGCCCATGACGGAGATGCGCGCGTTCGGCCACATCCACAGGAAGCGCGAGCCGTAGGCGCGGCCAGACATGGCGTAGTTGCCCGCGCCGAACGAGCCGCCGATGACCACCGTCAGCTTGGGGACACGGGTGTTGGCCACGGCATGCACCATCTTCGCACCGTCGCGCGCGATGCCGCCCGCTTCGTATTCGCGTCCCACCATGAAGCCGGTGATGTTTTGCAGGAACACCAGCGGGATGCCGCGCTGGTCGCACAGCTCGATGAAGTGCGTCGCCTTGAGCGCGGACTCGCTGAACAGCACGCCGTTATTGGCGATCACGCCGACGGGGAATCCGTGGATGCTCGCAAATCCGCATACCAGGGTCGTGCCGTAGCGCGCCTTGAACTCGCGGAACCTGGACCCATCCACCAAACGCGCGATAATCTCGCGCACGTCATACGCCTCGCGGAAACTGCGCGGCAGCACGCCGTAAATTTCTTCGATGGGATAGAGCGGCTCTTCAGGTACAGATAGTGGCGTAAAGAAAGAACTCTTTCCTCTTTCCTCTTTCGTCGGTAACGTCGCCACGATCTCGCGCAGGATCTCGATGGCATGCTCGTCATCCTCGGCGAAGTGATCGGCCACGCCGCTCAATCGCGTGTGGACATCCGCGCCGCCCAACTCCTCGGCGGTGACGTCCTCGCCCGTGGCGGCCTTGACCAGCGGCGGGCCGCCCAAAAAGATGGTGCCCGTGCCCTTGACGATGATCGCCTCGTCGCTCATGGCTGGCACATACGCGCCGCCCGCGGTGCAGCTTCCCATCACCGCCGCGATCTGCGGAATCTTCTTGGCGGACATGCGCGCCTGGTTGTAGAAGATGCGCCCGAAGTGATTGACGTCGGGGAAGACCTCATCCTGCAGCGGCAGAAAGGCCCCGCCCGAATCGACCAGGTACAGGCAGGGCAGATGATTCTCTTCGGCGATCTGCTGGGCGCGCAGGTGCTTCTTGACCGTCATCGGGAAGTACGATCCGCCCTTGACCGTGGCATCGTTGGCGACGATCAGCACCTCTTGCCCGGACACCCGTCCAATGCCTGTGACAATGCCCGCGCCTGGCGCTGCGAGCGACTCGCTGTCGCTCGCACTCGCCTTGTCGCCGCTATATAAGTCATACGCCGCCAGCGCTGAGAGTTCCAGGAAGGGCGAGCCCGGGTCGAGCAGGCGCTCGATGCGCTCACGCACGAACAGCTTGCCCTGTTCCTCGTGGCGCTTGCGGTACTTCTCGCCGCCGCCCTGACGAACGAGCGCGAGTCGCTCATGCAGTTCCATTGCGATGACGCGGTGATGTTCGGCGTTGGCCTTGAATTCGGGGGCTTGGGAGTCGAGGTGGGTGGACAGGGTTTCCATGTGGAAAGTTTAGCATAAAATATCCCCTCCGTTACTTCGCGCCGCCCTTCCTTTGCAAATCACTTTGCAAGATCAATTCGCTGCACAGCGTGTACAAATTTGAATTAAAGTCCGCGTATAATCGGCGCATGACTTCCAAATCCCTGGTCACCGACATCCAGAACATCCTCCACACCGCGCGGACAAAGTCCTATGCGGCGGTTAACTTTGCCATGGTCGAGGCCTACTGGCAGATCGGCAGGCGCATCGTCGAAGAGGAGCAGCAAGGCAGGGGCCGCGCGGAGTATGGTGCGCAGTTGATCAAGTCCCTTTCCAAATCGTTGACGGATGAGTTTGGCAAGGGATTTTCGATAACCAATTTGTGGAATTTCCGCCAATTCTTTTTGACTTTTCCAGAAAATGAGATTCTCTACACACTGTGTAGAGAATTAAGTTGGAGCCATTGTCGCCTCGTCATGCGCGTGGAAAACCCAAAAGCACGCGAATACTATCTCAAAGAAGCCTCCGAACAGAATTGGAGCGTGCGCGTTCTCGAACGCAACATCCATACCCTGTATTATGAACGCCTGCTGGCCTCGCAGGATAAGAAATCCGCCCTGACCAAAGAAACGTTATTTGAGAAGCACAGTCCCGCTGACTTCATCAAAGATCCGTATGTGCTGGAATTCCTGGGACTCCCCGAAGACCCATCCGTCTCCGAAGTGGAGATGGAAACCGCCATCATCACCAAGCTCCAGAATTTCCTGCTGGAACTGGGCAAGGGATTTTCCTTCGTGGGACGCCAGGTGCGCGTCAGCACGGAGACCTCCCATTTTTACATCGATCTGGTCTTCTACAAGTACATCCTCAAGTGCTTCGTGCTGATCGACCTGAAAGTGGACAAGCTCACCCATCAGGATGTCGGCCAGATGGACATGTACATCCGCCTGTACGATGATCTCAAGCGCACGGAAGGGGACAATCCCACCATTGGCATTATTCTCTGCACGAACAAGGATGAAACCATCGCGAAGTATTCGGTGCTGAAGGACAGCGAGCAGATTTTCGCGTCCAAGTATCGGCTGGTGCTGCCCAGCGAGGAGGAATTGCAGGCCGAGTTGGAGCGCGAGAAGCGCCTCTTTTTGATGGAACGCGCGGGCGGTTATCATGTATAGCATAAATTTTTCGCAGATCACGAACGATCTCTTCATCGGCAACATGCCCCTGACTGCGGATTACGACCGCTTGCGCGACCTGGGTGTGCGGCTGATCATCAACATGCGCTTCAGCCGTGGCCCCGCGCCTGATCCTGACCCCGAACCGATGCGCCTCCTGTGGCTGCGTTCGCTCGACAGCCCGTTCTTCCCGATCTTGATGCGCAGTTTGCTGCACGGGGCGCAGGCCGCGCTCGAAACGATCCGCGAGGGCGGCAAGGTCTATAGCCATTGCGCCTATGGACGTCATCGCGGCGTGGCGATGGGCGCCTGCGTCCTGATCGCCCAGGGCATGGATGCCCTCTCCGCGATGGAGTTGATCAAGTCCCGCCGCGCGGTGGCCGACCCGGACGCCTTCTACATCCGCCCGCGGATTTTGCGATTCGCGCGGGAATGGTTGTCCACGGAACTGGGAGCCTGACCTGCCATGTCGAAGCATTTCCTGGTCTATGCCGCGGCGATGTTTGCCAGCTTGCTATTCCTCCTGCTCATGGCATTGATCTTCGTCAACAGCACGGAGGTTGCCTGCCAGCGCTAGGCGGATGCCACCTACACGTGCGAGGTCCAGACCCTGCTGCTTGGGGAGTTCCCAACCTTCAGGAAGGAGATTACGCAGATCGTGGCTGTGGACACCTTCGATGACGGCTGCAACGATGGCTGCGGCTATCGGGTCGAGTTCATCACCGCGGATGGGGAGCGGGCGGCCCTGAACGAAGTCTATACCGATTACGAGCCTGTTGCGGCCCAGACCGCGGACTTGAAACGCCTCCTGCAAAATGGACAAGCCCGCTTCGAGTACACCCTGGAGCCGACCTGGAGGCTGCTATACCTGCTGGGCGGCATCTTCCTCCTGGATGCGGTCGTGCTGACCCTGACCCTGGGCGGCAACGCGCTAAAATCCTACCTCGCCCATCGCGACGAACTCGAATAGCCGTTCCAACACTCAAAAAACGAAAAGGACTCCGACATGCGGAGTCCTTCTTCTTTCCTGGACAGATATTTTCGTCGCCTACCCGGCCTTCAACTTCGCCACCGTCACGCCCGCGCCGCCTTCCTTGTCGCCACCCTCTTCAAACGAGGCGACGTAGGCATGTCCGCGCAGCATGTCGCGCACGGCCTGGCGCAGTTTGCCCGTGCCTTTGCCGTGGATGATGCGCACCCAGGGCAGGCCCGTGAGATAGGCCTGTTCGAGGTAGCGTTCGAGTTTGTCGATGGCGTCGTCGGCCATTTGTCCGCGCAGGTCGAGCTCAAGGCCGGGGGACTTTCTCAGGTCGGAGGTCGAAGGTCGCGGGTCGGCTGACCTTTGACTTTCGACTTTCGACGGGGCGACAGGCTCTCCCGATCTGCGGCTCAAATCGGACAACTTCGCCCGCAGGCGCACGCTGCCGATCTGCACCTCCGCATCCGCTTCGCCCAGGGCCGTCACCACGCCCTCGGCGTTCAACGAGCCGACGAAGACCTTCTCGCCGAGCTTCAAGGATTCGCTCGACGTTAAAGGTTTCGCGTTCGATGTTTTTCGCGCAACGGGTGTTTCGGCCTTTTCCTCGATCTTCTCGACCTTTTCCTCGACGCTCTTGATCGCGTCCAGTGGCTGGCGGGCTTTCCTCATCTGCTGCTTGAGCGACTCGATATTCTTCCGCATCACGGCCACTTCCAGTTCGCCCTCGGCGCGCGCCTTGGCCAGCACCTCGCGGCGCTCGTCCTCGATCTTCTCGATGCGGGCTTCGAGTTCCTTCGTCTGCGCTTCGAGGCGGGCGCGGGATTTTTCCAGCTTCTCGCGTTCGCGTGAGGTGCGGTTGCGTTCCTTGCGGATATCGTCGAGCAGTTTGTCGGCGCGGATGTCGTCGGGGTTGATCTCGCTCTTCGCAACGGAGACAATCTCAGGGTCCAGGCCGAGGCGCTGGGCGATGAGCAGGGCGTTGGAGCGGCCCGGCAGTCCGATGGTCAGCTTGTAGGTCGGGCGCAGCGTCGCGATGTCGAATTCCAGCGAGGCGTTGACCACGCCCTCGGTCGAGTGCGCGAAGGCCTTGAGTTCGGGGTAGTGCGTGGCGATCAGGGAGGTGATGCCGCGTTCGAGCAAATGATTGAGGATGGCGCGCGCCAGGGCGGCGCCCTCCTGCGGGTCGGTGCCCGCGCCCAATTCGTCGAGGATGACCAGCGAGCGGTGGTCGGCCTTCTTGAGGATGCGGATGATGTTGGTGATGTGGCCGCTGAAGGTGCTGAGCGACTGTTCGATGGATTGCTCGTCGCCGATGTCGGCCCAGACCGAATGGAAGAGCGGCAGCTCCGAGCCGCTTTCGGCGGGGATGTGCAGTCCGCTTTGGGCCATCAGCACCAGCAGGCCGACGGTCTTGAGCGAGACGGTCTTGCCGCCCGTGTTGGGCCCTGTGATGACCACCGAGCGCGTGCCGGGACGAGGATTGAAATCAATGGGTACAACGGTGGCGGGGTCGAGTAATGGATGGCGTGCGCGAGTCAGTCGAAAGTCGAAAGTCGAAGGTTGAAACTCAGACTTTTGACCTTTGACCTTCGACATGTCATGTAGAATGGGTTCACTCGCCCTTAGCTCCTCCGCATACTTTGCCTTCGCAAAAGCGAGGTCAAGCATGGCCAGGTTTTCCACGCCATATTTGATTTCCTCGTGGTGTTCACCGACCTGCGCCGAGAGTTCGGCCAGGATGCGGCGTTCCTCGTCGCGTTCCTGGAGCTCCAGTTCGCGGACCGTGTTGTTCAGCTCCACCACGGGCAGCGGCTCGACGAAGAGCGTCGCTCCACTGGAGGACTGGTCGTGGATGACGGCCTTGATCTGGCCCTTGAACTCGGCGCGCAGCGGGATAACGTAGCGCCCGTCGCGCTGGGTGATGATCTGCTCCTGTAGTTTTGAGGCGGACTCGCTCAGGTAGCGCTGCAGGCGCGACATCAAACGGTCGCGGGCGACCCTGACCTCGCGTCGCAGGCGCGCCAGCTTCTCGGAGGCGCTGTCCATCACTTCGCCGCGCTCCGAGAGGATGCGTGAGATGGCGTCCACGATGCCGTGCGGATTGGGCAGGCCGAGGGCGATCTGCGCCAGGCGCGGATACTCGTCCGTTTTGCGCTCCAGCGATTTCTTCAACTCGCGGCAGGAGATGAGCGTGGCCTTGATGTCCAGTAGTTGCTGCGGGTCGAGCACGCCGCTGCGCGCCGCCAGGTCCGCGGCGGGACGGATGTCGTGCGCGCCGCCGATGCCGATGTCCTGGATCGAGAGCAGCCTGCGCGCCTCGCTGGTCTCGGCCAGGCGGGCGATGGCCAGATCGAAGGAGGTGGTCGGTTCCAGCGCGCGCGCCAGTTCCATCGAAGCGGAGAAATCACAGAAACCCGCCAGGCGGGCCAGGATCTTGGGATATTCGAGTACGGAGATGGTTTTAGCGTCCATTGGGGGGAATTATAAACCACCCGTGATTATTTACCGCGAAGAAGCGAGGAACGCGAAGGGAAAAATTATGGGCAGGCCTTTCTGCCGTCCATGAATCTGGGTTCGCCCTCGGCGGGAAGGTTCCAATCGTCCGGATGCAGATAGGCTATGCCAGTCGCGTTTTTTCTTGATTTTGCAAAACGGATATCTTTGCAGAAGCTGGGTATGAGCGGTTCTTCGATCAAGTATTTTCTTTCTCCCCATCGAATTGGTACTAATTTATATTGGTCTGTGAAAATATTATATCGAGAGGCAGATAATTGTATTTTTCCATGTTCGATCATATACTGACCGGTAATTTCCATGGGGCCGGTAGAATCAGGAGTGATCTTCGCATAAAAAGTCAAGTCATCGTGTAGATTTAGTTGAAATCCCCAAAAACCACCAATTGAACGAACATACTCCCCTGTAAATTCGTTCCTTACAAGCCTATTGACGTCTGTCCTGAAATGAAACAAAATCGCACCAAGCGAAAAGACAATCAAGCCTGTTAGAAGCAGCCAGGCTGGAACCGGTTTTGCTCGTCGTTCAGCCTGTTGATTATCTGCGTTAACGATATGATTTTCACGGATCCAGGCAAAAGCCAAGAAGACCAAATAACCCAGGTAAACAAAAAATACGAACTCAAAAGAAACTTCCTTGAACGATCTCGGCTTATCTTCGCTGCCAATTTTTTTCCAGACACTTCCATCTTGCTTTATCTGATATACCGCGTAAATGTGAGGGAAACATTGTCCAGCATCTCCATGATTCTTCGCGCCCTGAAGGCCTTCCCGAAATCCCCATTCAGTCTCGATCCTTTCAATGCAGGCATTTTCTTCTGAATCCGCAATATCGTAAAAGTCGGTATAAGGCCTGTCAAGTTTGACCCACCCATTGTTTACATCCTTGGCAAGTCCGCAACAGCCAAAGAAATCGCCGGTTGAAACTTTTACATACACAAATTCATCAAGGGATCCATTTTCACCAGGCAGGTCAATCCGTGTAATCCTTTGGGCGGCTTCTGGCGGCGCGCCCAGATCCTCCCACGGCGTGAGGTAATACCAGGCTTGATAAATGTTAATGGTTCGTAGAACGACCAGGCAAAGGGTTAGGATGAGCAGGAGGGTCAACTTTCCTTTGTTTTCCCGTATGAAAGTTTGCATGCCATGATTTTACCCTTTTCTCCAAAAATCACCCCCTGGAATCCCCAAAAACTGTGGTATACTCCCGCGGCTCCAAAAGGAGCTTTAAACTTCTGGGAATTGTTTTGATCACTCTGAATGAATATCCCGGTGCACTGCCGGGATCGCCCGATGCAACAGTCGGGCTTTTTGTTGGGACGGTGGACCTGCAAAGGCGAGCCGTGGTTGACAGGAAGGCAGTTGGACGGAGTTATCAGAACATCCCGTAATTCATGTCATTGCGAGGGCGAAGCCCGAAGCAATCTCCTGTAATACACAGGCTGTTTCGTTTTGCGCGCAATGACGAACAAAGGAATCTGATGACAACCGAATTTACCTCCCTGAACCTGCGTCCCGAGCTGATGCAGGCCATAGCCGAACTCGGCTATACCGAGCCGACTCCCATCCAGGAAGGCATGATCCCCCTCATGCTGACCGGCGTGGACGTGATCGGCCAGGCCCAGACCGGCACCGGCAAGACCGCTGCCTTCGCCCTCCCCATCCTTCACCAACTTGAATCCTTCAGCCGCCAGCCGCATGCGCTGGTGCTCGCGCCCACGCGCGAGCTGGCCTTGCAGGTCGCCTCTGCCATGAACGAGTATGGCAAGCACCTGCGCGTCCGCGTGCTGGCTGTCTATGGCGGCCAGCCCTACGCCCCGCAGATCAACAACCTGCGCCGCGGCGTGGATGTCATCGTCGGCACCCCGGGCCGTTTGATCGACCTGATGGAGCGCGACGTGCTCGACCTGAGCGGGATCAAGACCATCGTCCTGGACGAGGCCGACGAAATGCTCAACATGGGCTTCATCGAAGATGTGGAAAAGATCCTGGCCGCGACGCCCGCCGAACGTCAGACCGCGCTCTTCAGCGCGACCCTGCCGACCCGCATCCGCAAACTGGCCGAACGCTTCATGCGCGAGCCCCAGTCAGTCACCGTCAAACGCCCCACCCTGACCCTGGCGGCCACCGAACAGCGCTACTACTATCTGCACGAATCGGACAAACTGACGGCGGTGACGAACCTGCTGGAGATCGAGGATGCCACCAGCGTGCTGATCTTCGCCCGCACCCGCGCCGAGACCGGCCTGCTGGCCAGCGAGTTGACCCAGCGCGGATTCCCCGCCGAGGCCCTCAACGGCGACCTCGAACAGAACGCCCGCGAACGCATTCTGGGCCGCTTCCGCGACAACCAGATCAAGGTGCTGGTCGCCACCGACGTGGCCGCCCGCGGTCTCGACATCGACGACATCTCGCACGTCATCAACTACCAGATCCCCGACGACCCCGAAGTCTACGTGCACCGCATCGGACGCACGGGCCGCGCGGGCAAGACCGGCATCGCCATCTCGCTTTTCACCCCGCGCGAAAAGCGCCGCCTGCGTGACATCGAAGCCTTTACCAAACAGCCGCTGACTCTGGGCAAGCTGCCCACCGCCGACGATATCCGCGCCCGCCGCGAACAGAAGGTCATCGACCAGATGAAGGTCTGGTTGGGCCGTGGACGCTATCAGCGCGAGCGCGAGATGATCGAGCAGTTGGTTGCCGACGGTCACGAGCTGATCGAAGTGGCCGCCGCCGCCCTCAAGCTGGCGCGCGCCGGTGAGAAGCAGCGCCCAGTGGCCAACGTCGCGGAAGTGGCTGAGAGACCCGCCTACCAGTCCGAGCGCGGATTCACCCGCGGCGGCGAGCGTGGTTCCCGCTTTGAGCGCGGCTTTACGTCCGAGCGTGGCGAGCGCAGCTCCCGCGGCGGACGCCAGTCGCACGAGGAAGGCATGACCCGCCTGAAGATGAGCAAGGGCAAACTCCACGGGGTGCGCCCGAACGACATCGTCGGCACCATTGCCCATCACGCCGAGATCCCCGGCTCCGCCATCGGCAAGATCCGCATCGAGGAGACCTTCTCGCTTGTGGACGTGCCCGAGGTGCTGGTGGACAAGGTCATCCTGCACAACGGCAACTACCGCATCGGCAAACACAAGTTTGCTCTCGAAAGAGCCTGAGAAAAAAAGAGACCCTGCAAATTGCAGGGTCTTATTCTTCTCTGAACAGCCAGTCGAGAAAGCCCCTTTTCTTGTCGGCAGATTTGCGTGAACGCGGCGCGGCGATCAGCACCACGGTGATGTTGTCGTGGCCGCCGCGCTGATTCGCCAGGTCCACCAGCGCCTCGGCCGCCGCCTTGACGGTGCTCTTCGCCCGCATCGTTTGCAGGATTTCATCGTCCCAGACCAGGTCGGTAAGGCCGTCGCTGCACAGCAGCACCACGTCGCCGGCTTCCATTTCGTAGCCCTGGTTGCCGACCGCCTCCTCGTCATCCTCGCCGTCCTCCAGGTACATGCGAAAATCCACCTCGGGCAGGTGGACGGAACCAAGATAGCGGCGGATGACGTGCACGTTGGGATGATCGCGGGCCTGTTCCGGGCTGATGATGCCCTTCTCGATGGCTTCCTGGACCCAGGTGTGATCCACGGTCAGGCGGCGGATGCGCGCCCCGCGGATGAGATAAATGCGCGAGTCGCCGACATGCGAGATGTACAGCTCGTGATCCAGAATCCACGCGCAGGCGCAGGTGGAGCCCATGCCCTCCTGCTCGCTCTTGCTGGCCGAATGCGCAGCGATGGCCTGGCTGGCATCATGGATGGAATTTTCGATGATTTTCAGGGGTTTTTTGCCGTTGCTTTCACCCACCCCCTGGCTGATGTAATTGACCGCTAGTTCCGCGGCCACTTCACCCGCGCGATGACCGCCGATCCCATCTGCCACCACGGCAAAAAGGACCGGACGTGGATCGTCTGCGTTCAAGGTGAAGGATGAAACGGCAAAGCGATCCTCGTTGTTTTTACCGCTCATGCCCGGGTGGCTGAGCGCTGCAACATGCATGTGGGCGGTGGAGGAGCGAATCATTCTGCAGGCTTTTCAGGCGTCACCTTTGGCTGGGCAACGGGAGATTGGGTCCTTAACTGAAAGCGGTACATTAATTGTCCGAAGTGTACCACATCCCCCGGGGCGAGCCGATGACCCTCTCGGGGGACTGGCTCATAATTGATCCAGGTGCCCGCCACCGAGCCATTGTCTGCCAGGAGGTAGCCGCCGTCCTCGGTCTGTTTGAGGCGCGCGTGCAGCGGCGAGATGGACGGGTCATCCAGCACGTAGCTGGCCTGGACGGGATCGGTGCCGAAGGTCATCTCTTTTTCAACGAGCGGGATCGGCTGGCCCGTGGCGGGCTGGCCGTCCGCGGTGAGGCGTACGAGGGAGGCGGGGGCGTCCATGGGGCGGGGCTTGGAGGCGGGCACGTTCCAAAGCTTGCGCCGCCTGGGCTTCTCCGACTCGGTCGCCACCGGTTTTTCGGCGACGATCTGCACCGGCTGGGTGAGCGGATCGAAGCTCGCCTTCCTGGCCGCGCGGCGCGCCTTCATGGATGGGAGGCGCAGGCGGCCGGTCAACAACACGATGATCAGGGCCAGTCCCGCCAGGGACACGGCGCCGATCATGATGGGGGTCCTGTATTTTCCGAAGACGGCGCGAATGCCCTGCGGTGGCTGGATGACCGTGACCGTGACCGGCACGGAGATGGTGGCCTTGCTCAGCCCGAACGAGTCGACCACTTCGACCATGAGCTGGTGCTCCCCGCTGCGGTCGTAGCTGGAAATGTCCCAGGTGAAGAAATCGAAGGGGACGGCGGTGTTTTCGGCCGCAATTTGGCCGTCCACGTAGAGGGTGCTGCGGACAAGCGAGCGCTGGAGCCCATCGGGAAATTCGATGATGATCTGCAGCGCTTGTTCGGCGGGCAGGAGGCGCTCGGCGTTATACGGATCGTCGGCCGGGGCCTGGCGGGTGATCTGCTGCGGCGGTGAAACGAGGATGGGGTTGGGCGGCTGGATGTCCAGGGCAAAGGTCTGCTCCTGCGAGGAGGCCAGGCCGGTGGGCAGGCTCACGTCCACCTTCAAGCGGTGCTCCCCGGCCGTGGTGATGGCCGAGGTGTATTTCAGGGTGTAGATGCGGCGCAGGGATGAAAAATAAGCTTCCGGGTCGGGGAACTGTTGGGTGCCCGAGTAGGTGAACAGGGTTCCCCCGGTTTGCATGGCCAGGTTGTTGAAGGCCGCCGCGCTGGTGGTGGCAAAAAAGGTTTCCAGGTCCACGAACCAAACGTGGATGCGGATCTTGTTCTGCACCGCGCGTTCGATCAGGGGTTGGAGCGTGGCCTCGATGCCGGGGTCGTCCATGTGCGGCGTGATGAACAGGATGGCGCGCTTCATGCCCGGGCGCGGCGTCTGCGCGCTGACCGTTTCGATGGCCAGCGCCAGCGATTGCAGGTTGGGTGTGCTCGCGCGGAAGTCTGGCTGGAAGGCGGTCAGGCTGTTGAAGAAGTCGAGCGGGGTGCCGTGGCTGATGACCGGCCCGGCGATGCTGACCAGGCTGACGTCATCCGCGAGGTCGGCGGGGCGGGCCTGCGCCCAACTGGCAAGCACCTGGGTGAGGCGTTGGAAGCGGGTGATGCCCTGTCCATCGCGCACATCCAGCGGCGGGCCCGGGTTGACGGCAACCACCATCTGCACCGGCAGGGCCTGCTCGATCAGTTCGTCGACCGGGCGGGGCTGGTCGTCCTCCATGACGGTGACCGCCGCGGGCTGGAGTCCCGAGGCGAAGGCGCCCGTCGCGTCGAACACATCCAGTTGCGCGGAAATGGTGGGGAAGGCTGAAACGTCGGGCGGGTAGAAATCCGCCACGGCCTGGCCCTGGGCGCGCGCACTGCCCAGCGAGCCGAAAAGCAGGCTTAGAACAAAGGCTGCAACCAGCAGCCTGCGCATGGGTCTGGATGGTGTTTTTGGGGGGCGGAAATGCGTCATAGGCAAGGCGTTCATATTATCATACACGACCCGCCGATTTTCGTCCACAGCGTTCCCCCTGCGATTCCCCGCCTGAAAAAAGAAAAATCCCGCCTGTATTCGGACGGGAGTTTGTGACGATTCTAGACTTGCGGTGGCTCATCAGCGAGGATGGGGGTGTTGTTCTCTGTGGGAGGCACCAACGAGAGACGAAGGTAGGTCAGTGTCCAGCCTGTTTTCGTAAGCGCCAGGATGATGCCTTGTGCAAAAGCTATGATCGGAAGCGCCACCAGGTATCCCAAGCCAAGTATCCATAGGGAATTGCGCGGCAGGATATCCTCAGCGATGAGCATGGGCATGAAACCCATGGGCATGAAGACCGGGACGAAAATGAAGGAACTGATAATGCTCAGACCGACATACAGAATGAGTGCCACGAGGAAAACAGACATCTTGTTCTTGAGGACGATGTCCCACGCACGGCGTAGTGCCTCCATTACGCCCAGCCCATCCACTACCATGGACGCTTCGGCTAGTTCCATCACTGCCATGGCGGCGTACATCAGGGGGTAGATGAGAAAAGACAACGGCCACAGGCATAAATTGGCCAGCCCGAGCGTGAAAATGGAAGCAACAATCTGAATCCCCATCAGGCCAAAGTTAACCACTGTGATGGCCAGGGCCAACAAGAGCACAAGGCCAAGAAAGCGCCAAAAGAAAAGAGTCCCTTCTCGCAGGAGTTCTTGAAGAGAAAGTTTTTCCGCGCCGCGTTCCGCTTTTAGCACACCGAGCACCATGACTGGGCGCATCAGCGAATTAACGCCATAACCGACCACAATTAAGGCCAAAAAACCGCCCGCCATCAGAAGCAATGGCCAGATATCATCGATCCCGCGCGCCATCCCATAGGGGTCGAATAATAGGAAAAAAGGCGCAAATATAAGCGGGAGGAACAGAAAAACGATAAAAATCATCAAAGACCCCGCCCCCCAAAGGATTTTGTGCTTCCAGGTAATCTTCCAAGTGCGTTGCATCAAACTACTGAGGTCGATCATACAAGATCCTCCCGATGATGGTCTGTTTGCATTATCATACACGCCCCGCCTATTTTCGTCCACAGTTCCCTGCCTGAAAAAAATCCCGCCTGCGTAAGGACGCAGGCGGGATGAGAGGATGTGAACAAGCTAGGCTTGCGGTTCTTCGGCGATCAGCGGGGCGTTGTCTTCCGCACGGGCAGCGGAGGGCGTCAGCCGCAGGTAAGTCAGCGTCCAGGCCGAGCCGACGTAGGTATTCAGGATGCCTTCCAGCAGGATCAACACCGGCAGGAGCACCGCGAAACACACGCCGCCGACGATGACGGGCGTCATGCTTCCGCCGTCGCTGGCAAAGAAGGCGATCATGGCGGGCACCACGGCGATGAAGATCGGGATGAGCATGACGATGCCGACCGCCAGGCCGATCACGAACAGGATCACGGCCATGCCGAGGATCGGGCCGATGTTGGCGCGCGCCATGTCCCAGCCGCGCCGCAGGCCGTCCCACATGCCAAGGTTTTCCTTGACGATGGCCACGTCCGCCAGTTCGAGCACCAGCCCCACGACAATGCCAGCCGGGATGAGGATGCACAGGAACGGCAGGAGGCAGAGCAGGCCCACGCCCGCCGTGACGATGCCAATCCCGATAAAGGGCAGCATGACCACGAAGAAGGCCAGGCCGATCAGGAATGCCAGCCCAAAGACGCGCCAGAAATACGGCAGGCTTCCGCTGAACAGTTCACCGAAGGACAGGCTTTCCGCGCCGCTTTCGGCTTGCAGCGTGCCGCGAATCACGCCAATGCGGCCGATGTTTCCAAGAAAAATCGTGATCACGATCAGGACCAGGAATGCCAGACCGATCAGGATGAAGATCCACCAGTTTTCCGTCATCCACTGGCCGGCCTGCTCCATGCTGCGTTCCCATCCCTGGAGGAAAGCGGGCGTCTGCCCATCCCAGCGGCCGTTCCCGTTCCCGTTTCCATTATCACCCCCGTTGCCGGATCCGCCCCCGCCGCCGCGCGAACAACTGGCCAGAATACCGAAAATCCACAGGATTTTATACTTCCACGTGATTTGCCACGCCCGGGTGAGTACTTCACCAAAATTAAAGTTCATGAGAAACTCCTTCTGAGATACTGCATGACCAATTGTCATGCAACCATTTCATATACGTCACTCCCATTCGATGGTTGCAGGCGGCTTGCTGGTGATGTCGTAGACCACGCGGTTGATGCCGTTGACTTCATTGACAATGCGGTTGGACACCCGCGCCAGCAGCTCGTGCGGCAGGCGCGCCCAATCGGCGGTCATGAAATCCTCGGTCGTCACCGCGCGGATGGCGGCCGCCTCCTGGTAGGTGCGCTGGTCGCCCATCACGCCCACCGAGCGCACGGGCAGCAGCACCACGAAGGCCTGCGACGTTTCCGCGCCTTTGCCCAAAAATCCCGCCTGGGATAATTCCTCGATCAGGATGGCATCCGCCGCCCGCAGACGGGATGCCCGCTCGGGCGTCACCTCCCCGAGACAGCGCACCGTCAACCCCGGACCCGGGAACGGCTGCCGCCAAACCATGCTTTCCGCCAGCCCCAGCGCTTCACCGACCGCCCGCACCTCATCCTTGAACAGGTAGCGCAGCGGCTCGACCAGCTCGAACTGCATGTCCTCGGGCAGCCCGCCCACGTTGTGATGCGACTTGATCTTCTGCGCCTTGCTGCGATCCGGTGCGGACGACTCGACCACGTCCGGGTAGATCGTGCCCTGCACCAGGAAGCGCGGCTGTCCCAACTGCTTGGCCTGCTGTTCGAAGATGCGGATGAACTTCTCGCCCACGATCCTGCGTTTCTGTTCGGGGTCAATCACGCCTTGGAGCGCGGAGAAATATTCATCGGCCGCGTCCACGGCGACCAACTCGGCGTGCAGGTGTTCGCGAAAGGCGGATACCACCTGCTCGCCCTCGCCCTTGCGCATCAGGCCGGTGTCCACGAAGACGGCCACCAGTTGGTCGCCGATGGCTTTATGCACCAGCGCCGCCGCCACCGACGAATCCACGCCACCGCTGACCGCCGCCAGCACGCGCTCCGTCCCCACCTGCGCGCGGATGCGGGCCACGGCATCCTCAATAATGGAAGCGGGCGTCCACTCGGGCTTCGCGCCGCACACGTCCACGGCGAAATGCTGGAGCAGCTTCAAACCATTTGGCGTGTGATGCACCTCGGGGTGGAATTGCACGCCAAAATAGCGGCGCTTCATATCGCCCATCGCCGCGAAGGGACTGTGTCCCGACCTCGCCAGCGCCGTGAAGCCTGCGGGCATGCGCGTGATGCGGTCGCCGTGCGACATCCACACCCGGGAGATTCCATCCAGTAGGGGCGGGGTCCCCCCGCCCTCGTACGGAATCAATTCAATCTCCGCCGGCCCATACTCCCGCTGCGCGGACGAATCCACCTGGCCGCCCAGGGCGTGGGTTAACGCCTGCATCCCGTAACAGATGCCCAGGATGGGCAGGCCCGAGTCCAGGATGAATTTTTGAATATAGGGCGCGCCTTCTTCATATACAGAGCGCGGCCCGCCCGACAAAATAAATCCCTTCGGTTGGATCGAAAGGATTTTTTCCTGCGGCGCGTCCCACGGGAACAACTCGCAATAGACCTGCGCCTCGCGCACGCGGCGGGCGATGATCTGCGCGTACTGGGAACCGAAGTCAAGAATGGCGATGGATTCTGTCATTATAAAATCCTGTTGAACGTTAAACGTTTAACGTTCAACGTTTGATATCAAATGAAAATGCAGCTGCGGGAAATCCTGAAACTCCCCGCCGTTGACGATCAGTCGATAGGCGGGGAGTCGATATTCCTGCACCAGGCTTTGCACTGTGGAATACAAGTCAGCGAGGAAGGCGCTGTCGGTGGGGTCGAGATCGGCCAGGCTGGTCACGGCCTTCTTCGGCACCAGCAGCGCGTGGAAGGGATACGATGGCTTCGGGTGCTGGAATGCAATCAGCGTATCCGTTTCGCGCAGGCGTTGGACGGGAATCGCAAAACTCATGTGCTCAACCATCCAGCCGATCACGGCCCTGATCCATGGGTGCCATAACCACTTCCTCATTCAATCCTTCGACTACGCTCAGGACGAGCCTGCAACCTGCCAACTTTCCAACCTGTGATTAGGTTGGTTCCCCAAACGTGATCTTGCCGCCATCCAGCGAGGTGATGCAGGCCAGCGACTCGACTGGCACCCCCAGCGGTCTCAAGGCTTCGCGTCCGCCCTCGAAGAGTTTCTCGATCAATGCGCCGATGCCGACGATCCGTGAGCCGGCCGCTTCCGCCAGCCGCACCAGCCCGAGGATGGTCGCACCCGAGGCGAGGAAATCATCGATGATCAGAACCTTTTCGTCGTGGGCCAGGTATTCGGGCGAGACGATCAATTCCACCATGCGGCCCTTGGTGTGGGAGGGGGCCAGGGTCAGATACACCTGGTCGGGCATGGTGATCGGTTTGGTCTTGCGCGCGTACACCACCGGCAGGCCGAGGTGGATGGCCGTCGTCACGGCGGGGGCGATGCCCGAGATCTCGGCGGTCAACACCTTGGTCGCGCCGACCGACGCAAAGCGTTTGGCAAACTCCCGCCCGCAGGCATCCATCAAAAGCGGGTCCACCTGGTGGTTGACGAAGCTATCCACCTTGAGAATTCCGTTTCCGAGAATCTGTCCATCCTTGAGAATGCGATCTTCCAATTGTTTCACACAAGCCTCCTATTGAGTTGGGAACGAAATCAAAGTCTAGACAATTTTACATCCGCGCGCGCCAACCTGCCAGAGTTGTGCGACTTTTTGGGCAGACAAACTGCAATTTACTTGTAATCCAAAGTCACCTGCGCGCCTTCACATGTCGTGTAGCTGACCTTAAAATTATGCTATACTGAACCTATGCATACGCATGATGAATGGCCGCGTTGGGCCAAATTTCTGAAGCGTTACCATCTCGACCAATTGACCGCCTGGATGCTCGATGCAGGAGGACCTATTCCTCTGCTTGGCGCCCAGGCGCTTTATTTTGGGCGCTCCTTCCTCGGCCATCAACGCGCGGACCTGCTGGCCCGTACGCTCGAAGACGAGTCCGAGGTGCGCGCCTTCGCCTCCTACCTGCATGGAATTCAGTCCAATGGTTGAGTTATCCGCTATCCTGATCCTGCTTGCGTTGATCCTTTTGCTGGCCCTGACCTTCCTGCGCCGCAAGTCCCCGCCCACCTTCCGCGCCATTCCCGCCCTGACGCGGCTTTCCCGCGTCATCGGCCTGAGCGTGGAGGATGGCACCCGCCTGCACGTCTCACTGGGGCGCGGCGGTTTATTGAGCGGACGCGGCGGCGCCTCACTGGCCGGGCTTTCGATGCTGCGCTACCTGACCGAACGCACCTCCGTCAGCGACAGTCCGCCGGTGGCGACGGCTGGCGATCCCGCCCTGGCCGTACTCACCCAGGATACGCTCAGGGCTGGCTATCAGGCCGCCAATGCCGAGGATCTGTATCAGCCCACCACGGGACGCTTGAGCGGGCCGACCCCGTTTTCGTATGCCGCCGGCGCCATGCCGGTCCTGCGCGATGAGAACGTCTCAGCCAACGTGTTGATGGGGGATTTCGGCCCCGAAGTCGCCCTGCTGGTGGATGCCGCGGAACGCGCGCGGGTCCCCACCCTGGGCGGCAGCGATGACCTGCCCGCGCAGGCGATTCTCTTTGCCGCGGCGCAGGAACCGCTCATCGGCGAGGAGCTCTTCTCTGCGGGCGCATACCTGGGGGCGGGTCCCGCCCATGCGGCCAGCCTGACCGTGCAGGACATCCTGCGCTGGGCGCTGGTGCTGGTCCTGTTGGGCGGCTCGGTCATGAAATTATTGGGAATGATCTAATGAAGGTTATTTCCGCTGCCTTTGCCATTGCCTTCGGCCTGCTCGTGCTGGCTGGATATTTCATCCCTGCCCTGGCCCCCATACAGGCCGTGCTCATCAAGTGGGCCGGTATTCTGCTGGCGGTGTCCGCGTTGATCGGCGTCTTCAACCTGGTCATCGTTCACGGTGAGAAGATTCGCAGCCGTGAGAAGAGCAACGCCTACAGCACCCTGCTGCTGATTTCCCTGCTCCTGACCTTTGTCTTCGGCCTGGCGCTTGGCCCGGGGCATCCCATCATGCAGGGCGTGGTCAACGGGGTGATCCTGCCGGTGGAAGCCTCCCTGATGGCGATCCTCAGCGTGACCCTGCTGTACGCCGCGATCCGCCTGTTGCGCCGCCGCGTGGACGTCATGAGTGTCGTCTTCCTCCTGACCGTCCTCCTGATCGTGGCGCTCTCCCTGCCCTTCGCCGGGATCCCCCTGCTGGGCGATGTCCTGCGCCCGTGGATCACGCAGGTCTGGGCGATGGGCGGTGCGCGCGGCATCCTGATCGGCGTGGCGCTCGGCGCCTTGACCACCGGCCTGCGCGTCCTGCTCGCCATGGATCGTCCGTACGGGGGTAAATAATGGCCGACATCCAGTGCTCCATCTGCGGAAAAAAGAATCCAGCCAATACGGCTGTGTGCCAGAATTGCGGCGCGTCCCTGTCCAGGGGCGGCGAGTCGATTCAGCCGGGGCAGGAACCCACCCGAAAAACAACCTCCGAGCTGGAACAGGGTCTGCCGACCTGGCTGCGGGATGCCCGCGATCAGCGACGTCAGTCTTCCGATGACGAAGTCCAGCTTCCCAGCCAACCCTCCTCCTTCCCGCCTTCCTCCTTGTCCGGCATGGACCTGCTGGCTGGTTTGCAATCCCAGTCCGATGACGACGACGAGGAAATCCCCGACTGGCTCTCCAACCTGACCGGCGACGCGGGAGCTTCGAAGAAATCCCAGCCCGGGGCCGTCGAGAACCGCCGTGTGGAATTGGGCGGTCCCAGCAAGCCGGCCAGGGAACCCGAGGATGAACTGCCTTCCTGGCTGGCCAGCCTGTCCGCTTCGCCTGCCGCGGCGGATGACCGCGGGAAAAAGGAACAATCCCCCGCCGACGATGCCTCCGCGGTAAGCCCGTTTGGCGCATTTGCCGATATCGAACCTCCGACCCAGGCCGAAGAAGCCGGCGCCGATTGGCTGACCAGCCTGCAATCCGATGCGTCCATTTCAGAGGATGCCGTCGGGAGCGAAGCCGGAGCCTTTGCCAGCGTGGATCTGCCCGATTGGATGAAGGCGGATGAGACCCCCGCGCCTGCGCCCGACACGGACGTTGTCACCTCGGATTGGTTGAAATCCCTGGATGGGCAGGTCGCGCCCGAAACGTCTTCGGCCCCCGGCTTGTCCGAGCCGGTGACGGATGCCGCCGACTGGCTCAAGACCCTGGATGCGGCAGAAGGGCCGTCTGTCCCGGCGCCCGCCGCGGCCGAGACAACCGATTTCGACATGCCCGACTGGCTCAAGAGCATGGGCGATGCGCCCGCGGCTGCGCCAACCCCCGCCGCCGCTCCCGAAGTCTCCGCGGATGCGGACTTCTTCATGCCCGATTGGCTCAAGGGTGCGGATGAACCCTCTGCTGCCGCGCCATCGGCCCCGTCCGCCCCGGAACCAGCCTCCGCGGCCACGGATTTCGAGACGCCCGACTGGCTCAAGGGCATCGAGCCGACTGCCGTGAATGCGACTGCGGCGGCTGACTTCGACATGCCCGACTGGCTCAAGGGGGCGGACGAGCCGGCGCAACCACAAACTCCCTCCGCCGATTTCAACGTGAACCTGCCCGGCTGGTTGAAGAGCGCCAAAGTGGAAACGGGTGAGCCTGCCAAGGCCAAGCCCTTTGCCGCGGCGGAACCCTCCGCACCGCCTGAGCCCTCCGGCCCGGTTTTCGTGCCCGCGTTTACCGATTTTTCGATGGAGGAAGCCTCCGTCATCGACACCCCCGACTGGCTGGCGAACCTGGGCAAAACCCCCGAGCCATCCAATCTGCCCACGCCCGAAACATCCATGCCTTCGCCCATCCCCGAGGATATGGATTCCGAGTTCACCAGTGAACCGCTGGCCGGCGATCTCGATGCTCTGTTTACCGACATGCCCGACTGGTTGAATGCGACCAGTATGACGCCGTCTGCCTCCGGCCAACAGCCGTCCGCGGATGAGACCGAGGCGGAGAAGCTGTCCCCGGCCAGCCTGCCCTCCTGGGTGCAGGCCATGCGTCCCGTGGATACCGCCTCGAACCCCCTGGATGCGGCGGCCGGTGAAACCATGGAGACGCGCGGCCCGTTTGCCGGGCTGCAGGGTGTGCTGCCGTCCGCAACCTACCTGGGCGCATCCAGCAAACCCAAATCATTGGCAATCAAGCTCCAGGCCGACGATGAACAGCAGAACCAGGCGCTCCTGCTCGAACAGATCATGGCCGCCGAGGCGCATCCCGAGCCGATGATTACGCCGGCCGGTGTGAACTCCCAGCGCATCCTGCGCATCGCCATCTTTGTCCTGCTGCTGGCGGTCGTGACGGGCGCGATCTTCATGGGCACGCAAATCTTCCCACTGCCCCTTGGACGCCCCGCCGAGACGATGGCCGCCTTCAACATCGTGGATACCGTCATCCCGCCCGATGCGCCCGTGCTGGTGGTCTTCGATTACGAACCCGCCCTGGCCGGCGAAATGGAGGCGGTGGCCGCTCCCCTGCTCGACCATCTGGTCGTGAAGAATCACCCGCGCATGGCCCTGCTCTCCACCTCGCCGACCGGCGCCGTGATGGCAGCGCGCATGTTCAGCGGTCCATTGGGGGAATTGCCCGCCATCCAGTACGTCAATTTGGGCTACCTGCCCGGCGGACTAAGCTCGGTGCGCGCCTTCGCCCAGGATCCCACCCATACGCTCGTCCTTCCGCCGGATGTCTCCGTATTCAACCTGGCGCCGGCTTCGGTCTGGGCCTCCCCGACCTTGCAGGGCGTGCAATCCTTCTCGAATTTTGCGGCGATCATCCTGATCACCGACAGCGTTGACGCCGGCCGCACATGGATCGAACAGGCCGGGCCGCTGCGTGGAAGCGCGCAGTTCGTGGTGGTCTCCAGCGCGCAGGCCGGGCCCCTGCTTCAACCCTATTATGCCTCGGGTCAGATCAACGGCCTGGCCAGCGGGTTGTACGATGCGGCGGTGCTCGAACAAAATAACGCTGGTCGTCCCGGTACCGCCCGCCGCTACTGGGATGCCTACAGCCTCGGCCTGGTGCTGATCCTGTTTCTGCTGGCGGGCGGCGCCTTGTGGAGCCTGGCCGCCAACCTGCGCGAACGCATCGCTTCGAAGGAGGCCGGTTAACATGCTCATCAGTGTCGACCTCATCACCGGGGCGCTCAGTTTTCTCTTCACGGTGTTGATCTTCAGTTATCTGTTGGGAGATAATCCGCTTTTCCGCATTGGCTCCTACATTTTTGTGGGCGTGACCGCCGGGTACGTGGCGGCGGTTGCCATGTGGCAGGTGGTGTATCCGCAGTTGTTATATCCGCTGGTCTATGGCAGCATGGTCGACCGGATCCTGGTGTTTTTCCCGCTCCTGCTGACAGGCTTCCTGTTCATGAAAATTTCCCCGCGCACCAGTTACCTCGGCACGCCCGCCATGGCCTACGTGGCAGGCATCAGCGCGGCGGTGACGGTGGGCGGCGCGGTGCTCGGCACAATCTTTCCGCAGACGCTCGCCACCATCGACATCTTCGACCTGGCCCGCGCCAACTCTCCGTTTGCGTCCCTCGTCAGCGGAGTCATCATCCTGGTCAGCCTGGTGGGAACCCTGGCCTACTTCCACTTTGGCGCGCGCGTCACCTCCGATGGAACGCTGCGCCGCTTCGTGGTCATCGAACTCCTGTCCTGGGTGGGGCGCATCTCCATCGCCATCACCCTGGGTGTCCTGTTTGCAGGCGTCCTGCTCGCCTCGTTGACGGCGTTCATCGAGCGCATCGCATCCTGGTCCATATTCTTCTCATCCTTCTAACCCTATGCCTGTCTCTTTGATCGAAGGTGATTCCCTCCTGGCAGTTGACATCGGCGCAGCCACCACGCGCGCGGTGCTCTTCGACGTGGTCGAAGGGCAATATCGTTTCGTGGCATCCGGACACTCCCCCTCCACGGCGGAGGCGCCCTTTAAAGATGTGAGCGAAGGTGTGCGCAACGCCATCGCCTACCTGCAAACCGTAACCGGGCGCACGTTCCTCGATTCCGAACGTTCTCTGATTACCCCATCCCAACCCAATGGGAGCGGGGTGGATGCCTTCGTGGCCACCCTTTCGGCGGGTACCACGCTCAAGGCGGTCATCGTCGGCCTGCTGGCAGATGTCTCGCTCGAGTCCGCCCGCCGCCTGGTCGAGACGGTCTACGCCCGCATCGTCGACAGCATCGGCCTGAACGGCCACCGCCGCGCCGACGAGTTGATCGACAGCCTCCTGCGCCTGCGCCCGGATGTGGTGGTGGTGACCGGCGGCACTGACGGCGGCGCCTCGCGCTCCATCCAAAAGATGCTCGAACCGATCGGCCTGGCCAGCTACCTGATGCCCAAGGAAAAACGTCCCGCCGTGTTGTATGCGGGCAACCAAAAGATGGAAGAGGAGGTGCGCTCCCTTCTGGGCAGCCTGACTTCCAGCCTGCATTTCAGCCCCAACGTGCGCCCCTCGCTCGAAACCGAGGATATCGACCCCGCCGCGCGCGAACTGGCGCGCCTGTTCATCGATGTGCGCAAGCGCCAGATCAAGGGCGTGGATGTGATCGATGCCTGGTCGAACGGGCACATCCTGCCCACGGGCTACGCCACCGGCCGCATGATGCGCTACCTGAGCAAAGTGTACGGCTCGTCCAAGGGCATCCTGTGTGTGGACATTGGCGCTTCGGCCACGATCGTGGCCGCGGGTTTCAAGGACAAGTCCACGCTGGGCGTCTATCCGCAGTTCGGCCTGGGCGAGAACCTGCCCGGCTTGTTGAACCACACCACCCTCGAAGACATCCTGCGCTGGTCGCCGTTGGATATTTCCATCGGCGTCCTGCGCGATTACCTGTACCAGAAGGCGCTCTATCCTTCGACCCTGCCCGCCACCCGCGAGGATCAGGCCATCTCCCAGGCGATTGCCCGCGAGTGCCTGCACCTGGCGATCAAGGCCGCCCGTCGGGATTTCCCCGCCAGCGCCGCCTCGCTGAACTCGCGCCTGCTCCCGTTGTTCGAGCCGATCCTGGCTGGCGGCGGGTCGCTGTCCGATGCGCCCACGCCCGGGCAGAGTCTCCTGCTCCTGCTGGATGCGCTCCAGCCGGTCGGCGTCTCGACCATCATTCTCGACCAGAACAATCTGCTCCCAATCCTGGGTGCGGCGGCGGGACGGAACAGCATCCTGCCCGTGCAGGTGCTGGACTCGGGCGCGTTCATGAGTTTGGGAACCGTGGTCTCGCCCGTGGTGCGCGCCGCCTATGGGACGCAGATCCTGCGCGCGCGGCTGGCCTACGAGGACGGCACGGAAGCGCGCAGCGACCTCAAGTTCGGCTCGCTCGAAATCCTGCCGCTGCCTGGCGGACAGAGCGGTTCGCTCACCCTGCAGCCCGTCGGCCACGCGGATGTTGGCTTTGGGCCCGGGCGCAGCGGCACCATCACCGCCACGGGCGGCGCCCTGGGCGTCGTCTTCGACGGGCGCGGACGTCCGCTCGACCTGCCTTCCGATCCCGTGCGGCGGCGCGAACTGATCAAAAAATGGAACTGGACCCTGGGAGGGTAATGATGCTGGCTCCCTTGCTTCACATCCTGCCCCTCACCACCATCGTCCGCGAGCGCACCCTGCCCGTGGCCGGACGGGTATCCGCGCGCCTCAACCAAAAGGTCAGCCCCAACGATGTGGTGGCCGAGGCGGTCTGGGCGCGCGAACACGTGCTCATCGACGTGGCCAACGCGCTGCGCCTGCCCATCTCCACCGCCGACCGTCTCCTGCGCTGCAAGGTGGGGGATGAGCTTCCCGTCAGCGCCGAAGTGGCCGTGGGCATGGGATTCTTTCCCAAATCCATCCGCACCCCCAAGGAAGGCCGTGTCATTGCCGCGGGCGGGGGCCAGGTCCTGCTGGAGACGGGCGCGAATAACGTGCAACTGTTGGCGGGTATCCCGGGCAGTGTGATACAGATTATTCCCGACTACGGTGTAATCATCCAGACCGTGGGTTCGCTGATCCAGGGCGTATGGGGCAACGGGCGCATCGCCACGGGCACCATGATCAACCTGGCCGACACCCCCGACAGCGTGCTCAGCGCCTCCCGCCTGGACATGAGCATGCGCACCAACATCATCCTGGGCGGCATGTGCAAGGACGCCGAGACCCTGCAGGTGGCCGCTGAACTCGGTGTGCGCGGTTTGATCCTCTCCAGCCTGTTCCCCTCGCTGCTGCCGATTGCCAGCCGCATGCAGATGCCGATCGTGGTCACCGACGGCTTCGGGGGCCTGCCGATGAACTCGGCCGCCTACCGTCTGCTGAGCACGAACGCCAAACGAGAGGTGACGCTCAACGCCGAGCAGTATGACCGTTATAGCGGCGTGCGCCCCGAGGTGATCATCCCCCTGCCGGTGACGCAGGAACCGGCCCAGCCGCGCGACGTGGAAGCCTTTGCCCCCGGGCAGATCGTGCGCCTGCGCCGCCCGCCCGCGGTCAGCGCGATCGGCACCCTGGTGGCCCTGCGCCCGGGCCTGACCCAGCTTCCGAGCGGCCTGCGCGCCCTTTCGGCCGACGTCAAATTGGAAACAGGCGAGACGGTGATCGTACCTCTCGTAAATTTGGAAGTTGTGGGATAATTGGACCCGTTATGCGGGCCTGAATTGCCCGCACTGTTACCGAACAAGAGGAGAGTGATCCATGAACGACGGTGATGAAACCAACTTCGATGCCGCACCCCCGGAAGAAAATAATAATCGCACCTTTCTGATCGCCGCTGGGATTCTGGGCGGGGTTGTTCTTTTGGCCACGATATGTCTTGCGGTTTATGGATTGTTCATTCTGCCCGGACAACGCGCGAAAACCCTGGCGGATGCCAACGCCCAATACACCCAGGCCGCCGAGATGTCCTCGGCCCTGACGGCCACTTTCCAGGCGGCGGTCATCCCCACGATGACCCTCACCCCGCTGCCCAGCCCCACCCCGGTGCTGGCACCGGTCCAGGCGACCGAGACTCCCATTCCGCCCACGATTGACCCTGCCACGGTTACCGTGGCTGCCGCCCTCTCCGCCCTGACGCAGGTGGCCGGCACGGCTCAATCTGCGCCGCCCAGTTCCCCCAGCGGCATGCCCGCTACCGGCATCGCGGACGAGTACGGGATCCCCGGCCTGTTGGCCGCCACGCTCGTGCTGATCATCGTCATCTTCGTGGCGCGCCGAATGCGCACGTCATCGGTCAGGAACCGCTAGGCGTCTGCGCGGCTGTCAAGCCCATCCAAATCATGGGACAGCAGGCAACTGCTGTCCCTTATGCTTATAGGGGAGCCGCGTGCCCGACGGCCCCGTTGACGGGACGTACCGCCCGGCCAGGAGCAAGCCATGCACATACAGCAAATCTTCAAGCAGCACGAAACCACCTTCAGCTTCGAATTCTTCCCGCCGCGCACACCCGAGTCGGCGGAGACCCTGCGGAAGTCGATCGAGCAGCTCACGCCGCTATCCCCCTCCTACGTCAGTGTGACGTACGGCGCGGGCGGCTCCACCCGCCAGTTGACGCATGACCTGGTCACCCGCCTCCAGCAGGAAACCGACCTGACCGTCATCTCGCACCTGACCTGCGTCGGCTCGACCATCCCCGAGATCCACGCCATCCTCGAAACCTACCAGGCCAACGGCATCCACAACATCATGGCCCTGCGCGGCGATCCCCCGCGTGGAAGCGGTCCCTTCGCGCCCACCGCGGATGGTTTCAACAACGCCACGGAACTGGTGGCCTATATCAAGAAGAATTTTCCGCGCTTCGGCATCGGCGTGGCGGGCTATCCCGAGGGACATCCCGAGACGCCCAACCGCCTGAAGGAGATGGACTATCTCAAGGCCAAGGTGGATGCGGGCGCGGACTTCATCTGCACCCAGTTGTTCTTCGACAACCATCTATTCCTTGACTTTTGCGAACGCTGTGTGCTGGCGGGAATCAAGGCGCCCGTGCTGGCGGGGCTGATGCCCATCACCAGCCGCAAGTCGATGCAGCGCATGGCCGAACTGGCCGGCGGGTCGGTCTTCCCGGCCAAATTACTGCGCGCCCTGTCGCGCGCCGAGAACGACGAGTATGCCGAGAAGGTCGGCATCCACTGGGCCACCGCCCAGGCGCTCGACCTGCTCGATAACAATGTGAAGGGCATTCACTTCTACACGCTCAACCAGTCGAAGGCCGCCACGCAGATTTATGAGTGGCTGGGGGTGAGTTCATCCAATGCACTGAGATAACAAAAAGGACGGTCACCACATAGTGGCCGTCCTTTTTGTTATCGTTTTGCAGAAGTTTTTGGAGAGCCGACTTCAGTCCGCAAGTTCATTGATAGGCATTGACGACCGTTTCATGGGGCCACACTATGGCAAGCTGCACTCTATATTTTTTACCATCTTGAATAAATACATCGCCGCTATGTGAATTTGCCATGAAAATATAAATTTCTTTTGCCATATCTCCTTCGATGTACATGATCAATACAGGGGTATAGTAAATGTATTTTCTCGGGGCAGGATATACCAAAGATGGAAAACGTTTGTCCCAAGGCGTTACAATCGCGGGCGCTTCATCGCTATTAGGGCTGAATGACTCTATCGATAATAGAATGCGGTCAGGATAATATGGGGTCAAGCCAGTCGGCTTATATTCATCCAGGTATTCGAGAATCCTCTGCATCTTTGGGATCACAAACTGCATATTGGGTTCGTACACACAAAGATGTCTTGACTGATTGACATTTACCAGAATGCAGTACATGGGCCCATCAAAGCTTTTTTGATAATTTTTCCCAAAATCATAGAGCTTATCGGTCGGGTCGTGTTTCTGGTTGGACTCAATCGAGAAAAAGCCCAGGGCATCCAGCCTGGATAGAAAATTTTTGATTTCATTTGCCGATAAAACCTTTTGCTCTCCATTAACGATCATTTGCCCATCATCATATAAAATAATATTTGGTATCACGGGAGGTTCAGAATAGAAGACGTCGAAAAGCGAATGATGTCCCGCCGTGTAATACTCAAATATAACCTTCTTGGTGTGGTACGTTGGGAATGGAGTGAAAGTTGGAGTGGGAGGATCTTTTGTTGGAGGAATTGGAGACTTCTCAATGCGAATCTGGGATTGTTGCTCGCCGTCATTTTCCAGCATGCCCCCAGGAAATGTCCTGGAGGTGAAAGTCGGGGTGGATGTCGATCCTGCCGTGAGGGATGGAAACACAGTCGGCGCGTTTTGTAGTCCGCGGCAGGCCGTCAGGAGGACGCAAACTGACATCGAAAGTAAGAATGTTTTCTTCATGAGTTTATCCGCAAAGAACCACCCAATGTGTTACGACCAGCGAAATGCTACGGGGCGCAGACTTCAGTCTGCGCCCCGTTTACATCTTACACCACGCTCTCGGCCACCTTGCGGCCAAAGCCCATCAGCGCCTTGACCATCTCGGGGGTGCGGCCTTCGGCGTAGACACGCAGGACGGGTTCGGTGCCCGAGGGGCGGATCAGCAGCCACGAGTCGTCGGACATGATGTATTTCACGCCGTCACGCTGGCTGATCTCGTCCACTTTTTGGCCGCCGATTTCGGCGGGCGCCTGCTTGGTCAGGATATCGGTCATCTCGGCCTTGGCCACGGGGCGGCTCAGGCGCAAGTCGACGCGCTCGTAGTGGGCAGGACCGACGTCTTCGAGCAGATCGTTGACCAACTCCACCAGTGACTTCTTCGACTCGGCGATCATCTCCACCAGCAGCAGGCCCATGATGGGACCGTCGCCCTCGGGGATGTGGCCCTTGAACGAGATGCCGCCCGATTCCTCGCCGCCGATCAGCACATCCTCCTGCATCATGTAGTCGGCGATGTGGTTGAAGCCGACGGGTGTTTCATATAATTTAAGTCCATAGCGCTTGGCCAGGCGGTCGATCATGCGCGTGGTGGAAACCGTGCGCACCACCGCGCCGCTCATGCCGCGCTTCTCCACCAGGTAGCGCAGGGATAGCGCCATGATCTTGTGCGGGTCGACAAACTGGCCGCGCTCATCCATCGCGCCGATGCGGTCGGCGTCACCGTCGGTAACTACGCCGAAGTTGCCCATACCCGAGCTGACCGCGGAGGCCAGCGCGCCGAGATACTTGGCAATCGGCTCAGGGTGTACGCCGCCGAAGCCGGGATTCATCTCGCCGCGGATCTCGGCGATCTCGCAGCCCGTGCCCTGCAAAAAGGCCTTGATCACGCCGCGGCCGGAGCCGTACATCGCATCCACCACGAATCGCTGGGGATTGTCCGCGATGATGTCGGTGCGGATCAATGTCCGCAAATGCTCGAAGTAGGCGTTGAGCGGATTGAATTTCTGAATCAAGCCCGCCTCGCGCGCCTTGTTGTAATCCATCAGATTGGGACCGCGCGCCTGTTCCTCGTTGTCGTTGATGTAGATTTCCACGCGGCGGCATTGTTCGGGCAGGGCCGACCCGCCGAACGCGCCCTTGAGTTTGAGGCCGTTATACCGCGGCGCATTGTGCGAGGCGGTGATCATCACGCCCGCGATGGCCTTCTCGTGTTTGACGGCGTACGAAATGGCGGGCGTGGGCGCATCGGACTGGCTCAGCAGCACGGTGAATCCGTTGGCGGCCAGCACGCGCGCCACCTCGCCCGCGAATCGGTCGGAGAGGAAACGCGTGTCGAAGCCGATCACGATCTTCTTCGAATCGGTGTCGCCGTTTCGGTTCCAGTATGCAGAAGCGACCGCGTCCGCGATGGCCTGGGCCACCATGCGTAAATTATCGAAGGTAAAACTATCCGAGATGACGGCGCGCCAGCCGTCGGTTCCAAAATGAATGGGCATATGCTCTCCAGGGGAATTTTTTGTCGAGTCACCCCGCTGGATTGCAAGTCCAACGGGAGCGATTGTTTGCTTGCGGCGGATTTGTAATCCGCCGCTTTGATTTCCGCTGGATTAAAAATCCAGCAGGAGCGGGAAGTAAGCGGGAGCACCTTTGAAAGACTATGGAGCCGCTGTGGCTTCGACCGTCTCGGTCGGGGTGGCCGTGTCGGTTGGCTGCCAGTTCGGGACCGGGGTGGCCGTCGTCAGCACCGATTGCAGGATCCAGCCTTCGAGGCGGCGTCCGTTCTTGGTGGCGATCACGTGCGCCCACATCACCCCGCTCACCTCCTGCGTCTCGGACAATACCTCCACCACCGAGCCGTTATCGAGCGTGGCGATGTAGTCGCCGTTCGGGCTTTTGCGCAGGTTGACGCCGCCGCCCGTATCCGAGCTGATCCTGGCATAGACGGGGGTGGGCGCCACCGTCAGCGTGATGGTGGCAGTTTCGGTCGGGGGCAGGGTCACTTCGAGGGTGACCTGGATGGGGCTGGGGGTGGCCGTCTGCACGCGCGGGGTGCGGGTCGGTTTGGGCAGCGCTGTGGATGTCGCGGCGATGACGACCTGGGTCGTCGGCGGGGCGGTCCGCGTCTGGGTCGGGGTGAAGGTGGCGGCCGCGGCCGGGAAATTGGGCTGGATGCTGGGAACCATCAAAAAGACCAGCACCGCCCCCAGGACGACGAATGCGCCCCCGCTGGTCAGCCATCCCAAGCGCGCCGGGCGGAAGCGGAAGAGTACGAAGGTGAACATGCCCAGCAATGTGGCCAGCGCCAGGTTGACCACGAACACCAGCGCGCCCTTGGGCCACAGGCCGGGCACGCCGCTGCCCAGGCCAAATCCCGCCGCGCTGATGGGCGTCAGCAAGGAATAGGCCACCATCACGCTCGGCAGGAAGGGTTTGTCCTCCGAGCGCACGAAGGAGATCACCAGCAGAATGGCGCCCAGTCCCAGCACGGCCAGGCCGGGCAGCCAAAGCCACACTGCCATGTGGGCATTGTTGGAGGTGAGCGGCAGGAAGGGCCGCGATGCCAGCCCGGCCATCAGGCCGCTGAGAAAGACCAGCATGACGCTGATGAGCAGGGCCACCAGCGTTTCGAAAAAGAAGCGCAGCGAGCCGGTCACGAGCGCCAGCACCATGCCCACCCAGGGAGTCATCAGCGGCGCCAGCAGGATGCCGAACAAGAGCACGGCAGGCGAGTCGAGCAGATATCCCAGGCCCAGCACCGCCCCGCTCAACACGGCAAAGATGAAGAACTCGATGTTGGGATAGGCGCGCCTGGCCAGCGATGACATCACCTCGGCGCGGCCTTCCGCGTCGGGAATCATTTGAGCGCGGCGCGCGCGTCGTCGGCGGGCGGCGGAGTCGGGCGCAGGGGGCTGCGGGTCGGTGGGCAGGATGGGCGGTTCGTTAAGGGTCATGTTCGGAGGGTGGCAAGAATGCGCAGGGGCCTTTCGAGCAGTTCGAGGGCGGAGAAGATGTCGGGCACCACGATGTCGGCGGCGAGCAGGGTTTCCACAGCCGCACCCTCCCTGGACATCACGCAGATGCCGAGGGCGGCTTCCCTGAGCATGGCCGCGTCGTTCATGCCCTGCCCGATGGCGACCACGGTCGCTGCGCCCAGCCCGCGGACGAATTCCGCCTTTTGCGCGGCCTCGTTTCCGGGTTGGAGACGCTCGGCGCTCAATCCCAGAAGTTGGTCGATGCCTGCCTGGCGTCCATGCGTGTCGGCTGTGATCATGTGCAGGGCAACCCGGTCACGCAGGGCGTTGATACGCCGCGCCAGGCCGTCGGGCAGTTGACCATCCACGGCCAGCGTGCCGTTCACATCCGTGACCACATGCTGGATGCGCAGTTCGCCTCGCCCGGGAATCGTCAACTCGATCATCCCGCCCATTATACCCGCATGGGCGTGGCATGAGATGCAAATTGCGTCCTGCGCGGGATGCGGCCGCGCCCCCATGTTACAATCAGGTGCGCTTCGGTTCCCTGCCGGAGCGGGTTTGATTTTGCAGGAGTAGCATGCTTCCCAATCGTCCATATCCCCCGATCCCCAATGCCGTTAATCACAACAGCCCGCCGCCCCTGATCGAGGTTTCGGGCACCCACCGCGAAATGGGCCGCCAGATCGGCGAAGCCTGTCGCGAGAAGGTTCAACACAGCGTCAAGAACGCGCGCGTGTTGATTGCCCAATCCTACGATCAACTGGAACTGACCTGGGACGGCGCGCAGATCCAGGCGCGCAAGTACCTGCCTTTTGCCGAGGAGCGTTATCCGCAATACGTGGACGAGATGCGCGGCGTTGCCGAAGGCTCCAACGTCGGCTTCGACGAGATTGTCACCCTCAACACCATGGAGGCCGTGACGACGGATGCGCTGCACCTTACCCGCTGCACCAGCATGGGGGTCAACGAGGAGCGCACCGCCGACGGTCACGTGCTGGCCGCGCACAACGAGGATTGGGTCCCCGAGGATGAGGATGACGTGTACGTCATCTCGGCCCGCCCTTCGGAGGAACCTCCATTTTTAGCCATGACCTATGGCGGGCTGCTTCCCAACGTGGGCTTCAATGCCTATGGCATCGCCCAGTTGATCGATTCGGTCTATCCGTCCGATTCGCGCATCGGCATCCCGCGCCTGGTGGTGGCGCGCGCGATCCTGTCCTCGCGGCGCATCTCGGGCGCCATTGGCCGCGCCCTCGTTTCGCATCGCGCCGCCGGGTACAACCACCTGCTCGTGCACGAGAGCGGCGAGATGTACTCCATTGAGGTCTCGGCCCGCCGATTCGAGATCCTGCACGGCACGGACGGGTACATGGTTCACACCAACCATTACCTGGCGCAGAACATGAAGGAGATCGAAAGCGACCCCGAGGAATTGATCTCCTCGCGCGTGCGCTATTTCCGCGCCCTGCGCCTGCTGCGCCAGAACCAGGCCCACTCGATCAAGAGTTTGCAGGCCATCCAGAAGGATCATGTCAACATTCCCAACTCGATCTGCAACCACAACATCGAAGGCATCGATCCGCTCGACCGCGAGAAGACCATCTGCGCGATGGTGATCGACCTGACCGCGCGCGAGATGCACATCAGTTGGGGCAATCCCTGCCAGAACGCATATCACACCTATCACCTCGACGCGTAAAAACATGACAGACCCCCAATTTAATCTGGACGCAGAAAAACGCTGATTTCGCTGATGAGGCAAAGAAAAATCCGCGTTTTTCAGCGTGAATCAGCGTCCAAGCGCCTTTAAAACATGACACATCCTCGAAAGATTAATTTCGGAATGTGTCATGTTTTGATTCTTTATGGCTGTGCTTGTGCGGACTGTTGTTGCCAAGGTTGGTACAGCCGGTGGCGCAGGATGTACTCATGCACTGCGGCGGGGACGTAGTAGCGGAACGGCTCGCCCAGGGAGGCGCGGCGGCGGATTTCGCTGGAGGCAATCTCCAGCAGGGGCGCATCCACAAAGCGCACCTTGGAGCGGATGCCGGGCAGGGACTCTTCCAGCGCCGACAGGTCGGCTGAACCGCCGGGGCGGCGCATCACGCCGATTTCGCGGCAGGCCGTCACCAGGTCCGCGGCTTGGCGCCAGGTGGGCAGGTCGCGCAGGGAGTCGCCGCCGATCAGCAGAATTACATCCGCATGAGGGTGATCCGCCTGAATCTGCCGCACGGTATCGAGAGTGTAATGCGGCCCGGACCGATCCAGTTCGACGCGCGAGAGTTCGAAGAGCGGGTCGCCGCCGATGGCCAGCTCGACCATATCCAGGCGCTGTTGCGGCGGGGTGATGGGCTGGCTGAGTTTGTGCGGCGGGCTGGGGGTGAGCACCCACAACAGGCGGTCGAGGTGGAGTTGGGCGCAGGCTTCGCTGGCGAGGATGAGGTGGCCGAGGTGCGGCGGGTCGAAGGTGCCGCCGAACAGGCCGATGCGGTCTGGGGTCATGGGCGTAGTATATCGCGAAGTGACTTTAACGTCGGGTAAAGAGGAAGCTTTCCACGTTGTAAGGTTGACTTGTTTGTGATATAAGGAATGGGTTCGGCGGGTAGTGAAGAGGAAGGGCGAGGCGGCAGGTGGCCTCGCTTGTTTTTCTTCGCTGCCTTTTTTTATCGGTATGGCGGGCCTGTTTTATTGGTTATCATCCATTACCATTATTAACATGTAAATTTCTCTGCATAAAATGATCGCGCCATTTTTATGATCGTGGCGCGTTGCCGCAAATTTTTTCCAGGAGATGCCATGCAGGATAAAGCACTACAAGATTCGCTTTTTTCAATACGGGGGGCGTATTGAGACCGGTGCCAGGCGGGATCCAACCGGTTTCGGCGTTGCCAGGTCCGCATTCGCCGCGTGCTTTTGCGGCGGATCGGAAGGCAATGCCAACCCTATTTTTCAATTCGAGGAGAATATAAATGCTTAAGCTACATAAAATTTGGCGGCTGCTCACGGTGGCCGCCCTGCTGGCGGGTGCTCTTAATTTGACCCTTGTGCCGGTGACGCCTGCGAAGGCGGCCCGCTTGAACGTGGGCTCCTTTACAGGTTCGACTTACACTCAGAATTTCGATACCCTGGCTAATACGGGCACTCCTGCCTGGGCCAACGACAGCACTCTGGCTGGTTGGTATTTGGTGACAGATGCAACTGCCAGTGTCACCACGTACATTGTGGGCAACGGCTCTGCCACCACTGGCGGGTACTATAGCTATGGCACGACCTCGGCTACTGACCGCGCTTTGGGCGGCCTGGCTAGCAATGGCTATTATGGGGGATCAGGCACGGGAAAAGCCTATTTTGGTCTGGTTTTGCAAAACAATACGGGCTCTTCCATTGGCGGCCTGAGCGTTGCTTACACAGGCGAACAATGGCGTGCGAATGCAACCGCTGCCCAGGCGTTAACGTTTGAATATAAGACCAGTGCCGCTGCGCCATCCGATGCAACTGCATTCAACACGGCCTCGACTGGTTGGACAGCGGTTCCTGCTGTAACTTTTACAAGCCCGATTCTTACAACAGCCGGTGCTTTGGATGGAAATTCTGCTGCCAACCGCGCGAATCTTTCAACAACGATATCGGGACTGAGCATTCCCAGCAATGAATATATTCTCCTGCGTTGGACTGACTTGAATGACTCGGGCAATGACCACGGTCTTGGCATCGATGACCTGACCGTGACGGCTACCCCTGCGGGATCCAACCTCACCATCAACGACGTGAGCGCCGCGGAAACCAACTCGGGTACGACCACCTTCTCCTTCACCGTCGCCCTGTCCTCCCCGGCCCCGGCCGGCGGCGTGACCTTCGACATCGGCACCGCTGATAACACGGCTACCGATGCGGATAATGACTACGAACCCAATTCGGCCACAGGCGTGACCATCGCCGCAGGCGCATCCTCCACCACCTTCGATGTGACCGTCAACGGCGACACCAATTTTGAACCGAACGAGACCTTCTTCGTCAACGTGACCGGCGTGACCGGCGCCACCGTCTCCGATGGCCAGGGTCAGGGCACCATCCAAAACGACGATGTCGCCCTGCCTGTCTTGAGCATCAACGACGTCACCATCGCCGAAGGCAACTCGGGTGCGACCATCTTCGGCTTTGTCGTGACCCTGGATGCGCCCGCCCCGGCTGGCGGCGTGACCTTCGATGTCGCCACTGCCGATGGCACGGCCACCACGACCGACAGCGACTATGCAGGCCAGAACCTGACCACGCAGATCATTTCGGCTGGGAGCACCACCTACAACTTCGACGTGATTGTCAACGGCGATACCAATATCGAGCTGACCGAGACCTTCGACGTCAACGTGACCAACGTGACAGGAGCAACTGTCGGCGACGGCACGGGCCTGGGCACCATCACCAACGACGACGCCGCCACCCCGCAGATCAGCATCAGCAGCGTCTCCGGGCCTGAGAGCGACGCCGGCATGAACACCCTGACCTTCAACGTCAGCCTGGACATCCCCGCGCTGGTGGGCGGTGTGACCTTCGATATCGCCACCTCCGACGGCACGGCCACCGATGCGGATAACGACTACGAACCCAACTCGGCCACGGGCGTGACCATCCCTGAGGGCGTCTCCTCCACCACCTTCAATGTCACCGTCAACGGCGACACCACCTTCGAGGCGAACGAGACCTTCACGGTCAGCCTCAGCAACGTGACTGGCGCGACCGTCGCCACCGGCACCGGCACGGGCACCATCCAGAACGATGACGCCGCCCCGGTCAACCTGAGCATTGCCGATGTCACCCTGGCGGAAGGCAACACGGGCACGACCACCTTCGGCTTTGTTGTGACCCTGGATGGCCCCGCCCCCAGCGGCGGCGTGACCTTCGACATTGCCACCTCCGCTGGCACCGCCACGGCTGGCACCGACTACGTGACCAAGTCTGTGAACGGCGCGAGCATCGCCACTGGCAGCACCACCTACAACTTCGACGTGACCGTCAACGGCGATTGGGACAGCGAGTCCAATGAGACCTTCAACGTCGCCGTCAGCAACGTGAGCGGCGCAGTGGTTACCGACGGCGCGGCGCTTGGCACCATCACCAACGACGACTCGGCCGTCACCCCCATCCACGACATCCAGGGCAGCGGCAACACTTCCGCTTCCGGCACGTTCACGGTGGATGCCATCGTGGTGGGCCAATACCAGGCTCAGACCTCGGGCCAACTGAAGGGCTTCTTCGTCCAGGAGCAGGATGCCGATGCGGACGCCAACCCGGCCACGTCCGAAGGCATCTTCGTTTACTGCCTCACCTGCCCCACCGCGGTCAACGTGGGCGACCGTGTGCTCGCCACCGGTGCGACCAGCGAATACTTCAATATGAGCCAGCTCAATGCAACCACGGCAGGCAGCGTGGTGGTGCTCAGCTCTGGCAATGCCATGCCAACCCCGGCCAGCCTGACCCTGCCCGTTCCCGGCGTTCCCACCGGCGACCTGACTGCCGCTGAAACCTTCATCAATGCCTATTATGAAGCCTTCGAAGGCATGCTGGTGAAATTCCCCGCCACGCTTTCGGTGAGCGAATACTTCGAACTGGCCCGCTACGGCCAGGTCATTCTCTCGGCCGGCGGCCGCCCGCACACCTTCACTGCGGTCAATACGCCCACCGCCCTCGGCTACACCAATCATCAGATCGATCTGGCCGCCCGCACGATCATCCTCGATGATCCCGATAATCGCCAGAACCGCCCCTCGGATGTTCCGAATACGGCCTACTTCTATCCTGTTCCGGGCCTCAGCACGACCAACTACTTCCGCGGCGGCGATACGATCACCAACCTGACCGGCGTGCTGCACTGGTCCTTTGCCGGGCAGACCGGCACCGATGCCTGGCGCATCCGCCCGGTGACCGAGAAGTACACCTACACCTTCACCCCGGTCAACACGCGCCCCACAGTGCCCGCTTCGAGCGGCAGCCTCAAGGTTGCCAGCTTCAACGTCCTCAACTACTTCCTGACCATCGACACCAGCAACGTCTGCTCGCCCACCCTGGCCGCAGATTGCCGCGGCGCCGATAGCGCCCAGGAACTGACCCGCCAGCGCACCAAAATGCTGGCTGCCCTGGCCGCCATCGACGCGGACGTCTTTGGCTTCATGGAAATGGAGAATACCCCTGGCGTTTCCCCGCTGGCCGACATCGTGGCCGGCCTGCCGGGCTATGGCTACATCGACACGGGCGTGATCGGCGGCGACGCCATCCGCGTCGGCATCATCTACAAGACCGCCACCGTCACGCCGCTGGGCGCCTTCAAGGTGCTCACCAGCGCTGTCGACCCGCTCTTCGACGATACCAAAAACCGCCCGGCCCTGGCTCAGACCTTCGAAGAAGTTGCCACGGGTGAGGTCTTTACCGTGGTGGTTAACCACCTCAAGAGCAAGGGCTCGAGCTGCGGCGCGGGCGACGATGACACGACCACGGGCCAGGGCAATTGCAACCTGACCCGCACCGAAGCCGCCGGGGCCCTGGCCGATTGGTTGGCCACGGATCCCACGGGCAGCGGCGATCCCGACTTCCTGATCATCGGCGACCTGAACTCCTACGCCATGGAAGACCCGATCACCGCGCTCAAGACCGCCGGGTATACCGACCTGGTGAATTCCTTTGGCGGCGCGGATGCCTACGGCTACGTTTTCGACGGCCAGTTGGGCTATCTCGACCATGCCCTTTCCAACGCCAGCCTGACTCCCCAGGTGGCCGGCGTGGCCGAGTGGCACATCAACGCCGATGAGAACCCGCTCTTCGATTACAACGACGATGTGCGCACCGCCGACGAGGCCGCATACGATGAAGAATCGGACGTGCTCCCGCTCTACGAACCCAACCAGTTCCGCACTTCGGATCACGACCCGATCATCATCAGCCTGAACCTGGACTCCAGCGGCGCTCCGACCATCACCTCCATCGTGCGCGCGGGCACCAACCCGACCAACGCCGCCAGCGTGGCCTACACCGTCACCTTCTCCGAAGTTGTGACCGGCGTGGACTCGGCCGACTTCAGCCTGGATATATCCAACGGCGTGATCAGCGGCGCGACCATCGGCACCATCAGCGGCTCGGGCACGAGCTACACCGTCAACGTCAACACCGGCAGCGGCGATGGCGATTTGCGCCTGGATGTGAAGTTGACTGCCACCATCATCGACTCGGGCAGCAACAACGTCAGCAACCTGCCTTACACCAGCGGCCAAGCCTACACCATCGACAAGACCGCCCCGACAGTGACCTCCATCGTGCGCGCGGGCGCCAACCCGACCAACGCCGCCAGCGTGAACTTCACCGTCACTTTCAGTGAAGCTGTCACTGGTGTATCCACCGGCGACTTCAGCCTGACGGCTCCTGACCTGACTGGCGAGAGCGTCACCACCGTTACCCCGGTCAACGGCAGCACCTACACGGTGGCCGTGAACACCGGCAGCGGCGCGGGCACCCTGCGCCTCGACATCCCCGCCGGGGCCAGCATCACCGATGCGGCTGGGAATACCCCGGGCGGCCTGCCCTACACCGGCGGAGCCTCCTATGACGTGGACCGCGTTGCCCCGACGGTTGTCTCCGTCGTGCGCGCCGATCCCAACCCAACCAACGCCGCCAGCGTGGACTTCACCGTCACCTTCTCCGAGATCGTAACCGGCGTGGGCCTGGGTGACTTTGCACTGGCAGCCGGCAGTGTGAGCGATGCGTCTATTACAGGCGTCAGCGGCGCGGGCACGACTTACACCGTCAGCGTCAACACGGGCACGCTCAACGGCACCATCGGTCTCGACGTGCCTGCGACGGCCTCCGTCACTGACACGATTGGTAATGCCCTCGGCGGCCTGCCCTTCACCACTGGCGAGGTGTACACGGTCAGCAAGACGCCCATCTTCGAAGACGTTCCCTTCACGCATTGGGCCAACAATTTCATCGAGCGCCTGTACAACTTCGGCGTGACCGGCGGCTGCAGCACCTCCCCGCTGAACTACTGCCCGGACGGCAACATCACCCGCGCCCAGATGGCGGTCTTCATCCTGCGCGCCAAGTACGGTGACACCTACGTGCCCCCGGCGGCCAGTGGCACAGTCTTCAACGATGTGGCCCAGAACAGCTTTGCAGCGGCCTACATCGAAGCCCTGGTTGCAGAAGGCATCACTGCCGGCTGCGGCGGCGGCAACTACTGCCCGAACAAGAACATCACCCGCGCCGAGATGGCCGTCTTCATCCTGCGCGGCATGTACGGCAACGCCTATGTGCCCCCGACTGCGGTCGGCGACGTCTTCAACGACGTGCCTGCCAACAGCTTCGCGGCGGCCTGGATCGAAGCCCTGGCTGCGGAAGGTATCACCGGCGGCTGCGGCGGCGGCAACTACTGCCCCGGCGGCTATGTGACCCGCGCCGAAATGGCCGTCTTCCTGGTCATGGCCTTCAACCTGCCGTAAGTTACCCCTCTCCATGCGTGGGGGCTTTGCATAGAGAACAATGTAAATCAAAAAGACAGCCACCGTGAGGTGGCTGTCTTTTTGATTCGAATGCGACGGGGTCAGGCCTCGAGTCCGCCGAGGATCAGGCGGGGCAGGTCGCGGGCCGAGGGGACGGCGTTTGTAACAATCGACTTCGCCACCTTTTCCAGGTTCTTCAAGCCCTTCTCCTGCGCGGCCCTGACCACACTCTGTGAGAGTCGTTGCGCCATTTCGGTCCTGCCGCTGGCCATGGCGGCCGCGCATTGCGCCTGCTGCCAGCGCACGGTCAGTTCGAACCCCAGGTCAGCGGGCGGATCGGCTGCCACGCCGTTCCAGGCCGTTTCGAATTCTCCCGCGCCGATCTGGACCAGGGCCAGGTTGCTTTGCGCCCAGGCGTGGATGCGAGCGTTGTTTTCGATGCCGGGCATGCCCAGCGCGCGCAGACAGGCGGAGCGGGCCGCCTCCACCTGCCCCTGCACCAGTTGGATTTCGGCCAGCAGGCACAGGGCCGAGCCCAGTCCCCAGGTGTCGGTGGAGGCAGACCCGGCTGACAGCGCTTCTTCGAGGATGAGATGCGCCTCCTTCACCCGGCCCATTCCTACTAGCATCGAGGCGCGGGCGCTCTCCGAGTTGAGCAGGCCTTCATGGTCGCCGATGCGGCGGCAGATCTCACTGGCTTGTTCGAAGCGTTGCAGGGCTGCGTCATACTCTTCCCGTCCGCCATGCAGGACGCCCAGGTTGTGCAGGATGCTTGCGATGCCGTACATGTCGCCCAGGGCTTCGAAGCCTGTGAGCGCCTCCTCATAGCTGCGCAGGGCGCCTTCCGAGTCGCCGCGTTCCATCAGCGCGGTGGCGGTATTCGAGAGGATGGCGCATTCGATCACGCGCAGCCCGGCGCGGCGGGCGCATTCCAGGGCGCGGCGGTAATGAACCAGGGACTCCGTGCCCTCGGGATGGCGGGTGTAATTGATCCATCCCAGGGTGCGCTCGCAGCGCGCCCAGACATCGTCCGCCACCTGGGGCAGGGCCTCTGCAAATTGATGCGCCAGTTCGATGGCGTACGCGGCGGTCTGCTCCGCCTCGTTGAATTGGGAGAGCACCAGGTGCCCGCGGCATTGGATGGCCGCCACGCGCGCCCGCAGGATGACGTCCGCTTCGCCCAGGCCTGCCATGGCTGACTGGCACAGGCGCAGCGCATCGGCTGAACGTCCGCGCTGGAGCAGGATCTGCGCCAGTTTGCGCACGATCTCGGCGCGGACGGCGGGCAGGTCCTGGGCCAGGGAGAGGGCCTCGCGATAACTGTTTTCAGCCTCCGCCGCGCGGAAGGTGCCCCGCAGCAGGTCGCCGTGCGCGGTGAGCAGGCGGCGGCGCAGTTGGGTCGAGTCGCCGCGTTTGCGGGCGGCGCGCTCGAGCGCCTCTTCCACCACCTTGACGGCGGCGCTGGCCCGTCCGCGGTTGAACAACTCCTCGCTGCGCTCTCCCAGCACCTCGGCGGCCTGCTCCAGGTCCGCGGCGCGCGTCCAGTGATGGGCTGCCTCCACGATGTTCCCCGCCGCCTCGCACCATTCCGCGGCCAGGCGGTGCATGCGCTTCTTGCGCGCGGCATCCGTCCCCAGGGTGGCATACAGGAAATCCTGCACCAGGGGGTGCAGGGCGGCCTGTCGCGGATTATCGATCAGGTTGCGGCTTTGCATGACAGACAGGGCCTCGTCGTGGCAGCAGGGCTGTTCGTAGCCTTGCGCCAGTTCGATCAAGGCGTCGTCGTACAGGTCCAGGGGGTGGCGAAAAACCGACAGGAGCGAAGCCAGCCAGGCCGCGGCGGCCGGCAGGTCGCGCAGCAGGCTATCCAATAGATAGGATGCGACCTGGGGATGGGTTTCGAGGTGCTCGATGAAGGCGCCGGCCTCGGCGGGAGATTCGGCCAGTTGACCGGCGGCCAGCCGCAGGAGCATGGGGTTGCGGTCGGTGCGGACCAGCAGCCGCTCCAGTTGCCCGGGCTCGAGCTCCAGCCCCAGGCGCTTCAACAGTTCCCGCGCCTCGGCTGGCTCCAGGCCATTCACGTTGACCTGGGCGATGGGCAACAGGCCGCTCTTGCGGCTGGTCAGCAACAGCGAGACGGTGGGCAGCGCGCTCAACTGGCGCAGCAGGGACAGGCTGGTCTCCTCCTCCTGCAGCAGGTGCGCATCCTCGAAGCATAACAGGGCGGGACATTGCGCCAGCGCGGCGCGGATCTGCGCGAGCTGCAGGTCGATGGCCAGCGGGGCGGCTTCACTGCGTCTCTCGACGATGGGCTTCAGTTGGTTTTGCCCCTGTGCGAACAGGAACAGGGCCAGTTGTCTTAGGATGGCCTCGGCGCTGGTGTTGACTTCGGCGGTCAGGGTGTGCCAGAAGACGGGGCCGCCATACTCGTGCGCCACCGTGGAGGCCAGGGCGGTCTTGCCCACCCCCGCCATGCCGTACAACAGGGCGCAGCGCTCGCGCAGCAGCCCCGCGCGCACCCGTTCGGCCAGCAGCGGACGCGGGACGCGGTGGGCAAACGGGGCGGGGATGGCTTCGAGCGCGCCCAAATCCTGCTCGACCACATCCTCGATGGTCACCTCGGTGAATTTGATCTTCGTGAGTTTCCGCCCGCTGTGCGCCTCCGCCGCCAGTTGCAGCAGGCGTTCCATGACGGCCGGGTCGTGCTTGACATCCAGGGCGGGGATGAAGAGCGCCGCCACCGTGGTCAGGTCGGGCAGGCGTTCGTTTTTTTCCAGGCGGCAGATGTGCGCCTCGGTATAGCCCACCGCCTGCGCCAGGTCGCGTTGGGTGAGGTGGGCGCGTTTGCGCAGGTATTTGAGCTGGCTGCCGAAATCTTCGAGGGTCAGGCTGGCTGGCATGTTTCTTCCTTTGGGCGGGGATTGCAGGGGGAACAGCGGCATCCGTCAACATTTGTCAAGAAATGTCAACTTTTCGAATGTCCTTTTTGATACATTAGACGCATAGAGGTAAATGCGATGCCGCGTCTTGTTCACCGCCAAATTACCACCATTCAAATCGTCTCCGTCGAGGTCACCTGGGCGGATGAGGATGATGCGCCCGCCACCGAGTCTTCCACGCTTGTCCGCCATCGGCGCAGGGTCAGGAACGAATTGAAGGATGTGCAAAATGAGGAAGCGTTGGATGCAACGTCCGTCCCGCTCGATGACAAGCCATAGCGCCGACGCCGTCGCCCAAGTTGGCTGACGATACTACAAATTTCAATTTCTGCAAAGACGAATCATACCCAAAAAATCCGATAATTTTGCAAGGAGAAGCTGACATGGGATTTCCAGAGAAAGACCGCAAAAGAATGCTCACCCTGGTGGGGGTTGGCCCGATGATGTTAACCCGCCTGGAGCAGTTGGGATTTACCTCGCTGAAGCAGCTGGCCAAACAGGATCCCAACTCAATTGGGCGCATCTTCACGCAGAAGATGGGACTGGCCGGCTGGCACCGCACCCCGAAGGCGCGCCGCACGGTGCAGACCCTGATCGAGTTCGCCCGCGCCGAGGTATCCCAGCGCAGTGTCGGCAGCCGGTAAATGGGCGCAGGTGAAAGCGCTCCGAATGACCGTGAGTTAATGCAGGTTCTGAATTTCGACGCCTCCGATCTGCAGGCCAATCGAAACGGACAAATTTCCAAAAAGCAGAAGGAGCGCCTGGCAGGGGAGGCGCGCGGGGAACAGGGTTGTGCCGCCGTCCTGGGCTTGTTTCTGCTCCTGGTGGCAGCGGTCGGGGTGGTTCTGGTGGTGGCGATCCTCCCAACGGCGCTGGATTCGGAACGCATCTTTTTGATCCTCGGCTTTGGGGTCATCTGGCCGCTGGTGTGGGGCCTGACCGGGTTTGGGTTCGCGCGCCGCGTCTTTGTCAGGCTCAAGCCGGGGGCGCAAAAAGTGGAAGGCCCGGCCGAGGTCATCATGACCACGCGCAAGGACTACAACTCGGAGACCAACACCTATGGCACCGAGACCTTCCATGTTCTGCGCATTGGCGGCCGCACTTTCCACGTAAAGCCGTCCCTAAAAAGCATCATACAGAAGGGCGATGCGTATGTGGTGTATTTCGCCGAATTCAACCGCAAGGAGAAGCAGCCGCAGGTCCTTTCCGCTGAATGGCTTGGCAGCACACCTGCCATCCTGGCTATCCCGGCGGCCGATGCGCAGGTGGTGGGGTACCTGAAACAGGGCGACAAGCTGAACGCCATCAAAGCCCATCGCGCCGTCTACGCTTCCAGCTTCGAGGAGGCTCATGCCGCTGTCGAGGAACTCAAATCCAGGCTGGGGCTTTGAGCGGAAACTCCCCAAGACTCTTATGCCCAATTTGAAAACATCCAACAGGAAATGGCTGCTCCCGCTTGCTGCTGACAATGGCAGTGAAGATGGGAAAGCGCGAGGTATGAAGCAATGAAAAAGGCACTCGGTTGTTCCGCCCAGGTTGTTCTATTGCTGGTGGCTGCCGCGCTGATCGCGGTTCCGCTGGCCTGCGTCGCCACGGCTACCGCGCCCATGCACTCGCCGCAGTTGGTGGAGCAGTATCTTTGTCCAGCGAATACCCGCCTCGAAGCGGATTGGTACCGGGCCTCGTGGAATCACCCGGGCGAGAAGACGCTCTCGGTCACCTGTGAGGACGCGCAGGGAAAGATATTCCCCATGCGCCCACAGGATTCGGAGTTTTGGCTGGGCGCGACCTGAACCTATTTCCCCTACGCCTTCATTCCGCTTCTGGTGCTGGGCGTCATACTCCTGGCGGTGTTGAACGTATTGGGCATTGCGCTTGGCGCGTTTTGGAAAAGGATGAAGACCCCCAAGCCCTCTCCTTACAACCCGTAAACTTCCGCTCGTAAAGCGAAGTGACCTGCCGCAGGATGGTTCCATCCTTGCGGCAGGTTTTTTATTTTGAAGCACGCAGCATCACCCTTCGGTACCATCGTTCTGCGCTTGACAAGAAAAGTCAACTTTTTAGGATTGGGTCTTGATACAGTGGGACAACCAATAAAGGAGAAGCCATGAAAACCAAAATTCTTTCGATCCTGTCCTTACTCGCCCTGGCCTTCGGCGCGCTTGCGCCCGTCACACCGGCCCAGGCAAAAGCGGGGGAGCCGTCGGCTCCTTCCGATATCGTCTCACCCGCGGGCATGTTGAACACGGACGGCACGCTCGCCCTCGACGGCTCATTCAGCGGCGCGCTCGACCTCGAAGGTTACGGCGTCGCGCTCGATCCTTCGCGCGGACCCGTCTTCGGTCCCGCGCAGGCGGCCGCGCCTGGGCAGTGGGCCGCGCTCGGCGAGGGCGGCGGCGCGATCACAGATCAAGTCAGGGGCATCGCCGTGGACGGGACGGATGTGTACGTGGCGGGCTACTTCACCGACGCGGCCAACATCCCCGCGGCCGATTACATCGTCAAATGGGACGGCGCCGCCTGGAGCGCGTTGGGAAGCGACAACATGGGAGACGGCGCGATTAGCTCTGGCATTTATTCGCTGGCTGTGGCGAATGGAAACGTGTACGTGGGAGGGTATTTCTCGTCTGTTCACAACGGGGCAACGCAAGTTTCAACGGCATCAAACATTGCCCGCTGGGATGGCTCGACCTGGTCGGGCTTGGGAAATAACGGCGCAAACGGCGGCGCGCTTAACAATGTGGTGTACGCCATCGCGGTGGATGCCAGCGGCAATGTGTATGCGGGCGGGGGATTCACCGACGTGAACAACAAGGGAACGGTCATCCCCGAAGCCGATTACATCGCCAAATGGAATCCCATCACGGGCGATTGGTCGGCGCTGGGAAATAACGGCGCGGGGGTGGGCGCGCTGGGCGCGGGCGTGAATGTGATTGCCACGAGCGGCACGGATATCTACGTGGGCGGCAATTTCACAAATGCAGGCGGCATGAGCGCGGCGGATTATGTTGCCAAATGGAACGGCTCGGCCTGGTCTGCGCTGGGGAACAACGGTGCCGCGAACAATGGCTCCATCACAGGCGGTTATGTCAACGCGCTGGCCGTTAGCGGCACGGATGTGTACGTGGGCGGGCTATTCACCGATGTCAACAATGGCGGCTCGGTGTTGGGGACTGCCGACTTCCTCGCCAAATGGGATGGAGCGAACTGGTCGGCTCTCGGAAGCAATGGCGCGAACGGGGCTTTCAATCAGGCGGTTTACTCCATCCTAGTCAACGGCACGGATGTGTACGTTGGGGGCTATTTCACCAACGCGGCGGGGCTGGCGACAGCCGATTACCTTGCCAAATGGGATGGCGCCAATTGGAACGCGCTTGGGGATAACGGCGCGGGCAACGGGGCCATTCCCAATAAAAGCGGTCCGTTTGTTTTCAGTCTCGCCATGCAAGCGGGCAACCTGCTGGCAGGCGGGTATTTTTGGGATGTCAATGACGGCAACACGCCCCAATTGCAGGCCGATTATCTGGCGCAATGGGACGGGACGCACTGGTCAGCGCTCGGCGTCACCGCGAACGGCGCGCTGGTCAACGGGTATGAGAGCAGTCAGACATATGCCATCCTCGTCAATGGCACGGATGTGTACGTGGGCGGCAATTTTTACAACGTCTCGAATCACGGCTTGAACATCCCCGAAGCGGATGGCATCGTCAAATGGGATTCGCTCACGGGCGATTGGTCGGCGCTGGGAAGCAACGGCGCGGGAGATGGCGCCATTGCGGGGACAGTGGCTTCGTTAGCGCTCAGCGGCACAAACCTATTCGTCGGCGGGACATTCAACAACGCCGCAGGCATCGCCGAAGCAGACAAAATTGCCAAATTCAACCTGACCACGCAAACCTGGTCGGCGCTGGGAAATAACGGCGCGGGCGTGGGCGCGTTTGCCAACGGAAGTTATATCGCCTCGCTGGTTGTCAACGGCACGGACTTGTACGCGGGCGGGAACTTCACGGATGTGGCGGGCATCGCCGAGGCGGATTACATCGCCAAATGGGACGGGGCAACCTGGTCGGCGCTGGGGAACAACGGCGCGGGCGTGGGCGCGTTTGCAAGCGGCAGTTACATCGCCTCGCTGGCGGTCAACGGCACGGACGTGTACGCGGGCGGGATTTTCACCGACGCGGCGGGCATCGCGGCGGCCGATCACATCGCCAAATGGAACGGGGCAAGTTGGTCGGCGCTGGGAGCCAGCGCGGCATTGACCAATAGCGTTTACACACTGGCCGCCAGCGGCGCCGACCTGTATGTGGGCGGATCCTTCGTCAACGCGGCGGGACTCGCCAATGCCGATTACCTCGCCAAATGGGACGGGACGAATTGGTCGGCGGTCGGAAGCAGTCCGCTCAACAATCAAGTGCGGGCGCTTGCCGTGAGCGGTTCCGATGTATTTGTGGGCGGTCTGTTCACCAACGCGGGCGGCGTTTCGACGGCGGATTACCTTGCCCGCTGGGACGGAACACAATGGAGCGCGCTCGGCAACGATGGCGCGGGGAATGGCTCCATCAAATACTATGGCAACGTCCCCGTCTATGCCTTTGCCTCCATGGGTTCCGACCTTTTGGTGGGCGGGCGTTTCTCCGACCTCAGCAACAACGGGACGATTCTTCCCGAAGCCGATTACATCGCGGCCTACGGCATTCCACCACATGTTCCCACCACCTACACCGTCACCAAACTGGCCGACGCCGATGACGGCGTCTGCGATGTTGCCGATTGCTCCCTGCGCGAAGCCATCAGCGTGGCAGTGGACAGCGACTCCATCGTCTTCGCGGCGGGGTTGAGCGGCGGCACGATCACGCTTGCCAGTCCGCTCACAGTTGCCAAAGACATCGCCATCGTCGGCGGGACAGTCAGCAACCTCATCACCCTCAGCGGCAACGACGCGGTGCGCCTCTTCAACATTCAATCGGGCGCGGCCGTGCAACTCTCGTACTTGACTCTCACCCACGGCTACGTGCTCGACGATAACGGCGGCGCGATCCTCAACAATGGCGGGCTCACCCTCAGCCACGTCATCGTCTCGAACAGTGAGGCCGAGTCAACTAACTCCAGTTTTGGCAATGGCGGCGGCATCTACAGTGCCAGTCATGCCAGCCTGACCCTGACCAACAGCAGCCAGATCACAACCAACACGGCCTCCTATTCAGGCGGCGGCATTTACGCAGCGGTAAATTCAGGCGCGGTACTTTCTCTCACAAATTCCAAAGTGGATCACAACACCGCCAGCCTCGGCCACGGCGGCGGACTCTATCTGCCCAATCCTGGTACGAACGCGGCGGGGACGATCACCATCGCCAACTCGGCCATCACCGATAATTCCACCTCGGGCGGCGGGGGCGGCGGCATCTTCCTCGGCGCCTCAGCCACGATCGCACGCTCGTACATTATCAACAACAGTTCGGGCGCGTTTGCCAATGGCGGCGGCGGTCTCAAAATCTACGAAAGTGGCGGCACGGACAAGCCCATCACCGTCAGAGTGGAAAATGTCACCGTGAGCGGCAACACGACCCTCGGTCAGGGCGGAGGCGTGGATGTCTCGCTCCAGCAGGCCGCGGATTCGGTCACGTTCAACAACGTCACCATCGCGGGCAACGCGCGCAACGTCCTGCCTGGGCCTCCCGCTCCCAACGGCGGCGGTGGAATCTTTGCCAGCGGCCTTGACCAGCCCAACCTGATGAACTCCATCATCGCGGGCAACACCAGCGGCGTGGGCGGCGCGGATTGCGAAGGCGCGTTCCACTCGCAAGATTACAACCTGATTCAGGATACAACCAACTGCACGCTCAATGGCTCAACGACGCACAATGTCACGGGCGTGAGCGCCAACCTGAGCGCGCTGACCACCGTGAACGGCACGCAGGTGATGATCCCGCAATACGGCAGTCCCGCCATCAACGCGGGGAACAATTTCACCTGCTCTTCTCAGGATCAGACTGGTTTCAACCGCTCAACAATGGGCGCGCCTTGCGACATGGGCGCCTACGAAGCCGATTCCATCGCGCCGACGGTGACATCCATCGTGCGCGCCTCCGCCAACCCCACCAGCGCCAATAGCGTGGACTTCACGGTGACCTTTTCCGAATCGGTGACAGGTGTGGACACGGGCGATTTCACCCTGACGACAAGCGGCGTTTCCAGCGCGGCCGTGAGCGGCATCAGCGGTTCTGGAAATCTCTACACGCTGACGGTTTCGGTTGGCGCGGGCAGCGGCGTGCTGCGGCTCGACCTGCCCGCGGGCAGCGGCATCGCCGACCTGTCGTCCAACCCGCTGGCGGGGACGCCCTACACCGGCGGCGAAGAGTACACGGTCAGCAAACCCGTCACCTTCGCCGACGTACCCAGCACGTATTGGGCCTGGCGGCACATCGAACGGCTGTACAGCGCCGGCATCACTGGCGGCTGCTCCGCCACCCCGCTGAACTACTGCCCGGAGACGCCGGTCACGCGCGCGCAGATGGCCGTCTTCCTGCTGGTGGCGAAACACGGAGCGGGTTACACTCCGCCGCCCGCCAGCGGTCTGTTCTCAGACGTCCCGGTTGTCGGCTACGGCTACGCGGCATGGATCGAGCAAATGGCCAACGAAGCCATCACGGGCGGCTGTGGCGGCGGGAATTTCTGCCCCAACGCCCCGGTGACGCGTGAGCAGATGGCCGTCTTCCTGCTGGTGGCGAAACACGGCACGGGCTACAATCCGCCGGCTGCCGTGGGCCTATTCTCGGACGTCCCGGCTAACAATGGCTTTGCCAGGTGGATCGAGCAACTGGCAGCCGAAGGCATCACCGGCGGCTGCGGGGGCGGGAAGTTCTGCCCCCAGACGCCGGTCACCCGCGCGCAGATGGCGGTCTTCCTGGTGGCGGCCTTCAACCTGCCGTAGACCTTTTGTGGTGATAAAACAAGCGGCGTTCCTGAAAAAGGAACGCCGCTTGTCGTTGGCGTCTGTCCGAAAAAAACGCTCCAGCTGACGAGGCGGGATGTTCGGATGGTGTAGTACTTTTGGCCCCTCCACCTAAAAAATCTGTAATGAGTGCCGCAAAGCGAAATCCTGTATAGTGGGGATGTCGATTTTGAAGAAATTTTCAGCCCGGGAGGGACCCATGTTCAAAAGTAATCTGGTTTTCCGCACGCTTTCGATTCTGGTGATTGCTGCGCTGGCGTTGACCTGGATTGGGCCGGCGCAGGCCGCCTCTGAAACCCCAGCCGCGGTGGCCTACGATACCGACCCGCCAGCCCACACCGTCAAGTTGATCTTCATCCATCATTCCACGGGCGAAAACTGGCTGACCGATGATTATGGCAACCTGGGTAAGGTGCTCGGCCAGAACAATTATTTTGTCAGCGACACCAATTATGGTTGGGGGCCTGATGCCATCGGCGACCGCACCGACATCCCCAACTGGCCGGAATGGTTCAGGTCGGCCAGCACTCCCACTTACATGAGCGCCCTGTACAACGAGAGCGGACAGCGTTCCACCTACACCCGCACCCTGGCCGACCCGGGCGGACAGAACCAGATCATCATGTTCAAATCCTGCTTTCCCAACTCGGCCCTGGAAGGCAGCCCGGACGATCCCCCCTCGGCGGAGGGCTGGCTGACCGTGGGTCACGCCAAGTATGTGTACAACGAGATCCTCAAGTATTTCAAACAGCATCCTGAAAAGCTGTTCGTGGTCATCACCGCGCCGCCTCTCTCGGACGGCACGTATGCGGCCAACGCGCGCGCCTTCAACGAATGGCTGATGAACGACTGGCTGGCCGAGAATGGCTTTACCGGCACGAACGTGGTGGTGTTCGATTTCTACAATGTCCTGACCGGGCCGAACAACCATCATCGCTACTACGGCGGCACGGTCCAGCACGTCTTCACGCCCGGGATGAACACGCTCTACTACCCGTCCGGGGACGATCATCCCAGCGTGGCGGGCAGCCAGAAGGCGACCAACGAATTCGTGACCCTGCTCAATATTTACTACAATCGCTGGACCAGGCTCTTTTCGGACGTGACAGACGATCACTGGGCTTTGTCGCAAATCCTGAGCCTGTACAATGCGGGCGTCACGGGCGGCTGTTCGTCCGCCCCGCTGGCCTACTGCCCGAACAGTTACGTCAACCGCGCGCAGATGGCGGTCTTCCTGCTGCGCAGCAAGTATGGCAGTACATACACGCCTCCCACGGCGACCGGCGGGGTCTTCAACGATGTGGCAGCGGACAGCTTTGCGGCGGCCTACATCGAGGCGCTGTCGGCCGAAAACATCACGGGCGGATGCGATGGCGATGGGAACTATTGCCCGACCATGAACATCAATCGCGCCATGATGGCGGTCTTCCTGCTGCGCGCCAAACACGGGACGGGATACCTGCCCCCGGACGTCGGCGACAGCAGCGGCTTCAATGATGTTCCAGTTGACTTTTGGGCCGCAGCCTGGATCAAGCAACTGGCCGCCGAGGGCATCGCGGCCGGCTGCGGCGGCGGGAATTTCTGCCCCACCGGCTTGGTGACGCGCGCCCAGATGGCCGTCTTCCTGGTGGCAACCTTCAGCCTGCCATAGTCTCTGCGCATCGAATGAAAAACTCCAAAGAGCTGCTCTTTGGAGTTTTTTTATTTGGGATGTCGATTCCGCTCAAACAGGCTGGAAGTCGTCCCCGTTCCATTCGATGTCGAAGGTGGAGGCTTGCAGCGGACTGATGCCCTGGCGGCGGGCCAGGCGCAGGTAATAAAAGATACTGCGGGTTTGCAGGAGGGCGGGCAGGGGATCGCTCCAGTCGAGGATCGTGTCACGGCTGGAGAGGAAGAGGTCGAGCCAGCGTCTGAATGTCCCCTTTTGGACGGCGTGGGGCAGGCCGTAAAGCAGCATGGCGCTCGCGAGCATCGAGCAGTTTTCGCCGATGGGCGTGATGCAGTTCAGGCTGGGGTCGAGGAAGGCCTGCGCGAATTGCGGATGCGAGGCCAGCAGATGCACACCGCTCGTTGCGCGCGGGTTGCATTCCAGCGCCGTGACCCGTCCCTGCGCGTCTTCGATGAAGTCGAAGGCGATCTGGCCCGTGTACTGTGCCGCCCCGACGAATGTTTTCACCCAGGCAAAGGCGGCGGGCTGTTCGACGTGTTGGAAGGCGATGGTCGCGCCCTGTCCCGCGGTGAACTCGGAGCGATAGGCGGCATGCGCCGTGATCTGTCCGCGGTGGACGGTGCTGTAGGTGCAGACCTGCATCCCCTCGATGAACTCCTGTGCCACCCACGGCGAGGCGGGATCGAACGTCAGCGTGGACAGGGCCTGGTTGACGGTGGGCAGGATCAGGGTGCGCGAGGCGAAACGGGAGTAGGCGGGTTTGAGAACCAGTCCCCGCCACTGGGCGTAGGCGCTCAGCAGGTCATCCTGGTTCTCGACCAGGATCGTTTCAGGGACGGGCAGGTCGAGCGAGGCGGCGTGGAGGCTGAAGTCCCACTTGTTGTGCAGGGTGCGCAGGGTCTGGAGCGGTTCGACAAAGGCGGGCAGACGGCCGCGCCCGCGGGCGATGTAAAACACTTCCTCGTTGGCCGGGATGACCAGGTCGATGCGCCGTCGCTGGACGATCTCCACGAGCGCATCGAGGAAGGCGTCCGGCTGCTGGCGCGGCAGCGGGACGCGCAGGTTCTCCGCAATGGCGCGGCTGGGCTCGGAGAGGTGCCCGCGCAGGCTCTCGGCCATAAAGACCGTGTGACCCGCGCGATGAAAGACACGGGCCAGTTCGAGGGAGGCGGGCGAACGTCCGCCGGTGAGGAGGAGGTTGGACATTATTGGACTTCTACCAGGCGACAAACGCCTTCAAGCGCCGTCTGGGCTGGATTGTACCCGCAAAGAACGCCCCTGGGCCTGAAAAAAGCGTTCGATGGCCCGCTCACATCGTTCCGACACTTGTACCTGCACAAACCGCAGGTGCAGTGCAGGTGTGTCCTTCGGGAGGATGACACTAGCCCAGCAGCCCTCTCGCAAACGCCAAAAACGACTGCACATCGTTGAAGTTGGTGACCATGCCCACGGAGATGCGCACGGCGCCGCTGGCTTTGCCGTCGATGCAGACGCGGAAGTCGTCGATGGACAGGCGCTGGCGGTGGGTGGGCTGGGTGAAGCAGGCAGCCAGTTCCATTTGGGAGATTTCGAGGGCGATCTCGCCGGCGCCCGGGTTGCAGAAGCAACCGGTGCGCAGGGAGATATTGACCTTGTTGGCTTCCTGTTCGATGAAGCGATGGTCGATGGGCTGGCCGTCCCGGTTGAAGAAGTTGACCGTCACCGCGCCGCCGCGATCCTCGACCGAGGTCGGGCCGTAGATGTGTACGAGCGGTTCGCCCGTGGAGTGTTTCATCTGCGTCAGGTTGTCGAGCAGCCAGCCGGTCAGCGTGCGGACGCGTTCCTTGATGACGTCGTAGCCGATGGACTCGATGTGCTTGAGGCCGATCTCGATGGCGGGGATGTTGAGGTAATCGAGCGTGCCGTCTTCGAAGGCGGGGGCTCCGTCAGCCAGGTAGTATTTGTCGCCCTGCACCGAGGCGACCGTGATGGTCCCGCCCGCGAACCAGGGACGGTGCAGTTTGGCGAGCGCCTCCTTGCGGGCGATCAGCGCGCCGAGGCCGGTGGGATAGCCGAACATCTTGTAGAACGAGATCGGCACGAAGTCGGGGTGGACCTGCGACAGGTCCAGTTTGCTGGTGGGGACAAAGGCCGCCGCGTCGAGCAGCACGTCCCAGCCGTGGGCGTGAGCCTTCTCGATCCATTCGAGCGGATGCTGGACCGAGGAGAAGTTCGATTGGGCGGGGAAGGCGAAAAGGTTGTATCCGTTCGTCGAAGGCCGCGCCAGCTCCATGTCCAGGGTGGTCGCATCCAGGCGCATGTCGGGCAGCATGACCGGGATGTAGGTCACCTCCGCGCCGCGGGCGTGGGCGAATTCCCGAATCCCATTGACCGAGTTGTGGTTGTCGAAGGTCAGCAGGTAGCGCCCGTTGGGGAAGGGGTAGGACTCGCCGACCAGTTTGAGCGCGCCGCTGGCGTTGGGGGTGAAGATGGCCAGGTATTCTTCGGGGTCGGCGTGGAAGAATTTCAGGATGTATTCGCGCGCGCCCTCGACCAGTTTGGTGGCGGCCTGCGAGGTGGGATTGGTGGAGTGTGGGTTGCCGAAGGTGTTTTGACGCAACAGTTCGTAGTGTCGGCGGATCTGCGACTCGGCGTAGATGCCGCCGCCGGTGTAATCGAGGTAGATGTGCTCGGCGTCGTCGAGGCGGGAATATTCGGCGCGGCGCAGGCTGTCGATGGATTCGGTTTTGGCAAAGGTGGGATAGGCTTGCAGGAAGGTTTCGAACTCGGGGGAAGTTTGGGACATGGCGGGACTCCTGGGGGGATTTAACCACAAAAGCAGCGCGGGTGTCAGTGTCAAGTGTCAGAGGTTGGCGCGTTGAAGGTATTCGAGCATGAAGATTTCCCTGCGCAGCCATTCGGGGGGCGAAGCGGATTCCAGCAGGGAGCGGTTGCTGCGCAGCGCTTCGTCGAGGAGCATCCAGACAGGTTCGAAGCCCAGGTCGCGCTCGTAGTCATCCAGACGTTGCGGGCCGAGGCCGTCCTGCACAGCGCACAGGTAATAATGGGAAGTCATCATGAAGGTGTCGAAGCCCTCGTCGAAGGCAGGCTTGTACTCGACCACCGCGCCGATTTCGCGCCCGATATGAGCCAGGACGGCGCCGCACTCCTCCTGGATTTCGCGCGCCAACGCCTGGGCGTGACTCTCACCCTCATTCACGCCCCCGCCCGGGAATTTGTAATCGCCGACCCTGGCGGAATGGATCATCAGCAGGTCGCGCCCGCGCAGGATCACACCCCGCACTGCCGTGCGCGAGACCGTTTTGCCGTGGACGTCGATCCCGTCCGCGCGGTGGAGGGTGGCAAGGATGGGCATGTCAGGGACGAGGGAAGTTCGCTTTGAGGTAATTGTTAACCAGATGGCTCATGTCCGAAGGGATTTTGAGCGTCGTTTCCTGTTTTGTGTCTTTTAGTCGAACTTTGAGTTTCATTTTGGTCCACGGGTTTTCCCACCTGGCATATCCAATATTGGAAAACAAAATAACCTTGCCGCGGTGAACAAATCCCTTTTCGCGATATTCGAATGTGTAATACGAATAAAGCGCTAAACCCATGATCACAATCCACCAGAAAACATTCCGTCTGTAAGATACGTACGCATTCATACGGTAGACCAAATCGATTGCAACTGTTACTTGACAGTACATAAACAGAAACATCACCGCTCCTTGTGCCAGTTGCGCGCTTTTCATTTGTTCCTTGAGGATATAGTTACCTGCCGCTTTTAATCTACGACCAAGAGTAAGGGAAACCAATGCAAAAGCAAGACAACCGATCAATGAAGAAAGCACCCCAATGTAAACTTGGATTCTTTCAGGGATATACTGATACAAAATCGCCAGGCCGAACAATCCGATAATTGGAACGACAATGAATACTATTATCACGACAGATACGGCCAAGCCATTCCAAATGCTTTTCATGCGAATGGAGAAGATCATAAACAAAATCAGAAGCAGCAAACCAATCGTACCAAAACCGATTGTCCAAAAATTGATGTCCATCAGCAATCCTCCGCTCGATATGATGTCGAGTTATACAATCAACCCGCAGAAGAGTCAAGAAAAAGCCCTCGCGCTATTGGCGAGGGCTTCTGGTTACGGTTTACGGTTCACTTCCCACTGCTTCCTGCCTGGCAGGTCGTTTGTACTCGAAATATTTCTTCAACCCCAGCATCGGCTTTTCCAGCAGGAACCAGGTGATCTGGGAGATGACGATGGTGATGGCGAAGACCAGGCCGACGTACAGGACGAACATGTACCAGCCGCGCAGGCCGGTGCCCCACAAGTAGTCGAGCAGGATCAGGCCGACGGGCAGGTGGAACAGATACATCGAGTAGCTGTGATTGCCGAAAAAGACCAGGGCCTTGTTGCGGAACAGGCGGCGGATGAAGGAGTTCTCGTCGCGGGTGATCAGGGCCACGATCAGCGCCGCCGCGAAGGTGGAGGCCATCGTGTACCCGACCAGGGTCAAGGGGACGTTGCCATAGGCGGGGTGCGGGATGCCCGGGTTGGTGACCACTTCGAAGATCAGCAGGGACACGTAGGTGACCAGGAAGACGGGCATGGCGATTTTGCTCAGTTTGCGAATCCACTCGGGGTCGGTGAAGGCAATCGCGAGCAGCACGCCGAAGGCAATCTCCTCCATGCGTGTGAAGGTGTTGTAGAAGAAGAAGACCGTCATCTGCTCGGGGTCGGGCCAGAATAGGGCGCCCAGGATGCGCAGGAGGATCGAGAGTCCGATGATGCCGAAGCTGAACTTCGCCAGCGTCTCCTTGCGCATGGCGTTCACCACCAGCGGCCAGACCAGGTAGAACTGCTCCTCCACGGCCAGCGACCAGGTCACCCCGAGGTAGATTGTGTTTTGGATATCGCCCACGAAGTAGATCAGGTTTTGCTGGTAGAAGAGCAGCAGCGGCAGCATGCGCGGCAGTTCGGGCAGGTATTCGGGTTCCACCACGGGCAGGATCGAGATGATGACGATCAGGGCAAAGTAGTAGAGCGGGAAGACCCTCAGGGAACGGCGCACGTAGAAGTTCCTGAAGAAATTCGGCTCGCCCTTCGTCCTGAGCAGGATGGAGGTAATGAGAAAGCCCGAAAGCACAAAGAAGGTATCGAGCGCGTACCAGTTGTACAGGCTCAGGTTGGTGATGAAATGCAAAACCGGGTTGGTCGTGAAGTATTCCCCCCGCTTGAAGATGTGATACGAAATGACCATCAGCGAGGCCAGTCCGCGCATCCCATCCAGTTCGCTGAAACGTTCTACTTTCATGCCGGCGTTCCTGTCGTTCCGAGTGATGTGAGCGCTAATTGTACCCGCAGATTTGATTTTACGGCTGCCTGCACCCCGTCGGCGTTCAGGCCGCTGCCCTCGACGCGCCTGCGTTCCTAAAATCGGGACGTGAACGTCGAAAATGCGATACTCAGCGAACCGCCGATATTCAGCCGATAAACCGCCGATATTCCGCCGATAAATGGTAGCGGCGGGATTTTCGGGCGGGATCGTCGATCTCCAGCCAGCCGGCTTTGATCCATTCGGCCAGCAAATCCCGCGCCTGGCGCGAAGACAACCCCAGGGCGTTGGCGGCTTCGTTGGCCGTGATGGTTTCCTGTTTCGAGAACAGCCCCAGGACAATTCGCGCGCGGCGATCCAGTTTCCTGAGCAACTGGTCAGACTGATCGTCGGGCTTCACGGCGCGGGAACGGACTTCCGCCGCCACCGCTTCGAAAACAACCGCCATGCCATGAATGAAATATTCGAGCCAGGAAGTCGTATCGGCAAGAGCGCGCCCCGCGTAATAATTATGGTCGGGATGGACTTGCAGCGCATCGTAATAGCCATTCAAATCGCGGGCGTAGAACTCTTCGAGCGCGTAGAATTTTCCCAGGTCATGGCCGCCGCGATACAGGATCCACGTTGCAAGGGCACGCGCAGTCCTGCCATTGCCGTCGTAGAACGGGTGAATGGTGACAAACTGGTAATGGGCAATACCGGCCAGGACGGGAACAGGTTGTTGCTTTTCATTTTGTTGAATCCACTCGACCAGTTCTTGCATCAAGACGGGGACATCCTGCGCTTCGGGGGGAAGGTACACGATTCCGCCGCCGCTGTTGCGGATGACATTTTGTCCGTCGCGGTAGGGAGTTGCTTTGCGTTTCCCCGAAAAAATCAACGCGTGTAACTGGCGGATGCGTTCCTCGGTGATGGGCTTGTTTTCATCCGCCCACATTTCCACCTGGGCAAGCGCCTGGAAATAATGCTTGACTTCCAGCGTGTCACGCTCGCGCCCGGGAAAGCGTTTTCCTTCGAGTGCAACCTGTCCAGCCTCTTTCAAGGTCAGACGATTGCCCTCGATGCGGGTGGAGAAATGCGTGGAGCGCACCCGCGCCTGCAAGCGCAAATTTTCCGCGACGGCTGGCGGCAGGACGATCAACCCCACCTCTGTCCGCGCCCGCTCGATGGTTTGCAGGTGTTGGACCATTCTGGCTGTGAAGGAAAACTTGTGCTCCATTGGGCCAAGTATATCGTAAAAGCCCTCCCCATTTCTGGAGAGGGCTTCCGATTACTGATTACTGATTTCCTGATTACTGGTCTCCGCTCACTGCGCCCCGATCGCTTCCATCTCTTCCTGCTTCTTAAACTGGCTCATGTACAGGTCGTAGTAGAAACCCTGCTTCGCCAGCAACTCATCGTGTTTGCCGCGTTCGATGATCTGCCCGGCTTTGAGCACCAGGATCACATCGGCGTTGCGGATGGTGGATAAACGGTGGGCAATCACGAAGGAGGTGCGCCCCGTCAGCAGTTGGTCGAAGGCTTTTTGGATGAGACGCTCGGTGCGCGTGTCCACGCTGGAGGTGGCTTCATCCAAAATGAGGACGCGCGGGTCTGCGAGCGCCGCCCGCGCAATCGAGAGCAACTGACGCTGTCCCTGCGAGAGGCCTGATCCGCGCTCGCCCAGGACGGTCTGATACTTCTCGGGCAGGCGTTCGATGAAGGTGTCTGCGTTGGCGAGTTTGGCGGCGGCCAGCACTTCTTCGTCGGTCGCATTCGGTTTGCCGAAACGGATATTTTCCATGACGGAGGCGCTGAACAGGAAGGTATCCTGCAAGACAATGCCGACCTGCCTGCGAACGGATTCAGCGGTGACGTCGCGCACATCGATGCCGTCGATCCTGACCGAGCCATGCGTCACATCGTAGAAACGCGGCAGCAGGTTGATGATGGTGGTCTTGCCTGCGCCCGTCGGCCCGACGATGGCGATGGTTTGTCCGGGCTCGGCGGCAAAGGAGACTTTGTTGAGCACGGGCACACCGTCTTCGTATTCGTGCGAGACTTCAGTGAACTCGACCCTGCCCTTGATCTCGGGCATGGGCTTGGCGTCTGCCTTGTCAGTAACAGCGGGTTTTTCATCGAGGATGGTGAAGATGCGTTCCGCGCCCGCGACCGCGTTCTGGATGTTCGTCCACAACACGGCGATCTGCTGGATGGGCTGGTTGAAGCGCTGGACGTACATCAGGAAGGTCACAACCAGACCCAGCGTGACGGTGGTGCCGAAGAGCGTCGTGCCCTTGAGCAGGTACCAGCCGCCGACGCCCGTCACGATGGCGAGGCCGACGTAGGAGAGCGCTTCCAATGTCGGGGCGAGCGCGGAGGTGTAGGCCACGGCGCGCACGTTGGCGTCGCGGTTGGCGGCGTTGACTTCCTTGAACTGCTCGATGTTTTCATCCGCGCGATTGAAGGCTTGCACTTCGCGCACGGCAGCGATGGATTCCTGCAACTCGGCGTTGACGTTGCCGATCTCCTCGCGGCTCTTGCGGAAGGCTTTGCGCGCCTCGCCCGAGAAGTAGACCGTGGCGATGAACATCAACGGCGAGACCGCCAGCGAAAGCAAAGCGAACGGCAGGTTGTTGTTGACCATGTTGTAGGCGACCCACACCAGCAGGAGGATGCCGCTGAACACGTTGACCAGCGCGAACGAGAAAGCCTGTTCGATGGCGGAGGTGTCATTCGTGATGCGGCTCATCAGATCGCCGGCTTCGTGCTCGGCGTAGTAACTGAGCGAGAGATCGTGCAGTTTGCCGAACACTTCCACGCGCAGGACGCGCAGCACGTGCTGGCCGGTCCACGCCATGACGAAGAAGGTCGCACCCGTCAGCACCGCGCCGATGACATACAAGACGATGACGATGCCGATCAGGCGGACAAGTCCCGCGATGCGCTCTTCGTTGGTTGACGTGGCGGGATCGGGCATTTCATAACCGCCCATGGTAAATGCCTGATATACGATCTGGCGCGAGGATGACAGCGTGGACGGGTCGGAGGTCGCCAGCCAACAGCTGGAAGTCTGCGCTTCCCCTTCGGGCGGCGACCCGCTTCCAGTCCCGAACGAACCGAAACTTCCAAAAGCGGATTGTCCAACGGGGACGAGGAAGCAGTCCGTGGCCTGGCCCGATAGTTCGGGGGAAGTCACCTGAGTCCAGGTGGAGATGACCACGAAGAGGACAGCCAGGACGATCATGTACCAGAAGCGGCCGAAGTAGGAGCCGAGGCGGGCGAGCGTTTCGCCCAGGTTGCGCGGCTTGAGCGTCTCCTGGTTGAGAGCGCCGCCAAAACGGTTGTGACCACCTCCCATCATAGTGTCACCTCCCCAACAACCTGCGAGGCTTGCGACTCGGGCAATAGTTGTGAATTGTAGATTTCTGCATAGATCGGTTCGTTTTCCATTAAGTCGGCATGTTTGCCTTGCGCCACGACCTCGCCCTTTTCGAGCACGAGGATCTTGTCGGCGTTGATGACGGTGCTGATGCGCTGGGCGATGACAAAGGAAGTGCGGCCCTTCATCAGCGTGTCGAGCGCGGCCTGGATCTGCGCCTCGGTGGTGAGATCGACCGAGGAGGTCGAGTCATCCAGGATGAGGATGCGCGGATTGAGCAGGAGCGCGCGCGCGATGGCGACGCGCTGCTTCTGTCCGCCCGAGAGCGTGGTGCCGCGTTCGCCGACATGCGTGTCGTAGCCTTCGGGGAAGGATAGGATGAAATCGTGCGCGGCGGCGGCCTTCGCGGCGGCCTGGATCTCTTCGAGCGTGGCGTCGGGTTTGCCGAAGGCAATGTTGTCGCGGATCGAACCGCTGAAGAGGGTGGTCTCCTGCAGGACGATGCCGATCTGCGAGCGCAGAGAATCCAGCGTGATGTCGCGCAGGTCGTGACCGTCAATGGTGATGCTTCCTTCGCTCGGATCGTAGAAGCGCGGCAGCATGTTGATGATGGTGGTCTTGCCCGAACCGGTCGCGCCGAGCAGGGCAATCGACTCGCCTGGTTTGGCTTCGAAGGTCACGTTCTTGAGCACGGGGTCGCCGCCGCCAAAGTAGCGGAAGGTGACGTTGTCGAATTTCACGTCGCCGTTCACCTGCGGCAGTTTGATGGCGTTGGGCTTGTCCACGATGTCGGACTTCGCATCCAAAATCTCAAAGATGCGGTCGGCGGATGCGGCGGCCTGTCCCATCTGTGTGACGATCATACCGAACATCATGATGGGGAAGAACAGGTACATCAGGTACATCGAGAATTCCTGCCACGCGCCCAGGGTCAACGTGCCCACGATGATCTGCTTTCCGCCTACATATAAAATGGCGGCCTGTCCGAGGTTGGCGATCATGAAGACCAGCGGGAACAGGAACGTGAACAAACGGTTGACCGCGATGGCCTGTTCCATGGTGGCATCCGCGGCGGTGCGGAACTTTGTCTGCTGTTCCTTCTCGCGCGTGAACGCCTTGATGACCTTGATGCCCGCCAGGTTCTCTTGCAGAACAGTGTTCAATGCCGAAAGTTTTTGCTGGACTTTCGCGAACATCGGCTGGGCCAGGCTGGCAAACACGCCGAACAACACGATGGCAACCGGCAGGATCGGCATGGCTGTCCACGCCAGCGACGCATTGGACGAGAACAGGATGATGACCGTGCCCGACAGCAGGATCACCGCGCCGACCAGTTGCAGCAGTCCCTGCCCGATGAACAGGCGGACTTTCTCCACGTCGTCGGTGGCGCGGATCATCAACTGGCCTGTCTGGTTCTTGTCGTGATACGAAAACGATAAATTTTGAATCTTCGCGTACAGATCGTTGCGCAGGTCATACGCGACCGTCTGGGAATTCTTCTCGGCCCAGAAGGCTTGCAGGAAGGAGAATACTCCGCGCAGGGCGGCGAAGACGATGATCGAGACGAGGGCAACCGTCAGCGCCTGGGGCGCGCCGTTCAAATCCGCCCCCAACTGGATCTTGAGCTGTTCCACCGTTAAAGTGGCGGGATATTTCAACGCTTCGAGAATCTTCGGCAAGGCCGCGCCCAGGAATTGCGCAGGGATCTTGTCCAGCGCCTGCAACATCTGGTCGGCGATGTAACCGCTGGTCACCGCGTCGAGCACGTTGCGGATCATGCGCGGCACGGCCAGTTGCGAGAGTGTGGCGATGACGAGGAAAATATACGGGAGTGCGGCCTGGCGTTTGTAATTCGTCAGGTACTTGACGGCGCGGCCGATGCCCTTGAAATTGGAGCGTTGGCCGCGTCGTCCGCGGGCTTGAGGTTGGGTCATGGTGGCTTGCATGGTTCTCTACTCTCTATTCTCTACTTTCTTTGCGGCTTCGGTCAAAATATCCAGCGCCTGGCTGACTTTTTTTTGCTCGTCCGCGCCCAGGTTGGCGGTGAGTTCATCCACCCAGCGGAAGCGTTCGTTGATGCTCTTCTCGATCAATTCGCGGCCCTTCACGGAGAGGGTAATCTGCTTGGCGCGGCGGTCGGACGGGTCCTCGGCGCGCTCGAGCAGTCCGCTTTGCACGAGTTTCTCCACCGTCTGGCTGGCGGCCGCGCTGGTGATCTCCATGTGCTCGCTCAAATCGGAGATGCCGCATTGCTTCTTATAATAGACCTGCATCAGCAGGAAGAATTGCGGCATGGAGAATCCCAGCGACTTGACGTAACGTGACTGGTCGCGCATCGAACGATGGGTGGTCACATCCACCCATTGGCGCAGGGCCTTCGAAATTTGGAGGGAATCGGTCATAGTTAATCCTTCTTTTTAGTTAAGCATCCTTAAATATATGCGAAAATTAACCTTTGTCAAGGCGGGAAGAATAAGAGGTGTGTTAGAGAATCGGCGTTTTTTCACCCTGCTTCTGCCGCAGAGCCGGGAACGAAAAGCGCGGCCCGGGTCGTCACGGGATCATTCAGGCGCCAGTCCCATGGTTGGGATGGGCGGGATGTCCCCGCTGTACAGCCAGCCATCGAAGAACGCGCCGAGGTCCCGGCCGCTGACCTGCCCGGCCACGGCGATGAAATCGTCGGTGGTGGCGTTGCCATTTTTGAAGCGCTCGAAATAGGTTTTCAGGATCTGGAAGAAAGCCTCTTCCCCCACTTCCAGGCGCAGCGCGTGCAGGGTCAGCGCGCCCCAATCGTACACGCCGGCGTTGAACAGGTCGCTTGCGGGGGGTTCGCCGGGCGGCGAAAAGTAGCTCTGCAGATCCACCACGAATGTGTATTCCTCCCGCACCCATTCATCCAGCGCGGCGCGGCCTTCGTTGTGCTCCAGCCACAAGCCCTCGGCGTAGGTGGCGAAGCCCTCGTTCAACCAGATGTCGCGCCAGTCGGCCACGCTGACGCTGTCCCCAAACCACTGATGGGACATCTCATGCGCCACCACCGTCTCGGTGTAAGACAGGTCGTCGAGCTGGATCATGTCCGACCCGTAGATGGACAGGGTCTGCGCTTCGAGCGCCGTGCCGATCTGTGTGTTCATCACCACCGAGCCGTAGACGTCGAACGGGTACGGTCCGAAGATGTCGCTGAAGAAGGCAAGCATTTCGTCCTGCTGCGCAAAGGCCTGGCTGATCTCGGGCGGCAGTCCCACCGCATAGTAATTTCGGATTTGAACACCATTGGGGCCTTCCAGGGTTTCCACGTCGAAATCGGCGATGTTGATCGTGACCAGGTAGCTGGCCATCGGCTGGTTCACCTCGAACACGTGCAGGGTGTTCGTCCCGTTGTTGCTGGCCTCGGTCAGCACGCCATTGGCCGCCACCTCGAACGGATTGGGCACGGTCACGCGCAGAGTGTAGGTGGCCTTGTCGAGCGGATGATCGTTGGCGGGGAAGAAGGTCGCGGCGCCATCGGGTTCGCTCATGACGTAACTCTCGCCGTCACCGATGACCCAGCCGGTCATGACCGGCAGCGCCGCCGAGCGCAGGGCTTGCGGGCGGCCGACATACGTGACCACGGTGGTGAAATTTTCCCCTGCTTCGAGCGCCTGTGACGGGGTGATGGTCAGCTCCTGCCCATTGCGGGTAAAGGCTGCCGCGTTTCCATTGACCGTGATGCCCGCAATCTCGAAGCCGATGAAATCCAGGTTGAACGTATCCAGGTTTTGCATGGCCCGCGCCTCGATGGTCACGACCCCGTGCAGGTCGCCCGTGGACACGTGCCGCACGTTCAGGTCGAGGGTGTAATGCTGGACGTCGTACCCGCCGTTGCCGAAATTGGGATAGAGCGAATCGCCCAGTCCGGGTGCGCCGATTCTCCCAGGCGGGGTGGGGGTGGCAGGGACCTGGGTGGGCGCGGGAGAAGCCGTTCCGGTCAGGAGGCTGGACGCGGTGGGAATCGAAAGCGTGCCTGCCGTCGTGGGCCGCGCGGGCGCCATCGGCGTGAATGTGAGGCCTGGCACGGCGGTTGATTGATCGGTTGGTTTGTCGGTGGGGTTGGCGGTCGGTGTAGCCTGTGCGCACCCCGTGACCATCAGGAAAATCAGGAACAGTTGCAGGACTGGACGGGTTCTCATGCTCGACCTCCGTGAAGAAGCGTGTGGCAGGCCCGATGTCTTTCAGCATCAGTATATCATTTTGGGGCCTGGGCAGGAACTGGGGGACTTTCGTGGAGGCTGGATGCCTGTATAGGACCATTGTACTATACAGGCAGGTTCTCAAAAAACATGGGGGGGGGGGGGTATAATTTTTTTGTCAATCAGTCTCAAGCATGGAGGATATATGAGCCAAAGCAAGAGTTCCATCCTGACAGAACAAGAAATACAAATTTTACACTGGGTTCGTTTGGGCAGAACCAACCAACAAATTGCATTGAGTTTCGGAATTTCCACCAGGACGGTTGAATATCATTTGGGCAGGATATTCAAGAAACTGGAGGTCGCTAATCGCACAGCAGCCGTGGTGCTGGCAGAAAAAATGGGAATATTGAACGAAAACGCGAACGGCTAATGGACTGTGGATTTCCACAGTGGGCATTTCCTTGCCTGTTCAGTATACTGGGAAAAACATCCACACTTGTAAAAGGAGAAAATAGGATGAAGCGAAAAGCGATCTTGATGTTGGGGGGCTTTATCTTGGTTGTGGCATTTGTTCTGGGTGTTTGGCGAACACAGACCGCATCTGCAAAAAATACGACGCTCAAGGAAATCCTCTTTCCTAAAAATCCAGCGCCACAAGTAGTCCAGGCCACAGCAACAATCAGCCCTGAGAAGCCCACTGCCACGCCAACGGTTTTCCCTGAAGGAATGCAGAACCCGCCGACGAGAGAAAGTCTTGTAGCAATGGTTGGGGTGGAACAGATGAAAAAAAATGAAATCATAGTGGAGGACATCAAAAAACTGACTCAACAGGCAGAAAACATTTATCTATATGCGGGCTGGATTCATAGTACAACAAAGACGGAAGGATTTCCATCCACAGCATCGACATTGCCAGATGGTTCTCCTGTTCCTACGGCGTGGACTACTGACATATGGTTGTTATTAGATAAGGATGGCTGTGTCGTACAAGGCATAAATATTCAAGATACCGGCTCTCCCATCACTTCTGAGGTTTCAAAATATGAAAATGGGGTTTGGACAAATCTGACTTTAGAAATATCGTTTGACACAAAAAATAAATCATATTGTCCCATCGATGGTGTCTTGGAAAAGGCGATTAATGATAAAGATATAGTTGAGCTGACATTAGATGATGGCATCTTTAGAGAAGAAAATGTAAAAATATTCACGGTGATTGAGAGAACTAACAAACCCTTAGAGATTGCTAAAACAGGTAACTTTGTAAATGGATCTGTTCTTAAATATTATATATCTATAAATACCGGTTTGGTGATAGGAATGGAACAATATGATATTTCTCCAGACGAGAAATACATTCTGGTTCAACGATCAATAACTATTTTAGATGAAAAAATAGAACAACCACCAACGGAAGTATTAGATTATTTAAAATAACTCATGGAGGTAAAAAATGATCAGAAAATTTTCTAGCCACCAGACAGTTTGAGTAGAAAGGAGGTTGATCGGCGGGCAAAATCGAGTAAATTTGTTTTTGCGACAAAACGAATTACTTGGAGATGCACATGCCGACCAACCGCCTGTATCATACTTGGATGCGACAAATTTGTGAACTGCGACCTGGCGAACGAATTACTCGTCTGCGGAACTTTGTCTGGCTGATGGTTGGGATCTACCAAAGCCGATCGGTGCATCTGAGCAAAGTAGCCGGGAAGATTCCTGGTTTGGCAAACTTGGTTAGCATAACTCGGCGCTTGAGCCGCTTTCTGGACAATCCAGTCATCCGTGTACGAGAATGGTACGAACCGATCGCCCGTCAATGGTTGCAAGCCCAGTGGCAGAGTTTGAAAGAAATCCGTTTGATCGTAGATGGTACCAAGGTTGGCTTTGGACATCAGTTGCTCATGGTCAGTTTGGCTTATCGGAGACGATCTATTCCGATCGCTTGGACATGGGTGCGACAGGTACGTGGCCATAGCAGTGCACGCAAGCAATTGGCCTTATTGAATTATGTTCGGCTGCTTTTACCTGTCGGAGTACCCGTTTTTCTGGTCGGTGATTGTGAATTTGGCTCGGTGGAAGCCTTGAAATGGCTGGATCAGTGGCATTGGTTCTATGTTCTGCGCCAGAAATCCGATAGTGGTGTCTGGTTGCAGCATTCCACCGAATGGAAACCCTTTGCCAGTTTCGTTCAAAAGGCTGGTCAAAGTCGTTGGTTAGGTCACGGCTACTTGACGGCCAGCCACATCTACCCAACCAACCTCTTGGTACATTGGCAATCTGGCGAAAAAGAGCCTTGGTGTTTGGCAACCAACCTGCCTGACCGTGATCTGACTTTACGATATTATCGGCGTAGGATGTGGATCGAAGAGATGTTTGGTGATCTGAAAAAACATGGCTTCGATTTGGAAAGCAGCATGTTGCATACATTTCTGCACTTGTCGCGTTTGACCTTGGCGGTTGCTTTTCTTTATGTCTGGCTCATTTCCTTTGGTGCTCGTACTATCCATTGGGGCTGGCGTCCTCTCGTAGACCGTTCTGATCGCCGCGACTTGAGCATCTTTCAAATCGGCTTCCGTTTCATCCAAAGGAGTTTGACCAATGCTTTACCTTTCTCGGTTCCGTTATGCGTTTATCTTTGATGTCAAACTGTCTGGTGACTAGAAAATTTTCACTTTCTTTTTTTCTTTGTGTTGTCATGATTCTGGTATTTACTACATTTGCATATGCTAACGCAAGGACATATCATGGATTGACTACTGTAGGTTACGGAACAGCCAGTATACATGAGGGAGGAAGTTACTGGGACGCTACCCGAGTTGAATACACAACACAACCATTTTACTATATGGATCAAATTGGTGCTTCATTTTGGTCAAGCTGGAACACCTGTAACGGAGCCACTAACTGGAGTTCGTATCAAGGACACAGCTATTCTTGGTATATGTCATATAATGCAAGATCTAGCGGCGACAGTTTGGCTCTAGAAGATGTGGAATGTCCAGGCACAGGAAATTCGTTAGGAAGGGTAAGTTCTGTGAATCATTGGTGGCAATCAACGGGTTTTAGCGGTGATGGGGAAATCATTGCCAAACCATCGGCGATAAGTACAACATTTTACGATGTTCCAACAACTTATTGGGCTTATTCTTTTATCGAGTCAATGTATCAAATTGGCATTTTGGACCCTGACGCGGTAAGCAATCACTGTTGGTCAGGTTTCTTTTGTCCAGGTGATTGGATAACGCGCGCCCAAATGGCATCATACCTTGAGCGCGGTATGCATGGATCAAATTATGAGTTTCCTGCGCCCTCGGGGATATTTTCTGATGTTCCGCTTGATTATTGGAACATTTCTGCCATCGAAAAACTCTATGCGGACCAGGTTACAGGCGGTTGTGGGCTAAATCCCCTGCGGTATTGTCCGGAGAAGCGGGTTACACGGGCAGAAATGGCTGTTTTCCTGCTGCGAGCCGAACATGGAAATACATATTATCCGCCGCCAGTTGGAAGTAGTACTGGCTTTACTGATGTTTCAACTACTTATTGGGCGGCGGCCTGGATTAAACAACTCGCTGCTGAAGGTATTACAGGAGGATGCCTCTCGTCGCCTCCAAAGTTTTGCCCGGAAGCTCCAACTTCGCACGCACAAATGGCTGTTTTCTTGCAACGAACATTTGCCCCATAATATTGATTTCCAAGCTTTCCAGTTTTGAACAATGACGGTCCTTACAAAAGGATCGTCATTGTTTATTCCCCATCTATTCTGCCGGCTATTTGGATAACCACATGGCCGTGCAGCCCCGCACCGTGGGCGGATTCAAGTCCACGCTGTTCAGCGGCGAGGGCCTGGTGGTCGAGCTGACCGGCCCCGGCACGATCTACATGCAGACCCGCTCCCCGCGCGCGTTGATCAACTGGATCATCCCGCAGCTGCCCAAGCCTGAGTCGAGGAGTTCGTAAAATAAACTTCATCGTGAATAAGATACCCTTGCGAAGGTTTGGAATCGAAGCCATGCGCTGAGCGTTAGCATATGGGCTAAAACAAAATTCCGTTTGTTCGAAACCTTCGCAAGGCTTTGACAAAAAACGGGAGCCATTCGCGGCTCCCGTTTTGCATCCATCTCGTGGGGCGGGTTGGCAACTCGCCAAACTTAGATTGGCCCGATGTACTTCGTCCACAGGTCGAGCAGGAGGAAGGTCAACATGCTGGCCGAAAGGGCGGCGGCCGCGGTGCGGACCAGGCCCCAGGGTTCGTTCCGCTTTTCGTCCAGCCAGTAGAAGATCGGGAAGCTGGTGATGAAGAAGCACGAGTAGGTGATCGAACCGATGGACAGCATGCGGTTCAGATCCTTGTAATAGAAGACCTCGGCCAGCGCAGGGTTGGCCATCGCGAAGGTCTCCATCCAGGCCCAGAAATAGGCCGCGGCGAAGATCGCAATGGGGAAGACCCAGGCCGAGGACTGACCCAGGCGCGAGGTGCGCAGGCGGCGCAGCACGACCATGGCGGTGGTGTGATAGGTCATGAAGTAGGCGTGGGTCAGGATGTACATCATGACCGGGGTGTGCTGCACGCCCGTGCCCACCAGCGTCGCGTCGAAGGTCCAGTGCAGGTTGGGGTAACTGTACACCATGCCCAACACGTCGAAGAAATACTCGCTGCCGTAATAATTGCCAATCAGGGAGAAAATGGCGATGTATACATTCGCCTTGAACCAATAGGTCTGGTACCAGGGCTTGCCCGCCCGGGCTTCCTTGTAGACCAGAAACGGGACGACCAGGAACGGTCCCGCCACCAGCAGGGAATAAATGATCGAGACGAAATCGCCCATCGTCTTCCCGTAGCCCAGCACGGTTGCCAGAAAGGTTTGGAAGATCCAGATTGGCGTGTAAATCAGGAAGAATTTTTCGCCCCAGGCTTTATCGGGATTTTCTGAAAACCAGCGGGCTTGGACGGGTGCGGCGGGGTTGGATTTCATGCTTCAAGTATAGCATGAGGTCTTCTATTCCCCCATATTCACGATAAAATTGACGCGCAAGCCGACTCCATTCGCCAGGGAAGCGCTCCGCATGTTCAAAAAAATCCTGATTGCCAATCGCGGCGAGATTGCCGTCCGCATTATCCGCGCCTGCCGCGAGCTGGGTGTGAAGAGTGTGGCCGTCTACTCCGAGGCCGATAAAAATGCCCTGCACGTGCAGATGGCGGATGAGGCCGTCCTGTTGGGCGGAGCCGCGCCGCGCGAATCCTATTTGAATGCGGATAAGCTGATCCAGGCCGCCCTCGACACCCAGGCGGATGCGGTCCACCCGGGCTACGGCTTCCTCTCGGAAAACCCAACCTTCGCCGCTGCGGTTGATTTCGCTAACCTGACCTTTATCGGTCCCTCAGCGGATTCCATCCGCGCGATGGGCGACAAGGCCGAGTCGAAGATCCGCATGAAGGCGGCGGGCGTGCCGACTGTCCCTGGCTTCGAGGGACTTGAGAGTGGTGATGATTTCAGAAAAGCCGCGCAGGAGATCGGCTACCCCGTGCTGGTCAAGGCGGCGGCGGGCGGCGGGGGAAAAGGGATGCGCGTGGTCGAAGGCGAATCCGATTTGACGGAATCCATCGAAGGGGCGCGGCGCGAAGCGCTCCATGCCTTCGGCGACGAACGTCTGCTGATCGAGAAATATCTTCCCAACGCGCATCACATCGAATTCCAGGTCTTCGGCGACCAACACGGAAATCTTGTCCATCTCTTCGAGCGCGAGTGTTCCGTGCAGCGGCGGCACCAGAAGATAATAGAAGAGACGCCCTCGCCATTGCTGACGCCTGAGTTGCGCGCACAAATGGGTGAGGCGGCGGTCGCGGCGGCCAAAGCCGTGAATTATTTCAATGCGGGCACTGTCGAATTCATCGCCGACCCCGACACGTTGAAATTCTATTTTCTTGAAATGAACACAAGGCTGCAAGTCGAGCATCCCGTGACCGAGCTTGTCGCTGGACTCGACCTCGTCCAGTGGCAGCTGCGTATCGCGGCGGGCGAGCCGTTCCCCTTCACGCAAAGCGACTTCCACCAGCGCGGACACGCCATCGAGTGCCGCGTCTACGCCGAAGACCCCGCGGGCGGATTCCTGCCCAGCACGGGGCGGCTGCTGCAATTCATCGAACCGCGCGGGCCAGGCATCCGCGTGGACGCGGGCTTCCGCGCGGGCGACGAGGTGACGCACTTCTACGACCCGATGCTGGCCAAGCTGATCGTCCATGCCGAGAACCGCGAGGCGGCCACTCAGCGCATGCAGGCCGCGCTGCGCGAGTTCATCGTCCACGGTGTGACCACCAACATCGACTTCATGGGGGCCCTGCTGGCGCACGAAGATTTCAAGAACGGCCAGGTCACCACACGCTGGGTCGAGACGAAGTTTGGCTGGCAGGCGGAGGAGCCGACGGTGGAGGCGCTGATTGCTGCGGCGGTGGCGGAGATGGGTCAAAAGTCGCAGGTCGAAGGTCAGAGCGCAGAGGCGTATAGTCCGTGGAAAGTGGCGTGTGGATTCAGGAATTAAATCCGACAAAAAAGATACACAGGCTTGGAAAATAAACTATCAAAGGATAAATCCATGAAAAAAGAATTGCCCTATCCTGTTTTTGTCATTTTGTTTGTAACACTTCTTATAGGGTTCGTCATTGCCATATTTTTTATAACGGAGATCCTGCGACTCCCGTTATGGGCTTTGTCATTTCCATTTATATTCTTTGGAGTTTACATTATCGGAGAATTGTTTCAATTTGGGCCAGAGAAGTTAAAAAGGGGTACCTTTCAAGAAAGGCTATCGGTTATATCGTCTCGTGATAGAAGGATTTTCTGGTTCATTACATTTGGAGTTTCATTTGTCTCTTTACTGGAAGGTTATTTCTTCTCTTGGGTCAGTTTTTTTATGGGAATCCTGCTTTCTTGCTCTACTTATCTTTTGTGGTCCGCAACGATGTGGTTTAGTTCACCAACTTTAAGAAAATATTTTATTTACATGAAAAAGTAAAGAAACGTGATTCGGCAAAAAAATGAAATCACAGTTAAACAGCACGGACATTGACCTTACTCCCAACGGCAAAGGTTATCTCGCCATCATCGGCGATAAAACTGTTTCGGTTGAAATCCTGCACTCCGAAAACGGACGCCTCGACCTGTCCCTCGACGGCCAGCGCGTAACGGCGTACGTCTCGTCCGATGGCGCGAAACGCTGGGTGACCGTCGGCGGACAGACCTTCGTGTTGACCAAATCCACGGCGGGAACGCGCCGCGCCCAGCACGGACATCACGCCCAGGACGAGTTGACCGCGCCCATGCCAGGCCAGGTCCGCGCGGTGAACGTGGCCGAAGGCGACTCTGTGACCAAGGGCCAGACCCTGCTCGTGCTCGAAGCCATGAAGATGGAGATCCGCGTCTCCGCGCCCAGGGACGGCCTGGTCGGGAAATTACTTGTTCAACAAGGCCAGACCGTGGAACGCGAACAGGTTTTGATCGAGATCGTTGACGCGTTGGAAGGTTGAACGTTCAACGTTCAATGTTTAACGTGATCTTGAAACGGAGCTCTTATGACAGGCAAATATTTCGATGAACTCGAAGTCGGCATGAAGTTCAAACACGGCGGGCGCACCGTCACGGAGATGGACAACGTGCTATTCTCCGCGCTGACGATGAACACCCAGCCCTTGCACGTCAACGAGGATTTCGCCTCGAAGACCGAGTTCGGCCAGCGGCTGGTCAACGGAGTGTTCACCTTCGGCCTGGTGGTCGGCCTGACCGTGGCCGAGTTGACCGAGGGCACCATCGTCGCCAACCTCGGCTATGACCGGGTCCTGCATCCCAACCCCGTCTTCCACGGCGACACCCTCTACGCCGAAAGCGAGATCGTCGAGAAGCGCGAGTCCAGGTCACGGCCCAACGCGGGCATCGTCCGCATTAAATGCACAGGCCGCAAACCAGACGGTACAATTGTGGTCGAGTTCGAGCGGACTGCGCTGTTTTTGAAGAAACCCAATTAACATGTCACTGCGAGACGGCGCTCTCCCGTCGAAGCAGCCTCCCAGAAACAGGAGACGAAGATGAAGAAATGGGGCGTTCGTTTGATTGCAATATATTTTTTTCTGTGGGCAATTAGGGATTCAATTGCATTGGCAAACGGAACCTCCAACAGTTTTCTCCATTTTTACATAGGTGAGATCAGTTTAGATATTATGACGCCAATTCAGATTTGCCTACTGCTTATTGCAGGTTTTCAGTTGATGATATTTGATAAAAATGGACGAATATGGGCGCTTGTTATACTATGCTGGAATCTGCTTCAGTTTGGCATGTCATTGTTTTTCTTATCGCTGACAAACTTTAAAATGCCGCTAAGATTCCAATCGATATTCGGTGACTTGGATGCTTCCCACGGTATCCTCATTATCGTCGCATGGATGACCCTCATATTTTTAGTGCCTCTGTTTTATCTCCTCCGCAACGATGTCAAAGTTTTGTTCGAACCCCCAACGATTCCCGATATTCCCAAAACCGTCACAGACGTGAAGGTTTAAAAGTCAGCCAGTCACCTTCCAACTTTCAAACGGAGACCTATGCATTCCCGACGCGCTATTTTATACATGCCCGGCGATGACCGCCGCAAGATCGAAAAAGCCGCCACCCTCGGCGTGGACAGCATTTGCATGGATCTGGAGGATGGCACCGCCATCAACAGGAAGGCCGAGGCGCGCGCCGTCATTGCGCAGGCCATGCGCGAACTGGACTTCGGCGATTCCGAGCGCTGCATCCGCATCAACAGCATCGGTTCGGGCTGGGAGGCGGACGATCTCGCCGCCGCGCTGGAGGCCCGCCCCGATTCCATTGCCGTGCCCAAGGTCGAGTCGCCCGAGCAGGTGACCTGGGTCAGCAGCCGCATCGAGTCGTATGAACTGTCCCACGGCCTGCCGCTGGGCGGCATCCGCATGATCATTCTGGTCGAGACGGCCAGGGGCATCTTGAACCTTAAAGAAATCGCGGGTTCCGACAAACGCCTGGACGCGATCATCTTCGGTGGCGAGGACTTCGCGGCCAGCGTCGGCGCGACGCGCACAAAAGATGCGCTCGAGTTGCTGTACGCGCGCGAGTCCGTGGTCACTGCCTGCGCGGCCTACGATTTGCAGGCCATCGACATCGTCACCATCGACTTCAAGGATCTCGACGCCCTGCGCGCCGAGTCCGAGGCAGGCGCGCGGCTGGGCTTCACGGGCAAGCAGATCATCCACCCTGCGCAGGTTGGACCCGTCCAGGCTGCATTCACGCCCAGCAACGAAGCTATCGCCTACGCCAGGCGCGTGGTCGAGACCTTCGAGGCCAACCAGAAGGAAGGCAAAGGCGCCTACGCACTGGATGGAAAGATGATCGACATGCCGCTGCTCAAGAACGCGCAAAAGGTATTGGATCGCGCGCAGGCGGCGGGAAAGTAGGAAAATAGGACTGCGGACTTTAGTCCGCGTTTAGTTTCTACGGCAGACTGAAGTCCGCAGTCCGGAAAAAACATAAATCATGGAATGGTCCACCTCCCAACACCGCCCACCTCATCTATATATGGGTGAAGCCTGGTATTTTGTCACCGCATCCACTGTGAACAAATCGCGCATTTTATCCTCTGATGCTCATCTTAAAATTTGGGCGGATGTTCTTCTTAGCCTGGTGGATGAATTCAGAATCAATTTGACCGCCTGGGTCGTGTTGTCAAACCACTATCACCTTCTCTTTCTTCCGCAAGCCGGAGTAGACTTGGGAAAGTTCATGAAACGTCTCCATGGACGCACATCCCATGATATGAATGATTTGGATCAGTCACGCGGCAGACAGGTTTGGTATAGCTACTGGGACACCTGCATTCGTGGCGAAAAGGATTTTTGGACGCGCTTCAATTACATTCATTACAATCCTGTAAAGCACGGGTACGTTCAGAATACAGAAAGTTGGGCTTTTTCCAGTTATCCACATTACGTGAAGGATGATGGCAGTGAATGGCTGGATAATCGTCTTCAGGATTTTCCAGTGTACGATTTGTTTGATGATGATAAGTTTTAGAACGAACACGGAGTGCGGACTTCAGTCCGCATTTTTCAAACAACGCGGACTGAAGTCCGCGGTCCGAAAGGTTGAATAATTTTGCTTCCCATCATCTACGGACTGCTCTCGGCCCTGACCTGGGGCGCGGGAGATTTTACAGGCGGGTTGGCCGCCCGCAGGACGGGCGCGCTGCGGGCTGTCTTCTATGGCGAGATCATCGGGCTGGCGGCTGTCCTCGCGCTTTCATACCTGGACAACCAACCTGTCCCGCCTGCGATGGTCTGGGGGCTGACCACGCTGGCGGGCGCGCTCGGCACCATCGGCCTGCTGCTGCTCTATCACTCCATGACCACGGGCTTGATGAGCATCGCCACACCCGTCTCGGCCCTGCTGGCGGCGGTCCTGCCCGTCATTGTCGGCGCGGCGACTGAGGGCTTCCCCTCGCTGTGGACCTTCGTCGGCTTCGGCTTCGCCCTCGCGGCGGTGTGGATGATCTCGCAGGGTCGGGATGGCGTCACCGACATCCTCTCCCATATCGCGGACCTGAAACTGCCCCTGCTGGCGGGCATCGGCTTCGGCCTGTACTTCGTGCTGATGAACCTCGCCACGCAGGAAACCTCCCTGTTCTGGCCGATGGTCGGCTCGCGCTCGGGGGGCATGCTGGTCCTGACCGTCTTCATGATCCTGCGCCGTGAACCGTTGACCGTGGCCAAAGGCTCGTGGTCGGTGATCTTCCTGAACGGCACCCTCGACATCCTTGGAAATGGGTTCTTTATCCTCGCGGGCCAGACGGGGCGCATGGATGTCTCAGCGGTGTTGGGCGCGCTCTATCCCGGCGGGACGGTGCTGCTGGCCTGGATCTTCCTGCACGAACGGCTCTCGCGCAACCAGTGGATCGGCATCGCCTTTTCCCTGGCCGCGATCCTCCTGATGACGATTTGAGCTGCGCATGTTGGAAGTCCTGCCCGTCCTCACCCCGCGCGAACGCCGCACCTTCCTGACCTTTCCCTGGCGGATCTACAAGGGCGATCCGCTCTGGGTGCCGCCCATCCTCGCGGAGCGGGCGAAGACCATCGACCCGCGGCGCGGCGGCTTCTTCAAAAACGGCTACGCCGACCTGTTCATCGCCTGGCGGGACGGACAGCCGCTTGGCACGATCTGCTGTGCCGAGGATCAGGCCGCCACAAAATTCAAAGGCCAAGGCGAGTGCATGATCGGCTTCTTCGAGTGCATCGAGGACTTTGCCGTGGCCGAAGCGCTCCTGGCGCGGGCCGAGTCCTGGGCGCGTGAGCACGATTTGACCGGTCTCTACGGCCCGTACAATCTCAATTACGATGACTCGCGCGGGCTGCTCATTGCAGGCCGCGACCGTCCGCCCGTGCTCTGGTGCGGGCACACCCCGCCCTATTATGCCGAGTACTTCGACCGCTTCGGCATGCAGCGGCGCGCCGACGACGGCCTGGCCTACGCAGTCGACCTCGACCTGGAGAATCCCAAGCTCCAGCGGCTGATGCGCCTGGCGGAGAAGATCCGCGCCCGCAGGCCGGACATCCTGGTGCGCGGCGCAAACCTCAAGGATGTGGATGGGGAGATCGACCGTGTCTGGGACCTGACCAACCGCTCCCTGGCGCACCTGGACGGTTTCACGCCCTGGCCGCGCGAGATGGTCGAGGAGATGCTCAAGCCGATGGCGGACGTGGTCGACCCCGAGTTGATCCTGTTCGCCGAGGTGGACGGCAGGCCCGCGGGCTTCTTCCCCGGCGTGGACAATATGAACGAGGTGCTGATCCACGTCAACGGGCTGTGCCACCCGTGGGATTATCTCAAGCTGGCCTGGCACATGCGCCGCAAGCCGAAATGCCTGGCGATCAAGAGCGTGCTGGTGCCGCCCGAATATTGGGATACGGGTGTGGGCGTGCTGCTCTTTGCCGAGATGGTGCGCCGCGCCGTGGCCCGCGGCTACACCTGGGCCGACCTGTCCATCACGGGCGAGGAAAACCCCGATACCCGTCCGCTGGCCCTGCACCTGGGCGCACTGGAATACAAGCGCTACCGCATCTATCAAAAGAAATTTACACAGGGATGATTTCCCTGAGCAAGAGAAAGGATTCGAAATGTCCGATCAATCAGTCCCCGCCAGAGAAGCTGCGCCCAAACCGCTGCTCCTGTTCAGCCCGCGTACGATCGGCCTGGTGTCCATTGTGGGCGGATTCCCCGTCGGCTTTGCGTTGTCGCTGGCCAACCTCAAGCGGATCGGCGACGGGCGCGCCTATCGCAGGATGTTCTGGCTATGGGGCGCCGCCACCCTGGCGCTGACGGCCGTCGGCCTGTACGTGCCCATTGCAGATTTGCTTTTGATCGCCCTCAACCTGGTTTCCGCGGCCTGCTTCCACCTCGTGGGCAGGAACCTGGACGGTCGCCTGCAGCGGGAGGGCAGACCCTATTCCCCCGACGATGGCCTGGCCGCGGTTGGCTTTGGCCTGGCGGCCTGGGTCGTCTGGTTCCTGGTGCTGAGCGCCTTGTTGGCCGGGATCCCCTATGGGCTGGACTTCCTCGGAATCCAGCTTCCCTGAGGCTGCGGATATGACGAACAAACTGTCGGGCAAAGTCGCCCTGATCACGGGCGCGACCTCGGGTATCGGGAAGGCCACCGCCCTGCTGTTCGCGGACGAGGGCGCGCACCTGGTTTTGACGGGACGCCGTTCGGAGTTGGGAAAAGCCGTCGAAGCGGAATGCAGGCAGAGGGGCGCGCGCTGTCTCTTCGTCGAAGCGGATCACGCCCGGGCGGAGGATTGTCTGCGGACGGTGGAATCCGCCCTGGCGGAGTTTGGCCGCATCGACATCCTGTTCAATAACGCGGGCATCGTCACGAAGGGTACGGCTGAAACGCTGGAAGAGGAGGTCTGGAATGCCACGCTGGCCCTGAACGTGACGGCGGTCTGGCGCATGAGCAAGCTGGTGCTGCCGCATATGAAACGTCAGGGCGGCGGCGTGATCGTCAACAACGGCTCGGACTGGTCGGTGGTGGCGGGCAGGGATGCGTTCCCATACATCGCCAGCAAGGGCGCGGTGGGACTGATGACCAAGTCGATGGCGCTGGATTTTGCGCGCGACAACATCCGCGTCAACGCCGTCTGCCCGGGTGACACCTTCGTCGACCGTTGGATCGAGAAGGGCTATTTCGAAGGCTCGGACCCTGTTTCGGTCGAGGAGGCGATCCGGGAAGCCAGCGCCTACCTTCCGATGGGACGCTTCGGCCAGCCCGGGGAGATCGCCCGCGTCGTGCTGTTCCTGGCCTCGGACGATTCATCCTTCGTGACGGGACACCTGCTCCTGGTGGACGGGGGCAACACGGCGCAGTGAAGACGGGATGCGGGTTGGAAGACTCGCATTCCATTTCGGACACGACTATAATTTGATCATCAATGAAGAAGGAGAGGAAACCATGAAAGACGCATTCAGATTTTTCCCCGCACTCGTATTGGCCATGTTCCTGACCGGCTGCACTTCCCCGTTGTTCGCGCCGCCCACCTCGACCCCAACCGCGACGTTCACCTTTACGCCCCTGCCGACGAGCACTTCCACGCCTGTGCCAACGTCCACATTCACGCCCACTCCTGCGCCAAGCGAGACGCCCGAGCCGACCGCGACGGTCGAGTTGCAAGGTCTGGGGACCTGTCCGATTTCGACCGATGAAACCTACGGCTTCACCATCGAGAATCCGATCAAGGTTGGCGGGGACTTCTTCTCGGGCGTCCAACGGGAACGGGCCTTCCTCGACAACCTGCTCGGCCCGAACGGGGAACCGCTCACGTATGTGCGGGAAGGTTCGATGATGGGAAACGACACGATTTTGGACGCCTACAGGATCAGCGGGCTGGACAGCCCCGTTGTCCTGTACATCGACATGTATACATTCGAGGAACTGCGCGCGCCGGTAGGCTTCGCCTGTGCGGGGCCATTTATCACGGCGCCATAACCAGCGCGCGTGACAGGCGGCGCTTGTGCGAACCCATTGTCACGTTGGAGGAATGCCATGGATGAATTCCTGATTGACAGAAGTGTCGTGGATGCCATCGGACGGACGGTTGTTCTTGCATACGCCGCCGTGCTGGCCCTGGAACTGCTGGCCTGTTTGTTTTTTGTGCGTCGTAATACGAAGATCCTCCTGCGCACGGCAATCGTGGTCCTTGGCCTGGCGCTGCTGGGCGTTTATTTGCAAACACCGGATCTGTGCGGCCTCTGGTTCGGCCTGGCCCTCACCGTGACGGGCGTTTTTGCCAATACGAAAATCGGTTTCGCATCGAAAAGTTTGAGACTGCGTTCCCGCCTCAAAATCGACCCGGTCCTGCAAAATTTATTGGTATGGCTGGTTTTATTTGGGCTGAGCTACACGCTCTGGGTTGGTTCCAGCGTCGCCCTGGCTGTGACCCGTGACCCCCGGACGATACACAGTCAGGTTTGGAATATATCGAAGGGCCAAAGTGGGAATATCACGCTTTTCTTCCAGGAGAGTGGCTGGTCTTTCGATACGCAGGTGCCGGAAGAATATGAGGCTTTATTCTCGGAAGGCGATTGCCTGGCATTGACGTATTACGAATTCCCCCCTGCAGGCATCCGATCCCTTTGGCATGTTTCGAAAATATGTGACCCAAATTCGCCCGGGGGATGCGTGTGATTGACGGGTGCCTGCCCCTGTTGGGCGACAAGATTTAATCCCGCTGACGGATACCGCGCGGGAGATCTTCACTGGCTGTGATTGATATTCGCTTTCGATTCAGCATATAATTATTTCAGCAAGGACGCGCATCGAATCGGGATCGACGGATTGGAGGCAGTATGTCATCACGTTTGCATCTTCGAAGAATGGCCGTGGTTGCGGCGATGGTTCTCCTGTTTGTGCTGGCCTGCTCGATTTCGGTCAGCCCGCCCGTGAGCAACAACGCCCCGCCCGCCTATGATGCGACCAAGGCCGTGCTGGAATTGCAAGCCACGGCCATGGCGCTGCAATTGACCCAGGCCTCGCTCAACAACCAGCCCGCGCCCACGCTCCCGCCGCCGCCCGCCCCGACGCAGGCTCCGCCCACGGCGGCCCTTCCACAGACCGAGCCGCTGCCGACCGCCACCCAGGATATTATGGCGCGCATGAAGACGGCCAAAATCCTGGTGTACGAGAACACGGATGAACGCAATATCGGCCTGTGGATCCGCGACGCGCTGGACAACCTGGGGCTGAAGTACACGTGGACCGGCTCGTACAGCGGGCACTTCATGGAATACTTGAACTCCGGGGTCGTCTATGATCTGATCATCGTGGGCGCGGAGGACAAGGACAAGATCTCCGGTGAGTTTTGGGATGTAATCAACACCCGCCTGATCCGCGACAAAGCCGCATTGATCGTGGAGGTCTGGTACCTCGACCGCGAAGCCAATGGCCCAATCAACAAGATCATGAGCAGGTGCGGCATCGCCTATCGCAAGGATTACGACCTGGCGGATTCGATCTACTGGTGGGAGCCAACCCACCCGGTCTTCAACGAACCGAACGTCGTCCTGCCGCTGCTGCACTACAACCGTTTCTGGGCTAACCAGACAGGCGACCAGATTCGCCTCGGCGGAAGCGGAGATGCGACCATGCTGGCGGGGCTGACCGCCAAATCGGGCCAGGAAGGGGTGTTGGCCACCTGTGATGAGGGACGGATCATCTTCCAGACCTTCTCGGACCACGATTATCACGAAGCGGACATCGTCCCGTTGTGGGAGAACTACATCTACTACACGTTGAAAAATCACTTTGCCGTCGCGCCATAATTCCAAAGGCCGGAGTAAAATTAGGCTCCGTCCGATTACCCTAATAGGAGAGTTCAATGTCCTACCCCTTAACCCGCTGGAGCCTGAAGGATTTATATTCAGGCTACGACAGCCCCGACCTTGAATCAGCCTTTGACCAGATCGAAGAGCAGGTGACCTCGTTCGAGGGAGTGCGCGGCAAGCTGCGCCCCGAGGTGCCCGTCGACGAGTTCCTGCACGTCGTGAAATCGCTGGAAGACACCACCCGCATCATCCACAAACTGGATGCGTTCGCCGGGCTGGCCTTCTCCGCCGACACGCAGGACCAGTCCGCGCAGACCTTGCAGAACCGCGTCCAGCAGTTCGAAGCCGACATCCAGAACCGCGTGCTGTTCTTCAGTCTGTGGTGGAAGGAACTGGACGACGCCAACGCCCAGCGCCTGATGGATGCCTCGGGCGATTACCGCTATTTCCTCGAAGAGATGCGCCACTTCAAGCCGCACACGCTGACCGAGCCTGAGGAGAAGGTGGTCAACATCAAGGATGTGACGGGCGCCAGCGCACTCATCAACCTGTACGACTCGATCACCAACCGTTACGTCTTCAAATTCAAGGTGGACGGCAAAACCCAGGATTTGACCCGCGCCCAGTTGTCGGGCTTCTTCTACAGCACCGACCCGAAGGTGCGCGCCAAGGCCTACCAGGAGCAGTTCCGCGTGTATGCGGCGGACGGCCCGATCCTCGGGCAGATGTACCAGACCCGCGTGCGCGACTGGTACAACGAGAACATCAGCCTGCGCAAGTTCAAGACGCCCATCTCGGCCCGCAACCTGGGAAACGACATCCCCGACGAGGCTGTGGACGCACTGTTGGACGTGGCGCGCAAGAACGCGGACGTCTTCCAGCGTTTCTTCAAATTGAAAGCCAAACAACTGGGTGTGAAGAAGATCAAGCGTTATGACATCTACGCCCCCGTGGCGGGCTCGGACAAGCAATATTCTTTCGAACAGGCCGCGGACATGGTGCTTGACTCGTTCAACGCCTTCCATCCTGAATTCGGGAAGCTGGCCCAGCGCGTCTTCGACGAGAACCACCTCGACAGCGAGATCCGCAAGGGCAAACGCGGCGGCGCGTTCTGCGCCTCGGTGCTGCCCGAGACCACGCCCTACGTGCTGGTCAACTTCCAGGGCAGCGCGCGCGAAGTGGCCACCCTGGCCCACGAACTGGGACACGCCATCCACGCCATGCTGGCTTCGCATCACAGCACCTTCACCTTCCACTCGTCCCTGCCGCTGGCGGAGACCGCCTCCACCTTCGGCGAGATGATGCTGGTCGAAAAGATGCTGGCCACCGAAACCGACGAGGACGTGCGCCGCGACATCCTCTTCCGCCAGGTGGACGACTCGTATGCCACCATCGGACGCCAGGCCTTCTTCGCCATGTTCGAGCGCAAGGCTCACGATATGATCCTGAAGAACGCCAGCGTGGACGAGGTCTCGGCCATGTACCTGGAGAATCTCAGAGAGCAGTTCGGCGACTCGCTCGAGTTGAGCGAGGATTACAAATGGGAATGGGTTGCCATCCCGCACTTCTATCACACCCCGTTCTACGTGTATGCTTATGCGTTTGGCAAGCTGCTGGTGCTCTCGCTCTACAAGCAGTTCAAGGCCGAGGGTGACTCCTTCAAGCCGAAATACCGCAAGATCCTGGCCGCGGGCGGATCGGAAGTGCCCGCGCAGATCCTGGCCGAGGCGGGCATCGACATCCGCTCGGTGGCCTTCTGGCAGGGCGGCTTCGACGTGATCAGGGAGCAGGTCGAGGAACTGGAACGGTTGTAGGAAGAAAGAGGAAAGATGAAAGAAGGCGCAGTCACACTCGTGGCTGCGCCTTTTGAATTAAACTTAAGACCTGACAGGTCTCATCCGCGCCATGATGGACCGCAGCGATTGCGGGGATTGGGAGCCTGACCGGCCACGATCCCGAGGAGACCTGTCAGGTCTTTTTTAATTATCGTAATACTGCGTGTCGTCGCCCCACAGGTGACGGCGGCCTTCGGCCAGGATCTGCTCGATGGTCATATCGTGATGGGCCTTGTCGGCAGGGTGGTAGTGGACGTGCACCCGCCGCAGGTTGGGGACCGAGTGGTAGAGCAGGGCCTCCACCTTCGTGGCGATGGCATCCCCCGCGTGGACGGTCAGCCGTCCGTCGATGCCGATGGTCAGGTTGACCACGATGTGCGGGCCGAAGCGGTGCGCCTGCATCTCCTCCAGCTGCTCGACGCCGGGCAGGGTCTTGAGCAGTTTCGAGATCTGTTCGGCCAGGTCCCGGCTCGGCACCGCATCCATCAACTCGACCGAGGATTCGCGCAGGATGTAGATGCCCGTGCGCAGGATCAGCAGGGCCACCAGCGCGCCCGCCAGCGGATCCACCCAGGGGAGTCCGCGCTGGCCGAGGAAGATGCCCACGGAGGCGGCCGAGGCGGAGAAAATGTCGTTGCGGTGGTCGTAGGCCAGGGCGTCGACCACGGGGTTGCGGGTTTCGCGTCCCAGCCTGCGGACGTAGATAAACAGCCCGATCTTGATCACCACCGTGGCGAGCGCCACCCACAGCGCAAGCGGATGTGATCCCAGCGTGGACAGATTCCCGTCGGACAGGTCCCAGATCTTGTCCACCGCATCCCAAAAGACGGCCACCGCTGTGGAGACCACGAAGGCGCCCACCACCAGCGAGGCGATGCTCTCCAATTGGCGGTGTCCGTAGGGATGCTCGTTGTCGGCGGGTTTGTTGGCCAGGCGCATGAAGATGCTGGCTACGATGTAATAGGCCACGTCCGAGGTGGAGTTGATGCCCTCGGCCAGCAGCGCGGGGCTGTGACCAATCACGCCAAATGTGGTTTTGACAGCGGCTAGAGCGATATTGATCCCCAATCCCAAATTTACGGCCCAAAGGCTCTTGCGGTCACGTTCATGCGTCATCAGGGTGATTGTATTGGTTTGCGCCCGCCTTTGCAATGGACAATCATCCTCTTTTGGGCATGAGTGAGAAGAATCGGTGATGGCGGCTTTGGGGTTCGATGCTAGAATTATGCAGGCAACCGCGGCGATCCCCTTTCGCCAGCCTTCCCGTATCGCAATCATGAGCGCATCCCAGGAGATAACCATGGCAAAAGACTACATCCAGAGCATGTTGGGCGAGAGTGAGCGCATCCTGTTGAGCACGCGCCAGCACGGATTCGTGCTCTTCAGCGCGATCGTGGCCGAGATCACCATCACCCTGCTGTTGATCGCCATCTTCAGCGTGGCGAGCGCGTATTTCCCGTTGGCGGCCATCGGCTTCGTGCTGGTGCTGCTGCCGCTGGGCAGCATGACACGCGATATCCTGGTCTGGAGCAACCACCAGTACCTGGTCACCAACCGCCGCGTGATCCAGATCTCGGGCATCTTCAACAAGAATGTGGTGGACTCCTCGCTGGAGAAGGTCAACGACGTCAAGATGACGCAGTCCTTCTTCGGGCGGATGTTCGACTACGGCGACATCGAGATCCTGACCGCCAGCGAAATCGGCGTCAACCTGTTCAAGCGCATCGGCGACCCGGTCAAATTCAAGACGGCCATGCTCAACTCCAAGGAGAAACTCGGCTTCGAGGGCATGGCGGTCCAGGCCCAGCCTGGCAAGAGCATCCCCGCCCTGATCGCCGACCTGGACGAACTGCGCAAGAAGGGCATCGTCACCGAAGAGGAATTCAAGCAGAAGAAGACCGAACTGCTGGCAAAGATGTAAGAGCGGGAAGGGATGCATGCTGCTATCATTGGGAGCGGATGGATGCGCAGAAGTGCTGGGAACGTTAAACGTTTAACGTTGGACGTCGAGCGTTGAAATCTCGGGTATACTTCGCATCGCTCTTAAGGGCCGCAGCGAACATTACTCACCTTGAAATAGAATTTTCCAGAGAGATGAAACCTTCCTGAACGATGACAGACCATATCCGTAATTTCTGCATTATCGCGCACGTCGACCACGGCAAGTCCACGCTGGCCGACCGTTTGCTGCAACTGACCGGCACCATCTCCGAGCGGGATATGTCCGCGCAAATTCTCGACACGATGGATCTCGAACGCGAGAAGGGCGTCACCATCAAGGCCTCGGCCGTGCGCATGTACTACACCGCCAACGACGCGAACAAATACGAGATCAACCTGATCGACACGCCCGGGCACGTCGACTTCGGCTACGAGGTCAGCCGCGCGCTCAAGGCCTGCGAAGGCGCCGTCCTCGTGGTGGATGCGACCCAGGGCATCGAGGCCCAGACGCTGGCCAACCTGTATCAGGCCCTCGAAGCCGACCTGACCATCATCCCCGTCATCAACAAGATCGACCTTCCTTCGGCCCGTCCCGACGAGGTGGCCGAGGACATCTCCAGCCTGATCGGCACCCCCGCCGACGAGGTGATCCGCATCTCGGCCAAGGACGGTCTGAACGTGGAGCAGGTGCTCGAAGCCATCGTCCAGCGCGTGCCGCCGCCCCGCGACGCCGACAGCGTCCCCCTGCGCGCGCTGATCTTCGACTCGCATTACGACTCCTACAAGGGCGTTATCGCCTACATCCGCGTGATCGAAGGCTCGCTCAAGTCCACCGACGTGCTGCGCATGTTCGCCACCAAGGTGGATATGCGTCCCGTTGAGATCGGCATCTTCGCGCCCGGCATGAAACCCGTCCAGGCGCTGGGATCGGGTGAAGTCGGTTATATCGCCACGGGATTTAAAACCGTGCACGAGTGCCGTGTGGGCGACACAATCACCCGCGCCGCCGAGCCTGCTTCCGAACCCCTGCCTGGCTACCGCACCCCCAAGCCGATGGTCTTCGCGGGCATCTACCCCGTCGAAGCGGACGATTACACCGACCTGCGCGAGTCGCTCGACAAGCTGCAGCTCAACGATGCCTCGTTGACCTTCGCGCCCGAGACCTCACAGGCGCTGGGCTTCGGCTTCCGCGCTGGCTTCCTGGGTCTCTTCCACATGGAGATCATCCAGGAGCGCATTGAGCGCGAGTACCTGCTGGACGTGCTCTTCACCGCGCCCTCGGTGGAATACGAGGTGGCCACGCTGACTGGCGAGGTCGTCACCGTCGACTCGCCCGCCGAGCTGCCCGACCCGGGCACCATCGCCGAGATCCGCGAACCGTGGATGAACATCGAGATCATCACGCCCACCGACTACTACGGCCCGATCATGGACCTGGTCACCAAGCGGCGCGGCATCTTTAAACAGCAGGAATACCCCGCCCCGCACCGCGTGCAACTCGACTTCGAGATTCCGCTGTCCGAGATCATCATCGACTTCTTCGACCTGTTGAAGTCGCGCACCAAGGGCTATGCCTCGCTCGACTACCAGTTCCTCGAATACCGCGCGGACACTCTCCAGAAGCTGGAGATCCTGGTCAACGGCGACCCGGTCGACGCGCTGGCCGCCATCGTCCACGAGAAGGACGCCTACCACAAGGGCCAGCGCCTCATCACCAAGCTGAAAGAGTTGATTCCGCGCCAGTTGTACGATGTCGCCATCCAGGCCGCCTCGGGTGGACGCATCATCAGCCGCGCCAACGTCAAGGCCACGCGCAAGGACGTGCTTGCCAAGTGTTACGGCGGCGACATCAGCCGCAAGAAGAAACTGCTCGAAAAACAGAAGCGCGGCAAGAAGCGCCTCAAGATGGTCGGCAACGTGGAAATTCCCCAGGACGCCTTCATGGCCGTCCTTAAGTTGGATGAAGAGTAATTCTTAAACACAAAGGACACAAAGGGCACGAAGGATTCTGAAACCTGTTCTTCCCTTTGTGTTCCTTTGTGGCCTTTGTGGTTGAAAAAATGTCCCAATTTCTCAAAGACTCAAAACGCTGGCTGCCTGGCGCCCTAGTCGGCATTGCGCTGATCGCGGCGCTCTTCTACTTCATCGACTTCCGCACCCTGGGCGAGGCGATCCGCAACGCGAACTATGCCATCCTGGGCGTCTCCGCCATTCTGTCCTTCGTGTGGCTGGCGATCCGCGCCAAGGTCTGGCAGACCCTGCTGCGCGACAAGCCCCGTTACACGGACGTGCTCCTTTCGGCGGGTGAAGGCTACCTGCTGAACAACTTCCTGCCCTTCCGCCTGGGTGAGATCGGGCGGGCTTTCCTGCTCAGCCGCAAGTCGGGGATACAGGTCGGTGAGATCCTGCCCACCATCGTCATCGAACGCACCGTCGACCTGGCCTTTTCGGCTGGATTTCTGCTGGCCTCCCTGCCCTTCGTGGTCGGCTCGGAAGGCTCCGAGCGCATCGGCTACATCGTCGGCGGCCTGGTGCTCTTTGGCCTGGTCATGATGTATGTGCTGGCGCGCAACAACCAGTGGGCGCTCGACCTGTTCCACAAGTGGAGTCATCGCTGGCCCGCCCTGCAAAAGTTCGGCGGAAATTTCCTCGAATCCTTTTTTGCGGGTCTGGGCGTGCTGACCGACGGCTGGCTGTTCCTGCGCTTTCTGTTCTGGATGACGCTCAACTGGGCCGTGGCGCTGGTGTCCTATTACCTGATCACGCTTTCGTTCTTCCCGCAGGCCCAGCCCGTGTGGACGCTTTTCATTCTCGGCGCGGCGGCCTTCGGCGGAGCGATCCCCGCCCTGCCCGGTGGAGTCGGCACCTTCGAGGGCGCCATCAGCGCCGCCCTGACCCTGCTCACGGGCGACCAGTCCACGTCGCTGGCGGTGGCGTTGACGGCGCGCGTCTACAACTACCTTAACAGCATCGTTGTCGGCGGCCTCGGCCTGATCCGCGAAGGACAGAGCCTGCCCGACATCTATCACGAACTGCTGGCGTTGAGGAATAAAAAAGAGTAATGTCGTTGCGAGGAGGAGCGCAGCGACGACGAAGCAATCTTCTAATCATTCTGAGATTGCTTCGTCGCAAAGAACGCTCCTCGCAATGACGTGGAATAGAATGGAGTTGATACATGACAAAAAATTATCTGGTTACCGGTGGCGCTGGCTTTATTGGTTCCAACTACGTGAATCGACTGGTGGCGCGCGGAGAGAAGGTCACGGTCTTTGACAACCTCAGCCGCGGCGGCGCTCCGCGCAACCTCGATTGGCTGAGGAAGACCCACGGCGCGGACGCCTTCACCATGCTCACCGCCGACGTGCGCGATTCGGCCGCCATCACGGAAGCCGCCAAAGGGGCGGACGTGATCGTCCACCTTGCGGGGCAGGTGGCCGTCACCACCTCGGTGGTCGAGCCGCGCGAGGACTTCGAGATCAACGCCCTCGGCACGTTCAATGTCCTCGAAGCGGCGCGTGCCTCGGGGCGCAATCCCACCTTCATTTATGCCTCCACCAACAAGGTCTACGGCGGCATGGACGAGGTCGAGATTGTCGAGGACGCCACGCGCTGGCACTACAAGGATCTGACCTACGGCGCCGCCGAAGACCAGCCGCTGGACTTCCACTCGCCCTACGGCTGTTCGAAGGGCACGGGCGACCAGTACGTGCGCGACTACTTCCGCATCTACGGCCTGCCGACGGTGGTCTTCCGCCAGAGCTGCATCTACGGTCCGCGCCAGTTCGGCGTGGAGGATCAGGGCTGGCTGGCGTGGATGATCATCGCCGCCGTGACGGGGCACCAGATCACCATCTACGGCGACGGCAAACAGGTGCGCGACGTGCTGCACGTGGACGATCTACTGGACGCCTACGACGCGGCCATCGCCAATATCGACATGGCAAAGGGGCGGGTCTACAACATGGGCGGCGGCGTGGAAAACGTCCTGGCCGTGTGGAGCGAGTTCGGCCCGATGATCGAGCGCATGCTCGGCAAAACCATCTACGTGGCGCGCGGCGACTGGCGCCCCGGCGATCAGCGCGTCTTCTACGCTGATTACCGCAAGGCCCAGCGCGAACTGGGCTGGAAGCCGAAGATCAGCCTGGAGGAAGGCATCGAGCGCCTCTTCAACTGGGTCAAGGAAAATAAGGAAATGTTCTAACCGCAACTGGGGTGGGCCTGCAAAGTCCACTCCAGTTCTTTTTAAACCGCGAAGAGCGCAAAGGCTTATTTTTTTCTTCGCGGTCTTCATTGCTTTGCGGTTCGATGGCGGGTTCTTCACCGTATGCCCATCATCCACCCCACTTCCTTTTCAAGTACAATCGGGGCCATATTTCCAAAATCGTAAACCACACCATGAAATCTTCCTTCACCCGCCGCGACTTTCTCAAACTGGCCAGCGCCCTGCCGCTGGGATATATTTCCGCGCGCATGGCCAGGTCGCTGAACGGCGAAAAGCAGAACGTGCTGGTGATCGTCTTCGACGCCTGGTCGGCGCGGCACATCTCCCTGTACGGCTATGGGCGCGGGACCACGCCCAACCTGGCGCGCCTGGCGGAGCGGGCCATCGTCTATCACAACCATCACGCGGGCGGAAACTTCACCACGCCGGGCACCGCCTCCCTGCTGACGGGCGCACTGCCCTGGTCGCACCGCGCCTTCGATCTGAATGCCGTCGCCGACGCCTCCTTTACGCAGAAGAACCTCTTCCACGCCTTCCCCGATCATCAGCGCATCGCCTACACCCACAACAGCGTGGCTGACTTCCTGCTCGAACAATTCCGCGCCGACCTCGACGAGTGGATTCCGCGCCCCGAATATTTCCTGACCAACGACGCCTACGTCGGGGCTTTGTTCGGCGGCGACCAGGACATTGCCGCCGTCAGTTGGGTGCGTATCATTAAGAAGGCCGACCAGGGCTACGCCTATTCCCTATTCCTCTCGCGCCTGTACGAACTGCTCCATGGCCGCAGCCTGGACGAGGTGAAGGAACTTTTTCCGCGCGGCCTGCCGGCGGTCAACGGCGACAATTACTTCATCCTCGAACAGGCCATCGACGCGCTGGAGGGACGGGTCGAGCAGGCCGCCCGCCCGTTCCTGGGTTACTTCCACTTTCTGCCGCCGCATTATCCGTACCGAACGCGGCGCGAGTTCAACAACTTCTTCAAGGGCGATGGCTTCCAGGTTCCCGCGAAACCCACTGACCTGTTCAGCGGCGCGGCCTCCTCCGATACGCCGATGGCCGCGAGCGACTCCCTGCTGGACGACCGCCGCCACTACGATGAGTTCGTCCTGTACGTTGACCAGGAGTTCGGCCGCCTCTTCGATCTGCTCGAAACCTCGGGCATCCTCGACGACACCTGGCTGGTGCTGACCTCTGACCACGGCGAGATGTTCGAGCGCGGCATCGGCGGCCACGCCACGCCCGTGCTGTACGAACCCGTCATCCACGTGCCGCTGATGATCTTCGAGCCTGGGCGCAGGGAGCGGATGGACATCCACACCCCGACCAGCGCCGTCGACCTGCTGCCCACCCTGCTGCACGTCACGGGCCAGCCGCCCGCCGCCTGGAGCGAGGGCCTGATCCTGCCTCCGTTCAGTTCCCCGCCCCCCGAGCGGAGCATCTACACCATCGAGGCGCGCAATACCCCTTTGCACGGTCCGCTCACCGAGGCCACCGTCGCGCACATAAGGGACCATTACAAATTGATGTACTTCTTCGGTTATCCTGAACTCAAGGGAACCGAGCGCATCGAACTCTACGACCTCGCCTCCGACCCCGAGGAACTGCACGACCTCTCCACCTCCCAGTCCGAGTTGACCCGTCAACTGTTGGACGAGTTGAAAGCCAAGCTGGCCGAAGTCAACCTGTATGAGACTACTTCGCCCTGAGCGGAGCCGCGTTCTTTGCGGCGCAGTCGAAGGACATTTGAACAAAATATCGGTTGTATAATCGCCCCAACCCAACCAAAGGACCGAACGACTTGACTCATTTTCTTGCCCAACGCTACTCCAAACAGGGACTGTGGTCCCTGTTTCTGATGTGCGCCTTTCCCCTGCACGCCTGGACGCTGATCCTCGTCTTCCGTGACCTGTCCTGGATGGCGGAACGCACCAACTTCGGGGATGCCCTCGGTGTGGCCGCCTATGCCATGCTCTTCGCCTTCATCGAAAGCCTGATTCTCTTTATCGTGATGGCCCTGCTCGGCTTTCTAGTCTCGACCGTTTGGGACAAGGACAGGCGCGTGGCCCTGCTGACGGTCCTCTTCCTGATCGCCTCGCTCTGGTCGATGCTCAGCCAGCTTTACTTCCTGGCGAACCTCCAGGCGCCAGATTGGTTCCTCTCCCTCCTGGCACAGAACGGACATCCCGTGCGCGTTCTGTATGCGCTGGCCTTCGTTGTGATCGCGCCGACGCTGGCGCTCCCTGCCTGGTTCATCCTGCGCTCGGAAAAGGCCGTGAAGTCCATCCAGGCCCTGATCGAGCGGTTATCCCTGTTGAGCGCCTTCTACCTGTTCTTCGACGTGCTCGGGCTGGTCTTCGTGATCGTCCGCAACGTGTGGTAGGCTGAACATGAATCCCCGACTCAATCGCCGTGATTTTCTCAAACTGGCGGGCGCCCTGCCTCTGGGATATGCCACTTCGCAGGCCGCGCGCTCCCTCGGCCTGCCGAACCTGATGCAGCAGGATGGGCGCAAGAACGTGCTCGTGCTCGTCTTCGACGCATGGTCGGCCTACAACATATCGCTCCATGGCTACCAGCGCGAGACCATGCCCAACCTCGCGCGTCTGGCGGAGCGGGCCGTCGTCTATCACAATCATTTCTCGGGCAGCAATTTCACCTCCTCGGGCACCGCCTCCCTGCTGACGGGCACCCTGCCGTGGACGCATCGCGCGCTGCGGGGCGGGGATGACGTGGCGCAGGATTTCGTCTCGCGCAGCATCTTCAGCGCCTTCAAGGATTACTATCGCATTACTTATACCCATAACGGCTGGGCCAACACCCTGCTCGAACAATTCCAGGCGGACATCGACGAGCTGGTGCCGTGGAAGAGTCTCTTCCTGCGTTCCTACGACGGCTTCATCCATTCGCTCTTCAAGAACGATGACGATTCCGCCTCTGTGGCCTGGACGCGTAACATGAACGTCAAGCAGGACGGGTATTCCTACTCCCTGTTCCTCTCGCACCTGTACGGCGAGCTTCAGAAGAATCGTTATGCCGACCTCAAGCAGACCTTCCCGCGCGGCATTCCCTCCACGGGCGACGTGGGCAGCGAGTTCCTGCTCGAGTCTGCCATCGACTGGACTGGCAGCCGCCTGCCGCGCATCCCGCAGCCGTTCGTGGGGTACTTCCACTTCCTTCCGCCGCATGGGCCGTACAACGCGCCCATGGACTACATCGGCCATTTCGAAAACGACAACCTCAGGCCGCTGGATAAACCCCAGGACCTGTTCACGGCGCGCGTCCCCTACAGTGCCCTGCTCAAACGCCGCGCGGAATACGACGAGTTCATCCTGTACGTGGATCGGGAGTTTGGCCGCCTGTTCGACCAGTTGGAATCTGCGGGCCTGCTGCAGAACACCGTCATTGCGCTGACCACCGATCACGGCGAGATGAACGAGCGCGGCATCAGCGGACACAGCACCAACGCGCTCTACCAGCCCGTCATCCGTGTGCCGCTGTTGATCTTCGACCCTGATCAGCCGACCCGCGTGGATGTCCACACCCCGACCAGCGCCGTCGACCTGCTGCCGACTTTGCTGCATCTCACGGGCCAGCCCATCCCTGACTGGACTGAGGGCGTGATCCTACCCCCTTATGCGGAGCCAACCCCCGGGCGGAGCGTCTACGCGGTCAAGGCCTCCAAGAACGGACAGTTCGATCCGCTCGCGCATGCGTCGGTGGCGCTCGTCAAGGACAATCACAAGTTGATCTACTACTTCGGCTACCAGGAGCGCGGCGTGGATGAACTCGTCCAGTTGTATGACATCCAGGCCGACCCCGAGGAGATGACCGACCTGTCCACTTCGCAGAAGAATGTCTCAACACAAATGCTCGATGAGTTGAAGACGAAACTGGAAGAAGTGAACAAGCCGTATATCAAGTAAAATCAACGCATGTCCAATGAATTCATCTACTCCCGCAATGCCGTCTATGAAACACTGCGAACCAACCGCAGGCAGATCTTTACCCTGCTGCTGGCCGAAGGGGCGCAGGACAAGGGCCGCTTCACTGAGATCGTGACCCTGGCGAACCAGCGCAAAGTGAAGGTGGAAAAAGTCCCGCGCGCGCGGCTGGATAAGATTCACCAGAATCACCAGGGCATGGCGCTGGAGGTTGGCGGTTATCCGTACAGCGACGTGCTCGACATCCTCGAACTGGCGCGGCAGAAAAACGAATTGCCCTTCGTGCTGATTCTCGATTCGCTCAATGACCCGCAGAATTTCGGCACCCTGCTGCGCACCGCGGAGGCGGTCGGCGTACATGGCATCGTCCTGCCGCTGGCCCACACCGTGGAGGTCACGCCTGCCGTGGTCAACGCCTCGTCGGGGGCAAGTGAGCATTTGCTCATCACGCGCTCCAACCTCTCGCAGGTGATCGACATCCTCAAGGATTCGGAATTGTGGATCGTCGGCCTGGATCAGAACGGTGAGACCATCAGCGATAAGACGGGAAAACACTTGCGCGGCGCGCTCGGGCTGGTGGTCGGTTCGGAGGGCGAGGGCATCCGTCAGCTTGTGCGCTCGAAATGCGACATCATTCTGAAACTCCCCATGCAGGGAAAAGTCGAATCGCTCAACGCCGCCGTGGCAGGTTCGGTGGCGCTTTATCTGGCGTATTTGAATCGCATGTAGGGGCGGGGTCATCCCGCCCGAACAACGGAGAATTTCATGCCTCAAGCAACCTATCATTTTCCACGCGGATTTTTGTGGGGAGCCGCGACCGCAGCGCACCAGGTGGAAGGCAATAACACCAACAACCAGTGGTGGAAGTGGGAACAGGAGGGCCACACCAATGGCACCTCGGGCCTGGCCTGCGACTGGTGGGGCGGGCGCTGGCGCGAGGACTTTGACCGCGCCGCCGAAACGGGCCAGAACGCCCATCGCTTCTCGGTCGAGTGGAGCCGCATCCAGCCCACGCCCGATCAGTGGGACGAGGAAGCCATCGAGAAATACCGAGCCATGTTGCGCGGACTGCGCGAACGCAACATAACCGCGCTGGTCAGCCTGCATCACTTCAGCGACCCGATCTGGCTGGCCGAAAAAGGGGCTTGGGAGAATCCCGAGGTCGTGCCGCTGTTCGAGAAATTCGTGCGCAAGACCGTGGACGCGCTCAAGGAGTACGTCACGTTGTGGTGTACGATCAACGAGCCGAACGTCTACGCCCTGAGCGGATATGCCAACGGCGCCTTCCCGCCAGGTGTGACCGACCTCAAGCGCGCCGTCCAGGTGGAAGCCAACATGCTGCGCGCCCATGCCGCCGCGTATCGCGCCATCCACCAACTCCAGCCCGAGGCGCGGGTGGGTTATGCTCTGCATTACCGCCCGATGGTTCCTCGAACGGGCTGGTCGCCCCTGGATCGCCTGATGCGCAACCTGCGCTATGAAGGCATCAACATGGCTTTCCCGTCGGGCATCAGCACGGGTGTGTTGAGATCGCCCGTCGGAAACGTATCCATCCCCGAGGCGCGCGGCACGCAGGATTATCTCGGCCTCAACTATTACTCGGTGGATACCATCTCCTTCCACGCTGGCAAGCCGAAGGAACTGTTCACGCATTCGGGTTACCCGGCTGACTCAGATTTCAGCGCCACCAAGTTCATTGCCAACCTCCCCGAGGGACTGTACGACTCGCTCAAGTGGGCCGTGCAATCCTATCCCAACCTGCCGATTATCGTCACCGAGAACGGCGTGGAAGATCCTGAGGATCGCATGAGGCCGCGCTATATTGCGCAGCACATCCACCAACTGTGGCGCGCGGTCAACTTCAACTGGCCGATCAAGGGCTACTTCCACTGGTCGCTGGTGGACAACTTCGAATGGGAGCGCGGCTGGACTCAGCGCTTCGGCTTGTGGGGGCTCGACGTCGAAACCCAGAAACGCATCCGCCGTCCCAGCGTCGACCTGTACGCCGAAATCTGCAAGGAGAATGGCCTCTCCAGCGAAATGGTGCAGAAGTATTGCCCCGAAGTCTTCGATAAGATATTTCCGAGCTAGACGACAGGTTGCATGTTGCCGTGAAAAACGGTAAGATAATTTCATGAAGCGCAAAACACCCGCAAACGTGACCCTGGCAATCAGGGAATTGAAGGATGGCCTTGCCCGCCTGTATGGGGACAGGTTGGATGCGGTCTATTTGTACGGCTCCTATGCGCGCGGGGATTACCGTTCAGGCTCGGACGTGGACGTCATGATCCTGTTGAAGAGTTACAGGGATTACTGGGAGGAACTCAAACGGACGAGCCAGTTGATCCAGGATGTGTCGCTTGCCCACGGGTTGACCATCAGCCGCATCTTCATGACCGTGGAGAAATGGCGGCAGTCGGATACGCCCCTGCTCCGCAACATCCGCCAGGACGGATTGCCTGCATGAAGGAATACAGCCGAAAACTATTGTCGAAGTCCCTGGACGCCATCGAAGCAGCCGAAGGGCTGTTGAATATGGGCAAATCAGAAATTGCGGCAGGGCGCGCATATTACGCGATGTTTTACGTTGCAGAAGCGCTGTTGGCGGAAAAGGAACTGCAGTTCAGCCAGCATGGACAGGTGATCGGCGCGTATGGCTTGCATTTTGCCAAGACCAGGGAACTCGATCCCAAAGTCCATCGTTGGCTGGCGGATGCTTTCGACACCCGCATCGTCGGCGATTACGATGTGGATACGGACATAACTGTGGGCATCGTTGTTGAACTCATCAACCAGGCACGGGAATTTTTGTCGGCGGCGCAAACGTACCTGGACAAATAGACACTTTTGCAAGCCTGTTTTGCAGGTTGAATACCAAACCGTCGGAATATGTATAAATTCCGACGGTTTGGTATTACGAATTTAGGCTTTTTGTTACGAAGCCTTCGCCTGTCATTGCGCCGCGGGCGAAATCGTTAAAACTCCGTGTTCTCTATGCTCTCCGTGGTGAATTCCAGCCATGATAAAATTCCCTCCATGACTCACGCTGAACAGATCGCATCCCAACTGCATGTCAAGCCGTCGCAGGTCGAGGCCGTCATCAACCTGCTGGACGAAGGCAATACCGTCCCGTTCATCGCCCGTTATCGCAAGGAAATGACAGGCTCGCTCGACGACGAGCAGATTCGCATCATCGCGGATGAACTCGTCCACCTGCGCGCGCTGGACGAACGCCGCACCTCCATCCTGGCCTCCATCGAGGAGCAGGGCAAGCTGACCGACGAACTGCGCGACTCGATCAACGCCGCCGTCACCATGACTGCGCTCGAAGACCTGTACGCGCCGTACAAGAAGAAACGCCGCACGCGCGCCATGATCGCCCGCGAAAAGGGACTCGAACCGCTGGCCGAATTCATCCTCAAACAAGACTCTGGCTCACCCGAAGAGTTGGCGAAGAAATTCCTCAACGACCAGGTGCCTAACATCGAAGAGGCCTTGCAGGGCGCGCGCGATATTGTGGCCGAAGCCATCAGCGATAACGCCAACGTGCGCGCCGCCACACGCGAAAAGGCGCTTAAGTTCTCCACCGTCCGCGCGGAAAAGATCGCCGACGCCGTGGACGAGAAGCGCGTCTACGAAAACTATTACGATTTCTCCATCCGCGTGGATCGGCTCCAGCCGCACCAAATCCTCGCCATCACCCGTGGCGAGAAGGAAGGCGTCCTGCGCGTGCATGTGGATGTGCCCGAGCGCGACTGGCTGGACTCGATCCAGGCTGAATACGAAGAGGACATCCTCAGCCCCTTCGCCGAACAGTTGGAGCTGGCCATCCGCGATTCTGCCGAACGACTGCTGCTGCCTGCCATCGAGCGCGACGTGCGCCGCGAAAAAGGCGAGAGCGCCGACAACCACGCCATCCAGGTCTTCGCCACCAACCTGCGCGCCCTGCTCGGCCAGCCGCCGCTTGCCAATCAGGTTGTGCTCGGCCTCGACCCAGGTTTCCGCACGGGCTGCAAGGTGGCTGTTGTGGACGCCACGGGCAAACTGCTCGATACAGGCACGATCTATCCGCACGAGCCCAAGAACGATTGGAAGGGCTCGATCAACACCCTGCAGGACATGATCAATCGTCATCATGTCACGCTCATCACCATCGGCAATGGCACTGCTTCGCGCGAAACTGAAAAGCTGGCAGCAGAACTTATTAACGGCATTGGTAAACAGGTAAACACGGAAACAGGTAAAATCAAAACCTCCAAACCTTCAAGCCTGCAACCTGCAACCAAGTACCTGATCGTCAACGAAGCGGGCGCGTCGGTCTATTCCGCCTCGGTCCTCGCCCGTCAGGAATTCCCCGATTTGGATGTGACCATCCGCGGCGCGGTGTCCATTGCGCGCCGCGCGCAGGATCCGCTGGCCGAGCTGGTCAAGATCGATCCCAAGTCCATCGGCGTCGGCATGTACCAGCACGACGTGAATCAGACCGCCCTGACGCACGCCCTCGACGGCGTGGTCGAAAGCGTGGTCAACCGCGTCGGCGTGGACGTCAACACGGCCAGCCCCGCGCTGCTCACGCACGTGGCAGGCATCGGCCCCAAACTGGCGACCAACATCGTCGCGCACCGCGATGAGAATGGCCCATTCAAATCCCGCGCCGCGCTGAAGAAGGTTACGGGCCTCGGCCCGAAGGCCTTCGAGCAGGCCGCAGGCTTCATGCGGATTCGGGATGGGGCCAACCCGCTGGACGCTTCGGCCATTCACCCCGAATCCTACGAGATTGCCGAAGCCATCCTCGAACGCGCTGGACTTTCGGCGAAGTCGCCGCTCACCGAGCGGATTCCCGCCCTCGAAGGTTTATCCGCCAAAGCCTCACCCGAGACGCTTGCCGCGGAATTGGGCTGCGGCGTGCCCACGCTCAAGGACATCCTCGAACAACTCGTCCGCCCTGGACGTGATCCGCGTTTCGACACGCCCGCGCCCATCCTGCGCTCGGACGTGCTCAAGGCCGAAGACCTGCTGACGGGCATGCAGCTCAAAGGCACCGTCCGCAACGTGGTCGATTTCGGCGCCTTTGTCGACATCGGCGTCAAGCAGGACGGCTTGCTGCACAAGAGTCAAATCCCCTTCGGCACCGTGCTCAAAGTCGGCGACATCATCGACGTGGAGATTCAAAAGATCGAAGCCGAGCGCGGGCGCATTGGGTTGGGCTGGGTGTAGGGGCAAATTGCCAATTTGCCCTACCGTGACATGAACTTACCCGACCCCTTTCTCACCAACATCCGTAATTCCTTCCAGCAGGACGGCGAGGCCTACCTCGCCGTCCTGCCTGATTTGATCGAAGAAGCCCGCCAGCGCTGGGGCCTGACCGACATCACGCCCGTGGAAAATCTGTCGTTCAACTATGTGGCGTATGCCAACCGCCCTGCGAAGTCCCCGAAGGGGGAGCGGAGCGACCAACAGGGAGCGCAGTCGAAGGGCGAGGTGGTGCTCAAGATCGGCGTGCCCCACCGCGAACTATTCAGCGAGATGGCCGCACTGCGACTCTTCAATGGCGAGGGCTGTGTGCGCATGCTCGAAGCGGACGAGTCGCGCGGCATGTTCCTGCTGGAGCGCGTGCGCCCAGGCGGAATGCTGGCCACGCTGGAAGATGACGACCAGCGCACGCACATCGCCGTGGACGTGATGACCAAACTCTGGCGGGAGGCTCCCGAAGGATTGCCCTTCATCCCGTTGACCACGTGGTTCGATGCGTTGAAAAATCTGCGGCCCGCGTTCGGCGGCGGGACGGGGCCGTTCCCTGAGAAGATCGTCGCGCGCGTGGAGCAGACTTTGCCGCGCCTGTACGCCGAATCGAGTCCACCTTGTTTGATTCACGGCGACTTCCATCATTTCAATGTGCTCTCGTCGGGGGACGGTTGGATCGCCATCGATCCGAAGGGCGTGGTCGGCCATCCCGAGTATGAGATTGGGCCGCTGCTCATCAACCCGTGGTTCAGCCTCGTAAACGGGAGCAGCCCAAAGCGTCAGACCGAGCGGCGGCTGGACATCCTCTCGGAGCGGTTGGGCTTCCCGCGTCCACGTCTGCTTGATTGGGCCGTGTGCTTTGCCGTCCTCTCCGCCTGGTGGGATATCCAGCCCGACGGCACAGGCGGGGAATATTCCCTGGGCTGCGCGCAGTTGTTCGACAGCCTTTAAGTAACCCAAGCTGACACTTTGAAACAAAAACTTACGTGTCGCCCTCCCGAAGGGTCTGTGTTTGCCGTGGTAGAGATGCTTCGGGGCAAAGAACGCCCCTCAGCACGACACAATAAAAGCATGGTAGCAACCTGAGTTTAATTTGACATATTTTGTCCTGTTTGCAGGTTGCGCGGGGTCGGGGGTACAATCGTCCCCATGTCTACTGTTACCCTTCCTGCTGAATTTACCCTGGCCCGCCGCCACACCTCGAATAAAAGCGGCCCCGTGCGCTGGATCTGGTCGCACGCGTCACGCTACTGGTGGATCATCATCATGATCTTCCTTGGCGCGCTGGGCAATGCCGCGCTGGCGGCGGTCGTGCCCGTGCTGACGGGTCAGGCGTTCAACGCCATGCTGGCCACAAATCCTGATACCAGCGTGCTCCTGCCATTGGCGCTGATCATCGGCGGCTCACAGATCATCCGCGGCGTGCTGCAACTGGGACGCAACTTCGGCGCGGAGTTGATGGCGCAGAAGATCGAGCGCGACATCCGCGACGAGCTGTACCTGTCCCTGCTCGGCAAGAGCATGACCTTCCACAACCTACAGCCCTTGGGCGATACGATGGCGCGCGCCACCAACGATGTGCGCGAGATCAACTACATGTTCAGTCCAGGCATCAACCTGATGGTTGGGTCGTTCCTGTTTTTGGTGATGCCTTTCTTCTTCGTGGAACAATACAGCCCCTGGCTGGTGCTCACGCCCGCCATCTTCGCGATTGGTTATTTCATTTCATTGTGGCGTTATCTCAAGGATATGGCCCCCGTCACGGACGAGGTGCGCGGCAGCTTTGGCGATATGAACACGCATCTCTCCGAGGCGCTGGATGGCGTGGAGATCATGAAGGGCGCGGCGCAGGAAGGCTCGGAGATCGAGCGCTTCGTGACGAATGCCCGCCGCGTGCGGGATGCCTTCGTCCGCCAGGGCGATCTGGAGGCGCGCTTCCTGCCCGCCCTGCTGCTGGGTTTGGCCTACGCGGGAGGCCTGGTTCACTCCCTGTTGCTGTTCCGCGCGGGGACGATCACGGTCGGCGCGGTGGTGGCCTACTTTGGCATCCTGCGCATGTTGGAGTTCCCGACCTTCACCTCGTCCTTTGCCTACACTCAAATTTCGCTCGGCGTTTCGAGCGCGCGCCGCACCCTGGAGTTGATGAATCGCGAGACCAATCTCGACCAGAACGCGGCAGGCTATGCCCAGCCGATGCGCGGCGAGATCGAATTCCGCGACGTGTGCTTCGAGTATAACGAAGGCGAAAAAATCCTGGATGGCATCAGCTTCAAGGTCAAGCCTGGACAGACCGTGGCCATCGTCGGGCAGACGGGCGCGGGCAAGACCTCGCTGGTCAAACTCATCAACCGCACCTACGACTCACCCTGCGGCGAAGTCTTCGTGGATGGAGTCAGCGTCCGCAACTGGAATCTGGCCGCCCTGCGCTCACAGATCTCCATGATCGAGCAGGATGTCTTCCTGTTCTCGCGCTCCGTCGCCGATAACATCGCCTTCGGCAAACCAGGCGCCAGCCGCGAGGAGGTGGAATTCGCCGCGAAGTCCGCGCAGGCCGATGACTTCATCCAGACCTTCGAGCAGGGCTACGACACCGTCATCGGGGAGCGCGGTGTGACCCTCTCGGGCGGACAGCGTCAACGCCTGGCGCTGGGACGCGCCTTCCTGACCGATCCGCGCATCCTGATCCTGGACGACTCCACCTCCGCGATTGACTCGGCCACCGAGGACAAGATCCAGCGCGCCATCGGCGCCGCCTCCAAGGGACGCACGACCCTGCTCATCACGCACCGCCTCTCACAGATCCGCTGGGCCGATCTGATCATCGTCCTGCGCAAGGGCAGGATCGCCGCGATGGGCTCGCACGAAGAGTTGATGCAAACCTCCGAAGCGTATTCGAGGATTTTTAGAGAATAAAAATTGCGTCATTGCGAGGAGGCCGAAGGCCGACGAAGCAATCTCATGTTTTAGGAATTTTGAGATTGCTTCGCCCCTGTCGGGGCTCGCAATGACGAGGAAAGAGAATATGGGCTTTTTTTCTGGACTTAACGAAGAAAAATACGACCGTCAATACACCGACCGCCAGCTCGTGCGGCGCATTTTCGATTACTTCAAACCCCAGGCCGCGCGGCTGGGATGGGTCAGCCTGCTGATGCTGGCGATTGCAGGCATCGGCGCGGCCCTGCCCGTGCTGGTCGCGCGCATCGTGGATCTGCTCAAGCTCGAACCATCCATGAACGCGATCATGCTCGTCGGGTTGGGACTGGTCATCATCGGCGCGGGCAGTTGGGGGCTGAACTGGGCGCGGCGCAGTCTGGTCGTCCGCGCGGTGGGAGATGTCGTGCTCGACCTGCGGGCCAAATCCTTCCGCGCCGCCGCCGAGCATGACCTGTCGTTCTACGACCAGTTCTCGTCGGGGCGCATCGTCTCGCGCATCACCTCCGACACAAACGACTTTGGGCAGCTGGTGGTCATCGTCACCGACATCGTCTCGCAGATGGTGCAGGCCATCCTCCTGGGCGTGATCCTCTTCCGCACCGAGTGGCGCATGGCGCTGCTGTTGTTGGCTTTCACTCCGTTCATCTTTGGCGTGGCCTCGGGCTTCCGCGCCATGGCCAGGCGTGTCACCAAGCAGGGCATGCGCGCCATGGCCGACGTCAACGCGGCCATCAAGGAAACCGTCAGCGGCATTTCGATTGCCAAGAATTTCCGTCAGGAGGGCAGCATCTTCCAGACCTTCGACGTCTCGAACCAGGCCTCGTACCAGGTCAACGTGCGGCGCGGGTTCGTGCTCTCGCTGGTCTTCCCCACCCTCAACGCCCTGAGCGGAATCTTCGTTGGCATCCTCATCTACGCGGGCGGATTCAACGCCGCGCAGGGGCTGGTTACCATTGGCGCGTGGTATCTCTTCATCATGAGCCTCGACCAGTTCTTCTTCCCGATCCTCAACCTCTCGGCCTTTTGGGCACAGATCCAGTCGGGACTCTCCGCCGCCGAGCGCGCCTTCGCGTTGATCGATGCCGATCCCAACGTGGTGCAGACGGATCGCCGCGACGTGCCCCGTTTAAAGGGCGAAGTCCACTTCGAGGAAATGGGATTCCGCTACAAGGACAACGAGCCGATCCTGCGGGATTTCAGCCTGCTCATCCACCCTGGAGAGACTCTGGCGCTGGTGGGACATACGGGCGCGGGCAAGTCGTCCATTGCGAAATTGATCGCGCGCTTCTACGAATATCAATCAGGCTCCCTGAAGATCGACGGACACGACATCCGCACCTTTGAGCTGGGACAGTACCGCCGTCAGTTGGGCATCGTCTCGCAGGTGCCGTTCCTGTTCTCAGGCACCGTCGCGGACAACATCCGCTATGCCGCGCCCGAGGTTGGCGACGAAGAGATGCTCGACATGGCACGCAAGATCGGTGAAGGCGAATGGCTGGAGACCCTGCCCGACGGCCTGTACACCGAGGTCGGTGAGCGCGGGAACCGCCTCTCGATGGGACAGCGCCAGCTTGTGGCGTTGATGCGCGTGCTGATGCAAAAGCCCGCCATCTTCATCCTCGACGAAGCCACCGCCAGCATCGACCCGTTTACCGAATGGCAGATCCAGCAGGCCCTCAACCTGATCCTGTCCGAGTCGACCAGCATCCTGATCGCCCACCGCCTGTCCACGGTCAAGGCCGCGGATCGCATCGTGGTCATGGATCACGGCGCGATCATCGAGGAAGGCAGCCATGAAGGGTTGCTCAGTCAAGGCGGACATTACGCCACGTTGTACAACACCTATTTCCGTCATCAAAGCCTGGCTTATGTGGAGCAGGCCAGGGATATGGTGAAGTAAATAAAATCGGCCAGCAATTCAACTGCTGGCCGATTTTCTATTTATTTCTGTCCAAGCTTTTGTCGTATAAGACCCCGAACTGTCTGTACCGCCTGCAAGGATGATTTCGCATCCTCCTTATCTGCGCTCATGCCTGGATAACGAATATGCACTGAAAATCTTTCCAATGTCATCAGGTCTGTCAAAATGATCTCAAGGCTTGGTTCGATTTCCTTGCAAAGCTTTAACAACTCAAATAGCTTGTGGACTTTTGGAATCTCAAGGCCATGCTCCTGCAAAAAAGCCTTCATGTATTTTTCGGCGCATTGCTGTGCATGGAAACAAACGGCGTCGTAAACAGGCCTCTTTCGCGCCCGGTACATTTTCTGCGCGACAACGAAATCATCCTCCGCCTTTTCGATCCACTCAGATACCAGCGGCTTCATAAACGACTTTGCCCTCGCGCAATATCTCGCGCAGAAAATAATCGCCCAGTTCAAGCCGCTTTGCCAGTGTCGTGGGGGTGATGACGATCAAATCCAACCCAAACAGGTCACGCTCCAAGCTCTGCTCCACCAAAAGCGCCTGACGGCTTTCCTTGATCTTCGTGTCCATGACCACCAAAAGATCGACATCGCTTTCGGGTTTGGGGTTCCCGCGCGCATACGACCCAAACAGGATGATCTTCTGCGGGTGGAAGTTTTCCGCGATTTGCCGTACGACATCACGGATCGCCTTTTGTGGAATCCGCTTCCGTTTGGTAACTGGGGGAACAAACACGATAGCCATGTGAAAATTATAGCATGACAGAACCATTGCTCCTCATTTTGTTTTTTCCTATATTTATCCCATCCTGGCCTGCCCCATGTGGAGCAGGCCAGGGGATGGTGAAGTAAACGAAAAACGTCCAGCGCATGCTGGACGTTTTATTCCAACTCGAATTATTCCTCAGGTGGCAGCCCACAGAACGCGAGCAACTCCTCGCGGGTTCCGCGCCAGTAGTTCAACTCGCAGGAGCGTTCTCCCGTGACGGGCACGCCGTATTTGATGCCTTCGCCGATCTCGGTCCATTGCAGGAAGTCGTAGCCCATCCAGGGATTGAGGGGATCAGCCAGGCCCTGCCGATATTGCGCCAGCCAAAGCGGGAAGCTGGCCCATAGGGCGTTGGTCGAGCCGCGTTCGTTCCAATAGCCTGGGGCGGTGTATATGCCCGGCTGCTTCCCGTAGGCTTCCGAGAATGGGACGACACAGCCCCACAGATCATCGATGGTGGGATTGTAGCGCTTGCCGTCCTTGCTCCACTCGTAATCCACGAAGGGCGGCAGGTCGACGGGATAGTCCAGCAGGAATTTGGCATAGGCGCGCGCCTGCGTGCCCGGGCTGGACAGGGCCGAATGTTGCAGCCACAGGTACGCGCCCACCAGGATGCCGGCGTCTTTTGCGCCGCGGTAGTTCTCCTTGAAGTACGCCACCGATTTCAAGCCATGCCTGGCCTTCATGATCGCGAACTGGATGCCGTTGGCTTTGGCGACCTGCCAATCCACCACGCCCGTCCAATGACTGGTGGACAGGCCCAGCACGCGGGCCAGGTCGGGCTGGTCGAATACGATTTCGGGGGCGAATGGGACGGTTTTCTTCTTCCGGTTCTTCTCTTTTTCTTCCTTATCCTTCTTGGGTGACATGACGCTTTCCTCCTGCGCAGAATTGAAGATTGACACTTACATCATAGAACAAATCCGGGCCGTATACAATCACCAATTGGGGGAAACGCCTGGGACTCTCAAGCCATTGCATCCCATCCCGTTTTCCCCTATACTCATTTTGTCATCTGATTTATCGACAAGGAGCCGTTCATGCCCACTCAATATCGTATCGTTTTCTGGAATCTTGAAAATTTATTCGACATCGAAAACTCGCCGCGCCGCGAGGAGAAGGTGGCGCGCGCCATTGGCAGGGACATCCAGGGCTGGACGCAGGCCCTGCTTGACCGCAAGATCGGTCAACTGGCTTCGATCATCTCGCAAATGGGATTGGGCGCAGGCCCCGACCTGCTGGGCGTGTGCGAGGTGGAAAATCAATTCGTGCTGGAGTTGCTCGTCCAGGCGCTGGCCCCGCTGGGACGGAATTACCAGATCGTCCATCACGAAACGCAGGATCGGCGCGGGATCGATGTCGCGTTCATTTATGACGGGAACAAACTGACGGTCCCGAGCGGCCCGGGCGTGGAATCCGTCTTCAGCCACTTCGTCCTGCGTCGCAACGCCACGCGCGACATCGTGCAGGTCAACTTCATGACGCCGAGAAATCGCATGTTGGTGCTGATGGGCAACCACTGGCCCTCGCGCACGGGCGGGGAGTCCGAATCGGCGGCGTACCGCGCCATGGCGGGCGAGACGCTGGCCTACTTCCACGAGCGCGTGCTGGACATCTACGGTCCTACCACACCCGTGCTGGCCCTGGGCGACTTCAACGATGAACCCTTCGACACCTCCCTGGTGGACTATGCCCTGGCCCAGCGCTCGCGCGACAAGGTCGTGCGCGGACGCAATCCCTATTTCCTCAACCTGATGTGGCCGCTGATGGGCAACGGCCTTGGCTCGCATTACTTCGACGGGCAGAACGTGCTCGACAACATCCTGGTCAACAAGAACCTGCTCAATCCTGCCTCGCCGATCCAGGCCTTGCTTAGTTCGGCCAATATCCTGCGCTATCCCATCATGACCGAGAAATCGACCAGCGGGCCGCGCCGCTTCGGCGGTATGGGCAAGGAGGTTGACCTCGACGGTTACAGCGACCACTACCCCGTGGAAGTGGTGCTGGTCGAGAACGATTAGCTCCCTGCATCCTCCCAGGTCGTACAGACCAGGCGCCCCTCCTGCAACTCGGCCGTGAGGATGTTGGTATGATGGATGCCGCGGCGGTCGATCTCTGCCATGCTGATATTCGACAGGACCAGCGGCAGCCCGAAGGTGTACACCCCGCCGTGAGCGATGCACAGGAACTCGGCCTGGGTCCCGCCAAACTGGCGGATCAGTCCCTCGACAAAAGACACGAACCTGCGCTGGATGTCGTAATATGTCTCCCCGCCTGGCGGACATTGATCGCGCTTCAGGCCTTGCAGCCAGTTTTGCCAGTAGTGGGAGTGGATCTCCCAGGCCTCGTCATCGCCGCGGCCTTCGAGTTCACCCAGATCGTATTCGCGCAGGCCGTCCACGATCTCGAACGGGACGCCGAGAGTCTCCGAGTGGATCTGCGCCGTTTCGACCGCGCGCAGCACGGGACTGGTGTAGATGCGTTGGATGGGCCTGCCCTTCAACGCGGCCGAGACCCGCATGACCTGGGCGCGGCCCTTCCCGGTCAATTTGTGGTCGAGGTCATGGTTGGAAATGATGTGCAGGGTGTTGGCCAGACTCTCCCCGTGGCGGACAAAATGGATTTTCATCGGCGCATCTCCAGGTATTTCTCGATGGCGTAACGCGTGTAGGAATCGGGCGGCAGGTCCAGCGTCTCGTCCAGTTTGACCCAGCGATAACTCTCGGCTTCATCGTTCAATTGCACGTCGATTGTATCCGTTTTGGCGGCGTAATCGAAGAAGATGAAATGGCGCGGCTTCCAAAAGGCGGGATCGTAGATGCACTCCTGAAAGCAGATGAATTCCAGGTCGTACACGTCCAGGCCCGTCTCCTCCTTCGCCTCGCGCAGGACGGTCTGCTCGAGGGTCTCGCCCAACTCCACGTGCCCGCCGGGGACGACCGAGCGGCCGGGCCACTTGTGGCTTTGCAGCAACAACAATTCACCGTTTGAGTTGAAGATGAACACACCCACGGTCGGTGCTGGGAAAATTTGATCGGTCATCCTGCCTCCTGTCACTCCAACGTCAGGGGACGTTGGACTCCAATCCTATCCAAACTTTGCGATCACCAAAATTCCTGCAAAAATGATTCCCGCGCCGATGATGCGCAGCGGCCCCAGCTTTTCGCCCAATAATTTCCAGCCGGCGAAGGCCCCGATCACCACGCTGACTTCGCGAATCGCGCCCGAGTAATTGAGCGGCGCCATCGAATAGGCGGCCAGCGCGAGGAAATAGGCCAGGACGCCCAGCAGGCCTGCGAAGGCCAGCCTGAGCCTTTGTTCGTTCCAGCGCATGACGAGGTGCGGCCAGCCATATTGCCGCAGAACGAATGGCGTGAGCGGAACAGGCAGCAGCGTGAAGACCAGCAGCGCATAGGACATCAGCGGCCCCTGTTTGACGGCTGAACCATCGATGGCCGTGTAGGTGGAGATCATCACCGCCACCATGAGCGCCAGTGCCATGCCCCGCATATGAACCTTCCCGCCGCCCTTTTGCAGGAAGCTGCTGGCCCCGATGACGATCAACCCGCCGATAACCAATCCCAGCCCCAGCCAGCCGCCGGGCGTGGGCGTCTCAGCCAGGAACAGGAAGGCCCACAAAGCCAGGAAGGCGGGCGCCGCTCCGCGCGCAATGGGGTAGATCAGCGAGAAGTCGTTGTCCTGGTAGGCATGGGAAAGGATGAGAAAGTAGATTGTTTCGGCGATCAGGCTGAAAAAAACAAATCCCCACAGCGAACGGGGCGGCAGACCCGTGAAGCACAGGCCGATGGCGGAGGCGATCCCGCCGACCAGCACCACCCACCAGGTGGTGACGAATTTTTCGCTGGAACCTTTGATGACCAGGTTCCACGTGGTGTGGAGGCCCGCACCGATGAGCAGCAGCAGGATGGCAGGAAGGGGCATGGGATGAAATTCTACCCCATAAACACTTTCGCCCGCAGTTCAACTGCGGGCGAAACAAGGGTCAGGCTAATAACGGGATTTTTGCTTTTTATACAACGGCAGTCTCGTCCCGTTGGTCTTTTCCGCCTCGTCCGAGCACAGCCGCAGCATGGCGGCGGTGATCTCCTCGGGCGTGGCGCCCGCGCCGACGCGCATCACGTCGATCGCGTTGACCACGATCACATTGGAGGTGACGCCCGTCCCCTTGAGTTCTTCGGCCAGGGTGAGGAAGAGTGCCTCCTGTGCGGCCTTGGCGGTGCCATACGCACCGCGTTTGGCGGCGGGCTTGGAGGCGACGGGCGCGGAGACGGTCAGCACGCGGCCCCAGCCTTCCTCGACCAGATGCGGCACGAAGGCCTGGAACAGGTTGAAGGTCGTGTGGACGTGCTGGTCGAGCATGGCGTTGAAATCGTCGGGCGCGGTGTCGACGAGGGTTTTGCCGCCCGTCCAGCCGCCGACCAGATGGAGCAGGATGTGGATCCCGCCGAATTTAACGGAGGCAGCCTCGGCGGCGGAGCGCAGCGCGGACGCATCGGTCAGGTCCACGGCCTGGGTGAGAATCCGCTCGGGGGGCAGGGCCAGGTCACGGGCCAGGACATCCAAATGCTCCTGGCTGCGGCTGATGAGCACGAGTGAGTCGCCGCGCGCGGCAAAGGCCCGGGCGGCCGTTTTTCCTGTGGCGCCTGTCGCGCCAGTGATGATCACAACTTTATTCATACAGCGCCCGAATCTGGTCTTCGGTCATGCCCTCGACGATGGGACGGTCGGCCTGTTCCGCCAGATGTTCCTTGCCGTGGAAGTCGATCATGTGCCCCGACTTGGCGGCCTTGGTTTCTAGATAGAAAATATTGTGCTCGTTGGGCGGCAGGATGTGCGGCAGGCGTTCGGTGACTTTGACGCCATATTGTTCGAGTTGGGCGATCTTCTTCGGGTTGTTGGTCATCAGGCGCACGGATTGAACCTGCAGCGTGTGGAGCATGTGCGCGGCCACGGCGTAATCGCGTTCATCGTCGCGGAAGCCGAGAGCGAGGTTGGCCTCGACCGTGTCCATGCCCTTGTCCTGCAAACTATAGGCGCGGATCTTGTTGGTCAGCCCGATGCCGCGTCCCTCCTGGCGCAGGTAGAGCACGATGCCCTTGTCCATCTCGCCGATCTTCTTCAACGCGGCTTCGAGCTGGTCGCGGCAGTCGCAGCGCAGCGAGCCGATCACGTCGCCCGTCAGACACTCGGAGTGCAGGCGCACGGGCACATCCTCCGCGCCGAACACCTCGCCTTTGATAATGGCGACGTGCTCCTTTCCATCCTGGTTGTTCGAAAACGCAACGATATGAAAATCGCCAAAGCGCGAAGGCAGTTCGGCAATCGCTTCGATGTGTACGCAGACGAAATTCCTTTGGATGCCTTCGCAGCCCTGGCAGGAGTTTTCTTCCAGCATCAGTTTGATTTGTTCGTGCGTGACTGTAGTCATATTCTCTCCTGTAGCGCGAGATATTATCTCGCCCTACAATTTGTAATGGATCAAAACCCCGCCATCTTCATGGACTTCGACATCCACCAGTTTCAATGGGATGGCTGCGCCGCGCACCAGGCCCGGGCCTGCCACCGCGGTGGGGGCGGAGTCTCCCCCGAAGAGCATTGGAGCCACGTACATCGTCAGTTCATCCACCAGTCCGAGACGGAGCAGTTCGAAGTTGAGTGTACCACCGCCCTCCACCATCAACCGTTGAACTCCGAGAGAATGAAGCGTTTCCAGCGCCTGTGTCAGGTCGACTCTGGCGGCGTCGTGGACAAAGACTTGCGCGCCACGCGCCTGCAGGGTTTTGAGTTGTGAATTTGACGTCTGGGCTGTGGTAAATATTACCACCTGGGCCGGGCCCGCATTGAGAAAATCGCCGTCGGGATTCAGATCCGCGCGGGTGACGATGCCAACCTTCATCGGGTTGGGGGACTGGCTGCGGGCGACGCGTTCGACGCGCAGCTCCTCGCGTTTGACCGTCAGCTTGGGGTCTTCGCTGAGCAGGGTCCTGCCGCCAACCATGACCGCGTCCGCGTCGGCGCGCAGGCGCAGCACACGCTGCTTGTCGCGGTCGGAGGAAATGGCCGAGCCTTTGCGCTCGAAGGTGTCCATCTTGCCATCGGCTGTGACGGCGACGTTGATGAAAACGTGGGGGCGGTTCATGAGATGTCCTTCATGGAGTCCAGTCAGCCACCCTTGCGAAGGTTTGCTCACGTACGGATGTTTCCTTCGAAAGAAAAACATGCTTTCAACTGGAGTTCCGTTTGAAAAATAACCTTTGCAAGGGTATGCACTATTTGAAGAACTCGACCAGCAGCGCGCTGACGTCCGCCGCGCGGTCGTGCTGCACCCAGTGGGTGGCATCCTCGAAGAAGACCAGTTTGCCGTCATCGCAATAGTCGATACTGGGGCGGGCCATCCAGCGCGCCAGGGCCACATCCTGCGCGCCCCACATCATCAACGTGGGAATCCTCACGCGCGGATCGTCGGGCATGTCGGGTTGGTGGCGCAGGATGGCGCGGTACCAGTTGATCATGCCGGTCAATGTGCCGGGCTGGCTCCAGGCCTTGTGATATTCGGTGAAATCCGCGGCGCTGAAGGTGTTGACGTGTCCGCTGTTGCGCAAGAGGCGTTCCATGCCCGCGGCGCTGCTGCCTCCCAGGGCGGCTTCGGGAATCCACGGAAACTGGAAGAAGCCGATGTACCAGGACTTCAGCATCTGGCGCGGGTCGCGCCGCACCGTGTCTGACATCACCCGGGGATGCGGCACGTTCAGGATCGCCAGTTTGTGGAAGCGTTCGGGGCGGACGACGGCCAGCGTCCAGGCCACGGCGGCGCCCCAGTCATGGCCCGCAAGATAAGCCTTGTCGTGGCCGAGCGCGTCCAGCAGGCCCGTGATGTCGGCGGTCAGTTCCGCCAGCGAATAGGACTCCACGCCCTTCGGCTTGTCGCTCAGGTTGTATCCGCGCTGGTCGGGGACGATCACGCGGAACCCCGCCTCCGCCAGGGCGCTCATCTGTTTGTTCCACCCGTACCAAAATTCGGGGAAGCCGTGCAAAAGAACGACGGGCTTCCCATCCGACGGCCCAGCCTGCATCACGTGCAGGCGAATGCCGTTGGTCTTCACGAATGATTCTTCGATGTTCATGGCTTCCTTTGTGTCATTCATTCGCGGAATGCGGACTTAAGTCCGCACTCCCATAGGTCAATACGATCCCTGGAAGTAGGCGTCGATCAAATCTTCCACGTTGGCATCCGTGTTCTCGCGCAGGACTGCAAAGAAATCATAGGCCGTGGCGCGTCCGTGCGAGTAGCGGGCGGTGTAATCGCGCAGGAAACGATAGAAATCATCGTCACCCATGCGGATGTTGAGGTCATAGAGGAAATTCGCGCCGTTGAGATAGGTGGCGTTGACATACGAACGGAAGGTGGCGTGATCGTACACCGTCGAGTCCACCCAGCCGCCCGGGCCGAAATAGTTCACGCGAAAATTCCACCACCAGTCATTGTAACTCGGAAAATTATAGGAATAGAAAACGTGCTCGCTGTAGGTGGCCAGCGACTCGTCCAGCCAGGGTTCGAGCGCGTGGTCATTGCCCACCAGCCCGAACCACCAGTTGTGCGCGATCTCATGCACGCCGATGCTGACCAGGTTGCTTTTGGCCGAGCCGCCATATTCAGCGTAGAACTTACTTGCCAGAAAGACCAGCCCGTCGAATTCCTGCCCGTCGGGGACTTCGGTCTGCACCACGCTCAGACTGTCATACGGATACGGGCCGAACTTGACGTTGAACAGTCCCACCGCCTGGACGGCCGCCTGCAACATGCCTTCGCCCGCGCCCTCGAAGCCCTCGAAATAATACGTGCGGATCTTGACCGCCCCGACGGCTGATTCAGATACGAGATAGCGGTCACTGGCTGAGAACACAATCGTGCGCGCGCCGTAGATGCGATAGCGCGTCCACTCGCCGTCCACCTCGCCCGGGGCGCTGGCCGCGATGACGATGGACGGGTCGCTGACCTTGAGGTTGACCTCGAAGTCGGACGCATCATACACGAGATGCTCGCCGAAGGCCGCCGCATCGTGCAGCAGCCATCCGCCGCTGTACGGCACGATGAAGGGATACCAGTCCGTCAGGTTGACCTGGTAGCCGAGATAGCCAAACGTTCCCTCGTAGGTCTTGGGCGGGATGTTCAATGTGAAGTTGAGTTTCAGGGTGGTGGCGCCCCCCACGTTCAAGGCCTGGGGCAGAATGATATTCATCCGTTCGCCGCTCAGGCTGAAATCGGTCACGGCCGCGCCGTCCTGTTCGATAGCGCCCAACACGAAGGCCCCCGTCCACAAATTGGGCGGGACAGCCATGACGATCTCGCTCAGGGTCGTGCCCGTGTTGTTATAGTAGCGGATGGTCTCGTCGACGTTGAGGGTGCGCGCGGCATAGTCGAAGTTGACGTGGAACAGGTATTGTGTGCGGTTCCCCGCGGGCTGCGGCTCGGAGGGCGCATCGGTGGGCCGCGTGACGACCTCGGGCGTGTTCGTGACCGTCGGCGGGATGGGCGTGAGTGTCTCGGTGGCGGTCGGGCTGGGCGGCGGCGTGAACGTATAGGTCGGGACGGGCGTGCTGGCGGCGGGCTGGAACGGCGTCGCAGTGGCGGTGGCGTTCGGGTCCACGGTCACCAGGTTGAAGGTCGGGGGGATGGGGGGCGGCATCCCAGCCGTGGGCAGGCAGGCGGAGAGCAGGGTCAACAGCAACAGGCAGAGCGTGATCTGCACTGCCTGATTCGTACCGCGGAATGTGGGGGGCCGTAACGGCATGTCAGTAGACGTTTTGGAAGTATTGACGGATCAGGTCGGAAATATCCGTGCTGGTGTGCGCGCGCAGGATGCGGAAGAAATCCTCGGGGGTGGAGAACCTGCCCTGCTCCTGCTGGTAGTAATCCTGCAAAAAGGCAAAGAAGACCTCATCGCCCACACGCGCGCGCAAGTCCTCGAGGAAGTGCGCCCCGCGGAAGTAGACCGCGTTGGTATACGGGCGGAATCCCTGGCCCTCATAGACGGGGATGTCCACGAAGCCCTGCGGGTTGTAGAAATCGATGCGGTAGGACCACCACCACGGCACGATGTCGGGTGAGATGCCCTCATAGTACAGCCGCTCGGAGTAGGTGGCCAGGGCCTCGTCCAGCCAGGGCTGCAGGGCCTGGTCGTTGGCGACCTGTTCGAACCACCACTGATGGGCGGTTTCGTGCGCGGCCACGAAGACGAGGTAATTTTGAAGCGTGTTGTCGTACAGGTTGTAAAAGTCGCGGCTGAGATAGTACAGGGCCGAATATTCCATGCCGTCGTTGAAGTCGCCCATCACCACCGAGAGAGACTTGTGCGGATACGGCCCGAAGCGCTGGGCGTAGATCTGCATGGATTGGACCGTGGTGAGCAGCGAGGCCTGCCCGCCGCCGTCATAGGATGGGAAGAAATAACTGGAGACCAGCACATCCCCGACCTGTTGGGTGGCGACCTTGAACTCGCGGCTCATCGAGAAGACGAAGGCGCGGCCAGCCATGAGGGTGTAGCGGGTCGCGTCGCCGTTGGGCTGGGCCGCTCCGCTGGAGGCCACGACGGGCGCGTTGATGTTCGTGAATTTGAGGTTGACCTCGTAGTCCACCGCATCGTAGACGAGATGTTCGCCGTAATACCACGGGTCGTGCAGCACCCAATTCCCGTTGATGAAGGGGACGACGAACGGGTACCAGTTCGTCAGGTTGGACTGGGCCCGGGTGTACCCGAAGATGCGCGGACGCGAGACGCTGGGGTCTTCCTGCTCCGCGAACGGCAGGGCCAGTGTGTACTGGATCGAGATGCCCGCCATTTTCTCGGGGTCGAGCGGCGCGGGCAGGGTCAACTCCAGGCGCTGGCCGATGAGGGTGTAGCTGGTGACGGGAGTCCCATCCACGCTTAGGGAGGTCAGCGTGAAACAGCCCGCCCACAGGTTGGGGACGACCGCCAGCACGAGGCCTGTCAACGGTCCGCCCGTGTGATTGGGATAGACGATGCCCTGGTCCACGCTGAGGGTGTGGGCGTCATAATCCATGAGCACGTTGAGGCTGTACGCCGCCCGCGAAATGGCGGGCACCCGCGTGGCCGTCGCCGTCGGCGCGGGCACGGAAGTATATGTTGGCAGGGGCGTCAGGGTCGGCGGGGGAGTTGGGGTGGGTGTGGGCGGTTCTGCCAGCGTGGAGCAGGAGGCCAGGAATGAAAGAAGAAATAGGGAAAGGAGGGCAAGGGCGGAGAGGCGTTTGGACATGGGACAATTTTATCGTATTAAACAACACCCGCGCCGGGCACGGCGCGGGGAGTATACGGCTTCTCGACGATTTTCAATCGTCGACCTGACCGGGGCGGTTGGTTCTGCCGTCCGCTGGCTTACAAATCCAGCGGGAGCATGTGCCCCATTACGCTCGTCGACGATTTGCAATCGTCGACCTGACAGGGCGGCTGGTTCTGCTGATCCGCTGGATTACAAATCCAGCGGGAGCAGGGGCTTATCCCTCGATGGCCTTCTTCATTGTAGCCAGGGTGGCTTCGAAGGCGGTGGACATTTGCTTCTTCATCATGTCCTCAATGCCGGGCATCTTGGGCATTCCAGGCGGGGTCAGCACGGCATCCACCTGCATGGTGAGTTTCGTGCCATCGCCGTTGGGTTCGAGCACGTAGGTATTGGTCACGTCCGAGGCGGGCGGCGGGGCGAAGGTCTTGACGCCGAACTTCTTGTTGGGTTCGAAAGCCACCACCTCATTCATGGTGTCGATGGTGCGGCCCATCGTCGTGGTCTGGATCTTGTAGCGCGTCCCGACCTTGAGCGGTTCGTTGACCTCGATGGCGGTGATGTACTGGCTCAATTTCTTCTGGTTTTCGAGGTTGGTGATGAATTCGAAAACCGCTTCAACGGGCTTGCTGACCTGGGTGGAAAACTCTAAGATGGTCATGGACTTGGCTCCTCTTTGAACTTTGGCGAAAACGATGTGTCCATTATACGGGCCGCGGGAAAAAGGCGTTATGAAACGGCGGTAGTCGGTTGGTCCTATTGCGGCGGCGGGCCGTAGATACAAAAAACCTCCTGCACAGGCAGGAGGGTGGATGGCTTTCTTTGAACCCGGCGGGGCAGGATCGGAAAATCATGCGGGCTTCATTCGTTTCCACAGGAAGGCCAGCATGAAAAACGCGGTAGCCGTTAGTACTATCGCCGCGCCTGATGCAATGCTTAAATAGTAGGAAAGGTATAAACCGATCGCGCCCGCAAGCGAAGCCAGAATAGCGGCAAGCGTCATCATGATCCACAAACGTTGCGTGAGCAGGTACGCCGTCGCGGCGGGCGTGACGAGCATGGCGACCATCAATGCCACGCCCACGGTTTGAAGCGAGACAGCTACCGTCACGGCAATCAATCCCAGCAAGAGGTTGTTGAGCAGGTTCACCGGCAGGCGGAGAGTCATCGCAAGGATGGGATCAAACGAAAGGGTCAGAAATTCCTTGTAGAATGCGGCAATCGTTAGAATGACAAGCGCGCCAAAGATGATAATCAGCCACAGGCTTTGGGCAGACACACCCAGCACATCGCCGAACAGAAAGTGACTCAAATCCACTGTGTAACTGCGGACAGTGGAAATCAGAGCGATGCCCAGCGCGAACATCCCAGCGAAGATAATGCCAATTGCCGTATCCTCCTTCACCTCCGCCTGTTTGCTGATCGCGCCAATTCCCCACGCGGCAAGCACGGCAGTTCCCAGCGCCCACCAAAATAAGGTGTCCCGCGCGCCGCCCGTGATGAGATAGCCGACCGCAATTCCAGGCAGGATGGTGTGGGCAAGCGCGTCGCCAAAAAATGCCATGCCGCGCAACACAACATACGTGCCGACCACGGCGCAAACAATGCCGACCAGCACAGCCGCAATCATTCCGCGCTGCATGAATTCATATTTGAGCGGCTCCACCAACCAGTTAATGAACATGGTCATGCGCTCCTTCGTCACAGCAAGAATCGTCAACGGCCAACAAACCATCTTTCCCTTCGACTGTGCGAAAGCGTCCGCCATACGCGGATAATAAATTATCAGTTTGTAATACGTTTTCAGGGTCGCCAAACGCCACGATTTTTTTATTCAATAACATGATGCGGTCAAAATGTTTTGCGGCTTGTTCAAGGTCGTGCGTTGCCACCATCACGGTGACTTTCTGAGTCCGCAAAGTATCCAGCAGATCAAGCAAGCCTTCCTGCGCGGGCGTATCGAGGCCTGTGAGCGGCTCGTCCATCAACATCAATTCCGCTTCCTGCGCCAGCGCGCGGGCGATAAACATCCGCTGCTGCTGTCCGCCCGACAACTGGCTGATCTGTCGCTTGGATAGGTTTCCGATCTCGACGGTTTCGAGCGCGTGATTCACAAAGTCCCAATCGCGTTTCTTCGGGAAATTAAACGGGCCCAACTTTGCGGAGCGTCCCATCATCACCACATCCGCCACGCTGACGGGGAATTTCCAATCCACCTGACTGCGCTGCGGGATATAGGCGATGCAACTGTGAACGGTGGGCTTGGAACCAGAGATGGTCACCTCTCCGCTGTTGGGTTGCAGCACACCAGAGACCACCTTGAACAGGGTGCTTTTCCCCGCCCCGTTCGGACCCACCACCGCAATGCGCTCCCCGACATGCAAATGAAAGGAAACGTTGTCGAGCGCGACGCGCCCGTCATAACGAACGGACACATCGCGCACATCGAGAATGGGTTTATCTTTTTGGTGACTTATGTGAGGGTACATAATTTTTGCTCTGTTGCTTAATATGGGATACGCGATTTTTATCGTTATCCCATATTAAGCAGGATTTTTCACTTCAGGGCTTCCACAATTTTCGAGACGTTATCTTTCATCATCTCGATATAGGTTGGCGCAGGCGCGCCGTCGGTCAGGGATTCCAAATGCAGGTCGCTCACAATGATAACACCTGTTTCATCCGCGATTTGTCTGGCGAGGATATCGTTATCGGCAGTATCCAAAAAGATGGCGGGCGCGTTCAGGCTTTTGATCTCATCCACCAGCCCCGCCATTTCCTGCGCGGAAGGCGCGGCGTTGCTGCTGAAACTTGGTATGACGGAACCAGCCACTTCAAAGCCGTAGCGTTCGGCAAAATATCCCAGCGCCTCGTGGTTGGTCACCAGCAGGCGGCGCTCGGCGGGGATGGTGTTGACTTGTTCCACGATCCACGCATCCAAATCCTTGAGTTGGGCGGTGTAGGCATCGGCGTTGGCTGTGTAGGTCGCGGCGCCCTCGGGGTCGGCCTGGATCAGCCCGTCGCGGATGTTCTCGACGTAGGTGACGACCAGCACGGGATTCAGCCACATGTGCGGGTCGCCCGCGGCGTGGTCGTGGCCCGCGCCTGCGTCCGTTTCATTGGCGTGATCCTTCACCTCGTGCGGTTCCAGTCCCGCCGAGGCTTCGATGACCAGGCGTTCTCCGCCCGCATTCTCCAGCAGCGGCTCGATGAAGTGTTCATACTCCACGCCGTTCAGGATCAACACGTTGCTTTTGGCGATCTTCGTCACGTCGGAGGGCGCGGCCTGATAGGCGTGCGGATCCGCGCCGATGGGCAGCAGGGATTCTACAGTCACACGCCCGCCCGCCACGTTCCGGGCGATGTCCGCCAGGAAGGAGGTGGAGGCCAGCACCTTCAGCCCGCCCGTGTCGCTTTGCGGGGCGGCGGTTCCGCAGGCGCTCAACAGCAGGGCGGCAATGGAAATGACGATAATGGAATTGATAATCTTTTTCATTTATTATCCTTTTTTATCCCCCACAGCGGTGTGAGGGACAGTGTAATTGGGTTTACGTTCATCCCACAGTCCAGCCGCGGGATGAACAGATTTAACTGGGGGAGGAATGGAAGACTATTGTGTTCGGCAGTCCGCGCACAGGCCGAAGAGTTGCAGCCAGTGCTCGGTGATCTGGTAGCCCGATTTTCTGGCGATGGCCCTGGTGAGCGCGTCCAGGTCATCGCCGTCGAAGAAGGCCACCTGACCGCAGTTTTTACAAAGCAACAGATGCTGGTGACCCTGTCCCGCAGAGATGAAGGCCTGGCAGCCCTGCGGCTGGTGTACGCGCTGGATCAGGTGCAATTCTTCGAGCTTCTCCAGCGTGCGGTAGACCGTGACCAGCCCGAGTGCGCGATATTTCCTGCGCGCCAGGTCATAGACCTCGACCGGGGTCAGGGCGCGCGTGGACTTTTCCACGGTCTCCACCACGGCGCGGCGCGCATCGGTCAGGCGGTAGCCGTTTTCGTGCAATTGGGTCAGCCACAGTTCAGCGGTCATGATTGTTCTTTCTGGTATTGAAAATCATTTTCAATTAGTATAAACAAGAAGAAACAAAGAGTCAAGGACGGAAGGATTTCTACGGCAGCCAGCGCGGCATCAGGCCCTCGGTCAACAGGCGCGGTTCGACATCCCCCACGCTCCACAGGCTGACCTCGGGGACGTATTCGCCGCGCAGTTTGAACTGCTGGAAAAGGAGCGCCGTGCCCCAGGGATTCCAGACGGGCGCGTTGTAGGTAACCCCATCGGCGTTGGCAATCATTGGGCCTTCCAGCACGACGGGGTCGAACAGCCACAGCGATTCGCCTGGCTTGTCATCGGCCACGCGCAGGCCCAGCACCACCCGGTCGCCGAGCGGAGACCAGGCCAGCGAGCCATAGGAGTAATCGCGCCGGTCGTTCAGTCCGATCAACACGTCGGTCTTGTTGAGGGTCAGGTCAGCCCGCCGCACCTGGGTGCGCAGTCCGTTCTCGTCCTGGAGCATGTCGGTAAAGAGGAAAAATGCGCCGTCGGGCGACCAGGTGACGGTGTCGCCGGTCTCGGAGGAAAAGATGAATTGTTCGCTGTTGGTCAGGTCGAGGATGCGCAGTTGATCCGACAGGCCGTCGAAGGAGGCCAGGCGCGCGCCGTCGGGCGACCAGGACGGGCCGTAGCCGATGACCTGTTGATCCGCGTAGACGGGGCCGTTCTGCCCGTTGGCGATGTCCAGCATCCAGATGCGCGGGGAGCCATAGGGCAGGTCGGGACCCGGGCCGGCCGCTTCGCGCGAGTAGGCCACGCGCGCGCCGTCGGGCGAGATGGCGGGAGCGGTGCAGCGGTCGCGTCCGCAGTCGAGCAGGAGCGCGTCATCGCCGCCCGCGCGGCTGACGCGCCACAGGTCGATGCCGCCCTGTTCGTTCGCGGAGCAGTAGACGAGATAGTCGCCGCTGCGCGCCGCGTCGTAGCTGATGACTTTCACGGATTCGCTTGTCAGGCGGTGAGAGGTGTTCCCGTCCAGGTCCACCGCCCACAGGCCGCTGTCGCCGTTGACGGAGCGCAGCACGACGGCCAGCGGTTCGCGCACACGCACCGTCCACGTTTGGGCGCGCTCGATCTCACGGCCGCCCGGGGTGACGGCGCCCGGGCGGAGGGTCAGCTCGTAATCGGTATCCAGGCTGAAGGGGCGGGAGGGGGTGAAGCGCAGGGTGCGCGGATTGGGCCAGTCGATGAGTCCATCCACCTGCGGCTGGAGCGTCCACAGGGCGGCGGTCAACTCGGGATCGACTGGCTCGGAGAAGGTTAATGTGATGACCTGATACGGGCCGACGAGTCTGCCCTCAGGCAGGTCGGCGGCGGCGCGCACGCCCATCTGCCCGCCGAGCAGGATGACCAGCCCGATGGCCGCAGCCAGGACGAGGGCCAGGCCGATGGCGAGCGTGTCCAGCGTCAGGGGACGTTTCATGGGTAGAGGTAGGGCTGGTCGGGCGCGGGGACGATCTCGATGGACTCGGCCCGAATGATGGGGATGGTGCGCTCGTCCGTTTTCAGGGAGTTGACCGGGCCGCGCACCAGCACCCAGGCATCCTGTTCGAGGCTGGCGGCTTCGGGCCACTCGACGGCCATGGCCAGCGCGAAGCCGTCTGCCGCGCAGCACGAGACTACGAAGCGGCTGACGTAGAATTGGCCCTCGGGCAGGGTCTTGTCGTGATAGACGAAACCGATCACGGCGGCCTGCTGGCCGAGATAGGGCGCGAGGTCGGATTCGTAGTTGAAGATCTTGATCCAGTCGAGGATGGTGCGCTGTTCGGCGTCGGTCTCGAAGAAAGTGGTCGACGATCCCGAACTGACCAGCGCCGAGCTGGTGGTGAATCCGCGCGTGGACAGGGCGGTCGAATCCAGCGGGCGGGCGGGGATGAGCACGCCGATGGCCAGCGGGATCAGCAGGAAGGCCAGGTTGCCGCCCGAGACATGGCTGTGTTCGTGCTCATGGTCATGCTCGTGGTCGTGATCAGCGTCCTTTTTGCCCTGACGGTAAATGGCCTGCGCCATGATGGACAGCAGGACGATGCCCAGAAAGGTCAGCGGCGCGAAGCGCTGGTTGATGTACCAGGACAGCGTGCCGTTGATGATCTTGAGTCCCAGAAAGAGACTGAGCGCCATCAACAGCAGGGCTTGAAAGGAACGATACATGCGTGGGGTCATGGCATACCTATGGCAGTAAATAATTGAAGACCAGGCCGGAGAGCAGGCTCATCAGCAGCGGCAGGAGCACGAGATAGATCACGGCGCGCGGCTTGAAGACCTGGCGATACATCATGATGCTCTTGATGTCCACCATCGGGCCGAAGACCAGGAAGGACAGGATCGACCCGAAACTGAACGAGCCCACGAAGCCGAGCGCCACGAAGGCGTCCACGGTGGAGCAGATCGAGAGCACGAAGGCCAGGGCCAGCATGACCAGCACCGAGAGCAACGGGCCGCTGCCAATCGAGAGCAGGGCGCTCTGCGGGATGAAGGTCTGCATGGCGGCGGCCAGCATGGCGCCGACGATCAGGTAGCGGCCCATCTCGAAGAACTCATCCGCGGCGATGACCAGCGCGCGGCGCATCTTTTCGGTGAAGGGCAGGCTGGTCTTTTGGATCGGATTCGGGTTCAGGATGGGCGTTGCCATCTTGAGGACTTTGCCCGCATCCTTCTCGACCGAGAAGATGAGCCCGACCACGACGGCGATGACCAGCGTCAGCCCCAGCCGCCAAAGCAGCATCCGCCCCCAGCCAAAGGCCGAGGCCGTGCTGAAGATGACGATGGGGTTGAAGACGGGCGCCGCCATCAAAAAGGCCACTCCCGCTGGGAGCGGCAGTCCTTTGCTGAAGAGCCGCCGCGTGAGCGGGATGACGCCGCACTCGCAAACGGGAAAGACCAGTCCCAGCACCGCGCCCGCCAGGGCCGAGCCGAGGCTTCCACGCGGGATCAGGCGCGCCATCTGCTCGCGGTCGAGGAAGATCTCGACCAGCCCCGAGGCCAGCGTGCCCAATAATAAATAGGGCACCGCCTCGACGAAGATGCCGAGGAAGACCGTGGCGAACAGGTTGAGCTGCTCCCACAGCCAGGTGAAGAGATTGCCCGGCACGATGCTGAACAAAACAGCGGCCAGCACGGCGACAGCAACCAGGATGATCAAAGTCCGGGAAGGACGACGGGGGGAGGTGGATTCCATGGGGAGATTATACGGCATACGGGGTGGTTGCTGCCACGCCGCTGGATTGAGCATCTTGTTCACCTTGCTCGCAGCGGATTTATAATCCGCTCCGTTCCATCTGAGCCACTGGATTGCAGATCCAGCGGGAGCCCTTTGCTCACGGCGGATTTGCAATCCGCCGCGCCCTGGGAACAAAAAAGCGACGCGGGCTGCGCGTCACTTTTTTCGATGCAGGGATTGCGATGCGGCTTACGGCCCGCTGACGGTGGGATAGCCCATCGAACTCCAGGACTTCAATCCGCCCGCCATGCTGGTGACCTGGGTAAAGCCCGCCTGGAGCAGGATGTCGCGTCCCTCCTGGCTGCGATTGCCTGAGCGGCAGACCACCACGATCTCCTGATCCTTGGGCAGTTCGTTCACGCGGCTGGCCAGTTCGCCCAGCGGGATGAGCGTGGTGTTGGGAACGTGGTATTCGTTCCACTCTTCGGGTTCGCGCACGTCGAGCAGGAAAACACCGTTCTGATACTTCTCGTGGGCCTGTTCCACGCTGATCTCGGACGGGAGACCGTTGGCCTGCGAGGAACCGCCTCCGCTCAACGATGCGATCAGGAAGACGATCAGGGCGATCAGGAGCACTGCGCCAAGCTGGACCAGGGGCTTGCGCATAAAGCTGTTGAAACTATTGCGCGAGGCGCGCTCGCGGCGGGCGGACTTTTTGGGCATGGGACCTCACAAATTCAAGTTTTCTTTTCAGATGCGCGGGGACCCGAAAAGTTGCGAAAACCCCGCAGCGGAAACGGTGCGGGGTGCGGCAATGGGCGGAGTCTTATTTTTGCAATTCGGCGGCTTCGTCGGCGTGGACTTCGCGCTTGAGCAGGAAGTACGCGCCTACAAAATGATCGTCCATGCTGCCGACCAGCACGGCGCTGCGGCGCGGCAGCATATTGACCACCTCCCAGCCTTCCAGGCCGAGATCATCCAGGGCGGGCACGTCGAAGCCCTGACTCAGGGGATCCTCGCTCATGATCTCGCCCGCGGGCAGGTAGACCATCTTATAGCGGAAGACCCTGGCGCCCTTTTGCAGGCGCTTCTTTGCAACGTCGAAATGCACCTGACGTTCGCGCGCAAATTCGGCATCCATCTGGGCTTTCATGTCCCGCATGGCGGGATCGGCCAGAATCTCGCGCGCCACGTCGCGCACCTCCTCATCCTCGCTTTGCGAGGCGCTGAGCAGGAACTCGTATCCGCGGCGGTCATTGAGCTTGACCAGTCCTTCGGCCGCGTCCAACTGGATCATCCAGTCTTCGTCCTCGGCCATCAATTCGTACAGGGTTTCGATGTCGTGCATTCGTACCAGTTCATCGATCGGTTTGGGCATGGCTTCCTCCTGCGGGTAATTTTATCACTCCAAATAAAAACAGCCCCATTATGGGGCTGTCGTCTGTGTGAGAAATTCTAAAACGAACGCAGGGCGGTTTCGCGGTCGGTGTAGGCCTCGAAGAAGGCGGTCAGCCCGACCATCTCCAGCACGCTGTTGACCTCGGGACGCACGTCCAGCAATTTGACGTGCTTTTGGATGCCCGCCTCGCGGGTGCGCTCCACCGATTTGACGGCCGACCAGCCCTGTTCGGGATCGGGCAGGGCCTCGCCGCGCAGCAACAGGGCGATGGTGTGCAGGGCCACGATGCCCGCGCTGCTGATGTAGGTCAGCCCGCCCAGGTCCAGCAACACGTCGCGGGTTCCCGCGTCGTACAACTCCCTGGCTTTGGAAATCAGTTCCTGGTAATTCTGCCCATCCAGTTGACCTTCCACGCGCACGATGGCCACGGATGTGTTCCCCTGCGCCTGCGATACGACCATATTCATTTTTCTCTCCTTGAAACGATAAAACAACAGATACGATAAACTCGTTCGATTATGAGCCGGTCTTGCGCTCCAAACGGGAAAGCCGATGCCCAATCTCGCCCAGCCAGTGTTGGCGCATGTAGGGCGGCAGATCCTGTCCGTTCACCAGGTCGCGCGCGGTCTGGGCCCAGTGCATGGCCTGCTGCGGGTCGCGTTCGCGATGTTCGTAATGCTTGGCCAGTTCGATGCAGGCGTAGATGTGACCGCGCTCCGCGGCCTGCTCCCACCAGCGGATGGCCTGCGTCACGTCGCCGCGCCGCTTTTGCAGGATGGCATGCCGCTTCACCGCCACCCCGAAATCTGATTCCGTTAAATTGGATTCGAGTCCCCGCTCGTAGAGTTTGGCCGCCTCGTCCCAGCGGCCCAGATCCTCGAACAGCTTGCCGAGCGCCACGAAGTCCAGTCCGTGCTCCACGCGCCCGCTGAACGGATCGGCCAGCATGTCATTGACGTGGCTGAGCAGCGCGGCCATCGTCACCACGTCCATGGCGTTGTGATAGAACACGCCCTTGAGCGGCGACGCGTCCCCCGTGCGCAGGTAGTCGAAGTACAGCCAGGGGATCTCGTAGCCGGGCACCTCCTCGGAAGTGCGCGGCAGGCCGAGAATGTTCTCTTCGAGATATTTCAACGCGCGGCTGGGCAGGCGGTCGCGCCACAGGCGGCGGGCCAGCGGCAGCAGGTCGATGTGGGCAAAATCCGCGAAGGGATTGGGGATGTGGTGCAGGGTGAAGCGCGTGCGCAGCAGCGGCGCGTCGAAGGTCTTGCCATTGAAGGTCACCAGCGCGCGGCACGGGGCCAGGAAGTCGGTCAATCCTTCGAGCAGGGCAGGTTCCTCCGAGGGGTCGCGCAGGAAAAATTGCGCCAGTTGGAACTGGTCGTCCACGAAGCGCGCCACGCCGACCATGAAGGCGTAGGTGCCCGTGCCGCCCGCCAGGCCGCTGGTCTCGGTGTCGAGGAAGGCCAGGGACGCAAGCGGCAGTTCTTCGATGCGCGCGTCGTCGGCCCATTGCGCGATGACCGAGAGCGGCGAGGCGGGTACGATGAGCGCCGCGCCATGACGGTAATCGGACGGGAAGATTTGTTCGGCCACGAAAACCTCGCCGCGCCGCGTTTGACGGAAGCAGCCGGGAACGAGGGCATCGATTCCATGACGGCGGTCCGCCTGGGGGACGGGCAGGTCGGCGGCGCCGACTTTCACGCCGAGGGCTTTCAGCTTATCCGCAAGAGAGGGCATGGGCTGGATTCTAATCCATTTGTGCGGGGCCGATAATTCGACCTGCCGCAGATTTCTGCGGCAGGTCCTGGTGAGACTGGCTTGAACGATCCGTTATGGGGTGGGCAGGCTGAATGCCGCGACCAGGAAAACGGACATTTGGTCGCGCAGGATGGTGGCAGACGGGCAGTAGTTGCCGCCGCCGCAGCCCCCGGTCACGCCTTCGGCGGCCAGTTGCTTGATCCAGGCCGCGGCCCAGTGACTGGTGGACACATCATTGAAACCGCTGGCGGCTCCCACGGCGGGCGGGGTATAGGTGTTGCCATACTTGGCGCGCAGCAGGAAGACGGCCATCTGATCGCGGGTGACAGGTTTGGTCGGGCAGTAATTGCCTCCACCGCAGCCGGCCGTGATGCCTTCGACGGCCAGTTGTTTGATCCAGGCGGCAGCCCAGTGATCGGTGGGCACATCGTTGAAGCCGGTAGCGGCGCCCACAGCCGGCGGGGTGTAGCCGGTGCCATACTTGGCCTTCAGCAGGAAGACGGCCATCTGGTCACGGGTGACCGCCGACAGCGGGCAGTAGCTGAGCGGGCTGCTGCCGCATCCGCCGCTGACACCGAACGCATAGAGCGACTCGATGTATTTCCAGGCCCAATGGTCCACCGGCACGTCGGCGAAGGTGGCGAAGTTGACGCTGGAGACCGTCAGCGTGCCGTCGATGTAGGAGGTAAAGCTGTAGTTGTCATCCGAGCCGCCCGAGCAGGTGATCGGGTAGGCGCCCGGGGAGCCGTGCGGAACGGACACGATGCAGGTGGGGGCGGTGTCGAGCACGGCCGCGGTTTCGCCGTTCTGCAAACCGCTCAAGTCGAAGAGGAAGGCCGGGTCGGCCGCGCCGAAGGCCCGGGTCTGGCTGAGCGCGCTGACGACCAGGCCCGCCTTGTCCACGCTCAACGTGCCGTCGACATAGGTGATTTCGTAGTTGCCGAGGCCCACCCCGAGGGCAGCGCTGGGCGTGATGTCGTAGCCGCCGACGTTGGCCGTATCGACTGCGCCGCTGCTGGTGAGGGTTACCAGGTTGACCCCGTCGTTGTTGATCAGGCCGCTGGCGGTGAATTCGTCGCCGTTGAAGGCGACCGTCTCACCGTAGGTCTTGACGGCGTTGTCGGCTGTGATGGTCAGATCCTTGGGGGCGACCGTCACGGCCCCGTTGATGTAGTTGAAGCCGTACTTGTCGTCGGATCCGCCGGAGCAGGATGAAGTGAAGGGGCTGGCGACGACCGTGAACGGACCGCTGACGCTGCAGGTGGGGAGCACATCCAGCACGGCCATGGTGTCGTTGTCGATGAAGCCGTCATACGCGGGGCTGATGAGCGGGGCCGCGTCGCCGTAGGTGATGGCGGCGCTGGAGGCGCTCACGTTCAGCACCACCTTGTTCGAGATGGAATAGGTGCCGTCCACGTAGCTAATGGTGTAGTTCGTCCCCGCATCGCCACCGGAACAGTTGATCGGGTAATCGCCCGCCGCAACGGGTGACCCGGTCACCGAGCAGGTCGGGACGACGGTGAAGGCATCCGGGGCGACGAAGCCGGTGGCCGTGAAATCGAAGGCCGGGGTCGGGCTGCCGAGGTAGACGGTCTTGTCGTTGGCGGTGACTTCCAGCGGGGCCGGGTCGATCGAGGCTGTGGTTGTCGGCGGGGTCAGGCTGTAGTTTCCGCTGGCCGACCCGCTGATGTTCAATCCCGTAATTTGGACGGTCTTGCCCACGCCCGCATTGGCGTTGGGGCTGAAGGAGCCGGTCGCGCTGCCGGTGTTGAGCGTCACATTGCCGCCGTCCAGGTTGCCGACCAGCGCGGCGCTGCCGGTATCGAGGCTGGCTGAGATGCTGCCATCGTAGGTTTTATTGCCGGCCGTGATGCCGCTGACCGTCAGGCTCCGCTTGTTCACCACCTGTTGCATGGCCGGTGACGTGCTGGCCGCGAATGAGCCGTTCCCCACGAATTTGGCCGTGATTGAGTGCGGGGAGGTGGTGGCCGATAATTGGGTGGCCGGGGTGGTATAGGAAGCCACGCCGCCCGAGGTGACGCCGCTCCCAAGCAGGGTCACGCCATCGTAGAATTGAACGGTGACGCCATTGGTGGGGGTGGGGGAGACGGTGGCGGTAAAGGTCACGGCCGTGCCATAAGTGACTGCGCTGAGCGCATTCAACGTGATGGTCGTGGCGGGGAGGGCCGGGTTGAGCGTGGCCGCCACGACGCCCTTGCTCTGGCTGACCCCCCAGTTGAAGGTCGGGTTGGTAACGGTCGCGCTGCCGTAGGTCTTGCCGCCCTGGTACGAATAACTGCCATTGGTCGAGAGCGGCGACAGGGCCGTCTGGATATAGCCAGGCTCCGACATGCCCGCGGCGAAATTCGCATCCGCGCTCATGGAGAAAAGGGCATAGCCGCCGGCGTTTACAGTGAGGAGATTCCCATAATTGAGGGTTGGGCTGCCTGCGCTGAAATTTTCCTGGAATTCGGTGATGGGCGCGGTTTGATCCACCCCCGCATACGTGGACACGTAAATGTTGATCCCGTTCTGTGAACCGACGGCGGTGGGCAGGTTCGTGACGGTGACGCGCAGGTTGGTGTTTCCAGCCGCAGCGATGTCCGCTTCCTTCAGGTAGCCCATCCACGCGACCTGGCGCTGGGTGTCATCCGAGATGGAGATCTGGGTCAGGAGTTTTGGCGCGCTGCTGCCGTGTCCATAGACGGCATAGACATTCAAACCTCCGCCCACGGGCAGGTTATTGCTGCCAAAATCCATCGCCACGACCATCAGGCGGTTGGAGCCGGGGGATACGACAAAGCTCGTGTCGTTGATTCCCGTCGTGCCCGACACGCTAGGGGTGTCCGCCCAGGCTTGCAGCACGGAGATTGTGCCAGCCGCATAAACCGGGTTGACTGGGATGGCCGCCATGAACAATGCGGTGATCACCAACGCCGCAACGATGCGGTTCAAAACTCTCGACGCTAAAGGTTGAGTTTGCATATTTTCCTCTATGTTGTGACTGGATACAGGTAAATTCCCTTCCAGCAGGGCCAATAAAAGTGTTGACGGGGACTTGTCGTTTCGCCTCCTGCGAGGTCGCGGCCTGGGTGGGAATGCTCACGAAATAATCAAGGGTCGCTGTCCGCCGGGACCTTGCTTCATTTTGGCAGAAGTGTTCCGGTGGCGACCTTCAGCACGAAGGATGCCTTGCGCAGGTTGCTGAGATACATGTCATTGTCATTGAAGTTGTCGAAGTTCTCGTACTCGCCGCGCCAGATCTTCAACGCGGTCGGTTCACTGCAGCCCCGCTTGCGCATCTCCCCGACAAATTCATCCACCGACATGTTGATCCTGGCTGCCAATTCCTGAACTCTACTGGTCATGCTGTTTCTCCTGATTCTCTACCGTACAAAACCTGCGTTGGACGCGGATTATCGCAGATGTACGCGGATTTTCAGGGTGTTTTCTCCGCGTTTTCGGCGCTCGTCTGCGTCCTATTTCCAAAATGCACGGTAGAAAATCTCCTGACAATAAACGAAGGCGTGGTCAAGTATATTTCCAAAGCAAAAAGTATTTTTTGCCGACATAAAAATGCGCTTGCAGTTCTTCTTAAAAAGCTGGAACACCTCCCGAGCCGGATCTGGGGGAGTAATCCGTTTCGTAGATAAAAATGGTGAAAAATATCCAATTAAAACTGCACATAAAACGTCGGCCAAAAAATGCGCTCCGAAAACCGTTCAGATTTGCAAGGAGCTTGTTTCGATTGTAGCTATAACACAACCAGAGTCAAGGTGATTTTTGGGCCATTTTCCACCCCCCTCTACTACGGCCCATTTGCGGGGTTGACAATCCTGTAAAGCCAGGTTTCAGAACCGTTAGGTGAAAGGCATGAAAAGTGCTCTATAATGCCTCGTATTCATCAACCGAAAAGGCAAACCCGGCGAAAGCCGGGGGCGCAAAGCCAATGGGTCTACCGCCGCGCAAGCGGCCACGATTGCCAGGCCGCCGAATTCCATCACAGCCTTCCTTGCAGCGAACCTGGCATGTTTATGGTTCGTTTTTTTTGTTTCGTTTTGTATTTTCCAATCGTAACGACAAGGGCAAACCCGGCGAAAGCCGGCGACGCAAAGCCAACGGGTCTACCGCCACGCAAGTGGCCAGGATGGCCGGGCCGCCGAAAACGACGCGCGGAGTATCGCGCCACGGTGTGCATCTTTGGGTGCCCTTGTCAGGAGATGACAATGGCGCCCAAATTTTTTTCCAGGCTGGCAGGTGTTGCAACCCTTATCGCCATTTGCGCGGCGGCCCTGCCCGCCCCTGTATTTGCATCCACGCCCGCCGCCGACCCGCTCAGGGAACATACCCTCAAGTACTATCTGGACCCCGCCCTCGTGCCCGACATGGCTTTCGCCGGGAGCGCGCTGGTCAAATACACGGAAGACCTGAACTTTGTGCTGGCCAAGAATACGAATCTCCGCCTGGTCTTTAATCCTGAAACGGACATCATCCTGACCACGGCCCAACCCCACTCCAACCGGGCCGTCCCGCCCCTGCCGGTCGATGACTTCGAGATCTGGGCGCACGCCGTGCATACCGACTTCCCCGTTTCCCACGGAGGCTACGCCGGCCTGGACGACAGCGGAGCGGGCGTGCTGGCCGGCCTGAAATGGACGCGCCTGTACGATCCCGACCAGTTGACTTCCAGCGAGTTGCTGGACTACTGGACGCAGATCAACAACATGCTGCACGAACTGGCGCACGTGTTCGGGGCGGGGATGGGGGAATATTACAGCCTGTTGACCATCCAGGATACGACCGCGATCCAGCCCCAACTCAACATCAATATTTACGATGAAGATGACCCGTTCTGGAGCGACAAACCCGATTTCAAAGTTGACCCGCTCCTGTGGAATTTGGCCCAGACGGGCAATCCAGGCCCGGGCTCCGACCGCGAAAAGCTGCTGGCCCTGACGCAATTTTCCACGCTGACGGCAACGATCCTCAGCAACGAGTACCGCAACGCGGCGCCCATGCTCGACCTCGAAAACATCCGCGTCAAGGTCCTATCCGCGGAGGGGCTGCCCCTCGCAGGCGCGAACGTCAAGGTCTGGAGCGTGGTCGGCAGTTCCCCATACGAGACGGACTTGCTGGCAGACACCCTCACGACCGCCGACGGACAGGCCGCCTTTGCCTGGGGCGGAGCGGCCAACCCGCACAACAGCTACGATTTCCTGCGCCTGGTCAAGGTCTACCTGGACGGTTACATCCCATCAGCGCGCTACGTCTCCATCTTCGACGCCGATATTGCGCGATTGGTGAACGGAAGCGAAACCCTGGAGATCACCATCCAGTTGAGCGCGGCCCCGCCCGTTTCCAGCTTTGCCGATGTCCCCACCGATCATTTCGCCTGGCCGTTCATCGAGCGATTGTATGCGGCTGGCATTACCGGCGGATGTTCCAGCGCGCCCCTGCAATATTGCCCAAACCAGGTTGTGACCCGCGCCCAGATGGCCGTCTTCATCGAGCGCGGCTGGAAGGGCGCGGCGTTTACCCCGCCATCCGTCCCGCCCACCTTTGGAGATATCTCCGGCCACTGGGCGCGCAACTGGATCGAGGCCCTGGCCGCGGATCAGGTGACCAGCGGCTGCGGCGATGGCAATTACTGCCCCGACGCCCCGGTCGACCGGGCGCAAATGGCGGTCTTCCTGCTGAGGGCCATCCACGGCAGCGCCTACGTGCCCGCTCCCGCCACGGGCGCCATCTTCGCGGACGTGCCCGCTGATCACTGGGCGGCCGCCTGGATCGAACAGCTTGCTGCGGAAGGGATCACGGGAGGCTGCGGCGGCGGGAAATATTGCCCCGCTCAACCGGTCACCCGCGCGCAGATGAGTGCATTTCTGGTAACAACGTTTGCATTGCCATAACCCCATTGCAACGTTCTCCTCAAAAGACCCGCCCTGGCCGCATTCCAGGGCGGATCGCTTTTCTGATGAACCTCACGGAGGGGTGACCGTCACCTGGATGACCGCCGTCTCCACGCGCTGGTCGGCGTAGACCACGACCAGTTGCACGGCGTACAAGCCTTCCAGGCCGCTGGTGTCCCATTCGGCCAGCAGGCCATTCTCGACGGGAGTCTGGCGGTCCGCGCCGACCTGGATCCAGGCGCTGGGATTCAATCCCTGGCCGACCTGCACGCGGTAGTAGGCGAAGCCCTCTCCCGTGGCGGTGCCGATGATCCTGACCGTGCCCTTCACGTCCGCGAAGAGCTCGGGAGCGGTGATGCTGACGTTGGGATTAATCCTGGGCGGCTGGATGGCGTCATACGAACTGGGCGGCAGCGGCAGGCCCGCGCTTTCGGCCCAGGCCTGCGCCTCGGGCGGAACGATCAGGTACACGCGCCGCTCCACGAATTGCGGCGGGGTGAAGACCGTGGCCAGGAAGCCCGTCTCGCGGTTGATCTGATAGGAGCGATACAGCGTGTCGGCCTGCGTCGGCTCACTGCCGGTCAGGAAGACCTCGCTGACGATGTTGGGGCAATCGGTGGTGGGCAGCAGGCCCGAGGGGTCGCACACATCCATCACTGCCACGCCCGGCGGGATCGGCCAGCCGTCGCGCGGCTGGCCCTGGCTGGCGAGCTGCATCAGCGCGTTCCACAGGACGATGGGCAGGCGCGGCGAGAGACGCGCCCCCTCCGCGCGCGCGCCCGTCCAGGCCGCCACCACGCGGGTGGGGGTGTAGCCCACGGCCCAGGCATCCCTCCCATCCGCGGTCTGGCCGACCTTGGCGCCCACGGGCCGTCCGACCTCGAAGGAGTTCGGGTTGCCCAGGCTGGGCCAGCGCGCAGGCTCGTCGCTCAGGACGCTCGTGACGAGATAGGCCAGCGCGGGTGAAACCACGGGCCGCGCCTCGGGGGCCGACCAATCTAGCCAGACGGCGTGATCGGCGGTCTCCACGCGCAGGATGGCCGACGGTTCAAAGACCTCATCCACCGACTGGCCGTAGTACACGCCCTGCGCGCTGAACACGCCGTACGCGCCCGCCACCTCCAACAGGCGCAGGGGTTCACCCAGCGCGATGCCAAACGAACCGCTGGTCTTCGACACGCCCTCCAGGCCCATTTGCTGAAGGGTGGCCTCGGCGGGCACGCGGTAGTCGTTGGCCAGCGCATTGCGCAGGCGCAGCGGACCGTGATACTGCCCGTCGTAGTTCTGGAGGTTGACCTGGGCGGGGATGTCCCACACCAGCGAGGCGGGACCCAGCCCGCGGGTGAATCCCGTCAAATAAACGAAGGGTGTGAGCAGGGACCCGGGGTTGTGCGCCGTGACCAGCGGCGTTTCCTGCCCCTTGAGCGTTTCGCCGACCAGCGCCAGCACCTGGCCCGTGGACGGATCGAGGATCAACGCGCTGGACGAGGACTCGGTCAGGGCCGCGCCGGGCGGCAGGGGGGGCAGCAGGCGCGCCGCGTCGCAGGCCGCTTCGGGGAGTCCCTCCAGGCGGGCGGCGTAGGCGGCGGTGACGCACGAGGCGCTGCGCTGCAGGTCGTAGTCGAGGGTGGTGTGGATGGTCATCCCGCCGCGTTCGATGCGGGCGCGGCTTAAACGGGAATCCAATTGGGCCAGGACCAGGTTGACGAAGGCCTCGGCCGGCCCGGGCGCGGACTCGGGCTGGGGCTGAATCCGAATGGCGGCGGCCAGGGCGGCGTCGGCTTCCTTGGCGGTGAGCAGTTCCGCATCCCGCAACTGTTCGATGATCTCGCGCCCGCGCTGCATGGCGGTCTCGGGCGCGTCCAGCGGATTCAGGCTGGGCGATTCCAGGACGCCCGCCAGGATGGCGCATTCCATCAGGCTGAGTTCTCCCGCCGATTTGCCGAAGTACAACTGCGCCGCGGATTCGACCCCGAAGGCGTAGCGGCCGAAGTGCGCCGAGTTGAGCGTCCATTCGAGGATCTGCGCGCGCCCGAAGTGGTCGGTGATCTGCGCGGCCAGCAGGCGTTCGCGCAGGGCGCGGCGGATGGAAGGCGGCTCGTCGAAAAGCAGGAAATCGGCTACCAGGCGCTGCGTCAGGGTGGGGTGCAGGTCGGGGTCCTGCCAGCCGTCGACGGTGAAGCCTGGGTGGCTCCAAAAATTCGGGTCATTCAGCGCGACCACGGCTTCGGCCAGCGCGGGCGGGATGTGCTGCGGGGTGTTCTCGTCCAGCGCCACGTAGCCGCGCGGAGAGTCATCGGGGGCGAAGGCAAAGAGCAGATTCTGGCCGGTGCGGTCGTAGATGCGCGTGGGTTGGAGCAGCAGTCCGTCGGGCGGGTTGAGCAGGCGCGGCAGCAGTTCGAGCGAGGGCAGGCCGCGAGTGAGGTCGGCGTAGGCCAGCGCGGTGACCAGGATCAGCGCGGCCAGCACCAGCGAAAGGATCATCCCCAGGCTGAGCAGGACGCTGCGCGCGCGTCCCTCGCCTTTGCGGAGTTTGTTCAGGCGGCGTTCCCGCCGCGAGCGGAGGATGGGACGAAGTTCCTGCATGGGGATATTAAACCACAGATGAAGAAGGGGATGAGGCTGGCGTTAGAAAATCCCCCGCAGTTTCCATGTCATTGCGAGTCTTCGGGAAGCAATCTCAAGTTTGTTGGTAACTTTGAGATTGCTTTTCGCACCCTCGCAATGACATGAAAGTTGATTTTACGGGGTGAACTTGTATATCTGTCCGTCAACTGCAGTCCAGATATTTCCTTCAGCATCTTCGGTGATGGGATATCCGGAAAGTGTTTTAACCACTGCGCTCAAGCACCACGATTTGTTTTTTACATCATATTTGACAATTCCAATATCGCTTGCAAACCAGACATTACCATCGGAAAACACTTGTGTTGAAAAGACTTCCGCCCAACGGTAGGCATAATACGGATGAAATGTGTTTACGAAAATAGGTGGCAAATCCATTGCATGCCAACTGTATTGCTTGTTTACGTTTGGTTCCAACCTCCCAAAATATGAACTCCAAACCCGTCCCTGTCCATCAATATCTATAGGCTTCATAGCAGCCAGCAATTCGTCCGCTGTCCCGATTTGGTTCTTCAAGGGATGTGGCCTGTTGTATTCGCTTACGTTGCCAGTCCTAACATCCACTTCCCGTAAATGATAGTCAATATAGTTATTTGTAAACCAAATGTGGTCGTTTTTTTCGATGGCAATTGTCACGATGTGCCCCGAATCTACAAGCAAATTTCCTAATTTGGTGACAGGATTGTATAAATAAATGTCTCCTCCAAGGATAGCCACCAACCGACCATCAGGCAATTCCCCCAGCCTCTTTTCACCCACCCCAAGCATTCTGTCTTCTTGAGCTAGTTTAAATACTCCATCCTGATCATCGATTACCTCAAAGTCATCTTGCTCGGAGCTATAACGTGCAAGCGCAGAATATTCACCATCTAAATACGAACTGTTCAGAGTTACCCACAGAGTCCCGTTCTTGGTAATGTAAAGGTCTGCTACGTCATATGGTTTTCCTTCATTATTCAAAATGCTGTACGTTTTTTCCTCCTTTGTTAGGTTGTCGTAGCGTGCAATTAATCCTTCAGAAAATCTGGTGTACCAGATATCTTTCCCTGCCACAACGATACGATTTATTATGTAATGATTATCTAATAGGTATTCCGTTTTAGCTCTACTAAGTTGAGGTTTCCACCAGGATGGAAATTTATAGGACAGATGGCTAAAGTCTTCACGGTATTGTTCTTTCGGCATTGAGGCGTGAATGGTTGCGAATGGCTGTACCAGGCACTTTGTGCTCAAATTTTCATAGGACCAGTCACGTCCTTTATCGTCCAAAAACCAAAATAAAATAATTACTGATATCACAAGTAGAATATATGGCACCACGGGTTTGATAGCAATCAATTTCTTCATGAGCAGTTCCTCTACGTGAACTCGGATTTTCGGGTGAAACATTTAAGATATCTTTGCGAGGCGAGGACAGGCTTCCCAAAGTAACCTCTGCATTTTCGATGCTTATCATGTTTGCGAGGAGATTGCTTCGTCGGCCTTCGGCCTCCTCGCAATGACGCACGTTAAAGCAACGTTCTCCCCTTCAACTCCAAATAGCGATTGATCACCGCCAGCGAAAGCTGATTGGCGGGCACGTCCAGCGTCAGCACGCCGCGCTTCTGGAGCGTCTCCAGCACCACGCGCCGTTCGTCGAGGATTTGTGTCGCGGCGGCGCGCTGATACACGGCCAGCGAATCGCGCGGACGCTGGTGGGCGGCGGCGTACACGTCGGGGTCGCTGATGGTGACCACCAGCGGCAGGCTCGAGCGCGCCAGCAGGGAGACCTGCGCCACGAGCGAGTCCATGCTCAGGCCGCTGGTCAGGTCGGTGAAGATCACCACCAGCGCGCGGCGGCGCTGCTTGACGGCCAGGTAGGTCAGCGCCTTGCGGTAGTTCGGCTCCACCTGCTGAGCGTCCACGGCGTAGAGCACTTCCAGCGTGCGGTAGAACTGTCCGCGGCCCTGGCGCGGGGCCAGGTAATGGCCCACATCATCGGCGAAGGTCATCACGCCCACGCGGTCGCCCTTACCCGTCGCCACGTAGGAGAGGAACAGCACGGCGTTGACGGCGTAATCCAGCTTGGCGATATCGGCCACGGGTGCCTGCATCATGCGGCCCGTATCCAGCACGGCGATCACGGTCTGGCTGCGCTCGGTCTGATATTGCACGGTCACGGGGCGATGGCGGCGGGCGGTGGCCTTCCAGTTGATGCGGCGGAACTCGTCATCGGGCAGGTACTCGCGCAGGCGCTCGAACTCGGTGCCCTCGCCGAACATGCGCGTGGTGCGTAGGCCCAACTCCTGCAAACGGTTCTTGCGCAGCAGCAGGTCGTACATGCGTACGTCGAGCAGGTTGGGATAGACCTTGACGGGCTCCGAGGCGGGGATCCGCCCCTGGCGTTGGATCAGGCCCAGCGGTCCGAACCAGCGCAGATGCAGGTCGCCAAACTGATAGTCGCCGCGCCGCAGCGGCTGAAGGTGATAGGTGCCCTGCCATTTTCCCAACGGCGGGACTTCACCCTCCAGCGTGCGCGTCTCGATCTTGAAGGCCTCGGGCGCCTCATCGCGGAGCGTGAATTTGGTCCCGCGCCTGGAGCGATTCCGCACGCTGACGAGCACCGCGTTCTCCGCGCCCAGCGAGAGTTTGGTGTCGTGATGACGTCCCACCTCGAAGCGCTCGACGCGCCCCGCCAACCGCCAGTCCAGCGCGAACAGAACGAGCGCGACCAGGGCATAGCCCCAGCCGACCCATTCCATGCCGCGCCACCAGGTCCCGAGCGCGAGGATCGGCGCGGCCAGCAGCAGGATCAGGATTCCACGCGTGGTCGGGAGCATTATCTCGGCACTTCCACCTGGCCCAGGATGCGCTGAATGACGCCGTCCGCGTCGAGGCCTTCGATTTCGGCCTCGGGCTTGAGCAGGATGCGGTGACGGAAGACGGGCGGCACGATGAACTTGACGTCGTCGGGCGTGACGAAGTCGCGTCCCTGCAGGGCGGCGAAGGTCTTGGCCGCGGCCAGGACGTGGGTGGCGGCGCGGGCGGATGCGCCCAGCACCAGGTCGGGCGAGCGGCGGCTGGCGGCGTTGAGGTTGGCGATGTAGCGCAGGATGCCGTCCTCCACGGTCACGCTCTGAATCAGGGCGCGGATCTCGGCCACCTGTTCGGCGCTGATGATCGCGGTCAGGCCCGCGCTGGGCAGGTCGTGGGCGTTGAAGCCCTGGTGTGAGCGGCGCAGAATCTCCACCTCCACATCCACGGGCGAGTAGGGCACCAACACCTTGAACATGAAGCGGTCGAGCTGCGCCTCGGGCAGCGGATAGGTGCCTTCGTACTCGATGGGGTTCTGCGTGGCGATGACCATGAAGGGCGAGGCCAGCACGTGGCGTTCGCCTTCCAGGTTGACCTGGCGCTCCTCCATTGCCTCCAGCAGCGCGGATTGGGTCTTGGCGGGCGCGCGGTTGATCTCATCGGCCAGCAGCAACTGGGTGAAGATGGGACCCTTCTTGAGGAAGAAGCGCGCCGTGTTCATGTCGAACACGCTCGTGCCGAGGATGTCGGAGGGCATCAGGTCGGGCGTGAACTGGATGCGCGTGAACTGGGCCTGCACCATGTGCGAGAGTGTCTTGGCCATCAGGGTCTTGGCCGTGCCGGGCACGCCTTCGAGCAGGACGTGGCCGTTGCTGAACAGCGCCACCACCAGCAATTCGAAGGGGTCTTCCAGCCCAACCAGGACTTTGCCTGACTCGGCGCGCAGGCGTTCGAACATGGTGCGAAGATCGGTGAGATTCATGAAGGCTCCTTTTCGGTTCAACCTTACGAGCGTAAACTTGTGGGTCGAATATATATTTTGATAATAGCGATTAGTTGTCCCGCTTCTGCTTCAGTAAGTTCTTTGCCAAAAGCGAAAGTTTTAGAACCATAGTCAAACTTAATTATCTTATCGGACAAAAGCGGTTTATCAATCCTTAGGTCGACTATGTGATCTGACCAATATTCTTTTGATTTATTGGCAAGAAGTGTGCGATATGAGATCTCGGTCAATTTCTGGCCAATAGTTATGATTTCTTTGCCCGTCGTTATCCATACTACTCTGAAAATAACCAGGCCTGCAGGCAGAGCAATGAACAATGCAAATGCCAAAAAAAATACGATAAAAACAATTATGGCGATGTAAATTTTAGTGTCCTCTGGTGGAGTAGAAATGTTAATTAGAAAATTATGTGTTGCCTGCCATGCAGCATAAAGAACTTTTGTAAGGAAGATAAAAATGCTCAAGAGAAGAATTCCAGCGAGTAAAGTTATGACCCCTTTTTTGGAAGGAATGATAATTGTTAGCTTATCGCCTGATGTTTCAACTACATAGCGGGGTGGTTGCGGTTCAATTGGCATGAAAAAAATTGACCTCAAGTGTACGTAATGGTTTAACATTCCATCATCCATTTCGCGGCTTCGTCATCCAACTTGACTAACTACACCATTGCGAAGGTTATGGCACGGCAAGGTGTGTTCTTTCAAAGATCAAGTCGATAACGGCGACAGATTCATTCTTGTCCAAACCTTCGCAAGGATGGGACTTTGCCTTGAACTTGTCCTTCGACTGCGCCGCAACGAGCGCGGCTCCGCTCAGGACGAAGGATCAAGCTATCGTTCCGTCATCCACTTTGCGGCTTCGTCGGCCAGCTTGACCAACTCGCCGTCGCTGACGTTCTTCTGCGAGAGGCGCGTCAGCAGGTAAAACAATTCATGCTCGTTGATGGCGGGGTTGTAGCTGTACAGCATGCGCGCGTATTCCACATCGGGCAGGGCCGGGTCGAGGCGATAACGTTTGCCGAGGTGGCGTTTGAGCTGACGGTGATAATGCGCCAGCACGGCGGCGCGGTGTCCCGCCTTGCGATTCAGGTTCGCCACGGCGGTGACGTGTTCCAACGGGCCGCGGCGTTTGATCTCGCGCAGCAGCGGGATTGGCCGCCCGAATCCGCGTCCCTGCAGGACGAGCGCCAGGAAGATCGCCAGCAGGATGAACAGCAGCGCGTGTCCCATGGGCGTGCGCCGCAGCCATTCCTCCGGGCCGACGATGACGCTGCGCTGGATGCCGTGATGCCACTCGTCGAACCAGACCGCGTCGCGCTCGACCGCCAGGCTGACCAGATTCAGCACCAGTTCCGCGTTGCCGGCTTCCTGGATGCCGAGGTTCGAAAACGGATAGGCCGTGGTGGACAGGATCACGCGTCCGCGTCCCTGCTCGAACGAAACGATGATCGGATGCCCCTCGTGGGCGATGTGCGTGACGTAATCGTTGCGGTCGCTGGTCAGGCCATAGAGCGCGTCGAACCTGGCCGGGTCGACCTGGGGCGGGGACATCAGCAGCGGGGTCTGCGCCGCCAGCGGCGGGGAGGCCGTGGGCAGGAATTCCCGATTGAACTCATAATAAAAGAAGAGGGTGCGGGCGGGCAGGCTGTCTCCCGCCACGATCAGCGTGCCGCCGTTTTCCACCCAGGCATCGAGCGTCTTGAACTCGCCAAAAGTAACTTCGGCCAGCGGCTGGATCATCAACAGGATGTCGGTCCCGGCCGGCGGCTCGAAGCTCTCCACGGTATCCTGCCGCACCTGGTAGTTGAGGCGTCCCAGCCAAAGGCGCAGGGCCAGCATCCCGTTGGGCGCGGGCGAGGTGCTAAGGTACGGGGTGGCCTCGGCGTTCTGCTGCTGCATGGCCGCAGCCGTCATGACCAGGATCAACAGGAACGCCAGTCCCAGGCCGAGCCAGCCGTCGCGGGAGAGCCTCATTGGGGCTTCTTCTCCTTGAGTTCTTCCACGCGGGCGCTGTAATGCTTGAAGGAGTCCTCGTCCACTGTGTGATAGCCGTACCAGACGTTATCGAATACATCGACCACCTCGCGCAGCGGCTCGGCCAGCTCGGGCTGACCCGCCACACTGCGCAGGTACTCGTGGTTGGTCTTGGAGCGGTCGTAGCGCAGCATCCCGCGCTCGTCGAGCAACAGCAGCGAGGACAGGTACAGGTACCGCACGGCGGAGCGATAATCGCCGCCGCGGGAAAGGGTTTGCGCGCGCGCAAAGGCCTGTTCTGCCGTGATGGGTTCGCCCCCGTCCGCGTCTTCGTTCGACAGGCGGGATTCGGCCGCCAGGTCGAAGAAGAAACTGCGGAAGATGTACACCAGCGCCGCGGCCAGAAGGATGGCCGCCAGGATCGGGATGAGATTGAACGTCCCCTCGCCGATGGCCACAGCCACTTCGTTGTCTTCACCGAAGAGGCCCGCCAGCCAGCGGTTGAAGCGCGCCCACTGCTCGGTGAACCACTTGGAGATGGGGTCCTCCTGCTGTTCCTTCCATTGGAACTGCGGGTCGGCCAGGATCTCCTGAAGCGGCTCCAGGTCGGCGGAGGTGAACACCTGCACCGGATATTGACTGTGCGCCTCGAGCAGCGCCTTGACCATGCTCTGGATGCCCTCCAGCGCCGCCTTGTCGCCCAGTTGCAGGGCCAGGATCAACCGGCTGTTGTCCACCGTGAGCAGCGTGCCATCCTCGAGCCGCACCTGCTTGACCGCCTGCCACTGCGTGACGAGTTCGTCCAGCGCCGGGCGGACAGCGGACTCGGGCATGGATTGCAGTCCCGCCACGATCTGGCGGGTGTGCTCCACCAACTTCCAATACTCGGCCTGGGAGATGGGCGAGCCTGCGGCCAGCGCAACTCCCCCGGGCAGGAGGAGTCGCGCCAGGAACAGGGCAAGCAGGAGCGGCCGCAGCAGGCGCATTCGGTTCCTAGAAGCCCCCGGACATCAATCCGCCCAAGCCGAACAGCGGGATAAAGATCACGAGCAACAGGATGAAGTACAACGCGACGAAGATCATGGTCAACAGGACGAAATAGGCCACGTCGGTGCCGGTCACGAAACTGCCCAGCGGGCCGGCGGGCGTGGTCTCGGCCAGGGTGGCGATGTTGGCCTCGGGGTCGGTCTGGCTGGCGGCCTGCATGGCCAGGTCGAGACCTTCGGAGCGCACGCGCAGGTCGAAGTACACCACCGTCATGGCGGTCATGCTGAGCGGCAGGAACAGCAGGCCGGTGGCAAAACCCGTCAGCGAGGAGACCACGCTGCTGAGCAGCGCAATCTGCCCGGGGCCGATCTGGCTGCCGATCCCGACATTGACCAGGAAGTTGACCAGGTAGACCGGGACCGCCACGAGTAACTGTCCCAGCAGGGACAGGACAAAGGCAAAGCCCAGCAGCCACCAGAAGCGGCTGCGTCCCAGGTCCCAGGCGCGGCGAAATGCGTCGAATCCGCCCTTCTTTTCCAGGATCGTGATTGGGATGATCAGTGGGACCACGATGGAGGCCAGGAAAAAGAGCACGCCCGGCCCGCTGAACCAGCCGATGCAGGGGATGAGCAGCCAGACGAAGGCGGCGATCAGGATCAGGCCCGTGGCAAGCAGGGTCAGAACCACGCGGCCCAGGCTGGGCGCGACCTGGCGGTAGGCTTCCATGATGCCGGTCGGTCGGTTGGCGTAACTATCGGCTGCCACGCGGGTCACGGCCGAACCGCCCACGCCCTGCACGAGGAAATATTGCAGGATCAAGGTGCCATACGTCCCGGCGATGCCGAGCCAGTAGGACGAGCTCCCGAACAGCTCGGTGGATGATCCCATGGTCGGGATGGAGGAGACCATCAGATACGAGGAAAGCGCCTGCATCACGACGATCGGAAAATACGGGATGACGAGGATGCCAACCAGGGTCAGGAACTTGCGGCGGTAGATGCGAATGGCCTGGTCGAGCAACTCCCCCAGGCTGAGCGGACGGATGAACGGGGCGGAAGATGTAGTCACGTGGCCCTCCTTCCAGAATGGAAATCGAGAGATTGTGGGCGGTTCCGAACGTTCCGCCCATTATACCCAGTTATTCGTACAACTTAATCCCGCTTTGATCCTGCCCGGCCAGCAGGTCGGCCACGCTCCTGCCCAGCACGGGATGCACCAGGCCGGGCGCCATGTCCATCAGCGGCACGAGCACGAAGGCGCGTTCGTGCAGGCGCGGATGCGGAATGGTCAGCGACTCGGTCCGCATCACCAGGTCATCGTAGAACAGGATGTCGATGTCGATGCGCCGCGGCCCGTAGCGGAAACTTGGCTCGCGCCCCACCTCGACCTCGACCTGCTTCAACCGCCCCAGCAGCGACTCCGGGCTGAGGCTGGTTTCCGCTTCGACGGCCATGTTCAGGAAGGCGGGCTGCTCGGTATAGCCCCAGGGCGGAGTCTCGTACACGCGCGACTCGGCCCGCACGTCGACATCCGGTGCGAACGCCTTCAAGGCCGCGCGCAGGTTGCCCGGACGGTCGCCCAGGTTGGTGCCCAGCGCCAGGTAGATGATGTGCATCGTAGGACGGGATACTATCTCGCCTTACCGGCGAGCGATGTTCACAAAATCCGCGAACAGGCCGTAGGCGGTCTCCTCGGGACCGCCGCGCAGGTCGGGACTCTCCGAGACGGTGATGGAGTAGAACGGCAGCACATCGGTCTCGAAGCTCAGGCCCGTGGACGAGTCCATCATGCCGTACAGCGGCGAGGACGGCGCGACCAGTTCGGGCGCGACGCTGGCAATGATTTCGTTTCCGTCACGTTTGGCCGAAGCGACCAGCTTCCAGCGTTTGCCCTCGGCTTTGGCCTGCTCAATCATCGCGGATGTAATGCCGCGGATGCCTGTCGGGGCCACCATCTGCGGGGTGAAGGGCGTATCCATCAGCACCGTGACCAGCGCCGCCACCTTGATGGCCGCGTCCCAGCCGTCCACGTCGTTGGTGGGGTCGGTCTCGGCCAGCCCGATGGACTGGCAGAATTGGACCGCATCCTCGAAGCTCTCGCCGTTTTCCATGCGCGAGAGGATCACGTTGGTGGTGCCGTTGATGATGCCCTTGAATCCGCGCAGTTCGGCGGCGGGGAAGGCTTCGCGGAAGACCGAGAAGACCGGCGACCCGCCCAGCACGGTCGACTCGAAGCGGAAGGTTTTGCCCTTCAAAGCGGCCAGGTCGGTCAACTCGCGGTAGCCATGCACGACGGGGCCTTTGTTGGCGGTAATGGCGTGCATGCCCAAATGCAGCGCCGTGCGGATGTGATCCAGCGCGGGCTGGCCCGTTTCCACGTTGACGGGCGAGTTCTCGAACAGCACGTCCGCCTGGGAATGTTTAATGACGGACAGGGAGTCTTCGACCTGGAAAGTGGAAAGTGGAGCAATAGAGTCGCCCGCTTCGACCAGGCCGAGCGCCTTGCCCAGATCGAGGCCGTTGGCGTCCACGGCGAAGCCATGCCGCCCCGTGGCGATACCAGTGACTGAAAAGGTGATGCCATAGTCCTTTTCGAGGCGGGCGCGTTTGCGTTCCAGCAGCCGCGCCAGGTTGCGGGCCACATTCCCAAAACCGATGAATGCGAGTTTGTAGTGCATGATGCCTCCAGAGATAAAAGCGTGGAGTCAAAAGTCTCCAGACTTTTGATGGGTTCCTAAAACAGTCCAAAGTCGGGAGACTTTGGACTCCGATTAAACGGGCGGATACGGAAACGCGCGGCGGTCGGCGGGCGGGCGCGGGAACAGGCGCGAGGCCAGCAGGCGTTCTCCGCGTTGACGCAGTGCGGCGATTTCTTCGGGGCTGAGGTACGGGGTGAGGAAGGCGGGATCAGAGGAAAGATGAAAGAGGAAAGATGCGAGAGATGCGAGCAAGTCCTCGGGGATGGTATGGCCCGCGAAATCCCAGATCACGCTGCGCAGCTTGTCCTCTTCGTGGAAGCAGACGCCGTGGTCGATGGCCCACAGCTTGTGCGTCTCCTCCTCGAAGAAGACGTGGCTGCCCTTGCGGTCGGCGTTGTTGATCAGCAGGTCGAACAGCACCACGGGGCGCAGCAGATTCTTGTCTTCGCCCGTGAAGTTGAAGTAGTGATACTCGGGGTTGTACTCGATGTACTGTTGCAGTGAGCCCGCGCCGTACGGCCCGTCCTCGCGCAGCACGGTGAACGGAACAAAGCACAAGCCAAGCGCCTCGCTGACCTGATAAGCCGCCACCTCGCGCAGGGCCAGCGTGCTCTCGGGGAAGTCCCACAAGGGCTGCTCGCCGCGCGAAGGCTTGTACACAGCGGGATAGGTCTGGCCTTCGTGATTCACATCCACGAGGAATGTGTAATTCGAGCCAAGCACAAACTGCCCTTTCAACTCGAATTCACCAAGTCGAAGGGCAGTCTTTATGGTTTCGTCAGGTGTTGAGATTGTCGCGGTCAACTGTTTACCGATAACTGAATACTGAAACTAATGTTTGTGCCCGTTCTTCTTCGGGCAGAAGTGGCCTTCGGGCTCCATCGGCTGGCCGCATTGCAGACAGATCGGGCGTCCGCGGGTGGTGACTTCCAGTCCCCAGCGCGCCAGCCTTCGCATCTGCGTGCGCGTGGCCCAGAAACGCACCACGGCCGCCGAGTCGGGGTCGACTTCATCCAGCAGGAGTTCCTTCACGAACAGCACCACCAGGTCGCGGGTCTTCTCGTAGCCCAGGCCGATCTCTCCCACGCGGAAAAGTGGCTCCACGGGCGGGTGGATGTGCATCTGGTCTTCGAGGTAGTCGCCGCTGGCTTCATCCAGTTCGGGGTTGGCTTCCATGACCTGCGCCAGGAACTGCTCGATGCCCACCGTCAGCGACTGCAATTGGGCTTTCTCGATGATGACCGTCACCGCGCGCTGGTCCTGCCAGGCGTGGATGTAAAAAACGCGCTGGCCCGGCTGGCCGATGGCGTCGGCGGTGATGTGATCCACGGGGTCTACGTCAATTTCGAAACGAGGCATAAACTTCTCTCCATCTTCAATGACGGGCAGTATACCAGAATGGTCATGTCGTTGCGAGGAGCCGTGCAGATGTGATGAAGCCATGGCATACGCAGCAGGTCAAGTATAATTCGCCCATCTCGCCAAAGGAGATGAGCATGTACGACAAGAGCAAACTGAATGAATTGAAGGATTCTCTCGAAACCTGGGAGGCAACCGGGCTGCAAAAGGCTCTGGCCTCCCTGCCCGAACGCCAGGGGCAGTTTATCACCACCTCCTCCGAGCCGATCAAGCGCCTCTACACCCCGCTCGACGTGGCCGACCTGGATTATGCCGCCGACCTCGGTCAGCCGGGCGAGTATCCGTACACGCGCGGCGTGCATCCGACCCTGCACCGTTCCAAGTTGTGGACGATGCGCATGTTCGCGGGCTTCGGCACCGCGGAGGAGACCAACGCCCGTTTCAAATATTTATTGGATCAGGGCCAGACCGGCCTGAGCGTGGCCTTCGATTTGGCCACCCTGATGGGCTATGACACCGACCAGCCCGAGGCGTTGGGCGAGTTCGGCAAATGCGGCGTGGCGGTCTCCTCGCTCAAGGACATGGAAATCCTGATGGACGGCATCCCGCTGGAGAAGGTCTCCACCAGCATGACCATCAACTCGCCCGCCGCCATCATCTGGGCCATGTACATCGCCGCTGCCGAGAACAAGGGCGTGCGTCCCGACCAGTTGCGCGGCACCATCCAGAACGACATCTTAAAGGAATTCATCGCACAGAAGGAATTCATCTTCCCGCCCGAGCCGTCCATGCGCCTGGTGGTCGACACGATGGAGTTCGGCGCGCAAAAGGCCCCGCAGTGGAACACCATCTCGATCAGCGGATACCACATCCGCGAGGCGGGTTCGACCGCCGCGCAGGAGCTGGCCTTCACCCTGGGCGACGGCCTCGAATACGTGCGCTGGGGCATCGCCCGCGGCATGGACGTGGACGAGTTCGCGCCGCGCCTGTCCTTCTTCTTCAATGCCCACAATGACTTCTTCGAGGAGATCGCCAAATACCGCGCCGCCCGCCGCATTTGGGCGCGCGAGATGCGTGAAACCTTCAAGGCCAAAAATCCGCGCTCGTGGCTGCTGCGTTTCCACACGCAGACGGCGGGAGTCAGCCTCACCGCCCAACAGCCCGAGAACAACGTGGTGCGCGTGGCGCTCCAGGCGCTGGCGGCCGTGCTCGGCGGGACGCAGTCCCTGCACACCAACTCGCTGGACGAGGCCCTGGCCCTTCCATCTGAACATGCCGTGACCATCGCGCTGCGCACCCAACAGATCATCGCCGAGGAGTCGGGCGTGACGAATACGGTTGATCCACTCGGGGGCAGCTTCTTCGTCGAGGCCCAGACCGACCGCATCGAGGCGCAGGCTTATGAGTATTTCCGTCGCGTCGAGGAATTGGGCGGCGTCATTCCCGCCCTCGAAAAGGGCTTCTTCCAAAGCGAGATTTCCGATGCGGCCTATCGCTATCAACGCGAGATCGACGCGGGCCTGCGCCGCATCGTCGGCGTCAACGCCTATGCCGAGAAGAAGCCGCTGACCATCCCCATTCTCGAAATGGACCCGCAAGGTTACGAACGCCAGGTGGCGCGCCTGGACGAAGTCCGCAAGACGCGCGACAACGGCCGAGTGGGTCAATCGCTCGACCGCCTGCGCCTGGCCTGCCAGGGTAAAGAAAACACCATGCCCCACATCATGGAAGCCGTCCACTCTTACGCCACCCTGGGAGAAATCATTCAGGTAATGAAGGAAGTGTTCGGCACGTACGAGGAACCCAATTGGATTTAAGAGAATAGAGAGTAGAGAGTAGAAAAAAGCGGCCAGCATTGCGCTGACCGCTTTTTATTTTACTGATCACTGTCCACTAATCACTGCTCTTACCGCGCCAATACCCTCGCCATGCTGTAATAGTCTTCATTGGCCTGTTGTTTATTGGAGATGACCTCCTCCAACGGCACTAGCTCGATGCCGCGGCCTTGCAGGCCGGTCATCACATCCACCTTGCCTTCGAGCAGGGACTCGACCGCCTTCACGCCCATGCGCGCCGACAGCAGACGGTCGAACGCCGTGGGCGAACCGCCGCGCTGGATGTGACCGAGGATGGTCACGCGCGTCTTGAAGCCGATGTCCATCTCGTCGATGGCCTTGGCCAGTTCGGTCGTGCGGAAGTTGGCGCCCTCGGCGATGATGATGATGGCGTGCGTTTTGCCGCGCCGATAGGCGTCCTCGATGGTGTCGGCCACGTCCTGCAAGGTGACGGTCACCTCAGGCACCAGCACCAATTCCGCGCCGCACACGATGCCCGCCATGACGGCCAGGTAGCCCGAGCCGCGGCCCATCGTCTCGACCAGGAAGGCGCGTCCGTGCGAGGAGGCCGTGTCGCGCAGCTTGTCGACCGCTTCCATGATGGTGTTCATGGCGGTATCCACGCCGATGGCCATGTTGCTGCCCCACACGTCGTTGTCGATGCTGGCGGGAATGCCGACCACGTTGATGCCCTGTTTGGCCAGGGCGTGTGCGCCGTTCATCGAGCCTTCGCCGCCGATCACCACCAGTCCGTCCATGCCCGCTTCATTGATGTGGCGGATGGCCTCGCGCTGTCCGCGCGGATCTTTGAAGCGTTCACTGCGGCGGGTTTGCAGGATCGTGCCGCCGCGCTGCAAAATTCCGCCCACATCGCGTGGACCCAGCACGCGGAACTCGCCGTTGATCAGGCCTTCGTAGCCGTTGTTGATGCCGATCACGCGCGCGTTATGGGTGGCGCCCGCCCGCACCACCGAACGGATGCAGGAATTCATGCCGGGGGCATCTCCCCCGGAGGTCAGCACCCCCAGGGTGTATTGTCGCATTGCGTCCATGCAGAAACTATCCTTCTCGTTTGATTTGAAACGTATCGAAATCGCGCGCCACCACTGCGCCGGGGAAAACGGACTGGGCTTCCGCCAGTACATCCTTTTCACGATATCGGCGCGAAATGTGCGTAAGAATCAACTTCTTAACCCCTGCTTTTACAGCCAGTTCCGCTCCCTGACGCGCGGTCAGGTGCGAAAATTGTTTTGCCATGTCGGCTTCGGCATCCAGGTAGGTGGACTCGATCACCAGGCCGTCTGCATCCTGGCAGACTTCGAGCAGGTCCTCGGTGCGGCCGACGTCGCCCACCATCACGAACTTGGTCCCGCGCTGGGAGGGACCCAGCACGTCGTTGGGTTGAATGATCCGCCCGTCGGGCAGGGACACGCTGCGGCCCTCGACCAGGTCGCGCCGCTCGGGTCCGAACGGCACGCCCAGCGCATTCGCCTTTTCGGCCTGGAACGGGCGGCGCGATTTTTCCTCGAATAGGTAGCCGAGACAGTCGGGGCCGCGGTGCATCACGGGAAAGGCCGTCACGCTGAAATCCTCGGTCTCGAAGAATGTCCCCGCCTTGATCTCCCGCAGGGTCAGCGGCATGGGCGGCTGGTTGCCGCGCAGCACTACCCCGTACAGCAGGTCATGCACGCGGTCGAGGGTCGAGCGTCCGCCGAAGATCTCCAGCTCATCGATGGCCTCCCAGCGCAGGAACGTGGACATCAGTCCGCCCAGCCCGAGGATGTGATCGAGGTGTCCGTGCGTGAGCAGGATGCGCGTCAGGCGTTTAAAACCGACACCCGACTGCAATATCTGCCGCTGGGTGCCTTCGCCGCAATCCACCAAAAAGCGAAACTCATTATGGGAAATGATCTGACTTGAAAGTCCGCGTTTGGCTGATGGCGCCGACGCGGACGTGCCTAGAAAAAGAATCTCAAACAACGGGTTCGTCCTTCCAAAGAGTCACGCAATTGTACCTTAAAGACAAACAGACCATTTGTGCTATAATGATTTTCACCTGTCCGCGCCCTCCGCTTACTACTCCCTGTTCTCTTCTATCTACTCTCATCTTCTCCCCCTTACCCATGCCGATCATCAAACCCACCGAGCCTCCCAAAAAGACGAGCAAGCCGCAGGGCAAATCTGTGACGCCCAAGGGCGGCGCGCGTTCCAAGTCGGGCGGGCGTCACCATGAACCGCCTCCCCCGCCGCCTGCGGTCGGGTTGTGGGACCAGCTCTCGCCCGAGCGCCGCCTGGACGTGATCGGCATCATCCTGGCCGCGGTCGGCGCGTTGATCCTGCTGGGCCTGGTCTCGGCCAAGCGCAGCATCCTCATTGGCGGCACCATTTCGTTTCTGTCGCAGATCTTCGGCTGGGGCATCTACCTCCTGCCGTTTGGGTTGCTGGTCTTCGGCCTGTGGCTGGTCTTCCGCAAGATCGAGCGCATCCCGCCGCTGTCGCTCGAGCGCTCGGTGGGCAGCGTCATCTTCTACCTCTGGTTGTTGACCCTGTTCCACACCTTCGTGGCCGACGCCGAAAGCGCCGAAGCCATGGCCCTCAACGGCATCGGCGGCGGTTACATCGGCAGCCTCTTTCAGCGCATCCTGTGGTTCAGCCTGGGCGCCGCGGGCGGATATGTGGCCCTCATCGCCTGGTTCATCCTGGCGCTTTCCATGACCCTCGACATCTCGGTGCAGGATATGTTCCGCTGGATGGGACCGCCCCTGGCCCGCGCCCGCGACCTGCTTCGCCAGCGGATCGGACGCCCCGCCTCCCCGCCCTTCCCTGGTTCCGTGACCGAAAACGGATACACCCCCCTAAGCCCCTCCGTCCAGCCGCCGACTGTCGAGTCGCCGCTGCAGGTCGCGCCCACCGTGACTACCGCGGTCGGACAGCCCATCCAGTGGAAGCTGCCGCAGACCCGCGACATCCTCGACGCCGGCAACGCCCCCGCCATCAACGAGGATTTTATCCAGCAGCGCGCGCGGCTGATCGAATCCACGCTGGCCTCCTTTGGCGCGCCTGCCCAGGTGGTGGCCATCAGCCGCGGGCCAACCATCACCCAGTTCGGCGTCGAGCCGCTCTTCCTCGAAAGCCGCGGCGGGGTGCGCACGCGCGTGCGCGTCAGCAAGATCGCCTCCCTGTCCGATGACCTGGCGCTGGCCCTGGCCGCGCCGCGCATCCGCATCCAGGCGCCCGTGCCCGGCCACAGCTACGTGGGCATTGAGGTGCCCAACGACGAAATGGCGCTGGTCTCCCTGCGCGACGTGGTCGAGAGCGAAACCTTCCAGCGCAACCGCAAGGCGCTCAGTTTCGCCCTGGGCCAGGACGTGGCGGGACATCCCATCTCGGGCAACCTGGAGAACATGCCGCACCTGCTCATCGCAGGCACCACTGGGTCGGGTAAATCGGTGTGCGTCAACTCCATCATTGTGTGCTTCCTGCTCAACAATACCCCCGACGACCTGCGCCTGGTGCTGGTCGACCCCAAACGCGTGGAGTTGACCGGCTACAACGGCATCCCGCACCTGCTCGGTCCCGTGGTCGTCGAAATGGACCGCGTGATCGGCGCCCTGCAATGGATGACGCGCGAGATGGACAAGCGTTATCACGAGTTCGCCAAGGTCGGCGCGCGCAACATCAGCGACTACAACGGCAAGATGAAGGTGCAGGGTGCCAAGAAACTGCCCAACCTGGTCGTCATCATCGACGAGCTGGCCGACCTGATGATGATCGCTCCCGACGAGACCGAGAAGACCATCACGCGCCTGGCCCAACTGGCGCGCGCCACCGGCATCCACATGATCCTGGCCACCCAGCGTCCCTCCGTCGATGTGGTGACCGGCCTTATCAAGGCCAACTTCCCCGCGCGCATCGCCTTTGCCGTGGCCTCCAACACCGACAGCCGCGTCATCCTCGACCAGCCCGGCGCGGAACGCTTGTTGGGCCGCGGCGACATGCTCTACCAGGCCCCCGACGCTCCGTCGGCGGCGCGTTTGCAGGGTGTATTCGTCTCCGATCACGAGATCCAGAAACTGGTGGCGTTCTGGCACGACCAGGCGGCGGGCGCCAGTTCGTACGCGGTGGCAGGCGGCATGCCCGCTGATTCCATCCCCACGGGTGTGCCGCTCAAGCAGCAGCCGATGTGGGACGACATGGAGAAATCGGACGATGACCCGCTGCTCGACGAAGCCATCGAAACCGTGCGCCGCGAAGGCCGCGCCTCCGTGTCCATGCTGCAAAGGCGGCTGCGCATCGGTTATACCCGCTCGGCCCGCCTGGTGGACAAGATGGAGGACAAGGGCATCGTCGGCCCGCCCGAAGGCGCCACCCAGGTGCGTCAGGTGCTCGATTACGGCCAGACCGCCCCGCCCAAAGACGACGGCGCCTGAGATTTTTTGATATAATCCAAGTCGCGCCCTGGTAGTTCAATGGACAGAACAAGGCACTCCTAAGGCTTAGATATAGGTTCGATTCCTATCCGGGGCACCACATTTTTTAAGGTTCGAGTTTCCTCAAAACCCTTGCCAGATGGGGCACCCCATAGTATTATTCACATCGGCAAGCGCTAGGGTGCCCCCCTCACCCTGGCGCTTGCCATTTAAGTCGAAAAATAAGCGCCCACCCGGCGCACAAAAAAGATGGTTGGACTCGAAAAAGTCCAACCATCTTTTTTGTTATGCAACGTTGATCGGCAGCCAGGCCAGCACTCTTTGGATCATCTTGTCCCAGAAGTCCCAGGTGTGTTCGCCGGGACCTTCTTCATAGGTGTAGTTCAGCGGCAGGGACAGAGCGTGGTCGCGGAAGCGCAGGTTGTCCTGGTAGAGGAAATCCCCGGTGCCACAGCATTGATAGAGCCTGGGCCTGGTTCGTCCGCGGGCGACCTTTTCAGCCAGCACGAACAGGTCATGCTCACTGCCGGGCACCTTGCCCAGGTCGCCGAAAATGTTGCGCATTTCCTCCATCCATATATCGCTGTTGGGATCGTCACTGGGCTTGACCACCTGGTTGATGTCGACCGCGCCCGAGAGGCTGGCCGCGGCGGCGTAACGCTTCGGGTGGGTGAGGGCCAGCTTGAAGGCGCCGTAGCCGCCCATCGAGAGTCCCGCCACGAAGTTATCGGCGCGCTCGGCGGAAAGCGGGAACAGGTCGCGCGCCACGGCGGGGACTTCCTCGCTGATGAACTGCCAGTATTTGCCGCCGTGGACCATGTCTGTGTAGAAGCTGAGATGCACGGCAGGCATGACCACGGCCAGGTTGTATGCTTCGGCGTAGCGCTCGATGGAGGTCCAGCGCTGCCAGGCGGTGTGATCGTCGGAGTGGCCGTGGAGCAGATACAGGGTGCGGTAGGCGGGCTTGTCTCCGCGTTTGGCCTTTTTGAGCAGACGCTGCGGCAGGATGACGTTCATGCTGCAGCGCAGGCCCAGGGTTTCGGACATGAAATTAACATCGGTGAGGATCATGGGGTCCCGTTCACTCTAGTTCAGTTTGCCGACAACCTGTTCGACCGCCTCCAAGATCTCACCCGACTTGACCAGCGCCTTCATGGTGTTGTGATCGGGGTAGAGCGGCCGGTCGACTTCGAGGTGCTGGACGTGTTTGCGGATGGTCTCGCGCGCGGCCTGCGTGCCCTTGCCGGGCTGGAACTCGCGGAAGTCGAGCGCCTGGGCAGCGGCCATGAATTCGATGCCGAGCACGCCATAAGCGTTGTCAAGGATCTGGGTGTTCTTGAGGGCGGTGTTCATGCCCATCGAGACGAAGTCCTCCTGGTCGGCGGCGGCTGGGATCGACTGGATGCTGGCTGGCGTCGAGAGGATACGCTGCTCGACGATCAGATGGTCGGCGGTGTATTGGCTGAGCATCAGGCCGGAATAGAAGCCAGGCTCGTGCGCCAGGAAGTCGGGCAGGCCCTGCGAGAGCGCGGGGTTGGTGAGGCGGTTCAGGCGGCGTTCGGAGAGCACGCAGATCATCGTGATGGCGATGCCCGCCATGTCCATCGGCAGGGCCACGGGCGTGCCCTGGAAGTTGGCGCCCGTCAGGGTCAGCTTGAGTTCGGGGACGAAGATCGGGTTGTCGCCCACGCCGTTCAACTCGATCTCGACCTGTGAGCGGGCGTAGGCAATCGCGTCGCGCGCCGCGCCGATGACCTGCGGGGTGGAGCGCATCGAGTAGGCATCCTGCACCTTGGTTTTCATCCTGCCCGTGGCCAGGTCCGAGCCCTCGATCATCTTCATGATATTTTGCGCCGACTTGACCGAGCCGCCGAATCCGCGCAGCTCGTGCAGTTTGGTATTGTAGGGCTTGAGGTTGCCGAGCAGCGCCTCGATGGACATGGCCGCGGCGATCTCGGCCTGCCTGAGGAAGCGCTCCATATCGTGGATGTTGAGGGCCGAAATGGCGGTCAGCAGGTTGGAGCCGTTGATGGCGGCCAGCCCGTCGCGCGCCTGCAAGCCCGGGACGGGGATGCCCGCCCGCTGCATGGCCTCTGCGCCTGGGAGTTTTTCACCATTAAAGAAGGCCTCGCCTTCGCCCAGCAGCAGCAGCGCGGCCTGCGCCATCGGGGCCAGGTCGCCGCTTGCGCCGACCGAGCCCTTCTGACAAACAACGGGTGTGACGCCCTTGTTGAGCATCTCCACCAGTGTCAAAGTGATCTGGGGCCGGCAGCCGGAGTTGCCGTGCGCGTGAACGTTGATGCGTCCCGCCAGCGCCGCGCGCACGTGCTCGATGGGCGCGGGGTCGCCGATGCCGGCCGCGTGATTGTAGATCAGATATTTCTGGAATTCCTTGACCTGCTCATCGTTGAGCATCGTCTCCGAAAACTCGCCGATACCGGTATTGGTGCCGTACATGATCTCTTTGGCGGCCAGTTTCTCCTCCAGCATGGCGCGGCAGACCTTGATGCGCTCCAGGGCTTCGGGAGCCAGCTCCACCTGCTCGTGGAAGCGGGCAATGGCGACGACTTTTTCGATGGTCAGGGACGAACCGTCGAGGATGATGGTCATGGGCAAATCTCCTGTGTGGGATATTTTCATTGTACTCCCAAAGGCAGGGTGAAATTCGTCACTCCCCTGTCCCCAATCGCGGGTGACATTAGGCGCAGGCCATCAGGTGACAGTCACCTCCAAGGCGACTGTCACCTGATGGGTCACCTTTCGACTTCCTCGATGGATTTCCACACCTCGTCGGGCAGCAGGCGGGATTGCAGATACTCCTGCACGAAGCGCCTGTATTCCCCCGCGCCGCCGAATTGGTTTTGGATAAAGTCGTGGTCGACCAGCGTGCCGCGGCGTTCCCCGATCCAGTCGAGGTAGTTGGAGTAGGGCCAGTCGGCGGGGTCGGCCACCAACCCATCCTTGACGGGGTTGGCGTGGATGTAGCGGCACAGGTGCAGCAGGTGACTCTTCGACTGGATGACCTTGGCGCGGAAACGCCCCTCGAAGAGCGTGCCGCTGTGGGAGTACATCAGATTGTAGGCTTTCGAGTAACTGTTGAAGGTGAACTGGGGCACGTCGCTGGCGGGCTTGTCCCCGTCCTGACGCAGCATCAGGTGATAATGGGTGGGCAGCAGACAATAGGCCACGACGGCAATGCCGCTGGCCTTGCGGTATTTCTGGATCTTTTCGATGACGTACAGGTAATTGGCGGCCTCGCGGAAGATGGCCGTTTGATGCGCCCCGCGATTGTAGATGTGATAATACATCCCCTTTTGCCAGACCAGCAAATCCTTGCGCGCGTATGGCATTTTTCCTCCTGACGTGGGAAAGCAGGTGACAGTCACCTCCAAGGTGACTGTCACCTGCTTCTATCCTTCGACGATCCGTATCTCTTCGTCGCTCAATCCATATAACTCATACACCAGGGAGTCGATCCGCTTGTCCGTGGATTCGAGCTCGCGCGCCAGGGATTCTTTCTCCTGCGGGGTGTCTTCATGGCGTGGCCGTCCGTCAGTCATTGCCTTGCAGGTCCTCCCGTATCACGCCGAGAACTGTTTCGATATCATTCATCACCGCATCATTCCAGAAGCGCAGCACTCGATACCCTCTCGATTGCAGGAACTCGGTGCGGGCCGCGTCGTACTCTTTCTGCTCCAGGTGCTGGCTGCCATCCAGTTCGATGACCAGCTTTCGGCGCGGGGCGCAGAAGTCGACGATGTAGTTTCCAATGGGGTGTTGCTCTCTGAAATGGACGCCTCCCAAACGATGCGCGCGCAGGCGCGACCAAAGTTTGATCTCGGCAGGCGTTGGGTTGCGGCGCAGTTCCTTTGCGAGGGCGAAAATTTTGGGTGTGGTGCGCTTGTGGGGCATGACCCCCCTCCCGACCTCCCCATTTGAAGAGCACAAATGGGGGAGGAGCATGTGCTGGATTTTGGATTACAAGGGATTCATTCGAACTTCATATTCACCTTCCCCCATTCATGTTCTTTGAATGGGGGAAGGACGGGAAGGGGGTTATCCCTCCACAATTTTAATTTCCTCTTCCGTCAATCCATACAACTCATACACCAGGGAGTCGATCCGCTTGTCCGTGGATTCGATCTCGCGCGCCAGGGATTCCTTCTCCTGCGGCGTGCGCGGATTGCGGCGGTGCAGGTCCATCATGCGCGTGACCAGCGCCACCATGTTCTCGTGCCGCGCGCGCTCGGCGGGGTCGTTGAAGTTGATGGTACGGATGGGAAAAGGATTAAGATAATTCGTTTTGAAAACAAAGTAACCACCACGAAGCACATAACCTGTTGTTGACAAAAACCACCACATAATGCGTGAGTTCAGTAACCCTAGCCAATAATTCTTATTCTCTTTATAGTTTGACGAAGGTATTATGCTATAAACTTTTGTGTTGTGATACAAGCCTGCTGGCGCAATAGTCATATTACAACCCAGACTGATTTCAGGCGTGATAATTCTCTCGCTTTCAAATACATTCATGTCTCTACTTCTATGACATGAATACCAATACTTTATATTTGTCTTCTGCCTTTCCCTGATGTCTGTTAATTCTCTTCGGTATTCTTTAAGATAAGTATATCCATTGGGGAATTTACTTTGAAATTCAGCTTCTTCAAATATCTTTGTTTTGCCATTTACCAATCGATAGGGGTAAATACAGTAATAAGAATGTTTGGGAACTTCATACCTGTCCACATCTTCCCCTCGCAAGAAAGGCTTAACAAGGCCCCTTTCAACAATAATACTCCCTCCAGCTCTTTCCGAGAATAATTTTAATAAGCCATTGGGTAGTTCTTCTTCAAATTTAAGTACATGTACATTGTCAATTCCTGACTGGACGCCAACAAGTATTTCATCGCAAACATCCCCAAGGGTATGGGGTTGCCTGGATAATGATTGTAAAAGTGAAGGAGCCTGCTTTTTCGTCAATGTCCAGGGCTTTTCAGATAACTCCTCTCTACTGTAAAGTGTAAAGTCTTCGATTGATAAATTCAATAGGTGCGATGGTAGATTCTGACGCGGGATATTTTCAAATTCATAATAATTAAATCCTTCAGTGATTGATTTCTGTAAAAAGAGAAGCCCTGTATAAGTCGATGCTTGTTCAAAAACAAGATTATTCCCAAAGCTGATAAATTTCTCAATAGCTGAGTTTCTTGCTAGGAAACTTCTCAACCCTGAGCCGAAGTCAGAGTTTACAAATTTATGTGGACAAATGAATCCCAGCTTCCCCTGTTCACGAAGTAGTTTGAAGGCTCGTTCAATAAAGAGAAGATACAAATCAAACCGCTTAACAGCACTTTCATATTTCGTAATATAGTAATCAATTTGATCGTTATAGTTTTCCTGCAAGCCTTGAATCCTCAAATACGGGGGGTTACCCACCACCACATCGAAGCCGCCCTGAATGAAGACCTGCGGGAAGGCGGCCTTCCAGTCGAAGACGTTGACGCGCGCGCGTTCGTCCTCGTCCACGAAGCCGCCCATCGTCAACTGCCGGCCTTCGTAATAGTCAGGTCCGATCAGCGAGTTTCCGCATTGAATGTTGCGTCCCAGGTCGGGCAGTACGCGTTCCTGCAAGAGCGCCAACTGTGAGCCGACCGTCTCCTGGGTCTCTCCCTCCAGCACCTTGAGCAGCAGCGAGAGCTTGGTCACTTCCACGGCCTGCGGGTCGATGTCCACGCCGTGGATGTTGTTGAGCAGGATGCGCTTCTTCTCGGCGGTGGTTAAACGGTATCCGTCCTTTGCCTGATACAGCACAGGGTTCCTGCCCGCCAGCGATCTTTCGAGGTCGTGTTCCACGTACCATTTCAGGTGCCAGTCCAGCAAATACTGGTACGCGCCCAGCGGGAAGGTGCCCGAGCCGCAGGCGGGGTCGAGGATTCTCAAACTCGCAGCCTGTTTGGGTGTCATCCCCTCCAGTAGTTTGCCCACGGTATTCTGGACGATGTAGTCCACGATGTAGGTGGGCGTGTAATAGACCCCGCCCGCCTTGCGCACTTCGGGCTTCTCCTCCACTTTGGCCTGGTGCCCCGCCGTCAGGCGGATGACCCTGCCCAGGAAGCGCTCGTAGACCTGCCCGAGAATGTCCGAGGGAATTTCGCGGAAGACGTACGGGCTTTCGGGGTAATACAGGTTTTTGAGAATGTCCAGCAGGACCTTGTCGTCGATCTTCAAGTTCAACGTCAGCGAGTCGGCCGCGCTGGATTGGCCCTTCTCGTCCTTGAAGTGGAACAGGCCCGAGTTATAGCGGGCATCTGCGCGCTGGAAGAGGCGGACAAGATTTGAATATACGGCCCCACCCGCAGAGATTTCCTTGAGTTGGTAATCACTCTCCACCCCGCGATCCTCGCAGATGCGCAGGAAGACGATGCGGTCGATGGTCATTTGCACGGCGTAATTCAGTTCACGCGCGCTCAGGCTGGGGTTGCGCAGGGCGATGTTGCGCGCCAGCAAATCGCGCCAGCGCTCGATCTCGGCCAGGAAGGCATCGTCCACCTCGGCGGTGCCCTTTTTGCCCTTCAAGCCTTCGGCGTACTGGTCGAACGAGCCTTTCAGCACGGCCTCGCGCGAAAAGACCGCGGCGATCTCGTCCCACTTTTCGGCGTACTCGCGGAAGGAGAACATGCGCACGCGCCCGGTGGATGCCTTGTCGCTCTGGTTGGGCTTGACGCGGCAATCGTAGACCGCGAACTCCTCGAAATCGGTCAGGATGCCCAGCGGCAGTTTGGCGCTCCAGGCGTAGCGCCGCAGTTGATAGGCGGGATGGATGTTGTCCTGGATGTTGACGGCGGGCTTCTTGGCCTCCACGAAGAACTTGCGCGCGCCGCCGATGCGGAAGGCGTAATCGGGGGCCTTGTTCCCGCCTTCGATCTCCAGGCTGTCCTCGTGGATCACATCCTTGTACATCTCGGCATAGCCCTGGCGGTTGAACACGTCCCAGCCCAGGGCCTCGAAGAACGGGTCGAGGAACTCGCGCCGCAACTGCGTCTCGTTGTATTTCCCCGAGCGATAGGTATCGTAATGCTGTTCGAAGCGTGCCACAAGCTGCTGGATGATCTCAGGTGCGGTCATGGTCAGTATCCTTCCTGGTGTGCAGGGGATAGTCGCTTTCAAAGTGACTGTCACCTTTTTCAAGCATACAGGAAAATCAGCGAAACATCAAGCCTTATCAATCCTGTAAGGTCGGCGCGGGTGGCGGCGGGTTCCTGTTCAGTCGGTCATGCAGGCTGTACCTGCTTTGATTCCATCCACACTGACTTGATGGGTGTGTGTACCGATTTTATCGATGCGCCTTTTGGTTTTGTCGGTGCGCTCACTATTTTAGTTTCGGCGCGTACCGAGGTTGTCAGTAGGCGTACCCACTCGAATGATGGGCCTATTGATTGAGTTGGCAGGCATACTAACTTTGTCGGTGGGGATACTGATTTTGTCGGTGCGCATATTTTTCGAGTGGGTGCGCCTGTCGGTTTTGTTGGCAGGCATACCGAGCTTGTCGGCGCGCAGTCTGCCTCTGAACAGGCTGGCCCGTTCGGAAGGGAGGTCAGGAGACATAACATAATTGTAAGTTGACTTCGCGGTTATTTTTTTGCATACTAAAAACAGGTTCTGGGGGCTACCCCGGACGCAATCCACCATAGGAGGAACCCATGCCCGGCAAGACCTATCCAACCGACGTCATCGAACAAACCCGAATTGTGCTGGATGCCTGGAGGCAGATCAAGGAGGATCTGACCCTGGGCGACCTGACCCTGTCCATGCTGGCGGGTGAACTGGCGCAGGCCGAACCCGGCGAGGCCGCCATCGTCAACCTGGAGAATCAGTTGACCGAGGCGCGCAACCAGCGCGACGCGCTCTACACCGCCATGTGGGACAAGGTCAAGCGCGTGCGCTCCGCCATCAAAGGCATCTACGGCGACGACTCGTCGCAGTATGAATTGGTCGGCGGCACGCGCAAGAGCGACCGCAAGACGCCCGTCCGCAAGCCCAAACCAACAGTGTAGCTCACAAGGTGACAGTCACCTCGCAGGTGACTGTCACCTGAATCCTGGGGCGGCGCGGCCTTGAAAATGAAATTATGCTGCAAGTGTGCGGCTTTTCGATGTATGCCACCAATGGGGGCAATTTCCTGGCAGGAAGCCTGTTTTATTGCGTCTCCTCGGGCGGCTTCATGGTTTGAAAACTTTGGTACAACAACAGGTCATACACAATCTTCAACCCGCCGGAGAGGAAAAACGGCAGGCTCAACAAGGCGGGCACGCCAAAGAACACGCCCGTCAGCGCGGGGGAAAGCGCCGCTCCCACCGAGCGGGCGATGGCCGTCACCCCCGAGGCCGCCGAACGTTCGTCGGGATCCACCACTGCCATCGTGTAAGACTGACGCGTAGGCACGTCCATTTGAGAAATGCTGAATCGAAGCAATAATGCTCCAATGGCCAGCGGCAGGTTGGGCATGAGCGGCACCAGCATCAGCAGGATGTTCGAGGGGATATGGGTAAAGACCATCGTGTTGATCAACCCGATCTTTGCGGCCAGCCTCACCGCCAGCAGGGCAGAAACGCCTGCCAGCACATTTGCCCCAAAGAAGATGCTCCCCAGCACGCCCGTATCAACGCCAAACCGTACATGGAACCAGTAGGCAATCATGCTTTGCACAATCAACCCACCCGCAAAGGCATCCAGCGAAAATAGCGCGCTCAACTTGAGAACCACGGTCCTGGAACGATGCAGGCCCAGGGTAGTCTTCCTCGTGGAATTGGAAATGGGCGCTTCGATCTCCTTCCTGACGAAGAGAAAAAGAATTGCCAGCGCCAGGCCGCCCAGGGCGTATCCCGATAACACCGCCCGATAGGCATCCAGTGTCGACCATCCAATCCATTGCAGTCCGCGCACCAGCCAGCCGCCGCTCAGAGCACCCGTGGCCGTGGCGAACGACCCGGCCAGGTTATACCAGGCGAAGACCTGGGTACGCCGTTCATTGGGAACCAGTTGGGTCAACCCCGCCTGTTCCACCGAGAGGAAAGGCCCGATCTCGTTGCCGCTCGGGCTAATGACGCCGATGATGGCGGCCAGTATCAAAGCGTACGGGTTGCGCGTCAGGATAAAGGCCAACCCTGCGCCCATCATCAGCAGCGCCCCAGCCAACAATGTCCTGCGCCTGCCAAAGCGGTCGGCTGTAGTGGTCAACCAGAGTGAGACACCGGCATCGCCTGCCAGTGTAAGGGTAAAGAGCAGGCCGATCTGCCCTTCGGTCAGGCCGATTTCGGCAAGGTACAGCGCCAGCACCACAGACAGGAAACCATAACAAAACAGGCGTATGATGCGCGTGGTGAAAAGCAGGGAAATGTCATGGTTCTTTTTCATGGGAAATTGCGCTCCTTTAAGATGCGATTTGCGCGGTCACATCATTCTAAGACAAAATCACTCTTCTGGTCAGAACCCGCCAGGATGGTGAGGATTTCCCCTAGCCCAATAGGGGAGAACGCCTCTAGCCTGTTCGAGGCAGCCCAACTACAATGGGCCATGCCCCAATTTCAATTGGGTGATCTTGCCCAAAACAGATCGACAACAACTTAATAGGAGAATGTATGAAATCACTGTTGAAAGTCATCTCACTGCTTGTGCTGGCCTCCTTGCTGTTGGCAGCCTGCGCCACTGCCACACCCACCCCTGCCGCCACCGAAGCGCCCACGGAAGCCCCCACCAAGGTTCCCACTGCCACCGAACCGCCCGTTCCCGCCTGGACTGCCCCTGAAGGCGCGCTTGTGGCTGTGATGGCTGACGCCGCCCCCACCCTCGATGGCGTGGGCGATGAGGCCGCCTGGTCCAATGCGGAAGAGATTGTCATTGAAGTCTCCGGCGGCGCCAATGGTTATGCCACCGAGGTCCATCTCAAGGCCATTTACACGGCCGACAGTGTGTACTTCCTGATGTCTTATGCCGATACCACCGAATCCTTCTTCCGCTCCCCCTGGCAGAAACAGGAGGATGGCACCTGGAAAAAGATCAACGACCCGAGCGACAAGGGCGGCGACAATAACCTCGTTTATGAAGACAAAATGGCTTTTATCTGGCCGATCAACGAAGTGAAGAACTTCGAGGCCGCGGGTTGTTTTGTGGCCTGCCATGCCGGTGAGAATAGCGACATCAAGCCCTACGGAAACAAGTACCTGCCCGAAGGCGAAATGGCCGACATCTGGCATTGGAAATCCGTTCGCAATCTAAACCAGGTGGATGATCAATATCTCGACTCCACCACACTTGACACTTCCACGCCTGAGAACCAAACCAAGACCATCGAAGCGGGACGCCACAGCGACCCGAAGGATTCCGGCGGTTACAGCGACAACTATGCCTCCAAGCCCGACCCAAATGACGCCACAAAGACCGTCCCCGATAAGAGTATGCCTGGCTTCTCCTCCCCCAATTTCGACATGACCACAGGCGCGCCCGGCTACATTCTGGATGCCGACAAGATTCCTTTCGACGATGCCGCCTTCAAGGCTGGCGACTACCTGCCTGGCATCGTCAAGAGTGAGATCGTGGGCGACCGCGGCAACATCTCGGCTGGCTGGAAATACGTTGACGGCACCTGGACACTCGAGTTCGGCCGCAAACTGGACACTGGCTCACAGTACGACGTGCAGTTCACCGATCTGAGCGCCATGTACTATTTCGCCATGGCTGTCTTCGACAATGCCCAGGTTCGCCACGCCTTCCAGGCGGGTGCTTCCTTCCTGATCTTCAAACCCTAATCAAATCTCCCTCCTTTGCAAAGAATACAGCCGCTTCGAAGCGGCTGTATTCCTATTCGCTGCTCCTCTTTTCGAAGAGGTGATGCTGGTAGGCATATGCCGCCAGTTCTATGCGATTGCCTAAATGCAGCTTTTCGAACATATTACCTACATAATTCCCCACAGTCTTTTCACTCAAGTTCAGCAATTGGCCGATCTCCGCGTTGGTTCTGCCGCGCGCCAGCCACAGTAACACGTCCATCTCACGGTCAGACAACATGCGAAACGCATCCTCTTCCATCCTGCGTTCGGTCTCCCGCACGCGGCTCAACAGACGGGCCGTTGTGGAAGGGTCAAGCAGAGCCTCGCCCCGCGCTGCTGCCTGGATGGCTCGCAGTAGTTCCTCGTTGCCGACCTGCTTAAGAACATATCCCACTGCGCCCGCGCTGATGGCGCGTACGATCAGTTCATCGTCCGCAAAGGATGTCAACATTACCACCTTGGTGGAGGGAAATTGCGAAGCGATCTGCCGCGCAGCCTCGATCCCGCCCTCGCCGGGGATGCGGATGTCCATCAACGCCACGTCGGGCTGAAGCCTGGCAACGATATTGACCGCCTCCAAAGCCGTGCTGGCCTCTCCCACCACTTCCATGTCGGGCTGATCGTTCAACAGGGTCATCAACCCCAGCCGCACAATGGCATGATCGTCAACGAGAATAATTTTGGTTTTATCCATATGCTAGTCTGTCCATGGGATTTCGAGCACAACACTTGTTCCCTTATCGTTCACGAAGTTCAGCGAACCATTCAGAAGCCGGGCGCGATCGCGCATATTGCGCATTCCATATCCATTGCGGGCCGAAGCCGATATCCCCATGCCATCATCTTTCACGACAAGCAACAAGGTACTGCCCTGATCCCGGGCTTCGATATGTACCTTCCTGGCTTGGGCATGACGCACCGTATTCGATAACGCCTCATTGATGATCGCAAGGACATGGCTGGAACGCAGGGGGGAGAGTGATTTCTCTTCCCCCAACTGCATGTCGAGGATGATTTGAACGAGTGAATTAAAATAGGGGTCTTCGGCCAGTCCGCGCAGAGATTGGGAAAGGGGTTCGGATTTTAGGACGGTGGCATCATGCAGATCGGCCAGGTTGCGGCGCAGGTCGGCGATGCTGTCATTCAAGACCACGACGGCCCGTTTCAGCCGTTGACCAATTTCGGTCTCAGACCCTGTCAGCCGCGACGCTGATTCGACCAGTAGCCCCGCGGTATAGACCTTTTGGATTGCGCCGTCGTGCAGATCACGCGCCAGCCGCTCATGATCTGCCGCCAGGATCTGTTGCTGCTCAAGCGCCTCGATCCTGCGCAGGGTTTCCAGATCGAAAACCTCCAGGGCACGGACAATTGCTACCAGGATGACCAGCCCCATCAGCGAACGATATATGGAAGGCGGGGCTACCATAATCTTGGTAAACGTTGCAGTGTTGAGCCAGTTGCCAGGGAAGAACTCTACAGGCGGTGGTATCAAGCCGCCTAAAAGCGCGTAAACACCCAGAGATATGCCCGCTATTTCCAATGTTCTCACAATCCTGGGCACGTTGAGAGGGCGGATGCGTTGAAACGTGTGCTTTCTCAACCCATAAGCCGCCAGCAATCCCCCCGGGAAGCCTATAAAATAACGTGCCAGCGCGTTGGCCGTGTTGCGCCAAAGACGCGCATCAGGAATGATTTGGTTCAGAACAAAGAAAGTCACCAATTGCCAGGCAAATAGCAGCGCTGGCGCCAGGCCGTACAACCAGCGGGTGCGTCCCGAAGGGCGCAAGACAGCCACCCCGAAATGCAGTAAACAGGCAAAAGATATCCCCAGAAGTTCAATGTGCAACATACCCAAAAACCGCATTGCCGGTTTGCTGAGATAGGCAGACTGGATCGGAAGAAACATATCGCCCCATTCATAGAACGCATGCGTAATTCCAAACAAGGCCAGCCAGCGCAAACTGCGTGCCAGGTCAAGTCGTGAGGAACTACGTGCCTGTAAAAAGATGGTCACCCCCAGAAGAAAGAACACCAATCCATATACAAAAAGGATCAGGTCTCGATTCAGGGTGAAAAACTCAGTGAGGGTCATGTTGTGTAAATTGTAGCATGATAAATAACCCAGGCTGCTGCCTTGAAAGAAAAAATAAGAATGTGTCGCCCTGAGGGAGCATTCTCCGCAACCGAAGAGCCTATACGATGATCGTAGAGATGCTTCGGGGCCAAAGCCTGCCCTGCGACTGCAAGGAGTGTCGAAGGGAATGCCCCTCACACCGTCCCGAAGCGGTGGCAACTTGGGGTAAATATGTTGCTGCGATTGACGCCCTGCTTCCCCCGAAAATGGAATTTTTTTGTAAGTTTTCACCTTCCCGATGTGTGCTACCATGTCCCCATGCAAGGAAAACTGCCCGAGAGTGAGTTTCACAAGCAGCTAATCGACAATCTCTATGATGGGGTGTACTTCGTTGACACCGAGCGCCGCATCACCTACTGGAACAAAGGTGCGGAGCGTATTACCGGTTACCTGTCCGAAATGGTCGTGGGGACCTTCTGCAATCAGAACCTGCTCAATCACATCACCGACAACGGAAAACTCCTGTGCGAAGACGGCTGTCCCCTGCTGGATACCCTGCACGACGGCAACCTGCGCGAGGCCGAGGTGCATCTGCGCCACGCCGAGGGCCACCGCGTGCCGGTCCTGATCCGCACCACGCCCATCCTGGACGACAACCAAACCATCGTCGGCGCGGTGGAGGTGTTCAGCAACAACCAGTCGCTGTTCAGCATCCGCCGCAAGGTTACGGAACTGGAGAAGAAGGCCTTTTACGATGCGCTGACGGGGCTGGCCAACCGCGCCTACACGGAAATGAAACTCAAGGCCGCCGCCGTGGAATACCACCAGCACAAGCTGCCCTTCGGCCTGCTGTTCATCGACGTGGACCACTTCAAAGCCATCAACGATACCTTCGGGCACGAGGCGGGCGACAAGGTCCTGCAAACCATTGCCAGGAACCTGTCCCTGCACCTGCGCGAGACGGATACCTGCGGGCGCTGGGGCGGCGAGGAGTTCGTGGTGATCGCCATGAACGTGGACGAACGCCGCCTGCGCCTGATCGCCGAAAAGGTGCGCGCCATGATCGCCAATTCGATGATCAAGCTGGGCGAGCGCAACCTGCGCGTCACCGTCTCCATCGGCGCGACCCTGGTCCACAACGACGACGATCCCGTCACCCTCATCCAGCGCGCCGACGGCCTGATGTATCAAAGCAAACAGAACGGCAGGAACCTGGTCACGCTCGAGGCGTGAGTTAGCCCCTTGAAAACCAACCTCCCGCTTTTGGCGGGAGGTTTTTCATTAATGTCCGCAGGAACTGCAGTTCCCCGAGCACGAGTCGCAGTTGCAGCCGCCCGAGGTGCCCGGGATGGCGCTCCCGCCGCTGTGGGCGTAGAAGACGGCCAGCTTGCGCTTCACGTCCTGGCTGCCGCAGGTCTCGCAGGCGATGGCGGCGTCCTTCTGGCTCATGGAGCGGATGGCTTCGAATTCCTGCTTGCAGGTCTGGCAGACGTATTCATAGATGGGCATGGCGCACCTGGTTTCAATGGGATTTCAGGGATGATTTTACTTCCAAAGGCGAAAAAACGCGTTTCGTAAGCGTCGCAATTGTCATCGAGGGGTGGGCTTCAGACGGGAAATTGCTACGATTTCGTCAGTATTAAGCTGAAAGGCAAGTGTAAAATAAGCGTTATGACAAGCGGACGAAAAAACGCCTGCCATCCTTATCGGTTGTTGTCTGCGGTAACTGACAGGATGATAGAAAATGGTGAAATACAGGAAAGTTGTCCCCAGACCTAAAAATCCAGGTTCGATTGTGAAAAATTTACCTGTGCATGACCAGGCTGCATGGGAAGGTGAAGGGTTGCGCCTGCGTATCTGGAACTTTCCAGCAGCATGCCGGCAGGCGGGACGAATAAGGATGCGGTCCGAGTGGCGAAGGGAGAAACCGCATGAAAAGGAAACATAGGATCAGTCCGCCGGATGCTGTACTGCGCTCTCCGACAGAGGCAGATACGGGGGGGCCTGATGAGAATCATGATGGAGTTCATCGGCCGGCAGAGATTGAGGACGGGCGCTTCATCCACGAACTGGCGGAATACCAGATCGAGTTGGAAGCACAAAAGCATGAGTTGATGAAATCACGGGTGGAGTTGGAAGCGGCTTATCGCCAATTTACCGATCTGTACGATTTTGCCCCGGTGGGCTACTTTGTCCTGGGGCAGGATGGCGTGGTGCTGAACGTCAACCTGGCCGGGGCGAACCTGCTGGGGGTGGAGCGTGACAACTTACTCCGTCAGCGCCTCGGGCTGTTCCTGCCGGACGAATCCCGCCCTGCCTTTCAGGCCTTTCTCGAAAAACTGCTGGATGGGGAGGGCAAGGCAACCTGCGAGTTGATGTTCCTGAAAGAGGGGGATGGGGAGTTCTGGACGCACATCGAAGCCTCCTGTTTCGAGGGCGGGACGGAATGCCGCGCCGTGTTGACCGATATCACCGAGCGCAAGCGCATGGAACAGGCCCTGCAGGAGAGCGAGAACCGCTTTCGCTCCATGCTGCGGAACGTGCCGAACATCGCCATCCAGGGGTATGCCATGGACGGCACCACCCAGTATTGGAACCAGGCCTCGGAGAACTTGTATGGGTATACCGTCGGGGAGGCCATCGGGCGCAGCCTGCTGGATTTGATCATCCCGCCCGAGATGCGCGCGGAGGTCCGTCAGGCCATCCAGCACATGGCTGAGAGCGGGCAGCCCCTCCCGGCCGAGGAACTGTCCCTGATGCGCAAGGACGGCACGCGCGTGACGGTCTATTCGAGTCACGCGGTGGTGTCCGCCCCCGGACGTCCGCCGGAATTATTCTGCCTGGATGTCGACCTGTCCGAGCGCAAGCGGATGGAGGAGGCTCTGCGGGAAAGCGAATGGCGCAACCGCATCGTCTCCGAGCTGACCACGGATTACATCTTTGTCGTGGACGTTGAAAAGGATGGCGGCCTAAAACTGCGCTGGGCCTCGGACAATATGCTGCGCCTGACGGGGCGGACGGTCGCGGATGCGGCCACCTCCGAATTGTGGGGCAACATCATTCACCCGGACGACGCGGAGCGTTTCTTCGGCTTTGCACAACAGATCCTGTCCACGGGGGAGGCGGGCGAACTGGAATGCAGGACCTTCCACAAGCAGGGAAATGAACGCTGGATACGCATCTTTGCGCGCCCGCAGGCGGGCGATGGGGGCCGCGTTGCCACCATCGTTGGCGCTATCAAGGACATCACCGAGCGCAGGCGGGCGGAGGAGGAACTGCGCTACCTGGGCACGCACGATGCCTTGACCGGCCTGTATAACCGCAGCTTTTTCGAAGAAGAGGTGACTCGCCTCGAACGCGGACGCGAGTTCCCGGTCAGCATTGTCATGGCCGATGTGGACCATTTGAAGATCACGAACGACCGGGACGGCCACGCTGCCGGGGATGAAATACTCAGGCGCGCCGCGTATGTGCTGGTGGCCGCCTTCCGCGCCGAGGACGTGATCGCGCGCATCGGCGGGGATGAATTTGCCGTGCTCCTGCCTGCCACCGATGCGGCTGCCGCGGAGTTGTCCCTGCAGCGGGTGCGGCAGTTGGTCGCGGAGAACAACGCGGGGCGCTTTGGCCCCGCGCTGCGCCTTTCGCTGGGGGCGAGCACGGCCGGACATTCCGTATCCCTGACGAGCGCGCTCCAGGAGGCGGATACCCGCATGTATCGCGATAAAAGAGGCGAAAATTCCATGTAAAAAGTGACTGTCATTTGTCTGTGTGTTTCCAATAAAATCGTAAGCTATATGATTTTGCAGGGGAGGAAGGGAAGTGCTATACTTTTTAAACATTAACTGGGCAGTTCTTGGTCTCCCTGGAGGCGCTGATGAAAAAAACTTTCCGTAGGCATGGCTGGCAGCGGCTCGACCTCGGCGGCCTGCTGATTGTTGCGTTGTACCTGCTGGTCGGGGGGCTATGGATTCTATTTTCAGATACCCTGGCAGCCATCCTGGCCGGCGGCGATCACGAGTATTTGACCCAACTCAGCATGTATAAGGGCTGGGGCTACGTCCTGGTAACGAGCATCCTGCTCTTCCTGCTGATTCACGCCAACAGCCGCTCCTTGAGGACCGCCCACCGAAAATACCTGCTGCTGGCCGAGAATATCTCGGACGTGGTTTGGGTAATGGACATCGAAACCCTGCGCTTCACCTATGTCAGCCCGTCCATCCAGCAATTGCGCGGCCTGACGCCAGCCGAAGCCTTGCGCGAAACCCCGCAGCAGGCGCTCCTGCCCGAAAGCTGGGAGCGGGTTGCCCGCGACCTGCCAGCCCGCATCGAAGCATTCAAGGCGGGGCTGGAAAAGGTGTACGTGGACGAGTTGGCCCAACTCCATCAGGACGGCTCGTCGGTCTGGGTGGAGGTCACCAGCCGTTTTGTGCTCAACGCAAAGAATGGGCACGTCGAGGTCTACGCCGCCAGCCGTGACATCACCGCCCGCAGGCAGACCGAGCAGGCCCTGCGGGACAGCCAGTCCATCCTGAACACGGCGGAAGAGGTCGCGGGGGTGGGAAGCTGGCGCTGGAATCTATCCTCCCAAAAGGTGACCTGGTCCGACCAGATGTTCCGCCTGTTTGGGGTGGAGCAGGAGGGCTTCGACGGAGATTTGAGCCGCGTGATCGCAGAAAGTATTCATCCCGACGATGTCGCCGCCGTGCAGGAAGCCAACCGACGGGTCATGGAGGAGGCCAGGCCCACGCCCATGTCCTACCGCATCCTCCTGCCCGATGGGGCCGAGCGTATCGTCTGGGCGCAGGGACGATTGATCGCGGATGAACAGGGCCGCCCCGTGGCCTTGACCGGCTATGTGCAGGACATTACCGAACGGGTGCGCGCCGAAAAGCAACTCCTGCAAATAAAGCGCCTGTACGTCACCCTGAGCCAGGTCAACCAGACCATTGTGCGCGTCAAGAGCCGCGAGGAACTGTTCCAATCCATTTGCGATGTGGCCTTGTATTATGGGGAGTACGCCCTGGCCTGGATTGGCCTGTTGGATGTGACCACCGGGGAGGTGCGCCCGGCGGCGTCGAGCGGGTTGGAAATATCCGATTGGCCCTTCCCGTCGATCAACACCCGTCAATCCCAGGATGAGGGATTGGTCGTTACGGCGCTGCGCAGCCTGTGTGTGGTCAGTAGTGAAAATGTCCAGACCGACGCGCGTTTGCAGTTCATGCACGATCAATTCGCCACGTATGGTTTTCGCTCCTCGGCTGCGGTTCCGCTTCAACAAGGGGGCAGCCCTGTGGGTATATTGGTCCTGGTTTCCTGCGAGGCGGGGTTCTTCAAGGCGCAGGATGAGTTGCAACTGCTCGAAGAGATGGGGCTGGATATTTCCTTCGCGCTCGACAATTTGGAACGGGAGAAGGTCAAACGCCAGTGGGCAGATGCCTTCGAGCATTGCGCGCACGGCATTGCCATTGGACTGCCCGACACCAACCGCATTCTGACCTGCAATCCCGCCTTTGCCCTCATGCAAGGCCGCCCCATCGAGGAAATCGCTTCCATGCCCATCCTGGACATGTACGCGCCCGAGGATCATGAGCACGTCGGGCAAAGTATTGCGGAGGCCGACCGCGTGGGCCGCGTGCAATATGAGGCGCGCATGATCCGCAAGAATGGAAGCCTGTACCCCGTCCAGATGGATGTGGTCAGCGTGCGGGACGCGGATGGGAAGTTGTTGTACCGCGTGGCCACCCAGCAGGATATCTCGGCTCGCAAACGCGCCGAGCAAATCCTGCGTGAGTCGGAGACGCGCTTCTCGAAGATCTTCCGCGCCAGCCCGATCGGGATCAATATATTCCGCCTGGCCGACGGCCGTTCGCTCGACGTCAACGACTCCTTCCTGGAACTCGTGGGATATTCCCGCGAGGAACTCATTGGCCGTTCTGCCGCAGAGTTGAACCTGTTCGTCGACCTCGAAGCCCGCGCGGTCTGGATGGAACAACTGCGTGGGGGACATTCGGTCCGCAACCAGGATGCCCGCATCCGCCGCAAGTCCGGCGAGATCCGCGATGCGCTGGCCTCGTTCGACGTGATCAACATCAACGGCGAGCCGATGGCCCTGGTGATCGCCGCCGATATCACCGAGCGCAAGCAGGCCGAACTAAAACTGGAGGAATCCGAGCATTTCAATCAGGCTACCATTGACGGCCTGGCGACCAATTTATGCGTGCTGGATGAATATGGCAATGTCTTGAAGGTCAATCGTTCCTGGATCGACTTTGCCGAAGCCAATCCGCCTGCCCCATCCAATTATTGTGTCGGCAGCAACTATCTTGAAGTGTGCGATCAGGCTGCGAATGCGGGCCTGGAGGAGGCGGCCCTCTTTGCGGAAGGGCTGCGCGCCGTCTTGCGCGGTGAGCGCAGCCAGTTTAATCTGGAATATGCATGCCACGAGCCATGCGGCGAAAGCCGCTGGTTCAATGCCCATGTCACCAGTTTCAACGCAGACCGTCGCTTACGGGTGGCGATTGCCCACGAGAACATTACCGAACGCAAGACGGCAGAGCAGAATGTGCGCCAAAGCGAAGAGACCTACCGCTATCTGTTCGCAAATCAACCGTTTGCCATGTGGATCTATGACCTGGAAACCCTGGCTTTTCTGGAAGTCAATGAGGCGGCCATTGCCCGGTATGGATATTCACGCGCCGAATTCCTGCAAATGACCTTAAAGGATATTCGCCCGCCCGAAGAATTACCGCTCCTGATGGAAAACTTGTCCAAGCCGCGCCAGGTCATGGAATATTCGGAGGGTTGGCATCATCTTCTCAAGGATGGGCGGTTAATCGAAGTTGCCATTACCTCCCACGTGATACAGTTTGGCGAGCGCGCAGCCGTGTTGGTTGTTGCGCAGGATATCACCGAACGCAAGCAGGCCGAAAACCAGGTGCGCATCCAGCTCGAACGGATCAGCGCGCTGAACGAGATCGAGCACGCCATCAGTTCCAGCCTGGACATGCGCCTGTCGCTCGACATTCTGCTTGGGGAGGTGCGCTCGCAGTTGGGCGTGGATGCGGCCTCGATCCAGTTGTTCAACCCGGCCGCCCAATCCCTCGATTACGTGGTGGGCAAGGGCTTCCGCTCCCCGGTCATCCCCCAGCCGCGCCTGCGCCTGGGGGAGGGATTGGCGGGACAGGTGGGGCTGGAGCGCAAGCTCCTGCGCGTTTCCGATCTGGGTGAAGTGCAGACCCGCTACAAACATACCGAGGCGCTCAGAAAAGATGAATTCAAGGAGTACTTTGGCGTTCCCCTGATCGCGAAGGGTACGCTCAAGGGCGTGCTGGAGATCTTCCACCGCACGCCTCTCAACCCCGACCAGAACTGGGTGAAATACCTGGAGACCCTGGGCGGCCAGGCGGCCATCGCCATCGACAACGTGCAATTGTTCGAGGGCCTGCAGCAGTCGAACCTGGAACTCATCACAGCCTACGACGCCACCATCGCGGGTTGGTCGCGCGCGATGGACCTGCGCGACAAGGAAACCGAGGGCCACACCCAGCGCGTCACCGACCTGACCGTGCGCCTGTCCGAACAGATGGGCATCCGCCAGCAGGAGCAGGTTCACATCCGCCGCGGGGCGCTGCTGCACGACATCGGCAAGCTGGGCGTTCCCGATCAGATCCTGCTCAAGCCCGGCCCGTTGACCGCCGAGGAATGGGTCATCATGCGCCAGCATCCCACCTATGCCTTCGACATGCTCATGCCAATCATTTACCTGCGGCCTGCCGTGGATATTCCATATTGCCACCACGAGAAATGGGACGGCAGCGGTTATCCGCGTGGATTGAAGGAGGAGCAAATCCCGCTGGCGGCCCGTCTCTTTGCCATCGTGGATGTGTGGGATGCCCTGTGCTCGGATCGTCCCTACCGCGCGAGCTGGTCCAGGGAGAAAACGCGCGATTACATCCTCGAACAATCCGGCAAATACTTCGACCCCAGGGTGGTGGACATCTTCCTGGAACTGGTGGATCATGAATGAGCGCCGTGGCGGGATGGACATGACAAATTTGTTATGTTCCCATTCGGCACGCTGGCGTCATTTATTGTAAAATCCACCCCTGGAGAATATTCAGATGCGTATCCTAGTTACAGGCGTCACGGGGCTGGTCGGCAACTTGGTGGCCCGCCGGCTCATTGCCAACCAGCATCAAGTCCGTGCCCTGGTGCGCGACAATAAAAAACTCGCCCAGGCGCGCGACACCTTTGGCGACGCCGTCATGGGCGACCTGACCAACCCCGCATCCCTGAGCCATGCCGTCAAGGATATGGATGTGGTCATCCACTGCGCCGGGCTGGTCGGCACGGGGCGCGGCAGCCGCGACTTGTACACACGCCTCAACGTGGACGGGACGCGTTCCCTGGTGGAGGCGGCCCGCGCGGCGCGCATCCGTCGTTTCGTGCAGGTCAGCACCGTCGGCGTGTACGGCACCAATACCTTCAAACCCGATGTCTCGGAGGAAACTCCGTACTCCCCCTCGACCGACTATCCGAACAGCAAGATCGATGCCGAGAAGGCCGTTCTCTCGGGCGGCGTGCCCTACACCATCCTGCGCCCCTACTGGATCACGGGCGGCGGCGACCGCTTCCTCATCCCGCAGGTGGGACGCCTGCTGATGAACAACGAGTTCACCTTCATCGGGAATGGACGGCAGGAATGGTCGCTCAGCGCGGCCGAGAACGTGGCCAGCGCGATTGTCCTGGCGGCCACACATCCCGCCGCCGAAAACCAGATCTATAATGTGGCCGATGGGAAGGTGCAGATCGCCGAGACGGTGCGCGTGATTGCCGAGGCCCTCGGCGTCCCGATGCCCACCAAACGCTCCTCGGTCCTGTCGGTGACCTTCCGCTCCCTGCTCAACCAGGCGGAGAGCAACCCCGCGCGCATCAGCGTGGATTTGTTCTTCCCGCTCTGGCGCGGCCTGACGATCAACGCCGACAAGATCCGCCGCGACCTGGGCTGGGCGCCCGTCATTCCCTGGCAGGAGTCTGTGAAGGTCGGCACGCTGGAATGGAAGCGCGCGCAAAAAATGTAAAGTTCACCAGGGCCTGGCAAACGCCAGGCCCTGTGCTTGCGGAGATTGGAATTTTTCACCACGGAGGATACGGAGAACCCCTTTTTAATTCTCTGTGGACTCTGTGTTCTCCGTGGTAGATATTTTTTTTGGTTTCGGCTTGTCCGAGTTAGGGACTTGGGGGAACGAACGCGCCCGTATTGGTCAACGCGGCCAGCACGCCGCCGAAGGGCAGTTCCACCCACGGCTGGTACAAATTCCCCTCCTTGATTTTCAATTTTCCATCCCCATCCACGATCACCAGGCGATAGTCCGCGACCTGGAAGAAGCGCACGTTTTGCGCCGCGGCAATCCAGGGCGCGCGCAGGTTGCCCTCCTTCACCAGCAGGCTGCCCTGCGCATCCAGCATCGCCACCCGCAGCGGCGTCAACTGAAAATCCTGCACGCTGGTTCCCATCTCCTGCCACTCGGCGGTCAGGTCGCCTTCGTTGACCAGCAGCCTGCCCTGTATATCCACGTAGGCCACGCGGTTGTCCACCACCTGGGCGGCGCGCACGTTTCCCGCCAGCGGAGTCCAGCCCGAGTTCAGGTCGCCCTGCTTGACGTGCAGTTCGCCGTTGCGGGTCACGATCCCCAGCCGCTGATCGGACAGGGAGAAGGCGGAAATGTCCCTGATCTGCTCGATCCAGGGGCTGTCCAGGCGGCCCTGTTGAACAGAGAGGATTCCGTTCGCGTCCAGGCGGGCGATGCGCTGCGCGCTGAGCTGGAAATCCACGATGTCAGTCCCCTGATTGCTCCAGCGCGAGAGGAAGTCGTGCGCGAAGGGCAGTTGCCGCTTGTACTCCCCCTCGCGCACCCACAAGGTCCCGTTCCCATCCAGCACGGCGATGCGCTGCCCGGCCAGTTGGATTTTTCGGATTCCGTCCGCTGCGTGGATCTCGACCAAATTGACCCCGTCCTGTTTGATGAATAAACGCTGCTGCTGCGTGTACAGCGCGAGGCGCGCAAAGCCGGGGTTCGGTGCGATGCACAGGGATTGATCCTGCCACATGCAGCCCAGCCAGGGGGCCTCGTCGCGCCCCCACGGGTTGACGAAGTTCTTGTAATTGCGTTTGCCGATGCCCACCTCGAAGTGCAGGTGTGAGTTGATGGTCTGGTCGTAGATCGTCCCCAGCGGCGTTCCCGCGGGAATATCCTTGTTCTCCTGCAGGAGGCTTGCGTCCGGGTTGATGTGCATGTAGGTGGTGTACCACTGCGTCCCGCCGATGCACAGATGGCTGGCGTCCCAGGTCCCGCCCACGCAGTGTTTGAGCACCAGCATGTTGCTCAGGCCGCTCAGCCGCCATTCCAGCACCTTGCCGTCTGCGGCGGCCAGGACGGGCGTCCCGGCCGGGGCCTTGATGTCGGTGCCTTCATGACCGTTTGCGCCGGCCTCGCCTTCCGTGGCGTAACATTCCACCATCTCGAAATTATGCGGGTCGGCCTGCGCCATGTCCTGCGCCTCAGGGAGGTCCGTGTCGCGCCAAAAGGGACACGAGTCCATGTTGAGCAGGTACCCGAACGCGGGCGGACATTGCGCGCCGGGATTCAGTCCCAGATAATTCCAGGTCCACGGGCTGTTGGGATATTGCGAAATGCGGGCCGGGCCAATGTAGCCAGGCATCGGCCAGTGTAGGAACACGGGCCGTTCGGCGCTGTGCGAGTAGGCCAGGGGGGCGGCGTACGCGGCCTCTCCGCCTGCCAGGTTCGCCAGCAGCGCGACGCTCAACACGAACAGGATGATTTTTTGGGGTGGGATGCGCATTTTTCCTCGCTTTGTTACCCGTCCTCTTTGACAGGCTTTATTGTACTTCAAAGCCGAGGCGGGTAAAATCAACCCGTTATGCGCCTGACCCTGCGTTACCTGGCCCTGCTGGGCACCTTGTTGCTCTTTAGCTCATTTTTCCTTCCCGCTTTTTTTAACGGCAGTTATCCCCACTCCGCCGGGCCGTCCTTCGACAGGAACGCCACCCGCCAGTATTTGCGCGAATTCGAGAAGGTTCGCCCCGAAGTGATCCTGCTGGGGGATTCGATTCTCACCAAGGGAGTGGACCTCGAGACCTTCCAGGCGTTGAGCGGCAAGTCGGCCTACAAGCTGGACATCCCAGGCTCCTCGTCCGCGCTGTGGTATCTGCTGGTCAACTCCAACATCGTCGAGGCGGAGCCTGCGCCGCAGGCCCTGGTCATCCTCTTCCGCGATACCATCCTGACCGCGCCGACCTTCCGCACCACAGGACCGTACTTCGACCTGATCGATAAATTCGCCAGCCCCGACGATACACTGGTGCTCCAGCGTTCGTACCTGGTGCAGCTCACGCCCATGCAGGCCGCGCTGGAGATGTACTTTCCGCCGTATAGCTATCGCGGCGACCTGCGCGACAAACTGGATGCGGGCCTGCGTCACGTCCTGCCGCGCCAGATCGGCTGTGACCGCGAGTGCGCCGACGACGCCATGACGAACGTGCTCGGCGATATGCGCGCGGAGGTGGTCGCTTCCTCCATTCGCGGCGCAGAGTCCGCCATCTACACCCCCGCGTATCTCGATTTCAACGCGCAGGTGGATGCGTCCTATCTGCCCGAGATCATCCGCCTGGCGCAGAAGCGCGGCATTCAGTTGATCTTCGTGCGCGCGCCCACCTATATTTTTCCCGACCCAGCCGACGAACCGCCCGCCCTGAAGCAATACCTGGCGGATATGGAAGCTTATCTGGCGGCGCGGGATATTCCTCTGATCGACCTCTCGCAGGTGCAGGGTATCGGCCTCGCGCAGTTCATCGACCCGCATCACATGTCCCCTGAAGGCAAGGCGATCTTCACGCCCGTCTTCGCCGAGGCGGTGAAGACGGTTCTCAAGTAGGGCAAATTGGCAATTTGCCCCACGTCAAGTCTATCAAAAGTCAGGAGACTTTTGAGTCCAAAGAGGCAGCATGGAAAATGAATTTCTTCCCAAGATTGCAATGAGCATCCACGCCCATCCTGACGACCAGGAATTTACCGTGGCCGGGACGCTGGCCAAGTGGGCGCGCCTGGGCTGCGAGGTGATCTCGGTCATCATCACCAGCGGCGACTCGGGCTCGAACGATCTCCAGCATGGCAGGGAGTACAAGTCCACGCTGGCGGTTTTGCGCGAGGAGGAACAGCGGGCCGCGAACGCGGTGCTGGGCGCCAGGGAGACGCTGTTCCTGCGCTACCCCGATGGCGAACTCGAAGCGACCGTCGCGCTGCGCAGGGACTTGACGCGTCTCATCCGTCAGTACAAACCCGAGGCGGTGGTAACGGGCAACCTGGAGGCCGCCTTCTACGGCAACGAGTACATCAACCATCCCGATCATCGCGCTGCGGCCGAGGCGGCCACGTACGCGGTCTTCCCGTCAGCGGGGACGCGGCTCATTTTCACCGACCTGCTCGAGGCGGGGTATGAACCTCACAACGTCAAACGGTTATACATCCACGGCGCGGAGAAATCCGATACGTGGATCGACATCAGCCAGGACATCCAAACCAAGATCGAGGCCCTGCGCAAACATTCCAGCCAGTTGGGCGATTGGGACCCCGAGAAGATGATGCGCGAGTGGGCCGCCGAGGAAGGCAAGGAAAAGGAAATGGCCTTTGCCGAGGCATACAAGGTCATGCTGTTGGTCAAGGACGAGGAGCAGGTTTGAGTTTCACCAGTTTCGACTTTTTGATCTTCTTTCTGGTCGTCTTCGCGCTCTATTGGTTGGCGCGCGAACGTCGCTGGCAGAACGCGCTGCTGCTGGCCGCGAGCTATGTTTTCTATGGCTGGGTGCATCCGTGGTATGCGCTGATGCTGGGCGCCTCGACCCTGGCCGATTACTTCGTCGCGCGCGGCATGGCCGCCCGCCCCGAGCGCAAGCGCGGATTGTTGTGGTTGTCCTTATTGATCAATCTCGGTGTGCTGGGATTCTTCAAGTATTACAACTTCTTCAGTCCCGCCCTGGTGAGTTCTCTCAACAGCCTCGGCCTGGAGGCGGATCCCCTGCTGGTGCGGATTCTCCTGCCTGCGGGGCTTTCCTTCTATACGTTAAAGAAACTCGGTTACATCCTGGATGTTTCGAACGGGACGCTCAAGCCGACTCACACCCTGCTCGACTTTGCTCTCTACGTTTCGTTCTTCCCGCAGATCGTGGCGGGCCCGATCGACCGCCCCCGCAGCCTGCTTCCGCAACTGGAAGCGCTCCGCGTCTGGAAGGCGGAGTATTTCTATCAAGCCTGGCCGCTGCTGGTCATGGGTCTCTTTAAAAAAGTCGTTATCGCCGATACCGTGCGCGGCGTGATCGACCCCATCTTCGGGCTGCGTGAGCCAACCCTGTTGATGCTCCTGGTTGGCGCGTTGGGTTTCACCCTGCAGATCCTGGCGGACTTCTCGGCCTATACCGACATCGCGCGCGGACTGGCCCTGCTGCTCGGCTTCCAGACTCCCGAGAACTTCCGCCAGCCCTACCTCGCGCTGACCCCCACCGAGTTCTGGAATCGCTGGCACATTACGCTCTCGACCTGGCTGCGCGATTACGTCTTCTTCCCCCTGCGCCGCGCGTTGATGCGCAGCAAACGCGCATTACCCGATTGGGTCATCCAATCCGCGCCGCCGCTGGTGACGATGCTGGTCAGCGGTATCTGGCATGGCGCGGGCTGGACCTTCATCGCCTGGGGCGGGATGTACGGCCTGTTGATCGTCATCTATCAACTGCTCGGCATCCGCGGCGACTGGCGGCCTTCCGCCTGGTGGCAGCGGACGCTGGCCTGGGCGGTCATGTTTAGCTTCATTGTCCTCGGCTGGTTGATCTTCCGCGCGCCCTCGCTGGGCTGGGTCGCGAACGTCCTGTTCTCGGGTTCGCAGTTCGGCGCGCAGGGGGAGCGGGCCGTGGCGGTCTTCAGCCTGGCGGCCATCCTGCTGTACACATTGCCGCTGCTGCTCAAGTCCCTGCTTGACCGTTACGTGAAGGAGACCTCGCTTTTGCACAGCCTGTATTATTCCATCGCCACGATTGCCACCGTGATCTACCTCAACGCCTCGGCCTTCGATTTCATCTACACGCGGTTTTGATCCATGCAGGCATTCAGGAATTATCTGCTCACCCTGCTGGTCACGTCGGTTCTGGTTTCGGTATGCGTCCTCCAGCGCTATCATGCGGCCTACCCTGGCACGGTCGGCCCCGAACTGGACGACTCCATTTCCACGCAGTATCGCGATGCGATTTCCAGCCAGCAGCCTGAAATGGTTGTTCTTGGCGACTCGATGGTCCAGGAGAATGTGGACGCGGAGGCGCTCGCCAGCCGTCTGGGCCGCAGCGTCTACTCGATTGGTTACCCGGGTTCGAGTTCCGCGGTGTGGTATCTCATCGTCAGGCACGAGATCGCAGGCGCACCCGTCCAGCCGCGGACGCTGGTCATCCTGTTCCGCGATACCATGTTGACCCAGCCTTCGCATCGCATCAGCCCCTTTGGCGACCAGGCCGTGGACGTTTTCGCCTCGATGGATGACAGCGTGGTGCTGGAACGCGCCTTCCTGAACCAGATCAACCCGCTGGGCCGGCTGATGGAAGCCTACGTCCCGTTTTATTCCTCCCAGGGCGCAATCCAGGCGGAGGTCAGCCAGGCGCTGCGGTATGGAAGCGCCAGCTGGATCATGGACTGCAGTCGCAAATGCGTGGATGACGGGGTGCTGACCGTGTTGGGCCGCAGCCGCATGACCTCGGAGACGGTCCACCAGGAGGTCGTCAGCGTGGAGGGACCGCTCTACAGCGCCCGCGCGCTGGACTTCAACGCCCGCCTCGAGGAGTCCTTCCTGCCCGAGATCGTGCGCCTGTGCCGCGAAAACAACATCGAGCTGATCTTCGTGCGTTCGCGCAAGCAGTATTATGCGGGCATGCCTGGCGAGCCGCGCGGACTGCAAGCCTACCTGGGCGCCCTCCAGGAGTATTTGAACGCCAACGGCGCGGCCTACCTCGACATGAACGGCGACCCGCGCCTGGTGCCCGCGATCTACACCGATCCCATCCACGTATCTGCGCAGGGGCGGCAGGTCTTTACGCAGGTGTTGACTGACCTGCTCGCGCCGCTGCTCTCCGCATCGCAGTAAAAGGAGCTCGGGTGAATTTTACAAGCCTCGACTTTTTGATTTTCTTTTTGGTCGTTTTCGCGCTGTATTGGCTGGCGCGCGAACGCCGCTGGCAGAACGCGCTGCTGCTGGCCGCGAGCTACCTCTTCTATGGCTGGGTGCATCCCTGGTATGCGCTGATGCTCGGCGCCTCGACCCTGGCCGATTACTTCATCGCGCGTGGCATGACTGCCCGCCCCGAGCGCAAGCGTGGATTGTTGTGGTTGTCCTTATTGATCAATCTCGGTGTGCTGGGCTTCTTCAAGTATTACAACTTCTTCGGCCCCGCCCTGGTGAGCTCACTCAACAGCCTCGGCCTGGAGGCGGATCCCCTGCTGGTGCGGATTCTCCTGCCTGCGGGTTTGTCGTTCTATACCTTAAAGAAACTCGGTTACATTTTGGATGTCTCGAACGGGACGCTCAAGCCGACTCACACCCTCTTGGACTTCGCCCTCTACGTTTCCTTCTTCCCGCAGATCGTGGCGGGGCCGATCGACCGCCCCCGCAGCCTGCTCCCGCAACTGGAAGCGACTCGCGTCTGGAAGGCGGAGTATTTCCACCGCGCCTGGCCCCTGCTGGTGATGGGTCTCTTCAAGAAGATCGTCATCGCCGACACGATCAGTTCCATCGTGAGTCGTGTCTTTGGCCTGAATCATCCGAACTTGGTGCTGATCCTGCCAGCCACGTTGGGCTTCACCCTGCAAATCCTGGCGGACTTCTCCGCCTACACGGATCTCTCGCGCGGCATCGCCCTGTTGCTGGGATTCGAAACTACCGAGAACTTCAAGAATCCATATCTCTCCCTGTCGCCCACCGAGTTCTGGAATCGCTGGCACATCACGCTCTCGACCTGGCTGCGCGATTACGTCTTCTTCCCCCTGCGCCGCGCGTTGATGCGCAGCAAGCGCGCGCTGCCCGATTGGGTCATCCAATCCGCGCCGCCGCTGGTGACGATGCTGGTCAGTGGCATCTGGCATGGCGCGGGCTGGACCTTCATCGCCTGGGGCGGGATGTATGGCGTGCTGATCGTGCTGTATCAACTGGCCGGTCTGCGCGGCGAGTGGAAGCCGCAGGGACGGATTAAGGTTTTCTTCGCCTGGCTGGTCATGTGTACGTTCATCGCCTTTGGCTGGCTGTTGTTCCGCTCGCACTCGCTCGCCTGGGCCTTCCAGGCGTTGTTCTCCAATCCGTTCCTGTCCACGCTGGAGGAGCAGGCGGTCGGCCTGACGACGCTTTCGCTGACGATCTTCTATTCCGCGCCGCTGGTGATCAAGCTGCTCATGGATCGCCACCTGCGCCCCGACTCGTATTTCCACGCCTTTTATTACGCCGCGGCCACGCTGGCGGTCATCATCTTCCTGAACGCCTCCACCAGCGATTTCATCTACTTTCAGTTCTAACCTGACTCTGCCTCGTGAAGCTCTTCTGGAGAACCCTGATGTTCCTCATCCTGTTGGGCCTGGCGGGTTCCGCCTGGGTCACGTTCAGGTTCGAGGTGCCCTATCCCAAGCCGCCAGGCCCGCAGTTCGATGCGAAGGTCAAACTGACTTACCAGCGCGCCATCGAGGAGAAACGCCCGCAGCTGGTGCTGTTGGGCGATTCCACGCTGGAACTGGGCGTGGATGTTCCCAACCTCGCAGAAACCCTGAACAGGAATGTCTACAGGATCGGCATCCCGGGGTCCGCTTCGGCGGTTTGGTATCTTGCGCTGGAGAACAACATTGCCTCCGCCTCCTACAAGCCCCCGTACCTGGTGCTTTTCTTCCGCGACACGCTGTTGACCCGCCCCGATGACCGCGTGACGGGTCGTTACTTCGCGCTCGTCGATGAACTCGCCGACCGCTATGAACCGCTTGTCACGCAATTATCCTACGTTCAGCAGATGAATCCCGCCGAAAGATTCCTCGATCAGTACCTGCCGCTTTACGGGAACAAGGCTCAGGTCAAGGATGACCTCGAATGGCAGGCGCGTTATCGGCCCGCGTCCTTGCTGCTGGACTGCAACCAGGGCTGCGCCGACATCGCCTTCTCCGCGGTGTTCGCGACCGAAAACCTGCTGCCCGAGGTGGCCAGGCAGTCGCTGATCGATGTGGAACTCGGGCTGTACGGCCCCGCCTCGGAGGATTTTGCCTATCAGGTGGAACGTTCGTACCTGCCGGAGATCATCCGCCTATGCCGTGAGAACGGGATACAGTTGATCCTGGTGCGCACCCGCACGCTGGTTTATCCCACCGGCCAGTCGGAGCCTGCGTACCTGCAAAAATATATCCAGGACCTCTCGGCCTACCTTGCCAGCCAGGGCGTGACCTTCCTCGATTTTGCCCACGATCCGCGCCTGCGCCCGGAATTGTTCTTCGATGCTGTACACATGAACGACGAGGGACGGGTGGTCTTCACGCAATTGCTGGGCGAGGCGCTCCAGCCAATCCTGAAGTAGTTAGACAAGTTAAATCTGTAGGGCAAATTGCCAATTTGCCGGGCGCAATTTAGCAAATTGCGCTACAACTTCATCTGGTAGCGGCACTAAAAGACGAACAAGCCCACGATCACCGCGGACAAGGTCAGGGTGATGTTGTCCACATCCTTCTGCGGCAGGGATTCGATCACGGTCCCCACCAGGGCCACCAGCGTAATGGGCAGCAGGAAGCGGCTGAACGGTCCGCTGAAAATTCCCAATGAAACATAGATGAACAGGATCAACGCGGTCAATCCCCATCCGCCGAAGAACACGCTCAATGATCCCGCCACGGATTTTTCGCGGCTCCACGGCAGCTTGGGGGAGGGGATGCGCCGCCCGACCACGTCGGCCAGGCCGTCGCCGCCGCACATCATCATCAGGGCGGCAATGCCGATGGGCGAATCCTTCCAGAAGACCAGGGTTAGCAGAACGAAGGCGATGCCGTAATACAACGGTCCACGCAGGATCTCGCGCGGGTCGCCCGTGCGGGACATGGCATCCACGGCGGACTTGTCCTTCATGATGCCCAATCCCACCAGCGCGAACTGCACCACGATCATCAATGGCACCAGCGCCGCCAGCCAGCGCGCCTCGGGTGTATCCTTGAACAGCAGCCAGCACAGCACGTAGATCGGCCCCGTGCCGATGTGGATCAACTTGCGGCTCAGGCGGGATTCGATCCAGCCGCGGTGGGCGAAGAAATCCATCAGGCGCAGGAAGCCGATGGCGATGGCCAGGGTGATGACGGTGGCGAGCAGGCTGTTCATGGGGAATACTCCAGGGAGGGATTTTCGTATGGAAACCCCATCATACCGAAAAGAGGGCGGCCCTGGGGAAATTTGATAGCAATCGGAGGGGCGGCGCGTCGGCGGATTTGCTGTATACTTCATCCCAAAAAGGAGAGTTGCCATGATCACAGTCGAAATCAAGTCCGACAACCAGTCTGTCTCCATCATGACCGCCGCCGAAAAGGTCTTCAAGACCGGCTCGCGGGGGTACTTTACGATGGGCAAAGTCCAGATCGGCGAAAAGCGCTACCAGGTGCAGATCCAGATGGTGGAAATCGGCTCGAAGCCCAAAGAGGAAGAAGCGAAGTAAAACGAAAGCCCGGTGATCACCGGGCTTTTTTCAAAAGAGTGCTGCATAAAATTGGTGGCCCGGCTGGATTCGAATACCATCCCCTCAACGGGGGCCTGCGAGCAATTGGTGGGCCCGGCTGGATTCGAATACCATCCCCTCAACGGGGGCCTGCAAACAATTGGTGGGCCCGGCTGGACTCGAATACCATCCCCTCAACGGGGGCCAGCGAGCAATTGGTGGGCCCGGCTGGATTCGAACCAGCGACCAAGGAATTATGAGTTCCCTGCGCTAACCACTGCGCCACGGGCCCTTAAGGATTGCGTGTCAAGTGCTTCGTCAGGAGATGCCTGAACTCCAAAACACTTGACACTGCACACCGAGAGCGGGAGACGGGATTCGGACCCGCGAATATCAGCTTGGAAGGCTGATGCCTTACCACTTGGCGACTCCCGCAAGTTCCCTGATTTTACATGCAGGTGCGAAGTCAGTCAAGCACCTTGACCCTGGTTTGATTCTCGTGTAGAATACCACCCGCTGTAAAAATGCCCTCGTAGCTCAGTGGATTAGAGCGCTTGCTTGCGGAGCAATAGGTCGCGTGTTCGAGTCGCGCCGAGGGCGCCAGGGAAGAGCGGATTGCGATCCGCTCTTTTTTTATTATAAGGATGAGCCTGATGAATCGACGCCCCAACATTTTATTGACCAATGACGATGGGATCCGTTCCCCGGGCCTGTGGGCCGCCGCCGCCGCCCTTTCCAGCTTGGGATTTGTCACCGTGGCCGCGCCGCGCGACCAGTCCTCGGGCATGGGCCGCAGCCTGCCCAGCACCTCAGACGGGATCATCCGCGAGGAGCGGGTACAGGTCAACGGGCGCGAGTGGACGGCGTACGCCGTGGGTGGAAGTCCCGCCCAGGCGGTGCTGCATGCCATTCTGGAGATCATGCCCGAGCCGCCAGACCTGGTCGTTTCGGGCATCAACTACGGGGAAAACGTTGGGTTGGGTGTGACCATTTCAGGGACGGTGGGGGCGGCGCTCGAAGGGGCGGGACTTGGGTATCCCGCCATGGCCGTTTCCCTGGAGGTGCATCAGCAGTATCACCTGAGCTATTCGGAAGATATCGATTTTGCGCCCGCTGCGCATTTCACGGAGACCTTCGCCCGTATCCTGCTGGATAGAAGAAATTTTGCCGAAGTGGATGTGCTCAAGGTGGAGATTCCCGCGGGTGCCGGGCTCGATACTCCCTGGGAAGTGACCCGCCTGGCGCGTCAGCGTTATTATGAGCCCATCAAGCCCGTGCGCGCTTCGTGGGATCAGCCTGCCACGGTGGGATACCGTGAAGCCAGCGAACTCGAAAACGAAGGCCGCGACACGGACGTGTACGTGCTGCGCGGCAAGCGGCTGGTCAGCGTCACGCCCCTCAGCCTGGACCTGACGGCGCGTGTGGATCTGTCGCATTTCGAAAGGGACTTGCGCAAATAAAAAACGGGCCGCGAGGCCCGTTCTGTTTAGATGTGCGGGGTGAGTTTCCCCACCAGTTTGTCCCTGGTTTGAAAGCCTGAGATGCGTTCTTTGATCTCCCCATGCTTGAAGAGCATCAGGGTTGGGATGCCCAGCACGCCATACTGCACCATCAGGTTCGGGTTCTGGTCGGCATCCAGTTTGACCACCTTGACCCGGCCCTGCCAGTCCTGCGCGAGTTGCTTCACAATGGGATCGAGCATTTTGCAGGGTTGGCACCAGGTGGCCGTGAAATCCACCAGCACGGGTTCGCTGGCGTTCAGCACCTCGTTTTGAAAATCCAATTCATTTACGTATTGCATGTCAGCCATGGGTTCCTCCGTGTGTTGTAGATGCTCCCGCCCTCGAAAATATTACGTTGACGTTCATTTGCGGGCGTGTTAGAATGCAATCCGCTTTGGCTACGGGCGCGTAGCTCAATGGCAGAGCAGTGGCCTTTTAAGCCATTGGTTGAGAGTTCGAATCTCTCCGCGCTCACTAAGACTTTTTAAATTGTTAAGGTGCCAGTACCACCTTGACGATGAAAGTCTCATCGCCTCGGGCTTCATGCGCTAACATGGAGCCCGTGTGTTTTAACAGCCTCCCATCCCCCAACAAACACAACCGATTACTTAACCGCCTGGCTCAACTTCTTGATGCGCTCGATTTCCGACGCAGGAATGAGAAACGCAGAAGTGCGGCCACCAAGTGGATTCTTTCGACGCGCCGAGATCTTGCCGCTCTTGATCATCCGAATGATCGTATCGTGCGAGAGCTTGAGCGCCTCCGCCACTTGTTTCGTTGTCAGTTCTTCGTGTGGTGTTTGCTTAGCCATTTTTCGCATTATACGCAACTTACGCAGGATGTCAAGCGCCAATTTTTTGGATGATGTCCTGGCGATGGGCGGATACCAACAAAAAAGCCGATTCTCTCCCCAGCCGATTCCACATCCCAAGCAGACTCTTTCCCCGCCCTTGCCTGGTCCCGACATGGACACAGACTCTCGTTCCGCACCGGGTCCCGCCAAGGCGGACGCGGTAGGCCGCAGGCTGAGCGCGTCCGTGTGGGTTTGCCTACGTTCGCCGCTCCAGATCAGGGTCGTTCCTCCCTTCGCTCCTGCACAGCCCAAGATTACGGCCAAAAGCCCACCGCTCCAATGCGCGGTGGGCTTTTTTTCGCCGTCGCTCCATGGTCGGGCAAACGCGGACGGCTGCGCGGATCCTGCTCGCCCAGCCGCCGCCCCGCCCATTCCGCTAATCTTTGGGCTGGCCATCGCTCCACTCGTCACTTGCGGACGCGGCTCCGCTGCGCTTCGCAACGCGTCCGCACCCTGACTCTTCCGCTTTTGCTCACTTCGGCACGCTGACGCTAAACCCACACGGCAAGGCTTCGCCCGCGCACAGCCTGAACAGCGGCCCTCTCCCGCCATTGCCTGCTTGCGGGCGTGCAGGCAACAAGAAGCCTAATTCGCGGATTGGTTGCGGGCTGCGCCCCAACCAATCCGCGAGTCCTCGGTACCTTTTGTTGCCTTTCGCCTGCACCGTGGACGCCTTCGGCACTAGCAGGCAAAGGCTCGAAGACACGAACAACGGGACGGCGCTCGAAGAACACTCGCCCGCCCTATGGTAAGCCGCAGGCAAAGCCTTTTGCTTTATGGTCGTGCTCACTACCGCTGACGCTACGCTCCGCGCGCCCCTAAAGCCGCCCGACTTGCACGGGCTAAAAGGCATTGCCTGGACGCGGCAGGCCGCGCAAGTGCGCACTCCGTTCAGTCGCTCCAGTCGCTCCCGTTCGCTTTCCTCGCATCCGTTCACTCCGCGCTCCGCTTCCGCTATCGCCCGCTCCGCCGCTACGTTCACTACGCTCGTCACGGCTACGCCGCCGCTCTCTCCCGCTCCTTCCGCTCCATCACTACGGCGCACATGCTCGAAGCTACAACCAAGATCAAGAGCATTCGCGCGGGACTGGACGTGCCCCAGTCCGCGCTCACAGATCAAGAGCATTCACGCGGGACTGGACGTGCCCCAGTCCGCGCTCACAGATCAAGAGCATTCACGCGGGACTGGACGTGCCCCAGTCCGCGTTCATAGATCAAGAGCATTCGCGCGGGACTGGACGTGCCCCAGCCCGCGCTCATAGGTCAAGAGCAAAAACACCTGGTGGTAAGCCGCAGGCAAAGCCTTTTACGCTGGACGTGGGCTGAAGCTGGGACGAACACCCAGCAACGCCCACGCCATCGCCGCCCGACTTGCACGGGCTAAAAAGGCATTGCCTGGACACGGCCAGCCCCGCAAGTGCCTACGCAATTCATTCCGTCACGCAGCCGCGCTCATTCCTTGTGGCAGGCTGGACAAGAGCGATAGAGCGGCCAGCCGCCGCAATTCCCTTCGCTTGCTGCCCTCCTCCCTTCTTGCTTCGGCACATGCTAGAAGCTACGAACAAGATCAAAAGCTGCTGGTTGCGCGACGAGCACCGCGCAAGGCTCGCATACAGCTCGCCAGGTCTCCAATACGAACAGGCGGGACGGCGCTATCGCCCGCCCGCCACGAACGCCATCGGCGCACGGACACAGGCACAGCCGCCCCGCCCCCCGCCGCGAGGCATCCCCCCACGGGGACGTCCGCTCCGCACTCGCCACCCTGTCGGGATGGCGGCGCTCCGCGTCCAGCGCGGTGTGTTTAATCGCTCTTGGGTGGCAGGGCTTTTCCGCCTACGCCGCCGAGGAGCATCGGCGGCTAACGCTCGTTCCACTCGCTGGCTAACTCTGCCTGTGCCGTGTTAAGACGCCGAGCGGTAGGCGCTACGCGCAAGAGCATTGAAGAACGAACCAGACCACTCCGTGCAGCTTGAATAGAGGGCTAACGCTGGCATGAATGCCTGGCTTGCAAAGACGGTCAAGGGGTCGCCGCCGCAAAGACAGCGCAGCCTAAGCCCTACGGTCAGTCGCTTCAAGGTCGTCGCTGACGCTCCTCCCTCGGCTCTGCTTCGCAGGCCGCCCTTCGGGTTCCGCTCCTTCCCTTCGGGCTTTTAACGGTTGCGCTTTGCGGCGGTTCGCGCCCCCTTTCCCCGCAAGCCAGTCATGCCAGCAGTTCAGTTAGCCACTCTTTCAGTCTTGCACTTCGTTCAAGTTAGTTCGCCCCTTTCGGGCAGTCATCCTTCGCCAGCAGTTCAAAGGCAGGTTTCCATGTCAGTTTATTTCGGCGGCTCTCGTTCTCTTGCTCCTTCGCCCTTGCTCGCTCAAGTTGTCGCGGCCGTCCTCGCCTCTGGCGAGTCCGTCCATGTGGGCTGCTCGGCTGGCGCCGATGCCCAGGTTATAGCGTGCGCGCTTCGTTCCTCGTCGTTTCGGCAGGTCCGCGCCTTTGCCGCCTTCGCGCCGTCGGGCGCTGGTGCTTGCTCCCTGTCTGCCGTGCCCGTTGTGCAGGCCGCCGCGCGTGTTGGTCTGTCTGTGTCCTGGCTGGCTGGCGGTCCGCTTGCGGTCCCGCTTGCCGCTCGCCTCATCCGCCGCAGCTTGGCCGCCGCTGCTGGCTGTTCCGTCGCTGTTTTCTTCATGCCTGGCGCTGGCTCGCTGTCCGTTGCATCTCGTTTGCCTGCATCCTTGCCCGTGTTCGCGTTCGGCCCCGTGCCCGCCGCCATCCCTGGCAAGGCTGGCGGCTGGGTTGTTTCCTCGTTTCATGCTCTGCCCTGCTGGCAATTCCAGCCCGCACAGCAGGCGCTTTTCTAGCGGCGCATGGACGGCGGGCGGGCGGGTGCCCCAGCCCACCCGCCCGCCGCCATGCCTGCCCCATAAGTTGGTTGTCACCCGCGCGGCTTTCGCGCGGTACCTAAACAAAGGAGTTTCGCGAAAATGTCCACCCCCAACCCCATGCAAGGCACGTACCAAGTCAAAGACCGCCGCGGCGCGCACCTGGCGCGCGCCCTCCGCGACCTTGACGGCGTGGTGACCGTCGAAGTGCTGTTAATCGGCTCGACAGAGTCTCACCAATACGGCTATGACATCGTCAGCCACTGGGAGCGCGTTTTATCTGCCGATGTTCAGCCCTACACCCCCGCCGCCGCCTATCAATCCACAGGCCCCGCGGACCTGGTCGCCCTGGCCCAGGAGGCCGTCACAATCTACGCACTCGACCCCGCCCGGGTCCAGCGCGCCGCCCAAATCGTCCACAGGCGCTACGCCATCATTAACGCCCACAAAGACGAGCACGGAATCACCATCCCGCGGCCCTCGCTTAACGTGCTGGCCGTCGAGTCCGACACCCGCCGCGGGTGGTATGTTGTCCGCCCTGGCTCATGCACCTGCAAAGACAACGAAAACGGGCACACCTGCAAACATAGAATCGCCGCATGGATGCACCGCGAATCCATCATCCGCCGGCTGGCCACCGCCCGCCGCGTATCAAAAGCGCAAATTCTCGCCGAACTGACCGCCTAAGGTGGACGCCATGCATACCTACTTTGCCAACTGTACAACGCTCGAAGAAGCAAAAAGCCTATACCGCCAGCTTGCCCTGAAACACCACCCCGACCGCGGCGGAGACTTGGCCACCATGCAGGCCATTAACGCCGAGTATGCCGACTTTCTCGCCAACTTCGCCAAGAGAGACGCGCGCGAGCGCCAGCAGAAGGCCCACACCGAAAACCGCAAGAGCGCCGCAGACTTTCACGACATGGACGCAGTAAGCGCCGAACTCAAAGCGAAAATCGAATTTGCCTTGAACCTGGACGGCGTTGAAGTGGAACTGATGGGCTTATGGGTTTGGCTCACTGGCAACACCAAAGCCCACAAAGACGCCATCAAGGCGCAGGGTTTCAAGTGGTCACCCGAAAAAACCGCTTGGTATTTTGCGGGCGTGCCGTCCTTCAATCGCCAGCGCCGCACCCTGGACGAAATCCGCAACATGCACGGCAGCACCCGCTTCACCCGTGACGCCCACCGCGACGAGCAACGCGAAGAACACCGCGCCGAAGCATTACACGCCTAACGAAAGGAAAACCGCAATGACTCAAACCTTTGAACACTGGTATGCCGAAGTTGACCAAGCCGTCCAGGACGTGATTACGCTGGGCGTGGATGACCTGCCCGACATGGACTATATGAGCATGTACGAGGATGGAGAGACGCCCGCGCAGGCCGCACAAATAGCCCTTTTCAATGCTGGCTACACTCCCGACGACGACCCCGACCCCGACTCCACCTATACCCAGGAATTCGACGAATTCACCGACGCCGACCCAGGACTCTAACCCCACTGCGGGCGCGCCCGATCGAAAACGGGCGCGCCCGCCAGGACAAACACACCATGAGCGAAACCGAATTACTCCAACTTGCAAAAGACCTGGCCCTGGAATTGACCTTGCTCACTGGTCAGACCTTCCAAACCATCACCGATGAACGCTTTGTTTATATCAAAGGCGGCGGCGCATGGCTTGCGCTTAATACTTCATGGCGACCCAAAGACAGAATCACAGTCTACGCCAGCACCCCCCGCGCCATGAAAGGCCGCGCGAGCAATCACCCCGAAATCACCGTCAGCGCGGACCGCACCCCCGAACAAATCGCCCGCGACATTGCCCGCCGCATCCTGACCGAAGCCCGCGAATACTTCGAAGACTGTCGCACCATCCACCGAAAGGAAAAAGCCAACGCAAACGCCTTGCGCGTCATGCAGCACAGACTCAGCCCCTACCTAAAGAGGTCCCACCGCTCACACTACGACACCACCCGAACCACCATGCACGGCCCCCGCATAAGCGCGGACCTGATTCCGACCGAGATTTTGGAACTCAAAATATCTCACGTCACGCTTGGCGAGGCCGTTAAAATTTTCGAAATCCTGCAATGCAGAAATGAACCCACACCCGAGGAGTAAATAACCCATGGCCACCCCCACCCCCCAACCCGCCCAGCCCGAACGCATGAGCGCCGCCGAAATCCGCAAAGCCTTCGACGACATTAACGCCCGCCTGCAAGACCTCTACAACCTCCAGGCCGAGGAGCGCGAGCGCGTCGAGCAAATCGCCGAATCCGTCGAGTCCATCATTGAAGGCCTGCACAAAGCCGCCGCCACTCTGCCCCCCGCCGCCCCCAGCGGACAGACCCTCACCGAAACCGCCACCAGCATCGAGCGCGAGACCCGCAAAGGCAAGACCTATTACCGCGTCATGTGCGGACGTTTCACCAAGCACGGCGTCCGCATCTGGGAAGAAGGCCTGAAAGCCGCGGGCATCGACCCCGCCGCCCTCGACTGGGTGAACGACACCGCCAAAATTGACCCGCCGCTCCGCGTCGTGATCGAGATGGAAAACTACACCACCGAGGAAGGCGAGACCAAGACAGGCCCCAGGCGCATTATCGGAAAGGCGCAGCCATGACCATCGTCACCCGCCTCCGCGCCTGCGACAACTGCGGCGCCCCCCTCGAAGATCCTGACGAGATCCTCTGCCCTGAATGTCGGCTCCGCGCCATCTGGAACGCCAAAGGCATCCCGAAGGAGCAGCAAGACGCCATCCTTGCCGACATCGAAGCCAAAGCCAGGCCAGGCGCGAAAATTGGCCCCTTCACCATCCCAGGCTAAAAGCCCGCCGCCCGCAGCAATGCGGGCGGTTTTCTTACCAAATCAGTCCAATTTCTGCCCAAAAATTTCGGTCCGCCTGTCGGCGGCGCATTCGCGTCAAAGCGGACGCCGACCCCTGCTCCCGTCGGCCGCCTGCTGCTCGCCAGCCCGCCCGCGGCCCAAACCAGCATCACCAGACAGCTGCCCCCGTCATCGACGCCTGCCAGCGTTTAGCGACAGCTGACCCCGTCAAGCGCCCCCCTTCGCCCTTCTTCGTGCCCTTCGTGGATTCCCCCCGCCCCCCGACCGAGGCTCCCGAGCCTCGGTTATAATGCCCATCTCCGCCTATGAACCTGACTCAATTCACTACCATCTACTTCGTTTGCACCCTCTTGGCAGCGAGTGTCTTTGCGGTATGGGCAGCCAAAAAGGACATCCCTTCCAGGCATTTCTTTCGCCTGCTGCTTCGCTTTTCCCTGATAAACGCTGTCATCTACCTGCTGATACGGTTTACCTTGCAAGCCCTGGGCCTGGTCGAATAATTTCCCCCTCGGATGCGTAGACCCTCCCCAGGAGGGTCTTTTTTTCTTTCCCATCTTCCTATTCAACCCAATACACACTTCACCCCTCTCCAAATGGCGCTCTTCCATTTGGGGATCGCGCAGCATCTCGTAGCGAAGCGGAGAGAGGGGCTGGGGGTGGGGCCAACCCCCTCAAGCGCCCCCCTTCGCCCTTCTTCGTGCCCTTCGTGGATTCCCCCAGCCCCATACCCACAAACCAGCATCACCAGGCAGCCCCCCCGCCATGGACGCCTGCCAGCGTTTAGCGACAGCTGGGCCTGTTGCCCACCCACCCCAAAAATCTTGCCTCTCCCCTTCTTTTACTGTATGCTTAACCTACTTCAAAATTCCAGGGAATAGAGGATTTTCATCATGGCCAACCAGGAACAACTTGAGATATTGATGCAAGGATCAGACGTATGGAATCGTTATAGGGCTGACAATAAGGCGATAGAAATTAATCTTGGTAAAGCCGATCTTAGTGGATTTGATCTCAGTAGAGCCGATCTTAGTGGATTTGATCTCAGTAGAGCTAATCTTAGTGGAGTTGATCTCAGTAGAGCTGATCTCAGTAGAGTCTCACTCAGTAGAGCTGATCTTACCACCGCCGATCTCAGTGAAGCCAATCTCAGTCAAACCAACCTCACGGATGCCAATCTCACAGGAACCAGTCTAAACGAAGCATATCTTGGGAATACCACTCTCTTTAGAGCCAATTTCAGAGGGAACCTTCTCAGTCGGGCCAATTTTAGTAAAGCCAATATAGGATTTACAATATTTTCAGCTAATCCAGGACTCTACAAAGTTATTGGCCTCGAAACAATAAAACACGGTGGGCCTTCTTTCATCGACACTTACACTCTCCAATCCGCCAGCGGACAACTTCCCGAAGCCTTCCTCCGCGGCTGCGGCCTCCCTGATTGGGAAATTGAAGCTGAAAAACTTCATAACCCCGCGCTCACCAACGAGCAGATCCTCAACATTCAATACCGCATCTACGATCTCCGCGCCACGCGAGCCATCCAGGTCTCCCCGCTCTTTATCTCCTACTCTCACGCGGATACATCCTTTGTCGACCATCTCGACAAAACCCTTGTCGACAAAGGCATCCGCTTCTGGCGTGACATCCACGACATGACTTCAGGCCGCATGGAAACCCAGATCGACCGCGCCATTCGTCAAAACCCTACAGTCCTCCTTATCCTCTCCAAAAACTCCCTCAACAGCGACTGGGTCCAGCACGAAGTCCGCGCCGCCCGCAGCCTCGAAAAGGAACTCGGCCGCGATGCCCTCTGTCCCGTCGCCCTCGATGACTCTTGGAAATCCGCACCCTGGCCCGCCCGCATCATGGAACAGATCATGGAGTACAACATCCTCGACTTCTCAGGCTGGGACTCTGCGCCTATCTTCGAAGCCAAATTCTCCAAGCTCCTCAGCGGGCTTGACCTCTTCTACAAAAAGCCCGAAAAATAACCCCATGCGCCTCCTCCGCCTCCTCCTCACCCTCCTCCTGGTCATCCCCCTGGGACTCTTGACCTACATCATCTTCATCCACCCCTGGGCGCGGACCGCAGCTCCCTGCGCGAACTCGCCCTCCTCGTCATCGGCATCCCCATCATCCTCCTCAACCTGGCCGCGTGGATCTTCCCCAACGAACTCAAAGCCCTCCTCCTCGGCAAATGACAGACTCTGCTCCCCTCTCCAAATGGCGCTCCTCCATTTGGAGAGGGGAAGCGGCCCCCAAAATCCCTAAAGCATCCCCCCTTGGGGGTGAGGCTCGGGTATAATTAAACAAACAAGCCCCGCAGGCTGCCACCCGCGAGACTTGGACTCCAGTTCTACGCGAGCTCGCGCGTAGCGGATAGGGAAATTCTACCGCATTCCCACCGCCCCCGCAATTCGCGCGGGCGGTTTTTCTATATTCAAGGCTAACATTTTGTGGAGGCCATATGCCTGCTTATGCAATCGAAAAAAGACTAGTAGTTGCAGTATCGTCAAACGCTTTATTTGATCTTACAAAAGAAGATCATATTTTTAAGGCAAAAGGACTTAAAGAGTACCGCGAATACCAAAAAGAGAATAAGAACAAGAAGCTCGAAAAGGGTTCGGCATTTCACTTTGTTGAGCGATTCTTGGGAATCAACAAAGTTTATTCTGAACAACAGCCAGTGGAAGTGATCATTCTTTCTAAAAACAGTCCCGAAACTGGCGTTCGAATTATGAATTCGATAAAGGAATATGGCCTTGCCATCTCTCGCGGTGCATTTACTTCGGGAGACTCTCCTTACAAATACATATCTGCCTACAATGTTTCACTGTACTTATCCACCAATAAAGAGGATGTAGAAAAGGCCATCCAGGCAGGTCATCCAGCGGGCAGATTTATTAATACTTCTGCCAGCTTTACGAGCAACACCGAGGAACTTCGAGTGGCTTTTGACTTCGACGGAGTCGTTGCAGACGATGAAGCCGAAAAGATTTATCAAAAAGAAGGTATCGAAAAATATTTTGAATATGAGACAAAGCACGCAAATAAACCTCTGAAGCCAGGGCCACTGGCTGATTTCTTCAAAAAGCTGGCTTTGTTTCAAAAACTGGAAACTCGTAAACAGGATGAGAATTCAACTTATAAAAAAATTATCCGCACGGCTATCATTACAGCCAGGAATGCCCCAGCACACCTGCGCGCTATAAATACGCTCAAAGCATGGGATGTGACCGTGGATGACTTGTTCCTGCTTGGTGGAATTGAAAAAAGAAGGATCCTAGAAATTTGGGAACCCCATCTATTCATGGACGATCAAATTTCACACCTCGACCCAGAACTTAAGATACCTCTGGTGCATGTTCCATTTCACACTGATAACACTTAAGGATTTTCATGCCCACCCTCAACTGGATTGGCAAAGACGCCGTTATTAACCACCATAATCAGGTACCCTTCCGCCTCCTCAAGTGCCGCGCGGACCTCTCCGTCGGCGACCCCGAGAGCGGCAATCTTCTCGTGCAGGGCGATAACCTCGAAGCCCTCAAGGCCCTCCTGCCTTATTACGCAGGCCAGGTCAAGTGTATCTATATCGATCCGCCTTACAACACGGGCAATGAAGGCTGGGTTTATAACGATAATGTCAATAGTCCTGAAATGCGCGAGTGGCTGGGAAAAGTAGTGGGTGGCGAGGCGGAAGACCTTTCACGTCATGACAAATGGCTTTCAATGATGTATCCCCGTTTGACCCTATTGCAAAAGTTTTTACGAAGAGATGGGGTCATCCTTGTCAGCATTGATGACTTTGAAGCTGCTTATCTCAAAGCAGTCATGGACGAAATATTTGGACGTCAAAATTTTATTGCTCAACTAGTATGGGAGAAAGGCAGAAAGAATGATGCCCGCCTCTTTTCCGTTGGGCATGAATACATGTTGGTGTATGCTAATTCCCTTGAATATCTGAGAGGGCAGGGAACGCTCTGGCGAGAACCTAAACCAGGGGCAAAAGAAATTTGGGATGAATATTTGAGATTAAGAAAGAAACATGGTGACGATAACGAGAGTATCGAAAAAGCGCTCAGGGATTGGTATAAGTCGCTTCCAGATAAGCATCCCTCGAAAGCACTAAGTCGATATAAGCACATTGACCAAAACGGCCCTTGGCGTGACCGCGATATTTCATGGCCAGGCGGGAACGGTCCTAGATATGATGTTATTCACCCAGATACTAAACAGCCATGCAAGGTGCCAGAAAGAGGATGGGGTTTTGCATCTCCTGAAGAAATGCAAAGGCAGATTCGCTTCGGACTTGTGGTTTTTAGAGAAGATCACACCAAGCCTCCTTTTCGAAAGACCCATTTAAGACCTGTTTCTGAAGAAATTGATGAAGCAGACATCGATGACAATGAAGATACTGATGACGTTGTTGGCTTGCAAGTTATGCCGAGCGTTATCTATAAACAATCTCAAGTATCTGTGAAATTGCTTAGAAAGATCATGGGAGAAAAGGTTTTTGAAAACCCCAAAGATCATGAAGTTCTAATAAGGTTGTTTAGATACATTACTGGCCCTGAAGATATCATCCTTGATTCATTTGGCGGCAGCGGCACAACCGCTCATTCGGCCTTGCAATTAAACGCTGAAGACAAGAGTAACAGGCGTTTTGTACTGATTGAGATGGATAAGAATATTGCCAAGACAATTACAGCTGAGCGTCTGAAACGAGTTTCAGAAGGCTATTCTTTTAAGGACTCTAAAGGGCAGCAAAAAGAATAAGAAGGCTTAGGTGGCGGTTTCCGCTACTGTGAACTCGGCGCAACTCTCTTCGATCCCAACCGCCAGATTCGGGAAGAAGTCAAATACGATGACTTGGCCCAGCATGTTTACTTTGTCGAAACAGGCCAGCCTTTGCCCCCCAGAGCCCCAAAGCACTTACCTCTCTTGGGCGTCTCGAACGACACGGCAGTCTATTTGCTCTATAACGGCATCTTGAAGGATAAGTCCGTCAAGGGTGGTAATGTCCTTACCTATGAGGTTCTCGCAGGCTTGCCAGAGCACGCGGGTCCAAAAATTATTTATGGCAACGGCTCCCGCATCAGCGCCGCCCGCCTGCGCGAGCTGGGCATTATCTTCAAGCAGATTCCCTACGAAATCAGGGAAATGTAAACCATGCAGCTAAAAAATTACCAACAACGCTCCCTCGATGTCCTTGGCAAGTATTTCCAAAACTGCAAAAAGTTTGGCGATGCCGCCGACGCGTTTTATTTCACCACCAAAGAAGTCGAAGGCGGCAGCGGTCGCACCTACATCCAAGTCGAAGAACTGCCAGGCCTGCCTTATGTCTGTCTGCGTGTCCCCACGGGCGGCGGCAAAACCCTCATGGCCGCCCATTCGGTCAGTCTGGCGGCTCGTGATTTCCTCGGGCTCGATCACTCCTTCGTCCTCTGGCTCACGCCATCTACCACCATCCGTGAGCAGACTCTGAATGCCCTCAAAGACCGCAGACATCCCTATCGCTCTGCCTTGGAGAGCACCCTCGGCAATATCACGATCCTCGAACTTGGCGAGGCCTTATATGTTCAGCCCGCTACCCTTGCATCCGATACCGTGATTTTGGTCAGCACTACCCAGGCCTTCCGCGTCGGCGATCCCGAGCTCCGCAAGGTCTACGAGGCCTCGGGCTCTCTCATGAGCCACTTCGATAATGTCCCTGCCTCAGCCGAAGTGGATCGCTACGAGAACGACAAACCCATCCCTTCGCTCGCCAATCTTCTGCGCCTGCACCGCCCAGTGATCATCGTGGACGAGGCTCAGAATGTCCGTTCCCCACTCTCGTTTGAAACGCTCGCGCGCTTCAATCCATCATGCATCCTCGAATTCACCGCCACTCCCCACCGCGAAGATCATCCCAGCAATGTGCTATACAGCATCTCGGCCCGAGAACTCAAAGCCGAGTCCATGATCAAGCTGCCTCTCCGCCTTGAAACTCGCTCAGGCTGGAAGGAGCTGATGGGCGATGCCATCCTGAAGCTCAAGGAACTCGAAGGTCTGGCCGAGGCCGAGCGCGCTCAAACAGGTGAGTACCTGCGTCCCATCATGCTCCTGCAGGCCCAGCCATTGCGGGCGGGCAGGCAAACCGTTTCCGTCGAGGTGGTCGAGGCTTGCCTGCGTGAAGATTACAACATCCCAGCCGAGCAGATTGCCCGCGCTACTGGCAAGGATGACGACATCGCTGATGTCAACCTGACCGCCCCCGATTGCAAGATCCGCTACATCATCACGGTCCAGAAACTCCGTGAAGGCTGGGATTGCTCCTTTGCCTACGTGCTTTGCTCCGTCGCCGAGCAGAGCAGCGCCACCGCCGTCGAGCAGATCGTCGGGCGCATCTTGCGCATGCCCAAGGCTACCCGCAAACTCACCCCCGATCTAAACATGGCCTATGCCTATGTCGCCTCCTCGAACTTCATCGAGACTCTCAACACCCTAACCGATGCTCTCGTGGAAAATGGCTTCCAAAAGCAGGAGGCCAAGGACCTGGTGGTTGAACCCCAGCAAAAAGGCTTTGGCCCGCTCTTTGATTATCAGGCCACTAGTAGCCAGGTGCTCGCCTTCAAAATCTCCGAACCTTCCGTCCTCGAAAAACTTCCCGAGGATCTCGCAGGCAGGCTCAGGTACGACACCAGCTCTCAGACACTGGAAGTTCCCACCGACATCACGGTCGAAGAGATCCAAGCCATCAAACCTGCCTTCAAGGGCAAACAGGCTCAGAATGAATTCGCGCAACGCGTGGCAGAAGCGCAAGCCCGCGTCATCGCGCTCGGGCTCACTCCCTCCGAGCGTGGGGAGCCTTTTTCCATTCCAGTACTGGCCTGCCGTCAAAATGGATTCCTCGCACAGCTCGAAGAAACTCACTTCCTCGGTTTCGATTGGGAACTCCCCAAACAAAACGCCATCCTCACCGAACTGGAATTTACCGCCGACCGTCCCGCACCCCAGCAGGGCGAGATCGACGTCACAGATAAAGGCAAGGTAGAGAGTCAATTTATCAAGAACCTCAAAGACCAGTTGGCCCTCCTCAAAGTAGATTTGGGCTGGGACACTTCCAACCTGGTCCACTGGCTCGATCGCAATTTCTCTCATCCAGATCTCACCGCCACAGAAACAGGCATCTATCTAACTGTCCTGGTCAATAACCTGATTGAAAAGCGCGGCATTCCCTTGCAGACCCTCGTGCGTGAAAAGTACCGCTTGCGCGACGCTATCGCCCGCAAGGTGGAAGAATATCGCCAGTCCGCCCACGGCCAGGCCTTCAAATCCTTCTTCGATGCAACCAGCAAGATCGAAGTCACCCCCGACAAGGTCTTCTCTTTTGGAGCGCCCGAAGATTATCCCGCCCCTGTCGGCTCCCTTTATCGTGGCGAACACACCTTCAAAAAACACTACTACCCCGAGGTTGGCAAATTCGACAGCAACGAAGAAAAGCTATGCGCCGAATACATCGAGACTCTCGATGAGGTTGAGGTATGGGTCAGGAATATCAGCAACCAACCCACTCGCTCCTTCTGGTTTCAGACCTCCTCAGACCGCTTCTACCCCGACTTCGTCTGCAAACTGAAAGACGGCCGCTACCTGGTGGTCGAATACAAAGGCAAAGACCGCTACGACAACCCTGAGGAAAAAGAAAAGCGCGAGATCGGTGCCCTCTGGGAAAAGCGCAGCAACAGCCAATGCCTGTTCATCATGCCCACTGACCGCAAATACGATGTTATTCGGGCGAAAGTGAAACAACAGTCATGACCACCCGCAGAACCAAAATTTCAACGGGCAATGTTGACAGCGGCGTGATCGTGGATGGAGATGGGAATTCTGTCCACAATGTTAACGTCCACGAGACAGGTGTTAGCAAAGGCCTCGACCTAATCAACGACACACTTTACGAAATCGTAGACAGAGGTCGAGCGGTCGGCTACGTTACTGACAGAGAACAGGGGCCAAGCGAAACCTTGCAGTCGGTATTTGTTTCAGCCGTGGCAGGCGGAATCCTCTCATGGATTTGGCCCTCAATCATGCCTTGGGCTTCGCAGGCCACATTTCTTATTTTCTTTTTCACGGCAATTACGTTCTCAGCGTTTCGCGTTACCAACTTCAGTACAAGATATTCCTTTTTCTTCAGCGTTTTAGCAGGTCTTGCATTCGGAGCCTGGGTAAATTATGCACCTCAGTTTTCACACATCGAAGATCTGGTGATAAACACGCCGATCATGGGAGCATTGGTAAACGCGCTGATTGCTTCATTTTTCGGCCTTATTGCCAGCGTCATTCTTATGTTCTGGCGACCATTGGACATATAAACAAAATTTCGATGAAGTTCTACCCAATGGATAAGGATAACCAAATGGCCTACTACATTGACCTGTTCTCCCCCGAAACCTACGAGACCTTCTCCAAATCCGACCGCTCCGTTTCTGGCTTCCGCCCGCGCCAGGTGAACGCCGCCAGCCGCATCCAGGTCGGGGACAAGCTGATTTGCTACATGGTCAAACTCAGCCGCTGGGTGGGCGTCCTGGAAGTAACCAGTGTTTATTATCAAGACGCCTCCCCGCTATTCTATAGCAGCAACGACCCCTATACCATCCGCTTTAAAGTAAAACCCCTTGTCTGGCTTCCCAAGGAAAAGAGCATTCCAATTCACGAGGATAAGGTCTGGAACGCTTTGTCATTTACGAAGGGCGCTGACAAAAAATCACCCGCCTGGACGGGGAAAATCCGCAGCAGTCTGAATGCGCTCGACGAACACGACGGCCATTTTCTCGAAGAACTGATCACTTCGCAGGCCAGAGGAACCGAGGTCTTCGAAGTCGACGAACATGAATACGCCAAACTTCTGAGGCACAAGGTTCGCAGGCCCGAGGGCGAGGTCACGGTCTCGATCCCCCAGGACACGGAAAAAGAGGCGGGCGCCATCCCGCGCTCGGAGGCCAGGGAATCGATCAAGGTGCAGGCGCTGATTGCAAAGATTGGCGCTCAAATGGGCCTGCACATCTGGCTGCCGCGCAACGACCGCAGCGGCGTGCTCACCGAATGGAAATCCGACGGCGCAGCTCTCTTGGAAAACCTCCCGCTCAACTACGACGAGACCACCATCAAAACGATTGAACAGATTGACGTGCTTTGGCTTCGAGGCCGCGCCATCGTCAGAGCCTTCGAAGTTGAACACACAACCTCGATCTACTCGGGCATCCTGCGCATGGCCGACCTGCTCGCCCTGCAGCCCAACATGAACATCAAACTGCACATCGTCGCCCCCTACGCCCGCAGGGACAAGGTGTTTCAAGAGATCCAAAGGCCCGTGTTCTCCCTGCTCGACGAAGCCCCGCTATCCGAAAGATGTACCTTCCTGTCCTACGACAGCATCCAGGAAATCGCGGGCCTGAAACACATCGAATACCTATCCGACAGCGTCCTCGACGAATACGCCGAAGAAGCAGAATAACTTCCCAATGACCCTGGACTGGGCGGCTGGCATCCTTATTGCCATCTTCAATCTATTCAATATCAATCAAGATACATATGACCGATCTTTTCAGATAAAAGGAGCAGGAAATGAAACAGGAACTGATCGAGGAACTTTTTCAAAAATTTGAACAGGCTTGCTATCTCTACAACGAGATTGAATGTTGGTCAGCTCGTGACCTGCAAACAGTCCTCGGCTATTCCGAATGGCGGAATTTTTTGAACGTCATTGATAAGGCAAAAGCCGCGTGCGAAAATTCGGGTATTCCTCTGCTAGACCATTTTGTTGACGTCAACAAAATGGTCTCCCTGGGCAGCGGCGCAGCCAGAGAGATCGACGACATTGCGCTTACGCGCTACGCCTGTTACCTGATCGCTCAGAACGGCGATTCCACCAAAAACGAGATAGCCTTTGCCCAAACCTATTTTGCTGTCCAGACCCGCAAACAGGAGATTATCGAGCGCCGCCTCCTCGATGTCGATCGCGTCTCCGCCCGTGAAAGGCTATCCAGGACAGAAAAGAAACTCTCGGGCATCATCTACGAACGCGGCGTGGATGATAAAGGCTTTGCTATCATCCGCTCCAAAGGTGATCAGGCCCTTTTTGGCGGCTATAGCACCCACGAAATGAAAAAGAAACTGGCTATTCCCGAGGGACGCCCTCTAGCCGACTTTCTCCCTACTCTTACCATCAAAGCCAAAGACTTTGCTACCGAGCTCACTAGCCACAATGTCCTGGAAAAGAACCTCTTGGGCGAGAACCAGATCTCGGAGGAACATACCGAGAACAATCGCGCCGTTCGCAAGATCCTTCTCGAACGCGGCGTTAAACCAGAGGCTCTTCCCCCCGCGGAAGATGTTAAAAAAATCCAGCGTCAACTCGATGGAGACGAAAGGAAACTTCTCAAGGATGTCAAAAAGAAAAAAAACTGATTTTCTCCAGGCCACCGGTATACCGGTGGCCTGGTTCATGCTCAACCATTATTCACGCTCCTAGAAAAAAGCCGATCCGAGTGGTTATGACGCACTTAAGAAATATGAAAGTTTTATCTGAATTGCCCTATTGACTTTTTCTGTAGAGATGCTATAATGCTGCATATATGATGCAGTATCAACACAGTTTTGTAGCACTAATAGGAGAAAGAAAAAGGAGATAAAATGAACTCATCAAGAAAAAGGATAGAGCGGTCTATGGGGGGGGAAACCACTAGACTCTCAGTTACAGTACCTATTGAAACAAAGGAGGCTATAGATCAATTTGCGGAAGAAATGGGTGTAACTACTGCCCATGCAACACAGCATTTTATTAAAATTGGCATGACCGCCGAAGCCATTGCCCTTGAGGGCGGCGAGGTGATCGCTCGCTACGCTAATGGAGACCAGGTTCCGGTAGCGAATAGCCGTGGTAATTTTTTCTATCGTCGTGCTCTTGTCGCTAGTTGAAGCTAACCGCAAGAAAAGTATGAGAGGAGTCTGAAATGAATTTGCAAATGGACTGTATTTTGCCCTCCAAGACGAGAGGGCCAACTCCCTGGAGGAAAAATGAGTAGGTCATCCATACCCAGAGCATCGCACCCGGTTGCGCATCAACGACCCCCGTTACCTGAAGCCCTTAAAAAAGGCGCTATGGCACTTCACCACTTCGATCAGGATGGTGAAAGCCAAGAAGGTACTCGGGGGTCTTCGTTTGCCTTGACAACCAAGATTGATACGGTGAAAGCCGCCGGCGGAAAAAAGGTGGAGAGAATATACATTTATGCATCCTATGCCCGAACGCCGAAAGGCAGGGAGCACGTGGATGATGTTTTGAAAAGTGCTACGAAAGAAGACATACCTTTGAACATAGGGAATCGTGATGGAGCGTTTTGGTTCCTGGTTTCCTTATCCAAAAAAGCTTTGAAAAAGTGGCAGAAGGCCTTAGGTCTGGGAGCCCTAACTGTCTTAGTTATGTATATGCTGAAACTTGCTATTCAACATCCTGAAATCAATGATTTGCTCAAAATAATATTTGAGCATATCCTATCGTAGTTCGTTTGAGCTTGAAACTTAACAGAAAAATATACTGTCAAGGACATGCTGGAGATCGCTCTTCTCTGGCATGTCCAAAGATGGTTTTCTTGTAACGAGGCGTATGTGGGCGCTTTGTTCAATGCATCCATTTCCAGGCAATGACTTGTCTCGACAACTTTGCCAGATTGGATCTGAAGTGGTTTTTATAATTTGAATAATTCGCGGATGTTTGCTCATACCCATTTTGTTCTATTGTTCTAGATAAACCTGGTTTCGCCCCTTGATCAAGAGTTCTCTCGTTCGCCGCTGATCTTCTCATCCGCAGCCACCCATCCCCCAGGCCCTCGCCCACCCCGAGGGCTTTTTTAATCCCAACTCCCCATTCTCCCCTCCCCAAATACCGCCCTTTGGTATTTGGGGAGGGGTAGGGGGTGGGGCTTCACCCCACCCGATTCACCGTCAACTTAGGGTAGGCACTCACATTCAACGCCCCCCCGCTCGACTGATACGCCTGGCAGTACAAATACTTCCCCGTCCCCACCACCACGCGCTGCACCACCAAATTACAGGGAGTCGCCATTCCGCTCAGGGCTGGGACATCATTCTCACCCCACTGATTTGCGTCACTATCCCAAACCTTAACCCCGCGGATACCCGTAGCGTTCGAGGCAAATGTCAAGTTTTGCAAAATCACCTGATACTCCCCCTCAGGCACATACACCCGTGAATTATTCGTTACGGGATCGTGCCAACCCTCGGGATCAGAAACATCCACATTAAACGCGACATTAGTCCATGTCCCGTTCCCGATGCTCTGCGCCGCGTTGTTAGAAATCGTTGCAGACTGAGTCGCCGCAATCGGCGCGTACAAACCGTCAAAGTACGCCTTGAGCCACGCCTTGATGTTCGCCCCAGTGATGCGCCGCAGCGCAGACGAGGCCGCCAGCCAGAACGGAAACTCATCCGAATCCGCGATAGTCGTTCCAGCCGTCGCGCCATGGATAGCGCCAGGCAGCGCCGAGGCCGTCACGTCCGCCGAGGCCGCCACGCCATCCAGCTTGCTTTTATCCGCCGCAGACATCGACCCCGCCGCGCCAGTCGTCGCCGCCGAAATCGCCAGCGTGCGGTTTGCGCTCAAGTCCCCGCCGCCCGTCAGCGGCGCAGTCGTGGAGATCGTGCGCGAGCTCGCAATATACGACCCAGCCGCCTGATACACCGCATCCAGCGCCGACCGCAGGATCGTCACAAACTCCGCCAGCGTTTTCTTGATCCACGCCCCTGCGCCGTCCCCTACCTGCACGTCATTGGCCGCAGTCGTCGCAGGCGGAGTATATCCACCGCCGCTGATCGGCATATCATCCAACCACTCCGCCAGGGCCTGCAAATTGGTCACGGTCTGATCGAGATTGCCATCAAACCCGCTCGAAATCAGCGGGATATAAGCGCCCGACCGTTCCACGCTCGCAGGCAGGCCGCCGCCCTCCACACCATCGAATAGCGCGATGCTCGTCAATTCCTGCCACCACGACGGGGACCTGCTCGCGTCAAAATGCTCCGAGACCGTGACAAACGGCTCGAACGGATAAGCCGGGTCCAATTCCCAACGCGCATTGAAATGGATGCGATCCCCATCCGTCACATCCAGGCGCACGGGCACAAGCTGCAACCACAATTTATAAAACGGGTCGACCAACAGGGCAGGCGGCTCATCCATGCTTTCCAGATAGCCCAGCCCCCAGGCAGGGTCATCCGTGTTTCCCTCGGTATGGATGACATCCGACTCATCCCGCCAAACGAAATGTACCGCCGCCGTGCCGTGAATGATGCTCGAATTGGGGCCGTCCGCATAATCGAACTCATGATCGATCCAGGAGGAAACGACGCGCCACGTCACGCCATCCGTGGACTCGATCATCCCCGTGGACGAGAGCGCCACCAGCCGCGTTCCAGACCAGGCCACCGCCCGCCAATCGCCAGCCGTCGGCGACGTGCGCGCCGTCCAGGTCGTGCCATCGGGACTAGTCGCAATCTTGCCGCCATCCCCAACCGCGATCCACAGACTCAAAGCAGAGGCCCAGGTCACAGCCCGCCACGTCCCCGCGGAGATGGTTCGAGATGTCCAGCTTGTGCCGTTCGTGGACGTAGCGCACACATTCGCGCCCACCGCCACATACAGAGAAGATTTATAACCGACCGCGTAGTATGTCCCTGCTGGGATGGTTCGCGCCGTCCAGGTTGTCGCATTGGCCGAGGTGTAGCAGACCGACGCGCCCACCGAGGCAAACAGGCCGCCACCCGAAGAAGCAACGGCATAATCAAGCGCCGTCCAATGCATAACGCGATTGGTTCCACTCGACGACACCGCAACAAACCGATTCAGATCATCACAAGCGCAAATTCCCCTCCAGCCATTGGCCTCCGCCGCCGTCCCCTGGATCCAATTCACCCCATCAAAAGAATACATAAGAGCGCCCGTAGTTGACAGGGCGACAAAAACACCCAGCCGCGCAAACCAGGCGACACTATTCCAATATCCGCTAATGCCAGGGGAGCGCAATGTCCAGGTAATCCCGTCTGGACTGGTCATTATTCCATTTGTGCTATCTGAACATCCCGCAACAAACAGCCCCAGCGCCGATGACCAGCAAACCGAATACCACTCCTTCGCGGGAGCCGAACGGGCAGTCCAGGAAATGCCGTTGGGACTGGTCATCACGCGATTGGTTCCATCGCTGGACACAGCAACAAACAATTCCAACTCAGGAGACCAACACACCGAACGCCAGGAATTAGCCTCCGCCGCGGTTCGAGTGGTCCAGCTTACCCCGCCCTCACTGGTCATCACTCGATAGGTTCCATCACTGGACACAGCGACAAAACTATAATAAGGCAAGCCTGTATCCCCGTCTCGCCCCATAATGCCAGCACACACTGACCGCCACGAATTGGCAACACCCGTTACAGTTGTCCAGGTAATCCCGTCCGACGAATATACCGCCCGTGACGATCCCGAAGATGCAACAGCAACAAATCGTTCATAATGTTCATCCCAAACCACTGACGACCAATTGAGATACGCGCCCGAAGTCCTCGCCGTCCAGGTAATCCCGTCTGGACTGGTCATAATCGCTGCATCGCCCACCGCCGCAAACAATTCCAACGCTGGCGACCAGCACACAGACCACCAATTTACCGCGGACGTTGCGGAAGCAGAAACCCACGATCCAAACATAACCCGCGTCCAACTTACACCATCCGATGAATACGCCGAAAGGCCATATCCCACCGCCACGAATTTGGCGATGGTCGCATCCCACGCCACCGACTGCCAATCTCCCGCGGGCATGGTACGCGCCGTCCAGGTCACACCATCGGAAGAGGTTGCGCAGACTCCATCCCCCACCGCGACCCAGCGATCCAGCGCGGACGAATACGCCAGCGCCTTGGCCCAAATGGGCGAGCTGCGCCCCGTCCAGGCCAGCCCGTCTGTGGAGGTTGCCGCGCGATAGCCTCCGCCGTCGGCCACGGCCACAAAACGCGAATCGGCGAACGCCGCGCCCTTCCAGTCGGATAGTCCCTCCACGGGCGAATAAAACACCATCTCCAGCGGAGAGCGCTCATAACACAGGATCAAATATTTTTGTCTGATAATCTGCTCGAACCGTTCCGCCCTGTTCATGACCAGGCTTTCCCCCGTCGCCATGAACTGATACCCCAACCAGGCCGCCGCAGGATCATCGAACACGGCAGTTTTTCCAATTGCCGTGCAAAATGCCTCGATGACTTGTAAATAAGTCCCGTCGGCTGTCAGGCTGATTTTCTCATCGGGATAGCTCGACCCCTCCAACTCGATCCGCGCATCCCGCTCGACAAACTTGCGGACGAAATAGACTCCCGACTCTATCGTATATTCCACACCGCCCAGAACCAGGCCGCGGACGATGCTGAATACTGTAAAGTCGCTCACCGTGTAATCATTCGACGAGACCAACACGCACTTGGCCGATGTGCTGAAAATGTCGAACTTCACCACATCCCAACTGGCCTCGGGCGCAGTCGGCCCCGCCTTGTAGGCCGCCAGGTCGGCCCAGGTATGGACCCGCTTGATCGCTACGCCCTGCCCCGCGGCCAGGCCATCCAGCAGAGTCTCGTCAACCTCTCTCATACATCCCTCCCGTGATACGCATCATTCCACGCCGCCGTGCTGGGCTTCCCAGTGAAAGGCTTCTCGCTGGCCATCACATCCAGGCCTGCCCGAAAGGCCGCCTCGAAATGCGCGGCAGACCTTCGCAGCTCGCTCACCACATCCTTGTTGACGTTGACCGTCTCAGCCAGGGCCGTGGCGCGGATGTTGCACGCCTGAGCGCAGGCGCCATCCACCAACACCTGGTCGCGCCAGGCGGGCAGTGTCGACACGCTCTCCCCGTCCAGGCCGCTCACCGTATGCGGCACCCCATGTACCACGATCAACGTCTCCCCCACCGCCCGCGCCGACCGCAGCCGAAAATAATGACTGCCCTCATTCACGTACGGATCGAACGCCAGCGACTCATGCTCCTCCCCGCCCGTCGCATCCTTCAGCAGCACATCCTGAAGCATCAGCGTCAGCGGCTCGTAATCCGCGCTGAAGTTATAAACCAACGCCGTGGGATCATCGACCTCCATCGTCAACATCCTCGGCGCATTCAGATTCACCTGCGCCAGCGCCTGGCGCACCGCCGTCGTGCAGGCCGCATCGGGATACCGCGTCGCATCCAGGATCTCCTGCACCGCATCGATCAATTGAGCAAGGGTCTTGGTCATGGAAATTTGCCTTTCATTGAAAAAACGCCATCGCCAACCAAACGCCCGCAAAGGGCCCATCTTCGAGGCGGACGATAAATCTATCCTTCCCGCAAACATCGCCAAAAATCGGGTCTGTTATTTTCCATAACAACCCCGTCAAACCGTAGGGGCAGGCCCCGTGCCTGCCCCCCGTGCCTGCCCCTATGCTCTTCCTCCCCCAAATTCGGCGCTCTTTGCCGCATTTGGGGGAGGTGCCGCCAGGCGGAGGGGGTCGCAGAGGGGGTCGCAGAGGGGCCTTCTACACCCTGCTGTGCGAAGCCCCAAAGATCGGCACCCCGCGCAGGCCGTTATGGAAATACGCGCCGAACCGCGCCAGGACAGGGAACAACACCGCCAGCGCCGTCGGCAGCACATACCCGCCCAGCTGGGCCAGCAGCCCCGCGACCTGATCCAGCTTCAACACATCGAACTGCGGGAAGAAGGTTTGCTGCACCACCAGCGCCACGAACGCCAGGAAGTACAGACTCTTGAACCACACGTCCGCGGTCGAGTCCTTCACCCAGCCGACCGACTTGCCCGCGTTTACGAGCATCACGATCAAAGCCGCCACCCCGCCCAGCGTGGCCAGCAGCGCCGCCACAGCCTTCAGAAACTCAACAAAACTCAACATGCTTCACTTCTCCTTTCTCAATGTCATTGCGAGGCCGAGCAGAGCGAGCGCCGAAGCAATCTCGCTCTTGTCGGCCAGTCGATACGAACAGTGAGCCCCCTTCTCACTTCTCACTTCTTCTTCTCTCGCGCCGCCCCCTCCGCCTTCTGCCTACCGCCTTCTGCCTTCTGCCCCCCGCCTTCCGCCTCCTGCCCTCCCCCCTCCGCCTTCTGCCTTCCGCCTTCTGTCCCCTGCCCTCCCCCCTCCGCCCCCTGCTCAAACCGCAGCTTGCGTCCATCCTCGAACACGATCACGACCACGTCGTCGGACACACGCCAGTCGAGGGGCACGACGGGCATCTTTCCCAGCGGCTCGACGGTCTTCGCCAGGCGCTGGACAACCTCAGGGATGGGAGTCTTCATTCTCACCCCGCCACATTGTTCTTGTGCAGCGCCCGCCAGTTGGACACACCGTAGGTCAGGAACTGGCGGATTTTGATGCGGCTCTCGTCGTTCGTGAATATCGCCGCATCGCGCTCGCCGCCCGCAACGAAAATCTCGGGCATGATGCCGAAGATCTCGCCCAGCATCGCGCCAGGCAGCAGGTCTTTGTCAGCCGCCGCCCCCCAATCCGTCGCATCGGTCCACTCGGGCACCACCAAGGGCTCGGCCCGCTGGTAGGCCATGTTGGTGCCGCCTGTGTTCCACTCTTTGAGGAACAGGTCTTCGGCCGCTCCCGCCAGGTCCTGCGGCACCAGGCAGAATTTCGGGCGGATGCCCTGGGCCTTGCCCGTGCCGTAGGAACCCGCGGCCTGCTTCACCAGCATCGGCTGCTTGAACATCGCAGTCTCCACGGCCCGCCAGGCGACCAGGTCGGTGCCCAGCGCCGTGGTCAACAGGTTCTTGTGCCCGCCCAGCGTGGTCGTGACGGTCGCGTTGAACAGCGCGCCGCCGTCCGACATCGTTGGCCCTGCGCCACTGTTGACCGTGAAGATGGAGGCGATCTTCTCGGAAATATTACGGATGCCGCCCATGGCAGCCTCCGTGGGCAGTCGCCTGAAAGCGCCCACGTTATCGTTGATGACATCTTCCAGGTACAACCCGATGTATCCGCCGTATTTCGACCAGTCGGTTGTCTCGCCCACGTCGCCCAACGGCAGTTCGGTGTAGGCATTGCCCTTGGTGATCGACGGCAGGGTGCCGATGGTGCCCGTGATGATCCAGTCCACCTGCTCCAGGTTGTCGAAATGCTCGATGGTGGTGATCTTCTCCCACCAACCGTACACCTTGCGCAGCTTCTCCCACGCCTGCACCAGGCGCTTGTTCATGGCGTTCTTGGTCACCACCGTGAACGAGACCGCCGCGCCCAGGGCATACTCCTCATAGAAGCCGCCATGGAAGAACTTGTCGCCCGTGCCCGAGAGGTAGGCCTCACGGATGCCAGACAGGCGATGCACCTTGATGCCCGCTTCTTTCGGGTCGCGCTCGACCTCGAGCAGATCTTCGAGCGCCAGGCGGAACTGGTCGGCGTCCGAGAACATATTCGTGACGCGGGCAGGTCCCGCCACGGTCTGCCCCGCGGTCAGCGTCGACACTTCCTCACGGGCCTCCTGAATGGCCGCCTCCAATTCGGGCGCTTGGAACGCGCGCCCGCTGAACTGCTTGCGCAGGCGCGCCTGCGTCACCGCAGGCAGCCGCGACGCGGCCAGGCTCGACTCGAGCAGGTTGCCGCACAGGGCGATCAGTTGCCCTTCGCCGTTGTCGCCAGGCGCAGGGCTGGCCGCCAGTGTCGGGGCCGTGCCTTCGGGCACGACCTCATCGGTCGGGAGAACTTCGTCCTCTCCGACTTCGAGGACAACCCCATCACGACGAACTTTCTTTTTCATGGTCTCTCCTTTGGGAAAATATTGGGACGCGCTTCGCGCGCCAGTCACGGCGGGCAAAGCCTCGCCGACGATCTCTAACTTTGCATTCACCAGGGTCGAAAGCAGCCCCGTGTCGTCCACCGCGGGCGTGTTTACCGCGCTGGTCTCTTTGCCCTTCGGGTTCGAGAACACCAGCTCGCACAGTGCCTTCCCGCGTTCTGTCTGATATTCCCGTCCTGGGTAATGCACGCACTCCACCCAGCGCGCGCCGCACACCGAACAGAAGATATCGTCATAGAACCAACCGATCGAAAATCGGTCGATGCGCCCCTCCACGTAATCCGTCATCCCCTGGCGCGTTGTCAGGCGGACAACCTGCACGATGTGCTCGCCGTCCAGGCTCGACTCCAGGATCGTCCCATCCCGCGCGCCGATATCCCAGGTCGCATGGTTGCGCAGGAACGGCTGCCCCACATACGAAGCCGCCAGCGCGGCCAGGTCTTCATCGCGGAACGTCAGGAAATTCCGATTCCGTCCCCGCTTGAACACTTGGGCGGGAAAATCCAAATGCTCCATCACGCCGCTCTCGATCTCCGCCAGCAACTCGGCGCGGCTCTTCGGCAGCGTGGGCGCGCCGTTGGCCAGCACCGCCTCGCCGTATGCCTCGATGACGGGCAGCCCCTTGAATGTTTTCTTGTCTCTCTTGGTCATGCTCCTCACTCCTCTTTGGGGTCTTCGGGCCTGGGATTCGACTCAGGCTCCGAGGGGTCGGCGGGCGTGGCGTCGCCCTTCTTGTAGCGCGGGTCGATCCGTATCGCCTCGAGCAGGTTCATCACAGGCTCGAACGGCTCCGCGATCATGCGGTAGATCAACTTGAGCGCTTCCTCCGCGTTCACCATCTTTCGGTCGAATAGGTCCATCACCACGGGCCAAACTCGGTTGGCGGCCAGCGCCAGCGAACCGTTATCCCGTTCGGTGATATCGGGCTTTTGCGCCACGATCTCCGCCGTCGGCTTGACCTTCTTGTCGAATCGGGACCGCACTTCGCTGGCCACCCGCGCCAGGTCGATCAGCATCGACACGAAAGCCAGTTGCACCTGCTCCATGGTTCGAAACGTGGGCGTGCCCGCCGCCTCCGCCGTCGTGCGCGTGCTGCTCTCGGGTTCCGCCAGCCAGTGCAGCGGAAATACCACCCCCGCCGCCACGAACTTCTTGATCGCCAAAATGTCCTGCTGCGCATCGTAACTGTCCAGCTTCGGCGAAAGCACCTCCCAGGTCTCCGCCTCATCCTTCACCAGCACCGACCCAGGCGCGGGCGGGTTCGCCAGCAATTCCTTCTGCCGCGCCTTCTTCTCCGCCTCCGACTTCCATATCTTCGAAACCACGAACAGGAACGCATTGCGAAAACGATTCAGCCGCGCGCGGTCTTCCAACAACGACGAGAGTCGCCCAATCCAGGGCAGCATCGGGGCCAGGTCGGGCTCGCCCCACTTCGCACCCACGGGACGGTTGACCGAGTAATGCAGCATGAAATGCGTTTGTTCTTCCTGCGGGTTGTACGCGGGCCACGGCGGGATTTGATGATCCTTGGGGATGAAATACGCCTCTTGCATCACGTCCCCCTCCGCCGTCTGAATGTCTCTGATGGCGTCCGCAGCCACCGCCCGCACGTAGGTCATTCCCGTGTATGGATCCACGCTGCACAGGAAAAACATATTCCCCGCGCGTGTCATCTCATCCATCCAGTCCCGCAATTGCCCCCCGATGTTATTGAGACGGTGATTCCACCAGTCTTGGAGGAACTTGTGGGTTGCCTTGTGCTTGGAGCTGAGCGTGATCCCCTTCCCCACCACGAACGCCGTGATGATGCGCACGATATTTCGCGCGATCGGGTTCACCCTCCACGCGCGCAGGCACTCGCTCAAGACCGTGTCGCGGTCATAATCGTAGCGGTCGGGATAGAACGGCGAGGCATTGCCGCCGAAGAACACATCATCGTCGGCAGGCCCAGCCAGTTCAGCCGCCACCTCGCGCCCCACGGGCGTATTCAGGACCCACTTCACAGCGCGGGCCACAAAACCAGGACGTTGACGAACTTTGATAGCCATGCACACTCCTCAAAAATTTCGATCCATCGAGCGCAGCGGATCGACTCCAGGCACCACCAGCGTCTCAGACTGGATTGACCACTCTTGTTTGTCCAGCACCGCCATCAGCGAGTCCGCCACGGGAATATCGTCATGCACCAACTCGCCCTCGAACCGTGTCCCATCCTTCACCCCCCACCGCATCGTCTTCGCAGGCCCTGGCAGGATCTCGCTCTTGCAATGCTGATACTGGATGCGGCTCTCGTCCGTGGGACAGCAATCGCGCGCGCGCCCCGTCTCGATCACTGCGATGTACCCATACCCAAGCTCGCTCTTCACCTGCGCCGTGAACTTGATCGGGAGGACTCTCGTCGGGTGCGCCTTGTCCATCATCGCCCACAGCCCTTCCCCTACGCCCGTCGCATCCATCACGATGTACAGCGGCCCCCACGCATCCGCCAGCGCCGACAACTGCCCGAACACCTTCAGGTGACTCACGCCCTGCCAGCCCAGCCGCTTCACGATCCGATACGTCGGCGCTTGCAGGAGCTCCAGCGATGAGAGATCCACGTCCACAATGGACAGTCGCGTGTAATCGCGCCCAGGGTTGCCCATCCCCTCCAGGTCGGTCAGCGCTTCATCCTGCCCCCCCACGTCCACCAGGAACCCATACACGTGCCCCGCCGTCGGCTCCGCCTGCTCGGGCTGGTCGCCCAGCATCAGCGCCAGCCTCGCCGCATGGAACATCCCTGTCACCGCATCGATCTGCTCGCAGAAATACTGCGTCTTCACCAGCGGGTGCTGCCTGCCCAGCTTCTTCACCACGTTGTCCACGTGCGTCCCGTACCACGGCACCACCTTGCGCACGTCGTCCGCCGTGAAGAGAAAGACTCTCCGCATCCCGTCCCGCCGCTCCGCTTCGCGCGCGGCGTGGATCTCGCGCGCCAGCAGCGTCGAGGAGGTCCACACCGTCCCCGCAAACAGTCGGGTCGCGTTCGTGCTCGCCGTCATCGGCTCGCTCTTCTTGTCGTACACCGCCGCCTCGATGTCCTGCGCCTCGTTGATGATCAGCAGCAGCGACGCGGTCGCGCCGACCACGTTCGCCGCGCCATCCCCCGAGAGGAACGATATCCAGGCCTTGCCCATTCGCCGCATGAAGTCGCCGCGCTTGCGCCAGCGCTTGCGCGTCAGTTGATGCGAGTCCAGCGCCGCCTCGAAGCGCGCCATTGCCGTCACGGTCTGTGGTTTATGGGTCGGGTTGAATTCCACGATCCCCACAGGCAGGAAGGAGAACAGGCCCAGCAGCCACGCCTTCAGCCACACCAGGAACTCGTCTTTTCCCGACTGGCGCGGGAACACGATCACGAACGTCAGCCCCAGGTGCTGGCGAATGGAATGTAGCAGCGCAGGCACCACGGCCAGCTGATAGAAACGCAGCTGCACACCCCCCTGTGCCGCGTAGCTTTCAAGGCTCCGCGCCACTTCCCGAATCCGCCGCACCAGCGACGGTCTCAGGGATGGCGAGGTAGTCGAGGATACCGAGGTCAGATCTGGCAAGGAATAAGCCTTCCTCAATCTCTTTTTCGAGCTGGCCCGCATCGCCGATCAAGATGGCGTGGACCTGCAAAAGGTGACCGATGTCTCGTACCGCTTCCAATTGCACGCGGATCGTCTTGAGCGCCTCATCCGAATAAAGCGCCGAGGTGCCGAGTTCAGTGTCCAGCTTCCCAGCCGTCTGCTCCACGAACACCCGCAGCCAGGCGATTTCCCTCGCCAGCGTCGACTCCACCTTCTTGGCATCCGCCACGTGAGACGCCCAAAAGCCGTGCTTGATCGCGTTCTTATTGCCAGGCTGCCCGCCAGGCTTCGCGCCTGGCGTCTTCGCCCTCGAAGCCCGCGCCCTTCTTGGCTTCGTGCTTTTCGTGTCCTTCGTGGACGCCTTGGCCACATCATGGCCCCTTCAACGCGCTGAGAAGATTGATCAGGCTCATGATCCCCCCGCCAAACGCCAGCCACGCAAGAGTTTCGAAGCGTGTGCGCGAAGTCTCCACCGCCCGCAGGCGCGTCTCCTTATCGCCGTCCTTCTCCTCCAGCTTGGCGATGCGCTCATCCATCAGCGCCAGCGTCAGAGTCAGCACCTGCTGCTCCTTCGCCGCAAGCTGCGCTTGCAGCTCCTCGATCGTGAGCGTCACAACAGCGGCCCTTCGAAGCCCATGAACCTTGCCCAGGCATCGACAGCCCGCGCCCAATCCATCAACCTGCGAAATCCCTCCTCCAAATGCGGCGCACTTCCCGCATTTGGGGGAGGTGCCCCGATAGGGGCGGAGGGGGCAGGCGCTTCCGCCCGCGCATACTCACGATTCCCGATGCTCAGACACACGAACTCTTGCTGTAAACCGCCAGGGTTATCACTCACCCTCCCCCACTTCTGATTCCCGTTTTGGGTGTACACCTCAAAAACGGTAAAACCCTCCCCGTTGCTCATCTTCCGCTTGATATTGAGCACGTTGAGGGTCGACATCTGCGAGCGCACATTCAGCCCGTCAGGATTAACCACGATATATTTTTGCGGCATGAGACCTCCATCTCCAGGTCAGCCGCCCACCCGTTTTTAAAACAAGCAGACACAGCCCGTCGGGGGGCGGCTGTGTCTGTCTCGGAATTTAAACGATTATCTTGACGCTGTCAAGATGTTTTAGTCAATGACAATTAAATCTGAACAATTTTTATTCTTTAGTCTTTTCCATAAAATGTTGATCAATGAGAGCATCGAGATCCATCCAGGCGCCAAACAATTTGCCGATAATTTTTGCTCCAGTACGATTCTTAATTCTACCTAAGGTACTGTCAAAAATTGTCTCTGGTGAATTAGACGGGCGCATTGCATATTCTCGTGGATCATGGAATTTAGTTAAAGCAACGTATGCCCATTCAACCCTTTCTCGAATCTCGCTCGCTGATGGAAGCATGCCAGGAACTACCCGCAGAATCTTAGGAGTAGCCTCACGGAGACGAGAACAAGCATCTCCTTCACCAGTTACCAAAATCATAATTACGTCTGATAATTTTCCAAGCATATAGACAGCGTGATTCCAGTTGATTGATTCATCCTCTATATCGCTGTTTTTCATCTGCTTTTAAAAGCTCCGCTGTTCGCCCTTGCAAAGCATCCTGAAGGAGTTTCGAGTGCAATGAGAATGGGGCGTACGCTTTGTTAGGGGCGTGTTTCTAGAGCAACTCCATTTGTGGACTTGGAGTATCAGGCTCAAATAAATACTCGCTATAAGGATTGTGTGATTTATATCTTTTTAGTGCAAGCTCGCGATTTTGGACAGCATAACAATAAACACATCCATGCGGGCAAGTATCATAATCTCCAATATCTTTGGAAAAAAAACAACCGCATTGTGGTCTATTGCCTTTTAATTTGGCAGAAATATCTTTTCCACTAATTATAGATAGCCTGTTGACATCTACACATCGAGATTCTGTACTTTTGCCAACTACAAACTCTGGTTGAGAACAAATTGTTAACCGAATTCCATGTTGTACAGAAATTTCCGCCAGTTCTTGTACCAACGTCTTTTTTATTTCAGCATTTGCTTCATGCCATGAAAATTTGTTGTTTTTCGCTGCCAAATCCATGTTCCGCAAGGTTTTTTTATACAGTTGAACAAAAGAAATAACAACTTCGTCTGTCGAACCCTCCAAAGCTTGCGCCAACGTGAGGAAATTTCTTTTGTGAAAATCTATGTCTGTCAAAGTAGAAAAAATAATGGTGTCATAACGCCATACAGCAACTTTCTCTCCATACGTTTTCGACAATAAATGCATATTTTTTATAGATAGTTTTGCATCCACAACTTTATTTTCTAATTCGCGTGGATAGTTGTTAATCGTGTATTGAACAATGAAGGGATAATTTCTTTCTCGAATAGTTTCGAGTACAGGCAAAAAGGGCGTTACATTTTTTGTCCAGAAAACAAATCCATCAATATCTGATTGAACGAGGGAGACTTTGTAGTGTTGATTTTTGTTGAATGGGTTTACCATTCGACAGAATCCTGCATTGAGACGATTTAGAAACCAATCGCCGTAAAATGCAGGGATGTCGGTTTTATAACTTGCAGAAATTATCATCGCTACTGTTTCTGACAAATTCTATACGCGATATTTGCTGTCAATTTTGGGAATCCAAATTTGTCATAATATATTCCCAAGTCTGTTTTTTCTTCATCGTAATTCACGTTGAAATTTTTTGAGGTAGATTCTATTGTTATGAGCGAATTCCTGTGTGCCAATTCATCAAACCAATTATAAAAATCAGGTGTGTTGTTGTCTGCATATAAAAATAAAGCGCCTTTCTTTGCATTGGCAAAAAGGTTATTAAAAAAAGGCTCGGCGGTTGTTTTGTTTCCAAACACTTCTGACATAAAGTAAACCATTGTGAATAGGTCTGAAGACAAGTATTTTACATGACGAACCCAAGTGCTAGGTTCACCTACATCGAATTGCTGAAAATATATTGATATTTTAAAGGGATTTTCTAGCTTATTATCAACATCACTCCAAGATTCTCCCCATGCCGATTCGCGATCGTAAAGGTTACAACGGAGAGTTGGAGATTTTGAAGCATTGGTTAGGTATTTTATGACTCCTAATAAATCACTACCAGGTCCACCACCTATTGAGGTCATACTTACTTTTTTTGAATCCATCAATGCGCATAACATATCAGACGACTCAATGATGTTATAAACAATATTTGCATGTGATGTTACATAACTGTAAATATATGAAAACCGAGTTATTGGATTCTCATAATCAATTACTCTGCTTGATGACAATAATTTAGCATATTTCGACCGCAGTGATAAGATTTCATCTTTTATTGCTTTATCCTTTTGGGCCTCATCCTGTAAAGGTATTTCTGAATAGATTTCATCCAGCACAGATCTGACAAGTTGAAAGCATTTCATATGCACTCCATGATTAACGAGAAAATTGATGAGAAGGAAGTAATCGTCCAAATATGTGCTAGCCTAATTACCTTTGAAAAACTAACCTACGAGATGTTATTCAGACTCACTCAGAAGCGCCTGTCTCTTTCGGTTCCAGACGTAATTTATCTTTCAACATATTTAGTTCATTTACCGCTTTTTGCGTGCGGGACTTATCTACGTAAAGACGATTGAGAACGTAATCCACCAAACCTATTAATATTTCAACTTCGTCTTGTGAAATTTTTTCTGGTAAATACGCTTGCGAGTCGTGAGCAAAAATATTTCCTATTTCCCTTATGCCGTGCATTATTTCTCGTAAATCTTTTGAAAGTTTCTCTTTCTCCAGAAGTAGATTTAACCGCTTTTTCAAATCGAGATGTTCAACTTCGCCTTTGACATTTGTTTTTGTTTCAGGAATCGCCTGCTCTTTGCAGAGTTGTTCTAAAGCAGCTCGGCATAAAATGAAGCCTGCTCGTGATGAGGTAGGAACAACCTTCTCTGCTTGAGCAACAATGTCGGCTATAGTGTGGGGAATTGAGTAGTGGCGCTGTTTTGTAGGAGCGTACAAAACCTCCCTTGTGTATTCTACAAAGTGCGATGATATTTCAGAATCATCTATGAAGTCTAAGTCAGCCGTGTAACGCAAGATAAGTATTTGTTCACATGCTCGACATCTCAAAACTTTATAATGGCTATTAAACCATTCGCCTTCGGGGTCGTGTTCTCGCGAATCGTAAACACCTTCGCAGATGCAAAGCATTTCAGAAAGATTTCCACAAGGGCATCTTTCCCAGTTTGAGAATTTCACGCCACGTTCGAGAAGGTATTTCATAAGGTTGATCTATATAAAGATTTTCATTTTGCAAGGGGCGCCAACAACTAGCGTTATGCTCCTTCAAGGCACAAATTGGCGGGCACAGCCCCGCCGCTCTTTTCCAAAAACTCAGCTCAGACGGGCAGACGAACCATTACAAATTCCCGTCCTGAGTTCAGTAAAACTATAGCAAATTCCCCGCCTTTTTTCATGTGTCATTTGTCATTCTCTCACTATAACAACTAAAACAGCCCGCCTTTCGGCGGGCCGTTCACTCCTTAAATTGTCAGCGACAGCCTGAGGGGGGCAGGCTGCCGCTGACTTCGGCAGTATATCACAATTTCCACCGCCCTCCCCCAAATACGGCGCTCCCCAGCCGCATTTGGGGGACATCGTACCCGAAGCGCAGCGGAGCGGTAGGTGCCGCAGGCGGAGGGGGCTCACCCTTAAAAGCAAACCGCCCTGGCGTGAGGGGGGCACGTCAAGGCAGTTGCAATCGGGATTTTATGCAGGTGGGTTTCTCTTGTCAAGGGTCGAGGCAATGATTCGATCATCGGCCGCGGCCCCACCCTCCACAGACTCTACTCGTCAATCGCCGTGTCGCCGTGAACGATTGCGCGCATCGATGTACAACATCCACGCAGCGACAAAGGGCGCAAAGGGAACAGCCACCACCAGGAACACCAACGGAATACGCCATCGCTTGAAGATGCCAACGAACAGGATCCCAAAAGCGGCGCACGCGAGCGCATACAACAGGGCCATAGGAAGAATTTGCTCAGACATCCTCCCCTCCCCTACACCATCGGCCGCGGCCCCACCCTCCCGTACAGGAACGGCGGCCGCGCGATCTGCGACTCAATCGCCTGCACCGACGTCGCCCATGGCCAGGCCTTGCGCACCACATCCCACTCCGTAAAACTCGGCATCGTATCCGCCCGCTTCAAAACCAGTTGATACATCGGCGCTTCCCACGTGATCGTGATGATCAGGCCGTGCTTCAAACGCCGCTGGATTGGCTGGCGCGGTCGGTGGTCGGCCTCCTCCACCATCTCCCGCAGCAGGTCAGACAAACGGAAAGTACGAACAGGCGAACTGTGTTTCATGGGTTCCTCACTTCCTGAAATGGATATGACAATCGCGCAGGTCTTCATGGAAGACCACGCGCGGACGGGCCTGCCGCGCCGCCTTCGGCTTGCGCGGCAGGAACAACTTCACGCGGGTTTCAGGGTTCGACGGCTCGATCCCCTTCACCAGCAACTCATGCACATAGCGCACATTCAGACCCAGCGCGTCAGCCAGCTTGTGAAAGCTGCCATGCTCGCGATACGCGCGGACCAGCTTATTCGGCACATTCGACGGATAGCCCTTCATCCCGTCACCCCTTCAACGCCTTCAAGGGCAGCGCCGTCTTTTTCATCCCCTGCAGGAGCAACGCAATTCGTCGGACCTGTTCGCGCTCAGCGGCCGTTAACTCCCGCCCACCCTCCGCGTCGGCATCGGGGAAGATCTGATTCTTGTGCAGAAACGCCTGGTAGTAATCCTCAATGCCCTTCTTCAAGGCCTTGCGATAGGCTCCATACAACCGCTCGATCTCAACCATCTGCGCGGGCGTAGCGCGCACAAGCACCTTTTTTCTGCTTCGGTTGATCTTGTACACCGTCACCCGAGCGATATTCTTGACCACCCCGACCACGTGGATCAACAAATCGCGCTCCATCTCGTTCTCCACGCCGAATAACTTTTCATCCTCGCGCTCGACCAGCACGTCATCCAGCGTCAAACCGTGCCTTTTCAACAGCAGGTCGAGTTTCCACTGGGCCGCCTCACGCTCGCCGCCCAGGCCATGCTCTGCCAAAGCCTGAATCTTTCGCAGAGTATCCAAAACGTCAGAATTCACGGGCATGCCACCACCTCCACCCAGGCCGCATTACTCCACCCCTGACGGGTCAACACCCAGCCATTGGCCCGATCCAGCACGCGAACAACTTCCCCGCCGTGGAGATAGGCCACGACCGCGCCCGTCTCATAATCGGGAGCGTCCCGAATGTAGAGACTGTCCCCCAGCACGCGGACGCACTCAGGAGCAGTCCCCCGCTCCGCCGTCGGCTCCGCCTCCGCCGTGCGCGTCGGCGCGCGGGACGGCTCAGGGCTGGCCGGGACCATCGCCGCCGTCGGCGTCAAACAAGCCAGGCTGATCAGCAGGATCAGCACCACCACAGGGGCCGCCCACTTCTGCCAGGGCGAGTCGGGAGCCTTCTTCCAGCCAGACTCACACGCAGGGCACAACGGCAGCCCAGCAGGCTTGGTCTCTGCCGCCTCGACGCTCATCCCCGACGGAAAAACATGCCCGCAAAAAGCGCTCTCCGCCTGGGTGCGCCCATACACACGGAAGAGATGGGCCACGCCGACAGGCTGATTCTGAAAGGTCTCTTTGCCGTCAGGCACCAGCGCAGGCACCGCCTGGCGCTCCACACGATACACAAAATGGACTTTCGGTTGTTGGAACGTTCTTTTTGTAGACATTCACGCCTCCTCATCTTGAAAAAATACCGAACTCGAATAGCGGGAAGATGCAGGCTTTTCCTCCACTACCTCGGGCGCAGGCCAATCTTTCTCGATCCTGTGAATCGCCGTGCCCAGGTGGCCATGCTCACGGTACACCTGCCTGACATGCGCATGGATGAACCCCTCGGTCACATGTGGGAGGGCTGAAAGCCTCGAAAGTGCAGGTTCGCGAATGCCATACCCCTTCAAAGTGCGGTAATTCACGCGGAAAGAATCGGAATTTTTCCGAGTTTCTTCTTCATCATCACTTATATTTAAACTGCTTCCTTGATTTAAAGAAGAAGAAGTAGATCGGAAATTTTCCGAATCGCTCGAACCGATGGCCATCAGGGGCAGTTGCGCTCCGCCCGAGAGTTGCCATCCCCCCTGGACTTTGGTGATCAAGCTATACGTCGTCAGCAGCTTCAAGGCACTCGTTACAGGCTTGTCTGTGTACCCTGTCACCGTCGCCAGCCACTCCGCCGTCACCCGTTGCCGGGTCCAGTAGATGGCCAGCAGCACCGCCAGCGGCGCCCCCTTGAGTAGTCGAAGTAACTTGATTGGGTCATCGAATTGCGTTTGCATAAACCTCCTGATGTAGGCTGCGATGTTTTATACGAAGGGCAGGCCGTGGCACTGCACAACCTGCCCTCCGATGTCCTTACACGTGGTGTGACATTTGGCGACTCTTGCGCTTGCGATGGGTGCTGTTGATCGTCCTTTTCCCATCGCCGACAGATGCCTTGAACCACTCGCCACAACCACACTCACACTCACGCCATTCTTTTAGTCGGCGCTTGCCCGAGAACGGCCTGATAACTTCCCGAACCAGTTGGCTGCCATCGTCCCCGCCATCTGGCGCAAGCTGCCACGTGGCCAGGGAAAGTGCGGACAGCGGCTCGAGCGTTTCAGTATCCACGGCCTGCCTTCTTGGCGGCACTTGTCGCACCATAGAATCAGTGCCAACTTGTCGCTCAAGCGCAGCGCCAGCCCCGTCGGGATCACCCTTCGCGAAAAGGGGCCGTGAGCGGCTCGGCTTCCTCCTTTACGTCAAGTTCTGCCAGCCAATCCTGACTTGCTTTCAGGCTCTGCATTGCCGCTTTCTTCTCGCACTCAGGCCCACAGTAAAAACTCCCTTCCTGTGACGGTTTTTCCTTGCACTGCCAGCAAACCACAGCGGCAGGTGCTTCGGCCTGAAAACTCCGCGGTTTCATATCCACAGGCACAGCCTTGGTCATGTCATTCGGGTCGCTCGCCTGCGCCTTCGCCCGCTGCCATGGCAGGCGCAAGTTCTGCCACGGCCAGCGCAAGCCTCCGCCTTCCTCAGCAATGGGCATTTCAACGGGCAGGGCATTGGCGTCGATGACCGTCGACGGATCCAGGTTCAACTCTCGCAAAGTCTCGCCCACCAGCCGACCGCGGATGACGCTGCCCATCTGCGCGCCGCTTTGCTGTAACTGCAATTCGGCTTGCCGCATCCCTTCGGCCTGTATTTTTGCCTTCTCGATGCCCAGCGAGATCGATGCCGAGATCTCGGGAGCGGACCCATGATGCAGATAGATCAGCGTCAGGTGACCGAGTAGCACCGCAATGAACACGTAAGACAGCGGCTTTGTAACCTCCTCTGCGATCAGCCAGCCGCTCGAAATGCCAACCTCCATCCCTGCCAGGCCGAGAACACCCAACAACCCGACCACAAAACCGAGCGCCGACCAAACAAACTGCATCGTGCTTTTGCAGCCGCTCACGAACACCAGGAACCAGGTCAGCGCCGCAAAGTCGAACAGCACCAGACCAATCGCCTGATTGAAGATGCTATCGGGAAAGATGTGGCCCAGGCCAGAAAACGAGATGCTGACAACGGCCACAAATACCCCGAGGACAAACAGGCCGAAAATCGCGCCTGTCAAATAGGGCAGTAACTTTTTCATTTTGCGAAACTCCTTTGAAGATCGAATTACGGGACGATCTGCACGCAGGTCACCCCAGGCAGACATCCATTGACGTACATTGACCAGGCCATCGCCAGAAAGACCAACGTTATTCCCAGGATGGCCAGCCCCACATACCTGAGGGCGCTCAAAACCTTGCCAAACTTGCCATTTTTATTCATTTTTGCGAAACTCCTTTTACAGATTGTGATAGAATTTTTGTGACCGCTTGCGGTGGCAGTCGCGAAACTCCCCGCCGCAAGCGGTCACCTTGGGCTTGTCAGGCTCTTTATGACGCTCGAAATCCTTTCTATTTTGTAATTCCGATATACTTTATCCAATCCGTGAAATTGGATAAAATTAGAAGCACGGGGGCTTTCACCCACCGAACAACCCAGCCTCATCACTACTGTGGGAGCACGTTCAATGCAAACCGATAAAAATATCCTGACGGATGTCCAACAGACAACCGTCATGCATGCGATTTCCTCATTCCTTAGAATCGCATTGCAGGGAAAATCCCAGGAAACAAAAACCTGGTATCAAGCACGCCTGCGCCTGGTTGCACAGGTGCTTGGAGAAACGCGGCCACTGGCCGACGTGCTTGAAATTGACCTAATAAAATTACGTGAACACTGGGAAAGTCAAAAACTCTCCCCCCATACCCTGCATGGTTACATTCGTGCCGTTCGGCGGCTCTTCAAATGGCTGTACCGCAGGGGCTTTATCGTCGTGGATTTATCGGCGGATATTGAATTGCCTCGGCTGCCAAAAGGCGGCAGAAAAGGCATTACCGATGAACATGCAGTTTTGATACTTGAAGAAGCCAAACGTAACAGTCCCCGCGACTACGCCATGCTGCTCATCTTTGCATCCGCCAACGCCAGGCGCGGCGGCGTGGCCGACCTGAAACTCACGGACCTATCCCTCGACCAGCCTGAACCACTCTGCAGACAGATCAGGGTGATTGAGAAAGGTAACAAAGAACGCACCATCATCATAGACGACCAGACCATAGCCGCCTTGCACGCCTGGCTGGCCGTGCGGCCGGATGGCTCTGAATATGTATTTGTTAAAGCAGATGGAGAAAAATTAAAAGTCAACTCTGTAAGTGAGGTGTTGGATCGTTACAAGCAACGACTGGGCATTACAGGCCACTGCTCTCCCCACCAATGGCGGCACCGCTGGTTTCGGCGCATGCTATCCAACGGCATGCCACTGGCTCAAGCCGCCCAGCTGGGCGGGCATGAAAACGTCAATGTAACCTACCAATACTACGGCCAATTTGCCATAAAAGAGCTACAATCCGCCTACGACAAATACTACAGGCCCTAGTACCGACCAATGGCCTTTTAAGCCATTGGTTGAGAGTTCGAATCTCTCCGCGCTCACTCAAAATCCTCCCTTGTGGAGGATTTTTATTTGGTTGCGAGTCCCCGTTGAGGGGATGATATTCGAATCTCTCCGCGCTCACTAGAATCCTCCCGTTGTGGAGGATTTTTATTTGGCTGCTGGCCCCACGTGCTGGCCTGTGCAGTTTAAGGAAATTTTCGCCCTGCGAAAAACAAGCTCACAAATGCCGTTTTCCTTCCATGGGTGAGCTTGACTGAGACACGTATCATGTTTGCTCATCCTTTACGTACTGCGCCAGGACGATCCGCAGGATGTTCGACGGGGTCAGTTTCACGCGAACAGGCATGGATGGTAATAACTCACGCTCAATTTTTCTGCGCGCGAGTTCGAGTTTGTGTTTGTCATACTCATCCAGACGTATGGAGGTTGGAGTTGTGTTGGGGGAGGTATTGGTCTGTTTCATCTTGTTTTGGATTCCCGCTTATGAATGGAATCACCCCTTCAGCATTTTTAGAAAAATTTTAACCACCTTGGGGTCGAAGTGCCTGCCGTCTTCGGCGCGCAGGTATTCGACCGCTTTCTCGTGCGACCAGGCGTTGCGGTAGGGGCGGTCCGAGGTCAGAGCATCGTACACGTCCACCACGGCGAACAAACGGGCGGCCAGCGGGATGTGCTCGCCTTTCAGCCCGAAGGGGTAGCCGCTTCCGTCCCATTTTTCATGATGATATTGCGGAATCTCCAGCGCAGGCGCAAGGTATTGGATCGGCCTCAACAGGTCGGCGGCGATGCTGGTATGCTGGCGCATGATCGTCCATTCCTGCGGATCGAGCGGTCCCGGTTTGAACAGGATCGAGTCGGGGATGGCCATCTTGCCGATGTCGTGCAGGATCGCGCCGCGGCGGATATGCACGATTTGCTGTTCGGTCAGTCCCAGCGCTGTCGCCAGCCGCACTGTCATTTCCGTGACGCGCCGGGCGTGTCCCTGCGTTTCGCGGTCGCGCAGTTCCAGCGCCTTGGACCAGCCTTCGATAGTGGCGTCATAAGCCAGGGTCAGGGCGGCATGAGTGCGTTCGTAATTATCGAACATGAGCGCGCTTTCGATGGCCATGGCCACCTGGGTGGCAAGCATGTTTACGAACTCCAGCCAGTCTGCATTGGGGGAGAGCGGACTGCGGTGGAATATTTCCAGCACGCCCAGGACGCGTCCCTTGACGATCAGGGGGATGGCAAAATAATCGGTAAAGCCCTCCTGGGAAAAGGTGGGCGAGCGGAGGAAATCGGTCTGGCGGTTCGAGAGGTTGGCAATGCGGATGGTCTGTCTGGCAAGCGCGGCCCGGCCGGCGTAGCCATCCCCCAACTTCAAGGACATCTGCTCGAAGTTGTTCGTGTGGAAGCCGCTGCCGGCCGCGTATTTCAATGCCTGGGAGGATGAATCCAAAAGCAGGATGCTGACGGCGTCCACATTGATCTGTGTCCTGACCTGGTTGACCAGCATGACAAGCGTCAGGTTAAGATCCAGACTGGATGTGGTAGCCATGTCGATCGTGCGCAGGGCCGCCAGACGGTCCGTTTGGCGGCGGAGGGACATCTCATTTTCCTTGCGGGTGGTGATGTCACGGATGAAAGTGCCCAACAGGCCGTGGGCCAGACTGACCAGCCTGGCCTCGAACCAATGGGTCTGCTGTTTGATGGATAGATAAAAATCGAATGAGGTTGTTTTTCCCGTCATGAGCGTGCCGGTGACGGCATCTTCGAACTTGATGGCGACATCGGCTGGCAGAATATCCTGGAATTTTCCTCCCACGAATTCTGCGATGGGCAGCGGGAACGAGGTATCCTCCCCTTCCTTGTAATTTACGATCATGCCGTCGCTTTTCAGCACAAGCAGCAAATCAGGAAAGGCCTGCAATAGAGCCTGCAATGGTTCGTCTGTTTCTGGGAACGGGTAATGGAAGGTCATATGATTTGGACACTGGACGCGGGGCGCGGCAATCCCCTGATTGCCGCGTCCCCATGCCGCCGCGTCATCCGCTGAGCATCAGTGCGTGGAGGCGTTGGATGTTCCTGATGCTGCCATTCAAATTTAGTGCCCGCCGCGAAGCGCCCGTCGTATCTGCCTGGCCAGATCTGGCAGGGATTGGGCGCGGAGGGTGGTGACCAGCACCTTCTCCTCCTCGGAGAGCGGGAAGGCCTGTCCCAGGAAGCCGTTCGCCAGGGCCTGCTCGGGTTCGCTCAAGAGCATCTGGCAAAAAGCTGGGCTGACTACCGCCGCCGCAAACAAACGATTCAAGCCATCCGTATGCAGTGGAGAAGGGGCGCTGCGTGTTTGGGCTGGGGTAAAAACATCGAGAGTAATCATGAGCTTCTGCTATTTAGCCGCCGCCAAAGCCGCCGGGGTCATCTGACGGGCCGTTGATGAGGAAGACCACAAAGGCAAAAGCCGTCAGGGCCAACTGGATGTGGCGGGGGTCGATCTTGGCAATTTGCAGGTTCAGCCAGGAGAGCGGGCTGTTCATGGGGCACCTCTTTCAAGTCCATTGGTTTCGATGCCACATCTTACAAATCGCCAGGGTACAAAACAGGGTACAAAAAAAGGCCTGTGCAGGCCCTTTTTTGTCAAAGTTTCATTTAGTTGTGTAAATTGGGGAGGGTTATCCCATCAGCTTCTTGTAGAGGTCACGCGTCTCCGGCGAGGGGGAAAAGCCCAGGTCGGCCAGGGACGCCTGGCAGGCCTGGTATTGGCGTCGGACGGAGTTTTGATCCCCCTGGGCGGCGTAGGCGCGCATCAGGATGCAGTGAAGGGCCTCCAGGTACGGGTCGATCTTCAGGGCGCGCTGGGCGGTCTCGACGGCCTGTTGGAACTGGCCGTTCTCCAGGTACAGGCCCGCCAGGGTTTCCAGCGCAGATAGTCCGGCCTGCTCCAGGCGGTCGCGCTCGCCGATGGCCCAGGGCTGATCCACTTCCGAGAGATATGGACCGCGCGCCAGGTCGACGGCCTTTTGCAGTTGTTCGATGCGCTCTTCTCTGGTTTTCAACATTCGCGAACGCGCCAAGTAGGTCTCGAAGGCTTCCACATCGTACTCGTAATCCAGGGAGAAATTGAAGCGGTAATATTCCTCGTCGAAGAGGATCGCATCGCGGCGGGTGGCGCGCCGCAGGCGGAAGATGTAAGCCTTGAAGCGCTGCTTCAGGGTTTGCGGTTCATCCACCTCGGGCCACAGGGAGGCGGCGATCTGCTCCTTTGTGACCGGGCCGCTTTTGAAGAGCAGGTAGAAGAACAGGTCGCGGACCGAGACCGTGCTCCAGTCGGAGACAGTGACCGGGCGCCCATCCACCTGCACTTCGGCGCGCCCAAACGCGCGGATCGCCAGGCTGGGCGTCGGCATGTGGATGGATTGGGCCAGTCTCCGCAGGGAACGGCGCACGCCCGGCCAACCGGCCTCGATACGGGCGGCCTTCTCCAACAGCCCGTGCAGGCTGCGACCCACCTGCGCATCCTTCAGCATGGGCTTCAGCCAGGGACGGGTCTGCAGCAGCCCCACCAGCATGGTATGCGTGGGACGGGTGCTTTTATTCAACAGTTCGCGAATTTCTGCGCGCGCCGCTTCGATTTGTCCATCCGACCCCAGCGCGGCTGCCAGCCAGATACTGGACAGGGCGACGTTCGGCGCGCGTCCATTTTGCAGGTATAACTCCTTGCTGGCCTGGAAGGACAATACGGCCTGCGCCGCCTGCCCCATCAGCAAATGCAGGCGGCCCTCGGCCAGGGAATACAAGCCCTGGTCGGGCAGGTTGGAGATCACATATTTTTTCGCCTGCACTTCCTGAAAGAGCACACTGGCTTGCCCGGCATCGCCCTGCAGCAAGGCCAGGGTGATGCGGGCCAGACTCAGGTAAATATCGATAAAGGTATCCCGCCATTGTCCCGCCGCCGGCCTGGCCCGCTCATAAGCCTGCTCTGCAGATGCAAATTCGCCCACCTCGGCGTACAGGTCGCCCAGGCCGATCAGGAGCACCGTTTCCGTGCGCGTGTTGCGGGCCCTGCCCGCCAGGGAGAGGCCCTGCTCGTACGTATCGGCGGCCAGCTCGTACTCCCCGCTCTGGTGATACAGGAACCCCAACTCATTCAGTGTACTCGCCTGAACGCCCAGGTTCTTTTCAGCCTGCCAGATGTCCAATGCTCGTTGATGAAAATTTCTGGCCGTCTCGATATCCCCCAGGAGGCCATTTACCCCACCAAGCTCCGACAACAGGGAGGTTATGCTGCCGCTCTCGTTCAAGGCGGTGTAGAGCGCCAGGGAGCGCTCGATATGCGCGGCGGCTTCGCGCAGGTTTCCGAGGCGGAGCAGGTTGCCGCCTTTTTGCCGCAGGGCCTCGGCGAAGATGGGCTGCAAATGAGGATGCGGCTCGGTCAATTGCAGTGCTTCCTCTGCATCCGCCAGGGCGGCGGCATGATTACTTGCCAGGCGGTTCATGGAGGCGCGCCGCACGAGGGCCAGGGTCAACCCGTCGAGATCATCCGCCTGGCGATAGGTTCGGACGGCTTCTTCGATGAGTTCCGTCGCAACGGACAGGTCTCTTTTTTTGAGGGCGATGGCCCCGCGCAGGGAGACCAGCCCGGGGCGCGAACGCAGCAAGCTGGGCGGCAGGCTATTCACCCAATTCTCCAGGGTGGTCAGCGCGTGCTGGAGCATGGGCGTCCCGCCGCGCTCCACCACACCGGCCAGCTTTTCTGGGTTGTCGAGCTGGCGGCAGGCATCATAGGCTTTTTCCCACTCACCGCTCTTTTCGTAGAACTGAGTCAGCCGCTCGAAGGTGGGACTGATTTCAGATGGGTATTCTTCGCGCAGGCGCGCCTGGAGGAATTCGCGGAAGAGGGGATGATAGCGCAGCCAGCGCCCGTCGCCGACCGGCAGGACGAACAGGTTCTTGTCCAGCACCTCGCCCATGAGGGACGGCCAGCTTTCATGAGAAGCTGGGCCGAGGATCGCTTCGCACAGTTCGGCGTTGAACTCTTCGGGCAGGCAGGTGCGCAGCAGGAAATCGCGGGTGGCGGGCTGCTGCTGGTCCAGTACCTGGCGGCCGAGGTAGGAAAAGGTATCCACGCGCGAGACGTTCGTCCCGCCGGAGAGGTCCGAGAGCAGCAGGCCGGTCACCCATCCGCCGGTTTGTTCGGACAATCGTCGCGCGTCGGGTTCGCTGATGTCCCTGCGCTGGTTCTGGTGATAGAGGGCCTGGATCTCGACCGGCTGGAAGGCCAGGTCGGTTTGCCCCAGGCCGTTGATCTGTTCGCGCGCCACCATGAGGGTGATGTCGGGCAGGCTGGGCAGGGTGCGCGAGGACAGGATGACGTGACAGTTTTCGTCCACCAATTGCAGGAAGCGATTGACCAGCGCGGCAATCACGGGCAGGTTGTCGAGCAGGTGGTAATCGTCGAGGATGATCAGGAAATCCTCTTCGACCTGTTCGTAGAGTTCGTTGGTGAGCGAGACGAGCAGCGCCTCGGCGTCGTCTTCGATGGATTTTAGGTTGTTCAGTTGGGGGATCAACGGGGCGCTCAGGCCCTTGAAGCGTTCGGTCAGCGCGGCGATCAGGTAGGCCAGGAAGCGCTGCGGGTCGCGGTCGAGCGGGTCGAGCGAAAGCCAGCAAACGGGCAGGTCGGAGCGATGGGCCAGGTCGACCAGCAGGGAGGTCTTGCCATAACCGGCCGGGGCCGAGAGCAGAACCAGCTTCCTGTCCAGAAAGGCATTCAGGCCTTCCAGCAAACGGTCGCGGGAAAGCAGTCCGGGGCGGCGGTGCGGGACGATGATTTTGGTCTTGCTGATCGGGACTGGCGACATGGTGTATTTATACTATTGTAGGCCAGATTGGCCCGGCGTCCCCTTGCCGCTTCAGGTCAGGTTTGGCGCAGGGCGGAGAGCAGGTGCGCGTGAACACCGGGCGCGGCGGCGACGATGGATTGCGGGGTCGAAATGTAATCAGGCAGGCCGTCGATGTTGGTGACGATGGCGCCCGCTTCCTCGGCGATCAGGCCGGCGGCGGCAACGTCCCAGGGCTTGAGGGCCAGTTCCCAGAAGCCTTCGAAGCGGCCGGCGGCCACGTAGCAGGCGTCCAGCGCGGCGGAGCCAAGGCGGCGCACGCCCTGGCTGAGTTTGCCCAGGCGGGTGAAGTTGGCAAAGTTATCCTGGCGGGTATCCCAGGCGTCGTAGGGGAAGCCGGTGACAAGCAGGCTGCGCTGCAGTTCGGTGGCGGTGGAGGGTTGAATGGGTTGTCCATTCAGGAATGCCCCTTTTCCGCGTTCGGCGGTGAACAACTCATCGCGCATGGGCTCGTAGACGGCGGCCAGGTGGGTTTGGCCATTCAGGGCAAAGGCGATGGAGACACAGAAGATCGGGATGTTGTGGGCGTAATTGACCGTTCCATCCAGCGGATCGATGTACCAGATGGCGTCGCGGTTTCCCTCGATGATGCCGCTCTCCTCGGCAAAGATATGACTTTCGGGGAATCGTCCGCGAATTTCCCCCAACAGGTAGGCCTCGGATTGACGGTCGATTTCGGTGACCGGGTCGATGATGCCTTTGTAGGATATCTCATGTTCGCGCTGGTAACCGGCGCGCAGGATGCCGCCCGCAGTACGGGCCAGGGTTTCGAGTTCGGTCAGTGTGGGCTGCATGATTTATTTTTGGAGTTCGTCCAGGATGCGATGAAGCTCCTTGAGTTCAGCTTCGATCTCATCGCGGTCGCGGGCGGCCTGGTCGAGCAGGCTGCGGTAGGATTCCTGCTGTTCGGCCGGCAGGGTCGGGATCAGGCGTTGGGCGCGCGTAATTTGGGAGCGCTTGTGGCGCAGCTTGTTTTCGAGACGGGCGCGGTATCCCAGGTAGAAGTCATGCTGGGCCAGCGGGCGCGGGGCGGTTTTGAGTCCCTCGACCAGCAGCTCGGCCACGGTGAGCAGGAAGTCCTCGGTGTCGATCGGCTTTTCGATGAAGCGCGAGGCGCCCAGGCTCATGGCAAAGGCCTTGTCCTCCGGCGTGACGTAGGTGGCCGAGAGGAAGATGACCGGGATTTGCATGGTCTTTGAATCGGTGCGCAGTTTCTGTACGAAGGAAAAACCGTCCATCTTTGGCATGAGGATGTCGGTAATGACCAGGGCGGGAAGTTGCACGCGGATGCATTCGAGGGCTTCCTCTCCGTTGCGCGCGGTGATGACTTTGTATCCCTTGAATCGCAGGGTGATGTCGAGCAGTTCGAGGATGTTTGGAACATCCTCGACAACCAGGATGTGGCCGTAGGCAGTGTTCATGCAGTGATTGTACCGCAAAGGGCACGGACGGTCAGATGCCGTTCCATATCCGTTTGCCGAGCGCGGTCAGGATCAGGTCCATCGCGAGGTGGGCGGTCTGGTTTTGGATGTCGAGGATGGGGTTGACTTCGACCATGTCCATCCCGACGAGTTTGCCCGTTTCGGCGACCATTTCGCAGATCAGGTGCGCCTCACGCTGGGTTAGCCCCGCAGGGACGGGGGTGCCGACGCCGGGCGCGTGGCGCGGGTCGAGCGAGTCCATGTCGAAGGAGAGGTAGATGCCGTCCACGTCGCGGGTGATGCGGTCGAGGGCCTTTTCCATGACCGGGACCAGGCCGTGGCGGTCGAGTTGTTCCATGCTTTGAACCATGACGCCTGCCTCGGTCAAGTTGGCCTTTTCGCCCGGGTCGAGGTCCCTGGCCCCGATAACGGCCACTCGCCGCGGGTCCACGACCGGGCTGGGTTCGTCCCAGAGTTGCACCAGGCGCGGGTCGCCCATCCCGCACAGGGCCGCCAGCGGCATCCCGTGGATGTTGCCCGAGGGTGTGGTCAGATGGGTGTTGAAGTCGGCATGGGCATCCACCCATAGGACGCCGATCCTCTTCTGGCGGGCTGCGCCGCGCACCGAGCCGACCGAGAGGCTGTGGTCGCCGCCCAGCACGAGCGGAAAGCGTCCGCCCTGCAGGCTGGTGGAGACGGCGCCCGAGACGCGGCGGCTCATGGGGAGGATGCAGTCGATGTATTTGAGCTTGGGGTCGTTGATGGAGCACATCTCGGCGATGGGCACCTCGATGTTGCCCTCGTCGCGGACGGTGTAGCCGAGGTCGGCGAGGTTGTTTTGCAGGTGGGCGTAGCGGATGGCGCTGGGGCCCATATCCACGCCGCGGCGGTCCGCGCCGAGGTCGATGGGGACGCCGATTACGTCGATTTGCATGGGTTTCTCCTTTGGCGGGGTGGTTCTATAAAATCACAAAACGCAGGGACCCGGGGGATGGCGTCTGCGTTTTGTGTGGGTGGCTTGTGGCGATTCCAGGATCAGGCGGTGCGATAGTAGCCCACGTCCACGGAATAAACGCGCCCGCGCTTGATGACCTGTTTGACCAGGTTAGTGCCATAGCGGTATCCCAACTGACGGTAATCGGGCACGGACAGGATCAGCAGGTCGGCCTGTTTGCCGACCTCGATGGAGCCGATGGTGTCGGCGCGGCGGATGGCGTAGGCCGAGTTGATGGTGGTGGCGGCAATGGCCTGGGCGGGAGTCAGCTTCATGGCGCGGCAGGCCAGCGCGATGACGAATTGCATGGATTCGTTCCAGGTGGTGCCGGGATTGCAGTCCGTGGCCAGGGCCAGAATGCCGTCCGCTTCGATGATCTCGCGGGCGGGGGTGTAGTGACATTCGGCCAGCCCGAAGGGCGTGCAGGGTAGGGAGACAGCCACCGTTTCCGCTTTGCCCAGGGCGGCGATGTCGGCCTCCGAGGTCTTGACCAAGTGGTCGGCGGAGGCGGCGCCCAGTTCCACGGCCAGGGAGACGCCGCCCAGGTTGTCGAACTCGTCGGCGTGGATCTTGAGCGGGAATCCCAGCGAGCGGGCTTTGGTCAGCACCCGGCGCGATTGTTCGAGGTTGAAGGCCTTGTTCTCGCAGAATACGTCGACGAAAGGCAGCGACAGGCGCGGAGCGTGCGTCCCCCACCACTCCTTGACGATGGGCAGCATGGTGTCGCAGACCAGGTCGGTGTAGCCTTGCGGGTCATCCTTGAATTCGGGGGCGATGGCGTGCGCGCCCAGGAAGGTGATCGCCAGGTCGAGCGGGCCTTCATCATCCAGCGCCAGCAGGGCCTTGAGCAGGCGCAGTTCGGTGGCGGTTTGCAGGCCGTAGCCGCTCTTGGCTTCGGCGGTGGTGGTGCCGTGCGCGAACATACGCAGCAGGCGCGGACGAGTCTGTGAAATCAGCGTCTCGATGCTGGCCGTGCGCGTGGCGTGGACCGTGGAGATGATCCCGCCTCCCGCGGCCAGAATGTCGAGATAGTGCATGCCCGCCATCTTCATTCCGAACTCATTGGCGCGGTCACCCGCCCAGATGACGTGAGTGTGCGGGTCCACGAAGCCGGGCATGAGCACGCAACCTGAGGCGTCCAGGCTCGGCTCGTGAGGGTAGGCGGCGCGCATCTCGTCGGTGGTGCCGACCGCGACGATCTTCTCTTCGCGGACGACGACTGCGCCGTGCTCGATGATGCCAAGGGTGCCCAGGGCGTGTCCGCGCTGGGGACCGCCTGCAAGGGTGAGAAGCTGGGAAGCGGAGTGGATGAGCATGGTTCAATTAAACCACAGATGGACGCGAGCAACGGTAGGATGTTATGGGAAAAGCGACCCAAAATCGAACAGGATGGGCTTATACTCGGGCCATGACGCGCAGTCTCAGGAGGTTTTATGGCGTACCAGCTCTTTGATGCAAACGGACGGGAGGTGACAAATGCCGACCTGCAGAACCGGGCGGCCTGGTATCGGCATGGCGTCCGCAGGGAGGATGTCTTCGTTGGAAAATACGGCCAATCCCTGGGGGTGCGGATCAATCCCGCCAAGAAAAACGACCCGACCGTCCCCGACCTTATCCATCAAAATCACCTGGCTGACTTGAAGTGCCAGAACACGCCGTTCTTCCATGCCTGCAAGCTGGGCATCGATCCCACCTACGCGGTCACATTCAATTTAAAGGATGCCTACAATTATGGTCATTGGGGCAGGCACCATGCGGGCATGGTCATCTTCTACTGGGTGGACTGGGCGGCGGTGCGGATGGTCTCGAATGGGAAGACTTACTCCGCCCAGCCGTTGAGTGGGGTCTGGAAGGTGGATTTTTCAACGTTGGACCAGCTGCGAATGTCCAGTCCGATTCACTGGTACAACCAGCGGAGCAGGCAGCCCGAATCCCATACTGAGATGAAGAAGAGGCTGGCCGCCTTCGAGCCTAGGCTGGTGGATGGGCCGAACGTTTGGCCGATCCGTGAGGTGGGGGTCAACGCAGCCTGCAGTTACGTCTTCGACCTGCGCAAGTTCGAACGGTTGGAATAAGGTTGTGAAAGAGCCTCACCACAAAGGACACTGACGACACAGGGCATGTGCTTTGTCTTGGAAAAGTGTTTCCGTTTAAACAGTGGAACCGTCAAATGGAAAAACTTTCGCCAGGTTTCAGCACAATCACTTTCGTTTGCGTTTCCCGCTCCACGTGCTCCTTCCAGACGTTGGCATCCTGGGCGAGCAGGTCCCAGGTGTTGTAGTGGATGGGGATGACGAACTTCGGCTCCAGCAGCTTGATCGCGCGCAGGGCATCGTCGGGGCCCATGGTGTAGTTGTCGCCGATGGGCAGGATCGCCAGGTCCAGTCCCTCCTCGCCGATCAATTTCATATCGCCGAACAGGCCGGTGTCCTGAGCGAAGTAAAGCTTGTGTCCGTCGTTGGTGGTCAGTAGGAAACCGCAGGGATTGCCGCCGTTCGATCCGTCAGGCAGCATGGAACCGTGCAGGGCCAGCGTCAATTTCAAATATCCGAAGGGATGCTGGTGCCCGCCGCCCTGGTGCTGGCCGTGGGTCTTCTCCACGCCCTGGGCCCCAAACCAGGAGGCGATCTCGAAATTACTGATGATGGTCGCACCCGTGCGTTTGGCAATGGCGGCGGCGTCCCCCACGTGGTCGCCGTGCCCGTGACTGACGAGCAGGAAATCCGCCTGCACCGCATCCGCTGTAATGTCCGCGGCGGGATTCCCCGAGAAGAAGGGATCAATGACGAGTTGATATCCGCCTGTTTCCAGGCCGAGTGTGGCATGTCCATGCCAGGTCAGTTTGGTTGTCATGTGTAGCCTCCTGTGAGTATGAAATGTATTGTGAATGCAATCTCAACAGCGTGTCGGCTTTTTCGCTACATTTGCCTTGCTTTTTTAGATATAGTCAATCCGAAACAGGACATTTGCCCATGTCATTTTCTTGACATGGCACACAAAACAAGTATATACTTCTTTGTGAGCTTGGGCAACCAGTTTGTGGAGGTAAACATGTCCAGAGATATTCATGCTCCAATCGAACATAAAGAAGATGATCTTCTCGGTCGTCATTTGTTGGCCGAAAGGATTTATAGTCGCTTGTGCCGGGATGATTGTCCACAAGCAATTGGGGTTTATGGGGGGTGGGGGACAGGAAAAACAAGCCTTTTAAGACTTCTTCAGGAAATTCACAAGAAAATCAACCAATCCGCCCTGCATATCGAATATATCGATGCTTGGCAATACGAGAATTCCGGGGATTTGTTTGTGCCAATCATTGTTAAGCTGATGGCAAAAAGGACGGACGCCAACCCGGATTTGGCGACATATTTGAATCGAGTGTCATTCGCTGTTCTTTACATGGGAACAGATCTTCTGTTGAGGCATCTGACAGGGCTCGACTTGAGCGATGTGAAAGGCTATAAAGAGGATATTGAAGCCAATGAAAGTAATCATATAACTCCCTTGATGTGGGAAAATATCACGGACAAGGTGGAGGAGACATCCCAGGCCATGGAGAAATTGACCGAGAAGGTCAACCAGGGTTTGAAAACAAAAAAAAAGTGTTTTCCTCATCGACAACCTTGACCGTTGTTCTCCAGAGAATACAGTCCGCCTCCTGGAATCTATCAAGAATTTCTTGAGCGTGCCTGGCTGTGTATGGGTTTTTGCCATGGACTCGGGCGTGGTGGCGAGTTACATCAACCGCAAATACGAGGGGACCACCATGGATGGGAACAGCTACCTGGATAAGATCATCCCTGAACAATATCACCTTTCATTCTTTCCCGAGGAAAACGATTCGCGCATCTATGATCTGGTGCGCTCAGCGGCCGGTAGAGAACTTACGCTGAATGATTGGAAACGCCTGCCGCTCATCCCGTCTATCATGGTCCCCCGCCGTCTGAAGAAAAGCACGGTAAAGTTCGCCGAGTATTTCGACGGCCAACGAACGGAAGGGGATCGCGATACCGTTTTTCTGCTGTGCCTGCTGTACCACTCCTGGCCCGATTTTTATGAACGGCTATCTTCATCATCACCCCAACACATCGGCAGGATCCTGGCGAATTTCTTCCAAAAGAAGAACTTCCAGGATGAAAGTGTACGCTGGGGAGAATATGCGCCGCTTCCATTGGACAAGAAGTTTGCTGAAAACCAGGATTTGATCTATTTTCTGCAAACCGCGTTTCCCAACAACTCCCCTGAAGCTGAAGTCGTCGGGGAGATTCACCAAGCCATGGCAGGCCTGCGTCAGATAGGATTGCCATGATGGATACAGAGCCCTTTTATAAGCGGCCCGCGGTATGGAGAAGGGTTATTGTTTGGGGGCTGTTTGGATGGTTCTTATTCCTGTTCAGAACTGACATATTTTTGTTTTTATCCATGCTGCGGGGTGCTTTGACAAGCTGGTCCATTCCTCTTATTGAAGATCAAATGCTTTTGTCGACGGCCAGATTTGCGGCAAACATATTGGTATACACCACGGTCTTTTTCTCTTCGCTATTCATCGTTGCCCAATTCGTTCTGCCGGTGCATGGATGGACCAATCGCCTTAAAGCTTTCGAGCGGCTTTTGCTTTTCCTGACGCCCTGGCGCGGGCCGGCCGTGTTTGTTCGCGAAGGAAGATTGATCAAGCGAATTGGCGAAGAAGATAACGGCAACCCAGGCGTTGCTTTGGTGGATTTACGCAGTGCAATCATCCTGGAGCAGGAATATCCCTGGGGGGAAATCATCCAGGATCAGGATCAAACCGAGCATAATGGTGCAAAAGAAAAAAGGCGCATACCCTTCTTTGCAAAATCATCGCAGGACCAGGCATTCCCCTATGTCCGGGTGGGAGGGCCGGGCGTTCATTTCACGGAATATGGAGAAAAAATTCGCGATGTGGTGGATTTGCGCCGTCAGGTTCGGACAGAATCAGAGGTAAAGGCTTTTACGCGGGATGGCATCGAACTTCAGACCAACGTATTTGCCGTTTTCAGCCTGAGCGATCCCCCGGATGTCATTCCCGTGGCGTATGTGGGTGGGCGGAGCTTGGAACACCTGTTTGCGTTGGAAATGGTCACTGTCGACAAGAATTTCATCAAAATCAAGGCAAAGCATGAACTGGACCCGGAAGACGCCGAGGAAATTCACAAGGCTGTGGAAGCTGGCTTGATCACGCCAACCACCGCGGGCACTTCCCCGCAAACCCCGTTGCGGGGAAAATCCCCCTATGTTTTCGACGAACAAAGGGTTTTTGCAGCGGTGTATGGGCAGGCGCAGCGCTCCCTGCCTGAAAAGAATTTGAAATGGGATGAACTTCCCCAGTTGATTGCTGCTGAATTATTTCGCGACCTGCTGGAACAGTACCCTTACGATTATCTTTACAAACTTGACGACCCCAAGACATTGCCATGGTTGAACGAAATCAAGCCAAAACTTTCCAGAAAATTAATGTACCAAGGGTTGCTTTCCTACAAGATGGTTCGCCCTGCGCAGTCTCGGTTTGCTGCCGGCAGTGCAAGGGTCCCCAATTGGAACGAAGACCCGCTGAACGAAAATCTTTTTGCGCACCCTTTTCACGCGCAAGACTTGGAAATGTCATTGCCCCGCGACTTGACGACGCCCAAACCACTGCGCGACAGGGGAATCAAATCCGTTGCGGCAGGCTTCACCGACTTGAAGGTTTCCGAAGATATCAAGATGAAAATGGTGGAACGCTGGAAAGCCCGTTGGGAGCGGGAAATCGCTTTCGCCCGCGCGAAACAGGAACGCGAAGCCATGCAGGTCATCAATACCGCCCGCACCCAGACTCAAAGGGACAGCACGTATTTTCTATCCAATATGCTCAAACAGGAGAAACATTCCAAGGAGGCGCTGGCCTTGTTGCTGTTCCAGGCTTTGGAAACCGCCGCAACCGACGAAAAAGGATACAAGGATTTCCCTCCCAAGGAAGTTCTGAACATGCTGCAAAGTCTGCATCGCTGGCTGCTAACCGAGCACCAGGACTTTGAGCACAAGAAAAAGGCCCATAAGCTTGAGGGACATTCTGTACCCCCGGCAAACAAGGAACCAAAGGCCTAGGTGATGAATAAAACCGCGAACACCCCAAATTCCAAACCAGGGGTATTGTCCTATTTCTTCGATCATGTTTTTTTCGATGAAACGATAGCCATTCGGTTGATACGGTTTATGTTTATGCTCCTGGTCATTCTTGGCTGGGCCTTCCTTGCAACATTGTGGTTCGAGCAGGCAAGCAACTGGCAGGAAATTCTACGCGCAATGTCGCGACACCTGCTGGCCCCTTTTTCTGCAATGCTGGCCGCCTTCTTGATCGGCGCGCGGTACTTGCAGGATATTTATGAACTACCCGGTTACCTTGCAGCAGTTCATTATCTATATGCAAGTTTGTTCGATGGGCCGCCCTACCTGCCTCCATTCAGTGGCCTCTTTCTGCCCAATATGAACATTTCGGATGGAAAAGTCGACTCGGAAAGCACCGCAACCAGTTTGTTGGATCAAGTTGGCGGGCCTGGATGGATATCCGTTGGCAATGGGAACGCGGTATTGCTCGAATCCCTGGAGGAGACGGGAGTGGTGGTTGGGGCGGGAACACATTACGTGCCTCGCAACCAGAGAGTTCAGGAAATTGTGAGCCTGGAGGATCAGGTCTGGGTGTCCAAGCCAGTTGTTGCGACCACCAAGGATGGTATCGAGATCGCTGTCCGTGATTTTCAATTTGGATATCGAATTTGCGCCGATCATCGCGCCGGCAGCCTGATCCATCGCACAGCAGCCGAACCTTATCCGTTTTCGGCCCAGGCGGTGCGTGACATGGCCTATAATCGCAGCGTTCGCGTAGATGGAAAGCCATTACCCTGGAGTATAGCTGTCCAATTCCGTCTGGATGGAATTCTGACCGATTTCATCAACTCCAACGTGGTGGATGAGGTGATTGCCCCTGTTTCCGCGGACCCGCGAAAGATCATGCATCAACAATTATCCGACGAGAAACTTCGCGGCGGCATAAAGAATTTTTTGGGAACCGAGGTCATTTGGTTTAATGTGGGCCAATTTACCGTGCAAGATGAAAAAATCGACGGAGATATTAAACGGTACCGCAAGGATGTCTGGTTTGCCCATTGGGCTGGCAATACGGCAATGCTTTTGGCGCAGGGAAAGGCTGAGATAATATCGGAAGAAGAAGGCGGGCGTTCCCAAACCACGGTCAGTATGCTCGGAGGGATTGTTCAAGCACTGAAGGATGCCGGACTCGATAACGAGAAAATTGATGAAAACCTTTGGAACATCGTTTTGGCTCGGACCGCGCAGGTAATCGAGTCAATGACCTCCCTGTACGGTAAATGGGATACAACTGAGCGCGATCAAGGAATGGGCAAGGATAAGCATGAGTCATAATAAGAAGAATGTAGACAGTTGGTTTGAGTATGCCCGTTCTGTGTGGCTGACAAAAACAGGCAGTAGGCTGCAGTTTCGCTCCTCTGTTGAACAACTTATCAATAAGTTGCAAAAGTTGTCCGCGGACCACAAGAGGTTCGGGGAGGCATGGCATTATGTGGAAGAAATCGAGCAGTTACAAAGCCGCATCCGCCGTGATGATCGATTGTATCCCCGGGAGTTTCCAAATATGCTTTTGGAATGTGGGGTTGCAGCCTATAAAATGGGAAACTCGCGCGAAGCTGTGCGATTATTGTCGGGTTCAATAGGGTATTGTACAGATGATCATGACAAGGCGGTGGCCCGCTGGATGTTGGGATGTGTATATTGGAATTTAGAAAATGAAGTTGAAGCGATTTCATCCTGGGAAAACAGCATGCAGGAGTTCAGTGAGCAAAGAAAGAAAATCGACAAGATGTCTAGTGACGCAATTTGGTATTCGAATCAAATTGCCGTTATGGAACGCGCGATTCAGGGTGCCGTAAACAATAGAATTCCTCCCATGGCGCCTGGAGCCTCCGATATAAAGAATAAAGCGGCATGCAAAAATGGGAATCATACAATCAGTTTTCTCTCCGTGTTGGGTGAAATTCCCGCTGGCACACCGCGGAATGTTGTTCCTGCTGCGGCCGAATTCCTGTTCACTGACCGTATCATGCTTGAGGACAGAGAGTATTGTGTTTCAAGTTTGGTTAGTGGAAACCGGGTGATCAATTTTTCGTATGGGCACCATTATTTTGCCCTGCGCGTGCGTGGAAACAGCATGAATCGATCCACACCATTCCCGATCGAGGATGGAAATTATGTGATTTTGCGGGCGCAAGATACTGCGGATCCAAACGACATTGTGGCGGCAGAGATTATTGGAATAGATGAGCGTGCCACCCTAAAACGACTTAGGAGGGAATCAAAAGGTTATTTTCTTGTTCCCGAGAGCAATGATCCAGAATTTCAGAACCCCATTTATCTTAACCAAAATTTCAGAGGTTTTAATGATGACTTTTATATTCGTGGCGTGGCCGTGGCAGTGTTGAAACCTTCATGAATTTGCCATCAATGTGGAAAGTCGAATTCCACTGCCACACCATCGCCTCGAAGGATTCCCTTACCCGCCCCGCGGACCTGGTCGCGGCGGCGCGCCGCAAGGGGTTGGAGCGTGTCATCGTGACCGATCACAATACCATCGCGGGGGCGCGGGCGGCGCAAGCCCTCGACCCTGAGTTGATCATCGTGGGCGAGGAGATTCTGACCACCCAGGGCGAGATCCTGGCGGCCTTTGTGACCGAGGAAATCCCGCCGTTCCTGTCGCCGCAGGAGACTCTCCGCCGCCTGCGGGAGCAGGGCGCCTTCATCAGCGTCTCGCATCCGTACGATGTGCGGCGGCATGGCTGGAAGGAAGCCGAATTGCTGGAGATCCTGCCGCTGGTGGATGCCATTGAGGTCTATAACTCGCGCTGTATGCAGCCTGCCTTCAATCGGAGGGCGCAGGCCTTCGCGCAGGCGCACAATGTCCCTGGTACGGTTGGCTCGGACGCGCACGCCGCCTTCGAACTGGGGCGGTCGCTCCTTGTTCTGGATCCGTTCGAGGGCGCGGATGGGTTGCGGCAGGTCATCCGCCAGGGACGTCCAAAAACGCGCTGGTCGCCGCCGTGGGTACACCTGACATCCCGCTATGCCACCTTGCGCAAGAGATTGAAACCTGGGCTTGACATGCCTTTTTAGGCATGATACCCTTGCGTCCGTCGTGCCCGGGAAACCTGTGCTGGTTTGGGTTGTCGGGCAAATTTTATTCCCAGCAGGAGAAAGTAAGATGGCAGAACGTTTTGTTGGAACCGTCAAGTGGTTCAATGCGACCAAGGGCTACGGCTTCATTGGACGCGATGGTGGTGATGATGTGTTCGTTCATTTCACTGCGATTCAGACCGATGGCTATCGCAAGTTGGAAGCCGAGCAGAAGGTGGAGTTCTCTGTTGAAGATGGGCCGAAGGGCCTGCAAGCCGCCAACGTGGTTCCTCTTTCGTAAGACTGGAAGGTTTTGCGAGCAGACAGGGTTGCCGTGAGGCAGCCCTGTTTTTTTCTTTCTGTTTTGTGAACTGCCGATGGGGGTAAATGACCTATAATTCCCTTGTGCAGGCCGTAACTTTTTTCCCGGGCGGGCGACTATTCTGTGGAGGCGCAAGTGTCTTTTATAAATGTATTTAAGTCTGATGCAAAACGTCATACTTCCCTGGCGTCGGGGCAGGTTGTGCCCGACCCGACCCGCTGTGTGCAGTGCGGGATCTGTTCCTATAATTGCCCGATCGGGATCGACGTGCGTGCGCACGCCTGGCGCAACGAACCCGTCAAGCACAGCGAGTGCCTGACCTGCGGCGAGTGCGTGGCGCGCTGTCCGCGCGGGGTGCTGCGCTTCGTGCAGACCGACCTGTTCAAGCGGAGGCCCGCATGAAGTACGTCATCATCGGCTCGGGTGTGGCGGGGATGGCGGCCGTGGAGGCCATCCGCTCGGTGGATGGGGCGGGGGAGGTCGTCATGGTCAGCGAGGATCCGCACGGCTATTACTCGCGCCCGGGCCTGGCCTACTATCTGACGGGGGAACTGCTCGACAAGGCGCTGTACCTGCGCACCCGCGAGGACGCCAAAAAAATGAAACTGACCTTCCTCAATGCGCGCGTGACGCGCATCCTGCGCACCGAACATGCGTTGGAATTGGATGGGAAATCGCGGCTGGCCTACGACAAATTGCTGATCGCCGTCGGTTCGCGCGCTGTGCGGCTCGAAGTGCCAGGCGCGAAACTGGAGGGCGTGGTCAAACTCGATCACATGAATGACGCCAAAAATATCCTCAAACTGGCGAAGCGCGGCAGGACGGCCGTCGTGGTCGGTGGCGGGATCACTGCCCTTGAATTAACCGAAGGCTTGTTGGCGCGCGGCATGAAGGTGCATTACCTTTTGCGCGGCGACCGTTACTGGAGCAACGTGCTGGACCCGCGCGAGTCACAGATCGTGGAAAAGCGGCTGAAGGAGGAAGGGGTGACCCTGCATCATCACGCAGAGCTGGTCGGGATTCTGGAAAAAAACGGCAAGGTCGGTGGAATCCGCCTTGAGGATGGGCACACGCTCCCATGCGACCTGGTGGCCTATGCCATCGGCATCCAACCCTGCCTGGATCTTGTGAAGGATACCGGTCTTGCGCTCGATCGCGGCGTCCTGGTGGATGAGCGCCTGCAAACCAATGATCCCGATATTTATGCGGCCGGTGACGTGGCCCAGGCTTTTGATCCACTCTCGGGCCGCTCGGTGCTGGATAGTTTGTGGAATCCCGCGCGCGAGCAGGGACACACGGCGGGCTTGAACATGGCGGGACGCAGGACCGCTTATCTCAAATCTGCGCCGTTCAACGTGACGCGCCTGGCGGGCCTGACCACGACCATCATCGGGGCGGTGGGACACGGCAAGGATGAAGATGTGCTCGGCATTGCGCGCGGCGACAGTGAGACCTGGCGCGACCTGCCCGATGCCATCGTGGCGCAGAGCGGATTCGACGTCAATCACATGCGCCTGTTGATCGGCGAGAAGACCCTGATCGGCGCGGTCGTCATGGGCGATCAGACTCTTTCCTGGCCCCTGCAAAAGATGGTCGCGGGCGGTGCGGATATTTCGCCCATCCGCGAAAAGTTGATGCTGCCAGACGCCCCCATCGCAGACCTGATCGCGGATTTCTGGCTGGGGTGGAGAAAACAGGTCGCATTGTAAGGAATCTTGGGGCGGAAACCGAACCATAAAACTGTAACTGGAGAGGGCACTTATGCTTCGAGGCGGTCGGGAACTTTGGATGGCGTTTTTGGCGGGGATTCTCATCACAGGTTTGTATGCGGCGGTGGCGTTTTTCACGCGGAAAATTCCCGCGGCGGGAGAACTTTTCGGTCACGCGTTGGGCATCTTCGGTTTCATCCTGATGTTGATGACCGAGGTCCTGTACAGCCTGCGCAAACGTACCCGCAGCGCGCACTGGGGCAGGATGTCGGGCTGGCTGCAATTTCACATCTTCACGGGGCTGGTGGGGCCTTTCATGGTGCTGCTGCATACCTCGTGGAAGTTCAACGGGCTGGCAGGGGCGACCACCCTGCTGACCCTCATCATCGTGGTCAGCGGTTTTATCGGGCGCTACATCTACACGCGCATTCCGCGCACGCTGGACGGGCTGGAGATCGAGGGCACGCTCTCCGAGGCGGCGCTGCGACAGGCGCGGCGGCTGATGGCGCTCTGGCACACCATTCACATCCCGATTGGCATGGCCTTGTTCATCTCCGCTTTTGTGCATGTGGGCGCGGCGCTGTATTACGCCACGCTGCTGAAGTAGGAGGCCGCCATGCACAACAATCGCTTTGGGTGTTTGACCGGCACAGGCATCATCGCCGCTATCCTGACCATTTCCGCGATCCTGGGCTTTGCCTTCTTCAGCGGCAATCTCATGTTCTCGCCTGGCGCGTTGAATGCCCAGCCTGGCGAAGAGACCCTGGGCGGCGTGACCTCGCACGCGCAGATCATGGATTGCTCCGCCTGCCACGCGGGACTCCGGCCGTCCGACCACATGGCTGACCATTGCGTCACCTGTCACACCGAGATCGCCGCGCAGATGCTCGATGTGGCGAAGTTGCATGGCTTGATCACGCAGAGGAATTCCGCGCTGGCCTGCCGCGACTGTCATCCCGAACACCGCGGATCTTCCGCCGCGTTGACCGAATTGGGCGCGAACGCCTTCCCGCACGAGACGCTGGGATTTTCCCTGAACGGACATCAGCGCACCTCCGCCAATCAATCCTTTACCTGCGCCGACTGCCATCAGGGCGACATCACCAACTTTACTGTCGACACCTGCGACAGTTGCCATCGCCAAATGGACGCGGTCTTCGCCCAGGCCCACAGCATCTCCTACGGGACGGCCTGCCTCGGCTGCCACGACGGGGTGGACCGCTTTGGGAAAGGCTTCAGTCACGCGGGCTTCACCTTTAAGGCCGAAGGCGGACACGCGGATGTGGCCTGCGTCAAATGCCACGTGGACGCGCGCGCCCTGGCCGACTTCCCGAATGCGCCGCAGGATTGTTATGCCTGTCATCGCGTGGACGATGAGCACGGCGGTTCCTTCGGCACGAGTTGTGAACAGTGCCACAGGCCGACCACCTGGAAGGATGCCACCTTCGATCACAACCTCTCGGCTTTTAAACTCGAAGGCGAGCATGCCGAAGTGGCCTGTGAAAAATGTCATGTGAACAATATCTTCAAGGGCACATCGACCGAATGTTATTCCTGTCATCAAGGCGATGATGAGCACAACGGCGAGTTTGGCACGGACTGCGCCGCCTGCCATACCCCGGCGAATTGGGAGGGCGCCACCTTTGACCATAGCCGTTCCACCTTCCCGCTGACGGGTGCGCACATAAGCGTGAAATGCGAGCAATGCCACACGAACGGACAGTTCAAGGGCCTGGCCTCCACCTGTGTCTCCTGTCATGCGGAGCCTGTCGAGCATGCGGGTCAATTCGGCACCGAGTGCGCCGCCTGTCACAGCACCTCGGCCTGGACGCCGGCTGAATTCAATGGCAAACACACCTTCCCGCTGAATCATGGGGAAGGCGGGACCGTGTCCTGCGCCACCTGTCATCCCGTCAGTTACAGCGCATATACCTGCTACGGCTGTCACGAGCACGAAGAATCGCGCATTCGCTCGAAGCACCTGGAGGAGGGCATCCCCAACTTCCAGAATTGCATGGAGTGTCACGCGGACGGCCGCGAACACGACGACTAGGCGCGAATCAGCTTCGTTAAACGGAAACAGGCCCGAAGTCCACTGGATCTCGGGCCTGTTTCGCTGTGAGGAGAATTAGTCAGCAGATGTAAGCGCAGTTTGCAGCGGAATGTCCGCCACGCCCTCGCGGTTGTTTTCCACATTCATCACGGCGGGGATGAAGAAGCCCGCCAGGCCCATCAGCAGGGTCAGGATGCCAGCGATCCAATACCAGGCGCGGATGCCGATTGCGTCCGAGACGGGGCCTGCAATCATCAGGCCGAGCGGGGTCATGGCGGTGGCGACGCTGTTGACCAACGCCATCACGCGGCCCTGCATGTCGGGGCGCACATTGCTTTGCAGCAGCGCGCCCAGCGGGCCGTTGGTGATCGGGTTCATGAAGCCGCCGATGCCCATGCCGATCAGCGCCAGCCAGAAATACTGTGACGGGGCCAGACCGATCATCGTCATGCCGACGCCGATGCCGATGATGCCCGACATCGAGGTGGCGACCTTCTTTTTGAAGCCGCCCCACACGCCCAGGAGCAGGCCGCCCGCGATCACGCCGAAGCCCCAGGCCGAGTCCATCAGGCCGAATTCGAGGGCGCCCTTGCCGAAGTGCTTGATGACCAGCAGCGGCATGAGCGAGCCGGTGGGGGTGAGCAGGAAGTTGAGGAAGAAGGCCATGCCCAGGATGGCCATCAGGCCGGGCCAACTGCGCATGTAGCGGAAGCCTTCGCGCACGTCGCCGAACAGGTTGGACTTTTCTTCATGCGCTTCGGGCGACTTGCGCTCAGGCTGGGGAATGGTGAAGAAGAATAGCGGCAGGATGGCGATGATGGCGGTGACTACGTCGATCATCAACAGGCCCTGGGTGCTCATCACCTCGATCAACAGCGCGCCGATGGGCGGAGCGATCATGCCCATCAGGCCGTACAGAGTCTGGTTCAGGCCGCTGATGCGGGTGAGATGTTTCTCGGGCACCATCAACGGCGTGGAGGCGGACATGGCGGGGAAGTGGAATGCGCCGCCCAGCGAACGAACCGCCAGGATGACGTACACCTGCCAGACCTGCGCCTGTCCCGTGGCAAACAGCCAGACCAGCAAAAGCGTGAACGCCGCGATGGCTCCATCGGCCACCATCATGATGATGCGGCGGCTGCTGCGGTCCACGATGGCGCCCGCGAAGGGGCCTAGCAACACCTGGGGCAGCATACCAACCAGCGTGGCCATGGTCAGCACCACGGCCGAGCCTGTCTTTTGAGTCAGCCACCAGATCAGCGCAAACTGTACCAGCGCGGAGCCGAACAGCGAAAACGCCTGACCTGTCCAAATGGTAAAGAAGCGGACAGCCCAGTGCTGGGGGACAGGTTGGCTTGGGTTTTTCATGGCAACCTCAATAATCTCAAGAAAACGGTTTCTGATTTTCAATTATTATAAATAATATTTTAATTTTGTCAAGTATGCCAAGGTAATATTTAAGAATTTTGAAGTTACCCTTTAGAAAATTCAATTGTTGGAGATGGCGGTTGGAATCAAAAAGAGCCAGCTCTGCGCTGGCTCTTTTTGATTCAGACTTGCAGGACGGGCCGCTTGCGGTGGTCGATCCATTTCAGGAACTGGTAGAAGACCGTGATGATCAGCCCAATCACGCCGATGTTCTTGACCAGTTCGAGCAGGCCGGAGGCCCCGCCGCCTTCGCCTCCTTCGTGGTGTTCCATGCCCGCAGGGCGGGTGCCTGTGAACTCTCCGGAACGGGCGTCAGTGGGAGAAGAAGCACTGGACGAGGAGAGGGTCAGCGAGAAGCCTGCGACGATCAATCCAGCCACAACGAGAATGATGAGGAGGCGTCCAAGGGTGATGAGAGTCGATTTGAACATGGGATTACCTTTCGTTGATCTTGACGGGCACGGCCTGCGGCTGCAGCGACTGGGGTGCGCGGCGGCGGAAGAGATTGCCGACGGGTTGGAGCATGTGGTGCAGGACCCATTTCCAGTTGAGGGCCAGGTGCAGGCCGATGATGTACAGGCTGGCATCCGAGGATAGGCTGTGGATGCTCTTCCACGCCATGCCGCCATCGATGGTGATGCCCAGTGTAGGCAGGACAGCCTTGGAAATCATCAGCCCCGAGTAGAATGCGGCGGTCATGGCGATGAATAGCGCGGCGCTTAAGATATAGTTCAGGCGCGTTTGCAGAGATTGCTTCTGGAAGAAGCGCCTGGTGACTGCGGCGAACCAGTCGAAGCTGAGCAGCAGGTGGGTCAGGATGGCAGCCAGGGCAGCCACGCCCAGCCACTCGTGGATCGTCTCGCCGGTCAGTTTTTCCGAGATCACGACGATGGTGGTTGCAGCCACGACGAGGTCGGTGATAATTTTGTTGCGAATTTTTGAATTCATGATTGTCTCCTTGGTGTTGTTTACAGAGACAATCATAATTTCCGCATGTTGTGTGAAGGTGGAGTAAAGGTGGAGAGATTGTGAAGAATTCTGTCCCCCATATCAACACAAAGACCTCCTCGCCATTTTCGCAAGGAGGTCTTTTCTGTTTACCACTTACCAATTACTACTTACCGAGCTTTTTCTTGAAAGCCTCGGTCAACGCGGGGATGATCGCGAACAGGTCACCGACCACGCCATAGCGCGCCTGGGTGAAGATCGGGGCATCGGCATCCTTGTTGATGGCGACGATTACTTTCGCGTTGCGCATGCCCACCAGATGCTGGATCGCGCCCGAGATGCCTGCCGCGATGTACAGGTCAGGGCTGACGACTTTGCCCGTCTGGCCGACCTGATTGGAGTAGGGGATGTAGCCCGCGTCGACGGCAGCGCGCGAGGCGCCGACTGCGCCGCCCAGCACGGAGGCCAGGTCGCCGACCAGGTCGAATCCTTTTTGCGCGGTGGCTTTTTCGTCCAGGCCCAGCGACGGGTTGTTCGATACGCCGCGTCCGCCCGAGACGATCACGGGGGAATCGGTCAGGTTGACGATGTTCTCGGCCACGGCGTAGCCTTCCACGGCGGTGATGGCCTCGGCCTTGGCATCCGCCCTGGTCAAGGTGCCTGTGCGTCCCGCTTCGGCGGTGGGCTTGGGGAAGGCGCGCGCGCGGATGGTCGCCATCACGGGCTTGCCCGCGCAGACGGTTTTCTCCAGCACCTTGCCCTCGTAGATCGGACGGGTGGCAACCAGGTTGCCGTCATCTGCTTCCAGCGCGGTGACATCGGTCAGCACGCCCGTGCCTAGATCCACGGCGGACATGGCAGCCAGCTCACGGGTGCGGGCAGTGGTCGGGAACAGGATCAGATCGGGGCTTGAGGCGGCAGCCAGCGCTGACAGGGTCGAGGCAAACGGTTCGGCGCGGTAATCCAACAGGGCGGGGTCATCCACGAGCAGGACTTCATCCGCGCCAAACTCAAATGCCGACTGGGCGATCCCATCCACACCCGAGCCGAACACCAGCGCGACGGCGCTGCCGAAGGTCTTGGCCAGGCCGAGCGCCTCCCACGAAGCGGGCTGGACGGCGCCCTTGAAATGATCGATGTAGACAAAAGTTTTCATAGCACCTTCTCCGCCAGGATTTTGTCGGCCAGTTTGTCGGCGATCTCCGCGGGACTCTCGCCCGTGATGATCTCAACCTTCGTCTCGCGGCTGGGCGGATTCATCAACTCGGCGCGCGTCACGAGCGCGGTGGGAGCGGCCACGCCCAGGTCGGCCAGCGTCCAAACGGGGATGGCGGCCTTCGAGGCCTTGCGGATGCCCATGAAGGACGGATAACGCGGCTCGCCGATGCTTTGGACAACGCTCAGCACCGCAGGCAGTTTCGCGCTGACGGTTTGTCGGCCTTCCTCGATGACGCGCTCGACGGTCACGTTTCCGCCGTCGACTTTGATCTGGCCAGCCAGCCCCAGCATCGGCCACCCGAGGACGCGGGCGGTCTGCGCGGGGGTCAGGCCTGCGCCGTTGTCGAGGGTCTGACGGCCAAAGACGACCATATCCGCGCCGCCGATCTTCTGGATGGCGGCTGCCAGGACGCGCGCCGCGCCGAGCGTATCCAGTCCGTCCAGCGCGGAGTCGGAGACCAGCACGGCTTCATCCGCGCCCATGGCGAGCGCGTGCTTGAGCGCATCCTTGGCGGACTCAGGCCCAATGCACAGCGCGGTGACTGTGCCGTTCGTGGTTTCCTTCTGCTGAAGCGCGCCTTCGACGGCGTACTCGTCGAACGGGTTGATTACCAGCGGCGCGTCCCCCCACGATACTTGTCCGTTCTCGGCCTTGACTTTGGCTTCCGAGTCAGGCACTTGCTTGATGCAGGCGATGATTTTCAAAGCACTCCTCCTTGAGGTTGAGTTGATTCGCTTTACTTATCCGTTGAGCCATGCCGCGATCACAAACACATCCGCCGCCAGCACGGCTGCCAATCCAAGCGCACTGAATATCTTCTGTCTGAGTACCCACTGCTGCTTGTTCTCCAGTCCCTTAAGGAAGAAATCCCTGAACGGATATGGCGAGTTTGGGTTGGACAGGCTCTGGTAGAGTTCCTCGTAATACTGGTCCGTTCTGAACCAGAGCTTGTACGAGTTCAGAAAGAACATCAGGCTGAACAGCAGGAAGACGAGCACGAAGCTGGTGGGAAGGGATGTTGTCGCCATATCACTAGGTAATCTACACAAGGGTTGGAATGTTGAAAGGTTGGCAGGTTCAAACGTTCAACTTGCCAACCTTCAAACTTGCTAACTTTGCCACACACTCTCATCATACGCGGGCAACTCGCAGCGCAGCGGCTTGTCCGTCCGCTCGCCGAGGGCGTAGCCTGCCTGAATCAATGACTGGATCTCGGAGCTGCCTTCGTAGATGACCGCGCCCTTCGAGTTGCGCAGGTAGCGTTCCACGTCGTATTCGTCGCTGAAGCCGTATGCGCCGTGGATCTGGATGGCCTCGTTGGCGGCGTTGAAGGAGGCCTCGGTGGCGAACTTCTTGGCGTAGGAGGTCTCGCGTGTGGAGCGTTTGCCCTGGTTCTTCAACCAGCCGACCTGGTAATACAGCAGGCGCGCAATCTCGTAATCCTGCGCCATCTTCGCGATCTTTTCCTGGATGAGCTGATGCTCCGCGATGGGCTTGCCGAAGGTCTTGCGCGTCTTGGCGTAGCTCACGCTGGCCTCCAGGCTGGCGCGGATGATGCCCGTCGCGCCCGAGGCCACGGTGTAGCGTCCATGGTCGAAGCCCGACATGGTGATCTTGAAGCCCTCGCCCTCCTCGCCGATGCGGTTGGCCACGGGGACTTTGACATCGGTGAACGAGATCCAGCCTGTCGAACCCGCGCGCACACCCAGTTTGCCGTGGATGTCGCCCGTCTTCACGCCCTCGCTGTGCAGGTCGACGATAAAGGCGGACAGCCCTTCCGAGGCCTTTCGCGCTGAGGGATTCGTTTTAACGGTGACCATCGCCAGGTCCGCTTTGGTGGCGAGGGAGATCCACATCTTCTCTCCGTTCAGGATGTAGAAATCCCCGTCCCGTTTGGCGGTGGTCGTCATGGCGGCCACATCGGACCCCATGCCTGGTTCCGTGAAAGCGCCGCAGCCCAGCTTTTCCCCGCTGGCCAGCGGCACGAGCAGTCTTTCCTTTTGTTCCTCGGTGCCCCACTGGAAGAGATTCAACGAGCACAGCCCTGCGTGGACCGACATCGCCACCCGCAGGGACGTGTCCACCGCTTCGAGTTCCTCGCAGGCCAGGCCCAGGGTCAGGTAATCCATGCCCTGGCCGCCGTAGCGTACGGGGATGCAGATTCCAAGGATGCCAAGCTCGCCCATGCGCTTGAGTGCCGTGGGGATCGGCTCCTGTTTGCGGTCGTGCTCCTTGATGACCGGTGCGATTTCCTTCTGGGCGAAGTCGCGCACCATCTTCTGAACCATTTGATGCTCGGGGGAAAGGGCGAAGTCCATGCTGCACTCCTGTGTGTGATTTTCGTATTATATCCCAATTTTCACAAAACTACCGAACGGTCGGTAGATAAAATAAGGCAATAAAAATGCCCGGCGCGGTTGGAACCGTGCGCCGGGCTAGGGGAGGGATTGGGTATCACTCATTTGGTTTCGATACCCATGTTGCTCAATTCGTCTGCATTGTAGCGGGACACGAACAGGTTCGCGCCGGCCAGCAGGCCAAGGAGCAGGATGCCGATCAGGGCTGTGATCAAAATGAACATTGAGCCTCCTTTCTTTGTGCTCACTATCAGTTTAACGCGATTTGCGGCAAAAGGTTTCTCCCCTAACAGTACTGTAATTGAATCACTGTACAGTTTTGTAAGGGATGGCGATGGGACGCAGGCGGGGTTGGTTTTGTTCCCATGCTCGTCATTTTATTCTGCGCCTGTTGCCCCACTGTGCGCGATTTGTGGGGAGATTGCGTCGCCATGCCTGATGCAATTCATCCCTTTGGAGGCTGTCTGGAAAAGGGACATTTCTATCTTGGGCTAACACAAACCTGAAAACAGTTGACAAAAAAAGCATTTGGGATAAAATAGGCAGGCACTCAAGCCGAAGTGGCGGAATTGGCAGACGCGCTACGTTCAGGGCGTAGTGAGCTTACGCTCATGAGGGTTCAAGTCCCTCCTTCGGCACACTTGCCCGCTTCAAAGCGGGCATTTTCTTTGGATACGCATGGATCGGATTTGGAATTTTATCGATAAAAAGAAGTTTTGGAATAGCCTGAAGCTGCTCTTGATCCTGGTGCTGCTGGCAGGCTTTTTCTACTATATTCCCCTGCCGAAAATCCTGGGCGTGTTCACGACGGTCAACCCGTGGCCGCTGCTTTGGACGCTGGCCATCAGCATGGTGGCAATCTACATAACCTCCATTGAACTGTGGGTGCTGACCCATAAACAGGGCATCCCGCTTTCGGTCTTTCAATTATTCCTCCTCAACCTGAGCATTCGTTTCTATTCCTTTTTCTCCCCCATCTCCAGCCTGGGAACGCTCATGCGCTGGCAGAGGCTCTCCACGGGCGACAAGGGCGCCGAGGGGTTGGTTGCGATTGCCGCCAATCGTGTACTCGACATCATCGTGGCCATCGCCGTTGGCCTGTTTTGGGGCATCTCGGCCCTGAACCAGGAAATGATCAACCTGCCTGTCCTGTTGGTATACCTGACGCTCTTTCTGGTGCCGTTATGGCTGGCGCTCAAGGTCAGCGCACCCGTGTCGGCCTGGGCTGTGCGTAAAAGCGAAGCGGGCGGCAATCGCTGGGTGGCGAAAGGCTTCCGCCTGGTCGCGAAGTTGTTTGCCTCCCTGGAAATCTACCGCACCTTCACAGGCCCCGAACTCCTGCTCCTGACCTTCACTGCCGTGATCGGCGAACTGGTCACCCTGCTGGCATTCGTCCTAATCGCACTGTCTGTGCATATCTCGATCTCGGTCGTGGATCTGGGCTGGATGCGCTCGCTGCTGTTCCTGGCGGCCCTGACCCCCTTCACCCTGACGGGCGGATTTGGCCTGCGGGAGGTCAGCACCGTGATCATCATGGCGGGGCTGGGGATTCCCGCCGACCAGGCCGCCGCCTTCTCCCTGCTGGTCTACGCCCGCAGCATGGTTGTGAGTCTGCTGGGCGGCACCGTGGAACTCGGCACGCTGCTGACCGAACGGTACAAACGTCCCGCCTGATAGGTTTTACGGCGGGGTTTTCGGGTATCATGTAGCAGTTGCCGTTGGCGACAATCCACCATAAAGGTTACGCCGAACCATGACACGCCTTCTCGTCTCCACCAATCATCGCGAAGTGCTCAACAACGCCATCTCGGGCTGGCTGTATGTTGTGGACGTGGAGAATCGTACGGTCATCAAAAGATGCTCGGGGGTGGAAGCGCCCTATCGGACGCACGACACCAACCCGCGCGGCGGAATGCGCGGCATCCGCGGCATCGGTTTCAGACAGGGTGAGCTGGCCATTTCCAATTACTCCTCCGTTCTGTTCTTCGACCGTCATTGGAGTTTGCTGCGCGTTCTCACCCACCCTTCGATTGCATCCATCCACGAAATTCTGTACACCGAAAAGGGGGTCTGGGTTACCTCGACCGCCAACGATGTGCTGGCCCGCTTTGACGCGGATGGGAACCTGGATCCGCTGATCTACATGCGCGCCCAAAAGTCTTTGATGCGGAAACTGGGCGGGCCGCTCAAGCAGATCGTCCGCCCGAAGGACCTGCAGGTTGGAAAGAAGGATTTCCGCATGAGGACCTACTTCAACCTGGACGTGTATGATCGCGTGCATCTCAACAGCGTGTGCCAGTTGCCCGATGGGAGGTTGCTGTTGTCTCTGGGCCTGCTGGTGGGGGATTACTTTGGCTTCCTGATGAATATCAAAACCCTGATGATGAAATTGAAGGTGTGGGATTTCTTCCTGGGCATCAATCGCGCGATCCGGCGTCTGCTGCGCAGGGACAAACAAATGCTCAGCGACCTGGTCGTCCAGCCTGCCAAGGGAAAGTCGGCCATTGTCAGCCTGGATGCGGACGGGACCTGGCAGACGCACCTGGTGATCGACACCGCCCAAAATCCCAGCCATTCCGTTCGCGGCTTATCCGACGGCACCGCCGTATATCTGAACACCTCGCACGGTGAGATCATCCACTTCGACCTGGACGGCAGGGTTATCTCCACGACCAAGATCAGCGAGAAATTCCTGCGCGGCCTGCTCGAACTGCCCGATGGACATTTGGCGCTGGGCAGCAGCAATCATTTGTTGATCTTCGACCTGAAGACCTGCTCAATCGTGGACCGTATCGAGTTGTCGCCTGAACCGCTCAACTCGATCTTTGATATCCAGATCATGCCCCCCGATTTTGACCTGCCGCCCGATGCATTGGAGGATCGGTTTGGGAAAATTGCCGGATACAATGGGCGCGAAACGATCTGGCAGAAAAACTGATTTGGCGGCACAGGCATTCTGTGCTCCGTTCCCCGTGGTTGAAATGCTGTCAGAAATGGAACGCCGGATAAATTGTTTATGACCAGATTAATCGTTGGATCAGCCCATCGCGTCATCCCCTCCCGTCAGTTGTCGGGCTACCTGTACGTGGTCGATCTGGAATCGCGGGCTGTCATCCAGAAGACCGAGGGCATCGATCCCCCCTTCCGTGATTTTGACAGCAACCCGCGCGGCGGCATGCGCGGCATGCGCGGTATTGCCGCGCGCGAAGGCGAGATTGCCCTCTCGAATTATTCGGGCGTGTTTTGCTTCGACCGCCACTGGAACCTGACGCGCACCTTCTCCCACCCGGTCTGCGCCTCCATTCACGAGGTACTTTTCGACGGTGATGGAGTCATGGTCGCCTCGACGGGAACGGATTTCTTCCTGCGCTTCGATGCGCAGGGCGGACTGACCTCCGCGTGGTTCGTGCACGATGACCGGGTCATTGCCAGGCAGGCGGGGATTAGAAAGTCGCCGATGACGGGCAGAGACATGCTGTCCAGCGGCATCGATTTTCGCGACCGCCGCAAGCCTCTTTCCCAGGAATACGACAAGACCCACCTGAACAGCATCGACCGATGCCCGAACGGGGACGTGCTCATCTCCCTCGGGCAGGTCGTGGATGCACAGTTCTCCACGCTCACCCGCCTGAAGGCGTACCTGATCACGCTCGGCGTTTGGGAGTGGCTCCTGAAGATCAATCGCGGCATCCGCGGGTTGCTGCGCTTGAAAAAACGCAAGCTGAGCGAGTTGGTGGTCCAGGCCAGCCGTTCGCGGTCGGCCATCCTGCGGCTCAGCCCGGACGGGAAAGTCCGTCTGGTGCTTCTGCTGGAGAATATCTCCAATCCCAGCCACAGCGTGCGCGCACTGGCCGATGGCAGCGCCATTTACCTCGATACCACCAACGGAAGCGTGATCCACTTCGATGCGGAGACGGGGGCGCTCCTTTCCACCACAGAGGTCACCGACCAGTTCCTGCGCGGCGCGGTGCGTCTCCCCGACGGCCGTTTCGCGCTGGGCGCCGGCAACGAGGTGCTCATCTTCGACCTGGCCCTGCGTCAGGTCGTGGATCGGATTCGTTTTTCCAATAATCCGTTAGAATCAGTGCATGGCTTGAACCTCCTGCCTCCCGATTTCGACCTGCCCCCCGATTCCCTGCAGGCGAAATTTGGGAGGGTCGTTGACTTCGATGGACATCACATCCTTTGGGACCGATCGGCAAATGCGAATCCTGACCCTCATCCATGAGTACCCGCCGATCGGCGGCGGCGGTGGGAAGGTGGCCCAGGACCTGGCGCGCGCGCTGGTAAAGCGTGGACACCAGGTCAGGGTGATTGCGCCCCACCACAAAAGCCTGGAGGACGGGGATGCAGCGGATGGAGTGCAGGTCATCCGCATTTCGTCTTTTCGGAAGAAACAATTTGCCGCCGACCTGCTGGCCATGGGTGGTTATGTGACCGTCGGGTTGGTGGTGGGACTCTGGCAGATCCTAACTTGGAAGCCGGACATCCTGCACGTTCATTTCGCAGTGCCCGCGGGGGTGTTGACGCGCATCCTGTCCAGGTTGACGGGGGTGCCCTACGTGCTGACCACCCATCTCGGGGATGTGCCTGGCGGTGTCCCCGAGAAAACCGATGCCTGGTTCCGCTGGGTGTACCCGTTTACGCACCGCATCTGGCGGGACGCCGCGCGGGTGACCGCCATCAGCGAACATACCCGCCGTCTGGCCGTGTCCCATTATCCCGTGCAAATCGAGGTGATTCCAAACGGCATCGAGTTGGGCGCGGACTTTTCCGACACGCTGGCCTCGCTCCATAACCCGCCGCAGATCGCCTTCGCGGGGCGTTTCGTCCCACAGAAGAATCCAGCCCAGGCGGTGCGCATCCTGTCCCGGGTGGCGGACCTTCCCTGGCGGGCGGTGATGATCGGCGACGGCGCCTTGATGGAGGAAACCAGGCAGGAGATCGAGCGCATTGGGTTGAGCGAACGCATCACCTTAACGGGCTGGATCGTGCCCGAGCAGGTGCATACCCACTTTGCCCAAAGCGACATCCTGCTCATGCCCTCGCTTTCGGAAGGCATCCCGATGGTGGGATTACAGGCCCTGGTCTCGGGGCACGCCATCGTCGCCAGCCGCGTGGGCGGCCTGCTCGACCTGGTTCAGGAGGGCGAGAACGGTTTCCTGCACGAACCGGCGGACGCGGACGGGTTCGTGGCCAGCCTGCGCCTGCTCCTGGCCGATCGCGGGAGGCTGCTGCGCGCCAGGAACGCCAGTCTGCGGGGCGCGCGCAAGTTCGATCTCGTCCAGGTGGTCGACCGCTATGAGACTATTTTTTCAGAGGCCGCGCAGCGGAATGTGAAACAGCGGGGACATTCCTGATTGCCGCGTTCGCTGCCCTGACCTGTTCCCCCTCCTTGTGAAACGCCCCTCCCTGACCTTCATCCTGATCACGATCTTTGTGGATATCCTCGGCTACAGCATGATGATTCCGCTGCTGCCGTTCTTTGTCCAGAAGCAGGGCGGAGGCGCGGTCATGGCGGGGGCGCTCGCCTCGCTCTATGCCTTCCTGCAACTGTTCAGCGGACCTGTGCTGGGTTCCCTATCCGACCGCGTCGGACGCAAGCCGATTCTGCTGGCTTGTCTCTTTGGGACCGCCATCGCCTACGCCACGTTTGGGTTGGCAGATTCGCTCCTCCTGCTCTTCCTGGCAGTGACACTCGACGGCCTGACAGGCAACAACCTGACCACCTCCCACGCCTACATTGCCGATATGACCCCCTCTGCAGAGCGCTCGTGCGGCCTGAGCCTGGCGGGCGCCGCCTTCGGCCTGGGCGTGATGGCAGGCCCTGTGCTGAGCGGATTTCTGAGCGGTTACGGGTTGGCCCTGCCCGCCTTTGTCGCGGCGGGGATCGCCTTTGCCAACACCCTCTACGGTTTGCTTTTTCTGCCCGAATCGCTCCCTCTGGAAAAGCGCGCCCACCAGCCGGTTTCGTTCAATGCGTTTGCGCAGCTTAAGGGACTGTTCGACCTGCGCCCCATCCGTTTTTTACTGATTGCGATCTTCACGCTCAACCTGGCCTTCTCGGGTTTGCAGACCAACTTTCCACTTTTCAGCAATGCGCGTTTCGACTGGACTCCCCGTCAGAATGGTTTCTTCTTCGCTTTTGTGGGCGTGATGGCCGTGCTGGTGCAGGGATTTTTGTACGCCCGCCTTCAGCCCAGGTTGGGCGAGCGGCGGCTCGCGGCGCTCGGCCTGGGCTTTCTCTCGTTGGGCATGGCGGGCATCGCGCTCACCCCCAGCGCGTGGACTTTGTACCTGTTCGTGGCGATTGCGGCGCTGGGCAGCGGGTCGAGCATTCCGTCGCTGTCGGGGATGGTCTCAGCGCGGGTGGGCGAGTCGCGTCAGGGTCAGTTGATGGGCGGGATGCAAACCCTGCTCGGCCTGACGATCATTGTCGGCCCCATGCTGGCGGGCCTGTCCTTCGAGCGGATTGGCGTCAGCGCGCCGTATTGGATCGGCAGCGGACTCGCGTTGCTGGCATTGCTGGCGTTCACCCGCTCTGATCCTCAGCCTCTCACCGATTAACCAGTTCCTCCAAAGCTTGAGCCGCCCGCCCCACCCCATCCTCGCACCTCAACTTTTCTCCCAGTTCACGCGCCGACGCTTTCACGTTTTCGGCTTTCATCCTCCCCAACCCCTCCACCAAATTATCCACCCTCAACTTCCGCTGCGGGATCGGCTTCGGCCCCACCCCCAGCGCGGATACCCGTCCGCCCCAAAAAAACTGATCCACGGCCACAGGCGTGACCAGGGAGGGGATTCCCGCCAGCAGGGCAGTTCCAGTCGTCCCTGCGCCGCCGTGATGCACCGCGCCCGCCATGTGCGGAAACAGCCTATCGTGCGGGACGCTCTCGCGCAGGTGATATACGTGTTCAGGAACGTTTGCGACCTGCAAGCCTGTGGGTAGTGAAACGACTGCGCGTACGTCCGCCGCGCGGCTTGCTTGAACGATGATTTCCAAAATTTTGCCTGGCTGGTACGTGCCTGGACTTCCAAAGCCGAAGTAAACGGGCGGCGGGCCGGAATGGATGAAATCTTCGAGAGATGCGGGCAAGGCACCTTGTTCCGTGACGAGCGGCCAGTAGCCTGTGATGAGCGAAGTCGCATTCCAATCCCCGGGACGGGGCAGAATATGCTCGCTGAAGCCATATAGGTTGAGATCGATCTTGCCAAAGGGTCTGGGGAATGCGCCCAGGAGCGGGAGCGGCTTTAATCCCAGCGCATGTTTGCGCCAACGGTTGATGACCCCGCGCCAGGGCAGGAAGGTTGCCAGGCCCGCCATGAAATAGGTCAGGCGGTTGTAGCCGCCGCCCCAACTGCGCGTGGACGGCAGGACGGGGCACGGAAATTCGCGTGTGGGCGTGAGCGGTTGCAGGAAGGCGCCGAAGCAGGGAATATCGAGTCGCTCCGCAATGGATGTCCCCCAGAGGGTCGGCAGGCCAATCACCAGCGCGGATGCGCCCTGGCAAACTTCCCAGGCGTTCGCGAGCATTTGCGCATACACGGCTTGCGCTTCACGCAGGTATGTCCATGATGAGCGCGCGCTGTGGAGCAGGTTACCGTCGAAGGTCAGCGCGATCTCGCCGCTGTTGGCGATCATCAGATCGGACGGGTTGCCGTCCACGGGCGCGAAGGGGACGCCGTGCGTTTCGACCAGCTCGCGGAAGGCGGGCGGCGCGGCGACGCGCACGGCATGTCCATCTGCCTGTAGTTTTTGCGCCAGCGGAATGACGGGCTGGATGTCGCCGCGTGTGCCGCTGGTGAGGAAGAGGATCGGCCCCATGTGGGTTATTGCTTCTCGAAGACCAGCCAGCGGTATTCGATCCAGCCTGCGGCAAGACATTGCTGGAGCGCCATACTGCCCAGCATGGATGGGACGATGGGGTGCTCCTGCGGCAGCCGTTGGCCGATGTTCAGGATGAGACGCGCCAGCCCGTCGGGCAGGTTGCGGAGGCGCAGCTGGGGGGTGAGATTCCGATTCGCGGACGGGACCAGACCCAGGTCCAGGGCGGCGGTGGTGACTTCGTCCACGGTCTGGATGTGGGGCACGAACCAGCCCGTTCGGTAGGCATCCAGCCAATCCCCTGCTCTGGGGTCGGAGGCGGCGAGGAAGTCGTCCAGCAGGATCAGGCGCCCGCCAGGGTTCAGCAGGCGGGCCGCTTCGCGCAGGTATTGATCGGGGTGCTGGGCGTGGATGAAGGCCTCGATGGAGTAGACGAGATCGAAGCCGCCTGCCAGCGGGACGTGGTGAAAATCCGCTTCGAGGATGTGCGCGGACAGTCCCAGGCTGCGGCGGGCCTGTGCGGCGATGTGCGCCTGCACGGGGCTGAGGGTCAGGCCGACCGCCTGGGTGGGAGTGGGCAACTCCGCCAGAATCTGAAAAAGCGTCGCGCCCACGCCGCAGCCGAGGTCGGTGAAGCGCAGGTGACCGAGGCGCGCATGGAGGGCGCGGGCTTCCTCCAGCACCAGGTTGTTCGAGACGGCCAGGGCCTGCTCGATGCGCGTCACACCCTGCGGCCAGAGTGAGCGGTGGATGGTCTGCGTTTCGGGCGAGGAACCGTAGCGCAGGAACAGGCGGGTATTGCGGTCATAATATGAGCGGACGGCGTCGCGGGAAATTTGAGTCATGAAGGCATTATAGTCGAACGGGAAAATGGATGGAGGTGGTATAATTAGCCTATCAATGTCGTGTGCTTCATCTAATCGACACGAAGTCAAAACCAACGTCTTCGTGTCTTTTTATGCGTGTAACTGAAGGAGCTTATGGAAATCGGTACCATCCAACAAGTTGACATCGACGCCCAAATGCGCTCGGCCTACCTCGATTACGCCATGAGCGTGATCGTCGCGCGCGCCCTGCCCGACGCGCGCGACGGCCTGAAACCTGTTCACCGCCGCATCCTGTATGCCATGGACGAGCTGGGTATTCGCTCTACGGGCTCGTTCAAGAAATCCGCCCGTATCGTCGGTGAAGTGCTGGGTAAATATCATCCGCACGGCGACTCGGCGGTCTATGAAACCATGGCGCGCATGGCGCAGGATTTTTCCATGCGTTACCTGTTGGTGGACGGCCAGGGTAACTTCGGTTCCGTGGACGGCGACGCGCCTGCGGCCATGCGTTATACCGAGGCGCGCCTGCAAAAATTTGCCGAGGATATGCTGGCCGACCTGGACAAGGACACGGTCGATTTCGGTCCCAACTTCGATGATTCGCTCGAAGAGCCGCTCGTCCTGCCCGCCCGTTTACCGAACCTGCTGTTGAATGGCTCCGCGGGCATTGCCGTCGGCATGGCCACCAACATCCCGCCGCATAATCTGCGCGAACTGGCTGGCGCGATCAATTATCTGATCGACAATTACGAGCGTATGGATGAGGTCTCCGTCGAGGAACTGATGAAGTTCGTGCTTGGGCCTGATTTCCCGACGGGCGGCATGATCATCGGAGGCGAGGGCATTCTCTCTGCGTATGGGACGGGGCGCGGACGCATCGTCATGCGCGGCCTGGCCCACATCGAAGAGATGAAGGCCGGGCGCCACCAGATCGTCGTGACCGAGATCCCCTACCAGGTCAACAAATCCAGCCTTATCGAACGCATCGCCGAACTGGTGCGCGAGGACAAGATCGACCAGATCTCGGACATGCGCGATGAGAGCGACCAGCGCGGCATGAGCATCGTGATCGAGCTTAAGCGCGGCGCACAGCCCAAGAAGGTCCTGAACCAGCTTTACAAGTACACGGCGCTCCAATCCACGTTTGGCGTGATCATGATCGCGCTGGTGGACGGCGAACCGCGCACCCTGCCGCTCAAGCGTCTGCTGCAAATATTCATCGAGCATCGCCAGGTGGTCATCGTGCGCCGCTCGAACTTCGAACTGGCCAAGGCCCGCGCCCGCCAGCACATCCTGGATGGATTGCTGATCGCGCTCAACAACATCGACGCGGTCATCAGAACCATCCGCGAGGCGGACGATGCGGATGCGGCCAAGGCCAGCCTGATGGCGCGCTTCAAGCTGAGCGAACTCCAGGCACAGGCCATCCTCGACATGCAGCTGCGCCGCCTGGCCGCGCTCGAACGCTGGAAGATCGAAGAGGAACACAAGCAGGTGCAGACCCAGATCGATTTTCTCGAAGATCTGCTGGCGCATCCCAAAAAGATCCTGGCGCTCATCCAGAGCGACATGCAGGAGATGGTCGAGAAGTACGGCGACGACCGCCGCACGCGCATTGCTTCCGACGCGAAAGAGGAACTGCACGATGAAGATCTCGTCCACGATGAGGCGGTGCTGATCAGCCTGACCGAGCGCGGATATATCAAGCGCGTGGCGTCGGCGGCCTTCAAGTCGCAGAGCCGCGGCGGACGCGGGGTGATGGGTCACACCACCAAGGATGAGGATGAAGTGGTCATGCTCATCCCCGCCCGCAGCCTCGATACGATGTTGTTCTTCTCGGACAAGGGCAAGGTCTATTCCGAGAAGGTTTACCAGATCCCCGACGCCGACCGCGCCGCCAAGGGCATCCCGCTGGTCAACGTGCTTGCGCTGGATGCGAACGAAAAGGTGACGGCGGCCATTGCGGTTTCCAGTTTCACGGGCCACGGTTATTGCATCATGTCGACCGCGCGCGGCAAGGTCAAGCGCGTGGATTTGGAGGAGTTCGCCTCCGTGCGCCCCTCGGGCCTGATCGCCATGAACCTGGAGGAGGGCGACACCCTGGGTTGGGCGCGCCTGACTTCGGGCAAGGATGAGGTCATCTTTGTCACAGGGCAGGGCCAGGCCCTGCGCTTCGGCGAGGACAAGGTGCGCGCCATGGGACGCCAGGCCGCGGGCGTGCAGGGCATCCGTCTCGCCAAGGGTGATGCGGTCACCAGCATGGACGTGGTCGAGAAGGAAGGCGCCCTGCTGGTCGTGACCACCAACGGCTTTGGCAAGCAGACTCCACTCAAGGAGTACACGGCCAAGGGCCGCGCGACGGGCGGCATCTCCACCATCGACCAGAAGGCGTTGAAGGAGATCGGCAGGATCGCCGCTGCGCGCGTGGTGCAGACCGCCGACGACCTGACCATTATCACCGCCAACGGTGTGGCCATCCGCTTGAAGGTGAAGGATGTCAAGCAGTCGGGCCGCTCCACGAAGGGCGTGCATCTGATCAAGCCGCAGGAAGGCGACAGCGTGGCCTCCGTGGCGCGCATCTCGGCCGAGGATCTCAAGAAGGTTGGCGCTGAAGTCAACGGCGACGAGAAGCCGCCCGAACCGCAGCCGAAACTGATCTAACCTCCGCTCAACGTGATGGACGTATAAAAAATCGCCCGCCAATTCAGGCGGGCGATTTTTTATATGCGGACAAGCGGGGTTACAGGTAAATGCCGATGCTGTTGGTCATCCACAGGCACGTAAAACTGATAATGCAGACCATGATTAGGAGCATGACCGAAATGATGAAGCGCTGCATGGGCGTCATGCCCAGGAACCGTCCCCCGCCCACACGCGGACTGGGTTCGGGCAGGGCGGTCGTTTCGGCGGTGGTCAGTTCCGCGTCATCCTGGAAGAAGGGTTGTGAGTTGGCTTCGTCGCGTAAATTGTCGAGCATGGGACACCTCTATGCGATGATTTTATCACGTTGCCGGGCGCAGGCGCACATCCCCAAACCTGACTGTTACGGGATTGCCACGTTCGTCCCGCAGGCGCAGGCTGCCATCGGCTTCCAGGCCGAGCACCTTGCCCGCGGCAATTTCCGCGCCCTGGCCTGTGATCTGGACGCGCTCGCCGCGAAAGGCGAGTCTCTCCTCCCAGGTTTTGAGCAGCTTTTCACTGCCCAGCAGCGGCCTCCAGGCCAGCAGTTCGGACAGGATGTCGTGCAGGATGGCTTCGCGTTTGGGCAGGCTGCCGAGGGCGTCTTCGAGGCTGACGGCTGGGAATTGCAGCAGTTCTGGCGGCGGGATGGCGGCGCGCGCCACGTTGACGCCGACGCCGATCACGGTGCAATCCACCGCCTCGCCGCTCCAGACCGATTCCACCAGGATGCCCGCCACCTTCTGACCCGAGAGCAGTAGGTCGTTGGGCCATTTGATTTGCGGGATGAGCGAGCGCTTTCGCATGGATTCGGCCAGGGCCACGGCGGCCAGGCCGACGGTGCGCGAGAGGTGGGGCAGTTCCTCCGCCGTCGGGCGCAGGATCAGGCTGAAGGCCAGAGCGGTTCCCGCGGGGGTGAACCATCTGCGTCCCTCGCGTCCACGGCCCGAGGTCTGCTCATCCGCGACCACGATGGAGAGATCGGGTGCGCCTTGGGCGGCCCAGGCCAGCGCCTCGTCGTTGGTGGAGCCAATGGAATCGAAATAACGCAGGCCGCCGAGATCGAGTTTGGAAAGCGTTTTTGTGAGGGTGCGCGCATTCATGAAATAAATAGCCCCTAAAGGTTTCTGAAACCTTTAGGGGCCGCTCTTTTATTGGACGTAGGAGTAGGGGTTGACGTTGGAGCCGCCGATGCGGATCTCGAAATGCAGGTGGGCGCCGAAGGAGTTGCCTGTGTTGCCCGAGTAGCCGATCAGGGTGCCCTGGCCGACCACCGAACACACGCCCACATTGATCTGGCTTAAGTGGGCGTAGACTGTGACCCAGCCGTTGCCATGATCGATCTGCACCACGTTGCCATACCCATAGTTATATCCGCCCTGCGCCATGGTGACGACGCCCGCGCCGGCCGCGTACACGTTCGAACCTTCGGGCGCGGAGATGTCGATGCCGAGGTGGCCCGGGCCGTAGGCGTTGCCCGAGAGGCTGTGGTCGTCGGCAGGCCAGCCCAGCGAGTTGTCGACGGGGCCGCCGCCGCAGATGTTCCCGCCGATCTCGGAGGTGCCCGTGCCGGCTCCGCGGCTCATGGTGACCAGGTCGGCCTCCCAGTTGCGCAGTTCACGCACGCCGCCGGGGATCATGATGGTCGCGCCGGGTTTGATCTCGGGATCCGTCAGGTCGAGGTTGTTGGCGGGGAAGGTCAAGATGGCTTCGGGGTCGGCCTCGAACTTGGCGGCCACCTCCTCGATGGTGTCGCCTTCCTTCCACTCGTAATACAACCCATCCACGGGTGGGATGGTCAGTTCCATGCCCGGTTGCAGGTTATGGGGATTGTCTCCCAACTGGCTGTTGACATACAGGATGGTCTCAGTCTTGACTTTGAATTTATCGGCAATCGCCATCATGGCGTCGCCGCGCGAAACCCGATAGATGGTCGGGTCGTAACGCGGGCGTTCGGGGATGATGGTCTTGAGCTGCAGGGAGCGGTCGATGGCGGAGGTGCCGCCCGTGATCGACTGGTTGGGAAGCGCCACTTCGGGCGGGGCTGAGTCGGGTGCGCTGGTGGGCAGGGGAGTGGTGGCGGCGCTGACGCTCATGGTTCTCCACAGCGCAAAACCAAGCGCAGCCAGCACGATCACCCAGGTGACGCCCCAACTGACCAGCGTAAAACGGTCCGCCCTGGGGCGCGGCTGTGCGGGGTCCTTGGGTTGGCTGGAGCGCGCGAAGCGTTTTTTGATTGAGTCGAGAACCTTGTTCATTTTTTCTATCTATCGAGATTTTCGAGGAATTCCTGGTTGTTCCTGGATCGTTCCATGCGCTGAATGATGGCTTCCATGGCCACGCTATTATCCATGCCTGCGCCGGCCGGGGGCGGGGAGATCATCTGGATGTACATGCGGCGCATGAGCCAGGCGCGCTGGAGGAGGTCGGGGCCGAGCAGCAGGTCTTCGCGGCGGGTGGACGAGCGTTCGATGTCCACGGCGGGGAAGATGCGGCGTTCCTGTAATTTGCGGGAGAGCAGCAATTCCATGTTGCCCGTGCCCTTGAATTCTTCATAGACCACGACGTCGAGGCGGGAGACCGTATCCACCAGGCAGGTGGCGATGATGGTGAGCGAGCCGCCTTCCTCGATGTTGCGCGCCGCGCCGAAGAATTTCTTGGGCGGGTAAAGCGCCGAGGGATCCATACCGCCCGAAAGCGTGCGTCCCGACGGGTTGACGACCAGGTTGTAGGCGCGCGCCAGACGGGTGATCGAGTCCATCAAGATTACCACATGGCGGCCGATCTCCACGAGTCTCTTAGCCCGGTCTAAGGCAATTTCCGCGGTGCGGACGTGGGAGGTGACCGGCTCGTCGAAGGTGGAGGCGATCACTTCGGCATCCACCGAGCGGTCCATGTCGGTGACTTCCTCGGGGCGTTCGCCGATGAGGGCCACCATCAAATGCACGTCGGGATATTTGGTCGAAATGGAGTTCGCAATCTGCTTGAGGATCGTGGTTTTGCCCGCCTTGGGAGGGGAAACGATCAGGCCGCGCTGGCCGCGCCCGATGGGCGCCACCAGGTTGATCAGGCGCGGGGCGAGCATATCGTGGTTGACTTCCAGGTCGAATCTTTTATCGGGAAAAATGGGGGTGAGGTTTTCGAACATGGGTCGACGGGCGGCCTCTTCGGGGTCGAGTCCGTTGACCGATTCGACTTTTAATAATCCAAAATGGCGTTCACTTTCACGGGGGGGTCTTACCTGACCGATGACCAGATCGCCTGCCCTTAGGTCATATCTTCTTAACTGCGCCTGCGAAACGTACACATCCTGATCGCTGACTTTATAGGTGTTGGCTCTTAGAAAACCGATGCCTTCGCTCATGATCTCCAGCACACCGCCGCGTAGTTCTATTCCTTGTTTTTGCGCCTCCGCCTCGCGAATGAGCATGGCGAGGGCTTCCTTTTTTAAACGGGTGGCATTGGGTATGCTGAATTCCTTTGCCATCGCGCGTAATTTGGAAAGAGGTTCGTTCTCCAGTTAAAGTATTTTCATGTTTTTCTCTTTTGGGGGATGGATTTGAGTAGATGAAATTAACCGGCATGCCTGATTGCATGTCGGGGGTGTCCTTTATGAGGTTGGGGAAAATGGGTAATTGTTCAATTTCAAAAAGCCAAATCTGCATGGCTGAATATCCACGGCAGATTATTTGCAGTCTTGGGCTATCAAGGACGGGGAGACTGACCGCATTATAGCATGTTCATTCGGGTGGTGCAAGCAAAGGTTATGCGTATACCCAAAATTATCAAGGATGCTACTGCGAAGCCTGCCCGCCCGCGAGCGCATCCTCATCCAGGATGCGGTTTTGCAGGTCCGACAGGCGGCGGTACAGGCCGTCGGCCTGCATCAACTCGGCGTGCGTCCCGCGCTCGACGATGCGGCCGTGATCCATCACCAGGATCTCGTCCACGTTCTCCAGGCCGACCAGACGATGGGTGATGAGCAGGGAGGTTTTGCGTTTCATCAGTTCGTACAGTGTTTCGAGCACCTGCTGTTCGGTCAAGGGGTCGAGGTTGGCGGTGGGTTCATCCAGGATCAGGATGGGCGCATCCTTGAGGATGGCGCGCGCGAACGCCAGCCGCTGGCGTTCGCCGCCCGAGAGGCGCAGGCCCTGCTCACCGATAAAAGTATCGTAGCCCTTCGGCAGGCCCAGGATGAAGTCGTGGATTTGCGCTGCCTTGGCGGCGGCCTCCACATCCTCCTGCGTGGATTTTCGGCGGGCAAAGCGCAGATTTTGGTAGACGCTGGTGTTGAAGAAGTACGTGTTCTGGGAAACCAGCCCGATCTGGGCGCGCACCTCGTCTTGTGCGTACGCCTTGAGCGATTCTCCGCCCAGACGGATCTCGCCCGAGCTGTAGTCCCAGAAGCGCAGCAGCAGGCTGGCCAGCGTGGATTTGCCCGCGCCGCTGGGGCCGACGATGGCGATGGACTTGCCTGGCTGAACATCGAACGTTACATCTTGCATGGCGGGCGTGGATTGGTTGGGGTAGGCGAAGGAAAGGTCGGTAATTTGTAACTGGTAATTGGTGATCGGCGTACTGCTCACTGGTGAGGGATCACTGATCACCGGCTGTGCATCGACAACTTCAAATAAACGGCGGGCGGCTTCGCGGGCCGAGTTCCACATCTGCGCGGCCAGCGGCAGGGGCATGACGGCCTCGAAGGAGGCCAGTGTCAGCAGGGTCAGCGAGGCCAGCATAGGCCCCTCCACCTTTCCTGCGCTGACCAGCGGGATGGCCAGCGTCAGCACCGACCACGCGCCGAGTTGCACCAGCAGGGTGGTCAGCCCCGAGTGGATTCCTGTCACCCTGGCCATGCGGCGCTGCGAGTTGCCATAACTGGCGCTGCTTGCGCCCACCTCCGCCAGGCGCTGCGAGGCGCGTCCATAGGCCAGCAGATCGGCCATGCCCTGTATGCCGTCCACGAGACGGGTGTGCAGATCCGCGCGACGGGTGATGGTCTCGACCGCCGATTTGCGGCTGATGACCTGCGCCAGGATCGGCAGGATCAGGCCAAGGCTCAGGAAAAAGGCCAGGAAGGCCAGGGCAAGCTGAAGTCCAAAGGAGCCGAGGAAGAGCGCCACAAAGAAGCCGACCAGGGCCGCCATCAGCGGCGGGGAGACGACACGCACGTAGAAATTCTCCAGCGTTTCCACGTCGCCGATGATGCGTGACAGCAGGTCGCCCGCGCGATACTCCATCAGGCGGGCGGGGGCCAGCGGTTCGAGTCTTTCGTAGAACCAGGTGCGCAGGCGCGCCAGCAGGCGGAAGGTCACGTCGTGAGAGACGAGCCGTTCCGCGTAACGCAACAGGCCGCGCGCGATGCCGAAGAAACGCGTCCCCACCACGGCCACGCCCAGGTCCGCGACAGAGGTGGCAATGGCCGCGGTGGAGATCAGCCAGGCCGAGGTGCCCATCAGCGCCACGCTCGCGCCGACGGTGCCCGCGCCGATCAACACGGACAGAGCCACGCGTCCCCATTCCCCATCCAGGAAGGAGAGCAGGCGGACTAGAATTGACGATTTGCGATGAACGATTTGCGATTGGGGATTGCGAATTTCTGGTTGCGGATTGGTGGAAGGTTTAACGTTGAACGTTGAACGTTCAACGTTAAACGCGTCCTCCGACTTTTGACTTTCGACTTGATAGGTTTTCACCATGCTGGCATACATGCCGTCTTTCACGAGCAGTTCGCGGTGTGTGCCCTGTTCGATGATGCGGCCCTCTTCGAGCACCACAATCCCGTCGGCCTGAAAGATGGTGTTGAGGCGGTGCGCGATGGTCAGGACCGTGCGTCCCTGCATGAGCAGGCGGGTGGATTCTTCGAGCAGGGATTCGGTCTCGGGGTCGAGGCTGGAGGTGGGCTCGTCCAGGATCAGGATGGGTGCGTCCTTGAGGAAGGCGCGCGCCAGAGCCAGGCGCTGGGCCTGTCCACTGGAGAGGCGGGCGCCGCCCTCGCCGATGACGGTCTCGTACTTCTGCGGCAGCGACTCGATGAACTCAGCCAGGTGCGCGGAGCGGGCGGCGGCGGCCACTTCGGCGTCGCTGGCTTCGGGCTTGCCCAGACGGATATTGGCCGCGAAGGTGTCGTGGAAGAGATGCGGTTTCTGCGGCACCCAGGCGATGTGGTCGCGTAATTGATAAGGGGTAATTGGTAATTGGTTGACGGTAATTTGCCCCTGCGTGGGTTGCAGGAAGCCGAGCAGCAGATTGGTCAGCGTCGATTTGCCCGCGCCGGTCCTGCCGACCAGGGCGATTTGCTGGCCCTGCGTGATGGTCAGGTTGATGTTCTCCAATGCGGAAGTGGGCTCGCCGGGATAGGTGAAGGAAACATCGGCCAGTTGAAGGTTGAAGGTCAAAGGTCGATCATCCAATGTGAGTGACTGTTGACTTTCGACTTGTGACTCGGGCAGTGGTGTATCCAGGATTTCGTAAATGCGCCTGGCCGCCGTGGTGCCCGACATGCCGGCGTGGAAGCGGGCGCCGAGCGCGCGCAGAGGCACGTAGAACTCGGGCGCGAGTACCAGCAAAAAGAGCGCAGGCTGAAACTCCATGTTGCCGTACAGCAGGCGGAAGCCGATCTCCACGGCGACGATGGCCGTGCTGAGCGTGGCGAGCAGTTCCAACGCCAGCGCCGAAAGGAAGGTGATGCGCAGGACGCCCAGCGTGGTATCGCGGAATTGGTCGCTGATCTTCGCGATGGTGCGGGTCTGTCCCTTGGATTGGCCGAAGAGCTTCAACGTGGTCAGACCTTGCAGGCTGTCGAGAAAGTGCGCGCTGAGCAGGCGCAGGGTTTCGTACTGGCGTTTGGTGACGGCCTCCGCGCCTTTGCCGATCATGATCATGAAGAGCGGGATCAGCGGCGCGGTGACCAGGAAGACGATGCCCGTCAACAGGTCGATGGGAAATACGAAGATCAGGATCGAAAGCGGGATGAGGGTGGTGATGACCAGTTGCGGTAGGTACTGGCTGAAGTAGGCGTCCAGCGCTTCGATGCCCTCGACCGCGGCGGCGGTCAACTCGCCGGTGCGTTGTCCACGCGCATAGGCGGGGCCCAGCTTGAGGATGTGTGCGAAGAGATGCTCGCGCAGGTCGGTCTTGATCTTGACCGCCACGGCGTTGGCGGCCACTTCGTTCAACCAAGCCAGCAAGGCGCGCCCTGCGATGGCGACCAGGATCCATTGCAGGAGGGTCGTCACTTCGGCGAGGGACTGTCCCAGCAGGAATACGTCGTTGATCGTGGTGCTGAGCAGCCAGGACTGCCAGATGGTCAGCAGGCCGGCCAGGAACCCGGACAGGATGGTCAGGGTCAGGGAAACGCGGGTGTCGCGGGTCAGTTGTAAGAGTCTGCGATGCATAGTGGTTTATTATAAACGACCGAGCCAGGGAAACCTTCCCTGGCTCGGTCTTCACAAACCTGGAGTGCGGACTTAAGTCCGCGCTCCGTAGGGACTAATGGAACTTGCTTTGCACGGCAATCGTGTAAATCTTGACGTTCAGCACGATGAAGCGCCACAACTGATACAACTTGAAGTTCATCCAGAACTTTTCTGCCTTGGAGAATTCCTGTTCGTTTTGCATCTCAGACTCCTACTCGGGGATCAACTTCCAGCCAAACAGACCTTTGAACTTCCAGATGAAGGTGTAATGCAGCATGAACTTCATCCACGCGCCGCTCACGCCCATCTCGAGGTGCGAGATGAACAGGTCGCGGCCGAACTCGTTGCTGTATTTCTTGCGGTCGGGCACCACGGGACGCATCACGATGGTCACGGCATTGCCGTCCCACAGGTTGTCGCCCATCGAGGCGATGCAGGCCGCCACCATCTCGGTCATGCGCTCGCTGTGGTTCATCTTGCCTGTCTGGATCAGGTCGGCGATGTTCATAGCCACCACGCGTCCGATCACGCCGCTGACCATGCCGGTGCGCGGCGGGGCGGGCGCAATGAGCAGGCTGTTCTTGTTGGTGAACGGCTTGGATATCGGTCCGGGGGGCGCGAAGGCGATGCCCGCCGCGAACACGTTCGGGTAGGTGGGGTTGTTATATTGGGCAGGCCAGGCCTCGGGGGTTTGGGACAGCTCGGGGTAGGGCAGGCCATACTTGCCGTCCACCAGCACGAAGCCGGCCGGGTTGACCATCTTGGAGGAGACATCCGAACCGTCCTTGCCGATGTACTTGAACGGCTGACCCTTGAACTGCGGGATGAGCATCGAGAAGTCGAAGTCGGTGGCGCCTTCCTCGCCTTCGTAGTTCTGCCAGTGGATCTTGCCTTCCTCGACCTTGGTCACGCCGGTCTGGACCTGATAACGGATGCCGTGATCATTGAAGACGGATTTGATGAACTCGCTGCTCTTCTGCACGATGCCGTTGCGCTTGATCTGCACGCCGTTGACGCCGAAGTCGCCCAGCTCGGGTTCGTTGGAGAGCCACAGGATATCGGCCTTGTCGCGCAGGCCTTTCTTGAGCAGGTCCTTGTGTACGTTGACGATGTACTCGAAGGCCGCGCCCTGACAGGTGGCGCCAGGGTGTCCGGTGCCGATCACGATCTTGACCTTCTCACCCTTTTTCATGCGCTCGCACAGCGCCAGGTAGGCATCGCGGGTCTTGACCGCATGGGGCAGGGAGCAGATGGAATGGGTGAAGCCGGTCTCGGGTCCGAGGCCGGGCGTGCCGGCAAAGTTCAGCAGCGGACCTGGGGCGATGACGAGATAATCGTAATCGAGGCGGACTTCCTTGCCCGAGCCGATTTCCTCGCCCAGCACGTACTGGTCGCTCGCGTCGGGGTGGATTTCCTTCGCGGCGGCATGCACGAACTTGACGTGCATGCGGTCATAGACCGGTTTGAGCTTGAAGATGGTCTGCTCGGGCTTCATGTGGCCCACACCCACCCACACCCAGGAAGGAACGTAGCCGAACACGTCGCGGTTGCTCATTACAGTGATCTCATGCTGACGCCCGAGTTTGTTTCCGAGGTAGAGAGCCGTGGTGTGACCCGCGAACCCTGCACCGATCACAAGAACTTTAGCCATAGGTTTCTCCTTAATGCTGTGTGGCCTTGACACGCCATCATTTATTTGTGACAGCAAGTACAAAAAAGAAAGGCGGAGTGATTTCACTCCGCCTTTGTGGAACTAGTAAACCAGGGTCTTCTTGTCGGCGCTGATGCGCTTGCGGAACATGTAGTATGACCAGCCCTGGTAGACGAGCACGATCGGGACGAAGATCAGGGCAACGATACTCATGACCGTCAGTGTGTACTGCGAGGAGGAGGCGTTGTAGACCGTCAGCGACCACTCAGGGTTGAGGGTGGAGAGCATCACGTTCGGGAAGGTCATCATGAAGAAGGTGACCTGGGTGAGCACAATGTTCAGGCCGGTCGAGATGAAGGCCCAGCCTTCCATCTTCTTGTTGATGAAGTAACCGGTCAGCAGGATCATGACCACGGCCGCCAGCGGGACGACGCCCGGGTTGATCTTGCCGTTGGCCCAGAATTTCGCCACGTAGGTGTAGATGCCCAACAGGATATACAGCACGGAAGCGCCGATCCACAGTTTCTTGGAGAGGTCGACCGCGCGGGTGTGCAGGGAGCCTTCGAGCTTGAGCACCAGGAAGTTGGCGCCGTGCAGCAGGAAGACCGCCACTGTGGTCAGGCCGCCCAACAGTCCGTAGGGGTTGAGCAGGGTCAGGGTCACGCCCAGGTTGTTGGGAAGCCATTCAGGAGCAATCAGGTTCATGTCGGCCCCGATCGGCGAACCCTTGGCCAGGTTGGCGAAGGCGGCACCCAGCAGCAGGGCAGCCATGAAGGAGCCGATGGCGATCATCCAGTCGAAGCGGTTGCGCCAGGCGGGATTTGCATCCTTGGAGCGGTACTCGAACGAGATGCCGCGGATGATCAGGCCGACCAGCAGCAGGAACAGGGCCAGGTAGAAGCCGCTGAACATGGTGGCGTACCAATGCGGAAAGGCCGCGAAGGTCGCGCCGCCCGCGGTGAGCAGCCAGACTTCATTGCCATCCCAGACGGAGCCGATGGTGTTGATGATGGTGCGGCGTTCGATGTCGGTCTTGCCGAGGATGGGCAGGAGCATGCCCACGCCGAAGTCGAAGCCTTCGAGGAAGTGGAACCCGATCCACAGGACGGCGATCAGGATGAACCAAAGAACTTGGAGAAATTCGTAAGACATGTTGAGCCTCCGTGATTAGTCGTCCGCGCCGACGGCGGTGGGAGCCGCGTCAACGGATTCGTGCATGGCTGCATCGGGGCCGGCGATGGCATATTTCTTCATCAGGTAGACCATCGCGACAGCCAGGGTGCCGTAGACCACCACGTACCCGACCAGGGAAATCCACAGGTCGACGATGGTCAGGTTCGGGGAGACGGCATCCTCGACCTTGAGCAGGCCGTACACGATCCAGGGCTGGCGGCCCATTTCGGTCAGGATCCAGCCGCTGGCATTGGCCAGGTAGGGCAGGGCCAGCATGGCGGGCACCCACTTGAGCCACTTGGCCTTGGTGATATCGCCCTTGGAGTTGGCCCAGACGAAGAAGGCGGTGACGCCCATCATCACGAAGCCGAAGGCCATCATGATGCGGAAGGTCCAGTAGGTGACGACCATCAGCGGCACGTAGTCGCCGGGGCCGTACTGCGCTTGATACTGCGCCTGGAGTTCGTTCACGCCCTGCAGTTCGCAGGTGAAATTGTTGCAGGCCAGGAAGCTCATGGCTGCGGGGATGCGAACCGACCAGACTTCCTGCTTGCCGGTCAGGTCACCGATGGTGAGCAGGGAGAAGGAGGCGGGCTGTTCGGTTTCCCACATGGCCTCGAGCGCGGCCAGTTTCATCGGCTGGACTTCCTTCATGTACTGGCCCATGGTGTGGCCGCCCAGGAAGATCACCACGCTGGCGACCAGGCCGACCACCGAAGCGATGCTGAAAGAGCGTTTGAAGAAATCCACGTTCTGCTTGCGCAGCAGGTGATAGGCGCTGACCGACAGGATCAGGAAGGCGGCCATGGCCAGGCCATCTGCCAGGGTGTGCCAGATGAAGATCCAGGCTTTGGGGTTGCCGATCAGGGCAAAGAAGTTGATCAGTTCCAGGCGGCCGTTGACTTCGTTGAGCACGTAGGAAGCGGCGGGCGGGGCCTGCATGAAGCCGTTGGCGATCAGGATCCAGATGGCCGAGAGGTTCGAGCCGATCGCGGCCAGCCAGATGGCGGCCAGGTGAACCTTCTCAGGTACCTTGCCTTCACCGAAGATCCAGATGCCCAGGAAGGTCGATTCCATGAAGAAGGCCAGCAGGGCTTCCACGGCCAGCGGGGCGCCGAAGATGTCGCCCACGTAGCGGGAATATCCCGACCAGTTCATGCCGAATTGGAATTCCTGCACGATGCCGGTGACGACGCCGATTGCGAAGTTGATCAGGAACAGCTTGCCCCAGAACTTCGCCATCTTATGCCAGGTCTCATCCTTGGTCTGGTAGTAGCGGGTCTGAAAATAGGCCACGTACCAGCCCATGCCCAGTGTGAGCGGGACGAAGAGCCAGTGGTAGATGGAGGTCATGGCAAATTGCCATTGCGAGAGTGTGGTTGGATTCATATTTGTTCTCCAAAATAGAGTTCAGATTTATTGCGAGCGAACCTGACAAGGTGTTGCAAGGTGACTATCTGTGGGCCGGCTCCTTTCTGTGACCGCTTGCGCTTCTCCTCAAAAATTACGACTGGGCGATGCCCGATGATACGATGCTTTCAATTGACAGCGCTTCCTGCGCGAGGTCTTCGAATGTAATCTGTTCCAACTCCTGCATTACCGTGGACTGCAAGCGCGCCCAGCGGCAGCGCACGGGACAGTTGTTGTCGAAGGGACATTCACCCTTGCCCATCAGACAATCGGAGACAAAAATCCTGCCCTCGAAGTGCTCCACCACCTGGCGCAGGTTGATCTCCTTCGGCGCACGGGCCAGGCTCAGGCCCCCATCCCGTCCGGGGAAGGTCTGAACAAAACCACCCCGCGCCAGGTCCGCGACGATGCGTTGGGCCAGGGAGGGGGGGATGAGCATCTCGCGCTGAATCTCTGCTGTGGAGGTGCGCCCCTCTGTCCGCTTGGAAAGGGACAGGAGCACACGCACAGCGTAGTCAGTTTGGCGGTTGATGCGGATCATCTTTTGAATTTAACCTTGACGATGGTAGTAAACGATTACCAATATTGTATGGATTAATCCTGCATTAGTAATCTGTACTTTGTCACATTCGAGGTGTGACAAGTGTCACATCAACAAATACATTGCGTGAGTTTTAAGGTGTGATTGGTGAAGCGTTACACATACGCCCAATTTCGGAAATCTACATCACAGGTATAATCGATGAATATGACTGTATTGACTGGCAAGCATATCCTGCTCGGGGTGACGGGTTCCATCGCGGCCTACAAGGCGGCCGACCTGGCCTCCAAGCTGACCCAGGCGGGGGCGCAGGTGGATGTGATCCTGACGGCGGCGGCGGAGAAATTCGTCACGCCGCTGACCTTCCAATCTGTGACGGGCCGCCGCGCCTTCACCGACGCGGACCTGTGGGGCGGCGAGGCGCACATCCTGCACGTGGGCCTGGGACATTCGACCGACCTGCTGGTGATCGCTCCCTGCACCGCCGATACGATGGCGAAGCTGGCGCACGGCCTGGCCGATAACCTGCTCACGGTCACGGCGCTGGCTGCGACTTGTCCGCTGGTGATTGCGCCCGCCATGGATGGCGGCATGTTCGACGCGCCCGCCACCCAGGCCAACCTGGCGACCCTCGTGGCGCGCGGCGCACACATCGTCGGCCCCGCCGAGGGGCATCTGGCTTCGGGCCTGTTGGGCAAGGGACGCATGCTGGAGCCTGCCGAGGTGCTGGGTCACATCCGTGTGGCGCTGGGGAAGGCGGGTGGAAAACTGGCTGGCAGAAAAATCATCGTTACCGCGGGCGGGACGCAGGAACCTCTCGACCCGGTCCGTGTTCTAACCAATCATTCCTCGGGCAAACAGGGCTATGCCTTGGCCCAGGCCGCCATCGATCTGGGTGCGGACGTATGCCTGATCTCCACGCCCACCGCGTTGAGCGCCCCTGTCGGCGTGCGCCTGGTTCCCGTCCGCACGGCGGAGGAGATGAAGGCGGCCGTGCTGGCCGAGGCCGTCGATGCGGACGCGCTCATCATGGCGGCGGCCGTGGCCGACTTCCGCCCGAAGCGCGTCGCCGCGGACAAAATGAAGAAGCGGGATGGCATTCCGCAGATCGAGCTGGAAGCGGCGCCCGACATCCTGAAAGCGGTGGCAGGCCAAACCGAACGTCCCTCCGTGGTGGTGGGATTCGCCGCCGAGTCCCGTGACCTGCTCGATAATGCAAGCGAAAAACTAAAATCCAAAAAACTCGACTTGATCGTGGCCAACGATATTTCCGCTGTGGATGCGGGCTTTGGCGTGGAGACCAACCGCGTCACCCTGTTGTTCGCCGACGGACGGAAAGAGTCCCTGCCCCTGATGGGCAAGGGCGAAGTGGCTGAGGTCATCCTGCAAACCGTCACATCCCTGCTGGAGTAATCATGCGCATCCTGGTCATCTCGGATCTTCACGCCAATATCACAGCCCTGGAGGCCGTGCTCACTGACGCTGGCCCCACCGACGAGATCTGGTGTCTGGGCGACCTGGTGGGGTATGGCCCCGATCCCAACCAGGTCGTGGAGAAGGTGCGCGACATGCCGCAGCTCACCTGCATATTGGGCAATCATGATGTGGCCGTGATCGGGCGGATGCCTTTCGAAACCTTCAACGGCGACGCGCGCCGTTCACTGAGCTGGACCGAGAAGGTTCTGAACGCCGACAACGTCAACTTCCTGCGCGCCCTGCCGCAAAACGCCAAGGTGCGCGGACAGGCCACGCTGGCGCACGGCAGTCCGCGCGACCCGTTGTGGGAGTATGTGCTCAATACGCTCTCGGCGCGCCTCAACTTCGATCATTTCGATACGCCCTGGTGCTTCGTGGGACATTCGCACATTCAGTGCCTGTTCCGCCTGGAGAAAGCCACCGACCGCGTTTCCCTCGAAACGATCAAGGTGGATCAAACCATCGAACTGTCCCCGCGCATGATCCTGAACCCGGGCTCGGTCGGCCAACCCCGCGACCGGGACCCGCGCGCCGCCTATGCCATTTACGATTCCGCGGCTTGCACCTGGACTCCCCGCCGCGTGGCCTATAACGTGGCCGAGGTGCAGGCGCGCATCCGCGCGGCGAAGCTGCCCGAAAAACATGCCCTGCGTTTGTCCGAGGGCTGGTAGCGGAACTTTTTTAAGGGGATGGCGTCCAGGATGGGAAGTTCAACATCGAAAAAAGAGGAGAAGAAACCATGAAACGCCTTTTGTTCATTACCTTGATCTCTGCCTTCCTGTTGGCCGCCTGTGGGGCGCCAGCCATGCCGACGCAGGCCCCGTCGGAATTTGAGATGTCCCGCGCCCTGAGCCTGCCTGCCGAGCCTGCCAGCGGGGGAGCGGCCGACGCCAGCGAATTCTACAATGACGCCATGCCCCAGTCGGCCAACGTGGAAGCGGCTGCCATCGAGCGCCTGGTCATCCAGAACGCGGACCTGTCCATCGTTGTTGCGGACGTGAATGCCCGCATGAAGGACGTCCAGTCCCTGGCGGAGAAGTTGGGTGGCTTCGTGGTTTCGTCCAGCCTGTACCAAACCCAGGTGTACACCCCCACCCGCTACGTGGATGTGCCTCAGGCCACGGTGACGATCCGCGTGCCGTCCGAGAAACTGGACGAGGCGCTCCAGGCCATCAAGAAGGACGTGGTCGAGGTGCAGAGCGAGTCCCGCTCGGGCCAGGATGTGACCGCCGATTACGTTGACCTGCAATCACGCCTGAAGAACCTCGAAGCCACCGAGGCGCAGTTGACCAAGATCATGGAGAACGCCACCGATACAGAGGATGTGCTCAACGTCTTCAACCAGTTGACCTCCATCCGCGAGCAGATTGAGCTGGTCAAGGGCCAGATGAAATATTACAAAGAATCCGCGGCCATGTCGGCCATCAACATCACCATTGTCGCCGAGGAGACCATCCAGCCCATCGAGGTCGGCGGCTGGAAGCCCCAGGGCGTGGCGCGCGATGCCGTGCAGGACCTGATCTATTTCTTCCAGGGCTTCGTCAATTGGCTGATCCGCTTCGTGCTGTACACCCTGCCGGTGTTGATCGTGATCGGCATCCCGTTCTGCCTGGTCTTCCTGGGCGTGCGCGCGCTCTTCCGCAAGCTCCGCAAACCGAAGGTCAAGCCCGCCGAGACCGAAGGCTCCAAGTAACATCACCCGTTGGGGGCAGGCCGCAAGCCTGCCCCTGTTTTGTTATATAATCACTTCGATGGAAAAACTGGCCCAGGCCGCGCAGACGCTTTTCAACATTCACCTGACAGGCCGTCAGGTGATGGCGCTTATCACCTACGAACGCGAACTGGTGGATTGGAATCAGAAGTTCAACCTGACTGCCATCCGCGACGTGGAGGCGATCCGCACCAAACACTTCCTTGACTCGTTCTCGTGTGTGCTGGCCTGGAAGGCCAATCCGCCGACGCGCCTGGTGGATGTGGGCACGGGCGCGGGATTCCCCGGCCTGCCGCTCAAGATCCTGTATCCCAATTTGCGGCTCACGCTGGTCGAGTCGGTCGGCAAGAAGGCCATGTTCTGCCAGCACATCGTGCGCATCCTCGGCATCGAGGGCGTGGACGTGATCCAGGCGCGGGCCGAGACCCTGGGCCAGGACCCGAAGCACCGCGAAGCCTACGACTGGGCCGTGGCGCGCGCGGTGGCCAACATGAGCGTGCTGACCGAATTCCTCCTGCCGCTGGTCAAGGTTGGCGGGACGATGCTGGCCCAAAAAGGCGAAAGCGGACCCGCCGAAGCGCAGTCCGCCGAAGGGGCGATGCAGTTGTTGGGCGGGAGGTTGAAGCAGGTCATGCAGGTCAACCTGCCCGGCGTGGCCGATGACCGCTTCCTGGTGCTGGTGGATAAGATCGCCGCCACACCGCCGAAATATCCGCGCAAGCCGGGCGTGCCTGCCAAACAGCCGCTATAAAAAAATAAGGTCAGGTCTTGAACTTGACCTTATTTTTTAACAGGCCGCCTCGTTCACGACCGTGATCTTATCTTCCTGGTTGGGGATCAGGCACAGGAATTCGAACGGCTCTTCCCCAGTATTTTCATACGAATGAATGACGCCCGCAGGAATGAAGACCACGTCACCCGTTTGAACGTGATACGTCTCGTCGCCGATGGCGATGGCCGCCTGCCCGCGCAGGACATATTGCTCATGTTCCACCGTGTTGGTGTGGCGCGGCATCCCGCCGCCGGGCTGCATCGAGAATTTGCGCATGGCGAAGTTCGGCCCCTCCTGCGCGGAGATGAGCACCTGGATGGTCGTGTCCTTGCCGGCGGCGACGTTCTTCGCTTCGACATCTTGTGTATGTTTGACGGTCATGCTGTATTCCTTTCGAGTCTATTTTAATCCAAAGGCATGGTTAAAGAACGCGATCATTTTTTGGGAATACGCTTCGGGTTGCACATCAGGCCCGTCACAATGCACGGCTTCGGGGATGATCCAAACCTGCGCGTTTTCCCCGGCATAATTTGCATACTTGCGCACGTTGCCCTCTTCGCTGCCGACAAAATCAAGCGGCCTGCCCCCGCCGACCAGAAGGATCGGCCGCGGCGCGATCCGCCCGATGGTCTCGATCATGGGAGGCGGCGCTTTCAGATCCAGTTTGACTTCGTACGTCCAATCTGCAATGTAATTTCCAAACTTGAAAAGCGCCGTCAGCGGATTTTTGGGGGTGGGCATGTCTGTCGCGCGAACAGAGGAAGGGCCGTCAGCCCAAACTGCGCCCAGTTCAGGATAGCGGGCCGCGCTCTGCAGGGCGATCTGCGCGCCGATGGAGCAGCCCGCAATGCCGACCTTCTCCATGTTTACCTCCTGCCTGTCCCGCAGGAAGGCGAGTGCGCCGCCCGTATCGCGAGGATCCTCCCAGCCGTAGGAGCGATAGGTTCCCTCGCTTTCGCCCGAGGCGCGCTCGTCGTACATCAAGACGCCATAGCCCGCCCCCACAAGTTGCTCCGCGTGCCAGCGCATGGACAGGCGGTTGCCGCCATAAGGATGTAAAAGGATGATGGTCGCGCCGTTTTGCGAGGGCACGAACCAGCCTGCCAGCCTGAGTCCGTCCTCGCTCTGGAAGGTGACCTCTTCCACTTTGAATGGCAGGTCAGCGGGGATGTCCACCTGGCTTGGCGCAGGCGCAGATTCTGCCTTGAAACTTGCGAAGTTCAAGTAGACCAGCATCGCAAGGAAGACAAAGATCAAAGCAAAGACAGAGAAGAGAGACAGCCGCGCCACCCGAATCAACGCAGCGCGAATCTTCCGAGGCCGCAGCAAGGTTGGCTCGGGTTGCGTCTCTTTTATTTTTTGGGATCGGAGTCGAAACAGGATATAGATGAAAAGAACGATAACCCCCGCGACCAAAAGTACTGCGACCTGCGTAATATTTGAAGTGTCCATGTGTTTTGGCTGTCTGCATCCTTGAAAGAAATCATATCGGCCTGAAAATATTCCTGGATTTTCAGGGAATGAACATCAAGCCTTTAACCTTGTCATCCCGCGTCACGTTCCTGGACTGCGCCCCCCCGCACGTCCCAAATATTCGATTGCTGCACAAACTCGGGCGTGAACAAATTCAAGTCGGTGGTGGTGAACAGCACCTGCTCGGTCTCGCCGATGTATTTCAACAGGTCGGCGCGGCGCTGCAAGTCGAGTTCGGCCATGACTTCATCCAGCAGGATCACGGGCCATTCCTGCGTGCGTTCCTTCATCCATTGCACCTCGGCCAGCTTGAGCGCCAGCAGGGTCGTGCGCACCTGTCCGCGTGAGCCGTATTCGCCCAGGTCAATGTTGTTGGCCAGGAAGCGCAGCTCGTCGCGGTGCGGGCCGATGGTGGTCACGCCGCGCGCGATCTCCTCGCCGCGGAGTTGCGCAAGCCGTTCGCGGAAGCCCGTTTCGATGGTCTTCAAATCCAGCGCGGAGCGATCCACGACCGTGTCCATCTTCAGGCCGAGCTGGCCGTTTGGCCTGGGCAGCGGATCGTAGGCGGGCTCATACGCCAGGCGCAGGATTTCCTCCCCGCGGGTCAATTCCGTGTGGACGCGCGCCGCGAATTTCTCGATCTCCTGCACGGCCTGGATGCGCCACAGGATGATCTGCGACCCGAGGCGGGCGAGCGTTTCATCCCACACCGAGAGCTGGTCGCCGTTGCCCGGGCGTTCGCCCAACGCCTTGAGCAGGGCGTTGCGCTGCGTCAGCGCCTGGTTGTACTCGCTCAGGAAACGCGCATAGGCGGGAATGGTTTGCGCCAGCGCCAGGTTGAGATAGCGGCGGCGGTCATCGGGCGCGCCCTCAATGATCTGCGACATCTGCGGCACGAAGATGACCGCATTGAACTGGCCGATCACTTCGCTGGCCGGACGTTTCACGCCGTCCAGTAAAATTTCCTTGCGCAGGCGCTGCCCGTTGACGCCGGTCGGCTCGAGGATCAGGCGCACTTCCATACGGTGATTCGATTTGCCACGCGCATACTCCGCCACAAGGCGCGTGACCGCCAGCGCCTCGCGCGCCGCTCGAAAGTTGACCAACTGCCGGTCCGTGTGGGTTTGGAACGAGGTGAAGGCTGCCAGGAAGTAAATGGCTTCCAGCACGCTGGTCTTGCCCTGCGCGTTCAGGCCGGTTAACACGACAACCCGCCGGGGCAGGCTTACGTCCAGGCGGGAGAAGTTTCTAAAATTGGTCAGCGAGAGATGCTTGAGATACATGATGTTCTCATTCGCAATTGAATTGCGGATGAGGATCGGAGGAAAATTATACGCGGTCTTCCAGTTCTTCCTCGGTTTGCGCCTTCCAGACTTTGGTCGCCAGGTCGGGGAAGAGCACACCGTTCAGGTGATCGATCTCGTGCTGGAAGATGCGCGCCAGCCAGCCCTCGGTCTTGATTTTGGTCGGCTGGCCGTGGCGGTTCAGGCCCTTGATCTGGATGGCCGAGAAGCGTTCCACCTCGCCGACCAGCCCGGGGATGGAGAGACAGCCCTCCACGCCCAATTCGGTCTCCTCGGAGGTTTTGACGATCTCGGGGTTGATCACTACTAACAGCTTCTTGGGCAGTTCGATGATCTCGCCGTTCTCATCCTCCTCCTCTTCGCCGTATTCCACGACGATCAGGCGTTCGGAGATGTTGACCTGCGGCGCAGCCAGCCCGACGCCGGGCGCATCGCGCATGGTCTCGATCATATCGTCGATGACGGTTTGCAGGTTGGAGTCGAAAGTTGTGATGGGGCGCGCCTTGCGGCGCAGGACGGGTTCAGGGAGTGTAACAATCGTTCTTAATGTCATATCTTTTACCTCTGGAAGTCCACCGATTTTACCCGTTTTTTTTCTTGTTTTCATAGTCGCGGCGATATTCATCCGCGTTCATGTGATAGGCCGCCAGCCATTCGGCCATGCGGTCGCGTTCGGAAGCCACCTTGGCCTCATTGGTCTTGGCGGTGCGCGCCATGCGCCGCCGGTCGATGTCCGATTGGACGGTGGCAGGGTCCATCACATCCTCGAAGGCCAGTTGCGTGCCGCCCACGGTGATGTAGACCGTGCCAAAATTGAAGATGTTGCTCAGAATGCCCTCACGCTTGTATTGGGTGCTGAGGATGCTTTCCAGTTGCGCAGCGCGGCGCTCCTCGCCGCCGAAGGGTTTGCGGTCGATGTCGATGATCTGGTCGGGCGTCACCTGGAAGATGTCATTGCTCCAGTCCACGGTCTGCCAGCCCAGCCAGATGGCAAAGGGGATCATCAGAAACGGCAGGGTCAGGAAGATCGTGTCCACGTTCAGGCCGGCCTCTGTCCACGTGAAGATCGCCCGCGCCGGGTCGAAGGCAGCGCTGACCATGTGACTGATCCAAAACACGATCAGCAGGAGCAGCAGTGCGGCGGGCTGCCAGGTTTGTCGCAGTAACACGACCCAATGTTTGCGGTAGATGACCGTGTCGCCCACTTCATAGCGCAGCTTGAGGGTGCTGGCCCCCAGCGCCTTCAGGAAAACACTGCGTGCCTTGGGCGCGGGTTTCGAAGCAGTTGTCGGAGCGGTGGTGGTGGGGGCGGATGTCTGTCCCACCGGGGGCAAGCCAAGGCGGGTGCGGATGGCGTTCTTCATGGCATCCTTTTCCGTGCTCACCGCGACCTGCTTGGTGCGGTCCCAGTACTCCTCGATCACCCGCGCGGCCTGGGCAGGCTGCGGCACGTAATTGAACGGGATCTGCCCCACGAAGGTGCGCACAACCACGTTGCCATAATCCATGATGCGGCCCCAGGCGTCGGTCTCCACGCTGACCGAGAGAACGGTGCTCAGCGGCGCCTCCTGGCGGCTGTCGTAGATGCCGACCACTTTTTCGAGCCAGACCACACGCTCGTTGGTCACGACGTAATAATCATTGCTCCAGTCCAGTGCGCGCCAGCCAGCCCAGCCGATGTCCAGCACCAGGACGATGACCGCCACCGCTGCGGGGGTCACGGCGTCGGTCAGGAGCGACAATACCGCCAGCCCAACCGGCAGGAGCAGAATCAGCACAGGCGCAACCATTACCTGATATAACAAAATGGAATGTTTGCGCGCCAGAAAATATACCACCTCGCTGGGTCTCAACCACTTGAATTGTAGTTTGCGCGCCAGTGTGCGGCTTTGGATGGTGACATTCAGGTTGGCCTTGAGATGCGAGTTCTTCTTGATGAGTTCATCGAAATTTTCGAGCGAGAGCACCAGCACGGTGGTGGGCAGGAGCGCCTTTACCGTGGCCGAACGGGGACGCCTCGAAAAAAGCGCCATCTCGCCGAAATAGTCATTGTTCACAAGATAAGCCAGCGTTTGATCCCTGCCGTCTTTTCTGCGGACGATGTTCACTTTGCCTTTGAAGATCAGGAAGAAACCATCCGCCTTGCCGCCCTGTTCGAAGATCGTCTCGCCTTCCGCGTACTCGGCCTCGCTGAACCGTTCCGCGATGTCCTTGAGGTTGTCCTCACTGAACCCGTGGAACAGGTGGATTTTTTTGAGCAGGCCAATCCGTGTCTCGATGCTGATCACGTTTTGATTCTAGCATTAAATGTCCCGCACGATGACACAGCCAAAGGCGGGAGTTTCCTGTACTTCGGGGATGCGTCCCTCCAGCAGGGCCTCCACCGCCGCCTCGATGTGGAAGCGGGTCGGGATTTTCTGCCGAAAGGCGACATCATCCACGGCGCCGCGGTAACGCAGGAGGCCAGCACGGTCGACAACAAAGGCGTGTGGAGTAGTCTGCGCTTCATATAAATCTGCGACGACCTGTTCCGCATCCACCAGGAGCATAGGCAAGCGGCGCGCGCGAGCGGCCTCTGCGCCCGCCTCAGCGGACTCGCTCCGATTCGCGGCGATGGTCAGCATCACGACCTCGTCGCCCCATTGAATGAAGGTCGCCATCAGCGAGCGGTCGGTGCGCTCCGAGTGGGGACAGTCACACGACCAGAAGTTGACCACCACGATCCGCCCGCGGGAAGCGCTCAGACGGTGGAGATGCCCATCGAGGTCGGGCAGTTCAAAGTCCGGGGCGGGCTGGTTGATGTCCACATTTGGATTATATCTTCAGCGTGATACAATCCCGCCCATGAAAAAATGGCAATTCTGGCTTGGGCTGCTGATCAGCATCGTTTTTCTTTGGTTTGCTTTGCGTGGGCTGCAACTGGATCAGTTTTGGGCCTCGGTGCAATCGGCCAACTACTGGTGGTTGATTCCCGGCATCGGCGTGTATTTCATCGGCGTATGGGTGCGGGCCTGGCGCTGGCATTACCTGCTGGGGCCGATCAAGAAGATCTCCACGAAGACGATGTTTCCGATTACGACCATCGGCTACATGGGCAACAACATCTATCCCGCGCGCGCGGGCGAGGTGCTGCGTGCGGTCATCCTGAAACGGCGGGAGGGCGTGCCCGTCTCGGCCTCGCTGGCGACCATCATCGTGGAGCGCATCTTCGACGGTGTGGTGATGCTGGCCTTCGTGTTCGTCAACCTGCCCGAGCTGGCGAAGCTGACGGGTTCGTCCGGCTTCGTTGGTAACATCCAGCAGCTGGCGTTGATCGGCACGGGTGTGTTCCTGGGCGCGCTGCTGGTCTTTTTGCTGGCAGCCATGTTCCCGCAGGTGACGGCCAGGGTTGGGCTGTGGTTCATTTCCCGCCTGACCCCGAAGCGCCTGCACGAAAAGACCATCGGCATCATGAGCAGGTTTCTGGATGGGTTGGCTTCGCTGCGTTCCCCGTTCAACGTGTTGATGGTCTTTTTTACCTCGGTCATCATCTGGCTGTTGGAGACGGGCAAGTATTGGTTTGTGATGCACGCCTTCCCGTTCCAGGTCAGTTTCTTTGCGCTGATGCTTCTTAATGGAATCGCCAATCTGGCAACAACCATCCCATCTGCGCCGGGTTACATCGGCACCTGGGAGGCGGTCACCAAGGCGGTCCTGGTGGCCTATGCCGTGGATCCTGCGGTCGCGCTTGGCTATGCGGTTGTGCTGCATGTCGCATTGTGGCTGCCGATTACGTTACTGGGCGCGTATTACCTGGCGCGGGAGGGCATCAAGTGGAGCGACTCGCTGCGCACGGAAGTGGAAAATTAAATTGTAGGGGCGGGGTCGCCCCGCTCATATAAAGGACGTGATATGAAAATAGCAATCATCGGCGCGGGGTACGGCGGCATGGCGGCCGCCTACGACCTGCGCAAAGCCGGGCACGACGTGACCATTTTCGAATCCGCTGACTACGTGGGCGGACTGGCCTCGGGTTTCAAGGAGCCGCACTGGGCCTCGTCGGTAGAGAAGTTCTATCATCACTGGTTCCAATCGGACAGCCACATGCTGGGGCTGATCCGCGAGTTGGGATTGGAAGATAAGGTTATTTTCCCGCGTCCGCTGACCGTGATGTATGACAGGGGCAAGTTTTACCCATTCGACTCGATCATCAAGGCGCTGATCTTCCCTGGCCTTGGCTGGGGTCTCGACAAGATCCGCTTCGGCTTTGTTGGCTTGTTCCTGCGCCTGACGAACAACTGGCGCGCGCTGGAGCAGGTCACTGCCGATGCGTGGATGCTGAAGTGGGCAGGCAGGAACGTCTATGAGAAGATGTGGAAGCCGCTGTTGATTGGCAAGTTCGGTCCGTACTATCAAGATGTCAACATGTCCTGGATGTGGGCACGCATCAAGGCGCGCACCACACGTCTGGGCACCTTCGAGGGCGGTTTCCAAAAATTCGCCGACCTGTTCGCTGAGAAGCTGCGCGGCATGGGCGTGGAGATCAGGCTGGGGACGCAGGTCAAGTTCATTAAACGGGAACAGGATAAGTTGTCGATTGCGGCGGGCACGGTCGAGTCGTTCGACCGCGTGCTGGTGACCACCTCCCCGAATCTGATGGCCAAGTTATGTCCCGATCTGCCGGAGAATTATCTCAAGGGCCTGCTAGATCTCAAATCCATGGGCGCGGTGGTGATGGTGCTCTCGCTCAAGCACCAACTCTCGGAGGACGGTTATTACTGGTTCAACCTGCCGAAGGAGGCGGGCTTCCCGATGCTGGCGCTGGTGGAGCATACGAACTATGTTTCACCCGAGCATTTCGGCGGGGACCGCATCGTGTATGCGGGCGATTACCTTGAGTTGGGCCACGCGTATTTTTCGTTGAGCGATGAACAGTTACTCGAAATCTACATCGGCGCCTTCCAGAAGATCAACCCGAAGTTCACGCGCGAATGGGTGAACAAGGTGTGGGTCTTCAAGACCAATTACGCCCAGCCCGTTCCGCTGTTGAATCATTCAGCCAACATCCCTGATGTCCAGACGCCCATCGAGGGACTCTATTTTGCCTCGATGAGTCAGGTCTACCCCTGGGATCGCGGCACGAACTTCGCGGTGGAAATTGGACGCCGCGCGGCGCGCATGATCCTGGGACAGAAGTAGCGCATCCCATGAATCCAACCTTTGTTAAACCCCGTTACGATGCGGGCGGATTTGCGGGCATCCCGCAGCGCATCCGCGAGGCCTTTGCCTCGCAGGAATATGATGCCGTTGTCCTGTTCCTGGTGGATGGCATGGGCTGGCGCTTCTGTGAGCGTTTTCAGGATGTGCCTTTTCTCAAACGCATCACGCGCAGCGGGAACGTGGAAAAATTGACTGCGCAGTTTCCCTCCACCACGGCGGCGCATATTACGACCATCCACACGGGACTGCCCGTGGGCGAGAGCGGTGTGTACGAGTGGTATTACTACGAGCCGACCCTGGACCGTATCATCGCGCCGTTGCTGTTTTCCAGCGCAGGCGAGACGGCCCGCGATACGCTCAAGAACAGTGGTGTCAATCCCGCCACATTGTATCCGTCACAGTCCATTTATCAGGAATTGGCTTTGCAGGGCGTACGCTCCCACATCTTTGGCGCACGCGAATATACACCCTCGACCTATTCCACTCATGTGATGAAAGGCGCGGACATGCACGCCTTCAAAACCCTGCCCGAGGCGCTGGTCAACCTGGGACTGGAGATCGAAAAACAGACCACGCCCGCCTACTTCCACTTTTACTTCGATAAGATCGACAACATCTGCCACGAATACGGACCGACCGCGCCGCAGACCGAGGCCGAGATCGAGGCCTTTCTGCTGGTCATGGAAAACTTCTTCGAGCGTGTGTTCATGGGGAGGAAGCGTGTCCTGTTTCTGATGACCGCCGACCACGGCGCCTGCGAGGTCGACCCGAAGACGACCACCTTCCTGAACACGAATCCGCGCTTTGCGGGCGTGGAGCGTTTCCTCAAATCCAACCGCAGCGGACAGTTGCTTGTGCCGGCCGGCTCCGCGCGGGATATGTTCCTGTACGTCAAGGATGACCTGCTCGATGAAGCGCAGCATTTCCTCTCCACGCGGCTGGAGGGCCGGGCCGATGTGGTCAAGGTCGGGGAGTTGATCGATGCGGGCTATTTCGGCCCCGTGATCTCCCCCGCGTTCCGCGCGCGGGTCGGGAATCTGGTGATCCTGTCTTATCGTCACGAAGCGACCTGGTGGTACGTCAAGGACAAGTATGAGCAGAAATTTTACGGCCATCACGGCGGCCTGACCCCGCAGGAGATGGAGATCGCGCTGTTTACGCTCAAGGTGTGATCCTGTCGACGGCGATGGACGGAAGCGTTGGAAAACAAAAGGCGGCCCTTGGGGGGGCCGCCTTTGCGTTTACACAGTCTGGTTACTTTCCAAACCACATGCGGGCGAGCAGGTTATCCTTCTTGATGAACAGATGGAAGCCCGTCGCGCCGATATGCAGGGCCAGCAGGGCGAGCAACAGCCAGCCCGTCAGCCCATGGACGGCGTAGGGGGGGAATCCGAGCAGATGCTCGGGGACAGGCATGGGGCTACCCGACAGGATCGGCGTCAGCCCAGCGGCCAGCATGGTGCCCACTCCGCTCAGGGCCATCACCAGGATCAGGATGTACAACAGGTAATGGGTGATTATGCCGATCCTGTCGAGCAGGGCGTTGCCCGTGGTGGCGGGCGCGGGCTTGGGGGTGCGCAGGCGAACGATAAAACGGACGATGACCAGGACCAACAGGAACAGGCCAATCAACATGTGCGTCTTCGCCATGGATGTTTCCTGGGCCGCGTCCGTCAGGGTTGGGAACAGCAGCCGGCCGACGGCCAGCATCATCAGGATAAAAGCAGCCATGAACCAGTGCAGCGTCACCAGGGCGGGATGATAGCGCCTGGGCAGTTCGGTTTTTTGTGTTGTCATACGATGCCTCCAAGGTATTACCCCCACAGACTAACCTTCCGACGGGTTTCTTACATCCGCTACTGCAAATATTTCGTGCAGGCTTCGATATTGCTGCGCGGGACGAGCAGTTCCACGCCCACGCTCTTGAATGTGAACAACGGTTTGTAGAAACACAGGGTCGGCTTGGCCACCCAGCGCACCCACGAGTCGTTTTCCTCGCCGAAGTTATCCTCGTCGTTGCTCAGCCCCAGTTTCAAGGGTTCGCTGACGATCATCACGAAACGTCCCTGGCTCAGGTCGCGGTAATACGGTTCGAAATAAACCTCATCATTCTCGATGGAATTCTGCATTAACACTTTTTTCTCGTAATCGGGCACCAGCGGCACACCCTGCACATAACCAAAGGTCAGCAACTGGCGCTGATCCATGAACAGCACCTCGCCCCGTTGCGAGGCCGCCGTCACTTCCTTGCGGATGGCGGCCAGCGCCTGATCCACTTCCGCGGCGGGCGGCAGGGTTTGCGCCTGGAGCGTGGAAAAGGGCGTGAAGGCGGGGATGAGGAACATCAGCAGCAGCGCGACCCGTTCGACCCGCCCTGTGAGTTGGTCCCGCAGCAGGGAGCTGAGTCTCGTTCCCTGCGTGGCGGCCACTGTCGCGAAGACCATCCCGATCAGGAACATGTCCATGTTGTGCAGGTTGCTCCCGCCGCCGATCTTGACGCTGACCGTCACCCCCACTCCGAAGAAGGCCGCCAGCACGCCCAGGATGGCCAGGACTTGCAAGGGAGCCGGCCTCCAGGCGCGGCGGCGATACAGCAGGAACAGCCAGAGCGCCAGCGGCCCAACCGCCAGGAAGAGCGCCCACAGGATGCCCGCGCCAAAGGTCGGGTTGGGGAACAGGCGGTACCAAAGCAGGGCCTGGGTGCCGATCTTCCCCGCCGTGTAAACGGGATTCAATCCCGAGGGATTCAGGTTGCGGATCAGCACGTAGAACCACGGCAGCACGTACCCGCCGAGGATGCCCGCCGCCGCAAACGCAAAGGCGCGCGTCCAGGCGCGGCGGTCGAGGCGTTCGGCGCTGCCGAAGGCCACCAGGATGGCCCACATGGAGGGCGCGAACAGCCAGGTCCAGCGGCTGATCTGCGCGAGGAAACTGGCCACGATCACGGTTGCCAGCGCAGCGGGAAGCGGCCAGCGCCAGGCCAACGCCACGAAAATGGCGCACACCACCAGCGTCGTGTAGATCGGTCCCTGGCTGAGCAGCAGGAAGACCCACAGACCGGCCAGCAGCCAGTGCAGACGTTCCCCCCGCCAGTGACGGAAGGCCAGCCAGCCCAGCAGAAAGTATGGGAAGGTAAAGATGAACGAATCCCAGAAGCGCACGACGACAATGTTGCTTTGCGGAAAGAGGAAGGGCAATCCCCACAGGAACTGGCGGCCCACGTCGATGAAGGCCTTTAGCGGCTGGCCTTCGGGGTAGAGATAGCGCCCGCGCCCGAACATGATCGACCAGTCGTACATGCGGTTGCCTTCGGACCAGGTCAGCGAGAAGGGATACGGTGTCACTTCGAGCAGGTAGCCGATCAACGCGGCAGCTCCGCCCGCCAGCACCGACGAAAGCCAGACCGCCTCCCAACTGAGCAGACCCTCCTCGCGTGTGAGGAAAAATCCCAGCGCCGCCACCCACAGGAGGAACATATATAAACGAAGATCGGATGACGCGAACAATCCGCTCCAGATGGTATAGCCGAAGACCCACAATGGGAGCAGCAGGAGCATCCCCGCGATGCCCCAGTTGGCCCTGCCGAGGCGCGCGCGCAGGCCCGTCAAACCCGACAGGCGCGGCATCACACTTTGGGGAAGCCAGGTCAGGCTGAGGGCCAGGAGCAGGGTGGCAACTTCCAGCGCGGAAAAAATCGCCAGGCCGGCAATCCAACGCGGGGGCATGTATCCCGCCTCGGCCTGGATCGCGCGGGCCACAGCCAGGAAGGCCAGCCAGGCGCGCATCTCGATCCACAGGCAGACGAGTGTGATGACGATCTTTGGAAGGAGGGTCTTCAGGGTTTGCATGATGCCGCGATTATACCCAGCGCGGCCATGAATGGGGGAAGCGCGTTGTTGGATCGCAGTTATTTTGTACGAACCTGTGCGCCCACATTTGAAGTATGCCCAGCGCGGTCACAAATTGCGCCTTTTTGAAGCAGGGAAAGCGCAATTTGTGACCGTGGATATAATAGTGTACAATAGTAAAAATTAAAAACGCCGCGCAAAGCGGCGTTCCCTATACTGGATTTGAAGTAATGCCATGAATGCGCAAATCGCATCCATATTTCTGTTTTCTTCCATGGCGTGTGTCATGAGAAAATGGAACAACTGCAACAAAGGCGCATCTTTTGGAGACTCTGTCCACTGAAATGATCAAGCTCGACCCGGATGAAGAAGCATGGTTCCAAAGTCACCTGCTTGGAAAATAACATCAAAAACATATAGTCTTTGGAGGCAAAATGAGTTATCAAACCATCATAGTTGCTGGCAACCTGGGGCGTGACCCTGAAATGCGATATACCCCATCCGGCCAGGCCGTTACCAGTTTTTCAGTGGCGGTCAATGAAAATTACACCAATAATAATGGCGAAAAAGTCAAAAAAACCATCTGGTTCAAAATTTCAGCCTGGGGTAAACAAGCTGAGATCTGTAATCAGTACCTGAAGAAGGGTCAGATGGTGTTGGTGGAAGGACGCATGACTGCCGACCCGGCTACCGGGGGCCCGCGAATATGGGCGGCTCAGGATGGCACAGCGCGCGCTTCGTTTGAGATTACGGCTACCACGGTGCGCTTCCTCTCATCGCGTAATGAGACCGGGGGCGGCCCCGTGGCCGGCGATATGATGGGTGGAGCCGAACTCCCGCCCGAAGACGATATCCCGTTCTAACGGCCGGCGCCCATGGCAACCCCACCCAAACCGGTTGGCCCCAACCTGGTCATGCCCCCGGGCCTGGAGCCGATCTACGCCAATCTGGCGCGCATCTCCCATTCCCCGGCCGACCTGGTGATCGACTTTGCCCAGCTTCTGCCCGGTGAAATGCAGGCCAAGGTCATGGCGCGCGTGTTGATGACGCCGCTCAGCGCCAAGCTATTCCTGCGCGCGCTGGCCGAAAACATCGCCCGCTATGAAGCCTCCTTTGGCGAGATTAACGTGCCGAGCAATTCCTCGCTGGCTGAGAGCCTCTTCCGCCCGCCCCATCCCCCCAGCCCGCCCACATCCGAGTGAACCGTGCATAAACTGGAAAGCATTACCGAACAAATCCGTCATGGATTCGACGCCCGCAACGCCGCGCGTGACAAGGCGCTGGCCACGGCCCGCCAGTTGACCCGCGCCTGCTCACTCGCCATCCGCGCCGTGCATCGCAGCGACACGGAAACGATGACCGCCCACCTGACCGAGGCCCGCTCCCTGGCTGACGCCCTGCACACCGACCTGAAGAATCACCCCGACCTCTTCTACGCCGGCTACACCCAGGATGCGCTCAAGGAATTTGTGGAGGCCAACGTGACCTGCGCCTTGATCCAGGGCCAGCCCCTGGTCACGCCGCAGGAACTGAACGTGGCCGACGCCACCTACCTGAACGGCCTGGCCGAAGTGGTGGGTGAACTGCGCCGCCGCACGCTCGATATTTTGCGTCACGGCTATTCCGCCGAGGCCGAGCGTCTGCTGGGCATCATGGACGATATCTATTCGGTGCTGGTCACCATGGATTACCCCGACGCGATCACCAACGGCCTGCGCCGCCAGACCGACCTAGCGCGCGGCATCATCGAGAAGACCCGCGGCGACATCACCTTCAGCCTGCGCGGGCAGCACCTCGAACAAGCCATCGGGCGGTTGATCGCCCAATATAACGTCGACCCGGCTTCGGGGTCCGCAACGGGGGATTCGGCCTTCGCCCAAGACCGGGAGGACTGAGCATGGCGCGGGCTGGCCGTCGCTATCCGCTCCTCATGTACACCCGCATGATGGATCGCTGGTGGCCGGCTGCGTTCACCCTGGGGTTGGCCTTGTTTGCGCTGGCCTGGGCCGTGTGGAGTTACTATCCCATTCCCGCCTATGACTGGCAGTGGGTAACCCTGTCTGGTGTGGGCGGGTTTGCGTTGGTTGTCTCCATGTTCATGTTTACCCTGCGCAAGGGCGCCTACGTCCAGCCCCATTCAGACCACCTGCGGCTGGTCACACCCTTCCTGCGCCTGAACATTTCCTACAAACGCGTGCGCCGCTCCAGTTCCACAACCATGGAAGCCTTGTTCCCGCCCAGGAGCGTCTCCAGTTGGAGGCGCGACATCGTCGAGCCGCTGGCCCAAAAAACCGCCGTGGTGGTGGAGTTGACCGGCTATCCCATTTCCCAGTTCGTCTTGAAATTCTTCCTTTCCCCGTTCTTCTTCAAAGATAAGACTCCGCATTTTGTCCTGCTGGTGGAGGATTGGATGCGCTTCAGCACCGAACTCGAGACCATGCGGACCGGGGGAGCCACGGAAACCCCGCGCAAGCGTGTGGATAAATCCATCCTTTCGCGGCTGCCGCACAAATGAACATTTACTTTGCCTGTTCGATCAGCGGTGGACGGGAGTTTGAATCCGTTTACCAGACCATGGTCGCCGCCCTGGGCGCGGACGGCCACCAAATCCCCACCTTTGGGCTGGCCCAACCCGGCGTGACGGAGGAGGCAGTCTTGGAGCCGCATTTCGTCTATGAGCGTGACACCTCCTGGATCCGCGCCTGCGACGTGTTGGTGGCCGAAGTGAGCGTGCCCTCGCATGGCGTGGGCTACGAGATCGCCTACGCGCTGGGGCAGGGCAAACCCGTGCTGTGCCTGGCCCTGCAAGGACGCAGGGTTTCGAAGATGCTCACCGGCAACGCCGACCCGCTGCTGCGGGTGGAGTTCTACTCCACGGTCGAGGCTGGGATTGAGATGACAAGAGATTTCCTAAGTAGCTTTAACTTGTGAAGGAAATCACTAATTAACTGTGACATTTGACGATGGGTGGAAACGGGGTTGTACAGTATCATAACGGTGGAGACGGAACAAAGACACCTCCAAATGCTCCTCACTGTCTCCTCCTTTGGCGAAAGCCGACGCCGGGTCCTCCCCCGGCGTCGGCATTTTAACGGGAAAAACCGCTGCGGCAGGGACCGATCCCTGCCGCAGCGGTTTTTGAAACGCCCTATGCGTCCTGTGCGGGGAGTACTACAAAGAAGGAAGTCCCTTTTCCCAGAGCCGATTCCACCCAGATGCGCCCGTGGTGGCTTTCCACGATGGACTTGACGATGGCCAATCCCAGGCCCGAGCCTTGCGCGCCGTCCGGGACGTTGCTGGCGCGATAGAATTTGTCGAAGATGCGGGCCTGTTCGTTTTGCGGAATGCCCGGCCCGGTGTCGCTGACTTGCAGGATGATCTGCCTGTCCCGCGAGGCCACACCGACCTGGATTTTGCCGCGTTCGGGGGTGTACTTGATGGCATTGCCCACCAGGTTATCGAGCAACTGGCGGATGCGGATGGGGTTGGCGCGCAGGGGGGGGATGTCGGCGCCGATGATCGGGACCAGGGCGATCTTTTTGTTGTGCGCCTGGTTCTCGAACGTGTCGAGCGTGTACTTGAGCACGCTTTCGATGTGGACCGATTCGCGGCGTGTATCGAAGCCGGCCTCGATCCGCTCCAGGTCGAGCAGGTCGTTGACCAGGTTGGTGATGTGCTGCACGCTGGATTGGATGCGCTGGAGAAATTCGCGCTGCTGCTCGTTGAGCGGCCCGATGCGGTCCATCAACTCCGTGTATCCCAGCAGGGCTGTCAGCGGGGAACGCAGATCGTGCGAGACCGTGTGGACGAAATCATTCTTCATGCGGTCCAATTCCTTCAGATAGGAAATGTCCTGCATGGTGATGGCCGAGCCGATGCCAGGAATGGGGGTGACCTGGGCGTTCAACACCTGCCCGTTATCCAGGTTGATCTCGTGATATTTGAGCGGTCCGCCCGCCGCGCGTGTGAGCAGGGTGCGTATGTCGGGGTGGGAGATTACCTCCAGCAGGGGCTTGCCTGTGATGTCATTGGATCCCAGCCCAAAGATGTCGTGGATGGAGGGGTTGAGGAACAGAATGGCATTCTCGCGGTTGAGCACGATCACGCCGTCCTGGATGTTCGAGAAAATGGCTTCGAAACGCGAGCGCTCGTTTTCCGATAACTTGGCGCGTTCCTCCAGCGAGGCGGTGGTCATCTTGACCTGGCGGCGCAGCCAGTCTCCCAGGCTGCGGGCGCGGGCCATGCTGCGGTTGACCGCCTCCACGATGTCGTCCATGCGCAGGGGCGGACACAGATACCCGCTCAGGCCGGCCAGCAATACCTCCTTGGCCAGTCCGCTCGTATCCTTTTCAGAATAGAGCAGCACCGGCAGGGTTGGGAACCGCTCCAGCATGTTGGCGGAGAGTTTCAGTCCCTGTTCGCCGGCAAAGACCTCCCCGACCAGGACAAGCGCGGGGCTGGACTCGTGCAGGGCCTTTTCGAGGGAGGCCACATCCTGCACCACGGCGATTTCATATTGCGCCGCGCGCAAAGCACGCCCCATGAGTTGCAGAAGGGGAGAGTCATCAAGTGCAAGCAGGATAAGGTCGGGTTTTACCATGCAATCAGGTTTCAGCGTTTTGAAGTAAGGGGACTAGGTCTTTTCGTTGACGCGGGCCAGGCGTGTGACAGCATCCTGCACCGATAGAAGCGCCTGCTTTTGTTCACTATTGAGCTGCCCTGGCATTTCGGTCAGGACAAGGTTGAGCGGGTAACTGGCCGCCTGTAATTCCTTCGCCAGCGTCTCGCGCATGCTCTTGAGCTGCGCATTCTGGCGCTTCTCGCTTTCGTGGGCGGTTTCGGCAGATTGCTCCAGCGCGCGGAACAAGCGGGCATTGACCAGGGAGGTCGAGGCAAAATCCGCAATCGCTTCGAGCAGGGCCTGTTCATCCCGCCCGATTTCACGATCCGCCTTGCGCACGACGATCAACAGGCCGATGACCTCGTTTTGGACCTTGATGGGGATGACGCCAGCCGTCTTCCCGAGCGCCGCCACCTTGAATTTTTGCAGGGGAGGTCCGTGCATGATGAGCGTTTCCCCCGAAAGCCCCACCAGCGAGCTGATGCCGTCGTCCATCGGCTGGTTGTGTTTCTTGGCCCAGCCCGTGGGCAGGTTGCGGTCAGCGGTGAGCAGGAACTGGCGGGTCTTGTCGTCGCGCAGCATCAGCCAGCCGATTTCAGCATCCGCCACTTGCAGGGCGCCTTCGATGATGCGGTCGAAGAGCTGGCGCTGATTGGTGATCGAGACCATCGCCCGCGCGACCCCCAGGATGGTGGTCAACTGCTGGACTTTGCGTTTTAGTTCGTTGTTGATATCCTTGAACTTCTGGTCCAGTTGATGGCGGGCGCGGGATTCGCGGGTCTGTTTGAGCGCCCGTTCCACCACGGCCACCACCTCCGCGTCGCGGGCGGGCCAGAACAGCACGTCGCTGGCCCCCAGGCGGAAGGATTGAATAACGTCCGCCTCCTGTCCCTTTTCGGCCACCAGGATGACCGGCGCGGTGATGTTCTGCGAAGAGAGCGCCACCAGCAGATCCTTGGCGCTCAGGCCGGGCAGGTTCAGGTCGGCGATGACCAGGTCCGGGCTGGCAAAAATCGCCTGTTGCAGGGCCGATCCGGCTTCAGATGCAAGCGTCACTTGATAGCCCAGAGGCTTAAGCGCCTGTCGGGCTATCAAATCGCTGATGTCAAGATCATTTTCCACGACCAGAATGCGTTCATTAACGGGAGCCATGGCTACCTATCACAGTAAAAATGGGACTGTTTTCATTAGGATTGTAACACTTTTAATGGAAACTTGACACGCAGTGATTTCGAGTACAATCGCGGTATGGACAATTTCACCTGGTGGCGCGACGGCGTCATATATCAAATTTATCCGCGGTCCTTTGCGGACGGCAACAACGATGGGATTGGGGACCTGCCCGGGATCATCGAGCACCTTGATTATATTGCGGACCTGGGGGTAAGCGCCATCTGGCTCTCGCCATTCTACCCCACGCCCGACAAGGATTTTGGGTACGATATCAGCGATTACACGGATGTCGACCCGCGTTTCGGCACGCTCCAGGACTTCGAGCGCCTGGTCGGGGAGGCGCACAGGCGCGGCATCCGTGTCATTGTGGATTTGGTGCTGAATCACACCTCCGACCAGCACGCCTGGTTCCAGGAGTCGAAATCCTCGCGCGACAATCCCCGCGCCGACTGGTACATCTGGAAGGATACGATCCCCAACAACTGGCAGGCAGTCTTTGGCGGCCCAGCCTGGACCTACGTGCCCGAGCGCAATCAATACTACTATCACATGTTCCTGCCCGAACAGCCGGACGTGAACTGGCGCAATCCCGAAGTGGGCCGCGCCATTCTGGATGTGGTGCGCTTCTGGCTCGAGCGCGGCGTGGACGGCTTCCGCCTGGATGTGTTCAACGTCTATTTCAAGGATGGAGAATTCCGCAGCAACCCTTCCGCGTTTGGGCTGCGCGCCTTCGAGCGCCAGAAACACATCTACGACGGCGACCGCCCGGAGATGATCCCGTTATTGCAGGAGCTGCGCGCCCTGCTCGATTCCTACCCCGAGCGCTATGCGGTGGGCGAGACCTTCCTTTCCACGCCCGAAAAGATCACCTCCTATGTGGGCGACGACCGCCTGCACGCGGCCTTCAACTTCGAATTTACCCACGCCCCCTTCCACCCCGCGGCGCTGCTGCGCCACATCCAGAACAGCGAGCGGGTGGAGCGCGAGCATGGAAGCTGGCCGACCTACGTGCTGAGCAACCACGACGTTTATCGTCCCGCCTCCCGCCACGGACGCGGCGAGGATGACGCGCGCGTCAAGGTTATGACGGCCCTGCTGCTCACCCAGCGCGGCACGCCCTTCCTCTATTATGGCGAGGAACTGGGCATGCGTGAAATCTCCCTCAGCCGCAAGGAGATCCTCGACCCGCCCGGCCAAAAGTATTGGCCGTTCTACAAGGGCCGCGACGGCTGCCGCTCGCCCATGCAATGGACTGACGGGGTCAACGCAGGCTTTTCCATGGTCAAACCCTGGCTGCCGGTGCATCCCAATTACCTCAAACGCAACGTCGCAGCTCAACAGGCCGACCCCGCGTCCATGTTGAACTTTACGCGCGGATTGCTGCGCCTGCGCAGGGAACATCCCGCCCTGCAGCGGGGCGAGTTCGTCCTGGCTGGCGAATCAAGGAAGCATCTGGCCTACCTGCGGCGACTGGCTGGGGAGACCATCCTGGTGGCGCTCAACTTCAGTGACCGACCCCTGCGCATCGATCTGCCGCGCGACCTCACCGTCCAAGCGTGGAAGCTGCTGCTCTCCACACATCGCGCGGAGTCGCCCGACCTGTCCACGGGCGGGCTCGAACTGCATCCCTACGAAGCCTGCCTGCTGCAAACCTCCTGATCCATGGCGTCACCCCAATTCGATTTCAGCAGGTACCACATCGCCGCCGTCATCCCGGCCTTCCGCGTGGAAAATGAGATCGAGGCAGTCCTGCGCGGACTGCCGGCCTACCTGCGCGACATCATCGTGGTGGATGACGCCTCCCCGGACAAGACCTCCGAGCGGGTGGCTCGTTGCGCGGATGAGGATCGGCGCATCGTGCTGGTGCGCCACGAGCGGAATCAGGGCGTGGGCGGGGCGATGGTCACGGGTTTCCGCAAGGCGCTCGAACTCGGCGCGCAGGTGGTGGTCAAGATCGACGGCGACGGGCAGATGGACGTCTCGCGCCTGCCCGACCTGCTCGAACCGTTGATCCAGGGCAAGGCCGATTACGTCAAGGGCAACCGCTTCCGCGATTTCGTGTCCCTGCAAAAGATGCCCTGGGTGCGCCGCGTGGGCAACATGGGCCTGGGTTTCCTGGCCAAGGCCGCCACCGGCTACTGGAACATCTTCGACCCGACCAACGGCTTTTTCGGAATCCGTGCCGGGGTGCTGGCGCAACTGCCCCTGCACAAGGTGGACAAAACCTATTTCTTCGAGACCTCCATGCTGGCCAACCTGTACCTGATCGGCGCCGTCATCCGCGACGTGCCCATGCCCGCCCGCTATCAGGGTGAGGCCTCCAGCCTGGTGATCCATCGCGTTGTGCTGGAGTTCCCATTCAAACTGATCTCCACCTATGTGCGCAGGATGCTGCTCAAGAATTTCATCTATGACTTTTCGATGGCTTCCATTTATCTGATTTTCGGCCTGCCCCTGTTCCTCTTTGGACTTGGATATGGTTCCGTTAAATGGATCCACTACGCCCGCGTGGGACAGGCCGCCCCGACCGGGACAGTCATGCTCCCGACCCTCTCGATGTTGGTTGGCATCCAGATCCTGCTTTCCGCCGTGGAAATCGACCTGCGTTCGGTGCCGCGCGAACCCCTATCCCATCCGCTGGATTGACATGCACTCTACTGAATTCAACGCCTACAAAACCCGCTACCGCGCCGCCATCCGCCAGGTGCTGGCCGAGGCCGCGCCCGGCCGCCTGGACGAAGCTGCCTTTCCCGCCTATTCGCATCCCAACCCGTTGATCAACTGGCTGTTCTGGCAGCGCCTGCGCGTGGTGATGGATTACATCCAGCAGGCTGCGCCGGTGGAGCGCGTGCTCGATTTCGGCTGCGGCAGCGGCGTGATGCTGCCCTTCCTGGCGGAAGTCAGCCGGGAGGTGACGGCCCTGGATGTGGACCTGGCTCCGCTCGAATGGGTGCAGCGCTCCATCCCGCTGGCGGCCAACGTGCGGGCGCTGGACGCGAACCAGACCTCCCTCGCCGACCTGGCGTCGCACTCGTACGATTTCATCAATGCCCTTGACGTGCTCGAACACGTGGACGACCTGCCGCGCACCCTGGCGGACCTGCTGCGCCTGCTGAAACCAGGCGGCCAGATCATCATCTCTGGGCCGACGGAAAACATCCTATACCAGCTTGGGCGCAGGCTGGCAGGCCCCGAATACTCGGGCGCCTATCACGAGCGCGGCGTGGCCGAGATCCGCGCTGACCTGGCGAAGCTGGCAACCGTCCGACCCATCGCCACGTTGTATTGGCCCATGCCCCTGTTCGAGATCTTTGCGGGCCAGGTTTAATGGTGGAGTCCAAAGTCTCCCAACTTTGGATTTCCAACGACAGGAGTCGTTGGACTCCACTTGAACTTTGACTTGCTTTTTATCGGGGGGAAAGTATACTTTTTGTATCGGTATCCTCTCATGAAACTCCTGTCCTACATCCCAGGCACCTGGCCTGCCAACCGCGGATTGCTCTCCCGCTTCCTGCCTGCGCTGGAAGAGGGGACTGTCTCCGCCTGGCTCACGTCCCGCCTGCCCGCCGGGAGTTGGGTGCTGGATCCGTTCGGATTCTCGCCCAGGCTGGTGCTCGAAGCGGCGCGGGCCGGGTACCGCGTGCTGGTCACGGCCAATAATCCGATCACGCGTTTCCTGGTCGAGGTGGCCGCCTCCGCGCCGACGGAGGCGGAGCTGAAGGCCGCATTGGCCGACCTGGCCGCCGCCCGCAAAGCCGACGAACGTCTCGAAACCCACCTGCAAGCCCTGTATCTCACGCCCTGTGGAAAGTGCGGCAAGGAAATCCACGCCGAGGCGTTTCTCTGGCGCAAAGGCGAGGACGCGCCCTACGCGCGCATCTACACCTGTCCGCATTGCGGGGATGCGGGGGAGCATCCCGCCGCGCCCGCAGACCTGGAACGCGCCCGCGGAGTCGCGCGCACGGCGGGCCTGCATCGCTCGCGCGTGCTCGAACGCGTGGCGCCCGTCGGCGACCCCGACCGCGAATATGCCGAGGAAGCCCTGCAGGTTTACCTGCCGCGCGCCATCTATGCGCTGGCCACGCTCATCAACCGCCTCGACGGGTTGGATGTCCCGCCCGAGCGTCGACGGCTGTTGACCGCGCTGGTGCTGGCCGCCTGCGACGCGGGCAGTTCCCTGTGGTCGGAGGATCGTCCGCGCCCCAAGCAGTTGACGGTTTCGGGGCAATTCCGCGAGAACAACCTGTGGCGCGCGCTGGAGTTGGCGATTGGTGAATGGGCCGAGACCGGCTCGCAGGTCCCGTGCGAAGCCTGGCCGCGGAAAATTCCCGAGGGCGGCGGCATCTGCCTGTACGAAGGCCGTCTCAAGGAACTCTCCGAACAGGTGCGCAAGGAGATTCCCATCCAGGCTGTTGTGGCCGCCATTCCGCGCCCGAACCAGGCCTTCTGGTCGCTGTCCGCGTTGTGGGCGGGCTGGCTGTGGGGGCGCGCCGCCGCGGAACCGTTCAAGATCGGCCTGCGCCGCCGCCGCTACGACTGGGCCTGGAACGCCACCGCGCTCAGCGCCGCCTTCCATCACCTGGCCGACCTGCTGCCCGCAGGCAAGTCCATGCTGGGACTGCTGGCCGAGCCTGAGCCGTCCTTCGTCACCTCGGCGTTGACCGCCGCCGCAGGTTCGGGCTTCGACTTGAGCGGACTGGCCCTGCGCACCCTGTATGACCCGCTGCAGATCACCTGGAGTCACAGCGATGCTCCGCGCCCCTCCGTTCCACGCGACCTCGCGCCGGTGCGCCGCGCGCTCAGCGTGCATCTGGCCGAACGGGGCGAGCCTGCGCCCTACCTGCACCTGCACGTGGCGGCGCTGGCAGAGTTGGCCGATTCGCGCGCGCTCAAGCCGGCCGACGAGGAAGCGGACGAAGCCCTGCGGCGGACGAACGCCTTGATCGAGTCCGCGCTGGGCGGGGATGCGCGCTTCCTCCATTTCAGCACGGGTGAAGGAACGGAGACGGGCCTGTGGGGCTTGCACCATGACGGCGGGCGCGAATACGAATCCCTGGTCGACCGCGTGGAGATGGCGACGGTCAACTTCCTGGTGCGAAAACCCGCCAGTCTGTACATCGAGATCGAGAACGAGTTATACGAGAATTTTCCCGGCCTGCTTACGCCCTCCAAGGCGATGATCTATCAGGTACTGCATTCCTATGCCGATCGGGAGCGCAGCTTGTGGACGCTGCGCAGCGAGGATCATCCTGCCGCGCGGCGCGAGGAGTTGAAGCAGATGGCCGGGCTGATCGAGATCGTGGGCGCGCGCCTGGGCTATGGAACCCGCAGGGACGGCGCGACGTTAATCTGGGTGCAGGAGGAGCGCACCGAGCAGGTCTTCCACCTGGTCGCCTCGGCGTTGATCGGGCGGGCTGTGCTCGCCAACACCCATCCCGCCGAGAAGTGTGTTCTGGTGTTGCCCGGCGGACGCGCCGCGTTGGCCGCCTACAAACTCAAGCGCGATCCGTCCCTGGCGGAGCGCATGCGCGGCTGGCGGATGTTAAAATTCAGGCTGCTGCGCACGTTGTCCGAAATCCCCGTGTTGACGCGGCAGACCTTCGAGGAACAGCTCGCCAGCGACCCTGTGAAGCAGGCCGAAGGCCAGTTGATGATGTTCTAGATTCGCGCCGAGCGGAGGGGCGGGTTCGCCTGCCTCGCAGTCGAAGCGCATTGCAAGGTCAATATTTCCAGCCTTTATCCTTCGACTCCGCCCAGGACGGAATGACCCAAACATGACCAAAAAACTTCTTCCCATCCTTCTCGCGTTCGTGCTCGTGTTAAGTTCGTGCATCAAGGTCTCCTCCAACCCGACGGAGGAGGTCACGCCGGCCTTCGTCACCTCGACGCTGCCGCCGACCCACTCCCTGGCCTCCCTGCCGACCGCCACATCCACAGGGAAGCCGCTCACGACCACACCGACCCTGGCCATCACGGCCCCGCCCAATTGCAAGGTGAGCGCGGTGCTGCTCGAAGACGTGACCATCCCCGACGGCACCCAGGTGGAGGCAGGGAAGAAATTCACCAAGACCTGGAAATTCAAGAACACGGGTACCTGCCCGTGGTCGGGATACACGCTGGTCTTCGTCAGCGGGGAGCGCATGAGCGCGCCCGAGTCCGCGCCCGTGCCGCAGACGCTCTCGGGCAAGGAGGTGAACGTCTCGGTCGATCTGGTCGCGCCGTCCAAGGATGGGGCCTACACGGGTAATTTCGAATTGCAGGATGAAAAGGGCAATGCGGTGCCCATCGGCCTGGAGAAAACCTTCTGGGTCAAGATCGCAGTGGGGACGGGCGGCATCCAATCCACGCCGCTGCCGAAGACCACTCCCATCAGCGGCGCGACCCAGCAGGGCGGGACCTGTCAATACAGCGGGGATGATACCTACGTCAGCGAGTTGCTGGCGCTGATCAACACCGAGCGCACCAATGCGGGCGTCCCGGCCGTCACGTTGAACATGCAGCTCAGCGCCGCAGCCCAGGGTCACAGCATCGACCAGGCTTGCAACGGGTTTACGGGGCACATCGGCTCGAACGGCTCCACCATCGGCGACCGCATCTATGGCTCGGGATACAGCCCGTCCTATTACGTCGAGATCATCGCCCCTGCCGCGGATACGCCGCAAGCAGCCATCGGCCAGTGGAACGGCAACGCCATCCACCGCCTGGCCATGCTCGACCCCAAGGCCACCGAGATCGGCATCGGCTACGTCTACTCCAGCACCAGCCTGTACGGCTACTACGTCACGGTCGACCTGGCCAGCCCGTAGGCCGCGGATGACAGATCCGCGGCAGGTGTCGCATCGTCAGGTCTTTCCCCACAATGGGGGAGGTTGATTTTTCGATTTATTTCACTGTATACTGGGCTAACTTTTTATCAGTAGAGGTGCCCAAATGGTCAGATCCGTTTTATTCATGAGTCTCCTGTTTGCGTTGATTCTCTCCGCGTGCAGCGGGACTCCAACTCCCACCCAGGCTTCCGTCACGGAGCCCGGCCCACCGTCCACGCAAACCTCCAGCCCGCCGACCCTCCCCGCGAGTGAGCCCGCGCCGACCGTCAGTCCGACCGCCAGCGCAGCGCCGACCCAGGCGGCGGCCTGCACCGATGGCGCAGCCTTCGTCGCGGATGTGACTGTGCCAGATAACGCGCAGATGGACCAGGGCGAGGCGTTCACGAAGGTCTGGCGCGTGCGCAACACAGGCGACTGCACGTGGACGACGGGGTACAGGTTGGTCTTCGAATCGGGAGAGAAGATGGGCGCGCCCGACGCGAGTCCGCTGGCCCGTGAGACGCCGCCCGGCAGTGAACTCGATATCTCTGTGGACCTGACCGCGCCCGCGCAGGCGGCCGCCTTCCGCGCCGACTTCGAGATTCACGACCCAGCGGGCAGGGCTGTCCCCATCGACCAGGAGACGACGCTGTGGGTCATCATCAAAGTGGGGAATGCAAGCGCAGGTCCGATAAACACGCCCGTTCCCGTTCCGACCTCCGAGGCGACGCCTGCTCCCGAGGCGGGCGATCTTTTCTCCCCCGCCACCTGCGCCTACTCTGCCAGCCAGCCCCATGTGGACTCGGTCATCACTGCGCTCAATGCCTACCGCGCCGCGAACGGACTGGCCCCGTTGACCCTCGACCCGCAACTGACCGTGGCCGCCCAGGCGCACAGCGCGGATATGGCCTGCAACAACCTCTTCATGCACAGAGGCTCGGACGGGTCCACGCCCATCTCACGCGTGGCTGCGACGGGCTATGCCGCCTCGGGTGTGACGGAAAACGTGTATGGCAGTTACCCGCCTCTCAACGGCCCGGGCGTGGTCTCGTGGTGGGCCACCGACCAGGTCGACCCGAATCACAACGCCAACCTGCTGACCACCAAGTACACGCAGATCGGTGTGGGTTACGCGTTCTTCGATGAGTTTGGTTATTACGTGGTGGTGTTTGCGGCCCCGCAGTAGGGACATGATGGGGCGAGGTCCCCTCGCCCCATCATTATTTCAATACATCCAACCCCCGCGCCTGGTAATTGGGGAAGATGTCGGCCAGCGCGGGATTGTTCAGCCGTTTGACCAAAATTTCTGAGAGCACGTCGCGGTAGTCGGTGGTGACGGCCAGGTCGCCGGGTCCCACCAGTTGAGCGGATCCCAGCCCGGGCCAGGTCCCGTGCACCTGCCCGCCGCGGACGTTGCCGCCCATCAGCATCATCAGGCTGCCGTGGCCGTGATCGGTGCCGAGACTGCCGTTCTCGGCGGCGCGCCGCCCAAACTCGGACATGGTCACGATGGTCAGCCTGTTCATGTGATCGCGCATCTCGGCGTGGAAGGCGGCCAGCCCGTCGCCCAGGTCGCGGATCAGGTTTGCCATCAGGCCCTCGGTCGAGCCTTGCGCGAAGTGCGTATCCCAGCCGCCCAGGTCGACCGCGGCCACTTCGAGTCCGACGTCCGCTTTGATGAGCATGGCGACCTGTTGGAGGGCCAGGCCAAAGTCAGAGAGTGGATATTGGAGAGTGGAGAGGGGGCGGTTGGAGGTTGGATCGAGTTTTTGCAGGATGTCGAGAATGCCCAGCGTCTCCTGGCCGAGAACAGAAAACGGATCGTTGCCGGAATAGAGCGTGTCCAGCGCGGAACGCATCTGCGCCACGGCGCGCTCGTCACCGTTGAGGTGGAAGTCCGCGATGGAGCGCAGGGCCGAGACGGGCACGGTGCCGCTCAGGCTGCGCTGCGGCATTTCGCCCACACCCACCGCCCGCAGCGGAGAGGCGTTGCCCGTATCGAGCGTGGCCAGGTGGCGGCCGATCCAGCCGGTGGCGGGGCCTTTGGCGTCATCCACGCCGCGCTCCATCAACTCCATCGCCTTGAAGTGACTGCGCGATTCGTCGGGCGCGCCGCAGGCGTGGATGATGGCGAGCTGTTTTTCGTTCCACGCATCCAGCAGGTTTTGCAGGGCGGGATGGAAGCCGAAGAAGCCGTCCAGGTCGAGGGTGCGCAGTTTGGATTTGGGATCATCGGGGCGCGGGATGCCGAGCGTGGGACGCAGGGCGTAATAGGCGTCCTCGCCGTGCGGTACGACCAGGTTGAGCACGTCCGCCGCGCCGCGCAGGAAGATGACTACCAGCGTGTCGCCACGTGATGCGCTGGTCTTTGGTGTGAAGGCCAGGCGCGGCATCCACGGGGCGTGCAGAGTGTAGTCGGTTAACGTTTGCAGGGTCATAAGGTTATCCATGAAATTGGAGTCAACGACTCCTGTCGTTGACCGTCCAAAGTCTCAGCAGATTGGCAGGGTAGCGCGAGATAATATCTCGCGTTACCGCCATTGAAAGGCAGGCGAAGCCAGGATGCCAGCGGTAAAAATGCGCAGGCTTTCGGTCTCGTCTGCGCCCGCCGAGCGGAGCGCCGCCAGCAACTCATCACGCGCGGAAGTCCCCAGCGAAGAGCCGAGCAGCAGGGACGTAATTTGGTCGGCAGATTCTTCGAACGTCCGCGCGCCGATTGTGTCCATCAATTTTGGCAACTCGACCTGCGTGCCCTTCATTTCATTCTGAGCCAGGGCGAAGGCGAACTGCCAGCGCGGCATGAGGTTGCCCTGCCAGGCCTGGGCGCGGTCGGGGTAGCCATCTGGGGTGGGCCAGTTGAAGGGGACATGGCCCAGGCGCAGAAGATACTCCTGCACCGCGTCGCCGCCGTCGGTCTCGGCGTTGAGGGCGCGCAGGGCCGAGGCGATAAAGTTATTGGGACGTTTGTATTTTGAGGGTACAGACCCTAAAGGTTTTTGGAAACCTTTAGGGTCTAACCCGTCCAGTAAGATCACGCGCAGGATGGCGCGGATGTCGCCGTGAGTCTGTTCAAAAGTTTGGGCGGCCTTCCCGATGATCTCCGCGGGCGGGTCGTCGGCCAGGAAGCGGCGGGCCAGCTTGGTCGAGACGAAACGCGCCGCGGCGGGATGTTCGGCCAGCCGCTCGATCACGCGCTCGGCCTCGGCCTGTCCCGCTTCGACGATTTCCAGACCCAGCACACGCTTCGCGCCCAGGTCGTGAACCTTCTCGTCGAAGGTGAACTGTCCGCGCCAGAAATGTTCCTTGACCGTCCAGCCCGTCAGGCAGCGCGCCAACTCCATCACGTCCTGCTGACTGTAGCCCGCCTCGACTCCCAGCGTGTGCAGTTCCATCAACTCGCGGGCGTAGTTCTCATTGGGCGCGCCTTTGGTGTTGGCCTGGTTGTCGAGGTAGACCAGCATGGCGGGCGAGTGCGCCGAAGCCCAGACCAGGTCGCGGAACGATCCCAGCGCATTCCTGCGGATGACCTCGCGGTCGTCCACGGTCTTGAGATAGTAGCAGTCGCCCTTTTCGGTGCTGATGTTGAAGTGATCCGACCAGAATTCGGTCATGACCTCGAAGAGTTGGCGGCGGCTGTAGACCTGTCGCAGCAGGGTGGCCTGGCGCAATTCCTGCGGGACCTTGAGCCGGTCGACGTTATCGAAGATCTGGTCGCTGACGTCGAACAGGTCCGAGGCTGACATGCCCAGTGTGCCGAGGTTGCGCAGGCGCAACTCACAGCCGAAATCGTCGATGGCATCGGGCGCAAGCTGTTCTTCGATCCAGGCCGCCAGACCGATCTGCGAAAAGCGGACGCGCTCTTCGGCGTTCGGCCCGAAGGTGAGTTGATTCAGGGCCAGGAAGTCGGCGGCGGCGAGCGCGGGCCAGGCGACATTTGCCAGCGGGGCCAGCAGTCGGTTGGCGGGCGCGCACGAGGCCAGGGCGGTGCTGGCGGCGACCAGGCCGGTCAGTTTGAGGAAGTCGCGGCGGGAAAGGTTCATGATTGTATTTTCTGGAGTCAACGACTCCCGTCGTTGACAGTTCCAAAGTCAGGAGACTTTGGAGTCCAAGTTTTAAGCCTGCACGGGCGCAGGTTCAGATGCGGGCACAGGTTTCGGCAGCCAGCGCAGGAGCGCAAAGGCGGCCGCGCCCAGGGTGGCGACGGTGGCCAGCGGGAAGAAGATGAACCAGCCGATGACCGGGAAGAAGGAGGCCAGTTCGAGGATGACCGCGCCACGCACGAAGGCGCCCAATCCACTGGCGGGGCTGAGGCGGCTGACCTGTTCGCCGAAACGGGCGGCCAGTCCCGCCGCGCCGAGGCCCGAGAAGGCCAGGGTCAGCGCGATCAGAATCCAGCCGAGGAATTTGGCGGGACCGAATGGCAGGGCCAGCAGGATGACGGTCGGGATGAGCAGGGCGGCCAGCACCACGCCTCCCAGCCAGAAGGACTGCCAGGGCGTGCGGTCGAGGCGCAGGCGGGCGCGCTCCACGGTGGAGGGGAACAACAGCCACCAGGCGGTCAGCAGGGCGGGATACGACACGCCGATGATGAGCAGGATGAAGAAGATCGCGGATATGTCAGCCATGGGAAACTCCTTTGATTTATGGTTCGCGCTGAGCGGAGAGCGGGCGCTCTTCCCGCTTGCAGTCGAAGCGCAGGTGTGCAGCAACTCTTACTGTGGGCCGGGAGGCTGTCCGCAGAAAATCGGAGCGCATCGCGGACTGAAGTTTGCACTCCAGGTTTTGTTCCATTTGGTCTTGCAAAGCGATACAGGCCGGTCGGGGGAAAAGTTGCAGGCCGAAAACGTTTATAATGAAGAGTATGAAAGCTATCCGCTTATTATTGGTTGTGTTGGGAATCTCCCTGCTGGCGTTCGGATCGGTCCATGCCAGGCAGAATGTGCCGCTGGTGCTCACCATGAAGGCCGAGGGCGCGATCATGCCGCCCATGCTGGAATACATCCAACGTGGCATCGAAACCGCCGAAACGCAGCGGGCCGAGGCGCTGGTCATTCAGCTGGATACGCCCGGCGGGAGCATTGCCACGATGAAGGAGATCATCACTGCCATTCGCGCCAGCGAGGTGCCGGTGATCGTGTTCGTCTCCCCGCGCGGAGCTTGGGCGGGCAGCGCCGGCGCGCCCATCACCATGTCGGCCCACGCGGCGGCCATGTCGCCCGAGACCGTCATCGGCGCGGCCTCCCCGGTCGGCGGAGGCGGCGAGGATTTGGGCGAGACGATGAAGGCCAAGGAAATGGAAGCCCTGACCAGCATCGTGCGCTCGCTGACGGCGCGCCGCGGCCCCGAGGTGGTGGAACTGGCCGAGGCCATGATCACCGAGGCCAGGGCCGTCACCTCTGAAGAGGCGCTCGAGATCGGTCTGATCGACTTCATGGCCGAGGACACCGACGATCTGCTGGACAAGCTGGACGGTTTCACGGTCGAGATGCCCGACGGTCCGCGCACGCTTCATACTGCGGATGCGCGCACCGAAGCGCTGACGATGAGCCTGATCGAACAACTCCTGCTGGTGCTGACCGACCCGAACATCGCCTTCCTGCTGCTGGCCATCGGCGTGCAGGCCATCCTGATCGAGCTGTCCAGCCCGGGCGGATGGGTGGCGGGCTTCATCGGCGTGGTCTGCCTGGCGCTGGCCACCTACGGCATGGGCGTGCTGGAGGTCGAGTGGTTTGGGCTGGTCGTCATCGGCATCTCGTTCGTGCTGTTCATTCTCGATATCAAGGCGCCCACCCACGGCGCGCTGACCGCCGCCGGCGTGGGCACGTTCATCGTGGGGGCGCTGGTGCTGTTCAATTCGCCGGGCACGCCCCAGATCCAGAAGGTTTCGGTCCCGCTTGTGGTTGGCATGGGGTTGACCATCGGCGTGGTCTTTGCGTCCATCCTGGTCTTCGCCCTGCGCGCCCAGCATGGACCGATTCGCATGGGGGCCGAGACACTGGCGCGCAAATCGGGCAGCGTCCGCACGTGGTCGGAGGGCAGCGGCCAGGTGCAGGTGGAGTCGGAGCTGTGGAGCGCGGAATCCGCCCCGGGGTCCGAACCCATCGGTAAGGGCGACCGCGTCGAGGTCGTCGAAGTCAGAGGTTTGAGATTGATCGTCAAGAAAAAATAACTTCGTCATTGCGAGGCGGCGTTCTTCCGCCGAAGCAATCCCCTAGTTGGAATATTGAGATTGCTTCGGGCTACGCCCTCGCAATGACGTAATAAGGAATTTATGCCTGTTACCCCTACCAGAGACCGAGTCTCCCCCCAGCCTGAAACCCGCCCCCTGCGCCGCCCCGATTGGATCAAGGTGCGCGCGCCCTCGGGCGAAGTGTACGAACGCCTGCAAACGTTGATGCGTTCGAAGGAACTGCATACCGTCTGTGAAGAAGCCATGTGCCCGAACCTGGGCGAATGTTGGGGCAGCGGCACGGCCACCTTCCTGATGCTGGGCGATGTATGCACCCGCACCTGCGCGTTCTGCGACATCAAACACGGCAAGCCGGCCCTGCTCGATTGGGGCGAGGCCGAACGCGTGGCGCAGGCCGTGAGGACCATGAACCTGAAGCACGCGGTCATCACCTCCGTCAACCGCGACGAGCGGCGGGACGGCGGCGCGCCGATCTTCGCGATGGTCATCCGCCGCATCCGCGAACTGCTGCCCGGCTGTTCCATCGAGGTGCTGATTCCCGATTTCAAGGGCAGCGTCGAGGCGCTCAAGATCGTGATGGATGCGCGCCCCGAGATCCTCAATCACAACGTGGAGACCGTGCCGCGATTGTTCAAGACCGTCCAGCCGCAGGACAAGTATGAGTGGGCCGCCGCCACCCTGAGTCACGCCAAAAAACTCGACCCCGAGGTGCTGACCAAGAGCGGCATCATGCTCGGCCTGGGCGAGACGATGGACGAGGTCAAGGCCGTGATGCGCGACCAGCGCAGTTGGGGCGTGGACATCCTGACCATCGGCCAGTACCTCCAGCCCAGCAAGAAACACCTGCCCATGCAGCGCTACTACACGATGGAGGAATTCGCCGAATTGCGCGACTATGGCAAGGAGATTGGCTTCCAGTGGGTCGAGTCGAATCCGCTGGTGCGCTCGTCGTATCATGCCGCGGAACAGGTGCGGGCGTTGAGCGTGGTGCATCGAAAACTTTATGGGGTGTAGTGAGTAGAGAATAGAGAGTGGAGAACTCCCACGGCCGGTTGGTTGGTGGGAGTTTTTTGTTGCGGAGTGGGGCGAAGCTGACTTATAATTTTCGCAGACGCGAAAGGAGTTTCCCATGACCCGCCGTCCGTTTTCTGTGACCGTTACCCTGGGGCTGATCCTGTTCAACGCCGTGATCTGGCTGGCCTTCGGCGTCATCGTGGCCGCGCACCTGCATCCCGCCCTGCCGGATGAACCGGCCTACCTGCTCATTTTGTCTGTCCTGTCTTTGGGGGCGGCGCTGGTTCTGTCGGGGCTGGCCTTCTTCCTGATGAAACACAATCGCCTGGTCTATTTTCTGGCCCTGGCTTTTTTCGGCCTGACGACCCTGGCCTTCTTCCTGGATGATTTCGGCTGGATCGACCTGGCCTTCCTGGTCATCAACATCCTGCCTGCGGCCCTGCTGCTCAAGGACAGGGACTGGTACCTGCACGATCTCTCACATCTCACTTCGACAGGGATTCACTCATGACTCAATTGACCGTCGGCGACTCCGCTTCGCGCACGATGACCATCACGGACGAAACCATCCGCGTCTTTGCCGAACTCACCGGCGACAGGAATCCCGTCCACCTGGACGAGGCCTACGCAGCCGGGACGCGCTTCGGGCGGCGCATTGCCCACGGCATGATCGCAGCCGGGCTGATCTCGGCCGCGCTGGCCAATGACCTGCCCGGGCCGGGCACGGTCTACCTGGGACAGACCCTGCAATTCAAGGCCCCGGTCTACCCGGGTGACACGATCACCGCCACGGTGGAGGTCAAAACCGTCCGTGCCGACAAGCCCATCGTGACCCTGTCCACCTACTGTGTCAACCAGGATGGGACGCGCGTCCTCGAAGGCGAGGCCACGGTGCTGGTCAGCCGGTAAACATGCCATTTTCCTGTAACAATGAATGACCGGAAAAGCGATATAATGCCTTTGTAGTATTTTGCACAAAAGGATGAGGCTGAATGGCCATTCAATGGAACCCTGAAAAGATGGCGACCGGTTTTGCCGACGTGGATGCGCAGCACCAGGAGTGGATCCGCCGTTATAACCAGTTCGATGAGGCGATCCAAAAACAACACGGCCTGGAAACGGTGCGTTCGACCCTGGATTTCTTCATCAATTACGCCGATACACATTTCGCCCTCGAAGAAGCCTGCATGGCCGAACATCACTGCTCCTCGGCGGCGGCCAATCGCGCCGCGCACCAGGTGATGCGCGATGTGCTGGTCGGGTACAAGAAATATCTCGACAAGAAGGATGTCTCGATGTCTGACGTGGCCATCCTCAGGCTCGACATGGAAAACTGGCTCACCAAACACATCTTGGAGATCGACATCAAGTTGAAGGATTGTCACTAGAATTTCCCGCTTCAACAGCATAAGCCCCCAAAGAGATTGGCATGCGCCGATCTCTTTTTGTTTCGCGTTGTTGGTTTTCAGAGTCCTAACAGTTTTGAGGGAAAACCTTGCTTAAAAAAATATGAGCATTTATACTGCTTCGCGAGTCGAGTATGGGTAAAGCACTTCCCTTACTGTTTGGGCCCCGGGTTGTCCAATGAATTCATAGACAGATGCGATGAGGCAGGGTATTGTGGGGGAGGGATTTGGGCGCCTGGAACCACCCTGCGGAGCCAGTGGCGCAACCGGCTGTCTATTGCAAGTCACTTTCTAAATCTGATTTTATTGTCCCGTTCGTGAGCAAACGCAAGGCGCGTTCCTGCTCGGTTTTTTGTTTTGCGCAGATACACGGCAATTTCACAATCCATCCAGATCCAACCCTACACACAAGGTGGTAGAAATGAACCGAAAAGCTTTCTTCCGAATCTCGTTCCTGACAGTCACCCTGATGGGCCTGTTGTTTTTGTTCGTCCAGCCGGGCCTGGCGGCGATTGGCCAGCCGCGGCCGCTGATGTCGTTGGGCTGGGTCGGGAATATGTGGCCGGCGGGTGGGACGACCCACACCATCACAACGGGAACCAGTTTTAACGTGTATGTCCAGGTGTGGAAGGGTGGGGTGACCGATTCCTCCGGCCAGGGCGCGAACATTACTTGTACGCTGACCTGGACGCCAGTTCCGTACTTTGGCGGGAGTGGGGGGACGACAACCGAGACCGCCATGACATATAACGGGGACCCTACCCCCAGTAATGACGAATACATGGCTACCATCACCCCTTCTGTCGGGTTGTACGAAATTTCGGCGTATTGCACCGACACGACGGACAGCACTTCAATGGAGCAGGGGGCAGGCAAGATCAAGCTGGTGGTGGATGCCGCCAGCGGAGCCTGCAACGGGGCAGTCCAGAATAATAACAATCTTTACTGGAACGGCCTCTTCCACGATTCATTTTCCACCTCTTACCGTACTCCCACCGGCCCGGTCACGACCGGCTCCACCGTCACCCTGACCTTCCGCACCTGCATGGATGACGTGAATGCGGTTCCCACCATTCGCATCTGGAACGACCGCACTAATACCTCCACCACTCCCGCCATGACCTTCGACGGGCACGGCAGCGACGCGACCCTGGGCGGCGTAACCTACTGGACCTATGACCTGTCTGTGGGCGCGGACCCCACCATTTACTATTACGTCTTCCAAACCACCGATGGCAGCGCGACGGCCTACTATCGCGATGACGACCCGAAATTTTATGGCGGCGGATATGGCGCGGCGGAGAGCAACCAGACCACGGCCTACGATAATTCCTACCAACTGACCGTCTACGATCCCTCCTTCTCCGTTCCATCCTGGATGCAGCGCGGCGTGGTCTACCAGATCTTCCCTGACCGCTTCCGCGACGGGAGCGCGGGCAATAACCCGGCCGCGGGACGTTTCTTCTACAACGAATCGGGCGGGACGATCGTCCGCTCCAATGACACCGATTGGAACACGGCCATCTGCGACCCGCGTTCGGCGGGCGGTTGTCTGGGCGATTACAGCAACAATTTCTACGGCGGCGACCTGGCGGGCATCACCGCAAAGATTAATGCGGGCTACTTCGACCAATTGGGTGTCTCGGTGATCTATCTCAACCCGATCTTCCTCTCCCCGTCCAATCACAAATACGACACCGCCAACTACTTGCAAATCGATCCCGATTTCGGCACCTTGACTGATTTTGGTAATCTGGTAACCGCGGCGAATAGCCACAACATCAAGATCATTCTGGACGGCGTCTTCAACCACACCTCGTCCGATAGCATGTATTTCGACCGCTATGGCCGCTATGATTCTGCGGGTACGATCAATGATATCGATGGCGGCACCGACGATAATACCGGCGCGTGCGAAGCCGGCGCATCCCCCTTCTATTCCTGGTTCTACTTCCCGGCGGGCAGCAATCCGGGTAAGGATCAGCCCGGCAATGTGACCGTCTACTGCCCCAACGGTGCGGGCAATGCGGACCAGACCTACGAAGCCTGGTATGGCTACTCCTCCCTGCCGAAATTGCAGGCCAACATTCCAGCGGTCACCGACCTGATCTGGGATAACGGGACCAGTTCCGTCGGTCCGTATTGGATCGATCAGGGTGCTTCGGGCTGGCGCTTCGACGTCGGCGCGGATGTCGACCCGGGCCTGACGAACGATCCCTCCAACGATTATTGGGAAGGTTTCCGCACGGCCGTGCGTACCGTCGACTCTGAGACGATCACCCTGGGCGAGGAATGGGGCGACGCCTCCCCCTGGCTGCTGGGCAACGAGTGGGACAGCGTGATGAATTACCGCTATCGCTCGGCGGTGATGAGCTGGCTGTTCACAGGTTGCTCGGGCGACGGCTGCACAGGCGGGACATCCTTCTCGGACAACGACAGCAACTCCTTCAGTTCCAGTGGTTCGATCTCGGCGATTACGCCCTCGCAGTTCAACGCGCGCCTGCTTTCCATCCAGGAGGATTATCCGCCCATGGCCTGGAAGGCCATGATGAACCTGGAAGGCTCGCATGACACCAACCGCATCCGCTTCCTGCTGAAAAAAGTCAATAATAACGACGACCCAGCCGCCATCCAACGCATGAAGGAATTATGGCTGTTCGCCTTCACCTACGCCGGCGCGCCCACCCTGTATTACGGCGACGAGGTTGGCCTGAGTCAGGATGGCGTGTGGGACGGTTCGCAATATCAGGATGATCCCTACAACCGCGCGCCCTTCCCCTGGGATGATGAGTCTGGAACCAGTTTCACGGCGGACACCGACCTGCAAGACTTTGCGCGCCAGATGGCCAGCATCCGCCACAGCTACCGTGCCCTGCAGGACGGCGACGTTCAGCACGGCATCCTGATCGATGATGTCAACAAACTCTACGGCTTTGCGCGCACGAATGGCAGCCAGACGGCGCTCATCGTGCTCAACCGGGATAGTTCTTCTCACAGCGTCACCCTTAGCGGATTGAACTCCGCGCCTTATTCCCTGACAAACGGCACAGACCTGGTGGATGTCATCTCAGGCGACACGTATACCGTTTCAGGCGGGGCTGTTACGGGCATTTTGGTCGACGCGACCTGGGGCGCGGTTCTGCTCGAACAGAATAAGATCGAAACTCCCGCCGAGCCGGGCGCCGCGACGTTCAACTTCAACGGCTCCGACGTAACCCTGGGCTGGAACCTGGTATCCCTGGATAGCGGCATTGGGCGCGAAACGCCGACCGTCTATACCATTCATCGCAGCGCCACCTATCCCTTCACGCCCGACGGGTCCAATTGGCTTGCCAATGTCAATCCCCCGACATATGGCGCCGCCCAGTCGCGCCTGACCTATACTGACTCCGGCGTGAGCGGAACGGCCGCGTATGCCATTTGCGCCGAGAATGCCGGCGGCAAGGCGGGCTGTGTCACCTTCGCGCCTCAATGCGCCGCAGATACGAATATGTTCCGCTCCACCGCCAGCGGCCTCTGGACCGATGAGACCACCTGGCAGGTTTCACCGGATGGCATCAGTTGGGCCGCGGCCTCCTGCTGGCCGACAGCCGATAACGATGCCATCGACATCCTGGCTGGTCATACGGTCACGGTCGACTCGAATTTCCCGGTCGATCAATTAACCATCGCATCCACCGCACAAGTCACAGTGGACAGCGGCACAACCTGGACCGTTGCAAATGGGACCGGCACCGACCTGACCGTCAATGGAACGGTGGCCAATGCCGGCACGATCACGATGACCGGCAGCGGCTCCTTTGCCGCAGGAAGCACCTACCAGCACAGCCAGAACGGCGGCGTCATCCCGACCGAAACCTGGAACTCGACCTCGACCGTCCTGGTGACGGGCGTGACCACCACTGCGCCGACTGGGCTGGGGCAGACCTTCGGCAATTTCACCTGGAATTCCACTGGACAAACGGCCGATGTCACCCTGGCGGGCGGCCTGACGACGGTGGTTGGCAACTTCACCGTGACCTCCACGGGCGCCAGCCAGCTTGGCCTGGTGGCGGATTCACCGGCTGCTCCGACAACCAATATCACCGGCAACCTGACGGTGAACGGCGGGACGTTCGCCTTTTCGACGGGCACGTCCGCTCCCACCGTGAACCTCACCGGGAACGTGGTGCTGGCGGGCGGAACGCTGCGCCCCGGGGCCGGCAGCGGCGTCCCCACCTTTACGGTCAGGGGCAACTGGACGAATAACGGCAGCGCCTTCGACGGCGGCACGGGAACCGTGACCTTTAATGGGACCGCAGGACAGACCATCAATGGAACGGCGGCCAGCCAGACCTTCAATCACATCACCATCAGCAAAACGGCGGGCACACTCCTGAACACAGGCGGCAGCACCACCAGCCTGACCGTGAACAACCTGACTGAGACGACCGGCAATTTCACCGCGCCGGCGGCCCTCGATATCAACGGCAATTTTGTACATTCTGCCGGCACCTTCACCGCTGGCGCCAACATCACCATTGCCGGGAACTGGACCAACAATGCGGCGGGTTTCGGGGCGAACGGCGGCACCGTCACCTTTGACGGAGCCACGCAGGCGCTTGGCGGTTCAACTGCGACAACGTTCAGCACGTTGACTGTTGCCAATGGATCGACCACGACCAGCACGATTAACCCGACCATCGCAACATTTAATGTGAACAATGGCGGCAAATATATTCATAATCCTACTGTTGCTGCTGGCCTCCCCGGTACCACGAGAAATTTTGGCGCAACCAGTACCATTGAGTATCAAAGGAATTCAGCAGCTGCATGCCCCGTCTCGGCTAATTATGGTAATCTAATTATTAATGTCAGTAATTTCAGCCAAAGTATTGGCTGTGCAGGTGCTTTGACTTCGATAGCTGGCGACCTTGAGATCAAAAATACCAGCGGATTCGAGTTTAGATTTGCCTCTACTCAGAGCACAACCCACAATATCGGTGGGAATTTGATCATCAGCGGCGGAACCCTGGTGTTTTCGAGCACCACGGGCGCTCCCACAGTAAACGTGGCTGGCAACACAACGATTTCTTCGGGTACGCTCAATCTGGGTGGTGGCTCTGGTGCTCCCACGTTGAATATCAGCGGCAACTTTACCCAGACGGGCGGTACCCTGACGCGCACCGGCACCAATAACCGCACCATCAACCTGGCCGGTAATTGGAGCTATTCCGCTGGAACGTTCACCAACACAGGCATTGTAGTCAACATGAACGGTACCTTGGCCCAAACCATCGGCGGGTCGGCTGCCACGACCTTCAACAGCCTGACGATCAGCAATACGGCCGGCGTCTCGCTCAGCGGCGTCGATGCCACCGTCAACAGCGTGCTGACGCTGGGCGCCAACAAACTCGCCACGGGCGCAAACAGGGTCATCCTGGTCTCCACATCCTCCCTGTCGCGCACGACCGGCTGGGTCAACGGCAACCTCCAGAAGCCGGTGGCAGCCAATACCATCTCGCCCATCACCTTCGAGGTGGGCGGCGCGACGAATTATGCGCCCATCACTATCACCTTTAGTGGAGTATCCGCCGGCACCCTGACCGGCTCCACCACCGATGGGCAGCATCCCGCCTTCCGCGACAACAGCATCAGCAGTGAGAACTACATCAACCGCTACTGGACACTGACGCCTTCCGTCGGAATGACCTTCACCAGCTACGATGCCACTTTCACCTTTAATGACCCGGGCGACTATGTCGGTTCCCCCACGATTGGCTCCCTGGCGCTGCAAAAATATTCGGGCGGAATCTGGACAAGTTCTCCCAATACCCCTTCCTCCACTGCCACCACCGTGACCGGCACCGGCTTCACCAGCTTCAGCGACTTCTACGCCGGCAACGGCGGCACGCCCCTGCCCGTGACGCTCTCCTATGTCAATGCCGCGCGCAACGGCACCGAAGTGCTCTTCGACTGGTCGACCGTCACCGAAAGCGGCAATCTCGGCTTCAACCTGTATGGCGTCGATGAGAACGGCCAGCGCGTCCTGTTGAACAAAGCGTTGATCCCCTCGCAGGATATCGACTCCCTGTCGCGCCTGGACTACAGCCTGCAAGTCGAGACACCCTTCGACACCTTCTACATCGAGGAAGTCGACATTACCGGACGGGGCGACTGGCACGGCCCCTACCAGGTCGGCCAAACCTACGGCGCCCGCGCCGAGTCCAGCCGCATCGATTGGGCCGCCGTCCGCGCCGAACGCCAGGCCGCCAGCAAGGACCTGCGCCTCGAACTGACCGCCCTGCCCGAGGAACTCAAGCTCAACCTCAAGGTGCGCCAGACCGGCCTGCAGCGCGTCACCTACGAAATGCTGCGCGCCGCCGGCCTCGACCTCGAAGGCCTGCCGGCCGCCAACCTGCTGCTGACCAACCGCGGCAAACAGGTTCCGCTCTACGTGGGCGGGCCCGATCCCCTGGGCGCGGGCAGCTTCCTGGAATTCAACGGCGAGGCCCTGGATACGCTCTACACCGACGCCAACGTCTACACCCTGCAGGTCAGTCCCACTCCGGTTGGATCGCTGCTGGTCGAAGACACCAACTTCAACCGCTGGCCGATGGAGGTCGCCCTCTCGTACACCCAGACCCTGGTGTTGAACAACCAGCGCGAATTTGCCAACTACGCGCCCGGCGCGGACGCCTGGTACGACACCTCGATGACGGCCTACACCAGCGCCAGGAGTTGGGAGATCCCCTTCCAGGTGGACGGCCTGGCCGATCCCACCGAGAAGATCGACCTCGACCTGGTGGTGTGGGGCGTGACGGACTGGCCGCAAAGCCCTGACCATCACCTGCTGGTCAGCGTCAACGGCCTGCAAGTGGCCACCGATACCTTCGACGGCCTGGTCGAACGCACCCTGCACATTGCATTGCCGGCCGGCCTGCTGCGTGAAGGCAGCAACACCCTCACCCTGACCCTGCCGGGCGACACCGGCGTGCCGGGCGAGGTCATCAACCTGGACAAATTCAGTCTCACCTACTCGCGCCTGATGCAGGCCCGCGAAGGGCGCCTGGCCTTCACGGCCGCCGCCAACTCCTTTACGGTGACGAACCTGCCCGGCGAGGATGTGGTGGTCTACCGCGTCAACAGCAAGGGCACCCTGACCCGCATGGACCTGGTGCGCACCAGAGCCGCCGGCGACGGCAGCTTCACGGCCACCTTCAACGGCGCGCCCCAGCCCACGAAGTACATCGTCTCGACCGTCGACGCGATGTTTACGCCCGAGTTCGAAACGCCCTACGTGCAGGCCGACCTGGATCAGCCCGCCCAATACCTGGTTATCGCCCATCCCGATTTCATCGCTGGCATCCAGCCGCTCGTCCAGGCGCGCGAGGCCCAGGGCCTGACCGTGAGCGTGGTCGACGTGACCGACCTCTACCGCCGCTACACCTATGGCATCTTCGACCCGCAGGCCATTCAGCAATACATCGCCTACGCGGTCGAAAACCTTGGCACCGAATACGTTCTGCTGGTGGGCGGCGACACCTATGATTACCGCAACCACCTGGGCATCGACAGCGTCAGCTTCATCCCCTCGCTGTACGTTGCCACGGGCCCGATTGCCCGCTACGTCCCGGCCGATCCGCTTTATGCGGACGTGAACCATGACAATGTGCCGGATGTGGCGCTGGGTCGTTTCCCGGTGCGCAGCGCGGCCGAACTGAATCTGATGGTCTCCAAGACCCTGGCCTACGCTTCCAAGGCCTACGACCAGACCGCCGTGTTCGCCTCGGACCTGAGCGAGGGCGGGCTGTCCTTCAAGGACATCAACGAAGCCATGAGCGCGCAACTGCCCGGCTGGTCGGTGGAAAACGTGCATCTGGATGATCTGAGCGTGGTAACTGCCCGCAATCAGTTGATCGCCGCCATGAACCGCGGCACTGCGCTGGTCACCTTCACCGGGCATTCCGGTCCGCAGGAATGGACCTTCAGCAGCCTGTTCGATATGAGCCATGCCGCCGCCCTGACCAATCACGGCAAACCCTTCGTGGTGGTTCAGTGGGGCTGCTGGAACAGCTATTACATTGACCCGCAGCATAACTACATGGTGCAAAGCTTCCTGTTCTCGGGAGACCAGGGCGCGGCGGCGGTACTGGGCGCTTCGACCCTGACCGACTCCACCTCCGAGATCCTGTTGGGCCGCCTGCTGACGCCCAAACTGGCCAGCCCGGGCGTGACCCTCGGCCAGGCCTTGCTGCTGGCGAAGAACGAACTGGCCCAGGCTCATCCCGAACTGCTGGATGTCCTGCTGGGCTGGTCATTGATGGGCGATCCCGCTTTGGTCATTACCCCCTAGGCTTGTCTGGGTTGAGCGGACTGGCTGTCATCTACGAACGTTCCAACGCACCGGCGCAAGCCGGTGCGTTGGAACGCGTCCTATCCCGCCTGTCCCATCGCGGCCCGGATGGCAGGGATGAATTTTCGGCCGGGCCCCTTGCGATGGGCCACTGGCATTTCTGGACCACCCCCGAGGAGGTGAACGAAAGACAACCTCTGGCCGTGGGCGGGCTTCCGTTTCGGATCGTGTTCGACGGCCGCCTGGACGACCGCCCGGGCCTGCTGGCGCAGTTGGGGCTGACCTCGGCAGACGATGCCTGCCTGTCCGATGCGGCCCTGGTCCTGTACGCTTATTCCCGCTGGGGCGCGGATTGCCTTCAACGCTTCCTGGGCGAATTTGCCTTCATTCTCTTCGATGAAAACCGCAAGGAATTGTTCTGCGCCCGCGACCCGCTGGGCGACCGCACCTTGTTCTATTCCCTGACAGATACACGCCTCGTGGCGGCCTCTGAAGCCTGGGCCGTGGCCGCGGCGATGGACAGGGTGGAATTGAATGAAACCGCGGCGGCGCATTTCTTTGCGCTGCGGGCCGCTGAAAATGGTCAGACCTTTTTCAACGGCATCCATGAACTTCTGCCCGCGCACGGGCTGCTCGTCCAGGACGGCGGACTGCGACAGTGGCGCTATTGGACTCCCGAATCTTCCCATATACGCGGCAGGTCAGACGAAGAGCTGGCGGAGGAATTCCGTTCCCTGGTGGAGCAGAGCGTGCGCAGCCGCTTGCGCGCCTCCACGCCGGTTGGCATTCTGATGAGCGGCGGCCTCGACTCGGGCTCATTGGCTTGTCTGGCCTCCCAAATGCTGGGACCCGAAGCCCTCGTCACCATCTCGTACGTGTTCGATGAGTTGAAGGATTGCGACGAGCGCGAGTATATCCAGACCATCATCGACCGCTATGGGGTTCGGTCAATTCAAATTCCCTGCGATGATGCCTGGCCGTGGAAGGATTGGGAATCCTGGCCCCACCCTCCCAATCAGCCCGAGGTCAATCCCTACCGCCTGTTGAAGGAATGCGCCTATCGGCGCGCGCATGAGGAAGGCCTGCGCGTTCTGATGCCCGGCGCATTTGGCGACAACCTCTATTGCGGAGAGGAGGATTGGCTGGCCGACCTGTTCCGCGATGGACGTTTGCGGGAGGCAGCCCGGGAACTCCAGCGTCACATCCGTTATGCGGGCTGGGGCGCAACTTTAAGATCGGATTACCTGCGCCAGGCCGGCCGCCGTTTGTTGGGCCTGCGGCGCCCCCGCAAATCCGCTCCTGCCTGGCTGACGCCGCATTCCACAGCCTTCCTGAGCGATGCCTGCGCCTGGTTCGAGCCTGCCTTCGAATTGCGGGATAATCTGCTGGGCGACCATATTGCCCAGGACGCGGCCTATGAAACCTTCAGCGCCAGCCGCCATGGAGTGGAACTGCGTCACCCCTACCGTGACCGCCGCCTGGTCGAGTTCGTATTGTCCCTGCCCGCCTACCAGCTCTACAATCGCGGGTATTACAAATACATCCTGCGCCGCGCCATGCGGGACCACCTGCCGCAGCCCATCCTGGCCCGTTTGCAGTCCAGCCCCTTGTTTTCCCTGATTTCCCGCGGGCGGGAGCGGGAGGGACCGACATTGCAGGCATACATGACCGGCCCCAATGCGGCCTGGCGCAAATACGTGCGGCCCGATTGGCTCATCGAGCGGTCACGGATCGAACTGACTCAGGAAACGGATGGCCCCGAGGCGATCATCCCCTGGTTGTGTGTATCATTTTCAGCTTGGTCTCAAGCATCTTTTTCGTCAACATGACGTGGAGTGAAAACATGTCGAAGTCTCATGCAGTGCTTACAGGAATACGCAAACCCTACCGAAAGCCCCATTTGAAGAAGTTGGGGGATTTGCGTACGCTCACTCTGGGCGGCTCACTTGGAACGGGCGATTCAGGGTCGAGTTTTACATATAAGGTGAAGGTTGGGCTTCCCCAGCCCGGCGGATACTACCCGCCCGAATTTTTCCCTCACCCCGAGGGAGCGCCGCCGCTATCCGGCGAAAAATCAGAATGACTCATCCCAGCCATAGATGATGTACTGCTATCGCCCGGCTGGACAGGAACTCCACTTCCCGGGGCTGTTCCCTGAGCTCGAGGCCTTTACGTGTCCTGGAGTCGCGCCTGGTCCCGCGGCCCCGACTGTCCCTGCGCCCCGAGCCTTGACCTCCCGCACACAGGGCTGGGTCGCCGGGGAACTGCGCGACGTGGAGGCGTGGTCCGCTTCGACGGGCGTGCAGCTCAAGGTCAGCGGGGTCGGCGATTTCCACGTCACACCACAGGGCATCCAGTGCCTGGGCGGGACCGCCGACCGCCCGTTGACAGGTCTGGAACGGGAAACGATCCTGGGGCCAGCGCTCGTGCTGGCCCTTGCTTTTCATGAAACCTGGTGCCTGCATGCCAGCGCCGTGCTGTTCAACGGTCAGGTCACGGCCTTCCTGGGCGAATCGGGCCAGGGAAAATCCACCCTGGCAGCCCATCTTTCCGAAGCGGGCTGGCGGCTGGTCGCCGACGACATCCTGCCCGTAGCGCGGGACCAGGCCGGGGTCCAGGCCTGGCCGCATTTCCCGCAGTTAAAGTTGACGGTCCAGCCCGGGGTCTCGCTGGCGGAGCAGCTGCCCCTGAGCCGCATTTGTGTGCTGGCCCAGGCGGAGGTCCCTGAAATACGGCGGCTTTCGAGCGGGGAGGCCTTGCAGGCATTGCTCCGTCACACGGCCGGGACGCGCCTGTTCGATCCACCCCTGCTGGCGAAACATATGGCCTTTTGCGCCTGGGCCGCCGCGCAGACGCCCGTCTTTTCCCTGGCTTATCCGCGCAGATGGGAGTCCCTTCCCAAAGTGAAGGAATTATTGGAGAACCCATGTTGACCCTGGATTCCAAATTGCACATTCCCGCGCACGTGCTCTTCACCACCGTGGAGCAGGATGCCATCCTGCTCCATACCGGCACCAATCAATACTTTGCGCTCGAAGAGGTGGGCACGCGCCTGTGGGAGTTGTTGAGCCGCGGCATGGGACTGCGCGAGGCGCATCAGGCGCTGCTGGCTGAATACGAAGTGACGCCGGCTGAACTGGAACGGGATCTGCTCGACCTGCTCGGCCATCTTGTGGAGAGCGATCTTGTCGACGTGGTTGACGGATAAGGCCCGCCTCGCGCGCGGACTCTCTGCGGCCGACTGGCTGGTTTTGGCCGAGGCGTGGTGGACCCTGCCCGCCTATTGGCTGGCCCTGCGTTGGGTGAGCTATGACCGTCTCGGTCGGGAACCCGACGGCGGGAAAGTGGATTTGCCTGCGGTCGAAAGATTGCATCGCCTGGTGACGTGGGCCTCCCGCCTGCAGCTCCTGCCGATGACCTGCCTGGTGCGGGCTTGCACCCTGCGCCGCACGGCCGCCCGCCGCGGACTTCAGGCGCAGGTGCGCATTGGCGCGGCGCGGAACGTGGAAGGCATCCACGCGCACGCCTGGGTGGAGGTGGATGGGCAGGTGGTCGGGGAGGACGGGGTCGCGGGACAGTTTAAGGTTTTGAAATCTTCCCAAGTGTAGAACGGGATATGGTGAAGCCCCCGCCATCCTGGGAACGAACCCTGGCGCGCCAACATGACAAAAGTAAGCGTTGACTTTTTGGCATGGACCCGATACACTACACCAAAACAGGTCATTTTTTGGAGGATATTATGGCATTTCAACTCGTGATGCGTTCAGGCCCAACCCCCGGCGCAGTCTATCCTCTTGAGGGCGATCAGTTGACGATTGGGCGTGATTCGACCAACGGAGTGGCGATCAACGACCCCGAAGTCTCCCGCCGTCATGCCCGCCTGACTTTCCAGGGCGGCAAGTACGTGCTCGAAGACCTTGGCTCCACCAACGGCTCCTTCGTCAACGGTCAGCGCCTTTCAGGGCCGCACGTTCTCAAGGCTGGGGATGTGGTTGCATTTGGGGAGCAGATCGTGCTGATGTACGACGCAGTCAACATCGATCCCGGCGCCACCATTGCCTCGCCGCGCAATGCGGTGCGCATGGCGCCCATGCCCTCCCCGGTACAGGCTCCCGTGGTCGCGCCTCCGCCGGCCCAGAATTACGCCGGGCAGGTGCCCGGAGCGTATGTCCCGCCCCGCAAGACCAACCTGCTGCCCGTCTTCATTGGTGTGGGCGTGCTTTTCTTCATTTGCCTGTGCGCCGCGGTCTTCTGGTACATCGACGCGAATTACCTGTGGTGCACCTTCTTCCCCTTCATTAGCGGCTGCTAGTTGACAAGTTAAATCTGCCGGGCGCAATTTAGCAAATTGCGCTACAGTTTCATCTGGCACCAGTCCCGGCGCAGCCTTCATATCGTCGTCAAGCAGTCCAAGCCTCTGCGGATCTTTCCAGCAGGGGCTTTTTTGACAGAAGCCTCCGTGGTTCGAATGCTCCTCTGTCGCTGTCGTTCGTGGCAAAAGGTGAACGGACTTGACGAGATGTCCGAATTCCTGTTCGAAGATGGGTCTCCTCGTTGTAAAATAGGAATGGTTTGACTACAATAAGGACAGGCATATACCATGACCGTTGAGCAACCCGAACACACCTCCCCCAGGTGGGGCGCGACCACCAAACTGGTGGTGGCCCTGACCTTCGTCGCCATCATCGCCGCGCTGCTGATCAAGTTCCAGTTCATTCTCAGCCCGCTGGTGCTGGCGTTGCTGCTGGCTTACCTGATCCAGCCTGTGGCCAACCTCCTGCAGCGCACCCGCCTCTCGTGGAATCTTTCGGTCAGCATCATCTACCTGTTGATCTTCCTGCTGCTGCTCGGCCTGCTCACCGTCAGCGGCGTGGGACTGGTCCAGCAGGTGCAGAGCGTCGTCACCATCGCGCAGGACGGGCTGACCAAACTGCCCGCCCTGATCGCCGAAGTGTCGGGCAAGGTGTACACTTTCGGACCGTTCCAGTTCGACTTCAGCCACCTGGACCTGAACGATCTCAGCAGCCAGGTGTTGGGCATGATCCAGCCGCTGCTCAGCCGTACAGGCTCGGTGCTCAGCACGGTGGCCAGCAGTGCGGCCAACTTCCTCGGCTGGACGCTCTTCGTGCTGCTCGTCTCGTATTTCACCCTGCTGGAAAGCGGCGGCCTGCGCGACCGCATCCTCAACCTGCAAATCCCCGTCTACGCCGATGACGTGGCGCGCCTGGGCCGCGAGTTGGGCCGCATCTGGAATGCCTTCCTGCGCGGGCAGATCATCATCTTCTTCCTGACCGTTATCATCTACACCTTCGTCCTTGGCGGGCTGGGTGTGAGTTATGCAGTGGGACTGGCCCTGCTGGCCGGCCTGGCCCGTTTCGTCCCGTATGTAGGTCCCGCGATGAATTGGCTGGTGCTGGCGCTGGTGGCCTACTTCCAGGTCTACAAAATATTCGGCATGGAGCCGCTCTATTACACCCTGCTCGTGATCGGGGTGGCCCTCGTCATCGACCAGATCTTCGACAACCTGATTTCGCCGCGCATCATGTCCGACGCGCTCAAGGTGCATCCCGCCGCGGTGCTGGTGGCCGCCATCATTGCCGCCAACCTGTTCGGCATCCTCGGCGTGGTGGTGGCCGCGCCCATCCTCGCCACGGTGACGTTGTTCTGGAAATACATCATGCGCAAGATGCTCGACCTCGATCCGTGGCCCGACGAGGAGATCCGCCAGCCGGCCCCGCCGCCCGGCTCGCGTCTCATCATCCAGGCGCGGCGTCTCTGGCGGAGCCTGCGCCAGCCCCGCCCCCCCAAGGCTTGACCAGCCCTTTGGGCTGTTTCTGCAAATACCCCAACCCTAGGAGAATCCCATGTCCAACAATGATGAACCCAAGACCGAAACCCTGGCCGAGACCGAGAACTTCCTGGCCTGGATGGCCGAAGAGCCGGATGGCGAAACCACCTATCACATCGAATTGAACAACGTGACCGTACACTTCTTCGAAGAAGAGTGGCAGGAATTCCTCGAACTGGCCAAGCTGCTCAAGTAGTCACGCTGCAAGCGTGACCCGCCAGGTACCATGAAATCGAATGACACCATCACTGACGTGCCCGGCCTCGAGGTCGGGCACGCTCAGGATAACGAAGCTTTGACCGGTTGCACGGTCGTTTTGTGCCGCAGGGGAGCCGTCGGCGGCGTGGACGTGCGCGGCAGCGCGCCCGGCACGCGCGAGACCGACCTGCTCGATCCGCTCAACCTGGTGGAGAAGGTGCATGCCGTGATGCTGGCCGGCGGCTCGGCCTATGGCCTGGACGCGGCGGGCGGCGTGATGCGCTACCTCGAAGAACGCAGGATCGGCTTCAACACCGGCGCGGGACTGGTTCCCATCGTCCCGGCGGCGATCCTGTTCGATTTGGGCATCGGCCGCGGCGACGTGCGCCCCGATGCGGCCATGGGTTACCGTGCCTGTGAATCCGCATCCACGGCGAGAGTGGCCGAGGGCAACGTGGGAGCGGGAACCGGCGCGAGCGTGGGAAAGCTGCTTGGGGCGAAGCAGGCCATGAAGTCCGGGCTGGGCAGCGCCAGCATCCACATCGGCGGCGGGATCGTGGTCGGGGCGCTGGTCGCGGTCAACGCTTTCGGTGACGTCATCGATCCCCAAAATGGGCAGATCGTGGCGGGCCTGCGTTCGGCCGAGGTCGGTCCGTTCCACATCGGCGCGCAGGGTTATTTTGCCGACACGCTGGAGTTGATGAAGTCCATGCTGGGGCGCGGCGTGCTGGGTTTCGCCACCCGCTCCAACACGGTGCTGGCGGTGGTGGCCGTCAACGCCGACCTGACCAAGGCCGAGGCCACCAAGATGGCGCAGATGGCCCACGACGGCCTGGCGCGCACGATCCGCCCGGCGCATACCATGCTCGACGGCGACACGATCTTTGCGCTGGCCACGGGCGGTCACAAGGTGGATGTGACCACGGCGGGCGCGTTTGCGGCCGAGGCCTTGAGCCTGGCCGTGCTGCGCGGCGCGCGGGCGGCGGCTTCCGCGGGCGGGCTGCCGGGTCTGAATACGAACGGGGATTAGACTTGAATTCTCCCGCAAAAATTTCCTATTCGAGTCTGGGTATGGCCTGGGTCCTGAGCGTCCTGGGCGCGTATTTTGTATTGGGCTTTTTGGAAAACTTTTATCCCGCCGTTTGGATGCTGAACCTGTGGGGCTTTTTTATTTTGGCAGGCCTGGCATTTGTGCTCTACCATTTGATCCGCGATCTATTCCCCCGTTTTCGGTTCATGCGTCACGGGCTGGGACTATTGGTTTTGGGGGCCGTCCTGCTTTTCAGCGCCGCGGTGGTCTGGCTGTTGAATCAGTTCCCCGCCTGGTTCGATCAGGATTTCTTCCGCTTGAATGTCACGCTTTTTCCGTGGTTTTCGAATCTGGCCATTATCCCCGTATTCCTGCTGATCCGGACTGAAACCCTGGAGCGGCTTCTTCTTTCCAGCCGCGCCTTCCGCTTTCTGCGCGCGAACTTGCCCGGGCTGACGCTTGCCCTGTTCTTCTTTGTCGTGTACTTTTCCCTGGCTGTGACCTACAGCCTGGTCCTGCGCGATCCCACGCAAAATTTCGACGACAACTTCTACGACACGGACCCCACCAGTTGGATGAATCGCTTTGCCGCGCCCGCCGATCAGTTGATCGAGATGCGGCCCGTGCATCCGCTTGCATTCCTCCTCTTCCGCCCGCTGACCTGGTTTGTCTCGCTGTTCCTGAACGGGGACCGTTTTTATGCCGCGCTTCTGCTAAACGCAGGCGCAGGCGCGTTGTGCGTCCTGCTGGCGTGGATGCTGGTCAAACGCTGGACGAAGAATTCCACGTATGCGTTGATCGTTGCCTGCCTGCTGGGGGGCAGTACATCCCACCTGATCCTGGGCGCTTTTCTCGAAACGTACATTTTCTCCGCGGCCGCCCTGATCGCATTTCTGCTGGCGCTGCAAAACGACAGGAGACCGCTCAAGGCGCTGGTGCCCATTGGCCTGTTGACCTTCGGCGTCACGATCACCAATTTCATCCAGACAGGCATCCTGTTGCTGGCGGCGGAATGGGGAAGCCGCGGGATTACAAATCCCGCGGGAGCAAGTGAGTCTGATGCCAATCCCGCGGGAGCGGCCCCTGCTCGCGGCGGATTTGCAATCCGCCGCCTCCCGTTGGGCGGCACCCTCCTCAAGATCATCCAATATAGCCTGATCGTGCTGGCCCTGGGACTGCCGCTGGCCTGGCTGCAACACGTCATCTATCCCACCAGCCAGCCCTTCTACGACGTCGGGCAGATGCTGGCCGAGGATCGCTACTCGACCGGGCTGACCACCCTGGAACGCACGCTCGAACGCGGCTACAGCCTGGGACGCACCATCCTGCTCTACAGCACGGTCGGCCCGCGTCCGCTGGCGTTGACCGAGGAAGTCGGCTGCCATTTCCCGTGCTTCAAGACCTACAAGCCGAGATACGGCCCCGACCTGATCACCTCCTATGCGGGTTTCGGCAGTTGGGTGGCGCGCGCCTGGTTCGGTATTCTGGTCATCGCCGGCGTGCTGTTCGCCTGGAAATTCATCCAGTCGCCCAAAAGCGTTTCGTTGGAGGTTGGCCTGCTGTTGTGCGTGCTGTTCAACTTCCTCCTGCACGTGGCCTATGGCGACGATCCCATGCTTTACTCGCCCGACTGGACCTACGCCCTGATCCTCTTCGTCGCGCTGGCCTTCCAGGATTTCGCCGGCAGGAAATGGTTCCAGGCTGTTGCGCTGGTCTTCCTGGCCGCGCTGATGGTCAACAACTGGACATTCCTGCGCGCCATGCTCGTGGCGGTTGTCCCCTACCTATTATAGGACTGCGGACTTCAGTCCTCACCCATGCAGGCTGAAGCCTGCACTCCATTTGCCAAAAAAGGATTCTCATGCGCTGGTTCGTCAGTATCTTTTTTGCCAGCACCCTGGCTGTCGTCATTGCCAACCGCTTCTTCGATATCGCGGGGCGGACCGTCTCCGAGCGAATTTCCCTCCTGCTGGTCACATCCATTGGATTTGGCGTGTTGATCTTCCAGGCTTATCCGCGCCTTGAAGCCTGGGCGCGCGCCGCGAAATACAAGCTGCTCCTGCTGATCCAGGCGGCCCTGGCGGGGATGACAGCCTATCTGCTGAACACTTCCTATTCGAGCAGCTACGTCACCAGCCTGTTCGCGCTGGGACTGGTCTCCCTCCTGCCCTTTGCGTCCGGTTATGACTACATCGTTCGCAAACAGCGTGTTTACTCCCTGATCGCCGGTTCCCTCATCGCTGCGCCTTTTGCCTACCTTGCGGCGGGATTCCTCGGCCATACCTATCCCGGTTACCTGACCCTGCCCATCTCGATCCTGTGCCTGCTCCTGGCGGGGTTGTCTGCCTACGTCGTTCTGCTCCACGTCCGCAGTCGCTCCACACCCAGGGTCCCTGGCCCGCTGACCGTTCTCCTGTCGTTTTTCTTCGCCCTGGCGCTGGCCGCCCTGGCCCTGCAATATCCCAATATCTTCAACCGCGCGCGTTTTCTGCTTTCGCCCGACTCTTCCGCCCTGTTCCTGCTGCTGGCATTTCTCTCCCCCGCCTGGCTGGCGTGGACGTTGAAGACTCTCGACGAGCGTGGCTGGTCCGCCCGCCTGCAAGCGACCCGCGCGTGGATTTTTGCGCGCGAGAACCTGCCTGGCCTGATCCTCGGTGGGATGTTCACCCTCGGCTACACCGCGCTCAGTTTCACCTTCAACCACCCTGGCCTCGACCAGACCGAGAACTTCCTGGCCATCGACAACTTCGCGTGGATGGGACGCCTGGCCAACCCCGACGGCACGGAGATCGAGATGCGCGCCGTGCATCCGTTTGCGTACTTCATCTTTCGTCCGTTGGTGTGGCTGCTGTCCCTGCTCTTCAACGGCGACCGCTACGCGGCCACGCTGCTGCTCGTTCCGCTCACGGGCGGACTGTGTGTCCTGCTGGCCTATCTCTTCATCAAACGCTGGTCAGGCTCGGAGACGTACGCGCTGCTGACGGCCTGCCTGTTGGGCGCGAGCACGGCGCACCTCGTCTTCGGCTCCTTCGTGGAATCCTACATTTTCTCCGCGGCGGTTCTGTTGTTCTTCTTCCTGCTGCTTCTGGAGGAAAAGACTCACCTCTTTGCCCTGGTTGCGGTTGGGACGTTGACCTTTGGCATCACCATCACCAACTTCATCCAGACCTTCCTCGGTTATGCGGTGGCGCGCCCGAAGTTCAAATCTCTTTTCATGTTCGGGCTGCTGGCCTCGGCCCTGTCCATCACGCTGACCGTCCTGCACGCGGCGGCCTTTCCCTCCGCGCTGTTGTTCTTCGATCCCGCCGGCGCGGGCGTGGAATCGGATTACGCCATTCCGCTGATCGGCGCGCCGACCTGGCGGGTGGCAGGCCGCGCCCTGCTGCTGGTGCGTAATATTTTCCTGTACAGCCTCGTCGCGCCCCAGCCCTTCATCCTCACCGAGGAAGTCGGCGGGATTTTTCCGCGTTTCAACTTCTTTAAGATCACGCCGGGGGATTACAGTTACAGCACCTACGATGGGCTGGGAACCGTGCTCGTGCTGGCCTGGGGCCTGCTGCTCCTGGCAGCGGGACTGGCCTTCCTGTGGAAGCTGCTCCGCGCGCGCAAATTCGACCTGACGGCCGCCTTCCCGCTGGTCATCCTCTTCAACTTCGGCCTGCACATGACCTACGGCTATGAACCTTTCCTCTATGCCGCCGACTGGACCTACGCGCTCGTGCTCTTCGTCGCTGCCTCGTTATCGGATTTCGGCAAACGCCGCTGGTTCCAAATCATCCTGCTGGTTTTCGTGGCCCTGCTGATGGTCAATCAGTGGAATTTCATCCAAACCATGCTGGCAGCCATTTCCCCATTCTTTAAATAAACGGACTCCGCAAGCTCTGCTTGCGGAGATAAAAATTCAGAAGCAGAGTTTCTAGCTATTTCTTCTTTATGTTCTGCTTTATATGTGACAGAAGTTCACTATGGTTGGATAAACTTTCCCAGATCACAAATCCAGGAACAAACTTAAAGGAAAGTAAAAAACTGTACAGGTAATGAAGAAATGTTATTTTTTTAGCCGTTACCAACCAGGCCTTTTGAGGCAAATAATTAATCTCTTTTACCTCCAGAATATCTTCCCACGGTATTTTGATGGGCCAACCTAAAAACTCCAGATATAAAGATTCTTTATCACATTTTACATTTGGCCACCAGGAAAATCCAAAAATAAAAATGCTATAGGCAACAGCAAGAATTAGCGGGCCACCTATGGAGGCTAACCCGCCTTTAGCAATGACTAAACACGATGGGATAAGCACTGTAAGAAGCATTACTATCGGTCCTGTTTTGCCAGACAATCCAGGAGAAGATTTGCCATACTTATATTCTTTCATATTTACAATCCCTCGTTTTTTTGTCCTGTATATGACTTGTTGGCCATTATCAACCTTCAATAAAAAACTCGGAAGCCATCCGGCTTCCGAGTTGCGTTTGTGCGACTTTACGCGTGCTTGCCCTTCAACTCATCCTTGAAGATCAGGCTGAGCACGATGCTCACGACGCTCACGATCAGGCCGCCCAGGAAGGCGGGCCAGAAGCCGTCCACCGACAGGCCCAGGTCGAACCACTGGCCGATCTGTCCCGTCAACCAGAACATGAGGGTGTTGATCAGCAGCGTGAACAGGCCCAGGGTCAGGATGATGAGCGGGCAGGTCAGCAGTTTCAGCAGGGGGCGCAGGAAGGCATTGACCAGTCCGAAGATCAGCGCCAGCCAGACGATCGAAAGCCAGTTGCCCTCGAATGCCACGCCCCGGCCGTCGAGCAGAAAGATCGCCGCAAACAGGGCCGCGGCATTGATAATCCAACGCAGGAAGAATTTTGTCATTTGAACTCCTTTCATTCAAAATACGGATTTAAGCCTGTGAAGTTGCGCCCACATATTCCATCCAGATCAACGTGCGTTGGGCAGAGAAGCCCGCCGCGCGGATGGCGTCATCGGCCTGACCGCTGGGATAGTCGAGCGTGAGATGCGGATGCCCCGTCAGATTCCGCCGCGCGTGGAGCAGGAGACTGGTCAGCGCCTCGGGCCTGGACCTGGGGTCCGCCGCCAGCCATAGGGCATTCGGCTCCCGCCCGGAGGGCACCACCGCCAGGGCCGCTTCGAGGCGCCCCCCGCGCAGGGCCGACCATTGATGGATGCCGGCGTCGACGAAGAACATGTACAGCCAGTGCCACAGGCCGGGTTGCAGGGAGGAAAAATTCCACTTGTGGTACCAGCCCAGGCTGTCGGGGTATTGGCGGCGGAGCCATTCCACCTGTTGCGGCCAGTCGCGGCTGGCGCGCCCCCCGAGGACGATATCCGTTTGCGGCAATTGAAGCGCACGGTCCGCATAGCCCTTCCAACTGGTGCGGCGGGCGCGCTCCTGAAAGCCCAGGTCGCTGTAGAGCAGGACGGCGCCCGGGTTGTCGTCGCGGACGTGCAGCCAGATGGCGGCCTTGTGGTCGAGGCCATGCTGGATGGCGCGTTCGGTCAACGCGCGCGCAATGCTGCGGCGGCGGAAATCGGGGTGGGTGGCCACGTTGGCGATCAGGTACAACCTCTGCCCGTTATGGCGGAAGGGCACCAGGCTGGCGTTGCCGACGATCCTGTTGTTTTCCTCCCAGATGTAGCCCGTCAGCGGCAGGGAGGTGCTTTCGGCCACCTTGGTGGCCCAATTCAGGAAACTCTCGTCGCGCCCGGCGCGGCGCATGTCCGCCACGTAGCGCTGGCCCTCGTTGTCCATAGTGCTGGCAAAGCACAACTCGATCAGGTCAGCCACGGTGGGCAGATCGCGCAGGATGTTGAGCGAGCGCAGGTTGGGGTGGGTGTGGCCCCGCGCAGGGATGGGAATGGATGCCATTAAAGGTAATTATAGCGCGTCTGTGGTTTTTTCGGCTTGTCTGAATGAGTTGTCCGGCCGTATGCTCTAACACTCCTCTTACACGGTATTGATAAACCGCAGGCGCGCTTTTGTTATAATCGCCCCCATAGTAGGACGAATTTTCAACCGGTTCCATTATGCCCTGAGAGGGTGCGGAGTGGTATTTGTCCTGCGGAGGATTAGACCTTATGATGCGTTTTGACCGCTTTACCGAACGTGCCCAGGAAGCCGCCCAGCGCGCCGCGGAGATCATCCAGCGTTACGGCCACAATCAGATCGACACCGAACACATTCTGCTGGCGCTGATCGAACAGCCCGGCGGGGTGATTCCCCAGATTCTCGAAAAACTCAACGTCAGTTCCGAGGCGCTCACCGAACGCCTGGATGCCACCTTGCGCGCCAGCCCGAAAGCCAACATCTTCGGCGGCGGAGCGGGACAGATTTTCATCACCCCGCGCGTCAAGCGCATCATCGATCTGGCCAACGAGGAGGCCAACCGCCTCAAGGATGAGTACATCTCCACCGAGCATATCTTCCTCGCCATCCTGACCGAGCGCAACACGCCCGCCGCCCGCATTTTGGAATCGGCTGGCCTGACCCGCGACCGCGTCTACGATGCCATCCAGGACCTGCGTGGCGGACAGCGCGTGACCGACCCGCAGGCCGAGTCCCGTTACCGCACGCTGGAGAAATACTCCCGCGACCTGACCCAACTCGCTCGTGAGGGCAAGCTCGATCCCGTCATCGGGCGCGACAACGAGATTTTGCGCCTGATCCAGATTCTCTCGCGCCGCACGAAGAACAATCCTGTGCTGATCGGCGAGGCCGGTGTTGGCAAGACCGCCATCGCCGAAGGCCTGGCGCAGAAGATCGCCAATAACGATATTCCCGAGATCCTGGCCGGCAAGAAAGTCGTCGCCCTGGATTTGGGTTCGATGATCGCAGGCTCGCGCTTCCGCGGCGAGTTCGAGGAACGCCTGAAAGCCGTCATGGAGGAAGTCCAGCGCTCGCAGGGCGACATCATCCTGATGATCGATGAGCTGCACACCGTCGTCGGCGCGGGCGCGGCCCAGGGCGCCATGGACGCCTCGAACATGCTCAAGCCCGCCCTGGCGCGCGGCGAGCTGCAATGCATCGGCGCGACTACGCTGGATGAGTTCCACAAGTATATCGAAAAGGATGCCGCGCTCGAACGCCGCTTCGCCCCGATCTACGTCGAGGAGCCGAGCGTGGAGGACACCATCCAGATGCTGCACGGCCTGCGCGACCGCTACGAGGCGCATCACAAAGTCCACTTCTCGGATGAGGCCCTGGTGGCCGCCGCCCGTCTGGCCGACCGCTACGTCACCGACCGCCGTCTGCCCGACAAGGCCATCGACCTGATGGATGAGGCCGCCGCCAAACTGCGCGTGGCGCTCTATTCCATGCCGCCCGATCTCAAGAACATGAAGAGCGAACTGGACCGCCTGCACGCGGAAGAGGAACAGGCCGGCCTGGAGCGCGATTACGAACGCGCCGCCCAGAAGAAGGCCGAGCGCCTGCGCCACGAACAGGAATATCTGGAGAAGCGCGATAAATGGGAAGCGGAACATCAGCTCGATGAGGTGGTGGACGTGAACGACATCGCCAGCGTCGTGCATCAGTGGACGGGCATTCCCGTTACGCAGATGATGGAGACCGAGTCTGAGAAGTTGCTGGACATGGAAGCGCGCCTGCACGAGCGCATCATCGGCCAGGAGCCAGCCATCCACGCGATTTCGGATGCCATCCGCCGCGCGCGCTCGGGTCTCAAGGATCCCTCGCGCCCGATCGGTTCGTTCATCTTCATCGGCCCGTCGGGTGTCGGCAAGACCGAGCTGGCCAAGGCGCTGGCCTGGTTCATGTTCGACGACGAGGATGCGCTGGTGCGCATCGACATGTCCGAGTATCGCGAACAGCACACGGTCAGCCGCCTGTTCGGCGCGCCTCCCGGCTACGTGGGCTATGAGGAAGGCGGCCAGTTGACCGAGGCCGTCCGCCGTCGCCCGTATCGCGTGGTGCTGTTCGACGAGATCGAGAAGGCGCATCCCGAAGTATGGAACGCGCTCCTGCAAATCCTCGACGACGGCCGCATGACCGACGGTCAGGGCAACGTGGTGGACTTCCGCAACACGATCCTGATCATGACCTCGAACCTCGGCACAGAGTACGTCCGCAAGGGCGGCACGCTGGGCTTCCTGCAAAAGACCGCTACCGACGACGACCGCGAGGCGCACGACAAGGTTGAGAAGGCTCTCAAGGGCGCCTTCCGCCCCGAGTTCCTCAACCGCATCGACGAGATCATCATGTTCTCCCCGCTGGCGCTGGAAGAAATGGCGCAGATCGTTAAACTCCAGATCAAGGAAGTTCAGGATCGCCTGAACGAGTACGGTATCACCGTGGATTTGAGCGATTCAGCTTGCAGATGGCTGGCTAGGGAAGGCTACGATCCCGCCTTTGGCGCCCGTCCGTTGCGCAGGGCCATCCAGAAATACGTTGAGAGTCCGCTCTCGGTGGAATTGCTGGCGCACAAATTCAGCGCAGGCATGACCGTGCTGGTGGATGTGGAAAACGAAAGGATCATCTTCCACACCAGTGACGTCGTGAAGAAATCCGAACAACCTGTGGAAGTGTGAAAGGCAGTAAGTAAACAGGTACACACGTAAACACGTAAATAGGTAAACACGTACACAGGTTTGTGTGCGTGTTTTTTTTTATTTTCATCCTCGCGTGAGAACGTTGCGCGCGTGGTTGTAGGGCGAAAAGAATCTGCAACAATCCAACTGGCTGGCCTGTATCTCTTGCATGCGACGCTTTCTGACGTTCCCCACCCTGATCCGCGTGTTGGCCGTTTGGACGGGGCTCTCCTCGACTTTCCTGCTGCTCATCGCCATCTTCTTCATGGGACCGAACAGCCGCGCCGTCATCTTCATGGCGACGGGCTTGACGCTGATTTGGATCGCGCTCGGCGGGGGTTTGATGTGGCGGATGCGCGACCGCGCGCGTGCTTTCGTCCGGCGGATTCCGCTGCCGTGGGCGCTCAAGTTCATCCTGTTCTGCACCCTGCTGGCGCTGACCGAGGAGGCTGTCACCGTTTCGATGACGAATCTCGCTCCTGTCTTTGGCGTGCCCCAGGGCGCGGCGTACATCACGGCCTCGGCCAATTATCTCGACGTGGTGACATTGCACAGCGTGGTCGTGTTCGTGCCGATGTTCATCGCCTGGGCCTGGATGCTGCGCCGCTGGGGTTTCTCTCCGCGGGCGGTCTTTCTGCTCTTCGGGCTGACGGGCTTCCTGGCCGAAGCGCAGTTTGCAGGCTCGCTGAACCTGCTCCAGGCGCCGTTCTGGATCTTCGTCTACGGGCTGATGGTCTGGCTGCCCGCCTACAGCCTGGAGGCCAGGGACGGGATCAAGACTGCAAAATGGGGACAGGCTGCGGTGGCGGTGTTCCTGCCGTTCGTATTCGCCATCCCGGTCGTCCTCCTGGTCGGCCTGCTGCATCCCGTGTCGATCCACTTCCCGCCTATCCCACCGAATTCCTAATCCCTTTTTCACTCAAATCAAGTATGATGGGCCAATCTTTTCCTCAGAAAGGGTTCGCCCATGCAATCCAATAACTCGAGTTCCACAACCGCGATCATCGTCGGCATCGTCGCGCTTCTGTGCTGCATCTGCCTGATCGTGATCGGAGTCGGCGGGTACATCTTCTATGCAATAAGCCAGGAAATCGTCACCAACATCGACGTGCCGACCCTGGTTCCTTTTGACATCGTTCCCACCAATACCCCGTCTGTGCAGATCACCCGTCCTCCGTCGGACCAGATATCGGTCAACACGCTCGAACTTTTGGAGACAATAGTGGTGCCCTTTAGCGACCCGCGTGAGCTGGCCTGCCGCCTGGACGGCAAGTGCAACATCCCTGAGGTGGTGGCCGAGAGCGCCGCGCCGCGTGAAGTCGGGGAAAAGGCCACCTTCTGGGCCAACGACATCAGCACCAACGAGAATTTCGAGGTCGATGCCACCCTGCAATATGCCACGCCCCACGTGTATTTCTGGGTGGAGAATGGAGTGGACTTCGACGAACGGGACATGCAGCGCCTGGTGGATACCTTTGAGAATGAGATCTATCCCACCAACCGCGAGTTCTTCGGCAGCGAGTGGACGCCGGGTGTGGACGGCGATCCGCACATCTACATCCTGTATACGCGCGGCATCGGCTTTTCCATTGCGGGATACTTTTCTTCGGCCGACTCGCTCAACCCACTGGCGCACGAATATTCCAACGCGCACGAGATGTTCGTCTTCAACGCGGACAATACCGACCTGGGCGGCGAGTTCACCTACGGCGTGCTGGCGCACGAGTTCCAGCACATGATCCACTGGTACCAGGATCGCAACGAGGCCACATGGCTGAACGAGGGTTTCTCTGAACTGGCGGCCTTCCTGAACGAGTACGACCCGGGCGGCTTCGACTGGCTGTACATCTCGGACCCCGATGTGCAGTTGAACGACTGGCCCAACGACCAGAATGCCACCACGCCGCATTACGGCGCAAGCTTCATCTACCTGACCTATTTCCTCGACCGCTTTGGCGAGGAGGCCACCCAGGCCGTGGTGCAGGATCCCGCCAATGGCTTCGACAGCATCGACAATGCCCTGCGCGCCATCGATGCCACCGACCCGTTGACGGGCCAGCCCATCAGCGCCGATGACCTGTTCATGGATTGGGCTGTGACCAATATCGTGGGGGATGGCAGTGTGGGAGACGGCCGCTACGTCTATAACAATTATCCCGACGCGGGCCAGGCCTCGCCCACCGAGGTGGTCAGCTCGTGCCCGCAGTCCGCGCTGGATCGCAGCGTACATCAGTATGGCGTGGACTATATCGCCATCGACTGCGCGGGCGATTTCACCCTGAGCTTCACCGGCTCCACCGTGACGCGCCTGCTGCCCGCCGACCCCAACTCCGGGTCATACGCATTCTGGTCGAACAAGGGCGACGACTCGGACATGACCCTGACGCGCGAGTTCGATTTCACGAACGTCAGCGGCCCAATCGAATTCACCTTCAACACCTGGTACGACATCGAGACCGATTACGATTACGTCTACTTCCTGGTCTCCGAAGACGGCGTGACCTGGGACATCATCACCACGCCCTCGGGCACGGCGGATGACCCCTCGGGCAATTCCTATGGCTGGGGCTACAACGACGTGACCAACGACTGGATGGAGGAGACCGTCGACCTGTCCGCTTATGCGGGCAAGAAGGTGCAGGTGCGCTTCGAGTACGTGACCGATGCCGCTGTCAACGGCGAGGGCTTCCTGATCGACGATGTCCGCGTGGATGCCGTCGGCTACTCGACCGATTTCGAGACCGACGACGGCGGCTGGGTGGGGGAAGGCTTCGTGCGCGTCGAGAACGTCCTGCCGCAGACCTTCCGCCTGGCGCTGATCATCGAAGGCAGGGATGGTACCACGGTGCAGATGATCGAACTGACCGCCGACCAGGTTGCCGAGATTCCGCTGTCGCTGGAGAGCGGCGAGCGCGCCATCCTGGTGGTGTCGGGCACGACCCGCTTCACCCGCGAACTGGCGGCGTATCAGGTCGAGGTCAGGTAAACGCAGCGGCTCGCTGAGATGTCGGCGGGTTGCAAATCTGCCGCGAGCGCATAAATTGCAAAACAAAAACAGCCTCGTCTTTTCAGACGAGGCTGTTTTGATACCGTTCGCTTTACTTCGAGCTTTGGATGAACCCCGCCAAATCGCTCTTGAGCGCCTCCAGTGAGGGCAGGTGGATGTACATCATGTGGCCCGCTTCGTAATATTCCATGCTGACGTTGCCGCGCACGGACTCGTCCAGGCCAAGGTGGTTGAAGGTGTACTCGGTGGCGAAGTAGGGCGTGCCCAGGTCGAAGTAACCATTGGCCACGAAGACCTTGAGGTGCGGGTTGTAGGTCATGGCGGAGCGCAGGGTCTCGCCCACGTGGACGAAGCGGCCCTCGAACTCAGCGTAGCTCCACGGGTGGACGAATTCGCTCAGAATCTCGTAGCGGATGTCGGTTTCATATTTCAACTCGTTGCGCACGTAATCGTAGAACGCAGCGGTGTAGGGACCCAGCACGTTGGTCAACAGCGGATCGTATTCGGGCTGATGGGTGACTCCCAGGCGGTCGACGCCCGTGAAGCGGCTGTCGAGGCGGCCGACGGTCTGTCCGCGCGAGCGCAGCAATTCCTTGAAGAAATGCTGGTCGTTGATGCGCAGGTTCGAACGCTCGATGAAGTTGGCGGACAGCCCCGTGTAGCGCGCCATCTTCTCGACCACCGAAGCACGTTCACTTTTGGTCAAGCTGTCGCCTTTGAGCAGGGCGGCGGCGTACTCGCCCTGCGCGAACTTCTCCACTTCGGCCAGCAGCTTTTGCAGCGGCTTGCGCACACGCAGCGCGCCGTGATACCAGGCCGTGGCCGCATACCCGGGCAGGAACATGATGTAGGGCAGGTCGTTGTTGACCTGGAAGTCGATGGTGGTGAAATCGAGCACGGCCGAGATGAGCATCAGGCCGTTCAGGTACATGCCGTGGCGTTCCTGAAGATAGCCCGAGAGTCCTGCCGCGCGCGTGGTGCCGTAGCTTTCCCCTGCCAGGAATTTGGGCGAGAGCCAGCGCCCGTAGCGCGTGGTGTACAGGCGGATGAAGTCGCCGACTGACTCGATATCCTTCTTGAAGCCGTGCCAGTCCTTGGGCTTGTGTCCCTCGACGGGGCGCGAGTAGCCCGTGCTGATCGGGTCGATGAAGACCAGGTCGGTCTCGTCGAGGATCGAGAACTCGTTGTCGGCCAGTTGGAAGGGCGGCCTGGGCAGGTTTCCGTCGAATTCGAGCACCACGCGCCGCGGCCCGAGTGTGCCGAGATGCAGCCACACCGACGAGGAGCCGGGTCCGCCGTTGAACGAGAAGGTGATCGGACGTTTGGATTTGTCCTCCACATCGTCCCTGGTGTAGGCGACAAAGAAAACCTGCGCCCTGGGCTTCTCGCCCTCGGCTTCCTTTTCGCGGTCGCCGCTCTCCTCCTTCATGACCATTGTCCCGGCGGTGACAGTATATTTGACCTCCTGTCCCCCAATGACGACGCTGTGCTGGGTCTGGACGAGATTGTCCTTCGGGGTCGGCTTGTCTTCTTTCTTCTCTTCGGGCTTGGTGGTTTCTTCTTTTTCAGGCATGGGGGATTCCTTCCTGTGGAGGTGTGGATGGATTTTCAGCGCGCCAGCCGAACACGGCGTAGAGCAGGGCGATGCCGAGCATGGTCTGCAGGGCAACTCTGACAAGGCCAATGCCCGTCATGATCAGCCCAGTTTGTGACCAGGTAGATCCCTGGGAGTTCAGATATAACGGCAGGAGGGATAATCCGCTGCCGATGAGGGAGAGCAGGAAACTGCCCAGAAAATAAATCCCCGCCAGCAGGGACACCTTGGGGTGGCGTTTCCTTTGCAGAATGGCAATGACCAGCCCGGCCAGATCGACCAGAAATAAAGGAGTTTGGGGCAGGATGATCGCAAAGAATGAACTGAGATACTCCATGATCGTGATTCCTTTACTTGTAATTGTACATCCTGATGGCAAACCTGTTGCTCTACGGCACGATCCTGTTCAGAATGTTTATCGCCAGCCACTCGAACGGCTTGAGCAGCAGATAGGCCGCATCCGCCACGAATGGATTCGCCCTGAGCGGAGCCGCACGTTCTTTGTGGCACAGTCGAAGGGCGAAGGGCTATTTCACGATCACCCTGTCCCACAACACATACGGCGAATCCTTGCGCAGGTAGACTTGCAGTTTCTCGCCGATGGTCGCGTAGACGTAGTCCTTCAAATAGGGCGCGGCCTCGCTGTTCGTGCCCTCCCAGATCGAGACGATGATGTCGGGTCGCAGCTCGCCGAAGGTGTAGGCGTAGTCCCATTTCATGTGACCGGGCCGCATGGTCGGCACGTCGGCGATGCTCATCGGCACGCGCACATTTTGATTGGCGATGTACGGGTCGGCCTTGCCGAGGATGTCGATGGCGTAGTCCCCGGGTAGCAGGTAGGGGATCGTCCCCGCGCCGATTACGGCCACCGAGGCGCCTGGCTTGGTCGTCTCTTGCAGGGCCAGCGCGATACGCAGGTTGCGTTCGTTGCCCGCCGTGTAATCGGGCCTGCGCAAAAAGGCCCAGCGCTCGATGGATTTCCAGTCGCCGATCAGCGCGTTGAAGTTCAGCAGGGCGATGACGAAGAGGATCAGCCAGACTAGGCGGGATGCCGCCAGCGGCCCCTGCCTGTCCCCGAACTCTGCCACCATTTCCTGGCGGATTTCCTCCACGGTGAGCATCAGGCAGGCAAACAACAGCGGCATGGCGATGGCAATGGTACGGTTGGCGCCGCCGTGCTCCTCCCAGGCATCCCCGCCCACGTACACGGAGTAGGCCATCTGTCCGAGGATGACCCCCAGGAGCAGCAGCACCCGCCAGTCGCGGCGGAAGAAATACAGCGCCAGCGGCAGCAGAATCAGCATCCAGTTCGAATAATAGATGAACATGACCAGCGCGTACAATCCGCGCAGCAGGCGCAGACTGGCAGGCCAGCCTTCCACTTTGAGGGCATAGGTGTTGGGCAGCCACTCGCCGTAATAGGCGTGACGCGCGTACATTTGCGCGCCGAGGAAGACCGCCAGCAGGATCAGGCCCCAGAGCAGGTGTTTCCAGCGGTGATCCCTTTGGGTGAGGAGCATGACCGCCAGCACGATGATGTACGGGACCGCCATATCGATGCGCACCAGCGTCGCAACGGCCAGCAGGAGGTAGGTCCAGATCGGGAAGCGGGAGCGCTCCAGGCTGAGGAAAATCGCCGCCGAGAGCAGCAATCCCAGCAGGCTGACCTCCATCCCCAGCAAAGCCCACGAGTGCAGGGGCTGGTAGAAGGCCGTCAGCGCAACCGCGCCGAGCATCGCGAAGGGGTCATCGGTAAAATGCTCGACGATGCGTTTGACAAAGTACAGCGTGCCCGCCATGAAGACCGCGCCGCCCCACTGCACCACCAGGCTGGTCTGTGAGAGCGGAAGCGGCAGCAGGTGGACGAGCGCCATCAGCCCGACCCACAGCGGATTGGTGAAACCCTCCACGCGCTCGCCCGCGTTCCAGACCGGCCCGAGACCGTGCGTCAGATTGTAGGCGTAGCGCATCGAGATCATGGCGTCGTCGAACAGCACGTAGTATTTTTCGCCGTTCACCGTCACGCTGGTGGATTCGATGTAGCGCCAGGCATAATAGAAAAAGCCCGCCACGATCAGGAGGAAGAAAAGATTGCGCAGAAATTTGGAATTCATGATATTGAAATTATAACGTAGCGGTGGGGCGGGTTGCATAGCCAAAATCAGGTGAAAATTCCAAAATTCACTGGCTGAATTTTGGAGTATAATTCGCGCTTGTGAAAACTCAAAGCTTCGGAAGTCCACCTTTCGCCTTGCGGCGAAAAGACTCCTAAAAGACTTCCGAAGTTTATTATTCAACTGGAGCAACCAATCATGGCAAAAGCAAAACTGATTCCCCCCTATGGCGGAAAACTCGTTGACCTGGTGTTGACGGGCAAGGAACGCGAGGAGCAGCTGGCGCGCGCCGCCAAACTGCCTTCGATCAAGATTTCCATGCGCGCCCTGTGCGACCTCGAACTGCTCGCCACGGGCGGATTTTCCCCGCTGACCACCTTCATGGGCAAGGCCGACTATGAGCGCGTCCTGCACGAGATGCGCCTGGCGGACGGCACCCTCTGGCCGCTGCCCATCACCCTGACGGCTGATCCCAGGGAACTGCCGACCGTGGGCGATGACCTGGTGCTGCGCAACGCCAACAACGACACCATCGCCATCATCACCCTCGATGAGGTCTATCACTGGGACGCCGCCACCGAGGCCGCCCTGGCTTATGGTTCGACTGACTCGAAGCACCCGATGGTCTCCGAGATGACCCGCTGGAACAAAGTCTGCATCAGCGGCCCGCTCAAGGTGCTGAACCTGCCCAAATACCACGACTTCACCGACCTGCGCCACACCCCCGCGCAGGTGCGCGCCATGCTCGAAGAGATGGGCCACGATAACGTGGTCGCCTTCCAGACCCGCAACCCGCTGCACCGCATCCACGAGGAACTGACCAAGCGCGCCGCCGCCGCGGTCAAGGGTTCGCTCATTGTTCACCCTGTGGTGGGCATGACCAAGCCCGGCGACGTGGACCACTACACCCGCGTCCGCACCTACAAGGCGTTGGTGGACAACTACTATGACAAGCAAAGCACCATGCTCAGCCTGCTGCCGCTGGCCATGCGCATGGCTGGCCCCAAGGAGGCTTTGCTGCACGCCATCATCCGCCGCAACCACGGCGCGAACCACTTCATCGTCGGCCGCGATCACGCGGGCCCGGGCAACGACTCGACGGGCAAGCCGTTCTACGGGCCGTATGACGCGCAGACTTTGATGACCGAGCACGAGTCCGAACTGGGCGTCAAGATGGTGCCGTTCGAGATGCTGGTCTACCTGCCCGACGAAGACCGCTACGTCGAAGAGAAGGATGTCCCCAAGGGCGCGAAGACCCTCAACATCTCGGGCACGCAGGTGCGCGATGACTACCTGGCCAAGGGCAAACTGCTCCCCGAGTGGTTCACCCGCCCCGAGACCGCCGAGATCCTGCGCCAGATGTACCCGCCACGCCACAAGCAGGGCTTCTGCCTGTGGTTCACCGGCCTGAGCGGATCGGGCAAGTCGGCCACCACCCAGGTGCTGACCGAGCTTATGCTTCAGTACGGCCGCGAAGCCACCGTGCTCGACGGCGACGTCGTCCGCACGCACCTTTCCAAGGGCCTCGGCTTCAGCAAGGAAGACCGCGACACCAACATCCTGCGCATCGGCTTCGTGGCCGGTGAGATCGCCCGCCACGGCGGCGCGGTCATCTGCGCGGCCATCAGCCCCTACCGCGCGGCGCGTGAAGAGGCCCGCAAGTTCGTGGGCGAGAACTTCATCATGGTCTACATGGACACCCCCGTCGAAGTCTGCGAAGAGCGCGACGTGAAGGGTCTGTATGCCAAAGCCCGCCAGGCCATGCAGGACGGCAAGCCGATGGGCTTCACGGGCGTGGACGATCCGTACGAGCCGCCGATCGAACCCGAGATCAACCTCAAGGGCTACGGCGCGACTCCCGAGGAGAACGCCCACATCGTGCTCGCGTATCTTGAAAAGCAGGGTTACCTGCCGCAAAGTTAATCGGACGGAACACGCAGCGCGGATTACAGATTTCGTGTTGCGTGTTCCGTTTTTTGTTGAATGAGATCCTTCCCCGCCTCCCGCCTGCCGCGACCGACCTGGGCTTTTTTCGCCGCCCTGGCTTTGCTCGCCATCGCTGGAGGCGGGTTGCTTTTCTACGCCACCCCGCAGGGACTCGGCCTGAACGATGACTCGATTGCCTACGTGGCGGGCGCGCGCTCCCTGCTCGAAGGGCGCGGCTATCGTGAGATCTGGATCGTCAGCGCGGGGCCTGTCACACACTTCCCGCCCGGCTTCCCCACGACGCTGGCGTTCACCAGTCTCGTCACGGGCATCGATCCGCTGCGGGCGGCGCGCCTGCTCAACGTGCTGCTGTTTGTCTTCAATACCTTCCTGATGGGCTGGCTGGCCCTGCGTATGACGAAATCGCGAGTCGTCGGCCTGCTGACCGCGGCGTTATTTTTGCTGACTCCCTCGCTGCTCAAGATCCATTCCAATGCGATGAGCGAGCCGCTGTACGTGTTCTTCACGCTGGTCACGTTTTTGTTGCTTGACTTTTATTTTTACCCTCACCCCTTGCCCCTTCGCGAAGCACCCCAGTGGGGCTCCCGAATTCGGGAGTGGGGTTGGGGAGAGGGCCTGCTCCTTGCGGCAGGACTCATTACCAGTCTGGCTTTCCTGACGCGCTACGCCGCGCTGGCCCTGTTGGCCACGGGTGTGGTGGCGTTGGTCATTATGCATAGCGAGTGGCGCAAGCGACTTGTCAGTGCAGGGATTTATCTGGCAGGCTTTGTTCCATTTGTCGTAGCCTGGACGATCCGCAACCGCATCGTGGGCGGGACGGTGACCAACCGCGCCATCGACTGGCATCCCATCGTGGAGTCGAACGCGCGCACGGGCATCCGCACCTTCTCGGAATTCCTCGTTCCGATCCAGAACTGGCAGCTCAGCCTGATCAAGGTGGATGGCTTGTTCGAGGTCATCCTGATCGCGCTGGCGCTGGGATTGCTGGTTTGGACGCTCAAGGTCGGCCTGCCGCGCTTCTTCCAACCCGAAAAAAATTCGCAGCCCGAAGTCATCTCATTTTTGAACGGGCTGTACATCTTTGGTTATTTCCTTTCGCTGGTCGTGACGATGACCTTCTTCGACCCCGCCACGAAGTTCCAGTTGCGGATTGTGTCACCGATGCTTGTCTCGTTGCTGCTCTTGCTGGCGTTCGGCTTGAAAACGGTGGCAGGCCCGGGTCCAGGCAGGCGGATCGCCCTCGGGCTGACGGTCATCCTCTTCGCGGTATCCGCGGTTGGGATGAGCGAGTCCCTCGTCAACCTGCGCCGCGGCGGACAGGTCTACGCCAACGAACGCTGGTATGATGCGCCCGCCATCGCCGCCCTGCGCGAGCTGCCCGCGGATGTGGTCATCCACAGCAATCAGCCGGGCGTGATCTACCTGTACGTGGGCCGCCCGGGCGCCTTACTGCCCGGGAGTGTGGAGGCCGCGCGGGAGCTTCAGGAGGAAGTGCGCGCAGGCAGGGCCGTGATCGTAATCTTCAGGGATGCGAATGCCGAGGAGGCGACCCTGGCTTATTACGAAGCGCTCGGCCAGGGATTGCAAGTTGAAAAATACAACGGCGACGTGATCTATTCCGCGCCATAAACCGTCGCGCAATTTGCCAAATTGCGCGACGAAACGCAACGCGGGATGCCATCTCGCGCAACAGGAGACATCAATGAAAATCCAGGAAAAGTTTGATCTCACTGGCCGTGTGGCTGTGGTGACGGGCGGCGTGGGGCTGCTCGGCGCTGAGTTTTGCAAGACGCTGGCAGAAGCGGGCGCGGCGGTGGCTGTGGTCGATTTGAACGGCGCGGCTGCCGAGAAAGTGGCGGCGGGACTCGTCGCGGATGGCTATCGCGCCAAGGCAGTTCCCACCGACATCACCCAACCCGAGTCGGTCAACGCAATGGTGGCCGCTGTTGTGGCGGAATTCGGGCGGCTGGACATCCTCGTCAACAGCGCGGCCCTCGACCCGAAGTTCGATCCCGACGCGGCGGCTAAAGGTATCGCACCGGGCGCTTTCGAGGATTATCCGCTCGAGCAGTGGAACGCGGCCTTGAACGTCAACCTGACAGGTATGTTCCTGGTCACGCAAGCCTGCGTCAAGCAGATGAATGCCCAGGGCAAAAAGGGCAGCATCATCAATATCTGCTCGACCTATGGTCTGAACGGCCCCGACCAGCGCATCTACATCAAGGACGGAAAACGCGTGGCCTTCAAGCCCGTCTATTACACCGTCACCAAGGGCGGCGTGATGGGCTTTACAAAATATCTCGCGGCCTATTACGCTGAGACTGAGATCCGCGTCAATGCGTTGACCCCTGGCGGCGTGTTCAATAATCACGAAGATTATTTCGTCAAGAATTATTCCGCCAAGACCATCATGGGACGCATGGCCAAGAAGGACGAGATGAACGGCGCTCTGCTGTTCCTGGCCTCGGATGCGTCCTCGTACATGACGGGAAATAATGTGGTCGTGGATGGCGGGTGGACGGCTTGGTAAAAAACGGTATCCTATGAAATGCTGTTTCAAAGAGTGTTCTAGTTCAGATAATCAGAATTTGAGTCTGTTAACTGTAGCATTGCTGGATGATAGCTTCTGCAGGTTATATACCCATGATCAATGCTTTGTGTCAAAATGTCATCCCAATGTTAGCTTTGATAGCCCCAAAGAGCATGGTCATATCCCTAAGAACGCCAAATGTATCTTCTGTGGTGAAAAGCTTCCAGTGATTGGTATACATCCATACACTTTTGATTTTGGCAACTTTGTTCCGCCTCACCGATACTGGGCTCACTCGCATTGCATGAAGAATATGGTAAATCTTGACATCAATGACTGAAATTCTCGCTCTCATCCCCGCGCGCGGAGGCTCAAAAGGCATCCCGCGCAAAAATATCCGCAGCTTCGCGGGCTGGCCGCTGATCGCGTGGAGCATCGCCGCGGCCCAGCAATCGAAGTATGTGACGCGCATCATCGTCAGCACCGACGACGAGGAGATCGCGGCCGTGGCGCGTGAATACGGCGCGGAGACGCCCTTCCTGCGTCCCGCCGAGTTCGCGCAGGACAAATCCACCGACATGCCGCTCTTCGAGCATGCGCTGGCCTGGCTGGCCGAGCACGAAGGCTATCACCCCGAGGTAGTCGTGCAACTGCGGCCCACCTCGCCTGTCCGCCCGCGCGGGCTGATCGACGACGCGATACAGATCCTGCTCGATCATCCCGATGCGGATTGTGTGCGCGGCGTGGTACCCTCGGGCCAGAATCCGTTCAAGATGTGGCGCTTCGATGATCCCAAACAGCCGATGAAGCCGCTGCTCACGGTCGACAGCCTGGCCGAGCCGTACAACGCGCCGCGTCAGATCCTGCCGCCGACCTACTGGCAGACGGGTCACATCGACGCCATCCGCGTCTCGACGATTCTGGAACGCCACACGCTGACGGGCAACGTCATCTATCCGCTGGTGATCGACTCGAAGTACACGGTCGACATCGACACGCTGCCCGACTGGGCCAAGTACGAAGCCCTGGTCTACAGCGGCCTGGAGATGGTCAGCCCTGGAAAAGCCCGCCGCCCGATGCCTGATTCCGTTAAAATGGTCGTCACCGACTTCGACGGCGTTATCACCGACGGGCGCGTCTGGGTGAACGGAGACGGCGTCGAAACGGTGGCAGCCTCCCGCGCCGATTCGATGCGCATCAAACAGATGCGCGCCGCGGGCATCGAGGTCATGATCCTGTCTTCGGAGGTTGACAACGTGGTCAGCGCGCGCGCCCGAAAGATGGGCATCCAGGCCATCCACGGCATGGGACTCGATGGCAAGGGCAAGGTGCTCAAGAATATCCTGGCCGAGAAGAATTTGAACGCGTCTGAAGTGGTGTATCTCGGCAATGACTTCAACGACCTGCCATGCTTCGACGTGGCGGGCTGGGCCGTGGCCGTTGCGGATGCGTATCCCGAAGTGCTGCGCGCCGCGGATTATGTGCTGAAAACAAACGGCGGCTTTGGGGCGCTGCGCGAGTTGTGTGATCTGATTTTGAAAAATAAATAATGTCGTTGCGAGCGGAGCGAAGCAACCTCCCAAAACAGGAGATTGCTTCGTCGGGCTAGCGCCCTCCTCGCAATGACATAAAACAAGGAGAAAAAATGGCTCGAGAAATTAAACTCGGAAATCGAATGGTCGGCGACGGGCATCCTGCCTACGTCATCGCGGAGATCGGCATCAACCACAACGGCGACATGGACATCGTCAAGGGCATGATCGACGCCGCTGTGCACGCGGGCGCGGACGCAGTCAAGTTCCAGAAGCGCACGCCCGAAGTCTGCACGCCGCCCGAACAGCAGAAGCAGATGCGTGAGACGCCCTGGGGCTACATCACGTATCTCGACTACCGCTACAAGGTCGAGTTCAACGAAGAGCAGTACCGCGAGATCGACCGCTACGCGCGCGAAAAAGGCATTGCCTGGATGGCGTCGGTCTGGGATGAGCCGTCGGTGGACTTCCTGGAGAAGTTCGAGACGCCCGCCTACAAGGTGCCGTCTGCTTCGTTGACCGACCTGCCGCTGTTGAAGTATGTGCGTAAGACAGGCAAGCCGATGATCATCTCGACGGGTATGTCCACTATGGAGCAGATTCACAAGGCCGTGGATGTGATTGGCACCGAGAACCTGATCATCATGCACTGCACCAGCACCTATCCGTGCGAGCCTGAGGAACTAAACCTCAAGATGATCGAAACCCTGCGCCGTGAATTCCCGAACAACCCGATCGGTTACTCGGGCCACGAAGTGGGACTCGTCCCCTCGGCGGTGGCCGTGGCTTTGGGCGCTTCATCCGTGGAGCGCCACCTGACCCTCGACCGCGCCATGTGGGGCAGCGACCAGGCCGCCTCCGTGGAACCTGGCGGCTTCGAGAAGCTGATCAAATACATCCGCGTGACCGAAGCGGGAATGGGCGACGGCGTGAAGAAGGTCTACGAATCCGAGAAGGGTTCGATGAAGAAACTGCGCCGCGTGGTTTCGGACGATTAATATGTGGTAGGGGCGATGCGCCGCATCGCCCCTACGTTGAATCATGACCCTGACCCAGAAAATCCGCCGCACACTCCGCCCCGCAGGGAAGACCGCCCAGGCCGTCTGGCGCTGGAAGCGGCTTTCCTTCAACGAGGTGCCGCCCGTCTTTGGCAACTCCAAGCCGAAGAGCGGGTCGCATTTGTTGTTGCAGATTCTGAACGGCTTCACGCAGATCATGCCCTATCGCTACGTGGATGCGGATCCGATCCGCACGATCAACAAGGACGGCGGACGGCGGACGATTGACCGTGTTGCCGCAGACCTGGGCAATGTGCCGCAGGGGGTGATCGGTTGGGGCTATGTGGATGCGACGCCCGAGAATGTGGCGGTGCTGTGTGCGCCGAATCGCGTGAATTATTTCATCTATCGCGATCCGCGCGACATGCTGGTCTCACAGGTCTTCTTTGCGACCGACATGCACGAAGAGCATGGGATGCATGCGTATTACAAATCGCTGCCCGATTTCGGTGCGCGGCTCAATGTGGCCATTACCGGCATCGAGCGCGACGGGCTGAAGATGGTCAGCGTCAAACAGCGTTACGAAGGCGTGTTCCAATGGCTGGAACAAAAAATGGTGATGTGCCTGCGCTTTGAAGACCTGATCAACAACCGCGACGCCACGCTCCACGCCATGCTCGATGAAGTGGAAAAGACAGGCTACAAAATCCCCACGCCGCGCGAGAAGGCATTGTTGATTTTGGTCGAGGCAATCCAGCCGAAGAAGAGTCACACCTTCCGCTCAGGCAAGACGGGCGGCTGGAAACAGCACTTCACCGATGAGCACAAGCAACTGTTCAAAGAGGTGGCGGGGAATTTGCTGGTGAGACTTGGGTATGAAAAAAATAATGATTGGTAGGGCAGGGTTACTGCCCTGTGGTTAATAATGAAAGAATTTATCACCCAACGCATCAAACGCGGACTTGTCCGCCGCTTCAATAATTTCAAGGTGGCCGCTGTGGCGCGACAGGTGGCGCAGCGCGAACCTGAACCGAAAGGCGCGCCTATCGTGTTCTTCAAGGCCTCCACGGGCATCGATGACCTCTCATGGAACAGTGGATTCCATCTGCTGGCTTCGTGGGCGCTGCGCCTGCGTGGGATCCCCGTTGCGTACTTTGCCTGCAACGCGGGCATGAGTCATTGTGTCCTCGGCACGAACCGCGACGATCCGCACAAGGCGCCGCCGTGCAGGTCGTGCGTGATGCAGTCACAGTCGTTGTATGCGGGGGTGCCAGTCGAAGGCGGTGCTCTGAGCTTGTCGAAGGGTTCAACGTTGAACGTCGAAGGTCAAAGGTCGCAGGTCAATTGGTTTGAGTTTGAACGTGACCCGCAACTTGTCTTGGCCATCGAAAAACTTTCCCTGCAAAACTTGATGAATTTTGTTTGGAAGGAAATTCCGCTCGGCCCCTTGTGCCTGCCTGGTCTGCGCTGGATTCTACGCATCCATCACCTGAGCGATGACGGGAACACGCGTCATCTGCTGCGCGAGTACATTTTGTCCGCGTGGAATGTGGCGCGGAAATTTGCAGACTTTCTCGATCTGACTCAGCCGAGGGCAGTCCTCGTGTTCAATGGGCAGTTCTTCCCCGAAGCGACCGCTCGCTGGGTGGCGCAGAAACGCGGACTGCGGGTCATCACGCACGAGGTAGGCTTCCAACCTGCCACCGCATTCTTCACCGAGGGCGAAGCGACCGCCTCGCCGATTCCGCTTCCCGAGGCATTCGAGATGAACGCGGAACAAAACGCAAAACTGGATGCATACCTGGCGAAGCGCTTTCAAGGCGACTTCACGATGGCGGGCATCAAGTTTTGGGCGGACATGCAGGGGCTCGACGAGTCCTTCCTGCAAAAGGCGGCGGGCTTCAAGAAAATCGTGCCCGTCTTTACCAACGTCATCTTCGATACCAGCCAGCCGCACGCCAACACGGTCTTCGAGGACATGTTCGATTGGCTCGACCTGACCTTGGAGATCATCCGCGAACACCGCGACACGCTGTTCGTCATCCGCGCGCACCCCGACGAGCTGCGCGTGCGCAAGGCCAGCCGCGAAACGGTGGCAGGCTGGGCCGAAAGCCGCGCCCTCGAAACGGAACCAAACGTGGTCTTCGTCGGCCCGAAGGAGACACTCAGCTCATACGAGTTGATCCTGAAGTCCAAGTTCGTCATGGTCTACAACTCGACCATCGGCCTGGAGGCCGCGATCATGGGCGCCGCGGTGCTGTGCGCGGGCAAGGCACGTTTCACGCAATATCCCATTGTCTTCTTTCCGCAGACGGTGGACGAGGTCAGAAGAAAGACGGAAGAATTTTTGAATGCCGATAAGATCGATGTCCCCGCTGAGTTCAAACGCAATGGGCGCCGATTTTTATATTACCAGTTGTATCGGACTTCCCTGCCGTTCGGCGATTTCCTCGAACCATCCGTCCGCACGACACAGACGCGCCTGAAGACCTTCAGCCTGGACAAACTACTGGAGTCCGATGCGGTCAATGCGATCCTGGATGGGGTGTTGAAGAACGAGGATTTCCTGCTCAACGAATAATTTGTTACAGAAAACAAAAAATGCCAGGTAGCGTGTATTGCTGCCTGGCATTTTTGTGTGAGCGTTTACCTCTCCAGCGTGATTTCCTTCCTTCTCGGATTGATCCCCACCTTGCCCGCAAAATAGCCCTTGATGGTCTTCAAGTCCGCATCCGCATCCTCGCCGGGGTGGAAGACCTGTCCCACCATGACCTTTTTCCGAATCCCATCCACCACGGCCATCACCACGGGAATGCCCGCGCTTTTGGCGATGTGATAAAAGCCCATCTTCCATTCGGTGACGCGGTGACGCGTGCCCTCGGGCGCGATGACCAGGATGAATTTCTGCGAGGCTTCACAGGCGGATACCATCTGTTCGACCAGGCCCGTGGACTTGGAGCGGTCCACGGGGATGCCGCCGCACCAGTAGAAGAACCAGGCGAAGGGTCCGCGGAACAACTCGGCCTTGCCCATGAAGCGCACGTTTGCCCGCAGGTGGAAGATGATCGCCAGGAACATCATGAAGTCCCAGTTGGAGGTGTGCGGCGCGCCGATCACGATGAACTTGGGCAGGTCGGGAAAGCGGCCCTCCACCTTCCAGCCGATCAGGCCCAGGATGGCTCTCGCCAGAAGATGAAGGAGGTAGCTCAGGATGGGGGTGTTGAAGATCGTTATTTTCACGGCAAAGTCCTTGTCGAATCCATCCGCAGGTTCGAACAGACCACAAACCGCGGTGTCATATCAGATTGATAATAGCATAACCCCGCCCGCCTTTGAAAGTCACTCACGCCCGCCGTTCTGTGGTTAAATATCCCCATGAATTTGAAAAGCTCCCTCCGCTCGCTCGTCTATCAAACCGAAAAGATCGCCCAGCACGTCCGCTTTGCCTCCCAGCCCGCGCCCCAAAATGGATGGCCGACCCTGCTGGGCATTTCCTTCCCTAAAAGCGGCACGCACCTGCTCGATCAGATTTTGCTTGGCCTGGCGCAGGTCGCGCCGTTCTCGAAACGGATTCATTCCTTTTATGCCGAATACGACGGCGAGAGCGGAGTCAAGCGCGCGCCCGAACAGGCCCTGCATTGGCTGGATTCCCTGCGCCCGGGCGACATCGCTTCAGCCCATCTCTTCGCCCGCCCCGAGGCCGTGATCCGCGTCTGCTCGCCGCGCTTCACGCCTTACTTCATCTTCCGCGACCCGCGCGACGTGGTCGTCTCGCACGTCTTCTACGTGACCGACATGGAGCAGCGCCACGTCCATCACACGTATTATCAATCGTTGCCCGATTTCGACGCGCGGCTCAAGGTCAGCATTCTGGGACGGCCCGATGCGGACGTTGAATTCCCAAACATCGCCGACCGCTTCGCGCCCTACCTGGGCTGGCTGGACCGCCCCGAGGTGCTGACCCTGCACTTCGAGGACTTGATCCACGCCCGCGCCGCGACGTTGGCCCGCATCCTCGACCACCTGCTGGTCCGTGCCCCGCTCTCCGCGTCCCGCGAGCGGATCCTGTCCGCGATGGAAGAGTCCATCAACCCGACCAAATCCCCCACCTTCCGCTCGGGCAAAACAGGCGAGTGGAGCAAGCATTTCACCGACGAGCACAAACGCCTCTTCAAGGATGCGGCGGGCGACCTTTTGGTGAAGTTGGGCTATGAGCAAAATAATGATTGGTAATGCGCCAGGAAAATGAGGTAACGATTTTTATAAAAAGATCCCTTGCCGATGATGTTCGATGGATTCGATGAGGAAATTCCCTTGAAAAAAAGTTGGTTTGCAGAAAGCTTTACTGACAATACGGTTTTGGTGCTGTTGGGCTTGGCGTTGTTCCTTCTCCACATGTTCACCAACCACCAATATGGATTTCATCAGGACGAAATGGTGGTCGTGGACAATGCCTACAACCTGGCCTGGGGCTATGTCGAATATCCTCCTCTCACGCCATTTCTGACGCGCCTTTCGATCAGCCTGCTCGGCTTGTCCCTGGTCAGCGCGCGGATGTTTTCTGCGCTGGCGCAAGGCATTGCCATGGTGCTGGCGGGTTTGATGGCGCGTGAACTGGGCGGAAAACGCACGGCCCAGATCGTGGCGACGCTGGCGGCGGCGATTTCGCCTGTTGTCATGGCCTGGGGAGCGGCGGTCACGTATGTCACCTTCGATTTCCTTTGGGCGGTGCTGCTTGCTTATTTGGTTATCCGTCTGTTGAGATCGGAAGACCCGCGCCTGTGGTTGGGAATTGGCGCGGTGATCGGGCTGGGGATGATGACCAAGTACACGATGGCCTTTTTCACGGCGGGCATCGTGGGCGCTGTCCTGTTGACGGATGCGCGTCGCTACTTGACGAGTCCGTGGTTATGGGGCGGGGTGGCCGTATCGGTTTTGATCTTCCTTCCCAACCTGCTCTGGCAGGTGCAACACGACTTCATTTCGCTGGATTTTCTTGCGAGCATTCACAAACGTGACGTTGAAATCGGCCGCACGTCGAGTTACCTTATCGACCAGTTCATCTCCTGCACAAATCCATTTTTCATTCCCATGTGGATCTCCGGGCTGGGGTATTATCTCTTCAAGGAGACGGGCAGGCGATTCCGTGCGGTGGGTTGGATGTACGTCATCCCGTTTTTGCTTTACCTGGTCACACAGGGCCGCGGATATTACATGGCGGGTGCATATCCCATGTTGATCGCCGCGGGCGCGGCAGCCTGGGATGGTGGGCTTCTCTCGGCATCGACTGACAAGGCCAGGTCTATGTTGAGAAGCATTTGGGGCAGCATTGCGGCTGGCGCGCTTTTGAGCGGCGTTTTGACCCTGCCCATTGCGCCGATCAACTCGGCCTGGTGGAACGTGGTTGCCAGGGTCAACGATTCTTTCACCGAACAAATCGGCTGGGACGAAATGATCAAAACGGTTGGGGAGGTGTACGCGGGCCTGCCAGCGGAAGATCAGGCGCGGACGGGCATCCTGACTGGCGAGAACGATGAGGCCGCCGCGTTGAACATCTATGGCGGCGAGTATGGACTTCCCCAGGCCATCAGCCCGTCGGACACCTTCTGGCTGCGCGGCTACGGCAATCCGCCGCCGCAGATGGTGATCGTCGTGGGCTTCGAACGTCAATATGCGACCTATCTTTTCGAGGACTGTACCGTGGTTGGCACGACCCGTAACTCTTATGGCGTCGAGAACGATCTGGCCGACCCGCCCGAGATTTACTTCTGCCGCAAAGTCCGCCTGCCTTGGGATGAAATCTGGAGAAGGACAAAACATTATTCATGAACTGCTCCCTCGTTATCCGCGCCTACAATGAAGCCGCCCACCTGCCGCGCCTGCTGGAGGGTATCCGCCAGCAGACCGTCAGGGACGTGGAAGTCATTCTCGTCGATTCAGGCTCGACCGACGGCACGGTTGCGGTAGCCGAGTCCTTCGGGACGCGCATCATGCACATTCCGTCCGCGGAGTTTACGTTTGGACGGTCGCTCAACCTGGGGGCCCAGGCCGCGACGCGGGAACGGGTCGTCATCGCCAGCGCCCACGTTTATCCCGTCTATCCCGATTGGCTGGAGACGCTCCTGCGTCCGTTCGAGGATGAAACCGTCGGGTTGACCTACGGCAAGCAGCGCGGCCCCGCCAACGCCAAATTTTCCGAACAGCAAATTTATCACCAATGGTATGCGGACGTGAGCCAGCCGCGCCAGGAGACGGCCTTTTGCAACAACGCCAACTCCGCCATCCGCAAAAGCCTGTGGGAGCAGAATCCCTACGACGAAACGCTGACGGGACTCGAAGACCTGGCTTGGGCCAAGTGGGCCAGGGAGCAGGGACATAAAATCGCCTACGTGGCCGAGGCCGAGATCATCCACGTCCACAACGAGACGCCGCGCGGGGTGTACAACCGCTATCGGCGCGAGGCGATGGCGCTGCGCCGCATCTATCCCGAGGCGCATTTCAATTACTACGACTTCCTGCGCCTGACCGCGACCAACATCCTGAGCGATCTGTGGCACGCCGCGCGCGAGGGCCTGCTGTGGCAGAACATCGCTTCGATCTTCTGGTTCCGCTATATGCAATTCCACGGCACGCGCATGGGACACCGCGAGACCAGCCTGGTCACACCGCAGTTGCGTGAGACGTTTTATTATGCGAGGGAGAGAAAGAGGAAAGAGGGAAAGAAAAGGGATGTGGAGCCGATTCGATACACGTAATTGGAAAATACGAAAAGGAGAGGTTATGAAATTCTGGATCAAATTGATAGTCAAAACGCTGGCTGGTGGATTTGGCGCTGTATTGCTTTTCCTAAGCTTAATTGCCAGTCGTGATATGATTTATTCATTGTTTCGCGGACACACATGTAACGATATCTGGATTTTTTTCTACCTTAAACTACATTACATTAATTGGTGGAATGATTGGGACTTTATGTACCTTTTCTTGGGGGTCTTATTAGTGTTGTTGGTTGAATTTCGTTTTGATTTGTTTGCCTATTTTTCAAAGAAATCCATCCCTGTTATTCTGATGCTGTCCTTTATGACAATTACTGGGTGTGGCATAGGTTATCAATTGTGGACGGAGTCATTAATCACCAAAACCTATTCTGGTTATTGTGATGCGATTATAGAAAGAGATTATGCCTTGGCGTATTCTTATTTTTCCCCAGAATTTAGAAGCGAGGTGGGTTTGGGAACATTTACAAGAGGTTTTGCCTTTCCTTTGGATTGTGAAGACAAATCTACCAGCATGATCGATCATCGCTTGAATGGTGCTTCTTTGAATTTTCCATATCCATATTTTCAATCGAGGCCGATTTCAGCCTGTAATCCTTTTTCCCTTTACAGGAAATTCATATTGGTGAGGGTCGGCGGCAGGTGGTATTTTACGGGTGAACACCATCGATTTTCCGATTAATTATTTTGCCCGCCGCCGTCCGTAAAATGGCGGCAGTAGACCTCTTGTATAAATGCTCCCGCCCCAGTCCTTGGCGGCGGGGACACCGTCTTGAGCGAGTTGAAAAGAAAGAAAAAGACGCGCGACGTGGAGCCGATTCGGTATAATGGTTAAACGATTTGGAATGTGGCGCTCATGTTCAAAACAAATTTTCAAAAAATGATCCTGGCTGTTCCGCTCAAACCGTTCACTGCGATTGTGTTCAGTTTTCTGATCGGTTATCTGGGAGTATTTCTCCCTCGGGGCCATATAAATGTGACTGTCCAAACATCTCAAGGCGAATCTGTAATAAACGCGCCAGTGCATGATGAAGTTGATTGGAGAGTCGAAATAAACGATTGTTCGATCCGCGTTGAAGAGTGGTTGTCTGAGCCCAGCCTTTTCTTTCGTATGGAAGGGGTGGAAAGGCTGTCATTTAGCGCTTCGATTATTATACTGCTTCAATACCTTCGCTTTGTTCCGAAGACGCCCAGGTCATTGTGGGCTTTCTTTTTTGCCAGTATGACAGCGGCATTTGTTCCGATTGGATTCATGGTGTGGTTTATGCCTCATTCATTGAATTGTGACCTCTCCGCCCAGGCTGTAGTGAATAGTTTTTCGATCTCGTGGTTTGCCTGTTTTGTATGGCTGTTTGGTCCATTACTTGGTCTCTATGCCGTTCAACGCCGTGCTTTGATGGAAAAACAAAAAGCAGACCAGTTGTAAGCACAATTTTTCGGCTCCTGCTGGATTTGCAATCCAGCGCGCTAACGCGGATGGCTTATGGGTTTTGCGTAAGCCCAGTTAATCTTTTTTCTCTCTATGCTCCGTGGTAAATGCCTTCGGCAAGGCCGCAGAATTAGACACCTGCGCTCCCCCCCCCCAGTTTTTCAGGTCAATTCGGTATGATACCCATGCTCACAAATTACGCTTCTCCCTCTCTAAAAAAAGCGCAATTTGTGAGCGCGCTGGGTATAATCGCCTTCTATGAAACTCGTTGCCCTTGTTCCCATGCGTCACCACAGCCAGCGTGTGCCTGGCAAGAACTACCGTCCGTTGGCGGGAAAACCCCTCTTCCATCACATCATCGAGACCCTGCTGAACGTGCCCGAGATCGATCAGATCGTGGTGGACACGGACTCGGAACCCGTCATGGACGGCCTGCGCCAGCACTTCCCGCAGGTGGCCACCATCAACCGCCCCGAGTCGCTGCGTGCCGACGATGTGCCCATGAACGAGATTCTGCTGCACGACACGGAACGGTTCCCCGCCGATTTCTACTTACAGACCCACAGCACCAATCCTTTGCTCAAGGCCGCCACCATCTCGCGCGCCATCCAATCCCTGCTTGCCAATTACCCCAAGACCGACTCGCTCTTCTCGGTCACGCGCTGGCAGACGCGCCTGTACTTCCAGGACGGCACGGCCATCAACCACAATCCGCGCGAACTGCTCCAGACGCAGGACCTGCCGCCCGTCTACGAGGAAAATTCCTGCCTGTACATCTTCAACCGCGCCAACCTGCAGGCCAAACGCCACCGCATCAGCGACCATCCGCTCATGTTCGAGATCGACGCCGACGAAGCCTGGGACATCGACGAAGAACTCGATTTTGCCATCACCGATTTCCTCCTCAGCCGCCTCAAGAAAAATGAATAAGTTCAACCAGATCAAATCCAGCCTGGGACGGTGGTTCGCCGTGCCCTGGTATCCGCTCGCGTTCAGCCTGTATCCCGCGCTGGCCCTGCTTTCCGCCAACATCGGCCAGGTGGAGGCTGGCGCGGGTATACGCGTCCTGCCGGCTTCGCTGGCCCTAGGCGCCCTGTTGTATTTCATCTTCTGGATCATCCTGCGCCAGGTTCACCGCGCCGCCTTCCTCGCGACCCTGTGGATGGCCCTGTTCTTCACCTACGGCCACGCCTACAACCTGATCGCGGAGTTGGTCCCCGACTTCAACCTGACCCCGTGGCTGCTGGCAGGCTGGGCCGTGCTGCTGCTGGCCGCCATCCGCTGGGCGACCCGCCCGAAGCTGGAATTTGCCTCTGCGGCTGCGGGCTTGAACGCAGTCACGCTCGGGCTGTTGATCCTGTCTGGGGGGCAGATCCTGCTCGGGTCCAGGGCGGGGGACGGGCAGCGAGTCGCGGCCGAGTTCGCTCCCGTCCAGGAGTTGAATCCGCCCGAGGGCCAGCCGCTTCCCGACGTCTATTATTTCATCCTTGACTCCTACACCCGCGCCGACCTGCTCGAATCGGCCTACGGGTACGACAACAGCGAATTCATCGCGGGCCTCGAACAGCGCGGCTTCTACGTGGCTTCATGCGCTCAGTCGAATTACGTGCGCACCGAGATCTCGCTGGGCTCGTCGCTGAACATGCTGTATTTGCAGGATCTCGACCCCCTGTTCAACCCCGAAAATATCGGGCGCACGCGCCTGTGGGATTCGCTCAAGCACAGCGCCGTGCGGTACAATTTCGAAAGCCTCGGCTACCAGACGGTCAACTACGCCACCGGCTTCGCCTGGAACGAGATTCGTGACGTGGATATTTTCTACAGCCCGCCGCCGCTTTCTTCGGGGCTGAGCGAGTTCGAGGGGCTCTTCCTGCGCACCACCCTGGCGCGTTACGCGGAGAACCTGGGCTGGGTCGATTCGGATGCGGTCATGGGCCAGGGGTTTCGCGACCGCTTCAACCTGGTCTTCGACAGCCTCGACGGCCTGTCCAGCAACCCCGACCCGACCTTCGCCTACATCCACCTCATCTCTCCGCATCCGCCCTTCGTGTTTGGCCCCGACGGCCAGCCGACCGACCCCTCCGATTTTTGGAACGCGAAGCGCGTGTACCCGGGCACCCTGTATGCGCAGGGCTATCAGAATCAGTTGACCTACCTGAACACGAAGATGCTGGCCGCCATCGACACCATCCTGGCGAACTCGGACACGCCGCCCATCATCATCCTGCAGGGCGATCACGGCCCGTGGCTCCAGCCCAAGGCCAAGCGGATGCAGATCCTGAACGCGTACTATCTGCCAGGTCACACCGATGCGCTCTATCCCGACATCACGCCCGTCAACACCTTCCGCCTGGTCTTCAGCCTGTACTTCGGCGGCGACTATCCGCTGCTCGAAGACACCGCCTACTTCTCGCCCGTGCCCAGGCTGTATGAGTTTTCCGAAATCCCAAACGACTGTGAGAAATAAATGCCAACCGTCCTGTTGACCGCCCCCTACATGATCCCATTCGTGGAACGCTTCCGCCCTACCTTCGAGAAATACGGCCTCGACCTGATCGTCCCCGAGGTGCAGGAGCGCATGGAGGAGGCCGACCTGCTGAAATATGCGGGCCAGTTCGACGGCGCCATCTGCGGGGATGACCGTTACACGGAGCGCGTCATCGCCGCCTGCTCCCCCCGTTTAAAAGTCATCTCCAAATGGGGGACGGGCATCGACTCCATCGACGCCCCGGCCTGCTCCCGTTATGGAGTGGCCCTGTGCCGCACGACGAACGCCTTCACAACCCCAGTGGCTGATTCCGTTTTGGGCTACCTGCTGGCCTTCGCCCGCCGCCAGCCGTGGATGGACGCGGCCATGAAGCGCGGGGTCTGGGAGAAAATTCCTGGCAAAGCCCTAAGCGAATGTACGCTCGGCATCATCGGCATCGGCAACATTGGCAAGGCCGTCACGCGCCGCGCCAAAGCCTTCGGCATGAAAGTTTTGGGAAATGATATTGTCGACATAGACCACGTCTTCGTCAACGAGACGGGCATCCAACTCACAACTCTCTCTTCCCTACTCTCTGAATCCGACTTCGTCTCGATCAACTGTGACCTGAATCCCACCTCGCATCACCTGATGAATGCCGACACCTTTGCGCTGATGAAGCCGTCCGCGGTCATCCTCAACACCGCCCGCGGCCCCATCATCGAGGAAAAGGCCTTGATCGAAGCATTGCAGTCCAAGCGCATCGCAGGCGCCGCCCTGGACGTGTTCGAGTTCGAACCCCTGCCGCTCGAAAGTCCCCTGCTCAAAATGGACAATGTCATGCTGGCCCCGCACAACACCAACTCCAGCCCCGCCGCCTGGGAGCGGGTGCATTGGAATACGATCAGGAATCTGGTCGAGGGGTTGGGCATAAAATATGAAGAAAGATGAAAGAGGAAAGAACATGGCTGATTCAAAGACTGTGTTGGTGACTGGGGCTGGTGGTGGAATTGGTCGCGCTGCGGTTGCCCTTTTTTCTAAAAAAGGCTGGCGCGTCATCGGCGTAGACCGCGCTGACTTCGGCGAAGGATTTCCACAAAATGGACGCTTCATAAAAGCTGATATTTCACACCCTGAGTCTGTTCAGCAAATCTTTCAGCAGGCGCGTGATTTCAGCGCCACACTGGATGTTCTTATCAACAACGCTGCGATGCAGATCGCCAAGCCGTTGATCGAAACCAGCGTTGAAGAGTGGGACACAGTGATGGCGTCCAATCTGCGTTCGGTATTTTTGTTTGTCAAACTCGCGCATCCCTTGCTGAAGGCCGCAGGCGGCGGGGCGATTGTCAACGTCTCGTCGGTGCATGCCATCCAGACCTCGGCCAATATCGCGGCCTACGCCGCCTCCAAGGGTGGGATGCTGGCCCTGACCCGCGCCATGGCCATCGAGTTTGCGCCCGATAACATCCGCGTCAACGCCATCCTGCCTGGCGCCGTGGACACACCCATGCTGCGCGCGGGACTCGACCGCGGCCACGTCGGTCACGGCGACATGCAGGAGCGCCTCGACAACCTGGCCCGCAAGACCGTCAATGGCAAGGTGGGCAAACCCGCAGAGATCGCCCACGCCATCTACTTCCTCGCGGATAACGAGCAGTCCTCCTTCATGACGGGTCAGGCGCTGGTGGTGGATGGGGGTGCGACGGCGAGATTGAGCACGGAGTGATTGAAGAAAGATGAAAGAAGAAAGAGAGGTTGGCGTGAACAACCTAAAAAAACCACTTTTGTGGGCCCATATAACGAACTATGTTTATTGGCTCACTCTTTTTGGGGTTGTAATCATTTTTGTGCAGTTTCCTCCCAGATTACAATTGCTCCTTCAGTTGGGCCTTTTGTTATTGTGCATATTAATTGCGGCTGTTATGGTGCTTCTGTTTCGCCTACCAGATAATAAATCAGGCCTCAAATCTAAGTTTGTTGCCTTTTTATTTTTGTTTGTAAGTACAGTCTATATACTTTGTGGAGGATTCGTTTTATATGTTTTATCAATTTCCTGGGATTTTCTTTATGAACAGTCTCAAATGAAATTTATGGCAGTAGTTGTTGCTGGACTATTTCCAGTTGGAATTTTGATCTTCGTTCTTTCATTGCTTGCTCTGATGACATTTAGAAAGTCAGAATAATAGATCTTTTACTTCAGTTCTCGATTCAATAACACTCAATCTTTCCTCTTTCTTCTCCCTATGAAACAAATCCTAAAAACTCTCCTCCCCACCCCATTCTCCGCCTCGTCAGGAATACTTGTGACGCCATCCGCCGCCTGCCGCAAGTGCCTAACGTCTACCTGCATCCCTGGCGGCGCGACAGCGAGATTGAGCACGGAGTAGACAATCAAAGAAGTTATAATCGGATTATGAAGAAACTACGCCCCCGAGTCCGCGCTCTCAAGCTTGCGAAGGAAGTCCGTATTCGCTTGACCAAGGAGTTGGGACAGCCCGTCAAAGTCATCATGTTCGGCTCGCAGGCGCGGGGCGATGCGACCAAAGAGTCTGATATTGACCTGCTTGTCATCCTGCCTTCATTGGACAGCAAGATGATGAATCTTGCGTTTGATACTGCCTGGGAAGTTGGATTCGAGGCGGGAAAAATCATATCTGTCGTACCCGCAGAAAAGAATGAATTAAAACGCCTGGCCGGATCACCCTTTTATCGCGCAGTTATAAGGGAAGGAATTGCTGCATGAGCAAGAAACCATACGACAGGAAGGCATTGATTCAATACCGCCTTGACCGTGCTCACGAAGCGCTGAATGACGCTCGTCTAATGCTCGAACAAAATGGAAGTCCCGCCGGGGTAATCAATCGGGCGTATTATGCGATGTTTTACGCCGCGCTTGCCTTGCTCATCACGATTGACAAGGGCTCGTCCAAACATCAGGGCGTTATTGCTCTCTTTGACGAACACTTCATAAAACAAAATATTTTGCCGAAAGAGTTGGGCAAGATATTGCATCGCGCTTTTGAAATGCGTCAGGTGGGAGATTATCGCGATCTACTGGTTGTCACAAAAGAGCAGGCCATGGATGTGTTTGAGTCGGCGATTAAATTCATGCAAGCCATTGAAGAAAAGCTCCTGGAACACAAATCCTAAAGTTTTTTCCCGGCAGATCAGGTGAAAAATTTGCGAGGATGTTTCGTTAAAACACTTGTTCGATGGCAAAGGAAACCTTTAGGTTTTTTTGCACCATCTACTTCTCGCGGATAACGAACAATCCTCCTTCATGACGGGCCAGGCGCTGGTGGTCGACGGCGGCGCGACAGCGAGATTGAGTACGGAGTAGAATCTCATGTCAATCGAAGATAACAAAAAACTCGTCCGCAGATATTTTGAGGATGCTCGCTATGATCCTAATATTTGTGATGAGATTTTTGCTCCTCGTTTCCAGTTTCATACGATCCAGCATGCCGCCATTACCCAACAATCTGTGGAGTCCGATCCGCAAAGTGAGAAAGTCGCCTATAAGTGGCTTACGAAAGTCTGGTCTGCGGATTGGAGTATGGCCATTGACGAAATGATTGCCGAAAACGACCGCGTGATGGTTCGCTGGACATTCAGCGGTGTTCAGATAGGCGAATACGCTGGTTTACCGCCCACCCACAAAGCGGTTACGTATGCAGGAATCAACATCTTCCGTGTCGCCAAAGGAAAGATCGCAGAAATCTGGGATATCTCCGACCGATTGTGGCTGTGGCAACAACTCGGCGTTCTACCTGAAATCAAAGATGCCATTACGGCGGCGCGATTGAGTACGAAATAGTGATTTTCGATATTCGAGACTCGACAGCCGACTCCCGAATATCGAATCCCGAATATCGAGCATCCATGAAACAAACCCTCAAAAACCTCCTCCCCACCCCTGTCCTCCAAACCGTCAAGAACACCTATGACGCCATCCGCCGACTGCCGCAGGTGCCTGATGCCTACCTGCATCCCTGGCGGCGCAAGAGCCGCGGACGGATGTACGAGTATCGCAACATTCACGCGGGCAAGCGCTGCTTTATCATCGGCAACGGCCCCAGCCTCAAGCAGACCGACCTGTCGAAGCTCAAGGATGAATACAGCTTCGGGATGAACCGCATCTACCTGATGTTCCCCGAGTTAGGCTTCAGCACCACCTACTTCGCCTCCATCAACGATCTCGTCATCGAGCAATGCGCCGACGAGATTGCCGCCCTGCCGATTCCCAAGTTCCTGGCCTGGCATTCCAACCGTCACTTTCAGCGCCTGCCCGAGGACATGGTCTTCCTCCACACCACCTACACGGGGCCGCAGTTCGCCTACGATATGACCCGCCGCGTCTGGGAGGGGGCCACCGTCACCAACGTGGCCCTGCAACTGGCCTTCTACATGGGTTTCGAGCAGGTCATCCTGATCGGCGTGGATCACAACTTCACCAGCAAGGGCGACGCCAACAAGACGGTTGTCTCGACGGGCGACGATCCCAACCACTTCGATCCGCGCTACTTCAGCAAGGGCTTCCGTTGGCAACTGCCCGACCTCGACACCTCCGAGATCGGCTACGCCCTGGCGCGTGACGCCTACCAAAAGGCAGGCCGCGAAGTGCTGGACGCGACCGTCGGCGGCAAGCTGACCATCTTTCCCAAAGTCGACTACAATTCCCTCTTCTAATCTGCCTTCCGCCTTCTGCATTCCGATATGAAAACCCACCCCTGGCTCCCCATCCTCATCCTGCTCCTCGCCCTCGGCGGGATTCTGCGCCTGCTCGACCTGACCGATCCGCCGCTGGATTTCCACACTTCACGCCAGCTGCGCAACACCCTTGTCGCCCGCGACATCTATTATCACTTGCTGCCCGACGTCGATCCGCAGACCCTGGCCTTGACCGAGTCCTTCCACCGCACGGTGGGACAGTACGAGCCGCCCATCATCGAGACTCTGGTCGCATGGACGTATCGCCTTACAGGCGGCGAGAACTACGCCATCCCGCGCATCTGGCAAACCCTGTTCTGGCTGCTGGCGGGAGTCGCGCTGTTCGACCTGATGCGCCGCGCCACCTCTCCATGGGCCGCACTGGGCGCGCTGACCTTTTACCTCGTACTGCCCTTCTCCGTGCAAGCCAGCCGCTCCTTTCAACCCGACCCGCTGATGACCTCCGCGTTTGTGGTCGGGATTTATTTTCTCTACCGTTGGTCTGAATCTTCTGGAGTGCGGGAGCAAGCTCCTGCGCGTTCTGGCAGCAAGCTGCCAGACTCCAAAAAAGAGACTTGGAAATGGGCCCTGCTCGCCGCCCTGTTCCTCGGCCTCGCCACGCTGGTCAAGATCGTCATTGCCTTCTTCGTGGGCGCGGCTGCGATTGCGCTGGTGCTGTTCACGCTGGGCTGGAGTTTCTGGAAGTCGAAGCAGGTCTGGGCGATGGGGGCCATCATGGTCATCCCCGCGCTGACGTTTTATGTGTTGCTTCATTCAGGCCGCTCGACGGAATACTTCTTTAACTGGTCGGCGGCCCTGTTCCAACTGGTCACCACCACGGACTTTTACTCGAAGTGGCTGGCCTTCCTCGGCAGTCTCTTCGGGCTGACGGTGCTCTTCGCCAGCCTGGCGGGCATCTTCCTCGCGCCGCCGCGTCTGCGCTGGCTGCTGATCGGCTTGTGGATCGGGTACCTGGCCTACGGGTTCACGCTTCCGTTCCAGATGTATACGCACAGCTATTATCACATCCAGCTGATTCCGATGATCGCGCTGGGACTGGCTGGGGCGTTGAATCCGCTTTTCGAAGCGGCAGCAGGCCAGGGGCGGGGATCGCGCTTTGCTTTCATCGCGGTGATCATCGCCCTGGTCGGGTACCAGGCCTGGGTGGCGCGCTCCATCCTCGTCGCCGAAAATTTCCGCGATGAGCCGAAGGTCTGGGCCGAGATCGGGAAGTCCATCCCCGCCGACGCGGACGTGATTGGCTTGACGCAGGATTACGGCTATCGCCTGATGCTGTGGGGCTGGCGCAGGGTCAGCTTGTGGCCGCTCAGCACCGACCTGGCGGATGTGCGCAACGCCGACCGCGACACCGCCTCCCGTTTCGACGAGATCACCGCGGGCAGGGACTATTTCCTCGTGACCGCCTTCGGCCAGCTCGACAAGCAGCCCGACTTGAAGAAGATTCTGGAGCAATATCCCGTCGCCGCGGATGGCGATGGGTTCGTGTTGTATGACCTCAGGAAATGACCCTCGTTTCGATCATCACCCCCTCGTATAACCAGGCCTCCTATCTCGAACAGACGATGCGCTCTGTTCTGGGACAGGAGTATGCGGACATCGAGTACATCGTCATTGATGGTGCTTCGACCGATGGCAGCGTGGACATTATCAAAAAGTATGCCGACCGCCTGGCGTATTGGGTCTCGGAGAAGGATCGCGGGCAGGCCGAGGCCATCAACAAGGGCTTTGCGCGCGCGCATGGGGAGATCGTGGCCTGGCTCAACTCGGACGACTATTATCTGCCTGGCGCGGTTGCTGCGGCGGTGAAGGCCTTCGACGAGCATCCCGAGGCCGTATTGGTCTACGCCGACATGTTGGCCGTGGATGAACATGGTCAAACCACCAACGAACTCAAATATCCGCAGCTCGCGTTGGAAGACCTGTTGTGCTTCCAGATCATCGGACAGCCTGCCGTCTTCCTGCGCCGCTCTGCATTGGAAAAAACGGGCGGACTCGATTCCACGTTCCACTTTCTACTCGACCATTTGCTGTGGATTCGCATCGCCCAGCGCGGTAAGCTGGTTCACGTCAACCAGACCTGGGCCGCCGCCCGCTATCACGCCGAGGCCAAGAACCGCGCCAAAGCCGCCGAGTTCGGGCGCGAAGCCTTCCGCATTTTGGAGACCGTAGAGCGAGATACTCATCTCGCTCCCGTGCTTGCCAAGGTCAATCGCCGCGCGCGCGCCTCTGCCCACCGCGTGGACGCGCGTTACCTGCTCGATGGCGGACAGCCCGCCGCCGCCCTGTCGGCGTGGATGCGGGCGCTGTTCATTCATCCGCCCACGGCTTTGAAGCGGATGAATATTTTCGTCTCGACGTTATTGAACCTGCTGGGCCTGGGGGCCTTGCGCGAAGCCATTTTGCAATGGCGCGAAAAACGCTATCGTTGAAGAATCTTCGATCGGCGAAGAAAAACCTTTGAACACGGATTACACGGACGGACACGGTTTGACACGGATTTTTAAAGCTTTTCCGTGTGAATCCGCGTAATCCGCGACATCCGTGTACAGAGTTGCGACCATTCTAGAAAAGGCGTCTTTTCTGAAACCCCTCGCTTTGCGTTAAAATACTCTTCTCCATGAAAGCATCCTCCCCCCGCTCCTTTTTTAGCAAATATCACATCCTGGTCGTGGCGATCCTGTTCATCGCTGGATTGGGTATCCGCGTGTACGACCTGACCGACCTGCCGCTGGACTTTCATCCCACGCGCCAGTTGCTGTCCATGCTCAAGGCGCGCGGCATGTACTATCAGGGACGCGGCGACGTGCCCGAATGGCAGCGCCAGTTTGCGGTGCAGCAGTGGAAGTCCAAGGCCGAGATCGAGCCTGAGATCATCGAGCGGCTGACGGCTTTGACCTATCGCTTCACGGGCGAGCAGGTCTGGGTGGGACGCGCCTACTCGATTTTGTTCTGGATGGTTGGCGGCATCTTCCTCTACCTGTTGGCGCGCGACCTGGTCTCGGAAGATGGCGCGTTGGTGGCCCTGGCTTTTTATCTCTTCCTGCCCTACGTTGTTTTTGCCAGCCGCAGTTTCCAGCCCGACCCATTGATGGTGACGTTCATCCTCGCGTTTTGGTGGGCTGTGATGAAGTGGGCGAAGTCTGTTGAACCGCGAAGCGGCGAAGCGCGCGAAGAGAGCAAAAAAGAATCTTCGCGTTCTTGGCGCCTTCGCGGTGAAACTTTCTGGGCCATTCTTGCAGGGCTCCTCGGCGGGCTGGCGATCCTGATTAAGTTTTCGGCGGCCTTCTTCGTGCTGGGCGGCGGATTGGGCGCGGCCCTGAGCGTGCTCCCGCTCAAGGAATTAATTCGCCGTCCGCAGGTGTGGGTGATGGCTGCCCTGGGCGTGCTGCCTGGCGCGGCTTATTTCATCTACGGCGTGTACATCGCGGGCTTCCTCGGTCAGCAATTCAGCGGACGCTTCATCCCGTCGCTGCTGGCCAGTCCAGCGTTCTATCTCAACTGGCTGTCCACGCTCAATCATGTGCTGGGACTGGTCTTCGCTCTGGCGCTGCTGGGCATCTTCTTCTTCCGTCAACGCGGATTCATCCTTGGGCTGTGGGGCGCGTACTTCGTCTATGGTTTTTATTTCGACTATCACATCTGGTCGCACGATTATTATAATTTGCCGCTGCTGCCCATCGCGGCGCTGTCGCTGAGTCCGCTCGGGGCCTGGGTGCTTTCCCGTTTAACGGAATCAACCACAGGCTCCAGGTGGATGCGGCTCCTGTCCACTGCTGTCCTCGCCCTGGGGCTGGTCAGCGTCCTATGGGACGTGCGCTCCACCCTCAAATCCACGGATTATCGCCCCGAGGCCGCCATGTGGGCGGAGATCGGCCAGACGCTCGGACAGGACGCCCGCGTGGTAGGATTAACCCAGGACTACGGCTCACGGCTGGATTTTTGGGGCTGGCTCGATACCGCGCAATGGCCGCTGGCGGGCGACCTCTCGTATCACGAGGATTTGCGCGGCGCGCAGGCCGACTTCGAGGAGCGCTTTAAGAATCTGGCCTCCAAACGCGATTTCTTTTTGGTGACCCTGCCCGATGAACTGAAGGCCCAACCCATGTTAAAAGAACGCCTTGCCACCTATCCGATCTTTGCAGAAGGAGATGGCTATGTCATCTACGACCTCCGATAACCAGCGCCCGATTTTGGTGACGGGCGCGCATCGCACCGGCACGACCTGGGTGGGAAAAATGCTGGCCGCCGAAGATGGCGTGGCTTACATCAGCGAGCCGCTGAACGTGCTGCATCGGCGCGGTGTGTTCCGCGCGCCCGTCACGCGCTGGTACACCTACATCACGGCGGAGAACGAGGCGGAGTATCTGCTCGCCTTCCACGAACTGCTCGATTACGATTATCACCTGCTGACCGAGCTGCGCTCGATCCGTTCGCGCAAGGACTTTTTGCGCATGATCCGCGATTACCACACGTTCTTCATCGGCAGCATCCACGGCGAGCGGACGCTGATCAAGGATCCGTTCGCGGTTTTCTCGATGCCCTGGTTCGTCGAGCGGCTGAACTGTCAGGTGGTGGTGACCGTGCGTCATCCCGCCGCCTTTGCCAGCAGCCTCAAACGCCTGAACTGGAGTTTCAACTTCCGCGACCTGCTCGACCAGCCGCTGCTGATGCGCGATCACCTCGAAGCCGACCGCGCCGATATGGAAGCCATGCCCACGGACGATGTCATCGGCCAGGCCGCGCTGCTCTGGCGGATCATCTACCGCACGGTGCACCGCGACTGTCAGTCGAATCCCGCCATCCAGGCCGTGCGCCACGAAGACCTGTCCCTCGACCCCGTGAGCGGATTCCGCGCCCTGTACGGATCCCTCGGCCTGGAGTTTACCCCGCGCGCCGAGAAGACCATCCTCAACGCCAGCAGTTCCGAGAACCCGACCGAGCTTTCGAGGAACAAGACGCACTCCGTCAAGCTCGACAGTCGCGCCAGCATGGATAACTGGAAGAAACGCCTGACGCCCGAGGAGATCACACGCATCCGCTCTTTGACCGAGGATGTGGCGGGCTTGTTCTATTCGGATGTGAAGTGGGAGTAGGGATGACAGTTATGTTATAATCGTATGACGATTTAGTTATCGATAGGAGAATTGTATGGATTCCGTGACTGTTTCACCTAAATTTCAAGTAGTTATCCCACAAAAAGTGCGCCAAGCGCTTCACGTCAAGCCTGGGCAGAAAATGCGAGCGCTGGCCTATGATAATCAGTTGATCTTCATCCCAATTCGCCCCATTAGGGAGTCGCGAGGATCTCTTAAAGGTATCGATACGACAATTGAGCGCGACGAAGAAGACCGCGTATGAATGTGGTGGATTCTTCTGGCTGGCTCGAATATTTTTCTGGCGAAGGGAATGCTGACTTCTTTGCCCCTGCCATCGAAGATACCGAACATCTGCTTGTGCCGGTCATTTGCATTTATGAGGTGTTCAAGCGCATCATGCTGCAGCGGGACGTGAGCGTTGCTCGTACGAACGTCAGCGACATGCACGAGGGTCAGATTGTTGACCTGGATGCATCGCTTGCAATGAGTGCGGCACATATTTCCATGGAACTGAAATTGCCCATGGCCGATAGCTTGATCCTTGCGACGGCGCGCGCTCATGATGCCATCTTGTGGACACAGGATGAACATTTCAAAGGCTTGGATGGGGTTAAGTACATCGAGAAAAAAATCTAAAGCGGCATAAATGTCCAAGATTGCCCTTCCCACCGTTTCCATCATCACGCCATCGTTCAATCAGGCGCGCTATCTGGAGTCCACCATCCAATCCGTGCTGACCCAGGATTACCCGCGCATCGAGTACATCATCGTGGACGGCGGCTCGACCGATGGCAGCGTGGACATCATCAAGAAGTATGCCGACCGCCTCGCCTGGTGGGTCAGTGAAAAGGACAAGGGCCAGACCGACGCCATCAACAAGGGCTTTGCCCGTGCCACGGGTCAAATCCTGGCCTGGCTCAACTCGGATGATACCTACGAGCCTGGCGCGGTTGGCAGGGCTGTGAAATATCTGATCGAGCATCCCGAGGTTGGGATGGTCTATGCCGATTGCAATTTCATCGACGAGCACGGGCGCGTGATTGGCAAGTTTGGCGCGGCGCAGACCGATTACCGCCGCCTGCGCGAAGGCTACGTCCACATCCCGCAGCAGACCATGTTCTTCCGCGCGGAGTTGTGGAAGCAGGTCGGGCCACTCGACCCGTCGTTTTATTTCGCGATGGACTACGATCTGTGGACGCGCATTGCCGCCAAGTCGCCGATCCAATACCTCGCGGGCCAGACCTGGGCCAACTTCCGCATGCACTCCTCGGGCAAGAGCGTCGCCGCCGATGACCGCTGCTGGCCCGAGATGCTCAAAGTCCACTACCGCGACGGCGGCTCGTTCTTCGCGCCCATCGTGGCGAAGTATTACGTACGCAAGCTGGTGGCTCCCGTGTGGAACTGGCGGCGGCGCAAGATATTGAAGATATAGCTGGGCGGCTGGTAATGAACAGCAATGAAGGTGAGAAATTATGCAAAAAAAGATAAAAATCTTTTATTTATGCGTTAGTCTAATGGTTGTATCTTTATTTCTTACAAGGGTTACTTTGGCTGCGCCGTCAGAACCTGCAAAGGTTGTAAATCACACAACCAAAGAATGTGGAATGATGTACACAGGCGATGAGTGTGAAACTTGCGTTCCTACAAAAGGATGGGAAATATTAAACGGGGAATGCCCTCAAGGATATACAGAGCTAGATATATGGATACCATATTATTCCTGCACCTTCGATGAAAAACCTCTCTGTTGCACAAAAGGTCATTATGGCGCACAAGATATTTGCCCCAATTTAGTTGTTAATCCAATTGCAAAGCAATGCACATTGAATAATGAAAATAAAGTTTTTATAGCATCTTACCCTATCGGATGGATACCAAGTCCTATTTTTTTGTGTTCCGAAAATTATGAGTGGACTGACAGCGTCAATTATTCCAATAACCAATGGAACTATATTTCAATTGCAATAATTCTCGTAGCCATAGTAATAGCAGTTGCTGCGTTTATCTTGTTATTTAGAAGAAAAATCAAACATGACTATAAGCCTCCCAACAAAGCATAGACCTGACGATAGGCGTCTGTACGCATCCCAGGCAGTTTTCTATGCCTAAGCGTTTTACTGCACTTTGCTCTGTTGCGTTCCACTCAGGACAAAAAGTTTTTATGAATTTTCTCTTCTCTCCTCCCTCTCTCGATGACTTAATCCGCCTGCTCAAGGCCTGGCGTTTCTGGCTGTTGGCCGCTGTGATCGGCACGCTGCTGGGCGCGGCGATCTACTTTGTTGCGCCGCCGCCGTATCGCGCGCGGGCCACCGTCAACGTGGACTTCAACCTCGAAACGGCCTGGCCGCAGGAGACGGATCGTCAGCAGTTCTATTATCTCGAACGTGAGACGCGCAAACTGGAAGAGATCGCCTGGTCGGATTCGGTGCTGCAAGCTGTGGCGGATGCGGATGGGAATGTGACTGTTCGCGAATTGCACGAGGGCAGGCTGCAACTCAGTCAACCCGCCGAGGCAGGCTGGCATTTCTACGCGGATGATTCCGATGCGAAGCGTGCCGAGGCGCTGGCTTCCACGTGGGCCGAATCCTTTGCCGAGGCCGCGCAGGACAATATCAGTGCGCAGGATGGATTGAACGCCGCCATCCAAATTGAGGTGACGCAGGCGGGCAATTTGCCCAAACAGCGCAGTGTTCCGCTCAGCGCATATTTACTGGCGGGGACAGTGATGGCATGGCTGCTGGGAGCGTTGGGGATTCTGTTCTTTGAACCGCGAAGACGCGAAGCGCGCAAAGAATTTAAAAGATGAAAGCCTTTGTGTACTCTGTGAACTCTGTGGTGAAATTTCTTTGGGCCGCGGCATTGGTGTCTTTGCCCGTCACCAGTTATCGCTGGTTCCCGTTTCTGGGTGACAGTACTCTCGTCCGTCCGCTGGCGCTGTATCCGCTGGCGCTGTTGCTGCCGCTCCTGCTGCTTCAGGCCGTTCGGAAGCAGCGTCCCTTCCCGTGGACGGGGAGCGCGATTCTGCTGGGAGCCTTTGCCCTCGCCGTTTTGGCGGCGACCAGCTTCGGCGTCCTGATCGCCCCGATCCCTCTGCGCGGACAGCACTATTTCGACCGCGCCGTCCGCGCCCTGGTTACTCTCGTGATCGGGCTGGCCTTTTTCATCTCGGCGGTTTGGATGAACCGCGGCGAAGCCGAGGTCAAATTCACCCTGCGCTGGATGCTGGTCGGCTTCGGCGTGGAGCTGGCCTGGAGCGGCCTGCAAGCCGTCACGTTTTACACGGGCCTGCTCAACAAGGAAATGGTCACGCACTGGCAGCTGGCCTTCTCGATGCGCGAACTCGTCCGCACGAACCGCATCTCGGGGCTAGCCTACGAGCCTGCCTGGCTGGCGGGCCAGATCGTGACAATGTACCTGCCGCTCCTGTTTGCGGCGCTGCTGACGAAGATGCGCCTGACGCGCTTCCGCTGGCTGGAGCCTGCGCTGCTTGGCTTGTCTGCTTTGCTGTTACTGGCGACCTATTCGCGCGGTGGAATTCTGATCGGTGTGGGTGTAACGGGATTGGTCTTCCTGCTGGTGGGACGTGACCACTTGCGCTCGGCGTGGGCCTGGTACTTCGGCGGCTTTCGGCGCGGATGGCTGCTGCGCGTCGGGTTGATCGTCTTGCTGGTGGCTGTGTTGGCGGGCGCATTTGCTTTCCTCAATAAGAAGAAATATGTCAACCGCCTGTGGGATATTTCTGCTGACAGCCTGAGCGAATACTTGGTCGACATCAACGTGGGCGGGCGCAGCGCGTACGCTACGGGCGCGATGGCCGCTTTCGAGGAGCATCCCCTCTCAGGCGTGGGCCTCGGCGCGAGCGGCTTCTGGGTCTACGACAACCTGCCCGACTGGACTCTGACCACCGTACCCGAGATCGCGAAGCAATTGAACCCCGAGAGCAAACTCTTCCCCAACCCGAAGAATCTCTACGTGCGCCTGCTGGCCGAGACGGGACTGATTGGTTTCGTCTTCTTTTTCATCTTTCTTTTTTCCTCTTTGGCCGATTCCCTGTCGCTTTATCAACGCGGGGGATTCCTCCGCTTCCTCGGCATTGCGGGACTTTTTGCGTGGCTGGCGATTGCCCTGTATAATGTAACCCAGGATTCGTTGGCCACGCCGAATATCTGGTTGCTTCCAGGAATACTGGCGGGGATTTCGATTTCAAATTCACCCCTTGCCCCTCTGCCGAAACGAGAGGGGAAGATCAAGGAGATTGCATGATTGTTCTGTCCGTTGGAATGCCGCGCGCGGGGTCGGGCTGGCACTACAACCTGATCCACGACCTGATGAAGACCACGGGCTGCGCCGATGCGCGTGACATCCGCGAGAAGTATGGGCTGAAAAATATACTCACCGAAGTGAATTGCAATATCGGTGTCTTGTCCGCGCGCAGATTGGGCATGGTGGCCGTGCCTGCCCTGCTGGGGAAAACCTTCGTCATCAAGGCTCATGCCGGGCCGACGGGCACCTCACGGATTCTCGAAAGCCTGGGGGTATTGCGCATCACCTACATCTATCGCGATCCGCGCGACGCGATGCTTTCAGCGTATGAGTACGGTCAGCGCGCCCTGTCCAAGGGACGGCCGAATGCCTTCTCGCACCTGACCGATTTCCAGAAGAGCCTGGATTTCATCGCCGAGTACGTCCACATCTGGGAGAAGTGGATGCAGGAGAAGCGTGCGCTCGTCGCCCGCTATGAGGACCTGCTGACGAATTACGACACCGAATCCGCCCGTCTGGTGGGATTCCTCAAATTAAACGAGATGCAGGCCGAGGTCCAAGCGGTGGTGGAACAGTATCGTCCCGGGGCCAACGATGGTCAACAGGGATTGCATTTTTACAAAGGCAGGATCGGCCGTTTTCGCGAGGCCTATACGCCAGACCAGCAGTCCATTCTGAAGGATAGATTCGGCCCCAGCCTGGTGAAAATGGGTTATGAGCCGTAGACCGCAGGTGTAAATTTTTTGTAATGTTGGTCATCCGTCGAAGGGTAGGTTTTGGTTTATGATTGGGTGCTATGCGTAAGTTTGATACTCCTTACATTGCAGATTGGTTCGCCATTTCGCTGCGCTGGATCGTTTTGATCGGCCTGGTAATTTCGCTTGGCCTGGGGCAGGCGTTGACACTTCGCACCTTTACGCCGCTGGCTTTCATGATCGTCTGGAACCTGGTGATGACCTCGCTGACCAGCATGAACATGCGCCTGGTCAATCATCGCCCGCTGAACGTGATGGTGGATTTTTTGGGGACGGGGGTGTTCTTCCTGTTGCAGGATGGGCTGGCGGGGCCGGCCTGGTGGGCGGGGATCTACACCATCCTGACGGCCACGATTTACTACGAAATCTGGGGGGCATCCCTGGCGGCTTTGCTGCACATTGCCCTGTTCTTCGTGTTTTATTCTGTCTCCAGGGAAGTCGGCCTGCCCATGACCCTGGGCGCATCGTTTATCTTTGTGCTGATGGGCTTTTTGTTTGGCTACCTGGGACGCGAGGTGATCTCGCGCATGCGCCACTTACGTGAGGTTTGGCTGGATGCGGAGGAGAAGAAACACCGCGTCCAGACCGAACGCCTGCGCGCCATTTACGAACTGACCTCCGCGCTGGCGGCGACGTTGAGCTATAAGCGCGTGCTCGATTCCGCGATTGACATGGCCTTCACCGCCCTGGCGCCTGATCCCACGGAGGCCGCCAGGGACCGCCTGGTAGGGGCTGTTCTGTTGTTCAAAGGCGGGGAGTTGCAGACTGAATCGGCGCGGCGCTTCACCAATTCCGACCTGCGCGTGACCTTCCAGGGCGGCGAAGGAATTTTGAAGCGCGTATTCGATGAAGGCGAACCCGTCCTGTCCCACGATGTCGGCTACGATCCCGAGCTGGGACGGGTGGTGGCCCTGCGCGCCTGCACGGTCGTATATTGCTTCCCGCTGCGCAGCGGATTCAACGTATATGGCGCGATGGTCTTTGCCCACCCCGATGCCAACTACTTTACCCCCGACCGCAGGGACCTGCTCGACATTATCAGCCGCCAGGCGGTTATCGCGATCCAGAATGCGCGTCTGTACCAGGACCTGGTCGAGGAAAAGGAACGCATGCTCGAGGTACACGAGGAGGCGCGCAAGAAACTGGCGCGTGACCTGCACGACGGCCCGACCCAGTCCGTGGCGGCCATGGCGATGCGCATCAACCTGGTGCGCCGCATGCTGCAAAAGGACGCCAAGGGCGCGGGCGAGGAACTCCTGCGCCTGGAGGAACTGGCGCTGCGCACCACCAAGGAAATCCGCCACATGCTCTTCACCCTGCGCCCGCTGATTCTCGAGTCGCAGGGATTGAAGGCGGCCCTTCAGGCCATGGCAGACAAGATGCGCGAGACCTTCAGCCAGGAGGTCGTCATCGAGCTGGATGAGCGCGTCGTTTCGCAGATGGAAATGGGCAAGCAGGGCGTGATCTTCTACATCGTGGAGGAGGCCGTCAATAATGCCCGCAAACACGCCAGCTCGCCCACAATTTGGGTGCGGCTCAAGTCGGTCGAAGCGGACATTGCCCTGCTCGAAATCGTGGACAGAGGCCTCGGTTTCGATGTGGAGGCCATCAACTCCTCCTATGATCAACGCGGCAGCCTGGGCATGGTCAACCTGCGCGAGCGCGCCGAGCTGGTCAACGGATTGCTCAATATCAAATCCGCGCTCGGGCAGGGGACGACCGTGCAGGTCTACATCCCCTTCAGCGAGGAAGCCGCCGACCGCCTGCACAACGGCTTGGTGGTCATGTAGATGCCGACTGCCGCAGGCCTGTATTATTTTCTCCATGCAGCGGAAGATTCTGCGCGCCCGCCCGTCATCCTCATTCACGGGGCGGGCGGCACACATTTAAACTGGCCGCCACAGGTGCGCCGCCTGGAGGGGCAGTCGATCCTGGCGGTTGATCTGCCCGGGCACGGCAAATCCGGCGGCGTGGGACGGCAGATCATCGGCGAATATGCCGAGGATCTGATCCGCTTTATGGATGCGCTCAAGATGCGCGCCGCCATCCTTGTGGGACATTCCATGGGCAGCGCCATCGCCCTGACGCTGGCCATCGAATATCCAAAACGCGTGCTGGGGCTGGGACTGCTCGGCGCGGGCGCGCGCCTGCAAGTTTCCCCCGAGCTTTTGCAGAACGCCGCCAACCCCTCCGCGTTTTCATCCGTGGTGCAGTGGGTGACGGAAAATTCCTACGGGCCGCTGGCCGATCCGCGCCTCAAGGAATTGGGTCTCAGGCGCATGACGGAGACCCGTCCGCCCGTGTTGTATGGGGATTTCCTGGCCTGCGACGAGTTCCACGCCCTGGAGGCCCTGCCCCGCATCAAAGCCCCGACCCTGATCCTGGTCGGCGAACAGGACCGGATGACGCCCCCGCGGCTTTCCCGCGTTCTCAATTCAGGCATACCCGGCTCGCGCCTGGAGACCCTGCCCGACACGGGTCACATGCTCATGCTCGAACAACCCGAAGCGGTGGCCGCCTCCCTGTCTGAGTTTGTCAGGTCGGTCCCGTACCAGGCGGGACGCTGATCAACCCTCAAACAGGCGCAGCAGGATCGGCCTGGCTGCCAATGCCGCCCGCCCGCGATGGCTGAGGCGGTTTTTTTCTTTTGAGGGGAGTTCGGCCATCGTCTTTCCCAATTCTGTCAAATAGAAGATCGGGTCATACCCGAAGCCGCCCGTCCCGCGTTCCCCGGGGATGATCTCGCCCGGACAGTCGCCCTCGGCAAAATACAGATCCTCCTGCGGTGTGGCGATGGCAATCGTGGCGTGGAAGTGCGCCCGCCACGGCCTGGCCTGGCCTTGCAGGTTCTCGAGCAGGTAGGCGCGGCGGTCCGCGTCCTTCGCGCCGGGTTTGGGAGAGTAACGCGCCGAATACAAGCCTGGCGCGCCGCCCAACGCATCCACCTCCAGGCCCGAGTCGTCGGCCAGGGAGATCAATCCGCTGGCGCGGGCGAAGGCCAGGGCCTTCTTCGAGGCGTTTTCGGCGTAGGTGTGGCCGTCCTCCTCGATCTCCAGGTTTAGGCCGATCTGCGCGGGGGTGACGAGCTCGACGGGCAGGTTCGAGAGGATTTCCTGGAGTTCGATGACCTTGCCCTGGTTGTTGGTGGCGATGAGTAATTTTGTGTTCATGGCGGGTTGGCTTTCTCCTGGATGGTTTTTATGGCCCAGGCGGCGTGTTCGCGTACCAGCGGCTCGGGATCGTCGAGCGCGGAGTCCAGCGCCGTCAGGGCAGATTCGTCGCCGCAGTTGCCGAGCGCCACGCTTACGTTGCGCAGGTAGCCGCGGCGCTTGGCGCGTTTGACGGGGCTGTCCCTGAAGGTGTGGTTGAAGGCTTCGGGGGTCAGGGCCAGATCCTCGGTCAGGGTGCGGAGCGGGATCAGACCCTCGAAAACGGGGTCCCCCGCGGGGGCGAAGCGATTCCACGGGCAGACCTGCTGGCAGACGTCGCAGCCGAAGACCCAATCGCCCATCAGTGCGCGCAGGTCAGCGGGGATGTCCGCCTTAAGTTCGATGGTCAGGTAAGAGATGCAGCGGCGCGCGTCGAGGGTGCGGTCGGGCAGGATGCACTGCGTGGGACAGGCCTCCAGGCAGCGCGTGCAGGTGCCGCACTGGTCGGTGGCAAAGGGCGGGTCGGGGTCGAGTTCGAGGCCGAGCAGGATTTCGGAAAGGAAGAAGGTGGAACCGAGGCGCGGATTGATCAGGCAGGTGTTTTTGCCGATCCAGCCGAGGCCGGCCTGCTGGGCCAGGTCACGTTCGAGCAGGGGACCCATATCGGTGTACCAGCGGTTGGGGATGGAATGCCCGGCCTGCGCTTCGATGAACTCCACCAGTTGTTTCATGCGCCCGGGCAATACGAGGTGGTAGTCTTTGCCCCAGGCGTAGGCGGCAATTTTCCCACTCCTCATCCCTGGCTCCTCTCCCACAGGGCGGGAGGGGAAGTAGGGCGTGCCCAGCACGAGGATGGACTGGCACTCGGGCAGGATCAGGCGCGGGTCGGCGCGACGGGCGCGGGCGGATTCGTTCGCGAGGTAGCCCATCGTCCCGTGGCGGCCCTGTGCCAGCCAGCCTTCGAAGGTGGAGTAATGTGGGGGAGGCGCAGGTAACACAACGCCGACCAGGGCGAACCCCAGTCGGCGTGCTTCGTTCTTGATGGCGAGGGTCAGGGACTGACTCAAGGCCTTATTATTTGACGATGATCTTGACGTACAGGGGCTTGCCGAAGGAGAAGCTCCTGGCGTTGGCCATGATCCAGGCGCTGACGTATTCCCCAGCCTTGGCAGGCGCCTTGAGGGAGACCGAGACTTCCACTTCCTGGCCGATGGCAACCACGCCAGCCAGCGGCTGGGGCTGCCCGGACATGCGGTCGCCGTAGGAGTAGATCAAGCCGTAGCCGGCGCCCCAGACACAGGAGCCGGTATTCCTGACCTTCCAGGTTTTAACGAATTCCTGATTGGGAGCCACCTCGGTGCCGTCGGGGATGTTGACATCCACGGTCAGCGGATCGAAGCTCATGCTGTCGCAGGGGAGCGGCGTGAACGTGGCCAGGACGGGCAGGCCGCTGGTGGCATCGGTGAGGATGATACCGGGGGTGGCGAGTGTCTCGGTGGGCAGGGGCGTAAAGGTTGGGGCGGGCGTCTCGGTATTGGCGGGTGTGGGCGAAAAGGCCGCGGCAGTCAGGGTAATTTCGGCAATCACGGTCTGGGCGGCAGCCGTGCTCAGTATGTTTACATCAGGCGTGGGCGCAGCCGGGGTCGCTGAACCGCAGGCGCTCAGTACAAGGGCTGCCAGGCTGACCAGCGTAAGAAATTTAAGTTTCATCAGTGGACCTCCGAAGTTGCTGAATGGGACTCGGATCAGGCTTTCTTCTTCACTTCGATCTTGTAGCAAAGGTAGGTGCCAAAATAATAACCCTTGTCGTCCCTCATGCGCCAGCAGCCTTCGTAAACACCCGGTGCGATATGCGCGGTAAGGAGCACGGTCAGGTTGACGGTGTCTCCCGGATCAACAAACTGGTTGCGGGCCTTGATCGGCAGGTCGTAGCCGTCCATCTTGTCGCCGGCCACAAAGACCAGCGAGTAGCCCTCGTCCCAGGTGCAGGTGCCGCTGTTCTTGACAGCCCAGGTCTTTTCGAAATCTTCACCGGGTTTCATCACGGTGCCGTCGGGGACGGTCACGTCCGCAATGTAGGCCGCATCGTTGCAAAGCGGGCCGGATGTGGGCGTGAAGAGCGTGATGGGCGTGCCAGCCAGGAGGGGCGTGCTATTGGTTGCAATGGGCGTGAGACCCAGCGGCGTGCCCTGACCGGGCAGCGGGCCGTTGGGAAGATTGGTGAAAGTGGGGAAGGGCGTGTTCGTGGGGAGCGGGGTCGGCGGGGCGGCCAGGGCGGTTTGCGTCTGTTTGACCGAAAAATCCGCAATCAAGGTCTGGGCCGCCGACGTGTACACAACGCTGACGTCCATCGTTGGCGCGGGGGTCGCTCCAATATTACAAGCTGTCAGGACAAGCGTGGCTATTGTAGCTACGGACAGCCAGACCAGTCTATTCAATCGCATAATTCGGGTACCTCCATGTGTTTGTCTCATTATAACGCACGTCTTAGTGCCCGGGGTCGGATGTGCCGAACGGGGGACGGGTGGGCGTGGGGCTGGGTGTGTAGGACGGAGTCGGCGTGGGGGGCGTTACTCCCAGGCGGACGATGCGCGGCGCCACCCAAACCGCTTCATCGTCGCGTGCCGATCCGTTGGCGGTAACCACCAGGGTAAATTTGCCTGTCTTTCCCGCCAGGTCGCTCAGGTCGAGATCGATCGTGAAGTATTTCCCCTCGTACACCTCACGCCAGGTGCCGAGAGTCTGCGTTTTTCCGTTGCTCGTGAACTCGAGGCGAAAAATAACGTCACAGCGGTCATGGTTGTAGCGGCAGCTTAGCAACGCGCGGAAGCGGTCCCCATCCTGGATGGTGAAGGAGGGATATGTCCCGGCCAGCAGGCCGTTTTTGACGTTCATGGGCACAGTCAACAGGCTGGGATCTTCGGTCTTGTTCCCGTTTTCCAGTTTGGGATTCTTGATCGTGAAGGCGTACCCGCGCTCGTCGTCTTCCTTGCCTGGACAGGGCAAGGCGGTGCTGTTGTTGTTCGTCCAGGACGCCTCACACAGCCCGTTCACGAAATCGTAGGCGATGTAACTCGAGCTTTTCACGTTGATGTCCACCCAAAAGGCGGTGTCTGCATTGGCTCCGATTCCAAACAGGACATTCGAGGCGTTGCGCAGTTTCCAATAGCCGCGATAGTGGCCGTCCTTGGTGGGCGCCGTCAGGTTGACGGAGATGTCGATGGTCTGCCCGGGGTTGACATTGGCGGGCAGGGACACGACGGCCGGGCCGCTCATCGCGTCGCCGTTGATGAAGACCAGCGCATAGGAACTCGTCCACGAACAGGTGCCGGTGTTTTTCAGGCGCCAGGTCTTGGTGAACTTCGAGCCTCCCGAAAAGACCGTTCCGTCGGCAATGGTGATGTCCTTGACGAAGGAGGCGGCGTCACAGCGGCTGACGATCGTCGGCGCCGTGCTGGGCAGGATGATGGGCGTCGAGGTGGGCACGGGCAGGATGGGGCTGGCGGTGGGTTGAATCGGACTGAGCGGGGTGGCCGTGGGCAGCGGCAGTCCGGGAGTGGGACTGGCGGCCGACGTGCTGGTTTGCGCGGCAAGGGTATACAATCCGTTCAGGGTGGCAATGGTGTCCGGGGTGGACGGCGCCACCGGGGCATTGCAGGCCAGTTGAACGACGATCAGGAGCGCGAAAAGCAGGCGAAGTGAGTATTTTTTGAACATGGTGCCCTCCGGGAATGGGTTTCATCAACACCCATAGACGCCCATTTTGCGGGGGGAGTTCCCAGAAAAACGGCGCAACCGGGCGGGGTTCCCGTGGCTATTGGCAATCGTAGAGGAAGGTTGCCTTGCCGTAGTCTTGCTCGGTGGGAAAGACTGTGAAAAGTTGCGCCCATCTCTCGCCTGTATTCGACCCGTAGTGAAGAGCGTACACCGTGCTTACGGTTTTCGAACCGGCTTCTGTGAACTTCAGGGTCACTTTGTTTTCTTCTCCGCCATCGCTATATCTCCAATTGTAGATTACCCGGGTGGGGCCATTAACTGAGATGGTCGCATAGATCGTCCAGCGCACGTTGGCAGGGCAGCCCGTGGCGGGGTTGCGGACTACTTCATATGTCACGGTGGTAATTCCGTATTCCACCTTGGTGGATGAATTGACGGTGATGTTCACCCAGAAGGGCGAGTCATAGCCGACGCCAAAGGTGTTGCCGCCGGGCGTCTGGAGTTTCCAGGAGCTGGTGTAGTCGCCGTCGGTGGTGGGGGCGGTCAACACCAGCGGCACATCCACGATGTCACCGGGCAGGGCCTGCTGGGGGAAGTTGTAGACGTATCCGCCGCCCATGACGTCGCCGTCCCAGAAGACGATCTTGTAACTCGTGTCCCACACGCAGTTGCTGGTGTTTTGGATGCGCCAGACCTTGGTAAATTGCTGTCCGGGTTTCATGATGGTGCCATCGGGGATGGTTTCCTCCACCAAGCTGGCCTGGGCGCAGTTGAGATCCTTGCCCGATGTGGGCGGAAACGTGGGTTTGGGGGCAAGGCTGGGGGTTGCCGCCACGAGGGTGCCTGACGGGACGAGGGCCGTCGCGGTGGGGATCGAAGCGGGCAGGGTCGGCTGTTGTTGGGCGTCGCGGGCCTGCACTGTCTGGGCGACGGCCGTGGCTACGTCATCGTTTGTGTTTGCGTTGCCGCAGGCGGAGGCCACCAGGGCCAGGCTGAACAGGATCGCAAATAGTTTGTATTTTTGGAAGGGCATTCGATTTCCTTTCTTGCCGTGGCCAGAAAATGACCAGGGCACATTATACACGGGAAAAAGAAAAGCGCCCGGTAAAAGCCAGGCGCTTCGTGTAGATAAAGATTGGGCGCTTTAAGGCTGGTATACGATGGTCAAGGTCACCGAGCCGGCAGTGCAGGCGATGTAGTCGGCCTGCCCATCCCCATCGCTGGAGGCGGACGAGGGATGCAGACGGATTTGGAAGCGGGCGCGACTCTCCGTCACGCGCGTCTGGACGAAGTTCTTCACATCGATGGCTGTCCCGGGCGCGGAGGTGAGCAACTGGACACCGGTTCCGCTCAGATCGTAATCGGACTGATCCAGCGGCAGCGGGTATTGCAACTCCCCCACCCAGATGCCAGCCAGGCTGGCGAACGGGTTTTGCATGATGCTGCAACTGCTCAGGTTCAGGGTCGCGCTGTTGATCGTCTTACCGGACAGGGAGGAAATGTCGAAGCTCATGTAGCCGCGGGCCAGGAAGTTGTCGCCGGTGTCGCCGGCCAGGATGGTGCCGGGGATACCCTGCGCCGCCGCGGGTTCATAGACGGTCCCGCTCTCGCTGCCGATGGCGTTGAGCACCACCTGGGCGACCGGGTTGGTCGGGGTGAGCGTGATCGTGGGAGTGGCCACCTTGATTTGCACATAGAACTGCGAGAACAACACGCCGGAGGCATTGCGCAGTTTCCAGTAGCCGGTGTAATCGCCCGGGGTGCTGGGCGCGGTCAGGTTGATGGAGATGTCCACGGTCTGGCCGGTGTTGATGTTGCCGGACAGTGCCTGGGTGGCGGGACCGTTCATGGAGTTCCCGCTGGAGAAGACGACGGCATAGGATGGCGTCCACGAGCAGGTGCCGACGTTCTTGAAGCGCCAGGTCTTGGTGAAGGCCTGGCCAGGCAGGACGACCGTCCCGTCGGGGATGGTGACGTCGGTGACGAACTGGGAAATGTCACAGGTGGAGGTTGAGGTGGCTGGGATCACCCGCGTCGGCGGGATCAGGGTGGGCGGCGCCACGGTGGTGATCGCCACAAGCGGCGGGGGGGTGTTCGTCGCGGTGGGCGGCGCAACCAGGGTCAACTGTGCCTGAACGGTCTGCGCCACAGAGGTGGCGGGCAGGTCGACCGTGGGGGTGGCATTGGACGGCAGGTTGCAGGCGCTGAGCGCCAGGATAAGGGCGATGGCAATTGAAATCAGTCGGACGCGTTTATTCATCTCTATTTCTCCTCGAAATCGACATTGCGATTGTACCCCAAGTGATATTGAATCACATCCCCCGCAATTCTCAGGGGCGTTCATGGGATACACGGCTTCATGTCAGGTGTCTGCCTGACAGCCAGGCAGCGAAGGGTAGACGCCGGTCGCCGCCGGTTGGTTCCGAAAAAAACAGGAGCCGGGGACGGCTCCTGTTTGACGGAATCAGCTGTGGGCGCGGAGGTTATTTTTCGTAGGCCACGCCATCCGCGGCGGGGGCGACGGCCTTGCCCACCACGCCGGTCAGGACGATCATCGTCACGATGTAGGGAGCCATGAGCAGGAATTCAGGCGGAATGCCCACCTGCAGGATCTGCAGCTTGACCTGGAGCGAGTCCGCGAAGCCGAAGATCAGCGAGGAGGTGTATGCGCCGATGGGAGTCCACTTGCCGAAGATCATGGCGGCCAGGCCGATAAAGCCCTTGCCGGCGGTCATGATCTCGTCGAAGCGGCCGACGGAACCGATGGTGAAGTACGCGCCGCCGATGCCCGCGAACATGCCGCCGACGATGACGTTGACGTAGCGGGTCAGGAACACGTTCACGCCGAGGGTGTCGGCAGCCTTGGGATGCTCACCCACGGCGCGCGTGCGCAGGCCCCAGGGGGTGTAGAACAGCACGATGTGCAGGATCACCACCAGGATCATGGTGAGGTAGACGATGGGCGTGTTGTCGAACAGCACCGGGCCGAGCACAGGGATCTTCGACAGCAGCGGAATGGAGATGGCAGGGAAGGTGCCCGAGTTGTTCAGGGCGTCGATGTTCTTCTCCAGGAAGCGCGAGGAGATGAAACTGGTCGTGCCTGCGCCGAGGATGTTGACGGCCGTGCCGCTGATGATCTGGTCAACCTTGAATTTGATCACCAGGAAGGCATGCAGCGCCGCGATCAATCCACCGGTGAGGATGGCGCTGAGCAGGGCGAGCCACAGGCTGCCGGTGGTGGTGCCGACGATGACGGAGACCTGGGCCGCGAAGAGCATGGTACCCTCGATGCCGATGTTGGTCACGCCAGCCCGTTCGCTGATCACACCGCACAGGGCGGCCAGCGCGATGGGCGTCGCGCGTACGAAGGAACTGCTCAACATGCCGACCAGGCTGAAGGATTTGTCACGCGCCGCCCAAACCAGGAAGGCCATCACGAAACAGAAGGCCAGCACCGTGACCAGCGCGCTGTTCGATTTGACGCCGCGCGCCATTTGAAAGGCGCCGACCGCGATCAGCACCAGGGCCATGGCGTAGGTCGTGGCCTGGGATGGCAGAACCAGGTCGGGGATGACGAAGGCGTCAGCCTTGGCCTCGTTGAGGCCAAACCTGGTCACCTGGCCTGCTTCGGTGCTAAAGGCAAACAGGAAAAGCACCAGCAGTCCCACGGCGATCAACACGATGCCCCAGACAATGCGGGGGCGCATGTCGTCGCTTTGAAGAGTTGTTTTTGTATTCATCATGCGAGCCTCGTGTATGGGTTAACCGCGGGATTGAAGTGCGTGCTTTTCAGCAGGGCGGATGCGATAGAGCCAGCGGATGATGTCCGGGGCGGCCACGAAAACGATGACCAGGCCCTGGATGATGGAGATGATGTCCACCGGGATGCCCGCCAGAGATTGCATGCGGGTGGCTCCGCCGCGCAGCACGCCGAACAACAGCGCGGAAAGCACCACGCCGAGCGGATGGCTCTTGCCGAGCAATGCAATGGCGATGGCGTCGAAGCCGTAGCCGGCCGAGAAGCCCTGTCCCACCCAGTGATCCACGCCGAGCACCTGGGAGGCGCCCGAGAGGCCCGCCAGGCCGCCAGAGATGACCATGGCCAGCACGAAGTTGCGGACGATGTTCACGCCGGCATATTTGGCGGCGTCCGGGTTGGCGCCCACGGTGCGGATCTCGAAACCGATGGTGGTCTTGAACAACAGCCAGTAGATCAGCCAGGCCACCAGCAGCGCCAGGATGAAGCCCCAGTTCAGGCGCAGCGGATCGGGGAAGAAGTGCGGCAACTCGGCGGCTTCCGCGATATTGCGGGTCACCGGGCGGAAGCCGGGGGATTTCATCGGACCGTTCAGCAGCCAATCGCTCAGGCGGAAGCCGATCCAGTTCATCATGATCGTGTTGACCACTTCGTGCGCGCCGAATTTGGCTTTCAGGTAGCCAGGCACCGCGCCCCAGAGTGCGCCAGCTGCAATGCCGCCCAGCAGCGCCAGGGGCAGGTGGATGATGGCCGGCAGGCTGCTGAAGCTGTAGCCCACGAAGACTGAGCCGAGCGCGCCCATGAAGAACTGACCCTCGGCGCCGATGTTGAACAGGCCGCAGCGGAAACCGACTGCCACTGCCAGGCCGGCGAAAATGTAGGGGGTGGCCGTTACCAGGCTTTCCGTGATGGGGTAGATGGCCTTCATGAATGCGGCGCTGTCGCCGGTGCTGAAGTAGGTCTGGATACCCGCGAAGATTTCCGCGGGACTGCCCAGTGAGCCGCCGAACAGCGCGCCGTAGGCGACTGCAATCGAGGTCCAGGTGGCGGCAAGGGCCGCGCCCGGCGCCTGGAAGAAATTCTGCCAGGCGGCGATGACGGTTGCGTCGGTGGCGGCGATCACGATGGCGCCGATCACGAGGCCGGTGAAGATAGCCAGCAGCGGCAGCAGGGTCGAATAACTGCCCTCGAAGATATGCCGCAGGTCGAATTTCTTGTCCTGTTTCCCGGACGGGGTGTCTTTTACAGTTTTGTCAGTCAAGGCTCAATCCTCCTAAAAGACTTTCTCGACCGGGCCGGCGGATTTCTTCTTCGCCGATTCGGGAATGTCTTCCGGTTTGACGCCAGCCATCAACAGGCCCAGGTGTTCCTTGGTGGCTCCGGCGGGCAGAATGTCCACGATCCTTCCGCGATACATCACGGCGATGCGGTCCGAAAGCGCGATGATCTCATCCAACTCGGAGGAAACCACCAGCACGGCGGTGCCCTCGTCGCGCTTTTCGATGATGCGGCCGTGGATGTATTCGATGGAACCCACATCCAGGCCGCGGGTGGGCTGGGAGGCGATCAACAATTTGATCGGGCGGGAGAACTCGCGCGCCACGATTACCTTCTGCTGATTGCCGCCCGAGAGGGTGGAGGCCGCAACGAACACGCTTGGAGTGCGAACGTCGAATTGCTTTACCAGTTCGACCCCATTCTGGATAATGATCTTTTCCTGCATGTTCACGCCCTTGGCAAAGGGCGGCTGGTAGTAGGTGCATAGCACCATATTATCCAGCAGCGGGAAGGAGAGCACCAGTCCGTGCTTCTGACGGTCTTCGGGCACGTGCGCCACGCCCTGTTCGATGATCTGGCGCGGTGTGGATTTGTGAATATCCTTGCCCGAAAGGAGGATCGAGCCGCTGGCGCTGCGCAGCAGGCCGGTCAGGGCGTAGACCAGCTCGGTCTGACCGTTGCCTTGCACGCCCGCGACGCCCATCACTTCCCCGCTATGCACGGTGAAGCTCAGGCCGTTGATGGCCGGGTTGTCACGCTCGTCGCGGACGAACAAATCCTTGACTTCCAGGACCGCTTCCTTGGGTTGGGCGATCTGCTTGTCCACCACCAGGTTGACTTCGCGGCCCACCATCATCTCGGCCAGCTTCCGTTCGTCCACCTGGCCGGGGATGGCGCTGCCCACCACCCTGCCGAGGCGCAACACAGTGATGCGGTCGGCGACCTCCAGGACTTCCTTGAGCTTGTGAGTGATGAAGATCAGGGATTTCCCCGAGGCGATCAATGAGCGGATGATCTTGATCAACCCCTCAACTTCCTGCGGGGTCAGTACTGCCGTCGGCTCATCGAAGATCAGGATGTCGGCCTGGCGGTAGAGCACCTTGATGATCTCCACGCGCTGCTGAATGCCGACCGGCAGATCCTTGATGTAGGCCTCGGGGTCGACCTCCAGGCCATACTGGTCGGAGATCTCGCGGATGCGCTTCGAAACCTTTTCACGGTCGAGGAACACACCGTTCCTGGTGGTTTCATTGCCGAGCATAACGTTCTCGGTCACGGTCATGACGGGCACCAGCATAAAGTGCTGATGCACCATGCCGATGCCGCGGGCGATGGCGTCGCTTGGGCCTTCGATATCCACCTTCTGATCGTTGATCAGAATCTCACCTTCGTTGGGCCGGTACAGGCCGTACAAGATGTTCATCAGGGTGGTTTTGCCGGCGCCATTTTCTCCCAGCAGGGCATGGATTTCACCTTTTTCCAGCGTCAGGTTGATATCCTGATTGGCCAGAACTCCGGGGAAGGATTTGGTGATACCACGCAATTCCAATACGGGCATGATGCTTCTCCTGGCTGATTTAATTATGATTGCAAGCCGCCGCAGATGGCGAAAATTCTCTCACCAGCTCCGGCGGCACTCGCAATTACGCAGGTTTTTCAAACAAAAAGGCCGGGGGAATTTCCCCCGGCCTTTTTTATCGGGCAGGAGCGATCTTACTTGACTTTCACAGCGCCGCTGCTGATGTCGGCAGTGAGCTTTTCGAGCTCGGCCAGCAGTTCGGGCGAAGCGCCATTGACAGCCGCGATACCGACGCCGCCATTGGCAAGGGTGCCGATATACAGGCCGCCCTTGAAGGTGCCGTCAACGATCATCTTGATCGCATCGTACACGGCCACATTCGTGTTCTTCAGCACGGAGGTCAGGACGATGTCCTTGTACTCGGCAGCGGAGACGGTCCAGTCATTGTCGACGCCAATGACCATGCAGGAGCCGCTTTCCTTGCAGTAGGCAGCGGAGCCGAGGCCAACGGGGCCGGCCACGGGCATAACGATGTCAGCGCCTTCCTGAACGAAGGATTCGGCGAACGCACGGCCATCATCGGTGGATTCGAAGTTGCCGGTGTAGGTGAAGGGCAGAACCTCGACGGCGGTGCCGTGGACGGTGTTGTAGTGCTTCACACCCGCTTCGAAGCCGGTCATGAAGATGGTGACGGGCGGGATTTCGAGACCACCGAAGGTGGCGACCTTGCCGGTCTTGGTCATGGCAGCGGCGGCGTAGCCAGCCAGGAAGCCGGCTTCGTCGGTCTGGAAGGTCAGGCCGAGGACGTTGGACAGTTCGGATGCGGAACCGCAAGTCTGGCCCTCAACGGCGGTGTCGCCGAAGCAGTCAGGATACGAGTAGTCCACGATGGCGAACTTGGTGTCGGGGTTGGCCTTGGCGGCGGTGGCGGTGTCGACGCCGAGCAGGAAGCCGACGGTCACGATCAGGTCGGTGTCCTCATCCAGGAACTGCTGGATGTTCTTGGCGTAGTCGGACTGCTGCTGGGATTCCAGGTACTTGCCAGTGATGCCGAAATCGGCAGCGGCCTTCTCGACACCGGCGTAGGCGGTCGCATTGAAGGACTTGTCATCGATACCACCCAGGTCGGTCACCTGACCAACCTTGATGGCGACGGGAGCGGCGGTCGGCTCAACGGGGGCGGCAGTCGGCTCGGCGGGGGCGGCGGTCGGCTTCGCGCCGCAGGCGGTCAAGATCATCGTGGCGACGAGCAGGACAGCCAATACAGTGTACAGCTTCTTCATGTGATTCTTCTCCTGATGGAATGGATGATTCGGAAGGGCTTTTTTCAGCGTTCGGGCAACACACGTCCTTCTGCCTCCAAAATGTGACCCTTCCCTCGTGCAATTAAGTATAAAGCCTCTCGGTACATTGTGCAAGACTGAACAACCAGACAACTTGCAAAACTTCCCACAGTTTTTGAGCGGATGAGAAATCCACTACTCTTCCTCCGGCTTTTCGGATGGCACCCCGCTCGATACCGTCCCATTTTTGAGCGCCTGCTGCAACTCCACCAGGGTATCTTGCAGCGCCAGGGGAATAAAGCGACCGGCCTCGTGGTAGGGCGAGAGGCGCATTTCCCCCATCACCAGGCTGGGAGGCTGCGCCAGCGGAATGAGTCCCAGAAGCTGGATCAGGATCGGGCCCGCATCAGGCGTGACCGAGGCGAGGATGCGCGCGCCCGCGTCGCGGCGCACTTGGAACTGATCCTGCTCCGAGCCGATGGCCCACGCCCCGGCCTGGGAGGCGGCCAGCAGCGCGCCCTGGCCGGTCCCGCCGCCGACGCCGAAGATGATGTCGGCCCCGTCCTCGATCATGTCCAGGGCGGTCGCGCGCCCCCAGGCCTCATCGCGGAAGAGGTCTTCGCGGTGACCGTCCTCGCGGTAGGTGATGTAGACGATCACGCCCAAGTCGGCGTACTCGACCCCGGCGCGGAAGCCCGCGCAGGACTGCCAGTTGGAGGGGATGCCCGAGGTCTCACAGGCCGCGCCGACCAGGCCGGTGTCGGTCATGTTGGCGGCCAGCACGCCAGCCAGGAATCCGCCCTGGTCTTCGGGGAAGTTCACGGCCAGGAAGTTTTGGCGGGAGGGGTCGGCGGGCTGGTCAAGGCCGATGAAAACGGAATCAGGATACAGATCCGCGGCCTGGAGGGTTTCATCCTCCAAACTTACGCCGCTGGAGACGATCACGTCATAGCCCGTTTCGGCGAAAGTCCCTAGATTCTTGGCGTAATCGCGCGCATCCACCGATTCGATGAAGTCGGCCTTTTGAATGACGCCGTCGGCCAGGGCCTTTTGAATGCCCTCCCAGGCCGACTGGGTCAAGCCATAATCCTGCAGGCCGCCGGTGTCGGTGACCAGTCCCACGCAGTAAATATCCGACCGCGCACAATCCATTTCGGGTGGAGTGCATGCGGTCAGAAGAATGGAAATGAAGAGCAGGATGAAAAAACGCAGACTGCGGTTCATGCGGTCGGTTGGGCTTCTCCTTTTTTGACACCCAGCATCAGCCAGAGCGCGACGATGAGGAACAGCGGGCTGGTGAACATGATGGTGTTGTACCTTTCGCCGGTAAGGGTGACGAGCAGGCCGTTGAGGTTGGGACCGACGATGGCCGAGAACGTGGAGAAGAGATAGTACAACCCGGTGAAGGTGCCGACCCGCGCCAGGCTGGTCAGATCCACCACCATGGGCAGGGAGTTGATGTTGATTAGCGCCCAGGCAATACCGGCCGGCATGAGCAGCAGGCTGATAACGTGCACGTTGCCGAGCAGGGGCAGTTTGGCAACCGGCGCAGCCAGCGTGGCGGCCGGCAGGATGAACAGGCCGAAGATCAACGCGGCCATGCCGATGATGCCGGCTGAGATGGTGATGCGCCGTCCCAGGCGGCTGCCGATGATGCCGGCCGGCAGCGCAAAGAGGACAAAGAACAAACCAAGATGCCCGGTCAGGCGGCCAGCGTCGCCATCTGTCATGCCGACGTATTTTGTGGCGTACAGCGTGAGGAAGGCCTCGATGCCGGTGTAGGCCAGGAACCAGAAGAAGATGGCAAACAGGATGCGCAGTCCGCTTTTGTCTTCGTCGTCGATCAATTCGCGCAGGCTGGCGAACATGTTGGGCTGCTTCTCGCCCTCTTCATATTGTTTGGGTTCCTTGATGAAGAAGAACACCAGCAGGGCCGCCACGATGGTCAGGGCGGAACCCATCCAGAACGGGAAGTTGACGTTGATCTCGTACAGCGTGCTTCCGACCAGCGAGGCGATGATCGTGCCCACGCCGCCCATCAGGTTGATGATGCCATTGGCCTGTGAGCGGAATTGCGAGGGGGTGATGTCGGGCATCAGCGCCACGACCGGCGTGCGCCAGAAGGCCATGCTGAGCAGAAGCGTGCTGGTGCAGGCCACGAACAGCGGCAGAACCGACGCCAGGGGGATCAGGCCGAAGACCAGCGCGCCGATGGGAGCGCCGATCAGGATGAACGGCATACGGCGTCCGATGGGCGTGCGCAGACGGTCGGACCAGGCGCCGACGGGAGGCTGGATGAAGATCGCGGCGATGTTGTCGAGGGTCATGAAAAAGCCGATCAGGATCGGCGAGAGGCCGAACTTGTTGGCGAGAAAGAGCGGCACGAAGGCGTTGTACACCGTCCAGATCACGCTGACGCCGAAGAAACCGAACCCGAGCAGGAAGATCTTGCCGTAATTGAATTTCATTTTTCCTCCAGTTGAATGTTTGCAGGTCGGAAGGTTACAGGTTTGCATGTTTACAGGTTGAAAGTCACAAGTCAAAAGTCGAAGGTCACAAGTCGTTGTTGACTTTCTACCTTTGACTTTCGACAAACTTCCGTTCTTTTTCCGTCAATTCCGCTTTTTCAAGCAGGTCGGGACGTTTGTTCAGCGTGCGCAGCAGGGACTGTTCGCGCCGCCACTGGTCGATTTTTGCGTGGTCGCCGGAGAGCAAAATTTCGGGCACCTGCCAGCCGCGGAATTCGGGCGGGCGCGTGTAATGCGGATATTCGAGCAGGCCGCTGGCGTGCGAATCGTCCACGGCGCCGGTCGGGTCGCCGAGCACGTCGGGCAGCAGGCGCGAGACCGCGTCCACGATCAACAGGGCGGGCAGCTCGCCGCCGGTCAGCACGTAATCTCCGACCGAGATCTCATCGGTGACCAGGTGTTCGCGGATGCGTTCGTCGATGCCCTCGTAGCGGCCGCAGATCAGGGCGATGTGGGCATGCTGGGAGAGTTCCCCGGCCACGCGCTGGTCGAAGACGCGTCCCTGCGGGGTGAGCATGATGACCGGACAAACGGGATCCGCCCCCAGGGTGGACTCGACCGCTTCGAAGACGGGACCCGGCTTCATCACCATCCCGCCGCCGCCGCCGTAGGGAGTGTCGTCGGTGGTGTGGTGGCGGTCATGGGCGTAGTCGCGGATGTTGTGCACGCGCACGTCGATCAGGCCCCGTTCGCGGGCGCGTTTCAGGATGCTGGTGTCGAGATAGGCGGGAAACACTTCCGGCAGAAGTGTGAAAATGTCAAATTGCATGCGTTGATTCTAGCATATATGCCTTTTTGAAGGCCAAAATTGGGTCTGTCCGTGCTGAAAAGGCCACGTAAGAGGCGGGTTAGAGTTCGCATAAGGTGCTTGACGCCCCTTTCTTGCGAATGGTAATATGATTACATGTATTTAAAAGGCAGTAAATGGAGTATGACGCGCCGCCGCAGACGGCCGAATTTGTTTCTGATCATTTCGCTGAGTCTGCTGGTGCTGGGCGGCGCTTACGTGAATCGCTACGTGGTCATCAACGTTCAACCGTTGGGGGTGCCCACCTCCACCGCGACCCGCCCGCCCGAGTCGTATGTGACCGAGGCGCAGGATCTGTTCAGGCAGGGCAAGCTCCTGCAGTCCGTTGCGGCGTACCAGCAGGCCGTGGCGGCGCGCCCGGACGACTCGTCTGTCTACGTGGAAATGGCGCGCGTGCAGGTTTGGGCTGGACAATATGCCGATGCGCAGGAGAGCGCGGAGAATGCGCTCCTCTTGAACAACAACAATGCCATGGCGCACGCCGTGCGCGCCTGGGCGCTGGATTTTCAGGGCAGCCACCTGGAGGCGCTGGCCGCCATCAAGACCGCGCTCGAACTCGACCCAAACAACGGGATTGTGCACGCCTATTACGCGGAAATCCTGATCGATGCCTACGTGGCAAGCGTCGGCCCGATCAACAGCCTGGAGCTGGCCATCGAGGAATCCAAGGTGGCGCTGGCGCTGGCTCCCAACACCGTCGAGGCCTATCGCGCGCGCGGCTACGTGCTGGAGAATACCTCCAACTATGGGGATGCCATCACCTATTACCAGGAAGCCATCAAACTCAACGAGAACATTGCCGACCTGCACCTGGCGGTGGGACGCAACTATCGCGTGCAGGGCATCAACGACCTGGCCATCCAGGAATTTTCGCTGGCCGATTCGCTCAACCCGAACGATCCCAATCCCGACTACTATATTTCCCGCACCTACGCCTCCATCGGCGAATTCGGCAAGGCGGCGCAATATGCCGAGACGGCCGTGCGCGATAATCCCAGCGACCCCACTCTGCGCGGCAACCTGGGCGTGATGTATTACAACAACGCTCTCTGGAAGGATGCCGCCGACCAGCTCAGCCTGGTGGTCAACGGCGGGGATGACCCGGACGGCGCCACCATCGAACGCATCGAACTGGTCCCCGGGGATGTGCGCCTGTCGGGCTATTACTATACCTTCGGCATGGCCCTGGCGAGACTCAACCGCTGCGGCGAGGCGCTCAAGATCGCGCAGTTATTGCAGGACCGCGTTCCCACCGACGAGAACGCGATGATCAACGCAGTCAGAATGGTGGAAATTTGCCGCGCCAACCTGGATGCCACACCGACCCTTTCCCTGCTGGAACCGGGAACGGAGGTCGCCGCGCCCACCGAGACGCCAACTCCCACCCCGACTCCCGTCCCCTAACCTGCACCCATGAATGTTCCCGGTCGTAAACCCATCTTCAACCGTCGGCCCGAGCCGAACCTGTATCGCATGTTCTTCTGGATCGTGTTGATCCTGGGCGGCATCTGGCTGATCAGGCAGATCGATGCGGGGGATATCAAGCCGCTTTTCGAAGCAACGCCTACGCCTACCCGCAACGCGGATTCGTACGCGCTGGAGGGCGATGCCCAATTCACAGCTGGCAAACTGGATGCGGCCATCACCGCCTACCAGGAGGCTGTGCGCGTCGAACCGAACAACGCCACCATCTGGATCAAGTTGGCGCGCATCCAGACCTATTCCACCCGCCTGCTGGTGACGGACGATGCCACGCGGACGCGCCTGGCCGAGGCGCTCGCATCGGCCGACAAGGCCGTGGAACTGGCCCCCGACGATTCACTGGCGCATGCCACCCGCGCCTTCGTGCTGGATTGGAACGCCAACCCGAACCTGTTCGGGGAGGATGCCGCCGACTCCCTACTGGAGGCCGACCGTGAGGCCACCCGCGCGGTGCAATTGGACAAGAACAACACCCTGGCGCTGGCCTATTACGCGGAAATCCTGATCGACCAGCAAAAGTGGACGCAGGCCGGGGATTACATCGACCAGGCCCTCGCGCAGGACCCATCGCTCATGGATGTGCATCGTGTGCATGCCTACGTGCTGGAATCGCTGGGCGAGTACAACCTGGCCATCCAGGCCTATGACCGCGCCATCGAGATCACCCCGAATATGACCTTCCTCTACATCCAGGCGGGCGCGAACTATCGCACGCTTGGGTTCCGCAGTCCCAACGAGGACACCCAGAGACAACTCTTCGAGAAGTCGCTGGAGTATTTCGACAAGGCGGCCCGCATCAACGAGCAGTTGGGAGTGAAGGACCCGACCCCCTACCTTTCGATTGCGCGCACCTACTCGCAGATGGGTGAATATTTTTCCGCCTCGCGCAACGTGCGCAAGGCGCTCGAATTCGAGCCGGACAACGCCGACGTGTACGGGCAGTTGGGCATCGTCTTTTTCAAGTCCCGCAATTACGAAGGCTCGATCCCGGCCTTGAAGTGCGCCATCCGCGGCTGCGAGGAGGAGGAAAGCTGCCAGGCCCGCTTCGGGAGCAGTTGCGCGGAGGCCGAGGAGGTGGGGGTGAAGGTCACAGGCCAGGCCCTTTCCGCCAGCACGGTGGTGTATTACTACACCTATGGTTCGGTGCTGGCCGCTTTGAGCCGCCCGCAGCAGAACTACTGCGCGGAAGCCCGCCAGATCTTCGATGAGGTCAAGGCCCAGTTTGGCGGCGACGCGGACATCGCGGGGATCATCGCGGCGGGTGAATTCATTTGTGATGACCTGGCAAGCGGGGGCGCCTTGAGCGCGTCGACCCCACAGATCAGCATGACTCCCACGCCCACTCCCGTTCCGTAGAGATCGGATATATTTCGAGCGGATCTCGTGAGCAAGTCTACAGACTTGCTCTACAGCGGGGAAAACTGTCAGAATTTCGTAAGAAATTATATATCCCCCTTGACGTTCGTTTATGACTTACGGTATCATGGATTAGCACTCAGACGAATAGAGTGCTAATTTGATGCTTATCTCACAAAACAATCCCTGACAGGAGGAACGAACCAATGGCAAAAGTCTCTTTTAAACCGCTTGGCAGCCGTGTGCTGGTTGAGCCCATCGAGCAGGAAGCAATGACTGCGGGTGGCATCATTCTGCCCGAAACCGCCAAGGAAAAACCCCAGGAAGGCAAGATCCTGGCGACTGGTCCCGGCGACCGCGATGAGGACGGCAAGCGCATCGCTTTGGACGTGAAGGTTGGCGACAAGGTTTTGTTTGCCAAGTACTCGGGCACCGAAGTCAAGATGGATGGCAAGAAACTGCTCATCCTGCGCGAGAGCGATCTTCTCGGCATTATCGAATAATTTGGAGGACGTGAAAAATGGCTGCTAAACAACTCGTATTTTCTGAAGAAGCGCGCCGCAAGCTCAAGAACGGCATGAACGTCGTCGCCAACGCGGTCGGCGCCACCCTCGGGCCCAAGGGCCGTAACGTGGCCGTGGATCGCAAGTTCGGCTCCCCGACCGTGACCCACGACGGCGTCTCCGTCGCCAAGGAAATCGAACTGGAAGATCCGTTCGAGAACATGGGTGCCCAGCTCCTCAAGGAAGCTGCCACTAAGACCAACGACATCGCCGGCGACGGCACCACCACCTCCACGGTGCTGGCCCACGCCATCGTGAACGAAGGCCTGCGCGCCCTCGAAGCCGGTTACAACCCGATGCTCGTCAAGCGCGGCATCGAAATGGCGACCGAGTCGGTCGTGGAAGAACTCCGCAAGATGGCCGTCAAGATCGACACCAAGGAAGAGATTGGCTCCGTCGCGACCAACTCCGCCGCGGATGAAGAGATCGGCAACCTGATCGCCGACGTGATGGACAAGGTTGGCAAGGACGGCGTTATTACCGTCGAAGAGTCCAAGTCCATGCAGTTCGAGCAGGAATTCGTCGAAGGCATGCAGTTCGACCGCGGCTACCTCTCACCCTACTTCATCACCGACACCGAGCACATGGAAGCCGTCATCGCCGACGCCTACGTGCTGATCAATGAGAAGAAAATCTCCGCCGCCCAGGACATCGTGCCCCTGCTCGAGAAACTCGTCCAGATCGGCAAGCGCGAACTGGTCATCATCGCCGAAGACATCGACGGCGAAGCCCTGGCCACCCTCGTGCTCAACAAACTGCGCGGCATGTTGAACGTGCTTGCCATCAAGGCCCCCGGCTTTGGGGATCGCCGCAAGGCCATGCTCCAGGATATCGCCATCCTGACCGGCGGCACCGTTATCTCGGAAGAGACCGGCCGCAAGCTCGAAACCGCCACCATTCAGGACCTCGGCCGCGCCGAGAAGGTCATCTCTGACAAGGAGAACACCACCATCATTGGCGGCAAGGGCAAGAAGGGTGAGATCGAAGGCCGCATCAAGGAAATCCGCGCCGAGATCGACAAGAGCACCAGCGATTACGACAAGGAAAAACTCCAGGAACGTCTCGCCAAGCTCAGCGGCGGCGTCGCCATCATTCGTGTGGGCGCTGCGACCGAGACTGAGATGAAGGAAAAGAAGCATCGCGTGGAAGATGCCCTCTCCGCCGCCCGCGCGGCCGTCGAGGAAGGCATCGTGCCCGGCGGTGAGATCTCCCTCATCAACGCCTCCTCCAAGCTCGACAAGATGGCCAAGGCCCATGAGGATGAGGAAGAGATCCGCATCGGCATCACCATCATCAAGAAGGCCCTCGAAGCCCCGATCCGCAAGCTGGCCTCGAATGCCGGCGAAGACGGCTCCGTCATCATCGACACCGTCCGCCGCAAAGCCGTCGAAGAGAAGAACAAGAACATCGGCTTCAACGTGCTGACCGGCAAGTACACCGACATGATCAAGGCTGGCGTCATCGACCCGGTCAAGGTTGTGCGCGGCGCGCTCGAGAACGCCTCCTCCATCGCGGCCATGATCCTGACCACGGATGTGCTGATCACCGACCTGCCCGAGAAGGACAAGGCGCCTGCCATGCCTCCTGGCGGCATGGGCGGCATGGATTACTAAAACGACATCCTTGCGAAGGCCTGACGCATTCGCAAGGGCTTGATTTGCCAAAAGTTTTCATCCCGCAGTTCGACTGCGGGATGAACTTTTTAATTTATAATCTGTGCGATGCCTTCCGCTGCCAACCCTCTGCATAAGACCCTGAGTATTTCCCGCAGGATGACCCGCTTTGCGGGGATTTTCCGAAGCCTGCTGTTGACTCTGACCATTGGCCTCTCCGCCTGCTCCTCTCCGCTGATGGGGACGACTAGCACGCCCACCGTCAGCGTGCCGACCTCCTCGCCCGTGCCGCCCACCGCCACTCCGCCTCCCTCGGCGGCGGTCGTCAACGGCGAGTACATCACGCTGGTCGAGTTCGAAGCGGAGTTGGGACGTTACCAGGCGGCGCAGGCCGCGCTCGGCAGGGCGGGTTCTGCCGAGGAGGCCCGCCAGGCAGTGCTGGACGAGTTGATCGCGCAGGTGCTGCTGGCGCAGGCTGCCAGACGCGAGGGATTCACTTTAACGGAAGCAGACTTGCAGTCCAGGCTGGACGGGTTGGCCTCCCAAAGCGGGGGTGTGGAGGCGCTCGTCAAATGGGAATCCGATCACGGGTACACGGATGAATCCTTCCGCGCGGCCTTGAAGCGTTCGGCTGAGGCGGCCTGGATGCGTGACAAAATCATTGCGAATGTACCCGCCTCGGCAGACCAGGTCCACATCCAGCAAATTCTGACCTATAATGATGCTGACGCCCGCCAGGTACTTGAACAATTGAAGGGTGGCGCCGACTTTGCGAAGTTGGCGGCCTTGTATGATCCCGTGACGCGCGGTGAGCTGGGCTGGGTGCCGCGCGGTTACTTGTTGGATGTTGCAGTGGAGGAAGCCGCCTTCAGTTTGACGGTGGGCGCCTACAGCGAAGTGATTGCCACCCCGGCCGGTTTCCATATCGTCATGGTGTTGGAGCACGCTGAGCATCCGCTTTCGCCCGATGCCCGCCTGACCTTGCAGGGACTGGCCCTTACCGACTGGGTGCGCCTGCAACGCGAGCAAGGTGAAATCACGGTATTACAATAGAAGCCCGTACTCCCGCATAGGAGCGACTTCATGAGCAAATACGATTATCCAGATCCAAATGCCTCGACCCCGAAGAAGACCCCCAGCGGCGCCCCGCGCCTGGAGCTGTGGGATCTGCTTTCCATCCTGGTCCTGCTGGTTACGCTGTGCATCGGTGTGTACTTTTTGATGATCTTTATCGACCCGATGTCGGACATGAACCCGCTCAAACCGCTCGACCCGGAGCTGCCGCCGACCTTCACGATCACGCCGCGTCCGCTCGACCCAACCTGGACGCCCAGCGCCACCATCATCCCGACCATCACCGATACCCCGCGCTGGACGGCCACGCCGTATTCCTCGCCCACGCTGGTTTCCCTGATTACACCCAGCGACACCCCGACCGCCTCGGCCACGCCCAAGGCGCCCTTCTCGTCGACCGTCACCTATATCCCCAGCACGACCTACTACCTGGATGCCGCCTGCAACTGGCTGGGGGTGGCTGGCACGGTGGTGGATACGCGGAACAGCGACGTCGTCGGCATGATCGTTCGCCTGGTGGGCACGTTGAACGGCAAGCGCGTGGACATGCAGACGGCGAGCGGCGTGTACCGCCAATATGGCGTGTCGGGCTTCGAGTTTTTCCTCGGCACGGTGCCCATCTCCTCCAACGATACGCTCTATGTGCAACTGCTCGACCAGGCGGCGCTGCCGCTTTCGAGCAACGTCTACATCGACACCTTCAACGATTGCAGCAAAAACCTGATCCTGATCCGTTTCAAGATGAACCGTCCGTAGTCCAGGCGCAATTCACAAGCCATTTTGACGAAGCGCATCCGCAAGGATGCGCTTTTTGCTTTCCCGGCCTTACCAAGTTGTTAGTTTTATAAAATTGTAAAGTCCCCCTAAAGTAGGGGGGCTTGCGTTGTGACTATAATAAACATTGCAAAAACATTGCAGGGTTTCCCATCCTTTTGCAACAGGTTTAATCCCTACTCCACCCCAATCGGCGGGAACGATTGCCGCCCGACCACAATGCAGACCTACGAGGATAAACCACATGTCACGCAAACCCCTTGAAATCATTCGCGGACTGGCGCTGTTCATTGTACTTTGGGTGATCGCGCTGACCGCCGTCCGCCTGCAGTTGATCTTCCCGCGCACGGTGTTGATCTGGCTGAGCCAGAGTCCCAACCCGCAGCAGGCGGTGATTGCGTTTGGAGCTTTCATCAGCAGCGGCGTGCTGGGGTTGCTGCGGCTGGGAATCGAGATCCCGACCATCAAGCCGCTGGTGGCCTCCGAAAAGGTGCGCACGTACATCACCGGCCTGCCGTTCTGGGTGATCTCGGTGGTGTTCGCGTTTTCGGTGGTGGGATTGCTGGTGGTCTTCCCGGCCTGCTCGCCGCCGACTTCGATCCAGTTCTTCGTGCAGGGACGCCCCGACCCCTTCCAGCCGGGCGATACCCTGACGGCTTCGGCTGGCGAGACGCTGACCCTGACCGCCCAGTCGACCCTCGACGATGCGATCCTTTCCTGTAAATGGCAATACAGCGGGGACGCCTTCGAGATGTTGGGTTCAACCAATGGTTGTGAAACGAGCGTGAAGATGGCGCGCACCGAGGGCAATGGCTACCTCACCTTACAGGCGGCTCAAAATTTTTGTAACCAAAGCGCTGCTTTTTCATTAATTGTCCAAGTTGAGCCGAAGTGAGTTCCCATGCCACGCACCCGCATCCTCTTTGCCACTGTTTTCCTGTGCCTGTCCGTGCTATCGGCAGGCTGTACCACCGCCGCCACTGCGCCGAGCCTTGCCAGGATCCTGCCGGATGAGTGCATCGTGCAGGTGGGGGAACGCCTGGCCCTGACCCTGGACGGGGTCATCCCTCCCAACGCCGCCATCCAATGGGAGGTCAGCGACGGGAGCATCGTGTTCACGCCGCCTGGGCTGAACGCATACTTCTCGGCCCCGACCACCCCCACGGTTGTGACGATCTCCGTCTCGATCTCGTCGGGCACGCCGGGCGTCGAGGTGCCGATCACGCGGCAGTGCATCGTCCAGTCCGACGGCGGGATGAATCCACAGCCGACCGTGCCCACCAGCGGAGGCAACGTGCTGCCCCAGCCCATCGGCGTGACCGTCATCATCAGTGAGGTGATGGCTTTCCCTTGCGGCTCGGTGGATTACAAAAAGTGGAATCAGTACGTGGAACTGTACAACGCCAGCGAACAGCCTGTGGACGTGCGCGGGCTGTGGCTGCACGACGGCGGCGGAACGGGGACGCCCGACCAGATCGTGGCCTGGCGGGAGCGCGTGCCGAACATCTCCCCGGGCGACGGTACCATCGTCGACACCACCGTCATCCCGGCGCATGGATTTGCCGTGGTGCTTTCGCCCATCTATGCCCAGGGCGAGTCGCCCTATCGCATGCCGTACCAGTTCCCGCAGAACACCATCATCCTGACCATCGCTGCCAGCGACAGCCTGGGGGATGATTACTTCAACATCATCGGCGACGGCGAGGGCCGCGACCCGGTCATCCTGTACGCGGGCAGCGCCAGCGTGGCGGACCGCATCCTGTCGACGTATGGCTCGCCGTTCACCAGCACCTACGTGGTCGAATTCCGCGATGACCGCCAGGACAACCTCCCGCTCGACCTGCACGCCTGCGGTTCCGCCGAACGCGTCTCCCCGCTGGGCGCGGACGTCTTCGACAACTGGCACGAGGTGCCCGGCGGCTCGCCTGGCGATGCGCCCTACTGAAACTGCGCGCCTCCCGTAATTTCACGGGAGGCGTTTTTTATCGCAGATGTTTCCACTGAACCTGTGATCCAGGGACTGGATGGCCAACGTCAGGACTCCAAAATCCTCCATGTATCCTTGCCACTTTCGTTTCGATGGCATATACTCAACAAAATTCGATCTGCGCGGGAATGAAAACCAAGGCGGTACCCATGGAAAACAAAACCTATCGTTATGATAAAAATGGAAGATTTCTATTTTCGGTTTTCTTTGTTCTTTTCCTTGCTTACATGGGGATGACATTATTTTCTTTGGTTTCGCCCGGGGATTTGCTGCTTAGATTTTCTGTCGGAGACTATCCAAATGCTGTGGGCGTCATGGGCTTTTTATTCCTGGCGGGCCTCCTGCTGCTTGAAGGCTGGTTCGTTATGGGTATGGGGCTATTCTCTTTGAAATATAGAATCACGTTAGCCGATACAGGTATTCAAATTCAGTCCGTCGACTTTTGGGGGCGCAAATTTTTAAATTCTTTGAATAACTCGTACTCAATTGGACAACTGTCTTATGACGACATCATGTTCATCGATGCCGATTCCGGGAGGCCTGGTATTGCCAAGCTCACCTTCAAAGACGGACGCCACATTCTTTTGGCGGTCAGGTCTTTGGAGAATCATCCTGATTTTGTCGAGCAACTGGCGGGTAAACTGGATGTCATGCAGATTGGGCAAGGTTTCTTGAAGTTGAGCCAACCCAGGCGCTTCAAGGTGATTTTGCCTTTTGTTTATATTCTGGCTTTCCTGCCCACTGTTGTCCTGTATTTTTCCATGACTTTGGATCATTGGAGTCCCAGGGCGTGGAATGAGGAACTGGGCCTCTGGTCCGTCGATGGTATTTCCCGTGATTCAGACGGCACCGTATGGGCCAGCGTAAGCAAATTTAATGATGATGACGTTTATGTCTGGCGCCTGTCGGGGGATAGCCGCGAGCATTGGACGCTTCCCTCTGATACTTGCGCTGATTGCGAGGCTTATACGGTCAGCCATGACTCCCGCGGTTTTCCCAGAATATTGGATAATGAAGCAAGTTCCACGGATAATCCCGAGTCGACTTCGATCATCTATGCATGGGAAGGACAAAACTGGATAAAAACTGATCCTGGTTTTTCTTTTGAAACCATTACTTTCCCCGAGCGTTTGTTTGGCGCTGGCACCCGTGTTTGGGGGAATCGCAACGGAACGCTTGCGTATGTCGACTTTGAATCGAATACGTTCGGGGAATTTCCGTCACCCGCCGAAGTAATTTCACGCAAGCTTGAGTTGCGTGATTTCAGAATCAACCCGGATAATTCGCTGCTTGTCTGGTTCTCGGAAAAGGATATGCCTGTCCTTCTCTATCGCCTTGAGGATGGAGCCTGGGAGAAGATCGTTGAACTCCCATTGTCGAATCAACGCGCGCGGGACTATTGTCAGGATTTTCATGGAAAAGTTTGGGCGCTTACTGAAGACCTGGTCACGCACCAACCTGGGGTTGGATTTTATGATGAGCAGTCTGATGTATGGACCTGGGCTGATTTGAAGTTGGGCCAGTATGATCGTATTCTCTCGTACCTTCCGAGCATGGGTATCGACGCCAATGACCGTATTTGGGTTTCAGGTGTGTATGAACCCAGGGATGAAAAAGATCGCCATTTGGAGTTTGTCAATGCGTCTGCCTGGAATGACGGTGCGATCGAGCCAATCGTTGAATACACTGAGGAAAATTCCAATGTGCGGCGCGCCGACTTCTTTATCATGACGAAGGAACGGATTTGGATTTCATCCAGTCAGCTTTATTGGATCGATTATGAAGAACTGCCCTCCCCGCTTCCCGATTGGGCGGTTTGGATAAAAGATTTCCATGGCGATTATTTTGGTCAATACCTGCTCATGACTGTAGGCTCATTCTTTTTACTGATCGTTGCTTTTATCATGGAGAAATATTAGGAACTTCCATCGGCACAATCCCCTCCCTTTGCGTTGGGATTCAAAAACGTGGAGTCGGACCATCCCGACTCCACGTTTTCATTTTCAAGACCCGGTTATCGGCCTACGCTTACGATCCCGCCCAGGGCATTCAATTTGATCGTCCACACGCTGCCGAAATCGAATTGCTGGAATTCGCCTGCGCTGCCCGGGTTGTAGCTGAGCACGCCCTTATCACTATCGAAGGTGACCGTGAAGGTCTCGGAGGCCGACCCCAGCCGCTGACCCGAGAAGATGTCGGGCGAGGCGTACTGCGGGAACAGGTCATAGCCTTCCAGCGGATAGGTCTGGATCGTCTGCCATTCCTTCACATCATAGGAGCAATAGTCCGTGCTTTCATCGTGGCATTCCTCCACCACCTCGGCATAGCCGTTGCCCTTGTCGATGGTCTTCTGCTCGCAAACGGAGGTGGTTTCCGTGTGGCAGGAGACGTTGTATGCGTCGCCGGGCGGGCTGCCCTGCTCATTCGAGTAATGCGCCTCACGCTGTTCCTGCACAGGGACGGAGGTCTGCCAATACACATCCGTGACGGTGGCCTGCACCGAGGAGGATGGGAACAGGAATGCGAACAATCCCACCACACAGCACAGCAGCAGCACACCCGCGATGCCGCCCAGCAGCAGCCAGTTCGGCTTTTTGGCGGGTTTGGCGGGCGCAGACGGCGCGGCGGTTCCACCCATCGGCGCGGAGAAGCTGACGGGAGCGGCCGCCTGTCCCGCGCGCGGCAGGGGCGAGCCGCATTTCTGGCACATCGTCTGCGTGGAGGGATTCTCCGTGCCGCAGTTGGTGCAGGTGACGACTGTGGGTTTGGCCGCCGCCGCGAGTTCCTGTCCGGCCGCGCGCGCCTGGCCCTCCTTGAGGTCGCCGCCGCACTGTGAGCAGGTCACGGCGTTGCCCGGGTTGCGCGTGCCGCAGAACCCGCAGTGAATGTCGGGGCCGACAACCGCCGCCTTGGCTTCCGCGGCCGCGATCAGCTTTTCGTCCGCGGCGCGCTCGAATTTGACGTTCTCCGGCTGGGGCGCGCCGCAGCTTGCGCAGGTCTTGTCCCTGCCCTTGTTGCGTGAGTTGCAGTTCGGGCAGATCCATTCCAGTTCGACATATCCAAGAGTTTGTTTACGGGCCATGGGGTATCTCCGTGTCTATGATAAATCAACGCGCCAAAAAATCAATGCTTTTTAAGCTGGCAGCTCCCTACGTGAATCCATGCCATTGGCGGATTTCCTCCAGCCTGGACTCGATCCCGGGCTCCCAGCGAGGGGAGGCATCCCCAACCTCGAACGCGGACCCGGGCCGGGTCAGCGCGCGAAAGACCGCTTCGGCGCCGTTGGCCACGTTGTGCGGGTCGTAGCCGCCTTCGAGCACGAAGACCAGCTTCCCGCCGCAGAACTCCACCGCCAGTTCGACCAGCCGCTTCGAGATGTGGAAGTAGCCCGCCGTGGACAGTCCCAGCATGGTGATGGGATCGTTCCAATGCGCGTCGAAGCCGGCCGAGACCAGCAGCATCTGCGGGCGGAAGGCCTCGAACGTAGGGCGGATGATCTCCTCCGTGATCTGCGCGAAACATTGGTCGCCCGCATGGGCCGGCAGCGGCACATTGACGATGCGCTGCTTTGCGTGCGGCGCGTCGAAGGTCGTGCCCGTGCCCGGGTAGATGCCCCACTGATGCGTGGAGAGATAGGCCACGCGTTCATCGTCGAGGAAGGCGGCCTGGGTGCCGTTGCCGTGATGCGCGTCATAGTCCACGATCAGCACGCGCTCGAGGCCGTCGGCCAATGCCTGGCGCGCAGCGATGGCCACGTTGTTGAAGATGCAGAATCCCATCGCGCGCGTTGGCTCGGCGTGATGCCCCGGCGGGCGGACGATGGCGAAGGCGTTGTCGGCCTCGCCCACCTGGACGGCGCGGGTGCAGGCCAGCGTCGCGCCGACAGCCAGCAGGGCATCCGCGTAGGAGCTGGGGGTGAGGAAGGTCGGTGCATAGTCGATGACGGCGGGGGCCTGGGTGCGGCACACCTCGTCGATGGCGGCCACCAGTCGCGGGTCATGCACCAGGGCGGCCTGCTCGGGCGTGGCGGCCGTCGCGGGCAGCAAATCCGCTTGAACGGTGGAGAGCCTCGGAATCAAAACATCCAACCGTGCAGGCCGTTCGGGGTGATCGGGATATATATGGGAAGGGGAGGGGACGAGCGAGTACACTGTGGACATGGGAGTATTATAAAGGACACCGCCGCCTTTCAGCATGGGGGGGGCATGCAGATAAGGCGGCGGGCTGACACCCAATACCAATAAAGGGGAGGGCAGGTGTCGTAAGCATGTTATACACCCTTGTCTGGATGAATTGATTAAATTCAGATTAGAATTGTCCGAATTGAGTCAGTACTTTTGTAATGGGTCGATCAGCGGTCTTTTTTATCGAACAGCTTCAGCCATTCCTCGAGTTCGCGTTCGCTCATCGATTTGTCCCTGCTGGATGGCGGCGGGCCTTCGCGCAGGGTCTCGATAACGGTGCGCGCAAATTCCTCCGATGAGATGACCCTGGCGCCCGCCGTGCGCGCATCATTTTGCACGCGATGGTCCGAGGAGACCACCGACCAATTTTTGGCCGCCCGCGCGAGTTTCTTCAAACGCAGGCGGATGGCCTCGTCTGCAATCGACGGCCTGCGGACGAAATGCGCCGTGACCAGCCCGCTGCGGCGGGTCTCGGGGTAGCCGATGGGCGCGTTGTCGAAGTAGACTTCGACCTGTCCGCGGCGCGAGATGCGGCAGAACTCGTTGAGCTGGTCCAGCAGGGCCAGCTCATCGTCGAAGTCTTCGAGGCGCAATCCCAGTTTGGGGATCAGGTTGTGGCCGTCGATCAGATAGGGCATCAGGGCATCCCAACGGAGGGAGGATCATCCTCCCTCCCGTTCGATTACTGGTTCAGGTTGATGTCCTGGCCGCCGTAGGTGCCTATCAGGCTGTAGGTGCCTTCGTTGTCCTTGCGGGTATAGGTGAGGTTTCCGTCCTGCGCGCCCGTGACCTGCATCTCCAGGGTGAACACGCCCGAGTCGTAATCGTAACTGCCCGTGCCTGTGATGGAAAAGCCTTCGAGGAAGCCGCAAGTTTCGAAGCGGTAGGTCTCGCCCACGTCGCTCGGCCCGAAGGTGAAGGTTCCGCCGTAGCGGCAGCCAAAGGATTGATCCTCGGCGAAGGAACTGTTGTAATATTCGGGCGTGTAGCGGATCTCGTCATCGATGGCCATCAGCAGGTCGAGCGGGTTGCTGTACGCGCTGGCATCCTTGGCCAGGATCGGGACATAGGGCGCGGTGACCGCCTGCTCCCATTCGCAGATGGTCTCGCGCTGGGCGGGCGGATTCCCGTTGACGAGGAAGTCGGTCACGAGGTCATCGGGGCAGGATTCGCCCCAGCCGTAGATCGAGTGTACGCCGCCCTCGACGTAGATGTGGTAACCGTCGGCCAGGTTCTGGAAGACGGCCTGACCCTCGTGGAAGGGAGTGGCGGGATCGAGCGTGGCGTTCAGCACCAGGGTGGGTACGCCCTCGGCGCGCAGCGCGGGGATCGGCGTCACGTCGACGGGGTGGCTGGGCCACAGGGCGCACATCACGCCCGTGTAGACGAAGCCGTTCAATCGCGGGACGGTGCCGTTGGCGGATTGTCCGTCCTGGACGCTTTGGGCGATGCGCTCCTCGGGCGCGCCGCTGAAGTAGGCATTATCGGTGCAATGCACGTTGTCGAACATGGTGTCCGAGAAGGTCGGGTCGCCCAGGTATTCACCCGTGGTGGGATCGAGCATGGCGTCCGCGTCGAGCAGGCGCGCCATGGCCACCAGGTCGCCGCGATTGGCCTGGGCCAGCGCGCGCAGGAACATCATGCGGTCGGTGACGCCGTATAACTGGTACATGGTGGTGTATTCCAGGGCGTTGAAGGTGACGACGCGATTGATGGTTTCGCCGGTCGGCAGGGGGAAGCTGATGCGCACCGAATTTTCGGAGACGACTTTGGCCAGGTTATCGTAGGCGGCGACGGCATCCCCGCCCATGTCGGCGGCGCAGGCCGCGTCCGCATTGCAGGCCTGGAGCGTGGCGAGCAGCACCTCCTCGAAGGCCTTTTCCTGCGAGTGGGCGCTGACCTCGCCCGGAAGGGTCAGGTCGATGGTGCCGTCCAGGATCATGCCCATCAGGCGGTCGGGATGGGCGGCGGCATAGGCCTGGGCCACGGCCGTCCCGTAGCTGACGCCGTACAGCATGAACCGGTCATCGCCGATGGCCTGGCGGAAGGTTTCCAAGTCCTCGGCCACCTGGTTCGTGCCGTAGAAGGCCAGGCGGGCGGGGTCGATGCCGATCTCGGCCACACACTCGTTCACGAAGGCGCGATTGTCCTCGATCATGGCCTGCTGTTCCTCGGGGGTGTCGAAACCCTCCAGGCCCGCGGTGTCATCGTAATTGAGCATTTCGAGGAAGCTTTTGGCGTAGGCGGTCGGACAGGCCAGTTCGCCCGAGAGGCCGAGCCCACGCTGGTCGAAGTAGACCACGTCGTAATGTTCGAGGATGGCATCATCGAACCAGCTGACCGTGGCCGTGCTGACACCCTCGCCGCCGGGTCCGCCGGGGAAGGCCTGCAAATACATGCCGTAGCGTTCACCCCAGGCGGGCAGGACCGCGAACACGACGCCCAGCGTTTCGGTGTTGGCCGCGTCGAAGTGATCCAGCGCGACCTGCACGGTGACGCAGGTGTAGTCGGGATTTTCCTCGCAGGGCTGGCCGCCCATGTTTTGCAGCACGGGGCGGATGTCGCGCAGCGCGGGCAAGGTTTGCGGCGTCTGGGTCGCGGGCGCTTCGGTCGACGGCTGCGGGAATTCCTGCGTGGCGGGCGGCGGGGTGATCTGGTTGAGGACCGAGCAGGCCATCGTGACCAGGCTTAAGACGATCAGGGCAGGCAGAATCTTTTTGGCAAACATGTTCTCTCCTGTATTTGTGTGGGAAGGCTGGCTGGGATTGTACGCTTGAGACTCATGCTTGGCAAGCGCAATTGGAGAAAATCCCTCAAAGGGCGGACAGGGTTTCCAATTTTCCTGCCACGGATTCCACTGATTTGCACGGATCGAAAAATCCTCCGTTTTCCCCTTTGTGTACCTGGTGTCCTTCGTGTTGAGGTTCTTTCCATCTACAACGGAAGAATCAAAAATCTTATCCCATCACCCCCAGCCACAGTTGATAGAGCCCAAAGAAAAACAGGGCCAGGGCCGAGAGACCCACCAGCGCGCGGTTGAAGGCGGGTCCCAGTTTTTGCGCCGTGCCGAACAGCAGGATGATCGCCATCAGGCTCGCCACGATGGTGACGTAGAAACCTGCCAGGAAGCCGATGCCATTCAACGGAGCCTCGCGCCAGCCGCGCAGCAGGATCGGACCCGTGACCAGCGTCCAATAAATGTACGGGCCCGGGCTGAGGGCGTTCATCAGCGCGGCCTGCAACACACTTTGCTGTGTGCCCGTCCCGGTGACGGGCAGGGCGGGGTCGAAATTCCGCCAGGATTTGTACGCGCCAACGGCCAGGTAGAGGATGAACGCTCCGCCTGCGAGGTAGAGGACGCGTTCCAGCCAGGCTGGGACCTGGCTCAACACCAGCAGGCACAGGGCGATGATCGGCCCATCGCTGACCAGCGGCGCCAGGGCGGCGGGCAGGCTGCGCCTCCAGCCTTTGGTGAGCGTCTGTGACACGAGATAGGTTTGGAACGGTCCAGGCTGGGCCGCGGCGGCGAATCCGAAGCCGATGCCTTGAAGCAGGTAGGGCCACATGGGATCATCCTTTATGTTGTCTTGCGAGGGCGGTGTTCCACCCGTCCGAAGCAATCTCAGGTTTATTGGAGATCATCAGGAAACAGGAGGTTGCTTCGACTGCTGCGCAGTCTCGCAACGACATGAAATTAAAGCACGAACTTGGTCGGGTTCTCGAAGAAAACCGTCCACGCGATGCACTGACGCGGGGTGAAGACGAACAACCCGCCCTCGTCCCATTGTGTGGGTTCGGGGCTGTAGCCTTCACTGGCATACTTGGCGCGATAGGCCTCCGCCAAGCGGACGGCGAACTCGGGGTCGGGTTTGCCTGCGGGCTGAGCGATCCCTTCCATGATGATCACGTTGCTGCCGCTTTCGAGATGCAGGCTGACCTGCGGATTCGATTCCAGGTTGCGGGCGTGACGGGTCTCGGGGCTGCCGTCGTAATAGAACTTCCCGTCCAGGTACACGCCCCAGCGCGGAATGACGTGCGGGCGTCCATTGGGACGCACCGTACATAACCAGTAATTGAGCGATTCGCGCAGACGCTGTTCGACGTATTCCCATGAGACTTCGGAGCTGGGGTTGTCCACGTAGCCCTTGGGGAAGCTCGGACGGGTGATCTTTGGTGAGGTCATGTCACATTCCTTTGAGGTACCTGTTGGAGATCGCAAGTTCTACTTGCTGTCTCCGTTTACGCTTGGTTGCATTTGTAACCCGCGGCTGCCTCAACAAGCCGCTGGATTGCAAATCCAGCGGGAGCATCTTGAAACAGGAGATTGCTTTGGGCTGGGTCTCGATACGCCGCAAAGAGCACACCAGCCCTGGTGGGAGGTGCCAGGGAGAGCGCGGCTACTCAACCACTCGCCCTCGCAATGACGTGGAAGCAAATGCCCATCCAATTTTATAACTGATCCAGCCCAGGGCCAGTCCCGTGACCACGTCCAGGATGTAATGCTGGCCGGTGAACAGCGTGGACAGGGCCACGGTCGCGACCACCGCGATCCACAGCCAGCGCTGGCGCGGATACAGGCGCGCGGCGAAGGCCGCCATCAACATGGTGATGTAGTTGTGCGCGCTGGGCAGCGCCGCGTGCGATCCGCCCGCCACCTGGATGGAGCGCAGCATGACAGCGAAGAGATCGTCGCCCGGGATGATTGGCAGATCGATGTAGGTGGGGAAGAGCACAAAGGTCAATGCGCCGACCGAGACCGCGATTAACGCGCTTACGATTAGGGCGCGGAAGGCGCGCGCATCCAGTTTGAAGATCGCCCAATACGCGCCGAATGTCCACAACGGGAAGACCATATAGTAGGGCACCACCCAGATGGGAATGATGGGGAACACATCGATGGGCAGCCTGGGCGCGATGCCGCCGCTGGTGGCCTGGCTGGCGGGGAAATAGACCGCCTGGATCAGGCACACCAGCCCAGCCCACAACAATCGCTTCGAAAGGGAAAACTTATCCACATCAGTTCGCATCATCACTCACCAATTACCAATTACCAATTACTACTCTCTTCTCACTACTCTCTTCTTTCTATTCCGCCCCGCCTTCGATCTCAGCCTGCACCACCACATCCAGCGGTTTGTGCGGCTGGACCTTGAATATCTTGAATCCCAACTGCACCGACGGCCCGACCAGCAGCGCATAAACCACGGTGCCGATCCAGGCGGGCCCGCCCAGCAGCCAGCCGATGGTCACGACGGTCACCTCGATGATGCCGCGCGCCACGCGGATGCTGACGCCCGTGGTGCGCTTGATGGCCAGCATCATGCTGTCGCGCGGACCCGCGCCCGCATCCACGCCGATGTAGATGGCGCTGGCCAGCCCCATCAGGAAGATGGCCGCCATCAGCATCCCGATTTGCAGCGGCAGGTTGTCGTCCACCGAGGGGATGCGCGCCAGCCAGAAATCCTCCCACGGCCCGATGGACAGGATGTTCGCCAGCGTGCCCCAGCCCAGCTTTTCGCGCATGATCAGCGCGCCCGAAAGCACGATGAACCCCATCAGCACGGTCATCGTCCCCACGGTGATGTGCAGGAGATTCGACAAGGCCACCTCCAGCACGGCCCAGGCGCTCGTCCCCAGGTTGGCGCGGATCATCAGCGTGACCGACAGCCCAAACAATAAAAAGCCGATCTCGATGACCAGCAGGTCCCTTGGGAATTGTTTCCAGCGAATGGGTTTGAACATGAATTCCTTTCAGCACAACGGCTTGTCTGGCGCAATTTGCCAAATTGCGCTGCCGTCACTCATGGGGTTCGTCATGATACCACTTGTGATACACTCTCGCCATGAATAAAAATTACGAAGTCCGCCGCGACAATTTTCTCATCTCCACCGATCCCGCCCGCCTGGATGTGGAGGCCGTCGTCGACATGCTGACCCGCGCCTACTGGGCCAAGGGCCGTCCGCGCGAACGCACCGAACGCGCCCTGCAAAATTCACTGACCTTCGGTGTGTACGATGGCGACAGGCAGATCGGTCTGGCGCGCGTCGTCAGCGATTACGCCATCTTCGCCTACCTGTGCGACGTTCTCATCCACGAGGAGTATCGCGGGCAGGGCCTGGGCAAGTGGCTGATGCAGACCATCCTGGAGCATCCCGACCTGCGCAGCATGCGCCGCTGGACGCTGGCCACCGCCGATGCGCACGGCCTGTACCGCCAATACGGCTTCGACACCCTGGCCGAGCCCGCCAAGTGGATGGAGCGCTTCCGCCCGTTCATCGAAGAGGGAGGCCGCTGATGCCGATCCTGCTCAAGCCTGGGCGTGAGAAGTCCCTGCTGCGCCGCCACCCGTGGGTCTTCTCGGGCGCGATCCAAAGCGTGGATTCAGAACCCGCCCCCGGTGGGACCGTGGACCTGCTCTCGTTTAATCGGGAATTCCTGGCCCGCGCCGCATACTCGCCCTCCTCGCAGATCCGCGCGCGGGTCTGGAGCTTCGACCCCAATGAAGCCATCAATGCCGACTTCTTTCGCAGCAAAATCCGCGCCGCCATCTCTCAACGTTCAACGTTTAACGTTCAACGCGATACCGATTCCTATCGCCTAATCCACGCCGAGTCAGACGGCATTCCCGGCCTGGTGGTCGACCGCTACGGCGACGTGCTGGTGATGCAATCGCTGACGGCTGGCTCTGAATTTTGGAAGGAGACGCTGGCCGATCTGCTGCTCGAAGAGACGGGACTGAAGGTCATCTATGAACGCTCCGACGCGGACGTGCGCGAACTGGAAGGCCTGCCGTCCATCGTCGGCCCCCTGCGCGGGTCTCTTTCCTCCCTTGTCTTTCCCATCACCGAGCATGAGTTGAAATTCAACATCAACCTGCAAAGCGGCCACAAGACTGGCTTTTACCTCGACCAGCGGCGCAACCGTCAGCGCGTGCGTGAGCTGGCGCAGGGACGCGATGTGCTGGATTGCTTCTGCTACACGGGCGGATTCACGGTCAACGCCTGGGCGGGCGGGGCGAAATCCGTCACCTCGGTGGATGCCTCGGGCGAGGCGCTGGCTCTGGCGCGCGAAAACATCTCCTTAAATGAAATCCAGGCCGAGGTCCAGGAATGGGTGGAGGGGGACGTCTTCCAGGTGCTGAGAACATTCCGCGATGCGCGGCGCTTCTTCGACCTGATCGTTCTCGATCCGCCCAAGTTTGCGCCGACTGCGGCCCAGGCCGAGAAGGCCTCGCGCGGCTACAAGGACATCAACCGTCTGGCCTTCAAGTTGCTGCGGCCCGGCGGGATGCTGGTCACGTTCTCCTGCTCGGGCGGGATCGATGCGGGGCTGTTCCAAAAGATTGTCGCCTCGGCCGCGCTGGATGCGGGCGTGGAGGCGCAGATCGTCGAGTACCTGGCACAGGGCGTGGATCACCCGGTCAGCCTGCATTTCCCCGAGGGGGCTTATCTCAAAGGGCTGGTTTGCCTGAAACAATGAACCCCGCCAAATGACGGGGTCGCATCGCTGGGAAAACGGGTGATTGGGCTGGTGAAGCGCCCTCACCCGTGTTTCCCGAATTTGCGCAGGAAAATCGTCACCACCTGGGGATCGAACATTTTCCCACTTTGCTCGCGAATGTATTCGCAGGCCGCTTCGTTCGAGCTGGCCTGGCGGTAGGGACGGTCGTGGGTCAGGGCGTCGAACACGTCCACCACGGTGAAGATGCGCGCGGTGAGCGGAATGGTCTCGCCGGCCAACCCGCGCGGATAGCCCGTGCCGTCCCATTTTTCGTGGTGGCAGTAGGGGATGTCGAGCGAGTCGCGCAGGTAGTAGATGGGCTTGAGCATGTCGTAGGCGAATTGCGGATGCTTGCGCATGATCTCCTGCTCCGCCTCGGTCAACTCGGATTGTTTGAGCAGGATGGTATCGGGCACGCCCATCTTGCCAATGTCGTGCAGGATGGCGCCGCGCCGAATGGAAAGCATTTCGGATGAGGTGAACTTGAAGTGCTGCGCCAGGTCGAGGGTCATTTCGGTGACGCGCTGGGTGTGGCCCTCGGTTTCCTGGTCGCGCAGGTCGAGGGCGCGCGACCAGCCCTCGATGGTGCTTTCGTAGGCCACGCCCAACTCCAGGTTGGCGTGCTGCAGGTTATCGAAGAGCTGGGTGTTGTCGATGGCGATGGCGGCCTGGCCGGCCAGCGTCTCGAGGTAATACATCCAATCGGGTTTGAGCGGCAGGGACTTGCGATTGTAGATCTCGAGCACGCCTTTCACTTCCCCCTTCGCGATGAGCGGGACGCAGTAATAGCTGGCGAAGCCCTCGCTCCTCCACAGGTTGGCAAAGAGTGGAATCTTCATCACTTCGGCCTGGCTGGCGGCGTGGATCATGCGCCGTTCGAGGGCGGCCCGCCCCGCGAAACTCTCCCCGACCCGCACGCTGGCGCCGACTTGCAGGCGGGTGCGGAAGCCCCGTCCCGCGGCGAATTCCAGCGTTTGCAGGTGCGGACGCAGGAGCAGGATGTCGGCCGCATCCACGCCCAGTTGGTGGATGGCGTGGCCGACGACCGTGTCGAGCGTGGGACGCAGGTCGAAGTTGGAGGCGATGGCCAGGTCCACCTCGTGCAGGGCTTGCAGGTTTTGCAGGCGGCGGACGGTCTCCTCGTACAGGCGGATCCTGTGGATGGCTGCGCCCCCGATCTCGGTCAGCGACTCGAGCATCTTGATCTGTTCGGGGCTGATCTGACGCGGCAGGCGCACCGAGGCGAGCAGCACGCCGATCACCTCGTCCCCGGTGCGGATGGGGATGCCCACGCCGCTCCAACCTTCGGGGATCCAGCCTTTGAGCGAGTCGGGAACGAACGGGTCATGCGCCAGCTCCGCGGATTGATACGTTCTTCCGCTGCTGAAGACTGCGCCCGAGATGCCCTGCCCGGGTTTGATGTATACACTCTCCACCTGTTTGTGCCAGCCGCGCGCGGCGACGGATACCAGTTCAACGGCGGCGGGGTCGTATAACATGATTTCGCCCGAGTCGGTTTCGAGGCTGGCCAGGGTTTCATCCAGCAGTCTGGGCATGGCCTCGTCTAAGGATTGGGCCGTGCGCAGGGCGACGGAGACGGTGTGCAGGGTCTCCAGTTCCTTTACCCGCTGGCGTATGGCTTCCTCGGACAGTTTGCGCTGGGTCAAATCGCGCGAACTGATGACGGCGCCGATGATCGTCCCCTGCTCGTCCCTGATCGCCGAGCCGGACGAATCCAGCCAGATGTATTCGCCGTTCGCGCTGCGGTAGCGCAGTTCCGCGTGGCCGATCTGGGAGGTGTTCAGGGCGCGCAGGGCCGTCCGCATCACGCGGAAAAGGTCCGCGGGGTGAATATTTTCGAAGATATGTCTTCCAAGTAGTTGATGCGGTTCATATCCCAGCATGGTCCTGACCGAGGGACTGACGTATTCATAGATTCCCTGCGCATCCGCCAGACCGATCACATCCATCATGTTATCGGTGATGTGGCGCAGGCGCAGTTCGTTTTTGCGCAGGGCGTCCTCCGATTGCTTCTGCTCAGTGATATCGGAAAATACGGTGACGAACCTGCCGTCGATGGGCGGCGAGGTCGAGACGCGCAGCCATTTTTGGGTGCTTTCGATGAACATGTCGAATTTGAGGGATTCATCCTGGCGGCGCCCCTTCCAGAACTCGCGGATGTTTTCCGAGGTCAGGCCATATAGCTGCGTGGCCCGCTTGCCGACCGCCAGCCCGTGTTCGAGGCCCGTGATGCGCTCGAAGATGCGATTGACCTCCAGGAAGCGATAATCCATAATCTGGCCGTGTTCGTTGTGTATGAGTTCGGTCAGGGCCAGGCCCTCCCCCATGGTGTCGAAGACCGTGCGCAGTTTTTCCTGGCTTTTTCGATAGGACTCTTCGCTGAGGGCGCGTTCTGCTTCCCCCTCGGCCACTTCGATGGCAAAGCCGATATCCACGGACATTTCCTTCAACAGCCTGATCTCGTCGCGGTCGAAGAAATCGGGTTCGTGGCTGTACAGGTTGATCGTCCCGCGAATTTCGTGGTTCACGTAGAGTGGGAAGGAAGCCGAGGAGCGGAAGCCCGCCTCATGGGCGCTTTGCTGGCAGGCAGCCAAGTTTCCCTGGTCGACTCGCTCCAGGTCGCAGATGGTATGCTGTCCCGTACGCAGGGCCTTCTCGATGGGGCAGCCGCTGGTCGGGTGCCCCAGGGGAACTTCGATTTTGTCGAGGTATCCCATGGCGTTCCCCGCCTGGGCCGCAATGCGAATTTTTTTGCCCGTCTCGTCCAGCAGGCCGATCCAGGCCAGGGCAAATTTGCCGTCCTCCACCGCGATGCGGCAGGCCTTGTCGAAGAGGGTATGCAGGTCGCGCACGCGCACGATGGATTGGTTGATGTTGCTGAGCACGGTCAGGGTGCGGGCCAGTTTCTGAACCTTGGCCTCGGCGCGCATGCGCTCGGTGATGTCGAGCGAGAGGATGCACAGGCCGTCGGGCACGGGGCTGATGCGCAACTCGAACCAGCGGCGGTGGCCGTCGCTGTAGATGAATTCATTGGTAAGCATGGCAGGGGAGCCTTCTGCCATGCATCGTTCCAGCGTTTTGAACATGTCGGTCTGTTCGATGCCCGGGTAGGCCTCGGACATGCTGCGCCCGAGCAGTTCCCCGGGCCTTTTTTCCCCATGCCCGGCGGCGACCTCGTTGATGTACAGGTAGCGCCAGTCCCGTCCGATGATTTGAAATCCCTCCAGCATATTTTCGAAAGCATTGCGCAGGTAGCGATCCTGCAGCGGGAGGTTGGCAGTCTGTGCCTGTTTTAGGTTTTGCGCTTTTTTGGTCATGGAACCTTCCTGTAAATTTTCCTGGCGCACATGCAACAGTGCAGGCACGGATAAAGTGGAACCCAGGATGCAACTCCGTTCTAACAACAACCTTTAAGGTACTGCAATGGCTTCAAGCGCTGGCCGAGGGCGCGGCGCTTGCAGGTTCTCTTATCCTATATGGAATTCACTCCCGAGTCAATCGAGAAATTCAAAGGCTGGTTTTGGGGGGTTGGCCAGGGTAAGTCATTTGAGGGTGGTGGATGGGAAAAGGGAGCGGGTTCGATCTGCATGGGCGCCGTGTCCAGCGCGCCGTTTTGGAGCTATTCCATTGGATACGTCACGGTTTGGTTGCCCCCGCGGGCCTTGGCCGCATACAGAGCCTGGTCCGCGCGGCGGATGGCAGCCTCGACCGATTGATCCTGCGGCGTGTGGATCATTTCCGCTACGCCCACGCTGATCGTGGCGGAAACAGGCCCGTTGTCCGATTCGGCGCGCGCGGCGGCCACGCAGGTGCGGACGCGTTCCGCGACGGCCAGCGCCTGTTGGATGGCGGTTTGGGGCAGCAGGATGATGAACTCGTCGCCGCCGTAGCGGGCCAGCACATCCACGCCGCGCACCTGTGAGGCGGCGGCCTGCGTGATCTGCATCAGGATCGTGTCTCCCATCGCGTGCCCGAAAGTGTCGTTGGCCTGCTTGAAGCCGTCCACGTCGAACAGGATGATCGACAGGGGACGGCGGTAGCGCAGGCTGGCAATGAACTCGCGGGTGGCAAGCTCGAAAAAATAGCGCCGATTGTTCAATCCAGTCAGGCTGTCGGTGCGGGCCAGCACCTGCTCGTGCTCGAACATGCGCTTCAATTCCTGGTGGGCCGCTTCGAGTTCCTGGTTGGTGCTGCGCAGTTCCTGCTCCTTTTGCCTGCGCTCGGTGACATCCCGCGCCACCCAAAGCGTGGTATCGGCGTCCATGGGGGAGACGGAAGCCTCGAACCACGGGGACTGTCCGTTGATCGGGATCTCGTAATCGACTTGCAGGGTTTGCCGCGTTTCCAGCACCTGCTGGATCACGGCCAGGAATCTGTCAGCCGATGCCTGCGAAAAGAGGTCGGACAGGTGCTTCCCGATCACCTTTTCAGGGGGGATGTAGAACTTGCCCGGGTGGGTGGGGGCGATTTTACGGTAGATCCCCTGGCGGTCGATGACCAGGACCGTGTCCTGCATCGAGGCGAACAGGGCGCGCAATTCCGCCTCGGAGGCGATCAGGGCATCCGCCGTCTTCTGCTGCTCGGTGACATCGCGTGAGATGTTTCCCAGACGCCAGCCCTTGTCGGTGCGGATCGAAAACGCGCGCTGCTGGACGATCCGCAGGGAACCGTCTGTGCGCTCGAATTGTGATTCAACGATCCTGTCGAAAAAGGAGGCCTGCCCGGTCTCCAGCGCCTTTTGGAGGATGTCCCGCATTCGATGATAGGTTTCCTCGGTTCGCAGAGGCCCGGGTGCGATTTTGAACTGCATGTCCCACACGAACTGCCCCATCACCTCATCGCGCCGCAGGTTGGAGATGCCCTCCATGGCGTTGTTGAATTCTATGATGACCCCCGCTTCGTCTGTCAGCAGGATGCCGTCTGCGGACTCGGCAATCAACCTGTAGAACTTGCGCTCACTTTCGAACAGTGCGTTTTCGGCGCGCTTGCGTTCGGTGATGTCCAGGCCTTGAACCAGCAAATAGGTCTTCCCTGCCTGCTGCGCCGCGCTCACCGTGACATGCACGTCGACCAGGCTGCCGTCCTTGCGCCGCCATTTTCGTTCACCCAGGACCGCGGCGCCCTGCTTCAGGATTTTTTCAAACAGTCCATTGATTTCCTTCTGCTCGTGGGCGACGATATCGTACAGGGAAAGCGTGCGCGCCTCCTCCAGTGAATACCCCAGTAAATTCAGGAAGGCGGGGTTGGCCTCGTGTAACATACGGGTGTCTGCATGATAAATATAGATGGCTTCGGGGGCGTGGTCGATGAATTTCCTGTAGCGCTGCTTTTCCTCATGCACCTGTGTGTACAGGCGCGCGCGTTCGATGGCGACGCTGACGGTTTCACTCAGCGCGGTCATCAGGGTCAGGTCCGCCTGCGTGAGCGTGACGCCGCGGAAACTTTCCACGTTCAGGATGCCGATCACGCGGCCTTCGATGCCGAGTGGAACGCAGACCTCCGAAACGATTTCCTCCATCGCGCCCAGGAAGGACGGGTCCGCGCGGGCATCCTCGATCAGGAGCGGCTGTCCCGTGCGCACCACGCGGCCCGAGACCCCTTCTGAAATGGGGATTTCAGGGATCACAGTGCTGTATCCCACCTGGTGCTGCAGGATCAACCGGTCATCGTGGAGCAGGTACAGGCTGACCAGGGTATAGCCGAAGGTCTCGACGATGGCCTCGACCACCGTGCGCAGGATGGTGGTCAGGTCGAGTTCGTCCGCCAGGGTCGTGCGCACCCGGTCGAGCAGGGCGCGCTCCTGTTCGCGCCGCTCCGAAAGCGCAAACATGGCGCGGATGCGCAGTTCACTTTCCTGAATCTGCAATTCCTCGATCTTTTGGGCGGTGACATTCTCGTGAGCAATGACTGCGTGGTTTTCCCCATTTTCGACAAAGCGCGTCACGCGGGCCACGAACCAGCGTCTTTGGCCCGGCGAGTGGCAGGGGTACTCCAGTGTAAACTCCTCCCGCTCGCCGCGCAGGACGGCGCGAATTCCCGCAGCCATCTCGGCGGCCTCCTTCGCATCGGGCCCTTGCGCCAGATCACAGACCTCCAAATAATTGGCGCCTTCATTAACGTTCGAAGACAGGGGCGGGTTGGTTTCGGCAAACAGGCGCCAGGCGCGATTAACGTAAACAATCACGCCTTCCTCATCCATGATTGCCAGATTCGAAGAAAGCGCATCCAGGATCGAGAGCGCTGCGATGGGATCGGATGATGGTAGGACGCCCTTCGCCCGCCTGGGGTTTGACTGACCCTGTGCCATATCTCTATTGTACGCTTGGTTGTGCGCACATTTCCTTGCATTTTCCTTTTATTTCATGCAAGGCCCGGTTTGTCAGCGCGTGAGCGCGAGACCCTTTTTGACTTCCGCGCGCAGTTTGAGCGGTTTGATCCCGCCCAAATCCACCTTTTTTGCGCCCACCAGGTTCGCAAAGGTGGACACCCCGCGCCCCAGCGCACTGGCGAAGGCTTCATCCCTTGGCGCGTCCTCCTCCAGCCAGAAGCCGAGCACGTGCAGGGTCATCGTCTTGCGATCCAGCTTCGGGTCCAGGCGCGCCACCAGGTCATCGCCGTACAGGATGGGCAGGGTGTAATAGCCCCAGCGCCGCTGATGGACGGGTTTGTACACCTCCCAGATGTATTCGAAATCGAAGACCGTCTTCGCCCGTCCGCGCGCGCTGACCATTTCGAGCGGCGCCAGGAAGGTGACCTCCTCCGCGGTGGTGGGCCCGACCGTTTTCCAGGCTTTGGGGATGCGTCCCGCTTCGAGGGATTCCAGCAGGGGAATATCCTCCGTTAAAACGATCCACTCCTCCGCGCTGCCCTCGACCTTGAGCTGGCTCACCAGCCCCTGCCCGATCATGGCGGAAAGTTTTTCCTGCGCCTCCGCAGGTGTCACCTCGCGCTCGATGCCGTCCTGCCACCCCACGCGGAAGCGCTTTGCGCGCATCAGGTTGAGCATGGCAATGCTCTTGCGCGCGAAGAAATCCTCCGCCTCGGCGATGGGCGCGACGGTATCAACCTCGGGCGGGGCCACGCGTTCGCGCAGGTCATAGATGCGGTCGAAGCCTCTGCGATTCGTGATCATCACCTCGCCCAACAGCCATAAATAGAAGAGCGCCACCGCCGAGTCCTTGCGCCCACGGTAGCTCCATTGCGAGAGGCCGTTGCCCGCGAAATCGCGGTTGCTCATCGGACCGTTGCCGCGCAGGGCCGCCAGCACTTCATCCATGGCGTTGGGGTGATTCTTCCTGAACTCGACCATGCGCGAGTAGCGCGCCGTGCGCGGCATGACGGCGCGCCAGTAGGGTAATTCCTCCATCGGATACAGGAACAGCGTCCCGCCGTAATCGAAGAAATTGCGCTGCTCGTACGCGGACTGATACAGGTGTCCCAGTTCGAAATCCAGCACGCGGCCGTAGAGTGCGATCTCCTGGCTGCGCGCGGCGATGTTCAGCGGGTCGAGCTGCAAGGCCTGCATCTGGCGGATGGCGGCGGCAGTGCCCTTCAATCCCTTGAAACGGCGGCCGGGCCACAATCCCTGCTGGCCGAGCAAAAAGCGGCGGAAGGTAAGTTTGGAGATGGTTTCCATGCGGCGATTATCCCACAGACGGAACGGCCTTACTCGGTCTCCCCGTGCGCGTCGGGACCGTGCGCGGGTTGTTCCTTGCCCAATTCCAGCGAGCGCTGATAGGCCGCCCACACCGCGCGCGAGATGGCCGTGCGGAAGCCGGCCTTTTCGAGATAGTACAACGCCTCGGCCGAGGTGCCGCCCGGCGAAGTGACCTGGTTGCGCAGCGTGGCGGGGTGCCGCCCGGCCTGCTCGTAAAAATCCGCGGAACCCTTGATGGTCTGCAGAACCAATTGCTCGGCGATGCGGCGCGGGAAGCCCATGTGTACGCCCGCATCGATCAAGGCCTCGGTGAAGAGAAAGACATACGCAGGCCCCGAACCCGAGAGCGCCGTGGCCATGTCGAGGTAGCTTTCATCCTCTACGTACACCTCCGCGCCCAGTGCGCCGAGGATGGACTGCGCCATCTGGCGCTGTTCGCCGGTCACCTCCTTCGAGGTCGTCCAGACCGTGATGCCTTCGCCGATCTGCCCGGGCGTGTTCGGCATGGAGCGCACGATGGCCTTGTGCTTCAAGCCCGCGCCGATCTTTTTCATGTTTGCGCCCGCGATGATCGACAGCACCAGCGCGTCCGGGCGGATGCCCCGCAGCCCCTTCATCACCTCGGTCAAACGCTGCGGCTTGACCGACAGTACCACCACGTCCGCTTCGTGGACGGCGGCGGCGTTATCCGTGGTGACGTGGATGCCGTACTTCTTGCGCAATTCCTCCCCCCGCTCCGCGCGCGGACCTGAGGCGGTCAGGTTCTGCGGCCTGGATAGTTTCTGGTTCAGCAAGCCGGCGATCATGGCTTCGGCCATGACGCCAGGTCCGATAAAGGCGATCTTTTTGTTCAACATGGGGCGCTCCTCCGTGCGCGGATTATACCCACATCTGCCGCGCCATATGAAAAGACGGCCTGCAAAGGCCGTCTTTGTTCATCAGCGCATGCCGCTGTCGTAGGTCACGATCAATTCAGTGAATTGTCCCACGGTCACCGTGAATGCCTGCTCGGAGGCGGTGGGGTAGCGCCCCGACGTGACAGGATGCAGCACGTACTTCCCGGACGGAAGCTGCACGCGGAAGCGGCCCTCCTCGTCCGTTTGGATTTCCAGGACCAGCTCCCCCTGCGGGTTCATGATCTGAAGTGTGGCCTGGTAGGGGCGGTCGGGACAGTCCGTTGTTTCTGACTGGGGGCCGGGGCAGGCGGGGCCGATGAACACCTGGCCCTCGATGCCGCTCTGCCCGGGCGGATTGGTGTAGGCGGGCACAGGCTCGTCGTTGGGATAGGCTTGGGGTGTGGATGCGCAGCCTGCCAGGAGCAGCAGGGACAAGGTTAGTACGAGGATCTTGTGCATATCGTTTCCTTTCGTATTCAGGGACTTCGATCGCGTTGAAAATGTTCCAGTCCTAGTATCTCGACAAGTTAAAGATGTAGGGCAAATTGCCAATTTGCCAGGCGCAATTTAGCAAATTGCGCTACAACTTCATCTGGCAGCGGTACTAGGGGGCGGGCGTGACTGACGGGACGGCGGTGAAGGTGGGTGAGACGGTCACGAGCGGGATGTCGGTGGGGATCAGGGCGGAATCGCCCTTCCACGGCAGGTAGGCGGTGAAGGCTTTCATCCCGAATGTGCTTTGCACCTCCCAGCGCTGCAGGGAGAACAGGTTGCCCTTGCCCTGGTCGGCGGTGTAGCCCAGGCCCATGCCTGCAATGTACTTTGCAAAGTGGACGTAATCGATGGTGCTGCCGTCGGCTTTGCCGAAGGGATAGGCGAAGGTCTGGATGGGCACGCCCAGCCGCTTCTCCAGCTGCTCCTTCGATTCGACCACCTCGGCGCGCTGGCGTTCGGGATACAGCGGCAGTTCGAGATGGTTCATGCTGTGACTGCCAATCTCCCAGCCGGCAGCCGCCATCTCCTTCACCTGGTCGACGGTGATGTAATTCGGCTGGTCGAGGTAATTGCTGACCAGGTAGAACACGCCCTTGAAGCCGTACTTTTCCATGATGGGGAATGCGTTCTCATACACATCCACGTCGCCATCATCGAAGGTGATCAGCAGCGGGCGCGGAGGTAGATCTGCGCCTTCGGTAATGGCCTTGACCAGCATCTCGGTGGTGATGGTTTCGTAGCCCCAGTCGTGCAGGAGTTTCATCTGCTGCTCGAAGCGCTCGGGCGGGACGCGGTAGCGGCTGAAATAGTCGGTGGATTGGATGTGGTGATAGAGCAGGATCGGGATGACAACCTGTCCGGGTCCCTGCGCCACGCGGGTGGTGGTGGGGGCGGGTCGGGGGGTAAAGGTCGCGGCGGGGGTGAAGGTCACGGTAACGGAGGCCGTCGCGGTCGGCGGCAGGGGGGTGGACGTCGCGGCGGGGGAGGCGGTCGGGGATGCGGTCGCCGTCGGCGCGGACGCGAATCCGCCGCATCCAGACAATAGGACAGATACCCCTAAAACAAACAGGCTGATTTTTTTCATGCTAGCGGTTGAGTTCCCAGAGGATGCGCAGGCCGTCGAGGGTGAGCCAGGGCGCGATGTGTTGGATGACGGGCGTTTCCTTGGCGACAACCTCGGCCAGCCCGCCCGTGGCGATGACTTTCATGTCGCCCCCCAGTTCGGCGCGGAAGCGGGCCACCATGCCCTCGACCATGCTGACGTAGCCGAACAGCAGCCCCGACTGCATGGCGTGGACCGTGTTGCGGCCGATGACCGAGGGCGGGCGCTGTAGGTCGATGCGCGGTAGTTTGGCGGCGTGAGTGTAGAGCGCCTCGGCCGCCAGGTTGACGCCCGCGGTGATGGCGCCGCCCAGGTAGTCGCCTTCACGCGTGATGGCATTGAAAGTGGTGGCGGTGCCGAAATCCACCACGCAGGCCGGGCCGCCGTAGAGTTTCATCACGGCCACGGCATCGCACACGCGGTCGGCGCCGACGGCGCGCGGATCCTCGTAGCGGATCTTGACGCCCGTCTTGATACCCGCATCCACGACCAGCGGCTCCTGGCGCAGATATTCACGGCAGGCCTGCACCACACGCATGGTCAGCGGCGGCACGACCGAGGCCAGCGAGATGCCCGTCAGGTCTTTGATGGAACGTCCCGCATTCTCGAGCAAGCCGAGGAATTGCAGGCCATACTCATCGGGCATGCGGGTGTGATCCGTGGCCAGCCGCCAGTGACGGACGAGCTGGTCGCCTTCGTACAGGCCAAGGGTCAGGTTGGTGTTGCCAACGTCGATGGTGAGTAACATGCGTGTATTATAACGCCCCGCTTGCGAGTGGACTTGCGGCTTAAGGGTTTCTTATCTAATGATGACAAGGTTCACCGCAGAGGCGCAAAGGTCGCAGAGTTTTTTAGAATTTCTCTGCGCTCTCAGCGGCTCTGCGGTTTTATTTCACGGCTTCGATAATTTCGGTCGCCAAAACAAAATAACCAACCTGACATATGAATAATTGTAGGTTATCCTTTTTACCAATCCCAATCACGAACATCAACGCCAAACTCATAATCCCTTGGCGTTGGGTCGCCTGGAAGCAACTTCAGCTTTATTTTTTCATCTATGATAGCGCGAATCTGACACTCTGTTATTGCTTGATTTACCTGTTCGAGGCTTAATCTTCCATAGCCAAAAAAATTCTGCTTTTTTGTTGCGGGTGAAATGAGCCTAGAAAAACATTATATCCATCCCATTTGACTCCAATGTAATTATAGGAAAATTCAATGACTGCACCCGAAGGCAAAAGGTAAGCATCATTATCTACAATAAAAGCCACACTAGTATCAAGATCGCCAAAATATTCTGTGTCAGGACAGTTTGCTATGATCCGATATGAATGCTTTCCTGGTGCCCAATAATTTTCTTCAAAATCATATTGGAATAATATTGACCAACCGAACTCAGGAACTGACGTTGGAGTTAATGTGTCTGGCAAAATGGTTAAAGTTGGAGATGGTGTTTTTGTAAAAAATGGTGTCGGGATGTCTGATAGTGTTTGTGATGGGATAGATGTTTGTGTTGGCGAAGGAACAGCCGTCACTGCAACACAGCCCGAAGCAAAGATAGCAATGATTGCCAGACAGAATGCCAGAACTGGACGAGAAAATTTGTGCATGTTTTCCTCCAGAATATCAATGTCCAAACTCATGAGAAAGTTTCAGGTTATAGGTTCATTTTAAACCTTCAACCTGGAACCTTCAACCTTTGACCCTCTCAATGATTTGGGTGTGTTTCAAATGAGTTGAAAGCATCCTTGAGAAAGTCAAATTTCAGGCGTTTTTCGCCCATCATAAAGGTAGTTTCAACTGAAATGAAACACACCCCAATGATTTCCGCCACCAGATCAAAGCGATTGAACTGCGGCATGATGTAAATCCCATTTGCCCAACTCTTGAGGCTTAATAGTTTCTTCTACGGCTGCTTGATGACCGTCAACACCGCGCCATTGCGCGTGATCGCGTGCATGATCTGCGCCTCAGGGTAGGAGGTCTGATCCAGGTTGTAGCGGCTGGTCGAGACGATGTAATCGTAATGCTCCGCGCGCACGTCTTCGTAGGCCGAATACAGCTTGATGTCGGGGCGCAGGTAGAGCATCAGATGTGCGGGGCCGTCGACCCAAATCACGGCATTCGTCGGCGCATTCTCGTTCAACCACTCCGACGCCTCGCGATAGGATGTGCCCCAGTAGTCCAGTTCAAATTTACGCAGCGCGCCTTGTTCCCCGCCGATGAAGCGGTTGTAATAAATGTACTCGTACGGGTGCAGGCGGATGCCATCCACCACGCCTGGCAGGATGCACAGGACGATCAGCGCGATTTGCAGCGCGGGCCGCTTGACCTTTTCGAATGCAACGCCTGCCATCCAAAAGACAGGCGGCAGGATGAAGATCACCTGGCGGAAGTTGTCGTACAGCGGCGAACGCGCGGCGATGAATCCCAGCGCGGGGAGGATGAACCAGATGAGGGTCAGGAGGAGCAGGTCGCGTTTTTCCTTCGCCCCGATGATCGTCACCGTCAAACCGACGAAGAACAAGGCCCAGACGGGTTCCGTCAACTGGATGCCCAGCAGCACGGGCAGATACGAACGCGGAAGTTCAGTCGAGGCGTAGAGCGCGCCGTTGAAGAGTACCTGTCCCTGCCAGGGATATTTCGCCATCACCTCGATGCTCTCGACCAAATGCCCAATTGGATTCGGCCACAGGTACGGCCAGGTCGTATACATGGCGGCCAGGGCGATGAATGCGTAAATTACCAAAGGCAAAATAGCTTGCTTGCCTTTATTGCGTAAAGCGTACAGTGCAACGAGTAATCCCGCCAGCGGCCCGAGGACGCGGATGCAAATGGTTAATCCAAGCAGAATGGCGGCGGGAGCGATGGTGAGTAGAAAGCGGAAAGTGGAGGGGAGGAGTTTGCGATAGAGAAGAATGATGAGGAAAGAAGAAAGAAGAACGAAGGCGGCGCGGATTTGGATGAACAGGACGAAGAATTTCTGAATGTAAATTTGCGGATCGGCGGTGTGAATGTCCGAGGCGATGCGCGCAATGAGGTTCGGCTCGCCTGCCGCCGCAGCCTGGACGAGGTTCGTCAGCAGCGCGTGGAAGGCGTCCGTGGCGACGATGAGTCCGATGACGGAGGCCAGCCACAGAGCGGTGACGATGAGCAGAGTCCGCTTGGGGCGGGGGGAGAGTCCGCTTGGCGGGAGCGGTTCAAGCGAGTCGAAGAGTCTCAATCCGAAATATAAGGAAAGAAGAAAGAAGGAAAGAAAGGGAATATCCTTCGGGCTGATGAAGGCGTGGCCGACGAAGAGCGGCTGCGTGGCGAAGAGCAGCGTTGCACCGATGGCCGCAATCGGACTGAGCCAGCGTTTGCCCAACTCATGAAAAGCCCAGATGCCCGCCAGGAAGGTGAAGAAATACAACAGATGGCGCAGGTCGGAGATGCTCCAGCCGAGGATGGGCTGCAGCGCGCGCGCGCCGAGCGCAACCGCCATCACATAGGCAGGGCCATAATTATCGTAGGTGTTGCCCGTCAGCGGAATTGTCCCCGTGGTGGGCCAGGTCGTGTACGCCTCGAGCGCGCTGTCGGCGTACTTGTAGAACTTGAGCTCATCCCACGATTCCCCGAACCGGCGTGTGATGAGAAGGCCGAGGAGGGCGATTGCAATGAAAATGTAGGGCGAGATAGTATCTCGCCCTACGCGTGGGCGTTTAGAAATCATATTTGCAATACGTCCATTTCCATTTCGTCCAATCATCAACCAAGCCTGCCTTGACTGGATTGTAAATCACATATTTGATAATGCGCTCCAGTTCGGCTTCGTCACGGGCAAAATGGTCATAACTTTCATGCTGCCAGAATGCACCAGTCCTGCCAAGGGCGGCATTTGCCAGTTTGGCAGAATTGCGCTTGATATTATGCATTATCTTCGTAATGCTGTAATCTGTCGATTCTGTACTTGCAAATCGCGTCAAAACGGCATGAACATGATTGGGCATAATGCAATATGCCAATATTTCGAACCATTCATCATCGTGATAGCGAATCGAATTGGCAACGATTTCAGCAATACGATCTTCTTTGAGATAAAAAGGGCCTAACAAACTTTTGTGAAGTGCGTCATCCCATTTACCAAACAACTTGCGTTGTTCGATATCTTTTATTCGATATCTTTCATCCCGATTATCAATCACGGCCAGCATTCTCTCGCTTTCCTCCGCCTCATTTTTTAGTGCATCCATCACTTCGTCTGGCAGGCTCCCTGCCAGACGAAAATTGACGAGGAAGGTCGCTCCCCGAGGCTGGATGTGTGGGAGATGCCTGTGGTAATACTCGCGGTAATCGAGGTTTTTCATGGTTCTCTGTAGAGCGAGATACTATCTCGCTCTACCTCATCAACTGCTCGACCCTGCTCTCGCCCACACTGTAATACCTGGCATCCTTGTGATGGACGAGGATCGCGGCGGTGGACTGCTCAGGCATCAACTGATACGCAGTTGTGAGACTCATGCCGAGTTCCTTTTCGGCGGGCAGCAGCTCGAAGACTTTCTGGTGATCTTCGAGTTCGGGAATGGCGGGATAGCCCCACGAGTAGCGTTTGCCCTGCTCTTCGCCGAGTCCCAGTTCGCGGCGGATGTGGTTGTGCAAATAGTCGGCGGTGGCTTCGGCGGTTTGGACGGCGAGTCCGTGGGCAAAGTAGGCTTCGGTGTAATCGTTGGCGGCTTGCATCTTCTCGAAGCGTTCGGTGGCTTCGAGGCCGACGGTCACGACCTGGAAGGCGACCACGTCCAGCTTGCCCGATTCGACTGAGGCGAAGTAATCGGACAGCGCGAGATGATCGTCATACGGCTGGCGCGGGAAGTGGAAGCGGGTCATCTCTTCGGGGGAGGCGGTGGTGACGGTCTCAGGGTTGTAGATGACCAGGTCATCGCCGTCCGCCTGGCAGGGGAAGAACCCGTAGACGGCCTGCGGTTTGAGCCAGCCATCCTTGAGCGCCTCCTTCGTCATTTTTTGCAGGCGCGCGTCGAACTCTTTCTTTAACTTGTCCCACTCCGCGCCGTGCGTGTTTTTCGCGCCCCATGAGAGGCGATACAACTCGTTGATGTTGAGGTGCTTGAGCACCATTTCGAGCGGCATGTCCTTGACGACGCGCGGGCCCCATTTGGCGGGATGCGTGATCGGCTCGGGCGTGATCGTTGAACGTTGAACGTTGGACGCTGGACGTTCGACGCTTTTCGAGGCGCGGCCCATTTCCATATCCGCTTCCCTGTGGACTTGTTCCATCAGCGCGGGCTTGCGCTCGGGGTCGATGAGTCTGTCCATCGTTTCGAGACCCTCGAACGCATCCTTGCAATAGAAGACGCCAGGCTCGTAGGCGTTGCCATCTTCCGCAAAGAGGATGCGGCGGCCAAAGCGGCGGTTGATGGCCGCGCCGCCCACCAGGATGGGGATTTGATGCCCGCGGCGGTGCATCTCGTTGACGATCAGCGGCATCTGCTTGGACGTGGACACCAGCAGCGCGGAGAGTCCGATGGCGGTGGCGTTGGCTTCCACGGCTTTGGTGATGATCGTCTCCGCGGGGACTTGCTTGCCGAGGTCGATCACGGTGTAGCCGTTGTTGGCGAGGATCGTCTTGACCAGGTTCTTGCCAATGTCGTGCACGTCGCCATAAACCGTTGCAATGACGACTGTCCCCTTGGTCACGCCTTCCACTTTCTCAAGATAATTCTCAAGGTGGTTGACGGTCTTCTTCATGACCTCAGCGGATTGCAGCACGAAGGGCAGGATCAACTCGCCCGCGCCGAATTTGTCGCCGACTTCCTTCATGGCGGGAAGCAGGACGTTGTTGAGGGTGTGGACGGCGATTTCATGCCTGGTCGGGGCAGGGCTTGTCCCTGCCCCTGGGGTAGACACGGGCTGGGCGGACACGAGACCCGCCCTTACGATGATCTCATCGATATCCGCTTCCACGCCTTCCTTGTGACGGTGGACGATGCTCCAGTGCAGGCGCTGTTCGGGGGTCATGCCTTCGGTCGGGTCGACGAGCGACGACTCGCTGGTCGGCGTGACATTTTCGTAATATTCGATGTAACGCTGCAGCGCATCCTTGCGGCGATTGAAGAGCAGGTCTTCAGCCATTTCCTTTTCTTCGGCGGAGATGTCGGCGTAGGCGGTGACGTGGGCGGGATTGATGATGGCCATGTCCATGCCTGCCTGGACGCAGTGATACAGCATGATCGAGTTCAGCACGGGACGCGCATGTTGGGCCAGGCCAAAGGACAGGTTGCTGACGCCCAGCGAGGCCATCACGCCAGGCAAGTGCTGTTTGATCAAGCGGATGCCTTCGATAGTCTCGATGGCCGAGTCGACGAATTCCTCGTCGCCTGTGGCCAGGGTGAAGGTCAACGCATCGTAGACCAAATCTTCGGGCTTGAGTCCGTGATCGTTGACGGCGATGTCGTAGATGCGTTTGGCGACTTCGAGTTTGCGCTCGCGTGTCTTGGCCATGCCCTGCTCGTCAATCGTCAGAACGATGACCGCGGCATTGTGTTCCTTGGCCAATTTGAATATCTTGTCAGCCTTCTCGCGGCCCGACTCGAGATGCGTCGAGTTGATCAGGCAGCGCCCAGGCGCGGTCTTGAGCGCGACTTCGAGCACGTCCAGTTCGGTGGTGTCGATCACGAGCGGAACGTCTACACCCATTTCGAGTTTCTTGACCACCTTGCGCATCAGCTCGACTTCGTCGGGGCGTTCGGTGACGGCGCAGGAGATGTCGAGCGCGTGCGCGCCGAACTCCACCTGTTCGCGGGCCACTTCGAGGATGCCGTCATAGTCCTCTTCGAGCAGCAGACGCTTGAACTTGCGCGAGCCTTGTGCGTTGCAGCGTTCGCCGAGCAGGGTGGGCGGGGGATCCTGTCGCATGGAAATGGCCGACATGGCGGAGGCAAGCTGGGGCGTCGACTGGGATGGGCGTTTCGTCCCAGGGTGTGAATCCAGTTTCTCGACCAGGCGGCGCAGGTGCTCGGGCGTCGTCCCGCAGCATCCGCCCACGACCGAGATGTTGTATTTGGTCACGAACTCGAACAGGTCGTTCGCGAATGGTTCAGGCTCCAGCGGATAAACGGCCTGGCCGTCGACGTTGAGCGGCAGCCCCGCGTTGGGGATGCACGAGACGGGTAGCGTGGAATTTTCGCCGAGGATGCGGATGGGCTCGCGCATGTGTTCAGGGCCTGTGGAGCAGTTCAGGCCGATGACATCGATGCCCATGCCTTCGAGAATGGCCAGCGCGGCGTTGACGTCGGTGCCGAGCAACATGCGGCCTGTCGTGTCGAGCGTGACCTGGGCCTGGATCGGCAGCGACTGGCCCGTCTCGTCGAAGGCTTTGTGGATGCCTGTGATGACAGCTTTGACTTCGAGGATGTCCTGCGAGGTCTCGATCAGCAGCAAATCCACGCCGCCGCGGATGAGGCCGACGGCCTGCTCGCGGAAGGTGTCGGCCAGCTCGTCGAAGCTGACGTTGGACAGCTCGGGGTCATTGGCGGAGGGCAGCTTGCCCGAGGGGCCGATGGAGCCAGCGACGAAACGGGGTTGGGGTTGTCGGGGCGACCCTTGTGGTCGCCCTTCTGGGACAGGGACAAGCCCTGTCCTTACGGAATACTCGTCAGCAACCTTTCGCGCCAGTCTCGCGGCAGTCTCGTTGAGTTCGAGCACGCGATCCTGCAGGCCGTATTCCTTCATCGTGATGCGGTTGGAGCGGAAGGTGTCCGTTTCGAGCACGTCCACGCCGACTTCGAGGAAGGAGCGGTGGACTTTTTCCACGGCTTCGGGATACGAGATGACGAGATAGTCGTTGCATCCGTTGTATTGCTCGCCGCCGAAATGCTGGGCGGTCAGGTTTTGCAGTTGCAGGCTGGTGCCCATCGCGCCATCGAAGACGAGCACTTTCTTTGCGAGGGCGTCAAGGTAGCGGCGGTTGGTGTAGGTTCTTTTCATAAGGCTCCTAAGTTTTAGCCACGGATTTACGCGGATTTTTTTGAATAGTGATTGCAAAAAAATCTTGCTTCACACAGTTGACATGATGGATTAATTTCTGAACAGATGCCGCGTTCAATGCCAAATTCTTTTGATTGAACTTGCCCAAAGGCTACAAAAACGATATCAATGTAGCGAATAGGATGACCTGTCGTCTCAGCTATTTTTCTGCCTTGAATAATGGCTTGAAGGTATTGTTCCCTGGAATTGATAAGTCCCAATCTCTCAAAAATTCGGCAAATCACTCTATCAGGTTTCAAAACAGGAAAACCAATATCAGTAAGAAAATGATATACGGTAATTTTCCCTAAACCTGAAAATCTATCTTCCAGTTCTTCTGTTAATAGGAAAAGATTCTCAAAAGATTGGCGAGCGTTAAAGCCGTCGATATAGTTTTGAATAGAACCATGTTCTTGGAGAATGGATTGGAAAACCTTGGCATTTTCTACACATGATTCTATTTTTCTGCGATTTCGAATCATTCCTTTGTCTGCAAGAATACCTTTGATTTCTTTCTCGCCATATTTAGCAATCAGTTCGTAATTTTGAAAGTGTTTATGGATAGTATTGATTTTTGCAGTAACTGTAGCCGCACGGAAACCTGAATAAAAAATAACATCGACAAGGACGCGGTAATAATCGCTATTTGAAAAACTCTTTCCTTCAATTTGCTTAAACCAGTTTAAATTTGCCTGAATTGATTCGACTGCAAGGTGCTTTGATCCCTCACTAATCAGAGACGTTTCGATGGCATCAAAAATCTTCTTGTAATCTTTCATGTTTTTCTTTTTCACTTTCTTCTAGCACGGATCTCGCCCACGCGGTCACGTCTGCGCAATACTCCTCGACGTTCTCCGCGCGGACATCCAGAATCGTCTTTGTCCATGTGGATTTTTGGATGATGCGCTGACCATCCCGCGATTTGATTTTGAAGGTACGCTTGCCGCTGTCGACCAGATCCCTGTTCTGCTTTCGAATGAAGGCGGGCGGTTTATTGTCCACGAGGAATTCTCTCAATAACTCTCGCTCATGCAGCCAGCCTTCACGGGTCAACTGGCTGGAGTGTTGCAGCATGTACGCGCTCACGGTCAGGTGGTGGATGGCGCCGTAGCCTGCATCGGTAAACTCCAGCGCGAGGAATTCGTCGAAGCGGGAGCGGCAATTCACGGCGCCACATTCGGGACAAATCATCTCACAGCCTCACAATAAAAACGCCTCTCAAGGGAGAGGCGACACGCACAGTGCATATCATCTCTCATCTCCCGGACAATCGTCCGCCGAAATTGGCACCGTGTTCGCTGGGAACGGTTGCCGAGGCTTCAAAGGGTCGGTCCCTCAGCCTCTCTGGATGAGTCTTCCGTAAAGTATTTGCGTTTTATATCATGGCAGGGTAGGAATGTCAAACCAGCCATCCGCAGCAGGGCTGACTTCCCGTGACTTCAATTTTTCCCGGGATGGTTTTGTTGTATACTTGCATTAAGGATTTCTTTATTCGTTAACGAGAAACGCCATGAGAAACGTGGAACCCTTGCGCGCCTTCGACCAGATCAAGCTGTTGGCGGATTCCCGCCGCATGGAGATTCTGCGTCTGCTCATGGCCTCCTCCGCCACCCTCACCCAACTCGCGCGGATCCTCGGCCAGTCCCCGGCCTGGGTCAGGCATCACATCCTGGCGCTCGAGTCCGCGGATTTGATCGAGCTGGCCGAAACCCGCACCACGGGCAAGGTCACGGAAAAATTCTATCGCGCCAAAGCCAGCGCCCTGCTCCTGCAGGAAGTCATCCTGCCCAAAAGCAAAAGGCCCGCCGTCATCTTTTCGGGCAGCCATGACCTGGCGCTGGAGGGTATCGCCGAGCGCCTGGCAAAGCACGTCACCCTGCTCAGCCTGCCGGTCGGCTCGCTGGACGGGCTGGTCAACCTGCGCCAGGGATTGTGCCAGATCTCCGGTGCGCACATCCTGGACGAGAGCGGCGAGTACAACACGCCCACCGTCCGCCACCTCTTCCCCGACCGCGACATGGACGTCATCACCCTGGCCTACCGTACCCAGGGTTTGATGCTGGCGGGGGGCAATCCCAAAGGAATAAAAAGTATTGCCGACCTGCCGCGCCCGGGCGTGTGCTTTGTCAATCGCAATGCAGGCTCGGGCACCCGCCTGTGGCTGGATGCGGAGCTGCGCAGGCGCGGCATCCCCGCCGAAACGATTCAAGGCTATGAGACCGCCGTCAAGACCCACAGCGAGGCCGCCGCGTTGATCGAAACGGGCAGTGCGGATGTTTCGCTTGGTTTGCAGGCGGCCGCCCATCAGCACGGACTCGACTTCATCCCGCTCTTCGAAGAACGCTACGATCTCGTCCTGCCGCGCGAGCAGGAAAAACCGCTGCATCCCCTGCTCGATTACCTTCAAACGCTGGCCTTTCGTCAATCCTTATCGGTGCTGACAGGCTATAACCCAACCCATACTGGTGAGCAAATCCTTGTCCATTAAAGAATAACGGACGGAGCCCCGTCCGTACCCAAACACCATCAAGGAGTTTTTCCATGAAACTGCATATTCGTTTGATTCTGAGCGGCCTGCTCTTGGTCGCTCTGGCCCTTGGTTTCGCCGCCTGCGCCCCCCAGACGGAACCTGCGCCCACGCCGACCTCCGCCCCTGTCGCAACGGAAGTCCAGGCCACCGAAGCGCCCGCTGAAGTCGTCCTGGAGTTCGTCGGCGCGGCGGAGACGAAGTCCTTCACCCTGGCCGACTTGCAGGCCCTGCCCGTCACCGAAGGGTTCGCGGGCACCAAGAGCAGCACGGGCAAGATCACCCCGCCCGTTACGTTCAAGGGCGTGTCCCTGAAAGACCTGGCCGCCGCGGCCGGCGGCCTGGATGCGGACAGCGGCTTTAACCTGGTCGCCAAGGATGGCTACGGCATCACCTTCTCGCTCGACCAGATCGATAACGGCACCTTTACAGCCTATGATCCCGCCACGGGCGACGAGCTCAAGAACCCCGTCGAGCTGACCGCCATGCTGGCCTACGAAGTGGACGGCCAGCCGCTGAACGTGGAACAGGACGGTTACCTGCGCCTGGTCATCGTCAGCGCCGAGCCGACCCAGGTCACCGACGGTCACTGGTCGGTCAAATGGGTCACCACGGTCGAGACCAAGTCCATGGTCGAGGAATGGAACCTGCAAGCCGAAGGCGCCATCTCCGAGAGCATCGACCGCGCCAGCGTGGAATCCTGCGGCGCGCCGCAGTGCCACGGCACCAGTTGGACGGACGACAAGGCCCAGGAATGGGTGGGCGTTCCGCTCTGGCTGTTCGTCGGCACGGTGGATGACGAGATCGCGCACGAAGGCCCCGCCTTCAACGACGCTCTGGCCGACGGCGGCTACAGCGTGGATGTGATCGCGGCCGACGGCTACACCGTCACCTTCGACGCCGCGCGCGTCAAACGCAACGACAACATCCTGGTGGCCTTCAAGGTCAACAACAATCCGCTCGACGAGAAATACTTCCCGCTGCGCCTGGTTGGCTCGGATTTGCAGAAGAACGAGATGGCTGGACAGATCGCCACCATCAAGGTGCTGGTCGAAGCCATCGCCGCGACTGAACCCGCTGCCACCGAACCTGCCGCCACCGAGCCCGCGGTTGGCCCCGTGACTGAGGCCGATGCCACGCTGAGAATCGAAGGCGCCGTCAACCAGCCGGTCTTCCTGAACGAAGCCGCCCTGCGCGCGCTGGAAGTGGTCAAGATCAACGCGCCGAACGCCAAGGGCGTGGCCGCCGATTTCGAAGGTGTGCGCCTGAGCACCCTGCTCGAACTGGCAGGCGTCAAGGACAGCGCCACCACCGTGCGCTTCACCGCTTCGGATGGCTATTACTCCGAGGTCAAGCTGGCCGACTTGAAAGCCTGCACCGACTGCCTGCTGGGCTTCACCAATACGCTTGAAAAATTCAAGCTGGTGATGCCAGGCATGACCAGCGATGTCTGGGTCAAGGACATCATCAAGATCACGGTTCGTTAGTATCCCGACAAGTTAAACCTGTAGGGCAAATTGCCAATTTTGCCGGGCGCAATTTAGCAAATTGCGCTACACCTTCATCTGGTAACGGCATTGAAAACCGAAAAGAGAACGGGGTGGGATGCAAATCCCACCCTTTTCGAACATCAAAAAAATGGCGCGGAATGGCATTCCGCGATCAACGGTTAGTTTGAAAGAAATTTATGTCCTCGAAATTATTCCGCTTGTTCATTATTTTCTCGCTCGGGCTGGGACTCGGCTCCTGTAACGGGCAGCAACCGTCAGCGGAGAAAACTCCGCTGGTGGTGTTCGCCGCTGGGAGTCTGATCCTCCCGTTCGCGCACATCGAAGAAGCCTTCGAGGCGCGTTATCCCAACATCGACGTGCAGGCCGAGTATCACGGCAGCATCCAGGTCATGCGGCACGTAACCGAGTTGCGGGAAGAGATCGACGTGGTGGCGACCGCCGACGCCGCGCTGATCCCGATGTTGATGTATGCCAACAACGTGCCCGAGACGGGCCAGCCCTACGCGGACTGGTATATCAGTTTCGCGAGCAATCACCTGGCGCTGGCCTACTCGCCCGAAAGCAAATACGCGGACGAGATCAACGCCTCCAACTGGATGGAAGTGCTGGCGCGGCCTGACGTGAAGGTCGGTTTCTCCGATCCGCGCTTCGACGCCTCGGGCTATCGCACGCTGATGGCCTTCGCGTTGACCGAGATCGCCGAGGGCCGCTACGATCGCTTTGGCCCGATGTTCGATGGACAGTTCACGTATCCGATCACGATCTTCCGCGACGACGACCTGACCACCGTCACTGTGCCAGAGATTTTGGAGACCAAGTCAGGTTCGCATATCTTCCTGCGCGGCGCGAGCATTCAGTTGATCGCCCTGCTCGAATCGGGCGACCTGGATTATGCCTTCGAGTACGAGAGCGTCATCCAGCAGCATGGACTTAAGTTGCTGTCCCTGCCGACCGAGGTCAACCTGGGTGATGCCTCCTCTGCGGATTTTTACAGGCAGGTGCAGGTCAACCTGGACTTCCAGCGCTTCGCCTCGCTCAAGCCGCAGTTCCGCGGCGAGCGCATCGGCTATGGCATCACCATCCCGTCCAACGCGCCACACGCGGATGAGGCCGCCCTGTTCATTGCATTCCTGCTTTCGCCTGAAGGCCGCGCTTTGATGGAAGCCGATCATCATCCGCTGTTCGAGATATTCATCGCGGACGGCCTTCCGAATCTGCCCACGGATTTGCAGGCCTTGTGTGAATAATGATAAGCGCATGTCGTTGCGAGCGAGCGCTCTTCAGCGAGCGAAGCAACCTCATGATGAGGTACAGGGGATTGCTTCGGGCGCCTGCCCTGAGTTTTTCGAAGGGATCGCCCTCGCAATGACGTCTGAATGAATCATCGCAATCAGCTCTTTAACTTTGCATTTTCCTTCCTGGGCGGGCTGCTCCTGCTGTTCATCCTCGCGCCGCTGGGCATGACCCTGCTGGGCACGACGCCCGCGCAATTCTGGCAGTCGCTAACTGACGCGGAAGTGCTGCGTTCCATCGGGCTGACCTTCCTGGCGGCGGGCATCGCCACCGCGCTGGCCCTGGTCACGGGCGTGCCGCTGGCTTACCTGCTGGCGCGCCGCAAATTCCGCGGCAAGGGATTGATCGAGGCGGTCGTCAACCTGCCCGTGATCATTCCGCACACGGCGGCGGGCGTGGCGCTCCTGCTCGTGCTGGGACGACATGGCCTGTTTGGCCGCTGGCTGGCTCCGCTCGGGCTGACCTTCACCGACAACGTTGCGGGCATCGTGGCGGGCATGTTGTTTGTCAGTCTGCCCTTTCTGGTCAACATGAGCCGCGAGTCCTTCGCGCTGGTGGACGAGGAACTGGAGCGCGTGGCCCTGGCCGATGGCGCCAGCCTGGCCCAGGCCTTTCTGCTGGTCACCCTGCCGCTGGCCTGGCGCGGCGTGATGGCGGGCGCGGTGATGATGTGGGCGCGCGGCATCAGCGAGTTCGGTGCGGTCGTCATCCTGGCCTATCACCCCAAGATCGTGCCCGTGCTGGTCTACGAACGCCTGCAGGGATTTGGCCTCTCCGCGGCCCAGCCTGTGGCGGCCCTGCTGATCCTGATCGCGATCCTGACCCTCCTGGTGGTGCGGGTCGCGTTGGATGCAAAACAAATCGATTGAAAAGGAAATTTTATGAAACGAAATATCTCCGTGCTGATGTTGATCCTCCTCGCCCTGACCCTGGCCGCCTGCGCCCCTGCGGCCACCCAGCCCGCCGCTGACGGGCCCAAGACGCCCCAGGCCCTCCAGCCCACGGCGATTTCGGGCGCGCTCTTCCAGGTGATCCTGCCCGACGGCTCCAGTGTCGGCATCACGCTCGACCAGCTCAAATCCCTGCCGCTGGCGCAATTGACCGTGGACGGCAAGACCGAGGAAGGCCCGAAACTGATGGACATCCTGACCCTGGCGGGCGTGACCGATTTCAGCGAAGTCTCGCTGACAGGTTCCAGCGCTCCCGTCACGCTGACGCGCGAACAGGTGGACGACAACACCATCCTTGACTTCAATAATCACGGCACGCTGAAACTATCCACCACCTACGTCCCCAAAGCGGACTGGACGAAGGACATCAGCACGATCACTGTTAAATGACGTCGTTGCGACCTTCGGGAAGCAACCTCCCAATAACCTGAGATTGCTTCGCGGCAACGAACGCCGCTCGCAATGACATGAGGTAATTATGAAATACCTGATTGGCATCGATGATACGGACAATCTCGAAAGCCGCGGCACGGGACATCGCGTCCGCCAGCTCGCGGATTGGCTGGCCGAAAATCACCTGGCCGCGCCGCTGGGAATCACGCGCCATCAGTTGTTGGTGGATCCGCAGATTCCCTACACGTCCCACAACAGTTCCGCCTGCCTGCGCGCGGAGTCGGATGCGCCCGCGGAGTTGTGGCAGGCCTGCCGCGAGTTCCTGCTACGCGAGAGCGCGGAAGGCTCGGATGCGGGCCTGTGCCTCGCGCCGTGGGATTCGGTCAACGAGTGCCTCGTCTCGTTTGCCCGCCGCGCCAAGATCACCGTGCTGACCATGCTCGAAGCGGAGCAGACCGCCTTCGATAACGGCATCCAACTCGAAGGGCTGACGGGCACGCGTGGCGGCATCATCGGCGCGTTGGCGGGAGTCGGCCTGCATCGGCAGGGGAACGATGGCCGCTACCTTTGGCTGCCTGGCTTGCGCGAATTGCGCGGCAAACTGCCCGTCTCCGAAATCTGCGCGCTCGGTCATGTGGAGCGTGTCTGCACGTTGAGCCACACCAACCTGCACCCCAAAACGGTTGTCGACGTCGGCGAATGGATTCGCCCCATTCCGCGCGACGGTTTAGCCACCCTGTATGTTGAGGAGAAAAATCATGAATGGTACTGCCTCTCTAAGGAACACATCAAGAGCCTTTCCAACTGAGTGGACGCTTCCCTGGTGGGAAGCCCTGCTCCTGATGGGCAGCGGCGTGTTGGCGGTGATCCTGCACCGCAGTTTCGACGCCTCGCTCAGCCTGCCTGGTCACCACGGCATCGAGTGGATGGCGCTGATGGTCATCGGACGCCTGTCCTCGCGTTATCGCGGCGCGGGCACGCTGACCAGCGTCGGCGCCGCGCTGGCGTCCACCATCCCCATGTGGCGCGGCGGCGACCCGTTCACCCCGCTGCTGTACATGCTGCCCGGCCCCGTCATGGATCTGGCCTTCCGCTACCTGCCACGCTACGCCGACAAGGTCTGGTTCCTGATGTTCGTGGCGGGCATGGCGCACATGACCAAACCCGTGACGCGCCTCATCATCAACCTGACCACGGGCTGGCCGTTCGGCTCGTTCCGTTTTGGCATCGCCTATCCCGTGCTGGGTCACTTTTTCTATGGTGCAATCGGCGGCTTGCTCGGCGCCCTGGTCATTCTGGGCATGCGCAAACTGTCTGATAAAAACAAACCTTAAAGGATTGGATGTATGAAACTCAAACCGTTCCACCAGCTCACCACCCTGATCGTCCTGCTGTCCCTGGCGCTTTCCGCCTGTGGGACAACCGCCCCGACGGCTGCTCCCGCCACCGAAGCGCCCGTCGCCACGGAAGCGCCGACCGAGGCTCCCACCGAAGCGCCCGCTCCCGCCGCGCCCGCCAACCCGAACCTAATCCTGGCAACCACCACCAGCACACAGGACTCGGGCCTGCTCGACGTGCTGATTCCGCTCTTCGAAGCGCAGACCGGCTACAAGGTCCAGACCGTGGCCGTGGGCACAGGCGAAGCGCTCAAGATGGGCGAGGAAGGCAACGCCGACGTTCTGCTCGTGCATGCGCCCTCCTCCGAGGTCACCTTCATGGATGGCGGCTTCGGCCAGGATCGCTTCCTGGTCATGCACAACGACTACATCATCGTCGGCCCCGCCGCCGATCCCGCGGGCATCAAGAGCCTTGGCCCCAAGGACGCTTTCGTGGCAATCTATAACGCTGGCGTTTCCTTTGTGACCCGCGGCGACGACTCGGGCACGCACAAGAAGGAACTTAGCTTCTGGACGAAGGCCGAGCTCGATCCCGCCGGCCAGGCCTGGTACATCGAGACCGGCCAGGGCATGGGCGCCTCGCTGACCGTGGCTTCCGAGAAGGGCGCCTACATCCTGACTGACCGCGCCACCTACCTCGCCAACAAGGACAACCTGCAACTCGAAATTCTGCTCGAAGGCAACAACTCTTTGCTGAACGTCTACCACGTCATCACGGTCAACTCAACCAAGTGGCCCAAGGTTAACTATGACGGCGCAATCGCCTTCGCCAAATTCATGACCGACCCCGCCACCCAGGCCGTGATCGCCGAGTTCGGCATGGACAAGTTCGGCCAGCCGCTCTTCTACCCCGACGCCGACAAGACCGATGCGGATTTAGGATTATAGGTACACGTAGATAAGGAAACACGGAAACAGGCGGGCAGGTTGACACGCCGCTTGCCTGCCTGTTTTCCTTCCCCATGACTGACCTCCTCCCCATCACCCTGCTCTCCCTGCAAGTCTCCATCCTGGCGACGCTGATCAGCCTGCTGATCGGTCTGCCGCTGGGGACGATGCTTGCGCTGGGTAAATTCCCCGGGCGCTCGTTTTTATTGAGCCTGATCAACACGGGCATGGCCCTGCCGCCCGTGGTGGTGGGATTGTTCGTGGCCATGTCGCTCTGGCGTTCGGGTCCGCTGGGGGATTTGCGCCTGATCTACACCCCCGCCGCCATCATCATCGCGCAGACGATTATCGCCGCGCCCGTGGTGACAGGGCTGACCGCCGCCGCGCTGCAGCAGCTCAATCCGCGCCTGCGCTTGCAGCTTTACGGGCTGGGCGCGTCGCGCGTGCAGATGGTGCTGTCCCTGTGGCGCGAGGCGCGCCTGCCCCTGCTGGCCGCGCTGATGGCAGGCTTCGGCTCGGTCATCTCGGAGGTCGGCGCTTCGATGATGGTGGGCGGCAATATCAAAGGCCAGACGCGCGTGCTGACCACCGCCATCGTGTTGGAAACCGGCAAGGGCGAGTTCGAGCGTGCCATCGCCCTGAGCATCTTCCTGCTGACCATCACCTTCCTGGTCAACTGGGCGCTGACGGTCATCCAGCAGCGAGGCCGTCCGTGACCGCCCTGATCGAAGTCCGCGACCTGCTCGTCCGCCGCGAAAAGCAGACCGTGTTGGAGATCGCGCACCTGTCGGTCGAAGCGGGCGAGGTGCTGGCCGTGGTCGGCCCGAACGGCGCGGGCAAGAGCACGCTCTTCCTCACGCTGGCGCGCCTGCTCAAGCACGAGCGCGGCGTGATCCGCTTCTTCAATGGACACGAATCCATTTCCACGCTGGAGTATCGCCGCCGCATCGCGTTGGTCTTGCAGGAGCCGCTGCTGCTGGATGCCAGCGTCCGCGAGAACGCCGCCATCGGCTTGAGGTTTCGGGGGACGCCCAAAGCGGAGGCCGACCGCCGCGTCGCTCACTGGCTGGAACGGCTGGGTGTGGCGCACTTGGCGGAACGCTCCGCGCGGAAGCTCTCGGGCGGGGAATCCCAACGCGTGAGCCTGGCCCGCGCCTTTGTCCTGGAGCCTGAGCTGCTCCTGCTCGACGAGCCCTTTACCGCCCTCGACTCTCCCACCCGCGCCCGCCTGCTGGAGGACCTCAAGGCCGTGCTGGGTGAGACGGGCACCACCACCATCTTCATCACGCACGACCTGCGCGAAGCCGAAAAGCTCGGCACGCGCATGGCTGTCATGCTCAAGGGACGTGTCCACCAGGTGGGCAAACCGCGCGAAGTCTTCGCCCATCCCGCCGACTCGCAGGTGGCGGAATTTTTGGGAATGCAGATGTAGGTCACGCCTGTGGCGCGATTCATGGAGGAGATATACCCAGCGCGGTCACAAATTGCGCTTTTTTAGAGCGGGGAAGGCACAATTTATGACCGTGGGTATTATATAATCGCTAAAATTTTCGTTTTCCCTGCCAAAGGAGCATCCCATGCAAGCCTTCGAAGTATCCCAACTCATATCCAGGCAAGCTGCCGGTGACAGGCTGTACCTCGAATTCCTCAAAGTCCCCGACCTGAGCATGGGACTGTACGCGCTGTCCGCCGGCGGCATGGACCCGCAGTCCGCGCACACGGAGGACGAGGTTTATTACGTGGTTGGCGGGCGGGCCAGGATCAAGGTCGCGGACGAAGACCGCGCCGTGCAGGCTGGCTCGATCATCTACGTGCCGAAGCACGTGGAGCACCGCTTCCACTCGGTGGAGGAGGAACTGCGGGTGATCGTCTTCTTCGCGCCGGCGGAATATTCGAATTCGAAAAGCGGGTAGATCCAGGCGGCCGAACATCCCCCAGTCAGACAATCCCCCGGCCTGCGCGCCGAATGCTTCAGACCTCCTCCTCGAAAAAGTCGCCCGTCCCCGCGCCGGTCGGCAGAGCCTCGGGTTGGCAGCTCCTGTAGACCTGGGCCTGCAATGACTGTCGGGCGAGTGCATGGTTTACTGCGGAGGCTGTGAACCGAAACGGGTTTTGGGATGGATGAACAGGTAATAGACCGCCAGCGCGCCGCTGTAGAGCAGGACCGCTACGTACACGCCCAGGTTGAGCAGTTGCTCGGGTTGAACGGTCTGGAACATTTTCAGGAAAGGGACGATCAGGACCAGGTCATAGGCCAGGAAGCTGAGCAGTTGTCCCATGGCATTGTGCCAGCGCGGACGGAGCAGCCCGTATAGGAAGTAGAAGGCATCCCCCAGGAAGATGCAGCCGAAGATGACGGAGGTATCGGGGTTCAACGCCCAGGGGAAGATCGGCGTCCTGAAGATCAACGCTCCGCCCGCCAGGAGCAGGGAGACGATGAAAATGCCGAAGGAGATGCGCACGGGCATCGGCGTGGGACGCGGATCGCCCAGGGGCAGCCGTCGGCTCCACAGGAAGGCGCCTCCGCTGGCCAGTGCCATGAGCAGGGCCGCGATCCCAAAGGGGAGCAGGTTCGGGCGGCCCTGTGCGGCAAGTCGAAAAAAGTAAACGGAGGTGGTCGCGGCGATGACCAGGATGTTCAGCGCGCCCGCGGGGAGCGCCCCCAATTCTCCCGTGGCGCCGATCCAGAACGCGGCGGCGCTGACGGCGGCCAGGATGGAGCCGACGAACAAATGCGACAGCGGGCCATCGGCCCAGGGCCACAGGCTGAGCGCCAGCGGGACTTCAAAGATAAAGCCGATTGCCAGCGCCATGATGACCAGGCCGCCGATGAGAGTCGAACTGCGAATAAGGCTCATGGGATTCTCCTACCATTAAGTTTGATTTGTAATGATAACCCCCCGTCACTCGTTCCGCTTCGCGCTGCCAGGTATTGGGGTCGGGAACCGAACAGGCAGGCTGTAAAACAGATCCTGTCCTGTTCACGATCCAGCCCTGGGAGTCTTACAACTCCTTCAGGATCTCATCCTTCTTCGCTTGATAATCCTCCGCGCTGATCAGGTCTGCGTCGTACAGCTTCCTGAGCTTCACCAGCTTTTCCTCCAGCGTCCCATCGACGGGAGCAGGCTCGGGCTGTGGGTCCGAGGGGAAACGCACGGGGTGGGCGGCGCGGGCCGCCAGGCGTCTCTGGTTGTATTCCTCCTCCTGCTGATTGCGCGCCAGTTTGGCGCGGACGGCCAGCCCAACCAGGATGACGAACGGAAGGATGCTGTAGATCAGCCCCGCCGTGAACTGCACCCAGCCCGTCCGCTCCACCTTGTTGCCCGCTGCGGTGACGCAAAAGGCCTGGATCGTCCAGCTGGTCTCGCCGGGTCTGTAATGGCTGACGTACTGCTTCACTTCCATTTCCTGGTCGCCGCACACGAAGGGACGCGCCACCTGGTTCATCTGCGGGAACAGGCTGCCCAGGCCGATGGCAAAGACGATAAACCCGCAAAAGAAACTGATGGCGAACAGGACGAGGGCAAGCACGACATTCTCTTTTATCTTTTTCATTTTCAGGCCTCGGAACGGAGTTTTGTGCGGGAAGTATAGCGCCCCCTGCGCCGCGTCGTATGGTTAACTGGTACTAAAAGACTTCGGAAATCTTTTGGAGATTTCCGAAGTCTGGCGTTCTACGGACCCATCTCGCGGAGGGGGCAAATACGATAAGTCAACCGCTGTGTATGCACCCCAAGTTTGGGAACACTACGGTGTACCGCTTCTTTCCTGTTCGTTCGCGAACCTGGCCCCCACCCTGCCTCCCCTCGCGGAGCATCCCCGAAGTGAAACGGAGGGGGCAAATACGACGAGGTAAAGGCAGTATGCGGATTCAAAGTTTCAATCGTCGTATTTGGGGGAGGTGCCGAAGGCGGAGGGGGTTGATTTCCACGCCGATTAGATCGCCAATCAGGGAGATGTCCCAGACGCGGCGCGGATAAGACATGTCAGGTCTCACACATCTAGCGAGTACTTTTCTGTTAAATTCAACTGTTCGTTAGAATTCACGACTTATGTTTGGCTAAATGTGGAGGCAATAATATTTCTTCCCAATTCTCGGCAAACTCCAAATTTATTCCCGTCGAAGCTTCAACTTCACGTATCTTTGACTCTAGTATTTTAGCAAAGCTAATACCCTTGCTAATATTTACCAAATCTTCATGGTCAACAACGACTACATACTTACTGGTTTTTGCATGGAACAAAGCTTGAGTAGCACGAGAGTCGCTCAATGCCCTTTTTTTCTTTCCCTTTACTGGAAATCCCGTTGCTGGAGTATGAGAAATAAAAACCCCCAAGTGTGCTAAATCCTGAAATTTATTTTGAAGAATTCCACAAAGTCTTGAAAATTGCTGGTCAGTAATAGGATCTTCTTGATTTTTACATTCGACCACAATAGTACGACCAGATATAGGTAAATGCAGATAGTGCATCAGATAAATCCAGGCATTAGACTCTCCATCAACAACTAAGTCATGTTGCGGGGCATAAGATTGGTAACTGCGAGTGTTTCCAACTCCTTCAAAACATTGGAAGAGAAGATATGCGATTTCTTCAAGTAAATCCCCTGGACTTTCTTCTTTCAACCCAGAACACCAATCAAAATAATCTTTTAGCCGGGTATTTAATTTAGATGAATGCTGAAATACTAGTTGCGCCCAACCTTGCGCCTCAAGTATTTCTGTCCTTGCTTTGCCGTCCACTTCTCTTAGCATTGCAAAAGCATTAACCACAACTTTTTCAATTTCTTCTCTGCTTTTAGGCGCCATAATTTACACCATTTCAAACGTAACATCTTTGTTAACTACGAATTCAAAATCATATAATAATTCAAAATCGTCTTCAATATATTCTTCGCAAATTTGGCAAAAAGTGTCATTTGCTTTTGGCAATCCATTCTTCAACGGATGTCTTGCAAAATAGAAATCTTGGTGCTTTGAGTGATAAACCAATGTAAATCCATTAGAAAGGTTCTTGTCATATAAGAAAATTAATAGTGCCATTGCTTCTTCAAGGCGACATCCAATTGCCGCGGCTACTACATGCGGCATTAGCTGTCGGTTCACTGCCACCAATTGGTTAAGCCGTGCCGTCTGTTGCTTATTAAATAAGGCCAGGTTGGATAGGTTGACTACTGACATTTTTAGGTAGGTTTTCAATCTGCTCGATGATGAAAGCTAGTTGATCTTGATCACTTTTCCAACTGGTGTGACAGTTAACGTGTGGAAAAGAATCTGCGCTTGGAAAATTTGGCTTCATGCCAAAATATACGTGCGCTTTAAGCAGCGTTTCCGAATCGTGCTGTAACGAAAACTCATACGATTTCGCACCAAACTGCCGAATGAGCGTCTGCAGAATGCTTTCTTGAAGATGTCGCTGTCCTACTAGATCTAAAGAAATGCCAAGTTCCCTTGTCACCGAGAGGCTGAGCGTATGTGCCAAATGACTGATTCCTTTTACGTCTATTTCTACACCATCACTCACGCCAGCTGACCTGGCGTTGAGAGATACACCCCCAGATTCGGCACGTATTCTCAAATCTGTCCATGTGAAGTTGTCATGGCCTCTGTAATTCTCCCAGAGTTGATGCAATACAAAATCGTGTAAATTCGGCGCATCCAATTTTCCGCCAATGATCTTTTCAAATTCTTCAATGAGATTAGGAACGTAATTCCAATATGGGAATTGAGAAGCTTGCTTAACATGCTTCTCCTCTGTGGCAAAAGTAAACCCACGCCAATGAAATGATAAAGTTTCGCTTGTTACCTTGGCAAACATTAGCCATCGAACATATCTTGCAATTGGTTTTGGTGGATCGCCATCCATTTCCCATGTAATAATCAAAGTCGGCCTAATGTACCAAGCTGCACTCGAATCATCTGGCAACTGAATTGGACCATACCACCTCTCGTCGCCAGTCGAAAAAACAATTTTCATAGGATCGTTCAGATGGGGAAAGTTTTCAACCTTGCCCTTTTTAAAGGTGAGCCAGTTTTTGTTTCTTCTTATCAAACCATATAAAACCTCTATTCCACCTTCGTGATTGAATTCCAAAAAACGTTCGATTGACCCAATTAAATCAGTTTTTCTTCCAACAGCTGATAGACCAAATGCTTGGCATATATTTTTTATAGTGACAAGATCAAAATCATCCGCAGCAAGAAATTGCGCAGCAAAAGGTGCACCTTCAATTTCATATCGCAGTACAAAAGAGTTTGTTGCCATTTTCTGCTTTCCCTAATGAAAATAAAAAATTAGACCTGATAAACGCAGAGTCTATCAGGTCTAATTTTACATCTATTTACAGTTTCGCGAACCCGCTCACACCTTCGCCGCCGTCACGGGACGCCCCATATTTTACCGCTTATCATGTTCCATGCGGTCACTTGAAGCTAAGGGAAAATACTTCATATTTATTGTAACTGTAGTATTTTCCTTGTATAATAAAGGTGGAGAAACCTCCCATGGAAACTAAACAATTCCAACCTTATGTGAAAATTTTCAAAAAACATGGCGTTTTGCGGCGGCGTGAGGCGATAAAACTCGGCGTGCCGGAATATGTCATCTATGAGATGGTCAAAAGCGGCGGGTTGATAAAAGAGGCGCGCGGACTGTATCGGCTGGCGGAGTCCGAGCCATTGAGCAACCCCGACCTTGCGCAAGCCAGTCTTCTCGTTCCCAAAGGCGTGGTATTCCTGATCTCCGCGCTGTATTTTCATCGGCTGACCACCCAAATTCCGCAATGGGTGTACCTCGCCATTCCGCGCGGAGCGAAGCCGCCCAAAGTGGAGTATCCGCCCATCAAGGCGTTCGTCAGGTCGGCGAAACAATACTCCGCTGGCGTGGAAGAACACATCCTGGATGGAATCAAAGTCCGCGTTTACAGCAGGGAAAAAACCGTCGCCGATTGTTTTAAGTACCATAAACAAATCGGGAAAGATGTTGCGCTGGAAGCGCTGAAAGACTATATGGCGGGCGCATCCCGCGACGTGAGCGGTTTGATGGAATGCGCCAGAATCAACCGCGTCGAGAAATTCATCCTGCCGTATGTGGAGACCCTGCTATGAAAAACATCCCCGCCTCCATCCACGCGCGTCTTGCCAACGAAGCCCAAAAGACCAGGAAACCCTTCCACGACTTGCTGCAACATTACGGCATGGAGAGGTTTCTGTATCGCCTATCCAGGACGGAATATGCCGACAGATTTATCCTCAAAGGCGGTTTGATATTTACGGCATGGGAAATAGAGCGGCGCCGCGCGACAAGGGATATTGATTTCCTCGGTTCGCTCGAACGGAACGCGGAAACCATCGCCCAAATTCTCCGAACAGCCGTTGCGACTCCTGCGCAAGAAGATGGCCTGTTCTTTGATGCCAATACAATTCAAGTCACAGAAAGGCTGGTGGATGTCGAGCGTATGGGTATCAGCGCGAATCTGTTGGGGTATTTGGGAAAGGCTGAAATTCCCATTCATATTGACATTGGGTTTTCGGATGAAATTCTATCGTCCGCCAAAGAGACGCTTTTCCCCGCATTGTTGAGCGGCATGGAGCGCCCGCTGCTCAAGGGGTACTCGCCAGAATTTGTGGTTTCGGAAAAACTGCACGCAATGAATAAATATGTCGAAGCGCCGAGCCGTTGGAAAGATTATTACGATGTGTGGTTGATTTCTGAATACTTCGAAGTCGATGTGCTTTCATTGCGGGAAGCATTCATTACCACGTTCAATAATCGCAGCACGAAATTGCCCAGCGGCCGCCCTGTGTGTTTGTCCTCCGACTTTGCGCTCAAATATCAAGCAGGCTGGCAAAGTTTCTTGAAGAAAAACGCCTTGAAAACCAACGTGGACAACCTGTCTGCATTGTTGGATGAACTCTGGAAGTTTCTGGAAACACCCCTCATAAATCCAGAACTCTCTCCAGATAAAAAATGGTATCCTGCCAGGCGCAAGTGGGAATAATAAAAGAGGGACGGCCTGCCCCCTCAGACCGTCCCAATTACCATTTACCAATTACCGCTTACCAATTCCCTACAACTTCGGGAACCGACTGACCACCTTCGCCGGCGTGGCGGGACGATCCATCACTCCGCCCTGGTGGATGAAGATGGGCGTATCCACGGCCGTGTAGGCAAAGTCAAGATAGGCCTGGCCTGTCAGGAAGCGTTCGGCGTCGATGGCGCAGGAGGTGACCCAGCCGATGCGCTCGCCGCTGGCGTTGACCACGGGGTCGCCGTTGTGGGCCATGCGCACGCGCTGATCGTCGAAGCGGAATCGCACGGTCACGCCCTTGCGCGCCTTCTCGCGCGCCACGTAGGCCTCGCGCCCGATGAACCACGGCTTGTAGGTCTTGACGTAGGAGCCAAACCCGCCTTCGGCCACGCCCAAATCGCGCGCGCCGAACTTGCCCGAGCCGAGTCCCATCTCGTGACCGTAGAGCGGCAGGCCCGCCTCGGTGCGCAGCGAGTCGCGCGCGCCCAGGCCGATGGGCTTGACACCGTATTTCTCGCCCGCCTTCATCACCGCCGTCCAAAACTTGGCGGCGCGCTCGGGGTGGACGAACAACTCGAAGGCCATCTTCTCGCCGGTGTAGCCCGTGCGCGAGACGATCAGGTCGAACCCGCCCACCACGGCATCGCACAATTCGGTGCGTTTGAGCTTCAGGATGCGCGCCTTGGTCGCATCGTCCACGCCCATCGCCAGCAGGATGTCGCGGCTCTTGGGGCCTTGCAGGGCGATGTCCACCCGCATGGCGGAACCAGCTTTCGGGTCGCGCAGGTTGCGGATCTCGGCGTTGTAGCCATACGTGCGCGCCCAGGGGCGGGCCGCGTCGATGCAGACCTTGCCATCGCGCACGCTTTCCAGCCAGGTGCGATCCTTGTCATCGTTCGAGGCGTTGACCACCACCAGGTAATTGTCCCAGCCGCGGCGATAGACCAGCGTATCGTCGATCACGTCCGCCTCGGGGGTCAGGAAGTGCGTGTACAGGCTCTCGCCGGGCAGCAGTCCGCCGCAGTCGTTGCCGCAGACCGTGTCGAGGAACGAGGCCGCATCCGCGCCGCGCACGTCGTACGCGCCCATGTGGCTGACGTCGAACAGACCCGCCGCCTGACGCGTGGCGAGATGTTCCTCCACCACCGACGTGTACCAGACGGGCATCTCCCAGCCCGCGAACGGGATGAGCTTCGCGCCGCTGGATTTGTGGACTTCGTACAGCGACGTGCGACGCAGCACCTCGGCCGGTTCGACCCATTCGAAGGGCGGCAGCGCCGCTTTCTTCGACGTGGGCATGGCCCCGATAAAGAAGGGCTTGTCCTCGCTGACAGGTTTTCCCTGGGCGGGCGAAGCGTGCTTCGCCCCTACCTTAATTTCGCTGACCATGAACGGCCCGGGCAGGCGCTTCGTGCTGAAGTCCTTCGCGCCGTCCAGGTTGAACGACGTGTACCCGTCCGACAGGTCGCGCAGCCATGCCGCGACAATGTTCGCCTTGGCGGTCGGCACGGCCAGTTGATAGAAGGTATCGTCCACGTTGGTGAGCGTCCCTTTGACCCTGCCCTTGGGCGTGGAAATCTCGGTGGCCTGACTCGTGCCTGGCTTGAGCGTCGAGAGGTCCGACGAGACGGCGTAATCCAGCATCTGGCGCACGCGGTCGCCGCTCAGTTCGTACGTCGAGATATTATCTCGACCTACCGATTGATCATCGATGTAATAGAAATGCGGATAGCCGCTCTTCTTGAACTTGAAGTCGATGCCCGCCTTTTCGGCCAGCTTTCTCACCTTCAGCTTGGCGGCATTCAACACGTTGAAGTCGACCTTGGCGCGGCGCTGTTTGCCCTTGCGGACGGTATCCACCGAATGCGGGGCGCAGGCCAGCAGCACGTCGGCCATGATGTCGGCCAGCTCGCGGGTCATCTTCTCGGTGAAGCCGCGCTGGGTGATCCACGGCGTGCCCAGGCGGATGCCCGAGGGATCCATCGAGTTCTTGTCGCCGGGGATGGTGTTGCGGTTGACCACAACGCCGACGATATCGAGGATGCGCGCGGCCTGGTCGCCGCTCAATTTGGTGCCGTCCTCGCCCTTAATCGAGGTGGTATCCACGTTGACCAGGTGCGTATCGGTGCCGCCGAACGGCACGCGCAGTCCGCGCTTCGTGAACTGGTCGGCCATGGCGGCCGCGTTCTTGAGGGTCTGTTCCTGCAACTTCTTGAATTGTTTGGTCTGGGTCAGCTTGAAGGTCAGCGACAGCGCCGCGAAGACGTTGACGTGCGGTCCGCCCTGTTCACCGGGGAAGACAGCCTTGTCGATCTTCTTGGCGATGGCCGCATCCGTGGTCAGCAGCACCGCGCCGCGCGGCCCGTCAATCGACTTGTGCGTGGTCGACATGACCACGTGCGCGTACCCGATGGGCGAGGGCACCACACCCGCCGCCACCAGTCCGCCGATGTGCGAGATGTCGGCCAGGAAGTACGCGCCGACCTCGTCCGCGATCTCGCGGAACTTCTTCCAGTCGGGCACCCACGAGTAGGAGGAATAGCCCGCGATGAGCAGTTTGGGTTTGGCTTCCAGCGCCAGCGCGCGGATCTTGTCGTAGTCGAGGCGTTCGTTCTTGTCGATGGTGTAATGCACGGCCTTGAACCATTTGCCCGAGCGGTTGACCGACGACCCGTGCGAGAGGTGCCCGCCGTGCAGCAGGTTGAGTCCCATGACGGTCTCGCCCAGGCCGATCAGCGCCTGATAGACGGCGTTATTGGCGGGCGCACCCGAAAGCGCCTGCACGTTGACGAAGATCTGGTCGGCGCTGTAGCCGTTGGCGGCGAAGGTTTCGGCGGCGCGGCGGCGGGCCAGGGATTCGACCACGTCCGCGTATTCCACGCCCTTGTAGTAGCGCGGGTCGCCGTTGCGGCGGTACTGCGCCAGGCGGGCGGGATAATCGAGGATCTCGTCCTCGCTCATCCAGCGCGTGTCCTCATCGGGGTAGCCTTCCGCATAGATGTTCTGGAAGGCGGACGAAAGCGCCTCGCGCACGGCCAGCGGCGCGGTCGACTCGGATGCGATCAGGATCAGCTTGCGCGCCTGGCGCTCGGCCTCGAGCTGGGTCAATTCGTAGACGTCGGGATCGAGTTCCTTGAGATTACCGCGGAATAAATAGTCGGGCATTTTTATATCTCCTGGTGGGAAATTCATTGATGGGTCTGGCAGTTGAATTGTAGGACGGGAAGGGGGGAGGGTCAAGTGAAAAATAGCATGTAAAACGCATGGCGGAATGAACCGCGAAGCCTGGATGGGCGGCGGGATCGTGAAATACGAATTTGCGGCCGGCCAGGGACAGACTCCACCCCCGGATGGCGAAACTTCCGCAGTATAATGAATCAGGAGATTGCAGGACGCGCCAACGGAACGGCAGGTGAACGATGGATTTCGTCCACACAATTTTCCCACAACCAGGTCATAACGCGCTTACATCGCATGCTTATCATGGGGACAAGGTTGAAGGCGTTTCAACCATCAGAGAAAAAGAGGTTAAAAAAATGAGAAAAAGAATTTCGATTTTGATCGGCGGCTTACTGGCAGTGTTGATGATCGCCGGAGCCGTGACCGCCTCGGTCGTATACGCGCAGGACGCCACGCCGCCCCCGTCGGACAGCGCCGCTGACACCCGTCCCCCCAAGGGCGGGCGCGGTCTCAGCCAGGCCGAGCTTGAAGCGGCCGCCAAGGCGCTGAACATGACGACCGATGAACTCTCTTCCGCCCTGGAGGCAGGCAAGACCCTCGAAGACCTGGCCACCGCCGCCGGCGTGGACATCCAGGTGGTGCAGGACGCGATCAGCGCCGTCCGCGCCGAGGAAATGCGTACCCAGATCGCAGCGGGCGTGGCCGATGGCAGCATCTCGCAGGAGAAAGCCGACTGGCTGTTGGAAGGCCTCGACAAGGGCTTCCTCGACGATGGACATGGTTTTGGCCTCGGCATTGGCCCGGGCCGCGGCGGCTCCGATGACGGCATGAGTCACCTGCTCATGAACGATCAAGCCCTCGCCGCCGCTGCCGAAGCCCTCGGCATGAGCACCACCGATCTTCAGACTGCCCTCGAAGCCGGGACGTCCCTCGAGTCACTGGCCGAAAAGGCTGGTGTCGAATACGATACCGTGATGAGCGCCATTCGCAGCGCCATGCCCGAACGCGATGGACGGCACCCCTAACCCGACCGATCCAACCACAGACCAGGCAGCCCGTCCCTAAATGAGGGATCTGCTGAAAGGAGATGAATTCAAAACAGGTGAGACGACTCCTCCGTCTCACCTGTTTGTTTTTTTACGTTGCCCGTGCAGGAAAGGCATCGTGCTTGAATCCCGATGTTTCCTTTGCTACAATGATTTTGGACTTTACCACGGTATGCGGGCGTTATCGGTAGTGGGTAAGGATTTCGAATCATCGATCCCAAAAGGAGTTCCCATGAACACAGGATTTTCCCCTGCCCGTGCCCTGGCGTGGATGGCGATTTTGTCCCTGGTATTGGCCGCCTGTTCCGCGCCTGCGCCGACGGCCGACGGCCCGCAGATGCTGCCGCCCACTGCCACCCAGCCGTCGGTTCAACCTTCGTCCACCCCCGTTCCTCCCACGCCCATCCCGCCCACGCCCACCGAGCTTGTCCCACAGCGTCCGCTCTCCGGGCTGGCCGCCGATCCGCAGCGGATCGAGTTCCAGGCCTCGGACGGCAGGAAACTGGTGGGCTATTACTACCCATCGAAGTATGCCGACGCGCCGCTCATGATTCTGATGCACTGGGCAGGCGGCGACTTGTGCGATTGGAGCACCATGTCGCCCTGGCTCCAGAATCGCGCCGACGAGAATCCGCCCCAGATCGAGCGCTGTGCCGGGTCGGCCGGGGCCAGCCTGGCAGGCATCTTCCCGCCCATGGCAGCGGAGGTTTCGGTGGCGGTCTTTGCCTTCGACTTCCGCAACTACGGCGAGAGTGAAAAAGGCCCCAGCGCGCGCCGTGATTTGACCCTCGACGCGCTGGCGGCCTTCGAAATCGCAGCCGCCTTCGAAGGGGTGGATGCCAGCCGCATGGCTGCCATCGGCGCCAGTATCGGCGCGGACGGCGCTCCCGATGGCTGCCTGCTCTACAACCAAAAGGCTGGGGGCGGATGCGTCGGCGCCCTGGCCCTTTCCCCGGGCAATTATGCGGATATGAACTTCGCCGCCGTGGTGCGCGATCTCGCGCCCGTGCCGGTCTGGTGCCTGGCCGGTGACCAGGACGGGGAATCCGCGCCGACCTGCAAGAGCGCCAGCGGGGAGCATTACCGTATGCAGGTTTATCCCGACAGCCGCGACCACGGCATGATGTTGTTGACCTCCGACCTCGTCCCGCCGGCCCTCGACCTGATCCAGGAATTCATGGATCTGGTCTTCGGCGAACCCATGCAGTGAGCGCCGCGGGCATGGCTCTTTGATGCGTGCTAGTATCTCGACAAGTTAAAGATGTAGGGCAAATTGCCAATTTGCCAGGCGCAATTTAGCAAATTGCGCTACAACTTCATCTGGCAGCGGTACTAGTTCCCGCTGCCGTTTAAAAAAAGGAGGTCTCCCGTAATTAACGGGAAATGGCCTCACCACGAAGGGCACAAAGTCTTGCGCTGCGACTGCAAGGAGTATCGAAGCGGCACCAGGGTGTAAAAATGCCTTGGTTCCTCGCGTTTTTTCCTCACCTGCCCTGCTGTCTCGCACCGTCGTGCTCGCGGCATCCCTGCGGCGGTGGCGGGCGGTGCCAGGGTTGTGACCGTCGTGCCCTTTGTGTTTGAAAGGGGGGTCCGTTAAAAACGGTAGAGTCCAAAAAAGGAAACCAGCAGAGCGGAGGAGGCGCCCTGCTGGTTTTTTGAATGGATTGTCATCGCTCCGCCGGGAGCTGGCCTGGCGGGTGGACTGGGCCTGCTACGGCCGCCCGGGGCGGTTGGGCGCGCCGCCGCCAGGCAGGTTGGGGCCGCCGCTGGGACGCTGGCCAAGCGAGTGTTCGAAACCGTCCAGGCCGCTACGCGCCTGGGGCATCTGCCCGCGGGCGAACTGGGTGGTGATCTCGCCGAACTTGGCGCTGAACTGGCTCAGGTCCGGGCCGCCGTTGGCCAGGCCGGGGATCTGTCCGCCGGCCGCGCCGCCAAATTTCTGGAAGCCGGCCTGGGCGTTCGCGCCGAGCTGGGCCAGGTTCATCAGCTCATCGCGGGAGAGCTTGTTGTCGCCCATGGCCAGCTTGGCCTCGTCGATGAACTGGAAGCCGGTCTGCAGGGCCGCCAGTTTGTCGGTGGGGATGTTGTTCGGCTGGATCTGCGCCATCTGGTCGAGGCGCGCCTGCTGGTCCGACTGCAGGACGGCAGCCATATCCTGCGCCTGGGATTTCAACTCCGCGGCGTTGGACTGGGCCTGCTGGGCTGCGGCGTTGAGCTGATCGATGGTTTCCGTCGCCACTTCCAGGCCCTGCTGCAGGGTGGTGTTGATCTGCTGGAGCGAGGATTCGATCGAGCTGAGCGTGGTGTTCAACTGGTTCAGTTCATCCTCGATGGTGTTCAATTCCGCGATCATCTCGTAGGCCAGGTCCGAGTACAGGTTGTAGTATTCGTCCAGCAGGTCCTCGGCGTATTCCACATAGTAATCGGCGTAGTAGTAATAGTCGTAGACGTAGGTCACTTCCTCGGTCGTCACGGCGGTGTCGCTGGTGGTATAGGTGACGGCGGCGGTGGTCTGCTCGGTGGCAGCCACGGCCTCGGCCACGGCCTGGTCGATCAACGCGGCCAGTTCCTCTTCGGTCATGGAGACGTATTCGACGGCTGGCCCGGGCGTGGGCGTGACGGGCATGGCGGTCAGCGACATGGAATTGACGGTGGCCTGGGCCAGCGCCGCAGCCTGTTGTGTACCCGCCACGGCGGTGTTGATGGCGGCCGCATCGTCGACGGCGGCGGCGGGGGGCTGCGCACCCATCGTGCAGGCGCTCAGCAGGCCGACCAGGGTCAGCGCGATCAGGGTGGTTCGAAAGAGTGATTTCATGGTTGCTCCTTTGGAATTATATGATTTTGCGAAGGTTTGAAATGATATTACTTGATGCGCCGTTCGAGCAACAGATGGACGCCGTTGCTGGGGCGCAGGGTGACGCTGGGTTGCGGGCGCGCAGGCTCGGGGCGGATGGGCAGCACCTGCCAGTTGCGCACGATCAGGGCCAGCACCACCATGGCTTCCGTCCACGCGAAGTGCTCGCCGATGCACACCCGCTCGCCGCCGCCGAAGGGGAAGAAGGCGTAGCGCGGGATGAGTATCTTTTCGGGTTCGAGCCAGCGCTCGGGGCGGAATTCCTGCGGGTTCTCGTAGAAGCGCGGATCATGGTGCATGACCCACTGGCTGGCCAGCACGGTCGCCCCGGCCGGGATCACCTGTCCGCCGATCTCGCAATCCGTCAGCGCCTGGCGGCCGATCGTCCACGCGGGGGGACGCATGCGCAGCGTCTCCTTGACCACGGCGCGCGTATAGGGCAGGTTGTTCAGGTCTTCGGGGGAGGGGCTGCGGTCGCCGAGCACGGCGTCCACTTCGGCTTGTAGTTTGCCCTGCACGTACGGATGATGCGCCAGCATATCCCAGCACCAGGTCAGCAGCAGGGCGGTCGTCTCGTGGCCCGCCAGCAGGAAGGTCAGGGCGTGGGCGCGCAGTTGTTCCGCGTCGAACGGTTCGCCGCTGTGTTCCTTCAGCAGGTTGATCAGCGCGGTCTTCGCCAGCCTGGATTCGGGGTTGGCGATGAGCGCCTCGGTGACCGTGTTCAAGTCGGCGGCGGCGCGTTTGAAGTTCGGGAACCAACTGCGGGCCGAGTCGGGCAGCGGCAGGGCCGCCAGCGGGAAGAGGCGCATCAGGGTCGCCATCGAGCGGCTGACCCGTTCGGTCGTCCCTTCGGGGGCGCTTCCAAAGAAGGCGCGCAGGGCAATCTCCAGGGTCAGGCGCATCATGCGTGCAGACATCTCGGCGCGTTCCCCGTTCAGCCAGGAGATGGTTTCGTTAAGGGTGCAAAAGCTCATGACCGCGGTGTATTCCTCCATGCGCTGACGATGGAAGGCCGGTTGAAGCGCGCGGCGTTGGGCCAGGTGCGCGGGGCCTTCACTGGTCAGCAGACCCTCGCCGAGCAGGATCCTGGCGCGCTGGAGCGCGGGGCCTTTGACGAAATTCTGGCTCTGCTTCACCAGCACTTGTTCGATGAACTCGGGATGGCTCAACAGGAAGATGTCGCGCCTGCGGATTTTGACATGGGCGATGTCGCCCTGTTCACAGGCCAGGTCGGTGAGCGCATTCAGCGGGTTGCGCAGCGCCTGCCAGAGAAAACCAGCGTTGGAGGTCTTATGGTGGGTGGGGGTGAGGACGAGGTTCGTTTCCATGTCGGTCTCCGTATCGTATGCCCCTAGGATACCTGTGGAAGCCTGCCGCGTCTGCCCGCGCAGGCGGGGAATGTATCCCCCTCTTTGGAGGGGACGCCTGTGCTTTAAAAAAGACACCGGGCGGATGATAAAGCTCCATGCCGCGGTGTCTTTTATGGTGAAATCCAATGACTTCGTAAAGTGCCTGCCCATGAGCAATGACGATCAGAGAGTCCAAAGTCGGGAGACTTTGGACTCCAATGCTAACGCTTGGCAGCCAGCGCCGCGCCCACGATGCCCGCCTCGTTGAGCAGCTTCGCCGGGACGATGGGCGTTTCGAGGGTGATCAGCGGCAGGAACTTCTGCGATTCCTTGCTGATGCCGCCGCCCACGATGAACAGGTCGGGCCAGAAGAGTTTCTCCATGGCCAGCAGGTATTTGTTCAGGCGCTTGGCGTACTTCTTCCAGGTCAGGTCGTCGCGCTGACGGGCGGCATCCGAGGCGCGGTATTCGGCGTCCTGGCCCTTCATTTCGAGGTGGCCGAACTCGGTATTCGGCAGCAGCTTGCCGCGGTGGAAGATGGCCGTGCCGATGCCCGTCCCGAGCGTGATCATGATGACCGTCCCATGCTGGCCGCGTCCCGCGCCGAAGGCCATCTCGGCCAGTCCCGCCGCATCCGCATCGTTGACCAGGGTGCAGTCGCAGCCCGTCACCTCGCTGAACAACTTGTTCGCGTTGACGCCGACCCAGTTGGGCGAGATATTGGCGGCCATCATGGCCACCCCGCTCTTGATCGGCGCGGGGAAACCGATGCCGATCGGGCCAGTCCAGTTGAAGGACTTGGCGATCTTGTCGACCACCTGCGCCACGGGTTCTGGCTCTGCCTTGCCGGGCGTCTTGATGCGATAGCGTTCCGCCAATAGATTGCCTGTCTTTGTGTCCACGGGCGCGCCCTTGATGCCCGAGCCGCCGACGTCGATGCCGAGAACTTCCATGGAAACCTCCGAATTTATTGTGATCCTTTGGGATAAGCAGCGGCTATTTCAGCCATTCCTGCAACATCAATTGTACCGAACGTGTCATTTCCTGTGTGAAATCCGCGTTGAACTTGCGCAGGTAGGTGGCCTGCCCCACGTTGGCCGACCCGTCCGCGTTTCTGCCTTTGGCGCGCAGCCCCTCGCGCTCGGCGAACATTTCCCCGAACTCCTGAGCCTCCAGTCTATGGTAACGATTCTCGAAGACGATGAACTTTTCATCGAAACGGCTGGTAAGTTCCCTGTCCTTTTGCTGTTGGGTGGGATAGCCGAAGACCAGCAGGCAGATCGGAAAGGCATACTGAGGCAGGTCGAATAATTCCCTGTGGACCTCGTACTGTTCCATGATGTCGCCGATGTAACACGAGCCGACCCCGAACGCCTCAGCCGCGATGACCGCATTCTGCGCGGCGATCAACGCGTCGCAGCAGGCCAGGAACAGGTCGCCCTCCGCGGGCTTGCGCATGGACATATCCTTTTGCGCGCACATCGCCTCGACGCCGCTGGCGAGGAAGTAGTCGTACCAGCGTTGATAGTCTGCCACGAACAACCAGACCATTGGCGCGCGCGCAATGAAAGGCTGGTTATCGCAGGAAACCGCCAGCCTGTCCTTGACCTGCTGGTCGGTCACGTCCACGATGGAGTACAGCATCATATTCCCAGCCGTGGGCGCGCGCAGGGTGGCCTGCAGGATCGCATCCCTGACCTCCGCGCTGATCGGCCTGTCCTCGTAGGCGCGCACCGATTTGCGCTTCATCAATACATCCATGACTTCGTTCATTTCGAAAACTCCCGTGCGGTGAGGTGTGATTCATTTTACAACTTTTATCGGCATCCAGCAGAAAATGGTCTACGCAAATTCCAAAGCCAGATCCCGGCCGCGGATCTTCACGGGGCGCAGGGAGCCAATTGCGTCAACGCAAACCTGTCCTGATTATCAAAAAATGGGCCTTGAAATTACAGAACAATTGTTCTATAATTTGGCAGTCCATCCCCCATACACAAAAGGAGCCCACCCATGAATAGTCTGGACACCGCCGTTCAAGTTCAGCTCGAAACCATTCAGGCCAAACTCGGCATGCCGCTCGATGAACTGGCTGACATTATCAAGCGCACCAAGTTGACCCGCCACGATGCCATCCGTTCCATGCTTGTGCGCGAATACGGTCTGGGGTATTATGACGCCAAGGCCATTGTGTCCGCCATCTTCGAGCCTGCGCCCGAGAGGACGGGATAAACCCCGCATCGCAACCAAACTGACATCCCCTGTCTCTCTGACCGGGGATGTCAGTGATGAGTCATGATCTTTATCCGTAGTTTACTTTTACCAAGGAGAATCCGATGAGCAGTCTCGAACAAGCCGTTCAAACCCAACTCGACAACATCCAAAAGAAGACCGGTATGAGCCTGTCCGAACTGGCCGCCCTGGCCCACCAGAGCGGACTGACCAAACATGGCGAACTGCGCGATATGTTCAAATCGAAGCTTGGGCTTGGGCACGGCGACGCCAACTCGCTGGTGCATGCCATCCTGAAGTCAGATGGCGAACGCGCCGCGGAAGGCAAGTCCTCGGATGCGGTGCTGGATGAAATCTATACGGGTCCGAAGGCCGCCTTCCGTCCCATCCACGAGCAGTTGATGCAGGCCATTCAGGCCTTCGGCGAGTTCGAGATCGTGCCGAAGAAGGGCTACGTCAGCCTGCGGCGCAGGAAGCAGTTTGCCATGCTCGGCCCGAAGACCAACACCCGCTTCGAGGTCGGCCTGAACGCAAAGGATTTTCCCGTGAACGCCCGCCTGCTGGAACAGCCCAAAGGCAGCATGTGCAATTACATCGTCAACCTGACTTCCGCGCAGGAAGTGGATGCGGACCTGATCGCGTGGATCAAATCCGCCTACGAAGAGGCAGGATAACCCCCATGACTGAATTGATTCCGCCCGAAACCTTTCGCAGCGTCCTGCTGGATATGCTGGATGAGACCTTCGAGAATCATCACGGCATCTACCTGGACCGGGACACCGGGCTTTTTCGGACGCTGGAAACTGTCTCCGCTCAAGAGGCCTCCATCCCTGTGGGAGGAAAATGCGCCACGCTGGCTGCCCAGGTGGCGCACGTCATCTTCTATCTTGAGGTGCTCGAACGTTACGTTGTCCATCAAAATTCCTCCCCCGTGGATTGGGGCGAGGTCTGGCGCACCGTCAGCGGAGTCACGCCCGATGAGTGGGACGCGCTCAAGGCCGAACTCGAAGCCACCTACCGCCGCATCTACCAGATGCTCCAGGATAACGAAGTCTGGAACGAAGACTCGCTGGGCGGATCGCTGGCCGTGGTGGTGCATACCGCCTACCACCTGGGCGAAATCCGCCAGGCTTTATGTACGCTTAAACCGTAGCGCAGGATGAATCTTGCGCCACCCAAGGAGAGATATGTCATGCCCGCTCGACCTCGCTACGAAATGCCCGACTTTTTCCGCGATGCCCTGAATGAACGCGGATTGATGGAAGAATACCTGGCCCGTCCGCCCTACCAGCAAAACGACTACATCGGCTGGATCAACCGCACCCAGCAGGAAGTCACGAAACAAAAACGCCTGAAGCAAATGCTGGATGAACTGGAACGAGGCGGTGTCTACATGAACATGAAGTGGAACGGCCTGTAGGGCAAATTGCCAATTTGCCTACATCCCAACGATAAGTCGGCAGTTGAACTGCCGACTTATCGTTTTCTATGGCAAAATAGCTCCATGACCCAATCAGACATCCTTCAAAAAACCGCCGATCACGTCAAACGGGAATTCAGCGATGATTCCTCAGGCCACGACTGGTGGCACATCTACCGCGTCTGGAAGAATGCCATCGCCATCTGCCAGCGCGAACCCGCCGATGATTACATCGTCCAACTGGCGGCCCTGCTGCACGACCTCGACGATTGGAAGTTCAACCCGGGCGATGACGATACTCCTGTCCGCGCGAAGACGTGGATGGAGTCGCTGGACGTGGAATCCGCCGTGACCGAACAGGTCTGCGAGATCATCCGTCACGTCTCGTACAAGGGCGCGGGCGTGGAGAATAAGATGAAGTCGCTCGAAGGCTTCATCGTGCAGGACGCCGACCGCCTGGATGCCATCGGCGCCATCGGTATCGGGCGGGCCTTCGCCTATGGCGGCTACAAGGGACGCGCGCTGTATGATCCCGATTCCCCGCCGCGCCTGCACGCCACCTTCGAGGAATACAAGCACAGCCAAAGCGCCACCATCAACCACTTCCACGAGAAATTATTTTTACTCAAGGACATGATGAACACGCCCACCGCCAAACGCATCGCGGAAGGACGGCAGCGGGTGATGCTCGATTTCGTCGAGCGCTTCATGCAGGAGTGGGAGGGGATGGATTTCCCCGAATAAAAAAATGATCCGCCCTGAGCGGAGACGCGATAGCGGCGAAGTCGAAGGGTAGTTGAATATGGATGCTTCGACTGCGTTTGGACAAGGAGCATTTCCTCACCCCACCCAAAAAAGAAACGAGACGGGCAACTTCAAAATGCCCGTCTCGTTTTTGTAGTGCGGACTTTAGTCCGCTTCTGCTTGCGGATTCAAATCCGCGTCTCGCGTTTCCTCCTCCGCCAGGCTGACGCGGTTCGCGCGTCCGATGAGGAACAGCGCGGGGGTCAGGAGCAGGCCCGAGGTCGAGATGGCGGCGATGACCGAGGCGAAGCGCGCGATGACGGCCACGCCGGGTCCGCCCATCACCTGACCGATGGCGTCCACCTGTCCGAACATCGAGTGGACGGTGGCGCGCACGTTCGAGTCGAGTTTCTGGTTGACCCAGGCCGTGCGCAGCGGTCCGCCGATGCTGCGTAATACGTCGATGACCAGGCACAGGCCCAGGGTCAGGGCCAGCCAGGGGGAGATGGCGAAGCCGATCATGGCGGCCGAGATCAGGCCCGTCACGATCAACGTGGCGCGTCCAATTGCCAGCGGGCTGCCTGTATCCACGCGCTTCTCCACGAAGCGGACGGCAACGATGGTGAGCAGGGCGCCTGCCACGCGCAGGACAGCAAAGAAGGCGACCTGGTTGTTCCCGAAGAACGTGGGAAGATCGAAGGTGTCGATCAGGTGCTTGACCCATAAACGGTCGAAGCCCTCGCTGTACAGGCCGTAGAACAATCCGACGCCGACGATGTTCATCAGGCGCGGATGCGAACGCACGGCTTGGATGCCTGCCTTGAACGTGTGTCCCATATGCTGCCAGTCGTTGCGGTCCTCCTTAGGCGCGGGCGTAAAGCCCTTCTCGGGCATGATGACCATCAACGTGACGCCGATCAGGATGACGCAGATCGCGCCGACAATGACCGGCAGGGCGACGTTCGTGCCGCCGATCAGGGCGGCTGCGCCCATCCCGAACAGGGAGGCGAGCAGGCCAACCTGCGTGGCGCGCAGGAAGATTTTGTTGGCTGGCTCTTCGCCGATCTCGTCGGTGATCCAGGCCTGGGTGGCGCCGCTGGTGAAGGTGTAGCCCAATCCCCAGATGACCTGCGCCAACAGAATGGGCAGGAAGGCGGGGAACAGGCCTTCGACCAGGAAGCCGACGCCCATCAGCACATAGCCGATGATGATCGAGAGACGGCGCGAGTACGCATCCGCCACAACGCCGGTGGGCACTTCGAACACGAACGCTGAGAGTTCCAGCGTGGTACCGACCAGCACAAGCTGCATGGGGCTGAGTCCCGCCACGGTGGCTTCGTACAACGAAGCAGCCACGAAGATCATGCCAAAGGAGGCCGAGGCGGCGAACTCGATGAATAAATAGACTTTGCTTGCGTCCAACTTTAAGTTTCGAAACATGCTTTACCTTTGCAGAGTGTGGACTCCAACGCGGGAAACGTTGGAGTCCCAGGGAAGGCCGCCACTCCACGATACCAATAAAATGAACGGCCGCGATCAGGCTGGGATGGATTCTCCCGTTCGCCGGATGTTATGGGGAAAGAGGATGGTTTTCATGTTGGTCTCCTGTAGAAGAAAAAACTTCGGAAGTCTTTTCAAGGACTTGCCGATTGTGACGAATCCAAAGAGACTTCCGAAGTCTCTTCGAGATTTACGTGATGCCCAGCACGCTGGATATCTTTCTGGGGAAGAGAATATCGACCAGCGCGCGGTGCGATTCGGTATGCCACCAGCAATCGGCATAGGACTGGCGCAGTTCCTGGGTGGAGCGGTAGCCGAAGAGTACCTGCAGGAAGGTCAGCTCGGGGAAGGCGATGTGGCCCCAGTCTTCGGGGGTGGGCTGCCAGGCTTCCGCGGTTTGCAGCTTTCCCTGCTCGAAGGCCAGCCGCATTCCGTTCCTATAGAAATTGAATTTGATCTCGCCGCTGTAGCCAACCGCGATGGAGTTTTCCAGCCGCGCTTCCAATGCGGGCGCGATGCGGCGGATGAAGGCAGGCAGGTCGGGTACGCGCACGTACCAGGCATACGGCTTGCGGATTTGAGGCAGGTCGTTGCCCATCAGCGCGTAGACGGGATGGTCCTGTCCGAGCAGCAGGGTGTAGGCCGTGCGCACCTTGCCCGTCTCGGGGTCGGGCGTTTGGCACAGGCAGTGGATGTGGCGCAGCACGCTGGGGGTCGCCTCCAGCCATGAGACGCCAGGCTTCAACTCGTAACGCATCACGAACAGTGCGTCGCGCGAGTTCCAGTTGGGGAGCATCAAGTACCCGACCGGCTCGTGGGTTTCGGCGCGTTCGATGATCTTCCATTTCCTGTGAGAGACGCTGTCCACGGAACAGCCATCGAGTTCGTACTGCCACAGGGCCTCGTCGCGCACGGCGTACAACTCACTGCGCGCGGCGGCGTGGTTGTACAACTCCATCAGGAACGGAATGTCCGCGGTGACGGCAGGGCGCACGAGGAACGCTTCAGTTTGGCCCTCGGGCAGGTCGGGGATGCCCGCCGCAAAACCGCCGCGGCCGCCGTCCAGGTCGAGGCCCATCTCGTAACCGAACAGGCGGTAATAGTACGGGATGCCCGTGATGACCTGCACCAGATCGCCGCGCGCGGCGCTCCAGCGATGGACTTCCTCCATTTGCAGGCGCACCAATCCGCGATTGCGGAATTCGGGCAGGGTGCCCACCAGTTCGGGGCGGCCGACGCCAAAGGGGATGCCCTCGTACGTCCACGTTTGCGGGATCAGGTTCAGCGTGGATACGATGCGGCCCGTGGCGGCTTCGGCCACCACGGAAAAATCGTCGGCGTGGAAGGTGGGGTGGGGGCGGGTGAGCAGGTCGCGCGTCCATGCGGCGATGCGCAGGTCGGGTTTGTCCCAGCCATCGTCGCTGTGGATGTGTGCGCAGAAATCGGCCAGCGCTTCCGCGTCGGCGGGCGAGGATCGGCGAAGAATCAGCCCATCCCCGAGATCGCGCAGGATGGGCTGATCGAAAGTAATTTGGTTCATGGCTCTCCTGTCAGGCGCGGCCCGACAGGCGGCGCCTATAACATGTTCTTTAATTCGTTCAAGGCAGATTCGTGACCGCGGAAGTGGATGGCCGACATGCCGACCGCCCGCGCGCCCTCGACATTCTCGATGAAATCATCCACGAAGACCGCCGCCTCGGGCTGGACCCCGGCCTGCTCCAGCGCGAGGAGATAGATGCGCGCCTCGGGCTTGGTCACACCCACCTCTGCCGAGATGGTCATGGTGTGGAATGCGTCATCGAATTTGTGTTCGATGATATACGTCCGCAGACCGCTCCAGGCGTTGGAGATGAGGCCCGTGGTGTAGTACGGCTTGATGGACCGCAGGAAGTTCACCAGGGTCAGGTCGAGCGCATCCCCGCCGAAGAACTCGTCGCGCAGGGCGTTGGCCTCTGTAAGCGGGCGGCGCAGGCGTTTGGCGACCTCAGCCCAATGCTGTTCCTCGGTGATCTCACCGATGAAGGCTTTGCGGGCCGAGCCGCTGTTGAATACGAGGCGGTCGAGATCCTCGAATTCCATACCCAGCCGGTCCGCCAGGTGCTGGCGCGGAGCCTGATACTCGGTGAGCAGAATCACGCCACCGAGATCAAAGAAGACTGCTTGAATGGGCATGCAGGGATTTAACCCTTGTGGCCTTTTTTCTTATCCAGGGCGGCGCGTTCCTTTTCCTTGGCCTTGCGGGCAGCCAGGCCCTTCAGCTCGGGTTCAGCGGCGGCTGCGGCTTTCTTGGCAGCTTCCTCGGCAGCCTTTTTGGCGGCTTCTTCGAATGCCAGTTTGGCGGTTTCGAATTCCGCGCGTTTCGTGCGGTTTTCCTTTTCGCAGTGCGGGCAGGGGACATCCACGAAGCCGAGCTTGGACGCATCCAGGGCTTTGAGGGCGGCATCCACCGCGGCCGCATCGAGCTCGTATTCCTTCTTGCAGTTCCAGCAGGTGATTTTCATGATCGATTCTCCTTGATAGAATGTTGAATGACACTCTTTTAGTATATTCGATTTTATTCGAAGCGCGTTATTTTCTGGAATGTTTCCTGGTTGCATGTTTGGCGGCTGGCGCCTGTTCGGGTTCCGGGGCGTTCTTTTTGACGGGAGCAGGCTCGGGCGCAGGTTCGGATGCGGCGGCCTCCACGTCAGCCTTCCAGTTCGGGTTGGCCAGTTCCAGCTTTTGGCGCGGAATTTGGGTGACCCGTCGGCAGCGGGGACAGTGGGCATCGTAGTGGCTGAGATGCTCCGCCTCCAGCTCTTGCAGGGCCGCCAGCATTTCAGTGCGGCCTATGGCGTAGGGGGTCTGGCAAAAAGAACAGCGTAGATTCATGTCGAGCTCCTTTCCCAGGTGCGGTAGTTGGTGGGTTACACGCCGTCCCGCAGGCTCCTTTCAAGGCAGGCGCGATGTTCGGAACCTGCGGGACGATGGGTGTAGGTTCAGGTACTTAAGGATTCTACACTGATTTCCCTGCCGGGGCGAATCTCCTTTTCGTACATATCGGAGGCGTGATGCACGTGCATGCCCGCGCTTTCGTACAGGCGCAGGGCACCGGTCAGGTTGCTGGCATCCACGTGCAGGCCGGCCTTGCGTTGGCCGCGGCGGTAAATCTCGCCGAAGCTGTGACGCAGCAGGGCCAGACCCAGTCCGTGTTTGCGCCAGGGACGAAGCACGCCCAGACTGTTGACGTAGCCCATGTCGGGGTCATCGAACGAATGGAGGCGGCACAGGCAGATGCCCACGATCTCGCTGCCGTCCATGGCGAGGAAGTACAGGCTTGGGTCGAAGCCTTCGTAGTCGATCATGAAGTGTTTGAAGCGCGCCAGGCCCTGTTCGAAGGGCTGTTCCACGTGGCCGAAATGGTCGCGGAAGGCTTCGTCGTCGGCGCGGTAGAGGGCTTCCAGATCTGCGGCGGTGTAGGTGCGGACGGTGATGCCCTCGGGCCAGACGGGCGCGGGCGGCGCCTCGTTCAAGTCGATGCGCATCTGATACGAACTGCGGATGTAATGAAAGCCCATGGCCTCGAACAATTTTTTCCCGTTTTCATCCTGGCGATAGGATCCCACGCGCGGCGCGACGCGCAGGTCCGCCGGGGTTTCTGCCAGGGTCTGGCGGGCGCGTTCTTCAGCCCAGTTCAGGAGCCAGACGCCAATATTATGATTCTGATAGTCGGGATCGACGCGGCCCCAGATCCACGGGTGGATGACGGGCTTGGAGGTGGTCCACACTTCGACGTAGCCGATCATCTGTCCGTTCGGGGCGAAGACCACGCGGATGTCGCGGGCGGGGTCGAAGTTGGGCGAAACCCATTCCTTGCGAATGTCGTTTGCGTCCACGATGTCGACGTCGCCAATCACTGCGCGCGACCAACGCTGGAACAGCGTCATGGATGCATCCACGTCGTCGAGGGTCGCGCCGCGGGCGGTAAAGCCTTCGGGCAGGGAAATGGTTTGGATGTCTTGCAAAAGAGCGTTCATGTTGTTTCCTTTTCAACTAACCTGTAGCGCAAGATGCCATCTTGCGCTACGCATCATTATTCTTCAACTTCACGGCCAGGGCGGTATTCCTTTTCGTAGATCACGTATTCAGCGGTGATGCTCATGCCGGCTTTCTGGTACAGGCGCGTGGCGCCGGTCGGGTTGGATGCGTCCACGCCCAGGCCGATGGTGTTCATGCCGCGCTTTTGGAATTCATGGAAGGATTGCAGCAGCAGGGCCATGCCGAGTCCGCGCTTGCGCCAGGGACGGCGCACGCCCAGCGAGCCGACCCAGCCAGCGCCCATGCGGAAGCGGCACAGCGAGTAGCCCGCGATCTGGTCGCCATCCCAGGCGATGATCCACAGCGAGGGATCGAAATCCTCGTGATTGGTCATGTGAGTCTGCCAGTCGGCATAGGTGCCGGGGGTGTGGCCCCAGTGGTCGCTGAAGGCTTCCTCGTGGGCTTCGAAGACGGCCTGGTTGTGTTCCGCCAGTACGAACGGACGCACTTCCACGCCCTCGGGCCAGACGGGCGCAGGCGCCGCCCCGTCGAGTTTGATTTCCATGTGCCACGAGAAGCGGATCGTCTTATAGCCCAGCGCCTCGTGCATCTCGCGCCCAAAGGTGTCGCCGATGGATAGTCCGTTGCGGATGTACACGCGCAGGTCGGGTTCGGCCAGTTTCATTTCTTCGAGGGCGCGCTCGTCCAGGGCGCGCAACATGGCGGTGCCGATGCCGCGTCCCAGGTAGTCGGGGTGGACGTAACCGTCGCCGCCGTATTTCGCATGCACGTGTCGGTTGGTGAATTCCTCGTAGCCGACGATCTGTCCGTTGGGAGCCTCCACGACCCAGGCGTCGGTTTCAAGGGTGAAGTCTTCACTCTTCCATTCGCGGGCCAGCTCCTCGAAGGTGACGGCCACGGTCGGGTCGCCGTCCGCGGTGCATACGTCGAGGATGAGTTGGGTCACGGCCTCGAGATCGCTCCAGGCGGCGTGACGCAGAATCAGGCTTGAATCGAGCACGGGGGTGCTAAGTTGGTTGGGGGTGGTCATGTTGTTTACTCCAATCTTCTTTCAGGATGCCCATGTAGAGCATGTCCCAGCGTTTGCCTTCGCGCAGAAGCCGCTGACGCTGGCGGCCTTCGTGACGAAAGCCGGCCTTTTCGTAGGAGCGGATCCCACGCTGGTTGTATTCAAAAACGGTCAACGTGACGCGGCGCAGGTTCAGCTCGGTGAAGGCGTATTGCAGGATCAACTGCATGGCCTCCGTGCCATAGCCTTTGCCCCAGAAGTCGCGCGGACCGATGCCGATGCCCACGAAAGAATCGCGGACGTTCCACTCGGTCACATCCAGCACGATGTCGCCGAGCAACTGGTTGTCGGCGGCGCTGCGGATGGTGAACCAATACAGGGTGTCGCCCAGTTCGCCCAGTTCCTTCTCCAGCCAGGTCTTGGTGGCCTTGACCGAATGCAGGCGCGGCGCGCTGGTGTCGAGCAACCGTTTGTACTCCGAGTCGCGATCCCACTCGGAAAAGTGCTTGCTCACTTCCTCGGGGTCGACGGCGGACAGGTGAACCAGGTTGCCTTTCAGCAGATCCTTCATATCGTATCTCCGTACAGGGCCAGCCACTCTTCGCGCAGGATGCCCATCACGTAAGTGTCGGTGTGTCGGCCTTCGCGCCGGGTTTCTCCGCGCACGGTTCCCTCCAGTTTGAAGCCGACCTTCTCGTAGGACCGCAGGGCGCGCGGATTGTAGGAGTGCAGGGCCAGCGATACGCGCCGCAGGTTGGCTTCTAGGAAGCCGTACTGGACGATCAGGCGCATGGCGTCGGTGCCGTAGCCCTGGCCCCAGTGCTCGCGTTCCCCGATGACAATGCCGACCCAGGCGTCGCCGTGCTGCCAGTTGAACCACAGGGTGACTTCGCCGATGAACTTATCCTCGGCCAGGGTGCGGATGGAGAAGCGGACAAATTCCATTGAGTCCTTCTCGGAATCCTTCTCCATCCATTCCTTGTGCTTTTTCTCCGACCACAACTGGGAGGGGTCACTGTCTGCCAGGCGATGGTATTCAGTGTCCCGTCCCCAGCGGGTGAAGGCTTTGGCGTACTCTTCCGGCGATTCGGTCGCCAGGCGGACGAGCGTGCCGCGATACAAGTCTTTCATCGCGTTACCCGCCCCGACCACTCGCGGCCAGTTCCTCCCACTCCGAGCGTAACTGCCCGAAGGTGAGCAGGTCCCAGGCGCGGCCATCGCGCTGCACGGCCTGTCGGCGGCGGACTTCCTCCATGAAGCCGAATTTCTTCAGCAGGGCGATCATGCCCTCGTTGTATTCGGGCACCATGGCCGAGACGCGGAACAGGTTGAGTTCCCCGAAGGCATAGTGCAGGAGCAAGCCCAGGGTCTGGCTGCCCAGCCCGCGGCGGCGGTCTTCCGCTGCGCCGATGCCCAGGCGGATCCAGCCGTTGGCGTTGGTCCAGTCGATCCACTCGACGACGGCCTTGCCGATCAGGCGGTCATCCTCGCGGGCGCGAATGGTGAAGTAGAACAGGTTCTTGTCCTCTTCCATCTTTTTCTCGATGGATTCGTATCCCTTCTTCACCAGGGCGGGTGAAAGCGGGCGGACGGGTTTCAATTCCATCAGGCGCATGAAGTCCGAGTCGTGTGTCCACTTGGACTCGATCTCGGGATGCGCTTCGTGGTCGATGGGGCCCAGACGGATATCCTGCGCCTCAAAGAGTTGGGTTTGTATGTCGAGCATGGTTTCCTCCAGATATTAAAAAAGCGGCCACGGGCTTTGAGGTCCATGACCGCCAGGGAAGGCAAACAAAAACGGCCACGGGCTTGTGCGCTCCGTGGCCGTGAATACACTTCGTGTAATCTAACGACGAGCAGGCGCACTACGACAAGGATCAACGCCGATACCGGCGAGGGAAAGCGTATTGCTGAAGAACTTGTTGATTACCATTGTGCGTGCGCTCCTTTCATTAGGATGGCTTTTTCAAGCTCGTGAAGTTTATCACGCGGGCCGAAAAAGCGTCAAGGATTTTGGTAAAACGGAAAACGATTTTGCATCCAACGGTCTGCAACTTTAATCCCCCGTTTGCATCAAAGTATGTGGTTCATTCAGGAATGCCCGCAGTCTCCCAGGACTTGAAAACAATTGCCTATTTTCTAACAAGGAGTTTTTACCCATGGAAATGTTGATCGACTTCCCAGGCGGTTCGCGCGTGGATGCACACTTCGGCCCCTTTACGGTGGCCACCGACCAGCCGCCGTCCGCCTCGGCCCCCACGCCCTTCGCCGTATTCCTTTCCTCCATCGGCACCTGCGCGGGCATCTATGTGCTCGGCTTCTGCCGCCAGCGCGGCCTGCCCACCGACGGCATCCGCATCATCCAGCGCATCCACAGCAACCCGTTCAGCGGCATGGTCGAAAAGATCGACCTCGAGATCCAGGTCCCGCCCGGGTTCCCGACCAAGTATCACGATGCGCTGATCAAGTCGGCGCAGTTGTGCGCGGTCAAGAAGCACCTCGAAACGCCGCCCCAGTTCGACATCACCACCAAGGAAGTTGCGGCTGCATAACGCCCAATCCCCGAAGCCTGCCTTCGGGGATTTTTTATCGGATATGTTTCGCCAGGTAGGTGCCCAGGTTGCCCGCCGTGGGGGGCATTTTGTACAGGAAGATCAAATTCTGTTCGTCGAAGGCGGTTGGTTCCCAATTCGAAAAATCGAACGAGATGGTGACGATGCGCGCGCCTGGCTTGAGCTGGGCGGCCAGTTTCTGTTCCAATTTGGGGACGTAATCGGAGGTGAGATAGGCGAAGACGACGTCCGCCTCGGACAGGTCCGCCTGGAGGAAATTGCCCATCCTCACCTGGACCCGCGAGCTGACCCCGTTTAAGAGACTGCCTGCCCACGCCCGCAGGGTTTGCACGGGACCCGCGTCGATGCCGATGGCTTTGGCGTCGAATTCCCTGGCCGCGATGATCAGCACGCGTCCATAGCCCGAGCCCAGGTCATAGAGCGTTTCCCCGGCGCGCAGGTCGGCCATTTCCAGCGCCTTGCGGATGCGCTCGCGGCTCGTCGGTGTGGACGGCAGTCCGTGGAAATAGGGCACGAGATAATCCAGCAGGTTGTAGACGATCCACAGGCTGGCCAGGAGGACAAGAACGAGTTCGAGGGACATATTGACCTGCAATTCCGGGAGGGTGGGCTAACGGCAGTCGTACAACGTCAGGTTTTCAGGCGGGGACGCATCGGGGACCAGGTCACAGTTCTCGATGACCCAGACGGCATAATCGGAATCGTTCGTCGCGTGGTTTTCCACGAGGAAGAAACGCACCTGGCCGCCTGCCGCAAGTCGGGCCAGTTCCTCCACGCTGAGGATCGGGTCCAGGCCCGTGAATCCGCCGAAGGCCAACATGGGTTGCTTCGTCAACAGTTGCAGCGGCGCGGAGATGACTGCATTTTCCGCGCCAGCCAGGAAGGTCTCTCCATTATGCTGTTTTTTCAGGAAGGATGCAACCGTTTCGTACTTGCTGATCGCGTCACGCTGGCCGCCCCAATGCACCAGGTCGGGGTTGGCGTGGGGCAGGATCACGTCGCCGCCGAACAGGGCGGGAGTCAGCGACCAGTAGAACGGGACGAGCAGGAGGGTCAAAAGAACGATGGCGGCGCGGGCGGTGAGGGGAAACCTTGGGTTGGAAAGAGGCAGGAGGAAGGAGAGGAGGGACAGCAGTCCCAGGATGCCCAGCGGGATGAGCAGCCAGCCTGCCTCACGGTAGTAGCCGAGGAGGAAGACCGTCAGCGCAAAGGTGAGAAAAACGGCGAGGGGCAGCAGCCACGCGGTGCGTTTGCGCGCGAGAAAATCATCACTCCACGCGGACAGGCCCACAGCGGAGAGCGCGGCGATGGGCGGCGCGAGCATGGCCAGGTAGTAGCGATGGATCAAGCCGCCGTAGCTGAAAAAAAGGATGGCAGGAATCAGCCAGCCCGCCCACAGGGAATCGAACAGGGCCTCGCGGCCAAGCGGTAATTTCCATGAGGTGCGCGCCATCCCGCCGACCAGCGCCAGCAGGGATAACGGCAGCAGCCAGGAGACCTGCCCCGCCATTTGCGGGCTGAACAGGCGCAGCAGGCCTGCTTCGCCCACCTCGGACGGGCCGCCGTCGGGCCAGGGCTTGACGGAATCCGCTGCGGGCGGCAGAGGGGCTGTTTGCGCGGGGGCAGGCGGGGGGGGGGCGGGTGTCGAATCCTTTTCGCGGATGCCGAACAGGGCCACGATCTGTCCCAATCGGCGCACGCCGTTGTGGACGGCGACCAGTTCCATCTCGCGGTTGGTCGAGGTCGAGCCGACATAGGGACGCTGTTCTTCGGGGGTGGAGTCCACGATCAGCGGCCAGGCAAAGGAGAGGCTGAACATGACCAGCATGGCCAGGGAAAGATGTGCGAGCCTTTTCAGCAATGCGTGCGGCGGCGGCAGGAAGAAGAACAACGCCGGGACGACCAGGTAGGCTTGCAGCATCTTGACGTTGAAGCCGATTCCCACCAGCGCGGCGGAGGCCAGCAGCCAGCGCAGTTTTCCGCTTTCGGCGGCTTTGAGCGCGGCCCAGGCCGCCGCCAGGACGATGAAGACGAGCAGGCCGTCAGGGGTGTTGTTGCGGTCGGTGGCCACGCTGACGGGGGTGACGGCCAGGATCAATGCGGCCAACAAGCCGGCCCGGGCGCCAAAGGTGCGCTGGACGATCTTGTACAGAACCAGCGTCGAGAGCGCCCCCGCCAGCGCCTGCGGCAGGATCAGGGCCCAGCCGCGGAAACCGAAAATGGAGACGCTCAATGCCTGAATCCAAAACCCAAGCGGGGGCTTGTCCACGCTCACGAAGCCGGCCGGGTCGAAGGAGGCAAAGAAGAAGTTATGTCCGCTCGTGAGGATGCTTTGCACCGTGGCGGCATAGTACAGGTTGCCGAAGTCATCCTGCCCAATGCAGAGGAGACGCAGGAAGACGGCCAGGAGAAAAATGCCTGCCAGCAGGATGTGCGTTCGCGTGGGGCGCATGAAACTCAGGCGCGGTCTGTTTTGAGGGTGAGGAACCAGCGGGCCAGGAAGAAGGCTGCCACCCAGGCCAGCACATTCAAGGCCACGAAGAAACCGATGATGATGTAGTTGCCCGAGTTGAAGATCGGCGAGGGCGGCGGGTGCATCACGTTGGAGGCGCTGGCAAAGATGGCGCGCAGGACGACAATGTAGGCGATGTTGGCGGCCGAGGTCAGCAGTTTGTTGCCCATGATCCACAGGCCGGCCTGCAGCAGAACACCCACCACGGCAAAGATCATGGCCAGGCGGAAGCGCGGCTCGGCCAGGAACAGGCCGTTCCAGTTGGTCTGCATGGCCAGCATCGAGAGCGGCAGGTAGCTCACCCAGAAAACGATGCCGGTGAGTCCCAGCGCCGCCGACCAGTTGTGGAAGACGTCGCGGCGGGTGATGAGTGCGGCCAGCCCGGCCAGCGCCGCGGCGAGGAAGGCGATTTCCGCCGTCAGCACCCAGGCGCCGTGCAGGTACACGATGCGCACGTTGGCGCCCAGGGATTGCTCCTCGGGGCCGAACAAGGCCAGCACGGCAATCGCCAATACGCTGACGAAGAACATAATGAGGGGGGATTTGAATTTTGACATGGCTGGATTGTACCCAAAAAAAGGAGCGGTGCGGGAAGTCATCCCGCGCCGCTCCTTTTTTATGGGATGCAGTTGGCCACGAACCGCACCTGGGCAACGAGGTCGTTCGGCGCGAGGATGTGAAGCTGCGCCCAATAGTCGTTAGGCCCGTAGATGACCAGCGACTTTTGCACCACCTGCGTGCCCGCCTCGGTGAACACCAGCGCCGTTTCGGTTGTGTTCTCGCCCGTGCTGATTTCCCAGCGCCAGTCCACCAGCGTCGGCCCGTTGGCGCTGACCTCCGCAACGATGAGGGCATACTGCGGGAAATCGTTACAGCCGACCGTGATGCGCGCCGGCTCCGCGCGAATCTCCGCCTTGCTGACCGTTACGTGGGGCGGCGCTGCCAGGGAGATGGTCTCCACCCGCCCTTCCAGGTCGGTGGCGACGGCCGATACCCAGCAGTAGGCGCCCGGGAAGTTCGGGTTGTTCAGGTACCACCACATGCCCGTCTCATCCTTGCCCTCGACCTGGGCCGACTGAAACGGCTCCAACCTGTCCACCACCGCGTAATAGATCCCAGGCCCATAGCGGCAGTTGACAGGTTGATCCCGCGCAACGACGTATGCAACGGGCGGGCGGGGGGTGCTGGTGGGCGTCTCGGTGGGAGGCGCTGTCGATGTGGCAGACGCGGATGGTGTCAAAGCGACGACAGGCGTGGAAGTCGGCGTGGGTGGCCTGTCGGCGGGGGGACGACATCCCGCCAGTCCCAAGGCAAAAGCCAGGACGGCGATCCAAACACTCGGTCTCATTTTTTCCTCCTCCTGATAACAATAATTTCGGCGTCAAAACGACCTTGTGCAAATCCTATTTTATAACAAACCCGACCCGCGTGTGTGCCCAAAAACACTTTCCTGCCTGGGGGATTTAACAAACTATCATGAAATCTTGACCAGTTTTTTACAATTCCATGCTATGCTGAACAGCGATAAAGGAGCAACCATGAAAAGTATCTGGAAATGGATCCTCGCAATTGTAGTTGTAATGCTCGTGTTGGGCGCGGTGGGAGCCGCGGCCTTCATGTGGCGCAGTCATGCCTTCGCCTATGCCGATATGCGCACCTGGGACGCTCCCATGCAGCGCGGCAATGACGGCTGGAACGATGACTGGCACAACAGCCCGATGATGGGACGCGGGTCGTACACCCCCTTCTTCGGCCCGTTCCTCTTTCTCGGTGGACTGGCGAAGCTGGCCTTCTTCGGCGCGCTGTTGTATGGCGCCTACTGGCTGGGAAAACGCAATGCGCGCGTGGTCATGGATGCCGCGCCGTCCGCCCCCGAACCGGCCCCCAGGGCGGACCCGCCTGCGTAGCAACTTGATAAGTTAAATCGGTAGGGCAAATTGCCAATTTGCCGGGCGCAATGTAGCAAATTGCGCTACAACTTCATCTGGTAACGGCACCAGGCCACGTCGGGAAGTCTGACATAAAACCCGCCCCGAAAATTGTTTTCGGGGCGGGTGCTTGTTTATTTGACAACGACCGTGAAGGTTTGGGTTTCTTCAGGGTCGACGGGGTCGTTCGAGGGCGGATAATGGCCCAGGGTAATGGTCGTCTCTCCCGCGCCGACCGCCTTGAATGTCCAGATGTCCAGGCCGCCGCCGCCTGCCAGCCCAGGCTCGCTGGTGGATTGATACTCGCGGCCGATGAACTCGACCACGGTCCCATCCAGGTCGCCGACGATTTCCCAGTGATACCCTGTGGTGGGATTGGATTCGAGCACGAGGGTGAATTCCTTCCCCGCGCCCGCTTCGATGGCGGCTACAGGGTTGGTGGGTTGCAGTTCTGCCTGGCTGCTTGAACAGGCGGTCAACAGAAAAGCAAGGACAAGTGTTGCATACAGGAATCGTTTCATTGCGCCTCCTTATGAAATCCAGACCATGATCTGTTCCTTCATGATCCACTCACCGTTTTCCTTTTCCAGCAGGTAATAATATCCCGCACCCATCAGCGGGCCAACCATCTGGCCGACGTAGATCAAGGCCTGGTCGAGGGTGCGGTTGAAGCCCACGCGCGAGAAAACCTTGTACCCCGCCACTGAATAATTTTGGTGGAATATGTCCCACCCATCCGATTGATTGAAAATCGTGGATAGTTCATCGCTGCTCAACAGCACGTATTCCGCGCCCAAATCCATATCGGGGGAAAGTTGGCCGGGCTGTGCATTGCGATCCATGTAGCTGTCGAGCGTGTCGTTCGAGATGCTCTTCAAACCAGATTTGACGTAATCCACTGTCTCTTGCGGGTCATCGGAATTGATGTTCGTGTCAGTATCCTGCAAAATGACCGCAGGCCCCATTGCGTCGTTGACAAAGAAGGCGTAGACGGCCTGCTCCTCCCTTTCGATGTCGGCGGCGCTGGGTTTGGGCTGGGGCGTGAATAGCCCGCAAGCCGTTTGGGTCAGGGTCAGGACAAGTACGGCGGTCAGGATGGTTCGAAACGATTTGTGGGACATGCGATTCTCCTCGGGATGATTTTTACACCCGATGGACTTTGTCCGTCCATGATTTGTTTCTCGCAGCGCATGGGACGTTGGTCATGGTTCCGTTAAATGGGCTTATCCCTCGCCCAGGCGCTCCACACGCTTGCGCACCAGCCATAATGGGCCGATGACGCAGGCCAGGCTGACACTCCCGCCAACCAGCAGGCCGAGCAGATAACCGTAAACCAGAGGCAGGTGCAGGAAGTTGACCAGCCCCAGCGGCGCGATGAAGAGGAAAAACGAGACGGGCAGGAAGAGCATGGTGATGATCTGTCCCAGGCAGCCCATGCCGCCCGCGTTGATCTTGCGTGGATCGTCCCATGTGAAGTTGGCGCCCGCCGCGCCGAAGGCCAGCAGGATGCCCGCCATGCCTGCCTGGCAGAGGAGCATAGCCGCCAGGCCATACAGGAAATCCACAGCTGACATGCCCTGGATGAGCGAAATGCCGACCAGGAAGATCAACCCCAGGCCGATGGTGGGCAGGTAGGCCACTAGAAATTTGGCGGCCAGCAGCTGCGAACTGCGCACGGGAGCCACCTTCAACATCCAGTAGCTTTTGCCTTCCTGCGAGAAGCCCATGCCCGCCAGGCGCGAGAGCAGCGTCCAGCCGACGAAGAGCGACATGCCCACGTTGCCATAGGCCAGCATCAGGCGCATCGAGTCCATGAACCAGTTCGGCGCCTCGCCGCGCCCGGCGGGGACCTCACCCCCGTTGCTGAACAGGATGAAGCTGTAGATGACACCCATGATGAGCGGCGTGATCAACTGCGACAGGTTGCGCAGATCCCGCCACAAGGTGACGAAATCCTTTTGCACGATGCCCAGCACGGGGGCGGATAAGAGTCGGGAGAGGAACCCCATCGAAGCGGACGATGTTTCCGCCTGGATGGGGCGCGGGGTGCGAAGCGTCTTCTTTTTCGTTGTCACCACCTGCATGCCCGCCCAGCCCGTGTAATACCAGCGCTCGGCGGTGTTCAGCGAGACCCAAAACACGACCGCGGAGATGCCCAGCGTGAGGACGACCAGCCCGAGACCTTCAGGCCAGCGACTCTCGCCGATGGCCACCAGTCCGCGGCCCGCCCAGTTGAGCGGCAGCCAGGGGGTGCTGGCGGCCACCATCACCCCGCTGACCTGCTGGCCCGTGATGTTGGCGTTATCGCCATAGGCATTGGCTACGTTGCCCATCTGCGAGCAGGTAAAGCCAAAGATCGCGCCGATGAATCCGAGGATCTCGGCGGCGCGGCGCGGCGGCAGGATGCGCACCACCAGCATGACCAGCAGCGCGGAGATGCCTGCCGCGGCCAGCGCCAGCAATATCATCACCAGGATTACCAGCGGGTAGAAGAGGAAGTTATAGCCCAGCGCCCAGGCCAGGCCGTAGAGCGTCGGCAGGCCGAAGAGACAGATGAGCGCAAAGTTGGGCAGGATGGCCTGCAATAACTTGGCCATGAACACCGCGCGGATCGGCACGGGCGAGGCCAGCAGGAAGTCCATATCGCCCGAGAGGTATAGGGCTTGTAGCAGCACGCCGAAACTGGTCAGCAGGATGCCCATGAACAGCGCGGTCAACGTCAGGGCGGGGATCATGCGCAGGAAGGGCAGGATGTCCATCTGCACGTATTGGGCCAGGTCGGGCGAGGCCAGGAAATCGAGCAGGAATTTGCTCATCATGAACAGGAAAACCGCGAAGCCCAGAACCAGCAGCCAGAGCGCGATCATACCGATTTTGCGGCCGATCTTGGCGTGACGAAATCCGTTGTAGGTGATGCGCACGCGTAGAATCAGTAATTTCCAGACCGCAGGCAGGATGCGCGGGTCGGGAGCGGGGACGGTGGGGTGGAGCGGGACGGCGTTCATTTCAGTATGTCGGCGATCTCGGCCTCTTCCACGCCGCCGGTCAGCCCGAGGAAGATGTCTTCGAGACTGGTCTGGCCGGTTTGGTCGAGGGTGCGCAATTCGTCCATGGTGCCGACGGCCACGAGCTGGCCCTTGTTGATGATGCCGATACGGTCGCACATGCGCTCGGCGATTTCAAGGATGTGTGTGGAGAGCATCACCGCCGCACCGCGGTCAGCCATTTGGCGCAGGATGTCCTTGATCAGGCGGGCGGACTTCGGGTCGAGGCCGACGGTCGGCTCGTCGAGCACGAGCACCTTCGGGTCGTGCATCAGCGCGGCGGCCAGGGAGGCCTTCTGCTGCATGCCGTGGCTGTACGAGTCGACCGTGTCGTCGGCGGCGGCCGTCAGGTCGAAGGTGCGCAGCAACTCGTCGATTCGGCGGACGGTTTGCTGGCGGTCGAGGTTGTACAGGTCGCCCACGAAGCGCAGCAGTTCGCGTCCGCTCAGTTTGGCGTACAGGTTTGGGGTGTCGGGCACGTATCCGCTGGAAGCCTTGGCCAGCATGGACTGGGACTGGACATCATATCCCGCCACCTTGACGGTGCCCGAAGTGGGTTGCAACAGGCCGACGATCATCTTGATGGTGGTCGTCTTGCCCGCTCCGTTCGGGCCGAGGAAGCCGAACACCTCGCCGCCGTATACTTCGAAACTGACATTGTTCACGGCGACCTTGTCGCCGTAGCGTTTGATCAGGTTGCGCGTTTCGATCAGGGTTTCAGACATGGTTTCTCCTGGGGGAGTTGGTTACGATGAATTGCCTTTATTGTATACGCAAGTGGGGGGAATGGGGTGTCGCAAAAGGATGTGAAAAAGAAGGGACGCGGATCGACGCGGAACACGCGGAGTTTTATTTCCGCGCTGTCGGCGCTTGTCCGCGTCCTATTCGCTTTTAAAAGCGGGCTCGCCCGCAAATATTCTTACGGGCGAGCGAGTTTCTTACTCGGTAATCGGCAAGTGCAGATCCAGGGTGAAGGGCTGTTCGCCGCCCATTTCGTCCAGCGGGCCGATGTGCTCCTCCAGCCACTGGTGGCGGCCGTGACGGTACTTGCTGGCTTCCATCCACTTGACGAGTTTCTGCCACGCGGCGGGGATATCGTCTCCCGGGTTCTTCACCTCGATGCGCGTGACCGCATACAGCCCGCCAGGGAACTCGATGATGCGCGCCTCCCCGTCAGCCTGGAGGCTTTCGTCCACGGTCAGCCACACGTCGTAGCCGTAATTCGGGGAGCCAGGCGTCGGGTCGGGGTTGTTATAGCCGAACAGGCGGTACGGTCGGCCGAGCAGGTTGTTCGCCGCCGCCCATTGTTTCATCTTCTCGAACGCCTGGCCCTCAGGCCCATCCCCGAACCCATTGACACAGGCCACCCGCATGGCGGGCAATTGCACGATCCGTACTTCGATTTCGCTCATGGTTTCACTCCATTGATTGATCTGTCTTCGAAGACACCCCCATCTTAGCACGCAGTACCTGACATCTGATGTCAGGAATTATTGGTAGAATGTAAAACATGCGCGCCGACCGACTGCTTTCCCTGTTGATGTTATTGCAAACCCGCGGAGGAATGTCCGCGCGGGAGCTGGCCGATGAGTTGGAAGTCTCAGAGCGGACAATCTATCGGGACATCACGGCCCTGTCCGCTTCGGGGGTGCCCGTCTATGCCTCACGCGGACCTGGGGGCGGGGTGCGGCTGGTCGAGGAATATCGCACCACGTTGACGGGGCTGACGCCCGACGAGACGCGCGCCCTGTTCACGATGAACATCCCCGCGCCGTTGATCCAACTGGGCATGGACGAAACCTTCAAAGGCGCGCTGCTCAAGCTTTCCGCGTCCCTGCCCGACACCCGCCGCGCCGACGAGTCGCGCACGCGCCAGCGCATCCTGCTCGATTCGTCCTGGTGGTTCCAGTCGGAGCAGCAAGTGCCCTGCCTGCAAACCATCCAGCAGGCGCTGTGGGCGGATAGGCGGCTGAAAATCAAAGTCCGCTGGGATTTTTTCAACACGGAATTCGAACAGCAGGCGGAGCCGTACGGGCTGGTCGCCAAGGCCAACATCTGGTACCTGGTCTACGGGCGCGGCGGAAATCCGCACGTGGCGCGCGTCTCGCAGATCGTCGAAGCGGAGATGATCGCCGATGGCTTCATCCGCCCGCCCGGGTTTGACCTGGCCGCCTTCTGGGAAACCTGGTGTGAGGAGTACGAGTCCCAGCCGCCCTTCATGGCGAAGGTGAGAGTTGCCCCTGCGGTCTTGAACCTGCTGGCTGAATATGTTGGGGAGCGCGCCCGTGGAGGGTTGCCCCCATCCCCGCTTCCTGCCGCCGACGGCTGGGTGACGCTCGACCTGCCTTTCGAATCCTTTGTCGTGGCGCGCACGCGTCTGCTCGGCCTCGGCCGCGACGTGGAGGTGCTGGAACCTGCGCCGCTGCGCAAAAGCCTGATCGATTTTGCGGAGCAGGTGGTGGGGTTCTACAAAGAACAAGGGCGGCCATGAAGGCCGCCCTTGTTGCTTAATGCCTGTCCGTATCACATTCCTCTGCAACTCCTTTGGCAGGCGCGATGCAAGTCGCGGTCGATTCTGTTCAAGGCATGATCTCATGCCGACCGAAACCGTCGCTTACGGCTTGCAATCGTACAAAGCGACCTGACCATTGTCGGGATTCTGCGGGTTGGCATTGCCGAGATTCAAACCTGTCACCACCGAGCAGGATTTCTGCACCCAGGTCATGATGTCACCCTGCCCTCCGTTCGGGCGGTTGGATGGCCCGCCGCTCCCGCTGCTCAGCACGAAGCGCACCTCGCCGCGCGCCACGTACTCCGCGAATTCTTCCACGGACAGGATCGGGTCCGATCCGCTGAAGCCGCCAATGGCCATGGCCGCCCGTCCGGTGCCGATGATGATCGGCGCCACTTCGCTGGCGCGGATTCCCGCCACGATGAAGGTTTCCCCGCTGTCGTTGGCCTCCAGGAACGCGAGCAGTGCAGGTTTGCCGACCTGCAGCCCGGTTTCGTTCGCGGGTTGACGCGCGGCACCGCCATCCGGCTGTTGGATGTTATTGCGCTGGAGCAATTCGGGGCCTGCATAGGGCAGGGCGGTGTCCCGTCCCAGGAGCGGCGTGGCGGACCATAACAGCGGCGCGACCAGCAGGCCGAGCATGCCTGCCATGACCAGTTGTCTCGCCGACAGGCGCAGGAAGTTGGGGCGAAAGCGCAGCCAGGTCAGGCCGATGGCTACCAGCCCGCCGATCACCAACGTCAACACGGCGGCCCAGCCCCCGAACTCGGGCCAATAAGTAAACAGGATGGCGGCCTCGAAGATGGCGCTGCCCGCGATGGACAGCGGCAGAAGCCATCCCTGCCGACGGCCGGCCGCGAAGTCACGCGTCAGGGCCGTCACTCCGCCCGCCACCAGCGCCGCCACGGCGGGAGCCAGCATTTCAAGATAGTAGCGGTGGAACAAGCCCGCATAGCTGAAGAAGACCGCCATGGGGATCAGCCACAAACCCCAGAACAAGGCGAATTGAGTCTCGGGCTTGAGCGGCCACGAAAACCCCTGGCGCGCGATCAAGGCCAGCATCAATACCAGCGCCAGCGGGAGGAGCCAGGTCACCTGGCCGGCCAGTTGCTGGTTGAACAGGCGCAATAGCCCGGCTGTGCCCGTTTCGTTTTGCATGCGGCCGCCCTGGGGATTGTCGCCCGCGCCGGGCGGGTTGCCGTCGTTCGGGTTTTGCGGAGGCTGGCCCTGTGCGGGGAAGTTTCCATCGGCTGGCCGCTGCCCCGCGACTCCGCCCAGGGGTCGGATGCCCTGGTTTGACGGAGGCTGGCCGAGGGGCGGTCGTTCCCCGTCCCCCTGTTGGGGTGCGGAGGCGCGGGCGTCGGGTCCCTGGTTGGACTGGAGTCCGAACCAGGCGGCGACCTGTCCCATGCGGCTGAGGCCGTTGTGGCCCACGATCAATTCGGTGACCGTGTTGTCATCGCTCGAACCGACGTACGGCCGCTGATCCTCGGCAGTGAGATCGACGGCCGCGACCCAGGCAAATGAGACGGCGATCAGCACCAGGCTGGCGACGGCCAGGTGGAGGATGCGTCTGGCCCAGGTTGTGCGCGCCGCCAGGAAGTACAGGCCGTAAAAGGCGGGCAGGATCATGTAGGCTTGCAGCATCTTGATGTTGAAGCCGACCCCGATCAGGGCGGCTCCCAAAACCAGCCACTTGAGCGAACCCTTTTCCACGGCCAGGGTCAGCGCCGCCGCCGAAAGCAGGAGCACCAGCAGGAGCTGGCCGTCGATGGTGTTGTTGCGGTCGGCCGCCACGGCGATGGGGGTGACGGCCAGGATCAACGCGGCCAGCAGGCCTGCGTTGGGACCGAAGAAGCGCCGCACGAGCCAGTACAGCACCAGGCAGGCCAGCACGCCCGAGACGATCTGCGGTAGCATCAAGGCCCAGCCCTCGAAGCCGAACACCGCCGCGCTGGCGGCCTGCACCCAAAATCCGAAGGGCGGCTTGTCCACACTGACGAAGCCGCTGGGATCGAACGAGGAGAAGAAGAAATTCTTCCAGCTGGTCAGCATGGAGAAGACCGTGGAGGCGTAGTACATGTTGCCGTAGCCCTCCGCGCCGATGTCGTAGACACGGAAGAAGAAGGCCGCGAGCAGCACGGCGGCCAGGGAGGTGTAGTGGAGAATGTCCGTCTTGGAGGTTTTCATGCAAATGCTCCTGCGAAGTGTTTTCAGTTTAATGAAACCACGCGGCAGTTAGGGAATTTTGTGAAAATTGTAAAAAAATTGTAAACGAGAGCGGCTGGACTGTCACGCAAAATGGATCGAAGTTCCATGGTCTTCTCAAAGTCGCTGGACAGATCAGCCGATTTGAAACGCGAATAACACCAATAGGCAAATTTCTCGAATTTTCCCGGGCTTATTTGCGTCATTCGCAAATTCGCGTTAAGGTTCGTCCGACTTTGAGACAGCCGTGATCGAAGTTCAGACATTACACCGGGCAGTCCTCCCGTCCGTTCGCTTTACGAAATTCCATGATCGAAAAGAGGCAGTGGGTCAATATAAGTGATGAATGCGTGGGGCGGGATGGAATCCCGCCAAATTATGGGTATGCGGAATGCCAAAGTGCCCTGCAAGGGTATTCCGCACCACATCACGTACTTGATACCACCATCCGAAAAGAAAATCCGCGGCGAAAAGGGGAGGGTTCGCAGGGTGGTTCACTACCTAAAAATTGCTTCTTGACATTTTAGAACAGATGTTCTAAAATAAGCGCAGTCGTATTGGCATCAGGTTCCAAAAAGGAGATTTCCCATGAACCGCTCTCTCCAAATCAAACTACTCCCGTTCCTGCGCGGAACAGCGCTCCAGCGCGGGGCGATCTTTGGCGGCATCCTCTTCGTGGCGCTGATCTCGTTCGAGATATTCAACTTCAGCACCACCCAGTTTGCCCTGCTCGACATGCTCGGTGACCTGAAATTCGCGGGCATCCGCTGGGCCACCGTGTTGGCCATCGCATTCTGCGGCATCGACTTTGCGGGCATCGCGCGCATCTTCACCCCCGAACAGGGACGCGATGAGCCGGCCGAGGTCTGGTACCTCTTTGGCGCGTGGGTCCTGGCGGCTGGCTTCAACGCCGCGCTCACCTGGTGGGGCGTGTCGGTCGCGATCCTCAATCACAGTGCGGCTGGCGGGGCGCTGCTCGGTCAGGCCACCATGACCAAGGCCGTGCCGATCATGGTCGCCATCATGGTCTGGATGGTGCGCCTGCTGATCATCGGCACCTTCTCTGTGGCCGGGGAACGCCTGTTCACCCTCGACACCAACCGCCCCGCCCAGCGGACTTCGAACCAGACCCAGCCCATGACTGCCGCGCGCCAGAATAACGTGGTTCCCGCCTCATCCTACGTGCGGCCCGCGCCCAAGCCTGCTCCCGCTTATGGCAGCGGCAACAACAATCCCCGCCCGGTGGTCCGCCCCGAGCCGACTTATCACCCCGTGGGCATGAACGCCCAGGGAGGCGGTGAGTCCCATTCCATCAGAAGTTAGGCGCACGCCACGCCTGAACTCTCCTTCCAACCGCTGAGACGCCCGCCCGGGCGTCTCATGCGTTAAAGATACACCTGGGGGCAATCGATCTCTGTCGAAAGCCAGGTTCCCTGTTTGTACAGACTGGAAAAATCTGCGATAAAATCGAGATAATCATTCACCCAAGGGAGGCCCTATGCCCGATTCACCCACCCCCATCTACCGTATCACTGACCTGCACGAAACCGAACGCCCGCGCGAGCGGCTGGCTTCGCTGGGACCGCAAGCCCTGAGCAACGCCGAGTTGATCGCCATCCTGTTGCGCGTGGGTGTGCCGGGCGAAAACGCGGTGCAGGTTGGGCAGCGTCTGCTGCAAAAGTTCGGCGGCCTGGCCGGGTTGCACCGCGCGCCCATCGAAGAGTTGAGAAGTCAGCACGGCATCGGCGAGGCCAAGGCGGCGCAGGTCAAGGCCGCCATCGAATTGGGCCGCCGCCTGACGCTCGAATCACCCGAGGCGCGCCCCACCATCAACAGCCCCGCGGATGCGGCGGCGCTGGTTCAGTATGAGATGGCCGCGCTGGAGCAGGAGCATTTGCGCGTGATCCTGCTCGACACGCGCAATCACGTGCTGGACACCGTCGAGGTGTATCACGGCTCGGTGAACTCGTCGCAGGTCAAGGTGGGCGAGGTGTTCAAGGCCGCCATCCGCCGCAATGCGCCCGCGCTGATCGTTGTCCACAACCACCCCAGCGGCGACCCGACTCCCAGTCCCGATGATGTGGCTGTGACGCGCGCCTTCGTCCAGGCGGGCAAACTGCTGGATGTGGACGTGCTCGATCACCTGGTCATCGGCCAGGGACGCTTTGTTTCCTTGAAGGAACGCGGATTGGGATTTTCCTGAGCGTGAACGCCGTTATCTGCTGCGGTTTACGCCGAACATTTTGAATTCCCCCGTGACCGTCTCCCACTCCACCCGCACGTTGTCCACGCGCGAGGCGCGCGGGCCGATCTCGATGCCTTCGATCAGGCGTTCCACCTTTTCCTGTTCCCCCTCGATTACAGCCTCGACCGTATCATAGCCCACGTTGCGCACCCAGCCCGTCAGCCCGCCGATCTGACGGGCGAAGTATTCCACGTGCGCGCGGAAGCCCACACCCTGCACCCGTCCCTGTGCCCATACGTGCGCGCGGACGATGTCATTCGTAGAGTTCATCCTGTTTCCTTTCGCGGAGCATCTTCAGCGCGCCCCACAACGGAATGGCCAGCGCCATGCCCAGCATGAGCAGATAGGGGGCCAGGTTGCGCAACGCCACGCCGACCACGTTCTGCCCGAGCACCGACTCGCGCCAGCGCGTATCGAGCTGGGCCAGCGGCACGCCCAGCGCGCGGGTGGCGCCCAGTTCGCAGTCCAGGCCGTCGGCGTAGGCCTTGACCAGCGCCGAAACGCCCGTGGTGCTGTACGTATCCCGCAGGTAGCGCACGAAGGATTGGGACTGGGCATAGGCCAGGTAGGCGCGCCCCGCGTCGGATGGGAACGCATCGCACAGTTCCGTAAAGGGCAGCAGGGAACCTTTCTGGCTGGCGAGCTTCAGGGCGTTGTCGTAGTCGGGCTTGGGGTACCGCTCGGCCACGGAGGCCAGTCCCTCGTTCAGCCAAACGGGCATGCGCGCGTACCCGTCTCCCAGCGAGCGGTAGAGCATCACGTGCGCCAGCTCATGCGGGATCTCGGTATCCATTTCGATGCCCTGCCCGGGGCTGGGGGCGATGACCACCATCGCCACACCCAGTTTGGGGTTGGCGTGCCCGCCCATCCAGTCGCTGCCGCCGAGATACAGCGTATCTTGCAGCGCCTGCGCATCGGCATAGATGTACACGTTGAGTGGGTCATCCACGTTGATGGGCGTCAACTGGCCGATGCTCCCCAGGCTGGCGTGCGCCGAATCGAGCGCGGCCTGGCCGAAGGCATCATCGCCCGCATACCAGTGGACAGTGATCGGACCCTGCGCGCTTTGGCGCCAGTCGAAGCGGTTGTCATCATAGCGGAAGTTGTACACGGAACTGGTGGCCGTATCCCCGTTGGCGAACGTGACCTGGAACCAGAAAATAACGATGGAAAAAGGGGGAAGGATATTTTGCGCAGCGTTGTATTGGAAACTGGCGCTGCCGTCGGCGGCCAGCGTCAGCGGTTCGACGCGGGTGATTGGTTCGTGCTCCTCGCGGAAAAGGACCGAAGCCTGCGAAATCCCCAACGGGGATTGGATGCGCGCCTGGAAGGTGATCTGCTCCCCAAAGTTGTATATCACCTGAACATCGCTGACCTCAAATCCGCCCTGCGCCCCAGCCTGCTTCGGCGACCCGAAGAGGAGAGCGGCCAGCATGATGATGACCCAACCCGCACGTAAAAGAGGTTTCATGGCGCGCACCGAGGTTTTCCTTTGCTGGTATTCCGTACGTCCCGCGGGCTGCCCGGACATGTCCGTATGTGGGAACCCTGCGGGACGCTTTGTGCAAGTCGGGTTGTGAGAAACGAAAGCCGCCTGGCGGGAGCCTTCAGGGATCAGTCAGCTTCCTCGTCTTCAGGGTCGAAGGCCAGCAGGTCGAAGCGTTCGAGGTCTTCGGTGAAATCCAGGTTTTCGAGAGCCTCTTCGAGGAAATCGATCTGGTCTTCATCTTCGGTGATGTCGAGCAGGCTTTCGATATAGGTGCGCGCATCCTCGCCGCCGATCTGGGACAGCGCCCAGATGGCCGCGGTGGTGATGTCATCGTCCTCCTCTTCCTCCAGCAGGCGCAGGATGAGCGGACGGGCCAGGGCCAGTCCCAGTTCGCCCGCCGCCTGGGCGGCCGCCAGGCGCTCGCGCGGATTCTCGCTCATGAGCATGCTGATAACCTGTTCCTGCCAGCGGTCGTCGCTGGAGCGTCCCATCGCGACCAGGGCGCTCGCGCGCCATTCGTGGTCGGCGCGGCGGAAGGCAGACTCGATCAGGGTGGTCACCTCGGGCCGCGAGGAAAATCCCAGCGCCTCGACGGCGTGGCGGCAGACCTGCGCATCCGTCTGGCTGTTGGCCGCGCGCAGCAGGGCCTCCTCGGCCTGGCGGTGCGCCTTGGACGGGATCTCCTCCAGTTCGCCGAGCATGACGAAATGCCCGAGCGCGGTGGCGGCCTCGGCGCGGGTGGTCGGGTCCTCGTCGGTTTCGAGCATCCTGACGTAGGCGGGCACCAGCTTGGGGTCGTCACAGTCGACCAGCAGGCGGATGGCGCTCCTGCGGGTGGACGACTCCGGGTCTTCGAGCAGGGCGCGGGCAAAGTCGTCGTAGGAGACCAGGGTATCCTCCACAAGGGTGGTTTCCAGGTGTTTCAACAGGGCGCGTTTGCGGGTCGGTTTGACCTTGGGCCAGGCCTCCATCAGGAGGGCCAGCGAGGCGGGATCGATATCGGAAAAATATTGCAGGTAGCGGCGGGGGAAATCCTGGCTGTCAAGCAGGGCCTCCACCACGCTTTGGAAGGGGACGTGATGTTCGGTCATGTTATTTGGTGATCAGAGCGATGACTTCCTTGCCATTGATGATGAGCATCAGGGCGATCAGCAGCAGCATGGCCACGGCATTGACCCAGTTTTCCTTGTCGCTGGGGATGCGGCGGCGAAAGAGCAGTTCGGGCAAGGTGAATAGGATGCGCCCGCCGTCCAGGGCGGGGATGGGGAACAGGTTGAGCACGCCGAGCGAGACGCTCAACGTGGCGATAATCAACAGGGTTTCGTAACTCGGCCTCGGCGCGGAGGCTCCACTGGAGACGGGCGCCTGCCGCGACTCCACATCGTTTTCCACGGCGCCGCTGAGAATCTCGAAGATGCCGACCATGCCGACCAGCTGGGCTTCCTTGGGTTTGATGACACCCTGGATCAGGGCGATTGGCAGGTAGACCAGGGAAGCCGCCTGTATGCCCGTGATGACCACGCCATTGGTGGCGATCTCGGCCAGCGTGGCGGGACGGGAGGGCGGGGCCGCCATCAGGATTCCCAACGGGCCTTCTCCGCCTTCGATGCGGCTGGAAAGCGGCGTGGCGGTGATGGTCAGCTGTTGTCCGCCGCGGTCGATCACCAGGGTCAGCGGCTTGTCGAGGTTGGAGTAGATAACCTCCGAAACATCGTTGGTTTCATCCACAGACTGGCCGTTGACCGAGACGATGACATCGTTGACTTGCAGTCCCGCTTCCAGGGCGGGCGAGGCGGGGGAGATCTCCTCGAGGCGTATCGCGCCCTTGGTGGGCATCCCTTGCAGCGCCGTGACCAGGCTGTAGACCAGTATGGCCGTGATCAGGTTCATCAGCGGGCCGCCCATGTACACGACGATGCGCTTCCACGGGCTGGCGGCTCCCAACCCGCCGGGAATGCTCGGATCAGTCTCGCCCTTGGGACGCACGAAGCCGCCCAGCGGCAGCCAGTTCAGGCTGACCAGGGTGCCAGGGTGCGCTTCGCTGATCTCGCCCTGCCACTCGATGGCGCCGCGTTCCGCGCCCAGCTTGACCGTCTGCGTTTTCGGGGAGGCTTCCTGAGGTTCGGAAACAACCTGCCCGTTGGCATCCAGGAGCAACTCCGCCTTGTTCGGGTTGGACGGCTTGGCCTCGCGGTCCTCGAAGGTGATGCTCATGGAACGCAAAATGTATTTGTCGTCCACCTGGTCCACGGTGGCAACTGCGGGTCGATAATAGACATCCAGCCAGTCGTACAGGCGCTCGAAATTATGCGGGATCTCCACGCGCTTTCCGTTGAAGATGAGATAGCCCCTGCCGCGCCACAATCCCAGCGCGCGCGGAGGCAGGCCGAAGCCAAACTCTTCGACGTCGATTTTTGCCCAACGTGAGGTGAGATAATGTCCTAGTTCATGGAGGAAGATCATTCCCCCCAACGCCAGGAAGAACACCAAAATTTTAGTTGCCAGGTCCATCAAACAATAATCCTTTCCCGCGCTTTACGCGTGGTGGACAGATTATATCCCGGTTTAAATTGAGTAACTTAGGATTGGATGAGATTGTAAAGTCCGAAGCCGGATTCTCTACCGTACAAAACCTGCATGGGACGCAGATTAACGCGGATGTACGCGGATTTTCAGGGTGTTTTCTCCGCGTTTTCGGCGCTCGTCCGCGTCCCATTTCCAAAATGCACGGTAGAAAAAAGCCGGAAGACTTTGGACTTTAGGATGTCGATTCAGACGATGCGCGCCGGGCCGCCGACCCGCGCGACCAGCACATCCCGCACCCCGGGCAGTTCGCGCAGCTTTTTTTCCACTGCCCCGGCCTGGTCCCGTGGGCAAATGACGTGGACGTTCGCCCCGGCGTCCACCGTGTAGGCGCAGGGCAGCCCGTCCGCGCGCCATTCGCGCACCGCATGGAAGATGTCCACGGTCGCGGCCTGCCAGTACATCAGCGGCGGGTTGGAGGTCATCATGACCGCGTGCATCATGTCCGAGTCGAGTTCGAGGATGTCGGCAAAGCTCTTGAAATCCTTCTGGAGGATGGCCTCGCGGCAGATCTCCAGCCGGCGGGATGCATCGGCCACGCGCCCGGCTTGCAGCGGACTGGTCCATGCCAGGGCGTGCCCTTCGGTGGAGCCGGTCTTCTTATGGCTGGCATTGATGATGGCCACGCAGTCGGCCAGGTCCCAGTGATCGGGCGGCGCAATCGAAACCGCGACACAATCCCCGTCGCCGCTGCCCATGTGCCATTCGACAAAGCCTGTCGGGATCGAGCGCGAGGCCGAGCCCGAGCCGCGCCTGGCCAGGCGAGATAATTCCGCTTCGCTCAACTCCAGCCCGGCCGCCTTGGAGGAAGCCAGCGCCAGGGCCGCGAAGGCCGCCGCCGAGGACGCAATCCCCGCGCCGGCGGGAAAATTATTCTCGCTCATTACCTCCGCGTTCATTTTGATGCCCGCCTGTTCGCGCACGAGATCGAGAATATAGGACACACGCTCCAGACCCTTGCCCATCACCGCATGGCCGTTGATGATCAACTCATCGAACGGCAGCGACGGCTGGAAACTGACCGTCGTGCGCGTGAACAATCCTTCCAGGTTCATCGAGATCGAACCGTTGGATGGCAGACGCAGGGCGTTGTCACGATTGCCCCAGTATTTGATGAAGGCGATGTTCGGGTGAGCTTGGGCGGTGGCAGAATATGAGTGCATGAGCAGACCTCTATGTGGATAGTCTACCATGACGTGCGGTATTTTCAACTCCGCTCCCCATTCATGCGGCACGATCTTCTACTTTGAAAATTGACAATGGAAAATTCGGGGATTAGAATGAAACTGCTTTCCAGCGCTCCATCTGCGCGCGGGAAGCTGCCCTGTCCCCGGTTCGCGGCCCGAGGATGTCATGCCGTGAGCCAGGAGTCCAACATCACAATCGAGGTAACATGAGCAAACTCTATGGCGGTATCGAAGGCGGCGGGACGAAATTCGTTTGCGCCGTTGGCACAGGTCCTGACGATATTCGGGCGGAGATCCGTTTCCCAACCACGACCCCAAAGGAGACGCTCGCCCAGGCTGTGGACTTCTTTAAGGGATACGGCGACCTGGCCGCGATTGGGATCGCCTGCTTCGGCCCGCTTGACCCGAATCCTGATTCCGTCACCTTCGGCCAGATCCTGCCGACGCCCAAACCCGGCTGGACGGGCGCGGACCTGGTGGGGGCGATGCGCTCGGCCTTCGACCTGCCCGTCGGCTTCGACACGGATGTCAACGGCGCGGCGCTGGGCGAGTATCGCTGGGGCGCGGCGCAGGGCCTGGACACCTTTATCTACCTGACCATCGGCACGGGCATCGGCGGCGGCGCATACGTCAACGGACGGCTGCTGCACGGGCTGCTGCACCCCGAGATGGGACACATTCCCCTGCCGCACGACCTCGCGCGCGACCCCTACGAGGGCAACTGCCCCTTCCACAAGGATTGCTTTGAAGGCCTGGCCTCCGGCGTGGCAATGGAAAAACGCTGGGGCCAGCCCGCGGGCACCTTGCCGGCCGACCATCCCGCCTGGGAACTGGAAGCCCACTACATCGCGCATGCGCTCGCCAGTTATGTCTATACCCTGTCGCCGCAGCGTATCATCATCGGCGGCGGTGTGGGACAGAATGAGAGCATTTTGAAAATGGTCCAGCAAAAAGTGCTGGTTCTGCTGAACGGCTACGTCCAATCCCCCGCCATTCTCGAAAACATCCGCACCTACATCGTCAACCCCGGGTTGGGGAACCGCTCAGGCGTGGCAGGCGCCATTGCGCTGGCGCAGCTCGTCGATGAAGAGAAATAAGAAGTAAATGTACCACGCTCACCCCTCTCCCTCTGGGAGAGGGGCAGGGGTGAGGGGAAATGAACCTTTATTCCTCGCGCTTTTCCAGTTTACGCGTGACCATCAACAGGACGACCGACACGAAGATCAGCACAACCGACAGCGCCAGCGCCACCCCCAGGTTGCGTTCGAAACCGAGGTAGATCGCCATCGGCATGGTTTGCGTCACGCCCTCCAGGTTGCCCGCGAAGAGGATGGTCGCGCCGAATTCCCCCAGGGCGCGCGTCCAGGTCAGGATGGCTCCGCTGGCCAGCGCGCGTCCCGCCAGCGGAATCATGACCTCGTAGAAGAGCTGCCACTGGTTCGCACCCTCCACGTGGGCGGATTCTTCGAGCTGCACATCCACCTGCGCAAAGCCGATGCGCGCCGAGCGCACATACAACGGCGCGGCGACGAAGATCTGCGCCAGTACGACCGCCGCGGTGGTGAAGGGGATGCTGATTCCCAGCAGGCCCAGCGCGGGGCCGAACAGTCCTTTCCGTCCGAAGGCGATCAACAGAGCCAGGCCCGCCACCGAGGGCGGTAGGACGATGGGCAGGTCGAGGAGCACTTCCACCCAACTCTTATGTTTGAAATTCCAGCGCGCCAGCAGGTAGGCCAGTGGCGTTCCCAGCAGCCCGGCGATGATGGTGGTGATCGTGCTGGTGACCAGACTCAAGCTGAGCGCATGGAAGGCCTGCTGCGAAAAGGCGTTCTCGAAAAAATCCGCATTGACCGACCGCAGGATCAGCGCAACCAGGGGGATTGCAAACAGGGCCAGCAGGATCGCGCTGGGGAGGATGAACACCCATTTTGAGTGGCCGGCATTCAGAAATCGATGGGTAAATTCTCGGAGTTTGCTCATGTGAGTCAAAAATCGCGGGAGGGTCCCGCGATCTGTATTTTAACGTGAATTATGCGACAGGCCCAAAACCTCGTTTGCCGAGGATGCCTGTCCCTCTGCAGAAAGGGCATGGTTCCAGCCGACATCTTCGACGGTGGAAAAAACGCCCGATGGCCTTCACGGGAAATACTGGCGGCACTCGTCCAGCCAGTCCAGGATCAGCCGCAGTTGTCTCAGGCGCATGTCCAGGCTCATGTGATTGTAGACCTGTTCTTCGGGCAGGCCGGCCAGCATCCTTTCCAGACGCTGGATGTGGCCCTGCGCCTCCGCGCGTTGACGGTCGAAGGCCTGCGCCAGCCGCCCGGGGAAATACAGGTTCAGGAAGTACAGGCGGGTGACGAACTCCATGCGGATGGCGCGCGTGCTGCCGCCGCTGGGCGCATCCAGCCAGGCCAGGAATTTTTCCCGCCCCTGCGCGGTCGTGTGCAGCAACTGGCGGGAGGGCAGCTTCTCCTGCGGGATTTCCTCCGCGGAAATATCCCCGCGCGCTTCGAGGCGTTTCAGGATCGCGTAGGCCTGGCTTTGGCTGAGGTGCCAGACCTGGCCCAGATCGGCCACAACCTTGCGGTGCAGATCATAGCCGTGCCCGGCTTCGCCGTACAGCAGGCCGAGCAGCGCCATTTCTGGGGAGAGCGTTCCAATGTGATGTGGTTTTTGATTTGTCATGGTACTCACCAAGGGAGTAAATTTGCATGGTCAGTATATCGCAAAAGTCCAGCCCTCCATCCATCATTCCTCCTCCAGACTGACCGATAATCCTTCCTAGGGCGGAGCCGCAAAACGGGCGAGTCTCCTATACTTCGGGACGTTCAAGGAGAAAGCCATGACACTCATCATCATCACACTCACCGCGATCTTCGTTCTCGGCGGCATCAGCCCGCTGTTGGTGACCGAGGGCCTGCAAGACGAAATGGTTGTGGGACATTAACTCATGTTCCTGCGCCAGGTCGATATCGAACTGCGCCATTCGCCCTCCCGCGCTTGCAAGCGTGATAATATCCACATTACCCTGAAAGTTGGAACACCGACATGAAACGAATCATCAACTACTTCCGCCGCCTGCAATGGAAATTGACCCTGTCCTACGCCATCGTCACGGTCGGGACGGTCGTGGTGCTGGCCGCCCTGCTGGTGGGCATCGCCATGTACACCGAGAACCAAGTGACCACGCGCGTGTTCGACAGCTTCTACTGGTCGAAGACCGCCTTCCAGGACAACATCCCCTATCTGATCGAAGAGCCTGCCGAATTGCAGCCCTGGCTGGAACGGGTTCAAGAGCAGGGCTTCGCGTGGACGGATTTCCAGTCCTACACCGTGCGCGAATCGCTGGATTATGCCAATACGCTGGTGACGGGTACCCAGTCCATCTACGTACTCGAACCCGATCTGACCCTGATCGCCGCCGCCCCGCTGAACGATCCCAAGGCGATTGGCAAACCCTTCAAGGCCCGCCGCCCGAACGGACTCGGACTCGAGACCATCCTCGACGCGGCCCTGGTCGGCGACAAGAATTACACCGCCCAAAGCTACACCCTGCCCGACGGCACCTACATCGTGGCCTTCCCCCTGCGCAAAACGGATGATGACCCCGTGGTGGCCATTGTCGTGTACACGCTCAAGCCGATCCAGTTTGCCACGCCCATCAACCTCTCCATCTACACCACCTTCTTTATCATCATCACCCTCATCATGCTGATGGCGACCCTGCCTGTCGGCGCGGTCTTCGGTTGGCTCGCCTCGCGCGGACTGCGCAAACGCCTCGGCAACCTGTCCACATCTGCGAAGGCCTGGAGCAGGGGCGACTTCTCCGCCGCGCCGCGCGACGGCTCTGCAGACGAGATCGGTGAACTGACCCGCAACCTGAACAACATGGCCGGGCAGTTGCAGACCCTGCTGCACACCCGCGATGAGCTGGCCCGCGTGGAGGAGCGCAATCGCCTGGCGCGCGACCTGCACGACACGGTCAAACAGCAGACCTACGCCGCGCGCATGCAGCTCTCCGCCGCGAGGAATTTGCTCGAGTCCGACCCGAAGATGGCCGCGGAGCATCTCGAAGCCGCCTTGCAGCTCAACCGCGAGACGCAGCAGGAACTCAAACTCATCATCGACGAACTGCGTCCCGCCGCGCTGGAAGGCAAGGGACTGGCCCAGGCGCTGGCCGAATACGCCGCGCGCTGGCAGGAACACACAGGCATCCAGGTCACGGCCACGGTCAGCGGCGAACGTTCCCTTCCGTTGGATGTGGAACAGGCGCTCTACCGCGTCTTGCAGGAATCGCTCTCGAACATCGCCCGCCACGCCGAAGCGGACACGGTCGGACTCAGCCTCGGCATGACCCCCGAACGAGTGACCCTGGTCATCGCGGACAACGGCCGCGGCTTCGAGCCAAACTCGGTATCGTCCAACTCGCTCGGCCTGGCAGGCATGAAACAGCGCCTGGCCGAAGTGGGCGGGACGCTCAAAGTCGAGTCCACCCTGGCGGTCGGGACGACGGTCACAGCCGAAGTACAATTAAACGCAAAATAACGTCATTGCGAGGGCTGGTGGTTGAGTAGCGCTCTTTGCATATCGAAACCACCAGCCCGAAGCAATCTCATGAGATTGCTTCGCTCACTGCCGCTCGCTCGCAATGACGAAACGAAAGGTCTCTATGCCCATCAAAGTTCTTCTCGTGGACGATCACAAAATTGTGCGCCAGGGCGTGCGCGCCTACCTGCACACGCTGGCCGACATTCAGGTCATCGCCGAAGCGGAATCAGGCCTGGCGGCGGTCAGCGCCGTCGAGCAGAATCAGCCCGACGTCGTGTTGATGGATCTCGAAATGCCAGGTGAGTTGGACGGCATTACTGCCACGCGTCAGATCCGCAAATTGCGGCCCGAGACGCAGGTCATCGTGGTCACGTCGCACCACCAGGATGAGTACATCTTCCCCGCCGTGCGCGCGGGTGCCATCTCGTACCTGCTCAAGGACATCGAACCCGACGAACTGGCGGCCGCCATCCGCAAGGCCGCCCACGGCGAGGCTGTGCTCGACTCGCGCGTGGCCTCGCGCATCGTGAGGGAACTGCAGGGCCTGCGCAGGGACGAGGTCAACCCGTTCACCGAACTCTCCGAGCGCGAATTCGACGTGCTGCGCCTGATCGCCGCGGGCAGGTCCAATGCCGAGATCGCCGAGACGCTGGTCATCGGCGAAAGCACGGTCAAGACGCACATCGGCAACATCCTCAAAAAACTGCATCTCGATGACCGCACCCAAGCCGCCGTCTATGCCTGGCAGGAGGGCATCGTCAGAAGAAAGGCAGGCTGAAAACAGGCCGCAGCGCCGCCATGTAAAAAGAGCGGCGCTGGGTATAATCAGCCCCATGCCCAGCATCACCCCCCAATTGCTCGACAACTTCCCCTATTCCCAATACGCCGACTCAGGCTCCATCCAGCGCGGACGCGCCTATTACAAGGACGGCCGCGTCTGGGACGTGTCCCTCTTCAAGAACAACAGCCGCGCGGTGTGCGAGGTGAACGGCGATTCGGGCGATTACACCGTCGAGATCGAGATCGACCCAAAGTCGGGCCGCCTGCATTTCGATTGCGATTGTCCCTACGCCGAAGAGCATTTCTGCAAGCACATGATCGCCGCCGCGCTGGAGTTGAGCGAGTATCTCAAGGGTGGTCGTGACGATGACGGGGACGATTATGATGATGAGTACGACGAGGACGAGGTGGATGTCATCACCCCGTTTTCTCCCTCCAAACCGCAGCCCGTCAATAACTGGCAGAACAAACTCGAACAGACCCTCGCCAACCTGCCGCGTTCCTCCTCCAGCGCCAGCCCCAACCTCACGCGTTACGCGGCCGTCATTCTGCTTGCAAAGGAAGGCTATTATTCCTACGGTTCGTTCAGTTTTACGCCCCTGATCATCAAAGCCAGGGAATGGTATGCGCTGCAATCCATCCCCCGCGGCGATAGCGGGACGATCGATACCCTGCTCGATCAAAACCACGAGTGGATCAAACATGCCGAGGAATTGTATTCGCAGGCCAACCCCGCGGGCTGTCTCAACCTGCCGCCCGAGGCGATGAACTTCCTGAATTTCCTCCAGCAATATGCGCGCTTTGGCGGGGCCGCCTCGGTGGCCTCCTATCTTCCCATGATTGCGCAACTCCAGATTCCCCTTTTTATCGGCAGCCGCTACCAGCGCAGGGTCGAGACCCGCATGCAGATCATCCCAGAGCCGGTCGATGTCCAGGTCGTCTTCACGCGCCAGGGGGATGCGCTCACGTTAAAGGCCGCCATGGTATCCGAGGCCTTCACCCCCATGGAAGTGAAGACCGAGGTTATCTCCTACAATCCGCCCTGGCTGCTGGCGGGGAAGCTGCTCTTCTCGCTCAACAATTCCAATGACCTGGCCCTGCTCTCGTCGTTCCCGATCAGCATCCCCAATCAGCAGGCCGACCTGTTCCGCGAAAAATACCTGCGCCGCGTAGCCGAGGCCTTTCCCATCCAGAGCGACCTGATCCACTGGCAGGACATCCACGCCGAGCCTGTCCCGCGCCTGTACCTGCACGAAGACAAGGAACGCACCCTGCGCGCCGACCTGCGCTTCGGCTACGCCGACCAGGAACTGGAGGCCACCAAAGCCGAGGAGGCCTTTGCCGTTGAGACCGTGCCCGACTCCTGGGAGTTGATCCGCATTCACCGCCAGCGTGAGCGCGAGCAGTATTTCTACCAATTGCTCACCGATCCCGTCTACCGCCTCAAGCGCGCGGGCGCTGCCCAGCCCTTTGGCACGCTCGAACTGCGCGCCCGCGCCCATCCCTTCGATTTCCTCATGCACTCCATCCCGCTGCTCACCCAGGCGGGCTTCGAGATCTACGGGCAGGATGACCTCAAACTCGGCCGCATCAACCGCGCCGCGCCGACCCTGCGCGTCAGTATTTCCTCGGGCATCGACTGGTTCGATCTCAAGACCGTCGTCGAGTACGGCGACCAGCAGATCTCCCTGCACGACGTGCGCAAGGCGCTCAAACGCGGCGAGCATTACATCAAACTGGCGGATGGCTCCATCGGTCAAATCCCGCAGGAATGGCTGGAGAAGTACAAACACCTGTGGAATCTGGCGGAGGAGACCGGGGACGGATTCCGCGTCAGCGACTTCCACCTGCCCCTGATCGACTCCCTGCTCGAAGAGGACGCCGCCCTGCAGCTGCCCTCGGACCTGATCCAGCGCCGCGAGCGTCTGCGCGCCTTCGAGCGGATCGCGCCGCAGCCGCTGCCCCGGGGTTTCACGGGCGAACTGCGTCCCTACCAGCAGCACGGATTCGACTGGCTGCACTTCCTCAGGGAATACAAGTTCGGCGGCGTGCTGGCCGACGACATGGGCCTGGGCAAAACCGTCCAGGTGCTGGTCTATCTCCAGTCGCTCAAGGAACTTCGCGCTGAGCGGAGCGACCCGACCGGGGAGCGCAGTCGAAGCGCTGATAACAGTCGAAGCACCACCCTGCTGATCGTCCCGAAGAGTCTCATCGCCAACTGGCAGCGCGAATCCGAGAAGTTCACGCCCGGGCTGCGCTTCCTCGAATACATGGGCAACTTCCGCAACAAGGACACCGCCGTCTTCGACGATTACGATGTGGTGCTCACCACCTACGGCACCATGCTGCGCGACGTCGAGTTGCTGCGCAAGTATCAATTCCACTACGTCATCCTGGACGAGTCGCAGGCCATCAAGAATCCGCTGGCCAAGAGCGCCAAGGCCGCGCGCCTGCTCAAGGCCGAGCACCGCCTGGTGATGACCGGCACGCCGGTGGAGAACAACACCTTCGAGTTGTGGTCGCAGTTCGCGTTTTTGAATCCCGGCCTGCTCGGCAGCATGGACTACTTCAAGCATGAGTTCGCCAATCCCATCGAAAGCGGCGCGGACGAGAAGGCCGCCGAAATGCTGCGCAGGCTGGTCTATCCCTTCATCCTGCGCCGCACCAAGGAACAGGTCGCGCCCGAACTGCCGCCGCGCACCGAGCGCATCGTCTACACCGACATGGATTCCGCGCAGAAGAAACTGTACGCGCAAACCCGCGAGAAGTACCGCGCCGAACTGCTCGGCCTGATCGAGACCGAGGGCATGAACGACGCGCGCTTCAAGATCCTGGAGGGTCTGCTGCGCCTGCGGCAGATCGCCATCCATCCCGCGCTGGTGGACAAAAAATACAAGGGCGAGGCGCCCAAGTTCGAGTTCCTGCTCGAAACCCTGGAGACGCTGCAATCCGAAAATCACAAGGCGTTGATCTTCTCGCAATTCGTCGAGACGCTGCGCCTGATCAAACGCGAACTGGACGAACGCGGGATCAAGTACGTCTACCTCGACGGGCAGACGCCCAAGCGCCAGTCGCGCGTCGACCTGTTCCAGAACGACCCGTCCTATCCGTTCTTCCTGATCAGCCTCAAGGCGGGCGGGGTGGGACTGAACCTGACCGCCGCCGACTACGTCATCCACCTCGACCCGTGGTGGAATCCCGCCGTGGAGATGCAGGCCAGCGACCGCGCCCACCGCATCGGCCAGGACAAGCCCGTCTTCGTCTACAAGATCATCGCCCGCGACACGGTCGAGGAGAAAATTTTACAGTTGCAGGAAAAGAAACGCGCCCTGGTCAAGAGCATCATCTCCAGCGAAGCGGGCTTCTTCAAGTCGCTCTCGAAGGACGACGTCAAGGCGCTGTTCAGTTAAATCCCGGTCGCCGGGAGTTGCGGCGGGAACTCTTTTGCAAGTGTTCCATTGAATAAACATGACACATCCCGAAATTAATCTTTTGAGGATGTGTCATGTTTTAAGGCATTTGGACGCTGATTCACGCTGAAAAACGCTGATTTTTCTTTGCCCCATCAGCGAAATCAGCGTTTTTCAGCGTCCAGATTAAATTTGGGGTTTGTCATGTTTCCGTCTGTCGCAAAGGTGCGGTTTTACCCGCAGGGTATGGTGACGGGACGCATCTCCCGCACCTCCTGCCAGGCGGCCTCCAGCCGCTGGTGCGAGGTCTGCGCCTCGGCGGTCCCGTTCAGGGCGGGCAGACTCTGCATGGCCTGTTCGAGGTCATCCAGGGCGATGAAGAGCAGGCCCCTGCGTTTGAGCGCGGGCAGGGGAGCCAGCTTCTCCAGGCTTTCGCGGTAGGTTGCTTCGGCCAGGGCGTGTTCGCCGTTGCACATCTGCGCCAGGGCCAGGTCGAAGGATGAGGAGAACTGTTTGGGATCGAGGTTCAGACATTCCCGCAGGACGCGGGCTGCGGCTTCGTATTCTCCCACGCGGTAATAACACCAGCCGATCAGGGACTTGTCGTCCGCGCCGGCCAGACCGCGCTTCTCCGATTCAGTGATGACCTGGCGGTATTTTTCGCGGGCCGCTTCGGTCTGCCCCAGCGCTTCGAGCGCGTTGGCCAGACCCTTGAGCGCCCACAGGTGGTCACTCTTGAGTTTCAGGGTCATCTCGTAGGTCTGACGGGCCTCGTCTGCGCGGCTGGGACCCAGGTTCTCATAACACCAGCCCAGCGAGGCGTAGCTATCTGCTGCGTTGGGATCGAACGAAAGCGCCCGCAGAAAACAACAACTGGCCTGCTCGTACCAGGCGAACTCGGACAGCAAATCTGCCTTGAGATTAAGCGCCCAGACATTGTCGTGATCCAGGGCCAGCAGTGCGTCCAGGGTGGCAAAGGAGCCGTTGAACTCGTCCAGGAAGTAGGCGCTCAGGGCCTGTCCGCCCAGGGCGGTGATCTCCTGCTCGCGGTCCTTCGTCTTGCGGGCCAGGGCCGCGGCGCGGGCGTAATCTGTCCCGGCTGGCGCATAGCGTTTGAGATCGTAGTACATCTGCGCGCGGGCGTTGAAGCCCTGCGCAGACTTCGGCCTCAACGCCACCACGTGGTTCAATTCCTCGATGGCCTCGTCGTAGGCCTCCTGCGCGTCATAGACCTGCGCCCGCCCCCAATACCCGTCGACCTCTCCGGGCGCCAGCGCCACCACGCGGTCGTAATCCAACAGGGCCGGCCCGAAACGCTGCAGCGAGAAGTTGACCTCGGCGCGCGTCAGGTAGACCGTCGGGTTGTCCTTGAGGAGCGCGGCGGCGCTGTCCAGGCATTTCAGGGCCTCCTCGAAACTCTGGCGCTTGATGTGAACCTGCGCCATGTTGAAATACGCGTCGACATCCTTCGGATCGCGTTTGAGGGCGCTGTGGTACATCTTCAGGGCGCGGGCCGGGTCGCCCAGCGCGGCGTACACATCCCCGCTGCGGCGGTAGCCGATGCTGGCGCGCGGCATCAACTGCCTGGCGCGCTCGAAATCCTGCAGGGCCAGTTCATATTCCCCCAGATCGAAATAGGCGTCGCCGCGGCTGCCGTAGCCGGTCGGGCTTTCGGGCGCGGCCGCAATGGCCTGCCCGTATCTCCTGAAGGCCTGTTTGAGGTCGCCCGCTTCCCTGAGAATGTTGCCCATGCTGCACAGCGCGTCGACATCCGCGGGGTTGCGCTGGAGTGCCTTGCGGTACATCTTCAGGGCCTGTTCGCGCTTTCCCTGCGCCAGGTATGCGTCCCCGCTGCGCCGATAGCCGAGGCTCTCCGCGGGGACCAGCTCGGTCACGCGCGCGAAGGCCTTCTGGGCCTGCCCGTATTTTTCCAGGATGAAGCAGGTCTCACCCAGGTTGAGGTGGCCGGTTGGGTTATCGGGCAGGAGCTTCACCACGCGCTGATATTGCCTGAGGGCCTGTTCGTACTCCCCCCGGCCTTCGTACAGTACCCCCAGGTTGAAGAAGGCTTCCGCATCGCGCGGGTCCTGCTCCACCGCGCGGCGGTACCACTCCAGCGCCTTTTCGGTCTCTCCGCGCGCGGCATACACGTTTGCCTTCTGGCGGAAGCCCTGGCCTGCCAGCTCGATGGCCTTGTCGTAGGCTTGCAGCGCCTCGGCGTGTTTGCCCAGGGCGAACCAGGCATCGCCGCTGTTGATGTGACCGGTTGGGCTGGCGGGGGCGAGTTCCACCACCCGCCGGTATTGCTTCAAAGCCTGGCGGTACCTGCCCTGGTCTTCCAGCAGCACGCCCAGGCCGTTGCAGGTTTCCGCGTCGGATGGATCGTGTTGGAGCGCTTTGTGATACATCTCCAGTGCCCGCTCGAAATCATCCTGCGCGGCGTACACGTTCGCGCTCTGGCGGTAACCCAGGCTCAGGGTGGGCGCCACTTCGATCACCCGGGTGTAGGCTTGCAGCGCCTCGGTGGGTTTGCCCAGGGCGAACCAGGCGTCCCCGCTGTAGGCGTAGCCCGAAGGGTTGTCGGGCAGCAGCTCGATCACCCGCTGATATTGTTTCAAGGCCCGGCGATGCTCGCCCTGCGCGGCGTATACCATTCCCATGCTGAAATGGGACTCGGCATCCTGCGGGTCGCGTTTGACGGCCTGCCGGTACATCTCCAGCGCCTGTTCGTACTCTCCGCGCGCCGAGAGGGCGTTTCCGCTCAGGCGATAGCCGGCCGCCTCGCGCGGCGCGACTTCGATCACGCGGGCATAGGCCTGGAGGGCCTGCTCGGGTTTTCCCCGGGCCAGCAGGGCATCGCCGTAATTTGCCTGCGCAACCGGGTTGTCGGGCAGCAAGTCGATCACCCGCCGGTACGCCTTCAGGGCCGCCTCGTGTTCCTCCTGCGCCGTGAGGACCCGGCCGATGTTGAACCAGGCCTCGACATCCGCGCGGTCGCGTTTGACGGCCAGGCGATACATCTCCAGTGCCTGCTCCAGTTTTCCCTGCTCTGCATATACGTTCCCGCTCTGACGCGGGCCGAGACTATCTTTTGGCGTCAGTTCGGTCAGGCGGGCGTAGGCTTGCAGGGCCTGCTCGTATTTGCCCAGGAGGGAATACGCATCCCCGCTGCCGGCATACCCGGCCGGATCGTCCGGCGCAAGTTCGACCACCCGTTGGAATTGTGCCAGGGCCGGTTCGCAGCGCCCCTGCGCCAGGCGGACCTGGCCCAGCCCGAGGAGCGCCTGGATGTTGCGCGGGTCGGAGCGCAGCACCTTTTTGAAAAGACCGGCGGCCTTGTCCGTCTCTCCCTGTTGCAGGGCGGAATAGCCGTCCTCCAGCAGTTCCTCATTCGGGATTTTGCGGTTGGGTTTTGACATGTTGGCGCTCCCTTTCTACAGCCGTCCCGTGAGGGAGGAGCGGTCGGCCAGGCTCTTGGTCTGGAGTCGCGGCTGTTCCTGTCCGCTTTCGAAGCCCTTGACCTGTTTGGCCTCGACTGCCGGGGATTTGAGGTCGGAGGAATTCAGGGCCTCCCGCAGGCGTTTGACGGCGCCCGGTTCGTCCCCCATGTCCAGGCATTCGCGGGCGTCGCTGATCCTGTTCTTCACCTTGACCAGCGCCTCCTCCTTCAGCTCGATGATGTCGTCCATCCAGCCCCGCGCGCGTTCCGCGTCCACCTCGCCGCCGCCGTCCCCGAGGCATTTCAGGGCATTCTGGATTTTGCGCGTCACGCGCTGAACGGCCGTCATGTAGGTGGAGTTCTTATCCATCACGGCGGATTGCGTAACGCGGGTCGAGCGGGAGGGCAGGGGCTGCATGATGGCGTCCGGGCGGTAGGTGAAGAGCACCGGCGCGCCGAAGTCGCGATTGGTCCAGCGCACCTTGGCGGTGATCTTCGAGCGCCCGATCTGGACCGCGGCATCCACATCCTTGCCGTCGCGCAGCGCCTCGTAGAAGCCCTGCGCGAAGATGGTGGCGAAATCGTTGGTGATGGTGAACTGCATGGCCACCACGGCGGGGATGTTGCGCTTGAAGATGCGGTCGGCCAGGCTCATGAAGCCCGGCTCGGTGCCCGATTGCGCGCTCTGACAGGCCTGGAGCAGTACCAGGCGCGGTTTCCAATCCGAGAACAACTGCGAGATGTGGTCGGCGCTGATCCAGTCCACCAGGCCCTCCTCGTCGCTCTTCATCAGGCCCAGGAAGCCCTCGTTTTGTTCGAACTTGCCGTGACCGATGAAGTGCAGCACGTGCGGCTGCCACTCCTCCTTGATCAGGTCCATGATGTTTTCGTAGCTGGCCGGCTGGTCGAGATAGTCGATGCCGGGGATGTCCTGCTGGTAGCTCTTGAGGCGGCCGAGCACCTTGACATCCATGTTCTTTTCCTCGCCGCTCCCGCCGGGCGTGGCCAGCCTGCCGATCTCCTCCAGGACCTTGGTGCTGATCACGCCGCCCAGTTTGTCCGGGTCGCTGATGACGACCAGGGTGCGCAGGGGCGGCTCCTGGAGGCGCAGGTCGAGCGTGCCGCCCAGGGTCAGGTGGCGCGAGAGGGTCAGGAAGGAGCGCTCGGTGGCCAGCCACAACTCCATCCTGGGGCAGAACAGGAATTCCATCGGCCAGGCAAACACCGTGGATTTGGGATGCACGTCGATGATGACCCGCAGCCAGCGGTTTGTTTTCCTATCCTGCCGTTCGTTCAGGATGCCTTGCAGGGTCTGTTCGAAGAAGACGCCCACCTGGCCCGGGAAGATCGCGTTGTACAGGTTGCGTCCCAGGCGCTGGATGTCGCCCCCGTCCAGGGTGCTCATGCCGAGTTTGACCAGGTAGTCGCGGATGTCATCCCGCAGGGAAGGGTCGTCGGAGACCTTCGCCTCGGGGCCGGGATGTTCCTGGTTGGTGGTGTCGAAATGCGAGACCTCGATGGAGTCGTTGGCATTGATTTTCAGGCGGAACTGATCGTAATCCCTTCTTTCCTCCATGCTCAACCTCCATCCAGGCCGGCGGTGATGTCGTCCCAGGGCATGTCGTGGGTGACGGGCGCGCCCTTCCTGAAGAAATTGCCGGCCAGGCTCGACATTAACCCGGCCACGTTGTGAATGTCGGCGGTGAAGAGGTGGAGGGTCGGCAGCGCCTTCAACACACCGTTCACGTCCACGCGGGTCACGTTCTTGGGGACCTGCAGCACGACCCCCAGGTGGGGCCGCTCGTACAGCACCTCCGACTCGCTTTCCATGCGCCAGTAGACCTTCACGCCGCCCTGTCCGCTGCTGAGGATGCGCGGGCGTTTGATGTCGTATTCGAAGGGGCCGAAGATCAACCCGGCCCGCCCGGCGGCCTTGAGTTTGATGGCCGCCTCGGCGGGCAGGTCGAGTTTCTTCAACTGCGGGGCCGCCTGCAGCGGGTCGACGTCGAATTCGAAGTTCTCGTTCAAGCCGACCTTCAGACCCTGCCAGGCGTGGAGGATGGGCTGCCAATCCTCCTTGGGGAAGATCTGGTAGGCCACGGGGCGCTCTGCCGCGGGCTGGTCGGGGTTGAATTCGAGGATGCATTCCAGTTGGACAAAGCCCCCGCCGGGCCTGGGAACGACCGTGATCGGGAAGTTCACCAGGTAGAAATTGTATTGCCGCAGCAGTTCAGCGATGTAGGGGGGGATTTCCAGGCCGAGTTTGCCGAACAGCCTTTTGTTGAGGGCCAGGGCGGTCAGTTTGGGCGAGAATTCCACCACATCCTTGCCGAGTTCCGCCGCCAGTTCCTGGAGCTGGGTTTTACGCACCGCATTCTCCTGCGGCCCCAAATGAACCTTATAGTCGCGGACCACGTCCGCAAATTCCTGTAGATACTGATTGCGATCGCCTGGTTTGAAATTGACCCCCAATTCGGCATACAAATCATCCATACTCATACCGACCTCCTTGTGAAAGACGCGGTCCCGAATGGCTGGGCCCCGCCCCCGTCGGGGCGCGATGTGTGCTGGAATGTCTCTCATCAGTATAGCACCAACCCGAAACGATTCAAGCGGCGTTGGCACAATCAGCCTGGACTTGTGCAATCCATTCAATCCGTGCTGTAAAACGGGACAGTCTTCCTCTGCTCACGCCATTCTCTGCTTTCCTCATTCCATGAGAAGGTTTGTCATTACTTCCACCCGCTATTTCGTGCCCATCGCATTCCTGGCAGATGTTTGTCCGTCAATACCTCTCGCAAGGGATATTCCAGAAATTGCCATATCCTTTTGGCAACTGACGGAAAATCCCTTGCCATCGTGTTGAAAAGTTTCGATTTTTGCAGGAACGTTTCCCACTCATCCTGCCTGGAGGTCGCAAACGCATCCCCAAGCCCATAAGGAACCTGATCTGTCAGTTTGGCAGGGCGATTGGCGAACGTGGATCGAATGGCATTTGCCACAGCCTGACTTTCAAACTCGAATGTTTCAGTAAACAGGTAAATGTCGTAATAGTCTTTCCAACGGCTGTTGGTCTCGGCAAAGCGGATCATGGCATGGAATTTTCAGAAATAATCGACTCGATTGGATACCCCTTGATATGCGGCTTTTCCATCCCTGAAAGAAGCACGGGATAATCCATACTCACCGCTTCTGACGCCAGTTCGTCCGAAAAGCCGACATCCACCTGAATGGGCAGTTTCATCTTTCCCAGGTTGCCAACAAATGTAATTTTGACTCCGCCCTGATCTGCTTCCGCCTGGGTCGAGGAAAACCGCAACGAATTGACATCGAAGATAACGCCATCCTCAGGGCAGGATATTGAAAACGCCTCGCGAAAAACGGACAAAATATCCTGCCGTGCATTACCGGAGATGCCCAGAAAATCCATATCGCGCGTGGTCCGACGCATGGGTATCTCCAGCCCATAGAACATCAAACCGCCTTTGAGAATCAAGTCATTGACGTGCGGCGTTTTGGACAGGCGATACAGGAATCGTTCCATTCCATAGTACTGAAGAAGTTCGTTGAATGATTGTCCGCTCTCATTCGCCTTGTTTTGCAACTTCGCCTGAATGGATGCGGGGATGTTCGAAATTTCACGTTTCATAGCAGACTCTTCAGGTAGGGCATCATCAGCTTGTCGACGCGATCGATCCTGGCGTATTCCAGGAGGGTATGCACATCCAGGTTGGGCTGGCGGATGTAATCCTTCAGCGCTTCGAGGGCCACATCCTCCCCGACACGGTTTCTGAATTTGAAACAATCCGCAACCGTCTTTTCGCGGTTGTAGATTTTTACCTTGACCCCATCCAGCACGTGGACATCCACCCCGACAGAATGCAGGGAGGTTTTCACCCAGAACACTTCCAGCGGCGGATATTGGACACGCGGCCTCGGCGTGTTTTGCGGCAGGGCAACGTATATGCTGTGGGGGATTTGGGTGGTCAGTTCGTAAAAATACAGCGCCGAGATCAGGCAGATGACCGCCTTCGGCACAAGCAGGCTGACTTGAACGAGATCGGGGTCTGACGGCATTTCGCTGTCCGCGAGGCGATATATACCGCGCGCCTCTCGAAGCAGTTCCCCCTTTTCAACCATCTCATAGATGACATGCTCAGGCACGCCCAGCCGTATCGCCTCGGCGGCGCGTAGAATACCCTCGTGTTTCTCGAAGATGGTTTTGAAGGGGGTGAATTTGTCTGGCATGGAATATATTATACAAGAAAATCTATGTACTTTCAATAATGTACATAGATTTTCTTTTAGAGCGAAATCATTTCTTTTACCTTCCCCATCACAGTGGACAAGTTCATCATGACCTCATCATTCCTGAAACGGATGATCTTCAACCCCAACGCGGACAATACCTTTTCCCGCCTCTCGTCCTCTTCTTTCTGCAAATCGTGGATATCCCCATCCACTTCGATGACCAGCGCGGACTTGTGACAATAAAAATCGACAATGAATCCCTGAATGACCTGTTGTCTCCTAAAATGGACTCCCAACTTGTTCGCCCGAAGTTCGTCCCACAAGATTGTCTCGGCGGGAGTCATGTCGCGACGCAGTTCTTTTGCACGTTGAAGTTTTTCTTTGGTGACGTGTTGACCTGGGATGATGTTCTTGACTGGCATAATGAGATTTTACCTCTCTCCCGTCTCCCCCAAGGGGGAGAGGCTAAAACCATCCTCATTCCAAGCCTTGCTCGGGAAACCTAATCCGCTCTCGGTCAGAAAAGAAGTCAATCCCATACCCTCTCCCTTGGGAGAGGGGCAAACGGACACGCCGATCAATCATGCCAATCAGGGAGAGGTTCCTTCAACTCACGAAGTCCCACACGCGGACGACGACCCAGCCCAGTTTGCGCAATTCCCGATTGACAAAACGGTACTCCCTTTATCCCGCCTTTGCATTGACCTGATTTGTCCATAATTTGACGCGCCGATCGCCGAATCCGCAAATAAAATTTACATCATCGTATTAGGGGAGATATCCGCAGGATTGAGGGAGTATCTATCTTTGCCCTCCGTTTTTTCCCGTCTGTTCGGATTACCTAAATCATATCATTACTAACTGAACTTCTGTTCTTATTTTAGGTATAATAAGCTCAGGATAAACAAAGGCATAACTTATGGCGCGCCAAATTTCAGAGAAAAAACAATATGGAGTTTTTTACACGCCAAAACGTGTTGCTGATGTGCTTTGCAAGTGGGCAATCAGAGCAAAAACTGATAAGGTTTTGGAACCCAGCTTTGGCGGGTGTGATTTCTTAGAATCTTCGCGTTCCAGATTTATTGAACTGGGCTTGCAAAAGATAGTTGCTGAAAGTAGATTGTATGGCGCTGATATTGACCCATTCGCATTTAGTACTCTTTCCACATTTCTGGTAAATCCTAACGGGCATTTTAAACAACAAGATTTTCTCAGTCTCTCTTTAAAATCATTCTCTGCTGATGACAATGGATTTGATGCTGTTGTCGGAAATCCGCCTTATGTTTCACACCATAACATGTCCGACGAACAAAAAAAAACGGCCTTAAATGCCATAAGCAATAATGATTATGATCTTGGTGGACGGGCAAGTTTATGGGCATATTTTGTATTGCACAGCTTGAGTTTTCTCAAACTGGGGGGTCGAATGGCTTGGGTCTTACCAAGCAGTTTTTTGTATTCTGATTATGCGAGACAAGTACGTGAAGTCTTAGTAAATCGGTTTGAAAAGTGTTTGCTCATTAATCTTCACGAGAGATTGTTTATTAGCGATGGAACAGAAGAAATTAGTGTAATAACACTTTGCGAAGGGTTAGTTGACTCTAACCCAACTCCTAACATACAGATAATATCTGCCTCCAATGCAAGCGAAATTGAGAAAGTGCTTGAGCGATGGGAAAGCAACAAATCAAAAGGTAAATCAAGTTTTCAGGCTGGCAATAGGCTGTCAAGCGCCGAGTCAAGAAAACTCTTTGAGCAATTGTCTGCTGACGGTTTCACTAAACAGATTGGCGATTTGTTTGACATCCAAATCGGAATTGTTTCAGGGGCTAATTCGTTCTTTATTCTGAATTCTGAAAATTGGAAAAAGCACAAACTTCCAGACAAAATCGCAAGTCGTGTTTTGACCAAATTCAGGTTTGCCAAAGGTGCGACTTTAGAGCAAGAGGATGTTGAAACAATTCTCCAAACAGGAGAAAATTGCTTGTTGGTTGACACAACCAAGATTGAAAAAATTGACGAGAAAGTGCAAGAGTATTTGGATTCGTTTCCAAAAGACAAGATTGAAACCATAACCACATTTACAAGAAGAAAACGCTCAGGTATCTGGCATCGTTTCAACGACAATCGCATTCCAGATGCCTTTTTCCCATATATGCAGAACATAGGAACGTGGATTGTTATTAATAAAGCATGTATAAATGCTACAAACTCGATCCATAGGCTTTATCATAGAAGCAATGTCACCGAAAAGGAATTGAAGCTTGCCACAATTTCGATCTTGAGCACCTTCAGCCAATTATCTGCTGAAATCGAAGGACGTACTTACGGCGCTGGCGTTTTGAAACACGAACCATCGGAAGCCGCAAAAATCAAAATACTTATGCCTGAAGTTGAAACGAAAAGGGTTGATAGCGCAATCAAGAAAATTGACAGACTTCTTCGGCAGGGTTTACACCAACAAGCTCGTAAAATGGCTGATGAATTCCTACTCGAACAATATTCTGGCGAAATACAGTATTCTTATTCATTCTTTGACGATGAACTGTCTGCCTTGCAAAGTAGAAGAATGCCTTTGAAAAAACAATCAAGGAAATAACATCATGGCAAAAGACGCTAATGTTGACAAAATCCGAAAACAGCTCCTCAAGCAATTAGAAAGCGGGGAGGATATTGATTATGGGCGTATTTTAGAATTGTCTTTGGAATTATCAGAACTTGACGAGGATAATGTTCGATTTTCAGTAGATGCAAGCCACATTAGCCGTTTAGGACGTGAATTGGTCGTCAAAAAAGAAACAGCTGTATCAGAACTTGTAAAGAATGCTTATGATGCCGATGCAACCGAAGTTACACTTACTTTTGAAGATGCAGATTTAGCGGGTGGGCGTTTGATCATTGAAGATAATGGGCATGGTATGACCCGCGAACAGTTGATCGCGGGATTCATGAGAATTTCCACAACCGATAAAGTCCATGAACAATATTCTCCAAAATATAAACGTCTTAGAGCAGGCAGAAAAGGGATTGGACGATTTGCTGCACATCGTTTAGGCAAAAAATTGAAAGTAGTTACGCAAAATAAACAGAGCACTTTCGCTTTACAAATAGATATTGATTGGTCGCACTTTGAAGCGGATCAAGATCTTATTATTATTTCCAATCATATTAATGAAATCCCAAAAACGCGCGAAAACGGCACAATCATCATTATTGATGATTTAGAAGACGGTTGGACTGTTGCATCTCTTAAGAGCGTTTATAGATACTTGGCAGATTTACTACAACCATTCCCCATTTCAAAAACACTGGAGACGGATACAAAAGATCCTGGGTTTGCAGTAAAAATACTTCGTAGTCTTAATAATGAAAGTGAAGAAGTTGCCAGCACAGAGAAATTAGTATTCGAATACGCATTAGCAGAGATAATGGGAAGTGTCGATAAAAAAGGCGAGATAAGATGGTCGATCCAAAGCCAACAATTGGATATTAATGAAAGCAAAAAGCTAAAAGGAAATAATTTAGAATTGGAATCTAATGGTTTCCAGTTTTTGAAAAACGTTAACTTAAAAGCTTTTTACTACATTTACAACGGCAGGGACTCTAACTATCTCCCTGGTCACATTAATACTCTTATTGCTACATTAGCACGAGACAGAGGAGGAATCCGAGTTTACAGAAATGGATTTAGAGTTCTTCCCTATGGAGAGCGAGAAGATGATTGGCTTAGACTTGATGAAGAATCTGCACGAAGAAGTCTTCTTCCTCCTTATAAGAATCAAAACTTTTTTGGGTTTGTAGAACTAGTGGACCCCAACGGTGAGGTGTTTGAAGAAACGGCAAGTCGAGAATATTTAATAAATAATCAAGGCTTTCAAGAATTAATAAAGTTTTGCAAAATCATCTTAACAGCAGCTATAACTCGCGTAGCAGAAGCTCGTGGTAAAAAAATAAAGCCAACCAAAAGCAATATAACTCCATCTGAACGATTAAGAACTGCTGTTGACACCATTCGTCGCATAACAGATGAAATAGAGCACTCCTCGAGCAATAAAACCCCAGAGCAAATTACCACACGACAAGTAGAAACAACCAAAGCAATTCAAAGTGCAATTCAGGTACTTGAGGAAAGCGTTGGCGCGCAGCAAGATAAAGAAGAAGAATTACTCAATGAAATTTCAATGCTTAGAGTGCTGGCAAGTTTAGGGCTCTCAATTGGACAATTCAATCACGAAATCCGCAATATGTTTCCAGCATTATTAGCTGATACATATTCGCTTATCCAAGTGACTTCAGGTGACTCACATGAAAAGGCTCTACGATTAAAAAAAAATATTCAAAGTTTCAGAACATATACGTCATACTTTGATAAATCTGTGTCTGCAAATGCAAGAAGAGAAACTGTTATTCAAGATATAGGGAAAATCTTGCGCTCTTTTTGGGAAGTTGTCACTCCTGCCTGCCAAAGACGAGACATTGAATTTCCCGAACCAACGATTCGCGAATACGATCTCTTTACTATTCCTATGCACTCATCAGAATGGACATCTATACTTTTCAACCTGTTCACGAATTCACGGAAAGCTATTGCACGGGCGGGGCATGAAACTGGTAAAATTTTGGTAACCGCAGGACGAGAAAAGGGAAAGATCATTGTCGACTTTGTGGATAATGGCGACGGTATTCTTCCCGAAAATCGTGAGCGGATTTTTGATGCATTTTTTACAACGTCTTATACAAGCTCGACAGAAGCAGAAGATGAAGATGATGATCTTCTAGGAACAGGTCTTGGGTTAAAGATTTTAAAGGACATTGTTACATCATACAACGGAGAAATCAATCTCGTGGGTGCTCCGCGTGGATATGTAACTTGTTTTCGTATCGAAATTCCTGAAGCCAGCAAGGAACAATTGGAGGCATATGATTAAGTATCTTTATCTCGATGATGAAGAAGCAACAACTATTAAGCCGTATAGAGACATGGTTGTTGAACATTCTAAAAATTTGAAAATTGACATTGAGCATCCTGCAACTTTTCAAAATTACTCAGCATTAATAAAGAGATTACAAGAATATCAAGGACTTATTCTTGATTGGCGGCTGGATGAAATTTCTAGCAAGATTGATAAGAAGAAGGCAGACTTTCGTGCGGCTACACTTGCTCAAGAAATTCGAACTAGAGAGACAGAAAATAAGATTCAACCTATGCCTATTGTGGTGTGGTCACAGGAGAATAGGTTAAAAAGATCATATCAAGGCGATTTCACATCTCATGACCTTTTCAATGTGGTCTACAAAAAAGAGGATGTTGTAGACGAACCCGATGTTGTTCATGACCAATTAATCGCGTTGGCTTTAGGGTATCAATATATTGATAAATTTAAAAGCGCAAAGAGAAAGTTTGATCTAAGCGAGCTATTGAAAGCAAAAGAACATTATTATGTAGATATAAGAGTGCAAGAATATTTTAGTTCAACTGCTCGTACCGTACATGAAATTGCTCGTTTTATTCTCCAAGACCTATTACGTAGACCAGGATTGTTGATTGACGAACTTCGTTTGGCTTCGCGGCTTGGTATCAATCAAGACGCATCGAAAGATTGGTCTAAAATACTTGGTTTGATTAAAGAATATAAATATTCGGGACCATTTGGCGAAGCCTGGGAAAGATGGTGGGCGTTTGGAGTGGAAAAGGAATGGTGGATTCCAACAAGCGGTCAAAATTCCCCAATCAGCTTATTGAATGCGAAGGAAAGAGTGGAAATCATAAAGAAGAAAACTGGATTTAGGAATCTGATGGTGGCTGAGCCGATTTATCCAAAATACCATACTCGTTTCTACACGATATGCGAATATACCAAAAAGCCATTAGACCCGATTGATGGAGTGATTATTGCAGAAAAAGAGCCTCAGCCTTGGCAGGAAAGAAGGTATATTTCTTTGGACACAGCACTTGAGAGACGTGAAGGATTTGATCCGCATCCGACAGAGCTGGAAAGGCTCAGAAACTTAAGACGTACAAAGGGGTAAATTTATGCCACCTAGGAAAGATAACTCACCTGTAATTCGGGCAAAAATAGCATCAGGTCTTGGTAATCTTGCACAGTTACTTGATAAAGAAAAGGTTTTGCGAGATGTAAGACCACTTTACAAAGCGGCTGAAATGTGCAGGAGAAATGATGCCACAAAAGGAATATGGGGCTATGATGTTGAACCTCTTATATTTCGCGACCTCGGTAAAATAAAAGTCTTTCAAAATGAATTCGATATCAGCAATGCAACAATAACCTTCTCGATGACCGTAAAAGGAAAGTGTGAGCCAAGTGAAGATGAAGATCCACTAACTGCGCTTGGTTTGCAGATTGTCTTGGAGGGTGCCTATATGGGTGACGATGATGTGAAGCTTGCATTCAGCGCATGGCATTTAGATCGCCATAACTCGGAAAGCGATTCAGCATTTTTACATCCGCTTTATCATTTATCTTTTGGCGGGATGCATCTTGAGAGTCAACTAGATAAAAAGAACACAAGTGTCATGTTGGCGGATACCCCTCGTATTGTGCATTTACCGATGGATGCCATTCTGGGTATTGATTTTGTGCTGACAAACTTTTGGCAAACTTCTGCGTTAGGTTTTCGCAATGAAGGAGCCTATGTAAATTTATTAGCTGAGTCACAAAGAAATCTTTGGAAACCATACTTCGATACATTGCATGGTTTTTGGCAGCCAAATTCGCGTCAATTAATATGGTCACCCCTCGAAATTATTCCGGAATTAGTGAACAATCGATAAAGATACTCTGCTCGTGATAGCTAACTTTGATGGAATGGATTTTACTTGTATAACTTTCTATACCATGTAACTATGCTTGAAGTAGATGTCTTAATCATTGGTGCAGGAAGTGATGACGTGACTGGCGCGTTACGTTTAGTGGAGAATCCGAAGTAACGCGTCACGCTCAATAAACGTATATCTGATCCAACCGACTCAAACGCGGAGCACACACAAGACGGAATTATTCATCGCTGTCCCGATGACTGTGTCATTTACTTGTCAAAGACATTCTCTATATGGCCACAGGATTCCGGCGCACGCCTACTTCACGATCCGAGGCAAAAAAACCTTCGCCCAAACGCCTGCCTGGTTTTTTCTCTGCTGTCAATTTCCCAATCCCTTCTTCTGATACAATACGCCCCGTCTGGCACGAATAACCACTCTCCAATCTCTACTCCCTACTCTCTGGAACCCCAATGGCAAACGAATCCCTCGTAATTTATTCCATGAACAAAGTGGGACGCATTGTCCCGCCCAACAAGCAAATCCTGCGCGACATTTCGCTCGGCTTCTATTACGGCGCCAAGATCGGCGTGCTCGGCCTGAACGGCGCGGGCAAGTCCACCCTGCTGCGCATCATGGCCGGCGTCGATAAGGACTACATCGGCGAGATCTCGATGAGCAAGGGCTACAGCGTCGGCCTGCTCGAACAGGAGCCGAAACTCGATGAGAGCAAGACCGTCATCGAGGTCGTCAAGGAGGCGGTGCAGCCCATCGTCGAGATGCTGGCGCGCTTCGACGAGGTCAACGCCAAATTCGCCGACCCCGACGCGGATTTCGACGCGCTCGTCACCGAACAGTCCAAGCTGCAGGAGGAACTCGACAAGCACGACGCCTGGAATCTCGACAGCCACCTGGAAGTTGCGATGGAAGCCCTGCGTTGTCCACCCTCGGATACGCCCGTCAGGATTTTGTCCGGCGGAGAAAAGCGCCGCGTGGCCCTGACCCGTCTGCTGCTCAGCGAACCCGACATCCTGCTGCTCGACGAGCCCACCAACCACCTCGACGCCGAGTCGGTGGCCTGGCTCGAACATCACCTGCGCGAATACAAGGGCACCGTCATCGCCGTCACGCACGATCGCTACTTCCTCGACAACGTCGCCGGCTGGATCCTCGAACTCGACCGCGGCTACGGCATCCCCTGGAAGGGCAACTACTCCTCGTGGCTGGAGCAAAAGCAGGAGCGCGTCCGCCTCGAAGAGAAATCCGAGTCCAAGCGCCAGAAGACGCTCGAACGCGAACTCGAGTGGATCCGCATGTCGCCCAAGGCGCGCCAGTCCAAGGGCCAGGCCCGCGTCAGCGCCTACGAAAAGCTGCTCTCGCAGGAATCCGAGGCGCGCCGCGAGGATCTGGAGATCTACATCCCGCCGGGTCCGCGCCTGGGCGATATCGTCTTCGAATTCGACAAGGTCAGCAAATCCTTCGACGACCGCCTGATCCTGGACGCGTTCTCCGCCTCCATTCAGCCCGGGTCCATCGTCGGCATCATCGGTCCCAATGGCGCGGGCAAGACCACGCTGCTCAAGATGATCATCGGCCGGGAGACTCCCGACAGCGGCGTGGTCAAGATCGGCGAGACCGTCAAGCTGGCCTACGCCGACCAGACCCGCACCCTCGACCCCGAGAAGAGCGTCTACGAGGAAATCTCGCAGGGCGCTGACTTCCTGGAGCTGGGCAAGCGCAAGATCAACGCGCGCGGATACTGCTCCTCGTTCAACTTCGCTGGCTCCGATCAGCAGAAGAAGGTCGGCATCCTCTCGGGCGGGGAGCGCAACCGCGTGCACCTGGCCAAGACCCTGACCGAAGGCGCCAACGTCCTGCTGCTCGACGAACCGACCAACGATCTGGACGTCAACACCCTGCGCGCGCTCGAAGAGGCCCTGGAGGAATTCGCCGGCGTGGCCCTGGTCGTCAGCCACGACCGCTGGTTCCTCGACCGCATCTGCACCCACCTGATCGTCTTCGAAGGCGACTCGGTCGCGAAAATGTACATCGGCAACTGGTCCGATTACGAGACCATGATGCAGGAGAAATTCGGCAAGGATTTAACTCCGCATCGGGTGAAGTACCGAACGATGAAGAGATAAATTGTTGGGCGGGCCTGGGCGGCCCGCCTTTTTATTTCTCCGCGGCGCGAAATCCATTCTGTAGAAGGGTATGTTCTCATTCCCCACTGGGTATACTGATGGGCAAAGATCATCGAATTCCCCTGCCAGGAACGGAGGCGCTACATGAAGCAATTCCTAATCGCAGCGGTCGCGGCAATCTTCGTGCTTTCCTCGTGCGGAGGTGCAGCGCCCGTCCCGCCGACGGCGGCGCCGACGGTTACAGTCATCCCGACGGCAGCGGCCAGCCTCCCCCAGCCGCGCAGCGACTGTGCCAGTCGTTACACCTCCGTCCCTGAAGAGCGGGAAGCCTGGCCGACCGACGGATGGACCATCTCCACTTTGGAGGAGCATTGCCTGGATCGCGCCAAGGTGGAAAAGGCCGTCTGGTATTTCGAGCAGGATTACGCCACCAGCAGTCTGTTGATCGTCCGCCACGGGGAACTGGTCTACGAGAAATATTTCTTCCCCTTCAACAAGCCCGAACGCCGCGTGGAGATCTATTCGATCACGAAGAGTATTCTCTCCGCCCTGACCGGCATCGCCCTGGATCAGGGCCAGCTTGATGCGCTCGACCACAAGGTGAGCGAATACTTCCCTGAATATTTTTATCCCACCACCGACCCGCGCATGGAGCAGGTCACGCTGCGTGACCTCCTGACCATGTCAGCGGGGTTCGTCTGGCTGGAGGATGGGGAGATCGAAGCACGCTGGATGGAAAGCGGGAACCTGGTGGAGGCGTCCATCAATCTCAAATTTCAGGATACCCCCGGGCAGGCCTTCAACTACAGCAGCGCCCACACCCAGCTCCTGTCCGCGATCCTGACGGAGAGCGTGGGCGAGTCCCTGCGCGATTATGCCCAGCGCAATCTGTTTTCGCCGCTCGGCATTCCGTCAAAGGATTGGAATTGGGGCATCGACGACCAGGGATATTATCTCGGCGGCTGGGGCATGAATCTGCGTCCCCGCGACCTGGCCCGCTTCGGGTATCTCTACCTGAACGAGGGCTATTGGGATGGGGAGCAGGTGGTTTCCAGGGACTGGGTTCGGCAATCCACAAGCTCACAGATTGCGGTTGCGCCCGGGCTGGAGTACGGTTTTCTGTGGTGGGTTCATCCAGCGGACGGCCTGTCTGTTTTCGAAGGCCGGGGATATGGCGGGCAAAGCCTGTACGTTGTTCCAGAACTGGACCTGGTCGTGGTGGTCACGGCCAACGTCAGCGGGGAGAATCTGCCCGGTGCGCCCGACCCGGCTCCCATCATTTACGAGTGGATCGTCAAGGCGGTAACGGATGAGTGAGGATGCGGGAGAAGGTTATCTTTCAGTTCCTATTTAGCAGCGTCTTGCATCAGATTGAGCTTGCAGGCAGTATAATTCGGGGCGTTTCCACTGGTCACTGAACCGACCATTGAACACTGATCCCTTATGTCACTCATCACCGTTAATTCCCTTTCAAAGTCCTTCGGCGCAGAAGACCTGTTCGCCAACGTTTCCTTTTCGGTTGCAAAAGGCGCCCGTTTTGCGTTGGTGGGGCCCAACGGCATCGGCAAGACCACGCTGCTGCGCATCCTCATCGGCGAGGAGGAACCCTCCTCGGGCCAGGTTACGCGTTCGCGCGGACTGCGCGTCGGCTACCTCTCGCAGGAGGCCGATTTCCAGTTGACGGGCGTCCTGTGGGACGTGTGCCTCGAACCGTTCGCGGACCTGATCCGCATGCAGGCGGAGGTGGAAAAACTCGAGGCGGAGATGTCCGACCCGTCGAAACGGGAGCAGGCCCTGGTGCGCTATGGTCCGCTCCAGCACGAGTTCGAGCGGCTGGGCGGTTACGTCTACCAGCTCCGCATCAAGCAGGTGCTGACCGGCCTCGGCTTCGACGCGCCCGATTTCCACATGTCGCTTGATCATCTCTCGGGCGGACAGCGCACCCGCGCCCACCTGGCGCGCCTGCTGTTGACCAATCCCGATCTGCTGCTGCTCGACGAGCCGACCAACCACCTCGACATCAAGGCCGTGGAGTGGCTGGAAGGCTACCTGACGCAGTGGGAGGGCGCGGCGGTGATCGTCTCGCACGACCGCTATTTCCTCGACCACGCCTGCAACGTGCTGCTCGAAATGTCGCCCGCGGGTTCGGAGTTGTACCGCGGTAATTACAGCACTTATTTAAACGAGCGCGAGATCCGCTGGAATTACCGCGCCGAGATTTTCGAGGGCGAGAAGGAAAAACTGGTCAGGGAAGTCGAGTACATTCGAAAGAACATCTCGGGGCAGAACACCCTGCAGGCCAAGGGCAAGTTGAAGCGGCTGTCGCGGCTGGTGCAGGCCGTCGAACAGGTCGGCATGGACGCGGCGCTCAACACCAACTGGTCGCAGCTGGATGTGGAGACCACCACCAGTTCCTTCAGCGTGGAGGAGGCCGAGAAGCGCGTGCGTTCGCTGCGGCCGCCCGTGCGCAGCCTGCCCGACCTGCATCTGCACCTGCGCTCCGAGCAGCGCTCCGGTGACCTGGTCATTCGCACGCGCAGTTTGCAGGTGGGCTACCCGGGCAAATTGCTGTTCCACTCGCCCGACCTCGAACTGCGCCGCACCGACTGCGCCGCCCTGATCGGTCCCAATGGGGCGGGCAAGTCCACCTTTCTCAAGACCATCCTCGGGCAGTTGGCCCCGCTGGAAGGGGAGGTGCTGTTGGGCGCCAGCCTGCGGGTGGGCTATTTCGCCCAAGCCCACGAGGGACTCGACCCCGACAAGACGGTCCTCGACGAGATCCTGGCCGCCGCGCCCGGCATGCTGCCCTTCCAGGGACGCGAGTATCTCGGCAAATATCTCTTCTCGGGTGATGACGTCTTCAAGCTGGTCTCGATGCTTTCGGGCGGCGAACGCGGACGCCTGGCGCTGGCCAAGCTGGCCCTGCAGGATACCAACCTGCTGCTGCTCGACGAGCCGACCAACCACCTCGACATCACCTCGCAGGAGGTGCTGCAAGCCGTGCTGGATGCCTATCAGGGCACGATCCTGCTGGTCAGCCACGACCGTTATCTGATCGACGCCCTGGCCACCCAGATCTGGGAGGTCGATCCCGATGACAGCCGCATGACGATCTTCAAGGGCACGTACTCGCAGATGAAAGAGGAAAGAAAGAAGGAGGAGGAACGCGCCGCGGCGCGCCTGGCCGCCTCCGCGCCCGTGGATCCATCCAATGCGAAGCGCACCGCGCTCAACGCCAGAAGCAAAGAGGAACGGCGCAGGCTGGCCCAGATCCAGGAACTGGAGAACGTCATCTCCGCCCTCGAAAAGCAGCTGGCCGACCTCGGCGCGCAGTTGGAGAATCCGCCCGCGGATGCATATGAGGTTACCAAACTCGGCAAGGAATACGAACGCGTGCAGCGCGAGATGGATGTGAAATTGACGGAATGGGAAAGTGTGCAGGGCTGAAACTGCGTTCCTGTGGTACCCCATTTCAGCGGGTGAAAAGCTGAATATTCTGTAATCATCCCAACGGAGGCCTGAATGGATGTTGCCAGGGTATGTCCCAAATGCAGCGGCTTGAGCCTCCGCATTACAATTCCCTTACTTTGCCCTTTGTCGCCTGAAAACCGGGCGGAGACGGTTAAAATAGCCCTGTTCTCAATTTTCAAGGAGTTGCTATGACCTCGCGGACCACAAAACTTTTGGGGATGTATCTTGTCCTGGCCGTCCTGATCGGGTTGTCGGTGGCGCATATCATTCCCTCGATTCTGGCCGTGCCGCTGTTCCTGGTGGTGCTGATCGTCATGATGGGATTCATCGTCACGCCCTACGTCCCGCCGCTGTGGGCCAGGCGCGTGGCCAGGGACGGAAAAAAAGCCAGGGCTACCGTCCTGGCGAACGAGTTCACCCGCGCAGGCGGCACAGACATGTGGGTGGCCATCCCGGTGGAGGTCAAACCCATCGACGCGCCCGCCTTCAAAACCGATATGCGCTGCAAGGTCTCTCAGGCGAAAAAATTGGCGGTGGGCAGTTCGGTGCCTGTGCGCTGTGACCCCGGCAGGAAACTGGCGCTGCTGGCTGAATAAGTCCCCGTGAAATCGAACGGGCGGTCCATCCTGGATCGCCCGTTTTTTTATTTGGGATCTTGCGATCCTGGCGGATTTGCAATCCGCCAGCCGGCAGGGGGCCGCGCCACGCACTGGCCTATTTGTCGTAAACGTCGTGCATCGAGATCTCGTCGTCGCTGGGTTCGAGGTGCGTGTAGATAATCGTTTCGGGCAGGATCTTGCGGATATCGCCCTCGAAGTCTTCGGCGACGTGATGCGCGTCATGCACCGTCCACTCGCCGGGCACCAGCACGTGCACCGAGACGAAGCGCCGCGCCGCCGACTGGCGGGTGCGCAGGGCGTGGAATTCCACGCCGCGCGGGCGGTACTGGGCCATGACGCTCTCGATCTGTTTCTGCTCTTCGGCGGGCAGGGACGCGTCCATCAATCCCTCCACCGAGCGGCGAATGAGTTGATACGCGGTCCAGATGATGTTCAAGCCGACGGCGATGGCGATCAGCGGGTCGAGCACCAGCCAGCCTGTCAGCGCCACCACGCCGATGCCCCCCACCACCCCCACCGAAGTCCACACGTCGGTCATCAGGTGATGGGAGTCGGCTTCGAGCGTGATCGAGTTATTCTTCCTCCCCGCCCGCAGCAGGATTTGCGCCACTGCCAGGTTGATTAGCGAGGCCCCCACCGACACCGCCAGGCCAAGCCCCACCTGATCCAGTTCCTTCGGGTGGAGCAGCCGCCCGGCCGCCGTCCAGATGATGCTGCCTGCCGCGACGAGAATCAAAATCCCCTCGACCACGCTGGCGAAATATTCCGCCTTGCTGTGGCCGTACATGTGACTCTCGTCCGCGGGGCGCGCGGCAACGGTCAGCATGGCCAGCGCCATGATTGCCGCCGCGAGGTTCACGCCCGACTCGATGGCATCCGAAAGCAGGCCGACCGAGCCGGTCAGCAGGTACGCGCCCGATTTAAGTCCAATCGTCAATATTGCCGCGCCGATGGACAGCCACGCGAAGCGCGTCAACGAGGCGCGGTTGGTGACGATGTCGAGATTCATTTCCTGTTTATGAGACATGGGCTGGATGATACATCCGCGCGCCCGATTTGCACAGGGACGGCCGGCCTGTTAGCGTATCCCCGCTGCGATGGTGCCGACGATGAGAGCCAGGAAGGAGAGGCCCCCGCCGGCCACGGTCCCAGCCGTCACGGCCAGCGCGACCGACAGGAACTTGTTCCAATTGAGCTTGGCGATGAACAAGCCGGTCAGCCGCCAGGCCAGGATCGCGGCCAGGATCAGCCCCGTTCCCTGGCAGACCAGCGAGATGCCCAGGGCCGACATCCCCTGGCGTTCGCTGGCGCCGTTAAGCAGGAGCATTTGTGTAAACGTTAAAACCAGGGCGGTGATCCCCAGCAGGACAACGGTCAGGACGGTGGCAATGACGGCGGGTGTTTTGTTGGACATGCTGCTTCTCCGACAGTAAATTTGTCCCCGCAGTATATCAAAGTGGGAACCTGTTTGCGACCCTTCCCACCTGCGGTATCCGACGATGCGATGAACTCGCTATTCTCTCTACCAACTTTCAGCGTTGCCGACAGGAATGATCTCCCAATTCCCCCTGGGCAGGGAGCGCGAGACGATCACTGACAAAGCGTAATCGAGGTGCGCCTGCTGCGTCTCGCAGTCGATGTCTGTTTTGCAGATCGAGAGGGGGATCATACAACTCCAGATTCTTAACCACGAAGGGCACAAGAAAAAACGGGTCTCCCGTAATAAACGGGAAACCTTTTTAAAACACAAAGGACACAACGGTCACAAAGGAAAAACACAAGCCATCAAGGCTTTTTACCCCTTTGTGTACTCCCTGGCACCGCCCGCCAGGGCAGGTGTTGTGCCCTTTGTGGTGAGGCTCTTTCCCGTTAAAAACGGTAGAGCCGAAAAAACTTTGCGAATGAACGTTCCACGTTGCGGGGCAATCTTACGGGGAAAAGCGGGGCGTCAAGTGCGCTTTGGGTTGAGGGAAAAAATAACCACGAAGAAACGACCCTGGCACCGCCCGCCAGGGCAGGTGAGAGCGCGAAGACTCTTAAAAAATCTTCGCGCTCTTAGTGGTCGAATCATTACCTGCTTATCTCTGTTTCTGTCAAATAGATCTGGACTCTTTTATCTGTGTTTTGAATGATCCTGATAAAAAATGCCCAGTACTCGTCATGGGGAAGGTTCGCCGCATCAAACAAAAGACTGGAAACCACAGGGCTACGAACAATGATCACCTGACAAAAGGTGCTATCCCTGTCCTTGTCATAGCCCAGACAGCGTACTTTCATTAAATCAGGTGGTGGATCGATGTTGATGGCTGGAACATGAATGGGGGAATTTGTCGCCAAATCAATACTGTCTGGCATCTGCTCATAAACAGACAGACTTGCCAGATCAGTCTCCACCCAAACATGATGATCGATATCAGAGTTAGCAGTTACTCCGCTTTCATGATTGAAATACCGAGAGAAAATCGTTCTGGAATAACCGTCAGAGGCTGTAGGGTTATCCGGCCCCGAGACTCCTTGTTCAGAGGACTGAAACTCAAACGACCAGCCGCAGCCAAAATCCTCCGGGCGAAGGATGATTTTTTGTACACCTTCTCCCCGTTCATCAAACCAGCGTTGGGATATATCTGGCAGGGTCGGAAGATAACAATATCCCAGGGCCTTTGCGATTTGATTCCCGGAAACTTGCAAGACAAAACTCAGGCCGATCACGAAAAGGAAAAGAGACGGCCCATACCAGGATGATATCTTATCCGGAAAATTGTTTTGCTGGCTGAATTTGGAAATTTCCTGGTCGGTTGTCCGCCAAAAATAGACCCCAAGAGCCAGACATAAAAATGAGGCAACGACATAGCCTCCCCAGGAATTGTTTAAAAAGTTACTCCAGGACAGATCCTCGGAATGTCCATGAGAGACCCAAAACACAAAGAAAACGATCAATGCCAAAAGAATGGCTGAAAACATGATCCTGGAAATGGTCTTTTGCCCCATCCTGCGGCGGTTGAGCAGGAACAACACACCGCCCATGGTTATGACCAGCAACGGGGAAAAGAACGTTACGATTCCGACAGCGAGCAGGGACATCATAATGAAAAAAATAAGGGAACCTGTCCAAAATTCCTTTTGGGATTGTATTAAGGTGGGATCTTCCATAGGGCCCTCTTTGATTTGGGTGAAATATGTAATAGTATACCTATTTTTCAGCCTGCCCATCAAAACAAAAAGGCGGCGCTCCCCCACAACGCCGCCAAACTACTTGATTATGGATCACCCATGCAAGGGCGCGGGGACCGCGCCCCTACGAAATCACGCCCAACTTCCTGCCGACCTTCGCGAAGGCCTCCAGACCCTGGCCCAGGTCGTCGCGGTCGTGCGAGGCGGAGATCATCACGCGGATGCGGGCTTTGCCCTTGGGCACGGTCGGGAAACCGAGCGACATGGCGAACACGCCCTCATCGAACAACTCGCGGCTGAACTGTTGGGCCAGCGGCGCTTCGCCTAGCATGACCGGCGTGATGGGTGTCTCGCTCACGCCCGTGTCGAAGCCGAGCTTTTTCATCTCGGCCTTGAAGTATTTGGCGTTGTCCCACAGGCGGTCCACCAGTTCGGTGGAATTCTCCAGCAGGTCGACCGCGGCCAGACAGGCGGCTGCATCGGGCACCGTCACCGCCGAGGAGAACAGGAACGGGCGTCCGCGCTGGCGCAGCCACTCGATGATGGTCTTGTCGCCCGCCACGATGCCGCCCATCACGCCGAAGGCCTTCGACATGGTGCCGACCTCGATGTCCACCTGGCCGTGCAGGCCGAAGTGATCCACGATGCCGCGTCCGCCCTTGCCGAGCACGCCCTCGCCGTGGGCGTCATCCACCATGAAGAGGATGTCGTATTTCTTCGCCACTTCCACCAGGGCTGGCAGGGGGGCGATGTCGCCGTCCATGCTGAAGACGCCGTCGGTCACGATCAGCGCACGGCGGTAGGTGCCAGCCGCTGCCTGGATTGCCGCTTCCAGCGCGGAGGCGTCGTTGTGGTCGTAGGCGATGATCTTCGCGCCCGAGAGGCGGCAGCCGTCGATGATCGAGGCATGGTTCAGGCGGTCCGAGAAGATGACGTCCTCCTTGCTGACCAGCGCGGAGATCGTGCCCAGGTTGGCGGTGAAGCCCGACTGGAAGGTGATTACATCCTCGGCGCCCTTGAACTTCGCCAGGCGTTTCTCCAGTTCCACGTGCAGGTCCATGGTGCCCGCAATCGTTCGCACCGCGGCGGGGCCGACGCCGTATTTCTTCATGGCCTCCTGCGCCGCTGCCACTACCTTCGGATGGTTTGCCAGGCCGAGATAATTGTTCGAGCAGAAATTGAGCACATCCTTGCCATCCACCACCAGCCGCGCCCCCTGCGCCGAGCCAATCGTGCGGATGCGGTTATACAGGCCCGCTTCTTTCAGGCCATCGATTTCCTGTTTGAGCCAATCGAGTTTTGCAGACATGGGGTCTCCTGATGGAAGAATTGACAAAATGATTATAGCCAAATGCACAAAGGCGACTGTCACCACTTGCCCGTGACAATCGCCTTAAGTTTTTGCATGTCATTGCGAGGAGGCCGTAGGCCGACGAAGCAATCCCCTCGTCATGTTGGAGATTGCTTCGCTCCGCTCACAATGACATATTCGTGGTTTCATCCTCCGCCAGCAGCCCCAATTCGGTCAGCGCCGCCAGCACCTTGGATTGCGCTCCGCTTTTGACCACCACCGTGGTGGGCCCCAGGCTCTCGCCCAGGAAGCGGACCGCCCGGGTCTTGCGCAGTTCCTCCAGAAGTTCGGGGCGGCTGACCCTTAAAACGACCTGGCTCTGCATGCGCGCCTCGGTGCCGTTGGCCTCCCAGCGTTTGAGGGTCTTCACCAACTGTGGCGGGACTCCCGCTTCCGAGTACTTCACCAGCAACGACAGCAGGTGCTCCACCTTGAGTCCCTGCTCCCCGGCCCGGGTCAGCGACGAGGCCGTGATGCGATAGGGATATTCATCGGGCTTTTCGTCCTCCCACTCGCAGAAGCGCGCGATCTGGTAACGCGCCGCCCGCGAGAAGGTGCGCGGCACCAGCAGGCGGCCATTCGAGGAGATGCCGATCTTTCCCTTTTCCTCTTTCCGTTCCCCCAACGTCGCCAGCCGAAAGGCCGTGACCGGGCCGCCGCTTTCCGTGCCTGCCAGGTCGGCCAGGCCCAGCCAGTGCAGCACGTCGATGAAGTAGCGGATGAGCGCGCCATCCACCTCGTCCCAGTGGCTGAAGCCGCGCAGATAGGCGCCGTCCGCTTTGCGTTTGATGAACCACGAGTCATAGTCCCCGGCGGGACGCTGGAAATCGGGATATTTTTCCTTCACCGCGCGCACGAAAGCGGACAAGCTCCACCACTTGCCCGCAGGCGCGGCCTCGATCAGGTTCATCAGGAACTCGCGGGTTTCCTGCGGCGGATTGCTCCACTCGCCCTCGCAGGCCAGGCTGGGAACCTGGCGCAATTCATTGAAGGAGTCGCTTGTGAGCCAGGCATCGGTCAGCTTCTTGAAGGCCTCGGCGCGCGGGGCTTCGAGGAATTTCCGCACCGACTCAGCCTGTGGCGCATTGCCCTTGACGAGTCCCGCGGCGGACAACAGTTCGCGCAAACGCTGAGACTGGACGTCCGAAGGCTCATCCTTGCGTCCCATGCGCAGGGCGGCCAGCAGGCTGGTGGCATCGTCGAGGATGCGGTCGGAGGCGGGGATTTCGATTCCGCGCTCCCCGGGCGAGGCGGGACGCCCCAACGGTTCAGCGGCGGCAATCGGGGCAGCCTGGAGCGTGTCCAGGATCAGGGGCAGCAGGTCTTCGGGGATGTAGGCAAATTCCAGGGGGCCCTTGTCGGTGTCGAAGAAGGCGCGCGCCAGCAGGGCGCGGTAGAACAGACTCTCGGCCGGGGAGGCGGGTTTGAGGTGCGGCTTCTCGCGGTCGCGGCGGCCGGGTCCCATGTCGCGGATGTCGCCAAATCGGCGGGAGAACTCGGCCCAGGGCAGGCGCCCGGCGTTCGCGGTCATGGCCGTGAGCGCGGCGCGCGATTCAGCGGAGAGCGAGTCGAGGACTTCGGCGACCAGCTGCGGGTCCAGCAGTGAAGCGGCCAGTTCCTCCGCGGCGGGGTCGGCTTCGTTCGAATCCAGTTCGAGTCCCCACAGCCCCGCGACGATGCGCAGGTGGCCGAGGTCATGTTTTTGAAGGGAGGCGAGGAGGTCAGGCATGGCGGAATCAAAAAGGTTGGTCGGTCGAATTGTAACCGTCCAACCTTCAATCTGCAACTTTCGATCCTTATCCCTTGACGACCTTGAGCGCGTTGGGCATCACTTCGAAGCCGACCTGGCGCAGGTTGCTGCCGAAGCTGGTCAGGATCTCGCCGTCGGCGTGGATGTACAGCGGGCGGTCGGAGGTCAGGCTGAATTTTTGGCAGGCGCCCATGCGGATGTCGTTTGTGAAGCGGCGGTGGGTGCCGTTCATGAATTCGGGGATCAGGCGGAACATCTTGAGGCGCGAGACTTTTCGGACGGTGAGGAATTCGAGCAGGCCGTCGGTCATGCTCGAATCGGGGGAAAGCATAAAGCCGCCGCCTTCGCGCCCGCCGTTGCACAGGGTGGTCATCAGGACTTCATCCTCCCATTTTTCCTGGTCGGTTTCGATCTGCACATGCGCGGGATCGTGATTCAGAAGGATGGTCTGGATGACGGCGGTCAGGTACATCAGGAAGCCGCGCACGATGGGCAGTTTGTGCGAGCGAATGGTGACCACGGCATCGAAACCCATGCCGAGCGTGTTGTCGAAATATTCCCGTCGGCCGTGTTCGTCGGTCAGCAGCCCCAGGTCGACCGTGGAGGCTTCCCCGCGCAGGGCGTGGGCCAGGGCATGGTCGGCTTTTTGAGGCACGCGGATGGCGTGGGCGAAGTCGTTGCCCGAGCCGACGGGCACCACACCCAGGACGGGCCGACGCTCCGGGGGAATCTGCATCAAGCCGTTGACGACCTCGTGGACGGTGCCATCGCCGCCCATGGCGATCACCAGGTCATAGCCCTGTTCGCCCGCCTGCCTGGCCAGTTCGACGGCGTGGCCCGGATAGACCGTTCCGCTCCAGTCTGTGTTGCCGTGCTCGACGGCGATGGTGCGCAGGTCGCGCGCCACCTGCCAGGCATGGCCCATATCGGCCATGGGATTCAAAATGATCTTGACTCGGTTGGACATGGGACAACTCCTCGGTGGTTTGAAACGTTATAACCCCCAAACCGGGAATGCGTGTCTGTCGGGCGGGCTTATTTTATTTTTGGCGCGGACAGCGGGCCGGTGAATCCGTGCGCGACCAGGAAGGAGCCGCGTTCGTGTTTCTTGGCGCGGTACAGGGCCTCGTCGGCGGCGCGCAGCAGGTCGGCTCCGCTCATGGCGTGGATGGGGTACATGGCGATCCCGCCCGAGACGCCCAGCTTGATTTTGCGGTCGTCGGGCATGCGGTGTTGGAACTGGTTGATCCTCTCCAGGATTTTTTCCGTGACGAGGCGCGCGGCGGGCAGGTCGGTATGCACGAGGATGAGGGTCAATTCGTCGCCGCCGTAGCGGGCCAGAAAATCGGTGGAGCGCATCCCCGTGGCCAGGTAGTTGAAAATGGCGCGCAGCACCTGGTCGCCGATGGTATGCCCGTAGGTGTCGTTGACTTCCTTGAAGCCGTCTAGGTCCATCATGATGACCGAGAAGGGATAGCCATCGCGGCGCGCGGCCAGCACTTCCTTCTCCAGGCGCTCGTCCAGCGCGCGGCGGTTGGGCAGGCCCGTCACCGTGTCGCTGTAGGCCTGCCTGCTGACGATTTGGTGCAGGCTGGCGTTCGAGATGGCCACCGCGGCCTGGTCGGCCAGCAGCCCCAGCAGGCGCAGTTCGGACGGGGAGAATTTTCCCTCCACGCTGCGCGAGAGGTTCATCACGCCCACCACGTTGCGGTCGATCATCAAGGGGATGCCAATGATCGAGCCTGCTTTTTTATACTGTACTTCGCTGAAAAAAATGTGGTTGAGCATGTCATCGATCTGGATGATCTCGCCGCTGTGCGCCACCGTGTTGGTGAGACCATTCCTGCGCGGGGGCATGTATGGAGTATTGCGCGCGCCATCCTGGTCGAGCGCCGCCCCAAATTCGAGCTTGCCATCGTTGTAGAGGAAGATGTTGACGGTCAGCGCATACCGCACCAGGCGGATGGCCTCCGATGCGACGGCGGCCAGGACGGTTTGCAGGTCGAGGCTGGAGGTCAGGTTCAGGCTGAGCTTCTTCAGCGCATCCAGTTCGTCGGCCTGCTGCTTGAGCAACGCCAATAAGGCGTGACTGGCGGAATAGCCGTCCGCCTTGATCACGCCTGTATTTTTATGCAGTGCGTTGATGGGCAAAGGCTGGGATGCCTCTGACATGGTGTTGATCAATGCAAGCAATTCCTGCCGCTCCGCCGGGGAGAGACGTCCATCCTCCATCACGATGCGGCGGGCTTGCGCCAATACCTCTGCCCGATGATTTGTTGTTTCCATGCTGTTTCCAGAATCAGTTCACTTGGTGGGTAGAGAATAGTGAATAAATGCATACAGCGCAATCGCTCGGTAGTCTCAATTAGATAAACTTGGTAGACAATGCTATTATAAATCCGATGAGAAAAAAAGGATTGTGTTAAAATGAACATATTCCATTTCAACGGAGTACCTCGTGTCTGACTCACCAAAGCCTGCCCCCGCCACCCCGCTCCAACCCCGCCGACGGGCGATTCTGATTGGCGCATCCCAGGGGGTTGGCGCGGCTCTTGCTCGAAAACTGGCCAGGGAGGGCTATGTGCTGGCCCTGCTCGACCGCAACGCGGAACTATTGAACAAAGTGTGTGTGGGGATCAGCGCGGATGGCCTGAGCGCCACCCCATACCCTCATGACGTAACAGACTACGAAGCGGTTCCTGCGCTCCTGCGCCGCATCGTGGCCGATCTGGGCGGCCTGGACCTGTTCGTGTACGTGGCGGGCGTGATCCATTTCCCCGCCCTGGATGAGTATAACTTCGAACAGGACCGCAAGATGGTCGAGGTCAACCTGCTGGGCGCGATGGCCTGGATGAGCCAGATCGCCCCGATGTTCCAGAACGCGAAGAGCGGACAGATCGTGGGCATCTCGTCGGTGGCGGGCGACCGCGGCCGCATCGGCAACCCGGGTTACAACACCTCCAAGGCGGGACTCAGCACCTACCTCGAAGCGCTGCGCAACCGCCTGTCGCGCCACGGGGTCAACGTTATCACCATCAAGCCAGGCATGGTCAAGACGGGGATGCTGTCCCTGCCCGGCGCGCCGCGTCCCATGTTTGCCGTCACGCCCGAGCGGGCCGCGGACGAGATCGCGCATGCCATTCGCAGGCGCAGCCAGGTCGTGTATGTCTCAGGTTTATGGCGGCTGATCATGCTGGTCATACGCCACATCCCATCGGTGATCTTCCGCCGCATGAAATTCTAAAAATAGACCCTAAGGGTTTCCAAAACCCTTAGGGTCTTATTTAAAAAAAGCAAAGAAGAAAAAAATTTAAAATGAACAACACATTCACCCAGCTCGAAAACTTTGGGCATTCGCTCAAGACTGCCTGCTATCGCCTCCAACCCAGGAGCGTCGACGAAATCCACGAAGCGTTCCAACTTGCCAAGCAGCAGGGACTGACCGTCACTGCACGCGGCGCGGGACGCAGTTACAACGATGCCTCGCTCAACGGCGGCGGGATCGTGCTCGACCTGACCGGGATGAACCAGATCCTCGAATGGGAGCCCGCCACGGGCATCGTCCGCGGCGAGCCAGGGGTCACGCTCAGCCAGTTGTGGCAGAAGGTCCTGCCCGACGGCTGGTGGCCGCCCGTCGTCTCGGGCACCATGACCACCACCCTGGGCGGCTGCCTGGGGGCCAACATCCACGGCAAGAATAATTTCAAAATGGGCACCATCGGCGAACACGTGATCGAGTTCACCGCGCTGCTGCCCACGGGCGCGGAAGTGACCTGCTCGCCGCAAAAGAACGCCGACCTGTTCTACTCGATGATTGGCGGCTATGGCATGCTGGGCATCTTCACCTCGGTCACGATGAAGATGAAAAAGATCGAGTCGGGCCTGCTCGAAGTCCACGCCTGGCCGACGCGCACGCTCAAGGAGCAATTGCAATCCCTGGAAGACGGCGCGCCCAATTACGATTACATCGTGGGCTGGCTGGATACGATCACCATCGGCCACGGCCAGATCCATGCCGCCAATTACCTGCACGGCAAGGAAGATCCCGAGCCGCAGAAGACCATCCAGCTTGCCTATCAGAACCTGCCCAGCCGCCTGTTCGGTGTCATGCCCAAATCGATGCTGCATTATTTCATGACACCCTTCATGAACAACCTGGGCGCCTGGGGCATCAACACGGGCAAGTACATCACCAGTTTGCGCAAACACACCTTCCGCCAACCTCACGCGGCCTTCCACTTTTTGCTGGATTACGTTCCGCTGTGGGAATTGTCCTACGGGCGCAGTGGTCTCATCCAATACCAGTCCTTCCTGCCGAAGGAGACCGCCCTGCAAGCGTGGACCGAGATCCTGTCCATTGCCAAGCGGCAGGGCCTGCCCTCGTACCTCGGCGTGACCAAACGTCACCGCCCCGACAAGTTCCTGCTGACCCACGCCGTGGACGGGTTCTCGCTGGCGATGGATTTCAAGGTCACGGACGGCAGCCGCGCGCGCATGTCCGCGATGCTGCAGGAGTTCGATCAGATCGTGCTGGCTAACGGCGGACGCTTCTACTTCGCCAAGAACAGCGAAACCTCCGCGGCCACCGCGCGGCAATTCTATGGCGAAGAGACCGTGGAGAAGTTCAGGAAATTGAAGAAGCGCTGCGACCCGAACGGGTTGTTGGAATCCGATCTGTATCGCAGGATTTTCGAATAACAAACGTCGGGGCGGGGTCATCCCGCCCCGACAATTTATATGGATTTATCGGTATGAAATTGGACGTCATCGACCTGGGCTTGATCGAATACGAAACTGCCTGGAAATTGCAGGATGAATACGCGGCGGACATTGCCCTCGGCAATCGTCCGCCGACGTTGCTGCTGCTGGAGCATCCGCACACGTTCACGTTTGGACGCAGGGGCCAGGCGGAGAATCTGCTGTGGGATGAAGAGGAATTGAAGCGGCGCGGCGTATCCGTCCACTGGGTGGATCGCGGCGGCGACGTGACCTATCACGGGCCAGGGCAGTTGGTGGGATATCCGCTGATTCCGCTGGGCTCGATCAGACCTGACAGGTCTCCCGCGGAGTCTTCAAGCCTTGAAGAGGATTCCGAAAAACCTGTCAGGTCTGTGGACTATGTCGGTTACGTGCGCAAACTGGAGGGGACGCTCATCGCGGCGCTGGCGCGTCTGGGCGTGGGAGCAGGCCAACGTCCAGGCAAGACGGGGGTGTGGATCCAGGCGGATGCGTATTCACGTTGTCCACGCTGTCGACCTGAGGATCGTGAGAAACCCGCCAAGCTGGCGGCTATCGGCGTCAAGGTGGATGCGCGCGGCGTGACCCGCCACGGCTTCGCGCTGAGTGTCAATCCCGACATGACCTATTGGGACGGCATCATCGCCTGCGGGCTGGCGGGCGAGCCCGTCGTCTCACTGGAGGATTTGCTTTCTCCGCTGCCCTCGATGGAGCGTGTGAAGCAGGAAGTCATCCACGCGTTTATGGAAGTGTTCACATAAAAAGAAGGTCGCGTTGCAAGCGCGACCTTCTTTTTATGGTGTCTATTTGCTTTCCCTGATCCAGGCGACAGTTTCCTTCATGGCCTGTCGCAGAGGTGTTCCCTGGAAGCCAAAGGCTTTCTGCGCCTTGCTCGAGTCCATGATGAAGGGCTTGTCCCATTCGTAGAGCATTTCCACCGATTCGCGCAACGTGGGGGCGAACAGGCCGAGCAGGCTCAGCATCAGCTTGCCCGCCGCCATGAATTTGACCTTGTGCCCCAGCTCCTCTTCCATGATCCTGACCAATTCCATCTGGGTGATCGGCGCGGGGGATGGGGTAAACCAGATCTGCCCGAGAGATTCCTCGCGAGTGCCGAGCGTGGCCAGTAATTTTCCGAAATCGGCCACATAGGAAAAAGTGTGCGGCTGATCCGTCCGCCCGAGCAGGTTGATGGATTTCCCTTCCAGCGCGGGACGAATGGCATAGGAAGTGACCGCTGTATCATCGGGGCCGAAGAAGTTGGAGGCGCGTCCGATCGCCGCACGGATCTTGCCAGAGCGATGCGCTTCCATGATGGTGGTCGACATCTCGCCGCGCACCCTGCCCTTTTTGGTGTGGGGCTGATACGGCAGGTCTTCGCGGATGGGCTGTCCGTTGGTGTCACCGTACATGTATAGGTTGTCGCCGACGATGAATTTTGCGCCGTTGGCTGCGACTGCGTCGAGGATGGCTTTCTGCATGGAAGGGAATTTTTCGGCCCACTCATGGTAAAGCGGCTGCGCGCATTGATATACAGCCGTCGCGCCTTTCGTCACTTCGATGTTGTGCTGCGTGTCATAGGCGTCGCCCTGGACGATCTCGACTCCCTCAGGCAGCCGCGGATCGGCCTTGCCCGAGTGGCTGATGACGCGCACCCGTTTGCCCATGTTGACCAACTCGCGGGTTGTCCATTTGCCGAGAGCGCCTGTGCCGAATACTACGTGAAGTTCAGACATGATGATTTTCTCCTTGTGGTTTGTCTTTTATGATTTCAAAAATGGATCCTGGCCGATGAGGTTTAGACGGTGAAGTTTTCTGTCACCAATACGATCTTTCCCTTCACGCCGCGCGCTTCCAAAATTCGGTGAGCTTCTGCGGCTTCGGTCAGGAATAATTTTTTGGAAATAACAGGCTTGATTTTTCTCTGCTCCAGCAAATGGAAGAGTTCGGTAAGATCCTCGCGGAACCAATCGGGGTGCTTTTCCTTGAACGGCGCAATGCTATAGATCGAAGCAGATTTGCCAACGGTCAACGAACTGCGGATCATCAGGTCGGTGTAGCTCCACATCCCGCCGCCTTCCCTGCCGATGGCTGAATTGTAGGAACCGTAGGCCACGACAGTCCCGCCTTTTCTCAAACATTGGAAGGAGCGCTTGAAATTGCTGCCTCCGATAGCGTCGAAGACCACGTCCACGCCTCTGGGGGTGAGGGTATCAATGCACCCCAAAAAATCCTCTTTTTGATAATCGATGGGAGTTGCTCCCAGGCTGGATACTAGGTCACGGTACGTTTCAGATACGGTTCCGTACATTTCCAGGCCTTGCAGCGCGCCCAGTTGCAGCAGCGCCGTCCCGACCGCGCCGCTTGCCCCGTGGACAAGAACGCGGGCGCCCTTCTTCACGTTTGCCACGCGATGCATCATTTGATAGGCCGTGATATAGGTCAGCACCAAACTGACTGCTTCGGTGGAATCAACGCCATCTGGCACGGGCACGCAATGGACGGCGGGCAGGCAGAGGTATTCGGAATACGCGCCTGTTACCGTCAGTTCGGCCACGCGCTGTCCCTTGCGAAGATGGGCGACCCCTTCGCCGAGTTCGTCCACGATACCCACCACGTCATAGCCAGGGGCAAACGGAGGTTTCTGTTTGACGCCGAAATAAATGCCTTTGCGAACCATCGTATCGGTGAAACAGGCGCTGGTGGCCAGGGTCTTGATCCGCACCTCGCCTTTTTGGGGCGCAGGCAGCTGGTTCTCGTCCACCACTTTGAGGACTTCGGGGCCGCCGAATTTTGTAATGACCACTTTTTTGTAACTCATGGATCATTTCCTTTTAGTTGGCTGCCACCAGGAACAGGGAGAAAACCACCAGAAAGGCCGCCAGGTAGCCCCAGTTTCTCCACCGCGCAGCGAGTTGAAAATACTGTTCGGGAAGCTCCCTACCTTCGCCAAGGTCGGCGCATAGTTTCAGTTGTTTCTTCTGGGTTGGGATCAGGAAAAGACTCCATACGATGCCTGAGAGAATAAAGGAGCCCATGGCAATGCTCAACGCGGGAGTGGCGTAAATATTCAGGCCAAGCCTGGGAGCGAGAAGGTTTCCACTGAGCGCCGTCAGCATGGCGGCAGGCCCCAGGAGCAGGTTATCGGTCAGCATGACGGTCTTGTTGGCGAACAGCATAACTTTGGGCTCCCTGGTGCGCTCTGCGCCAAGTTTCCAGAACAGCATCAAAATGATGTCGCCCACAAAGAGGGTCGCGGTCAGGACAAAAAGTACTTTCAACGGTGTAATCATGATATTCCCTTTCCTTTTACGAATTGCTCCGACGTAATCTATGCCTGGAATGGATTCAGGCTTTTGCGGACAGCCGCTTGCGGAGCGCGTCGGCGCTGGACGATCCATTCGGCGATGATCAGGTTGGGAACCCAGCACAGCCACATGACCACGCGATAGGCTTCCACGAACAGGGCGTCGAAGTTGCCTGCGTATTTCGTTGCAAGGAAGGGCACCTGCGTGCCGATCAGGATGCCCAGCCACAGGCGCAGGGTGACGGCGGCGAAGGTCAGCCCGAAGCTGCGGATCATCCACTCGCGGTGCGCGATGACGTTCCCCGCGCGGATGCTGGCGTAGGCCTTCCAGCCCGTCACCAGCCAGAGCACGGCCAGCGACATCAGGCCGATTTCGCCGACCAGCCCCGAGATCATGCCTGGGGCGATGAGGAAAGCCGACAGCCCGCCGAGCAGAATTCCGACCAGATAGATGCGTCCCATCCAGCGGTGGAGAGTCGGTTTGCGTTGGCGAAGTCTGTTCAGAAATTGGAACGGGCCGAGGATCAGCGCGATGCCTGCCGCGAAGGCGTGCGTGTAGAGTCCCGCCTGCCGCAGGGGTGTCTCAGTGGCGTAGCGCGCGGTGGCGTTGTTGAAATTGGCAGGATTGAACGTGACATATGGCGCGACCGCGACGATGGCCACGCCGAGGGCGAGGAAGGCCATCACGATCCAGGGAAGTTGTCTTTTGAAGAAATTGGTTTTGTTCATGATTCTCTCGTGTTTCACTTGATGATCTTGTACGGCTGTGCTCTGATGGATTTCTGTACGCCGTATCCTTTGGCCTGCTGCCTCCAGCCGAATCCGCCCATGAACCTATACAGCCAGTTGGGGACGGAGGGCCTGGCGAGCAGGTCGCGCGCGGATTGTGGGACGGGTTGTCCATTTGCGAGAGCTTCAGCGGCCAGGTCGAGACTCTGGCGGATCGGGATGGCGCGCCCGTCCATTTCCTTCAACGCTGCGCCACGGACGAGTCCCTCCCCGCCGCCGAGGGCCAGCGAACCGAGCCAGGTCATGCCCGTCTGACGGGCGAACTGGGCGCAGATGGCCAGGGCCGTGTCGTTGTGGTGCGCTTCGGGAAATCCGCAGTTGGCTATGGCGGTGAAACGCTGTTCGATTTTTACAGTGGCGCGGTGTGCGGCGATCTTCTCCAGCGCGGAGATGACGGGGGCGGGCAGGCTGTCCACGTAGAGAGGGAAGGCCAGCACGACCAGGTCAGCCTGATCCAATTTCTCCAGTGCGAGCCGAGTCCGCTCGGCGGAGTTGAACGAAGTGTAGATCTGGAGCGTCTCGGTCTCGACTCCGCACGCGGAAAGTTGCTCCATCAGGTAGCCGCCCAGCGAGGCGGAGGTGCTCTTCTTCGTGCGCGGACTGCCGACCAGCAGGATGGCGCGTTTGACGGGAGCGGCCCCAGCGGAGGAAACTTCCATCGTCGGCAGGGCAGGTGTGGGAGCGGAGGTTTTGCGCTGTGCGTCCGCCAGCCAGCCGCTGACCTGTTCCGCCAAATCCATTTCAGGATTCACAACTCCGCTCACCGAAGTGGATGCGTACATGTTGATCGCGTTGCGATGAGCCAGATGATGGAAGATGGCCTCAGCCTGCGCATCGGGCGAATCCATCCAGCCGATGGTGAGGGTGTTGGGATAACGCTTGTAGCGTCGCTGGTGATGAATCTCGCCGTGGATGCTGGTGAAGAAAGGCGCGATGTTTTGGATTTGGTGGTCGACCATGCGTTTGAGCGCGGAGGAAACGCCGCCGAAGGTGACGGGCGTGAGGTAGACGATCAGGTCGCTGTACATGATTTTCTCGGCGATGACGCGGTTGTCGTCGTTGGTGTTGCATAGGCCAGGGCTGCGCACCCAGCAGAAGAAGTCGCCTGCGCAGTTGCCAATCTTTTGCTCGCGCAGGATGAGGGTTTCCGCATCGGGGAGTTGGGCGCGCAAGGCGGCGTTGAGGTTGGCGGCGGTGGCGTCGCCAGGATGCGAGCCGTCGAGGATGAGAGTCTTCATCAGTTTTATCCTTTGTGGGTCAGCAGGCGCACGCCGAGCAGGATGACCCACAGTGCCCAGACGATGTACGCCATCGCGTTGATAAGTCCCACGAAGGGCACGCCTGCGGGTTCGAGAATGCCGACCAAAATCCCAATCGCGGAGAGGATTCCCATCCAGCCCAGCCAGGCGGAGAAGATCTTCGATTTGGGCATGGCCAGCGAGATCAGGATGCTCCACAGCGCGGTGAACAGGTAGCCGAGGTGCTCGCCGACGCCCACGCCCGCATATTGGTTGAAGGCGGTGAAGGTCACTTCAATGGCGGCGCGGGTCGCCTCGCTGGAGGCGGGGTCGAGATAGGTCGAGGCCAGCGTCGGCACGAGAAAGGGCCAGCGGATGAATCCCAGCATCTGCACCACGCCCGCGATCACGCCGAAGGCCGTGGCGATGACCATGTACGGCGTATCTTCGCGCGTCAAGTAGGGATGCAGCAGGAGCGCAATCGGGATGAACAGGATGGACGAGACGACCATCGCGTACCAGTTGGCGATCAGCCCCGCGCCGCCTGCGGAGAATTTTTCCATGACGGTGACGGCGGGCTGGCGCAGGATGTCGGGATATTCAAAGTTGATTTGCAGCAGGGTGAAGGCCGCCATGAAAAGTATGGGAGTGGCGATCAACAGCAGGGCGGTCAACGTGCGGTGGGTTTTCTGGTTCATGTGATTTTCCTTTCCGTCCGAATTTTGGCAACATTTAAGCACCGCAGCGTCGGTGAAATCGCGCGGGAAAATTGGTTTGTTGAAGAAAATTCGATTGTGGTTTTACAAGTATTGAAGCAGCATGCTTACGATCTCGCGGCGGAAGATCTCGCCAGGGTCGGTAATGACCGATGGAACGTGGTGACCGATTTCCAGCATGGACATTCCATGCACGCGGCTCCAAACGATCATCGTCAGGTACAGCACTTCGAGGTCGGCGCCCAGTTCCATCTTTTGCCAATTTTCGAGCATGGACTTCAACTCGGGCGTCATTGGCGCCAGGCGTTCTGGGTGCAGTTGGCCTGTCGCGTATAAAGCTTGTAATGTGGTGGCCAGCGGCACGATGGCATGGGCGGCGGCAGGGAAGGTGATGTCGTCAGGTGCCACGTAATTCGGGATGGGCGTGCCGAAGATGAGCTGGTAGCGCTGGGGATAGGTGACAGCCCATTCGCGGTAGGCCAGGCCGAGCGCCACGAAACGCGCCTTGAGGTCTTCCTCGGACATTTCGCTGATGGAGGCCATCTGCGATTCGCCCAGTGAGGTGTAGGCATCCACGATCAACGCGGTGACCAGCGCGTCGCGGTCGGAAAAGTAGTTGTAGATGGCGGGGGCGGTGATGCCCAGCTCGCGGGCAATGGCGCGCAGGGACAGGGTGGCCGCGCCCGTCTCGGCGATCTGATTCCAGGCTGTGTCCTTGATGGCTTCCTGGAGGTGGGGGATTTGTTGTCTGCGGGTGGGTCTGACCATGTGAACTCCTTATTTACTTTACGCTGTAAATATACAGCGTTTATTTCATCTTGTCAAGAGGGGAAAAAGAATTCGGAAGTCTGTCAGAAGGCTTTCTGATCGGGGAGTCTACCCGCAGACTTCCGAATTCTGCTCGCCCTCTTCATCCATTTTGGTGATTGAAGATGGGATACCTCCATGATATATTCCTTCCCAGCCAAGGAGCGCCTCATGAGTCAAACTCTGCACCGTCGTGACTTTCTAAAACTGGCGGGGACGCTGGCCGCCGCCAGCCTGGCCGCCTCGTGTGCGCCGAATCAGCCCGCGCCTGACCCCACCTCCACGCTTGCGCCTGATTCCCCCACCCAGGTGCCGCCCACCTTCCCGCCGCTGGAGCCGCCCATCGCCTCCGCTCCGTTGGCGGTCATCGCCCTCAACCGCATGGGATTCGGCCTGCGGCCTGGCGACCTCGAAGCCTTCGAGGCGCTTGGTTCCACTGACGACGAACGCCTGCGCGCCTACGTGTCCCAGCAGTTGAATCCCGATTCCGTCGATGACAGCGAATTCGAGTCGCGCTACGCCGCGGCGGGCTTCGAGACCCTACACAAATCCGCCGACGAGTTATACGCCGACCACATCGTCAGCAATCCCTACGACTCCAACGACGATGCGTATTGGGAATGGTACAGCAAACCCGCCTACGAATTGGTCGAGGCCAGTTTCCTGCGCGCGGTCTACAGCCGCAAACAACTGGTCGAGGTGCTGGCCGATTTCTGGCATAATCATTTCAACGTCTACTTCTGGCAGGATGACGCCGTACCGATGCTGGTCTCGTACAACCGCGATGTGCTGCGCGCGCACATGCTCGGCAACTTCCGCCAGATGCTGGAGGCGGTCGCCCAGCACCCGTCCATGCTGTATTACTTGAATCAAAACAACAGCTCCGATGCAGGCCCCAACGAGAACTACGCCCGCGAATTGTTCGAACTGCATACCCTCGGCGCGGAGAATTATCTCGGTGTGCTCGACCCCAACACCATTCAGAAGGATGCAAACGGGATCGCCATCGGCTACGTCGACAACGACATCTACGAAGCCGCGCGCTGTCTGACAGGCTGGCGCGTCGACGACGACCTCGGCGACTGGGAGGACGGCGTCGAGAAGACGGGCCGCTTCCTGTACTACAAGCCCTGGCATGACCGCTTCAACAAACTGGTGCTTGGGAAATACATTCCCGCCGACCAGCCCGATATGCAGGATGGACGCGACGTGCTGGATCTGCTGGCCCGCCACCCTGGGACGGCCCGACACATCGCCCGAAAGCTGGCCCGCCGTTTAATCAGCGATACCCCGTCTGAGGCCGTTGTCCAGGCCGCCGCGGACGTGTTCCTCGCCAACGTGGACGCGCCCGACCAGCTCAAACGCGTGGTCGAGACCATCCTGCTCTCCGACGATTTCCGCCTGACCTGGGGACAGAAGATCAAGCGTCCGCTCGAAGCCACCGTCGCCATGCTGCGCGCTGTCAATGCGGAGTTCACCCGCCTGCCTGGCGCGATCTCGTGGATGACCTCACTGATGGGACAACAGCTTTTCGAGCGCCGTCCGCCCGACGGTTATCCCGACACGATGGAAGCCTGGGCCAACAGCATGTCCGTGCTCTACCGCTGGAACTTCGCCGTCGGCCTGGTGGACAACTGGCTTAACGATGACGATCAGCAGCGCCCGCTGCAGACTGACCTCCGCGCGCAGACCCCGCCCGAGATCCGCACCCCCGCCGCCCTGGCCGATTTCTGGATTCTGCGCCTGCTGGGTCGTCCCATGTCGGACGAGAATCGCCAGGCCGTGATCGACTTCGTCCGCCAGGGCTACGGCGCGGACGATGAAATGTCCGATGATGACCTCGATTACTGGGGCCGCAGCATGGCCACGTTGATCCTGATGAGTCCCGATTTTTCGATGCGCTGATTATTTGTAGTGCCGACTTAAGTCGGCACTACGCCGTACTACGAGGTGATTATGCCCCCCAAATATTCCCGCCGAAACTTTTTACAGGGCTGTTCCTACGCCATCGCATCGATGGCAGGCGCGCGCCTGAGCAACCTGGCCTTCTCTGCGAATAACGATACCGATACGCTGGTGGTCGTCTTCCTGCGCGGCGCCTGGGACTCGTTGAACGTTGTCCCGCCCATCGACGGGGACGACCGCGGACTGTACGAGAAGGCGCGCCCGAATATCAAAATCCCCGCCGACGCCTTGCTGCGCCTCAACGACCAGTTCGGCCTGCATCCCGCGCTCTCGCCGCTGTATGATTTGTACCAGCAAGGGAAGATGGCCGTCGTCCACGCCACAGGCTTGAACGTGGACACGCGCAGCCACTTCGACGCGCAGGAGTTCATCGAGCTGGGCACGCCAGGCGTCAAGAACACGTCCACGGGCTGGATCACCCGTCATCTTCAGTCCACGCCCAGCGGCTCGACGGGACTCGTCCCCGCCGTCTCGACCAACGGCCTGCCGACCGCGCTCCTGAACTATACGCCCACCCTCAGCATGAACACGCCCTCCGACTTCTCGCAATGGGACAACGGCACGGTCGTTCAGCAACAGGAAGCCCTGCGCAAAATGTACGGCGGCAACACCCTGCTCGAACAGGTCGGCCGCCGCACCCTCGATGCGCTCGACCTCGTCCAGCCGCTGGTGGAGCAGGAATATTCTCCCTCCAACGGCGCAGCCTATAACGATGATGATTTTGGCCGCCAATTCAAGACCGTGGCGCAGATGATCAAGCTCGAGCAGGGATTGCAAGTCGCCACCGTGGATTTCGGCGGCTGGGATACGCACGAGTACCAGAATGACGGCGCGGATGGCTACATGGCCGACCTGCTTTCCTCGCTTGGCAATGGATTGGCCAACTTTCACCTCGACCTCGACTCGGGCTACGCCGAGCGTCTCTCTGTGGTGGTGGTCAGCGAGTTCGGACGCCGCCTGGTGCAGAACGAATCCAACGGCACCGACCACGGTCACGGCTCGGTCATGCTGGCCCTGGGCGGCGGCGTCAACGGCGGACAGGTCTTCGGCCCCTGGCCAGGCTTGAACAACGAGCAGTTGTATGATCACGCCGACCTGGCTGTCACCACCGACTTCCGCCAGGTGCTGGGGGAATTGCTCTCGACCCGCCTGGGCAACCCGAATCTCGAGACCGTCTTCCCAGGCTTTGGCGGATATAATCCGCTGGGCATCTTCCGCGGCTGAACGCGGCAGAAACCCATTCAACTAAATCAAAACGTCCCGCAGGCCTGTCATAGTCTGTGGGACGTTTTCGGTCTGAAGTGGAGGTTTTCTACGGCCCCGGCGGAACCGAGGTCGAAATGGATATGGGCGTGGCGGTCGGTGTGCTGGTCACGGAGATGGTGCCATTCGAGACCACGATCTGAACGTAGACCATATCGCCGAAGGTATATCCGTAATCGTCCCGCAATTTCCAGTAGCCTGTGTACGCGCCCTCCTTGTAGGGAGCGGTCAGCACGACGGATATGTCCATGTTCTTATTGACCTTGACGGTTTGTTCGAGGGTGACGTCCGCGCCATCCATGTTGGATCCCTTGACGAAGACCAGGGAATAGTCCCCGTTCCAGGCGCAGCTGCCGGTATTCCTGAATCGCCAGGTCTTGACGAAGGTCTCGCCCGGGGCCAGGACCGTCCCGTCGGGGATGGTCACATCCTTGACAAAGGCCGCGTCCGCGCAGGTGTAGTAGGGGGAATAGTCGCGCAACCAGATCGAGGTGGCCGTGGCTGGATTCTTGGTGGGCGTACGGGAGGGGGTGGGGGTAACCGTCGGCGACGGGGTGAGGGTCGGTGTGGCGCTGGGAACGACCCGCGCCGTTACACTGGCGGCGACCGAGGTATTGACAATCGACCTCACGTCTTTGGTGGGTGGCAGGGGAGCGGCATTTCCACAGGCGCTCAAAATAAGCGCCAGGAGAAAACCGACCCAACACAGCCTGCGGAGAGAGCGGGATTTGCACATGAAAACTTGCCTGTTCATAGCACGCCTCTTTGACTGAACTTGCATGCCTATCATATCAGGCAGGCGTATAAATTATGTCCGAAAATGATGAGAAAATTATGGAGATTTCCTCCCGCCGATTCACGGGTCAACCTCCTTTTGTGGGGGTGATATTTTGTTTTGAGCAGTCACTTTGCTTTTCAGCAAACCGCTTGTTCAGTATAATAGGTATGGAGGCAGTTTCATTCAATTTTGATCGAGAATCCGTCTATTGGCCCTGATGGAGGAGCGTGATGAAGCTGTATTTCATCTTTATACTGATAGACCTGCTGGTCTTACTGGCGTACCCGGTCGTTTTCGTGATCTATCAGGCGCGCAAACTGTTCCAGATAAAAAGATAGCCTGGTTGTCATACAAATACATCGAACCTATTTCGGGAGGCTTTCATGCCAACACTGAACGATATTCTGGCCGTTATCCTGGGCGGGGGACGCGGCGCACGCCTGTATCCGCTCACCCAACAGCGCTCCAAGCCTGCGGTGCCCATCGCAGGCAAGTACCGCCTGATCGATATCCCGATCAGCAACTGCATCAACTCGCAGATCTACCGCATCGCCCTGTTGACGCAGTTCAACTCGGTCTCGCTGCATCGGCACATCTCCCGCAGCTACCAGTTCGATGCGTTCCATACGGGCTGGGTGCAGATCTGGGCCGCCGAGCAGACCATCGACAGCGCGGACTGGTACCAGGGCACGGCGGACGCCGTCCGCAAGCAATTGTTCGAGATCCAGGCCACAGGCGCGAAGTACGTGTTGATCCTGGCGGGCGATCACCTCTACCGCATGGATTACGCCTCCATGGCCCAATATCACTGGGAAAAGGACGCCGACATCACCGTGGCGGTCCAGCCGGTGGCGTTGGATGAGGCCCACCGCCTGGGCATCCTCAAACGCGAATCGGATGGGCGCATCTCATCGTTCGTGGAAAAGCCCAAGGATCCCGACATCCAGAAACGCTTCTTCAGCCGCGACGACCCCGAACGCCCCCTGCTTGGCTCGATGGGTATCTACATGTTCAACACGCAGGTGCTGATCGACATGCTGACCAGCAATCCCAAGCATGATGACTTTGGCGGCGACATCATCCCGCAGGCCATCGGCTCGCTCAAGGTCTTCGGCTTCGACTTCGACGGCTTCTGGCAGGACATCGGGACGATCCGCTCGTTCTACGAAACCAACCTGCTGCTGGCCTCCGCCAACTCGCCCTTCAATTTCTACGACCCGAAACTGCCCATCTACACCCGCGCGCTGTTCCTGCCCGGTTCCACCGTGGAAGACAGCCAGTTGGAGGATGTGCTGGTCTCCGAGGGTTGCCGCATCCAAAAGGCGGAGATCAAGCATTCGATCATCGGCACCCGCAGCCAGATCGGGGCAGGCTCGATCATCAAGGACAGCATCCTCATGGGCTCGGACTATTACGACAGCGAAGCCCGCAAGCGCAGCGTCCCGATCGGCATCGGCGCGAACTGTCACATCGAGGGCGCCATCCTGGACAAGAACGCCCGCATCGGTGACGGGGTGGTTATCCGCCCGTTCCCGCGCGACAAGGACATCGACCACGATACCTGGTACGTGCGCGACGGCATCGTAGTGGTCCCCAAGGATGCTGAAATTCCTGCGGGCACGCGCATCGAACCTGACGATTCAGGTATTTAAGTCACATTGACATACCCTTGGGCCGGGCGTACACTCGCCTGCGCCTGGAGGAAAAATAAGACCGTCACGGAGGTGGTCCGCGGCGGTCTATTTTTTTGCCTGAATCCCTGGCATGGAGAATAAAATGAACGAAGTCTGGCCGATCGTTGTAATTATTTTGCAGTTGATCTTCCTGGAAGGCATCCTGTCCATCGACAATGCGGCGGTGATCGGCGCATTGGTTTCCCCCCTTCCATCGGATAAACGCATACCCTGGCCGCCGGCCCTGAAAAAAATCGGCGACTGGCTGCATCCCATGCTGGGCGATCAGCGCATGGCCGCCCTGCGCGTGGGCCTGCTGGGCGCGTACCTGGGCCGCGGGTTGATGCTGTTGATGACAAGTTTCCTCATTCACAACTCGTGGATCAAACTGATCGGCGCGGCCTACCTCATTCACCTGGCCCTCGACAATTTGCAGGACCGCTCGGGCGGCGGCGGCGAGGACGATGACGACGTCAAGCCCATCAAGGTGCAGACCTTCTGGGCCACGGTGCTGACGGTCGAGACGATGGACCTGATCTTCAGCATCGACAACGTGGTGGCGGCGGTCTCGCTTTCCGAGAAGCTTTGGGTGGTGATGCTGGGCGTGGCCATCGGCATCCTGACCATGCGCTACGCCGCAGGCATTTTCAGCTATGCGGTCGAGCGCGAACCCATCCTCCAGCAGGCGGCCTACGTGCTTGTCCTGAACATCGGCATCGAACTGGTGCTGGCCCAGGTCTGGCACATCGAGATCTCGGACCTGCTGCGCTTTGGAATTTCGATTGCCACCATCCTGCTGGCCATCGCCTATGCCCACAGTCCCTTCCTGCAAAAATTCAATTTTGCGCTGGTCTGGCTGGCCAGGGGCTTTGGCATCGTGGTCGAATTTGTGGACTGGGCGCTGGCCCCATTCCGTGGCATACTCAACCTTGTTTTCGGCCTGTTCCGACGCAAGTCCGAACCGACTCCCGCCTGACGTGGAAGTGAGACAGCATGATTACGATCAAAACCCCGACCACCCGTGACGATTTCAAGGCCTATTATGCCCTGCGTTACAAAGTTCTGCGTGAACCCTGGGGGCACCCCAAAGGCACGGAGAAGGACGATTATGAACCCATCAGCGAACACTTCATGGCCGTGAACGAAAAAGGCGAGGTGGTGGGCGTTGCCAAGCTGTATGAAAAGTCGGCGGGCGTGGGTCACATCTCCCACCTGGCCGTCTCTGGTGAGCACCATCATCAGGGCATCGGCCACCTGCTGGTCAGGACGGTGGAGGCGCGCGCGAAGGAACGCGGATTCCACTCGATTGGCTCGATGGCGCGCGTCACCGCCACAAAATTTTTCGAGAAATACGGATACCGCGTGACGGGCATCCCCTCCCTGCACTTTGGAACCACCCACCTGGTCTGGATGGAAAAAGAGTTGACCTAGTAAAAGAAGTGACAATCGCACAATCGGCGGCTGTCACTTTTGTTCACCAAACAATATTGTCTGCCTGCATGGCTTGACATTGTTTTTTATCATGGAGTAAACTCTTTTGTGGATGGGGAGTAGCCGCCTGTTCCCCACAGGATGGACGTCGTCATATCATTGGCCGAAAGGTCATCGGCGATCCATGCGCTTGACTGCGTTGGCAAGACCACCACGAAGGTGTGGTGGTCTTTTAATTGACCTGATTGCACTTATCTTTTTGAGGAGTAACTTATATGACCCTTGATCCCAAGAACGGCAAGGCCGAGATCCCCGAACAGGATTGGCACGCGCTCGACGCCGCGGATGTACTGGCGCATCTGCAAGTACAGGCGGATGGCCTGACCAGCGCGGAAGCCGCCCAGCGGCTGGCGAAATATGGCGAAAACCAACTGTATGAAGCGCCGCGCGCGAGCTTCTGGAAAACGCTATGGGACCAGTTAAATAATTTCGTGGTGATCCTGTTGATCGTGGCTTCGATCATTTCGGCCCTGCTGGGAGATTATGTCGAAGCTGCGGCCATCCTGGCCATCGTCGTCCTGAACTCCGTGCTGGGCATCTTCCAGGAACGCCGCGCGGAGGAGGCCCTGGCCGCCCTCAAACGGCTGGCTGCCCCCGACGCGCAGGTCATCCGCGATGGGCACCGTCAGCCAGTGCCCGCCCGCAGCTTGGTGCCCGGCGATATCGTCTACCTCGAAGCGGGGAACTACATCCCCGCCGATGTGCGTCTGCTGGAAGCCATCAACCTGCGCATCGAGGAAGCCTCGCTGACAGGCGAGTCGCTGCCTGTGCAAAAGAACGCCGCCAGCGTGATGGATAAAAATGTGCCGCTCGGCGACCGCAAGAACACGGCCTTCATGGGCACGCTGGTCTCCTACGGGCGCGGACGCGGTGTGGTGGTCAGCACCGGCATGAGGACGCAGCTCGGCTTGATCGCCTCGATGCTCCAGAACGTGGAGACGGAAGTCACGCCGCTCCAGCGCCGCCTCGACCAGCTTGGCAAGTCGCTTTCGATTGGCTCTCTGATTTTGGTGGCGGTCGTTTTCATCGTGGCGCTCTTCAATTACACAGACGTCAGCCAGATTTCGGGCGGCTTCTTCGAGTACGTCAAGGAATACGCAGCCGAGATCACCGAGGTCTTCATCATCGCAGTCAGTCTGGCGATTGCCGCCGTGCCCGAGGGCCTGCCCGCCGTCGTGACCATCAGCCTGGCGCTCGGAATGCGCGAGATGATCACCCGCCACGCGCTGATCCGCAAATTGTCCTCCGTAGAGACGCTCGGTTCGGCCACCACCATTTGCTCCGACAAGACGGGCACCCTGACCCAAAATGAAATGACGGTCACGCGCATTTGGGCCGACGGCCAGTTCATCGACGTGACAGGCACGGGCTACGTTCCGAAGGGTGACTTCCTGGTGGACGGCAAGACCGTGAATATGACCGACTATCCCGCCGCGCTGACCACCCTGTGGCTGGGCGTGCTGAACAACGACTCGGAGATCGAGATTACGGGTGAGAATGCGGGCGCCCAAACCTACCGCATCGTCGGCGACCCGACCGAGGGCGCCTTGCACGTCGCCGCCGCCAAGGCAGGCGCGGCCCACGGTCAGATCGATGAGGCTTATCCGCGCGAGAACGAGGTGCCGTTCGACTCCGAGCGCAAGCGCATGATCACGATCCACAATGTGCGTGAGCCGCATCCCAATGACCCTTCGCCGTTCTACAATGAAAGCCATAAGAACTGGGACGTGATCGCCGTCAAGGGCGCGCCCGACGTGGTGCTGGGATTGTGCTCACGCTACCAGGCCATGAACGATGAGGCCAAACCGCTCGACCCGGCGGGCCGTGAGCGCATCCTGGCCGCCAACGACGCCATGACCAAAAACGCCCTGCGCGTGCTGGGTCTGGCCTATCGCGTGGAAAGGGATGTGCCTGACAATCCCGAAGAGATCAAAGCCGAGGAGTTGGAAAAGGATTTGGTCTTTGTGGGCCTGGTCGGCATGATCGACCCCGCCCGCGCGGAAGTGAAACCCGCTCTCGAACGCGCCCGCCATGCGGGCATCCGCACCGTGATGATCACGGGCGATTACCCGAACACGGCCAAGGCCATCGCCGAAACCATCGGATTGCTGATCCCGGGCCACAAGGTCCGCACGGGCGCCGAAGTGGACGCCATGTCCGACGAGGAGCTCAAGCGCGAGATCGAAGTTACGGATGTGTTCGCGCGCGTCTCGCCCGAGCACAAGATGCGCATCGTGGATGCGCTGCAGGCCAATGATGAGATCGTCGCCATGACCGGCGACGGCGTCAACGACGCGCCCGCCATCAAGCGCGCCGATATCGGCGTGGCGATGGGCATCACCGGCACCGACGTGGCCAAGGAAACCGCCGATATGGTGCTGACCGACGACAACTATGCCAGCATTGTCGCGGCGGTCGAGCAGGGTCGCATCATCTACTCGAACATCCGCAAGTTTGTGTTCTTCCTGCTGTCTTCGAACGTGGCCGAGATCATGATCATCTTCCTCGCCACGCTGGCAGGCCTGCCCGCCCCGTTGACCGCCATCCAATTGCTGTGGCTCAACCTGATCACCGACGGCGCGCCCGCGTTGGCGCTCGCCATGGAAAAGGGCGATCCCGACATCATGGATCACAAGCCGCGCTCCAAGAAGGAGCCGATTGTCAACCGCTCGATGGGCGTCGGCATTTTCATTCAGACCATTGCGCAGACCTCCGCCGTGCTGCTGGCCTTTGGCCTCGGCCTGATCTGGCACCTCGAAGCGGGCGCGCATGTGATCGGCAACCCGTTCCTCTACCTGCTCCAGCACGACTGGCGCGGCGTGGATGTGCAGACCGCCGAAACGATGGCCTTCGCCACGCTCTCGCTGGCCGAGTTGTTCCGCGCCTACACCGTGCGCTCGGAGCGCGCCTCGATCTTCCGCATCGGCTTCTTCTCGAACAAGTACATGCAGTACGCGGTCGGCGCTTCGATCTTCCTGCTGGTCATTGTCACCGCCGTGCCCTTCCTCCAGCCGATCTTCAATACGCACTTCCCCACCCTGCGCGAGTGGGCCACCATCATCGGCCTGGCGCTAATCCCTGCAGTGGCAGAGGAAATCACCAAGTTCTTCCTGCGGCGTAGCGAAGCATAAATCCCATACCAAAAGTTTAGGCGGCAGTGTGCAACTGCCGCCTTTTTTATTTCTTGATTTGCAACGCCAACGATGGGAGTCATTGACTCCACATGCTACAATTGCCTTACTACGGAGGTCGCATGGATTTACAGTTATCAGGAAAAGTAGCCATCGTCACAGGCGCAAGCCGCGGAATTGGACGCGCCCTCGCTGAGACGCTCTCCGCCGAGGGCATGCGTCTCGTCCTTGCCGCGCGCTCACGCGAAGCATTGGAATCCCTCTCCGCTGCGCTGCCGACCGAGAGCCTGGTCCAGGCCATCGACCTGCGCCTGCCCGAGTCGGCGGGACTCGTCGTCCAGGCGGCGCTCGAACGCTTTGGTCAGATCGACCTGCTGGTCAATAACGCAGGCGCCACCCAGCGCGGCGACTTCCTCACGCTGACCGACGATCAATGGGCCGAGGGCTATGCCCTGAAATTCTTCGGCGCCATGAGATTGTGCCGCGCCGCGTGGACTCACCTGCAAGTCCGCCGCGGGAGCATCGTCAACATCATCGGCATCGGCGGGCGGACAGGCAGCGCCGAGTTCGCCATCGGCGGCACGGTCAACGCCGCGCTGATGAACCTGACCAAGGTCCTCGCCGACCGCGGCATCCAGGACGGCGTGCGCGTCAACGCGGTCAACCCCGGCTCGATCGCCACCGAAAGACTGCAAGTCCGCATCCGCGCGTTGATGCAGGAAAAGAACCTCAGCGAAGAGCAATCCACACGCCAGATGGCATCCAAACTGGGTATCGCCCGCTTCGGCCAGCCTGCGGAAATCGCCCGCGCCGTGGCCTACCTCGCCTCCCCACAGGCGGAGTACATTCAAGGCGCGATTCTGGATGTGGATGGCGGGGCGACAAGGACGTTGTGAAACCGCCTCACGAAGTCGGCGAAAGGTTTATACTTGGGAAGATCGATCACTCCTCAATACATATCACCTCTGGGAGGAATTAATGAAGATATTTTACGTTTCTCGAAGTATCAAAATCAATCACCTGTTTTATTTTCTTGTTGTTGCGGTGCCAGCAGGTTGGTTCATTTTTTTTGCTTTCAACTGGTTTTCCATATCTGAGCCTCCTTTTGCCGATATCTTCATGGGGGGCTTCTTTCTTTTCGTGGGTTTGATCTTTTTGTCCATGACAAGTTGGTTGGGCTTGATGTTATATGCCGTTCAAAAGGCGAGGCTGACATTGGATCAAGAATCGATGCAGTTTATGTCTGTTTCTCCCAGACTGAATGGTATCCTGCCATCCTGGCTTCATTCTTTTTCCATTCGTTATGGATACATCAAATGGGTGGAACGCGGCACGCTGCCGGGATCGCTATTTATTACAGGCACAAACGGCAAAACAATGCGATTCTTCACTTCCCTATTTGGCAAAAATTACGGCGAAGAAATCCTGGTTGAATTGAAAAGCCACCTGTCTGCCGAATGTCTGGACAAGAATATCGAACTTCGATTCAAGTGGACGAAAGCTGAAGTAGTCCACCAAATTGTCCAATTATCCATTTCGCTTGTTTTGCTCATAACCCTGGTTTTTGATCCCACCATTCCCTATATCGGTGGTTGGTACCTCAAAGACTGGCATATGGAGAACCGTTTCTCCTGGCTGGAAAATGCGGATGTGTATTCAGTACCGGCAGCCGATGAGTACTGGGTTGTAACCGAAACCTTCGTGCCCAAACGCATCCTGCATGGCAATCATGGAAAAGTACAAGAGTGGGACGTGCCCGAACTGTCAGCAGATGAGCGGATTAGTTTTATCAGCGGGGACTCAAATCAAAATCCCATCCTCTGGCTGGATGATAGGATTTTGCATTTTGACGGCCAGTGGGAAACCATTCGATATCAGGACAATGCCATTTTTGAACTGCTGAAATATCAAGGTCGGGTTCAGGGGGAGACGGCGCTTTTTATAAAGGACACGAACCGCAGTCTTGTACGCATCGATGCCCCCACGGGGAGTTGGGAGGAGATTGTCCCGCCCCCAACCGCCATGCAGCAACAGCTATTGCCGCGCCGGATAAGGCTGACCCCGCAAGGAGATTTCCTGGTTTTGATGAGTTCCGAACAGGCAAGCCGTATCTTCATTTTTTCAAAGGATGGTTGGAGACCCGAGGAGTATAGTATCGACAACCACCAGGACATTTTTGTTGTCGATATTACCCTGGATGCCAACAACGCTGTTTGGGTTCTGTTTCAGAACCATATAAACGCCTCCGATTATTTTGCGATGAAAATCGCTCTTGCTGATGGGTCATCTACCACGCGTCTTCCACTGCTTGTCAATACACAAAGACAAATGCGATACGAGAAATTGTATATCGATGTCCATGGTCGTATCTGGGGTTATGGAAGCTATCCCGAGTTCATGGCCGTATTTTCCCCCGTCTGGCAGGGCGATGCGCTGGTCATGGAGCAGTACACCAAGGGTAACTCGAATTTTCCGCACAGCCTTTCGGAAGCGCCCATCATGTCCCCGGATGGCTTGATTTGGGCCTTCGATGACACAATTGTCAAAATGGACACAAGCCTGGCAGACCTGCCTGCGCCCCTGCCCTTTAGTTTGACAAGCGTGGAATGGGGTGTAATTAGGCTTGTCATTATAGGCGTTCAATTGCCTTATCTTTTTTATTATATGAACCGCTCCAAACCGCGCAAACCCGCAAACAGGACGGCAGGATAATGTCCCCAATCACCGATCACTTCACCCCCCTCCACTTCTACGACCAGATCATCGAACCCATCTTCGATGTGCCGCCTGCGCTCGAAAAATCGCCTACCTGCCCGAACGGATTCATCTGGGAGGGACGCGCCTACCGCGTGACCGAAATGCTGGCCGAGTGGAGCGACTTCACCCGCCGCGGACGGACGGCGCGCAACATGCGTCCCAGCCACGCATCCGCGGCGGCCACGCGCGGGTCGCTGGGCGTGGGCCGCTTCCACTTCCGCGTGCGCACGGACTCAAGTCAGGTTTTCGATCTCTACTACGACCGCGCCCCGCAGGATGCCGACCGCAGGAAGGGGCAGTGGTTCCTGTATCGGGAGTTGGCGGAAGCCGCGGCGGGCGGCGAATCCTAGACCTGCTCGAAGCGCTCGACCGGCACGACGAATAACGTGGCGCGCGGCTGGGCCGAGCTCGACCCCAGTTTGGCGCGCATCAGGCCCACGGCCTGCTCCACCTGGCTGTCGTCCACGCCCACCAGCAGGGTGGCCACCCCGCTGCGCAGGAATCCGCCCGTCGAGGCGATGCGCGTCACGCGGAAGGCTCCGCCGGTCAGCGCCTGGGTCAGGGCGTCAGCGTCCTGGTCCTTTACGATCACAATGATCATCTTCATGGTCAAATCTCCTCGAAGTATTCGACAGGTAAAACGAAAACGGTTGCGCCGCCCACCGTGACGGGCACGGGCGCGGGCATCGGCATGGGCGAACCCTCCAGCGGCAGGGTCATATACTCCACACGCTGGCGGCAGGTTTTCTGCAGCGTATCCAGCACCGCCTGTTCGCGGCCTTCGGGCAGGCCGACCAGCAGGGTGGCATTCCGCCGCCCCAGAAAACCGCCCGAACTGGAAAGATTTACAACCGATGCGTTCAACGCCTCCACGGCGCGTACGGCTGCATCCTGATCCTGCTCCTGAACCACCGCCAAAACCAGGGATCGAATCGTAGTGTCCTTGCTCATGCGGGCCTCCCTTTCTGTAAACCATATGCTTCCAGGACGGGCATGACCAATAGCAGGCCCGTATCTGGATCTTCCAAATTGCCCACCACCCGGCGGGTGGCGGTCACCAATGCATCCACCAGCGCATGATCCTGCACGGTTGTGAACAGGGTGCGGCTGAGGTCATCGGGCGCTTCGTAGAAATCCTCCAGCGAGGGCATCAACGGGATGTCGTCGCGCATGGCGCTCTTCTGGCGGATGCGTCCCAGCCCGGTGCTGAACAGGACCGTCACGCCGCGCACCCCCTCCGCCTCCCAGGCGGCCAGCAGTTCGTCCAGGTAATCGGGATCGTGCAAAACGAACAGGATGAGGTACATCAGGAAGTTTCCTCCTTGGGTGGGATCGCCTGGACCCTGGTCGGGTCCCGTTTCACGGTTTGACCCGCCGCTGCGGCATGGGAGCGCGCAAACAGCGCCCGCAGGATGGGCGGCGTGACCAGGGTGCTGACCAGCACCGTCGCCACAATGGACGAAAATTCCGCGCCCGACACCAGTCCCTCATGCACGCCCACGCTCGCCACGATCAGCCCGACCTCGCCGCGCGAGATCATGCCCGCGCCCAACTGCGTGGATTCGGGCAGGGAGAGGCCTCCCAGCCGCGCGCCCAGGCCGGCCCCCAGCCACTTGCCGAGAACGGCGGCCGCGATGATAACCAGCGTCATCCAGTACGCATCCGTTTGCAGGGCGCGCACATTCACAGTCAGGCCAATGTTGACGAAGAAAATCGGCACGAACAGCCCATAGGCCAGCGCGTGGAAACCGCTTTCGATGCGTTCCTTCTCGGGCACGCGCGCCATCATCAGGCCGGCCAGGAAGGCGCCCGTGATGGCCGCCATGCCGCCCACCAATTCCGCGGCCAGGCCGTAGGCCAGCATGACCACCAGCGCCAGCGTCAGCACGCCCTGGCTGACCGGCAGGTGCGCGATGCGGCGCATCAACCACGGCAAAGCCCACAGACCGAAGGCCATCGAAAGCGCCAGGAAGGCGATCATGCGCGCGGCGATCAGGCCCACGCCCGCCAGGCTGCCCGCTCCGCTTTGCAGTGCCAGGAATAGCGAGAGCAGCAGGATGACCAGGATGTCGTCGAAAACCGCCGCGCCGAGCAGGCTGAGTCCCACGCGGCTGCGCAGGACTTTCAACTCGATCAGGGTCTGGGCCGAGATGCTCACGCTGGTGGCGCCCAGCGTCAACCCGAGGAAGATGGCTGCGGCCTGGTCCATTCCGAAGAGTGACCCGACGCCCCAGCCCAGCAGGACCGGCACGACCACGCCCAGCGTCCCCGCGAAAGCCGAGACGCGCAGGTTGCGGGTCAACTCGTGCAGGTGCAATTCCATGCCCGCCAGGAACATGAGCAGCAGCACGCCCATCTCGCCCAGCTTGGCGATGAACTCCGCCATCTCCGCATCCAGGAAGGACAGGTGCATCACGTTGAACAGGGAGGGACCCAGCGCCACGCCCACCAGCAGTTCGCCCAGCACCGAGGGCTGGCCGAAACGAATGCTCACATAGCCCGCCATCTTGGCCGACAGCAGGAGGATCGAGAGCAGGAAGGCGAATTGCAGGAAGGCGGTCATCTGGGTCCAGAGTATACACGCATTTTTTCAGAAGCGGACCAGATTTTGGAATATTTTTCGGGGATGGCATCCCGCCAAAAAAAAGGTTGATATTTCAGTCTTATATTTGAGCGTGATATACTCAAACTGACTCACCAAAAAGTAACCAGGGAATGACGATATGCGCATTCAGAAGACCCTTCGATCCGATCAGGAAACCATCACCCGCTTTCTTAATGTATTGGGGAGTGCAGCAAGCATCCTGAGTTCCAACAAGTATGCCCGTCCGGCCTTCTTTCTTCAGGCCGGGGAATTCATCCAGGGTTATATCGAGAAAGGCTTCTTTGTAAAGGAAGATGTGCTCATCCGCACGCTGGCAGAGGGGGGCTTCCCCGAAGAGGAGGGTCCCATCCACGGCATTCGCAGCGACCAGCAGAAGAGCCGCGAGGCCGCCGGGATCCTGCTCCGCGCGGCGCAGCACTGGCAGGAGGGGGACGAGGATGCGCGTGTGGATGTGGGCTGGGCGACCAGCCTCTACAACACCGCCATTCGTCAGCACCTGGAACGCCTCAAGAACCTGATCTTTCCCCTGCTGGAACAGACCATCACCATCGACGAGGAGCACAAGGTCTCGGACGACATCAACAGCCTGACCTTCGAGCCCGACTATCAAAACGGCGGCGAAAAATACCTGCGCCTGATCGAAACGCTGGAAGATATGTTGAGCGACTGGCGCTAAACGGTCGGCGCGAAAACCATTGATATCAGGCGGCTGGGGGCAAAGGGTTGCAGGGACTCTAATCAAAAACTCCTGCATCCTTACGTTCTTGCGTTAAAAAATCCACCCTGTTCGCAACCCGGGAAAATAAACTGTATTTGGAAGGGGAAGTTGCCTTTTTAACGGCGTACCCCGCGATTTCGCGCGGGGCAGCCTTTGACCAACTCAGAGGGAGGAGAGAGAGTATTTAAGGGGCAAATCGGAGGAGAAGTGCCCTCTTTTACACCGGTTCGTAATTTGGATTGGTACCGCACCAGGCGCAGGCAGGCTTGTCCAGCATGTTGCATTCAGCGGAGTTCGAGCAGCGATGAGCCAGCACGCGCGGAGCCTGTTCGGGCAGGTGTTCGGCGGGAAGAACCACTTCGGTTTCCAGCGCGATCTCGTGCCCAGCATGTTCACAATACTTGATCTTTTCAACCTGCCAAGTTCTAAGGGTCATGGGTACCTCCAAGTTACAATCGTAGTTTACGATATGTCAGACAAGTCTGCCAGTGACAGGCGTCACAAATTGGCGTGACAAAGCGCTTATTTTGGACGGAGTAACCCCAATTTGTCCTGATAAATTTGCAAGGTTCCCCACATACACAAAGCCTTGTGAAGATCATCGAAAATCTTCACAAGGCTTTGTGTTTATTTTCGCATCAGGCGCAGGATGGAGCCTTGCAGGTCGGCGACGTACAGCTCCCCAGCCTCGTCCACGCCGAAGGAACTGATCCTCAGCCCCGTCTGGAACATGACCTGCGACTGCCAGCCCTGCCCGGAGCGCACCACACCCCAGATGCTGCCCGAGCAATAATCGCCGAACAGGTAGACGCCCTGCCACTCGGGCAGTTCCGCGCCGCGATAGACGTATCCGCCCGTGACAGAACAGCCGCCCCCGGCATGGCTGTACTCGGTCAGCGGCAGGAGCAGGCCGGGCTGGGCATCGCCTTCGTAGGGGTGATTGCCCTCCATGAGATTCCAACCGAAGTTGGCGCCGCCGGGGGGAACCGGCCGGCAGGATGTCGATCTCTTCCCATTCGCCCTGGCCCACGTCGCCGATCCACAAATCGCCTGTTCGGCTGTCGAAGGAAATGCGCCACGGGTTGCGCAGGCCGTAGGCCCAGACCTCGCTGCCAAATGGATTGTCGCTTGGGATGGCGTACGGTTCGCCCGAGTCCACGTCCAGGCGCAGGATCTTGCCGAGCAGGGTATCGGTCTTCTGTCCATTGCCGAGCGGATCTCCGCCCGAGCCGCCATCGCCGAGACCGGCGTAGAGATAACCGTCAGGGCCAAAGGCCAGCCCGCCGCCGTTGTGATTCTCGTAGGGCTGCTCCACGTACAGCAGGCGCGTCTCGCTGGCCGGGTCGGCCAGGTCAGGGTCGGCGGAGACGTGGAAGCGGGCGATGACGGTATTGCCGCGGCGGTCGGTGTAGTTGACGAAGAACAGGCCATTCTCCACGTAACGCGGATGAAAGGCCAGGCCGAGCAGGCCCTGCTCGTTGCCCGCGCTGCCGACCTGGTCGATGATGTTCAGGAAGGGCGTGGGCAGGACGCGCCCATTTTTATGGATCAGGATGCGCCCGGCCTGCTCCACCACGAACAGCCTGCCCGAACCGTCGTTCGCGTTCTGGATGTCGACCGGGCGCAGGAATCCCGCAGCCACGGGCACCCACTGGAACTCATCCGCGTTGGGCAGGAGCGTTGCATCTGCCACGGGCGTGGAGGTGAGGGCGGGCGCCTCGGTGGGCGAGTTGGCGGTATCCGTTGGGGGCGGGGGGAGGGTTGCGGTAACGGGGACAGGCGGGGGCGTCAGAGTGGGGGGTGGGGTGGCGGCCGGGGCGCAGGCGGAAATCAGAACACAAAGGGCGGCCGCCAGGATCCAGGGGATTCGTCTTCTCATGCGCCTATTTATCGTCAGTCACGTCGGTGGTCTCGGCATCCACGATGTCGGTGGAGCCTGATGATCCCGACTCGGCCGTGAGCTGGTTCATGTGTTCCTGCACCACCGTGGGCGGACAGAGTTCCACGAAGAGATAGGCGCCCAACGAAACGATGGCCACATCGTCCAGCGCACTAATGCCCGGGATCATGGAGATCATGTCGAAGGGGAAGAACAGGTACACCAGCGAAGCGACCGGCAGCGCCTTGAGGAGAATATTGACGCGGCCATCGCCCATCAGGCGCAGGATTAGTTTGAGACGCACCACCAGATCGTGGATCATGCCGCCTTTGGCAGGCACCATCAGGTTGTTCGGTTTTTTGTCAGCCATGTCCATCTCCTTGAAAAGTTGGATTGGTTAGGTGGGTAGTCGAAAGAAATTAGAAAAAGGGCTGTCGTCATTGCGAGGAGGGTGATCTTCCTGAAAAAGCAATCTCCCACAAAATCTGAGATTGCTTCGCTGCAACGAACGCAGCTCGCAATGACGGAATTCCAATTATTTAGGATCGACTGCTTTGATTGTAACTGATAAGTTTGAAAGCGCGCTTAGAAATCGGAATGAATGCCGCCCTGCGGAATCTCGCGCGGGTCGTAGGGGGTCACTTGATATACGTAATAATTCAGCCAATTGGTGTAAAGCAGGTTGGCGTGTCCGCGCCAGCGCACGTTGGGCAGGCGGGAGGGATCGTTGTTTGGATAATAGTTTTTGGGCACGTGGATGGGCAGGCCCTTGTGTACGTCACGGTCGTATTCGGTTTTGAGGGTCAGCGGGTCGTATTCGGAGTGCCCGGTGACGAAGATATGCCGCCCGTCGCGCGAGCCGACGATGTAGACGCCCGCCTCGTCCGACTCGGCCAGGATCTGGATATCTGGAATTTGTTCGATGTCCGCGTGGCGCACCTCGGTGTGGCGCGAGTGCGGGGCCAGGAAGACATCATCGAAGCCGCGCAGCAGGCGCTCGGTCGGCGCGAGGACGCGGTGCTCGAAGACACCGAACATCTTGCGCGGCAGGCCGTACTTTGGGATGCCGTAGCGGTGATGGAGCGCGGCCTGCGCGCCCCAACAAATATAGAAATTGGACAGGACGTTGGTCTCGGCCCAGTCGAGGATGCAGGTCAGTTCGGGCCAGTAATCGACCTCCTCGAAGTCCATCTGTTCGACAGGCGCGCCTGTGATGATCAGGCCGTCGAATTTTTCGGCCTTCACATCCTCGAAGGTGGAATAGTGATTGAGCAGGTGCTCGGCGTCCACATTTTTCGAATCATGCGTGGCGGTGTGCAGCAGGGTCACGTCCACCTGCAGGGCTGAGTTGCCCAGCAGACGCAGGAGCTGCGTCTCGGTGGCGATCTTGGTCGGCATCAGGTTGAGGATGGCCACGCGCAGCGGGCGGATGTCCTGGTGGTCGGCGCGTTCCTCGCCCATGATGAAGACGTTCTCGCCTTCGAGCGTGGCGCGGGCGGGCAGGGTGGTTGGGATTTTTACGGGCATGAGGTATCTCGCTTCCCGCCCTGAGCGGAGGGTCGACCGTGTCGAGACCCGCAGTTGAAGGGCCATAACTGCGATATCTCAGTTACAGCATCCTTCGACTGCGCTGCCAAAAACGGGCGGCTCCGCTCAGGACGAAATATCTTTACGCGTTCAGGGCCTGGTCGAGGTCCCACAGGATGTCGTCGATGTCTTCGAGGCCGACGCTCAGGCGGATGAAGTCGGGGCTGACGCCTGCGGAGACCTGTTCCTCGGCGCTGAGCTGGCTGTGCGTGGTCGTGGCGGGATGAATGGCCAGCGATTTGGCGTCGCCCACGTTGGCCAGGTGGCTGAAGAGTTGCAGGCTTTCGATGAACTTCTTCCCCGCCTCGACCCCGCCCTGGATGCCGAACCCGAGGATGGCGCCCGCGCCCTTGGGCAGGTATTTATTCGCGCGCGCATAATCGGGATGACTCTTCAGACCGGGATATTTGACCCACTTGACCTTCGGATGCTTCTCCAAGAATTCGGCCACGGCCTGGGCGTTCTGCACGTGACGCTCCACGCGCAGGCTGAGCGTCTCGATGCCCTGAATGGTCTGCCAACTGTTGAAGGGCGACTGGCAGGCGCCGATGTCGCGCAGGACATGTACGCGCGCCTTGATGGCGAAGGGCGGCAGTCCCGCGCCCAGCAGGTCGGCGTAGACCAGGCCGTGATAGGACGGGTCGGGCGTGGTGAAGTTGGGGAAGCGGCCGCTGGTCCAGTCGAAGTTGCCGCCGTCGACGAGGATGCCGCCGATGCTGGTGCCGTGTCCGCCGATGAACTTGGTGGTGCTGTGCGTGACCACGTTCGCGCCCCACTCGAACGGGCGGAAGAGATAGGGTGTGGCGAAGGTATTGTCGATCATCAGCACAACGTTGTGCCGCTTCGCAATTTCCGCCACTTCCTCGAACGGGAAGACCGAGATGTCCGGGTTGCCCAGCGTCTCGCCGTACAGGATCTTGGTGTTCGGGCGGATGGCTGCCTCGAAATTCTGCGGGTCGCGCGGGTCGACGAAGGTGACTTCGATGCCCAGGTTGCGCAGGGTGTAGTTGAACTGGTTGTAGGTCCCGCCATACAGGCGGCTGCTGGAGACGATGTGGTCGCCCGCATTGCACAGGGTGAAGATGGCCTGCGCCTGCGCGGCGTGTCCCGAACTGGCGGCCACGGCGCCCACGCCTCCCTCCAGCGCAGCGATGCGCTGTTCGAGCACGTCGGTGGTGGGATTCATCAGGCGCGTGTAGATGTTGCCCAATTCCTTGAGCGCGAACAGGTTGGCGGCGTGCTCCGTGCTTTTGAATTGATAGCTGGTGGTCTGGTATAGGGGCACGGCGCGGCTGCCCGTGGTCGGGTCGGGCGAATAGCCGGCGTGCAATTGCTGGGTGGCGAAACCGAACTTGCGTGTGGCTGTGGACATGGAACATCTCCTCTTAAGGTTGGATTCCACCCTTATCCAGAAGAGGATAAAAAAAACCTCTTCTGGTAAGCTAAGAAGAGGCTGCGCGCATAGACCTTCCTCTCATCTTCCAGAAACGAATAGCCAATGGCTATCCTAACTTGCCGGAATTGGCACCTTGACTCTGGGTCAGGTTGCCGAGGCTTCGCAGGGCCGGTCCCTCCGCCTCTCTGGATAAGAGCGTTATTGGGTTGTTAGCGGCGGTTTATATCATGCCGAAAGTGGAGTGTCAAGGGCGGATTTCAGCGCGGACCGATGGGGTCGATGCGGCCTTCGACCAGGTCGAGCAGCACCTGTTCCACCAGGCGCTGTTTGCCGGGTGTGAGCAGGCCCGAATCCACGCCCGTCAACCCGAGCGGCGACTGGACGTTGACTCCGCCCACGCCCGCGACCAGGTTTGGCCAGGCGGCCTGGATGGCCTTGATCGTGTCGGGCTGCATGGCCATCACGAAGCCGGCCGGCCGCTGCAGGGGCAGGCCGTCGGCGATGCTCCACACGCCCGTGGTGCCGATATAGGTCAGCAGATCGTTGGTGACCACGTCGGGGTGAACGTAGATCATGCCGACCTTGCGCTGGAGGATGAGCACGTCGGCGTAGGCCGTGTAGGTGGCCGGGTCCGCGTCGCTGGGGATTTCGATGTACTGCGGATAGGTCCATTCCGAAAAATAGAACGGGCGGCACAACCCGCAATAGTAGATCATGCCGTTGTAGAAGGCGACCAGGGAGCGCTGTGCCTCGGCATTATCCTTGGGGATGATCATGCCGATCTTGTATTCCTCGGTCAGCATGGCCGAGACGTAGCCCGCCAGAAAAGCGGACATATCCAGGTTGGCGCTGTTCGCCAGCACGCTGATATTTCCGCCCGCGGCCACGTCGGGCATGTTGATGGTCATGAACTGGGTTTGCGGGGCGGCGGCGGCCAGCGCGGCGATGCCCGGGTCGGGCGGCAGGGCAATGACCACCTTGAGGGTCTGGTCGGCCACGTCGACTGCGCTCAACGTGTTGCGCACCTGGAAGCGGAAGCCCGAGGCCTGCGCCAGGTCGTAGACCGTCTTCTGGTACAGATCGGAGAGTTCCTTGTCCATGTCAGGGGGGATGACGAGGATGGCCAGGGACGTGCTTGGGGTCGGACTCGGGGTGGGGACGGGGGAGGGCGTCTCGCTGGGAACGACCGTTGGGACTTGCGGGGTTTCTTGTCCGCAGGCGCCCAACAACAGGGCGACAGCAAGAAGAATCAACAGGGAAAGTTTGGCTCGCACGGGCATGGCTCCATTTTTGGAATTCCCGAATTATACCCAGCGCGGGCATTAACTTGTGGGATCAAAAATCGGAAGCCCGCCCGGTTTGGGGTAGGCTTCCGACTTTGGTGCGGACGCCGTGAACTAATTCACGTTGACTTTGATCTTGCGCGGGCGGGCCGATTCAGCCTTGGGCAGGCGCAGGGTCAGCACGCCGTTGGTGATGTCCGCCTCGACCTGCTCCGCTTCGATGGCGGTGGGCAGGCGCAGGGTGCGCGTGAAGACGCCGTGGGGCAGTTCGCGCATCAGGTAGGCGCTTTCATCCGCCTTGTATACGCCCTCGATGCGGACAACGTCCTCGAGCACCTGGATGTTGAGATCGTCGGCGCTCAGGCCGGGCACGAGGGCCGAAAGCAGGTAGGCTTCGTCCTCTTCGCGGATGTTGACGTTGAGGCTGCGGGGCTGGGCGGCCCAACGGCGGGCCATGTGACGGGCAGGGTAGGTTTGCAGATAGAGGGTCATGTCGTTTCTCCTTTTACGTGTAAGTCAATGCGCCTATCTTATCGGGCAGGCATAAGAAAAATACATGCGGCGCATCAAAATTCCGTTAGAGTTCCAGGCGCTCCGTCCCCGCGGGTATAATCGCGCCCATGCATAAAAAATTCGTGTTGATCGCTTTCCTGGTGGCCCTGGTAACGGCGGGCGCCTACCTGTATTTCACACTGCGTCCATCCAGCAAGCGCGCGGTGCAGGTCTTCAACTGGTTCCGCGATCCCTCTTCGCGCCCCGAGTTGATGATGGAGACTGGAACGCGCTGCGGCGGGGCCCCGTTCATCTTCCCGACGCGCGGGCTGATCGGCTTCATCTGGGACGATTCCTTCCGCCCCGGGCATCGCCACCAGGGCATCGACATCTTCGGCGGCACAGACGTCGGCATTACGCCGGTCAATATGGCGTATCCCGGCTACCTGACCCGCCTGTCAGACTGGAAGTCGACCGTTATCATCCGCGTGCCCGATGACCCGCTGCAGCCTGGCCGCCAGGTTTGGGTGTATTACACGCACATGGCCGACAGCAACGGGAATTCGTATGTCTCGTCTGCGTTTCCGCCCGGCACCTCGGAGGTGTACGTGGAGGCGGGCACCTTCCTGGGCTATCAGGGCAATTACTCGGGCGATCCCAATAACCCGACCGGCGTACATCTGCACATTTCCATTGTGAAGGACGACGGCTTCGGCCATTTCTTGAACGAACTGGAGATCGACAACACCTACGACCCCTCGCCCTACCTTGGGCTGCCGTTGAATGCACACGTCAATCCCGACACAATACCGGTGTGCCAATGAAGCGGGAATTTGCAGGCCGGGTGGTGGTAATCACGGGCGCGGGCAAGGGCGCGGGGGCCGCTTTGGCCGAGGCCTTTGCAGCGCGCGGCGCGCAGGTGGCGCTCAACGATATTTCCCCAATCAACGTGGATAACGTGGCGGCGCGCATCGTCTCCAGCGGCGGGCAAGCCCGCGTGTACCTGCACGATGTGGCCAAAAAGGTCGGCGTGCAGGCGCTCATCAAGCAGGTCGAGGGGGAATGGGGCCGCGTGGATATTCTGATCCAGCATGCGGCGGTCCAGCCGCGCACCCCGCTGCTCGACCTGGACGAATGGGACTGGCACCGTACCCTCGACGTCAACCTGACGGGAGCCTTTCTCGTGCTCCAGTCGCTGGGACGGGTGATGCGCGCCCAGGGCGGCGGAATCATCGTCAACCTGGCGGCAGGCGCGGAATCTGCGGAGCAGGCGGGCGCATACGAGGCCAGCATGGCCGGCCTGCGCGGACTGAGTCTGGCCGCGGCGCGGGAACTGGCTCCCTTTGGGGTAAAAGTTTACCTGGTGGAATTGGGGCCGGGCGCGCTCGAACGAGTGCTGGAACTTTGCAGCCGGGACCCCTCCGAATATCCCCGCCCCTGAGTCGTTACCAGGCCAGGTTGTTCCCGCCCTTGTGCTTGGCCTTGTACAGCGCCAGGTCGGCCTTTTCGAGGATGGCATCCAGGGTGCTGCTCCTGGGTCCATACGTGTGCATGCCGATGCTGATGCGCGGATCGATGACGTGGCCGTCCTTCTCGAAGGTCAGCTCCGCGACTTTTTGGAGGATGCGCGCCAGACATTCGCGCGCCGCCTCCGCATCCGTCTCGGGGAACAGAAAGACAAATTCGTCGCCGCCGTAGCGGGCAAAGATGTCGGTTTCGCGGATGTTTTCGCGGCAGACGCGGCTGACCTCGCGCAGGGCCTGATCTCCCACCAAATGACCGTAGCGGTCATTGATTTTTTTAAGGTCGTCCAGGTCCATCAGCGCGATGCTAAAGCAGCTTTCGTACCGCTGGGCGCGCTCCAGTTCGGTGGCGGCCAGGCTGAGGAAGTGGCGGCGATTGTAGGCATCCGTCAACTCGTCCATGGTGGAAAGGATGTTCAGGCGGCGTTCCGTTTCGTCGAGGTGGGCGAGCAGGTTGAAGACCATGAAGCTGAAGATCGGCGCAATGATGGTGGGGGCAAGAATTGCGATCACCACGCTAAAGATTGGAACCCCATATCCCATTACGAGATTGGCTCCCATGGTGATCAACACGGAAAGCAGGATGGCCGTCAGCGTGGTTCCCAGCGTGACCCCAAAAACCCCAAATTGCCTGATCAACTGTCGCAGCATTTTGACTCCCTATGTTATGTCAGGTCGGATGAGCCTGTGCGGCGGGTTTCCTCCCGCGCGAGAAGCGGGCGAAACCGGGCCCAACCCGCAGAACAGATTCCGCCAAGATCAACCCGGCCTCCGCGAAAAGCGCCCCCGTTTCGCTTTCTGTCCAGCGCGCGTGCTCTTCGGCATTGCGCGCCCATCCCAGCAGGGATTCACGAGAAGCCCCGTCGAGTTTTCGTTCCTGTGCTATTGTACCCGCTGATGCCAGACTCAAACAGTCGGATGGATTGAGCAGGCACAGACTTCCGCCTGGTCTGAGGATGCGCGCCCATTCGCGCAGAGCCGCGGCGGGATCGTCGAGCAGGAACAGCACGTTGCTGGCCGTGACCAGGTCGAAGGCTTCAGCGGGGAAGGGCAGGCGCAGCGCACCCGCCTGGGCCAGGTTGGGGGCCAGACGCGCGGCGAGCAGGCCGAAGTCCAGATCCACGCCCAGGGAACGGGACCCGCTTTGAGCAAGGAGCAGCGGAAGCAGGCCCGGGCCGCAGCCGACATCCAGGATAACGGAATCAGGCGGCGGGGCGCAAAAGTCGGCGAAGTCGGCCAGGGTGCGCCCCCAGGGCGTTCGCGTCTGCACCTCCAGGAAATTCGAGAAGTCGGGCATGGGGTCTATTGTATACCGCACTCGGTTGAAAATTGCGCTTTTTTTTGAGGGTGGAAAGCGCCATTTTCAACCGCGGGTATTATATAATCCACCCGATGAAACGCAAATGGACGGATGTGATGCTTTACGCTGGACTGGCGCTGGCCCTGCTGCTGCCGCGCCTGCCCGCGCTGGATGCGTTTGCCACAGGCGACGAGCCGTACTGGTTGAGCATGGGTGCGAATTTCTATTATGCGCTCGGCCAGCGCGAGTTCGAGAATACCATCTACGAATACCAGCCGGCCGTGACGACCATGTGGGTGGTGACGGGCGCGATGCTGGTTTCCTTCCCCGAGTATCGCGGGCTGGGACAGGGCTACCTCGAATTCGAGAAGGGCCTGCTCGACCCGTTCCTGCTCGAACAGGGCAGGGATCCGCTGGTGCTGCTGCGCGATGCGCGGCTGATCCAGGTGCTGCTGGTCACGGGCCTGCTGCTGCTGGCGTTTTACCTGTTGCAGCGTTTGATCGAGCGCAGGCTGGCGGCCTTTGCCATCCTGCTGGCGGGCTTCGACCCGTTCTTCCTCGGTCAGTCGCGCCTGCTCGATCACGAAGCCATGCTGGCCTGTTTCGTGCTGGTCTCCGTGCTGGCGCTGGTCGTCTACCTGCGACAGGGACGGCGATTCATTTTTCTGCTGATCTCCGCGGCGGCGGCGGGACTGGCGCAGCTGACCAAGTCCTCGGCCATCGCGGTGCTGGCGCCCGTCGGCGCCTTCCTGTTGTTCGAAATCTTCGAGCGCCGCGCCGAGTGGAAAAAGGCGTTTTTCAACGCGGTGAAAATTTTCGTGCTGTGGTTCCTCCTGCTGGCGCTGACCTATGTACTCTTCTGGCCTGGGATGTGGGTGGCCCCCGCCAAAATGCTGGGGAACGTGTACGGCAACGCCTTCAGTTATGCCTTCCAGGGCGCGCGCGTGATCGCGCTGGAGGATGCCGAAACTGCGCCTCTCAAACTGGACACCAGCCTGGGAAGTTTCTTCCAACTGGCGGGCGTGATCCTGTGGCGCACCACACCCCTGACCTGGCTCGGCATCCTGATGGGACTCCTGCTGCCCTTCACGCGGACCTGGAGGCAGGTCCCGCCTGCGACGAAGCATGTTGCCGCCCTGACGGGAGGCACGGCGCTGGCCTTCATCCTGATGTTCGCGCTGGCCAAGGGACGCAATTCCCCGCATTACACGCTGACCAGTTACCTGATGCTCAACCTGCTGGCGGGCATCGGCTGGACCGTCTTCCTGCGCTGGCTCACCACGCGGACGAACCGCGCCTGGATTCCAGGTACAATCCTGGCGCTGGTGCTGGTCTTGCAGGCGGGCAGCGGCTTGATGAAGTACCCGTATTACTTCACGTACCAGAATCCACTGGCGCCGCGCGGCGATAAGCCTGCCTTTCCCTACGGCGAAGGATTGGAACTGGCGGCGCAGTATCTTGCCGCCCAGCCGGATGCAGGGGAGGCGGTGGCGCTGGTCTATTACAGCCGCGGCTGCTTCTCGTATTTCTACCCTGGCCCTGTGGAGCGCTTCAAACCCTACTTTGTGGATGCGGGCCACGAGTCCGATTTGCAGAATGCCCTCGACGGCGCGGATTATCTGGTGCTCTACTACGCCATCCAGGGCCATCTCGACAAGTACCAGCCGCTACTCGACTCGCTGGCGGACGTCACGCCTGAAAAGGAAATCTGGCTGGATGGCTACAAGTACGCGGTCATCTATCGTCTGAAATAATTTCGGAGTGCAGACTTCAGTCTGCCAAACAAAGCGGACTGAAGTCCACACTCCCACATACCCCTATGCAAAAAATAAAACTTCCACTCTGGTTATCCATCCTTCTGTTACTCGCGCTGATCGTGCCTTCGCACCTGGTCGGCCTGGACAAGTTCGCCACCCTCGACGAGCCGTGGTGGGCCATCTCGGGCTCGAACTACTACTACGCCCTCACGCACCGCGACTTTGCCAATACCATCTACGATTATCATCCCGCCGTGACCACCACCTGGGTCGTGACCGCGGGCATGTTGACCGTCTTCCCTGAGTACCGCGGATTCGGCCAGGGCTATTTCGATGTGCGCAAGCCCAACTACGACGAGTTTCTCCAGGAACATGACGTCCGCACGCTGGATGTGCTGCGCAACAGCCGCATCATCCAATCCGTGCTGCTGATCGGCCTGGCCCTGCTGGCCTTTTTCCTTTTGCAGCTTTTCATCGACCGTCCGCTGGCGCTGGCGGCGGTGGCCTTTGCTTTCGATGCGCCCTTCTTCCTCGGCCACTCGCGCCTGATTAACCACGAGGGCATGTTGACCCTGTTCGTGGCGATCTCGATCCTGGGCGCGTACGTGTACGTCAATGTGCAGCGCAAACCCGTATACCTGCTGCTTTCGGGCGCGGCCTTCGGCCTGGCCCAGTTGACCAAGTCCCCGTCCATTGTGGTGATGGGCATCGTCGGGTTGATGTTGTTTGTCGGCCTGTTCGAGCGTGGAAAGCCCTTCGGCGCCAAGTTGTGGGATGCGGTCAAGGTCATGGCGATTTGGCTGGGCGCGGCCCTGCTGGTCTACGTCGCGTTGTGGCCGGGCATGTGGGTGGCTGCCAATAAAATGTTCTACGAAGTGTACGGCAACGCCTTCAGCTACGCCTTCCAGGGCGCGCGCCTGGATGTGACCCAGGAACTGGAACCGCGCAGTTTCGATCTCGACAACGGCCTGAGCGGGGTGACGCTCTATTTGCAGCGACTTGGGCTGCGCACCACGCCGCTCACCTGGCTGGGACTGCTGCTGGCCGTCCCGTCGCTGTTCATGTCCAGGGTCAAGCCCGTGGTCAAGACCTTGATCGGTTATCTTGTCCTGACCTCGGCCCTGTTCATTCTCATGTTCGGTATCGCCAAGGGCCGCGACTCGGCGCATTACATCCTGACCAGTTTCTTCCTGCTGGATCTGATCGCCGCGCTGGGCTGGGGGGCGGGGCTGTCCTGGCTGGGGGAACGCTGGTCGAGGCTGGGTCAGACGCGGGTTCAGGGTGGTTTGCTCGCGCTGCTCGTGCTGGCGCAGCTTGCCGTCGGCTTGTCCTTTTATCCATACTATTTCACCTATGGCAATCCGCTGGTTGCCCGCACCCCCGCGGACTATGCCTCGGGCTACGGTGAGGGACTCGATCAGGCCGCCGCCTACCTCGCGCAAAAACAGGATGCCGATGGCCTGCGCGTCTTCGCCTACAGCGGCATGGGGCCTTTTTCGTACTTTTTCCCCGGCCGCACCGAGGTGATGAAGAAGGCCTACTTCTGGGAACCTGGCATCCCCTCGGTGGTCAGCGGGATGCGCTGGTCTGAGTATGTGGTGGTGTATGCCGTCGTGCAGGAGAACCTGCCCGAGTGTGCCGCCTTCCTTGAAGCCATGCAGAGCGTGGAGCCTGAACACGTGGTCACGATCCACGGCATGGAATATGCCCGCATCTATCGCAGCGCGGACATCCCCGAAAGCGTATACGAGGCGCTGTCGAAATAATTCACTCCAGTCGACTGCAAGGAAACAACAAGGGAAAGAGCTTCTAGGGTTTTCTCAAAGTAGCTTGACAATCTCCGAGTGTGTCGCCCTGAGCGGAGCGAAGGGTCTCTAACACGGCGAAGAGACTCTTCGGTCGGGACAAGCACGCTCCCTCAGAGCGACATAAATTGGACTTTGAGAAAGCCGTAAAAGAGCTTCCCAATTTGGTTGTGTGATTTTCTCAACGGGCGTACAATTGACCCGCTTATATTGGCAAGGATATGATGATGATTCAACCGGATGAGAGTGATCTAGGTTCCACAGAAAGTCAGCCGCCTAGTACACGGCGCAGGCGGTGCGCGCATTTTTTCAAGTCTATCTGCATCACGTAGAGGCATGCGTGTCTCCTGCGTGATGTGATTTCACGCTTAGGAGGCTACCATGCTCAACATCTACAAGAACACCGAGCAGGGGTTGGAAAGGCTGGAAGCAGCCGTGAACGGCGCCTGGGTCAATGCGGTCGACCCGACGCCCGAGGAAATCCAAAAACTGATCAACTGGGGGATCGAGGCTGATTACATCAATTATTCGCTTGACCAGGACGAAATGGCGCGTATGGAACGGGATGAGGAGTACACCTTCATCCTGTTGCGCATTCCCTATTTCCAGGGCGACACCTCCGACATCCCCTACATCACTGTTCCTCTTGGAATTTATATCCTGGGCAACCTGGTTTTTACGATCTGCCGCTACGAGAGCGACATCTTCAAGGTGCTCACCAACGGAAAATATCGCGGGCTCAAAACGGGCAAACGCTACCGCCTGGCCTTGTACATATTTCTCGAAACGGCTGTGCGTTACCTCAACTGCCTGCGCGACATCAACAAGACCACCGAAATCATCGAAGACCAGCTCCAGAAGTCCACGCGCAACCGCGAGGTGCTGGAACTGCTCAAACAGCAAAAGAGCCTCACCTACTTCGCCACCGCCCTGCGCTCGAACGAAGTGATGATGGAACGCGTCCAAAAAACCCAGCTCTTCAATTACTACGAGGAGGATCAGGACCTGCTCGAAGACGTGCTGACCGAAAACCAGCAGGCCATCCAGATGACCAGCATCGCCGCCGAAATTCTCTCGGGCATGATGGACGCCTTCGCCTCGATCATCTCCAACAACCTTAACGCCGTCATGAAAGCCCTGGCCGCCCTGACGATCATCCTGAACCTGCCTGCCATCGTGGCGGCCTTCTATGGCATGAACGTGCGCCTGCCCGGCGAGGACCATCCGCTGGCCTTCCTGCTGGTTTTCGCCATCTCGATTGCCATCACGGCCATCGCCACCTTCGTCTTCTACAAACGGGATTGGTTCTAATGCAAACCGAACTGCTGCTCGACGCCCGCGCCGAACTCGGCGAAGGTCCCTTCTGGGATGCGCGCACCCAAACGCTGTACTGGCTGGACGTTCTCAACAAACGCGTCTACGCGGACCTGGAAGTATTCGCCCAACTGGATGAATTCGTGGGATGCGCCGCCCCGCGCCGCGACGGCGGCCTGATCCTGGCCCTCAAAAGTTCCATCGTGGACCTGCTGCCTGGCTCCGCCAAACCGACCGTCCTGGCCGCCCTGGCCGAACCCGTCAACAACCGCTTCAACGACGGCAAATGCGACCCTGCCGGGCGCTTCCTGGCGGGCAGCATGGACCATAACGAGGTGGAGGCCAGCGGCGCCTTCTACTCCTACGATGGTAAAACGGTCACGACCCTGCTAACCGGCATCCGCATCTCCAACGGCCTGACGTGGAGTCCCGACCACAAAACCTTCTATTACATCGACACGCCCACCCGCCAGGTGACCGCCTTCGACTATGATCTGGCCACGTGCCAGATTGCGGAGCCGCGCGCCGCCGTCCGCATCCCCGACGGCATGGGCTGGCCCGACGGCATGACCTCCGACACGGACGGGAACCTGTGGATCGCCATGTGGGGCGGCGCCCAGGTCACGAAATGGGACCCGCGCACGGGCGGACTGCTCGAACGGATTCCCGTCCCCGCCCTGCAAACCTCCTCCTGCATCTTTGGCGGCGCGGATTTGAACGAGCTGTACATCACCTCCGCGCGCAAGGGCATGAGCCAGGCTGACCTGCAAAAATATCCGCTCTCGGGCGGACTGTTCAAGGTGGTCACAAGCGTCACAGGTATGCCGACCTTCGCGTTTGCGGGGTAGTGTGGCGCCCTGCCGCAGAATCAAACGACCGCCTGTGATGGCGGTCGTTGCATTTTATGGAGGGCTTGCGGTTACTCGGGCAGCGGCGCGGGCGGGGGGCTGGAGGTCTTGCGCAACTGCTCATCTTCCAGTTTGCGGATGCCGTTCCGCACCTGACCGCTGATCTTGTCCAATTCATTTTGCAACTGGGTCAGGCTGTCGAGCACGTAATTGTCCGCATCGGCGCGAGTGTTCTCGGCGTCGATCAGCGCCTGGGCCTTGATCTGCTCGGCGCGGCGCTGGGCCTCGACCGCGATGCTGTCCTTTTGGGTCAACGCGTCAGCCTTTTCACGAGCCAACGCCAGGGTGCGGTTGGCCTCCTCCTGCGCCTGGGCCATCACGCGGTCGCGCTGGGCGATCAGTTGCTGGGCCTTCTTCACCTCTTCGGGGATGGCAATGCGCATCTGGTCGATCAATTCCAGCATGCGGTCCTCATCCACCATCACGTTGTGCGTGAACGGAAAGGCCTTGCTTTCGTTGAAGAGTTCTTCGAGCCGGTCAATGAGCTGCAGTATGTCCATGGGATTCTCGCTGGTTTACAGAATACTAAGCCGCAACGGAGATGTACTCGGCGAACGTGTGGGACTTGGGAATGGGTAACTTGTCCTCGACCATGCCCTGCACGTGTAACTCAATGGCCTCGTGCATGTTTTGGGCTGTCTCCTCGCGGGTATGCCCCGTGGCAATACAACCCGGCAGGTCGGGGGAATAGGCTGAATAATTTCGGCCTGTTTTTTCTATTACCACCAAAAAACGATGCATACGATAATTCTAGCACATATTAATCACGCAGCGCATTGGGCGGACTGTGCTTCTCGGTCATTTCGCTCAACTTTTGCTTGAGCGCCGCGTTCACGTGCGGCGGGACCATGCTCGACACGTCGCCGTTCAGCATGGCAATCTCGCGCACCGTGCTGGAGGAGAGGAAGGTGTGCTGCTCGGCGGTGATCAACGCCACGGTCTCGATGTCCGTGGCGAGACGCTGATTGGCCAGCGCCATGCGGAACTCGAATTCGAAATCCGAGAAAACGCGCAGACCGCGCACGATGACCTGCGCGTTGATCTTGCGCGCAAAGTCGATGGTCAGGCCGCTGTATCCTGTCACCTTGATCTTGGGATTGTCCTTGATGGCCTCGGTGACCAGGGCAATGCGCTCCTCGGGGGAGAACATCAGACTCTTGAGCGGTTTATCGTACACAGCCAGGATCACCTCGTCGAACAGGCGCGCCGCGCGCCCTGCAATGTCCATGTGGCCGTAGTGAATGGGGTCGAACGTGCCGGGAAATAAGGCTCGAACCATTACATCTCCAATTTTTTCGTCCCTCGACTTCGCCGCTGTCGCGGCTTCGCTCAGGGCGGTGATTAACTTACGTCACCCTTGCCCGTCAGACCCCAGAAGCGGCCAAAGGCCTCGGACAACAGGGCATGTTCGGGCTGGGAGAGGTCGGCATCCCGCTCGAAGAGGGATTGGGCCTGCGTGCGCGCCTTCTCGATCAGGGCCACGTCGGTCAGGCTGGCCATGCGCAGACCGCTGGCATACCCCGACTGACGCGTGCCGAGGAACTCGCCCGGGCCGCGCTGCTGCAGGTCGCATTCGGCCAGCACAAAACCGTCATTGGTTTCGGCCATGGCCTGCAGGCGCTCGTTCTCCGTCGCGTCCTCGTGGGTGGGGATGAGCAGGCAGTACGACTGCGCCGATCCGCGTCCCACGCGCCCGCGCAACTGATGCAGCTGCGCCAGGCCGAAACTGTCCGCTCCTTCGATCAGCATCACGGTCGCGTTGGGAATATCCACGCCTACTTCAACGACAGTGGTCGAGACCAGGATGTGATATTCGCCGTCGCGGAACTTGAGCATGGCCTCATCCTTTTCGGCGGGCTTCATGCGTCCATGCAGCAATCCCAGGCTGAGGTCGGGGAAGATTTCCTTCGAGAGCTTCTCGTAATCGTCGACCGCGGCGCGGGCTTCGATCTTTTCGCTTTCCTCGATCAGCGGATAAATGATGAAGGCCTGTTTGCTGTCCTTGATCTGTGAGCGGATGAGCGTGAAGGCGCGCTCACGTTCCTGCGGTCGCAGCACGTAGGTGTTGACCGGCTGCCGCCCGGCGGGCATCTCATCCATGATCGAGAGGTCGAGGTCGCCGTACAGCGTCAGGGCCAGCGAGCGCGGAATGGGCGTGGCGGTCATCACCAGCAGGTGCGGATTGTTTCCCTTTTGGCGCAGCGCCGCGCGCTGGTCCACGCCGAAGCGGTGCTGCTCGTCGATGACGGCAAACTGCAAATCCTGGAAGGTCACCGGATCCTCGATCAGCGAGTGGGTGCCGATGATGATCTTGATCTCGCCCGCCGCCAGCTTCTCGTTGATCTCGTTCTTCTCGGCCTCGGGCGTATCGCCCACCAACAGGCGCACCTGACCCTCGTGCAGGAGTCCGTTTTCACCCGCCAGTAATTTGGTGAAATTACGATAATGCTGTTCGGCCAGAATTGCGGTGGGCGCCATGATGGCTGCCTGCGCGCCCGACTGGACGATCATGGCGGCGGCCATGGCCGCGACCACGGTCTTGCCCGAACCGACGTCGCCTTGCAGCAGGCGGTTCATGGGTTTGCCCGATTTCAAGTCGTTGCGGATGTCGGCCACGGCGTGTTGCTGCGCCTCGGTCAGCATGAAGGGCAGGGCGGAGATGTGTGTTCCCATCCAGGCATTGTCCACTTCGAAGACGCGCGCCTCGACCGATTTCCAGTCGCGTTTCTGGCGCAGGACGCCGACCTGTAAATAGAAGATTTCATCGAAGGCCAGACGCGCGCGCGCCGCCTTGAGGTTTTCCTGGGTTTTGGGGAAGTGCGCCTGGATCAGCGCCTCGCCCAGCGGCATCAGTCCACCTGCCTTGCGCACGCTTTCGGGCAGCGGGTCGGCCACGGACGGCGCCCAGTAGGTAATCACCTGGCTCATCAAATTGCGCAGCCACTTCTGCGTGATCTTCTCGGCCAGCGGATAGATCGGGACGATGCGATTGGTGTGCAGATTCTCGGCTTCGACCGGCTCGAAGTCGGGGTTGTTCATGACTAGTTTGCCGAGGTACTGCTCGACCTTGCCCGAGACGGTGATCTGGTCGCCATCCTGCAAGCGGTTCGCGATCCAGGGTTGGTTGAACCAGGTCAGGCGCAGCGCGCCCGTGCCGTCAGTGAGGATGGCTTCCACGACCTGGGCCTTGCCGCCGCGAATGGGACGGGTGACCACGTTCTGAACCATGCCGAGCACGGTCAACTGGTCGCCGTACCACACGGATTTGATCGGTTTGAGCTGGCTGTAATCCTCGTAGCGGCGCGGGAAGTAGTACAGCATGTCACCCAGGGTGTGCATGCCCAGCTGTTTCAGCGTCTCGGCGTGGCGCGGACCGACGCCCTGCAGCACCGTCAGCGCGGCATTCAGGGCCACGGGTGTGGCGGAGGTCTTTGCGCCAGGCACCGAGTCGGAGCGGGCGGGGGCCGCCGGGCGGGGTCGGTGCTGCGGCTGGGGCTGGGCCTCGGCCGGTTTATCGGGAGCAGGCTTCGGGGCGGGGCGCGGCGTGGTGGGGGAGGGAGCTTGTTGTTTCTGTCCCACTTCGGGGTAGGTTTCCCCGATCCGCTTCCACAGGCCTTTGAGGGCATCGGCGCGCGATGGGGGGGTGAGGCTCTCGTAGGAGCGCAGGCGCTGAACGACAGCCTGGATGACTTCCTCGGTTAGACCGTCTGTGCGGGCCTCCCCTTCCCAATAATCGAGCATTTTGGCGAGGCCGCCGATGATGGCTGTATTGTTATAACCGTTTCCGTGTTCGAGACGGAAGAATTTTCTGAGTTTTTCCAGGGATGGCTGCATGGAGAGTATTTTATCATGGGGAGGACGGGCAGGGAAAACGGGGATTTGTGAGTTGACGCAGTTTTTTACCGATTGAGAAGAAAAATCCACGGCTTTAAAAAAGATGGGCATATCATCCTGCTGAATTCCCGTCCAATATTGGAAAATGACAGTTGCTTTTTTTGTGCGGCCATGCTACAGTACCCTTGGAAGAACAATTTACACATCCTCACATGAAAGGAGGTGAAACAATTGCAAAAGCATGCCCTTGACCGGGCGCAGGGCCTTGTTGAATACGCATTGATCCTTGTTTTGGTAGTACTTGTCGTTTTTGTGACATTGCTTCTCTTTGGCCCCATGCTCGGAAACATCTTCAGCGGCATAAACAGCACTCTTTCTGCCACCTAAAGATGGAACTCCCGCCCCGGCGGGAGTTCTTCTTGTTAAGGGAACCGTCAAAGCCGTTCCAGCAGGCCGTCGGGGTACAGGATGGCCCTGCCGTCGCCGAATTCATCCACCCGCATCCAGCGCGCCCGCATCGGCGCCTTGCGGAACGGATCGTACTCCGGCCCTTCGATCACCTCACGTTCGTACAGGCTTTCATCGCTCAGGCGGCCGTCGTAGACCAGCACAATCTCGTGGCCGCGCCCCCCGTTGAAGGTGAAAATGTTCTCCAGCGTAAACAGGTAGTGGATGTCCTGCGCCTCGGCCTGGATCTCCTCCAGGAGTTCGCGCTGGACTGTTTCCTGGCCCCGTTCCCCAAACTCAATGCCGCCCCCCAGCGGACGAAAGAACTGTTCCCGTTTCGTTGGGTCATACCCCTCCATGACGAGGATCCGTTCCCCCCGCCGAAACAGGCAGATCGCCAGCGGACGAATCTTCTCTTCCATAATTGCCTCCATTTGTTGCGTAAACCTGTAACGCAAAATGCCATTTTGCGCTGCATAAAAAAGCGGCGGATCTGCAAATCCGCCGCAAGCAAAATGCTCCCGCTGGATTTGTAATCCAGCGGCTGCCATGAGCCAGCGGCGGATTACAAATCCGCCGCGAGCACTACAGGCTGTTTGAGCAGCCTGGCCTGCATCGACCAGGGCCCCGTCCACGTGACCGTGACGGGCAGCAGTTTGCCGCGCAGGTCCTCCTCCGATTCGACAAAGACCAGCTTGTTGGTGGGGGTGCGCCCGCGCCAGCGTCCCTTGACCTTTTCCTCGAACAGGACTTCCACCTGTTCGCCCAGATGTTTCCTGTTGATCCCGCCGACGACTTTCTCCTGCAATTCTTCGAGCAGACGGAAGCGGCGCATCTTCTCTTCATCGGTCACGTTGTCGTCCATGCGGCGGGTGGCGACGGTGCCCTCGCGGGTGGAGTAACGGGCCAGGTGGGCCACATCCAGCTTGAGGTCGGCCAGCACCTGATAGGTCTGCATGAACTGTTCCTCGGTCTCACCGGGGAAGCCCACGATGATGTCCGTGGCAATGGAGCAATCGGGCAGGCGCGCGCGGATTTTGGCCACCAAGTCGCGGTAGTCCCGCTGGGTGTAGCCGCGTTTCATATTCGAAAGCACCTCGTCATCGCCCGCCTGGATGGGCAGTTCGATGTGCGGCATGACGCGCGGCAACTCGGCGATGGCCTCGATCAGGTCGTCGCCGAAGTAATTGGGGTGTGAGGTCAGGAAGCGGATGCGTTCGATGCCTTCCACTTCATGGACCAGTCGCAGCAGGCTTGCCAGGTTGGGCCCGTCGGGGACGTCCTTGCCGTAGCGGTCAACGATCTGCCCGAGCAGGGTGATTTCCTTGACGCCCTGTTTCGCCAGCGAACGCACCTCGGCTACAATGTCGCCGACGGGGCGCGAACGTTCGATGCCGCGCTTGTAGGGGATGATGCAGAAGGTGCAGGCGTGCGAACAGCCGTAGACGATGGGCACGTGCGCGCTGATCAGCCTGCCCTGCTCGGCCCGCGGCAGGATCAATTCCTCGTCCATCATCAGGAAACGGCGCGCCGTCTCGGCATCCTCCAGGGAACGCACCTCACCCTGGGTCAGGTGCGAGATCAACGGTCCCGGGTCGGAGGGCGGGGAGAAAACATCCACGAAGGGCAGTTTCTGCTTCAACTTCTCCGCGCTGCGCACGCCGACCAGGCAGCCCATCAGGTTGATGATGAGGTTGGGGTTCTTCTGCTTGAGCGGCTTCAGGGACGACAAGCGGCCGTAGGCCTTATCCTCGGCAGACTGGCGCACCACGCAGGTGTTGAGGACGATCACGTCGGCTTCTTCGGGTCTATCGGTAAAGGTATAGCCGAGATGCTCCAGCGACGAGCCGACCCGCTGCGAGTCGGCCACGTTCATCTGGCAGCCTTCGGTCCAAATGTGATATTTCATGCTGCTCCTTGCCATAGGGGCAGAATTATACCAATTTTGTCCGTGATTTTTTATGGTAAAATCGTTTCTCTCGGAGGGATGACCGAGCGGCCGAAGGTGCTTGTCTTGAAAACAAGTTAGGGTCACACCTACGTGGGTTCGAATCCCACTCCCTCCGCCAGCCGATTTACAATTGATGATTTACGATTGATGCTTTTCGATTTACAATTGCAACTCGAAAATCGTCAGTCTTGGATCGAAAAAGATTGAACTGGGGAGGTGCCAGAGTGGCTGAATGGGCTCGCCTGCTAAGTGAGTGCCGGGGTAACTCGGTCGCGGGTTCGAATCCCGCCCTCCCCGCCACAAGAAAACGCGTCTGCAAAGGCGCGTTTTTGTTTTCGGTCGCGTGCCCCTTGATAAGTTTGACCACCCAGGGCAGGTTCAGGAATCGTGTTTGCGGGTTGGGCCAAACCAGTCTCCATTTCCCGCGATTGAAATCCAGAGAATTATTGTATAATTTCCTTACCCCCACCGATGCTATGGGGGATTGTGTTCTTATCCATATTTTGGAGGTAGGATGGCCGTGCTTGGACAGTTCTCGCACCATGACCCCGAACGCAGAGGCGGTTTGCCCGGGTTGACGAGATTGCCATCAGGGAGTGGGGATGTTTCGCCCATGCGCCAAATCGATTCTCAAAATCAGTCCTGCCATGATCTTTCCAAATCGAATCGTTGCAAGCCCGGCCGCAGGTTGAGATCGTTTTTATCAGGAGACCAAATTGACAGAATTTGCTGATCTCGAACTGGGTCTGCACCAGCGTGAAGCAGGCTTGTTCACGGTCGAAATGCGTTACAGCCAACCCAACAGCGACGCGGATATTCGTGTCGGGCAGGGACATCCCATCGCGGTGCAGTTCAATTTCCAGGAACTGTTGATGAAGATTGTCGACCCGGCCGCCTATGGCGCGATGTTGACCCAATCTCTCTTCGCTGACAAGGATCTGCTGGCGGCTTTCTCGAAGGCGCGCGCCAGCGCCCAGACCGGCCAGTCGCCGTTGCGCATCCGCCTGATCATCGGGCCGAGTGCGCCCGAACTGAACGGCCTGTTTTGGGAAACCCTGCGCGACCCGGAGAACGACAAGGCCACCCTGTTCACGGGCGAGCAGGTCTACTTCTCACGCTACCTCAGCAGCCTGGACTGGCGTCCCGTCAAACTGCGCTCGAAGGGCAGCCTCAAGGTGTTGGTGGCCGTGGCCAACCCGGGCGGATTGGACCAGTACTCGCTGGCGCCCGTGGATGTGCCCGCTGAGCTGGCCCGCGCCCAGGCGGCGCTCAAGGATATTCCCGTCATGGCGCTGCCCTCCAAGCCTGAAGAGCGCTGTACCCTGCAGGGCATCATCGACCATTTACGCGCGGGCTGCGATATTCTCTATCTTGCGGCGCATGGTTCCTTCGTCAAGGAGGAGCCCTGGCTGTGGCTGGAGGATGAGCAGGGCGGGGTGGCGCGCGTCTCGGGCTATGACCTGGTCACGCGTATTCGCGAACTGGATGTGCAGCCGCGCCTGGTCGTGTTGGCCTCCTGTCAGAGTGCGGGTAAAGGCGCGGGGGCGGCGCTGCAGGCCCTCGGTCCGAAACTGGCGGAGGGCGGCGTGCCCGCCGTGGTCGCCATGCAGGGCAACATCAGCATGGATTCGGTCGCGCGTTTCATGCCCGTCTTCTTTTCCGAACTGCAACAGGATGGTCAGGTGGATCGCGCCATGTCGGTGGCGCGCGGCGTGGTGCGGGATGCCTCCGATTTCTGGATGCCCGTCCTGTTCATGCGCCTGCGCAGCGGCCGCGTCTGGTACACGCCCGGCTTTGGCGGGGAGGCCGATTTCAAGAAGTGGCCCTCGCTGTTGACCAGCCTGCAAGTGGGCAAGTGTACCCCCATCATCGGCGCGGGTCTGTATGAGGCCCTGCTGGGTTCGTGGCGCGACCTGGCCCTCAGCCTGGCGGAAAAGTATCGCTATCCGCTGGCGCATTTCTATCGCGATGCGCTCCCGCAGGTGACGCAATTCCTTTCGGTCGACCAGTCTGCCAGCACGCTGCTGCTCGAATTGGAGAACGTCATTCGCGAGCGTGTCCAGAATCGCCTGGCCGCCGACCTGCCCGATACCTTGAAAGGGGCGCAGGCGTCGCTCATCGACCTGATCTCGTTTGGCGGGCAGAAACTGCGCTCGGTCGATGAACTGGAACAGCACCGCGTGCTGGCCGGCTTGAAGCTGCCCATTTACGTCACCACCAACTACGACAACATGATGACCGATGCGCTCAAGGAGGCGGGTGTCGACCCACAGATGGTCATCTGCCCCTGGAGTGAACGTTTCAGCGCGAGCTCCATTTACGACAAGGAACCCGAGTATCGCCCCAGCGCGGAGCGGCCGCTCGTGTATCATCTCTTCGGACATTTCAGCGTGCCCGATTCCCTGGTGCTGACCGAGGACGACTACTTCGAATTCCTGATCGGCGTGACCAGCAACAAGGATCTGATCCCCACGGTGGTGCGGCGGGCCCTTACCGATACCGCGCTGATGTTCCTGGGCTTCCAGCTCGATGACTGGGCCTTTCGCATTTTCTTCCGCTCGATCATGGACCTGCAGGGAGGCGGACGGCGCAGCAAGTATGCCCACATTGCCGTGCAGGTCGACCCCGATGAAATCCGCAACTACGATCCGCGCCGCGCGCGCGAATATCTCGAGGATTACTTCGAAGACGACTCGATCAGCATCTATTGGGGTCAGTCGGCGGATTTCATTCGTGAGCTGGTGGCGCAGCGAACCGCGAATGGGAAGGAGAGTTGAGCATGGTATCTTCCAACAGCCAGTTACGTGCCGGTTCCAATCCCTACGTGGGTCCGCGCTCCTTCATCACCGGCGAGACGATCTACGGCCGTTCGCGCGAAGGCGCCGAATTGCTGGACCTGCTGATCGCCGAGCGCATTGTCCTGCTCCATTCCCCTTCGGGTGCGGGCAAGAGTTCGCTGATCAATGCCAGCCTCGTCCCGCAAATGCGTGAGCAGGGCTTCTGGACCCTGCGTACGGTGCGCGTGAACATGGATCCGCCCGATGGGTTTGCCGAAAAGCCGGGTTTTAATCGTTACTCCTTTAGCGTCCTGCGTTCCCTGGAAGGGGAATTCCCCGCCCGCGAGCAGCACTCCCCGAAGGAACTGGCAGGCATGACCCTGCCGCAGTACATGCAGGCATATCCTGAACGCGGCGTGCAGCACATCAAGAATTTCGACCCGGATGCCTCGCGTTTCATTATCTTCGATCAGTTCGAGGAGTTGGTGCGCGTCAGCGCCGTGGACCGCGATGCCAAGATCGAGTTCTTCAACCAGGTCGGCGAGATGCTCAGGGATCGCAACCTGTGGGCCCTGTTCGCCCTGCGCGAGGATTACCTGGCGGCCATCGAGCCGTATACGCGCCCGATCCCCAACCGCCTGACCGTCACCTACCGCCTCGATTTCCTGGATGCGCGTTCGGCCATCGAAGCCATCCAAAACCCCGCACGGGACAGCGGCGTGGAGTTCGAGGATGCGGCCGCCTCCCGCCTGGTGGATGACCTGCGCCGCATCCGCGTCCAGCAAACGGACGGCACCGCCCTCGAACAGCTTGGCCTGTACGTCGAGCCGGTGCAGTTGCAGGTGGTTTGCCGCCGCCTGTGGGCCACGCTGGGGGGCCGCAAGACACTCACCGTGGATGACGTGGCCAAGGCGGGCAATATCGACGACGCCCTGGGCGATTATTACGCCTTCCATGTCAGCAGTGTGGCCGCCAGCTCGAACGTGAGCGAGCGCCAGGTGCGCGAGTGGTTCGACCGTAAACTCATCACCGTGAACGGCATCCGCGGCCAGGTGCTGATGGAGCCGGACGCCAGCGGGGGACTCCCGAACCCGACCATCAAGGCCCTGCAGGAAGCCTATCTCGTCCGCGCGGATAAACGCGGCAACGCGGTGTGGTTCGAGCTGGCCCACGACCGCCTCACGCGTCCCATTCGGCGCAACAATGCCGCCTGGTTCGTCGAGAACCTGAACGTCTTCCAGCGCCAGGCCGACCTGTGGAACAACCAGGGCCGCCCCGATTCGCTCCTGCTGCACGGCAACGCCTACCTCGACGCGGTGGAGTGGTCCAAGGCTCACGCCGAAAGCCTCCAGCCGGCCGAACAGGAATTCCTGGATGCCTGCCGCAGCGAGTATCTGACCAGCCAGCGCGAACGCCGCACGAATCTGCTCATTCGCTGGGCGGCGGTGCTCATGGCCGTCCTGACCGTGGCCGCGATCTTTTTCTTCTTCCAGGCCCAGGCCGAGGCGGCCCGCGCCACCCAGGAGGAGGTCAAGGCCAACGCGGAAGCCGAACGCGCCAACCAGCAGGAGGCCAAGGCCAAGGCGCAGGAGGCCATCGCCAAGGAACAGGAAGCCCTGGCTTATCAAAAGGAACAGATCGCCAACATCAACCTGCAGATCGCCCAGTTGCGCGAGCTGGCCGCCAAGTCGGTCAGCAACCTGACGGTCGACCCCGAGTTGAGCATCCGCCTGGCCTTGCAGGCCATTCAGGGCGTCGACCTGACGCAGCCCGAAATGGAGGGCGCCATCAACCAGGCGGAGGATGCCCTGCGCCAGGCATTACCCGCCATGCGTGCGGAACACGTTCTGCGCGACCCGCTCATTTCCAGCACCGATTCCTTCACCCACTCGGGAACGGTCTGGGGCGCCTCCTTCAGCCTGAGCGGACAGCGGCTTGCCACAGTGGGCAGTGACGGCACGCTCAAGATCTGGGATACGATCACCGGCCATCTGTTGCGCACCATCACCGTGCTTGCGCCCACTCAAGGTGACTATGGCGTGACCAACGTGATCTTCAGCCCGAACGGCAAGCAGCTTGCGGCCGCGACCGGCGACGGCCGCGTCCTGTTGTATGACGCCACCACCTGGGGGCTGATCGACTCCCGCCAGGTGCAGGAGGGAGTCGTCTGGGGGCTGGCCTTCAGCCCGGACAGCACGCTCCTGGTGAGCGGCGGCGAGAAGGGTGTGGCGGTCGTGTGGCGTTTGGCCGATAATGTCATTCAACCCCTGCTGGGCGGCCACAGCGGCGACATTCAGTCCGTGGCCTTCAGCCCCGATGGAACGCGCATCGCCACCGCGGGTTCGGACTCGCTCGCCATCGTGTGGGACGCCGGCACGCGCCGTCCGCTTCACCGCCTGGAGGGTCATACCGGCTACGTCAACAGCGTGGCCTTCAGCCCTGACGGCAAACGCCTGGCGACGGCCGGCGAGGATCGCGCCATCATCCTGTGGGACATCAGTGTCCCCGCCGCGCCCCAGTCGCTGGTTATCACTGGTCACCGGGATTGGATCTACGCCGTGGCCTTCACCCGCGACGGTTCGAATCTCATCTCCGTCAGCGCCGACCGCACCATCCGTTTTTGGGACACGACCTACGGGCGTCCGGGCTTTGTGCTGGTCGGCCACAAGGATCAGATCTACAACCTGGCCCTCAGCACGGATGGCAAACGCATTGCCACGAGCAGCAAGGACAATACCGTGCGCCTGTGGAACATCGCGCCCGAAGGCAGCCGTGAGATGATCACGTTCGATAATCACGCCATCGTGTACGATATTGCCGTCAGCCCGGATGGGACCCGACTGGTCGGCGCGGGCGGCGACAGCATCCTGCGGGTGTGGGATACCGTCTCGGGACGCATGGTCACCCCCATCCAGACCGGGCATAGCGGCATCGTGGACGGCGTTGCATTCAGCCCCGACGGGAGTCTCATCGCCACCTGCGGCCGCGACGGCACGGCCCGCATCTGGAATATTTCCAAAGGCGTCGAACAGCTTGTCTTCGAGCAGCATCAAAGCCCGTTGTCGGCCATCGACTTCGGCCCGGACGGCAGGAGCGTGGCCAGCGGCGGAAAGGATGGAACCGTCAAGGTCTGGGACGCCGAAACGGGCGCAACTTCCCTGGACCTGGTTTCCGAGTGGGGCGCGGTCTTTTCGCTGAAATTCAGCCCCAATGGCTCCATCCTGGCCGTGGGGTATGAAGACCAGGTCATCGTGCTGTGGGATGCAAAGAGCGGCGCCCGCCAGGCCGTCCTCGCCGGCCATACCGACATCGTTCAAACCGTGACCTTCGACCCGGATGGAAAGTGGCTGGCTTCGAGTGGGGACGACGGCAGCATCATCCTTTGGGATATGGACCCGGACCGCCTGGGTGAGCCGCAGGCGCCCATGCGTGGACGCGGAGATACCATCTTCAGCCTGGCCTTCAGCGCCGACGGGAAATTCCTGTACAGCGGCGGCGCCGATGGCGTCGGCATCCTGTGGAACCTGGAGGACCGCACCACGGAATTCCAAACCTACGGGCACACCGACCGCATCTACGCGGTCAACGTCAACCCGAACGGGAAATACCTGTACAGCGCCGGGCGTGACGGCACGGTGCGCGCCTTTGTCTTCGGCCTGGAGGAATTGATCACCCTGGCCGGTCAGCGCACCACCCGCGAGTTCACCGAGGAGGAGTGCCGCCAGTACCTGAATGCGGCCTGCCCGACCGACTCGGGCGCGCCGGTGGTCGACCCGCCCGGACCTTCCGCGGCTGCGCTCAAACGCCCGGGCGAAGCGCCCATCGCGGCCGACAGCCAGATGAATGACATCGACTCCTCGTCTTCTGCCAGCGAGCTGCGCGCCGTGGGCGGCGACGAGTTCGACCTCAATTTGTTCGAGCGTCCGTTCAACGGCGGCGAGATGAACATTTACTACCCGGACGTGGACATCATCCACGCCTCCTCCGCGGAGGACAAGGACTGGTTGTATTTCTCGATCACCCTGGCCGGGCCGCGCGGGGATGGGTTGTACGGCAATTACGGCATCGAGCTTGACCTGGATGCAGACGGCCGCGGCGATTACTTCGTCTCCACCCTGACGCCCGGCAAGGAATGGTCCACCAGCGGCGTGCGCATCTGGTTCGACAAGAACGGCGACGTCGGCAACGCCATTGCCTACGTGTCCGATCCGCCGCAGGAGGGGAACGGCTACGAGGTCCTGGTGTTCGACCAGGGCACCGGTGACGCCCCCGACCTGGCCTGGGCGCGCGTCGATCCGCTCGACGCGAATCGCGTCCAGATTGCATTCCAGCGCGGCGTCATCGCCAGCGACCCGGTCTATGCCTGGCTGGCCTGGGCCAGCCGCGACCCGTTCAAACCGGCCTGGTTCGATTACAACGATCATTTCACGCTCGAGCAGGCGGGTTCGCCGCTGAGATTTTTGACCAGGTATTATCCGCTCAAGGACCTGGCGGGTGTGGATAACACCTGCCACGCCCCGGTCGGATTTACCGCCCCCGGGCAGGCGGTCTTCTGCCAGCCCGACCGCGCCAAGAACAACAATTCGACTGCACCATGATCCGGAGAGGTGACTGATGAGCGAGGAACTGTTTTTCAACGGTATCGATGCGACCACGGGGGAGTATCTCATTCCGCCCGTGGCGCCGGAGACCATGGCGGCCGCCATCAGCGGCCAGCCGCGCGACCCGGCTGAGGCGCAGGCGTTGAAGGATTGGTGGAGCAAGTACGCCGATACGAACAAGGAAAAGATCGTGGACATGACCGCCAAGGAGGGCACCGATTACCTCGACCTGTCCTCCGCGGGCTGGGGCGTCATCTTCCCCCACAATGTCGATCCCACCATCGTCAAGGCGCTCAGGCCGCTGCTCGACTGGCGCAAATCGCAGGCGGGCAAACGCTACCATGAATATACCGGCAGCGAAGGCTATCGATTCAAGCCGAACGAAAAGTACGAAACCAAGGATGAATGGCTCGTCCGCCACGGCGCGGGCCCGGGCCCTGTCGACCCCGATATTGTGCCCTACTACATGCTCCTGGTGGGCGACCCCGAGCAGATCCCCTACAACTTCCAGATCCAGTTGGATGTTCAGCATGCGGTCGGCAGGATCTTTTTCGACAAGCCCGAGGATTACTGGAATTACGCCAACAGTGTGGTCAGCGCCGAGAAGAAGAAGCTGTCGCTCGGCAGGACGGCCGCCTTCTTCGGCGTTGCGAACCATGACGATGTGGCCACCAACATGAGCGCCGAACAACTTGTCAAGCCCCTGGCCGCCTCCTTCGCGAAGGAAGCGGGCTGGAAGATCGGGAAGATGGCCGCCGAGAAGGCCACCAAGTCCGACCTGTCCAACGTGTTGGGTGGAAAGGATACTCCCGCTCTGTTGTTTGCCGCCAGCCACGGCATGGGTTTCCCCAACGGCGATGCCTTGCAGCTCAACAACCAGGGCGCCCTGCTTTGCCAGGATTGGCCCGGGCCCAAGGAATGGCGCAAGCCCATCGGCAAGGATTTTTATTTTGCCGCAGACGACCTGGCGGACAATGCCAACGTCTTCGGCCTGGTGGCGTTCTTCTTCGCCTGTTATGGCGCGGGCACGCCCAAACTGGACGAGTTCTCGAAGCAGGCCTTCAAACGGCGCGGCGAGATCGCCCCGAAGAACTTCATCGCCAAACTGCCCCAACGCTTGTTATCCCATCCCAGGGGCGGCGCGCTGGCGGTCATCGGCCACGTGGAGCGCGCCTGGGGCTACTCCTTCACCTGGGGCAAGGCCGGCCCGCAGCTGGCTGTCTTCGAGTCGGCGATCAAACGACTGTTCGACGGCTGGCCGGTCGGATATGCCTTCGAGTATTTCAACGGCCGCTATGCCGAGCTCGCCTCTGAACTGGCCTACACCCTGGGCGAGATGGAGTACGACTTAAAGGTCGCGCCCACCGATCTGGCGGGCATGTGGACCGCCACCAACGACGCCCGCAACTACGTGGTGCTGGGCGATCCCTTTGTAAAACTGATGGCTTGAGAAAGGATTGCGATATGAGCAAACCCCGTCCCACTGCGGATATCCCGGCAATGCCCGATTTCTCGAAGGATGAAACGCCCGTTCCCTCCGCGCCCGAGCCTGCTCCCGTGCCCCAGGCCGAGTCTGCGCCGGTGGCCAACTACGGCTGGTTCGACGCCGAAAGCCAGGGCAAGCTGGCCGATTCCACCCAGAATTTCATCCAGAAATTGGGCAGCTTCCTGAGTAAGGCGCTCGATGACGCCCTGACCCTTGACGTGCGCACCTACGTCAGCGAGGACATCGGCTCGGTCACCTACGACAAGGAAAAGTCAGAGTTGGTGGGCAGCGTCCAACTGCGCGCCATGACCTACGTCAAGATCGATGGCGATACCCTGGTGTGCGTGCCCGAAACCGACGGCGAGCTCGACACCGCCGTATGGGCCGTCCACATGGATATGGTCAACCAGGCTCGCGAGAGCCGCGCCGAGTTGATGAAAGCCATCGTCTCCACGGCGGGCAGCCTGGCGAGTGTCTTCACGCCGAAATCCTGAACCATCCAGCATGCCTGCGATCTTCGAACTTACCCTTCCTGAGGAAGAACCCATCGGCCTGGTCGGCCCGTGGGAGTCGCAGGCTGCGCCCGTCTCGTATGCGCTGGGGGAGGCGGAGGCAGATCCCGCCGCGCCCGTCTGGAAGGTGAGCCTGCCCGCCGACCCGTTCGAAGCGGAGCAGGCCCTGGCCCAGGCCGAAGCGCAGGTCGCCGAGGCGGAGTCTGCGCTCGCGACCGTCCCCGCCCGCCTGGACGCGCTCACCGCGTCCGCGCCGCGTGGGGCGGCGGTCTCGTTCGAGGTGGTCTCCTACGGCTTCGAAGCGGAGACCCCTGAGGCGGAGATGTTCAGCCTGCTCGAACAGGCGCGTCAATTGGAGCAGGGACGCGGGGTGGAGTCCTATGCCATTGGCGACGCGGCCTATGCGGCCTGGGAGCAGGCGCGTATCCAGTTCGAGACCTTCACCGGCCAGCTCCAGCGCGAGGTGATGCACTTTGCCTGGGTCGAAACCAACGTCGCAGGCCACCTCCTGGCGCGGACGACCGTCGGCTGGAGCGGCGATAGCGATACCGTCTGGCTGGTGGATCTGGATGCACAGCAGATCGCGCTGCATCGGCGTTCGCTGCAAGTGGCCGTCAAGACGCGCGCGCTGCGTATGCGCATGTTCTCCACGGTGACGGGCGGCGCCGCGAAATTATCCATGTTGTTAACCACCCCAGCGGGAGCCTTGTTGGCCCTGCCCGCGGCGTGGAAGTATGTAACCGAAATTCTTGCTTTGATCAAAACCCATCAAAACCTGACCCAAGGAGAGACTCATGGCTAGTGAATTGCGCGAAGCGATCAAGACCTCGGCAAACCGCATTGCGGAGTACGTGAAAGACGTTTCCCAGATGGTCGTCGAAACCTCCTACGTGGAGCTCGGCGCGGCCTCGTTCGATGGGGCCAAACTGGCGGCGCGCACCGAGATCAACCTGGACGGCGACAGCAAGAACGTCATCCCGATGCAGCAGGGCGAGTCCAAGCTCGAAGTGGACATGGCTGTTTTCGAGGTACACCAGCAGAACGTGTCGGCCGCCATCGAGTACCGCACCAAGATGATGAACTCGCTCCTGAGCCTGCTGCGCGGGGAGTAGCGCCCAGCGGATCGGAATCAAACCACGGGCAGGTGGGTGCGCACCCGCCTGCCCGTATGGTCTGACATCCATCCTATTTTGGCCGAATGAATTTCTTAATTCCTGCCCCGAGCCTGCCAAAGGGGTTTGATTTTCAAATCCACTCCACTATAATTGGTTGCAGCCTGTGGAGAGATCGGGCGCTTGTCTCAGCGTATTTTGTCTTCATCCCGATTTGATTTTCCTGCACGAGAGAGCCTCATGGATCAAAAGCAATTCGACGAAGTCTGCAAGCAGTTACGCGACCGAAAGGATGACCTGCGTCCCACGGACGTGAATGTCTTCCCCGAGCCGCTGCTTTCCACCCTGCATTATGCGCTGCGGGTGGGACGCATTTCCTTTTCAGAGCTTATGAAGCGGCTGGATGTCAAACCCGAGCAGGCGCGCGCGTTGGCCGACCTGCTGGTCAAACGCAACCTGTTCCAGATCTCGGCGTTTTCCCAGACGGACGATGTCTTTTACGAGACCCGTTTGTCCACCTCGACCCGCCCGCTGATGCGCCCCAAATTGGGGGTGTGGAAGAATACAGACGAAGGCAAATGATGCGAGAGCCAGGCCAGCGCCTGGCTCTTTTCAAATCTGTCCCGCCAGGGGCGCGCTTTGCGGGACAGACAGGCGAAACGAATCGGGGCCATTTCTGTTATCATAGCAGAACCATTTTACGGAGATAGTCATGAAAAAACCAAAAGTGTTTGTAACCCGCGCCATCCCCAACCGTGGATTGGATTTGGTGCTTGAATTCTGCGACGCCGATGTCTGGCCTGGGGAGCTTCCGCCCAGCCGCGAAGAACTGCTCGAACGTGTGCGCGGCGTGGACGGGCTGGTCACGTTGTTGACCGACAGGATCGACAGCGAGGTCATGGACGCCGCGGGTCCACAGTTGAAGGTCATCAGCAACCAGGCGGTCGGCTTCGACAACATCGACGTGCCCGCCGCCACCCAGCGCGGCCTGCCCGTGGGCAACACGCCCGATGTGCTGACTGATGCCACCGCCGACTTCGCCTTTGCCTTGATGATGACGGCCGGCCGCCGCATTGCGGAAGGCGAACGCTACGTGCGCGCAGGCAAGTGGAAGACCTGGAGCCCGTCTCTGTTGTTGGGTGTGGATTTCAAGGGCGCCACGTTGGGGCTGGTCGGCTTTGGGCGCATCGGCAAGGCCATGGCGCGCCGCGCGTCGGGCTTCGACATGCGCGTCATCTACTACGATCCGCTGGAGACCAGGCCGCCCGCCGAGATCAAGGCCACCCACGTCGATCTGGATACCCTGTTCGAAGAGTCGGATTTCATCTCGCTGCATACCCCGCTGACGGCGGATACCCGTCACCTGATCAACGCCGCCCACCTGGCGCTGATGAAGCCCACCGCTGTGCTGGTCAACACCTCGCGCGGCCCCGTCGTGGACCTGGACGCCCTGTACGAGGCCTTGAAGGCAAAACGCATCTTTGCCGCCGCCCTGGACGTGACCGAACCCGAGCCCCTGCCGATGGATCATCCCCTGCTCACGCTCGACAACGCGCTGATCGTCCCGCATATCGCCAGCGCCAGCAAGACCACGCGCGACAAAATGGCCTGGATGGCGGCGCAAAATTTGATTGCAGGCTTGAAGGGGGAGCACCTGCCGAATTGTGTCAACCCGCAGGTGTACAAGTAAGGAAAGACGAAAGAGGAAATAGAAAGGGCATCGAGATGATCTCGGCGCCCTTTGATTTATAGCGAGACCGGTCTGCCGCTTCGGGCTGATTCGAGCAAGGCCAGGATGGCGGCGAGGTTGGCGCGGCTGTCGGCCAGGGTGATGCGCGGGGAACGGCCGAACAGGATAGCGTCGCACAGATCGTCCACTTCCCCCATGTACAGGTCCGTGCTTGAAAATATCCTGATCTTCTCGACCTGGTCACCGCGGGTCAGTGTGATCTGTTCCCTGCGGCCGGGTTTGTACGGGCTGGCTACGTGTAAAACAGCCTCCGAGCCGACGATTTCCATGTAGGAGCGGGACGGGAATTTGAATCCACAATCGATCTGGGCGTGGATGCCGCCCTCGAAACGCATCTGTCCGACGAAGGTCTCATCGATTCCGCTCGGACCCTGGACCTGCCAGCCAAACACCTCGAGCGGTTCCGCGCCGACGAGGGTGCGCGCGTAGCTGATGGGATAACAGCCCACGTCCCAGATGCTGCCGCCGCCCATCCGCGCATCCAGCCGATAGCTGTCCAGGCGGGTGATGATGTAGGAGAAGGCGCCGCGAATGAATTGCAATTTGCCAAGCGCGCCGCTTGCAACGATTTCCTGCGCCTTCAGGGTCTGCGGGTGATGACGGTACATGAAGGCCTCGGCCACCATCTTCCCCGTCTCGTTTGCGGCGGAGAGGATCCCGTCCATTTCGGCCAGGCTGAGCGCCATGGGCTTCTCGCACAACACGTGCTTGCCCGCGCGCAGGGCCCTGACCGTCCACTCGGCATGCATGTGGTTCGGCAGGGAGTTGTAGATCACGTCGATCTCGGGGTCGGCCAGCAGGGCCTCGTAGCTGCCGAGGGCGCGGGGAATCTTCCACTCGCGGGCGTAGGCCTCAGCCGAGTCCAGGCTTCTCGAAGCGACGGCCAGCAGGCGGGTCCGTTTGGATTTGTGAAGCGGCTTGATCAGGGCGCGGTTGATCCGCGCGGTGGAGAGTAATCCCCAGTTAAGCGGTTGTGTCATGCGGTCTTCCTTTCCACAGAGTGTAAATCGAACCAAGAGTCAGCAGGGCCAGGACAAGGATGATGGCAAATCCCGTGTGCAGGCCCAACAGGTCGATGCCCCAGCCTGTCAGCCACGGGCCGAGCAGCGCGCCAATGCCTGCAAAGGTGTAGAGCACGCCCAGCACGGTATTGATGTTTTCGGTGTGCGCATCCGAGACGGCGGCGGTGATGGTGGGGAAGATGATCGAGAAGAACAGGCCCGTCGACGGCAGGAGGAAGGACAGATTGTCCGGCCCGAAGAGTCCCGCCGTCAGGCAGACTAGCGCGCCGATGGATGCGAAGAGGATCGAGCGCAGGTAGCCGATGCGATGCACCACAAAGCCGCCCAGAAGCCGCCCGACCATGAGCATGGCGAAGAAGAACGAGAGCGCCTGGCTGCTGGCCGTCACGGAGAAGCCGTGCGCTCCTTGCAGGAACGTGACCAGCCAGGAGGCCATACCGATCTCGGCGGCCACGTAAAAACCGATGGCCGCATAGAACCAGGGCATTTGTCCCTTGAAAGCCACGCGCGGGATCTCGCGGAAGTCGAGGGTGGCTTTTTCCTGGCTGCGCGGAAAACGCAGGAAGACAAAAACCAGAACAAAGGCCGCAATCAGGAGCAGATCCCAGCGGTAGATGCTGCGCCAGGAAATGCTGATGCTGAGCAGCGCACCCGCGACCAGCGGGGCGATCATGGAACCCAGCCCGTGCATGACAGCCATCAGGTTGAGGAACAGGCCCTTGCGCTTGTGGTGCAGGCTGACGATGATGGCATTCGGGCCGAGTTCGAGGGCGCCCAGTCCCAATCCCAGCACGAACAGCGCAGCGGAAAGCAGCCAGGTGGAGGTGAATGTGCTGTATCCGCCCACACCCAGGAACATGCTGATGCCCGCCAGAATGATAACGATCTTGAGGCCGAACTTATCCGCGAGGATGCCTGTGACCAGGGTGGCGATGATAAACCCGAGGTATTCGCCGAAGAAGACGTTGCCGCCTACGCCGGGGTTGATGCGCATTTCGGTTAGCATGGCGGGCAGGGTGACGCCTTTGAGGTTGTCGGTAAAGCCAAAGACGAAAAAGGCCAGGAAACAACCTGCGGTCAGAAAAACAATGGTGGTGTTGGAAGGTCGTTGCATGGGCGTCATTATATATTACCCACGCACACAAAGTGCTTTTTCCCATCCTTGAAAAAAAGCCATTTGTGCGCGCGCCGGGTATAAAGCAACAGGCCCGGCGATAAGGCCGGGCCTGTTCAGTGATATTGGAATGGCCGATTATTTGCCGCGGTTGCGGGTGGTTACGTCGAAGATCACGGCCGCCGCGAGCACCGCGCCTCTGGCAATGTATTGGTAGGAAATGCCGATGCCCATCAGGTTCATGCCGCTGGTCAATGACAACATCACCAGCGCGCCGATGATCGACCCGGCCACCTTGCCGATGCCGCCCGCGGGCGATACGCCGCCGATGAAGGCCGCGGCAATGGCGTCCAATTCCCACAGGGATCCGGCTGTCGTGGTGGCAGACTGCAAGCGCGACGCGAACAGGATGCCCGACAAAGCCGACAGCATGCCCATCGACCCAAAAACGATATAGGTGATTTTCTTTACGTTGATGCCGCTCAACTCGGCCGCTTCCGGGTTGCCGCCGACGGCGTAGATATGCCTGCCGAGCACGGTCTGGGTCGTGATGAAATGATAGATGATCACCACCACCAGCACCACCACCGCCGTCCAGGAGAGGCCCTGATAGCCCGCGAGCAGCCAGGTGATGCCGCCCACCAGGGACGCCATGAAAATCAATTTAATGATGAACATGTCGTTCGGCAGCACTTCGAAGTTATAAGCTTCCTTCTTTTTTCGGCTGTTGATCTCACTGATGACAAACAGGATGATGGCGATGATCCCGATGATCAGGGTCAATTTATGCACACCCGGTAAAAACGCTTCCAGGCCTGGAATATCGGGAATGAAGCCGTTTCCAATGGCATTGAAGGTCTCATCGGGAATTACGATCGTGCCGGTGCTTTCCGTCACAACCAGGATGGCTCCGCGATAGATCAACCAGCCGGCCAGCGTTGCCACAAAGGCGGGGATTTTCATCTGCGCCACCAGAAAAGCGGTGATGAGCCCAGCCAGGATCCCGAGCGCCAGGGTCAGAGGGATGGCCGCATATACGGGAAAATGCCACTGCACCATGGCGATGGCCGCCACCGCGCCGAGAAAACCGCCGAGAAAGCCGACCGACAAGTCGATGTGGCGGATGATGATGACCAGCGTCATGCCGACCGCCAGCACGGCGATATATCCCGTCTGGTTCACCAGGTTGACGATGTTACGCGACGAGATGAAGGTGCCGCCCGTCGTGATCGTAAATATGGCCATGATCACAAATAGGGCAATGTACATACCGTATTCGCGAATGTTCTGCTGCAGTACGGTTTTTGCATTATTGAAAAAAGACATGGTTCTGCCTCCTAATTCGTCGCAAGGTGCATGATTTTTTCCTGCGTGGCTTCGGCGATGGGCAGTTCGCCCGCAATCTTCCCCGAGGCAACCACGTAGACTCGATCACTCATTCCCAGCACCTCGGGAAGTTCGGACGAGATCATGATGATGCTCATCCCCTGTTCCACAAGGCGGGTCATGATGGTATAGATTTCGTATTTTGCGCCCACGTCGATGCCGCGCGTCGGTTCATCCAGGATCAGGACTTCGGGTTTGACGAACAACCACTTGCCGAGACAGACCTTCTGTTGGTTGCCGCCGCTCAGGTTGGAGACCTTCTGCTCGACGGTGGGGGTCTTGATGTTGAGGCTGGTCTTGTACTCGTTGGCGACCTTGACCTCGGCGTTGTTATCCACCACGCCCTGTTCGGCGATTTCGCGCAGGTTGGCCAGGGTGATGTTCTGCTTGACGTCCTGGATCAGGATCAAGCCGTCGCCCTTGCGGTCCTCGGTGGCATAGGCTACCCCCGCATCGATGGCGTCGCGCGGATGCCCGAAGCGTTTCTGTTCACCCTTCACGTACAATTCGCCGTTCAGGTGATAGCCGTCGGGGTTGCCGAAGATGCTCAGGGCCAGTTCCGTCCGCCCGGAGCCGATCAGTCCCGAGAAGCCGATGATCTCGCCCTTGCGCAGGTTGAAGTTGACGTCCTTCAGGACGGCCCGCCCGGCGTTCGGGTCGTAGGCATTCCAGTTCCTGACTTCGAGCACCACCTCGCCCGTCTGTCCGCGTTCGCGCCTGGGATAGATGTTGTCGATCTCGCGTCCGACCATGTTCTTGATCAGGATCTGTTCGCTGACTTGCCCCTGCTGGGCGCTCAACGTGCAGATGGTCTGACCGTCGCGCAGAACCGTGACCGTATCCGCGATCTGAATGACTTCCTTCAACTTGTGCGAGATCAGGATGCAGGTCACGCCGTGGTGTTTCAGGTCGCGCAGCAGGTTCAGCAGATTTTCGCTGTCCACCTCGTTCAGCGCGGCGGTCGGTTCGTCGAGGATCAGCAGTTTGACGTCCTTGCTGAGGGCCTTGGCGATCTCGACCAACTGTCGCTTGCCCACGCCCAAATCCTTGATCTTGAGGGCCGGGTTGACGTCGAGTTTGACCTTTTTGAGAATCTCGGTGGCGCGCTTGATGGTTTCGTTCCAATCCATCAGGAAGCCGGTTTTGATCTCGTGCCCCAGGAAGATGTTCTCGTACACGGTCAATTCGGGGAACTGCGCCAGTTCCTGGTAGATGATGGCAATGCCCACCTTCTCGCTGTCGCTGATGCCGTTGAAGCGCTGGACTTCGCCTCCGAAGAGCACGTCCCCCGAGTACGAGCCGTGCGGATACACGCCGCTCAGCACCTTCATGAGCGTGGATTTGCCCGCGCCGTTCTCGCCGACGAGACAGTGGATTTCTCCCTGGGCGACCTGGAAACTGACGTTGTCCAATGCCTTCACGCCGGGGAATTCCTTGGTGATGTTTTTCATTTCCAATAAGGGAGCGTTCATGAATGACTCCGGAAGGAAAATTATGTTTGCAGGATGGGACAGGCCCAGCCTTAGCCTTTGAGAGAACCCGCCAGCAGGCCGCGCAGGAAGTAGCGGCCCAGGAAGATGTACACCAGCAGGGTGGGCAGGGCGGCCAGCAGGGAGCCGGCCATTTGCACGTTCCAGGCAATAATCTGACTGCCAGCCATGTTATTGAGTGCCACCGTGATGGGCCAGTCGCTGTTACCCGTTAATACCACCGCAAAAAGGAAGTCGTTCCAGGCAGAGGTGAACTGCCAGATCAACACCACCACGAAACTGGGCAGAGAGATCGGCAGCAGGATCCAGCGGTAGATGCCGAGCATGTCCGCGCCGTCGATCTTGGCGGCTTCGAGCAGCTCCTGCGGCAGGCTGGCATAGTAGTTGCGAAAAGTAAGCGTGGTGATGGGGATGCCGTAGATGATGTGCGCCAGCGCAAGAGCAGCCAGGCTGACAGGGAAATCGATCCCGACACTTTGAAAGAACGCCCCCACCGGCATCGTAATGGTGCGCATGAACACCACCAGCGGGATCAGGATGCTTTGATAAGGGATGAACATGCCGAACAGGATGAACGGGAAGATCACATCTGCGCCGCGGAATTTCCACTTGGCAAGGATAAATCCGTTCAATGACCCCAGCGCAGAGGAAATCAGGGCAGCCGGGATCACCATCAAAAAACTATTCCACAGGTGCGGAGACAACTTGGAGAAGGCCTCGATGAAGTTGTCGAAATGAATGCCCGAGGGCAGGTTCCACATCGTCTTCAGGTCGATCTCGGCGAAGCTCTTGAAGCCCGTCACCAGCATGACGTACATGGGAATTAGGTAGAAGACCGCCATCAGAATGAGCGGCACGTACAACCAGTTTTTGGCAAGACGGGATTTCATTTTCATGCTTCAGTCTCCGTCTTCAAGGTGTAGCGGATGTAGGGGATAATCAGCACGGCCACGCTGAGCAGCAGCAGGATGCCGATCGCCGCGCCGCGCCCGTAGAACAGGCCGTCGAAGGTGGTCTGCCACATGTAAATGGCGGGCACGTCCAGTGGAAGTTGTTTGCCCGCAATGGCGATGATCAGGTCGAAAACCTTGAGCGACATGTGACCGAGGATAATCAGGGCGCTCAGGGTCACGGGTGAAAGCAGGGGCAGCATGATGTAGCGATAGATCTGAAATTCGGTCGCGCCATCGATCTGGGCCGCCTCACGCAATTCCACGGGAATGGAGCGCAGGCCCGCCAGGTAGAGCGCCATGGTGTACCCAGACATCTGCCAGATGGCCGCCAGCGCAATCGCGGCGATACCCCAATAGGGCGTGGTGTGCCAGGCATTTTGCAGGAAATCAAGATGAAGATTGGAAAATAGCAGGTTCAAGCCGCTGGTGCGCGATCCGCTGGCAGGGTTCATCAACCAGCGCCAGACCACGCCCGTGACAATGTATGAGATCGCCATTGGGAAAAGGAACAGACTGCGGAAAAAACTTTCGCCCTTCAGACCCTGGTCGAGCATGACTGCCAGGAGGAAGCCGAGCAGGATGCTTCCGATTACGAAGACCCCCGTAAAGATCAACGTGTTGCGCACATCCACGGCAAAGCGCGGATCGGAAAACAGGTTTAGATAATTTTGGATGCCATTCCAGGTGTAATCGGCGTTGAGGCCCTTCCATTTGCTCAGAGATACCCGCACCGACCAGGCGATGAATCCGTAGACGAAAATCAACACCGCCAGGATGGACGGTGATATCAGCAGAATGGATAAGTATCGGTCTTTATCTCTCAGCATCGGAACCTCTTTTGTGTTGCAAAAAAGGATTGGGGCTCCACTTGCGCGGAGCCCCAATGATTCTACACTACTTTACTTGCACGGGCCCGAGGCAGTACAAGCCGCAACCAGCGCAGCCTGGAAAGCTTCCACGTTGCCGTCGGCGATGAAGAGGCCGAGGGCGGTGTCGATCTCGGACTTCCAGGAGTCGTTGGCCACCACGCCGTGGGTCAGCGAGCCGACCACCACGTTGCTGGACCAGTCATCCATGGCAGACTGGAGATATTCACCGAAGAGGGTCTTGTCGCAGTCGGTGCGGGCGCAGATGGAGCCCTTGACGGGGTTGAAGGCTTCCTGACCAGCCTTGGAGCCGGCGATCTTCAGCCAGGCCATCGCACCCTCGGCATCCGGGGCGCCAACAGCTAGCACGAAGGAGTCGGACAGGAACTGGAAGACGCCCACGGTACCGGGCACAGGCGCCCAGCCGTAATCGGTCATCGGGGCCTTGCCGAGTTCGCGGAAGTAGCCTTCGGCCCAGTCGCCCATCACGTTGAAGGCGGCGTCGCCGTTGACCACGAGCTGGGCGGCATCCTGCCAGGACAGCGAAGCGGAATCGGTGTTGGCATAGGTCAGGACCTTGGCGTAGTTCTCGAGGGCGGTGGTGACCTCAGGGGAAGCCCAGTCGGTCGTGCCATCCCACAAGCCGTTGTAGGCATCGGCGCCGAGGGTGCCGAGCATGACGGTTTCCATCAGGTGCATCTTGGTCCACTGTTCACCCAGGGCGAGCGGCTGAACGCCGGCGGCCTGGAGGGTGTCCATGGCGGCAAACCATTCATCCATGGTGGTGGGGACGGTCACGCTGTTGGCTTCGAGCACGGCCGGGTTGTACCACAGCACGTTTGCGCGATGGATGTTGACCGGCACGGAGTAGATGTTGCCATCCTGCGAGATGAGCGGGATGAGGGTTTCGGGCATGACCGCGAGCCAGCCTTCGGCTTCGTACAGGTCATTCAGCGGTTCGATCTGGCCGCCGGCCACGTAGGTGCCGATCAGTTCCTGACCAGCATGGCCCTGCCAGCTATCGGGCGGGTCGCCAGCTTGCAGGCGGGTGGCGAGCACGGCGCGCGCATTGGTGCCGGCGCCGCCAGCGACGGCAGCATTCACGAACTCAACCTCGGGATAGTCGGCGCTGAAGATCTTGATCATGGCCTCGAGGCCGGCAGCTTCGCCGCCGCCCGTCCACCACGAGAAGACTTCCACCTTGCCCGCGGTCGCGGGGGCTTCGGTCGGGGCAGCACCTTCACCGAGACCGGTGAAGTCGCTGGCGGAATAGTACTCGGAATCGATCAGGGCAGACTGGACGTTGTCCTTGTCCACGGTGATGACGACGGAAGGATTGGCGGGAACGTCAACCTTGCCGTTGTTGTAGGAGGTGGTGGAAGTGGGGGTCTTGTCCTGAAGGAAGGAGACGGCCGCGGTGATGGCATCATTGACCAGCGTGCGGACATCCTTGAAGACGGTCATGGACTGCTTGCCGTCGATGATGTACTGGACGGAGGCCTTTTCGGCATCCTGGCCGGTGACATAGTAGCTGGTGACATCCTTGTCGGCGCCGAAGGCATCGGCAATCGCGCGGGCGGTGCCATCGTTCGGGGCGAGGATGAAGACGTCGCCCTTATCGGCAGCGGCGGCGGCGGTCAGGTTGGCTTCAGCCAGGCTCTTGGCGGTGTTGAAGTCCCAGTTGGTGGTGACCTGTCCGATGATCGCGGCCTGTTCGTCGCGGGTCAGGGTGGCCTTGTCCTGGAGTTTCACGGCTTCGGCGGAGTTCTTGATGACGAAGGTGCCGTCGGCGATCTTGGGCTGGAGGACATTCCAGGCGCCTTCGAAGAACAGGAAGGCGTTGTTGTCGGAGGCAGCGCCGGCAAACAGGTAGAGCGGGTTGTCGGAGCCGGAGGCATGATCGACCAGGTACTGGGCCTGGGCTTCGCCCACGGAGACGCTGTCGAAGGTGACGTAGAAGTCGACGGCATCGGTGTCGCGGATGAGGCGGTCATAGGAAATGACCTTCACACCGGCGGCCTTGGCGGCTTCAGCAGCGGCGCCGGCAGCGGTTCCATCCTGCGGGCAGATGATGAGGACTTTGATGCCCTGGCTGATCAACGCTTCGACGTTGGCCTTTTCCTTGGCGGAATCGCCCTGGCTGAAGAGGATCTGGACTTCATAGCCGGCGGAGGTCAGGGCGTCCTTGAAGCGGGTTTCGTCCTGTATCCAGCGGGGCTCGTCCTTGGTGGGGAGCACGATACCGACAGCGATCTTGCTGCCGGCGGTTTCTGTCGCCTTGGGGCCGCAGGCCGAAAGAACGGTGGCCGCGATCACGAGGAGGGACAGGAGGGTGAATAAAACTTTCTTGGACATTTGGTTCTTCTCCTTTTGAATTGTGGAAAAAACTTGCGAGGCTGACTTGCGGTGTCGCGACCCCTGTTCCTCACCTCCTTTCGATTTGGGTTGGATGAGACATGATGTCGTCTACAACGAGGGCTACTGCGCCGATCAAACTCGCGTCAGGGCCGAACTGTGATAATTCCACGCTCACCTTTTTGCCGATTTCAGGCAGGCAATGCCGCGTAACGGCACTGCTGATGGACGGAAGCATGTGGGGGGCGGCGATGGTCAGCGGCCCGCCGAGGATGATCTTCTCTGGATTCAGGAAGTTGATGATGGTCGAAAGGCCCTGGCCCAGGGCCGAGCCTGCCTCGGAGAAGGAGCCGAGGGCTTCCACGTCCCCGGCGTCTGCCGCTTGTTTAATCAACGGCAGCGAAAGCGGAGCATTCTGTTCCGCCATCAGGGCTGGAATGATACTGCTCCGCTTGACATCGAGACGGGCCTGGACCCGCTGAATAATCGAATATTGATTGGCATAGGTTTCCCAGCAGCCGCGATTTCCGCAGTGACAGGGAGCCTGGATCGGCTCGACCATGATGGGGGAGTGGCCGATCTCGCCGGCGTACCCGTTCTTGCCGCGGTACAACTCCCCGTTCAGGAAGAAACCTCCGCCGATGCCCACCCCCGCAAACACGAAAATGTAGTCCGTGCTCTGGCGGGCAATGCCAAAAAGGTGTTCCGCCACGGCAGCGGCATTGGCATCGTTTTCGACGAAGACCTTCAGGCCGGTCCGTTCGGCAAAGACCTTCCGCAGCGGGACGTTGTGCCAGTGCAGGTTGGGGGCAAAGATCAACATGCCTTCGTTCAGGTCGACCGTGCCGGGTGTGGCCAGGCCGAGTCCCAGCAAAGGCAGGGACATCTCGCGGCTGGCATTGATCGCCTCCTGTGTCAGGTGGAAGAGCTGGTTGAGGGTCTTCTCGTAGGCGGGATCGGCGCTGGCATTCTTGCGCCACAGGATCTTTCCAAGAAAATCGGTGAGAGCCACTGCAACAAAATCGACCCCCAACTCGATCCCGAGGATGCCGCCCACATGGCGGTTGATCTCCAGCAGGGTGGCGGGACGTCCCGCTCCGACCGAATTCTGGCCGGTTTCGCGGATCAAGTCCAGCGCCATCAACTCTTCGACCAAACTGGAGACAGTGGATTTGTTCAGGCCGGTCTCCACCGCGATCTGGGCGCGCGAAAGCGGCGCTTCGTTATGAATTCTTCGAAGCACAAGCGAGAGATTCATCTCCCGCATTAGGGCCTGGTCCGCGGTGGTCTTGAGTTCCATGGGGATACTTAGTATGTTGGGGCAACCAACTAAACTTATTATATAACTTTGGAATAGCATGTCAATAGGCAGATTCCAAATTTGAGCCTTTATAAGCGAATACTTAGTTTTATTGTCAAACAAATAGGGGTAAATTTCATGGATATAATCTACATATGGACTCTTCTCCTCGTTTCCACTTGTGGACCCGTCACAGCAGCATCCTGTTGGGCGGATTCCTCTTGACCGTTTTCCTGATCGTGTACATCTGGTGGCCGCTGGCCGAGGAATACCTGGCCTACGTGGATTGGAACGGTCCCTGGTGGCTGTACATGGACTGGCTATTGCTGGGGGTTTTCTTTTTCATGTCCCTGACCATCGTCGTCCGCGCGGACTTGAAGGTGGACGGGTTGATTGTCTTCGTGGGCATCTTCGGCGGACTCGCCATTGAAAGTTGGGGCACGCAGACCAACCTGTGGCACTACTACACCGCCGAACGCCCGCCATTGTGGATCATTCCTGCCTGGCCGATTGCGAGTTTGTCCATTGACCGCATCACGCGCTTGATAAATTGGGCGCTCGGAAAAATAACCACGGAGCACACGGAGAGCGCAGAGAAAAACCTTTTTAAATTCTCTATGGACTCCGTGAACTCTGTGGTGAAAATTTTGTATTGGTTGACCTTTGCGATTTTTATTTCGCTCATGCTGGTTTTTGTTTCCCCCACGTTTGACAAATCCTACACGTGGCTTGCGACCATTTTGTGTGTGCTGCTCATCCTTACGCCGACGGATCATCGCTACGCGTTCCTGACCTTCGCCGCGGGCGCGGGGTTGGGATACTTCCTCGAATTGTGGGGCACGACGCGCGAGTGCTGGACGTATTACACACTTCAAACTCCGCCGTTGTTTGCGGTGCTGGCGCATGGCATGGCCGCGGTCGCATTCTGGCGGACGGGACTGATCTTGAAAAAGGTTGGGGGCAGAATCCGCGGGAGGTGGCCCGAGCAAGCCAGGGTCAAGGAAGAAGCGTAAAGCGCTTTGGAAGGGGAGCCTATTGACATCGTCAAGTGTCTGACATATAATTCTAATAATAAACCGACGGTCGGTTTATTGAAGAGGAATGTATGCCACGCGTTGTTAAAGAAGAAGATTACGCCGCTCGGCGCAATGAGATTTTGGATGTCGCCCGCCAGTTGGTGTATACCAAGGGCTACGAGCAGATGTCCATCCAGGATATTTTGGATGCGATGAACATCTCGAAGGGGGCGTTTTACCACTACTTTGATTCCAAACAGGCATTGATGGACGGCTTGATCGACCGCATGCTCGATGATGCGGAATTGATCCTGCGCCCTATTGCAGACAACCCCGAACTCTCTGCCATCGAAAAATTGCGCTCTTATTTCGAGGCGGGCGGACGTTGGAAGGTGGCACAGAAAGCGTTCATGCTCGACCTGTTGCGCATCTGGCGTTCGGACACGAACGCGCTTATGCGCCAGAAGCAGGAAGCCGCGGCGATGAAGCGCATCGCGCCCGTGCTGGCGGGGATCATCCGCCAGGGGATCGCGGAGGGAGTTTTCTCCACGAAGTATCCCGAGCAATTCGGGAGCATGTTATTGGGGCTTTCGCGCGGCTTCGAGGATTCGGTGGCGAACCTGTTGCTGGCCGATCATCCCCCGCCCGACGCGCTGGAACAATTGGACGCGGCCATCGGCGCGTATTCCGATTCGATGGAACGAATCCTCGGCGCGCCCGCAGGTTCCTTGCCATTGGCCGATATCGAAGTCTTGAAAGAATGGTTATCCGTTTAGCACACAGTACCGCACACTTGCCCTGGCGGGCAGTGCCAGGGAGATTTATCTTGCGATTACAGGCAACATAAATGTTGCGGTACTGCGTAACAAGGAGAAAAGAATGCAACTCTACCTGCGCCTTGCATGGCGCAACATCTGGCGGCACAAACGCCGCACCATCAACATCATCCTCGCCATGAGTTTAAGTCTTGGCTTGATGATGTGGTACGACGGTCTCATCGATGGTTTCAACAACGCCATCTACGGGAACGCCATCCGCGTGCTGGGCGGCAATATCCAGATTCACGCGGGGGGCTACCGTGAAAAAGTGGACAGCAACCCGCTGCTCCCGTTGGCGGATGACGCGGCGGTCGTCCAGGCTGCGCTTGCCCACCCCGATGTCATCTCGGCCACGCGCCGCATCCAGACGGGCGGCCTGCTCAGCAACCGTGAGGGCGCCTTCGGCGTCAGCATCATCGGCATCGACCCCGATGCGGAGGCCGCGCTGATTACAGAAGGCAACGATGCGGGCAAACCGCTCAGCCTGATCGCGCAAAACATTAAAGAGGGCGCCTGGCTGACCGCCGACGGCGGCGACGTGATCCTGATCGGGCGCGGCATGGCAGACGTGATGGATGTGAAGGTTGGCGACCGCATCACGATGGTCGGCAGCGACATCCATAAGCAGAACCGCCAGCGCACGATGACGGTGGTCGGCATCTACGATATCGGCATCTCCAGCCTTGAACGGCAGATGGCCTACATCCCGCTGGCCGAAGCGCAGGCCTTGTTCGGTCTCGATGGACAGTCCACCGAGATCCAGATCAACATCAAGCGGCTTGGCGAAGAGGATAAGGTGGTATCCGCGCTGGCGCCAGCCCTGCCTGGCTATGAGGTCGAGTCGTGGAACAAGAATTATCCCGAACTGGAAACCGCCATCAACAGCAAGGGCGCGGCGATGACCGTCTTCGGCATCATCATCATCTCCATCGCAGCCATCGGCATTTTGAACCTGCTGCTGATGGCCGTCTACGAGCGGACGCGTGAGATCGGCCTGCTCGGCGCGCTGGGAATGAAGCCGCGCGAGATCGCGACGTTGTTCGTGCTCGAAGGCGCGCTGATCGGACTGGTCGGCGCGGCCGCGGGCGTGGTGGTCGGATTGATCATCAACGGCATCTCCGCCCAGGTCGGGCTGGATTACACCAGTTATGCTTCCATGAGCGATTACATGGCGTTGATCAACAGCCGCATCTATCCCTCGATGGGATTGCAGAACCTGGGCTGGCGCGCTGGCACTGTGGTGATCATCTCCACGCTGGCCGCCTTCATCCCCGCCCGCGAAGCCTCGCACCGCGAACCCGCGGAGGCGTTGCATTACGTGTAGTTGTCTCCGTCATTGCGAGGCGGTGTTCTCCCGCCGAAGCAATCCCCGTGTTGACAGAGGAGATTGCTTCGCTTTGCTCGCAATGACGGAATGAAACAACCACAATCGAAAGAGACATAAAATGTACCAACTCTTCAAAATGGCTTTCCGCGATCTGGGACGCAACAAGCGCCGCACGCTCCTCTCGGCGCTGGCAGTGACGGTGGGATTGGGCATGCTCATCATGATGTCGGGCGTGCTGGTCGGAGAAATGCAAGGCGCGCTGAAGAACACCATCCAACTGTTCAGCGGACATCTCCAGATCCGCGGTTTGAATTACGATGAAAACAAGATTAGCCTGAAATGGGAAGACCTGATCGAATCCCCGCAGGCGCTGGCCGACACGGTCAAGGGACAGTATCCGCAGATCGTGGACGCGACCCCGCGCCTCGTCGCGAGCGGGATCGTGACGCGCGGTGAAAACTCCCGCGGCGTGCAGGTCATCGGCATCGATCCCGACGCGCAGGCGAACCAGGTTTATCGTCAAGGCGTGATCGAGGGCGACTTCCTCGCCGCCGCCGACCGTGAGGGCATCCTCATCGGTCAGCCGCTGGCAGAGAAGTTGAGTCTCGCCGTCGGCGATCAGATCAACCTCCTGGTCAACACCTCGAACGGTGACGTGCAGGAGCAGTTGTTCACCATCCGCGGCATCTACACCACCAATACGTTCGGCTACGATGAAAGCACGGTCTTCCTGCCGATTGCCAAGGCGCAGACCATCACAGGCGCGGAGGATCGCGCCAGCCTGATCTTCATTGTATTAAAGGATAAAGAGCAGGCGGAGACGGTCGCCGCGGCGCTGCAATCGCCGGACTACACGGTGGTGACCTGGCGTGACATGAACGCGATGATCGTCCAGGTGGAGGATTTCGCCGGCGCCTACATGACCATCTTCTATCTGATTGTGTTGGGCATTACCGCCACCGTCGTCTCGAACACGCTGGTTATGTCCGTCTTCGAGCGCACGCGCGAGATCGGCATCCTGGCCGCCATCGGCATGAAGGGACGCCGCATTCTGGCGCAGTTCCTGCTCGAGGCCGCGCTCATCGCCACCCTCGGCGTCATCGGCGGCATCATCTTCGGCGGTGCGATCACGTATTACTTTGGCGTCACCGGTTTCCCGATGGACATCAGCAAGATGGGCCTCACGGGCATATTGATCGAAAACAGGATCTACACCGTGCTGACCCTCGACAATGTCATCTATCTGAGCGTTCTCACCTACATCGTCACGCTCGTCGCCTCATTCGCCCCCGCCCGCATGGCCTCCCGTATGGAGCCGGTGGAAGCATTACACGGAAAATAGCAGCCGAGACCTGACAGGTTTTCGCAGAGCCTTGATTGACCGGCTAGATTGCGGTTTACGGAATCCTGATCTGCCAGAGCCATGATGAAACCTGTCAGGTCTTAAAGGAGAAATAACATGGAAGTCGCAAATATCTCAAACGTCACTCGCAATTTCACCATTGGCAAAGTGGAAACGCGCGCCCTGCGCGGTGTGAATCTCAAGGTTCAATCAGGCGAGTTCACCGCCCTGGTCGGGCCTTCAGGTTCGGGCAAGACCACCCTGCTGCAGATCATCGGCTGTCTCGACCAGCCCAGCTCGGGCTCGGTCGTCATCAACGGGCAGGATGTAACCAAACTCAACCGCAACCAGCGCGCCGACCTGCGCAAGGGCTCGCTTGGCTTCGTATTCCAGTTCTTCGCGCTCATTCCCACGCTCAACGCCTACGAGAACGTGGAAATGCCCCTGCTCCTCGGCGGGCAGAAGAACGGCACGCGCAAACAGCGCGTCATGGAATTGCTGGATGCCGTCGGCCTGGCTGACCGCGCCAACCATCGCCCTGATCAACTCAGCGGCGGCGAGCAGCAGCGCGTTGCCGTGGCCCGCGCCCTCGTCACCCGCCCGGTCATCGTCCTTGCGGATGAGCCCACCGCCAACCTCGACACCGAGAACGGCAAACAGGTGATGGAGATCATCGCCAAGTTGAACCGGGAAACAGGCGTGACCTTCGTTTTTGCCACCCACGATCCGCGCGTCATCCATTACGCCCGACGAATTGTCACCCTGCGCGACGGTGTGATAGAAAAAGATAGTCCTGCGGACGCACAATAGCGGCCCGTTAGGAGAGAACATGAAAAGAAACCTTTGGATCCTTGTGTTGATTTTGTCATTGGCGCTCAGCGCCTGCGGCCAGTTGGCCGCCACCCCCACACCCCTGCCGACCGTCGCGTTGGATGCGCCCGTAAACGGAAGCAACTCCACATCCACAGAGGCGGTGGCATCGGGTGAGGTTGTCCCCGCGCAGATTGTCAAACTCAGCTTCCCGTTGACGGGCGTCGTCACGGCGGTCAACGTCGCGGAGGGCGACAGGGTCACGCCGGGGCAGGTCGTTGCCCAGCTCGACACCACCATCCTCGCAGCGCAGGTCGCCCAGGCGAAAGCCAGCCTGACCACCGCCGAGACTCAGGTCAAGTATCTCAAACGCGTCGGCACCAGCCAGGAATATCTCGACTCGGCGATTGCGGATGTGGATCGACTCACCGCCGCTGTTCAGGCCGCCGAAGCCCAACTGGCTCAGGCCACGCTGACGGCGCCCATTGCCGCGACGGTCATCTCCGTGGATGTGGCCCCCGCTGAGGTTGCCACGCCGGGTCTGGTCGTCATCACGCTGGCCGACCTGGGCAGCTTCCAGATCCAGACCACCGACATGAGCGAACGCGACATCCTCAAGGTGCAGATCGGCGCTCCCGCCACTGTCTTTATCGAAGCGCTCGACCAGGAGTTCAGCGGCACGGTGGTGGACATCGCGCGCGTCTCCCAGACCGTGGGCGGCGACGTGGTCTTCAAGGTCACCGTCGAGCTGGACGAACAGCCCGCGGGTCTGCGCTGGGGCATGAGCACCGAAGTCCGCGTCCAGAGCGGGGAATAGCGGAGGCGCCCATGAAACGCCTTTTGTGGACGGGCCTGCTGGTTTTATCCGTGCTGCTCAGCGCGTGCGGAACCCTCGCCCCGACGCCTGCCCCCGTTCCGACCGCCACTCCCGCCGCTGGGACGAGTCCGTTGAGCGTCCCGGGCGACGTAGTGGCCTCGGGCCTCGTTGCGCCTGTGCAGGTGACCGAGATCGCCTTCGTCATCCCCGGTACCGTCACGGAAGTGGCGGTCAAGGAAGGCGACCTGGTCAACGCGGGACAACTGCTGGCCAAACTCGACTCGACCGCGCTTGCCTCCGCCGTGGTTCAGGCCGAGGCCAACTTGAGAGGACAGCAGCGCGAGTACGAATTCTGGCTGCCCTCGCGCAAGGGCGAGAATCCCGAGCGCCGCTGGCTGGAGGAGACCAAGGTCGAGACTGCCAAGGCCGCGCTCGCAGTGGCCCAGGCCCAACTGGCCCAGGCCGAGATCCATGCCCCCGTCGCCGCCACCGTGATTTCAGTCAAGGTCAAGGTCGGTGAATACGCCCAGCCTGGACAGGTGGTCATCACACTGGCCGCGCTGGATCACCTGCGCGTCGAGACCACCGACTTGAGCGAGCGCGACATCCCTGTCGTGCAGGTCGGTCAGGCAGTCACGGTCTTCGTCGAAGCCCTCGACCAGGAGTTGACCGGCAGGGTCGTCGCCATCGCCCCCAAAGCCGACACCGTCGGCGGGGACGTGGTCTTCAAAGTCACCATCGAATTGGATGACCAGCCTGAATCCCTGCGCTGGGGCATGAGCGCCGAAGTCAACATCAACACAGAATAACGATGGCATGACTGTCATCTGATTCCGCCCGCAGACGAAATGCGGGCGGAATTTTTTTATGTTGGAGTCCAAAGCCCCTGGCTTTGGATATGTTTCCAGCTTGCCCAGGCAATTGACAAAGCGGCGTTCCCTTCTATAATAATTCTATACCGCACACGCTTCACGTCATGAGTTACAAGGGAGCAGATCATGTCAAAGAAGAAGAAAAAAGAGAAAGCCGAAGAAAAAAAGTCCAAACCTCCCGTCCCCGAGGCGGGTGAACCGCGCAGGAAGTTGGAGGAGAAGGACTACCTCAAGGAATTGCGCAGACTGCAGCTGGAAATGGTCAAATTGCAGGAATGGGTCAAGGCCAAGGGTTTGAAGGTGATCGTCATCTTCGAGGGGCGGGATGCGGCCGGCAAGGGCGGCGTGATCAAGCGCATCACCGAATGCCTCAATCCGCGCATTTGCCGCGTGGCGGCCCTGCCCGCTCCCACCGAGCGCGAGCGAACGCAGTGGTACTTTCAACGCTACGTGTCCCACCTGCCCGCCGCGGGAGAGATCGTGCTCTTCGACCGCTCCTGGTACAACCGCGCCGGCGTCGAGCGGGTGATGGGCTTCTGCACTGAGGCGGAGTATGGCGAGTTCATGCGTTCCTGTCCCGAGTTCGAACGCATGTTGGTGCATTCAGGCATCATCCTGGTCAAGTACTGGTTCTCGGTCAGCAACGATGAACAGGAACGCCGCTTCCAGGCCCGCATCGACGATCCCACCAAACGCTGGAAACTCAGCCCGATGGATTTGCAGTCTCGTTCGCGCTGGGTCGAATACTCACGCGCCAAGGATGAGATGTTCAAGTACACCGACACCCGCCAGTCGCCCTGGTACGTGGTCAACTCGGACGACAAGAAGCGCGCCCGCCTGAACTGCATGGCGCACCTGTTGAGCCTGATCCCCTTCGAAGACCTGACGCCCGAACCAATCAAACTGCCGCCGCGCCAGGAGGATACGGGCTACGTCCGCCCGCCCATCAGCGACCAGAACTTCGTCCCTGAAATCTATTAACGGATTTCGAAGCAGCGCCTCCAGCCGTTTTCATATGGCTGGAGGCGTTATTCTTATTGTCAGACGGTGGTATAGTCGGTCAACGCATTCAAACCACCCTATGGACAATATCCCATGACCCTTCCAACCACCATCACTGTCATCGGCGCGGGCAGCGCCTCTTTTGGCGAGAATACCCTCGCCGCCCTGATGCGCTCCAAAAAACTGCGCGGCTCGACCCTGCGCCTGGTGGATCGCAACACTCAAAGCCTGGACATCGTTCAGCGCCTCGCCAATCGACTCAACGCTGAGTGGGACGCAGGCATGCACATCAGCGTCCACGCGCATCACCAGGATGCGCTCGACGGCGCGCGGTTCGTCGTCAACGCCATCGAGGTCGGTCCGCGCGAGGAGTTGTGGCGCAGCGATTACGAGATTCCACTCAAATATGGCGTGCGCCAGCCCTATGCCGAGAACGGCGGACCTGGCGGCTTTGCCCACGCGGCCCGCAACATTGGTCCCATCCTGCAAATCGCGCGCGACATGGAACAGGCCTGCCCCGAAGCCTGGTTCATCAATTTCACCAATCCGATGGTGCGCATCTGTGACGCGGTCAACCGTCACAGCAAGATCAAGGCGGTGGGTCTGTGCCATCAAATCTACGTCGGCTATTGCTTTGCGGGATTGGTGCTGGGCAAAGACCTCGGTTTCGAAATCCCCGAAGGCATCCAGAACATGAACGCCGAGGTGTTGCAGCATCCCCTGCGCGAACAGGTTATCAAACAGGCCGTGCCGCGGCTCGACATCCGCGCGGCGGGCACGAATCACTTCTCGTGGATTTTGTCCATTCATGACCGGCAGACGGGCCAGGATCTGACCCCGCTCTTTAAGGAACGCTACGCCTCCTTCGACCCCGGCTTCGAACCGTTGACCAGACGTGTATATGAAGCCTTTGGCACCTTCCCTGTGCCAGGGGACAGTCATCTGTGCGAATACCTGCCGTGGTTGTCTGATCCTGTCACGCAGCCGTGGGAGAAGTACAACATCAAGCTGTATGACTGGGACCTGATGGCTGCTCTGCGCGATTTCGGCCTCGACCGTTTGAACGACATGGCCAACGGGGACATGACCGTCGAAGGCCTGCTCGAATCCGATTCGGAGGGCGCGCTCGAAATGATCGAGAACGTCGCGGGTGCGGGCGATCATTATCATCTCGCCGCCAACCTGCCCAATGTGGGGCAGATTGCCAATTTGCCCCACGGCTCCACCGTCGAGACGCCCGTCCACGTGGATGGGGCGGGGGTTCATCCCGTGCATGTCGGCGCATTGCCCGAAGGCGTGGCCGAGTTATGTCGCCGCGAATTACAGGTTGTACAGATGTGTGTCGACTCCGCCGTGGAAGGAGACCGTCAGAAGGCGCTGCAATGTCTCCTGCTCGATCCCGTCATTCACGATATGGATGTCGCCAGACAAATCCTCGATGATTATCTGACGGCCTACAGGGAACATCTGCCTCAATACTGGAAATAGATGCACTCCGATCTTGATGAACACACACAGGCGCAACTTTTTGTTGCGCCTGTGTGTGTTATATCAACGCATAGCGCGGCCTCCAGCCGCAACACTCGGGTTGAGCCTGTCGAAACCAACTGCTCCCGCTGGCGGATTGCAAATCCGCCAGGAGCGTAAAAGTGTTTTTATATCAACCCATAAACAACGCCGCATTGCCCGTTCATGCTGAACCTTAAAGAAAATTTTACGATTGTCATGCGTCAGCATGGAAGTTACAACCTTAAAGTTTTTAATTCATACAAAATTATAAGCTTGCAAACCTTTACATAAACGATAAGAGTTATATAATGCAATCAATTGCATATGATGATTCATATTAATCATGATAACAATTCACCGCAACATCAATCATATAACCTTCATTGCATCAGACACGAGTCGCAATATGCAACCGATGCGGGAATGTTAAAGAATTGCATACCTGATCGGATCCCCTGTAAAAGAGAATAAACATGTACATCTGTGTATTGACCAGCATCCCCGACGAGAATGATCCCCCTTATGATCCTTCTCCTCACATGAATGGATATAAGTGGAAACACTATCTCGTCCATCCCAAGAATGTGGATCGACAAATCCAATCCCTCATGGATGAGGGCGTGGATGCGTTCATCAACCTGTGCGATGGCACACCCGATGACGCACTCTCAGGCATCGGTCTCGTCAAGACCATGGAGAAATTGGGCGCGGCCTTCACGGGCGCGGACTCCAGTTTCTTCGACCCAACCCGCCAGCAGATGAAATCCGCCGCGCGCAAGTCTGGTGTGCCTGCGCCCAGCTCCGTTTTCATCGACAGCATCGAGGATGTGGACAAGGCCGTCCGCCGTTTGAAATTCCCCATGCTCACCAAGCCGCCGCACGGCTATGCCAGCATCGGCATCACCCGCGCCTCGCGCGTGCAGAACGCGGATGAGCTCAGGAAGCAGGTGGAGATTTCCCTCAAGGAATTTGGCCGCGTGCTGGTCGAGGAGTTCATCGAAGGCCGCGAGTTTACCTGCCTCGTCGCGGAAAACCCCGATGATCCCGAGCACCCCATTACGTTCAAGCCGGTCGAGTTCATCTTCCCCAAGGGCGAATCATTCAAGCACTACGACATGAAATGGGTCGAATACGAGAAGATGTCGGTGGCGGCGGTGAGCGATCCGCATATCGAGCAGGTCCTGCGCGACCAGACCGTGCGCATGTTCAAGACCCTCGAAGGCAACGGCTATGCCCGCTGCGACTACCGCATGGATTCGACGGGCACCATCTACATGCTCGAGATCAATCCGAACTGCGGCATCTTCTATTCGCCCGCGGAACCCGGGTCGGCGGATTTCTCCCTGCTCAATGACCCCGTGTTCAACCACCCCAAGTTCCTCAAGCTGATCATCCGTTCGGCCAAGAAGCGCCAGAAACAGAGTCTGCTCAAGGTGCGTGAGAAGGTCGACGAGAAGGAAATGGTGTACGCGTAAGTTCCAGATCTAAAATAAATGCGGCGGATTCATCATCCGCCGCATTTTTATTTACTCGACGCTGGCCCCTTCGCTGGGCTGGCAGACGTAGACTGCCGCCTCCAGTCCCGACTTGTGCCTGTAGGCCGCGCCCACAGCCCGGATGAACGCCTCGACCGAATCCTCCCGCACTAGCGCGACGGCGCATCCGCCGAAGCCCGCGCCCGTCATGCGCGCGCCGTAACACGCGGAGTGGGCCTGGGCGGCCTCCACGATCTGGTTCAGGGCCTCGTTGGTCACTTCGAAATCATCGCGCAGGCTGGCGTGGCTGGCGTTGAATAGCTGTCCGAGCCTGCTTACATCGTTGGCGCGCATGGCTTCCATCGCATCCAGCACGCGCTGGTTCTCGGTGATGATGTGACGGGCGCGGCGCAGAACCGCTTCATCCCCGATCTCATCCTTGCGGCGTTCGAACTCGGCCACGCTCACGTCGCGCAGGGCCTTTACATGGAAGAAGCGCGCGCCCGCCTCACACTGCACCCGCCGTTCGTTGTAGGCGGAATCCACCAGCCCGCGCCGCGTGGACGTATCCAGCACCGCCACGGCCACGCCCTGCGGCAGGGGCGCATGTTGGATGTCGAGCGTGCGGCAGTCCATGAAGAGCGCGTGCCCCTTTTTCGAGGCGGCGCTGGCCATCTGGTCCATGATGCCGCAGTTGACGCCCACCCACTGATTCTCTGCCTTTTGCGAGAGACGCGCCATGAGTTTGGCGTCCCACTCGAAGCCCGAGGCGCAGGCAAAGGCGCGCGCCGTCGCCAACTCCACCGCGGCGGAGGAGGACAGGCCCGCTCCGCGCGGCACTTCGCCGGTCATCACGCCCTCCCAGCCGCGCAGGGAGTAGCCCGCCTCGCGTAAGGCCCACGCGACTCCCTTGGGGTACTCGGCCCAGCCCTCGCCCTTCTCGATGCCGTCGAGCTTGAAAACGGAATCCAGCTCCAGGTCCAGGGAGTGGATGTGGACCAGGCCATCCGCGCGCGGGCGGAGCGCGATCCAGACCGCATGGTCGATTCCCATCGGCAGGACGTAGCCGTCGTTGTAGTCGGTATGCTCCCCGATCAGGTTCACCCGCCCGGGCGCGCGGACAATCCATTCGGGTTTGGCATTAAAATGGAGTTCGAAGGCATGTTGGAGCGTTTGCGAATTTAACATAGCGCGGCCTCCCGCCGCAACACTTGAGTTGAGCCTGCTGAAATCAAATGCTCCCGCTGGCGGATTGCAAATCCGCCAGGAGCGCGAGTTGGAGTTTTCGCGAATTTAGCATGAAGCGATTTTATTCGATTTGAGGCCGAGTGGAAGACCAGGATTTGATCACAACCTATGAGCCGGTGCTGCGTTTCGCGAAGAGCGAACGTTTTTTCCCGATGGCGGTCGAGCCGTATCTCGAAGCCTGCCAGCTTTTTCCAAGCGGGCCCGAGGCGGTGGTGGAGATCGTCACGCACATCGGGGAGGCGCTGCACAACCGCATCGGGAAATTGCAAAGTGAGCAATATTACCTGCGCTTCGTCAACGATTTGTTGAGCGACTCGGATGGCTGGGTTTGGTGGGGGGGTCTGTCTGCGCTGGGCATGGTGCTGGCGTGGTTGATCGCTGGTTTCACGGGGCTTGGCATCGCGGTGACGGCTTCGGCGCTGGCGGCGCTGGTGCTTTTCATGCTGGTCTCGCCGATCCGCCTGCGCATCATTCCCGCTATCTTTGCCGCGGTCTTTTTCATCTATCTCGAACTGCTGCCTGTCCGCTTTTTTCTGAAGCCGTACCTGAACATCGCGGTTGAATATTTGGTGCTGCTTCCGCTTTACCTATTGGCGCTGTTCTATCTGTCGGTGCGCACGATGAAATTCATCCTCAACCGCATCATCCCCGAGGGCCCGGGCCTGGTGATGGATATGCTTTCGCAGGCTACCGAGAAGATCGCGCAGGAAGCCTACGGGCGGTATGCCAGGCTGGTGGAGGATGACCCGCATCCCACGTATTACGCGCGCGTACTGCATGAGAACGATGCGGCTGGCGCCGCGTGGACGGTGATCCAGTATCATTTTTTCTATGCCTTCAATGACTGGAGGCTGGCCGCCAACGGCATGAACCATCACGAGGGCGATTGGGAATTGGTGGCGGTCTATCTCAAGCAGGGCGAACCCTACGCGATATTGTTTTCACAGCACGATGAGGGCGGGATGGAGTATTGGCGGGATGTGCGCAAGGTGGTCGATGCGCAGGGGCATCCCACTCTGCATCCCATCATCTATTCGGCGCTGGGATCGCACGCGAATTACAGCCGCCCGGTGGTGATCCGTTCACCGAGCCTGTACCGCACGGGACTGGCCCAGCGCTTTTTGTTCTGGGCCGACGGCTTGATCCATTACACCTTCCTGTTATTCAATCCCAACGAAAAGGCGCGCCAGATCGCGCTCAACGAGTTGTATTCCCATCCCACCAGTTTCCTCTCCGAGGATGCGCTGGCCGGCCTGCGCGATGAGGAAGATCATTACATCATCAGCCTGCCGCTGGAGATCGCTTCGGGCGATGGGCTGCGGGTGGGACCCGCAGGGGATGTCCAGCGCGAACCCGTGGCGAAGTCGAGCAGCTACCTCAAGCGCGCCATGTCGGAACGTCCCGTCACCCGCCCGACCGTCCGCGAATGGAGGCGGGAACACTTGAATCCTGAACCGGATTGGCTGCACTACAAGGGTCTGTGGGGAGTCAAGAGCATTTTGAGGAATGAGTCTGGTCCGCCCGGCCCGAAGTGGGATCGGCCCGGCAAAAGCGGAATCCCTGAAGTTCGAATGCGATGGGGGCAGCCGCTGAAATGGCTGGCTTTGCTGGAAGCTGGAAAGGGTCGGTTGAATAATCGTAAGCGTTGAATGATGCAAAGGGAAGCGCATCGTTTCAGAAGCGTTTTTTATTTTTGGATGGGGGCCAGGCTGTTCCCACTTTTCAAAACAATCCTGACAACGGGTTTGTCTGTGACGCCCGCTATGGCTATTTCGCGCCCCAGCGCGCATAGACTGCCTGGGATAGCAGGCGGTTCGCGCTTTGTTCGCGCGTGACCAGTTCGCCCGCGTCGACGCTGCCTTTGAAGCCGGACATCATCTCTTCCACGGTCTGGGCCACGTGAATGGCGGAGGCGCGCACCGCGTACACGGTCGCCACCAGGAAGAGCGGGTCATCGCTCAGGATGGCGCGGCAGGCGGCCAGCAGGTCGGGCAGGGACTTGTACACCTCCCAGACCTCACCCTTCGGTCCGCGCCCAAACTTGGGCGGGTCGAGCAGGATGCCGTCGTACTTTGCGCCGCGGCGTGCCTCGCGCTCGACGTACTTGACCGCGTCTTCCACGATCCAGCGGATGGGACGCTCCTCCAGTTTCGAGAGGGCTTGATTCTCGCGCGCCCAAGCCACCGACTTCTTGGAAGCATCCACGTGCGTGACGTGTGCGCCCGCCGCGGCTGCCGCCAGCGAGGCCAGCCCGGTGTAGCCGAACAGGTTGAGCACCTTCACGGGCCCCCTTCGACTTCGCTCAGGATGCAGCCCCGCTTGTTGAATGGAATCCGCCACGAAATCCCAGTGGGCGGCCACCTCGGGGAAGACGCCCAGGTGACGGCCAGGTGTGGTCATGGCCCAGAAGCGGAGTTTCTCCCCTCTCGGAAGGGGATAGGACATGCTCCACTTCTCTTCCATCTTCTTTTTCGGAATCCAATGTCCGCCGCTTTCCTCGGCGCTGGGCTGGAAGACGGCGTGGACGTTGCTCCACTCGGAGGGGGGCAGGGCGCGCGTCCACATGGCTTGCGCCTCGGGGCGCGCAAAGATGTACTTGCCGAAGCGTTCGAGCTTCAGGCCGTCGCCTGAGTCGAGCAGGGCATAGTCGCTCCAGCGGGGGGATTCGAGCAGGGTGAAGGAAAAGTCGGTCATGGCGCCTTCAAGTAATTGTTGGGATGGAGTGCAGGCTTTAGTCTGTGTTGCGTTGTGGACTGAAGTCCACATTCCGAAAAACGCAATGGGATGTTAATGAAGCAACCAAAAGTACTACTTGCTTTTTGCCCACGGAAACCGTATAATGTGGGAAGAAGTGGTAGAAAGTGGTAGGGCGCCGGTCATCCCGGCGTTCGCCTGTTAAAAAAAGGAAGTAGCACAAATGTTCTTAGGTCAGTACCAGCACACACTCGATGACAAGGGCCGCCTGATGATCCCGGCGCGCTTTCGTGAGCTGCTGGTTGGCGGCGCCTTCATCACACAAGGCTTCGACCGCTGTCTCATGGTGATGACGACGAGTTACTTCGAGGAAGTCTACCGCCGCATCAATGCCATGAACCTGGCCGACCCCACCGCGCGTCTGCTCCGCCGCCTGATCCTGGCGAACGCCTACCCGGTGGAAGTGGACAAGGTCGGGCGCGTGCTCGTGCCCACCAACCTGCGCCAGGTGATCGGCCTGGAGGGCGAGGCCATTGTGGCAGGTCAAGGCGATTACTTTGAAGTGTGGACTCCTGCTCTTTGGCAGGAACAACAGGCGCAATTGCTGGATGTGGAAACCAACAACCAGCGTTTTGCTGCCCTCGACCTTTCATCGAAGCCGTAGCGCAAACAGCGTTTTGCGCATTCATTATGCAGCCGCATCTGTCCGTACTTTATCAAGAGATTATACACGCATTACAACCCCGACCTGCGGGGCGGTATGTGGATGGAACACTGGGCGCGGGCGGTCACGCCCGCGGCATTCTGGAGGCCTGCGCACCAGACGGGCGCTTGCTGGGATTGGATGTTGACCCACAGGCGTTGGCGCTTGCCCGTGAGACCTTGGCTCCTTACGGGGAGCGCGCGCAACTGGTCCAGGCCTCCTATGAAACTTTCGCCGTCCAACTCTCGGCCCTCGGCTGGGATGCGGTGGACGGCGTGATCCTCGACCTGGGCGCGTCGTCCATGCAGTTCGACCGCCCCGAGCGCGGCTTCTCCTTTTTACAGGACGGCCCGCTGGACATGCGCTTCGGACCTTCCGCCCCCCACAACGCGGCGGAACTGGTCAACGAATGGGACGAGCGGGAACTGGCGGATCTGATCTTCCGCTACGGCGAGGAACGCGACTCGCGCCGCATCGCCCGCGCCATCGTCAAGGCCAGGCCGCTGCACACGACCCGTGAGCTGGCCGCCGTCATCGAAGCCGCCGCCCCCCGACGGGGCGCGCACATCCACCCCGCCACGCGCACCTTCCAGGCCCTGCGCATCGCTGTCAACGAGGAATTGGCCGCAGTGGCGAACACGCTTCCGCAGGCGGTGGCCGCCCTCAGGCCCGGCGGACGGCTGGCGGTGATCTCCTTCCACTCGCTGGAGGACCGCATCGTCAAGGACTTCTTCCGCGAGCAGGCCAGGGACCTGGTCAACCCGCCTTACGAGCAGTTCTACGCCGTCGAACGCCCGGCGATCATCAAGGAAATCACGCGCAAACCGCTCACAGCCTCGGAAGAGGAGATCAAGGACAACCCCCGCGCGCGCAGTGCCAAACTTAGAGTAGCAGAGAAATTATGAACCTGGATTCCGTCAACCATTTCGTCCACGCCTATCGCATGACCCCCTGGCGCGTCCAACGCCAGTGGATCGTGACCTTTTTGCTGGCAGTGATCACGCTGGCGATGGTGGCCGCCCTGTACCTGGACGTGACCGCCCAGGCGGCCATCACCGGCCGCCGCATCCAGGATATGACCTACCAGATGAGCATCATCCAGCAATCCAATGGCGACCTGGAAACCCGGCTGGCTTCGTTGACCTCGGCCAGCGTCATGGAACAGCGCGCCCTGAACCTTGGCTACCGCCCGGTCACCACGGATGAAATGGAATACCTGGTGGTGCCGGGGTATGTCCCGTCCCAGCCCGAGATACTGTCGGCCGCCCCCAAACCGCCTGTGAACCTTGCGGGAAATCCTTCCGAATATACACAGTCCCTGTTGGATTGGTTCGATCAGGCGTTCCAGCAGTTTGGAGATGGACGATGAGACAGCAATACGCCTGGCGCTCGAATCTCCTGGTCAGCGTGCTTGCCCTGGCTGCGTTTTTGGTGCTGGCGCAAATGGTCCGCATCCAAAATAGTGAAGAGGCGGTCATTTTCCGTCTGCAGAGCCTCAGTTACGCCAGCGAATTGCGCACTTTCTACCCCGACCGCGGCGAGATCTACGACCGCAACGGTCACCTGCTGGCGGGCAACCGCACCGTGTACGAAGTGGGCATGAACCTGGGCGCCATGCGCGATCCCAGCGCGATTGCCCTGGCCGTCAGCGCGCAGCTTGGCCTGGATTACAACGAAGTGCTGGGCCAGTTGACCGCGCCGCCGGAAGGGTTGAGCTACCTGGTGCTGGCCAACTACGTGGAAAGCGACAAGGCCCTGGCCTTGCAAGCCTTGCAGAAGGACGCCCAGATGCAGGCCGCGGAGGGGACCTCTGGCGCCTTGACCGGGTTGGAGTTCAGCACGCATCCCCAGCGCAGTTATCCCGAGGATTCACTGGCCTCCAATATCCTGGGCTTTGTCAACCGCGAAGGCCGCGGTTATTTCGGTGTGGAGGAAAAATACAATGACCTGCTGGCGGGAAATCCCGTGCAGGTGCTGGTTCCCACCGACCCGAACCGCGCCGTCGAAATTCCGCACGTGTCGAACGGCACCACCCTCGTGCTCACCATCCATCGCGATTTGCAGGATGCCGCCGAGGAAATCCTCGACAATGCCTTGAGCACCTACGGGGCTTCCGGTGGAACGATCATCGTCATGGACCCGAAGACGGGGGAGCTTCTGGCCATGGCTGTCACGCCGCGCATGAACCTGAACGAGTTCTGGAATTATGGCGTCATCTACGACACCGCCAGCGAATTCAACCAGTCGGTCAGCGTGCCCTACGAGCCTGGCTCCGTCCTGAAGATCCTCACCATGGCCGCCGCGCTGGATAGCAACACTGTGACCCCCGCCACGTCCTTCTTGGATACGGGCGCGATCATGGTCGGCGGCGTCACCATCCAAAACTGGGACCGCCAGGCCTGGGGTCCGCAGGACATGGTGGGCTGCCTGCAACACTCGTTGAACGTGTGCATGGCCTGGCTCTCCACCTCGATGGGTCCCGAGATCTTCTATGGCTACATGGACCGCTTCGGCCTCGGCCGCCCGACCGGCGTGGATCTGTCTGGGGAAGCGGCCGGCCGCCTCAAGATCCCCGGCGATGAAGACTGGTACCCGGTCGATCTGGGCACCAACTCCTTTGGACAGGGCATTGCTGTCACCCCGATCCAGATGTTGATGGCCGCCTCGGCCATTGCCAACGACGGGCACATGGTCACGCCGCGCGTGTTGTACGCCATGATGCGCGAAGGCCGCCAGTACAACGTCACGCCGCAGTTCGCCGGCATGCCCATCTCGCAGGCCACGGCCGACACGCTCAGCGAAATGCTGGCGCTCTCCCTCGAACAGGAATCCTCCAATGCGCTGGTGCCCGGCTATCGCGTGGCTGGCAAGACCGGCACCGCGCAGATCCCCACGGAGAGCGGTTTTTACGATGCCACCAAGACCAACGCCTCCTTTATTGGTTGGGGCCCGGTGGACGACCCGCGCTTCATGATCTACGTCTGGCTCGAACAACCCTCGGCCTCCATCTGGGGCTCCGAGACGGCTGCCCCGGTCTTCTCGGAAATCGCCAGCAAGACCGTCATTCTTTTGGACATACCGCCCGATATCATCCGCTTGCAGATTGCCGCCCGCTAACCATGCTCACACTTGCCGACGCACTCGAAGCCCTCACAGGTCTCCGCCCGGAGAACGCCGCCACGGTCATTACCGAGGCGGCCATCGACTCGCGCCAGGCCATCCCGGGCTCGCTGTTCGTCGCCATTCCCGGGGAGCGCGCGGATGGACACGACTTCATCGGCGAAGCATTTCGGCGGGGAGCCTCTTTTGCTTTAATCCAGCGCGAGGTGGACGCCGCATTTCGGACCCTCGACGTGCGCGGCGGCCTGACGGTGGATGCCGGCTTCGATTTGAATCCGCCCCTCTGCCTGCGCGTGGATAACACCGTCTCGGCCCTGCAGAAGATCGCCCGTTTCTGGCGCCGCCAGTTGAAGCTGCGCGTGGTGGGGATCACCGGCAGCGTCGGCAAATCCACCACCAAGGAAGTGGTGGCGCAGGTGCTCAGGCAGCGCTACCGCACGCTCAAGAACCCGGGCAACCTCAACAACGAGATCGGCCTGCCGCTGACCGTGCTGCGACTCGGTTCGGGCTATGAGCACGCCGTGTTCGAAATGGGATTTTACGTGCCGGGCGAGATCGCCTTCCTGTGCGACATTGCCCGCCCGCAGGTCGGCTTGGTGAGCAATATCGGCACCGTTCATGCGGAGCGGGCTGGCTCGCAGGAGAACATCTTCCTGGGCAAATCCGAGCTGGTCCAGGCCCTGCCCGAGGATGGCGTGGCCATTCTGAACTTCGATGATCCGTGGGTCCGCAAGATGGAAGAAAAGACCCGCGCGCGCGTGTTCTTCTACGGCCTTTCGCCCGAAGCCGAACTGTGGGCCGACAACGTGGAAGGCCTGGGCCTGGATGGCATCCGCTTCCGCCTGCACTATCACCGTGAAACCCTGCACGCGCGCATCCCGATGATCGGGCGGCACTCGGTGCATACTGCCCTGCGCGCCGCGGCGGTCGGCCTGGTCGAAGACTTGACCTGGCAGGAGATCTTCGACGGCCTGCGCCAGGGACATACCCAGTTGCGCCTGGTGGCGGTGCGCAGCGAAGCGGGCGCCCTGATCCTCGATGATACCTATAACGCCTCACCCGAATCCATGCTGGCGGCGCTCAACCTGCTCAGCGAACTGGACGGCCGCAAGATCGCCGTGCTGGGCGATATGCTCGAACTGGGTCCCTACGAAAGACAGGGACACGAGATGGTTGGAGTCCGCGCCGCCCAGGTGGTGGACACCCTGCTCACCCTCGGCGCGCGTGGGCGCATGATCGCAGACGCCGCCCGCAAGGCGGGGATGAAAGCCAATCGCGTGCTGGAGTTCCAATCCCCCGAACTGATCGTAGATTGGCTTGGAAAAAATCTCTCCAACAATGACGCGGTGCTCATCAAAGGCTCGCATGGCCTGCGCATGGACCGCATCACCGCCGCCCTGGAGATCCGTTCATGAACCAAGTTGTCAATCAGGCATCCCTGGCGCTCAGCCTGGCTGGCCTCTCGTTCCTGATGTCGGTCATTTGGGGCGGACCGTTCCTGCGCGTGCTGCGCCACTTCAAGATCGGCAAGCTGATCCGCGTGGAGGAGCCGGGCATGCACGCCATCAAGATGGGCACGCCTACCATGGGCGGCCTGCTCTTCATCCTGCCCACTCTGCTGTTGACCGGCCTGCTCAACGCTGTCTCGTTGATCGGCTTGCAGCAAAGCACCACTGGCCGCTCGATTGCCGTGCCGCTGGTCTCGCTGATCGGGTTCGGCATCCTCGGCGCTGTCGACGACTGGCAGGGCATCCACGGCAAACGCCGCGGGGAGGGGATGAGCGCGCGCACCAAGTTCATGGCTCAAATGGGACTGGCCATCTTCATCGCCCTGGTGTTGAAATTCGTCCTGCGCGCGCCGTCCATTTATGTGCCCGGTCTGAACTTCGACATTGAACTGGGCCTGTGGTACATCCCGATTGCGGCCTTCATTATCGTGGCCGAGTCCAACGCGGTCAACTTCACGGATGGGTTGGACGGCCTCGCTGGCCTGATCGCCGCCACCGCCTTTGCGGCCTACGGCGGCATCGCCCTGATGCAAGGACAGGTGTTCGTGGCCCGCTTCTGCTTCACGCTGGTGGGCGCGATCTTCGGCTTTTTGTGGTTCAACGTCCACCCCGCGGAATTGTTCATGGGGGATGCGGGTTCGCTCGCCCTGGGCGGGACGCTGGCCGTGGTCGCGTTGATGACGGGGCAGTGGCCGCTGCTGCTGTTGATTGGCATTGTCCCGCTCAGTGAGGCCATCAGCTCCAGTTTGCAGATCATCTACTTCAAACTGACCAAGGGCAAGCGCCTGTTCAAGATGGCGCCCCTGCACCTGCATTTCGAACTGCTCGGCTGGAGCGAGACCCAGATCGTGCAGCGCTTCTGGTTGATCGGCCTGCTGGCCGCCATGATCGGTGTTGGATTGGCAACGGTATAACATGCAAAACTGGACAGGCAGACGCGTGCTCATCCTCGGTGCGGCCCGACAAGGGCTGGCCCTGGCGCGCTGGCTGGCGCGGCACGACGCGCGCGTGACCCTGTCCGACTCGCGCAGTGAAGCGCAGATGGGTGCGGCCCGCGCATCCCTGGCTGACCTGACGATTGCGTGGGCGCCGGGCGGGCATCCGCTGGAACTGCTGAACGATTGCGACTTGCTGTGTCTCTCGGGCGGCGTCCCGTTGACCCTGCCCATCGTGGCGGAGGCGCTCAATCGCGGCATTCCGCTTTCGAACGATACGCAGATTTTCATGGAAGCCGTGCCGTGCAGGACCATCGGCATCACGGGTTCGGCGGGCAAGACCACGACGACGACGCTGGTGGGGCGCATGGCGAAGGAGATGCTCGGGGATGCGGCCCACGTCGGCGGCAATATCGGCGACCCGCTGATCAACTACGTGGACGAGATGAAGCCGACCGACCTGGCCATCCTGGAATTGTCCTCGTTCCAATTGGAGCAGATGACGATCTCCCCGAACGTGGCGGCGGTGCTCAACATCACGCCGAATCATCTCGACCGCCACGGCACGATGGAAGTCTACACCGCCGCCAAGGCGCGTTTGCTCGATTTTCAAACCGGGAAGGATGCGGCCATCCTCGGTCACGATGACCCGGGCGCGTGGAATCTGCGCGCCCGCGTCAAAGGCAGGTTATTCGCGTTCAGCCTGAATGATCTCGATGCGGGCTTGAACGGCGCGTATTATCACGATGGCCTGCTGGCCCTGCGCGATGGAAATGCCTACGTACCTTTGCTCGCGCGCGAAAAGATTTTATTGCGCGGCGATCACAATGTGAGCAACGCCCTGGCTGCCTTTGCCATCGGTCATGTGGCGGGCTTCCCCCTGGATGCCATGCTGGCCGCTGTGGAGGATTTCCACGGGGTGCCGCATCGGCTGGAATTGGTGCGGGAGCATTGCGGTGTGCGCTGGTACAACGACTCGATTGCCACCGCGCCCGAGCGCAGCATGGCTGCCATCCGCGCCTTCGAGGAGCCGATCGTGCTGCTGCTCGGCGGCCGCGACAAGGACCTGCCCTGGGGCGACCTGGCCGCGCTCATCCACCAGCGCGTGGACCACGTGGTACTCTTTGGCGAGGCGGCGGAAAAGATCGAAAAAGCGGTGGCAGGCCCGGGCTCCAGGCCGCAGACTTTGGATCGTTGCGAGACATTGGAGCAGGCGGTCCTCAAGGCCGCGGAAGTGGCCGAAGCGGGCGACGTCGTCCTGCTTTCGCCCGGCGGCACGAGTTATGACGCCTTCAAGGATTTTGCTGAACGTGGAGAAAGGTTTAGAGAATGGGTGCAGAAGCTTACGTAACCAAACCTTACAGCCCGCCCCAGCCGCAGGTTCGCCCGTCGGTGCGCAGGGTCGATCTGCCCCTGCTGGTCGCGGTCTTTGCGCTGGTCATCTTCGGGCTGGTGATGTTGTTCTCGGCCTCTTGGGATTTTTCGCTCACCATTTACGATGAGCCCATGTACATGTTCAACCGCCAGCTGCTCTGGCTGGGACTTGGCCTGGTTGCGGCCACCGCCCTGACCTTCTTCGATTATCACTACTGGCGCAGGTTGATCGTGCCCGCCATGCTGGCCACCATTGTCCTGCTGGTCGGCGTGCTGCTGATGAACGAGATTCGCCTGGGCGCGAAGCGCGCCTTCTTTGAAGGCTCGGTGCAGCCCTCCGAACTGGCCAAGCTGGTTTCGATCATCTACCTGGCGGTCTGGTTGTATGCCAAGCGCGAACTCCTGCACGATATCCAGTTGGGTCTCATCCCCCTGGGCATGATCCTGGGCGTGGTGGGCGGCTTGATCTACCAGCAGCCCGACCTGAGCGCCGCCGCGACCGTGCTCATTTTGGGCGGCCTGTTGTTCTTCCTGGCAGGCGGCGACTTGAAACAGATCGGCGTGCTCCTGTTCGTGGCGATCATTGCCGCGGCCATCGTCGTGCAGATCAGCCCGACCGGCCGCGAGCGTGTGGACACCTTCTTTGCGGGCATCAAGGACCCGACCCAGGCCTCCTATCACGTGCGGCGCTCCTTCGAGGCCATCGTCAACGGCGGCGTATTCGGTCTGGGCATCGGACAGTCGAAGTCCAAGCTGACCGGTCTGCCGGTCCCGCCCACCGACAGCATCTTCGCTGTCATCGCCGAGGAACTCGGCCTGTTCGGCACGCTGGGCCTGATCGGCCTGTACGTCATGCTGGTCTGGCGCGGCCTGATGATCGCCCGCCGCGCGCCCGACATGCTCGGCACCCTGCTGGCCTCGGGCCTGGTGATCTGGCTCGGAATGGAAGCGCTCATCAACATGGCCGTGATGGTCGGCCTGCTGCCCTTTGCCGGTAACGCCCTGCCCTTTATCAGCGCGGGCGGTTCGAATCTGGTCGCCTCCCTGGCGGCCGTTGGAATTTTGGCGAACATCTCCCGCCAGCGCGGCGAGGGAACCATGACCGATGATGAATGGAGGAAGTCCTATAGTGCGTCTGTTGATTTGCGCGGGTGGGACCGGCGGCGGCGTGTATCCCGCGCTCGCCGTGTACAACGCGCTAACGAACCAACGAGCGGGCATTGAGACGCTTTGGGTCGGCGGTGAAGGCGGCATGGAGGCGGAACTCGTGAAACGCGCAGGCATCCCCTTCCAGACCATCCCCGCCGCCGGCGTACACGGTGTGGGCCTGCGTGCCCTGCCCGGCAACCTCGCGAAACTCTCGCGGGGTGTCGTTGCTTCCCGCCGCATCCTCAAGGACTTCCGCCCCGACGTGCTTTTCTTCACCGGCGGCTACGTGGCCTTCCCGATGGCCTTTGCGGGGCGCTCCATTCCCACCCTGCTGTACGTGCCCGATATCGAACCCGGGCTGGCGCTCAAAGCCGTGGCCCGTTTTGCGGATTGCCTGATCGTGACCGACGAGGACTCGAAACAATATTTCCCTGCGAAACAGCGCATCGTGGTCACAGGCTACCCGCTGCGCTCGGATCTCGGGGGCTGGTCCCGTCAAACGGCGCATCAGCGCCTGGGCCTTTCGGGCGACCTGCCCGTTCTGCTGGTGACCGGCGGAAGCAAGGGCGCGCGTACAATCAATACTGATGTGCTCGAAAACCTGCCCGCCCTGCTCGAGATCGCGCAGGTCATCCACCTGAGCGGCACGCTCGACTGGCCTGTCGTGGAAGCCGCCGCGCGGGAACTGCCGCAGCACCTGGCCGAACGCTATCACGCCATGCCCTACCTGCACGAGATGGGCGCCGCCCTGGCCGCCGCGGACCTGGTGGTCTCGCGCGCGGGCGCCTCGGCGCTGGGTGAGTATCCCTTCTTCGGGCTGCCTGCCGTGCTTGTCCCGTATCCGTACGCATGGCGCTACCAGAAGGTCAACGCTGAAGCGCTTTCCCGCCGCGGCGCGGCCATCCTGCTGGAAGACCGCTTGATGAAGGAACAACTTTATCCGTTGATTAAGAACCTGCTTGGCAATCCCGCCAAACGCGAGGCCATGCGCGCCGCCATGCGATCCCTGGCTCGTCCAGAGGCCGCGGGCGCCATTGCCAGCCAGTTGCTCGAACTGGCAGGAGAGATGCCGTTATGATGAGTGTCGTATACGTTTTGTGGATGTACGTCTTCCTGTTCGCCGTCATCGGCTGGATGCGCGGCTGGGCCAAGGAACTGATGGTCTCCTTCAGCGTCGTCACTGCGCTGGCGGTCAACTTCCTGCTGGAGCGGTACATCCCTGTCATGCAGAGCATTCCCAAGGAAAGCGGCGGACTCTTCTGGATCCGCTCGTTGATCCTGCTGGGTCTGGTGTACTTCGGCTACCAGACCGTGATCTCGGTGCAGCGTCTGGCCGCCAAGGCCAACCGTGAGCGCCTGGCAGACAGCCTGTTCGGCGCGGTGATGGGCGGCTTCAACGGCTATCTCGTGGCGGGCACGCTGCTCTACTACGTTCACTCCGCGAATTATCCCTTCCCGACCGTCGTCTCCGCCCCGCCCGCCGGCACCCCTCTGGCCGAGTCGGTGGCGCTGATGATGCAGTACATGCCGCCGCGCTGGCTGGGTGAGCCAACCATTTACTTTGCGGTCATCATCATCATGATCTTCATCATCGTGGTTTATATCTAAGGCCCGGTGTAAATATGACTCACGTTCATTTCATCGGCATTGGCGGAAGCGGTCTCTCGGCCATTGCGCGCCTGCTCCGGGAAAGCGGCTACGAGGTCTCAGGCTCGGACAGGACGCTTTCCCCCTTTGCCTCCGACCTGCAAGCCGCGGGCCTGACCGTCCACATCGGCCACGATGCGCGCAATGTCGCAGGCGCCGATTGGGTGGTGCGCTCCTCCGCGGTTACGGACGACAACCCCGAGGTCCAGGCCGCCTTACAGGCGGGCATTCCCGTCTACAAGCGCGCAGATTTCCTCGGCAAAATGATGGCCAACAAAATGGGCATCGCGGTGGCGGGCACGCACGGCAAGACCACCACCACCGCCATGATCGCCTGGATGCTTTCCGCGCTGGGACGCGACCCGTCCTTCATCGTCGGCGGCGTGATGAATAATTACGGCGTCAATGCGCGCGCGGGCAAAGGCTCCGCCTTTGTGATCGAGGCCGACGAGTACGACCGCATGTTCCTGGGTTTGCAGCCGCGCATCGAGGTCATCACCAACCTCGAGCACGACCACCCCGATTGTTACCCGACCTTTGGCGATATGTTCGAGGCTTTCGAAACCTTTGTGGGCCTGCTGCCGCCCGATGGTACGCTGATCGCCTGCTCGGAGGATGAAGGGGCGGCCTCCCTGCTTCCGCGCGCCCGCAAGGGTGGACGGCACGTGGTAGCCTACAGCGTGCAGAGCGAGATGACCATCAATAGCCCGCAGTGGATGCAGGCCCGCAGCGTCAAGCCGAACGAACGCGGCGGCTTCAACTTCACGGTCAGCACCAACATCGCCACGCTGGGCCTGGAAACGGTCAACGTTTCTTTGCAGGTGCCCGGCGAACACAACGTGCGCAATGCCCTGGCGGCGCTCTCCGTCGCGGCGGTGATGGGACTTTCGCTCAAGGGCGCCGCCGCTGCGCTGGGCGACTTCACGGGCACGGGACGGCGCTTCCAGGTGTTGGGTGAGAAACGCGGCGTGACGGTCATCGACGACTACGCCCATCATCCCACCGAGATCCGCGCCACGCTCTCTGCAGCGCGCGCGCGTTACCCCGGGCGCAGGATCTGGGCGGTATGGCAGCCGCACACCTATTCGCGCACGCAGACCCTGTTCTTCGAATTTTCGCGCGCCTTCGGCGATGCCGACCAGGTACTGGTCACCGAAGTCTACGCGGCGCGCGAACCCAAACAAACCTTTTCCTCAGCCGAGGTGGTCAGCGCCATGCCGCACGTTTCGGCGCGCTTCACCAACTCGCTGGACGAAACGACCGAATATTTGCTGAAGAATCTCCGCAGCGGCGACGTGATGCTGGTGCTGTCCGCCGGGGATGCCGACCAGGTCAGTTCGAACGTGCTGGCCCGTCTTTAACTGGAGGTTGTCATGCCGGAAGAGAAGAAACGTAAATATCAATCCGAGACCATGGGCGTGCCCCCGCTCCAGATGGTGCTTGTTCACGTGGAGAATGACCGCGCGAACCGCACCCGCAGGCCACTGCCCCGCAAGAAACTCCGCAATCAGGATGACCGCGAACGCCAGGAACTCATCATCCGCCTGATCGAAAATTTGGAAAAGGAATAGCCCGGGTCCCCCGGCCTGACCATGCTGACCATGTCCGCCATAACGCTCCCCGCCTCCCTGCGCGCCGAACTCGGTGATGTGGTGCAAGAGAATGTCCTGCTTGCGCCGTATACCTCCGCGCGCATCGGCGGCCCGGCTGACGTGCTCATCACGGCCGGGTCGGCGGCGGATCTGGTCAAAGTGATTACCCACCTGCGCGCAAATGGGATCGACTTCCTCCTGCTCGGCGGCGGCTCGAATGTGCTGGTCAGCGACCGCGGCGTGCGCGGGGTGGTGGTCCTGAATCGGGCCAAGGCCGTGCGCTTCGATGCCGGTGAGCAGCCCATCGTCTGGGCCGAAGCGGGCGCGACCTTCAGCCAGTTGGCGCATCGCGCCGCAGTCAAGGGCCTGGGCGGACTCGAATGGGCCGCGACGGTGCCCGGCACGGTCGGCGGCGCGGTCTATGGCAATGCGGGCGCCTTCGGCGGCGACGTGGCCCATGATCTCATCCACGCCGAGGTGTTGACCGAAAACGGTCTCGAAACCTGGCCGGTCGAAAAGTTCGGTTATGGCTACCGCACCAGTGTCTTGAAACGCGGTGATGTACGCGGCATTGTGATTTCGGCGCAGTTTGGTTTAAAAAACGCAGTCAAAGCGGAAGTGTCTGCTACAATCGAACAATTCAGCGCACGCCGCAAGGCCACGCAGCCGCCTGGTGCCAGCATGGGTTCCATGTTCAAAAACCCTGAGGGCGATTATGCGGGCCGTTTGATCGAAGCCGCAGGCTTGAAAGGCACGCGCATTGGCAACGCTGAGATCAGCCCGATTCATGGAAATTTTTTCATCAACCACGGCGAAACCCGCGCCGCTGATGTTCGCGCATTGATCGAACTCGCGCAGAAGACCGTGCATGAAAAATTCGGCGTCGATTTGGAATTGGAAGTTGAGTTGATTGGCGAATGGTAAACACCGCAGCCCGTAAACTGAAAGTTGCCGTCCTCTTTGGAGGCCGCTCCGGTGAACATGATGTATCGCTCATGTCCGCGCGTTCGGTGCTGTCTGTGCTCGACCCGAAAAAATACGAAGTGACCCAGGTCGGCATCACGCGCGAGGGACAGTGGCTCACGGGCGAGTCGGTGCAGGAAAAATTCATGGCTGAAACCTATGACGGGTTGGAGCCTGCGTTCATCCTGCCCGATCCATCCACGCGCGGATTGTACGTCTTGCGCAGTCCCCGCTACGAAAAGCTGACCGACGTGGATGTGTTTTTCCCCGTTCTGCACGGCACCTTCGGCGAGGACGGCACGCTGCAGGGCCTGTTCGAACTGGCCGACGCGGCCTATGTGGGCGCGGGTGTGGTCGGTTCCGCCGTCGGCATGGACAAGGGCATCTTCAAGGACGTGATGTTGGCCAACGGCATCCCCGTGGTGGATACGCTGGTGGTGACGCGCGCCGAGATCGAACGAGACATGGAAGCGGTCATCCGCAGGGCCGAGACGGTCAGCGGGTATCCGATCTTTACCAAGCCTGCCAACCTCGGTTCCTCGGTCGGCGTGACGAAGTGCAACAACCGCTCGGACCTGCAGGAGGGCCTGATCGAAGCCGCCCTGTTCGACCGCCGCGTGCTGATCCAGCACGGCGTGAAGGATGCGCGCGAGATCGAGGTCAGCGTGTTGGGCAACGATGAACCGCGCGCCTCGGTGCCCGGCGAGATCCTGCCCAGCCGCGAGTTCTATTCGTACGAATCGAAATACATCGACGGCACGTCCGGCTTGACCATCCCCGCGGAACTGCCCGCCGAAGTCAGCGAGCTGGTGCGCGCCCTGGCCGTCCGCGCCTACCGCGCCATCGACTGCTCGGGCATGGCCCGCGTGGATTTCTTCGTCGAACGGGATACGCACCGCATCCACTTGAACGAGTTGAATACCATCCCCGGCTTCACGCAGATCAGCATGTATCCCAAGTTGTGGGAAGCCAGTGGATTGCCCTACCCGCAATTGGTGGACCGCCTGATCGAGTTGGCACTGAAGAGAAAAGCCGACCGTGACCGCACGTCCCACACCTTTAGGAGCAACGGATGAGCGCAAGACGTACCGCACCGCGTTCTGATGAAGTGCGCCAGCGCCGCGCCCAGGAGCAAGTCAAGCGCCAAAGGCAGGCGGTCGAGCGCGCCTATCGGCCCCTGCCACCGGTCACCACGCGCAGCAAGACCCCGCGCCTGACGCCCCGCCAACCGCAGGCTGACCGCCGTTTCAATATTGCCATCGGCCTGCCGCAGAATCGATTACAGGTCCCCAGCCTGCCCCGCATCCAGCCGGGCTGGCGGCTGGCCTCCTTCATCCTTGGCATCGCGCTGATCGCTGCGCTGTATCTGCTGTGGACGCTGCCTTATTTCCGCGTGACCGAAGCGCAGGTGACGGGCGCCGCCCGCCTAAGCCCGGCCGAGATCAATGCGGCGCTGGGCGCAAGCGGAAAGCCGGTCTTCGCGCTGCAAGCCGACGAATTGGTGACGCGCCTGCGCCTGGCCTATCCCGAACTGTCTGCGGCGGCGGTGACGATCAGTCTGCCGAACCAGATCCAGGTCGAGGTGGTGGAACGGCAGCCGGTTTTGCTCTGGCAGCAGGGGGACGGCTATACCTGGATCGACGCGACGGGCGTGGCCTTTCGTCCGCGCGGCGAGGCTGGCGGCTTGATCCCGGTGGTGTCGCAGACCACCCCGCCCTCGGGCACTTCCGTGACCGCCGACCCGTTCAGCCCGCCCCCGTACCTGTCCCCGGATATGGTGAAGTCGGCCCAAACCCTGGCGGCGAACCTGCCGGCCGGTGTGAGCATGATCTACGACTCGCATAACGGCTTCGGCTGGGTTGATCCGCAGGGCTGGCAGGTTTTCTTTGGTTCGAGTTCGAAGGATATGGCGCTCAAGGTGCGTGTGTACCAGTCCCTGACCGCCTCTCTCACAGCGCGTGGAATTTATCCCGCGTTCATCAGTGTCGTCCAGGTGGACGCACCGTATTATCGGATGGAACAGTAATGGAAGAAATCTTCGTAGGCATCGACGTAGGCACAACCAAGGTCTGCACGCTGGTGGGGCGCGTGGAGGCCGAGAACCAGATCCGCATCATGGGCGTGGGCCACGAACCGTCGGAGGGCATCCGCAAGGGCGTGGTCGTCGACCTGGGCGCGGCCTCCAAGGCGATTGCCCGCTCGGTCGAAAAAGCCGAGCAGACCTCGGGCCTGGAAATCACGACGGCGCTGGTCAGCCTGGCGGGGGCGCACGTCTCCTCGATCAACAGCCGCGGGGCGATAGCCGTGCCGCACGGCTTGATCGACGCGGTCGACGTGGCGCGCGTGCTCGAACAGGCGCGCACGGTGGCGATCCCGCATGACCGCGAGATCGTGCACGTCGTCCAGCGCGGCTACACCGTGGACGGGCAGGAAGGCATCCACATGCCGGTCGGGATGCACGGCTACAAGCTGGAGGTGGAGACGCACATCATCACCGCCGCAGCCGCCACCGTGGACAACCTGCGCCAGTGCGTGGGCGCGGCGGGTGTCAACGTGGATCAGTTCGTGTTGAATCCGCTGGCCTCGGGTGAAGTCGTGTTGACTGAGCAGGAACGCCAGATGGGTGTGGCCGTCTGTGACATCGGCGGCGGCACCACCGACCTGGCCATCTACGTGGACGGCGACGTGTGGCATACGATGGTGCTGGCCGTGGGCGGCAACCACGTGACGCAGGACATCGCGCACGGGCTGCGCCTGCCCTTCTCGCAGGCCGAAGAGGTCAAGAAGCAGCAGGGACATGCCGTGCGCGCCGAGGTGGGGCCCGAGGAATATTTCAGCATCCGTCCCTTCGGCGAGGATCATCCCACCCAGATCAACCGCCAGGACCTGGCGCATATCATCGAAGCGCGCACCGAGGAGATCTTCAACCTGATCCTTCAGGAGATTAAACGCTCGGGTTACGACGGCCTGCTGCCCGCGGGCATCGTCCTGACCGGCGGCACCTCGGCCCTGCCGGGCATCAAGCGCGTGGCGGGCGAAGTGCTTGGAATGCCCGTTCGCACGGCCCAGCCCGAGAACCTGGTCGGGTTGGTGGAAAAGTTAAGTTCCCCGTCGTTTTCGACCAGTGTGGGACTCCTGCGCTGGGCCCTGACCATGCACGATCACGACCTTGCCCTGGGAAGTGACCGGCGCAACCGTCGCCGTATGAAAGGAGACAGCACTATGAATTTTGATGGCATCAAGAACTGGCTCAAACGGTTGCTTCCCTAATGCTTACGGAAGTTCGGAAACCTGTTGGGTCGTCCGAATTCTCACAGATACCTTAAAACTCTTTTAAATTTTCCCATTCTCGTTTAAGATTGGCTTATTCCTGGCCAGGAGGAACACATGGATCAACTACGCAAGAACAATCCGCAAGTCGAAACCTTCGCCCGCATCAAAGTTATCGGTGTCGGAGGCGGCGGACAGAACGCTGTCAACCGCATGATCGAGGAAGGCATCGAGGGCGTTGAATTCATCGCAGCCAACACCGACGCCCAGGCGCTTAACCTTTCCAAGGCTCCCATCCGCGTCCGCCTCGGGGACAAACTGACCCGTGGCCTCGGCGCGGGCGGCGATCCCGAGATCGGCCGCAAGGCCGCCGAAGAATCCGCCGATGAACTCTATAACGTGCTCAAGGGCGCGGACATGGTCTTCATCACCGCGGGCATGGGCGGCGGCACCGGCACGGGCGCCGCGCCTGTCGTCGCGCAGGTCGCCAAGGAATCAGGCGCGCTGACCATCGGCGTCGTCACCCGCCCGTTCACCTTCGAAGGCGGGCGCCGCATGACGGGCGCCGAGAACGGCATCGGCAAGATGAAGGAGCACGCCCACACCCTTATCTCGATCCCCAACGACCGCCTGCTGCAACTGGCCGACAAGAAGTCCAGTCTGCAGGATGCCTTCCGCATGGCCGATGAGGTTCTGCACCAGGGCATTCAGGGCATCTCCGAACTCATCACCATCCCTGGCCTGATCAACCTTGACTTCGCCGACGTCAAAGCCATCATGTCCGAGGGCGGAGCCGCCCTCATGGCGGTTGGACGCGGCAAGGGCGACGACCGCGCCAAGCTGGCCGCCGAGCAGGCCATCTCCAGCCAGCTGCTCGACATCACCATCGACGGCGCGCGCGGCGTGCTCTTCAACGTAACCGGCGGCTCGAACCTGACCCTCTTCGAGGTCAACCAGGCGGCAGCCATCATCCGCGAGACCGCGCACCCCGACGTGAACATGATCTTCGGCGCCGTGATCGACCCGAACATGGGCGAGGAAATCCGCGTCACGGTGATCGCGACCGGCTTCGAACGCTCCGGTGTACCGCGGCGCGCCCTCGAGCGTGTCGCCACGCGCAACGAGCGCTCCACCTCCACCCCGACGTTGGGCTACATCCGCCCGACCGAATCCGTCAGCGTGGACGCCGAGGTCAGGCACGGCGGCGAATCCAGGCCGTCTGCGCCTTCGGTCCCGCCCACCTACGGCAGCGACGATCTCGACATCCCGGCTTTCATGCGCAAGCGCCGCTAGACCGGCCGGCAGGCGGATTGCAAATCCGCCTGGAGCCCCAGCTCCGCGGGGATTTGTAATCCCCGCGCTCTTCGTCCGACGCAACGACTGGTATAACCAGGGCGGGTCAGATATACCCAGCGCGGTCACAAATTGCGCTTTTTTAGAGAGGGGAAAACGCAATTTGTGACCGTGGGTATTATATAATCTGACCCGCCCTTCGATTTGAGGGTAAACTTCGAAAGCCTGCCATCTTCCTGATGCCCAATCACCTGCAATCCATCGTTCAAACCCTGTCCCTGCCTTTTCATGGCGAACATGAAAGATTCTGGGCGGTCTTTTCACATTGGTGCCTGCCACGTTATTTCAAGGCCTGGCGCGCCCTGACCGGCCGCGACCCGCAGCCGCGCCGCGCGGAGGGACTCGCCCGCGATCCGCTCATGATCTACCAGATGGCCAAGGTGGGTTCGCGTTCGGTGCTGTTTTCGCTGGAACTGGCCTATCGACGGCACGGACTCCCGAACGTTCCGATTTATCACGTGCATAATCTCGCCAACCTGGACGGCCACAACCGCCGCGCCAACCGACGGGGCAACCCCGAGGAGATCCAGGTCGTCCAGGAGTACAGGCGCCTGCGCGAGGAATTCGACCGCGACCCCTCCCGCCATTGGAACGTCATCAGCCTGGTGCGTGACCCCGTGGCGCGCAACGTGGGAGCCTTCTTCCACAAACTCGACCAGTACGTGCCCGAGTGGAAGAAACGCTGGAGCGAAGGCGCGCTGCCCATGCAGGAGGTCATCCAGTTGTTCATCGGCGCGAGCGAGATCCACCAGACCGCCAACCATTGGTTCGACGTGGAGTTCAAATCCGTGCTGGGTATCGACGTGTACGATGCGCCCTTCCAGACGGGAACCGGCTATCAGTTGTACGCCAACCCGCCGCGGGTCGACCTGCTGCTCATCCGCCTGGAGGATTTGAATCGCGTAGCCGCGCCCGCCATCCAGGGCTTCCTCGGTTTCCGTGACTTCAAACTGTACAATACCAACGTCGGGGACGAGAAGGATTATGCCGAGGTCTACCGCGCCTTCAAGTCCACGCCCCTGCCGCTGTCCTACACCGAGTCGGTCTACGAGACGCGCTTTGCCCATCATTTTTACTCGGACGCCGAACTCCAGGCCTTCACCCGCAAGTGGACGCAGCCCAAGGCGCGTTCCTAGCAGACCCAGCCTTTTTATTTCATGCTACAATTAACCCGATGAACAACACAGTGAAAGCCACCCTTCCGCAGCCCGAACACGAATCCTATCGCAGGCATCGCCGGCAAGTGACGCGGCAGATCATCCTGCCCGTGGTCATCGCGACCGTCTTGATGATCGCGCTCTTTGTGGTGATCGGGTTTGCCACCTTCCGCGACAACGGCGACGTGGGGCGCTGGGCCGCCATCTCCACGGTGTGGATTCTCATCCCGATTCTCCTGGGAGGCGTGGTGGTGTTCGCCATCCTGGGCGGCCTCATCTACCTGATGATGCGCCTGCTCGGCCTGCTGCCCACCTACACGGGCCTCGCGCAGGATTACGTCCAACTTGGGGCGCTGTACGTCCAGCGCTTCACCGAGGCGGCCGTCAAACCCGTCTTTGCCGTGGACGGGCTGGTTGCATATTTCAAGGCAATTTTTGGGAGAAAATAAGACATGCAGAACAAGAGCAAAGTGATCCTTGCGGGCGCCGTGATCGGCGCCGCGACGGGCCTGATCGCCGCCATGCTGCTGACCCGCCGCGCGGAGAGAGACGAGAAGGATACCGCCATCACCGCGGGCGAAGGTCTCAAGCTGGGCGTGCTGGTCTTTGGCCTGCTGCGCGCCATCGCCTCGCTGGGTGATGATTAGCAATCGAACGTTGAACGTGTAGACCGAGGTTTTGCCTCGGTCTTTTTTATCCGCGCGATTTTTCTCCAGCGGAGAATGATCCGACATGACCGATGTTTTGCCCGATCCGCCCATCGCCAGCGGGCGCACCGCCGACGTCCATGCCTGGGGGGAGGGAAGTGTGCTCAAATTGTTCCATCCCTGGTTCGACCTTGAAAGCATCCAATACGAACAGCGCATCACCCGTGCCGTCTGCGCCAGCGGCGTGGCGGCGCCCCAGGTCGGGGAACTGGTCCAGGTGGGGGAGCGGTATGGCCTGACCTACCAGCGAGTAGACGGTCCCTCCATGCTGGACCTGCTTCAGCGCAAGCCGTGGACAGTGTTCGCCTGCGCCCGCGCCCTGGCAGAGCTGCAAGCGCAAATGCATGCCAGCGTCTTCGAATCCGACATCCCCTCCCAGCGTGAAAGGCTGGCTTACAAACTCGAACATGCCGCGGCCTTATCCGCTGCCGTGCGAACATCCCTGTTGAACCGGCTCGCGTCCATGCCGACGGGGGCACAGGTCTGCCACGGGGATTTCCACCCGGGCAACGTCATCATGACCGCGCAGGGCGGCGTGGCCATCGACTGGATCGACGCCAGCCGCGGCAATCCGCTGGCAGACGCGGCGCGCACCAGCATCATTTTGCAAGGGCTGGCGGCAGGCGAGATTTCCAATCCCATCCTGAAACAGTTCGCGCGCGTCTTCCATGCCGCCTACCTGCGCCATTACTTCCACCAGCGCCCGCAGGGACGGGAGGAGTTTCGCCGCTGGCTGCCCATCGTGGCGGGCGCGCGTTTGAGTGAGGACATCCAGGAGATCGAGTCGTGGCTGTTGGAGCAAGCGGGAAAATCCCAGGTCTGAAAGGATAAAATGCGCGCCGATCCATCCCCAGTCACCCGTGTCGACCGATCCAGGCAATCTGCCAAAACGGCCTATGACCGATTGAGTCAATGGTATGACCTGATTGCGGGCAGCAGCGAGAAAAAATTTGCAGACGCAGGCCTGCGAAAGCTCGACGTCCAGGTGGGTGAAAGGGTGTTGGAGATCGGATACGGCACGGGCAATAGTCTCGTCGCGTTGGCGGCGGGTGCGGGGACAGCGGGCAGGGTCTGCGGGATCGACCTCTCGAATGGAATGGCGCAGGTGGCGCAGCGTAAATTGAAAAAGAGTGGATTGTCTGCCAGGGCGGGGCTTCAATGTGGCGACGCCGTCCGCCTGCCCTACCCCGACGATTTCTTCGATGCCGTTTTCATGAGCTTTGTCCTGGAATTATTCGACACGCCCGAACTGCCGCTGGTGCTGCACGAATGTCAGCGGACCTTGCGCAGGGGCGGGCGGATCGGCGTGGTGTCCCTCTCCAAAAAGGAGACCCTCCCTGTAAAGTTATATGAATGGTTCCACCTGCGCTTTCCCGCCTACGTGGATTGCCGTCCCATTTTTGTCCGAGAAACGATCGCGGAGGCTGGCTTTCAGATCGCGGATGAGGAGGAGCGAAGCATGTGGGGCCTGCCCGTGGAGATCATCATCGCGCGGAACGGGTGAATGCTGCTGTGCAAGAATTTGTCCATTAAACTGAGAAAGCCAGGGTCCTGTCCTGGCTTTCCCTTTCGAAGGAGGAGAAGAGAAATCACCTTGCGAGGTCAACTTTATCACGCGCCCGGGAAATGTGCTCGACGCCTGCCCTACGCCGTCCACACGATTGCAATACGGGTTGGATGAGCCTTTTTTAAGGGAAATCATAGCCCGGTAAACCGCAACCCTTTTGCTCACCGTGTTGTAACTCGACTCTTTCACCACGGAGCGCACAGAGAACACGGAGAAAACCTTTAAAAAATCTCCGTAGTACCGCTGCCAGATGAAGTTGTAGCGCAATTTGCTAAATTGCGCCTGGCAAATTGGCAATTTGCCCTACATCTTTAACTTGTCGAGATAGTAGTTGTCTTGGTTTTACGGGGCAATCGATAGAGACCTATCAGGTCTGCTGCATCTACACGCGCTCCCCGCGGAACTGCGTTTCATACAACTGGTTGTACAAGCCGCCCAGCGCCAGCAACTGCTCGTGCGTGCCCTGCTCGACGATCTGGCCGCGGTCTATCACCAAAATTAAATCTGCTGCAAGAATCGTGCTCAAACGGTGGGCGATGACGATGCTCGTGCGACCGTCCATCACGCGCTTCAAGGCGTCCTGAATCAGCGCCTCGGATTCGCTGTCGAGCGAGCTGGTGGCCTCGTCCAGCACCAGGATGCGCGGATCCTTGAGGATGACGCGCGCCAGGGCGATGCGTTGTTTCTCGCCGCCGCTCAGGCGGTATCCGCGCTCGCCGACGATGGTGTCGTAGCTGTCGGGCAACTCCGTGATGAAGTTGTGTATGTTGGCCGCGCGCGCCGCCGACTCGATCTCGGCCTGGGTCGCGTCCGTTTTGGCGTAGGTCAGGTTGGTGCGGATGGTGTCGTGGAACAGGTAGGTCTCCTGCGTCACCATGCCGATGGCGGACGAAAGCGAGTCGAGCGCCACCTCGCGCAGGTCATGCCCGTCGATGCGGATCACGCCGCCCGTCGGGTCGTACAGGCGCGGGATCAGGTACGTGACGGTGGTCTTGCCTGCGCCCGAAGGACCGACCAGCGCGACCAGGCTCCCCGCGCGGGCCTGGAAGGAGATGCCCTCCAAAGCGGTGGCCCGCGCCTGCGAAACGGGATCCGCCTCCCCGTCAGTTGATTCCGCTTCCCCTTCCTTTTTCTTCCCGTTGCCTTTATCTGCCAAAGACATCACCGCCTTGACGTTATCCATGCTCCCGTAGCGTTTGACCTCGCTGAGCAGTTTGGCATCGTCCACATCGTACTTGAACGTGACGTTATCGAATTCGAGATCACCCCTGACTTCTGCCAGGGCCGGCGCGTTTTCCTTCTCGGCGATGTCCTGCGGCAGGTCGATGACTTCGAAGACGCGCTCGAACGAAACCATGCTGGTGCTGAACTCGACCGGCGCGCCCGCCAGTCCCTGCAACGCGCCGTAGAGTTGACCGAGATACGACCCGAAGGCCACGATGGTGCCGACCGTGAAGGTGCCCTGGATGACGTACCAGCCGCCCAGGCCGTAGACCAGCGCAGTGCCCACCGCGCTGACCAGCCCGAGGATCACGAAGAACGACGAGCCAATGACGGCGCGCTTGATGCCCACGTCGCGCACGCCCGCCGCGCGCTGGCGGAAGCGGGCCTCCTCCTCTTTGGAGCGCCCGAACAGCTTGACCAGCAGCGCGCCGCCGATGTTGAGGGTCTCGTTCATGTGCGCATTCATCTGCGCGTTGAGGTCCATGCCCTCGCGGGCGATGTCGCGCAGGACGGCGCCCAGCTTTTGCGCCACGTAGATGAAGACCGGCAGGATGATCACGCTCAGCAGGGTCAGCTTCCACTCGAGCGTGAGCATGACCGCCAGGATGGCGACCGCCTCGACCAGGTTGGTGACGATGTTGACGATGGTGTTGCTGATGGCGTTCTGCGCGCCGACCACATCGTTGTTGAGGCGCGACATCAACTCGCCGACCTTGGTGTTGGTGAAGAAGCGCAGCGACATGCGCTGCAGCCGCGCGAACAGCGACGAGCGCAGGTCATAGATCACGCCCTCGCCGACGGTCGAGTTCAGGCGGCGCTGGACGACCGAGATCCCGCCGTTGAGGATCGGGACGAGCAGCAGCGCCACGGCCAGGACGATCAACTGGTTGAGATTCTTCGACGGCAGCACCCTGTCGATCATCTGCCTGAAGATCAACGGCGTGACCAGCGAGAGTCCCGCGCTGATCAGGATGGTCACGAACATGCCGCCGATCTGTCCCCAGTAGGGCTGGGCGTAATTCAGAACGCGCAATAAAAGTTCCTTGGTGACTTTGGGCTTTTGGTCGCCCGAACGCATGTATTGAAACCAGGCTCCGTGCATAAAGCTGTCTCCTTAATCGTTAATCAGGTGCATGGACTATACGACCATCCGCCCGATTCCGCAACTGGAAGAAGGGGGAGGGGGGAGTTGCTGGAGATTTTGGAGCGGGCCGTCTAGACAGTGCAAACGCCCTTGCCAAATGACCAGGTCTCATGTGTCATCATTGTGTATACAGGAGATTTTGCCATGAAAACAACCGTCCAGAAATGGGGTAACAGCTATGCCGTGCGAATTCCAAAATCCTTCATCAAGGAAGTGGGCCTCGAATATCGCAAAGACGTGATCCTTTCCCTGGAGGAGGACCGCCTCGTGATCACACCTGTCAAAGAGGAGACCATCACGCTCGATGAACTGCTGGAGGGTGTGACCCGCAAAAACCTGCACAATGCCGTGGATACAGGCGATCCCGTAGGGAATGAGGCCTGGTGAGCATGTACATCCTGGAGCGCGGCGATGTCGTTTGGATTGCGTTCAATCCCCAGGCGGGCCATCGTCCCGCAGTGGTGCTTTCTCCCAAAGCCTATAACAGCAAGGTGGGCCTGGCATTGTTATGTCCCATCACCAGCCAGGTTAAGGGGTATCCCTTCGAGGTGCTATTGCCTGAATATCTACCCATCAGCGGAGCGATTCTTTCAGACCAGGTGAAAAACCTGGATTGGAAGGTACGAGAGGCGAAGAAGATTTGCCATTTGCCTGATGATGTGATGAACAAGGTTCTGCAGAGAGTCAAAGCACTACTCGAACCATAAGGTACTTTCGGCAGAAGATCGAACCAGAACCTGGCCTGAACGCGCATGTGGTCGAACGATTGAAATAAAAATGAAAAGGCCCGTCTCAAATTAGACGGGCCTTTCATGCTAATAACCGATAAAAACGAAGAGCACAGTCGTTCTGTCTGCGTTCACCCACATGAACCAGGAACTTTCAGTTTCGCGGTCATCTTTTGAATAGTATGTCCATTCTTGGCTCTTCTTTACATTCGGAAAATATTTGAAGGGCGCATTCAGATAGTTTTCGTTTGTTTCACCGTTATCAAGAACAAGGCCATTTTGGGTAATGAGATCATCTATCACTTCTGGTGTGGCCTCAAAGGCCAGCCCGTATTCCACGTCAAAGCCGCCTGAATTATCGTAAGACTGTATATTCGACACGCCAGTGGGTATCGGATCACTTAGCAGCCTCTTGAATATCACCCTTGGATTTTGATCGTACAGTGACACGCCGTTTATGATCACGGCGCAAAGAATGGGGATCATTACAGGCAGGATAAGACGCAAAGCAGGTTTGGTCCTTTGACTGAACGTAGTATTGAAAAATAGAAAATATGACAGCGGAACTGCGCACAAGAGCGGTGTAACAGCGCCACATACACCGACAATCCCTGGCCCGCTGACGATGAATGAAAGCAGTGCCGCGATGCCCATGATCAAGCCTATCAAGAGGGTCAGGATTACAGGTTCGGTGTATTTTTTGTCCATGCGTTAGGCCTTCTTTAATTTCTTCTCCAATTCCATAACCACTAACAAAATTATACCTGTGCCAATCGCAATCGACAGGTCGCACAGACTGAGCGGCACCACGCCGAAGAAGCCAGCCAGGAAGGGGACGTACAGCACGGTCAGTTGCAGGGCCACCACCAGCGCGGACATGCCCGCCAGCAGCGGATTGCTCATCAGCCGCAGCTTGAGGAAAGAGTCCTTCGAGGAGCGCGAGGCCAGCGCCTGGAAGACCTGCGCGAAGGCCAGGAAGGTAAAGACCATCGTTTGCCACTGCTCCAGGCCGCGGAAGTAGTACCACGCGCCGAGTCCCAGCGCCAGCGCGCCGATCAATGCGCCGACCCAGATCACCTGTACGCCCGCGCCGCGCGAGAACACGCCCTCCTTCGGCGAGTAGGGCGGGCGCTTCATTGTGTCGCTTTCGGCGTTCTCCACGCCCATGCCCAGGCCGAGCAGGCCGTCGGTCAGCAGGTTGAGCCACAAGAGTTGCAGCGGCAGCAGCGGGATCGGTTTGCCGAGGAAGGGCGCCAGCAGCATGACCAGCACCTTGCCGATATTGCCTGCCACGCTGAAGCGCACGAACTTGCGGATGTTGTCGTAGATGACGCGCCCCTCTTTGACCGCGCTGACGATGGTGGCGAAGTTGTCGTCGAGCAGCACCATGTCGGCGGCCTCCTTCGAGACGTCGGTGCCGGTGATGCCCATCGCCACACCGATGTCGGCGCGCTTGAGCGCGGGCGCGTCGTTCACGCCGTCGCCCGTCATCGAGACGATGTGTCCGCGCTCCTGCAAGGCCTGCACGATCTTCAACTTGTGCTCGGGCGAGACACGCGCGAAAACCTGCACATCCTCAACTACGCTTTTCAACTCATCGAAGGACAGCGCTTCGAGTTCGGCGCCCGTCAGCACGCGGCCCGTTTCGGCGATGCCCAACTGCCGCGCGATCTCGGCCGCCGTCAGCGGGTGGTCGCCCGTGATCATCACCGTACGGATGCCCGCCGATTTGGTCACGACCACCGCGTCACGCACTTCACTGCGCGGCGGATCGATCAGGCCGAACAGGCCCACGAAGGTCAGGTTCTGTTCGAGGTCGGTCTGGAGGATTTCGGGGACTTCGTCCAGCAGGCGGAAGGCGACGCCCAGGACGCGCATGCCCTTCCTGGCGAGACGCTCGTTGGCCGCCTCGATGCGCAGCCTGAACTCATCGTCCAGTTTTTGGGTTTGTCCGTCGACCCACACCTGACTCGACAGCCCCACCAGGCCGTCCACGCTGCCCTTGGTGAAGGCGATATAGCGACGGTCACCGATCTCCAGGCCCGCCAGCACGGTCGGGTCGTATTGACCGAGGTGATGGACGGTCGTCATGCGCTTGCGCTCCGAGTCGAAGGGCAGCTCCGCCGCGCGCGGGAAGGACGCATCCAGCGAGGATTTCCAATAGCCCATTTCGGCGGCGGCCGCGACCAGCGAACCCTCGGTCGGGTCGCCCAGCGTGTGGAAGTGGCCATCGCCCGTGTCGATCATTTGCGCGTCATTGCATAACGCGCCGCCGATGGCAAGCAGCGACAGTGTGGCGACGGCTCTTTCATCCTTCTGCGTTTGTTTGAGATCGACCTTGCGCACCGAGCCGCGCTTGTCCATTTCCTCGGTTAGGTCGAGTTCGTGATCGGCCACATCCAGCACGACCACGGTCATGCGGTTCTCGGTCAGCGTGCCGGTCTTGTCGGAGCAGATGACCGTCACCGAGCCGAGCGTCTCCACGGCGGGCAGTTTGCGGATGAGGGCGTTCTGTTTCAACATGCGCTGTGCGCCCAGCGCCAGGGTGATGGTCACCACGGCGGGCAGGCCCTCGGGCACGATGGCCACCGCCACGCTGACGGCGGTCAGCAGCATGTGACGCAGTTCGTCGCCGCGCAGCAGGCCGAGCACCGCGATGAAGACCGCGATGACCACGCCCACGATGGCGAGATTCTTGCCGAGCGTGTCGAGGCGCTTCTGCAACGGAGTCTGGCCTGTATCGCTCTGCTGGATCAGGTCGGCGATCCTGCCGAGTTCGGTCTGCATGCCTGTGGCCACGACCAGCGCCAGTCCGCGCCCCTGGGTGACGATGGTGCCCATGTAGCCCATGTTGCGGCGGTCGCCGAGCGGAAGGTCTTCGCCTGAAAGCGCGGCGCTCTGCTTCTCGACGGGTTCGGATTCGCCTGTCAGCGCGGCTTCCTGGACGCGCAGGTTGACCGCTTCCAGCAGACGCACGTCCGCGGGCAGGACGTTGCCCGCTTCGAGCTGCAGGATGTCGCCCGGGACGAGGTCACGCGCCGATAACGGAATCAGCTTCCCGTCGCGGATCACGCGCACTTCGGGCACGGATAATTTCTTCAGCGCGGCGATGGCCTGTTCGGCGCGATACTCCTGGAAGAATCCCAGCAGGGCATAGAGCAGCACGATGGCCGCGATGGCAATCGTGTTTTTCGTATCCCCGAGCAGGCCCGCCACCACGGCGGCGGCGATCAGGATCAGCACCATCGTGGCGGTGATCTGCTCCCAGAAAATTTTCAGCGGGGTGCGCCCGCCTTTTTCGACGAGTTCGTTGCGGCCGTATTTGGCGAGGCGCGCTTCGACCTCGGCTTGGGTCAGGCCCCGGGCCTGGTCCGACCCCAGTTCATCCAATGAAGTTGCGATTGTTTTGGTATGCCAGTTCATGTTTTTTTTCCTGTCCATCTGATGATACTCCAGCAATAAATAAAAAACCACCGCCAGATTTGTGGCGATGGTCTGGCCTTTGCTCGAACAACCGAGAACGAATTCTGTACTGACGGCTGCTCATCCCAAGCATGGGCGGCTACTCCCCATTGGAGTGGGAGCAGTATACAAAATGGGGAGGGCGTTGTCAAACCCTGCGGTTAAGAGTTCTCTCATCCTGGCTTGCAAAGTCCATCGGCCTGATATATTCTGGAAAGGTGCAGCGGAATTCCGCGAGTATGATCCATCTTCAGCAATCAGGAGGTCAGATTGAAACATCCATTCCTCAAGATCCTTTTATCCCTTGGGTTGGGACTGGCCCTGCTGTCCTCCTCCTCTCCGTGGATGATGCCGCCCCAGCCTGCGGATGTGGTGCCCGCCGATTGCGGCCAGCCCGTGGACGAGGCCTGGGTTGGGAAGGTCAGCCGCATCCGCTGGGTGGCGTATTCCTCCCCGAGCCGCACAGGCTCCTCCCAGCCCAGCGAGGAGGCCATCTACGCGGAACTGGCGGCTTTGAAGCAGGCGGGCTTCAGCGGGTTGATCACCTATGGGGCCTCGGGCGTCATGGGCAGGCCCTTCCTGACCATCGCGCAGGAACTCGGCTACGAGGGCGTCATCCTGGGACTGTGGAGTCCGACCAGCAAGGCAGAGTTCAACAATGCGTTGAGGGTCGCCGACCTGCCGATCGTGCTCGGCTACAACATCGGCAACGAGGGCTTGTCCGGGCGGCGCGACCGCTACGCGCTGTCCGACCTGTGCGCGGCTATCACGTCGCTGCGCACGGCGACGGGCAGACCTGTGTCCACCTCGGAGGATGTCGATACCTATTATCGCCGCCCCGAGTTGTTGAAAGCGGGCGACTGGGTCTTCGCCATCGCGCATCCCTACTGGCACTGGACCAAATATCCGCGCGAGGCTGTGCAGTGGGAGGCGGAGCAGTACGCCGCCCTGCAAAAGCGCACAAACCGCTTCATCTTTTTCAAGGAGGTCGGCCTGCCCAGCCACGGGGCCCATGGGCTTTCGGAGGCGGCCCAGGATCAGTATTACCGTGAGCTGGCCAAAACGGACGTGACGTTCGCGTACTTTGAAGGGTTCGACCAGCCGTCGAAGGCCTACAACTCGGTCGAGCCGCACTGGGGACTGTTCCATGCGGACAAGTCGCCCAAGCTGGCGGCCTGGAGTTTGATGGGGATTCGGAAATTCACTGCGCAGACTGCCGACCCGCTGCTCGGCAGGGATCGGGATGGGACGGTCTACCAGCCCATGATCTTGTTTGACACGTCGGCCCTGCCCGACGAAGCACGGCTGACCTCCGTCAAGCTCAAGATCAGGGTGGAACGGGTCATGGGATTCGACCCGCTGAAGAACGGTCAGCGCCTAGTGGTGGATGTTTGCAGAACGAAGCCCGGGCGCAGCCCCTCCCTGGACTGTGAGTTGGGTGCTGGAACCCTGGCCAAATCCCTCGGCGATGGCTGGTACGTGCTCGAGTTCGATGCAGAGGCGCTCCCGTCGATTCAGTGGACGGACGGCACCCAGTTCCGCCTGCGGCTGGAGGGAAAGGGGAACAAGGATGTGCCGCGTTCCTATTTCAGGCTTGCGACCAATGAGACAAACAGTCCGATGTTGGTGCTGCGCTATGGGTTCGAGTAACGGACTCCGAGGGGCGGCGGATGCTCCCTCGGGATTTGCAATCCCGAGGATGGGATGTGAGACGGCGGCGGATTGCAAATCCGCCGCGAGCATAGATGCTCCCGCTGGGTTTGCAACCCAGCGGCCTGCTCATGAAACAAAAGTCCGCAAGCTATGCTTGCGGACTCCGAGCATTAGATCCCGTACACGCCGCCCGAGACGCGCAGTGCCGAGCGGATCATCAGGAATTCGGTGATGTTCTCGGCAGTCACCAGGCCGACGAAGCGTCCGCCGTGGGTGACGGGCAGGGCCTTGGCGCCTGATTCCTGCAAGCGCAGCAGGGCCATCTCGACCATGTCGTACGAGTCGACTTCGGGCGGGTTGCTGCGCATCACGCCGACCACGGGCGCGGACTGTCCCTGCTGGGAGAGGGCCGCGATGAAGGCGTCCCGTTCGAGGATGCCGACTACGCGCCCGTCGCCGTCCACCACGGGGAAGTCGTGCTGTGAGCCTGACAGCACCAGCCCCACCACGCGTGCCAGGTTGTCGCGCGGGCTGAGGGTTTGGAAGTCGGTCATCATGGCGCGGGTGACGGGGATGCCGCTGACCGAGTTCTTCATCTGTACCATGCTGGCCTCCTGCGAGGCGCCGATCCACACGAAGAAGGCGATGAACAGCAGGGTCGGGTTGCCAAACAGGCCCGCCAGACCGAACAGCAGGGCCAGGCCCTGGCCAACGTTCGCGGCGATCTGCGTGGCGCGCACGTAATCCATGCGCATGGCAAGGATGGCGCGCAGCACGCGTCCACCATCCATGGGGAAGGCGGGGATCAGGTTGAACAACACCAGCGAGAGGTTGACGGTCATCAGGCGTTCAAGGAAGCTGCCCGAAGCGACGGTCAACTGGTTTAGCGGCACCAGACCATTGGTCAGGAAGAGGTAGGCAAACAGCGCGGCGGCGATGACCACGTTGACAGCGGGGCCCATTAGCGCCACCCACAATTCCTCGATGGGTTTCTCGGGCATGCGTTCCAGGCGGGCCACCCCGCCGATGGGGTAGAGGGTGATGTCGCGCGTCCTGATGCCGTACTTGCGGGCGGTCAGGGCGTGGCCGTACTCGTGCAGCACCACACAGGCAAACAGCGCCAGGATGAAGAGGATGCCGTTAAAGACCTCGCTCCAACTTTGGTGTTCGATCCAGTGACTGATGCCCACCCAGCCGATCAGCAAGAGAAAGGTGGCGTGAACGTACACGTCGATACCGGCAAAGCGGCCAAGTTTCCATTGCCATTTCATTGTCTCAACTCCTTTTCAAGTTGGGGAGATTGTAAGATTAATATGTTAGAAAATTGTTATAAAAATTATTGGCTTTTGTAAGAAGCAGAGGATGCTGCATGAGATGACGGCGGATTGCAAATCCGCTGCGAGCAAACCTGGTGTAAATTCGCCGTGAGCATGGATGCTCCCGCTGGGTTTGCAACCCAGCGGCCTGTTCATGAAACAAAAGTCCACAAGCTATGCTTGCGGACTCCAAAGGGCAGCAGAAACCTACTCCCCCCTGCTCTCTACTTTCTCTTCTCTCTTCTCTAAATCACACCCAACTTCTTTCCCGCCTCGATGATGATATTCATCGCGCGGTCGATCTCGGCAGGTTCGTGTGTGGCGGTGACAGTGGCGCGCAGGCGGGCCAGTCCCTCGGGCACGGCGGGCGAGACGACGGGCAGGATGAAGACATCCTGACGTTGTCCCTCGCGGGTCATCGCGAAGGCCACCTCGTCCGAGCCGCAGATGACGGGCACGATGGCGGTCTCGGTTAAAAGGGTGTCGAAGCCCGCGGATTTGAGTCCGCCGATGAATTGCTTTGTATTGGCATTAAGCTGTTCGATGCGCCAGGGCTCATCCAGGATGACCTTGAAGGCCTCATTGGCGGCGGCGGCCTGGGCGGGCGGCAGCGCTGCCGAGAAGATGTAGGCGCGGCTGGCGTGGCGCAGGTAGTTGATGATTTCCTTCTTGGCGGCCACGTATCCGCCCACCGAGGGGATGGTCTTGCTGAGCGTGCCCATCTTGATGTCGATCACGTCGCCCAGGCCGAAGTGTTCCTCGATGCCCGTGCCCGTCTTGCCGAGCACGCCCACCGAATGGGCTTCATCCATCATCAGCCAGGCGTTGTACTTTTTGCACAACTCGACCATTTTAGGTAGGTCGATGATGTCGCCGTCCATCGAGAAGACCGAGTCGGCGATGACCAGTTTCGAGGCGCCCTCGGGGATGTTCTTGAGCATGGTTTCGAGGTGCGCCATGTCGTTGTGCTTGAAGCGGCGGAATTCCGCACCCGACATGAGACAGCCGTCCACGATGGAGGCGTGGTTGAGCTTGTCCGAGAGCACGAAGTCGCCGCGGCCCATCAGGGTCGAGACCACGGTCAGGTTGGTGGCGTAGCCCGAGGAGTAGGTGATGGCGGATTCGGCGTGCTTGAAATGGGCAATCGTCTCCTCCAGCTCCGTGTGCAGGGCCAGCGTGCCCGCCAGCATGCGGACGCCGTGCGTGCCCGTGCCGTACTTGTCCACGGCCTTCTTGGCGGCCTCGTTGATGCGCGGATGCCCCACCAGCCCCAGATAGCTGTACGAAGCGTACATACCCATCACGCGCCCGTTGACGCGTACCTTCATCCCAGGCAGGATCTCCTGCACGGGCTGGTTGTAGTAATAAAGATCATGCGCCTTGAGCATCGAGACACGGTCGGTGAAAGCCTGGACGCGGCGGGTGACAGCATCGTCTGTGGTGTGGAAATCCATGGGTTGCTCCTTATAGTGGTCTAGCTGCCCAACAGGGTTGGCTGATTATACTCCAGCCAGTTTCTTCAGTTCTTCCTCGCCGATGACCGGCACGCCCAGCGACTGCGCCTTTTCCAGCTTCGAGCCGGGATTCTCCCCCAGCACGAGATAGCTTGTCTTCCTGCTGACCGAATCCGTGACCTTGCCGCCGTTCGACTCAATCAACTCCTTCACGCCCTCGCGCGTCAGCGTCGGCAGGGTGCCTGTCACGACGAAGGTCAGCCTCGCGAGGGAATCATTCAACGTTGAACGTTGAACGTTGAACGTCGGCCACACCCCTGCCTTCTTTAACTTCTTCAACACCTTCTGATTTGCCTCGCGCCCGAACCAATCCACGATGCCCGCCGCGATGTTGGGACCGATGCCCTCGATCTGCTGGAGTTCGTCCACACTGGCCTGGGAGAGCGCATCCAGGTTGCCGAAGTGGCCCGCCAAATCTGCCGCGCTGACCTCGCCCACGCCGTGGATGCCCAACGCGGTGATGAGCCGATTGAGCGGGCGCTTGGATGACTCTGCGATGGCAGCCAGCAGGTTATCCGCGATCTTGCCGGGCGGTTCCTTTTCGGTTTTGCGATCCTTCTTCGTGACCGCTTCAAGAATATCCTCGCGGCTGAGGGTGAAAATATCCGCCACATCTTCGACCTTGCCCGCCTCGATCAGCTTTTCGACGATCTTCGTCCCCATGCCCACAATGTCCATCGCGCCGCGCGAGACGAAATGCTCCACGTTGCGGACGAGCTGCGCGGGGCAGGCCGCGTTGACGCAGTACCAGGCCACCTCGCCTTCGAGATGTTCCACGGGCTGGCCGCAGGCGGGACAGTGTGTCGGCGGCGTGTAGACTTGTTCCGTGCCCATGCGGGCATCGGTGACCGGGCCGATGATGTAGGGGATGACCTCGCCCGCGCGTTTGACCAGCACGCGGTCGCCGATGCGGATGTCCTTCTCGGCGATGTAGTCGAAATTGTGCAGGGTGGCGTTGCGCACGACCACGCCGCCGATCTCCACCGCTTCGAGCACGGCCTTGGGGGTCAGCACGCCCGTGCGTCCCACCTCCACGTCAATGCCCAGCAGGGAGGTGGTCACCTCTCGGGCAGGGAATTTGAACGCAATCGCGCCGCGCGGATCCTTGCCCACGAAGCCCAGGTCGGCGGCCAGGGTCAGATCGTCGATCTTGATGACCATGCCGTCGGCCTCGTAGGGCAGACGGTCGCGGCCTTCGTTCCAGGTCTCGGTGTAGGCAATCGCGGAGTCGAGATCATCGAAACGCATGGCCACGTCCGTTACGGGGAAACCGAGCGCCTTGAGATATTCCAGGATTTCCCATTGACGGGTGGGAACAACTCCGCCCTCGGAATAAACGATTTGATACACCAGCAGCGTGATCGGGCGCGAAGCCGTCAGCGCGGGGTCGAGTTGGCGCAGCGCTCCCGCCGCCGTGTTGCGCGGATTGAGGTAGGTCTTCTCGCCCGCCTCGGCCAGTTTTTGGTTGAGTTCCTCGAAGTCCTGGTTGGGAATGAATGCCTCGCCCCTGACCACGAGATGCGATGGCAGTCGAAGGTCAAAAGTCGAAGGTCGGTCATCGTCGACCTTTGACCTTAGACCTGCGACCGGAATACGAAGCGGAATGGCTCGAACGGTTCGCAGATTCGATGTAATATCCTCCCCCACCTCTCCGTCGCCGCGCGTCGCGCCCTGGACGAAGACTCCGTCGCGGTAGTGCAGAACCACGCTCAGGCCATCGATCTTCGGCTCGACCACTAACTTTGCCCGCTCCACGCGGTCGTCCAGTTTGCGTACACGCTCGAACCAGGCGCGCGCATCCTCCGCGCCAAAGGCATTCGCCAGCGAGAGGATCGGCCTGGGATGGCGCACCTTCTCGAAACGCTCGGACGGCCTGGCGCCCGCGCGCTGGGTGGGCGAGTCGGGCGTGACCCAGTCGGTGTGCTCCGCCTCAATGGCCTTGAGTTCGTTCAACAGGCGGTCGTACTCCAAATCGCTGACGACGGGCGCATCCAGCACGTGATACCGATAATTGTGCTCGTGCACCTGCTGTTTCAGGGTTTCGTAACGGGATTTTGTGTCCATGCGGCAATTATATAATACCCACGCTCAAAAATTGCGCTTTCCTCCTTTCAAAGAGGCGCAAATTTTGAGCGCAAGCCCGCGGGCTGACCTGCATTTCCGTAATGTTATTTCTAAATTCACCAACATCATGTAAAATATTGCCATGCTTGCTCGAACATTTTCCTGCGCTGTGGTGGGTTTGGAAGGCGTAATCGTCGAAGTCGAAGTAGATTACACCAACGGCCTGCCCGGCATGACCATCGTCGGCCTGCCTGATACCGCTGTTCAGGAGAGCCGTGAACGGGTGCAGACCGCCGTCAAGAACGCGGGGCTGCATTTCCCGCGCCATCGCATCGTGGTCAACCTCGCGCCTGCCGTGGTGCGCAAGGAGGGCCCCGCCTACGACCTGCCCATCGCGCTGGGCGTCGTCATCCTGGCGGGCTTTTTGGATCAGGAGACCATCGAAGGCGCGATGGTGGTTGGCGAACTTTCGCTGGATGGGGTCGCCCGCCACACGCGCGGAATCCTGCCGATGGCGGCCGCCGCGCGCGCCAACGGCTTCAAGCGGATGTTCGTGCCCGAGGTGGATGCCGCTGAAGCAGCCCTGATCCCGAACCTGGAAGTGTATCCCGTCAAGTCGCTGGCCGACCTGTACGACCACCTGAGCGGCCGCCGTTTGATCGAGCCGAGCCAACCCTCCGACGCCCTCGAACTCGAACCGCTCTTCGTCCCCACCGACTTCGCCGAAGTCAAGGGGCAGGAGCACGTCAAGCGCGCGCTGGAGGTGGCGGCGGCCGGGGGGCATAATGTTTTGATGGTGGGCAGCCCTGGCGCGGGCAAAACCCTGCTCGCGCGCGCCCTGCCCGGCATCCTGCCCGAAATGTCCATCGAAGAATCGCTGGATGTGACCCGCATCTACTCGGTGGCGGACCAGCTTCCCGCGGGCACGCCGCTCATCCGTCACCGCCCCTTCCGCGCGCCGCATCACACCATCAGCCACGCAGGCCTGGTCGGCGGCGGGAACATTCCCAAGCCGGGGGAAATTTCGCTGGCGCACAGGGGAGTTCTGTTTTTGGATGAATTCCCCGAGTTTGGCACGCGTGTCCTCGAAGTGATGCGCCAGCCGATGGAGGACAAGGTCGTTACCATCAGCCGCGCCAAAGGCTCGCTGACCTTCTCCGCAAACTTTCAGCTGATTGCTGCAATGAATCCATGTCCCTGCGGTTACTACGGGGACTCACAAAAGCCCTGCACCTGCGCGCCTGCGATGGTCACGAAATACCAGAAACGCATCTCGGGCCCCCTGCTCGACCGCATCGACATTCACGTCGAAGTCCCGCGCGTGGACTATGAAAAGCTGAGCAGCGGCCGGGTGGGGGAGCCGTCCGCTGCGATTCGCGCCAGGGTGCAGTCTGCGCGCGACATACAAAACAAACGTTTCTCGAACAACGGAGCCTCCGACATCGTCTGCAACGCGGATATGCGCGTCGGCGAGGTGCGGCAATTCTGCGGGTTGCAGGCCGAAGGTCAGAGCCTGATGCGCTCTGCGATGACGCAGCTCAACCTGTCGGCGCGCGCCTATCACCGCATCCTGAAACTATCACGCACAATTGCAGACCTGGCTGGAAGCGAAGATATCCAATCCGCGCACTTGGCGGAGGCGCTTCAATATCGCCCGAAGATTATGATGGGGTAGCTCTAAAATTTCCTGATTTCCCCTGTTCCTGCCCCCAATAATCTGGGGTGGCGCTTCCTTTTGTCCGTCTACAATAGGCGAGGTTAATCCAAATGCAAAAAGAATTGAACGTTATCATTGTCGAAGATGACCCGTATGCGCGGGACTTTATGTCGATGTTGCTGCGGCGCGACTGGCGCACCCGCGTGGTGGGCGAATTCAGCAGCCTCTCCGGCCTGGAGTTGAAACAGGCGCTGCGCTCACCGTCTGCCCATGTCGATGTCCTGTTGTTGGATACGGAAGTGGCCAACGATGAATCCTGGCCGGTCAAGGTCGTTCAGATGACGCGCATGCTCCCGCGCCCGCCCCTGATCGTGTTTACCTGCACCTCGCCGGAGCCGCACATCCTGGAGCGTATCCTGGATGCCAAAGGCGGCGGCTATCTCGCCAAAAATGAAATCCTCTATGCGCTGGCCACCGCCATCACCGCCGCCGCCAAGGGTCAATTTGTGATCACGCCCGGCGTGTTAATCGTGGCTGGCCGCCTGGAATTACCCAGGCAAACCCTGATCATGGACGGCACCCTCCCGGTAGCCAACTTTACTCCGCGTGAAAATGATCTGACCCGCCTGGGGCTGCTCTTCAACCTGGCCCAACGCGATATTGCCGACGACCTGATCATCAGCACCGACTTTGTCGCTGAAGTCATGAGCCAAATCTACGAAAAACTCGGCGTGCGGGACATTCTGGATGGTGAAAAAGAGTTGGAAAGTTTCTTCCAGGACGAGAAACTGTTGGAGCGTTGCCGGGCGATCCTGGAAAAACATGCGGCCAACGGCGGGCAGGCCGGACGAAAAGCGCCTGGAATGTCCACCCTGGCGTTTCACCTGCTGACCGTTCCAGAGACCACGGAATTCAATTAGCACCAGCTTTCATCATCTTTTGGGCGAGGAGCGCGCATGAGTGGATCTTTTTGGACATTTTTGATTGCCTGGTACAACCTGCCATTTACGCTGATGTTTGGGCTGGGTGTGATTTTGGCTGGCCTGCAAGTGTTGGGCCTCAGCAATGACGGCGACGCCGATGCGGACGCCGACGCAGACATCGATGCAGATGTGGACGTTGACGCAGAGGTTGACGCAGATGCGGATGTCGACGCGGATGCGGACGCGGAGGTTGACCAGGATGTCGACAACGACCTGGAGCAGGGCGCCGACCAGGATGTGAATCGGGATGCACTCTCTGGTTTTTCCTGGCTGGCCTTCATCGGCATCGGCAAGGCGCCCTTGATGGTGGTGCTCCTGATCGTCCTGTTGACCACCGGCCTGCTGGGCTGGATTCTGAACGGTCTGGTCATGGGCATTCTGGGATTTTTTCCCGCCATCGTGCTGCTGGCGACTCTCTTGGTCAGCGTGGGGGCGGGCAGCCTGGTGACCTCGCGCGTGGCCCGTCTCATTGGACGCGCCCTGCCGCCTGTCAGCACCACCGCCACCCGCGCCCAGGCCCTGGTCGGCCGGCCCGGCACCGTGATCAGTCCCTTTGTCGATGGCCGCTATGGCATGGTTCATCTGCGCGATGACGGCGGCACCCTGATCAGCGTGTTCGCCACCACAGAAGATGAACAGCCCATCGCGCGTGGTGATTCGGTCATTCTCTTGTCGTATGACGCCGCGCAACGGCGCTATCTCGTCACTCGCCGGTAGAAAACGCTGCCTTAACTCGGCGGCCCGTCCGGCACACATTTCAGGAGGTTTCCATGCAAGCGCTCGGGTTCTACATCTTCTTTGGTATTACCGCAGTCATTTTGATCGGGGCGGTACTGTTTATCTCGATCATGAAGGCCTACGTCAAGACCCCCGCCAACCGCGCCTTTGTCCGCACGGGTGGACTGGGCTCCAGGCCCAACACGCCGCCTAAAGTCGTTATGAATGGCGGCGCCTGGGTATTCAAAACCATTCACGAAACGATCTGGGTCGACCTGGGCACGATGGCCATCGAAATCGAACGCACCGAAAACAACGCCCTGCTCACCAAAGACCCGCAGTATGCCGACATCAAGGCCATCTTCTACATCAAGGTCAACCCGACCGTGGATGGCATCATCGACGCGGCCCGTACCATCGGCGGCAAACAAGTCGATTCGAACGCCGTCAAACAACTCGTGGATGCCAAGCTGGATGGCGCCCTCCGCGATGTGGCAGCCTCCTTCACCCTGATGAGCCTGCACCAGGAACGCGAGAAGTTCATTCAGGAAGTGCAGAACCGCCTGAAGACCGACCTGGAAGAGAACGGCCTGGTGCTTGAAGCAGTCTCCATCCTGACCTTGCGCGCCGCCCGCCAGGGCTCCTTCGGCACCGATGACGTCTTCGGCGCCCAGGTGGCCCGCGCCAACGCCCAGGTCATTTCACAGGCTCTGCGTGAACGCAACGACATCGAGCGCAAGGCCGAGGTCGAGATCAAGCAACGGGATACCGAGGCAGCCACCTCCCGCCTCGAACTGGATCGGCAACTGGCAACGGTCACTGCCACCCAGGATCGTGAAATCCGCACGATTAAGGCCACGGAAAAAGCGCAGGCGGAACGCAGCGAATACGAGGAAAACCAAAAATCCGAGATGGCGCGTGTTTCCAAGGAACGCGCCGTGGCCCTGGCCGAGATCGAACGCGACCAGCAGCTTGCCATTCAAAATGAGCGCAAGCAGCAGGAAGTCATGGCGACCGAAGTGGCCCGCCGCCAGGCCATCGAATTGGCCGAACAGCAGCGCCAGATCGCCGTGACCAACGAGCAGAAGAAGCGCGAGGCCGCCGATAAGGACCGCCTGGTGGTTTCCGCCCAGCGTGAAGAGGCTGCCCAGGCGGTGACTACCGTCCAGGCGACCGAATCGGCCAACCGTGAAGCAAAGATCAAGGTCATCGAGGCCGAACGCGAAGCGCAGAAGGCCATGATCGAGCAGAAAAACAAAATCGAATTGGATGCCCTGCGCAAACAACGCGAAGCTGAAGCCCAGGCCAAAGCCCTGAAGGAAACCGCCAGCGCCGAAGCCGAAGCCGCGCTGAAGCAGGCTGAAACCGTCCGCATTCAGGCGGTAGCCGAGGTGGAAGCCGCCAAGCTGCGCGCTGAGGCATCCAAGGCCTCCGCTTCCGCCGCTGGTCTGGCCGAAGCCGATGTCCTGCGGGCCAAAGCGGAAGCTGCCATGCGCGAAGCCGACGCGGTGCGCGCCAAAGGCCTGGCCGAAGCCGAGTCTGAAAAAGCCAAGGCCGAAGCGCTGGCTGCCTTCGACGGCGTGGCCCAGCGCGTGGAAGTGCTCAAACTGCAGCTCGATGCCCAGGTACGCATCGAAATTGCCAAGTCCCAGGCGCTTGGTTCCGCCCTGGCCTCGATGAACATCAAGATGATCGGCGACCCGCAGGCTGCGGCGTCCCTGCTGCGAATGGTGACAATGGCGGATGGGATCGGCGAAGTGATGAAAGCCACGCCCGAACCTGTCAAAGAAGTCGGCAAGCAATTGATCGAAAAACTCACCGGCCAGCCCCTCCCGTCGCTGTCCAGCCCTGAGGATGGGGAGCCCAAACCGGCTTCCAATCCCAACGCGGACCTGGCCCAGTTGATGCCCGAAATCATCCAGATGATCGAAAAGAAAATGGATGTGGAAGCCATCAAGAGTCAGAGCGTGCGCGAGGTGTTGGTTGCTCTGAGTGAAAAGGCCTCCAGGAAGGAAAAGGCGACGATTGAAAAAGCCCAACAGGCGCTCGAAATCACCCCCGTGCTCAACGACCTGCCCTTTGAAGAGCTTTACCTGCGTGTGACTGTCAAATAGACCCCCGGCCCAGCCTGTCCTGTCTGCTCACCAGCGGGCAGGACAGCGGAGAAACCTTATGAAATTGTCCGAACGCATCCGTCTGTTGCTCAAAGCTGCCGCCAATGACCTGTTCGGGGAAGAACAGGCTGCGGAAGTCCGCCAGGTGCTCAACGGCGAAACCACCGCCGAGCATCTGACCGGCCTGCTGGACGAGGCCCAGAGTCAACTGGATACCCTGCGCCTGGAACTGGGCAATGCCGTCAGCCACCAGAAGCGGATCGAACGGGCCTGGCAGGAGTCTGCGGCCCAGGTCAAGTCCCTGGACGCGGCGGCAGATGCGGCGATCCAGGACGGACAGGAAGAGCGGGCGCGCGAATACCTGGCGCAGCTTCAATCTGCGCAGCAGAATGTGCAGGAATTGGAAGAACTGGCCCGCGCCGGTGAACAACGCAGCACCGATTTGCGCAGCGCAGTCAACCAGCAGCAGGAACAACTCGATGTCCTGCGGCGCCGCGCCCTGACCCTGACCGACCGTGAGCGCAGTGTGACCGCCCTGGCTGAATTGCTCGGCGACCAGCAAAGCCTGTCCCGCCAGACGGAAAAATTACACACTGAACTGACCGCGTGGGAAGAGCAAATTGCCCGCCGCGAAGACCGCATCTCCGCCCGCCGGGAATGGAGCAAGTGATATGGCGCTGACACCTGATCAAGAAAAAGCGCTCGACCAGCTTGTGGCCCAAATGCGCCAGACGCAGCCCAAGCCGACGCCGCCGCCCCAACCCGACTTGCTGCAAACCTGGCTGGGCATCTCCCAGGACGATTTGAGCGGGAAGATTTTTGCGCTGCTCGGTCAAAAGGATGAATACGAAAAACGCTTCCTGGATTGGGTCAACGCCAATCCACTGGATGCCAACGTGGAGTTTCTGGGATTGGCCGCCTGGGCCTTCTACCAGGCTGAAAAAGGCGTCAACCCCAAAATACTGACCTACGTCGATGCGTTTTACTACATCTCAACCTGTGCTTCCGTCGGTTTTGCCGATATGTTTGCGGTCACCCAGGCTGGCCGCACCATTGCCGGGATCGTGATGATGATCGGCCCCTCACTCACCGGCAGAGCCTTGGATTACCCGGATTCGCGTTGATTTGCCATGAAAGGAGAAAAAATGGCTACCCTGCTCGATAAAGTTTCCACCCTGATCTCGGCCAACCTGCACGCGCTGGTTGACCAGGCCCTCAAGGCCAATAGTCTCGCCGTGATCGACCAGTACATCCGCCAGGTCGAGGATAACCTCGAAAACCTGGCCGACGCCGCCGCCACGGTCGGCGCGGAGATCAAATCCATCCGCCGCAAGCTGGATGAACACGAAAAGAAATCCAAGGATTTGGATCGCGCCGTCGACGCCTTCCTGGCGGAAAACAACGAGACGGCGGCCGCCTCCACCCAAAGCCAGTTGAACAGCACCCTGCAGCTGGTCGGGACCTACCAACAGCAGATCGCCACCCAGGAAGCGGAGTACCAGAAACTGCTGGATGCCCGCGTCAAACTGGAAGCGCGCCTGGCAACGATGAAACAACAACGCACTGAATTGCAGGCCCTGCTCGAACTGGCCAGGAGCAAGGAAGTCGTTGTCAAGACCATCAAAAGCCTGGACGACCTGACCGGCTCCGGTGACACCGACATCAGCCGCATTGCCCAGAGCATCTACGCCCGCCTGGACAAGGCCACCGCCGCCACCGAAATCCGCGCCGCCAGCCTCGACGAGCAAATCGACCAGGTCCTGGGCCGCGACCTGATCAACCAGCAACTGGCCGAGCGCAAGAAAAAACTGGCCGACAAAAGCGCTTAATCCCCCTGTCTCAAGAAAAACACTTCCAGTGGATTGCTGGAAGTGTTTTTTGTTGTTCCCTATTTCCGTTCGGCAATTGGTACACTTGCAGAAAACTCAAGGAAGCATCGGTAGCGAATTCATGCACATCGACAAGGATTTTTATGCAGGGGTGCGGGGAGTAGTCCCCATTCTGATCGGGGTGATCCCGTTTGCCATGATCTCCGGCGTGGCGGCGGTCAGCGTCGGCCTGACGTTGTTCGAGACCATCGGCATCTCTGTGATCGTTTTTGCCGGGGCGTCTCAGTTGGTGGTGTACCAGTTAATGAGCGCCGGCAGTCCGTGGATCATCATGGTGTTGACCGCCTGGGTAATCAACCTGCGCTTCACGATGTACAGCGCCACCCTGGCGCCCTACCTGCAAAAACTCCCGCTGGGACAGAAGGCCCTGCTGGCGTACATGTTGTCGGACCAGGCTTTTGGCACCAGCATGTCCTATTTCATAGGCAACGAAAAGGTCAGTCACCGCTGGTATTATTTTGGCGCCGCCCTGACCATCTGGGTCGCCTGGCAGATCAGCGCCGTCATCGGGGCGTTGTTGGGCGCGCTCGTCCCTGCCAGTTGGGGCTTCGATTTTGCCTTTCCGCTCAGTTTCATGGCGTTGATGTTCGGCGCGCTCTATGATCGTCCCACCGTGGCGGCGGCCCTGGTGGGCGGAAGCGTCGCTGTGCTGGCCAGGGGATTGCCGTACAACACCGGACTGGTGCTGGCTATTTTTCTGGGAATTGCCGCGGGATACTTTCTCGAAAGCCGGCTGCCCCGCAAGGAAATCGCACAATGAGCGCCCTATCCATCTGGCTTCTTTTCGTTGCGACCGGCCTTGGCACCTTCCTGCAGCGTTTCCTGTTCATTTACCTGTTTGGGAAGATCGAAATGCCCTATCGTCTTCGCCGCGCCCTGCGCTTTGTCCCGGCGGCCGCTTTGGCCGCGCTGGTCTTCCCAGCCCTGACGCATCCCGCGGGTCACCTGGACATTTCCCTGCACAACTTTCGCCTGCTGGCCGGGCTGGGCGGTGCCCTCGTGGCATGGAAGACCCGCAACGTCCTGTTGACCATCCTCGTCGGTATGGCGCTGTTGTGGATTTTGGGGGCGGTTTTCGGGACCTAGTCGATGCCCGCCGTCGGGAATCATGCGGAGCATTGGGTCAGATAAAGGATGCCCTCTCGCGCCGCCGTTTCAGCGTCTGGTTGGGGAATGAACTCGCCCGAGACCCAGCCCTGGTATCCAGTCTCAAGGAGCGTACCCAAAATGGACTTGAAATCCAGATGCCCCGCGCCGGGATACCAGCGATTCGAATCCGCCACGTGAAAGTGGAAGATGTTCCTGCCGCAGGTGCGGATGCTCTCCTCGATGACCGGCTCTTCAATGTTCATGTGGAAGGTGTCGAGCAGCAGGCCGAAATTGTCCGCGCCCACACGCTCGATCAAGTCCAGTCCCTGCGCCGCATTGTTGATCAGCGTGGTCTCGTAGCGGTTGATCGGCTCCAGCGCCAGGCGGATACCGCTCGGTCGGGCGGCTTCGCTGCATTCTTGCAGGGCCTCCACGAGCCAGTCCATGGCCTGCGCTTGGTCGACTCCAGGCTTGACGATGCCGCGAATCAAGCCGACGATGATGACCGCCCCAAAGTGGGCCGCCACGGGGACGTGACTCTTGATCCGCTCGATGGCCGCCCGTCGAATTGCGGGGTCGGGATCGGTGAACGAGAGTCCCTCCTCGCCCCAGGCCTGTCCCGTGCCAATGGCTGGGACTCTCAAGTTGTATGTGCGGACGAGTTCATCCAGGCGGCCCAGGTCGACCAGCCTGGGATCGCGGATGGCAAGTTCGACGCCCTGATAGCCAAGGGAGGCGATGCGCGCCAGGTTGGTTTCCAGATCGCCCTTGAACGTCGCGGCCTGGAATTGGGCTTGTTGCGTGGAAAGAACGATGGAAAGTTTCATGTTTTGACAGTAGACCGTGGACAGTAGACGGTCAATCGTCCACCGTCCACGGTCAGTGTGGTTTTATTTCGCCACGTACGTGATCTTGCACTCGGAGCGGTCAGTCTGGAGCTTGAGGATATTTTCGGGCAGTTCTTCCAGGCTGATCTTCTTGGTGCTCATGGGAGTCATGTCCATGCCGCTGGCCATGCACTCGATGACGCGTGGGAAGTTGCCGTGGCCAGAGTGGCCCTGTGCGCCGACGATGCGCGCCTTGCGCACCTGGAGCACCTCGCCAGCGACCTGCATGCGGGCGTCGGCGCGGGCGGTGACAACCACCGTGCTTAACAGGGTGCGGCCTTCCCAGATGACCTTCTCGATGCCAGGATACACCAAGGCTGGCAAGCCCGTGGCTTCCATGAACATGTCCGCGCCCATGCCGTCGGTGATTTCGAGCACGCGTTCGGCGAAGTCTTCCTTCAGCGGGTTGACGTGGAAATCGGCGCCGAGTTTGAGGGCCATGTCGGCGCGTTCCTGCTGGGTCTCGGAGATGATGACCTGCGAGGCGCCAGCGCGCTTGAGGATGGCGCAAGCCGCGATGCCGACGGGGCCGCCGCCGAGCACAACCACGCGGTCACCAGGGCGGATTCCGCCGCCGCGTTCGATGGCTGCGTTGTAGGCCACGCAGGTTGGTTCGACCAGGCTGCCAGCGATGAAAATGTCCTCTTCCTTGTAGCTCTTGCGCAGCGGCTCCAGGCTCCACAGGGTGCGGGAGGGCAGGACGATGTATTTCGTGTAGGCGCCATTGACATTGAAGCCGACTTCATCCAACTGTTCGCAGTGATTGGGCTGGCCGTCGGCGCAGGGCTTGCACTGTCCGCACCACAGCATTTCCTCGGTGGTGACGGCCTCGCCGCCCTTGAAGGGTTTGTTGGTGCGCTTGTCGCGCGCATTCTTGCCCGCTTCCACGACCACGCCCGAGAACTCATGCCCGAGGATCGACGGGAAGCCCGTCAGGCCAGGATAATAGATGTAGCCGTCCTTGTCCGCTTGCGCCATGTGAACGTCCGAGCCGCAGATGCCGCAGGCTTTGACTTCCATCAGCACTTCCTCGGGGCCAGGAGTGGGGATGTCGTATTCGCGGATTTCCAGTTTCGGATTCCGCCATACCTGGCTGCCCAGGTAGGTTTGACGGCCTTCGATGTCCTTCGAGCCGAGTTTGAAACCAGGCTTGGGATCCCAGTCAGCGACCAATGTCACGCCTTGCATTTTGCCTTTCATGATTTTCTCCTTATGACTTATGTCATTGCGAGGAGCGTTCTTTGCGACGAAGCAATCCTCGCTAAAATGGTGGATATTTCTTGATAAATTTTTCCCGTTAAGCGGGAGATTGCTTCGCCGTCCTTCACTTTGCTGAAAGACGCTCTGTTCAGGACGGCTCGCAATGACTAATTAAACTTCGGTGCCCTGACCGATGCGCGGCAGGCCATAGACTGGCTTCCAGCCCTTGCTTAGCGGCTCGCGCAGATAGGGTTCCATTTCCTTTTCGGTGCGCAGGGTGACTTCTTCCACGGGTGGGACGGTGCCAGCGGGGAATGCATTCAGCACATCATCGTGCCACAGGGTCAGGTACTTCAGGATGGCGGCCATCGGGCGCTTGCCCTTCTGGGCGGTGCCAGACTTGGCTTTTCCGACCACGCCTTCGGGAGTCGCGGCGATCTCGATGGCAAAATGTCCTTCGCCTTCCGACCAACGGCTCGGGCGTCCGAACGGATCGACAGACTTGTCATAGTGCCCTTCGGGCAGGTAGGACTTGCCTTCGGTGTCGACGGCGTAGTTCATGTCCACCATCTCGGGGTGCAGCAGCAGGCTGAGCGAGGTCTCGGATTCGTCGGCATGGACGAAGTTGGTGTCCATCACGCCGCCGCGGTTGACGGGGCGGAAGAATTCGCGCACGCCGCGGTGCCAGTCGATGACGCGGAAGATGCCAGGCAGTTGATAGCGTTTCTGGAATTCCTGCACCGCCGATTCGAGCATCCACAACTGGCCGTGGTTGTTGACGATGAGCTGTTTGCGGAAGCCGTCGTTCCACAGGCCGAGCATGACGTCGATCATCATTTCGCGCACAACGTGCTCGCGCACGATGACCGTGCCAGGCATGCCGAGGTGATGATAGGGATGACCGCCGTAGTTCAGGGGAGGCAGGGCCAGGTTGACGGGAGCGCCGCGCTTGGCAGTGAAGCGGCGCACGCCTTCGCAGATGGCGCTGACGTAGAGCGTGTCGGCGGCGGAGGGCAGGTGCTGGCCGTGCAGTTCGGTGCATCCGACGGGGATGAAGACGACGTCGTTCTTCTTGCGGTTGGCTTCCACCTGCCAGCGGGTTGTGGTCTGGATGTAGGAACCAGGCTTGCCCCACTCGACGGGCGACGGGACGCCATAGTCATCCAGGATGGCATCGATCTGCTCATCGTTGGATTCCCAGACTTCCTTCTTCATGCGCCCAACTGCGTTGTCCTCGAAGAACAGGTCGGGCTGGTTGGTGGGGAGAAATCCTTGCGGTACGTTGGTGGTCATTTTATTGCTCCTTTGTGTATGTCATTGCGAGGAGGGCGTGCTTTGCCCGACGACGTGTGCCACGCAGTGGTAAGCAATCTCTTGTTGATCGGAGATGGCCTGGGGAAGTGCTCCGCCTCGCAGGAATGCATTAATCAGGAAATACTTTTCCAGGATTCAAAATGTTGAGCGGATCCAGCGCGGCCTTGATCCGTTTTTGGATGTCGAGCGACACCGCGCCGAGGGCTGTTTCCATGTACGGACGTTTCAGCGCCCCGACTCCGTGCTCGCCCGACAGCGTGCCGCCGAGTTCCAAGGCGATGGCGAACTCCTCGGCGACCATCTGCTCGACCTTTTTCCATTGTTCAGGGTCGCGCTTGTCGAACAGGATGTTGGGGTGCAGGTTGCCGTCCCCCGCGTGGCCAAAGATGACGATGGGCAGCCCATATTTCGCGCTGACGGCTTTGATGCGGCGGATTGCTTCGGGGATGGCGCTGCGCGGCACAGTGATGTCCTCACCCAGTTTATTCGGGGCTTTCCGCGCCAGAGCAGGGGACACCGACCGACGCGCCTTCCACAAGCTGGAGCGTTCCGCTTCGTTCGCCGCGACCTTGACCTGCCTTGCCCCGCACTGACGGCAGATCTCAGCGATGGCTTCGATCTCGCGCAGCACGCCCGCCTCGTCCGCGCCGTCGGTTTCGATCAGCAGGGTGGCTTCCACGTCCAGGGGCAGGCCGAGGTGCAGGGACTCCTCGATGCAGGCGATGGCGGTCTCATCCATCAGTTCGAGGGTGGCAGGCACGATCCCCGCGGAGAGAATCGCGTTGACCGTGCGCGAGGCATCCGCCAGGGCTGGGAATTCGACCAGTGCGGTGCGGGCAAATTTCGGCTTGGCGGTCAGGCGCAGCAGCGCTTCGGTGATGATGCCCAGCGTCCCTTCCGAGCCAGTCAGGAGCGCGGTCAGGTCGTAGCCAACCACATCCTTGATGAGTTTCCCGCCCGTGCGCAGGATGCGCCCATCGGCCAGGACAACGGTCAGACCGAGCACGTAGTCGCCCGTCACACCATATTTCAAACAGCGCGGCCCGCCCGCGTTGCAGGCGATGTTTCCGCCGATGGTCGAGTGTTTGATGCTGGACGGGTCGGGCGGGTAAAACAGCCCAAGTATTTCCACGGCCGCTTGCAGGTCGGCGGTGACGATGCCCGCCTCGGCGTGGACGGTGGCGTTGACCTCGTCAATTTCCAGGATGCGGTTCATGCGCGTCATCGAAAGGGTGATGCCGCCGCGAAACGGGACGGAGGCCGCCGTCAGCCCAGAGCCCATCCCGCGCGTCACGACGGGAATGCGCTCACGCGCCGCCAGTTTCACGATCTGGCTGACCTGCTCGGTGGTGCGCGGCAGGACAACCACGTCTGGGCGGTGCTCCTCGAAGGTGCCGTCGTAACTGTAGACGGCCAGATCTTCGGGCGTGTGCAGGATGCCGTCCCTGCCAGTGATTTGTTCCAGTTCTGCGATGAGGGTTTTATCCATCACTTTTCTCTTTGTTGATCGTAGTAACGACTTCAGTCGTTTCTTCGCGGGAGCGACTGAAGTCGCCGCTACGGTATGCCTGGTCGAGAAGTTCAATCGGATGCACGACCTGCACATTCAATCCGCGCTGGCGGATGCCGACGTTCAATTGCATCTGGCAGCCTGGGCAACCCGAGGCGATATATTCGGCCTGCGTGTTTTCGAGGTTGTCCATCTTGCGGCCCAGCACCTTGAGCGAGGTTTCGTAATGGGTGATGAGCTGACTGCCCGCCGAGCCGCAGCACCAATCCGCTTCGGACATTTCCACGAACTCGATGCCGTCGATCATTTGCAGCAATGTGCGCGGCTGCTTCCATACGCCCTGACCGCGCCGCAGGTGACAGGGATCGTGATAGGTGACGCGCGCTTCGATGCGTCCCTGCGGTTTTTCGAGCGGAATGCTCATCAGGTACTCGCTCACGTCGCGAACTTTTTTGCTAAAGGCTGAGGCGCGCTCTGCCCAGGCTGGATCGTCTTTTAACAATTGACCACAATCCTTGAGCGTCGAGCCGCAGGTGGCGCAGTCGGTGACGATGATTTCAACCCTGGCCTGCTCGAAGAGCGCGATGTTATGCTGCGCCTGCGCCATGACCAAATCCTGCCGCCCATACCCAGCGGCGGGCATTCCGCAGCAGACGGTTTCCTTCGGGGTGATGACGGTGCAGCCGTTGCGGGCCAGCACGCGGACGGTGGCATTGCTTTCCTCGGCGAACATCAGGCTTTGGGCGCAGCCCAGGAAAAAGCCGACCCGATAGCGGCTCTCGCCTGCGGAGTTGGTGACCTCGGGCAATACCTGTCGCAGCGGACGCTGGGGCAGGCGCGGCAGCATGGCTTCCATGTCGCGGATTTTGGCGGGCATCAACTTCATTAATCCCAGCACGTGGACGATGCGGCGCAAGCCAAGCTTTTCGTAGATACGCAACGGCAGGGTCGCCAGTTCCATGCGGTTTGGATTTGGGATCAGTTTTCCGAACAGGGTCTCCTTCCAACCCGCGGGGCGAATCTGTTCCTGCACCTGGCGCATCTCCAGCGCCAGATCGGCGGGATGAATGCCCACGGGACAGGCGTCGTTGCAGGCCATGCAGGCGAAGCAACTGTACATCTGCTCCATCAGGTTGGGACTGAGTTCGAGTTCGCCATCCAGGCCCTTGCGGGTCAGCGCAACTCGTCCGCGCGGAGAGGCGGTCTCGCTGAGATATTCGCGATACGTCGGGCAGACAGACAAACACAACCCGCAGCGGATGCAGTTGAGGTATTGGTCTTCAGAGGGTCGGGTCAGGTTGTCTGTTTGCACGGTCATATCCTTGGTTTGACGGTGGACGATGAGCAACCCACCGTCCTCGGTCTACCGTCACGGTCTCTTATCCGATCTCACTTACTTTGACGGGGCGGTTCTCGCGCAGTGATTTGATTGCGGCATATCCGAGCACCACGGCGGCGCGGCCATCCGTGCCAGTGGTCGGGGTGGGCTTGTCGTCGCGGACGCACTCGATGAACTGGCGCACTTCCTCCACGTAGCAGGGCGCATAACGCTGCATGAAGAAGTAGGGCGGCTTGGCGGATGTGAATCCGCTGGTGCTGCCTTTGACGGCGGTGGTCTCTTTCTCGTTTTCCATCATGGCAGTGCCATTCGAGCAGAACACCTCCAGCCGTTGGTCATATCCATAGACCGACTTGCGGCTGTTGTCGATGGTGCCCATTGCCCCGTTGGCAAATTTGAGCAGGATCAATCCCGTGTCGATGTCGCCGAATTCCTTCAGCTCATCGTTGAGCAACACTGCCCCGTGGGCGTACACTTCCTCGACATCTCCCATCTGGTAGCGCACCATGTCCAGATCGTGGATGCCCAAATCGAGGAACATGCCACCCGAAACCCGCAGGAAATCCATGGAGGGGAAGTCCGGGTCCCGGTTGACGATGTGCAGGATGCAGGGACGGCCGATTTCGCCTGAGGCGACGATGTCCCGCACCTCTTTGTAGCTCTTGTCGAAGCGGCGGTTGAACCCGACCTGCAGCTTGACTCCCGCTTTTTCGACCGCTTCCAACGCTTCGTCGATCTCGGACAGATCCATGGCCAGCGGCTTCTCGCAGAAGATTTGTTTTCCAGCCAGGGCCGCATCCTTGATGATGAAGGCGTGAGTCGGGGTGCTGGTTGCGATCAGGACGGCTTCGATTTCGGGATCGTTGAGCAGTTCGTGATAGTCCTGCACCACGCGCTGGATGCCGAGTTCGTCCGCCACAGCCTGGGCAACTTCCAGGCGGATGTCGCAGACAGCCACCAGTTCCGCCTGGGGAATGAGGGTGGCAATGTTCCGAGTGTGGACGCTCCCCATGCGTCCCGTTCCAATCACAGCGATCTTTATTTTTCTTGTCATGTTTTTCCTCTCACCCTCCCCTATTGCGCAGCAATGGGGGAGGGACGGGGTGGGGGGCCAACTACATCTTCATCACGATCTTCATCGCACTCTTGGGCCCGTGCTTCATGGTCTTGGCATCCAGGCCCAGGCAGGAGAACGCATCCAGGCCTTCCTCGAGCGGGATGACCTTGGTGAAGAACGGTTTCATGTTCAGGCGATTTTCCTGGAAGATGCGGATGGACGGCACCATGGTGTTCTGCCCGAGATACAGGCCGATGATCTTGGTGGCCCAGCGTGTGATCTCGTTCGGGACGATGTTGGCGGTGATGGAGGAGTCCATGCCGAAGGGCAGCACCTTGCCGCCAGGAGTCACGCACTTGAGCGCCTGCTCAATGGCATTACCCGTCGCTTCGATGACGATGTCCGCCTTGCGGCCGTAGGTAAACTCGGTGATCTTTTCTTCGATGTTGACTTCGTTGGGATTCCAGACGGTCAGGCCGCATTCCTTGGCGACGCTGATGCGGAACGGGTCGATCTCGGTCACAGCCACCTTGGCGGCGATGTTCTTGGCAAACTGCGCAAACAGGTAGCCGATCGGGCCAAAGCCGAGGATGAGCACGTAGTCGTAGGGCAGCATTTGCAGGTGATTCATGCCGTTGACCACGGTTGCCAGCGTCTCGACCTGCGAGCCGAACACATCGTCGATCTCGTCGGGCAGCACGTAGCACTGTTTCTCGGGCACGAGGCAGTACTCGGCGTAGCCGCCGTCGCGCATCACGCCGATGGCGTTTTGCTTGATCTCAACGCACTGGCTGGTCAGGCCCATGCGGCAGAAGGTGCAGAATCCACAGCGGATGTTGTTGTCGACGGCCACGCGGTCGCCGAGCTTGACGTGGTGAACGTGCGTGCCGACTTCGACGATCTCGCCGCAGAATTCGTGGCCGAGGATGGTGTTGGGCCTGAAGTGATGCTTGCCTTCCATGATCTTGACATCCGTGCCGCAGATGCCCACGCGGCTGACCTTGATCAGCACATCATCGGGTTCCTTGACGTGGGGGATATCCCGCTGCTCAAGAACCAGTTTGCCGACTTCCTTGAATACGAGCGCCTTCATCTTATCCATTTCGATCTCCTTTGATTTATTAAGTAATGCACACGTGTGCATAGTTGGACAAAAAATTACGCAGGGGTGGGTCTTTTCCAACATCCTTGACGCTGGATCAACGCAGGAGACCCACCCCTATTTGTCTTATCGTTGGATGCGGGCCGAGCCGCCCTTGGCGAACGCACGCACCTGCTCCACGCTGGCCATGGTCGTGTCGCCGGGGAAGGTGGTCAGGAGCGCGCCGTGCGCCCAGCCCAGGTTGACGGCTTCCTGTTCGGATTCGCCGCTCAACAGGCCATAGAAGAAACCCGACGCGAACCCGTCTCCGCCGCCGACGCGGTCATGCACATCCAGTTCGGCGGTGGGGGAGACGTAGGTCTTGCCGTCGATCCAGGCCACCGCGCCCCAGCCGTGGCGGCTCGTGGATTTAACTTCCCGCAAGGTCGTGGCGACGATTTTGACCTGTGGATATTTAGCCACGACCTGGTCGATCATTCCGAAGAAGGCGCTTGGGTCGAGCTTTGACCGTGTGCCTGCCTCTGGGCCTGGGATGCCGAGTCCAAGCTGGAGGTCTTCCTCGTTGCCGACCAGCACGTCCACGTTTTCCACAATGCGGCGGATGACCGCTTGGGCGCGTTCCTGTCCACCCCAGATGTTCCACAGTTTGGCGCGATAGTTCAGGTCGAAGGAGGTGACCGCGCCTGCGGCCTTGGCGGCCTGCATGCCTTCGATGATGACCTCGCCCGTCGTTTCAGAGAGCGCCGCGAAGATGCCTCCGCTGTGGAACCAGCGCACGCCGTTCGAGAAGATGGCGTTCCAGTCGAAGTCGCCAGGTTTGAGTTGGGCGGCGGCTTCGTTCGAGCGGTTGTAGAAGACGACGGGGGCACGCACGCCAAATCCCTGGTCGCTGTAAACGGTCGCCATGTTGGGGCCGTTCACGCCGTTGTGCTTGAACTGTTTGTAGAAGGGCTTGACGCCCATTGCGCGCACGCGCTCGGCGATCAGCTCGCCGATGGGATAATCCACCATGGCGGTGGCGACGCCCGTGTTCAGGCGGAAGCAATCCGCCAGGTTCGCGGCGCAGTTGAATTCCCCGCCGCTGACGTGGATCCTGCACTCGGTCGCTTTGCGGAAGGGGATGATGCCTGGGTCGAATCGATGGACGAGCGCGCCAAGGGACAGGAAATCCAGTGCGCCGTCGGTTTTGATGTTGAGGCCATATTTCATAAATGCTCCTTATCGTTTCTCGTCATTGCGAGGAGCGCTCTTCCTGGCACCGCCCGCCAGGGCAGGTGTGTTCTTTGCGACGAAGCAATCCCAAAATGAAAGGAGATTGCTTCGCTCGCTGAAGAACGCTCGCTCGCAATGACGTTAGATCCATTCCGTATGAAAAGCGCCTTCGCGATCCACGCGCCGATAGGTGTGCGCGCCGAAATAATCGCGCTGGGCCTGGGTCAGGTTGGCAGGCAGGCGCTCGCTGCGATAGGCGTCGAAGTAAGCCAGGGAGGCGCTCAATGCCAGCACGGGGATGCCCATGCCGACCGCAGTCTGCACTACAAAGCGCCAGGCCTCCTGTCGGCTTTCGACCGCCTCGCGGAAGGCATCATCCAGCAGCAGGTTGACCAGGTTCGGGTCGCGCCGATAGGCATTCATGATGTCGTTGAGCAGGTCGGCACGGATGATGCAGCCCGCCCGCCAGATCTTTGCGATTTCGCCCATGTTCAAATCGTATTTGTATTCAGCCGAGGCGATGCGGAGCAGTCCCATGCCCTGGGCGTAGGACGTGATCTTGCTGGCATACAGCGCCTGTTTGGCCGCGTCGATGAGACGCGCGCGGTCGCCGCCGTACTCGGGCTTTGGCCCGCGAATGATTTTGCTGGCGGTCACACGCTGGGATTTCAGGCTGGAGAGGATGCGGCTTTCCACGGCGGCGTTGATGGTCGGGATGGGCGCGCCGATGTCGAGGGCGTTTTGCGAAGTCCACTTGCCCGTGCCTTTTTGGGCGGCTTCATCCAGGATCAGATCCACCAGGGGGCGGCCCGTCTCTTCATCCATCTTCTTGAAAATATCGGCCGTGATCTCGATCAGGTAGGATTTAAGCTCGCCCTGATTCCATTCGGCGAAGATCTCGTGCAGTTCCTGCGCCGACAGTCCCAGCCCGCGATGCAGCACATCGTAGACTTCCGCGATCAACTGCATGTCGCCGTACTCGATGCCGTTATGAACCATCTTGACGTAGTGGCCCGCTCCGCGCGGCCCCATGTAGGCCACGCAAGGCTCGCCGTCCTCGGCCTTGGCGGCAATGGCACGGAAAATGGGAGCGGTGATCTCCCAGGCTTCCTTCTGTCCGCCAGGCATGATGGCTGGGCCCCAGAGTGCGCCTTCTTCGCCGCCCGAGATGCCCGTGCCAATGAAGTTGATGTGCAGCGCTTCCAATTCCTTCGAGCGGCGCTCGGTATCCAGGAAAAATGAATTGCCGCCGTCGATCAGCAGGTCGCCTGGTTCTAGGGCATCCTTGATGCCTGCAATCGCCGCGTCGACGGGGCTGCCAGCGGGCACCATCATCAGGATGCGACGGGGACTTTCAAGAACATCGATGAATTCCTTGAGGGTGGCGCATCCGACCAGGTTCTTGCCTGGATTCTTTTCGCCGAAGGCTTTCACTTTTTCAGCGTCGAGGTCATAGCCTGCGACGCGGAACCCGTTGCGTTCCATGTTGAGCGCCAGCATGTATCCCATGACGCCCAGGCCCATCAAACCAAAATTTGCTTTATCCATAAGAAGTCTCCTATTCATTCGAGGATGAAACGTATCCAGGCTCATTTAACCACGAAGCAACTTTTTGTGAAATCACACGATAGGACGGGTAGTAGGCGTTCCTGTATGCCGCAGAGTGGTGAAGGGCGGGATAATTTTCCGCCTTCAGGGGTTGGATGAACTCATCCATCTCGGCGGCTGGAAAATGGCCCAGTCGGACGGCGGCTGCCCAATACCTCTCCAGCAGGGCGATCTCACCGCGATATTCGTTGGCCGTGCGGATGAAAGCTTCCACGAGCTTTTCGAGGGAGCCGCCGCGCAGCACGTAAGGCCGCAGGTGTACGCGGACGATTTCACCGTCGGGGGAGATCGGGTCGACGACGGGTTCGCTTGGGCCATCGCCCATGTCCGCGATCTCACGCTCCATCCATGTCCGCGCGGACTCGTGATCGGGGGCGGCATGTTCGCTGCCCAGGGCAGCCTGGTGAATCAACTTATACACATCCTGGATCTGCATGTCAGGATAGCGCGAGAGATGCGAGCGCAGGATGCTTTCGAACATTTACTGCCTCACCCGATACAACATCTCACCCGCCTTCGGGACGTAGAGAATGCCTTCATCCTCGCGGTTCGTCCAATCTTCGAGCTTGATGCTGGCAGGGTCGAGATAGCCCAAGTTGAGCTTGGCGCAGTCTTCGGCGGAGATTTTGCTGGACAGGGTCACGCGCACGTTTGGTTTTTCGATGCCATTTTCCATCACGCCCGATCCGCGCAGATGGGTGCTGTGCGCCAGAACGCCCAGCGGGATATTGCTGAAGCGCTCCCAATCGTTCAGGAAATAAGGCAGGATGTGATAGCCGATCTCGTAAATAAATTTTCCGTGCACGTGACTGACCACATCCAGATGCGGCGCGTAGATGACCACTTCGCCGCCGAGGGCGACCGCGGGTTCGAGTTTGTACATGGCCTTCGCGCCCGTCCACAGTTCATCGTACATCGCAGGGGCACAGGAGAGCACGCGCCGATAAGGTTTTTCGCACCAGTGGATGTGACGCTGCGCCGAAAAATCCGCCGCCGCGCTCCAGGCTTCGAGCATATCGCCGATGAACATCCCAGCTAAGTCATGGCCATCTACAGTCAAAGCGATCAACGTGATGGGTGTCTTGAGGCGACTTGCCGCGGCATGGATCATGGCGCGCACGGGCGTTTCCTTGACGCCAATCGTCCCGACCACACCCGCCAGCGCGCCCAGCCAATGCGTGGCGTTGATCATCTCCGCGCCAGAGATGCCAGGGAAGAGGTACTTGGCTCCGCCTGAGAATCCGACCACCTCGTGCGGGAAGGTCGGCCCCAGGATAAGGATGTGATCGTATTCCAGCGCGGCCTTGTTGATCTGGATGGGCACTTCGTTGGGCAGGGACGGATGCCAGCGCTCGCCCGCAATCGCGCGGACTTCATCCTGCCCCATGACCCCAAGCAGCGCCAACGCAGACGGGTCATCCCAGGCGTGATTGAGCAGGCCGATGTGTTTGTATTGTGTGCCGCGTTCCTCGGATGAAATTCCGACCAAACGATTCAGGCTGTCTTCGCTCAGCGGCGGATGTGTCCCCAGCGCAACCATGAAATCCAGTTGCTTTGCATCGTGGAGAATTTCCACCAGCGCGCGGAACAAATACGGCAGCGGCAGGGAACGCGTATGGTCAGGAATCAGCGCAAGAATTTTTTGACCTGCGAATGTCCCCGCCAGTCCCTTTTCGAGAGTCTCGCGGATGGCTTCGTTGGAAAGTAAGCCTGTGCTGGCAATTGCCTGAGTGTTCAACATGAATAATTCCTAGACTCCGCTAAAGGCCGAGAAGCCGCCGTCGACGGGGATGACGACCCCAGTCACGAAGGTCGCAGCGGGGGAGAGCAGCCACAGCGTCGCGCCGAGCAGGTCATCGGGAGTCCCAAAGCGGTTCATCGGGGTGTGCGCGATAATGGAATGTCCGCGCGGGGTCAGGGAGCCATCTTCATTAAGCAGCAGGCGTCGGTTCTGCTCGCCCACGAAAAATCCAGGCGCGATCGCATTGACGCGGATGTCGGGCGAATAATTCTGCGCCATGTGGACGGCCAGCCATTGCGTGAAGTTGCTGACACCCGCCTTGGCTGCGGAGTAAGCCGCGATGCGGGTCAGCGGACGGAAGGCGTTCATCGAGGAGATGTTCAGGATGACGCCGCTCTTCTGCTCCGCCATGAGTTTGCCGAAGACCTGCGAGGGCAGGATGGCGCCCATCAGGTTCAGGTCGAAGACCCAGCGCAAGGCCTCGGCAGGCAGGTCGAAGAAGGATTGGTCGGGGGTGGCGGTGGCTTGCGGCTTGTTGCCGCCCGCACCGTTGATGAGGATGTCGATGCGGCCAAATGTCTCTGTGATTTTTTGCGCCGCTGATTCAATACTGGGTTTATCCAGCACGTTGCAGGCGATGGCGACAGCTTCCCCGCCCGTGGAGCGGATCTCGGCAGCCAGAGATTCTGCGGCCTCGGGGTTCAGGTCAAGGACGGCGACCTTCGCTCCCAGGCTTGCCAACATGCGGCACATGCTGGCGCATAAGACGCCCGCGCCGCCCGTGACAACCGCCACTTTGCCAGAGAAATCGTACAGGTTGTGGAAGGTCTGCCTGTCCATTTATTCCATCCCCATGAACGGCTGGAGATGCCGTCCAAAATGTTTTTCAAGGTTGACGGCATACGCCTCGGGGTTCGCCTTAAGGATGTTCACGAAGCGATCATAGAAATGCCAGGCGCCGTTCTCGGTTTTGCCTGTCAGCACTGAGCCGAAGGTCACGTGCAGGATCTCGCGCGCGTCGAACTGATCGAGCAGGGCGGGCCAGTCTGTGACCTCCTGCGGCAGTGGCGCGCGTCCCAGTTCGGCAGAGACGTGATAGCTGGCCTTGTCCGTGTCATAGCGTTCGCGGGCGAAGGTGTAGATCTCGCGGAAAAAATTCACATCCACGGCGGCGATGGTGCGCAGGGCTTCGAGATAGCTGGTGCCTGCGGTCTTAAGATGAACCAATCCGCGCGTCTGGCGCATGGCGGCGGGATAAATGCTGAACTTGTCCGAGCCTGAGTGCAGGCTGAGTTTGTATGGCCCGATCTGGCGCGCAATCGCGGCGTGACCCGCGATGTCTGCCTCAAAGGCTTCGAGATCGCCGATGTAGTCCACGCCTTTTTCGAAGCGGCCGATGTAGCGCGGAGCCAGGCTGACCCAGTGGACTCCCAGCCGCTTCAACTCGCTGGCGATGTAGACGTGCTCGGCGTGCGTGGTGGGCTGGTCGGTTTCATCGACGGAGACTTCCAATTCGAAGGGGCGCGTCCCCGCGGACGCGGCGAGGTGATGATACATGGCCGCGACGTGGGCGACGGCTTTGCCGTATTTGACCGCAGCTTTAAGCAGGGTCGCTTCATTGAATGTCAGGGACAGGGCTTCGATGTCGAAAGTCTTGTCTTGCAGTCCACTGGCGCTCGGCTGGATCTCGGCGGGCAGGTCTTCGGCCAGCGTGCGCAGTTCGCTCAATGTTGCGGATTCTGCGCGGTTATCCACGTGCGCGCCAGGGTCGATGGTGAAGAAGGTGAATCCGATGGAGAGACAGGCGTCGATGTCTTCTGTCGTTTTGAGGTGGTCGGCGTCCGCGCCGAAGCCAGCCTGCCAGCCTTCTTCGAAGATGCCCCAGGTGGCGTCGTCCATGACCTGCTGCGGGGTGCGGCCCGTGCGCGTCATCTCGCGGATGGATTGCTGGGTGAAGATGGGCGCGACCGTCCCGTGCGTGGCGCGGATGGCGCGCACGTGTCCAGGCGTGGCCAGGCCGAGACGATCCCCGAGTCCCGCCGAGGTTTCGAGTCCCAGCGGACGAGGCAGGAGCCAGGTCAATTGTGCGCGCAGAGCGGCGGCGTTGGCGGGGGTGAGCGGGCAGAGCAGCAGGGTTTGTCCCGCCAACTCGGAGCGTTCCCCGCTAAAGGCGGGGAGCACTGTGGAGGCGTTCGGGGCGAGCACGGCCAGGCGGGGGCCAGCATCCGTGCGGGCAAGCCCGTATTCCACATAGTTCTGGAGGGTCAGGGAGCGGGGCGCAAAGGCGAGGTTTGTCGAGGTCAGGCCAAACTGTATCGTGTGCATGGATTCTCTGTTTATGATGAAGTGGATGGCGCCGCTGTCGATTCGCGCACGAGTAATTTGCCCTTGAGGATGCGGACATTCTCCAGGCCATGTGTCTCTGCGGTGGGTGTTTTGCTGAGCAGGCCCAGCAGCAGGCGGGTCGCTTCCGCGCCGATGAAATGCTTGGGCTGGTCGAATGTGGTCAAGGGGGGATTGGTGAACGCGGAAAAGGTGATGTTATCGAAGCCCGCGACGGATATTTCCTGCGGAACGCGGATGCCCGCCTGCTGCAAGCCGCGGATGACGCCGATTGCCAGCATGTCGTTATAGCAGACCAGCGCAGTGGGCCGTTCCGCCAATTGGAGGAAATGTTCGAGTCCCGTCAGGCCGCCGAAGGCACCGTCGTCGGTGAGCTCATGCACGCAGGCGGGGTCAACCGTCAGGCCAGCGGCTTCCATCTCGTAACGGAATCCAGTCAGACGATCCAGGTTGGTTCTGCCCGATGGCGTGTAGCCAAGATATCCGATTCTGCGGTGTCCCAGCTCGATCAAATGACGCGTGACCTGTCGGCTGCCGTCCAGGTCATCGTGATAAATGGAGTAGCGGTATTCCTCGGCGGCCTGGTTGTTGATCACCACGATCGGGACGCCGTAGTCTGTGAAATTGCGGCCCTGCTTGGCGCTGAAGGAACTGGAGCAGATAATCACCCCGTCCACGCGGTGCTCCATCATGGTCTGCACAATGGACAGTTCCCGCGCGGGGTCGCGCTGCGAGGCGGCGATGAACAGGCTGTAGCCGCTTTCCTGGGCGAGATTTTCGATGCCCTGCACCACATTGCTGAAGTAGGGATCGTTGATGTTGCTGACGATCACCCCCAGCACCTGGGAGCGGTTGGTCTTCAGGCTGCGCGCGGCAACGGAGGGGCGGTAGCCCATCTCGGCGGCAATGCGGCGGATGCGTTCAGTGGTTTCAAGCGAGATGAGCGGACTTCCGCTCAGGGCGCGTGAAACCGTTGTGTGAACGACACCAGCTTCCTTTGCAACATCCTTGATCGTAACTGCCATGTGATTGCTCCGTTTAGCACACGTGTGCGCTTAAGCACAGTCTACCCATTTTGCTGGCAGTTGTCAATCCTTTTGAAAGAATACTTGCAAAACAATAAAAAATGTTGTATGATATTCAAATGAATGAAATATTTCAAAAACTTCCATAATGAAGGACTGTCCGATGAGCCAAAATATCGAAGCTATCTTTCTGGACGTGGGCAATACACTGCGGATCGTGGTCGAAGACCCGCAGTTTATGGCCCAGGCAAAAAAAGATTTGATGACCCTGGTGGGAGCCACTGAGGCTGAGGATCAATTCTATGAGGATCTGGAGGTCAGGTGGAAGGCCTATCGCAGGCAGTCCAAGGGGACTTTGATCGAAGCTTCAGAAAAGGATTTGTGGACAAAATGGCTGCTGCCCAATTATCCCGCCGAGGTCATTGGCCCGCTGGCGGGCAGGCTGACCCGCCTGTGGCGCGACCATGACGGGCGACGGGTTCCCCGTCCTGACGTCAAAGAGACAGTCATCGAATTGGACAAACGCGGTTATATCCTCGGCATCATCGCCAACACCATCACCGAGACGGAAATCCCCGATTGGATGGAAGCGGATGGCCTGACGGACTATTTCAAGGCGGTGGTGCTTTCGTCCAAGGTTTTCATTCGCAAGCCCAACCCCGAGATCTATTGGGAAGCCGCCCGCCGCGTTGGGGTGGATCCCGCCAAATGCGCCTATGTGGGCGACAACCCCGTGCGCGACGTGGAGGGGACGCAGGCCGCCGGCTACGGAAAAATGATCCTGATCATGGAACCTGCCACGCTGGCGAAGGAACCTCCCACAGGCGAATATAAACCCGATCACACCATCCACACGATGAGCGACCTGCTCGCCATTTTCCCTCCGCGCTAGTCAAAAAGGAGGATGAAAATGTCTCACAAAATTGAGGCAATCTTCATCGATACCGGCAATACCATGCGGATTGTCAAACAGGATCAGACTTTTCAATATCAAGCCAAAGAGCAGCTTGTAAAACTGATCGGAGTTCAAAAATCCCCCGAGGCATTTTGCAGCGTTCTCAACGAGCGTTATGAAGCCTACAAAAAGTGGGCCAGGGAGACCCTGCTGCAGGCCTCCGAGGTGGAGTTGTGGACGCGCTGGATGCTGCCCGAATATCCAGTCTCGCAGATTTCGCCCCTGGTAACGGAACTGACCAACCTGTGGGTGAAGCAAAGCGGACGCCGCGTCATGCGCCCGGATGTGAAATCCACGATCATCGAACTGCATGAGCGCGGCTACACCCTGGGCATCATTGCCAATTCCCTGTCCCAGACGGAAATCCCGCAATGGCTGGAGGCTGAGGGACTAGCCCAATATTTCAAGGCGGTCATCCTCTCCTCCGAATTTGGACGCAGAAAACCCGATCCCTACATCTACATCGAAGCGGCCCGTGTTGCAGGCGTCGAGCCTGCGAAGTGTGCCTACGTGGGCGACAATCCCAGCCGCGACATCGTCGGCGCGCGCCAGGCGGGCTATGGGATGGTCATCATCCTGCTCGAAAGGAAAACCCTGGCGAAGGAATCTCCCAGGGACAAGATCAAACCGGATGGGATCATCGGCCAGTTCTCCGACCTGCCGAATTTATTCTTCCCACTGAATTGAGGGCAAACATGAAGCCGAATGATATCGAAGCCATTTTTCTCGACCTGGGCAACACACTGCGGATTCTGCTCAAGGATGCAGATCACATGTCGCGGGCGCGGAAGATGATCACCGAACTGGTCGGGACGGACGAAGACCCCGACGCTTTTTTCGAGAAACTGAATGTCCGTTACAAGGTCTATCGCAAATGGGCTTTTGAAAACCTGGCCGAGGCCCCCGAAGCTGAATTGTGGACGCGCTGGCTCGTCCCTGATTTCCCTGTGGAAAAGATCGCGCCGCTGGGCGTGGAGCTGACCTACCAGTTCCGCCAGGGTATGGGGCGGCGCGTGGTTGTGGAGCATGGCAGGGAAGTGGTCGCCGAACTCCAACAGCGCGGATACGCGCTGGGCATCATCAGCAACCTGATCGGCTCGCGCGAGATTCCAGAATGGCTGGAGGCCGAGGGCTTTGCGCCTTACTTCAAGTCGGTCGTGCTTTCCTCCACCTTCGGGAAGAGAAAACCCGATCCGTCCATTTACTTCGAGGCGGCGCGCCTTGCTGGAGTCGATCCGTCCCGCTGCGCCTACGTGGGCGACAACCTCAAACGCGACGTGACCGGTTCCCGCCAGGCAGGTTTTGGCATGGTCGTGATCCTGATCTCGCCCGAGGATTTGGCGGAAGAAACGATCACAGACGAGAACCGCCCGGACATCATCATTCACAAATTCACAGACCTGCTGGATGTATTTCCAGTGCCCGAATTCCAGACTCTCAAGGCTTCTTGAAACTTTCGGAGTCTCTCCCGTAAAGAGGCGACCATGTTAACACGTCAATCCACGCGCGGCGCTGTGGCGCTGGGTGAAGCTGTCAGGGATTTATACGCAGAGGGGCAAACGGACTACTCGCTCGCCCCGATCGTGCTTGTGGATGATCAGGATGTACCGCTTGGCCGCATCCAGGATGGCGACGCGGTCATCTTTTGCTGCCGCCGCGGGGAGCGTGAGATCCAATTGACGGAGGCATTCACCGCGCCTGGCTTCGACCGCTTTCCGCGCCCCCCATTCCATAATCTCAACTTTGTCATCCTGACGCTTTATCACGAAAAATTCAAAGACCTGCCGGTGGCCTTCGCGCCCTCCAGGGTTGGCGATACGCTGGGAGAAGTCATCAGCCGCGCGGGTTTGAGTCAATTGCACACCGCTGAATCTGAAAAATTCGCGCATGTCACCTTCTTCCTCAACGGCGGGAACAACCAGCCGTTCCAGGGTGAGGAGGATGTTCGCATTCCCTCCCCGAAGAATGTTCCCTTCGAGCAGGTTCCCGGGTTGAGTCTGCCCCAGGTCGCCGAACAGGTTGTGCTCGGCATCGAAAAGAAATATGATTTCATCGTGACCAACTTTGCCAACGGCGACGTCATCGGCCACACCGCGAACAACGAGGCCAAGGTCAGGTGCGCGAAAGCCGTGGATACCCATCTCGGCCAGGTCGTGGGTGCGGCCCTCGCGAACGATTACGTGGTGATGATCACCGCCGATCATGGTAATCTGGAAGAGATGAACAATCCAGATGGGACGCCGCATGTTGCGCATACCACCAACCTGGTGAAGTTCGTTTTGATTGATCTCCGCTCCGCCTCGACCGTGAAACTGTGCGATGGGAAACTGGCGGATGTGGCTCCGACGATTCTCTCCGCCCTGGGAGTGGATCAGCCTCCCGCCATGGACGGCGCCCCCCTCGCGTCTACTCACGACTGGGGCGGGCGGCGGCGGGTGCTGCTGGTCATCCTGGACGGGTGGGGCGTCGGCCGCGAGGATGACGGCAACCCGATCTTCCTCGCCGCGACTCCGCGTTGGGATGATCTGCTTTGCCGGTATCCCAATTCCCATTTGCAGGCCTGCGGCGACGCGGTCGGGCTGGGAGCTGGCAAGGCGGGAAATTCCGAGGCTGGGCACATGAACATCGGTGCGGGCAGGGTCGTCCCTCAGGATGACGTGCGCCTCGACCAGGCCATGCAGGACGGCTCGTTTTACACGAATGAAATTTTCATCCACGCCATCGAGGATGTCAAACAACGCAAAACCAGCCTGCACCTGATCGGCCTGTTGACGGAAAAAAGTTCCCACGGCTCCATCGACTATCCGCTGGCCTTGCTGCGCATGGCCAGGGAACATGGCCTCGACCAGGTTTACCTCCACCTGATTTTGGATGGGCGCAGCACCGAACCCGGCAGCGCGCCCGCCCTGCTCGAAAAATTGGAGACGCAAATCGAAGAGATCGGGCTTGGGCAGGTCGTCTCCGCCATTGGAAGAGGCATCGCGCTCGACCGCGGCGGCAATTATGGCAAGACCCAACGCGCCTTTGATGCATTTGTACATGGTGTCGGAAAAAAGAAAATCATGAACTAAAGGAGGGGCCGCATGGACGCGGAATTTCTAAAAAAACTGATCGCCCCGGCGCAGACGAAAATCGCGCTGGTCATCCTGGATGGGTTGGGCGGGCTGCCGATGGAACCGGGCGGCAAGACCGAGCTCGAGACGGCCTGCACCCCCAACCTGGACGCGCTGGCGGGCCGATCCGCCCTGGGGCTGACACAGCCGGCCGGGCCGGGTATCACCGTGGGCAGCGGCCCTGGTCATCTCGCCATCTTCGGGTATGACCCGATCGAGAACGAAATTGGCCGTGGTGCGCTCGAAGCTCTCGGCGTGGATTTTGAACTCGGCCCCGAGGATGTCGCCGCGCGCGGCAACTTCTGTTCGGTGGACGCGGACGGGATCATTACCGACCGCCGCGCCGGGCGCATCCCAACGGAATTGGGCCGCGAGCTGGCGGAGTTGTTGAACACCATCCAGATCGACGGCGTTGAATTCTTCGTCCGGCCGGTCAAGGAACATCGCTTCGCCTTCGTGATGCGCGGCGCTGGGTTAGGCGATGGCTTGAGCGAGACCGATCCGCAGAAGACCGGGGTCAAGCCCCTTCCCGTCTGCGCAACGGATCCAGGCTCCGAAAGGTCTGCGCAGTTTCTCAATCAATTCATCGAAAAGGCGCGCTGCCTCCTCGCGGAGAAACAACCCGCCAACATGATCATGCTGCGCGGCTTTGCCAAACTTCCGCGCATCCCCACCTATCCAGAGTTATATGGGCTGCATCCCGCGGCGGTCGCCATCAACGGCATGTATCGCGGCGTGGCGCGCCTGGCTGGAATGGAAGTTCTGCGCGTGGAAGGCGACACCATCGCCGACGAGTTTTCCATGCTCGAAAAACACTGGAACGATTTTGATTTCTTCTACCTGCACGTTAAGAAGACCGACACGTATGGCGAGGCGGGTGATTTCGCGGGCAAGGTGCGCGTGATCGAGGAAGTGGACTCGCTTAGTCCGCGCCTGATGGCGCTCGCCCCGGATGTGGTCATCGTGGGCGGCGATCACTCGTCGCCGGCGGTGCTCAAGTCGCACTCGTGGCATCCTGTCCCAGTCTTGTTGTACGCGAAGAACGTCCGCCCGGATGGGATCGCTGAATTCGGCGAACGCGCCTGCGCCCGCGGCAGTCTCGGCGTCCTGCCTGCCAAACACATCATACGGATCGCGCTGGCCAACTCGGGGCGCATCTCAAAGTATGGAGCTTAACAAAGGAATTCTGCATGTCAATCCATTTGAACGATCCAGAAGTTTTTTCCGAGATTCTTTTTGAAAAGATGAAACAGATCAGCCCGGCCGTCGAAGACCTGGTGCTGTATGAATTCCGCTACGGACTCAAGAACCTGACGCCAGAGGCGGGCTGGGCGTCGGTGTCCGTCGAGAAAAAAGAAGTCGTCGAGCAGCGGGTCAACCTCCGCGCATTTTACGACGGCATCCAGATCAAGCAGCGCGTCAACGATCACATCGTACTGGACGAAGAGATCGTCCGCCTGACGAATATGCTATTTGTCGGCCTCGTCACGGACGCGTATGATGTGGACTGGGTCAATGCGCATTTCTACTTCGACGTGCGCGGTTTTTTCTTTTTGCATCGCACCCAATATTTTACCGAGGCAGTTCTGGCCCATTTGGGCGGGAAGCCGTTCAGGCAGTTCGAGCAAAAGCAGAAGGAATTTGTGCGCGTGCAGGATGTCGGGTACAAGGCCTTTCAGGAGGCGAACGCGGAGGTGGACGCCCTTTTCATCGAGAGCGTTCTCAAGCTCATCGCTGCGCGTGGAACCCCGCTTCTGCTGGCGATTGCCGGGCCGACTGCCGCCGGGAAGACCGAGATCGTGGAGCGCCTGCGCGAGGCCTTCGAGCGGGCCGGGCAAAAGACCACCTCGGTCGAGTTGGATAATTTCCTGACCGACCGCGATTACCGCGAGGAAAAGGGTATCTTCACGCAGGGGAAGGAAGCCCTCCACTTCAAGCTCTTCACGCAAAGCCTGAGGGACATTACGCAGGGAAGGAAAATTTCCATTCCGCGCTATGACTTCGTCTACGCCACGTCCAGCCACGATCTGGAAGGCAACCTGAAGCCCGAGGGCGTGCCCATCGAGATTGAACCCGCGGACATTATTTTCATCGAAGGCAACTTCCCATTTTTGATCGAGGAAGTCGTGGAGTTGATCGGCATCAAGGTGGTTTACCTCACCGATGACCCGATTCGCCTCAAGCGCAAGTGGAAACGGGACATCGATTACCGCAAGAAATACGAGCCCACCTACTTCCGCAATCGATATTTCAAGGATCAATTCATCATGGCCGGGATCGCCTACCGTCCGCAAATGGAAGTATGCGACATGGTCGTGGACACGACCGGCGCGGCGCTGTGGACATCCCATGAAATCGCAAAAATCCTGACGGGCGATTGATACATTGAATCTTTGCTGGTGTTTGTGAACCGATGGTGATGCCTCCTGCTTTCAAGTCCAGGCGGTTTGTCATGTACTGGATCGGACACCTGGTTTCATTTGCCGGTTCACAGATGCAATTGTGGGCCATGTACTGGCACCTGCGCGCGCTATCGGATCAGCCGATGGTCATCAGCGGAATTGGGCTGGTGCGCTTCCTGCCGGTGATCCTCCTTTCGTTGATCGCCGGCGTGGCCGCAGACCGTTTTGACCGACGCAAGTTGACGATCCTCACCCAGGCCGCCCTGGGGCTGGTCGCCCTCGTCCTTGGCCTGGAGACCGCCCTGGGCGCCATGTCGCTGTGGATGTTGTTCAGCCTGGTGGCCGTCCAATCCATTGCGGTGGCGTTCGACGTGCCGGCGCGGCAGGCCCTGATCCCATCCCTGGTTCCGCGCGAAGACCTGGCCAGCGCCTACAGCCTGACCTCCATCGCATCGAAAGTGGGCGGCATTCTGGGGCCCGGCATCTCGGGCATCGTGATCGCATTCTGGGGATTGCAGTGGGCCTATTGGATTAACGCAATATCCTACCTGGCCGTGATCCTGGCGTTGGCGGCCATGGGACACGTCCAGACTGTTGCAGAACAGAAGCCGTTCAGTCTTCAAAAAACATTCACCGACATTCACGAGGGGATCGAGTTCATCAAAAACTCCCCGGTCATCTTTTCAGCCATGATCCTGGATTTCTTTGGGTCTTTCTTCTCTTCGGCGAATACCCTGCTGCCCTTCGTGGCGACGGATATTTTGCACGTCGGCCCGATCCAGTATGGCTGGCTGTCTGCTTCGCAATCCATCGGCACACTGATCGTCGGGGTCTATCTCTCGCAGAAAACCAAACTTCTTCGCCAGGGATTGTTGATTTCCGTATCGGTGGTGATGTTTGGCCTGGCGACGATTCTGTTCGGGGTATCCACCTCGTTTTGGCTGACGATGCTGGCGCTCATCTTGATCGGCGTCTTCGACGGATTGAGCACGATCATCCGCAACACGGTCAGACAGTTGTTGACGCCAGACGAAATGCGCGGCCGCATGATGAGCATCACCCAGATATTTTTCAAGGGCGGCCCGCAGCTCGGGGAAATGGAATCTGGTTTCGTGGCGCAGTTGCTGGGCGTCCCGTTTGCGATCATCTCGGGTGGGGTGGGGTGCGTGCTGGCGGCCTTCGTCGTGCTCAAAAAATTCCCGCAGCTTTGGACATTCAACGGAGACGAAGCGCCGGTGAAGTAGCTTTTCCCATGACGAACCCAGCGCAAAGTGACAAATAGCACCTTTTCTGAATTAATACTTGCATTTTGTAAAATATTGTTGTATTATGTTTCAAATGAAAGATTTGTTTCAAAAATGTCATTTTTGTAATTCTGTTTTAATGAACGATTCTGTCGAAAGGTGAACCATGAGCGCAGACGAGACTCGCAGTAATCTTGATTTTAGCCAGATCATTAGTGAGCGCTACGGCCAGTTGACCAAAAGCGAAAAGCAAATTGCGGACTATCTGCGTAAAAACCAGGAAGAATCCGCTTTTCTTTCTGCGGGGGAACTGGCAGATCACCTGGGGCTGAGTGAAGCCACCCTGGTGCGCTTCGCCCGTTCCCTGGGGTTCGATAGTTATCCCGCCATGCGCGAGGTCTTGCAGGAAAATTTCCGCCGCCGCGTCACCCACTCGACGAGATTGCGCAGCCGCCTGGACGAACTGCGGGAGTCGGGCGATATTTTCGAGCGGCTGGTCGCCTCCGAGATCGACTACATGACCCAATCCCTGGAGTCGGTGAATCGGGAGGCCCTGCACCAGGCCGTCGATCTCATGAAGAATCGCAAGCGGATTTTTATCTTCGGGGTCGGCCCATCGGTTTCCCTGGTCGAATTGATGAAGATCCGCCTCGAACGCTTTGGCCGACAGGTGATCCCGTTGACGACGGCCGGGCGCGAATTCCTCGAACCCCTGATCTCCATGACGGAGAACAATCTTTTATTCGTGATCTGCTTTTTCGATGTAACCCCGGCCTTGCAGCTGGTGCTCGATTACGCGCGTGATGTGAACTGCCCGGTCATCATGCTGACCGATACGCTGGGTTCCATCATCGGGGACAGGGCCGACGTGGTTCTATCCGCCAAGCGCGGCCCGGTCTCGGGCTTCCACTCACTGGTGGTGCCCATGACCATCATCAATTCCATTTTGCTGGCGATGGCCAGCGAGGAGGGTGGCGTGATGGAAAACCTGGACAAGCTCGATCAGTTGCGGGAGCGCCTGAAAAAGTATAACGGCTCATCCACCTGAAAATATCCGCAACAGTGCTGAGTTGACCTCCTTTAGTGGTGCTTGATCCAAAGAGTTGATTCGTAGAATCCAGCTACATTATCACGTGCTCTTCAGGAGAAACCTATATGGCAAGCCTTGAAGCATCCACGGGGGAAACCTTCGTCTCACGCCTGCCCGCGAAAGCGAGGAGGTTTTTGCGATGGGTGACAACCCCGCAGGTTGTCCTGTCCCTGTTCATGCTGTTCCTGATGTTCTACATGGTGATCATCCCGCTCTACCGCATGTTGGTTACCACCATCACCTTCTCGGAAAATGACCTGCGTTATGCCCAGGATGCCGTGATCGGGCAGTTGACCCCCTTCCATTGGCTGAGAATGCTGTCCAGCAAGATCAGCATGATCATGACCTATGAGCCCCTGCTGCATTCGCTGACCATCTCGATGGGCGCCACCCTGCTCTCGTTCACCATCGGCGGGGCCATGGCCTGGATGGTTGTCCGCACCGATATGCCGGGCAGGAACATCATCAACGTCCTGGCCACCGTGCCGTACATCATGCCCTCCTGGACGATTGCCATGGCGTGGAAGGTGCTGTTCAACAACGGCACGACAGGCGGCACGCCCGGAATTCTTATGTACCTGACCGGAACGCCGCCACCGGATTGGATCTCGTACGGCCCGCTGCCGATCATCATCAGCAGCGCGCTGCATTACTACACGTTCTTCTTCCTGTTCGTCTCGGCGGCGTTGATGTCCATCGACTCGAGCCTGGAGGAGGCGGGGGAACTGGCAGGCGCCAGCCGCGCGCGCATCCTGAGCAAGATCACCTTCCCGCTGGTCGTCCCGGCCCTGATGTCCGGTTTCATCATGACGTTCTCGAAGACCATGGGCACCTTCGGCGGCCCGAACGTGCTGGGCGTGCCGGTGCGCTACTATACGCTCTCCACCATGATCCGCTCCAATACCACGATCAGCGCCTTCGGGGATGCGTTCGTGCTGGCCATCGTCCTGATCCTCTTCTCCATGACGACCATATTCATCAACCAGAAAATCGTCGGCACCCGCAAGAGTTATGAAACCATCGGCGGGCGCGGATTCATGGCCCAGAAAACCAAACTGCGCAACTGGAAGGGCCTCCTGACCACTTTGGTGATCATCTTCCAGGTGTTGATCGCCGTCCTGCCGCTGATCCTCCTGATCTGGAGCACCTTGATGCTGCGGTCGGGCGATTACAGCATCGGCAACATGGGTCTGGCGCATTGGATCGGCGAAAGCGACGTGAGCATCAACAGCGGTGAACCGGGCGTGCTGCGCAACCCCGCCATCTATAAAGGCGCCTGGAACTCGATCAAACTGTCCCTCTACACCGCCTTCTTTACCGCCCTGCTGGGAGTCGTCCTTGGCTATGCCATCGTGAAGGGAAGGGGCACCCGCCTGTCCAAGTTCGTGGAGCAGTTGGCCTTCATCCCCTACGTCATCCCGGGCATCGCCTTTGGCGCGGTTTATATTTCCATGTTCACGAAATCGGTCGGCCCGATCCCGCCGCTGTATGGCACCTTCGCCCTGCTGGTGGTGGTTTCGGTGGCCAAGCATATCCCGTATTCCTCCCGCAGCGGCGTTTCGGCCATGCTCCAGGTGGGGCGGGAGCTGGAAGAGGCGGCTGCGGTCGCGGGCGCCAATGCCTGGCAGCGTTTCACGCGCATCATCTTCCCGCTGACCAGCACCGGCTTCGTCTCCGGCTTCCTGCTGACCTTCATCACCACCATGCGGGAACTGTCCCTGATCATCCTGCTGGTGACTCCCACCACGGCGGTGCTGGCCAGCATGACCATGCGCTACATCGAGAACGGCAACGAACAGCAGGCCAATGCGGTCATCATCATCCTGATCGTGCTGGTTTTGATCGGCAACTTCATCATCAGCCGTTTCCGCGGCGGCAGTCTTAAAAAAGGTCTTGGAATGTAAGGAGAAGCACAAATGTCAACCACCATTACCATAAAAAATCTCACCAAACGTTTCGGCGACGTGGCCGCGGTCAACAATGTCAGCCTGACCATCGAACCGGGCACATTCCTGACCCTGTTGGGACCTTCCGGTTGCGGCAAGACGACCCTGCTGCGCTGCATCGCCGGCCTGGAGGACCCGAACGAAGGCGAAATTTACGTCGGCGACAAACTGGTTTTTTCCAGCAAAAAGGGCATTTCCCTGCCCGCGGGCCAGCGCGACCTGGGACTCGTTTTTCAAAACTATGCCTTGTGGCCGCACATGACGGTCTACAAGAACATTACCTTTGCGCTCGAGATCCAGAAAATGTCCAAGGACCAGATGGACAGGCGCGTCAAGGAAGTGCTGGCCGAGGTGCAGATGGAAGGCTACGCGGACCGCTATCCGCGTGAGATGAGCGGCGGACAGCAGCAGCGCATTGCCCTGGCGCGCATGCTGGCCTACCGCCCCAAGGTCTTCCTGATGGATGAGCCGCTCTCCAATCTGGACGCCCGCCTGCGCATGGACATGCGCACGGAACTCAAGCGCCTCCATCATATTTCCGGCGCGACCACCATCTACGTCACGCACGACCAGGTGGAAGCCCTGACCATGTCGACCAATATCGCGGTGATGAAGCTGGGCGTCATTCAACAACTGGACACCCCGGACAAGGTCTATCATTTCCCGGCGAATTTGTTCATCGCGGATTTCATCGGCAACCCGAAGGTCAACCTGCTGGACGGCAGTGTGAACGGGAACGGCAGCATCAGCCTGGGGTCGTTCTCGGTGCCCGTCGCCACCTACGGGGCCAGCGGGGAGGTGGTCCTGGCGGTGCGTCCCGAGGATATCGCCGTCGCGACCAAACCGATGGAGGGCGGGGTCGAATTCAGCGCCTACTCCGTCCTGCCCTCCGGCGCCGATTCGACCATCGTTGCGCGCAGGGAAGAGATGGAGATCACGGTCAAGGTCATGGGCATCAGCACGATCAAGATGGACGAGAAAATCTGGCTGAAGTTCGATTCGGAAACGCTCAATCTATACGACAAGGAAAGTGGAAACCTGGTGGTTTCCCTTAACTAAAGGCCTTTTCATTGCATCCTGTCCACATTTCGGAGGCACCGGAAGGAGGAAGCAGGGAACAAGTCACTTGTGAACGAAAACGAGTCAGTTCGTATATTGTTTCAACCATCAAGAAGGAGAATTGAAATGAAAGTGTTTGGTAAAATTTTGACCTTTGTATTGCTGATCAGTTTCCTGGTCGGCTGCGCGGCGCCTGTCGCAACCAAAGCTCCGTCCGTCGATGTTCCCGCCACCGATGCCCCGGTGATTGATGTCCCTGCAACGGATGCCCCGCTGTCTGCACAGGAGCAATGGCTGATGGACAATCAGCTCGGCCAGTACGACACCGGCGAGCAGGATTGGGATGCCATCGAAGCTGCCGCGAAACTTGAGGGCTCGGTGATCGTGTATGCCAACTCCTCCAAGGTTGCAAAAGCGGCTGAAATCTGGGCCGAGAAGTACCCGGATATTGCACTGGAAGCCTATGATCTTGGCGGCGACGACGTGCTGTCCAAGGTCATGGGAGAGCAGCAGGCCGGTTTGTTCGTCGGGGATGTATGGTTCAGCAGCGGCGGCGCCGAACTCGTTGGGAATGTGATCCCTCACAAGTATGTCTGGCGCTTTGTTCCCAGCGACCTTTCCGCACTCGTTCCGCCGGAATATACCCAGCCGTTGCTCATGTCCCGCTTTGGGACCACCATCCTGGCCTACAACTCCGAATTGAACGATGCCTGCCCGGTCAGCAATCTGTGGGAACTGACCCAGCCGGAGTGGAAGGGCAAGATCTTCATCGAGGATCCGTTGAATGACGCCTCCACCCTGAGCAAGCTGCTCACTATTGCCTACCATGCCGACGAAATGAAGGCCGCCTACGTCGCCCTGAACGGCTCCGATCCCGTTCTGGATGACGACACTGCGGATGCCGGCTGGCTGTGGCTCAAGCGCTTCGCCCAGAACGCCCCCGTGCCCCAACCGGGCGGCGATGAAGTCGACTCCGCTTTTGCCACCCCCGGCATGACCGAGAGCTACCTGGCCTTCACGTCCTACTCGAACTATCCTGATGTGCAGGATGGCAACCTGGTCTTCGAACCCTGCTGGGGTGTCGCGCCTGTTACCGGCGTGCAGAGCCAGAGCTATTTGGGCATCATCAATCAAGCCCCGCACCCCAATGCCGCCAAGCTGTTCATGCGTTTCATCACCAGCGAGGAAGGCCGCGATCCCTGGGCGAAATTCGGCACGTACTTTGCCGATACCACCTACGAAGTCCCGGATGGCCAGAAAACCCTGGCCGAGATCCAGGAAGTCACCTGGTTCATCGCTGAGCAGTACGCCTACGATAACCTCGTCCAGGCGCGCGACTTCTACCTGTTGAATCTGGGCCAGCCCTAAGTTCATTGTGGGATAAATAAACGATCACCCCGGGCGCGGGTCGTCAGATCCGCGCCTGGGCCGACACTGAAAATCGCACGACAAGAGCCATTTATTAGAGCATCATATCGATAACAAGCGCCTGGCTCGAACTTCCCAGGGCGCCGTCTGGAATATTCTCGAAAGGCAAATATGGGTATGAAAATTCAGGCAGTGATTTTTGACATGGGCGGCACGATCGAGACTTTTGGGTATACCCGTGAGCTCCGGCTGGAGGCCACCGCCGTCATCCAGCAGCGCCTGTTGCAGGCCGGGATCGACCTGCATTTAAGTACCGAACAACTTTTCGAAATCATCTCCAGCGGACTGGATCGATACAAACGCTGGAGCATCGCGAGCATGGATGAACTGCATCCCCTGCGCGTCTGGTCGAAATACGTTTTCGCCGGGCGGGATGTGGATGTGGACAAATTGGCGGCCGTCGCCGAGGACCTGGCGTTTTTGATCGAGACCCGTTTCTATCAACGCGCCATGCGGCCCGAGATGCCCGCCGTCCTGGAAGCCATCCAACAAATGGGCCTGAAGATCGGGCTCATCAGCAATGTCAACAGCCGTGGGCAGGTGCCCGCGAATTTGAAAGCGTACGGCATTTACCAGTACTTCGACCCGATCGTTTTATCCAGCGAGTACGGCCGCCGCAAACCCGACCCGGCCATCTTTCACCATGCGGCGCGGCTGGCCGATGTCCCTGCCAGCGCCTGTTTGTACGTTGGCGACCGCGTCGTCCGCGATGTGGACGGCGCCCAGTGCGCCGGGTACGGCATGTCGGTTCAGATTCGGCATGATTTCGAGCACGGTGAAAACGATCAGGGCGCCACGCCCGACGCGGTCATCTGCAATATGACCGAACTGCTCGACCTTCTGCGCGCCAACCTTGATTGCGAACAGACTCCGGCCGTGCCGGGCCAAATCCGCGCCCTGATCTTTGACGCAGGAGACATCCTCTATTACCGCCCCGAGCGGGGAGTCAAATTCGCCGCATTTCTCAAGGAACAGGGCCTGGAAGTCAGCCCGACCCATACCCAGCAGAAAAAGGCCATCGAATACAAGGCCTATCGCGGAGAGATCGACCACGACGAATACCGTGAGGCCATCGTGCAAATGTACGGCATCAACCAGCCTGAACTGGTGGCGCGCGGCAAACAAGCCCTGATCGACGACGATGCCAACGTCGCGTTTTTCGAGGGCGTGCCCGAAACCCTGCTTGCCTTGAAGGCGCAGGGCTATATGCTGGGCATCGTGACCGATACGGCCAATTCGATTTCCGCCAAGTTGAGCTGGTTCGAGCGCGGCGGATTCGGCCGCGTCTGGGATTCGATCATCTCGTCGATGGACATCGGCACCCGCAAACCCGATCCCAAAATCTACCAGGCCGCCCTGCGGCAATTGGGCTTGACTCCCGACCAGGCCGTTTTCGTGGGGCACCGCGCCTCCGAGCTGGCGGGCGCGCGCGCGGTCGGCATGCAGACCATCGCCTTCAATTACGACCCGGATGCCAGCGCGGATTTTTACATCGAAAACTTCGCAGACCTTTTGAAGGTGCCTGTCGTTGGCCAGGGCTGACCCATTCGCGCGCAAATTTCCCCGCTTGCGGAATTATGAAAAGGTAGAACACCGATGACAGAACAAATCGAAGCCATTTTATTTGATATGGGCGGCACGCTGCGCACCTCCGTCAAAAAAAGCGGAGCTGAAAAAAGGGAACTGATCCAGCGCATGCTTGATTTGCTTGGCGCACAGGACTCCGTGGATGAATTTACCGTTTTACTCTCCAGCCGTGCCGATGCCTACAAAAAATGGGCCGAGGAAACGCTGGTCGAACTCACCGAAAGCGACCTGTGGACGAAATGGATGCTCCCCGACTGGCCCGCGGAGCAAATCAGCGGCATGGCCATCCAACTCAACCAACTCTACCGCGCCATGACCGGTACGCGCACCGTCTTCCCCGAGACCCACGATGTCGTCCTGGAACTCTTCCGTCGCGGCTACCGCCTGGGGCTGGTCAGCAACACCACCAGCAGCGTCGAAGTCCCCGCCGCCTTGCAGGAACTGCATGTGATCGGTTGCTTCGAAGCGATCATCCTGTCGACGGTGGTCGGAAAGCGCAAGCCCGACCCGTCCATCCTGTTGGAGGCCACCCGCCGCATGGGCATCGCTCCCGAGAAATGCGCCTACGTGGGCGACCGCGCCGACCGCGATGTGGCCGCCGCGCGCCGGGCTGGCTTCTCGAAGGCAGTGATCCTGCGCGACCCGCGCCAGGCAAAATTGGAAAGGGAAGCTGGCGCGCACCTCACGCCGGATGCCAGGATCACCAACCTGACCGGCCTGCTGGAGCTTTTCCCGCCGCGCCCCGCCCCGCAGCCTGACACCGTTTACAATGCCTCGCTCTCGACTATGTGGGCGCTGAAGAACTTCCCGACCCTGGCGGATTTTTTCGAGGCCGCCCGCCGCATGGGTTTCGCGCGCATCGAGTTGAATCACAAGGTCACCACGGCCATGCTGGCTGGCATCGATCTGAATCAGTACCGGTTCAGCAGCGTCCACGAACCCTGCCCCGCGGATATTGGCGAGGATGAACTCAAAAAGCGCGACTGGCTGATCTCCTCCACGGATGAGGCCTGTCGTGTCGAGGGCGTGAAGGCCATCCAGCGCAGCATCGATATGGCCAAACGTGTCGGCGCGGGCACGGTCGTCGTCCACGCCGGGCACTCCACCCCCGACAGGGATAAGCTGGAGAAGAAACTGCGGGAGATGATCGACGCCGGCCAATACGATTCGAATGAGTACCGCGCCATCCAGGCGCGGATGATCACGATCCGCGCGGAGTTTGCGGCGGCGAGTTTTGCCTCGGTGAAAAAGAGCGTTCTCGAATTGCTGGCTCATGCGGAGCCGCTCGGCATCCGCCTGGGAATCGAGAATCGTTATCATTACCTCGAACATGCCAGCCCCGATGAACTCCAAATCCTGCTCGACCTGGCCGGCCCCCAGCGAATTGGCTTTATTTTCGATATTGGACATGCCGAAACCCTGGACCGCCTGGGCTTTTATCCGCGCGATGAATGGCTGCGGCGCTTCGCCCCGCGTATCCTCGGCACGCACCTTCACGATGTCATCACCACCACCGACCACTACGCGCCCGGCCTGGGCAGCGTGGACTTCGAAAGCGCCGGTGGCTATTTACCCGCGGAAGCTTTCCGCACCTGCGAATTCCAGAACTTCAACAGCCCCGAACAGGTAAAGCGGGGTCTGGATTTCCTGGTGGAACACGGTTGCATCAAAAAACTCTAACCCTGGAAGGAACCTACCATGCGCGCCCTTTTTGTGAAACGCCAGAACGTCTTTATCAAACTGATCCACGATCAGGCTTCCCTTACGCTCGATGGCCTGGAGGCGCTGAAGACGTATTTTGAAACTCACGACCCGGCTGCGGCGAAAGTGCTGACGGCCAAGGAAAAGGAAGCCGACGAAGCCCGCCGCATCCTGATCGACGAGTTGAACCGCACCTTCGTGACGCCCTTCGACCGCGAGGACATCTTTGCGCTCTCGCGCGCCATCGACGACGTGATCGACTACGCCTACAGCACCGTCAACGAGATGGAAGTTTTTGATGTGAAGGCCACCCCGTTTATGCAGCGCATCGCCTCCCTGCTGCGTGACGCCGCCTACGAACTGCTCCAGGCCGTCGACCGGCTGGAACAGCATCCCAACGTGGCCGGTGACCATGCCCAGCGCGCCAAGGCGCTCGAAAACCGCGTGGAGGATGTCTATCGCGAGGCGCTGGCCGAACTGTTCAAAGGCGCCGCGGATCTCGAACACGTCATCCTGATCCTGAAACTGCGCGAGGTCTACCGCCACCTGAGCAACGCCGCCGACCGCGGCGATGAAGCCGCCAACGTCATCGCTGACATTGTCGTCAAGATAGCCTGAACGGGCGGCCTGCATGACTCCGCTCATTATCGCTGTCATCGTACTGGCGCTTGTGTTCGATTTTCTGAATGGCATCCACGATTCGAGCAACGTGGTCGCCACGATGATCTCATCGCGCGCCATTTCACCGCGCCTGGCCCTGGGGATGACCGCGCTGGCAAACTTTGTCGGCCCGTTCGTCTTTGGCGTTGCCGTGGCAAATACCATCGGCCATGAAATCGTCGCGGCGGATGCCATCAGCACACAGGTCCTGGTGGCGGCCCTGTTCAGCGCCATCGTGTGGAACCTGCTGACCTGGTACCTGGGATTCCCGAGCAGTTCCTCGCATGCGCTCATCGGTGGGTTCATCGGCGCCGTGGTTATGGCCGCAGGCTGGGATGCCATTCAGATGCATGGCCTGGAGAAGATCCTGATCGCCCTGTTCACTTCGCCCATCCTCGGCTACCTGATCGGATTCATCGTTTTGCGGGTCGTCATGATGCTGAGTTGGAATGCCACCCCGCGGGTCAACAGCCTGTTCAAACGCAGCCAGATCGTCACGGCCCTGGCCCTGGCGCTCAGCCACGGCACCAACGACGCCCAGAAAACAATGGGCATCATCACGCTGGCGCTGGTCACCGGCGGGTACCTGGATACATTTGCGGTCCCATTTTGGGTCATATTGCTTTGCGCCGGCATGATCGGCCTGGGCACCGCGGTCGGCGGCTGGAAATTGATCAAGACCCTGGGCGGCAAATTCTACAAGATCCGCCCGGTGGATGGCTTCGCCTCCCAACTGGCTTCCGCGGTGGTCATCCTGAGCGCCTCCATCCTCGGCGGCCCCGTCAGCACCACCCAGGTGGTCAGCTCCGCCATCATGGGCGTGGGCGCGGCTGAACGGGTGAACAAGGTGCGCTGGGGCGTGGCGCGGGAAATCGCCACCGCCTGGCTGTTGACCATCCCTGCCACGGCTTTGGTCGGGGCGGGAGTGTATTGGGTGGTCATTCAATACATCCATTGATCCATGTGCTACCGTACATCCGTCATTGCGAGCCGCCGATCTTTTTTGGGCGGCGAAGCAATGACGGGAATGGCGGTTGTACGCTGGAGCATTAATCCATGTGCATTCTTTTGAAAGGATATTGAATCATGAATCACAATAAAGTCTATGATGTTGTCTGCATCGGCAACTACACCAAGGATACGATCGTCACGCCCGGCGGGACCACCTACGTGGATGGCGGGGCGGTCAATTATTCAGCCCATGCCATCGTCCGCCTGGGATTGAAGGTCGCCGTGGTGACCCGTCTCGCCCGGGAAGATGCGCGCGTGGTGGACAAGTTCGCGCAGTCCGAGATCGATTGCTTCCCCACGTACACGCCCTATTCGACTAATATGCGCCTCGAATATCCGACCACCAATCCCGACATCCGCAATCTGTCCGTCACGGAAACGGCCGGGTCGGTCACGGTGGGCGAAGTGGACGGCCTGGATATGAAGGCCGCCATCATCGGCCCGAGTCTGCGCGGCGAGGTCGGCCTGGACGTGATCGAATACCTGCGTCGAAAAAACGTCCTGCTCGCGGCCGACGTGCAGGGCTATGTGCGCGTCCTGAGGGGACAGGAATTGAAATACGAGCCCTGGGATGAGATGCGGGAGACCCTCTCCCACGTGGACATTCTGAAATCCGATGCGGTCGAGGCCGAGTATCTGACCGGCGAGAGCGACATCTACAAGGCCGCGCAGGCCTATGCCCAAATGGGTCCCCGCGAAATCGTGTTGACCCACAAGGATGGACTGTTGATCCACGCCGATGGACAATTCCACGAGATGGGCTTCTACCCGCAGCAGCTAAGCGGCCGCAGTGGACGCGGCGATACCTGCGTCGGTACCTATGTGGCCATGCGCTTATCCAGCGACCCCAAGGAAGCCGGGATCTGGGCGGCGGCATTGACCACCCTGAAAATGGAAAAACTAGGCCCGTTCAGCCAAAACATCTCCGACGTCGAAGCGTTGATCCACAGCAAATACAATGGATCGAATCACAACTAGGGAGGAGCAGCTCCGCCGGCGCCAGCTTGAGGCCATTGAGCGATTTCCATCGAGCTGGTCGCAGATGATCGAGGCATGGCGACAGCCAGGCGCGGAGGACCGCGCCTGGTTGATGTATGCCGCCAATTACCTGTTCAGGACGAACAACGTCCGCTGGGTCATGGATCCGCTCAGGCTGACGCACAGACTCCCGCAGGCGCCGCAGGCCGACTTCGCGGGCGACCTGGAGCGACTGTCCTTCGTGGTGCTGACCCACCAACATTCAGACCACCTGGACCTGGACCTGATCCGCGACCTGAGCCGATTGCCCCTCGTTTGGGTTGTCCCCGGGTTCGTGCTTCAGTGGATCAGACTCAAAACGGATATCACCCTCAGGCAGGTCATCGTCCCCAGTCCATTGCACAGTTTTGAAATTCAGGGCATCCGAATCACGCCCTTCGACGGCCTGCACTGGGAGCAGGAAGTCGATGGCGGATTGCGCGGCCTGCCGGCGATGGGCTACCTGATCGAATTCAATGGCAAACGCTGGCTGTTTCCCGGCGACACCCGCACCTACGACGCCAGCCGCCTGCCTTCCTTTGGCTCGCTGGACGGCCTCTTTGCCCATCTCTGGCTGGGACGCGGCTGCGCATACCAGGACGAACCTCCATTGACGGACGCCTTCAGCCAATTCTGCCTCGACCTGCGGCCGCGGCGGATCGTCCTGACCCATCTCAACGAATTTGGGCGCGACGCAAACGATTATTGGGACGAGAGCCATGCTCAATTGGTGGTTTCGAAGATTCGGGGAATGTCTCCCGACATCCCTGTAGAACCTGCGCGCATGGGGGCGAGTGTTCTCTTGTAAGCAGGCGGCTTTTCTATTTGCCACGGCAGCGGGTGTAGATTTCGAGGTCTTCCCCGTGCTTGAAGTAATCAGGGGTGACACAAGTCGGTCACATGCTGCCGGTGCGGTTTGACCGCTCATCCGACCGATGTGAGGATGGGATGCGCCCCTACAGCCCGAAGCAAAATGTCAAATCGTTGACGTTCGTCCCCGTTGGCCCGGGCTTGAGCAGGTCATCGAGGGCGCTGAAGTAAGGATAGGCATCGTTGTTTTGTAAAAAGGCTTCGGGGGATAGGCCCAGGTCGAGGCCGCGCTGCAAGCTTTCCGCGCTGACGACCGCCCCCGCAGCGTCGGTGGGGCCGTCCTCGCCGTCGGTGGCGAGGGGGATGAGCAGGGCGTCGCGCAGTCCCGCCAGTTCGCGGACGGCGGCCAGGGCCAGCTCCTGGTTGCGCCCGCCAAGTCCATTGCCGCGCAGGGTGACGGTGGTCTCGCCGCCGGCGATGAGGCAGAAGGGCCGCGGAAGGGGGGATTGAATCAAGCGCTGGGACAGCTCGCGGGCCACTTCCCGCGCTTCGCCCTGCCAGTCGTTGCCGAGCCGTTGCGGATGAAAGCCCTCGCTGCGCGCCTGGCTGAGGGCTGCTTCGGCCGCCAGGGCATTGCTGCCCACGATGACGTTTTGCACCCGCTTGAATAGCCCGTCCCCGGGCTTGGGCGTTTCGGGAGCCGTTTTCAGAATATCGAGAATCGCCTGCGGGGTGTTCCCCGTCAAATCGTATTTTTCCAATACGCCCAGCGCGTCGGCGCGGGAGGATGGGTCGGGCGCGGTGGGTCCCGAGGCAATCGCTTCGAGCGGATTCCCGACCACGTCCGAAAGGATCAGGCTGACCACGTTGGCTGGCGCTGCCAGCCTGGCCAGCCCTCCGCCCTTGAGGCGGTCGAGGTGGCGGCGCAGGGTGTTGATCTCGTCGATGCGCGCGCCGCAGGCCAGCAGCGCCGAGGTGAGTCCGCGCAGGTCGGCCAGGGAAACGCCGGGCTGGGGGGCGCTCATCAGCGCCGAGCCGCCGCCCGAGATCAGGCAGATCAACAGATCGTTTTCGTTGAGTCCACCCGCCAGTTCGAGGGCCTTTTCCCCGGCGCGCAGGCTGTTCCCGTCCGGGACGGGATGTCCGCCGGGCTGGAGGTCGAATCCGCCCGGGGCGTGGACGGGAGTCTGTTTTGGAATGAGCAGGCCGCGGGGCGAACGGTCCGAGAGCAGGTCCGCCAGGGGCAGGGTCATGGCCAGGGCGGCCTTCCCCAACCCGAGGATGCGAATCCGCCCGACTTGGTCCAGCGGATATTCCCGCCCGTCGATGACCAGCGCATCCCCTTCGCGTTGGACGAAGCGGCGGACGGCCGTGCCCGGCTCGACAGCCTGAATGGCCGCGCACAGGATGCGCGTGATGGCCGCGCCGCGCGGGTGCTGGATCAGGGTGTGGGTGGCAAACGATTGCGGTTGAAGCATGGCGACCCGCCTAGTGTAGCATGGAGTGGGGCTCAAACGGCTTAATTCCATACTTGCACTCACAGGGCGAATGTGATAGCCTGAATCGGCGGATGATAAAGCGCGTTTGAAAGCGCCCCTGCCATGACAACTCCCTGCGCCGCCCCTCCAAAGTCAAGGTTCGAAAAAGTGATCGAGCAAGACATCTGCGCGAGTTCAACAAGAGGTACGTTTTATGAGCAAAGAGTCTGACGACCGTATAACTGCTGAAGAGGAGTATCGAACCATCTTCGAGGCTGCAAGCGACGGTTTGATCATCTATGATATTGAAGCGGACCTGGTGGTCGAGGCCAACCCCGCCGCTTGTGAAATGCACGGCTACACCCGCGCAGAATTCATTGGGCTGAATCCTGCGGTCTTTATATTGCCTGAAAGCCATGCCCAATTCAGGGAGCACGTTCAGACGATTAAAGCGGGGGTTGCAATCGAATCGCTGGTCATCCATAAGCGCAGGGATGACTCGTTGTTTCATGCTGAAGTTCGCAGGTCGGCGATCAACTACCGCGGCAGGCCATGCCTGTTGAGCGTCATTCGGGACGTCAGTCAGCGCATTCAAACCGAAACCATTCTGAGCGAACAGGTACGAGCCCGGCTGCGCGAGCAGGCGACTCTGCTGGCCATCTCCCACACCCTGGCATCCACGCTGGAATTTCAGCCGGGCCTGATCCTGGACCAGTTGCGGGAGATCATCGAGTATACCCACGGCGGGTTGTTCACCCTGGAAGACTCCACCCTGGTCACCCTGGCCATGCGTGGGACGCCGCAAATCGAACAGGCCCTGCCCTTCCGCATTCATCTGGAAGGCCCCGAAACCTTGACCACGTTATTCAACGGGCACCGGCCCATTCGCATTGGCGACGTATCCAGTGACACGCCGCAGGCGCAATTTCTGCGTATGCTTCTGAACGATGGGAACGCCGTGCTGCTCGAAGGAGTTCGATCCTGGATGTGGGTTCCGCTGGCAGTGAAGAACCGAATTATCGGCGGTTTGGGTGTGGCGCACGAGATGCGGAATTATTTCACGTCCCATCATGCCGACCTGGCCCTCAGTGTGGCCAACCAGGCCGCGCTGACCATCATCAACGCCGAACTGTACGGGCATGCCCAGGAGTTTGCAGTTTTGGAGGAAAGACAACGCCTGGCGCGCAACCTGCATGATGCCGTCAACCAGTCGCTCTTCTCCGCGGGGCTGATCGCCGAGGTCCTGCCCCGCCTTTGGGACCGGGACCAGGAACTGGCGCGGGAGTCCCTGGAGGATCTGCGCAGGCTGACGCGGGGCGCCATGGCTGAAATGCGCGCTCTGCTGGCCGAGCTTCGCCCCTCCACCCTGACGGATGCCGATCTGGGCGAACTGCTGCGCCTGCTGGGAAATGCCTTCACCGGGCGCACAAACGTCCCAATCAGCCTGGACATGGTGGGACAGGGCGCCCTGCCCGCCGAGGTGCAGGTGGCCATCTACCGCATCTGCCAGGAAGCGCTCAACAATGTCGCCAGACATGCCAGGGCCGAGCGGGTGGAGATCCATTTAAAGCAGGAAGAGGCTTTCATAGAATTGAGCATACGCGACGATGGCCTGGGGTTCGATCCTGAACAAACCTCTTCCGGGCATTATGGCATCAGCATGATGCGGGAAAGGGCCGAAGCGGTGAGCGCACATTTATCGATTACAAGTCAGCCGGGTCGCGGAACCGAACTTATGATCCATTGGGCGAAAGCCCCAGGCAAGGAGACCTTATGATAATTCCCTCCTCCCAACCGATTCGTGTCATGCTCGTCGACGATCACATGATGGTGCGGCGGGGACTGGCCGCCTTTCTTAAAGTCTTTGATGATCTGCTGCTGGTGGGTGAAGCCGAAAGCGGCGAAGCGGCCATCCAACGCTGCGCCGAGGCCCGGCCGGATGTGATCCTGATGGATATGGTGCTGCCCATGATGGATGGAGCCGCCACCACGCGCGCCATCCGCCAGCAATTTCCACAGGTGCAGGTCATCGTGTTGACCAGTTTCAAGGAAGGGGATTTGATCAAGAAGGCCCTGGAAGCCGGAGCCATTGGCTACCTGCTCAAGGATGTCTCCGCTGACGAACTGGCCCGCGCCATTCGCGCTGCGAACTCCGGGCGCGCCACACTCTCCCCCGAGGCGGCCCAGGTTCTGGTCGAAACGGCCAATCAACCGCCGACGCCCGGTCTGGACCTGACCGAGCGCGAGCGTGAGGTGCTGGCCCTGATGGTCGAGGGCTTGAACAATACGCAAATCGCGGGCAGGCTGACCGTCAGCCCTTCCACGATCAAATCCCACGTCAGCAGCATCCTGTCCAAATTGGGAGTTGCCAGCCGTACCGAGGCGGTGACGCTGGCCCTGCGTAACCGCATTGTGCCATAACCATTCGCTCTCCCCCAAGTGGCGGAGGGGAACACTCCCCGGTCGATGGATGCGGCCGGGGAGAATTCGTTTTAATATATATTCAACTGAGTGTGGATTTATTGACGAGTATTTATTGGAGTTGCGCCATGGAATCCTATGGATGGCAGGCGCCTGCAGGGTCTTTGTGCCGAAAGTCGGAGGAAATTTAGCAGAGGTATTGGCTTAAAAATCATTAAGTGAGTTGGTGTCCGATGGATTTCAAGGATTATTACGCGATACTGGGTGTGCCCCCGACTGCCGACAAGAAGGTGATTCAGAAAACATTCCGTCAGTTGGCGCGCAAACATCACCCGGATGTGAACCCGGGCAATAAGGACGCGGAGGAAAAATTCAAGACCATCAATGAGGCGTACCAGGTGCTGTCGGATGTGAAACAACGCAAGAAGTACGATGAGCTGCGCGCCCAATATCAGCAATGGCAGCAGGCGGGCGGCCGCCAGGATTTCGACTGGCAGAACTGGTCGGCTCAACCCGGCAAAGCAGCGCGCGCGCAGTACACCAGCCCCGAAGACCTGGAAGACCTCTTTGGAAGCGAATCGCCGTTTTCGGATTTCTTCACCAGCATTTTCGGTCAGGCGCGCGCGGGCGGGCGGGGCAGCGGACAGCAGGATATTCCACCCAGCCCACGCCGCGGACGGGATGTTGATTATGAAGTCGATCTGACCCTGGAGGAGGCTTTCCACGGCACAGAGCGCGCACTGGAAGTGGATGGACACCACATCCAGGCCAGCATCCCTCTGGGGGTGCGCACCGGAACCCGAGTCCGCCTGGCTGGCCGAGGGGAGCCAGGCAGGAACGGCGGGGCGGCAGGCGACTTGTATTTGATCATCAAGATCCTGCCCAACAACATCTTCGAGCGCGATGGAGACGACTTGCACTTCGATGTGCCCGTGGATATCTTCACGGCCATTGCCGGGGGGGAAACCCGCATCCCCGCCCTGGAACGGCCGCTCACCCTGACGATCCCACCCCGCACCAACGCCAATCGCACCTTCCGTCTGCGCGGCAAGGGCATGCCCTACCTGCGCGAACCGCAAAAACGCGGCGACCTGTTTGCCCGCGTCAAGCTGGTGCTGCCTGACCTGCTGACCGACCAGGAAGTCGACAGCATTCGCGCGCTGGCTTCCGCCAGGCAGAAATCCCCGTCGCTCAACGAGGTCCGCTCATGATCCCCGAAAATATCTACTGGTACGGTCAATATGAAGGTTTTGAGTCGCGCAGCCAGCGTCGCTTAATGAACGATTTGGGTGTGGATGAGGCTGCCGCCGAAACGATCCTGCGCCTGCGCCGCCAGGTCATCGAATTACAGTCCCATACCCACCAATTGGAAGCCGAACTGACCGCCCAATACGATGACCAGCATACGCGCCTGTCCCGTTATCGGGAGACCTATTATGAGGCCCACTGGATCGAACTGGGATTTCAGGAATGATATTGCGATGGCTTCCATGAAAATCGAAAGCGCGCGTGAGAGTTCAGGAGATATAAAATGGATAAAGGGAATCTTCCCATTGAGTTCAACAACGAGATCGATGAAGTTATAAAAAGCGGGAACGAATACTATACCCTCTCCATGGATCGCCTCAACAAGTTGGCGGAAGGTTTCACCGACATTTCAGGCGGGGTCGTCAACCTGAAGCAGCCCGCCAAAGTTCCCCACGTGCAGTCTCTGTATGAAGTGACGGTCACCCTCAACATGGGAACGGATCACATCACCACCACCGAAAAAGGCGAACAGTTTCACTCCACACTGGTCGGCGTCCTGGATGCGGTGGAACGGCAGGTGCAGGAACATCGCGCGCACCTTAAAACTACCTGCCTGCCCTGACCTCGCATGGTCGGATTCCATGCAAAGGGCGTGAGGCGTGCTGACAATTTCATCGAAAAATAACCTTGAGATATTACGGATGTTTCCATGAACCTCGACAAGTACACACAGAAATCCCAGGAAGCCTTGCTTGCTGCCCAGCGTCTGGCGCAGGATTACCAGCATCAGGGCATCGACCCCACCCATCTGCTGCTGGCGCTTGTCCAGCAACAGGACGGGATCGTGCGGGCCATCATCACAAAGGTATCCGGCGGAACCCAGGCTCTTCAGGAGGAACTGAGTAACGAACTTGAGAAAAGGCCGAAGATCCAGGGAACCAGCCTGGACGTGAGCATGTCGCCCCAAACCGCAGAAGTCCTGTCTGGCGCCGAACGCTACGCCAAGGGCATGCAGGACGATTATGTTTCCACCGAGCATATCCTGTTGGGTCTGGCAGATGGCAGTGAAAGCAAACGACTGACTCAATTCGGGCTGACCAAGGACGCGATCCTGTCCGCGCTGAAACAGGTGCGCGGTTCCCAACGCGTCACCTCGCAGAATCCCGAAGGAACTTTTCAATCACTGGAAAAATATGGACGCGATCTGACCGCCATGGCGCGGCAGGGAAAACTCGATCCAGTCATCGGGCGTGACGAGGAAATTCGCCGCACGATTCAGATTTTATCCCGCCGCACCAAGAACAACCCCGCGTTGATCGGTGAACCTGGTGTCGGCAAGACTGCCATCGTCGAGGGGCTGGCTCAGCGCATTATCAACGGAGATGTCCCCGAAGGTCTCAAACACAAACGCCTCGTCCAATTGGATATGGGCGCTCTGGTGGCAGGCGCAAAATATCGCGGCGAATTTGAAGAACGCTTGAAAGCCGTCTTGAAAGAAATCGCAGATTCAGAAGGGGAAGTCATTTTGTTTCTGGATGAAATGCACACAGTCGTCGGCGCGGGCGCGGCGGAAGGCGCAATGGACGCCAGTAACATGCTCAAGCCGATGTTGGCACGCGGCGAATTACATCTGATCGGCGCAACCACGCTCGACGAGTATCACAAGCACATCGAGAAAGACCCAGCTCTCGAGCGCCGCTTCCAGCCAGTGGTGGTGGAAGAGCCGACTGTCGAAGATACAGTCAGCATTCTGCGCGGACTCAAGGAACGCTACGAAGTCCATCACGGCGTGCGGATCACAGACGCTGCGGTTCTTGCCGCGGCAACGCTTTCACAGCGTTACATCAGCGACCGCTTCCTACCCGATAAAGCCATTGACCTGATCGATGAAGCCGCCGCGCGTCTGCGCACCGAAATCGATTCCAAGCCGCAAGCGTTGGATGAGGTGGACCGTCAGGTAATGCAGTTGGAGATCGAACGTCAGGCACTGAAGAAGGAAAAGGATAAGGCTTCCAAAGAACGGCTTGGCAACATCGAAAAAGAACTGGCGAACTTGAAGGAAAGATCGCACGAACTTCAGGCACGCTGGCAGACCGAGAAACAAGCCATCGCCGAACTGCGTACGATCAAGGAGAAAATCGAAGGGACGCGTCAGGAGATCGAACGCTTCGAGCGGCAATCTGATCTGGAAAAGGTCGCCCGCCTGCGCTACGGGACTCTGCCCGAGTTGGAAAAGAAATTCGCAGATGGGGAAAGGCGCATGAAAGAGGTGCAGGCTCAGGGCGGTGCCCTGCTCAAAGAGGAAGTGGACGCCGAAGAGATCGCCCAGATCGTCTCGCGCTGGACTCACATCCCAATTGCAAAATTGCTCGAAGGCGAGACCCAAAAACTTCTGCACATGGAAGACCGTCTGCGTGAAAGAGTGGTCGGGCAGGAGGATGCGCTGAAAGCCGTCTCGAATGCTTTGCGCCGCGCGCGGGCGGGACTGCAAGACTCGAACCGTCCGCTGGGGTCATTTATTTTTCTGGGACCCACTGGCGTCGGCAAGACCGAACTGGCGCGCGCACTGGCTGAATTCATGTTCGACGACGAGCACGCCATGATCCGCATTGATATGAGCGAATATCAAGAGAAGCACACCGTCAGCCGTTTGATCGGCGCGCCGCCTGGATATGTTGGCTATGAAGAAGGCGGTCAACTGACTGAGTTGGTTCGCCGTCGTCCGTACAGTGTGGTGCTGTTCGATGAAATCGAAAAAGCTCACGCGGATGTATTCAACGTGTTGCTGCAACTGTTGGATGATGGACGCCTGACGGATGGTCAGGGGCGCACCGTGGATTTTCGCAACACGCTGGTGGTGATGACTTCCAACCTGGGCGGCGAGTTGTGGATGGGCGGCAGGGAAGTCAGCGTCATGCGCGATTCGATCACGCATGTTTTGCAGGCGCATTTCAAACCTGAATTTCTGAATCGCATTGACGAGATCATCATCTTCCATTCACTTACCCGAGAGGATTTGGTGCATGTGGTCGAGATTCAACTGCGGCATGTTTCTGCGTTGTTGGCGGAGCGCGGCTATCGGCTGGACATTAGCCCAGACGCGCGCGCCTATCTGGCGGAGGTCGGCTACGATGCGGATTATGGCGCGCGTCCGCTCAAACGGGCGATCCAGCGCGAGCTGCAAGACCCACTCGCAGTTAAGATTCTGAGCGGCGATTTCCATGAGGGTGAAGTTATCCATGTGGAGCGCGGCAAGGAGAGGCTGGAATTCACTGCACAATTGGCGGACAAATTAGCGGTTCTGTAACAATGGGACCACAATTCAACCTGACAGAAAAGGAAAATCGATCATGAATACTTCAACACAGACCTTACCAGCCGGATATATCCAATCCGGTCAGATTGACCTGAAAAAAGACAAACGCCTGGCCATCCTGCTGAATATTGGCGCGTTTATTATCTTCATCCCTATGTTTTACTTGTTGTCTGGTTTCATAGCGTTGGTTCGCCCGGATATCACAAACTTTTCGGTGACCATAACAATCTTAAAGGTGTTCAGCGCGATTGGGTTGGTAGTGCTTGTCTTAATCATTCATGAAATCATCCACGGACTATTCTTCTGGATTTTTTCTCGCGGCATGCCTGTGTTTGCTTTGCGCCCGCTATATGCGTATGCTGGCGCGCCCACCTGGTTCTTCCCCAAGCTCCAATACGCCGTCACCGCGCTTGGCCCGCTGGTCATCATCGGCGCTGTGGGGCTGCTACTCTTGCTGCTGGCACCCATAAGCTGGATTCCAATGATTGCGCTTTTGGTGGCTTTGAATACGGGCGGGGCGGTGGGAGATCTATTCGTTTTCATCCGCCTTCTAAAGTGTTCCCCAACGAGTTTTGCGAACGATACCGGGGAAGTCGTGACTTTCTTCGAACGTCCATGATTGAGATGAGTCGCCAAAAAATTATTCGCCGCCTGCTGGTCCTCCGCAATTTGGAACTTTTCAACATATTCTGGTTGCCAATTTGTTTGTATGTTGCATTAACCTCGCGAAATGTCTTGCATTGGCAGCCGTATGCATATGGCATGTTCCTGATATGCGCCGTTCTCGCTCAGGGTGTTTTTTATTGGCACCTAAAACTTCAAACCATCTCCAAAACTGGAACGACTTTCCCCGATTATTTTTATGCTCTCTTTTCGTTTTTCACATGGGCGGATGTGGTCCTGTTATCAATCTACCCAATATTAATTTTCTGTAACCAGATTACCCCGCTGGTCAATTTTCAAGTTTCCATCGGGTCAAGCCTGTTATTTCTTTTTGCGATTCTTGAATACACAAACTATTATCACTATCAACTCAGCCACGATAACCTGAATGATCTTCGCTATCTGTTCAAGTATAGAAAAATTCGCAGGTCTCCTATGTTTATGGATATGCTGCGAAATCAAAAACAAGACCGAAAGCCCTGATGAGCTGGATCAATTTTCAAAATAAGTTATGAAGGAGAAACCCATGTCCAATGAACAGAAAGACCCCCGACCAGAGAAAACCCCGATCAAATTGGACTGTGGCTTGCCATTGGAGCCGGTGTCGACACCTGGCTTGGCATCGTCTTCCATAATATAGCAATGGGTATCATCATGGGGGCTGCCCTCGGTTTGGTTTTTGACGCCGCGGTTTCGCAAAAGAACAAAAAGGGTTGAGGTATCGAGGTTCGTACCCAAACGACAGGCCAATAAAATATCTCCCCCAAGTGGCGGATGCGAACTCTCCCCAGCCGATGGATGTGGCTGGGGAGAGTTCGTCATAAGATGAATGTATGACCCGCGACCGGCAAGCGCGCGATTCCCATCGACCGCACACTGGCGGTTTTATTTACACGCTGTCTGTTCTCATTGTCCTCCTGATTATCATGAAGTTCCTGCCGTAGTTACAACATTTACTTGCCAAGGAGATAAATCTTATGATGCCAATTGGTGATGATAATTCCTCCCGCAGAATTGTTCCGCTCGTCACGTATGCCCTGATCGTCCTGAACGTCCTGTTCTTCCTGGTGGAGATGAACGGCGGCGACGCCTTTATCATGCAGTGGGCTTTCGTTCCCAGCCGCTTCCTGGCCAACCCTGTCGGCGAGTTTGCGACGCTTTTCACGTCCATGTTTATGCACGCCGGCTGGCTTCACCTGGGCGGCAACATGCTTTACCTGTGGATCTTCGGTGACAATGTGGAAGACCGTTTTGGTCATGCCAGGTTCATACTCTTCTACCTGCTCTGCGGGCTTGGAGCAACCTTTGCGCAGTTGGCATTCAGCCTCGGGTCGAACATACCGAATTTGGGCGCATCAGGGGCGATTGCAGGCGTGCTCGGCGCTTACATTTTGATGTTCCCAAAGGGAAGCGTCAGAGTATTGCAGGGCCAGCGAGTCATTCAAGTGCCCGCGCTGATCGTGATCGGGCTGTGGATCGCCTTGCAGCTATTTAGTGGTATCGGCTCCATTTCCGCGGCGGATACGGGCGGCGTGGCATACATGGCGCACGTCGGCGGCTTTGTCTCTGGGTTCGTTCTGACCTATTTGCTTGGAGGAAGTACAGCATCGCGGCGGTTGTCAGGTTAGGCCCAACAGCAGGCTGGCATGACACTTAATCCATCTTCACAACCGTATGATTGGACATTTCGACGGGTCGTGTGGGCGACCCTGACGCTCGTATGTGTCATACTGGGCTTCTGGCTTCTCTACCGTTTTAACCAGGTCGTCTTTATTTTATTTGTCTCCATCGTGATCGGCACAATCATCAGGCCTGCCGTGGCCTGGCTATACAAGCGGGGACTTTCCCGCGCAGCGGGGGTTATTCTTGTCTATCTCCTGCTATTCATGCTGCTTGCAGGTTTTGTGCTGCTGCTCTCCCCGTTGATTGTCGAACAAGGCACAACGATTGCTGCCACCATGCCGGGCTATTACCAAACCCTGCGTGAGTGGCTGGGCGGTTCTCCCAATCAATTGGTAATTCGCCTGGGCGAGTTTCTCCCAGCGGTATTGCCAGGCTTGACGCCAGGCATAACGATACAAAGCGGGGAGGATGTGATGGCTTCAGCGGGGCAGGCGCTGGGTTATATAACATGGACGGCTCGTTTCTTCTTTATCACCATCGTGACCCTGATGCTGGCTTTTTACTGGACACTGGATGGGGCGCGCATCATCCAGGCATTCTTAATGCTGGCGTCACAGGATCGGCGCGAGAATATCAGGGAATTGATCTCAGCCATGGAAAGCAGGGTTGGGTATTACATGATCGGACAGGGCATCCTTTGCCTGGTGATCGGCGTCATGGCGTTGATTGCCTATCTGCTGATCGGCCTGCCCAATGCATTGGTGCTGGCGCTTATGGCTGGCGCGCTGGAGGCTGTACCGATGGTCGGTCCGCTGTTGGGTGCTGTCCCCGCGGCATTGGTGGCGCTGGCGCTTGGGCCTGACAAACTGGTCTGGGTAATCGTCGCCACGGTCGTGATTCAGCAGTTGGAAAACAATCTGCTGGTGCCGCGTGTCATGAGTAAAGCGGTGGGGGTCAATCCATTCGTCACGCTGCTGGCGCTTTTTGCCTTTAGCTCCTTCTTTGGCATTGTCGGGGCATTGATGGCGATTCCCATGGCAGCCATTATTCAGCTTGTGCTCAATCATTTTGTCTTTCGCCCAGCGGTGATCGAACCGGAGGTTTCGGCTGGACGCGATTATGCCAGCCGCCTGCGCTATGAGGCACAGGATCTTGCCAATGACCTGCGCAAACAGGCGCGTCTCAAAAAGAGAGGCTCGGATCTGCGCATCAGGCAGATCGATCAGGTGATGGATGAGATCGAGACGATCACCACCGATCTCGATGCGCTGCTAACCCAGGACGACGCTGCCTTGGATGCACCATGATGAAGCAAGTGGTGGTAATTGGTACTGCGGTAATGACCACCCTGCTGGCGCTGGTGGTGATGTGGCAGTTCCGCAGCGTGGTGGTTTACGTTCTGATCTCGCTTGCGCTTGCGGCAACAGTCCGCCCAATGGTTGTGGATTGGAAAAGACGCAGGCTTGTGATGCGCATTGCCTTGGCTTTGCTCTACACCGTTGGCCTGGGTGGTTTCGGTTTCCTGATCTTCCATGTGGGAAGATTTGCGGTCAGAGATATTCAGCAGGTCGCCCAAACGATGTCTGTGCAGGGCGACTGGGTGCTGCCGCCGTGGTTGGAGGGCAGTCCGTTTCAATATGGGCTGGTGGCACAACTGCCAACGCCCGATAAACTCTTTGAGGCTATTACCGGCGAACGGGGCCAACTTGTGCTGCCCGCCGTTCTCGGCTTCACGGAGGGCATCGGCGGTGTCGCGAGCGGTGTGTTCCTCGTTCTATTCCTGAGCATCTATTGGAGTATCAACCAAGTCCATTTCGAGAGGCTCTGGCTTTCGCTGCTTCCGGCTGAACAGCGCAAACAGGCGCGGGGGATATGGCGAACCATCGAGCCCAACCTCGGCGCTTACATCCGCAGTGAGATCGTTCAAAGCCTGTTGGCGGCATTGCTGCTGGGACTTGGGTACTGGCTGCTTGGTTCCCAATACCCGGTACTGATGGCTCTGACCGGTGCGCTAGTGTGGCTGATCCCCGTGGTGGGCGCGCCGCTGGCAATGATCCTGCCGCTGTTGATGGGGCTGCTGACCAGTGTTCAGCTTAGCCTGTTCACGATCCTTTATACATTTGCCGTGCTGCTCGCTCTGCAAGCATGGGTCGAGCCGCGCCTTTTCAAACGCAAATGGGATAACCCAATCCTGACCCTGGTGATGGTGCTTGCCCTGGCAGATGCGTTCGGGTTACCCGGCATACTTGCCGCGCCGCCGCTGTCGGCTGTGTGCCAAATCCTGTGGAGTCGGCTGGTCAGCAATCGGATTGGGTCGGGGGCGGCGGTTCAGGCATCAAACCTCAAGGAGCGGCAGGCCCACCTGTGGGCCGTCATCGAAGAGATGGAGGAGCCGCCTCCGCCGTTGGTGATCAGCAGCATGGAGCGGCTTGCAAATCTGCTTGAGAAAGCTGAACCCATTCTGCCCGTGGTCCTGCCACCTGACTCCACCGTACAGCTCATAAGATAACGATTGTCATTGCAGGCGGTTTTGCCGAGGTTATGATGTGAAAAGAGGAAGGAAGGGCGTGCACGGATCGAATCGTTCCGGTCTTTGAAAGCAGCTTTGCTGGAGCCAGTCCAGGTGAGAGTATGCACAGGACATTGAAAAATGCTTTTTGATGCTGCCGAGTACAGCATTGAAACAAATTAATAGGTGACGGTATTAAAGCCGTCAATTGGAGGATCTACCATGAAAGGTTTTGTTCAGAACATCGAAGCCCTTGCGATCAAGAATGAAGATTTTCGCCAGGTGCTCTATACGGCAAGGAATTGTCAACTCGTGGTCATGTCGTTAAAACCCGGGGAGGAAATCGGAATGGAAGTACACAAGCTCGATCAATTCTTTCGCGTGGAGGAAGGGACGGGTGAAGCTATTCTCGATGGCGTTCACACGAGCATCAGCGCTGGCTTCTCCGTGCTGGTTCCCGCCGGGACGAATCATAACATCATCAATACCGCTACTGCCTCGCTGAAACTCTATACGCTTTATTCACCGCCGAACCATCGGGATGGCGTTATCCACCACACCCGCGCTGAAGCAGAGGCGGATAACGAACAATTCGACGGCAAAACGACTGAATAAAGGTCAATAAATTAATAAAAAGGAGAAATCTCATGAATAAACAGGCAGGTTTGTGGATCGACCATCGGAAGGCTATTATTGTCCTGATTACCGATGAAGGCGAAGAAGTAAAGAAAATCGTATCCGACATCGAAAAACATGTTCGTTTTACGGGTGGTGACGGCTCGGAGGATGGCTCGTCAGAGGACGTGCGAGATCGTCAATTTGGGAATCACCTCAACAGTTACTATGATCAGGTCATTGCTGTTGTTCGTGACGCAGACTCAATTCAGATATTCGGTCCCGGCGAAGCCAAGGGCGAGCTTGAAAAACGAATTGAACATGAAGGCCTCAAAGCTAACATCCTTGCCGTCGAAACCGTGGACAAAATGACGGATCGCCAAATCACGGCAAAAGTTCGTGAGCGTTTCCCGGTGCAACATCCGGCAAGTTAATGAAAACAACCTGCCGCCATCACCCCAATATGGCGGCAGGCATGGTATTGCGGATCCTGGGTTCAACACTGAAGTGCAACAAAGAGGAATAAAATGAAACGATTGGCTGTACTCACCAGCGGCGGCGATGCCCCCGGCATGAACGCTGCCATTCGGTCTGTCGTGCGGGTTGGAATTGACAAGGGCTGGCAGCTTCTGGGCATCCGACATGGCTACACTGGCCTCATCACCAACAACGTCATACCGTTGGGCGCCCGCGATGTCAGCGGCATCATCCAGTTGGGAGGCACAATGCTGGGCAGCGCCCGTTGTCCCGAATTCAAGACCGAGGCAGGGCGCCTGCAAGCCTTGCGTGTTTTGGCGGAACACGAAATTGAAGCGTTGGTCATCATCGGGGGCGGAGGTTCTCAAACCGGCGCACATGCCTTGTCGCAGATGGGCTTTCCTGTCATCGGCGTGGCTTCCACCATTGACAATGACCTGTACGGGGCAGATATCACCATCGGCGTGGATACGGCGCTCAACATCGCCCTGGAGGCGATCGACCGGCTCAAAGTCACCGCCCTGTCTCACGAACGCGCCTTTCTCATCGAAGTGATGGGGCGTGGCTGCGGTTATCTGGCTTTGATGGCGGGCATTGCCGGTGGAGCCGAAGCGATTGTCATCCCCGAGGTGGAGACCGATCCCGAAGCCGTGGCGGGGGAATTGCGCAGCGCCTACGAGCGGGGACAAGCCCACGCCCTGGTGGTTGTCGCCGAAGGCGCTCGATATAACGCTGCGGCGCTGGCGGACTACTTCAAGGAACATCACGAACGCATTGGCTTTGATTTGCGGGTGACCATGTTGGGGCACGTCCAGCGGGGCGGCGCTCCCAGCGCCTACGACCGTCTGCTCGCAACCCGCCTGGGAGCAGACGCGGTGGAACGTCTGACTCGCGGCGAGCACGGGGACCTGGTGGGACTCGTCAAAGGCGAGATCTCTGCCACTCCGCTAACCGAGGTGGTTGTCCATAAAAAGCCGCTGGATTTGCGCCTGATGGAACTGGCGCGAATGCTGGCAAGGTAAAAGAAGAGATCTGCGTTGACAGGTATTTGTTAATTGGAGGAAAGCCAGTTCATCAAAACTGCAACGAATTGCCAGAATTCCGCCTGGCCCGCTCCCGCAATTTTGCCGCTTCCACTTTTATATTTGCGGATCTCCCGTAATTAACGGGAAAGAGCCTGACCACGAAGGACACCTTTGTGTTTGAAAGGGGTTTCCCGTTAAACGCGGTGGAACCGAAATATTCTGCTGCACGAGAAAGTCCAGGTCGGGTAATAACTGTTTGCATCTCCCCCAAGTGTATGAGATGAATCCTCCCCGGTCGGTGGATGTGACCAGGGAGGATTTTGTATATGATAAGTTATAAACTGCGTATCCCAGGCAGTGAGAATATTTGTGTTTCTGAAACATCCCAAACATCCAAGCCATCGCACTGCCCGTTAAAGGGCATGAACGAATAAACAAGGAGATCATACATGAAGATGAAAAAGTTTTTCGTTGTGAACACCGCTCTGATTTTATTGTTGCTGGCCGCCTGCGGCGCAGTGAAGCCGACACCCATGCCCGCACAACCCACTGAGCTTCCACCCACTACGGGCGTGGATTATCTCTTCGTCACCAACAGACTGCTGATACCAACCACCCAGGAGCAGGCGCAAACATTTGCTTTGAATGTCGATGGTGATACGCAGCAGCGATCCGACAACCTGTTTGGTGGGCTGGTTACCTTGCTTACATCGGCAGCGCCGGATCTTGAACTGCAATCGAGCCTCGATCAAGCCATTAATACCGGCCAGGTGGTCGCGCTCCACCTCATTAAGGCAAACGATCCCCTGAATGATCCAAGTGTTTCATGGGCCATCCTCCAGGGACAAAAAGCGCAGGAGGCGCCCAGTTTTGGAGGCTCGGATAATTTCACACTCGATTCTGCTGCGCCGGCAAACACTCTGATTGTCGGCTCGCTCACGAACGGTCACTTCACAGGCGGCCCAGGCACGGTACGAATCCAAATGTTTATCCTGGGACAGTTGGTCGAGGTGAATTTGATCGGAGTTCGTCTTGAGGCTGACTTCAGCCCGCAGGGCTGCGCCAACGGTAAACTGGCCGGCGGTGTGACCATCGATGAGTTCCGCAGCAAGATTCTTCCAGCCATTACGGACGGGCTCAATCAATATATCAAAACAGAAAATTCCCCTCCCCTCCTGCAAACCTTCGACTCGAACCATGATGGGACAATCACCATCCAGGAACTTGAAACCAATCCCCTGTTGATGATCGCAGTCTCCCCTGACATGGACCTGCTTGACTCATCCGGTAATTTCAATCCGGGCCAGGATGGTGTAAAGGACTCCTTCTCGATGGGTTTGGGCTTTACCTGTGTCCCTGCCAGTTTTGCCACGCCGGCAAATTAGTGTCGATTTTACAGAATTGAAGCACTACTCTGCCTGTCCCTCCGGTAATTGAAGAGCAGGCTGGAAAAATGGTGCAATGAATGCAATCCGAGAACCCAGGAACGAATGGTGTTTGAAATGAAGGAAGCATCGTGAAACGTAACGCCGCCCGGCCAGGTATTACGATGATTGTGGCTGGCATCACAGCGATCATGGTGCTGGCGCTCAGCTTTTTGATCGATTTCACCCCCGCCAGCGCCGGCGCGATTTTCGCTGCACCTCTGTGCGGCAGCGGCTCAGCTCCAGATTACGGCTTTACCTACGATCTGGAGCAGGCGCATTGGACGGTAAACTGGCAGGAGTACGTCTCGGAGCAAACAGTAACCAAGGTGGACGCGGTCCTCGACCGGCTGAATGGAGATGCCATCGCGCAGACAATGATCCTCATCCAATCACAAGATCAGGTTGGCAACAGGGTCAACTGCGCTGTGCATTTCCTGCGTTACATGAAGCTCGGGCAGCCGACGGGTGAGCGTAAGGATAATGGTTTTGTCTTCTTGATCGTGGTTGAACCCACCCGCATTGACGTGCACTATGGTGTGGGATTGGGCCTGCCGGCCCTGACCGCCCCTGAACTGACAGCCCTTAACCGCGCCGCAGAAGATACCTACCAATCCACCCACAGCCTCGACCAGGCGCTGCTGTCCCTGGTGCAGGGATTCGATGCAGTTGCACGCAGCAATTATGCGCCGCTGATTTCTCCCACGCCGCCCCGGGAGACGATCAACCAGCAACCACTGCCTTCAGAGCCGCTGGGCATTTTGACCATTTGCGGTCTGCTGTGCATGGGCATCATTCTGCTGCCATTTCTGGTGTGGATGCTCAGCCGGTTTGCCCGGGGTGGGATTTCCTACCGCCCATCAGGTTCAGGCTCCTGGGGGAGGGGCTTCTCTCCTGGCGGGGGCAGAAGTAGTCCGCCAACACGCGGCGGCAGCGGCAGCGGGCGCTCCGGGCGCGGCAATTAAAAAAGATAAGGAGAATAATACATGAAACGCTCCATCAGACAGACTATTCCCATTTTAGTGTTGGCAGCCATGTTCGTCGGGCTGACGGGCTGCGGTATTGTGGAATCAGGCACAACGGAATACAACGAGTTGATTGCGCTGGTGCAGGGCGTGCAGTCCGCAGCGGCCAACTTTCAATTGGTGACAGATACACAGTATGCCAAAATCCAGGCCAAAACGCAGATCACCAAAGATTATTACGATGCAGTCAGCAACAGCGGTGAAGTATGGACTGGCAACTTCCGTTCGCAGGCCGATGCGCTGACCGATCTGTTGAATAATTACCGGGATGAAAACGGACAGCCCCTGGACCCATCCAAGCTGAACTTGAACGAGTTGGAAGGCAAGGGCGCGCTGCCCAGCGGCCTGGGTCAGGGCTTTACGCTGTATGTCAACGCCATTACTCAGGCCCCTCCGCCCGTTCCGGATGCCCAGGTCACCCTGGCGCTTGGCGATACCATCGATGAGGCGATGAATACCATTCAATTGGGAGGCACCGATTGGAACGACGCCGTCAAAGCCTACAACACCCGCCGGGCACAGATCAAGGGTGAGATCGTAGCGCGCGTCTCTGCGTATTTTGGATTTGACCTGCCGGTAACCTTTCCCTATTATCAAGGCGGCAATGCCGGTCAGCCCGTCCAGAATCCGCTGGCGACGCCAAAGCCTTGAGTAAGTTATAAAGAACAAGAGAAGATTCGGTAATTCAAAAAACATTCATGTGTGTCATTCTCCCGAAGGATATCAGGACGATGTGAGCGCCCCCTTCGACAGGCTCAGGGTAATAAACTGCGGGAGCGAAGAATCTCGCTTTTGAGTAGAAATTGCCCACGGCATGAGAGATTCTTCGTCGCCGCTGCGCGGCTCCTCAGAATGACACTCCTGACATTAAATTGGAGGCGAAACCATCTTTGGGCGCCTCAAGTCTAATTACCGAATCCTCTCAAATCGTGATATGCGTGCCTATGTAAGATGGCAGGTTTGCGCATTCCGCACATTTACCCAGGAGAAGAAAATGATTAACTTCCTTGTATGGATCATTGCAGGCGCCCTGGTGGGGTGGGCCGCCAGCGTAATTATGAAGACAAACAGACAGCAGGGTCTGATCGCCGATATCATCGTGGGCATCGTGGGAGCCTTTGTGGGAGGTTATTTCCTCAGCCCCCTGTTCAATATCAGCACGATCAACGAGGGCAACTTTAGCATCCCAGCCCTGCTGGTGTCGTTGGGGGGCGCCGTTATCCTGCTCGCAATTTCCAAGTTGTTTCGCAACGTGGGCGGATTCCTGGTGGTGGTCGTCCTCGTGCTGCTGGTCTACATATATTTCAACTGCTGGACGATGGCGTCGACATCAGCCTTTTGCACCAGCATCAGGGCCTTGCCATTCCTGCAATAGCCCTTCTCCCCCAAGTGGCGGAGAGGAACACTCCCCGGTCGTTGGATGCGGCCGGGGAGTGTTTGTCGTAGGATGAATATATGACCCGCGTATATATAGCCGATGCCAAAATTGAAGAACGTTCTGCCCTTCGCCTTGTACTCCTCGACCTGAAGATGGAAGTAGTTGGCGAGGCGGCCGACTGGGCAACCACGCTGGCACAAGCGCCCATCAACCGCACGGATATGTTACTGATTGATTGGGACTTGCTCCCCAGGTCGCCCGGTGCGGCGTTGGATCAACTGCGCAAGGCTTGCCCGGCCGCGCTGGTCATTATTCTCATCAGCCACCTGGACGCCCGTCACCAAGCCGCACTCTCGGTCGGCGCCGATGCGTTTATCAGTAAAGGCGAAACGCCTGACCGGGTGGCCGAACACCTGCAAGCTGTAGCCGCAAGTATTCGCTCACGGTGAGCCACCTGGCTGAATGGGAGACCAAAAAATCCGGCGCACCATAGCTGCCCCGAGCGCCGGCACAAATGGGACAGCTTTTTCAAAATGATCTGGAGGATCAAACTCATGAACAAGGATATTGTCGAAGGCAAATGGAAGCAAATCCGCGGCGAGGCCAAGGCGTGGTGGGGCAAACTCACCGACGACGACCTGGACCGTGCGGCCGGCAAGTTCGAAGTTCTCGCTGGCCTGCTTCAGGAAAAGTATGGCTATACCCGCGAGCGCGCAGCCGATGAAATCGATAAGCGCGTGACGGAGTTCGAAACCAATTTGAACAGGAAAACCGCGCCCGCCCCAGTTAAATGAATCGAAGCGGCCTCACCATCCCTTCTCTTCTGAGAAGGGATATGTACCAATGACCCAATACGGGCAACCGTGTATTTGAATATCCAATAGGAGAACAAAATGAATCTCATCATATACCTCATCGCTGGAGCGATCGTTGGCTATATTGCCAGCCGGATCATGCATACGAATTCGCAACAGGGCCTGCTGCTCGATATCGTGGTGGGCGTCATTGGCGCGTTTGTCTCTGGTTACTTCATCAGCCCGCTGCTGGGCATCGGGACGATCAATGATGCCATCACCCTTCCGACCATGCTGGTAACGCTGCTGGGTTCAGTCGTGCTGCTGTGGATCGTCAAGATGGTCCGCCGCTAACCACAGCGGTCATGATATTGGCTTGCAAACTACATGAGCAGGGCATGTCAAACCATCCCTGCTCGTAAGCATTATTTTTAACGTGAAATGTATCCAAGTTGGTGAGGATGGCCTGCCTTTGTTTCATCAGGTTCATCCTCAGAAAGCAAGATCAGAATGTCAAATAACAATAGAGTAACAGAAGTCAGAACGTCACAAAAAGAAACGGGACAGGAGCAGCGCGTTTTCAGTTTCAAAGCCACCCAGTTGGTCTGGCTGTTGTTCGGGATCCTCGAAGCCCTGATCGCGCTCCGCATCGGGTTGATGCTGGTCGGAGCCAATCCCAACAGCCCAATCGTGGCCCTGATCTACGGAATTACCTACCTGTTCCTGTTTCCCTTTACTGGATTGATCGGCTCGCCAACATACGGCAGCTTTGTGCTTGAATTATCCTCCATGTTTGCCATGTTGATCTATGCCCTGATTGCGTGGGCCATGGAACGAACGATCTGGCTGCTCTTTTACCGTCCGCGTGGACAGGTGGTAGCCGTCACTGAAACCGCCACCGGCGAAAACCACATCACCCCATAACCCAAAAGGCCAGAATGAAGGATCTCTTCCATCGACAAGAATCGGATACGCAAGAATCAGCCGGCCTTTTAGCCTACCTGCAACAGGCACTCGATGACCTCCAACAGCGGCTGGTCCGCCTCGTTTGGTTGACGGAAGAAGAACAAAAAGAGGCGGGCGTTTATCTTGACGACCGACATTACGAGTAAATAAATGAGCAGGAATTACCCTCTGCCATCGGCATGACCATCACAATAAAATAATTACCATATTGACAGGTAAGGAGTTGACAAAATGATCAATGAGATTCAAGAACGCGACCATTCAGGTATCAATGTTTTCGGCGTACTCGTCGGAGTGCTGATCGGCGGTCTGGCTGGGGCCGTCACAATGTTATTACTGGCGCCCCAATCTGGAAAAAGAACCAGGACACTGATCCAACATAAGAGTGTCGAACTGCGTGACCGCGCCGCCGAATTGGTGGAAGATGGCATGGAGCAGGTGCGCGTGGATCGCGACAAGATTGCGATGAACGGGCGCAGGAAGGCCAAGGAATTAATGCGAAACGGCCGGGCGCTCGTTGCCGGGCAGTTGGAACACGTCTCCGAAGCCGTACGGGCCGGGAAAAAGGCAATCCTGTCTTCCTAGAACGATCACGGGCCTGGCCGACATTCACCGCAAGGTGAGGAAGCTCGAACATGAGTTGGCCGCCCGACAGTCAAAATCGGATCATAATTTTTTCGGACTGCAAGCTTAAATGTCACCCGGGAGACCCGACCGGGTGACCATTTGATTATCCGTAAGAGGATTTTCTTTTTTAGCCGATTGCCTGGCCTGGACGACCATTAATTCAAAATATCCAGGACAAGTGAACTTTAGAGGAGCAAAAATGTCCCTGACGCGGAATCCCAGAATCAGTTCTCATGAATTTTCCAGGTGCGATGAGCGACGGGAGATGATCGTTCTTGGAAAAGACCTGAGCCTGACGCAAAAATTGGATACTGTTATAAGGCAGTCCATCTACACTGCTCTTTGGAAGGACGAAGTATTGCGGGCAACGGACTATGACGAGGTCGATGTCCATGTAAAAAACGGGACCGTCCACCTGAACGGCCACATCCTGAACACGGCCAGCCAGAATCGGATAAAAAACGCCATTCAAGCCATACCCGGAGTCCTTAGAATAGCCAATGACCTCGTTTTGGATGACGAGCTGACCCTTGAAGTTTCTGCATTGCTGGGCACTTTGGAGAAGGCTTGTGGCTGCAATTTTTTTACAGGTGTATCGCATGGGGTGGTTGTATTGAATGGAAAAGTGAACAGCGTGCAGGTGCGCACGAGCGCCGAGCAGTATGCTTCCAGTCACCCCAAAGTTCGCGGCGTCATCAATTATCTGTACATCCCCGGGGTCGAGCTTGGCAGGCAGGATCATCGTCTGGTGCAACCGTCCATTGGAAAGGAATTTAGCTTCCGCGATGGTATCTCCGGCATTGTGAGGCAGGTTGTGATCAATCCCGACAACCGCCGGGTGGTCGCCATGCTTCTTCAATGCCATTTTTCCACCCCACAGCCAACTCCAGCTTTGCCGAAGAAGAACGGCGATAAAAAAGCAGAGCAAATGCTGGTTATTCCGGTGAGCGTCATTGGTTATTTGACAAAAAGATCAGGGTCCCTGACCATTCAGAGCACCGAGTATACAAAATATCAGGTTTTTGACACCGCCCTGTTCACCGCCCCGATCAAGGATTGGGTCCCGCCCTATCCCTATTGCATCGATGATGTATTGTTTATGGTTGACCCTCCACAGGTGGATGATACCATCGAAGACGCGCCGATCCTGGCTTCCGCTGCCATAACGGAAGCGCAGGAGTTGAGTGAGGAACTTCTTGTAAATGACAGCCTGGGCGGATGAGGAAATGCAGCATGCACATCCAAACCACCCGGCGTCACAGGCAACCATTGCACAAGCGGGACGCAAACCAAACGATTGAACACGCAGGGGATGTTTTGGCAGGAGGGGAGATCGAACTTGACACCATTCTGCGTTGGGAGGATGACGGCGGTAGAATCATCGAAGACAATGGTTCAGAGATCGATTTGAACTCTTTTCCACTCGTTCAGATGGAGTAGTGCATGACCCTTCCCCACAGGATCGAACGGGACTCGCTCGGCGAAGTCCCTGTCCCGGCAGATGCATTGTACGGTGCGCAAACCCGGCGCGCGCTCGAGAACTTCCCCATCTCGGGACTAAAACCCCGCCAGGCCTTCATCTGGTCGATGGGCATGATCAAAAGGTCCGCCGCGGAAGTCAACCGGGACCTGGGGCTGCTCGATATGGAAAAGGCCGCTGTCATCATCCAGGCCGCGCAGGAAGTGATCGATGGGAGGTGGAACGCGCAGTTTGTCGTCGATCCATTCCAGGCCGGCGCGGGCACCAGTCATCACATGAATGTCAACGAAGTCATCGCCAATCGCGCCACCCAGCTCCTGGGTGGAAACCTGGGGGAGTACCGTGTCCATCCCAACGATCATGTCAACCTGGCCCAATCCACCAACGATACCATCCCGACCGCCATTCGGCTGGGCTGCCTATGGCGATTGGATGAGCTTCTGGGCGCGCTAAACGATCTGACCTCCGCATTGAATATCAAAGCCGGGGAATTCGATCCTATTGTCAAATCGGGTCGGACGCACTTGCAGGATGCCGTCCCGATACGCCTGGGCCAGGAATTTGGCGCATATGCCAAGGCCGTCGAGCGGGATACGGAGCGGATCCGCCAGGCAGCCGGGGGCTTGAGGCGGCTGGGGATCGGTGGAACAGCCGCCGGCTCCGGGTTGAATGCCCCCCCTGAATATCATCGTCGAATGGTCAAAAAGCTGTCTGAACTCACCGGACTTCCTCTGGTCGAGTCGGACAATTTGTTCGAGTCGATGCAATCGATGGCGGATGCGGCTGCCTTTTCAGCCTCGCTGCGAACTCTGGCCCTGACCCTCATCCGCATTGCCAATGATTTTCGCCTGCTTTCCTCGGGACCCGCTACGGGGCTGGATGAGATCCGTTTACCGGCGGTCCAGCCGGGGTCCAGCATCATGCCGGGCAAGGTCAACCCGGTCATGGCGGAGATGCTCGACATGGTCATGTTCCAGGTGATCGGCTGCGATGCGACCATCGCGCTGGCGGCCCAGGCTGGACAGCTCGAATTGAACGTGATGATGCCGGTCATCGCCTACAATCTTTTCGAGATGATGCAGATCACGATCGGTGCGGTGCGGGTTTTCACGGAACGGGCCGTCCGTGGTATCACTGCAAACCAGGCAAAGGCCGAAGGCTGGCTGGCGCAGAACACGATTGTGGTCACCGTGCTGAACCCGTTGATTGGTTACAGCCAGGGCGCGGAACTGGTTAAAGAAGCGGCCGCGCGCGGCCTGACGATTCACGCCATCGCGCTGGAAAAAGCAAAAGACGGCACGCTTAGACACATCGCGGACGGACGGACGGTCAGCATCGAGGAGATTGAAGCCGCATTGGGTGATCTGCGACGATTGACGTAAAAAATTAAATTCACATTGCCTTTTCTCACCTCCCCCAAGTGGCGGAGAATAACACTCCCCGGCCGATGGATGCGGTCGGGGTGTGTTCATTGTAGGATAAAGAGAGACCGATTCTTTATAAATTCAAGAAAGGAGTATGACCTTGAAATTCAATAGAAACATGGGTTTCCTGTTGTTGGGTATCTGGCTTGTTTTAACAGGCCTGTCTGCATTCATCTCGCTCGGAGGTCTTTCGGTCATTCTGGCTCTGCTTGCCATAGCAGCGGGTGTTTTCATCCTGTTAAACCGCTAGTATCGTTGCCGGTTGAAGTTGTAGTGCAATTTGCTAAATTGCGCCTGGCAATTTTCCCGGCAGATTTAACTTATTAAGATACAGTGAAATGCCATCTGGCACTTGGATGAAAATATCCAAATCGTGTGTGGCCCCACCAGTTTCCATTCGTAAAAATGTTGAAGGCGGTACCACCCTTTTTATTCAATCATTGGAGATAAAACATGAAGGCACTCGTCTATCACGGCCCGGGCAAACGCGCCCTCGAAAACATACCCAAGCCCGAAATCAAGGCACCCACAGATGCCATCGTCAGGATTACAAAGACGACCATTTGCGGGACTGACCTGCATATCATGAAAGGGGATGTGCCGACTGTGACGGAGGGACGCATCCTGGGACATGAAGGGGTGGGCGTTATCGAACAACTGGGCTCGAATGTCTCCAACTTCATCGTCGGCGACCACGTCCTGATCTCGTGCATCAGTTCGTGTGGGAGATGCGTCAACTGCAAGAATGGCATGTACTCACACTGCAAGAACGGCGGCGGTTGGATTCTGGGGAATCTGATCGATGGGACCCAGGCCGAGTACGTGCGCACCCCATTTGCGGATAACAGCCTGTACCCGATCCCGGACGGGGCCGACGAGGAGGCGCTGGTGATGTTGAGCGACATCCTGCCGACCGGATTCGAATGCGGCGTGCTCAATGGGCAGGTAAAACCCGGCGATACGGTGGCAATCATCGGCGCCGGCCCGATCGGGCTGGCAATCCTGCTGACGGCGCAGTTCTATTCGCCGGCGGCCATCATCATGGTCGATAACGACGACAACCGTCTGGAGGTCGCCAGGAAATTTGGGGCGACGGTGGTCATCCACAACGACCTCGGCAACGCCGCTGACAAAATCATGGCGCTGACCGACAACCGCGGCGTGGACGTGGCCATTGAAGCCATTGGAATTCCGGCGAGTTTCGATATTTGCCAGGCCATTGTCACGGCCGGCGGGCATATTGCCAATGTCGGCGTGCATGGCAAACCTGTCCAGTTAAACCTGAACACGCTCTGGGCGCAAAACATCACCATTACGACCCGCCTGGTCGATACCACAACGACTCCAATGCTCTTAAAAACGGTGGTCTCGGGAAAGCTCCAGCCAAAGGAACTGATTACCCACCACTTCACGCTGGATCAGGTGATGCAGGCCTATGACACGTTTGGCGATGCGATGAAGGAACAGGCGCTCAAGGTAATCATTACCAACCCGGGCTAAAAGCCAGGCCAAATGCAAGGAGCACCATGCAGTTGCACCTGCCGCGCAAACTTAAATCGGTTTTTCACCGCCCATTGCGGGCGAAACTGATCTTTAACGCAGGCTCCGGCCGGCCGGAAGAATCACCCCAACAGCTCGCCAGCATCCTCTCGGAGATGCAGGATCATCAAATATTGCCTGAAGTTTATATGACACGTCCCGACAGCCGCCTCGATGAGGTTGTTCACGGCGCAATCAAATCGGGCATCAAACTGATTGTCGTGGCGGGCGGGGATGGGACCATCGACAACGTGGTTGGGGCCATGATCGGGAGCGACGCGACCCTCGGCATCATCCCCACCGGCACGCGCAACAACGTCGCCTTCAACCTGGGGATCACAGGGAACATACCGAACTGTGTGGAGCTGCTGCGGCATGGCCGGCGGGTGAAGGTCGACGTCGGCCGGGTTCACTACGGCCATACCCGCCACTGGTTTCTGGAGGGTATGGCATTGGGGCTCATCTCCGATCTGTATCCAATGGCGGACGATTTTCAGCATGGGAATCTGGCACAGATTGGCGGATTACTTTCGACCCTGGTCTCCGCCATCCCGGCCCACCTGCGGATCGACCTGGATGGTCATCAACTTCTCGACATGACGACGCATATGATCCTGATCGCGAATATGTCCTATCTCGGGCCGCACTTTCAGATTTCACCCAAGGTATCCTTCCGGGACGGCCACCTGGACGTGTTTACCTTTTCAGATATGAGCAAATTGAATATGGTTTCATACGCCATACTTTCGCGTGGGGGCCTTGTGGAGGATGCCGGCATCCAGCATTTTCGCGCCAAACACGTAACGGTCAGCTCAAAGCCGCACATGCCCATCCTTGCGGACGGTAACCTGTTGGGGCAGGGCCCGTTTTCCGTCCACGTTCATCCGCGCGTCCTGACGGTCATGGCCGGCACGGAATTGACGGGACAACCTTCGATGTCCCTGGTGATCGACCCCAAGTTGGCGCCCATTGAATAATCCCATTCCCGCACCGGCTCCACTGCCGGCGGCGCCCCCCCGCACCTCCTTTTGGTCCGCCCATCGGCGGCGACCCGTTTTCCTGCTGCTCCTGGTGGCGGGACTGGCCGCGTTCCTTGTATGGCTGCCGGGCGGAGCGCGCGCATCGCTCTGGACGGCGTTAAATGCCCAACGGGAACTGTTCATCCTGCTTTTCCTGTTTGCGCTGGTCACCCTGTCGCTGATCTGGTCGGCTGGTCAACGCCTGGATGCCCGGGTGTTCACGCTTTTCAACATGCGCGGCTATCCCGTGTGGCTGGATCGCTTCATGTGGTTTGCAACACAGCTTGGCAACATGCTGACCGCATTCATCCTTGCTTTCATTCTTTTTATTTTTAACTATCGCCGTTTGTCAGTTGAGATTGTCTTCGGGACACTCACCCTGTGGCTGCTGGTGGAGACCATCAAGGCGCTGGCGGACCGTCAACGCCCATTTCTTGTTCTCGAATCCACGCGAGTCGTGGGCTTGCGGGAGAAAGGCGATTCGTTTCCCAGCGGTCACACAACCCAGATATTTTTCCTGACGACCATATTCATTCATCACTTCCAGCCTGGGATGGGCGCATCCGTTGCCTTGTATGCGGTCGCCGCCCTGGTCGGTTTTACGCGGATCTACGTCGGCGCGCACTACCCGCGGGATGTCATTGCCGGGTTGGTGCTGGGGTCGGTCTGGGGGCTTCTGGCGGCCTTGCTGGAGCCCTATTGGACCGTGCTGCGCCTCTGATTCAGCATCCCCCAAGTGGCGGAGAATAACACTCCCCGGCCGATGGATGCGGCCGGGGGGTGTTTGTTGTAGGATGAAATCAGGCCCCACGCAGGCCCATGACCCCATCTCCCGCAAACGCGGGTCAACTCAAACCACCATCGCCAAATTGGCACATCGCTTGAAAGGAAAAATATCATGTTGTGGACTATCGTAGTAATTTTGTTGATCCTCTGGCTGCTTGGCTTCTTCGGCCGGAACATCAGCCCGAGCTTCCCGCAAACAGGCAGTTGGATTCACACCCTGCTCGTTCTCGCCATCATCCTCATCATCCTGAATGTGTTGGGCGTTATCTAGAGCAGCCCATCCATGGATCATGGCAAAAAAATCTGCTTCCATCCCAAATCAGGAGACCTTCATGAAGAAGTGCAAGAAAGTAATGACAAGAAATACCCTCTGCTGTCTGCCGGATGACCTGGTAATCAAAGCGGCTGAGTTAATGAAGAGCGGGAACGTCGGATCGATACCGGTCGTTGACAACGAACAGACCCAAAATCTGGTCGGTATTGTGACCGATCGCGATCTGGCTTTGAAGGTCATTGCCATGGGTCTTGATCCAAACTCCACGATCGTGGATTTGGTCATGACGCGCAAGGTCGTAACCTGCCGGGCGGGAGCCGATTTGAAAAAAGCCCTTGAAGCAATGACCGAGAACCAATTGCGCCGCATTCCCGTTGTGAACCGCAGTAACAAGCTCCTGGGGATCATCTCCCAGGCGGATGTGGCAACGCGCTCCAATCACCCCAGAAAAACTGCCGCAATGGTAAAGGGAATTTCGCGCTCCATCGCGAACTAGGAAGAGCCTGGATGCGCCCCGATTTTCGCCCCGCTGCTGGTTTGATATTGGTTCTGGCCTTGGCCGTGATCATTCTGGCCGCCTGTGCACCGCCCCAAACCCTGTCTGCCCAGGAAATGGCCATGATTGCATCAACACAAACACTGATGCCATCCTTCTGTGAAGGATGCGCCCAGGCAACCCTCTCGGCCTTGCAAACCCAGGAGCAGATCAGCGCAGATGCACAGGCGGCTGCGGCTGCAGAGATCATGCGCGTCAATGCGCAGGAAACCCTGAATGCCGCCAGTTCCACCTTGAGCGCAGCCCAGACCCAGGCGCAAAACAGCGCCAATATCATTGCGGCCCAGATGGCGGCCACCGCTGAAATCATACGCGCCAACGCACAGGCCACCTTGAATTCAGCGGGGGCAACCCAGAGCGCCGCCCTAACCCAGGACGCGATCCACCAGACCCAGGTTGCGGCGCTGGCAACCAGCGACGCACAATCCCTACTGGTTCAACAGAATATGAATGCAATTGCCGCCAATACCCAAACAGCAGTGGCCAATAATATCGCTACGCAGACCCAGGCTGCCCTTGCCACATCGCAATGGTACGCCGACCAGGATCGTCAGCGTGACGAGCAAAGAGCCATTCCCATCAACTTCCTGTGGATGTGGTGTTTTCCAACCTTTCTTGTGGTATTGGCGGCACTGTTCCTGTGGGGAGGCTGGCGCTGGCTAAAGAACCAGCAGGCCAGACAACGTCTTCCAGAAATTCCCGTTGGAAGGCTGCCTGCGCCAGTGATTGAAGTCGTCCCCCATCAGCATGATGACGCACTGCCGTATATTGAAAGTGATGTCATCGATGACAGCTATCAATCCGCGCAATCCGACGACCAGATCCGCCACTGGCTGGATGAGGTCAAGCGCAAACTGCTGCGCGGCGACAGGAAGGACCAGGATGACACAGGTGATTGAAGCTCGCCATTTCAACCAAAAGGCCGTGCAGGTCAGAACCCAGGTATCGGCAGTCCTGACAAAATGGGGCTTGCTGCCGCGATTCAAACGCTGGCGGCTGACGCAGGATCCGGAGACGGGCATGATCGTCTTGTTTGGCGTTCTGAATAATAAATATATTGCCTCACATACCACGATCCCCTTTGGCGATTACTTCGACCCGCGCCTGCTGCAAGATCTTGAGAATGAATTACAGATGCAGGTGGTGTTCTGCCACAGCGACGGCCTCCGTTATGCCTTTGTTCTTGACCGCGGCCAGCTTGGAAAATTACCGACACACATTGACTTCCCTTATATCGATAACGGGAAATATCTGGTCAGGGTCGTGTACGGCGATCACCCGCTGTCCGAGACGGTACCGACGGCGGATCCCGCGCCAGTCGACGATCACACACTGGTTCACGAGGGCGTGGGAGCTTTCCTGAAGGTCTTTGACGACATCAAACGCAGAGATGACGCAGCCTCGCTTCTTCCTGCCCAGGGATTGCCCGATATCGTGGTCATAGACGAAGTCGAATTCAAAAGACGGGTGGCAGAGCACGAAGCCACTCGGCAAAGACACACCCGCATCAGAAAACTGTTCAATGAGCCGCTGGAGTAACTTTACGAACCACTTACTGAGCGCACAATTGGCAATATCCAACCTGCAATTCATGATTGAAAAAAAGGAGCAATGAAATGGGACGCAAAGGCGTAAGTAAACGCAAGACGAAAAAAGCCAAAACGGTTTCCAATAACGCGCACCAGAGTGGAAATTCACCCGTGCAATCCCTGGTGAAGGACAAGGGTTCACCGCTCGGCACGGGCGGCCTGAATTCCCAGGCTGGATCGAATAACAAGAACAAAAAAGGAAAATAGGGAATAAAGTCACCACGGAGAAAAAATGAAACTGAAGTTGCTCTTTCTTGTTATGGATGTACTTACCTTGATCGCATACCCGATCGTGTTTGCATACGGCATGCTGTGTCAGGTTACAAAGCCAAGGCAGATTCCCGTCCCGGTACACTATTAGCCGCTGTCCCAATCGTATCCTTTACATTCAGTGATCGAAGAAAAAATACAAGTCAGCGCCGAAAAGTACGTCATCGGCAAGGCTCAGGCGCTCAAAAACTGAATCAAAAAAGAAGGCGACCATGAAGATCCTGCTTGTTTATCCAGAGTTTCCAGACACCTTTTGGAGTTTCAAGCATGCGCTAAAGTTTGTCAGGAAGAAAGCCGGCGCCCCGCCGCTGGGTCTGTTGACCGTTGCCGCGATGCTTCCATCCACCTGGGAAAAACGGCTGGTCGATCTCAACGTGACGAACCTCACGGAAAAAGACCTGGCATGGGCCGACTATGTCTTCCTGAGCGCCATGGTCGTTCAACGCGAATCCGCGCGCGTCGTCATCGAACGCTGCAAGGCCGCCGCCGTGAAAGTGGTGGCGGGCGGTCCGCTCTTCACAATGGAACATGAGCAATTTCCAGACGTGGATTATTTCGTCCTGAACGAGGCCGAGCTGACGCTTGCGCCCTTCCTGCGCGACCTGGAGCAGGGCCTGGCCCAACGCGTGTACGCCTCGGCGGAATTCCCCGACATCCACCAGACCCCCGTCCCGCTTTGGAAGCTGGCCGACCTCAGACATTACGACACGGTCAGCATTCAGTTCTCGCGCGGCTGTCCCTTCAATTGTGACTTTTGCAATGTGACCGCGTTGCTGGGACATCGTCCACGCACCAAGACCGCCGCGCAGATTATCGCCGAACTGGACAACCTGTACGCGCTGGGCTGGCGCAAAAGCATCTTTTTTGTGGACGACAACTTTATCGGAAATAAAAAGCAGATCAAGTCCGAGGTGCTGCCCGCCTTGATCGCATGGCGCAAGGGGAAAGCCGGCATGCCGTTCAGCACGGAGGCTTCCATCAACCTGGCCGACGACCCGGAGTTGCTCAGGCTCATGGTGGCAGCCGGTTTCGACACGGTCTTCGTCGGCATCGAGACGCCCAATGAAGACAGCCTGACCGAATGCAGCAAGAGCCAGAACAAGGGCCGCGACCTGGTGGAGAGCGTCAAGCAACTCCAGCGGGCGGGCCTTCAGGTGCAGGGAGGTTTCATCGTCGGGTTCGACAACGACTCCTCCTCGATCTTCCAACAGCAAATTGATTTCATCCAGAAGAGCGGCATTGTGACAGCCATGGTCGGCTTGCTGCAAGCCCCTTTGGGAACGCGCCTGTACGAGCGCATGCAACAGGAAGGCCGCCTGGTGAAGGAATTTTCAGGCGACAACGTGGATGGCTCGACCAATATCGTCCCCAGGATGGGTCTCGAACCGTTGCAGGAAGGGTATCGCAGGATCCTAAACCAGATCTACGCCCCCGGACTTTATTACGAGCGCGTGCTGACATTTCTGCGCGAGTACCAACCGCCCCAGATCAGAGTCCAATTGGAGCCGCAATATATCCTCGCCCTGTGGCGCTCCATCTATCAGTTGGGGATTCGCGGCGTCGAACGGGTCCACTACTGGCGGCTCTTCTTCTGGACCCTGTTCCGCCGCCCGCGCCTGTTCCCGCTGGCGATCACCTTTGCCATCTACGGCTTCCATTTCCGCCAGGTGGCCGCCCTGCATGTCAATTAATTTCCGTTCTGTTGGATTCGAGAGGCTGTAACAATGATGAACCGAAGCTCGATCTCCCTGGGGCGCATTCTCGGCATTCCAATCGGGTTGGATTATTCGTGGTTCCTGATCTTCGCGCTGCTCACCTGGTCGCTGGCCACGAGTTACTTTCCGACGGAATTTAAAGGCTGGCCTGCGGCGCAATATTGGATTACGGGAGCGGCCACGGTCATCCTGATGTTTGGCAGTGTGCTGCTGCATGAACTGGGACATTCCGTGGTGGCCCTGCGCTATAAGATCCCGGTGCGCAGTATCACGCTCTTCGTCTTTGGCGGGGTCGCCCAAATCGGCGCCGAACCACCCAGCGCCATTGCGGAATTCTGGATTGCCATCGCCGGGCCGATCACGAGTTTCGCCCTGGCCCTTTTCTTCGCCCTGTTGCAACCCCTGGTATCCACGCTCGCTCCCCTGCTGGCCATCGCGAAGTATCTGGCCTATATCAACGGCACGCTGGGACTCTTCAACCTGATTCCCGGTTTCCCATTGGACGGCGGCCGCGTCTTCCGCGCCATGATCTGGGGAACCACACACAGTTTGCGGCGGGCCACCCTGATCGCGGCGACCCTGGGACGCTTCATCGCCTATGGCTTTATCGGCCTGGGCGTGTGGCAGATGTTCAGCGGCAATTTCGGCAATGGTTTATGGGTTGCCTTTATCGGTTGGTTCCTGGAAAACGCCGCCTCCTCGCAGATCCACCAGCAGACGATCCATGACCTGCTGGCCGGCCATCTTGTGTCGGATGCGATGCGCAGTAACTACACCCCTGTAGCCCCGGACACCACCCTTCAGCAATTGGTCACGGAACATATTCTGGGCAGCGGCCGCCGCAGTTTAGTGGTCAAGCAGGATGACAGGTTCCTGGGCCTATTAACCCTGCATAACGTCAAGGACATCCCGTCTTCCGCCTGGTTAACCACCACCGCCGCCCAGACGATGATTCCGGTCGCGCAATTAAAGGTCATCCAGCCCGATGCCGAGCTGTCAGAAGCGCTCGGGGCAATGGACCGCGACGGCGTCAATCAACTGCCCGTCATGGCAGGCGATCAGTTTCTGGGCATGCTGGGACGGGACGATGTCATCGGCTTTTTACGCACCTTGAGCGAGTTCAGCCGCCGATAAAGCCTGTGGCTTATGTGTAATTTGTGCGCAGGTGACTTCTGCGCAATCGTGGTTTAGCACACATGTTACACATGAGCCGTTTTTACCTTAGCCTTTTATTAACGTTATTCATCCCATCACAACCCACACCTCATGCGGCAGACCATCATCTGCCAGCGGAATTAAGCCATCGGACAATGGAACTCCATCCAATAACGCCTGTTGAATGCCCCGATTAACTCCATTTGGATTCTTCACGCTGATCTTGTAATGCGTATTTCCAAAACGGTAATCCACTTTGAAGCCCGTCCAATCGCGCGGAATGCACGGGTTGATTTTGAGCGTATTGCCGACTCGCGTGATTCCCAAAATGGCTTCGATACCCAAACGATACATCCACGCGGATGAGCCTGTGTACCAAGTCCAGCCGCCTCTGCCGACATGCGGAGGCACACCATAAATATCAGCGGCGATCACGTACGGCTCCACTTTGTAGCGTGTTATTTTCTCAGGGGTATCGGCGTGGCTGATGGGATTCAACATGCGGAATAATTCCGCAGCCCGATCTCCCTGACCGAGTTTGGCAAATGCCCAGGCAGTCCAGATGGCAGCGTGGGTATACTGTCCGCCGTTTTCGCGGACGCCAGGCAAATAGCCTTTGATGTAGCCAGGGTCATGCGCCGATTTATCGAAAGGCGGAGTGAACAATAAAATCATCTGTTCGGCTTCTTTCACCAGCCGCTTGTTGACTGATTCCATCGCCTGCGTCGCCCGCGCTGAATTCGCCGCACCTGATAACACCGCCCATGATTGCGCAATCGAATCGATCTGGCACTCAATGCTTTCGTGCGAGCCCAACTTCGAGCCGTCATCATAAAAGGCACGCAGATACCATTCGCCATCCCAGGCATGGAATTCGAGTGCCTGCGCTAATTTATCAGCCTGTTGAAGATACGGCACGGGGTCGTCATTCATCAAAACTGCCAGCGGCGCAAAACGCTTGAGCGTGGCGTACAGGAACCAGCCGAGCCAGATGCTCTCGCCGAGCCCGTCCATGCCGACACGGTTCATGCCGTCGTTCCAATCGCCGCCTCCCATCAACGGCAGGTTGTGTGTGCCTGCGGTTGTGCCTTTTTGTAGGGCGCGGCGACAATGCTCGTAAAGCGTGTAAGGTTCCTGCGCCGTTGCATATTGCGTGTACCGTTCGGCTTCGCCCGCTTTGAGCGCTTCGCCTTTCAGGAAGGGGATGGTCTCGCTCAAAATAGATTCATCGCCCGTGGTGGAAATATACTCGGCGGCGACAAATGGCAGCCAGAGCAGGTCATCCGAGAAGCGCGTGCGAACTCCGCGACCCGCAGGCGGATTCCACCAATGGAGCACGTCGCCCGCCTCGAACTGGTGCCGCGCCGCTTCCAAAATTTGCGCGCGTGCGATGTCGGGTCGGGTGTGCAGCAGCGCCATCACATCCTGCAATTGGTCGCGGAAGCCGAATGCTCCGCTCGATTGATAAAGCGCGGTGCGTCCCCACAAACGACAAGCCAGCGTTTGATACATCAGCCAGCGGTTGAGCATGAGATTCATGGCTGGGTCAGGCGTTTCAACGGTGATGACGTTTAGAATTTCATCCCATTTCTGCTGGACAGATTGCCAGACCGCTTCGACCTGACCTTGAACCTGCTCAATCAACGCGATACTTTCATCCCGATTTTTTCCTTCACCAATCAGGAAAGAAACTTCTTCCGATGCGCCAGGCGCAAGGTCAATGTGGAGTTGGATGGCTGCGCACGGATCAAGCCCTGCATTGACCGCGCTTTCCAATCCAATACGACCAAGCGCGGCAGGCGCGCGCAGACTTCCCATGCGACCCAAAAACTCGGTGCGGTCGGTGGTGATGTTGTGCGGATATTTACTGGCGGCGAGAAATGCCACACGCCCGCCGAACTCGCTGTTGAAATGATTCGTGGCAATCAAAGCATTTTGCTCAGGGATGAACTCAGGCATGATGTGGGCTTGCTGTGTGTCGCGCGTTGTGCCAAGTACCCATTCAGCATAATAGGTGACCGTAACGCGTCGCGGACAATCCCACAGATTTTGCAAACGAAGTTGCACAATTTTGACAGGCGCGTCGGGCGCGGCAAATAATTTTAGATTTTGATTCAGTCCGTGACTCTGACTCTCAAAAATTGAATAGCCCGCGCCGTGACGAATCACATGCGCTGTATCCGCGCCTGCGGGCATGAGGGTCGGCGACCAGACCAAGCCAGTTTCTTCATCGCGCAAGTAGATCGCTTCGCTCGGCATATCGGTGACGGGGTCGTTGCGCCACGGGGTCAGGCGATTCTCGCCGCTGTTCTCTGCCCAAGTGGAGCCGAAGCCTGATTCAGAAACCAAAAATCCAAACTGCGGATTGGCGATGACGTTAATCCACGGGTGCGGCGTGTGCTGACCTGATTTCAGATGAATGACATATTCCTTGCCGTCGGGACTGAATCCGCCGAGACCGTTATCCATTTGTAGGTCAACTGGCAGAGGCAGCGAATCCGTCGGTTCAGGATCAACTGTCGGGGAGAGCGAAGCGGTGAACTGCGGCAGGCGGGTGGTTTGCAAGGTCAATCGCAAAGCATGTTCGGCAAGCGTCCCGTTCTTTTCATCCAAAATAACACCCGCCACAGTTTCAAATAAAATCTTATCGGCAGGTTGAAGTTGATCTGCGCGCAGGATGAAAATTCCGTTGCGCTGGTTCAGTGAATCCGCCGCGCCCATGCGCGAGATCTGGCGGACGATGGTATTGTGCAGATCGAGGGCATAGCCTGTATCCTCTTCATTGAGGATGACCAAATTGACCGTGACATGGCGGCTGCGCCAATAAGTAAAGGCTTGCAGGGCTTCAACGAGCAGGGGCGATTCGCCGTCGCGGATGCGCGTCATCAAAATCGGATAATCGCCAGAAACGCCGAACGCCCACAGGTCAGATTGCCCCTTCACATTTTGTGCGAGGACATGCGGCGCGGCGCGCAAGACGCCTGTCGGGTAAAGCAGGGCAGATAAAAGACGTTGGATGTTTTCAACCGCATACGCATTCAACCCGAGGTCGAGCAATTCATGCTCGCTTTGAGCGCGGGCGTCGTCAAAGGCGCGGTGAATGGATTGCCCCGACTGATAGCGGGAAAGTTTTTCCAAGGCTTCGGCGCGCGATGGAGCCGCCAGAGTCAGGAATGTGACGCGTGTTTTTCCGTGCGGCTTCAAATCAATTTCCTGACCGAGCGACATGATTGGGTCGAGCGTGCCACCTGTGGTTCCAGAAAGATGACGCCTGGGGCTTTGCAAAGTCTGCGGCGTGTGCATGGTCTGCGACCTGCCGAGGAATTTAGCGCGGTCACTTTCGTGTTCGCCCGTCACTTTGCGACCCAATTCGATAATCATCGCATGGATTAATACAACAGGCTTTTCGTCTGACGAGCGCGGACGACGCGTGAACAGCAGCGCGTTCTCTTTGGGGAGATATTCGCTTTCGATAAAAAGTTTGTTGAACGCGGGATGCCGCCTATCGGCAGCCTGCTCCGCCAGCACCACTTCACCATAACTGGTCAGTTTCAACTTGCGGGGTTGATGACTGTCGTTCAGAATGTTCACGCGCCGAATCTCAACCCCATCCGTGCTGATGGTGACTCCCGTCCGCAGGGAGATTCCATTGTCCGAACGCTGGAACTCAACCTTGTGCGGATAAAACATTACGTCAAGATGTTCAGGCGCGCATTCGATGGGCTGACGGGTAGCAGACCAAAGCGCTCCGCTCTCGCGGTCTTGCAAATAGACCCACGTGCCCCACGGGTCGAGGGTGGTGTCGGCATTCCAGCGCGTCAACGCAAACTCGCGCCACTGGCTGTATCCGCCGCCCGCGTTGGTGATCATGAGGCTCGTGTCGCCTTGCGAAAGGACATGCACCTGCGGAATGGGACTATCCACCGCCACGCGCCACGGCTCACTGCTGACCAGACGCGTCCCTTCGGGCAAGTCTGCTGGCTCGTCGAGATGCGGATATTCAATCGGCGGGTTCTGCGGAATTTTTTCCTGCAACAGTAGTTCGATACTTTGGATATGCTCATCGGCATGGAAACGCTGCACCATCACATCGCCCAACAGGTAGTTACAAGCCGCCACCAGAATCATGCCCTGATGATGTGCCATGTAAGACTGCACTTTATTATGCGTCTCTCCCGCTGGCAAACGTGTTTTGGTGAAATCAAGCGCTTCATAAAAGCCGAAACGCCCAAGCATTTTCAACTCTTCCAAGCGCGCCATATTTTCCAACACGGCTTGCGGCTGCAACGAAAGTCCGATCAGCGACGCATAAGGCGTAATGACCAGATCGTCGGGCAGGTCGCGTTTGTATCCCAGCACAGGCACGCCAAACGCCTGATACTGATAATTTAGATTTAAATCGAAAGCATGATAGCCTGATTCAGAAATACCCCACGGAACTTCCTGCTCCGCGCCATAACTGACCTGCGCCTCAAGCGCAACGTAACAGCTATCCGAAAGAAATGTCCCGTCGTAATTTTTGGTGAACAAAGTCGGCATGAGATATTCAAACATCGTGCCGCTCCACGAGAGCAACACCTGTTTACCGTCCACCTTCGTCACGGGTCGTCCAAGATGCTGCCAGTGACTGTGCGGCACATCGCCTTTTGCAATCGCGATCAGGCTGGCAATCCGCGCTTCGGACGCGAGCAGGTCGTAATAACTTGGATCCAGTTTTTCGGTGCTGGCGTTGTAGCCGATGTGAAAAACTTGTCGGCGTTCACTGAACAGGAAGCGAAAATTCATGCCCGTCACAACGGCGTTTGCCCGATCTGCCAGCTCTTGAAACTCGATCAACATGGACGCCACCGTCATTTGCGCCGACGATAGATCATCTTCAAATTTTTGACACCACTCACCCTCCGCTTCATTTTGCAATTTGAAATTGCTCAACGCGGTTTGGATGTTTTCATAGACCGCGCCCGCCTGTCCCAGCGTGGGCATTTCAACGGGCAGGCAGTCACGCAACGCAGGCGGCATATCCCGACCCAGCCAGGGCGCGAACAAATTCAAACTGCGCTGCATGTCCTGCAAACTATGATGCAGCAAGTCGAGATAGAGTTGGAGTTCGGTCAGGGATTCGGCTTTGAGATTGGGATGAGTCTCCAGCAATTCGATCAAGCGACGCGCGACTCTTTCCCAACCTTCGCCTGACAGCCAGACGATGGTTTCTGTCCACGCTGATGGCTGGTTCTGGATCGCGCTGACGCGCTCGTAAATGCTGGTCAATTCCACTTCAAAAGATTCAAGCGAAGCATGTGGATTATTTTTTTCGAGCGCTTGCAATGTCTCTGCCAGAATATCAAGAATGACCAGTAGCCCCTGCCAGCGGTTTTGTCCCAACAGCGGCGCAGAGGTCAGGGTCAAGCAACCCTGCCTGAGCGTGATGAGACACGCCGCCAGGTTTCCGCTATCCACCGTGGAAATATATCGCGGCGGCAGTGCCGTCATAGTCTGAGAGTCGTACCAGTTCAGCAAGTGTCCGCGATAATGTTCCAGCTTGTCCATGTTCTCAAAAGTTGAGCGCAAACGGACGGACAGTTCAGCCAATCCCATATAACCGAAATCATACGCCGACAATGTGGAAACAAGGAACAGACCGATATTGGTCGGCGTGGTGTAGTGCGCCACATTGCCGCGCGGCGACTCTTGATAATGATCGGGGGGCAGCCAATGATCATCAGGTCCCGCGAATTGCTCAAAGAACGCCCAGGTACGCCGCGCCAAACGTCGCACTTGTCTGCGCTGAGTTTCCGAGAGCGGCGCGGTGACGTGTGTTACGGGCTGGCTGATGACATAGGCGACTTGCGGCGCGACAAGCCAGGCAATCACAAAAGGCAAAGCAACCCAAAGAGCGGCTGGATTAAAAATGGCAACAGCCGCATCTAATAGAATAGCGAAAATCAAAGACCCCGACATCTCGCCCCAGATTTCATATTGCGCCTTCGACCGAAACGCCCTTGCTGTGTTCGCTGCTGTTGTCCATTGCAACATTTTTTTGCGCTCGAACAGCAAACGAGTCAGTGTTGTGCTGATTGCGCTCAACATAAGCAACGCTTCGTATGGCAGAAACAAAACAGAAAGCGCCCACCGTGTGAGCGGAAGTTGGCTGGTCTTGAGAATTTGTTTGAGGCTTAGCTTTCCGATATTGTGCCTGCCGTGCTGGAAAGTTTGCACAAAGATGGGCAGAACAGAAGGCAGAAAAACTAGAACAGTCCAGACCCACGGTGAGCCAGGCAGGAACAGCCAGCCCGCAGCGAGAAGCAGGAGCAGGGTCGGCGGCAGAAGACTGCGCCGCAAGTTATCAAAAATTTTCCAAAGGTTAATCGTGCTCAGGCGGTTGGGAGCCGTTCCGCTTTGAGTGTGGACGACGGGGAATAGCCAAGGCAACAGTTGCCAGTCACCGCGAATCCAACGGCGTAGTCGGCGGGCGTACACCAAATAGCGCGACGGGTATTCTTCATATAAAGTAATATCCGTGACCAGTGCGGCGCGTCCGTAAATCCCTTCAAACAGGTCGTGGCTGAGCAAAGTATTCTGGCGCACCTGACCCGCCAGACTGCGTTCGAAAGCCGCGACATCATAAATGCCTTTGCCAACGTAACTGCCTTCACCAAACAGATCCTGATACACGTCCGAGACGGCGAAGGAGTACAGGTCAAAGCCAGCGTTGCCTGCAAAGATTTGCGAGAAGAGCGAACGGTTCGCGCTGGTGGGTTTGATCGCCACACGCGGTTGCAGAACCGTATACCCAGCGACAACGGATTGCCCATCGGCGGCAAACTCCGCGTGATTGAGCGGATGTGCCAAAGTGGCTATCAGCCGATTGGCGCTGCCCTGCGGCAGGGAGGTGTCCGCGTCGAGCGTGATGACATATTTGACGTCGGTCAAAATGCTCGCATCCCCAACCTGAGTCGAGTACGGCGTTTCGCCCAAGTCGAGCAGCAGGCGATTGAAATCCGCCAGTTTGCCGCGCTTGCGCTCCCAGCCCATCCAAACCCCTTCGGATGGATTCCACTGGCGATGGCGATGAAACAAATAAAAGGGTGAGACCTTCTCGTATTTTTTATTGAGGTTTTCAATGCCAGCGCTTGCCAGCGCAAGCAGTTCTTCATCCTGCGGCATATCTTCAGTGGGCGCATCGCCGAAGTCGGTTAGCAGGGCATAAGTCAACAGCGGGTCGGGATTGGATAAATAATAAAGTTCTAACTCCTGTAGAAGATGATTAAGTTCTTCCTCACTCTCCAGCAGGGTTGGCACAACCACCATGGTGCGATTGCCCGCTGGAATGCCCTCGGAGAAATCCATGCGCGGCAGGCTTTGCGGCTTGATGCGATGAGTTATATCCCAGTGGACAATTGTGATGGCGGATTCGAAAGCGAGTCCAAGCCCAAGCATGCCTGCGATAATAAGCTGGATCGGCGAACCGCCCAAAAGTTTTGCATAGGTTAACAACCCCAAAACAAACAGGACGGAAAGCACAGCAATACTTCCCAGATACGTGGCAGTTGGAAATGCAAGCAGAGCACGCTGCATGCGGACTCTAAATCCAGGTTTGTAGTTGATGCTATTTTCGAGCGTCGCGCGCCCTGCGTCTACCAGATAAAAGCCAACGTGTAATTTCCGCGGTGAACTTTTATTTTCCGCATTGCGGGCAAAATCCACTGCGGCAAGCGCGACCTGTTCTTCGCCATGTTTTGAGTGGCGCGCCAATTCTTCAATCACACTGCGGTAACTGTTGCGGGTGTCGAAGTCCATGTCCGCATAAATTTGCGCGGGGTCGTTCCGCAAAATCTGTTCTACGCGGCTGGTCTGCTCAAAGAAATCTTTCCAATCTGTAGCGGAGAGCAATCGCAGGCTGAGAAAACAATTGGCGACAACCGTATCATTCGGCAGGGTGACGGTAAATTGATTCGGAACTTCGCTCAGGCTTTTGGGTACTTCGATACCTGTCAACTCGGATGTGGCGTAGATCAGCCGCTCCAAAATCCCGATGCGCAGCATGATCGGCAAAGCCCAAAGCTCTCCAATTGTCAGGGGCATGACCTGTTGATAATCCTGCATAAAAATTGTAGATTGAGTCAGGTCAATTTGCCCCTGACTGTATCCGATCCATTCGCGAGCCAACGCAAAAATGCGGGTGTGTCCCTGCAGCGATGTTTCGCTCAGTTTTGGCAACTCGGTGAGAAAACTGTCTGGCAAGTCCTCTTCAATCTGGCGGATGGTTTGTTTGATGATGTAAAAATTATCCAACATCCATTCGCCTGCGCGCGAAAACGAACCATCCTTCGACGGCGCGGCTTTGAAGATGGCATACGCGTTGTGTAAAGCCAGCTCCCAACTTTGCAGATATTCCAACAGGGTTGTTTCTTCGGAACGGGATAATTTTGCTGTTTCGATCTCGTGCGTTTTTGCCAGCCGATGCGCAAATTCTCTCAGCCGCATATCCACGCCAAGGCTGGGCGATTCGGGCAGGATGACCTGGGGAGCAATTAACATAAGTTAACGCTCTGCGCGTTCAGTTGAAAGTAAATCTGGAGATGTCGGTTCTTGTTTGGCTGGCAAGTCCTGCACGATAAGCAGAGACACCTTGCCATACATGATGAAATTATTGACCATACTTCCATAAGGCCATTGATGATTCCCCGAATATCCGTGCGCACTCAGCGCCACCAGATCAATCTGTTCCTGATCGGCCAGTTGATGCAATGCCAATGCCGCGTTGTCGCTCGCAATGAGATGCGTCTGAATGGTAATGCCTTCTAGATACGAGCGCGACTTCAACTGTTCGAGATAGCGTTCCGCTTCCTCGCGGTTGCGTTCGACGACACGATTGGATAACTCAACATCTTCGCGGACGGGCGGCATTTGGCGCGCCATCTCTGGCGTTTGAATCACCTGCACAAGATGAATCTTGGATTTATGGAAATTCGCCAGTTGCGTGACGATGGGCAAAACATTTTCCGCCCGCTGGGAACCATCCAACGGCACAAGGATATTTCGATAAACTGGGGCTTCTGTTAATTCACCAGCGTGCGCCCGCACAATCAACAGCGAAGTTTGCGCGCTCAAAATGGTTTTTTGCGTAACGCTGCTGATTCCCCATTGGGTTAATCCATGTCGCCCATGACTGCTCAAGATGATTAATTTCATGCCCCGGCTTTGAGCATATTCCGTAATGCCTTCAGCGATCAAGCCTTCCAACACTTCAGTCTGCACTCGAATATTTGATGTCTCAAGCCGCTCCTGTATTTTATCCAAATACAAAGCCGATTTTGTTTTGTTGATTTGCCAATTAAGCAAATCAAACATTTGGGCTGATGTTCCCGCATGTTTTTTTTTCCAAAATTCTAAGCAGCGTGATTTCCGCATCAAAAGGACGGGCAATGGCAACGACGTGGGGCAGAACACAGTCCGCCAGTTGAGAGCCATCCAATGGGACGAGAATAGTATCGAACATGGGGCATCCCTTCGATTCTTTCATATAGCCAATTTGAGTCGGATTAAGGAATTGAAACCTTAGTCAGCTGTGTTATGGCCGATATTGAAAATGTGATGAGGTATGGGAGTCATCTCGCGTATGCGAGTGGAATGACGGGGGCCGCGGAATGTTACTCTACAGAGGGTTCGTAACGCACCTGGCAGAAATGAGTCTTCCAACCGTAAGCGGTATAGCCTACTAAAATCAGTATACTCCACTTTAATGTTGTTTATGGAAGTTCTGATGTCTGAAGAGCATTAATGTTTGGCTGGAATTTTACTCAAGGATAAATCTGCCGGATGATGTCGGGGCCGAAGAATATTTTGCTGATACCATCAACCATGGCAATTACTTCCAGCCGCTTGTATACATCTTGAGCGAAGCCAGGTTTTTCCTTAATAGTATTGCTCTTCGTCTTGGTGTATGCTTCGTGTTAGAAATGTATCCATGGCCTGTCCGTGTGTAAATGGTTGGCATTTGAGCCTTTGTGCTCCTCATCGGCGCCTTTGGGCGTTACGTTAGCCTTCATTTTCACACATAAGACAGGCCACCTTCTTTCTATTTGGTTACAGTTGGATGCCGCGCTATGCATTCACCGATTTTCGGACAGGGGTTCGGACAAAAAACGCCCCTCGCCGTGGGGAGGAGGGGCGCTTGCATGCGTGAAAATTTGCGACGTTCAGGAGGTTCAACTTTTCCACACGCCACTGGCACGGATCATCGAACCAGCTTCAAGTCCTTTGCGCGGGTGATGGCCTGGATCCGGCTGTTGACGTTGAATTTGTAGTAAATATTCCCGAGATGTGATTTGACGGTGCTCTCGGAGATGGACAGTTTCGCTGCCATTTCCCGGTTGGAGCAGCCGGCGCTCAACAGGTGGAGTATTTCCTGTTCCCGCGTGGAAATAGAGGCGGATGTGGAGAGCATTTCCATTTCCGCTTTCGAGGCCCGCAGGTGTTCGCCGCAAGGATCCAACAGCCGCAGCAATTCCCTGATGAATATCTGCGCATCGCCGGTCAGGTTTTGGGTTTCCAACGCCAGCGAGAGCAAGGAGGCGCAGGCGCCGCCCCTGTCCAGGAAGGGACGGATGAATCGTTCGGGTGCGGCAAATCGAATCGCCTCTGTCATGACCTGGAGGGCCTGGTTGATTTTATGCTGCTCGAATAATGCCAGCGCCAGCGGGATACGGGCCATCAGCAGCGGTTCAAAGGCGATGCCGTTCGGATGCCCGAGAATGAGGTCGCTGAATTGTTTTTCGGCGGTTTCGAATTGTTTTCTTTTCAGGAAAATTTCCGCCTGCACCAGCATGGACAGGTGATGCTCCGGGCTGCCGGCCGATTCGTTGAGGATCTGCTCCGCGGATGCGACATCTCCACAGCGGATACAGATGAAGGCTTCGTAGGTGAGCAGGTCGTGATCGGTCCACGAACCGGACGGCCGCCGCAGGTGCAGTTCGCGGATCGCCTGGATCGTGGCGCGGGCTTCCTTCGCCTGGCCCTGTACAACCTGGAGCTTGGCGCGCAAAATGGCGGCTTGAACAAACATGTTGGTGCTGGTTGGATTGGGGTCCACGTCCGCCATTTGGACCAGATATTTCTGCGCCATTTCTATTTCGTTCCGTTCGAGATGGATCTCGCTCAGCGCCCCGAGCGCGATGCTGGCCGGCTCCGGCAGTTTTCCCCGCTGGGAGAAAGCTTGTTCCAGCACCTGGCGGCACAGCTTTTCACTGCGCCGCAATTGTCCCGCCAGGATGGCCCGCTTGGCCATCACTCCCCCGGCCATTAAGATGACAAAGAGATTGTTTTGCGCCTGGGCTGTGTGCAGCAAATCGAGGATGGGTTCTTCAGACGCGCTCTGATCCTGGCTGTACTTCGGTTTAAGCAGGTGCAGGCGGTCGAGCAAATCCCAGCGGGCGTCGTATTCATTTCCGGCCCGCGCCGGGGGTGTGAAGATGTCTCCCTGGGCCCAGATGCGGCGAAGCTGCTGGATCTCTGCCAGCACGTCGAGTTCGTCCTGCGTCTGGGAAGCCGCGGATTTGCTGGAGATGCTCATTTCGATGTGGGTGATGAATTTTTCGATCTTCTTTTGGGGCAGGGCGTTGTTTGCCAGCCGTATGTAAACGAAGAGCAGGTTTCTGTGCTTTTGAACGACGCCTTCCGGTAATTCTTGCAGCCAGCGCAGCAGGCGTGAATCCTCCCCGAATTGTTCCAATTCGCGCAGGGCCATTTCTTCGATCAAGGTTGCGGCTTCCTCCCAGGCTTCGGTGGATAGCAGGTGATAAATGGCGTCGGCGGGCGCGTACTGTTCACGATACCATTGCGCCGCGCGTTGATGGAGCTGGGGAACCTCCTCGGGAAAACGCGCGTGCAATTGACTGCATAACATTTCGGCGAACAGATCGTGATACCTGTACCACCCCTGTTCTTCCAGGCGGATAATGAAAAGGTTTTCCTGCCACAGGTGCGCCAGCATTTCATTTCCGTTGGTTTGGCCGGTAATGGCATCGCACAGACTGCCGGTCAGGTTTTTCAGGACGGCGGTTTTGAGCAGGAAGGATTGTATCTCCGGGGTGGAACGCTGGAGCACTGTTTCCATGAAATATTCGCGCAGGTAGATATGCGCGCCGCTGAATGTGTCGATGAACTGGCGGCGATCCTCCTGTTTTCCCAATGCCAGCGCGGTGAGCGTCAAGCCGGCCGCCCATCCCTCGGTGTGTTTGACCAGTTTTTCGAGATCGTCATAGGCCAGGGGCGGTTCCTGGGGATATTGTCGCAGGTAGTTCATTCCCTCCGGGACGGTAAAACGCAGGTTGTTGGCGTCCAGTTCGGTCAGCAACCCGCGCGCGCGCAAATGCCCCAGGGAGAGCGGGGGGCGGGTATGCCCCGATATAACCAGTTGGATATTGGCGGGGAAATGTTCGAGCCAGATTTGAATGGAGTCGTAAATTTCAGCATGGTTGACGCGCTGAAAATCGTCTAGCACCAGGCCAAGACGCGGGAACAGGGCCTGGAAGTGGATCACGTCATTGGTCAGGTGCATCACCGCTTCGGTGGGGTGGATGGAGGTGGCTGAGCCAAGGTAAGCCAGAAGTTCCTTTCCAAAGTCAGGATGAATGGCCTGAAAGGCGGTCACCACTGAATACCAGAAGCGCACCGGGTGATTGTCGTGCTCGTCGACTGCGAGCCAGGCAACCGGGTAGCCGCAGGTTTGCTTCCAGTCGTTGAGCAGGGTGCTTTTGCCGAATCCGCTGGGGGCGTAGATCAAGGTCAGGGGAGTATTGATTTGTTGATTAAGACGGGGACGGGTGACAAGCTGGCGCGGCAGCACGGGAACATTGATCTTTGTGATCGGCAGAAATGAAGTGCCGATGCGCGGCTCGCTCGTAAAATTTTCATTCCCCGCCGGCTGGGTCTGGCCTGCCAGGGAGAGGCTGGTTTGTTGCAGCCGTTCGAGGGTCAATTCCTCGGTCTTGCCCATATAGGCCTTGAATAATTTTCCGGCGCGGCGCCGGTAGGCATACCAGTAGGCTTTGTTGCGGCGCGTTTCACATTGCGCCACAAAACATCCATTTTGACCCTTGAATGAAAAATTTTTTGCCCCCAAAAGCCACTCATACCATAACGGCGAATCGACCGGGATGGGGAGTGTATCTGCCAGGAGGAGATTATCCTTGACGATTGGTTTGCCAGAGTCTGACATGGTTTTCTCCATGATAGCCAGTAAAGTTACCCAACATATTTCATTATAGGCTGTTGGGTAACTTTTTCAAGTCAAACATCCCCCAATGTGATTTTTATCGCGCGCTTTTGTTACATTTTAATGCCTAAAAATCATCCAAACTCCTGATTTGCGGCGGCTGGCTTTGTTTTATCCTAATATCGATAATATTTTCCACGGCAGGATTTGTCGAGAAAGGAGGCCGCTACTCGTTTTCGAACATCTCACTGCGTGATGGGAAGGGATGTTTCAAACGTCCACCCGGCGCGCTTTATTTCTGATGGAAACAACCCTCTATGAAAAGTTTGTTGGCTTTCCTGGAAAGCCCCAGCAACACTCAAATCAATGAAAGGAAGAAAAGGAGAAACACAATGTCGAAGAAGTGGTATGTACTTGCAAGTCTGTTGATCGTGCTCAGCATGTTGCTGGGCGCATGTGGCACGCCGCCGGCCGCCACCGAAGCCCCGAAGCCGACCGAAGCGCCCGTTGAACCGGTCGTTACCGAGGCTCCCGCCGAGCCCGTCGCTACCGAGGCTCCCGCTGAAGAACCGGTCGATGCAAATTCCCTGCCCCGCAACGAAACCCTGTATTTCAACGGTCAGCAGTGGGGTCCGGTGGTCGGTTGGAACCCGTATTCCAGCAGCAATAACAATGGCCTGGCGATTGCCCAGCAGGACAATGCGCGCGTGACCATGTTCGAAACCCCCTACCTATACAACATGCTCGACGGCAAGGTCTATCCGCTGCTCGCCGATGGCGATTATGCGTGGAACGATGCCCAGACCGAGATCACCTTCAAGCTCAAGGCTGTTGCCCACTGGAGCGATGGCACCCCGGTGACCGCTGATGACGTTGCTTACACCTGGGCCTCCCATGTCAAGTACAACACCAGCACCGGCTCCGGCAACAAGGATTACATTGAGACCATCGAAGCTGTCGACGCCCAGACCGTGGTTGTGAAAGCCAAGCTCGATGCGGATGGCAAGGCTGTCAATCCCCTGATCGTGGCCGCCTACCTGAGCAGCAACTACGTCATCCAGAAGGCCTGGACCGAAACCCTCGAAGCCCGCTCGGCAGACGCCACCGCCTTCACTGCCGACCCCGCGGAAGATGTTGTTTGGTCAGGCCCCTATTACAAATTCTTCACGGATGACACCAAGGTCGTCATGATCCGCGACGAGAAATATTGGGGCCAGGATGCCTCCATGTGGGGCAAGCTGCCCGCTCCGAAGTACCTTGCCCACGTAATCTTCAAAGACAATGCCGCCGGCACCACCGCTCTGCAGGCTGGTGAGGTGGATGTCTCACAGCAGTTCAACTCCAACGTGAATGACCTGTGGATGAAGGACAACCTGCCCATCTCCACCTACCTGCCTGAGGCTCCCTATCAGATCGGCGCCAGCCTCCCGACCGCTTTCTTCAATCTGAAGTCCTACGGCCTGGACCAGGTTGCCGTCCGCAAGGCGATTGCCATGGCGGTTGACTACCCGACCATCATCGCCAACGCGATGACCAACCAGTCCGCCACCTTCGACCAGGCCCCGCGCTCGCTGATGAACCCGACCGCTGGTGAGCAGGCTCTCTATGATGCGACCGCCGTGGCCGACCTACAGTGGGCCGGCAACGACATCGAAGGCGCCAAGGCGCTGCTCGATGAGGCCGGTATCGTCGATACCGACAATGACGGCTGGCGCGAATACAACGGCCAGAAGCTCAGCTACATCGCGACCTGCCCGAACGGCTGGTCCGACTGGCAGGCTGCCATCGAAGTGGTCGCCGCCGCTGGCAAGGAAATCGGCATCGACATCACCACCAACTACCCCGAATGGTCCGTCTACCAGACCGTCGTGACCAAGTCCGACGCCCCGCTGCCCGAAGGCTACGACATCTTCATGATGTGGTCCGATGGCGCCGGCCCGACCCAGCCCTGGTCGCGCATCCGCAAGATGATGAGCTCCGAATTCGTGGGCATGGCCAGCAACTGGAACGGCAACTGGGGCCAGTACTCGAACCCCGCCGCCGATGAGTTGATCAAAGCCATCCCGACCGAAAGCGACCCCGCCAAGTTGAAGGAAATGTACACCGAACTGGTCAAGATCTACCTGACCGACGTGCCCTCCTTCACCCTGATGTACCGCCCGCAGTCCTTCCACACCGTGAACGAGAGTGTCTGGACGAACTTCCCGCACGGCGAAGATGGCACCAACCCGCCTGTCCCGCCGCTTGATCTGACCGACGGCTGGAGCATCGCAGGCCTCTATAACCTGGTGCTGGTCAACCCGTAACCCGCCTTTTAGTTCAAGAACAGCCATGTTCCATCCAAAGTGGGGCATGGCTGTTCTTGTAATCATCTGTTTGATTTTTTTGCGTTTGCGGTTAAAAATATCACGGTCTTGCAGATACACTGAAAAAACAGTTGGAACTCACGGAATATCCCGCTTTCAACGGCTGGAGCGATTTTCAAACAGGCTCCTGATGTCCAGTATGTAATCCCTGCCGGGCGAGGCCGTAGTCCCCTAGAGGAGGTGTGCGTTGAAAGGTTACCGAAAGTATTTCCTCAACAAATTGGGGTGGTTTGCAATCACCTTCGTTTTTGCCTTCCTGTTGAATTTCATCCTGCCGCGCCTGATGCCAGGTGATCCTGTGGCAGCCATTGTGTCCAGGCTGGCCCAGGGTATGAGTAATACCTCTGGCGTCCAGGCAATTTATCAGCAGTACTCGGACCTGTTTGGCACCAACAAATCCCTGCTCGAACAATTCTTCATTTACATACAAAATGTAGCCCATGGTGACTTTGGATTCTCGTTCAGCCAATATCCCAGAACCGTGGCGGACGTGATCAAGGCCTCCATTTGGTGGACGATTGCCCTGCAATTCCCGGCCATTATTGTCGGCTGGTTGATCGGGAACACCCTCGGCGCGCTGGCTGCCTATCTCAAGGGAGGCTTCGACAAAGTCCTCATGCCGGTCAGCATTTTTGTCAGCAATTTCCCGGCATTTGGCATGGCAGTCTTCTTTATGGTTATTTTTGGCGTCAATCTTAAGTGGTTTCCAACGTCAGGCGGGTATGGGTTTGACTTGATCCCAAGTTTTAGTTGGAATTTTATCTGGTCGGTGATCGTTCACTACCAGTTGCCGTTCTGGTCGATTGTGGTCATTGCGATTGGCGGTCAGGCCATTGGCATGAGATCCATGTCCATTTACGAACTGAATGCGGATTACGTGAAATACAGCCGCTTCATGGGCATCAAGGATCGAAAGATCGTCGGCTACGTCTTTCGGAATGCCATGCTCCCGCAGGTGACCGGTCTGGCTTTATCCATCGGCACCATGGTCGGCGGCGCTCTGGTGGCGGAAATCGTTTTTAGTTACCCTGGACTCGGCACCACACTCTTGAGGGCCATCCTGGGACAGGATTATCCGCTGATCTCGGCGTCCACGTTGATCGTCACGGTGATGGTGCTGGTTGCCAATTTCATCATCGAGATTTTATACGGGTTTATCGACCCGCGCATTAAAGCGGTACAGTCGGACTAGATGGAGAGATTGCCATGAAACATACCATCCAACAAGTTTTTCGATCGGGCAAGTTTGTTTTTGGTTTCGCCATTTTTGCCGCGGTATTGCTGATCGTGATCTTTTACCCGCTGATCATCACCGATGGCCCCTTGTCGATCATTGGCCAGGGCACCTTCTTTCCACCCGGCATCTACGTAAATGTGTATGACAGCATGAGTTCCACGGTGTATACACTCAACCTGGACGATGCCGCCGCCAAACGCATTGCCAGCAAGTTGAACGAGGATGACCGTCTTGCATTGAAGGAATGGCTCATGGCGGCTGGCGTCTCCGAAGCTGAGATCGATACCACCGATACCCAAAAGCTTCTGGATCTGTGGGTTAATAATTATGATTCCAAGAAGAGTATTCCTGGAATGACCAACGCCAAGCGAAACTATTATGTCCGTCTCAATACAGCCCTCAAAGGACTTATGGCGACGGAAGGGGTAACCGTTTCACAATTCAACCTTCAAACACAGACCCTCGAAGAGGTGGATGCCGTCGAGCAGTCCGACTTTGTCAATATTACCGAAGTTGCGAACATGCGGGTGCTGCCGCTTGGAACCGATAATTTTGGGCGCGATGTGTTGACGGAACTGGTCGCGGCCACCGCCGTATCCTTGAAGATCGGTTTCGTCGCCGGGATCATTGCCACCCTGATCGGTCTGACCCTTGGGTTGCTGGGCGGGTATGTGGGTGGAATTGTGGATGACATCATCATGTTCATCACCAACCTCTTTATCGTCATCCCCTCCTTTGTGTTGCTGATCCTGATCTCATTCAGCATCGGGCAGGAACAACGGGGCGCCGTTACCATCGCGGTGGTGATCGGGTTTACCTCCTGGGTCTGGACCGCCAGGGCGGTCCGCTCGCAGGTCATTTCCCTGCGGAATCGCGACCACGTCAACCTATCGAAGCTGTCCGGACATTCCCTGGTTCACATCATCCTGTCGGATATCCTGCCTTACATTGCCTCCTACGTGATCATGGCCTTGATTCTGCAAATTTCGTCGGGTATTCTGGCGGAGGCATCCTTATCGATCCTTGGGCTGGGCCCCAGGACCACCGAGGTTCCGACCCTGGGTTTGATGATGAACTGGGCCATGATCTACCAGGCGCAAATCCTGGGGAAATGGTGGGCCTACCTGCCTGTGCTGGTCACCATTGCCCTGATTACTTTTTCGATGAACTTGATGAATACCGGTCTCGACCAGGTGTTCAATCCGGCTTTGCGGGATTAGGTGATTGATATGGCAAAAGTCATGTTGGAAGTACGGGAACTGACCACGAAATACATCACCCGTTTTCGGGAGGATGTCTATGCGGTCGACCACGTGTCCCTCAAGGTCGAGGAGGGCAAGTCGTTGGGCATCGCGGGCGAATCCGGCTGCGGAAAGTCGACGCTGGCGCTCAGTCTGATGGGTTATTACTTCCCTCCGCTGCACTATACCAGCGGGGAGATCATCATCGACGGGCACACCATCTCCGGCATGAACGCGGATGATGTGCGCAGGTCGATCCTGGGGAAGGAGATCGCCTACATCCCCCAGGCCGCCATGAACGCCCTCAACCCGACCCAGAAGATCATCCACTTTATCGAGGATGTCATTCAGGCGCACAATCCGAAAACCACCAAGAAAGAAATTTATGAGCTGGCCCGCGAACGCTTCGAGCTTCTGGGATTGCCGGCCAGTGTGCTGCAAAGATACCCCGTCGAACTTTCGGGCGGCATGAAACAGCGTACGGTGATCGCGGTGTCGGTCATCCTGGGTCCCAAGGTGTTGATCGCCGACGAGCCATCCTCCGCGCTCGACGTCACTTCGCAGAAGATGGTCATCAAGATGCTGCGCGACCTGATGGAGAAGGGCATCATCAAGTCGATGATCTTCATCACCCACGAACTGCCCCTGCTCTACAATGTGACCGACGATATCATGGTCATGTACGCGGGACAGATCGTGGAAAAGGCCGGCGCTCACAAGGCTGTGTTCGATCCGCTGCATCCCTATTCCAAGGGCCTGATGGGCTCCATCATCGTGCCGGAGCAGGGCCTGCGCAACGTCAAATTGACGGCCATTCCGGGGGTGCCGCCCAATCTCAAGAAACCACCGTCTGGCTGCCGCTTTGCCGAGCGCTGCCAATACGCCAAGCCGGAGTGCAAGGCGATCTCCATCGGTATGCGTGATGTGGGCGAGGGTCGCACCTACCGCTGCATCTTCACGGAGCAGGAACTTCGGGAGGTTTACAAAAATGCTTAACGAGAGATTTCCAATCCTGAGCGGTAAAGGGGTGACCAAGATCTTTGGGCTTGGCCGCCAGAAAACGGTCGCGGTCGACCACGTGGATTTCAATTTCTACGCGGGCGAGATCATTTCGATCGTGGGCGAGTCGGGCAGTGGCAAGACCACCCTGGCGAAGATGCTGCTGGGCCTGATCAGCCACACCGAAGGCGACATCTTCTATCACGAGAAAAAACGCGACATCAGCAGTCAAAAGAAGAAGCAGGAATATTGGAAGGGCATCCAGGCCATCTTCCAGGACCCGTTCTCTTCGTATAACATCTTCAACAAGATCGATTCGGTGCTGCTGGATTGCATCTACATGCGCGGTGGGCGCGGCCTTCCGCACGCGAAAAAAGTGGAGTTGATGACCGAGGCGTGCAGTTTCGTCAACCTGAAGTTCGAGGAACTGACCAACAAGTATCCCTTCGAACTGTCCGGCGGGCAGATGCAGCGCCTGATGATCGCCCGCATCTTCCTGCTCAAGCCCAAGATCCTGCTGGCGGACGAACCGACCTCGATGATCGATGCCAGTTCCCGCGCCACCATCCTGGACTACCTGTTGAAGCTGCGCAGCGAGACTGGCATGACCACCATCTTCATCACCCACGACATTGGCCTGGCATACTACGTATCCGATACCGTCTACATCATGGAGCGCGGTAAATTTGTCGAACACGGGTCCGCTGACGAAGTGATCCTGACCCCCAGGAACGAATACACCAAACGCCTGATCAGCGATGTGCCCAAGATCTATGAAGAATGGGATCTTTCGACTGTGTAGGGCGCTTCCCTTGAACGAAGGTACGTGAAAGCGAATCCTGAAAATTTATCGAGGACAATGTTATGCTGAAACAATCTCTGGCTGGCGCGTGGAAGTTCCGCCAGTCTGGAACTGAGGAATGGTTGCCCGCCAATGTGCCGGGCGGTGTCCACACCGATCTACTGGCCCTGGGCCGCATCCCCGACCCGTTCGTGGGCGACAATGAAAGACGGGTTGCCTGGGTTGCTCAAAAGGATTGGGAGTATGCCCGCGCGTTCGATGTTCAACCCGAGGCCATGCAGCGTGGGCAGATCTGGCTGGTTTGCGACGGGCTGGATACGCTTGCGTCGCTGACGCTCAATGGGCAGCCGCTGGGAAATACGGAGAATATGTTCCGCCAATATTGTTGGGATGTGAAATCCCTGCTCAAGGCGGAAGGCAACGAACTGCGCATCAGCTTCGCTTCCCCCGTGCAATATACCGCTGCGCGCCAGGCCGTCCGCCCCATGATGGGTGTCTCGCAGGCCATCCCGGGCGGGCCGCATTTGCGCAAGGCGCCCTGCCAGTTCGGCTGGGACTGGGGGCCGCAGTTGCCGCCCATCGGCGTGTGGAAGGATATCCGCCTGGAGGCTTTCGATTCGGTCCGTCTTTCGGAAGTTCACGTGCGCCAGCTTCATGCCGACGGCGCCGTTACGGTGGAGGCGTGCCTGGAGGTGGAAAACTGGACGCCCGGGCTTTCGGCCCTGCTTCAGGTGACCGCGCCCGACGGGGAAGTATTAACCGTCAGCCGGGAGTTGGTTTCTGATGACGGAAACAGGCTCACGCTCCAGGTTGAAAATCCGCAACTGTGGTGGCCGAACGGATTTGGGAACCAGCCTCTTTATCAGGTCCAGGTCAAACTGAACCAGTCCGAGGCGGTCCTGGATGAAAAGGAATATCAACTCGGCCTGCGCACCCTCGAACTGCGCCAGGAACCTGATGAATGGGGACGCTCCTTCACGTTCGTGGTGAACGGGCTGCCGATTTTCGCCAAAGGTTCCAACTGGATTCCCGCCGACTCCTTCCCCACCCGCATTTCGGATGCGTATCTGGAGATGCTGATTCGCTCGGCGGCCGAGACCCATCAGAACATGCTGCGCGTGTGGGGCGGCGGTTTCTACGAGGAGGAGCGCTTCTACGATCTTTGCGACCGTTACGGCATCCTGGTATGGCAGGAGTTCATTTTCTCCTGCAGCGTGTACCCGCTGGATGACCCAGAGTTCGTGGAGAACGTGCATGTCGAAGCGGTGGAAAACATCCGCCGCCTGCGGCACCGCGCGTCTTTGGCGCTATGGTGCGGGAACAACGAGATGGAATGGGGTTGGGTGGATTGGGGTTGGAAGGAGCCTGCCGTCCAGGCGTTGAAGTCCGTTTATGACAATTTCTTCCATCACACCCTGCCGGCCTGGTGCGCGGCCGAAGACCCCGACCATACCTATTGGCCCAGCTCGCCTTCCTCGGACACGCCCTTCGAGGCCCCCAATGGACAGATCCAGGGCGACGCGCACTATTGGGACGTGTGGCATGGGCGCAAGCCGTTCACAGCCTACCGCGACCAGTACCCGCGCTTCATGAGCGAGTTCGGCTTCCAGGCCCTGCCGCCGTTGGAGACCATCCGCACCTATGCGGCGGAATCTGATTGGAACATGACCTCCTATATCATGGACCAGCACCAGAAGAACGCCAGCGGCAACTCGCTGATGGTGGGGCAGATGCTGGATACTTTCCAGATGCCCAAGAATTTCGAGGCGCTGGTGTACCTCAGCCTGGTGTTGCAGGCCGAGGGCATCCGCTACGGGGTGGAGCATTGGCGCCGCCATACCCACCGCGTCTCGGGCACGCTGTACTGGCAGTTGAATGACTGCTGGCCGGTGGCGTCCTGGGCCAGCCTGGATTATTTCGGGCGCTGGAAGGCCCTGCATTACGCCGCGCGTCGTTTCTATGCGCCGCTGATGCTTTCGATTGAAGACGCGCCCCCGTGCCAGTCGATCTTCATTAGCAGCGACCTGCGCGAAGAATGGCAGGGCTCGGTGCGCTGGTCCCTGGAAACATTGGACGGCAAAGTGCTGGCCTCCGGCGAGAAAGCGACCCGCGTGGAACCGTCGGGGGTGACGGCTGTCGAAAAAATGGACTTTTCAGAATTCCTTAACGACGACACACGCAGGGAACTGGTATTCGCGGTCGAGTTATGGCAGTCAGACAAGTGCCTGGCCCGTCAAACCGCTTTCTTTGTCCCCACCAAACATCTGTCGTTGGTCGATCCGCAAATCGATTTCGATATGACCCTGAAGGAAGGCCTGCTTGCCATCGAACTGTCGGCGCGTTCATTGGCCCGTTTGGTGGAATGCAGCTTGAGCGGCGCGGATGTGATCTTCAGTGATAACTATTTCGACCTGCCCGCCCAAAAAGGAATCACCGTCACAACTCCATTGCCGGCCGGCTGGGATTTGGCCAGGGCGCGCGCGGCATTCCAGACTCGCTCTGTCCATGACACGTACGCAAGGTGAGCCAACCTAACAGAAGGAACAATATGATTACTGACCTTCAATCCGTTATTTCCCAAATGACTCTCGAAGAAAAGGCGGCCCTTTGCACGGGCGCCAGCGCGTGGTCGACCACCCCGGTGGAACGGCTGGGCGTGCCCGAGATGATTGTTTCGGATGGCCCGCATGGCGTGCGTCGTGTGCCCGATGTGCATTCGATGGCCCTCAAAAGCCTGCCCGCCACCTGCTTCCCGACCGCCTCCTGCCTGGCTTCCACCTGGGACGTGGACCTGCTCCGTGAAATGGGAAATGCCCTGGCCGAGGAATGCATCGCCCTGAACGTGGATGTGCTGCTCGGTCCCGGCGCCAATATGAAGCGCTCCCCGCTGGGCGGCCGCAACTTTGAATATTTTTCCGAGGATCCCTTCCTGGCTGGGGAACTGGCCGCCAGCCTGATCAACGGAATCCAATCCAGGGGCGTGGGCACGTCGCTCAAGCACTATGCCGTCAACAACCAGGAATTCCAGCGCTTCAGCATCAGCGCCGAAGTCGATGAGCGCACCCTGCGCGAAATCTACCTGCCCGCCTTCGAGAAGGCCGTCAAACAGGCCAAGCCCTGGACGGTGATGTGCTCGTACAACAAAATCAACGGTGTCTATGGTTCGGAACAACATCACCTCCTGACCGAGATTCTCAAGGAGGAATGGGGCTTCGAGGGCCTGGTCGTCTCGGATTGGGGCGCGGTGCATGACCGCGTGGCCGCGCTCAAAGGCGGCCTGGACTGGGAAATGCCCGGTCCGCAGGATCGGCGCGTCCGGGCCGTTGTCGAAGCGGTGCGCTCCGGTCAATTGGATGAGGCGCTCCTGGACGAATCCGTCCGCCGCATTTTGCGGATCGTCTTCAAGGCCAAGGAAACGCCCAAGGGCGGCGCCTTCGACGTGGATGCGCATCACGAACTCGCCCGCAAAATCGCCGCCGAGGGCATGGTGCTGCTCAAGAACGACGGCCTCCTGCCCCTCAAGGATCACCAGCATATCGCCGTGATTGGACACGCCGCGGAAAACGCCCACTTCCAGGGCGGCGGCAGCTCGCATATCAACCCGACGCGGGTGGCCATGCCCTTCAAGGAGCTTCAGGCCCGCGCCGATAACGTCGAACTGACCTACGCCGAAGGCTATCCCACCGACAATTCCTTCCGCCAGGACATGATCGATCAGGCCGTGACGCTGGCCCAGTCTGCGGACGTTGCGCTGCTGTATATCGCTCTGCCCACCTTCAAGGAATCCGAAGGCTACGACCGCACCGACCTCGACCTGACCGACCAGCAGGTTGCGCTGATCAAGGCCGTGGCCAAGGTTCAGCCAAGGATGGTCGTGGTGCTGAACAACGGCGCGCCCGTCGCCATGAGCGCCTGGATCGATGACGTGTCTGCCGTGCTTGAAGGCTGGATGATGGGCCAGGCGGGTGGCGCGGCGATTGCCGACGTGCTGTTCGGCCGGGTCAATCCGTGCGGCAAGCTGGCCGAGACCTTCCCGCTCAAACTTGCGGATACGCCGGCTTATCTCAACTGGCCGGGCGGCGCAGGCAAGGTTCGATATGGCGAAGGCCTGTTCATCGGCTATCGCTATTATGATGAAAAGGAACTGCCCGTCCTGTTTCCCTTCGGTTACGGCCTGAGCTACACCAGCTTTGCCTATGGCAACGCCAAAGTCTCGGCGAAAAACTTCAAGGATGTGAATGGGTTGACGGTCACGGTGGACGTGACCAACACGGGAAGCGTGGCGGGCAAGGAGATCGTCCAGGTCTACGTCCATGACCAGAAATCTGCGCTGGTGCGGCCCGAGAAGGAACTGAAGGGCTTCGCCAAAGTGGAACTCCAGCCGGGCGAGACCAAATCTGTTTCGATCCAACTGGACTTCCGCGCCTTTGCCTACTACCACCCCGAATACAAGCAGTGGATTACCGAGACAGGCGACTTCGACCTGCTCATCGGCGCCTCTGCCGCCGATATTCGCTGCCGCCTGACCGCCACCCTCGAATCCACGCTGTGTCTGCCCTGCATCCTCGACATGGAATCGACCATGCGCGAGTGGATGGCCGACCCGCGCGGCAGACAGGTGCTGGGGGCGCTCTACGAGCAAATCGAGACCCAGACCCGCAGAACGTTTGGCGAAGCCGAGCGATATGGCAATAAGAAGAACGGCAACGAGGCCGCCATTGGCATGGACATCATGGACATGATGGTCGATATGCCGGTGGTCAGTGTGCTAATGTTCCAGCAGGGCGCGCTCACCATGCCCGCCGAGGAGATGGTGGCCGGGCTGCTACGGCAGGTTCATAGCACGGGAGCCTGAGCGCGCTTGCGCCCCGCCCATGCTTAAAATCAACTGGACAGGCAGATGCCTGTCCAGTTTTTTAATTGACGTGGGATGGTTCATATCAACGCTCGATAAAAACAAACACACCCTGCGCATATTGCGCAGGGCGTGTACTGGTTGATCCTGGCTGCCGCTCTCTATGCGGACAGGCGGTTGACCAGTTCCAGGTATTCGCGGGCGATGTTGGCCCAGGAGTATTTTTCGTTGAAGCGGTTGGATTCCACCGACAATTGCTGCAGGCGCATGCGATTGATATACAGGTAAATGATCGCGTCACACAGGGCGTTGACATCCTCGGACGGGAAATATTGCACCATGTTCTCGTCGAAATAGGCTTCGATGGCGGGCGTGCGCGCCGCAATGACCGGCACGTGCAGGGCGGTGTACTCCATCAGCTTGGTCGGCAGGATCCCATCGGTGAACACGTCGCGGCGGTAGGGGACGATGCCCAGGTCGGCGCGGGCGATGAGGGCGGGCAGGTCCGCCATGGGCAGGAGGGCGGTGCTGAACGTCACCTGTCCGTTCAATTGCAGTTTCCTGGCCAGTCCGAGCAGGTCCTGCAAATATTCCCCGCGGCCATGCACGGTGAGGTGAAGCTGCGGGATGGCCGCCTGAAGTTGGGACACGGCCTGCAGGATCAGGTCGATGCCGTAGCGGTGCGCCAGCGTGCCGTGATAGATCAACTCGAAGCGTTGATCCCCGTTCGATGGACGTTCGACGGTTTCGCCGTTGAAGACCCGCCCGTCGGCGATGTTCATCACCACCGAGACCTTTTGCGCAGGTAGGCCGCGTTCGATCAGCGACTGCCGCCAGGCTTCGGTCACGGTGATGACGTGGTCGGCAAACCAGCATGAAAGGCTTTCCTGCCAGCGCACCAGGCGCACCGGCCAACTGTCCATGCCGCTCTTGAAGCGCGCCGCATAGAACTCGGGCATGACGTCGTGGATGTTGTGGATGACCCGCGCGCCCATCAATTTGGGCCATAACGCGGCGAAGACCAGGAAATCGGGCAGGTTGTGGGTTTCGACCACGGCATACTTTCTTTTTCCATGCAGCGCCGCCGCCTTGAACAGCGCCAGCGTGAAAAAGGACAGGTACTCGAACAACTGGCCCATCAGGCCGCGGCTCTTGTCGCGCCGCACCGGCAGGCGGTGAATGGTGATTCCTCCCGCCGTCTCCCGATTGGATTCTTCGGGGGAATGTCGAAGACAGATGACATCCACCTCGTACCCGTTCTGGACCAATACCTGCGCCTCGCGTTCGACGCGCGTCTCGTCGTGCGGATAATAGGCATGCACGATCATGCAATGCCGCCGGAGATTCTGTTTTTCACTCATGGTTCCCATCCGTCTGTTGAAAAAATCGAATAAGCCACATCACAGGAATTTCCTGGCGAGCTGATACCCGAACTCGCTCAACTTCAGGCGGGCCGGCGCGTGGACGCAGACGTTCCGCCCGTAGTTGACCTGGCGGCCGCCAAACTTGAGTTTGAAATCGCGCACGCCATACTCTTCGTCCGGTTTGCCGCCGCCGCCAAAATCGAAGGTGTGGCAGCCCAGTTCCCGGCCCAGTTCCAGCGCGCTCCAGACCATCAGGTCGCCCGGGCGGTATTCGGCGTATTCACGCAGGGGGCCGGTGTACCAGTACAGCACGCTGCCCTGGTGGATCAGCAGCATCAACACCCCGATGTTGACCTCGCCCAGCCTGGCGAAGAGGATGCGCATCATGCCCCTGGGATGCAGTTCCTCGAACACGGCGGAGAAAAATGACAGGCTCGGCAGGGGCACTTGAATGCGATGATAAACATCCTGCAAAATGGCGTAGGCCGCCCCCAGGTCAGCGGAGGAACCCGCCTCCACGATAGTGACGCCTGATTTCTGCGCCTTGCGGATGTTGCGCTGGGCATTCGAGCGGATGTTCTTCCACAATTCCTCGCTGGGGCGGGTCAGGTCGATCAGGAAATTCAGGTGCCCTTCATAGGCGAAGCCGTTGGCTTCGAGCGTGGGCAGCAGGTCGGTCACATCGTGGACGTTGCGAAATTCGGTGAACAGCACCCGCCGTCCCGCCTGGCGTTTGTATTCGCGCAGCAAAAAACTCAACGCGGCCCGGCCGGCTTCCCCTTCCACGCACAGCGGACCGCCATACACCACCGAGCGGGTCGTCATGAAACGGAAGATGCCGCCGATCACGGTGATATTGGCAGACAGGATCAAGGCCTGGATGCCACCTGCATCATCCACCGTCGCCCAAAGCTCGGGTTCATACCCTTTTGCGCGCGCAAAGGCATGGTACATCTCCGGCGAGTGGAAGATGTTGCCGCGCGGATTGTTCAGCACGAAATCCCGCCAGGGGCCTTCCTCCAAGGTGTGAACGATCTTCATATTCATAAAACTCCAGTCAGGGGATGGATTTTGCGAGCGCTTCCAGTTGCGCATCGCTGATGTGTTCCAGGTCGAAGAGCAGATAGCCGTCCGAGCCGTCGCGCACCGCCAGCTCGATCTCCTGGATCAGGTTCCGCGGCGACTTTTGTTCCTCTTCGTCGCCATAGTCGACGTATGCGATCAGGCCGTAGGACAGGCGTCCATATCGGTCGAACGTGGATGACCATTCGCTCAGGGTGGCGTCCAATTCCTCGAACGTGGCCGCGTACGCGCGCGGGATCAGCAGGTCGATGTAGCCCTCATCCAGCCAGGCCTGCCAATCCTGGAGGTTCTCCTGCCTGGCCTGCTCGATGTCCGACGTGATGGTGACCGTCACCAGCGCATGGGGGGCCGTCTCCTTCACACGTCCGTACACCTCCCGCAGCAGGGAATTGATCCCTTCCATGCGGAAGGCCCGCCACTGTGTGTTGCGCTGCTCATAAAAATCCAGATCCGTCGGGCGGTCGGCTGTGGGGATGAGATCATGCGCGCCGTTGGGGGTCATCAACAGCCAGTCCTCGAAGTGGTCGTGAGCCGCCTGCATGCCGGTCACGGCGCGCAGGTCCTTCAAGTTCATCGAGGGAGTCGGGCTGTCGATGAAGATCGCGCCCCCGCCGCGGTCGACGAAGCGCGCCAGACGGGCGGCCTCCTCCTCCGAAAAAAGATAAACAGCGGGCAGAACCAGCACGGAATCGGGATCGAGGCCGTCCAGTTCCGCGGGGGTGATCGTGAAGGGATTCCCGATGAAGGACGCCAGCCACTCGTAGGTGTCGTCGAAATCACCCTGGCCGTACTTGGCCGCCGTCCGCTCCGATTGCAGCAGGTAGACAAGGCCATTTTCCTGTTTGAGGGCCTGGATGCCGCGCTTCAGGATCTCGTCGCCGATGGCGGTCTTGCGCTCGTGCGCCTGCCAGTTCAGGATCAGGGCCTGGCCATTGCCAAATTGATTCAGCATCACGGCCGGGTATCCATTCGAAAAGCTCGCCAGCACCTGTGCCGTGGAGGGCAGGAGCAGGGCGTTGCCTTCGAAGAGGCCGTAGGCGGGTATTTCGGCGTAGCGCAGTTCGTTCAAATCGAAATCGTGCCCCTGGTTGAATGCGGAGATGCTGTAGTTATCGAAGCCCCATTCCGCGCCGGGATAACGCGTGTAATCGAAATGGATGCCGTCCACGCCGCGCTGCATGGCTTCCATCACCAGGTCGCTGATGAACTGGCGCGCGTCGGGATGGGAGAAATTGAGCCAGGGCAGGGTCTTGCCGTCGGGTCCGACCAGGCCCCAGTCGGGGTGTTTCTCGATCACCACCGAGCTGCCCTTCGCATCGGCCACGCGTCCCACCTCGAACCAGGCATGTACCTGGATGTTCCTCCCGTGCGCCTCCTGCACCAGGTAGGCCAGCGGATCGAAGCCCGCCTCCACATCGTAGCGCTGCACGGCCACTTCGCTGGGGTACAGCACCATGCCGCCTGTGAACACGCCGACGAAGATCTGTTTGAACCTGCCCAGTTCCACCCTGCGAATCACCTCATCGATGTCCTCGCGCGTGGTCACGGATTTGCGCTGCACCCACACGCCGCGCATCGACTCTGGTTCTAGTTCCAGGTTGATTTTTTGTGGAGCGCAACCCGCCAACAGGGCGATGGTCATTCCAAAAAGAAGAATACGTTTCAAAATGGTCATGACTCAGGTTCCATCTACCTGCCGACGAAGCGCAGGTAGTAATCCCAGATCGTCAAGGCATCGATGTCGCCCGTGACGCACAGGGCGCTGTGCGCGCCGTCGGGCCAGCGGGAGAGGCGTACCAGCGGCGCAGTGCTTTTCTCGATTTCCCCGACCAGCGCTTTTTCGTTCTCATGATTGAAACTCTCGCGCTGGATGAAGAGCGAGCAGGCCCTGCCATCCTCCATCGTCTCGACGATGTAGCCCTGCTGGCGCAGGAAGGCCGACAGGCGGGCGGGCGACGCGGGCGGGATGCCGATCACCGGCCGCATTTCGCTCTGGACCGTGATGCTGGTCCCGTTTAACCGGCTCCAGACCCCGTCCCAGTATTTGCCCTCCAGCAGCGTATCCACGTTGCGCGCCAGCAGCGTGACGCCTTTCGGCCCGCTCACGTCCACGTGATGCAGGCCGTTCGCCTCGCTGCGCACCTGCACCTGGGCGTCTGCAAGTTCCAGCCACCAGCGTGAGATCACGTCCAGGCGCGCGAACCAGACCGAGGGGCGGAGCTGGCGCGCGGCCTTGAGCGTCTCGCGCAGGGCCGCCTCGCACAGGTGAATCCGCTCGGGGTGCAGGCCCAGGGTGAATAGCTCGCCGCGCCGATGGGTCTCCCGCAAAATCGCCAGCCAGGGATTGTCCAGCGCCCCGCCCGAATCGAAGCGCAGGCGGTCGATCAGCGCCTCGTCGTCGGGCACGCAGTAGGGGATGCGCACCAGCCCATTCTCCAGGCGGGGCAGGGCCAGGTGTTCATCCGCAGATACCGCGCCATAGAAGCCGAGCACGCGGCGGTAGGATTCCGATTCGTTTTCCTTCGCCACGTTCCAGGCGATCACCTGGCTGGAGTCGTACAGCAGGCCTGCTTGTTTGATAGCGGCCAGGGTGTCGCCATTCCAGCGCAGGTACGGACAGCGCAGTCCGCTGACCGCCAGTCCCTGCGACTCGAATTTCAGCCTGGCCCTGCTGAAGTGTTCGGCCTGCTGTTCGAAGGATAACTGCTTGTGGTCGATATGATAGTAGCCGTGAATGGCGTACTCGAGGTTGCGGCCCTGGTATTTTTCGGCGACGCCGCGGCTGCGCGCCAGCGCCGCCGCCACAAGCGGAAATGTCCCGCCGCAATCGTACTCGTCGAGCAGGCGCGCAAAATGCGCCAGGATGCCATCCATTTTGTGCGCGGTGATCCCGTAGCGCCCCATGATGACAGCCGCGCGCCGCGCCGTATTGAAGACGCCTTTGCCTTTCGCCGCGATGCTGAGCGCGTTGTTCATGCGGTTACCAGCAAATGCCCTGATATTGTTCGGTGGAGGTCTTTTCCCCGGCGATGCGCACCAGGTCGATGGTGACGTGGCGGCCGTTGTAGCGCGTCTGGATGTTCTGGAATTCGGGGGAGTTGTTGCCGATCACGATCACGTCGCTGCCTTCGATCACCGTCTCGACGGTGTCGCACATCAACTGCGCGATGTGCGGGATCTCCTTCTCGATGTAGGCGCGGTTGGCCCCGTGCAGGTTGGCCAGCGACACGTTGCGGTCGTAAACCTGGATCTCGTAGCCCTTGCCGATCAACCGCTCGATCAGTTCGACGATGGGGCTTTCGCGCAGGTCATCCGTCCCGGCCTTGAAGCTGAAGCCCAGCACGCCGACCTTCTTGCTGCCCGCCTGGGTGACGAGGCGATAGGCCCGATCCACCTGGCGTTCGTTGCTCGGCAGGATGGATTCCAGCACGGGCAGGTCCAGGTCGTAGTGGCGGCTGAGGTAGGTCAGCGCGCGCAGGTCCTTGGGCAGGCACGAGCCGCCGAAGGCAAAGCCCGGCTTGAGGTAATAGGGCGAAAGGTTCAACTTGGTGTCGAGGCAGAAGATCTCCATTACCTTGTGGCTGTCGATGCCGCCCTCCTTACAGATGTTGCCGATCTCGTTCGCAAACGTGACCTTGAGGGCGTGAAAGGTATTGCAGGTGTACTTGATCATCTCGGCCACGCGGATGCACGTCACCCGCAGGGGCGCTTCCAGCGCGCCGTACAGGTCCTGCACGACCTCGGCCACCTTTCCATCCTCCGCGCCGATGACGGTGAAGGGCGGGTTGTAGAAATCCTTGATGGAGGTGCCTTCGCGCAGGAACTCGGGGTTGAAGCACACCCCAAAATCGACGCCGCATTTTTTGCCCGAGGCCTGCTCCAGGGTCGGGATCAACAATTCCTCGGTCGTGCCCGGCAGCACGGTGCTGCGCAGGATCACGACGTGATACTCCTTTTTGTCGGCCAGCGCGCGCCCGATTTCCTGCGCCACCTTTTCCACGTAATTCAGGTCAAGGCTGCCGTTCGAATTGCTGGGCGTCCCGACGCAGATGATGGACAACTCGGTCGAATGCACGGCCTCGCGCGAATCCATGATCGCGTGGATGGAGCCCGAGTCCACGCCCTTTTTCATCAACTCGTTCAGCCCGGCTTCGATGATCGGACTGCGTCCCTGGTTGATGATGTCCGCCTTGAGCGGGTTGACGTCCACGCCGATCAAGTGATGGCCATTGTCCGCCAGGCAGGCCAGCGAAACGGCGCCCACGTATCCCAAACCGAAAATGCTAATGTTGGACATTTTTCTCTCCTCGTCTTTGAACTGATAAAGGGTTCAACGGTATCGAAAACGATCTCTGCCAACTGTGGCGCGGGATGGCATCCCGCGGAGATGAACACTGGCGGAATTACATTCCGCCTCACAATTGACCTTTACGCCCCCAGCGCGGACCCGACCAGTGCGGCCAGCTCCCCGATTTTTTTCTGCCATTCAGCCTGCTGGCTGACCTGCATCTCGCGGATTCCCGAGAGATACCCGGCATAGTTCGCTTTCATCTCATGGACTCCCTGACGGATGCCATCGCTGGTGTTATCCACATGCACCGTGCCCTGGTGGAAATATTCGCGCAGCAGCGGCCAGTGTGAGGTGACGATTGGCCGTCCCAGGGAGAGCGCTTCGCAGGCGCCCCTCTGCATGGTGTGGTCGCGGGTGGTCAGGCACATGACGGCATGGCTGCCGCGCATCAACGCATAATATTGTTCCGTGCTCAGAAAGTCCGTGAAATTGACGTTGGCCGGCGCGCCCTTCACCAGGTCTGGATTGGCGCGGCTGACTTTGCCGGTGATGTAAAACCGCACGCCTTCCATGCCCTGCGCGGCCTGCAAGACCTGTTTCAGCGGTTCGTCATCCGAGAAGGTGTTGACGACGGTCACGTTGAAACTTCCGTTCAACGGGTAGGGCGCGCCGTCGGGAAAGGCGGTGGGAATATCGCGCAGGACCAGCGCGCGGGCCTTCCAGTCTGCCAGCATCTGCGCGAAATGTTCATTCGTGACGATGGTGGTCAGGGCATTGCGGGCGAGGAAGGCCCAGAACCAGCGCGGGCGCGTCCAGTAGGGGAGCAGCAGGGCGGCGCTGTGCGCGTCCACGATGTAGCGGCTTCCGCTCAACAGGCAATAGAGGGCCACGAACAGCACCGCCAGCCCGGGCGGACTCTGCACGAAGACTAGCCGCGGCCGTTTGCGCAGGAGCAGGCCGAGCGTCCGCCCCGCGAGGAGTGGATACTTGAACAGCGCGGATAAAAATCCGCGGCGGGCCGTCACCTGGAGGAAATGTAGTTCCCGAATCCCCAACTCCCTGGCAAAGACCTGACTGCGCGGCCCGTGACTCGGCGGTCCCCACACCAGGAAGAGGGTTCGGTCTGCATAGGCTGAAAACGGATGTGCGTTCGTCGTCATGATTTGACCATTTCCATGAGCAGGCGGTGGGCGTTGCGCGCCGCATCGAATTGCTCGATCACGATCTGCCGTCCGCGTTCGCCCATGCGCTTCCTCAGCGCGGGGTCTTCGAGCAGGCGGGCGATGGCCTCGGCCAGGGCGGCGGCATCGGAGGGCGGCACGAGCAGGCCGTTCACGCCGCTGGCCACAACCTCCGGGATACCCGAATGCTGCGTGGAAATCACCGGCACCTGCGTGGCCATGGCTTCCAGGATCACGTTGGGGATGCCGTCGCGGTCGCCGTCCGCGCTGGTGATGCAGGGCAGCACGAACAGCGCAGAGCGCTGGTATTCGCGGGTCACCTCCTCATGCGGGAGTGCGCCGCGCAGGCTGACGATTTCCTCCAGGCCCAGGTCGCGGATGTGCTTCTCCAACTCGCCCCGCAGCGGCCCCTCGCCGATGATCTGGCAATGGAACAGGAAGCCCCTGTCTACCAGGATGCGGCAGGCCTTCAACAGGAAGGAGAAACCTTTCTTCTCCTTGAGTTGTCCGACCGAGGTGATCAAGGGCAGGGCCGCAAGCGCGGGGTCTGCCTGGGGCTGATAGGTTTGCGTATCCAGCCCGTGATGGAAGCAATGTAATTTGCCGTTCAGGTGGTAGGTTTCCGCCAGGTGCTGTTTGTTGTAGGCGGTGCAGGTCGCGATGAAGCGCGCCCGCGAGAATTTCAGCGGCAGCAGCAGCGGCTTGACGTAAATGTCGTTGGCGTGGGCGGTCAGGCTGTAGGGGATGTCCAGCAGGCGGCCGGCTACGAGCGCTACAGTCGAAGCGCGGTCGGCAAAGTGGGCATGGATGTGGCCGCAGGCTTGTTCGGAGATGATCTGGGCCGCGTACACGCCTGCGAGGAAGTGCAGGAACGTCCTCAAGCGGGACGCAATACCCGGGTGGGGCTGTGAGAGCAGCTCGAACAGGGTGCCGAAGTAGGCCGACGGGCGCCGCAGTGCAAAGCGCAGCTGTCCCAGAATGAGCCGTCCCCAAGCGGGCGGCAGCAGGTAGGAGGTGATCTCCTGCAAATCCTGCTGCGCCGCCGAGGGGCGCGCCTGCGGCCTGCGGATGGAAAGCACCCGCACGCGCGCCTCATGCTGGCGCATGGCACGGATCTCCCGGTCGATGAAGGTGGTCGTCAGGCCGGGATAGGTTCCGATTACGTAAACGAGGGAAAAGTCTTTCATGCTATGGGATGTGGATGCCGTCCACGGCGTTGGCGTCCAGCGCCCAACCGCTGCCGTCGAAGTAGAGCGCCGGCTGGTAATTGCAGGCGGTGACATCGCCCAGCGAGGTCGGGATGCAGACGAACACATCCTCGTTCAGGCCGGAGATGCCGGTGACCGCGAAGTCTGTCACGACCGAAAGGTAGATGCTGCCGTTCGAGGCAACATCCAGGCCGGAGGTGTCCTCGTTGCCGCTGTCGGCCAGGCCGACGTCCGAGCCGTCGAAGTACAGCGCCCAGGTGCCGCTGGTCACGTCGCCCAGGCTGGCCGGGGTGAAGGCCAGAATGTCCTCATCCACCGCACCGGAGATGCCCGCAATGGACGGGCTGCCGCTGGTCGAGATCAGGATGCGGCCGTCGGGCAGCAGGTCGAGCGCATCGATCAACTCGTTGGAGGTGTCCAAACCGACATCCTCGCCGTCGAAGTATTTGGTGAAGGTGCCGCTGGTCAGGTCGCCCAGCGCGGTGGCATTGAACTGCACCACGTCCCACGGGTCGACGGCCACGCCCCCCACAGTGGTGGCTGCGTTGAAGGTCAACAGCACGGTGGTCGGGTTGACGATCACGAAGTCATTCAAGTCCTGCCCACTGGTGGAGACGCCCACGTCCGAGGCGTCGAAGAACATGGCCCAGTTGACACCATTGAAGTACAGGATGTCCACGTCTTCAGCCACCACGCCGCCGACTGTCCCGCCGCCGCTCAGGGAAAGGTAAAGCGGCTGGTTGGATTGAAGCGGAGTGGGGGAAGGCGTGAGGGTTGCAGTCGGTGTATTGGTGGCAGTGAACGTGGCTGTGAAGGTGGGCGTGTCGGTTGGGGTGTTGGTGATGGTCGGTGTGGTTGTGTTCGTGGGGGTGTCCGTTGCGGTATTGGTAACGGTGGGCGTAAACGTATTCGTGGGGGTCGGCGACGGACCGGCAGTGAACGTAAGTGTCGGGGTGAAGGTCTCGGTGGGGGCCGGTGTGTTGGTCGGGGTTGAAGTTGAGGTGGCGGTTGGGATCGGTCCCAGGGCCAGATAGGCAAAGGCGTCGATGTTGTTCGTGCCCAACGTCCAGGTGCTGGCGTCGAAGTAAAGCGATGGCTGGTAGGTGCAGGCCGTCACGCTGCCCAGGGAGGTGGGGACGCAGATGAAAATGTCGTTATTTTCACCGGACACGCCGGGCACGGAAAAGGCGCCCAGGGTGGAGAGGTAGATGTTCCCGCCGATCACGTCCAGGGCGTCGGTATCCTCGCTGCTGCTGTTGGCCAGGCCGACGTCCGAGCCGTCGAAGTACAGCGTCCAGGTGCCGCTGGTCGCATCGCCCAGGGAGGCTGGGGTGAATTCCAGGATGTCTTCATCGGCCCCGGTTACGGCGGGCACGGCGGGATTGCCGGTCGTCGAGACCAGCACGTGTCCATTGGGCAGCAGGCTGACCGCATCGATGTTTTCGGCGGTCGTGTCCAGGCCCACGTCGCTGCCGTCCAGGTACATGCTGAAGGTCCCGGCGGTGTTGAGTCCCAGCGAGGTGGCGTTGAACTGCACGATGTCGTTGGGCGTGAAGGGGATGCCGCCGAGCGTGATGGCGCTGGAGAAATTAAAGAGCAGTGTGGATGAGTCGATCACCGAGAAGCCGAAGGTGTCGGGCGAGGTTACGCCCACGTCCGAGCCGTCGAAGTACAGACTCCAACTGGCGCCGTCGAATTTCAGGATGTCTTCATCCGCGAAGGCCACACCGCCGACCGTCCCATTGCTGGCAAACGAAACGTACATGGGGTTGGAGGATGCGCCGACCGGCGGGGTAATGGTTGCGGTGGCCGTCGGGGTGAAAGTGGTGGTTGGGGTGGGGGAGGTGGTCGGCGTGTTGGTCAGCGTGGGGGTCCAGGTGGGCGTCACGTTCGGGTCCGGTGTAACGGTCAAGGTGGAGGTGGGCGTCTGGGTGGGTGGGACTTGCACGTTGCCCAGGAAGACTTCCCACACCTTGCCATCGTTCTCGTTGGGGTCGGCACCGTTGTCCACGCCGCGGCTGACGATGTACAGGCTCTTGATGGTTGGATTCTGACTGCCAGGCCCGTAGGCCAGCCCTGAACGCGCCACCTTGCCCAGATAGGCCAGGTCATAGGTGTTGAGAAGGGTGCCGCCCAGGGTGAATTCACCGACATAGCGGTCGCTGCCATTCGTGCTGACCACGAACACGCTGGGCAGGTCCGGGTTGTAGGCTACTCCTTCCAGATCCTGGAAGCCGGCTGCGGCTGTGTCGAAATGCATCACTGGGCCATCGTCTGCGCCAAGCACCCCGTTGGCTCCCAGATTGAACATATATACTTCCGCGTCGATGCCGCCGGCGATGAAAATGGTATTCTGCCCAATCGAAACATCCTCGGCGTCGTCGATGCCGTAGCTCGAGAAGACGTTGACCGAGGTGACGATATCATCTCCGGTGCAGTAGATCGTATCCGCCCCGGGGTTCACTTCATAGATACGGTTGGCGTTGTCATCCGAGAAATACACGCGTCCATTGAGCGGGTTGATGGCGGTGCCGGTCGGCTCGTTCGAAAAGGTCGGGGAGGTGGTGCAGGTGCTGACCAGGCCGCCGGTCAGGGTCGACTCGAAAACGTTCTTGCCGGTCCAATAGGGCGGCATTTCCTCCACCTCACTGTCGCTGATGAGCAGGGTCTTGTGCGCGGGCCAATAGGCCACACCGGCCGGGTCGGGGCTGGAGGGATTCCAGGCGCTGTTGGACGTGTTGATGGTCTGGATCAGGGTGGTGGAAACCAGCAGGGCAGACACCGGCGCAGCCGGCTGGGCCGTCAGGGCCAGTTCGATGATTTCGCCGTTGGGTGTGCCTGCCGCTGTCTGGCCCCCGCCCGCCTGAAGTACGTCGCCCAGGAAAAAGAGATGTTGGGTGGATGGGTCATCCGTGTTATCGCCGCTGGGAGCAAACACCATCATGCGGAGATGGTCGAGCGGCAGCGTGGCCAGGTTGAAGTGGGAGACCTGCTCCCCAGCCTGGGTGATCTCGTAAACCATTCGATTGGCGGCGTCCAGGAGATAAAGATGATCGTTGTCCGGGTTATAGGCCAGGCCTTGCAGACCGGCGTATCCCAACTTCTCCAGGCTGAGTTGCTGCACGCGGCTGTCGCGCAGGGCTGTGTCCCCGTCGAAGCCCAGGTCCGGGCCGGGCGCGAGAATGACAATCTGGTTGCCGGACGCGTTCAACGCGAACAGGCGTCCGCTGCGCGGATCGAAGGTCATGCCGCGCACGTCGCCAAGTCCGACCGCGCTCACGTTATGGCTTCGGCTGGCACGGGTGTTGGGTTCGGGGATGCCGTTCTCGTTGACCTTGTATTCATCCAGTTGGGTGTTGGCCTTGTCCAGGATGAACAGGCTGTTGGTATATTCATTGAAAGCCAGGTTGCGGGCATCTTCGACCGACAGTTTGAGACCCCGGGTATCGATGGCGTCCTCGTTCAGCCCGATTCCGCTGACGTCGCTGTCGCCGCTCCACAGCAGGAAGCTCCTGGCCTTGGGCGAGTAGGCAAACCCGCCGGGGGCCCCGCTCCCATATTCCCGCGTGTAGATGGTGCGCACTTCGAACCAGGGACTTTCCTCGATCTGCCGGGCGGCGATGACTGTGCTGACCGATGGCAGGAGAATGGCAAGCAGGAGGGCTGCCAGCAGGAGGTAACGCAGCGAGACCGCCAATTTTTTCGAAATACCGTTAAAGTTAAGCATATTGTCCTCTGATCTCTGATGTGTTTTTCGATGACAGACGGGAACGGGGGATGGGTTCGCCGCGTTGGATCTTGAGCGTGCTCACCAGCATCCACCCAACCATGCGGACCAGGCTGGAGGGGAGCACCTGCCCATAGAACTTGAGTTTTTCCATCCCCGATAATTGGATCGGATCGAGCGGATAGCCGAATTGCTGCATGAAACTTCCGCCGACCAATTGGATGTAGGCGATCTCGACGTTGGACAGTACCTCCCGATAGCGCCCGATGGGTTTCTGGGAGATCTGTCCCGGCTCGATCTTGCCGAAGGAACTGTTGCCGCCGCTGCTGACGTGGTCGCTGGCGCCGCTCATGCTCAACATCTCGGGCGTGTATTCCTCGCCGACGAAGGCGCAGATTTCCTTTAAGGACGCTTCGGGCCGGCCAGCCAGGTCCTCGAAGCGGACGATCTTATAGCGGTCGGGAAAACGCTTTTGGTTGTCCACCGCCTTGCGCATGGACAGTAACCAGCGGCCGTTGGCCCCGCCCAGGCGCGGCACGTCCCGCCCGTGACGTTTGCGCACCGAGGCGTAGCGGTCGCGCGGGTCGCGGGTGATGTGCAGGATCTTGGCGTCTGGGAATTCGGCGAAAACGCGCGCGGCGTAATGTTCGGTGTGCAGGGATTTGTCCCCCCAGCGGAACTTTCCCAGGCTTTCCGCGTGCTGTTGGTGGAACAGCGAGAACAGGCGCCCGTAGGTCGGCTTCTCGCTCCCAAACGCGGCGCGGATGCGCTCGGCGTCCGGCTGCAGAAAGGTTTGAATGCGGTTGTAGCGCAGCATCTCGTTGAAACAGCGCTCGAAGTTATCCTCCTGCCCAAGGTCGCCGTAGCGGTTATGGAAGTAACGCCACATGTTCGTGCGGCGCACCATCGAGATGTTGGGGTGGGATGCCAGCAGGGCGAACAGCAGGGTGGTGCCGCTGCGGTCGGGCCCGGCGATAAAGATGGGACCATCGGTCATAATCAACTCCTCAAGAGGTCGCGCCCGCGTCGAGCGGGCTGAATTCACTGGTAAACAGGTCGAGATGTTCCTGGGCTTGTTTGCGGGCGCCGAAGTGGAGTTCCACGCGGCGGCGGGCGGCCTGTCCCATTTGGGCGGCCAGACCCGGGTCGGACAATAATTGCCGAATGGCCTGCGCCAGCGCCGCGGAATCGCCTGGCTTGACCAGCAGGCCGGTTTCGCCATGAAACATCACCTGACTGGTGCCCGATACCTGCGTGGCGATGACCGGCAGGCCGCTGGCCATGGCCTCGATCAGGGCCATCGGCAGCCCCTCCCACAGCGACGGCAGGATGAACAGGTCGCTGGCGGCCAGCAGGGCGGGGACGTCGCCGCGGTTGCCGAGGAAAAGCATATGGTTTTCGAGGCGCAATTCCCGCGTTCGCGCTTGAAGGGCTGTTCGCAATTCCCCGTCTCCAGCCAACAGCACCTTCAAGTGCGGGAATGATTCGATCACTTCCAACAGCGCCTCCAACAGGAAGCGATGTCCCTTTTGTGCCTTGAAGGTTGCCACCACCACTGCGACCTGGTCAAAGGGTTCCAGGCCCAATTCCCGCCGCAGGCTGGCCCGCTCCTGGCGTTTGCCGTAGCGCCGCACATCCACGCTGTTGCTGATGGCGATGATCTTTTGCTGCGGGATGGCGGGCATGCTCTGCATGATGGAGGCCCGCACCTCCTCTGAAACCGCGATCAGGCGGTTCACTCCGCGTGCGCCCAGGCTGTACAGGCTGTGATAGCCCCAGCGTTTGGGCTTGAACAGCCACTTGTGGCGGGCCAGGTGTTCCTCGCGCAGTTCGAAGCGCGCATTGTGAAATGTCCAGAAAATTCGCACGCGCGCCTGCCAGCGCAGGCTGAGCACCAGGAAATCCAGGCTGCGCAGCAGGTGCGTCTGGACGATGTCCACGCTGTATTTTTCGAGCAGGCCCAGCAGCGCCCGCCGAATGCGCAGCAGGTCGAGCAGGAACCCGGGCAATGCCGTGATGCCGTGCTCGCGCGCGGGCAGGATTTCCACCGGGATGCCCAGCCGCTCAATCTCCGCGCGCAGCGCTCCGTCCTTGAACGTGACCACGACGGAACTGCAACCGGCCTGTTCCAGATTCTCGGCCAGCGTGCGCACCACCTCCTGTGCGCCGCCGATCTCGAGGTTGCTGATGATTTGCATCACGCACAGGCGGCCATTTTTCATGCCTCCCACCTCACCCAGGACTTGAGGCCTGGCACCGTTAAAGGATGCCGTCCCAGCCACCCGGCCTGGTTCACGGCATCGTGCGCCAGGTACAGTTTGTGGGCGGGACCGTCCGTCTCGAAGTAGGAACTCCAATACTGCACGGCTTTGGCCAGCTTGTAATATTTCCAGACCTGCGGGAACCACTGCCATTCCTGGTCGCTGATCGGGAACTCGCGCTGGTAGGCGCCGAGGAGTTGGGTGATCGATTCCATGTCGTGCTCGCCCATACTGTTGCGCAGCTTGGAGAGGCAGGACACCAGGTCGCTGAGCCGCCATTCGAGGCGGGCCAGCTCGAAGTCCATGGGGGTGGCGTGGTCGCCGCCCTGGAAGATGATGTTGTGCAGGCCAAAGTCCCCGTGGATGATGGTGCGCGGCAGGGAAACGCCGCCCAGCTTGTCGGTCAGGTCGCTCATGTCGCGCAGGATCCCATCCGCGTGGGCGATGAGCCAGCGCGCGTTGGGGTCATCCAAATGCCGCGACCGTTCCTTGAATTCGGTGACTTTTCGAACGTGCCAATCGATGTCCCGCACGCGGCCGCCCTGATGGGAAACGAACCCGAGGTGATGGCTGCCTCTGGGGGTGAAGTCCAGCAGTTGACGGTGCAGCAGCGCCAGCGTGCGCCCGGCTGTGCGCATCAACTTCATGCGGTGCGGGCGGAAAAGAAAGGTCCAGGAATAATTCAGGCCTTCGACGAATTCGAACATGCAGTACGTCCGCCCGCCAAGCTGGACGCGGGTCGCGCCGCCCGGGCTGGCGAGCAGGCGCGGGGCGGGGAAATTCGTCCCGGCCAGGAATTGCAGGATCGAATGTTCGTACGCGATGGTGTCGGCGCTCCAGTCGGCGCGGTAGAGTTTGAGCACCTTGGGGCCATCGTCGGTGCGCACGATCAGGTTGCGATTGCGGCGGGCGTTGGGCATGTTGCGCGAAGGCGCGGCCAATTCCAGGCCGTAGTGCGCCAGCACGGATTGCACCACCTGCGGCTCGATATCCGCGCTGCGCAGGCGCGACGTGATGCCCGCCGATAGTCGGGCGGGGCGGGGGAAATACAGAATGTCGAAGCGGGTCATGGTATTCATGGGTTTTCAGGCGTTGATCGGGAGGAAGACTTGCTCTGCAATCGGCGCATACAGGCTGGCGAGATCCTGTTCCAGGCGGCGGGCCGCATCCTGGGGGGAGCCAGCTTCGTTGTTGACCTGGATCACGGGCCAGCCTTTCGTGATGGCATGACCCACGGCCAGGTGGACGATGGCGTGGGCATGGCCCATGAACTGCGCAACCACCTCGTCGCCGCGTCCCTGGAAGCGTTTCCACAATCCGCGGCGGTGGACGCGCTGGAGGCAGGTTTCCAGGGATGCCTGGGGGTGAATGACCAGGTTCGGCAGCGGGATCAGTTCCAGGTACGAGCGGATGTGCGCCGCCTGCGGCTTTTCGGCTTCCGAGGCAAAGAGCTGAACCACGCGGTGGACAAAGCCCTCGTCGAGGATCAGGACATCGTTGGGCTGGGCATATTCCTTGAAAAACTGATATTGGCCGGTCAGGTTGAGGAACCAGCGCAGAACGTGTCCCCGGTCGGCGCGAGAGATGGGACGTTCATGCTGAAAGCGCAGCAGCGAGTCCATCAGTTCCCGGTTCTCGCGCTGGAAGGCTGCCTGGCGCAGACGGCTGGAGTGATGGAAGACCTGCCACAAAAGCGGGCCTCTCAGCGACGGCGGGGCATACGCGCCGACCAGCCGTCCGAGCGGAGTGCGCCGCGCAAAGGGGCGGGCGGCCTCGATGACCGGCCAGGTGCGCAGTCCGCGCGCGGCAAAAAATGTCTTCACGGCCGGCAGCAGGGTGGTCTTGCCGGCGCCCGGCGTGCTGATGAACTCCACGACCGTCAGGCTCATAGGGCGGCCCAGATCTTGCGCTTGATCTGTAGCAGCACGTCTTCGAGGGGCAGGTCGGCGTCCTGGGTCGTCCAATGTGCGGAAGCGTCCGCGCGCAGGCTGGCTTCCAGTTTCCCGAGGGCGGCGACTTTCTTTTGGAGGGTCTCCAGCGCGTGGTCGGGCTTGCGCTGGTGGGAAACCTCGGGGGGCACCTTGAGCAGCACGATCAAATCCGGTCGGCCGAATTGGCGGTACAGCTTTTTCTCGCGCTCGGAAAGGAAAGGGGTCAGTATTCCGCCGCCATTCGGCTGTATCTCCGGGCCGTCCAGCGGGGATTCGTAGGGGAAGCGGTCGAAGAGCGCAACCGAACCGCCGCGGGCTTGTTCCCGCGCCGCGACGTAACGGCGAAGGCGGTCATGGCCGATGGAGAGATAATGCGCGTTGAGGAGGAATGCCCGGGCGGCATCCAGGCCGCGCACGAGCCAGTTCCCGCTCCCAAGCCGTTTGCCCAGTTCATGTCCACTGCGGCGGGCCATGCGAAAGGCCAGGTACAGCACGGAACTGAGGCGCGAGGGTTTCTTGCTGCCGAGGTAATGGCTGTGAACGTCCAGCCGCCAGCCCAGCCATTTTTCGAGTTGTCCGCTGAGGGTGGTCTTGCCCGAGCCGTCCGCGCCGACCAGTGAGATGGTCAGGCCTCCGTTGGGCAGTGTCATGCCGCGGGCGGGGCGGAAGCGGGGCAGCACCTGCCGCCGCCACAGTTCCCGAAAATAACGCGCGACAGCCGTCACACGGTTCTGGCGCTGATAACGGTTCAAGGCCTTGCGCACCTGTCCGCGCAGGTTCAGCAATTTCCAGCCGTCGCGCGGATTTGTGGAGATGGTTTCCAGAAATTCCAGGATGGTGGTCACGGGCAGGAGGTCCGAAAGGCCCGAGAGCACGCGCGTCAACTCGTCCATGTCCGTTTGCCTGGACAGCCAGCCCAGTTCGTTCAGGATGTGGTCGGGCAGCCCGGAGGAGCGGATCGAGAGGACATCCTTGAGCGCGTCGCGGTCGCGGTACTTGAGCAGGGCGCGCAGGCACAGGATGCTCAGCTCCAGCTCCGGGGTTGGGATGTTGACCCACCCGCCCACGCTGACGGTCGAACTCAGGAATTGTTCTTCGAGCGGGAGGTGATAATTCTTGACGAACTGCTCGCCCAGCACCAGCCGGTAATGCACGTGCAGGTGAAAGAGCCGGCCGGTCTCGTGATCGAAGCCCAGGTAATCCTCGATGCCGGGGTAGCGTTTGCCGAGCGGGGCCAGCACGCGTTTGATGTCCTGCTCGGCCAGCACGCGCCGCAGCAGGTCCGCCTGGGACGGGTCGAACAACAGGTCCATGTCGGTCTTGCCCAACATGCCATGCTCCAGACGCAGGTTGCTTTTCCAATGGCAATAGCGCAGATTGTTCAGCGCAAAGGCCTCGAACAGCCTTCTCACGCTTTCGAGCGCGGCGGGATGGGCGGGCCTTGCGTCGGCGATCTGGGTGGGGGAGAACAGGTTGGTCAACATGGGTTTATTGAAAGGCATATCCGGATAAAAAGTCGAAGCGTTCGATCTGCGCGGCGACCTGGTCGATGTGGGCCGTGTCCCAGGCCACCCACTGGCGGCTGGTCTCGGGGGCGTCGTGCAGAATATCGGTGCAGGCGGTCAGGTAATCGGGCTCGGCTTGCAGGCCCAGAAATTCACAAATATCCGTCAGGTGCGCCCTGCCGTCCCGCACGAAATCTTCATAGCGTACCGACAACAGGCGGGACGGTCCGATCTGTTTTCGCAGTGTGGCCAGCGTCTCGCAGTACGCGAAATAGGTTCCGATCGCATTTTCGAAGGAACGCCCGCCGCGCACCATCATGGCGCTGATCGGGTCGTAGGGGTTGCGGATCACCTGAATGAATTTGACCTGCACGCCGGGCAGCGTGTATTGGATGCGCTCCAGCAGGTCGGGCTGTTGCCCCAGCGTCCGCGTGGATGACCCGGCCGTGCTGTCCCCGATCACGCGCAGGCTGCGGTAGCGTCCCTGCCACTGGCCGGGCACCAGGTAGGAATAGGGCTGGAGACGGCGCGCCGTGACGCGTCCCTTGCGTAGTTCGCGGCGCGACTGCCGCAGCAAAATGTGAAAGATCTGGTCGCGGCTGAAACCCGCCCGCACGTATTCGAGCGCATCGGCTTCATCGGACAGGATCGCGTCCGGGTGCGCGTCCAGCAGGGCGCCGATCATACTGACCCCGCTCTTGTTGTGGCCGACGAACATGCAGTAGGTGCGCACATCCTTGAACTGATCGGGCGCGGTCCAGGCTGAGTAGTACGAAGCGATGAAGTGGCGGAACATCAACAGCCTGCGATAGCCTGCGCTGCGGAAGAGGAGCGCGCCCGCGCCGCTCTTCAGGAAGCGGCGGAAGGCGCTGGGCTTCAGGCTGATCCCGTTATGGTGAGTCAATGCTTTGCTCATGGCCTCAGACCTGTTCCCGTTTCATGGAGGCGGTTCCCACCTGTTGGGATACGGAACTCCTGGCCGTCTGCCGGGCGAACCGATGTTGGTGCGCATCCATAAAGCGGGCGATCAAGCCGAGGGTCAGCCACCAGGCCCCCAGTCCAAAGACGACGCGCATGTTGGCAAAGTTGTAGACGATGAAATGGCTCAGGAGCGTCATCCAGAAGATGACCATGATCTTGCGGCTCCAAAATCCATCCCTGGGCATTTTGGAAAAATGCTTGATGGTCAATCCCAGCCAATAGAAGAGCGGCCCCAGATAGGTGAAAATGCCAACCAGGCCCTGTTCTGCCAGCATGCTCAGGAAGAAATTGTGCGAGGCGTGATCCTTGTTGTCGCCCGGGATATTGGCCACCGGCGGATTTTGGAACTGGCGGTCGAAGCGGTCGAAGTTGCCGTAGCCCCACCCGAAGACCGGCCGGGTCAGGAACATGCGGACGGCGGCCGCGTAGACCGGCACCCGGCTCAACGCGGAATTTTCGGAGCGTTCGGACATCAACCGTTCCCCCGCCCAGCGGATCTGGGTTTGCAGGAACAGCGCGGCGATGATCAAAAAAGCGGGGACGATCACCAGTCCGAGCCGCGTCAGGAACCTGGGGTAAATGAAGAACAAGCCGACCAGGGCGAGCAGCCCGGCCAGCCAGCCGGCCCGCGAGAAGGCGATGAAGATGCAGTAGACCGTCAGCAGGAAGGTCAGGATGGACATCGTCCGCAGGCGGCCCGCGGCCAGCTGCAGGCCGTAATGCAGCGAGATGAACCCGGAGAGGATCAGGGTCGTGATATAGGCGTTCGTATTGATCAGTGTGCCGATGGTGCGGTGGTTTTCGTAGTCCACCCATTTGGCGGGCAGGGCGCCCGGGGCGATCCAGGTGACTGTACCGATGGCGGTCTGGCTCAGGGCCACGAAAAACATGACCGGCACCAGCCAGCGGATCACGCGTTCGTCCGGGCTGGAGAGGCGCACGATCAGGTACAGGCAGATCGGGATGACGATGCGGTCGTAGACCAGGTAGGTGGTCGCCAGCGGGGTCAGGTTGTCGTACCAGACGGAGACCAGGCTTTCCAGCACGTAGATTCCCATCAGCATTTCAGGAAAACCTAGTTTGGGCAATTTTTTGGCGCTCATTCCCAGCGCGGAAGGCAGCAGGATGAGCACGAGGGTGAACAATGGCAGGGCGCGATGGATCACCCAGTACACCTGACGCTCCCAGGATGAGGTGGCAGTCATCAAAAACGGGTCGATGGCCAGCCAGACGATGATGGAGAGGAAGGGATAACGCTGCAACACGATGATGGACGGGACGGCAAAGATCACCACGGCTGCAATGTGCCACAGGTCCATCACGATCAGGCGCGCGATCAGCAGACCGATGATGACGGCCGCCAGCCCATACAGGATGTCCCGCACGGGCAGCTGGCGCCGGCGGGTTTGAAATGCAGGGAACTGGGGGAGAAGTCTATTAACGAATTTCATCTTGTCTTGATCAAGGTTGCTGACGATCTACGCGCCTGCGCCGGCCTGTTCGGTCTCTTTGATGATTCGATAGGAGGGCAGCGCGCGCCCAATGCGGTTCAGGAAGGACTCGCGCACGCGCCAGATGGCCATGCGCACGTAATTGACCGGAATGTCGAGGAAGGTGAAAAGCAATCCGTCCAGCAGGGACAGTTTGATCCTGTCCAGGTCGTACCCGAAGTCGGCCATCTCGACCGCGCTGGTCATCTGCATGAAGGCGATCTGGCGCGGGGAGAGCACCTCACGATAGCGCCCAATCGAGCGCGTGGAGATGCGGCCCGGCTCATACTGTCCATAGGAACTGTTGCCGCCCTCGTCGGCGAATTGCTCCGCGCCCTTCATCGAAAGCATGAGCGGGGTGTATTCCTCCCCGATGAAGTCACAGATCGTTTGCAGGGTACGCTCAGGCTCGCTGGCCAGCGTCTCGTAGCGCACGATCATGTACTGGCCCGGGTAGCGCGCCTGGTTGCGGCGCGCATGTTCGAGCGAGGACAGCCAGACCGCGCTTCCCACGCCCGCGCCGCCGCGGCTGACCTTCCAGCGCTTCACAGCCGAGGCGTAGCGGTCGCGTGGGTCGCGCTGGATGTGCAGGATGCGCGCATGGGGATAGGCTTCGAAGATCTGTTCGGCGTAGCGTTCGGTGTTCAGCGATTTATCGCCCCAGCGCGGACGTCCCAGGCGGCGGGCATACTGTTCCTCGATCAACGCGAACAGGCGCGGATAGGTCATCGGGCCGACGGTGAAGTCGCGGCGCAGTCTCTCCGCATCCAGTTGAACGGGCACCAGGCGCTTGTAGCGCAGCAGGTCCCTGAGGCAGCGTTCGAAGTTCTTCGGTTCGCCCAGGTCGCCGTATTGGTTATAAAAATAAGTCCACAGGTTGGTGCGGCGCGTCATGGCGATGTTTGGATGGGAAGCCAGCAGGGCGTAGAGCAGGCTCGTGCCGCTGCGCTCCAGACCGGCGATGAAAATCGGTCCCTTGTTCATAAGCTCAACTCCTTTTGAATCAGTTCACGCTGGCCCAACCCGGATCCCAGTGTGCCGGCCAGCAGGGCGGCCAGGTTGACCGGCAGCGCCAGCCCGTACAGGAGCCGTTCCCGCCAGGAGAGGCGCTGGTCGGCATACCCATATCCGAAATGTTTCATCGGCTGTCCAGCGTGCGCGTGGATGAAGTGCAGGTCGCGCTTCACCAGCGGACGTCCCGTCCCTGCCGCGTGTGCCTCGATCTCCCCGACCTTCAGCATCTGCGGCTCAAAAGGCTCATCGAGAAAATTGCAAATCTCACGCAGGGTCTGTTCCGGGCGGTCAAATAATTGCTCGTAGTAAATGACCCGATATTGGGTGGGATAGAGATGTTGATGGCGACGCGCCAAACGGGCCGAACTCAGCCACCAGGCCGTTTCCCAGCCGATGCGGCCCACGCGATGGGAGGACGCTGCCTGGCTCTCCCCATACCTCGCGCCGGGGTCGCGCAGCATGTGGATCATCCTGGCGGATGGGTAGGCCGCGAAGAGCCGGTCGGCGTAGCGTTCGATGAAGCCCAACTGGTCGCCCCAGCGCTGTTTGCCCTCGCTTTGGGCGTATTGCGCGTGGAGAATGGCAAACAGGCGCTCATACGTGGCCGGCCCCTGCGCAAACTCCGCGCGGATCTGGCCTGCATTTGGGCGCAGCGCGCGGATCGGTTTGAAGGCCAGCAGTTCCTTCAGACAGCGTTTCAGGTTGGACGCCCGTCCCAGGTCGCCGAAGCGATTGTAGAAGCGATCCCACAAATGCGTGCGGCGGGAAATGAGAATGTTGGGATGCGCTGAAAGCATCAACCGCAACTGGGTTTTACCGGTAAAACTCAATCCACCAATAAAGATCGGTCTGTATTCCATGCTCAGCTGTTCCATGCATCAGATATTAATGCTCCCGCTGGATTTGTAATCCAACGGCCATCTGGCGGATTGCAAATCGCGCCAGGAGCGATATATTCCATGCTCAGATATTCTTCGTCAGGCCCTTGATCTGCCAGCCCAACCCTTCGAGCGAGTTGACCGTTTCATCCAGCAGGTGGAAGCGCAGGCGTTCCCGCCACGAAAATTGGATCGGCTCCAGCGCATACCCGAAGGCGGACATCAACCCTCCGACCTGTTTCTGGATATAGGCTATGTCGCGCGCGCCCAGCCCAAGCCGATACCTGCCAATGTATTGCGCCGTGAGCGGACCCCCATCCTCCGCGTCCCGGTTCAGGCCTTCGAAACGCGCCTCGCCCTGCATGGTCAACATTTCGGGCAGGAAGTCCTCCCCCAGGAATTCGCAGGTTTCACACAGGGTCGTTTGTGGGTGGCTGGCCATATCCTCGTAGCGGATGACCTTGTAGCGCCCCGGGTATTTGACCTGGTTCCGCTGTGCCAGCAGGGCCGAGATCCGCCAGCGGGCCGTGGCAACGCCCAAGCCAACGCGGCGATGGGATTTGTGCAGCATGGCCTCGTAGCGGTCACGCGGGTCGCACAGCATGTGGATCATCCTTGCATCGGGATGGGCGGCGAAAATATCATCGGCCTTCTGTTCGATGAATTCGGTCTGGTCGCCCCAACGGGCCTTGCCGGTGGCCCGGGCGTGCTGCTCATGGATCAGGGCGAAGAGTCGGCCGTAGGTAACGGGACCCGCTCCCAGTTCCCGTTCGAGGCGGGGGAGGTCTGGGCCCAGGGCGCGGATGTGTTTCGACTTCATCAAGGCTGCCAGGCAGCGCTTCAGGTTGGCGGGCTGGGTCAAATCGCCGTGGCGCTCGAAGTGGGAGGTCCACAGATTGGTGCGGCACGAGAAGGTCAGCCGCGGATGCCCGGCCAGCAGCATGCGCATGTAGGTCTTGCCCGAGCGTTCGAGGCCGCCGATGAAGATGGGATCGTTCATGCGCCGCCCGCCGTGTCGCGGATGACCATGTTCTGGGCGGGCTTGCGCCCAAAGGTCTCGGGGTAGTTGTGCTGGAACAATTCGATGCCCAGCCAGGTGGCAAAACGGACAAAGTTGGACGGCCAGCGCAGGAACGCGTACTCGAGAGCCGCCGCGGGAGGGAAGCGCACGGGATCGACCTCGTATCCGAACTCGCGCAGGCTGGCCCCGGAGATGCTTTGCATGAAGGCCAGTTCGGGTTTAGGCAGGTTGAGGCGATACAACCCGATGTGCGCCTGGGACAGCGGGGAGATGCGCGTGCCGTATTCCACTTCGCGCAGCATTTTGGCGCGATGCTCGGGCGCCCCGCTCATGGCGGGCATATCTGCGACGTACTCCTCCCCGATGAACTGGCAGATGTCCTGCAGGGTCGCTTCGGGTTCACGCACCAGGTCCTCGAAGCGCACGACCTTGTATTGGCGGGGATATTTCTTTAGGTTGCGCCTGGCCAGGGTGGTTGTGTAGAGCCAGCGGGCCGTCGCACCGCCCGCGCGGCCCCTGCCGTTCGGCCACATCTTGAGGGAAGCCACATAGCGGTCGCGCGGATCGCGCAGCATGTGGATCATGCGTCCCTCGGGGTAGGCCTTGAGGACGATGTCCGCGTAGCGCTCGATCAGCCCGGTCTGCTCGCCCCAGCGCGGCTTGCCTTCGCGGCGGGCGTGCTGTTCGAGGATGATGCCAAACAGGCGTTCGTAGGTGGGCAGCCCCTGGCGGAATTCGCGTCGAATCTCGTCCGCATTCGGCTGGAGGAAGCGCACGTGTTTGTATTCCAGCAGGGCCTGGAGGCAGCGCTCGAAATTTTCGGGTTTTCCCAGGTCGCCGAACTGTCCGTAGAAATACGTCCACATGTTCGAGCCCACGGCGGGGATCGAAATGTTGGGGTGCGAAACCAGGAAGGCCCGCAGGGTCGTTTTTCCGCAGCGGTCGAGGCCGCCGATGAAAATGGGGCGAGGGTCAGTTTGCATCGTCATCTCTCAGGAGGGTCGTTTGAATAATTTCAGGGCGCGGCTGCGCAGCCCGTCCAGCATGAAGGCTTCTTCCTTCGAGAAGCCCATCGCCCATGTCAGGCCGCCATAGACCAGCAGGAGGAGGATGCTTCCCAGCGCGGCGCGGATGAGGTCGACTCCGGCCGGCAGCCAGATTCCCAGCAGCAGGGCGCCGCCGGCAGCAGCCAGCGCGGCCACGACCGGCTTGATGAAGCCGCGGTTGAAGGGCAACAGTTTGAAGAGCACGTACACCTGGATCATGCGCAACAGATTGACCGTGCCTTCCCCGACCAGGACAGCCACGGCCGCCCCCAGCAGGCCCCAGCGCGGGATGAGCAGCAGGTCGAGTCCGAGGTACAGGCCAAGCCGCAGGAAGGAATTGATCAGTTTGAGGCGGGTGTGCCCGGTCATATCCAGGATGACGCCGCCCATGCCGGTGCCCACGTTCAGCAGGTCCGCGATGGCCAGGAAGATAAGCGCGGTGGCGCCTTCCACGTAGCTGGCTCCAAAAATGGACAGCAATGCGCCGGGATAAATGACCATGACCAGGAAGATGGGAAGCTGAACCATTACCGCCCATTTGTTGGCGGTCTGGTAGATTTGCCCCATTTGCTGCATGTCCTTGCGGTCGTGGAGTTGGGCCACGATGGGCTTGGACGAGACGTTGATGGAGGAGGTGAAGTGGCCGCTGATGGCCGTGATCTGGCTGGCCACGGCAAACAGGCCCACGCCCGTGATGGAACTCAGCGAGCCCAGCACCAGGGCCTGCAGGTTGCTCTGGAACTGGACCATCAATCCAGACAGCCAGACCGGCAGGGAAAATCCCAGCAATCCCCTGATGTCCCGTTTGGCGGGGGAAAGGGGACGCCGCAGCGGGAAGACCCGGTTCAGGTAATGGATCATCAGGATGGAGGCGCCCAGGTCCGCCACGCCGAACGTGGCAACCGCCAGATAGGGGCTGAATCCGCTCAGGGCCAGGAGCGCGATCATGACCAGGCGGAAGACCGGCTGAAAGACGAAGCGGGCGATGACCGGGTAATCCATGCGCCCAAAGCCCTTGATGCTGCTGGCCAGCACTTCGCTCAGGGCCAGCACCGGGATCAGCACCGCCGCCAGTTGGAGCAGGGGGGCGAGGCCCGCATTGTGAAAGGCCCGCTCGGCAATCGGGTAGGCAAACCCAAACAAGATCGTTCCAGACACCGCGCTCATCAGCATGGCCAGGCTGACGCCGGTCTGGATGGTGCCCCAGACAGACTCGTCGTCCTTGCGCCCGACCATCACGGCCACGTAGCGGATCAGGGCCGCATCCAGCCCAAGCAGGGCCAGCCCGACGCCGATATTGGTGGCGCTCAATGCCAGGCTGTACATGCCGTATTCGCTGGCGCCCAGCACGCGCGCCAAAACGAAGGCCGTGACGAAGCGAACGGCATCCAGAAACATTTTGCCGCTAAAGATGACCCCCCCGCCCCTGGCGACCGCGCTCATATTGTGTTGGAACGCAGGCGCCGCTTCCACTTTTACGACATTGGCATCCAGGTGATTTTCCATGAAGTCTCGTTGATTTTCAGTGGCAGTATCTATAAATGGGAAAGTGGCGCCGGGTGGCCTTCCGCAAATCCTTGGATTTGACGGAAAGACATCCTGCTCCACGGGAATCGCCGCTTCCTTCGAAGCGCACTCGTTTTGGCGGGAACGGTCGGCTGCTAATTCGGGCTGACCAGATTCAAACTCTCGATGGCCTGTTCGAGCAGCTTCTCCTGGCTGGTCTGTCCGCCCGTATAGGAGATGACCGACAGGTAGCTGTTGATGCGGGTGTGTTCGTTATCCATATCGTGCGCCACGGACTCGATGGCCTGTTGAACACCCTCCAGGGCGGCCTGCGCCCGGTCCGGCTTCATGTCCGGGAAGAGAATGGCGAAGACCACGCCGTTGAAGCGGGCCAGGATATCCACCTCGCGGATGGATTTCTCGGTCAGGATCCTGACCATTCGCAAGGTCTCCTGCTTTTCCCGCTCCGTCGGCTCATCCCCGTCGAAATGAACCTTGACCAGCCCGATCGAGAGGGGGGAGTGTGTGCGCTTGGAGCGGGCCATCTCTTGGTACAGGCGGTGGGTCAGATAGGATTTGTTGTATGCGCCCGTCTCGCGGTCGATGATGTTGAAGGTGTCCACTTCCTGGTAGGAGGGTTTGAACGCCTCGGTGATGAAGATCAGGGCAACCCCGAGGGCCAGCCCCAGAAGACCACCCAGCGACAGGTTGAGCGTGAAGTCCGGGCTGGTGGGCTTGGAGGGAGTATTGGCCGTGTCCAGGATGCCCAATTGATAGACATCGTACAACTCCTTGATGTATTTCACCGTCTCCTCGCCGATCGTATTCGCGAAGTCGCGCGAGAGGATGGGGTCGCGGCTCTCGACGCGCACCTCGAGGATGTTGGTCCCGGCGATCACGCTGGCCGACACGGACAGGTCCTGCTGCTCTCTGGCCGTCAAGCCCATTTCGTCGACGGCCTGGTTCTTGATCAATTTGCTGGCGGCCACCTCGGCAAAGGTGGAGTTGATCTCCGAGCGGTTGCTGACCGTATCCAGCGCCTTGAGGAAATCGCCCGACACCGCATCGGAACTGGGGCGGATGACGAAGGAGGCGTGCGATTCGTAGATGGGCGTCTGTTGGCTGGTCCAGTAATAGGTGCCGGCAAAGACGATCACCACGGACAGCGCCAGGAGCCACCAGCGTTTGACGAACAAGCGAAGGTATTCTTTGATGATCATTGTTTCTTTCTTGGAGGGAAACCTGTCACCCGGCGCCTCGCCCGGATAGAACGGTTTTGAAGGTCCACCAGATGATCTGGATATCCAGGAACAGGCTTTGTTTCCGAACATACTGGATATCGAAGCGGGCGATCTGGTCGAAGGAGAGACTGCTTCTGCCCATCACCTGCGCCAGGCCGGTGATGCCCGGCAGGGTGTTCAAACGTTCGTAATGCCAGCCCTTGTAAAAATCCACCTCCCAGTTCACGTTGGGCCGCGGTCCGATCAGGCTCATTTCGCCTTTCAGGATGTTCAGAACCTGGGGGAGTTCGTCCAGGCTGGTCTTGCGTAGGATCTGTCCCAGCCGCGTGATGTCCTGCTTTGGGATGGGCTTGTGCAGGGTGCCTTCATCGCTTTCGATCCGGCCGGAGACGTACTTCTCCATGTAGGTGCGTTCCGAATCGTTGCTGCGGTTGCAGACCATGGTGCGGAACTTGTACACGCGAAAACGCTTCCCGCCCAGCCCGACTCGCTCCTGGATGTAGATCGGCGCCCCCGGGGAATCGAGCGCGATCAACAGCGACAGGAGCGGAACGACAATGAGCAGGACGGGCAGCAGCAGAATACAGCCGAGCAGGTCAATCACCCGTTTGGAAAGTCGGGGTTTCGGATAGTACTTCCAATCCGCCCGAAAGACCTGGCTGCCTTGGAACAATGGAAGGGACTCTGTATCTCTCATGGCTGTTTACCTCTATGGTTCTGCAAACGCTTGCCGATTCGACCAGGGCCATTGCCACCTGCAGGGCGCGGATGGCGTCCAACCCGCTGACAAGGTGATTGGCCTTGCCTTGCAGGTGACCGATAAATGTTTCGAGCTCGGTGCGGAGCGGTTCCTTTTTCTTGATGGCGTATTGGATGATGGCGCCCTCGCTGACCCCGCGGATCAGGCTCAGGGAGGTCCACTCGCTGGCGTCCACATCCGCATTTTCGAAGAAGCACAAATCCTGCGTGATGTAGTTAACGCGGAACATGCCCCGTTCGCCGGTCACGTACAATTCGCGGATCTTGGTGGGCGTCAGCCAGTTGATCTCGAGCAGGCCGATGGTGTTATCCATGAAGTGCAGTGTGCCCACGAACATATCCTCACAAAGCTGGTGGAGGGTGGACTTGGCCTCGGCGTACACGCGGTCGACGTGACTGCCCGTCACGTAGTGCATGATGTCGAGGTCGTGGATCGCCAGATCCTTGATCACGCCCACATCCTGGATGCGGGTGGGGAAGGGCCCGACCCGGCGGGCATGCACCTGGAAGACCCGGCCGAGTTCGCCGCTGTCGAGCCTGCGTTTCAACTCCACGATGGCCGGGTTGAAGCGCTCGATGTGGCCCACGGTCAGCACACAGTTGCGCCGGTTGGCCAGGTTCAACAGTTCCCAGGCCTGTTCCAGCGTGGCGGCGATGGGCTTTTCCACCAATACGTTGCAGCCCATCTCCAGCAGGCCACGGGTCACCTCGTAATGGAACTCGGTCGGCACCGCCACCGAGACCGCATCCGGCTTCTCCTTTTCCACCATCTCGCGGAAATCCGAGTAAAGCGGGACGTGATAAAGAGTACTCAATGGGCCGGCCAGGGCCTGGTTCTGGTCCACGATGGCGACCAGTTCCACGCCCGGCATTTCACTATACACACGGACATGATTGCGTCCCATCATGCCCACGCCTACCACGGCAACACGGGTCATAGCTTGTTTACCTCCGTCACAATTCTTTCCAGGTCTTCTTCCGATAAAAGTGGGTGAACCGGCAGCGACAGGACTTCCATCGACATCTTTTCAGCCATCGGCAGGGTGATGTCGCCAATCAGGCCCTGGATGGATTTTTGCTTGTGGACCGGCACCGGGTAATAGATGCCCACGTCGATCCCGGCCTGGTCCAGGAATTTGACCACGTCGTCCCGCTGGCGGCCGCCGTTCACGCGGATCGTGTACTGATGCCAGACGTGCTCACAACCCGTCTGGACCGTGGGCGTGGTGACCGATTCGATGTGCTGATTCAGGTACCCGGCATTCGTCCGCCTGCGGAGCATCATATCCTCCAGCCGGTCCATTTGGACCAGGCCGATGGCCGCCTGGAGATCCATCATGCGGAAGTTGTAGCCGACCATGTCGTGGTAATAGCGCACCTTCATGCCGTGGCTGCGAATCAGGCGGCATTTTTCGGCCACTTCATCGTCATTGGTGGTGATCATCCCGCCTTCACCGGTCATCAGGTTCTTGGTGGCGTAAAAACTGAACGCGCCCGTTCCGAAGCTGCCGGCATACTTCCCCTTGTAGCTGGCCTTGACCGACTGACAGGCATCCTCGATGATCCTCAGACCGTGATTGTCGGCAATCGCCTGGATGCGGTCCATGTCACACATGTGGCCGTAGAGGTGTACAGGCAGGATGGCCTTTGTCTTGGGGGTAATGGCGGCCTCGATCAGGTTCGCGTCGATGTTGAAGGTGACGGGGTCGATATCCACGAAGACCGGGGTGGCCCCGCTGAACAAAATGGCGTTGGCGGTCGCCATGAAGGTGAACGGGGTGGTGATCACCTCATCGCCCGGGCCGACGCCGTTGGCAAGCAGGGCGATCTGCAGGGCGCAGGTCCCATTGCTGACGGCGATGGCGTGCTTCACACCGCACAGGGCGGCAAAGCGTTGTTCGAACAGCGCCGTGCGCGGACCCTGCGCAAGGAAACCAGACTCCATGACTTCCATGACGGCAGCCTTTTCGGCCTCGGTAATGTTGGGCTTGGAAATCGGAATGCGCATCATTTTGCCACCTCGTAGTTTGGCTGAAAAACGTAGTGCTCCAGGCAGGTCGGGCAGTGGAAGGTGCCATTGCCTGCATCGATGAGTTTGGCCGCGCATTTGCAAACGTAGCCCACCTGGCGGGCCGGGTTTCCAACCACGAGCGCATGATCGGGGACGTCGCGGGTTACGACCGCCCCGGCGGCCACCAGGGCGAAGGAGCCGATGGTCAGGTTGGGCAGGATCACGGCCCCGGCGCCGATCGAAGCGCCATAGTGGATGCGCGTCAGGCCCACTTCCCAATCATCGTTGCCCTTCAGGCTCCCGTCCGGGTTGATCGCCCTGGGACGCTTGTCGTTGGTGAAAATGGCGCCCGGGCCGACAAACACCCCGGATTCGATGGTGATGCCGTGATAGATGAGCGCCCCATTCTGGATCTTGACGTCATCGCCGATCTCGACGCTGAAGTCGATGTAGACATCCTTGCCGATGATGCAGTTGCGCCCGATGCTGACCTTCTCCCTGACCTGGGCCTGATTCCAAATCCGAGTGCCGTCTCCTATGTTGACATCCTTGGAAACGTTTGCTGTTGGGTGTATGGTAAATGCCGGTGTATCCATGGGTTCCTCCGTCTTGGCTTCTGGATCAAACTGATAAAATATCCACGGATGGAAATCGCGCTTTCCCACTTCAAAAAATGCGCAATTTTCAACCAGGTGAGATTTAAAATGTGCCGATGGGGGTGTTGCATGCTCCGCCCATCCAACATGGATGGCTCCTGTTGCTGCGGAACTTAAAAAGGTTTGTCCCCCGGGGGATGGCTTGGCCAATTTTTTCCAACTGAACTGAAGCGCACTTTTGAATACCGATGAAGGCTGGTTGTTCAATCTCCTTCACTTCCACTGTGCCGCAATTACATTAATCCTTTGTTTACGTGATGTTAATCATATAAATAAGACCCTCTTGGTGCAATAGCACTGGATAATTTTTGTTGACTAATAACGGGGGATGGTATTAACCGAAAGGATTAGCCTTTTGTGAAATAACGCGCATGGAGACAGGCAGCAAAAAACACCCGCAATAAAAAAGACCCGGCGATTATTCCTGATGCCGGGCCTTCAGCCATGAATGGAAGGCGCTTACGCTGGATAACTTATTTCCACGTGGGAGAGGGGCAATTCCACAGGGATGCGATTTCCCCTGCTCAGGGTGAGCAGGATGCGAATCCGTTCATCCCCCGCAAGACGAAGATCGAAAATCGCCTCATACCCGGCGAACGGTCCGCGGATCACCTTCAAGGGACCGCCCGGGACGAAATCAGCCCGCGCATTCAGCGGCGCTTGCATCTGGGACTCGATGCCGGTGATAAGCGTGTGCATCACGTTGGCCGGGATGACGGCGGGTTCCCCGTCGAAATTCACCAGGCCGGCCGAGTAGGGCATCCACTGAAAAAGGGTGAACCCGGTTTGCAGCAGGTCGATGTGTACGAACATGTAACCCGCAAAGAAGGGCTTTGTCTTCCGCGAGCGTGGATCCACGGGGGTGTATGCCTGGCGGGGATAATAAGTTTCAAATCCCCTCAGGGAAACCTGTTTATAAAGCGCATCCTCTTTGTTCGGCTTACTTTTCAAAACATACCATTGTGCGTCGCTCATGACATCCTTCCAACTGCATACCAGTAAAAAATACTTCGCAATGTTTTGAAGACCAGCTTAAGCGAGGCGGGATGCCATGTCCATAGCCTTTTGATGATCCCCAGCGGTGAATAGCGGGCCATTCTCTCATCCGCGATTTTATTGACGCTGCCCATCCCCGCGTGTATAGTAAAACAAAACCCGAAGGACCGAACCAGATAAGAACATCTCCTGCATCTCATGGACGGTCATCGCCGCAAAGGAATTGCCATGCCTGAAAATGAACCACTTCCATATCCAAGCCTGCACACGGATGACCCGTCGGTCAACCGCGCCTATCGCATTGCGCTGGGCGACCTGTTGGGCAATGTCCAACCGTTCCAGGAGGGCCTGCTGGAGGAACCGCGCCCCGTGCTGCTGGCCGGTCTGGATTACGACACTCCCTGGACGCGCGATGCAGCCATCAATGTCTGGAACGGACTGGGGTTGATCTGGCCGGGGGTTGCGCGCAATACACTGCTTTCCGTGCTCGAGCGCAAGGGGGATCGCCTGCTGATCGGCGGTCAATATTGGGACGCGATCATCTGGAGCCTGGGCGCCTGGACGTATTATCTTCATACCGGCGAACGGGATTTCCTGGCGCTGGCTTTGCAGGCGGTGCGCAACAGCCTCGAACGCTTCGAGGCCGAGGAATTCGACGCGGACTTGGGTCTCTTTCGCGGCCCGGCCGTCTACGGGGATGGCGTCGCGGCGTATCCGCAGCGTTACTCGCCCGGCGGGACCAGCTCGATCCTCGACTGGGTCCAATTCAACCCGCAGCGGAAAGCCGACCGCGGCTACGGCATCCCGATGATGAGCCTTTCGACCAATTGCGTCTATTACCAGGCCTACCGCACCGTGAACTGGATGGCGGAGGAATTGTCGCTGAGTCCGGTGTTCGCCTATGAACAGCGGGCAGCCGCCTTGTGTGAAAATATCCAGAAGCATTTTTGGAATCCAGCGCTGGGAACCTTCCGCTACCTGGTGGATGCCGAGGGCGGCAGTGACCACCAGGAGGGGCTGGGCCATTCCTTCGCCCTGCTGTTTGGCCTGGCGGATGCGCAGCAGGCCCGCAGCGTGCTGGACAAACAATTCATCGCCCCGGCCGGCATCCCCTGCGTCTGGCCGTCCTATGAGCGCTATCTTCAAAAGGGCGGATATGGGCGGCACAGCGGCACCGTCTGGCCTTTTATCTCCGCTTTCTGGGGCGCGGCGGCGCTCCAGCATGGGCGTTCGGACCTGTTCGAGCGGGAGTTCAAGCTATTCAGCGGCCACATCAACCGCCACGGTCAATGCGCCGAGATCTATCACCCGCTGAGCGGGGAGGTGTACGGCGGCTTGCAGGAGGCGGGTCAGGGCGCGGATGGGCTGGAGTGGGCCTCCTGCTCCCGCCAGAGTTGGACCGCCAGCGCCTACCTGCGCATGCTCCTGTTCGGCGTGGCGGGCCTGCGCTTCAGCAGCGCGGGCGTGGAGTTTCAGCCTTGTTTGATGGATGGCCTGGAGAAGGTGCAAATCAACCCACTGCGGTATCGCAGCAGTTTGTTGGACTTGACCCTGATTGGCCGCGGGACGCAGATCCGCCGCTTCTCGGTCAACGGTGTGAGCGCCGAACCCTTCCTGCCCGCCGATGTGTGGGGGGAACAGCGGGTGGTGATCGAGGTGGGATAGGCGCTCCCCTGGGCGCATCTCCCGGGCGTGATTGTTAAAGTGTTGTAAATAACTGGCTTCCGTCCCAACTTTCCCGTATGATTAACGTAGAAATAATCGGAGGAACCCATGCTGCGAAAATCTTTCGTCACGCTCGTTTCGGTCCTGTTGATTGCCCTGTTTACGGCCACCCCGGCTTTGGCGGCGAAATCCTATTACGCCGAGCGCTTCGATGTCGATGTTGCCATCCAGGAAAACGGTTCGATCATCGTCACCGAAACCGTTGAATTTCACTTCGAAGGTGACCCGTTCACCTTTGCCTTTCGCGAAATCTCCGCCGCCGAAACCGACGGGTTGACCTTCCTCGATGCCAGCATGGACGGCGTCCCGATGCCGCTGGGCACTCAGGCGGGACAGGTGGAGGTCTCGGGCGGGGATTCGCTCCAGGTGAAGTGGCATTTCCCAGCCACGTCCAACGCCACGCGCGTCTTTACGGTGCGCTACCGCGTCGAGGGCGTCATCCGCAAGGGGCAGGCGGATACCCTCATTTGGCGTGCCATCCCCGAAGACCACGATTACGCCATCCGGGCCTCCACCATCACGCTGACGTTTCCCTCGCAGGCGGTCCCGCTCGAAGCGCCGCGCCTCAACCGGGACTTCGAATCTGCTTCGACGGCCCAGGGCTTTACCCTCACTGCGGGCGGACTCGACGAAGACCAGGATTTGATCCTCACCGCGCTGTTCCCTTCCGACAGCCTGACCCGGGCGGCCCCGCTTTGGCAGACCCGCCAGGAACAGACGGAGGCGGCCACCTCACAAGCTCTGCCGGTCAGCCTGTTTGCCGGGGCTGCCGCATTTCTGCTGGGCGGATTCGGCTTGTGGAGCTATGCCCGCGCCAACAAACGCGAATTGAACCTCAGCGACGTGATGCCCACGCCCAATCCGCCCTCGAACCTGCCGCCTGCCGTGGTGGGCGCGTTGACCGGCCAGCCGAACGGCTTCATGGGTGCGATCTTCGATCTTGCCAGCCGCGGCGTTTTGGAGATCGAGGAACAGAAAGGCGCCTGGGGCACGGTCAATTACGTTCTGGCCCGCAGGCAAATGGAGGTTCCCGTGCGCCCGCATGAACAGAGCCTGCTGGATGCCTTGTACGAACGCGGCGGAACTGAAATCAATATGAACGAGATCGCCGCGCGCCTGGGGATGAAGGGTAAGGCCTTTGACCGGGCCGTGGAGGCGGAACTGGTCCAGCGCGGCTGGTTCGACCTGAACCGTAAGCGGACGCGCAGGAACCTGGCAGCCGGCGGGATCGCGGTTCTGCTGCTTTCGATCATTATTTTTATCGGTGCTGTGGTCGCCTGGGTGAGCAATGGCTTTGACGCTACGTTGTCCATGTTGTTTGCGGGGATCACCGGGCTGGGCGCGGGGACGTTCCTCCTGTCGATCATTCTGCTGATCTATGCCGGCACGTATTCCACGCTCACCCCGGCCGGGGAGGAGCAGGCCGTCCGCTGGAAGGGTTTCCAGGCATATCTCAAACTGGTGAGCAAGGGACGGGAAACCGCCATCCGCCCCGATTTCTTCGAGATGTACCTGGCGTATGCTGCGGTCTTCGGACTGGGCGCTCAATGGGCGAAGTATTTCCAGAAAATGGGCGATGTGCCGCTGCCCATCTGGCTCCACGCTGCGGCCGGCGTGAACACCGACTTTGGCGCGATGGTGGTGGTCATGTCCGCTTCGGATGCGGCCGGCGTCAGCGCAGGCGGGGCGGGGGGTGCAGGCGCTTCGGGTGGAGGCTCCAGCGGCGCCGGATAGTGTGAAGGTCATTCCCTGCCATGCTGTACCACGGAAAAACAGATGAATCCTGACATCGGGTACTGGGTGACCCTGTCCATTCCATTCCTCTTGATCCCCAGCGCATGGGTCGTCTTTGTTTCCCTTTCGAAACGGCTGGGAAGGGAAAAGGGATATCTGCTCGGCTTCCTCTTTTACTGGCTGGTCTGGTGTGTGCTGGTTCCCCTGGCCATCCTTGGCTGGGACGGTTTTCAGCTCCTGTTCGTGGATACGGTTCCGCTCTTTTCCCGCCCGAACTGGCCGGCCGCCGTTTTATTTGCCTTCATCTCCCTGGTGACCCTGCTCATGTACGGCAGGGATTTCCTTCGGGCGTCCCCGACCCTGATCCTCATCGCCATCCCCGCCGCCACGCTCAACGGCATTTGCGAGGAACTGCTCTGGCGCGGATTATTCGTGCGGGCCTTCCCCGACAATATCTGGCTGGCAATCGTGCTCCCGTCCATCGGATTTGCGCTCTGGCATTGGGTGCCCCTGCAAATCCACTCGCAGGGCGGGCGGACGGCCTTTGTGATCTCCACGTTTTTTCTGGGCCTGGCCTATGGCTGGATTTCGTATGAAACCGGCTCAGCCAGGTGGGCGGCTGTCTCGCACAGTCTGAACGGAATTTTGGCCCTGGGTGGGATGATTGCGCCGTCCGTCTTGAAATTGCTCAAGCGTTGATCTGGTCTGGGGGTGGAATCGGGCAGAAATTCCCGCCTGTGGCGGCGAATGTCCCCGCGATGAACGTAACAGGAAATGGTGACATTTGATAATTGTCTGACATCTTGAATTGTTATAGTGTTATTTCATGCTGTTATTCTGACCTGTCAGGAAAAAACTGGCAACTTAAGGACATCAAACATTGTTTGCGAATCGTCCAATGCTGGCATACCTTCATCAAACCATGATTCATGGGCAGAAGAGAGGGGAGGTGCTTATCGAATGATTATGTATGCGCGCTTGCCGCGCATTTTTTGTCCCAGGCGGGAGCGGAAAATAAAAACCATTCGAACGTAATATCGCCACAAAGATAGTTCGAGGAGAATCAAAATGGCAGTTCAAGAAAAGAAGATCATCGGTTATCTTCCAGAAGATACGCCTCCCGTGGGCGCCATGTTGAGCCTTGGGTTTCAGCAATTCCTGACCATGTTCCCCGCCACGGTTCTGGTCGCCATCCTGACCAAATTCGATGTCGGCATCACCCTGCTGGCCTCCGGTCTCGGGACGATCATCGCCCTGCTGGTCTCGAAGCGCAAAATCCCGATGTACTACGGCTCATCCTTCTCATACATTGCGGTCATCATCACGGTGATGAGCAAGTTCGCGCCGGATTGTTATAACTCTACAGCAGTTTATTGCCCAGAAGGCGTTCAGATTGTCCAGGTAGGCATCGTTCTGACGGCGGTGTTCGAGATCCTGATTGGCTTGCTAATCATGCGCATCGGCAAGGCAGCGCTGGATCGCGTCCTGCCGCCCATCGTTACGGGTTCGATGGCCATGGTCATCGGTATCGCGCTGGCCAATGCGGCCCTCGGCAACGCCGGCAACTGGGCGGCTCCAGAGGTGGCTGCAAAAACATGGATCGTGGCCTTCATCACCCTGGTCGCGACCATCCTGTTCTCGGTCTATTTGCAGGGCAAGGGCTTGATCGGCATGCTGCCAATTTTGCTTGGCGCGATATTCGGCTATCTGGTTGCCATTCCTTTTGGATTGGTGCATTTTGAGAATGTCACCAACGCACCCTGGCTGGAAATGCCCAAGTTTACCTTCCCCGCCTTCACCAATCCAGATGCCTGGGGCATGGCGCTCAGCATTGCTCTGATCTTCATCGCCACCATCCCTGAATCGACCGCGCACCTGTACCAAATGAGTCTCTACATTGACGCGCTCGCGGCCGAAATGGGACGCAAACCCCACAACATCAAGGAACTGATCGGCCTCAACCTCATTGCGGATGGAACGGACGATGTTGTGGTTGGACTCCTCGGTGGCTGCGCCGGCACGAACTATGGTGAGAACAATTCGCTCATGGCAATTACTCGCAACTATTCAACTGCCGTGCTGATGACCGCGGGAGGCATTGCCTTTGTGCTGGCCTTCTCTGGCAAACTGGTGGCGCTGGTCAACACCATGCCTGCGGCGGTCGTCGGTGGCTTGAGCATCTACCTCTTCGGCGTGATCGGTATGCAGGGCGTCGCCCTGATCCAGTCCGAGAAGGTCAACCTGTTCGACCCGAAGCAGTTGGCCGTCGGCGCGATCATCCTGATCACCGGCATTGGCGGCAACCTGGCGCTTGCCAATGGCGTGTTCCCCTTCAACATTCCGTTCCTGTTCCCGAATGGAATTCCCGCCATCGTCTTTGCGGCCATCCTGGGCATCCTGGTCAACACGATCTTCCTCGTATTACCACCTTCCCGCTTTGGCATCAAAGAACGGGATAATATCAACAAGTAATCCAACGCCTCATGCCGGCCCGTCTCGCGGCTGGCATGGGATCACACCATCGGTGGAACGTTTGCGCGAAGATCCCCAGGCGTTCCACCGGTCTTCCATCTGTAATGGAACACATTCTCCTGCAAGGAGACCCACATGACTCTTGATACTCATCCGACACTTCCTGAATTCGAATATATCCGACCGGCGACCCTGGCCGAGGCCAGCGACTTCCTGGCCCGCCATGCTGGGGAGGCGCGTCCCTTCCTGGGCGGCACTGACGTCTTCGTGCGCATGCGGGACGGTTTTTTGACCCCCAGGTACCTGGTCGATGTGAAACGACTGGACGGCATGAACGATCTGCGCTTCGACCCGCAGGCGGGCCTGACCATTGGCGCGGCGGTCAACATGAACCGCGTGGCCGCGGCGCCCGAGGTGCAGGCGCATTATCCGTTGCTGGCGGAGGCCTGCCGCACGGTCGCCAGTTATCAACTGCGCACGCGCGCGACCATCGTCGGCAATATCTGCAACGCCTCCCCCGCCGGCGACACCATCGGCGCCTGCCTGTTGTTCGACGGCGTGCTGCACATCCAGGGCGTGGACGGCCCCAGGCTGGAGCCGCTCAAGTCCTTCTTCCTTGGCCCCGGCAAGACCACCCTGAAGCCGGGCGACATCGTCACTGCGATCCAGTTCCCGCTCCCGCCGCAAGGCTGCCAGGGGACCTACATCAAACTGGGCCGTAACAAGTTGAGCGATCTGTCCATCGTCGGCGTGACGGCCCTCGGGTGCCCGGACGCGGCCTGCGCTTCGGGGTATCGCTTCCGCGTAGCGCTGACTTCCGTTGCGCCGGTGCCGCTGGTGGCGGGCGCGGTCGAGACCTGCCTGGCGGAGAATCCCATCACCCCCGATGCCATCCAGGAGGCGGCCCGCCTGGCCGCGGAAGCCAGCACACCCATCGATGACGTGCGCGGCAGTGCGCGCTATCGCAAACAAATGGTGGGGAAACTGTCGGCGCGCGCCTTGAACGCCGTCTGGCGCAAACTGGGTTGAGACGCGGATCGGAGAAACCATGGCATTCCATAAAATAAATATCACGGTAAATGGCGCACAGGAGCAGGTCGTCGTTCCGTCGAACATGACGCTCATGCAGATGCTGCGCGAGAGCCTGGCCCTGACGGGCACCAAGAACGGCTGCTCGGCCGGCGAGTGCGGCGCATGCACCGCGCTGATGAACGGCGAACCCGTCAACACCTGCATGGTGCTGGCCGCCGAGTGCGACGGCGTGGAGATCGTCACGGTGGAGGGATTGGCGGACGACAATCGCCTTTCCCCACTCCAGGAGGCGATGCTGGCAACGGGCGGCGTCCAGTGCGGATTCTGCACGCCCGGCGTCCTGATCTCCTCGCGCGCCCTGCTCGACCGCAATCCCAACCCCAGCGAGGACGAGATCCGTGAGGCGCTGGTTGGGAATTTGTGCCGCTGCACCGGCTACGTGCGCATCATCGAGGCTGTCAAGGCGGCCGCCAGGACGCAAGTGGCGGCGTCGGCCTGACCGCCGTTCCAGGAAAGTTCCAAACCAGATTTATGCATCCATAAGGAGAACACTTATGGTCGAACCTAAAGTGCAAGGCAATATCAGTCCGGTTGGCGAAAACAAACCCCGCATCGACGCGCGCGAAAAGGTGACCGGTGCCGCCGTCTACGCCGATGACATTCAATTCGGCAACGGCCTGCTGCATGCCCGCATCAAACGCAGCCCGCACCCGCACGCCCTGATCAAGAAAATCGACGTTACGAAGGCGCGCGCCCTGCCCGGCGTGAAGGCCGTTGTGACGGGAGAGGATTTCCCCGGTTACATCGGGTTGTATTTACAGGACCGCTACATCTTTTGCCGCGACCGCGTGCGCTACGTGGGCGACCCCGTGGCCGGGGTGGCCGCCTCCAGCGTGGAGATCGCCGAGCAGGCCCTGGATTTGATCGAAGTGGAATATGAGCTGCTGCCGCCGGTGCTCGATCCCGAGTTCGGCGCTGGCGCCGAGGCCCCGCTGCTGCATCCAGACCTGGGAAAATACGTGGTGGCGAATTTCATCTTCCCCCAGGCGGGGACGAATATCTCCAACCACTTCAAGATCCGCAAGGGCGACGTGGACGGCGCTTGGGAACAGTGCGCGGCGGTCGTCGAGCGCAAGTACCGCATCCCCCACATCCAGCACGTGCCCATCGAGACGCACGTTGCCATCGCCAAGGTTGAAGTGACCGGCGAGATCACCTTGTGGGGCAGTTCCCAATCCCCGTTTGCGCAACGCAACCTCATCGCCCAGTCCATGGGCATCTCGCAGAGCAAGATGCGCGTCATTGCGCCCTTCGTCGGCGGCGGATTTGGCTGCAAGGCCGGCGTGAGCATGGAAGCCCTGGCCGTCGCCATCGCGACCAAGGTCAAGGGACATCCCGTCAAGCTGGTGCTGACCCGCGAGGAGGAATTCTATACAGCCTTCGTGCGCCAGGGACTGGTGGCCTATTTCAAGATCGGCTGCGACGCGCAGGGCCGCCTGCTGGCCATGGAAAATAAATTCTACTGGGACGGCGGGGCCTACACCGAATACGGCGTCAACGTTACGCGCGCCTCGGGCTACAGCAGCAGCGGACCCTACGAAGTCCCCAACATCAAAACGGACAGTTGCTGCGTCTACACCAACCATCCCGTCGGCGGGCCGATGCGCGGTTTCGGCATGCCCGAAATGCACGCCGGGCTGGAACAGTGCATCGACGAACTGGCCCTGCAGATCAAAATGGATGCGGTCGATTTCCGCAGGCTCAACTGCCTGAAGACCGGCAGCTCCCTGGTGACCGGCAGCAGGATGCATCCCACCGGCCTGCCGCAGTGCATCGAGAAAGCCGCGGATGCCATTGGCTGGGGCAGAAAGGCTCCCGCCAGCGCCCCTAACAAACGACGCGGCAAAGGCCTGGCCCTGATGTGGAAGGCGCCCGCCATGCCGCCCAACGCCGGTTCGAGCGCCTGGGTGGAACTGGCCGAAGACGGCTCGCTGAACGTGGGCGTGGGCGGCCAGGATCTCGGTCAGGGTGTCTTCACCGTGGCGGCCCAAATGGCTGCCGCCGCCTTGGGCGTGCCCTACGAGTCGGTGCGCGTGGCCATTCCGGTGGATACCCGTTACAGCCCGTACGAGTGGCAGACGGTCGCCAGCCGCCTGACCTGGAGCATGGGCAATGCCATCGTCAACGCCGCAAAGGATGCCCGCCGCCAGATCCTGGAGACCGTGTCGGCGGCCTGGGAGGAGCCCATCGAGAATTTGGACATCGTCAACGGTGTCGTGATTTCGTTCAAGAGCGAGAAGGAAGTCCCACTGAAAAACCTGGTCATTTACGGGCTGCCCAAGCCGGACGGCCAGGGCTGGCGGGGCGGACCGATCGTTGGGCGCGGCAACTTCATGCCCACCTACGTGACCGGCCTTGACCCCGAGACCGGCCAGGGTGAGCGGGCGGTGGTTCACTACACCACCGGCGCACAGGCCGTCGAATTGGAAGTCGACCTTGAGACCGGGCGCATCGACATCCTGCGCGGCGTCTCGGCTTTCGATGTCGGCAAGGCCATCAACCCCGAGCTGGTCAAGGCGCAGATGGAGGGCGGATTCGTGCAGGGCATGAGTTCAGCCCTGTTCGAGAGCCTGCAACTGAAAGGTGGCGTGCTCCAGAATCCCAGCTTCGTCGATTACCGCATCGCCACCTCCACCGATGCCCCCAAGGACCTCGAAGCCTTCATCGTCGAGGTGCCGCAGGACGACGGCCCGTGGGGCGCGCGCGGCATCGGTGAACATTCCATGGTGCCGACCATCCCTGCCATCGCCAACGCCATCTACGACGCGGTCGGCATCCGCCTGGACGGCCCGCCTTTCACCGCTGAAAAAGTGTACCTGGCCATGCTGGACGCTGGCATTGTGAAGTGAGCCAATGATCACCAAAGCCCTGCTCAAACCCAGCGAATATCACGACTCGGTCAGCCTGATGCTGGTGGCGCGTGAACTCTCCAAACTGGAGGGCATCCGCGACGCTGCCGTGATGATGGCGACCGAGGCCAACAAGTCGATCATGGCCGAGGCGGGGTTGTTGACCGCCGAGGCCGACTCGGCCACGCCCAACGACCTGCTGATCGCCGTCAGCGCCGAAGAAGCCTCTGTGGCCGAAGCCGCCCTGCAAAAGGCCGAAGTCCTCTTGAAGAAGAAAGCCGCCGCGAGTGAGACGGGCGAGTTCAAGCCCAAAACCATCCGCGGCGCGCTGGCCTCCAATCAAGCCGCCAACGTGGCGGTCATCTCCGTGGCGGGACGCTACGCCACCGACGAGGCCTGGGAAGCCCTGACGCGCGGCCTGCACGTGCTGCTCTTCAGCGACAACGTCTCGCTGGAGGATGAGATCGCCCTGAAAAAATATGCCCGCGACCACGGCCTGCTGCTCATGGGCCCGGGTGCGGGCACGACCATCCTCAACAACGTGGCGCTCGGTTTTGCCAACGTTCTGCCGCGCGGCCCCGTCGGCATCGTCTCGGCGGCGGGCACGGGCTTGCAGGAGGTCAGCACGCTGCTGGCCCGCCGCGGCGTGGGCATTACCCAGGGCATCGGCACGGGCGGCCGTGACCTGAAGAAGGAAGTCGGCGGCATCATGATGCTGGAGGCCTTGAAGGCGCTTCAACAGGATGACGCCACGCAGGTGCTGGTGCTGGTCAGCAAGCCGCCTGCCGCCGAGGTGGTCAAGACCATCCTGGACCAGGTGGCTGCCTCCGTTAAACCGACCGTCATCTGCTTCCTGGGCGGGGACGTGTCTGCCCTGCCGAAGCTGCCCAATCTCATTGCGACGGGTACGCTGTACGAATGTGCCTTGCTGGCCGCGAACGTGGTGCAAGGCCAAAGCGGGAATGTTAAAGAATTGCTCGAAGTCGAAAACGCCAAACTGGCCGAACAGGCCAAAGCGCTCAAGGCTAAGCTCAACCCGAATCAACGCTACCTGCGCGGACTGTTCTCGGGCGGTACGCTATGTTATGAGGCGCAGGTCATCTGGAAGGAAATGCTCGACGTTCCCGTTTATTCCAACGCGCCATTGCCTGGCGGCCCCAGCCTGCAAGATTCCACCAGGAGCTATCAGCACACCACCGTCGACCTGGGCGAGGAGGAATTCACGGTCGGACGTCCGCACCCGATGATCGACAATGACCTGCGCATCCGCCGCCTGTTACAGGAGGCGCGCGACCCCGAAGTGGCCGTCCTCCTGCTGGACGTGGTCATCGGCTACGGCGCGCATCCCGACCCGCTCAGCGAACTGGGGCCTGCCATCCGACAGGCCAAAGCCCTAGCCGAACGCGAACTGCTGGTCGTGGCGTCCGTGACGGGCACCGAAGAGGATCCGCAAAAACTGAGTACACAGATCGCCGCCTTGCAAGCCGCGGGCGTCATCGTCTGCGAGAGCAACGCCGCCGCGGCCCGCCTGACGGGACTGCTCGTCTCGGGAGGAGCGCAATGACGAAAATCAACGATATCTTCGGCAAGGACTTGACCGTGGTCAACGTCGGCCTGGCGAGCATGGCCCAGTCGGTCAGCGCCCAGGGCGTCAAGGTGGTCGACCTCGACTGGCAGCCGCCCAAGGACGGGATTCCGCACCTGCGCGTGACCCAATCAGGCGTCAGCATGGAGGATGCCAACCAGGAGGTCGTCAGCCGCATCCGTCGCGGAGGGGCTTTCCTGGTCGGCATGGGCATCGCCCGCGACGTCATCCCTGGCATGCACGATCACATGATCCTGCACGCCGGCCCACCCATCGAGTGGGATCGCATGTGCGGCCCGACGCGCGGCGCAGTCATGGGCGCCTTGATCTATGAAGGACTTGCAAAAGATGAAGAGGAAGCCGCCAAGCTGGCTGCCTCGGGCGCCATCGAGTTCTCGCCTTGCCATCATCATCAGTCTGTCGGCCCAATGGCGGGCGTGGTGTCTCCCAACATGCCCGTCTTCATCCTCGAAAACAAGACGTTTGGTAACCGCGCCTACTGCACCCAAAACGAAGGACTTGGAAAAGTCCTGCGCTACGGCGGCATGGGCCCCGAGGTGTACGCGCGCCTGAAATGGATGGAGACCGATCTCTATCCCGCGCTTGACCGTGCCTTGCAAAGCCTGCCCAATGGCATTGACATCAAGAGCCTGATCGCGCAGGCCCTGCACATGGGCGACGAGTGTCACAACCGCAACCGCGCCGCCACGTCGCTGTTCCTGCGCGCCATCGGCCCCGCGCTGGCCCGCACCAATCAGGACAATGAAACGCTGGCGAAGGTCATCGAGTTCATCGACCGCAACGACCACTTCTTCCTGAACCTGTCCATGCCCGCGGGCAAGGCCATGCTCGAAGCCGCGGAGGGAGTTGAGGGCAGCACCATCATCACGGTCATGGCCCGCAACGGCACGGACTTCGGCATCCGCCTGGCGTCCATGCCCGAGCGTTGGTTCACCGCGCCCGCAGGCAAGGTGCAGGGACTGTACTTCCCGCAATACACCGACGCCGACGCCAATCCCGACATCGGCGACAGCACCATCACCGAGACGGCGGGTTACGGCGGCATGGCTATGGCGGCTGCGCCTGCCATCACGCAGTTCGTCGGCGGGACGCCGCAACTGGCCACCCAGACCACGCTGGAGATGTACGAGATTACCTTTGGCGAGCACGAGAACCTGACCATCCCTGCCCTGAATTTCCGCGGCACGCCGCTCGGTATCGATGTGCGCAAGGTGATGGAAACAGGCATCCTGCCGCAGATCAATACAGGCATTGCCCACAAGAATCCTGGCGTGGGCATGGTCGGCGCTGGTATTCTGCGCGCGCCCGAAAAATGTTTCAAGGATGCCTTCGAGGCATTGCAGGAAATGTGAGTAATAGCGGTGGTCGAGTAGCCCTCAAAGAGCATTCGGGGCTACTCGACCACCGGGTTGCCAAAAATTCAAACCATTAAAAAGGAGTTCCCATGAAATTCATTGACCTGACCATCCCGCTTGGCATTGCCACTCCTGCCTGGCCCACGTATGAACCGCTGCAAGTCAAGTACTTCAAGCGCCTGGCCCCCAACGGTGCCAACGGACAGGTGGTCACCCACTCCAATCATCTCGGCACCCACCTGGATGGCGAGATCCATTTCCACACGCCTGGTAAGGACATCGCCTCGCTCGACATGGACTTCCTGGTTCACGAAGCGGCTGTGGTCGACCTGAGTGACATCTGCGGCGACTATGACGTGTACACCAGCAAGATGGTCGAAGAGCGTGTCGAAGTGCGCGAGGGCGACATCCTCATCATCCACACGGGCTATCACCACTTCGGCTGGGACATGCCCACCGCTGACGAGATCCGCTACATGGTCAAGCACCCAGGCCCCGACCGAGAGTTCGCCGAATGGGCCAAGGCCAGGAAGCTGCGCTGGATCGGCGTCGACTGCGGCAGCGCCGACCACCCGATGAACACCATCATCCGCGACTGGATGCCGCGCCAGGCCCGCCAGGCGGACAAGGTATTCAAGAAAAAATTCGGCATGCCGCTGGCAGATTTCTTCGATGACAGCAAGTACCAGCTCATGCACTTGGAGATGTTCCCGCACGGCATCATCCACGCCGAGTGCCTGGGCGGCGAGATCGACCTGCTGCTCAACCGCCGTGTGACCATCGGCATGTTCCCCTGGCGCTTCGTGGACGGTGAGTCCTGCATCTCGCGCTGCGTGGCGATGGTGGACGATGCCGAGTACGAGGAATTGATGGCGAAGAAGGCGGCCATGCAGAAGACCAAGTTCGGCGATGCCTTCGATCCCACGCACGTGGAAAGCCTGAACACCCTCACCAAGAAAAACATGGAATAGTCAAACGCAGGTCACGTTTCAAACGTGGCCTGCCGAATGTCATCTTAATCCACTTTAGGAGAGACCGAATGGCAATGGATATGGAACTCGAAATGGTATTGCGGCCGCCGCAGTTGCCGATGCCGCCTTACCCCCCCAAGATGGTCACCCTTGCAAACGGCAAAGTCATGGTCATTCGCCAAGCTGTGCGCGAGGATGTGCCTGCCATCCTGAAATCTGTTCACCCCTGTCTGTTCATCGAGCGCGATTACTACGACGTGGTCAGCGCGCGCGTCTATGGTGAACTGCTGGCCTGGTATCGCTACCGTGTCAAGAGCGAGTACTGCCTGCTGGGCCAGGTGGACGGTTACCTGGTTGGCCTGGTCAACGGCCGCCTGGAGAACGAAAAGGTCGGCATGAGCTATCACACCCTGGCCATCGACCGCGGCCTGCGCATCGGCTCGCACCTGTTCGCCGCCAAGATGGAATATCACATGGAATACCTGAACCAGGATCAGGTGCTGGTCGTGGCCGAAAGCCCGATCGGCTTCCGCCGCTGGATGGTGGAGTACCCGCTGATCGAGACCAGGATCCCGCACGAGCTGGGCGGCGGCGATTCCTGGGTTCTGACCCGCGAGACTTATTTCAATGCCAAGCCGCGCCTGGTGGTGGGTGACCGCCCCGTCCCGCAGGAACTGATGGACGAAGCCATGCTCGACATCAAGTTCGCCGATGACGATACCATCCGCGAACGCATCGCCGGGTTGAAAGGGAGATAAGCCATGAGAGACGTTGCAATTATCGGCGCTGGCATGATCCCCTTCGGCCGCCGCGATGAAGACACCCTGATGGAAATGCTGGCCTATGCCTCGCTCAAGGCGCTGGATGATGCGGGCCTGGGCGACAAAACTGTGGATGCGGTCTACGTCGCCAACATGGGCGGCGGGATGCTCCAGCATCAGTCGGCGATTGCCAGCTCGTTGGTGGACCGCCTCAGCCTGCTGCCTGCCGCCGCGGAGACCATCGAGAACGGCCCCGCCTCGGGCGCCTCGGCCATCAAGAACGGACTCCTGGCTGTGGCCTCGGGCTACTACGACTATGTGTTGGTGGTCGGCGGTGAGAAGATGCGCGAAGTCACCGGCTGGCGCGCGACCGACTTTGTCGCCACCATGACCCACCCGCAGGCGGAATATCCCTACGGCATCACACTGCCTGGCATGGCGGGCATGTTCACCCGCCTGTACATGGAAAAACACGGCGTGACCCGCGAGCAACTGCTGGCGGTCTCGCTCAAGAATCAGGAGATGGGCACGCTCAATCCGTATGCGCACGTCGAGATGGCGCTGGATCGCGGCGGCATCTTCGACAGCCCGCACTCCGTCGTCAACAACCCGGTCTCAGCCGACCCGCTGCACCTGTATGACCTGTGCCCGGTCAGCGATGGCGCGGCAGCCATAGTCATCTGTCCGCTGGAGATGGCGAAGAAGCATAACAAGACGCCCATCCACATCGCGGGCTTTGGTCAGGCCACCGACACACAGACCTTGCAGGAGCGCGAAGACCCCACCGATCTGAAAGCCGTTTCCCTGGCCGCGCAAAAGGCCTTCGAGATGGCCAAGCTCAAACCGTCAGACATCCACGTGGCCGAATTGCACGATGCCTTCACCATTTTGGAGATCGCCGAGAGTGAGCATGTCGGCTTCTTCAAGAAGGGCGAGGGCGGCAAGGCAGCCGCCGCAGGCAAGACCCGCCTTGGCGGTCAGATCCCGATCAACGTCTCAGGCGGACTCAAGGCGCGCGGACATCCCGTCGGCGCGACGGGCGTGGCCCAGATGGTGGACATCGTCTGGCAGCTTCGCCATGAACTGCCCAAGAATCGACAGGTCAAGAACGCCCAGAACGGGCTGACGGTCAACTTTGGCGGCTTTGGGAACAACGTCCTGGCCTTCGTGTTGAAGAGGGTAGAATAATGAATAAGGAAATCGCCATCACCGCCTACAAGTGCAAGAAGTGCGGCAAGATCCACTATCCGTTCCATGACCGCTGCCTGGAGTGCAAGGGCCGCGAGTTCGAGAAGATGCACCCCGAAGGCGACGCCACCCTGTTGGCCTACACGGTTATCTTCAACCTGCCCTGGGGCTTCGACCAGCGCTTCCTGATCCTCGGCGTGGCTGAGTTCGAGAACCACGTCAAGGCCATGGGGCAGATCAAGGCCGACTCGGTCGACCAGCTCAAGACGGGCATGAAGGTCAAGCCCAGTTGGGAACCGATCAAGAAACAGTACGGCGAAGACGTCTACGGGCTGAAATTCGAGCCCATGGAATAAGTGTGCGCCTGAGTGCAATTTCGATCGGATACGCTGTGCCGCGCGTCGATTTCGATGCGTTTGTGCACAGCGTATTCCGGTCGGCGCTCAATTTGCGGCCGGTAGGGGAGGAGGGGCTGTTGACCGTTTTGGCATCCGACCAGGGCGACCTGCCGCAGGGCATCCTGACCGATGCGCCAGGGAAATTTTCCTTCGAGGGACTGTCCATTGGATCGCGGACGATGTGTCGGGCGGGCGTGCTCCACCTCGGTGATTCTTTCTGCGTCCACTTGGAAGGCGCGCGCCGTTGGGAGGGTTACCTGCCGTCCATCGACGGGGACATGCAGCAGGGGACGGCGGCCATTGCCTGGCGCTGCGCCTGGGATGCGCTGAACGTCCGCCAGGCCTGGTACGGGGCCGAGATCGTGGCGGAGGATTTGCTGTATCCGCCTGAAAAAAAACATTCCGCCTTGTTTGACCATGTGCATCTATCCATGCGGGCCATTCTCGCGGCGGCGGAAGGATGCAGGCCGCCCGCGGAGGACGCCGTCGGCGCGTTGATCGGGCTGGGAACGGGCCTGACTCCCAGCGGCGACGACCTGCTGGCAGGTTACATGGCGGGAGTCTGCTGCGCCGCCCGGGGGAAAGCGGAACGCCTGGAATATCTTTCCACATTCACGAACGTTGTAATGCGCCATGCGCACGGCACCAACGACATCAGCCGCACGTACCTCCATCACGCCGCGCGCGGCCGCGTTTCGAGCCGACTCTTCCACCTGGCCTCCGCCATCTGCGGCGGCGCGGAACTGCAACACGTGCGCGCATGCGTTGAATCCGCGATGCAGGTGGGTCACACCTCGGGCATGGAAACGGTCACGGGATTGTTGTTCGGGCTGGGGGTGTGGGATATTCTTTAAACCCGTAGGGCAAATTGCCAATTTGCCCAACTTAATGCCCGCGCAATTTAGCAAATTGAGCTACGGCCAAGGCTAGGCGCGGCGCAGGGTGTGGATCGCAATCTCGGGCGGGCAGAAGAAGCGCGCGAAGATGCCCGAGGAGCCGACGCCGGCCGAGGTGTAGCCGCGCATCCCGTTGAATTGCCAGGGCCCGGCCGCGTAGCGCCGTTCGCAGCGCGCGTGGATCAGGATCGGGATGCCCCCGGGCAGGCACATCTGCCCGGCGTGGGTGTGCCCCGCCAGGTACAGGCCGAAGCCCCGTTCCGCCGCGTCGGGGATCAGTTCGGGGGAATGTACCAGCAGGATCTTAACGATCTCGGCGGGCGCGCCAGCCAGGGCCTTGTCGAAGTCGTGCAGGCCGTAGAAGTGGGCATCGTCCAGGCCGGCCAGCCAGAAAGTTTCCCCATTGAATTCCAGGGCCAGGCCCTCGTTGAGCAGCAGCCGCACGCCGGCCGCTTCGATCAGCGGGGCCATTTCGATGAAGTCGTGGTTGCCCAGCACGCCAAAGACTCCCAGCGGACAGCGCAGGGCGGGAGCCAGCGCCTCCAGTTCCTCGGTCAGGTGGCGGTACAGGCCCGTGTCAGCGAAGCGGAAATCCCCGGTCAGGACGCACAGGTCGAAGTCCAGGCCGTGGATGGCCTGGGCCATGAGTCCGCCCAGGCCCGCGTATCCATCCAGGTGCAGGTCGGAGAGGTGCAGGATGCGCAGTCCGTCAAGAGCGGGGGGCAGGCCTGGGATGGGGGTGGGGGTTTCGCGCACGACGAATCCCAGGGCGTTCTGGCGGCCGCGTTCCTTCAATCCGCTCAGGCGCAGGGACAAGTCCACGGCGCGCAGGAAGAGCGGCAGGTTCTCGTAGTGGAATCCACCCAAGCCCTGCCCGCTGGTGCTGATGATGTGATCCACCTGGGCGCGCATGCGCTTCCCGAGGTGCTCATCCCCCAGTCGTTGACGTAGGTCTTCGAAACTGTGTTCATCCATGACTGCCTCCGCGGTTTCTTGTTAGCATAGTCCCAAAGGGCGGGTTTGGCAATGGATGTGGGTTGGAATGTGTCCGTTAAAAAATGCCCTGCCAATAAAGGCAGGGCATTTTTTGCGTCATTCCTTCGTGAACGTCAGCGTGAAGCTCTCGTTGGGCTTGAGCGTGATCGCCTCGAAGGTATGCGTGCGCGTGGCGGGGTCGTATTGCGCGGGCAGCGAAGCGCTGATCACCGCGGCCAATCCGCGCAGGTGGATGCGGTAGGTGCGCGTCGCGGGGACAAGGCTCAGGTCGCCTTGCGCGGCGTGGATGGCGAAACTGCCATCGCTCAGCGAGAAGCGCGTGATGGCGTATTTGCCGCGCTGATAATCGGTGGTCTCGCCGTCGTCTTCGTACAGCTCGAAGGTGTTGTCCGCGCCTGGGAAGACGTACAGATCGAGCTCGCTGGGATTCTCGACTCCGCCCCAGCCGACCTTGGGCGCCAGCGGGACGATGGCGCCCGCTTTCGCGTAGACAGGAATGTCCTCCAGCGCAGCCTGGATGGTGTGCCAGACTCCGCCCGAGACTTGCTCGCCGTTAAAGAAGTTTGTCCACGTCCCCGCGGGGAACCAGACTCGCTTGTCGGCGAGTCCGCTCTCAGAGTGGACGGGGGTAATGATCGGCGCGGCCAGCAGTTCCGAGCCGAAGAAATACTGATTGCGGGCTTTGAAGGCCGGGGCCGAGTCCATGTTGCCATAATACATCGGCGTGACCAGGCTCATGCCCGTGCAATGCGCGCGCCAGGCCATGCTGTAGATATATGGGATCAGGGCATGGCGCAATTGCATAGCCTCGCGTGAGGCTTTGAAGTAGCGCGCAGGTTTACCCCACGGACGGCGGTCGAGTTCGGCTTTGGCGGTGCTGTGCAGGCGGAAGATGGGACTGAACACGCCGAACTGCACCCAGCGTAGATAGAGTTCAGGCGTCAGGTCTTTGAACATGTGCCCGCCGATATCGTGACTCCACCAGCCGTAGCCGACGTTGGCGGCCGTGGCAGTGAAGTAGGGCTGATACGCCAGTGCGCTCCACAGCACGATGGTATCGCCGCTGAAGCCGATGGGGTAGCGGTGATTGCCCAATCCGCCCCAGCGCGAGAACACGAACGGACGCTGGTGCCCGTCACGGCCGTGATCGTGGTAGTGCAAATGGTTGAGCACCCACAACGGGTCGAGGCCTGTAACCTTGCTCTTCTTGCCCTGCTGCCAGTCCATCCACCAGAAGTCGACGCCGTCGGCTTCGTAGGGGTGATGCAGGATGTCGAAGTAGCCTTCCATGAAGCGCGGGTCGGAGCTGTCGAATTCGATGGGATTCTGCGTGGCGGGGTCGAGGCCCATCCATTTGGCCATGTCCTCGTATTGCTGCTCGTGCGGGTGGATGCCCTTGGCGGGGTGCAGGTTGAGCGCGGTGCGCAGTCCCTGCTGGTGCAGCCAGTCGATGAAACCAGGCGGATCGGGGAACAGGTCGCGGTTCCAGGTGTAGCCCGTCCAGCCGCTGGAGGTGTTACCTGTCTTGGTGATGTGCCAGTCCATGTCCACAATGCAGACCGAGAGCGGCACTTCGAAGTCGCGGAATTCCTGCATGAGGGATTGCAGTTCGTCCTGGGTATAGGCCCAGTAGCGGCTCCACCAGTTGCCGAGGATATAGCGCGGGATCATCGGGATTTCGCCCGAGACCTTGGTGAAGTCCAGCAGACAGGCGTCCACATCCTGGCCGTAGCCGAAGAAGTATAGATCCTTTTGCACGACGCCGCGCGGTTCGAGCCAGCCTTCGTCGTTGAAGATCAGCGCCTTGGAATCGTCCATGACGGCCCAGCCTGATTTGGAGATCAGTCCCAGGTCGAGGCGCGTGGCGCCGCCTGCGCCGTCGAGCGTGCGGGCCGTGCCCTTCAGATTGTCCTTTTGGGCCATGCCGTAACGCCAGGTGACGCCCGTCTCTTTGAGGGTGACGGTCAGGTTGCGCGGAGAGAATCCAGCGCGGGTGATGCGATATTTGAGATGCAGAGCATCGGTCTCGATCTCAACGGCTGTGTCGCTGACGGTCTTCTTGAATTTGGGCACAGGCTGTTTGCGGTGCCAGAAAGCCTGCGAGGGACGATCCTCGAAGCGGCCATCCTGGCTATATTCGAGGCGGATCAGGCGGTCGGTCAGTACCGTGAAGCGGACGTTGGGCGCGCTGACAATCGCCTTGGGGCTGGCGATGGGATGGAAGGTGGGAACAGGAGGCAGGGGCATGGGGGGATTCCTTTTCGAGTGCGAAAGTAGGAGGATTATATCCTGCCCCCATCACTTCGACAGGCTCAGCGCGGAGCCCCGCCTTTCCCCATTTTCAAAGAACGAAAATGGAGGAAGGAGCCAGAAAATATTCTCCTCCCCCAAATTCCGATCTTTAGAATTTGGGGGAGGTTGGGAGGGGGTGTTATACTCGGCCCAATGTATGATGCTGCCTCTATTCTCAAAGAGACGTTCGGGTATGACACATTTCGTCCGCTGCAAAAGGAAGTGATCGAGAACGTACTGAATCGACGTGACACATTGGCGGTCATGCCGACGGGCGGGGGAAAATCACTGTGTTATCAAATCCCCGCGTTGATGTTCCCAGGCCTGACCGTGGTCGTCTCGCCGCTGATCGCCCTGATGAAGGATCAGGTCGAGCAACTGCGCGCCTATGGCGTGCAGTCGCTGTTTTTGAACAGCACGCTCTCCCCGCAGGAATATCAGGAGAACATGGAGTATGTCCGCAACGGCCAGGTCAAGCTGCTGTACGTCGCGCCTGAGACGCTGCTCACCCCGCGCATCCTGTCGCTGCTGGATTCCGTCCAGGTGGATTGCCTGACCATTGATGAGGCACACTGCATCTCGGAGTGGGGACACGATTTCCGCCCCGAGTATCGTCAACTGGTGGAGGTGCGCAAGCGCTTCCCCAAGGCGGTCTGCCTCGCGCTGACGGCTACCGCCACCTCGCGCGTGCGCCAGGACATCCGCCACACGCTCAAGTTCTCGACCACCAACGAATTCATCGCCAGCTTCAACCGCGAGAATCTCTACATCGAAGTGGCGCGCAAGAATGACGCCGCCCGTCAGACCATCGAGATGCTCGAACGTTACAAGGATCAATCGGGCATCATTTATTGTTTCTCGCGCAAACAGGTGGATGAACTGGCGGGCTACCTGGCCTCGAAGGGTTACTCCGTCCGCCCGTATCATGCGGGCCTGGAGGACGCCGAACGCCGCCGTAACCAGGAGGCTTTCATCCGCGACGACGCCCAGATCATCGTGGCCACCATCGCCTTTGGCATGGGCATCAACAAGCCCAACGTGCGCTTTGTGATCCACTACGACCTGCCCAAGAGCATCGAAGGCTACTATCAGGAGATCGGTCGCGCGGGACGTGACGGCCTGCCCGCGCATTGTCTGCTGCTGTACAGCTATGCGGACGTGGCCAAGCTCAATTACTTCATCGACCAGAAGGAAGGCGACGAGAAGCGCGTTGCCATGCAGCACCTGAACGCCATCGTCAGCTATGCGGAGGATGAGCGTACCTGCCGCCGCCGTCCGCTGCTCAACTACTTCGGCGAAGTCTACAAAGCCGACAATTGCTCCAACTGCGACAACTGCACCTCCACCCCGACTCCGCTGACGGATGTCACCATTCCCGCGCAGAAGTTTCTCTCGTGCGTCAAACGCGCGGACGAGAAGTTCGGCGCGGGCCACATCACCGACATCCTGCTCGGCTCGAAGAACGAGAAGGTGCTGCGCTGGGAGCATGACAAGCTGTCCACGTATGGCATCGGCACGGAGTGGACGAAGAAGCAGTGGATGCATCTCTCCCGTCAACTGGTGCAGATGGGCTATCTCAATCAGGAAGGTGAGTTCCACACGTTGAGCCTGACTACCAAAGCCCTGGACGCATTGCGCAAACGCGAGAAGATCATGGGCGTAGTCGAGGAAGCGGTGGAGCGCGCGAAGAAGGATGGCCGCAAGAAGAAAGAGGAGTTGGAATACAACAACGCCCTGTACGCCCTGCTGCGTCAGAAGCGCAAGGAGATGGCTGATGAGGCGGGTGTGCCGCCCTACGTCATCTTCTCGGATCGCACGCTGACCGAGATGGCGGCCTATTATCCGCAGTCGCTGGATGCCATGCTGACCATCTCGGGCGTGGGCCAGGTCAAGTTGCAACGCTATGGCGACGTGTTCCTGGAACTCATCAAGTCCTATTGCGAGAAACGCGGACTCAAGGAAGTGCGCAAAGCCTCCAGCCGCGATAAAAGCGACTCGGGACGGCGCTATGCCATCGTCGGCGAAGCGTATAACGTCGGGGAGTCTGTGCAAAGCCTGATGAAACGGTATCAGGTCACAGCGGGGACGATCCTCGACCATTTGACGAGATACGTCCTGGCGGGGAATTCCCTGCGCAGCGGGTCGGACCTCCAGGCGCTGACCTCCGCCACGCCCGAACAAAGACAATCCGCCTTCGCCGCCTTCGACGAACTTAGTCCCGATTTCCTCAAGCCCGTGTATGATAAATTGAATGGGGCTTTGAATTACGATGACTTGAAGATTTTGCGGATGCTTTATCTCATTCGCAAGTGAAAACTGGATGGCGATGTCCATCCAGTTTTATTTTGCCGCGTTTTTTGACCTGATGTGTGTTACACTGAATACAACGTTAAAACATGGCGTTTATCCTTGGGGGTATTACAGGTTGTTCCACGGTGGGCAGCCATTTACAGCCAGGCCCTGTTGCTCGATCAAGAAAGAGTTGCATGATTAATTTCAATATAAGCACGGTGATCTACCGACCTGTCAAACAGATCTTTGATTATGTCAGCGCACCTGAGAACGATTTCCAGTGGCAGTATGGAACGCTGGCTTCGACACGGATCACGGAGGGGGAGAGCGGCGTGGGTTCCCATTTTCGCAGCGTCGGCCATTTGATGGGCCATCGCGTGCAAAGTACCTTCGAAGTGATTGCCTTTGATGCCAATACGAAATACGAATTCAAATCCCTCTCGGGGCCGCTCCTTTCACAAATTGCCTATACCTTCGAAATGATCAACGGCGGCACAAAATTGAACCTGTCGATGCAGGCCAACGTGGTTAATTTCATGCAGATGGATGAGGGCATTTTGGAAAAACGGATGAAGAAACAATTCAAGGAGAACCTGGCCATGCTCAAGGATCTGCTTGAAGTGAAGCGCATGCTGCCAGCCTCCGAGGCGAATTTATTCGTCAAGAGCAAGTTGAATTGAGAGGAACGATGAACTTTAGCGACAACGATACGGTCATACACTGGACCTATGGATTGGGGCGGATCGTTCATTTGGAGGAGCGCGACCTGTTTGGGTCGAAGAGCCTGTATTATGCCGTCCAGGTGGGCGAGTTGACGGTCTGGGTCCCCGCGGACGCGAAACTGGAAAGCCGCCTGCGGCCTCCCACCAGTGAGCATGATTTCAGGAAGTTGCTGGGTATTTTATCCAGCCCGAGGGAGCCGTTTCCCGAGGATCGAAACGAACGCAGGACCCTGCTGTTGGGCCTGCTGAGGGATGGCCGCGCGGAATCGCTCTGCCGCATCATCCGCGATCTTTCGGCCCAACAACTTGTACGGCCGTTGAACGATAACGACCAGTCGATCCTGAAGCAGGCGCGCAACGCCCTGCTGGGGGAGTGGTGCTTTGTCCTGTCCCTGACCCAGGCGCAGGCCGAGTATGAATTGCGCCGTCTGCTGGATGGAACGACGGAGATCAAGGAATAATATGATGTCGGAAGAGAAGCAGATCATCCTGCGGGTGGTGGAGCGTTTCATCCGCACGGGCAGCGTTGTGGATGAGCAGGTCAAAGTGACCTGCCTACCAGTCGACAAGACCAGTTTCGTGGAGCAGGCCGGGGACTACGGCCGCACCATCCTGCTGGATGAATATCACCTGGATAACAAAACGATCTGGGCCAGTTACAGCACGCGCAGCGGAACGGTATATTTGAGCCTGAAAAGCGCTCATTAGGCTTGACATTGCCCCACCTTGCTCGTATAATGTCGGTCGCTTTCCTCGATAGCTCAATCGGCAGAGCGAGCGGCTGTTAACCGCTAGGTTCCTGGTTCGAGTCCAGGTCGAGGAGCCAGAAGAAGAAAAACCCTCCGTTTCGGAGGGTTTTTTTGTTATCTTTAACCTTCATGAAGGGACTGGTATTCAATTTTCCAACGCAGCGACGAAGCAGGACTTTCTAAAGAGTGGATTTTTATCTCATGAATTACATGTATAATTATTTCGACTTCATGTACAAAGTAGTATATTTTGACACTTAAAAAGACCAACAAGGGAGCATCATTATGGATCAATGGCTTCAATGGGCAATAACAACAATTGTTGGAATATTGGGAATCTTGGCTGGTAGATTTTGGGAGAGATTTGATCGCAGATCGGAAAAAGATAGAGGCTTAATCACCAAGATCGCCGGTATCGTTCCGATTGATAGCAAATCACTCATGGCTTTACGTGAAAACGCTTATGCCAACCCGTATAATCGCGAAGACTTAGAATCTCTTTGGAAACTTGAAAAACTATTAAGTCAACCAAGTAACTTTTTCCTAGATAATAAGCTCGAAAATAATAAACTTGATCTTTTGGAAGCGATTAGAGACTTCCATCACTTTATTACGGATGACAGATTTATTAGTCAAAAAGACCTCGAAACTTATTTCATAGAGTACCCCGATGAAGTCGTTAATAAGGAAGAATTAAGACAGGATGGGCGATTTTCTGAAGAAGAAATATCTCAAACGATAGAAGAAGACAGGAATAATTTTTCTCGTACGGAAAATATGTTATTGTCCCTTTCTAAGAGTGTTTGCGATAAATATGATGCTCTCATGATCAATGCTCATAAAACATTGTAAATAATCAAGTTATTTCGGAAATATGTAGTGCAACAAGATTGGAACTTAACCTGCTAGTTCCTGGTTCAAGTCCAAGTTGAGGGGCCACAAGAAGAAAAAACTCCGTTTTGGAGGTTTTTTGGCTTTGATCCAGTCATTGCTAGTAAGCAGGATATCACGGGCAGCGGATCAGGCCGCGCGCCCACAGGCATCCGCCGCAGGCCGGCTGGACGTTGCCGAAGCAATCCTCCAGATTCTCGTTGGCCATTTCACAGCTGTTGCAGAAGGCGCAGGGGGAGAAGTCGAAATCGCGCAGTCGGTTGCGCAGCTCACGGTATTGCCCCTCGTCCCAGATGGCGGGCAGGGCCTTTTCGTGGACATTGCCCACGAAGTATTCATGCGACGTGCGTTCACGTTCATCGAGAAAATACTTGTGCGTGTAGAGCAGGGGCAGGCACGGGCTGACCTGACCGTCCCAGCGCACCGCCAGGCTGCCGCGTTCGATGAACGGACAGCGATCCGTGTTCTGGTTGAGCAGGCTGCCCGAAAGTTCGAGGCGGTTCATATCCTTGAGCACGCCAGCCAGGGCCTCCATCGTGTTGTACTGGATGTCCATCAGCGGCATCCGCACGGTGGGGCGGATTTCCTGTCCCGCCACCATGTTCATGGAGTGCATGTATAAATTTTCGCCGAGCAGTTGTGCATCATGTGCCAGCACGTTGCTGATCGAAAATTCCACCGCTCCCAGCCGCGATCCCAGGCGAATCACCTCGCGCAAGTCGTGGATGTTGCGTTGCATGGCCACGAAGGCGATGCCCAGCCTGGGGTGTCCGCTCCAGTTCGACGCGCCAAACTTTAGGTATTTTTGCGCGCACAGACGCCTCAGGTTTTCGATGATGAGCGGCAGCGAGTCGCCCAGGCGCACGTCCACGTAGCACTCGGCGGAGGCGCCATCCATCGAGACCCACAGCATGTCGAGGCCCAGTTCGATCAGGCTGCGTGTGACCGTTTCGGTCAGCAGGATCCCGTTGGTGATCATGGATACGCGGTGTCCCCGCTCCTTGGCGCGCCCGATTATCTCCAGGATTTTCGGGTGCGAGAGCGGCTCCCCGTACCCGCCGATGAAGATCTCGGGCTTCTCCGCCTGGGAATCGAAGCCTGCCAGGATGCGCTCGAAGGTCTCCCCGCTCATGTGCCCATAGTTCACGTCCCAGACGTTGCGCATGCAGGTGCTGCAAGTCAGGTTGCATTTGTTGGTGGCTTCCACATACACCCGTCTGAGGGTGTGGACGTAGGGGTGCAGGTACACGCCGTGGCCGTTCGGCTCGATCCGAATTTCAGCGCCGGGCGTCAATCCCAACTCTCCCGCAATGCGGGCCGGCAGGACCAGTTCCCCGCGTTCGTTGACATGGGCGTAATGGATTTTTGACATGCAGGCTGATCCTCACGCGCACAGCGTGGATTATTCCATGTCCTCGGGCAGGGAGAACATTCGAACCGCGGGCGGCAGGCCGAGCAGCAGGAGCAGCGTCACCAGCACCGCCGAGGACAGGCACCAGATGCATACGGCATGGATCACGAACGGCTCCAGATAGGTCAGGTAAAGCGAGAAAACCACGGCGAAAAATGCCATGCCCCAGAACCCAACCGTGGCGGGCTTTTCCAGGGCGGGCAGGTAGCGGCGCGCCAGCCAGGCGGCCAGCAGACCAAAATACCCGAGCAGGCCGAAGATGCCCACGGGCAGGATGCCGAACAACACAGCCTGTTCGCTGTGCTGAACGGACTTGCAGTCCCCGATCGGGCCGCAGATGGGTTCCACGGGCTGGGTCTCGATGTAGGACAGATAGCCCGCCACACCGATGCCGATCACGATCAGGACGGGGATCAGCCAGTCGCCCCAGGCGGGCAGGGGAAAGACCTGGCCGCGGTAAAAGGCCGTCAGGCTGTAGATCAGCGCAGCGGCCATGAAGACCATGATGCCAATGGCCAGCGCAAAGCCATCGTTCTTCGGCTTTTCAGGAGCGACGTCCACCAGTGCGGGCGCGGGTGAGCCAGCGGGCAGGAACTCCGCGAGGATGGGATTCGTCGGCCAGTCGATGCCCCCCTGGGCGAGGCGTTCCTCGATCAACGCTGGGAGTTGCTCCCGCACCTGATCGGAGCCCACCAGCAAGTCCTCGCCGAGGATGAGCATGGGCACGCCCGTCTCTTCCCTGGTCAGACCATAGGCCGCGCCGACATCGTAGAGCGTCTTGATATCGTCCACGCTGGCAACTTCGATCAGTCGCAGTTCGAATTGCGCGCCGTATTTTTCCTGGAGGGGCGGCAGGGTTTGTTCGAGCGTCTCTTCACAGTGCGGACAGCCCATCTGCCAGAACATGACCGCGCGGACGATGGGTTGGTCTCCCTGGGCCTGCGCCGTGATCCACGGGCTGGCAAGCAGCAAAGCGAACAAGGTGGCAAGGATGAATTTTTTCATGGGTTGATTTTACGCCTACTCTGATACTTGCGGGGTCGTCTTCTGGAATTTCCATACTGGCGAAGTCGCCCAATCAAATACGCTTTATCAGAAAACATCCCCGCATCGAGCGGGGATGTTTTTAATCATTTCACCAACTTCTCATCGGGCGGACAAACTTCCTGCGCCGCGGCCAGCATCCCGGGCGCGGAGCCCACGCTCCCGCCGAAATACTTTTTCTGGAAGAAGAACGCCACGTTGACCAGTCCGATCATCACCGGCACTTCGATCAACGGGCCGATGACCGCCGCGAAGGCCGCGCCGCTGTTGATGCCAAAGACGCCCACCGCCACGGCAATCGCCAGTTCGAAGTTGTTGCTGGCGGCGGTGAAGGAAAGCGTGGTGGTTTTGGAATAGTCCGCGCCGATTTGTTTGCCCAGGAAAAAGCTGATCAGGAACATGATTACGAAATAGATCAGCAACGGGATGGCGACGCGCACCACATCGAGGGGCAGTTGCACGATCAGCTCGCCTTTCAGGCTGAACATGACCACGATGGTGAACAGCAGGGCAACCAGCGTCAGCGGGCTGATCTTCGGCACGAAGACCTTGTGATACCAATCTTTGCCTTTGGCGCGGACGAGGAGGAAGCGCGTCAGGAAGCCCGCGATGAACGGGATGCCCAAATAGATGAACACACTTTTGGCGATCTGGCTGATGGTGATATTGACCACGTTGCCTGTCATTCCAAACAGCGGCGGCAGCACGGTGATGAACATGTAGGCGTACACGCTGTAGAACAACACCTGAAAGACGCTGTTGAATGCCACCAGGCCGGCGGCATATTCAGTATCGCCGTGCGCCAGTTCGTTCCAGACGACGACCATTGCGATGCAGGGCGCAATGCCGATCAGGATGAGACCGATCATGTATTCGGGGTAATTGCGCATGAAGATAATCGCCAGGAAAAACATCAGGGTCGGGGCAATGATCCAGTTTTGAACGAATGCCAGGCCGAGCACTTTCCAATTGCGGAACACGTCGCCCAGTTCTTCGTACTTCACTTTGGTGAAAGGCGGATACATCATCAGGATCAGGCCAAGCGCGATCGGGATGTTGGTCGTGCCGACCGAGACAGCCTCATTGAAAACGGCGACGGTCACAGGCATCGCGAAGCCGATTCCCACCCCGACCGCCATGGCAAGGAAAATCCACAGCGTCAGATAACGATCCAGGGTGGAAAGTTTTTTGGTGGTGCTTGTTGCTTGGGTCATGGGAGCCTCCGAATTAAAGTGCATGAGTCACGTTTCACACGTGAATCATGAGTAGTGCGATCATTTCCTTTTCGATGTCATCCCGCACAGCGCGAAAGACATTCATGATTTCATCGTCCGTGCCCTCGGCTTTGGCGGGATCGGCAAAACTGTGATGTGTACGCTTTCCCTTCCCAAGCCAGACGGGACATTCCTCCGCCGCCGAGTCGCAGACCGTGACCACCAGGTCGAAATCCACGCCGCGGAATTCATCCGCCAGTTTGGAGCGGCCCTCGTGCCTGATCCCGATTTCGGACAGCGCCGCCAACGCTTTGGGGTGGACGTAGCCCGCAGGCTTCGTCCCCGCGCTGACGGCCTGCCACTCCGCGCCCAGGCGCGCATTGACGATGGCCTCCGCCATTTGCGAGCGGCAGGAGTTGCCTGTGCAAAGGAAAAGGACTTTTTTCACGAAGCCCCCGCCGCTTCGATGGCATTGGTCACAAATATCGTGATCTCGGCAGGCGAAGGAATCCGCCCCGAGGAAACCACCTTTTCGTTGATGACCAGGCCCGGCGTGGACATAACGTTGTAGGCCATGATATCGGGATATTCCGTCACCTTGACGACCTCCGCTTGAACGCCCAACTGCTCGACAACCTGCCGCGTGACGGCTTCCAGTTTCTTGCAGTTGGTGCAGCCCGAACCGAGAACTTTGATGGCAAGCATGTTTCTCCTTTGTGATAAGACCCTAAAGGTTTTCAAAACCTTTAGGGTCTGTGACTTACAAAATCCAATTGAATATGTATCCCGTGAGCATGATCGCCACGGCGATCACCGCGAAGAACGTGACCAGCAGCGGCATTTTGAGCACGCGCTTGAGGATCACTGCCTCGGGCAGGCTCAGGCCGATGACCGACATCATGAAGGCTAGCGACGTGTCGACGGAGGCGCCCTTCTCGATCAGCGTGCCGACGATGGGCACGATGCCCGCCGCATTGGAATATAACGGGATGCCGATCAGCACCGCCACAGGCACCGACCACCAGGCCTGCGCGCCCAAAATGGAAGCCAGCGCATCCTCGGGCACGTACCCATGAATCCCCGCGCCGACGGCGATGCCGATCACCACGTACAACCAGACCTTGCCGACGATCTCCTTGACCGATTCCCAGGCGCGCTCGATGCGGTCGGGCCAGGTCAGCTTTTCCTCGACCACGTCCCCGCTGCGATGGATCTTCCACACGAAGTCAGCGACGTAGCGTTCCATCTTGAGCCGCCCGATGATGAAGCCCGCCACGATGGCGACGACCAGTCCCGAGGCGACGTACAACCCCGCCACCTTCCAGCCGAAGAGGCCGAACAACAAAATGATGGCGACTTCGTTGATGGTCGGCGCTGCGATCAGAAAGGAGAAGGTTACTCCGAGCGGAATGCCCGATTCCACGAAGCCGATGAAGAGCGGCACTGCCGAGCACGAGCAGAACGGCGTGACGATCCCCAGCAGGGCGGCGAAAACATTGCCAACGCCCTCGCGCTTTCCGCCCAGCAGGGCGCGCGTCCGCTCGGGGCTGAAGAAGGTGCGCACGATGGAGATGGCAAAGACCATGCCCGAGAGCAGCAGCAGGATCTTCGGTACGTCGTACAGGAAGAAGGCCAGCGATTCGCCCAGGTGTGATTCGCGCGAGAGTCCCAGCGCGGAATAGGAGAGCCAATCCGCGAGAGGTTGGATGAGGTTATAAGCGGCCAGCCAGACCAGCACAACGATGACCAGCGTTGCAAACAAACGTTTATTTGCGGAGGGAATGGGTTGGGGAAGGGTGGTCATGGGTTACAGGCTCGTGGCGGGGATGAGAACAGGCGCGCAATGCGGACATTCGCACGAGGGGTTGACCTGCGTGTTGATCAGCGCGGAAACGGATTCGGTGGCGAGTCCGCTCAGGCGGGCGGAGGCCAGCACCAGGTCCAGGAGCGAAGCATCCTTGAGGCGGTAGAAAATGTAGCGACCTTCACGGCGGTCCTGCAACAGGTCCGCCTTGCGCAGCGCCATCAAGTGCTGGGAAATGTAGGCCTGCCGCCAGCCGAGAGCGGCTTCGAGATGGCAGACGCAGGCCTCGCCCGTCCCGATGGCAAGCAGGATGGCGATGCGCTGCGGCGAGGCGATGGCGGCCAGCGGCGCGGCGATTTGTTCGGAAACCTGGGGGATGGGGAAGGGTGTCTTCATATTCGTAAACTTGAATGTATTGTACGTCATATTCGTAATTTTGAATGTGACAAGCATCATACTTTCCCTGGTTGAATGTCATCCTTCTTGTAGGGATATTCCCGACAAATTCTCAAAAATTATCCTACTTTTCCTGCTACCCGACACGTTCCAGTGAGGGGAGAATAAGGCTGGAATTATCGGGCACAGTCCCGATTCAAATTTTGAAGGAGGCTTCTCTATGGCACAAGAACCGAAAGATGTTCTCGTCCGCATGCACGAAGACCTTCAGCGCGCTTTGGAAAAGGCGCCTGAGGATCGCCGTTGGGTGATGGTGATTGACCTGCGCAAGTGCGTGGGTTGTCACGCCTGCACCATTGCCTGTGTGGCCGAAAACAAACTACCGCCTGGGGTGGTGTATCGTCCCGTTTTGGAACAGGAACGCGGAACCTATCCAAACGTCAGCCGCGCGTTCGTTCCGCGCCCATGTATGCAATGCGAAAATCCGCCCTGCACGCCCGTCTGCCCTGTGACCGCAACGTACAAAAACGCGGAGGGGATCGTTGTGGTGGATTACGAGCAGTGCATTGGCTGTCGCGCCTGTTTGGTGGCCTGTCCGTACGGTGCGCGCACTTCGGACTTTGGTTACACCTACACCGAAGACCTGCCTGTGCTGGAAGGCGCGATCGTTGGCCGCGAAACTTCGGATGATTACGAAGTGGCGGCGAACTATGAATACGGCAAGGCATGGTCGCGCGAGAATCATGGTTCGCCCATTGGCAACGCGCGCAAATGTCACTTCTGCCTGCATCGCATCCACGCGGGGGAATTGCCCGCCTGCGTCTCCACCTGCATTGGCCGCGCCACCTTGTATGGCGACGCGAACGATCCCGACAGCGTGGTGGCTGATTTGATCAACCTGCCAAACGTCGTCCGTCTCAAGGAAGAACTTGGCACGGAACCGCGCGTGTATTACCTGGTATAGCGGAGGATGTCATGGCTAAAAAACAAGAAGCAAAAGCCGCTTCCAAAGGCTTTAACTGGAAATCCTTGACGAAGGCTGAACTGGCGGTGATTTCCATCGGCGCTCTCGCTTTTATTCTCGGCGTTTGGGGGCTGTACACCCGCCTGTTTGTGGGCGAACGCGAAGTAGGATACGGTTCCTACGTGGTGTGGGGTTTGTGGGTCTCGATGTATCTCTTCCTGGCGGGCGTTGCCACAGGCTCGTACATGATCGCGGTGCTGGAGTATCTTTTCAACGTCCCGATGTTCAAAGGCACGGGCAAAGCCGCGTTGTGGGCGGGATTGGTGACCATGCCTGCCGCGCTCGCCTCCATCGGCATGGATCTCGGGCACATGGAACGCATCATCAACGTGTATCTCAGGCCGAATTTCATGTCGCTGCTGGCGCAAATGGTCTGGGGATATACGCTCTTCCTGCTGGTCGTGATCGTCACGCTCTGGTTTGCCTTCAAGCGACCCTCTGACACGTTCTTCAAAGTTGTGTTGTGGATCGGGTTCTTCATGTCGATCTTCCTGAGCGGTGGCGTCGGCGCCCTGCTGGGCGTGAACGCCAGCCGTCCATATTGGAGCGTTGGATTGCTCTCGGTGCAGTTCCCGATCTTTGCCTTCGCGTCGGGCGTCTCGCTCATGCTGATCGTGGTCGGGTGGTTCATGCACTTCAAGGATGAAGAGCAACGCTACCACCTCTTCCGCTGGCTGGGATGGGTAGCAATCGCGCTCTCGCTGGCGAAGATCTACATCCTGTGGGCGTATCTCTCGCAAGCCTGGTACAGCCAGGTTCCCGATGTGATGGTTCCCTTCAATGAGATCATCTTTGGCGAATACTGGTGGTCGTTCTGGATCATCCAGATCGCCATCGGGACGGTCATCCCGCTTGTTTTGCATATGATCCCGAAACTGGCGCACAACAAATTTTGGGCAGGCGCGATCGGCGTGATGGTGCTGATCGGTTTTGCTGCGGCGCGTGCCAATATCGTCTTCCCTGCCATGTCGGTCGAAATGCTGGACGGGCTTCCCAATGCATTCTTCGGCCCGCATTTGAATATTCGCTATTTCCCAAGCAGCCTGGAATGGTCTGTGACGCTGGGCGTGATCGGCGCAGCGATCCTGGCCTTTGTGCTGGGCGCTGAATTTTTGGCCGTCTTCAACAAGCCAAAAACGGAGGTGAAGTAATGAACGCCAAACAACCTGAAAATTGCAAGATTTCGCGCCGCGACTTTTTGAAACTGACCGGCGCTACCGGCGCGGCGGCGGCCTTCCTGGGCAATATGCCCAAGGTGCAGCGCGCCTTTGCAAAAGCGGAAAATTCCGCCTACAACCTGACCGACCCTGCCATGCAGGTGTATTCGGTCTGCCAGCAGTGCAACACCCAATGCGGCATCAAGGTCAAGATCGTGGACGGGGTGGCGGTCAAGATCGAAGGCAATCCCTACTCGCCCTGGAACATGGTCCCACACATCGCGTTCGATACGCCGATTGCGGAGATGGGTACGCTCAATGCGCCTCTCTGCCCGAAGGGACAGGCGGGATTGCAAACTGCGTATGATCCTTTCCGCATCACGCAGGTACTGAAACGCGCGGGTAAACGCGGTGAGAACAAGTGGGAGACCGTCCCCTTCGATCAGGCCATCTCTGAAATCGTGGAAGGCGGCAAATTGTTCGCGAACGTCGTGGGCGAGGAAGCCCGCGAGGTGGAAGGTCTGCGCGCGCTGCGCGCCATCACCGATGCGAAACTGATGAAGGATATGAACACTGCCATCGGCGCGATCCGCTCGGAAAAGGATATGGAGAAGAAGAGGGCATTGGTCGAGCAGTTCAAAGCCGACTTCAAGGATAATCTTGATAAGATGATCGATCCCGAACATCCCGACTTCGGTCCCAAGAACAACCAGATCCTGTATTTCTGGGGACGCAAGAAGGGCGGACGCTCGGACATCGCTCATCGTTTCTTCGGGTCGGGACTTGGTACCACCAACCGTCACGGTCATACCACGGTCTGCCAGGGATCGCTGTACTTCTCGGGCAAGTCCATGTCTGATCAGTGGGACGGCGCGACGTCCAAGTTCACAGGCGGCGCGAAGGCCTATTGGATGGGCGACACGGCTTCGGCGGATTTCGTCATCTTTGTGGGCGCTTCGCCGTTCGAGGGCAACTACGGTCCCACCAACCGCGTGCCGCGCATCACCGATCGCTACGCTTCGGGCGATATGAAGTTCGCAGTCATCGACCCGCGTCTCTCCAAGATCGCGGGCAAGGCCTGGAAGTGGCTTCCCAACAAACCTGGCAGTGAAGGCGCGATCGCGTTGGCGTTGATCCAGTGGATCATTGCCAACGAACGTTACGACGCGAAGTATCTCGCGCTGGCGAACAAGGCCGCCTCTGCGGGCGCGAAGGAACCGACCTGGTGCAACGCCAGTTGGCTGGTCAAAATTGACAAGGAAAAGGGTACGCCTGGAAAGTTCCTGCGCGGCTCCGAATTGAAACTGGTCGAGAAGAAGGAAGCGGAAGTGGACGGCAAGAAAGTCGTCACGTACGAGACCGTCCCCGCATCAGCCGAAGAAGCGCCTGTTGTGTACGCAACCGACCCCTTCGTCGTGTTGGACGCGGACGGGAATCCAGTGATGTTCGATCCGAACGACGCGGAACGTCCCGCCGTGGCAGGCCAACTCTTCGTCGAGAATGTTGCGGTGGGCGAGTTCACCGTCAAGAGCAGTTTGCAGATCCTGAAAGAATCCGCGAACGCAAAGACGATGGACGAGTGGTCGGAGATTTGCGGAATCCGCACCAAGGATTTGGAAGCGTTGGCGTTCGAGTTCACGTCGCACGGCAAGAACGCCTGCGTGGACATTCACCGCGGTGTCAGCCAGCACACCAACGGTTATTACAACGTCATCTCGTGGTACAACCTGGCTCTGCTGATCGGCAACTTCGACTGGCGCGGCGGACAGGTATATGCCAGCACGTACGACCTTTCGGGCGCGAAGGCCGAGGGGCCCTTCCTGTTCAGCAAAGCCGACCCTGGCGCGCTCGCTCCGTTTGGCTTGAGCCTGATCCGTCACGACGCAAAGTACGAAGAGTCGACGATCTACATGAACCTGCCCGAGGAGCAACACTATCCTGCCAAGCGTAACTGGTATCCCGTCGCGTCGGACGTGTACGAGGAGATCATTCCATCCGCGGGCGATATGTATCCCTACCCGATCAAGGCTGCGTTCATGTACATGGGCTCGCCCGTCTACTCCCTGCCTGGCGGCCACAAGTGGATCGAGATTTTGCAGGATGTGGAAAAACTTCCGCTGTTCGTCGCCAACGACATCATCGTCGGCGAGACGAGCATGTACGCCGACTACATCTTCCCCGATGTGTCGTATCTCGAACGCTGGGAGTTCGGCGGTTCGCACCCGAACATCACCTTCAAGGTGCAGGGCATCCGCAACCCCGTCATCGCGCCGCTGACTGGCACGGTGAACGTCTACGGCCAGGAAATGGCCGTGCAGTTCGAAGCCATGTTGCTGGCGCTCGCTGAAAAACTCGAACTGCCCAACTTCGGCGCGAACGGACTCGGCGAGGGTGTGGACTACAACCATCCCGACGATCTCTACATCCGCATGGTGATGAACCTGGCCTATGGCGAAAAGAAGGAATTGGAGGACGCGGTGACCGAGGCTTCTCCTGAGGAGATCGATCTCTTCATCAAATCCCGCTCGCATCTTCCCAAGGCCGTATTTGATCCTGACCGATGGGCGGCGATCTCGGGCGACTTGTGGCCACGCGTCGTGGCGGTTCTCGCGCGTGGCGGACGTTTCCAGGCCTACGAAAAAGGCTATCCTGGCGACGGCGTACGCACTGGCTCCTTCGACGAACCCTACGTCATTCCCACTGGCACCAAGTATGGCAAGCTCATCAACATGTACCTGGAAAAGAACACTGGGTACAAACATGCTGGCACGGGCAAGTCTCTCTCGCCTATCCCGACCTACGTGGAACCCTACATGGGCTTCGACGGCAACGTGATTGACGACGCCAAGGACGGCTACGATCTCAAGTTGATCACCTATCGTGAGATCGCGCAGACCAAGAGCCGCACACAGGGAAACTACTGGCTCAAATCGCTGTTGCCCGAGAACTTCCTTCTAATGAACAGCGAAGATGCGGCCAAACGCGGCCTGACCAGCGGCGACTCGATCCACATCAGTTCCGCCTCCAACCCCGAAGGCGTGTGGGACTTTGGTAACGGCCACAAGCGCGAAATTGTGGGCAAGGTGAAAGTTATCGAAGGCATGCGTCCAGGCGTGATCGCCTTTGCCCTCGGTTTCGGTCACTGGGCGAATGGCGCGCAGGACATCACCATTGACGGCACGACCATCGCTGGCGATGAGCGCCGCTACGAAGGCTTCCACGCCAATGCAGCCATGCGGACGGATCCCATCGTCACCAACACCTGTCTCTTCGACCCCGTCGGCGGATCGGCTGTGTTCTATGATACGCTGGTGAAGGTGGAGAAGGCGTAGAGCTAGTCATCAGTAAACAGTAATCAGTGTTCAGTGGGGGATGAGGCGAAAGGTGCTTCATCCCCCGCTGATAAAAGGAAGGTTCATCATGTTCCGACTGGGTCCAACAGAATTGTTTATCATCCTCGGCATCCTCATCCTGCTCTTTGGAGTGGGAAGGATTAGTAAAATAGCAGGCGAACTCGGCTCTGGCATCCGCGCCTTCAAATCTGGTTTGCAAGACGAAGAAAAAAGTCGACTGAACCCTGAAAACTGAATCCCCTCCGGAGCCTGCTTGCCTGTTGTGGCGCAAATTGCCAATTTGCGCTACATGGTAACAGGACAGTACCGCAAGATTAATCTTGCGCTACCAGGTAAAAGTGGAAACGCTTTTGCCTCCCGCATTTGGAAAGGAGACTCGCAGACCTGCTGGCTTTGCGCCGTCTCATTCCCGGGATGGCGCTTTTTTATACCACCGACAATAGGACCAGCGGCTATGAGACGATTAGAATCCCTCCTCGAAAAATCCTCCCGTAATCATTCGCATCTCTGCCCGCGCCAGATTCTCGGCGTGCGCATGGGATTATGTGGACTCAAGGTATTGGGTTTGCCTGCGAACCAGGGTGGCAAACGCCTGCTGGTCATCACCGAAACGGATGGTTGTTTTGCAGATGGACTGACCGCCGCAACGGATTGCACAGTGGGCCATCGCACCCTGCGCGTGGAGGATTATGGCAAGGCGGCGGCAACCTTCGTGGACACGCAAACGGGGCGCGCCTTGCGCATCGCCCCCGCACTGGACATTCGCCAAAAGGCCTATGCGTACGCGCCCAACGAGCCACGTCACTATTTCGCGCAGACGGCCGCTTATCAAGTCATGCCCGACGAGGCGATGTTCACTATTACCGAAATAGCTTTGACCACGCCCATTCAAACCATCGTCTCGCGCCCAGGCATCCGCGTTAACTGCAATGTGTGCGGGGAAGAAATTATGAACGAACGGGAAATCAAACAAAACGGCTTGACCCTGTGCAAGACCTGCGCGCACGGCGGGTATTATCGGTTGGTAGAACGAGATAGTATCTCGCTTTACCTGCAACAGGAAGCCGCGCTATGAACCTCACCGTCAAACTCTTTGCCACGCTCAAAAACAAAGCCCAAGCCAGTCAACTCGCGCAGAAACCGTCGCTCGAACCCTCCATCAAATCCATCCTCGTGGCGTTCAATCACGAATTTGCCTTTCCCGATCAGATCCTGTCGCCGCAGGATGAGATCGCCCTCTTTCCGCCCGTCAGCGAAGGCTGATGATGAGCCTGCTCCTTCATTTATTGGTTCCCATCATAGCTTTTCTCTACGCCAGCGTCGGCTTTGGCGGCGCGACGGGTTACCTGGCCGTGATGAGTCTCTTCGGCATCCCGCCGCAGGAGATGGCCACTATCGCTCTCGTTTTGAACATCCTTGTTGCCAGCATTTCATTTTCATTCTTTTATCGCGCGGGACACCTGCGCCGCGATCTGCTCCTGCCTTTCGTGATCGCATCGGTTCCAGCCGCGTTCATTGGCGGGTATTTCAACATCACCGACGAGATCTATTCCATCCTGCTCTATGCTGTGCTGACCTTCGTCGCCATCCGTTTACTGCTCTTCAGCCGCCCGCAGGATGACAGCCAGCCCCTCCGCTCCGTGCCTCTTGTCTGGGCGCTTCTCATCGGCTTTGGGATCGGAGTGCTTTCAGGCATGGTCGGCATCGGCGGCGGAATTTTTCTCTCCCCTGTCATTCTCTTCGCACACTGGGGCAATTCCAAGCAGGCTTCCGCCGTGGCCGCGGCCTTCATTGCCCTAAACTCGATCAGCGGCCTGGTGGGGCGCGTCGCGGGCGGGACATTTGAATTTTCATCGTTTGGGATGTCGCTTCTTCCCTTCGGGTTGGCGGGCGCGCTGATGGGTAGTTGCTGGGGTGCGATACGCTTCAACGGCCTTCATCTGCGCCGTGCGTTGGGCGTGGTCATGTCGTTTGCGGTGACCAATTTCTGGTGGACGCTGTGGAGATAATGTGAAACAGTCATGGCGTGTCCTGGTTAGGGGCAGTGGCGATGTCGGCTCCGCTGTTGCACATCGTTTGTTTACGGGTGGATATGGCGTGGTGATCCACGACCTTCCCCTGCCCACCGCCACGCGCCGCAAGATGGCTTTCGCCGACGCGATTTTCGAGGGGAGCGTTATGCTCGAAGGCGTTCAAGCAAAAAGAATCAATAGACTCTCATTGGTACGAGGCATATTGATTGATCCGCAGTTTATCCCTGTATTGATCGGTGACTTCAATCGGGTGATGGAGAAGTTGCATCCTCACGTGCTCGTAGACGCCCGCATGAGAAAACACTCCCTGCCCGAAAAGCAAATCAGACTGGCACCGTTTGTCATTGGTTTGGGACCCAATTTCACCGCGGGGCAGACGGTTCATAGTGCAATCGAAACGGCCTGGGGAGAGAATTTGGGAAATGTGATTACGAGCGGCAGCACGAATCCATTGGAAGGTAGGCCCGTGTCCATTGAGGGACGCTCACGAGACCGCTACGTTTATGCGCCTGTTGCTGGCAAATTTCATACCTCGCTCAAAATCGGCGATCAGGTTTCGGAAGGCCAGGAAGTTGCACGGGTCGGCGCAACGCCTCTCCTCGCCCCCATCACAGGTATTCTGCGCGGCTTGACTCACGATGGCGTTCCCGTGGAAATGAAAACCAAAGTGATCGAGGTGGATCCGCGCATGGAACATCCGCAGATTTCAGGGATTGCCCTGCGCCCTGCAAAAATTGCCGAGGGCGTTCTCGCCGCAATACAAACCTGGGAAGCAAATCATGTTCATTGATCCCTTTGGCCGCGCCATCACTTATCTGCGCATCTCGCTCACCGATCGCTGTAACCTGCGTTGCGTTTACTGTATGCCGCAGGATGGATTGCAATGGCAGTCGCGCGCGAGTCAGCTTTCAGTGGAGGAAATTGCGCGGGTGGTGGAGTCCGCCGCGAGGGGAGGAGTGACGCGGGTACGCCTCACGGGCGGCGAGCCTCTCGTGCATCCACACATCGTCGAGATCGTGCGGCGCATCGCGTCCATCTCCGCAATCGAAGAAGTGAGTCTCACGACCAACGCGATGTTGTTGGAACGACTCGCCCAGCCACTGGCGGACGCGGGACTCAAGCGCGTCAACATCAGTTTGGATTCGTTGGATGCCGACAAATTCCGACGCATCACCCGCGACGGGGACATTGACCGCGTCTGGCGCGGGATCGCCGCCGCCGAATGTTCGCATCTCGCGCCGCTCAAGCTGAACACCGTCATCGTGCGCGGCCTCAACGCTGACGAATTGCCCGCCCTCGCGCGCCTGACGTTGGAGAACGACTGGCATGTGCGCTTCATCGAAGTCATGCCCATCGGCAACGCGCAGAACTGGGGCGAAGGCTTCCCCGCGCCGAGCGAAAGATACATTTCCGTCCACGAAATGCGCGATATGCTTTCGACTTTCGACCTTCAACCTGTGACTGCCCCTCAAGGTAACGGCCCCGCGCGAACATACCGAATCCCAAACGCCCTCGGCACGGTCGGATTCATCTCCCCGCTTGGCGAACATTTCTGCCAGAACTGCAACCGCCTACGATTGACATCGGACGGCAAGTTACGCTCGTGTCTTGTGACCCCGAATGAAGTCTCATTGCGCGACGCCCTGCGAAGCGGACAACCCCTCGAACCATTTTTCGAGCAGGCCATCGCGCAAAAACCCCAACATCACGACATGCTCGCTGCCATCCCCGCAGTCTCGCGGCGCGGCATGAGCCAGATCGGTGGATGAAGAAGGCGGCGCTTCTTGCAGGAAACAAATCGGTGATGTTTATCACTGGACTTTTACTGTCTGATTTGCTAGATTCACAGCAGAGAGGTTCGCCATGAAACAAATTTTGCTGTTTCTTCTTGCCTTGTTGCTTGCATCCTGTGCCATGCTTCCACAGGCGGAAACCGCGGGCAAGGTCGACCTGAACGATCTCCAACCCCTTCCCACTCCCATTGGACATGAAAGCGTTCCCTTGCGTATTGCAGTGGCGGCCGTCATCTCCCCTGAGGGGACGGTCCAATCCTACTCGCCCCTTCTCGATTACCTGGAAGAAAAGCTGAATCGTCCCATCGAGCTTGTCCAGCGCCGAACCTACCTGGAGGTCAACGATCTGGTCGAGCACGGCGGGGTCGACGTGGCTTTTGTCTGCACCAGCGCCTATATCGAGGGACATGACACGTTTGGAATGGAACTGCTGGTCGCGCCGCAGGTCAATGGCAGAACAACCTATAATTCTGTCCTGATCGTGCCGTCCTCCAGCAGCGCCCAAAACCTTGCTGATTTGCGCGGGAGGGTGTTTGCCTTTACCGATCCGATCTCCTTGAGCGGGCGGGTATATCCGACGTATCTTGTCCAACAGCTTGGTTCAACCCCCGAGGAATTTTTCGGCCGCACGTTCTTCACCTACAGCCACGATGAAGCCATTCGGGCGGTGGCAAGCGGGGTGGCGGATGGAGCCGCCGTGGATTCCCTCGTGTATGAGTTTGCCATTGCGCGCGACCCATCCCTGGCCGGGAAAACGAAGATCATTCATCGTTCGCCCGATTTTGGCATCCCGCCTGTGGTGGTCAGTCCGTTCACGCGCCCGCAAATCAAGGCGGAATTACAGGCTTTGTTCCTGAACATGGTCAACGACCCGAACGCGCGGGATGCGCTGGCGGCCATTGGCGTCGACCAATTCGTACAATTGGAAGACGACGCATATAACGACACGCGCACCCTGCTCGATGAAATTCCGATCCTGGGCCTGCCGAATGTTCCGTAACCTGGCGGGGCGCATTTGGGCCATCGTTGGGGCCGTCAGCATTCGGACGAAAATCCTGGGCATTGTGCTGGGGCTGGTGCTGCTGTTTGGCATGGGCATCACTCTCCAGGCCCGTAATTCCATCATCGGCACGATGACCCGTCAGTTGGAGGAGCAAAGCGTTTCCATTTCCCGCGATCTGGCTGCGCGCGCCACGGACTCAATCCTGCTCAACGACCTGCTCGGTTTGCATGACCTGCTGAATGAAACGGTGGAGAATAATTCCAATGTCCGCTACGCCTTCCTGGTGGATGCGCGCGGGCAGGTGTTGGCGCATACTTTCGACGGTGGGTTTCCCGCAGGCCTGCTTTCGCTGAACGATGCCGAAGCCGCCGAACATCATCACACGATTTTGATCGAAACCGATGAAGGCCTGGTATGGGATACGGCTGTGCCCATCCTGGATGGGAAGATTGGTGTGGCGCGCATTGGCTTGTCGGATGCCTCGATGCGGGCCGCCTTGAATACGTTGATGCTGCAATTCCTGCTGACCATCCTGCTGGTTTCCGTGACCAGCATCCTGGTGGCCGTCTTCCTGACCTGGATCCTGACCCGCCCGATCCTGTCCCTGGTGACAGCCACCCAGTCTGTTGCCAGGGGAGATTTCTCTCCGCGGGTCCCGCGCTGGGCCAATGACGAGATCGGCGACCTGGCCGAGGCATTCAACAAGATGACCGGGGAACTGGCCCACACCGATGAACTGCGCCGCGAACGCGAAGCCCTGCGCCGTCAGTTGCTCGAAAAGGTGATCACCACCCAGGAGGACGAACGCCGCCGCATCGCGCGCGAATTGCACGATTCGACCTCCCAAAATCTCACCTCCCTGATCGTGGGCCTGCGCATCATGGAAACCAATTGCGCACAGTGCGCCGCTCAATCGAAAACCACGGATTTACGGCAGGTTGCAGCCAGGACGCTCGAAGAGGTGCATGATTTGTCGATGCGCCTGCGTCCGAGGGTGCTGGACGACCTTGGGCTGGCGGCGGCTCTCGAACGGCTGGCTGCCGAGTGGCAGGCACGGCACAAAATTCCCGTGGATGTTGCCATCCAATTGGATGAGAGACTGCCCGGTGATGTGGAGACCGCCGTCTATCGCATCACCCAGGAAGCCCTGACCAATATTGCCCGTCATGCCCAGGCCCGTTCTGCCAGCGTGCTGGTGGAGCGTCGCGATAACACGGTGCGAACCATTATCGAGGACGATGGCAGCGGTTTTTCCATGACGGAAAAACGCGGAGAGCGTCACCTGGGACTGTTGGGCATGCGCGAGCGCGCGGAACTGTTGAACGGCTCATTGACCATCGAATCGACGCCCGGACGAGGCACCAGTATTTTTATCGAAATCCCGCTGCCTGAACGGGTTTCTGCTCCCCCAGCAAAGGAATCGACATGACCCACCCTGTGCGCATCCTGCTTGCAGACGACCACGCGGTGTTGCGCGCCGGGTTGCGCCTGCTGTTGACCAGCCGAAACGAGTATGAGATCGTTGGCGAGGCTTCCAGCGGGGTGGAAACCATTTCCCTGGCTGGGGAACTCCAGCCTGACCTGATCCTGCTTGATTTGAGTATGCCCGGCCTGGACGGACTGGACGCGCTCCCTGCCTTGCGAAAGCTTTGCCCCTCCGCGCGCATTTTGATTCTGACCATGCACGATGACCCGCAATACCTGCGCCAGGCGCTCAAGCATGGCGCAAGCGGTTACGTTCTCAAGAAAGCCGCCGATTCCGAATTGCTTTCCGCCGTGCAGGTGGTGCTGCGGGGCGAAGTGTACGTTCACCCATCCATGACGCGCATCCTGCTGGAGGACATCCTCCCGAATGCGCAGGCTGTCAACAACGAGCACGCCTGGGCGAGCCTCAGTGAACGTGAGCGGGAAGTGCTGCGCATGGTGGCGCTGGGTCACACCAGCGGGGAAATCGCCAGCCAACTTAACCTCTCTGCGAAAACCGTGGAAACCTATCGCGCCAGGGGCATGGAGAAATTGGGCCTGCGAACCAGGGCGGCCCTGGTCAAGTTTGCTTTGCAAGAGGGCTTGATCAACAGGGATTAAGCATATCCCTTGCGCTGGTCGGGCTTTAAAAAGATTTTGGTGTAATGAACGGATTTGGGCGGCAGTTCACCTGCCGCCCAAATCCGTTCATCCCGTTGCTTTGACGCCTTTGGAAAATTTCCGACCGAGGTTTCTAATCCGTGCTCAGGCGGCCGATCTTGCGGCCGGTGGCGGTGCCCAGCTTGGGCGCGGCGGGTTTGGCTGCCGCTTTTTGCGCCGTCCCGCCGAGCAGGCTGAAGGCCGCATCCAGGGTCTGTGAGGCGGAGCCTTCGTCCAACCCGGTGGCCTGGGATAGTTCACTGACCATGCCGCTGGATTTGAGCGCATCGGCGTTGAGTGCGCCTGTCTTGAGCAGGTCGTCCAGGTCGAATTGGGTCGAGTCGCGGCCCGAGGTGGGGTGGTGGGCCAGCATCTTATGCACGACGAACGTGACGGCGATGGTGGCCAGCGCAGGCGGGATCTTGACCTTTTCGGCCAGTTGGTTGATGAACGGTTGCAGCATGGACAGGAGCGGGTCTCCCGCGGCTGCACCCGCGTTTTCGCCTGTCTGTCCCGCGCCGATGACGCTCTCCAGCAGGCCCATCATGTTGCCCAGTCCCGCGCCCTGTTCGCTGGCACCGGTCGAGGGGGCGGAGGTTTGCCCTCCGAGCAGGCTGCCGACCAGGTCCATGACCTGTCCCGTGGTCTGATCCGCGCCGCCCTGGCCGCCGCCCAGCAAGCCTCCGACAAGCTGGGCCAGCGGGTCCTGCTCGGCGGATTGCCCCGCCCCGTCCTGCTGCCGCGAGTCCGCCAAAACTTTGAAGATATCCTCCAGTGACATGCGATGCTCCTTTAAAAAGATGATGAAAACGATGAACCATTATAATCCCCGTCCCGAAATAAAAAGACGCCGCAGGATTTCCTACGGCGTCCGAAGAATTTGGACTATTCCGAGTCGCTGCCAGTGCTTGCACTGGTGCTGGCGGCGGGCTTGCTTTCTTCCTTTTTGGGTTCTTCCTTCTTGCTGGTACGGGAAACGTCCCCCGAGGGTGACTTATGATCGTTGGCGTAGAAACCCGATCCCTTGAAGATGATCCGGGTGGGGGTGATCACTTTTTTCAGCGATTTCTTGCGGCACTCCGGGCAGGTCTTGAGGGGGGCATCGGTATAGGATTGTTGACGTTCGAATTGGACACCACAATTTTCGCAGCGATAGGTATAAATTGGCATAACAGACTTTCTCCTTCTGTACGAATACAACAGAATGGATTATAGCTTGCATGGCGGGTGAAGGCAAGCCTGCGGGGCGGCATGTTATAATTTTCTAACAATCACCTATGTCATTGCGAGGAGGCCGCAGGCCGACGAAGCAATCTCAAAATTACCAACAAACTTGAGATTGCTTCGGGCGAGATGCATCGCCCCCGCAATGACGTGAAAAAGGAATCTTCACCCATGCTGACCATCGAGATCGTTTACTGCGCAGTCTGACACTACACCAGCCGGGCCGTGAGCCTGGCCGAGGATTTGTTGAGGGAGTATGAGCGCGACATCACGGGGCTGACCCTGGTGCCCTCGGAGGGGGGGCGGTTCGAAGTGACCGTCAACGGGCAGTTGCTGTACTCGAAACTGGAGACGAAACGTCACGCCGAGCCGGGCGAGGTGCTCGGGCTGGTGCGGAAGATGGTTGAAGGGTAGATCGAAGCTTACATAACGGAGGCAGGTCGAATGTCGAAAAAAGGAAGAGTCTTTTCGGGCGCCCGTCCCACGGGCCGCCAGCATTTGGGAAATTATCTGGGCGCCATCCAGAACTACGTCGCCTTGCAGGATGAGTACGAGTGTGTGTACTGCATCGTGGACATCCATGCCCTGACGACGGTGGAGGATACGCTCAATCTCAGGCAGAATACCTACGAAATGGCGCTCGACTGGCTGGCCGCGGGCATCCGTCCCGAGGAGTCGATTGTGTTCGTGCAGTCGCACGTGCCGCAGGTGATGGAATTGCACACCCTGCTCTCGATGGTCACGCCGCTCGGCAAGCTGACCGACCTGCCGACCTTTAAGGAGAAGGTGCGCCAGCAGCCCGATAACGTCAACTATGGGCTGGTCGGCTATCCCGTGCTGATGACCGCCGACATCGTACTCTACAAGACGGATGTGGTGCCGGTCGGCATCGACCAGGCTCCGCACATCGAATTTGCGCGCGAGATCGTGCGCTCCTTCAACTATCGCTACGGTACCAAGGTGCTGGTCGAGCCGCAGATGAAGAACACCAAGATTCTCAAAGTGCTCGGCATCGACGGCAAGGAGAAGATGGGCAAGAGCCTGAACAACCACATCGAGTTGGCCGCCACGCCCGAAGAGACGGGCAAGCGCGTCATGCAGATGGTCACCGATCCCCAGCGCCTGCGCCGCAACGACCCGGGCAACCCCGACGTGTGCAATGTTTTCTCGATGCACAAGATTTTCTCCACGGCAGAAGAAGTGGAGATGATTAACGCTGACTGCCGCACCGCCGCCCTGGGCTGCGTGGACTGCAAGAAGCGCCTGGCCGCGAACATGAACAAGAGCCTCGCACCCTTCCGCGCCAAACGCACCGAGCTGGATGCCAACCCGCAGTACGTCAAGGACGTGCTCGATGACGGCGCCAAGCGCGCCCGCGCCATCGCCGAACAGACCATGGCCGAAGTCCGCGAGGCCATTCAGCTGCCGTAACTTTTATCCACGAAGGGCACGAAGATTTTTTAGTGTTTCTTCGTGTTCTTCGTGGATTTTTTCCCATGCGCGCCATCCTCCAACGAGTTTCCCAAGCCAGCGTTACCGTCGAAGGCCAGGTCATTTCCAGTATTGGGCCTGGCCTGTTGATTTTGCTGGGCGTCGGCCACGGCGACGGCGAAGAACAGGCCGCCTTTCTGGCCGATAAGATCGCCAATCTGCGCATCTTCGAGGATGAGGCGGGTCGTATCAACCTCTCTGTGCTGGACGTCAAAGGCGCGGCCATCGTCGTCTCGCAGTTCACGCTCTACGCCGACACACGCAAGGGCCGCCGTCCCTCCTTCACTGACGCCGCCCTGCCCGACGTGGCCGCCCCGCTGGTGGAGCGCTTCGTGGAGCTGCTGCGCACCCAGGGCGTTCCCACCCAAACGGGACAGTTCGGCGCACACATGGATGTCGAGATCCACAACAGCGGCCCCGTCACCATCTGGCTCGAACGATGATCCGCCGCATCCTGTACCTTGCGCTGTTTGCGCTCTACGTGGCCGTGCGTCTCCTGTACACCCAGCCAGCCCTGGTCAAGCCGCGCGTGATGGATGACACCCAGGCCTACCTGCGCATCTCGAACCAATCCCCGCTCGACGTGGATTTCTGGGGCAGTTCGCGTCCCTTCGTCTTTCCCCTCCTGCTCAAGATCGCCCACCAGGATTTTCCCACCGCCGCCGCCCTCCAGCTAGGATTCTCCATTCTGGCCTGGAGCCTGCTTGGACTCTCCGTTGCCGCTGCGCTGCGGACCTACGGCCTGGCTCCGTTCGCCTTCGGCTTGATCCTCGCTTTGAGTTTGGTGCGCCACCTCGCAGGCTGGGACTTCACCATGCTGACCGAGTCGCTTTCGGTCTCGTGGTTTGCCCTCTTCTTTGCGGTGGGAATCTGGCTCCTGCTTGACTGGCGGTTCGAACGCATCGTCGCCCTGATCCTTGTCGGCTTCTGCCTGGCTTTCACGCGCGATACCAACGCCTACCTGTTGCTCATGCTGGCAGGACTCCTGTTCCTGGCGGTGATCCTGCGTTGGACGCAGCCGCGCGCGCTGATCCTGGCCACAGCCTTCGTCGGCATCTTCCTGCTCAACAACGCCAATGCGGATTTGGGCGGACGCTGGGTCTTCCCCTTCCTCAACGTGATGGGACGGCGTGTCCTGCCCAACCCGCAGGCCGTGGATTTCTTCGAATCCAACTGCGGCCTGGCTGTCACGCCCGCCTTGATGTCTCTCGAAGGCGAGTTCGCCAACGGCCAATCGCGCGCCTTCTACAACGACCCCGACCTGGCCGATTTCCGTTCGTGGACCTATCAGCGCGGCAAGACTTGTTATATGCTCTGGCTGGCGTTGAATCCTGTCCAAAGCGGGGCAGAGGCCTTCAGTCAATTCGGTCCGCTCGTTGCTTTTTCTGACGTGGATAATTACTTCACACGCTTTTACAAACCCAGCCTGCCCAGGCCCGTCGAGCGCCTGCTCTATCCCGACCGCTTCATCCTGTGGATTTGGGCATCCGTGACCCTCGCCGCATTCATTGCCATTTTTACCCGCGCCTGGCGGAAGAATTCCCTGTGGGCGGCCTTCATTTTGCTGGTTATCCCCATCTTTCCGCATCTCTTCATCTCCTGGCACGGAGACGCGATGGCCCCCGCCCGCCACGCCCTCTCGGTTGGACTTGAACTCTACCTGAGCGCCTGGCTGCTTGTGCTGCTGCTGGCTGACCAAATCCTCTTGCGCGTAGGCAACTTATCTAAAAAAGCAGACACTCAAAGGTAGCTCTACAATCCACTGTTTACTTCTCGCTCTTCACCTCTCCCGTCACTCTCCCTCCTCAAACAAAAAGGCCGCTCAATGAGAGCGGCCTTTCTCTTTTTCCAGTACCTGGACAAGCTAAAATCTGTAGGGCAAATTGCCAATTTGCCGGGCGCAATTTAGCAAATTGCGCTACGACTTCATCTACCCTTCATCCAGCAGCGGCGTCACATATTTTTCCAGTGCCTCTTTCGTGATCTCGCCCGTCCACATCAAGCGGACTGTTCCCGAGCGGTCGATCACGTACGAGTTCGGCAGGCTGGAATTCCTGAACGCTTTTAACGAATCGCCGTCCGGGTCGAGCCATACGGCGAAGGGCAGTTTGAGCTGGTCGGCAAAGGCCTGCACCTGGTCGCGCGGTTCACCCGCTTCCATGGCCACGATCATGAAGCCTTCCTCGGCGTGGGCGTTGTAATACGCCGCCAGGGTGGGCATCTCCGCCTTGCAGGGCGGACACCACGTGGCCCAGTTGTTGACCAGCACCACCATGTCGCGGTAATCGGCCAGGGACTCGGTCCTGCCCGCCAGGCTTTCCAGGGCCAGTTCAGGGGCGGGATAGTTGACCTCCGCCGGGGTGATGCCCGTCTGTTGTGGAAGGTTCGAAGCGGTTTTCATCAAAGAGGAGAAGGCCACCGCCAGGAACGCGATCACGCCCAGACCGATCAACGTGCCCAGGATGGTTTTCTTCTGCTTTTGTTGTTGGATCTGCTTGCGGCGCTCGCTTCGATTGGCCATAACGCACCTAATTCAGCAGCGCGCGTTTGATCTCGTCCAGCAGGTGATCGGCCGGCACGGCGCCGACCACTGTCCCGCGCCCTGCGTTGATGGTGGTCTGCGGCACGCCGCTCACGTTGTACTTGTTTGCCAGGTCGGGGAACTCGGTGGCCTCCACACCCTCGGCGCGGATCATGGCGGGATTCTCCATCGCCATCTGGTGCGCCACCAGCACGGCGCGCGGGCAGTATGGGCAGGTGGGTGTCACGAAGACCTGCATGTGCAGCGGCTTGTCGAGCGCTTTCAGGTAGGCGCGGGTTTCTTCGTCCAGCCCCGAGTCGCGGCCCGAGACCAGAATGATGTCGTTGATCAGCGTGCTGAACTCATGGCCCGAGGGAATGCCCGAATACTGCACGCCATAGTTCACCACTTCGTCGCCGTTCTTTGCGGCAATGACGATGACGGGCGCCTTGTCCACGTTGAAGCGGGCGGCCATGTCGGCGTCTTTTTCGAGGTCATAGTAGGCCGTGCTGATGCTGGCATGAGTCTCCGCCACTTCCTCCACGAGCTGGCGCGTCTCGGTGCAGTAATCGCATTGTTCACTGCCGAAGAATAACAACTGGACCGGTTCCTTCAACCCATCAAAGACTTCCTTGACCTGTCCAACGATTTGTTCATTGAGAAGTTTTTCCATTTTTGTGCTCCTGCTTGCCTTTGAATTTATTCCTCCTTTGGATGAGCCAGGTTAGAAAAAGATACATTTTCCCTGCAGGCGCAAGGGAATAAATGGCCCCGAAAAACTGGGCCAAAAATGTTGCAAGTTGGAAAAGTTGGCGGTAGAATCCCGAACTGCAAGATGCAAGTGGTTTTTCGTTGGAAGGGAAGAGGACGACTCATGTGGGGACCGTTTTTTCTGCCGCCGATGAAAGGCATTGCGTCAACACCATTTTTTGTACAGTTTTGCTAGGAGGCAGAATGTCAGAGCGTATCATCGGCACCGTCAAGTGGTTCAACAATACCAAGGGCTACGGCTTCATCGCGCACGAGGGCGGCCCCGACGTCTTCGTTCACTTCTCGGCGATCGAAAGCCAGGGCTATCGCAGCCTGAACGAGGGCCAGAAGGTCGAGTTCACCATCGAGCAAGGTCCCAAGGGCGCGCAGGCCGCGGCCGTCCGCGTCGTGGAGTAAACCCACCGCATAAGAACAAAGGCCCCGTCATTCGACGGGGCCTTTGTATTTTGTCTTCTCCCGTAATTACCGAGAAAGAGCCTCACCACTAAGACACAAAGTACACAAAGGGGTAAAAAACTTTGCTTCTTCGCGTTTTTCCTTTGTGACCGTTGTGCCCTTTGTGTTTGAAAAGGTCTCCTGCTAAAAACGGTCGCGCCTATTTTGGAAGCCACAAACCCGCATCCACCTGGACGGCGAGCGCGCCCGCCTCGATCATCGCCCGGGCCTGTTCCCGTTTCCAGACGCCTCCCGCGCCGATGACCGGCAGCCCCATCCGCGCCGCCGTGTGGACGTGTTCGAGCGCCTGGGGAAACAGCGCAGGACCGTAGAGTCGTCCCATCATGAGTTCCCCGCTCCCGCCGGGAGGGAGGGCGCCCCTCGGCGCCGACAGGCTGAGCGCCGCCGCGCCCGCCTGCATCAATTTTGCGCCGATGCGTATGCCCTGCCCGCCGGGCAGTGAAACGATCAGCGGCAGTTCGCCTAGGCACATCCCCAGGGTGATCAAAACGATGTCGTCGGCCAGTTGGGGGGCGAAGCCCAGTTCCACGGCCATCACGTTTTCCGTGCGCTCCAGCCTTTGCACCATCTTCGCCGTTTCCTCGGGGCGGTCGGCCATCAGGTGGACGATGATGGGCAGGTCCGAGCGCGCCCAGCGGGCCGCCTCTGTGCGCAGGACGGCGGAGATGCCGGGGTTGGGCAGGCCCGTGTGCAGCAGGAATCCGCCCGGGTATTCGCTCACGGCTGGTTGTGCGGCGGGCAGGCGCGGGCGCAGGGAGATTGGGTTGGTCACGAAGGCCCCAAGTTGCTCCCAATCCACGGGCGCGCGCGGGTCGGGGGAAAATCCCAACATCCCCGCCGCGTTCATCCAGGGCCTGCCAAAATACAGGTCGCGCTTGGCCATCTACTCGAACCTGATCTCCCGCGCGCCGGCCAGCAGGCCAGCCTGGTGCAGAATCCCGTAGTGATACCCGAAGAGCGGCTTCTTCAACGTATCCGCGCCGCGGAAGATGACCACGGGCTTGAGGGTGGGGAAGCGGCCTTTTTCGTAGGTCTTCTCGATGCCATAGGCCAGGAAGAGTCGCAGGAAACCGAACTTGTCGATCTCCGCGCCCGATTCGGGGTCGAACAGGCGCAGCAGGCTGGTATCGGGCGTCTCCTGGGCTTCGCCGATGGACACGGGCTGCGGCTCACCGTCTATGACCGTATAATTGATGCAAGTCTCGAAAACGTATTTGACGTCATCGTTGATGAATACAAAGTATTCGGGTTTTACTTCGATGACGATGGTCTGTGCAAGTTTCATGGTTCCTCCAAACTGGGCAGTGAGGTCTGCGATGACACAACCTTTGCAGGGAATTCGGGTGCTCGATCTCAGCCGTGTGCTGGCTGGCCCTTATTGTACGATGGTTCTGGGCGATTTGGGTGCGCGGGTCGTCAAGGTCGAGCCGCCCGAAGGCGACGAAACGCGCGGCTGGGGACCGCCCTTCGCGGGTGGGGAAAGCGCCTATTATCTGTGTGTCAACCGCAACAAACGCGGGATGACGGTCAATTTGAAGTCGGCGGAGGGGAGGAGAATCCTGGCCGATCTGGCGCGCACCAGCGACGTGCTGGTCGAGAACTTTCGGCCCGGCACCCTGGCCCGCTTTGGCCTGGACTTTGAGACGGTTTCCGTTTTCAATCCGCGTCTCGTCTATTGCTCCCTCTCGGGCTTCGGGCAGACAGGTCCCCTGCGTGAGCGGCCCGGGTACGACTTCATGATCCAGGCCCTGGGCGGACTGATGTCCTTCACGGGCGAACCCGAGGGCGAGCCGATGAAGGTCGGCGTGGCGGTCACGGATTTGTTTGCGGGACAGAACTCGGTCATCGCGATTTTGGCGGCCTTGCAGGCGCGCCAACACACGGGGCGTGGACAGCATCTCGACATCGCCCTGTTCGATTCACAGCTTGGCATGCTGGCGAATGTGGCCAGCAATTTTCTGGTTTCGGGGAATCTGCCCGGGCGTTACGGCAATGCCCATGCCAATATCGTGCCCTATCAAAATTTCCGCGCCGCGGACGGCTGGTTCGTGCTGGCCGTCGGCAACGACCGCCAGTTTGCGCGCCTGTGCGACGTGATTGCCCGACCCGACCTGGCGGCGGATGAAAAATATGTCACCAACACCGCGCGCGTTCTGCATCGCGAGGAACTGCTTCCCATCCTGAAGTCCATCTTCCTCACGCGCCCATCCGCGCAGTGGCTGTCGGCGCTGGAAGCGGCGGAGATTCCCTGCGGCCCGATCCACACGCTGGATCGGACCTTTGCCGAGCCGCAGGTCGCCGCGCGGGGGATGTTGATCGATCTGCCGCATCCCACTGCGGGCAGGGTGCTGCTGGTCGGCTCGCCGCTCAAGCTGGGCGACACGCCGGTCGAGTACCTCCTCCCGCCGCCACTGTTGGGCCAGCACACGGATGAGATCCTTCTGGAACTTGGCTATTCCGCGGAACAGATTTCCGCCCTGCGCGCTGATGGGGTGTTGGGTTGAGCGAGATTGTAAAAGGTCAGGCTGTAAGACCGACCTGCGGTTTGCGAACGTGATACATCGTCAGCAGCGGAGTCCACTGGCGCTGCCTGACTTGTAATCCCCGCATTGCGAGGTGACGTTCCAGTGTCCGCAATCCGAAATCCGAATCGGGATGCCCCCAGCGAAAGAAGAAGTCGAACAGCTTGATATCCACGCCGCGCGGCTCTTCGAGGAAGAGACTCCCGCCTGGCCTGAGGATGCGCGCGATCTCATCGATGCCCCTGCGCCAGTCGGGGATGTGATGCAGCACGCCGAAGATGATGACCAGGTCCCTGCTTGCGTCCGCGAACTGGCCCAGGTCGGTCGCGTCCTGCACGAGAAATTCGAAGTGCGGGTACGCCTTCCGCGCCAGTGCGATTTGCTCCTCCATCACGTCCAGGCCGAGATAGCTCTTCGGTCCGAGCGGGCCGAGCAGGGATGCGCCGTAGCCCGAGCCGCAGCCGATCTCCAGCACGTCCCTGCCGCGCGGGTCGAGTCCCATGCGGCGGAAGGTGGGCATTTCGAAATGGCGCTGGCCCCATTTGCGGGGCAGGGATTGCATGGCGCGAAATTCAGGGTTCGAGAGTTTCATGAATGGGAGCCCCTCTCTTTTTGGGAGAGGGGCAGGGGTTATGCAGTTTCGATCATTCCAATGGCCGCCAGCATTTCTTCATTGCTGGAAAACTTGAATTCCATCAGTCCCCGCCGGTGGGCTTCCGCCGTTTCGGCGGCCTCCAACCGTTTGACATCCTCCTTGGTGATGATGGGCTTGCCCAGGGCCAGCAGGCGCGCTGATACATCCACGCCCGAGGCGGAAGGAGATTGGGTCTGCAAATATTGCCAGACCGCCTTGGCGGCATTGGTGCCATCCTTGCGGGCATATCCGACCAGCCCCATGCTGGCCTGGCGCGACCAGCCGCCGACGAAGACGCCCTCGACGGTCGACTCATACGAGTGGCCGTCCAGCGGAAATTTTGGCTCCCCGCTCTTGACGAACTCGTTCCATTCCACAGGCAGGCCGAAGGAATCGTCCACCTTGTCGCCGATGGCGAAGATGACCGTTTCCACGTCGATCAGGCGTTTGACGCCCGTACCCCGCGCCTTGACCTCGCCGTCCTGGAGCACCAGGTTGTTATCCTCGACCTCGATCTGGGTCAGCACGCCATTCTCGCCGAGCATTTGCACAGGTGAAGCCAGGAATTCGAAGCGGAACTTCGTCTCGGAAGTGCGGGGCTCCGCTTTCGGCAGGGCTTCCAAAATCGAGGCGCGCGCCGCCGCAGGGTCCTGGCCGATGGCTTGCATGACAGGTATCGAGCGTTCCATTTCCTCGTCCAGGGCGGTCATGTCCAGGTTGGCGATGATGTGCTCCATTTCCTTCTTGTCGAATTTGACCTCGGCGGGTCCGCGGCGCACGATGGCGATGACCTGCTCCACTTGTTGCTCGCGCACCAGGAAGTGAGCCACGTCCACCATCACGTTGCCCGCGCCCACCACCGCGCAGCGCCGGCCGAAACGGAATTGTTTCTGCGAGAAGGGCGGAAGTTTGTTATAAAAATAGACCACATCCTTGGCGTGATACACACCCTCCAGGTCTTCGCCCGGCAGGCCCAGCCATTTGGTGCCCTGCGCGCCGGCCGTGACGAGAATGGCATCGAAGCCAAGCGCGCGCAGCCCGTCAAGATCCAGGTCTCCCTGTGCGCCGATGGTGACATTGCCAAAGTATTCGATGTTTGGGTTATCAAGCACAGCGCGGAACTGCCTGCGCAATCCCTCTTTCATGATGTGCTTGTTGGGGTAGATCCCGTATTCGGCCAGGCCGCCCGGTTTGAGGTCACGGTTGAACAATGCCACACGCGCGCCCAGGTTGGCCAATTCACGTGCGCCAAACAAACCGGCAGGGCCAGCGCCTACCACAGCTACCTGATACTGAGAACTCACTCTTCCTCCTTTAAATTAAACCAAATAAGACAAAATCAGTATGATTATAGCCAAAAAGACTGGACTTCACAAGTTCATAAAAATCATGAACGCTGCACGAGCCTGACGCCTGTCGCATATCCATACAAGTCGACCACTTTATTGAAATATAATTTGATAAGCACTCAAAAGGTTGTCTTTTTCATATTTATGCTAATATTAAGCACGCATACTTCATGGAGGCAACATGGCCACTGACCCAAAAAACAATCCTGGCTCTCGCATGCGAACGATCCTCACCAGCGCGGACGATGCTGTGTCCAGTCCCGCTGAAGAGTCGCCGCTGGCGCGATTGCCGAAGAAAACGCAGCCGCATCCGCGTCCCATCCCTGAACCTGCCCCGGACGCATCCCAAACCCCGCCTCCCGCCGACAAGCGTGTGCGACACTCGCGCACTGAAAGGGCCTTTCGCGCCTTTTGGACGGTGACGGGGGTCATATCCATGCTGGTCAATGGTGTCCTGCTGGCGGTCATCATCTATCTGCTGCTTTCCCTCAGCAGCCTGCAGGCGCTCAACTCGCGCAAGGATTTGATGATCCTTTCGGGGTTGTACACCAACTTCCAAATGATGGAACGCGCCAGCATTCTCACATCCATACCTGTGGATGCGCAGATCCCGATCGATCTTACCGTGCCGATCCAGAAGACCACCCAGATCACCCTGGCCTCGGATACGACCATCGCCAATGCGCGCGTCCGCATCAGCACCGCCTCGTTGAACATCGATGCCCCCGCCCAGGTGATCCTGCCCTCCGGCACGGTGCTCGAAGTGGCCTTGAATTTCACTGTCCCCGTGCAAGGCGCTGTGCCCATCCACCTGGATGTGCCGGTCAACATTCCACTCGCGCAGACGGAATTGCAGGCGCCGTTCGCCGGCTTGCAGCAGGTCGTCCTGCCGTTCCTGTGCATTATCGAACCCAACGCGCTCGACCTGGACGGCCAGCCGGTCTGCAAGTAAGGCCGCGCTCCTGCCGCGTGTTTATCTGTAGATCCATTTTGGAGGTACATGGCAGCCAAACTTATCAAGACCACGCTTGAGAACGGACTGAAGGTCATGCTCAAGGAGATCCACACGTCGCCGCTGGTTTCGGCGTGGATCTGGTATCGCGTCGGCTCACGGGATGAGGTCACCGGCGGCACGGGCCTTTCGCATTGGACCGAGCACATGCAGTTCAAGGGCACGCCGCAATTTCCCGCCACCGTCCTGGATCGGGCCATCTCCCGCGAGGGCGGGGTTTGGAATGCCATGACCTTCCTCGACTGGACAACCTACTACGCCACCATGCCCTCCGACAAAATCGACCTGATCCTGCGTCTGGAGGCCGACCGCATGGTCAACAGCCTGTTCAACGAGAAGGAGGTCGCCTCCGAGCGAACGGTCATCATCTCGGAACGGGAGGGCAACGAGAACGAGCCTATCTTCCGTTTGGGCGAGGCCATCCAGCAGACGGCCTTCCGCGTGCATCCCTACCACCATGAAGTCATCGGCGACATGGCCGACCTGCTCACCATCAGCCGCGACAAGCTGTATGACCACTATCGCACCTTTTACGTCCCGAACAACGCCGTCCTGGCCGTGGCGGGCGACTTCGACGCAAAGTCCATGCTGGCGCGCATCCGGGAATTATTCGAGCCTGTTCCCGCGGGGCCTGTCCCGCCGCGCCTCTCGCGCCCCGAGCCGCCCCAAAGCGGCGAAGTGCGGTTGACGGTCGAGGGTCCGGGCGAAACCACCTATGTGCAGGTCTCCTATCGCTTTCCTACCGCCACCCATCCCGATTTCTTCCCCTTGACGGTCTTGGACAGCCTGCTGGCGGGCGCGTCGAGTCTCAACATGTTTGGAGGGGGCATCTCGAATAAGACCTCCCGCCTCTATCGCGCATTGGTGGACAAGGAATTGGCCGTCAGCGTTTCGGGTGGGGCGATGGCTACCGTTGACCCTTTCCTCTATACGTTTACACTGACCGTCCACCCCGAGCGCACGCCTGAGCAGGCCCTGGCCGCCCTGGATGCCGAGATCGAGCGCATCCAATCGGAGCGCATTTTGAAACAGGAGATCGCGCGGGCCATCAAGCAGGCGCGCGCCATCTTTGCCTACGGCAGCGAGAATATCACCAACCAGGCCTTCTGGCTCGGATATGCCGAGATGTTTGCCCGTTATGATTGGTTCCTGACCTACCTGGATAAGCTGGCCGAGGTAACGCCCCGGGACGTTCAGCGCGTGGCGCGCGAATACCTGCGCCCGCAAAATCGAATTGTCGGCACCTACCTGCCCAATGGAAAGGGGGCCTGAATGGCGAAAAATGGAAAAGCCATGCATTCCCTGCCTGGCGCAGAGGACATCTATCGCCGCGTCCTGTCGAACGGCATCGTGATCCTGGCGCGTCCCAATTTCAACTCCGCGGCCGTCACGCTCAGCGGATATTTCACCCTGGGCGCGCTGGCCGAACCCGACGATAAACTCGGCCTGACGGATTTTGTCGCCTCGGCCTTGATGCGCGGAACGGAAAAACACAGCTTCGATGAGATCTACAATCAGCTTGAATCCGTCGGCGCATCGCTTGGGTACGACTCTGGTACGCATACCACCAGTTTCGGCGGGCGCTCGCTGGCCGAAGACCTGCCTTTGCTGCTGCGCCTGCTGTCTGATACGCTGCGCACCCCCATCTTTCCCCAGGCGGAGGTGGAACGGCTCCGCGCCCAGTTGTTGACGGGCCTGTCCATGCGGGCGCAGGATACCGCCGATATGGCCGACATGACCTTCGACCAGATCATGTACCCGGGGCATCCATACAGCCGCCCCGGCGACGGGTGGCCCGAAACGATCCAGTCCATCACCCGCGACGACATGGCCGCCTTCCACAAAGCCTATTGCGGACCTCGCGGGCTGGTCATTGCCATCGTCGGCGGGATCGAGCCTAAAAAGGCTGCGGATGCGGTGGAACGTGTCCTGGGCGGGTGGAAGGTTGAGGCGCAGCAGAGCCTGCCTCCGCTCCCGACTTTCACGCCCAACAGACAATCCGTCAAACGCCAGATCAAGATCGCGGGCAAGTCCCAGGCCGACCTGGTCGTCGGCGCAGTGGGTGTGCAGCGCATCTCACCTGATTACCTGGCAGCCTCGCTGGGCAATTCCATCCTGGGCCAATTTGGCATGATGGGCCGCATCGGCAATGAGGTGCGCGAGAAATCAGGCCTGGCCTACTACGCCTATTCCAGCTTGAGCGCGGGGGTCGGTCCCGGAGCCTGGACGGTCAGCGCCGGGGTAAATCCATCCAATGTCGGGAAAGCGGTTGCTCTGGTCGAAAAGGAGTTAACCCGCTTTGTCAGGCGCGGTGTAAGTCTTGACGAACTGTCTGACAGCCAGGCGAATTTCATCGGACGATTGCCCCTCTCCCTCGAATCGAATGGGGGTGTGGCGAATGCCATGCTCTCGATCGAGCGGTATGGCCTGGGTTTGGATTATTACCGTGAATACGAGGCAATGGTCAGGCGCGTTACCATGGAGGATGTGCTGGCGGCTGCCAGGAAGTACATCGACCCCAGGCGTCTCGGCATTGCGATTGCGGGGCCGTAATTCCATGAACCTGCTCAGCGGTGTTGACCTGATCGAGATCAAGCGCGTGGAGACGGCCATCGAACGACATGGAGACCGTTTCCTGAAGCGGATCTTCACCGAGGCGGAGATCGAATTGTGCCAGGGACGGGTGGAATCCCTGGCAGTGAGATTTGCCGCAAAGGAGGCCGTCGCAAAAGCGCTCGGCCACGGAATTGGGAAGGTAAACTGGTTGGACATCGTAATGACCATAGATGAAAACAGGGCGCCGCGGCTCGTTCTCCACGGTGAAGCGCTACAATTGGCGCAGCGGATGGGCGTGACGAGTTGGTCGGTCAGTCTCAGCCACGAAAGGCAATATGCCGTGGCTTTTGTGGTTGCCCTGTGCGCTACTGACGGGTAAGGTTGATAAAAAAAGCTCCTCCTGCAACAGAACCAGGGTTGCAGGAGGAGCTTTTTTATTTCAGGGAGCGATCTACGAGTGTTGTTCCTCGACGCCAATCCAGAGATGCCCTGGCAGGACCGGGCGATAGGCGCGCACCGTGATCTGTTGTCCCTGATCGGTCAGCGTCTCCATCGGCCCTTCCGTGAGCATGGCGGGCGGAACCAGGCAAAGATCGGGCAGGCGTCCGAATTTTTGTTTGTAATAGACGCTTGCCTTCCTGACCTTGAACTCCAGCGACGTGCGCGGATCGTTATCGAACCACATCATTCCTGTGTGCATGGGTTTCTCCTAATCGAGCGCGGGCAGCCAAAACTTCAGCCAGTCATCCCCTTCACGCAGCAGGAACTCTCTTCCAGGCGCCAATTCACCGAAGGCCTTTAAGTGGATTCCCGCGAGTCTTTGGGCGTCGCGGGAATTTTCAAGCCTGCCGAAAAGACGGGTGTGGAAGAGTTCGAGCCATGCGATGACCTCATCCACTTTGCCTGGATTAAGCGTAACGATGGGCCACACCCTTCGGGAGGGTCCGCGCAGCAACAGCCAGCGCAGGTTTTGGCGGGCATCGAAATCCAGGTCCGAGATGCAGGCCAGATCATCGATCATAAGCAGCACCGACTGCCTGTCGCCTCGATTGGCATGCGCCCAATTCGTTAGTGAAGAGATAAAGTCCTGGGCATTATTCTTATACGCGGGGAAAATATCCACACAGTGCGGTGTGTTGCCCAAGCCCTTCCACTCCTCGGGATGACGGGTGATGACCCCATATTGCAGGGACTGCGCTTCGTGGATCTGATCCACGCCTCTGGCTACTACTTGCAGGAAGGATGTTTTCCCGCTGCCCTGGTCGCCCACAACCAACACCGCACCTGGGAGCGGATCCAATAAATTGAGCAGCACCGGCAGACGGTCATCCGCCACGCCCAAAAACAGCGCTTCTCTCGGCAGGGGGATGAAGTTTTCCAAAGCCTCACTCAGGGACGGCCAGGAGACGGGTAAATTTCCGTCCAGCACGGGAAAGGCGGCCTCGATCTCCGGAGCCAGCTCTGCGAGAATTTCCATCATTAACTCTTTGCGGTTCATTTCAGTCATGGCATCACCATCATCATCTGGCCGAAAGCCCACCCCAATCCATGCAGGGATGGTCAATCGGCGAAAGTAGAACTTATGTTCTAATTATAGTGAATTGCAGGGGGGCATGTCAATAGGGTCAACCTTAATATTTTCATATGAAAAGCCGAAGTCTCGTCGGCTGTGGATCGAATCCCGTTCAAAAAACCTGCCAAGGGTTGACTAGCATCCTATTCCCTGATAAACTTTCGACCCGTGCTCCTGCCTGATTGGGAGCAATTTTATTGTAAAAACCTTGCGGCCGATGGTGTGCTTTGGTATAATCCGCACGCTTAATCGCCGACGTAGCTCAATCGGCAGAGCACCCGCCTTGTAAGCGGGCGGTTACGAGTTCGATTCTCGTCGTCGGCTCCAGTTAGGTTGTTGGTCGGTTCGCCTCTCCCGTCTGAGCGGCGAAGCGACTAGTAGACTAGCTGCTAGACAATTTATTTTTCCCCGGGCGGTTACCCAAGTGGCCAAAGGGGACTGACTGTAAATCAGTTGTCAGAAGACTTCGAAGGTTCGAATCCTCCACCGCCCACTCGTGACTGAAATGTCGGTCACGCAGCACGTCAAGCCCACGTAGCTCAGTCGGCAGAGCGCGTTCTTGGTAAGAACGAGGTCATGGGTTCAATTCCCATCGTGGGCTCAGATGCTGACTCAAGTATTTGTCAGAAAAAGGAGAACGAGACATGGCGAAGGCAAAATTTGATCGCAGCAAGCCACACCTGAATGTGGGCACGATGGGGCACATCGACCACGGCAAGACGACCCTGACGGCGGCCATCACGAAGGTGGCGGGCTTTGCGGGGCAGGCCGAATTCAAGGCTTATGACCAGATCGATAACGCGCCCGAAGAAAAGGCGCGCGGCATCACGATCAACATTGCGCACGTGGAATACCAGACGAACAAGCGCCACTACGCGCACGTCGACATGCCTGGTCACCGCGACTACATCAAGAACATGATCACCGGCGCGGCGCAGGTGGATGGCGCCATCCTGGTGGTGGCAGCCCCCGATGGCCC
>JACRBN010000027.1 GCA_016213105.1 Chloroflexota bacterium
GGAGATGGTGATGCCGGGCGACAACGTGAACATGACGGTCGAATTGATCGTACCTGTCGGGTTGGAGCAGGGCTCGAAGTTCGCCATTCGCGAAGGCGGCCTGACCGTCGGCGCGGGTGTCGTCACCAAAATCATCGAGTAATCAGGAAAGTTGGTAAGCAAGCATGGCTTCGAAGAAGAAGGATATCCGCCCCGTCATTACACTCCAGTGCAATGATTGCAAGGAGCGGAATTACACGACCGAGAAGAATCGCCGCAACGATCCCAATCGGCTGGAGTTCCGAAAGTATTGTCCGCGCTGCAAGAAACACACCGCGCATCGCGAAACGAAGTAGTTCATTGGCCGGGTAGTGTGGTACTCAGGCAGCCAACAGACCGCTGATCTGCCTAATTACTGAACAAGCACTACCCGACCAGATTTAGGCCAGTAGCTCAATTGGTAGAGCACTCGTCTCCAAAACGAGCGGTTGTGGGTTCGATTCCTGCCTGGCCTGCCTAAGGCAACGCCGCTTCTTGCGGCGTTTTAGCCGTAAAAAACAAGAAGGAGTACGACCTTGGCAGAGAAAAAAGGAAAAGCCCCGAGCGGACCTCAACTGTTCTTTCGAGAGACATTTGGCGAACTTCGCAAGGTAACCTGGCCCACCTGGCCCGAGGCCAGCCGCCTCACCATTTTGGTCCTGATCGTGATGACGGTTGTAGGCATTTTTCTGGCCATCGTACAAGAAATTTCCGTCCTGTTGCTGAAAGTGTTGCTCGGCAGCTAGTTGTTGGAATGAGGTTTTGATGGACGTGCTCGAACCGGAAGATAAATTCGATCAGGAACCTCTGGATGAAGAAACCCCCGAAGAGCCTTTGACTCATTCGGAGGTTGCCCCATTGCTGGACCCTGAGCCTGAATCGAGGTCCAAACTTCCGATTCCAGCCGAAGCCGCCCCTGCCGATCTGCCCTCGACCGACGGCCCCGCCTGGTTCGTGGTGCATTGTTACTCGGGTTACGAGAACAAGGTGCGCCACAACCTGGAGCAGCGCATCGATACGATGGGCATGAAGGACAAGATCTTCGATGTGGTCATCCCCACCCAGGAGGAGATCGAGGTCAAGGACGGCAAGCGCCGCACCGTGGAACGCCATATTTTCCCGGGCTACGTTCTGGTCAATATGACCCTCTCGGAAGAGTCCTGGTACGTGGTGCGGAACACCCCTGGCGTTACCGGCTTTGTGGGCATGGGCAACGACCCCACCCCGCTGCGCCCCGAGGAAGTGGCCCAGATCGTCAAGCGCATGGAAGCCGAGGCGCCCACGGTCAAGGTTACGTTCAAGGTCGGGGAACGCGTGCGCATCGTGGACGGCCCGTTCAACGATTTTCGCGGCGTGGTTTCGGAGATCGACATGGAACGCACCAAGGTGCGCGTGATGGTCAGCTTCTTCGGGCGCGAGACGCCCGTCGAGTTGGACTTTCTGCAGGTTGAGAAGGCTTAGCGGAATTTCCGCCAGGCCATAAACAAATATCATAACGGCAACAGGCTGGAGGTCCAGCCTGGAGCAGTGGGAGGGTCCCCCAAGCGACCCGTTATCACCACAAAGGAGTCAGAATGGCAAAGAAGTTAAAGGCAATCGTTCGTTTGCAGATCGAGGCTGGCAAGGCTAATCCTGCGCCCCCGATCGGTCCGGCCCTGGCGGGTCATGGCATCAACATCATGGCCTTCTGCAAGGAATACAACGCCCGCACGTCCAATCGTCAGGGCGAGGTGCTTCCTGCGGAAATCACCGTTTTCACCGACGGTTCGTTCACCTTCGTCTTGAAGACCTCCCCCGCGGCAGTGTTGCTGCGCAAGGCCGCCAAGGTCGAGAAGGGTTCGGGCGTCCCGAATAAGGACAAGGTCGGCAAGGTGACCCGCACCCAGGTCAAGGAGATCGCTGAACTGAAGATGAAGGATCTGAATGCGATCGACCTCGAAGGCGCGATGAAGCAGATCGAAGGCACCGCCCGCAGCATGGGCATTACGGTTGTTGAATAATATTTAGGTGGGAGGGCCGCCCGGCCCGTTTGTACCACGGAGGATACTATGGCAAAACACGGTAAAAAATACATGGCCGCTCTGGCCAAGGTGGAAGCTGAGAAGCTCTACACTTCTCATGATGCGATGGCCCTGGCGAAGGAAACCAGCACAACCAAGTTTGATTCCACGGTCGAAGTTCATCTTCGCACTGCGCTCGATCCCCGCCAGGCGGACCAGCAGGTTCGCGATGTGGTGGTCCTGCCGAACGGCTTGGGCAAGACTGTGCGCGTGCTCGTCTTCGCCCAGGGTGAAGGCGCCGCCAATGCCCGCGCTGCAGGCGCTGACCTGGTTGCGGATGACGACGAGACCCTGAAGAGGATCGAAGGCGGCATGCTCGATTTCGACGTGGCGATTGCCACGCCGGATGCGATGGGCAGGGTCGGCCGTCTCGGTCGTGTGCTCGGTCCCCGCGGTTTGATGCCGAACCCCAAGGCTGGCACCGTGGTGCCAGCGCAGGATTTGGAACGCGCCATCCGCGAAGCCAAGGCTGGCCGCGTGGAATTCCGCCTCGACAAGACCGGCAACATCCATGTTTCAGTCGGCAAGGCTTCCTTCACGTCCGAGAAACTGCACGAGAACTTCGCTGCGCTGATGGACGCGATCCGCAAGGCCCGCCCGTCCGGGGCCAAGGGCGCCTACATCAAGCACATTACGGTCACCACGACCATGGGCCCCGCGATCAAGGTCGATCCGAGCGAGGCCACCGCACTTGAGGTCAACGGGTAATCCCCGATAAAACCTGAAAGCCACTTCGCCAGTGACGGCAGGTGTTCCTCCCCAGAGGGACTTAATTCCCTGCTCAGGCGGAGACGAATTGCAAATTTCGGCCTCCGGGCCGTTTCCCTGCCAAGGGTGTTCCCTGCGGAACAGCAAAGAGTCTTTGCCTGTAAGTGGCAAAGACTCTTATATTGAAAGGCGGTGAATATCCTTTGGCAATTTCAAAGCAACGTAAGGATGAGGTCCTGGCGCAATATCAGGACTGGTTGAAGCGCAGTCAATCTGTGATCCTGGTGGAATACACCGGCTCGAAAATGAAGGTCCTGGACGCCCTGCGCGCCAAGATCCGCGACAGCGGCGGCGAGTTCCATATCGTGAAGAATACGCTGGCCAAACGCGCTTTCGTGGAAAGCGGCATTAACCTGCCCGACAACGCGTTCGAGAAAAGCACGGCCGTGTCCTTCGCTTTTTCGGACCCCGCGTCCACGGCCAAGGCGCTCGCAGATGCCATCAAGGGCAACGAGTTAGTCAAGGTCAAGGCTGGTTTCCTGGCTGGACAGGCTCTCAATCCCGTTCAGGTCAAGTCCCTGGCTGAGATGCCCCCGCTGCCTGTCATGCGCGCCCAACTGTTGGGTGTGCTCCAGGCTCCCGCCGGCAAACTCGTCCGCACCATCGCCGAACCCGCCCGCGGGTTGGCGGCTGTGGTCAAGGCATTCTCCGAGAATGCTCCCGCTGCGGCATAAATTCGAACCGGTTGGCGCAAGCCATTCCGCACCCAAATTCAATCACATACCTGGCTAGGTAAGGAGTAATTACAATGTCTGAAAAGCTCGCAAAATTCGTGGAGGAACTCTCCACCCTCTCCGTCCTCGAGGCGGCTGAACTCGTGAAGATGCTCGAAGAAAAGTGGGGCGTTTCCGCCGCCGCTCCCGTCGCCGTGGCCGCTGCTGGCCCCGCCGCCGCTGCCGAACCCGTCGAAGAGAAGACTGAATTCGATGTGGTCATCAAGGATGCCGGCCCCAAGAAGATCGAGGTCATCAAGGTCATCCGTCAGCTGACCAGCCTGGGCCTCGGTGAAGCCAAGACCCTGGCCGAGACCGCTGGTGGCAAGGTCCTCTCCGCTGTCGGCAAGGATGCCGCCACAGACGCCAAGAAGAAGCTCGAGGAAGCTGGCGCGGTCATCGAGGTCGCGTAAGTTTTTTTGCTCCAATGAAAAAGACGGCCCGCGAGGGCCGTCTTTTTTTGCTTATTTTCAGAGCGGAGCTATCAAACTAGGCTGCCAGGGCGTTCATCCGACGGATGACCATGACCACCTTGCCGTTGATCTCCAGATTCTTGCTCTTGGGGACATGGATGGGCTGCATGGTGGGATTGGCAGGCTGGAGGCGGTAGCCATCCTTTTCCTTGAAGAAGTACTTGAGGGTGTATTCATCGTCCAGGCGGACGGCGACCATCTCGCCGTTGCGGGCCTCGACGGCCTTTTTCATCACTACGATGTCTCCATCGTTGATCATGGCGTCGATCATCGAGTCGCCTTTGACTTCGAGTGCGTATAGTTCGCTGCCCTTTTCGCGGGTGGGGAGCAGGCTGCGGGCAATTTCCACCGCCTTGAATTCCTTTTCATTCATGTAATCCACGCCAGGTTCGGGAACCGGCATCATGGGGCCAGCAGCGATGGGGCCTAGGATCGGCACACGGACGGTGTCGGCCAGGGCGCTGTTATCCGACAGGCGCACGCCGCGCGAGATCTTGCGGTCCCGTTCGATGTAACCCTGCTTCTCCAACTGGTCGAGATAATAATTCACGACCGAGGTGGACGAGATGCCAGTCTTTTCGCCGATCTCACGAATGGAGGGTGGGTACCGGTTTTCCCGCTGGTACTCCTGAAGGAATTCCAGGATCCTCTGGTGGCGTTCGCCGATGCCTTTGCTTTTTCTTACCATCATCATCATTCGGGTCTCCTGCCAGATCTCTGGCGCTCGTGAGCATAAATCGCTCATTTGTGCTAGAAATGATACCCGAACGCCTGTTCTGTGTCAAGACTCGCGCAAGGCCAAAATTGCGCCTTCCTGAAGCCGTCAGACAGTCATGGCGGGCTTGAACAGTTAACCGGCAATATCTTGCTTGGGAAGCAAGCGTTCTACCACCGAACTACACCCACCACGGCAGTCATTATCGCTTTTATACCCAGGTTCGGCGGCGCATCCATGTGTACATGATGATCGGAACCATGGCCGTGACGGCCAGCATCAGTACAAAGGCCTGCTTGCTCGTCCAGCCCAGGAGTTGGGCCGCGGGTTCGAAGAAGTTCATGCCGAAGAAGCCGGTGATGAAGGTGATCGGCATGAACAGGGTCGTGATGATGGTGAGGGTCTTCATGACTTCATTCATGCGGTTGTTGACCACGGAGAGATAGGTATCCAGCACACTCCCGACCAGGTCGCGCAGGCTTTCGTTTAAATCGTGGATGCGCACCAAGTGGTCGTAGATATCGCGGAAGAAAATGCGGTCGCGCGGGTCGATCACGCGGAAGTCGTCACGGGCCAGTTTACTGAGCACTTCGCGTTGGGGCAGGGTGACGCGCCGCATGGTCAGCAGGATGCGTTTGAGGGTGAAGAGCTTCTGCAGAGTGGCGGGCGAGGGACGGGCAAAAAGCTGATCTTCGATTTCGTCCAGGGCTTCATCGACCTGTTCGACGATGGGCATGTAATGGGTCACCAGATTATCGGCCAGACGGTAGAGCAGGTAATCGGCGCCCTCCCCGGCGTGACGCGTATCGCGCTGGTACAGATTCCAGACCTCATCGATGAAGTCCATGGGCTGGTCGTGATGGGTGACGATGTAGTTGCGCCCGACGAAGATGTCGAGTTCATCAATCATGGCCTCCCAATCCTCGGGGTTGACCATCATATAATTTAGAACGATATAAATATATTCGCCCCAGTCGTCCACCTTGGGGGAGTGGATTTCCTGCAGGGCGTCGTCGATGGCCAGCGGGTGGAATTTGAAGGACTCGAGAATGGGCAGGCTGGCTTCGGGGGTCTCGCCCGAGAAATCCACCCAGAGCAGACCGCGTCGATTCCTGGCGAGGCGTGGAAACTCATCAGGGGAGATGTCGGTGCGGGCGGGCTTGTTGGGTATAAAAAAGGCGGATCGGATCATAAAATCTCCAGAAAGCGTTAATTTTTTCGTATAGTCAGATGATTTCGAGGTTTCAATTTCAGAATATTGAAATTGATATTGAAATAATCAAAATTTAACTTGACATTTGTTAAAATATCGGTATAATATTTTCATAATACAGTTTTGAACTTAAAGATATGCAGTTTGCCTTTGCCTCTTGAAAGGAGATCACCATGGAAGGTTTACAGTTGGAGCTCGCGGCTGAAGAAAGACGGCAGCAACTGATCCATACGATGCGCCAGGTTCGCCTGGAGCAGGAAGTCGGAAGAAGCTCCTTCCGCCCCGGCTGGTTCGCGCGCGGTATGGCCTCCGTTGGCTTGTGGATGATTGCGTATGGCGAACGGCTGCGCCAGCGTTATGCCGAACCGTGGATCGAAGCGCGGCCCGTCCAGCGCAGCTTTTCCTTGGGACAGCGTTGATTTTACCTGACGCGCCCCAACCCTACCAAGCATAATCCAATTTTGGAGATGACCCTATGTACCCTGCCTTGAACCGTTGTCCCGTCTGCAAATCAGAATTGACTGTCACCCGCCTGCAATGTTTCACCTGCGACACAGTGATCGAGGGCCGTTTTACCAGCGGCCAGTTTGCCAACCTTTCGCCCGAGCAGGTCGAGTTCATCGTCACCTTCGTGCGCTGTGAAGGCAAGATCAACCGCATGGAGCAGGAGGTCGGCCTGTCCTATCCCACCATCCGCAATCGCCTGCACGAGGTGATCCGCGCCCTGGGCTTCGAGCCTGGCAAGGACGAGGCGCCTGCTGAAGTGGCCGAGGACAAGCGACGCTCCATTTTGGACGACCTGAACGCGGGTAAAATTTCCGCCGATGCGGCCATGCGCTTGCTGCGCGGCGAGGAGGAGTAACCATGGCGAATCGAACCATCTCCGCGGGGCCCAACCCCCGTATCGTGATCGAATCGGCGGGCGGTGACCTGAGCATTGTTGGCTGGGAAGGGGAGGACATCCTCATCAAGGGCGACGAGGATGAGATCCGCTTTTCCCAGGATGGAAGCCTGGTGACCGTTTCTTCGAGCGATGACCTGTCCCTGAGGATTCCCCGCAACGCCAAACTCCGCCTCGAAACCGTGGAAGGCGACATGTCCCTGCGCGGCGTCTTCGGTGAGATCGAATTGAAGAATGTGGAAGGCGACCTGTCGATCCGCGACGTGGGCACGATTTCCATCGACAGCGTCCAGTCTGATTTCAGCCTGCGCGGTGCTCGCGGCAACGTGGCCGTGAAAAACATCTCGGGCGACGCCTCGCTGCGCGACGTGGAGGGGAACGTGAGCCTCTCGGTCGGCGACGACTTGGTGCTGCGCAACGTGACGAACGGCAACATCTCCGCCAACGTGGGCGAGGATGTGATGCTCTACCTGGCCCCCGACGGCTCCCAGGCGGTGAGTGTGACGGCTGGCGACGACATTTTACTGGTGCTGGCGCCGCAGTCCAATGCGACCCTGTCGCTGAGTGCGGATGAGATCGAGATCGACTGGCCTGGCATCGACAACATCGAAGACCAGACCTCGTACGTGTTGACCGTCGGCAACGGTTCGGCCGTGATTAGCCTGAACGCAGGCAGCGACATCCGCGTAACGAGCGAGAGCAGTGCGGGCGAATCGGCCGATGAGCACGGCAACTTCGCGGGCATGATGTTCGACTGGTCAAATTTCGGCGACCAACTCAACGAGCGCATCAGCCGCCGCGTGGAGGAGGCCACCCGCCGCGCCGCCCAGCAGGCGGAACGCGCCGCCCGCCGCGCCGAGGCCCGTGTGCGTGGAAAAGCCAAGGTCGGCCGCTGGAACTGGAACATCGAGCCTGGCTCTTTCACGCCGCCTCCGCCGCCCCAGCAGCGCGAACCCGTCTCGGAAGAGGAACGCGTAGCCATCCTCAAAATGCTGGCTGAAAAGAAGATCACCGCCGCCGAAGCGGATGCGCTCCTGGCTGCCCTGGAAGGAGGTTCGTAATGTCCTCTGAAGAACGCAGACAGATCCTCCAGATGGTGGAGGCGGGCAGGATCTCGGCCGAGGAAGCGCTGACCCTGATCAAGGAATTGGAGCAGGAGTCGGACGGGGCGGAGCCTGAAGCCTACGAAACGGAGGCGGGCGCGGGTGCAGAAACGGATTCGGGATTTTCATCCCCGAACTCGGCCCCTGAACTGGAGCGCACCGCGGCAAAAGCCCGCAGCCTGTGGCAGATCCCGTTATGGATCGGCGTGGGCTTCACGGTGCTGAGCGCCCTCGGCATGTATGCCGTGATGAGCAATGCAGGCACGAATTTCTGGTTTTATTGTTTGATGATGCCGCTGTTCCTGGGTGTGGCGGTGATTGCTCTCGCGGGCTGGAGCCGCACGGCGCACTGGCTGTTCGTGAACGTGGATCGCTCCCGTTCGGAGGACGGCCCCAAACACATCCTCATCGGGTTTCCGCTCCCGCTGGGACTGGCGAGCTGGTTCCTGCGCCTGTTCGGGAATCGCATCGAGGGTTTGAAGAATAACGATGTGGACGGGATGGTTCAGGCCATCTCGATGGTTCAGACAGTTCATGAGCCGTTGATCGTCAATGTGGACGATAGCGAAGACGGCGAACGTGTGCAAGTGTACATCGGTTAGGAGGTGTGACATGACTAGCGTTGAAGAAAGAATGAAGATTCTGAAGATGATCGAAGAAGGCAAGATCAGCGCGGAGGAAGGCGCCAAACTGCTGGCCGCCCTGCGTGACGGGGGGGGGCGCCGCGGCCCTGGAGTGCCAATGCCGCCGCGCCCGCCGGGTGCGCCCGGCGCCCGCTGGCTGCGCATCCGCGTGACGGATATGACCACGGGCCGCTCGAAGGCCTCGGTGCAGATTCCGCTGGCGCTGGTGGATGCGGGCATGAAGATCGGCGCGCATTTCGCCCCCGAGGTGGAAGGCGTCGATATGTCCAACGTGATGGAAGCCATCCGCTCGGGCATGATGGGCAAGATCATCGACGTCACCGACGAAGAGGACGGCGAGCACGTGGAGATCTTCGTGGAGTAGTTGGCATCACGGCCGCACGGCTGTGTTCCCTGTGAGGCCGCGAGGTGTGTAGGAGCATTTCGCGGCTTCAAGGCTTTTAAGGAGACGAACTCCGCAAGCAGAGTTTGCGGATTGTTGGAATATCCAGAAGCAGAGTTTCTGGACTCCGATTTTCATCCACCTGCGTTACAATCCCCCAATCACCAATCGTCAATCGTAAATCGGAACCCCCCATGACCACTCTCGATCCTGAAAAACAAAAACAAGCCAGGGAATATTCCCGCATCAACCGCCGCCTGTGGCTGGTGGATACCCTCTTCAGCGCCGTCTATGCCCTTGCCTGGCTGTTCCTCGGCTGGAGTGTCGCCGCGCGCCAGTGGCTGACGGGTTCCACCACCAATGAATGGATTCTGGTTGTTTTGTACGTGGCCCTCTTCGGCGGCATTTATTTCATGATCAACCTGCCGCTCGGCTATTACAGCGGATTTGTCCTGCCGCATCGTTTTGGCCAATCCAATCAGTCGCTCAAGGATTGGATCGTGGATCAGGTCAAGGGGCTGGCCATCGGCGCGCCCATCGGCCTGATTATGCTGGAGTTGGTCTACCTGGCCCTGCGCCTGACGGGCGATGCGTGGTGGCTGTGGGTGGCGGGCGGATTGTTGGTCTTCAATGTGCTGCTCTCGAACCTCGCGCCGGTGCTGATCATGCCGCTCTTCAACAAATACGTCCCGCTGGGCGAGGAGCATAAGGAACTCGAAGAACGCCTGCTGCGCCTGGCGGAACGCGCCAACACCAAAGTTAAAGGCGTATTCAAATTTGACATGTCCAAGCGTACGAAGGCCGCCAATGCCGCGCTGACGGGGCTGGGCAACACGCGCCGCATCATCCTGGGCGACACACTTATCAACGAGTTCACGACCGACGAGATCGAGACTGTCCTGGCGCACGAACTGGGTCACCAGGTTCACAAGGATATCCTGTTCCTGATCGCCTCTGGCACCCTCATGACCGCGCTGGGCTTGTATCTCGCCTCCCTGTTCATGAATTTTGCGGTCCAGGCCTTTTCCTTCCAGTCTGTGTCGGACGTGGCTGCCTTCCCAGCGTTCATGCTCATCCTCAGCGTCTATGGGTTGTTGACCCAGCCGCTGGACAACGCCCTCTCGCGCTGGCGCGAAAACATGGCCGATGACTATGCCCTGCAAGCCACGGGCAAGGGCGAGGCCTTTGCGTCCGCGTTTACGCGGCTGGCGAATCAAAACCTGGGCGAGATCGACCCCGAAAAGTGGGTGGTCTTCATGTTCTATTCCCATCCGCCGCTGGGGGAGCGGATCGAAAAGGCCAGACGCTACGCTTAAATGTTTGCGGCGGAGTTCAACTCCGCCGCAACTGTTTTATGTCGATTTTTCATTTCTTCGCAACAGCAGGGGGCCGAGCCTGTCTTCCAGCCAGCCGAAACTCAACTCGATCCACGGCGTGACTCGCAGCCACCACGGCACGTAGATGACCCGCCGCGGATGCTGGATCAGCCGTTCGATGCGCCTGGCAACATATTCCGCGCTGACGCCGATCCGCTCGGTGGGGACGTGCCCGCCATTCTCCCGTCCCACGGCTGATTCGCAAAACTCCGTGCGGACGGGGCCTGCCCGCACCATGCTGACGTGAACACCCGTGCCGCGCGTCTCGCGATGCAGGGCAGTGGTGAAGGCGTCTTCGAAGGCTTTGGTGGCGGCGTACACGGCAATTCCCTGGCTGGGAATACTGCCCGCCACCGACCCGACGTTGACGATGTGGCCGTGTTTCCGCGCGAGCATGCCTGGCAGGAACAGCCAGGTCAGGTGTGTCGTGGCTTCCAAGTTGACGCGCAGCATTTCACGCGCGATCTCCCACGGCATCTTTGCGAAGTACCCGTACCAGCCGAAGCCTGCGTTGTTGACCAGCACATCCGCCGCGTGAACTTGTTCGAAAACGCGCAGCCGATCCTCTTCGGAACTCAAATCCGCAGCCAAGACTTCGGCGCTGCCGCCTGCTGATTCAATCTCCGCTTGCAGCTTGAGCAGACGCTCCACCCGCCGCGCCACGAGGATGACTCTCAGACCCGTGGCGGCCAGCCGTCGCGCGGTGGCCGCTCCGATTCCGCTCGAAGCGCCGGTGACGACTGCGATCTGCGGATGCGGGTTCATATCCGTTCGACCTGTTACACCAGGTCTTCCATCAACTCCATTGGGACGACGGCCGCGCCCACAATGCCGGGACCAGTATGGACGCCCAGCACGGGCGAGATGCGCATGACTTCCTCTTTGGCGATGTTGAGTTTCGTGCGCAGGGAGACCGCCAGCTCATCCGCTTTTTCGGCGAAGCGGCCGTGCAGCACGGTGACCCACACGGGCTTGTTCCCGAACATGCCTTGCAGGTGGTCGCCCACGGTGGCGATGGCCTTCGGCATGGTGCGCGCGCTGGTGACGGTGCTGTACTTTCCGTCCGTGCGTTCCACACGGATGATCGGCTTCAGGTTGAGCAGCGCGCCCGCCAGGGCTTTGACGCGTCCGATGCGCCCGCCGCGGGCGAGATATTCGAGCGTCTCGAGCGTATACACCACCTCGACCGACTCGCGGATCTTCGCCATGCGCTCCTGGATGGCTTGCATCGTCCAGCCTGCCCTGTTTGCCAGGGCCGCGGCCATGACCTGGAAGCGCTCGCCGCCCGAGAGGGTCAGCGTGTCCCAAAAGTTGACCTCTGCGTGCGGCTTGGCCTGTTCGCCGCCGTCGCGGGCCGCGTTGATCGTGCCACTCAGCCCCGACGAGATGTGAATGGACAGGATGTTCTTGTCCGTGCTGGCGAGTTTGCGATACAGTTCGGCGAACAATCCGCCCGAGGGTTGAGCTGTGGTGGGGATGGCAGGCCGCATAGCCTCCAGGCGGTCGTAGAACGTGTCCGCGCTGATGTCCAGCGAACTAATCTCCCCTTCAGGGAATTGAATGAAGAGCGGGGCCTGGATGATGCCCAGCGCCTCCAACTCTTCAGCGGGGATGTCGGCCGCGCAGTCCGTAACGATTTTCATATTTATCTCTCCTATGGTCTTAATCAGGTCTCGGATTATAAAATTTTCCGAGGCCGGGTGTATTAAATCTTTGCCTTGCTCAAACGCAGCGCTCTGGTCTCCAAAAACCACTGCACCGCATCGGCTATACTCTCGTATAAATTGCGCGGACGGTATCCCAATTCGCGCGAAGCCTTGGCGTGGCTGATGTGTGAGTTGCTCTTCAGGACTTCCAGGGAGTAGGGGGTGAAGCGGGGATTGGAGCGGGTGGCGCGGTAATACCAGGGCGTGAAACGCGCCGCGAACTCCGCCAGGTTGAAGGGGATTTTCATCTGGAAGAAATGCCTGCCTGTGATCTCGCGCACGGTTTCGAGCAGGTAGCGCACGCTGATGCGCTGGCCCGACAGAATGTAACTCTCCCCGCGTTGGCCCTTTTCGGCGGCAGCGATCAGGCCGTGGGCCACGTCGCGCACATCCACGAAGTCGTAGGCGCCGTCCACGTACAGGGTCGGCTTTTGCTCGGCCGCGGTGTGGATCACGCTGCCCATCATCGAGCCGCGGAAGTCGTAGGGCCCAATCACGCCCGTGGGGCAGACCACCACCGCCTCCAGCCCGGAGCGGGCGGCATTCAGCACCTCCAGCGTGGCCTGCGCCTTCGAGCGGTCATATTCCCCGTAGGGATTGTCCGCATCGTAGGGTACGCTTTCATCGATCACGCCCGTTTCCACACGGCGCAGGGCATGGATCGAGGATGTGTACACCAGCCGTCCGATATTGTTTTCCCTAGCCGCCCTGAGGATGTTCTTCGTCCCGTCGACGTTGACCCTGTGGACGAGCGCATTCGGCCCGGGCATGATCGAGATGACGCCCGCCAGGTGGAAGATGCCCTTGACCCCGCGCAGGGACTCGAAGACCGAATCCAGGTCGAGGACGTCGCCCTCGACTACCTCTACATCCAGACCGTGGAGCGGTTCGCGGCTTTCGGCGGGCGGAATCAACGCCCGCACCTTTTCGCCGCGCGCAAGCAGTTCGCGCACCAGCACGTTCCCGATATGACCTGTCGCGCCGGTTACCAGCCACATATCGACCTCATTTCTTCAATAGGGTGTTCAACATCATGTCGGTGATCTCGCGCGCCGTGGCTTCCCACTTGGCGCCTTTGGGGTCGAGCAGGCTTTGCAGCAGCAGGCCCATTGCCATCGAGACGATCATGCGCGCGGTCAACTCGGGGTCGACCTCCACGAACGAGCCTTCATCCACGCCCTTCTTGATCAGCGATGTGAAATACTTGTGATAGCGGCGGTAGGGGGCGATGCTGGCCTGCCAGATCGTGTCATCGCGGCTGGCTTGCAGCCAGAATTCCAGGAACATCGGCAAATGATCGTCTGCGGTTTCGAAGATGTAGGGAAATGCTTCAGTGATTTGAAGGAAGGTATCGGGTGCGGATTTTTCGCGCGCGGCCTCGATGGCGCTGTCGATGTTATGCAGCCAGCCATCCAGCAGGGCCAGGAACAGGGCCTGCTTGCTTTCGAAGTGATGATAGAACGCGCCCTTGCTGACCCCCGCCTCCTTGCAAATATCATCCACGCTGGCCGATTTGAAGCCCTGCGTGGAAAACAGTTTGACCGCTGAATTCATCAGCTGCGTGCGGGTTTCTTCACTGCGTTGTTGCATTCGTTTCACTTTCGTCTTTTCCCATGGGGAGCATGGAAAAGAAAAAAACCGACTGGTCGGTATGTTTTATACCCCCCTTTCGAACGACTGTCAATGTAAATCACCTAACAATTGGCTAATAATACCCACGGGTGAAAATTGCGCCTTCCGCCCTCTAAAAAGGCGCAACTTTCACCCGAGTGCGGTATAAAAAAATCGGATGGCCAATTGCCATCCAATGAAGTTCATTCTTCCACTGGTTTCAACCGAAAACTTTACACAAAAAATCAAATCCTTAAAAGGTTGGCTGGACGGATGCTCTTTTTCCTGGCCGTTTACGGTTTCGACACTTTGGCTCTCTGGGATTTACCGTGATTCAGTACACGGATAGCGCGGATTTCACGGATTCACGCGGAAAAAGCCTTAAAAAATCCGTGTCCGTTCGTGCAACCCGTGTCCAAGGGTTTTAATCACGGCGATTCCTGAAAGTACAATCAGGGGCGGTTCATCTGAATGTGTCCGTCTCCATTCAATGTGATTTAGCATTTCTTGCTTTATGTAATGATTGTCATCATAGGACGCTATCTTTTCTTGCACGTTTGAAGGGAACATCCTTTGAACATCAGAAGCCCACCCGTCCCCATTACTAGGGGTTTCTACAGTTTGAACTTTTTCATTCGCCCCAAGATGAATTACGGCAAATCTGTATGAATGATATCCTCCGGTTGAGCATATTGCCCATACGTATACTTCCTGATTCGCCTTTCCTAAAATATCCCATTCGCATAAAGCAAACGGGACGTAATCTGAAGGTATAAACCTCTTTGCCAGAGCATCCTGATATTCCTTCCAATGTTCCACTTGATACGCATCAGGCGTTATAACGGGAATGAAAGAAGGTTGCGTTGGGAGTGGCGATGGAGTTGGAATGGCAAAGGTCGCTGTTAGCGAAGGTGTGGAAGTTGGTAAGGCCGTTTGGGTGAGGGGGATGCTCGTTTGCGCCATAGCGATGGCGGTGTTTAATACATCCGTTTCGTTGGGACGGGTGGGCGCGCAGGCCGCCAGCGCCGCAACAACCAGCAAAGCCAGGAGAAGGGGCAATTTTCTTGACTGCAGGGTGGGGTGTGAAAACAACGGGTTCATAGACAACTTCATATCTACCTCCTGTGACCATACAAATGGGCCGTTTGCAATGACGTGCCGCGTGCCTATGTTGCCGCATTCTTGTTTTTTTTGTGCAGGGATTTTTCTGGTTCGACCGGAATTAGTAGCTGCGCCGTATACGCCCCTTCGACACTCCTGGGGCGCAGAGTGGGGGGGCCGTACGTACTGCTCGAATTTGGGATAATCATCGTTTGTTTATTCGTGGACGGCTTGGGCTAAAGACCAGCCCACCTGCAAAATCCAGCAGAATTAAAAATTGCTGGACATTTCCCTTCCGATGAAGTTTCGTTGGATTTGCCGCGTCAACCTGGGAGGAGGCCGTAGCCCGCATTACTGGGCTGGGTCACGAAGCCCCTGGAGGCGATGCCTTCTGCTTCGAAAACCGCCTGGATGCTAGCCATCGCCCCTGCCGCCTGACCCGCTTCCACGAAGCAGAGGATCGATGGCCCCGCGCCCGAGAGCGCCGCCGCGCCGAATTCCCTGGCGGCCAGGTAAGCTTTCCTGCCTGCGGGGATGCGTTCCAGCCGATAGGGTTGATGGAGCCTGTCATCCATCACCTGGCGCAGCAGATCGAGATCTCCATTGCGCAAGGCGTCCACCACCAGCGTTGTCCGCCCGATGTTGAAGATGGCGTCTGCGCGCGGAACAGAGACGGGCAGCACCGCGCGCGCCACGCGGGTCGGCCAGTCCACCTCGGGTTTGACGATGACCGTCGTGATGGCGGGGACATCGTAACGGCGGGAGATGATCTCCCCTGCGTTCATCACCGAGACGACCAGTCCACCCAGCAGGGCAGGGGCCACGTTATCGGGATGGCCTTCCAACTCTGTCGCGATCTTCAGCAGGTCCGTTTGAGCGAGCGGCCTGCCGAGCATTTCGTTCGCGCCGCAGACGCCCGCCACGATGGCCGCGGCGCTGGAGCCCATTCCGCTGCTGTGCGGGACCTGGTTGTGAGATCGAATTCCCACACCCTCAGCGTTTTGTCCGCATACTTCATATACATGCATATAGGCCTTGGTCAGCAGATTGTTCGGCTGTTTGTCGAGTTTGTCTGCGCCCTCGCCTGTGACGCGAAAGGTGACCTTCTCGCAGGGTTCGAAGGAGACTTCATTCCAGAGATCGAGCGCCAGGCCGATGCAATCGAAGCCAGGCCCAAGGTTGGCAGATGTGGCGGGGACGCGGACTTTTATCATGGCTGAAATTATACCCAGCGCGGCCACAAATCCCATCCTTTTGAAGCGGGAAAAGTGCAATTTGTGACCGTGGGTATTATATAATCGGCCCATTCTGAACTTTGGAGTTGACATGTCCTATCAAGGCGTTCTGCCCCGCTACGGGCATTTGCTCGACCTGCCCGCCCACTCGAAGACCATTTCCCTGCTCGAAGGGAATACCCCGCTGATTCCCATGCCGCGCCTGGGACGCGACCTGGGCTGTGAGTTGTTTGTCAAATTCGAAGGACTCAACCCGACAGGCTCCTTCAAGGATCGCGGCATGACCGCTGCCATCAGTGAAGCGGTCGGACGCGGCGCCCAGACCGTCATCTGCGCCTCGACGGGCAATACCGCCGCCTCAGCCGCCGCCTACGCCGCCCGCGCTGGACTCCGCGCCATCGTGCTGATTCCCGAGGGCAAGGTCGCGGCGGGAAAACTGGCGGGCGCCATCGCCTATGGCGCGGAAGTGATTCAGATTCAGGGTTCGTTCGATGATGCCCTGAGTCTGGTGGTCGAGATCACGCAGAAGACGCCCATCGCGCTGGTCAACTCGATCAATCCATATCGCATCGAGGGCCAAAAGACGGCCGCCTTCGAGATTGTCGATGTGTTGGACGCCGCCCCCGACTGGCTGTGCCTGCCCGTGGGCAATGCGGGCAATATCACCTCCTATTGGGCGGGTTTCAAGCAATATAAAAAGGGACTACCGCAAATTCTCGGCGTGCAGGCCGCAGGTTCCGCGCCGCTGGTGCTGGGACATCCCGTCGAGAAGCCCGAGACGGTGGCGACCGCCATCCGTATCGGCAGGCCCGCGCGCGGGGAGCAGGCGCTCGAAGCGGCGCACGAGTCGAATGGGAAGATCATCGCCGTACCCGACTCCGAGATTCTGGCGGCGCAGCGCATCCTTGCCAGCGAGGGGGTGTGGGTCGAGCCTGCTTCCGCGGCGGGATTGGCGGGTCTTTTAGCGGAGACAGGCCGCGGGGCGATGGATGTGAAAGGCAAGCGGCTGGTCGTGGTCTGCACGGGCCACGGGCTGAAGGATCCCACCATCGTGACCGAATCCTTCCAATCCCCGCAGGTTATCCCCGCCGAGTATTCCGCGCTGGTGGATGTGATTGGGTGAATCAAAAAGGCCGGGGTGAAAGCCTCGGCCTTTTCGTTGGATGTCGCTTCCTCTGGATTTGTAATCCAGAGGGTTATCGTTTACGCGGCCTTTTGCGCGTCGTACTTCTTGACATCATCCACGGCCTTCTTTACGTTCACGAAGGGCAGCAGGATCAGTCCCACAATAAAGTAGAAAATCAGCGCCAGAATACCAAAACGCAGGCTGCCGAACATCTGGTTGACCAGCCCAAAGATCAACGGCCCCGTCCAGGATGTGCCGCGTTCGCTGACCTCGTAGAAGGAATAAAATTCGGCTTCCTTGCCAATGGGGATCATTTGCGCGAAAAGACTGCGGCTGATGGCCTGCGATCCGCCCATGACCAGGGCGATGAAGGCGCCGAGGACGAAGAACTGGGCCACACGGCTTTCACCGTATAGTCCGCCATAGGCATAGATCACCACGCCCGCCCAGATGACGAGACTGACGAGAATGGACTGTTTTGCGCCAATCCACTTGGCCAGTTTGCCCCACAGCAGCGCGCCAAAGAAAGCCATGAACTGGATCATCAGGATGACGGCGGTCAGGGTTTGGGTGTCGAGTTCGATGCCGCCGCGAGCGATGGGCGCCGCCGCAAAGGTGGCCGAAACGGCGATGACCGTCTGGATGCCATCGTTGTAGAGGAAATAAGCCAGTAGGTATTTCAACGTTTCGGGGAAATGCTTGATCTCGCGAAAGGTGTTCCCCAACTGTTTGAAACCGATGCTGATATAGCCCTCGCCCGCGGGCAGGGGACGGGCGGCATGGCGGGGATGGAGGCGTCCCCAGGTAAAGAAGGAGAACAACAGCCACCAGATGCCCGCCGAAGCCAGGTTAATGCGCACAGCCAGGACGGAAGGCACCCCCAGATCTTCGCTAAAGATGAAGAAAGCTAGGTTGAGCGCCAGCAGGATCCCGCCGCCGAGATACCCCATGGCCCAGCCATAAGACGAGACGCTGTCCCGTTGTTCCTCGCTGGCAATATCAGGCAGGTAGGAATTGTAGAACACCATGGCCGCGCCGAAGGCGAGGTTGGCAACGATGTACAGCACCCCACCCAGCCACCATAAGTTACCAGTGATAAGAAATAGCAGAATGGTGGCCACTGCGCCAATGGTGGCAAATATCTGCATCATTTGCTTGCGCAGGTGGGAGTAGTCCGCTATGGCTCCGAGGATGGGCAGGAACAATACCTGCAAACCAACCGAGAAGGAGATGCAGTAGGGGAGGAAGGAATCTGGCGCGACGGGGATACCGAAGAAACGGGCATTGCCGTCTGCGAACGCCTTGGCGGATTCAGATGCAAGGGAGGCGATGTAGGGCCCCAGGAACACGGTTCCCACGGTAGTGCTGAACGCCGAGTTGGCCCAGTCGTACATGGCCCAGCCGAAGATTTCCTTCTTGTCGTTGATAATTACCTGCGATTGCAATGTTGCCATGCTGCCTCCGATGGGAATTGGTTCCATTCTACTGGAAAAACCCTTGATTTGGCTGTCAGTTTCGCGCCTGTGTTATACTTTCGTTATGTCTGGGTAAAAAGATCGGGATGAAATTTAAAGGAAATGGGTCTTGCAAAGTGAAGCAGCATCGTATATAATCACCCTTCGCTATCCCGCTTGCTCGCGGGATGGTTTCGTGTGCTTAAGCAGCGTCCCAAGAAGCTACAGGTCAGGAGCGAACGAATGGCATCTTTGCCCCAAAAGAATTACGCGCGTATTCCGTTTACGTTAAACCTCCCCGATTTAATCGAAGTGCAATTGGATTCATTCGAAAGGCTCAAGAAAGAGGGCCTTGCCGATCTCTTCCATGAAATATCCCCCATCGAATCATACAACAAGGGGATGAAATTATATTTCCCCAGCCGCAGCGCTGAGTCCCAGCAGTGGGGACTGAAGTACTGGTTCGGTGAGCCCAAACATTCCATCGAAGATTGCGTCGAGCGCGACCTGACCTATGCCAGCCCGTTGTACGTGTCGGTGCTGTTGGCTGGTCCCGACGTGCCCGAGCCGATCAAACAGGACATCTTCCTGGGCGACTTCCCCGAGATGACCGATAAGGGCACCTTCATCATTAACGGCACGGAGCGCGTGGTCGTCTCGCAGTTGATCCGCTCGCCTGGCGTGTACTTCGAAGCCCCCCTGGATCGCTCCACGGGCCGCCCGCTGGCCATGTCCAAGCTGATTCCCGACCGCGGCGCCTGGATGGAATTCGAGACCCGCAAGTCGGATTACATCATCTTGAAGTTCAACCGCAAGCGCACGGTGCCGATCACGGTTTTCCTGCGCGCCCTGGCGGCCGTGGACGATGGCATCAAGGAATCGCCGATCAAGGCGGGCAGCGACGAGGAAATTCTGGGCATTTTCCAGGATGTGGACAATAATCCCGACCGCCTCTTCGTTGCCTCCACCCTCAAGCAGGAACCCGAATGGGACCTGGCGGGCAAGTCGATTGCCGAAGCCGCCCTGATCGAGTTCTTCAAGAAGATGCGCCCGGGCGATCCCGCCACCCTGGATAACGCCCGCCAGTTCCTCGAAGAGCAGCTCTTCGATCAGCGTCATTACGACCTGGAGCGCGTTGGCCGCTATAAATTGAACCAGAAGCTGGATCAGAACATCCCGATCCCGCACCGCACCGTTTCCAAGTCGGATATCATCCGCCTGATCCGCCGTATGATTATGATCAACAACGGCGTCGAGAAGCCCGACGATATCGACCACCTCGGCAACCGCCGCGTCAAGACGGTGGGTGAGTTGATCCAGAACAAACTGCGCATCGGCCTGCGCCGCATGGAGCGTGTCATCAAGGAGCGCATGTCCATCCGCGACCAGGAGCAGTTGTCCCCGGTCACGCTGGTGAATATCCGCCCGGTGGTGGCTGCCCTGCGCGAATTCTTCGGTTCCTCCCAACTCTCCCAGTTCATGGACCAGACCAATCCGCTGGCCGAATTGCGTCACAAGCGCACCCTGTCCGCCCTCGGCCCGGGTGGTCTGCGCCGCGAACGCGCAGGCTTCGATGTCCGTGATGTGCATCACTCGCACTATGGCCGCATCTGCCCAATCGAAACGCCAGAAGGCCCGAACATCGGCCTGATCGGGCGTCTGGGCTCCTTTGCGCGTGTCAACGAGTACGGTTTTATCGAAACTCCCTACCGCAAGGTGGTCAAATCCCTGCCCGTCGATGACGAGCGCCTGCTCAATCGCGCTGTGCGCGAAGAGATCCACGATCCCAAGACGGGCGAAGTGGTTGTCAGTGTGGGTGAACGTATCGATGCCAAGAGCCTGAAAAAACTGGCGAAAATCGGCGCGGACGTGCCGGTGATCCCCTACGTCTCCGACCGTGTGGATTATCTCTCCGCCGATGCCGAGGACAAGTACGTCATCGCCCAGGCCAACGCCCCGCTGACCGAAATCAACGAATTCGTGCGTGAGCGCATCTCTTGCCGCTACCACTCGGGCTTTATTTTCCAAAATCCTGAGTCTGTGGATTATATGGATGTGGCCCCGCACCAGGTCGTGGGCATCAGCGCCGCGCTGATCCCCTTCCTCGAACATGATGACGCCAACCGCGCGCTGATGGGCTCGAACATGATGGCCCAGGCCGTGCCGCTGGTGCGTCCCGAGATCCCGCTGGTCTCCACCGGTATGGAACAACATGCCGCGCTGGATTCAGGTCAGGTCGTCGTCGCGGAAGCGGATGGCGAGGTTGTCTCGGTGACGGGCAGCCAGATCGTCGTCAAGGAAAAGAAGAACGAACAGCGCACCTATCAACTGCGCAAATACCAGCGCTCGAACCAGTCCACCTGCATCGACCAACGTCCCTCGGTTGTGAAGGGCCAACTGGTCAAGAAAGGCGACATCATCGCCGACTCTTCCTCCACCGACAGCGGTCATTTGGCCCTCGGCCAGAATGCCGTGGTGGCTTTCCTTTCCTGGGAAGGCGGCAACTTCGAAGACGCCATCCTGATTTCGGAACGCCTGGTGCAGGAGGATCGTTTCACCTCGGTGCATATCGAAAAGTACGAGGTCGAGGCGCGCGATACCAAGCTGGGCCCCGAGGAAATCACCCGTGACATCCCGAATGTGGGTGAGGATGCGATCAAGGATCTGGATGAGAACGGCATCATCCGTATCGGCGCCGAAGTCGGCCCGAACGACATCCTGGTTGGCAAGATCACGCCCAAGGGTGAAAAGGAATTGACCCCCGAAGAACGCCTGCTGCGCGCCATCTTCGGCGAGAAATCCCGTGACGTGAAGGATACCTCCCTGCGCATGCCGCACGGCGAACGCGGCAAGGTGGTGGACGTCAAGGTCTTCACCCGTGAAGACAACTCCGACCTCTCGGCGGGCGTGGACATGATGGTGCGCGTCTCCGTGGCCCAGCGCCGCAAGATCACCGCCGGCGACAAGATGGCAGGCCGCCACGGGAACAAGGGTGTGGTCTCCAAGGTTGTGCCTGTGGAAGATATGCCCTTCCTTGAAGATGGAACGCCCGTCGACATCATCCTCAACCCGCTCGGCGTGCCTGGTCGTATGAACATCGGCCAGGTGCTCGAAGTTCACCTCGGGTGGGCGGCCAAGCGTCTCGGTTTCCGCGCGTTGACGCCCGTATTCGATGGTGCCTCCGAGGAGCAGATCGAAGCCGAACTGGCCCGCGCCTGGATCGTCGATCAGGCCTGGAAGGAAGCAGGACAATCCGCCTGGGAATGGATCAAGCAGGAAGATTATGATCCCAATACCATCCAGGATGACGATGAAGTGCGCCGCCTGTACCTGGAACAATACCTGGGCGACCGCAACTACGATGTGTACGCCCTGAACGAACCCGATTTCGCCCGCTTCGCGACGGCCAAGGAATGGTTGCGCGATAACGAGTACAATCCCGATTTGATCCTGGGCGTCGAAAAGACCATTGCCCCCTGCCGCTCCGTTGCAGACGATATAACCGTCCAGGCCTGCCTGCGCTTGTGGATGGGGAGACTCGGCCATTCGAAGAAGGTCGCGGATGACAAGTTGTACGAAGCGGCCCAGGAAGTGGCGCGCAACGAAGGTTTGCCGCTCCCAATCCTTGGAAAGCAGCTCCTGCGCAACGGCAAGACGGGCCAGCCCTACGATCAGCCCGTGACCGTCGGCGTGATGACCATCCTCAAGCTGCACCACCTGGTCGAGGACAAGGTGCATGCCCGCTCGACCGGCCCCTACAGCCTCGTGACGCAGCAGCCCCTGGGCGGCAAGGCCCAGTTCGGCGGTCAGCGCTTCGGCGAGATGGAAGTGTGGGCGCTCGAAGCCTATGGCGCCGCCTACACCCTCCAGGAGATGTTGACGGTCAAGTCCGATGATGTCCAGGGCCGCGTGAATACCTATGAAGCCATCGTCAAGGGCGAACCCATCGAGGAGCCGAGCATCCCTGCTTCGTTCCGCGTGCTGGTCAAGGAACTGCAAAGCCTCGGCCTGGCGGTGGAAGCCATCAACGAAACCGGTGACATCGTAAAATTTGGCAAGGATGAGGAAAAACAGCATCCGCCCAAGATGGGCACGGGCCTGATGGAGCTGGGAGAAAACCTAACTGGTAGGAATAAATCTTGACGGTTGAAATACGGCGTGTTAGAATGACCAGCCGTTGCCCAAGCGGGTGGCAGTAACCCCACCTTTATATGGCAGCTGAAAATGAGGCCATCATTTTCGATCTGATGGCCTTGTTTCTTGTAAAAAGTCTTTGTGAAAAAAAAGAATTTGTAATCGGAGGCTAAGGTGCCGACAATCAATCAAATGGTCCGCAAGGGCCGCAAGAATAAGAAAGTAAAAAGCAAGGCTCCGGCTCTGCAGTACACGTTGAATTCGTACAAGCAGCGCCGGGTTCGACAGGACAAGGGCGCCCCGCAGAAGCGTGGCGTGTGTACTGTCGTGCGTACCATGACCCCCAAGAAGCCGAATTCGGCGTTGCGCAAGATCGCCCGCGTGCGCCTGACCAATGGCATCGAGGTCACCGCTTACATTCCGGGTGAGGGTCATCAGTTGCAGGAACACTCTGTCGTGCTCGTGCGCGGCGGCCGTGTGAAAGACCTGCCTGGTGTGCGTTATCACATCGTGCGCGGTTCGCTTGACACGACTGGCGTCGCCAATCGCAAGCAGGGCCGCTCCAAGTACGGCGCGAAGCGCCCGAAGTCATAAAGGGAGTCTCAACATGCGCAGAGCTAAACCAGAACGTCGGGAAATCCTGCCCGACATCCGCTATAACAATATCAATATCCAAACGATGGTCCAGCACGTCCTCAAGCGCGGCAAGAAAAGCACCGCGCTGCGTTTGGTCTATGATGCCCTGGATATTGTCCAGGAGCGCACGCAGAAGAATGCGATGGAAGTTTTCGATACGGCCCTCAAGAATGTTGGCCCTTCCATGGAAGTCAAGCCGCGCCGCGTAGGTGGAGCCACCTACCAGGTCCCGATGGAAGTTTCGACCGACCGCCGCACGACCCTGGCGATCCGCTGGGTGTTGTCTGCCGCGCGCGAACGCTCCGGGCAGTCCTTCTCCGAAAAACTTGCCGCCGAGTTGATCGACGCCGCCAATGAGACTGGCTCCGCCATCCGCAAACGCGACGAGACTCACAAAATGGCTGAGGCCAACCGCGCCTTCTCCCATTATCGCATCTAATTGGCACGCCTTCATTGTTTGAGATAGGTAGTTAAAGAAAAATGGCACGCGAATTTCCGCTGGAAAAATACAGAAATATTGGGATCATCGCCCACATCGACGCCGGTAAAACCACCACCACCGAGCGGATCATGTTCTATACCGGTATGACTCACCGCATCGGGTCCGTGGATGACGGCACGACTGTGACCGACTGGATGGTCCAGGAGCGCGAACGAGGTATTACCATCGTTTCGGCTGCTGTTTCAGCGGAATGGAAGGGTTATCAGGTCAATATCATCGATACCCCCGGGCACATCGACTTTACCGCCGAAGTCCAGCGCTCCCTGCGCGTTCTGGATGGTGGGGTGGTGGTTTTCGATGCCGTCCAGGGTGTGGAACCGCAAAGCGAAACCGTCTGGCGACAGGCCGATCGCTATGGGGTTCCGCGCATCTGTTTCGTCAACAAGATGGACCGCGTCGGCGCTTCCTATGAGCGCACGATCGAGAGCATCAAGGAACGTCTGGGCGCGAACCCGATCCCGATGCAAATCCCGATCGGCTTCGAGGCCACTTTCCGCGGGGCGGTGGACCTGCTCGATATGCAGGCCGTCATCTGGGAAGATGACCTGGGGAAAGAGCCGAAGATCGTCGATTGCCCCGAGGAGTTGCGGGCGCTGGCTGAAGAGGCCCGCGCTCAAATGATCGAAAAGATCGCCGAGCTGGACGATGAGTTGACGCTCAAGTACCTCGAAGCGCAGGAAATCAGCACGGCTGAATTGAAGGTTGCCCTCCGCAAGGCGGTCATTGCCAATAAGGCAGCTCCTGTTTTCTGCGGTTCCTCCCTGAAAAACAAGGGTGTTCAGGTTCTGTTGGATGCCGTCGTGGATTATCTGCCCTCCCCGGCGGATATTCCCTCGATCAAGGCTTCCGAACCCGGCAATCCTGAGAATACGTTCGAGCTTCCCACCCAGGATGACGCTCCATTGAGCGCCCTGGTCTTCAAGATCGTGACCGATCCCTACGTCGGCCGTCTGGCTTATGTCCGCATCTACTCTGGTGTGTTGACTCAGGGCCAGACCGTGCAGAACAGCACCAAGGGCCGCAAGGAACGCATCGGCCGCCTCATCCGCATGCACGCCGATCACCGCGAAGATGTCACTGAAGTTCGTTCGGGTGACATTGGCGCCGTGCTTGGCTTCAAGGAAAGTTTCACAGGCGATACCCTGTGTGACAACAAGGCGCTGGTGCTGGAGAGCATCTCCTTCCCCGAGCCGGTCATCTCGATTGCAATCGAGCCGAAAAGCTCCTCGGACCAGGAAAAGATGGGTGAGGCCCTGCGCAAGCTGGCCGAAGAGGACCCGACCTTCCGGGTCAATTCCGATGACGCCACCGGCCAAACCGTTATCAGGGGGATGGGTGAACTTCACCTCGATATTATTGTGGATCGCCTGCTGCGCGAGTTCAAAGTCCAGGCAAACGTGGGTACCCCGCGTGTAGCCTATCGCGAGTCGATCACCAAGCCCGTCAAGGAAGTCAATTTCAAGTATGCCAAGCAGTCGGGTGGTCGCGGCCAGTATGGTCACGTGGTGTTCGCGATGGAACCCGGCGAGCGCGGCAGCGGCGTTGTCTTTGAAAACAAAATTATTGGTGGCTCCATTCCGAAGGAATACATCCCAGCTGTTGAGAAGGGCTTCAAGGAAGCGTCGGAGACCGGCGTTTTGGCTGGCTACCCCGTTGTGGATTTGAAGATCACCCTGTTCGACGGTTCCTACCATGAAGTCGACTCCAATGAAATGGCTTTCAAGATGGCCGCTTCGATGGGCTTCAAGGAAGGCGTGCATAAGGGTAATCCCATTCTGCTCGAACCGATGATGAAGGTTGAAGTTGTCGTCCCTGAGGAATATCTTGGTGATGTTATGGGACAGATCAACAGCCGTCGTGGCTTGATCCAGGGCATGGAAGTCCGCCCCGGCAACGCCCAGGCTGTCCGCGCCATGGTCCCACTGGCGGAGATGTTTGGTTATGCCACACAACTCCGCTCGGCCACACAAGGCCGCGGTGTGTTCAGCATGGAATTTGACCACTATGCGCCAGTGTCGCAGTCGGTGGCGGAAAACATTTTGAAAGCATAACCTCTTTCTTTCATAATTCAAGGAGATTTCATAATGGCGAAGGCAAAATTTGATCGCAGCAAGCCACACCTGAATGTGGGTACGATGGGGCACATCGACCACGGCAAGACGACCCTGACGGCGGCCATCACGAAGGTGGCGGGCTTTGCAGGGCAGGCCGAATTCAAGGCTTATGACCAGATCGATAACGCGCCGGAAGAAAAGGCGCGCGGCATTACGATCAACATTGCGCATGTGGAATACCAGACGAACAAGCGCCACTACGCGCACGTCGACATGCCTGGTCACCGCGACTACATCAAGAACATGATCACCGGCGCGGCGCAGGTGGATGGCGCCATCCTGGTGGTGGCAGCCCCCGATGGCCCGATGCCGCAGACGCACGAACACGTGCTGCTGGCGCGCCAGGTGGAAGTTCCGTCGATCGTGGTCTTCCTGAACAAGGTCGACATGATGGACGATCCCGAACTGCTGGAACTGGTGGAACTGGAATTGCGCGAACTGCTGACGAAGCAGGGCTTCCCCGGCGACACGACCCCGATCGTGCGCGGTTCGGCCAAGCAGGCGCTGGACAGTGCCTCGACCGACCCGAACGCCCCCGAGTACGCCCCGATCCACGAGCTGCTGCGCGTGATCGACGAGTACATCCCCGAACCGAAGCGTGAGACGGACAAGCCGTTCATGATGTCGGTGGAAGATGTGTTCTCGATCAAGGGCCGTGGCACCGTGGTGACCGGCCGCATCGACCGTGGCCTCGTCAAGGTGGGTGACCCGATCGAGATCGTGGGTCTGCGCGAGACGCGCGCGACGGTTTGCACGGGCGTGGAAATGTTCCACAAGCAGTTGGACGAAGGCATGGCCGGCGACAACGTGGGACTGCTGCTGCGTGGTATCGAGCGTGAAGACGTGGAGCGCGGCCAGGTGTTGGCCAAGCCGAAGTCGATCACGCCGCACAAGAAGTTCTTCGCGGAAGTGTACGTGTTGAAGAAGGAAGAGGGCGGGCGCCACAAGGCGTTCTTCAGCGGGTACCGGCCGCAGTTCTACATCCGCACCATGGATGTGACGGGCAACATCACCCTGCCGGAAGGCGTGGAGATGGTGATGCCGGGCGACAACGTGAACATGACGGTCGAATTGATCGTACCTGTCGGGTTGGAGCAGGGCTCGAAGTTCGCCATTCGCGAAGGCGGCCTGACCGTCGGCGCGGGTGTCGTCACCAAAATCATCGAGTA
>JACRBN010000028.1 GCA_016213105.1 Chloroflexota bacterium
CCAGGAAGACCGCCATCTGCGCGCGGTTGACGACCTGCTTCGGGCAGTACTTCCCGCCTCCGCAGCCGCCCGTGATGCCCTCGGCGGCCAACTGCTCGATCCAAGCCGCATAGGGATTGGCGGCGGGCACATCCGAGAAGACGCCGCTCGCCGCGGGCGGAGCGTAGCCAACCCCGTGTTCCGCCACCAGCAGGAAGACCGCCATTTGCTCACGATTGACCGGAGAGTTTGGACAATAGTTGCCGTTTCCACAACCGCCCGTGATGCCCTCGGCAGCCAACTGCTCGATCCAGCGTGCAAACATGTGGGTGACAGGCACATCGTTGAAGACCGTCCCTGTGGCAGCGGGTGCGACATAATCCTTACCGTACATGCCCTTGAGCAGGAAGACCGCCATTTGCCCGCGGGTGACCTGGTTTTCGGGACAGTATTTCAAAGGAGCGGTGGAACAGCCGCCAGTCACACCGGCGTTGTACAGACGCTCGATATAGCCCCAGGCCCAATGTTGAGCAGGAACATCTGCAAAAATTGGTGGTGCCTTTATAGATGAAGCCCAGTACCCTGAACTCAAACGATAATTCGTTCCCTGCATAACACCTGGGATACTTGGCTGTCCAGCAGTTCCATTCAAGGTGTATTGGGGAGAATCGGAATTCATTCCAACCGCGCCAAAAGTGGTGCGCTTTAGTACATAAAGCGTAGAGGATGGGTTGGCAGGATACAGATTGATCGTGATGCTATCTGACACAACGGTCGAAACATTCCCCGCGCCATCCTTGAATTGCGCTTCGACGCTGGCAGTCTGCCCGTGAGAGCCGATAAGCTGCCAAGGCAAAACGCCAGAGTATGACAACCAGGCCGACCATGTTCCTCCCACATCACGAAACCTTATCCTTGAAACACCGCTGGTGACATCGCTTGCCTGAGAGTTCAACACAGTAGTTGTGGAATAAGTTTGTGGCGATCCATTTTGGATGACAAAAGATCCTGTGGGAGAAACGGAATCAATCTTAACCAGAGTGTTTTTTTCCGTCTCCCAGTTTCCTGCAATATCCTGGGATTTGTAATATACCCTATGAAACCCATTCGTGGACACAGAAAATGGTGCGCTATAAGTTTGCCAGTTGCCTGCGTCAATTTTATATTGCGTTTGACTAACTCCTGACCCATCACCATTATCGGTTGCCAAGAGCAAGACATTTACTGCTGACAAATACCAACCGTTTTCACCAGCAATCCCTGTTGAGATGGTGGGTGAGCTTGTAGGAACAATATTGTCAAACCAGAAGGGGCCGGCTGAAGCAATATCAGATACATTTCCTGCATTATCCCATGCCTGAATATAGAGTGTATGAATTCCTTGAGGCAATGAAACAGAGCCAGTAGCACCGCTAATTTCTGTTCCAGTAGGTGGATTCTGATCCCATGCATACTTATATCCTCGCACACCAGAACCTGGATCTGAAATTGCCCACACTATGTTCTGGTCCGTGTCATACCATTGATTGACGACGGGTTGCTGCGTAACTGTAATCGAGGGACCAGTAAAATCAGGTGGGTTTTCGTCTGCCCACAACCAGCTACTTACTTCACAACCCTTATAAACACCAATACCGCCTGGCACACCACTTGGCCCCTCTGGACAAGGGTCATTACCACCTCCATACCAACCCATTGTATCAGTCTGCTTTCCCCCATGTCGAACCTCGAAATGAATATGATTAACTCCCCCAGCATATCCGCTTGTACCTATGGACTGACCTAATGAAACCCATTGCCAAGATGAGACATAGACTTTATTAAGATGCCAAATAACGATTTCATATCCATTATACTGAATGATTATTCCCTTATTACCTGCTCCCCAGTCCTCCACATCCACCACTTGACCATACAAAGGAGCAAATACTTCTGTATCAATAGGCATCCAAAAATCATCCCCATCATGCATATCATAATTTGTATTGGTTCTTCCAAGGTAATCAAGCATACCGCCTATATTGGGTGAGCCAACATCTACTGATGGATACGTATGATCATAATACCCGCGTCCCTGCAATTGCACATTGTAAGGCTTGTACAGAAAAGGTGTAGTATTTGCAGGTTGAATTTCATCGAATGGATTTCCAAAGTTGGCAATATAAGTTTCGATAAATTGGCTTGACAATTTCTCAGCCTGAGACTTGGACTGTCCTGCGCTTAAACTAGTGAAGATTGCCCTATAGGATAAATTCCATTCATCTAGTTGAATGACTACAATTTCTCTAGAATAAAATTGAATTACTTGAGTTTCACCTTTCACAAAAAAAAGTGCGGATCGAACCCGAGAAGTCTCAAGATATAACCACTTCAACCAATTCTGATAATCACTAAATTCTTTATCTGCATTTTTTATTTTTGCCAAAGTGAGCAGATATCTTGTATTAATTCCTTTTACGGCGCTAATTGTACTCATCGCTTGAAGTTGTTGTTCACTTAGATCCAATCCAATTTGCGCTGATAGCATTGCCAATCGCTCGCCATAATAACCATTGCTGTCCAGCAAGAGGTTATCTGGCATATTGATGGTGTCGGATATTTCATAGGCGGGCTGCCCCTGAACAGTTAGCAATGAGCTTTCGAATTTCAATCTTGGCAAGGACTGTGCTTCATCAACACTAACTAACATTGCCAAACTCAAATCTGGCAACTTCGCGATAGCTCCAGAATCGCTTTCCCCAAAGTAAACAATCACTGAGTTGAGCAAAGCCTTATTTGTCGATTCATATTTTTTCGTAAAAGCACCTCGTGCATTTGCGCTTCTAGTATTTGTAATACCTGTGAACATGGCAAGCAATAACACAGCAATTAACAACTTCTTGCTCAATTGCATACTTCGTTGTCTAATATTCATGGTTTTGTCCTTTGAAGTTTTACCTGGCTTTAATCCATGCGGCCAAAATCTTACCTGCGACCAGCTTCTGTTATGGCGCGCCGAGTACGATGTAATTGATGCAAACTTCCCATCCCCATTGATAATTTAAATTCACCGTAACAGGATTGAGCGATGAAACTTTTAAGTCCAGGACATGGGTTCCAGGACTAACTGTCTTGATACGTTGTCCCTGAACCTTTGTCGATGTGCTATTCACAAGACTGTTTGACAGATACTGATTATCAAGGGCCAAATTTACAATCCCATTTTCGGTTCCAGGAGTAGTCCATGCCATACCATCCACCCAAAACAAGATTTCACTTTGGGCATTCACCGTAAATTCTAGGGAAATATCGGGAACAGTTACAACATCATAATTGCCAGGGGAACTTACTGCTGTTAGCTCGTTTAAACATGAAACGCCATGTTGCACCTTTAGTTTTGGCGATGTAATACTCCCGTCTGGAACGGTAAAAGCCATATTCGACACCAACGATATTGGCACAGCACCAATCATCTCGCGCGGCAACAATTCAGTGCTATCCCCGTCCACTTGCACCCCCAAATACACGGTGGAATTACTCCACACCGATGCGGGGATAGGTGTAATGCTGCCCAAAAGCACATTGAATAAGCCATTGCTCACAGGCACGGCATTGGTGCCAGTATGCGCTTCTGTCCAAAGTGCAGTACCGCCAGACTGGACGTTATAAAATCGAAACGTCATACCAACCGTAGCATCAATCGGTATTCCGCTGGCAGTAGCGAGTGTTCCCTGATAGGAAATAGTACTAAACAAAGTCTCAGAGCCAAGTCCTGCTGCACGTACATTAGTTACAAATAGTAAAGCCAGTACCACGATGATTGTGCCAAGATTAGGAACAAAATGATGGGAAATATGTCTTAGAAAATTTGGAAAAGCGCCTTGATTATTCATTCAGACCTCCAGGAATATTCAAACTTCGTAAATCATGCAAGGTTGCATGATTTGCCGCGTGAGCGGCAATTAGTACTCAATCACAGCAATTTGTCTTTGATAAATCCAGGTTATATCGCCTCCCGATGCAGCCGTCCAAGCCATGGCCCGAAAAGTATATGTGCCTGCAGGAAGATCAGTGAGCACATAACTGGAGGAACAGGAAAAGTAATCGGAGAGAGCATGGCTTCCATCACCATTAAGAAAACGAATTATTTGCGTATCCTGAAGAACGGCAATGGCGCAATATTTATCCACAGATTGCGGGGAAGAATATGTCATGTTCATTGTGATCAACAACGGGCTGCCTGTTGTTGTTGCTGTTACCTGGATAAGATCATCGGCTGTAGCTCCCTTCACTGTCACCCATTTCGATTGGCTTACGCCTTCTGTCAGATTCCCACAATTGTCGCACATGATCGAGCCAAGAATCTGCGGTACATTGGATGCATGATTGGCAAAAGGCACACTGCCAATCAATTCTCGTGGTGACAACTCAGCACTATCCCCCTCCACCTGCACCCCTAGATACACGGCAGAATTGGTCCATACCGATGATGGGATAGGCGTAATGCTACCCAGGGACACATTGAACAACCCGTTACTCACAGGTACAGCGTTGGCGCCAATATGCGCTTCGGTCCAAAGCGCAGTGCCACCAGATTGGATGTTGTATAACCTGAATGTCAAACCAACACTGGAATTGACCGCTGTCCCGCCAGCCGTGAAAAGAGTCCCCTGATAGGAGATTGTGCTGGATGATGTAACAGCATTCAAGCCGGCAGCGCGAGCCTCAAAAACAAACAGCAGGGAAAGAACAACCACAATCGTGCCAATATTTGGAATAAGTTGGCGTACCATCCAGTTTATCCATGCAGGCAGTGTAATTTTCTTGTTGGTGTTCATAACAAAATTCCTTTCAGGAAAGTTTTGGCCTTGCCTCAGAATTTCCGTTCCCAATCAATCAATTCGGAATTTATTCCCCCTCTCCCCCAGCTTGAGCCAATTTTCACGGAGTTTATGATATATTCCAACCCGCGCTGGACAAAAAACTGACAAAAAAGTGACAGGCTCAGGATGGAACTGGAAAAACTCACCCCAAAATTGCTGGAATCATATCTACATGCCTTTCGCGTCGGCGCGGAGAAGCCCGGGGAGTTGCTGGATTTGCACTGTATCGAATACCAAGCGGGGACGGGGATGCAGGAAAGGCATTTTCAACTATTCGACTGGTTGGAACGCCTCGTACTCGAGCAGTTGACTCTCCATCGTCAAAGCCAATCCTTGGATACACACAGCCCGAATCCGTCCTGGCGCAGCGCCCTGCGGCAGGATTTCCAGAACTCGACCGTCATGCTGCAAGCCTGGAGCGCCCTGTATCATCGCTATTTCCTCAGGGAGGTGCAAGCGGTCGACGAGCTGTCTCAGGTGGCCGGCTATGACCCGCGCCAGTTCCGCCGGCGGCTGGAGACGGGCTTAAAGGAACTCTGCGCCCAGGTTCAGCGCAGGGAAATGCAGGCGCACCAGCGCGACAAAAGAGCCAGCCTCGGCGCAAGCATCCCGGCCCCGGAGTACGCGGAGCTTTTTGGCGTCACTGCCGCAAAAGAACAACTGCAAAACTGGCTCTGCGCCGCAGACGGCCCGCGCATGGTCAGCATCGAAGGCCTCGGTGGGATCGGAAAGACCACCCTGGCGCAGGCGGTGCTTCAGGATGTCCTGCAAAAGGACAATGCCTTTCACGACATCCTCTGGATCAGCGCCCGGCAGGAAAGCCTGACCCTGCGCGGGGAGATCGAGCAGGCCGCCCACTCCGCCCGAACCTTGCAGGAGATCGCCTCCGAACTGGCCCAAAAGCTGGGCCTGACCCACCTGACCGGGCTCGACACAACGGAAAAACTCAAGGGCATCCAGCCGCTTTTGAATCTGCATCCCCACCTGGTGGTGATCGACAACCTGGAAACCGCGCAGGAGGTCAGGGCCATCGTCCCGGCCCTGCGGAAAATCGCGGGACAATCCCGTTTTCTGTTTACCAGCCGCCGCACCCTGGGAGCATATCCCTACGTGCAGGTCTTCTCCGTTCCCGAGTTGTCGGCGGAGGACAGCCGTCGGCTGATCGAGTCGGAGGTCAGGCGGCGGGGAAAACCCTACACCCTGGAGGCGGAAAAGGCGAGCCTCATCTACGAGACGGTGGGCGGCCTGCCCCTGGCGCTTAAATTGATCGCCGCCCAGATTTATGACCTGTCTGAGGAGTATGCGCTCAAGCGACTCTCACAGGTTTCCCCGGGGCGCTCGGCCCGCGCGCTCTACACCTACATTTATAAACAAACCTGGCGGAGCTTGATGGAAACCTCCAGGCAGTTATTGCTGTCCATGCTGCTGGTTTCGCCCAGCGGCGACTCGCTGGAGTGGATCCAAACCAACAGCGGACTGTCTGCGGAGGATTTCGAAGGCGCGTTTGCCCAATTGCTCGACTTCTCCCTGGTGGAGACCAATCGAACCCAGGTCTCGAACGGGTACCATTTGCATCGTATCACCCAGGCTTTTCTAAAAACCAACATCCTGCAGGAGTGGGACCTGTAATGCCCGCGGCAGGAAAACAGAAACGCTGGAAGGAAACCTTCCAACAGATGGTGGAGAATTCCCTGCGTCATTCCATTGCGCTGGTGGAGGGGAATCCCAACGCGCCCCAGGCCTTCCGCCCGCACATGGACAGCATGTCCAGCCAAATCCGCTGGGGAAACAAACTCGCGCCCGAGCTTGCCACCCGCCTGATGGTGGCCGCCTACCCCTGGCCGGCGCGCTGGGGCCTGACCGATGCCTGGCGCGACCATCTGGAACAGGCCCGCCGGGGACTGGCTCCCTCACACCCGCTCAACCGCCAGTCCCAGGCCTGCCTGGCCGACATTTTTCAATTCAGCGGCCAGCCTGAGAAAGTGCTGGAAATCGCAGATGCGCTCTTCTCGGACCCGTCGACCCCGCCGGGCGAATTCGCTCTGCTGGTCGCGCGGGCTGCGGGGGCCTGGTTTTCGGCGCTTGCCAGCCAGGGAAAAATCGTCGAGCTGGAGCAGGCCGCAGGGCGGTTGTGGGAGCGGCTGGAATCCGCTTCGGCGCAGACCCCTCCCTCCCTCCAGGCGGAGGCGCAGGCCGTCGTGCTGCTGCATCGCTCCATCCTCGCCCGCCGCAAAGGCGACCTGCCGCTGGCGCTGGAGTCGATCAGCCAGGCCATTGCGGGGCTGGAAGGCCAGGTCGAGACCGACCGCAGTTCCATGAGCGAGATCCTTCAATCGCGCGCCATCTATCACTGGGTGGGGGCAAATTATGCGGCCGCGCTGGCCGACCTGGAGCATGCCCGCGAGGTGAGCGCCTCTGCCAACGACGCCATCGGGCTTTGTTCCGCTCACGGCAACCGCGGATTGGTTTATTTGAGCATGTCTGAATACGACCAGGCCGAGCGCGAATTCCTGGAGGCGATCCGTCTCTCTGAAAAGAACAAATTGACGTATTTGTTGATGAAGCAGGTGGGGAATTTGGGCATAGTGTATTTCAATCGCGGCGATTTACAGAAGGCCCTGCGGTATATCGAGCGGGAGAGGGAACTGGCTGAAATCGCAAGCGACGATGATGAAAAGGCGCTGGCAGAGGGGAACCAGGCCGCCGTCCAGATTTATACGGACCGCCCGGAGCTGGCTCTGCCGGGCCTGTTTTCCACCCACCAAAAATACCTGGACACGGAACGCTTCGAGACCCTGGTGGGCGTGCTGGCGGACCTGTCCGTGTGCCACTACAGGATCGGGAAGCTGGAAGAATCGGCCCGCTTCGCCGGGCAGGCATTCGATCTGGCGCGGGAAAAGAACAACCCGTCGTTGATCCTGGTGGCATTGCGGGCGCGCGCCTTGTCCGCTCCCCCAGCCGAAGCCGTGGACATTTTGAAGCAGGCTCTGCAACTGGCGGAACGCCTGGACCGCAAACTGGACATTGCCGGGTGCAAACTCTTCCTGGCCCAGCTCTCCCCTGCTCCAGGGGCCAGGCGCAGGCTGTGGAGAGAGGCGGCTGCCATCCTGGAGCAGATCGGCGCAGGCGGCTGGCTCGAGAACAAAAGCGCGGGGGATGTCATCATCCTGCCCCTGACGGTCTAAAGCCCGCCGGGAAAGCGTTGCCCCAAATCGAAATCTGGGATATATAACCCAAGTTGCTACCTTGAAGAAAAAATAGGAGTTTGTCGCCCTGAGGGAGCGTTCTCCGCGACCGAAGGGCCTCTACGATGGTCGTAGAGATGCTTCGGGGCCAAAGCCTGCCCTGAGCTTGTCGAAGGGAACGTCCCTCACACCGTCCCGAAGCGGTGTCCTTCGGGAGCATGACACCATATGGGGATCGTGGCAACTTGAGTTATATAATACCCACGGGTGAAAATTGCGCTTTCCACCTCTAAAAAAGTGCAATTTTCACCCGAGTGCGGTATATTTCGTTGCTTCATGAACGCTTTCACGCTGGGGGCATGCTGAAAGGGTGTTGTGGGGCAGTCCCAATTTCGGAGTCAAGGTAATGAACCATCCGCTTATCAAAACCCTGTTCGAGTTGAAGGGCAATCCGCGTATCACCGTGTGGACCGAAGTCATGTTCGGCATTCCGTACAACCTGTTCGCGCCGTTCTTTTCGGTATACATGCTGGCTTTTGGCGTGACCGACCAGCAGATCGGCGCCCTGGCCAGCCTGGGCCTGGTGGTGCAGATTTTCTCTGCCCTGCTGAGCGGCGCCATCGTCGACAAGTTCGGCCGCCGCCTGACCCTGTTCATCAACGACATCCTGTGCTGGAGTGTGCCCTGCCTGATCTGGGCCTTTGCGCAGGATTTTCGTTATTTCATTGCCGCCGCCGTGATGAGCAGCCTGTGGCGCATCTCGCACACGGCCTGGACCTGCCTGATGGTCGAGGATGCCGAGGAGCGCCACCTGGTGCACATCTGGACCTGGATCATGATCTTCGCCGTCTGTTCGGCTTTCTTCGCCCCGCTGGGCGGCTGGATCGTGGATCGGTACGGGCTGGTGCCCGCTCTGCGCTGGCTGTTCGGCTTTGGCTTTGTGATGCTGACCGCCAAGTTCGTGGTGCTGTACGTCTATTCGCATGAGACGACGCGCGGCGTGCAGCGCATGCAGGAAACCCGTCACCGCTCGCTGGTCAGCCTGCTGGGTGAATATCGCAGTGTCTTCGGCCAGCTTCTGCATTCCAGGCCGCTCCTGGCGGCCCTCGCGCTGATGGTCATCACCAACATCTACTCCACCGTCAGCGGCAGTTTTTGGGGCGTGTTGTTCACCACCAAGCTCGGTTTTGCCGACTCGGAAATCTCCACCTATGTAGCCATCCGCTCGATCGTCATGACCCTCAGCTTCTTCGTCATCGGCCCGCGCCTGACCAACCCGCGCCGCTTCCGCCTGCCGCTGTGGGCGGGATTCGGCCTCTTCTTCGTCAGCCAGTTGCTGCTGGTAACCATGCCGCCGCGCGCCGTTGCGCTGATGGTCGTCAGCGTGATGCTCGAAGCGGTGGCCTCGGCCCTGGTCAGCCCGATGACCGAGTCGCTGCTGGCGCTGTCGCTGGAGTCGGCGGAACGGGCGCGCGTCAGCGCGATGGCCTACGTGGCCCTAATCATATTGATCTCGCCCTTCGGCTGGATCGCGGGCCAGCTCTCGGCCATCGACCGCGCCCTGCCCTTCGCCCTAAACATGGGCCTGTTTGCCCTGGGCATTTTGCTGGTCTGGATCATCGGGCGCCCGGGCATCTTCCCCCCCGCGCCGCAGCCGTCCACGCAGGCGGAATGAGAAAACGAGACACTCCCCTTTCATAGCTGGAAGGGGAGTGTGTTTATGTCTTTGGCAAAGTCCTTCCACACCAGATGGCTCATGTGTAAAAAATGTGCTATCTTCTGGCTGGACGCCAAAATTCTAAACGCGAATGGCGCGAATATTACAAATTTCACTGAACATTCGCGTCATTCGTCCAATTTGCGTAATTCGCGTTAAAAGCATTTGTTCTATTGCACAGAGTCTACACATGAGCCAAATTTTTTTCAACCCACCTTGCAGTATAATATGCCTACAAATGTAGACACATTAGGAGCAGACATGGTAACGGTTGGAATTCGTGAACTGAAACAGCAGGCCAGCGAATTGGTGCGCATGGTGCGAGAAACCGGCAATGAGGTGCAGGTAACCTATCATGGCGAAGTGGTCGCGTTGCTGATCCCCGTCAAGCCCGCCAGGAAGAGCGCGGATCAGGCCTGGGCGAATCTGGACAACCTGTCGGCGGAAATCGGCGCGCGCTGGCCCAAGGACGTTTCCGCCGCGGATGCGGTCAACGAGGCGCGGCGCTGATGTTCATCGTGGTGGATGCCAGCGTTTGGGTGGCCAGACTGGTGCCCGCAGATGTCTTCCATGAATCCGTCAAGGCATGGATGACCGCTCAACTCCAAAAAGGGGATCAATTTCTGGCCCCTGCCCTGCTGCTGGCGGAGGTGGGCGGCGCGATCAGCCGACGCACCACGTCCGCCCTGGCTTTGAAGGCCGTCGACCTGCTGCAAGACCTGCCTGGGTTGCAGTTCGTGGAAATGGATCATTCCCTGCTGGAGCAAGCCGCCCAACTGGCGGCTGTGCTTGGTCTGCGCGGCGCGGATGCAACCTACGTGGCGGTCGCGGCCCGTCTCGACCTGCCCCTATTCACCCTGGACGTCGACCAAAAATCGCGGGCGGGCAAACAGGTGACGGTGTTGGAGATTTGAGGGAAGGAGCGCCCTGTGCCCCGAGTGCGGCGAAGCGCCCCTGGTCAACGAGGAAGGCTGCCCCGCCAGGATCCAAACAGGAATACCACAAAGACTTCCAAAGTCTGTCTGCAATAAAACATCCCATCCTCTTGTGCAGGATGGGATGTTCTTTATCGTTGAAACCGTGAAGGATTAGATCATCTCGTAGGCGCTTTCGCCGTGCAGGGCGGCGTCCAGGCCGTTCTCCTCGTCCTGTCGGGTCACCTTGACCGGCGTGATCTTGTTGATCAGCCACAGCATGGCATAGGAAACCGTGAAGGCGTAGAGCGAGGTGATCGCCACCGCCGCCAGTTCCTTGAAGAAGAAGCCGGGGTTCCCCAACAGCAGGCCGTTGACGCCCGCCGGGTTCACGGCCAGGTCCGCCCACAGGCCGAGACAGACAATTCCCAGGAAGCCGCCCACCCCGTGCACGCCCCACACATCCAGGGCATCGTCCAGGTTCAGTTTCGTTTTCAGGGAAATGGCCAGGTAGCAGACGATCCCAGCCAGGCAGCCGATGATGACCGCGCTGGTGGGGGTGACGTAGCCTGCGGCCGGGGTAATGGTCGCCAGGCCGGCCACGGAGCCTGTCAGCAGCCCGATGAATTTGGGCTTCTTCTCGAAGATCCAGGCCATGATCAGCCAGACGATGCCCGCAAACGAGGCGGCGATGTCGGTATTGAGGAAGGCCGTGGCGGTAATGCCGTCCACTTTCAACTGGCTGCCGGCGTTGAAACCGTACCAGCCGAACCACAGCAGCCCGGTGCCCAGGGCCACCAGCGGGATGCTGTGCGGGCCTTTATCGGGGAACAGGCGTTTCCCGACGAAGATGATCGAGGCCAGCGCGGCCATGCCGGCGATATTATGCACCACGATGCCCCCGGCGAAATCCAGGACGCCCCACTGTTGCAGGATGCCGCCGCCCCAGATCATGTGAACCATCGGGAAGTAGACCAGAAGCAGCCAGGCCACCAGGAAGAGCAGGTAGGCCCCAAAGCGGACCCGGTTGGCGAACGCGCCTGTGATCAGGGCCGGGGTGATGATGGCAAACATCATCTGATAGGCAATGAAAACGAAGGTGGGAATGCCGATGTTGCCGTACATTGTGGTCACGGTGATGCCGCGCATGAACGCGTTGTCCAGGTTTCCGATCACCCCGCCCACGTCGCCGCTGAAGCACAGCGAGTATCCCACCAGGTACCAAACGATGGTGGTCACACCCATCGAGACGAAGGATTGGATCATGATGGTCAGCACGTTCCTGCGGCCGACCAGACCGCCATAGAAAAAGGCCAGCCCGGGTGTCATCAACATCACCAGGCTGGTCGCGACCAGCATAAAGCCGGTATTGCCAGTATCGAGCATTTTTGCCTCCAGGAAGGATGGATAACGAATGTTCCCATCTTACCCGCTGGAAGGCCGGCTGCGATTTCAATACCTCTGCAATTGAATTGCGATTTGGAAACAATTACTCCGGGGAAAATACATATCCCGAACCGCGGATCGTGCGCAGGATCTCCGGCTGCTCGGGATCCTCGTCCATTTTGCGCCGCAGGCGCAGGATATGCGGGCGGACGATGCTGCGCGATTGGATTTCATCCAGTTGACCGTATCCCAGCGCGGCCTGGGCAATCTCGCGGTTGCTGAGCGCCCGGTTGGGATGGCAGATCATGTACATCAGGATCGAGGATTGGTCTGCGGTCAATTCCACCTTCCTGCAATCAGCCAGGTTGCCGACCTTGAAGATCAGGCAATGCTGCTGCGGGTCGAATTGCAGGTGCGGATGGATCGAGAAGGAGGCAGGCGCGCTCCTGGGTTCGGACGCGGGCGGCGTATCCGTGCGGAACATTTGCAGGGCCGCTTCCAGGGCGCTCATCATGCGCTGGCGTTCCTGGTTCTCCACCTTGCGCTTCAACTGCTGGTTCAACTCCTCGGTCTGGCGGGCCTTGAGCAGAAGCCGCACACGCTGGCGCAGAACCAGCGGATGGATCGGGCGCGTCAGGATGTCGGTGATCCCCAGCCGAAAACTCGGCTCGACCCAGCGCGTCCCGTCCTGGTCGATGATCAACAAGACCTGCAACGGCTCCCCCTGGCCCAGGGCCTGGATCGCCTGGATGATGTTCTCCAACTCGGGCAGCGCGTCTGGCGAGGCGTATGGGAACCAAATGATCCCCAGGTCTGGTTTTACCTCCAGGCGCGGCAGGGGCAGGGAAAAGGAAAGCACGGTCTCGATGCGATAGCCCTCATCCAGCAATACCGGTTTCAGGCGCTCGGCCTTGGCGGCTTCACTGGCGACAATAAGGATCGTATTGAAATTTGACTCTGAGTGCATCCATTTACCTCGGCTGCAAAATAACCATACCTACGCATTGTAGCCCGTCTCCCCTGCCGATGGGAGTACTATTCATCCTTTTTTAGGGTCGGATTCATCATCTTTCCAGCCTTCAAAAAGACTTCGGAAGTCTGCCCTGGCGAACCCAGACGGGGAGTCTTCTCAAAGACTTCCGAAGTCTATGTGCTCCTACAACCCAAACTGCCGCTTCAACCAATCCTTTCGATCTGCCGTGGACTCGTCGTTCAGTCCGTGGCCCGAGGAATACATCCGCATCTCCTTCGGCTCCCGCGCGGCAGCGAAGAACTCCGCGGCGCGTTCCTGCGGGACGTGGAAATCGTCATCGCCAAACTGGAACAGGATCGGCGCAGGCGCGAGCTGCGCGACGTGTGTGATCGGGTCGAGTGGGGCCATCTGGCGGATGAAGGCCTCGCGCGCCTGCCCCTCCAGTTTGGGCAGGTACAGGTACCAGTCCGCGAAGCGCGGGGTGGCGGCCATGAGGACATAGTGGCTGGGACGCTGATCCAGCGCGCCTGCCAATGCGCCGTACATCCCGCCGAAATCGTGCCCGACCAGGGCGAAGCGCCCCGCGTCCACGCCAGGCTGGGCCAGCAGGAAATCCATCCAGCGCCGCAGGTTGACGGCCTCCTCGACGGAGTTTCGCTCATCGTCCGCCTGGGTACGTTTCATGAAGAAATCGGGGTCGGACCACAACGTCTCCACCGTCAGGCACAGCACGCCCAGCTTCGCGAACTCGACCGCCTCACTCACGAACTGACTGCGATTCGAGTCGCGCGACTCAGGCTCGTACCAGTGAATGTATAGGATGGCGGGGAAAGGACCTGCGCCCGCCGGCCGAAACAACTCCGCCGTACGCCGATAACCGAACGGCGTCTGGCAGACCCACATGGCTTGTTCGAATCCCTCCTGGCTGCGACTCCCGACCAGACGCATCTGCGAAGGATCGAGGCGCGGGTAGTTCTGCATCTCAGCGGACATGGATCACTCCTGGGTTGGTTTCTTCAATTATATACTGCCGAGGGTAGAACTATACTTAACCGTGGCGGCGGTTGCCAAGCTTTTTAAACCGCGAAGCCCGCCAAGGACGCGAAGACAACCTTTAAACCCCTTTGCGCTCTTGGCGTGCTTGGCGGTTATTTTTTCACGGTTAAAAGACTCCACTAACCGTGGCGGCGATTGCCAAGCTTTTTGAACCGCGAAGCCCGCCAAGGACGCGAAGAAAACCTTTAAACCCCTTTGCGCTCTTGGCGTGCTTGGCGGTTAATTTTTTCACGGTTAAAAGACTCCTCGTTTAAGGGTGGCGCTACCCGGACGAGAGCAGGTCTTTTTTAAAGGGTTTTTGCCGTGAAGCTCAGTGTAATCCGTGTTGTCCGTGTCCAAAAAGCCTTTAAAAAAAGTCTCTCAAAATGACACACCAAAAATAGGAAAAAGATCGCCAATGCGCGTTTCTTGACATCCCCCCGGGGATGGGTATAATCGCATCCAATCGACAGCGCGAAGACAAGTAGCTGCCCCAACCGTACAGAGAGCCGTCGGTGCGTGCGAGACGGACGGAACGGACAGCCAAATCCACTTCGCCGAGTCTTCCTCGCAGGGGCGTAACGCAAGATGTCATCTTGCGTCGCCGTAAGAGGGACGGGAGCGCCCGTTAGCGCGCAGCCAAGGCCGCCCTCACCCCGACCCTCTCCCAGAGGGAGAGGGAGCAACAAAGGCGGCGAAAGCAGGTGGCACCACGAGACGCCCCCTCGTCCTGCAAACGGACCGGGGGCGTATTCTATTCCCGCACGGAGGTGCATCATGCTCGACATCAATCTCATCCGCGAAACGCCCGACGTGGTCCGCAAGGCCATGCAGGACCGCCAGATGGACCCGGGCCCGGTCGATTCCATCCTGCAATTGGATGAAAGACGCCGCGGCCTGCTCTCGGAAGTGGAGAAGCTCAAGGCCGAACGCAACGCCGTCTCGAAGGAGATCGGCCGCATGAAGGACGCCGCCGAACGCGAGGCGAAAGTGGCCGCCATGCGCGTCGTCGGCGACCAGATCGCCGCGCTCGACAAGGAACTGGCCGACGTGGAGGCCAGCCTCAGCGCCCTGACCGCCACCCTGCCCAACATCCCCGACCCGCGCACGCCCTACGGGAAGGATGACAGCGAGAACATCGTCATCAAGACGGTCGGCGAACCACGCAAGTTCGACTTCACGCCCAAGCCGCACTGGGACCTCGGTCCCGCCCTGGGCATCATCGACTTCGAGCGCGGCACCAAGCTGACAGGCTCGCGCTTCTACGTGCTCAGCGGCGCGGGCGCCCGCCTGCAGCGCGCCCTGATCGCCTGGATGCTCGACCTGCACATCCGCCAGGGCTACCGCGAGCAGTACCTGCCCTTCATGGTCAAGACCGCCACGGTCTTCGGCGCGGGGCAGCTGCCCAAATTCGCCGACAACCTCTACCGCGATCACGAGGAGGATTTCTACTTCGTGCCGACCGCCGAGGTGCCGCTGACCGGCCTGCACATGGACGAGATCCTCGACGAGGCCAGCCTGCCGAGGATGTACACCGCCTACACGCCCTGCTTCCGCCGCGAGAAGATGAGCGCCGGCCGCGACGTGCGCGGCATCAAGCGCGGGCATCAGTTCGACAAGGTCGAGATGTACATCTACTGCAAGCCCGAAGACTCGGAGGCCATGCACGAGAAAATGCTGGCCGACGCCGAACAGACCTGCGCCGAGCTGGGCATCCCCTACCGCGTCAAGCGCCTGTGCAGCGGCGACATCGGCTTCGGCTCGACCATGACCTACGACCTCGAACTGTGGGCGCCCGGCTGCGACGAGTGGCTGGAAGTCTCCTCGGTCTCGAACGTGACCGACTTCCAGTCGCGGCGCGCGAACATCAAGTATCGACCCAGCGAAGGCGGCAGGATCAAACTGCTGCACACGCTCAACGGCTCGGGCCTGGGCCTGCCGCGCACGCTGATCGCCGTCATGGAGAACTACCAGCAGGCCGACGGCTCGATCGTCGTGCCCGAAGTCCTGCGTCCGTGGATGGGCGGCGTGGACGTCATCCAACCATAAGGTAAAATAAGAGGCAGTCACAATTCGGTGGCTGCCTCTCTTCATACCATGACAGAATTCGACCTCTTCCTGCAAACCCTGCTGCACACCCTGACCTTCCTGGTCCTGATCGTCGGCCTGTTGGGATTGTTCATCCCGATCTTCCCGGGCCTGACCGTGATGTGGATCGCCGCCCTGGCTTTCGCCCTGTTGCAAGCCGCAAGCGGACAGATGGCCTTCATCGACTGGTTCCTGTTCGCGCTGATCACCCTGCTGATGCTGGGCGGCAACATCGTGGACAATATCATCATCGCGCGCCACATGCGCGACAAGGCCATCCCGTGGAGCTCGATCCTGCTCGGCTTCGCGGCGGGCATCGTCGCCAGCCTGTTCCTCACCCCGCTGGTCGGCCTGGTCGCCTCCCCGCTGGGGCTGCTGGGCGCGGAGTACTGGCGCCTGCGCGACCGCCAGGCCGCCATCGACTCGACCAAGGCCTACATGACCGGCTTCGGCTGGTCGGTGGCCGCGCGCCTGGGCATCGGCCTGGTCATGCTGGTCTTCTGGATGCTGTGGGCCTGGCTGTAAGCGCGGGAACAGCCTTTCCGCCTGAACAAAAAAGTCCAGCCTGACGCTGGACTTTTTGATTTCACTTCTTCGCCGCCTGCACCGCATGGATCAGCATCTGCTTGAACTTCTCCCCTGCCGCGTCCCGGCCCAGGCCGAGGAAGGTCATGCCGCCCTCCGTTGCGCCCGTGGCCAGGCCCGTGATGTGCATGCCTGTATCGGGGATCATTTTGTAAAAGGCGCTTTTCTCGTAATCTTCGACCACGATGTCCACCAGGCGCAGCGAACGCGCGTAAGGCGCTGTATTGTCCGCGGCCTGGATTTCGAACAGCCAGCGCGGTGTGAGCACCACGCCCATTCTCAGGAACTTCGGGCCCGGCCCCGGGAACAAGCCCTTCTTGATCTTTTCCGAGGTCGCTTCGATGCAGATCAGCGCGTCGCCCAGCACGTCGCCGAGTTCATATTGTTCGATGTGCGCCGCCAGCGCGGCGGACATGGCAGCGGGCAGGTTGTCGAGCGTGATTTCGCGGGTGGAACGGTTGTAATCTCCCATGGGAGGCTCCTTGTGCGTTGTTGATTGTCCCCATTGTACGGGTGGAACCGCTCCGCCTCACCCGCCCATTGGTGGGATGCCCTCACTTCAACGATTCAACGGCCTCTTTGGCCACGACCTCGGCCTGCTCCCCATTCAACATGCGGCCCATTGCCACCTGGAAAATAGGTCCCACGGACAGGATCAGGTCGTTGGTGGGCAGGATCTGCGCGGATTGCGAGATGGAATTCAACTGGCCGCGCGGGTCCGAGGCCTCCAGCGCGGTGGGACGCGGGGGCAGGGTGCCCATGGCCAGATTCCACTCGGACAGGAATTCGTCCGCCACGAGCCACTCGGCCAGTTCGAGAGTCAGCGCATCGGTCTGCGGATTCGAGCCTGCCAGCGCCCAGACCCAGCCGGTGGCCAGGGTAAACGGAGTCCCTTCTAGGCCGGGCAGCGGCATCAAGACGGAATCAGGCGGGGGGACGAGAATGAAATTCGAGACCCAGGTCACAGCCAGGTCGGCGCGGCCGTCCACGAAGGCGCTCCAGGCGGCCTCCTCCGAGCCCACGGCGGCCAGGTTGCCCGCATCCAGCTCCCGCAGAACGCGCACGAGGGTGGCCTCATCCAGCATGGGATGGTTGGCATCGTCGAGCAGGGGGCTGCCCGCGGAGAGGTACAGGCTGAGCTGTAAATAGCTGTTAGGGTCGCCGCTGGAGACGGCCAGCGAACGGCGCTCCGCGAACAGATCCTGCCAGGTGTACGGGGGCGAGTCGAAGTCGTCGGGGCGGTAAGCCACGGCCAGCACATCCCCCGAGAAGGGCAGTCCGTAGGGGGTGTTTTGCACCTGTCCCAACTGGCGCGCATAGGGATACCAGTTTGGGTCGGATTGCAGGTCGGTCAGACCCGTCAGCGGATGGACCAGGCCTTTGAGGGCGGCGGCCTCCAGGTCGGCGCGCGAGAGAGCCACGAGGTCGGGCAGCACGTCGGGCGCGGCGGAACGGGTGATCGAGAGCGTCTCCAGCAGGCTGGGGCCCATCTCGGAGCCTTTGATGCGGATTTCCAGCGCCAGCCCGGGGTGCGCCGCGGCAAACGCATCCAGCCGCGCCTTGAGCAGGGATGCGGCCGGGGTTTCAGCGTTCGGGTCGAATTGGGGGGGCAGCCACAGGCGCAGGGCCTGCACCGTGGACGGGGTGGCCGTCAGCGGCGCGGGAGGCGGCTCGGTCCCGCTCACGGGAGCGGGCGTCGGGGTGGAGGTGGGCGGGGTGAGTGTCCCGCAGGCGGCAAGCAGGGCGAGCAGGACGAATCCCAGAACGCGGCGCATCAATCCAGCTTGACGGGCGATTTGAGCAGGGCCGCCAGCAGGTCGACTGTTTTTTGCAGGTCAGCCATGTCGATCATCTCGGAGGGCGAATGCACGTAGCGCACGGGAACAGAGAGCGCGCCCGCCTGCGCGCCCGCGCGGGAGACCTGCATGGCCCTGGCGTCGGTGGAGCCGATGGTAAGCACCTCGCGCTGATAGGGGATGCGCGCCTTCTCGGCGGTGCGGATCATCCAGCGCACGATGGCGGGGTCGGCCAGCATGCCCAGGTCGCGGATCTTGACGGCGGGGCCTTTGCCAAGGGCAACTTCCAGCTTGGTGGCGTCGGGCGTGTCGCCCGTGGGGGTGACGTCGACAGCGATGACGATCTCGGGTTCGAGGCCGAAGGCGGCCGTGGCAGCGCCGATGGTGCCGACCTCCTCCTGCACAGTGAAGACGAAATATACTTCATTGGGTGTGGATGCGAGCGCGCGCAGGGTCTCGATGGCGACCAGCACGCCCGCGCGGTTGTCGAGCGATTTGGCGACGACGCGCGCGCCGAAATCCTGGAAGGGGCGGTCGAAGGCGGCCACGTCGCCGACCTGGACGGGGCAATCCTTGCGGCTCGTGGCGCCCACGTCGAGGAACATCTTATCGGCGGCGGGGATCTCGGTGATTTTTTCGAGGCGGTCGTAACCGATCAGGCCCTGCGTCCCGTTCAAAAAGCGCACGCGGCCGCTGAGCAGGTAGCGCCCAAAGACTCCACCGATGGATGCAAAGCGCACAAAGCCGCGCTCGTCCACGTGGCTGACGATCAGGCCGATCTCGTCCATGTGCGCCGCAACGAGGATGCGTTTGCCGCCCTTGCCGAGCGTCCCCTTGCGGACGATCAGGTTGCCGAGCGCGTCCACACGGATTTCGTCGGCCAGCGGCTCGACCTCAGCGCGGATCACGGCGCGGATGGCGTCTTCGTAGCCCGAGGGGCTGAAGGTTTCGGTCAGTTTTTGGAGGAGTTGTTTCATGATGTCTCGCCTTCGAGAAAAGATTTAACCACAGAGTAGACAGAGAGCACAGAGTTTTTTGGGGACTACAGCGGAACCTGCTCGCCCGAACGATAGCTTTTTTCGGCCTCGTGGGTCAGGACGTGGGCCTGGCTTTCGCCCAGCACCTGCCACTCCCCGCCCAGCCTGCCGACCAGGGCGGTGTTCTCGTCGATGCCGAGGGCGTACTCACTGCCCTTCAGGGTCTTGCGCAGGGCCAGCATCATCGGTTTAACAATGGCGGGCATGGCATCGAAGTGCGGAAACACGTAGCTGGCAGGCATCACGCCGAAGCCTGAGGGCGTCCCGTTCCCGAACATACGGAAGTTGGGCAGTTTCTGCGCCAGGATCATCGCGCCCGCCGAACAGCCCGCGTAGATGGCTCCGCGCGCCCAGGCTTTTTGCGCGGCATTCCAGGCGCGGCTGCCGTTCAGGGTCTGGAACAGATAACTGGGGTCGCCGCCCGAGAAGTAGATCAGGTCGGCGGCCTCCAGCGTGGACTCGAACTGCGGGTCGTCCGCCGAAGCGCGGTCGATGATGTGCAGGGCCGAGACATCCGCGCCGAGCTTCTGGAAATGTGCGAGGCCCATGTCCGACCAGCGGTTGACGCTGGCGTCGCCTTCCTTGCCTGCGGCAGTCGGCAGGCAGACCACGCGCGGCTTGCGGCCGTTAAGGTTCAGGCTGTCGAGCAGGGCACGGTCGATGGGTTCGACCACGGGCAGGTATTCGCCCGCGCCGTACAGGGCGATCAATCCGTTCATGGAGCACCTCTAAATTCACAGATCCGCGGATCGCAGACTTAAGTCTGCGCTTATTAGAAAATAGCGGACTGAAGTCCGCACTCCAAATTATTTTCTAACAGCGATCACGCTCCTGGTCACCCGCCCCAGCGCGGCATAGATCAGGTTGAGCGTGTTCTTCCAATCGTCCACGCGCGAGATGCTGATGGGCGAATGGGTGTAGCGGTGCGGCACCGAGACCGAGACGGTCGGGACACCCGCGCGCGCACCCTGGATGGAGCCTGCATCCGTCCCGCCACCGCCTGGCTGGCGGAACTGATACGGGATGCCTTCGGCTTCGGCAGTCTCGACCAGGAAGCGGATCAGGCGCGGGTCATGGACGGTGTGCCCATCCACGGTGTAGATGGCGGGACCGTGTCCCAGCTTGGTATTGTAGGTCACGCTTTCCGTGCCGTCGTGCATGGGCAGGTCGTGGGCGGGAGTCGAGTCGATGGCGAAGGCCAGGTCGGGGTCGAAGTAATGGGCGGCCACCTTTGCGCCGTACAGGCCGATCTCCTCCTGCACCGAGAAGGCCAGGCACAGGTCGACGTGGGCGGGAGCATGCTTGAGCAGTTCGATCAGGATGGCCACACCGATGCGGTCGTCGATGGACTTGGACAGGATCGACGGACCCGAACGGCGGAACTTCGTGGCAAAGGTGGCGCGGTCGCCGACCTTGGCCTTGCCATTCGGACCCAGGTCGATGCGCAGGGCGTCCAGGCCGACCTTGCGGGTGCGCGCATCCGCGGCCAGCAGGTGGATGGGCGCAGCGCCGATCACGCCAGGCGTGTGGTCTTTGCCGACGATGACCTGCTTACCCAGCAGATGGCGGTTGTCGATGCCGCCGACATGTTCGAAGCGGTACAGGCCGTCGCCCTCGTCGGACACGATCATGAAGCCGACCTCGTCCATGTGGGCATCCAGCAGCACGCGCAGACGGTCACGTCCCGTGCCGCGTTTGGTGACCAGCACGCTGCCGAGCGCGTCCACCTTGACTTCATCCGCGAAGGGCTTGACCTCGTCCAGCACGATCTTGCGGACTTCGCCTTCGTCACCGGAGACGGCTGCGGCGTTGCAGAGTTTTTCGAGCAGTTTGAATTGCGCGGAACCAATCGTCAGCATGGTTATTCCCACACGATCTTTTCGATAAAGTCGGCTTCGAGCGCGCCGATGAATTCCGCCAGCAGGCGGCCTGCGCGCTGGATGTCCTTGAGCGCGACCAGTTCCACGGGCGTGTGCATGTAGCGCAGCGGGATGCCCAACACCATGTTGGGAATGCCCTCCGCGGCCAACTGCAGGGTCATCCCATCCGTGCCCGAGGAGCGGGGCATGGGCTCGACGGCATACGGGATTTCCAATTTTTCGGCCAGTTCCTTGAAGCGGGTATGCAGGAACGGATGGATGTTCGGGCCAAGGCCGAGGGTGATGCCCTTGCCGAGCGGGAAGGTTTCCCAGCCATTCACGCCCGGTCCCTTGGCAAAGGTCACGTCCACGGCGATGGCCAGGCTGGGTTTCAACTGGAAGGCGGAGGTGGCCGCTCCCTTCGCGCCGACCTCCTCCTGCGTGGTTGCCACGGCCCATACATCCCAGGCATGGGATTTGGGCTGGAGTTCGCGCAGGGCGACGGTCAGCGCCGCAACCGAGGCGCGGTTATCCAGCGAGTGGCCGTTCAAGTGCTCGCCCGCCATCTCAACGGGCTGGGTGTCGAAGGAGATCAGGTCGCCCACGCGGATGCGTTTCGCGGCTTCGGCCTGGGTCAGGCCCGTATCCACCACAAGATGCTCCAGCGTGAGGAAGCCGTCGTTCGCGCCAGCGGGCAGCAGTTTGCCCATCGGCATGGCCACCACGCCGGGCAGGTCGCCGCCTTCGGTATGCACCAGCACGGGCGTGCCCGGCAGGACGCGTACATCCACACCGCCGACGCCCGCCGTGTACAGGAAACCATCCACGACCAGTTTGACGATCAGGCCGATGGCGTCCATGTGCGTGGCGACCAGCAGCGAGGGACGCGGCTCGGAACCGCTCCCTTTTTTGAGCGCGTGCAGGGAACCGACCCGGCTGAAGTGGATCTCGTCCACCAGGGGTTTCCATTCCGCTTCGATCAGGCGCGCAGCGGGGGTTTCATGGCCCGAAAGGCCCGAAACCGAAAGCAGGGATTTCAGGAAGGGGAGCAAGTCTGTCATGGGTTATTGGAAGGCCGTCGGCGTCTCGGTAGGCGTCAGGATGGGAGTCTCGGTGGCGGTGGGAGGCTCGGTTGGGGAGGGGGTTTCCGTCGCGGAGGGTGTAAAGGACGGAGGCGGAACCAGCGAAGCGGTCCAGGTCGGCGAAGGGACGAGTGTATCCGTCGAGGTCGGGATGAAGGTATTGGTCGGCGTGGCCGTCGCGGGCTGGAACGGTGACGGCGATGCGGTGGGCGTGAAGGTGGGGGTGGCCGATGGGGTGAAGGTCAGGGAGGCGGTGCCCGTCACGATCTGCGGGGTGCCGCTCACGGTCGGGGTGATCGGTGTGGCTGTCGGCGCGGTGGGGGTCAAGGTAGCGGTATCGGTCATCGTCGGGGTGGCGCCCTTATCAGGAGCCACCATCAAGGCAATCCCCCCCACACAATAGCAAACAATCGAAATCCCGATGACTGATACAAGTAAAAGGCGCAGGCGGGCACGGGCTTCGGTGGTTTCGCGCATAACGGTTCGATTATAATCCATCCACCATGATTCCCCTGAAACTTCGCATTGCTGGCTTTCTTTCGTATCGCGAACCCGTCGAACTGGACTTCACCGGCTTCGACCTGGCCTGCATCTCGGGCCACAACGGCGCGGGAAAATCGTCGCTGCTGGACGCCATCACCTGGGCAATCTTCGGGCAGGCGCGCAAACGCGACGACTCACTGGTCAACCTGCAATCGAAGGCGGCCGAGGTGGCGCTAACGTTCAGCTACGAAAACAACGTCTACCGCATCCAGCGCACGCTGCCGCGGGGCAAGACCACGATTTTGGAATTTCAGGTTTTGGAGAAAGAGCAGGAGACAGAAGGCGGAACCTGGCGGGCGCTGACCGAGAAGACGCGCAGCGAGACCGAGGCGCGCATCCGCCAGACCCTGCGGCTCGATTACGACACCTTCGTCAATGCCTCCTTCTTTTTGCAGGGCAAGGCCGACGAGTTCACCCAGAAAAAAGCCAGCGAACGCAAGACCGTGCTCGGCTCCATTCTCGGCCTGGAAATGTGGGAGACCTACCGCGAGCGCGCCGCCGAACGCCGCAAGACCATCGAGCGCGAAGTCAGCGGGATCGAAGGCCGCATGGCCGAGATCGACGCCGAACTGGCCGAGGAGGAACCGCGCAAGGCGCGCCTGGCCGAACTCGACGCGCAGTTGAAAAGCCTCTCCTCCATTCGAGCCACGCAGGAGGCCGCGCTGGAAAGCATCAAGCGGATGTCCGCTTCGCTGGCCGAACAGCGACGGCTGGCGGATACCCTTTCGTCGACCCTGGCACGCTCCCAAAACACCCTGTCTGGACTTCAGGCCCGTCTCGCCGTCAAAACAGCGGATGCCGCCGCCTTTGCCGATCTCGTTAACCACGCCGACCAGGTCGAGTCCGCGTATCAGGCCTGGCAGTCGGCCCGTGAGGAAGTCGCCCGCCTGGACGGCGTCGCCGCCCAATTCCGCGAGCACGATGACCAGCGCCAGCCCCTGCTGCGCGAGATCGAAGCGGAGAAGGCCAGGCTGGAGCAGGAGTTGGCTTCACTCAGTGAACAGTCTTCAGTCATCAGCGAACAGTCGGCGGGGATCGGTGAGCTGCAGGACAAGATCGAAGCGGCGCAGGCATCCCTGGCAGAGATTACCTCTAAATTGGCTACGCGCAAAGAGATCGAGACCCAACTCCAGGCGGGGCGCGAGCGGCAGGCGGAACTCAGGGCGGAAAATGAAGCGCTCAAAGTCCAGATGGATGAGATGAAAGCGCGCATCGACCGCCTGGAAGAGACCGATGGTGCGGATTGTCCGCTGTGCGGCCAGCCGCTGACGCCTGATCACCGCCTGCAAACCATCGAGCAGTTGAAACTGGACGGCAAGGGTTCGGGCGACCGCTACCGCGCCAACCTGGCCGAGATTAAGTCGCTGAACGAGAGCCTTACAGAATACACGTCACAGATGGCGGCCCTGTCCAACGCCGAGCGCGAGCAACTGGCGGCATCCAGCACCGTCTCCCAATTAATGGAACGGCTGGAGACGCTGGAGCGTCAACAAAAGGAATGGGCCAGGACAGGCGCGAAACGCTTGAAGGAAGTGACGAAGATTCTGGAAAGCGGCAAGTATGCCGTCGACGCGCACAAGGCGCTCAAGCAGCTCGACAAGGAATTGGCGCGGCTGGGCTACGACCCGACCGCGCACGAGGCGGCTCGTTTGGCGGAGTCCGCCCAACGCGAGGCGGAGAGTCAACTCTTGAGCCTGGAAAAAGCCAAATCCGCGCTGCAACCCATCGAGGACGAAATCGCCAACCTCCAATCAGAAATCGGAAATCGTCAATCCGAAATCGCCATGCAGCAGACCGACTACGAACGCGCCGCATCCGCCCTGGCCGCCGCCGAAGCCCAATCCCCCAGCCTGGACACCGCCGAGCGCGAATACTTCCGTTTGCGCGAACAGGAGAACCAGGCCCGCGATGAGATGGTGGCCGCGCGCCAAAAAGTGGACGTGCTCACGCCCCAGCGCGCCCGCAAAGCCGACCTGACCTGTCAGCGCGAGGAACTCCAACTACACATCGTCCGCCATAAGACGCTCGAACGCGCCTTCGGCAAGGACGGCGTCCCCGCCCTGCTGATCGAACAGGCCCTGCCGCAGATCGAGGAGCGCGCCAACGACCTGCTAGACCGCCTGAGCGACGGCCAGATGAGCATCCGCTTCGTGACGCAGGCCGAGTACAAGGACAAGAAACGCGACGACCTGAAGGAGACGCTCGACATCCAGATCAGCGACGGCGCGGGCCTGCGCGATTACGAGATGTACTCGGGCGGAGAGGCCTTCCGCGTCAACTTTGCCATCCGCCTGGCGCTCTCGGAGGTTCTGGCCCAACGCAAGGGCGCGCGCCTGCAAACTCTGGTCATCGACGAAGGCTTCGGCTCGCAGGACGCCCAGGGACGCCAGCGCCTGATCGAGGCCATCAACACGGTCAGGCCCGATTTTGCGAAGATCCTGGTCATCACGCATTTGGACGAGTTGAAGGACGCCTTCCCGACCAGAATCGAGATCGAGAAGACGGAGGGGAGGAGCCAGGTGGTGGTGAGGTAGTTGGTAATTGGTGAGTGGTAATTGGCGAGGCGCAAAGCCTTGCGAAGGTTTGGAATGGGACAGGCTTTTGGTTTCATTCGGCATCTGTTCCCTGAAATATAGTACTGCGCCGACAGCAACCTTCGCAAGGGTGAATCCATAAAACCATTTTCATTTGCAAGGAGGAATTCCATGTCCATCAAAAACAAAGTCACATTGCTTCTGGTTCTTGCCCTGCTGCTGGCGGGATGCACCCCGACGCCGCAAAAGGAGACCGTACAGCAAGTCCAGGTTGTGCAGGAACAGGAACTGAGCATCAAGACCTTTGGCGTGGGCGAGGTCAAGGTCAGGCCTGATACGGTGCGTTTTGAGGTGGTCCTGGTCGTCGAGAACAAGGAATTGGCCCCCGCCGAACAGGAACTTGAAGAGAAGACGCAAAACATCATTGCGGTATTGAAAGAATTCTCCATCCCCAATGGGGATTTCAAGGAGGATTATCCGAGCCTGACGACTGACGCGGTCGGAGCGAAAGTATACCGATACATCCTGAAACAAGACATAAAAGTAACCCTGCGTGACCTGACTCAATTGGAAGCGCTCTTTTCAAGGCTTCTCCAGATCGAGGCCACCCAAATTTCAGCCATTCGGTTTCAAATTGCAGACCTTGATTTATTTAAGGAACAGGCCCTGACGTTTGCAATTGCAGATGCAAGGAAAAAAGCCGAGGTGATGGCCGAAGAATTGGGCCAGGAGGTTGGGAAAGCCTTGGTCGTGGAAGAAATTGAATTGGACGAGGATTATCAGCCAAGCTACCCCCAAACCGTCTATTCAGGGGGCGCAGGCATGGAACCGCTTTTCAACCAGCTAAATGCCCTGTCGTTCAACGAGATCACCGTTCACGCAAAAATTTCCGTCAAGTTCGAGATCAAGTAACCCGATTTCCTGGATTCAAGTCATCGAACCTTGCGAAGGTTTGGAATCAAACGGACAGTTGGCCGTGCCCGGCGTCCGTTCGTTGAAACAGGCCCGTCGCTGACAGTAACCTTCGCAAGGATGAATATCGGGCCATTTTCTTTTGCAAGGAGGAATATCCATGTCCGTCAAAAACAAAGTCACATTGCTTCTGGTTCTTGCCTTGCTGCTGGCGGGATGCGCCCCGACGCCGCAAGCGCCGCAGCAGCAAAGAATTCAGATCATTGAGCAGCAGGAGAGAAATATTTCCACGTATGGATATGGAGAGGTCAGGGTCAAGGCGGATGTGGCGCGATTCATTGTCACCGTCCAGACCGAAAAGAGCGGCTTATCCCCTGCGCTGGAGGAAAACGAGCAAGCGACACAAGCGCTCCTGGACATTCTGCAAAAATACGAAATAGCCAACAACGATATAAAGTTGGATTATCTTCAGCAGGAAAAAAGCGGCACGGATTCGAAACCATACTTCAAACTCCGTCGGAATATAAAAGTGGTATTGCGGGACCTAACCCAGTTGGAGCCGCTATTTACAGAGATTATCGAGGTTCAAGCTTATCAGATTTCGGAGGTTCGCTTCCAGGTTTCGAATGTTGTTCTTTACGAAGAACAGGCAGTACGTCTGGCAATTTCCGACGCCAGGGCGAAGGCGGACATCATGACGACAGAACTGGGGTGCGAAGTCGGTGAAGCGATTAGCCTGCAAATGGAGACAATCTCAGATTTTCATAGAGAGAACAGCTTCTTTACTGGAAGGTACGAAGACAACAGGATCCTGTCGAGCGACCTCCCTTATTTGGTGTCCCAATCGCGCCAAGAGATTTCATTTCGATATGCCGTTCAGATGGAATTCCAGGTGAAATAGCCCATCCGCTCTTTTCAGAGTCAGGCAACCCACTTTCTTGTTGAAACACCCCAGCCTTGCGATGATTCGAAAATGGACAAATGGTTGATTACGTTTGACACCCGCCCGTTGAGATATGATCAGCAGTCTTCGCAAAGGTAAATCAAACAAACATCGTTTTGCATGGAGGAATGCCATGTTCGTCAAATATAACGTCAGGTTACTTCTGTTTTTTGCCCTATTTCTGACGGGTTGCGCTCCAACGCCGCAAGCGCCGCAGGTGCAGGATATTCAAGTGATCCAGGCCAAGGAAAGGATCGTTTCTGCTCAAGGGAGGGGAGAGGTCAGGATACGGCCGGATGCGGTGCGCTTCACCATTACAGTCAAAACGGATGGAAGTGAACTGACTACCGCGCTAGAAGATAATGAAAAAGCAACCCAGGAGGCCTTGGCCCTCCTGAAGAAATACGAAATAGCGGACGCCGACATCGAAACAGACCAGCCCAGCCAGGAGGAAGGCGTATTTGAGCCGATTCGCTATTTTGTTCGCCAAAATATTAAGGTGATCTTGCGCGACCTGACCAGGTTTGAAACGCTGAGCACAGAAATCCTGCAAGGCGGGGCCTATCATATTTCAGAAGTGCGATTCCTGGTTTCCGACCCTGCACTTTACAAGGAACAGGCGCTGAACCTGGCTGTTTCGGACGCCAGGGACAAGGCGGAAATCATGGCGGTAGAAATCGAGCGCGAACTTGGTGAAGCACTCACCATACGCGAACTTGGAGAAGCACTCACCATATACCAAGTAAATGGATACCTCTACGAACGTGGAACAACACGGTACGGATCAAATCTGGAGGTCGAACTTCCCGACGCAGTCTATCAATCCTTCAATGAATTGGAAATTCAAATCGAAGTAGTGGTGGAATTTCAGTTGAAATAGACCGTCCATTCCGCGCGCGCCGAGTAATAGGCGCCGCCTGGCCGTCGTCTTCACCTCATGCCCTACCTGATCCTCTCCACACTCGTCTTCCTGGTCGGCCTGGTCATCATCCACTGGCTGCATAATCAATATCAACTCGACATCATCGTCGAGCCGCTCCCTTCGACTTCGCTCAGGGAGGAGGATGCTCCGCTGATCTCGGTCTGCATCCCCGCGCGGAACGAGGCGCGCAACATCGGCCGCTGCGTGCAGGCTGTGCTGGCGCAGGATTATCCCAACTTCGAGGTCATCGTGCTGGATGACCGTTCGACGGATGCCACGCCTGAGATCCTTCGTGGCTACGCCACTCAGGATGACACATTGAGAGTATTGCACGGCGCGGAGCTGCCTGCAGGCTGGGCGGGCAAGCCACATGCGCTGTATCAGACCGCAAAGGTGGCTCGTGGCGAGTGGCTGTGCTTCATCGACGCGGATACCTTCCTCGCGCCCGGGACGCTGTCCGCAAGCTACGCCAAAGTCGTCGAAACCCGCGCCGACATGCTGACCCTGATGACCTTCCAAATCCTGGGTTCGTTCTGGGAGAAGACGGTCATGCCGTTGGTGATGACGGCGCTTTCGGTCGGGTTTTCGCCGCGCAAGGTCAACGACCCATCCACGCGGGATGCCATCGCCAACGGACAGTTCATCTTCATCAAGCGCAGCGTCTACGATGCCATCGGCGGACATGAACGCGTCAAAGACCAGATCGTGGAGGACAAGGCCATCTCCGAGCAGGTCAAGTGGAACGGGCACCGCCTGGTGGTGGCCGACGGAATGAAGCTGGTCCGCACGCGCATGTACACCTCCCTGCCCGAGATGTGGGAGGGCTGGACGAAGAACATCTATCTCGGGTTGAGCGATCACCCGGGTATGCTTTTGTTGGGGGCCTTCGGCGCGACGCTGGCGGTCATCGCGGCGCTTTTCCTGCCTGCCTGGCCCCTGCTGGGTTTGGGCTGGGGACTGAACGGCGGCGGGTTGGCGGGAGGGATCGTGATGGCGGAGGCCGCCATTTTATGGGCCTACCTGCTCACAATCCGCGCAAAGGTGGCGCGCAAGATGGGAATTTCCCGCTGGTGGGCCTTGACCACCCCACTGGGGGCGGGCGTCTTCGCCGCCATGATGCTCACCTCCGCGTGGAAAGTCCTGTCGGGCCAGGGGGTCACTTGGAAAGGCCGCTTATATTCCAAAAAATAAACCATTCCGCACCACGGCTTGCTTGACAATTATCATCCTCTTTGTTATATTTTGAGAAATCCTGATAAAGATAACAAAAGGTCACACATGCCCCACTCCGCCAACCGTGAACAGAAAATCCTCGAAATCCTGAAAGCCCAGGGCAGCGCATCCATCCAGGAGCTGGCCGGGGCGCTGGAGGTTTCGCCCATGACGGTGCATCGCGACCTGAACCGCCTGGCCGAGGCGGGGCTGGTGCAAAAGACGCACGGCGGCGCCTCCCTGGCTGCGGAATCCGCTGCGAGGGGCGGCTGCGCCATGTGCGGGAAGCCCATCCACGAACGGACGGTTTTCCTGTTCAGCCTGCCCAACGGCGAACAGCGCCGCGCCTACTGCGCTCACTGCGGCCTGATGTTGCAACAACAGACGCCGAACGCGGGCCAGGCCATGACCGCCGACTTCCTGCACGGACACATCGTCAGCGCGGGGCAGGCGGTCTTTCTGCTCGAAAGCGAGCTGACGGTCTGCTGTGTGCCCAGCGTGTTAAGCTTCGGCTCGCGCGCCGAGGCGGAACGCTTCCAGAAGGGATTTGGCGGACGGCTGGCAAATCTAAAGGAAACCTTGCATTTCCTGCACGAAACCATGCACGCCAGCCAGGCCGCATAAGTTTCAAAAAAATCAAAGGAGAGAGAAATGAAGAAGTTGTTGACGCTCGCCCTGCTGGGCATGTTTGTGTTGAGCGCCTGCGGGGCGGGTGAGAAGATCGAGGCGCACGACGCCTGGGCGCGCGCCGCCGTACAGGGCGAGAACAGCGCCATCTACCTGCTGCTGCACAACCACACCGCCGAGGACGATGAACTGCTCAGCGCCTCGACCGATGCGGCTGGGATCGTGGAACTGCACGAGAGCCGCATGGTGGCAGGCACCGACATGATGGAAATGGTGCCGCAGGAATCCGTGCCCCTGCCCGCCGACGGCGAGGTGGAATTCAAGCCGGGCGGCCTGCACATCATGCTGATCGGCCTGACCCGCGACCTGAACGTCGGCGACGAGATCAGCCTGACCCTGACCTTCAAAAGCGGCCTGACCCTGACCCTGACCGTGCCCGTCGAAGAGGGCATGCCTGGCATGGAAGGCATGAATCACTAACCAAAAAACTGGAATGCAGACTTCAGTCTGCGTTCGAAAAAAAGCGGACTAAAGTCCGCACTCCAAAAAATGAACGCTGCCCCAATCCCGCTCCCAGTGAGCGGGATTTTTTCTTAACTGGCGCTTATTTTGTGACTAAAGTCACAACAATTCAGACAAATTTGGTATAGAATAAGTGCAGGATTAATATCAGACTCAGACAAGGTGCCGTATGTCCAAAATTCCCATCCTTATTGCAGTCGCAGCCGCAGTTGTGGCCCTGGGCCTCTTCGTCCTTGTGACCGATGCGCCCGCCTATGCCGGCACGGATTCGGAAACCTGCAACAACTGTCACGTGATGAACCCGATGTACGAGAACTACTATCACGCCGCCCACCAGCGCGCCGCCGAATGTGCCGACTGTCACCTGCCCCATGAAAACGTAATTGCATACTATTTCGAAAAGGGCCGCCAGGGCGCGCATGACGTATACGTGTTCAGCACGGGAACGACCCCCGAGATGATCCGCGCCAATGAACACTCGCAGGAGATCATTCAATCCAACTGCGTGCGCTGCCACCAGGAAACCGTCGAAACGGTCATGATGGGCGCCCAGCCGTTTGATCGCCAATGCTGGGACTGCCACCGCGACGTGGCCCACGGTCCGCGCGGCATCGCCAACTCCCCCTTCCAAGACTCCACCCTATACCCCATCAAATAGGAGAATGCATCCATGAAACGTTATACCACCGTATTCCTCGTCGGCCTCGTCGTCCTGCTGGCTGTCGTGCTGGCAGGCGTGCTGGTCTATATGAAGAACCAGCCCGTCCAGCAGCGCGCCGTGGCCCCCATCGTCGAGATCGCGCCGATGGAACCCGATTCGTCCAAGTGGGGCATCAACTTCCCCAACCAGTGGGCTTCGCTGCTGAAGACCGAAACCAACAACATCGACACCACCTACGGCGGCTCGTCCCAGTTCTCGTGGCTGGAACGCGATCCGCGCCAGGTGATCCTGTTCGCGGGCTACCCGTTCAGCAAGGACTATAACGATGACCGCGGCCACATGAACATGCTCGAAGATGTGCGCGCCACCAAACGTCTGAACCTGAACGACGAGGACCCCAAGCACACCCCTGCCACCTGCTATTCCTGCAAGAGCGCCAACAACCCCGCCCTGTGGGATGAGATGGGCATGGAAGCCTACGACGCCATGTCGTTCAACGAGATGACGCCCAACATCCATGAACCCATCGGCTGCGCCAACTGCCACGAAGCCAGCTCCATGCGCCTGATCGTCACCAATCCCGCGCTCGACGAGGCCCTCAAGGCGCAGGGAAAAGATTGGACCACTTTCACCCGCCAGGAGATGCGCACGGTTGTGTGCGCCAACTGCCACGTGGAATACTACTTCCAGGGCGCAGGCAAGTACCTGACCTTCCCATGGGCCAAGGGCACCCAGATCGACCAGATCGTCGAATACTACGAGGAAAGCGGCTTCAAGGACTGGGAATATCCCGAGACGGGCACGCCAATGCTCAAGGCCCAGCATCCCGAGTTTGAGTTCTTCACGGCTGGCTCCACACATTACAACGCAGGCGTCTCCTGCGCCGACTGCCACATGCCCTACGTGCGTGACGGCGCCTCCAAGTACTCCAGCCACGACGTCAAGTCGCCGCTGCTGACGGTCGAACAATCCTGCGGCACCTGCCACACCGACACCGAAGCCGTCGTGCGCCGCGTGAACACCATCCAGGAACAGATCGCCACCACCAAGCAGGACACCGAGGACGCCATCATCGACGCAATTACCGCGCTCAAGGCCGCCGCCGCCAACCCGGACGCCGACCAGGCTCTGCTTGACCAGGCCCGCAACCTGCACCGCAAGGCCCAATATATGTGGGACTTCGTCTCCGCCGAGAACAGCACGGGCTTCCATAATCCCGAGTACGCCCTCAAGATCCTGGCCGAATCCACCAACCTGGCCCGCCAGGCGCAGATGCTGGCCGCCCAGTCGGTGAACGACCCGGGCCTGCTGGCCACGGGCACCTACTACAAAACGGCCCCCGCACAGTAAACCCACTCCCGGCAAATAAAAAACTTGCGAAGCTACCAAGCCTTCGCAAGTTTTTTATTTCCCATGCCAAAGTGGATGTATATCCATCAATTTCGGGAACCTTCATGCGGGGATCATCGTCCAGTTCAGGAAAGAGGCAAACCCGCCGCATCCAAAGCATGGAACTTTTTTCAATATCAAGGAGACTGACATGAGAAATTTATTCTTTATCGTATTGGCGGTTGCCCTGGCCGCCTGCGCCCTCAACGCGCAGAAGGATCTGACCGCCAACCAGCAGAAATGGGAAACAAGCGGCGTTACACATTATCGGTACGATCTCTTCATCGGCTGCTTTTGCGCCTTCACCGAGCAGATGCCGCTCAGCATCGAAGTGCTGGATGGTGAAGTGGTTTCGATGACCTATGCGGATGGAACCCCCATTGCAGCGGATGATCCCCTGATGGAACTCTTCGATCATTTTTCAACGTTTGACCATCTGTTTGCGGACCTTCAAACGGGTCCCGCCTCGAAAGCGGACGAGGTCACGGTCGAGTATCAGCCCACCTATGGCTTTCCTGTCACCATCAATATCGACCAGGTGAAGGAAGCCGTGGATGACGAGTATTACCTGACGATCTCCAATTTCGAGATCCTGAAATAACCTGCACAAGGCAGACACAAAAGGCGGCCGTGACGGGCCGCCTTTTCGTTTCCATAGAATTCCAGGTTCAATTGTAGGGATGAGTCCACTGCTCCATGGCGGCGGCGTCGGCCACGTAGATGCGCCGATCCTCGATGCGGATCGCCCCGCTGCGCTCCAACTCTTTGAGTGAGCGCGCCACCACCTCGCGCACCGTGCCCAGGCGCGCCGCCAATTGCTCCTGCGTCCAATGCGGCAGGGGGCGTCCCTGCGGATCGTTGTGCGGCAGTTCGCTGATCAAGCGCGCCAGGCGATGCGTGACCTGATAGAAGGCCATCTCGCTGACCTTGTGTACCATGCCGCGCAACATCCTGCCAAAATTCGCCAGCACCTTCTGCGCAAACGTGGGATGCGCCAGCACCAGGCGGCGTAGCAACTCGCTGTCGATGACCCACACGCGGCAGGCCTCCAGCGATTCCACGTTGACGGGGTGCAGCCCGCCGTCGAAGGCGGGCACCTCGGCAAAGGTGTCGCCCTCCTGCAGGACGCGCACGATGTACTGGCGTCCCTGCGGGGAAAGGCGGTAGATCTTGGCGCTGCCCTTCTCGATGATGTACAAGCCCGTGCAAACGTCGCCCTCCCAGAATAGGACTTCGCCGCGCTCGTACTCGCACAGGCGGGTATGCGCGGCAATCTCCCTCAACATCTCATCGGGCAGCTCGTTGAAATATTCGTTTTCGCGCAGGGTCCTGATCTTCGAGGAGTTGGAAACTTCGATTGACTTCATGCGGAAATCAAATCTCTCCGAGCAGCACCTGGTCGGTACCGCGGTTCACTTCCCAGGGATAGATGATGAACGCATCCGTGACGGCGGCATAATAATCGGGGCGGACACTGCCGAACAGGCTGCGATACGGGTTGTAATGCAGCACGCAGGTCTCGGGAAAGCCGCCTGCCGCCGAGACGCGATTCTTCACGGCCGTGATGGTACGTCCCGAACCCCACACGTCATCCACGATCAAGGTCGGGCGTCCGCGTAATTTGTCGTCGGATGGAAACTGGATGAACTCAGGCCAGGCCATCAGCGGAGTCTTGGGCTGGGTCAACTCGGCCGGGAAGTCGACCGCCGCGGTCAGCACGTGCGTGATGTCCATGGCCTCGGCCAGCATTCCGCCAGGCACGATGCCGCCGCGCGTGATCATCACCATGGCGGTAAATTCCCGTTTGAACTGCGGGAGGAGGTAATCGATCAGGCGACCGAATTCCTCCCAGGTTACCAATTCCTGTCTGCGTCCCGGCTGCATGTTAACCAAGCACTGCCGCGAGCGGAGCGGGGGCGGCCACAGGCGAGGTCTGACCCTCGGCGCGGGCCTTCTCGGTCTCGCGCGCCCAGATGTACAGGCAGGTATGATACGCCGTGCCCGTGTACGTGCTGATCACGCTGGCCACCGTCACAAAGGCGAAGAAGATCAACGCGCCCAGCACAATGCCGATGACGATGCCCGCCGTGGCGCTGCCGGAGGCCAGAATGGTCCCGTAGCCCACGCCGAAACCGATTACCGCGCCGATCAACCCGAGCACGAAGCCGATCAGGCCGGTCACCCAGTTAACGCCCACCGCGCTGATGCCCACCAGCAGCAGGTTGTCCTTCGTGATCTGGACGATGCGCGCCAGGCCATCCTTGAGGTTCAGGTCGTCGATCACCATGGCGGGCAGCACCAGCAGCGCGGCCTCGGTCCACAGCGCCTCCAGCGCGCGCGTGGCGGCGCGGGCCAGCCCCGCCACGATCCCGCCCTTGCGATTCTTTTGCGCCGTCTGTTTCAGCAGGTTGACCACGGTCGAGACCGCCGCCAGGGTCAGGATGTCGATGAAGTCGCGCTTGACGATTTCCCAGGCCTTGTCCATACGGCCATCGCCTTCAGAGAGGTAGCCGTAGATCAGGTAAACGGTCATGGCCGAAAAAATGTAACTGACCACGAACTGCGCGAAGACCAGGATCGCGCCCAGCACGAACAGCACCGCCTGGGCAAAGATACCTTCCGTGCCGAGGATGAACGCCGCCAGCGCAATGGGAATCATGCCGATCACCGAAACGATCAGGCCTGTGATCAGGGCGTAGATGGATGGCTTGATCAAGTCCGTATCCTTGAACGCCATCGACCAGGCCTGTTGAAGAAAAGACCAGCCGCGCGAAAAACTTTGCATACCTGCCTCCTGTATGAAGTATCGATCCATAAAATCTCGGAGCGCGGACTTCAGTCCGCACTCCAGTTTTCGGGTAGATTATAGCAAACTTATCGGTTCCACTTCAACCCGCCAGCCAGCGGGAATGCGCCCGCGCAGCAGGGAAACGGGATCAGGCCCGCGCACGATCACCTGCCAGCGATACACGTTATCCAGCTTGGAGAAGAAGGCGGGCACGGGGCCGATGAGCGTGGTCTCGGTCCGCTTTTCGGATTGGATCCAGGCGGAGAGTTGATCGGCCAATTTGCGCGCCGCCGCCTCCGCCCGCTCCGCGTCCTGGTCCCGTATTTCGAGCCTCACCAGCCGCCCAAAGGGTGGATAGCCCAGCCGCTCACGCTGGGTCAACTCCATGCGATAGTTGCCCTCGAAATCGTGCCGCGCCGCCGCCTGGATGACCGCGCTCTCGGGCTGGAAGGTCTGCATGACCACCTGCCCGCCGCGCGAACTGCGGCCCGCGCGTCCCGCCACCTGCGTCAGCACTTGGAAGACCCGCTCGGCCGCGAAGGGATCGGGCAGGCTGAGTCCCACGTCAGCCAGGACAATGCCCACCAGCGTGACCAGCGGCAGGTCCAGACCCTTGGCCAGCATCTGTGTGCCCACCAGCACATCCGCCTGGTGGTTGGCGAAGTGGGTCAGGATCATCTCGTGCGCGTCCTTCTGGCGGGTGGTCTCCCAATCCCAGCGCAGGGTGCGCGCTTTGGGGAAGAGCGCCTGCACTTCGGCCTCGACCTTCTCGCTGCCCAGCCCATACTCGCGGATCTGCGTCCCGCCACACTGTGGGCATTTGCGCGGCTTGTCACGCGTATAGTTGCAGTGATGACAGCGCAGGTTTTCGCGCTCTTCGATGTGCAGGGTCAACGGCGTGTCACAGCGCGGACACTTGAGCACGTAACCGCAGTCACGGCAGAAGATGTAGGTGGCCGTCCCGCGGCGGTTGAGGAACAGGATGGCCTGCTCCTGATTGGCCAGCGTCTGGGTCAGGGCCTCCATCAGCGGACGGCTGAAGATACCGCGCTGACCCTGTTTGAGTTCCTCGCGCATGTCCACGATGCGCACGGGCGGAAGTCCTGCCGCGTTGAGGATGCGCTTGGGCAGATCCAGGCGGGTGCTCGCGCCCCGGTCGGCCTGGTAGCGTTGAAGAATGGAAGGCGTTGCGCTGCCCAGGATGCAAACCGCGCTTGTCAGGCGCGCGTAGGTCTGCGCCGCGCTCACGGCGTGATAGAACGGCGGGTCGGACTGGTAATACGAACCGTCGTGGCACTCGTCGGCCACGATCAGGCCCAGGTTCGGCAGCGGCGCAAACATGGCCGAGCGCGCGCCAATGACTAGCTTGAGCAGTCCCGCGCGCGCCCTGCGCCAGGTGTCGTAACGCTCGCCCTCCGACAGTTTCGAGTGGACCAGTCCCACCTGCCCGGGGAAACGCGCCAGGAAGCGCCGCACCGCCTGCGGGGTCAGCGCGATCTCGGGCACCAGGATGATGGCCTGTTTGCCACGCCGCACGGTCTCCTCCACGGCGCGCAGGTAGATCTCGGTCTTGCCCGAACCCGTCACGCCTTGCAGGAGGAAGGGTAGGATGGGCTTCCCCTCCGCCAGGGATGCGAAGCCGTTTTGAATGACATCCCAGGCTTTGGCTTGGTCAGCCGTCAACTCGGGCCGCCGCTCGGCCTCGTCAATTTGAATTTTCTGCAGGGGGTCGCGCCAGATCTCGCTCTCGCGCAGCAGGATCAACTCGCGCTCGGTCAGCTCCTGCAAATCGGCCAGCGAACAGCCGCTCTCGGCGTAGACCCACGAGACGTTGACCGCGTCGGGCACGCGCATCAGGAAGCGCAAAGCCGCGCTGCGCCGCGTGCGGGTGGCCTCGGTCTTGCCCAGCTCGGACATGGCCGCCTCGGCCACCTCGGGCGCAACCGCCAATTCCGCCACGCGGATGAACTTCGGGCGCACCGTCGGCGCAGGCAAAATGGACTGACTCGCCAGCGCGCCGCGCCTGACCAGCATCTGCGCGCTCTTGCGCCAGTCCACCTGGGCGAAGTGACGGTCGATCTGCCGTCCGCGCAGGGGGCCTTTTTCCTGGAGCAATTTAATGAGACGGGAGGCAGTCTGGGATAACTCGGGGTTCAAGGATTGGATATTCGGGCGAAGGTCGAAGAGGGTGTCGGCCTGCTTGCTCAAGCCGGGCGGCAGCATCAAATCCACGATGGCGGCCAGGGAGGCCAGGTTGGTCTCGGCCATGGACTGGGCCAGCTCGATCTGCGCGGAGGTCAGCACAGGCTGCGGGTCGAGCGTCGACAGGATCGGCCGCACCTCCGCCACGGAGGGAACCTCCACGAACGCGAGGATCACGCCCTGCGCCACCTGCCTGCCGAACGGCACGGTGACCAGCTGCCCAATGCCCACCTGCCCCGCCAACTCAGGCGGGATGGAGTAATCGAAGGTCCCGCTCACCGCGGGCAGGTTGACCGAAATACGCGCAAACATGGGATGATTATAATCTGCCCCCCTTGCAGGTCAGGCCTGTGGGCTGACATTCTTCATAAACTGGCCATTATGAAAAAAATTCACCACGGAGTTCACAGAGGTCACGGAGAAAAGCTCAAAAAATCTCCGCGCGCTCCGTGGTCTCTGTGGTGGGGATTTTCTGCTTTGCGAGTAGGTCAAGCCTGTGGGCTGACAGGAGTGAAATTTAGTTCATGCCTCTCAAAATCGCCGCCGCGCCATAGCCCACCACGGACGAAGTATCGCCTGTGACGTCGCCCGAGGTGGCGTGATGCAGCACCTTGACCGTGTCCGCGCCGAGGCCGCGGGCGGCCCATAGGACCGAGGCTACCGCGCCCAGGCCGCAGGCAAAGCCCTTGCCCAGCTCCTCGGTAGCAAACAGGCTGTCGGGCGAGAAGGATGCGATCTGCTTGAGCATTTCGGCATCGAAGCGGTTGGCCTTCTCCTGCGGATAAAAATGGGACAGGTCGGTGCTGGCCACCAGCAGGAAGCGCCTGCCGCGCAGAAGATTCGCCAGGGCTTTGCCCAGCGTCTCCGCCATGTGCGGGTCAAGGGTGCGCACCATGATCGGCAATATTTGGAATGGTTTGGCCAGGGCGCGTTGCAGGAAGGGTAGCTCGATCTCAAGCGAATGTTCGTGGTCGCGCGCGACGTGCGTCAATCCCATGCCCAGGCCGTGCCTGAGGTTATCATCGAGCTGGTCGAGCAGGGCGTGATCGATCAACACCTCGCCCAAGGGCGTGACGTAGGCGGTGTGCGAACTGGTCAGCAGCGGGCTGGAATGGAAGTTGTGATACGGTGAAAGCACGGCCACCACGTCGGGCGTCCGTCCGCGCAGGGCGGCAAAGGCGTAGCCTGCCACAGGTCCCGAATAGACGTGTCCCGCATGGGGGGCAATCACGCCCAGCACCTCCCCGTTCAGCTCGGGCAGGTCGGCGTGATCCATGTATTCATCCACACTGCGGGCCAGTGCTTTGGGGTCGCCTGGATACCAGGTCCCAGATAAGGGGGAGGGGCGCAAATTGAGAGTCATCAAAATCATTGTAGCACATCATTTTTTTTGGAATCCAAAGTCTCCCGACTTTGGAAAGACCAGGGCGGGAATGGTCGAGTCCATTGAAAACAAAAACCGCCAGCGGATGGGCTGGCGGTGGGCGGGCCGAACAGGGTTAACGATAACTTTCGATGACCGAGTTGAGCGTGTCGAAATACAGGTCCTCGGCGCTGTCGATCCATTCCACGGTGAACATCAGGAAGGTGGTCTTGTTGCGCACCTCGAAATACGAGATGCCCGAGTAACCGCCGCTCCTCGATTCCCAGATCAGGCGCTCGCTGCCGTCGGGCTGGAGGTTGTCATCGGTGATGCGGATGTCGCCTTCCTTGCCCGTGTTGCTGTAGAAGGTGTGCAGCAGAGCCAGGGCAAATTTGCCGTTGACGTTGCCCGTGAAAGCGTTGCCCTCGTCGTAGACCAGGTTCTCAACCAGGGCCTGTTCATCGGGCGACTTGAACTGGTCGATGTAATAGTAGTCGCCGATCTCGTGCGAGTAGGCCCAGTCGGCGGGCACATCGATCTGGAAGTAGTCGTTCTCATCCGTGAAGGTGATCCAGCCGCCTGTGGCCTGCTGCTCCGCCGTCGGCGAAGGCAGGGGATCGGGATCCTGCTGAGGTTCCTGTTGGGGTTCCTGCTGGGGCTGGGGTTGCGGTTGTTGCTGTTGCTGGGGCTGCGGCTGGGGCGGCACAGGGGTGGGCGTCCCCTGCCCGCCGGTGCAGGCCAGGCTCACCAGCACAAACACGAGCAGAAAGGCAAACAAACGATGGATACCTGCATTCTTCATGTGAATCTCCTCTGGATATATGGTATTACTGTTGAAAATCCATCACAACCGCGCAGATTTTTCAAATTGGGGTTTTGCGCTCCCGGCGGATTTGCAATCCGTCAGCCGGCCGCTGGATTACAAATCCAGCGGGAGCATTCGTCTCCTCTTGAAACAGGTTTGATTGATTATAAAAAATTTGCCCCCCAGTCACAACCATACTTTCGGTCTATTTTTCCTGCAACACCAGGCGGGTGGCTCGAAACGCCAGCGGCGGAAGCTGGCTGCGCTCGAACCAGTCGGCGGCATCCGCGTCGTCGGCGGGGACCAGCTCGCCGCCCAGGACTTCCGCGGCGTAGACGATGATGAAATCCGCGCCGCGTGGGTGCTCCCGCCCGGGGATGACATCCACCACCCCTTTGATTCGGACCGACAGGCCGGTCTCCTCCAAACATTCGCGGGAGGCGGCTTCGGCCGGGTCCTCGTCTGCATCCACGAAGCCAGCGGGCAGGGTCCACATGCCGCGGAACGGTTCGTTGACGCGCCGCACCAAAAGCACGCGGCCGTCCCGTTCAACCAGGACAGCCGCGGCCACTTTCGGGTCGGCAAAATGAATCCACCTGCACTGCGGGCAGGTGGCGCGAAGCTTGCCAAAACGTTCGGCGCGGATGACCTCCGCGCCGCAACGGGGACAGTACCTTACTTCACTTTCCTGCGCCATGTTTGATCTGCGAGTTGGCTCAGGATCCAGGCCAGGCCGCCGCTGGCGAGGGCCACCACCAGCAGGCCGATCTGCCAGGCGAGGGGAACAGCCAGCGGGGCGGGTTCGATGAACGGCCCGGCGTCGGCATTCCTCAAAGCCAGGTCTTCGGTGGGAAGCGGCTGGGCGGTCGGCTGGAGCGCGGCGTCCCCCATCTCGGTGGCGCTGACAATGGGTTCCGTCGGCTCGAACACCATCGACGGCGCCTGGGTGGCAAGCGGGGTTTCGGTGACAGCGGGAGCCGCTTCCAATTCGGGCGATTCAGTGGCGGCGGCTTCGGTGGCGGCGGGTTCGGCAGCGGCGGGTTCGGCGGGAGCGGATTCCATCACCAGGGCTTCCTCAGGTCCGCCTCCGCCCTTGCCCAGGGACATATAGGAGGGGGAAGCCAGCGAGGGCGCGAACGCATTCGCGGCGAAGGTCGCGAACAACAACAGGGTGGCCAGCGAGGTGGCCCAGCGCAGGGCCGGCACGGCGCGCGGAAGGGGCGGTTTGACGCCCGCCATTTGGGGCGTAAGCGTGAAGTTGCGCGGGGCGCGTCGTTTGGGCAGCTTGCGCAGCAGGGCGCGGGACTGGGACAGATCGTCCAGGATGTCGCGCAGGCCGGGTTCGACTTTAATGCGGGATTCAAGACGCGCAGAATCGGCCTGGGACAGCTTGCCGTCCAGATAGGCCGATAACAGTTCAACGTCGCGGAAGGTGGGAGTTTTCATGCCTTTTCTCCTTCCAGACGATAGGATGCGGGCAAAAGTTCCGCAAAGCCTTGCAGGCACTCGCGCAGGCGCAGGCGGGCGCGGGCCAGGCGGCTCTTGATGGTGCCGAGCGGCGCGCGCACCGAGGCGGCCACCTCCACGTAGTCCATGCCCTGGATGTCGGCCAGCACGACCACGGTGCGGAAGTCGGTGGGCAGGTTTTCGAGGCAGTGCTGGATGGCGTGCTCGACCTCGTCGGCTTCGGCGGCCTGCTCGGGCGTCAGGCCGGGATCGGCCAGCCAGCGCGGAGTCTCGACCTCCTCGCCGTCATCCATCTCAGGTTCGAGCGGCGTGGTGGGACGGCGCTTCTTGCGACGCAATTCGTCGTAACAGGCGTTGGTGACCGTGCGCATCAACCAGGCCTTGAATGACCCGCCGCGGAAGCTGGTGATGCTGCGGAAGGCGGAGATGAAGGCCTCCTGCGTGGCATCGGCGGCCTGTTCCTCGTCGCCGAGCACGCGCATGGCGGTATTGAAAAGGATATCTTGATAATGGAGGACCAGCGTATTAAAGGCGTTCAAGTCCCCGCGTTGGGCGTCGTGAATCAGGGCTGTTTCATCCATGCCTGTATTTTATCAGGTTTGTGGGAGTGGGGAATCGGGAGTTGGAAGTTGACAAGGATTGCTCCCGCTGGAACAACGCAGGTCGCAGAAAGCCTGTCCAACACGGGTTTGAAAAACAACGCATTTTCATCCCGGCGAAAAGGCTTATAATCCAAAACAAGCATCAAACGAAACGCGGAATTCGAATGACTACCTCCCCTTCCAATATCGTCCAAATCCCAGCCAGCACGCGCGCGCGCCATCGCTTCAGCGCGGGCTTCTTCTTTCTGTTCGCCCTGTTCATGGTGGTCGTGTCGCTGTTGCCGCCAAGATCAGACAGGAACATGCACGCAGACTGGTTGTACGTCGCGGGCACGCTCGGCGTGATTACGCTGTTCCTGGCGCTGGGAACCATTTTCCTCGGCATGAGCCGCTTGTGTTTGCTGGTCTCGCCCGAGGGCATCGAGCAGCGCGGATTCGGGTATCGCGCCCGCACCTCGTGGGACAACGTGGAACGCATCACCCTCCTGCCCATGAGTATGCTGGCCCTCGGTCCCGCCTGGGACGAGAATCCGCGCCTGGCGCAGGCCAGGTGGCAGCAGGCTGTCACGCTCACGCGCAAGACGCGCGACAACCTGCCCGACGCCTGCTTCGAAGGAATGCTGTTGCGCGAGGCCGTGCCGCACGAAAATGCCTGGTGGGCGGTCGGCATGGTGAAGACCACGCGCATCCTCTCGCTGGATGATTTCAAGTGGTGGCGCTATGGGGACTTGGGGCGCAGCCTGCGCCAGTATGCCCCACGTCTGCTGGACGTACAGGAGTTGGAATGACCATCACGCACCAGGAAACCCGCATCTACCCCCTGGACATGAATGAGTTGTTTCCCCTTTGCCTGCGGACCCTGCACGGGATGGGCGTGGAACTGGACCACCAGGAGCGGGACTTGGGCATCCTGCGTGGCAAGCTGCCTGTGCGGGAGGCTCTCTTTACGGGCAAGGTGGGGTTGTCGCTCCTGCTGTCTCCCGTCGCAGGGCCCGGTGTGGAATTGTCGCTCGAAGCGGATGTGAGCTATTCATCTGCGACACGTTTCGCCCCAGCCAACCAGCCCAGGCAGGCGGCGCAGCGCTTCTTCATGCAGTTGGAGGATGCGCTGGCCCTCTCCAGGCGGAGTTGACCGCCCAATTTCGAGGAGAATGGCATGGAATCGAATCCACAGCCGACCTTTCGTCAGACAATGACCCGTCTCATTTTTGGTGAACCGCAGGGAGACCTTTTCTCGCGCGTTTCCTTTTTGATTGTGACCGCAGGCATTGTTGCGTTCGCATGGGGGGCTGGCCCCGAGTTCAGGGGACAATGGGGACCACTCCTGCTCGGGATGATCAGCCCCGTCTGGGCGGAGTCGCTGGCCGAGACCCTGCCCGCCAAGTTATGGAAACTGGCAGGGGGCATCCGCATTCTGGGCTGGGTGGGCGGTTTGGTCCTGATGATTCCCTTCCTTTTTTGATCCTTAACCTCCCGATAAAAATGCGCGTGATATACTCGCGAAATATCTTTTGGCAGAAAAAGATTCTTTATCATGGAAAAGAAAATGTTCGACTTCGACAAGGAATTCAAGCTAGGCATCGAGCAGGTCGACCGCGAGCACGTCATCCTGGTGGACATGCTCAACGAGGTCTACGCCCTGATCGGCGCGGACCAGCGCGACGAGGCGCGCCGCTATTTCAACGAGACGCTCTCCAGTTACGTCGATGAGCATTTTTCCAACGAGGAGAAGTTCATGGAGAGTTTCCAGTACCCGGGCCTGGAGGAGCATCGCAAGGTGCATGAGAATTACAGGAAATCCTTCAACGAGTTGAAGCCCCAAATCGACTCCTTCGACGACGTCTCCTTCCGCCAGGCGTTGAGCGACGCCTTCACCTGGATCATCGGTCACATCGGCAGGACTGACCGCAAATATGCCAGTCATTACCTGACCCAGAAGAGTTGACCAACCCCCCGAGCAAATGCCCGGGGGATTTTTCATGTCGTGGCGAGGAGCGCGGCATTTTCCGTAGCGCAAATTGGCAATTTGCGCTGCAATGACATGGCTTTGACAGATGACCGCTTTTCCTGTATGCTTGCCAGGCAGCAAGTTCAGGCAATGTTGAATGTGACCACTGGGCAGGAAAACGCATCCCTCCAAAAGGCACCCATGAAATTCAATCCCCGCAAGTACACAGGAAACTCTGACCAGCAGGTCATGCTTGCCCTGGCCCGCGCCTTTCCTGGCGGCAACCTGCACGTCATCGACCTGCCCTATCGGCTCAGTTCGTGGGCGCTGGAGGACCCAGACAACGTCGGCCTGTGGTTCGGCGCAGACGGTCAACTGGCGGGCTGGGCCGTGCTGCAAGTCCCCTTCTGGACAGTGGACATCGCCTGCCATCCCGCCTGCGAAGCGGAGTTGTATCCCGAAATCCTGGCCTGGGCCGACCGCCAAGCGCGGGCCGCCCTCGACACCCCCAGCGGACATCCCGCCTGGTTCATCATGGCCTTTGCGGGACAGGCCAGCCGCTGCCGCGCGTTGGAGTCAGCGGGCTTTGCCTGCCAGGCGGATGTAGGCGAAAACTCCTGGTCGAAGGTGCTGATGCGGCGCTTCACACCCGAGCCTGTCAAATTGTACGAGCCGCGGGCAGGCTTCACCGTCCGCCCTTTGGCGGGGATGGACGAGGTGGCCGCCTACGTCGAGCTGCATCGCTCCGTGTTCGAAAGCAAGAACATGACCGTGGATTGGCGCGCCCGCAGCCTGCGCCAGCCCGCCTACCGCCCCGACCTCGACCTGGTGGTCGCCGCCGACAATGGACAGCTGGCCGCCTTCTGCATCTGCTGGCTGGACAGAGAGTCGCTGCGCGGGCACGTCGAGCCACTGGGCTGTCACAAGGATTTCCGTCCGTTCGCGCTGGGACGCGTGGCCCTGTCGCATGGACTGCATCGGCTCCAATCGCTGGGGGCCAGGGAAATTTTCGTCGAGACCGACAACTATCGCGACACCGCCTTTCGGCTGTACGAGTCCTTCGGATTTGAAGTCATCCAGGATGTGCTCGTGTATCGCAAGGATTATGAATAGTTGACAATTGCCCTTCTACATAACAAGGTTGAGGATTTCAATATGGAACAAAAAACCACCTATCGTTTCTCCGAAGGCCTCCGCAAAAGCAAGCGGGCAACATATGCATTCATGGCAGGGCTGCCCTTTTTCTTGGTTGCCGCTATTCTTCTAACGCCGACAACGCGCCCCCTGGATGACATAATCGTTCCGATGTTCCTCCTGCTGATCTTCCAGGAACTATTGACCTTTTCCGCCAGCAGGTTGGGTTTCGCAAGAATGAAAAAACGATCCATTTCTCTCTTTGCCGACAGGCTCGAACGTAAAAGTGAAAAAATCACGGAAAGCCTGTTCTTCAAGGATATTCAAACCTGCGAATTGATCCAGCAGCCTGATGGAAAGGTCATAGCCATTAAGCTGAAGTCGAATACAAACAAAATCATGCTCCTGCGTGGGTTGAGTGATATAGAGGCTGTCGCAACTCAAATAGAAAGCCAACTTCCCAATTCAGCGGTCGTCCTCAGAAAAGAAGAAAAGTTCGATTGGGAATCGCCATTGGGAATCGTCATATTCTCCCTGGCAATAGGGGTGTTTTTCATTCTGGTCTCCAATGTTTTTGGTGAAAAAGGAAGATCTGCCTTGATTGTTTCCATGTTGTCAGGTACGGGAGGATATCTTCTTCTCCTCCGACCCTACTCTCGCTCAATAAGCCAGGAATATAGGGAATTTGAAATTGTCTTTGGCGTTATCATGTTCGCTGTCGGCCTGATCCTGGCATACAATTTCTTTTTGTTGATATCCTGAACCCACATGAAGCCTATTACCCCCCTCCTCCCTCCCCGCCTGCGTCCGGGCGACACCATTGGTATCGTCTCCCCGTCCACGCCCGTCAACGTGGAATTGGACGGCCAGTTCAGGAACGGCGTCCGATTCCTGGAAAGCCTCGGCTTTAAATGCTCCCGCTGGATTTACAATCCAGCGGCTAAGAAGTCTGAAGGCAAACAGGGCGAATTGGGAATTTAGAAAACCAAGCCAGCAGTTTCAAGGTTTTTCATATCGGATAACACATACCTATGAATATTGCCGAACTAAATCTCAAGGAACTATACGGGATCGTTTGCTGGGAGTGCAAATGGGACTGCAATCTGAATTTATCATTGAATTTTGGACAACCCTCCCTGTCCATTGTCGAGCCTAAAGATGTCAAAACAGACAACGAGAAAATTCGCATATTCCACCGCTACAGGCATGTAACTTTGCGGGGAGAATGGTTGTTGTGGATACTGGGAGCCTATTGGAAGTTATCCATCCCGGACTTTGACACGGTAACAAGCGCAAGTCCATATAAAAAGATACAAATGGCCCTGGCTCGCCTGGATGGGCAAAAATTAATCAACGCAGGCGTACATCCGTCCACGTCAGCAACGTGTCTCACGTTCGACCTCGGGGCCCAGCTTACCATCCGACGAACCAGAATTGCTGATCACGAGAATATATGGTCTTTATACAAGCCAGATGGTTGCGTGTGCTCCGTGAGAGCCGATGGAAGATATAACAATATCCCCAAGACACACGCGGTCAGTGAAAAGGATTGGATGCCTATTTTCCAGAAGCCGAATCAGTGACTCCACGGTTTGATTTTTCTGCATACATTTTGGTCCACTTTGCGCCGTGGCGTTCTGGCGTTAAGGGTTTTAGGTCTTTGCAGTCATCTCCCCCTACCCCAAAAAGAAGGGAATCATCCATGAAACGAATATGCGTCTCCATTTTGATAACGCTGATTCTTTCCAGTTGTTCAGCGCTTCCGTTCCTGCAACCCACACCCACACTGACTCCCACCCCCACCCATACCCCGACGCCCACCTCGCCCCCCACAAACACCCCGACTTCCACCCCCACGCGAACAGCCACGCCCACCCTTACCCGCACACCCAGGCCGACTGCCACACAGGACGTTTCAGGATATCTTTCGCTCCTGCCTTCCATCCCCCCAGGTTTCCAGTGGATTATCCTTCCTGATGAAGGCCTGGCCTTCCTGCAACCGGATGGGTGGTTTTACAAGCAGGAATTCCACCCCGAGCTATCGCTGGATGGATTCTTCGTGTCCAAGGAAAATATCGATGTGACCGGCCGCTTCTCGACAGGCATGACGATTTACGTTTACAAGGATTTTGCCAGTTCGACGGCAGCCAGGGAATTTGCAGATTAATTGGTCGCCACGAACAAGGGCCTGGAAACAACCCAGGAGGTACTCAAGGAATGGGATCGAAGCACCAGCGGCTTCACGATTCACCACCTGCGCATTCGGGCTGAGTATCCCAATGAAACGGGCGCGGACAGAAATAAAATCGTTCAGTATTCGACGCTGCCTTTTCGGAAAACAGTGTATCTAATCGTTTTTGAGTCTCCAGACGCGCTTTGGGAAAAAACCATACAAAAGTATGGGCTGGTGCTTGATTACGTGGTCGTCTTTGGCAACTAGAAATAATGAAGCCAAAATAGAGGAAAATCCCATGCCCCTCCTCCCTCCCCGCCTGCGCCCGGGCGACACCATCGGCATCGTCTCCCCGTCCACGCACGTCACTGAAGAATTGGACGGCCAGTTCGAGCACGGCGTTCGCTTTTTGGAAAGCCTCGGCTTTCGGGTCAAGCTCGGCAAACACATCCGCTCCACGAGCTGGGGCTACACCGCTTCGCCGCAGGAAAAGGCGGAAGACATCCACGCGATGTTTGCCGACGACTCGGTGCAGGCCATCATCTGCTCGCAGGGCGGCGACACCGCCAACGCCTGCCTGCCCCACCTCGACTGGGAGTTGATCCGCGCCCACCCCAAGATCTTCCTCGGCATCAGCGACATCTCCGTGCTGCTCAACGCCATCCATCATCAGACGGGGCTGGTCACCTTTCATGGGGATGACGTGATGTGGGGCTTTGGCCGCGCGCCCACGGCCTACGACCGCGACGAATTCCTGGCGCGACTGGTCGAGGGACGGGTCGGGGAGATTCCGCCCAACCGCGAACGGCGCTCCATCCGCGGCGGGGTCGGCGAAGGCAAACTGCTGGGCGGCAACCTGCACTGCCTGCTCAAACTGGCGGGCACAGCCTGCTTCCCCGATTTCAGCGACGCCATCCTGTTCGTGGAAGACATCGGCGTCACGCCCGAGGGCTGCGACCACGCCTTCCAGCAGATGAAACAGATGGGCGTCTTCGAACGGCTGCGCGGCGCGGTCGTCGGCTACGTGGACGGCCTGCAGGACGACCCATCCCAGATGCAGATGGAGGACATTTTGCTGCGCATTACCGCGGAATACGACTTCCCCATCCTCAAGGTCGACGATTTCGGGCACAACTGTCCCAACACAACCCTGCCTATCGGCGGCATGGTGCGGCTGGATGCGGATGAACGAACCATCGAAATCGTGGAAAGTTGCGTGCGCCCCGCTTGACTATCCGCGGCGGGTGATTGCCCAATAGATTCCCCGCCAGACCAGCATCCCCAGCGCAGAGGTGGACGCCAGCACCACGGCAAAGATCGGGAGGATCGGCGCGTTGAGAATCAATCCGCGCAGGACGGCGGCCAGCGGCGCGGCAAACGTCATCGCCAGCATGGGACGCCAGAGCTGCCTCCAGTTCGAAGTCACCTCGGCGCGGAAGAGGCCATAGACGGGGACCAAAATAAACCAAGCGATTGAGAGGGGAAAAAAGGCCGCCGCCATGCGCGGCAGGAAGGACAGGTCCGCTTCGCCGTGCGTGGCAAATCCGATCACGGTCACGAGGGCGATGGCCAGCAGGTCGCCCAGAGCCAGGTGGAGAGTCTTCTTTTGCATAAAGTCCCTGTCGAAAAAATGGAAAGGCCCTGTTGCGAACCAACAGGGCCTCGTGTTTTACAAGCCGTTCCTGAAGAAGAAAAAGGCCAGCGCAGCCACGATCACCACGAACAGGAAAGCCAGCACCAACATGCGGCGGGTGCGGCTGTTCTCCTCGGCAAACGGATCATCGCCAATGGCGCCCATGTCGGACTGGGACAGGCTGCTGGTTTCGGGCATCTGCGCCTCGATGGCCTCCACGTAATCCTTGGCTTCCTTCAAGCCCACGTTGGTCGCCAGGCGATAGAGCTTGATCGCCTCGATCTTCTGTCCCCTGGCCAGCAGGGTGCGGATCGGGCCGTCGAAGGCTGCGCCGCCCGCCTCGGCAGGGGCCGCGGCCTCGGGAATGTGAACCGTCCCGCCGCGTTCCAGCGCCTCGACGGCATCCTTGGCCTGCTTCAAATCCGCGCCCGTCCAGCCGCGATACAGTTTGATCGCCTCGATCTTTTTATCCTGGGCCAGCAGGATCAGGATTTGCTGCTGCCGCGACGAATCGGCCACGGGCGGCTGCGGAGCGGAGACGGAAGCGCCTGTCCCGAAACGCAACGCCTCGACCGCGGCCTTGGATTCGGCCAGGCCTGCGTTGGTCAGCAGGCGGTATTCCTTAATAGCCTCGATCATCCTGCCGCTTTGGGCGATCTGGCGGATGCGCGCTTCCTGTTCGGGCGGGAGGCCAGTCATGGCTACTCTTCCTTACGCAGGGCGGGGAACAACAACACCTCGCGGATGGAGTGCTTGTTGGTCAACAGCATCACCAGGCGGTCGACGCCCATGCCAAATCCGCCGTTGGGCGGCATACCGTAGCGCATGGCGCGCAGGTAATCCTCGTCGAGCGGATTCTTTTCCTCTTCATCGTCGGTGTAGTCGCGGCCCATGTCGAGGAAGCGCTGCTCCTGGTCGAGCGGATCGTTCAACTCGGTGAAGGCGTTACACAACTCGAAGCCCGCAGCATAGCCCTCGAAGCGCTCCACCGTCAGCGCGTCGCCAGGGATGGACTTGGCCAGCGGCGAAATGTCGCGCGGATAGTCGTAGAGGAAGGTCGGCTGGATCAGCGTCGGTTCGAGGAACTCGCCCAGTAGGAAGTCGATCATCTTGCCGCGCGTCACCTTCGGGTCGGGGGTCTTGTTCGGGTGTTTGGCGCGGATGGCCTGGAGCAACTCGTCGGCAGTCTTGTGCTCGGCGATGTCGATACCGCTGGTTTCGAGGATGCCCTGGCGCATTTCCACGCGCCGCCACGGCGGCTTGAAATCCAGAACATAGTCGCCATATTTCACCTGCGTGGTGCCGTTGACCTTTTCGGCCACGAAGGCCACCATCTGCTCGGTCAATTCCATCACCTTGAGATAGTCCGCGTAGGCGCAGTAGAACTCGAGCTGCGTGAACTCGGGGTTGTGCTTGAACGACACGCCCTCGTTGCGGAAGTCGCGTCCGATCTCGTAGACGCGCTCCAGGTTGCCGACCAGCAAACGCTTGAGGTACAACTCGAACGAGATGCGCAGGTACATGTCCTGCTCCAACTCGTTGTGATGCGTGATAAACGGACGCGCCGCCGCGCCGCCGTACAGCGGCTGGAGGATGGGCGTTTCCACTTCGAGGAAATCCTGCCCATCGAGGAATTCACGCAGGGCCTTGACGATGGCCGCGCGCTTGCGGAAGGTTTCGCGCACGTCGGGGTTGACGGCCAGGTCGGCGTAGCGCTGGCGGGCGCGCAGTTCGGGGTTGTCCAGTGCGGCATAGCGGACAACCGTGCCGTCCTCCTGGGTCACATCCTTGTCGGCGGGCAGCGGGCTGACCGATTTGGCCAGCAGCCTGAAGTCCAGGACGAGCAGGGTGACCTCGCCGGTCTTGGTGCGCATCATCACGCCCGAAGCCTGGACGAAGTCGCCGATATCGAACATCTTGTCGAAGAAGGCCAAGCGTTCCCTGCCGATCTCGTTGATGCGGAAGAAAAGCTGGATCTTGCCGCCGCCGTCCTCGATGTGGGCGAAGGTCAGCTTGCCCATCGTGCGCATGGCGCGGATGCGCCCCGTCAGCGTGGCCTTGACCTCGCGGCCCTCCCCCTCGGCGGCTTCGAATTCGGCGATGGCCTGCACGGAGGTGTGCGTGCGCTCGGCGCGGGTCGGATACGTCTCCACGCCCTCGGCGCGCAGTTCCTCCAGTTTCTGAAGGCGGACTTTTTCGAGCGAGTTATAGTCTGTCATGAATGAGAACCTTTCTAAATAAAAAAGCCTCGCGCCCTATACAGGTGCGCGAGGCAACACAGGCGCGCGCCCGTTAGCTGACCTTGATGATCTTCACCTTATACGTGCCGCTGGGGGTCTCGACGTTGACTTCTTCGCCGTGACGATGCCCGAGGATGGCTTTGCCGATGGGGGACTCGTTCGAGATCTTGCCCTCGCGCGGATTGGCCTCGGCCACCCCGACGATGGTGTAGGTCTCGGAATCGAAACCCTGCTCCTTGATGGTCACCTTCGAACCGATCTGGATCAGGCCCGATTTATCCTTGCCATTCTCCTCGATGACGCGGGCGGTCGCCAGGAGCATTTCCAATTCCTGAATGCGGCCTTCGACAAAGGCCTGCTCATTCTTGGCAGCCTCATATTCGGCGTTTTCGATCAGTTCCCCGCCTTCCATGGCCTCGTGCAGACGGCTGGCAACTTCCTGGCGCTTGACGTTGCGCAGGTAGTCGAGTTCGTCCTGGTGTTTTTGAAAGCCTTCTTTTGTCAGGAAATTAGTCGGCATGCTGGGTAATCCTGCTAAATAGAATTTTGCATCTCCAAAGATAGAGATGCAAAGCCAAACGAGTATTAGGTTTTCCCGATAAGCGGGCTTAATATATCATGATTCAAAACCAGAATCAAGACTCACTTGCCGCAAAACGCCAAAGGCCGATCCCTCTTTTGTCCCTACTGTAGGCGCGGATGGCCTCGAAGAGCTTTTCGGGACTCTCGAACAGGCTGGAAAGCTGGGATCGATAGGCGGAAATCCCCTCCAGCCAAGCCTCCAGGCCTGATTCGGTGACCGGCTGGAGCGATTCCTGCATCCCAGCCGTGTTCGGGGCCAATTCCGACGGGTTATTAAACAGATAGGGAATGTCCAAATCATACCACAGCGGACGCCCGAGCCGCTCGACAGCCCGCCGCACGGTGACGTGGTCGACGTGGCGGCCGATGCCAAACTGGCCGACCAGCACATCGTCGGGCTGGAGGCGGGCAGAAATGGCGGCGGCGATTTGGGCGGGCAGGTCAGCCTCCCCAGCCAGGGGCGGGACAAAAACCTCCAGCGGGTAGAGCCAGTTCCCGTCCGCGCCGCGGCGGTAGATGCAATCCAAAAAGTCGAAGTGGACGGTTTTGGCGCCCACAAGGGAGGCGGCCTGATCATCCTCGGCGCGCCGGTGGCGGACGGCTTCCTCGGCGGACGAAAAGCCCCACTGGTGGTGCAGCACTTGCGCAAGCTGCGAAAGCTCGCCCTCGGGCGGGAATCCGCACATTATGGTCCAAATCTCGACGGGCAGGCCTGCCCGCGTCTGTTCGTAGATCAAACCGCCCGCCGACAGCACGGCGTCGTCCAAATGGGGGGAAATATATATCCAACGCATGGGCCAGTTTTACCATAAAAATGTAATTCTTCAACGCGCAAGTGGATGTACACTGGGTTAATATCGGAGTAGAGATGAAGGACAGACGGAAACAAAACCGCAAGGACCTGAACGCGTATTCGCAGGTGTTCGATTTATATGAAGGGGCTCTACTGGGCTACCTGGGCGACCTGACCACCTCGGGCGCGATGGTCATCGGGGAGAACAGCATGGAGATCGACCATGAGTTGACCCTGCAGCTGGTCGTCCCCGCTCTGGAGGGCGCCACGGCGCGGAGATTGTCCATCCCCGCCCGTGTGGCCTGGTGCGAACCCGACGTCAGCCCGCAATTCCACAATATCGGCTTCGAATTCAAGGACGTCAGCGCCAATCAGAGAAAGGTGCTGGAAGCCATCATCGACGCCTATGAATTCCGCCGCGAGACGCCGCAGTATCCGTATCGCCCCGCGGCGAGGAGATAACGGCGCTCGTTTTCCTGCCTTGCTCCGCCTGGATCACAAATCCAGGCGGGTTTCATACCGATGCCGACGATTCCAAAATCGTCGGCGAGCACGATTAGCTCCCCCTGGATTTGCAATCCAGGGGCGGTTGATAGCCACTGACGTATAAGAAACAGCCAACGATTGTATATCGGCGGCGAGCGTACATGTCGATTACAGGACGGGTTATCCATGAAACTTGCACACCCAGACAAAGGCATACTTTTCATCGAACGGATGATGGTTCCTGCCATCCTCCTGGTCACGGCGGTTGGCTGCATTCCGCTGACAGCCACCTCGCCCGCCGCCATTCCCACAAAGACAAACACGCCTCCCACCCCCCCATCCGAAATCCTGGACAGCGCACATCACCTTATTTTTGTCGAAGCCAGGGAGAAAGTCGAAATCGACACGCTCGACCCAGCCCTGGCGTACGACGCGGCTTCCAGCGAAATCATCCAAAACGTCTACGAAACCCTGGTCTTTTACGATGGGACCAAAGCGGATGAATTTGTCCCCCAACTGGCGGAGTCCTGGTCACTGTCGGAAGATGGGACAGTCTACACCTTCCACATCCGCCAGGGTGTGAAATTCCACGCAGGCGGCGACCTGACCCCCTCCGATGTGGCCTATTCCTTTCAGCGCGGCCTGCTCCAGGGCGGGTACTCCTCCCCGCAGTGGCTGCTGGCCGAGCCTTTCTTCGGCCGCGGCATCGACGACATCTCCCTGGTCGTGGATGGCGAAGGAAACTGCGCGGATGATCGCTACTGCATGATTGACCTTCCCGCTCAAACCCTCAAGACGGCCTGTGAAAAAGTGCAGGCCGCCATTGTCGCGGATGATGCGGCGGGTACCGTCACCATGACGCTGGCCCAACCCTGGGCGCCCTTCCTGGCGAACCTGGCCCAGCCCTGGGGTTCCATCATGGACAGGGAATGGGTCATCGAGAACGGCGGCTGGGACGGCTCCTGCGACACCTGGCAAAATTTCTACGGCATGGTCTCAAAGGAAAACCCTTTCAGCGCGATTGCCAACGGCACAGGCCCCTTCGTTCTTGATGAGCTCGTTCAGGGCGACAGGGTTTCCCTGGATTGGAATACGAACTATTGGCGGAAAATGCCGCGGATCATGGGTGTCTTCTTGTGGGAAGTCCCCGACTGGGAAATTCGCAAGGCCATGATGCAGGGTGGCGATGCCGATAGGGCAGAAGTGCCCTCAGAAGGCTATTCCGAAATGAAAAAGCTGGTTGGAGAGCGCTGTGAATTCGATCTCTACACCAATGGGTACGATTGCAAAGTCATCGACGACTTCCAGCCATTGCGGGTCTATCTCGGCCAGCCGGCTGCCAGCCAGGATGTGCTCCTCTTCAACTGGGATATTAAGACTCACGAGGAAGACCCCAATCCCTATATCGGCTCCGGCGCCCTGGATGGCAACGGCATCCCGCCCGATTTCTTCAGCGACGTTCACATCCGCAAAGGCTTCGCCTATGCCTTCGACTGGGATACCTTCATTACCACGGCGTTCGACGGCGAGGCCATTCAGTCCCGCCAACTACCACTGCCTGGCATGAATGGATTCTTCTCTTATGCCCAGCACTATGAATACAACCTCGAAAAATCCGCCAGGGAATTCAAACTGGCCGACCTGGACAAGGACGGCATCCCGGCCGGCCAAGACCCTGAAGGCGACGTCTGGACAACCGGATTCCGCTTTCAAATTATGCATATTCAAGGGAATCGCCAACGGTCAATAATAGGCGAGAGCCTGTCGATCAACCTGTTCGAAGTCAATGAGTTGTTTGTGATCGAGTCCCTGGGCAGGCCCTGGGATGCATACCTGCGGTCGAACCGCGTTCGTCCCATTCCAATCATGACCGCAGGGTGGTTGGAGGATATCCACGATCCGCACCATTGGTTTGAGCCATACACGCAAGGCAGCTATGCAAGCCGTCAAGTCCTGCCTGAGGATATTCAGGCCCAATTCAAGGAAATCCTCGAACGCGGCCTGGCAGAAACCGACCCGGTCAAGAGGGCCCAAATCTACAAGGAAGCCACCAACTTATATTACAACCAGTGCATCGGCCTGCCCCTGGTGATTCCCACCCGTCATTTCTACATGCAGCGTTGGGTGCAGGGCCTGATTCCAAACCCCGCCTATCAGGGAACTTACTTTTACACCATCTATGCGGAATGATTCAAACAGGATAATCTGTTTTCAGAAAAACGCTGAATCAAAAAGCACAATCAGGGATAAGTTCTCATCCTGATTGTGCTTTTGTTTATCTTTGCTTCTGCTACTTCTTGGCAGTAGGTTTCTTTGCAGTCGCAGGTTTCTTTGTCGCGGCCTTCTTCTCTGCGGGTTTCTTCGTCGCCGCAGCCTTTTTTCCGCTTTCCGTCTTCTTCGGGGCGGCCTTCTTGCGCGGCTTCTTGACCTTCGTCTCCTCGACCACTTCTTCCTTCACGACAAACATCTCATCGTATCTGATTTGCACCGAGTCGACGCCCGCGCCGTTCAGGGCCTGGTGGACCGCGGCCCAATTTTCGCCGTCCACGAACCACCAGTCCATGAAGACGTGGCATTGATAGGCGCCCAATTCGGCGTACATGCCGTTGTCCCATAACTCAGCGCACGGGCGGATGAATTCCAGGTGTGAGGTGTAATCGCGGAAGATGGCGTAGCCCTGGCGCGGCAGGCCGAGCGCCTCGCCCAGGCTCTTCTGCACGAGCTGGCCCGAACCCTTGTCCAATGCGGCGGCGGAGACTTTGATCCAGCCGCGGGTGTCGGCGTAGCGGTTGTGGTAGATGACCAGTCCGCGCTCGTCGTTGCGGCGGTTGGAGTAGGCGAAGACATTCTCGTCCACGTGGCCTTCGGGAGCGAAGAAGTCGTAGAGTTGATAGGCTTCCACTTCGGCGAACAGGGAACGTCGATGCAGGATCGGGAAGATCTTCCACTCGTGGCCGCGCACCAGGCCTTCGTCCACCTGCTCGTCCCATTTCGGCTTGCGGAATTCCATGCCGTATTTCTCGTGGAAGCCCTCGACCTGTCCGTGCCCAAACATGGGCAGGCCGGGCAAGGTCGAGAGCACGGTGGCGATGCCGAAATATTTGTCGCCGTTGCCGAACTGCTCGACGGCGGTCTTCTCGTCGGGGTTGTTCATGAAGTTGACGTAGCGCTTGAGGATCTGCGGGTCGAACTCGAGCGTGTTCTTGATGGCCGCGCGATATTTGGCATTGTCCTCGTCGCGCAGCATGTGCATGAAGGCCGAGTTGTACACGCGGTGCATGCCCAGCGTGCGCACGAAGTAACCTTCCATCAGCCAGAAGGCCTCGGCCAGCAGCAGCGTATCGGGCACCTCGACGGCCACCCGATCCACCACCTCGCGCCAGAACTCCTCGGGGATGGCGGCGTCGAACTCGGCGCGGGTCATGCCGTGCTCGGAGCGGGACGGGATCGCGCCGCCCGCGCCTGGTTCGGGGAACCACAGGCGCTGGATGTGTTTCTTGGCCAGGGTCATGGCCGCGTCAAAGCGGATGACAGGGAAGTTGCGCGCCACGTGCAGGATGGTCTGGATAACCGCCTCGCGCACCTGGGCCTGGGAGTAATCCAACTGGGCCGTGTCATTCCACGGGAAGGAGGTGCCGTCGTTGCCGTGATACACGTAACGCGTCTCGCCCGAGGAGCGGTCGTAGCGTTTGAAGACTACCGCGGCGTCCGAGTGATCGTAATAATGATCCTCGAGGATGATCCCCGCGCGGCCATCGTCGGACAGATCCTGCGAGTTAAAGGCGTAGGAGGGATACGGTGACTGGGGCACGGACAGGAACCAGTCGGGATGCGCCATGACCCATTCCGAGTCGATGCCCATGTGGTTGGGGACCATGTCCGCTGAGAGACGCACGCCGCGCTGCCAGGCGCGGGTACGCAGGTTGCCGAGCGCGTTCCAGCCGCCCAGGTCGTCGGCGATGTCGTAACTGTGCAGGGAATAGGCAGAGGCCACAGCGTCCTCCTGTCCCATGCGCTGTTTGATGCGCTGGCTGGCGCGGCTGCGTTCCCACAGGCCGATCAGCCACAGGCCGGTGAATCCGCGCTGGGCCAGCAGATCGAGTTCCTCGTCGGGCACCTGGTCGAGGGTCTTGATCCAGCGGCCGTACTTGCGCGAAAGCTGTTCCAGCCAGACGTAGGTATTCTTGGCCATCAGCACCAGGCGCGGCATCCAGTCGCGGTCGGGACTGTAGCGCTCGTATTCGGCATACTCCGCACCGCCGTAGGTGGGGACGGGCGCTTCGGGCTTGAAGTGGCTCGGGCCCTGGTGGCGGATGAACTCTTCACGGATGAAGTCCATGCCGCGCAGGATGCGGGTGACAAAGGAATCGCCCAGCAGGACGCCCCACTTGCCGAGCAGGAATTGTAGCTGGCCTTCGAGCGAATACGGGGATGCCTTGGCGGGGGCGGTCAACACGTCGAAGAGGGTTTCGCCGCCGCGCGCCGACCCGCCAAAGGCAGGCTGGTGCGAGAGGAAACGTCCCAGCAGGGTCAGCGCCTTGTCGTAGGAGGCGGACGCCTTGAGCGGAGAGTCATCGAACAAATCCCTGTAGGGCTGGATGGCGGGATTCTGATTGTTCACCTGGATCAGCAGCAATTCCTCCACCGCGACCTGACGGTGGGGCCGCCCGTCCGTGGCGCCCTCAAGATACTGGGAGGCGGTCGTCCCGCCCTCGGAAACCGACAGGGGAGGGAACTCTTCCGTGAAGCGCACCAGCGTGGAGTCCAGGGGTTCGCCCAGGCTGGCCTGGACGTATCCCAGCGCGCGGGTCAGTAGGCCCGGGTTTTGCATCTCATACTGACGCAGCAGGATGCGCAGCACCTCGTCAAGCAGGGCCATGGCATGCACATCGGAGGCAGGCACAGGGCGCGGACGCTGGGCCGACATCTGTTCGGCAAAGCGGCGAGCGGAGGAATAATCCGTAAAAACAGCGCGACCATCGGGTCGGAAAAATTGCGGGTCGAATTGGTATTTCTGGCGGGCGGTGCGGGATATGAGCATGGAAACCTCGACGAAGGATATGCAACTGGCATGGGCTGGCTCAAAGAGGACTTGCAAAAAGGACAGGCTGCCTAACAATCTTAATGATACCCCAATCATTGATTTCGGGTATACTTTCCGACAATGCCCGCACTGAACCCACAACTTTTAACACTGATCGGGTTGCTCCTTCTGGCTGTACTCTACGTGCCTGTGCTGGTCTTTGCCTTTCAACGCAGCGAGGGCCAGGAGATGCTCGGGGGACTGATTGCCGCCTATGTGCTGATCTCCCTGAGTGTTACCGCAATCGAAGCATTCTGGCTTGGCGGACGCCTGCCTGTCCTGAACCACGCCTTCGTCCAGGGGATGGAACTATACGCCGCCCTGGGCCTGGCCTTCCTGGTCATGCTCATCTTGCATGCCTTCATGCGGCGCGCCGCCTGGTGGGGATGGGCCGCGCTGGCCGTGGTCTGGACCGTCGGGCTGGCCGCCATTCACCTGAGCATGTCCAGGTTCCCAACCGTGATCTGGACGAACGGACAGTGGGCGCTGCCGCGCGAGGGATTGGGCGCGGCCTGGGCCCTGGTGGGCTGGTTGATCTTCATGCTGGGCGGGGTCATCACGGTCACGCGCGAGCAGCAACAAACCCGCCAGCCGCTGCTGCGCAACCGCCTTTCCTATTGGCTGATCCTGTATACCCTGGTGATGGTCAACGACCTGTTCATCATCGGCGGCCAGGCCCTGCCCGGCAATCCCCTGCGCCTGGGGGCGGCCATCATCATCGCCTACGTGGCGCTGACCCACGACCTGCCCGACGTGCGCCAGATCACCCGCCGCGGCCTGGTCTATCTCATCACCACCCTGCTGATCGTCGGCATCTATATCGCCGGCTTCGTTTTTTCCCAGACCATCTTCCGCGCCGCGCCCAACAACAGCCCGCTGCTGGTCGGCGCGGTGATTGCGCTGGTGCTGGCCCTGATCTTCACGCCGCTGTTGAGCGCCGTCCGCCGCATGGTGGATCACTGGCTGAAGGCCGATCAGTATGATCCAGGCCAGGCCCTGCATGAGTACAGTCAGAGCATCAGCAATATCCTCGAAATGGACCGCCTGGCCTCGGTGGCCGTCGGCATCATTTTGGAGACCATGCAGGTGGAGCGCGGCTTCCTGTTCCTGGTGGACGGGGAAACCACCGCCGAGGGGAGCATGCTCTACCGCCTGCGCCTGGCCCGCAGCCAGACCGAGCGGCCGATGATCGGCCCGCAGATGGAGGAAGCAGGGGCGCTCGTCAGTTACTTCATGCGCGATCAACGTCCCCTGCTGCAATACGACCTCGACCTGCTTCCCGCCTATCGCTCGGTGCCCCAGCCCGAACGGGAATGGTTCCGCCGCCTGGAGGTGGAGGTGTACGTGCCCATCTTCGCCAAACGCAAGTGGATCGGCCTGCTGGCCTTCGGCTCGAAGATCAGCGGCAACCGCTACACCGACGAGGATCTGGTCACGCTCAGCGCGCTCTCCAATCAGACCGCCGTGGCGCTCGAAAACGCCCGCCTGGTGGACAACCTGATGCGCCTCAACATGGACCTGCGCCTGGCGCGCCGCGCTCTCGAAAAATCCAACCGCGACCTGGAACGCCTTGACCAGACCAAGTCCGATTTCATCAGCATCGCTTCGCACGAACTGCGCACCCCGTTGACGGTCATCAAGGGCTACACCGAGATGCTGATGGAAGACACGAACCTGGACTCGAATTACCAGCCGATCATCAATGGCATCCATGACGGGACGGTGCGCCTGCACCAGATCATGGACTCGATGTTCGAGATCGCGCAGATCGACGCTCGCACGATGCAGCTCAACCTGCAGCTGATCAACCTGGCCGAGATGATCCAGGAGGAATGTACCGAGCAGGAGACAGCCATCCGCGGACGCCAGCAAAGTCTCACCATCGACCTGCCCGTCCTGCCCTACATCAAGGTCGACCCGAAGAGCATTCGCAAGATATTCCAGCACCTGGTCAACAACGCCATCAAGTTCACCCCCAACCAGGGCAGGATCGTGGTCACGGCGCGCCCCGTCAGCCCGAACGGCGGGGACCTGCCCAACGGCGGCGTGGAAATTGTTTTCAGCGACACGGGCGTGGGCGTCGACCCGAACATGCGCGAGATCATCTTTACCAAGTTCTACCAGCCGGGCCAGTTGACCAAACATTCCACCAGCAAGACGCGTTTCAAGGGCGGCGGCTCGGGGCTGGGACTGGCGCTCTCCAAGGGCATCATCGAAGCCCACGGCGGGCGCATCTGGGTCGAGAGTCCGGGCTACGACGAGGTGCATTTCCCCGGCAGCCAATTCCACGTGATTGTGCCGCTGACCAAACGCGAGGAAAGTTCCACCATCCCGATGTCGAAGGTGCTGAACTTCAAGATCGAGTAGGCGCGCCCTTCGCCCGAACGCAGTCGAAGCGCAAGATTCGAGAATCAAAACCGCCAGCCTGAACTGGCGGTCTTTTTGTGCATACCAATCCGCCGAGACGGCGGGGGCATTTCAAGAAACGGGGGTAAACGCCTCTACGATTTCCGCGACAGCCCGCCGCACGGGCTCGCTCAGGGTCTCCCCCACTTCATTTTGCTCAGGCTGGATTCCCAGCACCCGCACGGTGCAACCCATTTCCAGTTCGATGAACTCCGCCAGGATCGACAGCGGCAGGCTGTGACTGGAGGCGCTCATGCCGTCGATGGTATTCAGCTCGATCCAGCGGATCGCGCCGGGCGGCTCGTCCATGTGGGCGGCATCCAGGAAGATGACCTGTTCGGGCTGGAACTTGCGCAGCGTGGCGGTGATATTCTCGGGGGCTGGTCCGCCTTCGAGGGGCAGGAACAGGTCCGAGGTCAGGCCGCGCGCGATGATTTCGCGCACCGCCGCCAGCCCGGCCGAATCATCCCCGCGCAGGTCATTGCCAACTCCCACCAGGCAGGTGCGGGGCGGGAGAAAGCGGTTATTCTGGTTTGGCGGGCTCGGTTTTATTTCCAGAAAACTTTGCCAGGAGGGTTGCGATGTCTTCATCTCTTCCATATACAACCTCAAACGCTTCCTTGTTCAATGCCGCCAGTTCCCAGTCCTCGTTGGACATGCCCATACACTTGAACTTGCAGGACTGGATGCACTGGCCGCAGTAGGTGCAGCGATCCATGTGATAGCGGGCCACGAACTTCTTGGCGGCGCGGTCGAGGATGATGATCTCCAGCGCGTCGGAGGGGCAATCCTTGGAACACAGGTTGCAGCCCGTACACTTGGCGGGATCGTAATACAGCTTGCCGCGAAAGCGCTTGGCAACATCCGGGCGTTCAAACGGATATAACTCCGTGATCGGTTTCTTGAAGAACGAGGTCAGCAGGTCTTTGAACATCGAGCCGATTTTCATGGCAGGACTCCTATTTCAAAACAATAAGCGCCAGGATTTGCAGGAGCGCCAGAATCGCGCCAGCCCGCCACCACATGCCCACGGTCTGGTCGATGCGCAGGCGGACGAGCACGGATTGCAGGAAGGCCATCACCAGCAGCAGGCCGAGCGATTTGGCCAGGAAGATCAACGGGTTGCCAAGGCCGCCCAGGTAAAAGGCCGTGACGAGCGAGACGCCGATCACCATTTCCACCGACCTGCCGATATGGAAGAGGGCCAGGCCGCGCCCCGAGTATTCGGTCAACGCGCCCGCAACGATTTCCGTCTCGGCTTCGGGGGCGTCGAAGGGCGGGAGTTCGAGCTTGCCCATCAGGCCGATCAGGGCAATGACGAAGCCGACCGGCTGCAGGACGATCATCCAATGGGATTCCGTGTAGGCCACGATCTTGCCGATCTGCCAGGAGTCGGCGGCCATGGCGGGGCCGAGCAGGGCCAGCAGGAAGGGCGCTTCGTAGGCGAAGAGCTGGGTCAGCGTGCGCGTCGCGCCGACGATGGAGAAGCGGCTGGCGGAGTTCCAGCCTGCCAGGCCCATGCACATCGTCAACAGCGAAAGCAGGTAGAGCGTGACGATCAGATCGCCGGGGAAGGAATATGCAGGCTGAATGCCGAAGATCGGCACGTACAGCGCAGCGGTCAATGCGCCCGAAAGTGCGACGACCGGCAGGCCAAAGAACAGGGCCTGGTTGACGCCCAGCGGCTGGATCTCTTCCTTCGCAAGCAGTTTGATCGTATCGGCCAGCGGCTGGAACCAGCGCGGCCCGACGCGGTTTTGGAAGCGCGCCACCAGCTTGCGGTCGGCCCATTCGTACAACATGCCGCTAAAGATCAGGCTGAGGCCCGCGGGAAAGAACATGATGGAGGTAATCGCGAGGAGGGTTTCCATTATCGGCTCTTATATTTCTCGATCCCATACGCGCGCAGGTCGAACCACGACATCGTCTGGCTGCCATTCTTGCGGCGCACGGTCACCATGCGGTCGTTGCACGAGAAGCACGGATCCATGCCCGAGATCATCATCGGCATGTCGGCCAGTTGATGTCCGACCGCCTTGTTGAGCACGGAGGTCCAGTTGCACAGGCTGGGTGTGCGGATCTTGATGCGGGTCGGGCTTTCGCCGCCTTCGCTCTTGATAAAGTAGAAGGCCTCGCCGCGCGGAGCCTCGACCCGGCTGACCGTTTCGCCAGCGGGGACTTTGCGGGGGAAGCGCACCGTCAAATCACCCGCGGGCAGGTTATCCACCAGCGTGCGGATGGTGAAGCACGTAACCAGCAACTCCTTCAAGCGGACGGCGAACTTCGCTTCCAGGTCGCCGCGCTCGTCGGTGACGATGCTGATCGGGAAGTGTTTGTAGGCGCCGTAGGGAGAATCCAGCCGCACGTCGCGCACCAGGCCCGAGGCGCGCGCCGTGGGACCCAACGCGCCGTACAGGATGGCTTCGTCGCGGGTCATGGTGCCGATGCCGCGTGTCCGTTGCAGAAACATCGCATCCGTGCTGACGATGTCCAGGTAGTAGCGGATGCGCTCCTCGAGATAGTCCATCGCCTTGTGAATGGACTTGGATTCCGCCGGGCCGATATCCTGTTTCACGCCGCCCAGCACACTGATCGAGTAGTTGACGCGGTTGCCCGTGATCTCCTCCAGCAGGTTCATGATGGTCTCGCGGTCGCGCCACGAGTACATGAACAGGGTGTCGAAGCCGGCTTCGTGCGCCACCACTCCCAGCCACAGCAGGTGACTGTGGATGCGCTCCATGCCCGCGATCAATTCGCGGATGGCCAGCGCGCGCGGAGACACTTCCACCTGGGCCAGTTTTTCGACCCCCATGGCGTAGGCGCTGGTATGGGTGTGCGAGCAGATGCCGCAGATGCGTTCGAGCAAATAAAGGTTCTGGATCCAGTTGCGCTGTTCGGTGGCCTTCTCGATGCCGCGATGGACGTAGCCCAGGCGCATTCTCGCGCCCGTGATGATCTCACCGTCCACGGCGAACTCGAAGTGACCGGGTTCCTTGAGGGCGGGATGCTGCGGGCCGATCGGGACGATGAACTTGTTGCCCATACGTCCCTGTTCGGGGATTTTCGGAACGTCGCGTTCCACGGGCGCGGCATCCTCGATCTTGAAATCCCTGCGGTTCGGGAAGACACCGTCGGGCCAATCATCGGGCAGGAAGAGGTGGGTCGGGTCGGGGGTGCCGACCACGGTCACGCCGAGCATCTCGCTCAGTTCGCGCTCGTAGAAGGAGGCCACCGGGACCTGGTCCGCCACGGAGTCGATCTCGGGCTGTCCCTCGCGCGACAAACGCACGCGCAGGGAGGTGACCGCGGCGGCATCGCAGAAGTGGTAGAGCGCTTCCATGTAGCCAGCCTCGACTCCCAGGTCCAGGCCTGTGATCGCGGAGAGGTAGCCGCAGTCCGCGGCGAGCATGGCGGCCGTGGCTTTCGTCAGGTCGCCCGCGTCGATGACCACATCCAGGCGGTTGGTCTCGGGGGCGAAGGTTTCCCTGGTAAACGGCGCCAGGGCATCCTTGGCGCGTTGGAGGCGTGCTTCGGTATTCATGCGTGGTCTCCAATCTCAGGGCGGATCGGCTGCGGCCGCGTGCCCTCTTTGAGGTGATTCAATAATTTGACGACGCCGTCGATGATCGCTTCGGGGCGCGGCGGACAACCGGGGATGTAGGCATCCACAGGCAGGACTTCGTCGATGTGGCCGACGACGTTGTAGCAGCCCGCGAAGGTGCCGCCCGAAATGCCGCACGAGCCGACCGCCACCACGAATTTCGGTTCGGGCATCTGCTCGTAGACGCGCAGCAGACGCTCCCGCGCCTGGCGGGTGACGGGCCCCGTGCAGACGAGGATGTCCGCGTGGCGGGGGCTGCCCTTGAGCTTGATGCCAAAGCGCTCGATGTCGTAGTACGGCGTGAGCGTGGCCAGGATCTCGATGTCACAGCCGTTGCACGAGCCGCTGTTGAAGTGGATGATCCACGGCGAGTTGACGCGCGCCCAGGTGGTGATGCCGGTCACGACCTTGTTGATAAAGTTTGGAGTTGTGATCATAAAACTTCTCGTTTCTGGCGGTGGTTTCGACACCGCACTTGTGTGCTGGTGCAAGTGTACGCCCGCCGCTGGCGCGGCAGGCTACTCAACCACCAGGCCAATCATCCAAGGATCAAGGCGATCAGCGCCAGGATCAGACCGCCGATGTAGACACCGGTAAACGGTGAGAAACCACTGGTGCCGATCATCAGCACACCCAGGTGCAGCACCGCGAAGAACAACGCCACCTTGAAGAACGGACGGTAGCCAGGCGCGGCGGGTTGGGAGTCGTGTTCCTCGCCGCCTGCATATTTTTCACGCTTGCTGGCGTTGGCCTTGCCGCGCACCGCAACGGCGCGCCCGATCAACGACAGGATGGCGACCAGCGCCATGTAAAAGGTGAAGGCGATGACGGGGGAGAGAATCAGGTCAGACATGTCTTCACCATCCTATTTGAAAATGCTCATCAGGGCCGCGCCCGCGGGCTCGGTCAGCCAGTTCATCAGCGACGGGAACAGGCCCAGCACGACCACCGCCAGCGCCAGGAGCAGCAGCGGCAGTTGCAGCGTCCAACTGATGGCCGCCGACCCCTTCTTCACCGACGTGGCCGACACGCACCGATACATGCGGTTGACCAGCGGCGCGTAGTAGGCCAGCGAGAGCACGCTGTTGAGGGCCGCAAAGACCACGAAGCCCATCAGCCAGCCATTCCCGCTTTGGAAGCCTGCCACGAAGATCTGCCACTTGGACATGAAGCCCGCCAGTGGAGGCAGCCCACCCAGGGCCAGCAGCGCGATGCTCAGCGAAAGCGCCACCCACGGATAGCGGGTGGAGATGCCGTTCAGGTCGTGCGCCACCAGCGGACGGTGGATACCCTGCTCGTGGAACAGCGCGTACATCGCCGCGCCGACCGCCAGAAAGGCCAGTCCCTTCATCAGCATGTGCGTGAAGAGATGGAAGGACGCGCCCTGCGCCCCCGCCGCCTGCCCGCTGACCAGGGCGATGCCCAGGCCCATCAGGATGTAGCCAATGTGGCTCAGGCTGGAGAAGGCCAGCATGCGCTTGACCTGCACCTGTTGCAGGGCCAGCAGGTTGCCGTACAGCATGTTCAAGGCGCCGAAGCCGAGCAGCAGCCAGCCCCACGAAAGCGCAAACCCCGTCAGCGTGGAGAGGGCGCGCAGCATGGCCACCAGGCCCGCTTCGATGACCACGCCCGAAAGCATGGCGCTGATCCCGCTGGGGGCCTGCGAGTGCGCGTCGGGCAACCAGGTGTGCAGCGGTACCATCGCCACCTTGACGCCAAAGCCGATGAAGAACAGCGCGCCCGCGGCCAGCAGCCCCAGGTGGTTGAGTTTCATCGTGCCGACCATCAACTGGATCTGATCCATGTCGAGGGTGCCCGTTTGCGCCAGCACCAGCGCCACGCCCAGCAGGGCCAGCACCGATCCCACCGCGCTTTGCACCACGTACTTCATGCCCGCTTCGAGCGAACCGGGTTGTTCACGATAAAAAGCCACCAACAGGTATGAAGAAACCGCCATGGCCTCGAACCAGACCCACAGGTTGAACAGGTCGTTGGCGCAGCCCAGCCCGATCATCAGACCGATCATGGCCAGCAGCATGGCGTAATATTTTTCCTCGCCGATCTCGCCCGCCATGTAGCGGCCCGAGAACAGGATCGCCAGTGTGCCCAGCGTCAGCACCATCGCGGCCAGCAGGAAGGTCAGCCCATCGAGCTGGATCCAGATGCTCTCGACGTTGGTGAACAGGCGCTTGCCGCCCGCCTGGAATTCCAGCCACAAGTTGACGAAGGGCCACCAGGTGGCGGTTACGGCCAGCAGGGCCAGGGCGCGCACGATCCAGCCCTGGCGGTTCAAGACCTCAGCGCGGGAAGTTAATCGCCCGAACAGGTACACCACGGGCGAAGAGACCAGTGGAATGCCGATCAAGAGGGCAAACATCGAAACGTTCATGAAGCACTCCAAAGCAGGATACCCAGCACGACCACCAGGGCGCCGATGATGCCGACCACGTTCCAGTTCATCTCGCCCGTCTGCGTTTTCTGCACCACCGCAGCGGATTGGAACACCGCCTTGACGACCTGCTGATTCAACCAATCCAGGCCGAAGCTCTGGCGGCTGAGCGCCTCCAGCGCCGCGGGGACGGGGGCCGTGGCCTGTTTTCTGACCATCCAGCTGACCGCCAGCCCGAGCGCCACCACGCCCAACGCGATGTAGGTGGCGGGCGCGAGGAAGATTTCCTCGGCCAGCGCGCCCAGCGTCAACACGTGGAATTCGTGGAACGGCAGGGTGTGTTCGAGCAGGGCAGAGAAGCCGCCTGCGAACAGCCAGGTGGTCAGCGAACCGACCGCCAGGATGCCCAGCGAGATCTTCATGGCCCTGCCTGCGTCATGCGCGTGCAGCGCCTCGCGCGGCTCGCCGAAGAAGACCATCCAGCTCATGCGCAGGGTGTAGAAGGCCGTCAGGCCCGCGCCGAGCAACATGCCGACGTAAGCCCACAGCGGCGTGTGCTTAAGGCCTTCTTCCAGGATCAGTTCCTTGCTCCAGAAGCCGTTCATGATCGGCAAGCCCGCCAGCGCCAGCGCGCCCAGGATGAAGACGTTGCGCACGAAGGGCATCTGTTTGCCCAGCCCGCCCATCTTGCGCATGTCGCGCGTGCCCGCGCTGTGGATGACCGAACCCGCCGCCAGGAACAACAAAGCCTTGAAGACGGCATGGCTCAAAAGATGGAACTGGCTGGCGAAGATGCCGCCCGCGCCGATGGCGTAGACCATGTAACCCAACTGGCTGACGGTCGAGTAGGCCAGCGCGCGTTTCAAGTCCATGGCGGTCAGGGCCATGACGGCCGTGATGAGGGCCGAGATCATGCCCACCAGCATGACCGCGAAGGTCCAGCCGGGGACATGTTCGAAGACAGGGTAAAAACGAGCGAGGAGATACACGCCCGCGTTGACCATCGTGGCCGCATGGATCAGGGCGCTGATGGGCGTCGGCGCTTCCATCGCGTCGGGCAGCCAGGTGTGGAACGGGAACTGCGCCGACTTGGCCGCCGCCGCCAGCAGGAAGCCAAATCCCATCACGGCCAGCAGGTTCGGGGTGATCTCGGAAGAGCGCGCCAGCAGGTCGGGGATCTGGTACGTGCCCAGCGTCCCGAACACGGTCAGGGCGCCCGCCAGCAATCCCACCCCACCCAACTGCGTGATGATGAGCGCTTTTATGCCGCCCGCCACCGCCTTGGGATCATCATTATAGAAGGAGATCAGCGCGTACGAACACAGCGCTGTGATCTCCCAGAAGAAGAACAGGAACAGCAGGTTACTGCTCAGCACCAGGCCCGTCATCGCGCCGATGAAGAGCAGCACGAAGGAGTAGAAACGGCCCAGTTGATGCTCGCCCTTCATGTAGTCCACCGCGAAGAGGACAGCCAGCGAACCGACCACGCAGGCGATGGCCGCCAGCGCCACCGCAAGGCCGTCGGCGATGAAGGTCAGGTCGCCAAACAAGTTGCCCATCGGCAGGGAGAAGGCTGCGTCGCTCGAAGCCAGCGGAATGAGAAGGACTGAAAGGATGCCAGCCAGGACGGAAAAACCCACCGCCAGACCGTGCTGCCATTTGGGGCGGCTGTCCCCCACGCGCCAAACCACGAGTGCGCCCAGCCAGGGAACGAGAATTAAAGATAAGACAAGCAGGCCAGTCATCCTAACCTCGCAGGGAAGAGATCTTCGGGATGTCAAGCGTGCCCAGGCGCATGCGCACCTGCACCGCCAGCGCCAGCGCCACCGCCGCCACGACCGTATCGGCCACGATGACCGTCGCCGCCACGCTCTCGCCGATGCCGGGATGGCCGCTAACCTTGCCCGCCGCCACGAAGGCCAGCACCACAGCCTTGACCAGCAGTTGCAGCACGATCACGATCTTGATCAGGTTGCGGGTGATGAGCAGGCCGTACAGGCCCACGCCCAGCAGGCAGGCCACAACGATCACGATTAAAGTAATCAAGTTCATACGGGAACCTCAATTTCGGGAGCCGCTTCAGCTTTATGCAGGCCCGCTTCCTGATGGGCGATCACCGCGCTGACCGACTCCATCATTTCGGGTTCGATCACGTCCTCGGTGATGGTCTTGCTCTCGGTCAACAGGCCAAGGATACCCATCACGCCCGAGAAGATCAGCGCCACCTGGATCCAGACGTCCAGCGCGCGCTGTTTCCAAAGCACATCCACCAGCAGCAGGTCGCGGGTCGCCTGCGGCAGGGGCAGCAGCGGCAGGGTCATCCAGCCGATCAGGCCTGCAGCGGCGGCCACCAGCACGAAGGCCAGCGGTTTGGGGATGATCGAGGGCGGGTCCTGCGTGTCCTCACCCACCATGCTCAGGGCGTAGACCAGCAGCACCGTCACCAACCCCGCCCCCACGCTGAGCTCGATCACGGCCACTTCCGTCGCGCCCAACATGAACAACATCACGGAAACCAGCGCACTGACCACGGCCAGGAATAGTGAAGACGTCAGCAACCGCGGCGACCGCACTGCCCGATAGGCGCAAAAAATTGCACCCAAACTCAAAAGTGCATAAGGGATCATTTCCATTGATTAGCTCTCCAATACTACGAACGAGAGTGTAGCCTCGTTATTATACCTTGTTATGTGAAAAATATCACAATTTGTAATGTCAACCTTCCTGACCTTTGTGACAACTTATGGTGGTCAATAAGTCTAAATGATGAGAACGCGACTGGGATATTAGGCAAACAAAAAAAGCCAGAGAACGGCCTCTGGCTTCGAAAATCACCACTCCCCTCTTACTTTTGCCTGGGAATCAACCCGCCTGCGATTGCATACAAAATCCCAGCGATAAAGAAGAAAAACTTGATCGAGGCGCAACCCGCCGCCAGTCCAGGCCAGGGATTGGACGCCCCGTACGAGAGGATGTGCCACAACGCGAAGTTCTCGACCGCGTCGAACAGCGCCGCGATAAACGCGCCCCAGCCTGCCGCCGCGCCGAGGGAACGCAGCCAACCCTGATGGCGCCCCGCCGCCAGCAGCGTCGCCAGGGCGATGAAAATCGCGTAAATCGGCATGAATAGATAGTCGAAGCCCAGGCCGAAGGCGGCGTTCAAACGGGCGGACTCGTCCCACGAGGCCAGCATCGCCGCCGCCTTTTCGGCCGTGCCCGCCAGCTCGTACGAGACGATGCCGTTGGGCGCGGCGGGGGTTTTCATCGGCATGTCCAGGGCCTGGAAAATGATGAACATGCCCAGGGTCAGGAGCAGAAAGGTGACGAAGAGCGGCGCGCGGGAATCGCGGTGAACGAATTCCAATGGATGCTGCATGATCCCTCCCAGTGTTGAAGGTTAAACGGTCAACGTTTTGCGGTAGACGCGGTAGTTCTTGTATTCCACGCCGTTCAGGTTCTTCAGGTCCGCGCGCATCTGCTCGGCAGATTCGGCCACCTGGGTCATCTCCACGTGGCTGAACTGGCGGAATTCCAACAGCGTGTGACCCATCTCGGCGTACAGCAGCGCATTCCCGCCCTTGCCGTGATACTCGGGCAGGATGCCCATGCCGTTGACGGAGACCGTGTGCGTGCGGCGCATCTCCAGCAGCAGGTCGGCCAGCGAGAGCGGATTCAGCTTCCCTTTGGCGCGCTGCAAGGCCGCCGAGACATCGTGAAAGGCAAACAGGAAGCCGACCGCGTCGTCGCCATGCGTGATGATCTTGATCAGGCGGTGGTCGGCCACGGTCAGGATGTTCTCGACCACGAAGTCGATCTCTTTTTTGGTGAAGGGGAAATATTCCCAGTTGTTGATGAAGGCCTTGTTATAGGCATCCCCAATGCGGTCGGCCCAGCCGACCAGTTCCTTTTTATTCTTGAACTTCTTGACGGCCAGTCCGCTGCGCTCGGCGGCGCGGCGCGCGATGCGCTCCACCCGCTCGGGGATCTGGAACTTGTCGGCGGGCAGGTAGCAGGAGACGAAATCCACTTCCTTGACGAAGCCCTGCGCCTCGACCAATTGCTGGGTAAAAGGATGGTTGTACGTGAGCATGGTCATGGTCTGGCGATGCTCGTGGCCGAAGACCTGCAAGCCGTAACCATCCAGCGGCCCCAGGCCCTTCGGCCCCACCACACAATCCAGCCCGCGCGATTTGGCCCAGTCGAAGACGGTCTGGAACAAAGCCGCGGCAGCCTCGGGGTCGTTCTCACATTCGAAAAAGTAGAAATCGGCCTCCTTCGATTTATGATACTGGTTGAAAGGCTTATTCTCGATGGCGCTGATGCGCCCCACATCCCGCCCGTCACGCACCGCCAGGAAGAACTCCACATCCGAATGTTCATAGAATGGATGCTTCTTCGGGTTGAGCTGGTTATACGCATCCAGGTCGAGCGGCGGCACCCATTGCGGACAATCCTTGTAGAGACGATGGGGCAATTGCACAAAACGGCGCACCTGGGCTTTGTTGGCGGTGTCCACCTTTTCGATGTTGAGCATGGAGGGCTCCTTAAAAAGAAATGAGTGCGAACTTAAGTATATAACAAAAAAGGCGCGGACGGGTTACTCTCCCGTCCGCGCGTGAAGCGATTGTGTTCATTCTTGCACCCATCGCCCCCGCGGGAGAACGGACAGCAATCTCAAGCATGAAAAACAAAAAAAGACTCCCAAAGCATTCCAACGTCGGGAGTCTTTTCGTTTACGCCATTCTGCAGGCGACTTCAATCTGTTGTCACTTGTAAACATCCTTGCGATGACGGACGCGCACGATTTCGATAATCAGTCTACCTTCAAAAACTTCATAAACTACACGATAATCCCCCACGCGGACGCGATAACTGAATTCCGAGCCAACCAGCTTCTTAACACCGTGCGGAAACGGTTCGTGTGCCAATTTCGCAACTGCCGCGACGACTCTTGCAATTGTCGAATGCGGCAGTTTTTGAATCCTTATAGGCTGAGTTCTTCCACTCAATCTTGTAGGAAGCCATCGCGCTTCAACCTCTTGATAACTTCCTCGAATGGAATAGCAGGTTCGTCACGGCGCTCCGCCAGAACAGCCAGATCGTCCAGATCTTCCAACAGTTCTTCAAACTCTTCGATGGGAAGAATGACGGCTGTCTTTTTGCCGTTTTGATCAGTGACATACTGCGCCTGTAAATCTCGAATTTCCATGCTGCCTCTTTTCTCTTTGACAACAGCATTATACCAAGCCCCGCCGCACGGAGGGCCGAAGCGCGACTTCCACCCGCGCGCCGTCCGTTCGTTTACACTTGCACCTGGCGCACGTGCAGGTGCTCGTGGTTTTCACATCGTACCCGCAGGGTATTCGTGGACAGTCTCCCCCCACAGACACACCCGCCACGTTCGAAGTGATTCCTCGAAACAAAAGGCCCACCCCGCCGGGTAAAGGACGGGGTGGGCTTATCGTTCATGGCAACTCAATCATTTTTTCGCGGTCAAACTCTGCAATTCGCTTCGAATGCGCTCCATGATTTTTCCATTCACCCGCCCAAACGTTTTGACCACAATGGAACTGGAAATCGTGTAAATCTTGTCCACGCGGACCTTGCCTGGGTGGTTAAGCGTCCCCTTTTCGAGATCATCAGAATTGACCGGAAAGCTGTATTCTGCTTCAATGGGATTGGACGTCATCGCCACAACCACCAAATCCGTCGTTTTCTGGTTGTAGGAATTGTTGGAGACAACAATCACAGGCCGCCGTTTCTGCGACGAAAGGTCAGTGAACGGAATCGGCACGAGCAGAATATCCCCTTGCTCAGGCATTGTTCCAATCCTCGTCGTCCAGCGGATTATCCCAAAAATCAAGACTCGTTTGCGTCGCGTACAGCAGATCGGTAAACGCATCGCCAGCATCTACGACAAAGACGGTTACATGCGCGCCGACAGGAAATGGGACAGTCAACTCGACCTGCCCATCTTTGTTTACTTCCACATCGTATTTGAGAGCCGTTTGTGCCAACATGAATAAACTCCTTCTCAATGAAGGCCATTATACAGCAAAGCATGAGTTGTTTCCCTCACAGACGCGCCCGCCGAAACCCACAACCCGCCGCACGGACAAGCCCACCCAGCCCGAAGCGGGCTTGCCCCATATGCAAAACACTCGTGGCGCATTGACCCCTCTCCCGTCTCCCCTAAAGGGGGGAAGCCAAAACCAATCTCGTCCCAAGCCTATCTTTTAAGACCAAACTTGCCATCAGGCAGAAAAGAAATCAAGCCCATACCATCTCCTTTAGGAGAGGGGCAAGCGGACACGCCGATTAATCAAGCCAATCAGGGTGAGGTCCTTTCCCCCCACAAACACGCTCGCCGAAATCCAGAATTCATAGAACCACGGAGAGGGAAATAGAGGATTTCAAAGAATAGGCGGAGCGATTACGACCCGACAACCTACATTGAATAAACCAAAAACCCGATCGTACCAACGCTTACCACCGCGAAATGAAGTGCGTGCAAATTTACTACCTTCGGAGTGAAAACCGCCACGATACACACGGATATCATCGACTGTTTCATCTTCACGTCCATCATCTGCTCTATAGGGATAAGACCAGAATAAGCTATGCGTCACTTCCCAAACATTGCCACTCATGTCGGCGCATCCGTAGGGCGAGTCCCCCTGTGGAGAATATAAGCCTACAGGAGTTGGGCCGCCTTTCTTACCCTCGGATGTATTACACCTATCCTTATCGAAGAAGTCTCCCCACGGGTATATCAGACCATTTGTGCCCCGCGCAGCTTTTTCCCATTCGGCTTCAGTGGGAAGGCGGAAAACCGATCCTTTTGGCAATTCACTTCCAAAAGATCTGTTTAGCCAAGAGCAATATTCATTCGCACCCTCCCAATTCAATTCCACTAAGGGGTAACTAGGGTTAGTTTTCATGTCAAGCCTGAACCAGTTTTGGGATGTAACATAATTCTCATATTGTTCTTTTGTGACAAGAAAGCGCGCTATGTAATAATCATAAGAAATGTCAACAAGTTGTTGCGGCTTTTCATTGTCATAAGACCGCTTATCTTTGTCACTACTACCCATTAGAAATTTTCCCGCAGGCACTTTAACAAACTTTATTCCTCCAAAGATGAAAACAGGATGGCCGCCAGAAGTGAATTCTGTGGGCTTGAAAGGTTCGGGATGGGAGAGCGTTGAAATTTCACTTATTATTTCGGCATCAGGTTGCCAAGCAATTGGTTTAGAGGAAACTAGAATAGGCTCTATTATTTTAGTTATGGACTCCACGTCTTCTACTATATCAGAAACAATCACTTGTCTTTCAGGGCGTTTTTTTCCTTCAACTTCTGTATTAGCCCGCTGAGTAACCTCAATTTGAGCAATTTGTAAATGTGCGGTCCTTAGAGATTCCAGCAAAACTTTATATGTGCTGTCTTTGTCTTCTCCAAAGTAGTCAGCCCAATGCCAGAGTCGAAATCGTCTCGGCGGTTCACATTCCTCTAAACGCAGAGGAATGGCAAAAATCATATCATCTGGCCTGTAGGTTGCCGCGTCATATATTAATCGTAGCTCTTTCTGAACATATCCTATTCTCTTTACAGAATTATTTGAAACAAACACGATTACAACGTCAGCAGACTCCACAGCTTTCTCAATCTCTAAATCGAAATCTTGACCAGGAAGGAGTTTTTCTTTATCCAGCCACGGATCAATCCACCCTTCTGCAAGGAGACGTTGATACAACTCTCGGACAACAGGCTTATCCTGCGAAGCATGACAAAGAAAGACACGAAGTTTTCTTTCAACAGTATTCATAGTGATTGAGTGGATTTCAACAGGTTCTTTGAAATTAAAAATATGCTCATGGGAGATGGATTTCAGAAGAAGTAGGCCTGATGTTACAGTAAATAATTATCTACACTAATTCTTCTTGAATCCACTCTTTTTTCTTCTTCCGTTTTTGTGGCTTTGGGGCAGATTCCGATTCGAGATTGCCTTCGATAGAAGGAGCATCGGGATCGTACACCATTGAGACAAGCCTCATTTCATCATCTCTTCCTTGCTTCCAAAACTCAATGATTTTCATCTCACGCATCTTTCTTGAACCAGTATATTGGCTTAGGTCTAACATATAAGCCTCAAATATTCTTCCTGGCCGTTTGCTTACAGTAACACGTGAACTAACTTTATGTATCAGGCGTAAATCCATCAATTCTTGGATTAATTCCATTCTTTCTTTGTTTTCATCCTTATCCACCAAAAACACGTTCGCTTTTGCTCGTTTTACACAAAAGTCTCTTACTTTTCTAAATTCAGACTCTAGTAGGGTATTATCATCCAAAGTATCCCGTCTCAGCTCCTCTCTTTTCGATGAATCATAATCACCTGCAGCATGATTCACATCTTCAGCTCCGATTTTTTGACCTCGATGTTTAGTGTCATGCGTACGAGCAAAATCAATTGATCGTCTAAAAATGCCCAAGAAATCACGAGCAACACCTCCGCTAGCCAAAACCAACCTATCTACAGATTCATCCACTAAAATATCTTTAGGCGATATTTCACTCTCATCGAAGAATCGATACAAAATTTTGCTCAAAAAATCCTTTGCCAATGGATATTTTTCCAAAGACAAATCTAAGTCAATTTCATCGGCATCGTCACCAATTTTCACACCAACTGGTGGGTCTCCGTGAATGTACCATTCGGTTCGGTGTCTGATTGTCCCTATTTTCAACCAAAGGTTATTACCTTTGCCTATTGAATGAAAATAATCTATCACCCGTGCCTGATCTGTGCGCGGAATATGATACAAGTCATCAAGGAATAGATAAGAGTCGTCGCCTGATAAATCAGCCATCTGTTTAAAAATATTTTGATAATCCATAATATGACGTCTCAAAAAATCGGTTTTAGAGTCTACATATCTTGCCTCTATTTCATGTCCCTGGGAGTTTGTCACCCTGTTACTAGCTTGGCCAGAAACAGAAACTACTTGAGCTTTAACTCCTGCATTGGCACCTTTTTCTTTTGAAGTTTCTTCACCAGATCGGACCTTTTGGGTTATTTCAATGCCATCTGGTGAGTAAAGCAAATTACTTAAGTCGCTTACTTGCTGCTTCAAATCACTGACCAGCTTTTGCGCCTTTTCTTTGTTGTAAGGTGGGCGACTCGGTTCAGAGCCAAAAAATTTCCAGAAGCTCTTTTTTGTTTGAGGGTGAACACCAGCTGTTTCCAGCCATTTAGAAAACTCAGAAAATGTTTTGATCAGTATGCTTAACAATACATCTGGATAGGGATGTCCTTTAAATGATTCTAAATCTACATAGGCAATTGGGCGACGCTCTAAAGTCAAATCATTGGCTGCTTTTTGAAGAAGACTCGTTTTTCCTGAGCCACGTCTACCAAAAACAATATGGTGTCTCCTACTCTTTGCCCTTTCTAACGTGCCTGTAGCAGGCTCAACGAAACGTCTGACGGTACTTCCTGTAGTGCTTTCCGTCGCGCGAGTTGATTCTTCTATTCGCAAAGATAGATTTGTAATTTTTGGTGATTCAAGCAATAGATTGGGCATATACAATCTCCTTTTGCTAATTAATGCGAAAAATTACTATTTCCCTGTCGGCACCCAGATATTCTTCACCTACGTGGACTCATGCAAAAACTCATGGTCTTCGGCCTGCTCGCGATCCATCAATCGCGGCAACGACCCAAAACAATCGTATATCTCTACATTTGACTGCATGACACGCGCAAATCGGGTTGATTGTCATACAAATTACCTCACGCCTGTAATTATGAAGAAACCCTCGTCCATGCTATACTAATTTTATCCCATTTCAAGGATGGCCGATGTCCTCTTTTGACGAGCTTTTGAACCAGTACGCCAGGTTGATCATCCACGTGGGGCTGAACCTGCGCAAGGGTCAGCGCCTGATCATCAACAACGCCTCCACGCGCGGGGTGCCGCTGCATGCCGCTCCGCTGGTGCGCGCGGTGGCCCGCGAGGCCTACCAGGCGGGCGCCCGCTACGTGGACGTGATCTGGAACGATGAGGAATTGATCCGCACGCGCGTGCAGTATGCGCCCGCGGACAGCTTCGGCGAATACTCCGACTCGCACGTCAGCGCCCTGCTGGACGTGATGGACAAGGGCGACGCCCTGCTGACCATCCGCTCGAACAACCCCAACCTGCTGAGCGACCTGGACCCCGAGCGGGTCGGCGCAATGCAGAAAACCCACCTCGAAAAGTTCGCCCCCGTCAGCATGGGCATAACGGGCAACAAGATCAACTGGCTGGTGGTGGCCGCCTCCTCGCCCGAGTGGGCCATGAAGGTCTTCCCCGACCTGCCGCGCGAACAGGCCTTCGACAAACTGTGGGAGGCCATCTTCCAAATCACCCGCGCCGACCGCCCCGACCCCGTGGCGGCCTGGGAGGAGCACGTCCAGAATTTGCTCAAGCGGGCGCATTACCTGACCGCCCGAAATTACAGCGCCCTTCATTATATGGCTCCAGGCACCGACCTGACCGTCGGCCTGCCGCCTGGCCATCGCTGGATCAGCGCCCGCGAGCAGGCCCAGAACGGCATCGAGTTCATCGCCAACCTGCCGACCGAGGAAGTCTTCTCCCTGCCCCACCGCGACCAGGTGGACGGTGTGGTCAGCGCCTCCATGCCGCTCAGCTACAGCGGCACCCTGCTGGAGGATTTCAGCTTCACCTTCGAAAAGGGCCGCGTGACCAAAGTCAGCGCCAGGAAGGGCGAGGCCATGCTCAGGAAACTGGTCGAGACCGACGAGGGCGCCTCGCACCTCGGCGAGGTGGCGCTGGTGCCGTTCACCTCGCCCATCTCCCAGCGCGGACATCTCTTCTACGATCCGCTCATCGACGAGAACGCCTCCTGCCACCTGGCGGTGGGACGCGCCTACCGCATCAACCTCGACGGCGCGCAGGACCTCAGCGATGACGAGTTCATGCAGCGCGGCGGCAACGTCAGCCTGACGCACGTCGACTTCATGATCGGCTCGAACCAGATGAACATCGACGGCATCCGCGAAGACGGCGCGCGCGAACCCGTCATGCGCGCAGGCGAGTGGGCCTTCGACGCATAAGATTTCTTCGATGGAAAGGCTGGCGGATTGCAAATCCGCCAGGAGCAGCAAAGTAGTTCACGGCCTCCAGAAAATTCTGGAGGCCGTTTTTTCATGTCGTTGCGAGCCGCCGCTCTTGCTCCTGGCGGCGCGGCAACCTCATTTTGGATAAAAACAGGAGGTTGCTTCGGGATTTCGGCGTTATAGCGCCTCAACCCTCGCAACGACATGATCCCGATGGATGCGCAGTGGACAAGTGATTTAAAAATTGAAATAACCTGTTGATGATGCTATACTACACCCGCATCTCAATCCACATCCCTGCCAGGAGGCAGCATGAAATCCCCTGAATTCCAGCAGTCCCTCGAAAAATACGCGGACGTGATCGTCAAGGTCGGCTTGAATCTGCGCGAGGGCCAGCGACTGATCGTCAACGCGGGCATCACCGATTATCCGCTGGTGCGCGCCATCACCCAAAGCGCCTACCAGGCGGGCGCGCGCGTGGTCACTGTTTTCTACAACGATGACGAGATCGGGCACATCCGCTTGAAGATGAGTTCCCGCGAGGCGCTGAAAGACGTGCCGACCTGGCTGCTGCAGGCCTATCTCGACCACGCCAAAAACGGGGACGCCTTCCTCCGCATTTCGTCCGAAAATCCCGACCTGCTGGCCGACGTGGACCCCGAGGCCATTGCCATCCAGCGCAAGGCCATGGGCAGGAAATTCAAGAAGGTGGCGGAATACACCATGCGCGACGCCATCAACTGGTGCGTGATCTCCTATCCCGCCGAGGCCTGGGCGAAGAAGGTCTTCCCGGGCGTTTCGGCCAAACAGGCCCAGGAAAAATTGTGGGAAGCCATCTTCCAAACCTGCCGCGTCGACCAGCCCGATCCCGTGGCGGCCTGGCAGGCGCACATCCTGGATCTGAAGAAGCGCAGCGCCTACCTGAACGCGAAACGCTACAGCGCCCTGCACTACCAGGCTCCAGGCACCGACCTGACCGTCGGCCTGCCGCGCGGACATCAGTGGCTGGCCGCCCAGAGTCACGCCGAGAACGGCATCAACTTCACGGCCAACCTGCCCACCGAGGAAGTCTTCACCATGCCGCACAGGGACAAGGTGAACGGCGTGGTCAGTTCGTCGCGTCCGTTGATCGTGTACGGGAAGACGGTGGAAGACTTTACGCTGACCTTCGAAAAGGGCAGGGTGGTGAACATCACCGCCAAAAAGAACGAGGATACGCTGCGCAAACTGATCGAGACCGACGAGGGCGGATCGCGCATCGGCGAGGTGGCCCTGGTGCCCGTCAGTTCCCCCATCAGCCAGCGCGGACATCTCTTCTTCAACACCCTCTTCGACGAGAACGCCGCCAGCCACATCGCGCTGGGACGCGCCTATCGCTCCACCATGAAGGGCGGCGCGAAGATGACCGAGGAGCAATTCAACAAGCGCGGCGGGAACTACAGCCTGATCCACAGCGACTTTATGGTTGGCTCCGATAAAATGGACATCGACGGCATCCTGGCCGACGGCACCCGCGAGGCCATCATGCGCAAGGGCGAGTGGGCCTTCGAGGCGTAGAAAATTTCGATTTAACGGAAACAAGCCAAAGGTCCCGCAGGGAATGCGGGGCCTTTTTTGTAAAGTTGTGCGATAATTTAGAAAATCCAGCAGAGGAGCAATGTCATGTTGAAACCCAAACTCAACACGGATGACATCCTGAAGGCCGAGTATGACTACATTGCCACAACCGTCTTCCAGGCCAACGAGGATCGCGCGCGCGGAGCGTCGTTCTATTTCGTGTCGGTCGGCTCGATCGTGGCCGCCATCCTGGGCACCCAGCTCACCACGGACAACCTGCGCAGCGTGGCCCTCCCGTTCTTCTTTTTGTTCGCGGTCATGACGGGCCTGGGCGCGTTGACCCTGGCGCAGTTGGCCCGCCTGCGCGCCGCCTGGCACGAGTCGGTCGAGGCGATGAACGTGATGAAGGATTTCTATCTCAAGCATCACCCCGAACTGGAGCCTGCCTTCAAGTGGCGCGTCAAAAGCATCCCACCCACCGATAAGCCAAACAGCATCGCCAACCTGACGGCGCTGGAGGTGGCCCTGCTCGGCGGGCTGACGACGGGCGCGGCGGTCTACTTCGCGCTGTTGTGGCTGGGAGACGTGAATCTGGTGAGTTTTGCCGTGATCAGCGTGGCTGCGGTCCTGGGCGCGCTGGGCTTGTGGGCCTACTACAAACATCTGCTGGTGGATGACCGCTAATATGAAGGAAAATCTCTCCCACGTTCTGCGTGTCCTGGGGGTGGGAACGGCGACAGGGCTGGCGTTCAGCCTGCTGATTGCGCTGATTGGATGGCTCTCCGGCTGGAGAACCATCGTCGAATTCAGCGACGGCCTGTTCCTGGCGGGTTCCGCGGTGATCATCTTCGGCCTGCTCAGCCTGTGGGGCGGCTTCACCTCGCGTGGAAGTTTCGCCCTGACCTATGCCCAGACCGCCAGCGACTTGTCCCTGGGGGAGCGGGCCAAACAGCTGGCCATCGATGTGCTGCGCGGTTACAACGTGGTGGCCACGATGACGGTCATCGGCGGTGTCATGATCCTGCTGTCGATCCTCCTATATCAAATCTTTGGATAATCCCATGCCCCGCAACTACACCCAATACGCCCCCACTGCCTTTCAACGCCGCCCGCACCTGACCCGCGATGAAGCCTGGATCCGCGCCTACTTGAAGGAGGCGCAGGTCGGGCACATCGCCACCAGCGTGGACGGACAGCCCTTCATCACGCCGAGCATCTTCTGGTTCGATGAGCAACATCACCAGGTTGTTTTTCATTCCAACATTGCGGGGCGCATCCGCTCGAACATCGAGCACAATCCCAAAGTATGCCTGGAAGCCAGTGACCTGGGCAGGCTGCTGCCCTCCAACGTGGCGCTGGAATTTTCGCTGCAATACCGCAGTGTGATGGTTTTCGGGACGGCGCGCCTGGTCACCGATCCCACCGAGGCCAAACGGCTGCTGTACAGCCTGATCGGCAAGTATTTCCCGAAGATGACTGCCGGCAGGGAATACCGCGAGATTACCGACAAGGAGCTGCGCGCCACCTCGGTCTACGCCATCGACATCGAGTCCTGGAGCGGCAAGGAAAATTGGGACGAACGCGCCGAACAATCAAGCGAATGGCCTGCGCTGGATGAAACGTGGTTCGAGTAGGCGGACCGCGACATGCAGCGTGATTCGAGCAAATTCCCAAAAAACATATCCAGGTACCTGCTTTTCCTGGGGATTGCGCTCCAGGCGGGTCTGTACATCGCTCTGTGGCTGTCTTACATCACCTATCCAAACGCCCTGAACAGGGCCGATTTCGCGAGCTTTTACGCTTCCGGCCGGATCGCCAACACGGTCGGATTTTCACGCATCTATGACCTGGATCTGCAATATTCGATCCAGCAGGCCGTTCTTGGGCGGCCGATGAGCATGAACGACATGCTTCCGTTCAATCACCCGCCGCTTTTATTACCCATCCAGGCGCTGAGCGCCCGCGCCAACTACACCGTATCCTATCTCTATTGGGAATTGGCGCTGGTATCCCTCCTCGGCCTTGGAATTTATTACAGTTACAGGTTCATCAAAATCAGCGCGCCTGCCTATCAGGCCATCCCGCTCCTGCTCGTGATGGAGTTTTTATTCTATCCGATCTTCATCAGCATCCTGAAAGGCCAGGATACAACCTTGATGCTGTTGGGGGCCATGATCTGGATGTATGGGCTGGGGATCAACAATGACAGGGCGGCCGGGCTCGGGCTGGCCCTGACGGTCGTCCGTCCGCAAATCGCGATCTTCCTGGCCATCCCTTTCCTCTTTAATCGTCGAAGGGTCTTCTGGTGGTTTCTTGCAGGGTCGTTTAGCCTGGCAGCCTATAGCATTTTGATGGTGAACTTCCAGGGAGCAGCGCAGCTACTCCAGGCCATCCTCATCAGCGTCGAAGGCGGGGGGTACGGGATGAGCGAAGCCACCATGTTCAACCTGACGGGCCTGTTGGTGCGCGTCCTATCCGCGCCCGGCTCAGACGCCATCCATGCGGTCAGTTGGGCGGCCTACCTGGCGGCCATGATCGGATTGTGCCTGTTGTGGGCGAAAAGCGGGCCAATCGAAAGCAAACACATTGGCCTCGCGGTGGTGCTTGGACTGTTCACGTCCCCGCACCTGCATTATCACGACCTGGGCCTGCTGATCCTGCCCGTGCTTGGCATTGCAATTGCCACGCTCCAATCCAACGCCTGGCAGGGAATGCAGCCCGTCTGGTTTATCGGCGGCGTTTCCATCCTCATGGCTGTCTTTGACAATTTAAATGCGCGGTATCTTTTCGCTTATTTGCTCATGGCCTTGCTGATCGTTTTTCTTTGGCTGCCCCAATTATTGAAAAGGGCACCGACAACCCATCCATAGTCACGAAGCACAGGAGGCAGCTTGCCACCGATCCCACGATCAGTCCCTACAGATTGCAGGCAACCGCTGGGGTGCTGCGAGCGTATAATTTGATGTAACTCTGGAATGCACTCCCATTTCCAAAGTAAAGGAGAAAACATGCCCGACGAAAAAGTTCACACCGAGGAATTTCGCATCAATGGCGAGGAATTGATCGCCAAAGTCAAACAGTTGTTGCACGAGGGCAACGTCCGCCGCATCATCATCAAGGACAAGGATGGCAAGACCGTGATGGAGATCCCGCTGACCATCGGCGTGGTGGGCGTTTTGCTCGCCCCCACCCTGGCGGCCATCGGCGCCATCGCAGCCCTGCTCACCGAAGCGACCGTGGTGGTCGAAAAAGCGGAATAAAAACAACAAGTTCGGCCCGCAGAATCTGCGGGCCGAACTTGCATTTTAATGAAGGAGGGCAATCGCATCCTGGCAGGGAAAGTTCACGCTCCTGGCGGATTTGCAATCCGCCAGCGGGAGTATTCGGTTGCGGCTGTAGAGCGCGCTATGAGGAGGGCAATCGCATCCTGGCAGGGGAATTTTCCACAGGTTCATTTGACATTTTCAACCGACAGGAATAAACTACTTGCGCCATCTTTCACAAACATTGACTGTGCTGAATCACACCCCTCACGGGAGGTCCACGTGAAAAAATGTCCATACTGCGCCGAGAAAATTCAGGATGAGGCCCTTGTCTGTCGCTATTGCGGCAGGGAATTACCCAAAGCGAAATCTCCCGCGCCGGCAGAACGCTCAAAACCTAATAGGCAAAAATGGCTCTTTCCTCTTGGGATCCTCTTGGGGGTCTTGATTCTCGCCGCCGGCGCTTTCCTCCTGCTGCGGCCAAAATCCGCCGCCACATCCGACCGCCCCATACTCTACGCCATGGACTTTGAAAACGAAGCAGCCTTCTTCGGATGGCATGTCGGTGGTCCCGGTACTGATTTGTTCTGGTTGGAAAATACCAAAGACGGCAAATACCTGTTCGAATTTCCATCCGGCTTCCTCGAAAGCCAGGACTTCGACTTTGCCGATGTCCAGATTTCAGCGGATGTCGAGTTTTTGGTCAAGACACGTGTAGAGGCGGGCCTGGCCTGCCGCATGCAGCCAGGCGCTGGCGGACGCTATTACTTCGATATCTCCAATGATGGGCGCTGGAACATCCGCAAGTGGAATCAAGGAGAAACCATCCTGGCCCAGGGCTGGTCGGACGCCATCCTGCCCGACAAAAATAACCTGGCCGCGCGCTGCGTGGGCGATCAGCTCACCCTGTTGGTCAACGGCGTGGAACTCGGCTCGGCCCAAGATAGCGACTTTGTCCGTGGCAGCCTCAACTTTGGATATGCCGCCGATAGCGCGGGCGCAGGGAGCTTCGATAACATCAAGGTGGAAGATTGGGGCGATGGGCAATCTGCCGCAGCCACAGAAATGGATCCCGCCGCCCAATCTGCCTCCACGCAGGTTGCCGCCCTCGATTCAGCCACCCCGACGCCTGCTCCCGTTTCGACAGCCACCCTCGCCCCTACAGCGATTCCCACCCTGCGCCCAACGCAAATCCCGCAGGATGAACTTGTGCTCTACCAGACCGGTTTCGATAAGGATGATCCAAGCCTGTCCAAATGGCGTCCATTTGCCTATTCGTTTTTGACCCACGCCGTCAGTCCCGCGGAAGACCAGATCGACCCGGTCAGCGGCCTCTACCATATCGGCGCTCCCGAAATCAACCAGCGTATCTTTTCCATCTACGAAGAGGATTTGGGCACTTCCGACGTGGATATTACGCTGGAAGGCACAGGACACATCGGCATTGTCTGCCGCTACTCGGAAACTGGCTGGTATCAGTTTGTGATCGAACCACACGAGACCTGGAGCATTCGTCTGGCAAAATATGACGAAGATAAACAGCTTCATTTTTACACATTATCCTCGGGGCTTTACCGGGCCAAAAATTTACGCGCGGAATGCAAAGGGGACCGGCTGACCTTGTATGCCGATGGTATAAAGCAAGCCTCCTTGCATGATGATACCCTCCCGCAGGGCCAGGTCGGCGTACTGGGGTGGACTTTTGACAAACCTGGTCTGGCAGGCATCGTGGACAGTCTCACCGTCCAACGCGCCCAATGGAGCGAATCCGCTTTGCCAGGGCCTGCCCCCACGCCCGGCGCGGATGGGACGATTTATTCCACAGATTTTTCCAGGCTGGATGATCTGGCTCTCCACTGGATCAAGGATGATGTTGGAGTGATTGGTGTGGCGGGTTCTCCTGCGCTCATCGGTGGCCCAGGTGGACAATCGGCTCCACATACCTATCGCTATATCAACGACTTCGACCCAGGCCCCAACGTGGAAATCAGCGCCGAAATCCATCCGCTTTCCCTGCTGGCGCGCGGACTGATCTGCCGTTATTCTGAAGATGGCTGGTATCAGGTACACTACATGAGCGACCCCCAGGGGAGAATTATCGTGCTGGATCGTGTGGAGCGCGATGAGCAGGGAAAGTTGTCAGACTTCCTACTTGGACAGACTGGTCTGGAGGGTACGCCCGCAGGAAATGTCAACCTGACCCTAACCTGCGCCGGGAACCAAATCTCCGTTTCGTTGAACGGTGAGGCGCTGCTTTACGCCGAAGATAACAAATGGCAGCGCGGACGTTATGGCTTTCTGTTCATGGGCAATCCCCCGGGAAGTTTAAGGGAAGGGTTCGCCGGTTACACGGTCCGCCCGGCGCAAGTGCCCCAGCCCGGGGATATCATCTACGATGAAATATTCGATACCCCCGAAAAAATAGCTTCCGGTTTCAATTTAAATCTAGAAGATACACGCCTGAGGATTCAGGATAATGTCCTACTCCTTGCGCCAGAGAAGGATGCACTGCACCCTTATGCAACCAAAGAATACGAAAATGGAGAACTCAGTCTGGATGCTGAATTCCTGAACGGCAGTAATATCGTTCTGCATTGCCGCTCGAATAGCGCCGCGCTCATTGGGGCAGAAATCCGCAGTAATGGTGATTGGAACCTGGCGCTTAATTACGAGAAAATGCTTGCCAATGGAAACAGCGCTGGCATCAACGCCGATAAAAACCAATTCATCCTGAAATGTGTGAACGGCCAGATTACCCTGATTGCCAACGGCGAAACCCTGGCAAATGTAGAATTGCCGGTATATATCCCCTCGATTGGAACATCCGGTTTTGATGTGTTTGAAGGCTCCCAAATGAAAGTCAACAGCCTGGCGCTTAAAATCTTTCAGAGTTCATCCATCTTGCCTGCGGCTCCCCTGCTCAACCAGGTCTCCATCCCCACCTACCGGCCGGGTGAGACGATTTTTGCCTGGAACATGGATGATATGTTCTATCGTGGTAATTACTGGTGGGGCAAGGAAAACCGTCCCTGGTTATGGGATGGGGCTTATAACACTTATGACCGTGAACACAGGCAGGATAATCACATTCTGGTCACATCTCATAACGGCTTAACGATCTTCAACTATCGCCCCGACTTGTACGACCTGCCCATAGAAACCAGCGTCGAAACCAGCTTCACCGACAAAACAGGCGCAATTGGATTGATGTGCCGCTACACCCAGGTGGGCCGTTACGAGTTCCTGATCCAGCCGGACGGGAACTGGACCATTCGCCGCAACACTTCTGAATACTATGCCCAGGATGCAAAGAACATGACCGTTCTCGCCAAAGGCCAGTCTGCCGTCATTCGCCCCGACACCAACCAACTCAGCGCGATCTGCCAGGGCAACGAGCTGATCTTCTCTGCCAACGGCGAGGAACTGGGCCGTGTGGAAGACGACTTCTATCCCGAAGGCAGCGTGGGCATCTTCTTTGAATCGTTCACGGCAGGCAGTTTTACCAACCTCTCCATACGGCGGGCGGAGTAGCGGAAATGCTCCCCACGCAGGTTTGGCGGACTCGGCCCTCGGGCCGGGTCCGCTTTTTTGACGGAATCACGCCCAGGTCCAGGAAAGGGGTTGTAAGCTCTTTCACAGGCAAGTAATGACATTCCTCCCTGTGCAAGATATGTGACATCTGGAATAATAAGGTTTACCATAACATTTTACAGAGGCTCACCTTACAATCATGTCGCAACTCAGCGAAAGTACGGAAATGTACCTCAAAGCCATGGTGGAACTCGGCCTGAACGAGATCGTATCCATCAGCCGCCTGGCCGAACGCCTGGGCGTGACGCCCGTCTCTGCCAACGAGATGGTACGGCGGCTGGGCGACCAGGGTCTGCTGACGCATACGCCCTACAAGGGCGTGGCTCTGACCAAAAAGGGACGCGAGGCCGCCTGCAACGTGGTGCGCCGTCAGCGCCTGTGGGAGGTGTTCCTGTACGAGCATCTCCACATCGAATGGGCCAAATTATACGAGCTGGCCTGCTCGCTGGAGCACGCCACCGCCCCCGAGTTGACCGAGGCTCTGGCGACCTTTCTCGGCGACCCAAAGTTTTGTCCGCGCGGCAACCCCATCCCTGCCGTGGACGGGTCATTTTTGCCGCTGAATGGAAAAACGCTCAGCGCCACGCAGGTAGGCGAGACGTTGAAAGTGCTGGCCGTGAATGCCACTGCAACCGACGTGCTCAAATATTTACAGGAACGCAATGTTTTGCCAGGACGGGAACTGACTGTGCTGGAGGCCGCCCCGCTCCAGGGGCCGCTGACGCTGAAAGTCGGCGACAAGGATGTGGCCCTCGGCCTGTCGCTGGCCGAATTTGTCATCGTAAAATAATCTTGCAACAAGGAATCATCGCAATGACCGAACCCACACAACTCCACCTGCTTCGCCCGGGCCAGAAGGCCACCATCACGCGCATCGGCGGGGCCACCGCCCTGCGCCGCCGTTTTGCCGAAATGGGCATCGTCAAAGGCGAAACCATTCTGATCGAACGCCATGCGCCGCTGGGCGACCCCGTCGAATATTTCATCAAGGGCTACCACCTGGCCCTGCGCAAGGAGGAGGCCGCGCAGATCGAGGTACTCCTGCATGGAGGGGATTCGCATGCCTGACCTGACCATTGCGCTGGCGGGCAATCCCAATGCGGGCAAGACCACCATTTTCAACGCATTGACGGGGCTGCGCCAACACACGGGCAACTGGCCTGGCAAGACGGTCGAAAAAAAGGAGGGTGAGATCGAACACGGCGGGCTGACCATCAACATCGTTGACCTGCCGGGCACATACAGCCTGACAGCCTATTCGCCCGAGGAAATCATCGCGCGCGACTTCATCATCGAGGAACGCCCCGACGTGGTCGTCAACGTGGTGGACGCCACCAACCTCGAACGCAACCTGTATCTCACCGTCCAGATCCTTGAACTGGATGTGCCCGTGGTGCTGGCGCTCAACATGACCGACGACTTGCACAAGGACGGCGCGAAGATTAACGTCTCCACGCTTTCGGAAATGCTGGGAAACATCCCCATTATTTCCACTACCGCCAACCAGGGCAAGGGCATCACTGAGTTGATCGCCACAGCCGTCAAAGCTGCCGGAAAGAAATAAACATGACCGCCACCCCCTCCCACGAAATCTTCCGCCTCGATTACGGCAGCAAGTTCGAACGTGAGATCGCCAGGATCATGGCCGCCTTCGAGGAAATCAAATTCGATACGGGCCGTTACCCCAAACGCTGGCTGGCCATCAAACTGCTCGAAGGCGACGCCGACATTCTCGCGCGCGTGCAGTCCATGCCCAACGGCGAACAGATCATCGGCGCGGCGCAGCGGAGCATGGAACATCTCAAATCCATGCTCGGCGACGATGTGGACATGCTCACCGCCGACCACCGCTACGGCTTCATCAACGGCGTCGTGCGCCAGACGCTCCAGCGTCCGCTGGTCGACCGCCTGACCCTCACCGACCAGATCGACAATATCGTCACCCACAAATGGCTGGGACTGCCCATCTTTTTTGCGGTGATGTACATCATCTTCCGCCTCGTGATCGACGTCTCCTCCCCCTTCCTGGATTGGACCGACTCGATTGTCACGGGGCCGATCTCGAACTGGTTCTCCGCCCTGCTGGACCTGCTGCTGGCTCCGTCATGGATTCATTCCCTCATCGTCGACGGGATCGTGGCGGGCGTGGGCGGCGTGCTGGTCTTCGTGCCCGGACTGCTGATCTTATACTTCTTCCTGGCCCTGCTCGAAGACTCGGGCTACATGTCCCGCGCCGCCTTCGTGATGGACCGCTTCATGCGCATCGTCGGCCTGCACGGCAAATCCTTCATCCCCATGATCCTGGGCTTCGGCTGCGCCGTCCCTGCGATCTACGCCACGCGGACGATTGCCTCCCACCGCGACCGCCTGCTGACCGCGCTGCTCGTGCCGCTCATGTCCTGTTCGGCGCGCCTGCCCGTGTACGTGGTCTTCGGCCTGGCCTTCTTCGGCTCGCGCGCGGGCACGGTCATCTGGGCCATGTACGCGCTGGGCATCCTGGTCGCCATGCTGGCAGGCATGGTCTTCACCCGCACCATCCTCAAACCCGACGTGACCTCCGCCTTCGTGCTGGAGCTGCCGCCCTACCGTCAGCCCGCGCTCAAGAGCGTGCTCATTCACATGTGGGAGAACACGCGCGAATTCGTCCGCAAGGCAGGCACGGTCATCCTGGCCTCCTCGATCATCATGTGGATCTTGCTCAACCTGCCCTGGGGCGTGACCGACCAGCAGAATTCATACTTCGGCAAATTCAGCAGTTCCATCTCGCCCATCTTCGCCCCGCTCGGCTTCGACAACTGGGAGACGGGCGGCGCGCTGGTGACGGGCTTCATGGCCAAGGAGATCGTCGTCAGCACCATGAGCCAGATCTACCTCGGCGGCGAAGAAGCCGAAATAACGGAACCCACCACGATTGCAGAGGACCTGGTCGGGATCGGCCAGGGCTTCGTGGAGGCCGCCGTCCAGTCGGGCAAAATCCTGCTGGACATCCTCCCGGGCGTACACCTGGTGGGCGAGGCGAGGGACAGCGAGGATACCGCCCTCAGCCTGGCCCTGCGCGATCATTTCACCCCGTTGAGCGCCGCCGCGCTGCTGGTTTTCGTGCTGTTATACGTGCCGTGCGTGGCCACCCTGGGCGCAATCAAACAGGAATTCGGGACTTCCTGGGCCGTGACCTCGGCCGTCTACCAGACGGTCGTAGCGTGGATTGCGGCGCTGATCGTCTACCAGGGCGGCCGCCTGCTGGGGCTGGGATAAGTAAATACGGAGTGCGGACTTTATCCGCCTGCCTCGCAGACTGAAGTCTGCGCTCCGACACTCCTGGACATCCGATGCTGACACAACTTACCGAATTATTAACCTCGAAGGAAAGCGGTCTGAGCCTGGCCGAGATCAGCCGCGCGTTGGGCGCGCAGCCCTCGGCGGTGATGTCCATGTTGGGCCTGCTCGTGCAGAAAGGCCGCCTGGTCGAGATCGGCCCCGACGGCGGCTACTGCGCGGGCTGCGGCTCCCAATCGGACTGCAACCTGCTGGCCGCGCGCGGCAAGCGCTATGCGCTGGCAACATCCCAGCGGAGTCCAACGACTCCTGTCGTTGGATGTCAAAAGTCTGGAGACTTTTGACATCCGCCATCCAGGTTCATTAACATTGTCTAAACATTCCCTGTTTTACTTTGACAAATCCCCCCTGCCCGTGCTATACTGACAGTGTTTAAGTTGACTTTCACTGCCTTACGGCAGTTTGTTCGAAGCAATCGCTGTGGAATGAATGGCCCCTCGCGAGTTAGTCGGCAGGGGCTTTTTTTATGCCCATGATTGCTTGGTCATACCTCGCGAAGGATCGGTTTTCACAACACACTGTCTGCTTTTCGTGTTTGTTGAAACAACGGGCCTGAATGCGCAATACCCTTCGCCAGTTTGAGAAATAATGAATTTGGACCTTTCCGCCAATAGGCGGTTACTATTCTTTTTAAAAGAAGTTAGGAAAAACAATGAGTAAGAAAGAAAAATTGAAGATCATTCCCCTGGGCGGACTTGGGGAAGTTGGCAAGAACATGATGGCCTACGAATACGGCAACGACATCATCGTCGTGGACGCAGGCATCATGTTTCCGCATAACGACATGCTGGGCGTGGACTACATCATCCCGGACTACGGCTATTTGATGGACAAGATCGACCACGTGCGCGCCCTGGTCATCACGCATGGCCACGAGGACCACATCGGCGCGATCCAGCATTTCCTGAACGATGTGCCCGTGCCCGTCTACGCCACCCCCCTCACGCGCGGCCTGATCGAAGGCAAACTGGCGCGCAACGGCGGCAACGGCAAGGCTGTGATCCACACCATGCAGGCGGGCGACACGCTGAACATCGGCCCCTTCAAGGTGGAAACCTTCCACATCTGCCACTCCATCCCCGATTCGGTCGGTCTCGGCATCACCTCGCCCTCGGGCCTGGTCGTACACATGAGCGACTTCAAATTCGACCACACCCCCGTCGACGGCTGGCCCACGGATTACGCCAAGCTGGCGGATTTCGCCCGCCGCGGCGTGGACCTGCTGATGTCCGACTCCACCAACTCCGAACGCCCGGGCTGGACACCCTCCGAGATGGTGATCGGACCCGCCTTCGACAAGGTCATCAACGAAGCCCAGGGGCGCGTCATCGTGGCGACTTTCGCTTCGCTGATCTCGCGCGTCCAACAGGTGGCCGACTCGGCCAAAAAGTTCGGCCGCAAGATGACCCTGGCCGGGCCCAGCATGGTCGACAACGTCAAGATCGCGCGCAAGCTGGGCTATCTCGACATCCCCGACGAGATGATCGTGCCCATCGACCAGGCCCTGCAAATGCAGGATCACAAGGTCGTCATCATGTGTACCGGCTCGCAGGGCGAACCCTCGTCCATCGTGGGGCGGCTCTCGGCGGGCACCAACCGCCAGTTCGACCTGAAGGCCGGCGACACGGTGGTGCTGTCCTCGCACCCCATCCCCGGCAATGAAGAGACCATCAGCAAGACCATCAACCGCCTGCTGCGCCGCGGCGCGAAGGTGGTCTATGACGCCATCGCCCCCGTGCATGTCTCGGGTCACGCCAGCCAGGAGGAACAGAAACTTCTGCTCAACCTGGTGCGCCCCAAGCACTTCATGCCCATCCACGGCGAATTGCGCCAGTTGATGCGCCACGCCGAACTGGCCAAACAGGTCGGCATCGAAGAAGCCAACATCATCGTGACCGAGAACGGCCAGGTGGTGGAGCTCTCGGGCGGCAGCATCAAACTCGGACAGCGCATCCCGGGCGGTTACGTCTTCGTGGATGGCGACTCCATCGGCGATGTGGACCACGGTGTGATGCGCGAGCGCGAGCAACTGGCCCGCGCAGGCATCCTGCTGATCGACCTGAACGTGGACAAATACTCCGGGCGCCTGCTGCAGGACCCCGAGGTCATCACCCGCGGATTCCTCTCCCCCGAGGACGCCGGGCAATTGATCCCCGAGGTGCGCCGGCGCGTGATGGACATCGTCAATCACAACGGCCTCGACAGCGAGAAGGACATCGCCAGCGCGGTCAAATCCTACCTGCACGAACAGACCGGCCGCAAGCCGATGGTGTTCGTGACCTTGAGCAAGGCGTAAACACGTAGGGCGGGATAATATCCCGCCCTACAATTTTCTCGCGATCTGCCGGTCGACCTTGCCCATCGGGAAATTCTCCAGTTCGGAGATCGGCACCCATTTCAGTTTTTTATCATTGGGAACGTGGGCCGCTTCCACGCGAAAAGCATGGACGGTAATTTTAAAGTGGGTGTAGGCATGTTTGATAACCGCCAGCGGTTCCCTGGTCTGGAACTTGAGGCCGTATCCCGTTCGCATGGCCTGACCCAACTCCCAGGCGGGATTGCCGGTCACCGGGCCGTTGGGGAATTCCCACATCCCGCCCAGCAGTCCGTCCGAGGGACGTTTTGCTAACAAGACATGGGGCAAATTGCCAATTTGCCTTACAATCACCGCCGCCGCATGTATCACATGCGGCGTTACCTTTTTCGGCTTCAGCACGGGACGCAATTCCTGTGTGCCCGCGATGCGCGCCTGGCATAGGTCCATCAGCGGACAAAGCAGGCAGCGCGGATTCTTGGGCAGGCAGAGGGTCGCGCCCAGGTCCATCAGCGCCTGGTTGTAGTCACCCGCCTGGCCCGCGGGCAGATGCTCGGCGGCCAGCCCCCATAATATTTTTTCGCCCGCGGGGGAATCAGCGGATTCGGTTATATCGAAGAGACGCGCAAAAACGCGCCGCAGGTTGCCATCCAGGGTGGGCTCATCCATACCAAAGGCAATGGACGCAATCGCGCCAACGGTGTAGCGCCCGATACCCGGCAGGCTGCGCAGGTCATCCAGGTCGCGCGGCAGTTCGCCGTTGAATTTCCCGGCCACGATCCTGGCCGCCTTGTGCAGGTTGCGGGCGCGGCTGTAATAACCCAGCCCCTCCCATTCATTCAACACATCCTGCTCCGAAGCCTCAGCCAACGCCTTGACCGTCGGAAAGCGCTGCATCCACATTTCGAAATACGGAATGACCGTCTCCACGCGCGTTTGCTGGAGCATGATCTCCGAGATCCACACGGCATACGGGTCTGGATGTCCACGCCAGGGCATGGAGCGGGCGTTCACGCGGTACCATTCGAGCAGACGGGAGGAGAGGAGGGAGGCGGGCATGGGTAATTGGTAATTAGGGAGTGGCGCAGGGGGTGGTGAGCGGCGCGGAAAGGTGGGACTTGTCCGTTGCGGGGAAGGCGATCAGTCGCACTTCGAGGTAGTCTTCGCGCTGGCAGGCCAGCAGGATCACGTCCGCGGCCTGGGGAAGGTCGAGCGCATCTTTTGTCGGGAAGTAGGCGTCGGTGAGCGTCTGGTTGAGCAGCAAAAATCCCTGGCGCGGAAAATCGCGGGTTGCATAGGCGGGCCAGGCATTGGCCGAGGACATGCCCACGCCGCGATAAAAATAGCGCGGATACAACAGACGTCCCTGCGTCAACACGGCCCCGGGTTGGGACAGGAAGGCTCCGATCTCGTCCGCCACAGGCGCGCCCGGGACCTGGCTGAGCTGCGCCGTCAACTCCGCGACGGACTGGTCGGCGTAGCGCGGGGCCGAGAAGCCCGTCGCAATCCACGGCAGGCCGCCGATGAAGACGAAGAGCAGCGCAGCGGGGAGCAGGTCACGGCCACGGATTTCACGGGGTGGCGCGGGTGGATTCGGGGAGCCAACATTTTGCAGCTTCGCGCCCAGCAGAGCCGCCGCCATGACCAGCAGTTCCGCGAAGCCAATCGAGAAATAGAAATACGGCACCCAGTCGGCGGGCAGGTCATAGCGCCAACCCGAGAAGCGGCCGATGGACGTGGCCGCCGAGTAGCCCACGTTGAAGGCCAGCGGCAGCAGCCCCAGCCAACCCGCGCGCCGCCAGGCGGAGCCAAGTCCGAGGGCGATGACCGCCAGGTAGAGCAGCACGAGCGCCAGGTTGTACCAGGTCAGGTCGCCGTCCCAGCCCGCCCAGTAGGATGTGACCGGGGAGAAAATTCCGCTCAGCGGCAGGGCCAGCAACCCGCCCACCCAGCCCGCCAGGAAGTGATTGGCGATAAAGCCGAAGACGAAGCCAGGATCCTTGAGCAGGAACTGAACCAGGATACCGCCCACCCCCTTGCCCTCCAAGTCGACGTTGTCGATGTCGAGGTTGCCAGTGTAGGCGTACTGGCTGGCGATGACCTTGTATTGGAAGGGAGCGTCGAAGGTGACCTGACCCGAGTCGAGGTAGTTGTGGGTCAGCCAGGGAGCGATGGTAATCAACAAACCCAGTAAAAAGAAAGCGGAAAGAACATAGAAGGGTCTCCGTCTCAGCCCAAATACCAGCGCTGCCATGAACAGGATGACCGGCAGCAGCAGCATGGATTGCGTGCGCAGCAGCAACAGCAGGCCAAACGTCCCGCCGGCGACCAGGGCGCTCTTCGCATCCCTGCGCTCCAGCCAGCGCAGGACGAACAGGCAGGCCAGGCTGACCAACAGCAGGGTCGGCAGGTCGACCAGCATGGTCTTGGAGTTGGAGACGCGCGTGGCCGAGGAGACCAGCAGGGTGATCCACTCGCGGAAGATGAAGAGCAGCGCGGCCGTCACGCCCGCGGCGCGCGAGTGCAGTCTTTGTCCGAGCAGGTAAAAGATGATGGGAATGAAGGCGAAGACGAAGGCCTGCCCCGCCAGCACCAGGTCAAAGCGTTGGCCGAAGAGCAGGTGCAAAAAGGCCAGCAGCAGGATGTACAGCGGGCGGGTGGGAATCTCGCCCAGGTAGGGATGGCCGATGAACAGGCTTTGCGCCATCGAGTCGTAGTAGCCCGCGTCCGAGTACGGGAAAGGCTGGTAGGTCGGCGGGTCCATCGAGACGTAGAAGCTGTTGCGCATCACCTCCAGCGGGACGAGCAGCCAGATGACCACCGCCAGTACGTAGAGCAAGGCGGGCAGGAGGAAGCGCACCCGTCCCGCCTCGCGCCGCCTGAAAAAAATGAAGACCGCCGTCCCGCCCAGCAGCGCCAGCACCAACTGCCAGCCCTGGACGGGGATTCCTGGTTCGCCCCAGTAGGCGGGGTCGGGCGTCAGGCCCAGGCGGGTGAGGGAGATGAAAAGAAAGACGGCCAGAAGAAGGAGGAAGGCGATCAGCGCGCTGAGGTAGACAGGCTTGTGCGCGGCAAGATTGCGGGGATGGAATCCGTTTTTAAGGAACAGCAGAAAGAAAAAGGTTTGCGCCGAGAGGACAAACAGATAGGCCAGCAAGGGCCAGGCGCGTTGGGCGTAGGGCAGCAGGGACCAGGTCACCTGCAGGGAGGGCAGATAGCGCTCGGGGGCGGCCAGGTAGGCCGGGAGAAACAGGAGCAGGCCGAAGGTCAGGGTGGAAAGGGCCGCCAGGCCGATGGAACGGGGGGAGGCCAGGGCGGCGGGTTGCGCCGTGAAGCGGAGCGCGTTCAAGGCCAGGAATATCCACGTCAGGCCGATGACCAGGATGACGACGGCCAGGGCCAGGCGCGCGGGCGAGAATCCAAACATCCCGCCTTCCGACGGGATAGAAAGGAGCGCGGCCATTGCGGCCGCGCCCTCGAGTGCCGACATCCAAAAGAAAAACGGCCAGGATCTTTGGCTGGGTTCCACTTTCATCAAAACTGAAAACCACCGCGGGCGGGGACGATCTTGTGCGAGTAGTTCTTGACGAAGGTGAAGAGGCGGTCCTGCAACTGGCTCCAATCGCCCGAGTCCAGGATGCGGCGCGCCTGCTGGTCGTTATCTGCCAGCAGGACAACCTGGATCTGCGGATAGGTGCCGTAGAGTGTGGCCCAGGCTTCGGCCGGTTGAAGCCCCAGGCGTTGGACGCCCGGCACGAACTCGCCGATCACAAACTCGAAATATTCCTGTTCGTGTTCGGGCGCAATGTCCCAGGTCATCAGGATTTTGACTGGCATGATCTACATCAACTCTTCTGATAATCGAGCGCGACCACGTGGGTTTCGCTCGGCAGGCCCGTGCGCGTGACCTTGAGGGAGGGCTGAGCGCCGATCTTGCCGAGGCCCATTTCCTTGAGGAATTTATTGAGCGCATCCAGCGTAACCTTGAGATCCGGCGTGGCGTAGTGCATGGGGATGACGATATTCGGTTCGATCAGGCTGACGACTTCGGCAGCCTTGGCGGCGTTCAACCCGCCCCCACCCCCCACCGGGACCAGGGCCACGTTGACCGTTCCGAGGGCTTCGATCTCCGCCTGGGTGGGAACCTGCTGCAGGTCGCCGAGGTGCGCGACGGTGATGCCGTCATAATCGAAAACGTACAGGGTATTGCGGGAGCCGTTGCCGGTCTTCTTTTTGGATGATCCGCTGCTGTCGGTCTGGACGCCCGTGATGAACACGCTGCCGATCTCGAACTCGCCCGGGCCGTCGATGACGTGCGTTGTGCCTTTGACCGCGTCGACGTTGTTATGGCCGGGCGCGGCGTGGCTGACGGTGACGATCTCACCCTTGAGTTTCAGGGCTTCGTAGCCAATGGCCTTGCTATCATAAGGATCGGTCACCACCGTGGCAAAATTGCGCTCGGTGAGACGAAAGCAGGAATGTCCGTACCAGGTAATTTCCATGAAAGAGCCTCCGAAGGGCATATTATACCCGATGCAAGTTGGCGGGTCGGCGCAATTGACGGCGGGAGGTGGAGGGATTGGTAATTGGCAAGTGACGTATACCGCACTCGGTCACCAATTGCGCTCTTTTAGAGAGAGGAAAGCGCAATTTGTGACCGTGGGTATTATATAATCAGGCAACTTTAGCCCAAGGAAAACGTCACACTATTCACCCTTGCGAAGGTTATTGCGGCATCCAGGTGGATGGCCGCAATAAAATGTGTGGTTACAGCCATTCTTTTGGCAAAAATCGAACCTTCGCAAGGTTGGCTGAATAGATACCTTTACCCAAGGAAAACGTCATGTCCAAATCCCGCCTTGTCCCCTACCTGGAGGCCACGTTCGCCGTCGTCGTGTGGGGTGCTTCCTTTATTGCCACCAAGATCGCGGTGGGACAAATTTCACCCGTCTCCGTGGTGTGGCTGCGCTTTGCGATGGGCATCCCGCTGATCGGCGCGGCGGTGGTGCTGCGCAAGCAGTTCGCCTGGCCCAAACCCAGGGAGTGGGGCTATTTTGCCCTGCTGGGTTTCATCGGCATCACGTTCCACCAGTGGCTGCAATCGAACGGACTGCAAACCGCCCAGGCCACCACCACCGCGTGGATCGTCTCGACCGCGCCTGTCTTCATCGCCCTGCTGGCCTGGATGACGCTCAAGGAAAAGATCACCCTTCCGCAGGGATTGGGCGTGGGCGTGGCGCTGGCCGGCGTGATCGTGGTGGTCAGCAAGGGCGACCTGGGCAATTTCTTCGCGGGCCAGTTCGGCGTGATCGGCGACTTCCTGATCTTCATCAGCGCCATCAACTGGGCGGTCTTCTCGATCCTCTCGCGGCGCGGACTGAAGGAGCACCCGTCCACGCGCATGACCTTCTGGGTCATGACCATCGGCTGGTTGTTCACCTCGGCCGCCTTCTTCACGCAGAACGGACTGGCGGAAATTCCGCAGCTCGACTCGCGCGGCTGGACGGCGATGATCTTCCTGGGCATCTTCACCACGGGCCTGGCCTACATCGCCTGGTTCGACGCGCTGGCCTCCCTGCCCGCCACGCAGACGGGCGCCTTCCTCTACATCGAGCCGCTGACCAGCCTGGTGGTGGCGTCCATCATCCTGGGCGAGCCCGTGACCTGGGCCTCCCTGCTGGGCGGGGCGGTGATCCTGTTCGGGGTCTGGCTGGTGAACCGGGAGTGAGAAGGCTATCCCGATATAGTCTTCTAGTATTTGTCAGGGCTTGAAACGTGGTTTTGTTGTAAAATCAATCCATCAGACTTCAAACCGCAGGGATGTCCATGAAAGTCTTCCTCAGTTCCACCTACCTTGACCTGATCGAACATCGCAAAGCCGCGCATGACGCGCTGGAACAACTCGGCTTGCACGTCATCTGGATGGAAGCGTTTGGCGCGCGTCCAGTTGAATCCACCCAGGCCTGTTTGAAGGAAGTGGAAGACAGCCACCTCTTTGTCGGCATTTACGCGCACCGTTACGGATATATTCCCGACGGCAAGGATGTTTCCATTACCGAGCAGGAATTCATCCATGCGCAAAAATCAGAAAAGCCCATCTTTGGCTTCGTTATCGATGAAGATCATCTTTGGCATCCAAAACATATCGAGCACGACAAGAAGACCAACCTTGACGCTTTTCTAGCCAAGGTCAAAACCCAGCCCGTTGAATTTTTCACCACACCTGATAACCTGGCGCAGAAAATCGCATCATCCGTCGGACGTTATCTGGCTGAACGCCAGGCCGCCGAAGAAGCCGCCCATCAGGCAAACATCTCGGTCACGGTGCACGACGTGAGCGGCAACCTCATCATCGGGGATCACAACACCGCTGACAATTCCAATCGTAAATCGTCAATCGAAAATCGTAAATCTGGTTCCACCCTCCCCACCCAACCCTACTTCTTCGGTCGCGCCGCCGAACTTGACATCATAAAATCCGCCCTCTCCCCCGACTCCCGCACCTGGGGCGCACTCATTGACGGCCCCGGCGGCATCGGCAAGACCGCGCTTGCCATCAAAGCCGCGCACGATGCGTCCGCGGAACTCTTCGAGCGCAAGATTTTCATCACTGCCAAAGTGCGCGAACTGACCGCCGAAGGGGAAGCCAAACTGACTGACTTCACCCGCCCGACCTACCTCGCCATGTTGGATGAACTGGGCAAGGAACTGGGCGCAGACGGTCTCGAAAAACTCGCGCCCGATGCGCGTCCCAACGAACTGCGCCTCGCCTTAGCAGGAAAGAAAGCCCTGGTGATTTTCGATAACCTTGAGACGCTCCCAGAAGAAGAAAGAACGCGCCTGTTCCAATTCCTCTCGCGCCTGCCCGAAGGCAACAAAGCCATCGTCACCTCCCGCCGCCGCACCGACGTGGACGCGCGCATCGTGCGCCTCGACCGCCTCGCCCGCGACGAAGCCCTGCAACTCATCACCGAACTCGCCGCCAAATATCCGCGCCTCGCCCGCGCCTCTCAAAAAGAGCGCGAAGACCTGTACGAGATCACGCAGGGCAACCCGCTCTTCATCCGCTGGATCGCGGGGCAATTGGGGCGCGAAGGCTCGCAGTGCCGCACCATCGCCGAAGCCTGCGCCTTCATTGACAAAGCCCCCAAAGGAAACGACCCGCTCGAATACATCTTCGGCGACCTGCTGGAGACCTTCACCGCCGACGAGACAAAAGTCCTCGCCGCGCTGACGTATTTCAGCCTGCCCGCCAAACTCAAGTGGATCGCGGACATGACCGACCTGCCCGCCCGCGCCGCCGAGACCGCGTTGGAAGACCTGACCGACCGCTCCATCCTGACCTCTGACCTGCCTGCCCAAACCTACTTTTTGCCCCCGCTGACAGCGAAATTCATCCGCACCCGCCGCCCCGAAGCCGTGACCCAAACAGGCGACGCCCTCACCAACCGCGCCTACGCCCTCGCCATACAATACGGCGGCTTTGGAAACCAAGACTACGAAACATACCCCATGCTGGACGCCGAATGGGACTTCATCTCCGCCGCCCTGCCGCGCCTGCTAACGGGCAACAATGACCGTCTGCAAACGGTGTGCCACCAACTCATGCTCTTTCTCGAATTCACAGGAAGGTGGGATGAAGAAATTTGGCTAGATGAGCAAGTCGAGGCGCGCGCCCTCGCCGCCAACGATAAAGAGAATGCAGGCTGGCGGGCATATCGGGTAGGTTTTTTGTACCACCTCCGCAACCAACCCACCGAAGTGCTGGCGTGTGCCGCCCGCGCCGCCGAACACTGGCAGGATAGCACTCCGCGCAACAAAGCCATTGCCATCCAACTGCGTGGACTTGGTCACAAGTTGAACAAAGATTACCCCTCAGCAATTACCGCTTACCGCGAAGTTGTGGAAATCCTCAGTTCCATCTCCCCCGAAAGCATCGATGTCGCCATCGCGCTGAACTCTCTGGCAGGTGTAGAATCTCTCAACAAAGACTACCCCGCCGCCGAGCGCGATTACCGTGAAGCCCTGCGCATTGCAAAAATAATCAAAGACAACCAAGGCATAGCCATTTACATAGGCAACCTGGCGGAACTCGCCCTCGACCGCGAGCAGTGGGCAGAAGCCGTGTCCCTCGCCCGCGAAGCCCTCGCGCTGGCAGAAAAAGTCGGGCGGCAGGAATTGATTGCGGGCGATTGTCACCGCCTCTCCAAAGCCCTGCTCAAACAAAATGTAGGGCAAATTGGCAATTTGCCCCTACAAGAGGCCTTATCCCTGTCCCGCCGCGCCGTCGAGATTTTCACACGCCTGCGTCATTCCAATTTGCAGTCCGCGCAGGAAACGCTGGCGGAGATCGAGAAGGCCATCCACGAATAGGCCACGAATACACGAATGGAGTTGGGTATATTCGTGTATTCGTGGTTTTATTCGTGGACGGTTTTTTGGGAGATCGAAAGAGCCATCCACAAATAGGGCACGAACCTTCGGCGAATGGAGTTGGGCATATTCGTGCATTCGTTAAAAACTTGCCCTGCGACCGAAGGGAGTGTCGAAGGGTTCGTGGCCGGTTCTTTAAACTGAAACAACACCCCTTCAGCGGAGGAAAAATGCCCCTTGTCATTGACTCAACAGGAAATGACCTGACCTACAAATTGATCGGTCTGGCAATGGAAGTCCACAACGAACTTGGGTATGGTTTCAAGGAAGAAGTGTACGAGAAAGCCCTGGAAGTCAAACTCAACCATGCAGGGATCGAGCCAAACCGCCAATTTGAGGTCGCTGTCAATCTTGAAGGTGAACGGGTTGCAACCTTCTATTTGGATTTATTTCCAAATCAGCAGGTGGTCGTGGAAATCAAGGCGTTCAGTCACCTACTGACCGATGACGAACTGGCACAGGTCATCAATTATCTGAAAGCGACAGATGCACCTGTCGCGCTGTTATTCAACTTTGGGCGCAGAAGATTGGAGTATCGGAGAGTCTTCCCTGGCAGGGACATGAAGCCTGTCCAACGAATTGGACGGGATAACGCGATCAGGAAGTATAAAGACCATCCATGAATAAAACCACGAATACTCGATTAGGCGGCGAATATTCGTGCATTCGTGCACCATTCGTGGACGGTTTGCCAGCCAATATTCATGACATTCGTTACCGATTGAAAAAACAGTTTCGTCGTAAAATTATCGGGTCATTGGAGACCGAATGGCGATCAGGGGAAATGCCAGGCTCGCTACCCAAAATTTGACACCACTTCAAATTTCAGGAGACCCAAATGACCCATCCCTACCCCCCCGAACCCTTCCGCATCAAGGTGACGGAACCCATCCGCCTGATCTCGCCCGAGTCGCGCGAGGCCGCGCTCAAGGCGGCAGGCTACAACCTGTTCTCGATGAAAGCCGAGGACATCTTCATCGACCTGCTGACCGACTCGGGCACGGGCGCGATGAGCCAGGAGCAGTGGGCCGCCATCATGCGCGGCGACGAATCCTATGCGGGCGCGCGTTCGTATTACCGCCTCAAGGCTGCCGTGGAGGACATCTTCGGCTTCAAGTTCTTCGTCCCCACCCACCAGGGACGCGCGGCCGAGAACATCCTGTCCGCCTGTCTGGTGCGGCCTGGGATGTATGTGCCCTCGAACATGCACTTCGACACCACGGATGCCAACATCCGCGCGCGGGGCGGGCGCCCGACCAACCTGGTCATCGAAGAAGCCTTCGACCCCGCGGATCCGCATCCCTTCAAGGGCAACATGGACCTCGCCAAGCTGCGCGCCTTCATCGGTAAGGTCGGCGTGGAGAAGATCCCCTTCGGCATGATGACAGTCACCAACAACGCGGGCGGCGGCCAACCCGTCTCGATGGAGAACCTCAAGGCGGTGGCGGCGGTCTATCGCGAGTATAAGATCCCCTTCTTCATTGATTCGGCCCGCTACGCCGAGAACGCCTACTTCATCAAACTGCGCGAGCCGGGTTACGAGAACAAGCCCGTGGTCGCGATTGCGCGCGAGATGTACGCCCTGGCCGACGGCATGACCATGTCCGCCAAGAAGGATGCCATCGTCAACATCGGCGGCCTGTTGTGCCTGAACGACGAGGCGCTCTTCCAACAGGTCAAGAACGAGTTGATCCTGCGCGAGGGCTTCCCCACCTACGGCGGCCTGGCGGGCCGCGACCTGGACGCGATGGCGGTCGGCCTGTACGAGGGCCTGGACGAAGCCTACCTGGCCTATCGCCTCTCGCAGACCGCCTATCTCGCCGCGCGGCTCAACGACGCAGGCATTCCCACCATCCAGCCCGCGGGCGGACACGCCGTCTACCTGGATGCAGCCAGCGTCTTCCCGCACATCCCCCAGGGCGAGTTCCCAGGCCAGGCGCTGGCAGTGGAACTGTACCGCGAGGGCGGCATCCGCGGCGTGGAGATCGGCTCGGTCATGTTCGCCTACCCCGACCCTGATTCTGGCAACATGATCTACCCCAAGCTGGAACTGCTGCGGCTGGCCATCCCGCGCCGCACGTACACGCAGAGTCACCTCGACTACGTCGCCGATTGCGCCGCGCGCATCAAGTCCCGCGCGGATTTGATACGCGGATATAAATTCACCTACGCGCCTGAATTATTGAGACATTTCACGGCAAGGTTTGAACCGTTGTAATTCCATGCAGGGGCGGAGCATGCTCCGCCCCTACGCATTCCCCAGGAAAACATGATCCCCAATCAATGGTACGTCATCCTCGAATCGAACGAAGTCAAAAAAGGGAAACCCATCGGCTTCACACGCATGGGAGAAAAGATCGTCGCCTGGCGCGACGGCAACGGCAAATTATCCGTGATGAGCGACCTGTGTCCGCATCGCGGCGTGGCGCTCAGCATCGGCGCGATCACAGGCGATTGCATCCAGTGTCCATTTCATGGATTCGAATACGACACCAGCGGGACCTGCAAGTTGATCCCCGCCAACGGACGCAATTCCGATCCGCCCAAGGCCATGCACGTCAAGACCTATCCAACCCGCGAAGCGCATGGATTTGTTTACATGTGGTGGGGCGAGCCGCGCGCGGACGGGGACTATCCGCCCTTGCAGTGGTTCGATAACATCACCGAGGATATGGTGTACACCACCATCAAGGATCATTGGGCCAACCATTATGCGCGCGCCATCGAGAACCAGCTCGATGTGGTGCATCTGCCCTTTGTCCATCACAACAGCATCGGGCGCGGTGGTAATACCCTGGTCAACGGGCCCGTTGCCAAAGAGATCAAACTCGCGCCTGGCAGCTATCGCATCGATATGTGGGTGGACAATGCGCCCGACGAAGGCCAGAAGCCAATCAAGCCATCGGAGATGTCCGAGCCAACACACCGACCGTTGATCCAGGTCTACATGCCCAACTTATGGCAGAACTGGCTTTCGGATGATTTCCTTGTGGCGTTGGCCTTCGTCCCCATCGATGATGAAAACACGTTGATGTATCTGCGCCAGTATCACAAGGTGCGCTTCCCGATTGCGCGCCAGTTGACTGAATGGCTGGGCAGCCTGGGCAACCTGTTCATCCTCAGGCAGGATAAACGCGTGGTCATCACCCAACGTCCGCCGCGCCCCGATCTTGGCATCGGGGAAGTCCTCATCCCAGGCGACTATCCCATCGTGCTGTATCGCAAACTTCGACGGGCCTTGATCGATGGGGAAAAAACATAGCCGCGGCCGCGCAGTGGACTCCACAAGGTCCCTGTGGTAAAGCAGGGCACCGAGCAATACCGTCAGCAGTTCAGCCTGCTGACGGATTTTTTATAAACGAGAGCATCACATGACACGCCTGATCGCACTGGGAAGCCTCGCGGCTTTATTCTTCAGCAGCACCTTCGTCTTGAACCGCGCCATGAGCCTGCAAGGCGGCCACTGGGCCTGGACCTCCAGCCTGCGCTTCGGCTTCATGCTGGTCTTCCTGGCCGCACTTCTGCTTATCACGCAGGGCAAAAAAGCGCTGGTCGCTGTGAAGGATGTGTTCCTCCAGCACTGGTGTTTTTGGATTCTGGCGGGCAGTATCGGCTTCGGCGTTTTCTATGCGCTCATCACCTTCAGCTCGCAATATGCCGCGGGCTGGATCGTTGCCACCACCTGGCAGACCACCATCCTCGCCACTCCCATCGTACTGGTCTTCTTTGGACGCAGGGTGCCGACGAGGGGCCTGCTCTTCACGGGCATCATCTTCGCGGGCATCCTGCTCGTCAACATCGAACACGCCACGCTCAGCAGTCTGCGCGAGGTGCTGTTCAGCGCCCTGCCGATTCTGGTCGCGGCCTTCGCCTACCCGCTGGGGAATCAACTCGTCTGGGAGGCGCGCCTGGGACATCACCCGCGGATTCCAAAAATCGATCACCCCATCCTGGACAATGGCTTCGCCCGCGTCCTGCTCCTGACCCTCGGCTCGATCCCGTTCTGGATGGCGCTGCTTCTGTTCACCTCTCCCCCCGCCCCCTCCAGTGGACAACTTCTCAGCACCGCACTGGTCGCCCTGCTGTCAGGCGTCATCGCCACCACGCTCTTCCTGTACGCGCGTCACCTCTGCAACCAGCCCTACGAGATCGCCGCCGTGGATGCAACCCAATCGATGGAAGTGGTCTTCTCCCTGCTCGGGGAGATCCTCTTTCTCGGCGGCGCGATCCCAGGTGCGCTGGGGCTGGCGGGAGTGGCGCTCACCATTCTCGGGCTGGCCGCGTATATGCGGACACAGGTCAAGTAGCGATTACGGCGTGATTACTTCGAAGATGACGGCCTGGTCATCGCGGTAGACTTCGCGCAGGCCAGGGTCGTCCGCAGCCATGCGCAGGAAAGCGCCGTGCTTCAGATCGGTGTGGATGTAGCGGGTCTCGAACGTGGACAGGATGACGCCCGAGGGATTCTCGAGCTTGCCCTGGGTGATGTTCACCCACAGATCGTACATCTCCGCGTCATACAATTGCATGTAGGTGGGATCCAGGCCGATCAGGTAGGTGTTGTGCGTGTTGTAGTAGAACAGGCGCGGGAAGTCGTCCCAGTCGGTTTGGAAGACACGCTCGCCCTCAGCGGTATTTTCCGCCAGCCAGGCGGACGCGCCCGCATAGAGGTAGTAAGGTTTACTCCCGCGCATGCTTTCCTGTGCGGCGGGAAGCGAGAGTCGCACCCCGAGGATCACCGTCAACGCAATCAATGCCGCGGGCCAATAGGCGCGCAGGGAAAAGGCGGGAAGCCCCAACGAGGCCGAATCCGATTCGGGAACGGGGGCAGGCCGCAGGTCGGAGAGCAGCGGGGACCAGGCCAGGGCGGCGAAGATCAGCGCGAAGGGGGGGAAATATTCTACGAAGCGGCGCGCCTCGAAGAGCATCAAGCCAAACAGCAGGGCGGCCAGCAATCCGAAGGCGGTGCGCGCGTCCATTTTGCGGCCCGAGAGTCCCAGCGCGAGGATGCCGCTGGCGAAGGCGGCCAGCGCGGGCAGGGAATTGTCGAGCAGTTGGCCCGTGTCGTAGGGGTACCACTCATTGCCTACGCGCACCGAGGTGGCATCGGCCAGCTTGGGCAGCATGTGCTGAATGGAAAAAAGGATGTTGTCGGGAAAATAGGGATTGATGACCAGCCCCGCCAGGATCCCGCCGCCGATGAAGAGCAGCGGACGGAAGTCGAAGCGGCGTTCGGTCATGGCCACGGCCAGGAAGTGCAGGACGCCCATAGCCAGCAGGAGCGGAAAAGCATCGTAGGTCCAAACGTACAGGAAAGCCAGGAGCGCCAGCCGCCAGGTTTTACCCTCCAGCAGCCAGAGCATGGCCAGCGCCAGCAGCATCAGCGAAAGCGACTGGGCGCGCGTGACGCTCATGCGATAGAGGAAGGCGTTTGAGATGGCCAGCAATCCCAGCGCCCACAGCCAGGCCAGCGGCACCTTCTGCCGATAAAACAAATACCAGATGGAGAGGAAAGCCAGGCTGGAGAAAAATATCGCGGCCCACTTGGCGCCGAGACGCAGGTCGCCGAAGGTGAAGGGCATCAGCGCCGCATGGAAGAGGAAGTGGTGATCGTAGAACTTGTCCGCGCTGAGGATGCTGAGCGGCAGGTAGGGAAAGGACGGCTTCAAGCCCTCGGTGCGCATGAGGTAGGCCAGCTTGATGTGATAGAAGCCGTCGTTATCGGGCAGGTCGCGCGTGGCAAACTGGATGGCGGTCATGCCTGCGAAGAAGGCGGTGAACAGCAGGAGGGCAATCAGAAATGGAGGGAAACGCCTGGACATGGGTTGACTCTCGGGAAACAAAATTTAGACACGCTATATCCGATTAGTCGTCAAAAAACGGGAAAGGTTACGGGGAAAACGGGAAGGCGCGGACATCAGGCTGCCTGTGTGCGATTGTAGTCCGAAATTCGCGCCACATTTGCATTGCCAGGCAGCGATGGCGTATAATGCCGCTTACGTTTTTTATTGATATGGTAATAGAGGAGATTAACATGGCTGAGTTGAAGACCAAAAAGAACGATGCGAGTGTCACGGACTTTCTGAATTCCGTCGCGGATGAACAACGCAGAAACGATGCCTTCACCGTGCTGGCGCTCATGCGGGAGGCGGCCCAGGCCGAGCCCAGCATGTGGGGCGAAAACATCGTCGGCTTCGGGTCGTATCATTATAAATACGCAAGCGGACAGGAGGGCGACTGGTTCCCCATCGGTTTCTCGCCGCGTAAACAGAACCTGACGTTGTACTCCATGAGCGGCTTCGAGCAGCATGCCCACCTGTTGTCGAAACTCGGAAAGCACAAGCTCGGCAAGAGCTGCCTGTACCTCAACAAACTCGCGGACGTGGACTTGAAAGTGCTCAATGAATTAATCACCCGCTGCATGGAAACCCTGTCCCAGCCCAAATCCTGAACCTGCCGATGCCTTCTTGAATAAACTCCTTGGCGCCCTGCTCATCGTCATTTCAGCGACCTCCTTCGGGACGCTGGCGATCCTTGGCCGTTACGCCTACGCGGACGGCATGGACACGTTCACCATCCTGGCCCTGCGCTTCAGCTTCGCGGCGGCGCTGATGGCGCTGCTGCTGCTTGCGCGGCGGGAACCCTTTCCGCGCGGACGGACGCTCTGGCAGTTGATCGGGATGGGCGCGATTGGCTACGTCGGCCAGTCGTATTCGTACCTGACCGCCATCCAGTTCGCCTCGGCGGGACTGGTAGCGCTGCTGCTCTACCTGTATCCCGTCTTCGTGGCGGTGCTCTCGGCGTTCTTCCTCAAGGAGAAGTTCAGCCTGCCCAAGCTGATTGCCCTGGGCCTGGCCACCCTGGGCGCGGCCCTGACCGCGAACCCGCAGGGCGGCAGTTGGACGGGCATCCTGTTTGCGATTGCGGCGGCGGGCATCTACTCGGTCTACATCATCGTCGGGACGGGCGTCATGCAGAAGGTCTCGGCCTTCCAATCCTCGACAGTGATCTTTGCCTCGGCGGGCACGGTGTACTGCACGCTGGCCCTCGTCAACGGGCCGCAGCTTCCGCAAACGGGAGCAGGCTGGGGGGCGGTCATCGCCACCGTGCTGGTCGCCACGGTCATCCCCGTCGCCACCTTCCTGGCGGGCTTGCAGCTCATCGGCCCGACCAACGCCTCGATGCTCTCCACCCTCGAACCGATCGTGACCGTGCTGCTGGCGGCCTGGTTGTTTTCCGAAGCCCTGCCCTTCATGACCCTGGCGGGCGGCGCGTTGATTCTGTTGGCTGTCCTGCTGCTCGCCAGAAGCGAGCTGACTGGTAATCTCCCGGCCTGAAAGTTTACATTTTTGTTAGGCGGTAAGTGATTTGCAAGGGGATAAAGGACGGCACTTCAACTATACTTCCGTTTGTATCAAATCAGACCCTAAAAGTATATTTACCGTTGGAATCTTTATCAATTTAAGGAGATGTTCATGCTCAGGAAATTGACTTTACTTGGGCTGGCGGCCGTGCTGTTGTTTGCGCCCTCCGCCCCGGTACAGGCTCAATCCAATTCGTCGCCCGCCCCCCGCCCGAACGCCGCGCCCAACGTCTTCCTCGACGTGTCGCAGCATCACTGGGCTGTGTCGTGGATCAACCAGCTTTACAGCGAAGGCGTCACGGGCGGATGTGATTCCGATCCCCTGCGTTATTGCCCCGAACAAACTGTCAACCGCGCGCAAATGGCGATCTTCCTCGTGCGCGTCATCCACGGGCCTGCGTTCACCCCGCCCCCTGCCGCCGCCATCTTCGAGGATGTGCCCACGAATCATTGGGCCAACCGCTGGATCAACCAGCTCCACCTCGACGGCGTGACAGGCGGATGCAGCGGCGAAAGGCTGGTGTTCTGCCCGGGCACGGTCGTCACCCGCGGGCAGATGGCGGTCTTCCTGTTACGCGCCAAATACGGCGGGACCTACGTCCCGCCCGTCTCGGACGATATCTTCAGCGACGTGCCCGCCGAATACTGGGCCAGGGATTGGGTCGCCCAGTTATACGCCGAGGGTTACACGGGCGGCTGCGGCTCCAATCCCCTGCGCTTTTGTCCCAATTCCTCTGTCACCCGCGCCCAGATGGCGGTCTTCCTGCTGCGCGCCATCCACGGCACCACCTACACCCCGCCCGCCATCGATCTGGTCGGCCCCAGCATTGCAGGCTGTCCCATCTATCCGCTCGATAACGTCTGGAACACGCCCATCGACAACCTGCCCGTCCACCCGCGTTCGGCGCAGTGGGTCAACTCCATCGGGCGGGACGCGCCCTTCCACATGCATTTCAGTTCGGGCACCTGGGGCGGCGGGCCAATCGGACTGCCGTTCAATGTGATCTCGGGCGCGGCCGTCCCGAAATACACCCTCACGTTTCAATATCCATTGGAATCGGACGCAGGTCCCTACCCCATTCCCCCCAATCCCCAGCAGGAGTGGGGCGATGATGGTCACATCATCATCCTCGATACGGATGACTGCCACCTGTATGAAATCTACGACGCCACCTTCAGCGGCGGGAAGTGGTACGGCGGCTCGGGCGCGATCTGGGATTTGAATTCCAACGCCCTGCGCCCCGCGGGTTGGACCTCGGCGGATGCGGCGGGATTGCCGATCCTGCCCGGCCTGGTGCGCTATGACGAGGTACAGGCGGGCGTGATCAATCATGCCCTGCGCTTCACCGCCCATGAAAGCAACAGCTACATCTGGCCCGCGCGCCATCTTACCAGCGGCAGCCCGGGCGTGCTCACCTCCATCCCGCCGATGGGCGCCCGCTTCCGCTTGAAGGCCTCCTACGATATATCGGGCTTTCCGCCCGAGATGCAGGTCATCCTGCAAGCCATGAAGACCTACGGCATCATCCTGTCCGATAACAGCAGCCAGCAGCGCTGGACGGTGACGGGCACCCCCGACTCGCGCTGGAACCAGGTCATCGTCCACACCCTGGATGTGCTGACAGGAGACGACTTCGAAGCGGTCGACGAATCCAGCCTGATGCTGGATCCCAACTCGGGCCAGGCCCGCTGATTCCTCCGCGAAATAAACCCTCGTCCTGAGCGGAGGACTGAGTGTTCTTCGCGAAGTCCGCAGTCGAAGGACAGGGTTAAAGCAAAAGTCCCGTACCAAATCCTCCTGCCTGCGCATAAACGGACCTGTTCTTTGCATTCCTGTTCCCTGTGACAAAAGGCGGGCTGGAAGCACGGCGGCGATTCGAATAGACCTCTTGCATAAGGGACAAGAGAAACGTGTGAAAAACCTTTTGAACCACGGAGACACGGAAACACTGAGAAAACCAATTAAAAACTCTGTGCCTCCGTGGTTAGCGCTCTGGGACTTTCGCAAGAGGTCTAATATATAATGCACTTCAGCGGTAAAAAAACTTCTCCACCGTACATTGTTCCATCGGGACGTTGAAAACGCTGATCGGCGCTGAGAAAACAAAAAAGTCTGCGTTTTTCAGCGTTCATCTGCGTCCCCGCGGAGTTTGTACGGTGGAGAGAAAAAACCACCCTGTTTGGCCGCATGAGGAGGTCCGCATGTTCAAAAGAATATTCCTGCTCGGATTGATGCTCGCGTTATCCCTGTCGGTGTCCGTCCCGGTCCAGGCGCAGCCCGCCGCGCGCCCGAGCGCCGCGCCCAACGTTTTCCTCGACGTGTCGCAATATCATTGGGCCGTGGCATGGATCAACCAACTCTACAACGAAGGCGTGACCGGCGGCTGCGGCACGGATCCCCTGATCTACTGTCCCAATGGGATCGTCAGCCGCGCGCAAATGGCGATCTTCCTCGTGCGCGTCATCCACGGGCCTGCGTTCACCCCGCCCCCTGCCGCGGCGGTCTTCGAGGATGTGCCCATCACCCATTGGGCCAACCGCTGGATCAACCAGCTCTACGCCGACGGCGTGACCGGCGGATGCGACACGGAGCCGCTTAGTTTCTGTCCCAACAAAGGCGTCACCCGCGCGGAGATGGCGGTCTTTCTGCTGCGCGCCGTCCACGGGGACGGCTACGTCCCGCCCGCCTCGGCGAACCTCTTCAGCGATGTGCCCGCGAATTTCTGGGCCAAAGACTGGATCGGGGCATTCTACGGTGAAAACTACACGGGCGGCTGCGGCACCAATCCCCTGCGCTACTGTCCCACTGCGTCCCTCACCCGCGCCCAGATGGCCGTCTTCCTGCTGCGCGCCATCCACGGCCCGACCTACACCCCGCCCGCCATCGACCTGGTCGGCCCCAGCATCGGCGGCTGTCCCATTTACCCGCTGGATAACTACTGGAACACGCCCATCGACTCGCTGTCCGTCCACCCCCGCTCGGCGCAGTGGATCAACTCCATCGGGCGCAGTACCGGCTTCCACATGGACTTTGGCTCGGGCACCTGGGACGGCGGCCCAATCGGCATCCCCTACAATGTGGTTTCGGGCGCGGCGGTCACCAAATATAACGTCGACTTTTATTATCCCGACGAATCCGACCCTGGCCCTTACCCCATCCCCGCAAACCCGAAGCGTGAGTGGGGCTCGGACCATCACATCCTGACGGTCGACACGGACGATTGCAATCTCTACGAGATCTACGACGCCTCCTTCAGCGGCGGGCAATGGTCGGGCGGCTCGGGCGCCATCTGGGACTTGAACTCGAACGCCCTGCGCCCCGACGGCTGGACCTCCGCCGACGCGGCCGGCCTGCCAATCCTGCCTGGCCTGCTGCGCTACGATGAGATCGAGGCGGGCGTCATCAATCACGCCATCCGCTTCACGGCCAATGAAACCAACAGCTACATCTGGCCCGCGCGGCACCTCACCAGCGGCAGCCCGGGCGTGCTGACCTCCACCCCGCCAATGGGCGCGCGTTTCCGCCTGAAAGCCTCCTACGACATCTCAGGCTTTGCGCCCGAGATGCAGGTCATTTTGCAGGCCATGAAGACCTACGGCATCGTCCTGGCCGACAATGGCTCGGACTGGTACATCAGCGGCGCTCCCGACGAACGCTGGGATAACGACATGCTGCACACCCTCGACGTGCTGACGGGCGCCAACTTCGACGCGGTGGACACCTCGCCGCTGATCGTCGACCCCGACTCGGGCGAGGCGCAATTACCCCAGTCCTATTGGCGCCCGGGCGTGGGCCAGACCATCCAGTTGCAATACGCGGACGAGCTCAACCTGGGCTTCGACGTGGACATCTACAACATCGACCTGTTCGACGCCACCTCCACCGAGATCGCCACGCTCAAGGGCCAGGGCAAAAAGCTGATGTGCTACCTCAACGCGGGCGCCTGGGAGGACTGGCGTCCCGACGCGGCCAGCTATCCCGCCGCCGTGCTGGGCAGCGATTACGACGGCTGGCCCGGCGAAAAATGGCTCGACATCCGCCGTATCGACCTGCTGGCGCCCATCCTGCGCGCGCGGCTCGACCTGTGCAAATCCAAGGGCTTCGACGGCGTCGACCCCGACAACATCAACGGCTTCGCCAACCCCAGCGGCTTCCCGCTCACGGCCCAGAACCAGATCGACTTCAACGTCTGGCTCGCAAACGAGGCCCACGCGCGCGGCCTGTCCATCGGCATGAAGAACGACGTGGAGCAGATCACGACCCTGCTGCCCTTTTTCGACTGGGCGCTGGTCGAGGACTGCTTTGCCCAGGGCTGGTGCGCCGACGTTTCACCCTTCATCGCGGCGGGCAAGCCGGTCTTCTCGGTCGAGTACACCGACAACGCCATCAACGTCACGCAGTACTGCGCGCAGATGACGAGCCTGGGCTTCTCGGGCATCGTAAAGAACCGCGGCCTGGATGCCGCCTTGCAGGCCTGTCCATAATGGGGCTGCTGATCGCCATCGTCGGCCCGAGCGGGGTGGGCAAGACCAGCCTGTTGAACGCGCTCAACGCCCGCGGCGATTTTGCGGTCGGCCTCGAAAGCCACACCGAGCGCCCCTTCCAGGCCCTGTTCAAAGCGGATGCGCGCTACGCCCTGGCCAACCAGCTCGATTACCTGCTGTACCGCGCCGAACAGGAACGCGAGCTGCGCGCCGACCCGCGCCCCGCGCTGACCGATGGCGGGCTGGACATGGACTTTTACGGCTTCACGCGACTCTTCCACGCGAACGGCTGGCTGGGCGACCCCGAGCTGGACCTGTGCCGCCGCTTCCACGCCTGCGCCCGCAGCCTGCTCCCGCCTCCCGACCTGATCGTGGCCCTAAGCGCCTCCCGCCCAACCATCCGCGCCAGGCTGGCCGCCCGCGACCGCATCAACATCGCGTCCGAGGCGGACGCTGAGGCGCTGGAAACCTTCGTCGCCGAGTGGCTGGCCGCCATCCCCGAGAGTCAAATCCTGCGGTTGGATGTTACAGAAGAGGATGAAGGCTATGCGCGCAGCGTGAACCTCATCACCAGCAAATTGAGATGACACAGTCCAACGTCGGGAAGCATTGGACTCCAAAGTCTCCTGACTTTGGAAGTTCATGCCAACGTCGGGAGACGTTGGACTCCAACAATTTGAAAAGTCGAAGCGCATCGGTTACACTTCGACCTCACGGGCAGCCCCGGGGTTGCGCGCGACAACACTTTATTCGTGAGGAAGCATGTCCCTGCCCACTTATCACCTCGACCTGAACCATCCCCACTTCATTACCGACCCATACGAAGAACTCAAGCGCCTGCGTGAGCAGATGCCCGTCTTTTATGACCCAACCTGGGACAAGGTCTTCTTCACGCGCCACGCCGACATCTCGGCGCTGTTGAAGGACAAGCGCCTGGGACGCGCCATCCTGCACATCCTCTCGCGCGACGAACTGGGCTGGCCGCCGCCCGACCCGCGCCAGGAGGAGTTCCGCCGCTACCAGGACAACGTCTTCATGGACTGGGAGCCGCCCACGCACACGCGCCTGCGCTCACTGGTCTCGAAGGTCTTCACCCCCAAACGCGTGGAGAGCCTGCGCGGCAAGCTCGAAGACACCACGCACCAATTGATCGACGCGGTGCAGGCCGACGGGGTCTGCGACTTCGTGCGCGACATCGCCGAACCCCTGCCCGTGGCCATGATCGCCGACCTGCTGGGCATCCCCGCAGCCGACCGACAGCTGCTGCGCCCGTGGTCGGCGGCCATCGTCAAGCTGTACGAACTGGGCTACACGGATGAACAGGTCGACCAGGCCAACCGCGCCGCGACCGAGTTCATGGAATACATCGGCGCGCTGGCCGCGGAACGCCGCATCCACCCGCAGGACGACCTGATCAGCGGGCTGGCGCAGGTCGAGGAGCAGGGACAGGTCTTGAGCGAGGACGAACTGCGCGCCACCTGCATCTTCCTGCTCAACGCGGGGCACGAAGCCACCGTCAACGGCTCGGCGCTCGGCCTGCGCGCGCTGCTGCGCAACCCCGCACAGATGACCCTATTGAAGGAAGCCGTCGCGGGCGGGGATGCGTCCCTGCTCAAGACCGGCGTGGATGAGATGCTGCGCTACGACACGCCCCTGCCGATGTTCGAGCGCTACGTGCTGGAGGACATGGAGATCAACGGCGCGCGGCTCGAGCGCGGCATGGAGGTGGGTCTGTTGTACATTGCGGGCAACCGCGATCCGCTGCGCTTCGAGCGCGCCGACGAGTTCGACCTGGCGCGCCGCGACAATCCCCTGCTGACCTTCGGCCTGGGCACGCATTACTGCCTGGGCGCACCGCTGGCCCGGCTGGAGATGCAGGTGCTGTTCCAGACCCTGCTCCAGCGTCTGCCGAATGTCCACCTGGCGGGCGAGATTGAGTTCGCCAAGGGTTTCGTCATCCGCGGCCTGGCGTCCCTGCCGATTGGGTTTTAACTCGCATTGCGATGGGAGTCCCGAAGTAGAACCTCGGGACTCCAGGACGCGCCCTAAATTTTTGAGAAGATACGAAAAAATCCGCTCGTCTTGTGACCCCTTCCCAGACAGGATATACTCGCGCAAATCATTCGCCAAATGAGGAGAGACATCATGAAGGAATCCAACGAACTATACAGATCGAGCGCCATCTTTGGGACGGGGCTGGGCGCGTGGATGGGCGCGCTGCTGGGCGCGGCCGCGGGCGCGATCACCGTCTCGTGGAGCGGGGTGCTGATCGGCGCGGGCGTGGGGCTGGCGCTCGGCATTTTGACGGGCGCGCTGACGGGGCTGGCCACCGCCAAAACGGCGGGCGCCACCGGCGGAGTCAGCTTTGGGGCCTACACGGGCATGGGACTGGGGGCAGTCCTGGGCGCGGTCCTCGGCGCGTTGATCCCCGAGGCCTGGCGCATGGCGGTCAACACCCAGCACACCCCCGTGCTGGACGCGCTGACGCAGGGCCGCTTCGAGACTGCCGTGCTGATCTGCTTCGCCCTGTCGATTTTGGGGACGGCGGTGGGCGCGTGGGTCAGCGGGAAAAATTTCATTCCGCGCGACCTGAAGCGATGAGGCGGGACGATTTCCTCCACAGCGCCCGTTCCGCCTTCCAAAAGGCAGGCTGAACGCGGGTCGCCCCCAGGATGCACTTTACTGTTGACCAGGCTGGCTTTATTTCGAGTAATGGATGATGAGGAGATGCGCGATGGCTTATATCTTTGTTCTGGCGGGGGCGCCCGCCGTTGGCAAAAGCAGTGCGGCGCGCGCCCTGGCGGCCCGTTTTCAAAAAAGCATTCACATCCCCGTGGATGACCTGCGGGACATGGTGGTCGCGGGCAAGGCGCTGCCCGGCAGCCAGTGGAGTCAGGAACTCGTCGAGCAGTTGAGCCTGGCGCGCGAGTCTGCGGTGCAGATGGCGCGCTCCTATCACGCGGCGGGTTTTAGCGTGGTCATCGACGATTTCTGGGATCCGAACAGCCAATTACTCGAATACAGCCGCCTTTTCCAGGCACCAAACACGCACAGGATCCTGTTGTTCCCCAGCCAGCAGGCCGCGGAGGCGCGCAACCTCAAGCGCTCCGGCCCGGGCGGGGACAGTGTCTACATCGCGGAAGGCATCCGCACGGTGTATGAACACCTGCGGGCGAACGTGGCCGATCTCGCCCGGCAAGGCTGGCTGATCGCGGATACGACCGACCAATCCATCGAAGCGAGCGTGGAGCAGATCCTGATCCAGGCTGGCTTGTCCTCCTGAAATTTCCAAACATCGCCTGGCTTGGGAGTTTTTTAGATCCGACGCAGTCCAAAATTGCGTTTGTTCGAAGCCAGAAAAGTGCAATTTTCGACTGTGGATTTAAGATTGGGAAAGATTGCGGGTTCGCCAGGGCAATGCTACAATTGAGCCAGCGTTTTATTGGGTATTCATCTTGGGCCGCCACGTTCCACATCATGCAAGCAAGAGCAACCCGGAGGCGCATCAGGATATGAAAGCTTGTCTGAAACTGATTAAACTGGGCTCGAGGTTACTACATGTAGTAACCTGCCGTTATGGGGTTACTATATGTAGCAACCCTGTTTTGGGTGGTTACTACATATAGTAACCATTCTGTCTAATTAATAGTTGGGCGTTTGACGCATAAGATATTTTCAACTTGAGTAATCATAGGGAATCGTATGCAAACACTTTGGGATTATCAAGAAGAGCAAGAAAAAGAAAAGCCTACAAAGAAATCCAAAAAAGAAAAATTGGACAAAAAGCAGGTTATCGAAAAAGAACGTGAAGAAGTTATTGAAAACCTATCTTCCTTCACTACCGATACCATTAGAGATAAAACTGCTTGGATATTAAATCATTACCCTAGCGCGAGAGATTCTGATATTACGTTACAACTTAGGTATTGGGAAACATTTGAGAGCGATATTTACAATGGAGGCTCAATTGACCCAAAAGATTTGTACAAACTTACTCCTTTAACGACTCTGACCAGAGCAAGAGCGAAAATTCAAAACGAATATAAATTATTCGTCGCCACTCCTGAAGTTCGAGAAAAGCGTGGTAAATTATCTGAAGAAGAAAAGCAAAAGGCAATTCAAGACAAGCCGAGTTATCCTATTTTCACGGTTTATATGGATGATAGTGGAAAAAATGCAGATTTCTTAATTATCGGTAGTGTTTGGTTTTTAGCAGAATACATGGCTGTCCATAGCGCAGTTCGTAAAATTAAAGAGCAAGCAGGTTTTACTAAAGAATTTCATTTCAAAGAACTTGACCGAGATAGTCTTCCAATATATAAAGAAGTTGTGGACGTGTTTTGGCAACATGCAAGCGCTGTGAGTTTCAAATTAATTAGCGTTCCACGTTCAGGCATTGGAAAGACACGAGACGCTTTCACAGACATGTATTACCACCTTCTTTTGCAAGGCATTAAACACGAACACGAATCTGGTAGAGCGCCGCTACCAAGAACGCTTCAAGTTTGGATTGACGCAGAAGAGACGACTTTAGACAAACTATTGGTTGAAAATTTAAAGGACAGATTAAGCCAGTCTGCCCAAACCCATTTTGAGAAGAAACTTATACTTGACCAAGTTTACACAGCAGACTCAAAGAAAAATCTGCTACTGCAAATTGCTGATATGTTTACAGGAAGTGTAAATCGCATCCTTAACCGTGCAGGAGCAACTCATAACCATAAAGATGAACTAGCGGAATATTTCCTAAGTCGCTTCAAAATTAATTTGCAAATGCCAGAAAATGATAAAGTTGGAGATATTTCAATTCATATATCGCTCTAATCCAAAAACGCCCAACAAAGCGTGCACCCGACGCTGGGGATTCTGGCGCGATTCCAAGCATTTTTCTACGCCTCAGCATTTTCCCAGTCGGACGGCGTTCCGCCGCCCGCCCCAGCGCGGGTAACGCAAACCGTTAGCCCGCCCAAACAAAGTAAAATATACCCAATGAAATAATCTGTTCACGAGGCTAGGTCATGACTGAATACAATCCAGACGTTCAAATCGGTGGCACATCCTATGTTTATGACAAAGGAATTTTGCCGTTAGTATCCAAAATCGATAAGCGTGTACAGCTATTACGAAGTCAAGGGAAGCTCACACCTGAAGTATTAAAGCAGATACAGCAGTATTTCCGTATAAAGAACATTCATCACTCTAACGCTATTGAAGGAAATCGCCTTGATTATGGCGAAACCAGAATGGTTGTTGAACAAGGTCTCACAATCACTGGCAAACCATTGAAAGACTCTCTCGAAGCTAAGAATCTTGCGCACGCGATGGACTTCTTCGAGGAACTTGCAACAAAAACAGAAAAGCCAATTACCGCGCACGACGTTCGTCAAATCCATGCTTCCATACTAAGGGGAATTGATGATGCTAATGGTGGAAAATATCGTCTTTCCGAAGTCGAAATCTCTGGGTCTAAATATAAGCCGCCAGCTTATATTAGAGTGCCAGACGAGATGGAGAACTTCTCTAAATGGCTAGAGCAGGTAACGGCACCGACCTATTCATCAGAACATAGTCCTGTTGTTTTAGCGTGTGCGGCTCACACGTGGTTTGTTTATATACATCCATTTGTAGATGGAAATGGACGCACCGCTCGTATTCTCATGAATCTTGTTCTTATGAGACATGGTTATCCAATTTCCGTCATAACTCGTGATGATAGAGCAAGATACTATGATGCGCTTGAAACCAGTCATGGCACGGACTTAACACCTTTTATTTCGTTGGTTTGTGACACACTTGAGGAAAGTTTAGATGAATACGAGAGAGCAGTTGGTGAGCAGGCAGAAAAATTAGAATGGGCACGCTCATTAATGAAAGATGTAAAAGCGCAGCAGGAAAATAAGATTCGAGTTCAGTACGATGTATGGCAAAGCGCGATGGAACTGATGCGGGGCTATTTCAAGCAAACCGTAGACACCATAAACGAGTTGTCGGATATTGTTACTGTTCATTTTACTGGTTATGATGTTATTGATTTTGAAAAATACCTCAGCGCTCAACAAGGTGTAATTGTTAAACGAAGTTGGTTTTTCAAATTAGATTTTGTTTCAAGTCAACAACACACTAGATATTTATTCTTCTTTGGTTTACCAAGTTATCCAATGCAGACCAAGGTAGAAAATGGGGTAAGTGTTTTTATATCACGGGAGGAATCTCCATTCTTCTATGAGAAACTTGACCAAATTCACAATACACCTGTCCCTGCGTTGAGAGAAATAGCTTACTCAGCCGAACGCGAAAGCTTTATATGTCGGCAGGGCTTTAACACGCTTGAGTCTAAAAAGGTAGAAGCGTTTGGACGAGAATTTATCGAGGAAGCAATAAGAATTCACATTCTTACAAAAGCGGGCTAACACAGCGTGCACTTGACTGGCGGGTATGCGCCGCGTTTTCAAGCGTTTTCTTTGGCTCCAACCAGTTCCGTTAAAATGGCGTTACCTTGTCCCTCCCGCCAGCAAGTAACGCAAGCCGTTAGGTTTTTTGTAACCTTGGAGAAATACTTATGAAAGCGATTGTATACGAAAAATATGGATCACCTGATGTTATTCAACTCAAGGATGTAGAAAAACCTACGCCCAAGGATGATGAAGTCTTGATAAAAATTCATGCGGCATCCGTAAATGCTTATGACTGGCATTTCCTGACCGCTGATATATTCTTGATTCGATTCATGGGCGGAGGGCTTCTCAAACCCAAAAACACGAGACTTGGCGCTGACATGGCGGGGCGGATTGAAGCAGTTGGCAAAAGCATCAAGCAGTTTCAGCCAGGTGATGAAGTGTTTGGGATGGTAAAAGGCAGTTTTGCCGAGTATACATGTGCTCCTGAAAATGCACTGGCATTAAAGCCTGTCAATACTTCGTTCGATGAAGCCGCAGCAATACCTATGGCGGCGATCACTGCCCTGCAGGGTCTGCGCGATGAAGGGCAGATTCGGGCGGGACAAAAGGTTTTAATTAATGGCGCATCAGGTGGTGTGGGAACTTTTGCGGTGCAAATTGCCAAATCTTTCGGTGCTGAAGTGACCGCGGTGTGTAGCACTAGGAATTTGGAACAAGCACGCTCAATCGGGGCAGACCATGTTATTGATTACACTAAAGAGGACTTCACCAAAAATGGTCAACAGTACGATCTTGTTTTTGCGGCAAATGGTTATCATTCGCTTTCGGCTTATAAACGTGCCTTAACTCCCAAGGGTATTTATATTATGGCTGGAGGTTCTATGGCGCAAATCTTCCAGTCTATGCTCATGGGGTCAATGATGTCAGAAACTGGCGGCAGGAAAATGTCAGGCGTAAGCGCAAAACGAAATCAAGATGACTTGGTTTTTATACAAGAACTTTTTGAAGCTGGCAAAGTAAAATCTATTATTGATAGGCAGTATCCGTTAAGTGAAGCTGCTGAAGCGCTTCGGTATCTTGGAGCAGGACATGCCAGAGGAAAAGTAGTAATATCTGTGGAAAGCAATAATAAAACCTAACACTGCGTGCACCGGACAAGTGCGGGGCGTTGCCCGCACTTTCGGGGAGTCTGGCCCCAACGGCGGATTCGGCGTCTGGTGGTTTTCTCCGCCAAATCCCGCGCTTGCCGGTAACGCCTGCCGTTAGCCCGCTTCTTTGTAGCATCAATACAATAAACATCTATGGACGCGCAACAAATTGTTAAGTGAATAAAGGAGCATATTCCAATAATGAAATCACTCCAACGAGCAAATATCAATGCGTTCTTGTCTGCACTAATTTGGGGATTGATTATAAGTTTCGTAATTAAAGTTTCTATTTCATCTTTAACTAATCAAAGATTATTGGCAATCCTGCAGTATGGTGGCGTTTTCTTATATCCAGTACTTGTATCTATAATTGTGCGCAAGAAAACAGAATTATGGTTAAATCCTTGTTACTTCTCACTCATGGGAGGTATAACATCTTTTTTCCTAAGTTTGAATTTACTCAGCGCATACCAGAATATAGTATGGACAAACATTGTGTACCTTTTCATATTTTTTGCCATAGTGCTATATTCAATTCCCAAAGTTGAGCCTGCTCTCCAGCATGACTGGAACTCACCTTTTTGGGAGAAACTTAACCAATCTTCGTTCATAGAGTTCTTTTTTTTACAGTTTCATTCGATTGACAATAACGCGGGCTAACAAAGCGTGCACCTGACGTGTGGGATTCTGCGAGGTTTTCGAGTATTTTTCTGGCTTCGAGTATTTCCTGCTCCCAAGCAGAATCCACGCCCACCCACACGCAGGTCAATGTCAAGCCGTTGGGCAGTTCCTTGCAAAGCACAGAGATTCATGAAATTAAAAACGTCCGTGATTGTTATGCTAGTTATATTCAATTTGGTTGCCTGTGCGCCAGCAACCGAATTGATTCCTGCAAACTCGCCGATTCCTTCATCTACGGTCGCACCTCAAAATACAACAGCCCCAACAGATGTTGCCGACTTAGATAAGATTTATGAGTATGCAATCTCACCTGATTATCACATTATTGCTGTAAGCAAAATTGATGGAATTTCTCTGTACGATAGTGCAACTTTGAACGAACTCAGGTTTATTAATAGACAAATTCCAAGTTATTTTCATGGAACACATTTACCCATTGCTTTCAGTCCTGATGGAAAGTACATTGCCTATTCTGATGGATTTTCGGTTTATGTTTTGAATTTGTCGTCGAGTGAAGATACTCCTGAAAAAAAAGTAACTTCATTGATTCCGTCTTTTGAGATAACCGAGATTACAATTAATCAACAAAACAGCCATATAATCCTTAGAACAGAAGGTATCCACAATTCCTGTGATGGAATTGGCGTAAATTATGCCTTATATGATTTAAGTAAAGGTCTTTGGGGATTAGTTATTGATAGATATTCTTGTCTTTTTCCATCAGCATCTCATGTGCGTTTTACTGAAACTGGAAAAGTCTATTTTTTCGTCTGGTACATTACAGAATTACCTTACAGCATGGAAGTGTTTGACCTGTCTACAAATGCACTTATAGAAAGCAATTATTTTCGAGATATGGGACACCCACCCGAAAAGACTTACTACGACATTAGCCCAGATGGCAAAACATTAGCATCGATATTTGATAATAATGGTAAATTGGCGACAAAACTAATAGACAATGAGACTGGAGCTGTTAAAGAAGAAATTGATGGGGTTATCTCTCTTGCATCTTACCCAACAAATAAAGATGTCTTATGGAAAGAAAATTGGGTAAACCAACTTACCAGAAATTTACCAGACGGTAATCCTTGCAGACCAGTCAAGAATCAGATTTTTCGGTTTGACAGCAAAATGTATAACAATATTATCTTGCTTGAGAATTCCGCAACCTATTTCACCTATAGAAGCAGTCAGAAAACAGCCATAGAATTATGGGATATAGTTGATTGTAAAAAATTAAAGGTGATTGACTTTGGCATCAATTAACTGCTTCAACATCAAAACTGCCCAACAAAGCGTCCTTAGAAACCGTCCCACCCTCAGTGCCCCGGAGGACTTCCTCCGGGGCACTCTTTTTGAGATATCAACGTTGATCTTCCGCGCGGCGGCTCGCGATTGTCGAGCCAGTCTTTGCGAACATCTGTGTGCATAAACACTTGGATCGATTCACCCTGCGCTCCAAACGCAAAGTGGATGTACAATGGGGTTTGTTCGCTCTGGTACACAATATCGGCAAGATCCACGTGTTCGGGGCGCTGTCATAAGCCTATTTTGAGCCTGTCTCCCCATTCCGCCCCTGTCCGCGGTGAAAATCCGAGCGTCTGACCGGGGGCGACCCTTCAATATTCCGGTTTTTCGACAGTCTCGTTGGCTGGCTAAGTCATTGTTTGTCTCGATAAAGGGTTTAGGGCTTCTTCGGTAGATCTCAAATTGTCGTCTCATCAAAGGAAACCTCAATGATAAAGAAGCTGTTTGGAAATATTGACAACTCGCAGTCAGAAGAAATTCCTAGTCGCAGAGATTTGGAACGCTTTCTAGCGGAGATTGCGTTGGATATGCCACAGGTTGAGTGGCTCGCACTGGTGAACATGAGTGGAACATTGATTGCATCCTTCCCAGCAAAGCCAAGAGCAGAAGCAGATCGAGTTACCGCAATGAGCGCAGCAATGGCTGCGTTGGGAGAACGGATTGCATCGGAGTTGAACAATGGAAATTTGCAATATACTTTGATCGCTGGAACACGTGAAATCACTGCGATGATCGAATTGAATTCTAAATATCTTCTAACGGTTGGACTCAAAAAGGATGTTTCCATCGAAGAACTTCTGAGCCAAATGCAAGAAACCAATCTTCCTGCCCTAATGAAAGCGCTCCATATTGAAGGTATTCTTCGACTTTCAGGAATTCAACCCAAATAGGTGTGTCGGTGAAGGTTTCTTCGAGAGGTGTACAGTATGGCAAAATGCCAGCCAACACAGCGTGCATTTGACGCTGGGGAGTCGCCGCATTTTTCAGGCAGTTTCTTCGCCTCAGCGTTTTCCATTCGGACGGCGTTGCCTCGTCCCGCCCCAGCGCGGGTAACGCAAACCGTTGAAACTGTCGAAAAAGTCACTTTTCAAAAATAATTTTTGAAAAGTGGGAGAGGAACGCTGAAAAGCAGCTGGTTTTTGGTGTTCCGCACAACATTTTGGCTGTTTTTAGCCTGTTGTGGGAGATTTTTTGAACATTTTTCGAACCAGGAGTTTTTCGATAGTCTCGTTAGCCCGCCCGCGCAAAATTTGGCTATAAATCATCGTTGAGATTGCTATGCAGAATAGGCAACAACACCAACAGGAAGTTCAGGCTTTTCTTCAACAGCGTTTCTCAAACCAACCTTGGGAATTAACGCTTCCAAAGGGAAGTGGGCATGAAACCTATTTTGCACGATGTAACGAGCATATCTATTTTGTAAAGTTAGGCGTGCAAGCAACAAAGTATCAAGTAGTGGCTTCGATTGGCTTAACGCCACAAGTATTAGCAGTGGATTCTTTGAGAGATGGCACTTCCATAATCGTTCAATCTTACATTACAGGCAAAAGTCCATCGCGGAATGATTATCGTATCCGTCTAGAACAATTTGCGTTAGCCATTAACCAGATACATCATAATCCCGAAGTAAAACAGGTTCTTCCCAAAGTTTCATCTAACCTTTATAGTGTCGTGGGATTGGAGTCGCTTGCCCATATTCAACAAAAATGGGAACGCCACAAGTCGAAAGTTCCAAGTGTTGCTGATTTCATAGACGAGAGTCTCGCTTACATCAAACAACAGGTTAAAGGTTTTCAAGGGACAGGCTTGGTGGCCTCGCACAACGATATTTGCAATGCAAACTGGCTTATCTCAACCGATGAGCAACTTTACTTGATAGATTTAGAGTCTATGTCACTAGATGACCCAGCCGTTGATATTGGCGCAACGCTTTGGTGGTATTATCCGCCCGAATTGCGAGAAAAATTCCTAATAATGGCGGGCTACATAAATGACATGGCATTTGAAAGACGTATGCGAGTGCGAATGGCAATGCACTGTCTCAATATCATACTTCCGCGCGAACAGAGTTTTGATGAGTTTGACTCTGATTCATTTGATGAGTCACTAACCGATTTCAGAGCTATACTTGCTGGCAAAGAGAACCCTGAAGGATATGATGATTGAGATGAGTCATCGGTAAAAGCAAAAAGCGGGCTAACACCGCGTGCACCGGACAAGTGCGGGGCTTTCGCCCGCACTTTTGGGATCGCGGCCCCAATGGCGGATTCGGCGTCTGCTGGTTTTCTAGCTGCCAAATCCCCGCGCTTGCCGGTAACGCCAGCCGTTAGCCCGCCCGCGCAAAAGGAGAATACATCTTGAAAAATTTAGTCTTCGCTCCCGAAACGCTAAACATTGCCGAAACAACACGCATGATTGAAATTGCCAAAGAATCGCAAGATAAATTTCATTGTGTGTTTTTTGGATATAGTGATGTTTATTCTCATCTGATTGAACAAGCAGGCTTTGAATTTCGTCCCATGACTCCGTGGCTTACCAAAGAGAAAATTGAACATCTTTGGAAAGTAGACCGCATGGAAAGTTTCGACGACCCGTTTACCGAATCAGAATTGAAAGAGCGGGTTGAAAGCGAAATTGCTTTATATCAAGAATTGAATCCTGTTGCTGTTGTTATTGGCTTTACGTTAAGCGTCACAATTTCGGCCAGAGCCGCTAAAGTTCCATTAGTTTATGTGCTACCTTTTCCATTAACCCGCCCATTTTTGGAAGCGGGTTTATCTACATTTCCTGATGAATTCGATTATCCATTTTTACGTATATTTCCAAGCAAGTTTTTAGACCGCATCACTAACGACTGGCTCAAAAGCACAAAACTTTGGATAAAGCCTTTTCAACGAGTTGCCAAGCACTATGGAATTCCACCTATTAATCGATTAGTAGATATTTACGAAGGCGATTTCAATTTAGTTACCGATATTCCAGAATTAGCAGGTGTGAAAGATTTACCCCAAAATTGGCAATATGTTGGACCAATTTTTGCCCATCTCGAAAGCGAAACTCCTTCCGAATTGCTAAACTTATCGCATGAACAGCCCATTATTTATTGCGCTATGGGAAGTTCTGCCAATCGGGATATTCTTAAAACCGTCATTGAAAGTTTTGATAATGCCCCTTACACCGTTATCGCTCCAGTTAAAGCCCACATCCAAAATCAAAACATCTCTGTTCCGAAAAATGTTTTGGTTTATGATTGGCTCCCTGCTCCTAAAGTAAACCCGCTTGCTGACATTGCGGTAATTCACGGTGGGCAAGGTACTGTGCAAACTGCTTGTGCCGCAGGTACGCCATTTGTAGGAATTGGTTTACAGCCCGAACAGGAAAGCAATATTGACGCCATTGTTCGACAGGGTAGCGCCATTCGTATTCGCAAGCGCAGGTTATCCCGTAAAACTTTGCTAAACTCTATTGAACAACTACTGAATAATCCTTTGGCGCGTCAAAAAGCCAAAGAGATTCAAATACTTTTTGCAGACTGGAATGGAACAAAAAATTCTGCTAAATTCTTAAAGCAGAAATTCGGTTAAAGCAAAAAGCAGGCTAACAAAGCGTCCTTAGAAACCGTCCCACCCTCAGTGCCCCGGATGATGTCCTCCGGGGCACTCTTTTTGAGATATCAACGTTGATCTTCCGCACGGCGGCTCGCGATTGTCGAGCCAGTCTTTGCGAACATCTGTGTGCATAAACACATGCATCGATTCACCCTGCGCTCCAAACG
>JACRBN010000001.1 GCA_016213105.1 Chloroflexota bacterium
GGTGTAGCCGCCGCTTTCCATGTTGCGGAGGCGCGGGAGGAGTACCTCCATGTGTTTGCGGGCGGTGACGAAGTCGTTGGCGAGTGCGGCTTCGAGCACGTTGTGATGTTCAAGCGGAGCGCAGGAGGCGGCACCGCCGATCCATGAAGTTGTGCCCCACAGGAAGTAGTCGAGCGCTTGATCGTCGGAGCCGCAGATCATTTGATAGCGGTCGCCGTAGCGCAGGCGGAACTCGAAGACGCGGGACATGTCGCTACTGGCTTCTTTGATGCCGATGATGTGATCGTATTTGGTCAGACCGTCCATCACTTCGTAGCTGACTTCGGTGCCTGCGCGCCAGGGGAAGTTGTAAAGCACGATGGGAATTTTGACGGCTTTGGCGACGGCTTCGTAATGCGCGAGCAGTTCGCGCTGGTTGGGACGTGAATACGGCGGGACGGCGACCATGAGCGCGTCGTAGCCCATCCCCTCGGCGATCTGCGAGTAGCGGACAACGTCGCGCGTGGCGCCAGAGTTGGTGCCTGCAATAAGCGTCACCCGCCCGTCCACTTTTTCTTTGGTGAATTTGAAAACCTCCAGCCGTTCGGTTTCGGTGAAGGCGTAGACTTCGCCCGTGGTGCCGCCTGGGACAAGCCCTGCGATCTTGTTGGCGATCAGGTATTCGATCAGTTGTTCAAGGACGGGGTAGTTGATGCTTTCGTCTGCGTTGAAGGGGGTGACGATGGGGGCGTATATTCCTTTGAGTTGCATGAGGGCTCCAGTGATCAGTTTTCAGTGGGCAGTAATCAGTAATTGGGGATTGGTAATTGAAGTTTACTGCCCCCTGTGGAAGTGGGCAAGGGATTGGGAAAACCGTCCACGAATATAACCACGAATTCACGAATGGGGGCCGGCTATTCGAGTATTCGTGGCCCATTCGTGGATGGTTCCCCAGAAATCAGAATTCAAGAGCTTATCAGGAGAGAACAGGAGACGCCACCACCCGAAAACCCCCGAAGTAGTAGTAGAGGGCGACGCGGCTGTAGCCGAGGCGATACGTGCAACGCGCGGCGCTATTGTCGTTATAAAACGATCCGCCGCGAAGAACTCTACTGCCAGCGGCAGTCTCACTTTCGCGGCCATCGGTTGCTTTGTATGGATACGGCTTATACAGCGAATGGCACCATTCCCAAACATTGCCCGTCATGTCGGCGCAGCCGTAGGGCGAATTGCCACGCGAGGAATAGGAACCAACCGAGGTCGTACCGCCCTTTCCACCTTCACTGGTGTTGCAGTTATTTTTATCGAACTCATTTCCCCAGGGATATTCGCGCCCATCCGCGCCGCGCGCGGCTTTTTCCCATTCCGCTTCGGTGGGCAGGCGCAAGACCAGCCCGGCTGGCAGTTCGGCTTTGAGCAGGCCGTGCAGCCACTGGCAATAGGATATGGCATCCTCCCATGAGACGCGAACAACAGGATGGTCTTTTTTCTTTTCCCAGCCATCCACGGGATGTTTGATGCCTTTCGCTTTTGTGTAGGCAAAGTACAGTTCATTTGTGACCGGGAAGCGCGCCATCCAGTAATCGTAGGGAATGTCTACGGTGTGCTGGGGCTTTTCATCGCTTCCGCCGTTATTACTACCCATCAAAAACCTGCCCGCAGGCACGCGCATAAATTCCATGCCGCCCAGAATTTCGACCAAAAAGCCATCGTGTGTGTATTGGTGCTTGGATGAAATTTGAGGGGCAGGCAGGGGCTTGGGCGTTTCAAGAACGGGTTTCTTCTCTTCCCGAACTTTCGCCTGCTGCGCTTCATATTCCTTGCGGGCGCGCTCCTCGGCTTCGGCGCGCAGGCGGTCTTCCATTTCACGGCGCACTTTTTCACGCGCCTCGCGCTGAATACGCTCCTGCAATTCCCTGAGGGCCTCTTCATCGGCCCGCTGTTTTGCCAGAGCCTCGGCATCCACGATTTCGATGCCCAGGCTCTCGGCGCGGCGCTTGAGGCTTTGCAATACATATTGATAGGCGGGTTCCTGCCGCGGCGCTGGAAAATAATCCACGTAATGAAAAACACGCAGCCGTCTCGGCGGCTGGCAATCCTCCAGCCGCAGGGGAATGACGAAAATTTCCTCTTCGGGTTTGGTCAGGGCAAAATCCAAAACGAAGCGCAATTCCTTTTGGATATAGCCTTCCTTTGTCACTGAATTTTGGGAAAGGCAGGCAAGCACCGCGTGCGACTCTTCCACCGCTTTTTCGATGGCCAAATCCCAATCCTGCCCTGGCAATAACTTTTTTTCATCCAGCCAGGGATCGATCCAGCCTTCTGCAAGGAGACGGTCATATAACTCGCGCACAGCGGGTTTGTCATGGCTGGAGTGGCAGAGGAAGACGCGGAGAGGGCGGTTGATGGTCATGGAATTCCCAATGCAAGTTTACATCACTTGCTACTCTTTTGGTTGTTTTTCTTCCTTCGTCACCCTGGTGCGATTCTCATCCCCCACTACCAGGTTGCCCGACACGTCGCCGTAGACGGTGACGTGGATGTCGCCCCGCGGCGGCGGAGCAGGCTGGGGTTGGGGCTGCGCTTCAGGGGAAGGTGTCACGCTGGAGGTGTGCCCTACGGTTTCGGCGCGCAAGCGAATGCTGGCCAGCACGCGCTGATAGGCCCAGTCCCTGCGGTCGGCGGGGAAGGCGTCCACGGGTTTCCAGGTGCGCAGGCGCTGCGGCAGGGAGCAATCGTCCAGGCGGACGGGGATGACGAAGACCGCGCCCTCGGGTTTCTCGTCGGCCACGTCCAGGGCCAGCCGCAGTTCGCGCTGGAGGTTTCCCTCCTGGGTGACGGAGCGGCTGGAGAGGAAGACCAGCACGGCATCCGCGTTGCGCACGGCCTTTTCGATCTCCAGGCGCGAGTCCTGCCCAGGCAGGAGGTCTTCCTCCTCCAGCCAGGGTTGAATCCAGCCTGCGGCGCGCAGTTTCTGGTAATACTCGCGCGCGGCGGCAATATCATGGGACGAGCAGGAGAGGTAAACGCGAAGGGATCGGTTGCTGGGCATGGGATTTCCTCCCTACGAATTATACTTTTTATGTGTCATTCTGAGCGTAGCGAAGAATCTCGGCGATGATCTCAGAAACCCTTCGCTACGCCCAGGTGATACTAAACAGTAACTATGCTTTTACTTCGAATCGACTCGACCGCCGCGAAGGTGGCCTGGGTCACGCCGATCAACTGCTCATACGGGATGGGCGCCGCCCCGCCCGCGCGGATGGCTTTGGCGAGGGCTTCCATTTCGGCCTTCCAGCCCTTGTCCTGCGCCTTTCTTTCCTCTTTCCTCTTCCCATCCCGCACTGTTGTCAACGACACGAAGTCATCCAAAATCGCAATGCTCCCGCCGCAGAAGACTTCGACGCGTTCCTTGGGGAAGGATTTGTCGCCGTTGGCGAGATAGTCCACCACGCCGAGCGAGCCATCGGGGAAGGTGAAGGTCATCGAGACGTTGTCCTCGCGGTATTTGCCGCCGTTGGGCAGGGCCTGCGCCGTTACGCGGACGGGTGCCGCGCCGACCAGGAAGGTGATGAAATCCACGAAGTGACAGCCTTCGCCGATAATGCGTCCGCCGCCGAGGACTTCATCGTGCGTCCAATGGTTGAGCGGGATGTAGCCTGCGTTGACGCGATAATGCGCGTGCAGCGGTTCTTTGCGATTCGAGAGGAAAGCGAAAAGCGATTGGGCCAGCGGCGCAAAGCGACGGTTGAAACCAACCGTCAGCAAACCACTGGGCGTGTTTTGCAACTGTTCACTGATCACTGATAACTGTTCCCTGTTCACCGCCAACGGCTTTTCAACAAACACATGCTTCCCCGCGTTCAGCGCCTTGACCACCAAATCCGCGTGGGAATCGTGACGAGTAAGAATCGCCACCGTGTTGATATTCGGGTCGTTGAGGATTTCCTCATCCGACGAGGTGGCGTACTTGAAGCCGAACTTCTGACCCGAGTGCTGCGCGTGCAGTCCGCCCGAGGAGGCGATCCCGACCAGCTCGATGTCTTTGATATTTTTGATGGCAGGCAGGAGCATGGCATTGGCGTACAGACCCGCGCCCAAAACACCCAATTTACAGGTTGCAGGTTTGGAAGTTGAAACGTTAAACCTGACAACCTTCGAACCTTCCAACTTTCCAACCGCGTTCGCATAAGTCAGCAACACGCCCAGAAACGCTTCCTTCTTCTTGCCCGTGATGACCTCATACGCCTCCGCCGCCTGTTCGATGGGGAAGCGGTGCGAGATCAGCGGCTGGACTATCAGTTTTCCGCCCGCCATCAGTTCCACGACCGACTCGATGTTGCGGCCTTCCGTCCAGCGGATGAAACCGATGGGATAGTCGCGGCCTTCCTCTTCATAAGAAGCATCGTAGCGGCCAGGGCCGTAGGAGCGTGAGTTGATGAAGGAGAGTTCCTTCTCGTAGTAAATTTTGCGCGGGATGTTCAGTCCCACCGCGCCAACGGCCACCACGCGCGCGCGGTCGCGGGCGATGACTCCCGCCAGTTCGACAGGATCGTTCGAGGGAGTGTCCGCGCAGATCAACACCACGTCGAAGCCACAGTTGGCGGTGAACGCCACAGCGGAGTCCACGGCCTGGTCGCGGGTGACAGCCTCCAGTCCAAGCGAGGCGGCGAGGGCGATGCGCTGCGGGTCGATGTCGATGCCCATCACGCGGCATCCAGCGGCAATCGCGATCTGCGCGCCCAGCAATCCCAGCAAGCCCATGCCGATGACGGCCACCCGCTCCCCCACCTGCGGCTGGGCCAGGCGGAATCCGTGCATGGCAATCGCGCCCAGGGTGGCAAAGGCCGCCGACTCGAAGTCCACCGAGTCGGGCAGCGGGATAAGCAAGTTGCGCGGCACGACGGCATACTCGGCGTGGACAGCGAATCCGCCGCCCGCGCAGGCCACGCGTTGACCGACCTGGAAGCCCTGCATGTTTTCGCCCAGGCCGATGATGGTGCCCGCCGAGGAATAGCCCAGCGCCATCGGCTGGTCGAGGCGGCTGAAGGCGGCCTGCAGCGTGGGGACGATGCCTTCGCGTTTGGCCTTGTCGAGCACCTGCTTGACCAGGTCGGGACGCGAGCGGGCCTTGCCGAGATAGCTTTTTTCAGCGAACTCGACGACCATGCGCTCGGTGCCCGCGGACACGAGGCTGGTCGCCGTTTTGACGAGGGCCATCCCCGAGCGGGGGGTGGGCACTGGGACCTCCGCGATGGTGGTCGCGCCGTTCTTCATATTCTGGAGGAGTTGTTTCATATTGGTTGGGTCGTCTCACAGTGTGATGGAGTTTTATCAAATCATTTGGTAGTGGTAATTTGAGAAGTGTCGTGGCGCTGAATACCTACGGGTGCGATGTGGCATTCCGCGTACCCGTGATTTGGCGGGATACCATCCCGCCCCACAGAAATCATCACTTCGTTTATGCCGCTACCATCATTTAATAATGTGGCCGAAAGTATACCCGAAATCAGTTTGGACGGCCTTGATCGTGAAATAAAACTCAAACATGACAATCATCCTTTTCACGATTAAGTTTTTCCTTAATTATTGACTTCGAATTTTGCAAATGCTATTCTGAAATCGGAGCACACGCCGCAGAATAACGGCGCATTTTTTTAATTTCCCAAAGGAGCTAATCATGACACTCGGTGGATACGCAAATAATCTTGCCTGGATCGACCTGACGGCGGGAAGGGTCGAGTTCAAGCCCATCCCAGAGGAGGACGCCCGTAAATACATCGGCGGACGCGGCCTCGGGGTCAAGTTCGTTTTCGACAACGGGCCGCAGGTCGACCCGCTCTCCCCTGACAACATCCTATGTTTCATGAACGGCCCATTGACGGGTTCGGAAGCCAACATGAGCGGGCGCATGGCCATCGTCACCAAGTCCCCGCTGACGGGCACGGTGACCGACAGCCACCACGGCGGCTGGTCGGCGGCGCGCCTGCGCTGGGCCGGCTTCGACGGCCTGATCTTCAAGGGCAAAGCCGAAAAGCCTTCCTACGTGTACATTCATGACGGACAGATCGAGATCCTGGATGCGGCGGAAGTATGGGGCATGGGCGTCCATGACACCGTCAAGCATTTCAAGGAAAAATACGGCGAGAAGGATTTGACCGTCATCACCATCGGACCTGCGGGCGAGAACCTGGTCAAATTCGCCAGTTGGATCAACGAGAACGATCGCGCCAGCGGACGCGGCGGCACAGGCTGCGTCGGCGGCTCGAAGAATCTCAAGGCGGTCGTTGTCAAGGCCGAGAAGAAGATCGTCAAGGCCGAAAACCGCGAGAAGTGGAAAGCCGCGCACTCCAAGGCGCTGGCCGAGATCATGGACGAGCGCGTGGTCACCTCCCCGCGCAAAGGCGGACTCTCCGTCTACGGCACGAACGTGCTGATGAACATGACCAACGTCATCGGCGGCCTGCCCACCAAGAACAGCCAGTTCACCGGCTGGGAACATGCCGAGAAGGTCAGCGGTGAATTCGTCAACGCCAACATCCTGGTCGACAATCCCACCTGCCACGCCTGCCCGGTGGCCTGCAAGAAGGAAGTCGAGATCAAGGACGGCCCGTACGCCGGTCTGCGCATGGAGTCGGTCGAGTACGAACCCGCCTGGTCGGTGGGCACGAACTGCGGCAATGACGACATCCGCGTGGTGGCCAAGATGATCGACACCTGCAACGACATGGGCATGGACGCCATCGAGATCGGGCATCCGCTGTCCGTGTTCATGGAAGCCTCCGAGAAGGGCTTCACTAACGGCGACGGCAAACTTGCCTGGGGAGCCGGTGACAAGATGGTGGAATTGGCCTTCAAGATCGCCCACCGCGAAGGTCTGGGCAATGTGATGGCCGATGGCGCCGACGCGACCGCCAAGCACTTCGGCCATCCCGAACTGGCCATGACCTGCAAGGGCCAGGGCATACCCGCCTACGATCCGCGCGGCATCAAGGGCATGGGCCTCGGCTATGCCACCAGCAACCGCGGCGCCTGCCACCTGCGCGGCTACACCCCCGCGGCGGAAGTGGTCGGCAACGTGCTCGGCCCGTCCACCGTGGCCGACCCGCTGGCCTGGAAGGGCAAGGGCGAGATGAACATGATCTTCCAGAACGTGCATGCCGTGACCGACTGCCTGGATCTGTGCAAATTCTCCACCTTCGCCGAGTCGCTGGATTCGTTCGCGGCCCAGTATGAGGCCATGACGGGCATCCCGTCTGATCCTGGTCATTTGCTCAAGGTCGGAGAGCGCGTCTACAACCTGGAACGCCACTACAACAACCTGAACGGATTCCGCGAAGGCAGCGACACCCTGCCCAAACGCTTCACCACCGAACCGTCCACCATGGGCGGCAGCAAGGGCCAAGTTTGCGAGTTGGATGATATGCTGGTCGAATACTACGACAAGCGCGGCTGGGTCAACGGCGTCGTCCCCGAAGCGAAACTCAAGGAACTGGAGATCATCTAGTTCACCGACAAGTTAAAACTGTAGTGCAAATTGGCAATTTGCACTACAACAAGACAAAACGGACGGCCAGATGGCCGTCCGTTTTGTCTTCCATGTCATTGTGAGAGCTGGCTACCCGCCGCCCACGGCAGGGAAGACATTGATCACATCATCGGCCTGGATGACGGTTTGAAAGTCATTGTCCATGAACTGAACGTCACGGCCATTGATGAAGAAATGGACGTGGCCGTACATGCGGCCGTCTGCGTTCAGCAATTCCTTCTTCATCGGGGGGAAGCGCTCGATGATCGAATCCAGCAATTCTTTGGCTGTGACGCCGTGATCGACGGGAATCTCAACAGTCTTTCCACCCGCAATATCGCGCAGCGTTGCAAAAAAATTTACCTTCATAAGATTTTCTCCTGTAAGGTTGCATCAAGACCCTAAACGGTTTTGAAAAACTTTAGGGTCTTCACTATTTGTCACGCATCACTTCGACGTTCATTTTACCGCTGGAGATCGGGGAGAACAGGCTGATCACATCGCCAGTTTGCAGCGAAGCTTCCATCGCACCGTCCAGGCGCGGATTGCGTCCATTTACGAAGATGGGCACATCCTGCCGCAGGCTGTTGTCAGCGTTGAAGAGTTGGGGGTAAAGATCGGGGAATTGTTCCACCAGATTCATGAACAGGTCGCGCAAGGTCACGACGCCATCCGCATCTGGGACGTCGAATGAATCCATTCCAATCAGCGTGCGCATGTTGGCATAAAAGCGGATCTGCATACACTCTCCAAAGAGAGTATATCAAAAACGGAATGTCATTGCGAGCGGAGCAATCTCCTGGCGACCAAGTTTTACCCTTTCAACAGGAGATTGCTTCGGGCGAAGATCAAGAGCGCCCTCGCAATGACGGATGATTACGGACACTGAATGATCCCCTGCGCCCACAGACATCCGCCGCACACGGGGGAAATGGTGTTGCCGAGACAGTCCTCCTCGTTGGCTTCCGAGAGGTCACAGCCGCCGCAAAAGGTGCAGGGAGCAAAGACGAAGTTGTGCAGACGTTCACGGTAGGATAGATATTCGGGGTCGAGCCAGATATCCTGCAATGACCTTTCACGCACGTTCCCAATGACGTGTTTTTCGGACAGACGCGGCTTGCCGTGCAGGTAACTCATGTGCGTGTGCATCAACGGCCAGCAGGGACTGACGTCCCCCGTCCACGCGATGGACATGGTGCCGCTCTCGACGAAGTTGCACACATCGTTGGCGCCGCCCCAGTTGTTGCCCGCATAGCTGACGTTGCAGCCGCTGTTGAAGGCCTCGGTCAACGCGACCTGGGTTTCCGCGTTGAAGTCGATCTTGGGCAGGCTCAGTTTCGGCAGGACAGGCGAAGGCATGTAGGCGATGTTACGCATGGTGCGCGTGTACAGACGGTCTTTTTGCATTTCCTCGGTGGCAGGCTGGATGTTGCTGACCGAGTAATAACGCGCGCCGAAAGTCTGTCCCAACTGGATGATCTTCGGCAGGTCATCGATGTTACGCTTCATGGCCACGAAGGCCACGCCGATCTCAGGGACGGGGAAATGACCCTTTTTACGGAGTCCGGCCAGGCGGCGGATGTTTGCCAGCACGACGGGCAGTTCCGCGCCGAGGCGGACATCCGCGTAATGCTCGGGGGTGGCCCCATCCAGGGAAAGCCAGAGCACGTCGAGGCCCGCGTCGATCAGTTGGCGGGCGATCTTCTCGGTCAGGATGGTGCCGTTGGTGATGAGTTCCACCTTGACGCCCAATTCCTTGACGCGCCGAATCCATTCAACGGTCTTCGGGTGGAAGAGCGGTTCGCCGATGCCGCCGAAGTACACGTCGGGCATCGGGGACATCCGCTTCAGCCCTTCCAGGATGTGCTCGAAGGTTTCGTCACTCATGCGACCGATGGGCTGTTCCCAGGCGTTGCGGAAGCAGGTGATGCAATCCAGGTTGCAGGCCACCGTCGGCTCGATGTAGATTTTGGTCAAGTGTGTGATGGGGCGATGGATGCGCACGAAGTTATGCCCTTCGTCGAGGCGGACCTTGTCCCCTGGATTCAGGCCATACTCCCGCGCCACGTCAGGCGGCAGGATGAGGCGTCCGTTTTCATCCACTTCCGCCCAGGCCGTGGTTGATTTTGTGGAAACTGTCATTCTTGCTCCTTACGATAAAGCGAATTCACACTAATCATATCCGTTTTCGAGAAAAAGGCACGTGATATAAGTTACAAAAAAACGAATTACAAATCATGATGGGGGCGGTGATATAATTTTTACGTTCGAACTTCGAAAAGGAGCTATGCCTGTGGCTGACACCCGTGTTCAGAAATTTGCAAAAGTGCTGGTGGAACATTCCGCCCGCGTCGCGCCTGGCGACCGCGTTTTGATCGAAGCGACCACCGCCGCCGAGCCGCTCATCCGTGAGTTGTACATCCAGATCCTGGAAAAGGGCGGCATCCCCCACCCAATGATCGCCCTGCCCGGCATGATGCCGTTCAGCCAGGACGACATGTACGTGACCTATGCCAAAACCGATGCGCAGCTCGAATTCGTGCCGACCTTCTACAAGCTGGCTTACGATCAGTTCGAGAGCCGCATCCGCATCCACTCGGCGACGAACACGCGCGGCAGCAGCAACCTGGATCCCGTCAAAGCCGGCAAGCGCGGCAAGGCCCTGAGCGCCATCACCGAGGCCCAATTCCGTCGCGGCGCGGAGGGGACCCTCAAGTGGGTCACCACGCAGTATCCCACCGAGGCCTATGCCCAGGACGCCAACATGAGCCTGGATGAATACGAGGATTTTGTCTTCGGCGCGGTGCATACCAACGAGGATGATCCCATCGCATTCTGGCAGAGTGTGAAGGAAAAACAGCAAACCGCTGTCAATTACATGAAGGGCAAGAGCCAGGTGATCCTGCGCGGCCCGAACGTGGAGCTTTCGCTTTCGGTCAAGGGCCGCACGTTCATGAACTCGTACGGCACCTACAACATGCCCGACGGCGAGATCTATACCGGCCCCGTGGAAGACTCGGTCAACGGCTGGGTCAAGTTCACCTATCCCGCCAATTACGGCGGTGTGAGCGTGGAAAACGCGGAAGTGACCTTCTCGAAGGGCCGCGTCCAAAAGGCGAAGGCCGACAAGAACCAGGATTACCTGCTCAAGACCCTCGAAAGCGACGCCGGCTCGCGCTACCTGGGCGAGTTCGCCATCGGCACCAACTTCGACATCCAGCGCTTCACGGGCCAGATCCTGTTCGATGAGAAGATCGGCGGTTCCTTCCACATCGCGTTCGGCGCGGGCTACCCCGAGACAGGCTCGAAGAACAAGTCCGCGATCCACTGGGACATGATTTGCGACATGCGCACCGACTCGGAAATTCTGGTCGACGGCGAGTTGTTCTACAAGAATGGACAGTTCGTGTTCGAGAAGTAACCTGGGGTACAGGTTTAAAAGTTGGAAGGTTGAGGACTCATTCCTCAACCTTCTTTTTATTGTGTCATTCTGAACGACCCCTTCGGCATGCTCAGGGTAAACTGCGGAAGCGAAGAATCTCCATTTCAATTGGAGTAGAGACTCTTCGCTTCGATCAGGGTGACACTCCTTTAATAGAATCCCACTGATCGATCCATCTTCTGAGCATATTCGTCGATTCCGCCGCGCACGCTGAAGACGTTCTTCCAGCCCTGGGCAGACAGCCAGCCTGTGACCTGGGCGCTGCGCGATCCGTGATGGCAGAGGACGTACAACGTTCCCGCCTGGTTCAGCGCCGCATCGGACAGGGCGTTGACTCCCTCGCGCGCCAGGCGGCTCATCGGCACGATCTCCAGCCGCGGGTCAGTGAGTTTGGCGGACTCCAATTCGTACAACTCGCGCACGTCCAGCAGGATGAAGGCATCCTGCGATTTCAATTTTTGGGACAACTCTTCCACGGTAATTTCGGGGATCATATCGATGCCTTACGCGCGCCAAAAACCGCGATGCAGCGGGCGGACGTCCGCCGAAGTGACGAAGGCGTCTGGCCCGTTGGCATGGATGACCTCCTCGACGCGCGGAACATCCTTGCGCTGGACGCTGACACTGAGGATATGCACCATGCCATCCTTGCCGCGGGCTGGGATCTCGGTCACAGCAAAGCCAGCCTCACGCAGGCGCTCAGCCAGCACCACGCCGCGGCTCGGGCTGAATATCTGCAACTGGATGTGGCCGACAGCCAGGCGCTCCTCGATCCACATGCCCACCACGTTGCCCGCGGCAAAGCCGGCGGCGTAGCCGAGAACGTTCAGGGGATTATCGAGATGCGAGAGCACGCTGGTGATGGCGATGATATAGACCACCGATTGGAAAAATCCCAGCACCCAGGCGATGCCTTTGCGCCCGCGCACCACGAACAACAGGCGCAGGGTATCCAGGGCCATATCCACCACGCGCAGGCCAAAAATGCTGAATGCGGCGATCCAGGCGGAGGGGGTTAGTAAAAATTCGAACATATTGCCTCTCTCTACAAACAAACGTCCCGCAGGTACCCGGCCTGTCGCCAGGCGGGACCCGCGGGACATGGTTACACAAGGATAAGGTTATTTCTTCTTGCCAGCGGGTTTGGGGGCAGGTTTGGGCAGGGCGGGAACGTACAATCGTTCGACGTATTCCTTGACCATGCGGCGGGTGCTGAACTGCGGCGTGACCGTGCGCAGGGATTCCTTCACGCGCTCGATCCACTCGCGCGGGAACCAGCTCACCGTGTCGCGCTCGTAATACATCGGGATGATCTCGTTCTCCAGCGTACTGTACAGGCTGTCGGCATCGGCCTTGTCCTGGGCATCACTGGATTCGACTTCGCGGTCCTCGCCGATGGCCCAACCGTTGCGGCCGTTGTAGGCTTCGCGCCACCAGCCGTCCAGGATGGAGAAGTTGAGCACGCCGTTCAGGCCGGCCTTCATGCCCGAGGTGCCCGAGGCTTCCAGCGGACGGCGCGGCGTATTCAGCCACACATCCACGCCCTGGACGAGGTAACGGGCCACGTTCATGTCGTAGTCTTCGAGGAAGACCAGGCGGCCGCCGTTCTCGGCCTTCTTGACCGTGCGGTAGATGTCCTGGATCAGACGCTTGCCCGGGTCGTCGGCGGGATGCGCCTTGCCGGCAAAGATGATCTGCACGGGACGGTTCGGCTGGTTGATCAGCTTGAACAGGCGCTCGACATCCGAAAGCACCAGGCTGGCGCGCTTGTAAGTGGCGAAGCGGCGCGCAAAGCCGATGGTCAGCGCGTAGGGGTTGACCAGCACGCCCGAAGCGACCACCTGCACGGGATGGAATCCGCCGTGCGTCCAGCGGTCGCGGACGCGGTCGCGCAGGTAGAAGGCCAGTTTGCGCTTCTGGTGCATGCGCACTTCCCAAAGTTCCTCGGCGGGCACATCATTCAATTTCTCCCACAGGCCAGGCTCGTCAAGGTGGTCGAGCCAGTCCTCGCCGAGATATTTGCTGAGCAGGACGCGCAGGCGGCGGCCCATCCAGTTGGCGGTATGTACGCCGTTGGTGATGTGCGTGATCGGGACATCGTCCTCATCCTTGACCTCGGGCCACAGGAAGTTCCACATCTTGCGGCTGACGTGTCCATGCAGTTCCGAGACAGCGTTGCGGCCGGCCGAATAGCGCAGGGCCAACACGCCCATGCTGAAGGATTCGCCCCACGACATCTGATGCCGCGCCAGGTCGATGAACTGTTCACGGTTCAGGCCGAGCTCGGGCCACAGGGCGCCGAGATATTTATCCATTAACCAGAGCGGGAACTCATCGTTGCCCGCAGGGACGGGGGTGTGCGTAGTGAAGATGTTCTGGCCGCGGGTCCGTTCGAGCGCTTCGCCAACCGGCACGCCAGTGGCGACCAGTTCGCGCGCCCGCTCCACGGTCAGGAAGGCGGCGTGGCCTTCGTTCATGTGCCAGACCTGGGGGGTGTATTCCAGCGCGCGCAGGGCACGGACGCCGCCCACGCCCAGCAGCACTTCCTGCATGACGCGCTTGTCGAGGTCGGACCAGTACAGGCGCGCGGTCAGCAGGCGGTCGTCCTGGCTGTTGCCGTCCACGTTCGAGTCGAGCAGGATGAGCGGGACGCGTCCGACGCGCACTTCCCACAGGCGCAGGGCGATGAGGCGGTCGGGCATCTGCACGGATACGGTCAGGGGTTTGCCCTCCGCATCCAGGATCGGCAGGACGGGCAGGTGATCGAAGTTCATCGGGTTATTGACCGCTTCCTGCCAGCCGTCTTCGGTGATGCGCTGGGAGAAGTAGCCCTGGGCGTACATGAAGCCCACGCCCACAAGGGGCAGGCCCAGGTCCGAGGCTTCCTTCAGGTGGTCGCCTGCCAGCACGCCCAGGCCGCCCGAGTAAATCGGCAGGGTTTCGTGCAGGCCAAATTCCATCGAGAAATAGGCAATGGAATTCAGATCGGGGTGGGTGCGGGCCGACCACGCATCCTTCTGGGCGATGTACTCGTCGAAGGTCTTGAAGACGCGGTCGTACAGGTCAAGGTAGGCTTTATCCTGTGCAGCATCGTTGATTACGGAACGTTCCAGCTCGCGGAGCAAACGGATGGGATTATGCGAGAGACGTTCCCAAAGATCATTGTCGATGCGGTTGTAGAGACGCTGGGCATCGGGCTGCCAGGTCCACCACAGGTTATAAGCCAGCTCGCGCAGGCGCACAATGCGGCGCGGCAGGTCGAAATGATTGGGGAGTTTGGTGTGAAATGCGTTCATGGCGGGGCAATCATACCACGTGAGTCTTATTTTTGATTAATTTGTTTGGGCAATTAACAAAATCGTTGACTGCCGTTTTATCGGCTAAAATCCGCCCAAAAATCACGATGTACACGATTACAACAAAAGTCCCCATCCCAAAGAGACGGGGACTTGGATGTCTTCCATGCGGTCATCGGTGCTGTGTTGAGATTATCGGAAAATTCACGGAGTGCGGACTCAAGTCCGCACTCCGATGATTGATGGATAGGTCTTACTTCTTCGGGCAGCGCTGCGGCTCTTCGTAGGTTCCGATGAAACCATACGCGTCGCGGCAAACATTGTCCATGGCATAGATGGCTTTGAGCGGATAGTACTTCTCTTCCGCCTGTGGCGATCCTGCCTCTGCCTCGGTGTAGCGATCCACGTAGTCCAGGCTGGTGATATCCTTCAAGCCTGCATCTGCCAGCACCCCGTACATGAAACGATTCTCGGCCAGCGAGAGCTTGAAGGCGAATTGCACGGTTGCCAGTTTGCCTGCGTTGATGCGGACAAAGGCCAGGTCGTGATCGGCGCCCAGCCCGCCGTCGAAGATGATCTTGTCGTAGCCGTTGCCAGGCAGGGGCGCGTCAGTGTTTTCCGCTGAGAGGCCGCCCGTATCGTGGTCGGTATCCTGGACCACCTGCACGTTATCGGCGGACCATTCCACCTTGTAGGGCGGATGGGCCACGATGATGTAGTCGCCGTAACCATCCGCGTCCAGGTCCAACTCCACCGCATAGTGGATGCCCAGTGCGTTGTTCGGATTCGAGCCGACCAGCTGAATCGAGACGTAATAGAATTTTTCATCCCGACTTAGGTTGTAACTGACAATGTCCATGTCGGGGAGGTAGGTCATATCCTGCGTGAAGGGCCGCTCGAACAGGTTGACCTTGAATGAGTCGCCGAAGGGAGCGCGCTTCTCGGCCGCCGTATCCACGGAAGTCGCGTCGTAGATGAGCTTGCCCACGTCGACCGAGGTCGAGGGGATCAGCGCATGGGATATCACGACGGTGGGCGTGGGCGGCTCGACCGTCGGCGAGGGGATGGGGCTGGCTGTGGCCGTCGGCAGGTCGGTGTTCGTGGGCAGCGCCACCAGGGGCGGAGGCGTTTCGGTAAAGAGCGCGGGAGATGGAGGCGGGACGGGCGTGGGCGAAGCCAGTCCCGGGAAGGAGCATGCCAACATCACTGAAAGGAGGACGATCCCCGCCACAAGGGCCGGTCTGGAAGGAGAGGATTTCATGGGCGTCCTCATTCTATTGACTCACCACACAGCGAAAACCGACGTACGCGCCGTAATAGGCGGGGTCGAGCTTGAGGCGAATATCCGTGCGCACGTTGCCGCCGTTGCCGCCAAAGGTATGCCAGGAACCGCCGCGCGCCATGCGCTCCCCGGTCTTGGTCAGATCCTCGCGGCCGTCACTGGCATCGTAGGGATAGAAATCGAACAGCGAGGTGGTCCACTCCCAGACGTTGCCCGCCATGCCGAACACCCCGTACGGGCTGAGGCCGCTGGTGTACTGGTCGACCGGGGCGGTATCGCCCACACAGCCGGCGGAATTGGCCCGGCTGCAATCCACCCCTTCACCCCAGGGATAGGAACGGCCATCCGCGCCGCGGGCGGCGATTTCCCATTCCGCCTCGGTGGGCAGGCGCGCGCCGCGCCATTCGCAGTAGGTCTTGGCCATCTTCCAGTCCACATAGATGACGGGGTAATTGGCGAAGACCGGGTTCTCATAATAGGAGCTGCGCGTGGCCGACCCGGACTGCAGGGGACGTCTGCACTCCCGCGCATACACGCAGGCATCATACATTTCATTCGTCACTTCGAATTTGTCGATGTAGAACGGCGCCACGGTCACTTTGTGGGCGGGGCGCGAATCGGCCTCGGCGTTGTCACTGCCCATGATGAATTCCCCGCCGGGAATGTAGCGCATGGCGGCATTCTTGCCGTCCAAGATCTCCTCCGGGAAGGGCGTGAAGGTGGGAATGAGGGTCTCTGTCGGCGGCAGGTCGGGCAGGGGCGTCTCCGTGAACGGGATCAGGGTCTGGGTGGGGGGCACGTCCGTGGGCGGCAGGGTGGAAGTCGCGGCGGCGGTGGCGGTCGGCGCGGCGAACATGCCCGGGTTGGCGCTGACGAACAGGAGTCCGCCCACCACGCCCAACAACACCAGCGCCCCGATTCCCGCCAGCAGGAAGGGAAACGGTTTTTTGGCGGGCACAAGCGTGTGGGGCAGGTCGGCCTTGTTGATCTTTCCGGTCATGTGCTCGCGCAGGATTTCGGGCTTGGTATTGGTCGCATCCACCGCGCGGCCCGCCAGCAAATTCTCCAATTCCTGGACGAAGACCCGCACGCTCGGATAGCGGTCGCCGGGTTCCTTGGCCAGCACCTTGAGCAGCACCGATTCCACATTTTGCGGCAGATCCTGGATATACGATTTGGGGAGCGGCAGGGACTCGGTGGCCTGTTTGAGCAGGATGCCGGCCGGGGTGTCGGCGGTGTAAGGCCGATGTCCGGTAATCATCTCATACAGCACCACCCCCAGGGAATACAGATCTGACAGGGCTGTGGGTTCGCCTGTCCACTGTTCGGGAGCCATGTAATCGGGGGTGCCGATGCCGGTGCCTGAACTGGTCAGGTTGGTGGATTCCTTGTCCTTCTCGAACAATTTCGCCAGCCCAAAATCGCTCAGCAGGGGCTGGCCGTCCTCGGTCATCAGGATATTGGAGGGTTTGACGTCGCGGTTGATGATGCCCCGTTCATGCACGTATTCCAGCGCGCGGCCGATCGGCAGCAACATGCGGATCGCATCCTTCCAGGGCATGGGTTGGCCGAGGCGCTCCTTGAGCGTGCCGCCTGGCACGTAGACCATCACGAGATAGGGAGAGCCGTCGTGCTCGCCGTAATCGATCACGCCGACGATGTTGGGATGCGAAAGTTTCCCCAGCGCCTTGGCTTCGCGCTCAAAGCGTTTCAGGAGCATGTCGATATCTTCCGGCGGGAAGGCCTCGCGGCGGATCACCTTGAGCGCCACCTCGCGTTCCAGGCGCGGATCATGAGCCTTGTACACCGTGGCCATGCCGCCTTCGCCCAGCAGCGAAAGAATCTGATAACGTCCGATAATATGCCCAATCAGCCCCGACATAGATAATTCCCTTTCAATTCAGGTAACGGCTTCCCATTTCATTTATAGCATTGGGAATAGAGGGATGAAAAACATCAGCGCCAATTATACCCAGCGCAATCATAAATTGCGCCTTTTTAAAGCGGGGAAAGCGCAAGTGGTAGCGTGGGTATTATATAAGCTGCATTCAAGCTTCCCCCCAATTCAGAGGATTTTGTCAGACTCTCGAAATCTTTTGCCGCCCCACCCCAGGCGCGAATGGCTGGTCATTGTGCATTCCTGCCGTTTTGAACCATTTGGGACAAATCGCTGTAAAATGGAAGCATGCTCAGCGTACAACTGTTCGTCACCTGCCTGATCGACTCCTTCTACCCGCAAGTTGGCGAGGCCGTCGTGAACGTGTTCCACCGCCTCGGCGTGGACGTGGACTTCCCACAGGATCAGACCTGCTGCGGACAGCCCAACTTCAACGCAGGCCTGCGCGAGGAGGCCAAACCCATCGCCCAGCACACCATCCGCGTCTTCGAGGCTGTGCAGGGCGATGTGGTCATCCCCTCGGGTTCGTGCGCACACACGCTGCGTCACAATTACGCCGAACTCTTCGCGGACGATCCCATCTGGCTGCCGCGCGCCCAGGCTTTGGCCGCGCGCACCTTCGAGTTCACCGAATACCTGGTGGACAAACTGGGCGTGACCGACGTCGGCGCCTGCTGGGACGGTCCGCTCACCTACCATGCCAGTTGTCACCTCAACCGCGGCATCAGCGTGGACCGTCAGCCGCGCGCCTTGCTGGCGAACGTGCGCGGCGCCGAGATCCGCCCGCTGCCCGAGGAATATGACTGCTGCGGCTTCGGCGGCATCTTCTCGGTGGAACATCCCGAGCTGTCGGCGGAATTCCTCAAACGCAAGATCGGCAATCTCGAAAGCACCCAGTCCCCCACCCTGGTCGTCGCGGATACGGGCTGCCTGATGCACATCGCAGGCGGGCTGCATCGCCAGCAGAAGACCCAGCGCGTGGTTCATATCGCAGAAGTTTTGAACAACCAGTGAGAAGTGATCAGTGAATAGTGACCAGTTCCGTCAACGGATTCGCGTCTCGCTCGCGAATGAACCTCTTCAAGAAGCGCTAGATGGCAACGCCAGGCGCCGCGTGGGCGCGCGCGTCAGCGCCTTCGGCTCCCTGCCCGACTGGCCCGAGCGCCGCCAGCGCGCCCACGCCGTCCGCGCGGACGTGATCGAGCACCTCGATTCATACCTGGAGCAGTTCATCCACAACGCCCAGACCAACGGCATCACCGTCCATCGCGCGCAGGATGCGGCGGAGGCCGTTTCCATCATCCTGAAGATCATTGATGATTCACCGCGAAAGGGCGAAGAGAATCAAAAAGACATCCGCGTTCATCCGCGCTCGTCCGCGTCCCGTCTGGTCGCAAAATCCAAATCGATGATCTCAGAGGAGATCGATCTCAACCACGCCCTCGCAGCGGCGGGACATCGCGCCGTCGAGACCGACCTGGGCGAGTACATCGTGCAGCTGCGCGGCGAACGTCCCAGCCACATCATCACGCCCGCCGTGCATTTGCGCCGCAGCGACGTGGCCAAACTCTTCCACGAACAACTCGGCATCCCCTACACCGAGGATATTCCCACCCTGACCAACACCGCCCGCAAGGTGCTGCGCGAAGTCTTCCTGACCGCCGACGTGGGCCTGAGCGGCGTCAACTTCGGCGTGGCCGAGACGGGCGGCATCTGCCTGGTCACCAATGAAGGCAACGGGCGCATGGTCACGACCCTGCCGCGCACCCACATCGCGCTGATGGGCATGGAGCGCCTCGTTCCCAGCCTCAACGATCTGGCGCTGATGCTGACACTGCTGCCGCGCTCCGCCACGGGGCAAAAGCTAAGTGTCTACACGCAACTCATCCACCGTCCGATGGACGGCCAGCAGCGCCACCTCGTCATCCTCGACAACGGCCGTTCGCGCCTGCGCAATTCGCCGCTGCGCGAGTCGCTGTACTGCATCCGCTGCGGCTCGTGTCTCAACGCCTGCCCCGTCTTCCGCGAACTGGGCGGACACGCCTACGGCGCGGTCTACTCGGGCCCCATCGGCTCGATCATCTCGGCGGGACTGTTCGGCAGCGAATACGCCCCGCTGGCGCAGGCATCCTCCTTGTGCGGCGCGTGCAAGGACGCCTGTCCCGTGGACATCGATCTGCCGAAATTGCTGACGAGAGTACGAGCAGGTCAGGCCGAGAAAGAGGGAAAAAAGAGGAAAGAGGGTGAGGGATTGGCCGCCCCGCTCAAGCTGGGATTGCAGGCCTTCAGCCTGGCCGCCCGCGCCCCGCGCCTGTTCGCCGCCTCGCAGAAATTAGCCGCCCTGGGAACGGGTCTCGTTTCCCCCTTCTCAGCCTGGATGCGCCTGCCCGCCGTCACGGGCTGGGGCTACAGCAAGGACTTCCCGAAGTTCGCAGGAAAACCTTTTCGGGAAAGATTTGTACGCCAGGCGGCAAAGCATGCGAAGGTTTTCGAAGCGCGGAAGAACGAGGAAACTCTCCATGCCGCGGAAGAGGTTCTTCGCTCCGCTCAGAACGACATGAACATGGCAATGCGCTTCACCGAAGAACTCACCGCACTGGGCGGACACGTCATTCCGACCCAAGATGCGACCGCTTCCATGATCGAGTTCCTGCGCGCCCGCGTCGTGGATCGCATCCACCTGGAGCCGCACACGCTGGACGAATCCGCTCTGCTGGCGGCGGGCATCACGGTCACGCACGAGCCTGACCCAGCGGTGCGCGTGGGGGTGACAAAGGCCCTGCGCGGGCTGGCAGACACGGGGTCCGTGCTGGTCGTGGATGGGGAAGGGCATCCGCTCGAAGCGTCGCTGCTGCCTGAGGTGCATCTTGTTCTTTTGCGCGCCTCCGACATCCTGCCCTCGCTGGAGAACGCCATTCATCTATTGAAGGAAGCGCGCGCTGCGGCAGTCATCACAGGTCCCTCGCGCACCGGCGACATCGAGATGACCCTGACCATCGGCGTCCACGGCCCGGGTGAAATCCACGTGTTTTTGGTTGAGAATCGGTAGCTTATGGCCCCAAATCCAGCAGAAACGCCGGGTATGGCTGAAACGGTAATTTTTTCTTGCACGTTTATTTTATCTGTGCTAAAATGCCGCACGTTGACAAACCGATACTGGAAGCACCGAGAAGTGGGCAACCCCCACTTTTCTGCTTGTATAATGGAGCATGGAGCAAGAAACGCATGACCAAGAGTGAATTCTCCCTCGCCTTCAACGAAGTGCTGGAGGAAAAACAACTCTCCAAGGATGTGATCCTCGGGGCAATCGAATCCGCCATGATCTCGGCCTATCGGCGGGCGGTCAATGCATCCAGTGCGCAGCACGTGGAAGCAAAGGTCGACTCCGAAACAGGCAAGGTCATGATCTTCGCCGAAAAGGAAGTGGTGGAGGACGTTCAGGAGCAAAAGACCGAGGTCACCCTCGCGGACGCCCGCAGGGTCAACCCCGAGGCGCAACTGGGCGACATGGTCATCGTGGAGACCACCCCCGATGACTTTGGTCGCGTGGCTGCGCAAACTGCGCGCCAGGTGATCCAACAGCGCATCCGCGAAGCTGAACGTTCCAACCAAATGGTTTATTTCGAGCGTCAGATGGGCGAGATCGTCTCCGGCGTGGTGCAGGCCATCAACAACCAGGGCGTGACCGTCGGCCTGGATATGAAGGCCGAAGGCGTCATGCCGAACAACCAGAAGATCCCGGGCGAACGCCTGAAACTGCACGACCGTGTGCGCGCCGTGGTGCTGGAAGTCAAGGACGCCTCGCGCGGCCCGCAGATTATCCTCTCGCGCGCGCATCGCAATTTCCTGCGCCGCCTGCTCGAAAACGAAGTCCCCGAAATCTATCACGGCATCGTCGAGATCCGCGCCATTGCGCGCGAACCCGGCGCGCGCGCCAAGGTGGCCGTCTCCGCCACCCAGCAGGGCGTCGACCCGGTCGGCGCGTGCGTGGGCATCAAGGGTGTGCGCATCCAGGCCATCGTCAAGGAACTGCACGACGAAAAAATCGATATCATCCAATGGGACGTCGATCCCGTTATCTACATCTCCAAGGCCATTAGCCCGGCCCGCGTCAGCGGTGTCTACCTCAACGAGGCTGACGGCGCGCGCACGGCCACCGTGGTCGTCCAGGAGGACCAGCTCAGCCTGGCCATCGGCCGCGACGGGCAGAACGCGCGTCTCGCCGCCAAGTTGACCGGCTGGCGCATCGACATCAAGTCGCTGATCGAGGCTGCGGGCGACGCACTCCACAAGTACACCAGCGATGCCAGTCTGGCCGCCATGCTGCCCTCGCTGGCCGAAATGGCGCCACAGATCGCGGAGAGCCTGGCCAAGAAGGCCGAGAACCGCCCGATCACGCCAGAGGAATACTCCAGCCTGACGCAATTCGTGGACCGTGTGGAACGCCGCACGAGCCAGATCAAAGAGGAAGCCGTCCGCGCCGAGGAGGAGAAGGTTACCGCCGCGCGCGCCGATGTGCCCGCCGCCGCCTTCCAGATGCCGCTCGACCAGATCGGCCTCAAGGAACACGTCTTCAACATCCTCACCGAGGCTGGGTACGAAACGGTCGGCCACCTGCTCATGGCGTTCAAGACCGACTCGAACAAGGTGCTTGGCCTGCCCGGCGTTGGCCCGAAGGCCATGGCCAACATCGAAGAAGTGCTGGCCTCGCTCACGTTCCCCGAGCCTGAACCCGAGCCCGAGCCAGCTCCTGTCGCCGAGCCAGAGGCGACCGCCGCCTCCGCTGTCGAAGCGACAGAGGCCGTGGCCGTTACCGCAGTCGCAACCGAGGAAACTCCCGCCAGCGAAAAGCCTGCGAAACCCTCCAAGGCCAAGCCTGGCGAGGAAACCGAGAGTGAGTTTGCCAAGGACGGCGTCTCGCTCGATGAACTCTTCAGCATGAAGCCCGAAATCTTCACCGCCACAGACGCAACCGACGAGGAAGCGCGCGATCAGAAGAAAGGCAAGAAGGGCAAGAAGAAGAATGTCGAGCTGGAATTCGATGAGAAACTCGGCGAGGTCGTGGGTCGCAAGCGCCACAAACGCGGCGACGAGGGCTGGACCGAGGAATAGTGTGAATCCCCTGGTTTCCCGCTTCGTGTGAAGACGGGAAACCAGGAATTTGTGATTAAGGTGCCTAAGAAACCTGTCCAGCGCATAAAGCATATCCCCCAACGCACCTGCGTGGGCTGCCGCACGGTCCTACCCAAGCGGCAAATGCTCCGCCTCGTGCGAACTGCAGAAGGGATATTGGTGGACCCCACCGGCAAACTGGCCGGACGCGGGGCTTACCTGCACAACCGTCGCGACTGCTGGGAGCGCGCCCTGAAAGGCCCGCTGGCCCATGCCCTGAAATTGGAACTATCCGCGGCAGAACGTGAACGCCTGGAAGGTTTTATGACCTCGCTCCCGCAAGATGAGGAGCGCGGCGGGGATCCGCATGTGATCGATTAACCTCTCGCTCACAGGTCCCCGCCGGTAAATTGGCAGGCCCCAGCCTGGCCCATTTACGATTTGCTATCCTTGAAGGAGGTGGCCTATGAGCGAAAACGGACACAAGATCGAACTTCCGTACAGCATCGTTATCCGTGACCTTGCTGTAAAGATCGAAAAAAGCCCCATCGAGATCATCAAAAAATTGATGACGAACGGCGTCATGGCGACCATCAACCAGGCAGTGGATTTCGATACTGCGGCGATTGTGGTGGCCGAATACGGCTTCGAAGCCGTGCTGGAACAGGTGGAGGAGATCGAGCCCGAAGAAGCGGGCGAGGTGCCGCTGTGGCGTCAGATGATCGCCAAGGAGGATGCTGCCGCACTCAAGAGCCGTGCCCCCGTGCTGACCATTCTCGGCCACGTGGATCACGGCAAGACCAGCCTGCTGGACGTGATCCGCTCGGAGCACGTCGCCGAAGGCGAGGCGGGCGGCATTACCCAGCACATCGGCGCCTACCAGGTCGAACTCAAGGGCCGACTGCTGACATTCCTAGACACGCCGGGCCATGCCGCCTTTACCGCCATGCGCGCGCGCGGCGCCCAGGGCGCGGACATCGTGATCCTGGTGGTGGCCGCGGACGACGGCGTCATGCCGCAGACCCGCGAAGCCATCGCCCACGCCAAGGCGGCGCGCGTCCCAATCATCGTGGCCCTCAACAAGATCGACAAGGCCAATGCCAATCCCGAGCACGTCAAACAGCAACTGGCCGAGACCGGCCTAATTCCTGACGAATGGGGCGGGAACACCATGATCATCCCCGTCTCTGCCAAGCAGAAACTGGGCATCAACGACCTGCTCGAAGCCGCCCTGCTGGTGGCCGATAACATCGAGATCCGCGCCAACCCGAACGGCAGGGTGATCGGTACGGTCATCGAGGCCGAGGTGGACAAGACCCGGGGAACGGTGACCACCCTGCTGGTGCAGAACGGCACGCTCGAAGTCGGAGACATCGTCGTGGCGGGAACGGCGCACGGAAAACTGCGCGCCATGACCGACTACACGGGCAAACCTGTCCGCAAGGCAGGCCCCTCCACACCGGTGGCAGTCCTGGGCTTGAACGAGATCCCCTCTGCCGGCGACGTGTTCCAGGTGGTCACGAGCGAGCGTGACGCGCGCGACATCGTCAGCGAACGGCACGATACCGCCAAGGCGCGCATCCAAACCAAGAAGGCCTCGCTCGAAGACCTGTTCGCCAACTTCAAGGCCGGCGAGGCCAGGGAATTGAACCTGATCCTCAAGGCTGACGTGCAGGGTTCTCTCGAACCGATCATGTCGGAGTTGGAGAAACTCGGCAAGGGCGAGATCGGCATCAAGATCCTGTATGCCGAAACGGGCAATATCGGTGAAAACGACGTGATGCTGGCCTCGGCCTCGCACGCCATTATCATCGGTTTCAATGTGCAGGCCGACGTGGCCGCCCGCCGCCTGGCCGAAAAGGAAGGCATCTCGCTGCGCCTGTACGAGATCATCTACCGTCTAACCGAGGATATCGAGAAGGCCCTCAAGGGCATGCTCGAACCCGCGATCGTGGAAAGGGTCATCGGGCGCGCCCAGGTGCTGGCCGTCTTCTCCGCCTCCAAGCTCGGCAAGGTAGCGGGCTGCAAGGTCACCGAAGGCGAACTGCGCCGCAACGCCCGCATCCGACTCGTGCGCGGAGCGGATATAATCTACGAAGGCGACCTGGCCTCCCTGCGCCACGAAAAGGAAGACGTGAAGGAAATGCGCACGGGCTTCGAGTGCGGCGTCGGCTTCAAGAGCTTCACCGACATCCTGGTCGGCGACCAACTGGTCTGTTTCGTCATGGAAAAATCTGCGTAAAAAAATAAGGGTAGAGCGGGATAAACTCCCGCTCTACAAAATATATGCCCTCAGGAATTCGTTTACAACGTATTGCGGATCGCATCCGCCAGGAACTCTCGGAAATGCTCATCCGCGAGTTGAGTGACCCCCGCCTGCACATGATCCACGTCACGGATGTGCGGGTCGACCGTGAACTGGCCTATGCGGATATTTACGTCTCCGCCGTGGAAGGCCAGGAACGCAGCAAGGAAATATTGGCGGGCCTGGAGAGCGCCAGCGGATTCATCCGCCGCGCCCTGGTGAGCCGCGTGGAACTGCGGGTTTTCCCGCGCCTGCGCTTTCACTGGGACCCCACCCCCGAGCATGCCGACCACATCGAGCAGGTGTTGGCGGAATTAAGAAAGAAAAGAGAAACTCAAAAGGAGATTTAGCGTTATACTATTGTCACAACTGAGCGCAACGCCAGCCCTTTCAGGATGGCGATTACAATGCAAGCCCTGCTCATACCTTCCCAAATTACAAAACGCTTATATAATCGAACCATGCCAAGTGAGATCATAACCGACATAAAACAACGACTGGCCTCGGCCAGCCGTATTGTCATTGCCTCGCACGTGCGGCCTGACGGAGATGCAATAGGGGCCCTGCTGGGCCTCGGCCTTTCCCTGCAAGATGCAGGCAAACAGGTTCAAATGATATTGGTGGATGGCTGCCCGGCTTCCTTCCGATATCTGGCTGGCAGCGACCAGATCCAAAATGCGCCGCAAGGGGAACACGACACCTTCATCACGGTCGATTGCGCAGATTTCAAGCGGGTAGGCAAGATCTTCGAGAATTTCGGCCAGCCCGACATCAACATCGATCACCACGTCACCAACGAAAAATTCGGAAAACTGAACCTGATCGAGGCAGAAGAGGTGGCCACGTCGGCCATCCTCACCAACCACCTGCCCGAATGGGATTTGAAGATCACCCAGCCCGTGGCGGCCGCCCTGTTGACAGGCATCATCACTGACACCTTGGGCTTCCGCACCGCCAATACCACGCCCGAGTCCCTGCGCCAGGCCGCCAGTTTAATGGAAACCGGCGTGGACATGCCCGAGATCTACATGCGTGCACTCGTGCGCCGCTCCTTCCCCTCCGCGCGCTATTGGGGGGCGGGCCTCTCCAGCCTGGAGAGCGAACACGGGATCGTCTGGGGCACCCTGACCCTGGCCGACCGCAAGCAGGCGGGCTACGGCGGTAACGACGACGCCGACCTCATCAACATCATTTCCGCAATCGACGGCAACAAGGTTGGGATGATCTTTGTGGAACAGGCCGACCAGCACGTCAAGATTTCGTGGCGCGCCCTCGAGCCTGGCATCAATGTTTCCCCAATTGCAAAACATTTTGGAGGTGGAGGGCACGCAGCCGCCGCAGGAGCAGACATTCCAGGGGCTTTGAGCGAAATCCAGCCACTCGTACTAAAGACTACAAAAATGATGTTAAATCTCTAAGGAAAAAATAAGACAAATGTGTCATAATTGTCTAAATCATATGCAAGGAGGAATGTAAGATGAATAGTCAGGATGTCAAGAACGCCATATCGGGCGTTCTCGTTGTGGACAAGCCGGTTGGCATGACCTCACACGATGTCGTGCAGGTCATACGAAACGGCACAAGCCTAAGACGCGCGGGTCACACCGGCACATTGGATCCACGCGCTTCAGGCGTATTGGTAATTCTGGTTGGCCCGGCTGTGCGTTTGAGCGAGTACGTCTCCGCTTCGGACAAACGCTATCAGGCCATCATCCGCCTGGGTTCCACGACCGACACCTTCGATGCGGATGGGCGCTTTACCCGCAGCAACGTCCCGGTCAATGTTACGGAAGCCCAGTTCGAGGAAGTGCTCAAATCCTTTATTGGCGAGATCGAGCAGACTCCTCCCCCCTATTCCGCTGTGAAGGTGCAGGGCCGCAAGGCGTATGAAATGGCGCGTCAGGGCGAGGAAGTGGATCTGACCCCGCGCAAGATCCAGGTGCATCACCTCGAAGTGCTCGAATGGGCGCCCCCCGAAGTGGTGGTGGATGTGCACTGCTCCTCAGGCACCTACGTGCGCTCGCTGGCCAATGACCTGGGCGAAAAGCTCGGCTGCGGCGCGTACCTCGTGGGCCTGCGCCGCACCAAGAGCGGCCGCTTCAGCCTGCGCGATGCCGTGCCGCTGCGCAAACTGCAGGAGGCCTTCACCGCGGGCAACTGGTACCAGTACCTGATCCCCGCCGCCGAAGCCCTCGGCGACTGGCCCGCCGTCGAACTCAGCCCCGATGAAGTCGAAGCTGTGCGCCACGGACACCGCGTCAAGGTCAAGGAAGGCAACACCGAGGCCAAGGTGCGCGGAGTCAGCACCCAGGGCGAACTGGTGGCGCTCATGGAGCTTGCCACTGCCGAAGATGGCTCCTCCGAGTGGCAGCCCAAAAAAGTCTTTTTCACCTCGGACTAACACAGACCAGCCGCCGTTACCGGCGGCTGATTTTTATCATCCCACACGGAACGTTCCGAAGGCTCCCAATACCGGGCCTGCTTCATCCAACCTTCGGGACAATGTTAATCACACCCATTCTCCATGCGACATTATCGTTCCCTCAACGAAGTCTCCCTGCAGCACTCCCACCTGACCATCGGTGTTTTCGACGGTGTCCATCGCGGACACCGGGAGATCATCCAACTGGTCGCGGCGGACTCCCCTTCCGTGGTGATGACCTTCACCCCGCATCCCGCCAATGTGCTCAGCGGTCACGAGATCAAATGCCTGACCACGCCCGACGAGCGCGCGGAGTTGCTGGGCGCCTTGGGCGTGGACGTAGTCATCACCGAGCCGTTCACGCGCGAGCTGGCGGCGGTTTCCGCTTACGAGTTCATGGCGCGTCTCAAGCGCCACCTCGGGCTGGAACGTCTGCTCATCGGCTATGACTTCGCGCTGGGCAGGGGACGCGAGGGCAATGCGGCGCGTTTGACGGAAATCGGCCAGGAGCTGGGATTCACCGTCGAGGTGGTGCCAGCCGTCGGGGACGAGAGCGGGGTCATCTCCTCGACCGAGATCCGCAAATTGGTCTCGCTGGGAGACGTCGCCGCCGCCGCCGACCTGCTCGGGCATCCGTATCAGATTGGCGGACCCGTCATCCACGGCGACCATCGCGGACGCACCATCGGCTTCCCCACCGCCAACATCGAGTATCCCGCGCGGAAGGTTCTGCCCGCCAACGGCATCTACGCCTGCTGGGCCTGGCTGGGAAACGAACGCACCCCCGCCGCCATCAACGTGGGCCTGCGCCCGACCGTGAAGGCTGACCAAGCCGTGCCCAACGTGGAAGCCTACCTGCTCGATTTCGACCGTGACATCTACGGCCAGTTCTTGAAACTCGAGTTTGTGGCCCGCCTGCGCGACGAGCTCAAATTCGACTCGCTGGAGGCGCTGATCGAGCAGATGCGCGGGGATGTGGAAAAGACCCGTCAAATCCTGGCATCCAACGACTCCTGACATTGGAAAGATCGCTAAAGTCGAATGAACGCCCCGTTGACGAACGGGGCGTTTTGCTGTAAAGTAGCCAAAACCTTTCAAGGATGGGTATATGGATCCTCACTTTCCCCAAAATCTGCCGCAAGCCCGCACGGAAGAATCTCACCCCGAAATCACAAAACGCGATCTGGACCCCAACTTTACGTCGCCGCAGGCCGAGCAGGCCATGCAAAGCATCGGGGTGCAAAAAGCCTATAAAAACGCGGGCTCCCAATTCTATTGGATCGCGGGCCTGTCGCTGGTCAATACGCTGACGCAGGTCTTCAACGTCGGCTTTTACTTCGTGGCGGGCCTGGGCATTACGCAATTGATCGATGGGCTGGCCTTCCTGTTCGCGGAAGATTCCCCCGAGCTGCGCGGGATTCTTCTCGGCGTCGGCCTGTTCTTGGACTTCGGCATCCTGGCCATGATCGCGCTGCTGGGCTACCTGGCCACGCGCGGATATGTCTGGCCGGTCATCACGGGGATGGTTTTCTATGCCCTGGATGCGCTGCTGGTCGGCCTGCTCTTCAGGGACTTCATGGGGCTGATCTTTCACCTGTTCTTCCTTTGGCAGATATGGAACGCTTTGCGCGCCCTGCGCTATTGGAGGAACCTGGGGCAGAAGCCAACCGATGTTCCGCAAAACATCGGAACCCCCTGACCTGTATCCGTTGTTGATCGTTTCATCAATTACCAGAGAGGCGGAGAAATTATGAAATCTCGATTCGCGATCATGATTTGGCTGCTTGTCATCAGCGCCTGTTCAGCACCTCAAGTGACGCCAACACAAAATCCGCAGGAAGAAGCAACCGCAAGCGTAGTTGCCTACCCACAGGATGAACCCACCATCATCCCCACCGCAACCATGACCGACCAAGAGGTATTCGATGCCTGTGCCGAAACCATTAGGGCGTATGCCGCCAGTGATCGCTGCACCAACTGGGATGAATATCGGCAGCTCTTCTCACCGAAAAGCGGTGAATACAATACCACGCCAAATCCAGAAAATTCAATTTATTGCTATGAGGTCGAGTCTGCCGAAGTGGTCAGGATATTGACCGCCGAAGAATGGTGGAACAAGGAAAACCCAGGGCGTGAGATGCCCAAGGCTGCCCAGCCAGAATATCCTGGAGAACGCGTTTTCTATGTGGAAATCATGCCAAAGTTCAAGCCAGACATCACACCCATCCCGCCTCGTGAGTCTGGCAGTCTCAACAGATTTCTGATGTGGATGCTTCCCGAAAATGGGAAATGCCTGATACGAGACTACGGCTGGTGAGAAAATGAAAAGGGTCTTTCTTGTTACGATTGCGTTATTGGTCATCAGCGCCTGTTCAGCGCCTCAAAGCACATCGGTGGCAGGTGAACCCACCCCCATTGCCTACCCGCAGGATGAACCTACCATCACACCCACCGCCGCCATAACCGATCAACAGGTATTCAATGCCTGTGTCGAGACCATCACAAAATTCATGCAATCCAATCCATGTAAAGATTGGGATGCCTATCACGCGCTGTTTTCAACGAAAAGCTATGGATACAACGCAACCCCAATGGCAGAAAATGATCCGGCCTGTGATATGAAAGAGTCAGTGAAGATCTTGCAGATTTTGACCGTCGAAGAGTGGTGGCGCATGGAAAATAACGGCAAAGACCTGCCAGAAGCAGCCCAACCAAACCTGCCTGGTGAACGGGTATTTTTTGTCAAAGTAGAAACAACCTGGCGTCCCGGCGTAGTGCCGCCTAGCCAAAACCCTGGAACAATGCTGATGTGGATGCTTCCCGAAAATGGGAAATGCCTGATACGAGACTACGGCTGGTGAGAAAATGAAAAGACTTATCTCCCTTTTTGTGGCCCTGTTGCTTGTCATCAGCGCCTGTTCAACGTCTCAAAGCACATCGGTGCAAGATGAACTCCCCCCCTTTGCCTACCCGCAGGATGAGCCTGCCATAATCCCCACCGCCACCATGACCGACCAACAGATATTCGATGCCTGCGCCGAGACCATCACAAAATTCATGAAATCCAACCCGTGCAAGGATTGGGATGCCTATCACACGCTGCTTTCAACGAAAAGCGGTTATTACAAGGCAACCCCGATGGCAGAAAATGATCCAGCCTGTGATATGAAAGAGTCGGTGAAGATCTTGCAGATCTTGCCAGTCGAAGACTGGTGGCAAATGGAAAATAACGGCAAAGACCTGCCAGGAGACCTCCACCCCATTCAGCCCGGGGAACTGGTATTTTTTGTCAAAGTAGAAACGACCTGGCGTCCTCATCCTGGCATAGTTCCACCCACCATTGATAGCACGATCATGCGAATGCTTCCAGAAAATGGGAAATGCCTGATACGAACATTTGGTTCGGGATAAAAAACATACTCCACGCCCGAGGTAATCACGCCTCGGGCGTTTTCATTGTTATAATCCCTGCGACTTACCCAGAGGAGCCTCCCCATGCCCGAGAGACAAATTTATCTGTTATCCCCCAAACAGCTTTCCCCCGAGACCATCGCCGTGGCCTTTGCCAAGACCTCGCGCTCGCCCGAATCCTTCCGGGACATCGCCGCCGAGTTGAGCGACGAGAAGTCGGCGCAATTCCACGAGAAGTGGGTCGTGGGCTATGGTCACGCCTCGGTGGCCGAACATGCCGTGCTGCACATCGCCTTCGAGAACGTCTCGCGCATGGCGGTCGAATCCATCGAAAGCAATCGGCTGGCCTCCTACACGGAAAAGTCCACCCGCTACCAGAAATGGGACGGCGACGCCTTCAGCGTCCCGCCTGAACTGGAAGGTCATCCGCTCAAAGAGGAATTCGTCCAGACCGTGCGGATGCTCTTCCAAACCTACGCCGACTCGCTGGCCCCCGTCCGCGCATTGGTGGAGCAGCGCGCCCCGCGCCGCGAAAACGAAAAGGACGAGGCCTGGGACCGTCGCATCCGTTCGCAGTACGTCGACTCGTGCCGCTTCCTGCTGCCCGCCGCCGCGCTGGCCAATGTGGGCATGACCGCCAACGCGCGCGTGCTGGAAAGCGCCATCCGCAAGATGCTGTCGCATCCGCTGGCCGAGGTGCGCCAGATCGGCGCGACCCTGCGCGAGACGGCTAAAGCCGAGGTGCCCACCCTGGTCAAATATGCGGACGCGGTGCCGTATCTGATCGAGACAACAAAAGACCTTTACCACAGAGCACACAGAGAACACGGAGAAAAACAAAAAAACTCTGTGGACTCGGTGCCCTCCGTGGTGAATGATGAATGGTGCAACCTGGTTCATTTTGACCAGGATGCCGAGAAAAAGATTTTAGCAGCAGCGCTGTATCGTTTTGGCGAAATGTCCTTTGCAGATGCACTGGCTTTCATTCAATCGCTTGCTGATGATGAACGAATCAAACTTGCCGAGTCCCTGCTCGGACGGCTGGGCAAATTCGACGAGCCGCTGCGTGAGCTGGAATATGCGGCCTATACCTTCGACCTGGTCATGGATCAGGGCGCATACGCCGAGTTCAAGCGTCACCGCATGATGACGCAGACGCCGCAATTGCTGACCGCCCGCCTCGGTTACGCCACGCCGCGCCTCATCAGCGAGGCGGGTTTCGAAGACCGCTATCACGCCGCGATGGAGCAGGCCGCGCAGACCTACGAAAAACTGCACGCCTTCGACCCGCACGTCGCGCAATACGTCGTGCCAAACGGTTTCAACCGCCGCGTGCTGGCCGAATTCAATTTGCGCTCGGCCTATCACTTCTGCCAGCTGCGCGCCGCCTCCAACGCGCATTTCTCGATCCGCAAGATCGCCCAGCGCGTGTATGAGGATCTGGCGCGCGTCCACCCGCTGTTGACCCGATCCATGCGCCTGCCCGAAGAGCCCTGGCAAAGCGTGGAAGAAAATTACTTCACGGCATGAAACGCGCCCTGCTCCTCCTGGCCTTGTTTCTGACCGCCTGCGCCCCCCCAGCGGATTCGACCTCCGCGCCTGTCACCCTCGTCCCCTACTCGACCCACACCCCCGCCCCAACCCTGCCCTGGACATCGGGCCTGGTGACCGCTTCGGCGGCATTGCCCTCGCCCACGCCTTTCGTCTACACTGTGGGACAGGGTGATACGATGGGCGGCATCGCCCTGAAATTCAACGTCAAGATCGAAGACTTGCAGGCCGCCAACCCCGATGTCTCACCCAACAGCATGTCGGTGGGCCAGGTGCTCAAGATTCCCAGCGACCCCGAGAATCCCTCGGGAGAGCCGACGCCGCAGCCTGCCCCGTTCCGCGTGGAACAGACCGCCTGTCACCCCAGCGCAGACGGCGGGATGTGGTGCTTCGTGCTGGCCCGCAACGATTCCTCCACCGCGCTCGAAAACGTCAGCGCGCAGGTCACGTTGACCGACGCCAGCGGAAATCAACTCGCCAGCCAGCCCGCGCTGCTGCCGCTGAATATCCTGCCAGCGAACACCTCCCTGCCGCTGACGGTTTTCTTCGCCCCACCCATCCCCGCGGATGCGCGTCCGCAGGTGCAAATTCTGACCGCGATCCAGCTTCAGCCTGGGGATGCGCGCTACCTGCCCGCCTCGACGCAAAACGTCCTCGTGCAGGTGGATTGGAACGGTCGCAGCGCCCAAGTCAATGGACAGATTTTCCTGCCCGCCGAATCAAAAGCCGCCGCGTCCGTTTGGGTGGCCGCGACGGCATATGATGAGTTGGGTCAGGTGCTGGGAGTCCGCCGCTGGGAGGGGGGCGCGATTCCGCCTGGGACGAGTCTGCCGTTCGCCATGACGGTATCCAGCCTGGGCGGGGAGATTGCCAGGGTGGAAGTCGTGGTCGAAGCAAGACCTTAACCCACCCCCTCCACCCTTCGGGCACCTCCCCCATTTTTCCGCCTGAAGTTCGGCGGAAAAATGGGGGAGGACGGGTGGGGGCTGGGGTTATTTTCCTTCCAACCACATATAGCGTTCAATCGGAATATCGATGGGGGTAAAGACGTAGCCTTTCACATAGGGTTTGACCAGTTGATAACTCAGGCGATGCACCGTGAACAGCACGGGGGCGTCGTTTACGATCATCTGCTCGGCCTGCTGGTAGAGCGCAATGCGTTTGGATACGTCGCGTTCGACGCGGGCCTGTTCGAGCAGGGCATCCAGCGCGGGGTTGGAGTAGCCGCCGTTGTTCTGGGCCGAGCCGCTGTGGAAGAGCACGTCCGCGAAATTCTCGGGGTCGGGGTAATCGGCGCACCAGCCGCCGCCGAAGATCTGACCGTGATTGCCCGAGTAGATGGACTCGAGGTAATAATTAGGCTCGATGTTTTCGACCGTGAGGGTCACGCCCAGGTTCTGCTGCCACATCTGCACCAGCGCAGCCACATCCGCGCCGACGTAGCTGCCCAGGCCGCCATCCGTGTAGACGATGGGCGGCAGGTTCGCGCCGTATTTGGATTGCCGCAGCAATTCGCGCGCCGCCTCGGGATCATAGGGCAGGCCCTCGAGCGCGATGTTGAAACCCGGCAGGCCGGGCGGATACAGGCCGATGGCAGGCAGGGCATGCCCGCGCATGACCACGTCGATGTATTGCTGGCGGTTGAAGGCCATGCTGAAGGCCTTGCGCACGTTGACGTCATCGAAGGGCGGGCGGGTGGTATCGAAGACCACGTACCCCGTGCACAGGTTCACGCCCGTGAGCAGTTCGGTGTGCAGCGGCTCGGTCGGGTCGGTGAAACGCTCGATGGAATACACACCCGTGATGTCCACTTCGCCTGATTCGTACAGACGCTGGCTGTCGCCCGAGTACAGGTTGACCACCACGTACGGAATGGACGGCGCGCCCAGGTAGAAATCCGCGTTGGCCTGGTAGACCATGCGCTCGAAGCTGCGCCACTCGATCAACTTGTACGGGCCTGTGCCGTTCGGCTGGCGGTACCACTCCGTGCCCGACTCGACGTTGGATTGATCCACCACGAAGGCGGTGGGATAGGTCAGCTTGAGCAGGAAGTAGGGCTTGGGCGCATCGATGGTCACCTGCAAGGTGTGGTCGTCAATGACTCGCAGGCCGCTGATCTGATTCGCCTGGCCCGCGGCCACTTCCCGCACGCCGACGATGTCGCCCAGGTAGGTCACGGCCGTATCCGAGGCAGTCTCGGGGCTGACGGCGCGCTCCCACGAATACACCACATCCTGCGCGGTGACGGGACGGCCATCGTGGAAGACCGCGTTGGGCCGCAGGTGGAAAGTGTAGGTCATGCCGTCCGCGCTCATGTCCCAGGTCTCGGCCAGGTCGGGCGTCAGGTTCAGGCGCGGATCGAAGGCGACCAGTCCGCTGTAGATGCGTTTGTCGCCCGAGCCGTGCGTGGTGGCGGGATCATATTCCCGCGGGTTGGTGGATTCGCCGCCCGACAGGACCAGCGCCCGGTCAAGCGGGATGTCCGATTGCGCCAGGGCCTGACGCGGCATCCCCGCGCTGACGAGGGTCACAACCAGGATCAGGCTGAAGACCAGCGCCGTGATTTTCTTGAGATTAGCCATGACTGCCTCCTTTGCGCCGCTGGGCCAGCACAACGCCCAGGACGATCACTCCGATCAATAAAGCAAAGACACAGCAGAAACACAGCAGGGCGACCGTCAGGGCAAGCGGCGGGCCGCTGGGGGATAAGGTTGGGGCAATAATGGGCGTGTCATCCGCAGAGGAGGTGGGCACGATGTAGGGCGTCGGGGTCACGGCCAGGGGAGCGCCCGAAACAGGCACGAAGGTCGGGACAAAGGTCGGGGTGGGCTGGGCGGTCGGCTGCGTGGAGACCGTGCGGGGCGCGGCCTGGATCGACTCCCGCCAGGCATCCTCCAGTCCGTCCACGTCGAAGCCATACACCGCAACGAGGGCCTCATCGATGGCCCCCCCGTCCCGCAGGCGCGTCAGCAGTTCGGTCATCTTGTCCTGGCCGCGGGTCTCGATAAGGAATTTGACGATGCTGTACGACTGGCTGTAGGACAGGCTGGCCTTGTCGGCCACTTCGGAGAAACCGACGCTGAGCGAGCGCACCGAGAGCAGGCTGTTGCTGCGAATGGCTTCGTCGAGCTGTGTGGCAGAATAAGCATCAAGCTCGCCCTCGGAATAGACGGCCAAACCTTCGTTGAGCCAGGTGGGCACGTCGCCCAGGCAGGAGAAGGTCAGGTGCCCGACCAGCACGTGGGTCAGCTCGTGAACGACCGTGTCGCGGTCCCAATCGGTATCCGCGCCCGAGGAGGTGCCCATGATGACGATATTGTGCTCCGAGAAGGCCATGCCGCCCGTCCACGAAGGCTCGTAGAGGATGGCGTCGCGCATGTCTTCGTAGTTGGGATACACGTACAAGTCAATGGGCGCTTCGGTATTCAGGCCCGATTGCCGCGCATTGAATTCGAGGCCGCCCACGCCCGCGGCAAGCATGTCCTGCGCGAAGGACTGGTCGACGCCATACCAATGTACGCGCAAGTCGCCCTGCGAGGTAGTCTGCCAGGGGTGGGCCGAGTCCAGCCAGGTGACGGTCTTGCGCTCGGAGACGGCCTCGACACCCGACTCGTCGGTGAAATGCCAGCGCCACCAGATGGTGGCCCCGGGCGGCAGGGAACCGCTCTGACGCATGTCCCAGGTCCACTCCACGTCGACGCTGTCGGCCAGGCTGAATTGCGGGAAGGCCTTGGCGAGCACCTCCCCACAGGTTTGCTGGGTGGTGCCATACTCCAGCGTGACCGCGGTGATGGCGGCGCTGCTTTGCAGGCGGGCGGAGAATGTGACGGTGTTGGGAAAATCGAGCGTGGCGGCGTCGCTGGTCACCTCCGGGCTGGGCGCGGCGAACGCGCCGCGCAAGGGCAGGAAGAGCAGGACGAACACGATCAAGAGGGGAAAAACCTTTACTCGCATGGAACCTCCTGTTGGATCCTTGACTGCGGCAACTATAACATGATATTCATCCTGCCCATTGCATACAAGAATGGAAACCACGCTTAATTGACGCTTATACCCCTTGCATGTATAATCTCTATATCCACCCCTCCCAGAGGGGTTTATTGAGGCCCATCTATGGCTTTGCGCGGAAATTTACGCGATTTTACGATTACCCAACTGCTCAACCTGATCAACCTTGCCAGCAAGACGGGCACGCTCATTGTGGATGGTCCCAATGAGCAGGCTTTTGTCTCCTTTAGAGAGGGGAAGCTGGCCTATGCCCGCATTGGGCATGAGGAGAGCGCGCTGGCAGCGGTGCTGCATCGCGCCAATAAGTTGACGGCCAATCAATATCGCGCCATCGTGGAACGCGCCGGGCGGATGACCGACAAGGAGCTTGGCCTGCTGTTGATCAATGCGGGCTACGTCACGCAGGAGGATATCCTCCTCAACCTGCAGGGTTACTTCACCGAGGTCATTCGCCGCCTGTTCACCTGGGTGGAGGGCATCTTCCGCTTCGAAGCGGACATGCTGGCCCCCGAGGACCGTATCAACGTGCGGATGGACCTGGAGAACATCATCATCGAAGGCTCGCGCCAGTTGCGCGAATGGGAGCAGCTGCAGGACGAAATTCCCAGCCTCGAGATGGCGCTCAAGTTCACCGACCGGCCCCTCACCAACATCAACCTGAGCGTCGAGGAATGGCGGGTTGTCAAATTCATCAACCCGAAAAACACGATGAAGCAGATCGCCGTCGCATGCAAGATGAACGACCTGGAGATCCGCCGCATTGTGTACGGCCTGCTACAGGCCGGCCTGGTGGAGATCATCCGCCCCGAGGGCGTGGTCATCCCGCCCAGTCCCAAGACGTTCCCGACCCAGGACAAGAACGAACAAAAATCTCTGATCAACAAATTGATTGGGCGCATCCGCTCGATGTAGTCATCATGGAACAGAAGGATTGATTATGCAAACGGTCAAGATGGTGGTAACAGGTCCCTTTAGCGCCGGCAAAACGGAGTTTATTCAGTCGGTCAGCGAGATCGATGTGGTCTCCACTGAACGCCGAATATCCTCCAGGGAGGAGCGCACGGTCAAGGATAATACGACAGTGGCCATGGACTTTGGCCGCATCACTGTGGACGAGGACCTGGTTCTCTACCTGTTTGGCACGCCCGGTCAGAAGCGCTTCGATTTCATGTGGGAAATCCTTTCGGAAGGCATGTTGGGATTCATCGTCATGGTGGACAGCACCCGCCCCGAAACCTTCCGCGAAGCACGCTCGATCCTGGAAACCTTCCGCGCCTACGCTCCGACCCCCTACGTGGTCGCCGCCAACAAGCAGGACAAGGAGGAGGCCTGGGACATGGATGACATGCGCCATGCCCTGCGCCTGGATGCCAAGACCAAACTCCTGCCCTGCGTGGCCACCGACCGTCATGTGGTCAAGAACGTGCTGCTCGAACTTTTGTACAGCATCCTCGAAGAAATGGAAAACGGAAAATAAATCCGACTGAGGATCTCAAACCGGCGTGTCCTCCATCACCACCGATCAAGGAATAGTACACTACGAAGTCTACGGACGCGGCCGCCCGGTCATTCTGCTACATGGATGGCTGGGTTCGTGGGGGTTATGGCAGGAGACCATGGCCTTCCTTGGCGCGTTTTATCGTACCTATGCGCTGGACTTTTGGGGTTTTGGCGAATCGGGCAAGAAACGCGGCAGTTATGCGGTGGATGATTTCGTCGACCTCGTCGATCAGTTTATGGAACGGCTGGGCATCGTGCAGGCGCCCCTCGTGGGACACAGCATGGGCGGGACGGTCAGTCTCTCGGTTGCCATTCGCTACCCCACGCGGGTCAGCAAGGTGGTGGTGGTGGGTTCGCCCATCGTCGGCTCCTCGCTGGCTCCCCTCCTGAAAGTATCAGGCTACCGGCCCATCGCATTCCTGCTCTTCAACATGATGGGCCCCTTCCGCGCCTGGATGAAATATTACTACTCGCGCCAGATCTGCCGCGATCCGCGTTTTCCCAACATGATGGATCACGATCTATCTCGTACCACACTTGAATCCTTCCTGCGCTCGATAGCCTCCCTGCGCCGCACGGACCTGCGACCCTCCCTCAATCAGACCCACATCCCCGTGATGGGCATGTACGGCGACCGGGACAAGATCGTTCATCCGCTGCAATGGCAGCCTTTGCAGACCGGCATCCCCCAGGCGCAGATCGAACGCTTCCCCAACGCGGGCCACTTCCCTATGCTCGAAGAACCCAACGAGTTCAGCCAGAAGCTCAAAACCTTCCTGGATGCCGCGGTGGCTGTTTCATGAGCGAAGCTTTCCACTACCCGCTTCGGATGGGGCGACTCATCCTGCTGGGCATGGAGGAGATCATTGGCCGCAACGGCGTCCATGCGGCCCTCAACCTGGCGTCCCACAGCGAATACATCAACAACTATCCACCCGCCTCGTCGGAGCGCAGCCTGCCCTTCAAAACCATCAGCGAACTGCATGAGGCGCTGGAGCAGGCCTACGGTCCACGCGGGGGGCGCGGAGTGGCGCTGCGCACCGGTCGGGCGGTCTTTGCCTACGGCCTGCGCGAATATGGCTCCCAGCTCGGCCTGACCGAGATGGCCTTCCGCCTGCTGCCCCTGCCCACCAAACTGCGTGTGGGCGGCAAGGCCCTGGCGGAACTGTTCAATCACCAGACCGACCAGGTCGTGCGGCTGGAGGAAACCGAAAAATCCCTGCTTTGGCACATCGAGCGCTGCCCGCTGTGCTGGGAACGGCATAGCGAGGACCCCGTCTGCCACCTGGCGGTGGGGCTGTTGGAAGAATCGCTTTATTGGTTGAGCGGTGGTAAGATATTTAATGTGGAAGAAACGCAATGTATCGCGCGCGGTGATCCCACCTGCACGATCTGCATAGAAAAAACACCCATCACATAAAGTCAGAATGTTGCAAGGGCGGGGAGACCCGCTCTTGCTTATAATAGACCCATGCACAAAGTCATCCTGAACGCCCCCAAAATCATCGCCCCGTTTTGCGAGCCTGCCCGCGACCTGCGCGTGCAGAACTCGCCGCTTTGGCTGCACCAGCGCAACCTGCTTGCCCCCTACGTGACGAGCGAACAGGAATTGCGCGCCAACGAACCCTTGCACCCCACCCGCCAGCCGACCCTGGTCTATCGCGACAATCTATACTTCGACGAAGGCTACATCAGCGCCTTCATCGAGCAGGCCAAGAAGCGAAAACACGCTTCCCGCGCCGCCTTCTCTACAGAGGATCTGGCCTTCCGCGAACACGCCCTGCCTCTCTCGAACTCCTACAAACCCGCCGGGAGCGTGTACCTGGCCGACCTTTGGTATTACCCCAACGGCCCCGTGGCCGACGTGGAGCCGCTGGTCATCGATATGCAGGCGCGCGAGATCGGCTATTACCACGTTCCCACCTACATGGCCGACAAGAGCGGAGACCTGGTCTTTCAGGTGCCGCTGCGCTCCCTGCTGGCCATCGACTCGTGGGTGCATATTTACATCGCGGACGTGGTCTTCGGCCTGTTCGGACGCGGCGCGCGCTTCGAGAAACGTCTGGATGAGGATTGGGTGTTCAAGATGGGCATTATCAGCAAGGCCGTCTACGAAGGCCGCCAGGTGCTGGAATGTTCGGAACTGGTCAAGATCGGCAAGAACTGCGTCATCGACCCGAGCGCCACCATCCACGGTCCGACCACCATCGGCGACAACGTCACCATCAACGCCGGCGCGGTGATCGAAAACTCGATCATCGGCAGCAACGTCAACGTCTCGCAGGATGTGCAGATCATGCTCTCGGTGGTGGGCGATGGCACCTTCCTGCCCTTCCGCGCGGCGCTGTTCATGACCACCGTGATGGAAAACAGCATGATCGCGCAAAATACCTGCCTGCAAATGTGCGTGGTGGGACGCAACACCTTCATCGGTGCAGGCTCGACCTTCACCGATTACAACCTGATCCCCGCACCCATCCGCGCCATTGGCGGGGACGGGAAGTTGGGACCCTCCAACCGCCCGGTGATGGGCGGATGCGTGGGCCATAATTGCCGCATCGGCGCGGGCATGATTGTCTACCCCGCGCGCACCATCGAATCGGACGTGGTGCTGGCCGCGTCCAAGGAGCGCCGCGTGATCGACCGTGACATCCGCTTCGAGGACAGCGATCATCACCGCATGAAAGCCGCCCACATGCACCAGACTCCCTATCACCGCCATGAGCAGGCGGATTCGGAGTCGTGGTAGGCATGGACTCTTTCGCCTTCATCATCCATCCCATCGATCCAAAACGCGACGTCAGTCGTAAATTTCCCTTTCTGGGAAAGGTGCTGAGCGAGCGCCAGATCGATTTTTTCTCCACCTACTTCCCGCCCGTTTACATTTCCGAGGTCGAGGGTATCACCTCGCAAGCCAACGGCAAACAGATCAAAGGCTGGTTCATCGCCTGTCCCTTCACGCCGCGCCGCATGATGGAATTGCCCGTACGCACGGTCTATCGTAAAATAGTGCAGACCGGGCATATGGCCGAGCGCCTGGGCGCGGATATCTTGGGCCTGGGCGCGTTCACCTCGGTGGTGGGCGACGCGGGTGTCACCATAGCGAACCAGTTGGAAATTCCCGTCACGACCGGCGACTCGTACACGGTGGCGCTGGCCGTGCAGGCCATCCGCGACGCCGCCAAAATCATGGATATCTCCATGCAGGATGCGACCGTGGCCGTGGTGGGCGCCACCGGCGCGATTGGCCGCGTGTGCGCCGAGTTGCTGGCGGCCGAGGCCGCCGAACTGCTGCTGGTGGCCCGGGACGAGAAAAAACTCGCAGAACTGCGGGAACGGCTCCAGGTCCAGGCCAAAAGCAGGCTGGTGACCAGCACGAAGATGGATGTGCTCTCGCGGGCGCAGTTGATCCTGACCGTGACCAGCGCCATCCACGACATCATCCGCCCGGAGCATTTGCTGCCCGGCAGCGTGGTCTGCGACGTGGCCCGCCCCCGAGATGTTTCTGCAATGGTGGCGGCGGCAAGAAATGATATATTAGTGATTGACGGCGGAATGGTCGATGTGCCAGGCCCCGTGAATTTCCATTTTAACTTTGGTTTTCCGCCTGCAAAGGCGTACGCCTGCATGGCCGAAACCATGGCCCTGGCGCTGGAAGGCCGCTTCGAAGACTACACCGTGGGCAAGGATATCACGGTGGAACGGGTCCAGGAAATCACCGCCATCGCCGAAAAACACGGCTTTCGTTTGAGCGGATTCCGCTCTTTCGAACGCGAAGTGACGCAAGAACAGATTGAAACTGTGCGTACGAATGCCCGAAGGGCGCGACGCAATTAGTATTTTGGAGGCCTTATGGGAAATGCCCGCCTGCTGGTCGTGGAAGACGATATTGACATCGCCAATATGCTCAAAATCTACTTCACGGGGCTGCAATATGAAGTGGATGTAGCCAATCGCGGCGCAGACGCCCTGGAGAAGACCAAGCATGTGCTGCCCCACCTGATCGTGCTGGACATCATGCTGCCCGACATCGACGGGTATGAGGTTTGCCGCAACCTGCGCACCAGTACGCGCACCAGCCACATCCCGGTCATCTTCCTGACCCAGAAGGATGAGCGCAGCGACAAGCTGCAAGGGTTGGAACTGGGCGCGGACGACTACATCACCAAGCCCTTCGATATCGAGGAATTGAAACTGCGCGTGATGGGCGCCATCCGCCGCTCGGAGCGTGAGAGTCTCACCGATCCGCGCTCGGGCCTGCCCGCGGGACGCCTGATCGAGGAGCAGTTGCGCCGCATCATCCGCGAGGAAAACTGGGCGCTGCTCGACATCCGCGTCAACAACTTCGAGCCATTCCGCGACGTGTACGGCTTCGTGGCGGGCGACGATGTGCTGCGCTTCACGGCCATGATGATCAGCGAGACCGTGGACGAAACCGGCTCGCCCTCCGATTTCATCGGCCATGCGGGCGGCGACAATTTCATCGTCATCACCAAGAACGAAGTGGCCGCGGATTTGAAGGCGCGCCTCAAGACCCGCTTTGCGGGAGAAGTGCTCACCCATTACAACTTCATCGACCGCCAGCAGGGATTTGTGCAAGCCCCCAAGGCCGATGGCGGGATGGAAAAAGTCCCGTTCATGACGTTCTCGATCGGTGTTGTCTCACCGGCCCAGCAGTCATTTGCTGACATCCGTGAAATCACGGAACTGGCCGCCGAGGCTCGCCGACAGGACGGCGGTTAGTCCGTTATCGTGGTGATTTAATACAATGCTGGCCGGCCTCGATTTCAATATTGGGCTGTTAACCATCGGACTCGCGTCCCTCTTTTTGGTTTGGGCGGTCCTGAACATTTTGCCGCGCAGCCAGAACACAACCAAGGGGACAGGACCGACCCCAAATCTTCCCGAAATTCAACAATCGACAGATGCCGTGCTGATCGCCGAGGCGGGCGGGCGCGTGGGCTATCTCAACGCGCTGGCGCGCCAGTGGTTCGCGCTCGGCGAGGATGAGCCTGCCGATCTCGAACGCCTTGTCCGCCGTGTGCGCCCGATGGATGATTTCCTGGATGTGTGTTCGCATCCCGGGCAAAAACGCCTGACCGTCAACGGGAAACTACTGGAGGCCACCTCGTACGAGGTGCCCGGGACATTCCCGATGGTGCTGGTTTCGTTCCGCGCACTCGACCTGACCCCCATCCTTGCCAACGGAGAGGTCAGCGATTCCATCCTCAAGGTGTCCACCGATTTCAGCCAGGCCATCGCATCCAGCCTCGATCTGGGAGCCACCATCCAGGCCGTGCTGGATAACGTGAACCGTCTGGTGCCGGCGGAAGTAATGGAACTGAAGGTCTGGGATAGCGCGCATCAGACGCTGGTCCCCTATTGGGGCCAGGAACCAGGCTCGGGGTCCCAGGGGGCAACACGGGCGACGGCATCCCAGTTTGGGGCGTTGACCGCCCAACTGGTCGATTCCAACCAGCCCCTGCTGATGGAACGGGAACGCATCCGAAAGGTCGATCCCATTTCACGCATCCAATCCTACCTGGGGCTGCCGCTCCTGGCGGGCGGGAACCTGGTGGGCACGCTCGAAGCAGGTCAGTTGGGCGCAGCCACCTTCGGCCAACATGACCTGGAATTGTTGCGCTTCATTTCCGGCCAGGCTGCGGTGGCTATCCGCAACTCGGTGCTGTACGAGGATGAACAACGCCGCGCCGCGGAACTGGCGGGCCTGGCCAACCTCACCCAGGCTGTGAGCGCCATCCGCGACTCGAAGGAACTCTTCACCCGCCTGGTGGAAAGTATCGCGCCGCTCTTCGATGCGGAGATCGTCGGCTTCCTGCTGTACGATGAGACCCGCCGCCTCCTGGAGGGACAGGTGCCCTTCCGCGGACTGCCGCCTTCGATTGTGCAAATTTACCGCGCCACCATCACCCCCGACAGCCCGGCGGAGCGCATCCTTTCCTATCTCAAACCGATCCTGACCATCGACGCCTCGCAGGATGAGAACTGGCACACGCTTGGCCTGACCAACGTGGCCGTGGCCGCCAGCCTGCGCGATTCGGCGCTGGCGCCGCTCGTCTCGGGTGGACGCACGGTGGGATATTTGCAGGTCTCGCATCATCGCGGGGGCACGGCTCCGTTCACGAATGAGGAAGTCCGTTTGATGAACATCGTCGCTACCCAGGCGGCGGCCATCATCGAGAACGCCCTGCTGGTGCAGCAATCCCGATCCCGCGCCCAGCGCTCGGATGCCCTGCGGCGCATCGCCAGCCTGTCGGCCTCCTCGGCCACGCTGAACGAGATACTCAAGTATTCAATGCAGGAATTGGTGCATCTCTTCCACGCCGACTCTGGCGGGATCTACCTGCTGGATGAAGAACGCGGGCAATTGCGAATGCACCGCGATTCGGCCTGGAACCTGCCCGAAAGCGCGTACGACGCCTCAGCCACACTGTACGTCGACAACCCCGAATTTCTGCTGACGGTCTCCCATACCCGCAGGCCTTTCATGTCGGGCCGCCTGAGCACCGACCGCCGTATCCTGTCCATTTACCGCCCGCTGAGCAATGCCCTGCAAATGGAATCCGCCGTGGTGGTTCCGCTGGTGGTGCGCGAACATAATCTGGGCGAGTTGATGCTCGGCAGCAAGCAGGCCGAGCACTTCAGCGCCTTCGACTTGCAGGTGATCTCCACGGCGGCGGGACAACTGGCCGCCTCGGTGGAAAGCAGCCGCCTGCTCGGACAGACGGACACCTCCCTGCGCAAGCGGGTGGAACAGCTATCCTCCATCGCGCGCATCAGCCGCGAGCTGGGGTCATCGCTCGAACTCAAACACCTGCTCACGATCATCCACGAGGAAAGCCTGCGCATCCTGGGCGCCGCCTGCGGGACGATCCTGATCCTCGAGAACGGCGGCCAGGCCGCGGATATGAACGTAAAAATGGCCGTGGGATGCCCCGTCGATAACGGGCTAAGCCCCCTGGATCAAAAGGTCATCCAATCGGAGGAAACCCTGATCGTGGCCGATTTCAATGCCAGCGGCGGACAGCCCCCACACGGCGACATCCGCTCGGCGCTGGTCTCACCGATCCTGTACCAGGGCCGTGCCGTGGGCGTGATCAATCTCCACTCGACACAACCGTCCTTCTTCGGGCCTGAGTCACAGGAGATCATCGAAGTTCTGGCCAACCAGGCGGCAATCGCCATCCACAACGCGAGCAAGTACATGGAGGAACGCCAGCGCGCCGAACTGCTGCACCGCCGCGCCGAGGCCTTCTCCAAGCTGACCGAGATCACCCGCACCCTGTACCAGGATCTGCCCCTGGAACAGGCGCTGTTGAGCATCGCGCAGAGCATCCGCGCCTCGACACCGTTCCGCGCGGTGCTGGTCAGCCTGTACGAGCCCGAGACGGGCATGCTGCGGCGCGTAACGGGCGTGGGCTTCGCGCAGGAAATCCTGAACGAACTGCTCTCCCGCAAACAGCCGCTCGCGGGCCTCCAACAGTTGATGCGGCCCGAATTCAAGATCAGCCGCTCCTACTTCATCCCCGCCGACCAGACGCCGATCCTGCCTGCTGAAGTGCATTACGTATACGCCAATGCCCAGAATTCATTCGATGCGGTTCAGAACGCCTGGAATGCGGATGACTTCCTGCTCATTCCGCTGGAGGATGCGCAGGGCACTATGCTCGGCCACTTCAGCCTGGACGACCCCGCCGACGGCCTGCGTCCCGACCGCGCCACCATCGAGTCTGCGGAAGGCTTTGCCGCCCAGGCCGCGCTGGTCATCAGCAACAGCCAGCGCCTCAACAACTTCCAGAATCGCATCATTTCGCTCTCCGACGGCATCCAGAGACAGCAGAAACTGCTCAGCGTCAGCCAAAACGACCTGCCGATGCTCCTGCGCAAGGATCTCGAAACAACCATCGCCCTGCACAACCTGGAGCGCCGTGCCCAGCGCATCCGCGCGGGTCTGGCCATCACCGAGTCGGTCAGCCGCCAGTTGGATTCGATCTCCGCGCTCAAAGCCTTGGGCACCGAGACGTTGACCCAGTTGGGCATGTCGGCCGCCTTGATCGCCGAGAACGCCGCCGAAGGTCCGCGCCTGATGACGCCGCTGGGCAGCATCCCGCGCGCGACCAACGTGGAAGCCCTGTTCGGGCAGCGCAATCCGCTGCGCGTCGTGCTGCAAACAGGCGAACCGATCCTGACCGCCAACCTCGACGAGGATGACGAATGGCGGGATACCCCCCTGCTGACCTCCCTGCGCGCCAAGGGCATGATCTGTCTGCCCGTGGTTGTGAGGAACCAGATCGTGGCCGCCATGCTGGCCGTCACACCTGAGCCTCTGCCGACCTTCACCGATGAAGACCGCCAAGTGTACTTCCAAATCTCGCGCCAGACCTCGGTCATCCTGCAAAACATCCACCTGCTCAACGAAACCAGCCGCCGCCTGCAGGAAGTGGATCTGCTGCTCGAGTTCAGCCGCCGCATCGCGGGCCTCTCCCCGGACGAGATGCTCAAGTCCCTGCTCGAAAGCGCGCGCCGTGTGATCTCCAATGCCCATGCGGGCGTGGCCCTGTTGTGGAACCCGCAGGTGGGTCTCCTGATCCCGCGCGCGATCACAGGCTACGCCGACAATGCCAGCCTGATGCGGGTGACCTATCGCAGCGGCGAGGCCCTGCCTGGCATCGTATTCGAGTCGCACAAGCCGCGCCGCGCAGACGAGATCAACTTCATGCGCGATTTTGCCTTGACCGCAGAGAACCTCCTGCATTATCGCCAGGGCACGGGCGGACGCCTGCCCGTCTCCAGCCTGCTCATTCCCATCCTGGCGGGCGGCAAGAACCTCGGCCTGCTGGTGCTGGATAACTTCAACACTGTGGCCGCCTTCAAGGCCGATGACGAAGCCCTGCTGGTTTCCCTGGCCCAGCAGTTGGCGCTCTCCCTGGAAAACGTCCGCCTGGTGCAAACGACGCAGGAACGCGCCAGCCAGATGGAGGCCCTGAACGAGGCCGCCGCCTCCCTGACCTCCAGCCTGCACAGCGAGGAACTGGTGGCGTCCCTGCTCGAACGGCTCCAACCGATCCTGCCCTACGATACGGCCACCCTGTGGCTGCGCGAAAAGGATCGCCTGGTGGTCTCCTCGGCGGTCGGCTTCCCCGATAACGAAAGACGCCTGGGCCTGAGCACCTTCCTCGCTGACAGCGCCCTGTTCAACGAAATGTCGCGCAGCGGCCACGCCATCGCAATCGGCGATGTGCGCGAAGATATGCGTTTCCCGCAACTCGATTCCCCGCGCCTGTCCTGGCTGGGGATTCCGCTCTTCTCGAAGGGCGAGTTGACCGGCATGATCGCGCTCGAAAAAGGGCAGGCGTACTTCTTCCATGACGATTACGTTCAGGTGGCCATGACCTTTGCCAGCCAGGCCGCCGTCTCTCTGGATAATGCCCGCCTGTACGAGGACAGCCTCAACCGCGCCACCGAACTGACCCAGCGTTCCCAACGTCTGGCCTCGCTCAACCGTTTCTCCTCCTCCCTCAACGGCCTGCTCGATGCGGACCAGATCCTGCAACTGACCTCCGAGGAATTGCGCCAGGCCATCAACGTGATGCGCGTTTCAGCGGTGGTCATCGAAGGCGACCGCGCCGTGTGGAAATCGTCCACACCCGCCGCCACCCGCCCCCTGCCCCAGGTTCTGCCGCCCACCCCGCTGTTCGAGCGCCTGCGCGAATCCCTGGGTGTGTTCAACACCAGCAACGTCAGCCGTGAAAAGGAACTCGTCCCGCTGGCCGAGTTCGTCGGCGAGGACACGGTCTCCCTGCTGGCCCTGCCCCTGATCAGCGGCAGCGAATTACGCGCCCTGCTCTTTGCGCACACCAGCGAGGAAAGCTACTTCGGCCTGAATGAGATCGAATTGGCCCGCACCATCGCCAACCAGTCTGCCATTGCGCTAGAGAATGCCCGCCTGTACCAGGCCACCCTGCAAACGGCCCAGCGTCTCTCCATCATCAACGAGAGCAGCGCCGAGATTGGCGCCACCCTCGATTTGGAGCAAATCTACGCGGCAGTCGAACGCGCAGCCAAGAAGTTGATGCACGCCGAATCCTTCGTCATCAGCCTGTACGACGAGGCCAACAACGAAATCGAAGGCGTCTACCTGATCGACCGCGGCGTGCGTGTACCATCCATCGTGCGCCCCATGAACGAAGATAGCCTGACAGGCCAGGTCATCCGCAGCGGCAAGCCGATCATGACCAATACGCCCGACACCACGACCCAGGCGGGCGGGGTGCAATACGGCTCGGGCGATGAAGAGCCGCTTTCGCTGCTGGCCGTGCCCATGGTCAGCCCGGGCGGCAAGGCGACCGGCATGCTTTCGGCGCAAAGTTACGAACCCAACGCCTACAGCACAGACGACCTGCAAATCCTGGGCACGCTGGCGAACCAATCCATCGTGGCCATCCAGAACAGCCGCCTGTTTGCCGAAACCCAACGCCTGGCCCAGGAACTCGAACAACGCGTTGTCGAGCGCACCGCCCAGCTCTCGCGCGAACAGCAAAACACGGTCACCCTGCTGCGCATCCTCACCGAAGTCTCCTCCAGCCTCGACCTGGACCGCGCGCTCAACCGCACCCTGTCCCTGCTCAACGACGCCACAGGCGCCGAACAGGGCACCATCATGCTGCTCAATCCCGACGACAACCTGCTGCACTATCGGGCGGGATACGGCTACCTCTCCGAACGCTCGGACCCCAACTCCTCGCGCGGATTTACGCTCAAGGTCGGCGAGGGCCTGGCAGGCTGGGTCGTTCAGAATCGGGAAGCGGTGCTGGTGGATGATCTGTACAACGATCCGCGCTGGGTGCGTTCCAGCACGGGACAGGAACACCACAGTTCCATCGTCGCCCCGCTGCTGGTCGGCGAGGATGTGATCGGCGTGTTGATGATCTTCAACCGCGAGAAATCCTTCTTCAGCCCCGATATCCTGAACCTGGTCAAGGCCATCGCCAGCCAGGTGGCTGTGGCGATCAACAATGCCAACCTGTACGAACTGATCCGCGACCAGGCCGAACGCCTGGGCAGTATGCTGCGCAAGGAAGAGGCGGAAGCCAGCCGCTCCCAGAACATCCTCGAAGCCGTGGCCGACGGCGTGCTCGTCACGGGCAGCGACAACGCCATCACCTTTGCGAACTCGTCCATCGAGCGCATTTTGGATGTGCGGCCCGACACCATGATCGGCCAGTCGTTGGAATCCTTCGGCGGGCTGTTCGGCAATACCGCCGAATTGATTGAGACCATCCGCCGCTGGTCAGAGGAACCCTCCGCCTTCGGGCGCGGCGACTCCTACGCCCAGCAGTTGGAACTGGAAACGGGCCGCATCGCCCTGATCCACCTGGCGCCCGTCATCTTCCAGAACGACTTCCTCGGCACCGTGTCCATCTTCCGCGACATCACGCACGAGGTCGAGGTCGACCGCCTGAAGTCTGAATTCGTCGCAACTGTGAGCCATGAGCTGCGCACCCCGTTGACCTCCATCAAGGGCTACGCCGACATCCTGCTGATGGGTGCGGCAGGCGCCTTCAACGAAAACCAGACGCACTTCCTGCAGATCATCAAGAACAACTCCGAGCGTCTCAATATTCTGGTCAACGACCTACTCGACATTTCGCGCATCGAAGCGGGACGCGTCACGCTCATCCCGCAGCCCATCGACCTGCACGGCGTGGCCGAGGATGTGCTCGGCGAAATGCTCCGCCGCTCCCAGGAGGAGGGCAAACCCATGGCCATTTCGCTCGATGCGCCCAGGGACCTGCCGCGCGTCCTGGGCGATCCTGAGCGTGTCCGCCAGATCATTGCCAACCTGGTCGACAATGCCTACAACTACACGCCCGAAAATGGCACCATCAAGATCCGCATCCGCACCACGGATAATTCCGATATCCAGGTGGATGTGGAGGACAATGGCGTGGGCATCGCCATACCCGACCAGAATCGCATCTTCGAACGCTTCCACCGCGGCGAACATCCGCTTGTGCTGGCCACCCCGGGCACGGGTCTGGGCCTGCCCATCGTCCGCCAGTTGGTGGAAATGCACAGCGGGCGCATTTGGATGTACAGCCAGGGCGTGCCCGGCAAGGGCAGTGTGTTCTCCTTCACCCTTCCGACACAAAGAAATTAACGAGGCTTGAATGACAAAAATTTTAATTGCCGAAGATGAACCCGATATCCGCGAACTGGTGGCCTTCACCCTGCGCTTTGCGGGCTACGAAGTGGTGACTGCCGCGAACGGCGAAGAAGCCGTTCAGCAGGCGGTGAAGGAGATGCCCGACCTGGCCCTGATGGATGTGCGCATGCCGCGCATGACCGGTTACGACGCCTGCCGCGCCATGAAGGCCAATCCTGAATTAAAAGACATCCCCGTTGTCTTCCTCTCCGCCAAAGGGCAGGAGGGCGAGATTGCCACGGGCATCGAAGCCGGCGCAGAGGAATACCTGCTCAAACCCTTTGCCCCCGATCAGCTTACCGAGCGCGTGCGCGCCATTCTGGGCAAGTTTGGAAAAAAATAAAGGACGATAGGCCGAGCAATGAGCGCCATCATGATCGACGGATCCATTGTGCATTACGAAGCGTTGGGACGCGGGCGTCCCATCGTATTCCTGCACGACTGGGTCGGCTCCTGGCGCTACTGGATTACCTCCATGCAGGTCGCATCGACCTCCTTCCGCGCCTATGCGCTCGATTTGTTCGGCTTCGGCGATACCGCCCGCGAATCGGTCAAATACTCCATCGAACAACAAGCCAACCTGCTCAATCACTTCCTGACCGAAATGGGCATCGGCAAGATCGCCATTGTCGGCCACGGGCTGGGCGCGCTGGTCGGCTTCCACTTCATCCAGCAGTTCCCGAAGAGCGTGGACCGCATCATGGCGATCACCTGTCCGCAAAGCGCGGAGGGCGTCAACGCCCGCATGAAGACGGCCTCCCCCTCCGAATTGGTGGACTGGCTCTCGAACCGTTCGCCCGAGGCGGTCACCGCCCTGGCAGACGCCTCCAAGGCGGACCCCCAAGCCATCGCCGCATCCATCACCAATATCCTGACGGACAACCTGCCCATGCGCGAGGCGCTGGTTCCCAGCCTGTTCGTGTACGGCCAGAACGATCCCGCCATCATGCCGCCCGTCGAAGACAGCCAAAATCCCTACTCGCTGACACACCAGATCATGCTCGAAAACGTCGGTCACTTCCCAATGATCGAGGACCAGCTCAAGTTCAACCGCCTGATGACCGACTTCATGGCGCTCGACTCGGGGGCCAGCCCCAAGGAATTGCAAATGAAGGAAGAGTGGAAACGACGGGTACGTTGACCAGGGCAAACGGAAATCTGCCCTGAATTTTTCCGCGAACTTGTTGACGAGTTCATGGTCAAGTGATAAAATCACGCCCGCTTCACTAACGCCTCCATCGTCTAGTGGCCCAGGACGAAGCCCTCTCAAGGCTTAAACCGGAGTTCGAATCTCCGTGGAGGCACAAAAAAGAGCCACCTCAATGGTGGCTTTTTGCTTATGTAGACAAGGAAATCATGAAATCCACTTCATCCTCCTATTCGCGCGGATACCTCATCGCCCTCACCGCCACCGCGCTCTGGTCGACCACGGGCATCCTGATCAGTTACATCAGCCGCACCTATGCCCTGCCCTCGCTGGTGCTGGCCTTCTGGCGCGACCTGTTCGTGGCCTTCGGCATGATCGTGGGCCTCGCCATTTTCAGCCGCGCCCGCTTTCACCTGCCGCGCATCCACTGGGGCTTCCTGGCAGTCTACGGGCTGACCCTGGCCATCTTCAACACCGCCTGGACATTTTCCGTGCAATACAACGGCGCGGCAGTCGCCACGGTGCTGGCCTTCAGCTCGCCCGCCATCACGGCCATCCTGAGCCGCCTTGTGTTCAGGGAGGAATTCAGCCGCGTCAAGATCCTGTCCATCGTGCTGACCTCGGTGGGCGTGATCCTCGTCTCGGGCGCGATCGACCCGTCCATGTGGAAGCTCAATCCGCTGGGCATCATCTTTGGCCTGTTGACAGGGCTGTTCTTCGCCATCTACAATCTCGAAGGCACGCATGCCTCCAACCTCGGGATCGACTCGTGGACAGCCCTGCTGTACAGTTTCGGCGCGGCGGCGGTCTTCTTATTTTTCTTCAACCTCGGTGCGGATTTGTGGATGGGCAAAGCCCCGCTTTCGGATTTACCCTGGCTCGGCGCTTCGCTCGACGGCTGGGGCTGGCTCTTCTTCCTGGGCGTTGCCCCCACCCTGGGCGGATTCGGGCTCTACACCCTCAGCCTGCGCTACTTGTCTCCCACGGTCACCAGCCTGATCGCCACCGCGGAGCCTGGCCTGACCGTGATCTGGGCCTACCTGCTCTTCGGCGAATTGCTAACGGCTCCCCAATTGATCGGAAGCCTGATCCTCTTTGCGGGCGTGGTCCTGCTGAGGTTGGGTGAAAAGCCAAATCCAGCCGAGATCACAGAGATGCCGTAACCGTAAAGGGCGCAGCAATGTTGCGCCCCTACATTATTTGTAAATGGGGTCTTTCAACTGCGTGACCAACAGAACGCTCACCACCAACAGCCCAATCGCCAGCAGCAAGGCGGGCGTGAATGAACCGTCCGCGGTTTTCAACGCGCTCATGATGTAAACGAATACGACCGAGGCCTGGCCGAACAACTGGATCAACCCGTTCGAGGTGCCTTCGGGCGTGGGCTGGGTCACCTCAGCGGCGTATTGCATCCCGACGGGCATGGCGCTGACCAGGAAGAATCCCATCAGGAAGGCGGAGGCAAACAACAGCGCGGGGGAGGTGGCGAAGGTCAGGCCGATCAAAAACGGGATCGCGCCGATGAAGGCGATCAGCAAATAGATTTGACGTTTGCGCTGCTTATCCGACAGCGCAGGGATGACCACCGCCCCAATCACCCCGCCGACGATCATCAACGCGCCAAGCGTGCCCGCATCATTGGGCGTGAATCCGCGCGGACGGATGATGTTCTCGACCCAGGTGGTGATGCCGTTGAAGATTCCCAGCCCGATGAACGAGACCACGAGATACAGCCAGAACGGCTTGACCGTCAGCGCGTGTTTCAGGCCATCCAGCATCAGCGCGCGGACTTCCCCTCCAGGCGGGCAGGGCGGCGTGGGCGGCGTCTCGCGCGCCAGCAGGATGAACAAGACCGCTGAAAATGCTGCCGCGCCGCCGTAGATCAACTGCACGGTTGGGATGGACATCGTCTCGGTCAGGATGGGTGTCAGCACCATGCCGAGGGCCGTGCCGACCAGGTTCGCCAGCGTGACCAAGCCCACCGCGGTGGCGCGCTCTTCGAGGGCGAACCAGTTGGCAGGGACTTTCGTCCACGCGTTGAGCAGGAAAGGCTGCGAGGCGGCGATGCCGACCGTGCTCCACAGGACGAGCGTGTAATTCGCGCCCGCCAGTCCGCGCAGGATGCCGAAGATGCCCATCAGCACACAGCCGATGCTGACCGCCAGGCGGAAGCCGTAGGTGTCGATCACCCACGAGACGGGAATCGACAACGGGATGAAGGCAATCATGAACGACATCGCCAGCAGTCCGATCTGCAAATCGGTCACGCCGTAATAGGCAGCGGCGGGGCCTGTGATCGGCGCGTAGGCGATCCACAGGGTTTGGATGGTCAGGTTGATGAACATGAAGACAGCCAGCACCACCCAGCGGTAGGGATACAGTTTGTATTGGTCGGTCATGAGGGCTCCTGGTTCGCGCTGAGCGGAGCGACCCGTAGGGGAGCGCAGTCGAAGCGTGAGGTTTCTACAAACAAAATGTAAGGTGATTACTCGCCCTTCGACTGCGCCGCTATCGCGGCTCCGCTCTGGGCGAAGGTTATTGATTCAATCTTTTATACACATTCTTCATCTGCTGATACACATCTTTAAACACCGCAAAGCGCTCGTCGTACACGCCACGATGGACGGACTGCGGCGCATACGTCCGCTTGAACTCGACCAGGCGCGGCACATCGCTGAACGAGATTTCGCCCAGCCCCACTGCCGCGATCCAGGCCGCGCCGCGCGCGTTGGCATAGATGGGATCACTGACCTGTTTGATCTCCACGTTCATCACGTCCGCGAAGATCTGGCACCATACATCCGACTGCGCCCCGCCGCCGACGATGTTGATGCTGTGTACCTTGCGCCCTAGGAACTTCTCCACGGGCTGCAACAGCCAGCGCGTGTTGAAGGCGATGCCTTCCAGGAAGGCGCGGATGATGTCCTGACGATTATTGTGCAGGGAAATGTTGTACAGCCCCGCGCGCAGGTGACGGTCATCCACAGGCGCGCGCTCGCCCCAGATCCACGGCGTGTAAAGCACGCCATTCGAGCCCGCAGGCACGCGCATCGCAATTTGGTCGAGCACCTTGAAGATGTCGGGCACGTCGGCTTCCTGCAACAACTCGTCCTTGTGATAAATGACGTTGTCGCGCAGGAAGGTCAGGTTGCCGCCCGCCGTGGCTTGCAGCGCGGTCAGCAGGTAACGTCCAGGCACGGCGCAGGGGACAGAGGCCAGAGAGGAGGCGATGTCCGTCTTCTTGAACGGGACATGCGCCGTCATCCACGACGAGGTGCCGATGTAGAGGTGCATGGCGTAATCTTCCACCGCGCCCGCACCGATGGCGGCGGCCGTGTTGTCAATGGCGCCCGCCACCACCTGTACATCCGCAGGCAACCCGAGCGCTGCAGCCACGTCCGCTTGGAGCGGGCCGAGCACGGCGGTACACGGCACAATCTCGGGCAGTTTGGCGGAGTCCACCCCGCAGTCGCGCACCAGGCCTGGGTCGTAGTGGACAGCTTCGGGGGCGCGTTGGTCGGTCACCCAACTGGTCAGGATCGAGTCGTAGGTGGCGACGAAGCGTCCCGTCAGGCGCAGGTTGAGAAAATCCAGCACGTTCAGGAACTTGTAGGTGCGCTCATACACTTCGGGGAAACGGTCGCGGATCAGCAGCATGTGCGCGGCGGGATCCTTACCCGTCGGCGAGGGCATCCCGCCCGTCAGCCGCACCCAGCGCAGGATGCGGAACAGATCAATGCCGTCGAGGTTGAGCAGGCCGCCGAACTGCTTGCGCAGGTAGGGCGCGCCGCGCATGTCCATCCACAGGATGCAGTTCATGAGGGCGTTGCCATCCTTGTCGACGGGGACGGTGCCCTCCCCTTGCGTGGAACAGCACACCGCCCGAATCGCGCCGACCTCAACCAGATCCCGCGCAAGCAGCCGCTTTGCCGCGGATAGGAACGCGCCCCACCACTCGTCGGGCGATTGCTCGGCGCCGCCATCAGACGTGACGTACAGTTGGACAGGCTCGGCCTCCCAGCCCAGCACTTTTCCGCTCACGGTAATGAGCGCCACTTTCATACCAGACGTGCCGAGGTCAACGGAGAGGATAGTGGGGTCGGTCATTTTTCACCGCGCTACAAAGTTATGAATCGAGATGGCGAGATTGGGAAAACTCTTGAGCAGCGGCCCATCTGCTGTGACCAGGGGAACATTGAGTTGTTCCGCCAGAGCGACAAACTCACAGTCATAGGCTGTGCAGGTACTTCTTGAGACCAGATCAAGCACCCTGCTGGATTGCGGCGCAACCTGACGCTTCGCCATGATCAGCAAGGCATCTGCCATGATTTCCTGCGCCTTTGTCAGCGTCATTCCGCGACGGATATAACCTGCCAGCGCATTGCGAAACTCGCTCTGCCATAACGGCGGCGATATCCAGTATGGATCCTTCCGCAGAACTTCCAAGGCAAGCGGCGTCTGGTCGCCAGTTACATGCAGATATAGGATGAGGTTGGTATCGGCAACAATCATTCCCGACCCTCATTGATCATCTTTTCAATTTCATCAGCGGAAACGACATAATCTGCGGTAAGTTCGCGCAGCTTGCGGGTGCGCTCCAGGGTGGCATCCACATCGATGGGCGGAATGGAAAACACCTGTTCCAGCACGAAGATAATCTCACTGTTGATACTGCGACGATTATTCTGTGCCTGGGTTTTCAGGCGTTCATAGATAGTGGGCGGCAGATTTTTGATGGTAATCGTAGTCATTTCGATCTCCATAATGGTTCCATTTTGGAACCATTATGCAACCATCGATATGTTTCGTCAAGAGTTTTTATGGCAAAGAATATTAGACGTCTTGCAAAAGTCCAAAGCCTAACCACTGAGCCACGAAGACACAGAGAAAACCAATTAAAAACTCCGTGCCTCAGCGTCTCCGTGGTTCAAAATGGTTTTTCATGAACATTCCCAGCAACTTATGCAAGATGTCTATTACAAGGCCGCCGAGGACGGCGGCTTGAACACAAGGAGCGTCCCCAAAAAATCAACACTGTGACAACACCGCTTCGAAACGCGCCAGCGCATCATCAATCACTTCATCCGTATCCGCCATGGAGGTGTACATGCGCGAACCTGCCAGCGTCACCAGTCCGTTCGCCATGTAGGCTGCGCCCATCTCTTCGATCATGTGCTTGCGCGGCTTGAGTTCCTTCAACAGGCGGATGGGATTCTTCAGGTCGAGCAGCATCACGCCCGAGGTTTCGAGGTGGACGATGGAGCCTTGATTGTAGGCTACGAAGGGCAGGCCGTATTTCTCGATGATTTTCTGCAAACCAACGGTCAGGCGATCCCCCGCCCTGCCAGCGATGACGGGCGCATTCGTGCGTTCCATTTCGAGCAGAGCGTGATAGCCTGCCACACACGAAAGCGGATTGGCCGAGAGCGTCCCACCCACGTAGGCGCGTTCGCCCACGCCGCCGATGCCCGCCGCAAACGACATGATGACCTCGCGCCGCCCGCCGACTCCACCTGCCATGGGGTATCCACCCGTGACGCATTTACCGAAGACGGTCAGGTCAGGCTTGACGCCGAAGTAGCCCTGCGCCCCGCCCAGGCCGAGGCGGAAGCCCGTCACCACCTCATCGAAGATCAGCAACGCGCCGAACTCATCGCACAACTCGCGCACCTTCTGGTTGAAATCGAACGACACAGGACGAGTCCCGCTCTCAGGGCCGACAGGCTCGACGATGACCGCCGCCGTCCCGCCGCGCACTCGATTGAAGATCAGATGTCGGCGCAGGGCGGCCAGGCTGTTCGGATAGAACTCCTCCGTGGCGCGGCTGGCTCCGCCTGGGATGCCCTTGGCTTCCAGCCGTCCCGTGCCAGGGACGTGCAGGCCGTAGACCATCTGGTCGCTCCAGCCGTGATACGCGCCACCAACCTTGATGACGTATTTCTTCTTCGTGAAAGTGCGCGCCGCGCGGATGGCGGCCATGACGCCCTCAGTGCCCGAGCCCAACATGCGGAACATCTCGATGGACGGCATGAAGCGCTGGATGAGCTGCGCCAGTTTCAACTCGTACTCGTGGAAGAGTCCCGTCACGGGGCCGCAGGTTTGCAGCATCTCGAAAACCTTCTCACGCACGGGCGCATAGTTGCTGCCCAGCACGGTTGGCCCGCCCGCTTGCAGAAAGTCAATGTAGCGGTTGCCGTCGGCGTCCCACAGGTAGGCGCCTTCGGCTTTTTCCATCGCAATCGGGAAGGGATAATTGAAGGCCAGGTTGTGCTGCACCCCACCAGGGATGATCTGCTTGGCCTCATCGGTCAACTGCTTCGAGCGGACACATTTGGTGTCGAAGTAGTTGAGATACTCGCTCATCTTCTCGCGTTCGACGGGCCGCAGCGGCTGGCTGACGAGGGCGTTCAGTTTTGCGTAGACTTCTTCCACATTAGGGTATTGGGAAATGGCGTATTGTTGTTGTGTCATGGGTTCTTCTTTCAAAAATATTCCGTTGTTCAATTAGAATGTGGCGCGGGATTCCATCCCGCCCCACAGCCTTGCCAGCAATTTATTCTCCGCCTGTCTCCAAAATGCCCTGCTCCACTTTCTTCTGATCCTTGCGCAGCTTGGAGAAGGCAATCTCCCGCACGGCCAGCGGAATCTTGCTGACGGATTTCCCACTGCAAATCGCCAGCAGATAGGCCAGCGAGCACTTCTCCAGGATCTCGACATTATGCTCGGCGCGTTCCACGTCGTGACCGAGGCACAGCGCGCCGTGGTTCTGCATCAGGAAGGCGTTGTTATGAGTCTTGACGTGCTTCGCCACCGTGTCCCGTAAAAAGCCCGTGCCCGAAGGCGCGTAGGGAATGATCTCCACCGAGCGCCCGAGGAAGCGGGCCTGCTCGTCGAACAGGGTGGGAATCGGGGATTTGATCAGCGACAGCGCGCTGGCGTAGACTTGATGCGTATGCACCACCGCGTTGACGTCGGGCCGCGCCTGGTAGATGGCGCCGTGCATGGCGCTCTCCACCGAGGGCGGGAGTTGGCCTTCGAGTGGTCGCAGTTCAAAGTCGAGGATGCAGACGTCCCCGGGGGTCATCTTCATGTAATCGTAGTTGGATGGGGTGATGGCAAACGCATTCCGCCCCAGCACGCGGACGGATATATTGCCTCCCGTGGCCATCAGGTATCCCTTGCGGGTCAAACTTTGGGCGGTCTCCACCACCTGTTTTTTGTAAGAGTCGTAAGCTCCCATGCAGCACCTCTTTTTGTATCTTGACGATGTAAAGATTATAGGCCATCATCTTGACAGCGTCAAGATTTGCGTCTAAGATTTCCCTATGCCACGCAAAACCTACCACCACGGTGACCTGAAAAACGCCCTCATCCAGGCGGGCATCCACATCCTCGCCAAGGATGGCGTTGCGGGATTAAGCCTGCGCAGGGTGGCGGGCAAGGCAGGCGTCAGTCACGCCGCGCCGTATGCCCACTTCACGGATAAACAGGCGCTGATCGCCGCCATCTCCACCGAGGGCTATCGGAGGATCCACGAGCGCATCGAAGCCGCCGTCGCCGAATTCGAGGGCGACCCGTCCAGGCAGTTGCTCGAAGCGGCCTGGGCCTACGTGGATTTTGCGTTGACCGACCCCGCCCACTTCAAGATCACGTTCTCGGGCGTGATCGAAAAGGAGAAGGAGCACCCCGCCTTTGTGGAGATGTCGCAGAAAAGCTTCGGGGCGGTGATCAGGATTGTCGAAGCATGCCAGGCCCAGGGCGTGCTCGCAGCGGGCCCATCGGATCTGGCGGCCGTCAGCGTGTGGAGTCTCGTCCACGGGCTGGCCTCCCTCGTCCTCGAAGGGCAGGTATCCCACAGCCTGCTCGACCGCATGAGCGTGCGTGAGATGCTCGTCTTTTCGCTCAATCAAATGACAAAGGTTCCCATCCCATGAAATCTTATCGGTATCTCGCCCCCATCATGGCGGTCTTTGTGACCGTGCTGATCGTCAGCAACATCGCGTCCTCGGCCAAAATTGTCGATCTGGGCTTCGCCGTCCTCGGCATGCCGCTGGCCTTCGACGCGGGCACCATCCTCTTCCCCATCAGCTACATCTTCGGCGACATCCTGACCGAGGTGTACGGCTACAAAAATTCCCGCCGCGTCATCTGGACGGGATTCTTCTGCCTGGCGCTGGCTTCAGCCACCTTCTGGGCGGTCAGCCATTTGCCCGGCGAGAGCACCTGGCAGGGCTACGCAGGCGACGCCGCCTACAACGCCATCCTGGGCGGGATGAGCAGCGGTGGGATCGTGCTGGCCAGCCTGGCGGCCTACGCGATGGGCGAATTCAGCAACTCGACCATCCTCGCCAAAATGAAGGTGCTCACCCAGGGCCGCTGGCTGTGGACTCGCACCATCGGCAGCACCCTCGTCGGCGAGTTGATCGACTCGGCCACCTTCATCGCCATCGCGACTCTTTTCGGCGTGTTCCCGTGGAGTTTGTTCGCGACGCTGGTCTTCACGAATTATGTGTTCAAGGTTGCCATCGAGGCTGCCATGACGCCTGTCACCTACCTGGCGGTGGGATACCTCAAACACGCCGAGAACGAAGATTACTACGACCGCGATACGAATTTCAATCCGTTTGCGGCGTGATCCCGTTTACAACAATCTGTCCCCACCTCAACACATGGACTTCGCCTGCGAACTGGACGCGAGTCCAAATGCGGCGCGTTGAGCCAGTCGAAACGGATTTCCACGTACTGAGCAGGCGGCTTTAGCACCGCGGCGCGTGGTGTTGAGAATCTACCAAACCCACATTGGAACATTGCTCTCTTTGGTAAACCACGCTGCTTCTGTCGTTCGGCGATCTTCTTGCTTCAGGGAAATTTCAATACTTGTTTCTTCCTCGAATTGAAGCATTATTTTCTCATTATCAACGAATGCATCTTTGACCTTTTTGCTCACACATGAACAGAGTAAGTCAATAAAACCGAAATCATTCCGCGTGTATTTTTTGTTGTTTATGAATAAAACAGGATTGGTGATAGCAGTCAAACACGGACCATCGAAGCGCAATTGGAAATAGTCACGTACAAATTCGACAGAACTCATTTCTGTGCCAACTAAAATAGCTAGCGGGTTTTCGACATTTGTTTTCATATTAACCGATCCCCCACTGTCACCGAATCGACCCGATAATGACACCCGCGGCTCTGCCGATTATGCTGCGCGGACTGTGCCACGATCAGCGCGGCTTCGACCGCGTTGCGCAGGCCGATGAGTCCGTCGCTGAGTTTGGTGGTGCGGTAGAAGGTCTCGATCTCGTTTTGCAGGTGACGCAACTCGCGGATGGCGCGCGAGAGACGGTCACCACTGCGGACAAGTCCCACGTAGTGCCACATGATGTTCTGGATGGTCTGCATATCGCCCTGGATCAACGCGGGGTCGCGGTCGTCGGTCAGGCCGCTTTCGTCCCACGGCGGCACGTTGTAGCGCAAATTGCTAATTTGCGCCTCCGTCGAGCGGGACAAATTGGCAATTTGTCCTACATGCTCCGCGGTTCGATTTCCCCACACCAACCCCTCCAACAGTGACGTGGACGCCAGTCGGTTCGCGCCGTGCAGACCCGTGCAGGAGACCTCGCCCACCGCGTACAAATTCGCGATGTTCGACTGTCCCCACTCGTCCACTTGCACGCCGCCGCAGAAATAATGCGCGGCAGGCACCACGGGGATCGGCTCATGCGTGATGTCAATGCCCGCCTTGAGACAGGTCGCGTAAATGTTGGGGAAGCGTTCGCGGATCCACTCGGCATCCTTGTGTGAAGCGATGTCGAGCAACACGTACGTGTATGCGTTCTCGGTCATTTCCTGATGGATGGCGCGCGCCACCACATCGCGCGGCGCGAGATCCTTCCACTCAGGCGCGTACTTTTCCATGAACGGCTGTCCCTCGGGCGTGAGCAGAATCCCGCCCTCGCCGCGCACCGCCTCGCTGATCAGGAATCCCTCGGCCCCAGGCACGGCCAGCGCGGTCGGGTGGAACTGGACATACTCCGCGTTGATGATCCGCGCCCCCGCCCGCGACGCCATCGCCAGCCCGTCGCCGCGCGCGCCCACGGGGTTGGTGGTGTTTCGGTAAACGCGCCCCAGCCCGCCCGTCGCGAGAACCGTCACGCCCGCCAATGTCCGATGCACCGCGCCCTTGTTGCGGTCGAACACGTACGCGCCGTGACAGGTGATCGGCTTGTACGTGTCGAGCGGGTTGCGTGAGTGGTGCGGGTACGTGATCAGGTCAACGGCGGTAGCGTTGGTGAACCACTGGATGTTGGGCTTCGACTTGAGCAACGCGATGAGTCCGCGCTCGATGGCGCGACCCGTCCCATCGCCGACGTGCAGGATTCGACGACGCGAATGCGCGGCCTCCTGACCCCATTCCATCGCGCCGCCCTCGCTTCTGTCGAACGGGACGGCGGCCGCGGCAATCAGAATTTTTTCCAGCAACAGAGGTCCCTCCTCCGCCAGAATGTGCGCTGCGCTCGGCAGGGACGCGCCCGCGCCCGCCTCGAGGATGTCCTTCACCAGCAGGTCGGCGCTGTCGTCGGGACCGCGGCTGATGATTCCCCCCTGCGCATACCGTGTGTTGGACTCGTGCGGGTCAAGCTCGCGCGTGATGATGGTGATGTGACGGTTGGGAACTTCCGCCAACTTCAGCGCCGCCGTCGCCCCCGCGATTCCCGTGCCGATGATGAGTACGTCTGTTTGGAGCATGGTTATCCTATCTCGATCATCCTCTGCACCGACCGCGCCGCGCGGACGCGGATGTCTTCGGGGACTTCGATCACGTAGCGATTGAGTTTCAGCGCGTTGAGCGTGTCTTCCATTGTGATCGTGTTCATGTGCGGACAGCGGATCATGCACAGGCGCAGCATGTCCTTTTGTGGGTTCTCGGCGGCGATATTGTCGCCCATCGAGCATTCGGTCAGCACCAGATAGTGGGGGGCTTTTGAGTCGCGCACGAACTGGATCATGGCGTTGGTGCTGCCCGAAAAATCGGACGCGGCGGTGACATCGGGGCTGCACTCGGGGTGGGACAGCACTGCCACGTCGGGGAATTGGGCGCGCACGGTTTGGATGTCGTTCACGGTGAATTTCTCGTGGACTTCGCAGCGTCCGCGCCAACCGATCATCTGGAAATCACCTGCGGTGTCGAACTGCAATCCATCCACGCCTTTTTTCGGGAAGATGATTTTCCTGCCCAACTCGCGCGCCACGTTTCCGCCCAGATACTCATCGGGCAGGAAGATGACCTTGTCGGTATTGAGCGACTGCACCACGGCCAGCGCATTGCCCGACGTGCAGCAAATGTCGCTCTCGGCTTTCACATCCGCGTAGGTGTTGACGTAGGTCACGACAGGCACGCCAGGGAAGAGTGCTTTCAGGTCACGCACATCCTGCGCAGTGATGGCAGCCGCCAGTGAACAGCCCGCCTTGTCCGAGGGCACGAGCACGGTCTTGGACGGGTTCAGAATCTTGGCGGTCTCGGCCATGAACTCGACGCCGCAGAAGACGATCACATCCTTGTCGGTCTGCGCGGCCTTGCGGCTCAAGTCGAGCGAATCGCCTGTGAAATCGGGGATGGAGTAGAACAGCGCAGGCTCCATGTAGTTGTGACCGAGGATGACCGCGTTGCGCTCCACCTTCAACGCGTTGATCTCCACGGCGATCTCGGCCTTGATGCGCAGTTCCACATCGGGGACAACCTTGTCGAGTTTCGCCCGCATTTTGTCGTACATGGCTTGAACTTGTTGATTCATTATTTACCTCTCAGGGTTCGTCATTGCGAGCGAAGCGAAGCAATCCCCTGTTCGATGGGGGGACTGCTTCGGCGGAAGAACACTGCCTCACAATGACAGAACTAGCGTATGTAATCAAAACTCACATCGAACACTTTAGCGGAGTGGGTTAGCGCGCCGGTGGAGATGAAGTCCACGCCCGTTTCGGCAATGCGGCGGACGGTCTCCAGCGTGACGTTGCCCGAGGCTTCCAGCTTGGCGCGGCTCGCCGTGCGCTTCACTGCCTCAGCCATCATCTCGACGGTCATATTGTCCAGCAGGATGCGCTCGACTCCCAGCCCGAGCGCGGACTCCACATCCTCCAGCGTGCGCGCCTCCACCTCGACCTCCAGCCTGCCCCCGTTTAAACGGGCGCGGCGCACCGCCTCGGCCAGGGACCCGGCGAAGTCGATGTGATTATCCTTGATCAGGATCATGTCGTACAAGCCGATGCGATGATTCTGCCCCCCGCCCAGGCGCACAGCCAGCTTGTCGGCCATGCGCAGGCCGGGCGCGGTCTTGCGCGTGTCGAGGATGACGGCCTTCGTCCCAGTCACCGCGTCCACGAATTGACGCGTCAACGTGGCAATGCCCGACATGCGCCCCATGAAATTGAGCGCGGTGCGCTCGGCGGTCAACAGCGCCCGCGCGGACCCCGAGGCCGTCGCAACCACCTGTCGGTTTTGCACACGGTCGCCGTCCGCGGCTTTGGGTGTGAAGAGGATACCCGCGTCCACGCTGGCGTAGACGGCGCGCGCCACGTCCAGGCCCGCGATCACGCCGTCCTGTTTGGCGATGATCTGCCCGTCCAGGCTGGCAGCGGGCGGGATGATGCTGTTCGAGGTGGCGTCCCCCGCGCCGATGTCTTCCGCCAACGCACGCTGGATGGCGGACAGGATGTCAGGGTGCAATGCTTCCATCGAGAGATTCCTTCGGTTGAAGATGAGTGCATGAATTGTAAACCCATGAAAGGACGTGTCAAGGAATAAAACATCCCGCAGGTTTGCGGGCATCAGCCTGTCAAACCTGCGGGACTATTTTTGCTCAGATTAGGGTCCAGTCGACAAGTCAAATCTGTAGGGCAAATTGTCAATTTGCCAGGCGCAATTTAGCAAATTGCGCTACAACTTCATCTGGTAACGGCACTAATCGTAGTAATACAGCGAGCAGGAGAATTCCGCGCCCGAGGGCGTGGTCACCATCACGGGATAGTCGGCTTTGTTGACCTTGAACTTGTCGAGCGAGGTCTTGACCTGCGTCAGGGATTGGTCCGCCTGAAAGCGCGAGAAATGGAAGGACTGCCAGGGAATGTCGCGCTTGTCGAGGCTGCGCTCATAACGGATGCAGGCCAGGGCGGCGCCGACCTTCTCTTTGACGGAAGCAGGCATGGACGGAGTCCGATAGGCGTCCACCAGGGCGGGCACGGCGTCATCCGACAAGTCCAGGAAATAGGCCGCATCCAACGTCTCCCCTTCCACCCGGCTGGCCGGGGAGAAATCATCCTTGTAGTCGGTCTGCCCGCGCACTTCGCGTTGAACGTTTTGCTTCACGATGAAGGCGTCCACATTCAGCAGGCTGAGCGAGACGGCAAATCCCAGCGCGGCCAGGATGGCGGCCAGGGCAAAGGCGCGTTCACGGCGCAGAATCTCCAGCACGATGGTGGCGATGAGCAACAGGCCAATCCAGATCAACACGACGTGGGTGTAGGTGCGCAGGCGCGAGAAACCGTAGGCCGTCTCGTACAGCACCAGGCGCTGGTAGGCCGACACCAGCATGACCAGCACCAGGGCCACCAATCCCACGCCCAACCCAGAGAAGGTCCGCCGCTGGCCCTCGCTCTCGCGGCGCGTGATTCCGCTCAAGCTGAGCAGCATCAGCAGGGTGAAGAAGGCCACCGTCACCAGTTCGCCGAAACCCTTGCGGGCGTACTCTGAAAAGGTGTAGCCGTCGATGTGGATGTTCGCGTTCCCGCCGAAGAAATACTGGAACTGGATGACGACAAAGGCCAGGAACAGGGCAAAGACACTGCCCAGCACGATGGACGCCTCTGTAAAACCGAGGAAGGGCGCGATCACGGGCTTATCCTCGCCGACCAGCTTTTCATCCTTCGACTTGGTCGCGGCGTGCAGGATCGTCCCCGCGATGAAATAGGCGCCAATGCTGATATAGATGCCGCGGAAAATGTACTCGGGCAGTTTTTCGAGTTTGAACAGTTCAACGAAATTGTCGAGCTGCTGGTTGAAGACCACGTCTGCAGAGGCCAGCAGGGAGGCGAAGATCGCGACCACGGGCAGGGCAAACAACAGACCGCGCAGGATCGGCCAAATGGGCAGGGATTTCTTCACCTCCCCTTTTTCAACCTGCGCCTTGCGCGCCTCGGCGCCAAACGAGACCGGCTGGGCAACCATGCTGGCGACCAGGGTCACGGCATTTTTGAAGTAGTCGCCCAGGCTGTACTCGATCCAGCGCCCGCTGAGATAGTTCAACACAAAGACGGTCATCGCGAACAGGGTCAGCGAGTAGGCCAGGAAGATGGTCAGCGACTCCTGGCGCAGGAAGGAGATGACGACAAAGAAGGCGAAGGGCGCGGCCAGCCACAAGCTGCGGGACGCGGGGCGGATTCCGTTGGACAGGAGCAGGTACAGGCCGCCAGCCATGCACAGGGTGGCAAAAATGGCAAAGTTAATGCCCGCAGGCTTCTGCCAAAACAGGAAATCGAAGGCCCAGCCCAGCGCCAGGGCCACGATCCATAATCGGTTGGGATGTTGATTCATCATAAAACTCCTCGAAGGATTTCGGACAGGATAGTCCTGCCAGGCTTGCGGAGACTCTCAAAAGGTATCAAAAAAGGGCTGGAACCTCCGCTGGATTGCAATCCAGCGGGAGCCGATACGATTGCCGACGATTTGCAATCGGCGGCGGTTGGCGCTGAGTTATTCCCTGCAATAATACACGACATTCCCAGGGGTTCGCACCCGCGCCAGACCATAGATGGTCTTGTAATGATAGCCTGACAATTCTTCCTGCATATCCTGCAAGATCCCTTTCGCAAGCCAGTCGGAGCCGTGGAAGGCGCGCCAGTCTGCCGCGTCAGTCTCTTCCAAGGCTGCCCGCTGACAAACGAGGGCGGCTCCCACCCCTTCCCTAATTCGGCTCGGCAGGGACGGAGACAGGAACTCGTCCGCCAGGGCTGGAACGGCATCCGACGAGAGCGCTGCCAGGTGCGAAACATTGAAATGCCTGCCCTGCACGGCGCGCCAGACGTTATGGTGAACGATGGCCCCATCCACGTTCATCAGGCTGATGGTCAGGGCAAAGCCAAACGAGGCCAGGACGGCCGCAAAGGCAAAATTTCGCTGACGATCCATGATTTCCAGCACGAGCACCACGAGGAGCAAAATTCCCAGCCACATCATGAACACGCGCGGATACAGGCGCAGGCGCGAGTAGCCGTGCCAGTCGATGGCCAGCATCAGGCGCTGATAGGCCGAGAAGAGCATGACGATCACCAGGCCGACAATGCCCACGTTGAGGCCCGAATAGATGCGCTTTTGCCGTCCGTCCCCGCGGCGGGTGAGAGCGCTCAGCCCGAGGATCAGGACCAGGCTGAAGAAGGCCACCGTCACCAGTTCGTTGAATCCGCGGCGGGCGTAGGAAGAGTAGGTGTATCCCGCCACGCCGATATTCGCATCCCCGCCGAAGAAATAGCGGAACTGGATCGCCACGAAGAACCCGAAGAGCAGGATGACGCTGCCCAGCACAATGGAAGCCTCGGTAAACCCGAGGCGGAACTTGATGGGACTGGTTTCACTGAGCAGATCCTCGTCCAGGGAACGGGTCACAGCCAAAAGCAACAGGCCCGAAAGACTATACGCATAAACCAAAATTAAAATCAGACGGATGAAATCTTCAGCGAAATCTGAGAAGTCAAACAGGTCAAATAAATCTGCCATTTTCCGGGCAAAGATCAAATCCGCTGAAGCCAGCAGGGAGCCAAAGATCGCGAGGATGGGTAAGGCAATTAACAATCCACGCAGAATGGCGGCAGCAGGGATACCTTTCCCCGATGCACCCTGCCTTTCCCGCTCTTCGCGAAGCTGGATGAAGTGCTCCGTTGGCAGCATCAACAAACCAGCCAGAATCTTCATCCCCCCTTTCAGGTAATCCAGCAGACCGTATTGCATCCAGCGCCCGCCCAGGCAGGTGTTGACCAACACCCCGAGCGGAAAGAGGCTGAACGCGAAGGCCAGAAACGCGGATAACGGCTCCCGCCGCAGAACCGCCAGCGCCAGGAAGAAGCCGAACGGCAAAAGCAGCCAAAGACTCGCGCGGGCGGGGCGCAGTCCGCTTGTGAGGAGCAGCGTGGTCCCGCCGATCAGGCACAGGGTCAGAAAAATAACGTAGTTTACGCCCAGGGAGCTTTTCCAGAACAGGAAATCGGCGGCCCATCCCAGCAGGAGGGCGGTCATCCACAAGCGGTTTGGGTGTTTTTCCATGCAGGTATCCTCTGTATTTCCCAAGTTCCTGAGATAGGTGCGCCACAGATACCAGTAATGTGAAGATTATTATAAGTTTGCAAAATTACAGAAAGATTAGAGTTTAATCTACCCATTGACATCCGATTTGAAATATGACATACTACCGTTACACACGCGGGGGCGCACAATTCAACCGCCATCCTATGAAAGGAGGAGGTGATGTCAAACATGGATAGTAGTATGCAACCCAGCGCTGTGGCATCCCTCCTCAAGTAAGAAGGTTGCCACAGCGCCCACGAATGCCATCCGCAAGGATGGCATTCTGGTTTAACAGGGTATGTTAGTCCTATCACCGCCCGATTTCACACCCTGCTTTCTTGCCTTTCCCTATCAATGCCCATATAATGGGTCGAATGCAATCACAGGAAAACCATCCCCGATTTCAACGTGTCCTGAGCTGGATCGTCCCACTGGCGGCGATTGCCGCGCTGGCGGCCTGGTTCTACATCGCGCCGCCCGGCCTGCTCGGCAAGGCGGATGCGATTGGCTACGCCATCTGCCACCGCATCGACGAGCGTTCCTTCCAAATCCTTGGGCGGCAGCTGCCCCTGTGCGCGCGCTGCACAGGCGAGTTCAACGCCGCGGCCATCGCCCTGATCTTCCAGGGATTCGTCAGCCGCAGGCGCAGCCAACTGCCCAAACGCGGGATCATTGCGCTTATGGTGATCTTCTTCCTGGCCTTCGGCGTGGATGGAAGCAATTCATACCTTTACCTGCTCAAGCAAAGTTCCCCGGGCATCCTGGATTCCATCCCGAACCTGTATATACCCAATAACATCCTGCGACTGTTCACGGGCAGCGGCATGGGCATTGCGCTGGGCGCCGTGCTGTATCCCGTTGTCCAGCAGACCCTCTGGCGGCAGATCGACGAGCGCCCCGCCCTCGAGTGGAAATCCTTCGGCATCCTGACCGCCATCGTCCTGGTGGTGGATTTGCTGGTGCTGACCGACAGCCTGGTCGTGCTCTATCCCGTCGCCATTCTGAGCGTGCTTGGCGTATTGGGCCTGTTGACGATGGTCTTCACCATCCTGTGGATGATCATCATGCGGCTGGAAAACAGCTTCGAGCATTGGCCCCAGCTTTGGCTCTCCGCCTCGGCGGGCCTGACCCTGGCCCTGCTGCTCATCCTGGGCATCGACCTGCTCCGCTACCAGGTCACGGGCACCTGGAGCGGTTTTCCTGGAATCGGATAGGAGGCATTCATGGAAATGTTACTCGGCATCTTCTCGGCCTTCGGGCTTTCGGCCAGCGCGGGACTCAACGCCTACATCCCGCTGCTTGTCGTGGGCGTGCTGGCGCATTACACCGATCTGATCGAACTGCAAAAGCCATGGGACACCCTCTCCAATCCCTGGATCCTGATCCTGCTGGGTGTGCTGCTCATCATCGAAATGCTGGCGGATAAGATCCCCGCCGTCAACCACATCAACGATGCGATCCAGACCTTCGTGCGCCCCGCGGCGGGAGCGATTGCCTTCGCCGCCTCGGCCAACGTCATCACCGACATGCACCCCGCTGTGGCGCTGGCCTGCGGGTTGCTTGTGGCGGGCGGAGTCCACGCCACAAAGGCGCTGGCCGTGCGTCCCGCCGTGACCGCCACCACGGGCGGGACGGGCAACGTGCCCGTCAGCATCCTCGAAGACATCGTCTCCACGGTGGTTTCCTTCCTGTCCATTCTGCTGCCCATCTTCGTCGGCACCCTGCTGGTCGTCCTGCTGGCCCTGCTGATCTGGTGGCTGTGGCGGCGCATGAATAAATCTCCAGCCTGAGGTATGAGAACATGAGCGAAACCCCAGCCCCTGCCGAACCCACGAAGAACAACACCAGGCGCATCCTGTTGATCGTTGGCGGCCTGATCCTGCTGTGCTGCCTGTGCTGCGGCGCCCTGCTGCTGGGCCAGTATCTTTTGGAAAACTCAGGAATTACTCTTGTGTAACCAACTTGACGTATAATTGCGCCAAGTCAGCCAATGCCATTTTCAGTCAAAAAAGGAGAAGAGAAAATGAATGACCCCATGGGAACCCCAATGATGGATGCCCCGAAGAAGAACAACACGCCCCTGATCATCGGGATCGTCGTTGCCGTCCTGCTGTGCTGCTGCTGCCTCGTGCTCGTTGGCGGCTGGTTCTTCGGCGACGGCATCGTACAGAGCCTGGGCATCTAGCTTGTGCTGTAGGAAACAAAAAATCTCCGGCTAGCCCGGAGATTTTTGATTCTGAAACCAATCCCGTAATTCGACCAATCCCTGGCGCGCCGCATGACGCAAATCATCGCTCAACTCCGCCGCGTCGAATTCATCCTCATCCAGCACGGTCTGGGTTCCGTCCACACTCACCCATAGATCGAGGAACAAGTCCACGTACTCGACGCGGCCATCCGTCCACGTGGCGGGTTTGGTGATGTTGCAATACCAGCCCTTCAACGCGCCATCGTCGCGGTCGTAGATCTCGAAGATGTTGTACCAGCGCGCCGAGTAATACGTCTCCACGAAGCGGTCGCCGCGTTTGAGGATCGTATCCATGAAGGGGTGGTCGTCGCGGTCGAAGAGCGCCTCCACTTTCAACCAGTCCTCGCCGCGTTCGAGCAAGTCGCCTTCGTAACGCCACATTTCCTTCCCCTGCGGATTTAATTTCAAGACCAGCACGCGCTCATTCATGGGACAAACACTCCACGTCAAATGTGACCGAAATGGATTCACCCACCTGCGGCGCATCTTTCAGGTGTATGAACAACCCACCCGCCAACTCGACCTTGAACTGCTCCCGTTGAAAGACCACATCCTCCACTTTAGCCGTTACCGTTAAAGGGCCCGCGTCTGACGGCTTAAGCAGCAACGCCACCCGCTCCCCGTCCGCGTGAGCATGTCCGCAGGCGACAGAGACCTGACCCAAGCTCGTCTCGACCTGCCACCTTCCGACCTTCGACATTCGACTCTTGACCCGTCCTTCCACCACATTCCCCACATTCAAGAATCTCGCCACCCACGCCGAGCCTGGATGCGACCAGACCTCGGCGGGCGTGCCCTCGCGCAGGATACGGCCCTCGTGCAGCAGCAGGATGCGATCCGCTATTGTGAAGGCTTCCTCCTGGTCGTGGGTGACGTACACCGCGGGGATGCGCGTCTCGTGCAGGATGTGGCGCAATTCGTCCAGCACTTCGTCTTTCAAGGCGCGGTCGAGGGAACTGAGCGGCTCGTCGAACATCAGCAAACGCGGACGGATGGCCAGCGCCCGCGCCACGGCCACGCGCTGCTGCTCCCCGCCCGATAGCTCGGTCACCCTGCGGTGCGCAAAACCTGTCAGGTTGACCAGATTGAGCACCTCGGAAACGCGCGCCTGAATTTCGTCTTTGGATTGATTGCGCATCTTCAGCCCAAAGGCCGCGTTGTCGAAAACCGTCAGATGCGGAAAAAGCGCGTAGTCCTGGAAGACCAGCCCAAAGTCGCGCAGGTGGGATGGGGTCTGGGCCAGGTCAAGGCCGTCGAAGGAGATCGTCCCGCGTTCGGGAGATTCCAATCCAGCGATCATCCGCAGCAGCGTGGACTTTCCGCTGCCCGAGGCGCCCAGCAGGCAGACCGTCTCCCCCTCCGCGACGGTGAAAGAGACATCGTCGAGCAGGGGCTGGCCTTCGTAGGTTTTGGAGAGGTGGCGAAGTTCGAGCATCAAAATTCTCCCGCGCCAGGCAGGCGCAGTTTTTCAATGGATAGAATGCCGAGCAGGGTGACGCCCATCAAAATGGTGGACATGGCCATGGCCTGCCCGTAATTCAACCCGCCAGGCTGAGCCAGGAAACGCGCAATCGCCACAGGCAGGGTCGGGAAGTCGGGACGGGCCAGCAGGGTGGCCGCGCCAAATTCACCCAGCGACACAGTGAAGGCAAAGGTGGCCGCCGAGAGGATCGCGCGCGAAAGGATCGGCCAGTCCACGTTTTGCCAGACGCGCCAGGGCGAGGCTCCCAGCGTGGCGGCAGCGTGACGCAGGCGCTCAGGGATGGCGGCAATGGCAGGCTGGAGCGCGCGAACGACGAAGGGCAGGGCGATGATCGCGTGGGCAAGGGGAATGATGAGAGGAGAAGAGAGTAGAGAAAAGTGAGAAGAGAACAGGGGGCGGTTGAAGGTGACGATGAATCCCAAGCCAAGGGTGACGGCGGACGCGCCGAGCGGCAGCATCAGCAGCGGGTCGAGAATCCTCTCGACGCGGCCAGGACGGGCGAGAGCGGAGGCCAGTGGAAAGCCGAGCGCCAGGGACAGCAATACCGTTGCGCCCGCGTACGTCAGCGAATTACGCGCCGCTTCGACGGGCGGAACGTAGAAGATCGAGCCGCGACGGTTGACGAAGAGTTCGCTGTAATAGGCGGAGGTCAGGCCATATTGGACTTCGCCGCGTTCGCCGCGATCCGCTTCGAGGCGGGTGAGGGAACGGATGGGCAGGGCGAGCAGGGGCAGAACAAAAAAGGCGGAAAGCAGAAAGCAGAGGCTGGCGACGTAGATGCTCTCGACCAGGGTGCGCGGACGGCGGGCAGTGGAAGGACGCGGCGCGGTCGGGACGAGCATCTGTGCGGAGAGGCGGCTGTACAGGATCGAGAAGGCCAGCGTGCAAAGCAGTTGGATCAACGAGAGCAGCGCGGCCAGCGGCAGGTTGAGCAGTTGCAGGGCCTGGATGTAGATTTCCACTTCGAGAGTGGCGAACTTTGCTCCGCCCAGAAGCAAGATCACGCCGAAGCTGGTGAAATCGAAGAGAAAGACCAGCAGTCCCGCCGCCAGCAAGGGCATTCGCAACCCTGGCAGGATGGCCTGCGTCCATACCTGAAGCGGATTCGCACCCAGGGTGCGCGCGGCAGCTTCGAGGCGCGGGTCGAGCTGGGTCAACGCATTGCCCACGATGCGGATGACGATGGTGGTGTTGTAAAAGACGTGGGCAAGGAGAATGAGGGTGAAAGGTGAAGGCTGGGGAAAAGAGGAAAGAGGAAAGAGGAAAGACAGCCAGCCGCGATTGCCGAACAGCGCGTTAAAACTGGAGGCGACCACCACCGTCGGCAGCATGAACGGGATGGCGGTTACGGCGCGCAGCAGGGATTTGCCACGAAAGTCGAAGCGGGCGAAGAGATACGCTGCGGGCAGGCCGAGCAGGAAGGTCAGTAATGTGGAGAGAAAAGCCTGGTAAAAGGTGAAGGATAAAACGCGGGAAGTGAGTAGAAGATTGGCCGAGGTAAGGACGGAGACCTCCAGCGTCAGGGCCAGGATGCGCGCGAGGGGATAGAAAAAGAATATTGCCAGAAAGAGGATGGCGGGCAGGGAGCGAAGTTTCATATCAAATATGTCGTTGCGAGGAGGCCGAAGGCCGACGAAGCAACCTCCCAATTCCATGAGATTGCCTCGTCGCACAGAACGCTCCTCGCAATGACGGTTATCGAACGACGACTTCCGTCCACGCATTAATCCACGTCTCGCGATTGGCGGCGATGTAGGCGGGATCGAGCGAGGTGGAGGCGGAGGCCGTGTCGGCGTATTGGGTGAAGGCCTCGGGCAGGGTCGCCTGCGTGTTGACGGGAAGGACAAACATCTGCATCGGCATGTCGTTTTGGAAGTCGGCGCTCAGCATGAAATCCACGAACTTCTGCGCCAGGGCGGGTTGCTGAGTCCCCTTGAGGATGCCGACAAACTCGATTTGACGGAAGCAGGTGTCAGGGCCGAGAATCGAAGCGGTCGGGGCTTCGTCCACGGGCGGGTCGGCAAAGAGAAATTCCGCGGCGGGGCTGGTCGCGTACGAAACTACCATCGGCTGCGGCCCCCTGCCCGACGAGGCGCTGAAATTGGTGTAGTAAGCCGTCTCCCAGCCATCCACCACCACCACGCCGTTATCGCGCAGTTGGCCCCAGTAGGCCAGGTAGCCTGTCTCTCCAAAGTGCTGGACGGTGGCAAGCATAAACGCCAGCCCAGGCGAGGACGTGGCAGGATTCTCGACGACGAGCAGATCTTTATATTCGGGCAGGGTCAGGTCTTCGAGGCTCTGCGGCACGGCCAGGTTGTTGGCGGCGAAGTACGCCTTGTCGTAGTTGATGCACACGTCGCCGTAATCGACGGGCAAAATGCGGTTTTGCGGATCAAGCTTGAACTCGGCGGGGATGTCCGCCAGCGCGGGCGAGGCATAGGCTTCGAAGAGGTCGGCATCCAGCGCGCGCGACAGGAAGGTATTATCCACGCCAAAGAACACGTCGGCCAGCGGCGCATCCTTCGAGAGGATGGCCTTGTTGAGCGCCGCGCCCGTATCCCCGCTCGGCAGGAAGACGAGTTTGACGTTGTTGGCCTGTTCGAACTTCGCCACCACGTCTTCGCTGACGGCGAACGAGTCATGGGTCATGATGGTCAGGGTGACGGGGCCAGCGGTGGGGACGGGAGCACAAGCAGAAAGAAGAAGGCAGAAGGCGAGGAACAGAAGGCGGAAAGCTGAAGGCAGTTTTTTTTTCATGGGTTACCTTTCTTGTGAAGCGCGGCGGTGGACGATGAGCAGCAGGCCCGAGCGGATGCGGACTACCGCCCGTTCGCCGAGCAGTTCGTTGCTGATGCCGCGTGTTTTGTATGGATACAGGGTCTCATCGGAGAGCGGCCAGCGCAGCCCTTCCGTGCGGACGCCTTCGACGGGCGCGCCCCACGGGATGAGCGAGACGATATCCCCGCTTTGCCCCTGGACTTGGGCCTGATTCCGACAAAAGAAGGTTTCCTCGACCCCATCGTCGAGGCGAAGGTCAAAGGTCAAAAGTCGAAGGTCGGAAAGCAGGGCGAGGTTGCCGAGGGTTTGGTCGAGACGGCCGCCGAGGGCGCCGACGACGATGATCTGATCGGGTTTCATGTCCACGGCGTGTTGGATGGCGAGTTCGAGGTCGGTTTCGTTTTTATCGCGGGAAAATTGGATGACTTGCGTGCCTTGCTCGGTCAAAGGTCGAAGGTCGAAGGTCAGGGAGTCGAGGTCGCCGATGAGGATGTTGGGGATGAGTCCTAACGCAAGGGCATGATGCGTCCCCCCATCCGCGGCGATGATGAAATCGTCGGGGCGGAGCAGGGCGCGGGCAGCGTCGAGGTCGGGCAGGTGGCCGTTGGCAAAGATAAGAATGCGAGTCAAAAAAAACATCCTCCAAGCGGAGGATGGTGGGTAATCAAGAGAGTCCCTCCGCTGGCATAATCCAGATCAGGTGATGCGGGTCGAGCGCGGTACGCTCCTCTCAGCCTGTAACGCAGGCTCCCCGTTCGATTGTGACGTGAGTATAGGACTGGGGTGCGGGAATGTCAAGGCAAATATTGTTGTAATCAACCTTGCGAAGGTTATTTTTTCGATACGTTCATGGTTCTGACGAAGAGTTTGCTTTCAGCCATTCATGCTGCTTTGTCCAAACCTTCGCAAGGTTTAAGTCCTGTATAATAGCCCGCATGACTGATCGCAACTTCGAAAAAGCCGCCTTGCGCGGAGAACCATCCTATGTGTGGAGAGCGGGGCAGCAGCGCCGCTTGCAAATGATCGTCCGAGCTGCGGGAGAGCGCATCCGCGGACGAGTGCTGGAGAATGGCTGCGGCGTGGGCATGTACGTCGAGAAGCTGACCGAGTTGGGCGCACAGGTGGTCGGTCTGGAATACGACTTCGAGCGCACCGTGGAGGCGCATCAGCGTTCCGAGTCCATTGTCAACGCGGCGGGAGAATTCGTCCCATTGCCCGCCTCGACCTTCGACCTGATCCTCAGCCACGAGGTGCTCGAACACGTCCAGGACGACGGCGCCGCGGTGCGCGAGATGGTGCGCCTGCTTAAGCCAGGCGGCCGCGCGGTGATCTTCTGCCCGAACCGCGGTTATCCCTACGAGACGCACGGCATCTACTGGAAGGGACAGTATCACTTCGGCAACAGGTTGTTCGTGAATTACCTGCCGCGCGTCTGGCGCGATAAACTGGCCCCGCACGTGCGCGTCTACTCCCGCGGGGACATGCGAAAGCTATTCGAAGGCCTGCCCGTACAATTCATCGAGCAGACGGTCATCTTCGGCGCGTACGACAATATCATCGCCCGCTTCGGTTCGCTGGGCAAAGTCCTGCGCGCCGTGCTGCAATTCCTGGAGCAGACGCCGCTGCGCGAGTTGGGCTTGTCCCATTTCTGGGTGGTGGAGAAGAAATGATCCTCGAACCCGCCTCCCTCACCGCCCCGCGCGGATTGGCCGAACTGCTCGCCGATCTGGGCAATGGCGAGAATGGTTTCAACGGCATACCTTTCTACTACAGAGAGTGATCGTCCCTGAATTTCTATATTCTTGTTGAGGAGGAAAGATGAAGGACAGTCTGCTTCCCAGTTTTTTAGCATTTATCACGTTGTTGATTATCATGCTTACAGCAGGTGCGCCGCTCTTTGAATGGAGATTGGGAACAATTGTTCCTGACATTCAGGAAGCTTATGATATAAAAAGATCATATCCATGGAAAACTGGAGTGGCTGAACCTGTGAATGACGAAACTGTCATTTTTAGAAGCATGGAAGTTTTTTATAAAGGGGAGCGTTGTATAAACACCAATAAGTTCGACCTCAAGGTATCGCTTTCGCCACGAGATAATTTCATAGAAACGATACATGTTCGCATTTTTATAGTGATAGTATTGTGGGTGTTACTCATTTTCATTCTTTCCACCATATATCATTTTTGGGTCAAGATTTGGATTGACAAAGCATCAGTCCTTTTTGCCATTTTTTCGTTCCTTGTGTTTTTGCTTCTTTACTTGATTCCGATTTGGATATTAATGATCAGCGGCCCTATTATTTATCTGCCTTCTCCACCTGAAACAAATATCTGTCAAGGTGTATTTACCCTTGAATTAAGTTTAAACAAAATACACTACGATATTCTTGCTATTTTATTTGCAGGGATTCTCGCGGAAGCGGGAGCCACAGTCATCATGGTCAAGAGAGTTATAGACACGATCAAAAATAAGCCAAGACTTGTTGAGTCACAAGGATAATCCCATGCACCTCGAACCCGCCTCCCTCACCGCCCCGCGCGGACTGGCTGAACTGCTCGCCGATCTGGGCAATGGCGAGAATGGTTTCAACGGCACGGCTGTCGGCCGTGGCGAAATGGCCATTCCCGAATACCTGCAATCCTGCATGGACATGACCGACGCATCCAAACTCAAGCCAGGCTTCGTGCCACAGACCGTCTTCTGGATCATCGATGACGCGGGCGAAGCAGTCGGCTTGGTACGCGTGCGGCATTACCTCAACGACAAGCTGCGCGAGCGCGGCGGGCACATTGGCTATTACATCCGCCCCAGTCAGCGCGGAAAGGGCTACGCCACGCAAGCCTTGCGGCTGGCGCTCGTGGAAATCAGGAAACTCGGCGAACCCAGGGCCATGCTCAGCACGAACGAGACCAACCTGCCGTCCAGGCGGGTCATCGAAGTCAACGGCGGAGTGCTCGACGGCATGGGCTTGAACGAAGACGGCACACAATTCTGCCGCTATTGGATTGAGATCGATACATAAATTTCATGTCCACACAACCCACATGGGATGTCCTGCTGATCGGCGGCAGCTCGGGCGTCGGCAAAACACAGGTCGCCCGGGAACTGGCGCGAACCTTATCCATCCCGCTGCTGCTGGCCGATGACGTGCGGCTGGCGCTCCAACAGGGCACGACCCCTGAACAGCAGGCGGACTTGCACATCTTTTTGAACTATCCGCCCGAGCGGTGGCGGAACGCCGAACAGATCAAGGCGGATTGGATCGCCGTAGGGCAGGCCATGACTCCCCCGCTCAAGACCATCCTCGCGCATCACGTGGTTGTCTCGGGCGTCGGACGCCTGATCCTTGAAGGGGATGGCATCCTGCCCGCGCTGGCGCGCCCAGACACATTTTCCGACCTCAAACATTTCAGCGGACTGCGCCTCGACGACGAGGTACGCGCGGTCTTCCTGGTGGAGCCAGACGAGGAGCAGATCCTGTCCAACCTGCGCGCGCGCGGACGCGGTTTCGACGAGTGGGGGCTGGAGGAACAACAAGCCTTTGCGCATGCCAGTTGGCTCTTTGGGCAATGGCTAGCCCGCGAAGCGGAGGCACGCAGCCTGCTCGTACTGGTGGCGCGTCCCTACGAAAGCCTGCTGGAGCGCATCCTGGCTCTTTTGTGAGGCGATATTGGTATACTCCCAGCCAGGCCACACTCCCTTCATAGGCGACGATATGCAAACTTCCCCTTCGAAATTCAATGCAGTTTTGTGGCTGGGAGCGCTTCCCGCCATTCTGTTCTCCCTCCTCACCCTGGGGCAGGGCATCGTATTTTTGCTGCGCGGACAGGAAAGCAAAAGTTATGCCGATCTGGGCGGCGCGTTCGCGGCCTTCTTTGCCGTGCTGGTCATCCCGTATGGCCTGCTAACCTTGATCGCCAGCCTGACGACCCGCTTCAAACATCCCGTCATCCATTGGACGGGCGCAGTGCTGTGCTTCCTGTTGGGAAGTGTCGCCTGCCTGCTGTTGGGCGGCCTGGGCGGGAGTTTCCTGCAATATTCCCCCGCAACGGGACTGCTCACGGCGCTGGCGGGCCTGCTGGGCGGCGGCTCTCTGCTGCTGGCCGCCGTCACAGGGCCACTGGCCTGGAAGAAAAACAATGCTTGACGCAGCCCAATTCTCCCGCATTCAACTTTCCCTGCCCATCCTGCAAGGCGCGGATCCGCAACTGGCGCGCGAGTTCCAACAAGCGGCCTTTCTGGCGCGCGTGCCCGTGGGACATGACGTCTTCATCGAAGGCGACCGCGTGGATGCCATCGCGCTGTTGATCTCGGGCGTGGTGCGCGTGTATAAAATCGGCGAGACGGGACGCGAGATCACGCTCTACCGCTTCGGGCTGGGCGAGAGTTGCATCCTGACCGCCAACGCCATCCTCAGCCGCCAGTCCTTCCCTGCCATCGCCACCGTGGAGCAGGAAGCCGAGGCGGTCATGATCCCCGCGGACGCCTTCCGCGACTGGGTCAGGCGTTATGACGCCTGGCGTGAATTCGTCTTCGACCTGCTCTCGCAGCGGCTGGCCAGCGTCATGTCCATCGTGGACGAGGTCGCCTTCCGCCGCATGGATGTCCGCGTGGCGGCGCTGCTGCTGAAGCGGGGGCAACGCGGCAACCCGATCAAGGTCACGCACCAGGAGATCGCCGCCGAGTTGGGCAGTTCGCGCGAGGTCATCAGTCGCCTGCTGGAGGATTTCAGCGAACGCGGCTGGGTCAGTGTGCGGCGCGGCGAGGTGGAGGTGCTGGATGCGGAGGGGTTGGAGGAACGGATGAAGGTGTAATGTCGTTGCTTCGTCGCTCACTTCGTTCGCTCCTCACAACAGCATGAAAGAAGTGTGACTTTGTCACATACAATGGGGGGATAAGCCCGTATAATGAAGTCATCCATTCAACCTATCGCCTCAAGGAGATTTGCTATGAAACCCAACATGGGAAACATCGACCGCATCATCCGCATCATCGTCGCCGTGCTGTTTGCCGCCCTGTATTTCGGCGGCGTTGTGCCGGGCACGCTCGGCATCGTGCTGCTCGTCCTCGCCGTGGTATTCGCGCTGACCTCCGCCGTGTCCTTCTGCCCGTTGTACCTGCCCTTCAAGATCAACACCGGCAAGAAATAAGTCCCGCCCGTATAGCTGGCGGATTGAAAATCCGCCAGGAGCATAGGGCAGATTATGTATCCGCTGGGAGTACACACCCGAAAGCGCACAGAGAGTTTCTCTGTGCGCTCTGTGTTCTCCGTAGTGGGGGGCCCTCCCGGGTCGGGGCAGGCAGTATAATCCTGCGTATGCGTCCGTCCCATTTTTACACCCACAGTTTGCGTTATGCGCTGACCGTGCTCCTGATCGGCGTCATCACGGCCATCTTTTTCACCATGCGGGAGGTCATCGACACCTCGATCATCGCCTTGATTTTCCTGCTGCCCGTCGGCCTCGTCACCTTATTGTGGGGATTGCGGCCAGGCGTCACCGCCGCCATCCTGGCTTTTTTCGCGATCAACTTCTTCCTGGTCGAGCCGTATTACAGGCTGGCCGTGCACCAGCCCAGCGACCTGGTGGTGCTGATGGTCTTCCTGATCGTGGCTGTGGTCATTAGTCAACTGGTGGGACGCGCCCAGGCGGGCACCATCGCCGCCACCGCCCGCGAACGGGAGGCCACCCAGCTCTACGAACTGAGCACCGCGCTGACGGGTCTGCACAACGACCAGGCCATCGCGGGCATCCTGGCGCGCCAGGTGCAGGATGTCTCGCAGGGCGAATACGTGGAAATCCGCATCACGGGCGCGGAGCCGTTCTCCCAGCGCCTGCCTGAAACCCAAGCCCCCATCCGCCCGCCCGAGTTGAGCGTGCCCATCCAGGCGGCGCGCGGCGTGCTCGGCGAGATTCGGCTGTGGAAAGCGGAACCAGCCATCCCGTCCAGTGAAAAGCGCCTGCTGCAGACCTTTGCCAGCCAGGGCGCGCTGGCGCTCGAACGGGCGCGCCTGGCCCAGGCGGAGTCCCGCGCCAGGGTGCTGGAGGAAAGCGACCGCCTGAAATCCATCCTGCTATCCTCGGTTTCGCACGAGCTGCGCACGCCGCTTTCGACCATCAAGGCGGCCGCCTCCAGCCTGCGCAGGAACGAGGTCAGTTGGGACTCCCTGGCCCGCGTCGAGTTGATCGGCGCCATCGACGATGAGGCCGACCACCTGAACATGCTGGTCGGCAACCTGCTCGACATGTCGCGCATCGAGTCGGGCGCGCTCAAGCCCAAGCGCGAGTGGAACATCCTGCCCGAGATCGTGGGGGGCGTGCTGGTGCGCATGCGGCATGCCGCCGAGGAACATCAACTGGAAGTGGACGTACACGAGAGCCTGCCGCTCGTGCCCGTGGATTTCGTCCAGATGGAACAGGTCTTCACCAACCTGATCAGCAACAGTTTGAAATATGCGCCCGCAAAATCTGTCATCCACATTCGCGCGGCGGTCGAGGGCGAGGCGGTGCATGTGCGGGTCAGCAACCAGGGGCCGCAGATCCCGCCCGAGCACCTGGAGCGCATCTTCGACAAGTTTTATCGCATCACCGCCGCCGACCGCGTGACGGGCACGGGGCTGGGCCTGTCCATTTGCAAGGGCATCATCGAGGCGCACGGCGGGCGCATCTGGGCCGAGAACGTGCGCGACGGGCTGGCCTTCAACTTCACCCTGCCGCTCACCTGGGAGGGCGCGCCGCCCCCACAACTCCCGCCCGACACGGAGGACGCATGAGTCCCGCCCCGCACATCCTGGTCATCGACGACGAGCCGCAGATCCTGCGCGCCCTGCGCACCATCCTGACCGAAAAGGAATTCAAGGTGACGACCGCCAGCCGCGGCGAGGAGGGCCTGACCCTGGCCGCCGCCAACGAGCCCGACATCGTGATTCTCGACCTGGGTCTGCCCGACATGGATGGTGTGGAAGTCTGTGCCCGCCTGCGCGAGTGGACGCAATGCCCGATCATCATCCTCTCGGTGCGCGACAGCGAACGCGACAAGGTGGCCGCCCTCGACAAGGGCGCGGACGATTACCTGACCAAGCCCTTCGGCATCGAGGAATTGCTGGCGCGCGTGCGCGTGGCCCTGCGCCACTCCTCGGGCAGGCAGGGCACGCAGAGCAAACTGGTCAGGGCGGGCGACCTGACCATCGACCTGGCCTGGCACCTCATCAAGCGCGGCGAGGAGGAGATCAAGCTGACGGGCACCGAGTACAAGCTGCTGGCCTACCTGGCCGCCAACCACGGACGCGTGCTCACCCATCAGAGCATCCTCACCCACGTCTGGGGTCCCGCCGACGCCGACCACACCGAATACCTGCGCGTCTACATGCGCCAACTGCGCAAGAAGCTCGAAGCCGACCCCGAACGCCCGCAATTCATCCTCACCGAGCCTGGGATCGGGTATCGGTTTATTGCGGATGAGTAATGTCATTGCCAGGAGGCCACAGGCCAACGAAGCAATCTCATAATTGTAAGCAGGAGATTGGTTCGGGCGGAAAGACACCGCCCTCGCAATGACGAGACCCCAACCTTACAGCGCCCTTGCAAAAGGGCGTTTTTATTTGTCCTTTACATGACTGCCCGAAATTTTTGTCACCGTTTTATGCGCGGGGGATAGGATTATCTTATCTGCGAGGTGATATGAACAAACTAGACGCCCGTCCCCTGGTCCGCTCCTTTTCCGTCCCCCCCGACGCCGGGCCCGTCCGCCGTTTAATCGTCCTGGTGCCCGACCCCGAAGCGGACATCGCCAACGCCGCCCAGCGCGTCTGGGATTTAGCCAACACCATGGGCTGCGGCATCCAACTCCTCGGTCTGTGCGGGGATGAGACCCAGGAACCCAGCCTGCGCAGGCAGATGGTCACCCTGTCGGCCATGCTGACGCCCATCGCCGTCGAATCGCGTATCGAGTTCGGCCGGGACTGGCTGGAGGTCATCCGCCACAACTGGCAGGCGGGGGACGTCATCGCCTGCTTTGCAGGCCAACCTTCGGGCCTTGCAAACAGGCCCCTGAGCCAACTGCTCGCCTCGAGCCTGAACGCCACCGTCCACGTGCTGGACGGCCTGTCTCCCGAAGTCGCGCCCCGTCCCAACTGGCTTTCCTCCCTGCTGGTGTGGACAGGTTCCCTCGGGATTCTGGCATTTTTCTTCTGGCTGCAAGTCAGGCTGACCGACCTGCCCGGAGATTGGGCCCACACTGCCCTTCTGTACCTGAGCATCCTGATCGAGATCGCATTGCTCTGGGGCTGGAACTCCCTGTTCGGTTAAACCACCTGCGGAGTGCGGACTTGAGTCCGCATTCCGAATCTCAAAAAGTTTTTTCATAAGGTCAACATGCTAGAGACAAATCCAAAAAATATATCCGACCGGCTGTCAGAGGAATACGAACGCCAGCAGGCGTTGTTTTCCGCCCAGCCCGCCATCGTGCAGCGCTTTCTCGAAACCCAGGGGAAGCAGATCGCGCAGGCCGTCGTGGATGGCGATGCGCAGGTGGGCTTCTCTCTGCCCGACCGCGTCATCTGCACCCTCGAGAACGTTGCCCAGCCCGCGCTGGTGACCATCCCGCAAAACCAGCGGGCGCACTCGGCGGGCAGTTTCCTCAACCGCTTCCGAAAACTGGAACTGTACAAGGAATTACGCCACGCCTTTGCCGAACTGGAGCAGTCGCCTGACCGCGCCGTTTCAGTGGCGGCGGGATTGCTGCGCCACGCCACGGTCATGCACATGGTCACCCAGATGCTGCCAGCGGGACGCACCGTCATCTACAAACCCGCCGAGGAGGATGAAACCATCCCGTCCGTCCCCGAGGCCGACGACTTCGAACCCGAATCCGCGATCACGGCCGCCACGGACGCGATTGCCGAGGAAGGCAGGGCCGATGACGGCCGCGGCGACCTGCTCGTGCCGTTCGTGCCCTACGCCCGCAGGTTCTTCCTGCCGCAATGGGTGGCCTTCGGCGAGCACGGGGAACTGCTGGCCAAGTCCGTGGATGAGGCCAAGGCACACGTCAAATCCATGCAGCGCTTCATGGAGGTGCTGTTCCTGGCGGTGGCCCTGGCCCCCTACATCTCCACCGACGAGGAATATGCCAAGAAACGCTACGGCATGTTGGGGCAGCTCGTCAACCAGGGACGCGCGCTGGCGATCTTCCAGGTGCGGGAGATCATCGCCCGCATCAAGGAACGCGCCGAGGCGGGCAGCCTGAACCGCGGCCTGCGCCTGAGCCTGCCCTACTTCGACGACCAGGACTTGAAGATCGACATCTCGAACTTCGAGGTCATCCCGTCGGGACGCATCATGTTCGTGCCCGCCTTCGTGGTACGCGCGGTTCGGCAGGAGGAAGTCAAGGTCAGCCAGGACACGCGCTACAACCCATCCACCCGCAACCATCTGCTCGGTCTGCTCGACCTGCTCGAGCAGGCTTTCGAAACTGAAAACCAATAGGCCCAGGTATGTTTTTCTCCATCGCTCTTTTGATCGTGATCGTCGTCATTTCGTTCCGTCTATCCCCGCGCGAACGCGAAACGGATGCGCACGTGCATGGCGCCGGGCAGATCGGCCTGCTGGCCGCGCTGGCCCTTTTCGGTGTGGATTACTTCACATCCTACTTTTACGCCACGGGTGAGATGATGAGCGCCCTGCATCCGTATGGATTGCAAAAATACGCCTTCATCGCCGTGGTGGTCATTGCGTTCGCCAACATCGTGTTTGGCGCGCTGTACATGTACTCGCTCGGAATTTTCAATGAAGGCGGCGGATCGTATACAGCAGCCATGCGCTACCTCGCTCCAGGCCTGAGCCTGGTGGTGGCCGTGGTCCTGATCCAGGACTACATCTTCACCATCGTGGTTTCGACCCTCTCGGGTGTGGACCAGCTGCTCTCGATTACCAATTCGTACAACGCTGTCTGGATCATCCGCTTTGCGCTGGGCGCTGGCATGGCGGGCATTACCTGGTGGCTGACCATCCGCGGACGCGGCGAATCGTCGCGCGTGGTTTTCAGTCTGCTGGGTATCTTCGGTTTCCTGACCATCGTGTTGGCCATCGGTCTGTTCATTGCAAAAGGCAGGGGCGTCGCGCCGGCGCCTTTTACAGAACAGGCCATCACACCCTCTTTCTGGCAGGCGGCCTATCACATGCTGACCGCGTCCATGAAGGGCCTGGTGGCGCTCTCGGGGCTGGAGGCCATGTCCAACGGCATCCAGTTCGTCATCCATGAAGATTTTGCCCTGGTGAAGTGGGGCAAAAAACACATGAAGAAGCTCAACGGCTTGTGGAACTTCTACAGCGGCAAATCGGGCATCGGCCGCATGGTGCAGACTTCCTTCCTGTTCTACGGCGGTTTCACCACGGCCTTCCTGGCGTATTTCGCCTTCCACTTCAACGTCTTCGATGGCACGCTGGGACGTTCGCTGGTCGGCAATCTGGCCTATATCGGCTTTGGCCAGATTCCCGGCGGCACCATCCTGTATTGGGTCTACCAGATCCTGGCTGTCGCACTACTGGCCGCCGCCTCGATGACCGCCTTCCAGGATTTGCAGGCCACCGCCTGGCGTGACGTGGCCATCGGCGAAATTCCCGAAATCGTTGTGTATCGCAACCCGCAAGGCACCTTCACCCGCTCGGTCACGGCTGGCTTCATCGTGGCCGTGGTCATCCAACTGCTGGTGAAAGGAAATACCAGCGCGGCGGTCCCCTATTATGGCATCGGCGTGTTCATGCCGATCATGGTCATGGGCTTTGCCATCCGCAAGCACATCCTGCACACAACAACCGGCGCTGCGCGCTTCTGGGGCAGTTTGGGGGCGGGCTTTGCAGCAATTCTCTCGGGCATTGTTTTCATCGGCCAGATCGTGGGCAAGTGGAGCGAAGGCGGCTGGGTGGTGTTGATCACCTTCAGCCTGCTGGTACTGGCCGCCAATGCCTTGCTGATCTCGCCCATCGGCTATCGCGACCCCAAGACCATCCACCGCATCGTGCGTGAAAAGGCGCGCGTGCAAGGCTCGATGGCATCCATCGTCGAGTGGCAGTCGCTGCGCATGCAGGAATACCGCTACGACCTGCGCGAGCGCGTGTTGGTGACCGTAACCCATTTCTTTGAATTGTTCGGCGTGCGCCGCCCCATGCGATTTGAACCCACACCCGTGGCCGCAGGCGACTACGACCATGCCCTGCACTCCGACCATCCCGAAGCGCCCTCCCTGCTCGAGCAGTACCTCGATCATCCCGAACCCAAACTGGGCGGCGCGCCAAAGGAAACCGTCCCTGCCGAGAAGGATTCCTGACCCCCAACCCGTCGGAGTGAAGCGGCCAAAAACCACTTCACTCCGACGGGCTGCCTTCTGCCCTCTACCCAACCACTCTCTTTTCCCTTCCTGATGTCCTCACCCATCTTCAGCCTGCGCGTTTCAGAAGCGCTCGAAGCGCTCGAAACTTCCCCTGCCGGGTTATCCAGCGCGGAGGCTGAGTCGCGTCTCTCGCTCTACGGGCACAACCTGCTCTCGAAGCAAAAGAAGGAACCTGTCTGGGAAAAACTGATTCAGGAATTCCTGCATCCGCCCGCGCTGGTGTTGATCATCGTCGGGCTGGCTTCGTTGACCCAGCGCGACCTGGTGCTGGCGCTCATCATCTGGAGCATCATCCTCGTCAACACGGGCTTCTCCTTTTGGCGTGAACACCGCGCCGAACAGGCCATCGAAAAATTGCGCGAGATCCTGCCGTCCTTTGCGCACGTCATCCGCGAGGGCGTCGAGAGCTACCTCCCGTCCAGCGAGGTCGTGCCTGGCGACATCCTCGTTCTGGCCGAGGGCGATAACATTGCCGCCGACGCGCGCGTCATCGAGGAATATGGCCTACGCACCAACAACGCCACGCTGACCGGCGAAGCCATCCCTGCGCGTAAAATGGCGGACTCTTCACTGCAAAGCGGCATCAGCGAGCTGGATCGTCCCAATCTGATCTTTGCGGGCACCTCCGTCGCTTCGGGGACGGGGCGGGCGGTGGTGACCGCCACGGGCATGTCCACCCAGTTCGGGCGCATCGCGCGCCTGACCCAATCCATCGCCGAAGAGCCGACCCCCTTCCAAAAGGAACTCAATCAACTGAGCAAGACCACGGCCTGGATCGCGCTGGGCATCGGCGGGATCGTGGTCGCGGTCGGCTATTTCTCGCTGGGCTTCCCCGTCAAGGAAGTGGTTCTGCTGGCGCTGGGCATCGTCGTGGCCGTGATCCCCGAAGGGCTGATCGCCACGTTGACGCTCTCCCTGGCGGCCGCCGTCCAACGCCTGGCGCAAAAGGGCGTGTTGGCCAAGAAACTCTCCACGGTGGAAAAACTCGGCCAGGTCTCGGTCATCTGCACCGACAAGAGCGGCACGCTGACGCAAAACCAGATGACCGTGCGCGACATCTGGGTGGCGCGCAGGCGCATCAAGGTCACGGGCGTGGGATACGAACCCGAGGGGAAATTCTCTCCAAACCCGCAGGGGCAAACCTGGGAGAATGACCTGCTCTGCCTGCTGGAGGTGGCTTCCTGCTGCAACAATGCGCGCGTCAACGCCCCCTCGCTGGAGCACCCAGGCTGGACGAGTTTGGGCGACCAGACCGAAGCCGCGCTGAAAGTGGCCGCCATGAAGGACGGCATCATGGAGGAGGCGGTCAACCGCAGCCTGCCGCGCGTACATGAGATTCCCTTCGACGCGCGCCGCAAACGCATGACCACCATCCACCGCGAAGTCAATCACGACGCTTTGCGTGCCTTCGTCAAGGGCGCGCCGCGCGAGGTGCTGCAACTCTGCACGCATATCCTGCTCGACGGCATAGTCGAGCCATTGACGAATCAACTGCGCGCGGAAATTCTGGGCGTCAACGACGATTACGCGCGCGGCGCATTGCGCGTGCTGGCCCTGGCGCGCCGCGACCTGCCCCCGCGCGAAGGCGCATACACCGCCGACAATGTGGAGCGCGACCTGACCTTCCTCGGCCTGATGGCCATGATGGACCCGCCCAGGCCGCAGGTGGAGCAGGCCATCCAGACCTGCCACGAGGCCAACATCCGCATCGTGATGATCACGGGCGACTATGGCCTGACCGCCGAATCGCTGGCGCGGCGCGTGGGCATGTTGACCACGCCCAACACCCTGATTGTCACAGGCGCCGAACTGGACGAGTTGTCTGATGTGGCCTTGCAGGAACTGCTCGACAGGGAAGTGCTCTTCGCGCGCATGGCCCCCGAACACAAGATGCGCCTCGTCTCGGCCTTCCAGGCGCGCGGCGAGGTAGTGGCCGTCACGGGCGACGGCGTCAACGATGCGCCCGCCCTGCGCAAGGCGGACGTGGGTATCTCGATGGGCATCGTCGGCACCGACGTGGCCAAGGAAGCCGCCGACATCATCCTAACCCAGGATGACTTCGGCGCGATCACCGCCGCCATCGAAGAGGGCCGCGGCGTATACGACAATATCCGCAAATTCATCACCTATATTTTTTCGAGCAACATCCCTGAGCTGATGCCGTTCATCGTCAAGGCCAACCTGCCGCTGGTGCCGCTGGCCCTGAGCGTGCGCCAGATCCTGGCCATCGACCTGGGCACCGACATGTTCCCCGCGCTGGCGCTCGGCATGGAGAAGCCCGAGCCTGACGTGATGAAGCGTCCGCCGCGTCCGCGCAACCAGCCGCTGCTCGACCGCAACCTGATCTGGCGCGCGCTCTGGCTGGGAACGATCGAGGCGACGTTATGTTTCGCGGGATTTCTGTCGGTCTTCGTTCTTGCAGGCTTTGCCGACGAGATCGGAATGCCCTTCCTCGCCCCGCTGGCTGATCTCGTGGACTTCGAGCTGGTCCTGACCTTCGAGCAGGCCTGGATCCTGGCCGCCACGGTCTACCACGCGGGCGTGGTCACCTCGCAGGTGGGCAACGCCCTGGCCTGCCGCTCGGACCGCACGCGCAGCACGTCGCTTGGATGGCTGAGCAATAAGTATTTGTGGGTCGGCATCCTGATCGAGTTGATCGGCATCGTCGGCATCATTCACGCGCCCTTCCTGGCCGACATCTTCAACCACGCACCCCTGCCCGCCTGGATGTGGATGGGCCTCGGCTTGAACGCGCTTGTGTTATATTCGATGGAATGGATTCGCAAGGCCATCGTGCGCAGATTACGGAACCTGCGCAATGGCAGGAAATCCACCCTCGCCCTTCAGGAGGTTCACCGATGAAAATCATCATCATGGGTTGTGGACGGGTCGGTTCACAGGTCAGTCATTTACTGGTTCGACACGGTCACGAGGTGACCGTGATCGATCACGACGCCAATGCCCTGGCGCGCCTGGGCGCGGATTTCAAAGGCCGCGTCGTGCGCGGGGTCGGCTTCGACCGCAATATCCTGCTCGAAGCGGGCGTGGAAACCGCCGAGGGCTTCGTCGCGGCCAGTTCGTCGGACAATGCCAACATCGTCGCGGCGCGGACGGCGCGCAATATCTTCCACGTGCCGCGGGTGGTGGCGCGGCTGTATGACCCCGTGCGCGCCGAGGTCTACCAGCGGCTGGGACTGACCACCATATCGAGCACCGCCTGGGGCGCGGAACGCATCGTGGAAGTCGTCACCCACACCGACCTCGACACCTTGCAAGTCTTCCCCGATGGCGGAACCACCCTGATTCGCGTCGAGGCTCCCGCGCGCCTGCAAGGGCATCGCGTCGCGCAAATGAACATCCCGGGCGAGGTGCTGGTCGCGGCCATTACCCGCAATGACCATACCTTCATCCCCGTCTCGGGCACGGAATTTCAGGATGGGGACGTGATCTATCTCGCGGTTATTCCCTCCGCCATGCAAAGGCTGGAGGAATTGCTCGGACTGGAAAGGATGTAGCCATGTATGTCATTGTCGTTGGCGGCGGGAACACGGGTTCCCAACTGGCGAAATTCCTGATCGACGCGGGCCACACGGTGCGCGTGATCGACGAGCGCCCATCCATTCTCGAAAAACTGGCCAGGGAACTCCCTGCCGATTCGATCCTCAACGGGGACGGCAGTTCGCCGACCGTGCTCGAAAAGGCGGGCATCCATCAGGCGCAGGTGCTGGCCGCGGTCACCGGCTCGGACGAGACCAACCTGGTCATCACCTCGCTGGCCAAGTTCGAATTCAACGTGCAGCGCGTCATCGCCCGCATCAACAATTCCAAGAACGCCTGGCTCTTCACCTCCGAGATGGGCGTGGACGTTTCGCTCAACCAGGCCGAGATTCTCGCCCGCCTGAGCGCCGAGGAAATGTCCATGGGCGACATGATGACCATGCTCAAGATCCGCCGCGGTGAATATTCCATCGTGGAGGAAAAGATATTCGCAGGCGCCAAAGCCGTCGGCATGACCATCCGGGACCTGGCCCTGCCCGAGAACTGCATCATTTCGGGCATTCTTCGCGACGGCAAGATGGTCATGCCGCGCGGGCTGACCGTGTTGGAAGAGGGCGACGAAGTCCTTGCCATGGTGGATGAAAATTCGCGCCACGTCCTGGCCAAATTGCTTGACCGCCCGGACGGAAGTTGACCTTTCCCCATAAAACTAAAAACGGGATGCGCCTTGGGCGCATCCCGTTTTTGATTCATTTCAGCGGCTCGCGGAAATCGTAGATTCCATCTCGGATCTCCCACCTGCTCCCGCACCCCGAACATTTCAGGCCGCCCGAGCTTTCCTCCAGGGCCGTCCCGCCGCATTGCGGACATTTGAAGAAGCCATCCGCCGCTGACGTTCCGCCCTGCGCCACCGCCCGCACGAACACCGACGGCGTCCACTGCCACCAGGCCCCCGTCCACTGGAACAGCGAATCGGAGAAAACCAGCACACCCGTCGGGACCATGCGCTTCAACAAGCCCATGCGGAAATGGGACAGCGTCAGCGTGCGCTCGATCTTAAATCCCAAGCCGCCCAGCCACTGGCGCACGGCGCGCGGATGGAAGTCGAAGTTCAACTCCACAAATTCCACAGGCTCCAGCGTGAACGGACTCCACTTCTGTTTGCCGAGCCAGTAGCGCAGGATGGACTTGAGGTGCAACTTGTTGGCAAATTCGAGAATGAACACGCCGCCGGGCTGCATCGCGTTCCGCACCTGGGCCAGCGCCCTGGGCGCATCCGCCATATGGTGCAGCACGCGGATCATGGTCGCGCCGTCGAACAGGCCGTCGACGAAGGGCAGGCGGTACACATCCGCCGCCACGTAAATGTACTTGTCCGAGACGCCCAGCCGCTGTTGGGCCTGTTCCAGTTGCGTGCGCGAATAATCCAACACCACGATGCGTTCGAAGCCTGCATAGCGCGGCGTGTTGCGTCCCGCGCCCGCGCCGAGTTCGAGCATCAACTTTCCGCTCGCGGGGAGCAGCCGCTTCAGCGCGATCGCTTCGGTGCGGTCCTCGTACTGGCGGCCGCCCTGATCCCAGAACGAGGTCTGGTAATCGGAGCCTTCATAACTGCAAACGGGAGGATGGGTCATGGGGATCAGTTATCAGTGAACAGTGAGCAGTATAGATTGTCAGATTCTTGCTTCTGGCGGATTTGTAATCCAGCGGTAGCCAGAGAACGAAGGCCGCCATGAAACTCAGTGACCAATAACCATATAACGGTTACTGGTCACTGTTTACTGCTCACTGACTATTAGCGCTAATGACCGTTGAACCCGCGTCCGATGGCGCGATAAGTAAAGCCCATCGCCCGCATGTGATTCGGGTCGTAGATGTTGCGGCCGTCGAAGATGACGGGGGATTTGAGCAGGCCCTTGAGCTTTTCGAGATCGAGCTGTTTGAACTCGTTCCACTCGGTGACCACGATCAGCGCATCGCAGCCGTCAGCCAGGCTGTAGGCGTCATTGAAGAGTTCCACCGCGGGCAGGATCGGGCGCGCCACATCCATCGACACGGGATCGTAACCGCGCACCTTCGCGCCCGCTTCGATCAGTTCGGTGGCAATATCAATCGACGGCGCGTCGCGCATATCATCGGTGTTGGGCTTGAAGGCCAGGCCAAGCAGGCCCACGGTCTTGCCCTTGAGCGAGCCGCCCGCCATCTCCTCGGTGCGGCGGACAGCCGCCGTGCGGCGGTCGTAGTTCACATCCATGACCGCGTTGAGGATGAGCGGTTCGAGGCCCTTCTCCTTGGCCATGAAAGCCAGCGCCTCCACGTCCTTGGGGAAGCAGGAGCCGCCCCAGCCCAGGCCTGCATCCAGGAAGTGACGCCCGATGCGCGCATCGTAACCCATGCCAGCCGCCACTTCCTTCACGTCCGCGCCGACCTTTTCGCACAGGTCCGCCAGTTCGTTGATGAAGGAAATCTTGGTGGCCAGGAAGGCGTTGCTGGCATACTTGATCATTTCCGCGGTGCGCAGGTCGGTGATGACGATGGGCGCGCGCAGGGGCAGGTGCAATTGGGCCACCTTGTTGGCCGCGTCACGGTCAAGCGAACCGATCACCGTGCGATGCGGGTTCATGAAATCGCCAATGGCCGAACCTTCGCGCAGGAACTCGGGGCAGGACACCACCGCGAATTCCATCGGCTTGGGCTGGGCGCCCTTGACCACATCGGCCACCCAGTCGCCCGTCCCGATCGGCACGGTGGACTTGTTGATAAGGATCAGCGGCGCGGTCATGTTCTCGGCAATCGAGGTCGCCGCGGCGGCCACGTATTGCAAATCCGCTTCGCCGTTCACACCCGAGGGCGTACCCACGGCGATGAAGGCATACTCACAGCCCTCCAGCGCTTCCTTGTAGGAAGTGGTGAAGGAAAGCCGTCCAGCCTTCACATTGCGCTTGACCAGTTCGTCCAGGCCAGGCTCGTAAATGGGCATGATGCCCTTCTTCAAATTCTCGACGCGCTTCTCGTTGACATCCAGGGCCACCACGTGGTTGCCCAGGTCGGCAAAACATGCACCGGTCACAATGCCAACATACCCTACGCCGACTACGCAAATTTGTTTCATCCTAAAAGCCATCCTTTGTTAGTGATTTTTTGCACAATTGGGTTAATATACCACATCAGCCCCGCGTCCGTTTTGTCCTCTCCATCAGGCGGTTGACCGCACCGAGCAGGGCCACAAAATCAATGGGCTTGGCGATGTACTCATCGCAGCCTGCCTCGATGGCGCGCATGCGGTCGATGGGCATCGTGCGCGCAGTAACCGCCACGATCGGGAGCCTGGCCGTCTTTTCGTTTTCCCTGATCTTGCGGGTCACATCCCAGCCATCCATGATCGGCAGGGCCAGATCCACCAGCACGAGGTCGGGAACCTGCTTGATGGCAGCCTGCAAGCCCTCAGGCCCCGTCATCGCCAGGAACGTATCATACCCGTCACGTTCCAGGAAAAAACGGATCAACTCATGGTTGTCCATGTTGTCTTCGATAATCAGGATGCGGCCTTTGCTCATACGCTTTCGCCAAATATACTACGGCTTCCAGCATCGGGCAATGACGTATAATCCCTTCCATGCGCCTATTATTCGTGGCCGACGGCCGCTCCCCCATCACCCAAAACTGGATCCGCCATTTTATCGAACGCGGCGATGAAGTCCACCTCGTTTCCACTTTTCACTGTACGCTGGATTTTCCCGTCAGCGGATTGTACACCGTGCCTGTGGCCTTTAGCGGGATGAAAAAGCCGACGGGCGCCCCCGCCCCTTCGTCCACTTCCTCGCGGACCCTGGGCCTGCGCACCGTGCTCCGACAGTGGCTCGGTCCCCTGACCATTCCCCGCGCCGCCCGTTCGCTGCGCATCATCCTCGAACGCATCCAACCCGACCTAGTACACGCCCTGCGGATTCCCTACGAAGGCATGCTGGCCGCAGACGCCTACTCGGGCGCGCCGCTGGTCGTCTCGGTCTGGGGCAACGACTTCACCCTGCATGCCCCCTCCACGCCGCTGATGCGCCATTACACAAAATGGACTCTCAAAGTGGCCGACGCCCTGCACGCCGACTGCTGGCGCGACATCCGCCTGGGCAAGCAGCTTGGCTTTGCCGTGGACAGGCCGACCCTGGTCACCCCGGGCAACGGCGGCATCCGCACGGATATTTTTTATCCAGCCCAACCGCTGTCGGCGGCCCCCGTCGTTGTCAACCCGCGCGGATTCCGCGCCTACGTGCATAACGAAGCCTTCTTCAGAGCCATCCCGCTGGTGCTCGAAAAACGGGCGGACGCGCGCTTCGTATGCTCCTCCATGACGGGCGAGGCTCAGGCCACGCAATGGATCCACGAACTGGGTATCCAGCACGCCGTGACCTTGAACCCGCCCATGCCCCACCGCCAAATGGCGGAGGTCTTCCGCTCGGCGCAGGTGGTCGTCTCGCCCAGCTTCCACGATGGCACGCCCAACTCCCTGCTCGAAGGCATGGCCTGCGGATGCTTCCCCGTGGCGGGCGATCTCGAGTCCATCCGCGAATGGATCACCCCCGGCAAAAACGGTTTGCTGGTCGATTCAGCCAGTCCGCGCGCACTTGCAGATGGCATCCTGGCCGCCCTGGAAAGCAAAGACCTGCGGGAGCAGGCCGCAGGCCTGAACGCCAACATCATCGCCACACGCGCGGAATACGGCGCCTGCATGGCTCAGATCGAGGGGTTTTACAAAAAACTGACACGCAGTTGACCCTGCGCCTCCTCCTGGCATGACACTGGCAGTCCCTTGGACTGCCAGTGTTTTTTTATCACCCTGTTCACAATAGGTGGGCAAATGCGGAGTTGCGGAAGGCAAAGCATTCGAGGCACTTGCTTTTTTGTAAGGTTCCGCGCCCAGGATGAACGGGCGAAGCCGTACCCGTACAGCCTTCCCTGCGTCATACCGTATGAAACCCCAAAAAGGAGATAACCCCCATGAAAAAACTGTATGCAGTCCTGCTGTCTCTGGTCATGCTTGCCGCAGTCATTGTCCCCGCCCTGGCCGCGCCTGAATCGGCGCAGGGGCCGCGCGGCACGTTTGCGCTGGTCGGAAACATCACCGCCATTGGTTCGAACACGGTGACCGTGAAAGTGGTCAGCGGCAACAGCCTGGTCAAAACCTACGTCGGCAAGGAATTGACCCTGACCATGACCGCGGCCACGCGCTATCTGTACAAGGACGGCGCCACCACGGTCGTCATCGGCTTCGCTGACCTGGAAGTCGGCCAGCCCGTGAGCGTAAATGGCACGACCGCCAATAACGTCTGGACGGCGAAACGGGTCACGGTCGGCGCTTCGATTTCCTGCCTGCCCTAGCCTCTCGACAAGTTAAATCTGTAGGGCAAATTGGCAATTTGCCAGGCGCAATTTATCAAATTGCGCTACAACTTAATCTGCTGTAGTTGGCAAACGGTACGTCCCTTGAAATGGGACCACCCCGCCGTAGCGGGGTGGTCCCATTTTTTCATTCGAACCTATTTTGCTTACACTTCGCGCGGGGCGCGCAACGCTTCGAGGCGGCCGCGCAACTCGATGCGGCGCTCATCCGCCGCGGAACGGATCTGGCTGGCAAAACGTTCACCGCGCTGGCGGATCTCTCCGCGCAGTTCCTCGCCTGATTCGGGCGTGAGCAGCAGGGCAATCGTCGAGCCAACCAGGGCGCCTACAAAAACGCCGATCAGAAAACCGAACATTCTACGCATGGGTGCCTCCTTGAAATGGGTCCGTCCTGAACCTAGCCGTGGATGATCGGGCGGTCGAAGGACGAGGTTGGATCAAAGTCTAATAATTTTATTATAGGCGAAAACGAACTTTTGTGGAATAATCCATCCCAGCCACGTGTATCCTTGAGAACGCGATGGCGACATCCCATCCAACGCCAGGCGCACATCAGGGGGCGGCGCTACAGCGGACTCTACCTTTATCGGAGGGTACCCCCATGTCCACCCCTGCTCCCGTTTTTACCCCTGCGCCCGCGCGCAAAAAGGTCACCACGCTTACGTTCCGCCAGAAAAAGGAACGCGGCGAACCCATCAGCATGCTGACGGCCTACGACTATCCCACCGCCATGATCATGGACCAGGCAGGCGTGGATGCCATCCTGGTCGGCGATTCGCTGGCCATGGTTGTGCTCGGCTACGAGAACACCCTGCCCGTCAGCATGGATGAGATGCTGCATCACGCCCGCGCCGTGGCGCGTGGGGCCAAATCGGCCCTGCTGGTTGGCGACATGCCGTTCATGTCCTACCAGGTCTCCGTGGAGGAGGCCGTGCGCAATGCGGGCCGCTTCCTCAAGGAAGCGGGCATGGATGCGGTCAAACTCGAAGGCGGCCACGAACGCGCCGAGGCAGTACGCGTCATCACCAGCGCGGGCATCCCTGTCATGGGCCACATCGGCCTGACGCCACAATCCGTACATCAACTGGGCGGATTCCGTGCCCAGGGCAAGACCGCCTTGGCGGCCAAGCGCCTGCTCGAGGATGCGCTCATTTTGGAGGATGCGGGCTGTTTCAGCCTGGTGCTCGAATCGGTGCCTGCGCGGCTCGCCCGACTAATCTCCCAGCGCGTTTCCATTCCCACCATTGGCATCGGCGCGGGGTCGGCCTGTGACGGTCAGGTGCTGGTCACGCACGATCTGCTGGGCCTGTTCGACCGCTTCACCCCCAAATTCGTCAAACAGTACGCGAACCTGCACAATGAGATGGCGCACGCCTTCGGCGAGTACATCGCCGACGTGCAAACCCACAGTTTCCCTGCCGCCGAGCATACGGTCGAAATGCCGAACGAAGAGTGGGATCTGCTGCTCAAGGAATTGTGATAACCGCCCATGGAGATTCTCATCGTCGGAAGCGGCGCGCTGGCGACCCTCTTTGCGGCGCGGTTGGGCCTGGCGGGTCATTCCGTGTCCATGCTGGGAACGTGGCAGCACGGCATCGAGGCGCTGCGCAGGGAGGGCGCGCGGCTGGCGGAGGCGGACGGATTCGAACAGGCCGTGCCCGTCCACGCCACGAATGATCCCGACGAGGTGCGCGGCGCGCGCTTTGCGCTGGTATTGGTCAAGGCCTGGCAGACGGAGCGCGCCGCGCGTCAACTGGCAAGGTGCCTGGCGGCAGATGGGCTGGCCGTCACCCTGCAAAATGGGATCGGCAATCGCGAAATCCTGGCGCAGGAGTTGGGACCCGCCCGCGTGGCCCTGGGCGTGACCACCACGGGGGCCACCCTGCTCAGCCCGGGTTTGGTGAGACCGGGCGGGGAGGGGAAAATCTCCCTCGAACGGAATCAGGCCCTCGCTCCGCTGGTGGAGGCTTTGGAGGCCGCCCATTTCCACGTGGAGACCGTCCAGGACGCCGAATCGCTCGCGTGGGGCAAACTGGTCGTCAACGCGGGCATCAACCCTCTCACGGCCCTGCTGCGCGTCCCCAACGGCGCTTTGATCCAAAGCCCGTCTGCGCGCGCGCTGATGGCTGGATTGGTCAATGAAGCGGCGGCTGTTGCGGCAGCGGAAGGGATTCACCTGCCCTTTCCCGATCCCGTCCAGGCGGTGGAGGAGGTGGCGCGCAGAACGGCCGCCAATCACTCCTCGATGCTGCAGGATGTGCTGCGCGGAGCTCCCACGGAGATCGATGCCATTTGCGGCCTGGTGGTGGAACGCGCCCAAAAACATGGACTGGCGGTTCCCATCCACCAGACCTGCCTGCGCCTGGTGCGCGCGCTCACAGATTGACCCGTCGAGACTCCTCCTTCAGGGTTTCCAAATATTTTCCCCGGACACATCCATCCCATGATAAGATATTGAAAACCTGCATATTGGAGGCTTGGATGCGTAAATGGATCGCCCTGCTGGCCCTTCTCCTCGTCCTGGCGCTGGCTTCCCCGGCTGCCGCCCAGAACGAGGTTCATATCTCGACTTTGAATATCAAATTATGGCCTGAATACGACCAGCCCACGATGCTGGTCATATACGATTTTCAACTGGCGGAAAACATCCCCCTGCCCATGCAGGTCACCTTCCGCATTCCCCTGGGAGTCAACGTGATTGCGGTGGCCGCCCTGGAAAACGAAAACCTGGTCAATGTGAATTTCGACGGCCCGGTCGTGGCGGGGACCTGGGAGGAGATCACCATCCTGGTGGAGAAAAATACCACCTATCATTTCGAATACTATGCTTCCATCATCAGGACCGGCGAGCAGCGCAGGTACAGTTTCCAATGGAATGGCGAATACGCCGTGGACAGCCTGAACCTCAGCGTACAGCAACCGCCCACCGCCACTGCGCTGAAAGGCACGCCCGCGCTCAAGGCGTTCGAGGAGACGGACGGCCTCACCTACCATAACCTGACCGTCAACGACCTGCCGGCGAGTCAGGCCTTCGAACTCGTGGTGGAATACAACAAGAACAACGACACGCTGACCGTGCCCGATTCGGTCATCCAACCCTCGGCCCAGCTCGACGAAAACACCACGGGGCGGGTTTCCCTGAGCAACTACGTGCCCTATCTGGTGGGCGGCCTGGGGGTTGTGCTGGTCGCCAGCGGATTGGGATATTACTTCCTGTTTGCGCGGCGGGATGCCTCTCATGAAACGGCCCGCCGGCGCCGGCGCCAGGCCGCGGTGACAGAGGATGATCCTACCAAGGTCATCTATTGCTCACAATGCGGCGAACGCACCCATTCCGGTGACCGCTTCTGCCGCGTCTGCGGGACACGCATACGACAGGGTGAATAGTTTTCGCCAAAATCGCGCAGCGCCTGCCACATGGCAGGCGCTGCGATTCGTAGTAGGGAGATTCGGAGGTTACTTCTTCGAGACCCTGATGCTCTTCGTGGGGCGCTGCACGAACAGGTAGATGGTCAACATCACAACCAGGCCAACCACCATTCCCACCAGTTCGGGAGACCGTGCGGAGAGTTCGGTGATCCAGCCCCGCCCGGTAGCTGACGTGGCGGCTTCGAAATTGGCAATCGCCTGGGCGATTTCGCTGAAATGCAGATCCACATATGCCACTCCAGCCAGGGCGATGATCGTAAAGGGAATGGCTAATGCAAACGTCCAAAATACGGCGACAAACGGCGCTTTACGCATGGGATTCTCCTTTCCTTGGGTTACGTATTTGGCACTTATCTCACTTCCAGAATACGCTAGAAAAGGCCTCCTGACAATAGGAGGTATCAGTCATTCTTATCCTAGTGCATTAACCCCACTTATGGCTTGATCAAGCCTTTGCGGATTGCGTACTTTACCAGTTCACTGCGGTTGTGGAGGCCCAATTTTCCCATCAAATTCTCGCGATGACGGGCCACCGTGTGCGGACTAATGACCAACTCGGCGGCGATCTCGTCATTTGTCTTTCCCTCGGCCAGCAGGGAAAGCACTTCCTGCTCGCGCGGGGTCAGATCCTGCACCGTGACCTCCAAGCCGCCTTCGCCGGCCCGCACCAGAAAGTCATTGACCAGCAGTTTTGCCAGGGATGGATAAATGTACACGTCGCCGTGATGGGCCGCGCGGATGGCGGCGATCAGATCATCGGGGGCGGCGCGTTTGGGCACGTAAGCCGAGGCTCCCACCCGCAGCATCTCGAAGAAATACTGTTGATCCTCATGGATGGTCAAAGCCACTACCGCCATTTGCGGGTGCGCCAATTTGAGCCGCTGGGTCACCTCTATGCCAGACATATCGGGCAGGGTGATGTCCATGATGACAACATCCGGGCGCAACTGGTCGGCCAGTTCCAGGGCTTGCATTCCTTTGCCCGCCTCGCCGATCAGGATCAGGTCATCCTCGTTTTCCAACAGCATTCGCAATCCGCTGCGCACAACGGAATGATCATCCACGAGCAATAGCCGAATTTCAGCCATGTGATTCCTTCTCCAACGGCACGCTCACTTCGATCAGCGTGCCCATTCCAGGCTCAGACGTAATGACACAGTCCCCTCCCACCAGTGAGGCGCGCTCCTGGATGCCAAGCAGCCCCCAGCAGGGATATTCGCGGCGATTCAACGCGGCGTTTACGTCAAAGCCGCAACCTTTATCCTCGACGCGGATGCGCACTTTATCTTCTTGAAAGATAACCTGCAAGTCGGCGTGATTGGTTTTTGCGTGGCGGATGATGTTGGTGATGCACTCCTGGACGATGCGATAGAGAACGGTACGCACTTCCGCTGAAAGGGCCGTATCCTCTCCCTGGCTGGAAATTGCCACCGTTACCCCGGCCCGCTCCTGCACCTGGGCGCAGTACCAGCGCAGGGCCGCCGCCAGGCCGAAATCATCGAGTTGGGGCGGATGCAAACCCGTGATCAGGTTTTGCAGGCCAAAGAGACCTGTCGCCACCACACCTTGCAATTCGCGCGCCTGCTTGCCCACCCGCTCAGGGTGGATGACAACATTATCCGACATGGCGCGCAACCCCATTCCGAGGGCGGTCAGGGTCTGGCCGATCTCGTCGTGCAATTCGCGGGCAATCCGCTGGCGCTCCAATTCCTGGGCGCGGACGGTCTGACGCAGCAATTCCTCGCGCAGTTGCTCCAGCCGTTGACGCTCGTCCAACTGTGCCTGGCTCAGGCTTTCGATCTGGCGGCGGGTTTCCTCCTCGAAGGCCCGCAGGGAGCGGATGATCGAAATCGCGGCGATACAGGCGGTCACCGAACGGAAGAGTTGGATGCGGAATCCGAACCATTGCAGAAAAGTGTCCGAGTTGAGAAAGCGCGAGGGAAATACCACGCTTGGCGCGGCAAAGAGCTGACCGATGCCGCCGTACAAGCCAAAAGCCAGCGCCGCTGCGATCACGTCGCGCCCAATGCCGCTCATCCCTGCCTGTAAAAATTTCTGCCGCTGCAAAAACAACCCCCAGGCGGTTAATGCCGCGCCGGGGATTGCCAGGGAATAACGGGTATACACATCCGCCGCCACGATGCGCACATCATGCGGTTCGGTCAGGAACAACCAGGCCAGGCCCACAGTCCAGACAAAGGCGATGGCGCCCAACAACTGCCACGAAAGCCGGTGACGTTTGGGGCCGACAACCAGCCTTGCGCCAAAGGAGATCAGGAACAGGAAGGAGATCGCCAACAGGACAACCCGCCCCGGTGCGATCCACTGCTGCAAGGCCGAATCCTGTGTTTGCGGGTAGATCAACAGGAACATCTCCAGCCATTCGTGGACGCCATGCACCAGGCCAAATCCCGCCAGGGAACGCAGGGCGCGCGCAAAGTCGAGTTCAGAAGAACGGCCTACTTCCAGCAGGACGGCCAATCCCATGCTGAAGAAGGAGAGCCCGTAGAGGAAGTAGACCGTTATGATGTCCAAGTGTGTCGCCTTACAAGTATCTTATCTCTCGGGCGCTCCCGCGTCAATCCATTGCTTGATCAAATCCAATTCCTCGGCAGTGAGATTCAGGTAATGTTTGGCGCTCTGGATCTTCACCAGGAGGCTGTTGGCGGAATCGTTCGGGATGATGACCACCCCATCCTTGCCGCCCTTCATCAGGTCAGCGAAGGTGATGAGGTTCAACCCACCCGAGGCGGCCTTGCCGTGACAGGCTCCGCACTTGGTGCTGAGCAGCGGACCGATCGTAGCCTCATAGGTCAACGCGCCGGATGCGCCGCCGGTCGATTGCGGGGCGGGCGTGGGAAGTTGATCCTTGAGAATTTCGTGCAGGGCCGGGGCGTCGAAGCCCGCAAAGGTGAATGCGTTTCCATGACAGGCGCTGTTCGAGCAGAAGGAGGTGTTGCTCGTGCCGCCCATGTCGGCCGTGGTATGGCACTGGGAACAGGTCTCGTTGATGGATTGGTTGTGCAGGCTGATCCAGTTGGCGTTGAGGTGCGAATCCGGCTCGACGCCGCCACTGTTGATCTCGATCTTTGTGACCAGGTCCTTGGGGCCGGTGACCACCGGGATGGAATGGCACAAATTGCACTCCAGGCGCACGGCTTCATTGTCCGCATTCAAGTGCTTGCCGTCGTGGCAGCGGAAACAGCCCGGGGAGTTTATGTGTCCCAGATTGTTGGGGTGCGTCGTCCAGTCGATCTTTTGTTCCTTGAAGACAGTGCGATCATAGATGGCCTGGATCTCGGTCAGCGCCTTCTGAATGGTTTCACTGTTTTGGGAGTAGTAATCGGGGTAAGTCTGCTGGTACACCCCGTCCAGGGCGGCAATCGCCTTGACCGCCTCGTCGCGCGTCCCATAAGTGATGCTCAGCACACCCACGGCCATTTGATGAATGGACGGGATGGACGGATCGATCAACCCGCGCGCCATGGAATTATCCACGGATTCGGATGGATACATGAAGTCGTGGGTCACACGATTATGGCAGGTGGTGCAGTCCATCTGCCTGAGCTGGCCCTCGTCCAGGCTGGCCGGGTCAAAACCAGACTCGACGTCCGTGTATTCCGTGTACGAGGCGTCGTCATTGTAGACGCGCACATACGGAATTTCCTGGTTCAGGTCATCGGCCGCGTAGTACTGCACCTTGTTGGTGATATGCCAGTGGATGCCGAAGCCGAGTCCCTCGCGTTTGTCGCCGCCGCCCGTCTTCAGGATCAGGTAGGTATTCGAAGCCGTGTTGAGCTCATCGTTGGCGAAATGCTTGATCGACCGCAAACTGTCGTCCGAAAAGGTTTCGGGGCGGTGACATTTTTCGCAGGTCTCCAGCGCAGGGCGCAGGGCCTCGGCGCGGATCGGATATTCATACAACTTGAAGATCTCGTAATAGGTTTCCTTGAGGCCCTGTGTCTTGCGCATCAACTGGTTGGTGAAGGAGGCGCGGCCGATATGACACTCCTCACAGGTGACCTTGGCATGCGGCGAATTCAAGTAGGCCACATTCTGGGGCGGCATGGTATGACAGGCGGTGCCGCAGAAGCCCGGCGAATTGGTATATTCCCATCCGTATGTGCCGCCGGCGAGCAGTACCAGAAAAATGACGATCAGGGCAAGATAGGGCAGCACATATGCCCAGCGTGACGAGCCGGGCGCTGGGGCAAAAAAACGGCCCAGACGTTCCATGATTTTTTTCATGAGCACCTCCAGGAATCTTAAGGAGCATGCCAAAGCATGCTCCTACGGTTTCAATCCTTACTTTTCCAGCGCGCCCGCATCCAACCAGGCTTTCACCTTGGCGATTTCCTCGGCCAGCAGGGCCGCATACGGATGTTTTCCGCCTTCGAACTTTACAATCATCGGGCTGTTGGCCGCATCGCCGGGGGTAAACACAAGCCCAGAGGCGCCGCCCTTCATCGCGTCGGCATAAGTGGAAAGGTTCAATCCGCCCGAAGCGGATGCTCCGTGGCACATCAGGCATTTCTGCGCGAACAGGGGGCCGATTTCCACATCCCAGGTGAAAGCGGCAGCAACGGGGGCTTCTGTCGCGGTGGCGTCGCCAGTCGCTTCGGTGGCAGGCACGGGCGTGGCAGTCGGGGCCGGCGTCAGCGTCAGCGTGACGGTGGCGGTCGGCCGAAGGGTCGCCGTCTGCGGCACGTACACGGGCAGCGTCGGCTGTAATTGCGGGTTCACAACCGCAGTGGTTTCGTATCCCACAAAGAAGTAGAACCCATAGCTGAAGAGCGCCAGGATGACAATGGCAATCGGCGCATAAATGTACTGGCGTTTGCGCAGCACGGCGGGCGGGATGGGGTCGGGCTTTTTGCCCGCATCGATCTGCGCCAGTTCGGCGGGATGCTCGTGCTCCATTTCCTCCCGGCTCAGCTTGCCGGTGAACATGCTCAGGTTGAGGTGTTTGATGTGCACGTGGTAAAAGTGCCAGATGATGATGGCCAGGACGGCCAGCACCGCCTCGCCGCCATGCGCAGCCTTCGCGGCGGGAATAGCCTCGCCGGGCAGAATGCGCAGGGTCGAGAGCGGATTCCACATCATGAAGCCGGTCAGGCCCATGACGAGCGTGCCCCAGATCAGGGCCAGATACTCGGCCTTCTCTGCATAGGAGTAACGGCCGTAATATCCCTTGTGCTTGCGCAGGCCAAGATAGTACAACACATCCTCGTAGACGTGCAGGAGGTCGTTAATCCACGGGATCATGGAGATGGGCGTGCGCAGGACGAGGACGCGGTACAGCACCTCCAACACATGGAACACACTGACGATCATCATCACGATCGCAGAGGTGTGATGGATCAGACGCACCGTTTCAATACCGCCGAAAATCTTGAAGAACCCTGCGCTGATCGGCGAGAGGGGGAATTTTTGCGGCAGGCCGGTGAAGCCCAATATGGTGAAGGAAATCAAAAAGATGATGTGCTGCAACCTCTGCACAATATCGAAACGGACGTAGGTCGCCGCTCCGGGGGCCCGGGTTTCCTTAGTCATGGGGGGCCTCCTCGTTGTCGTTTTTGGATTCATCGGTGGGCGCAGTAGGCTCTTCGCCGTCGGTTTGTTCCACGGGGGCGGCAGCGGATTCCTCTGCCAGGGTTTGAGGAGTTGCAGGGGTTTCGGGCATGGCCTCGCTCACGGGCGGCGCTTCCTCGGAAATCGCGGCAGGTTCCACGCTTTCCGCCTGGATTTCTTCGGGAGCCGCAGCTTCCGCTTCAGAGATTGGCGGCGCCTCATGAGCGGGAACGCGCTTCGATTTTCTGGAAAGGTTGATCATCTTGCGGGTGAAGTCCATCGCAGCCAGGATCGCCATCGGAATGAGCACACCGGGGATCATGAACTTGTAGAACAGGTTGACGTAATAAACGATCGGATATTTTTCAGGAGTGGGGATGTAATGCGAAAGCCACGCATCCGGGAAATTCGCGTTGGCATCCGGGTGGCAGGTCTGGCAGCGATTCAACAGGTTTTCCCGCACCGCCAGGCCCTTGGTGGGATCATCGATTTTGGCGATGTCATGCACGCCGTGACAGTCGGTGCAGACCGGCTTGTTGGTGGGCTGGTCGGGAAACTCCTTGTTGAAGATCTCGACCGTGGTACCGTGAAAATCGGCGACGTAGGTATTCAACACCTGCGTGGACAGGCCGTATTTCTTCATCAAAGTTTCGTCGGTATGGCACGTGGCGCACAGGTAGGGGGTGCTGTTGCGGAAGGTGGCCGTGGTCGGGTCCTGAATATTGTGGACGCCGTGACAGTCGATGCACGTCGGCACATCCGTGTTGCCTTCCTGGGTCAGGGCGGAGCCGTGAACGCTCTGCTGGTAGGCATTATAGATGGCGCTATGACACCTGGCGCAGGTTTCCGGGACGTGCAGGCGGGCCTCATCCAGCAATTCACCGCTAGCGGGATCCGTCATGCGCGCCTGGGTGTGGGGATTATGGCAATCGGCGCAGACAGCCGCATTGTTGTTCCCGGCCGCCAAGGAGCGTTGATGCACGCTGTCCAGCGTCAGGTTGAATTGCTCGGCATGACACTCCTTGCAGGAGGTGTAATACTTCAGCGTAACGTCGCGCAGGGTGTTGACCGTACGCTCGGGATGCGGGATGCCGGTAATGTCGGTGTGACAGGAGATACAGGCCACTTCATTGGCGCCATGCACGCTGGCTTGGAAGGCGTCGGCGTCAAGGGTCAGGCGCAGGATTTCACCGCTGTCCAGTTCCACCTTGAGGCCTTCGTTGGCGTGACAGGAGAGGCAAAAACCATTGTCTGCCGCCTGGGGCTGGGACCCGCTCTGCGGCAACGAGAGGGCGGCTTCCACCTCCCCATTCACGGGAAGCGGGCGTGCGGAGGCCGACGACAGGGCGAATCCAAAACTGACGAGGCAGGCTATCAGCCCCGCCGCGAAAAGCAGGTTGCGCAGTCGCATCACTTCATCTCCCCTGACTGGTTGGCGAGACGCTGATACTCCTTTTCATGGAAGGTGCGCAGTTCCTCCTCACTTAATCGACCCGTGAACATGCTCAGGTTCAGGCGCTCGATATGCACGTGGTAAATGTGCCAGATCACGATGAAGATCGCCAGCGCCACCGACTCGGTGCTGTGGGCCAGCTTCGCGGCCGGCACAACACCGCCCGGCAGAACCTGCGTCATCTGCACCGGGAACCAGATGATCAGACCGCTGATTCCCATGATGGCAACGCTGAAGAAGACCACCCAGTAGGTCACCTTCTGTTCGAAGTTATAACGGCCAAACCTCGGTTTGTCCTTGCGCAGGAAGAGCAAATACTGGAGCATATGCCAGGCATCGCGCAGATCCTGCATGGTGGGAAGCAGGTCGCCCGGCAGGCGGCGGCGGCTCATCAACACGAGAATACGGCCCACATGGTACATGACCAGCAGACTGAGTACGATGGCGGCAATGTGGTGAACCTGGCGGATCAGGAAAATCTGTTCCGGGGTCGAGAGCAGATCCTGGCTGATGGAAAACTCGCGATATTTTTGGGGCAGGCCGGTCAGCAAAAGGACCAGGCCGCTCAACAACAGGATGGCATGTTCCCAGCGCTGGCCCACGGTAAAACGCAGGAAACTGCGCTCCTGTCGGGCAAGCGTGGTGGATTTGGCGTTTTTTCCGCTCATGGCCGGCTACTCCTTACACGATCCACAGTGGCGCGAACGATTTGCAGGATGACGTAAATGACGCACGCCCACAACACAAACGGGGTAAAGGAACCGTAGAACTTTTCCACGTAGAAGAGGAAGGGGGTTCGTTCCAGGCTGATTTCATTGTGCCCGGTCCAGGCGTCGGTCCAGTTCGGACCTGCAGTAGGGTGACATTGCTGACAGGTGGAAAGCAGGTTCTTCTCGTTCACCTTGGATGCGGGATCACCCGTGGAGCGGATGTCGTGAATGCCGTGACAATCCGAACAGACCGCGCTGTCGTGCCAGATGGTGGGCCAGCGCGCCTTGTACACCGACACATCCACGCCATGCCAGGAGCGTTTGTAAATATCGTACACATCGGATGAAAGGCCGTACTTACCCATCAATTGCGGGTCGGCGTGGCAACCGGCGCACAACTCCGGCTCGGCCACGCGGAACTGGCTCGTGCGCGGGTCCTGGATGTTGTGTACGCCGTGACAGGTGGTGCAGACCGGCACGTCGGGATTCTCGTCCTTCATCAAAGCCGCACCATGCACGCTTTCGCGGTAGGTTTTCACGATTTCACTGTGACATTGTTCGCATGTCACGGAAATCAGGGAACGGGGCTCATCGGGCGGGCGGACATCATGCGCCCCGTGACAGTCCGTGCATACGGGAGCGTTCTCGTTCCCCGCCGCAGCGGCCTGAGCGTGCATGCTATCCTGGGTTTTCTCGTAATTCGAAGAGTGACATTTCTCGCAGGTCTGATAATAAGAAAGGGAAAGTTCACGCTTCGTCTGGAATTGGATCGCAGGATGCGGATATTCCGAAATATCGTTATGGCAGGCCTCACACTCGATCCCAACGTTACTATGCACGGAATGGTTCAGATCATCCTGCGCAATATAAAGCGAAAGCGTTTCGCCGCTGGGAAGGGTGGTGCTCAAGGTGGGGTTGCCATGGCAGGACAGGCAATATTTCACCGTCTCCTGCGTGGGAGGCTTCGCGCTGGCGGGCGAAACAACCAATGAGAGGCTGACCAACACAGTCGACACGCCAGCCACGATCAGCCAGAAGAGCTGTCGATGAAAGGTGCGTGGTGTCATTTGCTAGGACTCCTTGGGGTTTCGGCGTTTTGCTTCCTGTTCGAGTCCGCTTCTGATGGTTCAGGGCGGGACGTCCCGCCGCCGCCCTCGCCGTTCTCGGCGCGGTCATCGGGCGGCTCTGGGGACTCAGCAGCTACCAGGCCCATTTTTCGGAGCAGGTAGGAGATCCCAAACAAGACGGCAAGCGGGATAATACAGCGCAGGATGAAAAGCAAGGCCACAAAGATTGGATTGGCGGATGTGTCATTCATTGCATTTCCCTCCACGGCCAAGCTTTACAAAAGCTTGCAGCGTATATGGTAGGCATTGCGTCTCCGAATATGAATGTGGGATTAATTGATGGATAGTATAACCCAAACCTGTCACAGCAGAATATTGACATATGTCACATTAACCCATCAAAAAAGAGCAGGCACAGATATGCCTGCTCTTTCGTGTGGGATTTTTTCAGGTTAATGTTCGTTGTTTTCGAAAAGCGGCAGGAAACGCACCCCCAACGTGAGCACGGTCAGGGCATAACCGATTACCAGGATCCCCACCCCCCACTCCACCAGGGAGGGGAAGTAGGTGCCGGCCGGCAGTTGGAAAAGGGTGCCCGGAGAATAGGAAATGGGCACGAACAGCCCGCCGACGGTCACATCCCAGCGGTGGATGATGATCCCGATCATGGCCGAGGCGCCGCCCAGCACGGTCGCGGCTGGATTCTTGTTGAAGCGGGGCACCAGGAAGAGAATGGCGGGGAGGACAATGCCCAGGAGCACTTCCCCGACCCAGAAACTGAAGCTGTATGGGGTCTGCTGCTGGAGCATCGCAAACGCGGAGCTGACGCCGGGCGTGCGGCCGTAATAGGTCACCGCGGCCATATCCCAGAATTTGATGTAGCCATAAACCAGCAGGCCAACGCCGCTGAAACGGGCCACAAGTTGCAGCACATCGTGCGGAATCGTGCGTTTGCCGATGATCCACTCGATCACGTACGCGACCGAAATGGTCACCGCGGGCCCGGCCGCAATGGCAGACAGCACAAACATGATCGGCATGCTCGGCTTGAACCAGAACGGGCGGGATTTGAGCACGCCGTACGTCGCTCCAAGCGAGGATTGGTGCAGCAGGGAAATGACCAGTCCCAGCACCGCCAGGAAGGGGGTCAATTTGTGCAGGAAATGCCCAAACTTGCGCAGGGCCGGCCAACGGTCGAAGAACTTGGTCTCCACGATCACCGGGGCAAATTCGGTGACCAGGATGAGCAGGTAGACCGTGATGCACATCGTGACTTCCCACAACACGGAATGCACGTTCCAGAACACCCAGGGATGCCAGAAACGATCCGGGCGGCCGATATCCACCAGCAGCATCAGCATGGCGGAGGTATAGCCGGCAAAGCCGACCAGGATCGCCAGACGGATGACCGCCTGCAGGCGTTTAATGCCGAAGATATACACAATCGCCGACAAAGTGAAGGCGCCCGCGCCCAACGCAATGGATGAAAGATCAATCGTGATCCACAATCCCCAGGGGACCGAGTCAGTCAGGTTGGTGATTACCAGGCCTTTAATGAAGACCGTGATGGCCGCGTAGACGCCGATCAGGATCAACACGGCCAGAAAGCCCAGCCAGACCAAAAAGAGCGGGCTGAAGGGAAGTTGGAAAGGTTTACGGTTCAGCGTGGAAGCAGTCATTCTAGATGCCCTCCTTGGGCGGGATGTAGTACACGCTGGTTTCCGTCCCCAGGTCGTCGCGCAGACGCAGGGTGGGGTTGGTCTCGATAAGTTGGGCTACCCTGCTTTCCGGATCCTTCAGGTTTCCAAACGTGCGCGCTCCCACCGGGCAAATGTTGACGCAGGCCGGGGTCGCTTCGCGGTCCACGCCAGGCATGAGGCCTTTTTCCAGGCCTGCATCGATGCGGTGGATGCAGAAGGTGCATTTCTCGATCACGCCTCGCGGGCGTCGTTCGACCTCGGGATCGCCCCAGGCCGGGACGTAGGGATTCTCATCGGTGCGCTCCTCCCAGTTGAACTGGCGCGCATCATACGGGCAGGCTACCTGGCAGTACCGGCAGCCAATACAGCGATCGTAGTCCATCACCACCAGGCCGTCCTCGCGGTGATAGGTTGCCTTCACCGGACAAACCTCCACGCACGGGGCGTTCTGACAGTGCAGGCAGGGGCGGCTGAGGTAGAACGTCTGGCCGCCCGTCGTTTCTTCCTTGATGACCACGTTCCACGGGTCTTCAGCGCGCACATCGTTGGTGGCGATGCAGGCGCGCATGCAATACTCACAGCCGATGCACTGGTCCAGGTTGATGACCATGCCCCAATGATGTTCACCGGTTTGGGCGCCGTGACCGCCGGTCGCTTCGCCTTCCAGTTGCTGCTGCTTCAATTGGCCGAAGGGCGACAGCGGGCCGGTGGTAAGCAGGGGCGCAGCCACAACAGAACCGACTGCTGCGATCCCCAGCTTTAAGAAATCGCCGCGGGTCAGTTCGATGACAAGCTTCTTCTTACTTGCCTTTTTCGTCATTTTCTTCGACCTCCACAAAGCGAATACGGCGGCTGACGACCCAGGCAGCAACGCCACCCATGATCAGGCCAACGATGGCGCCCTGCATCAAGCCCGTATACAGGCGCACGGAACTCTGCGCTTCGAGACTCTGGATCTGCTGTTCCTGATCCTGTACCTGCTTTTCGAGTTCCTCCGTGGTGGGCGCCGTGCCGGCATCCTGTCCGCTCAGTTGCAAAATGGTATCGCGCGTATGCACGGTATCCGTATGGCAGGAGATGCAGGCTTCGGAACCAACCGAGAAGGTATGTCCGGTGGCGAATAATCCGCCGGTGGAATCGGTATGCGTGGCGGTCGCCATGTGGCAGTCACTGCATTGCAGGCCGGAGTTCGCGTGGGTTCCATGGGTAAAGGAGGAGCCTTTTTCCTTGTGGCAATTGCTGCACAATTCATTGATCGTATCAGCGCGGGGCGCCTGGGAATGCGGATTGTGGCAGGACTCGCAATTGATGTTCACCGCGCCGTGACTGCTGGCGCGCCATTCATCCGTGGTGGTCTTGTGGCATTTCGCGCACAAGGTGTAGTCCGGCGTGACCGGCATGGGATTCTTCGGATGTTCCTTCTGCAGGGGACCGTGGCAGGATTCGCAAGTCACGCCCTCCTCCGAGTATTTACCGGTGGTGGCGTCAAATCCAGTGGTATGACACTCCAGGCAGGAATCCGCCGAGCCTTGTTTAACCCAATCTTCCTGGAAAACAGGCGACGAGAAAGCCTCGGAATGCAGGGTACCCGCCCAGGTTTCGTGAATGTCCTTGTGACAGCCTGCGCAGGCGTCCGAGCCGGCGTAGTTGCCGCCCTCCTGGGCTGGCGGCACTGCACCCGGAGCGGCCGCAACGGGTTGGGCCATACTGATAGCCACGCCCAAGGCCAGACTCAGCGCAAAAACCACGACAAACATCGTCCAGCTTGGCGTTCTGAAATTGAGTTGCGTTTTCTTCATAATTACGTTCTCCCGTTGGGTGGATTGTTGCAATGTATGTGCATAAAATTGGGGTTAACGGCACAATGTACGCTTTCTCACAATCGGTCGTTAAGCCTATTCTAATTTATTACTACAGTTTGGACAGTGTTGAATATCACAATATCGGTATGATTTACATAAATGCAATCATCAGCGCTTATGAGAAAATATATCCTGCAAAAGCAATATTCACCCGATTCGGAAAAAGAAAACAGGGCTGCCGGTTGGCAGCCCTGTCTGTATTGCTGAATTGCTTATGCGGCAGGCTTACTGTAAGGCCGCAAGAGCAGCATCGATCAAAGCGGTGAAGTAATTCGGGTTGTGAACGCCCATGCTGCCGTCTTCCTCGATCAGGAAGTAGGTGAACAGCGCCGAAGCGGTGGCCTTGTCATAGCTGCCGGGGACGGCCGCATAGCCTTCAGCACCTTCCGCGATCAGGCCCTTGGCCAACAGAGCGGCCTCGAGTTCCTTGACCTTCTCTTCGAAGGCGGTCTGGTAGCCATTGATGTCGAAGTTTTCGGCATCGGCATGGCAGGTCACGCAGGTACCAAGCTGCGGTTCGAAGCCGTGGGCATCGCTCTCGCCCATGTGGCAGCCCACGCAGGTGTTTTCCACCATGCTGTAGTGCGCGCCGGGCTTGCCTTCAACGCCGAGGTTGGCAGCAACATCCACAATACCCATCAGGGTATCGACCTGGACGCTGTAGTGGGTGTTGAAGCGGGCCGTGGCGGCAAACTTGGTGGCATCGTTCTTGTCCACGAAGTTGGCCATGTAGCGGCGGGCCTGGTGGCAGTTGGCGCACAGGTTACCGGAGCCGCCATCGAAGGTCGCGCCACTGGTGACCAGGGTCACCGGGGCGTTGGTCTCGAGAGCCCAGTCTTCGCCGGTGTAGGTAACATGGATCTGGTGGCAGGTGCGGCAGTCCTGATGGGTCGGGTTGGCATCGCCGCTTTCGAGCTGGCTGAAGTTCTGACCAGCGGCAATCATTGCGCTGAAAGCCGAGCCAGAGTGACAACCGGCACAAGTGTTGCGGCCGCCTTCTTCAGCGAAAGCGGTGCCAGCGCCATGACCGGAAATGGACCAGGGGGCCTTCTTACCGGTGATGATGGCGGTGTCGTTGTGGCACTCCTTGCAGGTCAGTTCAGTCATAGCGCCATCGGCGCCGGCAGCGCCGGCAGGGCCGGCAGGACCCGCAGGGCCAGCGGGACCAGCAGGGCCTTCCGGGCCGGCAGGACCTGCGCAAGCGGACAGGGCAAGAACAAGCACCAGTGCGCCGAGCAAAACGAGCAATTTCTTGATAGACATTGTTTGCATTCTCCTTTACTAGAATTTTCGAGGCTCCATGCCTGGCGCCTCGGACAGCACCCACAAGGGACACTCTGCCCAATGATTGGGTAATACACCCATAATAATTTACCGAAACCTTAGAAACAAGTTAATTTGCCACAAAACATATATGACATAAATCACATCTATTTCAGTAAGAAGAGATATTATGCGAAAACAGGCAAAAAACTCCTATTTTTATGCTTTTTATCACCGTGTACTTATGATGCCCGCCATGAAGCCTTTCAGGGACAATATTGTACAATCGACGGTGGACAAAAACTCATGCAAACCATCGATTTTGTGCAATGGTTGTTCCTGATCTTCTTCATCTATGGCCTGACCTTCTTTGCCATGGGTATGGCCATGGCGTTGGAATCAGGCCGCCGCCTGGCCCTGGCTGATTCCAGGGTGCTGCGTCCGCTGGCCGCCTTTGGGTTGATTCACGGCACGCACGAATGGTTCGAATCCTACCTTTTGCAGGCCCAGGCCATTGGGACCCCGCTGATCGCCTTGACCCCCTGGATCAGGCTGTTCCTTTTGTTCACCTCCTTCACCTGTCTGTTCTTTTTCGCCTATAACCTGTTGCTGCTGGCCTCCTCCCACCCCATCCAAAGGCTCCGTCAACTCGTTGGGGTGCTTGCCCTATACATATTTCTCTTCCTGGGCAGCGCCTTCCTCACCTACAGAACAGGAACCGTTCCCTGGACCGACTTGCTGGATGGGCTGGGACGTTACCTGTTGGCCGCCCCAGCCTCGCTGCTGGCCGCCCTGGCCCTGCGCGCCCGGGGACGACAATCCCACGCCGAAGACCGCCCCGCCCTGGAAAAGCATTTCCGCCTGGCGGCCCTGGGCTTCGGGATTTACAGCCTGACGCAGTTTTTTGTCCATCCGCTGGCAATGTTCCCTGCCAGCTTTATCAACGAAGGCAGCTTCATTGCCGTCACGGGCTTCCCCATCCAGATCGTTCGCACGCTCATGGCGCTGGTCATCACCTACAGCCTGCTGCGCGCCACCAACGCGGTCGAGGAGGAACGCAACCTGCAATTGTTCGCGGTTCAACAGGCCCGTCTGCAAGCCTTGCAGCAGCGTGACGAGCTGCGCCGCGACCTGCTGCGGCACACCGTCCAGGCCCAGGAGGATGAACGCGCCCGCGTGGCGCGCGAGCTGCACGATGAGACCGCCCAAATCCTCTCTGCGGCCACACTGCACCTGGCCGCCTTGCGGGTCAGCCTCAAGCGCAAACCCGATGCGCTGGCCATCGTCGAACAGTTGCAGGGACTTACCCGCCAGATGTCCCACAGCCTGTACCGACTGGTGCATGACCTGCGGCCGGCCCACCTCGACGATCTGGGCCTGATCCCCGCCATGAATTATCTGCTTGCCGAGATGCGCTCCACCAAGGAACTGGAGATCGATCTCAAGGTGGAAGGCGTCCCGCACCGGCTGGACCTGTCCATCGAAACCATCCTGTTCCGGGTGACGCAGGAGGCGATCAGCAACATCATCCGACATGCCAATGCGCGCCGCGCGCGCGTGCAATTATTCTTCGCTGCGGACCATGTTCATTTAACGGTGGCAGACGAAGGTCAGGGTTTCGACGCTCAGGGGCCCTTCCACGCGCCGCGCGGCTGGGGCCTGGAGGGGATGCGGGAACGGGTCGAGTCGGCGGGCGGAACTTTCATCTTGAAATCTGCAATCGGGCAGGGCACCCAATTGGACGCCACGATCCCGCTTTAAGGAGAAATATCATGGAAGAAATCACACTCATGCTGGTGGACGATCACGACGTGGTGCGCACGGGGCTGCGCTCCTATCTGGAAACACAGCCTGGGATGCGGGTGGTGGCCGAAGCCCGCAACGGGGCGGAAGCCCTGAAGATCGTAACGAGTACGCGCCCGCAAATCGTGTTGATGGACATCACCATGCCAGACATGGACGGGCTGGAAGCCACGCGGCGCTTGAAGGCGCAAGTGCCCGAATGTCTGGTGCTGGCCCTGACCGTGCATGAGGACAAGCAATACTTCATGGAAATGCTGGCGGCGGGCGCGTCGGGATACCTGACCAAGCAGGCGGCCGCCGACGAATTGGTGGCGGCCATCCACGCTGTGGCCGGCGGCAACATCTACCTCCAGCCCGCGCTGGCCCGCTGGCTGCTGGAGGATTACCAGCGGCTGGCGCGCCAGGTGGGCATCCAGCCGCGTGTTCAGGAGGAGGAACCGGACGAGGGCGTGGTCGGCCTGGATGCGTTGAGCGCGCGCGAACGCCAGGTGCTCGAACTGGTGGCGCAGGGGCTGAGCAATCACGACATCGGCGCAAAACTGGATCTGAGTCACAAGACCATTGCCCGCCACCGCGAGCGTATCATGGCGAAGCTCAAGATGCACTCACGCACTGAATTGGTCAAGTTTGCCATTCGCACCGGCTTGATCTCGCTGGAGTAGTTCCGCCTCCCTGGCAATTGAAACTGTCCCGCAGGTTCGATAAACCTGCGGGATTTTCTTTATGCAAAGCCCTATGGCGATTCACTTTCCTTGAGAGCGGTTTGAACTGCCTTCCTTGGAGTAAACAACCCAATTTAGGACAAAATTGGGGGAGTTTCATGACATCCATCCCGACCCTTCTCAGGGTGGATTAATCTCGCCATGTAAAATGAAACCATTCACAAGATGCAGCGCTTGCGCACTGGGAAACGGGCCGACACTATTTCACGAATGTCGGGTTTTCCATTGCGCAAGTCGTTTGGTCTTATCACCCAATGATTCACGTTTTTGTCCGGAGGCAATCCAAATGAAAGTTAACAAGTTCCTGGTTGGCGGCCTGTTCATCCTGGCGGCGGTGGTGTTCCTCATCGTTGCCTCCTCCCAGGCCAATTCCGAATTCTTCATGACCGTCGACGAATTGAACGTTCAGAACGCCAATGTAGCCGGCAAGAACCTGCGCGTTTCGGGCGCGATCATCGGCAGCACGATCCAATACGATGCGCAAACCCTGACGCTGACTTTCGACGTCGCGCACGTGCCGGGCGACAATGCTGAAATCGAGGCCCAGGGCGGGCTGGCCGAGGTGCTGCACCAGGCGGTGATCGATCCGTCCCGCAGCCGCATCTCCGTGATCTACGTCGGTCCCAAACCCGACCTGCTGCGCGACGAGGCCCAAGCCATCATGACCGGCCACATGGGCGAGGACGGTATCTTCTACGCCGACGAATTGCTGCTCAAATGCCCAACCCGCTACGAAGAGGCCGTGCCGGAACAGGCCTCCAGCAATTAGGAAGCTGACCTGGCAGAGAGTATCTGTCAGGTTTTCATTTGTAACGAGGAGAAATCATGATTGCAGATTTTGGATATGGAATTTTAGTGGTTTCGTTGGTGGTGGCGCTGTACAGCGTCGCGGCGGCGGCAATGGGCGTGATCAACAAATCGTCCCCGCTGATCGAATCGGCCCGCCGCGCCATGCTGCTGACCTGGCCGCTGATCTCCATCTCGGCCCTCGCCCTGATCTACCTGCTCGTCAATAACCATTACGAGATCAGTTTCGTGTACGAAGTCACCAGTTCCAGCATGCCCACCTACTTGAAGATCACCGCCTGGTGGGGCGGGCAGGCTGGGTCACTGGTCTTTTGGTCGTGGCTGATGTCGGCCTTCGCCTCGCTGGTCACCCTGCGCAAGTGGGACCGCGACCGCGAATTCCTGCCCTACGTGATCATCGTCGCATCCATCACGCTGGCCTTCTTCCTGACCATGTCGGTCGTTTTCGAGAACCCGTTTGCGCGCCTGTACCAGACCCCCGAAGGCATCGCGGCCCACACCTTTGCCCCCGCCAACAGCGTAGTCTTCACTCCGGAGGATGGACGCGGCCTGAACCCGCTCCTGCGCCACCCGGGCATGATCATCCACCCGCCCATGTTGTACCTGGGCTTCGTTTCCTTTGTGATCCCCTTTGCCTTCGCGATGGCGGCGCTCATCACGGGCCGCTCGGATGACCGCTGGATCCGCATCACCCGCCGCTGGACGCTGTGGGCCTGGCTGTTCCTGTCCTTCGGCCTGGTGCTCGGCGGCCGCTGGGCCTACGACGTCCTCGGCTGGGGCGGATACTGGGGCTGGGACCCCGTGGAAATCGCGGCCTTCATGCCCTGGTTGACCGGCACCGCTTTCCTGCACTCGGTCATGATCCAGGAAAAGCGCGGCCAGTTCAAGCAATGGAATATGATCCTGGTCATCCTGACCTACGCGCTGGTCATCTTCGGCACCTTCCTGACCCGCTCGGGGGTGCTCTCCTCGGTGCATGCCTTTGCCAACAGCCCCATCGGTCCGTTCTTCATGGGCTTCGTGGCGTTGACCCTGATCGTCTCCCTCGCCCTGCTGATCTGGCGCTGGCCCGAGCTGAACTCCGAGACCGAGATGAAATCCATGCTCTCGCGCGAGGCATTGTTCCTGTTGAACAACCTGCTCTTCATGAGCGTGCTGGTGATCTGTTTCGTGGGCGTCATCTACCCGCTCGTCTCCGAACTGGCGACCGGGGCCAAGGTCACCGTCGGCCCGCCCTGGTATGAATTCAGCACTTCTCCGCTGTTCGCCATGTTGATGTTCCTGATGGCGATCGCCCCGCTTTCCTCGTGGGGACTTTCCTCGCAGGAAAAACTCTCGAACCTCAACAAGCCGGTGCTCGGCGGCATCCTCGCCCTGCCCGTGCTGGTCTTCGCCATCTTCTGGAAACAACTCACTTTCATGATCGGAAGCTGGCCGGGTGTGGTCATCGCGCTGGCCGTCATCCTGGCGGTCGCAGCGTTGATGTACATCTTCAGAAAGTTGATCTGGCTGGCGGCGGTCCTGGCGGCCGTCTCCACGGTCTATCTCTACTTTACCTATACCCAAAACATCATCGCCCTGATCGGCTTCTTCCTCATCGTCCTGGTGCTCGCGGTGACCATCCGCGAGTTCTGGCGGGCCGTGCGCGCCAGGCAGAATTCCCAGCAGGAAAACTTCGCGCTGGCCTTCGCCCGTCTGATCGGCCGCAACCGCCGCCGTTATGGCGGATACATCATCCACGTCAGCATGATGCTGATGGCGGTCGGCATTCTGGGCATCGAGATGTTCCAGAAGGAAACCCAGGGACAGGTGGCCGCGGGAGAGGCCCTCACGATCTCAGGCTATACGGTCAAGTTCGAAGATATCGCCTCCTGGAACAACCCGCCTGAACAGGTGAATTACACGCGGGCTGTGGTTGGGATTTACAAGGGCGACCAATACCTGGGACAACTCTATCCCAGGAAGGACATGTATTTCAGTGATCGGCAAATGCTCAATCCCACGCAGCCGATGTCGATCCCTGGCAACTTCTCCTCTTTCAAGGATGACCTGTATGTTCTACTGGTGGATTGGGAGCCCGCCTCGGCCAGCGGCGCCACCTTCAAGATCTACGTCAACCCGCTGGTCAACTGGTTGTGGATTGGAAGTCTGCTCTTCTTCATCGGCGTGGTCATCGCGGCCTGGCCGGACAAGGAAGCGGAGTATGCGACCGCCCGCGTGCGGAACAAGGCCTACCAGCCCAGTTCAGCCGATTGACACAGGAGCCCTCGGAATGAAGAAACACCTTCGCATTGCACTCCAGGTTCTGGCCCTGGTTCTGATCCTCACGGGAGTATGGGCTGGCGTTGCCGCGGCGCAAGGCTCCACGCCCACCGACGACGAAGTCAACGCCATCGCCAAACAGTTATACTGTCCCGTGTGCGAAAACACCCCGCTCGACGTGTGTCCCACTGAGGCCTGCCGCCAGTGGCGCGAGTTGATCCGCCAGCAACTGGCCGACGGCTGGAGCGAAGACCAGATCAAACAATATTTCGTGGATAATTACGGTGCGCGCGTGCTTGGGGAACCCCCGCGCACCGGCCTGAACTGGGTGGTGTACCTGCTTCCGCCCGCGCTGATCCTGGCGGGAGCCTTCGTGCTCTTCCGCGCCATGCGCAGTTGGATCAAACCGACCAGCGTGGAGGCAGGCCCCGCGGAATCGAAGACCATCCCTCTCGTCCAGGACGATTACGTCTCGAAATTCGAAGAAGAATTGCGCAAGCGAAAATAAAAACCCCTCGCATCCCAGCCCCTCCCCTACGCGGAGAGGGGCTGGGATGAGGGCAGGAGAATGGAATGACCGAAATCAACGCAACGGCCCCAAAGCGCGGCGTACCGCTGTGGGCGCAAGTCATCATCTGGACGCTGCTGGTCGGGCTGCTGGTTCTGGTGGGGGTCACCCTCAACAAACGCCAGCAAGGCTCCGTCCGGCCCGGGACGGAAATCCCTGACTTTACCTTGACATTGTTCGACGGCTACCAGTACGAGGGCAGGAGCAAGATCAGCCTCTCGGATCTGCGCGGCAAGGTGGTGGTCATCAATTTTTGGGCTTCGTGGTGCAAACCCTGCGAACAGGAAGCCGGCGAATTGCAGCAGGTTTGGGCCGAATACGCCGACAGCGGCGAGGTGGTCTTCCTCGGTGTGGACTACGTCGACACCGAACCGGAGGCGCGCGTCTACCTGCAAAAGTTCGGGATCGACTTCCCGAACGGCCCCGACATGGGCACCAAGGTGTCCCAAATGTTCCGCACCACGGGCGTGCCTGAGACCTACTTCATCGACCAGAACGGTGTCCTGCAATACGTGAAGGTTGGTCCGTTCGTCTCGGCAGACGAGATTCGCAATCAGCTCGACAAGATGCTACCCTAGAGGGACGATCATGGACCTGAGCGCAACTTTCTTCGTTATCGCCGTTCTCATTCTGGTCGGCATGTACCTGTACGCGCCTTTGAGCGGGCGGCCCCGCCGCAAATCCACGGCCGGCGGGGAGCATGAGCTTTCGAGCCTGATGGCCGAACGCGACCGCGTCATCAATGCCCTGCAGGAATTCGACTTCGATTACAAAATGGGCAAGATCCCCGCAGAAGACTACCCGACCCAGCGCGCCGAACTGCTGAACAAGGGCGCCGAAATCCTGCGCAAACTGGATGAGTTCCAGCCTGCCCGCGCCGCCGATCCCAACACCGAAGCGCGCCTCGAAAACGCCGTGGCAGCCCGCCGCGCCGATGCCCCCGTGACCGTCAAGACCGCGGTCACCGACGATGACATCGAGTCGCTGCTGGCCTCCCGCCGCAAACAGCGCAAGGACAAATCGGCGGGCTTCTGTCCCCGCTGCGGCAACCCTGTGCTGGTCAGCGACCGCTTCTGCCCTTCCTGCGGAAAATCCCTCACTTAAATAAAGCGCACCACGGACCCCTCATGAAACGACTCACCGTATTTCTTCTGATTGGTTTTTCCCTGCTCCTGACCGCCTGCAACCTGAGCCTGGCCGAGGATGTCACCCCGCCGCCGTGGTACGTCTCCCCCACCCCGGCGCCCACCCTAGGCCCGCTCTACCCCGCCTCCGCGCCAGACCTGGCCAACGGAGCCGTCATTTACAGCACCGAATGCGCTCCCTGCCACGGCGACACCGGCCTGGGCGACGGCCCCCTGAACAAACAACTTTCCGTGCCGGTGGCCGCCATCGGCCTGCCGGTCATCTCCCAGAAGGCCTCCCCCGCCGACTGGTTCATGATCGTCTCGCAGGGCAACATGGCGCGCATGATGCCGCCCTTCTCCAACAAGCTCTCCGAGCAGGAACGCTGGGATGTGGTGGCGTACGCGCTCAGCCTGCACGCCTCACCCGAAATGATCGCGCAGGGCAAACAGATCATCGCAGAGAACTGCGCTGCGTGCGACATGGACTTCTTCACGAGCCAGGAAAAGATGGCTTCCCTCTCGGATGACGACCTGCTCGGCCTGATGGTTCAGGGCAGCGAGGCCTTCCCCGCCTTTGGCGCGAACCTGGGCGAGGATGAACTCTACAGCGCGGCGGCGTACCTGCGCTCCCAGACCTTTGCCGCCCCCACGCCGGCCGCCGTTATCGCGACTCCCGTCGCCCCCGAAGGCTACCCGAACCCGGCCGAGGGCACGCCCCCCGCTGTGGCTGGCCTCGGGACCGTCCGCAGCAGCGTGCTCCTGTCCGGTGGAAATCCACCTGCAGGTCTCACCGCCACCCTGCGTGGCTTCGATCACGCTATGGACGCCAGCGGCCCCCAGGAAGTCCTGACCCTGACCGCCAGCCCGTCCAAAGACGGTTCGCTGGTCTTCGAGAACATCGAACTGCCCGCGAACCGCATCCTGATGGTGGATGTCGAATACAAGGGCATCACCTACCAATCCGAAATGTACATCGTGGAGGAGGGCGCCAGCGACGTAACCCTGACTCCGCTTAACCTGTACGAAACCTCCGACGACCTGTACGCCCTGACCGTGGACCAGGGACATGTCTTCCTGGATGTCAGCGAAGGCCAGGTTCAGATCATCGAGTTCATCAGCGTCGTCAACTCCGGCGAGTCCGCCATTCTCGTGCCGGTCGCCAATGATATGATGGCGCTCGCCAAAATGCCGGCCGGCACGACCAGCCTCGGCTACGATGCGCAGCAGGGCGAGGCCAGCCCCGTCGACGCCGCCGATGGCTTCGCCATCCCCCCCAGCGACAAGGTTTACGGCCTGGTGGCTGGTTTCCAGATGGCCTACGACAAATCCGCCGAACTCGAAATTCCCTTCGTCCTTGGCATGCCGGCCGAATCCTCCATCTTCGTGCCCGTCGGCGTGAAATTGGAAGGCAAGACCCTGATCGACATGGGCCAGCAGGATATTGGCAACGGCACGATCTACCAGGTTTATGGCTTCGGGCCGGTCCCCGCGGACGGCAGCCTGGCCGTCTCGTTGAGCGGCCAGCCCAATACCGCGGCCGCGGGAACGGAATCCGCCCCCGATTCGAGGCAACTCGTGATCATCGGCGCGGGCGCGTTGGGCATCCTGCTGCTTGGCCTGGGCGCCTGGCTCTACCTGCGCGACCGCAAACAGAACGAGGCGGGCGACGAAGAAGACGAGGATGGAGATGAGTTCGAGGATGCCAGCAGCGTCCTGGACGCCATCATCGCCATCGACGATCTGCATCGCGCCGGCAAGATCCCCGCCGAGGCCCACCAGCAACGCCGCGCCGAACTGATGGAACTCTACAAAAAACTGGACGGCAGGGACTGACTCTGTGATCGAAGTCAAAAAGCTTGTTAAACGCTTTGGCCTGAAGACCATTCTGCGCGGCGTGAATTTCACCGTTCAGCCAGGGGAATTCGTGGCCCTGCTCGGTCCCAACGGGGCGGGCAAGACCACCTTCCTGCGCATCCTGGCCTCGCTCTCGCGCCCCAGCCTGGGCGAGGTGCGCGTGGCCGGCTATGCCCTGCCCGGGCAGGCCGCGCAAGTCCGCGCCCGCCTGGGTGTAGTTTCGCACATGCCCCTGCTGTACCCCGACCTGACCGCCGAGGAGAATCTCTTCTTCTACGCCCGCATGTACAACATCTCCAACCCCGCCCTGCATGTGCTCGAAGTGCTCAACCTGGTGGGATTGGCGCACCGCCGCAAGGACCTGGTGCGCACCTTCTCGCGCGGGATGCAGCAGCGCCTGGCCATCGGGCGCGCCGTGATCCACGACCCGGACGTGATCCTCTTCGATGAGCCTTATACCGGCCTCGACCAGGATGCCTCCGAAATGCTGGATGAGGTGCTGCGCAGCGTGGCCTCCCAGGGCCGCACCGTGGTGATGACCTCCCACGACCTGGTCCGCGCCGAAGACCTGGCCACCCGCTTCGACATCCTCTCGCGCGGCGTGATTGCCGCCTCATCCACGAAGGAAGCATTGCAAAACACCAACCTGCTGGCCTTCTACAAACAGGCCCTGGCGGACTGACATGAATCCAGACATCTTCACTCCCCGCGACACCGCCCGCCCCTCCTTCCCCGGAGCAGTCCTGGCCATCATTCAGAAGGACCTGACCGCCGAGTTCCGTTCGCGTGAGCTGTTCTCGGCCATGCTGGTCTTCTCCCTGCTGGTCATCATCATCTTCAACTTCGCGCTCGAACTGGACATCACCGTGCGCAAGTCGGTGGCGGCCGGCGTGCTGTGGACAACCTTCGCCTTTGCCGGGACGCTCGGCCTCAACCGTTCGATGGCCGTGGAAAAGGATCGCGGCTGCATGGACGGCCTCCTGCTCGCCCCGGTCGACCGCTCGGCCATCTTCTTCGGCAAGGCCATCAGCAACCTGGTCTTCATGCTGATCGTGGAAGCCATCGTCCTGCCGGTCTATGCCCTGCTCTACAACGAGATGCGCATCCTGCAGCCCGGCTTCCTGGGCGTGATCCTGCTCGGTTCCATCGGCTACATCGCCGTCGGTACCATGCTCGCGACGATGTCCGTGCAGACGCGCATGCGGGAAATCCTGCTGCCCATCCTGCTCTTCCCCATTGCCGTGCCCGTCCTGCTGGCCGCGGTCAAGGTCAGCGGCGGATTAATCGCCGGCGCGGAATGGCCCGAAATCCTTACGCCGCTCAATATCCTGATCGTCTACGACGTGGTCTTCGTCTCCATCGCCTACATGGTGTTCGACGCCGTCGTGGAGGAATGAGCGCAACAGCGTTCATGCATCCTCTTTAATCAAGGAGTTCAAATGCAATCCAAACCCATCGCCCTCACAGTCCTGGACATTGTCTCTGTCATCGTGCTGGGCATTTCGACCTACCTGGCGCTCGTCTTCGCCCCCACCGAGGCGGTCATGGGCGACGTCCAGCGCGTGTTCTACTTCCACATCGGCACCGCCTGGACCGGCCTGCTCGGTTTCATCATCGCCTCCATCGCGGGCATCGCCTACCTTGTCAGCAAGGATATGAAATGGGACCGCTTCGGAGTGGCCGCCGTGGAAGTCAGCACCGTGTTCTTCTTCCTGACCATCGTGCTCGGCTCCATCTGGGCGCGCCCGGCCTGGAACACCTGGTGGACCTGGGATCCGCGCCTGACCACCGCCGCCATCACGGAATTGATCTACGTGGCCTACTTCATGCTGCGCCAGGGGCTGGACGACCCCGAAAAACGCGCCCGCTTCGGCGCGGTCTACACCCTGCTGGGCGGCCCAAGCGCCATCCTGACCTTCCTGGTGATCCGCCTGTTCCGCTCCATTCACCCCGTGCTCACCAACGCGGCTGAAAAGGCCCAGGAAACCATGGGCATGACCGGTAATATGAAGGTGGCCTTCTTCTTTGCGCTCTTCGCCTTTACCGTCATTTTCATCGACCTGATCTGGCACCGCGTCCGCCTCGGCAGTTTACAGGAAAAGGTCGAGCAACTTAAATTGAACGCAAGCAGCTAGGAGACTGTCATGTTCCTTGAAACCACCCCAAACACTTATAACTACATGGTCGCCGGCTATGTGATCAGCTTCCTGACCATGGGCATCTACGTTGCCAGCCTGTACATCCGCGCGCGCAACCTGCGCCAGGATGAGCAAATCCTCGAGGAATTACAGAAAAGCGACCCCAAATCTTAGCCAAAATTCACCTTCGTCCGCTATAATTGAAATCGGATGGGCTCCTTCTGAAATGCGAATTCGGTGGTTTGGGTTTTTATTTGTTTTGATTGCCCTGTTGGGGACGGCCTTCGCGCCACCTCCGCAGTCGAAGGCCGCCGCCAATCCCCCGCCCGGCCCGGATCGCTACACGGTCATCCGGGTGGATTACACCGCCTACACTTGGTGGGTGGCCAACTGGAGTGAGAACGAAGTCGTTTGCGCGGTGGTCGCCGACCATTTGGGGGTTCCCACGCCCCAGGAAATCTACCGCGACTGCGGCCAGACCGTCTACAACAAGTGGGTCACCCAGCCTCCCTGCATCAAACCCGAAAAATCCCAGGCCTGCATCGGCTATTACGTTTTCCCCGTCTTCGAACAACCTGCCGTAAAAGAAATTCCCACCAAGCTGCCCGAATCGGCCGCCTGGCTTGCGCTCGAAAACTGCCAGTCCATCTCCACCGTCTCGACCAATATCTGCGAAACCCTGCCCAGCCTGGTCGTGACAGGCCAGGAACCCCTGCCCAATGAAACCATCACACGCATCGAAGGCACCCTCAACAATGTAGCATTTGCCTGCGATGCGGCCAGTTGCTCGGTCCCGCTCGAAGTCACGGATGAGAAAGGCGTCCAGTTGAAGTTCTGGGCCTATTCCAGCTATGGCGACAGCAGCCCCACCTTCACCGCCCAGGTGCGCGTGGTGCAAACCGACGAGGGCAACCCGGATCAATTCTACTGGTACGTGGATGTGCTCTCCTCGCAATGGCAGGGACAGCCTGTGGCCACCTGCTCGGACTCGTGGGAAGTCTTCCCGCCCGTGGGCGGCGCACCCGACTGGCTGAGCACCCCCACTGAGAGCGAGGAACTCTCCAGCGACATTCCCTACACCTACCTGGCCGCCAACCTGATCCTGCAAGGCGCCGTGGACGCCAGCGCCTGCCCGGACAACGGCCTGGTCCCGGGTGGCGGGGCCAACACCTGCGGCGTCGAAACCTCCCGCCCGGCCGTCACCGAATGGCAGAATCAATTCGACGAGTTGATCCTTTCCACGGCCAGCGAAACCTCCGTCCCCGCCCGTTTGCTCAAGAACCTGTTTGCGCGCGAAAGCCAGTTCTGGCCGGGCGTTTTCCGCATCAACGGCGACGCCGGTCTCGGCCAGTTGACGGAAGGCGGCGCCGACACGACCCTGTTCTGGAACCCGTCTTTCTTCACCCAATTCTGTCCGCTGGTGCTGTCGAGCGACACATGCGGCGAAGGCTACGCCCATCTGAACACGGAGGAGCAGGCCATGGTGCGCGGCGCCCTGGTGGGATCGGTCAACGCCACCTGCGAAAATTGCCCGCTGGGCCTCGATCTGAGCCAGGCGGACTTTTCGGTGACCGTCTTCGCCCATACCCTGCTGGCCAACTGCGAACAGGCCGGGCGCATCGTGCGCAACTTTACGGGCAAAGCCCCGGGCGTCACCGTCTCCTATGAAGATATGTGGAAATTTACCCTGGTCAATTACAACGCCGGGCCAGGCTGTCTGGGGGATGCCATCGAGGGCGCAAAGGGCCAGAGCAAGGCGCTGACCTGGGAAAACGTTTCGGCCTACCTGCCGGGCGTATGCACAGGGGCCATCGATTACGTCAACGACATCAGCCAATAACCCACCAACACCTGCGGAGATGAGCAACCCTCATCTCCTTTTTGTTATACGCAATAAAAGACTGTCACAGGTAAACCAGTCGGCGCCAGTTACTTCCAGTGTTTTTTATCACCCAGGGTGGAGCGGGAAATTCCACAGGCGGCTTTCCTTGGATGTATTAGCCCAATCAATCATTTCAAATAACTGATGATTATCACTGGCAAAATCCATGCTTAGAACTTATGCTCAGAGAGAAACTTTATCAACAGTGCTTATATAATACCCACGGGTGAAAATTGCGTTTTCCTCCCTCTAAAAGAGCGCAATTTTCACCCGAGTGCGGTGTAGTCCAGGAGAAAACCATGCTCGAGCTGTCCACATTGCGCGTCTTCCTCGCGGCCGCGGAGGAAAAGAATTTCAGCCAGGCCGCCAGGCGGTTGCATTTGTCCCAATCGGCGGTCAGCCAGAATATCCAGACCCTCGAACAGGCCTATGGCGTTGACCTCTTCCTGCGGCGTGGACGTTCCGTGGCCTTGAGTGAGGCGGGCGAGGCCATCCTGCCGATGGTGCGCGGCGTGCTCCGCTCTGCGCGGTTGCTCGAGGACACCCTGCAAAACATCAACGCGATCGATGTCGGGGGCGAACTGCTTATCGGTTGTTCCACCTCAGCGGGGAAGTACCTCATGCCTGCCCTGCTCTCCATGTTCCAACTGGAATACCCGGCCGTGCATCCGCGCGTCAAGATCATGTCGCGGGATGGCATCTTTGAGCGGCTGCTTCAACAAGTCATCCCAATGGGCGCATCCAGCAAACTGTTCGAACACCGTGAAATCGATTGCCAGCCCCTGTTCGAAGACCGCATTATCCTGATCGTCCCCGATGACCACCCCTGGGTAAAATTCGGCCGCGCCACTCCTGACGATCTCCTCGACCAGAAGCTGATCCTGCGCGAGGAACTCTCCGGCACCTGTGAAACCGTCATGCAGGGACTCAGGGCCTACGGCATCACCCCGGATATGCTCAACGTGGCCATGGAACTCGGCAATCCCGAGGCCATCGAAATGGCCGTGGAGCGCGGCGTGGGCATCGCCTTTGTCTCGGAGATGGTGGCCGCGCGCGGCCTGGCCCTGGGGCGGATCAGGAAAGTGGAGGTGGATGGACTCGACCTGCATCGCACGGTGTACATCTCGCGGCACGTCAATTATCCCTTCACCCGCGCCCAGGCGCTGTTTTGGGATTTTGCCCAGGCGCAGCGCGGCAAATTGAATACGGAAATATGGGACAGCCTTTTGAATTTTGCCACTCCCGCATAAAGGTGTGCTAAACTAAATCACATTGCGAAACCCATCCTCTCCCGACAGGGAGAGGAATGTTATGGAGGTGTCATGCTCACCCTTGTTGAAAAGATCCTCTTTGTGCTGGCGGTCATTGCTTCGCTGTATGCCACCTGGCGCGGCGTGGAACGCATCATCAAAAACATCGGCAGCGGCCAGGGCAAGGTGAACTGGGCCGTGATACAGAAACGGATTGGAGCGCTCATTGTCAAGGTGGGCCTGTTCCAACCCGTTTTTCGTTTCAGGCTGGGGCCAAGTATTTTGCACGCGCTCATCGGCTGGGGGTTTCTTTCGTTTCTTTTGATCAACCTCGCGGATCTGATCTACGCCTACACAGATTTCAAACTCCTGGAGCACCTGGGCTGGTTCGGGAATGTCTACCGCCTGCTGGCAGACATTGCCAACGTGGCGATCATCGCGGGCATCCTGGCGATGGCGGTGCGCCGCTTCGTCCTGCGGCCTGCGACCCTATCCACGCGTGAGACGACGCTGCTGCACCCCAAGGCGCGCTTCGGAATCCTGCGCGACTCGGCCATCGTGGCGGGCTTCATCTTCATCCACAACGCGATGCGCTTCCTGGGAGAATCCTTCGGGGTGGCCTTGGCGGGACACGCCGACCCGTGGCAGCCGGCCATTTCAACGGTGGCAGGCTGGTGGTCGGGGGTGAGTTCGGGGGCGCTTGTCGCGGGGGAGCATATCGCGTTCTGGCTGTCCATCGGCGCAGTGGTGGCCTTCCTCCCGTATTTCCCGTACAGCAAGCACATCCACCTGTTCTTTGCGCCGATCAATTTTGCGCTGAAGCCCGAACGAAAATCCATCGGCGAGTTGAGTTACATCAATCTCGACGACCAGAGCATCGAGCAGTTCGGCGCGGCGAAGATGAAAGACCTCGGCTGGGAGCAGATCATGGACAGCTACGCCTGCATCATGTGCTTCCGCTGCCAGGAGGTTTGCCCCGAGTACAACACGGGCAAGCTGCTTTCGCCTGCCGCGCTGGAAATCAACAAACGCTATCATCTGAACGGCGGCGGCGCGACAGACGTGGAACTCAAAACGCTCATCTCGGACGAGGCGGTCTGGGCCTGCACCTCCTGCGGCGCCTGCGTGGACATTTGCCCCGTGGGCAATGAGCCGATGCGCGACATCCTCGACATCCGCCGCAACCTGTCGATGATGGAAAGCGAATTCCCGAAGCAGTTGGAGACGGCTTTCAAGGGCATGGAACGCAACTCGAATCCGTGGAACGTGAGCCAGGCCGACCGTATGAAGTGGGCGCAGGGTCTCACCGTCCCGACCATCGAGCAGAATCCCGAGCCTGAGATTCTGTGGTGGGTGGGCTGCGCTCCCGCCACTGACGCGCGCGCCCAGAAGACCGCGCAGGCCTTTGCCAAGATCCTGAACACGGCAGGCGTGAACTATGCCGTGCTGGGCAGGAATGAATCCTGCACAGGCGACTCGGCGCGGCGCGCGGGACGCGAGGACATCTTCTTTGGGCTGGCGACGCAGAATGTGGAAATTTTGAACGATGTCGCACCGAAACGCATCGTCACCACCTGTCCGCATTGTCTGCATACCCTCAAAAACGAGTATCCCGCCTTTGGCGGAAATTACGAAGTCATCCATCACACGCAGTTCATCAATGAACTGGTGGGCGCGGGGAAGATTCAAATGGAAGTGACCAAGGATGATTTGAAAGTCACATTCCACGATCCGTGCTATTTGGGGCGGCACAACAAGATCGTGGATGCGCCGCGTGACGCGTTAAAATCCGCTGGGGCGCTGACCATCGAGATGCCACGCCACGCGGAAAAATCCTTCTGCTGCGGCGCGGGCGGTGCGCAGATGTGGAAGGAGGAGGAGGCAGGCACGGCGCGCGTCAATGAGGCACGCTTTGCTGAGGCCAAGTCGACTGGCGCGGAGACGGTGGCTGTCGGCTGCCCCTTCTGCCTGACGATGATGACCGACGCCTCCAAAGCGGACGGCGGCGGCATCCAGGTCAGGGATGTGGCGGAGATTGTAGCGGAGAGATTGAAGTAATCAACAATTGCGTTTACATGAGGGGCGTCCCGCGGGTTGACATAGGGTCGAATCCACCCTGTTGACCCTGCGGCCCCCCCCTACCAAAGGGTCTGATGACCAAAGTACTAGCAAACGGCATTGACAAAACATATCCCACATGCAATAATGACTTTGACGATTTATACATGAGGAAAAGATTTTAGCGACCCTGGATAAATACAGGCTATGAGTTCAAAATCTTGCCTGTGTTTTTTTTATGAGGGATAATTTTTAGATAGACGAAGTTGAAAGGAGGCACCTGTAAAAATTCTTCCTTCTTAGTTTGAGTCCGTACCGGCCAATTCAATTTCGTTTCACGAGGAGATTTAAAATGAAAATTTCGAAGTTCGTATTCTTGGTCATGGTGCTCATGCTCCTGGCGATGACACTGGCCCCGGCTGGAACAGCCAAGGCAGCCATTCAGCCGCAGACCGATGAAAAAGCGGTGACCTCGCTGGATGTCACCGCAGTTCAGCAGAAATCCGCCCTGAAGTTCTGGACTCGCGACGCCATCTCCAAGGCCATGCCCATGGAAATGCCCGTCGACACCTCGGCTGACACGGCCCCGATCATCAGCAATGAGCCGGAAGCCGCCGTGGCGCCCGAATTCGCGCTGCCCGGAGCGGCCGCCCCGGATGCGGATCGCGTCGCCCAGAAAGCCTTCGCTGCCGACTGGAAATTGAGCCAGACCAATGCTGCGGCTCCCGCGGAAATCGCCGGCGAGCCAGCTGGCTCGTCTGGTATCTACACCAGCTACAACATCAACGGTTGGGCTGCTGCGCAGACCGCCTTCCCCCACAGGTGGGTTGGCCGTCTCAGCTTCAGCACGGTCAGCGGCACCAGCTACTGCTCCGCCACCGCCATCAGCGGGAACAACTTTGTGACGGCTGCGCACTGCGTCTACGACACCACCAACAATCGTTGGTATTCGAACTGGGTCTTCACCCCGGCCTACCGCGCCGGCTCCGCGCCTTACGGTTCCTTTGCGGCCACCACCTGCACGATCCTGACCGCCTGGATGAATCTGAGCGGTAGTTTCAGCATCAACGGCTGGTCGAAATATGATGTGGCTGTCTGCACCGTGGGCACAAACGGCGCCAACCAGACCCTGAACACCGCTGTCGGTTGGGCTGGACGCAGTTGGAACGCCGGTTACATCCGCCATTACTTCGACATGGGCTATCCGTGGCAAGACACCAACGGCAACCCGCTGCCGAGCGCCGGCCTGTACCTGCGCACCTGCGCCTCCGAAAGCTTCCAGCAGACCACCGACACCCGCGGCACGGGCTGCAATCTCGGACCCGGCATCAGCGGCGGCCCGTGGCTGACCGGCTATGCCCAGACCCAGGTGAGTGGTTGGGTGGATGGCGTCAACTCCGGCTACTACGTTGGCACGCCCAACATGTACGGTCCGCGCTTTACCAGCAACAACATCGTGCCGCTCTGCAGCGCGCGCGGCTGCTAGCCATTTACGACAGTACGATCTCCCGTACGTGATTAAAAAAGGTGGAGGCCGCATGGCCTCCACCTTTTTTTAGTGGACGGGGGAACAAATAGGTAAACACCTGCGTCATCGCATTAAAAGACCCGCGTTCCCTCATCCAGAAAAGGAGATGCAGAGATGCTTGCAAAATGGTTTTTGTTTACATTCATGATCGCAATCCTGGCGGCTGCCACCGCATGTGCGCCCTCATTAACTGGGGAGGAGGTTATCTCCATGCAAAACAACAATGAAGCCACCGTCGAGATGGTCCCAGTGCCTGAAAATCCCTCCAATGAGGTGGGCAGCAGCGCCCCATTTGCGGCGGAAGGGGAATCATCCGTCCCTGAACAGCTTGACGATCAGCAAGCGTCAGGCGTAAGTCTTGTGTACACGGATGATACATACAAATTTGCGGTGGAATACCCGTCTGATTTCACATTTTTCGCGCAACCCGCCGATCAACTCACCGGCCTGATTCCACAACCGTTGGCGGCATTCCGCTTCACGAACCCGCAGGCCGCCGCAAGCGACATCGCTGAACTCGAACCGGCCGACCTCGAGATACGGGTGTACGATGCGATGAATGCGGTCTCACTGGAGCACTGGCTGGACACCACCCGCCTGGGCGGGGAGGGAGCCACCACCAAGGCATTTGAAACCTCGCATGTTTCAGGCCTGAGGGTCTGCGCCGCCACCATGATCTTCCCCGCATGCAGTTACCTCGTGATCGGCGCTGACCGCATCTACCAGCTCATCCCGGTCAATCTGGCAGGTGAAGAGATGGTCAAATCCTTCATGCTCATCCCCTAAGTTGATTGCATTCGGAATGACTGGACATCCCGGGCCGCCATGCGCCCCCAAATTCGCGCATGGTGGCCTTGCGTTTTCGTTTGTCATGAAAGTAGCATACTCCAACGGGGAAAGAGTAGAGTAAAATTCCTTGAAAGGCTCATCCACCCAATCGATAACCCCATGCAGCGGACAAATACGCTCCTCACTCGCATTCTCCAAATCACCGTGACCGTCTACCAAGCGGTGACCATTGCGGCCTTCATGATGGCTATTTTGTTTGCCATCCAATGGCTCAACATTCCCTTCATTGGCATTCTCGTCGAACCCACGCTGGTGGTGAACGGGGCAACTCCCACCGGCGCGGAACCCTGGAACATGTATGAACAGGGGGTGCGGGCGGGAGATCAAATCGTCGCAGTGAAGAATACACCCGTGCGGAGCGCACGGGAGATCATGGACCTGTTGAGCACGAATTTCGGCGGCGAGAATGTTCCGGTCACCGTGCGCAAATCGGACGGAACCATCGTGGAGTTGACCGTCCAATTGGCTGCTTTTCCCAGCGCGGACGTGGTAGCCTATCTCATCATCCCCGTTATCATCGGATTTTTCTTCCTTATTATCAGTTTGTGGACATTTGGTCTGCGCCGCACGGAAATGGCGGGACGCTCCTTCGGCCTGTTTGCCTCCTCGCTATCGATCGTCACCACCTCATTTTTCGACTTATACACCACGCATTTGCTCGCATACCTGTGGACCGCCGCCGCCGCAATTGCGGGAGGCGCGCTGATCGACCTGGCACTGTCCTTCCCGCGCGAGATGCGGTTGGTGGTCGGACGCCCATACCTGCGCTGGATCGGCATGTACGTTGCGGCGGGCTTGTTTCTGTACGCCTACCCTACGATCTTCGACCTGGGACATCCCACGGCATATTTTCTGCCATGGCGCTACATTTACCTGTTCGTGGGCGTGGCTGTGCTCATCTTCCTGGGGATGAATATTTTCCACCGGTTTACGGCTCCATCCCCCGTTATTCGCGCGCAAACGCACACCATCCTGATCGGGACGATGGCCGGGCTGGGCCCGATCACACTCTGGCTGGTGACAACCCCGCTCCACCTGTTCGAGTTCTCGCCCTATTTCTTCCTGCCCATTATTTTCTTCCCGGCCTCCATCGGCTACACCATCCTGCGTTTCCGCTTCCTGCGCACGGATGAGTGGGTGCGCAGCGGCCTGGTGTACGGCGTCCTGACCGGCATCGTGGTGATCGCCTACGGTGTCATCGCCAGCGCCATGAGCATGCTTATCACCGAATCCATGCCGTGGAGTAACATCTGGGTGGGCGTCTTCGTCTTCCTCGTGGTGCTCATGCTGGAACCACTCCGCAACCGCCTGCGCAACCTGGTGGATACGACATTCTTCCGCGGCCAGCGTGTTTATGCCGAGCAAATTTCCCAGTTCAGTCACGAACTGACCACGGCCCTCGACCTCAACAAGATTGCGATCAGCCTGCGCGAGCAGATCAATACCGTCTTCGCTCCCGAACTGTTCCACATTTACACGTATGACAAGACCAACGACCAGTTCACCACCCTGCCCGGTGAAGATGGCCGCGCCACCAGCGACATCACCTTCGGGGTGAACAGTCCGCTCGCGCGTTACTTTGCCAGGGAACACCTGCCCCTCTACCTGGATGGCACCACCCTCCCACCCTCGCTCGAACCGGAGAAATCCCGCCTGGCCCTGCTGAATGCGCGTCTGTTCCTGGCCCTGCCCGGCAAAGGGGATCTTCCCACCGGCTGGCTTGCGTTGGGAGCGCGCCGCTCCGGCCAACCATACACCCCACAGGACCTGACTTTCCTCGAAAACATCAGCGACCAGGCATCGATCGGCATCGAACGCGTCCAGACCGTGGCCGACCTCGAACGCCGCATCCTCGAAACAGATGCACTGGTGCGCGTTTCGCAGGGCGTGAACATCACCCTGACCTTCGATGATGTGCTCGAACTGATCTACACCCAGACTTCGCAGATTATTCCCATCACGCACCTGCATATCACCTTGTACAACAAGGAAAACAACTTCTATTACTATGGCTTTTGCGTGGAGGACAATGAACGCCTCCAGGACCGTGAAAACCTGCCGCTGCCCGCCAACAGCGGCCTCGCACCCGAGATTGTGCGCAAGGGCCGTCCGATCCTGACCCAGGACTATATTCGCGAGTGCCAGACGCGCAATTTGACCCCCTCCTTTGACGGCGTATATGCCTGGGTTGGTGTGCCGCTCAACGCCGCTGCGGAAACCATCGGCGTGTTGAGCGTCGGGAACCGCGACACCGGCATCACCTACACCCAAAGCCAGTCGCAACTCCTGCAAGCCATTGCCGACCAGACCGCAGGCGCAATCGTCAAGGCGCGCCTGCTTCAGGAAACCCAGCAACGCGCCCACCAACTCTCCACGCTGAATGAGATCACGCGTCAACTCACCGGGACTCTGGAGCTCGAGCCCCTGCTGCAAAGCATGCTTGAAAGCGCCGTGTCCATCCTGAACAGCGAGGCAGGCGGCCTCTTCCTGGTGGATGAACAGACCGGTGAATTAATCTTCAAGGTCACTGTTGGCCCGGTGGCCGCCAACCTGGTGGGCCAGCGGCTTCCGCCTGGCAGCGGCATCGTGGGACACGTCGTACAAACCCGCCAGCCTATCATCGAAAACTCAGCCCAGCAATCCCCCATCCGCTTCGACACCGATCAGCAGACAGGCTTCGTCAGCCGCTCGATCCTGGCGGTGCCCCTGCAAGCCAAGGGACGGGTCATCGGCGTGGTCGAGGTTGTCAACCGCCGCGACGGCCTGCCCTTCGTGGAAGAGGATCAGAACCTGTTGACCGCATTCGCAGGCCAGGCCTCGGTGGCCATGGAAAACGCCCGCCTGTATACCCTGACCGACCTGGAACTCGCCAACCGCGTGGAGGAACTCCAGGTGATGCAGCGCATCGACCGTGAGTTGAACGCCAGCCTCGAAACCGACCGGGCCATGCGCATCACACTCGATTGGGCCTTGCGCCAATCCCATGCGGAAGCCGGCCTGATCGGGATGCTCGAAGAAGGCAAACTGTCCATCATGGCCGAACAGGGCTATGAGGAACGCCCCACCTCCCTCACCGAACAGATCAAACAGCTGCAACTGCCCATCCTCCAAGCCTCCATCGAAACCGGCCAACCCCAGCGTTTGTCCCTTCCCAGTGGCGGACCCAGCCGCAGCCTGCTGGCCGGCGCCCACACACAAATCTCCATCCCAATCCGCCGCGAAGCATCGGTGATCGGCCTGATCCTGCTGGAAAGCGCCAGCGATTCGCAGGAGGACCTGGCTTTCCTCAACCGTCTGAGCGACCACGCCGCCATCGCCATCTCGAACGCCCAACTCTACGGTGAAGTCCAGCGTGCCAATCTGGCCAAGAGCGAATTCGTCTCATTGGTGGCGCACGAGTTGAAGAACCCAATGACCTCGATCAAGGGCTACACCGAGTTGCTGGCCAGCGGCGCCGTTGGCGGGATCAACGATGTGCAATCCAACTTCCTGAACACCATCCGCTCGAATGTCGAGCGCATGTCCACGCTGGTCTCGGACCTAAACGACAACTCCAAGATCGAAGTGGGACGCCTGCGCCTCGACTTCAAAGCCACTGAGGTATCCGACCTGGTGGACGAGGTTCTGCGCTCCACCAAACGCCAACTCGAAGACAAGAAACAGTCTGTCATGCTCGACCTGCCCCTCAAACTTCCCACCGTGTGGGCCGACCGCACGCGCGTCGGACAGGTGCTCACCAACCTAGTCAGCAACGCGCACAAGTACACGCCCGAAAGCGGCACTATCACCGTGGGAGCCGAGGAAACCACCAATCTGTGGGATCCTGAAGGCGCCGCCCACGTGGTACACATGTGGGTGCGCGACAACGGCATCGGCATCAGCGCCGAGGACCAGGCCAAGATCTTCCAGAAATTCTTCCGCTCCGATGACTCGAAAGCCCGCGAAGCGCCCGGCACCGGCCTGGGCTTAAACATCACCAAGAGCCTGGTCGAAATGCAGGGCGGGCGCATCTGGTTCGAGAGCGAATTTCGCAATGGCACCACCTTCCATTTCACGATCCCGGTGGCGGAGGGATAAGCCCCCATGACTTTATCTGCATCCGTTGGATCTGCCCAGGCCCTCGATGGGCGCGAAGCCGGCCTGCAAGCCGCCCACCATGCTCTCAACCAACTCGGCGCGGGCACACCCTCGCTCGGGCTGGTCATCGCGTCCCACCAATACCAGCCGCGCGAAGTCGCCAGCGGCGTCTCCAGCCTGCTCGGCGACGTTCCACTGATCGGATTCAGCGCCCCGGCCGGCATCACCTCCGAGGGATTGCATCCGCACTCCGTGGTGGTGGCGCTTCTGGGTGGGGATTTCCAGGCCGAAGCTCACTGGCTGCCCGGCTATGCCCAATCTGGACGTGAGACGGCCGCCCGTCTCTTGAACATTGCCAACGCCCAGGACAACCTCCGCTCCCTGTTGCTCTTTGCGGATGGCTTCAACGGCGATGCCGAACAGTTGTGCGCCAGCCTGGCGGGCATCAACCTACCGCTGGCCGGCGCCCTCTCCAGCGGCGACCTGCATACAGGCAGCACCTACCAGATGTCTGGTCTGCAGACCGGGGCGGGCGCCCTGACTGCCGCCTTTTTGCGCGGCAACCTGCGCATCGGCATCGGCCATGCCCACGGGTGGAATCCCGTCGGCAGCCAGTTCCGTGTCACCCGTTCGCGCGGCTTCTGGCTGCGCACCCTGGACGGCCGCCCCGCCTCCGAAACCTATGCGGGACTGTTCGGTTATCCCGCCCGCGAATGGGCTTTTCCGCCGCTCAGCCACTTGGCCCGCCTCTATCCGCTTGGCGTGGAACAAGGCGAAACGATGGTGGTGCGCTCCCCCATCCGCGTGGAAGCCGACGGCAGTTTCCGCATGAACGGCACCGTGCGCGACGGCATCGATGCGTACGTCCTGGTCGGCACCCGCAGCGACTGTGAGAAGGCGGCCCAACAGGCCGCGCAACAAGCCCTGCTGGGACTGGGCAGCGCCAAACCCGTCTTTGCCTTGGTGCTGGTGGACATCGCCTGGCAGATGCTGCTCAAGGCCACCCCGGGCGCGGAGGTTGCCGCCGTGCAGGACATGCTCGGGCCAAAGATTCCCATTGCGGGAGGATACACGCTCGGGCAGATCGTCTCGGGCGCAGCGGGGCCTAATTTCCTTAACCAGCACATTGTGGTGGTCGCCTTCGGTGAGGAATAGCCCGTCACCGTTCGAAGTTTCCCTTTCAAAACAACAAGCCCGACTCACAGCGAGTCGGGCTTGTTCATGGATGGAACACGCCGGTCTTCGAGTTACGCCGGGAGCGCCACCTTGGGCAGTCTTTCCATGGCAGAGGCCACGGCCTCGGCGGGATATTCGTAATCCTCCAGCTTGCCAGCCAGGTAGGACTCGTAGGCGGTCATGTCGAAGTTGCCGTGACCCGAGAGGTTGAACAGGATCACGCGCTTCTCACCCTTCTCCTTGGCATCCAACGCCTCGTCAATCGCCGCGCGAATGGCATGGGACGACTCGGGCGCGGGGACGATGCCCTCGGCGCGGGCGAATTGAACGGCCGCCTCGAAGGTGGGCGTCTGCCTGACCGCCGTCGCCTCGATCAGACCCGCATCCACCAGCGCGCTCAGGGCGGGCGCCATGCCGTGATAGCGCAATCCACCCGCGTGGATGGACGGCGGCACGAAGTCGTGGCCGAGCGTGTGCATCTTGACGACCGGCGCCATCTTGGCCGTATCGCCGTAATCGAAGGTGTAGATGCCCTTGGTCAGGGAGGGCGTCGCGGTCGGTTCCACGGCCACCAGGCGCGTGCGTTGTCCGTTCTTGAGGTTCTCGCGCAGGAAGGGGAAGGCAATGCCCGCAAAATTCGAGCCGCCGCCCACACAGCCGATCACCACGTCGGGATACTCGTTTGCCAGATCCATCTGTTTGAGGGCTTCCTCGCCAATCACGGACTGGTGCATCAAGACGTGATTCAACACCGAGCCGAGGCTGTACTTCTTCGCGCCACCCGAAGAAGCCGCAACTTCCACTGCCTCGGAGATGGCGATGCCCAGCGAGCCCGGGCTTTGCGGATCCTGGGCCAGCACGGAGCGCCCGTAATTCGTGAGGTTGGTGGGGCTGGCGAAGACCTGCGCGCCGAAGGTCTCCATCAGGATGCGGCGATAGGGCTTCTGGGTGTACGAAACCTTGACCATGTACACTTCCAGGTCGAGGTCGAACATCTGACAGGCCATCGAGAGCGCCGAACCCCACTGCCCCGCGCCGGTCTCGGTGGTCAGGGCCTTCGTCCCGGCCGCCTTGTTGAAAAAGGCCTGCGGGATGGCGGTATTGGACTTGTGGCTGCCCGAGGGCGAAGCGCCCTCGTATTTGTAGTAGATATGCGCCGGGGTGCCCAGCGCTTTTTCGAGGCGGCGAGCGCGGATCAACGGGGTGGGACGGAACAGCTTGTAGATCTCGCGCACTTCCTCGGGGATCGGGATGTAGCGTTCGCTGGAAATCTCCTGCAGGATCAGTTCCATGGGGAACAGCACGGACAGGAAATCGGGGGTGACGGGTTCGAGCGTACCAGGATGCAGGACCGGGGTCGGCGGCACGGGGCTGTCGGCCTGGATGTTGTACCAGAATTTCGGCAGGTCGTTTTCGTTCAGCAGAAAGCGGGTTTGGTCAGACATGGGATTCTCCTATGAAGTGTGAAATGAGCATGGGTCGTTCGAGCTTGCCGCGCGGATTGTTCTCCGCGCCACATGGACAATTTCAACGCGAGGCCCTTCAAGGCGGATGGAACGTGATAATGTGCATGGTTTCGGCCTCTCTCCTACGGTACGAAAATCGTGGGGCGGTTCTCCTGCTCGCTCTGTTCCTTGAGGATCTGCTCGGCGGGCAGGGAGGTATCTTCGATGATTTGAGCCGGGCGTTCCTGCAAGGGAATGGACTCGGGGTCGGGGCGGGTGATGGGGTTCATGATCTCTCCTTTTGACGAAGTTCCATTTGATTACTTGCAGACTGAAGTCTGCACTCCGACTTCCAGGATGTACCCAAATAAAAACAGCGTTCATCCCAAAATGGGACGAACGCTGTCGCATCCGTGGTGCCACCCAAATGAAGCTATAAAAAAATCCCGTTATGTAGCAACGGGAGCCAGCTTCACTCTTTTCGAGTACGGCCAATCAGGCTTATACTCTAGCCCTGTAACGGGGGCAACCCGACTATGGCTACTTGCTGTTGCGTTCGCCTCGCAGCTCGGAGGTCCATTCGGCTCCATCGTTTCGGGCAGGTCTTTCACCGCGTTCCGCCTGCTCTCTATACCGTCGTTTGGCGCGTACTCGTCCTCGTCTTCGCTTTTGATTGTGCCGATTATATGCAATCCACTATAATTGTCAATAGTAACCAGGAGGCTTTTCCCATGAAAACCCGAACCGTTCTGATCGGATTGTTGACACTGATCCTGTTGACCGGGTGTTCCTTTCCGAGCAACGCCCCGACTCCCACCCCCACGCTGGCCCCAATTCTCGCCACCCCGACTATCATCGCGCCAACCGCCCCCATCGTAACGGTCACGGCGGCCCCGTTGGTGATCCCCACCGTGACGGGTGTGTTCGTCCCCGCCACCGCGGCAGCAAACGCGGGCAGCATCGGCGGCGTGACTCCCGTCCCGTCGGCCACCTTCTGCGCAGACGCCCAGGTGACTGCCGTCCTCGACAGTTTGAAGACCGCCCTGCAAACCTCCAATGGGACCCTGCTGGCTTCGCTGGTCAGCCCGGTGCATGGCATGGAGGCGCGTTATTACCGCGACGGGCGCACGGTCATCTATGACCAGACTCATGCCAAATTCCTGTTCATTTCGACCTGGCAGGTGGACTGGGGCGATGCGCCCGGCAGCGGACTGCCCAGCGTGGGCGCGTTCCACGATGTTATCATCCCCGACCTGCTGAAACTCTTCAACACCACCTACACCTTGACCTGCAACCAGGTGCAGGTCGGCGGCACCACCTACCAGGCGGCCTGGCCGTATTCGGCCAACTTCTACTCGGTCTATTACGGCGGCACGTCGGCCAACGGCAACATGGACTGGCTGACCTGGCTGGTCGGCTTCGAGTACGTCAACGGCAGGCCCTATCTCTATGCCCTGCTGCCCTATCGCTGGGAACCGTAATCGAAGCGATTGTCCCCTGCGCCCCTGCCCTGCAAGGATTTTCCCTTGCAGGGCTTTTTGATACCTTTTGCAAGCGCGGATCGGTAAGAATGCTGCGCCTGCAAGCGACAGGATAAGGAGTACAATTGCAAAAACTTGCAATAAGGATTTAACTGCATGAGCTGTGTGAACGAATTTGCTCCCCAACTCCGCGCGCGCGGGTTTCGCGCCACCCCCCAGCGCATGGTCATCCTGCACGTCCTGCGCCATGCGGGCGGACATTTGACCCCGTCCCAGGTGTACGAGCAGGCCCGCGCCGAAATGCCCGGGCTGACGGAGCCCACCATCTACCGCACGCTGGATTTTTTGGCGGCAAGCGGCTTTGTCCTGGCCGCGCACATGGGCAACGGCAGAACCGTGTACGAGCTGGCCGAAGCCAATCACCATCACCTGATCTGCCGCAGCTGCGGCGGTTCCATGCAAATTGCGCACACTCCCCTGGAGAAACTGTACCGCCAACTCGAAACCACCACGGGCTATAAACTGGACTCCAGCCACGTCACCCTGTTCGGCTTGTGTCCGCAATGTCAGCTTGTAGACTCCAACGTCTCCTGACGTTGGAATTCATACCACCTTAAAAGGAGACCCCAAAATGTTATATTCCCCCGCTCCCCTGCATATTCCAGACGGCTTTCTGAACCTCGTGATCTCCCTGCTCTTCTGGGTCATTACCGCCGCCACGGTTGGCGTGGCAGTCTCGAAAACCAACAAGTCGTTGGGCGAGAAGCAGGTACCCTTGATGGGTATCATGGCCGCCTTCATCTTTGCGGCACAGATGCTGAACTTCCCCGTGATGGGCGGCACCTCGGGTCACTTCCTGGGCGGCGTGCTGGCAGCCATTGTGCTGGGACCGTGGGCCTCGGTACTGGTCATGACCGCGGTCATTGCCCTGCAAGGCCTGCTCTTTCAGGATGGCGGTCTGCTGGCGATGGGCGCCAATATCTTCAACATGGGCCTGCTGACCGCCATGATCGGATATGGGCTGTATCGCAGCGTCCTCAGCCAGAGCAAGGGCATCCGCCTGGCCGTGGCGGGTGGAGCGGCCTGGCTGGCAGTCGTTGCCGCCGCCCTGATGACCTCCCTGCAACTGTGGCTGAGCGGCGCGGCGCAATTGCAGATCGTGATCCCCGCCATGCTGGGCGTGCACGTGCTAATCGGCATTGGGGAAGCCATTGTCACAGTGGCGGCGCTGGCCTTCATCGAACAGACCCGCCCCGACCTGCTCGGACAAAAGGCCACCGCCGAGAAAGGCGGAGGCGGCTGGGTCGTCGCAGGCGTGATCGTCTCCCTGCTGGCGGTGCTGCTCTCGCCGCTGGCCTCCGCCGACCCCGATGGGCTGGAGCGTGTGGCCGAGGACATGGGTTTCCTCCAATTGGGGCAATCCGCACCGTACCAGATCCTGCCCGATTACACCATTCCGTTCCTGGGCGAGACGGCCCTTTCCACCATCGTGGCGGGAACGGTCGGGGCGCTGGTGTTGCTGGGCTTGATGATCGTGCTCGGCAATATGCTGAAGCGGAAATCCAATCAATCCTGATGCACGCTGAAATTTTCGACCGTTTCCACGAAGCTGAAAGCCGATTGCACCGCCTCGACCCGCGCGTCAAGGTGGTGGTGACGGTGCTGTTCATCCTGTCCAACGCGCTGCTGCCCGACGGCGCCTGGGCCGCCTTTGGGCTGTCCTGGCTGGTCCTGCTGGGATGGAATGCGCTCTCACGCCTGGGCGTGGACTTCACCTTCCGCCGCTCGTTCGTGGCCCTGCCTTTCGCGCTGGCCGCCGTCTCGGCCATTTTCTCGCCCATCGGGAAGCCGCTGGCAGATTGGTCGCTCGGTCCGCTGGTGCTCATCCCCACCGATTATGGCGTGATCAAATTCGTCAGCATTCTGCTGCGCTCGTGGATCTCGGTGCAGGCGGCCATCCTGCTGGTGGCGGTCACGCGCTTCCCCGACATGATCCACGCCTTCGAACACCTGCGCGTGCCGGGCGTCCTGACCACCATCGTGGCCTTCCTGTACCGCTACCTGTTCGTGTTGACCGACGAAGTCATGCGCCTGCTGCGGGCGCGGGACTCCCGCTCGGCGGCAGAACCAGGCCGCAGGTCCGGGCGGAACGTGGTTTGGCGGGCGTGCGTGGCGGGCAACATGGCGGGCCAGCTCTTCCTGCGCAGTTACGAACGCAGCGACCGCATCTACAACGCCATGCTGGCGCGCGGCTACGACGGCCACTTGCGCACGCTTAATCCGCACGTCCTGCATCCCAGCGATTGGGCCTATGGCGCGGCGGCGATCTTCATCCTCATTCTCCTGCAACTGGTTGGACGGTTCTAATGCCTGTGACTCATCCTGTCAAAAAATACGAATTCCCCGAGTGTGAGGGGGACGTGCTGCACGTCAACGACCTGCACTTCTCCTACCCCGATGGGCACGTGGCCCTGCGCGGCGTCTCGCTGCGCCTGTGCGAAGGCGACAAGGTGGCGCTGGTCGGCCCGAACGGCGCGGGAAAAAGCACCCTGATGCTGCACCTGAACGGAATTTTGGGGGGAGGTGGCGAGATCGAGATCGGCGGCCTGCGCCTCAGCCCCGACCGTTTGCCTGCCATCCGCGCGATGGTTGGACTCGTGTTCCAGAACCCCGACGACCAACTCTTCTCCCCCACCGTCTTCGAGGACGTGGCCTTCGGTCCGCTGCACATGGGCCTGCCCGAGGACGAAGTGCGCGCGCGCGTGGACTCGGCGCTGGAAGCCGTGCGCATGTCCGCCTACAAGGAACGCCTCTCGCACCACCTGAGCGTGGGCGAAAAGAAACGCATCGCCATCGCCACCGTGCTCTCGATGAATCCCAAACTGCTGGTGCTCGACGAACCCTCGGCGGGACTCGACCCGCGCGCCCGCCGCACCCTGATCCACCTGCTGCGCGACCTGCCCATCACCATGCTGGTCTCCACGCACGACATGCGACTGGTACAGGAACTCTTCCCCCGCACCATCGTGATGGACGATGGTCAGATCGTGGCCGATGGGCTGACGATGGACATCCTGGAGGACGAGAAGCTGCTGGAGGCGCACGGGTTGGAGAAGGGATAGGCCATCTGTCTTCTTCGAAGAAATGCCCTCCCGGTGAGGGCATTTTTGTTTTCGTACTTTGGAACTTCTTTTCCAATGGAAACGTCAATTTATCACATTCCCCATTCAATCGTTTCCTTGCAGGGCTGTGCGCCTCAGAGAGCGTTTCTTAAGTACCAATTTGTATAAGAAAAGAGCATTCACCTCAGAGAACAAAGAGTCCACGGAGATATTTTAAGGGTTTTTCCTCAGTGTTCTCTGTGATCTCAGTGGTAAAAAGCCCTTAAGAAACAAACTCTCAAGGGAGCCAGAGCAGGATATAATCGAAACCGCAACGCAGGTGGACACGACAAGCATACATTCTGCCCACCCCATCCAAATTCGCAGTCTGAGCGTTTCCCGTCAGGAGGTTATCCATGTCGACCAAAAGTTTCGTTGTTGCGACCCGCGTTCTGAGTGCGTTCCTGATCCTGTGCCTATCCTTTGGCCCGCTGGGCATGACCCCCGCGCGCGCGGCTGGGGTTCTCCACGTTACCTCCAATGGAAGCGGAGACTGCTCCACTTGGGCCAATGCCTGTTCCCTGCAAAGCGCATTGACGAACTCCGTCAGCGGGGATGAAATCTGGGTCAAGGCAGGCCATTACAAACCGACCACAGGCACTGACCGCAGCGCCACCTTCCAGCTCAAAAGCGGAGTGGCTGTGTACGGCGGATTTCGGGGCAACGAATCTGTCCGTTTCGAACGCGACTTTACGGTCCATGTCACCACCCTAAGTGGGGATCTGCTTGGAAATGACAACGACATCATCCTGCCAGACGAGCCCACCCGCGCCGATAATTCCTATCACGTGGTCACAGGCGCAAGCGGCGCGATCCTGGATGGATTCACGGTCACGGCAGGCAATGCGAATGGAAGTCCGTTCCCCAACGATAGCGGCGGTGGCCTTCTCGATCTTTACAGTGGTTCCATATTGACAAACATTCTCTTCCTCCGAAACACCGGCTGTGGGATAGTGAGCCTGCACAGCGACACAGTTTTGACGGATGTTATCTTCCGTGAAAATTATGGGATAGCTGGCGGTGGAATGTATACGGCTAGTCCCTCCAATAATCCGACCTTAACGAGGGTCACCTTCGATAACAACTCCTCGACGACCAATGGCGGCGGCATGTTCGTCGGCCAGGGAAATTCCACTTTGACGGATGTCGCCTTTATTCACAATTCTGCGAACGTGGGCGGCGGCCTTTACAATGAGTCGGATGGACTGGTGATGAACAACATCACCTTCTTCAACAACTCAGCGGTCACGTATGGCGGCGGTATATTGCAGTCCATGTTCGGTCATGTAAACCTGACCAACGCCACCTTTGCAGGCAATTCAGCCCAAAACGGCGGCGGGGTTGCCAATTTTTCACACTCTGCTGGTTCCACCTCCACCATGATCAATATCACGTTCAACGGGAATACAGCCGACTCAAATGGCGGCGGCGTTTACAACGATTACGGCTATTTGACCCTCCATAACACGATCCTTTGGGGAAACACTGACCTGAGCGGATTGCAAGTCTACGACACAGGCATTGTCACGATCAGCGATAGTGTGATCCAGGGAGAATGTTCGATCTACAGCATTTGCTCAAACATCATCACCGAGGATCCCCTGCTCGGGACACTTGGGGATCATGGCGGCTTTACGCAAACCATCCCAATCGAGGAAGGTTCCCCAGCCATCAATGCAACCAGCAATAACTGTCCCGCGACCGACCAGCGCGGATTAGCACGATCCAATCCCGCCTGTGACATTGGAGCATATGAAATACAAACTTCCAGCGTATTGTATGCAACCCCAGACGGTCTGACCAGCGGAGCTTGTTCCAGTTGGGACAATGCCTGTGACCTGCAATATGCCCTGACCAACGCCGTCTCTGGACAAGAGATTTGGGTCCAGGCGGGCCTTTACAAACCCACCACGGGCACCGACCGCGCCGCCACCTTCCAGCTCAAGAGCGGCGTGTCCGTGTACGGTGGATTCTCGGGGACCGAATCCGCCCGCAGCGAGCGCGACTTTGCCACGAATGTCACCACCCTCAGCGGGGATTTGCTTGGAAATGACAACGACAACATCCTGCCAGACGAGCCCACCCGCGCCGAGAATTCCTATCACGTGGTCACAGGCGCAAGCGGCGCAATCCTGGATGGATTCACGGTCACGGCGGGCAATGCAAATGGAGAGACGTCTTCTTATTATGGTGGTGGGCTATATAACTTCCAAAGCGATCCAGTAATTCAAAATGTAATATTCAGCAGCAACACCGCCCGTTATGGTGGAGGCGGAATCTATGACTATGAAAGTCAGCCACAATTGGTGAATATTGTGTTCATCAATAATTGGGCTGGTATAGGGGGAGGCATGGATAACGACTATAGCAGCCCAATATTGACGAATGTCTCATTTGTGGATAACTCAGCCTACATGGGGGCAGGTATGCGCAACAACTTCGGCAGCAGCCCAACGCTGACAAATGTCACCTTTAAAAACAATTCTGCAGACCACGGCGGCGGATTGAACAATTGCGATGACAGCAATCCAATATTAATTTCCGTTGTTTTTAATGGGAATACAGCCATGGGAGACAATAACGGAAGCGGCGGAAACGGCGGAGCCATGTTGAATGTAGAAAACAGCAAGCCGATATTGGTGAATGTGGAATTTCTCAACAACACGGCTGATTACGGTGGCGGAATATCCAATTACTACAGCAGTGCCACGCTAACAAATGTAACATTCAGCAAAAACTCGGCCATGTACGGAGGAGGAATATATGGAACGTATGATCAATATCATATTTCCGAGTTAACCAATGTGACCTTTACGGATAATTCGGCGGACGGATATTATTGGGGAATTCGCCGTGGATATGGAGGTGGAATTTACGCCTATGGTGGAAACCTGAAGCTATTGAACGTAACATTTAGCAGCAATACCGCCTTTGATAGTGGCGGCGGAATATACACCACCAATGGCGCCCTTGACCTAAAAAACGTCACCTTTGCCAACAACTCTGCCAACTATTCTGGGGGCGGAATACTTGATGAAAGTAGTGACATAACAATAAAAAACTCGATTCTTTGGCAAAACATCTCTCCACATGGCGCACAAATTTACAATACTTATAGTACTCCCACTATCAGCGATAGCGTCGTGCAAGGTGGCTATGCAGGTGGGACAAACATCATCACTGATGATCCAAAACTGGGCACCCTGGGCAATTATGGCGGCTTTACCCCAACCATCCCGCTCCTGGCGGGTTCATCCGCGATCGATGCAGGGAATGACAACACCTGTACCGAAACCGATCAACGTGGTGTGACTCGCCCGCAGGGATTGCATTGCGACATTGGCGCTTATGAGGCAATAGAAGATACAACACTCCCCGAAACTTCCATCTTGAGCGCTCCGCCCGCGTTTGACAAGGATAATACTCCCACCTTCACATTCAGTGGAGACGATGGAGTGAATAGCGGCATTTCCGTTTTCTTGTGCCGTGTGGATGACAGTCCCTACACCACTTGCGCCAGTCCGTATACATTGAACACACTCTCCGAGGGCGCACACACCTTTGATGTCTACGCCATCGACCTGGCCGGGACCGCCGACCCATCCCCAGCATCCCATGCCTGGACGGTGGAAACCGTCGCCCCCGAAACCTCGTTCCTGACCACTCCACCCGTATTGGATAACGACATTACTCCCACCTTCACCTTCGACGGCGACGACGGTGCGGGCAGCGGGTTGGATGTTTTCCTGTGCAGGGTCGACACTGGCGAGTTTGCGCCTTGCAGCAGTCCGTTCACATCATCCGCGCTGGCAGATGGCCCGCACACCTTCGAAGTCTACGCCATCGACCTGGCGGGGAACGCCGACCCGTCCCCTGCATCCCACGCCTGGAGCGTTGAAACAGAAGCGCCGATCATTCTTTCCATCACCCGCGCCAATCCCAACCCGACCGACCTGGCCAGCGTGGACTTCACCGTGACCTTCTCCGAACCCGTCACAGGCGTGGATGGGAGCGGGCCAGCCTTCGACGACTTCATCCTCGCGACCAGCGCTGGGATCAGCGGCGCCTCGGTGACAGCCGTGAACGGTTCAGGCGACACCTACACCGTAACGGTCGACACAGGCAGCGGCAACGGCACACTCAGACTCGATGTGATCGGCGGCGGCAATATCCAGGACGCCGCCAATAATCCGCTGGCGGGTGGATTTACCACGGGTGAAGTCTACAGCCTCATCAAAACCGCCACGTTCACAGACGTGCCGCTTTCCAATTGGGCCAGCCGATTCATCGAGCAGCTGTATTACAACGGAATCACCGGCGGCTGCTCCACTTCTCCGCTGATGTACTGTCCCGACTCCACCGTCACCCGTGCCCAAATGGCCGTCTTCCTGCTGGTCGCCGAGCATGGCACGGGCTACACTCCGCCCGATGCGGTCGGCATCTTCAACGATGTCCCCGCCGACAACGGCTTTGCCAAATGGATCGAGCAACTGGCCGCTGAAGGCATCACCGGTGGCTGTGGCGGGGGCAATTATTGCCCCAATACCCCCGTCACCCGTGAACAGATGGCCGTCTTCCTGCTGGTCGCCAAGTATGGCAGCGGCTACACTCCGCCCGCCGCGAGCGGAATCTTTGCGGATGTACCCGCCGATTATCCCTTTGCCCCCTGGATCGAAGCCTTGGCCGCCGAGGGCATCACTGGCGGCTGCGGCGGCGGCAACTTCTGCCCCAAGGGAACTGTCAACCGCGCCCAGATGGCGGTATTCCTCGTTATGGCTTTCAATCTGCCGTAAAATAACCGGCAACGCTAAAAAACGCTTCCAGCAACGGAAGCGTTTTTGTTTCCGCCAGGGACGTCATGCTCGTCCCCACCCATGTCATGGCCTTGGCGCGGGAGTTGTTCCCCCGCACCGTGGTCATGGACGATGGTCAAATCGTGGCGGATGGGTTAACGGCTGAGATCCTGGAGGACGAGAAGCTGCTGGAGGCGCACGGGTTGGAGAAGCCGTGAGAGAGATTTCATAACTCTTTTGTGTTTGCAAATCAAGTGATATTTGTCATTTAGGCAGGAAACCTGCCTGAATTGTATTGCTTTGAATTAGAAAATACCGAAAAAGGAGTCCCCCACATTCTCGATTCCCAAACAGTTGTCTTCACAACTCCTTCTTTTGAAGCATACTGCGGGCAATCCATCCCAATCGGTAGCGATTGGGCGCTTCAAGGGTTTTCATCAGAATGGTAACGTGATTTTTGACTGTGCTCACGGTGATATTCAATTCCAGGGCGATCTGCTGGTTACTCTTCTCATCTGCCAATAAACGCATCACTTCGCGCTGACGGGGGGTCAGTGTTTTCGGCGTTTGATCTTCCACTTTGTATTCCGGCAAGGTCAGGCGCAAGATACGGGGCAGGACGAATAAGTGAACCAACACCAAAGCCGCCTGAACGATCAAGAACGGACGCATGGCGCGCGCCAGCACTTGCGGGTCTGAAGGCACGCCCGAATCGGACACGAGGGAATTGGAAACCAGATAAGTGATCAACCCCAACAAGAGAAACAAAGCCAACGAAATAAGCAAGGAAACGCGCGTGACTAGCAGATCCGGCTCTCTGCGCGAACCCGCATGGATGACCGTCGCGCCTGTAAAGATGATCATCAACCCAAGCGAGGTAAACAGCCCAACCTGGGAATCCGACAAAGACAATCGTCCACGCGCAATCAAGAGCATGGGGATGATCGCCAGGACTAGAAATAAAAAAGTATAACGCTTCAGGGCGGATCTCGATTCAGATTTCACATCCGTATTCAGTCTGGACATGCCGCGCCAGGTGACGAATGCCAGCCCCAGTACGATAACCAGGAAAAGGATGTTACGAAGCGTATCCAAACTCGAAGGGAGGCGAAAGATCATTCCTTGTGAAGACAGGGAAACCAGCCAGAGCACATTCAGCGTCATCTGTAGCGCAAAAACTACCAACAAAATCGTTTTTGCATGTTTGTGCTGGGGCTGCAAATTTCCATCCTCATAGTCTTCCAAAAAGTATAAGAAGACAAATAAAAGCCCAGGCAAAATGAACAACCTGCGAACCGCAAAAAAAATATCCGAATTTGCCAGACCGAAACCAGCCAGACAGGCATCCACACTCGTTTGGACTATGAAGAAGAACAGGGCAACCAACTGATTGGATGATTCGGCGTATCCCTGTCTCATGCGTCTGACATGCCCGATGGTGATAAAGACCAAAATAATCAGCAGGGAAATGAAATTGATCACCAGGTCATTGAGAAAGAATTTATCGAAATACGTTTCAGGCATAAATGAATTCTATCATTTTTGAAAGATTCCACCCTACCAGTACTTTAACTGTACCATCATTTTTAATCATTAAGGGTATACATCTAAATTATCAGAAGCTGCTTTGAGCAATTAAAACGACACTATCTTTCTACCAGGAGAATACTATGAAGCACAGATTTTTGAACTTTTGGTCGGTTGTTCCGATCCTGCTGGCGCTGACATTCAGCGCAGCGAACCTTACCCCCGCGTCTGCAGCGGCAACCATTATCGTCTCCAATGCCAACGATAGCGGCGCAGGCTCCCTGCGCCAAGCCATCGCAGATGCAGGAGAAGGTGATACGATTACCTTCGCGGGCGATTACGCCATCCAGCTTGCCAGCGAACTGACTATTGGCAGTGACTTGACCATCGATGGGTCGGGACACAGCATCAGCGTCAGCGGCGATACCACTGGGGACGGCGCGGGTGATGTGCGTGTGTTTTACGTCAATACCGGCGTCTTCTTTAACCTGAATAATCTCACCGTTACAAAGGGGCAGGCAATTGGCAACTTTGGCGGCGGCCTCTACAACAATAATGGCACGGTAACCATAACGAACAGCACCTTCTCTGGCAACAGTGCAGACCAGGGCAGCAGCATCTACAACGATAACGGCACGGTAAACGTAACAACCAGTACCTTTTCTGGCAACAGCGCAGTCTTCGGCGCTGGCCTCTTCAATAAAAGCGGCGGCGTGATGACCGTAACAAACAGCACGCTTTCTGACAACAGTGCCAGTGTTGGCGGCGGCATCTTCAATTATGGCGCACTGACTGTGGACAATAGCACTTTCACTGGCAACAGCGCAATAGATGCAGGCGGCGGCGGTATCGTCAACACTGGCACTTTGGATGTGACGAACAGCACTTTCTCTGGTAACACTGCCAAGGGTGGCGGCGGCATCTACAACACTGGCACAGCAAATGTGGCGAACAGCACCTTCTCTGAGAACAGCACGACAATTATCGGCGGCGGTGGTATCTTCAGCACTGGCACGCTCACAGCGCTGAACACAACCTTTTCCGGTAACAATACAGACACCACGGGCGGCGGCATCTACAGCAGCGGTTCGGCGACGGTGAAAAACACCTTGGTGGTCAAGGGAACAGCCGGCGATAACTGCTTTGGCACGCTTGATGGAACAGCCAACGCAGCGGATGACGGCAGTTGCGGCGCGAGTTTTGCCAATACACCCAACCTCCACCTTGGGACGCTCGGAAATTACGGCGGACCCACCCAAACCATCCCGCTCCTGATTTTTTCCGATGCCATCAACATGGGCGATAATGCCACCTGCTCTGCCGCCTCGGTGAATGGCAAAGACCAGCGCGGCAAAGCACGCGATGCGGCCTGCGATATGGGCGCGTATGAATTTGAATTCAGCCAGGCTGGCCCCACTTTCACCGTCACCACCGCCGCCGATTACGATGACAACGCTTGCTCGGATGCAAACTGCACCCTACGCGAAGCGCTCAACGCGGCCAACGCGAACAGCGATGCGAATACCATCACTTTTGCCGCGAACTACACCATCACGCTCGGCAATCAATTGCCCGCCGTGACGACTGCCATCGTCATCAACGGCAATGGCCTGGCGAACACCATCGTCCAGGCCTCCGACTGTAACCCGGTTACCCTGCCGAACAACTGCACACCTGCGGCCTATCGCGTTTTTGAAGTCAGTGCAGCCGGCGACTTGACTCTTGACGGTCTGACTGTGCAGAACGGGGCTTGCAGCGGGCTGTGCTCCACAAGTGGGTCAAGGGGCGGCGGCGTTTATAACGCAGGAACGATGACAATTTCCAATGTGGCTTTTAGCCAAAATTCTGCGAATAATAATGGCGGCGGGATGTACAACGCCATCGGCAGCAACGCGACCCTGACAAACGTGACTTTTAGCGCCAACCTTGGCGCCGGCCCATACGGCGGCGGTGGAATGGCCAACAGCGGCAGCAACCCAATCTTAACCAACGTAACTTTCTCCGACAACTTTGCAGGCGGTCTCGTCAACGGTACAACGTATGATGGTCTTGGCGGCGGAATGTTCAACTACGGCAGCAGCCCACAGTTGACGAACGTCATCTTTAGCCAAAATTCAACCAATACCTTTGGCTACGGCGGCGGGATGTACAACGAGAACAACAGCAGCCCAACGTTGACAAATGTGACTTTCTCGGACAACTGGGCAGGCGCGGGTGGCGGGATGTACAACAGCAATAGTAGCAGCCCTGCGCTGACAGATGTGCTATTCAGCGCCAACTCAACCCTGAGCAGGGGCGGCGGGATGTACAACGAGAACAACAGCAACCCAACGCTGACAAATGTGACTTTCTCAGGGAACACGGCGGGACCTCAGGGCGGCGGGATGTACAACAATAGCAATCCGACGCTGATGAATGTGACCTTCTCCGGCAATTCTGCAGCCAGTGGCGGCGGGATGTTCAACGGCAGCGGGGTTCCCACGCTGACAAATACCATCATTGCCAATAGCGCAAGCGGCGGAGATTGTTCCGGGACGCTGAACGCCGCATCCACTTACAATTTGATCGAAGGCAGCTCCTGCGGGTTGACCGATGGCGTGAATGGCAACATCGTTGGGCAAGACCCCATGCTTGACATTCTTGCCGATAACAGTGGTTTCACCCAAACCCATGCCCTGCTAGCTGGTTCACCCGCCACAGATTCGGGTACGAATACCGGTTGCCCGGCTACCGATCAGCGTGGGTTGACACGTCCACAGGGGAGTCATTGTGATATTGGCGCGTATGAGTATAAATACTCAACCTTTGCCGATGTGCCACTCACCTATTGGGCCAATAGCTTTATTGAGCGTCTCTACAACAACGGCATCACCGGCGGCTGCTCCGCCTCCCCGCTGATGTATTGTCCCGACTCCACCGTCACCCGCGCGCAGATGGCCGTCTTCCTGCTGGTCGCCGAGCATGGCACGGGTTACACTCCGCCCGATGCGGTCGGCATCTTCAACGATGTCCCCGCCAGCAACGGCTTTGCCAAATGGATCGAGCAACTGGCCGCTGAAGGCATCACCGGTGGCTGTGGCGGGGGCAATTATTGCCCCAATACCCCCGTCACCCGTGAACAGATGGCCGTCTTCCTGCTGGTCGCCAAGCATGGGACGGGTTACACCCCGCCCGCCGCGAGCGGTGTTTTTGCAGACGTGCCCGCCGATTATCCCTTTGCCCCCTGGATCGAGGCCCTGGCCGCCGAGGGCATCACCGGCGGCTGCGGCGGCGGCAACTTCTGTCCAAATGGCACCGTCACCCGCGCGCAGATGGCGGTATTCCTCGTCACGGCTTTCAACCTGCCGTAAAATAACCGGCAACTCTAAAAAACGCTTCCAGCAACGGAAGCGTTTTTTGTTTCCGCCAGGGCGGTGTGCAGTGCCGTCTCTTCTGTGTAAGATGAGCCATTAAAATTTTCTGGATGGGGAAATTAATTGGATCGCTCCGTCGAACTGGATATGCCTTTCGGACAGTGTCAGCTTTCAGCGTCGTGTGATGCGCTGAACGGCTGTACATCCCGCTATTTTCGCTTGTCACAAAATGTCACTTTTGATCACGACCTTGCTTGTAAGATGGGCATATGAAACATGGCACTTTCCAGCGCTTGTTTATGATCAAGATGACTGAATTGGTCGAGGTGACAGAAACCATCACGGTTTTGATCGAGAATGATCTTTCAAATGGGATCAAAAATGATGTCTGTTCTGACCTTAACTTTGCCTGCCTGCCTTGTGCTGCCTACCGGTTTTGGCGACAGCAGCGCGGTGCCAAAGTGATCGAAACTGCGGAGGTGATTAAACCATCACATTTTTTATAAGCGTAACCCACTCCAATGCATAACCTAAATTCCATATGATAGAGGAGCGAACCTCCTCAAGGAGAAAGATAATGAAAAGAAAAATTCTGTCTTTTATTTTGAGCCTGACCCTGTTATTAGCGTTCGTCGGTACACATCCAGTTCTCGCAGATAGCGCGGTGGTGGGCACAGGCTCACCTGCCAGTTGCACAGAGGCCGCGCTCAACGCCGCCCTGGCGAAGCTTTACCCCGGCGCAACCGCACCCGGCGGAGTGCTGAGCTTTAATTGCGGCGCCAATCCCCACACGATTGTTGTGACTGGAGAAAAACTTCTGTATGATGGCACCGTGGTGGATGGCGGCGGCTTGATCACGCTCTCGGGCGGCAACAGCACGCGCATTTTCTTTGTCACTCAACAGGCACGGGTTGAGCTGCATCACATAAAGTTGATCAATGGTTTCGCTGCCGGCGGCGGCGCAATCTTCGTGGAACCGAATTTCAGCGGCGATTACACCTATCTCACGCTCGATGATGTCGCGTTCAGCAATAACAATTCCACAACCTCTGGCGGGGCGATTGACGCAGAACATGCTTCCCTGAGCGTCACCAACAGTCATTTTACCGGAAACAGTTCAAACGGAGGCGGGGGGGCGATCAGTCTTAATGAAGGCATGTTGACCCTGATCGCCAGCGAAGTGCTGGGCAATACCAGCGAATTGGCAGGCGGCACTGGCGGTGGGCTGGATGTTTGGAATGCCACGCTGGATATCCAAACCACCACGTTGCGGAGCAACTCGGCTCTTGTAGCGGCTGGCGGGGCCATCTCCCTGCGTAATTGCAGCGGAACCATCGCCAGCAGCCTGATTGATCAAAACACCGCATTTGATTTCGGCGGGGGCCTCTACCAGTCAAACGGCAGCGTTACATTAAGCCAGGTGACGATCACGAACAACACGGCGCCCCACGGCGGCGGCATTACCAATGACAACAGCACGCTTGTGCTCGATGGCGCGACGACCCTGACGGGCAACACGTCCAATACCGGCGGGGGCGTTTATAACTTCAATGGACAGGTGACTGCGCAAAATGTCCAACTGCTGAATAACCAGGCGGCTTATGGCGGCGGGCTCTACAATCAAAATGGCACGCTTGCGCTGGCCGATGTCACGCTGTCTGGAAATTCGGCGACATCGGGCGGCGGGGGCTTGTACAACAACGGAGTGACGACCCTGACGCGGGCGACACTTGCGTTGAATACCAGCGGGGATGGGGGCGCGGTCTTCAACACCGATGCAGCGAACCTAACCCTGACCAATTCCACTCTTTCGGAGAATCAGGCTAACTTCGGCGGCGGTGTATTCAACACTGGGACGCTGTCCTTGACCAATGTCACCATCGCTAAAAATTCTGCGCTCGGTGGCGGCGGAGGCATATTGCACAATAGCGGCGCGGCAACGCACCTGGCAATGGTCAACACTCTTTTTTCTGCCAATACAGCCTTTGACCCAAACAGCAATCAATGCCTGTTATATGAAGCTCCCGAAAGCCAGCTTTTTAGCCTGTGGCAGGGAGTGAGCTGCGGTTCAAGCACTGCGAATGGCAATCAGCCTAATACCGATATCTTGTTAGCGCCTCTTGGCTTTTCGAGCGTAGTTTTACCGACCGAGCTGACCATGACGCACGCATTACTGGCCCTCAGCCCGGCAAAGGATGCCGGCACCTGCGGCAGCGGCGCGCCAACCACGGATCAGCGCGGCGTAGCTCGACCACAGGGGGCGGCCTGCGACATCGGTTCATATGAAGAAAAAGTCGCTATCTTTGTCGATGTGCCCACCACCTATTGGGCCAGCACCTTCATCGAACTCCTCTACAACAATGGCGTCACCGGCGGCTGTTCTGCCTCCCCGCTGATGTATTGTCCCGAAGCCAGCGTCACCCGCGCGCAAATGGCGGTCTTCCTGCTGGTCGCCGAGCATGGCACGGGCTACACCCCGCCCCCCGCAAGCGGCCTCTTCAACGATGTCCCCGCCAGCAACGGCTTCGCCAAATGGATCGAGCAACTGGCAGCCGAAGGCATCACCGGCGGCTGCGGCGGCGGAAACTATTGTCCCGACGCTCCGGTCACACGCGAGCAGATGGCCGTCTTCCTGATGGTCGCCAGGAATGGCAGCAGCTACACTCCGCCCGCCGCAAGCGGCGTCTTCGCCGACGTGCCCACCAATTATCCCTTCGCTCCCTGGATCGAGGCGCTGGCTGCCGAGGGCATCACCGGAGGCTGCGGCGGCGGCAAATTCTGTCCCAAGGGAACCGTAACGCGCGCCGAAATGGCCGTCTTCCTGGTCACGACTTTCAACCTGCCGTAACACCTCCCGCACACAAAACGCCGCCCAAACGGGCGGCGTTTTTCATTCCCAAATATCATCACACCCAAATGCCGTATAATCAAACCAGGATTCAAGGGCACATGGCATCCCCACTCGTCGACACACCCGAACACCCTGCCTGGCAGGTTCACCTGCTCGGCGGCTTGAGGATTCTGCGCGGCGGTCTGCCTGTGGCGTCCCCGCCCTTCCGCGCGCAGGCCCTGCTGGCCTGGCTGTTGCTGCATCCTACGCCGCAGAAAAGGGAAGGGATCGCGGGCGGACTCTTCCCTGACTCGCCTGGCGAGGCGGCCAAGGCCCGCATCAGCGATTGCCTGTGGCTGGTGCGCAAACACCTGCCCGGCTTCCCGCTCTGCGCCACGCCCGGCGAGATCGGCTTCGACGCAACACAGGTCCAGCTCGATGTGGACGAGTTCCGCCGCCTGGCCCGACAGGGCGATCCCGCCAGCCTGGCCTGCGCCATCGACCTGTATCGCGGCGACCTGCTGCCCGAGCAGGATCTCGACTGGCTGCTGCTGGAACGCGAGAATCTATATCTGGCCTACGTGCGCGCCCTGCAAACCCTGGGCACCCACCTCCTGCAAAACGGGGAACCCAGGCAGGCTGTCCCACTGCTCGAAAAACTGAATCAAATCGAACCCTTCGACGAGTACCACCTGCGCGGATTGCTGCGCGCCCACCAAACCAGCGGCGGACGCGGCGCGGCGCTGGCGGCCTTCGACCGCTTCCGTATCCACCTCAAGGAAGAGATGGGACTCGACCCCGAGCCTGCCACGCTGGAACTCGTGCAGGCCATCCGCGCGCAGGCAGCCCCGCCTCCCCCCTCCCACGCGGACTTGAGCCTGCCCACGTCTCTACGCGACCTCTTCCAACGCGGACAGGCCTCCCTCTGGCGCGGCGACTTCCGCAGCCTGCAAGCCTGCATCGAGTCGCTGCGCAAAAAATCGGCGGGCATCGAAGCCGATGGTCTGGAGGCGGCCTCGGCCATACTGCGCGGCGACTTCGCCTGCGCAAAGAAGATTCTCGCCAGGCATGTTCCTCCGCCAATGCTGATCCATGTTCAGCAGATCCATCTTTCTGTCGAACTTCGGGAATTCTCCCACGTGGTGGAGCGCTGCAAAGCTGCCATCCTCGAAGCCCATCGCCAAAAGGACCTGGGCACTGAACTGCTCCTGCTGGCCGACCAGGGCTCCGCCTGCCAGCGCACAGGCCAGCCGCTCGAAGCCATGCGCTGCGCCAACCAGGTCATCACCCAGGCCGAGAAGGAAAACCTGCCGTATTTCATGGCGCGGGGGCTGCTGCTCAAAGGTATTCTGCAGATCAGCCAGGGATTTGAGCGTGACGCCCTGGAGACCTTCCATCATGCCGCAACCTACGCCGGCGAACACGGGTTCCTGCCCCTGCTCTCGCGCGTGGAGGGCAAGCTGGGTATCGCCTATCAACAGGCGGGGAAGTACCGTTTGTCCATTCAGCATCACGAGCGCGCCCTGCAGATCGCCCGCGACCTGAACATGAAACGCGACGAGGCTGAGACGCTGCACAACTTGGCCGTCGCCCTGGCCTCGCTGGGACGCAACGACGAGAGCATCCACTACATTCGCCAGGGACGCGACCTGTTCGCCACGTTGAACGATGAGCAGGGCATGGCGCGCAACACCTACCACCTGGCCTTTGGGCTGGCCCTGGCCGAAGGCACCGACCTCGGCGAGGCTTTATCGCTGGGTCATCAAGCGCTGGAAATTTTCGAGAAACACCAGTCGCAGGGCTGGATGGCCTCGGTGTACGCGATGCTCGGCTACATCCACTGGCTGAGGAGCGAGCCTGACGCCGCCATCGCCATGTGCGGGCAGGCCCTCCCGATCTACCAACAGCTCGAAGAAGCCGATTTCATCCCCGAACTCTATGGCTATATCGGATTGGCTCATTTGCAAAAAGGCGACCCGCAGCAGGCGCTCACCTTCACCACCGCCGCGATGGACGAGATGATGCGCAGCGAACTGTACGACATCGCCTCCGAGATCTACTATGCCCACGCCTCGGCCCTCGACTCGCTGGGCCGCCAGGACGAAGCCGAAGACTACTTCCAGCGCGGCTACAAAAACCTGCTGAACTATGCGGCCGAGATCGAAGACCCCGAGGCGCTGGATGCCTACTTCCGCCGCGACCCAACCGTCCGCCGCCTGATGGAACAAGTCTACGCCCGCGGCCTGGCCCCGCGCCCACGGGTGGAGACGCGCCTCGTCCCGGCCCCTGGCAGGCCCTCCGTGCCCATATCCCTGACCGTGGATGCGGGCGCCGCCGACGTGGCCCTCAAGAATGCAGCAGGCGCCGTCCAGTTGCGCCGTGCCCGCCTGCTGCGCATCCTGCGCGAAGCCCGCGCCCAGGGCAGGGACCCCTCCCTCGCGCAGATCGCGGAGATGATGAACGTCAGCCTGCGCACCCTCCAGCGCGACGTGGGCCGTTTGGAAGAATCGTAGCGCAAACTCGGAGCGCAGCAGGATGGCAGCTTGCGTTCCGATTGTTTTAACGACAAACCCGCGAGAGTCACGCGAGAGCGACTGGGTATAGTGGGGACATGATGAGCGACCCGATTTCCTTTCACTTCAGTTTTATCGTCCGCTGCTGGCGGGATTCGAATGGCGTGCTGCGCGGCTCGGTCATGGATGCGCTCACCCAGCGTTCGTATCCCTTCATCAATGGGGAGGAAATGACCGCCCGCATCGAAAGCCTGACCCAGGAACCTCCACAGGATTCCACCCATCTCCCGCTTCCGCAAGGAACGTCCCATGCGTGAGATGACCGGTATCGCCGCGGAACGCGCCCCCTCCAAACTGGATCGCTTCAGGCAGGTTGCCATGCTTCTGCTGGTCTTTGTCATGCCGCTGTGCTTCATCGAAATCGGTGTGATCGCCTATATTCCTGTATTCCTCGACTAACCCAAGGAGCCCCCCATGAAATCACGCAAGTTTTTCTTCCCCATCCTGGTCGCAGCCCTGGCGCTTCTGCTCTCGGCCTGCAAAGTCAACTTCATCACCGAGATCGGCAGCAACGGCTCGGGCAAATACGTGCAGGAGATCGGCTTCCAGGGCGATGAAGCCTCGATGGCCGGGCTGAGCAGCGCCGGCGAGGATTTCTGCGCAGGCCAAAACGAAAATACCCCGCCCGGTACCAGCATCCGCCAGGAGACCCGCAACGAGACCGAGACCTGGTGCATCTACGAAACGCCCTTCGCTTCCCTGGAGGAATTGAAGGCCATCTACGGCACCACCGATACGGTCGTCAACGACATCTCGCTGGCGAACGGCCAGATGACCTACGACATCACCCTCGACCTGAGCGGCGACAGCAACGCCCCGACTGGCGCAGAGATGTACTGGATCGTGACCATGCCCGGGAGCCTGGTCGAGCACAACTCCACCCTGCAGGATGGCAACACCCTGAGCTGGCAATTGCTGCTGGGCCAGCCCAACAGCATCCGCGCGGTGAGCAAGGTCGGTTTCCTGAGCGGCAACGCCATCTGGTACGTCGTGGGCGGCGGCGCCTTCCTCGGGTTCTGCTGCGTGGGCCTGCTGGTCGTCGGCGGCGGAGTCTTCTTCCTCGTCCGCCGCAACAAGAAAGCCTCCCCCGCCGAGCCCCCCACGGCCAACTGACTATTTGACCATCCGGCTATTTGACTCTTTGGCTATCAGACCATGACCGACATCCTGCTCAACCTCATCGTCCTGGCCGTTTTGGCCGTGATTGGCGGCGCGGTCTTCCTGCTTGTGCGCCGCAACCAGGCGGCAGAGGAACAGAAACTCGTCCAAATGGCCACGCAACGCGGCTGGACTTATGAACCCATCCGCGAACCGCTGGCCTGGGGATTGCACATCCGAGCGCCAGGCTGGACGCTGGAATCCCTCTCGCGCTCCAGCGGGCAGGAGGCGGCGCCCGGTTCGAGCAATATCTCCATGTCCACCACCTGGCAGGCGGGCGCGGCAGGCAGTCCCCTGCTGGTCGGGCCGCGCACCTCGCAGGTCGACCTGGGCGGCTTCGGCGACATGCTCACCCGACAGATGCTGGAGTTGGCGCTCGGCGCCGAAGCGGAGGGCCTGTCCGAGGTCCGCGTGGGGGGCGGGGACTTCCATAAGCGCTACATGCTCTGGGCGCAGAGTCCCTTCGAAGCGGCGGAAGTCGTCACGCCGGCGGTCCAAGCTGCCCTGCTGGCCTGGAAGGGCGCCGCCCCCGTCATCACGCGGACATCGAACGGTCTAACCATCGAACTGCGCGGCGTGCGCGCTAGGCAGGCGGACGAGGTCGACGCCATCGTCGCACTGGGCGAAACGCTCTTGCGTTCGAACTAATCAGCAAAAGGAGGATCAACCCTGTCTACACCCCGCCCACTGCGACCGGCATATTCAGCGACGTACGCTGACAATCCCTTCGCTCCCTGGATCGGGGCCCTGGCCGCCGAAGGCATCACCGGCGGCTGCGGCGGTGGCAACTTCTGCCCCAAGGGAACCGTCACACGCGCCCAGATGGCGGTATTCCTGGTCACGGCATTCAATTTACCGTAAGCCAAAGTCAAAAACATCCCCATCCGCCCGGGTGGGGACGTTTTGAGTCCCCGCGGTCCCTTGCATCTGGGGCGATGGCCGAGACAAGGCGGGGCAATTTTTTTCTGATAGCCGCAGAAAAACTCACGTGTCCGATGGACAAAGTTCGGATTGACAGGTCAAAATCCAGACGATGTTTTAGAAAACGATACCCGGATGGAACCAGCGCAACGAAAAATTCGTTGTATAGGCGCGCGCAAACACAGTTCGTGTTCCGCGGAACCTGGTACATCAAGGAGAGAACAATGAAAGCAGGGAAATCATTCCACCGAATATTGAAAGTTTTGACAGCGCTGATGCTGGTTATCCATTTCCTGGGAGGGGCTTTGATCGTCAACGCGGCAGGAGGGACGGAGGCGCCCACATCGGTCCGCGGTCAACTGATCGTTCTGTGGGGCGATGCAATCGGCAATGCCACAGACATGCGCTATTACCTGAGGACGGAAGACAGTCGAATGCTGCGGGTAAATCCCACCGAAGCGCAGATTCAGGCCCTGGGCGGGGCGGGGGCGGCGAATCGCCAATGGGTGGCGGCGACCGGCACGTGGTCCACGGGAAACAAAGAGGCGGGGATCGAGCCATCCAGTTTGACGTTGGCAGGCGGTCGGCAGAGTCCGAATGCGGGTCTGCAAGTCAGTGGGGCCCAGCCGTGGGTCACCATCCTGTGCAAGTTCAGCGATATGCCCGATGAGCCAGGCAGCCTGCCTTATTTTCAGGGTATGTATGGCGCCGCCTGGCCCGGCCTGGACCATTACTGGCGTGAATTATCGAATAACGAAATCGAATTGACCGGGAGCGCGGCCTTTGGCTGGTTTACCCTGCCCAACCCCCGCGTTTACTATAATCCCACCGATACGATGGGGGGCATGGACCTCTACGCGCTGGCCGCGGATTGCACCGCCGCGGCCGACGCCAGCGTGGACTTTGCCCAGTATGCCGGCATCAACATGATGTTCAATGCAGATCTGGACGGCTATGCCTGGGGCGGTTCATTAAACCTGCTCCTCGACGGGGTGGATAAAATTTGGATGACCACCTGGCTGCCGCCCTGGGGCTATACCGATCTGGCAGTCACCTCCCACGAAATGGGCCACGGGTTCGGCCTGCCGCATTCTTTTGGCCCTTGGGGCGGTCCTTACGACAACGTCTGGGATGTGATGAGCGGCTGGTGGAGCAATTGCGATATCTCCCGGGATGACACCTATGGCTGTTTGGGGCAGCACACCATTTCCTATCACAAGGACATGCTCGGCTGGGTCGCCACGGAGCGGAAGTTCCTTGCGCCCGACAGCGGTGACATGGCCCCTGGCGAATCGAGTTCTGCAACCATCACGCTCGAACAACTGGCCCTGCCGCAAACCGAAAACTATCTGCTCGCACAAATTCCCGTGGATGACGGCCTGGGGAGTTTTTATACACTGGAGGCCCGCCGCAAGACCGGCTACGATGTGAAACTACCCGGCGAGGGAGTCGTCATTCACAAAGTGACCTACGGCACCGCCACCGTGCTCGATGCCGACGATAACGGTGATACCAGTGACGATGGCACAATCTGGACGGTTGGCGAGACGTTCACTGACATCCAATCCGGTCTGGTCATGACAGTCGATTCCGAGACCTCCAGCGGATATACCGTGACCATCACCGTTTCCGGGCCCGATCCAAACGCGCCGCCGGTGACCTTCGATAAACGCAATCCCAATGATGGTTCAGAGCTCTGGTGGTACCCGTCCAATCCGGTCATTACGAGTGTGTTGGCTTGGGGGCCAAGCCGGGGAGCCGAGTCCTATGAGTACTGCCTGGACATGGTCGACAACGATGCCTGCGATACCCAGTGGCTGCCCGGCCCTGCCGAAGGCTATGTCGAGTTGATCGACTCCTATGTCCCGGGCGTGTATTCCTGGCAGGTTCGTTCCACGAATCTCAACGGGACCACCCATGCCGACGATGGGGACTGGTGGAACTTCCAAATTGTCCTGGCGCCCTCCTTCCCGCTGGAACCGGGCCTGCCGTTGTCGCCGGATTCGCCCAAAATCGACACCCGCCAGCCCACCTTCCTCTGGACAGAGGTTCTCGGGGCAACCCAGTATTTCCTGGAAGTGGTGCCAGGCGACGAGTGCAAGACATTCTCAGAAAAGGTCATCGAGGTAAGCCTGAGCGGCACCTCCTTCACGCCCGCCGAGCCTTTGAATGACAACGCCCGCTACTGCTGGCGCATCAAGACAAAATACGCTGCATACGAAAGCCCCTATTCAGCGGTCTACCAATTCACGATAGGCAACCCGACCACCTTCGCCGACGTGCCCATCGAGCATTGGGCCTGGCAGTATATCGAAAGCCTCTACAACGCCGGCATCACGGGTGGATGTTCCACCGATCCGCTCAATTTCTGTCCCGATCAATCCGTCACCCGCGCGCAGGCGGCGGTTTTCCTGCTGGTCGCCGAACACGGCAGTGGCTACACCCCGCCTGCGGCAAGCGGCATCTTCAACGATGTTCCCGCCAACAACGGATTCGCCCCGTGGATCGAACAGTTCTTCAATGAAGGCATCACCGGCGGCTGCGGGAATGGAAATTATTGTCCCAATTCCCCGGTCACGCGTGAGCAGATGGCCGTCTTCCTGATGGTCGCCAAGTATGGCAGCGGCTACACTCCGCCCGCCGCGACGGGTGTCTTCAACGATGTGCCCGCCGATTATCCCTTTGCCCCCTGGATCGAAGCCCTGGCCGCCGAAGGCATCACCGGCGGCTGCGGCGGCGGGAACTTCTGCCCCAAGGGAACCGTCACCCGCGCCCAGATGGCGGTATTCCTGGTCACGGCTTTCAATCTGCCGTAGTCCCATACACGAACGGCGCGTCCAATGGACGCGCCGTTTTTGATTCTGATCACAATTCGAGCAGCAAGGATGGAATCCATTCTTCGAGGGGTTCCTGCCCTGGCGCGGCGGGCGGCAGCCCCCCAACCTCCGTGACCAGGCGATTCGTCCGCTGGCGGGCTTCCTCGGCGGCGCCCGGGTGCGGATGGATGCGGGACAACAATCGCAGGGTCAGGTCGCGCCGTCCCTGGCGCAGGGTCAGGTCGGTGGCGGCGGCCAGCAGATCGAGCATCAACTGCACATCGCCCACCTGCAACGCCAGTTCCAGGGCCTGCTTGAGTCGCTCCCGCGCCGGCTCGTGCGCGGATTCGGCCAGGTCGATGTCGGCCAGGCCTGCCAGCGCCACCGCCTCCCCGCGGCGGTCATTGACTTGGCGTTTCAGCTCCAGGCCTTCGGTCAGCAGGCCACGCGCGGATGCGTGCTGTCCCCGCTTGAAGGCCAGTTTGCCCGCGTTGGACAGGGTGGTGGCCGCACCGTGGAGATGCTCGTGCGCCTTGAAGATACCGCCGCTTTCGACATAATAATATTGCGCACCCTCGAAGTCGCCCTGGTTTTGCAGCAGGTTACCCAAATTATTGAGCACCATGGCCGCACCGATCTCATCCTGCATGGCGCGATAGACGGCCGCCGAACGCTCGAAGCAGGCGCGCGCTTCGGCGTAGTCGCCCTGGGCCTTGGCGCAACTGCCCAGGAAGTTGAGCGCAAAGGCGGCCCCGTCCTGGTTGCCGGCCGCTTCGGAGAGGGACAGGCTCTCGCGGGCCAGCGCCGTGGCCTGGGGATAATCACCGGCGTAGTAGTTCGTGATGGCCAGCGAATCGAGCACGCGCGCGCGGCGGGAGGGATCGTCGAGGTGTTCGAGGTGAGTCAGGGCCTGGCGCAGGTCGGCGCGCGCCGCTTCGAGCTGGCCGATCTGGGTGTGCATACGCGCCTTGCGCCCGAGCAGTTCACAAGCCAGGCCGTCGGCCCCGCTTCGCTGTGTTCGTTCAAGCATGGAGAGCACATCCGCAAAGAGGGTGATGCCTTCGACAAACCAACTCTGCACGCTGAAGAAGCTGTGCAGCACGCCCGCCGTGCGTTCCAGGGCGGGGAGGTCGCCCGCCTCGGCGGCCCGGCTCCAGGCGAGACGCAGGTTGTCCCACTCAGGGCGGATGCGCGCGCGCTGTTCGGGCGACTCGCCGCCGCCCAGGTTGGTGAGGAAATCCAGATAGTGGGCGGTGTGCCGCGCAAAGGCCAACTCGCGCGCTGCGGGCAGGGACGATAATTTCTCGGCGGCATATTGCCGCAGCAGGGGATGGATATCGTGACGTTCATCGGGCTGACGCTGGAGCAGGGACTGATCGGCCAGGTCGGCGAGCGGCGTCCATCCATCGGAGGCTTCGCCCAGGATGGCTTCCCCTGCTTCGGAGGTGAATCCGCCGCGGAAGACTGAGAGTTGGGCAAAGGCCAGTTGTTCGCGCTCCGAAAGTAAATTCCACGAGCGCTCGAAGACCGCCCGCAAACTGCGGTGCGCCTCGGGCGCGTCGCGATAGGGCGTGGATAGGAAATCCAAGTCTTGTTCGATCTGGGCGGCGATCTGGGCGCAGGGGTAATGCCGCACCCAGGCCGAGGCCAGTTCGAGGGCCAGCGGCGCGCCTTCCACCAGGCGACAGATGCGCGCGACCGATTCCGCCTGGGCGGGATCGAGAACAAAGCTGCGCTGCACGCGGCGGGCGTTCTGCGCAAAGAGGGCCATCGCCCCCGAGGACTCAGGACGCTGCGCGCCATCGGCGGGCAGGTCCAGCCCATGCAGGTCGAAGACGGTTTCCTCATACAGGTTCAGCCGCTCGCGCGAGGTAATCACCAGCTGCAGTTCGGGGGCCTGGCGCAGCAATTCCACCACGAAGGCGATGGCCGCGCCCGCGTCATCCATCAGGTGCTCGAAGTTATCCAGGATCAGCAGCGCCTCGCGCTCACGCAGATGCTCGAACAATTGCTTTTGGGGCGACTCTGCGCCGTGGAAGTTGAAGCCGATGCTCTCGGCCAGCCGCGTGACGAGAGTCTCGGGCGTGTCCACGGTGGTCAGCGGGACGAAGAAAGCCCCGTGCAGGAACTGGCCCGGGGCCTGGTTCACAAGGGCGCGTACCGCTTCGACGGCCAGGCGCGTCTTGCCCATGCCGCCCGGGCCGGTGATGGTCAACAGGCGGGCGCGGGCGAGGAGATAACCCTTGAGTTCAGCGATCTCCACATCACGGCCCACAAAGGGGATGGCGAAGGCGGGCAGTTGCAGCGCGGGGGGAAAGTCGAGGCGCTGGATGCGGCGGAAGAGGTCGAGGGTGGCCGAGGCGGGTGTGACGCCCAGGTCGGAGTCCAGTTTTTGTTTGAGGGCCTGGTGGGTTTGCAGAGCGGCGGCGCGCTGTCCCGTACGCAGGAAGAGCCACATCAGGGTGCGGCAGGCGTCTTCATCGTAGGGATCGAGGCGCTGCCAGCGCAAGGCGGTGAACAGGCCCTGGGCGTAGAGTCCGCTCTCGAGCTGAAAACGGGCCAGGGTACGGAGTCCGTCGCGGGCCAGTTGGCGCAGGCGTTCGCGCTGCAGGATGGCCCACTCCTCGAAGCCGTATCCATCCCGCAGGTGAAAGCCTTCCAGAAAATCCCCGCGGTACAGGTCGAGGGCGGACTGCAATCGGCGCGGGTCGGCGGGAACGCCCAACGCCTTGAGCTGGTTCTCGAACTCGACCGTATCCAGCCAGGCCTGCTCCGCGCCCGTGAAGGCCAGGGTATTGCGCTCCACGGACAGGTATTCGCCCAACTCGCGCCGCAGGGGGGTGAGGATGGTGCGCAGGTTGGTCAGCGCCTGGGTGGGGGAACGCTCGGCCCATAGCAGTTCGGCCAGTTTCTCGCGCGAGACCGGGCGCGGGTTGCAAGCCAGGTAAATGAACAGCGCCTCGGCGGCGCGCGAAGGCAGCCCGTTGATGGGCGCATCCCCCTTTTGGATGGATACCTCACCCAGGAGTGAAATTCGGAGTTTCGATGGCATGGCTCTAAGCGCTTTCTAAGCGGCAATACAGATATAAACGGTAATGGATAGCCAAATTTACCACATCCACCCGTTGATGCCATAGGTTGAATTTCCCATGTCAAGCGACCGCCCCGACTATCACGTATACCTGCTACGCCTGTGGCGCGACGATGAAGCCACGCCCTGGCGCATCCAAGCCGAGGATCCGCACACGGACGAGGTGCTGGCCTTCCCAGACCTGGAGGACTTGTTCACCTTCCTACGCCGGCGCACCGGGCGGGACACATTCCCCACCGAAGATGACAGGCCCGGCCTGTGATCGAAAGCTTATTTATTCATTCAGACAAGGAGATGAGAGAGATGTTTGGAAAATTTCGCAAGCAAATCGCGCGTTGGGCTTCCGCCCTGGCGGCGCTGGCCCTGCTGCTGACCAACACAGCCAGCGTGCGGGCCTCGGGCACCACGGAACTGGAGGCCGATATTTACACCGCTCCCTACGGCAGGGATGATTCCAATCCATCGGACATGGTGGTCTTCAACGGAAAATTGTACTTCAGCGCGCTTGGAGATGCGGACTACGGATATGAGTTGTGGGTATATGACGGGGTCAACCCGCCCGGCATGGCTGTGGACATTCAGCCCGGCCTCATGGATTCCAGTCCGACTTCCCCGGTCATATTCAACAATATGTTGTATTTTGGCGCGTACGACCTGGCCACGGGATATGAGTTATGGAAATACGACGGGGTCAACGCCCCCAGCCTGGTGGTCGACATCAACAGCGGCTCGAATTCCTCCTATCCCGATGATCTGGCCGTATACAACAATGCGCTCTACTTCAGCGCAGACGGCGGGGACGGGGCGGGCACCGAGCTATGGAAGTATGATGGGGTCAACGCCCCCAGCCGCGTGGCCGACATCCACCCAGGCTCGGGCAGTTCCCACCCCGCCTATATGACGGTGGTGGGCAATTTTCTGGTCTTCAATGCGAACGGCAACGATGGCGCGGGGGAAGAACCCTGGGTGTATAACGGCGTCAACCCGCCCAGCCGTGTGGGCGACCTCAACCCCGGCGCGGCTTCCTCATACCCGCAGAATTTCACGCTGTTCAACAGCGTCTTGTACTTCGGCGCGGAAGATGGAGTGAATGGCAATGAATTGTGGAAGTACACCGGCGTCGGCCCGGCCACCCTGGCTGCTGATATCATCAGCGGCTCCGATTCCTCCTATCCCGCAGACTTGGCGGTCCTGGATAACAAACTATATTTCAGGGCCGAAGATGCAAACGGTGATTCCGAATTGTGGGAGTACGATGGTGTCAACCCACCCAGCCTGACCGCGGATATTTGCCCAAGTTATTCCTCCTACCCGCAAGAGATGACAGCCTTCGATGGCCGCTTGTACTTCCAGGCCGACGGATGCAATACGGCCGGGTATGAGCTTTGGTCGTATGACGGCGTGAACCCGCCCGCGATGGTCAGGGATATCAACCCGGAAGGCAATGGTTCCTATCCCAATGAACTGGCGGTCTTCAACGGAAACCTGTATTTCAGCGCCAACGGCAACGACGGGGCGGGCCAGGAGTTGTGGAAATACGACGGCGTCAACCCGCCCACGCGCATCGCCGATATCTACAGCGGCTCATTCGACGCATCCATAGCCTACCTGACCGAGTTCAACAACACACTTTACTTCCGCGCCCGCGACAGCCACGGCTACGAATTGTGGAAGTATGACGGCGTCAACCCGCCCAGCCTGGTCGCGGATATCTACAGCGGGACGAGCAGTTCCTCCCCGGGCTACCTGACCGTCTTCAACAACATCCTGTACTTTGCTGCCAACGGCAACGATGGGGCCGGCTACGAATTATGGAAATACGATGGCATCAACCCGCCCAGCCGCGCCGCTGACATCTACGCCGGCTCCATGAGTTCCTCACCGATGGGCCTGACCGTATTCGATGGCATGCTCTATTTCGGCGCAAATGGCAACAACGGAGCAGGCAACGAATTATGGAAGTATGACGGGGTCAACCCACCCACAATGGCAGCAAACATCGCCAGCGGATCCGCCAACTCCTACCCCACCGACCTGGCGACGATGAACGGCATCCTCTACTTCCGCGCCTACGATGCGCTCACGGGCTTCGAACTGTGGCAATACGACGGCGTTAATCCGCCCAGCCTCCTGGCTGACATTGCCAGCGGTGCGGCTAATTCCTATCCCGGTTCGCTGACCGTCTTCGACGACCGTCTGTACTTCCGCGCGTCCGAATCATCCAACGGCCTGGAACTGTGGATGTATGACGGTGTCCACCCGCCCAGCCTCGAACTCGACCTGTGGCCGGGCGAGATCAGTTCGTACACCGATTCCCTGGCCGTCTTCAACGGAAAACTATTCTTCGGCGGGGATGCCGGCAACAGCGCGGGCAACGAACTTTGGTCTTACGTCAAGGATCCCATCTTCGCCGACGTGCCCCAGAATCACTGGGCCAACAACCAGATCGAGGATATCTACGAGTACGGCATCACCGGGGGCTGCGGCGGCAGCAACTACTGTCCCAACGGCAACGTCACCCGCGAGCAGATGGCCGTCTTCCTGCTCAAAGGCAAGCATGGCTCCGCCTACACCCCACCCCCCGCTTCAGGCACAGTCTTCAACGATGTGCCGGCCAGCGACCCCTTTGCCCCGTGGATCGAGCAACTGGCCGCCGAAGGCATCACCGGTGGCTGCGGCGGGAATAACTATTGTCCCGACCAGGCCGTCACGCGCGAGCAGATGGCGGTCTTCCTGCTGGTCGCCGAGCACGGCAGCAGCTACACTCCGCCCGCCGCGACGGGCGTCTTCAATGATGTGCCCGCTAACAATCCATTCGCCCCCTGGATCGAGGCGCTGGCCGCCGAAGGCATCACCGGCGGCTGCGGTGGCGGCAACTTCTGCCCCAAGGGAACCGTCACACGCGCCCAGATGGCGGTATTCCTCGTTGCGGCTTTCAATTTGCCGTAATCCCGCACGAAAAAAGACAGCCGACCTTCGGGTCGGCTGTCTTTTCATTTCCCCGATCGGCGCTGGTCGATGGCGGCTTGCAGGTGTTGATTTTCGGCCTGCTCCAGCGGCGCGAGGTGACGTTTCACCCGTCCGCGCAGGGAGCGCGCTTCGCGGAACAATTCCTCGGCGCGGGTCAGGCCCGCAGGTGAGGGGTCTTCGTCCAGGGCGAGCCAGGCCAGGACGTGCAGGCAGTTTGCCACGCCGTGTTCATCCTCCGTCTGCTGGTATTGGCGCAGCACGTCGGCGCACAACTCACGCGCGGTGGACAGGTCGCCGCGCAGGCGGGCGAGACTGGCCAGCAGCAATTGCGCTTCAGGCAGGTAAAGCGCGTCGCCCATCTCCTGAAATAACTTCAGGCTGTGACGGGCGATCTGCTCGGCGCGCGCCAGGTCGCCCATCTCGTAACAGACCGTGGCCAGGTAGATGGAGGCAAAGGCGTTCTCCCAGGGGGTGTCCTCCGGGCTGGAGGCTTCGAGGGCGCGCTCCAGCCAGCGCTGCGCGGCGGGCAGGTCATACATTAGCGTGGCGGTCGTGCCAAGATTGGCAAAGCCGATGGCCTGGTCGCGCGCGTCGTTGGGGTCCGAAAGCGAGAGGGATTCTTCCAGCAGGGCGATGGCGCGCGGATAATCGCCCTGGCATTGCGCCACCAGGCCCATGTTGTGCAGGACAGTGGAGATACCTTTCTGGTCGCGCAGTTCGCGCCGCAGGGCCAGGCCTTCCTCGTGATAGCGCATGGCGGCGGCAAATTCGTTCAACTCGGCGGCGGTGGCCCCCGCGCCGTTGAGCGCCGTGGCGCGCCGACGCTGGGAGGTCTCGTCGAATGGCGCGGGGCGCGGACAGCGCAGGGCCGCCTCCAGCCAGGTCATGGCCTCGCGCCCGAAGCCCTGCCGCCCCCAGAACCACCACAACCCGCCCGCCAGGCTGACGGCCAATCCGCCGTCGTCCTGCTCCAGGGCAAAGCGCAGGGCCGCGCGGAAGTTCTCATGGTCGAGGCGCGCGCGCGACAGCCAAAGCGACTGCTCCGCGCCCAGGATGCCCTGGAAAACCGCCTGGGCATATTCGGCAAAATGGATGGCGTGCGCGCGGCGCAGCGCATCGAGCCAGCCGTCGGCGGCGAGCTGCTCGAAGGCGAAGGCACGCAGGGTTTCGAGCAGGGTCACGCGGCCCGCTTCGACCCGCAGCAGGCTGGCCGCAGATAGGGCGTTCAGCACATCCGCGTCCGCGCCGCAGACTTGTTGCGCGGTCTCCAGGTCGCAGCCGCCGGTCATGACTCCCAGGCGCAGGAAGGCCGCGCGCTGGTGCTCGGGCAGCAGGTGGACACTCCACGCGATGGCGGCGTGCAGGGTGCGGTGACGTTCGGCGATGTTGCGTTTGGTTTGCCCGAGCAGGGTGGATGAAAGCTGGGATGGCTGGCGGGCGGCCATGATCTGGCGCAGCAATTCCTGCGCAGAGAGGTCACGCACGCGCGCGGCGGCAATCTCCAGCGCCAGGGGCAGGCCGTCGAGGGCGGCGCACAGGGCCGAGACAGCCAGGGCGTTTTCCGCATCCAGGCGGAAGGCGGCGCGCACGGCGCGGGCGCGGGCAGTGAACAATTGCACCGACGGGACTTGCGCCAGGTCGTCCACGGCGGGCAGGTGCGCCAGGTCGGGCAGGGCCAGCGGGGAGAGGTCCCATTCGTATTCGCCATACAAGTCAAGGGCCACGCGGCTGGTACACAGCAGGCGCAGTTTCGGCGCGGCGGACAGCCAATCGCCAAAGTGCGAGGCCGCCTCCAGGATGTGCTCGCAGTTGTCCAGCACCAGCAGCAGGTCGCGGGGCATCAGATGGGCGCGGACGAGATCCTGGGCGGGCGGGTCGGCCGCGGGCGTCAGGCCCAGCGCCAGGGCGATGGCGCCCGCCACATCGTGCGCATCGTGGATCGCATCCAGTTCGACGAAGCACACGCCGTCGGGGAAGCTGCCCTTCAACTGGCGGGCCGCCTCCAGCGCCAGGCGGGTCTTGCCGATGCCCGGGGCGCCGACCAGAGTCACGAGGCGGGCGTCCCCCGTCAGCAGGCGGGTAATGGACTCCAATTCGGCGGCGCGGCCCAACAGCGGCAGGAGCGGCGCGGGCAGCGGATAGGGCGAGACGGCGGTCACCTCCAGCGTGCGCTCGGTGCGGGTCTGCACGCTGCGGGTGACGGTGATGCGCTGCGTCCCGTCTGCTTCCGCGCGCACCTGCCCCGCCAGTTCGAGCAGGCGCTGGGACAGTTCAGCCTGGCGCTGCAAGCCCAGGGCGGGGAGGAAGAGCGCGGCCACCACGGCCAGGTCGGGCAGGCGGCTGCCGTTTTCGAGGCGGGCGATCTGCTCGCGGCTGTAGCCCACGGCGCGGCCCAGTTCATCCTGGGTCAGGTGCTCGCGTTTGCGCAGGAAGCGCAGGGCTTCGCCGAAGGTTTGGGCGGGGAAGGCGGTCGGAAACGACATGCGCAAATCTTATCATGGCTGCGCCGCAATACAATGGCCGCAAGGGGGGATTTGTCTGTCACAAAATGTCACCTTTTGCGGCGGCGCGGCCGCTAAGATGGGAAACATCCAGCCCATATCCCCTTTTATTGGAGGCCGCATGAACCCAAGGAAACGCCCGCAACTCCTGCTGATCCTGGCCGCCCTGGCGACCTTGATGTGCCGCTGCAGCCTGGACTCAGGCGCACCCGTCAAGTTGAGCTTCAGCGATGGCAGCAGCGTGCAATGCAGAAGGTACACCGTATACATTGCCACCTGGAACGACCCCTACGGCAGCACTTCCGATTACGATTGCGAAATCCCCTGCCCTGACGGCTCGACCGTTAAAGTGGAGCACCTCTCGCGCCAGCAGGTCGGTGCGGAGGATGAGACGCAGGATGCCGAAGTGCTGCAAAGTTGGCAGGCGCAGTATTGCCCCGTCGACCCGTCGACGGGCGGCGCCACCCGCGTTCCGTCCACATCCAGCCCCGCGCCGACGATGACAGCGATGGCCGCGCGAACGGCCACCCCCAGCGCGACGGCAGCCCCGCGCCCGCTGTTGACCGGAGCCGTCAGCGCCTGCGACCTGACCCAGGGATTCATCAACTTCACCCTGGCCCAGCCGCCGCTCGACATCAGCAGCAAGGTTTTGAATGTGCGCTTCAACAATATCCCCGCCCGCTGCTCCATCCCGCGCGTCAACCCCAACGTGCTGACCTGCAACATCCCCGCGGGCGCGCGCCCGCCTGTCAACATCAGCGTGACCCTCGATGGGGTACTGGTCAACAGTTTCAACTACAGCGGCGCGGGATGCACCAGCCCAAAGCCCAACAATCCCAACCAGGACAAGCCGCCCGTGAACCCGACGCCCACCGACTGGCAGGGATAGCATCTGTCACAAAATGTCACCTTTTCGCACAGCCCGGCCGATAAGATGTATTCCATGCAGCGCCGATTCCGCATCACCCTGACCGAAACCGTGGAAGTGACCGAGACCCTCACCATCCTGGTCGAAGGCCGCGCCGCACAGAAGGAGAGTCAACCCGCCGAACGAACCGTCGAGACAAAACAATTCCCCGTTGAGCCAGGCCGCCCGCGCCGCCCTTATCGATTTCACAAGCGCAAGACCCGCAAACGATACCGAAGCGACTAAGAGACCATCCAAAATCAGAGTGCAGACTTTAGCCTGCTCTGATACGGCGGACTGAAGTCCGCGCTCCGGGAATGATCGGATCCACACGAACACCCATTTAGAGGAGAAACCATGAAACAAAAACTGCTTTCCCTGATGCTGGCGCTGGCCGTTCTGGCTGCGCTGATTAATGTCTCGCCCGTCCGCGCGGCCAGCGCCGTGGTCGGGACGGGTACGCCCGCCTCCTGCACCGAGGCGGCCCTCAACGCCGCCCTGGCAAGCGCCAACGCGGGCGGCGGAACCGTCACCTTCAACTGCGGCCCGTCCTCTGTGACCATCAACCTGACCGTGCAGAAGATCATGAACCTGGCCAGCGTCACCATCGACGGCGGCGGGCTGGTCACACTGAAAGGCATGACCGAAGTGCGCCACTTCTTCGCCGGCAACGGAATCACCCTGACCCTCAAGAACATCATCCTGCGGGATGGTGATTCCCTGGTGGGCGGCGGATCGATCGAAGCGTCCGGGGCGCACATTGTTTTGGAATCAGTTCAATTACTGAATAATTACGCGTCCAACCAGGGCGGGGCGATTTATTGCTATATTGGCGCCGACGGTACCTTGACGGTGAACAACAGCCTCTTCGAGAATAATGCCTCAAACAACGGCGGCGCCATTTATAACGATGGCTGTACCACCACGATCAACAATACCACCTTCCTGACCAATCAGGCCTTCGCCGCCGGCGGCGCCATCCACAATGCTTTTGGGGCCAGCCTGGAAGTGAACGACAGCATACTCCAGGCCAATACCGCCCTGGATGGCGGCGGTTTGTTCAACGACAGCGGCTCCACAATCACGCTCAACTCCGTCACAATTCAATCCAACAGCGGCGGGTATGGCGGCGGACTGGAAAACAGCGGTACGGTCACGCTCAACGACAGCCTGGTCCACTCGAACACTGTCACCGGTTCCGGCGGAGGCATCTGGAATTTTAATGGCGCGATGACGTTGAACCGCACCACGGTGAGCAATAACAGCGCCTACGAAGGCGGCGGCATCAACACCTACGGCGGACAGCTGCAAATCACGAACGCCAACATCACGAACAATACCGCCACAGGCACGCACGGCGGCGGACTGTATCACGGCGGCGGGACGGCCTATATCTCCAACGCCACCATCAGCGGCAACCAGGCCACAAATGCGGCGGGCAACGGCGGCGGCATCTACCAGGCCTCGGACGACAACATGACCCTGACCAACGTGACCCTGGCGAAGAATCACGCCGGCTCGCTCGGCGGCGGGCTGTATCACTTCAGCCGCTATGCCGTCCTCACCAATGTGACCGTTGCGGACAACACGGCCGGCGCGGCTGGCCCCGCCATCTATGAAGACTCGCCCATGACCCCGTCCTTCCCGGGCGTGGTGCAAATTGTCAACAGCGCCATCCTCGGCGACGTCAACAACTGCGGCGGCGGCCTGTTCGACTCGCTCGGATATAACTTCAGTCAGGGCACCTGTGCCGCCCTCGACCAAGCCAGCGATTTGGAAAATTACGCCGGCAGCGCAAATCTCATGGCCCTGACCTACACCAGCGGAACCTTCGCCATGCAGACCATGCTGCCCAAACCCGGCAGTCCGCTGATCGACGGGGGCACGAATGCCGAATGCGCCTCCCCCGACCAGCGCGGACTGACCCGCCCGGTGGACGGTGACAACAACACCTCGGCCATCTGCGACATCGGCGCGGTGGAGTTCCAGCCCGGGCCGGTCTTCGCCGACGTGCCCTGGAGCTACTGGGCCGCGCCCTACATCGAGATGATGTATTACGACGGCATCACCGGCGGATGCACGGTCAACCCGCTCAACTACTGTCCCAACAATCCGGTCACCCGCGCACAAATGGCGGTCTTCCTGCTCAAGGCCATGTACGGTACAGCCTATGTCCCAGCGAATGCCACGGGCGCCGTTTTCAATGACATCCCTGCCAGCAACCCCTTCGCCAAGTGGATCGAGCAACTGGCGGCCGAAGGCATCACCGGCGGCTGCGGCGGCGGCAATTACTGCCCCAATAACCCGGTCACCCGCGAGCAGATGGCGGTCTTCCTGCTGGTTGCCAAGCATGGCACCGGCTACACTCCGCCCGCCGCGACCGGCATCTTTGCCGACGTCCCAGCCAGCAACGGCTTCGCCCCCTGGATCGAGCAACTGGCCGCCGAGGGCATCACCGGCGGCTGCGGCGGAGGCAACTTCTGCCCCAAGACCGTCGTCACCCGCGCCCAGATGGCGGTCTTCCTGGTCACGGCCTTTAGCGCGCCATAGAATTCAAACCTGAGGGAAACCTCGCCAGCGCAGGAAATATCAAATCGATCCAAGGCGGCCCTGATCCCAGGGCCGCCTTTTATTGTGGCAGACTCGTTCCGTGGAGTCTGCCAGATACTGGATGGCCTTCAGAGGAATCCCCATCTGTGCCATCCTGAGAAATTTGCGGCTGAATTTTAAATTGGGGGCGATTTTGGACGCTTTCTGGACGCCTGCTCCATAGAATGATGACAATGGACACGAAACCTGCACCCCATCAACACCTTTTTGTCGTCCGTTTGTGGTCGGAGACGGCGGAAAACCCCCAGATCCCCCTGCGCGGATCCGTGGAACACGTGCCCAGCGGGCAAAAGTTCTATTTCACATCGCTGAATGACCTGTCCGATTTTATCGCGCTCAAAGCGATGGTCTTATCCCAATCCATCTCCAAAGAAAAGGAAACCAAACCATGAAACACAAACTCATCTCCCTCTTCGTCCTGCTGGCTCTCCTGTTGGCGGGGATGCCAGTCCAGCCTGCCCGCGCCGCGGGGGTGATCATCTACGTGGACGCGGACTCGGGCTGTTCTTCGTCCTGCGGCGGGTCATGGGCCGCGGCTCATCGCACACTGCAAGCCGCCCTCACGGCCGCCAAAAGCTCCGACCAGCTCTGGGTGGCGGAAGGCGTTTATTATCCCGGCGCGGCGGGCGACCGCACCGTCACCTTCACGCTCAAGAACGGCGTGGCAATTTATGGCGGCTTCAACGGCACCGAGACTCGGCTTTCGAGTCGGGATTGGCAAGTCAACCCCACCATCCTGAGCGGCGATATTGACCAGAACGATGTCAACCTGGATGGCAACTTCGTCGCCGAAACCACAGCCAATATCATTGGCGATAACGCCTACAACGTGGTCACTGGCGGCGGAACGGACAATACGGCCATCCTGGATGGCTTCACCATTACGGCGGGTCGGGCAAACCTTCTCGATGCTTCGTTCGCCACCGGCGGTGGGATGTACAACTCATCCAGTAGTCCGACACTCACGAATTTAACCTTCAGTGGCAACTTCGCAGCCTTCTCCGGTGGCGGGATGTTCAACTCATCCAGCAGTCCGACATTGTCGAATGTCACCTTTGGTGGAAACTGGGCGACCGCCGGTGGCGGAATGTTCAACACGAATAGCAATCCATTTCTGACAAACGTTTCTTTTCAAAACAACAGCGCCGCGGATGGAGGGGGCATGGCAAATATTAACAGCGCGCCCGTCATCTCAGGAGGGACATTCGATCAAAACACTGCCACATCAAAAGGTGGGGGCCTCTACAACGACAACAGTGATCTATCGCTTTCGAACACCGACTTCACCCTTAACAACGCGGCAAACGGTGGCGGGATCTATAATGCCAACGGCAGCAACCTGATGCTGAATGGGGGGCAAATCTTCGGCAATTCAACCACTACAGGCAATGGAGGCGGGATATACAACTCTCTAAGTATGATCTCGCTGGTGACGGTTGATATCAATAGTAACAGGGCCGACAACTCCGGCGGCGGGATATTTAACGACATCGGAAACCTTACTTCGGCTAGCACATTCTCGTTGACGAACGTTAAATTTATAATGAATATATCGAATTCCGGCGGCGGGATGTACAACGGTGAACTTTCCAGTGGCACATTGACCAATGTTGAATTCTATGAAAATGTTTCCACGGGCTTTCAAGGCGGCGGGATGAACAACTCCTCCGCCGGCAATCTGGCGCTGGAAAACGTCACGTTTACCAATAATTACGCGCCAAAGGGCGGTGGAATGAACAATAACTATACCGACCCATCCCTGACAAACGTTACGTTCCATCATAACGGCTCCCAAGGCAACGCGGGCATGGGCGGCGGAATGTACAATAACGCAAGCCACCCCATCCTCATCAACACCGTGATCGCCGATAGCGAAAGCGGTGGGGATTGCGCCGGTTCCACGCTGGACAGCGCCTCCTCCAACAACCTGATCGAAGACAGCGCCTTTGCCTGCGGATTGACGAACGGCGACGCAAACGGCAACATCGTCGGGCTGGACCCCAACTTGGGTCCACTGGCAGATAACGGCGGCTTCACCCAGACCCATGCCCTGCTCACCGGTTCCCCGGCCATCGACGCGGGCGATGATGCCTCCTGCCCGGACACCGATCAGCGCGGCCTGTCCCGCCCCTGGGACGGCGACGGCTCTGGCGGCGCTGCCTGCGACATCGGCGCCTATGAGGTTCCCTACCCCTCTCCCGTCTTTGCGGATGTACCCGTCGGCTATTGGGCGATCTCCCACATCGAAAGCCTGTATGCCAACGGCATCACCGGCGGCTGCACAGTCAGCCCACTCAACTACTGTCCCGCCAATCCCGTCACGCGCGCACAGATGGCCGTCTTCCTGCTCAAGGCCATGTACGGCGCGGCTTGTGTCCCAGCTGATGCCACCGGCACGATCTTCAACGATGTTCCCGCCAGCAACCCCTTCGCCAAATGGATCGAGCAACTGGCGGCCGAAGGCATCACCGGCGGCTGTGGCGGCGGAAATTATTGTCCCAACACCCCAGTCACCCGCGAGCAGATGGCCGTCTTCCTGCTGGTCGCCGAGCACGGCACCGGCTACACCCCGCCCGCCGCAACCGGCGTCTTCGCGGATGTACCCGCCAGCAACGGCTTCGCCCCCTGGATCGAGCAACTGGCCGCCGAAGGCATCACCGGCGGCTGCGGCGGAGGCAACTTCTGCCCCAAGACCGTTGTCACCCGCGCCCAGATGGCTGTCTTCCTCGTCTCCGCTTTCAACCTGCCGTAAACAGGATGACATCAACAGGCGGGGTCGGACCGGCTCCGCCTGTTGATATGGGATATGGATGAATAAGAGAAAGCTCCGCAAGATACCCAAACTCCTTGGAGCCCTTTCTTTTTTGGACACTTTCTGGATGCCCCTTCCCTACAATGAGAGCAATGAACACAAAACCCGCTCCATCTCAACACCTCTTTGTTGTCCGTTTGTGGTCGGAGACGGCGGAAAAAAACCAGATCCCCCTGCGCGGATCCGTGGAACACGTGCCCAGTGGGCAAAGGCTCTACTTCACTTCGCTGAACGACCTGTCTGATTTCATCGCGCTCAAAGCGATGGTCTTACCCCAATTCATCTCCAAAGAAAAGGAAACCAAACCATGAAACACAAACTGATCTCCCTCTTCGTCCTGCTGGCTCTCCTGCTGGCGTGGATGCCAGTCCAGCCTGCCCGGGCTGGCGCGGCCTGGTTTGTAGACGTTGATTCCACCTGTGTCTCTTCCTGCGGCGGTTCCTGGGCCAAAGCCTACCCCACCCTGCAAGCCGCGCTGGTGGAGGCGGGTGCCGGCATCGAGATTTGGGTAGCGGAGGGCGTGTACTATCCCGATGAAGGGCCGGGACAGACAGACAATAGCCGTGTCTCCGCTTTTGGCTTGAAGAATGGCGTGGAAATCTACGGCGGATTCAACGGCACAGAAACCGTGTTCTCCGAACGGGACATTGCAGCAAATCCCGTCATCTTGAGTGGCGATATTGACAAGAACGATGTCAACACCGATGGCGATTTCATTGCCGATACCGCCGCCGACATTGTTGGAAATAATACCTACCACGTGGTGAGGGGCAGCGGAACCGATAACACCGCCATTCTGGACGGAGTCTTCATCACGGCCGGGCTGGCAAATGGAACTTCCCCGCACGACCAGGGCGGCGGGATCTACAATAACGGCGGCAGTCCCAAACTGGATTCTGTTTTTTTTATCGGGAATCGCGCCAATATTGGCGGAGGGATGCGCAATGCCAGTGGGAATCCCCAATTGACCAGTAACATCTTCATGAACAACAGCGCCGATTTTGGGGGCGGCATGGCAAATTGGAACAGTTCGCCTTCCATCGCTGGTACTACCTTCCACAATAATGAAGCCACCAACTCGGGCGCAAACACCGGGTTCGGCGGCGGAATGCATAACTGGAACAGTAGTCCTGTCATCATCGAAAGCGGGTTCGGATCGAACGACGCCGTGAGCGGCGGTGGCATGTACAATGACGGTGCAAGCGCCCCAATCATTACCTCGGGATACTTTAGCGGCAACAATGCCAACTATGGCGGCGCCCTGCACAATGATGCGAGCAGCCCCATCATTACCAAGGTTGACATTCATTTCAATACAGCCTCAGACCAGGGAGGCGGCATATACAACGTGGAGAGCAGCCCTGTTTTCGACTCTGGTTCGATCAACGACAATACTGCGACTGTTGACGGCGGCGGAATATACAATTATTCCAGCAATCCTGAAATCAAAAATACCACCATCTCCAAAAATACGGCCGGGAATAAGGGCGGTGGAATGTACAACGGCTATAGTAATCCAGTGCTGACCAACCTCACGATGAGTGAAAACGAAGCAAGCGATGGAGGCGGGCTGCGCAATTACTACGGCGAGATCCTGCTGAAAAACACCCTGATCGCCAATAGCGTGTCCGGGGGCGATTGTGTCAATGGCGCTGGAGTTCTTATCCATGCCGCGTCAGGAAACAATCTGATCGAAGACGCCGGCCATGCCTGCGGGCTGACGAACGGCACAGATGGGAATATTGTTGGTGTCGACCCAAAACTTGGGGAACTTTGGGATAACGGCGGCTCCACCCAAACGCATGCCCTGCTCGCCGGTTCCCCGGCCATCGACGCGGGCGATGATGCAATCTGCCCGGACACCGATCAGCGCGGCCTGTCCCGCCCCTGGGACGGCGACGGCTCTGGCGGCGCTGCCTGCGATATCGGCGCGTACGAAGTTCCCTCCCCCTCTCCCGTCTTTGCGGATGTGCCCGTCGGCTATTGGGCGATCTCCCACATCGAAAGCCTGTATGCCAACGGCATCACCGTCGGCTGCACGGTCAGCCCGCTCAACTACTGTCCCGCCAATCCCGTCACGCGCGCACAGATGGCCGTCTTCCTGCTCAAGGCCATGTACGGCGCGGCCTATGTCCCAGCCGATGCCACCGGCACGATCTTCAACGATGTTCCCGCCAGCAACCCCTTCGCCAAATGGATCGAGCAACTGGCGGCTGAAGGCATCACCGGCGGCTGCGGCGGCGGAAATTACTGCCCCAATACCCCCGTCACGCGCGAGCAGATGGCGATCTTCCTGCTGGTTGCCGAGCATGGCACCGGCTATACTCCGCCCGCCGCAACCGGCGTCTTCGCGGACGTACCCGCCGACTACTGGGCTGCTCCCTGGATCGAGCAACTGGCCGCCGAGGGCATCACCGGCGGCTGCGGCGGAGGCAACTTCTGCCCCAAGACCGTCGTCACCCGCGCCCAGATGGCTGTCTTCCTCGTCTCCGCTTTCAACCTGCCATAGGAAATCAAACCTGAGGGAAACTCGCCAGCGTTGGTTGATGCTGGTTCGATCCAAGGCGGCCCTGATCCCAGGGCCGCCTTTTGTTTTGCGCGCGGGCGTGGCATCGAGAGAAGCGACTGGGATGGAATCGCATCTGATATATTCGCCCATCCATTTTGTTGCTACAATCGACCCAACCTTTGATACCCTGCTATTTTTACTCGTAGATGTCCGCTGCGCCCGTTGTCAGGGCCGGAAGAAATGGAAGTGTCCAAGCCAATTCGGGCTTATCCTTCAAATACCGGGAGTTCACCATGACGTTGATGATTCATTTGCTCGGCAAACCAAAACTGCTGCTGGATTCGACGCCTTTAAAATTCAACGCCCCGCCCCGCACTCTGCCCCTGCTGGCCTATCTGTTGCTGCATCGGCGGCAGGCACTCGAACGACAGAATGTCTCCTACGCCCTGTGGCCCGACGACTCTGAAAGCAACGCCCGCACCAACCTGCGCCGTCACATCCACCAATTGCAACGCGTCCTGCCGCCCGCGGATCAACCCTGGCTCTTCGGGGATATGCGCACCATCAGGTGGAATCCCGAATCTGACTTTTGGCTGGATGTGGAAGAGTTCGAACATCTCGCGGCCCAGCCCAACCATCTCGAAGCGGCCGCGGCCTGTTACACGGGAGACCTGCTCGAAACCGTCTACGACGACTGGGTCTTCTTCGAACGGGAACGCCTGCTCAATCAATATTTCGACCTGCTCACCCGCCTTGTCTTCCAGCATCGCGCCGGGCGCGATTACCCCAAGGCCATCGGCTTTGCGCGCCAGTTACTTAACCGTGATCCCTTCCGCGAGGATACCCTGCGGCAATTGATCGCCGTCCGTTACGAATCAGGCGACCGCGCGGGCGCCATTCAGGAATTCAAAACCTTCGAGCGCCGCCTGCGGGATGAGATGGGCGTGACGCCCATGCCCGAAACCCTTTCCCTGCACGAACTGGTGACGCGCGACGAGCGTTTGCCCGCCCTCGACACGCCCGCCGCTTCCGATCCTGAACCCGAAGCGGGCCGCGCGTTTCGAGGCGCGTCCCTGCCCTTTGTGGGGCGCGAACGCGAGATGGAGCGCGCCTCCGCCTGGTGGAGCCGCGCCGCGCGTGGCTACGGCGGACTGAGTATGATCGGCGGCGAGGCGGGCGTGGGCAAGTCGCGGCTGGCGCGGCAGGTGTCCCTGCTGGTCGAGAGTCAGGGCGGACGCGTGCTCGTCGGGCGCACCTCGCCGCAGGAGGCGCGTCCGTATCAGGCCGTGATTGAAGCCATGCAATCCGTCCTGCCGTTGCTGGCCGCTCAAAACACAGACTTGATGCACATGGCCGCGCTCGGCCTCCTGATTCCCGAACTCAAATCGCGCATGAAGTTGCCCGACCTCCCGCCGCTGGATGCCGAGCGCGAACGCCTGCGCCTGTTCAGCGCGGTGGCGAAGTCACTTGAGCAGTTGGCCGCGCCACGTCCATTGTTGTTGCTGCTCGAAGATTTGCACTGGGCAGGCGAGGCCAGCGCCGCGCTGGTGGAATTTTTGGCGCGTCATGCCGCCCGCCTCCCGATCCTGATTCTATGCACCTACCGCGACGAAGAGACGCCGCGCATTCATCCGTTGCGTCAAATGCGCCGCAAACTGCAAGCCGACCTGACCGTGGAGCACATGGCGCTCAGCCGCCTCTCGCGCGAGGCGGTGGATGACCTCGTGGGGCGGATTGGCAATCCGCCTTACTCATCGTCACGGTTGTTTTCCGAAAGCGAGGGCAACCCACTCTTCATCGAAATGCTGGTGCAGAGTTGGAGCGAGGGCGAAGCGACCGAATCGGTACCGGGCGGAATCCGCGCCGTGATCGCGGCGCAATTGGAGAAGCTGCCCGAGTCGGCGCGGGCGTTTGCCGAGACCGCCGCCGTGCTGGGCCCCGCCTTCGACGCGGAAGCCACGCGCGAGGTCGGCGGCTGGGACGAGGCGCAATCGCACGAGGCATTGCGCGGTCTGCTCGACCGTCGCCTCGTGTGGGAAACGGAGGGACGCAGTCGCTTCGATTATTTCTTCGCGCACCATCTCATTCAATCGGTGCTATACAACGAAATCCCACTTGCCAAGCGCAAGCGCCGTCACCTGCGCGCGGCCGAGGTGCTGGAGGAACTCCATCCCGAACAGCGGAGTCGGATGGCAGGTGAGCTTGCTTCGCACTACGATCTGGGCGACGCGCCCGCGCAGGCCATTCCTCTATATCTCGAAGCCGCGCGCGGACACCTGACCGTCTTCGCAGATGCGGAGGCGTTGACCGTCAGCGGGCGGGCGCTTCAATTGGCCGCGTCCCGCCCCGAGGTCGGAGAGACGCGAACCGTCTTCGAGTTGATCCGCTTACAGGAGGGAATCCACCATCGGCGCGGTGAACGCGACGAGCAACGCGTCGCATTGGAAAAGATGGAGAGGCTCACGGGCGAATTGAACGATCCCGAATTGGTCTGCGAGGCGACCCGATGTCAAATCCAATTTTACAGGGCTGTGGATGACCACCCATCACAACGGGCGAAGGTTGACTTGCTTCAACAGCAGGCCAAAAAAATGGGAAGCCGCTATTGGCAAGCCGAGGCGCTTTTTGCCGAGGGCAACTTTCGAAAAATAACGCATGAATTTCCCGAGGCCATCCAACGGCTTGGGGAAGCCGCGGTGTTTTACCGTGAGGCACAGATCGCAGAGGCAGAGGTGGATTGCTACAACCTGCTGTCTGAGATAAGTATCATCCAACGCCACAGCGCCGAAGCGGAGGCCTGGGCGCAAAAAGCCCTGGCCTTGTGCGAGAAGGGGCGCCCCACGCACGCGCTCCTGCAAACGCTTTGGAATTTGTCTGCCAATGGCTTGACGGTCAAGGATTACGAACGCTGTTATCGTTACGCCCGGCAATTGCTCGAGTCTGCCCAGCAGGCACATGACTTGGTATGGCAGGCCGCGGCGCATCGTTTGATGGGCATGGCCTACCAACGTCAATTCCGCATTGCCGAAGCACATAAAAGCCTGAACACTGCGCTCAATCTGTACCAGCAGGTTCAAAAGCCGAAAGGCCAGGCGCTCACATTGCAAACCATCGGACATGTTGAGGTATCGGTGGGAAACCATGCCACGGCCATTCAAAACTATGAGCAGGCTTACGAAATCAACGAAAAACTTCGCGACCAAAACGGGATGGCGAGCGAGGCGATCAATATCAGTTGCGCGGCTTCCTTTCAAGGGGATTACGCCATAGAAAAGGAATACGCCCAGCGCGCCATCCCGCTTGCCCGGCAGATTCATAGTGGTTTTCTCGAAGGGATGGCTCTGCAAAACCTGGGCGAGGCCGAACGCGAACTGGGCGACCTGGAGTCCGCCCGCCAGCATTTGGCTGAATCCTTAAACTTCATGGACGACGCGACCCAGATTGTGGAACGGTCGAGCATTTTGTCCGACCTGGCGTTGACGTACTGGAAGGCAGGCGACCTGCCGCTCGCCATGCAAACTGCCGAGCAGATTTTATCTGCCTATCCCGAAGTGGAAGGGAAAGACGATAACGTTCACCGCTTCCTGTGGGTGGCGGCGCGCATCCTGCACGCGGACGGTCAAGCCGACCACGCGGCGGCTACTGTGGCTCAGGCCTACGCGGCCTTCCAGAAGGACGCGGCCGCCATCCCCGAGGCCGAGTCGCGGCGCAGTTTTGCTGAAATTCGCCACAACCGGCAGATCGTCGCGGCCCACGAACGGGGGGAATGGCCGTAATCTTCATCATCCCCGCCCTTTCCCCCTTTTGGGGGAGGGAAGAAGACCCTAAAGGTTTCCAAAACCTTTAGGGTCTTCTTGTTTTTGGACGCTTTCTGGACGCCTGCTCTGTAGAATGAGAGCAATGAATAAGAAACCCACCCCCCCGCAACACCTTTTTGTTGTCCGTTTGTGGTCGGAAACGGCGGGAAAAAACCAGATGCCCCTGCGCGGCTCGGTGGAACACATCCCCAGCGGGCAAAAGTTCTATTTCACTTCGCTGAATGACCTGTCCGATTTCATCGCGCTCAAAGCGGTGGTCTCATCCCAACCCATCTCCAAAGAAAAGGAAAACCAACAATGAAGCACAAGCTCATCACCCTGTTCGTTCTGCTGGCCCTCCTGCTGGCTCTCGCACCCGTTCAACCAGCCCACGCGCTCGGGAATCTCTACGCCAAGCCGGTTGCAAGCGGCCTAGGAAATTGCTCCAGTTGGGCAAACGCCTGCACCCTGCAAACCGCGCTGACCAACGCGCCCAGAGACACGGAAATATGGGCTGCCATGGGAACGCACCGCCCCACCACCTCGACAGTGAATCGCGACGCCACCTTCCAACTCAAAGATAGCGTGGCTGTGTACGGCGGATTCAAAGGCACCGAAACGACCCGCGACCAGCGCGACCCGGCGGCCAATGTCACCGTCCTGAGCGGCGATATTGACCGTAACGACAGCCAGACCCCGATCATCACCGACATCTCGACCGTAACCGGTAACGGCACCAACAGTTATCATGTGGTCACGGGCATAACCGGTGCAACCCTGGATGGAGTCACCATCACGGCCGGCTTTGCCGGCGGCGATTATCCAAGCGATCGCGGCGGCGGGATGTACAACGCTTCCAACAGCAATCCGGTGTTGACGAACGTCACCTTCAGCGGCAACGCCGCGAGCGATAACGGCGGCGGGATGTGCAACTCGTACAGCAATCCGATGCTGACGACCGTCACTTTCAGCAGTAATGCCGCACACTATGGCGGCGGGATGTACAACAATCACAGCAGTCCAATCTTGAATATCGCTACTTTCAGCGGTAACGTGGTAACCACCACCGGCACCGGCGGCGGGATGTATAACGCGTACAGCAGTAATCCAACTATGACGGACGTCACCTTCAGCGGCAACTTGTCAGCGTACTATGGCGGTGGGATGGGAAACTATGAAAGCAGTCCGATCTTGACAAATGTCACTTTCAGTAGCAACTCGGCAACAAACCATGGCGGCGGAATGTACAACGCGCGTTTTAGCAGTCCGGTGTTGACGAACGTCACCTTCAGCGGTAACACAACGACAGAGGCGGGCGGCGGGATGATCAACACCGAAAGCAATCCAACGTTAACGAACGTCACCTTCAGCGACAATACAGCGAATCGCGGCGGTGGGATGAACAACGGCGGCGTCAGCAACCCAACGTTAACCAATGTCACCTTCAGCGGTAACACAGCGACAGATATAGGCGGCGGGATATACAACATGGGCGGCACCCTGCTATTAACGAATGTCACCTTCAGCGGCAACACGGCAACAAACCGTGGCGGCGGGATGTGGAACAATAGTAGTAATCCGCAGATCCGCAACACCATTTTCTGGGGTAACACGGCTACAACCGGAGCGCAGATTTACAACAACGACAGCATTTCTGCCGTGGTAAACGACAGCGTCGTGCAGGATGGCTGTCCCGCCGATAGCACTTGCACAAATATCATCACCGCAGATCCCCTGCTCGGCGCGCTCGGCGATAACGGCGGATTCACGCTTACCATCCCGATCCAGGCAGGCTCGTCTGCCATCGACGCGGGAGATGATGCAATCTGCCCGGACACCGATCAGCGCGGCCTGTCCCGCCCCTGGGACGGCGATGGCTCTGGCGGCGCTGCCTGCGACATCGGCGCCTATGAGGTTCCCTCCCCTTCTCCCGTCTTTGCGGATGTACCCGTCGGCTATTGGGCGATCTCCCACATCGAAAGCCTGTATGCCAACGGCATCACCGGCGGCTGCACAGTCAGCCCACTCAACTACTGTCCCGCCAATCCCGTCACCCGCGCACAGATGGCCGTCTTCCTGCTCAAGGCCATGTACGGCGCGGCTTATGTCCCAGCTGATGCCACCGGCACGATCTTCAACGATGTTCCCGCCAGCAACCCCTTCGCCAAATGGATCGAGCAACTGGCGGCCGAAGGCATCACCGGCGGCTGTGGCGGCGGAAATTATTGTCCCAACACCCCCGTCACCCGCGAGCAGATGGCCGTCTTCCTGCTGGTCGCCGAGCACGGCACTGGCTACACCCCGCCCGCCGCAACCGGCGTCTTCGCGGATGTGCCCGCCAGCAACGGCTTCGCCCCCTGGATCGAGGCCCTGGCCGCCGAAGGCATCACCGGCGGCTGCGGCGGCGGCAACTTCTGCCCCAAGACCATCGTCACCCGCGCACAGATGGCCGTCTTCCTGGTCACGGCTTTCAATCTGCCGTAGGCACAGCCAATTCAGTGCCTCGTCATTTCGGTGAGGCACTGAATTGCCGAAATCACTCCATCCTTCGAAGAGATCAATGGCGTTCCATACTTCGAAAAGGGAAAATGCAAACCTGGATCAGAACAATTTCCAGGCACAAAACAATCGGGTGCCCAACTCGCACCCCATCCAAGGAGAGAATTATGTCCACCCAAAACAGGTCCATCGCATTTCGTTTGTTCAGCACCTTCGCGCTGATTGCCTTGCTGTTCGGCGCGGTGGGGATCACTCCCGCACACGCCGGCGGGGGCGTCCTCTACGTCAAGCCGACAGCCACAGGGACGGGGGATTGCCTGAGTTGGGCAAATGCCTGCACCCTGCAAGCCGCGCTGGGGATGTCTGGCCCCGCCAACCCGATCTGGGTCATGGCTGGAACTCATAAGACCGCCCCACTCCCCGTCCGCATGTCTACGTTCCAGCTCCATGAAAACGCCTCCGTTTATGGTGGTTTTGCAGGGACGGAAACATCCCTCGACCAGCGCGACTTCGAGACGAATGTCACCATTCTAAGCGGTTCTTTCAACCCACCCAATGGCAACTCCTATCACGTGGTCACAGGAGCAAATGGCGCTATTCTGGATGGATTTACCATCACATCTGGACAGGCGGATGGTGAGTATCCCCACTACCGCGGTGGGGGCATGTATAACGACTCGGCCAGCCCGATCCTGAGGAATATCATCTTTCAAAATAACACTGCCATCTACGGGGGCGGATTATATAACTTCAACAGCAACCCGACCCTCGAGAACGTCACCTTCGAGAACAATTCAGCTTTTACGTACGGCGGCGGGATCGCCAATAACGAAAGCAACCCCTTGCTGACCAACGTCACCTTCATCCACAACGAGGCAAGTGGAGATGTCGAGACCTTGGGCGGCGGGATGTACAGCCGCGGCGAGAGCGTCCCCACGCTGACCGATGTCACCTTCAACGGAAATTCGGCAGATTACGGCGGCGGGATGTATAACCAAAACAGCCACCCCTCCCTCACGCAAGTCGATTTCAACGGGAATAAAGCACTCTTTGAAGGCGGCGGGATGTACAATGCCAATCTGAGCAACCCGGTCTTGATGAACGTCACCTTCGTGGAAAACTCGGCTGACAATTACGGGGGTGGCATGAGCAACTACAACGACAGCAGCCCGTCCCTGACCAACGTCTCCTTCACCGACAATACCGCTGTCAACGCAGGCGGGGGAATGTACAACAATGACGGACATCCAACCATCTCATCGGTTGGCTTCATCGGCAACTCGGCCGCGGGCGGCGGCGGTTTGTACAACTATTCCAGCCACCCGGTGCTGACCGACGTAACATTAACCACCAATACAGCCACCTACGGGGGCGGGATGAACAACCGTGACAGCAACCCGACCCTGACCAACGTCACCTTCAACGGCAACACAGCCGTGGATTACGGCGGCGGGATGTACAACACGCTGGGCAGCGCTCCCACGCTGGTCAACGTCACATTCAGCGGTAACACGGCCACCAATGGCGGCGGCGGAGGCATGTACAACACTTCCAGCAGCCCGACTCTGACCAACGTCACCTTCAGCGGCAATTCGGCGCAGGGCGGCGGCGGAATCTATAACTGGAGCAGCAACTCCATCATTCGTAACACGATCCTGTGGGGCAATACCGCTCCCAATGGCCCGCAGATCTACAACAACTCCAGTTCTCCCACAGTCAGCGACAGCGTGATCCAAAATGGGTATACAAGCGGCACGAATATCATCACTGCTGACCCCCTGCTCGGCGCACTTGGCAACAATGGCGGCCACACCCAGACCATTCCACTCCTGACTGGCTCATCGGCATTTGATGCGGGCAATGACTCTGTCTGCCCCGATACCGATCAACGCGGCGTCGAGCGTCCACAACATATCCGTTGCGACATTGGCTCATATGAATACAATGGGGCGGTTTTTACAGATGTGTCGTTCACCCATTGGGCCAATACCTTCATCGAACGCCTGTACCTGCAAGGCATCACGGGCGGCTGCGGCGGCGGCAACTACTGTCCCAACAACACCGTCACCCGCGCCCAGATGGCCGTTTTCCTGCTGGTCGCCGAACATGGTACGGGCTACACTCCGCCCGACGCAACTGGCATCTTCAATGACGTTCCCGCTAGCAATGGTTTTGCCAGGTGGATCGAACAACTGGCCGCCGAAGGCATCACGGGCGGCTGTGGCGGCGGTAACTATTGCCCCAATACTCCCGTCACCCGCGAGCAGATGGCTGTCTTCCTGCTGGTCGCCGAGCATGGGACAGGCTACACGCCACCCGCTGCGACTGGCGTCTTTGCGGATGTGCCCGCTGCCTACCCCTTTGCCCCCTGGATCGAGCAACTGGCTGCCGAAGGCATCACCGGCGGCTGCGGCGGCGGCGACTTCTGCCCCAAGACCGTCGTCAACCGCGCGCAGATGGCGGTGTTCCTGGTCACGGCTTTCAATTTGCCATAGCGCCTCCCTACGTCAAACATGACACATCCCGAAATTAATCTTTCGAGGATGTGTCATGTTTTTAAGGCATTTGGACGCTGATTCACGCTGAAAAACGCGGATTTTTCTTTGCCTCATCAGCGAAATCAGCGTTTTTCTGCGTCCAGATTAAATTTGGGGTGTGTCATGTTTGTTTTTATTCTGTAAAGTGACAGGGACGATTCGAGGACGATGGTTCGATAAAATAAAGTCAACGATGAAGCGCACATGCCGCTTTCCAGAAAGACGAGGTTCAAATGGTTACCAGCACCCCCAGAAGTTCCAGGCCGAAATTGCCCCCTCTTTTTCATCTCGCAGCCGTCCTGACCCTGCTGGCGCTGACCTTCGCATGCGTCCGCCCGGCCCAGGTCGAGTCGCTGCCGGTCATGCCGACCCTGCCGGGACAGCAGGACGAGGAGACGCCGTCACAAGGCCCCATCACATCCGACCTGTACGATACGGGCAACCCCGGCCTGCGCGAGGTGTGGGTGGATCCCGTCCACGGCAACGACGGCAACGACGGGAGCACTCCCGCCGCCGCCCTGCGCACACTAACCGCCGCCTGGGAGGGCATTCCCTTGGGCGTGACCCTGACCCAGGGCGTGCGCATCAACCTCCAGCCCGGGACGTATACCGAGGATATGATTCCGCTATATTGGTCATCGCGCCGCGGCACGTTCAGCGCCCCGATCTGGATTCGGGGAAACGCATCTTCGCGCGCGCAGGTCATCCTCCAGGCCAGCCTGAACATCTACGACACCGACTATCTCTACCTGGAAAACCTGAGCGTCATCTTCGGCGGCGATGTGTTCCACTGCGAGCTATGCGACCACACCCTGCTGCGCAACTTGGTTCTCGATGGCGGCGCGCGGCAGGCCCAGGAGGTGGTCAAGGTCAACCAGTCGCAATATTTCTACATCGAAAACAGCGACATTCACGGAGCCTGGAACGTGAGCGTCGACCTGGTGGCTGTGCAGCATGGACACATGCTCGGCAACCGCATCCACGACGCAGGCGACTGGTGCTCCTATTTCAAGGGCGGCTCGGCCTACTTCCGCGTGGAGTCGAACACGTTCTACGATTGCGACAATGGCGGATTCTCGGCCGGGCAGGCCACAGGTTTCCAGTTCATGACCGCGCCCTGGATCCAGTACGAAGCCTACGATATCAAAGTGGTCAACAACATCATCCACGACACCGACGGTGCCGGGCTGGGAGTCAACGGCGGCTACAACATCCTGCTGGCCTACAACACCCTGTACCGCGTGGGCAGCCAGTCGCACGTGCTGGAGGTGGTGTACGGGGGCCGCATCTGCTCGGGGGCGCCCGGCGACCCGGGCCGCGAGTTGTGCCAGCAATACCTGAACCAGGGCGGCTGGGGCACCACCGAGGTGGACAACGGCGTGAACTCCATCCACATCCCCGACCGCGGGGTGTACATCTACAACAATATCGTCTACAACCCGACCGGCTATCAAAGCCAGTGGATGCATTTTGCCATCTACGATGCGCGCTCCAATCCCGCCTTTAGCAACGTCCCCACCGCCGCCACGGATACCAATCTACGCATCCGCGGCAACGTGATCTGGAACGGGAGCGCCTCCATGCCGCTGGGCGTGGAAGACAACGCCGACGCCTGCATCGCCAGCGACGTCACCTGCAACGAGGCGCAACTGCTCGCCGACAATGCCATCAACACCGTCCAACCCGCCTTCGTGAACGCCGCTGGCGGCGATTTCCACCCCGACGGGGACTGGGGCAACTCAGTGACGCTCTACGACATCCCCGATTACGTCTGGGAGATCGGCAGCGTCCCTAGCGGCACCATCAGCAACACCGTCCCGACCGATTTCGAGGGCATCTCCCGCTCGACGGATAATGCGCCTGGAGCCTACAGCAATGCATCCAACCTGCCGCACATCTTCCAGGATGTGCCTGCCACCCATTGGGCCTGGCAATACATCGAGCGCCTGTACAACCACGGCGTGACTGGCGGCTGCCACACCGATCCGCTCAGGTACTGCCCGTCGGCCAGCGTCACCCGCGCGCAGATGGCCGTCTTCCTGCTCAAAGGTCGGCACGGCATGGACTATACCCCGCCCAACGCCACGGGCGGGGTCTTCCTCGACATCCCCGCCACCCATTGGGCCGCCGCCTGGGTCGAGCAACTATCCACTGAGAATATCACGGGCGGTTGTGGGAATGGCAACTATTGCCCCGATACGACCATCTCCCGCGACCAGATGGCGGTGCTCCTCTTACGCGCAAAACACGGCAACGCCTTCACCCCCCTGCCCGCCACTGGCATCTTCGCCGATGTCCCCATCGAATACTGGGCCGCAGACTGGATCGAGCAGCTCGCCGCCGAAGGAATCACCGGCGGCTGCGGCGGGGGCAACTACTGCCCCAACCTGGTCGTCCGCCGCGACCAGATGGCCGTCTTCCTGGTGGTTGCCTTCGGCCTGCCGTAACCTGCCACCTCTCGAAACAGCTTCCTCATGGGGAGGCCGCTATTTTTCTTAATGATTTACAATCTTGTAAGCGTACAAAAGTGCGATGTTCAATCTCTGTGTTCTATGTTATTCATTGAACATCGTTCAACCCCCAAATGGAGGCATATGAGAACCAAAACCCTGCTCCACGGCCTGTTCACAGTTGTGTTCATCGCCGCATTGTCCATTGGCAGCCTGCAGCCGGTGGCGGCCCAGGCTGGGCAGCCACAGTCCATCACAGGCTGGCTGTCGATCCTGCGGGGCGACGGACCGCAAGGTTCGCTCCCCCAGACCATTTACCACCTGACCCAAGAGGACGGGACCTCGACCCGCCTGCTTCTGGATGAAGACCTGCTCGCCGCCCAGGCGGGCCTGCTGGCCCTGGACCGTCAGCATGTCACCGTTCAAGGAGAAGCAACCCGCCTGACGGTCGACGGGACCGAAGCCGGCTTCCAGGTGGCTTCCATCGCTTTGGCTGCGGATGAGGCGTCCAGCGGCAGTCCCGCGGTGGTTAGCGGCGCCAAGCCCTTCATTTCGATCCTGTGTAAATTTGCCGATTATGCCCAGGAGCCGAAAACCCTGTCCTACTTCCAGGGCATGTACGGCTCAACCTACCCCGGCCTGAACCATTACTGGCGGGAGGTCTCGTACAATAACATCAACATCAACGGCAGCAATGCGGTCGGCTGGTACATACTGCCCCAGCCGCGCTCCTACTATGTCTATGGCGGCCAGCTCGACTTCGACCGCGCCGCCGACGATTGCACCGGCATGGCCGACCCGCACGTCAATTTTGCGGGTTTCACCGGCGTCAACCTGATGTTCAATTATGACCTGGACGGCTACGCCTGGGGCGGCGGTCATTACATGACGCTGGACGGCATCTCCAAGGTTTGGCCGATGACCTGGGAACCGCCGTGGGGCTACGAATCCATCGGCGTCATCTCGCACGAAATGGGACACGCCTTCGGGCTGCCGCATTCCTCGGGCAATTACGGCGAGACTTACGACAATCGCTGGGACGTGATGAGCGACCTGTGGAGCGATTGCGGCCGCTCCACGCACGCCACCTACGGCTGCCTGGGTCAGCACACCATCATCTATCACAAGGACCTGCTCGGCTGGGTGCCCGCTTCCCTGAAGTACACCTTGAATTACGCCGCCGTCCCCGCGCCCGGTGACGCGCAGGCCGGGGTCAGCCCGGGCGCCTACATCATGGCCAAACTGCCCATCACGGGCAGCAGCACATACTACACGGTGGAGGCGCGCTTCCGCCCCGGGTATGACGTGAAACTGCCCAACCCGGGCATCATCATTCACCAGGTCGTCCCATCCCGCTATGACAGCCCCGCGCACGTCATCGATATCGACAACAACGGCGACACGGGCGATGCGGGCGCCATCTGGAGCGTGGGCGAAACCTTCAACGACGCAACCAACCACATCAGCGTGCAGGTGCTTGCGCTGACATCCAACGGCTACTCGGTTAAGATTCAAAACGGGTCGGCGTCGGCCACCATTGAGATCGACAGCAACGCGCAGATCCTCACCTTTGGGGATGTGCCCCTGGGCTACTGGGCCTCCGGATGGATCGAGAAACTCTACAACAACGGGGTGACGGGCGGCTGTTCGTCCAACCCGTTGATGTTCTGCCCCACGAAGGGCATCAACCGCGCCGAAATGGCTGTCTTCCTGCTGCGCTCCAAGTACGGCTCCAGCTATTCGCCGCCGGCAGTGGGAGGCAGCACCGGCTTCAACGATGTGCCCACCACCCATTGGGCCGCCGCCTGGATCAAACAACTGGCCGCCGAAAATATCACAGGCGGATGCGGCAACGGCAACTACTGTCCCGCCACCATCGTGGACCGCGCCTCGATGGCCGTGATCCTGCTGCGCGCCGAACACGGCCCGGGGTACCTCCCGCCGGCTGTGGGAGCCAGCACCGGCTTCACCGACGTGCCCACCACGCATTGGGCCGCCGCCTGGATCAAGCAACTGGTGGCCGAAGGCATTGCCAGCGGCTGCACCGCCAGCACCTATTGTCCAGCATCCGTCGTCAACCGCGCTCAGATGTCCGTCTTCCTGGTGGAGACCTTCAATCTGCCATAGCTCCCGTCACGACAAAAAACGCTCCCGGTTTCCGGGAGCGTTTTCGATTCTGGCGTTCTATTTGGAAGAGTCGATAAATTGCCTGATGACGCCGACCACATATGCCGCATCCTCCAGGCTCAGGTGCGGTCCCATTGGCAGGCTGAGTTCGCAGGCAGCCAGATGCTCCGCCAGCGGGAAGCTTCCCTGCGGAATTTGCATATCGGCATAGGCCCCCGACAGGTGCGGCGGAATCGGATAATGGATCAGGGTGTCCACGCCCTGGCCGCTCAAGTATTTCTGAAGCTCATCTCGCCTGGGATGCAAAACAGGGAAGATATGCCAGATGGGCGAGCACCATTCAGGCGCGAAGGGCAGGGTCAGGTCGGGCAGGCCCGCGAGATGCTCCAGGTAATAGGCGGCAATCTTCGCGCGGCGCTGATTCCACTCCTCCAGGTGCGGGAGTTTGGCGCGCAGGAAGGCCGCCTGCAGCTCATCCAGCCGCGAGTTGTAGCCCTTGAACTCGTTGTAATACTTGACCTGTGAGCCATAATTACGCAACATGCGGATTTTTTCCGCCAGGCCATCGTCATCGGTCAGGACGGCGCCCGCATCGCCCAGCGCGCCCAGGTTCTTGCCGGGATAGAAGCTCACACCGGCAGCATGTCCGAGCGCGCCCGTCTGGCGGCCCTTGTAGCGGGTGCCTTGTGCCTGGGCCGCATCCTCGATCACCTTAAGGTTGTGACGCCCAGCCAATTCCATGAGCGGGTCAATGTCGGCAGGCTGGCCGTAGAGGTGAACGGGCAGGATGGCCCTCGTCTGCGGGGTGATGGCCGCCTCGACGCGCAGCGGGTTAAGGTTATAGGTGTGGGGATCTGGTTCAACGGGAACAGGCCTGGCTCCGGCATAGGAAACGGCCAGCCAGGTGGCGATATAGGTGTTGGAGGGCACGATGACTTCATCGCCCCCGCCAATCCCATAGCCGCGCAGGATCAGGTGCAGGGCCTCCAATCCATTGCCAACCCCCAGGCAGTGACGCGCGCCGCAATAGGCGGCGTATTCCTGCTCGAAGGCTTTCACCTCCCCGCCCAGGATGTACCAGCCCGAGTCCATCACACGCTGGTAGGCGGCGTCGAGTTCCGCCTTGAGTTCCAAGTACGGGGACTTCATGTCGAGAAAGGGCACCTTGCGTTGGGTCATTGTCCGAGTTCCTTCAGGAAAAGGTCATAATCGCGGATGTAATCCTCGGCCTTGTACACGTCAGAGGCCAGCACCAGCAGGACCGCATCGGCGGAATATTTGTATTCCGTGGCCCACACCATGGGCGGGATGTGGATGCCCAGGTTGGGCCGATCCAGCAGGACTTCGGCGCGGTTCTGGCCATCATCCACCACCACCGAACAACTGCCATTGATGCAAACCAAAAACTGGTGACAGGTGCGATGGGCGTGTTCCCCGCGCACTTCACGGCTGGGGACATCGAACACCAGAAAATACCGTTGGGGGACAAAAGGCAGACCCTGGCCCATCTCTGCAAAACTCAAACTGCCGCGCAGGTCCGCCACGAGCGGCAGTTCATGCACGGCCACACCCTTCACCCCCAGGTCCATCCCACCGACCGGGGCCGGGCCCGCCGCAAAATGACGGGATGAGCGGTCCTGGTTCGAGCGCACATACCCGATGATGCGCGCCGGGTTTCCGACCACGATGGCATACGGCGGCACATCCTTGGTGACGACCGTGCCCGCTCCCACCATGGCACACTGGCCGATGTTCAGGCCCGGCAGGATGGTTGCATTGGCGCCGATGGAGGCTCCCGTTCGAATTACCGTGCGGGGGAACGCATCGGGATATTGTTTGCTGCGGGGAAAACGATCGTTGGTGAAAGTAGCGTTGGGGCCGACAAAGACATCATCCTCCAACGTGATCCCGTCCCATAACTGGACACCGCTCTTGATGGTGACGCGATTCCCAACGACAACATCGTTTTCGATGAAGGTGTAATCGCACAGATTGCAATCTTCGCCAATGACGGCGCCCGGCAGGATGTGCGCAAAAGCCCAGATGCGGGTGTCCCTGCCAATGTTTTCCGTTTCGACCAAAGCATTGGAGTGTTTGAAGAAATTTTCCATACTATTCCTGTGGTGGTTCGGAGGAGATGCCAGAATGATCGTAAACCTGGTCAATTACAAAATTAGGACGACCGCGAACTTCATCCAGGGTGCGCCAAAGGTATTCACCCAAAACACCCAGCATGGTCATTTGCAATCCTGTTGTAAAGGTGATGATCAGCATGGTCGGCACCCAACCCTTTACTTCAATGCTAAAGAAGAACCAGTAAAGCAGAATGAATGCCCCGTACCCAAAGGAAATAAGCGCCACGATGAACCCAATCACCGAGAGGGTGCGGATCGGGAAGAAGGTAAATGCGACAAAAGTATCCACAAATAACTTCATCTTCTTCCTTAAAGTCCAACGTGATTTTCCCTTTGTGCGGGCGCGGCGCACATAGGGAATCATGATCGGCTTGAATCCCAGCCAGTAGATCAGGGTCATCAAATTGGTATTCTTTTCACGAATGCGGTTGATCTCCGCGACGATCTGCCGGTCGATGAGGAAGAAATCGAATCCTCCATCCGGGTACCCTGGAACAGCATAATTCCGAACCAGGGAATAGTAGGTATTGGAAAACATTTTTTGGAGAAATGGCTCCTCCCGATCCTGACGGATGGCGAAAACAGCCTTGGTCCCTTTTTCCCAATGGTCCAGCATCTCCAGGAAGAGTTCGGGGGGATCCTGCAAATCAGCGGAGATCATCCCGACACAGTCCCCCGTGGCGACGGTGAATCCCGCCTGGATGGCAGACATTGACCCGAAATTACGAGTAAGCTTGACCACCTTGATCGTCTCGGGATACTTTGCCTGGAAATCGAGCAGGATTTCGAGCGAACGGTCGCCTGAACCATCGTCCACGAACACCAGTTCGAGGCGGTATCCCGAAAATTCCCCTGCCAGGGCGAGGAGCTGCGGGACGGTATCAGGGAGGTTTTGTTCGTTATAGTAGACGGGGACAACAATCGAGAATGACTTCATTTTACCAACCTGCGCACAACAAAAAGGAGAAGCCGCCAGGAAGTGTGTAAGGTCTGGTTGCTCTCTACGACAACTGTGAAGCGATGGGGACTATTCATTCGACATGATTCCAAATCCAGGCGGGGCAATTGTAGCGCAAAAGCATGAAAATACGCCTTTCAGGCTCCCACAGTGGAACGAAATGGAATCCCAGCGGCAATACACCCTGGCCGCGATTGCATTTTTACGCGCAGGATTTGGCGCAGGCATGTGATTATTATGATCAGGGGCAAAATCCGCGGGACCGCAGCAAGTCCCTGTTCCCGTCGTCACCGCAGATGATGCGCTTTTGGGTTGCAGAGTAGTGTCCGAACTTGACCAGCACCACATCATCGACCACCCTGACGCTCCCCCCGTCGGGCCATACGGGCATTGATTCGGCCAGGTCGACCAGTTGCGCCTGGCGGGCCAACGGCAGGGGCTCCAACCCCGAATACCCCAGTGTTTGCAGGAACAACAGGATGCGATTTACGTTGCCCTCGGCGATCTCGAAATAGGACATGCCAAGGGTTTCCATTTCAGGGATGAGGTTGGTGGATGGCCTGTCATAGTATCCAACGATTTCCATGTAACGCAGATCCCGTCCCCCTGCCTGGGTCTGGGCCTCCTCGATCCTCCCGATCAGCGTGGTTGCCAGGGAACGATCAGCCTGCAGGGAGAGATGGGAGGCCGCCGACAGGTGATTCGCAGACATCACGAACTGAAACACGCAATATACTGTCAGGAGCGCCACCAGCTTCCTGAAAATCCCGGGACTGTTGAGCATCCCCAGCATGACCACGCCTGAAATCACGACGGGCAGCGCAACCAGGGATCGATAAAGGATCAACCCCTGCGTGAGTAGCCCTATGCCAAACGGCAGGATCAACAAACCCAGCGACAATGCGATCAAAAACACCTTTCGCCCATACGAGATCGCAGTCGTGCGCAATATATTTATGAACAGTCCTGCCAGTGAGACCACCATCAAAGCCCCAATTGCTCCATTTTCGAGCGAATACGCCTTTTCCCCGCCAAAGTACACCGGCATCATGGTGGAAATGAATACCCTGTCTGTGACTTCGGAAAAGTGGGCGATCAGGTAGGAAATATTGAATTGATCCGCGATGTAGGTATAGTATGGGCTGGCGGGAAATGCAACGAGAATGGCAAATTGATGCAGAAGGTAATACACGATGACCGCCAGGACGTGGACACCGGCAATCATGATCAGGTTGACGGGTACGGCCTTCTTTGCGCGCAACTCCACTGACAGGATATAGACCAGGTAGGCGCCGACCAGGGCTGGAATAAACACCTGATAAATGGCGATGGCAAAAGTCGCTGGCACAAAGGCCAGCAGCCTGCGCATCCCGCTGGCCCTGTCGAATATATATACACTCAGGGCGATGCAAAAAAGGCCGATCCCCACTCCAAAGTTGATCGTGGAAAACGAATAAATGTAGGCCATCAACGGAAAGGCCATGGCCACCGTACCCACAGCCAATTGTTCGAGGCGTGATTGGACTCTCCAGCTCCGCAGCAGCAGTAAAATCGCCGCCAGGTGAAACAGCAGGGCCACGAACAGCGGCACGAACGGAATGATCGTGTACGGTATCAAATACCGTGTTAACAGATACATTCCCCAACGTCCCTGTCTGATCCAATCCAGGGTGGGAACGGAGTAGGTTGCGTGCGCCTCCTCATCGATGGTGATGTTGAAGTTGAAGAGTTCAAATCCGTAGGCGGCCAGGGCAACTGCGGCGAGCGCAAATATAAGAACGACATTCTCGCTCAGATAGGCCTGCAAATTCAAAAGAAATGCATCGACCGCAACGGTCAACGCATCCAGGGTTTTTTTATATTTTCGGACTTGCATGGTCATTTCATCCATCCTTTATCGCATTCCTTGCGGATTGACGGCAGGAGACCGGGGAAATGGTATTTGTTGCGTTCGGTTCCCGCACTCTCAATCAGGCTTGCCCGTATTCCCTAAGGTTGCAGGCCAGAGGTATTCTTGCCGCGCAGCAATTTGGCCAGCAGGTTATTCAAGTAAACCATGTTCCGCTCGACGATCTCGATCACAATGACATCCGGCTCGATGGCGTCGACCCACGCAGCGGAGGCAAAGCCGTCATCCGAGATGGCGCCGCGGATGTAAACGACATCCTCAAAGCTGTATTGCAGGAACTCGTTGAGCGTGTCGCCAAAGGAATCATGATAAACGAGCAGCGTTCTTCCCTGCCCAAGTTTCGAGCTTGAAATCGATACGTTGGACGAGGGGGGAATCCTGTACAAGTAGGCGCTGGACGCAAAATTGGGTTGAATCATCACGGCAGGTTCCTGCAGGAAATCGCCTCCCAAAAGCCTGGCGATATCCATGGTTTGGGGAGCCGTCTCGGTAAACTCGAAATCGGCAAGGGCCAGGGGCCGCAGGTCGGGATAATCCTGTGAGACGCGATTCATGATCTCGCGATATGCAATGTACGCGCCATAGGCATTCCAATGCGTATCGGTTTGATAGTAGATCTGGCGCTCGGTGCGACCTTGCATCAGCGCGGGACGCAGGTCGAGCAATATTGGCGCATCTGACTCATCGAACATGCCCTGGAGCACATCAAGGCGGGACTTTTCCTGCAACTTGACGATCTGGGTCGGGACTTTGTTCGGATAGATCGTCTCCTTGTTGGGCGCCACCACCACGATCAACGTGATCCCGCGAGCCTTCAATTCCTGGTTCAAGGCAACGAGCTGACGATGAATCACCTTCACCCGCTCCTCGAGCAGGTTGGCATTTTGATAGCTGTCCAGGTTGCCGTCCGAGTTGAAATCCAGCCAGCCGTTCCTGCCGACCACCACCTGGGGGAAAACGTGGTCCCCCATTCGATAGCGCAGTTGATTGAAGACGCCGATGAGGGTCTTCCTCTCATAAAAACTTACACCGAAAGCGCCAAAACCGTTCGCCAGGCTCTTCACCATGACAAATACGAATGCGCCCAGAATGACAAGAACGAAAACAAGCGAGTAACGCGCCCGTGGATGATTTTCCGTCGACATGGTCATCGAGACTGCCTCTTAAAATGTAGCGTAGATATTGGGCAGGAAACTCTGGCTGAGAGTCGCCGCCAGGCCCAGAACGAAGAAAGTCACGAGAAGCACATCCGCCGTGATCTGATAGGCCAGGTAGGACTGCGGATATTTCTTCTCGGCCGCGCTTCTCCACTGGGCAACCATCGATGAGATGGGCATCGAAAACAGGATGCCGACCGCCAGGGCCAACAGAATGGATGTTTCGAGGAAAGGCAGGGGGGTCGTCGTGTAGAAGGGAAGCGGCCGCAGCCCGTTGACGTTTCCCGCCAGGCGGCGGAAGAAACCCCATGCAAAGCCCAGACTGCTGGCGCGGAAGAAGACCCACCCAGCCATGACCACCGTCAGGGTGTAGATGTGCCGCAGGGGACGCCAGGCGCGGCTCAGCCAGCGTCCAAATCCCAGGCTTTCGATGACCAGGAAAATGCCATACCACAACCCCCAGGCGATGAAAGTCGGCTTGACGCCGTGCCACAGACCCGTCAGCAAAAAGACGATCAGGATGTTGATCTGCTGTCCCATCCACTTGAAGCGCCGCCGCTCCAGGGGGAAAAAGACGTATTCGCGGAACCAGACCGAGAGCGTCATGTGCCAGCGGCGCCAGAATTCGCTGACGCTCTGGGAAATGTACGGGAAGTTGAAGTTTTCGGGGAGCTGGATGCCGATCATCATGCCCAATCCGACGGCCATATCGGTATAGCCCGAAAAATCGAAGTAAATCTGAATGGTATAGGCCACCAGTCCCAGCCAGGCAAAGGCAGGCGCGACGTTTGGCTGGCCCAGGTTGAACACGGAGTTGGCGATCAGGGCCGCCTGGTTGGCGACCAGGGCGCGTTTGATGAACCCGATAAAAACGCGGCGAATGCCGCCGGCGATGGTTTCGAAGGAGGGATCGAGTTCGTTGGATTGCTCCAAAAAGGGTTTGTAGCGCATCAACGGCCCGGAGACCAGCTTCGGGAAGAACAGCAGGTAGGCGGCGAAGCGCAGCAGGTTGCGCTCCGGCTGGATCGTCCCCTTCCACACGTCGGCCAGGTAGGAGATGGCCTGAAAGGTCACGTAGGACAGCCCCAGCGGGACGACCGGGCTGGCGAACAGCGAAGACCACTGGGTCGGAACTTTCAGCGCCAGTTGCAGGCTGGGACCGTAGGCCAGCATGACCTTGAAGTACAGCAGGATGACAACGTTAACCCCGAGTCCCACCCACAGCCAGAAGGCGCGTTTTTGTTCCTTCGCGCGCGGCAGGAGCAACCCGAAGCCGTAACTGGCAAACAGAATGCCCCCCAGCCAGCGCACCGCGATGGAATTGCCCCAGGTCAGGAAGACCAGGCTCGCGATGACGATCAGCCAAAGTCTCAGATCCTTGCGCGCAAACAGGTAGATGACCGCAAAGACTGGCAGGAAGAGAAACAGAAACTGCAGGGAGGAAAGATCCATACCGACGATCAGCCTTCCGAAACGGGAGGACGTACCTCTTCCACGGCTTCACGGGTAGCGCGCAGGAAGGCATACCCATACTTGCGGTCAGGCTCCAGGTAGGCGCATTCGCCCCACTCGTTCCAGGCGTTGATGAAGACGAAGGGACGGTCGAGTTCCTGGTTGGTGCGGGCTTCACGCAGCACGTCCATCAGCCATTCCTTGTACAGCTCAGGGCTGGCGCCGTGGTAGATCATGGCTGTGTTGTTGCGGCGCGGCGTGTTGTCCCACATGGGCATGACCGCGCGGTAGAGCTTCTTCGCCTGGAAGTTGAAATATCTTTTGTTCCTGACCAGGTCGGCATAATCAAGGATCAGGCCACGGAAGTCGTCGCGCACGAACTGCATTTCGTTGGTGATGTGCTTGCAGTAACGGAAGACCGTGCCCGGGTGGAATTCGCTCTGGGCGTCGAAGCCGAGGGCCAGCAGGTCGCCGTCGAAGGTGTTTTCCTTCACCGCGATGACGTAGGGATCGCCGAGTCCCTCCTGCTTGCAATACGCGCGCCAGTAGGCCAGCACCCTGGGCGGGTCGGGGACGAAGGACGGGCGGTAGATGATCAATACGGGGCGGCCATCCACGCGGATATAGCGCTTGTCCTGCATGTAGGGTTTGACGCTCTCGATGAAAGCCTGGTAGCTTTCGACCGATTCGTTCTGGTACATGATGACTTCGCCGCTGGAACCGTCGAAGCGGCGCGTCCAGGATTCGTTGGCCCAGCACAGGCAGAAGGGATAATCGATCTGCGGGCTGTTCAGGAACAGGTCGAGCGGCCTGTCGAGCAGGCGGCGGCCGTCGAACCAGTAGAAGTAATAGGCGAAACCGTAGATGCCGTGACTCTTCGCCAGTTCGGCCTGACGGGCGATGTTTTCCGCCAGGCGCAGGTCGTATTGTCCCAGCTCACCGGCCAGGCGCGGCTGGTAGTGGCCGACATACTGCGGCACCGCGCGGGACACGTTATGCCATTCCGTGACGCCCTTGCCCCACCACTCGTCGTTTTCGGGCGTGGGATGGTATTGCGGCAGGTAATAGGCCAGGATCATCGGGTCATCGGGCTGGCGCTCGTAGGAGTCGGGCGCCAGGTCGACGAATTCATCCGAGACTTCGGGCACGGACAGGACCTGCTGAACGTATTGCTGGAGCCGCTCGGGGTGCAGGTGGCCGGGCGTCGGCGCGGAAACAGAAATGGGAGCAGGCGCAGGGGTGACGGGGGCCGCAGGCGGGAACAGTCGATGCCGTATGGCGGCCAGGCGCCGCTTGAGTCCCTCGGGGACGGGCATCCGCCAAAAGAACTGGACCAGGCGCGAGTACAGTTCCCTCATTTCTTCACCCCCGCCATTTTGAGCATTTCGACGGTCTTGGCCCGCCAGGAATTCTCGTTGGCTTCCCTATCCAAAGTTTTAAGGTAGTCGGGATCGTCCCGAAGCTCGACTGCGCGTTTGAGTTGCGCCATAAATTCCTCGTTGGTTTCTGCGATCAAACAGGATTTGTATTTTCGGCATTCGCGCAGGTCGGTGGAGACGATCGGTTTGCGCGCCGCCATGTATTCGAAGATCTTGACGGGGGAGACCGCCTCGGTCAACTCGGATTTCCTGAACGGCAGGATGGCGATGTCGTAGTACACCGCATAGGTATTCAAATCGAAATAGGATTTGCTGCCCAGGAAATGAACGTGCGGGTGCTGCTTCAGGCCGCTCTTCGGCAGTTCGTCGTCGTGCTCGTGGCCGATCAGCACCAGCTCATAACTGCCTTCGTCGGCGATCATGCGCAGAAGCTCGTAGTCGGTCCATTTGGCCAGCGCGCCGTGATAGCCCACGATCACCCGCCCCGTCAGGGCGGGTTTGAGGTCATCGGGTGGAGTCCCCCTGGCGATGCGCCAGTGCTCCACATCCACGCCGTTGGTGCTCAGCAGGAAATTGCGCGAACGGTGCCGCCCGACTTCCTCGTAGAGCTGGTCGGCGGTGGTTACCACGATGACGCGCTCATCCTTGAGGATAGCTTCGTGACGGCGATGCACCAGTTCGGGGACGTTGCCCGTGATCTCGGGGCTGATCTTGTCGATGTACTCGTACACCACCTTGAAGCCGCGCCGCAGGAAATCCTGCACGTGCTCGGCGGTGGTCACCAGGTCGATGGACTGGATGCGCAGGATGACGGTCTGGTCGACGCGCTTTTCGAGCGCGGCCAGCACGCGGTTGGTGACCGTGTTGTCGGTGGCCTTGAAGACCAGCAGGTTCTTCTTCACTTCCTGGTAGACGAAGATGTCCTTGTCCACGGTGGGATGCCCGCCATAGATGGCCAGCCCGCCCATTTTGGCGACTTGGAGCGAGATGTGCTGGAAACGCTGGAACAGGAGCGTATTCCAGCCCATCGGCACATGGAAGATATCGACGAAGCCGCGGTGCTGCGCGATCCTGCGCTCCAGTTCGAGCAGGTCGCTTTCGTAGCGGTCCTTCTGCACGGTCTTCTTGACCGGGTACGAAAGGCGAATCCACAGAATGGACAGGCCGCGCAGGAAGGCTTTGAAGATGCCGTGCCTGCGGATGGCTTCGCGGATGCGCCCCAAAATTTCGCGCGGCTTGCGATACAGCCATTTGATCGTTCGTTCGAGGAAGCCCCCGGGCGGGAGCAGGAGCAGGCGCAGTTTACGCAGCAGCAGCGCGACCTTGTACACGCGGCTGCTGGTGATCTCATCCTTCAACTGGCGTTCGTAGGCCACCCGCCAGTTCAGGTAATCGATGGCGTGCTGCTGCTCGGCGGCCTTCACTTCCATGCCGCGGATGGTTTCCTTTTTGTCCTCGACCTCCGCGACCAAAGCCCACTTCTCCGCGTTCAGAACCTCGACGTGGGCCTGCTTCTCTTCGACGCGCGCGATCAAGCCCGCGATCTGGAGATTCAGGTCGTCGACGTGGTGATCCCGTTCGGCCAGGCTTTGCACCTGCCGAATCGACAGATCCCGCAGCATCTCGATGGTTTGTGGCGTTTCCTTATGCGCGATCCTGCCTTCCAGCAAATCCAGGGCCAGGAGGGTGTTTCCGCGCGCCGCCTCGCGCACTTGCGCGCCGCGTTCGAGCAGGCGCGCGCGGATGGATTCGCGCCCCCCCCAGACCGCCCCCAGCGTGGAGGCCAACTGGTCGACATCCATGCCCTGCAGGTCGAGCGCGTACGCGGACATGTCCAGCGAGCGCATGAAGTTGTGCACTTTGGGATCGTAGGCCAGCGCCAGGGCGGGGACGCCCGCGCTGGCGGCAAAGATCAGCGAGTGCAGGCGCATCCCGACCAGCGCGTGACAGCGCGAGATCAATCCAGCCGTCACCTCGGGTGTGTAGGTGGCGGGGATGGCGTGGACGCGTTCCTTTGCCTCCATCATCCCAGCCAGTTCGAGCGCCACGATGTGATCGTTCTCCAACTCGTGTTCGCCGACCTGGAAGGGGATGAATACCACCTTGGCATTTTCCTGTGCGAGGAAGCGGTCGAGCGCCGAGGCCAGTTCCTGCTTCCAGGCCGTGGATTTTTCGCCCTCGGTCCAGTTGCGCAGGCAGACGCCCAGGACGGGCTGCTCGCCCAGGTCGACGCCCGCCGCCTCGAAGATGGCATCCGTCCCCTCGGTGCGCGGAAGCAGGCCCAGGGCCGGGTCGGGTTTGACCGTCGCTTTTTGAATGGGAAGGCCCAAAGAGACCAGCAACGCCAGGGACTCGGGATCGCGCACGGTGGCCGCATCTGCCAGCTCGAAGGACAGGCGCGTCCAGCGCTTGCCATCCTCGCTCAACAGCGGACCGACGCCCACCGCGTAGATCATGAACGGTTTTTGGTAGAGGTGGGCCAGCAGGGCGAAACTGCTGTAAAAGGAAATGCCCCAATGATGCTGGGTGAGCTGGGCGTTCGCGGGCATGCCCCAGTAATCCTGGAAGAGGCCGCCGCCACCGAGCAGGATCAGGTCGCAGTCGCGCGCCGCATCCAACAGGCCCTGCATGTCCTTCCAATGCACCGAACGCACCCCATGCCCGCTTTCGGTGCGGCCGGGGTCGGAGGAAACTACGATAAATTCAAGGTCGCTGCGCTGTTCCCGAAAACCCGCCAGGATTGCGCTTAAGATCGCTTCGTCGCCGATGTTTTCAAAGCCGTAATATCCCGCAATCAGGATGGTTTTTGCCCGTTGTTCGTTCACTTGGTTGTGGCCTCTCGTGGAAATATGCCCGATAATATCATAGAAATCCGACGAAGGCTTCATTTATGCAAAGCCCAGACGCGCGGCATTTGCCGCCCCAGGCGGGACGGGGGATGGGTATAATCAGGCCGTACCCACGCAGCAGTCAACGCATGATTTTGAGGGAACCCATGACCGACGGACATTGTTTCATCAGTTATTCAGCGGCAGACGGACTTGAATTTGCCACCAGACTTGTGGACGAACTGCAAGGCAGGCATCCATTCATCAAAGTCTGGTTCGATAAACGCGAGATGGACGCGTCGATTGTGGATTGGGATGACCAGCTTGCCAATGCAATTAAGGCTTGTAAGTGTCTTGTATTTGTCATGACACCAGATAGTATAGCCAAGGGATCAACCTGCAAGGAAGAATGGACCTGGGCTTTGAAATACAAGAAGCCCGTCATTTGCCTACTAAAAGATAAAAAGGCGGAAGTTCCATTTCGGTTATTCAATCGTCAGTACATTGATATTTCCACCAATTTCGATTTGGGGATTGCCCAATTAAGAAGTGCGATTAAACGTTTGGATGAACCCGAAGGAATACTCGAAGAACTTGACCGTCGTTTGTCGCAAGCGAAGAGGGATTTACAACGCACCCCGCATGAGGAAGAAAAACCGCGTATTCAAGCAGAAATTGAAGATTTAAATAAGCAAATAGAGGCTCAACAGAAGTTCGTGGACAACCCGAAAGCCGCGCAGGAACAGACGCAGAAAAACATCGAAGCAGGCTTGGAACGCGAACGGCAACCCGAAAAACCAAGTTCCAAGTCCCAATCTACCAAGTTCATCAATCCCCCGCCTGGAATCGCGCCAACCTATTTCCAAGATCGCACCGTCGAAACGGAGCAGGTATTCAAGTTCCTGCAAGATGACTCGCAGCGGATGATGACCATCGTCGGGCGCGGAGGGGTGGGTAAAACGGCGATGGTGTGCAGGCTGTTGAAAGGTCTGGAGGGAGGCGAACTTCCTGATGGGCTGGGCAACATGAAGGTGGAGGGAATCGTCTATCTCAGCGAGAGCGGCAGTCACCGCGTCAATTTCGCCAATCTGTTTTATGACCTGTGCAAACTCCTGACCGCCGATGCCGCGAACGCGCTCGACGCCGTCTATAAAAATCCGCAGGCGAGCACGGCGTCAAAGATGAGTGCGCTGTTGGACAGGTTCACGACAGGGAAGGTGGTTCTGCTGTTGGATAACGTCGAACCGCTCATCAGCGTCGAGACCTTCGACATCTCCGACGCAGAACTGGATGAATGCATGCGCGCCTTGCTGCATGGAGCACACAGCGCGTTGAAGGTCATCCTGACCACGCGCGTCGCCCCGCGCGGACTGAACCTGTGCGAGCCTGGCAGGCAGCGCGTGTTGACTCTCGACAGCGGCTTGGAGCAGAAATACGCCGTCGAAATGCTGCGCGAAATGGACGTGGACGGGAAGTTGGGGCTGAAATCGGGGACGGATGGAGTGCTTGGGCGCGCCTGCGAGCGGACGCTGGGGTTCCCGCGCGCGCTGGAAGCGCTGTTTGCGATTCTGGCTTCTGACCGATATACGACGCTCGATGAACTGCTTGTCATGCCCACGCCCGTCAACGTGGTGGAGGCGTTGGTGGGCGAAGCCTTCAACCGTTTGGACACGAACGCGCAAAAGGTGATGCAGGCGCTGGCGGTCTATAACCGACCCGTCACCCCCGCCGCCGTGGATTACCTGCTTGCGCCGCACATCCCCGCGATTGACAGTGCGCCGATTTTGCAACGGCTGGCAAATATGGATTTTGCGCTCAAAGAGAACGGACGGTTTTATTTACATCCTGTGGATCGGGAGTTTGCTTTTGGGTTGGTTACAGAGAACAGTGATTCGCAGCCCGCACAACTACTCTCTACTCATCTAATCTCTAATCATCTCCCATTCACCCAACACGATCTAACCAGCCGCGCCGCAGATTATTTTAGACAAGCCCGCAAGCCGCGCGCTGAATGGAAAGAACTAAACGATCTAAGTGCTAATTTATCCGAATTCGACTTGCGGTGCGACGCCAATGATTACAATACCGCCGCGACAGTATTGAAAGACATTGATTATGATTATTTGCTCCTGTGGGGACATGCACAATTACTTATTAATATGCACCAAAAAATAAAAGAATTAATTAACGACAAATCTCTGGTTATGTGGAACCTAAATGTTCTAGGGCTAACATACACCAGAATTGGAAAAGTAAAAGAAGCCATAAATTTTTATCAGCAAGGATTAAATATGGCACAAGAAGACAAAGATCGCAGATGGGAAAGTGTATTTCTTGGCAATATTGGGAGCGCCCATTATTCATTAAGCGACATAAAAAAGTCCATCTCGTTTTTTGAGCAAAGACTGGGTATTACTGAAAATTTTAGTGATCGACGCCTTCAGGCATTTGATCTCGAAAATCTCGGCAGTGCTTATGTTGCGCTTGGCGAGCCGCAAAAGGCTATAAAACTTCATGAGCAAGCATTGTCCATTAATTACGAATTCAAAAACCGACGAGGAGAAGGAAATACGCTTGGCAACTTAGGAAACGCCTATTATTTTTTGGGCGAAATAAACAAAGCGATTAAATGCCAGGAACAAGCCTTGGTTATTCGTAGAGAAATCCATGACAGGCGTGGAGAAGGAAATGCTCTAAGCAATTTAGGAAGCAGTTATGCTGTTCTTGGAAATATACAAAAATCTCTATCTCTTTGTGAACTAAGCTTGGAAATTGCTCGAGAAATTGGTGATAAGCGTGGTGAGGGAATGGCTTTAAATAACCTCGCGGATAAATATGCAAAAATGGGGAAGAAAATAGAATCGCTTGAGTGTTACGAAAAAGGGTTAGAATGCGCACAAGAAACAGGAAATAAATATGGCGAGTCTATTAGTGAAAATGGGATTGCTAATTTTTTAATAGAAGAAGGTAAGTGCCAGCAATCAATTCAGCACTCTCATAAGTCGAATCAACTTGGCGTAGCGATGAGTAATCCTAAAGTATGCAGTAAAAGTTTTATGTCTTTGGCACAGGTTTATCTTTTCCAAAATGATTTGGTCAATGCCTGCGCCACCATCGAAGCCGCGCTGCAATATGATGTGCCAGAAAACAATCACAATGCCAGCGCCCTGCACGGAATCATCGCCTTGCGGCAGGGGGATGAGGTCGCGGCACGGGGAGCCTTTGTCCGCGCGATCGGGCAGGCGGATGAGATTCTGTCCAAGACGGCGGAGTATTATGATGCGCTGGATGCGAAGGGAATCGCCCTTTCAGGGCTAGTGGTAAGTGGTAAGTGGGAAGTGGATAGTGAAAAGCAGAAGGCGCTGGATGAGGCGGTGGAGGTGTTTAGGAAGGCAAGGAAGATCGCGCCACATGCGGGGGTGGTCAAGTCCGTGCTGAGGTTGTTTGATGAGTTGGTCAAGTGTGATGAGGAGGGAATCTTGAAGGATGTGAGGATCGCGGTTGAAGGAAAAGAATGATGATTGTGTAGGGGCGCGACATGTCGCGCCCCTACATGTGTTATGGAGAATAAATGTTACCCATCCAAAACGACGCACAGCCCACCTATCCCAGCATATTCAACGACGTGATCGGACCCGTCATGCGCGGGCCGTCCAGTTCGCATTGCGCCGCCGCTTTGCGCATCGGGCGCATCGCCAGGGATTTGATGGATGCCAAAATCGAAGAGGTGCTGATCGAATTCGACACCCACGGTTCGCTGGCCACCACCCATGAAAGTCAAGGCTCGGATATGGGCCTGTTCGGAGGTCTTCTGGGCTGGGAGACTGCCGATGAACGGCTGACACAATCCGCCCGGGCGATTCGGGAAGCGGGTATCCGAGTCCAGATCGAGATCAAGGATCTGGGAGCGCAGCATCCCAACACCTATAAGTTAACCCTCAAAAATTCCGCGGAACAGCACACCCTGACCGCCATCTCCACCGGCGGCGGGATGATGGAGATCGTGGAGATCGACGGCATCGCAGTGTCCCTGGCGGGCGATTATTTTGAAACGCTGCTCTATCCCAACGCAGAGGATGAAGCCATTGCAAAATATCTGCGCGAAACCATCCAAGCCGACGAGATCCTGCTCCTGCGCGGCGCCGATACGCGCATCATCGAGATCAAGGCGCAGAGTTTTCTGGAGGGCGAAATCCTCTCCGCGCTTGGAACGCGATTCGATATCAAACACTGGAAGACCATCGAGCCGGTGCTGCCTGTGATGTCCCGCAAAAATACCAAAGTGCCGTTCATGACATGCGCTGAAATGCTGCAATACAACGCGGATAAAAACCTTGCCTTGTGGGAGTTGGCAGTCCACTATGAAAGCGCCCGCGGCAACATATCTCACGAGCAGGTATTTCAAAAGATGTCCGAGATCGTGCGCCTGATGCAAAAATCCATTCTCGACGGAATTGCCGGAACAAAATACGCCGACCGCATCCTCGGTCATCAATCCGGCCTCTTCCAAACGCGTATGGCAAACCGTCAACTGCTCGATGGCGGGATGTTGAATCAGATGATCCTGTACGTGACTGCCATGATGGAGGTGAAAAGTTCCATGGGCGTGATCGTCGCTGCGCCCACCGCTGGAGCATGCGCAGGCTTACCCGGTGCCTGTATCGGCGCGGCCACTTCGCTGGGATTATCCGTGGACGAGATGACGCGGGCCATGCTGTCCGCGGGAATGATCGGTGTGTTCATCGCGGCTCACGCCACCTTCGCGGCGGAGGTCGGGGGATGCCAGGCTGAATGTGGCTCCGGCTCAGGCATGGCATCCGCGGCGCTGGTCACGTTGGCAAACGGCACGCTCAAACAATGCATGGATGCCGCATCCATGGCGCTGCAAAATGTCATGGGCATGGTCTGTGACCCGGTAGCCAACCGCGTCGAAGTGCCCTGCCTCGGGAAAAATGTCATGGCGGCCAGCAACGCCCTGGCCTGCGCCAACATGGCGCTGGCTGATTATGATGCCGTGGTCCCATTGGATGAAGTGATCGAAAGCATGGATCGCGTTGGCAAAAGCATCCCGCACGAGTTACGCTGCACCGCGCTTGGCGGACTTTCGATAACGAGAGCCTCAAAGGAAATCGAGGAAAGGTTGAAATTGCCAATCCGATAACCCATCCCGTTGGTTGAGCAACCAACCCGTCCTCCCAGACTTCGGAAGTTTCCAAAACTTCCGAAGTCTTTTGATTCTATGTATTGACAACCGATATATCGCGTGGTAATATATCGCTGTACGATATAACAGACACCGATACAAGAGAGCCTGATGGATCAAAAACTCGCGAAATACCTCCCTTTTACAGAGTCCACGGCCTACATTTTGCTGGCGCTGGCCGAGCCGCTGCACGGCTATGCCGTCATGCAGAAAGTGGACGAGATGAGCCAGGGCACCGTCAAGGTGGGGCCTGGCACGCTCTACGGCGCCTTCACCACCCTCGAAACGGAGGGGCTGATCGTCAAGGTCGGGGAGGCCGACCGCCGCAAGACCTACGCGCTGACCGAAAAGGGTCGGGCGATTCTCAAGGAACACATCCGCCGCAGTGAACTGCTGGCGCAAAACGGACAGATGACCAGGAACTGGTAATCTTCGCGGAGCGCGGACTTCAGTCCGCCGCAGACTAAAGTCTGCACTCCGATTCTTCTACGGCTTTTGGAGGAACACATGACCACACTCAAATTATTTCGTTGGTTTTGGGCCTGGGACGACGAAAAAGAGGAAGCCTGGCTGCGCGGGATGGCGCAAAAGGGCTGGCACTTCAAGTCGGTTTCCCTGCCTGGCAACTACACCTTCGAGCAGGGCGAACCCGGGGACTTCGTCTACCGTCTCGACTACTTCACCGAGAAGAAGGACATCCTCAACTATCTGCAGATCTTCCAGGATGCAGGCTGGGAGTACATGGGCGAGATGAACGGATGGCAGTACTTCCGCAAGCATGCCGTTGCAGGCGAGGAACTGGACATTTACAGTGACAACGAGTCGAAGGCCAAAAAGTACCAGCGCATCCTGTTCATCCTGGTGGCGATCCTGCCGATCCTGATGATCAACGTCATCAACCTGAACAAGATGACCGACTCCTTCGCCCAGGCGCTGACCTTCTTCTTCTTTGTTTTCCTAATCTTCTACAGCTACGCCATCGTCAAGTTGGGGCTGCGCGTGACCGCCTTGAAGAGGAAACTCTGATCGTCAGGCCCTGAAGACCAAAATCTTCAGGGCCTTTTTTATTCCCTTTGCGGGCATCTGTGGTTTAATCCCCGCATGGATAATTCCCTGCTCCCCTTCTTCAAACCGCAAGGCGTCGTGGTTGTCGGCGCATCCACCTCGCCCGAAAAGCTTGGCTATGGCGTGGCGCGCAACCTCGTCCAGGGCGGATATGCGGGCGCGATCCACTTCGTCAGCCAAAAGGCGGGGACGCTGTTCGGGCGTCCACTGTACGTGGAGCTTGGGCAGGTGCCCGATCCCGTCGACCTGGCGATCCTGATCGTCCCGCCGCAGGCCATGCCAGCGGCAATCGAAGCCTGCGGTCAGCGCGGCATCGGCACGGCCATCGTCATGTCCTCGGGCTTCCGCGAGGTGGGTGCAGAGGGCGCGGAATTGGAGGAACGCTGCAAAGAGATTGCGCGCGCGCGAGGCGTGCGGCTGCTCGGCCCCAACTGCATCGGCATCCTCGATACGCACCTGCCGCTCGACACCACCTTCCTCCAGCCGCCCATGCCCACACAGGGCGGTATTGGCTTTATCTCCCACTCGGGCGCATTTGCCGCCGCCATCATCGACTGGGCGCGCGCGCAGGGCTTTGGCTTTTCGCAGATCGTCAGCCTCGGCAACCAGACCGACGTGAACGAGACGGACGTTCTGCCCGTGCTGGCCGCCGATGAGCACACCCGCGTCATCGTGCTGTATATGGAAAGCATCTCGGACGGCAGGCGCTTCTTGCAGGTTGCCAGTGAGGTCACGCGCCGCAAACCCGTCATCGCGCTCAAGGTCGGGCGCTTCGAGGCGGGACAAAAAGCCGCCGCCTCCCACACGGGCGCGCTGGCTGGCTCCGAGGCCGCCTTCGACGCCGCCTTCGCCAAAGCGGGCGTCCTGCGCGCCGAAACCGCCGAGCAGATGTTCGACTGGGCGCGGGCGCTGGAGAATTGTCCGCTGCCGCGCGCCTCCCTTCGACTGCGGGCTGCTGCGCACCCATCCGCTCAGGGAGGAATTGCGATCCTGACCAACGCGGGCGGCCCAGGCGTGATCGCCGCCGACGCGCTCGAAACGAACGGCCTGCGGCTGTCTCAACTGGCCGAGTCCACGCGGACGGCTTTGTCGGCCGCCCTGCCCCCCTCCGCCTCCGTGCACAACCCCGTGGATATGCTCGCCTCGGCCTCCCCGAGTCAATACGCCGCCTGCCTGAAAATTTTATTGCAGGATGAAAACGTGGACGGCGCCCTGGTCATCCTGCCGCCGCCGCCCATGTTCAAGACCGAGGAGGTCGCCGAAGCGCTGACTCCGCTGATCCACGCCTCGGACAAGCCCGTGGTGATCGCGTTGATGGGTTCGACGCTGGTCGAAGCCGCCGCGCAAGTCTTTCAACGCGCAGGCGTGCCCGCGTATCCCTTCCCTGAACGGGCCGCCTCCGCGCTGGGGGCGTTGGCAAAACGGGCGGAATACTTGAATGGAGTCCAACGTCTCCAGACGTTGGAAGATACAACAAATTCCAAAGTCAGGAGACTTTGGACTCCAAGCGACCTTGATGAACTATTCGCCGCCTACGGAATTCCCAGCGCGCCCGTCAAACTGGCGCGCGACGCCGACGAAGCCGCCTCCATCGCAGAGGGGCTTGGCTTCCCCGTGGTGATGAAGATCGCCTCGCCCGATATTTTGCACAAATCCGATGTGGGCGGGGTGACGCTGAATTTACAGGATGTACCACAGGTACAAGTTGCCTACGCGCAAATGGTGGAGCGCATCCAAACAGCCAGGCCCGAGGCGCGCATCGAAGGCGTCCACTTGCAGAGACAAATCCCGCAGGGACAGGAGGTCATCGTCGGCATGGTGCGCGACCCGCAGTTTGGCCCGCTGATGATGGTCGGTTCGGGCGGCGTGGAAGTGGAGGGCCTCAGGGACGTGGCCTTCGCCCTGGCTCCGCTGAGTCAGGCCGAGGCGCGGGAGATGCTCCGCCAGACCTGGGCGGGGAGAAAACTCCAGGGCTTCCGCAACCTCCCCCCCGCCGACGAGGATGCCGTCATCGACGTGCTGGTCAAACTCTCCCTCCTGGCGCTGGACAACGAACACATCGAAGAGATCGAGATCAATCCGCTGCGGGTGCTTTCAAATGCAGCCATCGCTGTGGATGTGCGGGTAAAATTCAACTAAACTCTGGAGGTACCCTCATGCGCCCTGATTGGGATTCTTATTTCCTGAAGATCGCCTATGCCGTCTCCGAACGCAGCACCTGTGACCGCGCCTTTGTCGGCTGCGTGCTGGTGCTGGACAAACGTATCCTGACTACAGGCTTCAATGGCTCGCCCGCAGGACAGGATCACTGCGATGAGATCGGCCACCTGATGGTGGACGGCCACTGCGTGCGCACCATCCATGCCGAGACGAACGCCATCATCCAGGCCGCGCTGCACGGCGTTTCGACCCGCGGCTCGACCTGCTACGTGACCCACCTGCCCTGCATCAACTGCACCAAGGCCCTGATCAACGCGGGCATCACGCGTATCGTATACAGCAGCGCCTATCGCATCGACGAGAACGCGCTTAACTTCCTCAAGGCCGCGAACATCGAGATCGTCCACAGGGAATATCAGCCCGACATTAATCTGGAGGAACCGTGACCGCGTACGTGATCGTCGACATCGAAGTGACCGATCCCGTCGGCTACGAGGATTACAAAAATCTTGCCGCGCCGACCGTAGCCCTATACGGCGGGAAGTACATCGCGCGTGGCGGCAAGACCGAAACCCTCGAAGGCGGCTGGGTGCCGAACCGTCTGGTGATTCTGCAATTCGAGAGCAGCGAGCGGGCCAAGGCCTGGCTCAACTCGCCCGAGTATGCAGGCGCGCGCGCCCTGCGCCACAAATACGCCAACTCGAAGATGGTTGTGGTCGAAGGGGTTTGATAGAATAGACTTCATGATCACTTTATCGAACCTTATTTACTACCCCATCAAAGCCTGCCGCGGATTCGAAGTCCCCGCCTGGAACGTGGAGCGCATGGGGCTCCAGCACGACCGCCGCATGATGCTGGTCACGCCCGAGGGCGAATTCCTGACCCAGCGCGAGTTCCCGAAATTAGCCCTGGTCACGCCGACCTTAATCGATGACGGCCTGACCCTTTCCGCGCCGAACTTCGATTCCCTGCGCATCAACGTTCAACGCTCGGGCGTCAGCATCCCCGTGGACATTTGGAAGAGCAAGGCCGTGCAGGCCGTCGACCAGGGCGAAGAAGCGGCCCAGTGGTTCTCGGACTGGCTCGGCTCCCCCGTGCGCCTCGTCCACATCGCGGACGGCTATCTGCGCAAGGTCAGCGCCGATCACGCCGTCAACGCCGACGACCACACGGGCTTCGCCGACGGCTATCCGATTTTAATCGCCTCTGAGGAGGGGCTGGCCGATCTCAATGCCCGCCTCGAAACGCCCGTGCCGATGAACCGCTTCCGCCCGAACCTGGTGGTCAAAGGCTGTGAGCCGTTTGCCGAGGACACCTGGCGGTGCATCCGCATCGGCGCGGTGGAGCTGGCTGTCGTCAAGCCGTGCGCGCGCTGCGTGGTCACCACCATCGACAAGGAAACGCTCGCCCAAAGCAAGGAGCCGCTCAAGACGCTGAACGCCTATCGCAGGCAGGTTAACGGGGCCATGTTCGGGCAGAACGTGATTCCCTTAAACGAGGGCAGGCTGACGGTCGGGATGAATGTGGAGATCCTGTCGTGAGCGAAGCTGCTTTCATAGATTCCCTCGGCTGGGTCGGCACGGTCATCTACCTGATCGCCTATTATCTCGTCTCCGCCAAAAAAGTGGAGAGCGACTCGCTCCGCTATCAAGGCATGAACATCATGGCAGGCGCGCTGCTGGTTATCAACACTTTTTACTGGCGTTCCTTCCCCTCACTGGGATTGAACGTAGCCTGGATCGGAATCGGCGTGTACACGCTGGGCAGAAAATGGATGTTAAAACAAAATGTTGACAAGGCGTGATTTTCTGAAACTGACGGGCGCGGGGCTGCTGGCCGCCTCCGCCTCTGGACTGATGCCTGTCTCCGCGCAAGAGGCCGAGTCTGCACCGTTGATTTATCACGGCTCAAGCCGCCACCGTTACGTCAACCTGAGCTATGATGATTGTTATCTGGTCAAGAAATTGCAGGATCTCGAAAAATTGCTCGACCAGTACCCCGAGTTCAAGATCACCCTCTTCCCAGTGGGGCTGGCGCTGCTGAATAACGAGGGCAAGGATCCTGGCATCTGGAAACGTTTTTATGACAAGGGCCACGAGATCGGCTATCACTCCTGGGATCATACCAACTTCGGCGTGCTCTCCCCCGAGGCGGCGCTGGAAGATTACGCCAAATGGCTGGAGGCGTTGACCCAGGTGCTGGGCGCCACGCCCACCGTGCGCTTTGGCCGCCCAACCTACGGCTCGCTGGCCTACTCCTTCGATGTGGTCTGCCGTGAGAACGGCCTGGTCAACACTATGTGGTCGACGGGTTGGGGCGGCGTGACCGCGGATGTGGTCAAGTACACCGTGCCCAAGGCGCGCAACGGCGACATCATCCTGCTGCACATCCGCACCGACGACGTGAATACCAGCCTGGGCGCCTACCCGTGGATGCGCGAGAACGGCTGGCGCGCGGTGACGCTCTCCCAGTTATATGACGATCTATTGACCGAACAACACGAATCAGCGGGGTGCGACGTGTACAACGGCCCGTCGTTGACGAGAACCTGCATCGAATGACGTAGGGGCGGGGTCATCCCGCCTCACGTTTTTTTACATCAGCCCCGCCGCGTATTTCTCCGCGAACAGGGCAGGTTGTCCGCCTGTGTGCCAGAACAGCACGGTCTCGTCCCTCTTGAAGAATCCCTTACGAATTAAGTCGATCATGCCCGCCGCGGCGCGGCCGGTGTAAACGGGGTCAATCAGCAGCCCTTCGTATTTTGCAAACAACCTGACCGCTTCGCGTTCGGCATCGGTCAGCACGCCGTAGCCCGCCTGGCAATACGCGTCCGTGGCGAGGATGTCTTCACGTGAAAACTCGATGCGCTCCCCGAGTTTCTCCGAGGCATCCGAGGCCAGCTTCGACACGTGTGACTTGAGCCAGTCCTCGGATTCGTCAATGCTGATGCCCAGTACTTTGCCTTTGAATCCAAACACCCGCTGTCCCAGCACCAATCCCGCATGCGTGCCACCCGAGGAAGTGCCGAAGATGATCCAGTCGATACAGCCTTGCGAAGGTTCGGAACCTTCGCAAGGTTTTTGATTCATCAATTCCTGCATGGCAAAGGCATAGCCCAAAGCGCCCGTGGGACTCGATCCGCCGTAGGGCACGAGGTAGGGCTTCTTCCCCTCGGCAGTTGCCGCATCGAAGGTCTCCTGCAGGGTGCGGTCACGATCCTTGCGGTCGCTAACCGTGACGATGCGCGCACCGAAGAGCTGATCAAGCAGGAAATTGGCCGAAGGCTGGGACGGCGCATCCCCCGTCAGCACCAGCACACACTCCAGGCCAAAACGCGCCGCCGCGGCCGCCGTCTGGCGGCAGTGATTGGACTGAATCGCGCCTGCGGAGATCAAGGTTTGCGCGCCCTGCTCCTGCGCCTCTGCCACGAGGAACTCCAACTTGCGGGTCTTGTTCCCGCCAAAGGCCAGCCCCGTCTGGTCGTCGCGCTTGACGAGAATCAGCGGGCCATTGAGGAAGACCGATAGCCGCGGAAGCTCCTCAATGGGCGTGGGCAGATGGGCAAAATGGGTACGGGGAATGGGTTTCATGGAAAGTCCTTTTTTTGAACCGCGAAGCGACGAAGAACGCGAAGAGAGAGTAGGTTTACGATTTACGGCTGGGATAGGGAGTTGGGCCTGTAAGATTATAAACTACACGACGGATGCCGTATTTCATGAGTTTTACGTTCCAATTGAGCAGGTACCCCAAGTGAAGATTCCTGAGTTTCAGATATGTGATGATTTGCGCCTCATGAATGGGGAGAATAGACTCTACGGCTTTATTCTCGACAATCACTAAATCGTCAATCAGCATATCAACCCGATAACCAGCATCAAGTGTCTGTCCATCATACACGATGGGTAAAGTCACTTCTGTGAATACCCGCCTATTTCGTTTTCTCAACTCATGCGCCAGACAGAATTGATACCCCGACTCCAACAGTCCAGGCCCTAATGCCTGATGCACTTTGATCGCGCAGTCCACCACATCACTTCCAACTGCTTCCAAATCTTGAGACATCCTTCCTCCTTCTTCTCCTAACAAATCTTCGCGCCCTTCGCGTCTTTGCGGTTCAATTTGCAATGGTCTGCTTCGTTTTCTCCCTGCCCCGCGAACGCATCACATCCAGCAGACGCGGCATGACCTCGGCATACAGCTTGTACCACAGCGCGTTTGGCGCGTAATCCCATGCGCCCAGCGTCCGCACCACCTGTCCGCCCAGGCCTTCCTTGAAGCGGTACACGCCCCACATCGAGTCGCTCTCGTTGAAGATCTCGGGCGCGCCCCACAGATCGTAGACCGTGCAGCCCGCCGCTTTGGCGCGTTTCATCGCCTCCCATTGCAGCAGGTAGGTCGGCATCTTCTCGCGGTGCGCATCCCGCGACATTCCGTAGACGTAATACGCGCGGCCCGCAAACATGAATACGAAAATGGCGGCAACGGGGTCGCCGTCCACTTCGGCGATCAAGGGAATGGCGATGGGTAATTGGTAATTGGGGATTTGGGATTGGATGTTTGCCATGAAGGTCTTCCAGACAGTCTGGTAATAGCCTTCATCACGGATCAAAAAGCCGTCGCGCACGGATGTTTCCGCGTACATGCGATAGAGCATCCCCAAATCTTCTATTTTGCCTACGCGCAACGCAACGCCCTTCTTCTCCGCCAGGCGGATGTTGTAGCGCGTCTTCTGCTTCATGCGCGCCAACATCTCATCCTCGGTCGGATGCAGGTCGATCAGCACCGAGTTGCGGAACTGGATCTGGTCGGCCGAAAAGCCCCAGCCCCTGCCCTTCAACTCGGACATCACGGCCTGCCCACCGTTATGAATGGAGTCCCCGTCGCTGTTGGGGATGCCCGTGCCCAGCACTACGTCCGGGTCCAGTTTGAGGAAGATGGCGCCCTGCTTCTTCGCAAAGGCCTGCAAATCATCCAGCACCCGCCTGCGCAGGGACTCATTCCCCCAATCCATGAGCGGGCCTTTCGGCGCGTAGAGGATGGATAATCTCGCTGCAAATCCGCGGCGGATGATGGATTTTTTTAAGATGAGGGCGGCGGCAACGCAGTTTTCGGCAACTGAGGACTGATCACTGATCACTGAAAACTTATCTTTCGTCCATACAGCGTACAGTGGAGTCCAGCCATACTTCGCCTTGACCTGTCCCCACTCATAGGTTTGGAGGAAATGCGGGTTGGGAAGTTGGGAGATGAGAACGTTCCAGGGAGAGGAGGTCATAGATGCTGAATTGTAGCTGAAGAACAAAAAATACGCCGCCGATTTCCCCACATTGCGCGGCGGGAATCTACGGCGCCCGCACAGGGATGACCTCGGGCAGGCGCTCCAACTGCTCACGGTCGAGCGTTACCAGTTCCGTGCCAAAGCGCAACGCCACCGCCGCGTAAACCGCGTCACTGCCGCGCAGGCGGCTGGTCGCGGCAATTTCGACGGCGAGGTGGGCGAGGATTTCATCGACATCCACGAAGGTGATGTTGGAAAATAACCTCAATTCCCTTACCAGGTTGAGTGCAAGATCGGTGTTGTTTTGCCTGCGGGCAATGGCCGCGGATATTTCCGGCAACACCAACACTGGCACGATAATGGGAATGCCTTTTCGTTTGGTGGCATTGATGAATTCCAGGCTTTCATCGCTGCCCGATTCAGTGGGACTAAATGCGTTGACAAAGACACTGGCATCGATCGTGATGGGAGAAGTCATCGGCGCATCTCCGAAAGGATTTCCACGGCGCTCTTTTCGCTTTGCCAGCCCTTACCCAACTCCTCACGAATTTTCAGCAAGCGTTCCCACGCCTCATCATCGGATGATTTCTCGGGAACCTCCGCGTCCAGCGGAATGATGAGCGCCGCAGGCTTGCCGCGCTGGGTGATGACGTAGCGCGCGCGCTGTTCCTGCACTGCGCGGACCACTTCCGAGGCGCGCGCCTTCAACTCGCGGATGCCGATCTCTTCGGTCTTGGGGGGCTTCTTTTTCATGTGGTCACCTGTGTGACTACATGATACTGTACCGTCGGGCCAGCGTCAAGCACATCTGTGGGGCGGACAGGAATCAAGATCCGCCCGTGGGCCATAACAACAGCAACACACAGGTTCCCACACAGCAGATGAGAAACAGCACCGACAGGCAGCCCATTCCCACCTTGAAGAACAGGTTGTTCGCAATTTTCCTCTGCCTGTATTCCGACACGAAAAAATTAAAGATATCCTGCATGGTCTCCTCCATGGCCTGCCAACCAGTTCGACTCTCTACATCGACGGAGCGGCAGTTGAACTGTCGCCCGAATCGAATCATAATCCCAACGCATTGGCGCGCCAGGCCTTATTTCTTTTTCGCTATTGTCCTCGCCTTTGCAGCAGGCTTCGCCGCAGGTTTCTTCTTCGGCCCTTCAGGCCTCTTCGAGACATATTTGTCCACCATCCAACCACAGATGATGGCGTCTTTTCAGAATTGGTCATGCAGTCGGAAAGAATCGAACATCCCACAATCTGGATCGATTGTGGGATGCCTTCACAAACAATTATCATTACAAATCCTCAGGTTTCAGGCCAGTCACTTTTGAAACTCTTGCCAGCATTTTCGGGCCAATCTCTTCATTATCGTGAAATGCAAAGACTACATCCGGCCAACCTGTGCGTTCCAGGATTTTGTGCGAGCCTGTTTGTCTTTTGACACGCCAGCCAATTTTCTCCAGCGCAGCCAGCAAGCGTTTGGCCCGGACGGCCTTCCAATCGCTCATGCCGCAGCAAAGGAAAACATCAGGGCAGGAGCGCTTTCGCCGTGATCCAGGCGGTCTGCAATCACGCGCAAAGCCAGCGCCTGGGCGTGCGCGACAGCATCGTCGGGATCCTTGCCATAAGTCAACACGCCTGGCAACTCCCTGACTTCCGCCAGCCAGCGGCCATCCTCTTCCTGTTCGTATTCAACGGTAAATTTCATTCTGCCTGCCTTTCTCCAAATTCATTATACCGCTTGTAAATTGCGCTTGCGCGTCACTTCTTTTTTGCCGCAGGCTTGGCCTTCCCTGCCGCTTTCTTTGCTTCAGGCTTTTTCGCCGCCGCAGGTTTCTTTTTCGGCTCTTCAGGCCTCTTCGAGACGTACTTGTCCACCATCCAGCCGAGGGTGACAGAGGTCACGGCGTCGCCAGCCTTGATCTCGACCAGCGCGTCGCCGCGGGTGGCGGCGCGTTTGCGGAGTTGGGCCTCGTCCAGCCGCGCGGATTTGGCAGCGGCCTTGAGCAGGTGGATCGTGGCGATCCAGTTGCCCTTGCCCATGACCATGCCCGCCAGCTTGACGCCGTGCGGCAGATCCCAGGCAATAACACCCTTGCCGTAGCGTCCCTGCGAGGGAAAGTCCTTGGCGTCCACGCGCTTGGCCTTGCCATCGGTGCCGATGAAGAATATCTCGCCCTGCGAAGGGATCACCTCCGCGCCGATGACTTCCTGGCCCACGTCCAGTTTGATGCCGTTGACGCCCGCCGCCACCAATCCCATCGGGCGGACTTCCTCCTCCTTGAAGCGGATGCCCATGCCCGAGGAGGTGCCGAGCAGAATATCCTTTTTGCCGTCGGTCAGCGCGACCCAGCCGAGCGCATCGCCATCGTTGACGCGCGCCAGGGCGAAGGTCTGCGCTGAGGCGCCAGGCAGTTCGCTGATGGCGCTCTTCTTGACCATGCCGCCGCGCGTGACGGTCAGCACGCAGGTCTCTTCGGGGAAGTCGCCGCGTTTGGCGGGCAGGGAGAAGACCGCAGCCAGTTCGTCGCTCTCCCTGAGCGGGGAGACTTTGTAGTACGGCGCGCCATCTGTCAGCTTCTCGGCCTCGGGGATGCTGTGGACTCCGACCGCAGCGGCGGATCCGCTCGTCGAAACGAGGAACAACACATCGGTCGTGTTGACGCGCACCAGCCACTTCGGGGCCTCGGTGCCGCTCGGGCGCGGAGCCTTGTCGTCGTGGGAGCGGGCCATCATTCCATCCGCTGTGATGCCCACCCACACGGTCTGGTCGGGCATCAGGTCGGAAGCGGTCAACAGCTTGGCGGCCTTGCCCGCTTTGACGCTCACGATCTGTGTGCGGCGGCGGTCGCCATAGGCAGCCTTCACGCGCAGCAATTCCTCGGAGACGACGCCGCGCATCTTCTTCGGCGATTTCAGCAGTTCGGTCAGTTGCTTGATGAGCGCGCTGATTTCCTTGTACTCGGTTTCGATCTTCTTGCGCTCGAGGGCGGCCAGGCGGCGCAATTGCATGTCGAGGATGGCTGTGGCCTGGAGGTCGCTCAGCTTGTAACGCTTCATCAACCGCGTGCGGGCGGTCTCCACGTCGGGCGCAGAGCGGATGAGTTCGATGATCTCGTCCAGATTCTTGAGGGCGATCATGTAGCCTTCGAGGATGTGGGCGCGGGCCTTGGCTTTTTCCAGGTCGAACTCGGCGCGGCGCTTGACCACCGTCAGCCTGTGCTCGATGTAGACGCGCAGGGCCTGCTTGAGGGTCAGGGTGCGCGGCTCGCCGTCGACGAGGGCCAGCAGGTTGATGCTGAAAGTGGATTGCATCGGCGTGCGCTTGTAGAGCGCGGCCAGCACCTTTTCAGGCTCGACGTTCTTGGTCAATTCGATGACGATGCGCATGCCCTGGCGGTCGGACTCGTCGCGCAGGTCGGACAGGCCTTCGATCTGGCCGTCACGCACCAGCTCGGCGATGCGTTCGATCAGGCTGGATTTGTTGACCTGGTACGGCAGCTCGGTGACGATGATGCGGCTCTTGCCGCGTTCCATCTCCTCGATGTGCGCCTTGGCCTGGATGGTGACGCGACCGCGGCCCTTGCCGTAGGCTTCCTCGATGGCTTCCTCGCCCTTCTGCTCGACGATGATGCCGCCCGTCGGGAAGTCGGGGCCCTGGACGAATTCCATCAATTGCTCGACGTCAATGTCGTCGAGCTTTTCATATTTCTCCAGCATGTAGACCAGCGCATCCACGACCTCGCCCAGGTTGTGCGGCGGGATGGAGGTGGCCATGCCGACGGCGATACCCGTCGCGCCGTTGACCAGCAGATTGGGGATGGCGGACGGCAGCACGGACGGCTCTTCGAGCGTGTCGTCGAAGTTGCCCGTGAAGTCGACGGTGTCCTTGTTGAGGTCGGCCAGGATCTCGATGGCGGGCAGGGTCAGACGGGCCTCGGTGTAACGCATCGCAGCGGGCGGATCGCCATCCACGGAGCCGAAGTTGCCTTGACCATCCACCAGCAGGGTGCGCAGGGAGAAATCCTGCGCCATGCGCGCCATGGCTTCATAGACGGACGCGTCGCCGTGCGGGTGATATTTGCCGAGCACTTCACCGACGATACGGGCGGATTTTCTGAACGGGCTGTCGGCGCGGATGCCCATGTCGTACATCGCATACAGGATGCGGCGCTGGACGGGTTTGAGTCCGTCGCGGGCGTCGGGCAGGGCGCGCGAGACGATCACCGACATGGCGTAATCGAGATACGACTGCTGCATCTCATGATCGATGTCTATTTTACGAATTGCATGGTTTGCCATAAAAATCCTTTACCGCCACGAAAAACGGAGACCTCGAAAAATCAAAAGCTCTGTGGGCTGGCGGTGAAATATATGTTCTAAGTTTCGGGACAATCTTACGGGGAAAAAAGCAGGGCGTCAAGTGCGAAGATGGGGTCATCGGTCAAAGCGGAGATTGTATTCGTTTGCCATTTTCGTTACAATTCTTCTGAAATCACACACTGCGCTGCGGGCCGCTGGATGCGGCGAGGCAATGGATCGGAGCCATCATTTGTCAGAAGATTGCTTCGGGGCTGCCCCCCCTCGCAACGACACATCATTAGAGGTGAAACATGAAGTTCGAAACAACCAAAGGGGTTTGGGGGGCACGCCTGGTCACATGGACACTGGTAAGCGTGCTTTCGTGTGGCATCATCTTCACAGCTTCGTTCATGCTCGGGCCAATGCTGTTCTCCAGCGGCGCCATCAGCCGACAGGTTGCGGTGGCGGTATTCTGCCCCGGCGCAATCTCGACCACCGAGCAGCAGGGCGCCTCCGTGCCGACCACGAGCAATCCATCAGGCGGATACGGTCACACCGTGGAGATCACCTGCACGATGAAGGACGGCAGCACGCAGATCATCCGCAACGAACAGTTTGCGCTGGCCTCCATCGGCGGGATGTTCGGCGGCGGCGCACTGTGCGGGCTGGGACTGTCCCTGCCGCTGTTCCTGGTTCCGTTCTTTGTGTTCAGGAAAAGACCCGTCAGCACGTAATCCTTCGCGGTCACAGGCGCCAGATTAGCCAGCCTTTCGACAGCCACTTTTTGTGCAGATCGATCTTATATCCCCGCGCGGCAAGTCCCTCGGCGGCGGCGCTGAACCATTGCCGCAGGCCGTACACCTTTGCGCCGACGGCCTCCGCTGCGGCGCGTTTCCAGGCCTCGAAGAAATCGTGGATCGGTTCGCCTGCCACCACGTGATGGATGTAGTTTTTGGGCAGGATGGTCTGGAATTCCTCCACGTCGAAGCCGAGGCGAAAATTGGTGCTGAAGACCAGCGCTTCGAAATCCCAGCCTTGGATTCCAGAAGCTTGCTTCTGGGAACTCGACGGCATCCCGCTGTGCGGCACATAGCCGTCGGACTCCAGAACCCGCCGTACCACATTGGCCGACCACAACTGACCGAAAGGCGTGGAGGTACCTTCGATCATCAGCCCGCCCGGCAGAACGCGCTGCGCGAGAATCTCGTAGGCGGGAGCAAAATCCTTTTCCTCGTACTGGCGAAACACATTGAAGGCGCGGATCAGGCGCACGTGCTCCCCAGTCCGCAGCGGCAGGTTAAATCCGCCCAGGCGGAAAAAGGTTTTGTCGTCGGCGAAGGGCAGCGCTGCCTCGACGCGTTCCTTGTCGATCTCCACGCCGAGAATCTTCAGGTTGGGATTCACTCTGCGAAAACGGGAGGCGCTTTCGAGCGTGGTGCGGGCATCGAACCCATAGCCTAGGTCCACGAACAGGGAATCGCGAAACAGGCCATCGGTCCGCGTGAGAAGCGATGGTTCGTAAAGCAGGGCAAAGTTATCGACGCGGCGCAGTCGATTCGAAGCGGTCTTGCCACGGGTGGGAAGTCCCACTGGTTTTTTGTGGGAGGTAAGCGGGTGTGCCATCGGTCGAATTATACGAGCATTACGCCGCCACGGACGGCGGTTGGGGTTGCTTAAAAGAAGAGACGCCATTTCTGGCGTCTCTTTGTTTCGATGGGAGTACAGGTTACACGGAGGCGTCGGACAATTCAGTCCACTGCGAGGCCGTGCCTTCCTTGCCTTCAAGATCCTTGAAGCGGTCGGGGATGAACCCGGTACCGGCAGGAATGAGCTTGCCGATGATCACGTTCTCCTTCAGGCCGAAGAGCGGGTCGGTGGTCGAACCGATGGCCGCGCCTGCCAGCACCTTGATGGTGTGCTGGAACGAGGAGGCCGAGAGGAACGAGTCGGTGCTGAGGGAGGCCTTGGTGACGCCCAGCAGCACTTCGGCGAACTTGGCAGGCTGCCGACTGTCAGCCAGCAGCGCCTCGTTGACCCTGCGCATTTCGAGGCGGTCGATCACGTCGCCGGGCAGGTACTTGGTATCGCCCGGGCGGGTGACCTGCACCTTGCTCAACATCTTGCGGATGATGACCTCGAAGTGCTTGTCGTGGATGTTCTGGCCCTGCGAGCGATACACCTTCTGGACCTCGGTCATGAGGTACATCTGGCAGGCTTCGCGTCCCGAAATGCGCAGGATGCGGTGCGGGTTGAGCGAGCCTTCGGTCAACGCCTGTCCAGCTTCCACCTTATCGCCTTCGCGGACAAGCAGGCGCGAGGTGGTGGGGATCTCCTCCGCAACCTCCTCCCGCTGTTCGTAGGAAATCGTAATCTTGCGGGTCTTCTTTTCCACGGCCACACGACCGCCATGCTGGGCCACGATGGTGGCATCGTCGAGCGTGGCAATCACTTCACCGACCTTGACCTCCGCCTCATCCTTGGCCACGAACTTCCAATCCTCGGGGATGGAGTACTCGTCATGCACCATTTCAGAGTGCAGGATCTTGACTTCGCGCAGGTCGGCGTATTTCTCGGAGAGCAGGATGCTGACCGTGCCATTGATCTCGGCCACCACCGCTTCGCCCTTCGGCATCTTGCGGGCTTCGAAGATTTCCTCCACGCGCGGGAGACCTGTCGTGATATCGGAACTACCCGTGGAAGCCACACCGCCGGTATGGAACGTACGCAGGGTCAGTTGCGTGCCCGGTTCACCGATGGACTGGGCCGCCACGATGCCGACTGCAGCACCCAGGGCAACCATGTCACCGCGGCCCAGATCGAGGCCGTAACACTTGGAACAGATGCCATGATTGAGTTCGCAGGTCATCGGCGAGCGCAGCCTGACTTCCGTCACGCCGGCAGCCACGATCTTGATGGCCAGCTTGTGATCGATCACATCGTTGTAATCGGCCAGCACTTCGCCGGTCTTCGGGTCGAGCACGCGCTCGGCCACCAGGCGGCTGTACATGCGGTTGGCCATGGACTGGCCGGCCACATCGTCCGACTTGCGGATGTAGACACCTTCGTGGGTGCCACAGTCATATTCGTTGATAATGACATCCTGGGCGATGTCGACCAGGCGGCGGGTGAGGTAACCGGCGTCCGCCGTGCGGAGGGCCGTATCGGCCAGGCCCTTGCGGGCGCCGTGCGTCGAAATGAAGTATTCCAGCGCCGTCAGGCCTTCGCGGAAGTTCGAGCGGATCGGCAGCGGGATGATGCGCCCGGACGGGTCAGCCATCAGGCCGCGCATACCGGCCAACTGCGAAATAGTGGAGAAGCCACCCTTGGTCGCCCCGGAGGTCGCCATGATGGACAGGTTGCCGTCGGGATCCATGTGCTTCTTCACGGCATCGGCCACCTTATCGGTGGTGCCCTGCCAGATCTGAATCTCGCGCTCGTTCTTTTCCTGCTCAGTCAACAGACCGCGGCGGAAATCGCGCTGGACAGACTCGACCTGCTGAAGCGCGTCGGCGATGATGCCCTTGCGCTCCGGCGGGATGGTGATGTCGGCCACAGCCAGGGTGGTACCCGAGCGCATGGCAAATTCAAAACCCAGGTTCTTGACGCGGTCGGCGACATTCGTGGTCACATCCTGGCCGCACAGTTCGTACACTTCGGCGATCATGTCCTTCACGCCGCCCTTGTCCAGCTTGCGGTTGACGTACTGAACCTCGTTGGGCAGGATGCGGTTAAAGATGGCGCGGCCCACAGTCGTCTCGATCATGCGGGTCTCGGGCTTGGGCAGGCGGTTATTCTTTTCATCGTACCAGGTCGTGACCTTGAGCTTGATCTCGGTATGAACATGCACCTGATCCAGGCTGTAGGCGAGTTCGACTTCATCCAGGTCAGCGAAGGCGCGGCCGTCACCCTTGTGGGCGGCCTTCTTGGGCATGGTCAGGTAGTACACGCCCAGCACCATGTCCTTGGACGGGGAGATGATCGGTTCGCCGTCGGCGGGCTTGAGCAGGTTGCGGGAGGCCAGCATCAGTTCGCGGGCTTCCTGCACGGCTTTCTGGGAAAGCGGCACATGCACAGCCATCTGGTCGCCGTCGAAGTCCGCGTTGAAGGCGGTGGTCACGAGCGGGTGCAACTGGATGGCCGAGCCTTCGATCAGGATCGGTTCAAAGGCCTGGATGCCCAGGCGGTGCAGCGTCGGCGCGCGGTTGAGCAGCACCGGGCGTTCCTTGATGGCCTCTTCGAGCGCCTCCCAGACTTCGGGGCGGTTGCGCTCGATCAGGCGACGCGCGCCCTTGACGTTGGCGGCGTAGTTATTCTGCACAAGGCGGGCGATCACGAACGGGCGGAACAGTTCCAGCGCCATGCTCTTCGGCAGGCCGCACTGATACAGCTTGAGCTGCGGACCGACCACGATCACGGAGCGACCGGAGTAGTCCACGCGTTTGCCGAGCAGGTTGCGGCGGAAGCGGCCCTTCTTGCCCTTGAGCATGTCGCTCAGGGACTTGAGTTCGCGGCGGCCGCGGCGGCTGAGCGCCTTGCCGCGCTGGGAATTGTCGATCAGGCTGTCGACCGCTTCCTGCAACATGCGCTTCTCGTTGCGGATGATGACATCCGGGGCACCCAGTTCGAGCAGGCGCTTGAGGCGGTTGTTGCGGTTGATGACGCGGCGGTACAGGTCGTTCAGGTCCGAGGTGGCGAAGCGGCCGCCGTCCAACTGCACCATCGGGCGCAGGTCGGGCGGGATGACCGGCAGGACCGTCAGGATCATCCATTCAGGGCGATTGCCCGAGCGGCGGAAGGCTTCCACGACCTTGAGGCGGGTGGTGGCCTTCTTGCGCTTCTGCTTCGACTTGGTGGTCTTGACTTCCTGCCAGAGTTCGTGCGCAAGCTTGTCGAGGTCGAGGCGGCTGAGGATGTCGTAAAAGGCCTCGGCGCCCATGTCGGCGCGGAAGACCTGGCCCCAGCGCTGCTTCAGTTCGCGATAGCGGGTCTCACTGATAAAGGTGAACGGACGCAATTCCACCAGTTCATCGCGCATGCGCGAGCTGGTATTGGACGACACGGAGGTCTGGCTTTCGAGTTCATTGCGCAGGGCTTCCATTTGCAGGTCGGCATCGGCTTTGATGCGCCCGGCATCCATTTTCAGGTCCTCCAACTGGCGGGCCTTCTGGTCCTTGAGTTCGTTCTCCAGGGCTTCGAGCTTCCTGGCGACGATCTTCTGTACCTGGCTGATCTGCTTGCTGGTGACCTTGTCACCCGCGCTGAGGATCTTGTCGTTGTCGACGCCAAAGAGAACATCCTTTTTGGCAGGCTGGCCCATCTGCTCCTGGAGGCTCTTTTCGAGCTTCTGGCCTTCCTTGATGACCGGGTCGAGCAGTTCGGCGATGCGTTCGTCGTATTCCTGTTCGAAGGCGGCGCGTTTCTGGTTGATCTCGGCAATCAGGCGGTCGCGGTGGATCTTGACCTCCGCGATCTTGGCGTTGATGCCCGCGGCCTGTTCGCGCTCGGAAACGGTAATCTCGTCCTCGAGTCTCTGCAGGGCCTTTTTGCGGGCTTCCTCGTCCACGTAGGTGACGATGTATTGCGCGAAGTACAACACGCGATCCAGGTTGCGGCGGGAGATGTCCAGCAGCATGCCCAGGTACGAGGGAACGCGGCGCGTATACCAGATATGCGCCACCGGCGTGGCCAGCGAGATGTGTCCCATGCGCTCACGGCGCACGGCGGCACGCGTCACTTCCACACCGCACTTATCGCAAACGATGCCTTTATAGCGGGGGTTTTTGTATTTGCCGCAGTAACACTGCCAGTCGCGGGTTGGTCCGAAGATCGCCTCGCAAAATAATCCATCCTTTTCGGGACGAAGCCGGCGATAATTGATAGTCTCGGGTTTCAGAACTTCACCATACGACCACGACAGGATCGTGGCAGGCGAAGCCAGGCTGATACGAAGCGCAGTCAATCCCTTGGTTTCCACTGGTCCTCTCCTTCACACCAGAAATAGTGTTTACCGAGCCGTCTCCGCATGGCGTTGGCTGTGCGCATACAAGAGACAAACAAACGCAAGCGCTTCGAGAGTTTTTCTCAAGCGCTTGCTGCGTTAAGCTCGACTGTCATTTTCCAACCCCTAGATTATACGCCGAATTAGATGAAAGTCAAGCGATTTCTTATTGATTTCCGCTCCCGTCACGGGCGCGGGGCGCGATTGCGATACAGGCGCTCATTGGGCACCGCGCGCATCCTGTCGACATCCAGGCCCATGTCGAGGAAGTCGGCAATGGATTGGCAGAGCGCATCCGGCTCGGACAACATCCGATTGTAGCCGACATACAGCACCGACAGGTTGGGCTGGCGCGCCAGCCAGTACTTGGCAGCCGTCACGTGCTTCTGGAACTGCTCCTGCATCTCTGCATCGCTGACCGCGGATCCCTCCCCGCGGTTGGCAAGCATCTTCTTTTGCGAGGCCAGCACTTCCGCGATGGCCCGTTCCATGAAGATGACCTTGTACTGGTGGCTCGGGGGCAGGTATTCCAGCAGGGCCGAGATGATCTTGACCACCTTCCCCTGCGCCCCACCCAGCCAGGCTGCCTGACCCTCGGGCAACTGCTTGACCACCTCGAACTCGTAGTAGCCGTTCGGGTTGTCATCGTCGGCGCTGCGGATGGCGTCGGTGACGATCTCCAGGCCGCCCTGTTCGAGCATTTTCATCATCATCGAGGTGCCCGAACGCGGCAGGCCCGAGACGACCACAATCGGCTTGCGGAGCGGCGCAGCGGGACGCGAGAACAATTTCTTCAGCATCACAGGTAGCCCAATCCCTTCAAGCGTTCCTCCAGATCCTTTTGTCCCTGCGGACCCATTTGCGAAGGCGGCTTGATGTAGGACTGATCGAGGTGCTTGCCGAGCGCCAGGAAGGGCAAGTCGCGGAAGGACAGCCCGGGCATGTTGACCACGTCGCGGTTGGCGAAGAGCACGGCGGGAACGGCCTGCGAGTCGATGCAGTGGTCGGCGCCCCAGTGGTCGGTGTTGGCCTCCAGCGAGGTCGCGCCGATCTTGCCGAGCCCGGTCTCAGACGAGGCGCGGTACCTCGGAGCGTAGCCCAGCACCAGGTCCGGGCCGAGGCGGGCGTAGGGACCGGTAAAGGCCTCATGCTTCGGGATGACCCGCGTCATGACCGTCTCGCCGTTGGGGGTGCGCCAATCCAGCAGTTTGGTGCGGATTTCCTCCAGCAGGCTTTCGAGTTCGGCGGCCTGCACGATGCCCTGCCCCTCGCGGCCTGCCACATTCAGGTAGAGGCTGTTGAGACCAAGCGCATACGCGCGCGTCCTCGACCAATCCACCTTGCTCAGGTCGTTGCCGCTGGGATCGGCCAGAGTCATGTATCCATTCTGCACGAGCCAGTGATTGACGTGAACCTTGTGCTCGAAGGTTGTGAAGCCATGATCGGACATGACCATGTAACGATATTTTTGCAGACCCAGCCGGTCGATGCGGCCCTGCACGTCGCCCACGAATCCGTCGAGTTTCAGGTACCAATCCTGGACGATGTCGGTACGGTCGCGCAGGAACATGTGCTGGACGCGGTCAAGGCAATCGAAGATGCCCGCCAGCACACCTTCCTTGAAGTTATCGAGGCGGCGATAAAAGACTCGTTTGCGCGACTCGAAGATCGAATCGCACAGGCTCAGGAACTGTTCGTCGGTAATGCAGCCGTCTTCGAGCGCATTGGTATCCTGCGGCCAGCCCAACGTGAGGAACGGCCCGGCCCCATTCCAGGCATCCTTCACCAGCGAGGAGGGCGTGGCGTAATGCCAGGGCGAATGCAGCGGGTGGATTTGCAGCGGCAGAAAGTACAGGCTGACGCGACCCTTCACTTCGGTCAGGATGACCTGGGTGATGGCGTGGATGGTGGACATGAACCCGGCCTGGAACTGGACCTCGAGGATCGGGCTCCACTGCCCCAGTTTCAGATCCAGCCTCTGCTTGCCGAGCGTCAAACGGACCGAGATCTCGTCGAGGACATCCACCGTCAACGGCTGGACGACCGGCTTGATCCCATCTTTTGTCTTGGTCTTCGGCCCTTCGAGTAAACCGTTAAATTTTCCGCGCCCGGCGGATTCCAGTTTGAGCACCTGGGTCTTTTTCTTTTCGGAAGGTTCGCTGGTCATCTGGATGCCAACGCCCAATTGCCCGCGGATATCGGGCGTACCCAGCCCGGGGATGGTGCCCACGGGATACTCGGGCCGCGCAGGGAAAAGCGCCGGCCACCACAGCGCCGTGGAGGGGAAGCCCATGTCGGCCGCTTCGTGGAACAGGGTCTTGGTGGTATACGGCGGAATGAACTGCTCCCCGACCGCACTCAGGCGCGTGGGCAGCAGCGAAACGTATGGGATATACGTGGCCGGGTCGCGATGAACGAAATCGAAGATGCCGTGTGAGCCAGGGTCCACGCCGGTGGCAATGCTGGTCCACGACACCTCGGTTTGGGGCGGGGAACAAACTTCAAGGCGCGAGTAGCCCCCGGCATTGGCAAACTTCGCCAGGTTGGGCATCTGCCCCTGCTCGAGCAGTCTTTCGAATGTGCCCGGGGCGAACGAGTCGAACCCTACGATGATCGTGCGCATTTACTCGCTATCCTCATCCTTATCCTTGCGAAGGCGGCGGCGCAGGCTGGCAATGCCCTGGCGAATCTTCCCCGAGAAAATCATCAACACACCGGAGACTGCAACGAAAGCGGCGGCCAGCACCTGAAAAAGCATGCCGCCTGTGTTCGGATCGATATACATGACTACCTCACTTTTCTTTGGGCGGAACAGGCCTGTATTTTACAACACTTTGGAGTTTACCGTAAACCTTGAAAATCCCTTCCCCCAAGTTCTTGACATCCCTCCCTGCCTCAGGTAGAATGTCCTTCGCCTTGTTTACGGGCCTGTAGCGCAGTTGGGAGCGCGCCTCAATCGCACTGAGGAGGCCAGGGGTTCGAATCCCCTCAGGTCCACAGGACAGTGAGCAGTAACCAGTGAGCAATATTCAGTCACTGTCCGCATAAACTGGTTACTGACCACTGAACAATGATTACCCGGGCCCATAGCGCAGTTGGGAGCGCGTCTCAATGGCATTGAGAAGGTCGGGGGTTCGAATCCCCCTGGGTCCACCTGCGAGAGCGATTAGTTGAAGCTAGTCGCTCTTGTGCTATAATCACGAAAATTCCAAAAGTCATGGCTGGAGTAGTAGGCCATCCCGTCAGCGAGAAGGGAGAGTGAGGTGGAAGCCCTTCACCAGTGTCCACGGGAACACATTTGGCCGAACTCGCCCGCCTCCTCGCACGAGGGACTTCATCGGTGAATTCAGTAGTCGATGACGGGGCCGCCCGTTATAGCAAAGAAAGAGCGTTGGTTGGTGGATAGTCGAATAGTTGGATGGTCAAACGGCCATGAGACTATAAGACCATGAGACTAACAGACGAATCCGGGTGGTACCGCGGAGCCTGTGTTAACATGCCTTCGTCCCAGAGTGGATGAAGGCATTTTTGTTTTTTGGAGCAGCGAATGGCAATACCGAAAACGGAATGGATCTGGCACAACGGCCAGTTCGTGAAATGGGACCAGGCCAATGTCCACATCACGACCCATGCCCTGCATTACGGTTCGAGTGTGTTCGAAGGCTTGCGCGCCTACGAGACGAAAAACGGCCCCGCCATCCTGGGGCTGACCCCGCACGTGCAGCGCCTGTTCGACTCGTGCCGCATCCTGCGCATGGACCTGCCCTACTCCCAGGCGGAGGTCTCGGCCGCCATCGTCGAGACCGTGCGCCGCAACGGATTGAAATCCTGCTACATTCGTCCGCTGGCGTACAAAGGCTCGGGCACGATCACCCTGGACGCGCGCAGTTCCCCGACCGAGTTCGCCATCATGGCCTTCGACTTTGGCCGCCTGCTAGGCGCGGATGGCATTGAGAACGGCGTGGATGTGATGGTCAGCAGTTGGCGGCGCATGGCGCCCGATACGCACGCAGGCATGACCAAGGCCGGCGGGAACTACGTCAACTCGGGCTATGTGACGATGGAAGCCAACGACCTGGGCTACATGGAAGGCATCACGCTGGATATCAACGGCCATGTGGCCGAGGGCAGCGGCGAGAATATCTTTGTGGTCTACCGCGGCGCAATTTACACGCCGCCTGTGGGTGCTTCCATTTTATTGGGCGTCAATCGCGGCTTCGTCATCCGCCTGGCGCGGGAATTGGGCTATGAGGTGCGCGAGGAAACCTTCCCGCGCGAGATGCTCTACGTAGCAGACGAGCTTTTCTTCACCGGCACCGCCGTGGAGGTCACACCCATCCGCTCGGTGGACCGCATCAAGATCGGCGACGGTGGTCGCGGCCCGATCACGAAGCAGATCCAGGATCAGTTCTTTGGCATCATCCGCGGCGACCTGCCCGACAGGCATGGCTGGATGACGGTTGTGAAATAATCAATATAATCATTCCAAGGACGGTGGTTGAGTAGGATGAGCGTTCTTCTCATCCGTATCGGAACCACAAAGGAAGCAATTCGTTCGTAACGAGAGATTGCTTCGTCGGGATTTCGGCGCTTCGCGCCTCAACCCTCCTCGCAATGACATGAATCTAACAAGGAGGCACGCATGAAACCCAATACCCGCATCAACTTTATCTTCTGGAAACAGGGGCCTCTTCTCCCTTGCCTCCCGCTCTTCCATGCCGCCTGAATCCAGGCCATCCACATCAGAAATCAGTCCCAACGAGGAACGAATGGCAGACATTCACTACAACCCGAAAGAGATCGAAAGCAAGTGGCAAGCCAAATGGGAAGCGGATCAGCTGTATCGCTCGATGATTGACGAGAGCAGGCCCAAACATTACGCGCTGACCATGCTGCCCTATCCCAGCGGTGACCTGCACATCGGTCACTGGTATGCGATGACACCCTCCGATGCGCGCGCGCGTTATATGCGCATGAAGGGCTATAACGTGCTGTTCCCGATGGGCTTCGATGCCTTCGGCCTGCCTGCCGAAAACGCGGCCATCAAGAGCGGCATCCACCCGATGGTGCGCACGCGAGACAATATCGTGCGCATGCGCAAGCAGCTGCGCTCGATGGGCGCCATGTTCGACTGGGAACGCGAAGCCGTCTCCTGCGAACCCGAATACTACAAGTGGACCGAGTGGTTCTTCATCCAACTGTACAAGATGGGCCTGGCCTATCGCAAGCTGTCACCCGTGGACTTTTGCCCGAACTGCAACACCACGCTGGCGCGCGAGCAGGTCTGGGGCGATGACCGTCACTGCGAACGCTGCGGCACACCGGTCATCAAGAAAGACCTGAACCAGTGGTTCTTCAAGGCCACCCAATACGCCGACGAACTGCTGAACTTCGACGGCCTGGACTGGCCGCAGACGGTCAAGACCCTGCAAACCAATTGGATCGACCGCTCGGAGGGCTCCTCGGTCATCTTCAAAACCGAGATCGGCAACCACGATGTGGAAATCTTCACCACCCGCCCCGACACACTGTGGGGCGCGACCTTCATGGTTTTCTCGCCCGAGCATCCGCTGGTGGACGAGATCACCACGCCCGAAAACAAGGCCGCCGTCGAGGAATACAAGGTCCAGGCCGCGCGCCAGTCCGACATCCAGCGCGGCGCAGTGGACAAGGAAAAGACGGGCGTGTTCACGGGCGGCTACGCCATCAACCCGGTCAACGGGGCGCGCATCCCGATCTGGATCGCGGACTACGTCCTGATGTCGTACGGCACGGGCGCGATCATGGCCGTCCCCGCCCACGACGAACGCGACTTCGCCTTCGCCCGCAAATATGGATTGAAGATCATCCCGGTCATCCAACCCGAAGGCCAGCCCGACCTGGACGGCGACACGATGCCCGAGGCCTGCATCGGCGCGGGCGTGATGGTCAACAGCGACCAGTTCAACGGGACCAAAGTCAACGAACAGAAGGGCCGCAAGAATCCCGGCATCAGCGCGGTCATCGACTGGCTGGAGAAGCAGGGCATCGGCAGGGAATCCGTCAACTATCGCTATCGCGACTGGCTGATCTCGCGCCAGCGTTATTGGGGCGCGCCCATCCCGATGGTGAATTGTGACATTCACGGCTGGAATCCCGTGCCCGATGACCAACTGCCCGTGACCCTGCCCGAGGACGTGGAGTGGCGCCCGACCGGTGAGTCGCCGCTGAAGCTGCACCCGACCTGGAAGAATACCACCTGCCCCGTCTGCGGCGGGCCTGCCACACGCGAGACCGACACGATGGACACGTTCATGTGCTCGTCGTGGTATCACCTGCGCTACCTGTCGCCGAAGTACGACAAGGGTCCGTTTGATGAGGCCGAGTACAACTACTGGATGCCCGTCGACACGTACACGGGCGGCATCGAGCACGCCACCATGCACCTGCTGTACACGCGCTTCTTCCACAAGGCGCTGCGCGATGCGGGCATCACCGAAGGCGGCGAGCCAATGATCCAACTGCGCAACCAGGGCATGGTGCTGGGCGAGGACAACGAGAAGATGTCCAAGAGCCGCGGCAACGTGGTCGCGCCCGACGTGCTGGTGGACAAATACGGCGCTGACACCGTGCGCGCCTATCTGATGTTCTTCGCGCGCTGGGAAATGGGCGCACCCTGGGACTCGCAGGGCATCGAAGGGTCCGCCCGCTGGATCCGCCGCACCTGGACGCTGTTCACCGACCCCACAGATGGGAAACCTTTAGGGTCTTCGGAGACCCTAAAGGTCTTGAGGCGCAAGGTCCACCAGACCCTGCGCAAGGTAACGCGCAACTTCGAGACTTTCGAATTCAACACGATCATCTCCTCGCTGATGGAACTGATGAACGAGATGTACAAGGCGCGCGAAGCGGGCGCGGCCGGCAGCGACGCATGGAGGGAAGCCCAGCAAATCTACCTGAAGATGCTGGCCCCCGTCGCCCCGCACATCGCCGAGGAACTGTGGACGGTGCAGATGGGCAAGCCCTACTCGATCCACCAGCAAGCCTGGCCAAAAGTGGACGAGGCCGCCGCAAAAGAGGACTCCATCGAGATTCCCGTCCAGGTCAACGGCAAGCTGCGCGACAAGGTCGTCGTCCCCGCCGAAGCCAGCGAGGACGAGATCAAATCCGCGGCGCTGGCCAGCGAGCACGTCCAGAAGTATCTGGATGGCAGGGAGCCGCGCAAGGTGATCGTGGCCAACAGGAAACTGGTCAATATCGTGATGTAACGCAGAAAGTGGCAGGCAGAAAGGCCCCGAGGGTATTGCACCCCTCGGGGCCTTTTTTATTAGCCTTGCTCCAGGCGGCGTCCCCGCCGCCGAGGACTGCGGCGGGAGCACTTATGCAAGAGATCTATTGGCAACCCATTGCGCCCGACGGGTTTTTAACTTTGTGGAAATGATTTCCCATATACCGCACTCGGTTGAAAATTGCATTTTTTGGTGGATGGAAAGCGCAATTTTCAACCGCGGGTATTATATAATCGTATCAGCACAGGGCATCGATCCTTGACGCCCGCCAGCCCATCCCAAAAGCATTTTCCCAAAGGAGAAAGCCATGCAAGGACAGATGATGGATTATCAACTCACGCTTAGACCCGTGCTCGAACGCGCGAAGCGTCTCTTCCCCAGGAAGGAGATCGTCACCAAGGCAGGCCCTTCCCTGGAACGCTACACATACGAACAAATGACCGAACGCGTCGGCAGGCTGGCGAACGCGCTCGAAAAGCTGGGTATCAGGCGGGGCGACCGGGTCGCCACCTTCGCGTGGAACAACTCCCGCCACCTCGAAATTTATTTCGCCGTGCCCTGCATGGGCGCGGTGCTGCATCCCATCAACCTGCGCCTGCCCGGCGACCAGATCGCCTTCATCGCCAACCACGCGGAGGACCAGGTGCTGTTCGTGGATCCCAGCCTGCTGCCCGCCGTCGAAAAACTGGCTCCGTACCTGAAGAGCGTCAAGCAGTTCATCGTGATGGGCGACAAGGTCCCCGACGGGACGACCCTCAGCCCGGTGCATGCCTACGAAGACCTGCTCAAGAATGCCAGCCCCGACTATCCCTGGCCGAACCTCGACGAGAACGAAGCCGCCGCCATGTGCTACACCTCCGGGACGACGGGCAACCCGAAGGGTGTGGTCTATTCCCACCGCGCCATCTACCTGCACAGCCTCGGTTTGAGCATGGCCGATTCCTTCGGCATCTCGGAGCGGGACTCGTTCATGCCGGTCGTACCCATGTTCCACGTGCTGGCCTGGTGCATCCCCTTTGCCACGGTCATGCTCGGATCGAAACTGGTCTTCCCCGGGCCGCACATGCAGCCGCGCGACCTGGCGGAGCTGATCCAGGCCGAGCAGGTGACCCTCACCGCGGGCGTCCCCACCCTGTGGATGGGCCTGCTGCACCTGCTGGAAAACGAACGCTATGACCTAAGCAGCCTGCGCGGCATGATCGTCGGCGGCGCGGCGGCCCCCTATGCGATGATCGAAGGTTTCAAGAAGAAGCATGGCCTGGACGTGATGCACGCCTGGGGCATGACCGAAACGACCCCGCTGGGGACGGTCAGCCGCCTCAAGAGCTACCAGCTCGAACTGCCCGAAGCCGAGCAGTTCGCCCTGCGCGCCAAACAGGGCATCCCCGTGCCGGGCGTGGAGATCCGCGCCATGGACGAGGGTGGGAAGGAAGTCCCCTGGGACGGCAAATCCTTCGGCGAGTTGCAGATCCGCGGCGCGTGGGTCATCAGCAGTTACTACAACGATGACCGCAGCGCGGAATCGTTCCAAGACGGCTGGTTCCGCACCGGCGACGTGGTCACCATCGACTCGGAAGGTTTCATGCAGATCGTCGACCGCACCAAGGATCTGGTCAAGAGCGGCGGCGAGTGGATCTCGAGCCAGGTGCTGGAAAACGCGATCATGTCGCACCCCAAGGTGCTGGAGGCGGCTGTCATCGCCATGCCGCACCCCAAATGGCAGGAGCGTCCGCTGGCCTGCGTGGTGCCCAAACCCGACTTCAAGGATTCGCTGACCAAGCAGGAAATCTTCGAGCACCTCAAGCCGCGCTTCGACAAGATGTACCTGCCCGATGACGTGGTGTTCATCGAAGCCGTGCCCAAGACCAGCGTCGGCAAGTTCGACAAGAAGGTGCTGCGCGCGCAATTCAAAGGCTACAAGATGCCCGAGTAGGAACAGACACGCAGGGGCAGGTGGAAACCTGCCCTTTTTCTTTTCACGCACCGCGCCACGCGGGCGGAGCATTGCCGCAGGGCTGCACCTACCTGACAGTAGAAAATCAGAATCAATTGTGTCAAAATATATACAGACTGCGTTTTCTGCGTCCATCCTTCTTCGATCACAAATCAACAGGATGACAAGCCATGCGACCCACCAAAAAGACGCCCGATACCCAAGGTAAGCCGGAAAACCTGGCCCACCCCCATTTTTTCGAGAAAATGGACCGGGTCAACCGCGCCATGCAGGGAAAAACTGATCTCGAGCAGGTAATGAAGGATGTGCTCGATGCCCTGCTCACGGTCTTTGACTGCGATCGCGCCTGGCTGGTTTACCCCTGCGACCCCGCCTACCCAACCTGGCAGGTGTCCATGGAGCGCACCCGCCCGGAATATCCCAGCGTCCTCCCCATTGGCGTAGAACTGCCACTTGACCCGGTTGGGGCTCAAGTTTATAGCATCTTGAGGGAGCATGATGTCCCGGTTCAGTTTGGCCCGGGCGGTGAACATCCTGTGCCTCACGAGATGGCTGAGGGATTCAATGTCCGGTCTTTTATTGCCATGGCGTTATATCCCAAGATCGGGAAACCCTGGTCGTTTGGGTTACATCAATGTTCACATGCGCGTATCTGGAACCGGGAGGAGGAGCGGCTGTTCCAGGAAATTGGCAGGCGGCTGTCCGATATTCTGACCAGCCTGCTGGCCTATCGAAATCTTCAGGAAAGCAAACAAGAGATCAAACAGCTTGTCGACCTCTCTCCCGTGGCGATGGTGGTATCTTCAGGTCCCAATGAAAGCGTCGAATGGATGAACGACAAGTTCACCCAATTGTTCGGCTATACCATCGAGGACATGTCGGATGTGGAACATTGGTGGCCGCTGGCCTATCCGAATGAAAAATACCGGGAGAAACTCAAGGCTGAATGGCATGTCAGAGTCAGACGAGCCATCGAAAACAGAGGGCAGATCGAGCCAATGGAGGCGACTGTCAGCTGCAAGGATGGGTCCCTGCGCCATATCGAGTTTCGGTTATCCTCGATCGGGAAAAAACATATCATCACATTCACCGACTTGACCGAGCGCAAGCAAATGGAAGAGGCATTAAAGGCCTCCGAAGCAGAACTGCGCACCTTAATAAACGCAATGACGGATATTATTTTTGTAGGGAACTCAGAAGGGCGTTTCCTGAAAATCGTTGATACAAGTCCATCGCTTTTATATAAACCATCGAAAGAATTATTAGGAAAAACGCTGCATGAAGTTTTCCCTAAAGATCAGGCCGACTCCTTTCTCAACCATCTTAGAGAGGCCCTCGCCACCCAAAAATCAATCAATTTCGAATACAGCCTACCCATCGGGGACAAGAAAATGTGGTTTTATGCCACCGTTTCTCCAATGTCAGGCGAACAGACATTGATGGTTGCCAGAGATATTACTGACCGCAAACAAGCCGAGGATGCACTAAAGGAACGGGAACTCCATTCGCAGTCCCTGCTTCGACTCTCCAAAAAGCTGGAATATGCACAATCTTACATGCAGGCCCTGGAGGCGGCGCAGGATGAGGTGAGGGTCATCATCGGATACCAGAATTTATGGGTGTACTTGTTTTCGGAAGATAGAAGCCAGGCCCACGCCCTGGTGGCCGGCGGGATGATCGCAGGCGCAGTAATGTCCGAAGATGGGACGGCAACGCTTACCATAAAAGGCGACCGGATGCTCGAGGAGATTGCCGAGGCACGGGATATTATTGTGGTCGAGGATGCGTGGACGGACGAGCGAACGAACAAGGAAATCGTAACAAAATTGGGGAATCGCACCATTGTCAATGTCCCGATCTTTTTATTCGATAAACATCTTGGCTCGGTAGGTATGGGTACGTTTGGAGACGAAGGGGTGCGGATTCCCACCAAGGCGGAACAGGAATATCTCAGATCGATGGCAAGTCATCTGGCCGTAACACTCGACCGCATCCACCTGTTCGACGAACGCAAACGGGCCGAGGAAGCGCTGCTGGAAAGCGAGGAAAAATATCGACTACTGCATGAGAATGCTGGCGTGGGAATCGGCTATTACAAACCCAGTGGGGAGATCATTTCCTACAATCAAATGGCAGCCAGCCACATGAAGAGGAAACCCGAAGACTTCAATGGGAAATCAATTTACGAAGTCTTTTCAAAGCAGGAAGCCGATTTTTACATGGACAGAATCAGGCATACCTTGATGGCTGAATCGCCACTTGAGTACGAGGATCATCTGAATCTGCCGGTGGGCGAGAAATGGTTTCTCAGTACTTTTGTAAAGATATGTGACTCGCAGGGAAACATAATCGGCGTACAAATTATCAGCCAGGACATTACAGAACGCAAACGCGCCGAAATCGAGGTGCAGGCACTTGCAAAATTCCCAAGCGAGAACCCAAGCCCAGTGTTGAGAATCGACGACAAAGGCGTTTTGCTATACGCAAACCGAGCCAGTGCAGAGCTATTGCGATATTGGGATCGCTCCATAGGAGAGACACTGCCAGAACCCTGGCAGAAGATAATCCTTGAAACATCGAAACTGGGCTTACCCAGAGAAGAAGAAATGACTTGCGATGGGCGCGTTTTTGCCTTGATAATTTCCCCCATCGTTGAGGGACATTATGTAAATCTTTATGGGCGCGATATTACCGAGCGCAAACGAAACGAAGCAATAAATGCATCGCGATTGCACTTGGTGGAATTCTCGCTGACACACACGTTGGATGAGCTACTCGAGGAAACACTTAATGAAACCGAGAAACTTACTGGCAGCCTGATCGGTTTCTATCACTTTGTCGAAGATGATCAAAAGTCCCTGACGCTTCAAAATTGGTCGACAAGAACGAAAGCCGAGTTCTGCAAAGCGGAGGGAAAGGGCTTGCACTACTCCATAGATGAGGCCGGGGTGTGGGTGGATTGTGTATTCCAACGCAAGGCAGTCATCCATAACGATTACGCCGCGCTTCCCCATCGAAAAGGTCTGCCTGAAGGCCACGCCGCAGTGTTTCGCGAACTGGTCGTACCTGTATTTCGTGGACAGAAGGTGTCAGCCATTCTGGGTGTTGGTAACAAACCTGACAATTACACCGACAAGGATGTGGAAGCCGTTTCTCTTATTGCCGATCTGGCGTGGGAAATTGCAGAGCGCAAGCGGGCAGAAGAGGCGGAGCGCCGTCTGAATCGTGAACTGCGCGCTGTCAGCAACTGCAACCAGACCCTGATGCGGGCTGTGGACGAGAAGGCGCTGCTCAATGACATCTGTCGGATCGTTTATGAAGAGGCCGGTTACAAAATGGTCTGGGTGGGATACGCCGAACACGATGATTTTAAGACAATCCGCCCTGTTGCCTGGGCCGGGCAGGATGACGGGTATATCGTCAGTGCAAGACTCTCCTGGGCAGATGATATAGAGGCTGGGAGCGGCCCTGCCGGAACAGCAATACGAAATGACGAAATCATTTACGTTCAGGATTTTTCGACCGACCCACGAATAGCGCCATGGCGGGATCGTCTTCTGCAACGCGGTTACCATTCTGGCATTGCATTGCCCCTCAAGGGTGAGAACAATAATGTGTTCGGTGTCCTCCTGATCTATTCCGCGGAGATCAATGCCATTACCCCGGGCGAAATCCGACTTTTGGAGGAACTCGCCGGTGACCTGGCATTCGGCATCACCACTCTGCGTACCCGCGCCGAGCGCAGGCAGGCAGAGGAGGAACTGCGCGAAAGCGAGGAGCGCTTCCGCTCATTCGTGGAACAGGCGAACGACATCGTTTATACGATTTCGCCGGACGGCATCATTACCTACGCCTCTCCCAACTGGAAGGAAGTATTGGGACACGAGATCGACGAAGTGGAAGGCAGGTCTTTCGAGGTCTTTATTCATCCCGACGATTTCGCCGCGTGCCGTACGATTTTGAATCAGACCCTTGCAAGCGGGGAAAAACTTTCGGGCATCGAATATCGAGTACAACATAAGGATGGCAATTGGAAATGGCACACGTCGAACGCATCAGTGATCCGCAATATCGACGGAAAAGTGATCTCCTTCCTGGGCATAGCGCGCGACATCACCGAGCACAAACAACACGAACGCGAACGGGAGGTCATCATAGCTGTCAGCACTGCCCTGCGCCAGGCCACCACACGGACCGGGATCCTAAGCGCGATCCTGGAACAATTGCTCAGTCTGTTCGATGCAGATGGCGCCACCCTGGCGCTGCCCAACCTGCAAACAGGCGGATTCACCGAGGAGATGGGACGCGGGGTTGTGGGTGAACGCATGATCGGGCTGGACATCCCGCCCGGCAAAGGGATCAGCAACTGGGTCATTCAGAACAGGAAACCATACCTGAGTAACCACGCAGACCAGGACGATCTCTTCTACCGCCCCGACCTGCTGGGTGATTCACATTGCATCGCCTCCGTACCGCTCATTACACAGAATCAGGCCATTGGCGCATTATGGATCGTGCGTCAGGTCGAGATCACGGATCAGGATCTGCGCCTCTTGAATGCCATCTCCGACATTGCCGCCAATGCTATTCATCGCGTCATGCTCAATGAGCAGACTGAACAGCAGCTGCGTCACTTGACCGCCCTGCACCAGATCGATGTAGCCATCAGTACCAACTTCGACCTGAACGTCACGCTCAATGTCATATTGGGCAACGTAAGAGATGAACTCGAAGTGGACGCCGTCAGCATCCTGATGCTGAATCCTGTGACCCACACGCTCAACTATTCTGCAGGACTTGGTTTCAGGACTCGCAGAATCGAACAATCGCACGTCAAACTTGGGAAGGGATGCGCGGGGCGCGCAGCCCAGGAATATCGCACGGTTGCCTGCACGGACCTGAGCGAATCCGGCGGCGATTTCAGCCGCTTCGCGCTGGCGGCAGACGAGAACTTCAAGCAGCATTACGCCACTCCTTTGGTCATTAAAGGACAGGTCAAGGGTGTATTGGAAACCTTTCACCGCAAAGTCTTCGAACCTGACGCGGAATGGATCAGCTATTTCGAGACGCTTGCCACCCAGGCCGCCATTGCCATCGAGAGCGCCTCCCTAATGGAGAACCTGATACATTCCAATGCGGAATTGATGCTGGCCTACGACGCCACCATCGAGGGCTGGTCGCGCGCCCTGGACTTGCGGGACCGGGAGACGGAAGGCCACACGCAGCGCGTGGCGGATATGGCGCTGAAACTCGCCGAAAGGATGGGCATGAGCGACGCCGAAAAACAGAACCTGTGGCGCGGCGCCCTGCTGCACGACATCGGAAAAATGGGCGTCCCAGATTCGATTCTGCTCAAGCCCGGTCTGCTCACGGAGGACGAGTGGAAGATCATGCGGCAGCACCCGGTATATGCCTATAACATGCTGGCGCCCATTTCCTACCTGAGACAAGCCCTGGACATCTCCTACTGCCATCACGAAAAATGGGACGGAGGTGGTTACCCGCGCGGACTGAAGGGTGAGGAAATACCGTTGGCCGCGCGCGTATTCGCTGTGGCCGATGTATTCGACGCGCTCACCTCCGACCGTCCCTACCGCAAGGCATGGCCGCTCGAAGAGGTCTATCAGTATATCGAGAGTCAATCGGAAAAACAGTTCGACCCACAGGTGGTGAGGATCTTCCTGGAAGACAGGCCTTTGAAGTAGCCGTAGTGGTGGGCGGCTCACAGGGGCTCCTGGAAACACAATACCTTCCACCGGCGCGTTGAAACAGGCCCGTGGTCGCTGTATATTAGACGTTATAACACTTTGTTTCCGACCCGAATATATGGTGGTTAAAACGGCGGATTTTGCATCAAATATCGCCAAATATGGGCATGAAATTTAAAGTGTGATAAGGTCTAATACCCACGGTCACAAATTGCGCATTCCCCGCCCTAAAAAAGCGCAATTTGTGACCGCGCTGGGTATAACGTGAATGAAAAAAATCCCCTGAGGGGCATCACGTCCACTCAGGGGATTTATGGTTACTCTTTCTTCATCGGCAAATTCACGCCGCAGAACGGACAGTCCGCGGATTGCGGTCCCGTCCACCTGACCTCATTTCCGCGGATGGGGCCGCCACAACTGGGACAGGTGGTGGGCAGGCGTTCGAGTCGATGTTCGGGCGGCGCGGCAGCGGGACCCGCCGCAGGGACGGTGGGGGCGGGGGACGCAGTCCTCTCGACCGCGTCGGGCGCGTACTGTCGGATCAGCGCCTCGGCCACGCCGCTGACGGCCACCAGCACCAGGATGCCAGGCCACCACCAACCCTGCCAGAACAGGATAGCCAGTCCGATCAACCAGATCGCACCGTGAATGGAGCGCCAGGGCCCCGTCAACTCAGGTTTGTCTTCGTGTTTATCCTTGCTCATGCGACACTCCAAAATGTGAACAGACTTCGGAAGTCTGGGGACTGCTACCAGGCAAACGCCTCGGGCGCTTCGCCGCCGGGACCCGGCCAGATCTCGTCGATCTTCTTCATGGCGTCCTTGTTGAGTTTGATCTTGAACGCGCGCACGGAGCCCGTCAATTGCTCCATCGTGCGCGGACCGATGATGGGCGCCGTCACGACGGGATTCGCCAACAGCCAGGCCAGGGCCACGTCCGCGGGCTGCTCGCCCAGGTCGCGGCAGAACTGCTCCCAGGCCTTGAGGCTGGAACGCTTCTCCTCGACCTTCTTCTTCATATCGTCCGAGGCGCGGCGGCCTTCCTTGATCTTTTGCAGCACACCGCCCAGCAGCCCGCCTGAAAGCGGACTCCACGGGATGAGGCCCAGACCGTAATCCTTGCAGGCAGGGATGACTTCCATCTCGATCATGCGGTCGTTCAGGCTGTACAGGCTCTGTTCGCAGACCAGCCCCATGAAGTGACGGGCTTTGGCAGCTTCCTGTGCCTTGGCGATGTGCCAGCCCGCAAAGTTCGACGAGCCGACGTACAACACCTTGCCCTGCTGCACGAGCACTTCCATCGCCTGCCAGATCTCCTCCCACGGGGCCAGACGGTCGACGTGATGCATCTGGTACAGGTCGATGTGGTCGGTCTGCAGGCGCTTGAGGGAAGCCTCGCAGGCCTCGCGGATGTGCAGCGCCGAGAGGCGCGACTGGTTGGGCCACTCGCCCATGCGCCCGTAGACCTTGGTGGCGATGACCGTCTTCTCGCGCCGTCCGCCGCCCTGGGCAAACCAGCGCCCGACGATGTTCTCCGTGATGCCCTCGCCCAGCTTCCAGCCGTAGACGTTGGCCGAGTCGAAGAAATTGATGCCCATTTCGAGGGCCTGGTCCATGATGGCAAAGGAATCCTCCTCGCTCGTCAACGGACCGAAGTTCATGGTGCCCAAACACAGGCGGGATACTTTGAGGCCGGTACGGCCAAGTTGTGTGAATTCCATGGGATGCTCCTTGAGATGACTTCCTACAAAAGAATTATACTCAGCGCGGTCGCAAATTGCACTTTTTTAGAGAGAGGAAAGCGCAATTTATGACCGTGGAGATGGTGTATCCCCGAAGCCCAAATTTGAGCTTCGCCGGGCGCGCGAAGATTCGGCATCCCCGTTGGATTTTTTCAAAAATACCGTACAATATGTACCAGCAATATCCGCATCGCATTTTTAACCTGGAGTCGAAGATGGCCGCAAACCTTTTTTTTCAATGGCAAAATGACGTGCTGCGCAAGACCATCTATCCCATGCGGGAGGTCAAACTGCGCGACTTCCTCGTTTACTTCAACGAGATCGACTTGTGGAAACAATACAAGGACATCACTCCCGCCGCCATCCAGGGCGAGGTCAGAACCTATAACGACGCCCAGGCCGCCGCCCTGGTCGCCGCCTACAAAACCTACACCGACCTGCGCGCCTATTTCCTGAAAGCCGACGCGCGCGCCGAGTACGCCCAATTCAATCCCATCGACCAGTCCGAGCTGGACCGCATCAACGAGTTCCACGGCGGTTTCATCACCTACCTGCCCAAATACACCGACGTGCGCTCCGAGGAAAACTTCGTCCTCAACCAGATCCCCACGTGGAAGGAACACTGCCGCATCGTGCGCCTGCAATTTGGGCAGAAGACCCGCCGCCTGGAGAATATGGACCCCGCCCACCCCAAATACCCCATCGAAACGAAGGAACTCGAACAACTCAAGAATGTCACCGTCCCGATGGCCGAGGCGGAGTTGGACCGCGTCGAGGATTTCGCCGCCGCCATCGAACGCATCAAGCCCCGCAGGCTGGAGTACGACAAATCGCAGAAGACTTCACAGACCCGCAAGGCGGAGATCAACCGCCGCCTGCCCGAACTTGAAACACAGATCAAGCCGCTGGAGACGAAACAGCAGGACCTCTCCGCCACCCTGACGCGACTCAAGACCCCACCCGCGCTGGATCCCGTCAAAGCGTATTTCTCCAGCCCCGACGTTTCCGCCCAGTTGCGCGGCCTGGCCCCCCAGGTCGACCCGGCCCGCATCGCCAAAGTCAACACCCTGCACAAGGCGCTGATGGACGAGTTCAACTACGTCGCCGATCCCAACGTCAAACTGGCCACCATCAAGAACCACAGCTACAACTGGCAGCAGGAAGTCAGGACGCTCGAAAAGGAAGCCGCGACCCTCGAAACGAATCTCAAGAACATGCCCGTCGACTGGAAGGAACGTCCGGCGCGCCAGGCGCGCCTCGACCACATTCGCAACGTCGAGTTGAAGGTCACGGCCAGTGAATTGGGGAAAATCAACGATTTTTACGCCGCCTTCGAGGCCACGCTCAAACCCCAGGCTGATCGCGAGCGCGAGATCCAGGCCAAACAAACGGAGCTGGCCAAGGTCCAGCAGGAACTGACGGGCTACAGGAAGGAACAGACCGACCTGCAAGCCGAACTTAAGTCCATGGACGCGGCCGCCAGCGGGTCGCAGGAAAAATTCATGACCACCTACATCCCGGCGCGCGAGGTCACACCCCGCGACATCGCGCTGTGGAAAGGCGAAGCCTACAAAGCCTCTCTCATGGGTAAGGATCAGGCCGCCCTGCTGGAAGAGATCGCCAAACGCTTCTGGAAGGAACCCGAGCGTTACCCGCTCTGGCTGCAATACATGGTCGTGCATTTCTCGGGTATGCGCTACGCCAGCGCGCACGGCTCCTGGGCCGACCCCAAGGATCTGCTCATCCGTCTGGGCGCGCCCAAAATCGAAGCCGAGATCAAGGCGCTGGACGACGCCGCCGTGGAGCAGCGCTGCAAGCAGAAGATCGATCAATACGAAGGCACGGCCACGCCCAAGCCCAAGCTGGCGACCACCACCGACCCCGAGTGGAAGCAGCGCATCGGCTGGAACCTGCCCAACGTCAAGGCGGCTGGGCCCAAGACCCGCCGCATCGGGTTGACGGAGTTGTCCAAGGACGAGGCCGCCTACGAGATCCGCAGCAAGCCCACTCAGGAGGTGCTGGACACGCTGCTCTCGATGAAGAGCCAGTTCCCCGCCTGGGCCTGGAAGGAGATCATCAAGCTCACGCCGCTGCGCGTCACCGAAGTGACCGACCCGACCTGGGAGAAGCTCACCGCGCAGGAGGAAACGGAACGCTACCTGCCCCAGCACAACCAGATCCGCGCCATCATCGACGAGTGGAAGAACTTCGACGCCACCGCCTGGCGCGAGGAGCACGGACGCTCGCACGAGTTGATCGTCTCGCGCGCGGTCTGCAACGAAACCGCCGAACACTGCCAGCACATCCGCGGGCACCTGCCGCCCGGCGGCCTGACCCCCAAACCGGGCTGGTACCGCAAGAACGAGGATGAGAACAAACTGCCAGGTGAGCCGCGCCCGTATTACACCTACGCCACTTCCGAGAAGGATTACAAGGTGGGCGCCAGCATCCTGTGGCTGCGCTTCGTCAACAACGAACCGAACCCGTGGCAGATCGCCAAGGCCGTCAGCACCAAAAGCGGGGTCGGGCTGATGCCGTCCAACCTGGGGAGCGCCGCCAAACCCTCGGCCAGGGATGACAAGGGCACCGGCTGGGTTTATCACAGCGGGGAAACCGTCACGCGCAGCCGCACCACCATCACCGCCGACAAACAGCGTGTCAATGAACAACAATGGCTGCGCTGGATCCACGAGGCCACCGTGGCCGAGGTCGGCGAGACAGCCGAGGGCAAGGTCATCCTGACCTATGAGACCGCCCTGCCCGACGATGACCGCGGCAGCTCATCCATCGGCATCTTCAAGAAGCCGCTCGACTGGTTCCTCACTGACGGCAACGAGGACGATTATAACCGCTCCTTTGTGGGCTACGTGCCCGAGGGCCAGGCGCCCGCGCAGGACCTGGCGCGCATGTTGGATTGGAGCAAGATCCTGCGCCGCCCGATCCAGCCTGCCGAGGTGGCGGCGTACAAGAAGAAATATCCGTTTGCGTAACGGTTGGGCGGGATAATATCCCGCCCAACTTTTTCCTGCAACTTTTTCCCAGCCCCACCTGTATTACACTTCAAGCATGGAAGCGTCCCCTGACCGCGATCTGATCCTGCGCGCCCGTCGCGGCGAAGCCGAGGCGTTTGGCGAACTCGTCCGCGCCCATCAGGCGGGCGTGTTCAACGTGTGTTACCGCATGATGGGCGAGCGCCGCGAGGCCGAGGACATGGCGCAGGAGGCCTTCATCCGCGCCTATCAGCGCATCGGCACCTTCGACGCCGAGCGCCCCTTCGGCCCGTGGATGCGGCGGGTGGCAGCCAACGTCTGCCTGAATCATCTCGCGGCGCACAAACCCGAGGCTGCCGAACTGGACGAGGAACGGGATGCCGATTCCGCGCCTTTGCCGGAGTCAGGCCGCGAGGCGCGGGAAGAGGCCGAGCAGGTGCGGGCCGCGCTGAAGGGCCTGCCCTCCCATTATCGCGCGGTGGTCGAACTGCGGCATTATCAGGAAATGTCGTATGAGGAGATCGCCGCCGAGTTGAAGATCCCCCTGAGCGACGTGAAGAGTCACCTGTTTCGCGCCCGAAAAATCCTGGCGGAGACCTTAAGCCATGAACCATCTCACTGATGAAATCCTGAACGAATATCTCGACAATACCCTGCCGCCCGCCGCGCGCGCCGTAGCCGAATCCCACTTGCGCGCCTGCGCCGACTGTGAACTGCGCCTGGACGAGCTGGCGGACGTGTTCTCCGCGCTGTCTGCCCTGCCCGAGCTGGAGTTGGCGCGCGACCTCTCGGCGGACGTGGTGCGGGCGCTGACCCCGCAGCCGATGCCCCTGCCGCGCCTCCTCAAATGGACGGCCGCCCTGCAGGCCGCCGCCGCGCTGGTGGCGTTGATCGCCTCCCTGCCGCTGCTGCAAACGCTGTTCGTGTTTGAAATTCCCGCCGTAAGCCTGCCGACCGTGCCCGACCTGCTGGCGCGCCTCGACCAGATGGCGCTGGGCGTGCAGGAATTCTTCGCCCGGTTCCAATTCCAGGCCCCGCGCCTGACCCTTGAATTCTCCAGCCTGTTCATCACCGTGGCCGTGTTCAGCGTGACGCTGCTGTGGCTGGTGGGCAACGGGCTGCTGCTGCGCCCCTCGAATCAAATTCGCTCGCAAGGAGACCTTCGATGATTGAAGTACTCTGGTTTGTCGTTTTTGTCCTGCTCCTGACCATCGCGCTCGCAGGCTTTTTCCTCGTGGTGGAAGCCCTTTTCCCCATGCGCGTGGAGAAGACCAGGTCCGCCGCGCAACGCATGACGGGCCGCTCCTTCATGGTGGGCGCGGTGAACTTCCTGTTCTTCGGCGTGATCGCGCTGGTGCTATTCAGCATCGGCAACAGCGCCTCGGGCGTGGTCAAGGGCATCGTGCTGCTGCCCAGCCTGACCCTGACGGGCATCCTGCTCGTCGGGCTGGCCTTCGGGCTGGCGGGCATGGTGCAATTTCTGGGAGAGCGCCTCTTCCCCGAGCAGGCCGCCTGGAAACGCACGCTGTGGAGCACGTTCGCGCTCTGCCTCGGCAGTTCCGTGCCCGTGGCAGGCTGGTTCCTGCTGCTGCCCTACGTCGCGCTGACGGGCTTTGGCGGGTTTATTTTGAGTTTCTTCTCGAAGCCGCAGGGGTAGGCGTTGGCTGCTCTCCTGCAATAATGGGAAAGGGACCAACCACAAAGGGCACAAAGTACACGAAGGGGAAATATGTCTATTTTCTTGCCCGTTTTTCAAAGACGTAAAACGACTAGCAAACCATCAAAAAAGACGCGCCAGGCGTCTTTTTTGATCGGGTCATTTCCTGTTCAACAACACATCCGCGAGCAGCGGAGTTCGTTCCAGAATCAGATCCGCGCCGATGCGGCGCAGTTCGGGTTCCTCGCCGAAGCCGCACAGCACGCCGACCGTCTGCGCGCCCGCCGATTTGCCCGTGCGGATGTCCACGGTCGTGTCGCCGATCATCAGGCAGGCTTCGGGCGGCGTATCCATTTTTTTGGCGGCCAGCAGGAGCGGGTCCGGGTAGGGTTTGGTGTGTTCGGCGGAGAGACCGGTCACAATCGCGTCGAAATATTTCACCAGGTCGAAGCGCTCCAGAAAGGCCAGCGTCCCATGTTCGTCGCGCGCGCTGACCACGGCCAGAGGATAGCGCCCCTTGAGCTGAGCCAGCATCCCGTCCACGCCGGGCACCAGCAGGAATTTCTTCGACTGCTGTTTGCGATGACGGGAGATCCAGTTGATGACCACGGACATCTCATCGTCCAGCCCGACGCGGTCGGCCAGGCCCAGCAGCCCGTTGCCGGGCGCCTCGGCCCACATCACGAAACGACGCGCCACGCGCGCCCGGTCGCGGAAGAGGAAACGCGGCAGGTATTTTTCCACCTGCTGTGCATACAGGTCATCGGTGTCGCTCAGGGTGCCGTCCACGTCGAAGCACAATGCACGGATGCGGGAAAGATCGAGGCTCATACAACAATTGTACTATGCTATACTTTATATAGCCGCCGACGCTCGCGCCTCCGCCATAATACGGGATATAATCACGAGCGGGCGCATCGCATTCTTTAATGGGAACAGACCATGGATCAACAAGATCGAAACCGGGCATTACTGGAATTACTGATTGGGGTAAGCCGCGAAGTTGCAACAGCCCTCGACCTGCGCACGGTCCTGCAGCGCCTGTTGTTCGCGGCCATACAAAACGTGGGCGGGGAACGCGGCAGCATCGTGGTGATGGACGACACGGGCAAGCCGGTGGATGCGACCATCGTGTACGGCAAGCGTTTCCACGACCATACCACCCAGCAATTGCGCGAAACCGTGGAACGCGGGCTGGCGGGATGGGTGGTGCGCAACCGCAAGGCCGTGCTGGTGCCCGACACCAGCCTCGACGAGCGCTGGCTGCGGCGCGAGGATGATTCGGCGGACAGGTCGGGGGCCAAGTCTGCCATTTGTGTGCCGCTCGTGGCGCGCGAACGACTGGTGGGCGTGCTCACCCTCGTCCACTCGGTGCCCAACGCCTTCAACGAAGAACATCTCGAATTGATGCAGGCCATCGCCGACCAGGCCGGTGTGGCCGTGTTGAACGCCCGCCTGTATACCGAAAGCACGCGCACCGCGCGGGTCATGTCTGCACTGGCGGAGGGGGCGGCCTCGATCAACACCTCCCTGGAAATGAAGGATGTCTGGAGCAGGATCCTCAACCAGACCATGCAGGCGCTCCAGGTGGAGACGGTGGCGCTGGCCCTGATCGACCCGGGCGGCGACCTGGTCTACCTGGCCGCGGCGGGACAAAACTCGGGCAACATTATCGACCGTCACGTTCCCGCCGGGCAGGGCCTGGCCGGCATGGTGATGGCCGACGGGCGCGCGCTGGTGGTACCCAACGTGGCCTACGAAGGCCGCTACAGCGACGCGGACAAATTCAGCGGCATCGAGATGCGCGCGGTGGCCTTCGCGCCGATCCGCTCGCAGGACAAGGTCACGGGCGTGCTGCAGGCGATCAACCCCGTGGCGAAACTCTTCGACCCCGACGCCCTGCTGGTAATGACCGGCCTGGCCAGCCTGGCCGGCTCGGCCATTCAGAACGCGCTGCTGTACGAGCGTTTGCAGGCCGCGCACGAGCATTACCAGGAATTATTCGAGGACAGCATCGACTCGATCCTCGTCACCGACCTGAACGGCGCGATCCTGGAAGCCAACCGCCGCGCCATCCAGTTTGGCATGTACAGCGCGGAGGAACTGCACGGCCTGAACATCGACCAGGTGCATGACGTGAACTGGGGCAAGGTCGGGAAACAGTTCGAAACCCTGCGCGACCGCGATTGCACCTACGAATCCCTCCTGCACTGCAAGGACGGAGGCTCCCTGCCCGTGGAGGTGCATGCCCGCCGCGTCAAGTTCGAGGAGCTGGACTCGGTGCAGTGGATCCTGCGCGACATCACCGCGCGCAAGGAACTGGATGCCCTGCGCGACGACATGATCGCCATGATCTATCACGACCTGCGCTCCCCGCTGGCGAACATCGTCTCCAGCCTGGATATGTTGAAGGACATGATCCCGCAGGACGAGTCGACCAGCGCCATGCTGACGATCGCGCTGAATTCGACCGGGCGCATCCAGCGCCTGGTCAACTCCCTGCTGGACATCAACCGCCTCGAAGCGGGCCAGCAGATCATCGACCAGCAGCCCATCGACCCGGCCGCCCTGGTGGACGAGTCGATCACCGATGTGGAACCGGGCGCCACCGGCCGCCGCCAGACCATCATCAAGAAAATGGCGCTGGGCATGCCGCTCATCTCGGTGGACGTGGACATGGTCCATCGTGTTTTGATCAACCTGCTCGAGAACGCCATCAAGTACACCCCCTCCGAGGGACAGATCGAGATCGGCGGGCGGGTGGAAAACGCGGACTGGGTCAAGATGTGGGTGCGCGACAGCGGCCCGGGCATCCCGCCCTCGGAGCAGGAACGCATCTTCGAAAAATTCATCCGCCTGCGCGGCAAGGACAAGATGCCGGGCGGGTTGGGTGTGGGCCTGGCCTTTTGCCGTCTGGCCGTGCAGGGACACGGCGGGCGCATCTGGGTCGAAAGCGACCTGGAGAAGGGCGCCATCTTCTGGCTGACCCTGCCCATTGCCCGCGCCCGCAAGACCGGCAAACTCACCCGCCAGACCGGGCGGTTGAAACTGGAAACCGAAAAATAACAAACTCCCAGGAGTCTCATGCACGCCATCACCAAAACCGTCCATATTGAAGACCAGTATCCCGGCGTCACGCTGGGCGTCATCGTGCGCCCGCGCGGCCTGGTGCAGATCGATGCGCCCCCCTCCCCCGAAGACAGCCGCACCTGGCGCGCCACGCTCATGAACCTGAACGGCGGCCCGGAGCGTGTGCTCATCAACCTCGATGGGCATCCCGACCGCACGATCGGCGCGCGCGCCATGGATTGCACCGTCATCGCGCAGGAAAGGACCGCGCTCACCTTCCGCGCGCGCCCCACGACCTTCAAGGCCCAGGGCGAGGAAACCGGCGCGGAGTGGGAGTTCATCCCCGGCCTGGGCAGCATCCGCTGGGCGCCGCCCGAGATTTCGTTCGTCGAGCAGTTGTCCCTGCACTGGGAGGGTGGGACGATCCAGCTCGATAGCCGGCCCGGCCCGGCCGCGGGCGCCATCTGGGTCACCCTGCCCGAGGAAAAGGTCATCTTCATCGGCGATGCGGTCGTCAAGAACCAGCCGCCCTTTTTCTCCACCGCCGACCTGCCCGCCTGGCTGGAAACCCTCAACCTGCTGTTAGGCCCCGACTACAAGGGGTACACTATCATCAGCAGCCGCGGCGGGATTGTCAACGCCCAAACCATCCGCAACCAGTATGATTTCATCAAGCAGGTACATGAAAAATTGGAACGCATGGCCAGCAAGAAGGCTTCCCCGAACCTGCTCGAAACCATGGCTGTCAACCTGGCCGGTGGATTCAAAGCCTCCTCGGCCCGCCAAAGGCATTACGCCCAGCGCCTGCGCCACGGCCTGTCGCATTACTACATGCGTCATTACCATTCCACCCCCAACACCCTGGCCGAGGATCAGGTATGAACCATCAGCCCCTGCTGGAACTGATGCGCGGCAGGATCGTTGAATCGATCCACTACGGTTCGATAGCCGTGGTGGACGCGAACGGCAAGCTCCTGGCCTCGCACGGCGACCCGCAGACGGTCGCCTTTTTGCGCTCCAGCGCCAAACCCTTCCAGGCCCTGCCCTTCGTGGAGCGCGGCGGCGTGGAACACTACGGCTATACCCCGCGCGAACTGGCGCTCTCGTGCGCCTCGCACGAAAGCGCGGCCATCCATCTCGATGCTGTGACAGCCCTGCAAAAGAAGGTGGGCATCGAAGAAGGCTACCTGCAATGCGGCGGGCACCTGCCCGGTGACATGCAGATGTTCCGCCAGTTCGTCGTCAGCGGCGAGACGCCGACAGCCAATTACAACAACTGCTCGGGCAAACACACCACCATGCTGGCGCATGCCAAAATGCGCGGCCTGCCGTTGGAAAATTATCTCGACATTTCGCATCCCATCCAGCAGGATATTCTGTCCACTCTCTCGGAGATGTGCGGTATCGCGCGCGACCAGATCGAGCTCGGCGTGGACGGTTGCTCCGCGCCCAACTTCGCCCTGCCGCTCTACAACGCCGCGCTCGGCATGGCGCGCCTGTGCGACCCGCGCGGATTGTCCGATGCGCGCGCCGCCGCCTGCCGCAAGATCACCTCGGCCATGACATCCCACTCAGAGATGGTCAGCGGCTTCGGCGAGTTCGACTGCGAAGTAATGAAGGTCGGCGCGGGCCGCATCGTCACCAAGCGCGGCGCGGAAGGCTTCCAGATCGTCGGCATCCTGCCCGGCGCGCTTGCCCCCGATTCCCTGGGTGTGGGCATTGCCATCAAGGTCTCGGACGGCGATCTCGGCCAGCGCAAGGATGACCTGACCGAGTCCAGCCGCGTGCGGGCGACCGTGGCGCTGGAGATCCTGCGCCAGTTGGGCGCCCTGTCCGCCGAACAACTCCAGTCCCTGGTCAAATTCGGGCCGGTCAAAACCCTCAAGAATCATCGCGACATCGTGACGGGACAATCCCGCCCGGCGTTCACTTTACAACGTCATGCCTAGCCTTGCCGCGCGTGCCCTGACGGTCCACCAGCGCCTGCTCGAAGCCTTCGGCGAGCCGATCTGGCGCACCCCGCTACCCGCCATCGACGAGCTGGTTTCGACCATCCTGTCGCAGAACACCAACGACGTCAACCGCGACCGCGCCTTCGACTCCCTGCGGGCGAAGTTCCCCACCTGGGAAAAGGTGCGCGACGCGAAGACCGAGGCGGTCGTGGCCGCCATCCGCCCGGCGGGACTAGCCAACCAGAAGGGTCCGCGCATTCAGGAAGTGCTGCGTTCCATCACCTTGGAGCGCGGGAGTCTCGACCTGTCCTTCCTGGCTGACCTGCCCGTGGACGAGGCGCGCGCCTGGTTGACGAAGTTCAACGGCGTGGGACCGAAGACAGCCGCCATCGTGCTGTGCTTCTCGCTGGGCATGCCCGCCTTCCCCGTGGACACGCACATCTACCGCGTCTCTGGCCGCATCGGTCTGCGCCCCGAGCGCATGACCGTGGAGCAGGCGCACCCACACCTGGAGTCGCTCTTCCCGCCCGAGACCTATTACGCCGCCCACCTGAACCTGATCCGCCTGGGACGCGAAGTGTGCGGCGCGCGCAAGCCATTGTGCGGAAAATGCCCCATCCGCAATTTGTGCGATTTCGAGCCCAAGACGAAATAACCGACCTTGCGCGGAGCGTTTTTTTGCGACGAAGCGCAGCCTTCTTTTAGAGGTACCATGCTCGAAACTCCCCCCGTCAGCATTGCTTTGCAAACACTCGGCATCCCCCACCGCGTCTTCACGCACACCGAACCGGTCACCTCGCTGGAAGAGGCTGCGCGCCAGCGGGGACAGCGTCCCTCGCAGGTGGTGCGCTCGATCCTCTTCCGCGTGGGGCAAGATGAGTTCAGGATGGCGCTGGTGGCGGGGCCAGCCCAGGTCTCGTGGAAGATCCTGCGCCGCCACCTTGGCCAGTCGCGCCTGACGATGGCGACCGAGGAGGAGGTCCTGTCCGTGACCGGCTACCGCACCGGGACGGTGAGTCCGTTTGGGCTGCCGCACCCGCTCAAGGTGTTGATCGACCCAAGCGTGCTGGATGAGGAGGAGATTTCCCTCGGGTCGGGGATGCGCGGGGCCGCGGTCATCCTCAAAAGCGCGGACCTCCTCCGCGGCCTGACGGAGGCGGAAGTGGTCGCCCTGACCGAGTCCGCTTGACAAAATTCAGTCACTGAATTATAATTATTCCATAAAGTCTATAATACTAGTAGACTTTAGTCACAGAAGGTAGTGTATGCGACTTTCCAAACGCGGTGAATACGGCTTGCGGGCCATGATCATGCTGGCAGGTACCCCCCATGAAGATGCTTCGCTGCCAGTGGTGCAGATCAAGGAGATTTCGCAACGCGAGCAAATCTCCATCAAGTTCCTCGAGCAGATTTTGTTGACGCTCAAGAACGCGGGACTGCTCCACAGCAAGATGGGCGTCGGCGGCGGGTATTACCTGGCCAGGCCGGCCAGTGAGATCACCCTGGGCCAGATCTTCCGCGTGTTGGACGGACCCGTGGCGCCGATCAAGTGCGTCAGCCAGATGGCCTACGAGCCGTGCGGCTGTCCCGACGAGCAGACCTGCGGCCTGCGCCTGGTGATGGGCGATGTGCGCAACGCGATTGTGGACATCCTCGACCACACCTCCCTGGAGGATGTGGCCAAACGGCAGGAGTCGGTTCGCCAGTCGTTGGGTCTCACAAGTCAATAACACCGATCCAAATGCCTTGAAAAAGGCGGTTTTTTGTGGCTGAAAAGTATACTATACCCATAGACTTTATAATACACAAACATTAATTCGGAGTTGAAACATGCGAAATAGACTATATCCCCTCTTCGCCCTGCTGGTCATCACGGCCCTGACCCTCTCGGCCTGCGGCACCTCCGCTCCCGCTGATAATGCGGGCGGCGATGAACTGAGCGGCACCATCTCGGTTTCGGGCGCATTCGCCCTCTACCCCATGATGACCGTCTGGGCCGAGGAATTCACCAAGATTCACCCCGACGTCCAATTTGACGTGCAGGGCGGCGGCGCGGGCAAGGGCATGACCGACACCCTGGCCGGCGCGGTGGACATCGGCATGATCTCGCGCGCCATCAAGCCCGAAGAGGAATCCCAGGGTGCCTATTGGGTGGCCGTGACCAAGGATGCCGTGCTGCCCATCATCAGCGCTGACAATCCCGTGGCAGACCAGATCCAGGCCCAGGGTATCTCGCAGGAAATCTTCGGCAAGATCTTCGTAACGCAGGAGATCAAAACCTGGGGTGAGGTGGTGGGCGATCCCTCCATCACGGACGAGATCCACGTTTACACCCGCTCGGACTCGGCCGGCGCCGCGGAACAGTGGGCCAAGTACTCGGGCGGCAAGGCCCAGGATGACCTGAAGGGCATCGGCATCAACGGCGAGCCTGCCATGGTCGATACGATCATCAAGGACCCGCTCGGCATCGGCTTTGGCAATCTGAACAGCGTTTTCGACCTGACCAGCGGCGGCCTCATCACGGGCATTCTTGTCCCGCCCATCGACATCAACGCCAACGGACAGGTCGATGCAGGCGAATCCTACAAGGTCAAGGCCGACATTTTCAATGCGGTCTCGCAGGGAACCTTCCCCGAGCCGCCCGCCCGCTTCGAATATCTTGCCACCAAAGGAAAACCCAGCGGACTGGTGCAGGCGTTCATCGAATGGATTTTGACCGACGGCCAGCAATACCTGGAGGCGGCGGGCTACGTTCCGCTCACCGCGGAGCAGCAAGCCGAATCGCTCGATAAACTCAAATGAACGATACCCATCCTGTTCCTCCCGAAATCAACGAAAAAATTGAAGGCCGGTCTCCCCGGCCTTCAATCGCGCCACGGGCACGCCAGGACCAGCGCGCGCGCCGGGTGTTTTTCATCATTACGCTTTTACCGGTATTCCTGATCCTGGCGGTGACGATTGCCCTGCTCGTGCGCGCCTGGCCGATCCTGCAAGCCTATCCGCTCGGCGACTTGCTCTTCGGCCAGGTCTGGAAACCCAGCGACAAGCTGTTCGGCTTTGGGCCGTTCATCCTCGGCACGCTGTGGGTGACGGTGGTGGGCGTGCTGTTGTCGGTGCCGCCCTGTTTGCTGGCCTCGATCTACCTGGCGGAATATGCCCATTCGGCCACGCGCTCCTTCACCAAACCCGTGCTGGATCTGCTGGCCGCCATCCCGCCCGTAGTCTACGGCGTGTGGGGATTGCTGGCCATCGTCCCGTTTGTGGAGAAGGTGCTCGCCCCCTTTGCGAAGCGTTGGCTGGGTTCCGTTTCGATTTTTTCGGTCAACCAGCCGACGGGTTTCAGCATCCTCTCGGGCGGAATCGTGCTGGCGGTGATGATCGCCCCGCTGATCATCTCGGTGGTCTATGAAATTTTCGCCACCGTGCCCAACGACCTGCGACATGCGTCCCTGGCGGTGGGAGCGACGCAGTGGCAGACCATCCGCAACATCGTCCTCCCGCAAGTCACGCCGGGCATCATCGCGGCCATTGTGCTGGGCGCCTCGCGCGCATTCGGCGAGACCATCGCCGTGCTGATCGTGGTCGGCAACGTGCCGCAGATTCCCACCTCGATCTTCGACTCGGCCTATCCGCTGCCCGCGCTGATCGCCAACAACTACGGCGATATGATGTCCATTCCGCTGTATGACTCGGCCCTGCTGGGCGCGGCGCTGGTTTTACTGGTGATCATCCTGATCTTTAACATCCTTTCCACGCTGGTACTCCAGAGAATGCTGAGGCGCAAATGGGCATGAAGAAAAAATACTGGCAGCGGCGCCACTTGATGGAATTGTTCATGAAAACCATCATGCGCATCTCGCTGGTCGTGGTGGCCGCCAGCCTCGGTCTGATCCTGTGGACGGTGGTCATGCGCGGCCTGCCCGCCATGAACTGGGACATGGTCACGCAGGTGCCCAAAGGCGGCTTTTACATGGGCAAGGAAGGCGGCGTGTTGAACGCCATCATCGGCTCGCTGTATCTGGCGCTGGGCGGCACGCTGCTGGCCATGCTGTTCAGCCTGCCGATTGCCTTGTATCTCAAGACCTATCTCGGCGCTTCGAAGTGGGGACATTATGTGCGCCTTTCATTGGATGTGTTGTGGGGCATCCCGTCCATTGTGTACGGCGCCTTTGGTTTCACGATCATGATCTCCATCGGCATGCGCGCCTCGCTGCTGGCGGGCATCATCGTGCTGGCGCTGGTGGAACTGCCCATCATGGTGCGCGCCATGGACGAGGTCATCCGCCGCATGCCCACCGACCTGGAGCAAGCCGCGCTCGCGTTGGGCTCGACCAAATTCGAGGTGGCGATGCAGGTGGTCACCCGTCAGATGCTGCCTGGCATCATGACGGCCATCCTGCTGGCCTTCGGGCGCGGAATCGGCGACGCGGCCTCGGTGCTGTTCACCGCGGGCTACACCGACCGCATCCCGACCTCGTTGCTGCGTCCGACCGCCTCCCTGCCGCTGGCAGTCTTCTTCCAGTTGGGCTCGCCCTTCCCCGAAGTGCAGCAGCGCGGATACGCCTCGGCGTTGATCCTGACCGTAATCGTGCTGGCCGTCAGCCTGGGTTCGCGCTGGTTGTCGTCGCGTTTGAACAAGTACACGGTGAAATAATGTCATTGCGAGGGCTGGTGGTTGAGTAGCCGTGCTCTTGCTCTTTACGGCGTACCGAAACCCGGCCCGAAGCAATCCCAACTCTTTTGAGATTGCTTCGCCTGCTATCGCAGGCTCGCAATGACGGAATAGGATAACTATGGATACTCACATTCAAGTCAAAGATCTTAACGTTTATTACGGCAAGCAGCAGGCCTTGAAGGATGTCAATATCGAGGTCCCCAAGAAGCAGATCACGGTCATCATGGGGCCTTCGGGCTGCGGCAAGACCACCCTGCTCAAGAGCCTCAATCGCTTCCTCGAACTGACCGACGGCACGCGCATCACGGGCGAGGTGCTCGTGGACGGGCAGAACATCTACGACCGCGAAGTGGACGTGACCGAAGTGCGCAAGATAGTAGGCCTGTTGGCCCAGCGTCCCGCGCCCCTGCCGATGTCCATCTATGACAATGTCGCCTACGGCATGCACATCCACAAGATGCGAAACGACCGCAAGGAATACAAGGCCGCGGTACGGCATTACCTGGAGATCGCGGGCCTGTGGGAGGAGGTGCAGAAACGCCTGCACGATCCCGCCTCCAGCCTCTCCATCGGGCAGCAACAGCGCCTGTGCCTGGCGCGCGGACTGGCCGTCGAGCCCGAGATCATTCTGGGCGACGAACCGACCTCCGCGCTTGACCCGATCTCCTCGCAGAACATCGAGGCGCGCCTGCTCGACCTGAAGCAACAGTACACCACGGTCATCGTGACCCAGACCCTGCGCCAGGCCAAGCGTCTCGCGGACCACGTCATCTACATGTACATGGGCGAGGTGATCGAGTCAGGGCCTGCGAAGGAAGTCTTTACCAACCCGAAGCACGAACGCACACGCCAATATTTGGAAGGTCTCTTTTAGAAGTTTCAACGGCTCGGCGAGTTCACACCATTCAAAGGAGCTTTTCAAGCATGGAAACAAACTTCTTCATTTTCATCGTGGTCGGCTTTCTGGCCCAGATGATCGATGGCGCGCTGGGCATGGCCTACGGCGTCAGTTCGAATACCTTCCTGCTCAGTTTGGGGATTCCGCCGGCGGCGGCCTCGGCCAGCGTCCACATGGCCGAGGTGGTGACGACGGGCATCTCGGGCTTCTCGCACTGGAAACTGGGCAACGTCAACTGGAGCCTGGTCAAGCGCCTGCTCATCCCCGGCGTGATCGGCGGCGTGGCGGGCGCCTACCTGCTGACCGCCTTCGACGGCGACATCATCAAACCCTATATTTCCGCCTACCTGCTCATCATGGGCGTCGTCATCATCGTCAAGGCCTTCAATATGAAGAAGGAACACAACGAGAATGAATACCACGGTCCGAAGATCAGCCTGCTGGGACTGGTCGGCGGCTTCTGTGACGCCATCGGCGGCGGCGGATGGGGCCCCGTGGTGACAACCACCCTGGTGGCGCGCGGCAAACATCCGCGCCTGACGATTGGGTCGGTCAACTTCTCGGAGTTCTTCGTCACCTTCGCCGAGTCGGTCACCTTCGTGCTGGCGCTGAACTTCTTCGAATACTGGCAGATCATCCTGGGCCTGTTGATCGGCGGCGCCATCGCCGCGCCCATCGCCGCGATCATGGCGAAGAAATTGCCCATGAAAGCCCTGATGATCTTTGTAGGTGTGCTGATCGTCCTGCTCAGCATCCGCACGATCTATCTGAGCTTGATATAAAAGTAAAGGGACGGGTGTTCAGCCCGTCCCTTTTTGTTTACCAAATGCCCGATATCAGCCTGTACTTCGTCTTCTGCGCGAACTCCCTGTAGCCGGGTAATTCCGCTTGCAGGGTGCGGTCTTCCAGCGCGGTGCGCAGGATCATGACTCCTGCCAGCAGTATGGTCGGGACGAAGGCCCACAGCGAATCAAGCAGCAGCGGAATGAAGACGTAGCCGAACAGTCCGCCCGCGTAGCCGGGATGGCGCACGAGCTTGTATGGCCCCGTGGAGACCACGTGATGGCCGCGCTCCGTTTGGATGCGCACCGTGCCCGAAAAGAAGCGGTTCTCGATCAGCGCCCAGGAGGAGAAGGCATACCCGAGGAGGATCGCAATCACGGAGATGATATGCGTCCCCAGGGAAAACGCGGACGACCAGCCAAAAAGTTTATCCAATCCTGCCACGATCAGGATCACGACCGATCCCAGCCCGAGCAGCGGCGCGAGGACTTTGTCCCAGGGCTTGGTGTCCTTCGCTTCCATGAAGCGCGCGCGTTCGGAAATCAGATCCGGGTGGCGGCGGGCGGCGAGAGCGCGGCTGACGGCAAAGGATAGGATGCTGAGCAGCGCATAGACCCAGGCCTGCCACCAGTCCCACCTCCCCGAGATGAGCATGGGCAGCAGCGGGGCGACGATCACAATGAGCACCATTTGAATCACGGCGCGCCAGGGAAAGGTTTTGGTTTGTTCGGACATCGTTACCTCCATGCTCGAAATATGGAGTCCAGAAGCCCTGCTTCTGGATATTTGACTTTCCGCAAGCAGAAATTGCGGACTCCACATTCATTATAGCCATTTTGGCAGGACACGGCGCGCGGGGTATAATCCGCCAGACGAAAATCAGAAAGAGGTAATGGCCTTGGACCCTGTTATTTTTACGATTGAATTGTTTGGATATTCACTGCCCGTGCGCTGGTACGGGATCCTCGTCATGTTCGGGGTGGTGGTGGGCGGCTGGCTGGCCGAGCGCGAAGTAACCCGCCGCGGCGAGAAGGGTGAGCGCATTTGGGACCTGCTGGTGTGGGTTCTGCCGGCCGCCATCGTCGGCGCGCGCCTGTGGTACGTGCTCAACACCAGCCTGGGCGGTAACTCGTACTATCTCGACAATCCCGCCCAGATCATGAACATCCCCAATGGCGGCCTGCACTTCTTCGGCGGGCTGCTCTTTGGGGCGGTTGTGCTCTACTTTTATATGCGCAGAGAAAAACTGGATTTCTGGCTCTTCCTGGATGCGATTGCCCCCGCCGCCCTGCTGGGACAGGCCCTGGCCCGCCCGGCCAACTTCATCAACCAGGAGTTGTACGGTCCGCCGACAGACCTGCCCTGGGGCATCTCCATCGACGCGGCGCACCGCATCGCGGCCTACTCGAACCTGGGCCTGTATCCCGTCGAGACCACACGCTTCCACCCGACCTTTGCCTACGAGATGATCTGGAACATCCTGGCCACATTGTTCCTGCTGTGGCTGGCCCGCCAATACGCGGAGAGCCTGAAACCCGGAACGATCTTCGGCGGCTGGCTGATCCTGGCAGGCGTGGGGCGCGCCATCATCGAGCAGTTCCGCCCCGACCAGCCGCTCATCGCGGGCACGCCGATCAGCTACTCGGCGCTGGTGTCCGTGCTCATGGCGGTGGCGGGAGTCGTGCTGCTGCTGATCCGCCATGGAAAAATAAACCCAGCCTTTGCGCAAGGCTGGGAGGAGGAATACCAGGTCACGGTCGAAACTGACAAGGCGAAACCCGCCGCCTAGCTGCGCGGCCTTTCGACGCGCGCTTCCTGCGGGAGCGGTTCCAGCGCAACGGGAGTGGGGCTCTCCTGCGCGGGCACTGCTCCCGTTTCGAATCCAAAGCGTTCGAAGATTTCGGGATACAGAGCCAGGATCTGTTCGCGGGTGAAGCCCATCTGCTCGTAGGAGTAGACGTGGTCGCTGGCGTGGCTGAGGGCTTCCTTGACGGCTTCGTCCACGATGGTGTCGAGCATGGGTTTGTCGGGATAGTTGAACTGCTCGTAGAACGAGCGGATGACGTGCTCGGGGCGTTGGATCAGGTCGTCGTAGCTCAGGACCAGGTGACGGGTCGAGGGGTGGGTATCGAGGTAGCGCAGCGGATGGGCGTACCAGTGCTGGGTCAGGTCGACGATCTCGTCCAGGTAATAATATCCCTCGCCCGGGTCGGTGAAGACGCGGCGGGCGTAGTTGATCCATGAGACGGTCGAGGGCAGCATATCCAGCGGATTGCGCACCATGTAGATGATGCAGGCGTCGGGGAAGAATTCCTTGAGCGTTTCGATCTTGGCGCTGAAGGCGGGATTCTTGGCGACGAAATGTTTCTTGCCCGTGGCATACAGGTGCCGCTGCAGCATGGACTTGTAGAAGGTCATGATGCGGCGCTTGCGTTCGGCCAGGAGGGCCGCGTCGAAGTGGATGTAATCGGGCATCTCGTCCATGAACGGGAAGAGGAAGCTGACGAAGTAGCCGTCCCAGATGTGCAGGTGGATGTTCTCGTCCTCTTCGGGCTGAAAGAAGGAGATGGGGTGAATTTTGATCTTGCCGAGCGTGGCCTTGTCGAAGGCGAACAGCAGGCGATGCAGGCGGCTGCCGAAGTATTTGTGGTCGAGCCTGGCGATGAAGCGGGTGATCTTCTTCTGGGTAACCGAGGGCGTCAGATAGATGTCCCAGGTGGTGAGACTGGTGAAGGTCTGCGAGTCGCGCGAGAGCAGGCGGTGCAGGAAGGTCGACCCGCTGCGGAAGTTGCCGAGGATGAAGAGCGGCTTCTCGATGGGGTGGCTTTTATAGGCGGGGAAGAGGACATCATCCAGCCAAAAGAAGAACCAATGGATGAGATCGCCAATGGGCCAGACGATGTAGAAGAGGAGCAGGAAGATGAGCCGTTTGCGGTTGAGGCGGGCGGGGGTATGGCTGGCGCCGAAGAACGAGCGATAGGTCGTGCGCCAGAACAGGCGGGCGTTGAAGTGCATTCAGGATCCTTGACGTGCAGGGTGAACATGCAAGAAAGGCCGCTGGGCCTCTCTTGTGGAATTCTATCAGAATTAAGCTGAATTTTTTGTTAGGGTTGTGTAATGGGATTTTGTTGCAAGCCATGCGGCGGATTGCAAATCCGCCGCGAGCTATTGAATGCTCCCGCTGGATTCCCTGGCACTTGCACGCCAGGGCAAGTGTGCAATCCAGCGGATCGGCAAAGCCAACCTCCACCGGTCGGGCCGACGATTGCAAATCGTCGGCGAGCTACATATTCCAGCAGCAGGTGGAAATCGAAAGCCACAGGCGGGAAAAACATGCGCTTCGACTGCGCTGCGCTCAGCGCGAAGTCTGAAAGCGCTCGAAGCCTGCACGGGTCAACTCGGACAATTCTTCGAACAACTCAGGCTCGATCTTCTTGAAGTTGAAACAGGATTTGCCCTGCATGTGCTTGCGCAGTTCGGGCGAGATGCCGTCCAGCAGGTCGGGGAACATGTAGACGGGCATGAGATAGAAGGAGACGTAGTTCTTTTTGATCTGCGCGGAGGCGAAGAAGAGTGGTTTCTTCCATTTTTCACTGTAGGGACCGTCGATGGAAATTCCTGTGGGTGAATCGGCTGTGACGGTCAGCCTAGCGGCATAGGGTCCCAGGATGGCGCGCAGGCGGGCGTAGATTTGGGGGAAGTCGGGTTGGGTGGACATGGGATACCTCTAAATGAAACATTGTGGAGTCCAGAAGTTCTACTTCTGGATATTTTCGGTGGTCCGCAAGTTCTACTCGCGGACTCCTTCCTACCAGCGCATCACTGCACTACGATGGTCATATACACCACCTCGCCGAAGGCGTTGCCGCTGGCGTCGAAGGCCTGCCAGGCGGACTGGTACGCGCCGGCTTCGAGCGGGGCGATGAAGGTGATGGTCAGCGTGGCCTGCATGCCGGCGCGGGCGGGGAAGAGGGCCTGGTCGGCGGGCGCGCCGAGGGTGTCGCCGCCCACGAAGCTCAGGCGGTAGGACGAGGTCCAGTCGCAGGTGCCGCTGTTGGTCACCAGCCACTGCTTCTCCACGCTGGCGCCCGCCTGGACGACCGTCCCGTCGGGGAAGGTCAGGTCCTGGTCGAACTTCAGGTCGTTGGCGCAGGCGGTGGGCGTGGGACTGAGCGCGGGCTGGGTGGCGGTCGCGGTGACGGGGACCGTCGGCGGGGGGACAGTGAAGGTCGGCAGGGCCACGGGCGAGGCGGCCTGCGTCAGGGTGGGGGTGGGCGTGGGGGTCTTGTTGCCCGCGGGCGGGATGAACATCGTCGGCGTGGCGCGCGGGGCGCAGGCGGCCAGGAACAGGGTCAAGGCCAGGGTAACGGCGAGCAGGGTCAAGGGGCGGGTAGGTGTGGTCATATCCCCAAAGAGATTAACACAAAGGGCACGAAGTACACAAGGGGGAAGGGAGTACGGTGGACAAAACGAAAGGGCGCGCCATGATAGCGCGCCCTTTCATGATCTTTAGGCTTCCTCGCCACCGGCGTCTTCGCTGATACTTTCGCCGCCGATGTCGAGCGGCAGGGCGATCTCGCCGCTGAGGGCCTTCTGGCGGATGACGCCTTCGATCTCGGCCATCAGGTCGGGGTTGGAGCGCAGGTAATCCTTGGCGTTCTCGCGGCCCTGGCCGATGCGGATGTCGCCGTAGGAGAAGAACGCGCCGCGCTTGGTGATGATCTCGAACTTGGTGGCCAGGTCGAGCACGTCGCCGGACTTCGAGATGCCTTCGTTGAACATGATGTCGAACTCGGCGGTGCGGAAGGGCGGGGCGACCTTGTTCTTGACGATCTTGACGCGCGTGCGGTTGCCGATGACTTCCTCGCCGACCTTGATGGACTGGATGCGGCGCACGTCGATGCGCACCGAGGCGTAGAACTTGAGCGCCTGTCCGCCGGTGGTGGTCTCGGGGTTGCCGAACATGACGCCGATCTTCTGGCGCAATTGGTTGGTGAAGATGACGGCGGTCTTGGTCTGGTTGATGGCGCCGCTCAGTTTGCGCAGGGCCTGGGACATGAGACGGGCCTGCACACCCATGGTGGCGTCGCCCATGTCGCCTTCGATCTCGGAGCGTGGCACGAGGGCCGCGACCGAGTCGACCACGACCACGTCCACCGCGCCCGAGCGGACGAGGGTCTCACAGATTTCGAGCGCCTGTTCGCCCGTATCGGGCTGGGAGACCAGCAGGTTGTCGATATCCACGCCCAGGCGGGCGGCGTAGACCGGGTCGAGGGCGTGTTCCATGTCGATGAAGGCCGCCATGCCGCCCATTTTTTGCGCTTCTGCGACAATGTGCTGGCAGAGGGTGGTCTTGCCCGAGGATTCAGGCCCGTAGATCTCGATCACGCGTCCGCGCGGAATGCCGCCGACTCCGAGCGCAATATCGAGGGACAGCGAGCCGGTCGGGATGGTCTCGGTGACCATGCCGTGGGCCTCGCCCAGGCGCATGATGGAACCGTCGCCGTAACGCTTGAGAATGTCGCCAACGGCCTTGTCGAGCACGGCCTTGCGGGCGTTGTCGACGTTCGTGGTCGGTTGTTCATCGCGGGGAGCAGCAGAAGATTTGCGAGCCATGTCAGTTCTCCAAATACAAGTGTAAAGGTCGGATTTGTGTTTTCGAGAGTATAGCACAGATGTTCAGTACGTCAAGAGGGGGCAGCAATATTTGGGGGAAGAGCTGATTAACACAAAGCACGCCTTCGTGGTGAGATTCTTTCCCATTAATTACGGGAGACCCGAAAAGATTTAACCACGGAGCGCACAGAGGGCACGGAGAAAATCCTCTAAAAATCTCTGTGATCACTGTGATCTCCGTGGTGCAAGAGTCTTTTAGCCCGCTTCTTTAGACACTCCGCGACAGCAGACTTCCGAAGTCTGTTTATGGCTTGGGGGTGGCGGTGGGCGTGGGCCCTTTGGGCACGCCTTCCACCGTGGGCATGGGGGGCGGGCCGATGGTGAAGCCCAGGTCGCCCTGATAGGTGAAGTAGGTCACCTGCCCGGGGAAGATCTCCACCCAGGTCTGCACGGTCTTCTCGTAACGGAAGGTGATCTTGTACAGCCCCGCAGGCAGGTCGCCGAGCACCAGGTTCTCGTCATAGTACGGGTCGTGGTTGATCACCCCCCCGCCGCCGTAGGATTTGACCAGGCGCTTCTCGCCCGTCTCCTCGTTCTCGACGTACACCTCCACCTGCTGCAGGGTGTTGCCGTCCGTGTCCATCAGGCGCGCGACCAGCACGCCCCAGCCCTGAGGCGGAGCCATCCACAGCTCGGGGTTGTAGGTGCTCTGGAATTTGTTGGTGGGCAGACGCACCTCGAAGTGCAGGTGCGGACCCGTGGTCGCGCCCGTGGCGCCCACCAGGCCGATCACATCGCCCGTCTCGACGTGCTGGCCGAGGACGGCGGTCACCTTGCTCATGTGGGCGTAGATCGTGTAGAGCTGCTGGCTGCGATAGCCAAAGTCGTGGCGGATGGCCACGGCCTGGCCGTAGGGGTCGTCCTTGGCGTAGGGCGATTCGGTGAACAGCCCCCAGGTGGCCCACACCACCGTCCCAGGCCCGGCCGCCAGGATGGGCGTGCCCTCGGGCGCGGGGATGTCCACGCCGGTGTGGACGATGCTCGGCCCAAAGTAGATGCCGCCGTAGCGGTAATCGGCCAGCGGCCAGTTGACCTGGTCGGCGGCGATGGGGCGGGCGAAGTAGAAGTGATCGTAGGAGGTCGGCGCCCACGGCACGGGATACAAGGGCGGACGCCAGCCCGAGACGGGCGCCTGGCCCGGGGTGGGCAGGTCGAAGCGGAAGGGCGCCAGCGTGGGAGTCAATTCCACCTGGGGCCCGGGCTGGGCGCCCGCCAAAGCGCCGAACGGCAGCGTGGGGGTGACTCCGGCCACGGTCGGGGCGCAGGAGGTGAGGAGGAGAATAGAGAATAGAGAGAAGAGGAGGAGGATGTCAGTGCGATGACGAAGCAATTCCAGGTTAAGAGGAGATTGCCTCGGGCTTCGCGGTTGGGCAATTTGGCAAATTGCCCTACAGACTCGCAATGACGTGCGATGATCCAGGAGATTGCTTCGGGCGGGCGGGCGCCGCCCTCGCAATGACGGAAAGGTATGATTCATCATTCGAACGTCGGCACGACCGTCGGGGGGGTGACGGAGGGCGGGGGGGTGTTCGATGGGGTGGGCGTGACCGTGGGCGGGCGCGGGGTGCGCGTGTTGGTGGGCGAGCCGGTCGGGCGCGGGGTGCGCGAGGGGCCCGGCGTGGAGGTGGGAACGGGGGTGCGGCTGGGGGTGGCCGTGGGCGGCAGGACGCGCGTGGGCGTGGCCAGCACCTCGGCGGGATACAGCTCCAGCATGGCGGCGTACCAGTCCAGGCCGCTGGGCATGGCAAATTCGGTGAAGCGCGCGCCGGCGAAGTAGTTCTGCCAGTTGGGCAGGGCGGGCAGGCGCTGCCAGCCGTAAGCCTGCGCCAGGGAGGTCACATCCACCCAGTAGCCGGACGGCACGGGGGCGTAGCGTCCGCCCGCCTCGTAGGAGCGCGGATCGAGTTCGTAGCGGGCGTTCAAATCCCAGGGCGGGTTCTGGATCGGCTCGCCGAGCGAACCGTCCTGGCGCTGGGCGCGCAGGTACAGGCGCCAGTAGGTCTCGGTGCCGATCTGTTCGCGCACCACGGCCATCCAGCCGGCGTTGATCATGAGCGAGTTGATGGCAAAGGCGCGCCCGGTGTAGAGCCAGTCCTCGTTGTAGCCGGGGTCAAGCGAGGTGGTGATGGGCACGAAGGCGTTTTCGAGGGAGCCCAGGGCGTCCCAGCCGGTGGCCTGGATCGCGCGCTCGCGCAGAGCGGTGAAGGCCTCGTCCACCAGGTCGTGCAGCTGCGGGTAGGGCGCCTGCACGCCGGGCAGATCGACCATGTACCAGCGCTGGTTGGGGATGGGGCTGACCGGGGTCAGCACGGGCGACCACATGCCCGCCGGGGTGACGGCGGCGGCCTGGGTAAAGGAATCAGGCAAAGGCTCGGGCAGGGAGAGGTTGGGCCAGATCAAGCCGCGGGCGCGGCCGGGCAACGAAAACGGAGCCAGCAGCAGGCGTCCGTCGAGGGTGTAGGCGGTGAGGTATTGCTGGTTGGGACCATCCAATAGGGCGATGACCTGGTTCCCCTGGGCGTTCCAGGCGGGCCAGTCGCCGTCGCCGATCCACTGGGCGGGGCGGGACGGCTGGTCGACCTCCCAGACGTAGATGCCGCTGTAGCCGAGGTCGAGCGAATCGGAGGCCCAGACCAGGCGCTTGCCCTGCGCATCCCAGGCGGGGTGGGTCTCGGCCGACTGCGGCGAGTTGCTGAGGTTGCGGAAGCGGGTATCGTCGTTGATGTCGAGGTCGGCCAGCCAGATCTCGCTGTCGCCGCTGCGATCCGAGACGAAGACGATCTGGCGTCCGTTGGGGGCCCAGGCGGGCGAGTGGTCCGAGGCGGCGTTTTCGGTGAGCAGGATCTGGCCCTGTTCGGGGTCGGCCAGCGAGTAGAGGGCGACTTCGAGGCTGCCGTCCGCGTAGGTGGTGTAGGCGATCCAGGCCAGGTCGGGCGACCAGGTAGGCGAGGAATCGAACTGCTCCGTTTCGGTAAGACGCTGGATGCCGCCGGATTGCAGGTCGAGCAGGTAGAGGTCGTAGAAGCCGCCGCGGTTGGAGGCGAAGGCGATGCGCGAGCCGTCGGGGCTGACGGCGGGGGTGATGTCGTTCCAGTCGCCGGCGGTGATGCGGGTGAGTTCGACTTCGCCGGGGATGTTGAGGAAGAGGTGGGCGTAGCCGTTCTCTTCGATGGAGAGCACGACCAGGTCGCGGGCCAGGGCGGCGACGGGTTCGGGGGTGGAGGTGTCGGCGGCGGTGGGGGTGACAGGCTCGGACGGATGGGTGGGGGACGGCGCGGCGCAGCCCGCCAGGAGCGAGCCGATCAGCAGGAGTCCGAGCAGCGCGGGGAGGACGGCGGGGCGGTTAGGCATCGACGGGGGTGTCTTCGGCGGGCGGCGGGTCGACCTCGATGGGGATGGCCAGCGGGTCGGCGGCGGGGCCATCGGGATAGAAGAGGCTGGCGGTGAGGGTGTAGGGGCTGCGCAGTTCGCCGCGGATGTGCAGGGTGAGTTCGAGCTTCCAGGACATGGGTTCGACCACGCTAACCGAGGCGACCTCGCGGCCGTCCGCGTTGACGAGGGTGATCTCGAGGTGCGGGCGCTGCTGGAAGGGGGTCATTTCGATGTTCACGCGCAGGCGGCGGCCATCAGAGTACGGGAACGCGCCGAGGGCGGTGATCTTTGTCTCGGCGGGGGTCATGCGGTTCAGGTTGTCTTCGGGGAGGAAAAATTCCATGCGGGCAATTATACCCAGTTACGGGGGGCGGGGTACGAGTTGCAGGTTACGGGTTTACGGGTCGAGGGGGGATTTTACGGCGAGGCCGCCGCGCTGGAGGACGTGGGTGTAAATCATAGTGGTCTTTACATCCTTGTGGCCCAATAATTCCTGGACGGTGCGGATGTCGTACCCCCTCTGGCTTCGCCACCTCCCCCAAATTCGAATAAAAACACCACGGGTAGCGGATGGTTTGAGTATCGAATTTGGGGGAGGACGGGTGGGGGTGGTGGCGAAGGAGTGGCGAAAGGTGTGGGGACTGACTTTCTTTGTTATTTTGGCAAGTTTGGCCGCTTCTTTGACCGCTTTCTGAATGGTGGATTCATCCAGGTGATGACGACGGATTATTTTCGTCTGCGGATCTTCGGTCAGGTTTGCGGCAGGGAATACATATTGCCAAATCCATTCCCTGTGGGCGTTGGGAGATTTTTGTTCGAATGCGTATGGCAGATATACAGAGCCGTATCCGTTGGCCAGGTCTTTCTCGTGCAGGACTTTGACATATTGCAGTTGAAGTTCCAGCGGTTGAAAGAGCGTATTGGGCAGGGGCGTGACACGATCTCCGCCACCTTTGCCATCGCGAACCACAATCTGGTGATTGGCAAAGTCAATGTCTTTGACGCGCAGGCGCAGACATTCCATAATGCGTAATCCGCTGCCATACAGAACCTGGGCAATCAGTTTATTTGTGCCCTGCATTAAGTCGATAATGCGTCTGGCTTCCTCTTTGGAGAGTACCGTGGGGAGGTTTTTTGCGCGCTGCGGGCGGAATTCGGCAAGGCGTGTTTCATCCAGTTCGATGTGCAGGACATGGCGATAGAGAAAGAGAATGGCGCTGATGGCTTGATTTTGCGTGGAGGCAGATACCTTGCGTTCGGTGACAAGGTGGGTGATGAATTGGTTGATCTCTGTTTCGGCCATTTCTTTGGGGTGGCGTTTGTTGTGATAGAGGATGTATTCCCTGGTCCATTGTATGTAGGTTTCGCCGGTGCGCGCGGAATATTGCCTGACTTGAATGGCGTCACGGTATTGGTCCAGCAGTTTTTTATCGTTTTTTGGGGGTGGCAGGACTGGGATTGTCATTTTGTTGTCTTTTTTTGTGGCGAGGGTTTATAATTTACGCATCCGCACATAAGCAATTATACCGAACAGTTCGGCATATCACGCCCCAGAAGGGGAAATACCCGAACGGTTCAGCCAAAGCGTAGTTGGGCTGCTGGCTCCGAATTCATAGTCAAAGGGAATTGCATGAGAGAATCTGATAAACAAAATGGCTCAAAAATAATATTTAGGTTAGTTGCCATTGCCATAATCTTTATTGGTTGTGTTAGCGTAATTGCATCATGCGTTACTGTCAAAACGAATACCCCCGCATTACCTGAATTTACTTCAAAGCCAGTTGATATTATCAATACCAATACGCCAAGAATTCTTCTACCCACATCAACTTTGTATGTTTCGCCAACAGTCGCAGAAACCCCCGCGCAACTTTATAGCGCTACAGAAAATAATGATTACCTTGTGTACCGACCAGCGCTTCAAATAGGTAAGCCGCAATTAGCATTGTATGACCTTAAAAACAATAAATACATATACACTGAAGTCTCACCTACTAATAATGATTGGTATGTCAATAGTTTTAGTCTTAGCAAGGATAATCGCTTGGCATATGAGAAAGACGATAATATCTACATTTGGGATTATCCTTTTGTAGAAAACGCTCAAACGGAAATTATTTTTGATAAACCATCTACGACAGAAAAAGGGATTCTATCTTGGAGTCTTGACGGACACTATCTCCTACTTACGGGAGTCCAAGCAGGTATAAAAAAACTCTTTCTGTGGGATGGAAAGAACTTTCTGGAAATGTATAATCATCAAAGAGAAGTTTATTCTTACTATGCTACATGGGGTAATGATGGAAAGTTGGCATTTACTGAATACTTCACACCAAATGGAAATGCCAGTGAGGTTTTTGTTTGGGACGGCAAAGATGTCTTTAGTCTAAGTCAAAATCCATCTAAGTCTCCTGCGTGGAGTAAAGATGGTAAATTGGCGTTTCTTTCAAATCAAAATGGAGAATACAACATTTTTGTTTGGGATGGCGTGTCAAAAACTAATGACATGCCAGACATCGAAACATTTTCCCGTCCCGACTCAACAATTTCCCCTTTTCCACATCTAACTTGGACTAATTCTGGCTCGATTGTATTTAGAGGACGCGGTAAAACTGATTTGCACACTCAAATTTATGAATGGGATGGTGAAACGACAAGAAATATAAGCCAAACTCCGTCCATTGATAATTACGGGCTGGCTTGGGGAAATGATAGATACTGGTCAGCCGATGGATATTACACTGTTTATGTTCACGACAATACGAATCGAATTATATTTGAAACTAAAGGAACTGCGTCTAGATGGACTCAAGGCGGTTTATTAATTTTCTGTAGGCACGTTGGAAACGTTAGAAACGACTGGACACTTTCAGTATGGGATGGCAAAAATATTGTCGACGTTACTCATGGTATAGATATTGAAGCAAAATGGACTAATTCAAATGGGCAATCTATTACATGCACATATGGGTAGTTACACTTTAAAATGCAGCCCAACAAAGCGTGCACTGGACGGGCGGGTACGGTGCGGCTTTGCGAGCATTTTTCTCGCTTCGAGTTTTTTCTGCCTGTCGAGAGAGTCAGCGTCCCGTCCCACCCGCCAGTAACGCAAACCGTTAGCCCGCTTCCTTGCAAAGGAGAGTAATAAATGGATACAGCAACCCTTACAATAATCATAGTAATTATTTTTGCTCTAATTGCGATTTTTAGTTTTGTTGTTTACCAAAAACGCGGAGAAGCGGAAATTAAGGTTTTAGGAATGAGTCTGAAAATTAAAGGGTCGAATGAGATTCCACACTCAAAACCTGCTATATCTGCCAAAGACATTGTGAGTCGAGAAGGCGGGCTTTTAGCGGACGATGGTACAGGTCAAGGTATTGAAATTGAAAAAGTCAACGTTAAGGATGATGTTTTACTATCCAGCAATAATCCTCCCCAAAATATGAACAAAAGACCCGTAAATGTTGACCAACCAGTAACATTAAATGCACAAATGGTAAGCGCGGGCGGAAACATTACCATTCAACAATTTGTAGGTGGACAGGCTTCGCTTGCACAAGAGTTAGAATTTTTCATAAAAAGTATTGGACTTGAAAAAATCAGAGAAAATAAATTTGCAAAATCACAATATGAAGCATATTGCAACGCATGGAAAAGCCTTCAAGGATTACGAGTTGCGGGTGATGACTTATGGGAAATTGCAAGCCAAGAAAATGTTATAGTTTTTGCTAAACGATTAAGAGAAGCGAAAACAATCGTTCGTGAAGAAGAAATTTTTCTTGAAGATAAAGACCGCGAAGACTTGAATAAAGTTTTACAAGAATTTATGAATTTTCGATTAGGTAAAGTTGAATTAATCGAGATACGCTCAAAAAGAGATATTGAAAAATATTCATATATGTCCGAAGAGGAAATCGAAAGAGAAGTTTCACGGCAAATCCAAAAAAACTATAAATACAAAATACAGTACGAGCAGTTACTTGAAAAAATTCGAGTTTCGTTTAAGAGAAGGCTTTCAAGCAACATTGTGTAATAATAGGCAAAACGCGGGCTAACAAAGCGTGCACCTGACGTGTGGGATTCTGCGGCATTTTCAAGCATTTTTCTCGCTTCGAGTTTTTCCTGCTCCCAAGCAGAATCCACGCCCCCCCACACGCAGGTAACGCAAACCGTTGGGCAGACTTGTCCGAACCAGCAAAATAAATCTCCAGTAATCCGCCTTGTATTTCCCTCGCACGCAATTAGAGCAAGACGAAACTAAAAAGGAGAGAAAAACTTATGTCCAAAAGTTCAGATAGAACTGTTATTAGCGAAGCCCTTGATGGGTTTAAGCAATTGGTCGCGCAGAGTGATGAGTTACATTCAAATCTCCTCAATGAAGAGTTTAAAGATATTCAGGAATATCACGAACCGATGAAGGAAGTAATTACTTCTCTTCGCCAGCAATATGAAACAATCGAGTCCCTATCGGGAGTAGAAATTTCAGACTTGCTTCATTGTCAATCTATTCTTATGTTCCAGCTCCTTAGCAAGATGGTTGACCTTCAAGCACGAACTGAAAAAGTTGGTAAAACAGTAGAGGATGCCGCCCGATATACAACTAATCGTGTTATACAAGGAGTTAGCGGTAGTATTTACCCCCCATTACCTTGCTTATATCAAAAAGAAGATTCCTTCAATCAGTCCTTGCGTGCAGGTTCCCAAAACAGTGAAATCAAAGGGATGTTGCAAGATATATTGCGACTACTTGGAGGTTCTTCTTATCAAAGTGACAGTAGGTAATTATTTCTGGCAGTAGTGTTTCCATTCCCCAGTCTGCCCAACAAAGCGTGCACCCGACGCTGGGGATTCTGGCGCGATTCCAAGCCTTTTTCTACGCCTCAGCATTTTCCCAGTCGGACGGCGTCCCGCCGCCCGCCCCAGCGCGGGTAACGCAAACCGTTGGGTGCTTGCTCCAAAAGGAAGGAAAACAAATTGAGTACAGAAATTTCGGAAATCTATAAACCAATCATCCGAGACGGAATAAAAATTGACGGATTAGCGGCTGAAGCGACTCCAAAAGACGCTAAAGCAACAATTATTCAAAAGTCTTTCATTATTTCGTACGATGAAAATTTTGAAAGATACTGTAACAACATCTTGAATTTAGTTTTAGGAAATTCTCAAAATGAGACGTTGAATAAAGTGCTTGTTGTTATCAAAAAAGATGATAGAGCAATAATCTACCAAAATTTCCCGCTAAAATTTCAAATCAGAGCAAAAAAATCGGTAAAAGCATTTGAGTTAGTTAGGCATGATGATGTTCTTGATATAACTGGAGTCGAATTTTCAGACGCTATTTTCAATTTAGATATTCAAAATGGAGACAAATTTGTTTGGTTGTTCAGAACAAACTGGAAATTCGGTCTGTATTTTGATTTTTCTGGCAAGTTAGATGTTAGCATGTTACCTGGGGAACTCGCCAATTGTTACAGACGTTTACTGTATCTTGAGTTGTATTCTTTTCTCGAAAATGAAGTTAGGTTGAAAGAATTGCTTGACGAAGGATGGTTTCCGTTTATACAACTAATAGGCTCTCGTTTTCAAAGTCTTATGAATTATTTTGCAGATGAGAAAAAGTATGCCTTTCAAGTGGAAAAAATATTAGAATATTTCAGCCATGAAGAATTTAGTAAATTATCGTCTAACTGGTGGAGTAATCCAATTTTTAATGAAAAGCGTGATATTCTCGAAGCAGGAATTGAAGCCTATTTTCAAGGCACAAAATCAGGCTATATTAATGCAATAAAAACCATTGCCACAGAAATTGAAGGTGTAATTCGTGTTTCGTATTTTAGAAGGTTTGGCGAAAAACCATCTATGCAACAAATTCAGCAATATATCACTGACTTAGGTAAGCAAAAATTTTCATCGGTAGGCTCTCTGGGTTTCCCAAGTCTTTTTTACGATTACCTGAATCAGTCGGTGTTCAAAGGTTTTGACTTAGAGTCGGGAGAAATTCCATCTAGTCGCCATTCGTTTGCACATGGCGTCGCAAAATTTGAAAACTACTCTCAAATAAGAGCATTTCAATTATTGTTGACTTTAGACCAAATTTATTTCTATTTACAGTAGTGCCTCGCAAGCAAAACGCACCCAACAAAGCGTGCACCCGACGCTGGGGAGTCTGGCGCGATTCCAAGCATTTTTCTACGCCTAATCATTTTCCCAGTCGGACGGCGTCCCGCCGCCCGCCCCAGCGCGGGTAACGCAAACCGTTGGGTGGCTGTCGCCATGAAAAAATACTTGAAAAACTCATTCGTAATAATTTTTCTAGTTGGGCTTTTGGTATCTTGTAACAATGCGGAGAATATTCAAACTCTGCCTACACAAGAATTTATAAGCACGCCCACGTTCATTTCAATATCGCATACGCCAACGCCCACCTTATTATCGGCAACAGCAACTGAAACTCCATATCCAACTACACCAGCGCAAGCCACTATTGAAGCCTTCGGCGCTCTTTGCATTGGCGCAAAAAAAATTTCAAGTTCGGAAATATCTCCAGATGGAAAATGGATTGCAGCAATGTGCTATGACGAAAACGGTAAAGGCGAATCACCTTTACAGATTGTCAGCATAGACCGCTCTCAGGAGTGGAAAATCTACTACAACAATTATGCAAAAAGTGGTCTTTTTGGAGACCGTCATGATGGCATAATTCCTTATCGTTGGTCAAAGGATGGAAAATTTCTCTATGCGGTAGCAGGTTCAAGGCTTTCAGGTTGCTGTTGGATTGGCGGTAAATATGTCCTTCTGGTTCGCTTAAGTCTTGAAACTGGAGAACAAATAGAAATAATAAATGGAACAGATTTTGGCTCAGACCCGCCATTTTCATTTACCATTTCAGAAGATGACCGTTACCTGCTTTTTACGCCAATCACAGACCAAACTTACGATATTGCCGTGTTAGATTTGTTGTCAAATGAGATAAGAACCGTAAGGTTAGAAAACCCAAAACCTATCAACTTGGAATATGCGGTATTATCTCCTGACGGAAATATCATTGTTATGCCGCTTTTTAGGAATATCGAGTTCAACGATTATTTAGTGGAAGAAATCGCACTAATTGACTTGGCACTAAATCAGCAAAAAACTTTAATTTCTGATTTAGGCGAAAATGGAGAACTATATCCAATCCGCTGGATTGACGAGAATCACGTTCTTCTATGCAGTAAAAATCCAAGTCTTTCTTACAATCAATCAACATTAGAATATTGGTCATTAAACATTAGCACAGGTCTGCGCGAAAGAGTTGAAAAACCATAAACCGCCACCCAACAAAGCGTGCACCCGACGCTGGGGATTCTGGCGCGATTCCAAGCCTTTTCCTACGCCTCAGCATTTTCCCAGTCGGACGGCGTCCCGCCGCCCGCCCCAGCGCGGGTAACGCAAACCGTTGGGCAGAAGCTGTCATTAAATCTTTTACGTTGATTTCAAAATTATCTCGCTTCTAAAATTGGCGTTTGAGTCTTCAAAATCAGGTTTCGGGTTTTTAGCAAAGTTTCAGGTTCGCAAAAGTCAGCATTTTTAGCGGTGACAATTTTCCAAATTTTGGTTTCTCGAAAATCAGCTCAGGTTTTTGGTTCAAAAAATTTCGGGTCAAATCGGCTCAGGTCGCCAAAATCGGCATCAAGGTTTTTAGTCAAAGTTTTGGTAAGCAAGAGTTTTTATTTGGCAAAGTCCATTTTTCATGGCTTGCGTTTCTTTTAGCAAAGTCAGGTTTCTAAAATCGGCTACATTTTTTTCAGCAAAAGTTTCGGTGAGTTTGGTTCGGGCTTTTTTGCCAAGTTTATTTTTTCTGGCATAAATCACGGCTTGCAAAGTCAGTTTTTCGGCATAGGTTTCGGCAAGTTCTCAGCTTTGGCGTTTTGGTAATACCGCAGTTTAGTTTTAGCAAAGTCAGGCTTGTAAAAAATTGTGGCGCGTGTAAAATCAAGTCAGTTAAGAGCGTGGTTCTGTTTTTAGGCGGCGTGTCTTGTAAATCCGCATCTGCCCAACAAAGCGTGCACCTGACGCTGGGGATTCTGCGGTCATCCCAAGCATTTTTCTACGCCTTTTCATTTTTCTGGCTGGACGGCTTCGCCGTCCCCGCCCCAGCGCAGGTAACGCAAACCGTTAGGCGCTCAAACAAACACACATACCAAGAATGAAGAGAGGGCATGTGCAATGATAAAAAAAATTGTAAAATTCGCAACGCGGTTATTTGCATTTAGAAATCTAGTAGCTCTTTTTACTATCGCCATAGCGATAATTGGAAGTATCGGAATAAAGCCTTTTGGTATCACATATAGCACAGAGCAAATAGTTTTGGCTGTGCTTGCTTTCTTGGCAATGGATGCGCTTGTTGAACGCCTTGATATCTTGACCAATATTGCAAATGGTGTGGAATCTATTCAGCAAGCAACAAAACCAAAATTAACTGCAAGTGTCTTATTGAAAAAACGCAAAGAATTTCCAAGAATGGAAAAAATAATAGATGATGCTAAAAGCGAAATTTGGATTACAGGCGTCACCTTTGATTCGCTAATTCCTTTCACAAGTTCTTTTCAAGAAAAATTAGAACAAGGGTGTAGTATACGGTTTATGGCTCCCGACCCTGATGGTAAAGCATTAGATATGGCGGCTAAATACTATGGATATGACCCTAAATTTTACGCAGCAAGAATAAAAAGTAATCTTGCCTATATATGTGAGCGGCTCAGACCTACCAAGAAAGGTTCGTTAGAGATTAGGGTTCTAGATATGTTATTTCCTTCTGGTTACATTGTTACTGACCGAAGTACCCCAGCAGGCAGGAATGTGTTTCAATCTTATTTATATAAAACAAGTCCTCAAGAAAGCCCTGCTATTACAATTTATAAAGAAAGCGATGCGGAGTGGTTTTCTATATATCTTATCCAATTAGAAAAAGCCTGGGAAGATGCAAAGCCGTTCAAAACAACAACGTTTGGCTAGTAGAAAGCGCCTAACAAAGCGTGCACCCGACGCTGGGGAGTCTGGCGCGATTCCAAGCCTTTTGCTACGCCTTATCATTTTCCCAGTCGGACGGCGTTCCGCCGCCCGCCCCAGCGCGGGTAACGCAAGCCGTTAGGTGGCTATCGCCAAAGAGAAGTGAAAGAATAAAGAGATAACTCTATGGACTACAAACCCAAAGACCTTTTTCTCAGCGCAATTGATATTTTTGCAATATTTTTTCCTGGCGCAATAATGCTATTTCTCCGACTCGATTTTGTTTCTACTGGATTCAATAATTTATTTCATATCCCTTCAAGTGGCGTAGAGTTCTGGACAGCATTTATTATTGCGGCTTACCTTGCAGGGCAATTCCTGATTGCGTCAACAGTTATTTTTAATAAAGCAGAAAACGCATATAAAAGCAAAAAAGTTGCGAATGACCCCATCTTTCTTTATGTGAAAGAAAACATCCCTCACGAGAAGGACGAGAATCTCAGTAGGCTTAAGAGTTTTTACAGGGCATATTCTTTTATACGACTATATAATGCTAGCGGGCTTTCAGAAATTGAAAAGCAAGCCGCCGATTACAAATTATTTCGCAGCCTAACCTTAGTGGCATTACTTGAATGTATCTTCTCCTTGCTTCTTGGGCAATGGATAAGAGCAATTGTAGCGATTGCAATTTCAATGTTTTGTTTTTGGCGATTTATGTACTTAAGAAGTCAGACAGAAATGCTTGCTTTAGAATATTTTTACTTATTGAGCCGCCAAGAAAAGAAAACTAAAGTGCCTTCCAAAACTGCCACCTAACAAAGCGTGCACCCGACGCTGGGGATTCTGGCGCGATTCCAAGCATTTTTCTACGCCTTATCATTTTCCCAGTCGGACGGCGTCCCGCCGCCCGCCCCAGCGCGGGTAACGCAAACCGTTGGGCAGTTCCTTGCATAACAAGGTAATTAATGAAAATCAAAAATATCATCTTGGTTTTGTTTGTTGCTATTATTTCGGCTTCCTGTGCGCCAGTGGCTAAAGCCATTCCGACAGATACGGTTATTCCAAGCCCGACAATTACGCCTATCATACCTACAGCGACAGCAACTACTTTACCAACGCCGATTCCAACTAATACACCAGTACCGCTAGTTACTCAAAAATTATCTGATATTTTTGTACCCGATTGTCAAGGGTCAGTGTGGACAAATGCTGGCGCAAGTGAAAAAAAGGAAACGGGATGGGTTCCATATCTCAACGATGGTTTATATTTGCATTTTGATGTAGCAAGAAAAAATGGAACTTCTGCTTGTCAGCAAGTTATATCCCCTGTAGATGGAAAAATTATTCGGCTTTTTAAAGTGCCAGGTGAAGGCAACAATACTGATATTTCTATACAACTAAAGAAAGGTACAACTTTAGACGGCATCGAAAGTGTTTTTACAAATACTGCTGAATTATGTTATCTTGCAACAAATGGCGAAAACACGGATGGAACTTGTAAACTTTCCAGATTCCCATATAGCAGCGATGACATAAAAGATATATGGGTAGTTTTGGCTCACGTAGTTCCTGTGGTTGGTATGAATGATAATATTGAAGTTGGTCAACAGATAGGAACGGTTGACACTACCCAACCCTGGAATCCGATTGTGGTCGCATTCAATATCACGCTTGTAATGAAAGATGGAAAGTTAGTGCAACTTCCGCCAAATTTATTTGCACATAAATCAGGATCTATTGATAATTGTTATTCGGGAACTCCTTACAGATGTAAAAGTTATGGAATAAAGTAATTTAAGTTCATACCTTTCAAAAATTATGCCGTCTTCCAACAAAAACTGCCCAACAAAGCGTGCACCCGACGTGTGGGAGTCTGCGCGATTTACAGGCTTTTTTCTGGCTTCGGGCTTTTTCTACATCTCAAACATTGTCCACGCCCGCCCACACGCGGGTAACGCAAACCGTTGGGCGCTGGGTAACGAAATAATTTCTGAGGAATTAAATGAAAAATGACCCATCTAAATTAGAGAAACTTGAAAATCTAATTGAATGCTTTCTGCCAATTCAAAAGTGGGGCTTTAGCAAAAGTTCGGCTTTTTTTAGCGGAAATGCTCCCGATGTTTCTTTTGGCGTTAGAACACCTAGATTTCCTACTATTATTTACAACTCTAAATATTGTCGCGTAAAATTTCTCATGGGCAATGAAGGATATCTTGACCATCTATACGTTTATTATGGCAGACTACATGCTTCTGATGATGAACGCACAATGATGTGGAATGGAGAAGAATGCTATTGTTGGCACTGGTATATACCTACATTATTACTCAAATTTCTTGATGGGAGGTCACCTCAAGAAACGGCAAACTTAAGATCTACTAGCCCAAAAAGATTACAAACTTTTATTGACCTAGAACTAGACAAAACTGCTCAACAGCCTGAGTTTATTGCTAGATATCATGCCACTATTTGGGAAAATTACAATAAAGATTTGTTTGAAGTTTTCGACTTGCGTCATCCAGAGTTGTGGAAAAACTATGTTATGTTTGTAAAGAGCTACTATAGTATAGTTGGTATGCCGCCAAACATAATTCCCTCGTGGGATAAAATCTGCTAACTAAATGTGCTATGGTATTTGCATAAGCTCAATTACTGCCAAAGCGCCCAACAAAGCGTGCACCCGACGCTGGGGATTCTGGCGCGATTCCAAGCATTTTTCTACGCCTTAGCATTTTCCCAGTCGGACGGCGTTCCGCCGCCCGCCCCAGCGCGGGTAACGCAAACCGTTAGGCATTTCTCCAATATCAAGAGTATTTGCAATGAACAAAAATCAATCTGAAAATGTTTCTATACAAAAGAGCAAGTTGAACA